>NZ_CM166469.1:0-4800000 GCF_056856875.1 Paenibacillus sp. G34 | reverse complement strand
ACATCGAAATTACCTGTTGAATTCGATTCAGCTTTTGATAAGGTCATATCGGCACATACCAAATTGAAAACAAGGAACAGTGAAATTGTGGAAAATATTGCAGGCATTATTCGGATGGGGATACCTGCTTACCGTGAAGAGGGAAAAGACCCGAACTTGTTAATTCCCATTATCGAAGCGATTTTAGATGGACAGACGATTCAGGCTCATTATCATACGCTCACCGATAACGAAATTACGGTTCGGCATATAGACCCTTATTATCTCGTACCACGTGACCAACGTTTTTATCTGATCGGGTACTGTCATCTACAGCAGAAAGTTCGATTGTTTCGCATCAGCCGCTTTCTGGATGTTATACGTACCAATACTGTATTTGATATGGGTGACTTCAATATAACCCAATATATGAAAAATACATGGTCTGTTGACCGTGGGGACGAACATATTCATTTTAAGGTGAGATTCTCCGAAAAGGTGGCCCCCTACATAAAAGAAGAAGAGATGTTTGTTCGTCCGCGAATGACAGATCTTGTGGATGGTCGATTGTTATTCGAAGTAACACTGAATAGCAGCCGTGAATTTTTGCAATGGTTATATCAGTTCGGTCCTGAGGCTGAGGTGCTTGAACCTCGCGAGTATCGGAGAGAAATTCGTAAACAACTTTTGGAATGGCTAGAGCACTATGAAGATGAAGAGACTTTATAGTCATTCTCCAAGGAATATAGTTAAAAAGGAGCATTCTTATGAGTAACAAAATTTTTGCGGCTATGATGGGCATGGAAAATTATCATGGAGCACAGACTCTTCATGTGGGGGATACACTTTATCTTGTAAAAGACCCGGATAATCGCTTGGATCATCAAGCTATCAAAGTGGTTATACCCCCAATAGGTGAGGTGGGTTATATCGTTAACCAGACTGGAAAGGTGCCCCATGGCTGCTGGACTGGTTCAGAGTTCTATGATGCTTTCTATCAACAAACCTGTGCAAAAGTGAAATTTATGATGCAGGATATGGTGATTATTGAACTGATTGAAATAACGCATGTACCTGTGCTACAGAAACAGATAGACTCTATAATTGTGGAACGGCAGTTCCGTGAGAAAGCCTGATCAAGAAAAAAGGCTCATGGACGGATGAGCCTTGTATACGCTGCCTCCAAATACAGAGCTGTTCTTGCCCAGCTGAATTGGGCACTTGCCGTTTCGCGGCCGTTTCTCCCCATGGATTGCACAAGATCAGGTTGGGTAGCCAAATGATACAAGGATGAGGTGAACTGCTGGGGCTGCTTATATTTTGATATCAAGTATCCATTTTTCCCCGACTGGATAATCTCCCGGATCCCCCCATTATCTGAAGCGATGACAGGAATGCCAGAGGCCATAGCTTCTACATTCACCAGACCAAAGGCCTCGTGGTTCTGTGAAGGACAGACCAGGCAGTCGACGCTCCGATAGAGTTGATCAATTTGTTCATGATTCATCTGTCCGAGAAAGGTAGCGTAAACGTTATGTTTCTGCGTCAGTTTACGAAGAGAGCGCACATAGCGTGGAGGCCCCTTACCGCTAATGACCAACTGGACAGATACTTGTGGCTGTAAGAGAGCAACAGCGCGAATGAGAACATCTACTCCTTTACCAGGAATGACTCTTCCCGCATACAGAACAGTGAAACGTTCGGTAATACCGAACCTTTGACGCAAGCGAAGACGCTCCTCACTGCTGGCAACGGGTCGGAATCGCTCAGGATCTGTACCCAGTGGAACGACATTCAACTTTTCCTTCACGGCAGGGAAACGACTGTAAAGTCTGCGTTTTAACGATTGGCTGTTCACGGCAATACAATCCGCTTTTTTCAGCATTGCCAGCTTCCTCGGCCCGGGCTGAGCGAAGGTGAGCGAGTGGAGATAGAGAACAACGGGGATTTGTGGAAAGGCTTGTTTAATGGTCGCCATGCTGTGAGGTCGGTTATCCACTTGAATGATGTCAGGATTAAGTGTCCGGATCAAACGAATGGCTGCCCCTGTGTAGCCTGAATTACTTGATGCAGAGATTCGCTGAATCGTAATATGGCGGATCTGTTCCAGCGCCGGTAAACCCTTTACTGCACGGCTTATAATAGTGACCTGATGACGGCGGGCAAGTTCGTGTGCAATGCCTAAAATACAAATTTCCACTGAACCATTGCCGGGCAGAGGCAACTTCTCTGGTGCAATCAGGACTATTTTCATGAATCAATCCCTCCTTGTCCGACATTGGTTACGACCTGTTTCATGCATTGTATGTGAGAGAAGCATATTTGCTCCTGTTAGACGGTTATATTGAATATTTGTCTGATTCATGGAATATTCTTACTGTTCGGCTAGATACAGATTGTCTTTGCTTTTGTGATATAATGTACAAGATACAACATGCGTTTATTGCAAAGAGCAGGGGGAAGATGATGCTAGGTTCAATGCTGGGTCGTTTCCGGCTAATGTTATGGTTACAGGGGATTTCATATGTAATGTTGTTATTCGTTGCGTTTCCTCTTCGGGATGCGGGAATTATGCCACAAGCGGTTACTTGGTTCGGTAACCTGTATGGTTTTCTGTTCCTGATGTACCTTTTGTTTATGGTGTCTTCATATACGGTTATGAAATGGCGTTTGCGCCGTCCTATTGCGCTCTTCTTTATTTCTTTTATACCGCTGGGCAATATGATTTACGATTTTTTTGTCTTTCGAAAATTGGTTCATAACACCGCAAATAAAGCTTGACTTTATTTTATGTTATGAAATATGATGTATACAGGTTATTCACCGGTTTCAACTAAAACTACATATTCCTGTTAAAGGGGAGTAGCTTTTACAGTAAAGTCGTCAATTCGGGATTGCATCCCCGGCTTTATTGGCAACAATTTGTTGTTAGCGAGACCTTTACCAAGTTTTTATGCTCGGTAAAGGTCTCTTTTTGTGGTTAAAAAAGGATCTTGCCAGCAATGGTGAAGATCCTTTTTTTTGTACATTATAAGCATTATTAAGGAGGAGTTAATGTTGGAACCAGCACTATTATTAGAATACGGGTGGGTACTTCTGGTCTTGGTTGTCCTTGAAGGATTACTTGCAGCAGATAATGCCCTAGTACTTGCAATTATGGTTAAGCATTTGCCTGAGGAAAAGCGTAAAAAGGCTTTGTTTTATGGACTGATGGGTGCATTTGTTTTCCGCCTCGGGTCGTTGTTCCTGATCTCATTCTTGGTGGATGTGTGGCAAGTTCAAGCGATCGGTGCACTGTATCTTCTGTACATCTCGATAAATCATATCGTCAAAAAGATGTTGAGTGGTCGAAATAAAACAGATGTAGCTGCTGACCATGCCCCCAAAAAACCAAAGAAACAATCTGGTTTCTGGATGACCGTATTTAAGGTAGAAGTTGCGGATATAGCTTTTGCAGTAGACTCAATATTAGCAGCGGTAGCTTTGGCAGTCGCTTTGCCGGCAAGCGGTTTGCCGCCAATTGGCGGCCTGGATGGTGGACAGTTCATTGTTATCTTCCTCGGCGGTTTTATCGGACTTGTCATCATGCGTTTTGCAGCGTCGTTTTTCGTGAAATTGCTCCATTCCCGTCCGGGTCTCGAAGTTGCTGCTTTTGTGATTGTGGGTTGGGTAGGGGTTAAATTGTCTGTAATCACACTGGCTCACCCTTCACTGGGTATTTTGGATGAGCATTTCCCGGAAAATAAAATTTGGAAAATTGGTTTCTATGTTGTATTGATCACGATTGCTGTATGTGGATGGTTCCTTTCATCCAAAGTATCTGAAAAGGAAGATGATAATCCAGTGGAAGAACTGCAAGAGCAGGCTAAACTGTAAGGATTACAAAGGATTAGAAAGTTATCTTGCAAAATAAAAGATGACAGCAGTGAATAATCGTTAAAAAGTACAAAACAGGAGGTTGTCCCCCGGACAACCTCCTGTTTTTTTCTAACTCGTTATAATGCTTGATTGCTCTAATTTCCAAGAAAAGGGTTGACATCTTAAAAGATGTGCCCTTAATATATACATATCAATTAAGAGGGAGGCTGGGAGACATGACGTTAGGTTATGAATTGAATCCATTACACACAAGCATTGACACAATTGCATATCTGGCTCATCGTCTTTTTGGCCTCATACGGTCGACATAAAAGAACCGGCATATTATTTGCAGATCACATCTGAGCGTAACATGTGATGTCTATAAGTAATATGTGTTCTTCGCGATATCAAGCGCTGGATGACATACACAAATTCCGTTTGTGCTGTTATCCGTTATTGTCATGTAGTAGAAGCCATGGGCGATGAGTCCATGGCTTTTTATGTTTTTACAAAACAACAAGCAGCAAACCGAATTTGCTGAACGAATAGGAAGGAATTACACTTATATATGAACAAATGGAATGGTTTTGAGAGCTTGAACGAAATGACCGGGGGTTATCGCCATCAAGTTAAATTACCAGCAGGAGAACTTACTGTATATGCGGCACAACAACTATTTTCTTCTCTGGATTACAAAGTATTTGAGATGGCTAACAACAATTTGCAAATCCCGGATATTTCTTACATGGGATATACCCCGGACGTACATGTGGGTGTAGGAACGTGTATTGGAACGACAGCAGTATGGGAAGCGCAGAGTGGCTATGTATCACCATCCATCGTGGGCAGTGACATTGGCTGTGGTATGAGAGTACATCTGACCAATTTGCATAAGGATGATTTAAAAGAGGTAAAGTTGCGCAGAAAACTGGTTAAAGCGATTGAGAAAGTACTACCGATGGAGGCTAGTCAGCGAGGGCATTTTTCAGATATAAGGCTGGAGCACATTGTACGTAAAGGACTGCATGGATTACCTAAAAAATATATTCCCGATAGCTACACACCCAAAAAATCGACCTCTCTGACGCATGTGGAGAGCAGCAGGTTTACGTATGACGAGAATGTTCTGAATCTTGTTCCAGATATGACCTGGCACCGTTCACATCGCCAACTTGGCACGCTGGGTGGAGGCAATCATTTTGCCGAGATTCAGGCGATTGAGATCGCAGAGGAAAATCGTGAAGTGGCCGAGGCTTGGGGGCTTTATGATGGACAGATTGCTGTTATGATTCACTCTGGTTCAAGGGCGTGGGGCGGACATGTAAGCCAGACAAGTTCGGCTGCGATTGCCAAAGTTATGCAGCGACTGGGTCTCGGAACTTCCGATCCGAGATTGGTATTTGCCCCACTAGATCATGCGGAGGGTCGCCATTACGTAAATATGATGTACTCCGCTTTGAATTATGCCGTAGTAAATCGTCACCTCATTGCCTATGCAATCCGGGAGGCGTTCAGGGATGTATTTGGGTCAAAATGTGAATTCCGTACACTGTACGACTTGATGCACAACTATGCTTGGGAAGAATCCCATGCAGAGAGAGGCTCTGTATTTGTACACCGGAAAGGAGCCACTCGGGCATTACCTGCGGGTCATCAGGATAATCCCAAGCCTTACCTGGCTACAGGCCACCCGGCATTGATCCCTGGCTCAATGGGCACGGCTTCATATATCATGGTCGGTCAACCTGAAGGAGTAGATAACTACCACTCCATTTGTCACGGGGCTGGGCGGATCCGGTCAAGGACAGCTACGAAACGTCTGGTAACTGTTGAGGATTTTGCTGCCGCACTGGGTGTGGGAACGGCGGACGAAATTGTTGTGAACCAGCGATCCTTGGAGTCCATTATTGATGAATCACCTCAGGCGTATAAAAACGTTGATGAAATAATAGATAGTGTTACCGGGGCCGGACTGGCTCAAGTGGTAGCCAAATGCAAACCGCTTGCCGCGGTAAAGGGAGCGAAATGATGAGCGATAAAGAAAAACAGATGAATCCAATGAACGAAACGAAGGCCATCTATTCCTACGACGAACAGCATGATACGCGTATCCGGGTTGAAGGATACGCGGTCTATTCCAGACTGATTCGAGGGATTGGTGAGGCGCTTCTGAAGCGCTACGGCGTTGAATACAAGTTGTATTCAAGTTCTGATCCGAACAATGAATATTGGGAACTGCTGCGGGAAGACTTGCAGAATGGAAGCGACGAGGTCGAACTTGTCGCTCGTATATTTGAGGATCTCGAGCTCCAAACGATGCATTACGATGATGATGGAGATGTACCTACATATGGTGTGCATTATTCTATCCGCAACAACGTATTTGCTTATCCGAAATGGGGCGTCGCTCTGGTACGGGTGCCTTTTTTTCGGGAAAACGGGATCTATAGTGAAGACTTTGTGTTTGCTATAGGGGATGAGGCGATGAAGCACTTCTTGGGAAGTGTCCGTGAACGCGAACGTCAGCAAAATATGAAAAAAGTAACGGTGTATACGGATGCTCGCAATGGCAGCGATCGCCATGTGGAATCCATAACACGTTCAGTGAGTAGAGAAGATGTGGTTCTTTCCGCACAGATCAAACAGGATATTTTCCGCTCGCTGGATCAGTTTTTCGAAGCGGATCGTTCTTTTTACAGGGATTACGATATCCCTTACAAACGCGGCATTCTGCTCTATGGGCATCCAGGGAACGGAAAAACAACGCTGGTGAAATCAATAGCAGGCAGTATTCCTGGACCGGCAGCTTATTGGCAAATTACGGAGTACACCAACAGTGAGTCTGTACGTGAAGTGTTTGATGCAGCCAAACGACTGGCACCGATGGTGCTGATCATCGAAGATATCGACTCGATGCCGGATGAAGTTCGTTCCTTTTTCCTGAATACACTGGATGGAGCGACGTCGAAAGAAGGAATCTTCTTGATCGGTACGACAAATTATCCGGAAAAAATCGATCCGGGTCTCATGAATCGTGCCGGACGATTCGACCGGGCTTATGAAATTCCTTTGCCTGATGAAGCTTTGCGCCTACAATATTTGAGGCAGCGTGGATTTAGCGTGTTTGCAGGTGAGGAAGGGACGATTGAGGCTGCGCGTCTGACCGATACGTTCTCGCTTGCACAACTCGGAGAATTGTATGTCAGTGCTGCGCTGGAGTGGCATCAAAATGGCCGAACGGATATTGTTCAGGTCATTCAGTCTATGCGAGGAGAGCTAGACAAGAGCCATAAACATAATTGGCTTGCACAGCCGGGTAAAGGCCGAGCCGGATTTTATTGATCTGGTTTATGGATTCTGTTTTTTGATTGGATACGCTGATGGGATACCATTCTGATGGACTATAAAGTTTAAGCATTAATGGTTCTAAGCCATAAATATAAATTCACCTTCACTGGGTATACTAACCTTGTCTCTGGTAACATACAATGACTTTCGGGAGGTACATATCGCAGCCATGTGCTGATGAGATGCCGGAAAATGAAACGGCTGTTGTCATGGTCTCGCGGAGCGCATGTTAGCAGAGAAGGAGGCATTCTGGACATTGGTAATATGCAACAATTTTTATGCCAGTTGTTTAAATGCCTTCGGAGCGGTTAATAGTAGTCAGACGCAACAAAAACTTTAAAATAGAGGTGAATGATATGGGTTGGTTATGGTCATTAATTATCGGTGGTATCATTGGTTGGCTCGCAGGTCTGATTGTTGGTCGTGACATCCCAGGCGGTATTATTGGTAATATCGTTGCTGGTTTTATCGGTGGATGGTTAGGTGGAGTCATTCTTGGAGACATGGGTCCTGAGATGGGCGGATTCCACATCGTACCGGCATTAATTGGTGCAATCGTGCTTGTAGCGATTGTCAGCTTGATCTTCCGTTCGATGGGACGAAGCCGCGGGTAAATTAAAGCGAGCAATGGTCTTGTCACGAAGTTATGTCACAGCTACAAGCTGTACAAACCTTATGGTTATTACTGCTTCCAAGTGAAGCTGAATGAAGAGGTTGATGAAGAGCCATTGCGGTGGCTTTCCATCAACCTCTTGTTGTTTTACAATGTAGAAATGAATGCGTGTCTTAGCTAATTGCTTTCATGATATTGTTTTGAACCAGAGGAGTTGAATGGAGTGGAAAAAGCAACGTTTGCCGGCGGATGTTTCTGGTGTATGGTTACCCCGTTTGAGGAACAACCAGGCATCTACGGTATCGTATCAGGCTATACAGGTGGTCATGTCGAAAATCCGACCTATGAGCAGGTGAAGACGGGAGAGACAGGGCACGTGGAAGTCGTTGAGATTACATTTGATCCAGAAGTATTCCCTTACGAGCGCTTATTAGAATTATACTGGCCTCAGATTGATCCCACGGACGATGGAGGACAATTTCAGGATAGAGGATCGCAGTATCGTACCGCGATCTTTGTATACAATGAGCGCCAGCGGCAGCTTGCCGAGCAATCCAAAAAAGATCTGGCGGCCAGCGGTAGATTCATTCAGCCCATCGTGACCGAGATTCGGGATGCCGTAACTTTTTACCCGGCAGAGGATTACCATCAGGACTATCACAAGAAAAACGAGAAACATTACAAGGAAGACCGCGCACTGTCTGGTAGGGACGAATTCATTAACGAGAACTGGAAATAAAAGAAAGCCGGAGGAGCACCGCGAGGAGCTGTTCCGGCTTTTTTTGGCTAAAGCTAAGTCAGGTAAGAAGCAATAAAAATTATTTAACTGTAGAAGTTTTGAGTGCATACTTAGAAAGGGCGTCACCCTTCATCGAATAGATTACATCATTTATATAAGTGGAGATGCTTTCTAATGAGGGAGCAGCAGCACTAGCAGTGTACACATGTACGTCTTCCAATGTCTGTGGATCAAGAATATATCCTGTTTTGGCAAAATCAAGCTGGTATTGCCCGTCTTGTGTCCGGTCAACATGCATGAGCACAGGCTGAGCATCCTTGAACATACGCTCTGTCACTTTGCTTTTCATTGTGTATAGCTCTAACTTGGAGCCAGTGAGCACAGTGTATCCATTACCCGCTGTTTGTATATACGCATCCCCAGCGATTGCACGTCCCCATGCAAGCTTGCCGTCCGAACTAAATCCCATCAAGCGATTGCCTGTGGATTCAAAGTTAGCACGCATCAGAACGGAACCATCGTCCAGAATGGCCAGAGATTCACCGCCACCATCCCCTTGTGTATTGGCATCTGCCGGGAACTGATAGAAGGATAGACGTGTTAACGAAGTGTCATAGATTTCAATTTTGGGATTGGCTGCGGGCTGCCAGAAGTTGCCTGACTTGACCTGTTTGCTTGCATCCACAACGATTCGTCCCTGACCTGCCTTGAGTACATTCCCTGTCAATGCTTTCTCGGTCAACAACTTGCCTTTTGTGTCGTACAAAGAAAGCGTCGAGCGCACGGAGCCATTCGCTTGTACTCCCTGGCTTGTAGCGACCAGCAGATTATCATTATCCATGAGCGAGATGCGTGCTGGCGAATTCAAGGTTTTCACCCAGTTGGTCTTGCCGGATGTATTAAACGAATATAATTTTTTGCTTTTATCCGAATACTCCATATAGACGTAAGCCGTACCATTGCTTGTATATAAGGAATTGGAATAAGTTGTATAAGGTCCGCTTTTCTCATGGAAAATCGTGCTCCACTTAAGCTGTCCTGTCTTTGCATCCAGCGCTTGTAACGAATCAAGTTGCCAGTCCAGTGTTGTTTTGCTGCTCGTTTTCGTTACGGGTTGGGAGGTGTGCACATACACCAAATTTTTGGAAGGCACAGCATAAATGTCCTTAATCAAGACATCCTTCTCCGTATTAGCCTCGTTTAACATAAGGGAAGAAGAAGTCCATGCCGGTTTCGGCAAGGATTCTGTGGCTGCTGCCGCGTATCCTGTTGTTGTATTCATGTTCAAGAGAAGCATGCCGCTGAGCAGAAGAACGGCCCATGTTGTAGACTTGCGTTTAGGATTGGTATAGGTATGCAAGTGATAAACCACCTTTCGTCTTCGGTCAAAATAACACCGATTGTAGAATTCTACCATTGATTTCTAGTGGAATTCAACCGAACATGCTGTAACCTTTTTGCACATTAAATGTGTTAGATCGATGTTAAAAGAGGTGAAACGGTTACAGGGAAGTCATCTTCTTTAGATGTGCAAGGAATTTTGATATATTTAGTGCTGTAACACGAGATATACGGAGTAATGAGAACAAGGAGAAACAGACATGAATTGGAGTGAGAACATCACCCTATGGGTTATCGCAGGCATTGTCCTGTTGTTGCTGCTGACCTGGGTTATTCGCCGGATCGTTTATCGTGGACAACGGATACGAAGTGAGGCGAACCCACAGAAAATCACGATTAAGGATATCGATAAAATGGAGGATGGGTCAGAGTTTGAGTTATATCTATACAATCTGTTCGAGCAACTTGGTTATGACGAGGTCCACAAAACAACGAGCAGCCGTGATTTTGGAGCAGACCTCGTTTTTGTAGACAGGATGGGAAGACGCAGTGTGGTACAGGCTAAACGATACGGGGCGAATCATCCGGTTGGTCTAAGCGCGGTGCAAGAGATCTATACATCGATGCGTTATTATGACGCGGATCGCTCCATCGTACTGACATCTGCCCGATATACAGAGGCATGCCGAACGCTGGCTGCGGTGAATGAGGTAAAATTGCTGGACCGAGAGGACTTGATCGATCTGATTGGCCTGTTTAAGTCGCGCAGGCTGGACGAAGCGATGGAACTGATTGAAGAACATGACCACGAGCCGATAGAGACGTGGCAGTCTCGGCGCAAGCGATCTTGATGCCATACGAGCCGGAGGGGAACCTTTTGGGCAAGGTTGAAGGCAATGCAGGGTATGGGTGCTGGGCTGGAAACGTTACACCATTACATGGCGACGTGGGGTAGCAAACATGAACTATGATGAATCTAAATACGTTATTCTATAAAAGAAGCATCAACTCATACAAGAAGAGTTGATGCTTCTTTTATTAGATAATAACTTATTATTTAGATACTTCAGTATCCGGAAGTAATTTTTTGAAAGCTGATTGATCAAAATCATCGGCTTGAACAAGCCATTTATCATTTTTGTTTACGAGTGTAAGAACTCCCTTCATGGGAACAACCTCTTTTTCGCCATTTTCTTTCTTAAGCACGAGATCCAATGTGTAGTCCAAATCTACGTAATCCTCTAACTCTTGATAAACTGAGAATTTCATGTTCTCAGGTTTCATTGAAGCTTGTTGTTTTGCAGCGGCTCGTAGGACTAGTGATATATGACTCAAGTGCACAGGTTCTTCTTCGAAATTTTTAGCGAAAAAGGGCTCCATTACCTCGTAGCGTTTAAGAAATTCTTCTTCAGATGGAGGATTTTCGGGAGTATTATTAATCGTATATTCCTTCAATTTGAATTCCTCAGCTGCTTTGATGTATTTTTCAGTTAGATTTTCTTTATCTGAAGGATCTGTTGGATTCTTCACTTCAGTTCCTGGACTCTCAGTGACCGTTTGTTGTGGACTGGAATTTGAACTACAACCTGCCACGAATACAGCTGATATTAAAGTTATTCCTAATATCCATGGTAACCTCTTCATTGTTGTTATACTCCCTTCTATTTTAGGATACCCTACCATAATTAACGTATTGTACAAAGATTAGTTTCCATTTTTGGAAAACTTGTAGCACCACGAGTAAATAACTAAAAAGTGATTAAAAACTACCCATGACGCACATGCGTCATGGGTAGTTTTTAATCATTTTCATACGTTCAGGAGGGGGCCGAGGTGAAATAACGATCTCCTAATTACTTCAATGGACAGACAGAAGGAAAGAAAGAGCTTAGTTTAAAAATGGCCACCGCTCGAGAACGGCTATTCTTCATATACATTTCCGAACCGACTTACTTGACCGGTCCCATCCAGGTTGAAATCGTCTTCTGCTGGTGCGGCAACGGCGGTTTCAACTTCCCGTTATCGATCAAATGCTTCAAAATATAAGCGACCAGCCGGCCTCCTCCGGTGTTGCCTCTAACCATGTAAGCAAGCTGCGGCTTCAAATGCTTCGGCTGATTTTGCAGGAACAGGTTGAGCATTTTGTCGTAGAGCTTGCCGACAGCAGGAGCATACAGAGCGGACAAATCCGGCATTGCCTTGTTCAACCGATCCAACGTTTGCGGAGAGTCAAACCAAACCGCATTGAACTTGTACCCCTCCTTCGTCTTGCGGATGTATCCTTTCTCCAGCAGGAACGAATATTGCTCGGCGTTCTCTTCGTTGTCGGGCAGTTCCCCTTGTTGGAACGCATGACAAATCTCGACATTCCGGTATTCTAGGAAACGCCAATCCGTCTCGCGGTCGCTCCAGTAAGTATTGAATTGCCATAAGTATAGAGGAGTGTCTTCGACGTAGCGGATCGACGGACCGAAGGTGACGTAACTACCCATATCAAAACCCGGATCGGGATAGTGGCTGCGATCTAACGCCGCATAGGCAATATATTGACCTCCGTCCTTTCGCATTGGTGCGACCGCATCGAAGTTTTCGCCCGCTGGCATGCTTCGCCAGGATTGCTCCTCGATATTCTTGGGTAGTAAGGTCCAAAGCAGGAAGTTATAGTCGCCGTCCGGAACGTACACTCCGCTATCCTCGACTTGCCGGCGAACTTCCATTAACGCGTCAAAATGAACATCGGCCACTTCGGCGGCGCAATCTTGCCAAAATGGATGACCGGCTACAGCCAATTCAAAGAGGTCCCAGATGATGGTATTGCTTTGATATTTGCCGGGAGAGGTTTGGATGAGAAAATTGTAATCGGCCAGATGCCGGACTTCGCCTTCCAGCAAAGACGGCGGCATTCCCAGTTCCTCCGCGATTTGATGTACGGTACGCGCCTTGTGATAAGCCGCGTAAACGATATTTTGCGCCAAGGCGCGTCCAAGAAAATCGTTGGTTTCGCCCAAACTGCCGGCCGAACCCGAATGGCCCATTTCTCCCATGCTGACCGGATTGACACTTAAAGTTCCTGTTGTACGCATACGTTTCATCCCTTTCCGTAACTTCTTTTTAGCCTCGCTTAAATGCCACTTCACCGTGCCTTCAGGAATGTTCAGAGCAATCGCGATATCGCTGATTTTAAGCTCTTCGTAGTAGTGCATGACCACGATCCGGCGATGGATGTCGGACAGAAATGCAACTTCTCGGCGTAGCTCGCGTGAAGCTTCGGTTGCCAGCAACCGATCAAGCGGTTCCCGGGAAGGGGCGGCAGACAGTTCAGACATACCGTTGATTTCGATCACTTGGGGAGCGTGCGCACGCTTTTTCAACCAATTCACCCAAGTGTATCGAGCAACCGTCCAGACGTAAGCGTCAAGACTTCTAATGTCCCGCACCCCAGAGAAGGATTTCAACAACTGCAGCATAATCTCCTGAGCCAGATCCTCCGCCTCGGCCCGGTGTTTTACCCGGTTTAACGCAAAACCGAAAATCGGTTTGACATAGCTCCGAATCGCTTCCGCGGCTTCTTTTCCGTTATTACTGATTGAATCCATTTTTTCCTCCATATTTGCGTCTGTAATTCCTGACATTTATATAGTGTGCCAGCAGAAATAAAGGTTGGGATTATTTTTTTAAAAGTTTAACGTCCTACCGGATCACTCATACATATACAATTACAAACATCATAAGTAGGTCACTTCAATGGTTAAAGAGACGTTATGACTTTTTTGTTAACCAGGAGTGGTCTCGATTAATTATTCAAACACATAATTGGTTTGTGGGAAGTGTCGTCTTATATGGCTGTCTCATCGACTTGTTGTATTTTTATCGGCTATGTAATGTTTTAATAGGGTTAATGCTACGTATACGGATGTATAAATGAGTTCGAGCTAGCTGCACCTTCACTTGAATCATTACACATGATATATTGAATATATATCAACTGAAGGAGTGTGTTCATCATTATGGCACGTACACAGACACAAAAGGCATTACGTAAAGCAACACGGTCCGGGCAATGGACTCCCGAGCAAAGCCGGAGAGTGAATGGAGATTATGGGGCATTATCGCAGCATGTTCGCCTGACACCAACCAAGCAGGAAAAATTACAAAAGGTCAAACACAAGAAGCAGATCATCCAGGATGGTGGTGCTTCTTTTTATTTTGCCTTCAAGCGGAGTGGGTCAGGAAAAAAGGCCGGATAAATGAGTAAAAAGAAAAACGAATGGATGATAGGAGAGTGGATTACGTGCAAGACGCGTGAAAAATAAAAAAAGGAGAAGCGCTGCAGCTCCTCCCTACAAACAAAATAAGATTAAACTTTATGACTGAATGAGATGAGGTACTTCCACATTTGGATCCACATCGGCTTCATAATCGACGCCATCCGTTTCGAAACCAAACAGTTGGAAGAATTCGCGGCGATAACCTTCAAGATCAGACAGCTCATAGATGTTCTCGGTGGTCAGCTCGTTCCAAATCTTCGCCACTTCCTCCTGCACATCCGCTCTCATCTCCCAATCATCAATACGAATGCGTCCTTGCTCATCTGTTGGCACTTCACCGTCAGCATAGAGGCGATCTGCAAACAGCCGTTGCAGTTGTTCGATACATCCCTCATGCAGTCCTTTTTCCTTCATTACTTTGTACAATGCCGAAATATACAGAGGCACAACGGGAATAGCCGAGCTGGACTGTGTAACCAGTGCTTTGGCTACGGTAACGTAAGCACGTCCTCCTGTTGCACTCAGTTGCTCATGCATTTTGCGGGCTGTTGCCTCAAGGTGATCTTTCGCTTGACCAATGGAGCCTTCACGATAAATGGCATGTGTCAGTTCAGGGCCGATGTAAGAGAAGGCAATGGTTGTTGCATTGTCTGCGAGTACGCCGCCTTGCTTTAGTGCATCCATCCACAGTTCCCAGTCTTCGCCGCCCATGACATTAACCGTCTGACGAATCTCTTCTTCTGTCGCCGTTTCGAGAGTCACTGAAGTGATCTCGCCAGTATGGAAATTGACAGTTTTGTTTGTGTAAGGCTGTCCAATCGGCTTGAGCACAGAGTTGAACACTTCGCCTGTATTTGGATCGGTACGGCGTGCCGAAGCAACGCTGTAAACGACCAGATCCACTTGACCCAATTCGCTGCGAATCAGTTCAACAGCTCTATCACGGGTTTCATTGGCAAAAGCATCCCCAGTGATGCTGTATGATTTCAGGCCTGCAGCATCCGCAGCCTTCTCAAATGCCGCAGAGTTATACCATCCGGCAGAAGCGGTTCGTTTATCGGTTGCACTGGAAGGGCGGTAAATACCAATTGTATTAGCGCCAGCTCCAAAAGCGGAGACAACGCGCGAAGCCAGTCCATAACCTGTAGACGCGCCAATAACGAGCACATTGCGTGGCCCCTGAATCGCTGGCTTGGATTTTACATAATTAATCTGCTCCTGCACTTGTGCCGCACAGCCGACAGGATGGGAAGTTGTACAAATAAAACCACGTGTTCTTGGTTTAATAATCATTATTGTGGCACCCTTTCGTGTTCAATTCATGTGTAACATTGGATCGATTCTTCATGCTTTTTTCGTATATTGTACGTATACATCTCCCCTATTGTAAAACAATTACGTTCGAAACGGAAACCGTTTTGTCAATTTTGCGGGAAGGATAGCACAGGGGTGGCCATTGGGCTTTCATTTTGGGATGAGGAGATGGTAGACTCGCTATAGAGAAAGAGGAGACCTTCATAATGAAAGGATAGACCTGTCATGCTGAAAGAACGGATCGAGTTTTTGAGCAAACGAAAACAAATCTCACGTAAGGACCTCGTAGAAGGTCTGGTTACGCAGGCGCATTTCGCAAACATCCTGGCTGAGCGTTATCCGCTGCCTGAGGATTTGGCGGAGAGTATCGCTGAGCGCTTGGGTGTAAGTTCCTCTTATCTATTGCAGACGGCGGTCCAGGATGAGAAGACACTTGCGCGGGCAGAAGCGATCTTTGTACAGATGTCGGTACCAGCCTCGGCAATCCCGGAGGAAACGGTATATGCTCTGGAGGATCGGGATGATTCACTTACGGTGGAACTGACGATTGCTTTGATGAAAGCAGTTTACTATCAGCAGTTAAATGACGCTGCTGCGCATGAATATATACATGCATCGTATCTGAATTTTTATCTGGAGAAGTATGGCCGCCCGGATGACGTGCAGCTACCTGGGCCGCTTACGAAAGCTTTGCTATTTTACAAAATCCAATATTATCGATCCAAGCAGGCATTTGTAGACGTGCTCACTCATGTGACAAGACTGAGCGCCCTGACGGAGCCAGGAAGCGAGCTATGGCTGTCGATCCAGAATATTCAGATAGAGGCATACATTCATACCCGGCAGTATGAGGATGCGAAGCGCACATTTGAGCAGACGATGAAACAGGTGTATGATCAGCGGTTGTTTCATCGTTTGTCTGGTCTGTATGTGGCATACAGCGGGTATTGCTTTACGATGGGACTGTTGCAGGAGGCTTTGTCTGCATTGTCGATGGCTGAGGCAAATCTGGTCTACGCCGGAAATCAGGGAGATTTGGTGACGGCCATTGCGAACAATCGAATTGTCATGTTGACGATGTCAGGGGAGTTAGATCAGGCACAGACTGAGATTGAGCGTTTTGAAAACCTGCTCCAGGCAGAAACGAAGGAGACGCAGCAGGCGATGAAGCCGTTGCTTTTGGTGTATCGCTGTGAGGTTGCCTCCGCTCGGAAAAGTTGGGGCATGTTGGCGCAAAGTGTGGATCAACTGTTAAATTGTGCTGTCACAGAGGATCAGCAAATGAACGCCGTGTTTTATCAAAGTCAGCTGGCGCTGGCACACGGGGAACAGGAGTTCTTTATAACTCAAGCACAGACTTGTCTGCCGTATTTTGAGTCTGTGCAGCAGCCGCTACGTTTGGAATCCTTATATGAAGGATTGGCTGTGGTGAGTGAGGATCAGCGGCGTTATAAAGAGGCGGCAGGTTATTATCGCAAGCTGGTGTATTTGCTTCGGAGAACGAAGTAAAGGTTAAGTTTTAAGGCCGGTTGGGGCAGGCAAGGTAGGTAAGGTAGGGTAGGTAAATCGATTGAAGTTTGGAGGGAGGGAAAAGCAGTGCAGGCATGAGGTGATCGGTTAAGGGAGATTAGGAAGTAGAAAGATAAGATAGAACAGATAGAGTAGGTCTGGAACGTATTGTGTATCGTAAGGATCGGACCGCTTGGCTAGATGCAGTAATGTAAAGGGATATAGATTGTAGCAGGGCAAGGTAAGGCAATGAGACAGGACAAGCAAAAGGTGAATTAAGAGTAGAGTAGAGTAGAGTAAAGTAGATTAAGACAAGCCAGGATAGGACAATACAAGGAGGTTTATTTTCTAACGATCACCAGCGACGCTATTTCTGCGAATTTCAGGCGTTTGGTATCCTAACGATCACAGTGGAGCTTATTTTAGGAAAATCAGTGCCAAATTGGACTTTTTCTTTGTTTTTCAGTGAAATAAGCTCTCTGGTGATCGTTACAATTTCAGAAAGGCCTATTTTGCTCAAATAAGCTTATCTGAGATCGTTAGAATAAATAAATGGGTTGCAAAGCTTCAACTTCTCAGTAGAATATTTTAAATGTGGAAGATATATGTGTGTGAATTTTATGCGGTAGATGGTAGATGTGTGCTGTAAGTTTGTCTTGATTGCTGAATGTTTGCTATAAGCGTGTCTTAAATGGAGTTGTACGCTGTAAGTGCATCATGAATGTGCATTGTTTGCTAGATAAGCATCTTTAATAGAGCTAAGGTGCCGAGTGTGCATTCGTCTAAAAATAGGGATTTGACCACTCTGAGTAACTGTAATCAGAGCCGAGTAGCGGACATTTTCACAAAAATAAATGGTTTAATCCTCATTGAGTCGGTTAGAACGATATTTTTATTGGGAAAAAGCAAGTATAGCTACAAATAAATTGATGGAATGTTGTCTTTAGCGGGACATTTCCTCGGTTCTTTTGTATGTGTCCAGATATGTATTCATACGGGCTATGTTGTGTTTATAATTAATCATACCAATAAAAAACAAATGAGGTGTTCGAAATGATGGGATGGTTTAAACGTAAAAACAAACAGGAAGATGCTGTTGCCAAAGCGGATCGTGTGATGAACAAAGGACTTACAGGCATGATGATGAAAGGTTTTGTGCCGAAGGAACATCGGGATGCCATTAATCAAAGCTTGGACTCTGCTAAACAGGCACAGCTGGCTGCAAGCGGTTCGTTGCCTCTAACAGCGACTGGAACTGTGCTCAGTGTAACGGATACAGGTAAATTGATTAATTTTGATCCGATTGTAGTGCTTGTGCTTGAAGTGACGGAAACAAACGGCCGCACCTATCAGCGTACGATGGAAACACTGGTGTCGAAACTGCAGATTCCCCGTGCCGGTGATCGCGTTGGTTTGGGACAAAATCCGGCAAATTCTTCTGAACTGATCTATATGGGACTTCTGGCGGTGTAGGTGTCGAGGAATTAATTGGAATTATTAGCACTTAGATTACAGGTAACAACGAAAAGGAAACATACAAAAAAATAGGTACACAGTAAAAAGGTTTATAGAGCATAAATTAGATAGATAGGGTGATAGAGATGAGTCGTTTTTTTAGAGTAATTGGCTTACTGATGGTATTTGGGACAGGGTTTTCCCCGTTCATAGCTCAGTGGCTGTGGAATGATCCGTTTATGGTCATGCAGGCGTGGTGGTTTAAACCGATGCTTTTTGGAGGAATTGGTATACTGGTCATTTCGTCTATATTCGGTACGAGTTTGGGTCAGCGCAAGATCAAATCGGGATTGCCAGCAGTGGGTGTGATCCAAAGTATTCAGCAGACGGGCACTTATATTAATGAACAGCCGGAAGTGAAAATGATGCTGAAAGTGTCTCGTCAAGGCCGAGAAACATATGATACCGAACTAAGAACCATTGTTCCTTTAACCTCGCTGTCCCAGTTCCAGCCGGGAGCAATCATCCCGCTTGTCGTTTCCGAGAAAGATGAGCGCAAAGTCGGGCTGGATCACCAAGGAACGGTGTCGCAAGAGCATATGCAGCAACTGTTGAATGAAAAGATGATGCAGCAAGGTATAGCATCGGAGATGGTGGATATTGCACGTACAGGAGAGAAGGGGTTCGCTAAAATTCTGGACGTTACACCTATGGGAAGTGGACAGAATGGCAACATCAAGCTACAGCTAAAACTGAGTATTACGAAGCTCAACGGTGAAACCTTTGAGACGATTACGCAAAAAGAAATCCTGCCCTCTGCGATGTCGCAGGTTCAGCAGGGGCATATCATTAATGTGTTTTATTTGCCACAGGATCCTTCCAAGGTTGCTCTTGCCCTTCAAGTGCAGGAGCAGCAGCTGAACCAACTCTTCTCGTCCTGATCCGCTCATTTTATCTGCTTATCCTTAGCAGCACTTTAAAAAAGCTGTACTACATGGAACTGTAGCATTCTCGCGGTTCATTTCAGGAAATTAGAGTTGTATATTAGAGTGCCCTCCCGAAGTCAAAGTGACGATGAACGGGAGAGCGCTCTTTCTTTATATCGTTATATGCAAGTTAAGAACGGGTGCTTGAAGGAGAATGCATCAGCATTTCCCGGAAAGAGTGAAAAAGAGGCTGTGCGTAGTGTTCAAGCTGCTTCCGGCTGGTCTCTGCCTCTTCTGTTAATCTATCGTGATCGAACCATACGACAGCATAATCATTGTCATCATTTGGTTTACTCGTATCCCAGCAGACAGTCCCCGCACGATCTTCATAGAAGGCAAATGGAATATATCCGGCCTTAATGAGTGATTCCGATGATGACCAGAGGTTACGTACTTCCCGCAGAGGAGAGTCAGAAGGTAGATTCGGTAATTCAATCATAAATCCTTCATAGCGAAGATAGACATTCAGAACGGATCGGCTGCTTAGATAGGCGATATACAGCGGAGGCAGAGAGAAAGATGAGTTATGCGTATCGGAGCCTGGCTTAATATAACTAGCAGCTAACTCGTTAATCTGTTCTACCGTCACAGCAGAGTCTAGCATTTTCCAGCGAACCCACCCTTCTTCATCAACCTCACCATCCTGCATATCCGCAGGCACACCGTAATCTTCTTCTTCCATTTTGGCCGGATGAGACATGAGAATATCCCGGTGAGGAGAATCGAAATATGTATCAAGCCAGCTTTTGATGAAAAGTCGATCTCGTTCCAGAACTTCTTTATTACTCAAAGTGGTCACAACCCTTCAAGGTCAGTAATCTTTATATTTTTATATCCTTATATTCGGATATCCTTTTAATTTAAACGATGCCGATCCGCATGCGATAGGAGAACAGTACGTCTTTTGATTTTTCGTCAAAAACAAGCTCGGCCTGACGTCTGAAATCATCCACCATGTCATTGAGCTCTGTGGCGCCCAGCTTCAAAGCTGTTTGGAGTCCGCCTTGGCTAAGAGCTAGGTTGACATAACGCTCAGCTGTGAATGGCTCCTGATGATGGAACACAATCTCCCGGCTGTAACGGAATAGCCTGGATTGTTGGATCTGCTGCAAATGGCCTTCTTTGCTCCATTTATGTGCTTGTTGCTCTGCGCTCGATAGACGTGAAGCAAGTTCATCCGCAGTGCTCACCAGTTGCTGGTATGCTGCTTCAAGCTGCCAGTCCAATACAGGCGGCCAGTCACAGTCGTAGGCAGCAAAAACACCACCTGGACGCAGCACCCGTGCAAATTCGCGCAAGGTGGATTCCGGCTCCATCCAGTGAAAAGATTGGGAGCAAGTCAGAATATCTACGCTGTCATCCGGCAGGCCGAGGTCATGGGACATGCCTGACGCGAAACGAAGCTGATCCGGTTTGCCTGCTGCCTCCCACTTGGCAATACCCACAGAGCGCATATCCTCGCTCGGTTCCACACCGATTACCCGTTCAGCTTGATCCAGCCAGATCCAAGTGGATAAACCTGTTCCACAGCCGACATCAGCCACAAAGCGAGGCCTTTTGCCCAGATAATGAGCCAAAATATCA
Source organism: Paenibacillus sp. G34 (assembly GCF_056856875.1). Classification (NCBI taxonomy): domain Bacteria; kingdom Bacillati; phylum Bacillota; class Bacilli; order Caryophanales; family Paenibacillaceae; genus Paenibacillus; species Paenibacillus sp. G34. The sequence goes on along the minus strand of NZ_CM166469.1, from coordinate 4,779,003 downwards.
ACGACTTCGCGGGGAGCAGAGGGTCTGTTTTGGTCATATAATGTGCCAAATCCTTTAAAGCGTTCCACGTTATTATGCCTGATCTGTTGATTCATGTGTGTGCCTCCCAACATCTTTGAAGTCCTATCGATCCTAATTTTAGATTATATGATATAGATACATACTATATTGTATCATCATCCCCTAAATTCTGCCCATCATCTTCCAGTAAATGTACGAGAGCCTCCTGATGTCTGCGGAGCAGTTCCCTGCGTACCGTCTGGGGTGTGATAACGGTTACTTTCGAGCCAAAGGACATTAGAAAGGAATACAGCTGTTCACCCTCATCAATTGGAATAGAAACCCTAAGCTTCCCGTCCGGCTCTTGCTGAATCATAGCGGGATCAAGCAGGTCGTAAACACGATAGGCAGTCGTTTGTTCAAACAGAAGTTCCATCGGAAGCTCTTTTTCAGGCGGTTGATTAGACTGTGTATCAGCATCTTTGTTTTTAGCATGATGTAGATCTTCCTTGATGATCTCTTTCTCGGCATCCTCCGCTATGGATGTCACCGCGCGCTCATATGGGCCGGGAACAAAGCGAAGTTTCGTAATCCGTTTAATTTTGTATGTGACAAAGGTATTAAGCGAATCGGATGAATTGGATGTCACAGGCTGGGATTGTTTCAGACCCTTGAAGTACCATGTGTTGTTCTTAAAAATCAACTTCACGGGCAGCGCTGTTTCCTCACTCGCTTTTCCGTTGGAATCGATATAGTGAAAGGAGAGAAGCTGGCTGGCGAATATCGCCTGTTTCACCTGATTAAATAGCTGCATCTCTTGCTCGGGAATACTGCCCCAAGGAGAATACTCAAATTCAATCCAGTCCAGTTTATGATCAAAAAGGGTCGTTAACCTGCCCAGCATCCGGGCGCTATTCAGATGAGGAATGGCGCTGACGCTGTACAAGCCCAGCAGAATCTCATTCTGTTCATCCTCGCTTAGCAGCGATTTGTCCATGACATAGTGATCCATCAGATGGATGCCGCCGTGTTTGCCCGTTGTTGTGTAGACGGGAATGCCTGCCGCACTCAGGCGGTCAATGTCCCGGTATACGGTGCGAACCGAGATTTCGAACAGGCGCGCAAGCTCCGGGGCGGTCGTTTTCTTTTTTTCCAGCAATAGCAACAACATTCGGAATAATCGGTTATGTTCCATGACCAAATTATATCATGACAACCCTTGTCAGGGTATGGGTGCTACACTTGGACTATAACGTTATAGTTCTCAGCGTATTTCAGTGGATTGAAGATCACAGACGTGCTCTAGTAGCAGTCAACATTAGAGGAGGAACAGATCATGAAAATGAAAGACGGATTCTTTTGGGGCGGCGCAACGGCTGCCAATCAGTTTGAAGGCGGATGGAATAAGGACGGCAAAGGGCCGAGCACATCGGATATGATGACAGGCGGAACGCATACAACGCCGCGCCGAATTACACCTGTTCTTGAAGAAGGAACGTATTATCCGAGCCATGAAGCGGTTGATTTTTATGGACATTATAAAGAAGATATTGCGATGATGGCTGAGATGGGTTTCAAAATGTTCCGCATGTCAATCAACTGGTCCCGCATCTATCCGAACGGTGACGATCTGGAGCCAAACGAAGAGGGTTTGAAGTTCTATGATAACGTCTTTGCCGAGTTGAAAAAACACAACATTGAGCCTTTGGTGACGATCTCCCACTACGAGACACCATTTGGCCTGACACAAAAATATAACGGCTGGGCTTCTCGTGAAGTGATCGAGTTTTACATCCGTTATTGTACAACCCTGTTTAACCGTTATAAGGATCAGGTAAAATACTGGCTGACCTTTAACGAAATCAACTGTCTGACGATGCCACTTGGTGCCTATATGGCAGGTGGATTGTTGTTTGAAGGTAAAGAAACATTGACGGACGGGGTAGATCAGCCGCAGACTCGTTTCCAGGCGCTGCATCATCAATTCGTAGCCAGTGCCAAAGCGGTGAAGCTGGGACATGAGATCAACCCGGATTTCAAAATCGGCTGTATGGTTGCTTTCATGACTACGTATCCGAACACGTGCAATCCGGATGATATTTTGCTTGCACAGAAGAAAGATCAACTGTCCAACATGATCTGTGGCGATGTACAGGTTCGGGGAGCGTATCCGGGATTTGCCAAACGTTTCTTCGCAGAAGAAGGCATCGAGATTCAAATGCAACCGGAAGATGAGCAAACGCTGCGCGAAGGCTGTGTTGATTTTTATTCCTTTAGTTATTACATGTCTCTCGTGGAAAGCGCGGATGCATCACTGGAAAGAGCAGAAGGAAACTTGCTTGGCGGTATCAAAAACCCTTATCTCGAAGCTTCTGACTGGGGCTGGCAGATCGATCCAAAAGGTCTGCGCTACACGCTCAATCATCTGTATGACCGTTACCAAGTACCATTGATGGTGGTGGAGAATGGGTTGGGTGCTGTCGATGTCGTGCAAGAAGATGGCTCCATTCAGGATGACTACCGAATCGATTATCTGAAAGGTCACATTGAGCAGATGAAAGAAGCAGCTGCAGACGGCGTTGATCTCATTGCCTATACGATGTGGGGCTGTATTGACCTTGTAAGTGCATCAACAGGAGAGATGAAGAAACGTTACGGGTTCATCCATGTCAACAAAGATAATGATGGCAATGGTGATTTGAGCCGCACACCGAAGAAAAGCTTCTACTGGTACAAAGATGTAATTGCTTCCAATGGAGAGAAGCTGTAATTCAACAGCTGTAATCAAAAAGATAACAAAACCCCGACGATCTATAGATCGTTGGGGTTTTTGTGATGATGCATGTAACATGCGACTAGGCAAAGCTTCTGGCTTGTAGTTCAGACAGCCGCTGCAAATAACGTCTGTAGAACCAGATACAGGTGAATAACCAGCACCCGCTCAGAAAGTAACCGCCAACGACATCACTAGGGTAATGCACGCCCAGATAAATTCGGCTGATACCGATCATTAGGATAAAGGCCGCACTGGATGCAATCATACATACACGCCCAGTAAAGGTAGGAATATGCTTCCAGATCAGAAAAGCAAGTCCACCGTAAAGGCTGAACGCTGCCATGGAATGTCCGCTGGGGAAGCTGTACCCGCTTACTTCGATAATACGGTTAATGGTTGGGCGAGCTCGTTGAAACACCAGCTTGATCACGGCATTCAGCAGCGTAGAGCCTGCAAGCACGATGGCAAGAAAGAGCAGTTCGCGTTTATGTCGCAGGAATACATAGAGGATCAGCATGACAGCGACCGTAATGACAACCACCTGAAGTTCGCTGCCAATCCAGGTGAAAAATTGCATAAATTGGGTCATGCCAGGTGATTCCATGCCCTGGATCAAGTCGATGAGTGTAGCATCGAAACGATGAATCTGATTATCGCTAATGGACAGCGCAATGCTGATAAAAGCGAACAGGCATAACGCAGCAACCAGCAGCGGAACGGATATTTTTTTCGTCAAATTGTGCTTCAAATGTTAATTCCTCCATGATGTAAAATGTCTTTTATGTATAGCTTCACCCGTTGAACGAGGGAGATGGTTTAGACAAAGACTTCGATAACAGTACAACCTTTCATTCAACCGATGCAGTCAGAAGTATATACATAACCTTTTTAACATAGTGTTAACATTCTACAATAAAACAAACAAAAACGAAAATGGAGACGTTAATGAGATAAGAGTGGCTTCAAGATAACTCAAAGGGGGATCTGTAAGGATGAGGAGAATGGTAGCGACCGTTTTAGTTCTATTATTATTTGTAGTAAATGTGATCGTTTGGCCGGGTGAACGGGCATACGCATGTAGCTGTGTGGAATCCAGTGCCAAGGATAAGCTGAAAAGGTATAGCGCAGTATTTACGGGAAAAGTAGTCGAGATCGGAGGTGACTCCATATTCAGTAGTAGGGAATATAAGAAATATACGCTGGATGTAGACACGACCTGGAAAGGCGTAGATGCAAAAAAGACAACCATTTTGATTAATAATATGGGCGAAGGTGCCTGCGGAATAACATTGAACAAAGATCAGTCTTATCTGATCTTTGCGCATAAGGGAGATAAAGATGGAAGGCTTTACAGTAGCCTATGTAGCGGCAATCTCCAGATTGAACAGGCTGGAGAGGCAATCAATATGCTGGGTAAGGGCACTCCCGTAAGCTCTGATGATTTCACGGACAGTAGCAGTGGATATCGCAATCCGTGGATGATCTCGCTATATGCTGGAGGTGCAGTTGTCATACTTGCGCTTGTAGGTGGCACGCTGTGGAGAAGGAAACAGCGGAGAGCATAATTTTTATAGTTGAAGCATCTGTATGGATATCATAGAAGAGTTGTATGTGATATATAAAAGGTTTGTATGAGAGCTGCCAAATGAAGGACAAGAGCTGCAGTGAACGCAGCGTGCAGTGGAATTGACCTGACCAAACATCCCCTTATGGACCTATATACGCTCCGTAAGGGGATGTTGATTTTTCAGCTGCGTTTTAAATTTTGGTTGGTGATCAGCATCCGATTCGGCATGATGCAACTCCATACTAACGCTGGAGCTGTACCATATAATCATGCGCGGTCACACCGAAGACCCGTTTGAAATGTCTGTTCAAATGCGTAAGATCCACGAACCCGCAGTCGGCGACAGCGGCGTAGATATCTTTGTGTTTTTCAAGGGATTGACGGGCATGCTCGACCTTACAGTTCAGGAAAAATTGATAGGGTGAAAAGCCGGTATGGGCTTTGAATTCCCGGATAAATTGAAACTTCGACAGGCCTAACGCAGCCGATAGATCATCCAGTTTGAGTACGTCTGCCGTGCTGCAAAACATCATTTCTTTTGCTTTGCGAACAAGGCTGTCCTGAGGTTTCCAGAGTCTTGCAGGCTGTTCCTCCTGAGCGAGCATATGCACCAGATCAAACAGCCGGGTGCTACACTCGGCTTCGTCCTGTCTGTGCTGCACGGCATCGTTCAGCATGAGAATGCTTCGGGCAAGCTTCGGATCATAGACGATGGGAGTGGAGAAGCGAAGTTCCTTTTTACCCATAATCTCTTCAACTAATTCGGGCTTCAGGTAAAGCATCACATAATCAATACCCTCTTTATCATAGGAACTTCCATCATGTAATTGCTCGCGATTAAACAACATGACGCCGTTCGGATGTGAAGCCTGATAGTGACCATCGAGATGATATTGCTGAATGCCGCGCAGCGTTACACCTACGGCATATTCCTCATGGCAATGCTTTTTATAAGTAAAATCGGTGAAGCTGGCGGATAGTGCCAGCACGTCTTCTGATCTTTTGTAGCTAAACTGTTCCATACCGCACACCTCCGCAGATTAAATAAGTCATTAGATCAGACCGGACACAATAATGGCTGAGTATATCAAAAAAAGAGCCATCAGCATACTGCATGTTCGCTGGTAACGATTCAGCAAGGATCGAAAGATCGTGCCGAACACCACCCAGCTGGAGTAAGCCAGAAAACCGATACATGTAATCAGCATAACATAGAAGAACGCAGACCATGATTCCGCAGCGACGTAAGGAAGTACATAAGCTGGAATGACGGTGAAGGTAAACAGCACCACCTTGGGATTCACGAATTGCGTCATTACACCGTTCCAAAAGCCTAAGATGGCCTGGGGAGCTGCTTCAGTAGAGCCCATTCGATAGACCTGATAAGCAAGGTACAGCATGTAGAGGCTGCCAATGATCTGCATGACTTGTAATATGCTCGGCAAGATGTCAGCAAGCAATCGATTCAGAAAAGCAGAAGCGGTAAGCAGCAAACCAAAAGCCAGTGTGGCTCCCCAGACATAAGGCATGGTGCGGCGTGCGCCTACTTTTTGTGTGGAGGAGAGAATGACAATATTGCTGGGGCCTGGTGTGAAAGTGACAACGATGCAGTAGATTAAAAAGGATAGTATATTCATCTTGAACTCCTTCTTTGATGAGAGATTAAATTAAACGATTATTGTCGTAATCATACGGCGGAGCAGACCATAGCTATAGTACATTATTGCAGCGGAGCTTTGGGTTAAGGTTATGTCTCCTGATCAGCTACCATTTATATAAGTTGAATTTCTCTTTACACGTTAACGGAGAGGACAGAAAAAAACTGAAAAAGCGAAGCGGTCGCCTTTATCACCGGATTTTTCCCTTGAGAAAGGGAATCAAAAAATTAGGGGATAACAGCGATTGGAAGGTTATTCTGTCATCGGAGTGGACTGTGTAAATCTTTAGTCAACTTATATAGAAAGGTTTCCTTTTTGAATGATTGCGTTTACAATCTATAACGGAGTGAGGGTGTACAAATAGACATAGACCACTTGAGGAAGTGAACGAGATGAAAAAAATGCTGCTGATCTATATTGTGTTGATTGCGGCGTTTGCGTTGTATGTATTGAGATTTGAATATACGAGTCAGGTGAACAGCTCGTGGGAAAACCGCGGACTGCGCGGTGATCTGGGGGAGACGTACATGATGATTACGTTTCAGTCCGGGCTGGAATATTGGAAGAGTCCACTAAAAGGTTTTGAAGATGCTGCGGATGCGCTTGGCGTGACCGTCGAGTATCGCGGGGCTACACGGTATGATGCCAAGGAGCAGACCACGGTGATTGAGCAGGCCATTGCACGCAAACCTGCGGGCATCGCCATATCAGCGATTGACCCGAAATCATTGATTCCTGCGATTAATAAAGCTGTGGAAGCAGATATTCCTGTAATCCTGTTCGATGCAGATGCACCGGGGAGTCAGGCGTATTCATTTTTGGGAACAGATAATTACAAGGCAGGCGTAACAGCAGCGGATAAAATGGCTGAGTTGCTTGGCCGTGAGGGAGAGGTGGCCGTATTAACGTTGCCGGGACAGCAGAATCATGAAGAACGAACCAATGGATTCCGTGAAACGATTAAGCAGCGATATCCCTCGATGAAGGTTGTTGAAGTTGCAGATGGACATGGAGATACGTTGAAATCCCGGGATGAAACGATCCGGATGATGAAGGCGCATCCAAAGCTGGCGGGAATATTTGTCACGGAGGCAACCGGAGGCGCCGGGGCTGGGGAAGCGGTGCAAAATGCAGGTTCAAGCCATGGTCAGAAGCTGCACATTATTTCTTTTGACACGAACAAAGCGACACTGGATCTGATCCAGAACGGCACGATATCCGCCACGATTGCACAAGGAACCTGGAACATGGGATATTGGTCACTTCAATATCTGTTCCATCTGCACCACCACTTGACGGTCCCCGCGCCTTCGCCATCTGGAGAAAATGCACCGCTACCTGTAACGGTAGATACGGGGATCTCTGTCGTGACACGTTCGAATGTGGATGATTATTATGCCAAATAATCAGCGGACATGGCGTTCTGTCCTTGGAAACCGTGCTCGTCGTCTGCGTCTGCGCAACATGCCATTACGTTACCAGTTGATGCTGCTATTTTTGCTTTTTGCAATTGTGCCGTCCGTCGGTTTGGGTCTGCTTGTGAATTGGACGGTAGAACGGGTAGTGGAGCGGCAGGTTGAAGGTCATACGATGCAACTGATTGGCAAGGTCAATGAAGCGCTGAATACCAAGATGGAGAATTTGCAAAATATGACATACTTGATTGCATTTGAACCGGACGTGAATGCATTTATGGATCATAAGATCAGCGGAGATGGAGACGGAGACGGAGGCAAACGTGAGAGCGAACTCGAACCTGAACCCGAACGAATCAAACCTCTAGCCAATCAAGTGTATACGGAATCCGAGCAGAATCGGTTGTATGGCATCAAGCAGACTTTGCAAGGATTCACCACGTTATACCCGGAGATCGCCGGCATCGTGCTGGTGAACAGTAACGGTGACTATATCAGCAACGAGATGTACCCTCGAACGGAGCAGCGTTTGACCCGGGAAGTTTGGTATCAAAAAGCTGCAGCCCAACCAGGTATTTTTACGGTGCTCGGTAAGCCGCAGGAGCGCAACATGACAACCCATGTGCGGTATAAGGACGATGAGATCGTATCGGTCGCCCGCTCTGTCACGGATGAAACAACCGGGCTAGTGAAGGGAGCCGTGCTGATTGACCTTAAGCTGAGGTCTGTCTCACAGGCAGCACGTAATGTGACACTTGGTAAATCCGGGTATGTCATGGTTACGGATGCAGAAGGACAAAGTGTATACAAACCGGAGCATCCGTTAATTGAACATATTCCGACGAACTGGTTTGCTTCTGGGGAGAGTGGAACGTTTACGAAAGAGGTGGATAGCGAGACATTGTTATTCATGTTTCAGTCATCTACCTTTACAGGTTGGAGAACGGTGGGGGTATTCCCGACCAAAGAGTCCATCTCCGAGGTGCGGCAGATTCAGTTTTACGTGGTCAGTTTTGTTTTTGTGGTTTGTTTGTTTGGGCTGAGTGCATCCTTGTGGTTCTCGCGTTCGATCGCCCAGCCAATTTTTCGGTTGATGTCATATATGCGCAGGGCAGAGACAGGCAATCTGAGTGCAGGCCGCTGGAGTGATCGAGCCGATGAGATCGGTATGCTGGGCAACAGCTTTAACCGAATGCTCAGCCAGATTCGTCAGCTAATCTCGCTGAATGAGCTACGGGAGCGGCAGAAACGGGATGCGGAGATGCGTAGCTTACAGGAGCATATTAAACCTCATTTTTTATATAATACGCTGGATACGATTCACTGGATGGCTCGAAAAGAAGGGGCTGACGGTGTGTCCGATATGGTCGCGGCCTTGTCCCGATTGTTCCGGATCGGGCTGAGCAAGGGACAGGATTATATTCCGCTGCACTCGGAGCTGGAGCATATCAACAGTTATTTGCAGATTCAGCAGACCAGGTACCGTGATCGTCTTCATTGTACAGTAGATGTGCCGGAAGAATTGCAGAACCTGTATGTGCTCAAGTTGCTGCTCCAGCCTTTGGTGGAAAATGCAATTTACCATGGTATCAAAGGCAGACGTGGCCCAGGCTATATCGTCATTAAAGGGAAGGTACAGCAGGGGCGACTTCATCTGACGATTCAGGACGATGGAGCCGGAATGACAAGGGAGCGGCTCGCGGAGATGCTGCGGCTACTGGATATACCCATGGAGAGTCTGGAAGCGACTTCACCAGAGTGGACGGGGAAAAGTTACGGGATGCTGAATGTACAGGCAAGGTTACGATTGTCATTTGGTAGCGATTATGGAATTTTGCTGGACAGCAGGTTGGGCGAGGGAACCTGTGTTACGATTGTTCATCCGTTAATGCGAGAATTGCCTGCAACAGTTCATCCCCCTGCTGAGCCAAGAGATAATCAAGATCGACAGGAAAAGGAGTGAAGTAGCGCGTGGATTATACAATGACACCCGTAAACGCGGCGGATGCGCTGTATCGTGTGCTGATTGCAGACGATGAGCCGATCATTCGGGAAGGGATCCGGGAAGCCATGGATTGGGCTGCACTCGGTATGGAGGTTGTCGGAGAAGCCGAAGATGGTGAAGAAGCACTTGAACGGGCAGCTGAGCTAAACGTAAATGTCGTACTTGTTGATATGAATATGCCTTTTCTGAATGGCATTGGACTGATTCGTGCTTTACAGGAAAAGTGTCCCGGCGTTCGTTATTTGATTATATCAGGACATGATGAATTCGCTTATGCTCAGGAAGCGGTTCGTCTTGGGGTGGAGGATTACATTCTGAAACCTGTACAAGCAGACCAGTTGAAAGTAGCACTTGAACGGCTACGTCAGCGATTGGATGAGGAACATCAACGGACAGCATATGTCAGACAGGCGGCAGAGCAGATTGAACGGAATATTCCGCTGTTAAGGCAGCGGTTTTGTCAGGAGTGGATGGGGGGGCAGGCGGGTGGCAAAAACCTGACCGAGCAGCTCTCATTTCTGCATCTGCCGTTTGGTTCGCCCGTTCAAGTTGGTGTTGTGCGCTGGCCAGCTGCGGAGGCACGTCAGACGATACTGCGAGAGAATGATCGTCAGTTATTCCTGTTCGCCGTGGAGAATATCATTGCGGAGTTGCTCGGAGATCGTCCGCATGTGCTCTTCCGCGATGCCAGCAGTGTCATTGGTATTTGTCTGTGGCAGGAAGCCCCGGAAGATATTGCACCATTGTTAGAGCAGCAGATCAGTGCTTGTCTGAATATTGCAGTTCATGCCCATGTTGAACCTCATGTTGGTTCGCTGGAAGAGGTACCGGACACATATCGGCATTGCCGTGAGCAAGTATATGAAGAAGTGAAGCTTTCTCCGCTCGTTCGCAGGGCAAGGCAGCTGATTCAGGAAGAGTATGCAGAACGGGAGTTGACACTGGAATCGCTGGCATCCCGTTTGCAGGTGTCGGCCGTGTATCTCAGTCGTGTGTTAAAAAAAGAACTGAACGATTCTTTCGTTACACTGGTCACTCGTGCCCGCATTCGTAAAGCTGCACAGTTGCTGGACTCCACTTCACTCCCGATTCACTCGATTGCCGAACGAGTAGGATATGATACACAGCATTATTTCAGCACAGCGTTCAAAAAAACGATGGGCATCTCCCCAGCCCAGTATCGCAAAAATGGCGGAACGGACAATTCGTCCGCAGGCCCGTTGTAGACTTCTCAATGAATCCCATCGGATTGAACGATTATTCTGACATTGTCAAAACATAAAAACAAACCCACTGCTAAGGTTAATCACCTGTGGTGGGTTTTTTGTTTGCTCTTTTCCATCAAAAGTTAAATTTTTATAAAAAAGGTTCAAAACCTGCAAAGACCCCGCTGGCTGTGAAATGCTACCATGGGATGCAGAGAGGAACAATAAGCAGCTGAAAGATACTCCATGTGTTGTAAGCGTTATCTTACGAATCAAACCGAACGCGATGACGTGAAGAAAGGGGAACTTCATATGAAAAAAGGAGCAACACTCATCTGGCTTCTAATCATGGCCTTGATGCTCTCGGCCTGTAATCTGGCTGAAAGTGATGTGGGTAGCAAGGAAAAAGGATATGTCGGCATATCCATGCCTACCAAATCATCAGAACGTTGGGTGGGCGACGGAGAGAATATGGTTCGTTTGTTTCAGGAGCAAGGTTACAAAACAGATCTTCAGTACGCTGAAGATGTGGTTGAGAATCAAATCTCCCAGATTGAAAACATGATTACCAAAGGTGTCGACGTGATGGTCATCGCTTCTGTTGATGGCAACACGCTGACCGATGTCATCAAGAAGGCGCATGACGAAGGCATTCAGGTCATCTCGTATGACCGACTTATTCGTAACACGCCATATCTGACTTACTATGCTACGTTTGACAATTTTAAAGTCGGGGTGCTGCAAGCCTCCTACATTGAGCAGAAGCTGGGGCTTAAGGAGGGTAAGGGGCCGTTTAACATTGAATTATTTGGTGGATCACCGGATGACAACAATGCATACTTTTTCTTCGATGGTGCGATGTCGGTGCTCAAACCGTATATTGACTCTGGCAAACTGGTCGTCCGAAGCAAACAGATGACGATGGCACAAATTGCCACACTGCGTTGGGACGGGGCTTTGGCCCAATCACGGATGGATAACCTGCTGAGTGCTTACTATTCGGGCGATAATCTGGATGCCGTGTTATCTCCGTATGACGGAATCAGTATCGGGATTATATCATCTCTGAAAGGCATTGGCTACGGCAAGCCGAACAAACCGCTTCCGGTTATTACGGGGCAGGATGCGGAACTTGCATCGATCAAGTCCATTGTGGCTGGAGAACAGACACAGACCGTTTTCAAGGACACACGTAAGCTCGCTGAGAAAACGGTGGAGATGGCTAATAGCATTTTGCAAGGAGAACAAGCAGAAGTTAATGATACGGAATCATATAACAACGGATTAATGATTGTCCCGGCGTATTTGCTTGACCCGATCTCTGTCGATCGAACCAACGTGGAAAAAGATATTGTGGGAAGCAAGTATTACACGAAAGAAGAAATAGGCTTGCCGTAAAGTGTGAGGAAAAAGATAAAGCACTCATAAATACGATGAAAGAAATCGCTTTGCCATAATGCATCATCCAAGGAAAGGAGCACATGCCATGACGGACATTATTCTTGAAATGAAAAACATAACCAAAACGTTCCCGGGAGTTAAAGCGCTGGAAAACGTTAACCTAAAGATCCGGGAAGGCGAAATTCATTCCATATGCGGCGAGAATGGCGCAGGCAAGTCTACGCTGATGAAGGTGCTTAGCGGAGTATACCCGCATGGAAGCTATGAAGGAGACATTTTGTTCCGCGGTAAGGCTTGTGAATTCAAAGATATCAAGCAGAGCGAAGACCTGGGCATTGTCATTATTCATCAGGAGCTGGCGCTGATCCCGTATCTCTCCATAGCGGAAAATATATATCTGGGCAATGAGCGTGCAAGCAAAGGCATCGTGAATTGGAAGGAAACCTTTGTCGGGACACGAGAACTGCTTGGCAAAGTAGGTCTGAACGAAAATCCGAACACGCTGGTATCCAGCATCGGGGTAGGTAAGCAACAACTGGTTGAAATTGCGAAAGCGCTCTCCAAAAAAGTACGTTTGCTCATCCTGGATGAGCCCACTGCAGCGTTAAATGAAGACGACAGTGAAAATCTGCTACAACTGATGCTGGAATTCAAAAAGCAGGGCATCGCCTGTATCCTGATCTCTCACAAGCTGAACGAGGTATCTAAGGTTTCGGATGAGGTGACGATCCTGAGAGATGGCAAAACGATTGAAACGCTGGATATGAAAAAGGACAGCGTTACCGAGGATCGCATCATCAGCGGCATGGTTGGACGGGATCTGACGAGCCGCTACCCTGAACGTCATGCCACCATTGGTGACGTGGTGCTGGAAGTGAAAGACTGGACGGTGTATCACGAGCATCAGGCCGAGCGCAAGGTGCTGGATCAGATCAACATGAACATCAGACGCGGCGAGATCGTAGGCATCGCTGGACTGATGGGCGCAGGACGGACAGAGCTTGCGATGAGTATTTTCGGCAAATCGTATGGCCGTAACATCTCGGGGCAACTGATCAAGGATGGCAAGCCGATTCAGAACAACAGTGTGACCGAGGCGATTCAGAATGGTTTTGCTTATGTGACGGAGGATCGCAAGGAATATGGACTTATTTTGATGGATGATATCAAACGCAACATTTCACTCACCGGACTTGGCAAACTGACCCGGAATGCCGTTGTGAACGAGCAGGAGGAAGTGCTGGTTGCGGAAGAAATGAAGAAAAGCATGAACATCAAGGCACCTAACATCCTGCAGAAAACCGGAAATCTGAGCGGAGGTAACCAGCAGAAGGTGGTACTGAGCAAATGGATTTTTGCCGGGCCGGATATTCTCATTCTGGATGAGCCGACACGCGGAATCGACGTAGGTGCCAAGTTCGAAATTTATACGATTATCCACCGGCTTGCTGCCGAAGGCAAGGGTGTGCTGGTGATTTCATCGGAGCTTCCGGAAGTGCTGGGTCTGTGTGACCGGATCTATGTGATGAATGCCGGACAAATTACGGGTGAAGTCAACCGGGAGCAGGCATCGCAGGAAACACTGATGAGATATATGACCAAGTCTGGAGGCGGTAAGCATGGAAACGGTAACTAAACTGTTTAAAAATAATATACGTCAATATGGGATGATCATTGCCCTCGTTGTCATTATGATTCTCTTTGAGGTACTGACGAGCGGGCTGCTGCTCAAGCCGATTAATATCACGAACCTGATTTTGCAAAATAGCTACATTTTAGTACTCGCCATTGGTATGGTGCTGGTCATTATCACAGGGCATATCGACTTGTCTGTCGGTTCGATTGCGGCCTTTGTCGGTGCTGTAGCCGCCATTATGATGGTGGATTGGCAGTTGCCAGCTTGGCTCGCAGTCATTGCTTCCCTGCTGGTCGGTGCACTCATTGGTGCATGGCAGGGCTTCTGGATTGCGTATGTGCGGATTCCCGCCTTCATTGTTACGCTCGCCGGTATGTTGCTGTTCCGTGGTCTGACGATGATTGTACTGGAAGGGCAGTCGATATCTCCTTTCCCTGCTGGATTCCAGAAAATCAGCTCCGGTTTCCTGCCGGATGTTCAATTCTCGGGTCTGGGTCTGGTATCTATCATTGTGGGGATTGCGCTCACCATCTGGTACATTGTGAATGAACTGCGGGAACGTGCTTCCCAGCGCAAGTATGGCTTTGAAGTAGTATCGCAAGGGCTGTTCCTGCTCAAGCTGATTGTGGTGGCAGCGGTAACGAACCTGTTCACCTTCGTGCTGGCAAGTTATGCGGGTATTCCGAATATTTTGGTGCTCCTGTTTGTGCTAATCGTGGTGTACTCCTTTGTCATGAATCGTACCGTGATGGGACGTCATGTGTACGCACTCGGCGGCAATGAGAAGGCGGCAGGACTGTCCGGGGTCAAAACGAAAAAAGTCACGTTCTGGGTGTTCGTGAACATGGGTACACTTGCAGCTGTATCCGGTCTGATCTTCGCCGCACGTTTGAATGCGGCTACGCCAAGAGCAGGTACGAACTTTGAGCTGGATGCCATCGCGGCTTGCTTCATTGGTGGAGCGTCAGCTTCCGGCGGAATCGGTACCGTATTTGGCGCAATCATCGGTGGTCTGGTCATGGGTGTACTCAACAACGGGATGTCCCTGATCGGCCTGGGTATCGACTGGCAGCAAGGAATCAAAGGATTGGTACTGCTGCTGGCAGTGGCATTTGATATCTATAACAAAAATAAACGAGCTGCTTAAATCATAACAGTTGGTTCGGAGCTCGCTCCGACAGGTCTTATGAGATGCCGTAAATTTGAAATATGGAGTTAGTGAAAAGGCTTGGCATGTGCCAAGCCTTTTTGTCTTTATTTTGTAACCGCAATCCACAACGTCCATGAGTCCTTCTCAATAATTGCATCATCAGCACGGTTTGTAAGTTTGCTGTTAATAAACACAATCAGCTCTCCAAGCTCATGGTCTGTTAATTCATGAAGAATAGAGCGTCCAGTCCGATGCGCCAGATCGTTATTCAATGCAGCCATGTCCTGGTGAATAGATCTAGTCTCCCAAAGCTGCACTGTTTTAAGGATCACGAATCCATTAGAATCAAGAGATCTTTGGACTTCAGCGGCTTCGTGCCGACGGGAGCGTTCCATGTCAATTAATTTAGGATACTTTTCGAAGAAGTAACCCCTAATATGATTTTCATCCCCTGGCATTAAACAATCTTCCGGTGTTCTGTCTTGAATGATGAATACACCACCACCAGGTTTCAGGATACGCTTAGCTTCTTGAAAACAGCTGTCCAAATCATGCAAATGATGTATGAGCGCTCTTTCTAAGACGATATCAAATGTATGGTCTGGAAGTCCCGAGTTGTAGGCATTCCCTTGTTGCAATGTGACATTGCTCAGATTCTCACAATGCCGAGCAGCTCCTTGTAACATCTCATTTGAAAAGTCTACTCCAGTAACATGGGCTGCCCCTGAGCTTGCTAAAGCTTTAGTATAAATACCTCCGCCGCAGCCGATGTCAACAATTTCTTTACCGGCTATGCCTACATGCTGCTTAATCAAAGATAACCAAGATACATCGGCAGTTCTGGTTGTGTACGTCATTCTGTTTCGTTTATCGTGAAAATTAATTGGCATTCAAACCACCTCTTGTTCCGTTCTGCGAAACATGGTTTCAATAAGTGACATGCCTTTACAATACCATAATTATCTTCTTCGTCAAGAGGCGCTGGTTTAAATATACATTTTTGAATTAGAGACGGCTTGCTTAGTTTAAACCGACCCTTACACAGCAGGATTCACATCAGTGCGCCTATGAAACGTGTAGCAATACCAAAGTAGATAAACAGGGAGAGAATATCATTTAACGTCGTAATTAACGGGCCAGATGCTACAGCGGGATCGACTTTGAAACGACTGAGCAGAAGCGGGATGCATGTGCCTGTCAGAGTGCCGATAATCAGTGTGAAGAACAGGGATACACCGATAATCATCCCGAGTAGCCAGTCCCCTTGCCAGATATAAGCAATGACCGTGATCAGCAGACCGCAGACAAGACCGATCATCGTCCCGACTTTAATCTCTCGTCCAATCAGGGCGAGTACCGTTGATTTGTCCAGCTTGCGTCCAATAAGTCCGCGTACGACCACAGCAAGGGACTGCGTGCCTGTATTTCCCGTCATTCCGGCAATCATGGGCATGAAGAACGCAAGAGCAACAACCTGATTCAGTGTATCTTCAAAAAAATCAACAATGCTTCCCGAGATCAGGCCGATCAATAACAGCAAAATAAGCCAAGGCAACCTGCGTCTGACCGCAACGAGCGGTTTCGTATCAAAGTCAATATCTTTACCGCCGCCGCCCATTTTGGCGAGGTCTTCGCTGGCCTCATCCATAATGATGTCAATGACGTCATCCATCTGGATGATCCCGCACAGCCGGTTATTCTCATCCACGACCGGAAGGGCGATGAATTCGTAACGCTGGAGCAACTGTGCTGCTTCTTCCTGATCCATATCTACGGTGGCGTGAATGACCCGTCTGGTCATCAGTTGTTCAACCTTGGTTCTGTCATCGGCCAGAGCAAGGGAGCGGTAACTAACGACACCGGCTAGCTTACCTTCATCGTCAATGACATAAAGGTAACTGGAAGGAGAGAGGTGCAACGTACCTTGTGATTGCTTCAGCGCTTCCTTCGCTGTGTCGTGGGTAGATAATGTCCGATAGCGGTCAGTCATGATCCGTCCGGCAGTCTCTGGTGGATAGCTAAGTACAGACCGGATAATGGCGGAGTGATCCAGATTCATGCTGGATAACAATTCTTCCCTTCGTTTCGCCGGCAGATCGTGCATGAAACGAATGAGGTCACTTTTGTCCATCTGCTGCATGACTTCCAGTGTACGTTCTGGCCCGAGTCGTTCAAACAGTTCAGCCTGCTCGTGCAGCTTCAGGTTCTCGGCCAGATCGGCAAGTGTATCCGGTTTAAATAGAAGAAGAAATCGATTCTTTTCGTCTTCAGGGAATTTTTTATAGATAAGGGAAAGATCATAGGGGCGCAGTTCCTTCACCAGTTTATAGAATTCCGGCAGATTTTGGGACTCTACATGCTGCGTCAACTGCTGGGTGATTTCTTCAACGGAAAGCTCTTTATTGGTTTGAGAACCGTTCATATCAACACTCCTTTCCTGAATGGTCAGCTTCATATTTTTAAACGGGAATGCTCTGTTCTTAAACAATGGTATGTGTAGTGAAGTAGAAGACATATTGAAATCTTGCTTAAACATTCGAAGTGGGCTTACAAATGTAAGCACTCAGGATATACTTGTTCTACAGCAACAAATGAGGAGGCCGTTATGTCCTTGGAAACCGATATTCGAACGCAACTGCTCAGTCTGGCTGAGCCGGAATACCAGAAATTCTCAGCGTCCCTTATTCCGAACATTACAAATGTACTGGGTGTGCGCTTACCCACGATCCGCAAAATAGCCAAACAGATTGCTGCATCAGACTGGCGAACGTACCTGAATACGGCGCAGGATGAATATTTTGAAGAGGTGATGCTGCAAGCGATGGTGATTGGTCATGTGCAAGTGGATATGGACGAGTTGCTGACACGCATTGCGGCTTTTGTGCCCAAAATCGATAACTGGTCGGTGTGTGACAGCTTCTGTGCCGGACTGAAATATACGAAAGTGCATATGGATGCGATGTGGAACTTCATTCAACCTTATTTGAAGTCTGATCAGGAATATGAAATCCGGTTTGGTGTCGTGATGCTGCTGAACTTTTATCTGGAGGAGCCTTATATTCATCAGGTGTTGCCCTTACTCGATCAGATTAAACATGAGGCCTATTATGTCAAAATGGCAGTCGCTTGGGCAATCTCGATTGCGTATGTGAAACAGCCCGAAGTGACCATGCCTTATTTGAAGCACAATACGCTTGACGATTTTACGTACAACAAGGCGCTGCAGAAGATTACGGAATCATACCGCGTGACACCCGAGGGCAAGCAAATAATACGAGGTATGAAACGTAAGGTGAAAAGGCAGAATCAGACAACCTCCTGATATAAAATCGGGAGAAGAGAAGGTGAATATGTGATGAGGCAAAAGATGATGTACACTACCATGCAACTACAGGGTCGTCCGTGGAGCCTGCTGGCAACCGAAAAGGGACTTTGCCGAGTGGTCATGCCCAATGAAACGCTGGAGGACTGGCACGGTTGGATCGGAAAAGTTGCTCCGGGTACTGAACTCGAAGAGAATGAGCAGGCATTAAGACAGACGAGCATGATGGACTGGCTGGAGTCCTATTTTGCAGGGGAAAAGATCGCCTTCACAGAGGAAATCCCGCTTGACTTGATCGGTACGGAATTTCAGCAGCAGGTATGGAAAGCACTCGGACATGTGCCGTATGGTGAGATTCGCACGTATGGAGACATTGCTAGCGCCATCGGCCGACCTTCGGCTGTGCGAGCAGTAGGTGCGGCTAATGGGGCAAATCCCATTCCAGTGTTGCTCCCATGTCACCGGATTATTGGTGCCAATCGCAAGCTGACGGGTTTTCGTGGTGGTCTCGAGATGAAGCGCAGTCTGCTGGATATCGAGCAGATACAGGGTGTTGAAGATGGAGGGCATGTGAGATTTGAATTTTAATATCAAGAGGTTTTAAAAAGGAATATGAAGATTTTTCTTTATAGAGAAACACTGAGCCTTCTTTGTGAATGAATCTGGAGTTTATATTTTTGAGGGGAGGGGATTGTATTGTCCTACGTTTCGCACAAATCTCACCCGAATCGTACAAAACGCTGGATGATCAGCATTGGCATTTTTGTAGTTCTTCAAGTCATCTTTATTGTTATTGACGGCACGTCTTTAGAACCCAGGATCAATGATAGTGACAATGAATTTGCAGTAATGCTTAGAGGCATCCTTGAGTCAAAGCTGCTTAATGAAGGGGTAGCACCGTATTCTTTTCCCTTGTTTAATCTGATTCTGATCGTGTACGTAGTTGCCTTATTTCTTCAGGCAATAGCAGATATAATCTCAGTTGTCTTTCGAAAAAGATAAAAGCAGACTCGTGATTCTCGCATTCTATTAAAATGTGTCGTTTTTATTTAGCGTAATTCCTTCTTGAAGCTTGAAGTGGTATGGTAAACTAAAATATAAAATGGTTTGTTATAAACATCAGGAAACATGCCAGATATCAAGAGGTGAATGATCTATGCAACAGGCATATTGGCTGACCAATGTAAGGTTGGAGCAAGGGTATATTCGTGAAGGAGCAGAGGTGACGGGCACGCAAACAGGACTTGCGCATCTTCGAATTGAAAACGGAGTCATCGCTGCGATTATGGATGGTAATGAACCACTGACGGACAATTTGCCATCGTTGGATGGCAAAGGGTTGCTATTGTTCCCTTCGTTCCAAGAAGCGCACGTTCATCTGGATAAAACCTACTATGACGAGCCGTGGAGAGCAGTTAGACGCAGCTCCAGCATCTTTGATCGTATTGAGGAAGAAAAGGTATTGCTGCCCAAGTTGCTACCCGATGCGAAACGGCAGGCGGAAAGCATCCTTGCGCTAATACAGGGGTATGGCTCTACACATGTTCGAGCGCATTGTAATATTGAACCAGTGAGCGGACTGAAACGATTGGAGGCAACCAAGCAGGCCCTGGAGAGTTACACAGGTAAAATATCTTCAGAGATTGTCGCGTTCCCACAGCATGGGCTATTACGATCGAACTCAGTCGAACTGATGGAACAAGCCATGACAGAGGGCGCAACACATGTAGGCGGACTTGATCCGTATACCGTAGATGAGAACATCGAAAAATCGCTACATACCATGATGGAACTGGCAGTCAAACATCAAGCAGGGATCGATATGCATCTGCATGATGGCGGCGAATCTGGCAAGCAAACGTTGCTGGAACTTGTCAGGCTGACTGAAGAAGCTGGGCTTCAAGGTCAAGTTACGGTGAGTCATGCGTTCTGGTTTGCCGGAGCGGGGCAGCAGGAAGCCGAAGAGATGGCGAGTCGTATGGCATCGCTAGGGATGAGTGTTGCTTCAACGGTGCCAATCGGCAGAACGATGATGCCGCTTCCGATGCTGCAAAGTATGGGTGTGAACGTGAAACTGGCCACGGACAGTCTGACGGATCACTGGTCTCCATTCGGCAGCGGGGATATGCTGGAAAAGGCAGGACGTTTCGCTGAACTATATGGATATAGCGATGAGTTATCGTTGTCTCAATCACTGGCCTATGTAACGGGCGGAGTGACACCGTTGAATGCAGCAGGGGAGAAGGTATGGCCGAAGACTGGGGATGAAGCGAATTTTGTACTAGTGCAGGCGAGTTGTGCAGCTGAGGCGGTTGCCCGTAGAGCCGACAGGAAAGCGGTGTGGTATCAAGGGCAAGTGGTGAGCGGAACGTTAGCCTGATTAGTATGGTTTGAACACCAAATATGTTGGCATAACATGTAAACCGTGAACCAAGCTAAGCTTAAGAACAGTAATGCTGGATTAACAAAATAAAGCATGAGGGTTAAGCCACGGATTTCGTGGCTTTTTGCATGGAACAGAGTGGAAGGGAGATTACAAAATGGGGAGGAAAAAATTATACGCATAATCCACATTCTGGGTTATGATAGATTATGATTTTAATATAGTAAGAGTTCGTTACTAGGTAGTAACAGGAGGAAAAGGCGTAATGAATATGAATCACCACATGGAAAATCAAGTGACCTTACAACCGATTACACAGGAAAATGAAAGTGAATGCATCCGTCTGCAACCGAGGGAAGATCAGCTCAAATTGGTAGCAAGCAATGCGGATTCTTTAATTCATGCGACCAAGGAATTGACTTCGAGACCTTACGGGATCTATGCGGGAAATGATATGGTCGGGTTTATTTTGTTTGATAATGAGATGTATACGGATGGGTATTACTGGATTCTTCGTTTTATGATGGATGGGAAACATCAAGGTCAGGGTTATGGGAAACGTGCGATTCAGGAAGTCATTCACATGTTGCAGGAGCGAAGTGATTGTCGGCAGATCAGAGTATCCCATGTGCCACATAATGTTGTGGCTAATGCACTGTACAAACGTTGTGGTTTTCAGGAAACAGGTGAATTTGAGGATAACGGTGACATTATTTTAAGTTATCAGGTCAGAGAATAGGGGCGGTAAAAATGATCAGAGAAGCCGAAGCCAGGGATGCAGCGGCTATTGAAGGGTTGTACAGGGAACTATTGCCTAACCATGCGAATATCGAGGTACTGGCTGAACGAATTGAAGAGATCAAGTGTCACGAACACAGCTTCCTTTTTGTATACGAAGCCCGGGAGCAGGTGGTCGGTACAGCTCATTTACATATTTGCTTGGATGCACTCTCAGGACATCGTCCCTTTGGTGTTGTAGAGAGAGTGATTATCTCTGACAAGGTGCAGGGAAAGGGATACGGGACAGAATTAATGCAGCATCTGGAACAGGTATGTGTGCAGATGAATGCATCGAAGATGCTGCTCGCAAGCGGAGCTTCCAGACATGCGGCCCATCAATTTTATACACAACTTGGTTATGATGGCGAGTCCAGCAAAGCGTTTAAGAAGTATCTATAGATTATCTAAGGAGAACGATTAATCCAACAAGATGAGAACTAAACGATATCAATACAAAATATTGAATAAAGGATTTATGGCAATGACGTTTATGTTGCTGCTTATGACGTTATTTTGTTTAGGCATTGCTGCATACTTGCGAGCAAAGCTCGGTTCAAACATGTATGCCTTTTTAGGTTGGGACATGTTTCTGGCATGGGTTCCATTACTCATTTCATTGCTTATGGCTTACGCCTTCCAGCGCAAGGCTGTGAGACCCGGATGGCTGGGCGTGACACTGGTTGCGTTGCTCGGTCTGATCTGGCTTTTCTTTTTGCCTAATGCGGCCTATCTGTTTACAGAGATGCTGCATGCATTCCGATATTTTACGGCTCAACAGGGGAGTCGATTTTGGTTTACTATAGATTTTTGGTACAGTCTGACACTTGCATTTACTGTTGCCATCGTAGGTTTGCTACTCTCGACATGTTCTGTGATACAAATACAACAGTTGCTTCATCGGTTTGTACACAGGTTTGTTTGCTGGATAGTCGTGGCAATTATTTTGCTTCTGAGCAGTTTAGGCGTGTATATTGGCAGATTTAATCGATGGAATTCATGGGATATGGTATCCCAGCCGAGTCAGATTATGATCGATTTATGGAATGATTTTGGTGCAGGAGATGGCCTTATGATTGAGTTTGTAACCCTGATGTTTATAATTCAAGGGTTCGCATACATCATCATTTCACAGATAAATATCCATAACAGGGAGCTGCCCCAATGAGAGTGATCATAAACCGTATTCGTTTACTGGAACAGTTAACTAAAACAGTCCGCTTTGTACCGTCTAACGAGCAAGCTCGCGTGCTTGAGTGTATATTTATGGAGGCGGTTACAGATCGGATCAATCTAATTGGTGGGGATGGTACCACTTTTTTGATGACGGAGATGGCTAAGGAACATATTCAAATACAGCAAAAGGGAAAAGTGGCGGTTCAGGCGAAACTTCTGGCTGAGATCGTGCGGAAGATGGAGGACAACGAAATCATGTTATCCACTGAGGCGACGAGTGATCGGTTAATGGTTTCAACCCTTTCGAACAGATCAACCTTTGTCCTTAAGTTGCTGCAGGTTGATGAATATCCGATTCCAGAGCGTATGGAGGATCACACGTTGTTTGCCATCCGCGGAGCAAGTTTGCGAGATGCTATTCGTCAAACCTTGTTTGCAGTTCAGAAAAAAGAACATCTGCCTACGCTTACTGGAGTAAAGATGGAAGTTAGGGATAATACGTTAATCATGATTGGTTGTGACCGGTATCGAATGGGTAAGGTGGAGCAGGTTTTTACGTCTGAGAAGGCTACCACAAGCAAAGGAGTCATTGTTCCTGGTCGAACTGTGAATGAGCTTGAGAAACTTATTGGGAATGAAGCTGTTCATGTAAAATGGTGTAAAACTAAAATCGAGTTCACGGGCAACGATTTTACTCTTCTGACTCATTCCATCACAGGAACTTATCCGAACGTGGATATAGGTGTTGACTCCGTGTACGCGGCTCGATTTGTCGTGCATGCACCTGCTCTTATATCGGCCCTGGATCGGGTTGCGATCATTGCATCTCAGGAGAAGACCAATCTGACTCAAATGCGGGTTCATGCGGGGCAAGTTGAATTCAACGCCTCAAGTCAAGTGAATTATGCTTCAGAGTCTCTCGATATACAGGATTTTGTGGGGGCGGAATGTAAAGTGTCACTTAATGTAGGTTATGCATTGGAAGCTTTGAAAGCTCTGGGTGCAGAGCGGGTTCACGTACAGATCAACCAAGGAATGCAGATGATTCTATTTACCTCGGAAGAAAAAAACGGGGTGTTACAGCTAATTATGGCAGCTCGAACAGCTGGCTGATTTTTGTTCCGAACAACTCTTAAGTATAGGAGTGGACAAAGTAGGAATTCGGAATATCAATACAACTGATCAGGAGGAAAAGACATGAGTAATGCTTCTGATTTTATCCGTCAATTGCCCTGCGTTTCTGAATGTCAACGAATCTTCAGAGCAGCAGCGATGCTGGATGCAATACTAATGCCAGAATGGGAGTACAGGTATTATTCGTACAATGCGCATTGGGATGTGAACGAACAGATGGCTTCCATGAGAGATGGTGAGGGAGATCACTATTTCGCATTATTTGATTCGAGCAACCGTTTAATCGTCAAAGGTTACGACAAAGCTTATGCTTCCCTACATCAAGATCAATTTGGTGATGTATTGGAGGGTGTGCCGGCAGACTTCAAAAAGACGTTTCTGGACGAGCCTGCTTTTATGATGGATCAGACTACCTTCTGCATCTGGAATGAAGAGAAACAGAACAAGTGGGTTTCGAGTCAAGAGCTTCCGGATGAAGCTTATGCTCTGCTACAAGTTCTTGTGGGCGGTGCGGAGCACTACCATGTTTGGGCTCAGGAGTATTATGAGATTGAACTGGATCTAGAGCCGATTCAGCATGTTTTTGCCATGAAATCGTTGGATGAACAACTGTTACAGTCATTAAACCCGGAGATTGAGTTAGACGAGTTGGAAGAAGACATTGCAGAAATCGGATACCCGGTTTAGGAGGAATGCATATGAGATTAACAGAATGGACTGCGGACACGCTCCAATATGATCTGTCGGATGAATATTCGATTCGCCTTGCCGATGTTACGGAGTGGGGGTTATTTTGTACCATCTATTATGATATGGGATACGTCGGATTTTTCAGGGAAGAAGAATTCAGTTCCACAAGGTGCAGCGCGTACTGGATCTATCGAGGGGAAAGTAAAATAGGCGGTGTACGAATGGAGCCTAACAAGATGTATCATTTGTTTCTCATTCCGCCATTCCAGCAAGGATTTGAGATCGTCAAGCTGCTGAAACGGAAATTAATGCAGTGTTCGGATCGTAGCAAACGTATTCTGACATTTGAGATTCTTCCGGGACAAGTCGACTGGTTTGCGAGAGCGGGGTTCTGGCCGGTCGAATTCAGATGCCGCTGGATGCAGCGTCCCACGGATCATTTCGAGGTGGATTGGGACAGCAGGGTGACTGTTAAGAGCCCAGAGATTATTGGAAAAGAATCAGGCTTCAAATATGTAAACGAAGAGGAAATTGCCCAGTGTGATCTGGAAAGTTTCGGTGGAAGTCTGGAAGCAACGCGCAGAAAGCGGAGCTCTCTTGAAGATTTTACACCTGACGAAGATCCTAATTATACGAATGAAATCCTGACTCAGGCATCTACATTGGTATATGATCGCGAAACGGGTGAGTTGGTCGCTAACTGCCGCTTGTGTTTACAGGATGATCAGGCTGCGGTATACAGTATTGGCGTAATCCCCTCGTACAGAGGCAGAGGACTTGCTACCCAAATGTTACAAAGAGCATTAACGATGCTCAAGGGGCACTATCCATTTTTGCGACTGTATGTGATGGAAGGCAATGATGCCGAGTCTGTATATCTGAATCTGGGTTTCGTTCAAGGTGTGCAGGAGATTCAGACGATGTATATTCCTGAGGAGAAAGCGGAATGAAGGTTGCCATTTTAACCGATATTCACGGAAATACTCCTGCGCTTCGAGCTGTGCTAAATGATATCGATCAACAGGGAGACATTGAGCAAATATTTTGTTTAGGGGATATGATTGGCATTGGTCCTTATTCGAATGAAGTCATCGAAATGTTGTACAGCCGCGAGCATATGACAGCCATTGCAGGGAATCACGAAGCTGCTGTGCTTCATTTGCTTCAAGGCAGAGGACCGCTAGAAGGACACAAAGGAATGAAAGAACATCATGAGTGGGTTGGCGGTCAGCTTAGTCAGGAGTCGATCAAGAGAATACAGAAGCTGCCCCAATCAATCGAAAAAGAAGTTGAAGGACATCATATACTTTTGACTCATTATCATATGAATGATAACAAGCTGGATACGATTGACCGAGAACCCTCAGGCGTGAAGTGGGATGCAAAATATAAAGGAACACCGTATGACCTGATCTGTTTTGGACATTATCACATATTGCATTATTTCAGAACAGAGCAGCGGGTTTACATGAATCCTGGAGCGTTGGGATGCAATGATCTTGCGGTGGCAAGATACGGAATTGTGGATTTTCAGAAGGAACGTCTGGATATGAGATTTACAGCGGTTCCCTATAACAACAGGCAGTATCTTCAAGCGTATGAGCATCTGAACGTTCCAGATAAGGATTTTATTTTGAAAGCGTTCCATGGAAATCAACTCGAAAAAGAAATGTTGTAGAGATAGGGCGGTCTAATGAGATCGCCCTCTTTATTTCAGAAAGAGGAGGAAAAGATCATTATATTTGGTATAATTATTTGTTTACTTGTACTTTTAATTCTAGGTCAATATGTCATCAAAACAGCCATTGATACTTCAAAAAATACGCAGCATACGAAAGAGATTTTGGAAGAGTTAAAGGAAATTAAGTCTTTATTGAAAGAGAGACAGTAACGAAGCTTAATGAAGAGGTGAGGGCATGATTCATGATTTAAAAGGTGAGAAAAATATGTCTTCTGTGACGGGGATGCTTTTCGCCGCGGTTAAAGAGAACAGAGAACGCTTGAAATTCATCACGGATTCCATGTCACAGGATGAGGTCGATTACAGAGGACCATGCACAATTCTCACGGATGACAAAATAGACTGTAACTAAAGTTCAATTCAGGTTGTTTTTATTATAAGAATAGTGGAGACCGTTGAAACGTGGAACAGCAAATGATTGAATATCATAATTCGCTGCTGAGCATGTTCGCTCATGTGGTGAACAAGGCACACATTGGGAGGTGATGAAGGATGAATAATACACGAAATATCAAACGATTCTGGTTGGTTATGGGTACTGTGGTAGCAGCGCTAGCCCTGTACTTCTTTTTTATGAACAACCGGTTTGTGGATATCGAAACCTCTTTATCTAGCGCGGAGGTTGTCCGTGCAGACACGAGCAAAGCAATATATACCAAGTTAGGTGGTAGTGGAGCGCAGATCCGTTTTGATGATGCTGTTTTAAGTGAAGCGGAAACAAGCAGGGTTGTTCATTGGTTGAATGAAGCTCCAGCGTCAGCGAAGACACCTGTAGATCGCATTGAGGGTAGTGTTCATATGGGTATCGCTCTGAGATTGAAGCATAACACTCAGGTCACGATACAATACAATGGTAAAGAGATATATGTTACGAAAAAGGGCCGTTTTAATCAGGATTCGAGGTATATAATGCATCATCAGGCATTAAAAGATTACCTGGACCGAGAGCTGGAGGGGACCTATTACGGAGGAAATCTGGCTAAGCAGGAACAGGAGGAGACGTAATGAAGATACATAAAAAAATATTCAATCTGTCGGCTTGGCTCGCTGTATTGGCTGTCTTTTTTATTCCGGGAACGCTGAATGATGATAACGAACCTTTACGAACCGAGTATGGATTCCCGCTTCGTTTTTTGACGGATTATCATGTCTCGAATTCGAATGGATCGACATGGTTTATATCGGATATGTATATTAATTTACTAGTATATATCGTGAATGTTCTATTAATTTATGCCGGAATACATGTGATTGTGTATATCAAAAAAAGATTAACTAAGAAATCAGTGGAATGAATAATAATTTATTGAATTGATCAAGAAGCTATAATGACCTGAGTACAGCAACATAGGAGGCTATGGTATGGAAACCTTTTTTCAATACAACTGGATCGTGCGTGAACAGTGGTATGCGTGGTGTGCTGACCTGCCGCCAGAAGAATTGCTTCGACCGCGTACAGGTGGTGTGGGAAGTATACTTAAGACTTTTTTTCATATCATTGATGTGGAGTGGAGCTGGCTTCAACTGCTACAAGGAAAACCGGATACTGCGGAGGATTTTGCAAACTACCAGACGCTCGAAGCTGTTCGTGAGCTGGACCGCAAGCTACATCAAGATGTAGAAGCATTTGTTTTATTGTGGGAGCCGAGCATGGAAAAGAGAACTTACATCGACCGCCGAAGCGACGGACACGTGCATATCGATGCTTGGGGCGAAGTCATGCGTCATGTCATTGCACATGAAATCCATCATATAGGGCAGTTATCCGTATGGGCAAGAGAACTTGGCCGAGAGCCCGTATCTGCTAATGTTATAGGTAAAGGATTGATTGAACCTAACCATGATGAAGGGCCGTGAGGTGAGTACAAGTGATACAACTTCGCAGTATCCACTGGGTTCAACTGGATGAAGCGATTCGGCGGGAAATAGGTCAGGAGCATCGGATGATCCCGCTAAAGCCTGGATTGGAAGCGGATGTTATGCGTGTTGAACTTCATGATCAGCTGTGTGTACTGAAGATCTGGAATAAGGATTCTCGTCCGGATATTGAAAAACAGTATCAGTTATTGCAGGAGTTGATTCAAAGTGGGATCCAGGTATCCCAGCCATATGGCTGGGGGATGGATGAGCATCAGAATCAAGTACTGCTCACAAGTTACGATGGTGTGCCGGTTACCCGGCTAGATCAAGGAATATTAAGACGGCTTGCTCAGACTTTAAATAATATCCACCAGCATCCAGTCCGTGTTAAAGAGCCGCAAACGAAAGAAGCAAAACAAAATTACATTCCACGTTACAATTTCGTTGACTATTTTTTTCCTCAGGTTGCTAAGCACCTAGATATCCATCACATTGTTCATGACTTAATGAAACGTATAAAGATCAGACAGGATCACTTCATTCATGGTGACTATAACCTAGGGAATATTCTAGAGATGAATGGAAAATACACTATCATAGACTGGACCAACGGACAGTGCGGAGATCCGAGATATGATGCGGCATGGTCTGTTTTTCTAATTACCATCTATAACGGAGAAGAGTTCGGAATGTTTTATCAGGCCGAATTACGAGCGGTTGCCGGCGATACGCTGGATGAGGAGGAGGGTTTTGAAGCATTGGCCTGGTTACGCTGGGTGTTGCTCTCGCGCGAAGGCGATGTTCCGAGAAATGCAGAAGTCATGCGGCGAGTGTTTGATGTAGCTACTCATAACCCTTACCTCCAAGCAGACTTGTTGTAAATGAAATATCCCCTCTATAGAGCATTTCCTTAAAGTCCTAAAATTACGATTTGGTATTCGGAATATCTTTTTAAGGTGACCTACAAGCCTGTCCTAAACTCGTATTTTCTGCATACCTATGGTAGTAGAGGAGCGTGATGAGTAATGGAACAGAAGGTACAGACTTACTTTGAACTGAAACAGCAGCAGAAAGAGATCGAACAACAGTTATCTGTATTGAGAGATGAGATTGTGGCATACTGTGCTCAGCAAGGCGTATATGAAACCGAAGTAGGGGGATATAAGGTGAAAACGGTGCTCCAGCACCGCAAGGAATATGACGATCAGAAGCTGTACGCATCGTTGCCTGACCCAGAGATCTGGAGGCTGCTGTCCAAGGTGGACAGCCATAAGCTGAAAAGCCTGATTAAGCTTAATGTACTCTCTGAAGAACAAGTCAGCCCGGCATGTACAGTGAAGCAAGTGACTTTGCTACAGATAGACAAGTTATAACGTATATTGCCTGCATTTCTTCTTTTTGTGCTGAAATTGGTAGAATTTCAGGGGGGAGAAGGTTTATTTTGTTCAGGGAAAGCGCATTCATTATCCGTTATGATGAAGAAATAAATCTGCGAGGAGGAACCAGGATGTCTACCGAAATTCCGTCCCTACATACTGCTTATGCCGATGCGTTCAAAATAGGTGCAGCAGTACATACAAGAATGCTACAATCCGAAGGGGAATTTATTGCGAAGCACTACAATAGTGTTACTGCGGAGAATCAGATGAAGTTTGAAGAAGTTCATCCGCGAGAACATGAATATACGTTTGAGGCAGCAGATGAGATCGTTGATTTTGCAGTGGGCCGTGCGATAGGTGTACGTGGTCACACGTTGGTATGGCACAATCAGACGCCGGCATGGGTGTTTGAGGATGCTTCCGGCGGACCGGCTTCGAGGGAACTGATGTTGTCCCGCTTGAAGCAGCATATCGATACCGTTGTTGGCCGTTACAAAGGACAGATCTACGCATGGGATGTGGTAAACGAGGCGATTGAAGACAAGACTGATGTGATCATGCGAGATACAAACTGGTTGCGATTGCTGGGAGAAGATTACCTGGCACAGGCATTCCATATGGCTCATGAAGCTGATCCTGATGCGCTGTTGTTCTATAATGATTACAACGAGACTAATCCGGTCAAACGGGAGAAAATATACAATCTGGTTCGGTCCCTGCTGGATCAGGGGGTTCCGGTTCATGGTATTGGTATGCAAGGACACTGGAATATTCATGGTCCGTCTATTGAAGAGATCCGTGAAGCCATTGAACGTTATGCTTCACTGGATGTGCAGCTTCACGTCACTGAATTGGATGTATCTGTGTTTCAACATGATGATAAGCGCACTGATCTGACAGAGCCGACGCCTGAGATGATGGAGCTTCAGGAGAAACGGTATGAGGAGATTTTCAAGCTGTTCCGGGAGTATCAATCCAATATTACTTCTGTAACATTCTGGGGTGTGGCTGATCATTATACGTGGTTGGATCATTTCCCGGTACGCGGCCGCAAAAACTGGCCATTTGTGTTCGATACCAAGCAGCAACCGAAGGATTCATTTTGGCGCATTATCGGGCAAAAGTAAAAAGAAGGCTAGGGCAAAGGTTCAGGCTCAATTTAGATAAACGTTTAAGCGAAACACCCAGCGCTTTGCTGAGTGTTTCGGAATTACAGCCTTACATGCGGACCCCATAAAAAGGGCGAGCCTGTAAGGCTTTTTTGAAGTATCTTATATATAGAGCAGATTTATTCGAATAATAGCATTGTCACATGGACGGTACGATGCCATACTGGAGAAAAAAAGGGGAAATGGCAGGTGAATCCAATGTACAAGGTCATTGTAGCAGATGATGAGCCGTTTATGCTGGAAGGCTGGAAAACGATGATCGATTGGCAAGGCTGCGGATATGAGTTGTGTGGAACTGCGACCGATGGAGAAGAAGCACTGGAACTGATCAACCATGTAAATCCGGATTTGGTGGTAACCGATATCCAGATGCCCGTGCTTGATGGACTGGGGCTGATCCGAACCATGCGTGAAGAGTTAAAATATGATTCCCAAATCGTGATCGTAACAGGGTATTCCGAGTTTGGTTATGCACAGCAGGCGATACGATATCGGGTGAATGAATATGTGCTCAAACCTTTGGTGCCAGAAGAAATTCACGAGTTATTACGGAACCTGATCGTACCGCTGGATACCCAGCGGCAGGAAATAGAGATCAAGCTTGCGGAAGAGCAATATCACGCCATGGAGATGCTGGACACAACTACGGATGAGGGCGGCATGCTGGATGAGGCGGATCTGGAGAAAATGGCATCGCGTGCCCGGCAGTTTATCGCTTTAATCGAGGCAGGAGATGTAAAAGGCATTGCTCGCACTGTGGATGATATGCTACAGGAGATGCAGGAATCACGGGCCGCGATGATTTGGGCTCAAAGCGCAGTCAGATACATCCACGGGGAACTACTGCGCAGATATAGCATGATCGGAGCAGATCAGACTCTTCTCCAAGTGCGGATCTGGCATCATACAGAGAGTTGGTTCATGGGAGACTTGAAGAAATTGTTTATTCGGATTACGGAAACCTTTGCCTCAATGGCTCAGGCTGATCCGGGTTCCAGTGGGCTCGTGGCAGAGGCCGTACAGTATCTGAAGGAGCACTATCGTACCAAAATCAAACTGCAGCAGCTAGCGAATCATATTCATGTCAACGCAGCTTATTTAGGTCAGCAGTTCAAGCGTGAGATGGGAATCAGCTTCAGTGAATATGTTCATCGTCTTCGTATTGAAGAGGCACGCAGGATGCTCCGCCGAACCAATATGAAAATTTCAGATATCGCGTTTGAATTGGGCTATCATGATGCGGAGTATTTTACAGAAAAATTTAAAGCGCTTACAGGCGAGCTCCCATCTCTATATAAAAACAACAACCAAGGGTGATCATGTGCATAAGAAAAAGAGGACTTTTCATACCGTAAACGACATCCCCCTTCGATATAAGTTTTTGCTGATCTATGTGGTCAGTATTCTTCTTCCGATTATTGCGATTAATCTGTTTTTTTATCAACGAACATCTGCAGATATCAAAGTGCGGGAACAGGAAAATTTGCGCAAATCAATTGACAGAGCTGCGGGAGAATTGGTCGGTATGATTGATGAGAGCGTGGCGCTAAGCCGTATGATTGCCGCCGATGATTCCTTGTATGAAGCCTTGGATCGTACCTATGCGTCACCTGTGGATTATTACAACGAATACCATGTTTTCTTGCGTGACAAATTGACACGTTATATGTCGGCTAATATTTTGGAAGTCCGAATTTTTACGGATAACGATACCATTCAGACCGGTAGTCACTACATCGTCATGAAGGACAAAATGACATCACTGCCGGGCATGGAGCAGTTAAATCAAGCAAACGGCGATATTTTAGTTATTGATTACGAAGAACAGTCTGGATTTAGCCGAGGGAAGCGAATTAGTGTCATTGGGAAAATGAAGACATTTACTTCATATGCTACCTACGCGAAGTATTCCAAAATTGATCTCGAAGTGAATCGCATTTACAGCATCCTTAATCGGGAGACAAACAGCCTGCAGCTCATGCTTGTGGACGGAAATAGCCGTCCGGTCGTTTCCAGTGCACGCTTCCCGGCAGAGGGATGGTCTTCGGATGCGAATTCCGAATATATCATGGAGAAGTCACTTGGCAATCTGGCTTATCTGGACGGCTGGAAGCTGATCGGTGTTGCGGATACGCGGCATGTGGATCAGTTGTTGAACGAAGCGCGTAATTCTATTTTGTGGCTCGCGGTCATCAGTGTCATCGTACCCTCGGTGCTCATTTACTTTATTCTGCGTTCGTACCACTACCGTGTCCGTAAATTGTCACGGCATATGGAGAAAGTGCGGAATGAACGTTTTGACCTGATTGAGATTCAGGAAGGTCGGGACGAGATTGGCGGGTTAATTCGCACGTTTAATATGATGATCAGCAAAATCCATTCTCTGATTAACGACGTATACAAACTGGAGATCAGGCACAAGGATTTGGAACTGGATCAAGTCCGAACGGAGTTATCTATGCTCCAGAGCCAGATGAATCCACATTTTCTGTTTAATACACTGAATGCCCTGCTCGTGGTGAGCACTAAAAACGGCTATACCGAAGTATCTGAGATTATTAAAAGCTTATCTTTACTTATGAGACAGTTGCTCAGCAGATCAGACAACCTGATTGCACTCGAAGAGGAGTTGCAGTTCACAACACTTTATCTTCAAATTGAGAAGTTCAGGTTCGGAGAGTTGTTTGATTATACTCTGGATATTGATCCAAAGGCTGCAGGCAAACGTATTCCGCGTATGAGTATTCAGCCGCTGGTGGAAAATGCGTGCAAACATGGACTGCAAGCACGTAAGAATGGGCGATTAATTCACATTACTGCAAAGCTAGGTGAATCCGGACTTGTTATTCGTGTCATCGATAATGGGATCGGGATGGAACAGGATAAACTGAGGCAATTAATACAGGATGTACGCTCGGATCAGGCGAAGGACGGTTCACATGTGGGCATCCGTAATGTCTATCGCCGCCTGGAATTATTTTATGAAGGAGATGCAACGTTCACGATTCGCAGTGAGAAGGGTAGCGGCACAGAAGCCGGATTTCATATTCCGACAGATAGACTGTGACTGATGAACAAAGGGGGACAGCAAGATGTATAAAGTACTATTGGTGGATGATGAGCCATTTGCGATTGAAGGCCTGCAGTTGTTAATTGATTGGCGAAAATTTGGGTTTGAAATTAACGGTGTGTGCACCAATGGAGAAGAGGCAGTCGAAGCGATCCGTATGAGTAAACCGGATCTCGTTGTCACGGATATTCACATGCCCGCGATGAACGGGCTGGAATTGATTGAAGAGGCACGCCGCCAGGGGCATGATTCCACAATTTTTGTCATTACAAGTGGATACAGCGATTTTA
This sequence comes from Paenibacillus sp. G34, assembly GCF_056856875.1. Classification (NCBI taxonomy): domain Bacteria; kingdom Bacillati; phylum Bacillota; class Bacilli; order Caryophanales; family Paenibacillaceae; genus Paenibacillus; species Paenibacillus sp. G34. Next base: position 4,745,199 of record NZ_CM166469.1, on the reverse strand, counting down.
ATTACGCGAGGCAGGCTATTCGTCTTGGCGTCAGCAATTACTTAACCAAACCTGTGGATACGATGGAAGCGGACGATATGCTGGAGCGACTGGCGCAGGAGTTGAAGGAAAAGCAAGAGCGCGAAGTTGTTCGTGAACAGGCCAAAGTACAGGAAACCCGGCATGTTTTGGCTACACTGGTTACCGGACAGGAAGTTGAGGATGCAGAACAGATGGCCCACGATATCGCTCATCTGTATGAACAAGCTCAGAGGTGGACGTACGTGAAGGTCAGATTTCAGCGTGTTGATTCTGGTCAGATTCGTTCGATGATTCATGAGACTGTGAGTCGTGAACCGTGCTGTTATGTAGTGGAAATTGAACAGGATACCTGTGGCATTGTATGGGGTGAAGCATCTTCAGGGCTAGAAACATGGCAAGGTAGAGGTCATCGGGATTTTGCGGAAAGATTGTTGTCTGACTTAAATGAAATTGTTCCAGACGGAGTTCAGTTTGCCGTAGGTTTGCCTGTGCAGCAACCGGAAGCCTTATCTCTTTCCAGAAGTATGGCTATCGAGACGGAGCGTTTTTTGTTTCTGCACCAGGGGAATTTACTGTTCGCCGAAGATATCCAGGAACAACGTCTAAGGTTTAATCCCGAATCTCTCCGTGAAGTGGATCTCATTATGGAGCATCTGGAGAACGGTTCGCCAGAACAGTTAAGTCTGTCGATTAGAGAAGCATTCCATCAATTTGTAATGAACAAGACTGCACCTGAATTTGTACAAATATTCATGACCCAGATTTTATTCCGTGGTTTTTCTCTATGCAAGGAGCTTGGAGGAGAAACGAAGGATCTGTTGCTGGATACAGCCTTTCATTCCGATGACCGGTATCACTGGAACATCGAAAAATCGGCAAGTATGTTGGAAGATTTTTGCCTGAAGTGTCAAGCTGTGGCATCATCTCTTCGTCAAAAACAGCTCGGCGGAACACAGGCGATGGTAGCTGAGTATTTGCAAGAGCATTTTAGAGAGACCTTTACCATTAAGGAGCTGGCCGAACGTTTCTTCATGCATCCTGTGCATCTGGGCCAATCTTTTATGCGCAAATACGGCAAGGGTGTCCTCGATATGGTACATGATCTTAGGATAGAGGAAGCGATGAGACTACTTAGAGATTCCAACGATGCTTCATGTGCGATTGCAGAGCAGGTTGGTTATAAGAGCTACCAGCATTTTCTAAAACAATTTGAGCGGAGAACAGGGCTGAAGCCGGCTGAGTATCGCCTTAAGCATGCTAAGTAGAGCACACATAAGGAGGTTTGATCCGGTTCAAGACCTCCTGCAATTAAGGGGGGGAGATGCTTAAATCTGTTTATTTTGAAACCGCATACATTTCCTCATAATGAAATCAGTAAGGCAAACCACTTCCAAGGAGGCGCAATACATGGGGGGATTGAAGAAAAAGAAACTTTGGGGTTCCGTTTCTCTTGTTCTGGCACTAACTCTGGCACTGGCAGGATGCAGTGGAGAAGAGGCCAAAACGACGACACCCGATGGTAAGGAAGTATTAAACATCTCGGCATTTATCGGTACACCAAATCAGGCACCGGCAGCGGATAACCGCATCTACAAAAAGATTGAAGATGAGCTGGGTGTCAAACTAAACATGGAGTTTCTGGTCGGTGACTTGCAACAGAAGCTGGGTGTTATGGTTGCGGGTGGAGAATACCCGGATCTGATTACTGCAGATACCAAACTGGTTGCGGCTGGTGCGGTTATTCCACTGGAGGATCTGATTGAGAAGCATGCACCGAACCTCAAAAAGCATTATGCAAAAGATTGGGAACGAATGAAAGATTCCAGTGATGGACATATCTACTGGTTGCCAAACTATGGCGTATACACAGGTGAGTTCATCAGTAACTACTATTCCGGTCCTGCGTTCTGGATTCAAAAACAGGTACTGAAAGAAGCCGGATATCCAACACCGAAAACACTTGATGAGTATATGAAACTGATTCGTGATTATACTGCGAAACATCCAACAACAGCGGATGGACAGCCAACGATTGGTTTCACAACTTTGGCTTCCGACTGGAGAACCTTCCCACTGCTCAATCCGCCAGAGCATTTGACAGGTCATCCAAATGATGGCGGGGTTGTTGTTGATGATAAGGGCGTTGCAAGCGTATTCGCGGATAAAGACATTTCTAAACGATATTATAAAGAGCTGAACAGTCTCTATAATGAAGGACTGCTTGATAAAGAAGCCTTCGTTCAGAACTATGACCAGTATTTGGCTAAAATCTCTTCTGGACGCGTTGTCGGTATGTTTGACCAGCACTGGAACTTCCAGCAAGGTGAAGATCCGCTCGTAGCTCAGAATAAAATTGGGGAAACGTATGTTGGCTTCCCGCTTGTATATGACACAAGTATCAAGGATCACTACCTGGATCGTCCGGTTATCAACTTGAACAACGGTTTTGGTATTAGTAAAGATGCTAAAGACGCTGTTGCAATCTTGGAATTCCTCGATAAGTTGATGGATGAAAAGTATCAAAAGTTGCTGTCCTGGGGTGAAGAAGGCGTAGACTATATGGTCAACGATGAAGGAAGATTCTATCGTACGCCTGAACAACGTCTTCAACAGGAAGACCCGGCATGGAAACTGGCTAACAAAGCAGAAGGCTTCTACGGTGCAGCACCGAAAATGGAAGGTACTTTCTCGGATGGCAACGCGATTGGTGCAACCAATCAGCCTGAAGAATTCTATGATGGCTTGAAAAAAGAGGATAAAGAATTGCTGGATGCATACGGTTTCAAAACATGGAGTGATTTCTTCTCTCCTGCACCTGAAAACCCAGTGTATTATCCAGCGTGGCAAGTGGACTTGAAAGAAGGTTCAGATGCTTCGGTAGCCAACAAACAAATGACCGATACATCGCTGAAGTACTTGCCTAGAGCGATCATGTCCAATTCAGATCAATTTGATTCGATCTGGAGCGAGTATGTGGACGCTTACAAGAAAATCAACGTGAAAGCGTATGAAGACCGAATCAATGAGCAATTACAATGGCGGATTCAGAACTGGACCGTGAAATAAATAAAAGCGGTTGTTGGATTGGCTCGGAAGGTGTCAGGTGCATGGATGTAAATCATGCCCTGTGCCTTCCGAGCAATTCATCCCTAAAATCCGCTGTACGTTGATAGGAGGAGTGAAAGATGGCGAATACGCCGGGAGCCATACAGGAAAAATCTGCTCCAACCGTTGTGACCAAGACGCCTCTGATGAAGCGCCTGCGCAGTCAAAAACAACTGATGTTTATGTCTCTGCCCATCGTCGCTTATATTTTGGTTTTCTCGTATTATCCGATCTGGGGCTGGGTTATGGCGTTCCAGAATTACAGTCCAGCGAAGAAATTCTCGCAACAGGAGTGGGTCGGACTTAAGCACTTCAAGTTTCTGCTTACGGACGACGCGTTTCTGAACGTGCTTCGCAATACGATCGCGATGAGTTTAATTAACATGATTCTTGGCTTCGTGACAGCCATTGTTTTTGCGATTTTGCTGAATGAAATTAAACACAAGCTGTACAAGCGCACGATTCAAACGATCTCATATCTGCCTCACTTCCTGTCATGGATCATCGTTACGGGCATTGTAGCGAGTTCCTTATCGGTTGATGGCGGGATTGTGAACGTGGTGCTGATGAAGCTGGGATTCATTAATGAACCCATCATGTGGCTCAGCGTTCCAGAGTATTTCTGGGGGATTGTTGGTGCATCACACGTATGGAAAGAAGTCGGCTGGAATGCAATTATCTATCTGGCAGCGATCACTTCCATTGACCCTTCACTTTATGAAGCGGCTGAGATTGATGGAGCTAACCGGTATAAAAAAATGTTGTATGTTACGTTGCCGGGCATCAAGTCCATCGTCATTATCTTGTTGATTATGAACATGGGATGGATTCTGGAAGCCGGATTCGAAGTACAGTACTTGCTTGGAAATGGTGTAGTTGTTGACTGGTCTCAGACCATTGATATCTTTGTCTTGAAATACGGGCTACAGATCGGTAACTATTCACTAGCTACCGCAGCGGGTATATTCAAAACGGTCGTCAGTATCACCCTGATATTTGCAGCTAACTCAATATCCAAACGATTCGGCGAAGACCGATTAATATGAGGAGGACACATCGATGGGAATAAACAAATCTCGAGTTGAGCCGATTGTCTTCCACACATTTAACGGCTTGCTGATGATCTTTATTGCAGTAGTGACCTTATATCCATTTTTGAACACACTGGCTATTTCTTTTAATGCGGGTAACGATACGATTCGGGGCGGAATCTATCTGTTGCCGAGGGAGTGGACTACCCAAAACTACAAAGCTGTATTTGCGGGTGGAACCATATTCGCGGCTTTTGGGGTCTCGGTTGCCAGAACTGTACTAGGTACTGTTCTCAGCTTGTTCCTCACTTCCATGCTGGCATATACGCTGAGCCGCAAAGACTATATTCTGCGCAAACCGATTACGATTATCGTTGTATTGACGATGTATTTCAGTGCAGGTCTCATTCCAACGTACTTCCTGATCAAAGATTTGCACTTGCTTAACAACTTCTTGGTATACATCATTCCGGGTCTAATCAGTGCGTTTAATATGATCGTTATTCGGACGTATATCCAGACGTTGCCTGAAGGACTGATTGAGTCAGCCAAGATTGATGGTGCCGGTGATTTCAGAACATTTATGTCGATCATTTTACCGTTGTGTCAGCCTGTACTTGCAACTGTCGCGTTGTTCATTGCGGTAGGGCAATGGAACTCTTGGTTTGATACGTTCCTGTATGCTTCATCCAAGCAAAACCTGAGTACGTTGCAGTATGAGTTGATGAAACTGCTGTCTTCTTCTATGAACACCAACAGCAGCGCTGCGGTATCTAGCGGGGCAGATATGGGGCAAGCGCGTAACATGGTTACGCCGATATCGATCCGGGCAGCGATCACCATTGTTGCAGCATTGCCAATCCTGGTCGTGTATCCGTTCTTGCAGAAGTACTTTGTACACGGATTGCAACTGGGTAGTGTGAAGGAATAGTGAGAAGGAGCAAAAGTATAAATCAAAAAAAGAATGAAATCGGTCTAAATAATGACCGATTCCATTCTTTTTTTTGGTATAAAACTGTAACTTTTTGATTTTTGAGATGTTATTTATTATAGGCATCCGTCCCGTATACGGAAGAACCAGGCTTTGTTGATAATTCTTCAATATTTCAAGTTTTCTTAGTGGAAATTCGACTACTTCTTTTTGACATATCTAATGAACCAAAATACAAAGATCCAAGGCAAGATATATATCGTTATCCACTCAAATAGATTGATAAGCTCAATTACACTGAAGCCATTTTGAAATTTTTGATAACTTACTATCGATACAATAAATATAACTAAAATACAAATTGAAATTTTCAATGATTTGTTCAATATGATTGATCACTTCCTTTTTTTATGTGGAATATAATCTATTTTTAATTAATAATTACAATAAAGCATTTATTTGTCAACAATAAAACAACGCTCGCTTTCCTTATCGGAGGATCTGCATCATGCCGCGAACCAGTCTTACAGCATTGTATTACAAGGAGTGAAATATGAAGATTAAATTTTTTGCAGTTACTGTGCTTATCTTTATGCTTATGGGTTGCTCAAACAAGGTGATATCTTTTGATGGGGAGAGCAACAACTGGAAGGTGATGCTCACATATAAATCTGCAACAGATATGGCCGAATTCACCATACGATATATCGGTGACGAATATGAAGTGAAGGATGTACATTACCAGTTCAGCGGTCAGGAATTCGAAGCAAACGGATATGAGGAAAACCTGGGAAACCCGCAACGAGATATCAAACATGCTTCAGGCGCTAAGTTTCTAGATCTTGAGCAATTTCCTCTTTCGATTCATATTCAATGGAATGAAGATCAAGCCGAAACGTTATATCTTGAAGGATTATAAATCTAGTTCAAACGGAGTTGAGTCAGATGGAAAGCATCCGTAATTATGCGTTAACGTTTTTCGGGAATTTCGGGATGGCCTATTTTATTTTTGGAGAGGGAACCATGGGTAGGCCATTGCTATTCGCACTCCTTATGCTCATGCTGATAATGGGGATGGACTGGTACAAAAGCAGGGGGAATCATACGCTGAGTTAGCATATGTGTACTTTGGAGCCGATTCTGGCAGAGGATCGGCTGTTTGGTATACAATTTTAGAGGGGAGGTGCTGGATCATTGTCACGATTGCTTTCGCTTGACTCGTTCCGATGTTGGATGCAGCGGAAACAGGAACAACTGCAGGTGCTCCAGATCTCAACGGAAGAGAGAAAACAAAATCCTGAAATGGAGAGGGAGAGTACTTTCGATCCGTTCATTGCATATGTTCATGAATCGGAGAGAGCAATTGGGCAAGTCACGATATGGGCTTCTGGGCAGATGGAATTTGAGGTAATTAACTTCGACACAGAAGAACGTTTATTGTGGACGTATGTTGAGCAGATTGAAGAGCAAGACGCAAATTTCGAAACGATGTTGGAACCTTACTTTGGCGCACTACAGTCCGGGGTTAAGACTTAGAATAGCTTATGGCAACCTTATATTGAAGTGAGAATGGGGACTGCCATTTACATTAGAGCCGTTGTTCATTACACTTGATAAGTAACGCTTATAAATAGGGTATATGTAATATCAATTCAGATTATCAGGAGGACGTTATTATGCATCAATCAGCACACATTCAGGAAGCACGCGATTACATATTAAACCGGATCAACTCCAAGCCAGTGGTAGGTATGATTCTGGGTTCAGGACTGGGAGCACTTGCGGACGAGATTGAGAATGCAACAGTGATCCCTTATACAGAGATTCCATATTTTGCCCAATCCGAAGCCATCGGACACGCTAATGAATTGGTGATTGGAGAATTAATGGGGAAGACTGTTGTAGCCATGAAAGGCCGCCTTCACTACTATGAAGGTTTTACCCTAGATGAAGTAACATTCCCGGTTCGTATTATGAAGGCACTGGGCGTTGAACAACTGATCGTCACTAACGCTTGTGGTGCGGTCAACACCGGTTTTGAACCAGGCCAGCTCATGCTGATTACGGATCATATTAATCTGGTTGGCAACAACCCGCTGATTGGACCAAACAATGCTGATCTGGGCGTGCGCTTCCCGGATGTGTCTCAAGTATACAACCGTGAATTGCGCAGTGTCGCTCTCCAGGTTGCGGAAGAGCAAAATGTAAGCCTGCAACAAGGGGTATACGCTTGGTGGAGTGGCCCAGCTTATGAAACACCTGCTGAGATTCGCATGATTCGTACGATGGGTGCGGACGCTGTAGGGATGTCTACTGTACCAGAAGCGATTGTTGCCATTCATGGCGGCATGAAGGTGCTCGGTATTTCCTGTCTGACAAACATGGCATGTGGTATTCTGGATCAACCGCTCAGCCATGACGAAGTTATTGAGGTAGCCGCGAAAGTGAAAACAACGTTTATCGGCTTGGTTAAAGGCATTTTGCAAAAAATGTAACATTGCATCGCACTATACTAGTAGTACCCATTCGCAGGCATTGTCTCATCAGAAACTTCTGGTGGGGCAATGTTTTTTTTGCAGAGAAGAGGCTGATGCAAGAATGTGTTCCTGCATCAGCTTGTGTGACTTATAACTTATAAGTGGAAATATAATTATATGAAGATATGTATAACTTAGCCCATCCATAGCTGTCATACGACCTGCTTTATTTAATTCAAGAGAATGACTCTTCTTTCTTGAGTTTTGATAAATCTCCATCCAAAAATTTCAGACTCGGCAGAAAGGCTGCGGCTATGGAGCACAATATAGGAAGCAATCCAATCGTTAGGAATAGTACGGGCATTCCGAATCTCTCAGCTAGTGCTGCACCTGCAAAAGCCCCCACAGGCTGTAACCCCCCGCCGATCAAGAAACGAATTGAATTGACTCTACCTTGGAGCGAGACAGGTACAAGCGTGCCATGAAGTGAGGAACTAAGCACACCAAAAAAAGGACCTGCTGCCCCAGAGATACATAAAATAAGGAGTGCAAATGGATAACTGGGAAATGCTCCGAGTAAAACGTAGCTGAGCCCGATCGTAGCTAAACTGCAAAGCATAACAACTCTTCTCTTCTTAAACTCACCTAGCTTGGATATGATCAGCAGCCCGCCGAGGGTACCGAATGCAGAGGCTGAGGTCAAGGTACCCATAGTCGCAGCATTTTGATGTAACACTTCACGCACAAAAGGAATCATCATCGTCCAGACAGCTATAGAAGACATATTACTTATGGAAACCATGAGCATGATGGTTAACATTGCGGGGAACTTTCGATAGAAGGAGAAAGCTTCGCCAATATCTTGAATATATTCTTTGAATGAAAATGTAACGTTAGAAATGGATTGTTGATGGATCGTAGGCATATAGAGCAATGCAGTTAATGCTAAAAGGTAACATGCAGCATTGACGCCCAATGTGGGCAAGGAACCGGCAAGTGCGATCAGAGCTCCAGCCAAAGCAGGGCCAATCAAGGCAGAGGCATTACGAGCACCATCGATTACAGCGAATGAGCGTATCAATTGATGCTTGTCTACTACACCAGGAATCACGGCCATGGCTGTTGGCATGAACAGTGCGGAACAAGCACCGCTGAATGCTGCTGCCATAAAGAGATGCCAGATGTGCAGATGGCCAGCAATACTCATGCTCAATGGGATTAGAAGAGCCGCTAGCCTAATGACTACAAGCCCGGTCATGAATTTTCCTCGGCTCAGTCGATCGGATAGTGGTGATCCAAGCAAGCGGAATAAGACTTCAGAAATACTAAAACATAGTGCCATAGCACCCATGGCCAGTTTGGAAGCTGTTAATTCATACACAATCCATTCCATAGCCAATAGACCAAAAACATCGCCGAAGGAACTTAGAGTAACGGTGGCTAATAAATAGTAGTAACTTCGCTTCAGCATGGAAACTCCTCCGTAGATGTCAAATAGGACTTAGTAAATACGAAACAAAATGTAATGGAGAGTTCTTAGCTGTTAATATAGTGGTTGATCTGCTGAGGGAGTTTATTCAAGGCCTCCGACCGCAAGCTATATTCCGTATTTTTGTGATTATAGTGAACAAGAACTAGACCAGCAGCTCGCAGAAAAATCAGATGATAGTGTATTGTACTCTTTGAGAGCTTGACCTCACGGACGATCTCGGAAAAAGATAACTGCTTACCCGTAAGCAGACGTAGAATAACTAATCGCGTTTCATCGGACAAGGCTCTTGTAAGACGAAGCAATTTAGGATCGGGCCGTCCCGGTTCTGTCGGCATGATGTCACAAGCGTAATTCGTGAAAATGACCTCATCCAAGAGGGTTGACGTGACAAAAGGACGAGCATGGTATTGGGGAATTAGAATTACCCTTTTCAACTTAGAGGTGGGATAAATGCGCATGCCTTGAGTTGCATCTTCATAAACCTCTTTGTCATTAGTGCCATCAAGGAGAGCACGTCTTTCCTCTGCCTCGCGAATGAGTTCATCTATGATGACTGAGTTGACTTGACTAAAATACTGGTTATTCCATTCTCTTAATACCTCTAAAGTTTGGTTACGCAGTGATGATAAATTAGAGGGCACAGACATGTGAAACTGGGATGCAATGTCGAATAACTCTCCTGTTGAAAGGCTCTCAAGCCAATCCATAAATCCATTCACCGATCGTTCGCCAGGACAAGTCCAAATGTAAGGAGCAAGAGTAAAGTTGTCTGTCGCTTTCATCATATCGCGCATCAGTTGAAGCTTGGCTGGAGTGAAACGGTTCTGGACTTCACGTATCCAAGACTTTCCCGCGTCTAGGGCGTTATGATTTTGTTTGTTCGTAAAAGCAATCAAGCTGTTTACGCACTCGTACATCGGAGAGAAATCAACTTCAACTTTGTAATCCATAAATGTAGAACCTCCTATTTGTTCTATGTTTATAGAACTAATTGTTTTTAATATTAAGTGATCCAGCGTTTTTTTTCAACTGCTAACCGATTTGAATGTTATGCCCCTGTTCTTGTACAACCGAAATTGTTATGGGTGGATACATAACAAACACGAATAGACCTATTCATTGAATCCATGAATGGGTCTATTCGTGTTTGTCATTTTTGTTGAGTTAATGCACAATGTAGAGTCATTGTTTATGTTGTATTACCATGGTTAGAATGCCTGAAATACGGTCCAGATGGCGACGAGCATGCACAGGACGCCTCCTATTTTGCACATAACATAATAAAAGTCACTAGGTTCGGGATTATTCACCCATACCCATTGGAAGGAAATCCAGAAAAGAAACCGCTGGAATGGTTCGTAATAAAACGTGCACCACCCGTAAATGAATACGGCAATGGCGAGGAATAAAAAAGCAGGCATACCTGGTTTCTCGTGGTACTCTGGGAAGGCAGCCGTTACGAGCATAGCCGGTGTATATTGTTCCTCACCCTCTGCAATTACGCGTTCCCCGTTTAGAACGTCACTTTGCGGAGGAGCCATATTTCCATCCTCATCATAACTCAATAAAGTACCGTGTTGTTGCTCGACCTCATATTTGTTTCCTTGAGGGTAAAATACATTATATGTTGCAATAGGTGTGGAAGCGGTTTGAGTAACCGTATAATTCTGCTCGTCAATCGTTACGATACGTTTGCTTTTTTCGACTTGTACCTGAATGGGGTCTGCATCTTGGCCTCGATAGGTGATCCTTGTGCCATCCTCATGGTCTGAAACATATTTATGTTGATCGATATAGAATACAGGCTGTGTAAAATAAGATTTCGAACTGATCCCGACAATGATAGATAGAATTGTAATACAAGCAAGCATAATGAGGGTAGGCCCATGTTTTTTAAATAGAGAATTCACAGATGAATAACCAATCCTTTCCTGTAAATGAGTATTCTTTTACATACGCAAGGTTTGGTGAAGGGTTGCGTTTGTTCTGTTGGCGAGTAAGCATTTCGTATACAATGGAATGAGCATCTAAAAGGAATGACAGGAGGCGAAGGGATGATTAAGGGATTGACCAAGGCAGGGCTTGGCAAGCTGGAATCCGATGAACAATATATCACGTATGCTGCCAGGTATGGTTTTGGGGCAGTTGATTTGAATCCGCTCTCATTCGTACAGACGTATGGCATAGGACAAGCACAGCATCTGCTGCAAAGCAATCAAGTTATTATTGGCTCAGCGGATTTTCTAGTGGAATGGCGTTCAGACGATGAACAGTTCCGAGAGGGGCTACCGAACCTGGTAGCAATGGCCGAAGCATCTGCCGCACTGAACGTAGACAAATGTTGTACCTACATTCTCCCCTCTACCGATCAGCCTGCAGCGCCATTTATGACTGTAGCGACCAAACGACTAAGACTTTGTGCTGATATTTTGGATGCTTATGGTATCCGGCTCGGATTAGAGTTTGTGGGATGTCATCACTTGCGTACGCAATGGAAGAATCCGTTTCTTTGGCGTGTAGAGGATACATTGGACTGGATCGATACCATTCACGCACCCAATGTGGGTCTGCTCGTCGATTCGTATCACTGGCACACGAATGGGATGGAGATGAACGAACTCCTGAAGTTAAAGCGGGAGCAGGTGGTTCATGTGCACATCAATGATGCTTATGACCTGCCTATTGAGGAATTGAAGGACGGAGAACGGCTTTATCCGGGAGAAGGTATCATTCATCTAACAGGTTTTCTGAAAAATCTGCAGGCCATCGGTTATACCGATGTTGTGGCTCAGGAAGTGCTGGCACCTGCATCCGAACTGGATGTGGAGACACGGTTTGCCAAGTCAAAGGCAGGCTACGATCGGGTGTTTGGTTCCCTTTAAAAAAATACGATAACCTTTGACCCATGCAATTCGTATGGGTTATTTGTTGTTGCAATCACGGGGCCAGACGAATTGTAATGAAAATTTTACAATATGAATGTGTTTATATGAAAACATTGACAATACGTTAACAATTCCAAGATTTCCCGTTTACAAATCCCTCCTATAATTACAAACGTGATAGGTCATTTTTACTATGAACGTGGATAGTTTGGGGGGATGAGGCGAACTAGCTCTCATATAGACGATACATGCAAGCATACCAAGCAGGGCACAGCAATACCAGGCAAGATTATATGGAGAAAAGAAGGGTGACAAAAGCCAATGTCAATGAAGAAGACGTTAGTAGTGTCCATGGTAGCCACAATATTAACAACCTCTGTGGTTCACGCAGTATCGGCTGCTCCTGCAACAAAATCTGTAGCTAGTACGAGTGCAGCTCAGGTGAAAAACTCCACATTTACCATAAACGGTAACAGTGTCATTGTACGTTCCATTGTAAAAAATGGAGAAACGTTGGTTGCCGTTCGCGATGTAATCCAAGCGATCGGTGCACAAGCTGAAATTGCAAACGGAGCGACGGTGATTCAATTGAATGGTCACACAGTCAGCTTGCAGAACAAGTCCAAGCAGCTTGTCGTGGACGGAGCTAAGGTGAATCTGAACCAGCCCGTTACGATCATTGGAGGAGCGAGTTATGTTGCGCTTCGTCCACTGGTGACTGGCGTAGGTGGAACCGTTGGTTTGAAAAACGGTCAGCTTGAAGTCAGCACGATTGCTCTGATTGAAGGTACAGAGAACCCGCGCTTTGCCGGAGCAAATGAGCTAATTGTCTCCAAAAATGACGATGAGGGCAGAAGTGATTATCTCATCCATACGGCTACTGGAAAATATGAGCTGTTGTTAAAGACTGAAGGTGGTTCTGACCTCGTCGTGTCTCCGAGCGGTAATCAAGCAGCCTATACGAATGCAGAAGGAGCCGTATACGTTATCGATCTGAAAACGAAGGCTTCGAAGCTCATTACGGATGATACAAGCATCAAACCGGAACTGGTCTGGTCTGCGGATGAGAGTTCGATCTATTTCCTGCAAGGAGATAAAGGATCGGTGATCGCAAACTTGAATCTGGCAGACGGCACCATTAAGAAACTGGTGGAAGATAAAGTCGATTACAAAGAAAACTTGAATGTGTCACTGAGTGGCAAACGATTCGTCTATACCGTAACCACACTCGGTAAAGTAACAGCGGATTCGACGAATGTAGACGAAGACAATGTGGATATTGATTTTTCGGCAAATCAACAGCAATTATTTTCGTATAACAACGGTGATGGAAAACCTGAAGCTACGAAGTTAACCACTTCAACGGATGATAAAGTATTTATCTATTCTGCAGATGGTCAGAAAGCTTACTACGTAAGTGTACCTTCTGAAGATGGCAATGCTTCACTGATGTCTGTAGATGCATCCCAGAAACCAGTTACGGTGTATAGCGAACACGATGTAGAACAAGCGGTTTTGTCAGGTGGTATATTGTATGTGCTTGCTGCGCAGGACGACAAAAATAGCGTGATTCTGTCCATCGATACGGTGACTGGTCAACAATCCAAGCTCTACACGGTATCCTCTGACGTATCATCCATTGTTGTGAAGGGTTCACAGATTGCTGTCGTTGAGAACGGACGAGTGCTGGTGCAAGCAGATGGCAGCTGGAAAGCTGTAACGAAGTAAGAATCTGTAGTAAAAACAGAAGCTCCTAATTGAATGAAGTTGATCGAAAAAATGATATCCCAATATGAAATGTAGTGAAAATTAAAATTTAACGTTAAATTCGAGAGGAGCTTTTTACAATGAAAAAATGGATTAAACCTTTCACAGCCATGCTGATGGCTGTATCCCTGGTTGGTGGACTTGGTGGTGCAATGACAGCATCGGCTGCCAAAAGCACAGAGAAAGGCAAAATTGTTATCAATGGATCTTCTGCATTGCTCCCATTGACGCTTCAAGCTGCAAGTGAGTTCAAGAAAGACAATCCAAAAGTTAAAATCTCGGCATCGGCCGCGGGTTCCGTTACAGGCCCACAATCCGTTCGTAAAGGCATTGCAGATATCGGTGCGGTAGACTGGGATGCATCCAAGGATGTTCCTGGCTTCAAAAAGTTCGACGGACAGGTTGCTCATCCGGTAGCTGTAACCGTGTTTACAGCGGTAGTAAATACAAACGTGGGTGTAACGAGTCTGACTACAAAACAATTGCAAGACATCTTCTCCGGCAAAGTAACCAACTGGAAAGAAGTTGGCGGTTCAGACGGTAAAATCGTTGTGGTTAACCGTAAGTTCGGATCAGGTACACGCGTTAACTTCCAACAAAAAGCACTCGATGGTAAAGACTTCATGAGCAAAGGGGACAACTACAAGGAAGTAGGTTCCAGCGGTGACATGAAAACGACCATCGAAACGACACCTAACGCAATTGGTTATATCGACCTGCCGTACGTAACAAGCAAAATGAAAGCTGTATCCATTAATGGCGTAGCTCCAACAGAGAAAAACGTGCTGAACAAAACATACAAAGTATGGGGTATCGGATACTACATGACGAAAGGTCAACCAACGGGTGCAACGAAGGCATTCATCGAATACATCCAAAGCAACAAATTCCAGAACGGTTCCCTGAAAAAGCTGAAATTCATTCCGCTCGCAGCCGTTAAGTAAAACGTTCAGTCTGATCTGAATCAGACTTCAACATCCTGCACCTGCATTTCATAAGAAAGGGATAGCCAGCTTCCGCGCGTGGTCGCCAAGCTGGCTTCTCTATGTGAAAGGAAGAGTCCTCTATGATGGAAATGAATCCACCGGCGAACAGCCCGGCTCCGAATGAGCTGGGTTCAAGCCTTGGCAAAGCGCCCGGGAAGAGACGACGTTTTGACCGCAAAGCACGCCTCCGGTGGTCTAACCGCATGTTTCGCATCCTCTGTATTGGCAGTGCGGCCTTTGTCTGCCTCGTTCTGCTCTGTATTCTGGTGCTTATGCTTCGCACAGGTGTCCTCACTTTTGCAGACGTCTCGCTGAAGGAGTTCTTTTTCTCCACGAACTGGGACCCGGAAAATGAGCACTATGGTGCGCTGACCTTTATTCTGGGTACGTTTGCTCTCACCGGACTTACGATGCTGATGGCGATTCCTCTATCCGTCATCATTGCTGTATTTCTGGCGGAAATGACACCAAAATGGCTTCGTCGCCTGTTGCGTCCGGTGCTGGATCTGCTGGTGGGTATCCCGTCCGTCGTATACGGTTATCTTGGTTTGACGGTATTGATCCCATGGCTTAGAGACTTGAGTGGACGTGATCTGGCAGATGGTCTGCTTGCGGCGTCTATCGTGCTCACCATTATGGTGCTGCCGACGATTAGCCGAATTAGTGATGATGCCATCTCCGCCGTGCCGAACAAATACCGGGATGCGGCGTATGCACTCGGTACGAATCGGTTTCAAACGATTACTCGTGTTGTACTTCCTGCGGCAAGAGGTGGCATTATGTATGCAGTTATTCTGGGCATGACACGTGCCATTGGTGAGACGATGGCTGTGGTGATGGTTATTGGGAATACGGCGCAGTTGCCGACGAGTTTATTCACACCAACTGCCGTGCTGACCAGTAACATTGTGATGCAAATCTCCAGTGTAGAATTCGATTCGATCTGGAATCATGGCTTATACATGATGGGCTTTATTTTGCTGGCGATCTCCATTCTGATGATCGTTGCCGTGAGAATGCTGCAGAAGAAAGGGGGACGTCATCTGTGAGTGTGAAAAGAGAGGTTAATCCGGCTACCGCGTATTCTTTTGGCAAACGGCGAGCGTCCTCGGCATGGATGGATCGGCTGTTTACAGGTACGGTGTGGGGCGTAGGTATTATCGTCATTTTATTTATTGTGGGATTGTTGTTCCTGTTGTTGCAAAAAGGGTTGCCGATGCTCAGCTGGGATTTCCTGTACGGTGTACCGAGTGAGATTGAAGAAGGCGGAGGCATTGGCCCGGCACTATTCAACTCTTTTTACGTACTGATTCTGTCTCTTCTCATCTCGATTCCGATCGGGCTTGCAGCAGGTATATACCTTGCTGAATTTGCACCAAACAACAAACTGATTGAGGTTGTGCGCATATGCGTGGAAGGGCTGTCGTCCGTGCCATCGATTATTTTTGGTTTGTTTGGGATTGCACTGTTCGTCGAGTATTTCGAGATCGGTCTGACGATTCTTGGCGCTGCGGTCAGTCTTGCCTTCCTGAACTTGCCTGTATTGACACGGGTAACAGAGGAAGCTGTTCGAGCGGTACCAACCGAGCTTCGTAACGGTTCGTTTGCACTGGGTGCAACGCATCTGCAGACGATTCGGCAGGTCGTACTTCCGGTTGCGCTGAACGGAATCATGACAGGCATCTGTCTGACCGCAGGCCGTGCTTTTGGGGAAAGTGCCGTTATTATTCTGACCGCGGGTGTATCCACGTCCGGCGAGATGTGGGATTTCAATCTGTTATCGCCAGGCGGAACGCTGGCGGTGCATCTGTGGTATATCCAGTCCGAAGCTATTGTGCCGGATGCGGAGCAGATTGCCCAGAAATCTACGGCGGTGCTGATCTTTGTCGTGCTGCTTATCAATATTTTGTTCCGTGTGCCGCTGTGGTTTAATTCGCGTAAAAATCAAATGTAACTTAAAGCCGAAATCTGTGTGGGCAAAACGGTATGTCTGTTATAAAAATCGTATATTCTAATTCATCGCCAGGAGGGCACATGGTGCAATCGATTATTGAAACGAATAAGCTGAACTTATTTTACGGTACCTTTCAAGCGCTGAAAGAAGTATCTATTGAAATTCCGGAGTGCGCCATTACGGCATTTATCGGTCCATCCGGCTGTGGCAAATCCACCTTGCTACGCACTCTGAACCGTATGAATGACCGTATACCTGGTACACGAATTGAGGGAACCGTAGCTGTTGGTGGAACCGATATTTACAGTGGTGATGTGCATGTAGAGACACTGCGCAAGAAGATCGGTATGGTCTTCCAGTCACCGAATCCTTTTCCGAAATCCATCTATGACAACATTGCATTCGGACCAAGACAACACGGGATTCATGGCAAAAAAAAGCTCGATGAGATCGTCGAACGCAGCCTGCGTTCCGCCGCTCTCTGGGATGAAGTCAAGGACAACCTGAAGCGCTCAGCGCTTAGTTTGTCAGGTGGACAACAGCAACGTCTATGTATCGCTCGTGCTCTGGCCGTGGAACCGGATATTCTGCTCATGGATGAAGCGACGGCTTCCCTTGATCCCGTCTCCACCTTCAAGATTGAGGAATTGACGCATGAGTTGAAGGAGCGTTACACGATCGTGATGGTTACCCACAACATGCAGCAAGCCGCGCGTGTCTCCCAACAGACCGTGTTTTTCCTGAACGGTGAAGTTGTAGAATATTCCCCTACGAAGAGCATGTTCTCCGAACCCGTCGATGTGCGCACACAGGATTATATCAGCGGCCGATTTGGTTGAGATGGTGCTGCTTAAGCAGTAGACGAGAGCCTTTCAGATGTGGTCTGAAAGGCTCTTTTGTCGTTTACATTTTCCAGGGGAGACGAGGGTACTTGTAACGAAAAACGGTGTTGTTCTCATGTCTAACATAAATCCATGGAGGCGGGACGGGGGTGCCAAACGCTTTGTATAAAGTTGTTCCGTCATCACTTGTTGAATATGCTTCTATGTTGTCCAGAAAATCTTTCCCGTGCATCTTTCCTTGATAAGACAAGGTCTGCCCCTGCGTGCTAATATGAGGTGCACCTGAGATGAATCGGTAGGTTGTATTGATCAAGCCAACCTTTTGGGAGGATAACATCATGAATTCGCTCAGGAGTAGTATGCTGATGAAAAGTATGAGAATTGCACTCTTGATCCAGCGTTTTTTCTTCATTTTGCAAACCTCCAGTATCATTTTCGAATTTAAAAATTTGTTTGAGCTAAATACTTGTTGAACACTTAGCTCGTAGATAAAACCAACCGATATATAAACAAGAATCACAATACTTTCGTTTGGGGTTGAAGATCATTAAAATTTGGATGGTTGTGCCTTCACATAAGGCGATGAGAATCGGGCTTGAATCTTATGATCGGGATAGTGACAGGATGGAGGCTTATATCAAGGGAAAGAACGAGCATTGGGAACCGCCAGTCTTTGTAACGCAGCGAAAGGGTAACAAAAGTGATTGCATTAAATACTTGATTACCTTTCTGGTTTTCTCAAGAAAAGCAAAGGAGGTTCTCACACCGTTAATCGGCAAGGATGTCGAATTTCTCCCATTAATCCATGCTGAACAAGAAATGTTCGCTGTTAAGGTGAACCGGATACAAGATTTTATTGATATGAGTAATCCTGTTGAGCGAAAGACGGGATACGGTTTTTTCTCAGAATTCGTACATATTCTGCCGGAGCGTATTGAAACAGATGCACACTTGTTTTGTTTACCGCAGCATCATCACCTTCAATTTTATGCCACAGATACATTTAAACAAGTGGTGGAGGAAAATAAACTTAAGACTTTTGAATTCATTGAGCTATGGGATACAGAAAACACAGAGGATATGCGAAAAGAACGTCTAAAAGCCTATGATACATACTATGCAGACATTGCTGCAAGACAGCAGGTGACTTATGAAACGGCAAGAAGCATCGTTGAAACAGGGACCATTTGTCGTCATGATGATCACATTTTAATACAAAAGAGCGGGATGTTTCTGATTGGAAAAATATTGGATAATGAATCGATTCAGTGGATAAGCCCAAAGTATATCCCGCCGATTTATTTAGTGTGGCAATGGTATGTATATGAGGCTAATGAGCTGGAGAGAGTGAAACAGGAGTATTTTGCAGAAGTTTCTTATAAATTTAACGGGCCTAGAGGTAACAAGGTCTTGTTTAAGGACGAACACCTGGAACAAGCTATTCGGTCAAAGCTTCAAGTGTTTAAAGAAGATTTGACGGATATTAATCTGCTGGAATTGAAAGATATCATCAGCTATTACTTCAAAGGACCAGTGTATCATCTGGAAGGCATTCAGTATGCCAAAAATCTGCGAAGTTACAGTGTGGAAGAAAATCCTAATTTTGATCTTGCTGAGCTCTGTTATCTGCCTGAGAGTGTCGAAACATTATGTGTCAACAATATGAAATTAAAAAGTATATCGGAATTGACCAGGTTAACCCATCTGTCTAATCTGGAAACCATTCACATTGAAAATAACAAGCTGGTCGATTTGTCTCCATTGTTGACGTTTCCTCATCTAGACTGGATCAGAGCCGATTACAACCAAATAGAAGACATCACGCCACTTAATCAGCTCAAGAAATTACGTAATTTGATGTTGAGCTACAATCCAATCAAGAATATTCATTTGTTAGCTTTACCAGAGCTTCTCAACTTGCGTATTGAGGGAGTGCTTACGGAAGATTGGGGGTTTTTGCTGACACAGTTTCCAAAACTGGAGAGTGTATGGATTACAGAGAATGGCATGTCAGAGGCTTCACGCAAAAGTATGAGAGCAGTCATCAAAAGTAAGAAGTTTGAGATTGTATGGGAATTAGTTGGTGGAGGTAGCAGGTGGTATAACAGGAAGAAATAGAAGTGAAATTTCTGCTAGATTTTTAGACAGTCTCTTTTTCTCTTTTAAAGATTTATACAAGGAGTGTATGAAATGAAGTTTTTATTTGAATTAATGTTATCTATGCTCATGTTAACGAATGGTTCTACTGGTGAGCCGATAACCCGAGAGGATATCCAAGCCTATCTTACATTACATCAGTTGAAATATGCAGATGTTAAAATTGTGAATGATCATTCAGCACTTCTGGTTAGTGTAAAAGGAGAACATGCCAGGGCTTCTATACTTACTAAATCATCAAAGAATACACTTGTGTTGCGGCCTAATGAGTATGTGTGGAAAGAAGATGAGGAAGGCGTCTCTGTGGAACAGTTGGGAGAATATCTATGCATCGCTATCCATGACAAAGCACTCAGTCATGAGATGGATTTTGTTAATATTATCTATACAGACGATAACATGGTTGAGAGGAAAGACCGTTATTATTTTAATGGAAAACAAGCACTCATTATTCCAATTCCCTTACAAAAGGAACACCTTGTTGTAGCCGTTTACGGCAACGACGGTTTCATCCATGATATGATTAAACATGTACCGCAAGCATGGAAGTAAACCATAGGGGACTGAATGAAACATGAATAAAACGGAGCGACAGCTCGCTATTACGTTGGAACTACAACGAACAAAACTGATCAGGGCGGAGGATCTGGCCGCTCAGTTTGAGACCAGTGTTCGTACAATATATCGCGATATCCAAGCTTTAAGCGAGGCCGGCGTGCCCATTGCAGGTGCTCCGGGTCATGGGTATTCTCTGATGGAAGGGTACTTCCTGCCACCGGTTAGTTTTACTGCGGAGGAAGCCGTGTCGCTGCTCATGGGAGCGAAGTTTATCGAACAGAGATGGGATACCGCGTATGGTATTCAGGCCAAGTCTGCACAGCGCAAAATTGAAGCCATTTTACCAGAAGCCATTCGTAAACAATCCTCACGTGTACAGGAAACGATGCGCGTGCTTCATCCGATGGGACCTGATACAACTGGCATGGTGAGAAGCTACCTTAACGATATACGTAACGCGATTCTGGAGCAACGTAAAATCAGCTTGATGTATCTGAAAAAAATGCCGGGATCAGACGGAAAACGCTCGAATCAGCGTGTGGTATCTCCTTATGGACTCACCTTGGTGCGGGAAAATTGGGTGTTGATCGGCAGATGTGATCTGCGGCAGGATGTTCGTCATTTTCGTTTGTCCCGCATGTCGGAGCTTTCTGTTCTGGAAGAAAAATTTGGTCTGCCGCCAGATTTTGATCTGAATCGGTATCAGCCGCCGGATGATCGTAACGAACATGTGCTTGTTCGAGCAAAATCAGAAGTTGCTGACAAAATGATGGAGACTCTTCATTTTTATATTGACCGTGTGGAGGAACACGAGGACGTGGTTCATTTCGACTTTCGTGTCCGCTATCCTGAGGAAATTCTGCATCATCTACTTGGTTTGGGTGGAGATATCGAAGTGATGGAGCCGGAGTCCCTGCGTGTACGTATGAGGGAGATGGCGGCAAATATCTTGAAGCACTACTGACATACCCTTGTCAGTAGTGTTTTTTTATACTGGAATTATTCAAGATGAAGAGGAGCTGTATGCAGGATGACAAGCACAAATGAAATATTAAATTCTTTCGAGACTACAGTAGAGAGGTATGTAGCAGAATTAAATCTTCTAAATATGGATGAGTTACTACGAAAAGAGGATGAAGAGGAATGGTCGATCGGTCAGATGTACATGCATTTGATCCAATCTGCGCTGTTCATGCAGCTGCGTAACATTGACCATTGTTTGGATAGTAATGAGCACACCGTACATTCAGATGAGGTGAAAACAGAGCTGGGCAGTCAGGTATTCGAGGCAGAACAGTTCCCTCCTGTTCGGGTTAAAGTACCCGCTTCTCCGCAATATACACCATTGCAGCCGGAAAATAAGGAACAACTGGCCCAGGGACTTCAGCAGGTTGTGGATCGGATGCGAGCTACAGCAACTGTTCTTGCTCTAGAAGAATCGGCCACAGGCTCTAAAGTTCTTCATCCAAGGTTGGGAGCTTTAAACGCTCGGGAGTGGTTCCATTTGATCGATATGCACTACAAGCATCACTTTTTACAGCTGGATCGCTTGAAAATGAATCTGGTAATGTAAATCGAATAGTCAATTATATAAGTCTAAACATCTATGTGCACTTTAACGAGAAGGCTTTATACATTTGCAATTTTTACAAACAGTATGAAAAGAAGTGGCTCATAAATTGTTTATGAGCTCTTTTTGTGCGCTATAGATCAAGCTGGATTGAATCCAAATCGCAATAAAGAATTCAATGGCAGGATGTGATATCTAAAGCAGGGGATAGTTAAGGGTTGTCGAATGAAGTAGTAATACTTCAAAGGAGTTGTCAGTTTATGCGGTATGATCCGGATGTATTAACGGCTCAGGATGTTTTTGAATATGAGTCTCATGAGGTAAGAAGTGTATTACGGTCTGTTAAATATAGCATAAGGGTAGGAGACCTTTTTTTTATTATTACTCCTTACGAAGATAAAATGTATGTTGTAGAAGAGATCGAGGAACATTATGACAGTTGGACTGTTATCTATAATGGAGGAAGAAGAGTAGCAGAGAAAGATGTATTTCCCCTATTCACTGTAGGTTCATTAATAAGCATGTTGTCTTATGATAATGATTTTGATTTACGGACTGCTGGAGCTAAGTGGATTGTAATTATTGATCATTGCCATGAGTATGCTTCAGAGGAAAGTGAGCTTCTTGTTACATTTTTATGGTATGTGCTTGTTGATTTAAGTGTACGTGGACTAATTAGTCGTGATTAAGCAGACGAGAGGAAGATACCTGTGGCAGTCCAGAATACCAATCCTAAAGTAGATACGTATTTAAGCAAAATCAAAACCTGGAAGAATGAATCTGTGAAGCTGAGAGAGATCATCTTAGACTGTGATCTGACCGAAGATTACAAATGGATGCATCCGTGCTACACCTTGAACGGGAAAAATGTAGTACTGATTCATGGCTTCAAGGAGTATTGCGCCATAATGTTTCTCAAAGGCTCTCTGCTCAAAGACCCCCATGGTATTCTGATTCAGCAAACGAATAATGTGCAGGGAGGTCGCCAGATTCGTTTCACTAACCTGGAGCAGATTATCGAGCAGGAAGAGTTTCTGAAAGCTTACATTCGTGAAGCGATCGAAGTGGAACAAGCGGGTCTGAAAATAGAAAAAAAGGAAGTAGAACAATTCGCGGTTCCTGAGGAACTTCAACAACAATTCGATGCGAATCCTGCCTTCCAGGAGGCATTTGAAGCGCTAACCCCTGGACGCCAACGGGCGTACCTGTATCACTTTTCACAGCCAAAACAATCCAAAACCAAGACATCTCGCATCGAAAAATGTATGCAACCTATTATGGAGGGAAAAGGGTTGAATGACTGATGCGTAAGTGAGCGTGTGTATGCTCATAAGTATTGATAAATCATTTTCCTATAATCGGCTGTAGCATCTCGAATAACTCGATTCCTCACAACTTGTAGCCCCACTTCGTGCCCTGTAACTCTAAGCTCTAAATGCAAACGATCTCCACGGAGCTAATTTGGTGGATTTATCGCGTGATAAAATTCTAACGATCCTCAGGAACGCTATTTAAGCCAAAATAGGCTTCCAATCCTGAAAAAAGCTGAATTTCATCAAAATAACGTCCATACGGATCGTTAGATTTTAAAACTGCCCGAAACAGGGCGAATAGGCTTTCCTGTGATCGTTAGAATTTTTCAGCTAGCTACGGCCTTCTTTTGAGACCGACTTGTCCCGCTTCGCAGTAATTTGCATACGCGACCAGCCACTGGAACTTCAAATAACCGGACTCAGTGCGCCACATTCTCGGGAAGAGCCGCAAACTGTACCAGTATCTGAGAGTAGACCCTGAGATGTACACCTACCCCACCAAACCAGCCAAACCGGGACTGGTACAGCAAACTCATGGTGGCATCCCCATCCTGATTGAACTGTGGGAGATGCCCTGCGCTTCGGTAGGCACGTTCATCGTATCCATCCTTTCTTTCCTCCTGGCAGTAGGGCATGAGGTGAGATCGACGGCAACGGGGGATATGGATTGGTAAATAGTTGAACATCGTGAGTCCGTAGTTTTTACGGCTCTTTTTTGTTGTTTGCTATTTCAGGGGGAAATGATTCAAAGCGTGACGCTTCGAAGCTTTGTGTCCAACAGCCATGGTTGCATGTATTTATACCAGTGTTATATTAACAATACAAGAGATTAGTGATGAAGGATGAGCGTGGATGATGAATCTGGAAATCAGAGAGTTTATATACAAGCATTATTTGAAGAAAGGTCTGGAGCTTGAAGAGAATCAGGTCACAGATGCTGGCACAATCTATGCATTGGATGTCTATCAAGTATCCGTTAGAATCAGGAAGAGAGTAGCCCGAATTACAGCCATGATGATAGAGGACGAGGAAGAGCGGAATTTAAATGCTTCTAGCGACATGGAAGAGAAGGCCATCCATTTATTTTACAGTACGGGTGTTCGAAAAACAGATATGGATTTGAAGCGAAGCGGATTATTGGAATCGGATATACAAGTGTTGTTGCACCGAGGTTTTATTATTCGTATGGTACAATATGAACCCGATGGAAAGACGGAAAAACGAAGTGGATACAGGATGGGCTACAAGTTATACCAGCTGCTGGAACTAAAAAAGGTGCAAGAAGAAGAAGAAAGCCAGGTGTTAGTTGAGGCTTGGTGCAGTGCTTTAATAACTGTGCTGAATGCTGTAAAAGAGAACTCGATCACTTCCCCGGAAGCTTCACCGAAAGTGAGTGAAATAGATGAGTACCGCCAAGCCTTCTGGCGTTTTGTGGAGAGGTTCGTTGCAAAATTGAAGCAAACATCTGGCGTTAACGAGATAGCAGACTCTTTAGAGATAGATCGTTCAGCCTGGACACATAAGAAACTTTTATTGTATGTCGAGTTTGTTGTAGCTGTTGCCGAGATTATAGCCATCAGGACCTCTTTTGACTGGAAAGAGATTGGGGCGCGACATTATCGTGCGATCGGTGGCTCCAAACGTTTTGATATACACAAGCTTTCTTTCCTGGAGCAATTCGAGCAGAATCTCGGATTTCCGTTGCATGTCATCGGATTGTCCAGTCAAGGTGTGATTACGCCTGTCTATTTTGCAGGTCAATTAAGTGGAACGGGTGGATTTCAGTATCCACAAGGTTTTCTGCATGCGACGACGGATTTGACGGTATTTAGCACTCATTTCTATACGACATGTCGTGTTCTCTGGATCGTGGAAAATCGTGCGGTTGTTACACGGATGGTAGCGGAGCCTGATTTCTTAATGCGTTCAGATAGTTTGGTGCTCGGCATAGATGGTCAACTACGAAGCGGACACCGTAAGTTTATTGCTGATGTGCTGACTCATTCCAAACATTTGGAGCAAGTTGTGGTTTGGTGTGACGTGGATGATGCGGGGTTAGTTATCTCCAAAAATGTGCAATCCTTATTGCGGTCTCACACAGCTTTAATCCCAAAATGGATTCTTCCAATTCATTCCGCCGATCAAAGGGAGCAATTCCAGAGCGAAACTCACCGTTGGGATTCTTTTGAGATTGAAATGGAGAAACGGCTTGCTCTTGGGCAAGATGGAGAGCAGGAAGCCGAGATGGGAGGTATGGAGCGTTGGATGAGCTGGTTAGCAGCAGTAACAGTATGATCTCGATTCTGGGCGCCGATACGCCGGATCATCTGCAAAAGGAAGCATTAAGGGATATCGTCAAGCTGGCTGGTGTGTTGACTGAACTGCGTGAATATTTCGAGGAGCCCTTGAAAGTGTTGGGGGTTCTGAAGATGTTGAATCTGATTCAGCGTGAAGCCCTTGGACTGGATGAGCCATTGGAGGATCAGGAGGCTCTTTTCTATCGCTTTCGGAATCGTTATGGGACTGAGCCTAATATTCCGATGGAGCGTCTGCTGAATGTGCTGCAAAAATATAACTGGATCATTCGCGGTAAGAAACGCCTGACGATGATGGATGCGGGAAAACGCATGATGGATATGCTCATCCGGCTTGCGAATGATTCGCTTGCATATTACATGCAGGATGAGATTGCCCGTTCCTTGTTTCAAGCCAAGCGGGATGCAGACCTGAGTGAGGCTTATGACGACAAAGGTATCTCAGGAGGTAACCGACTTGCAAGCATGATTCGTAATGTTGAAGATGCTGTAGACAAATTAAAAGAACGCCAACTGGAATTTCTTGCGGATCGACATGCGCTGCCACAGATTCAGATTATTGTGGAGCTTATGCAGGAATTAGATGCCCGGATGGATGAACGTCTGGAACGATTTTCTACATTTGAAGAAGGTCTTTCATTTGCCCCGATACTGAAGCGGGGGACGGAAGTGATGTTCGAAGGGACTCAAGTATCGATGGGCACGTTGAACAAGTTTTTGAAATTTTCACATTTGCAGCAGACGGAGGTTGGACAAGAGATCTCTCCACAAGCGATTCGTCAATTTATTATTCAATCGTTTCTCAATCGTTCGGATTCGGAATTGCCGAGTGGTCACGAGATTTTGAGTTTTCTGGAGCAGGATCGTATTCCCGGCGAGAGACTGGATGGGATGTGGGTCCCGGTTCAATTTGCTTCTCCCATCTCCAACCGTCAACTGACCGATACCGTGCACTATCTGGAGAACTATGTCCCTTCTACGGAGCCTGTTTATGAATATGCTGAGCCGCAGTATATTCAGGCAGAGGAATGGACGGAAGAGGAGCTGGAAGCCAGGTTGCAGGAAGTGGAATGGCATATGACCAAGACGAACATTCGAACGGATGAAGTGGAGCGTGTACTTGAGGAGAAAGAGCGTTTGGGATTACAGGAGCTGTTGCTGGAGGCGGGATCGCAGCATTGGTCAGATGCAGTCAATGCATTGCTGGCTGTCGCAGCACTTACAGGTGCTCAGAAAGCGTCGATTGACGAGGATGCAGAAGTGAAGCCCGAAGGTTTAACGGAAGAATCGGTTCAAGACAAGGAATGGGAGATTGTAGAGAAAGGAAGGGGTACATATGCCGTTCGACGAACTGGAGGAGTCACACAGTCAGCTTCCACTGGGGGCGATGGAACGACTGACCGCGGTACTGAGCCCGGATGAGGAATATGCGTTTGTGCAGATCATGTTTTCTTCTTCTGCATCCGTGCGAAGTGACAGTTTTGGATTGTCCAAGCGCGAGGTAATGAAGATTTTGAAGTTAAAGCAGGAGGATGAGCAAGGACTCGTTTCTTTTTTGAAAAGGGTAAATCAATCCATCAGCCGTTATTTTCAGGTCGTCTATGACGAACGCAGAGACCGGATCGTGGCCCTGATTCATGTCCCGGCCAGACAGGCCAGAGATTTGCTTTCATCTGAAAGCCTTGCGCTGTTGATGTTCATTTTTTATCATCAGGAGGTATTACAGAACGAATATACGTTATTTGCTCAGTTGCTCGAAGCCTTCGGGCATGAATCGCTGGACGTGCGGCGTAAAATTCTGATGAATCTGGATGCGCTAATGAAACTGGGAGCCGTTGTAAAATACGAGAATCCCTCCAACGAGGAGGCGTACGCGCTGACAACAATCGGAAGTCGTTTGTTCTCGGATTCGTATTTGAAGCGGTTTGCCGAATTCAGTCATTCCCAGCAGCTTCATATGGATGATGTGTTGAAGTTTTTTAAACGTTACAATCTGACGGCAGGTGCAGACTCATGACACCTTGGGCTATTCGTTTTAGCGGCATTCGGGATTTTGTAGATTTCCAGCTTGAACTGGGTGACAGACAAGATCATGTTTTTATTGGTGGATCTAATGGATCGGGTAAATCGACAATCAGCTTTTGCATGGGCGCTGTGCTCGCTTCACAAAAAGTGCTAGTAGATGGTTTGCGTTCTCGAAACTTGCCGCCTGATCAGGTCTGGAGAGCAACGATTGAACTGGTGTTTGAGAACAAGGGAAATCATCAAGTGGAAGCTGCCGATTATGTGGGCTTTAGTCTGCATATGGAGCAAAAACCTGGAGATCCCGTGAAGAAAGAGTTTTGGATATGTGAAGGCGAAGAAGCGTGGAACTGGCATAAGGAAACACGCTATACCGTAGGGGATAGCACCAACCATCTTCATGAGTATCGCCATCAGTTGCAGCATAAGTACAAAGTAGACCCTGACACGTTTTATCTGATCTGGTACCAGCAAGATGTGAATCAGTTCGCAGTGATGCGCCCTGAGGAACGATTCCGTATTTTTAGCGAGATGACGGGTATTGACCGGATGCAGAAGCATTGGGAGAGTGTAAAAGAAGAGCAAAAAGAAGCGCAGCAAGCGTTACAAACAGCAGAAAGCAACCAGCATCAACATAAGCTGAATTTGGGTAATTGGCAACAGGAGAAGGATCGTTTACTCAGTCGTAATGAACGGCGCTTGCTTGGTCTTCAACTTACGTTAACGGCTTCTGCTACGCTCCGTGAGAAGTATGAACAGGAATATCTCAGGCTGAAGGACAAGTTGGAAGAGATTGAGGATCGTCATGGTGAAGAAATCGACAGATGGATGAAGCTGGAGCATGACCATAAACGTTATGACGAGGAAATGAAGCAGCGCACTCTGGAAAAGGAAGCCATGGATCATGTGCTGGATGAATTGGAAAGCCAGGTTAATCACCTTAATGAAGAACAGGAAGCACGGGTGCTGGAGCACCGGGAGTTAGCGGATCAGCTACAGGAGCTGCAGGAGCGCATTAAGAATGTACCCTATGCAGAAGCAGAGGTAAGAGAGCAACAGCAAACCCATCAGGGTGAGCTGGATCGGTTGGAGCAAGAGCTCGTAGAAACGAAGCAGGCACATCTTTATGCGGACGAAAAGTGGGATGCGTTAACGCAGGCTTCGGCTAGGCTTAATTATGAACTCAGGCAGCATGAGATCAATCTGAAAGAAGCCGAAGCGATGGTTGCGCAGTATGGCTCAAGCAGCAATCTGGAACTGGAAGCGCAGCAGTTAGAGAAGAAACGAATCGGATTACAGGACGAGCGGCGCAAGCTGGAAGATACGCTTCAATTGCTCCGTCAGGAGAGACAAGCATTAACCCGGGATGAGGTCAGAAGCCTCAGGCAGGATACATCCATTCGAAAATTGGAAGAACGGGGATTCACGGTATATACGTTAAGAGATCTTCTCGAGATGGATGAACATTCACCACTTGAACTGGAAAAAAGGCTGGAGCCCATCAAATATACGTTGTTTGTGAATGGGAAAGGCTTCCGAGCGCCAAACGATCTGTATCATGTCGAATTGCCAAATATAGTTCCCGAAAGAGCGCTTGATGTGTTGGAGGAGCAGGGACTGAGAGTCAAGCAGGGGCTGGATGATGTTCGGTATGCGGCGGCGCAGAAAGCGCTCTGGTGGATTTATACGCTGAGTATGAGGGTGGAGGATCAGAAGTCTGGTCTGCAGAATGGACAGTTGCTGGATGCATGGGGCCGCCGGGGGCCGCAGGAAAAAGAACAGTGGCTATTGAATCCGCGCGGCGTTGCGCTCCGATTAAGACAAACGGCCGAAGAATTACTTAAGCTGGAGCAGTCTCTGCACGATATTCATCAGCAATATGATATATGCGAAGAGCGTTTGACGATGATTCGATCCATACTGCATCAGATCCGGACTGCCGAGGCGATCATCGCGGATGTGGCTCGCAGAGATTGGGCCAAGCAGGAATCGGAGCGTACGGTGGATGAATTGCAACGCTGGAAAGAGAAACGGGATCAGCTCCAAACTCAGCAAGAGGCACTAGGTCAGCCTATCGTGATGCTGCGGCTAAAGCTCCAGACGCTGCAAGAGTACATGAATATTTATCATGAGGCACGTGATCAAAACGTGGAACTGGAACGTCTGCGGCAATTGGGGCATGAACTGGAGCGTAGCAAGTCAGACCTTAAACAACTGAAGCGCAAGTTAGAGGACAAGCTGGCGGAGAGTGATCAGCTGGAACGAACGCTGGAATCTACGGCCCGAAGACTTCGGGATAAAGCGAAATTTATGACAGCAGCCCTTCGAGTTCTGGATGATCTGAAGCTGGAAAAGCAGCAGGTGAGCGAGCGCTGTGGTGTGGCTGAGCAAGCTTATGCGGCCGAACAACAATTTTATTTGAATTGGGCAGAGCAGCTTCCCGCTGTATTGGCAGCTATTACAGAAGAACAACCGGACTTTCCCATGAAGATGCAATGGAATGAAGCAGAGGCGCGACATGAGAAAGAAATGGCTTTAACGCAATTACAGCTCGCTTGCAGAGAGACGGTAGATGAAAATGCACTTGAGAACTATGAGAAAGTGAAGCAGGAATATGACCGTGGAGCCCAGGAAGTGCTGGAGGCGCGTTCACTTTTGCAACAGCTCGAAGAGAGTCTGGAGAACTTGGAGGAAAAACTGATCAATACCATTCATTATGAAGTCAGACGAATCCATCAGCGCTTTGTGCAGTATATGGACAAGTTCTCCTTCGATGGTGAAGTCAGCTGGGACATGCAGGAGCAGAAGCAAGGGAATGTAAAGTATTACCTGCATATCAAAGCCCGAAAGCAAGGACATCGAGGCACATTGGAAGAGATCAGCATGAAGGGCAGAAGTGGTAAGGTGGGCAAGGGAGTATCCGGTGGTGAGGAATCATTAGGTTCACTGCTATTTGCACTGTCCCTCATGAAAACCATTGACGCGAATCCGGGTTACATTATGCTTGACGAATTCGACAGTGCTTTGGACGAGAGTAGGAAATCCAAAGTATTTGAACTGTACCGTGATGAATTGGCACGCAAAATGATTATTTTGTCCCCCAAATCCCACGAGTCTGATTATTTGAATTATTTCAGCGAAGCCTTCGCCGTGTACCACGACGCCAGGATTACACGCAGTTCATTAATTCGACTCAAGAAAAAAGCTGGAACGGTGTAAGGGGAACATGGTCATTCGTTGTGCTTGATCTATAGGATAGAAAGATAGTAGTATGAATAATGCATGACCACTCATTTGGAGAGTGGTCATTTTTTGTTGACAGAGACGTGAAGGCTATGATGAGCGTATTGGGCCAACTGTTCTCACCACACATAATTAAGAACCTCATCTACCTCTTTGATGCGTGTGACAGAGGGATTCTGGATCAGATTACCTTTGACCATAACCATTGACATGTTGGATAAAGCTTCGATCTGTTCTAGCGGATTGTGATCCAGTACAATCAAGTCGGCCTGTTTGCCGATATCCAACGTACCCGTCAAATCATCGATACCGAGAATTTTGGCATTCGTGCGGGTGACCATGTCGATGACCTCTTTATTGGTCAGTTTGGTCTGTCTCATGTAGTGATCCATTTCTCTCCACATATCATAGTGGGTCACGTAGGACATGGCCGCATCGTTTCCAATTCCAATAGTGATGCCGTTGTCGATGGCCTGTTTCACCCCTTTGAGCATGGAGTCGTAGACGAGTCTGGCGTTTTCTTGGACCGTTGCACTTAACTTGGTCACACTTGAATCGAGCGAAGCGGATGGATAAGCGGCCTGCAGGGTAGGGATTAATGCGGTGTAACCATGAAGAGCCTTGGGGTTATTTTGATACAAATGAATAATCTCGTCATCCATCTCAGCCCCATGCTCAATTGTATCTACTCCCCCTTGAAGCGCAACGCGCACACCTTCCGTGCTCTCCACATGAGCGGCAACCTTCATTCCAATCTTGTGCGCTTCATCGCAGACCGCTGCGACCTCGTCCACCGTCATCTGCAGACGTCCAGCTTCGCCAACCATCTTGGCATCCGTTACGCCGCCCGTCACACAGATTTTGATCCAGTCCACACCGTTCTTCACATTAATTCTTGTATTTTTGCGCATTTCCCAAGGTGAGTCACCCTCCAGTGCCAAGTAAGGAGCACCATGTCCACCTGTCACACTCAGGAAAAATCCCGATACAAGCAGATTCGGACCTACCCACTCCCCGCGGTTAATCTCATCTCGCAGCTGCACATCGGTATAAAAGAATTCGCCCACACTGCGCATGGTTGTCACACCCGAATGGAGTGCGGTAAGAGCGTTGCGTTTCATGCGTTTCTTCAAAACATTTCGACCGAATCGGGTATTCAAAATCCGATGATAGGCAAAATTCAGCAATCCTTCACTGACGGAGAGGGTGAGCGGTTTACCATCGGCAAACAGATGTACATGTGCATTGATCAGCCCTGGCATCACATATTTACCGGTAAGGTCGATTGTTGTATAGTGACCGGGGATATGCAGTTCCTGATCTGGAGCGATGTTCTCGATAAGTCCTTGTTCGTTGACGAGAACCGTTATGTTTGGCTGTAATTTACGGCTGGAGTCGCCGTGGATCAGGTTGACATTTTTCAAAGCATAAGCGGTGTTCATGGTGTGTTCCTCCTTGGGTGTGGGTGGTGTTACATGATGTTACATGTTGAATCAGTTGAGTGATGCGGTTCTGTACTATTTGTTTTCTCTGTGCAAAGTGTTCTTGTGGTCTAAAAGTGAATTTATAATTCATTTTTGGGTTAAAAAAATAGATCAACTTGCCTATGCTTATTTTTTTGCGTGCAAATCAGAGGAAAGTACAACTGATCTGCACGCCGTGCGACGAGTAATGATCTATAGTAAAAGGTGGGGTCTAGACTGGCTGGCGATCAAGCACTATTCCTTATTCGTTCAAGCTTTTCATGCCGTATAGTCGGTATACATACAACGCTTCAAAGATTTGCTTGCGGCTGTCCTCGCTCATGTCTCGTTTCAATAAATCCAGATTCATGTCGATGACGTTATGTGCCAAAATGTTCAGCAGAATCAGGTTCTCCTCGGTGCCGATCTCATAGTGTTTGTATTGATTTTTGAGATAGGCTTTCTTCGTTTCAATCATCAGCTCAACCAGCTCGTTCTTGGCGTTGGTGTAGATGGTACCTTTGTTCTTTTCAAAAATAATAATGATCTGATTCCGATACTTCCGCAGCACATCTATTTGTTCTTGCATAAGGAGGGATCGCTGCTCACTGTTCGTTTCCTCAAACGCGTTCTGGTTATCAAAATGAATCGTCTCCACCAGTACCTTTTTCAAATAATCCACCAAATCCGGCGGAACAACGGCGTAGAATAGCTCCTTCTTATTCTTGAAATAGGTATAGATATTGCCGACCGATATATTGATCTCATTCGCAATATCGTTCATTTTGGCATCCGCATAACCCTTCTCAAAAAAGACCTTAAGCGCCGCGTATTCAATCTCTTTCCTGACTTCGTCTTTCTTGGCCTGCACCATCGGGAACGACTCCTTAAAAGTGAATAGATGATTCGTTATTAGGATAGACCTTTTTGGAGGGGGTGTCAAATGGAGAGTCAGTTTTAAAATAAAATTCAGCAGGTGCGTAGAACTACATGGATTAGTACTTTACTTTTAAACATTAAATGACAATAAGTCGGAATAGGTTATCTTGATTAAGAAGGGTTTTTAAGGAAATGTGTCGAAATAATGCAGTTATAAGGACAAATAATATGTTTTTATTTGTTTTTCTTGAGTATAGGGGGAGTTAAAGTTGATAGAAGGAATTTCTCAAAACTATCATGGCATGTTTAATTCGTATTACCATAGAATTAAGTCTAGTGTAGATAGTATATGTGAGGAGAATCAATATAAAAGATATAGTCATGGTTTTGCTCATTGGTATTTGTATTTTATTGAAGGAGTCAGTGCCAACGAGATAGCTGAATCAATTACAGATGGGCATAATGATTGGGGGATAGACGCTGTAATAATTGATTATGACAAAGAGATAATAAAATTGTACCAGTTCAAATTTCCAGATAAAGAGGAAAATATTCTTAAAAAAATTTCTCAAGAGGATATTTCCAGTTTTTTGAGGGGTTACAATATATGTTCAAGCGGAAACGTACCAAGTAATTTAAATGAAGATTTAAAAAGTAAAGTTGATGAGATAAGTGAAAGTAATATTTTCACCTATCAATTAACGTTTGTATCATATACTGATAATTTAAGCGAAACAGCTGAATTCACTTTGGAAACAGAAATTGAAAAAATTAAAGGAACAGGTAATGATGTGAATTTTTCTATTTACGACAAGACCTATTTAACAAATGTTATTTATGAGAAAGGTAAATTAAAAGAAGAGTTTACCGTTGAATTAAAACAACATGGCACCAGCACGGGAATTATGCTAGATGAAGATTCAAGCTCGTATACTATACATGCGTCTTTAATGGAACTTGCTGATTTATGTGAGAAATATGGTGACATTATCTTTGATGAGAATGTAAGGTTATTTCATGGAGTAGAGAATAAATTTAATAGAGGCATAATTGAAACAGCATCGGGAGAAGATGTTAGTCATTTTCACTTATATAATAATGGTGTAGTAATAGTTTCACCTAATGTAAAATATGCTGACCCAAGGAAAATATTGAAAGTAGTAAATCCAATGGTTGTTAATGGTTGTCAAACTATGAGTAGTCTGTTGGAAGCTAAAAAATTAGGAACATTAAGAGATGGGTTTGTTCAAGTTACTGTCATTGAAATAAAAGATACAATAGTAAAACAAAATGTATCAATTTATTTAAATTCTCAAACAGAAATTAAGGATAGTTATCTTATTTCTAACTTTCCAATTATAAGATCTTTAGAAGAAGATTTGAAAGAATTAGGATATGTTTTCGAGAGACAAGCCAATAAACTTTCATTATTGAAAAAACAATTAAACCGTAAAGAGAAGATTGAACTCTTGGGAGCAAATTTTAGTAAGGCCATTGAACTCGATTTAGCAGTACAGCTTCAAGCTAGTTTTTATGAGAATTTAGCACCCATGGCTAAACTAAATAAGGCAAAACTATTTGAGAAGAAGCAACTAGAAGTTATCCTCAAAAATATTAATGCGGAAAGAGTAATTTTTGCTTATGAAATTTATAATAAAATGATGGATATAATTGGTGCTTATAGGAGCTATAGAAGGAATAAGAATAACAAAATTATAATTAATTATCTTGAAATAAAAGTAGAAGATATAAATAAGTACTCTTTCTTAAATACTGGTGATTTCTTCTTACTATCTCTTTATTCGTTAATAAGTCAGAAGAAGTTTGGTAGTTTACCACCTATAGACAAAAAAAATAAAATAAATTTTGGTGAATGGACTACTAAAGCAATTAATGAATTCGATACTATATTCAAAGATTGTATTCAGATCATCTTTGAAGAAATAAATAATAGTGAGGGTAAACAAGTCGCAACTCTTACAAAAAATAAAGATTTTCATAGAAGTTTAGTCCAAAGAGTTAATGAAAAATATATTTCTTGATAAAAAGAAGTTGAATGCTTAATTTTGTTTCTAATTTTGATACTCATACACGTACCACATTCTTCTATATCATATGTTAACCTCTTCTTATAAGGAGTGGTGACATGACAAGTACCCACGGCGAAGAGCTTGCTTCGCAGTACGCACAACTCGTAAAGCAAGAAGATGATTACGTCGATCAACTGGTCACGTGTAACAAACTCATCCTGGATGCGATGGACATTATCGCGAAACGGGCAGGGGTGTTGCATATGGACACGGTTAAACAGGCGGCATATCACCTTCATGCGATGGAACAGGATCTGAACCGCAAGTTATTTGAAGTCAGGCTGGAGAAAAGCATCTTGGCCCATCACATGAGCCAGTCTACATAACCGTTTGAACGAAAGGACAGTACAGGATCATTCCCAAGATGATCTTGCCCTGTCCTTTTTATCTTTTATCCGCCCCCAAACCATTCCCAAATAAACATTGACTTTCCACACCAATCCCCCTAAACTTCAATTATTAAAATACTTTTAAAAACTATCCTCCAATACTTTCTCGAATATCGGTCACCTCTACACATACAAACGAAAGGAGGCACGCAACAAACGATGTTACCCACATCCCACAACACCCAACAGGTCAAACGCATTAACGTTGAAATTGTAAAAAACACACTCCGGTCCATGGGAGTAGGTACGAAGGCTTCCATTGCAAACCTGACCAAACTCAGTGTGGCAACATGCGGTACAATTTTGAACGAATTACTCCAGACGGGGGAGATTATTGATCTGGGCCCGGATGAGTCCAGCGGGGGCAGACCAGCGAGTCGGTATCAGTTTAATGTGGACTATGCGAGTGTGCTGTGTCTGATTATTCGTACGGAAGGCGGCATTCATTCGATCACGCATACATATGCCAACCTGAACGGAGAGATGGCGGACGAACAGACGCTTGTTTTAGATGAGATTAATGTCACGGTGGTGAAGGAACTCATTGCTGAACTGATCGAGCAGCATCACAATGTGCAGGCCATCGGAATCGGGATACCAGGGGTTGCGCACAATGGGGTAATTGGTATCTGTGACGTACCAGAGTTGGCAGGTCAGCCGCTCGGTTTAAGACTCAAAGAGCAATACGAAGACATCGAAGTGGTCATTGGCAATGATATGAATCTTACGGTGTACGGACTGTACAATGAGCAGCAGTTTGAGCAAGAGAAGAATTTTGCGGTAGTAACGTTCCCTGAAAATCATTTTCCGGGGGCAGGTTTTATTATCGATGGTCGGCCACTCACCGGGAATACGCAATTTGGGGGCGAAGTGTCCTTTTTGCCGTTTGGCGTGTCACGGGAAGAGCAACTGCGCATGTTGAAAACGACAGACGGATTGCAGGAACTCGTCGTACAGACGCTGGTCTCCATCATTGCCATCATTAACCCGGCGGCCATTGTGGTGACGGGCGACACGATGGACCCGGCGATGCGAGATGGCCTGATCCAAGGCTGCCGGGATCACCATATTCCACAGGAGCATATGCCTGAGCTAATGATTCGCCGCGACACCCGGCGCGAGTATGTTACTGGGCTGGTAGCTGTAACACTCGAAAGCCTGACCTACCGCATTCAGGTAGTTGAGAAGCAGTGGTAAGGATCGGAACGTTGATAAGAAGGATGATCTCTCTTCGGATCAATGAATTGTAATAACTCTTTTATATAAAATGGACGATTTCATTAAACATGTAACGGAGAGGACAGAAAAAACCTGAAGAAGCGAAGCTAAAAGCTTTCTGCAAGAAAGCTACATCGGAAGCATAGGCTACGCCTTTATCACCGGATTTTCCCTTTAGAAAAGGGAATACAAAAAAATCTGGGGATAAAAGCGATTGGAAGGTTATTCTGTCATCGGAGTGGCCAGGTTAATGATCCTTGTTTCAACTTATATGGACACAATGGAGGAACTTATTTTGAATCAGCAAGCAAGTACACAAGGCAGCAAACGAAAGTTCAACAAGCTGTACGCCATGCAGCTGGCAACGATCTTTTTAGGATTTATCGTATTTGGTATATCGGAAAATATTAAAGGCCCAGCCATTCCGCGCATTCAGTTTGACTTCAATCTGGATGAGAAACAGCTCGGGACGTTGTTGTCCCTGAACGCTCTGGGATATCTGATCGCCTGCTCGTTCACGGCTATACTGGTTCGCAAATGGGGCATTAAGGCGGTCAGCATTATTTCATTTGCCTCGATGATTCTGTCGGGTGTGTTCATCTATGTATCGCATACGTATCCGCTCTTTGCGTCATCGTATTTCTTCATGTACATCGGTAACGGGATGCTGGAGATTGCGCTGGCGATACTCGGGGCGCGTATTTTTGTGAAAAATACAGGCACGATGATGAACCTGTCCCATTTCTTCTATGGACTCAGTTCAACGGTGGCGCCGTTGCTGGCGACAGGCGTAATGTCGCTGACGGTATTTGGGCACCTGCTGGACTGGCGTGGCATGTATCTGGTGATGTTGTCGCTCTGCCTGCTGCCGATCATTGCGGCACTGCGTAGTAAATTTCCAGGGGATGATCTTGTCCATGAAGATCGAACCTCACTTAAGACGTTAACACGTGATCCGGCCCTGTGGCTGATGGTGCTTATTCTTTCTTTTGGCGTAGTATCCGAACTGGCGGTTGGGGGTTGGCTTGTTAACTTCCTGGAGAAAGCCTACACATGGGATACGGTTAAAGCTTCGGGGTTATTGTCTGCATTTTTTCTTACGTTCTCGCTGGGGCGTTTGCTGCTTGGGCCGTTGACGGATCGGATTGGATTTGTGCTCTCGTTGATCTTGTTCTCTGCTTTCTCGGCGGTTTGCACGTTTGTGGCGCTTGCAGGTGGGGAGAGTCTAGCGATTTTCTTTGCGATATCGGGCGGAGGTATTGCGATGATCTATCCAACGGTCATGGCCTTTATCGCCCGCAGATATCCGAACGGCAGTGATACGGCAATTACGTTTACGGTGACGCTCATGGGTGTCGGCAGTGTCATTGGTAACTATGTGATTGGTTGGGTCATTGAAGGGGTGAAAAATATGTACGGTGCCACCACGGAGCTCGGCTTGCTGCGCGGGCTTCAGGCGGGATATGGATTTATTGGCTTGTGTGCTGTTATTTGCGCAGCGTCTGGCGTGGTGTTGTATGTTTATTTGAAAAGAAAACAGGAACTAATTTAATATACGTTCAGCCTGTTGAAAAAAATGAAAATAAACGTCTTTCCACTGGAAAGGCGTTTTTAATCCTTCAAAACTAATTCTAAACTAGCTAATCCGTTTCAATATTTCGTTTGCATATGCCGTCCAATCTTGGTGATCTGTATTGATTTCGATGGTTGGCAGGAGAGACAAAGCGGACTGTTTACGAAGTTCTGATTGAGTATGTAAAAAATCTTTGGCGGATTTTCGGATTTCATCTTGTGTCTTGTTTTTCCATTCGTGAGGCGTTCGGCTCTGCATTCGTTGTTCGATGTTCTCGGATGAAACGGTTAGTAATACGCATTGAGCCCCGAGCTGAAGTAATTCATTCTCAATGTTTTCGATCTCGTGTACGGGGTCTGTGGAGAAAGCCACTCTATGATTTAAATGAAACCTTTCCAATACAAAGAATATTCCTCTGGACGCATTAGATGCATCTGGACCTAAATATGCTGCCCAATCATTTAGCTTTTTTAACATGCTAATCCGCTCTTTCAACAAATCAAGGTGTTCATTGCGATTCAAGCTTTTGTATTCTCCATGGACATTGTTTAATATTTGCGAATAATGTTCACTGAGCACAATGATACTTCGCTCTGATGATTCATTGTGTGCATGAAGCTGCTTCAATGCTTTTAGAACAGAGGTCTTTCCTGCATGTGAATAACCCTCTAAAACAATTCCTCGAATATGGCTCATACTAACCTCCATCTACAAAAGTGTTATTACAACAAATAAGGAAAAAGTATATAAATACTCTTTCCTTATTTGTTTCGCAATGTATTTGCTAAATTTAACACGAACATTCCAAGTAAAATGAATAGAATCCCTTCAATTTTATAAGACCATATCTCAGATTGGATAAAGTCTCCAAAAATATCAGTGGTGTCTGATTTTACATTCTGATATTTTGCCAATACGAACATCGCTTTGTCCATACCCCAATCCGTACTTCGAGCGATGAATAGAAATCCAAGAATAAGTAAGACAAGAGAAACAATAAGTGCCAACAACGAATTTATTTTACTTTTCAAAGTCAATTTCTCCTTTGGTAATATATTCAAGCTAATGCATGCGCTATTATACTACCAATAATATAAAATTATGTCTAGTTACCAACGAGTGGTATCTTTCCAGTAAAAGTATAATCCTGCCTGTTGGGGCAGGTATCTGAAAGGGTGTTCCTAGCTTTGTAGTAATCTTTGCTTCGCCCGGCCCCATCTGTACTTCTTTTACAAAGAGAAAAGCCCCAGCGATTCGTACAGTTGCTGGGGCTTTGCATCTATCTCGATAAGTGGGTGAGTAACAAAGTGTTGCTCTGATCACCCATTGCACTTTCCTTACTTCAACAAGCCATTCACTTGTCTAAGCCGGTCTTTTTTTCCAACGTTTCAACAGCATGTATAGTCCAAACCCAATCAGGAAGATCATGCCTGCCGGGATGACATACGGTTTAACAACCTCGCCGACTTCTTCCCATTGTGCACCCAGTTTGTAACCGAGGTAAACGTAGATGGATGTGATCGGAAGCATGGCTAGAAAGGTAAAGATACTGAATTTGAATACGTTCATTTTCGCCATACCGCAAGGGATGGAGATGACGGTTCGAATACCGGGCACAAAGCGGCCATAGAAAGCAACCCCGCTGCCGTATTTTTCAAAAAATTTATCGGATGCTTCCACATGGTGGGGGCGAATGAGGAAGTATTTTCCGTATTTCTCCACCATCGGTCTGCCGCCGTAACGTCCGAGTGCATATAATGTTAACGGGCCAAATGTGCCACCAACGGTTCCTGCCAGAATAGCTAACCATAGTTTCATATCTCCGAGATATACCCAATAACCCGCCATGGGAAGAACAAGTTCAGCAGGGACAAATTCAAAGGACAAGGCAATAACCAGTCCTGCGTAGGACAAATCCTTAAAGAACAGTATAAATTGCGTGATCCACTCCGTCATGCTTTCCCTCCACGAATCTATCTATTTTTGATATAAGTAGACATCTCTCTCTTCAGAGTACCAAGGGCGAATAGCGCTTGTCAAAACTCACAGGCAAAGACCATTTATCCTTTCACCACCGCATATGTTAGCCTATACATAAGCCTGAGACAGCCCCTAGTTAGATACGAACAATCGCGGTCTAAGGTTTCTTATTTACTTATAATCGTTCTGGAGCCAATATGAATCTAGGTGACGAAGATGCTCTGAAAATGTTTCCAAATATAGTATGATAAGACTATCGCTAGATTTGCCACACAGAGCCTGAATTAGTTCTGAAGCGATCAGACGAAGGCTAGTATAGTGTTCAAGAAGACCATCCTATACATATAGAGAAGGAGAACCGAACATGAGTGTACAATCACAAAGGATCATCGATCAGATTCGTATTGTTGAATACAATGCTTCTTATGCGGCTAGCTTGGCAGATATGTGGAACCAAAGTAATGAGAGCTGGGGAGGCGGCACAAGGCAGCGGACCGAGGAAGCGATTCGTCAGGAGATGGAGAACTCCTCCAATCTGCATGTTTTTCTGGCGGTTCATGATGAAGAGGTCGTCGGTTTTTGCAGCTTTGCCCACTATCGTTTTGATGAGAATGCACTATATGTCCCGCTGCTCAATGTACGCCCCGACTACCACGGTTACAAGATTGGCCGTAATTTGATCTTAAAGGCAGTGGAGAAAACGGTGGAGGCCGGATGGCCGCGTCTGGACCTGTTCACGTGGGCAGGCAATACAAAGGCGGTTCCGATGTACAAGAAATGTGGTTTCTTTTGGGAGAAAAAAGACGATAGCGTGCATCTGATGAACTTTATCCCGACCGTATTGCGGACTGAGGCGCTAACACCTTACTTTGAAACATTAGATTGGTACGCTGACAGCACCCGTGAACTGGTGATCGAGCCGGATGGACGGCAGGAGCGAGGGTTCGATTTCTTCGATTATACGTGGCAAAAGGGAGACCTCTCCCTGCGGGCCTCTTTTGAAAAAACAGGCCGCGGGCTGGCCGCTCTCGAAACGCCGGATTACAGCATCCACACCGAAGTAGACCACCATGATCTGGTATTTGGTTCGAGTTATCCCGTGCGTTATCATATCCAAAATAAATCCGACTCCCATCTTGAGTTTAAGATTGAAGGACAGGACGACAAAAATATCCGTTTTGCTATGGATGTTGTGCGAACGTTGCAACCAGGCGAAACCATCACGGTAGAGGGAGAGTTTTACCTCGATCCGGTGACCGAAGAACAAAACAAGAATAAAACGCATCCGGTCATTAGCAGTACTTGGCTTATTTGCGGCAAGAAAGCTCAGTTCCGTCTTGGCGTTCATCCTAAATTCCCGGCGAAGATTACGCCGGTTCTCCCCGTGAAGGAACTCTATCCGGGTATTCCGGCAGAGCTAATCCTGAACGTGGAAAACAATGTGGATGCGGAAACCGAATTTGTTATGGAACTGCCAGCAGACGATTTTCTAGAGTGGACAGAGCGCAAACTGCGCTTCACAGTACCTGCGAAGGGCAAACGCTCGGTGTCCGTTCCGTTTACACTTCATTCATATGGCATCTATGCACAGGATGTGGAGGTTACCGCTATTCCAGCGGGGGAATCAGCGATTTTTTTTACAAGAAAACTCTCAGTGCTGATGAAGGGCATTGAAGGAAGATATGGCGGTGAGGCGAACGGCCAGTGGATTGCGGTGAACGGGGCCTATTCCCTTCATATGAACAAACATGATAACGTCATGTGGATCGAATACCCTGGGTCGCGTCACTCCTTCTGGTGGAATTATCCGAAGCTGGGGAAACCGTACTCGGAGGAGTTGTCCCTGAAAGAAGCCAAAGAAGTACGGATTGTTGCTGATGGAACGTATCAGGTTATGGAAGCGGCCTATGAATTGGAAAATTTCCCGGGATTACTGCTGAAGACGGTTGCCAAACTGTCCGCTAACGGAATCGCTACGTTCTCCCATGAGGTTGTGAATACACGTGATACAGCATGGGAAGAAGAACTGTTCCTGATGGATCACTTCGGTTTCTTCGGCAATCGGCTCATTCTGCCCTATCAGGGTCGTTTTGTAGATATGGGGGATGATTATGCCGGGGATCCAAACCATTGGGATACGGGACAGATTACGGAGAACTGGCTATTTTGCAAGGAAGAGTACGGAGCGTGCGGCATCTACTGGGACCCTTCACTGAAGCTGATCAAGCCCGAATATACGCTGGCATTACAGCATGAGCTTGGACGTTTGGAGGCCGGAGCTTCGGTAGCCACGAAGGAAACAGTATTTGCGCTTAACACATTTGCCAAGTGGACGGATTTCCGCGCATTCGCCCGTAAACAACCTAATGGAGTTATTCCGATGCTGGACAGTCATCTGGATGTGACGTTGAATGATGGCAATCCATTTGCTGCGGACGTACTACAGGCTGAATTGGTTGAGCGTAAGCTTGTTCCACTTTCAGGTACATTGGAGCTACACGTACAGCAGGGTAAGGAACCCAAGATTAAAGCTCGTGCGATTGAGTTCGATGCGACGGAGCAGTTGAACTCGGATAAGCTGGAGTTTTCGCCTGAGGAAACGGTAGTGGGAGCGCCGAAGGCAACGACAGCGGACCGCCTTGACCCGCAAGGGTCTGACACCCCCGACAGTACCAACCCATATGAGCAACTGAATATATGGAAAGTACGGGGCGTGTATCGTGGAGAAGATCGGATTCAGGAACGAATCTCTCTTTGGTTCCCGCAGACACGGTCTGAAGTGCTACAACGGATTGAAAAGGGAGTAGACGGTTCAGAGACGTTATATACCGTCAACAATGGTGTGTTATCTATTACGGCTGATCCGGCATTTGCTGGTGTTATACACTCGCTGAAAGTTCAGGGAGAAGAGTGGCTGGACAGCTCATATCCAGAACCTGCCGCTCGTTCGTGGTGGAATCCTTGGTATGGCGGAATGACTGTAGATATTCCAGGGATGAACGGATTTAGCCGTCAATTGGAACAAACGAGTATATCGTGGTCGGAGCAGAAGGATCAATTCGGCAATGTGTGGAAAGGTTTGAAGGTGACCACCCGCATCGAGAAACATGAAGCGAACCGGGGAATAACGGTTCAACAGCATGTTCTGATGTTACCTGGGGTTCCTGTACTCTGTACC
Source organism: Paenibacillus sp. G34 (assembly GCF_056856875.1). Taxonomy (NCBI): domain Bacteria; kingdom Bacillati; phylum Bacillota; class Bacilli; order Caryophanales; family Paenibacillaceae; genus Paenibacillus; species Paenibacillus sp. G34. Next base: position 4,701,760 of record NZ_CM166469.1, on the reverse strand, counting down.
TTGCTCGCTGTGACCAATAAGTCTGGACTGACACGAGCGAATTATGCTCTTACAGAAGGTCGTTTCTTTAAACCTTCGGATGTGTATACAGAAGGTTGGGTGGAACAACCGGGTCAAGATCGTTTTCCGCTCGGCAAAGTAGACATTGGCCTGCCTTTAAAAGATATTTTTCGGACAGGCTCGCTCTCACGTCAAAACATGCTACACGCGGTGAATCGTTACCCGAACCAGAATGCTTGGGCGTTTGCGAACAATCTGGTAACAGGACATCATGTAACACATGAGCTCACGATACAAGATGGCGAAATCGTCTGGACGGAGCCAACGTATCTTGTTCTGGGGCCGATCCCGCTCCATACGGCGGATGTGCATGAACTGTTGAAGCTAAACTTTGTAACATCAACAAGCGAAGAGGAGGCTTCCGATGCCCATCATTGATATTCACATCCATCTATCCGATATCGACAGCTTTCACCGTACCGCAATTGACCTGTCCAAAGTAGACTACAGCGCGGCAGGTCTCAAGGCAGAATTTGACCGAAATGATGTCCTTCTTGGCATCGGTATGGGGGTGAGCGAGCAAACGAAGGGGGCTTTCCCGGATTCCAGTTCCCCTAACCCGATGGGACTGGATCTGGAAGAACAGGTTCCATCGTTTCTGATGGAATGTGTAGGCATTAACCCTAACCGACTGGACGGCAAACAAGCTCAAGACGAGCTGGACCGGATCGAAGCCAGATTGCAATCGCCCGAAGTTGCAGGAATCAAGCTATATGCCGGATACTATCATCACTATGTGTATGACAAAATCTATACCCCGGTCTATGAGCTGGCGGCAAAATATAATCTGCCTGTGGTCATCCATACCGGGGACACCTATTCGATGAACGGGCTGCTCAAATATTCGCATCCGTTAACGGTGGACGAGCTTGCCTTGCAACAGCGCGGCGTAAACTTCATGATATGCCATCTCGGTGATCCCTGGGTGATGGATGCGGCCGAGGTGGTGGCGAAGAATCCTAACGTGTACGCGGATTTATCTGGGCTTGTCGTGGGGGATCGCCCTCACTTTGAACGCTTTATGAACGAACCGCTGTTTATGGATCATTTCCGCCGGGCTTTGGTCTACTCGGATCATTATGAGAAAATGCTGTTCGGCACCGACTGGCCGCTTGCGCCTATTGATTTGTATGCTGAATTTGTTCGCAGACTTGTGCCAGAACAGCATCATGAGAAAGTGTTTTACGAGAACGCGTTTAGCCTGTTTCCACGTATTAGTCAGCGTATTACGAAGCCATAGCAACCCCCAAACAAGCTCTTGCCATTCTGCTGGCGGGAGCTTGTTTTTCTTTTCGATAGAGAGATCACTGTTCCTTGAACTCACCACCATTCATTCCAATTTGTAATAAATTTAGATCATTACAATTTTTTTTGTGCAAATGCTACTTACACTGTCAGATTATTGGCTCCATGCCGATATTAAAATATCAAACTTTATATGGGTTCATACAAAATCAGGATGAATGGTGGAGGTATTCATGTTTTTTGCAAAAGCAGGACAGCGCCTAAGGAATATGTCTTTTCGGGTCAAATTACCATTAATGATCAGTCTTCTCGTGTGTATCGTACTGACCGTAACGGCTGTGCTGTGTTATAAGGTAGCCGAAGGCATTACACAAAAAAAGAGTAAAGATGAAATTCATGCCAATTCGGATCGAATTGGAGCAGGGCTGTTCACCTCCCTGCAGTTATCTAAGCAAGCCGCATTTCTAATGACGAAACATAAGGACTTTGAACAATTGCTGGCGATTCGGAGTGCGAATCAAGGGCAGGAAGATAGTTCCTTTTTCGAGGAAAATCAGACTTTAATCAATGAATCCAATGATATATTAGCTCAAAGTTTAGAAGGTATAGAGGGCGCCGTTGTGCTTATGCTTATCGATACGAACGGCACAGTAGTCGCAGCAAATGACCCGAAGGCCTTGGGTGGAGATCGAGCCGATCGAGCCTATTTCAAGGAAGCCATTCAAGGACGTCAGGTCATTAGTGAAGGTATCATTTCCAAAACGTTGGGTACACTTGGCACAGTCTTTGCCTCCCCGATGTATGATGAGAATCAGCAAGTAAACGGGGTTCTTATTGCTACGATATCCACTTCATTTTTCGTGAACCAATTGCAGAACGTTAAGATTAACGATGAAGGTAAAGTAATTGTTCTGGATCGGGTGGGTAAGGTGATGTATCACTCGGCAGATGCGGATATGGCAGGGAAACCGCTAGAAACCGGGGAATACAAGTCTCTTGTGGATTTGGCTCCAAGTGATAAATTACAACAGGGCGAGGTAAGCACAGACGAGAAAGTGGTGTTTTATTCCAAAATTCCACAATCGGATTGGACCATTATTGTTGAGGATTCTTATATAGACGTCAATCAACCATTAACAAGCATGGCGAATAAAATGTACATCGTGCTATTCAGTTCCATTGCCTTTTCAATCATTGTAGGGATTCTTCTCTCACGCGTGATGACCAGACCAGTCGCGTCCATTACTACGTTGTTTAAACAGCTTGCTGGTGGAGATTTGACGGTACAGGCGAAGGAGAAATACAGTGGGGAGTTCGGCGAACTAGCGGATAGCTTTAACACGATGGCTGAAGGAAACAGACAACTGATTGCCAGTATGAACGCTTCTATTGGTGTTTTGAATAAAAGTACAGCGGAACTGGATCAGTCTGCACAGCAGACATCTACATCGATTACCGATACCACAGCCACTGCACTTGAAATATCCCGGGCGATGGAGTCGCAGGCTAACGATACTGAGTCGATCGTGGATCAATTTATGAACGTGGGTAGCAAAATTGTAAATGTAAACGAGATGTCCCAGTCTGTCATGGCTAAAGCGGATGAAATTACGGATGCATTCCGAGATAATCATGAAGTGATTGATGCCCTTATCGCCGTTAATGATCGGAACGAAGCAGAGGTGCATAACATCTCCAAGATAACCGTTCAACTCGCAGAGAGCTCATCCGGTATTCAGCAGATCACAAGTACCATTGCCGAGATTGCAAATCAGACCAAACTTCTTGCACTAAATGCTTCCATTGAGGCGGCGCGAGCAGGGGAACAGGGCCGAGGATTTGCCGTGGTGGCCTCCGAAATACGCAAGCTGGCAGAACAGACAACTTCGCAATCCGAAGATATTCATCGCATCGTTATGCAGACGATTGAACATGTGGAGCAGAATAACCAGAGTGTACAGGCCATCGAGGCTATTGCAGAGCAGCATAAGAGCAGCGTGATGCAAACCAAGGAAACCTTTAATTTTGCAACGCGAAATATGCAAAATATGATGAATCAGGTGCAGGCGATTGCCTCCGAGATCGAATCCATCGAGCGGGATAAAGACGAAGTCCTTGGCGCTGCACAGAACTTGTCCGCTTCGGGCGAGGAAGTGTCCGCATCCATTGAAGAAGTCACCGCCACCATGGAGGAGCAGTCCGGAATGACCGAGCATTTGGCGGAGCTGGTGCAGACTATTGATGCTTTGACCAAACAGCTCGCTGAGGAATCGGCACGATTTAAAACGAGCTAGCAAGGATGGAATGAAATATACCCAACTTTAAAACTTCAATGATCTCATAAAAATCTTAGAATCTTAAAAAGCATAAAAATCATAAAAACATAAAAATCATAAAACCTCCTATCCACTATGGGGACGAACCCCTGTTTGTGAGACAGGGATCAGTCCCCATAGTGGATTGGGAGTTTTTTTATGTTGTATTGCTCACACGATAAGAATATCCATTAATATAAGGGAGATATTCTTATTTTTTGCCCAGCTCCGATACCAGTGTGAAGTTATTGATGAACCCTTCTTTTTGCAGGAAAACAGTCTCAACCTTGTCCGTTTTCATATCATAATAATAAACACCTCGCTCAGTACTTCCATTGCCTTTTTCCCCGAGAAAATAGAACCCGTTACCGCTTTTGTCCAGAAACAATTCGCTACGGGCCTTGATCGGCAGATGAAGTTCCTTTCGTTGTCCTGACTTCAGATCCACCAGACTATATCCGATGGGCAATTTGTTAATGTATTTCGCAGTTGCGATGAGAAGCTGGTTTCCTCTGGCGGATAAAGTGAGAATCTGTTCGTCTTTGAGTTTGATGATTGCACGAGTTTGCTTGGACACGGGATCAATTTCGATAACAGTATGACTTGGTGGGACCATCGGTTTTTGGGTTTGATTTGACTTTTCCATCTGCTCGTATTGTTCTTCCTCAGAGTATTGGATGGCGTATGCTTTTTCTGTTTCTGGATCATAGGCGATGTCCCATGTGGTTGTATCTGAATCTTGCTCATTCAATATCGAAATTTCATGTGTGTCTTTATCCAGAAACATGACTTTGACCGGACGTTCTCCTTTTTGCACAGCAGCCATCATTAAGGTATTTCCAGTAACATTCGGGATGATCGCATTAATTGCAAATAAATTAGAGCTTAATTGCTGCACTTGCCGTGTTTTCATATCATAAGCGAATAATTCGTCCCCCTTATTTTGGCCTTCTCCCGAATAATAGGTGGTGTCCTCGGCCAAAGAAACCACGGTCAAAGGATATTGAGAGTTATATGGCAAGTCAGACATTTTGTTGAGAGCTTTGGACTGTAAGTCGTATGTATACACATTCATTTTCATTCCATCCGTGGAATCTGCCCCATTGACGTATTCAGTGTTAGTAATCGAAAGGTATTCGTGAGTCTGCGTTTCCCCAGGCTTAATTGCTGGTGGAGGGACTTTAGTGCTGCTTTCACCGCTACTGCATCCTGAACTAAACATGACTGAGATTATGAGTACGAAAATAGCTTGGTACAGGGTATGACGTTTTCTCATCGGTAGTCCTCTTTTCTTTGGTCGTACAGATGTTTAGGAAGCTTGTAAATTAAACGTTGCAAGTCGGAGAATGGTTTGGTTATCTATCAAAAACTCATAATTTCTAGATGTTTTGCATGAAATGTGATATCTTCAATTTATTCCAAATTATTCTTGTCGGATTAAAAGGATATTATATAAATCTTTGGGGGTAAACGATGTTTTTATCTGAGCGATTACCATTAGCAGCAAGCCTGTATCCAGAGGAGGCAGCATTATTACATCAAGGTCACACGGTGAGTTATAGCGAGCTTAATGAACTTGTCGAGAAGATGAGCAATGCATTTTATGCAGAAGGGCTCCGTGCAGGGGATCGTTTTGCCTTATTAGGTGACCCGAATCCTAAACTTGTGGTCGCATTATATGCGGCGGTTGCTATTGGAGCTATACCACTCGTGCCTTCTCCATTGTTAACCGTTTCTGAACTGACCGCCATACTGCAAAATGCAGAGCCGTACATGATTATTCATGATGAACATCATCTCGAAAAAGTTAAATCCTTAATCGATCTTCTGGAGTATGGTCCACAATGGTTCTCAACGCATGAGGAAAATACTACGACCAGATCGCTGCCAAGACTTTTGGAGAGGGACTTCGCAACTCGTCCCACAGAAGTTGTTAATCAAAGTGTCGAAGATACAGCAGTATTGATTTATACAGGGGGCACGACAGGACGGCCTAAAGGGGTGATGCATTCGCACCGGGGAATGGCTGCCTGGAACCAACTCACACCATCCGCCGGCTTTGGTCATGATATCGGGCGCAGGGTACTTGTGCTCAATCTGTCACATCTGGTTGGACAGTTTCAATTGTGGGCAACGATGGCAGCCGGGGGATGTCTGGTGTTTCTGGACGAATATCCCGGGTCGGTACACCGTATTATTGAAGCGGTTGAACGAAACCGGATTACACACCTCAGTACGGTAGGACAGCTGCTTCGCGACCTTACTTATGAGGTATCTGTTACAGGTAAATCTCTGAGAAGTTTAAAAGTGATAGGGTGCGGAGGGTCGATCATATCCCCTGACACGCTTCGGAATGCAGTGTCCCAATTCCCCGAAGCAGTTATTGTGAACAACTACTCACAAGCAGAATGCGGGATGTCGATAAGCCGTCTTTTTCCTTCAAGTCATCTAGGAAATACTCACCGGCTCCGCTCCGTAGGCCGTCCCCTCGACTTGGCTTCTCAGGGTGAACAAGCTTTTGACGTTCGAATTATACATACAGATGGTAGAGATGCAAAGGTTGGCGAATCGGGTGAGATTGTAGTTCGAGGTCCACAAACGATGAAGGGTTATTGGCGCCAGATCGAAGCCTCAATCGAGACCATGACTGAAGGCTGGATACGAACCGGAGATGTGGGATGTCTGGATGAAGAAGGCTATTTATATGTCATGGATCGGCTGAAGGATATGGTTATTGTGAACGGCTCCAATGTGTTCTGCGCTGAAGTGGAACAGGTCATTATGAGCCATGAGGCAGTCATTGATGCGGCAGTTATTGGAGAGAGGCTTCGAGATGAAGGAGAAAGCGTGGTTGCGTTTGTCGTTTTACAGGAAGGTCGAAGTTTGGATCTGGCTCAGTTAAGAGCGTTTTGCAAGTTACATCTTGCCCGTTACAAATGCCCAGCACAATTGCATATTATAAAGAAATTGCCCCGGACCTCGGTAGATAAGGTGGATAAAAAGCAGCTGAACCATTATCTTGCTGTTCAATAATCTGTACGTATCAGATAAAAAATCATTCCAAAGAAACTACGGTATATTTTATATGGATATTGAAACAATTCCTTAATTTGTTACGTCAGTATAGGGAGTTTATGTAAAAATGAGATAGAAGGTGGAAATGTTGTGAGAAAAAGAAGTGAATTATTCATCTCCTGCATGTTATGTCTCTTACTTATTCCCCCAGTTGCTTCGGCTAAAGCAGCACAATTGAAGGGGCATGTGCCCCAAACCTTCAAAACAGAGAAAAATACTTCAACCAGAGATACATTTAAAAAACATAAAGTAGATGATGCTAGTACTAAGAAATGTATTGTTATTCTGGAGCCACTCCAAATACTCATTGATGAATACAAACGTAACAAAGAAAAAGAGTCAATTGAAGTAAGCATTATGCTCAAATATGACTTGAATATCTCTAAGAATGACTTTTTAAAAACAAAATTTTCTGATTACAAGGATTCAATCACAGATCAGACAGGATTTGGAGGCTATAGTTTTTTCGCCAAAATGACCATTTCAGAAATCGAGAAAGTGAGTACATGGGAGGAAATCTCCACCATCTCGATTCCATCGGATAAGGTATCTATTTATTGATTCATTAGTTAATTGAAAGAACCTTAATTTCGCGTGTTTTATACAAACCAAGCGAATTAAGGTTTTTATTTTTCCTCAAACAATTAAATATCTACTTGTTCTTCAGTGAGCCACATAAACTTATAGATAGATTGCTGAGAAACTGTTCCAATAAGGTTAAAAGTAAGCCGCTGAAGTAGACGCAGTTCTAATCTCGAAAGGGAACAAGGAAAACCATCTTTCATAACAAAAGCCGATCCAACCTCTATGGATCGGCTTTTGCAATTGGCAAATTTTTCATCCTACAATCCAATCCGCAGATTCAGACGTTACGTTGGTCACATCCCGCAGATCATGCACCTTTACGTTGCTTCCGTAAATCATCGAATCACTGCTCAGACGGAAGGAAGGGAAATTATTTTCGGATTGCAGTCGTAAATAGGGTTCAAAGTAAATTTGTTGCTGTTTATTAATCACAAACGGAAGCGAACCCGCCTCAATAGGTACATCATCGCTATCCCGCTCATTTAAAATTAGCAATACCGTAATACCATCACAGCCGCAACCATCGGTATCATAAAACAACTTGAAAAAGCCCGGCTGGTCGCCCAGTTGTTCAACCAGTCTTGCTTCTGCCTGCGGACTCACTTGAATGATCATGGCGTCGTCACACTCCTTTGTTTCCCAATGAATTCGCTTACAATTTAATATATGGACCACAATTGCCGATTAGAAGGTAAAATAATATATAAGGAAAGGGGAGATACGATGTGAAAATACGGCTACTTCATGATGAACCCATTGAACAATATGCATATTTGAATGCGATCCCCGGTGGCGAGGTCATTCAAGCTCAGCTTCCGATCTATCATGGTTCATTAGATGGCTTGCCAGAAGGAATCGATGCACTGATTGTCGCTTCAGATTTGCAGGGAATTGTACCTGTAACGGAGAAGAAGTCTGGTGCTGCATCTGACATGGAGTCTGTGGACAAGCTTTTGGGTGAGATGTTGCCTGCCTATATTCGTCTACTGATGGAGGTGGAATGGCCTGAGCTCGATCCGCAGAAGACGGGTGTGCTGTTATGTGGAGATATGTATGCCCTGCGCGGGAAAAGGGGAGCGACTGGCAATCCGGTTCCCGTCTGGCTTGCCTTCAAGGCAGCCTTCGGCTGGGTTGCCGGCGTCCACGGCAACCACGATGTAACCGATGATGCAGACGCTCATCGGTTACACCGCAGCGAGGGCATCCATTGCATGGATGGCCCAGCTGCGATCATTAGCGCTGGCCGCCCATCGGGTGGCCTTGCGCCCCACGCCGCCAAGGCGCGTCAGCTGCGTATCGCGGGCCTTGGCGGCATCATCGGCAGGCCGGACAAGCCGAACCGGCTGCCGGCAGAGCCGTACCTGCAATCCGTGCGCAAGCTGCTGAAGCAGCAGCCGGATTGCTTGCTCTTGCACCAAAGCCCGGGCATCGCCGAGCTTGGGCTCAGGGGTGAACCGCTCATCCGGCAGGCCTTGGAGGCCGGGCCGGAGACGCTGGTGTTCAGCGGGCATACCCATTGGGATACGCCGCTGGTTCAACTGAACAACGGCACACAAGTGGTGAATGCCGACAGCAAGCTGTTTATTTTCACACGCTAGGACGCTTGTGGAATGAAATGCATTTCATTCGTGATATCTTATCTGGTATGATAAGCAGGTAAATAGAGAAAAAAAGGAAGGTTCCCCCCCTATGACATCGATCACCATATATGATATTGCGAAAGAAGCAAACGTATCTGTATCGACCGTCTCTCGGGTGCTGAATGATACGGCTCCGGTTCGTGCCAGCACGCGAGAGAAGATAATGTCGATTATCGAGAAACATCAGTTTCAACCCAATGCACAGGCACGCAGTCTGATTAAGAAAGAGACGGGCACCATCGCCATCATCTTGCCGGATATCACGAACCCCTTTTTCCCCGAGGTGTTTTGGGGGGCAGAGAATGAGGCCCGGGGACTTGGTTACACGTTCTTTTTGTGCAACACAGCAGGAGACTATACTCGTGAGTCTGAATATCTCTCTATTTTGCGGGAGAAACGGGTGGATGGGATTATCTTTCTCGGCGGACGTATCAACTTACAGGTCTGTCCGGATAACATGGCACAGGAATTGATGGATATGAGCAGGCATATGCCTATTGTGCTAGTGAACGGTAACATTGCCAAGAGTGGGCTTCACCGGGTATATACGGATGAGGGAGCTGGAGCAGCTATGGCTGCAGAGCATCTGCTTGAGCTGGGGCATCGGGAGATCGCTTTTGTCGGGGGAATGAAGGAGTTATCTACCACGATGGTCAAGGTTAAAGCGGTACAGAAGAAACTGCGTGAACATGGAATTGAGATCCCGAAAGAACGCCAGTTATTAGGTGGTTTCTCCATCGACGACGGCAAGCGGGAGATGTCCAAACTTCTGGAGCAGGACAATCCACCAACGGCAGTGATCTGTGTCAACGACAATAATGCGATCGGTGCGATTAAATCGACCATTGAGTATGGCTTGTCCATCCCGAAAGATATTTCCATCATCGGTTTTGATGACACACCTCTTGCAAGTGCCGTAATCCCTGAGTTGACAACGATATCCCAGAATACGTATCAACTGGGCAAACAAGCCGTAGATGTGCTGCATGAGCTCATTAACCAAGGGAAACCGAAGAAACAAAATGTATTGGAACCTAGACTGATTATCCGCCAGAGTACAGGACCTGCCGCCCGGTAGTAGGTCTGTATCTCAAAAAAAGAAAGCGTTGACATTTCCTTGAAGTGTGAAATATAATGAGGGCGTAAATGGGACCCTTTTCCTCATGTGGAACGGGTTTTAGTTTTCCTCTTAATGAAACCGATTTCATGAAATGGGTTTCAAAATTAAACGCGTTAACGGCGTATTCAAATGATCAACATCATATTAGATGATCAAATGCATCATGAAGGAAGGAAACGACGATGGCGGATCGTGAGCAGCATTCCAGAGGCAGACGAGTTTTTTTATTTGCAGGTACAGCCTTGCTTGCCTTGGTAGCCGTAGGAGGAGTTGCTATCAATCATTATATGAATCCATCCCCAAAGGTACTTGTATTTCAGGAAGATCCGGTGCATCTGAAGCTGGAACAGTCATACGATCATTTTGAAGGCTGGGGTACGTCACTGGCTTGGTGGGCTAATGATCTAGGGGGCTGGGAGAACCAAAGCAAGGTTGATGAGGTTATGGATTTGATATTTGATCCAGCCAAAGGCTTAGGGCTTAACATCGTTCGTTACAATATTGGTGGTGAGGAAAACCCGGAGATGAATGCACTTCGTCCAGGCGGCGATGTACCTGGTTTCCAGCCTGAGCCGGGAAAATGGGACTGGGAAGCGGATGCAGGTCAGCGTTCCGTACTACAGGGTGCGATCAAACGCGGGGTCAGCATCGCCGAGGCATTCTCCAACTCCCCTCCGTATTGGATGACGATTAGCGGTTCGGTCACTGGCGCTGAGGATGGCGGTAACAATCTGCGTGAGGATCAGTATGATGCGTTTGCTGACTATTTGACCGAAGTGGTGAAGCATTATCGGGATACATGGGGCATTACGTTTCGCTCCCTTAATCCGCTCAATGAACCTTCTGCCAACTGGTGGAAGAAAGGTAATCAGCAGGAGGGAAGTCATTTCAGTACCGAGAAACAGGCTGAAATGATTAAGAAGACAGCTGCTTCCCTCCAAAGTAAAGGGCTGGATGGCACGGTAATCAGTGCCGCGGATGATAACAGCATCGATGAGACCGTATTTAATTTCAGCTTGTATGACCAAGACACGATTGATGCGGTGAAGCAGATGAATACCCACTCGTATAACGGCAGCAAAATGGAAGAACTGCGGACTCTCGCCGACAAACTAGGCAAAAAGTTATGGATGTCCGAGTACGGAACGGGTGGAACTGAGCCACATAACCATGAGGATATGACCTCTGTACAGGAGCTTGCAGACCGGATCATGTTTGATCTGAAAGTTATGCAGCCTTCCGCTTGGGTATACTGGCAGGCCGTTGAGGATGAAGGAGCGAAAAACAACTGGGGCTTCATCCATGCGAATTTTAACGGTGACGAGCAATACGAGATGACTAAGCAATACTACGCTATGGCTCAGTTCACCAAGTACATTCGTCCAGGCGCGGTTATCATTCCGACGGATGAAGGCAGAACACTTGCAGCTTATGATACCAAGGCACGAAGACTTGTGCTGGTGATTCGAAATGAGCTGTCCGCAGAAAGCAAAGCGTTTGACCTGACCGGTTGGGATGTAGCAAAAACCACCTCTGCCCAAGCGTACCAGACATCACCGGATCGCAATATGGAGAAGCTGGAGGATATCCCGGTATACGCCAATGGCATTGAAGTGCCTACAGCAGATAACTCCATTACCACCGTGGTGCTTGAAGGTGTTATGCCATCTGCAGAGTAATAGCACAAAATAACAGCGATCTGCAAGTTATTCTGGCACCGGAGTGTGACGTGTGAACTTGAACGATCTGGTTTGAATGAATGATTTACACATTAACGGAGAGGGCAGAAATAACTGGAGGAAGCGGAGCGTTCACATTTATCACCGGATTTTTCCCTTAAATAAGGGAATCAAAAAAAAAATCTGGGGATAACAGCGATCTGCAAGTTATTCTGTCATCGGAGTGTTCCGTGTAAATATGTACTTCAACAGAGAGCTTTCTTTATTCATTAAAAGAGAAGGAGGGGATTGCGTTGACAGAACCAACGTCCCTTTTGTTTCAGGAACAAGAGAATAACAAGCTTGGCAGCAAGAATGATGTCCAATCGGAGCTGACGTATGATGCGCGCAGCTTTTATCTAAACGGTGAACGTATTTTTTTGAACAGTGCAACGATTCATTATTTCCGCATGCCGAAGGAGGAATGGCGTGATGTTTTAATGAAGGCTAAGCTGGCAGGCATGAATTGCATCGATACCTATTTTGCATGGAACGTACACGAACCGGAGGAGGGACAATGGTCCTTCGAAGGGGATAACGACTGCGGTGCCTTTCTTGATCTGTGCGCAGAGCTGGGCATGTGGGTCATCGCTCGACCGGGACCGTTTATTTGCGCGGAGTGGGATTTCGGCGGTTTCCCGTACTGGTTGGGTACGAAGGATGGCGTGAAATTTCGTGAAAATAACGAAACGTATCTTCATTATGTACAGCTTTACTTCGATCAGATCATGCCTGTTATTCGCAAGCGTCAGTTGTCTGCCGGAGGTACGGTGATCCTCGTCCAGGTCGAAAATGAATACGGGTATTTGATGGATGATGAGGCGGCAAGCGCACATATGACAACGCTGAGAGACGGGATACTGAAACGAGGGATAGACGTACCCCTGATTACATGTGTTGGCGGAGCGGAAGGAACGATTGAGGGAGCGAACTTCTGGTCTGGTGCAGATGGACATTATGCCAACTTACGAATGAAACAGCCAGACACACCGAAGATCGTTACTGAATTTTGGACCGGCTGGTTTGAAAACTGGGGAGGGCCTTCCGCAATCCAGAAGACCGCATCACTGCTGGACAGAAGAATCATGGAAATTCTGCAAGCCGGGTATACCGGGATCAGTTATTACATGTTCTATGGGGGAACTAATTTCGGTGGATATGGGGGCAGAACGCTGGGTGACAGCGATATTTTCATGATCACATCGTATGATTACGATGCTCCGCTGAATGAATATGGACGTGTGACGCCGAAATATGCCGTGACGAAAAATCTGTCTTATTTTGTGCGTGCATTCGGGTTACTGCTGATGGAATCGGAAGAAATTGCGTCCGAACAGATTCAGGTAAGGCATCCGAGCGGTATATCCGTGCGCGGAAGGCAGGCAGATCAAGAGAAAATCTGGTTTGTAGAAAGTCACAAGGATGAACGTGAGACAGTGAACATTACACTTGAGGAAGGCCGTACTTTGCCGGTATCGATACATCCGGGACAGATTGTTCCTATGCTGGATCGCGTGCAAATTGCTGAACAGGTGTATTTGACTGCTGGGGCTTTAATATCCGGTAATGAAATGATTAACGGAGAACTGACGTTGTTCATCACAGCTGACAGAGGACAACGCACAGTGCTTGAATTGGAAATGGGAGCAAAGCAGGCATTGGGCGCAGGAGATGTGATCCTAAAAGACAGTACGGTGCAAGTGCTGGTTGAACAGGATTTGGCGAGAAATTCATATCGTTTTGACCTGTTTCACTTTCAGGAGCCGGGAACAATGCGTGTGGAGGCCAATGGAACTACCATTCGTTTCATCATCCTGGATCGCGAAACTATGGATCGCACATGGCGAGTGGAATCGGCCGATCGCCAAAGCCTGCGTTATGCCATCGGCTTTGACGATGTAAATGTCATGGCGTCCGGGCAAGTTCAGGGAATGCTCTCTGATCCGGAGCGTACAGTGATGTTGCTAGGTGATTGGCAAGATGGCGAACAGGCAAAGACAGGACGCGAGTTCTTTAATCAAGAAGTGGCCGCACAGCCTGAATCCGCATCGATCGCAGTAAAAGATCAGCCTGCTTGGGTGATTCCTCCTGCACCGCTGGCTCCGGTGTTGTCTAAATCTCTTGAATTCTCACGTGTTACATTAACGGCCAAGCAGCGCTCTGCGAGCGGGCATCCGATGGATTTTTCCGAGTATGGTCAGGACTTTGGTTATATGCTATATGAATGTGATTTTGACAGTGCGATGGGTGGAATAGTGAATCTCGTACTGCCCAAGCTACAAGATACTGCGAGAATTATCGTGAACGGTGCCGAACAAGCGCTTGTACGTCAGGTTGGTGCAGCAGCAGTTCCAATCCAGGTAATTCAGGGACGAAATAAACTGCAGATGCTCGTACAGCACATGGGTCGACTGAACTTTTCCCCGTATCTGGGTGAACGTAAAGGTGTGGCAGGAGCGGTGTATCTTGGTGGTCAAGTACAGGATATTCGCCGCGATTGGCAGATGGAGTCAGAGACAGGTACAGGAACAGAAACAGGAACTATTCATCTGGATGAAGTGAACTCTATTCAGGGAGGAACGGTGCTCAGCCGAAGTTTTACGATGGATGGCATGGATCGGGCGGTACTTGTGGGGGCCTTGAGTAAAGGTTTGCGTATTAACGGTATTGAAATCCCGATGCCTGCTTATCAGGACTGGTTTGCGTTCCAGACACTGGATCTGTCCAGCTATGTGAAGCCTGGAGTCGTAAATACGCTGGAAATGCCATATAGTCGGTCACCGCTCAATCGACTTGAGCTGATCACTTATCTTCATCAGGGTGAGCTTCAGGATTGGCGAATGGCAGGTACAGATGCGTTGCTTCCTGTGTCATGGGAGTCATATGATCTCTCAGGTAATACACAAGGAGGGATTTCACCGGGAGCTTCATACGGTCAGCCGGTATGGTATCGCTGGCGATTTGCCAAGCCTGTCACAGATGAACACCACCAAATAAACCTGATGCTTCGGCTAACTGGTATGAGCAAGGGAACGATCCATGTGAACGGTCATCATCTGGGCCGATACTGGCAGATTGGACCGCAGGAGGACTATAAAATTCCGGTTGCATGGCTGAAGGAAGAGAATGAATTACTCATTTTTGATGAGGAAGGCAGAACACCCGAACGGGTACGATTGCTGCTGGATGAGAAATCACGATATCCGTGGGTTATGGCGGGACAATAGAAATAGTAACTAAAACAGCATATAAAAAATAGTAACTAGAACATCATATATAAAAAAATAGTAACTAAAACATCATATGGTAATATAAGTGAAACAGATTCGAAAATAGAAGTGAAATAGATGTAATAATAGAAGTAAAGAATAGAATTGAAATTTAGAAATCAATGAAGAGCCCTGCATCTAAGATGTATGAAGCAGAGCAAGCCTGAAACAACATTAATCAGTGAATGCCTTAGGCCGCAAGGATTTCCCTCATTCTTATATAACCTGGATCACAGCAGAACTTGGTAAGGATAGCTATTACTTGGTATGGACAGCTATTAATAGATATTATTTTATCACAGGGGCTTTATATGAGAATGAGGGGATTTATGCGTGATTTTCAAGAAAGAAAGTAACAATGCTTGATCTCGATTCTAGTAAAGTAAGATACCCCTTATTTTTGTAAGCGTATACATAATATGCATATGGTGTGTAAACTTGTAGAGGAGGTGATGTTTCATGTGAATGGGACGGGAGCAGATACCGTTAGGTGCTGCTTGACTAATGCAAGTATGTTTAAACACGCTTCGTTCAGTCATAAGGCAGTTCAATATGATCTTATGCAGGATAAGGAGTTGGGTTCATGTTGAAGAAAAGGAAAGGCGCAGCGAAGAAGTGGGGCAGACTGAAGATCGCACTTATACTCACACTAGGATTGTTGATGATTCTCACTGTCGGATTCCCGAATACAGTCAAAGCAACAACAAGTGTCTATACGATGACGGCCTTTACCAACACGAGCGAGTCCAACATGTATATCTATGAATCATATAACGCGAAACATTACGGTTTGCTGAAGGGTCCAGCGTATACGCCACCTGCATCTGATTTGATTCGCGATCCCAGCATCATGAAACACACCGATGGCTTGTATTACGTGGTTTATACCACGAACTGGTCAGGTAATACAATCGGCATCGCATCCAGTCCGGACAAGATAAATTGGACGTTTGTCCGTAATATTACGCTGTCTACTGGGGCCCCAATCGCCCATACCTGGGCCCCGGAGTGGTTCAAAGACACGAATGGCAGTGTGAATATCATCGTATCCCTCTCTCCTGGCAATTATGAGAACTTCAAGCCACATGTCATTACCGCATCAGGCAGTAATCTGGCATCCACACCCTGGTCTGCGCCTGTGGTGCTTGCAGGTCTTGCTCCCAATTACATTGATACCTTTGTTGTGAAGACAGGTTCAACTTATCACGCATTTACCAAGAACGAAACGACTAAATATATTGAATACGCCACGTCCAACTCTCTAACAGGACCATACACGTTTAAAGGCACAGGAAATTGGGCCGGATGGGGTTCGTGGGTAGAAGGACCAGCGCTGATCCAATTGGATAACGGTTCCTGGCGGATTTATTTTGATGGGTACGCAGATCACAAATATTATTACAGCGACTCGGCGGAGAATTTTCAGAGCTGGAGTGCGAAACTGGAGATCACGGGTTTGTCTGGCATGGTTCGCCATATGACAGTACTGAAGGAATCCGGTCAGCCTGGTGATATCCGCAAGCTTGAATCGTTTAACGTACCGGGCAGTTTCATTCGCCACTACAACTATCAAGCTCGTATTGATTCAAGTGTGAGTCCGGCAGAGGATGCTCAATTTCGAATCGTTCCTGGTCTGGCGAATGCAATGGGTATCTCATTTGAAGCGATGAATTATCCTGGTTATTTCCTGCGCAATAATAATGGCAATATACTGCTGGTGAAAAATGATGGCAGTGCTGCATTCCGAAATGATGCGACATTCAAACGGGTCAACGGGCTGGCGAATGCAAGCTGGACTTCGTACTCCTTATTCAACAATCCAAGTCTGTATCTAAGGCATTACGACCAAGTGTTACGGCTGACCCCTGTAATAACGGCTCTCGATAAATCCGATGCCACTTTCAGGGAGGCCGTTCAATAGCTCCATTGGCATGGCAAGTGTCAAGACTTAGCGGACGATTTCAATTGAATGGTGGGTTATACCCAAATATTTTCACCAAATTGACTTATCTAAAATATATAAGGAGTGAAGCTTATGAAGTGGTTGAAACGAATGAGTGCAGTGTTACTGAGCGGAACGTTGTTGGCTGGCAACTTGGGTTCAGGGACAGAAGTGTCGGCTGCGGGAGCTTATACGGCTGTGGCTGATCCGTCGAAACAGTATCAGACGGTTGAGGGCTGGGGAACATCGCTGGCCTGGTGGGGCAAGGTGGTTGGTGAATATTCGAATCGCGATGAATATGTGGAGGAAATGTTTAATCCATCGACGGGGATTGGCATGAACATTCTGAGATATAACATTGGAGGCGGGGATGATCCATCATCCAATGTTCTTGAATATCGTAAAGCGGTTCCTGGTTTTCAACCTTCTCCAGGTGTGTACGATTGGAATGCCGACGCAAATCAGCGTTATATGTTGCAAGCTGCGAAGGCACAAGGGGTCAACATCATTGAAGCTTTTGCTAACTCCGCACCTTATTGGATGACGATTAGTGGCGGTGTCTCGGGTGCGGCGAATGGCGGTAATAACCTCAAGCCGGATTATTATGATGATTTTGCTGATTATTTGACGGAGGTTGTGAAGCATTTCCGGGATCATTGGGGCATTACATTTGATACGGTGACCCCGCTGAATGAACCCATCTCGAATTGGTGGAAGCAAGGGAATGATCAGGAGGGCATGCATTTCGACCGGGCTGAGCAGAATGCAATTCTAAGTCAGGTTCAGGCATCTCTGAATGCCAAAGGGCTAACGACCAAGCTGAGTGCACCGGAAGAAAACAATCTGGATGATACCAACACCTCTTATAAAAGCTATAGTAATGCCGTCCAGTCAGCGATCAGCCAAATTAACACGCATACGTATAATGGCAATAATCGGGCAGCAATGCGTAATACCGCAGCATCAGCAGGCAAACATTTATGGACATCCGAATACGGAGATGGAGATGCGAGTGGGCTTACGATGTCACGCATCATATTAAAGGATATGCGCAACATGGGGGCTACGGCTTGGGTGTACTGGCAGGCTGTAGATAGTGCGGAAGGCTGGGGATTTTTCAAAAATGTGCTCAACAATACGAAAACGACCAGTTATACGGTTAATCAGAAATACTATGTTATGGGGAATTACAGCAAATTTATTCGTCCAGGTTACAAAATCATCGGCATGAGTGATGCGAATACCCTTGCAGCGTATGATGCTGCATCCGGCAAAGTGGTACTCGTTACGACCAACTCGGAAGCCACCGATACTTCGGTAACCTATGATTTGAGCCGCTTCTCAAGTGTAGGTTCATCCGTGCAGGCATATCGAACTTCGGCGACGGAGAAATTACAACCATTAACGAACATAACGATGCAAAACAAAAAGTTCACAACAACGGCTAAAGCCAATTCGGTAACCACTTATGTGATCTCTGGCGCAGCCTACAGTGGCAGCACGGGGTATGAAGCAGGGGCTATTTACAAACTTGTTAACCGTAACAGTGGCCTTGTACTGGATGTGAATGGTGCTTCATCAGCTGGAGGAGCGACCATTATTCAATGGAGTGATAGCGGAGCAGTTAATCAGCAATGGAAGCTGGAGTCTGCAGGCAACGGATATTACAACATTCGGAACGTTGGGAGCGGACTGTTGCTTGATGTCAATTCCGGTTCCACACAGGGCGGAGCAGCGCTGATTCAGTGGCAAGCTAACGGAGGTTATAACCAGCAGTGGCTGCCGATTGATGTAGGCGGATATATAGTTTTTGCGAATCGTAACAGCGGCCTGACCGTCGATATCAATCAAGGATCGATGAACGCAGGAGCGTCCACCATCCAGTGGGAAGATAACGGTGGAGCGAATCAGCAATGGAGTTTAGTTAAGGTGAACTAGAAATGATCTCCCCGTTAATAGCGTGATGAACGAGGAACAGCTTGCTTTTAGCAGGCTGTTTTTCATTTCCCATACTGTGCAGCCATGGCTTGTAACTTGGTGCGAATCTGGTCACGAACCTGTGGGGGATGCGTCACATGGGCATCTGTTCCCAGGCTGAGAAAGAAACTGACCACCCATGGAGTATAACTCGTGGCCATCTGAGCGTGGATTGTTCCTGAGCCATCTTCGTTAACCTTTATGGACTGCGATAACCACACATCAGATTGACATCTTCGGACGCCTTCTGCTGACAGTAACACTTTAAGCTCTAGTGGAGTTTCCTCATCATTTCTCATGATCCATCCTTGTATGTTCTCTCCAGTCAGATCTACTTTTTGACTTTGATCCACTTCACATTGCAGTCCGCTAATTCGATCAACCCGAAATACACGATAATCTACTGCGCGAAAACAGTAGGCCTGACAATACCATAAACCATTCATTGTATACAAACCAAGGGGTTGAATTAGTCGATCCTGTGTATCGTTCGCTTGATACTGGATTTGTATGATTCTCTGTTCCAAGGCTGCATCCAGTATCTCCTTCAAGTAGGGAACATCTAGTTCATGCAGTGGTACCCAGAATGTGAGTCGTTGCTGCATGCGTTCAATTTTATGTTTGAGGTCACTGGATAAATAGTGGAAAAACTTGCGTAACGCACTTTGTACTTCATTGTTAAAAGGGAGAGATTTATAGTTCTGTAACGATTGAGCTGCAAAAAACAAAGCCATAGCTTCATACTCCGTAAAACTGATGGGAGGCAACACCTTTTCTCTTAAAACACGATAACCACCGTTAGGACCAACCTCGGAATAAAGGGGGACGCCAAGTTCGCTTAATTCTGCTAAATCACGAATCATGGTTCGACGTGATACTCCACACTCATCTGCCAGTTCTTGTACGGTAAACGTTCTGCGTTCATTCACTATCATGATTAACTGAACAAGCCGTTGTGCTTTGTGCATATATACTCCCTAGATTTAATTTATAATCATGCCATTACTTGTCACTATTATCTATTATGCTTAATTTCGAAGTCAAGACGACTTGCCTTCAATGCGTAATGCAGACACTTGGGGAGGAATAATAATGAATGAAGTAACGGTTATTGGTTTAGGAGCGATGGGGGGAGCTATTGCTCAAACATTACTGGAAAAGGGATATCAGGTGACCGTCTGGAATCGTACATCGACAAAGGCAGATTCCCTTGTTGAAAAAGGAGCGGTACTCACGTCTACGGCAGCTGAAGCCATTCGTGCTAGTCAAATATCCATTATCTGTGTGTCTGATTATCAGACTTCATATGACGTACTGGATGTAGACGATGTACATGCGGCCTTGTCGGGGCGAGTGCTCATCCAACTTACTACAGGAAGCCCTGAACAGGCCAAAAAGCAGGAAATCTGGGCAAACACCCATGGGGCTACATATATAGATGGAGCAATAGCCGCTGCGCCTACCCAGATCGGAGGATCTCATGCAACCATCTTCACTTCTGGATCGATGGAAGCTTTTGATCAAGTAAAGCCGGTTCTCGGTGCACTAGCAGGTCAGGTACCTTATTACGGAGAACAGGTTAGCGCGGCTGCTTCAATCGACCTGGCATTCCTATCCTATCTGTTTGGGTCCTATCTGGGTTTCTTCCACGCATCACGAATTCTGGAGTCCGATGGTTTGCGTATTGATGATTTCGGTTCTATGATTGCTGGAGTTTCGCCTATGATCGGCTCCATTCTTCAATACGAAGGCGAGGTCATTCAACATTCCAAATATGAAAATCCACAAAGTTCTCTTCAAATGTCCATGGTAACCGTGGGGCTGCTCATGGAACAGGCACGTGAGAAGAATATGAATAACGAGTTTCCGTTGTTCTTGCAAAACATGTTTCATAAAGCTATAGAAGCTGGTTATGGCGAACAAGACATAGCATCACTTGTGAAAACGATGCGTTAAAATGAATAGATGGCATTTATCTTGAAGAATGAATGCACATATCTATTAAACCGTTAAACCGAAATGATATAAAATAAGTTATAAACCACTCTCGGCCATTCCCGATTAGTTAGGGGATGGTCTCTTCACTCTTCTTATCTCATTGTAATCATTTTATGATATGACTTGGTTACATGAAGTTTAACGTAGTAAAATAGCAGAGGGACTATAACATACATAATTGGAAGATACATCGCAATTAAAGGAGAATACGTATGAATACATTATTTGCATTTGACAACTTTCCGCAAATGGAGACAGCGCGATTTGTGCTCCGTGAAGCAATAGACAGTGACAGTGGGGATTTGCTGGCACTGTACTCCGATGAGACTGTCGTCGAATATATGCCCTTCACGCCCTTCGAATCCGAACAGGATGCGCTGGATGAGATGAGCTGGTATAAGAAGATTTTCAAGGAACAAACGGGTCTACGCTGGATGATTGAAGATAAGGAATCTCATCAAGTGATTGGAACATGTGGATATCTGGGTTACGAAGAGCAACATCATCGCGCAGAGATCGGTTATGATCTGCTTTCATCGTGCTGGGGCAAAGGTGTGATGACTGAGGTTGCTCGTGCTGTGCTGGAATTTGGATTCAATCAGATGCAATTAAACAAAATTGAAGCGAAGGTGGACCCGGGAAATGAGGCGTCCATTCGTCTACTGCATAAGCTGGGATTCCAGCAGGAAGGTCTGCTACGGCAGCATGAGTATGAGAAGGGCAGATACGTTGATCTGGCTGTCTTCTCGAAGCTGCAGAGTGACAACTAGCCACTGTCTTCCATTTCCGTGTTCATCCCCATATTCATCTACAGATTCAACTCCCCATCCCAATCCTCATGCCCAACATGTGATGTCTTGTCCCGTGAATTGGGCTCATGTTATATTGGAGAGATGTGAGGAGATGAGAATATGAAGCTGGTGTCCTGGAATGTGAATGGGCTTCGAGCGTGTGTGAATAAAGGATTTATGGATTATTATCATCAAAGCGAGGCCGATATTTTCTGCCTTCAGGAGACGAAATTACAGGCTGGACAGATCGAGATGGATTTGGGCGAAGACGTCTATCAGTACTGGAATTATGCAATCAAAAAAGGATACTCCGGCACGGCTGTATTCAGCCGCATCAAGCCATTGTCTGTTTATTACGGTATGGAAGAAGACAGTGAGCCGGAAGGACGGATGATTACACTGGAGTATGATGCCTTTTATCTGATTAATGTATATACACCTAATGCCAAACGTGATCTGACTCGGCTGCCTTATCGTTTGGAGTGGGAAGACCGCTTTCGGTCGTATGTTTTGCAACTGGAGCAGACGAAACCTGTAGTCATCTGTGGGGACCTGAACGTGGCTCATCAAGAGATTGACTTGAAGAACCCGAAGCCGAATATGGGCAACTCCGGATTTACGGATGAGGAGCGCGGCAAGATGACCGACCTGCTTGCGTCAGGATATGTGGACAGTTTCCGTCATTTGCATCCAGATCAAACCGATGTGTACAGCTGGTGGTCGTATATGCCTAAGGTCAGAGAGCGGAACGTGGGCTGGCGCATTGATTATTTTATAGTGTCCAATCAGCTTGCACCAAGAGTAGCCGAAGCCTATATCGACTGTCATGTCATGGGCA
Source organism: Paenibacillus sp. G34 (assembly GCF_056856875.1). Lineage (NCBI taxonomy): Bacteria > Bacillati > Bacillota > Bacilli > Caryophanales > Paenibacillaceae > Paenibacillus > Paenibacillus sp. G34. The sequence goes on along the minus strand of NZ_CM166469.1, from coordinate 4,679,187 downwards.
GTGATCATTGCCCGGTAGGCGTTAAGCTGAAACTGTGAGAACACATACTTAGCAAGCAAGTAGAACCTGACAACCGTTTGTATCCCGAAAAAGGGATGCGGGCGGTTTTTTTTTACGTCATACTGTGCCTTAGAGGTAGGGGAGAGGAACTAGACTTTGGTTGGGGAAAGGACTGGACTCCGGATTGTTTCAATCCCTCCATTTCTTGGGTACGATTGAAACATACATATATTATAAGTTGAATGGTTCATTAATACAGAACGGGCAAAAGTATAGGTCTATCCCGTGTGAAAAATATGAAATGGTTCAAGCAGTTCAAGCGTAAACAACCTGTAAACAGAAGGAGGAGGGTTGGTTGAAAAAGTTCAAAGTCTTCACCCGATTCCTATCCATACTTGCAGTAAGTTGTCTGATATCCTTGACGGTGTTATCGTTATCAGTCATTTGGATTAACATACCATAGAAGCTGTATCCGTTACACAGCAGCAGACACTGAGCTCGACTAAACGAAGGAGGAATGTGCAATCAGCATACAGAAGCATACTTCAGATGTAAGAAAGTGATTTGGAGAATGACAACATAAAACAACTAGAAGGAGTGATTTCTAATGGTGAAAAAGAAAAAAGTTCTGCTGGCCTGCGCTGCGCTGGCTATGATGGTGGCTTTAAGTGCGTGCAGCAGTGCTGCTGACGAGCCCAAAGGTGAGTCTGAAAAAGTAAATAGTGAGGCAACATCTGGAACTGCTGAGCCAGCTGCCACAGAAAATACAAGCGAAGCAGCGACAGGTACAGATACAGGAGCCGCATCCACGCCGGCAACTTCGGAATCATCTGCAAATAAAGGTGAAAGTAGTGCGGTGGACGGCATGCCGGAACACTTGCCTAAAGATTTCCCATTACCAGACGATGCCAAGATTACGACAGCGACTTCTGGAGAGGATGAAGGGAAGAAGTCAGCAATGATGATCTTTACCACGGAACAGGACATGAAGACAGTATCGAAACTGTACAAAGATTATTTTGCAGACAAGAAGCTGGCAGACTCAGGACAGTTGATTGATGAAAAAAATATTGTTATTCAAGGGACCGAACCGGACACAAAACAGAATTGGTCTCTGATCGGTGGAGCACTGGCGAGTCAGGAAGGTGTCGTTGAACTTACGTTAACTTGGTCTGAATCTTAAGAAGTTACATCGTGGATAGAGAAGCATTTGTTTTGGAAATTCAATCAAAACAGAATCTTTATTCATGAAGTTGTTTATTTACCCATACCTTGTGGTGGTACAGCGTTAAAGCTGTCCCTCTGCAAGGTATTTTTGATTTACATCTGGAAACCTGACAAGTTACATGTTATGTTATATCCTTAGATAGACTTATAGACAAAAGATTCAGACAGGGAGAGGATTAAACATGATTAAAGTTGGTATCGTAGGTTACGGTAACTTGGGTAAAGGTGTAGAAAAAGCAATTACCCAGAATGATGATCTAGAGCTGGTTGCTGTATTTACACGTCGTAATCCAGAACAGATGGTAGCTGAAGGTACAGAAGTTCGCTTTGAGCATATCTCTGCGGCTGAGCAGTACATAGGCAAAATCGACGTCATGATTTTGTGTGGGGGTTCTGCGACGGATTTGCCGGAACAGACTCCTGTGATCGCTAAATTGTTTAACACGGTAGATAGCTTTGATACCCACGCAAAGATTCCTGAGTTCTTTGAATCTGTGAATGCGGCGGCTGAGCAAGGCGGACATGTAAGCGTGATCTCAACAGGTTGGGATCCAGGTTTGTTCTCCATGAATCGTCTGCTGGCACAATCTATTTTGCCTGAAGGAAAAGAGTATACGTTCTGGGGCAAAGGGGTTAGTCAGGGTCACTCCGATGCCATTCGTCGTGTATCGGGTGTTAAAGCCGGTGTGCAATATACGGTACCTGTGGAAGAAGTGATTAACCGTATTCGTTCTGGTGAAACTCCGGAATTGTCCACACGCGAGAAACATCTGCGTCAATGTTTTGTTGTGGCAGAAGAAGGTGCGAACCAGGATGAGATTCGTGAAACGATTGTGAATATGCCTAACTATTTCTCAGATTACGATACGACGGTTACCTTTATCAGTGAAGAAGAACTGAAATCCGAGCATGCAGGTATGCCGCATGGCGGTTTCGTCATTCGCAGCGGAATTACAGGTAACGGGCAGAAACAAATTATCGAATTTGGGCTGAAGCTCGACAGCAACCCGGAGTTCACCGCGAGTGTGCTTGTGGCGTATGCCCGTGCAGCACAGCGTTTGAGCAAGGAAGGACACAAAGGTGCGAAGACGGTATTTGATATCCCGCTCGGCCATCTCTCTCCGAAATCGGCTGCGGATCTGCGCCGTGACTTGCTGTAATCTTAGTCTGTAATATGCGTATAAAAATAGCACGTCCTTCGGTGGAAGGACGTGCTATTTGCGTTGTGCGCCTCTAACGCCAATGAGAAGGTTTGCTTAAATGGTCAGGTAGCAAGGTATCCGCGTTTCCCATAGCAGCGTTCAGCTGAGACTGTGTCAGGAAAATCCCGCCTCGCAGATCGGCTCCGCCGAGTTCCGTATCCCGCAGGTCTGCACCAATCCAGTCGGCATTTCGTAAATCGGCATTACGCAGATTTGCTGCAATCATGAGCGCGCCCCGGAAGCTCGCACCTCTCAGGTCTGCTCCTTGCAGATTAGCCCCCAGAAAATCCATGCCGCTGCGTTTCTTGCCTTTGGCCTTACCTTGAGCTTGTGTTTTTGCCGGAGCGCCGCTGCGTACGATCTCACTAGCCTGAATTAGCAAGGTGTTCACGTTTGCGCGATGGCTCGTGATGTCCAGTTGCAGCAGAGCTGCCGGTTCCAGATCACTCAGACGCGCTACATCTGGATAGACTTTTTCAAGTGAGGCATGCAGCGAAGACGTATCCGGCCGCATCATAACCTCTCCCATGTAACTGATCAGTTCATGAATTTGACGAAGTACAGGCAGGCAATCATACATTTCACGGGCCGTTTCGGGGTGAGTACGCCAGCTTCTGTCCGCATACGTAATCTGTGATAGCTTCTGGCCTGCACCAAAACAGTCATAGACGGTGCAACCCTTGAAGCCCTTCTGCCGAAGCTGGGTATGGATACTGCATCGGTAATCCTCCCGCAGATTAGGGCAAGGTGTGCCGCTGGACTTGTCAAAAGCGAAATCCGAGGATTTCCCATAAGGCAAGGCCACGCAACATAACCCGTAACACTGCTCGCAGTCTGCTTGCAGATGAGGATTCTCACTGGGGTTTAAAGAATGGTTAGACAACATACACACTTCCTTATCATCAAGAAAAAATTGAATTTAAATTCAAATGTACCGATAAATCATGTCATGTTCACTTTACCATTGGAAGGAAGTCACTTCAATTGAATAATAAGATCTATGCAGGGTAAGAAACTTAGTAGACTTATCGATCAGAAAGTTGTATGCAACATTGAACAACTACACTATAAAATTTCGTGGTGCTTGATACCATGCTACTTATTCATCTTCACTCTTTGTATATGTAGGAATTTGTGTCTTACTGTGTTTATTTATTAATTCATCTAATAATTCAGATTGTTTGATCACCAATGGGTGGCCTATCCCGTAAGAACTAACTAGTTCATACAAAACGGATCGTTCGTGTTCCAATTGCTCTTTGATAGAGTTACTTGACAAATCAATCACCTCTATACTAATCCTAACCACTTCTATTTAAATTTACTAATTTAGTAGATATACAAAAACTCAAAATAAAAAACCTCCAATCAGGAGGTTCTGAAGATTATAATCTTTTTTTACCAGCCGCCAGCACCATGTCCATTCGCTTTAACAGCGGTTACATCTGTTGGTGGTTTAGGATCATTGTTATCGGCCGATACCTGATTAAATGGTGTACATACTAAAATGGCTAAAGCTACAACAAAAGAAATGACAGTCAACTTCTTCATGTACCTCATTCTACCTCCCTCAAAATTGCTTTGAATCTATCTAGATCATCATCTGTGGCTAATTGCCTCATTCCTTCGAACAAACAAAAGCATCTGATCAAGTAACGATCATTATTTATCTTAGCAGAGATTGCCAAACTATCTAACAGATAGAGTATACCAAAACTAGGTCTATTAGAATTTTTATAATATTCGGCTAAATCAGCCAAGAGGATAACGAATCCATCGTTAATAACTTGGGAAGTGTATGATCCTACCTTTTTTTGAGAATTGATCTGATTTTGAATCACGTCTTGATAACGATCTATGATGTGGTCTATGTTATAAGAATATTTTAGTGCTGCCTTAACAACCTTGAATAGTCCTATAAGTAGTTCATTATCATTATTTGCTAAGGAATTGATATAATCATCGATAAGGCCAGTTTCCCCTGTCATCACTCTATAAAGCATTCGGTTAGCACTTGCCCAAATTAAAAATTGTTTTTTCGTTTGTTCAGCCTCTTCATCAGTTTCAACGATCCAACTGTGGTCCTCAAATTTATCTAAATGAAAGAATGCTTCCTCATAGTTCCCATCCTCTTCAGCAACTGTCCCTAATATTACATGGGCATATAGAATATATCCGAATAAAGCTTTTCTGGGTTCTGTTCGGTTGAGTTCATTCCCTTTCCGTTTATGTTTTAGATCGTATAGTACTCTAGCTATCCTGCCCATTTCAGAGCTCAGTTGCTTTGCCTTCTTCCACTTCTGTAAGGATACATACAAGTTAGCTAAATCTTTCAGGGCATCAAGTTGCTCTATTTCACTCAACCTTGTAACAAACGGTTCAAATACAAGAGCAAGTTCGTAGTTGAATTGCTGATCATCACCTAAAGATGCCTTGAAAATCCTATACTGGCATATGGCCAATCGTTCTGCATGTTGGTACCGTTCTTCTTCAGAGACTCTTCTATAAATGATGAGTGAAGCAGAGAGATTACCTTCCTCATAAAGAGACTCGGCAAAATCAAATAAAGAAGAAATATAGTAAGACTTCTCCAGCATAAAATCAACAACTTTTTCAATGCAAGATAACTTGTTTAATTGCGAGCACCTAATCAGAAATGGCCGTATTCTTCTCCAATCTGTTGATGGATCGAGTAGCAGCTCATCAGCATATAAATCATAGAAAGTGCCCTCTTTTAAACCCATCGTTAATGTCATTTTATCAAGTGCATTAATCGGAACTGGCTGAGAACCGTTGATGAAGCGACTAAGAGTTCCAGAATTTATACCAGAATTCTCAGCAAAATGATATATAAGTAACTGATTATGATCTATGTAGTTTAACAACTGAGAACGGATAGTTTGTTGATTTTCGATATTCAAGGAAGATTCCACCTCCATCTATAAAAAACCATTATTTATAACTTTTACTCTTTATAGGTAATCATATGGATTATTCTACCATTGGTCAATGGTTCTTGCAAAATTCTTTGTTTTCTTCAATATTGCAGAATTTGTTTTCTTCTCTAAGAAGTTCCCAACTAGCTAAAGAATAAATAATAGGAATCCGCTTATGTAACCGACCCCTGATTATGATTATTTTCTTCTGAATTTGAATTCGATCTCACTCCTAGAAGATTTGTCTTATCGCTATTATTCAATTGATAAGCGAATTCAACAATTTACGATTTCTTCTTGGCAAATATATTTCTACATTATTATTCAGTAAGATAATATAATATAATTCCCAGGCGTATTCATGCTTGCAAAAACTTTCGAGACGTAGTTCATAGTTATTATGCTGGATTGATTGGGCATAAAAATTGATGGCGTACTGGCTCATGATTTTTTAAAGCGAACTCATTTAGATTATTTGATGCTCGGAGCCTTCAGTATATAGAATAGTTCTGTGCTCATCTTTGAAAACAGTATTAAAGCAAGAGAAAATATGGACTTACCACGTATGGAGGTAGCGGAACATGAATGAATTCAAGATACGTCAAGCTACCCGGGAAGATCGGGAGCAGCTTGCGGATTTACGGGCCGTGGTGTTATATGATGATTTGACACGTTTGGGTCGATACGACGAGATTCGGGTGAGGGAGCGTTTTCGAAATACATTCCAGCCGGAACATACACAAATTTTGGAATTGGACGGCGTTTTAATCGGATGTGTGTCATTAAAACCGGGAGATGGAGAGTTTTTGTTGGAGCACTTCTACATTGATCCGGATTATCAGGGCAGGAAACTAGGCACAAAGGTGCTTAACATGTTGCTTGAACAGGAAGCAGTCAGCGGCAGAAGAGTGATCTTAAACGTGTTGCAAGGAAGTCCGGCGAAGCGTTTATACGAACGATTCGGATTTACGGTCGATCATGAAGATGAAGTGGATGTGTTCATGTCTAGAACGCACCAAGGCATTGGCGAAAGCTCGTTAGGTTAAGGATATTGCACGATAGATTGCATCGTACAAAAAAGAAGCCTCTTCTCTGCATGGCCGCTAGACGACCATTGCATGAGAAGGTAAGGCTTCTTTTTGTATGAACCATTAAAAAATGCGGTAAAAAAGGAGTTACACTACGCCTTGGGCAATCATCGAATCGGCTACTTTGAGGAAACCAGCAATGTTTGCTCCAGCAAGCAAGTTGCCTTCGCAGCCGTATTCTTCAGCCGCTTCTACGCAGCTTTTATAAATGTTTTTCATAATGTCATGCAGTTTGGCATCAACTTCTTCAAATGTCCAGGACAACCGCATGCTGTTCTGTGACATTTCAAGAGCGGACACGGCTACACCGCCGGCGTTCGCAGCTTTTGCAGGGCCAAACAGCACGTTAGCACCAAGGAATACATCAATGGCAGCCAGTGTGGACGGCATATTTGCGCCTTCACCTATGGCTTTGACACCGCCTTGAACTAGAAGGTTCGCTGCTTGCTCATCGATTTCGTTTTGCGTTGCACACGGCAGTGCGATATCACAAGGGATAGACCAGATACCCTCGAAACCTTCGGTATACGTCGCATGCGGGTGTTCTTTGACGTATTCGCTGATGCGCAGACGCTCAACCTCTTTCAGGCGTTTAACCGTATTCAGATTAATGCCTTGTGGATCATGTATGTAGCCCCCGGAGTCACTGCACGCCACAACGCGAGCACCAAGCTCTTGGGCCTTCTGGATGGCATAGATGGATACATTGCCGGAACCGGAGACTACAACGGTACTGTCCTTGAAACTTAGACCTTTGGATTCAAGCATTTCATTAACGAAGTATACGCAGCCGTAACCCGTTGCTTCTTTACGTGCGAGACTTCCACCGTACAACAGACCCTTGCCTGTCAATACACCTGCTTCATGACCGCCACGAATGCGTTTGTACTGACCAAACATGTAACCAATTTCCCGAGCACCTACACCAATATCACCCGCAGGTACGTCTGCGTCTGGACCGATGTATTTGTACAGCTCTGTCATGAAACTTTGCGTGAAACGCATCACTTCCTGATCCGATTTTCCTTTAGGATCAAAGTCAGAACCGCCCTTGCCGCCGCCAATTGGCAGGCCAGTCAGTGCGTTTTTGAAAATCTGCTCAAAGCCCAAAAATTTAATAATGCCCGAATATACCGAGGGGTGGAAACGAAGTCCGCCTTTGTAGGGACCAATCGCGCTGTTGAATTGTACACGGAAGCCGCGATTCACCTGAACTTTACCTTGATCATCGACCCAAGGCACACGGAACGTAATAACCCGTTCCGGCTCAACAAGTTGCTCTAGCAGACTGTGGTTTCTGTATTTGGGATGTGCTTCGATGACGGGGATCAGTGAATCCAGGATTTCCTTAACAGCCTGATGGAATTCATTCTCGTTTGGGTTTCTCGCGATAACTGACTCATAGACGGAATGAACATATGCTGCGGCAGTAGTAGCTTGAGATGACGTTGAACTTTCTTTAGTAATCGTGGACACTTTTTCAATGCACTCCTTTATCGTGTTAAAGTCTGTAGATACCTATTTGTATAATTTGCATAAAAGTTTGTAGTTAAATATACAGGAAAGGAAATAAAAATACGAGACAAAAATCCATAAAATGTTTTTTATGAGGCAATTAAAATGTTCTATAGATCTATCATTAAATGTAAAGAATATCGTGGAATGTTGGATAATATACCCAAAGTATAGAATTAAAACCCAAGTTAGCAGAATTGATTGGATTAATAATTTCATTTTGGTAAGATGGTAAGAAGGGCTCGTGATCGGGGCTCTTTTATTATAAAAAGGAGGACAACAGGATGATGATGGAAAACAACAAGCGAATCAACGTGGAGAACAAGGCGTGTATAGGAGGTGAAATCTACTATGAACCGTAGGACTCCACTTGACAATTGCAGAGAAATGCTGGTGAGTCAGCTGTTGATCTTGGGCGAAGAGAAAAGAACTTTTCTTGACGCTTATTTTGACGTGCGTAATCCCGAGCGTGTACAGCTCGATAAACAATTGATGGCCTATACAGAACGAGTCGAGCAATTGCTCACTGGACCGGATGAGTCTCTGAGTTCCGTAGTGTTGATTGGCAGTCAGATTGAACTGGAATATGTTGATTTTCATACTTCGGATAAGTTAACCATTGTTATGCCGGAGGAAGCAGACCCGGACGAAGGACAGATTTCATTCCTTTCTCCTGTGGGACGTCAACTTCTACTGGGGAATAAAGGGGAAGTGAGAGCCATCTCTACGCCTTCGGGTTCCATGAAAATACGTATAGCGGACATTCAATGGGCTTTTGAACAAAGTTCAGAGCCGGTGCAGGAGCTTGAGCAGGCTGATGAGGCGAAACAAAATCCGCTGCAAGGCTTGACTCAGGGAGGTGCGAATCATGCACTTTAAAGAAACGGATCTGCCAGGCATTGGACGTAAATACTGGCTACACACCCGTAGCGGGGAGCATCTTGTCATCGTGGTTCATAATGATGAGCGGCGTGATTTGTTCCATATGGAATCCGGAGATCAAGCGGAAGATCTCGGAGATATGGTCTCTCTGGTGACCCTTGACGATGATGAGGCAAGAGCCGTAGCTGCCATAGTCGGTGGCATGACGTATAAACCTCAGTTCCAGAACGAACGGGAAGTTATGCTGGAAGGGCTGCTGATTGAGTGGCTACGTATCGAACCCCATGCGGCTTGCATTGGAAAGACGATTGGAGAGATGAACATCCGTCAGGTTACCGGTGTGGCAATCTTGGCGGCTGTTGACAAAGAGAAACAGAAACAATTCAACCCTGGGCCAGAGTATGTGTTCACCAGTGGAGCGACAATTGTTGTTGCCGGTGAACGTGAACAGCTCAAGCAGCTCAAACAATGGTTGACCGACGGGCGGATGTAGCGTATGGATATGCTCATATTTGAAGTGGGGGTTGCCATTGCGCTGATTACACTTACGGGATTAATATCTGCACGACTACGATTTTCGGTTATTCCATTTTACATTCTGGTCGGTATGGCCGTTGGACCGCATGCACCACAGTTTGGCATTGTGGATTTACGATTTATCGAAAGCTCGTCTTTTATTGAATTTATGGGCAGGCTGGGAATTTTATTTTTATTGTTTTATCTGGGATTGGAATTTTCGGTCTCACGGTTATTAAAATCGGGGAAAGCCATTCTCACCGGTGGCATATTCTATGTGGCTCTCAATTTTGTCTCAGGCTTGTTGCTTGGCTGGTTCATGAATCTGCCACTTCAGGAAACCATGGTCGTATGTGGGATCATGACCAGTTCGTCAACAGCTATTGTAGCCAAGGTGCTTGTGGATTTAAAACGTACCGCGAATCCGGAGACGGAAATTATTATGGGCATGATTATGTTTGATGACTTGTTTATTGCCATTCATATTTCCATTCTGACTGGACTTGTGCTTAGCGGAGCAACTTCATTTGGAAGTGTGCTGCTGGTATCTCTCTCGGCTTTGCTGTTTATTGTACTGTTCCTCATTATCGGAAGGAAGAGTATTAAATATATAGATAAGGCATTGAACATTAAGTCTTCGGAGTTATTTTTGCTTACGATCATGACACTGCTCTTCCTCGTAGCGGGATTCTCGGAAACTCTGCATGTCGCTGAGGCGATTGGTGCGTTAATGATTGGACTTGTGCTTGGGGAATCCAGGCATGTCAGCCGAATTGAGCAGCAGATTATGCCGTTCAAAGACTTTTTTGGGGCTTTGTTTTTCTTCAGCTTTGGCCTGACCATTGAGCCATCCTCCCTCGGTGGAGCTGTAGGGATGACGCTTATTGCTGTCGTGCTGACGATTCTGAGTAACTTCGGTGCAGGTATGATCGCAGGTAAAATGGCGGGAGTGTCGAACAAGGCCTCTTTAAATGTGGGCTTTACACTGGTCTCTCGGGGGGAGTTTTCGATCATCATGGCGAACATCGGTAAGGCCGGAGGTCTGATGGCTTCCATCCAATCCTTTGCTGTGCTATACGTGTTGATTCTGGCTGTACTGGGACCAATTCTGACGAAAGAGTCTCCTCGCCTGTATGCGAGGTTTGAACGATTCCGGAATCGGGAGAAACGCAAGGAAACGGGGTAAGGGTAAGAGAAGTGCGTCGCACATTACGGGAGAATGGAATTTCTCTCAAGGTGCGGCGCTTTTTTATGTGTGATAAGCAGGACTTTAGATGTGATTTTCTGAAAATACATTTAAATATTTTAAAAATTATGTAAAATAATGTTATTCGTTGTCTATGACAATGAAGAACAATATTTAGAATCACAGCCAAAATGATAGGGAGGGAATAACACAATGAGCAAGAAAAGTAGATTCCAGCGTTTCAGAAGGTCTGCCACAGGTATACTTCTCGGTCTTGTTTTGTTTGCTTTACCTGCATCTGCTGCTTGGAATGATACATATCAAGGTTATGCTACGTACACGGGATCGGGTTACTCGGGTGGTGCTGTACTGCTTGATCCGATTCCAGCAGACATGAAGATTACCGCACTCAATCCATACCAGCTTAATTATAATGGTGTCAAAGCTGCTTTAGCTGGAGCTTATCTTGAAGTACAGGGGCCCAAAGGGAAAACTGTGGTTTATGTAACGGATTTATACCCGGAAGGAGCCAGTGGTGCTCTGGATCTCTCACCGAATGCGTTTAACCAGATTGGAGATCCCAAAGCAGGGAAGATCGATATCAGCTGGAAGGTGGTCAAAGCGCCGATTGAAGGGAACGTATCTTATCGCATCAAGGAAGGTAGCAGTCAGTGGTGGGCAGCCATTCAAGTCCGTCATCATAAATATCCTGTGCTGAAGTTTGAAGTGAAGCAGAAGGACGGCTCATGGCTTAATCTCGAAAAACAGGATTATAACCATTTCCTTGGCACGGGATTAGGTAAGGAAGAATTAAGTATTCGGATCACCGATATTCGTGGTAAAGTGGTGTATGATTCCATTCCGGCTCTGCCAAACGATGGATCAGGCGGTGCATATATCGTACCGGGTAACGTGCAGTTCCCGGATTAAATGTAATGTGGCATCAAAATAAGTATGATCATAGATGAGTCTTAAAGTCGTACACCGTACGGCTTTTTTGATGTAGAAAAAGGAGCGTACATATGAGAGAAAGCTTGCCATCCTATAGAACAACACATTTATATTGGAAGCAGTATCAGACTTTTTTTCCCGAAGAAGTCAGGTTGGATGAAAACAACTTCCCGGAAGAGGACTGGTGGGAAAGCCACGGAGTCCATGTTCATATGGACAGATTTCCTGTGCCAGAATCCTCTGTCAAAATACTGTTTATTCATGGCGCCGGGGGGAATGGCAGGTTACTCGCTCCTTATGCTCGAATGATGCAGCAACATGGATACGAGGTCATATCACCTGATCTGCCGCCATACGGTCTAAGCTACGCACTGAATGGCACGCGGTTGAACTATGAGTTATGGATCACACTGTTAGATGCCCTTATAGAGAGGGAGTATGAGAAAGACGGCAAACCTTTCGTTGTAATAGGTAGTAGCATTGGAGGAATGCTGGCCTATCATACCAGTGTAAGGAACAAACATGTGCAGGGATTGATCGCAACAACATTTGTAGATACGAGTGATGCACATATGCGTGATCAGATTGCTCCGAATCGGTTCGTCAGTCGCGTAGGTAAACGCATGATGGACCTTTTCCCTGGCGTATTAGATGCTGTACGAATCTCGGTTAAACGGGTTTCTCGAATGGATCTGATTACGAACAACAAAGATCTAACCCGTCTCATTATGAATGATCCACAGGCGGCGGCTACGTCTGTTCCTCTGGAATTATTAAGAACTTTCCTGAATAAAACACCAGAAGTGAGCCCGGATCAATTCAGTCAGTGCCCGATTTTGCTGGTTCATCCTGAGATAGACCCGATGACTCCGTTACACTTCAGTCAATCTTTTTTTGATCGTCTGACCGTGGCGAAGGAGTGTGTCATTTTGGAGGGAGCAGGTCATTTTCCGATAGAGCAACCGGGTCTGAGGCAATTGGAGGAAGCGGTTCTTCGATTTTTGCGAAAAATTCAATAGCTATGATAACGTGCCCTGATTTATGGAATGAAAATGCGGTGACTTCAGGTCAAGTGAACCGATGAATGGGGTAATCATAAATAGAGAAGAGTATGAGAATAACCCATCACATGTCATTCCATTGAATGAAAGGCAGGGATTCAACATGAAAGCTATTGTCATTGAAGCATTTGGCGGACCCGAACAATTAAAGGAAAAGGAAGTACAAAAACCGGCATGCGGTGTGAATCAAGTATTGATTCGCACACATGCCACATCAGTCAATCCGGTTGACTTCAAAATAAGACAAGGTCACTTGAAAGAAGCAGCGGATCAGCTGCCGATGATTCTGGGCGGTGACGTAGCAGGTACCGTGGTTGAAGCGGGATCAAACGTGACTCGTTTCAGAGAAGGGGACCGCGTATTCGCCCGTCCACGTCAATTCGGCACCTATGCGGAATATGTTGCTGTAGATGCAGATATCGTGGCTCGCATTCCCGAGCAACTCAGCTTTGAGGAAGCAGCAGCGATTCCACTCGCCGCGATGACAGCTTGGCAGGCACTTGTCGATCATGGTCGTTTGGGCAAAGGACAAAAGGTGCTTATACATGCCGGTGCCGGTGGAGTAGGCACATATGCCATACAAATTGCCAAATCGTTGGGCGCGGAAGTGGCTTCCACCGCGAGTGCAGCGAACGAAGAATTACTACGCTCGTTGGGTGTAGATCATTTCATTAATTATAAGGAACAAGATTTCTCGCAGATCCTCTCAGACTATGATGTCGTGCTGGATACGATGGGCGGTGACATCCAGCGAGACAGCTTCAAGGTGTTAAAGTCTGGAGGACGTCTCGTATCTCTGGTACAACAACCGGATGAGAAGTTGGCGAAGGAAGCTGGCGTGGAGGGTAACGTGTTCATGATGGAGCCAAAAGGGGATCAACTGGAGCAGTTGGCTGAGCTAGCGGCTGCCGGAAAACTGAAATCGATCATTGATGAGACGTATCCGCTGACTGAGCAAGGTTTGCGTGATGCTCACGAAAAAAGTGAATCCCACCATACACGGGGCAAACTGGTCATTACCGCGGATTAATCTGGAAATGGGTGAGTTGCCCGGGTGAGCCGAAGATCGTAATGAGAAAATGGGTAATATACCGCAACAAACGTTTCTTAATCTAAAACCACAAGCCATTCTCTATACAAGAGAGTGGCTTTTTGTCTTTCTTGCTTGGTTATATGCAGTTTACAGACTATAGGAGCGGTCAAAGATCAATGCATTATGGTGAGTACATACTCTTCAGCGCAGATGGGTACTGGACGATATGAATTTTTACTTTTGAGAGCGCTTTGCAAACATATCTAGAAATGGTGACCAGTCCAGATGGAAAAGAATATGTTAGAACTCATCATGATGCTATACCGGAGAACAACCTCATTAATTTCAAAAAAACTTAAAAAAAGGACTTCTGAAATCTCAGAGGTCCTCTTATCTATTAAATGATAAACAAAAAAGACACTCGTCTGAGCATCCATATGCTGGTATAATTTAAGTTGTACATCCAATTTGTGGTGGGTATAGACTAGCCTCCAGTGGGAGGTGATGTCTATGAACTTCGCTTTTTCCGATGTTCTCATGTTCGCGACGTTTGTTATTGCGCTCCTGACGTACATTGACCGTAAAAGGAAGTAACCCGCCACAGGTTGCGAGCCGAAGTGCGGGTTACTTTTTCTGATTGTGCAACACTCGGAGGTAATCCCACCACAAAAGCTGTGCAGGAGTAGCCTGGCCGGGCTATTCCTATTTTTGTCTTACTTTTATTTTATTAAACATTTGTGGACTTTACAACCATTAGAATGCTGAAAAGTTACTTTTAAAACGCTCGGCCGCCAGTCTTTTCTACATTTTTTCTTCACTTTTTTAGATATCTTCTTCCTCATCACCACGGAGTTTTCTTATTTTTATATAGCAGTATGTAAAGAATCCATGTCCTAGGTAAGGAGAAGACTTGTATTGTCCTTCTAACAAATTAAATCAGCTTCTTCACCAATGTGCAGCGTTGAGATATAATAGGGGAAATTGTTTCCATACTGCATATGAGGTGAAACGGATGACTAACGAACTTATTCAAGCCATTCAGTTGTTGAAAGAAAAGAAGTGGGTAGATCTGACACATACCTTTGGTCCGGCATCTCCACATTTTTCTGCTTTTGCTGCTGCGGAGTTTGAGACGCTGTTTAATCATGATCAAGGGTTCTTCGCTCAAAGCTTCAAATTTCCTGGTCAGTACGGAACCCATCTGGATGCACCGATTCATTTTGTGCGAGATACGCGTTACCTGGACGAACTGGGACTCAAAGAGCTGGTGCTGCCACTCGTAGTCATCGATCAGTCTGCTGCAGTGAAAAACAATCCCGATTTCATCTTGGAAGTAGAACATATTATTGAATTTGAGAGAGAGCATGGCAAGATCGAAGCAGGTAGTTTCGTAGCTTTGCGAACCGATTGGAGCAAACGCTGGCCGAACCATGAAGACTTTGACAACAAGGATGCCGATGGCAACAGCCATGCACCCGGTTGGTCTGTTGCTGCATTGAAGTTCCTGTTCGAAGAACGGGACATTAAAGCCATTGGCCACGAAACGTTTGATACAGATGCAGCGGTAGATTATCAGAAGAACGGTGCCCTATTAGCAGAGTATTATGTGCTTGCACAGGATACATACCAAGTCGAACTGTTAACGAACCTCGATCAGGTTCCAGCTACAGGAGCTGTCATTTTCAATATCGTTCCAAAAGCGGAAAAGGCATCTGGCTTCCCTGTGCGCTCATTTGCTATCCTGCCTTAAAGTTCTGTAGACCAAAACGTAAATGTAAGCTACTTTAACATTATAAAATATATGTAGTGAATCAAGGGAGGCTTAATAGGCCTCCTTCTTTTGCTTTGAACTCTATTATCTATTGATGACTAGAAGACGAATCGGAGCTAAATCGTTCAGAGATGTTTTTCTTCGTTTTTCGCCGCCGCATCCATCGCTTCAACAAACCTTCTTCTTTACGTTCTTGTAATGTTTCCTTCATGCCCTGAATCATGAACTCGGATCGGCGTCTGTCGTCGCGGCTAATCTTACGTAATTCCTTGATAAATTTGTCGTCCATAGTATTATGCCTCGCTCATTCAGTATATAAAAACATTATACCGAACATACGTTCTTTTATCAAGTTTTACCATCTAAAAGCATTCGTATTGATTAGGTTGACTCTGCCAGTGAAAATAAGCACAGGTTTATTCCCCTGTTTGTGAGAGGATGGAACAATAAGTTTGTTTATTCATTTCAATGGCCTGCGCAAACAGAGAATACGAAGGGAGCGGTTCGTAATGAGAGAGCGATCATATCTTCTTGCAGCGATGCATGGTTTGTTGGGACTTGGGGCAGTGGTCGGAGGGTTCATGCTGATCTTAGACCCATCGGGGAAATTGTTGAATATGCCTGTTTCTCTACTGGAACGCTCTCCTTTTTCCGATTTTTTAATTCCTGGAATGATCTTGTTACTAGTCCTTGGTGTACTCCCTATCGTTATTTGCATTGCTCTTCTGAGACGAATTCATTGGCCGTTGACGGAGAAAATGAATCTTTATCCCGAACGCTACTGGGCGTGGACGTTTTCCTTGTACACGGGCTATGCTCTGCTCATCTGGATCATCGTGCAGGTGTATATTATTCAGACCATGTCCTTCATCCATTTGTTCTATTTTGCCTGGGGATTGGGCATTCAGATGGTTACTTTGCTGCCCGACATACAACGAAGATACACCATATGATCAGAGGACGAGGCGCTGCTTTGTTAAAATGGTAAGTCCATTTTTTTCATATTGACAAGAAGAAATGATGCCTACATACTTACGATATAAACTTTATAAAGTATATTTATTAAACGGCGGAAAATAATCGCATCATGAGAGGGGCAATGCAGTTGGCAACCTGGTTTTTATTGATTATCTATTTGGCATTCATCAGTTTGGGGCTCCCGGATTCTCTGCTGGGTTCAGCATGGCCGGTCATATGGCCTGAGATCGGTTCTTCAGTTGGAGCAGCCGGGCTTGTATCCATGATTGTTGCCGCTGGAACGATCGTCTCCAGTCTCGCAAGCGGTCGTATGATTCGCAAACTGGGTACAGGAAGCATCACATTACTGAGTTGCTTGCTTACAGCGGTGGCTCTACTAGGATTTTCCCTGGCGCCTTCTCTGACTTGGTTTGTTATGCTGGCAATTCCACTTGGACTGGGTGCGGGTGCGGTAGATGCGGCGTTGAATCATTATGTGGCAGAACATTATGAGGCTCACCATATGAACTGGCTACATTGCTTCTGGGGTGTAGGTGCAACGGCGGGACCTTTCATCATGGCAGCTTCTATTGCAGGTCAGCACTCCTGGAGAGGTGGTTACGCAGTCGTTGCCGGTATTCAATTTAGTCTGGTCATTGTGCTTTTGCTTACCTTGCCATTGTGGAAACGTGTGGCTGCGACCCGCCAGCCCCCGGATCGGCTGAACAGCAATGAGGAGCATGAAGCGGACGAGGGTTTAAGGATAAAGCTCTTGAAAATAAAAGGAGTTAAACCTACACTTTTTGCTTTTCTGTTCTATTGTGGGGTTGAGATGACCGTTGGACTCTGGGGGGCAAGTTACCTTGTTGGTACAAGAAATATTTCGGCAGAAGTGGCTGCCGGCTGGGTTTCGCTTTATTATGCGGGGATCACATTCGGAAGGCTCATTACAGGATTTCTCACCTTAAAGGTATCTAACCTGCTGCTTATACGGTACGGTCAATGGATTACCATAATCGGCGGAATTGTCCTATTGCTGCCTTTGTCTTCCGGGTTTGCTGCTGGAGGTTTGGTGCTGATCGGCCTCGGTCTGGCTCCAATCTATCCTGGACTTTTGCATGAGACCCCCACCAGGTTTGGTAAAAGGAGCGCAGCCAGACTCATGGGTTATCAGATGGCGGTTGCTTATACCGGAACCACATTGCTTCCACCGCTTTTTGGATTGCTGGCATCAAAAGCAGGGACGGCTTCTTTTCCAATCGTTGTTCTGCTGCTGCTTATTCTTATGCTCGTTTGTGCAGAAATTGTCAATCGCTTAGTCGTGAGACCACAACAATTACACAAGAATTAAGGAGGAGAGAAAGATGGCTTATGTCATTATGGCTATTATCATCTGGGTAGGTGTTTATGTGAATATGGCTGTGTCCAAACAGCCAATAGACGTAAAACCTGTGCGATCCATTGATGATCTGTTTGAATGAGCACCATGTGTTGAAGCAATGTATTATGTTATGATATGGAGTACGATAACATGAATACGATTGCTTTGGTCTTTTGAACCAGAGTAGAAACGAGAGGGTTATGAAAAAAGCGAACGCTACAATGATGAAACACATCAATTTGAATATAGTGCGTGAAGTTATGCAGCAGATCAAGACGGCAACCAAGCCGCAACTTGCGTCACGGACCAAACTTAGTGTGGTTACCATTAACGCGCTGATTCAGGATTTATGTGATGGCGGAGAGCTGATTCAGGATAAAATCATTCCATCCAACGGCGGGCGTCCTGCTCAGGCCTATCGATATAATTACAATTTTAAGCTTGCGTTGGTCTTGTCCATCAAAGAAATGAAAGGCCAGGAATTGATCTCGGCTACGGTTATTAATCTGGAGAATGAAATTGTACTGAAGGAAGAAAGCATATTGCCTGTTTTTGATAAACAGCATGTGCTGCAACTCATTGCACGTCTCGTTGCGGCGTATCCTTCCATCCATATCATTGGAATGGGGATTCCAGGACAGGCTGTGGATGGTAACATTACGGTGAGCAGTCATGAGGAACTTATTCATTCCAGTCTGATTCGTGAGATCGAGAGTGAGTTCCAAATCCACGTTCTGGTAGAGAATGATGTAAATGCAGCGATTAGCGGATACTACACACAGCATCATATGGATACGAAGGGACAGGATGTGGCAGGCATTTATTTTCCAAATCGTTATCCGCCGGGCATGGGCATGGTTTTGAACGGACAAATCATTCGTGGCAAAAACGGGATGTTCGGTGAAATTAAATATCTTCCTTACTCCCCGGACTGGAAGAAGGAAATGAGCAAAGAGGATTTCACAGAACAGGTTTGCCGGATTCTGCAAACGGTTAATGCTGTTATTGCCCCACATCAGATTGTGATCTATCAGGAGCGTGTGGAGAGGGAAGCGCTGGATTCAGCGTGGAGACAGTACACAGAGCAGCACGTTATGGCAACATTGCCTGAGATTGTACATCAGAACTCGTTCCAGGAAGATTTTGAGGCAGGGTTAAGGGGAGTGGTTCTTCAAGCTTTGAAGTCCTCGATTGGTTCTGAAACTTTATAATCCGCAGCACAAGTTCTGTGTTTTTTTGGATTCAGTTCATCTGTTAGAGTGAGTCTGCGAATTTGTCCAAAAACTTCTTGTTGACATGGAACCAGTTACACGGAATACGATTCTATTATGGCAAAGGGAGAGTTCAATACACTTTATAAACAATGTTTATAAATATATTTTAATAACATATTAATAAAGATTTTTCATGAATATTTTTTAGGAGTGGAGTGCGAAAATTCTTCAAGACTTGTTCCATATATCTCTGTTGCCATAAATCTAATGAATCATTGGAGGAAGACATCATGATTAAACTGGTTGTAACCGATTTAGACGGAACGTTTCTAAACAGTAAAGGAACATTTGATATGGAGTTATTCAACGAAGTTCATGAGGAGATGAAACGTAAAGGCATTACTTTTGTAGCATGTACCGGAAAGCAATGCGAACGGGTGGAGAAATTATTCGGCCAACATGGAAAAGATGTTTGGATTCTTGGGGACAGTGCAGCCAGAATCAAGAAGGATGGGCAGGTGGTTCGGGAGTTTAGCATGGAGCCTGCACTAGCATTGCAAGCCATTCAGGAAATTCAATCATTTGATCCCCAAATGACCATTATCGTTTGCGCAAGTGATGCTGCTTATGTGCATTCTTCCATTTCGGATGAGATGTATGACGTTGTGAAAGGCTCGTATGAGCAGGTCATCAAAACGGACTCTTTTGCAGGTATCAGCACTTCTTTTATTAAAATTACGGTATTCGATACCCAGGGACGTTGTACAGCACTGCGAAAACATGTAGAACAGACGATGGCAGGGCAAATCTATATTGTTGACTCTGAACCGAGATGGCTGGATATTACGGCACTGCATACGCACAAAGGTGAAACGGTCAAAACATTGCAGGAGATGCTGGGCGTAACTTCACGTGAAACGATGTCCTTCGGTGATGGCGAAAATGATGTGGAACTGATGGCTATTGCCGAATACAGCTTTGCTGTGAGCAATGCATGCGAGAATACCAAACGTGCCGCGCAATTCATAACGAAATCCAATGATGAAAATGGTGTTTTGCGAACGATTCAGGCGATCATGGATTTGCAGGAATAATCTATAGATGAGGGGGAATCGCGATGCGTGAAGAAGAGAGAATTATGAAGGGCATGTTATTCAGTCCGGCTGATCCGGAACTGAAGGACATCAAAAGAAAAGCTCATCATCTCAGTCAGCGTTATAGCCAAACCTTTGAAGAACAAACGGAGGAAAGACAGCAAATCGTACAACAGTTACTGGGGGAGATGGGGGACGGCGGATTTATGCAGGGTCCGATTTTCTTTCACTATGGCGTGCATACGCGGATCGGCCATCACTTTTTTGCGAATTACAATCTGACCATACAGGATGATGCACAAGTGACGATTGGAGACTACGCTAGCTTTGGTCCCAATGTTACTATCGTTACGCCTGTTCACCCTTTGATTGCGAGTGAACGGAGACAGATGCTGAATCAACATGGTGAGCTGAAATCACTCTGTTATGCCAAACCGGTCACCATCGGTAATGATGTGTGGTTGTCCGCGAATGTGACAGTATGCGGAGGCGTCACGATTGGAGACGGATGTGTCATTGGGGCAGGGAGCGTGGTTACACGTGACATTCCACCGCATTCGCTTGCAGCTGGTGTGCCGTGTAGAGTGATCCGCAGCATTACAGAAGCGGATAGCATGAGGCATTATCCCGACATTTTGGCAGATTGCCAAGTGCCGGAATGATAGATAGGAAAAGGCTGTCACCAGGATCAACAGAGATCTATCGGTGACAGCCTTTTGTGTTCTGGCAATTATTTTGACGCGTTATACTTGCCCAGGAATTCTTTCACTTTGGCTGGATCAGCCTTGAGTTCATTCCCGGTTTGTACAAGCGGGCTTACGGTGGAGTAAGCTTTGATTTTGTTGTTTTTGTAGAATTGCAGAATCTCATCCTGATTAATGGAATAGAGTACCGCCTTTCTCAGATCACTGCTCTTGGCCACTTCACGGTTGGCTGTGTTGAACAGCAGATACGATACGGCATTGCTTGGAATGCTTTGCAGCTGCAATTTGCTGTCATTTTTGATAATATCGTATTTCGTCTCAGGTACACCGTAATACAGGTGGATTTCACTGCTGCGAAGGGCTGAGAGAGCACTGTCTGCATCGGCAATGAAGCGTACGTTTACTTGATCAATCTTCGGTGCGAAGTCCGAACCTTTGCGGTATCCCGGGTTTTTCAGGAACACGCCTTCGTAGTCATTTTTATAAGAAAGGATGTAAGGGCCGCTTGTATAAAGTGTGTTGTTATAATTGGCACCCTCGGTCACGGTGTTCTGATCGCCATAAGGAATATCCTTGTTCACATCGAAGGACGCGACATCATACGTATTGATGCTTTCGACTTGTTTCTTGGATACGATCCCAGCCGATTGGTGTGCCAGATAATTAAGCACTTGCGGGAACGGTTCAGTTGTAGTTACCTTAACCACCTGATATTTGCCTGCACCGTTATTCGCTTGTTTTTTATCGCTAACCAGTTCCTTGATATCGCTGTCGAGTCCTTGATTCAGAGCTTCCAGCACGGTTCCGCTACCCCCGGATTGTTTCGCTGACTCCAGTGCGCTCAGGTCTGTAACGAGTTCCGCTTGTTTGATATGTTCATGCAGACTGTACGTGCGGTGATCCGGAACGGAATCTTTATTTTTGGCACGGTCGAGGGAGAAGATGACGTCATCTGCGCCTACACGTTCTCCGGTATCGACAGCCTTTTTGTTTTCGATTTTAGCAAAATTGATATCGTCACGAAGGACAAAATAGTATTCGGAATTGCCATCTGCAATCGTGAAATTACGTGAGAGCGATCCATCCGCTGTCAGTTGATCGTCATCCGTCAGGTTCACCAGACGAACATACATATTGGTATTGATTTGGTTGATGGAACCGTCGTTTCCTTTGATCGGATCAAGGGAAGTCAGTACAGATGCTGTTTGTGTCAGAATCAACGGATCTTTACTGTTTTTGGAGCTGTCTTTGAACTCAATCGGTTCCCACGCCATGGCACGGGATTTGGACAGACGAACGGTATCGACATTCAGAATGTCTTTGTTCACCGCCTGACTTTTCAGGGAAATATACAGTGGAGCGATGTACGCTTGGTCGGTAACCAAACGGTCTTCCAACTTTTTATACGTTTCTTTGTATTCATCAGGTGTCTGAGTAGCGGCCTGATCGATCAGCTTATCGATCTCTTGATCCGCGAGGATGCTGTAATCTCCGCCTGTTTTGAAAAGAGAACGAACGGCATAGTCCGGATTGCCCGTTACCGTTGTCCAGCTGGACAATGCGATATCATAGTTGCCTGCGTCTTGCTGGGACTTAAAGCTACCGTAATCCGGTTGCAGGTTCAGCTTCACATTGAAGCCGTTTTTGGTCAACTGATCACGGATAATGTTGACATCATTTTCGGATGAACTCATGGCGAGCAATTCGATGTCTACCGCTTTGGCTGTAGTCTCTGTTGTATCGGAAGGTTGGTTCTGCTCCTGCGATTCGGTTTTGGTTTTCACATTGCAGCCGGAGATCACCAGCACGAGAATCAGCAGCAAGGCAAGAAGTGTACGTTTTTTCATGAGAATACCTCCAATGTATTAATAGATGTGATATATGATTTTTTTTTTTTGAACTATTTCATTTACACAAAAACGGAGAGGACAGAAAAAACCTGGAAAAACGGAGTGCTCGCCTTTATCACCGGATTTTTCCCTTGAGAAAAGGGAATCAAAAAAATCTGGGGATAACAGCGATTGCAAGGTTATTCTGTCATCGGAGTGCTTCGTGTAAACCTCTTTTAGTTCAACTTAATAAATCCATCGTCACGCCTTCTCAAGCTTGGGATCAAGCGCATCCCGCAGTCCGTCACCGAGAAAGTTAAACGAAAGAACAAGCAGAATAATCGCCAGTCCCGGATAAATCGCTAGATACGAATGAGTCTCCAGATAGGTGCTTCCCAGCTTCAGAATGTTGCCCCATTCCGGAATATGCGGTTCTACACCCAGCCCGAGATAACTCAAACTGCTGGTTGCAATGACAGCTCCACCAATCGTCAGCGTGGATTTGATAATCATCGGTGCGAGCGAGTTGGGAATAATGTGTTTGAAAATGATTGTACGATTGGTATATCCCAGGGCACGCGCCGCCTCGACAAACTCAAATGTAGATACATAGAGCACACTGGCTCGCATCGTTCGAGCATACGTTGGAATGGAGCCCAGGCTTAATGCGATGATCAAATTCACGGTGTTGGCACCAAAAGCTGCAATGATCGCGATGGCGAGCAAGATCCCCGGAATGGCGTACAGGATATCCAGCAGTCGCATGATGATGTTATCCGTATGTCTTCCGTAGAAACCCGAGAAGGCACCCAGCACACCGCCAATCACAACCGGAATTAGGGTTGACATCAAACCGACGATCAAGGAAATTCGTGCACCAAACACGATTCGGGAAAATAGACATCGACCGAAATCATCCGTTCCTAGCGGATATGCCAGAGAAGGTGACTGAAGCAGGGCCGAGTAATTATTTTCCACCGCCATGCTGTAGTCGAAGGTAAAGAAACTGCAGATGGAGATCGAGAACAGGAAAGTGATGAAAAAGAGTCCGGACATCGCGGTCATATTGGGAGCAAGACGTTCCCACAGATCATTCCAGAAATTCGTTCCATGTTTCCCTTGTCTACTGAGCCGGCGAAGGATCGAGATCCCCAGCAGCAACGCGAAAACGTTGCCCGTAATTACGCTAACGATCATGATTGCGCCCACACCTGCCATCCAGGAAGGGAGAGGGGAGCTCGAATCATACCGGGCTACGATAACTAGTACAATTAGATCAATGACGAGAATACATAACAGGGCTGCCATCGAAGGCAGAAAGGTATCCGCAACATAAGGCTTGAACACATTCAGAGCCGATACACCGATCACAAATAACTGGGTTAACAGTGCGTATACAGCAAATGTATATTCAATACTTTTTCGTTTTCGAATCAGGTGGAAGGCAGCCGTTACAATGAAAATATTACCTGTCAAAGCAGCCAGCAACTGTACCCATGCGAGTCTACGTGTCAGAACACGTATAACCCCGCGCTGTATTAAGTCCTGTCTGATCCGAATAAGAAGCAGACTCTGAATGAGCGTGAAGAACAGATAAATGCCGGCCACTCCAGCTATAAATGGCTTGAACGCCTGCCCGCTCCAGTCATAACTGTTCAACAACAATAACAGAGTCAGCAGAACTGAAGTGATCCAAGCGAAGCTGGCTTGACTGTATTCCTGCGAAGACTTGAGCCGGAAACGCATTTCCTGTGTAAGGGAGCTTGATTTTGTCATAGTACACCTGCTTTAATATTGTTTCATTTTGGAGCGAACCCTTGGATCGATAAATGCGTAAAACAGATCAACCACAACATTCACAATGGAAATCGTGATCGCTGTGTAGATTACTCCGCCCATGATACTCGGAATATCGGGTATGAATTGCTTATCCACGATGTAACTTCCCAGTCCGCTGATATTAAATACCTTCTCTGTTACAGCGGCCCCGCCAAGCATAGCTCCGAATTGAAGACCCACGACAGTAATGATAGGAATCAGTGCGTTACGCACCGCGTGCTTCAGCATCACTTGGCGCTCACTTAGCCCCTTGGCCCGGGCAGTCATGACATAATCCTCGTGAATGACCTCCAGTGTGGATGAACGGGTCATCCGTGCAACCGCAGCTGTAAGTCCCGTACCTAGTACGATGACCGGCATAATCATGGACAGCCAGTTCTGTGGATTAAAGGTAGCAGGAAGCCACTGCATTTTAATTGAAAAATTCAGGATGAAAATTAGTCCCTGCCAGAAGTTTGGGATAGACAATCCAATCAGAGCGATGAACATAAATGTGTAATCAAACCACGAATTAGGCTTAAGCGCCGAGATAATGCCAATAGGCAAAGCAATGACAACGGCGAACAACAAGGAAATTACGGCTAGTGTCAGCGTAATCGGGAACTTTCGGGCAATGGTATCCGTCACGATCTCATTTCCTGCAAACGACTTGCCAAGATCAAACATGGCAACACCCTTGATATTATTCCAAAGCTGTGTCAAATAAGGCTGATCCAGGCCATACACATGATTAAAGGCTGCAATCTGCTCTTGTGTCGCCGTTACGCCGAGAATGTTGGCAGCCGGGTTAAACGGAGACAAGTACAGAATCGTAAATACTAGTGTTGCTACACCCAGAATGACAAAGATGGTCATGAGCAGTCTTTCAAATATGTACTTTAGATAAGCATTACCATATACCAGCAGAGTCAGATACATTAGACAGCCCGGGATGATCGATAAAGCAAGAAACCAAAGTTTCTCTATTAACATACCGAATGTATCTTGAATTCCGAGACGATGCCGTCCCTTTTCTTCTAACTTGTGTGACGTTCGTTCCAGCAGTTCCTTCTGAAACGTTTCCTCAAGCCAGCTCTCAGCCTGTTGTTTGAATGCTGCCTCGCTGACCTCTTGCTTGAAGAAGCGATGCTTGCGCCTCAGTTGTTCTTCCAGTTCCAATCGTTTGGTGTCACGGTAGGATGAGGTATGCATCTCCTGTTCAGCCTGTCGTTTTACAGCTGACCAGTCATCTTGTTTACGCTTGGAACGCCAGACCATATAAACGATCAGATTAATCGGTAAACCGAGAATGATCAATACATATCGATAGACGGGATGAAGCAGCATTTTTCCATAAACATAACTTAAGTGATCCACCATACGGGAGGTGCTGTGACGTTCTACTCCAGAAGTCAAACGGTAATACCTCCTTTCGCTAAGGTTTAAATTGCATTATTCCGATCAATATAGTATATATTATTTAGGGCATGCTTAATTGTCAAGGTTAAGAATTGGTTACATATAAAAAGATGGAGCAGGCATGAAAGGAATGGTGCATACGTGGAGCCATTGTTGAAAGTGAATGATTTATCCGTCTCTTTTTACACGGGAGAGAGTGAGTTTCAGGCGGTTAAGCAGGTCAGCTTTGAACTGCGGAAAGGGGAGACACTAGGCATTGTTGGAGAATCGGGCAGTGGTAAGAGCGTAACCGCACGCTCCATTATGAGATTGCTTGCTTCTCCCCCTTCACAGTTGAAATCGGGTGAGCTTCTATTTAAAGGTGTGGATCTCGCCGGGAAATCACAAAAAGAGATGGAACACATTCGCGGCCGGGATATCGGGATGATCTTCCAAGACCCCATGAGCTCGCTTAATCCAACGATCAAGATTGGTCAGCAAATCTCCGAAAGTTTGATCAAACACCAGAAGTTATCGAAAAGAGAAGCGAAAAAACAAGCTATCGCCATGATGGAACGAGTAGGTATTAAACAAAGTGCTATCCGCTATAATCAGTATCCACATGAATTTTCCGGTGGCATGCGTCAGCGGGTGATGATTGGGATTGCCCTTGCCTGCCGTCCGGAACTATTGATCGCCGATGAGCCGACAACGGCTCTGGATGTAACCATTCAAGCTCAGATTTTAAACTTGATGAAAGATATGCAGGAGCAACTGGGAACGTCCATCATTCTCATTACACATGACTTGGGTGTAGTTGCTGGCATGTGTGACCGGGTGGTTGTAATGAAAGAAGGAGAGATTGTGGAGACGGGCACCACGGCGGAGATTTTTGCGAGTCCTAAACATCCGTATACCATCCGTCTGTTGAACGCACTGCCTAGGCTGGATGAGAAGAAGAAGCCGAAGCTAGTCTCGCAGGTACCCAAAGATATGGAAGATGATCAGCCGTTGCTGGAGGTCAAATCTCTCAAACAGTATTTTAACCTTGGCAAGGGCAATACGTTAAAAGCGGTGAACGATATCAGCTTTCATATCCGTCAAGGGGAAACACTTGGCGTTGTAGGAGAGTCAGGCAGCGGGAAATCTACCACGGGACGAGCGATTCTGCGTCTGCATGAGCCAACGGGGGGGGATGTGCTGTTCAGAGGCATTCCGTTGCAGCGACTCTCGCCTGGTGAGATGAAAACAATGCGACGACATATGCAGATCATTTTCCAAGATCCGTATGCTTCACTAAATCCCAAAATGAGAATTATGGACATCATTGGCGAGGCACTGGATATTCATCAGCTTGCAGGTAATACTGCACAGCGAGAGAAGCGAGTGGAAGAACTGCTGGAGATGGTGGGGCTAGAACCGTCACATGCACAGCGATATCCGCATGAGTTCTCGGGAGGACAACGCCAGCGAATTGGCATTGCAAGGGCGCTGGCGGTAGAGCCGGAGTTTATTGTTTGTGATGAGCCTTTGTCGGCACTCGATGTCTCTATTCAGGCACAGATTGTGCAGTTGCTTGAAGAGCTGCAGCAGCGCTTGGGTCTGACATATTTGTTTATCGCACATGATCTGTCGATGGTGAAACATATCAGTGATCGGGTCGCTGTCATGTATAACGGCAAAATTGTGGAGCTGGCCGAGAGTGAAGAACTGTATGCCAATCCGCAGCACCCGTATACGAAGGCCTTGCTATCGGCCATTCCGGTTCCTGATCCGGCGGTAGAGAAGAATAAGCCACGTGTGGCTCTTGTGGATCAGGAGAAGGAAACCGGCGGTACAGGAGATCGATATAATCTGGAGCATTCCCGCTGGGTTGAAGTGAAAGAAGGACATTGGGTGGCGCTGTCTGGTTAAACGAATAAAGAACCCCGGCATGATCTGTTTAGATCACAACCGGGGTTTTAGTTTTATTTGAATTGAACCGACTTTTTAATGTTGTCGATCTCGGCTTTGCTGTCTTCGTCGAGATATGTGAAGATGAAGTTGAAGGCATAACCTTCAATAATTGTGCTGTAGTATTCTTGAGTGATTTTGCTTCCGTCCCCTGCATCCGTCGTGATCTGCATCAGATTCATTTCTTTGCCACCGATGGTTTCTTTGGTAAAGTCCTTGTATTCATAAGGGAAGTTGCTGTCTTCCATGAACTTCTTGGTAGCTTTCAGGTAGTCCTCCCCTGTACGAATGCCTTGCAACAAGCTAACTTTCTCGGCAATGGCCATTGCAGAAGGGCCGATCTGGCCGCCATCAAGCGGATATTGGGATGCCATGAGCAGGTTCAATGTCTTGGTTTGAGACAGTTCCATCTGCTTTTTCTTCTTTTCATCGTCACCGGCAATGACTTCTGAGGAAGCACTCGTCAGTTGGTTCATGCCCTCGGCATCCTGATACTCCCATGCCTCAGGGAATTTTAGGGATACGCCAAAATAGTCATTCGTGTAAGAACCCTTTTCTGTTGTTCCCAGCTCAACTTTTGATGTGTTGTCGGTTTCTTTGTTATCTTCGCTGGAAGCGTCTGTTTTGTCGGCATCGTCGGTTTTCGCTGTGCCGGCATCAGCGCCTGCGGTTGTTTCAGTCGCGGCAGGCTCGTTTGATTTTGCATTGTTACCTGCCTTGTCTCCGCAGGCAGCGACTACGATCATCATCATAATGAGCATAGCGAATAAAGATGTTTTTTTCATAATAGACATAATACCCTCCTGAGATGTGTGAGTTATTCTCTCTTTGTTGTGCTTGCTAAAATTGTAGCACATGTGTTCTCTATTGCCACCTATAGGAAACTATAGGGGTCTCCTATAAATAAGACAATTGACTAGCCATTGAAACAGCTTCTGTGCTGGATTGAACACCTAATTTGTTGAAAATGACTTTTTTATGATAATTGACCGTACATTCCTTGATCTTTAATTGCAATGCAATCGCCTTCACCGTCCATCCGCGGGATATCATCTCTAGAATCGTTAACTGCCGCTCTGTGAATTCGACTTGGGGCTGTTTTTGCTGATGTGCCGCGCTGTGGCTCTGGTAACGGTTCTGCATATTAGCCGGGATCAACTTGGCTATGGCCATGAGTTCACGCTGCATATCCGCATTTATTGTAGACACATCGAGATAACCGAAATGCTGTGACCCCATGTACAGAGGAACGGCATAACAGTGCCAGCTTTGAAAAAAAGGACTTTCATGCTGCTCAGGCAGCAAAAATACAGGCGTATTGCCCTCTATTGTTCTGGAGATGGCATTAACACCACAGCTCTGGGCTGAAAAACTCAGTCCTGGTTGAATGGGGGATTGCTTTACATGCGATTCCAGATTAGAGCTGTAGTCCATAGACAGAAACACGCCGTTAACGTCTGTTAGCAGGAACAGATAGGTACCTGTCAAATCCTCTTTGATATCCGAAATACTGCGGCGGAACGATTGAATTAGAAAATGGTTGATTTTGCATAGTCGGTCTATTCCGCTTTGTGCTAAATATTGAAAGGAAGCAGGGGTTCCAGAATGAACTCCCGTACCGTATTTCAATGGCCGTGAGGCCGATGTATGGACAGACATGTCATTTCTCCTTACTGTATTGCGTTGATTAGCCGATCGTTTTGATTACATTGCCTTCCTGATCTTTAATCTGTGTGGGTACAATCTCAATCTGAAGTGTGCCCAGCGATGGAATCTCGAACGAACTGGCTTGCGGACGAAGCTTCCATATAATCTCATCTACTGCCTCCTGATTCACAGTCAATCTGACATCTCGCTCCGTTTCCACCATAGATGCATGCTCCCCAGCTTCAAAGACAATGTTGATATCCGGCCCGATCAGGGACAACGTTGCTTTTTTGGCGATTCGGCTCCTCAGGATGCTGGCTAGAAGAGTTGCCTGTTGGGCACCCAACTGAAGCTTGGCAGGGATGTTTTTCTGTAGCAGTTTTTTGCGCGGAGACTCCCAACTCAGTTGTTGTATGAATAAAAGGCGGTGCTTGAACCGTCTTCCTCAATGCCGCGTTCCGTTGCTTTGACAACTGAAGGGATATCTGCGTAGGAATTCCTCATCAGATCCGTTACATATTTAGGCATATAGCTTTCACAGGCAGCCAGGAAACCGCGGGTATTCCAGCTTTGGATCATCTCCAGTTCACGGCAGGTCATACCGACCATTTGAATAAATCGAACAGAACCATTCGGTGTGCTGAGTTCAGGTAAATCCGGATCTTCTATGAATGCAAGTGCAGTCAAGAGTGTATCGGAGTTCAGGCAGATCGGACCGTTGGCATCCAGATAATCTCCAGGCTGAAACAGGTTACCGCTGTTAAAGACATATCGCCCCATATTTTGGAGTAGATTGAGTGCCCAGGCCGGCGGCTCTGCTTCATTCTCACAGCGTGTAAGGCGAAACGTGAGTTCAAAACCATATCCACTTTTGGTTGCATCATCGCTCTCTTTGTCGTAGAGCTCCGAGAAACCATAGGTTACAAAATGCCAATGAGGCATCGGTGTATCTACTGCATAGGCACTTATCCCATCCAGTGGGTCAGGTCCGCCAAGCATATATGGAATGGCTGTGCCATAATGTTTAGGTTCCTGTTCTCCGTACAATTGCTGCACCGCTTGGTCAATGGCATCCCAGCCAGATGTGTTTTCTTCTTCAGTCATGATGTGTTCCTCCTTGATTGTTCTCTCCCTGAAAATCATTTAAAATTAAGTCTACTAGTTATAATAGAGGCTGCAAGCGGCTTAAGGATGAATTCTTTGAGATAGGACCAGGGGGTTACATAGCTTAATGAGAAGGAGAAATGTTACATGAGTATGCAAGATATGTATTTGTCTGCATTTACGCAGGAGCACTGGGACACCTTCGTTGAACTATTTGATGAATGGTACGCTACATTGCCCAATGAATGGAAAGAAGAGGCAAGATTAAAAGGAATTCCAGAAGATATAAGCCGGGTTCTTTTGTCTGAAATGAGAGACTCTGCGTTGAAATGGATAGATAAAAAGGTTCCAGCTTTGGGGGACGAAAGTCCTGCAAGTTATCTGGAAACGGAGGAAGGAGCCAATGCCCTACGGGCAGCAATTTTGCGAATGCCACGTTAGAAATAGCTTTAGAAATGATGTTAGAAATAAGATGATACTTATTATAAATACGTTGTTAGGTGTTAGGTGATCTTAGTGAGGTCGTAGGCCGCATAGTTTTCGTGAATTTGATTTTACAAAATAAATATGTTACGCTTACATCACAAGAGCAAAACAACAGAATATGTTATAACATCTTTTGATGGATTGTAACTGTGAAGACAGGCAAAACCTAAACTGATGGTGAAATGAAAGCTCCTTTTTTTGGCGCTATTTTACCCTGAGTTTAGGTTTTTCTTGTTTTCTGCTCTGTTTTGGAGTTGCTCTTACGTATGGAAAACCAAAAATTATTTCGAAAAGAGGTTGTTATGATGACCACGGCAAAAAAAGGATTCCCTGAAAACTTCCTGTGGGGTGGCGCTACAGCTGCGAACCAACTGGAAGGCGCATTCGATAAGGACGGAAAAGGTCTCTCCACAGCGGACATGATCGCTCATGTGCCAAAAGAAAAGCGTACGGGTGGACATGCCATGGAAATTTCCTCTTCCCGAATCGAAGAGATTCTTGCTGGCAAAATTGAAGAACGTTTCCCGAAACGTTTTGGAATTGATTTCTACCACCGTTTTAGAGAAGATATCGCACTATTTGCAGAAATGGGCTTCAAAGTATTCCGTTTGTCCATTCACTGGGCACGTATTTTCCCGAACGGTTATGATCAGGCACCGAATGAATTAGGTTTGAAATTCTATGATGAAGTATTTGATGAACTGCATAAATACGGCATTGAACCGCTCGTAACACTGTCTCACTATGAGACTCCGCTTGGTTTGACGCAAAAATACAATGGCTGGGCAAGTCGTGAAGTGATCGGACATTATGTTCGTTACGCTGAAACGGTATTCAACCGTTATAAAAACAAAGTGAAATACTGGCTGACATTTAACGAGATTAATGTGATGGTGTTCAGTCCGTACACTGGCGGCGGTATTCTAATTGATAAAGTGGACAATAAGCTGCAAACAACGTATCAAGCATTGCATCATCAATTTGTAGCAAGTGCTATGGTGACGAAGCTTGCACATGAGATTATTCCTGGCTCCCAAGTGGGTTGTATGCTTGCGCGTATGGAAACCTATCCAGCGACTTGTAATCCAGTGGATGTACAACTGGCTCAACATGAAAATCAGCTTAACCTCTTCTTCACAGACATGCATGCTCGTGGTAAATACCCGAACTACATGGCGCGTTATTTTGATGAGAATAACATTGTTATTCAAAAAGAAGCAGGCGATGATGAGATTCTGTTGAACAACACGGTAGATTTCATCTCCTTCAGTTATTACATGTCCGTGACCAAATCGGCTTCTGCAGATGCGGCTGAGACAGCAGGTAATCTGACAGGTGGCGTGAAAAATCCTTATCTGGAAGCGTCCGACTGGGGTTGGGAGATCGACCCGATCGGTCTGCGCGTAACGTTGAACAACTTCTGGGATCGTTATCAAAAACCACTCTTTATCGTAGAGAATGGTCTGGGTGCGTACGACAAAGTGGAAGAGGATGGATCGATCCATGACTCATACCGCGTCGACTACCTCAAAAAGCACATCGAACAGATGAAAGAGGCTATCAAAGATGGCGTTGAACTGATTGGTTTTACGGCATGGGGCCCGATTGACCTTGTGAGTATGTCGACATCCGAGATGTCCAAACGTTATGGCTTTATCTACGTGGATCTGGATGATGAAGGCAACGGAACACTTGCACGCTCCAAAAAAGATTCATTTGATTGGTACAAAAATGTCATTGCGAGCAACGGTGAGCAACTGTAATTCCTTCGCTCTGAAAGAGAATATACATCCGCAATAAACACCTGAAACAAAGAGATATGCAGTGATGACATTCTTAGGATTGTTACCGCACAGGAGCGGGCAAAACCTGACTTAAAGTGTGATATGAGCTTTCGCTTCATACAACCCTTTTGGTTGGCGTTTGTCCGCTCTTTACTTTGGAATCATAACATCATATGAGCTGGAGGGGTTTTTTTGAACAAGTGGAATAAAGGGTTTAAACACGTTTCCTGTATGTTAGCACTAACGCTGAGTTTGAGCGTGATCTGGCCTGGGACAACAGGTGCAGCAAGTGCAGAAGTGACGCAGATTCAAGCCAATACGTTTGTTGGTGATCCGGGAGAGATGGTTGAATCTTTCGACATTACGGTTGCAGACGTGGAAAAATACAAAAATCTGAAGGCTTCGGACTTCGATATTACAGGGAATTATGATGGTTATCCGTTAAATGCTGCAAAAGAAATTGTGCAAGACAATTATGACGAAGATGGCATCACATTGTCCATGAAGGATAATACCATCCACATGACCGTGAAACCTTTCAAATATCCTGGAGGACTGAAATCCGAGTTTGCCGTAACCAGCAAAACATATCCAGAGCTTTCTTTTGATAAAAAAAGTGTTACTCAGGTGAAAACACGTACGGTGGATGAGTTTGAAAAATCAGAATTTACTGCAAGCAACGGTGTAACGCTATCCTATAACTTGAAGCGTAGTCCATCCAAAGAAGCGAAGCCGCTTATGGTATGGCTTCACGGCGGTGGTGAAGTTGGAACAGACGGGCGTAATCATCTGACTGCAAATCGCGGTGCGGTAGTCTGGACTGAATCGGGGTATGATACTTCTGTACTGGCTGTGCAATATCCTGAGAATTATAGCTTCAAAATTTACAACAATGCAGAACAGTTACCGATTATGAAGGCCTATTTTGTTGCTCAATATGAGTTGATTCAAAAGCTTGTTGCCGAAGGTGAAGTAGACCCTGACCGGATCTATCTGTCTGGTGTATCCAGTGGCGGTGGAGGTGCATTCCGCTTCCTGATGCAGTATCCTGACCTGTTTGCTGGAGCAATGATCGTTGCTGCCAAAGATACCGTTGCGGACTATACGGGTTCCGTCGATGCATTCAAGCAAGAGCTGAAAGGCATTGTGGATGTGCCGATGTGGATTATGCACGCTCAAAATGATCCAACAACAGATAGTCGTACTAGCTCACTCGCCTATCAGGCATTAACTGAAATGGGTGCTAAACAGGTGCATTTAACGTTATACGATGATGCATATATGGATGGTCACAGATTCTACGGCGGGTTGAAACACTGGTCATGGGTACCTGCTTTCAACAATAAAGAGGTTATCGCAAGTCTGTTTAAACTTCATAAAGGTACAGCTGGAGAGCAGACAGGTGCTTCATTAGAGCATGGTGTACAACCTGCGGAACCTGTAACTCGTGCGCAGATCGCAGTCGTTCTAGCTGATGCTCTGCAACTTCCAGCAGCAACTGAAACATATCCTTATGTGGACAGCGCTCCCGACTGGGCT
The DNA here is from genome assembly GCF_056856875.1 of Paenibacillus sp. G34. Classification (NCBI taxonomy): domain Bacteria; kingdom Bacillati; phylum Bacillota; class Bacilli; order Caryophanales; family Paenibacillaceae; genus Paenibacillus; species Paenibacillus sp. G34. The sequence goes on along the minus strand of NZ_CM166469.1, from coordinate 4,644,911 downwards.
GCTCAAGCCATTGCGAAGGTGACTAAGGCGGGACTGATGAAAGGCATTGGCAATAAAATGTTTGCTCCAGAGAGCGAAGTAACACGAGCGCAGATGGCAGTTATTGTAGACCAGATCCTGACTAATAAGGATTGGAAGCCTGCTACAGATTCAGTGGAGCTGATGTTTGGCGATGTCGACAGTAAGCATTGGGCACATGCGGCGATTCAGAATAGTGCTCGTGCTGGTGTAATGACGGGTGTAAGCAAAGGGAAGTTTGATATAAAGCAAATCGTAACAGGTGCACAGCTTGAGCAGATCATGGAGCGTCTAGAGCAAGTGGGCACAAAATAAAGTTTTGAACGGACAGAAAATAAATTTTATATAAGTTGAACTATTTATTTACACTTGAACGGAGAGGACAGAAAAAACCTGGAAAAGCGGAGCTAAAAGCTTTCTGAAAGAAAGCTACATCGGAAGCATACGCCTCGCCTTTATCACCGGATTTTCCCCTTTGGAAAAGGGAATCGAAAAATCTGGGGGTAACAGCGATTAGAAGGTTATTCTGTCATCGGAGTGGATTGTGTAAAATCTTTAATTTATATAGACATTCAATGTTGAGAGGATGAACGCAAATGACTACACCATTTCCGAAGGACTTCCTATGGGGCGGCGCAGTAGCAGCCAATCAGCTGGAGGGAGCGTATAATGCCGATGGTAAAGGTTTGTCTGTACAGGACGTTATGCCACATGGTATTACAACGCCAAGAACCGAAGGCCCTACCGAAGATAACTTGAAATTGATCGGTATTGATTTTTATAATCGCTACAAAGAGGATGTAAAATTGTTTGCCGAGATGGGCTTTAAGGTGTTCCGTACATCGATTGCCTGGTCTCGCATATTTCCCAAAGGGGACGAACAGGAGCCGAACGAGAAAGGCCTTCAATTCTATGATGACCTGTTCGATGAGTGTCACAAGTACGGCATTGAACCGCTCGTAACGATCTCTCACTACGAGACGCCGCTGCATCTGTCCAAAACCTACGATGGCTGGGTCAATCGTAAAATGATCGAGTTTTATGAACGCTATGTTACCGTGCTATTTAACCGCTTCAAAGGCAAAGTGAAATACTGGTTAACCTTTAATGAGATTAACTCCATTTTGGAAGAACCATTCATGAGCGGTGGGATCTATACACCGAAATCCGAATTGTCCAAGCAGGATCTGTACCAGGCAATCCATCATGAATTGGTAGCCAGTGCGCTTGCGGTCAAACTCGGTCATGAGATTATGCCGGAAGCAAAAATCGGGTGCATGGTGCTAAGTATGCCGACATATCCGCTCACACCGAATCCAGATGACGTTGTTGCAGCGATGCACGCAGAGCAGCGTAATGATATTTTTGCCGATATCCATGCACGTGGGTATTATCCAAAATACATTAATCGTTATTTCAAAGCGAATAACATCAACATTAAGTTCGAAGACGGGGATGCAGAAATTCTCAAGCACACTGTGGATTTCATCTCTTTCAGCTACTATGTGAGTATCTGTGAGACCGGAGATCCGGAGAAACGCAAAGAGGGCAGAGGAAACCTGTTTGCAGGCGTGCAAAACCCGTACCTGAAAGCAAGTGAATGGGGCTGGCAGATCGACCCTCAGGGCTTGCGTGTAACCCTCAATAAATACTGGGACCGTTATCAAAAACCGTTGTTTATTGTCGAAAATGGTTTGGGTGCTGTCGATGAGCTCATTACGGATGAACACGGGAATAAAACAGTCCATGATGACTACCGTATCCAATACTTGAATGATCACTTGGTACAAGTTGGAGAAGCGCTTGAAGACGGTGTTGAAGTGATGGGATACACCTCATGGGGCTGCATTGACTTGGTAAGTGCATCTACAGCAGAGATGAAGAAACGTTATGGTTTCATCTATGTAGACCGTAGTAATGACGGTTCAGGAACACTGGAGCGTTATAAGAAAAAATCGTTCCACTGGTACAAAGAAGTTATTAGTACCAATGGCGCAAGTCTTATCGATAATAATGCAAAAGCATAATTCCAAAGTCATTGTTGTATGAGTGCATCTTATGTCGCATTAACGCACATTAACCGCTTTCAGAAAAACGTTGTCACATACGATTTAATATGGTAAGATAGGCCCAAGGCTAAAGAATACTGGATTGTTACTGTTCAATCAGGCAAAACCAGAGGCAGGCATACTTCATGACCTGTTTTGGTTTTGCCTTTTACTACTTTGACGGTGCAAGGTGATGTGAAGAAATGAAAATTGAGAAGGTGCTCAACAACAATGTAGTCACTGTAATTGACCCGGGAGGTAACGAACTGGTCGTTATGGGGCGTGGAATTGCCTTCAAAAAGCATACTGGTGAATTCATCGATGAGAGTCTTGTCGAAAAAATATTTTCGCTCGAAAGCAAAGAAGTATCTCAGAAATTGAAGACGCTCCTGTCTGATATTCCGGTTGAATATGTGGAGTGCTCGGATGAGATTATTCGTTACGCTGAGACGGTACTAGGTGAGAAGCTTCATGAAAGCATCTACATTTCACTGACGGATCATATTCATTTTGCTATTGACCGACATCGTCAAGGATTGCAGATCCGCAATGCATTATTTTGGGAGATCAAGCGTATGTACCGGAAGGAATATGCGATCGGTCTCAAGGCATTGCAGATTATTGAAGAAACGTTAGGTGTTCTTCTTCCCGAGGACGAATGTGCATTCATCGCGATGCATCTGGTTAACGCCCAGATGAATGGTGAGATGAGAGAAACGATCAGCATTACGAATATCGTGAAGGATATTCTCAACATCGTTCGGCGCAGTTTCGTGATCGAGCTCGACGAAGATTCACTAAGTTATTACCGATTCCTGACCCATCTAAAGTTCTTTGCTCAACGCGTATTGCAAGGTACAGCGATTGAGGACAAGGAAGAGGATAATCCGCTTCATGATCTGGTGAGCAAACAATATCCGGAAGCACATGCTTGTGCAGTCAAGATTAACGATTATACACGTAAAATCTATAATCGAGTCTTGTCGAAGGAAGAAGTGTTGTATCTCACGATTCATATCGAACGAATTGTCCGAAATGAACAAACAATCGAATAATTTGGGATTGTTACTGCAAAAAAGGCAAAACCTAAACGTTGAAACATGATAAGCTAATCTGCTTTGTCATGATTCGGTGTTTAGGTTTTTTTAAACCTTCAATACACATAAAAGGAGCAAAACACAATGGATAAACAACAATTGTCCAAAGATATTCTGAAGCTTGTTGGTGGCGAAGAAAACATTGATCAAGTGACCCACTGTATGACAAGACTCAGATTTAACTTGAATGACAACAAAAAAGCGGATAAAGAAACATTAAAAAATACACCTGGAGTTATGGGTGTTATGGAGAATGGCGGACAGTTCCAGGTGATCATCGGTAACGATGTACCGAAGGTATACAATGCGTTGGTAGGCAACATGTCCAAAGGTGCAAATGCTGGATCTTCTGCGGCTTCTACAGGCCCGAAACAAAAGAGAAATCCGATCAGTGCTCTGTTTGACTTCATCTCAGGCGTATTTACTCCAATCCTCCCGGCGATTACCGGTGCTGGTATGATTAAAGGGATCGTAGCGATCCTCGTGGCGTTTAGCTGGTTGTCAGAGAAAAGTTCAACTTATATCATCTTATCTGCTATTGGTGATGGTGCCTTCTACTTCTTGCCAATCATCCTCGCCATCAGTGCTGCGAAGAAATTGGGAAGCAATATGTATATCGGTGCAGCACTTGCAGCCGGGATTATGCACCCAACCATCACAGCTTTATTGGGGGCAGGTAACACATCGTTTGCGGGGATTAAAGTCGTCGCGGCAACCTATTCTTCAACGGTTATTCCAATTGTTATTGCGATCTGGATTGCTTCTTATGTGGAAAAAGCGGTTGACCGCATTACCCATTCATCGGTAAAACTCATCGTCGTACCAACGGTCACATTGTTGATCATGGTTCCACTTACATTGATTGCGATTGGACCACTGGGTTCCATTATCGGTAATGGTATGTCTGGCGGTATTGCTTGGTTGTTCGATAATGTGTCCATCCTTGCAAGTATTCTGATTGGTGGTACAATGTCATTGTTAATCATCACAGGTATGCACTATGCCTTGTTGCCAATCATTGTAGGTTCTATGACACAATTTGATTATGACTTTATTATTCCTTTGATGCTTGCAGCAAACTGGGCTCAAGCAGGTGGAGCCCTTGGTGTAGGACTTCGTTCCAAAAATGGACAAACAAAATCACTGGCTTATTCCACAAGTCTGACAGCATTTATGGGGATTACGGAACCAGCGATGTATGGTGTTAATATGAGATATAAAAAACCGTTTATTGCTGCGCTCATCGGTGGGGCAATTGGCGGTGGCTTTATGGGTATTGTTAAGGTAAAAGCATTTGTACTAACAGGCCTTGTAGGTTTGCCAGGACTTGCAGCATTTATCAGTCCGTCCATCAGTACATTGATTTATGGTATACTGGGTGGTTTCATTGCGATTGCTTCTGCAGCGATAATTACGTACATCTTGGGATTCCAGGAAAATAATGCGCCACAAGCAGCTGCAACTTCAGCTTCTACAGAAACTACAGAGCCAGCAACAACGACAGATTCTGTTGTAACGGAAGAAACACAAGCACAAGATGAGCAAGTCTTCAGTCCGATTACGGGTGAAGTGAAACCGCTTAGTGAAGTTCCTGACCCTGCGTTTTCTGAAGAAATTATGGGTAAAGGTTTTGCAATTCAACCGACAGAAGGCCGTGTTGTTTCTCCAATCAACGGAACGGTATTCTCATTATCGAAGAGCGGACATGCCATTGGTCTCGTAAGTGATACAGGTGCGGAAATGCTGATTCACATCGGGATTGATACGGTGAAGTTGAAAGGCCAATTCTTCTCTCCTAAAGTTCAGGCAGGCACCAAAGTTTCAGTGGGTGATGTCTTGATGGAATTCGACCGGGAAGAGATTGAAAAAGCGGGTTATACAACGATTACACCAGTAATCATTACGAATATGCATCAATATGCTTCTATTGAGTCTGCTGGTCGTACAACCGTTAAGGAACAAGAACTGTTGTTCACGGCAAAAGCATAATCAATATAACAAAACAAAGCAGCTGTTTCCTGGAAAGTACCAGTGGGAACAGCTGCTTCTTTTATTACTTATAATGAAGATGTACCTATTTTTTATGTACATTTTACGATGCCTGTAACAATCTGAATTAAATTCTTCTGAGCAAATAACATGAAGCATTATTTGACGATAATTTTGCCTTGTCCTGCGAGCATGCGCATTTCCCTGGACAGGCGATCCTGATCTTCAACTGCGACTTCAAGTTGCACACCGTAACGCCATACCGTGTTGTGTTCCATCCTCCAGCGAAGTGTGCCTTCAATATATAATAAATCTTCGAACAGCTTCAAGTTGATGCCGATGCGAATATCGTTATGTTCTACAGGGAGGGACAGTGGAAAAGCAAGCTGACAGCCCGAACGACTGATATCACGTAATTCGGCCTGAATAGGCTTGGAAAAACCGTCCATGCCATTAATGCTCAGGATATAGATTTCGAAATGCATAGGTTCTTTCAGAGTATAACGAAAAGGTTCTTTCCTATTATTAATTGGCATAGCTTCCTCCATCAAGTTCAAAAAAATTCCGTTATGGATATATCGTCAATTGTTAATCAGAAATGAAGAGTAACGTTACAGAGATGGTTCGGGAGTTCGATTTTATGTGTGGTACGAGCTTGTTATAATAAAAAAATGAAGGAGAGGATGAGCTTGCAAGGAACATTTCAAATGGATACAGATACAGCTACGTTATGTTGTTATGATCTGGCGTCACTGGAGCATCGTCTTCAGGATACAGCCGATTGGTGGTCGATCCCGGATGATGAATTGGAGGAGGTCAACGCAGGTCACTGTCTGTTTCTGAATCTGGGGGAGGATGGAACGTATGAAGTACATTGGAAGGTGCAAGACCATCATTTGGAATTGGGCCGTGAAACAGAGCAAGGGAAGACATATTATTTGCAAGTACCTTCGGGCAAGGTTTACTTAGGGGCAGCAGATGATGTCAGTGGCGGTGAACTGGAGCCGGATGAGTCATCCCAAGGAATCTTCTTACAACTAAACGCTGGAAATTATGCTTGCACTGTGTTTAAAAAGGAAAATCAGATATCGGTTACGATCCAACCTAGTGACCAAGGGGAGAACAGGTTACAGGATTTGATCCGAATATAACATGGTCCTGCATGAATTAATTAAATTACATACCTATATAAGTTGAACTATTCTTTTACACTTTATCGGAGTGTTTGGTTTGAAATCTGTAGTTCAATTTATATAGATCTAAGTCATTTTTAGGAGAGGTGTATATGCAGCATTGGATGGGTACGCCAATCATGGACGTATCTGTTTTACACCAGCGGATAAGGTCACTGGCGGCACTTGATATCATTCTGTCTGAGGAAACATGGCTCCGCGTCCATCGTTATCACCATAACATTCTTCAGCCAGATACAGCGTGGGGAAGTGTGTATAACGGGGCAGGTGATCATCTGCATGTACTGTTTACGAATATGGGCACGTTACTAAAAGGGTTTGATCATGAATCCCGGCTCAGTCCGCATAATCGTGATGATGGTGAAATTTACCCAGGGATGTATGACGAGGTGCCAAAGGAGCTCATGCGTATTTTGAGTCAACAAGAGGAAGTGCTGGAGATGGAGGATGTGACCTTCTGTATGTGGCAGGAAGGTCACAGTCTGGGATGGAAGGCAGGCAGATGGATTGAACTTGCGATGACTCAGGAAGACGAATCGGATGCTGAGGGTGGAGTAGCATTTCTGCTCGGTTATATCGAGTACACACCGGAATCATACATCGATTGGGCGGAAGGGTACTACGATATGCAGGCTATGTCTTTGACGGCTGTAACCCAAATATATAACGATACACCGATTAGTGCTGACCTGATTCGAAGATTAAATCCGGAGCGTGACGTGTCGTCTGCCTTGGATGAACTACAGCAATCTGGATACGCAGTGCAGCGAGGCGGAGCGGAATAGGCAACGTTTGAGGAGGAATCTCATGGGTTGGGAGTATGGAATCAGAACGAAAGAACCTGTCATGTTACCTGTGATCATTCAGCGACTGGCAGCTTCACTTACTTACAACAGGATGTACAGTCTGAAGCAACACGCCGATGGTTTTAGTCTTTTGCGTGACGATGCATCCTGGCCAAGCGCTTTGGAGGTCGGAGTGGAGGAGGCCAGTGGGGTGGATGAAGTAGCGGATGGTGAACGATATATCTATTGTCTGTTTCATATCTGGGGTGAGCAAGGACGAGCCTGGAAGGAGCAGATGGAGGGTGTGACGAATCAGTATCCAGGAGTATTTAAATGGTTTGAATTGTGATTACAAAGATGTTGAACGGGCGAAGGAGTGAACGTTGTGGCGAGAAGATCAAAAAGTAAAGTTCCGGTGCTCCTTTATCGGTACGAAGGCCCGGAAAGGAACATTGGGTTTACCTTATCTCCTCTATACCTGAATGAAGAAGATGTGCATGAGATAAGGCAAGAAGATATGCTGTTTATCTATGATGAGGATTTCAAGCATATTCGTCCAGCAATTAATCGTGCTTTTCCTTTAACGGACCCGCAAAGTGGAGAAGAGCTACAGACGTTTGATCCCTGCTGGGATAATCCGATGGTGAAAGAGGTATGGGTGGGGATTTTGTCCGAGTTGGAGCAGGTGAAAGGTGTTGAACCGGAACTGCGGGTGTTCCTAGATTCGTTGACAACCTGGATTCAGAACGTGCTGGTGTCAGCTGACGGAATTGAAATTACGGGCAATCTGTAAGTAGATGTAATTCGATTACGAGTGCAGGAATAGTAGCTCCTATCTATGGATGGGGAGCTTTTTTTATTCAAAAAATAATGAAAACGGTTTGGGCGTTTCATCCGTCTTATACCAGAGAGAGAGAGAGAGAAGGAGGGGAACAGGATGGATAGCGAGACAGGGATGAAACAGATGAACTGGATACATGTGCACGATGAATCTTTGTTTGTTAATTCCGTTATGGAGCACCAGGATACATTGTTATCCATAGCTTATAGCTATTTGCGCAATCGGCAGGACGCGCTGGAAGCAATACAAGAGATGACCTGCAGGGCCTGGATTAAACGTCGTACGCTAAAAAATGAGAAGGCATTTAAATCATGGATTATTCGAATTTTGATTTATGTCTGTATTGACGAACGGCGCCGCCGCAAGCGAACTATACTTCAGCCGGATGAGAGCATGGAGAAGAATATCCCGGCTTCGTGGATGATTAGTGCCCGAGATAATCGTATAGCCATGCAGTCTCTTTTGCTGAAAATAAAACCGAAGTATCGGCATGTATTGTTGCTCAAGTACTACAACGATATGACACTTACAGATATTGCTTCAATCTTTGGCAAACCCGAAGGCACAATTAAGACATGGCAGCATAAGGGTCTTGAGCAATTACGGAAGCTGATGAAGAATAGGAGGGATTGGCATGACCACTAGCCCGGAGGAAAAAGCATTGCTGGCAGATGCATATGAGGTTAACAAACAGCGTAGAGAATTAGATTCGGCCAATACGGCTGCTGCCATACAACGCGGCTTGGCGGAAGCCAGAACGAGTAGATCGAGTAAAAGAAGACGAGGACAATGGATCGCGGTGTTATGCGCTGTATCACTTGCTGTGGCGGGTATTTTGTTCGCATCACTTGGAGACCTCGGGCAGCAACGGTTAACCTCTTCCGAACCTGAAGTTCATTGGGGGGGATTGGAGCCTTTTCGTGGATTGCTGCGCACAGATCAGGAGAGTGCTACCCTTACCTCAGCTCTTAACCATAATTATGTTCAACGTGTTGATCAGACGGTGACGATGGGAAAATACACGTTTACGCTGGATGCGTTGATGGCGGATGAGAATCGAGTTATCCTCTTATACTCAGCCAGGACGGATACACCGAGTGGTGTATATTCCTTGGCGAACACGAAATTGACGGATGCTTCGACAGGACATGTGATTGATAACGGCAGCATTAGCAGCATTCATTTCTCAGATCAGAATAATGTCCTCCGAGGTCGTACCACGTTTGACCGAAGTCGCAGCACGGCGCTTCCGGAAAAATTAAATTTTGAATTTCAGCTTTCCTCTGTCGTTCCTGATCGCCTCGATGATGAAAAGGGCAAGGAAAATGGAATAGAACGGGAGAAGCAGAGGGAGAATTCGCAGGAACGTAAGTACGAATTTTCTAAAAAAATGAATGTTATGGTTGCATTAGACCCTAAATTTTCTATTCCTAAAACGGAGATTATTCCTGTGAATCAAACGTTCAAGTTCGGGGAGTACGAAGTGTTGATATCGGACGTGGAAATTTCGCCGCTGGTAACACAGGTAAGGCTCGATTATGATCCCAAAGAGCAGCTTGACTATGAGAAGGAATCGTTCATTAGTGATATTATTCAGCCGTTTGAGATCGTGACAACCTCCAAAAAAGGGGAGAAGACAACCTTATCCCGAAGCGGAGCCCGTGGAACAGGCAATGGCATGACGTATTCGTTCGCCAGTAATTTTCTTGATGAACCCCAATCGATCGTATTAAAGTTGCAAGGAAAACCTGGTAAGGTTTATCGAAATGTACAAGATGTTGCGAAAGATCGATTTGAAATCAAAATTAAATAGATGCTTCAGGATAGATGAGATGAGTTCATGAGTTAGGCGTGACATGGTCTCATCTTTCTTTTTTTTCACGATATCTGACCTGCTGTTGCAAAAAAGATAAAATAATTGTCTTTTTGCAATAATGGTATTGTCACAATGCAGGTTACAAGCTATAATCGAGTTGTTTGAAGGGACAAATTACAAAGGATGGTGATATTTTGAAGAAGTTTTCATTATTTTCACTCGCAGTCACTTTATTGTTGTTAACGGTTTCAACAGCCCCTGCTACATATGGTGCAGCTAACTTTCCCAACACGGGCACAAATGGTTTGACTGGTTTTGCTGGTAATGCGAAGAATGAGAACGGTGTATCCAAGGCGGCGACAACGGGAGGCAAGAACGGTCAGGTCGTGTATGTCAGTAATCTGAATGATCTGAGAACACATATGGCAGGCTCTACATCCAAGATTGTCGTTGTTGAACAGAATATTTCTTCATCCAGCTTGCAAAAAGTTGAATTTGGTTCCAACAAAACATTGGTAGGTTCTTTTGACAGACATACGTTAACGAACATTCACTTCAGATCCACTTCGGGATCAAGCAATGTGATCTTTCAAAATCTGACGTTTAATCACTCTGCGAACATTAATGCGAACGATGATATCCAGATGTACATTACTTCCGGCTCCAACTATTGGATCGACCATGTTACATTCTCGGGCCACAACTACAGTTCTGGCGGCAGTGATCTGGATAAGCTTCTGTATATCGGTGACCGCGCAGACTATATCACGATCAGTAACTCCAAATTTGCGAATCACAAATATGGCATTATTCTAGGACACCCGAATGACGGCAACAGCAGCTATAACGGTGTGCCTCATGTGACGATGTCCAATAACTACTTTGAAAACTTGTATGTACGTGGTCCTGGACTCATGCGTTATGGTTTCTTCCACATCAAAAACAATTATGCTAACAACTTTAACCAGGCGATTACGATCGGAGAAAAAGCGCGTATTTATTCGGAAAACAATTACTTTGGCGCAGGGGCTGAAAAAGGCGGCATTCTGGACGACAAAGGTAAAGGAGAATTTACGGATAAAGGTAGCACACCTGCTCTGAACAGCCCGATTTCTCCAAAAACCAACTGGAGACCAAGCAATAACTACAGCTATCAGGTTGAAAGCGCGGCATATGCACGTGAGTTTGTTACGAAATATGCCGGATCATCGAATACAACACTGGTATTTGGCAAGTAACAGCCGGAAGGTATATGAGATCCTATACTTTATAAAAGATGGAGTAAAGAGTCTGTTATATGCGTGCCTACGCATGAGCAGGCTCTTTGTTTTGGAACCACTAATCAGATGAGCATATATTAAGATATATTTATTAAGACATATTAATTTTAGACATAAATTGCCGATATACATAAAGTGGCACTGACTGCACGTTTATGAAGTTAATATGTACTATGCTAAAGGCGCAGGGGTTACAGAACTACGTATAAGCAGGACTATGGACTAACAATAAACTTACAGTGACCTACATATGTTAATTTTTTTAACTTACATAAAGGACGGGGTAAGCATGAATCGTATCGATGAGATCACTTGGCAGAGAAACAAACTAGTAAGTTACATGATGTGGGCCATAACGGCCATCAGCGCGGGGATCACGATTATTGTTCCCGATCTATGGCTGTCCACGCTACTCTCCATTGTAGTTACTTTAGCAGTTACCGTATGCAATTTTATGAAAAAAGGTATACATATCATTCCATGGTTTGTGACCGTAGCGGTGATCGCCAGTGGAATTTACGTAAGTCGTGACGCGATGAATGCCGTGCAAGGCATTCTTATTGTTTCACCGCTGCTCCTGTATCCGAATAGTAAGCACTATAATATTGCCTTTTCGGTTATGCTTGCCTTTTTCACGGTTCAACTTGTTGTTGTGTCATCGGCGAGCATAGAGTTGCTCTTTGCTGACTTGATTAATTTTAGTATGTATATCGTAACCGGAATTATCATGATCACCGTGTCAAGGGTGAACAAACGATTGTTCATGGATAGTGAAGCACGGGGAGCGCAGGTAGAAGAGTCACACACTCGTGTGGAAATCATGTTGGAACGGGTAAAAGAAGCTGTTGTAGGGCTGTCACGCTATACAGAGCAATTGAAACAAAAAGTGGAAGAGACTGGAGCCATCACCAACGAAGTTACGGTTGGATTCAGTGAAGTTGCAAGAGGGGTCGAGTTTCAGGCGACCAGTATTGCTGAAATCTCCGAATCGTTATCTCAGTCTGACCGTCATATTAAGGACGTAGCGTCTTATTCCGAGCAGATGAAAGAGCTGTCCGCAAGCATGGCCTCAAGTACACAGACGGGTAGTGCGCAGATGGGTCACCTGAACGAACAGATGCATGAATTGTACAAGACAATAAATACGACTGCTGATGATATGAAGAAATTCAATGATCAGAGTGAATCGATGACGTTAATGCTGAACAGTATCTCCGATATCGCCACTCAAACCAACCTGCTTGCGCTGAATGCAGCTATTGAAGCAGCACGGGCAGGTGAGCATGGACGCGGATTTGCTGTCGTTTCGGAGGAAGTCCGCAAGCTGGCTGAAAGCTCAGGCCAATCGGCGAGTGAGATTACCTCGATCCTCACCAGTCTGAGAACACAGACGCAAGCATTGACAAGCCGATTTGAAGGGGTTCGTCAGTTGCTGCAAGTTGGGGCAGAAAGTGTTCTGACAACGGAACGGGTATTCCAGTCCATTAATACCAATTCACAGAATGTGTTGACCCAGGCTACAGAAATTGAAACAAGTTCAGCAACGATGAAGGAATCCTCGACTCGGGTGGTTAATGAGGTATCCGAAATTTCCAGTGTGACTGAGCAATCCAGTGCTGCAACGGAAGAGATTCTGGCGAGTATGGAAGAACAGCGCAATCTGACGCAAAATATGGTGGCAAGCTTTACCGAACTGGAGAAGCTTATTGTTAATTTGAGTGGTCTGGTATCGGATCAGCATACTGCCTGAGCAGACTGAATCCTAGGTAGATGTTATACCTACTACATTGATAGTTTAGACTGGGGCTATCTGCTTAGCTTTAAGTCATGATTTTCTCTCCCTAGGCATGTATAACCTATCAGATTGATTTTATTCCAAGTAGGCCCGTCCGTGCATAATTATGCGCTGTACGGGCCTTTTTGACGTTCATAGGTCCCTTGTAGCTCTACATTTTTTTAGATAGAGTAGAGGTATAGAAGATGACGGTGAAACGCCTCTGGAGTTTGGGGCCGCGGGCCGAAATAGAAAAGTAGTCAAGGAGAGATGATCTTGAATTGGAAAGATATTAGTAAAATCAAAGATGTAGAACACCTATGTGAAGTTATTACTTCATCCTCATTGGATGTCAATGAACGGGATGAGCGTGGACGAACACCGCTTATGATTTTTTTGACCAATCGTACCCCGCTTGAAGGCATTCGCTGTTTGCTCAAAGCCGGGCCGGATCTGGAAGCAGAAGATAAACTGGGAGATACTGCTTTGAAAAAAGCGGTAAGGTTCAAGCAGCCCCAAGCGATCAGTCTATTACTTGAACATGGTGCAAAACTCGATTCCCCGAAGGGTATCATGGCAACAGCCTGGAACCTGGCAAGAGAACAGAATCCGAGCATTGCCGATATGCTGTTGGATACACCTGGAGCCATACGTTTAAAATTGACAGATGAAGAGCAGCAGATTGTTGATGATATTATTTACGAGGAGTCTTCCGTTGCAGCCTGTGAGAAAGTTCGGATATTGGATTCAGAAGTGTTGGTACATGCAGTGGTGACAAGTTTTAATTGGGATGATAGTCCCGAACCGATGGTTGCAGCAGCTGAGCATCCGAAATGTGCCGAGATTACAAGGCTGGATATGGTTGAATTGATGGAGGCCGAGTACTGGCTGGAGATGGATCTGGAAGAAGTGAACAGCAGAGTAGATGGGCCTAAGTATCGACACCTCGCAGCATATTTGACTAGAAAGGACTGATTCGGAATAGTGCATGACTCCTTCCATGAGCAGAACAAAAAGCTAGAGCAGCTGCAACAGGAATTGAAGGCGAGCAATATCGAGCATTTTTACATGATCGAGCCTGGAAAAAAGCAGTGCCAGCAGTTGGTACTGGCAGGCAGTTTTGATTTTTCATATTATCACAATGTGGAGATTACCTTCAGTGAGGTAGAGTTCATTCTGTGTCCCGGGACGATATTTAACGTGGAGTTGTTTCGGCTTGCCACAGAAGAAGAGATCACTCAGTTAAATTCCATTATGTACGGATATGAAAGGAATGGCACCGTATTTTGCCTGGAAAATGAATTCGAACAAGAGCGATTTTATATCGTTGCGAAGCAGATGACGTATCATTTCGGCATGGTATATTACTATGATCGACCGAATTTACAACCGGGAGAGCGGATTGCCGAATTCGTAACCAAATCGGAGAACATTCGTGAGTAAAGCTACTATGATATGATGCACACCATGGAGGAATCAGAGGTTGAAGAAAAATGCTGGCGAATACGGCTTGGTTAGCAATGGGCATCAGATGAAAGAGGAAGGTGTCATGGACAACGGAGGACGTGTTCAGTTATATGATCGACATTCAATTCATAGCATGGATTGGCCCGATACCGAGGATGCAAAATACGCACAGGCATATTTAGAGCCGATGATCTTGAAGGGAACAACAGAATACATGGCTAACGTAAATACCACGTTGCTCCTTGCCCGTATGGACGACCTTGTGCTGCCGATTACCGTGAATGAGGAGGAATATGATAATGCTTATGTCTGTTCCCCGTATACTCACTATGTGCGATATGCCAAGCAGGAACTTACCATGTTACAGAAGCCAATGCTGGAAAAAGGACTCTCCGTGTTGCTTAGTTTGATAGGCTGGGGCATGAAAAAATCCCGGATCAATAAGGTTGTACATGTGAACAACTGGCTGTTATCGACCAACCTGTACCCTGCCATGACTGGTGAGCAGGCAATACATATCCTGAAAGCGGTGAGGGAGCGCTATCCGCAGCATACGGTGATCTTTCGTTCTCTGGGCTCCGCACTGCACTCGAATCTTATAACAGGGCTTCAGGAAGCTGGATGCCGCTCTATACCGAGCAGGCAGATTTATCTGTATCAGGCCCATGATCCGAATTTCGGCAATGCCAAGTCGCGCTGGTTGCTTAAACGGGATCAGGCATTACTGAACAAACATGGCTATGAATTGGTTTCCGGTGAAGATATTACGGAATCAGATATCCCGCGAATTGTGGAACTGTACCGGATGTTATATCTGGAAAAGTACTCCTATGACAATCCGCAATTCAGCGAGAGTTTTATTGCTACAGCCAGAGCGAACGGAACATTAAGTCTACACGGCTTGCGTAAGGAAGGCCGCTTGGATGCAGTGATGGGTTATTTTTGCCGCAACGGGGTGATGACCACGCCACTGTTCGGCTACGATACCAACATTCCCCAATCTGTCGGTTTGTACCGCATGTTGTCCGCTTGTCTCATTGGACAAGCCCAGAACAACAGAGTGTTACTACATGAGAGTGCTGGTGCGGCCCAGTTCAAACGGAATCGTGGTGCGGAAGCAGATTTCGAATACTCTGCAGTGTATGATCGGCATCTCTCATTCCGCAGGCGGTGGTGCTGGGCATTACTAGACCGATTGTTGAACAGCATAGGCGTGCCACTGATGCGCCGCATGAAACTGTAAAATAAACTTCTATTCCAGATGCTCAGCAAGTTGCAACTCGAACCCATCCGGGTCTGCGATATAAATAAAACGCAGACGGGGGTTCGGCTGCACAGGTCCGCGCAGAATGGGAACTTGCATCTCAACCAGACGTTCCATAGCTGCCTCAAGTGACGTTACTTCGTAACCGATCGAGATGCCAGCTTCCGGCTTCAGGATCTGTTCACCGCCCTCGATTAATTCCAGCGATGTCTCGCTGGTGAGATCAAGTCCAAGCATGGCGATATGCTTCCCGCGGCTTTCGAATCTGCGCTGAACGGTAAGTCCAAGCAGATGGTGGTAGAAGTGAATGGATGCTTCCAGATTACTCACGCGTAATGTAATCCAGTTCAGTTTGGTTAACATACTTGTTCTCTCCTTTGTTTTGCTCTATGTCGGTTCATGTTTATTATACAAGAACTAAGCAGGTTTATCTGGATTTATTGAAAAAATTTACAAAAATATATATGTAAGCGTTATTTCAAAGTGTATAATACAAGTTAAATTGAGAGGAGGAATGAAATGAAGACAAAGGCGTTTAAAAAAGTGAGTTCAACCCTGCTGGCAACGATGCTTGTGATGACGACGGTTCCTTTTCAGCAGGCTGCTTTTGCACAAGAACAACAGATTGAGCAGGGAGTAAGTTCTGAGGTTGCGGCGGTTTCTGGGCAGAACCTCAAGGTGCTTCAAACCGATTTTGAGGATGGGACACTTCAAGGCTGGCTTCAGCGTGTTGGCAGCGAAAGTTTGACCGTTTCAGAGCAGGCAGCGCATCAAGGTACTCGGAGTATGCTTGTCTCGAGCCGTCAGCGCTCCTTTCATGGGCCGATGCTGAAAATGAAAGGTCTGTTGAAGCCTAATTCTACGTATAACATTTCATTCTATGTCAAACTTACGGAGAAACCAGCTTCAGATCAGACGATTCAGCTAACGGCCTACAAGAAGAATGGGGCAGAGAGTTGGAACATGCTGGACAAGGTCACGATCCCTAAAGATGACTGGCAACAATGGCATAAGGTTACGGCCACGTACCAATACAGCGATAACCCTGAGGAGCTGAATTTCTTTATTGAAACACCTTATATCTCTGATGAAACGGTAGATACCTTATCCTTTTATGTGGATGATGTAACGATTGAGGAAGCCGCACCACTCGCTATTGAGACCGATATTCCTTCCTTACAAGATCTGTACCAGACCGAGTTTCCGATTGGGGCCGCGGTGTATCGCTGGCAGCTTGAAGGAGCTTATGGTCAATTGTTAACCAAACACTTTAATAGTTTGACTGCAACGTATGAGATGAAACCGAAGTTTGTGTCTCCTTCCAACGGTGTGTATGACTTCCAAGCCTCAGATGAATATGTGGACTTTGCACAGAAAAATCAAATGGGTTTACGTGGACATGCTTTGCTTTGGCATATTGATGCAGCGGAGTGGATGTTCAAGGATGACCAGGGGAATCCTGCGAGCAGGGATTTGCTACTCAGTCGGGTCCAAAACTATGTAGATACGGTCATGAAACGGTATAAGGGCAAAATCTACGCCTGGGACGTTGTGAACGAAGCGATTGCAGATAGCAACGGGGATGCCAACGGAATGCGCAAAAGCCCGTTCTATGAGCTGATCGGTCCGGATTATGTTGAGAAAACGTTTGAGTTTGCACGCGCCGCCGACCCGGATGCGAAATTATACTATAACGAGTACTACACCGAAATTCCTGAAAAAAGAGAGCATATGTATCAACTGGTGAAAAAGTTGAAAGAAAAAGGGCTGATTGATGGTGTCGGTCTGCAATCCCACTATAATCTTGAATCTCCGCCGATTGATGAGATTGAGAAAACAATCAATCTTTTTGCGGGTCTAGGTTTGGATATCCAGATTACCGAGCTCGATGTCGATAGTGGTATTCCTTATGGCGAGAAGCTGCCACAGGATGTTGCTGTGAAGCAGGCCTATCGTTATAAAGAGCTGTTTGACCTGTATCAAAAACATAGTGATGTCATCTCATCGGTAACCTTATGGGGTCTGCAAGATGAGAAGTCGTATAACAACCAGGCGTTTTTGTTTGACTCAGCGTTGCAATCCAAACCGGCCTATTGGGGTTTAGCTGACGAATCCAGCCTGCCTGTTTTGACGCAACGTGCGGTTACATTGTCCGGGAAACCGAACACAAAGGCAGCGAAACAAGATCCTCTGTGGAACAAGGCTGTTTCGACAGCATTGAAAGGCAATGCAGGTTCAGCTTCTTTCCGTACACTATGGGATAAGAATAACCTTTATGTTCTGGTTGATGTGAAGGATACAACGAAACATTCGAAGGACAAGGTGGAGCTGTTTGTGGATTTAAATAATGGCAAAACCCCCGTATACGAGGCGGACGACCAGCATATCACGATAAGTCGTGCAGGCAAAGTGACTGGAGCGAAGAACTATCGCGTTCGTGAAGCGGCAGGCGGGTATCAGGTTGAATTATCCATACCATTGACTAATGCAACAGGTTCGCTTGCACGTGAAATTGGACTGGATGTTCGGGTGACGGATGGCGGAACGAGTGAAGCAGAAGGGCAGCATGTCTTGTACTGGAATGACCGTACATTATCGCAAGAGAAGGATACGAGCAAATTCGGCGTCATCCAGCTGGCGAGTATGCCTAAATCCGCCAAAGCACTGCAAGGAACCGTAACGATTGATGGAGAAAAGGATGCAAAATGGAATAAGGTTACGCCATTCCATATTACACCACTGAATCAGAGCGGAGGAGCATCCGCTGAGGCCCGTGCGATGTGGTCTGGTCAGGATTTATATCTGTTTATTGATGTCACTGATCCACAAATTATAACCAACGCTACTGATCCATGGGATCAGGATTCCGTTGAGATTTTCTTGGATGAGAACCATCAACGTACCCCTTTCTATCAATATGATGACGCCCAGTTCAGAATCAGTGCAGATAACGTTGCTACGTTTGCAGGCAGTGCCTCTTCAGGACGACTCCAAAGTGCCGTGAAGAAAACGTCCAAAGGATATCAAGTGGAGGCAAAAATCAGATTACAGTCCCTCATTCCGAAGGAAGGTCAAGTCATGGGATTTGAACTTCAAATTAATGATAATCAAGGAAATAACAACAAGAGCACAGCGAAATGGAATGATCTCACCAATGATAGCTGGAAGAACACTTCCCAGTATGGCATTCTGACATTTTCAAAATAAACCGATAGGGTGACCGTGGAAGAATAAGTAAGAGAGTCGCATATTCATTCAATCATTTATTAATCATCAGAACAAACCCCCAACCCTGACAAGTTTGTCTCGTCAGTGTTCGGGGGTTTGTTTATTCGCTATGCCGCTTTTATTGGATCAGATCCACAGCACCTTGCGGTACAAAAGCATCCACGCCGTTATACACAATTACGCCTTCAAGTTCTGTCTTTTTACCGTTTACAAGAGCAACATTTTTGTAGATTTGCAATTCAAGCTTGGTGTTGCCTTTCGTTACGAGAATCTTCGGATTTTTTACATCCGTCAGATCCAGTTTGGTTGTGGCACCTTTGGCTGTAAACGCCTGTTTGGCAGGTACGAACAGTTGCCTGCTTACACTGTCCAGATCCAGATTGAGGACACGTGCCATGTATTTGGCTACATCTGTATTATCAATGACACCGAATGGACGATCATTGTTAGGGGCATATGTGTATAGGACTACGTCTCCACCGGTGTGTCCGCCTGTTGTCCAGCCGATACCCGCACGTTTGCTGATCATTGGGCCTACGACATAGTTCAGGCTGCCTGGCTCGGCGGCTTTAATTGCAGCAACCTCTTCGGAAGTCAGATCGGAAATGCCGTAGTATTGTTTCATGACTGCTTTGATGTTGGTGCGTTTCGCATCCAGTTTCGCTTCTACACCTTCACCTGTCAATTTAGCCTTTTTCAAAGGTCCGATAAAAGTAGACAACGGCTCTTTGTCATACGTGCCTGTTGTAGATGCATTACCAATCGTAAGTCCACCATTTTGATGGTCAGATACGGCTACAACAGCAGTTTTCCCATCGGCTTTGGCGAAGTCCATCGCTACTTTTACCGCATCATCAAAAGCAAGCACATCGCTGATAATCCCAATTGGATCATTGGCATGAGCAGCCCAGTCTACCTTGCTGCCTTCGACCATCAGGAAGAAGCCGTCCTCGTTTTTGGAGAGAACTTCAATCGCTTTGGATGTCATCTGCGCCAGACTTGGCTGCTTGGCAGGATCACGATCCATGTTGTATGACATGCCTGCTGGAGAGAACATGCCCCACAGTTTATTCGAAGTAGATGCTTGCATCGCCGCAGGTGTAGTTACATAATCGTAGCCGAGTGCTTTGATGGAGGCAACGAGATTGTTACCATCTTTACGTCCAGCTGGTTCCAGATACTTACTGCCGCCGCCCAATACAACATCGATGCCATTGAAGACTTGTTGTTTGCTGAGTGCGTCGTAGTTCTTACGATCAGGGTAATGTGCCGAGAAGTCTGCTGGTGTTGCATGCATAATTTCGGATGTAGCTACAATCCCCGTTGCTTTACCCGCAAGTTTGGAAGCTTCCAATACGGAAGCAACAGGTTTTCTTTCGTCTCCTTTTGCAATCGGTTTTTGTCCAGGCATGGTGGCCTTGTCCGGCAATACACCGACAAAACCGGTATGAGATTTATGTCCTGTGGCAAAGGCTGTTCCTGCAGGAGCCGAGTCCGCAATCGGCGCATCCGCGGAGTGTGTACGCACCATACCGCTTGCCATGGAATCAATGGTCAGGGAGGAACCTTTATACCAACGAGCCAGTGCAGTAGCGTCATTAGCCATACCGTCAGGAATAAGAATGATTACATTTTTGATGGGTGAAGCAGAAGTTGTTGAAGTACTGTCTTCCATAGCCCAAGCTGCACTACTGCCTCCCAGCGTAGCCGTAACAATGGTGGTGACCGCGAGCATCATTTTGGCTGCACGAGCATTAAAGCGATTTAACATGAACATCCTCCTAATAAATATGTATAGTTTATCCAGAACCCAGTGTATAGGGCAATTGCTAATGGAACATCAGCTTTAGGTTAATTAATTGTAAAAATTACGATTATAAGTCAAAGCTTACATAATAGACGAACTGGACAAAACGATAAGCACTCTTGTATGGTAAGGATGAAATCGGACATGCATGAACAAAAGTCCAATGATCGTTTTGAGGTGATTCAACATGAAAGAATGGTCAGAAGCCATTCGGTGGTGGAATGATAAACAAGTGAAGCTTATCGATATCCGCCATAGTGTATTGCATCCGGGGCAGGAACTTTCGACAACGATTTTGCCCACACGAGCTTTTTTGATCATGAATAAGGGTGAAGCTGACATCCAATTCGGGACGGACAGGTTTACATCAGATCAGACACTCATTTTACATGGTGAAAAAGGTACATCTCTGCGTATTCGCTGTATGCAGCGAACGCTGGATTATTATTTGCTTCTATATAAACCGCAATTGACTACGGCTAGCCTTGATCTACCGGGAGATCAAAATATACAAGGAGACAGTATGTGTTCGCGGCACGAGTATCATTTTGCAGCATCCTATCCATTAACGATTCTTGCGATCGTGGAAAAAATGGCTGACTCATGGACGAGTGGTGAGGAACTGGATCGGTTGCAGGTTACCGGATTATTCCATCAGTTTGTGTATGAGCAATTTCGCCAGTGGAAGATGGCGCGTCAGCAGAAGGTCGAATCGCTGGAGCTTGCAGATCAGATTGAAGGCTACATTCAGGAGCACTATGCACACACAATCTCCATGGAAAATATGGCTGCACATTTTCACTACAGCACACATTATCTGGCCCGAGTATTCAAGCGTAAGTTCGGATGCAGCCCGATGGATTATGTGATCCAGACCCGAATCAAGCGAGCGAAAACGTTGCTCACTGAGACGGAAGCACAGATTCGCGAGGTTGCTGAAAGCGTTGGATATAAGGATCTGTACTATTTTAGCCGCATTTTCAAGAGAACGACAGGAGAGACCCCGGCACAATATAAGCTGCACAGTCATCGAATTAAAGGTT
Organism: Paenibacillus sp. G34; assembly: GCF_056856875.1. NCBI lineage: Bacteria > Bacillati > Bacillota > Bacilli > Caryophanales > Paenibacillaceae > Paenibacillus > Paenibacillus sp. G34. The sequence continues at coordinate 4,623,261 of NZ_CM166469.1, read as the reverse complement.
CAAATCGTACGAACAAGAGGTCGGAATCGTTCATTGCTGACAGGCACAAGCATAGTTATATTGGTAATAACGATAATCATTATCAATACAACACATGGAGCGTGGACGAGTTGAACCTTCGATTTAAGCCAACATTGGCGGTTAGTTTATTATTTAGTTTATCGCTGCTGCTCGCAGCATGCGGGGCGGGAACTGAACAGCCACAGCCTGCAACAAGTGCGGAACCGATACAGGAGTCTAGTCGAACGTATACGGATGCTACAGGAAGACAGGTTGAGATTCCAGCGAAGCCTTCCAAACCTGTGGTCATTACATATGGTGGATATTTATTACCTTTGGGTGTGAAACCGGCTGGAGTCAATACGGAGACACTTGAACTGTATCCAGAAGAAATGGCTAGTGTACCGGATATCGGATCAGGCAACGGCAACGTTGAAATGATCTCAGGTCTGGAACCGGATGTGATCATTGTACCGGACTACACTAGCAAGGAAATTGTAGACACGTATGCGAAAATCGCACCAACGATTACGGTGGCTTGGGGCGGTGATCCAGATGTGATCAATACGCTGAGAACGATGGGCGACATTATGGATCGTAAAGATGAAGCCGAGCAATGGATTGCAAAGTTTGAAGCGAAACTGAAGAGCATTCGCAGTGAATTGAACATCAATATTAAACCGGGTACAACAGCGATGTCGTTTGTGATCTACAATAAAGAGGTATTGCTTGGCGGTGAAGGCGGTACGTTGGGCAAGCTGATCTATGAGGATTTTGGATTCTCCATGCCCGAGCAGTATAAAATCTATTCGGATGGCGGCACTGTGCTGTCCTTGGAAAAACTGGCAGACAAGCCTGCCGACTACTTCTTCACTCAGATGGAAGATGAAGAGATGGATCAGATGATGGAACTGTTTGAGGAACCGGTGTATCAGAGCATTCCCGCGATCAAACATCATCGAATTATCAACGTGTCCAGGAACTACTGGAACTATGGGCCGTATCTGGCGGATAAAGGTCTGGACAGCTTGATTGAGCAAGTGAAAAACCTTCAGTAGCTGTAAAAACTGTAAAGCTGTAAAAGCAATAACTGAGCGGTCAGCTATAACAGCATGATCTCAACGAAATATCTGAACTTAAAACCATGAATGGTTCCATCCGGATGTGTTCATGGTTTTTTTATAGCGTGAGTCGAGAACTGTAAGCAGTGATACTTTTCTAAAAAGATATTGCTAGCGCTTTCATTGTGTGCTAATATCACGGTAATAACAGGATTGTAACCGATCTCAGGGCAAGACCTGTTCCAGTTCATTCGCTTTGTTCGGAAAGATCAGGCGATTGATTGCGTTTTACTATATAAGATGAATGATTTCTTTTACACGTCTGTCATCGGAGTGGATTGTGTAAAATCTTTAGTTTAACTTATATTGAGTGACAATAATTCCATATCACACCTCATTATTCTCAGGGTTGTTACGTATTGCAGGCAAAACCTGAATTGAGGGCAACAGACGATGTGATCCAAAGTCTGTGCGCCTTTGATTCAGGTTTTTTTATATAAAAATTCGCCTGAATGTCATAACTGAAGGGTTGCAACAGTTCATGTCAGCAGAAAGGAGGGCCGCTCTTTCATTTATCCCAAATCAAGAAATAGAATGATCCAAACCTTGGAATACTGTACCGAGCGGTGCAATATTTCGAAAACTATTTATCCATCATACACGACTAGACAACGAGGAGAATAACCAATGAAAAAATTGAAACGTTCTATTGCAGTAGCAGCGATTCTAAGCATGTGTGTATCGGGTCTACCCGCTTATGCAGCAGGGAATACAGCTCCATCCTTGTCCCCGGCTATGGACAAACTGGTAAAAGCAGAGCTTATTCGCGGGAATGGGCAAGGAGTGAACGCGGCTTACCTGAGTAAACATGCCACACGTATTCAAGCCGCAGTGCTTTACTTGCGTTTATCTGGTCTGGAAAAAGAAGCGCTGGCCTATCAAGGAACCGAAACGTATACGGATGCCGCTCAGGCAGGCAAAGTGTTGCAACCCGTCGTTGCATACTTGAAGCAGCATCCTTATTTAGCTGGTGTGTTCACGGATACGGAACATTTTGCGCCTAATGCTCCACTGACAGCAGAGGAATATGCAGATTTGCTACTCAAGGCGCTTGGTTATGAAGCAGGAACGGATTACACATCAGGAGAAGCTTCCGCATTTGCGGCAACCCATGGTATCAAATCCCTTCAAGGAAAAGGAACGACACAACTGACCAACCGTTTAATGGCTGAAGCCACGGCACAGGCTTTGCAGGCTCAGCTCAAAGATGGCACAGCTACGCTCGAACAACTCTGGTCCAAACATAAACAGGCGGGAGCGTTTAAACCTCAAACGTTGCAACAAACAAAATACGGTGTCATTGATGGTAAAGCCTATGATCAATACGGCACGCTTGGCTGGCTTGGTGTCCCATATGCGGCACCTCCTGTAGGTGAGCTACGCTGGAAAGCACCACAAGAACCGAAGGCTTGGACAGGCACAAGAGAAGCCAAAGAGTTCGCGGCAAACAGCTTGCAAATTTCCGGTAAAACGACAGCGGGTAGTGAGGATTCCTTATATCTGAACATCTGGCGTCCGAATACAACCAGCACCAAACTGCCGGTCATGGTATTCCTGCACGGCGGCGGTAATATGACTGGATCAGCCAAGGACTTCCAGGGAGAACAGCTTGCACGCAATACAAACAGTATCATTATCTCGGTAAACTACCGTTTGGGAGCACTAGGTTTCTTCCAGAATGCTGCGCTAAAAACAGGCAATGCTCTGGATGATTCCGGCAACTATGGCTTGCTTGATGCATTCCGTGCATTAGAGTGGGTTCAGGATAACATTGCAGGTTTTGGTGGGGACACCGGAAATGTGACACTTGCGGGTCAATCTGCCGGGGCGCGTGATGTTCTAGCGACGCTTATCTCACCGCTTAGCAAGGGATTGTATCAAAAAGCGATTGCATTCAGCGGTGGTTTGACGACAGCTTCACCTGAAGAAGGACAACAGAAATCCGAGGATGCGATCGTGAAGCTGCTTGTGCAAGAAGGCAAAGCTGCAAATAAAGGCGAAGCCACGGCTTGGATCAGCAAGCAAACACCTACGCAGCTGGAAACGTACCTACGTGCACTGCCTGCGGATAAACTGGTGACAGTATTTGGTGCAACGGCTATCCGAATGCAACCATTCCCGCATTTGTTCCGTGATGGTACGGTCATTCCAAAAGAAGGTTTTGAAGCGATCAACAGTGGCAAATATGCGAAAGTTCCTGTGCTGCTCGGCAGCTTGGAAACCGAATTCTCCGCTTTTGCATTCGGTGATCCCAACTTTGCTCCATCCATCGGTGATGGAACATTGCTCAAAGATCAGACGAAAGCGGCTCAATATGCCGCTGCGCTTAAATACGGCAGCGAGGCATACGCGGGCTTTAATGCGGAACGTGTAGCTGAAAAGTTAACCAGTGCAGCTGGTCAGCCGCCAGTATATGCATATCGTTTTGCATGGGGAACCCAGTCTGGCGTCATCTCGGAATATCTACAGACGATACTGGGCGCTCCACATGGTGCTGATATGGACTTTTACACAGGAAAAGCAGCGGGTATTGCAGCTTACTTCCCTGAAGGTTACTTCAGTGATGTCAACAAGCCGGGACGTGAGCAATTGTCTGCTGCGATGGCAGCTTACCTGAAACAATTCCTGTACACAGGTAATCCAGGCACAGGCGGAACGTCTGCGCTTGCTGCATGGACACCATGGACGAAAGATGCGAAGGCACCGATTATGCGTCTGGATGCAAATAACACTACCGCCGAGATCGGCATGTCCTCTCAGTATAATCAGGGCAAAGAAGCGGTGATGGCCAAGATGAAGAAAGAATTGCCTGAAGAGACATACAAACTGTTGACGGAAAAAGTGTTTGCAGGTCGTTTCTTCTGGGAGTAAATGAAAAACAAAAAAAATTAAATTAAGAAAAATGACGGCAATTAATTTAAAATGAGAAGGAAGGACAGGGGAGTATTGCTCCTGTCCTTTTTCTGTTGCCTTTAGAATTGTGACTACATAACTCTGACTTTATGTTCCCTACCATGCAACCCTTGACTTTCCCCTGCACGGGAGACTGTATACTCACGTTAAGCTAATGGATTGGAGATGATACATTGTTCAAAATCAGTACGTTTGCCAAACTCAGCAAGCTTTCTTTGAAAACGCTGCGCTATTATGACCAGATTGGTATCCTCAAGCCGCGTAAAGTAGACGAGGACACAGGCTACCGATATTATTCCGCAGATCAGTTGCTCGAACTTAACCGGATTCTGATCTATAAGGAATTGGGCTTTACACTACCGCAGATCACGCAGCTACTGAAGGAAGACATCTCGCATGAGCAGATTCAGGGCATGTTGAGACTGAAGCGAAGTGAGATTCAACAAATGATTGATATGGAACAAGCCAGGCTTGTCCGCATTGAGGAACGCATCCAGCTTATGGAAAGCGAAGGACAATGGGAGACAGGCCAGGAGATCCGAATTAAAGCCGAGGCTGCTCAGACCTTTATGTTCTTTACTGCAAACGGGGGAGAAGAGCGTATTCCTGAGCTGCTGGGTCATCTGGATTCACTGCTAACCAAAGACCTGCGCCAATGGATTCAGGGCCCACAGGTTGTGTTGTGGCGAGAGGTGGATGGAAAAGAGGATGAATTCGAATACGAAGTCGGTTACTTCTTAACGGGTGAGCCTCCTGCAGTTGCTGAGCCATTTCAGCTCCGGAATCTGCCGCCGGAACCGATGGTCGCCTCTATGGCGTTTCATTCGCATTCCACATTTGATGGGGCAGCCTGCGTGCATTTAGCGCGGTGGATCGAGAAAAACAACTACCAGATCAAAGAGAACGAGCCGGGCAGGGAATACTATTTGCCCTTATCCCCTGAACAGGATGCACAGTACATCGAGATTCAGATTCCTATCACATGTAGATGACGATATAAGTTGAACTAACGGTGGTTTACACGGACACTACGATGAGGCTTAAGTGAAAATGAACATATAGAAGATGGAGTGAGAAGGGTTGAAAAATAAAGGCACCATTTACATTTTGGCACTTGCTGTGTTTCTGATCGGTACTATTGAATACATTATTACCGGAATTATTGAGATGATGGCTGCGGATCTTGGCGTATCTACGGCGGAAGCGGGCATGCTTGTCACGGTATTTGCCCTTGCAGCAGCTATCGTTGCGCCTATTCTGATCGCTGCAACAATCAATGTCGATCGCAGGAAACTTTTACTGTTCACCTTTGGGGTATTTATTGCCAGCAATGGTATCATGATGTTGGATCTCTCGTATGAGGCGATGATCTGGATACGCATCATTCAGGGAGCAAGCGGTGGCATGACAACGGTCGTTGCGATGGCGGCAGCAACAAGGCTTGTGGAGAATGAAAAGCGTGGTAATGCGATTGGAATTATTCTGATGGGATTAAGCAGCTCACTTGTGCTTGGTGTGCCGATCGGTACATTTTTCAGTGAAATGTTTGGCTGGAGGATGTTATTTATTGTCATAGGTCTGCTCAGTGTTATTCCATTTCTGATTATCTATCAAAAGGTTCCTTCCATCCGCGAGCAAGAGAAGGTAACCGTAAACATGCAGCTCTCGTTGCTGAAAAACAAATCGATTATAATCGCATTGATGATGTCACTGTTATATGTGGGCGGTTACGCAACTTTGTTCACGTATATTACGCCGTATTTGCAAACGACTTCGTCACTTACCATGACCGAAATTAGCCTGATCTTGTTTTTGGCAGGGATCTGTAGTTTTATGGGTTCGAAATTGGGTGGACAACTGGCGGATGCCAGAGGATCGAAGTTCACCATTTTTCTTGGGTTAGTGTTGCAAGGTCTGACGCTTCTATTATTTGCTGTAACGGGTGCACATCTGATCTTGTTGATCCTGGTTCTGATGATATTTATGTTGGCTACATGGAGCATCTCTCCTGCCCAACAATTATATCTGGTGACGTTAGCCCCTCGTAGTCCGGACATTGCGCTAAGTTTGAATACGTCATTTATCCAATTTGGCTTTGCACTGGGTTCCGGATTGGGCGGGATTGTGATCAGCCGTTCATCGGTTCTGGCATTGAATTGGGCAGGTTTTGCTGCGGTAGGTTTAGCTGTTTTATTAGCAGTACTACAGTTTAGGGGAGCAAGCAAGAGTAAAAGATTAGCGACTTCTGGACAGGAGATCAATACGCAGTGAGTAGCGGCGAAGTATCGAAAATTGGTCAGATAAAGTCAGAAGGTCAAAAATAGTCAAATCAAAAGAAAAATCGATCTATTTTTATCTAATTAACCAAGACGGCAGATCATCGCGCTATATCGCTTTTAATCGACTTTGATCCTTGGCGGTGTCCTGATTAAAATAATAGATGTAAGCAACAACAAACCCAACCACATTTAAGGAGATGATGTTCATGTTTGATCTGATTCCATTTCGCAGAAGAAATGATGAGCCGTTCGGACAGATGCTGAAATCCTTCCATGACATGGTTGACAGCTCATTCTTCTCTTCGTTTGGAACCGGTATGCAGCCATTCCGCACCGATATTCGGGAGGAAGATGGCAAATACCTTGTTGAAGCTGAACTGCCGGGCATTGCCAAAGAAGATATTGACATTCAGGTACAAGGTAAGGAACTTGTCATCCGTGCCAAACGTAACGAACTGGTCGAACAGAAGGATGATGAGGGTCGAATGATTCGTCAAGAACGTCGTGCTGGGGAATTTGTCCGCCGTTTCTACGTGGATCATATTGATGAAGAGAATATCAAGGCACGACTGGAAAACGGGGTGCTGAAGCTGGACATTCCAAAACGTCCAGGCGATGAGCAAGCACATAGACGCATTCAGATCGACTGATGAAGGCATAATTATAGTCACAGGATTGCAAGGTAGAATTCAAGACGTAAAATGAAATGCAAAAGTAAATACAGAAGGACTTAACATCCGAGAACGGATGTTAAGTCCTTTTGTTATGTAATACATGTTTCATGTTCCACAGGCAGGAATGAATTCCCCGTGAGGAGAGGAGGAGCCTGTACATGATAGGAGCCTGTTCCTGACAGGAGTATTGATTTTAATTTTCAGCAGCGGCTTGCATAAGTGCATAAATTTTACGCGTCGTATTAACGTTTCTCACCGTCATGTACGAATAGATCTTCGAGCTGGCGAGTTTATTCATGCCGCTCCTCGTTGCTTCCTCTCGACTAACTGAATACAGAAGCGCACCAGGTACATACATAAGCTCGCCTACACCGGGTTTCAGGGGCAGCTTCTCCAGAATATCAACATCGTTAATTTCCTCCCACAAAAAGAAAACATCACTTTTGGCCTGATCATCATTCGTCCAATCAGAAGGCAGTGCCTGTATGACCGATGTGATCTCATCCATATCTCGGACTAGCACTTTAATCTGTAAGCCAAAATCCGCAGCAATGGCCTGTTCCAAAATGGCAGATATTTCAGCGTGGGCATCACTTCGTGCCTGATCATCGGCAAAGATGATATTACCAGAATTGATGTAGGTTATCACTTTGTGCATTCCAGCTTGCTCAAAGGTTTCCTTAAGCTGCTTCATGCCGATTTTGTTATTGCCACCTACATTAATGCCACGTAGCAAAGCAACGTAGATCATGTATACATCCTCCTCACTACTTGAAAAGTTTTAAAAAATGAAAAACGCTACTGACATACTGTTGGCAAGAGAGGGCTTTTATACTCAAGATACACATCAAGCAAGCGAGGTTATGTAAAAGATTTTAGTAATCTTTGATTAACCCAATATAAAGGAGGACGTTATTCATATGTCAGTCATTGGACCCGATTTTATTTCACTTCAGGTGACCAATCTTGAAAGCTCGGCAACATTTTATCAAAATCATCTTGGTCTGGTCCGTTCACAAGCTGGACCGCCTCACGCAGTCGTTTTTGAAACAAAGCCCATCGCATTTGCACTTCGTGATCTTATGCCAGGAGTAAAACTTGGTACAGACACGCAGCCTGGGCTTGGTGTTGCTCTGTGGCTGCATGCCCCTGATGCACAAGCCATCCACGACAGGCTTCTCGCAGCAGGTGTAAGAATTACATCCGCGCCAATCGACGGACCATTCGGGCGCACTTTCACATTTGCTGACCCAGATGGCTATTTAATCACCCTTCATAGTAAAGCCTGATATTACTCCCCAAGTGGTACACAGCTATAATGTAATGCTGTTACTGTGAGGGGAGTTTTTTTAGTCCCTTATTGTTTATAAAACCATCCGAATTGTCTTCCTCATTCTCATATACCTCATAAAGATAGATACTCGATAAGATGTTTTGTGTGTGCTTCTCCGAGCAGTTCCCTTAATTTTGGCTGCACCTGGGCAAGGTATTCGGGTTTGGTTTCGTAGGTTTCTTCGTCCTTCACTTCTCCCCCCAATGAACGTGCGTTTTCAATCAGGATGGCAAGAGCATTGAAAAAGTCGGCTAGGGAATCCGCAACTCGTTTTGGTTCTCCACCCTCAAAGGCAGCGTAGAGAGGAGAATGGGGAGCTTCTACGTCAACGATGATCGGATCATCATTCACATTAGCGATTACAACATGATGTGGCGGCCAGGAATCGGATTCTTCGAAAGGTTCTTGCATACCGACCCAGCGAAACCCCAATTGCTGACGATGCAGATGCTCGGGAGAAACGAAAAAGAGCAGAGCGGCATCGCCGATTTCGACAGCTGCGTTTTTCATTTTCAATGTTCCTTCGGCTTGAGCATCTACCATCTCATAGTGACTATAAAAGAATTGGAGTTCCGGCGAAAGGGAAATACGTTTGTCCACTTCCGGCTGAACAGGGAGCAACCGCGACCGAAGATCGTGATTTTGGAAAAGACCGTAAGCTTCATTATATAAGTCTTGTTGTTCTACGAAACGAGTTAAAGCTAACTCCAGTTGTTGCATAGGTTCGTTCCTCCTGACAAGTTATACCTATTATTTTATATCAAATCGGCAATGGCTTACACCCTAAAAATGGCCAGATGGGGATTGTTGAGAGAAGTAGTGATACATACAAGAAAGAGGAATCGTTGAAATGAATCCGTTTACAAAATAGATGGGAATTGATATTATGTTATTTAATACGGATTGTTACTGTTGCGAACAGGCAAAACCTGAGTATCGATATGTGGGAGACCGAATAGGACCTCGTACATATGGATATTTGGGTTTTTTTTCATTCAACAGGCCATAAGAAGGGAAGAAATGCGACGTACAAGACGTGTACTTAAACAGTATGCTGTTGTCCAAATAGGAAGGGGATGTCGTATGTATGAGTAAACGAAAATGGTCGATCAGATTTGCCACAGGGTGCCTTTGTCTAATACTTGTCCTTAGCGGTTGCGCGGCACAAACACCTCAAACTGCCACAGAGAAACCGAAACAGGAAACAGAGCAGAAAACAGAAGAAAAGTCGGGAGACGACAACAGTCAGATAAGCAAAGGCAGAACCGTTATAACTACAGATGGTGAAGTAGATGATATGAATTCTGTGATTCGTTTCTTGTTGTACGCGAGTGAGATGGATTTGGCTGGAATTGTACTCACCAGTTCGGTCTATCATTATGCAGGAGATCAGGAAGCAGGAATCCAACCGTTTCGCTGGACCGGTACGCAATGGATTTATGACATGATTGATGCTTACAGCGAGATCTATCCCAACTTGTCCAAACATGCGGAGGGCTATCCGGAACCGGAACAGTTACGGGCCATGACCAAAATCGGAAATATTACCGACAAGGGCGAGATGGAGAAGGAAACCGAAGGTTCCGTATTTCTCGAAACCCTTTTTCTCGACAACGATCCGAGGGATCTGATCGTTCAGACATGGGGCGGCACCAACACGACAGCCAGAGCGCTGAAGTCTATTGAAGAGAAGTACAAAGGTACGGCAGATTGGGAAACGATTCGTAAAAAGGTAAATGACAAGCTGGTCCTCTATATCATTCTGGATCAGGATGATAGCTACACCCACTATATTGCGGAGAATTGGCCTGAGATTCGGATCCTGAATGACCAGTCTAACTTCTGGCACTTTGCATATGCCTGGAAATTCCATGCGGAAGAAGTGAACAGCAAGCTGCACGGCGACTGGATGGTCAAACATATTTTGAATGGACATGGCAAGTTGCTGGATATGTATGCCACGATGGGGGATGGCAAAATGATTGAGGGAGAACTGGCTGAAGAACAGCGTGGCAGTGCCGAGTACCTCAAAAATAATCCGCAATATGACAAGTATGATTTCATCTCAGAGGGAGATTCTCCATCCTTCTTTTACCTGATTAATAACGGGCTGCGCAGTATGGAAGATCCATCGTATGGTGGATGGGGTGGACGCTTTGGTGTAGTCAACGACAAGCTGTTCCGAAACAATGTCCTGGATTATGATCCTTACACTAAAAGGTACGAAGCCGAATATTCCTTGATGCGATGGTTCGATGATATCCAAAATGATTTTGCAGCACGGGCAGACTGGGCGGTCGCAGATACCTTCGAAGGTGCCAATCACAATCCAAGGTTAACAATTAAGGAGGGATTGGATCTGAGTGTCCAGCCCGGTGAACAAGTTACGCTTCACGCTGAAGGCCAAGACCCGGACGGTGATCAGCTGACGTATAAGTGGTGGAGATATTTTGAAGCAGACACGTATGAGGATTCCAACGTAAAACAGGAAAAAGTCGAGCCTGAAATGGCAGGTGATCTACAGCTTGGCTTGCATCGTGAACTGGCTAAAGGAGAGAAGATCGATACCATCCCGTTAAAAGGAAGTCAAACCGATACCGTAACATTCATGGTGCCAAAGGACGCCAAATCGGGGGATACGATTCATATCGTTGCTGAGGTTCAGGACGATGGAGAACATCAATTAAAGCATTATCAGCGTGTGATTCTGACTGTGAAATAATTCATCATGGGTATACCAGGGGCATCGCTTGTCATGTAAATCATTGACGAGGGATGCCCTTTCGTGGTCATATGCTCCTGAACAGGGATCAATGAACAGAGAGAATAGTTAACGGGCTGTGAGAGCAAATAGGTTAATATTACTTATTTAAATCCCAACATTTTCCGTTATAATAATTGAATAGATGACTTGTGAAAATTTTTTAGCAGAGGTGAGTAAGATGACGGTTGATGTCCTTGTACGCAACAATGTAAATGTACTTGGTACAGGCGTTCAGACGATTATGTTTGCACATGGCTTTGGGTGTGATCAGGATATGTGGCGACATATCGTGCCTGCTTTTTTTGAACAGTACCAGGTTGTTCTCTTTGATTATGTTGGTTCCGGGGAGTCCCAAATTAAATATTATGATGCTCTTAAATATAATGATCTTCATGGTTATGCCCAGGATGTACTTGAGATTATGGAAGTGCTGGAACTTCGGGATGTGATCTTTGTCGGGCATTCCGTCAGCAGCATGATTGGCATGCTTGCCTCCATTCAGGCTCCACACTTTTTCAAAAATATCGTTATGCTTGGACCATCTCCGCGTTATTTGAACGATATGCCCGATTATTATGGTGGATTTGAACGGCGGGATATTGATGAATTGCTGGAGATGATGCAATTGAATTTTATCGGCTGGGCGAGTTATTTGGCACCTATTGTGATGCAAAACCCGGAACGAAAGGATCTGACGGAGGAGTTAGAGAAGAGCTTTTGTTCCCGTGATCCGCACATCGCTCGGCAATTTGCTGAAGTGACATTCCTGTCCGATTGCCGGATTGAATTGGATTTAGTATCGGTGCCAACCTTGATTTTGCAATGCTCGGATGATAGTATCGCTCCTGTGGAAGTGGGGGATTATTTGCATTCCCATCTGAAGAACAGCAGGCTCACTCAGATGAATGCCAAAGGACATTACCCTCATCTGAGTGAACCCGGCGAGACGATTCGATTGATTAAAGATTATCTGGCTAGTGCATAACATGCAGAAGAAAGGCTGTTTTTATGGACAATCAATTAGATACGGCACCTTGTGGATACTTCTCGATATCAGATTCAGGCGTGATCTTATCGATAAATCAAACGTTGCTGAGCATGATCGGGCGTGAACGGGATGAGTTGATGGGCAAACATATTGAATCCGTGATGTCCGTCACCAATAAAGTGTTTTTTCATACGTATTTCTATCCGTATATTCAGTTGTATGGTCATGTGGACGAGATGTATTTTTCGTTTCGCAATCGTGACCAGGAAGACGTCCCGGTGTTGCTCAACGGGGTGCGTCAGATGCGGGATGGGCAACATGTGGTGGACTGCGTAGTCGTCATTATGCGCAAACGGATTGAACATGAAAAGGACATTTTAAATACCAAGACCAAGCTGCAGGAATTATATCAGGCAACACAAGAGGCGAACCAAGAGCTGGAGCGTCTACATGAAGAATATCAAATCAAAGAACAGGCGCTGATTAAAGTCAATGAACAATTGGAGTTGATGGCGTCTACCGACTTATTGACAGGTCTCAAGAACCGCAGGTTTTTCCAAGAAAAAATGGCTCATCATCTATCGCTCTATCAAGAGGAACAGCGAGAATTTTCACTGCTTGTAATGGACATTGACCACTTTAAAAGCATTAACGACACCTACGGACATCCCATCGGTGATCTGGTACTAGGTAACTTGGCTACGCTACTGTTATCCATTTCGCGTGAGGTCGATGTGGTGGCACGTTACGGTGGTGAGGAGTTTGTAATCATTCTGGCGAATTGCGGAGAGGAACAAGCCGTTAGTATCGCAGAACGATACCGGTCACAAGTAGCTTCAGCGGATTGGGGGGAATATCACGTTACGGTGAGCATTGGCGCGGCAACGATCTCGGCAGCAGATACGGAGCTGTCTGTGTTTCAAAAAGCAGATGATGCGCTCTACGCATCCAAGACGGGCGGGCGAAATCGGGTAACCCATGCCGCTAGTTTGATCCGGCGTTAAGCCGGGCTAAGTATTATAAAAACGGATCAGTAGGCAGAGAGTCTTTGCTTACTTGATCCGTTTATTTATTAGTAAAGACGATGATTAAAAAGGAAGACAACGTCTATCTCGGGGCCAGATAGCCGTAGCTTATGGCTGGTGAGCCTGTTCGCAGGCGATAATCTCCCTTTGAGCTGTTCACAAACGCTGGATTGACGTAGCGTGAGTGTGTGTCATTACCTGTACCTTGTTGGTACGCTGCAACACCGGAATAGCTTTTATTTTTCCAAACCCAAAGGGCCTCCTGCGCCTCGCCGTTAACGTAATAAAGGTTGTGGTCGAACACATTGCCTGCATTGCTTGTGTATTCGTTGTAGATCAGCACGTCTGAGCTGTCAGCGGCAACAATATTACGGGTGAAGGTGTTATTTCGGGTGTGTGACTGGATCAGAAGCTGTCCGTTGCCTGCGTTTAACGTATCATTGTGTGCGAGTGTATTGTACATGATCTGGCTGTTTTCCGTTGCGCCCCGTTCTTCGTCATAACCTCCCATGGCGATGCCTGTTAGTCGATTGGCATAGATCAGGTTATCACGAACGGTGATGTTGCTGGTGGATCGACCGGCATGTTCTGAGGCTATCTCAATTCCGATATCATTTCGGTATACTTTATTGCGATCGATGATGTGATGGATGCCGCCGTCTACATAGATCGCTCCGGCCGAATTACTTTTATTCGGAAGTGGAAGACCGTAAGATGGATTGCGGGTTGATGTGATGTTATAGATGGTGTTGCCGCGAACGATACCGTTTCTTGCCCGATCATACGTGTCATCCTCTGAAATGCCCTCATATCCAATCAGATCAATACCGATGTTGTCCGTATCATGAATGGTATTGTTTATAATGGCGAAGGTGTCAACATTGCCGTTAACCGCAAGTGATTCGCTGGAACCTAACACGAGGTCATACAATTCGTTATCTTTAACGATGATATTGCGTAGAGCCTGTGGATGCTCTGTGCCGTAGATGGCGATTCCGTGTGCATCTCTGCCTTGCAGTCCAGCGCCTTTTGGCGTTGCCCGGTTAGCTATAGCATGAATCTGGTTTCCGAGAAGCTGCACGTTCTCCCCTGCTCCATGTACATAAATCCCGACAGGGACTTGTCCCGTCTGAGTGGTGGAGAAGCCACGAATCTCCAGATTGGAGATCGTAACATGGCTGACATTATCCAGTTCGATCATGCCTTCGACACCACGTACAGATAACTTCTTGCCATCGAGAATTGCTTTCTCTCCAGGATAACTGGAGATTAGCGTAGGTTTGCCTGAAGAAAGCCCGCTACGGGTTATTTTGACTTTTTGGGTGTAGACACCTTGGCGCAAATAGATCGTACTACCGGGAGAAGCATGATCCGCTGCATACTGAATCGTCTTCCATGGAGAATGGATGGTTCCGGGATTCTTATCGTTTCCCTCTGGTGAAATATAATAGATGGTCTGATCATTCGTTTCAGTATGGATAGCTGGTTGTTGAGGAATGGAGAAGGCTTGATCCTGGCAGCCCGAAGATGTGAACAACGTCAGGATTAGAGCAGGGAGCAGGATGAAACGAAACAAGGTTATTCCTCCTTTAATTACAATGTGAAAGCTAATTATATCAGATTTGAATGGTAGAATAAGCCATGATATGCTTGGAAAAGTCATGAAATGGAGAGGAGTCGTCAAATGATGAATAAACTGTCTGCTGAAGAATTAATCGATCAGGAAAATCATGCCTGGCCGGAGCTCAAAGCGCTTATGGATCAGGGGGAGAATACATATACCTATGTTCCGGCAAAGCCGGAGATGGGCAAGAATACGCTACACCAGCTCCAAGTGAGCACGCGTTCCTATCTGGGGGCTGTTGCCTATGAGACAGAGGGCATGGTGGTGGATCATGGATGGATTACGCTACTAGGCGCAGGCGGTGAAAGTGTATATGGCAGTCTGGCCAGCTGGAATGGCTTGAGTGCTGAACCTGCTGTAGAGGCACTAGCGGGCATGATGGTTGTGGCCTATGATGTGGCTGGAGGCTTTTTTGCACTGGATACCGGGAAGTTCGATGGCTCGGGACAGATTTATTATTTTGCACCGGATGCCTTGGAGTGGGAATCAACAGAGCTCTCGTACTCCGAGTTTATGACTTGGCTGGCTGAGGGTGATCTGCAATTATTTTACGAAACGTTTCGCTGGAAAAGCTGGCAGGAAGATATGGCGCAACTGGACAAAGACCAAGTGTTTGCTTATTTTCCTCCGCTCTGGACAAAGGAAGGTAGCGGAAAGAAAAGCAGCAAAACGCCAGTTCATATTGCTGAAGCCTGGAAAGCGGCACTCGAAGCGAAGTGAAAGGTACTTGCAGTCAGGTGAGTTGACGTTGGCTGGGTGAGTTCGTTTGGAATTGATCAACCTGAGAGAGGACGAATAGGGATGAGTGAGCAGAATGATTATGCAAGTCTGGCGCGTATTCAGTCTCATTATGGCATTGCTTTTCCGCAGGAGTATCTGGAATTTATTCAGCTGCACGGCGATGCTTCCTTTGATCTGATACAGGGCAGAGAGACGGAAGATTGGGAAATTCGTTTTCATGTACTGGATGATCAGTTTATCGCGAATAATGCTGCGTTGGTGGATGAGGTTAATCCTGATCCGCGGCGAATTATTCCGATTGCGTGGAGTGTCAGCAGTGGTAACAATTATTTGCTCGATTATCGGGAGAACAAAGCGTCCCCTTCTGTACTGGTGATGGAGCATGAACTGGCGATGGTACGAGAAGATGCGGAGAGTGAAGCAGAGACGATGGAAGAGGCACAGCAGTTGATGGAGGAAAACGTGAGGCTGCTTGCTGCTCATTTCCGGTCATTTGCCTCCCTTCTCCAGGTGCGGCCACCGCAAGTGCAAGAATAAGATTAGCATGTCAAGATAATCGATCGTAAAAATAGATATGTAAAAGTCAAAAAAAGGCTCGCAAACATATGCAGGCCTTTTTTGATTTAAGTAAAATGTGATTTTTCCAGAAGATCTATCCGGTGACATGAGCACGCTTCATTAGCTACCCGATGTTACAGAGGTTCGCGCTTGGTAAGTGAAGTAGCCTTACTGTGCCATAGCGTCAGTCCAAGCGAAATGAGACATACCACCAGCAGGCAGCCATACACCACGTGATAAGCTTCTTTTACCGTTACGCCTGGTATAGCGTGCAGTAGCAACCCGCACACGGCGACAGACACCGAACCGCCAAAGAACTGGATCAGTTGTAGCAATCCCATCCCTGAACCAATCTGGTTTCTAGGCAGTACACGTGAGGCTTCGTTATTCAGGGAAGCCATAGAGGCCGATAGTGCTGGCGAGAAGAACACATATCCGCCTGTAATGATCAGGGCAGACTGATCAAGTCCAAGCATGAACAAAACAAGAACGGCGGCCAGCATAGACTGTCCGATCAGCATAAACCGTATATTGCCATAACGGTCAATCCAGCGACCGACATAACGGGTACAAAATGCCGAGATGATCGCTCCGGGAGCGATTAACAGGCCAATAGCAAGGGGAGAACGATGATACAGATCCGCAAGCACTAACGGCATGAGGAACAGGTTCCCGAGATTGACTACCAGCACGCAGAAACCAATAATAATAAGCCGGGTGAAACCCGGTGTTCGAAACACCTGTGGGTTAACAAAGGGCAACCTTGCTCTGCGAATATACAGAATATGAGCAGCCAGAGAGGCTATGCCGATGACAAGCCATATCCATGAACGCTGTGTAATGGCCACGAGCAGGGTGGTCGCATTAATAATGGTGAGCAGAGCACCCGTAAGGTCAAATGGCTGCTCTTTGTTCGCAGTTTCCCGTGGTAAAAAATAGACCAATACCGGCAGGGCGAGCAGCACCAGCACCGTAATCGCAAACAACCCGTTCCAGCCCATGTACTCACTGATCAGTCCGCCGACAATTGGACCAAGACCAAAGGCCATCGCGCTGCCTGATGAGATGAGCGCCAGGGCTGCACCGCGCCGTTCTAACGGAATGTAACGGCTTGCAATGACCAGACCTAGGCCAGCCATAACCCCTGCCCCTGCGGATTGCAGAATACGCGTTGTAAGCAATAAAGCAAAGTTATGCGCGAACAGACCAAGTACGGACGAGCAACCGAGAATCAGCAGCCCAATCGTGACCAGCTTACGTACCGGTATTCGGTCAGACAAGCGGCTGTAAATTACGGTAGACAGGGCATATCCGATGGAATAACTAGAGATAACCCAGGACCCTAGGTCAGAAGTGATCTGAAGATCACGGATAATAACCGGCAGCGAAACGTTAAACATGGTCGTATTCATCACCACGATGAAGAGGCAGCATGTCCAGAGCGGCATTACAATTTTTTCTTTCACTTAACCATTCCTGTCTTGTATGAAGTTATTGTATGATATGAATAAGCCTTAGCATGTAACATATTGAGGATATTGAGGACAAAACAATATTTTATTTTACTCCTCAACTGTTAATATGGCAATAGTGTCATAGTTTATGAGTTCGGTACATAACAAGCAAAGCAGGGCTTGACCAAAATTTTGACTAGAATCAAAACAGTAGTACAGTGCAATGCGCACAACAAAAGTAACACAGCACAATTTTACATGAAGGAGATTAGTTCTATGAAGTCAGAATTATTAGAGTCCCACAGCGTGTTTCCAACCCTGGATATGAGGAGAACAGCTGCTTTCTACGAAGAAAAATTGAAATTTCGGGTGGTTGAATATTTGGACGTCGCAGAGCCCCATGTCTGCCTGTACCGTGATTCTACGGAGATTATTTTAACCCAAAGCAATGGACAGAAGGTCATCCCCAACAGAGAATTATACGGCTACGGATACGATGCCTATTTTATTACCAAACAGCAGGAAGAGCTCGAAAAAGAGTTGATCGATGCAGGTGTAACGATTGTTCGTTCCTTCCATCATTCTGATTATAATAACAAAGAATTTGTGATCGAGGATATTGACGGACGATGGATTGCCTTTGGTATCAAGCAGGGTTAGTAGAAGGTACTGGAATAGAAGCAAGACCCAAGAAGCAATACCCAAAAAGCAATACCCAAAAAGCAAGACCCGAGAAGCACCGAACAATCTATCTATGGTGTGAAAAAATAACCCGGATAAACAAACAGGCGCCCTTCAAAAAAGGGGCGCTGTTTGTTTATCCAATCTAGGCTGTAACGATGCAGAACATGCATAAAACCAACTGCATCGTCACAGTCTGTAATAACTAAGCCGCCGCAATTGGTTCGACGCGATTGCGAATCCACTTGATGACATCCATCAGGATGACGGCACCAAGTGCGAGTCCACCTGCGACCAGGAATTCATCCCAGCCGAAGGTATCAGGAATGGCAAAGATGCTGCGAACACCCGGAATCAGTGTAATGGCATAGAGGCAGAGACAGACCACAATCGAACCAAGCACGAGCTTGTTGGTTAGGAAGCCCACCTGGAAGATGGTCTGGGTGTTGGATCGTGCCGCAAAGGTTTGCAAACTGCGCGCCAGGATTAGTGTAGTAAATGCCATGGCGACACTCATCTCTTCCGAGATACCGAGTCCGATATACTGCGACACAATCACGGCAACGCCGATGAGCACCCCGCGGGTAATGACAGCCTGCAACGTTCCGCCTGCAAAAATACCTTCGTTAATGTCACGTGGCTTGCGCCGCATCACATCCGGTTCGGCCTTCTCCGTGCCGAGTGCAATAGCTGGCAAGGAGTCGTTAACAAGGTTAATAAACAGCAATTGTAACGCTGTGAAAGGATTGACCCAGCCGACAACCAGTGCGAAGAGGATGGCGATAATGGCGCCGAGATTACCGGCGAACAGATAGGCGATGGCCTTTTTAATATTATCAAATACCATCCGTCCAACGCTGACCGCATTCACAATGGATACAAAATTATCGTCAGTCAGGATCATCGCCGCCGCATCTTTGGCGACATCCGTTCCACTTCCCATGGCTACGCCGATATCGGCCTGTTTCAGTGCAGGAGCATCGTTGACGCCATCTCCGGTCATGGCTGCAACTTTTCCTTTGCGCTGCCATGCACGCACGATCCGAATTTTATTTTCGGGGGATACCCGTGCATAGACGGAGATATGCTCCAGCTGCCCATCCAGCTCTTCATCCGTCATCTTATCCAGCTCGGCACCGGTGATCGCGAGATCATCTTTGTTTGCCAGTCCGATATCAATACCAATAGCCTGAGCTGTAGTTTTGTGGTCACCCGTGATCATAATGGTGCGAATGCCTGCTTTTTTCGACTCCTCAATCGAGCCATAAACCGCTTCACGCGGGGGATCAATCATGGCTGTCAGGCCGACTAATGTCAGATCGGATTCGTCTTCGGGAGTGACCTCTTTTTTGTCATCAAAACGTTTGTATGCATAAGCGAGAACCCGGAAGGCACGTTTGGAGAATGCTTCATTCTTCTCTTCAAACTGCGTGCGAATCTCAGGAGTCATGGGTTGCACTTCACCATGGATAAATACATGACTACAGCGACTGAACAACACATCCGGGCCACCTTTGGTCAGCAAAGCAGTCTGTCCCTCAAAGGTATGCACCGTGCTCATGAGCTTGCGGTCCGAGTCAAACGGAAGCTCGGCTTCCCGTGGAAACTGATCCCGGATTTCGTTGTAATCCTTGTTCACGCTGTTGCTAAACGCAATGAGTGCAACTTCGGTGGGATCACCAAGCTCCTTGCCCTCCTGGTTGATGTTCGAATCATTGCAAAGTACGGCAATATGTAACAACCGACGTTCTTCTTCCGACCATTCGGCAGGATCATCGGGAAACTCGTCTTTTGTACCATGGGGAATGTAATAATCCACAACAGTCATTTTGTTTTGGGTAAGAGTACCGGTCTTATCCGTACAAATAATACTTGCTGATCCCAACGCTTCCACCGCGGGCAATCTGCGAATAATCGCATGTTGCTTGGCCATCTTGCTGGTACCAAGAGAGAGTACAATGGTGACGATGGACGAGAGAGCTTCAGGGATGGCGGCCACAGCGACGGCTACAGCAAACATCAGCGCATTGATCAGCGATGGTCCGATATTTTCGGTGCCTTCTGTCAGCCACACTCGTCCTGCTTCAATGGCAAAAATAAGAATCGACAGACCCAGGATGAAAAAGCCCAGTTTTTTGCTGAATGATTCCAGTTTGCGTTGCAGTGGTGTTTCCTTCGCCTCCGCATTTTCAATCAATTCAGCGATTTTACCGATTTCGGTTTTCAGTGCCGTACCTGTAATGACAATCGTGCCGCGACCATATACAACTAGCGATCCACTGAATGCCATATTGCGCCGATCCCCAATTCCAGCCTCTTCCGGAATCACATCCGCATGTTTTTCTGCAGCTTCGGATTCACCAGTCAGCATGCCTTCGTTGATTTTGAGACTGCCGGATTCCAGAATACGCCCGTCTGCCGGTACATAATCTCCGGCATCTAACAGAACGATATCACCTGGAACCAGTTCCCGTGCAGGAAGCGTCTGCTTCTGACCATCTCGAATGACCTTGGCCTCGGGGGCTGACATCTGGCGAAGGGCATCTAGTGAGCTTTCCGCTTTCTTGGTCTGCACCACACTAATGATAGCGTTAAGCAGAATGACGAGAAAGATGATCAAGGATTCGATCAGATGCCCAAGCACAACTTGTACAGCAGCTGCGATGAGCAGCACGATGACCATCGGATCTTTAAAATTTTCAAGGAACAGTTTCCAGATCGGTGTTGCATCTTTTCCTTTTAACTCGTTATATCCTACGGATTCTAATCTCTTCGTTGCTTCGGATGTGGAAAGACCTCTATCGGAACTTTGTACCTCCTGCAATACTTCGTCTGCACTGCGCCTGTAATGTTGCAATCGACCAGCTCCTCGGCATGTGATTTATATGTGTATTACCCGATTGGACAAAAACTAGAATCGCCAATGGATGTAGTTTTTTTCAGCATTGGATATGCAGTATGACGATGGGACTCGGCAGCATCCGTTATCTATGTCATTATTCATAATTCCAGTGATACTTATGCGTAGAGACAGTATCACTGGAATGAAAGTTTCCATTTTACAACAGGAGCTTTAATTACTCTTTAAATCAAACGGTAGCCCGGAGGCAGTTGGCCTGTACGCTGAATTCTTCGAACTTGGGCTGCCGTTAACCACTGGTTAGATGCGATCAGGGATTCAACATCCCCTCTTCTAAGAAAATCATCCAGTTCACGGATACTGCGATATCCCCGGAGAATTACAAAATTGTCACGGAAACGTGACCGATCAAACAAAACAAGCGTGGCATTGGGATTGGTAGAGAAGAATCTCAAACTTTCAATGCCTGTCAGCACGGCATCCAGATCTGCAATACCCAAGTTACCGCGATAAACTCTTCGTAAACCTCTAAAATTCTCCTGACTGTACACAGTGAGTATGATTGAATAGGAGTGATGGATTGGATAATCGTCTGTTAAAAGTACTAAAAGGGATAATATGGATGTTAGTTTACAAAACTGTGTGTAATATCACAATTGTCTACCTCCAGCTCTGTTACGCTATTTCATAACGAAGAGTTAATCTGGTTTGGAGGGAATTCATATGTTTTGTTATCAATGTGAACAGACGCCGAGTGGTGGGTGTAAAGTAATTGGGGTATGTGGTAAAAATGAAACGATTGCCAGCTTGCAGGATACAATGATCTTTGCCCTGAAAGGGATTGCGGCTTACGCAACACACGCACGGCAGCTTGGTTATACCGATCCTGAGGTGGATCGGATTACACACGAAGCTTTATATATGACGTTGACCAACTCGAACTTTAATCAACAGGAACATCTGGAGATGGCGATGAAAGTTGGTAATGCCGCTATTCGAATTATGGATGTACTGGATCGTGCCCATACCGATCGATTTGGTATTCCACAGCCGATCACGGTGAGTCAAAATCAGATTGAAGGTCATTGTATCGTCGTGACGGGTCACAATCTGTACGCCCTAGAAGAATTACTTCGTCAGACAGAAGGCAAAGGCATCAACATCTACACGCATTCCGAAATGCTGCCTGCGCATGGTTATCCGGCATTAAAGAAATATACTCATCTTAAAGGGAATATCGGTAAAGCCTGGTACGATCAGCGCAGACTGTTTGAGGAATTCCCGGGTGCCATTCTGGCAACAACCAACTGTGTTATGCCGATCAAAGGCACGTATGCAGATCGTTTCTTCTCTTATGAAGTGGCAGGACTTGAGGGAGTAACCAAGATTACAGGAGAGGATTTCTCACCTCTTATTGAGCGTGCGTTGTCATTACCTGCGGCGAACGTACAATCCGAGCAGGTGTTAACGACAGGTTATCACCATGAGACGGTGATTGGACTTGCACCGGAGATTATCCAAGCGGTCAAAGACGGACATATCCGCCGCTTCTTTGTCATCGCAGGCTGTGACGCACCGGGTAAGGGCGGTAACTATTACCGTGAACTCGCTACGTCGCTGCCGAATGATACGGTCATTCTCACCACGTCTTGTGGCAAGTTCCGTTTCAATGATGTGGATTACGGTACGGTGGGAGACACGGGCATTCCGCGGTATATCGACTTGGGTCAATGCAACAACTCCGGTTCAACTGTGAAAATCGCAATGGCTTTGGCCGACGCTTTTGGCTGCACGGTGAACGAGCTTCCTGTAAGCATTGTGCTGTCATGGTTTGAGCAAAAGGCGGTAGCAATTCTGCTCGGCCTGTTCAGCCTCGGCATTCAGGATATCCGGATTGGGCCTAAACCGCCTGAATTTATTTCGGAAGGTGTACTGGATGTGCTCGTAGACATGTTTGGTCTGAAACTGATCACAACAGCAGAAGAAGATATGAACGCAATGCTGGCTTTGTCTTAAGCAAGTGTAGTTATATGAATAGATTAGATAAAAGAGTCGTGCTCCCCGCACGGCTTTTTTGGTGTTGTTAGACAATTCCGGCTTAGGATTGCACAGAAATTGCTGTTCAGGTAGGATGAGTTCAAACAATAGCATTTGTTTAAAAACAACATGGCAGCCTGATACTGATAGACGATCTGATTACGGCTAACGTTGGATGTGAGTACGGGGAGTATGACGAATAGAATGCTTGATCAGGATTGAGCCTGCATGCGTGTAGGCTCTTTTTCAGGAGTATGATCGTGAAAGGATAAGGATATGCCTCAGAATATGGAATGGATCGCTCAGTGGAGGTCAACCAAGGCATTAAACAGTACATGGATATCCGCCGGGGAGCGGCATTACTTTGCCAGTCATAGCCTGATATTTATTCTGGATGGCAAAGCGACATGGAGTATTAATGGCCAATGTGTTCACGGCTCCTTTGGAGAATTAATTGCGCTTGAAGAGAAATCGGTTCTGGAGGTCATTGACGGAGGCGATATGGATCTGGCAGGATGGCATGTTCAGTTCGATACTTACGCTGTATTTGAGGAAGGAAGAGAAGTAGAGAAGTACGATTGGCATGTACCCTCAGGGGAAGCCTATCAGAAAGTGCAACTTCCAGGAGGAAGTCTGGCTAGCATTATTCAGCATATGAGTGAAGAAAACTCGGGTCAGGGAAGGGCGCCATGGGTTGGAAATCAGCACTTGTTATATGAACTGTTGAATAATCTCTATCAGCAAAAGCGGGATAACGAACTGAGACCGGAAGATGGTATACTCCGTTCCGTCGATTATATGCGGGAGCACTATGATCAGGTGATTACGAGGGGACAGTTGGCGCAGATCGCCGGCATTACGCCGTGGCACTATTCCCGCAAATTCAGTGAGCAATATGGTAAGTCACCCCTGGATTATCTGGCTCATTATCGGATCTATCGTGCTCAGGAAGAACTGTTATTAACTTCAGCCACCTCACAGGATATTGCTAAAAGGTCCGGGTTTGAGGATGCTCATTATTTCAGTCGTCGCTTCAAACAACTGACGGGGGAATCACCGAAACAATATAGACTGAATTTGAAGCATCGTAGAATAGTAGTGCTCTCCCCAATCTGTGCAGAGATGATGATTCATCTGGGTGTTATTCCATATGCCGTTATGGTCACTGAGATCCTGTTGTCTCCACATCAACGTGAGCAATTTATCGAGCATGGGGTGAGGCTGCTTGAGGTTACTCAATATGATATGGATCTGGAACTTGTGAGGCAAGTTCAACCAGAGATTATTGTGGGCAATAGCATGACAGAAGAGATTAAAAGAAAACTGCGCACAATTGCACCACTTTTGACAGGACTTCATCAGAACATAGAGCCTTTGCTCTATCAATTGGCAACTTGGTTCCATAAGGAAGAAGCAGCCCAAGGAATACAGTTACAATTGAAACAACAAGTTAGCGTAGCACAACAGAAGTTGCAACCCATCATTCAATCCGCCTCGACAGTTATGCTGCTAAGGGTAGAAGCTTTTGGTTACCGTTATTTGGGTGGGCACTCATACGGAATATCACAGTTGATATATGATCAGCTTGGATTAGCAATTCCGCAAGCACTGGAACAAGGTACAGCCTGGTTCAATCCTTGCTCACTTGACTTGTTGGTACAGGCCAATCCGGATTATCTGTTTGTTGAGAAACGAATGATGCAACATTTCAGTGCGGACAAGAATATGGGAAAACTGCTGGAGAGTCCTCTATGGAATGAACTGAAAGCGGTAAAAAACAACCGGGTATTCCACATAGATACTCATCTATGGGTCGACGGTCATGGCATCACGGGCCAATATCTGATTCTAAATCAGATGATCAGCAATCTGGTGGGTGCTTCTTCATAATAAGCACAATAATCCATCTGAATACGCACGATAAGCTATGGATGCAACACTTCTTATTTGATAATATTTGATAATAATTATCATTATCAATACATATAAGGGGCGAAGCATATCATGTTACGAAGTTTTAGAGGATTCGGTATCATGCTGGTGGTGATCTGCATTTTGCTGGCGGCATGTTCCAGCGGAACCAAAGAGGAGACAACAGCGGGTATATCAGGAACTCAGAGTGAGGAAGCAACAAGTACAACAAAAGTTGAACCGAATAGCAGTGAAACCAAAGTGGTGAAGGATCAGTTTGGAGAGGTGACCATCCCTGCCCATCCTCAAAATCTGGTTGTTTTTGATTCTATCTACGCCGAGTATTTAATTGAGATGGGAGTTACACCACAGATCGTGTTGTACACGCCAGAAGTTGAAGCGGAATATCGACCGGCTTATTTTAAAGAACACGGTGTTCGGACGATAGAAGTAGAACAATATCAATACAATTATGAGCAGTTGCTTGCGTTATCTCCGGATATGATTCTTACAGCCGGCGAGGGTATGGAACAGGGCGTATACGATGAATTATCCAAAATCGCTCCGACTGTGGCACTGGATGCCAATAGTGAAATGGAACGGGCGATGCCAAAATTAGCGGCCATCTTCGACAAGACTGAGGAGTCTGCTAAGGTTCTGGCCGAATTTGACCAGAAGGCTACACAGGCCAAAGATAAGATTGCAACTGCTCTGGGAGACAAGACGGTATTAGTTCTGCGTGTGGAGCATAATCGTTACCGTTTCATGGGTCCAAAAGGGGGAAGCAGCAGTGTCTTTTTCTATGAAACCCTCGGTTTGAACAGTCCGGAGGCCATTAAAGATTCTACAGATTGGTTCAGTCAGTTCTCTCTGGAATTTTTGCCTGAGTTGAATCCGGATTATATCTTCTTGGAAGACAGAACCCTCGTAGGTTATGACACGAAGAAATCCATGGAAGATCTGAAAGCAAGCCAGGTGTGGATGAATCTGAAGGCAGTGAAGAATGATCATGTTTTCCCACTGAAAACGAGTGAATTTGTATCCGGTGTGGGTCCGATCGGTTCGGTTAAAATTAATGGACTATGTTGTTGGAAAGTTGGTGCCTTAATGAATACTGAGAAGCAACTGGACATTTATGATATTACGATCGTAGGCGGTGGGCCTGCTGGAATGTACTCTGCATTCTACAGCGGAATGAGAGCCATGCGCACTAAAATCATTGAAGCCAAACAGGAACTCGGCGGATTTATGCGTACCTATCCAGAGAAGTTAATCTGGGATGTGGGGGGAATCGAGCCTGTACGTTGTGAGAAATTGATTGAATCTTTGGAGGTACAAGCGAGAACATTCGACCCCACTATTGTATTCGGCCAACAGATTGATCAGATGCATCGGCGTGAAGATGGTGTATTCGTGCTGACAACCAAGACGGGAGAGCAACATTACACACGCACCATCCTGTTATGTGCAGGTCGGGGAATGACACAGGTTCAAAAGCTGGACATTGAGGGTGCGAACCGTTATGAACTAACCAATCTGCATTACACGGTTACAGACGTTTCCCGTTTTATCGGCAAACAGGTTCTGATCTCGGGAGGTGGCGATTCTGCCATTGATTGGGCCAATGAAATAGCCAAAATTGCGAATGAAGTGATTGTGGTACACCGGCGGCATGAGTTCACTGCACATGAAACGCCAGTCGCCCAGATGAAAGCTCATGCTCAGGTCTTTACGCCCTATGGGATATCTCATTTATACGGTTCGGGTGACCGGATAAACCGTGTTGAACTCAAACATATGGAGAATGGGGAATTGAAACAGATCGACATGGATGAAGTTATCGTGAGTCATGGGTATGATCGTGACTTCGGCAATCTGGTACAGTGGGGACTCGAACGTGAAGATTATGGGGTGAGTGTTGATGCGCGCATGCGTACCAACATTCCAGGTGTGTTTGGAGCCGGTGACTTTATAACTTATGGAAGCAAAGTGCGACTGATCGCAGGAGCCTTTAACGATGCAGTGCTTGCAGTTAACAGTGCCAAGATGTATCTGGAACCTGCAGCATCCGATATGGCGGGTGTGTCTTCTCATAATGCCCGGTTCTTTGAGAAAAACAAAGCTATTACCAGCAGATAGACAGGCCAATGTATCTGTCAGGAATAGGAGAGAGTGCGAGATTCATAGGATGAAAGTCAATATCCTTGCCAGCCACCCGAGAAGTTCTTGGTGTGGTTGGCAAGGTTTTTTTGATGTGTTTCAAGTTATATTGGCCAGTTAAATGCGGGATTGCAAGATTAGGCGAATCGCCTGTTTTATTGATTGGAATCAAGGAAAGGGAAATATTTTTCTGTCATTATGGAATAATCAATCATCCATGGGGGGTCGCAACGATGTTGGAATATACATTTGAGGATATGAGAAAGATGAATCGTGATAAGTTGGGAAATATGGTGCCGCTGGAACTGTTTCGCACGATTAGGTTAATTGGATTAAATCAGGGTTTGCCGATGGGCGGCAAAGGCACCACACTTACCATTGGACGTAAAATTGGAGAGAATCTGCCTGTACATACGGTCGAGGAATTATTGCAAATGTTTGAAGAACTGCGGATTGGTATTCCTCGGGTAATAGAAAGAAATGAGCATAAGATCATAGTTGCTGTGGATGACTGTTTCTGTAAAGGACTGCCTACACTTGAAGATGAGAAAATGGTATGTGATCTGGAGGGGGCAATTCTCGAAGGGGCACTTACCAAGATGATGAAACGAAGGGTGACTGTAAAAGAAACCAAGTGTAACGTAAGCGGTCATGAACATTGCGAATACGAGATCAAGCTGTAATTACATGATATAATTATTGCAAGATGGCTTATAGAGAATTTAAGAAATTTAATTTGCACGGGAGGTAGCGATATGAAAAATATAAGACATTTAATATCTCCTCCTCTTGAGTTTGAGGTTTTGGAGCATGACGATGTAATTGCAAAAGTGAATGTCGATTATGTTAATCAAAAAGTTGAAGTATGGCAAGATGAAAATGTCTCTCCTGTTTTCTTGCCTTTTCCCAATAAGCAACAGATCAGTGTAGGGGATGTGTTGGATTACTTTGAATCCAGATGTTTTCCTCGAACCAGACATCATGCTGATCAGATTCTGCAATCGCTAGGACTGAAAGAATACGTTGCTTCAGACATTGTAAAACAAACACATGGTGTATTGTATGATGACTATATCTGGATTAGATTTTCTAATGAGGAGTTGTCTTGTGCCGATGTCCATCCCCGTTTTGCAAGTGAGCAAGGATTTACGACAGACATTTGTGAGTAGCAGTAAGGGTGACCAGTTGAAATGGAAAATTGAAAACAAGTGGGGGAAAGCAGATAAATTTGGTTATGAAGGATTAGCAGAGTGGGTAGCTTTTGAGTTAATCAGTCGATCAAATATTCCCCTTCAACTCAGGGTACCTTATAAAAGATGTGTTTTGGTTGAAAATGGGATTAGCTATCAAGGATGTTATTCAGAAGATTTTCTTCTCCCAGGTGAAAGTATTATAACGTTACATCGTATATTGGAAAGTTACGGTGTTAAATTCGATGAGTTGCAACAAGGTCGAGGGACAAGAGATTCTGTACTTTTATTGATTGAATTTCTAAAAAGTGTATTAAAAATAGATACATTAGAGTACTTTTCAATGATGCTGCCATTGGATGCAATTTTATTAAATGAAGACAGACATTTGAATAACATTGCTTTTATACATGGAACTAAAGGATACAGATTGTGTCCACTTTTTGATCATGGTCTAAGCCTTCTTTCAGATACATCTGACTATCCGCTCCACATGCCTACGAGTGTTGCATTACGTAAAGTTAAAGCAAAACCGTTTAGCAGTGACTTTTCAAAACAAGCACGTGCACTGGAGACCAGCATTCAATTCAATCGAATCTCTGTGATGGAATTCATTGAAGAACATGATAACGAACTGGGAAGAATTGCACAGATTTTGAAATCACAGATCAAAAAGTATGATCACTTGTTCGTTTAAATGCTGTATATTTAGTAACCAATTTTCGAACTCGATCAAAGAACCAAAAATGTGAATATATGGTGAAATAATCTATTGAATTCGTCCGGTATATCTCCTTTTCTTATATAATTAAAACAATAAGAAAGGAGTTGCCAAATGAAAAAATCGTTATGGATTATTGCCAGTGTGGCACTTGTAGTCGTACTCGGAACATACTTGATCGCCAATACAGTAGGCCAAAAGAAGACCGAACAGGCGGATGCACCGGATATCCGAAAGCTGGTTAAAGATATCAGTACAGGCCTAGAAACACCGCAGTCTGCTTCCATCAGTGCCACAACGTTAAACGTGACAGATTCAGGAAACCAGGAAACGTCCTACGATTTGCCGGAAGATGAGTTTTTCCTCTCCATTGCTCCTTATGTAGAACAGACACATCCCTGTGAGATTCATAGTTTAACGGGGTGCCAAGGAGAGATGGCAAATGAACAATTCAGTGTGACGATTCATGATTCCAATGGCAACACTTTGATGAAAGATGAAGTGTTGAAGTCCGGTGCCAACGGATTTATGGACTTTTGGGTGCCACGAGACAGAACATATCTAATCCGTATTGTTCAGGGCGGAAAGGTAGCTGAAACACAATTATCTACATACAAAACGGATCAGACCTGCATCACGACCATGCAGTTAATCTAAGCAGAGGTTCAAAACCTAGCAAACATTAAGCAAAGAATAGGCAGAAACAACGTACAAATTGATGCTATAAAGGTACAATAAAGAAGAGGAAAGGCTGCCCCAAGGGTCATGTCTTTCCTTTTTCTATTGGTAATCAATCATGAATGTGAAAATTATGAGGCAACGTTGACAAAAAAGAAGTTCATAGGTGATAATGATAATTGTTATCATATAAATACATACAAACATAGAGGAGATTAGAGATATGAAAAAAGGGTTACATGCACTTTTGATCATGATGGCATTTGTTTTGGTTCTGGCGGGATGTGGTAAAAATGCCACAACAACAGAACCAACTAAAAATACGGTTTCGGGCGGTGCTCCTGCTGAAGAGTCTGCTGGTCCGGTTACCGTGCAAGATAATCGTGGGGAATTTACACTGGACAAGCCTGCTAAACGTGTCGTGACACTGGAATGGACATACACAGAGGATGTTGTTGCTTTAGGAGTCCAGCCTGTCGGTAACGCAGATAATGCCAATTATAAAGTTTATGTAACGGATCAAGCTGCTCTGGATGATAGTGTTACAGATATCGGAACACGCAGTGAGCCGAATATGGAGGCTATTGCAGCACTCAAGCCGGATCTCATCATCGCCAACGCAGACAACAATTCGAACGTGTATGATCAGTTGAAAGCTATTGCTCCAACACTGGAGTTTGATCCATATAACGGCGATGGTTATAACTATGACAAAATGACGACCATTTTTAATACAATTGCAACAGCTCTGGGCAAAGAAGATAAAGCAAAAGAAGTGCTGAGCAATCTGGATCAGCATTATGCAGAAGCCAAAGAAAAGCTGGCTGCCGCTGGAAAAGAAAATTTCCACTTTGTACTGACACAGGCATTCACGTATCAAAATGCAGCTTCCCTGCGTATGTTCAGCGACAATTCGGTTGTAGCGGGTACCTTGAACAAAATTGGGTTGGTGAATGATTGGCAGCCGGACAAACTTGAAAACTACGGTTTCTCCACGGTAGGTATTGAATCTTTATCCAAAGTACAGGACAGCAATTTTATCTATATTACACAGCCAGACGATGATGTATTTGGCACAGCGATGAAAGATAATTCCGTTTGGAAGGGTCTGAACTTTGTGAAGGAAAAGCGTACGTATCAATTGGGAAGTACGACATGGACATTTGGCGGCCCGATTTCTTCCAAAGTACTGGTTGACGGTGTAGTTGAGGCGATTACCAAATGAGTCTGACTCAACAAGGAACGAAGCCAGCCACGAACTGGCGTATGATAAGCATCTATGGGGGCGGTCTAACCGCCCTTATCGTGCTTTTTTTTGTAAGTCTGTGTTATGGGGAAGCGGCCATATCATTGCATGATGTTTGGGGCGCGCTTACAAACAGACAGGGTACGCTCGAACATAATATGGTATGGGATCT
This sequence comes from Paenibacillus sp. G34, assembly GCF_056856875.1. Classification (NCBI taxonomy): domain Bacteria; kingdom Bacillati; phylum Bacillota; class Bacilli; order Caryophanales; family Paenibacillaceae; genus Paenibacillus; species Paenibacillus sp. G34. The sequence goes on along the minus strand of NZ_CM166469.1, from coordinate 4,592,131 downwards.
GCGTATGCCGCGTACGGTGATCGGTATTCTAGCAGGGGGCGCACTGGCTGTTGCCGGGGCGTTGTTGCAGACCATTACCCGCAACCCGCTTGCAGCCTCAGACACACTTGGAATTAATGCAGGGGCTTATTTTGTAGTGGTGTTAGGTGCCATTCTTTTTCCAGGTGTATTGAGCCAGTCACCGTTTCTTTTTGCTGCTATGGGTGGATTGGTTGCAGCGTTCGCAGCTTATTTTATGGGCGGCGGTCGTACGTCAACGCCGGTACGGCTTGCGTTATCAGGAATGATCGTGTCCATGGTGCTTGGTTCATTTACAAGTGCATTGCATATTTTTTTCTCTATGGAAACTCAGGGCTTATTTCTATGGGGCTCAGGAACCCTGGTCCAGAATGACTGGACCGGTGTGAACTACGTCTGGCCTTGGGTCACAGGTGTAACGCTGCTGGCTCTGATTTTGTCCAAACAGTGGGATATGCTGGAGCTGGATGAATCGACCGCCTCTTCTTTGGGTCAGAGAGTTGGACTTGCTCGAACAGGTGGACTAATCATTGCCGTCATTCTGGCTGCAGTGATCGTCAGCGTCATCGGACCGATTGGCTTTGTCGGTCTGGTCGCTCCACATTTGGTTCGCCTAAGCGGAGTTCGCTCCAATCGGCTTTTGATTCCGGGTGTATTCATCTGGGGGGCAGCGTTGCTGGTAGGAGCAGATGTCCTTGCCAAAATGATACACAACTCCAGTATGGAATTGCCAACCGGTGCCGTGATGGCGATCATTGGTGCACCGTGGCTTATCTGGCTTGTGCTGACTCGCATGAAAGCAGGAAATGGTGCTGGCATGACGACATCGATGAGTACCGGTGGGCGCGTACGCCGTTTTACCTTCACACCTATGGCTATTCTGTTTTCTGCCATTACGATCCTATTGTTGTTCCTCAGTACGATGTTCGGTGGAATGCGTATTCCACTGGCCGATCTGCTACCGAGTTTGTTCCAGTCGGATGGGTTATTCTCTGGAATTGTGCATCTTCGAATTCCTCGTACCTTGGTGGCCGCAGGGGCAGGGGCAGCTCTTGCGATCAGTGGGGTACTGATCCAGATGGCCGTTCGTAATCCACTGGCTGATGCATCGATTGTAGGAGTATCTTCCGGTGCAGGGCTTGGTGCCATGATGGTATTCATCCTGTGGCCTGGGTTACCGATGTATGTATTGCCTGTTGCAGCTATTATAGGTGCCGCCATTGCCGCTGCGGTTGTATTCTCGCTTTCTTGGAAAAAAGGATTGAATCCTTCCGCCGTTGTATTGCTGGGCATTGCCATGTCGGCCATTGCTGGCGCAGGTATACAGATTCTGATTGTACGCGGTGCCGTGTACGGTAGCAGCGGTTATATCTGGCTGACAGGTAGCACATATGCCCGTACTTGGGATCAAGTCAAAGTGATCGGGATATTCCTGCTCATTTTGGTGCCAGTGGCCTGGTGGCTTGCTCGCAAGTTTGAACTGCTTGTCTTTGACGACAATAGCGCTTCCGGGCTTGGGGTGAATGTACGTCGCACTCGCTTGCTGGCAATGACTGTGGGAGTACTGCTCGCGGCTGGCGCGGTCGCTTGTGTGGGAACGGTTGGATTTATCGGTCTGATTGCACCACATATGGTTCGTTTGCTGACTGGACATAAACTGAGGCAGTCGATGTTTCTGTCCGCGCTGGCTGGAGCCGTGATGCTGGTACTCGCAGATACGATTGGCAGAACGGTGATGGCTCCAACGGAAATTCCGTCAGGCATTCTCATTGCGATCATTGGTACACCATATTTCCTGTATCTGATGTACCGTTCAAACTGGCGCAAAGCGATGAAGTGAAAATTGAACTAAAAAGCACCAAACCCGAATCAGAAGGGTTTGGTGCTTTTACTTTTGTTTCAAAAAATCTGTATTACTTACTACTTTAAAGGCTGATCAGCCTAACTTTTCAGGAATGAGCATACCGCTCGCTTCAACATAGTGAAGGGCTTGTTGCAGTTGCTCTAAATCCTGTACCAGCGCAAACCGCACGTATCCTTCACCTGAAGGCCCGAAGGCACTACCTGGTGTAACAATGACTCCTGCCCGTGTAACGAGATCTGTAGCGAATTGCTCTGATGAGTCATAGTGCGCGGGAATCCGTGTCCAGATGAACATCGTAGCTTCCGGTTTGCTGATTGGCCAGCCCAGTTTGGCGAAGCCTTCGCACAGCATGTCCCGTCGTTCCTCATAGATGGATCTTACCCGCTCTACATCACTCTGATCTCCTGTAATGGCGGCAATAGCTGCCTTCTGAATCGGGATAAACATGCCGTAATCCATATTGGATTTCAGCTTTTTCAGCATGGAGACAATCGCCTTGTTTCCCATACAAAAACCGATTCGTGCTCCAGCCAGTCCGTACGTTTTGGATAGGGAATTGAATTCAATTCCAACTTCCATAGCACCGGGATAGGCTAGAAAACTGCCACATGTTTTCTGGTCAAACACAAGCTCGCTATACGCGTTATCATGCAATACGATAATATCGTATTTCTTGGCAAAAGCGATCAAATCCTCGTAAAAGGAGTCCGGAGCCATCGCTGTTGTTGGATTGTTCGGATACGATACAAGCATGAACTTAGCCCGTTCGGCTACTGCCTCAGGGATGTCTTGCAATTGGATAACATAATGATGTTCCTCTTTTTGAGGCATATAATATAGTTCAGCCCCAGCCAAAAGGGGGCCATCTGCAAACACCGGATAACAGGGATCAGGTACCAGAACGAGATCACCTTCATCGACAATCGAGAGGGAGATGTGCGCAAGTCCTTCCTGCGAGCCGAGCAACGAGCAGATTTCTGTCGCCGGGTTCAACTCGACTTGATATCGATTCCTGTACCAGTCACTTGCCGCCTGAAGCAGTTCCTTCTGATCGTTAACTGCGTAGATATAGTTGGCCGGATCAGCAGCCGCTTCACCGAGTGCTTTCATAATGTGCGGAGCCGGTGGGATATTGGGTGTTCCGACGCTAAGATCGATGACAGGTTGCCCGTTGTCCAGCCGGCGGCGCTTTATGTCCAGCAATTTGGTGAAGATGCCTTCACTAAAGTGATCCATTCGTTTTGCAAATCTCATGATAAGTCCATCAGCCTCCAGTGCTCTTCGTACGCATGTATTTAATAATAAATGGATCGCGTACAAAAGAGAAGAGCAGGAGGGGAGTACAGCTTATTCCACTTTAAAATGACTCAATTCTTCCTGCAGTTTAGCGGACAGTTGATTCAACTGATTGGACAGATCGGCCACTTGTTGAATACTTTCCAGTTGTTCCTGTGTGCTTGCGCTAACTTCTTCCGTGGAGGCAGAGTTCTCTTCCGTAGTGGAGGAGATAATCTCCAGCGCCTGGAAAATCTCATCTTTATGCTGATGCACACTGGCAGTACTATTGGTGATTTGTGCCATACGTAGCTTAAGTTCTTCCAAATCTTGATTGATGCTGTAGAACACTTGCTTAGTGTCTTCTACAGACTTCGTGTTCTCTTCCGCAATCTTCATTCCTCGCATCGTGTGTTCCACCGAAAGGGAAGTTTTCTCTTCAATGATACTTACTTTTTTGTTAATTTCCTCTGTAGCCAGTGCAGTTTGTTCTGCCAGCTTACGCACTTCTTCTGCAACGACAGCGAATCCTCTGCCATGTTCCCCGGCGCGTGCAGCTTCAATAGAAGCGTTAAGCGCAAGCAAATTGGTCTGAGAAGCAATTTGCTTCACCGTATCCACAAAACTGGAAATTTCATTCCGGCTCTGATCAATCTCTTGAATAATGGAAGAAATGGATTGAGTAGAACTGTGGTTCTCCGCTGACCATTTGGACAGTTGCTCTACAACCGCAAGTCCTTGACCGCTTTGATCAACAGAGGTCTGTACCATAGATCCCATCGCCTGTGCATCAGCAGCGATTTCATCAATTTGGCTCGATAATGAGCTTGTTTTACGTAAAATATTTTCCGTTTCAATCGACTGATAATTGGTTGCATTGGCAATTTCATTGATCGCCGTAGATGTATCGTTCATGGTTACAGCGGTTCTGGATGATATCGACTGCAAGTCATTGGATGAATGATTCAGCACTTGAGCTGAATTGCCAACGATTTGCAACATGCTTTGAATTTTCTGCACCATGGAATTCAGGCCAGTGGCGATCTGTCCAATTTCATTATTGGATTTGATATCCAGTGTAACTGTCAAATCACCTTGTTCAATCTGCTTGATTTTACCCAATAGCTGCGGGATGGTGCGCAACAGACGACGCAGAGTAATGTAGCTGATAATGACTAGAAGAATTGTAGCTGCAGCAAACCCGCCAAGGGTAAGCCATGTGAATGTCCTAAGTTCTGATAAAACTTCTTTCTCCGAAATGGTGAGACCTACGGACCAGCCTGTATCCTTGCTTGTAGCATACCCGATGTAACGACGTTCCCCATTATCGTTTATAAGTTGGATGCCAGATTCACCAGCCATCATTTTTTTACCAACTTCACCCAGATCACCAGTAGTTTTCAGGATGTTCTCCTTCAACACTTTACTCTCATCCGGATGATACAGAATATCCCCATTCTTGGATAACAATATGGAATAACCTGTGTCCCCCAATGAGTAGCTCTCCATAATACTCGGGATATTACTAAACAAAATATCTGCCGCGGCAAAGCCAATCATGTTGTTGTTATCATCCTTAATTGGATAAAAAATGCCCATAAGTACTTTGCCTGCCGAGATGTCAATGTACGGATCAGAGAAATAAAGCCCATCAGCGTCTTTTACCGGCTGGTAGTAAGGACGTGCCTGAATATCGAAATCCGGTGCGGAAACAACTCCGTCATTTTGTAACCAGAAGCCTTTTCCATCCATGCCGGCAATCCAGGCATCATTGAATGAAGGTTCTGCTTCCACAATCTTAGCCAGTGTATCTCTTGTTTCAGCAGCATAAGTAGAAGTGGCTGCTTCTGCAGCTGATTTCGTTGTTTCTATGTATTGCCTGAATAATTTGTTAGTGGACATTTGTTTGACCAGTGAGCCTTTTTCTTTAAACAGTGCATCGAACTCACTGACGATGGCTTGTGTTTTGGTCTGGAGCATGGATTCCTGCTGTTTAACCAGAATGTTTCTTGTGCTTGTGAACATGAATGTTCCCAGTACAGCGAATACGACAACAATGATAATGAGCAGTACAGCAGCCAGAGTGTTGGCCATACTGGAAGTACGTGCTCCTCTGTTCCCCCGCTTTTTAAAAATGTTTGACATGTTCCATCTCCCCAGGTTTTTAATACGAAGTTCAAAACTTCTGAGTTATATGTCGGCATATAATATAGATTTGTGTATATTTTTGTCGAATTAAAAAAGAATTAAGAAAACTCCGGATCACAGATGGGAGATTGATTTGGTATAATATGTTTATAAAAAGTTGTAATTTAATTAATTCTTAACCATCGGAATATAGGTTGAATGAAATGCATGATGTGAACTGGACTGAACAGGACAGGGGGAAGGGGAATGACTCAATTTTGGCATGCTTCGATACAGGGAATGCCCTGGAATGAAGAAAAAATGAACCAGGCGGTGCAGCATTTGCGCCGCAGGGCAACGGTTCATTTTCGTGTTGGCGTGGATACGTATGAGGATTTGACTGAACTGGACATGAACGTTTTTGCAGTCAGGCCTGATCTGATTCTTCACATATCCAATACGGATATTGAAGCGAAATATCCATCAAACTTTCTAGGACGTTTAGCGCAGTTGAAACATGTGTCTGCCTTACAGCTGGACTGTGCACAGGTGCAGGATCTGACCATACTAGGAGCCTTGAAGCAATTGGTATTTCTGAGATTGAACTCACCCGCGAAAGCAACGGATCTGTGTTTTATTGAACAATATCAGCAGTTAGCTTATCTTGAACTGCACGGCAAATTCAAAAAAATGATCTCCTTAGAAAAATGTCAGTGTCTGGAGACCATCATCCTGAACTGTCCGGTGGATAGTCTCGAGGTGTTAACACAACTGCCGAAGCTCGAGTATTTGTCTCTGGATCATTGTGAGTTAAAGAGCGAGCTGGGAGTGTTGGCACAGTCCACCATCCGTATGCTCAAGCTTAGCTCGGTGCGGAAATTGATGAATATCCAGGGACTGGAGCAGATGCACGGACTTGAGTATTTGCATGTATCCCTGCCCAAATTGGAACAATGTTGTGATTTCTCGCAGATGCCCCTGCTAAAACAGCTTGAACTGAGTTACATGAAATCGCTCCAAGATATCGAGTGTTTATGGACAGCCCGTGCACTTGAGGTCTTGGAGCTGAAGGAAATCAATACAGCCATCAAAGCGGCTTCATTTGTTAGACTGGCAGAGCTTGATCAGCTTCGACAGGTGGATTTCCGTTTTATTGATTTTAATAAAGGGCGCATTGCAGCTATACGAGAACAGCTTATCCAACAAGGGAAGTCACATGTCATCTATGAACATATTCCCGAACAACAACGAATCCAGTCAATGGCCATTGAGCATGTTTCCCGATATTTAATGTGAAAATCCAGCGTTCAAATTCGATAGAATTCAGCCCTTTTTACTACGTATTCATATCGGTAAGAGCAGGTACGTTAATCTCTTTTACACAGGCCGCTCTGGACAAGCTAACGATACACTGCACGATGGACACCATATCTTGAACAGGAATGCGTGTCCCGTCATACTCTGACAGCGCGCGTTCCATTCCATCTTCGTAGGGAATCTCTGCTGCCAGTTCTCCCGGATTAATGCACGTTACGGCGATGTGATCCCGCCGGGTATGTTCTCTGAGTGCTTCTGTAATTCCACGGATGGCAAACTTGGAGGCAACAAAAGAAACCTGAGTGCTACCAGCATTGCTTAAACCTGCTGTGGAGCCGATAAGAATGATCTTGCCTGCTGCAGACTTGCGAAGCTGAGGCAGTAGAGCTTGAATGCATACAATGGTGGACGTTATATTCACATGGATCAGCTCTTGAATATCGGAAGGCTCATCCTGATCAAAGGTGTAGTGTTCCTCAAATCCTTCCTTTTCCCAAATACCTACGTTATAAATAAGCACATCCAACGTTTCGCCCTGTAGCTGCTCTGCAATCTGTTTGGCGGCTTGAAGCTCCGAGAGATCGGCCTGAATCCATACGCGCTGTACACCGTCTTCCAGTTGCAGACTTTCTGGTTTGCTGCGGGATACAACCCACACTTTATCTCCTGCCTGCGGCACTCCGCGGACAAATGCGTCCCCTAATCCTTTACTAGCACCAAATACAATATATTTTTTCATATGTAAAAACCTCCAGACGATACAGATTGGATTCACACTCAAGTGTCCTGTTTGTTATGCCAAAGGAGTTACTTCATAGGAGTGTGGCATTTAAGAATCCAACCTACATCAAAATTAATAATGATAATGATATTTTACTATATAGGAGGGATATGGGAGATGAAGGTTACATGAGAGATGCTTCATTCGTAGAGCTTCCTTTGTTCATCGGATAACAAAACAATGTCTTCTCCGCGTTGTTGCCTTAGCGCGATATTATCCCTTCCCCAAGTACACATCACATCCACAATCGTATTCGCTGTGACACCATATTCCGTAAGACTATACTCGACCTTGGGTGGCATTTGCTGATACACATGTCTTGTGACAAGACCATCACGTTCCAATTCGCGTAATTGTTGAATCAGTACTTTTTGGGAAATGCCGGGCATGCTGCGCTCTAGTTCTCCTGTTCGTTTGACACCTGACATTAATAAACAGATGATGATCGCTTTCCACTTACCGCCAATGATTTCGAGTGTAGCTTCAATGCCCAAACGATATTCCTTCATTCATATCACCTCGTTGGATTTATACGTATTTACAGGGATAACTATTTATTTTCTCACAGTTACAAAGCAGAAGTCCATACACACCTTGAGGTAAGTATCTTACTTCATTGTGTGTATTTTCTTTTGGAGTGACGGGGTGGATAATGAACCGTAATCAAGAAAAGAAATCAGTCTGTTTTAAAGAGAGGAAGGCATGCAATGAAAACACTGATTATTCTGGCACATCCGAATATGACAACTTCAAGAGTAAATCGTCGCTGGAAAATGGAGCTGGAGCAGCACGCAGATGAGGTGCATATTCACGAATTATACGAGACTTATCCTGATTGGAACATCAACGTTGTTCGCGAACAGGAGTTACTGGAGGCGCATGATCATATTATTTTGCAGTTTCCGTTCTATTGGTATAGTTACCCGCCGCTGCTCAAAAAATGGCTGGATGATGTGTTCACGCATGGATGGGCTTATGGATCGAAGGGCAATCGATTGCATGGAAAGCGGATGGGACTGGCCATGACAATCGGAGATCAGCGGGAGAATTACGGAAAAGGACAGCCGGTAGGTTTTAGTGTAGAAGAACTGATTACACCGTTCAAGGCAAGTATGAATCATGTGGGCGTTACGGCACTGCCGCATTATGCTGTCTTTGGTGCCTCATTCCAGGCAAGTGATGAAGAGATTGACCACAGTGCTAAAGCGTATATCCAATATATTAAAGCGTTCAAGTGAGATGTTTTTATAAAAATAATGAAAATGACCTGGCTCCGCACATAGCGGAGTTCCAGGCCACAGTTTTATTGCAAGTGTACTTCAAGTGTACCTCGATTCGCAGTACTGATTCTAAAAATCAGCAGTACGTTCATCACGCTTACTCCACACGGAAGAAGTCAAAATCAGCATAACCTCCGGTAGATTTGGTAGCGTAGTTAAACAATGCAAAGCGGTAACCCATAAAGTGTGGCAACGTATAGGACATCTGTAGTGTATTGCCAATGGTTGTCCAGTTCGTTCCATTCAGACTGTAGGCGAAATAGGCTTTATCTGTCTGATTGGTGAAGTCACAGATAACCCGCAGATAAATTTTGTTCTGGTTCAGGGGCACACTTGCCACCTCTGTCATCGTGCCAGAACTGGCATTTGTCATTACGATTGACTTGGTATTACCTGTCATCTTGACACCCACAAAGCCATATTTGGCCTGAAAAGCGGCTAGGCCGGCATAATCGCCATCCTTCATACCCGCCGTTTCCAAGGCGGTAATGCCTGTACTTTTTGGCCCAAACGTGCGTTGTGTCAGTGTATTGCGAGCCTCCAATATATTTTTGCTGAGCTTGCCTGTGGTCAGCCGCATGAAGCCGGGACGCTGGCTCAAGGACCATTTTGACGGGTCAGGATTATGATTCCACTGCCAGAACTTCGAGAGAGTAGATGTGCCCGAGGGCGCATTAAACTCATCTGAACCGAAGATTTTAGCGGCTGGCTGTCCTTCCACAGGCATGTTCATCGTCAATGGAACTTTCCCATTAACTCCGAATACAGGCCAGTTATCGGACCAGGTTATCGGTACTAGATATGGAATACGTCCAACGGCTCCTCGATCGCGAAACAGGAAACCATACCATGAACCAGATGCGGTATCTATGATCCCTCCTTGCGCGATGCCTGAATCTCTGAGTACCACTTTGCCCGTATAGGGCCCTGTCAATGAGTTTGCGCGATAGGCAAGCTGGATTCGTCCATCACCGGAAGGCCAAGCAATCAGGAAGACGTAATACATACCGTTAATCTTCTGAATGTGCGCGCCTTCTGCTTTTACAATCATATTGGAGCCAGCAATATTACTAGCATTCGGGATCAACACTTGATTCATACCGCCGGATTTCACAGCTTTGGCATCAGGTGTTAACTCGACGATGCTGATGTTATCACTGCCGTGGACAAGAAACGTACGGTTTCCGTCAAAGAGCAGGGAGGGATCATGGTAATAACTGTTCAACGTGTAAGGCGTCCACGGTCCGGTTTCGATGTTACTGGTCTGATAGATGTAAGTCCTTCCTGTGGAAAGGGAACCGAATGCGACGTAATAGGTGCCATTATTGTAGCGAAGGCTACTGGCCCAAGACCCGCGCCCGTATTCGTTCTGACCGTTATTCAGGTTCTGTACATCACCATTGCCAAGTGTGTCATATACATAGTTCACAATGCTCCAGTTGACCAGATCGGTTGACTTCATGACAGGAACGCCCGGGTTCATGTGCATGGTGGTGCTGGTCATATAGAAGGTATTGCCCACGCGAATGACATCGCTATCCGGTACATCTGCATAGATGACCGGATTGTTAAACGTTGCCGCAGAGGCAGACTGCGGGGTCAATGGCAACGATGTTAACAGCAGAGGAAGTGTGAGCAGGAGCACCCCGATTTTTTTCCACATAACTACTCCTCCTGGAATGTCAAAATCCACAGAAAATAGATAAATTAATTACGAAATTTCAAGATAATCGATGTAAGCATCCCAAGTACCGTTATCCGTTGTCACAACCAGCTTGATCTCCTGATTTCCTGTGGCGTGTGTGATGTTTGGCAAAGTTTGAACCGTTGGCTGTGTTCCGGTAAAAAAGAACGAACCAGCGGTTACCCCGCCGATAACGAGATCAACACGGGCTGTACTATTGTTGTTGGAAGCACCCCGAAGAGAGAACTGATGTGTAGGGTTAGCAAAAAATTGATTGTACGATGCAGAATCATTATTCGCATAGAGTGCCACACCGTTAAATGGAGAACTAATCAACCCGGCATATTGACCGGCAAGGGTCATGCTTTCCGCTTCAACGCGAGTCACGTTTGGATTTGGATTCGGGTTGGGATTTGGATTGGGGTTACCACCGGAACCGGAAGTAAACTGCCAGTAATCCAGATTGAACAGATTTCCGTTACCTGAGCCTGTAAACACCAGATATAGATGATGACGTCCGGTTGTATTGGTGATATTGGTTTCGATCTCACGCCAGTTCTGCATGCCACCCGTCGAAGTGACGTTAAGCGTGCCGATCAGTGTACCTGTCGGGCTGCCAAGGCGAAGTTCGATGTTACCATTTCCAGTAGAAGCTACGTTGGCCTTGAATTTCGATGCACCTGTTGAACCAAAATCCACATTACTTACAGCAACCCAGTCTCCATTATTGATATTGGTTACATTTTGGTTAGCCGTTGGTCCACCGCTTGCTTGAGTCGGCTGTGTATTGATGCCAGCTTGCCAAGCAATCGTCTCGGCTTCCACTCTGTTATACGGATTAAGGTTAGCTGTCTGAGGCACACCTGTCATGTTCCCCTGTACTTCTTGAATCGATCCGTCTGCGTTATGTGTCAGTCTGTTGATGTGGGTAGAACGATATCCTTTGCCATCACCGAGGAAGGCTTTACTCACTGTTTGTGCATGATACGCGACATACCATTGGTTATTGAACTGGAACACGGCATGATGGTTGTTGCCACCTACACCGAAGAATGTACCCGGATTTTTGAGGAAATGTCCTTTGTATGTGAACGGCCCCATCGGACTGTCACTTACCATATATCCGATTTCACCTTTTGGGTAGGCTGCCGGATGGTTTCCAGCAAAGTTGATGCAATACGAGTAATAATATTTGCCGTTGTACTTATGGATACCGGAATCTTCAAACATATAAGGTGCATCAATAGTCGTAGCACTGCCAACCACACTTGTCATGTCGGCGCCAAGACGAATAACTCGTGCTGTTTTTGGATTTGCAATGGAAGCTGCATTGGTATCGTTCGGAATACCGCCACCTGCATACAGATAAGCGGAGCCATCGTCATCGACAAGCACAGCCGGGTCAAAGAGCCAAGTTACGCCCGACATCCCAGGAGTTCCGTGGGTAACAAGTGCCCGTCCGATTGGATCAGACCATGGGCCGATCGGGGAATCTGCTGTCAAAACACCGATTCCTGCACCGGAGTTGGCGAAATACAGGAAAAACTTATCTTTACCTGCAATTGTTTTCTTGGCCATTGCTGGCGCCCAGGACTGGCTTGCCCATCTGGCAATGCCTTGTCCATTGTTAGCATTGTTTGCACCGGCTACCGGAATATAGCCGTGGTCCGTCCAGTTCACCATGTCAGCCGAGGAGATTACGCTGATTCTTCCGATGGTGCCGTAGTTATTTTCGCGGACAGAGCCATCATTGTTGTAGAGGAAGGTATCACCTGTCATGTAGACGTAGACCCGATTGTTGTGAACAAGCACGTAAGGGTCGGCTCCCAATTTGTGATCAACTAGTGGATTGGCATTTACAGGCGTTTTGGCCACGGCATTATTCGCTGCATAGCTGGACTCAGCGGGTAGAATGGAAAAAACCAGAATTAGTGACATCAGCAGAGCTAGTGGTTTACGGATGATCATACGTTCGCCTCCATTGAATTAGTGTGGGATAGTGTTATTGGGTGTTACCCTTAATGGTTGGACAGAGCTGTTGGATGAGAGAGTTACAGTGAGAAGAAAAAGAAGTAGGATGAGTTAATGTTCTTTATCACACCTCCTTTCAAAGAAGAGATCGATTGAATCATTCATGTTTGTGATCTATGGCTTAAGCCATACAACCTGTACAGAGAATAGCTATCTACTGTAGCAAGTTGACAGCGGTAACCCAGGAATAGGGTGGGGGAAGTACGAACTTGTGTGTGAAAAAGTATATAATTTGTCCTGTTGTGCAATGTAATCGCTTTCAATAGAATGGTTTTAAAAAGAAAAAAACAGAGTTGTGACTCGTTTTATGTAATTATTTTTCATTTTTGTTTTAAAATGTTTTTTGTGGTTGACGATATCATATCACATTTCTGTCACAATACAATCACTTTCTATCAAAATTTGTAAGAAAAAGTGGAGTGGAAGGTTGAATGCTTTATTTCAACATATTGTGCAACATGTCAAATCGGTATTTTTAACACTTCATATGTCTTTATGATTCATTGGACTCGAGTATAAACAGTAGGTTTATTCAATGTAAGAGTGACATTAATAAGATCTATCCAATGGTAGCCGTAGCTCCTTCATTTCGTGAGGAACGGTCATTTTTGTGTTGAAATACATACATCAGGATTATACCTATTTACAAGCTTTATAGGATGAAATTTTAGATGTTCATGGCAGTTATGGTTTGATAATGGTGAACTGTCCCCTGTCTATGGTCCACACCGCTGATCTAGTGAATGAATATGACTAATATGTGATCCATGATGTCAAGAAAAGCTAGAGTAAGAGGCTCACAAAAGGTGGGATGGGAAAATGGCTATATTATCAACTGGACCGATCGAGAATAATGCCGTTTCCGGGGTAAGGCCGACACAACAGGTAACGATCAGATTGGTGAGTCGGGCTGCTGTAGATGCGGCAAGTGTATCTGTTCAGGGTTATGTGCTGAGTACAACAAGAACGCTGTATGTAAGTGAATTGATCAGCATTGCACCGAATGAAGCAGTAACCCGAAATTATTTTGCAGATGTAGATGCATTTGAATTTGTGTTTGGAATAAGTGATGAACGAGTGGGAGACGTCGGAATCTCAGTGTGGGGCAAAGATTCGTCAGGTCAGTTGGTGGATGCACACCGGGTAGTGGAACACGAAAAAACAGTTCAAGATTTGTAGAAAAAAAGACTTTTTTCGAAAGAAGGGAATATAGCGATGAGCTTTTTATCGACAGGGCCGATCGAAAACAACGCTGTTAGTGGTGTAAGACCAACTCAATCCGTGACGGTTAGAATTGATAACCGCAGTGATGTAACAGCCTCATCTGTTCTAATAGAAGGGTATTACATGAGTGGCGGGTTGAGAGTGTTGTATGTCAGTGAATCTTTGGACATCGCACCTAATCAAGTCATAACGAATAACTACTTTGCTAATCTGGATGCATTTGAATTCACGTTTACTACAACAGCGACGGTAAATGATCCTGTTCAAGTTTCAGTATGGGGTAAGAGTAGCACGGGTTCTTTGGTAACAGCACATCGTTTGGTTTCTTCCGAATTGTTGGGTGAAGTGCTTGGTACGACTGGAGTTACAGGAGCTACAGGTGCAACCGGAGCAACGGGTGCGACTGGTCCAGCAGGAGGAGCTACCGGAGCAACGGGTGCGACTGGTGTAACTGGCGCAACTGGAGCAACGGGCCTGGCGGGAGTAACGGGTGCAACCGGAGCAACAGGTCTTGCGGGAGTGACGGGCGCAACCGGAGCAACAGGTCTGGCAGGAGTAACGGGCGCGACCGGAGCAACAGGTCTGGCAGGAGTGACGGGTGCAACCGGAGCAACAGGTCTGGCAGGAGTGACGGGTGCGACCGGAGCAACGGGCCTGGCGGGAGTAACGGGCGCGACCGGAGCAACAGGTCTTGCAGGAGTAACGGGCGCGACCGGAGCAACGGGTCTGGCAGGAGTAACGGGTGCAACCGGAGCAACAGGTCTGGCAGGAGTGACGGGTGCGACCGGAGCAACGGGTCTGGCAGGAGTAACGGGTGCAACCGGAGCAACAGGTCTTGCGGGAGTAACGGGCGCGACCGGAGCAACAGGTCTTACAGGAGTGACGGGTGAGACCGGAGCGACAGGTCTTGCGGGAGTAACGGGCGCAACCGGAGCAACAGGTCTTACAGGAGTAACGGGCGCGACCGGAGCAACAGGTCTTGCGGGAGTGACGGGTGCAACCGGAGCAACGGGTCTGGCAGGAGTAACGGGCGCGACCGGAGCAACAGGTCTTGCGGGAGTGACGGGTGCAACCGGAGCAACAGGTTCTGGAGCGATTATCCCTTATGCATCTGGGTTACCAGCTTCGTTGACTACTGTTCTGGGCGGACTTTTGAATACCTCCAGCTTGGTTGGCTTTGGTAATAATGCGTCTGGAATAACGATTAATGGAGGAATCATCGATCTCACCGGCGCTGCCGGAACTTTGCTTAACTTTGCGTTCTCGGCATCACGAGCAGGGACGATTACTTCACTGGCTGCTTATTTTAGTACGACAGCTGCACTTAACCTGGCTCTGTCTACAGTAACGATAACTGCACAATTATTCCGTTCGACTACACCAAATAATACCTTTACGGCTGTACCAGGAGCACTGGTCACCTTGGCACCAGCGTTGACTGGCGCATTGTCATTAGGCACAATCGCCAGCGGATTGACCTCAGGTCTGAGTATTCCGGTAGCCGCTGGTGACCGTCTGCTTATGGTCTTCTCAGCATCAGTAACCGCCGGAGCTGATCTGGCTGCAACAATTGCGGGATATGCAAGCGGCGGTCTTACTATCACTTAATGAAATCTTTTACAGTAAAATTTGTAAATTAAAGAAAAAAAATAACCTTTTGCCATATGGTGAGAGGTTCTTTCATCTAAGTTGACTTATACGTATGCTCACTTCATTTACATGCCGAGTCTGTAGTTATTTTATAACGAAGAGGATACCAGAATGTGGAGTAAAAGGATTGTTCTATTTTTAAATTCCACTTACAATATTTAATGTAGAAAAATACATAATTTAGGGAGAAAAGAATGAGTAGAAAATGGTTGGTAGCGTTATTAAGTGTGATCATGTTGTTAGGTGTAGTACCTGTATATGGGGCTGAGGATTCCGCTAAAACTTTAGTATGGGAAGGTTATGAAGATGACGGAGATTTGATGGGCATCAACGTTACAACATTCACAGGTAATAGAAGCAAAACAGAGTCTATATTCCCTAAGCGAGTTTCAGATGTAAAATGGGTTGGAGAGTGGATCTATTTTCTGATTGAAAATGAGCAAGACCCTTGGAATCGTCAGATGGCTAAAATTAAGAAAGATGGATCGGCATTAACCTCACTTAACAAAGAGGATAATTTTGCAAGGTTTACTGCTGTAGGAGATACGATTTATTTTGTTAAAGATGAAAGGACTGCGGAAACGCCAGATGCGTTGTCTTTCGGCTCAATGAAAACAGATGGTTCAAACGAACATACGATATTGTCTAAATCTCCTTTTTATAATTTTAAAATAAACAACGGACATATCTATTATACAAACAGGGATAATGACAAGTTTTATCGTATGAATTTAGATGGTACAGGGTTGAAGAGCTTATCTTCTAAAGGTGTGGAGTTATACGAATTTTATGGGAAAGTTATGTTTTTTTTGGAGATCGTAGATGGAGGTTATAGCTACAAAGGTCATTTTTCCGATTTAAATGCAAATATAAAAAAAACATTTGCCTCTAAAGAGTATATTGATCCCGTAGCATATATAAATAATAAGTTTTATTATCGAAGTTTTTCGGTAGACAAGAATGGCAATAATAAGAGTGACTTGTATCTTTATAATCGTTATACAGGCAAGAAGAGCAAGCTGCGTTCTTTAGACGCAAATGATCGATTTATAGGTACAGTAGGCGATGGTCTTGCATTTCTTTCTTTTGAGAAAGGCACGATTTATAAGCTTGGATATGATGGTAAAATCAAAAAGTAATTCATTGCAGAAAAAGGGATCTCTCGCTAAAAAGGCTTGAGGTCCCTATTTATGTGTCCGTAAAATTGAGCCATTATTTTATGATTCGATCAGAAGGTTAAAATCGGCAATAGAGCTTCCTGGGTTTCACTTCGAATTTGTTAAGCTGTCTACGACAAATTGAAGCTGGGCTTCCAGTGAAATGGGATCACTGAATACGAAGCCTCGGCTATTTTCACGATAAACACGATTGTTCTTGACAGCAGGAAGGTTCTCCCACACCTTGCCTTCAAATATCGGAGCAACATTTTCTTCACCAGTCCAGCCACTAATAAAAATGTAATCCCCTGCGTATTGAGGTAACAATTCCAGAGAGAGCTTGGCCCAGCCTTTTCCACTGTCAATGGCCTCTTTTTGAATTATAGGGGGTGCTTTCAGATCAAACTCTCCATAGATAATATCTCCACCTCGGCCAAAGCTGCCATAGGCATAAAACTCTTTGGCACTTCCTGAATCAAAGATTGATACAGAACGATCACCAACAGCTTGTCTCACCAGCGGTTTGTATTTAGCAATTTTGGTATCCCAGTCTGCAATCCACGCGTTTGCCTGTTCTTCTCTGCCCGTCATTTTGCCAAATTCGATCAATTGCTTGCGAAAAGGAACTCCGTATTCCACGGCAACGGTCGGTGCAATTTTGGACAGTTTTTCTATCGTTTCTGCATCATTCCAGACCACGATTAAATCCGGCTGCAGCTCCATTATTTTCTCGTAAGGTACGTCATTTCCAATATTTACGACATCATCAAGCTTTCCTTCAGTATAACTGTTGAAAGATTCGTCCCCAGCTCCAACGGGTTTAAGCCCAAGGGCTAACAAGTGCCCTGTGAATGCGCCTGCCACCATAACTACACGTTGAGGATTTTTGGGGATCTGCACGTCGCCGTTAATTGCAGTGTAAGTTACTAACTCCGAATTGTTGCTTGTTGCCGTGCTAGATGTCGTATTTGTGCCAACCGCCGGACTTGATGTGCTGCCACTCGTTGAAGCTGTGCTTGCTGGTTTGGCGCATGCAGTAACTAAAAGAGTCAGGCACAACAGCAAAGTAATGCCGACGGGTAATTTTCGTTTATACATCCGTAAATCTCCTTTTTCGTCTTTTTGATAATGATTATCATTACTGTTATCAATATAACGACGAAGTTTACGGGGAGCAATGGATGATCCAAGCTTTATAATAGGATGATCGGCGTTTTTTGCTGAGGAAAATCCCTCGCTTTTAAATTGTTTTGGCGTAATACCGGTTTGTTTTTTGAACATTCGAATAAAGTAGGATACATCTGGATATCCGACGGTTGCCGCAATTTCATGTAGAGACAAGTTTGTTCTGAGCAGAAGTTCTTCTGCTTTCATAATCCGAACGCGTATCAAATAGTCAATAATACTTGTGCCAGTTTCACGCTTGAAGCATTTTGAAAGGTAGGGCCCGCTATAGTGAAAGGTTTGTGCGAGTGTTTCCCTGGTCAAGGGTTCAGCATAGTATTCCTGAATGTAACGTATGAGCTGAGAGGTCAAGTTGGGTGATGTTGTTGTAACTTGCTGCTGATCCATTTGTTTAAATAAATCGTAGACGAATTGATAAAACAGCGCTTTGACATGTAGATGCTCTAACCGCTTTGAAGTATGCCATTCGCTAAGCATTTGTTCGGCCAGTTTGTAAAGGATAGCGGGGTGGAGAGGAACAAAGCCATATTGAAGACGGAATGGCACCAGTTGATCCATCTGTCCGATGACATGCCTTTCAGCAGATTTTGGCAAGAAAGCTTTATAAAGAATCAGATAATAATGAAAGGTATCCTCTGTGAGGGTAATATCCAGACGTGCGCCTTTGCCTCCATGTAATATATAAAAAGGTTTTGAGACATGCTGAGTTCCGTCTAAAGTTACAGTTGCACTGCCATGAGTTACGTACAGAAAGGCACTCGCTGGAAAGAAATAAGGAGCAACACGATCACCGGCTTCAATAGTAATATACCGCACATCCATGAGGTTTAACGTCGCCCAATTCCAGACTAGCAGCTGTTCTTGTATATCTATGCTTGCTTCCAATGGAGAGAGTCTCCCTTCCTTAAACTAAAACTATAAAGCCCGTCATGATGGAATTATTGTAATGTATCTAAAACTATTTTCAATGGTTACGTATGATTTGAACAGGATATTTTCTCCACCTAACAAAGAGAACCAGGGAGATCACCCTCAAGTGTGGAGTCTTCTGCTAAATTTAGAAGCGGGTTAATATCAAAAAAACCACCCCTGTCCCGCAAAATGAAGGGAGAGAGGTGGTTAGTTACACGAACGATATTTAAAACTTGGATTGATGATTTTTTAATTTAGCGTATCAGTGGTACAGCTTCAATTCAGCAACAGACCACCACCACTCGGCAGTGTCCCCAGTCAAAGCAATTTTGACATATCGTGCCTTCTGGTTCGTGAACATCACGGAGATCAAAGGATCTGTTCCCACAGCTTCTGAAACCGAATCCCATTGCTCGCCATTTGTTGAAGTGACGATTGTAAAATTGCGGGCATAGTCATTGGTGCTACTACCTGAGTCCATAATTAACCGGCTGAAATTCTGGATGCTTCCCAGATCAATCTGAATCCATTGGTCTGGTTGTTGTGTAGATGCAGAGGTCCAGCGTGAGTTAAGATCATCATCCAGCAGTGCGCTAACGTCTTCAGATGTGGAAGCAGTAACTGTCCAAGACGTCCGATCCAGTTCAGTAGGCAACAAATGATCCTGTTCTCCGGGTGTCCATGGCATCTGATCAGCAGTATATACTGTGATTTCAGCTACAGACCACCAGTGAGAATCCGTTCCGGTCTGAACAATTTTGATATAGCGTGCCTCATGGGGAGTGAAAGCAATAGAGAGCACAGCATTTTCTCCTTCGCCTGTAGCTACAGCTTTACCCCAATTCATGCCATCCAGTGAGGTGAATACTTCAAAACCACGAGCATAATCGTCACTGCTGTGGGCACTATCCAGTACAATCCGGTTCACCGTCTGGGGATCACCCAGATCCAGCTGAAGCCACTCACCACCCGTTTGTGTCTGACCCGAAGTCCAGCGTGATTGGTCCGAACCATCCAGTATCGCTGTTGCAGTTTCCTCATTGGAAGATGCTGTGACGGACCATCCATCCGGAACCAGACGTTTTTGCTTCCCTGTTCCATAGTGCTGAACGAACAACTCAGAGACCGACCACCATTGGTCGGATTCACCCGTCTGTATGATCTTCACATAACGAGCCTGTTGCTCAGCGAAGGAGATAGAAAGACGTCCTGACGCTCCTTCGCCTCCAGCAATGGATGTTCCCCAGTTTTGCCCGTCATCGGAAACGAAAATGCGATATTGCCGCGGATAGTCATCCTTGGCGTTCCCAGAGTCCAACTCTACCGCATCAAAAAGACTCGTTTGTCCAAGATCAATCGTGATCCACTGTCCCTCCGTTTGCTTTCGCCCGTTCGTCCATAACGTCTGTTTATTGCCGTCTAACATGTGAGCTGTGACATCCGTTCCTTGTGTGGAGGATGCGGTTACGATCCAGGTTGAGCGATCAGGCAAAGGGGTAGGCTTTGGATGCTCAGGATCTTGGGCCAATTTTCCGAATCGGGCAAGCTTGAGTTCCGAGATCGACCACCAGCTGTCTGCGGGAGCAGTCAAAACAATTTTGATATAACGCACAGTCTGCATCCCCAAATCGACGGACAAGCTCGGAGATGAGCCTGTTCCCTGTGCAATCGGCTTACTCCAGTTCTCATCGTCCTTGGAAACGTAAACTTCATACCCATGGGCATAATCACCCCAGTTATTGCCGGAGTTCATAAAGAGAGTATCCATCATCTGCTCGCTACCCAGGTCAATATGGAGCCAGTCTCCAGGCTGTTGCGTTTGTCCAGATGACCAGCGGGTAGCCAAATCCCCATCAATCAATCGTTCCACTGCTTCCGAACTGGAAGAGGCGGTAATCGTCCATGTGCTGCGATCGAGATAGGTGACGCCTTGTGAGGCATCCGGTTCCTTGACTACCATATGCTCCAATGGATTGACCTTTACTTGAGCCTTCGCATATACGGTAGCTGAACCCAAAGCCCCGTCCGCATTATAAAAGTGAACCGTTTTGGCGGTATCGGACGGATTCCAGATTTGCGCTGTGTAGACGCCGTCCTTTTCGTAGACGGTTACTGCCGGAGAATCAGCCCAAATATCCATTGTACGTGTTCCCGTGGATGCCATACTATGCATGAACCAATATGCGTTAAAGACCTCGTTTTGCTGCATGTCTTTCGTATTCCACTTTGCAAGAGCGGCCTCCGGGTCCCCGATGGATTGGAAAGGCCAGATGATGTGTTGCCATGTGCGCTCCTGCTGACCACCCAGATCCTTGATCAGACCGTTGTAAAGTGCGGCTGTATTCTTCGGATCACGGCCATAATAGGTCATCCACTCCGCCGGCGGCAGCCAATGAATGCCGTAAATATGCTCGGCGTCGTTGGAGAAGTACGTGCCATACAGGTAAGCACTGCCGTATACATGCCCTACAGTAGCGTGTTTGTATCCTTCCAGCCAGTTGTCTTCATCGTAGTTGAACCAATATTGCTCAGCTGCTTTTTCTTCGGTGACAAAGCCCCAGATGCCTGTATCGCGATAGGCTTTATTCCCTGTGACCTCGCCCCACATATATTGCCCAACCCAACTGAACAGGGCTTCGCCCGCAGCTTCCTGATTGTTTCCGCTGCGATTATCGGCATAACCGCCTGCCCAGGAATGGCCTGAATAGGGATCAAAATTACGCATCCATGGGAATTGGTTGTCTGTGCGCGAAGGATTGGCGTAATCCCGGATCAGCAACTCAACCATATCTCCATAATCCTCTACAAATGTTGGATCATACATAGCTAGCACCGCAGATGCAAAGACGTAATAGCCATACGTAAAATGATGATCCGTTAGCCCGGTGTTGACCCCGAACCCGCTTCCGTAAGGGAAGATCGTCCCCCATTGCTCCGAGTAATAAAAATAATAGGAGTGCAGACGTTCATCCGGTGAGTAAGTGTACCAGTCTGTCAAAATGTTTCTTAACAGGGAAAGGTAGTGGTCCCGACGTTCGTGATCTCCAAGCTGATCGCTAATGAGCACACCCAGCGCAAGAGGATGAAGCTTTTTCCCCTGCCAGTAGGGATCTTCGCTCATTAAATTGCCTGACGTATCTGCATCAAGCTGATCCAGATAACTGATTAATTGCGCGCGTGAGTATGTCGGATCGTCTGGCTCCACGAATTGCGGAATAATGCCGTAGAAACGATCCTGTGTCGTAAAGCTGTTGCCTTCGCTTACTTTCATCATCCCACGAATGGAAGGATAAGTGAGCTCCGTGAGTGGAGTTGTTGCAATTTTCCACTGGTGCGGAAACAAAGCCATTAATGTGCTGCTGGAAAAGTTGGCACGCTTTGTTTGTGTAACGGAGCTGAAGGTCGTTGTAACTTGGGAAGTGCTCTCGTTATAGTTGTAATCAACCTTCGTATCCGTCACAAAAGCATAGGCATGCTGGTAATAGTATGATAATTCTGATGCAGACGGCAGGGTAGCCAGCGACAAATAATTTTCGCTTGATCCCAGCTTGATCTTAAGTGTATTGCCGAGCTTTATGAGTGTGGTTCCTTCTGGTGCATAGAGGCCGTAATTTCTTGTAAAGGTTTGGGGCGAAGGAGCCCTGTCCTGATTGGTGACTTCTACACCAATATGATCTCCAGTCCATGATTCACCGTCTTGCAGTACAATCTCACGGTTTTGATCATCAAACAGACGTGTGATGTTCGGTGAACGGAGCAGGATCGTGTCCGGGTTCTCGAACGTGTTGTACAGGAAAGGGGAGCCTTTGACAAAGGTTGTATTGACCTTTGCCGTGTCATCATCGCTCATGATGATGTTTGCGGAGTAATCTCCGTATCCGGCTACCTTGGTATTCACCTTGGCCGGATTCATACTGCTTGTAGTCAGGATAAGGTCTGCTTCACCATCTGCATCCATCGAATTGCCGTCAGCAGAGAGGTATCCTGCACCAGGATTCAAAATATGAAGTCCCTGTTTGGTGTATCGATTTTTGAACGGAAGTGTAACGAGACTATTTCCATCGCCTAAATCTGAAACAAGAATTGACTGCCACCAGTCATTAGATGGAATCGGAGCGGTGATGTCGGCTGTGCGATTTTTCGGGTTTTTAGGTTGTAGCATCGTGATGTCATTAATGGCATAACTTCCGGCCCCAACCTGTACTGAGCTCATTTCTGGGATAGCCGGGATGGTGTAGACCGGTTGTTCATCACCTTGAATATACTCATATACATCAAAGGCATAGAGCGAATATCCGTTGGTTGTACCTCGGCCAAGCCCTGCAAACTTGACATATCTGGCTTCTGCATATACAGGAATGTCATCTCGTCCACCGTTACTGTGTAACTCCCGAACCAACGTAGTCCATTGCTCTGCATCGTTGGATACCTGAATGTCGTATGCGCGTCCAAACGCATTTTCCCATTGCAGCGAAATTCCTCCGATTTCATGACGCTCGCCAAGGTCCACAACAATCCATTCCTGATCCTTGTATATGGAAGACCAGCGTGTACCTGAGTCACCGTCTGTCACATTGCGAGCTTCATAATTGCGCTTTTCCATCTTGGCCTTATCTTCGGCAGAGCGGCTAGGTTCATCAATCTCTTCCGACGATGCCATTACCGATTTACCAAGGGCAAGGTTGGTAGCAACTGGTTTTGGAGGTGGATTTGCTCCGCCCGTTCCATACACATTGAACTCGTATAGAGATACACCGTAGGCTTGCTGTGCTCGTTCATGACTGAACAAACGTACATATCGTGCATTTGCGGAAACCTCAACTTCCGTCAGACCGCCTTGCCCCTTCGTTGTGGAGTATATTTGCTCCCAGTTAACTTCGTCGTTAGACACTTCGAGGTCAAAGGCGGATGCATAGGCATTTTCCCACTCAATTGAGATGTTGGAGATGGAAGCAACTGCACCCAAGTCAACATAGATCCACTGAGGGTCTTGCTGCCAAACACTTTCCCATCGGGTATTTTTGTTGCCATCCACGGCATGATCGGCTGTATTCCCGCCAAGGGATGAGGAACTATAGACCGGTCTGTTGAGGGATAAGAGATATGACCCCTCTGCTGCAGCGTGTGCTACCTTGCCTGGCCATAGCGGTACACTGCTAATCAACAATAGCATAGATAACAGCAAGTTTACGCAGATGTTACGTTTGTTTCGTGTGTGACTCGTTCGTCCCTTCATATCTTCTTCTCCTTTGTTAGCTCTTGTCTGTTCATCAGACAGAACTTTCTCTTTTTCCTAACAACCTGTTATATGTATGATTCTGTTCTCCCGTGCCGCATGCCTGAGATCGATTTCAGGTTGAAAACATGGGATATGCGGATGTTCATTTGTTGTATATCGATCTTTTGGAGTGGATTATAAAGTTTTTTTAATCGTTTTCGGAGAAAAGGAGACATATGTCCTAGAGGAGATAAGTATGGTGTGTAACTATGAAATGCCGAATTAGGATTACGGTCGGATAGCAATATAGTAGTACTTCCTGCTGTCGGTTAAGTGTGACATTATCCTCCATGAGCAATTATGTTAGAGGCAATTTATATTACAGAACGTCAAAAAGCTCGCGAGCTTCATGATTTCTATATGAAAATTGAATGAGGTCTTTAAACATAAATCAATGACTTTCTTTAAAATAAATTGATTTATCCACAGTAGCCCAAAGCATATGCTATTATCCTAGATAGAGATGTTTTCTTGCTGGACCAGAGCAGTTTGTTCCAATTCAAATTGTCGGAATGTTTGATCTTTGGAGGGAAATCATGAAGCGTGCTTATCTTTTTATCTTGCTCGTGGCTATATCGATAACTAGTGCATGCGAGCAGACTGATCCTAGTGTGGATCAAGAGAATAAGAGACTTCCTACTGCCGAAACGGGGAAGGGAGAATCAGTGAGTCTATCTACATTGGATTCCCAGAAGGCTTATGATCTCTGTGTAGAGGCATTATCTGGGTATTACAAAGCCATATGGAACGGTCTGGAATTTGACGTTAGCAGGTATATGGATGACCCAAATCTAAAACAATATTCAGAAAAAAAGATCAAATCACAATATAATCTGTTTCGCAAGAACAATCTAACCTATAACCAAGTGAGAGAGGTCAAGATGGAAGCTGATAAAATAGATTATATTAAAGGGGAGCAAAGTTTTTATTATCTAAAACTGAATGCGCGTATTATTAAGGATGTAGGGAACTACGCTGAGCCTTCTGAATTTCTAGTACAAAATAGGAATGGTAAGATAATTATTGTTGACTGGTACACATCTGGCAAGGATAGTTACGATTCCATGATGCGTGGAGAGAATCAGGTAATTAATAATCCTGCCATCTGGAAGAATAGCGAATGGGTGGATAAATTAAAATAGTGGATCAGGTACTGTAGGACCGTAATACTTGTTATAAACTAAACCCTGGCTTCAAAGCCCGAAGTCTGTGTTAGTGTCCTTCCCTTCAGGCTGTCAGTAGAGTATCGACAAGTAGTAGTCTCTGAATGTAGTCTCTTTTTTTATCTGCTCGGTCCCGCAGTATGTTGAATAATCAGTGATTCGGCATCAATGGTCACCGTAAGATCGAAAAAACGGTCAGTGTGTCCCTCTCTCCAGTCCTCACGAATATCTTCGGAATAAAACCAGAAGCGAAGTAGCCGCCGCTCTGGATTTTGAAGAAGTTCAACAGCACAGTCAATGGAGCATATGGACAGATCAAGCGTAAGTGGTGGTGACCACTGCTGCACTGCGTCAGTCCATTCTGCTACAAGTTGCTGCGCGGTTTCAATAGCAATGAGCAAATGGAGTGTATACTCTGAATCGGCCAATTGACCCGCAATCATTTCCTGCTGCTGGATGTTTGGGGCGTATAGAAGTGCTGGAACATCCTTGCGGTCGATATTAAAGATGCTGCTTGGAAATTGCAGATTGGAATGTATTCCATGATGTGACTCCGGCATAGTTGTACACCTCTCCTAAAACATGATTTTTTCATATTCTCCATTATATCTAATAGGTTATTTTAAAACAGAATGAACAAGCCATTTCAAGCGCATTTTCATTTACATGATAGGGATATCTTCAGAAATATCGCTCCTTTATTCTTTTCTATTTTTCAAAACACATGAAAGCAGGTGCAAATATTAATACTCATGTCTTAATTTATGATGGGTTTGTCAACTTTGAAATCATGCTCGCAACTTATTTAATGAAAACTCAAGGGGAAATTATAACTGTGGGGTTAAGTTCCGATATGGTCAATTCTCACGAAGGTTTTGCAGTTAAACCCCAAAAAGATATAAAAGAAGTGGATTGGGACGAAGTAGAAGTACTGATTATTCCGGGAGGTGATATTGGAGAAATTGAAGGGAATAAGCAGCTAACATCAATTATCAAGAAGTTAGACATTAATGGAAAGTATATTGGTGCTATATGTTCAGCAGTGGAACTTATTAAGCAAGCAGGGGTTTTAGAAGGGAGGGAGTATACTGACAACCATACAAACCATGTCGATACATATAAAGTTAGTCGGAATATAATAACTGCAAAAGCTAACGGGTATGTAGATTTTGCAATTGAGTTAGGGAAAATGTTGAATATTTATTCAGACAAAGAGGATTATGATGAAACCGTTAGATTTTTTAAGTGTTTTGAAAATAATTAGTGAATGTTTAATGCTATAATATCGGTGAAAAGGAGTGTGAAAAAATGGATATTCAACAAGCTACGGAAGAAAAGCTTGAACGTGCAATGCAAAGGGGTGTCCCAATGGATGCCGCCATTCTTGAGGATCTTATGCATAAAAATTTACTTACTGAAGAGGCAGTCCAACGTTTATCAGATCAAAGAAATTATCATAGTAAAGAGGCTAGAGAAAATGTAGTTCCAGTGCGCATTGCAGATGATGTTATGAATATTATGGATGCTTTAATTACAAGCGGGCACTCAAATAGCCGATCGGAAGCCGCTTCTTATTTAATAATGTTGGGAGTCCAAAACCATTATTCTTTATTGAATCAACTCTCAAAAGAGGTAGTAGTTTTGGAAGAACAGCAGAAAAAAATTAAAAACCTCGTTGAAAACTCATTCATATTTCCTGAATTGCCTCCTCATGAATCAATATAATCAGCTATCAGCTCTACCTAACACTGAAGTTATTTGATGGTAGTTTCAGGGGAGCGAATAAGAGAATAATACATTCTCGTCTCAAATAAGTCTAAGAACGTTATCCAGTAGAAGGCTGGAAGCTTTGTGTGCAAAGCAGACTTGGTCGTTATAGATGATGAAGAGCTCACAACAAGCCTACTTTAACACGTTTTATGAATAATAAACTAAGGGAAATCATTGTTATCCCTATGCTAGTTATTAATTTAATAAGAAGACTTTCATCCATCACCCAGGAGATTGAAAAACTATTGATTACACTGTGAAATAAAATGCATAACCAGATACTTTTACTCAAGTAGTAGATGACTGCGAGTGAAAATGCCATTCCGATAACAAGAATGCTAAAAAGTCCGAAATTCCAATGATACTGACTGGTCCCCTTAATAAAAAATAGGGGGAGATGCCATACAGCCCAAATGAGAGCGGTAACAAGGGTTGCACCAATAAATCCAATTTTCTTTTCAAGCAGAGGTTGTAAAATATAACGCCACCCTAATTCTTCTAACCCTCCTCCAATAATCATAATTGGAATAGATAATATTGCCATATATACGGGTGAACTTGGAGTGATACCTCCTAGAAGTGCTGGAATACCAAAATATGCAATGGTAAGTATAAGCACATAGATGTATGTATTAAGAGGTTGTTTAATTGCAAAAGCTTCTTTTATAAAAGTTTTGAATCCTGTTATTCTACCGTAATGTCTTAAAATAAAATAGGAAGCAATCGTTGGACCACACCCACCAATAGTAAACAGGATCATTCCCAAGGGGGTTCTTAATTCTAATAGTTCAATCTGACTAGCTAACATTAATACTCCCCATGAACAATAAGTGATGAGGAAAGTCCATAATATGTATTGAAATAGTATTTTGGTATTGCTTATCTTCATATTAGTTTCCACCTTTTAACATTGCAAGCTAGCATCAGCAACGCATTTTTTCGTCCTGTTTATAGTATAAAGAGTGACTGAGCTTCCTACCTCAAGCCGTAGAAGGAATCGAACTAAGTCCATAGAATGAATTTGCGAATTGTAATCATTGACGAATGTCTAAATCATAATAGAGCAAATTTATTTAAATATCCGCAATGCCAAAGAGCCCGCGTTCTCCGCAGGCTCCTTGTTTTGTCGAATTATAAACAGAAAATATTGCAGATGATTGCATCGTCTTTCCAAAAGAATAGTTCGACGTCCCCAAATATGTCCGGCAGTGGCATCGATCGGTTATCCTTAGATTTTCGCAGGTGCTTCAAACCCATGAGAGGATGCCTCAGATTCGTTAGCGCTCGCTCCATACTTTGATCCAACTGGCGGCGAATCCAGAGTACAATCCTCTCGCTCTAATTCAGTTCTGTCTGTCCACTTGCGAGTCGGTCTGCGATCTCTTCGGCTTGCAGAATGGAGGTGTAGGGATCAGCGGTGAAATATTTATGGATATCCAGTTTGAAGATATGGTTGTTCTGCACTGCAGGCAGGTTGTCCCATACGTTAGGTAACAGGGAATGATCCTTTGTGCCTTCTGTAACCATCATCAGCAAGTAATCACCTACATACTCTCCGAATACCTCTGCACTAGCTTCCAAGTTTTCTTTACCTT
Organism: Paenibacillus sp. G34; assembly: GCF_056856875.1. Classification (NCBI taxonomy): domain Bacteria; kingdom Bacillati; phylum Bacillota; class Bacilli; order Caryophanales; family Paenibacillaceae; genus Paenibacillus; species Paenibacillus sp. G34. Next base: position 4,563,820 of record NZ_CM166469.1, on the reverse strand, counting down.
GGTCCAGAATATCGGACTTCACCTTGGTTGCTGGCGTCAGTCCTAACAATTCATAGGCTGCTCTTCCACCACGATTGGCACTATTGCCGATAATGGCCGGGTTCTTCAAAAAGTTAAAATCGGCAACGGTGAAGGTGGAATCTTCCGGAATTACACCTTTAATTTTGGCCTTAGCCGCTGCAAGCCGAGGAAATGGCAGAGCGGATTATGGAACATCAATTGTCGCTGACACAATGAGCAGTAGGGCTTATTGATTAGATGATTCCATATATGCTTACTCAACATCTGAGGCAATATTGAGGTACCCAAAGCGATATATTTTTTAGCAAGCCTACAAGGCTCAACGCTCCAAATAGTTCCGTGATTCTGGATAACGGTTGGCTTACTTCCCCTGTTGCCATCGGATTCCCTTCATAACTGATAAAGTCGTTCGAGCTCATTCATATTTCAGCTTCGTATGTATTGTTTATGGTAAAAATATTGACATTATATCGGGATTTACAATATTTATCCTGAAATATAGCTTTAATATGTTATATTTATTGACAATAAAATATTGTTGTAATTATTTTTATATGTTACCCTGTATATGTGTTAGGAAATATTACATATTATAAAGGGGGAGCGTAATGTTTATTAACCGAACCATTAGGAAGCTTGGGATTTCAGTAGGGATTGTAGGTATGTTTACATTTGTTCTACCTTCAGTGGGTTTTAGTATGCCGCTGCAGCCGACAACCATCGATAAGGTAGAAGGTGATTATTATGTAACGTCTGCGATTGAGAACATTCGCTGGGGATCACTGCCTAATCGAGATAGCTCTCCGATTCTTACTGTACCATCAGGAAGTGCTGTAACATTTGATACAGTATCTCATGAGGGACTGATCGAGGATCAAGGGAGAAATCCAGTGGAGTACTTCGGCAAATATGGTATCTCCCCCGATGGCGTGTTGGATGATGCCAAGGCAATTGCGGCTTCTCCAATTAAGCATGATTATGTAAAAGACGGACCTCATATCATCACTGGGCCAGTAGCCGTTGAGGGAGCGATGCCAGGAGATGTTCTTAAAGTAGAAGTCCTCTCGTTGCAAACTCGAGTTCCCTATGGTGTCATTTCTAATCGTCATGGTAAAGGTGCCCTTCCTGGCGAATTTCCAGAAAATACAGGGCCACAAGAGGGAGCTAGCGCAACAAAACCGGAACTATATAATAATGTATCTATATTTACGCCTATTGAAGAAATCAACGGCAATTGGTATGGCGTATTACCAACAAAAGCTGGCAAGAATGTGCGTTTCCCGATTAACCCGTTTCTAGGTGTTATGGGGGTTGCGCCAAATACCAGTGAAGTTGTGAGTTCGATCCCGCCTATTGAAACAGGAGGGAATATGGATATTAATGAGTTAGGTGTCGGTTCAACTATTTATTATCCGATTCAAGTTAAAGGCGGGTTATTCTATACTGGAGATCCACACTTTGCTCAAGGAGATGGAGAAGTAGCGTTAACTGCATTGGAAGCTTCCTTGAGGGGGACAGTTCGGTTAACCGTGTTAAAGAAAGGTGATCCATCCCTCCCGCATCGTGGAGAATTCACGCAACCCTTTGCTGAAACTGAGGATTACTGGATTCCGATTGGACTTGATCCTGATTTGGATGAAGCAATGAAAGAATCAGTACGTGAATCGATTCAATTTTTATCCGATAAGCTTGATATGGATAGAAGTGTAGCTTATGCGTACCTATCGGCGGCAACGGATTATGAAGTATCCCAGGTCGTAGACCGAACCAAAGGGGTTCATGGACTCATTCGAAAGGCCGATTTCCTTGAATATGTTGATGTTGCAATGAATGTAGGGGGTACAACAATCAAACCGATTGTTCAAAACGATGAGTTCTACGTACCGATTCGAACCATTTCGGAGCTTTTGGGCGGTACAATAGTGTGGGATAATAAGACGCGTACAACGAAAATTAAATTAGGCACGAAAGATATAAGTGCTCAAATTGGTTCAGATGTGTATTCAATTAACGATAAACTAGTGTTCAATAGTAAAGTGCCAAAGCTTTTAAATGGCGAAACCGTAGTTCCAGTGTCTGTTATTAATGAAATACTAGGTGCTTATGTAAATTGGACAACGATCGACAAGACGTTAACAGCAAACGTATCGTTAAGTAAAAAGCAATAATCGATTTCATTATTCAATCGTGGTGGACGGATGTCAATCGCGATTTTTTTCTGTTATCGTGACTCAAAGAAGGACTGACTGGGAGTTTGTTAACTCTCAGTCTAGTCCAGAAAGACTTTTCTCAGAATATCAATAAAATTTTTATTCTTCCCATAACCCGCTTGCGATTGTGATCGAAGATGTGTCTACATCAATTCAGACATTTCGACCTAGACCACCGAATCTTATACACTAAATCCACCGTCCACAGGCAAAACGACTCCAGTAACAAAAGATGAATAATCACTAAGCAACCAAGCGGCTGCATTAGCAATCTCAATAGGTTCGGCCGGACGTCTGAGAGGTGTCTTCACGCGAATCTGTTCAATGATATCGGGGTTAATAGAAACCCACTGCTGAATCATATCGGTCATTGTAGTCCCTGGTGCAATTGCATTGATACGGATACCCGCTGGCCCGTATTCGACCGCTGCTGTTTGAGTTAGACTGTTTACCGCCCGTTTAGATGCCCCGTAAGCTCCCAAGCCCGGATTTCCCTTCAGACTACCCACGCTGCTGGTGTTAACAATAGAACCTGACCCTGAAGTCTCTCAAATATCTAAATGCCGTTATAAAGATCAAAGAAAGTGACAAATACTATGTCTTCTATCTTACGTTTAATATCTCTAAGATTTTTATATCTAGCAAGCTCATTTAAAGATGACTGAATCGAATTAATATCCACTAATATGCCAAATTCTTCTTTTAGCTTATCAATTAAATTACTCGCTGTACTTATAATATAAATTTTCTTATCTTCTTCTGCTAAATCAGTGAAATTATATACCATATCAAACCTTGACTTTAATGGGTCTGGTATCATATCTCGATATGTTATTTGGGACATATTTGAAGTGAATACAATAATATATCCAGATAGATCATGTTCTACCCCATGTCGATCAGTAAACTTCCCATCCTCAAGCAATTCATAAAAAAAATTGAATACACTTGGAGTAGCCTTTTCAAATTCATCTATCAAAATTATCCTTGATTTTGATGTTTTAATTTTATTTATTAATTCGCCACCTTCTTCACTTCCTACATAACCAAGAGGGGGGCCTATTAAACTATTCAAAACACCTTCTGTAGAATAATTACCAAAATTTATTTTTATCAGCTGCTCACTCGGAAACATTATGGTAGATGCAACCTTAGCGAACTCCGTTTTTCCTATTCCAGAATCGCCACAAAGAAAAATTGATAGTATTTTTCTTTTAGATAATGTGCTCAAAAAAGTGAATTTTAATAAATTATGACTGAAATCATCTTTGAATGGTTTATGCCCCTGTAATTGTTTGTTTATTTGTCTAGATATCGAATTAATCTCTTCTATATTAACTACTTTATCATTATCACTGATAGTACTAGTGTTATCGGTTTCACTTTCGATGTATTCTAACTTGTTAAAAACCAAAGGAAAATACTGTAGAGCCTCCTCAGAAAATTCATCAGTAATTAAAAATCTTATTTTCTCGTTTGTTGCAATATGATAGAGTAATACTTCAAAATAAGAAATTAAATCCCTTCTGACATTAAAAAGAGGGATTATTGACGATATATCAACAAAATCAACATTAGTGTCCTCAGTTGTATCTCTTATGATCTGAGGATTATATTTTAATGATCCTCCATTAAATTCATCAACCAGGTTGAATAAAGATACTATTTTATTATCATGAGATAATTCTCTAAACGTACTTTTCATTCTGTATACGAACAACTTTAAAGGCGGTATAATTTTTAAATTTTTATTAATTATTTCATTTTGGTTTTGTTCTGCTTCTCGGAATTCAAAACTTATTTTATCATTATCAAAAAGGTATGGATATATATCAACTAATGAATTAAAATATTCAGATCTAATGCAAAATATGGCATTTTCAAATTCGTCTAGTATTGTAAGTAAATACCTCTCAATATAAAAGCTGTTCAGAGTTTCCTCTTTAATAACATTACTAATATCTATAACAAGATTACTCCTAGAAGCAAAATCGAGATTCTCCAAGTGATCTATATTGTCGCAAATATGAATTAAATAACTAAGGCTAATAAACCTCCTATCAGAAAGGGAATCTCTCATATCCGATATTTTATTTCTATCATAAATATATAATAATGCTTCCATTTCAATTTTTCCTATCTATGTTTAATTCTTGTATAATTCCTATTACATCAATTAAATTTAATTTTTCGCTCAATTTATTATGACTAAAGTCAAATGCTACCGCTACCTTTTCTCTAGAGGCATTACTAGATTTCATGATTACGTCGGACCCCTCTTCCAACTCATTTTGATATGATTTTGACATTAGATCTAAAAACTTTGATGATGTGCTTTCTCGCTGAGAGTAGTCAATTTCTCCACGGTATATACCCATTAAGCTTAGTTTTCCTAATTGCAAGTCATTATGTTGATATCCATTTTCAAAGTTATCGTTATTTTTGAACGGCAGTTGAATGATAAATTCTTCCTCTACATCATCAGTTTTGTATGAAAATATATAGTCTATAGTAAAGTCATCGAGCATTTTATCCATCATTTTGTTGAAATTTATCTCTAAATTATCATTTGATGAATTCTTGATATTACTATCTCTTAAAGTATTTAATAAGAATACCGTATCATCAATATTCCTTGGTCTAAGTTCTATGTTCTTAAAAACAACTAAATCGCCAGTTTTCAGCTTATTTCCACTTTGTTGGTTATTAGTCTGTATAGTTTCATATATTTTTCTAAGCATTATGGACTTCGTATTTTTCACATCAAAACTCTCATACACTTTCTTTTTAGAATTATCTTCCTTTGCATAACCAATCCCAGTCGTCAGAGTATCAGGGACATTTAAGCTAAGTGATGAGTTATATTTGAGTAATTCTTCTGAGATCTGTTCTTTTTCTACTGTTTTCATAATCTTGTTATCAATTAGCATTACTATCTCATGGACTTTCGATGTATTAATATAAAACAAATTAAATAAGCTATTATTATCATTAGTCACATTATCTTCTTCAGTGACTATCATTTTTTTATTAACTACAATTAAATTAATAAAATAAATCATTACAATAAGAAAAGATAGCAGTTCTGCATTATTGGTAACCCAAAGATTGATTTTATCAATATTGATATAGAAATATAATACAATTAATGCTCCTGAACATATAGCACCTAAAAATCGAGAATTTAAATTTGATTTTCCCAAAAAATTATTAATCAACATATAAAAGAGATAAAATACCACTGGTATTACTAACCAATATTTTTCAATCCCAATTTTAGTGAAATTATGATATATAACAAATTCTATTAAAGCGAATATTAGAACAAATGTAATGTAATTCAGTGATTTTTTCCAGAATATTGTAGACTTTATATTTTTCATTTTCTTCTCCAATCATCATGAAATCTGTATATTATGCAAAAAAACTTATTCATCCGTTTAACTCAAAAGTTATAACTTCCTTAGAGGGTGCTCTTTCCACTTTGTTAAAGTGTACAATTTCAATTACATGATTAATAGTTTGACGACTTATATATTCCTTTCTTTCATCTTTAATTGAATACTCGTCTCGGTTTTTTTATTCCATTCAACAATTATGCCTAGGGGTACCGTAATCATTGTCAGGCACTGACTCGGTTGCAACAAGCTATGTAAAAATTTTGTTTTCAATTTGGCATGAACAGCAAGATTAAGTTGTTCATGAAAATGTTTAATCTCTGAATGCTGTCCATCTATGTGAAGAAGATTCCAAACAACCTATAGAACTGAGACACATCTCTAATTTCGTCACAAGAAAGATCGAATTGAATCGATTCGTGACCATTACGAACTAATCTAAAATATTGGCTGTCATGATTTCATTTAGACTAAATGAAGTCACCGAAACACTACACATACAGGAATATAGTACCACGTTTTTATATATTTTGTTGATTTGTTGTTGTTGACTTTACTTCTTGCCTCTCAATTGTTGCTTACAATTCTATTCCGCTAAGACTATATGCACAAGTGATTACATCATTTCAACCACTATGCTGAATTTTCGGATTTTAAGCCGTCTTTTGCAGGGATATATGGTATTTAAGGGGACTTTGGGAGAGGGATAGACGTCGAATACATAATATAGCTTTAGCATGACTAGTTAGTCAAAGGACTTCTGGGACTAAATAAATTGTTTTCAGTCTACGAACATTGACTTACTGTTGGTTTTGATCCTGCTCAGCCTAATGAAAAAAAAGGAGTACACTGCTACATGGGTGATGTACTCCGGATCATTCCTGAATATTTTATTTAAACCTTTATTCTTCCCCCGCCGCCACCGCATTCCCCTCATAACTAATCCAGTCGCTCCAGCTCCCGGAATACAGCTTCACATTCGAGAATCCCGCTTCTTCCAACGCAATTACGTTCGGACAGGCGGAGACACCTGAGCCGCAGTATACGATAATCTCTCCATCCTTATCCAGCTTAGAAAAATAAGGCAAAAGACCTTGATTTTTAAATTAAATAATCTCATAGAAGGAAGATATAGGTATTTGTCGAATACATAATTTAGGTATTTTATACTAATTGGTGAAGTGGGAGTGGATGAATTGAAAATACATAGTTTAAAAATAAAAGGTTTTAGAAGACACCTTGATTCTGAAGTGAACTTTTCTGATGCTACTTTTTTAATTGGGGAGAACAATATTGGGAAGAGTTCTGTATTAGCTGCGTTAAATATTCTTTTGAACGATATAAGAAAGTTGCCTGAAGAAGACTTTTTTTCGTATCGCGATGTTGAGACTGGCTCTAATTTTCAAATATCTGATGAAATTGTTCTTACAGGGGAGTTTCGAGATATTCCGCAAGAAGCTAAGAGCTGGGTGGGGTTTAAAGGACGAGTATTGAACTATGTAGATGAGAATGGCGAAACTAAATTGAGAATTGTTTATAGAAAGACGTTTAAACCAAATACTGATTATATTGTGGAAATGCGAGAACAATTAAAAAGCTTGAAACCGGAATTCGAAGGATGTATTTCAATCCAAGAATATATCAATGCTGGATTGGAAAGTTCTTTATTAGAAAGTTTACTCCCAACTATTGCTCCAGCAAAAAAATTAACAGCTAAAGAACAATCTCTAATCAAAGAGTTGGAGGATCTGTACGATTATAATGAATCAGACGAAGAATGGTTTAAGAATCCGGGAGGAATTCCTGCTAATGTTCTTACGAAGTTACCAAAATTTCTTTTAATACCTGCTCAGGATAAAGCAGATGAGTTATCGGGCACCTCTGGAACGCTTATTTCTACTTTAACGCAATTATTTAACGATGTCAGAGAATCTTCAGATAACTACAAGCAGGCTCAACAATACTTGGATTTGTTAGCTGCTGAGTTAAACCCAGATGATCAAGAAAGTGAATTTGGAAAAATGATGGTAGAGTTAAATAAAACTGTAAGTGGTGTTTTTCCAAATACTGGACTAAAAGCTGTTACTAGTTTAACTGATGCTGATAAGGTTATCAAACCGCAGTTTAAAATATCAATGTTTAGTAACATAACTACATCAGTTGGGCTTCAGGGCACAGGCATAATACGTTCTGCAGTTTTTGCTTTACTGAGATACAGAAATATTAGAGAAAATAGAAAAGAAGTTGGACAGATAAGACCTCTTTTGATTGGATTTGAAGAACCGGAGATCTATTTACACCCTAATGCAGCACAACAAATGAGAGATACAATTTACGAATTAGGGAACTCTTCAAGCAATCAAATTGTCTGTACCACTCACTCCCCATATATGATTGATTTAAGTAAAAAACCTTTACAAATTTTGAATTGTTTATCTCTTAAAAAGGTCAATATAGAATTAAGTGGAACGGAGTTTGAAGTAGAAAAAGTGAATTGTAACTCGTTTAACACTAGTAAGGAGTTCATTAATCTTCATGAAGTAGACAAAACTTATGTTAAAATGATTTTGAAAATAGACGATCATATTTCTAGAGTGTTCTTTTCTAAAAATATTTTAATCATAGAGGGAGATACGGAAGATATTGTTTTAAGAGAAACGATAAAAAGAATGCCTGACGTGGTAAGAAAGGACATTGAATGTAACTGGCAAATAGTTAAAGCTAGAGGGAAGGCAGTTATAATTTCACTAGTGAAATATTTGAGAGCCATGGGTCTGAGTCCAATTGTTATACATGATCAGGATGGAGGAGTTGCAAGAGCCGAACAATACAATGAACCTATTCGGATTGCTGTAGGCGATGATGAAGCCAGAATGATGCTGACCAATTGTATAGAAGATGTACTGGGGTACACGGCACCAGCAAGCGAAAAACCATACACTGCTTATAAGTTCATTACTGAAAATTGGAATGATCAATGGAACTCAATCTCTAGAGAATGGAGTTTAATTGTGGAACATGTATTTAAAGAATCATTTAGTCTCATGCCTAAAGACGATGTTTTAGATATTCTAGATCAAGTAGCGACGACTTTGGATGAAGAACCTTCAATTTAAGGGATAAATAAAAGTATGAATTATGGTCTAAAGCAGTTTAATTTTACTAAATGAATAGAGGGAGATTGCATGTGGCAAAATTTTTATTTTACAGAAAAGTCGGATTATGAAACTCCACCTTTGAAAAATGAAAGAAGGAAAGTTTTGGAGGTTGTCTCGGAAAATATCCTTTTTAAAAATGAAATAAAGATTGCGTTAGGATTTGGAACTGCTCATCCTATAAATGACGAGCTTAGAGAGTTTCCTTCATTGTTGAATCTATATCTACATCTGAAAAAAATGCACCCGGTACGTTACGCACAGGTTTTAAGATCTATTTGGATTGATATTTCTAAATTTGGCATTGACTTGACGGCTGATTTGAAACCGTCACCAAAGATTGGTCAAATATGGCTTATGGATACGCCATACGGCGATTATAATTTAAAGCCCGAGAGATTGTTTGTAATAGTGGGGATTGCAATTAAGAAAGTTATAGTATGTGAAGTTCAACAAAGCTGCGAAGATGGGGCAGTAAAACTAGAAGATGACAATTTCCAAAAAGGTAGGCCGTTGTATGTGAATTTTAATAGAGATGTTGCAATGAGAGAAGATAACCTTAATATTTGTATAGCATCCCTAAACGAAAATAATGCATGGCGCGTTTCTGATAAAATGATTGAAATGCAACGAATTCGTAAGGAGAGTTTTTATAGAAAAGTAAAGTTAAGTTGATAAGTCGGACTTTTAAGAAAGTATTTATGATCTTTTTTTTGTAATTTAATGAACTATTTTATAATATATGTATATATCCAATTGCACCATAGTCAACAAGTACAGCTACCTCATCACTTTTATCAAGCTGGTTACAGAGATGGACTAGACAATTTCCTTCGCTATCGCTAAGATTTGGATTCAGACCGTTGTTTAACATCAATAGAAGTGTCTGTACATCTCCAAGAGCCACGCATTCAAAGATGAATGGTGGTTCTTGGAGAATTTCGTTTCTATAGATACTAATGAGCATAGCACACTTTAATGAATCGTTGTTTTGGCAGGCATCTAGAAAACTTTGTTTTATTGACAACTGAATCAGTCCTTTTATTTCAATTAAAAATCGGACAATATTTTTGTGTCAATTTATTTACTTCGTTCACACAATGATCCTTGGCATGGTTACGTAATTGTATGCATAAGGGGATCCTACTATGTAAAACTCTCTATGATCCTGAAATGAATCTCGAGAAAAGTGGGGATACAGTACATGTGTTTTTGTTAATTACCTTCTGTACCTATATCACAAATAATCCTTCCAGCATACATGTAGAGACGCGTTTCCAAAACATGAAAAGAGCCCACACAGTGTGTAGGCTCTTATTAATCACTATTTGGAGAATCTGATTACAACAGTGTCGTACGCTGTAGGGTGCGGCTCGATAGAGACTTTGTAACCACCATATGTTGTGGTGGAAGTTTCACGAGATTCCACAGCCGAAGACAGTTTGCTTGTGAAGCTACTTGTCACTGGTACACCAGCAGCCTTCAAGATGTCAGTAGCCAGTTTTTGTGAAGCGCTGCTACTTGCATCAAAAGTAATAACTTGGTTACTTCCTTTTCCACTTTGTGGCAGCATGTAACTCACAGAAGCATACCCGTCAGAGTTGTTTACACTGACTTCTTTAGCGTTGCTTTTTACTTCATATCCTTTGTAGGCACTAGCACTGATTGTTTTTACCACAGCATCGTACACTGTTTTAACATCGGCAGGTACATTTGTAGCTGGTGGTGTTACAGGCTTGTCAGTTGGGAAACGTGGACGATCTTCCAGTTTAGTCAAACCGTTATCCATTGCACGTTTGATGAAAGCTACAGCTTCGGCACGAGTGAGTTTGTCATTCCCCTTGTAACCTTCTACTGTACTTCCAGTTTTACCACCTGCCAAGTTTTCATTGAGCAAGTACTGAATAGCATCTTTTCCGATGTAGTTAATACCGTTGGCACCGGCGATGATGTTGGCTACATCACCACGAGTAACTGCTTGGTCACGTGTAGCTCTACCAATTGCAGTTTTAGCAGCGCCATTCACTGGCCAATTTTTCGCAGTTGCGATTTGGTACACTGGGTCAGCCCAGTGTGTTTGACCAGAAATTGGTTTTACCTCTTCGTAAGCCGAGATAAACATCATCAAGAATTCAGCTTCAGATACTTGTTTGCTCGGTTTGAACGTACCATCTGGGTAACCTTTGATTACACCGTTGTTGATGGCCCATTGAATTGTACCGTACGCCCAGTGAGTGGATTTGACGTCTTTGAATTTTTCAGTTGGATCTGTGGCGAAGGCTGTAGTTACCAATTGTACAGAGAGCAGTACCGTCCCCATTATACCCAATAGCTTCTTGCATTTCATTTTAATCCTCCTGATCATTTTTTTTTCATTAAAATATGATTGAAAGATTTTTGTCAATGTTAACAAATTAAAACTTTTTAGCATGAAAGACTGATGTGATGTTGCAAAATATTGTTGTTAGATAATGTTTACCTATGAAGCAATAATTACTGATACAAATTTTAAATGCAGGTGCTTTAGGATAGGTGTAAGATTACAGTTCAATTTGCTAATTTCATAGAAGTGCGCACTAACTACATAATTTTTTGATTATTTACGAGATAACACAGGATTCACAATATTAATCATAGCATATCCTTCATTAACGACTCCGAATTCCAGGCTAAGATCCAGAACACCAGAAATATTAACACTCGCACTCTGGGTTGGCACACCTTTGCTAACTATACTAGTCCAAAGAACCTTCCCATCCCCTATAATAGTTAATTTTCCTGATCCTTCTTTAACACTATCGTCAACCCCGTACATAAAGGATAAATCTGAATATTGTCCATTTAGGGTGTAGCTTTGAGTAAGGGATTTATGATGATCACCAAAACCGTTAATGATAAAACCTCTTTTTGGAAGCTGTAAACCTTTATCATATTCCTGCCCGTCAATTTTCATCTTACCATTAATCACCATATCTTCAGCTAGCTTAATTGGAGGCTTGTTAGAAAGGTAATCTCCTTCTGCTACCGAGTCCCCAAACAAAACAGATTTTGTTTTACCATCCCAGGCAACAGACTTCCCTATCATATCTCCAATGAGCTTAATAGGCACATATGTTGTTCCACTGTAGATGAGGGAGGAGGGAACAGGCGAGCCGTTATTGTTAAATTTACCACCAGAAGGAGTTTTGTCGACTTTGTCCACAATAAATCTAACCGGATCAAAGCTGACTTCAATCTTGTTTGTTGCTCCCCAAGCTATTCCACTGAAAAATAAAGTACCCACTAAAAAACCTGCTGCTCCAAATTTTAATTTCCCCATTTTTCCCATTGATTGTTACCTCCGTAATTAGAATTAGTTTGAATAGGATAAACTTGTGAAAAAACTTTAAATTAAAAACTATAAATGTTATTATAAATAATTATAACATTTATAGTATGTTAATATGGTGTGCCGCCTCAGTTACGCTTAGTTTGAGGTGGTTTGTGTGGAAAATTTAGTAATAAAACTCGGAGATCGTATTCGAAATATTAGAAAGCAACAAGGGATGAGTCAGGAACTTTTAGGAGAACGTTCAGGACTACATACCAATTACATTGGACAAGTTGAGCGTGGCGAGAAAAATGTAACAGTAGAAAGTCTGGAGAGAATAGCCAATGGGCTGAACATTACACTTGAACAATTGTTCCGTCACCTTGATCCAGTTCCTCCGACAGATGACCTTCAAAGACTTCTTCTTTTGCTTGAAGATAGACCCCCACAAGACAAACAACTTGCACTTCAATTGCTTCAATCCGTGTTTCGCTGGGGGGACCAAAAATTCTGATCTCCCATAGTAAAGGAGTATGACGATGTACCAATCTGTAGTGGATAGTCCTTTTTTCAAAGATATAATTAAAGAAGAGGAGCGAACTTGGATAGAGTCCAAGTTTCTTCTCAGAAAATATCCTAAGAACCAAGTACTTTACTTTCAAAATGATCCAGGTCACACGATGTACGTTATCCAAACGGGTATTCTGAAAATATTTCGTCAAGAAGATCACCAAGAGATTGTGCTCGGGCATCAGTTTCCTGGAGAAGTTATTGGTGAACTTGAGTTATTTCATCACGATAATCTTAGAACAGCTTCTGTCGCCGCGTTTGATGAAGTCAGTGTGTGGGAAATCAGACGTGAACAAATGGATGAAATTGTCCGGATCTATCCGGATCTCATGCGTAAAGTAATATACATACTTAGTGAACGCTTAATTCAGGCGGATCGTAAAATCGAATATCTTGCCTTCTTGGATGTGCGAGTGCGTGCAGCAAACTTACTGCTCGATTTGGTATCCAACTTTGGTAAAAAAACATCAAATGGATATCTGATCAATTGGAAAATTACGCAACAACACTTCGGTAGTATGATCGGTGTAGGTAGAGAAACTGCTTCCAAGGCTCTTAATGATTTTAAGGCTGAGAAATTAATTCACATGGATCATCGTGAAGTTTACGTTATTGATCTTGAAGGTTTACAGTGTGTTGCTAATGCCAATCAAGATCCAGTTGAAAAACGTGTGTGGCATTCGACCCATAAGTATCATATCCCAACGATTTAGATGATTCTGCACTCTTGCTTACAGAATTTATGTAATTCTCATTACAAACGAATGTTCCTATAGATTCTGTCTCCTAGTACATTCATTTACTTGTCCGGCAAAATTTGTCCATGTTTCAATAGGGACAAATTTTGTAGGGGAGAGAAGTCATATAGCTAGATTTCAATTAGGTGATATTGTAGTTAATGACGGGGTCTTGGAGCAGATTAGCGAAACCGATCAATTGATTGCATTGAATCGCCATGCTCAAGGAGACTGGGGAATGGTATCAGAGGAAGAGTTTCTAGCTAATGAGAATGGTTTGTTAGTAGGATCATATTTAATGTCCGTGTACTTGAGTGAACGTGGTGTTGTGTTCTGTGTGATCACGGATGCTGGACGAACAAAGACGACACTTTCTCTGCCCGAAGAAGCTAGGTGGATCTGAATATGAAAAAAAGTGTTGTTGGTATTGAGCTATATTCGTGTTCAGAGATTCTGATACAACATCGGAAATATATTGCAGTACATGGGTTTGTATTTGAAGCGGGGAGGGAGCCTGCTGATTTTGTGTTGTTACTTGATGTATTTTACGGGAGTCCAGTTTATATTAAATTGGAGGATTACGAACTTTTACCAGTGATTAGGGAGAATTTATCAAGAATTGGGGCAGCCGCTAAAATGTGATCTCGGGCAGGGCGTAAAGCCCCACCCAAGTCACATGAAGTTGTCCATTCTCGGCCAACACGAGTGTGACTAGTTCTGGTTGAAACAAACTAAACCAGGGTCAACGCCATGCCCACTTGCTAAAATCAATTCTTCAAGCATACTCTTCAGATCATCAAGGTCCCCTGTTTTAACAGTCCGGTCAACATCGACGTCTCTAATTTTTACAGTGGCAGTACCACTAGCTATGTCGCACTCTACTGTCACTGTTGTAGCTTCGTTAGCAATTCGAAATATGGTAGGTACATCGGAACCGTAGAATACTTCTACTCCAGAGGGTGAAACGGCATGACCGCTATCTGGCAACGGAGCCTGCTGAACTAAATCAATGATTTCTTTTATTTGATCAGATATATTCATTCAAATCTCTCCTTAGCTTGTTATCTGTTGAGGCCACATGCAGATACAAAAATGTGCACGTAACTGTCTTTATAAATCGAATCATGGTCATTAAAATGTAGTCAATGTAATCCATGATGTGCTGGATAGCGTAATAGGGATATTTTTTGAAGAGTAAAGCCAAAGAACCGATCCATTGCTCTGGAGCCATGAAGTCCCCAGAAAAATGGTGATTATTTTGATCAGTCCGGTTTATAGCCGAAATAATCACAGTCTTCATCTCGATCTTCAATGGCTTCAAAATCTACTTCAACTGGGTCATATTCTTGGAGGCTCAATATTTCCTCCACATAAAGGAGTTCAGTTGCTTTTTCTTGTTCTTCCAAAATAGCTTCTACTTCTTCTGTATCAGGTCCTTCTTGTTCTCGGGCCAGCATTTCGGCATAGTCTTCATCCATCCACGGTTGTGAAGTTGTTGTTTTGTGAGTAGTTTTCAATAGTATCTCCTCCTTTGTTTGGTACACATGCAGTATGTCACATAGAGCCTTCACACGTCAGCGACCCTAAGAATGCATGTTCTTATTCTTGCAGTTTGATTATGTCCAAAATGTGAACGTAAAGTTCGTGCGCAAGCACATTCCATTGGTTTCAGATTAAAGAACTTGAATATACGTCTCGTCAGAAATGAAGAAACCTTTTCAGGAAGGGGAAGTAGACTCGTATTATGATGCCCCCTTTGAGATTTCCCATTATCTATTTCTTAACGATGACCCGATAACTATTTTGACTTTCTCAAGTTGCACTAAGTTTTTCGACTTTTGGTAGAGTGCTTCGAAGTATCTCTTGGGGTCAGCTTGGCACATCATGTTTGTTCCAACAGGAAAGGAGGTGAATATATCTTCAATCTCTTGTTTCGACAACCCTGCTTGAATGAGCCGGACACAAATGTGCCCTTCGCGTTGAGACCAAGTAGGGTTTTTACGCGGGTGTTTTAGAGTATTGTTGTAATGCTCTAAATTACTAGCTAAAATTCGATCAGCCAGTTGCTTGCCATGAGCGTCCAATTTGTTTAGTAGTTCATTATACGTCATCTGTAAACACCTCTTTCTTTGTGAGTATACGTATCCTAGCACATATTTTTTGGCGGCATAATTCCCTTGACGTGAAAAGGTAAAATGTTGTACGATATCTTGTTTTGTTTGTTCAATAATGCGACTTTCTTAAAAGAGCAAAAGAAGTCAAACAGGATACTTGCTATCAGTTTGTTCCCCCGCCGTGGAGTATGAGAGACTGGACGTATTGTGAGCGATAGACTTTGGATAGCTATGCTCTCCCAAGAGAAAGATCAGATACAATAGCGTCCAATCGTAACATAGAGATAGGTCACGTCTGACATTTTTTTAGAAAAGACATGTTTAATTTCTGCCCCTGGCTGTCCAGACACTATGGGCAGGCTTCATCTCTTGCCAGAAGGGACTCTGTTCCACATCAGCCCACAGCCCTAAACTTCGCATATACATACATACAAACTATAGATTTAGGAATTGATATTTGTTTAAAATTCTGGTCTTCTGGGCTGAATTTAGCTGATGCCCTTGTTAGCAAGGGGAGATGATTGCCCAGAGGGTATTGGGCAGGTATGGGCGTAGTGGGCTTGTCGGGTAAGAGATGTTGGAGATAGGGTTTGGAGATTTTTATGTTATTTGGAGCATGTTTTTAGAGTGCTTTGTATCTGGACTCTTTGGGAAAAGTGTGTATGAAATATACAAACGATAGAGATTGTAGTAGGTTTTATTTTTCTGGCGCTTGTAAGAGCGAGGTGAGAGGAATCTTTCTACTGGTTTTTTGGTTATGAACACATGTGGGAATCATTTGGGTGGAGTATTTTTTATGGAGACGGGGGACTTGATATTGGACTTTTCAAAAATAATACAGCACAGCACAGAAGCCTGTAATAGCTTCTGTGCTGTTGGGTTGCCACTTAATAATCGCTCATATCGTGTTCGTAGAAACCTTCACCGATGTACTTTTCTAATTCTGACCACTTGAATTTCATCATACGTTGACGTTTATGTGAGCTTATTTTGACTTTGGGATTAGTCTTGCCGTCACTTTCAAGCTCTAGAATGCCTAGACTCTTCCATTCGTCAATAACCGAAAGATTAAATCCTTCTTTAGTAATGTGGTGAGAAACGGATTCGGCTGCAATTGCGATATATTGGCCGGATTCAATGACGCCGTGCTGTTTACCGCTTTTACTTATTGCAGAGAAATGTGCACCTTCGTTGACGACCGCCCAGTGCACTAAATTTCTTAGTGCTACTAGTGGTTTGCTGTTTCCATCGAGTTGTTGGTAGACAATTTCAGTAATGTCCTTCATTACTTTGTCTTCGTCAAAAGAAAACCCAAAGCAACTGTTCATAAGCTGAATGGTTACGTAAACCACGGCGAGGAGAGAGTTTTGGTCCGTAATTGAATCTAAGTCGGTCCGTGAAAAACCTCGTCCCTCTGCAGCACAATCCATACGTTCAATAGTATCTCTATATGCAGCTTTCCATTCGTTTTGTAGTTCAAGATTTGCTATAAGAAAGTCTGTCCATTGTTTTCCTGCAATTCCATATGCATTCTCATGGAGTTTCTCTGCAGAGCGAGCAGCTTTTTTAGCTTCGTCCTTATTAGGATAAGGCTTTGCAATCAACTCGATGAGTCTTCGACGAATTCCGTCAAAATGAATGCGATAGGAGCTCTCAGTTTCTGTACTAGAAAAAAGAATACCTGTGAACGAAGAGGTTAGCCGGTTCCCGCCTTTTTTTGCGCCACGCATTTTTCCACTTCCATTGAACACCATATAAAACACATCGGCTATTATAGTTTCATCTTCATTGGAGTGTGCATCCTCTAAGCAAACAATGGTACCATCTGCGAATTCCAAATGGGATTCAATCCCTGCATAAGTGGTTTTCCAAGGGCGCATTAGCTTTTTTGGATTCCCCCACACCCCAAGCGCAAGTTTTTGTAATACTGATTTCCCGTACCCGGAGTTCCTGCAAATTTCGACTGAGAAAGGTTGGGCGTCTAAAATTTTAAGTAGAGGTGATGCGAAAGACAATGCATAACAAAAAACAGGCACACTGTAATCTTGTAACGTTTCTTTGATACCTTCTACATAACTTCCAAGACTGTTTGAGTCTCCTTGCATGACATATCCATTCTTTAATTGCTGGCGCTGTTCCTGACCAAGCGGATTGATTTTTATGTTGTTACTATACAAAGCAAATTCCTTAAAGTTTTCTGTAAACCCAATCGTTGTCGTTAGAACTTGTCTTGGGATATGCATGTAGTTTTGTTCTTCAAATTGTTGAAGGAAAGTCATTAACCTTTTTGCTGTAGAATTATTCTTTTCATAGGAGACCGAGTAACCGTATCTATTGACCTGTGTAATCGTGCTCTCTTTGGCAAGTGCTTCACGAGTTATAATAAAGTATCTCCATTTTAATGTAGCTACATCGTAGAAAGCCAATTCAAGCTGTTCTTCATTTGAAGCGTAATCACCTTCAAAAATTTTAGTTATGACAATGGGGGCAGGCAAGTATGTTTTGAAAGTGTGGACACTGTTAACTTTGTCTGAGATGCTTTCTACTAGAACTCCTGCCCCAAACTTTGATTGAAATCGGTATTGTGCTGGCAACATGATGTTGTTCCCAACAGGTGCATGAAAGAGATCCGCTAAAACCGGACGTGGATCTCCGGGAGAAATTGGGAATTCAGGGGGCGAATTGATGCCAGCATCTTTCTCTTGAGGATCTTTTGAGTTGCTAAGAACAGAATCGAAAATTGGTATGTGCAGCTTGTTGATGTCAATCTGGTGACTTGAATAATTTGGGATAGTCTCATGATGTGTTTGCTCATTTTGAAGAGTTTCGTAAGTGTTGAGGTTGGATATGCTCGATCCCATTGCTAGTTGGGCTGCCTTAAATTCATTAGAATTTTGTAGTATTGACATGTTTTTGTGCCTCCATTTTAGTGGTTTTAGGTTGAACTTGATAGAGGCACACTGCATCTTGACGCGATTTTACCTCGCGTGTTTTAATGAAAAGAGAGTAGTCAGATGTAGTGTGCAGTTGGTAGCAGTGGCTGGGTGGGTAGACCGAGTCACATTTTATGCCTTAGTTTTTAAATAATCACCTCTTTTCAGGACGCAAAAAGGCGAGCTCTACGAGAAGTGCACATAGTTAACCAGACCCGATAAGTTCATCGGATGTGATAAGACTATGAAACACTCCTTACATTAGAACTCGCCTTTATTGGCGTGCGATATATTTTATAGTACAGATACTACTTCGTTGTGATTTTTAAGTAAATAGGTATAATTACCTATTTTAATTGTTGTTCTTCATCCATTCCTTAACTTCTATCAAATCAAAACGCGGGTGACCTCTTGGTGAGAGCGAATAGAAGGGAAGCCCGTGTTCTTTGCGAAGCTTTTCAATATTTCTTCGAGTGGTCTGCAAAATTTTACTGAGTTGACTGGTTGTCAAAAGTTGACTGGTCTCAATTACAGTGACTGCTGGATCGTGTGTATGCTGGTTCAAGATGTTTCCCCCTTTCTAAATCTATTTTATCATGTCAAAATATGTCGGAACAATTATTCTATTCGCATCTTTTCGTATGATGAACAGTTTAACTTTGCAGATCAAAATATTGTTGATTACGTTAAAGAGGATGGTTTTTCTGGAAAAGTTAAACCGTGTTAAACCGAGTTGAACCAGGTTTAACGAAGCAGGCGAGAAGCATTGTTCAGTCCTTCGCAAGATACAGGAAATTCCTTGGCGATGATTTGTTCTCCATGTTTTACTTTTGGGGATAACTATGTAAGGAGGCATGATCATGCGAGGTTGTATCAGTAAAAGGAAAAATGGTACATATGCTTACACCATTGAGATGGGGAAACACCCGGAAACCGGTAAACGTCGGCAAAAAATGAAAGCAGGATTTGCTACACGGAAAGAGGCAGAAGCAGCGCTGGCTCAGGCTTTAGCTGAAATAGGGAGAGGTAGCTATATTACTGAAACGAAGGAGACTGTTCAAGATTATTTTATCAAGTATCTTGATCTAAAGCGGCCCCAGCTACGTCCAGGCACAATTAAAACATACAAATGGCTGATTAACTATCATATCATTCCGAAGCTTGGTCAGATTCCGCTGGCCAAGCTTGCTCCACATCATTTGGTCGCTATGTACGAGAAGCTACGGATTGAAGCTGGGCTGTCGCCCCAGTCGATTAATCATGTCCACAAGGTGCTACATGACGGTTTAGCTACAGCAGTCCGGCATGAAATCCTGAATCGCAATGTGGCCACACTAGTAAAGCCGCCGAAGATTCCAAAAACTAAAACGACTGTATGGACAAGTGAACAGCTTACTCAATTCTTGCAATACACCGAGCCGTATCGATATCATATGATTATTTTGCTTGCTGCCACTTGCGGATTACGTCGTGGAGAAGCTATCGCACTGAGATGGGAAGATGTTGATTTGAAAGCTAGAACACTAACCGTAAAGCAATCCTACACCAGGGGAGAAAAGGGGCATATATTTCAGGAACCAAAGACTGCTTCCGGCATTCGAACCATGGCTATACCTGATGTAACTATGACCGCCTTGAAAAAGCAAAAAGTATTGCAGGCAGAGGACAAGCTGGCATCTGGTTCTAAATACAATGATCACGGGCTCATTTCTCAGACCAAACATGGTTTGCCAATCAGTCCTTATTATTTTGAAGCACGTTGGCTTGATTTGCTTAGGAGGTCAGGGCTTCCCAAAATCCGGTTCCACGATTTGCGTCACACCCATGCTTCATTGTTATTGAAGCAAAACGTGCATCCGAAGGTTGTATCGGAGCGAATGGGGCATTCGTCGGTGGGGATTACTTTGGATCGTTACTCGCATACGTACGGTGTAGATTACGGAGCAGCGGAGCGGCTAAACGACTTGTTAACATATGAAAAGAAATCATTGTGATGCGAAAGGCCTGTTAGAACGAATGTTTGTGATCAATCCTACACATTAGATGTTGTGCTGGTTACTGCTTGGTGAGGAAATGTAACTCATAATGATCTATGTATAGACGATCAAACGGGGGTGAAGAGGTGAGTAAGCGAAATTATGGTGCTGGAAAACTCTTTTTGGCGCTGTTTACAGCGACTACACTATCGAGTGTATCCTATCCAGCAGTGCCGGTTTCAGCAGAAGTGGCCCCAAAAAGCACCAACTTTACGGATATCAAAGGCCATTGGGCTGAAACATCTATTAAAAAAGCGGCCGAGCTTGGGCTAGTGGAAGGATACACTGATGGCACATATAAGCCAGGTGCTAATGTCACACGGGCTGAATTTGCGGCAATGCTTAGCAGGGCTACAAAATACAAGCCGAACAAAGTGAGCCAAGCATTTAGCGATGTATCACCTACAAACTGGGCAGCAGAAGCAGTAAATAAAGTTACTGCGCTGGGGTTTGTGAACCGTGTAGATTATCCAAACGGATTTGTAGGTAACAAAGCAATGACGCGGATCGAACTTGCGAAATGGATGGCTAATGGACTGGCGGCAGCAGATTCTGAGTACAACAAGGCTCAAGGAGATGCAAAAGGGGATAAAGCCTTGATCCCAGTACAAGAGTTTTTCAAAGGTACACTGAAAAAGTCTGACTACCCATTCGTTACGATTGCAATGGGCACGGGGATTATGACGGGGGATGCGGCAGGAAAGTTCAACGTAGACGCTCCGACTACACGGGCTGAGGTAGCCACGATCTTGCTTCGTTACATGGAAGCAGAAGGCAAGAAAGCCACTGACTTTTACGGACTGAACGAACTGCGTGAAGTAGCCAAAACAGGTACTAACTTCAATACATTTGGAAAAATGAAACTCCTACATCCGATGAGTAATCAGTACAAGAACGTGAATGAAGCATTTGGTAAGTCCTTGAAACTCAGAAGTGATGTAGCTACGGTCACAATGTCGAAGATGATCTTTGTAGACCCGTATCCAGCCGATGGTAAAAAGAGCGTGTATGCTCCAATGTTCCATTCAGACGCTGATCCAATGGCAAAAAACATCTACCCAGACCGATATCGTGTATTTACAGAATACTCGTTTACATCAAAAGTAGATAACTTGGTGCGACTTGGTACATTGTCTGACCAAGGGTTGCCGATCCAAATCGGTAGACCAATCTTCGATACAAACATCGATAAATACGGCGCTAACTATTATAAACGAGATGGTACATCAGTTTCGTCTTACAAAAAGGGTCAAGGTGAAAGAGACATGTGGGCAGAAGCCTACGCCACAAAGGTATCGGGAAATGATATGGTGCCTATGGAAACAGAAGATGGGCGCAGACTGCTAGTCCAAGTTAACTGATATGAGAGAGGCCCCTACAGAGATGTGGGGGCCTTTTGCTATGTTACATATGTATTCTCTGATGTTACCTGTGATGCTGTGAAAGTAGAGAAGAACCACGTGGTTACACGTGGTCTTTTAGAACAACAGCATGGAGTTATGGTTTATATTTTTTAGCCATTGCAGAGTTTCTAAGCTGTCTGATTCTAGTTTCACTTAGGTTTAGTTGTCTAGCGACTTGAGCCATAGTGCGACCTTGAAGTACAACTCTGTTCCATACTTGTTGCTCTCTGTGTGTTAAAGTCATTATAATTCCTCCATAAGAAGATTATTTACACTCCTTAACACAAATGCATCATAACACATAACAACATTTAGTTCTATATGAAATAGACCCCACAAAAATGTGGAGTCTTCTAAACTGTAAATCATAAAATTTATTGAACATAATGACCTCGAGTAATCGAGGTAGGACGTTATTTAAAACAACTCCCAACAAGAAACCGCCAAAAGCGATACAGGTAAGCCAGTTATTTATCATAGACATCCCCCCCCTGAATACTTGCCAAATTACAATGTCCCCATGAGTTCGTTGGCATTCAAAAGTTTCCTTTATCCGAGGCAGGACAACAAGAATATATCACAATTTTAAATATGAATTCAAGTGTCTTCTTATACTGTATAAAGTATAAAAATGTCGTTTGTTTTTCCTTGATAGAAGTGCACGTAGTCCTCTGCATAGTTGCTGATCAGAATAATCATTTAACAACATATGGAGTGCCCACATGTTGATCTTTTTTTTACTGACGTGTAGAGTGTGGTACTTATATATGTGAATTTGTTGGGATATTTCAAACAGCACCGTTAACAGATCGTTTGATAATTCAACACGAGGATAGGTGTAAAGTACCTTAGTTCCACTGCTTAAATTAAGATTTTTGCATTCAAGTAGATTCGTATTGATGAAATAGACATTAATTAACTCAGTATCAGTGAAATCTGTTTCACGCAAATCACATCCGAAAAACACTGAATCGCTTATTTTAGCGCCTTTAAAGCTAGTCTTTTTTAGGTTGACAGATATGAAGTCTATTCCCGTTAGAGAGGCGTTCCTGAAATTACATTTTGTAATGCATGATGCTCTGAAGTTTACATTTTCGATTGTTGCGTCCTTAAATGTTAGATTATGTATATTGGATTGATAAGAGTATTTATTGCAAAATCCTCTATACTTAACTGGCGAATTAGCTAAAGTAAATCTGACTGTTTCTCCTGATTTACTTCTGTTTAATCTCTTGAAATTTAGGTTGCTTTTTCGTCGCTTCCTTCTTCTATCCATAACCGACCTTCTTTCATGATGGTGCGTAGTTAGAATCACATAGTCATTACCTGATTTTCCTATGAGTTCTAGACGACCACGGTTGATCGAATGTTGATTTCGATTTAATCCTGTTGATTTGTAGCTTATAAGGCATGAGGGTTTTCCTGAAATTCTAACTATAGAGTTGGATTTTTTTGAGTGAATAACGAAAATTTGGGCAATGAGCAATGGCTTAATTAACCCAGATCAATCATTGTATGATATTATGCTTTCAAGTATAAAAAAACTCAAAGGGTTCAGATCTGTTCATTTATTTTCTTCCTGTTTTGCAGATAGGTGTCAAAAAGAAATAGGATTGTAATGGCTTGTATTAGTAATCCATTATTAGCACCAAAAAATGTGGCATAAACAAAAAATATTAATAGAAACAAATATGTTGTATTTCTTAGAGAAGGGAGAAAATTATCTTTACCTGTTCTGCAGTAGCCTATTTTTTTCAGAACTATATTGCGTAAATAGCCAAATAGCCAAGGGACCATATAGTAAAATAAAAATAATAAGACACAAACTGTAATTAACTTAAATGAACCGTCTACTAATTTATGAACAATTGGTATCGTGTATCCAAGGTACAAAAGCATAAACAGGAAGTATAACAAGTATAAAAGCGGTGTAGTCAGTTTATTTATGAGCCTATCCATAGATCTGAATGATATTTGAATTGCATTACTAATATTCTCCTTCACTCGATCAAAACCTAAATATTCAAATAGTTTTTCACCATAAAAAATCCAGAAAGAGATGAGAGAGATAACTGGCATAGTAAACTGAATCCCTAATACATTGGGATCTTTTAAGAGTATATTACTAAAGTCTAAGCTTGAGAGAAGAAATACAATGTAGAGTACAATAGAACTAAATTGTATTAATCCTGCTAGAATGTATAAGAAGGCTCGCATCTGAAATGCTTTAATCTCATCACTTATTAATAAAGCTCTTTCCTTAGGTACGTTAAGGTTTTTAACCAAATAATTATAGATCATAGTGTGGTTTTTCTTTATGGGGGTAGACCAAGATATAACTAACTGAAAAGATTGCATTTCCTCCATTTCAACGATCTCGTTACTCTTCTTTACAAATGAAAGCAGGGGGACTACTGGCATAATAATAATCAAGAATCCAATAAAAATATAAATCATTGGGATACCCCCTACTAAGATTAGTCTATTTCCTAAGTATGAGAATTATATCAAATAAAGAAACCTAAAACTATATGATGATAAACATTCCATAGCCTATATATCTAAAATGTGAGATTCTTTTGACGTGAAAATGTTTTCTGTTCTTTCTTGTTGACCCTCTGTTGATCTTTAGTTTTTAGCTAAAATCTTGGTAGCTCACTACAGCTATGGTTTTCGGTATAAAATGCCGAAGAAGCCCGCGCAGAGCGCGGGCTTCTTAAACGTTATTCAGTCCCTGTCGCCACTGCATTCTCCTCATAACTAATCCAGTCGCTCCAGCTCCCGGAATACAGCTTCACATTCGCGTATCCCGCTTCTTCGAGCGCAATCACGTTCGGGCAGGCGGAGACACCTGAGCCGCAGTACACGATAATAGAATCATCTTTCCCCAGCTTCACGAACCGCTCCTCCAATGCATCAACACCAGACCAGCGACCATCCGTACCAAGCACGTCTTTCCAAAAATAATTCACGGCCCCCGGAATATGTCCGGCCTTCGCATCGATCGGTTCCTCCAGTCCCGCATAACGGCGGGTATCTCGGGAGTCGATGAGCACGGCGCTGCCGCTTGCAGAAGCGTGCTGCACATCCTCAACACTGGCCAGCATCTGTGGCTGCAGCTTCACGTCAAATGAAGACGGAATCTGTACCGGTACGTCCGTTGTCACCGGGAACTTGGCGTTCTGCCAAGCCGAGAAGCCCTCGTCCATAACATATACTTGTTCATGACCCATATAACGCAGCAGCCACCACAAACGCGAGGCGTTCATGCCACCTTGATCATCATAGGCAATAATGCGACTATTGGAGCCGATTCCCGCTTTGGCAAGGCGGCTTGCGAGCGCAGCCGGATCAGGAAGCGGGTGACGCCCGCCGTGCTCAGTGACCGGAGCAGAAAGGTCCTTTTCCAGATCAAGATAAACAGCTCCCGGAATATGTCCGGCTTCATAGGCTTCACGTCCGGCATCGGGTTGACCGAGCAGGAAGCGACAATCTACGATGGCAACATCGGATTCGTACATTCTGGCGAGTAGCCAGCGCATGGATACTATATTTTTCATAACAACACACCGCCTTCATATGTAATGGGTTTTTTACACCGTCTTTGGTTCAACTGGAACCGGAGCAGTAATGGGCGCATCCGCCGGAATGGGCTGGGGTTTGGTTTTGCCATACCGAATGAAGATCCACACCCCGAATAGAATCACGATACCAGCCAACATCTGGAGTGTACTCAATGCTTCACCCAGCAGCACCCAGGCCAGCAAGGATGAGAATACAGGCTCACCGAGAACTCCCATAGATACCGTGGTCGCATTCATATATTGCAGCAACCAGTTGAAGAGGTAATGTCCAAAGATGGTAGGCACGATGGCCAGCAATAGGAAGATTCCCCACTCCGAAGCCGCATAACCGCCGAACGGATGTCCCATGAACAGATTGTACACCGCGAACGTACAGGCCGCGACAAGAAACACCCAGAAATTATACGAGAATGCACTGAGACCTGTTCGTAAAAATTGACCCAGCAACATATGCACAGCCACTGCCATCGTACCAAGTAATGATAAAATATCTCCCTGCAGCGCAGTGCCTGCCACCTGAAAGTCCCCTGCACCAATAATGATCGATCCGAACAGCGCAATTCCCATACCAATGAGCATCATGCGGTTGATTTTAGCTTTGAACAGCCATACCGAGCCGGCCAGAATTAAAATTGGCTCCAGAGCAAGGATGACGGTGGAACTGGCGACACTGGTTAATCGCAGTGATCCCATCCAGAGCAGAAAGTGTAGCGCAAGCATTACACCGGAAGCAAGTAACAAGACCCACTGCCGAGAATTCATCCGTAACATCTCATGCCTGTGCGGCCAAACGAAAGGCAACATGAGCAGATTGGTTAAAAACAGACGATACATGGCAATGACCGCAACATCTGCGTCTGACCAGCGTACAAAAATAGAAGAGAAAGAAATGGCAATAATGCCGACAACAAACAACAAATAGATGGATCTGCCGGCACGGTTCATGCTTGTCATAGGTGTAGCTCCTTCTTGTAAATAGATAACCCAAATCACCTCATTATACAGGAGAAGATCAGCGCAGGGAAGATCAATAGCAGGTAAAGGTGCTGCACTCCTTAGCAGACATCTTGTTATCGATAAATAACATATAGACGCTGAAAAAATTGGAAGCAGCATCTCGGCCATGAAGTACGTTTTACTTTTAACAACGAATAAATTCAGTTGCACATCCGTGGTTAGAGAAACATGGAAAAGAGATAAGTAGATTGTAACCGAGCTTGTAACTATTCTGTCATTCACAGTGTCCAGTTTTCTATTAATCTTCTATATAGAGACATGAATCGATATAATATTCCATTCATCGGGAAAAAATGAAAGTTAGGAAGTGGCCAGGACGTGAGAGTACAACAAGAAACAACGCGAGACTATGGAAATGCGATTCGCAGTGTCAGTCGAAAACAAACTCATAAAAAAAGGAAAATCCGCTACGGCAGATTGAGCGTGGCGATCATGCTCTTGCTTGTGTTTGTTGCGGGCTTGACATATGTGTTTATCGGTATGACTCATTGGATGAAAACGGTATTATCACCACCTCCGATTGCTGTCATTGAGCAACCTGCCAAACTGGGGATGATTCAGGCCACACCGGAGGCGAAAGAGGAGCCGGCACGATTTATGGGTCAGGTTCGAAAAGTGGTGTACATAACATTTGACGATGGGCCAAGTCAATATACAGATCAATTGCTGGATATTTTAAAGCAACATGAAGCGAAGGCAACGTTTTTCATGATTGGACGGCAGTTAAATGAGCATCCGGATGCAGTGAAACGTTTGGTAAAGGAAGGTAGTTATCCAGGGCTGCACAGCATGACACATAACTATAATAAGCTCTATAAGAGCGGTAGCTCGGCGAACTTTGTGAATGAGTTCAAAAAGGAACAGAAAATGGTTGAGAAACTGATCGGATACACACCGCATCTCATCCGTGCTCCCTACGGAAGCAGTCCGCAGATTGGCGAATCATTCAGGGGAGACATTGCAGCAGCAGGTTTCAAAATGTGGGACTGGACGACAGATTCCCTGGACTGGAACCTCCCTGGTCAGCCGGATAAAATCGTAGCCCGAGTGAGCGACAGTGTGCACAGGGATAAGGAAGTTATTTTGATGCATGAACGGGAACAGACTGTGCAGGCGCTGCCGCGCATTATGAAGCTGCTGGAAGAACGGGGCTATGAATTCGAAGTGTATGATCCGAGCGCACACTGGGTCGCCAATTTTAGCGGAGATACTCGTCTGTGAGTGATAAATGGCGCAATAGTAACTGTTGCATGTTACAAGATGCCGCTAGCGTGTATATTAGAACAACATAATGATTGAACCTTTGATGGTTATGGCAAGAAAGGGAGAACACATGGGGATTATTCGTAAAAAAATTATTCTTACAGCATGCAGCATAGGGCTGGTGCTTTTACTCAGCGGGTGTGGAGAACCGCAGGAGCCTGCGGCTAACCAGATTAATCATTTGGTGCAGGGCGGTCAGGAGATTGACAAAAGTTTGAAGGCTTTAACACGTTATGAAGAAGAGGATATGGATTTATACAAGTCGATTTTAAGTAAAGGGAAGAAAAAAAATAGTGATATTGAAGCACTACTGGACCAAGCCGATGCTCATATTCAGGAACGACGGGCGTTGCTTGAACAGACGGGCAAGGTGATGCAAAACACGGGAGAGAAAACAGAAGCGCTGCGCCACTCATTAAAGGAACTTACGATTGAGAAGGAAGAAACCCTTGTTCACGCAGGGAAAGTGCTGGATCAGTATGAGGCAAGAGCCAAAACATTTGAACTGTTTGTTGTCTCTTATGGGCACAGTCTGGATGCCGAGGCTGAACTGTATGGACTTATGAGAGAAAGCGCCAAGCCGAATCTGGTCAAAATAAAGCGCGCTATCCGCACACGCAATGAAGAATATGCAAAGCTCGCGAATGTACGGAAACAATTTAACCTGCAGACGCAAGCGTTCAACGCTGCACACGCGCAATTGGTCAAGCTGGATCAGCAGGGCTAAGCTTGGAGCGGACTGACGAATACCGTTTTTACGTGATTGAGCTGTCTGACTCCCGTGTAAGTAATATTATAAGGAAGCTATATAATAGAACGAATAGCCTTTACACATAAGCGGAGAGAGCAGAGGAGATCTGGGAAGCGAAGCGGTTGCTTCAATGCTTTGCGGCAAGAAAGCTACATCGGAAGCAATCGCCTATAACCGGATGTCTCCTACAGAATAGGGGACAAAAACCTGTGGATCACAGCGTTTTTAAAAATTCCTCTGCCACTCGGAGTATATTCGTGTGAAGCATCGTTGGTTCAATTGATGTAGCAACATGGACAAGCAGCATTGCGTATAAGCTAACGGAGGTGTTCATATGCGAAATGGAAATAGGGCAAAGGTCAGCACCACCGTACTGGTTCTGCTCATGGGATTCTCGCTTGTGGCTTGCGGGAGCAGTGCACCTGTACTTCAACCATCTGTGAACAATACGGAGGAAACGTCACCAGCGCCGGAACAGAATACAGAGGAGAGCAATGTCCTTGAAGCAGAGGGCATCCTGACAGGCTGGGCTGACCCGCACACCGTGGAGATTCGTGTGAATGACCAAGCGATGTCATTCCAGGTGGGCGAGGATATGCAGAAGTCACTGGACGACATCGACGATGAGGATTCAGTTCGTTTCAAATATGTAGAAAAAGCAGTTGATGCATCGACTAAACAGCTGGTACTCACCCAGATCACCAAAATCGCATCAGCGGATGACGATAACACGGGAGCAGGGGCGGGAGACACCATTACATCTGACCGTCCAAAAACGTCAGAGCTGGAAGTAACTGTGGAAGGAATCACCGAGAAGCGGCCAGTAACTCTGGCACAGGCGAAGGGATACTCCCTGTATATCTTTGGGCCAATGGAGTTTGATGCAGAAGACCATGAGTTAACGATGAAGATTGATCCGGGGTATAAGGTAGAGATCGAAAAGCTTCCTTCGGACTTTAATTTGGATTATGTGAAGATGGACGCCAAGAAAGAGTTGTCCAAAACCGGAGAGGTCAAAGAATTAATGGCTGAACAACTCAACAATGGACCGATGAAAGATGCAAGGTTGTTCATGATGTCCCAGAACGATAAGAAAACGCAATATTTTATCGTCAAAGAACTGGATGGCAATGGATTCATTTTCCACATTAATGCGCCGATTGGTGAACCTTCCGAAGGTTTTCTGCCTATGGTGTATGCATCGGTGAACTCCATCATGAATGAATAGAGTGGTTTCTGTAAGCAGCGTGTTCCCTGACAAGAGGGAATCCGCTGTTTTTGTTTTGATAATAGTAAGGGCAGCGTAGAGATAAAGCTTCCGAAATATTGGGGAAAAGGAACAGGAAAGAGCCGGAAGGACCAGAGTATGCACAGGTTCCTTCCGGCGTCTTCGCCGTGGTCATGATATTGATAGTCTGTTAAGATCGTCGATTCATATCTTGAACAGTAAGCTCAGCTGAGTACGCTCGGTACCTTGTGCCCTTGAAGTTCGTGATAGCGGTTAATCACTTGCTGATGAACGGGGTGGCCTTCGGGGATGCCCATGTGTTCACGGATGAAAGCAGAAGGGCCATCTTCACGAATCAATCGTTGCAGCTTCATTGCTTCCTCATCGCGCTGGTCATCGAACAGCATTGCAGCTGCCATTGCAGAGGTTAAATGAGGAATAGCCATTCCGAATTCACTGGCCTGCATCGCTGGGCGAACAAGCCGATCATGAAGCGAAAGCTTGCGAAGCGGGGAACGTGCAACCCGGGTCACCTGATCGGTGAGATTTGGGTTAGCGAACCGACCTAAAATGGTATCGATGTATTTCTGATGTTTTTCGGCATTAAAACCGTGTTTACGGATCAGCATGGCACCTGTCTCTTCCATGACGTGACGTACTTTGGTGCGAAGAGCCGTGTTGCTCATGACCTGACGAATCGTCTTGAAGCCAGCGAGATAACCGAAGTACGCAGCGACACAGTGACCTGTGTTGACCGTAAACATTTTGCGCTCAATATATGGTTCCAGTGAATCAACGTAGTGCACGCCTTCGATTTCTTTAAAACCATCCAGTAGTGCGGGACGATGAACGACCCATTCATAAAAAGGTTCAACGGTGACCTGCAGCGGGTCTTCGTGGTTTTGAGCCGGAACAATCCGGTCTACAGCTGCATTGGGGAATGAAACATAACGTTCGGCTTTGTCCCGGGTGGACTCATCCAGAAAAGGATAAATACGCTTTTTCAGCCGGGTGCTGCCGCCAATCGCATTTTCACATGCGATAATGTGCAGAGGATTATAATTATTGGCTTTCATACGCAGATAGATGCCTTTTGCAATCGGTTCGGCGATATCCCCAAGAGCAGAGACACCTACCGCCGTAGTGATGAGATCAGCGGATGCAATCTCTTCTGCGACACGGTGCTGCTCGTTTATGTTAATCGCGGTTACATTGTTAACGATGGTTGTATCCTGTTCGTTATTGGCGAGGGTAATCGGGTATTCCTGCCTCTGTTGAAGCATCGATATTTTCTTTGGGTTACGTGCGACAAAGCAGACGTCATAATCAGAAGCGGACAACATATGACCGATAAACCCGCGACCTATATTGCCCGCACCAAAATGTACAGCTTTCATGTGTGAACTCCCCCTTTAAGATTGGATGACGAAATTCGTTCAGACCTTAGACGGTAGTGACGAGTGGCTTCGAGATCAAATCGTTAAATTGGAGGTCGGTCAGGCAAGATAGCCGCTGGTGAGGCATATCAAATTCCAACGTCCCAGTGATGGTATTCGAGATGACCACGCAATGCATACCAGCTGCAGCAGCTGCACGTGCGCCGTTAGGTGAATCCTCAATGGCTACGGCCTCGTCTGCAGTTACTCCAAGGGCTTCAAGTGCTTGATTGTATAGTTCCGGATCGGGCTTTACATTGGCGACATCATCTGCTGTACGGATCACTTCGAAATAGTCTTTTAGTTTCAATTGCTCCAGGTGCTGATCTACCCAGTCACGTTTGGAGCTGGAAGCTACAGCAAGTTTGATGCCGGCTGCACGCGCTTGCTCCAAGTATTCCTGGATACCTGGTCGAATTTTTTCTTTGTTCATTAGCGCAGCGTGCTGCAATTGAACCGATTCCCTGAACTCATCCCGATCAATTGGAAGATTCAAATCTGTGATCAGGTACTCGTATGGATTAAAGGTTTTGAGACTGGTACCAATGCACCCGGAGTACATGTCAAGTGTTAGATCAACACCGTGTTCTTTGTACGCGTCCCGAAACGCAATAAACCACGCCGTCTCTGTGTCAATAATCGTTCCATCGAAGTCAAAAATCAGTGCCTTAATCATAAATCTGTTCCTCCTGTTTTCAGAATTTGTTTTTTGGGTTGAAAACAAAACATTTGAATTGCGAAATTTTTCTGCAAATTCAAACCCATACATTCATTAAACCGCGGGATATTAGTTAACGCGAAAAGCGGGTGTAGAATATTAATTTGGGAAAAAATATGCGTTTAATCTAATAAAACCGTAACACAGGACGAAGAATAGGGTCAAGTGTGTCATGATTGTTTACATTGAAAGTTTTCGTATTCATGACTCGTTTTCAGAAAATAAAAGATCTTGCAAACCGTTAACCCCTTTGCATGTAAGCGGTGTACTGGATGAACTGTTTTTTCAATACAAAAAAAATAATAAAAATTGTTGAAAATGAATCGGATTTGACCATTCAACAGCTTTCGACACGTTTATAATGGAAGAAATGAATCAGCATGCTTTGTTTAATTTGCTTTACGTCAGATCAGCGCATGTGGGAAAATAAGAGAATGAGCTTGTTAAGTTGGTATGAAAGAATGGGGTTCGTAAATTTAATTGAGGAATTACAATGAGGCTATGACTTGCCTGTTGTATAAGTGATGTGAAGGAGGAAGAGAACATGCTGCAAAGAGATCGTTTTGAAGGTTGTTTGGTCGGGCTTGCAGTGGGTGATGCACTGGGAACAACGGTTGAATTCAGCAGTCCGGGCACTTTTGAACCTGTTACGGATATGGTAGGCGGCGGAGTGTTTGGATTAAAAGCGGGAGAGTGGACAGACGATACATCCATGGCCCTTTGTCTGGCGGAAAGTCTGGTACGTCAGCCAGACTTTGATCCGGGTGATCAGATGCGCAGGTATACGAACTGGTACAGAGTAGGATATATGAGCAGTACAGGGAACTGCTTTGATATTGGCGGAGCAACACGAAGTGCACTGGAACGATTTGCTCGAACTGGGGAGCCTTACAGCGGATCAACTGACCCGATGACAGCAGGCAATGGCTCCATCATGAGACTGGCTCCAGTTGCCATGGCTTACGCGTCTCAACCGGAGGAGGCCGTTCATTACGCAGGGCTGAGTTCACGGACAACACATGCCGCAACGGAAAGTGTAGAGGCTTGTGAAGTGCTGGCCGCTCTTCTTGTGGCCGGAATCCATGGAATGGACAAGGCCGCGATGTTATCTCCAAAGACGATGAGGCACTGGCGTGCGGAGAATAGAGCATTTTTTTCACCTGCTATTGAAGATGTGGTTATGGGATCATATCAACGCAAAGAACCGCCGGAGATTCAAGGCAGTGGGTATGTGGTACGTTCTCTGGAAGCCGCGCTTTGGGCGTTTAACAAGTCATCCAGCTTCGCGGAGGGTGTACTGCTTGCGGTTAATCTGGGAGATGATGCGGATACAACCGGTGCGATCTATGGACAGATTGCAGGTGCGTATTACGGACGCAGTGCGATTCCCTCACATTGGCAGGACAAGCTGGCGATGAGAGATACGTTTGATCAATTAAATGAGGCGTTATGGTTAAAAGCAGCAGGAGATACCGCGAGAGAGAATTAGGAGTTCAAGTAGAAAAGAAACAGAAGCAACTTCGAGCAGATCAGGGTCTGTCTGAAAACTGTGAAGAAAACAGATGTTGCCGAATTTTCGTTCCAAGTAAGGAAATTTCCCGCAGGCGTGCCGGTGCACATCAAGGGGAAGTGACGTAGCAGAGGGCGAAAAAGGGGTACAAGATGCACTTCAGTAGGTTTCAAGACACGCCCAAGATAAAACTATAGACATATGAAGGATAGGAGCAGAGAACACATCATGAGCAGGACAGAACATTCACGAGACGATTCAACAGATGAACGGAAAGAATCCGCGAGTACATCACAGGCCCCGGCATCTGGAAAAAGAAAACCGTTCCCCTTATCGCTGTTATGTTTGACGATTGGGGCATTTGCTATTGGCATGACTGAATTTATCATTATGGGTTTGCTGCCTAATGTGGCAATGGATCTAAACGTAAGCATTCCGCAGGCAGGACAATTAATTACCGGATATGCACTAGGCGTAGCCGTAGGTGCACCCATTCTAACGGTATTCACACATAAGATTCCGCAGAAAAAACTGCTGGTGCTGCTGATGTGCATTTTCATAGTAGGTAACGCCTTGTCTGTCATCGCGCCTACGTATGGGCTGCTCATCTCGGCACGTATTCTGACGGCATTTGCACATGGCACGTTCCTCGGCGTAGGTTCAATTATGGCTACCAAACTTGTCACACCAGATCGACGGGCTGGCGCGGTGTCGGTTGTGCTTGCCGGACTAACCATCGCCAATATTATTGGTGTACCGTTTGGTACGTTTATCGGTCAGCAACTTGGCTGGCGATCTTCTTTTGGCGCGATTACCATTCTGGGTATCGTTTCACTGCTCGGAATTATTCGTTTTATCCCGGTTATTCCGCAAGGTACACCAGCTAACCTGGGACAACAGTTCCGCAATCTGATCCGCCCACAGGTATTGCTTGTGCTGCTCATCGGAGCGTTGGGTTGCGGAAGTTTGTTTGCCGTTTTCACCTACATTACACCAATGCTTGTGGATATTAGCGGCTTTGCGGAGCAGAGTGTAACCTGGATTCTGGTACTGTTTGGCTTCGGTGTTACGCTTGGCAATATGCTTGGCGGACGTCTGGCGGACTGGAAGCTCATGCCTTCGCTTATTGTAAACTTTGGCATTCTTGCGGTATTGCTTGCTGCATTAACACTGACACTGCACAATCCGGTGTTGGCCGTAATTACGATCTTCCTCTGGGGTGTCGCGGCCTTCGGCATTATGCCAGGACTTCAGCTTCGCATTATGAATATGACGCGTGAAGCCCCGCTGCTGGCGACGACATCCAGTCACTCTGCGTTTAACCTGGGGAATGCGGCCGGTGCTTATCTCGGCGGATTTGCCATTACGCATACGGGGCTGATCTCGGTACCGATCTATGCAGCAGTAATTGCGGCGCTTGGCTTGATTGGGCTGTTATTCAGCTTGTTCAGGCAAGATAAGAAGTCTTCGCCAGAAGGGGCAGAGGGCATTCATCCCGCATCGGTACATTAAATTACAAATTATAGACTAATGATAATGAAGAAAACCTCAGCTTCTTGTTGGAAACAAGAAAACTGAGGTTTTTTGCTCTGCATTATTTTAATAGATCTCAAGCTCGTTAATTCGAACATAGGTTGGCTGATGTGAAGGCCCTCTGCTAGCAACGACACGTACCTTAGAGGTGTTTACTGCTGCAAAAGTATGTGATCGTGTCGTCTCCTGATTGCCTGTGACTTGAACCAGGTTTACCCAGCTTGAACCATTCCAGTATTGCAGGTCGTAGTTGGCAAGGACATAACCCTTGGTTGTATATAGATCGATCCGCTGAATGGAACTGGATGCAGGCAGATCAAGAATGACGTATTGCGGCAATGAGGAATTACGATTATTTGCCCAGCTATAACTTTCCCCAAGTGCCGTGTTACGGTCGCCGTCATTGATTCGGGCTGTTGAGTACCCCGGATAGGTTGAGGAGGCGGTTATGGTTGCATTTCTCGCAAGGTTCTGACCGGTTCCCGGATTGGTAGGATTTTTCACCAGTCTTACGAGATTCCAGCGTAGCTCAAAGAGTTTGAAGGATTTATTAAATACAGCTCCTTCCCCCTTCACGAGCGCATCAATGGTAAGGGACATGGTGCTTGGCACACTGTTGCTGCTTGTCCACTTTCCTGTGGCCTCAATGCCTGCGAACACACTGACCTCTAATATTTTCTTGCCTGCAATTTTCAAACTCACTTCAGCTTTGGCACCTGCCCAAGCCGTAACTTGTCCTTCAATTTTATGTGTGACGGTAAGATAACGGCTCACATTGCTGTAAGGCTTGATTTGTACAGGAATATAGGCCCGTGTTTTACCTTTGACACCTAGCGTGACGGTATACCCCTGATCCACCTGGAATTCAAATGTGACATTGCCATCAATCCCGATGACCAGGAAAACGCCAACGGATACGGAGCCCAGACTGCCTGCACCGATGTTGAAGCCCATGATGGGTACTTTGACTTCTTTTTTGAATTTGGCGTCGCCTTTAATATAGACGTTCGCTTTCTCACCTGCAGTGAATTTCAGATCATATTTTCCCCAGAAGCCGTATTTTCCTGTTACCTTGGGTGCGATTAAGGTAAGCTTGCCGCCTGCTTCAACAAAAACCTTGTTGCCGTTTGAATTTTGTTGATTCACAAGCACTTTTTTGAAATCACAGACAAACTCGTTACCCGATTTTTTACAAGTGGCAAAATCACCTGCTCCAGCGGTGCGAATAAGCTCATTCATATCGATGGCGTTTGCATCAGTGATGTCTGCGGAATTTGCTTGATTCAAGTCTGTGGTAGCTTCTTCCCCCTGATTATTTAAGGTTTCGTTATTGTCATGGATCGAAGTTTCATCGCTCTGCTCGGATGTAATTTCACCAAATCCCATAGGATCGTTAGTTGTGAAGGCATCATCGGCAAGAATATCTGGATTCGAGAGGTCCGCATCTTGCTGAAGTGTGTTGTCGATGTTGAAATGTTTGATCTCTTGATCCACATCGATCTGCTCATCGGATACAGACAAAGCACCAAGCCGCTCATTGCTTTCCAGCACCATGTCCAGGTCAGGCATGACAATATTTCGCTCTTCCAAAGAGACTTCCTGCTCAGGAATATCATAATAATCAAACAGTTCATCTACACCAGGCGTGGTGTAATCTACCAGTAAGCCATCTCTACTTTTGCTGGTGCTCGCGACTTTGATTGCACGGGCAGAGGACTCATCGAGGAAAATCTGACCCGGTGAAAGCAGGTTTCCAATCTGAGCGGCTTCTCGTGAATTCAATTCGATTGAACCTTTATCTTCCACTGTCTCGAAGACAGAATTGACTACAGGTAGTTTTTTTACCATGGAAGATGGCATAGGTTGCGTTGGCTTTAATTGATAATCCACCTGTTCAAACTGGCCTGAGGATGTAATCGGATTACTGACACCCAGGCCGTCTTCCGAAATGGTAAATGTAATGCGGAAATAAGCTTCCGCAATCGGGGCATCCACATTTGTTTTGCCTGCCCAGATCCAACGTGCACTTGTCTCTTCCGGCATGCCTTGAATTTGTTTCCATGGATCAATGCCATAACGTCCAAAATCTGAAGCGCGCGCCCAGGATGTATCATCGAATCTTGGTTGTTCCCATCCCTCAACGTATCGTTCGGATACTTTCCAGTTGAAGTCAGTAACCAGATTTTCATCTTCATAACTGAGATCTGCCAGCAGTCCGGCATACGAACCCCAGTCCTTGGCTTGAACCGCAATAACATTGGTGCCAGGTTGAATGGGGACAGGGAACGTATAGGCTTTGGTCCAGTCATCCCCTTTACCTGCTTGTTTACCGTTCACAAAAAGCGAGAATTCATTGTCGGCTGTTATGTATAGTTTTCCCTCGTTGTTAGAAGCAGAGTAGGCGTTGGTAGGCCAAAGACCGACAAGTAAAGGCAGCAATAACGTGAAAACCAAAAATGAGGCCCATGTCTTTTGAATAGATGAGCGAAGTTTGTTCACAATCATTTCCCTCCCAAGAAAAGTTGGTTTGCAGAACAATTAATCATGCCGCCTGACTTGGTGAATTAAATGCCTGTAGAGCGGAAAAACGAGAAAATATTGTAATTTGGTATAGACACCTCCTTGTTTGAGTTTATAATAAGGTAAAATATTCAATTTAACAACAGTAATTTACATTTTATCCATGTGACTTTGTTAGAAAGATAGAAGAAAGAATTCCTCTTTGTTAGATAAAGATGGATTTCGTAGATGTAAGTGTC
Source organism: Paenibacillus sp. G34 (assembly GCF_056856875.1). Taxonomy (NCBI): domain Bacteria; kingdom Bacillati; phylum Bacillota; class Bacilli; order Caryophanales; family Paenibacillaceae; genus Paenibacillus; species Paenibacillus sp. G34. The sequence goes on along the minus strand of NZ_CM166469.1, from coordinate 4,526,134 downwards.
GAATATAGTTGCAAAAAATGGATAAATAAGTTTAAATATACTATATAAGTAATTTTCGCGAGACAATAGAGTTAAATCTACGATGTTCAATGTGTTTTGAATCGTAATGTTTATGATGGAAGGGAGGTGGTGGATTTATTTGTAAGGGCTTTCATGACAGAGGTGTTGCTTGTGATTAACCCAATTGAGAGGAGAAAAGTGAATGAAGAAACGTATTTCTATCCTTTTAAGTCTTTCTATGGTTGTTGCTATGCTTGCTCCAACGATGGCGTCTGCCACGGAATCTAGCGAAATTTCTGCTCAGAACACTGCATATGAATCCACCAATGCTTCCAACAATGAGGTAAACAATACTTTGAATTCAACACCGGTTATACCGGCACCAGCGGGGTATGATGGCTATCGGAATAACATTCCGCATGGGAATATGAACCTCATTACCTATAATTCAACGACGGTTGGCAATGCACGGAAAGCGATGGTATACACGCCGCCTGGATATTCACCTAATAAAAAGTATAGTGTGTTATACCTTCTGCATGGTATTGGCGGGGATGAGCACGAGTGGGCTAACGCGATGAAACCGAAGAACATCCTGGACAACCTGTATTCGGAAGGCAAACTGTCCCAGATGATCGTAGTTATGCCGAATGGCCGTGCAATGAAGGATGACCGCCCGGTAGGGGATATTTATGCACCGGATAAGGTCGCCGCGTTCGAACGGTTTGAGCAAGATTTGCTCAAGGATCTCATCCCTCACATTGAGAGAAACTATCCCGTGTATAAGGACAAGAACAATCGTGCATTAGCTGGCCTGTCCATGGGCGGCGGACAATCTCTCAACTTTGGATTGAAGAATCTGGATACGTTCGCTTATGTAGGTGCCTTCTCGGCAGCACCGAATACGAAGCCTGTGAACCAATTGATCACGAACCCTGGACAGGCGGCCAGCAAACTGAAATTGCTCTGGATTTCTTGTGGAGGAAATGATGGCCTGTTGTGGGTGAGCCAGAACTTCAAAAATGGCCTCAGCAGTATGAATGTTCCACATATTTGGTATCAGGATGTCGGCGGACATGAGCCAAAGGTTTGGAACAGTGGCCTGTATCAGTTCTCCCAACGCATTTTTAAATAAATAGTTCACCAACTTCCATCCAAAAGTAATCATCTCAAAGTTCCATCCACACGGTTCTCTAAGAAGAGGGTAGTGTTAAGAGGGAGCGTTCAGATGAACATCAGCCTCAGGCTTGTATTATACAGTGCCTGAGGCTTTATGTATTTTTCTCGGTGAAGCGAATTCAAATCAGAAGGGTAAATAGTATAGTATTAGATGAAACGTACATAGGTAGTTTCGTAAAAGAGGAGGAACCCATTACAATGTTTTATTATAAAGGGGCATTTCGGGAAACGGATAATGTTATCTATTTTAAAAGTGAAGTTCCGCTGGTACAGCATGATGTGGTTCTGTTTGGAGAGAGAACATATTTTATTGAGAGTGTGGAGAAAGAGTTTTTGTTGCTCGAGAGGGTGGGTTCAATTGTTACGGTGAGTGTGTAACATGTTTATTTTGATACAGATTGAATGGTACGTGCACTTCTAGGCCCCTGCCCACATACAATAGATCGACCCTGTTCCCTTATGTGCTCAGGCCAGATCGTTGTAAAACTGCAGGAGGTGTCATCTGTGCCCGGATTGTTTACCGCAATAGCCCTGTTCATCAAAGAATTAACGTTACTCGTTTCATATGTCAAAAACAATGCGTTTCCTCAGCCGCTTGCTGAGGATGACGAAGCCAAACATCTGCGCCTCATGGCTGAAGGTAACGCCCACTCGCGTAATCTGCTTATTGAACACAATCTGCGCCTTGTGGCGCATATCGTCAAGAAGTTTGATAATACCGGCGAAGATCAGGAGGACCTGATTTCCATTGGAACGATTGGTTTGATTAAAGCCATTGAAAGTTTTCAGCAAGGCAAAGGCACAAAGCTGGCTACATTTGCGGCGAGATGTATTGAAAACGAAATCCTGATGCATCTGCGTTCCCTGAAAAAAACACGCAAAGACGTATCCCTGCATGACCCCATTGGGACGGATAAAGAAGGAAATGAAATTACACTCATTGATATCCTCGGCACCGAAGCGGATGATGTGGTAGATCGTGTACAATTAAAGATTGAAAAAAGTAAAATTTATCGCAATCTCGACATTTTGGATGATCGGGAGAAAGAAGTCGTCATTGGCCGCTTTGGCCTGGAGGCTGGCGGAGAAGAGCGCACTCAGCGCGAGATTGCCAAGGAGCTTGGCATTTCACGCAGTTATGTTTCGCGGATTGAGAAGCGGGCGTTGATGAAGCTGTACCATGAGTTCTATAAGCAAAAATAGATGTGAACTAAACATGTATGTGTTTATGATTCAGGAGGGCGGCCTTTCGTTGTGAGAGGCGGCCCTTTTATGGTTGCTTTTTAGTTGAAGTGAGAATTCACCATGGAGATCATACTCTTTTTTTAGAGAGAATGTAATAACTTCCTAGGATGATTGAAATTCCAATAACTGAATAAATTAACATAAAAGTGTCATGGCCAAATCGGCTTACGAGAAACCCGCCGATTGCAATAGTTAAGGTGATTAGACCAAAAGGGATTTTGTTTTTCATATCAAAACTCCTTTGTATCGTTGATGTGCAATTCTTCTGAGCGCGAGAGGTATACCAAATGAAATTCTAATGCATCTGCGTGAACTAGGCAGTCCTACAATAATAATTATAAAACGGATAAAGAAGGAAATGAAGTCACATTCATTGACAGTAGTTATTCGATTCAAAGGCAATCCTTAAAAGATATTTAAAAGAGGATCTTTTTCCCATATCCATTGATGAAAAGTAATGATAGGTATTCCGCGTAGATTATTATATATTAGATGGTATATTATTTTGCATCACAGAGAGCATGCGCAGAAAGAGAGTGGTGGTGTACCATGCAGGAAGAAACGTTGACAAGAGGACTCAAGAACAGGCATGTGCAGTTGATGGCGATTGGAGGGGCGATCGGAACCGGGTTGTTTCTCGGAGCGGGCAAAACGATTCAACTCACCGGCCCATCGATCCTGCTCGCATATATCGTTACAGGTATCGTATTATTCCTCATTATGAGAGCACTTGGAGAGTTGTTACTGAGCAATCTGCAGTATCACTCCTTTGTGGATTTCGTGCGTGATTACCTGGGAAATATGGCGGCGTTTATTACGGGCTGGACTTATTGGTTCTGCTGGATATCCATCGCGATGGCGGATATTACTGCTGTTGGTTTATACACGCAGTTCTGGTTTCCGAACGTACCTCAATGGATGCCGGGACTGATTGCCTTGGTCATTTTGCTGGGGATGAATCTGGCTACGGTCAAGCTGTTTGGAGAGATGGAGTTTTGGTTTGCCTTGATTAAAGTTATCGCTATTTTGGCGCTTATCGTGGTTGGTTTGTATATGATCTTTACAGGTTTTACAACGGATCAGGGTGCTGCAAGCTTCACGAACCTCTGGAGCCACGGGGGCTGGTTTCCGAATGGGATGCATGGTTTCATCATCTCATTTCAGATGGTTGTGTTTGCGTTTGTGGGGATGGAACTCGTCGGATTGACCGCAGGAGAGACGGAAAATCCCGAAAAGGTCATTCCAAAAGCTATTAATCAGATTCCCATTCGGGTACTACTTTTCTACGTAGGTGCTTTGTTCATTATTATGAGTATTTATCCATGGAGTGCGATTGTGCCGACCGAAAGCCCGTTTGTACAGGTATTTGCGGCAGTGGGTATTGCGGCGGCGGCTGGTGTGGTGAATTTCGTAGTGCTGACCTCCGCGGCATCCGCATGTAACAGTGCGATTTTCAGTACAAGCCGTATGATATATTCCATGGCGAAAGATCAGAACGCCCCTGCTTCGTTTGCGCGTGTAAATAAACGGAAGGTTCCAGCCAATGCACTTTTTTTCTCCACCATTGTGATCTTTATCGCGATTGTGCTGAACTATATCATGCCCGAAGGAGTTTTTACACTGATTACCAGTGTGTCAACGGTATGTTTTATATTTGTCTGGGGAATCATGGTGATTTGTCATCTGCGATATAAGCGTACTCAGCCTGACCTGGCACGTCAAAGTCGGTTCAGACTGCCGCTCTATCCTTTTTCAAATATATTCATACTGGCATTCCTGGCCTTTGTAATCGTTGTATTGGCGCTTGCAGAGGATACAAGAGTGGCGTTGTTTGTAACACCCGTGTGGTTCCTGATCGTCTCAGTTATTTATATGATCAAGAAAAGAGCAAAGCAGTAAGGGGAAATCGACCTTTTATTTAAAGCAGATAAACTGGTAGGAGATAAGGGATAACGAGTAACGAATAACGATTAAAGAATTAACGAATTAAAGAGTTAAGGGAATGAGGAATTAAGGAAAGAGAGAAGAGCAATCTCCGAGGAGGTTGCTCTTTTCTTTCATCCCGTTTTATCATCTGAGTAATTGGAATCAAGCCACTTCAGAATCACATCTACGGCTTCCTTATATCGCTGACCCACAAGCAAACCTGTATGTGTTGTATCCCAAAGCCCGGCATAACTGGCTCCTAGTTGCTTCGCGGTTAGCTGGCCTCTTTGTTCTTCGTCCTCGGACAACACAGCTTTAATCACCAGACTGGGACAAGTAATCAGGCTCCCGTCAATGGATATGCCTTTTGCCCCGCAGAGTGCGGAGAAAGTTCGAAATGCTTTTGCCGATTCCATTTGCAGATAGTGTCGTTGAAAAGCGATATCCTCTGCGGTTTCATCGATCGTTTCGTTCTCTTCACGTACAGGTGCTGGCATGATCAGTCCTGGTTCTATTCGAGCACTCAAGGGGTAAGGGAGGGCATCATGAACTTCTTGGCTGATACTGGTGTCGATAATAATTAAACCTGCCAGGTTAGCGGTTTCCGCAATCTTTTGGCTGAGTATGCCGCCCATGCTGAAGCCCACCAGCACAGGAGGGGTATCAAGCAGAGACAGCACCTCTTGGATATCCTCCAAATAATCCTCCACCGTAATTTGAGTCATGTCCATTACCCGACTTCTATAATGACTTCTGAGATTCATTGCATAACAAGTCCATCCTTGCTCGACCAAATGGAGGATATACTTACTCCACATCCAACTGCCTGTGTATGCGCCGTGAACCAATAACAGCGGAGGATGTGTGCTCATCGTTGTTGTGCCTGATCCTTGATTTCCCCTGTATACTTCAACGTGAAGTTCATGTTTACCAATTCGCTCTACCTCATGTTCGGGTAAATATTGTGTGTAATCTATCATATAAATCCTCCTTAAAAATTAGTTTGATATCAAACTATTTATCCAAAAAAAATTAAAAGTTGTCATGAATTTTGATCAAAATACGAAGCAATTCTTGTTTCTCATCGTCTGTAACATTTGCATAAAAGGTATCCAACAGTCGCTGCGAAATATCCTCGAAAATCGGTTTTAACGCTTCGCCTTTGGCAGTTAACGCTACATGAACGATACGGGAATCGGCTTCATCTCGCTCTTTGGCAACGTATCCGGTTCGTACGAGCTTGTCTACCAGTGCAGTTACTGTGGATTTATCTTTGCGAATGTTCCTCGCAATCTCCGCCATGGTTAACCGCTGATGGTTGTAGAGCGTGTAGATGATATCTCCATGAGAAGTAGCGAGATCGTTGATCCCCTGTGCTGCCATTTCGTTCAGAATAAAACGAGCGGTTTTCTCTTTAATTTTGGATATAAGTGAAACTGCATCTCTTGTTTTCATACTCGCAATATAATTTGATATCAAACTATTGTCAAGATTTAAATGAAAATAGACCTCCCTATTTCGAGCAAAACATGACTCTCTGGAATGGTCTATGATTATTTTTATTTATTGTTGTCAGTGCACTTATTGAAGTTTGGGATTAATGGGGTGGGTGTGCTTACCTTTGCTGACCTCTTCGAAAATGTTTGTAGAATTCGTGCTCGCCTTGGTGGGCTGGCTGTTATTATCCTCTTGCTGTTGATTAGCGGTAGATATGCGAGTAAGACTGTAGCTGCGCAAAATCTCTTCCAGATCTCCAACGGTCACGGGACGGGCGTGACGTTTCAAAATGTAACCGAGCTGCCCGTTGGGTTCAACGGTTGCTGTCTGTAAATCCGCTACACTTTGGATTCCCTCCTGCCTTAAATGCATCTCCAGTTGATCCATTGTGTAACGCATGCGTTTCAGATTTGGGATGATGACTTTCCCATTCTCTACAACGACTTTGGAGCGGCCACTCATTAAACGTTCAAACATGTTGAATTTGATTTGTAATTGCTCTACAACGAGCAATGTTGCAATAAACACCGCTGCAGAGCCAATCGCTTTACCTAGCTCATGGTTAGCAATCGGCTGTACAATGGTAGTTCCGATGGAAATCATAATAACGGTTGTTGCAACACTCATCTGTGAGATGGACTTGCGACCAGCGATTCTAAGCAGGATCATGCCAATAAGAACAAGCAATACGGATTTCCAGATCCAGTCCATAGTTAACATCCTTTCTGTTCTAGTATGCATTCTAGCTATTAGACTGTTCTGATGTGGGGGGGAATATACCAAATTCGTCCACTCTGGTTATTTCTCCGTTTGCAGAATCAAGAAATAACAAACTTTCACTTTAAACGCTTGATCGTTTACAATAGGGTATTGACGCAGTGAACAAAGGAGCGGTTACACATGGCAAAACAAAAATATTACGTGGTATGGGAAGGAAAGCAACCAGGCGTATATAACACTTGGGCTGCGTGCAAAGCACAAACGGATCAATATGCCGGAGCCAAATATAAATCGTATGAATCCAGGGAAGCCGCCGAAACGGCATACCGTGCTGGATGGAAAGGGAACTGGGGATCAAGTGCTGGCGGAACTGGCGGTACTTCCAAGTTCAAAACGGGCAGCAGCAGTAGAAGCGCCGGAATGGAAACATCGGAGGAAATTGATTATGACAGCATCTCTGTGGATGTGGGAACACGCGGCAATCCGGGGCCTGTTGAGTATAAAGGAGTCGACACGCGATCAGGCGAAGTGCTTTTTTCCGTGGGGCCGATCTCGAAAGGCACGAACAATCTGGGTGAATTTCTCGCCATCGTGCATGCACTGGCTTACCTCCAAAAAGAAGGTAGCAACAAAACGGTCTATACCGATTCCGTGAATGCGATGAAGTGGCTGAAACAAAAAAAGGTTGCTACAACCCTGCCGCGTGACCATTCGACTGAAGAAATCTGGCTGATGATTGATCGGGCAGAGCAGTGGCTTCGCACGAATACGTACACCAATAAAGTGCTGAAATGGCAAACGAAACAGTGGGGGGAGATTAAGGCAGATTACGGCCGAAAGTGATATATTTTAACTCCAAAATGAAAGCCTTGAGCTTGTCTATTAGAATCGATATTTACAATTTCCATTTTCCATTCTATAATCATCAGCATATGATTAGTCGCACATATGGAGGAGCCTGTCATCCAACAGGCCCTCCTTATATTTTTAGCCCGGGAAAGTCCCGGTCTTGATCACTGTAATAGGTGAGATGAGTATACATTGCAGGAGGCAGACATGAGTTCCATTTATAGAAGTGAAGAAGGAAAGAGCAGTATTCTGGAAGAGTACGAAATTTATTTGAGTGAGCTGGGTGAAGGATTTACAAGAGAGTACGTGGAGACACGTTTTGGAAAAACACATGTGTTGTTGACCGGGCCTGAAGACGGCAAGCCATTATTTATTCTTCAGGGCGGCAATTGTGTGAATCCGATGACACTGTCCTGGTTCTCATCGTTATTTCAATCCTATCGCATCATTGCACCGGATACGATCGGGCATCCTGGCTATAGCGAGGAAACGAGCATTTCGGCACGTTTTGACAGCTTGGCCTTGTGGGTATCCGATCTGCTGGATCATTACAACATTGAACAAAGTGCATTCATCGGACCTTCTTTTGGCGGTGGTATTATTCTCAGACTGGCTACTTATATTCCGGAACGCATTGCGTGCTCGGTGTTGGTGGCTCCTGCGGGTCTTGCTGTCAATTCCAGAATGAAAACTGCTCATGATATTACACTTCCACTCGTCAAGTATCGGATGACTTCTTCGCCAGCTTCTTTGCAAAAGATCACGGATAATCTGTCATGCCATTGTATGAAGGAAGCGGATAAAAATCTGATCGGCAAAATATTCAAATATGTCAGTCTGGAGCAGGATTTGCCCAAACTCGCAGAGCGAGAAGAACTTGAAAATTATACCTCGCCTACATTACTTCTGGTGGGTGAGAAGGATGTCTTTTTCCCAGGAGATAAGTGTATTGACCGTGCTCAGAAAATTATTCCGAATGTACAGGCGATCAAATATGATACGGGACATTTCCCTTCTCAGGATGTGCTCAGTGAGATGAATGAGGAAATTCAGCAGTTTTTAAGCAAGCATTACTAGCAGTAATACCATTTTTGAAAGCAATATGATTGAAGGTAATACAACGACACAAATCGTTTGGGGACGTGGGGCAGTTCGCATTTTGACGAATGGATTAACGAAACTGCCCCTTCTGTCGATACTATGTATAGAAGAGTATGTACACATCTATGTATTGAAAACGGAAGCTTGAACAAATATGCACTTTCCGCAAAGCCAATGTTTCAAAAGGTAGTGTTTGGTTTATATAGATGGTTAGCGATGAACTGCTATCCAATTGCACTCTTTTCGGAGGTGTCTGAGGATCAATTACACAACTATAATTATGCGGCAAGTCTTCCGATCGACAAGGTTGAAAAGAGGTTTGGTATGAGAAAAGATAACTGGAATATGGCATTGCAACGTAATGTCATTTTGAATGATACATATCAGGTAAGACAGGTTCTGACCAGCAGTGAATTGGCTATTGTATATGTTGGTCGGAATCGGCAGACAGGGGCCAAGGTAGCCATAAAGGAATTTTTCCCACATCGGATTGCTGCACGTCAGACGGACAAACGCAGTGTATTCTGTGCATCCCGAGGATATGGTGGACAATTTCACGAATTGCTCTCTGCATTTCTTCAGGAGGGCGAGCTGTTGTCTTCACTTAATCATCCTCACATTATTACATATGTGGATCACTTTGAGGCCAATGATACCGGGTATCTGGTCACTGAATATTGTACAGGCATGATCCTTACCGATTATTTACAAGAGCGTAACCACGCATTGCAGGCCGATTTTATCACTGATACGCTGCTGCCACTGGTGGATACGATCGATTATATCCATAAAAAAGGTATTCTTCACCGGGATGTTAAACCTTCCAATGTAATGGTGATGGAGGATGGCACGCCCAAATTACTGGATTTTGGTTCAGCCGTTCGTTGGCCGATGCAGACCGGGGCAAAGCAAGCCATTTTTACTTCAAAAGGGTATTCGCCGCTTGAATTTTATTCTGAGAAATCGATTCAGGGGCCGATGTCGGATATCTATAGTCTGTCTGCCTTGCTGCATTATTGGACCTGTGGACAGCCACCTATGGATGTGAAGCAGCGCCTGTTTCAGGATGAACTGCCATCGGTGCGTAAACATAATGAATATGTGAACCCATGGCTTGCTCGAGTGATTCATTGGGGACTTGTAGTTCGTTCGGAGAAACGTTGCACCTCGCTGTCCTGGGTAAGAAGATCGCTGCGTGTTCAAGCTTTGCTGTGGAAGGTGCGCAAACCAGGTACGGTGGAGTGGATGCTGGAAGAGAACGAGCATACACAGGTGTACGAGCCGGAGCCAAAGAAGCAGCATGAGACGGCCTGACCGTGGTGAGTTTCAATGAAATTGGAGTAAGACTGTGTTGCGTATAGCTGTGGTGTTTAAAGGAGACCAAATCGACTCTATCTGCGGAGAAGATTTGGTTTTTTTACTATTTTGGGTTTTACTATAATAAAGGTAGAGTTAATCTAGTATAAGCACGTTGGAAAGAGGGTTGTGAACGAATGGAATTTGAATTTCATGTTACCCTGAGTGACCTCAGCCAGCAAGAAAAGCAAACTTTTATCCGTATCTGTGAAGAAGAGAACGTAAAACCGGTCCTGATCGAACTCGATCAGGGAGAGCACATCCATCAACCCATGATTACGGGCATGGTCCATAGCGAGGATTTTCAGGATGTACAGCGTGTCATTGAAGAGATTTCAATAACATTTAGGAATAACGGGTTCACTGTGGTACGTACAAAAGTAGAGATACCGGCTAAGGAGGAACGGTTTTTCAAACAACCGATGGTGCCTCAGTCCAGACCTTATTTTGAGTGGCATGGTAAGGTTCAAGTCGAAGATGTGAATAGGCTGAAGCATATATGTGCGGGGACAGAGGGGCATATCTCCCGTAATTCGCTCCATAAGAATGGCAGTATAAGGTTTGTAACTGTGCGTGAGTATGAGCATGCAGATCATTTTTATCGTAGCGTCAAGGAAATTCATAACATTTTGCAAAGCAATCAAATTGAACTGATCAAGCAACAATATGAGCTGTGTATATATGATAGCCGGGAAGAGTTGGATCGGGGCTGGATTTGATTGAATTTGATTGAGGCGGTCTTATTTGTTTAAGGTGAAGAGAGGGGGAAGAGTTGTGACGGGGAATGAGATACCTATGCATCGTTTCAATGAAGATGAGAGACTGATTGTTGTTTTGGAAGCCCTATTGAAACGGGCGGTGATGGTCGATTCATCCTTTATTTTAAAAGGCAGCCTGTTAACGAGACAGTACTTGGAGAATCCAAGTCTGCGCTATGCTGAGGATATCGACTTTTTGTATAAGGGTACGATTGAACATGCGGATCAGGCCAAGCAGATTTTTACGGATTGGATGATTCAGGTGACTGAACTTGATCTGAATGATGGAATCCATTTTCGCAGTTTTAGGGAGAACCCTTTCTGGCGTGAAATTGACTACGCAATGGACGAGGACTTTCCGACAGTGAATACAGATATTGCCTATGCTATTCAAAGTGAATCCAGTGAAGGAGATCGATATGAGGACGAGCTCTTTCTCGACGTTTCATTCAACCTGAAGCTGGATGCGGAGCCTGTCCCGTTAAACTATCAGACGTTACGGGGAGAATCTTTTGTAGTACCATACACGGTTCCGCTGTCTACTCAAGTGGCTTGGAAGCTGCATCAGACGATTGTGAGGCCCAGATTCAAGGATCTGTATGATTTGCAGTATCTCGTATCTCACCCGTCCTATGACAAGCTGGCTGTAGAAGATACATTGCAGACCCTCGTCAATGAATGTAGCATGACGGCTAGTATTACGAGTGAAGATATGAAGAAAATATTAGTCGAAGATTTGCATCCACTGTATCAAGGTCTGGAAAATGATTATCTATTGAAGCAGCTTGCAGGGGATCGGGTACCTGAAGTTTATTTTAGGGAAGTTGCTACTCGCTTGCGAAAAGCACTGAATCGTGCGGGTATCCATCAAGAGGCTTTCAAACATCTGCCTTCCCCAACATGGAAAAGATAATTCGAATATAGCTCAGCAGAAACGTTACACGGAATAAAGGATAGAACGGAGAATATGGATATGAATGATTTTATGAACAAGGATGATAAGAATGATGTTATTTTGGCAGCAGCAGCCCATGAACTGGAGCAGATGGTCGATCAGGTCTGCGAACTAATTGGCACACCACTCGCAGAAACGACAGAACTGCAACGTCAAGTGCTTGCCGCTTTTGGTTTTGGCGCAGTATACAGCATTACTCATCGTGATCAATTAGCCGAACCTCAGGCTCATGCGCTGAGTATTCGGATGCTGATCAAGCCGTTTAACTATAGCGAACAACAGGCGGTTGATTTTGCTGACGATCTGATTCGTGTTGCATCCAATGATGAGGTTCATCCAGTGATGAATACGATTATTCATCGCGGTATTAACGGACATGTTCAATTTGCGCAGGAGGATCACGAGGCGCTGGCAAGTAACATTCGAGAGATTTTGGCGGCAGTACAGCAACAAGGATAGATAAGGGAGATTAGAATGATGGACTACATGAAATTAAGCAAAGAGCTCTCCTATGCATTGCGACATGCCCCTTGGGAATACGAGCTTGAATTGGATGAAGAGGGATGGGTAGATATTCCGCAATTGCTCATTGCTCTGCACGAAAGTCCTCAGTGGCGTGAGGTTACAGAAAAGGATCTGGAACAGATGATTGCAGATTCGGAGAAAAAACGGCACGAGATCAATGCTAATCGTATTCGCGCACTTTATGGTCATTCCACTCCGCAAAAAATATCTAAGATAGCTACTCAGCCTCCGGAATGGTTGTACCACGGTACACCCGGACATGCGGTTGCTTCTATTATGGAGCATGGTCTTCAGCCTCGGCAGCGGCAGTATGTACATTTGTCGGCTGATAGAAACACGGCACGTCAAGTAGGTAAACGACGGGATGATCATCCTGTCATTTTGTGTGTTCAGGCCGGGCAGGCAGAACGTGATGGCATTCTCTTTTACCACGGCATTGAAAATATATGGCTGGCTGATGTTATTCCTGCACGTTATATTAATCAGGAAGATCCAGCGGGTAGTTAGATGGACGCGTGCGCAAGCTTCGTTTGAAGCATATCTTAAAACAAGAAAAAAAGGGTTGTTCCCGTCGTCATTGTTGACGTATGGAACAACCCTTTTTAGATTCCTATATTATCGATCAAAAATCACATCGTGACGGATTACTTACCCAAAATAGCTTTGATCCCTTCACTTAGCGGTTGGGCTGGGCGACCAAGCAATGTTTCTAACGTATCACTCTCAACAGCAAGCGCACCTTGGCGGATTGCACCCTGCATTTCAACTAACATCGATACAACAAAGTCAGGTAAACCTGCGCCTTTCATGATGTCCGCGTAAGCCGCATCGTCCACATTCTGTACGTTGATTTCCTGTCCGAGTACTTCGCCTGCAATGGCAGCAAGCTCAGCCTGTGTGCGCAGTTTGCCAGATAATTCGTAAACCTTGTTCTCGTGTCCTTCGCTTGCAAGTACGGTAGCAGCTGCTTCGGCGTAATCACGGCGGGTAGCCCAGCCAACCAGGCTGTCATTCGTAGCATGTACCCAAGGAGCGCCATGTGTTACGGCTTGTACACTACCTGCTTCATTTTCAAGGTACCAGTTGTTACGCAGGAAGGTATATGGAATGCCAGAATCCTGAATCGCTTGTTCTGTCTTGCGGTGTACTTCAGCGAGAGAGAGCGGGTTATGTTCTGCATGGACAACACTTGTATAAGCGATGTAACCAACGCCGGCTTTTTTGGCGGCTTGAACGGCAGCCTGATGTTGACGAATACGTGTCTCGTTATCCCCGTCTGTGGAGATCAGTAGTAACCGATCTACCCCAGCGAAAGCTTTCTCCAGCGTTTCTGGCTGATCGAAATCCCCTTTACGAACGTCTACACCTTGGGAGCGCAAAGCTTCTGCTTTTTCTGGTGAACGCACACTAACAGCCAAATTTGCGGCAGCATTCGTTTTCAACAGCGCTTCTACGACCAGTGAACCGAGTTTGCCTGTAGCACCTGTAACTAACAATTTCATTTGTGTTTCCTCCTAAAATGTAATTTGCAACATTCGCCTCGTTGGCAGCTTATTGTCTAACAATCGTGTATGTACAGCGGCCCTATGGAGGTTGTGGTTGTACAGCTTCCAAGGAGCAACTGTGGATGTGTGAAACGGAAAGGTTTATCTATGTAACTATAATAGTTACATAATTAGGGGTTGTCAATTTTTTTGTTGCGTAATAACTGACTAATATAATCCGAATATATGGATAAAATTATTCGACCATTGGTTGTTAAGTTTTTTTAATTGTCCAATAAATGAGTTGTGGTTCTTAAGGAGTGTTAAAAAAGAAACATTTTTTATGTGAATGTATGTAAAAATGGTATTTTAGTACCAAAGAATTCAAGTTATTTAGAACTAGTTTGAAGTATAGGATTGCACATAAGAGAAGGGATATGTAAAAAACTTCGACAAACTTGAAAATTATGTATGAATTGACAAATGTAAAAGCGATTATATAATGTGGATATCTACAAATTAATTCATTTAGTTACAAATGATTCCAAAATAACAAATTGGCGGGAGTGAAACAGCAATGTGGTTTTTGGTTCTATGGTTATTTGGGCTTATTTCAGGAGCAGTTCATCTTTGGATGCTCGGTTTCCCGGGAGAAATGAGCGAGATTAGCAGAGTGTTATTGCTTCATCAGTTTGTAGTTACATTTGGACTTGTAGGTGTTATTGGTTACGTGGTTAACATCGCCAGAGCAGATCAAACAGCCAAGATGTTGGGTTGGCCGGGCGGACCGTTTCAGGTCAAGTACGGCTTTTCGCAAGTTGGACTTGGTGTTATGGGGATTATGGCAATCTGGTTTCAAGGGAATTTTTGGGTTGGTGTGTTGGTTACGATGTACATATATGGTTTAAGTGGTCTATGGTCACATACTTATGTCATGATTAAGAATCGCAAGGCAGACGGAGATAGTATTGGTAATCTGATTATGGACGTCGTCTATCAAACGTTTATCACGGTTCTTTCCATATTGGCTGGCGGCATCTGGGTAATGAGCTAAACAGAGACTGGATTTATGACAACACAGCTTGAACTTCAATTAATGAATGAGGTGTGGTCGTGATGGTACGTAAAACCGTGGAACTCTCCGAGACACAAAAGGGAATCTATTTTGATTGTCAAATGAATGATCATTCTTCTTATAACATCTCAGCTTCGATACAATTAGAAAGGCTTCAACTTGAAGCCTTTCGACGTTCCATTGAATTGCTTATGCATGAACAAGTCGTGCTCCGCACGCATATTGAGATACAGCAGGACAGACCGGTTCTGGCGATCCACGATGATATGGAGTACTCACTGATTTTGCGGGATGTGAGTCAGGCACATCAGGATGGCAAGGAACAACGACTGGAGTCATTCATAGAAGAATGTATTCAGGCCCCCTTCATGTTAGAGCAAGGCCCTTTGTTCCGAATCCAGCTTATACGTATGGATGAGGACAAACATGTTCTTACTTTATGTATTCATCATTTAATCTGTGACGGTATGTCACTTGAACTGTTCAAAAATAAACTTCTCCATTTTTACACCTGCATCCTGCAGGATCTGCCTTTGGAGGTAAAACAGGATCAAGGTTTTATCTCTCATATTGAAGCAGAGAACTTGAAGTTACAAGAGAACAAGTATAACCGTGAGCGTGAGTTCTGGTTATCCAAAATGAACGGTGCAGAGCCCCTGGCACTGCAGCATGACTATCCGGCTAGCGGTTCGCAGACCGGTGTGGGACATGAGCTACGTTTTGATATTCCAGAGGCGTTGATGGCGGATATTACACAGAAATCCAAGGAACATGAGGTTACTGTGTTTATGTTTTTCATGGGTGCATTCAGCATTCTCTTGAATAAATATGCGGGCAAAGAGGATATCACGTTTGCTTCTCCGTTTTCCCATCGTCCAGGTTTTGAATTGGAAGAAACGATTGGCTGTTTTGTACATATGTTGCCCATGCGGTTCCAGGTCAACCTCGAAACCAAATTTGGTTCTTTGCTTGAGCAAGTCACTGCAGCCTGGATCGATACGTATAAACACATTGGCTATCCCAATAATCTGATTATCAGAGACAGCATGCTGCAGGTGCAGCCAGGCTCTCCATCGGTATTTGATATTTCCTTTGTGTATGACTCATATGAGGAGGAGCTGCCAGGAAGCCAGCTTGTGGAACAGGATAAGGTTACTTTTCCAGGCGATCTGATGGTTGTATTGAACGGCACACCTCAAGGTACACAGCTGAAACTGCAATATAAACCGAATGTGTTTCGAGCAGACTCCATTGAACGAATGGGTCGGCGCTTCTTATACCTCATGCAACAGCTGGTAACTGAACCAGAGAAGAGCATTGGTGAATACAGCCTGCTGATGCAGGAAGAGCAGGAGCAATTGCTGCATCAATTTAACCAAACTTCATATTTTTCCTACACTCCGCAGCATATCATCGATGTTTTTCATACAAAAGTAACAAATCACCCAGAACGAGTCGCTCTACTTGAAGGAAAAGAAAAACAAACCTATGCACAAGTTAATGCAAAGGCTAATCAATTGGCAAAACAGATCATCGCACGGAAAAAGATCGAAAATGAGGCAGTCGGCGTACAAATGCCACGTTCTTCCGATCTGGTCATCGCCTTGCTGGCTGTTCTGAAGGCTGGATGTGCTTTTGTTCCCCTAGATCCTTCCTATCCGGTATCGAGAAAAGCCTATATCTTATCCGATGCGAATATATCCACAGTCATCGCAATCCGGCCAGAAGCAGAGGACGATTCTCTGACTGCCCATTATATTTACACGGAGGACGAGACGGTTTATACCGGGGACAGCTCCAATCCCGAAGAGCCTTTGGATCCTCACAGTCTCGCCTACATTATGTACACGTCAGGATCAACGGGCAAACCCAAAGGGGTCATGATTGAAAATCATAGCGTTGTGAATACACTGCTGGATCTGGAACGTCGTTTTCCAGTGCAAGCGAGTGATGTGTATATGTTAAAAACAGCGTATACCTTTGATGTATCCTGTACGGAATTGTTTGGTTGGTTTATGGGTGAGGGGGCATTAAGTATTCTGCCGCCAGGCGAGGAAAAGAACCCTGATCAGATATTAGCTACAGTGGCTGAGCATCAGGTAACCCACATCAATTTTGTACCGACTTTATTCCGTCTTTTCCTCGAAACCATAGAGCTTCGCTCTGATCTCTCGGGGTTGGACACGCTGAAATGGGTATTCGTTGGCGGAGAGGCCGTCACACCAGATATCATTAAAAAATTTAACAAACTGAATATCCAGGCAAGCCTGGATAATGTATATGGTCCGACGGAATGTACGATATGGGTCTCTCATTATCCATTGAGTACATATAAGGGGAATGGAAATATACCGATTGGTTCCCCGCTTAACGAGTCCAAATGGTATGTCGTCGGAAGTCGGAATGAATTGCAGCCTTTGGGCATTCCGGGGGAATTATGTCTAAGCGGTGTAGGCCTTGCGAGAGGATATTTGAACCTGGAAGAAATGACAAGGGAGAAATTCGTTCCTAACCCTTTCTTTGACGAAGAGAAGGACCCTGAGCATTTCAGAATGATGTATCGTACAGGGGACATGGTTCGATCTCTGCCAAGCGGAACGATGGAGTACTTGGGACGCATTGATTTTCAGGTTAAAATTCAGGGAGCCAGACTGGAGACAGGGGAGATCGAAAACACCCTTTCATCCTACCCTGGAGTTATTCAAACTGTTGTTGTCATGAAATCATCCGAGACAGGGTCCGGCTTATTGTATGCCTACTATCTGTCAGAACAGGAATTGCCCGTGGCTGATCTGAGAGAACACTTGTCCAAATCTCTGCCAGCCTATATGATTCCATCTGTTTTTGTACATAAATCGGAGTTCCCGCTTAATAGTAGCGGGAAAATCGATCGCAATGCGCTAATCGCAGATACCACGCATATTCACACTTCAAGCACGGCTTACGTTGCTCCTGCTTCTAAATTGGAGCAAGAGATCGCTGCCGTATGGGCGGAAGTGCTTGGTGTGGAGCGAGTCGGAAGAGATGATCATTTCTTCGAACTTGGTGGCAATTCATTTTCCGTTATTCAGGCTCATAACCGATTGAAACATCGCACGGATATCGACTTCCCGGTGCCCCGCTTTTTTGAGTGCCCTACACTGCGGCTGTTCGCAGCACTGGGTCAGACGAAGGAAATAGTCCAAACACCTATCTTGCGAGATGAACGTTTTGGGCGGAAAGCCGGCATTCTGCGTGAGGATATTGCGATTGTAGGGATGTCTGTCAATGTACCCGGAGCAGAGGATATTCATGAATTCTGGCGTAATTTGGTGGCACAAGAGGAGAGCATTCATTTTTACAGTGATGAGGAACTGAGGACACTCGGTGTAGACGAAGCATTACTGCGTTCCCCTCGTTATGTGAAGGCTAAAGGACGGGTCGAGGGAATTGAAGAGTTTGACGCTGGCTTCTTTGACTACACACCTGGCGAAGCCAAAATGATGTCTCCTCAGTTCAGACTGATGTATCAGGGGATTTGGGAAGCGCTCGAGGACGCGGGATGTAGAGCGGATCAAGCAGGCAAAGTCGGCGTGTTCCTCGGTGGATCGGATGACTTTGAGTGGTATCGCCAAGTGCTGTTCGGGGATGCGGGATACAGCAGCAAATATGAAGCATTTACACTCAGCACGAATCATTTTTTGGCTACACGAATGGCTTATAAGTTGAACCTTAGAGGCCCCGCTTATACAGCTCTTACGGGATGTTCAACTTCATTGGTAACACCGCATCTGGCATGCCAGTCATTAATGGTTGGAGAATGCGATGTGGCTGTGGCTGGTGGAATTACGGTTGAACTACCGAATGAAGGCGGCTACGTGTACGAGGATGGCCTGATGTTTTCTTCCGATGGTCACTGCCGTCCATTTGATGCAGCAGCGAGCGGCACGGTGTTCTCCAACGGGATGGGGATCGTGGTGTTGAAGCGATTAACGGATGCGTTGCGAGATGCAGATCATATTTATGGGGTTATCAAAGGTTCGGCCATTAACAATGACGGACAGGAGAAGCTCAGCTTCCTTGCGCCAAGTGTGAGCGGTCAGGCGGAGGTCATTCAGGATGCGTATCAGGCCGCCGGAGTTGATCCCGAAACGGTCAGCTACATCGAGGCGCATGGCACAGGCACACTTCTGGGTGACCCGATTGAAGTCGAATCGTTGACACGTGCTTTTGCCTCCGAGAAGAAGCAGTTTTGTTATCTTGGATCAGTAAAAGGCAACGTGGGACATATGGATACGGCGGCCGGTGTCGTTGGTTTGATTAAGGTTGCACTTAGCCTTGATCAAGGATATATCCCGGGTACCGCTAATTATGAACAGCCGAATCCGAAGATTGATTTTGCAAGCACCCCCTTCATGGTTAATCCGCAAGGAGTTGACTGGAAACCAGGTGAAGCTGGAGTTCTGCGTGCAGGTATTAATTCATTTGGTGTGGGAGGCACGAATGCTCACATGGTATTGGAGGAGGCTCCAAAGATGGACAAATGCAGTCCGGATGATGATGTCAACGTATTGCTTTTTTCAGCCAAAACAGAGTACTCACTAAACCGCACCGCTGAACAGATCATGGAGCATTTGGTGCAGCATCCAGATCTATCGGTTTCAGACGCAGCGTGGACGTTGCAGACAGGCCGAACAGGTTTTACTTATCGTAAGGCACTGGTTCTGGATAAAAGCTGGAAAGATGATCCCGAGCAATTCATGCGTCAGTTGGAGAAGGCTAAAATCTCTTATTCGCCGCAAGGGCGGCGCCCGGTATACTTTATGTTCCCTGGGCAGGGCAGTCAGTATCAGGGTATGGGTGTGGCATTGTACAAATCGACAGAACAGTCGGGCATTGCACCGCTGTTCAAGAGACATGTACAGCAGATTCTGGATCTGCTCCCTGAAGTAGAACGTGAAGAGGTACTGTCTGTTGTCTACGGTGATCAGCAACCAGAACGAATTAACCAGACGGAGTACAGTCAATTTGCGCTATTTATGACCAGTTATGCTATGGCTCAATCCTTGATCGATCTGGGTATCCGGCCAGATGGCATGATCGGACATAGTATTGGGGAACTGACTGCTGCTGTGGTCGCCGGTGTATTCGATCTGGGAGACGCTGTGCGGATTGTAAGGCTGCGCGGGCGTTTGATGCAGCAGCAGCAACCGGGTGTCATGCTTGCCATTATGGAGGACTCACAGCTGGTGAAGTCACAGTTGGACGAAGAGGTGTGGCTCGCTCTGGTCAATACGACAGGTTCCAGCGTCATTGGAGGGACGGTAGAGGCGATTGATCGAATGGAAGAAAAGGCTGGAAAACTCGGCTGGAAATGTGTTCGTGTGAAAACTTCCCATGCGTTCCATACGCCAATGATGAAGGATGCAGCGATGGAATTTGAACGCAGTCTGTCTGCCTATTCACTTCATAACCCGCAAATTCCATTGCTTTCGAATACGAGTGGAACGTGGGCATTACCAGATGAAATTACGAGTCCAACCTACTGGGCAAAACATATTTTGGAGCCAGTGTTGTTTGAAGCAAATCTGGCCGAGATGCTAAAAGAGGAGCAAGCGGTATTTATTGAGGTTGGTGCAGGACGGACATTAAGCTCGTTTGTGAGACAGCACATTCAGTCCAAGGAAACCCATACTGTGTTGAATATGCTGCGTCACGTCAGAGAAACCGAACATGACATCCTCTATACAAACCGTAGAATAGCTGAGTTATGGTGCGGAGGCATTGAACCGGACTGGAAGGCGTACAAGGGAAAGAATGTGCGCCGAAAATGCTCTCTGCCAACATATCACTTTGACAAGCAACATTATCCGATTGGTCAATCGCTTACCGGTGGTTCAGCAGTAGAAGGGACGAGTGCTGGTCAGCGTCAGCAGCAGTCGAGAGCGGGCAACACGCCACGATCCAGTGGGGGAGGTTATGTGGGCAGCCTGGATGACATGAAGCGGGTTGTTCTGGAGGCATATCAGTCCATTTTTGGCATCTATGATCTGGAAGAGCATGTGAATTTCTTCAGCGTTGGCGGAGACTCGCTCAAAGCAGTCAGTTTGTCTGCGTCAATCCGGTCTTCCATCGGCCTTCAGACAGAGGTAGCGGATGTGTTCAACCATGCTACACCTGCCCAACTGGCGGAACATCTCTTGGAGATGGTTAAACCGCAACCACAACACCAGAACAGGGTTGAGGCTGCGCCGGTTATGGATGCTTACCCGATCTCGTCTGCGCAGATGCGGATGTTCACCCAATCCATGCTTGATCCGAACAGTACAGCATATAATTTGCCGTCAGCCACCCTGATCGAGGGAGATTTGGATCATGCCAGAGTGGAGGCTGCACTGGAAAAGCTGGTTCAATGCCATGAGGCCCTTCGAACGACGTTTGAAATACGTGGAGACCAAGTCGTACAGATCATTCATCCATCGGTACCTTTACAGTTAAGTTTTTCGGAGCAGCACTTGGCCGATGAACGCGAGATGTCTTCTTTAATCCAGACGCTAATTCGACCTTTTGAGCTTCATCAAGCTCCACTTATGCGAGTGAACCTGATTAAAACAGGGGAGCGCAAACATCTGTTGTTCTTTGATATCCATCATATTATTGCGGATGGCACTTCGGTGGAGTTGATCACGCGTGACTTCAATACATTGTATTTTGGCGAGGAACGAACCGTCCGTTTACATTACAAGGATTACGCCGTCTGGCAGCAGGAGCGTCTTGCCTCACAGGCTTATCAGCCACATCAGACATACTGGCTGGAACGTCTGGGTCAGGCACCACCTGTACTGCAGCTTCCGCTTGATCATGATCGTCCATTGCAGCGGTCGATGCAAGGTGAACGTGTGCAATTCACGCTCAGTCACTCGTTAACAGAGCGTCTGCATAAGCTGGCTTCGTCAGCGGAAGTTTCCATGTATATGGTGATGCTCAGTGTGTGGAATCTTCTGTTAGCGAGTCGAACAGGTCAGCAGGACATCGTAGTTGGAACACCTGTAGCCGGCAGATTACAGGAAGAGTGGAAAGAAACGGTCGGCATGTTTGTCAATATGATTGCCATGCGGAATTTTCCGGTATCTGATCAAGCATACAGTACATTTTTGCGTGAACTTAAACAGCATACACTGGATGCTTTTGCATATCAGGATTATCCATTTAACGAGCTTGTAACACAGCTTGGGATCAAGCGGGAACTGAACCGCAATGCCATTTTTGATGTGTGTTTCGATTATCAGAATATGGAACTGCATGATCTTGAGCTTCATGGCTTACAATTCAGTTCTTTCCCTGTTGAAACGGGAATCTCAACCTATGACTTGTTATTGACATGTCAGGAGAACAGGGAGCAGCACGTCATCGAAGGTTACATTGAATATTCACTCGATTTGTTCCGGGGTGAAACGGTTGAGAGTATGATTCAGGAGTTCATCGGACTATGTGAGCAGGTTGTACAACAGCCGGAAGCACCTCTAGGTAAACTGTATGAACGAGCACGGACTTCTATTGCAGCTGAGGTTCATCGGTTGACGGGACCACTTTTGCATTATGATCGCAAGCTAAGTTTGCATCAATTGTTTGAACTACAGGCAGAGCGTGCACCGGATAAGACAGCACTTATTGTCTCTTCTGGAACGGAACTTACCTACCGTGAGCTTAATGAGCAAGCAAATGCGCTGGCTTGGAAGCTGATCGATCGAGGTATACGCAAAGATGAGCCTGTGGGCATATTATCGAGCAGGAATGAAGCATTAATTATAATGTTGATCGCAGTGCTCAAAGCAGGTGCAGCCTATCTGCCTATAGATCCAGCATTTCCGCCGCAGCGCATTCTGAACATGATACAAGACAGCGGTATGAGATTGTTGCTGTGCACTTCTGATGAGGCGAATGTTGTAGCTTTTGAAGGAGACCGCTTGATTTATGAGCATGAGTCTGCTGACCAACATTCAGTTATCAATCCCAATGTGGACGTCCTGTCTTCTGACTTGTCATGTGTAATATTCACCTCGGGATCAACCGGAAGGCCCAAAGGGGTGATGATTGAGCATGCAGCGATGGTCAATTTTGTGGAGGACATCAGGCATCGAAACATTTTTGCCCATGAAACAGATCGGATGATCAGTGTAACGACGGTTTCCTTTGATATTTTCGGATTTGAAGTGTGGGCACCATTGTGTACGGGATACTCTTTATATCTGGCGGACGAGCAGGAACAGCTTGATCCGGTTCTTGCAGCACGAAGAATAGAACAACAGGGTGTTACGCATATTCTCAGCACGGTGTCTCGTATTAAAGCATTTGTTGAGAATTCGGAATTTGCAAAGGCGCTCACGCATCTTCGGTGTGTCCTTACCGGAGGAGAAAGTGTTCCGGCAGGACTTCTGACCGATATTAAAAAACACTCATCCGCACGTGTCTTTAATATGTACGGCCCTACGGAAACGACGATTTGGTCAACGACCAAAGAGTTGCAGGAATCTGGGCTAATTACGATTGGCAAACCTATTGCCAATACGGAACTATATATTGTGGATGAACAAGGGGAAATGCTGCCACCTGGAAATTATGGGGAATTATGCATTGCAGGCAGGGGCTTATCGCGAGGCTACCTGAACAATAAGGCCGAGACGAGTGCCAAGTTCATTGACCATACGAGTGTTTTGGGAGGACGGATGTATCGGACAGGGGATCTGGCCCGTGTATTGCCGGACGGAGAGGTTGAGTTGGCAGGACGTTTGGATCAACAAGTGAAAATCAGAGGATACCGCATTGAATTAAATGAAATTGAACAAGCGGCCTTGAGTTATGAACGTGTGAGAGAAGCCGTTGTGAAGGCAGAAGGAAATCAGCCGGAGCAGTTGCAACTTGTTCTCTTCTACAGCTTGAAGCCTGACGTAAGTCTATCGGTTACGGCTGAAGATGATACATTGCTTCGTGCTTGGCTCAAACAGAGGCTGCCACATTATATGATACCTTCCCGCATCATTCGTTTGGAGAAGTTGCCTGTTCTGCCGAATGGCAAACTGAATCGGAACGCCCTTCAATGGACTGATTTTGAAGTGATCCAGAAATCAGAATCGTTGGCGACTTCGAGCTCCTCTTCCTCAATGGGGAGAGAGCAAGCTCGCAAAGAGCTGGAACAGATGCTGATAGAAGCGTGGAAAGAAATATTGAACCGGGATCATGTCGGAGTACAAGAGCACTTTTTTGATATTGGCGGTAACTCGCTAGGTCTGATCTTGATTAATAACCGGTTAAACGCTTATCTGGGCAAAAATATTCCGCTTGTGCAGTTGTTTGAACATTCTTCCATTGCTTCTTTGGTTGATCATCTGATTTCAGAGCAGAAGTTAATTTCTGTGAATGTGCCTACGCAGAAAATGCCTAAGCATATAGGCAGGGAAGTCGCCGCAAACGTTGGGACCGAGCCGGATCCTTCCATAATGCAAGGAAGAGTGATTATGAACAGAGCCGCCCATGATCTGGTGGAGGAGCAGAGTGAACGCCAAGAACAGGCAATAAACGTTGAAGCAGAAGTTGATGTAAACAGCCGAAACAGAAGTTTTTCTCCATCAGATATCGCTGTTATAGGTATGGCGGGTCGTTTCCCAGGATCAAGAAATATCGAGGAGTTCTGGGACAATCTAATGGCAGGTAAGGACGGTATTACCCGACTGACTGAAGAAGAATTGGCAGCAGCAGGGGTGCGGCCCGAAGAGTATAAACATCCTGAATATGTACGAGCTAAAGGGATTTTGCAAGATACCGAGTTTTTTGATTCCGGATTTTTCGAATACCCGTATCAGGAGTCCGATATGATGGACCCGCAAATTCGACTGCTTCATGAGTGCTCCTGGGAGGCGCTTGAACATGCAGGCTGTGATCCCTATCGGTACTCCGGTTCCATCGGTTTATTTGCCGGAAGCGGATTGAGTTTACCATGGATGGTTCAATTTCTCGGTCGTTCAGGTGATCTGTTGCAAGCTTTTGAAGCGATGACGCTGAATGAGAAGGATTATATTACGACACGTATATCCCATAAGCTGAATCTAAGAGGGCCAAGTATGGCTGTGCAGACGGCATGTTCGACCTCGCTCGTCGCCATTCATCAGGCAGCAGAATCATTGATCCGGGGAGAATGTGACGTGGCTCTCGCAGGGGGAGTGTCCATCTCTTATCCGCTCAAAGAAGGGTATCACTGGCATGAAGGCATGATCTATTCCAAGGATGGGCATTGCAGAGCCTTCGACGAACAGGCCTCAGGTACGGTTTCTGGAAACGGGTGTGGCATGGTTGTGCTTAAGCCGCTTCGTGATGCTTTGCGTGACGGGGATCAGGTATTTGCTGTGATCAAAGGCTCAGCGATTAACAATGATGGATTGGATAAAATCGGATACACTGCTCCGAGTGTTACCGGACAGGTAAAGGTGATTCAAACGGCACTGGAGCGTTCGGGAGTGTCACCGCAAGAAATCAATTATGTGGAGGCACACGGGACAGGCACCAAACTGGGTGATCCCATCGAGATCGAAGCACTTAGACAGTCCTGGGGAACGGATAAACGTAATTATTGCGCCCTCGGTTCGGTCAAAGCCAATATCGGTCATCTTGATGCAGCTGCTGGTGTTGCCGGTTTTATCAAAACGGTTCTGACGTTGCATCACCGGACGGTTCCGCCGCAGATCTATATGGAAAGAAGCAATCCCATGCTGGAACTGGAGCGCAGTCCATTTTACATCAACCAGGAGCCGCAGCACTTCAAAAGTCAGGAACAGGTTCTACGCGCAGCGGTAAGTTCCTTCGGAATTGGCGGCACGAATGCGCATGTTATTTTGGAGCAGCCACCTGTAAAGGAGAGCAAAAACGTATATCAGCCTTTACACTTGCTTCCATTCTCAGCCAAGAGTGAATCCGCCTTGGAACGCACGTACCATTCGATTTTGCAAGCACTTGAGGATATGCCTGAACAAATGTCGAACGCTGCCTGGACTTTGCAGGAGGGCAGAAGCCGATTTAATCACCGCAAAGCTCTTGTTGTAGTGGACGGGTATATCCCTTCGCAGGATCAGATGGAAGAACATGAAGCACAGGCGAGTGTGATAAGTAATGGTAAGCCTACAGTGATGTTTTACATTCATGGGAAAGCTTCTTGGGAAATGCGCTCGATTCGAGAACTTTATGCTTCCAGGTATCGTAGTCAGGTGTCTGAACAATTCAAGCAACACTTTGAAGAAGTGCTGAGCCTTTTTGAATCCAAGGAACAATATGCACTTCGGCAAGGTGTAGGCAGGCCTATTCGGGATTTACGCCTAGAACGTATGCATTGTTTTGCAGTCCAGTATGCGCTTTTTACAACCGTGATGGAATCAGGTGTCAAACCGGATGTGATATGTGGACAAGGCGTCGGTGAGTTAGTCGGACAGGTCATTGGAAATACGCTGGAGTTGGCTCATGCAGTGCGTCTGTTGTATAGCCATGAAGATTGGCAGACACAAGAAGAGGCCTTGTCTGAAGCGATGAGTGCGATCGGCACATCGAGAAATCTTTCACAATCTGCGGAAAATACACTTTGGGTTACAGCTTCTCCGATGCAGAACGGTGAATTTGTAAACAACGATATATTGAAGGATGCGCAGGTTATCTCTCTTACGGGAGATCGTTCCAGCCCACTTGAAGCCGATATCTATTTCATGAAAACACTGGGATATTGCTGGTGCAGGGGCATTGAACTGAATTGGGAGCAGATTAACGGACAGGAGTCTGGGCAAAAGATATCTCTCCCAACCTATTCTTTCGATCGAATTGTTCATAAGCATGATGTTCCGCTATACCTGCTTACGGGTATGCCGCAGGCCGCGGATTCTGGAATCTATTCATCTGTACAAGCGGTAGAAGAAAAGCCAGGAACCCGGCTAAATGTAGATGAAATATACGACGCAACGGCACAACTCTGGCAGGAGTTGCTTGGGTGTGAGACGGTCACCTCGGAAGATGATTTCTTCCAGCTTGGAGGGCATTCCTTGAAGGCGATCACTCTGGCATCCCGAATCAAGGAAACATTTGGTGTCTCTATGGGATTAGAAGATGTTTTTGATCATTCGGGACTTGGCCGCATGGTAGCGTGGATCGAGCAGCAACAGAATGTTGGCGTGAAGCGTTCAGGATCGGAAGAACACATTTTACCGGTTGCAC
Source organism: Paenibacillus sp. G34 (assembly GCF_056856875.1). Taxonomy (NCBI): domain Bacteria; kingdom Bacillati; phylum Bacillota; class Bacilli; order Caryophanales; family Paenibacillaceae; genus Paenibacillus; species Paenibacillus sp. G34. The sequence goes on along the minus strand of NZ_CM166469.1, from coordinate 4,499,239 downwards.
AACAAGACAGGTACAAGACTACTTCTGCGCAGCGAAGAATGTTTGTGGTGCATGAATGGCTGAAAGGCGAAAGCACAGCGTATAATCTCGCAAGTTCGTACAGGCTGCGGGGAGAGCTTGACCCTGCACAATTTACAGCAGTAATGGATACGCTTGTACAGCGTCATGAAGCGTTCCGTACTCGGTTCGAAATGGTTGAAGGTGAACTGTATCAGGTTGTTGAGGACCAGGTTGGAAGTGTGGTGGAGTTGCTGGAGCTTGAAAAAGAAGAGCCAGAGCAGCAGTTGATGACATGGCTGCAGCCATTTGATCTGACCCGTGCACCGTTGGTTCGCGTAAAGCTTGCTCGAGTTTCGGACGAGGAACATATTTTGTTCATAGATATGCATCATATCATCTCGGATCAGAGTTCCATTGCGATTCTTTTACAGGAATTTAAACGTTTGTCCAATGGAGAGTCTTTAGAACCTTTAACAATTCAGTACAAGGATTACGCCGAATGGATGGATCAATCCGAATCCTACGGATATTCCGCTGCGAATGCAGCATTTTGGCTGCAGGAATTCAAGGATATGCCTGCACCTATAGAATTGCTTACGGATTACCCGAGACGTGGTGTATTATCCAACCGGGGAGAGCGGTTTAGCAGTGAGTTTGGAGAAGTTTTGAGCACACAGATTAATGATTTTTGTACAAGACAGGGCCTCACTCCATACATGTTGTTCATGGCGGCTTTAAATGTGTTGATCTCAAAATATACGGGACAGCATGATCTGGTCGTGGGTACAGCTGTAGCCGGAAGAGAGAAGCCGGAATTGAATAACGTCATAGGTATGTTTGTGAATATGCTTGCCATTCGGACTATTTTAGACAAGGATCAGCCTATAGAGCTTTATTTGAACGAGGTTCGCAGCAAGCTGTTATCCTGCTATGAACATCAGCAATATCCATATGAAGCAATGGTTGAACAGCTCGATCTGCTCAGTGATTTGAGTCGTAATCCGCTTTTTGATATCGTCCTGAATTACATCAATATGGGTACGGATGAGCTTGAAGCCGGGACATTACAAGTTGAATCCTGGATGGATGGCAAGGTGGATGCCAAGTTTGATCAGACCTGGACGGTTGTTGAACACCAACAAAAGTATACGCTTGAGCTGGAATATCGTTCTGAATTGTTCAATGCCCAATCCATGGAGTTGATGATGAACAAGTTCCGCTATGTCTTGACTCAGATGGTCACAGGGGAGGTTGAGCGGGTTCGTCAGATCAAACTTACTGTGCCCGAAGAGGATGAATGGCTTTTGTTCGGCGTTAACGATAACCAGTTGCATTATCCGCGAGAGGCGACAATTCCTGAATTGTTTGAGGAACAAGTTCGACTACACGGACTGAAGACCGCACTGATTTGGGGAGAAGAGGTGTGGAATTACACTGATGTGTATGCTCTTGTTCAGAGGCTCGCATCCAGAATACTCGAACAAGGGGTGCAATCAGGCTCAAGTATTGCTTTGATCCTGGACCGCGGACCGATTCAGATGATCAGTATCCTTGCTACACTAACAGCAGGTTGTCACTATGTACCGATTGATCCGGCTTCACCGCCGGCACGAATTGAATATATTTTACAAGACTGCAATACGCCTGTTCTCTTGACTGAAGCCTCTTATGCCTCAACATGGAATTCTGTTGTTCCTTGTGTCATGATACCGTCCGAAGAACTGGCAACGGTTGTTTCAGGAGAGACTCTAGAGTCGGTAGTGCAGGTAAAGACTGCTGCTACGGACCCGGCGTATATCATCTATACATCAGGATCAACCGGAACGCCAAAAGGTACGGTCATGAGTCACCGCAACGTCATTAAAGTGATGAAGAAAAGCAATTTTGTGACGGTAGTGCCTGAGGATCGGGTGTTACAGGTATCCAATTACGCGTTTGACGGTTCGATTTTTGATATTTTTGCTTCATTAATGAATGGGGCTACCCTGGTACTCATTCCCAAAGAGATCATTCTTGATATGGCTCGTCTGGCGGCAGTGATTCGTCAGCAGCAGATATCCGTATTTTTCATCACTACATCGTTGTTTAATATGCTGGTTGATTGGGATGTTGAATGTCTGAAAAACGTTCGCAGAGTGATGTTTGGGGGCGAAGCCGCATCTGTAAGCCATGCGAATAAAGCACTTGCATGTGTAGGACCAGGTGTACTGTTAAATGGATACGGACCGACGGAAGCGACCTTCTTTGCCTCCTATTATTTACTGGAGCAAACAGAACCGTATACCGACTCGCTGCCTATAGGTAATCCACTGTCCAACACGGCCTTATATGTTCTCGATGAGGACATGAACCCTGTACCTGCCAATGTGCCAGGCGAATTGTATATTAGCGGGGATGCCGTAGGCATCGGATATCTGAACCGTGAAGAACTTACTTTAAAACATTTTGTAGATGATCCTTTCCGCCAAGGGGAACGGATGTACCGGACGGGGGATATCGTCAAGCGTTTACTCGATGGCAGTTTGATGTTTATTGAACGCTCTGATTTTCAAGTAAAAATCAGAGGTTTCCGAATTGAGTTATCGGAGATCCACAATTGTTTGGAGCGGCTTCCAGGAATTCGTGATGCTTTTGTAATGACAGCAACAGATGCATCTGGGAGTTTGTATGTTAGAGCATTTTATACGTGTGAATCTCATATTGAACGAACGGTTGATGATGTTCGAACAGAACTGCATAAAGGGCTGCCTGAATATATGGTACCTGCACAAATCTGGCGAATGGATCATCTGCCAATCAACGCTAATGGAAAAGTGGATCGTAAGGCTTTGTCTGATATGACAGAAGCACAGTCTGTGCCGACCGGTGAAGATTCTGCCCTGACAGATACGGAACGAACCATCCTTGCTGCCATGAGACAAGTGCTGAACAATCCTAACTTTGGCGTAACTGATCATTTCTTTCAGAACGGAGGACATTCGCTTAAAGCTATCGCATTTACGCAAGTTTTGTCAAAAGAAGGAATTGCCATCAGCGTGAGCGAATTATTCCAATATCATACAGCTAGAGCGTTGGCACGCTCCTTAAAAGGAATGGAATCATCAACGCTTTTATTGGAAGAAAGCCTGCAAATTCAGTCCCCCATCGCCAATCCCCAAGACATTACACTTCATGAGAAACAATTGGACAGCCTGGTATTACATGTCTTGAATAATTGTAATCAGGTTTCAAGTTTCATGGCGGGAACGCCTGTCATTGGTTGCTTCCCACTATCTCCAATTCAAAAAGCACATGCTTCTACAACTGCACGAGCAAGCGGTTTTACAACCATATTGGAGGGCAATTTAAATGAACTCACTGTGAAAAGACTGATTCTCGGGGTGATTGCCCGTCATCAGTTACTGCACAGCATTATATATGAGGAAGACACGTTACAGTGGCACCAGTGCGATTTGTTTGAAGCAGCCGATATGTTGCAACAGCTCATTCCGTATCTCGATGTTCGTCACTATACTCCTGCTACGCTGGAGAAAATGGAGCACAAACTAATTCAGTCTCTATTACACAGGTCGTATACACTGAATGGATTGCCATGGCGTCTGTGTATTCTGCGAACAGGAGATAAGGAGCACAAACTGATCTGGAGTTTTGACCACCTTGCCTTTGATGGTATGAGCGCCCAGATCATCAAGCAGCAACTTGAGTCCGCAATTGGCCGTAACCAGCTAGCCGGGATGAACGATACATCTGGTTCGTTGGAGGAGATACGGAAATACGAGGACTATGTAAACATGTTGTCTCGGGGGCCTGTTGGCGTTACGGAGCATGAACTGGAAGAGCAGTTTTCTATTCAGGCCTGGCAGCATGATAATAGCAATGTTATGGATCAATTGCTTATTACAGCAGGCCATTCATCGCCGTCAGCGCTGACTGTTGAACTACCGCGGACAGATACCACAGGTCAAGAGATCGAAGATGCTTGGTGGACCCATTTTAAATCTTTTGCCAGCATTCTTGCATCATATCTTGACATAAGTGAATTGCCCATTGCCCTGGTGCATTATGGCCGAGAGTATGGTCAAGAATCGTATTACGATCACGTTGGCGAATTCCTCGATCTGATTCCGATTCTTGTGCATGCTGACTTTACCCAGGAAGATTTGTTGCAGTACCTGGATTTTACGAAACGGCACAGCATTAATTTTATGGCACTGACAGATGATTCGGTCATGATATCCCCTTACTCAAATGTTCAAAAACAGTTGGTCGCAGCCTATAGACAGACGGGCCAGGAGCCAAGGAGGCTTATTTTGTTCAACTTCCAAGGCTTTATCTCCAGTGAGGAGAACATTCCAGAGCTTGAGCGGGTCGATATGACGGATTCTGAGCCGAGTCTAGCGTATATGGAATGGGTCATCCGATACGATGAAAATTGTGTTTACGTACATCTGGGCTGTCATGCAGGACTCGATATCGAGCGATTGAAGCAGCTGATGGAGAAGCAGATCGGCAGTGACGGGAATGTCAAAGTAAAAGTTCATAATGAGGCAGTGGAGGTGCAGCATGTCCAGTAAATCCATACAACGAGGGCCGGAGTTGATTGTGCAGGAGCATTATGCAACAGTTGCTGAACTTCTTATGTATATCGCTGACAAACATCCGGATAAGGGAATCACTTATATCAGTTCATCCGGCGAAGAACAGTTTGAATCGTATCCTGAACTGCTGAAGCAAGGACGTTTGTATCTCCAAGGTTTGCTTGAGAGCGGATTAGCCAAGGGGCAAGTCGTCATATTGGAAATTGATCATTCACAGCAGTTTTATCGTACCTTTTGGGCTTGCATCCTGGGCGGCATTATTGTCGCTCCGGTCAGTCCTCCTGCCTCGTGGGAGCCAGGCTCGGCTGGCCTGGAGAAATTCACGAAAATCTGGGGAATCCTTGGAAAGCCTGTTGTAGTCGTTGAAGAAGCATTTTTGCCAAAATACGAACAGCTTGCTGAGAGTCCGATTTTTGAGGGATTGAGTTGCGTTAGCGTCAGCAAGCTTCAGACAAGTTGTACACTTGCTGAAATAAGTCTGACTGCTCCTGAAGAGGTTGTATTCTTGCAATTTTCATCAGGAAGTACAGGTATCCCTAAAGGAGTACAGTTAACAAATCACAATATTATTGCGAACAGTATTGCGTGCAAAACGTTCCTTGGTGCTGAAGAAGGAGATAATGTGTTCACCTGGCTGCCTCATACACACGATATGGGAATGTTCGGGCAACATCTAACAACTGTCCTAAGCGCTGCTAATATGATGGTCATGTCTCCATATACTTTTGTACGATCCCCGTATTTGTTCCTGCGCAAAATTACGGAACATCAAGGGAAGTGGTTTTGCTGCACAAACTTTGGCTTTGAATGGATGGTTCAAAAGATTCCCGATTCCAAACTGGCGACGCTTGATCTGTCTTCGCTGCGCATGGCTTTAAACGGTGCCGAGCCGATATCGACCAAAGTCATTGAGCGCTTCGGTCAGAAATTCAGTTCCTGCGGTTACCGGACGAATATGATGTTCCCTGCTTACGGCATGGCTGAGGCAACCGTGGGTGTGTGTACCTGGAAGCTGGGAGAGGAACCTCGCATCGAACAAATATCCCGTAAAGTGCTTGTGCAGCAGGGAAAGGCAGTCCCAGTTGATGCTGATGCTCATGACCCGGCAGATCTGATTGAGTTTGTGCATGAAGGTTATCCCATGACGGGAATCCAGATTCGAATTGCCAATGAGCAGGGCGAAGTGGTAGATGAGCGCACGGTGGGTGAAATCCAGATTCGCGGGGAATCGGTGACTTCCGGATACTATAACCTGCCAGAAGTGAACAAGGAGTTGTTCGTGGACGGATGGCTTAAGACGGGTGATCTTGGTTTTATGGCGGAAGGCTCTCTGGTCGTAAGCGGACGAATCAAGGATATCGTATTTATCCGTGGACAAAATCATTACGCGCATGATCTCGAAGAGATTTTATATCACAATCCCAGCATCCCAAGAGGCAATCTGACGGTCGTGGGACATTTCAATAGCGTTTCTCAAACGGAAGAGTTGCTTGTATTTGTGAAATATAAATCGAGTACGCCGCAGTTCCTGGAAATCAGGCAGGACTTAATGGATCGGATGAGAGCCGGTCTGGGCATTGAGATCACTCATGTTCTTCCGATCAAGGTCATCCCCAAGACAACCAGCGGCAAAGTTCAGCGTTTCATGCTGAGAAACGAGTATGAGGGCGGCACATTTAACAAGGATATCGAGGCTATTGAAGACATGCTTCTTCAAAACAAACCGAAGTCCATTGCGGCTGCTGTTCATCCGGGTTCTTTGGAACAAGTGGTGCGGGCCGCATGGGCTGAAGTTCTACAAATACCTGTGCAGAAGGTTGCGGTTAATACTCCGTTTCTGGCTTTAGGGGGAAATTCCATTATTGCCTACCAATTACTTGATAAGTTGTCTGCACACATGGGGCGTGAACTTGGTCAGGAAGTGCTCGTTTTTGGCAGAACGGTACAGGAGATGGTGGAATATCTTCAGGAACTTCCCGAAGAGAACAGATCACTTGAAAAGGAAATCCGCTCGGATAATCAGCTGAATGTACATCGAGCGATTGCAATAACCGGCTTATCCCTTCGTCTGCCTGATGCAGATACCCAAGAGGAGTTCTGGGGCAATCTCGTTCAAGGTTTGGACAGTGTGGATCGGGTGAGTCTGGAACGGGCTACTCGTTCCAAGCGTCCGGATTGGGATGATTGGATTGGTGAATTAAAACATCCGGACACCTTTGACCATGAATTTTTTGAGATTCCATCGGAACAAGCTGTATTTATGGACCCGCAGCACCGCAAATTGCTAGAGGTTGCTTATGAGGCACTTGAGGATGCAGGCATGATTGTGGATCAGGAAGAGAAACGTGATGTTGGCGTATATGTTGGCATTAACCCCAGCTCCTACTTTGATCTTGTTGTGGACTATATGAATCGTAGTAAGGAATTCGAGGTGCACTCGCACGCGATGGTTGGCAACATGTCCAATATCGCAGCAGCATCCATTTCACACTTATACAATTTTACGGGTCCGGCGCTTGCCATCGATACAGCCTGCTCTTCCTTTCTCGTAGCCTTGACGCAAGCGGTAGCGGCGATTCAGGACAAGCGAATCTCTGGTGCAGTCGTAGGCGGAGCGAGCATTCTGGCAACACCTCATGTGCACCAGTTGTCGCGTAATGCAGGAATATGCTCTTCTACACAACATACCAAGGTATTTGATCAGGGAGCCGATGGTTCGGTTATTGGTGAGGGTGCAGTAGTTGTATACCTGGAGCCGCTAACAGAGGCAGTCCGAACGAATAAACATATCTATGGCCTGATCCGTGGCACAGCGGTGAATAACGATGGGTATTCGTTAGGCATTATGGCACCTAATCCTCAGGGGCAGTATGAAGTGCTACGTGCAGCATATAACGATGCCAATCTGAATCCAAAAGAAATTTCATATATCGAGGCACATGGATCAGGAACAAGAATAGGAGATCCCATCGAGGTAAATGCTCTACTCCGACTGTTTCAGGAGAAGGGATACGGGGAAGGAACTTCGATTGGTCTAGGCTCGGTCAAAACGAATATTGGACATTTATTTGCAGCATCCAGTGGTGCCAGTTTGGCAAAAGTTTTACTCAGTATGCAGCACAAGGAACTCGTTCCGAGTCTACATATGGATCAACCTAATCCGGCTCTTCGGCTGGAGCAGTCTCCTTTTTATATCGTTAATGAGCATAAAGACTGGACGGTACCCGAAGGGAAGACACGTAAAGCTGGGATCAGTTCATTTGGTCTTGGTGGCACGAATGCCCATATGGTGTTGGAGGAATGGAATGCACCGGCAGTTTGGGGAGCGGAGCCCGCAAGTGATCAATTGCTAACCTTCTCTGCCAAGTCAGAGCAGGCATTGCAGAAGCTGATTCATAATACCAAACACTACGTGCAAGAGCATCCTAATCTGCGACTGACAGATCTGTGCTTTACGCGCAACAGGTATAGAAAACATTATCGTCACCGTGCTGCTGTAACCGTAAGTGGTACCGGAGAATGGAGCCAGGAAGAGATGCAGTTTGGCTTCAAAACAAGAAGTCGAGCAGCCCGCGTGAGCATCATTATGGGAGGAAACAAGCTGGCTCAAGCTGATCAGGAATACTGGTTGAATCTGCTTGAATCGCTAGTGCGCGCTGTACCTTCCATCCAGGAGATTCGTGGCATTGATGACGGAGAACCAATGTTGTCGCAGTTGAAGCAGCAGGATCAGGTCGATTCTATCCCGACTTCGGATAAGAAGACACCCCTGCTCAGCAACAAAATAACATTCGGAGATATCCAGGACACGAGCTGCGCGATGCGCAATGCAGACATTGTTGTAGTGCTGGCTGCAGATGAAGCGATGAAACCGGCGGGAAGCACAGGCAAAGAGAGTTATATCCATCTGCCTGCAGCGACATCACTTGTTGTGGAAAAACAATTAGCCCTATTGCTGATGCAACTCTACGTGCGAGGCGCTTCACTGGATTGGGAACAGTTACACCCGGATGGATCTGGTCAGATCGTGCATCTGCCATCGCATCCTTTCGAGCCGCATGTCCATTGGGTAGATGTGAATCAGGGAACGGAGGTCTTGATATGACAAGAGAAGAGATTGAAAGATTTATCAAAGGCGAAATTGCTGCGGCACTGAAACAGGAGCCTGATGAAATTGATGAAGAGACAAATTTCCTGAAAATAGGTGTTTCTTCGGTTCAGGCGCTTAAGATCATTAATCGTACACGTAAACATCTGCAGGTGGATATTAGTCCTGTTGCGTTGTTTGAATACAAGACGATTGCAGAATTCGCTTCATATCTTCATGAATCGCTTCTTCAAGGGGAGGCAGTTGAATGATTGAACTGGATTCGAAGCAAGAACAAGAAATCCTTGAAGAAGCCGAGCTGTTTGCTGCTCGTGAGATTCGTCCGTATGCCTGGCAAATTCAGCAGCAGCAGTCCATTCCCCGTTCGTTGATTGATGCTATGGCCGAAAGAGGTTATTTGGCTGCATCGATCCCACATGAGTATGGGGGGATGGGGCTTGGCCCCAAAGCCTATGGACTTTTAACCGAAGTGTTTGGTAAAGCACTTCCGGCGGTTCGAAGCTTGTTGACGGTACATACTTCACTGGTGAGTGAAACTATAGTTCGTTTCGGATCACCTGAACAAAAGTCGTCCTGGCTGCCTAAGTTAGTCCGTGGAGAATGGATCGGAGCATTTGGTCTGACTGAGCCGGAGGTTGGATCGGATGCCAAAAACGTGCAGACCACTTGGCGGGAAGAAGCGGATTGTTATGTACTGAACGGAAAGAAAAAATGGATTACCTTTGGAAACGTAGCAGATGTGTTCATCGTTGTTGCCTCCCAAGAGGGCAGAAGTACAGCATTTTGGGTTGAACGTCAGTTTGACGGTGTCCAGACGCAAGCCATTGAGGGAGTAATGGTTGGCGGTGAGACAGGAATCGCTGAGATTGATCTTCATGAAGTTCGTGTACCCAAAAGCCATCTCATTGGGCGTATGCATGAAGGTTTTGAGTATATCGTAAGTGGCGCACTTGATCAGGGAAGATATAGCATCGCTTGGGCAGGTTTGGCGATAGCACAGGAGGCGCTTGACTCCATGGTAACCTATTCGCGTAAGCGGAAGCAGTTTGACCAGAAGCTTAGCCATTTTCAGCTTATTCGCGGCATGATTGGTGATGCAGTAACAAAAGTGCATGCAGCAAGAGCATTGTGTTTGCGAGCAGCCGAGCTTAGAGAGGCCAAGGCCCCGCAGGCTGTCATGGAAACAACGATTGCTAAATATTTCACATCCAAAATTGCAGTAGAAGTGGCTAATGATGCGCTTCAGGTTCATGGAGCCAATGGAATTAGCAGTGAGTATCCGGTATCCAGACTGTACAAGGAGGCTAAGATCCTGGAGATTATTGAAGGCTCCTCCCAGATGCAGCAGGAGATGATCTCACACTATGGGCTGAAAACCTATTACAAGCGTGGCGGTGGGCTATGACAATCTGCGCATTATTTCCAGGGCAAGGTAGCCAATATATCGGGATGTGCAGTGATCTCTTAAATAACGAATCGGAATCTCGGGTGATATTCGCTGAAGCAAGCGAAGTTGTCGGATTTGATCTGAGAACGTTGATTCTGGCAGGTTCCTTGGAGCAACTGACACAATCCGAATATGCTCAGCCTGCTGTACTTACAGCAAGTTATGCGTTGTTTGATTCCTTCGTTCGCCGGACTGGAATTACTCCAGATTATGCGATTGGCCATAGCTTGGGAGAAATCGCTGCCTTGGTGGCTGCTGGTGCATTAAGGTTTGCAGATGCAGTCCGGTTTGCGGCTTCACGGGGCGCTTTGATGCATCGGGCGATACAGGAGCAGAAGGGCAGAGCAGGCATTGTCGTTGATATGAGTCAAGCAGAACTCGAAAATGTCGTTGCAAATATCCGCAAGACTCATTACGTGACGATTTCGGGATATAACTCGCCTAACCAATTTGTTGTTGCAGGTGAGGCGGAAGGACTGCGTTTAATGGATGACATCGTGGATCAAGCCGGAGGGGAATTCATTCCCTTCCGCATGATGCCTATGAAGGCAGATGCGCCATATCATAGCGAACTGATGGAGTTTATCCAGCCTGAGATGGAAGCGATGGTATCCAAGCTTTCCTTCTCCAAGCCAGAATTTGCGATATGTTCCACAGTAAATGGAGAATTCATCCGAGCAGCAAATGATATTCCAAAGTTGCTGACGGCTCAGTTGTTGCAACCAATTCACTGGATTCAGGCTTTGGCACAAGTTCAACGTACGGGCGCAACGATTTGGATGGATGTCGGGCCAGGGCATAGTGTGAAAAATATGCTTGCTGAGTATGACAACTCAATCACTGCCTATTCGCTGGATGATCCGCAGGACCAGTCCAAGCTACTGGCAATATATGCGGCAGAAATTCAAACATACCGGGGAGGCGAAGCGTGATGATTACTACACATATGAGGGAGTATAACCAGCGGGTTAAACAGCATCTTCCTGGCGGTGTACATTATAATTTCCACCTTCCTTGGGAAGAGACACCACTGCACTTTACCCATGCTTCCCGAAGCAGGGTAACCGACATGAACGGTCGTGAGTATCTGGATCTTTATGCCCGTTTTGGTGCACTCATTGTGGGTCACGGCAACGAGGAATATAACGAGTGCCTGAAGGATACGATTGATCGTGTTTTGTCAGTAAGCCATTGTGATCTGGACGCTGAGGCACTGGAGTTAATCCATCAATATGTGCCTTCGGCTGAGATGATCCGCTTTGGGTTGTCGGGTACAGAAATTGTGCAAAATGCCCTCCGGCTTGCCCGCGCCTGGACAGGCAAGAACCGTTTTGTGCGTTTTGAAGGCCATTATCATGGCAATTCGGACAACATTATGGGAGGTAAAACGCCTCGGACAGGCTTGCCGGTACCTTCGGACTATCCTGGCGATATGAAGGGAACCCAGGGAAGGGCACGGGATATCATGGAATCCCAATCCTATCTGCTTCCTTGGAATGATGCTGTCCGTTTAGAAGAATTGTTTGCTGAACACGGTGATGACATTGCAGCAGTAATTATGGAGCCGGTTTGTGTAAACGGAGGCGGAGTCATGCCAGCTCCAGGTTATCTGCAAAAGGTCAGACAACTATGTGATCATCATCAGGTTGTGCTTATTTTTGACGAGATCATTACAGGATTTCGTATGGGACTTGGCGGGGCTCAGGAGATGTTTGGTGTTACGCCTGACCTGACCACGCTGGGCAAAGCGATTGCTGGCGGCGGTGTTCCCGTGTCTGCTCTAGTTGGCCGAGCCGATATCATGAAGCTGCTGGTGGACAAAAAAGTGATTCATGCAGGAACATTTAACGGTTATCCGTTAGGCACAGCCGCGGTGAAAGCAACACTCGAAATGCTGGGCCGCAATGGAGGAGAAGCCATGAACCGTATGAATCATCACGCCGAGATGATCCATGACATTCTGCGGAGAGAAGCAGCGAAGGCAGGGCTACCCCTTATTGTTCAAGGTCCGGCAGGTTGCGCATCCTATCATTGCTGCACTGAAGAGCTCAGCAGTACGGCTGATTATACGTTTGAATTGATGTCCTTTGATATTTTGTTGAACGGCAAGCTCGCGGAGCACGGCATTCTCGTATCTACACTCTCCCGCATGTATCCGAACATTATGCTGGACATGAAGGATGTAGCCTGGTTCAGTGAACGTGTGCCTGCGGCGATTGCTGAGATGAAAGAGATTTACGATGAGCTTGTCTAATGCCAGATCAACAGGGAGAGAGGTTAGGTATGCATAATCAGCTCATTGCAATCATTGGCGCAGGCGTTATGGGATGTGCTACAGCACTGGATGTTGCCAGAGCCGGATATCGGGTCGTTTTGCAGGATCATTCAGAGTCCGCAATAGCCCAGGCACCTGATGTCATACGACGTGAATACCGTTCGGCCTGTTTCTTGAAACGAGGATACGGCGAGGTAACACTCGATGTCATCATGGAGCGAATCACGTTCCAGATGCATGACGAAGGTCTGGAAGAGGCCAGCGTCATTATTGAAAATGTGACCGAAAATATAGAGTCCAAAAAAGAAGTTTATGCACGTTTGAGTCAAAAGGCCCGTCCAGATGCTCTTTACGCGTTAAACACAAGCTGTATTTCAGTAACCAAGCTGGCTTCCTTTTTACCTGATCCAAGACGCGCCATAGGTGTACATCTGATGAATCCGGTTCCGGTTAAATCGATGGTGGAGGTGATCAAAGGGCATCATACAACACCTGAGACAGAGCAAGAGATGGTGGCGTTTCTGGAGTCTCTCGGCAAAAATCCGGTCGTCATCGAGGATTTGCCGGGCTTTGTATCGAACCGGCTCTCTCATCTGTTAATGAATGAAGCAGCCTTTATTGTTCAGGACGGTATCGCGACAGCTGAGCAGATCGATACCATTATCAAGAAGGGGTTTAGTTATCAGATGGGGCCGCTGGAAACAGCAGATTTGATCGGTCTGGATACCGTCGTTCATTCGCTTAAAGTGTTGTACGACAGTTATCAGGATCCCAAATTCCGCTGTTGTCCGCTATTGCAGAAAATGGTGGATGCAGGACATTGGGGACGGAAGACGGGGCAAGGGTTCTATGCCTATTAACCAAAGGGAGGCATGTCCATGGAGCGGTTGAAGGATATCAAATGTATCGTATGGGATCTGGATCACACGATTTGGGACGGGGTCTTGCTTGAATCCGGGGAAGTTCAGCTCAGGGCGCGCATGAAGGAGGTGATAGAACAATTAGACCGCCGCGGCATACTACATTCCATTGCCAGTAAAAATGATGCAGGGCTGGCTTGGGCCAAACTTACTGAGTTGGGCATTGCCGAGTATTTTTTATACCCCGAGATCCACTGGGATGCAAAGTCCGTATCGGTTGGGCGCATTCAGCAAAATATCAATATTGGAATGGATGCCATCTTATTTGTGGATGACCAGCCTTTTGAACTGGAAGAAGTGAAAAGTGTACATGCAGACATCCAAGTTCTTCATGCAGATTACTATGAGACGATGCTGGATGATCCGAGACTGATGCCTCGATTTATTACGGCAGACTCTTCCCGTAGAAGGCAGATGTATCAGGCAGATACACTTCGAAAGCAGGCTGAAGAACAATATGAAGGTCCTTCGGAGAAGTTTCTGGCTTCACTTGGTATGAAGTTTACCATCTATGAAGCGACAGAGGATGATCTTCAGCGAGCGGAAGAACTCACGGTTCGTACCAATCAGTTGAATGCTACGGGGATCACGTATAGTTATGAGGATTTACATCAGTTGATGACTTCGCAGAATCACTTGCTATTGGTGTGTGAACTTGAAGACAAGTACGGAACATATGGAAAGATCGGGCTTGCGCTTATCCATAAGCAGCCGGATATATGGAGACTGAACATGTTGCTGATGTCATGCCGCGTCATGTCAAGGGGGGCAGGGAGTGTACTGCTTACTTATATCATGCGTGAAGCACAGCAACAGGGTAAGCAGATGCTTGCTGATTTCAGAGATACCGGTCGAAACCGGATGATGAATATCAGCTATCGTTTTGCTGGTTTTACACAGCTTTCTGCAGATCCTGACGGAAAGATTGTCTTTTCGCATGATTTGAAGCAGGTTGTGGAGTTTCCAGACTATATTGAAGTTTGTATGCCTGAAAGACAACATCAATAACAAGGGGGAAGAAAAGTGGATTATCGTCAGGAGATTCGAGAATTTATTGGAAACAACCTCACCATGGAACATGAGGACGCTCAAATTAGCGACAACGACAACTATTTTGAAATGAGATTTGTCAACTCACTCTTTGCCATGCGTTTGGTCGATTTTGTAGAGCGCAGATTCCAGATTGAGATTGGAAACGAAGATCTGGACTTGGCCAATTTCAGTACGATTAATCGGTTGCATGATCTAATTGAGAGAAAGCTTGCTGCGAAGGAGGTAGCACGATGATTACAGCAAATCAGCCATCTGTGCGTCCAATCGCGAGCCCTACAGCCAGTCCTTCCAATAAGTATATGTATCTGTTCCTGGCGATGTCATTTGGTACTTGCTACGGTATCGCTAGCTTGTTCATGTTCTTTCCTGATTTTATTGTACCCATCACTGGTGAACTGCATCTGATGCACCCGCTAGCCATGGTTGCTTTGTACTCTCCTTCCATTGCCGGATTAATTACATGTTATCTAATGGGGGGCAAAGACGCGCTAAAGGGCATGTTCCTGAAGCTGGTCCCGCGGAAAAAGGATCTGTTCTGGATTCCTGTGATTATCGGTATTTCCATCGTATTTGCTTCATCGATGCATTTTGGCTCCCTGCTATTCGGCATACCGGTTCCTGATCTGACATATAGTGTACCGGAAATGATCTGGCTCGGCATTTTGAACTTGTTCAAGGAGACAGGGCTCATCGGCGGTTTATTTGGATGGATTGGATTTTTACTTCCGTTCCTGCAAGGCAAGTTAAAAAACAATGTAACAAGCGGTCTAATTACAGGACTCCTGTTTGGACTATGGGTGCTTCCGGGATATCTGATTTCATCTTTTGGTACCTCAACCACATACATATATTACGTGGTGCAGCTTATGGCATTTATCGTATTTCAGAGCTATATCTTCAATGCTACCAAAGGCACGCTGTTATTTTACCTTTTGGCATTCTGGCTTGTGGCTACTGGAAGTCAAATCGATCTGTATTACTTCAATCCGCAAGTACAGATCATGCAGTTTTTCTTCTTCGTAACGTCGGCCATTATCATTCATATCATCTTTAAGCGTAAAAAAGTAGACACAACGCTCCAGACATTCCCTGCGTATGTTCTCGATGCGAAATAAAGCAATCAACGGTGGTGAAGATGGATGGCTCAGACATATCTTGAACGTCTGCAAAAGGGGCAGGGGAATAGGCAGGTAATCTGTTTTCCTTATCTGGGTGGACACTCTCGGAGTTTTTATCCTTTAGTGTCTCACCTCCTGGATACGGAAATATGGGCATTCACACCGCCCGGTCACGGGATGAATTCTGAAGCGCCTCTGGAACATATGCGGCAGCTTATAGACCTCTACACGAATGAACTGCTGCCTATAATCCAGCCTGGTGCAGTCTTGCTCGGACACAGCTTGGGTGGAATTACAGCTTATTATGTAGCCCAGCGTTTACAACAGGAGATTCCGGATGTAGCGAAAACATTGAGACTTGTGTTATCCGCCTGCAACACGCCTGCTGAATGTGGAATGAACCGTTATGATCAGATGTCCGATGATCATCTAATCGATCACCTCTTTTCCTATGACGGTTTACCCAAAGAACTCATCCACGAAAAAGAACTTTTGCATTATTTCATGCCTGTAATTCGGGCGGATTTTCGAATGCTGGAATCCGCAGCAACCCTTGAATGTCAACCTCTTTCACTGCCAGTGCTGTACCTGTGGGGAGAACGGGACAATGCCGTTCCCCTCCAGTCGGCGCTCAAGTGGGAACGTTATTTTGATGTACCGATGAAGCTTCAGACCATTAGAGAGGGTACACACATGTTCATCATGCACCAACCTTCAACGGTGGCGTATTACCTGACAAGCTTTATGACTCCAGAATTAGAACGACTGAACATAGTAGAGTAGATGAGAGGAGCCATGTTAGTTTATGCTGCTGAGAATGCTGAGAAACGACTTAATGAGGAAAAAAGGAATTACGGCTGCGCTGTTTATCTTTGTAATGCTTGCTGCATTGCTGGTATCTTCAGGTTCTCGAATGATCATGGAACTGACGAGTTCCATTCAGTACCTGTTCTCTGAATCGAAGACACCTCATTTTGTGCAAATGCACTCTGGAGAACTAGATCAGACCAAAGTAAACACATGGGCTGAAGGAAATGCAATGGTTGAGCAACATCAGATTGTCGAGATGGTTAACATCAATGGAGCCAACCTTTACCTTGGTGCAGAGTCGGAGAAAAATACCGTCATGGATATTGACTTCGTTACACAAAATCAGCAATTCGACTATCTGCTAAATCTGAACAGTGAGATTATTCAGGTTCGTGATAGTGAGATTGCTGTGCCCGTGTATTATTTGCAGCAAAATAAACTTAATATCGGTGACCAGGTTCGGATCAATAATGGGGCGTTTGAGCGTTCATATACCATTGTTGATTTTGTGCGTGATGCGCAGATGAATCCATCCGTAGTACACTCCAAACGTTTTATCGTAAGTCCGAGTGATCTGCAGCAATTAAAGCAGGGGGTCGGGGAGATGGAATATCTCATCGAGTTCCGTCTGCTGGATCCTTCCAAAACCAGTGAGTTCACCCAAGCCTATCAAAATGCAGGCCTGCCTAATGCTGGTCCGGTGGTGACGTATGGTTTGTTCCAACTGCTAAATGCGATGACAGATGGGATTATCGCGGCTGTCATTATTTTGGTCAGTCTGGTGCTGATTCTGATCGCAATGCTGTGTATTCGTTTTACCATGCTCGCGACGATTGAAGAGGATTACCGGGAAATCAGTGTAATGAAAGCAATCGGTATTGCGGAGAAAGATATCAAGCGTCTCTATCTTGCGAAATATGTGTTTATGGCAGGGGTCGCTTCCATACTTGGATACGTGGCTTCACTCGGAGTGAACCAGTTATTTGTATCGAACATTATGCTTTATATGGGCAAAGCACCGGCTACGTTGCTACATTTTGCTGTTCCTTTACTCGCAGCAGGTTTGATATTTGCGATGGTCGTCCTGTTCTGCCGGACGGTGCTGCGTCGTTTTCGTTCCATCTCAGCGGTGGAAGCCCTTCGTACGGGAAGTTTGGGAGACACAAAGATCACTCGCAATCGGTTAAGTTTGTCACGTAATCGCTGGTCTTCCGTACCTGTTTTTCTTGGGCTCAAGGATGTATTACAACGTGTTAAAATGTTCCGTTTATTGTTGTTTGTGTTCATCGTCAGCTCATTTATTATGATTGTGCCACTTAACTTTTTGAACACACTACAGGCTCCAAGCTTCATATCTTATATGGGTGTAGGGCAAAGTGATATTCGAATCGACCTTAGACACTCTGATGATGTAGAGCAACGTTATGCAAATCTCGTTAATCAAATTAAAAACGATGCAGATGTTAAGAAGTACTCGCCTCTCGTCACAAGCCAGTTCAAGATCCGTAATGCCGAAGGCAGCTACGATAACCTGAGTGTGGAGAGCGGAGATTTCAGTATCTTTCCGTTGTCTTATCTCAGCGGGAATGCACCGGCAACAGATCGGGAGATTGCTCTTTCAGATGCAAACAGCAGTGAACTCAAACTCAAAACGGGAGATCAGCTGACTTTGCAGGTAGGTGGTCAAGATCAGGTGATGACCGTCAGCGGCATCTACCAGGATGTGACAAATGGAGGAAAAACAGCGAAGGCACTGTTGCCATATAACAAGGATAGTGTGCTGTGGTATGTAGTCAGCCTGGATCTGAAAGATCGCAGTGTTATGGCTGCCAAAATTGCAGCATATGAGAAAGATTTCTCTCCAGCGCGTGTAACCGATCTTCAAGGATACTTGAATCAAACACTTGGTGGCACGATTCAGCAATTGAAGCTAGTGACAACACTCGCACTGACCATTGGCGTATTTATATCGATTCTAATCACCTCATTGTTCCTGCAGATGATGGTTGCCAAAGATAACAATGATATTGCTGTATTGCGAAGTCTCGGATTTGCGTTATCCAAGATCAAGCTGAAGTATGTGGTGATGTCACTTGCCATTCTGATTGTAGGTGTGGCAGCAGGTACAATCCTGTCCAACACACTCGGGCCAAAGCTTGTCAGCGGCATCATGTCTTCGTTTGGTGCTTCAGATATTGTGTTTGTAGTTGATCCGATGCAGGCATATGTATTATGTCCGTTGTTGCTGGCAGGAACGATTATTGTTACAGCTTGGATTAGTATTCAGTCGATTCGGGAAACTAGCATTTCGAAAATGATTGCGGAATAGGGAGGCATAACCATGACAACGATACTGGAAGCAAAAGATGTGAATAAATCCGTAGCGATTGGCGAGAATGAAGAACAGCGTATTCTGAAAGATATCAATCTTCAGCTGAAAAAAGGAGAGTTTGTTTCCATCATGGGCCCGTCTGGTTCGGGCAAATCAACCTTGCTCTATAACATCAGCGGTATGGATCAAATTAGCACAGGTAGTGTGTTTTTTAATGGCAAACAAATATCTGCATTTCCGGAGAAGGAACTAGCGAGTCTACGTCTGACCAGGATGGGTTTTATTTTTCAAAATATCCATTTACTCAAAAATTTAAATCTGCTCGACAATATCATTCTTTCGGCTTATCTGGCCAATAACAGCAACCGAGAGACTATTAATAACCGTGCCATGTCATTAATGAAAAAAATGGGGATCGACGAGCTGGCTGAGCATAACATTACCCAAGCTTCCGGGGGACAACTGCAGCGGATTGCGATCTGCCGGGCACTGATCAATAATCCGGATATTCTGTTCGGAGATGAACCGACTGGAGCATTGAACTCCAAATCTACAAACGAAATTATGGATATTCTCGGTGATATTAACGCAGCAGGAACTACGGTTCTGCTCGTGACACACGATGTCAAAGTTGCCGCCCGCTCGGAACGAGTGCTGTTTATGATGGACGGCAATCTGATTGCGGATAAAAACATCGGAAAGTATGACAAGGATAAACAGGATCTGAAGGCGAGAGAAAGTCGATTGGCACAATGGTTAACGGAAATGGGGTTCTAAACATAGAGCTTCATGACTAAAATAGACCGACAGTCGGTCGAGAAGTAATGGAGGACAGAATATGAGATTGATGAAAAATCCGGAGGAACGCAGAAACGAGATTTTGGATGCGGCCGAAATTCTGTTCGTGACCAAAGGGTACACCAAAGCAACAATTATGGATATCCTCCAGGCGTGTGACATCGCCAAAGGCACGTTCTATTACTACTTCCAGTCCAAAGAGGAGGTTATGCATGCCATCGTTATGCGTTTTATTATGAACGGCGAAGCGGCGGCGAGACGTGTCGTGGCAGATCCCGAGCTCAGCGCGCATGATAAAATTTTCCGCATCATTATGACTCAGAATCAGCCTGACGATCGGAAGCTTGGCGTAATCGAGCAACTGCACAGCGTGCAAAATGTAGAAATGCATCAAAAAAGTCTGGTTGAAACGGTTCTTCGTCTCAGTCCCATCTTGGCAGAAGTGGTGGAACAGGGCATTCAGGAAGGGGTATTCCATACCCCTGCTCCTCAGGAGAGTATTGAGTTTTTACTGGTTTCCTCGCAGTTTTTGCTGGATCAAGGTATTTTTCATTGGGAGGAAAAAGAGTTTCAGAAGAAGGTGAGGGCATTCAGTCAGATCATGGAACGGGTTCTGGGTGCCGAAAATGAAAGCTTTGCTTATGTAACTGAACTGTATTTTCCACATCAAGCTTAACAAGTAAAGGAGTCGTAACTATGGAACAAACTGCTCATAAATCGTTTGGTAAATTTCTTATCGTCTGGTTTGGTCAATTAATCTCGATGATTGGTATTGGACTGACTGCTTTCTCTTTAGGGGTGTACGCCTTCGAAAAAACAAATACGGCAACCAGCGTTGCGCTGATTACGTTATTCACATTTTTGCCGAACATTCTGCTTCGTCCTATTGGCGGTGTGTTGGCAGATCGATTTGACCGCCGTACGATGATGATCATTGGTGACCTTGGTTCTGCAGCCGGATTGGTTTTTATACTTTCCATTATGCTCACCGGGGATATCCAGCTATGGCATATCTATGTGGGTGTGGCGTTCAGTTCTGTATTCTCGGCCTTGCAAAGTCCGGCATACAAAGCATCAGCAACAGACCTGTTGGATAAAGATCAGTTCGCCAAAGGCAGCGGGCTTGTACAACTCGCGGAATCCTCCAAATTTTTATTTTCACCCATTATCGCAGGGATTTTGCTGAGTGTCACAACGATTGAAGTCATTATGATTATTAATATTGCGACGTTCCTGATTGCTATTCTAGCCGTACTGGTTATTCGCAAGAGCATGAAGGTGGAGCGAGAAGACAAAGAAGACCACAACTGGCTGACTGACATTAAGGAAGGCTGGAGAGAGGTCGTAACGAATAAAGGAGTGCTACTGCTCGTCATTATTATTTCCTTGGTTACCTTCTATCTCGGGTTTCTGGAGACGCTTATCGGGCCGATGCTACTTTCGTTTACCGATGCCAAAACTCTGGGAACGTTTCAGTCCGTTAGTGCGATCGGTATGCTGATTAGCAGCTTGTGCATCGGTATTTTCACCATGACGAAGAAATATGCAAGTGTGCTGGTTGCAGGTTTAGTAATGTGCGGTCTGGCTTTCTCGTTGCTGGGTGTTTCGACGAATATTTACTTTATTATCTTTGCAGGATTTCTGTTCCTTTCCTCACTGCCGTTTGTTAATATGAGCGCAGATGTATTGGTTCGTAACAATATTGCCAATGAAAAGCAGGGCAGAGTGTGGGGGATTATCGGTATCCTGTCCCAGCTAGGCTTCATTATCGCATACAGTTTGGCTGGATTTTTGGCGGACCATGTGTTTAATCCACTTATGATGGATGGGGGAGCGCTGGCCTCATCCGTGGGTCAAATTATCGGAACTGGGCCGGGCAGAGGCATCGCTTTGCTGTTTATCATTGCAGGCCTATTCGTTATCCTGATTGCGATTGTCACGTCGCGCCTGAAAATGATCAAATCACTGGAGCAAAGCAGTGATATCGCTTCACCTCCCGATGTGGGCGGACTTGCGCATGATTAATGTATTTTTCGTGTTGTAGGAAGCAAGATAGCCCTTGTCTGATCCGTGTATACCGTTCTTGACCTTAAACGGCGTACAGGTGGTTCAGACGAGGGCTTTTTTTTATATAAAAGCTACAATCCGGTCTAACCTTTCACTGCACCGGAAGTCAAACCTCCTACAATGTACTTTTGTCCGATGAGGAATACGATCAGAACTGGCAGCGAGGTGAGTATGATATCGGCGCTGACTAGATTCCATTTGGCGCTAAATTGTCCGAAAAAATTGTAAACCGCCAGCGTCATTGGCCACATCTCTACGGTGTTAAGCATATAGAGCGGCGCAGTGAACTCATTCCAGACACTCAGAAAATTCAGAACAAATACGGTAACCAGCACCGAGGTTAACAAAGGTACTATGATTCGAAGAAACAGCTTGATTCCATTGCAACCATCCATAATTGCAGCTTCATCCAGCTCTTTCGGAATGTTGCCCACAAACGCATACGTGATGAACAGGGAGATGGGAATGCCCATCGCGGTATAGAGCAGAATCATGCCTGCGTGGGAGTTGATCATCCCGAGTGATTTCATCACTTCCATGAGCGGAATATAGTTTAGTGGCAGTGTGATGCCCAGAATCAGAAAAAAGTATAAAAACTTGCTCAGTTTCGAATGATTGCGGGATAACGTGAACGCAGAGAACGCCACGACAAACACCAACAGCAGAGATGACACGCCCGAGTGCAGCAGACTGTTGAAAAAGGAACCTCCCAAGTGTCCTTGCTCATAGACGATTTTATAATTTTCAAACATAAATTTCTCGGGAAGCGTAAGCCTCAGTACTTTGGCCTCGGCGTCTGACTTGAATGAATTCAACAAGATAACAGAAAATGGAATCAGGACAACCAGACTTAATAGCCAGGCGAGTACATTTAACGTCAGAGAGATAATCTTTTTTCGAAACCGCATATCAGTATTCCACCTTTCGATTCATCAAACGAATGATGAAGAAAGAGATGATCGCCATGATGACAAAGAGAATGGTGGATAGCGCGCTCCCGAGCCCCCAGTACCCTTTGGCAAAAGATGAATAAACGGCCGTATTGATCACATCCGTAGCATTGCCCGGGCCCCCGTTTGTCAGAACGTATACCGCATCAAAGACACGCAGGCCATACGTAATATTTAGCACGGTGGCAATGGTGATGGTAGGCAGCAGCATCGGTATGGTAATACGGAACAGCTTTTGAATAAAGCCCGCACCATCGATGGATGCAGCTTCATAATAATCCCGTGGAATGGCGAGCAATCCCGCGATAAAAAGCACCATGATATACCCCATGCCTTTCCACGTATCGACAGCCATAATCGATGGCATCGCCCAAGTGAGAGAGCCCAGCCAGTTCTGGGCGAGTGCATCCAAACCGATGGAACGCAGTGTAACATTAACGAACCCGTTGTTCGGATCAAGCAGGCTTTTGAACACCAGACCTACAATCAGGAAGGAGAGGACTTGGGGCGAAAAGATAATCATCCGATGCCAATTGGCAGCTTTTACACCGCTGACCAGCAGCAGGGCAAGGAACAAGCCCAGAACGGTTTTGACGATGGAGGTAACCACCGTAAACAGCACTGTATTTTTAATGAAAAGCAGATAGGTCGGATCACCTGCCAGAATCGTGCGGAAATGTTCCAAACCAATAAAGTTTTTCTCCGAACTGTAGCTGTTCCAATCGGTGAAAGAATAATAGATACCCAGCAGGGCAGGAGCAACGATGAACAACAGATATAGTAAAATCGCTCCGGATGAGAAATACCAAGGGTAGATTTTGTTCGTATTCATAACCCGTAACACCAATCCTTCCTGCCAAACGGGAAGAAGCACCCCAGCGTTTGACCGATGGAGTAACTCCATTCCAGTTATGCATTTGTTTCCGAGATAACCTCCGGCTGTTACTGCCACTTCTCATCTTTCAGCACTTTGGCTTGTTCGGCGCGGCGTTTATCAATATTTTGCAGAATCTGATCAGGGGTCATCGCTCCCGCAAACATGCCTGACAAGTCTTTACCGATATCCATCCACTGTGGATCGATATATTTTACGGCAGCCTGCATGACGGTGCCCTTCTCATGATTTTTCTCATAATCAATGTAGTCCTGTGTCAGCTTCGGTTCGATCTCGGGCCAGCAGATCGTCAGATTTCCTTCGCCTCCATCAAACACCTGTTGCAGATGATCATGCTCGGTAATCCAGCGGAAAAACTTCAACACTTCTTCGGGATGTTTGCTGTTTTTGTTGCCAAACATGGCCGCTGAACCGCCGGGGTTCACACCAATCGTCTGATTGTCTCCCCATGGCATCACGAAGAATCCCATATTATCTTTCATCGCCGGATAGGCTTCAGAGACTTCCTTTTCCGTGCCCGGGGCCCGCAGCAGCATTGCAGCTTTTTCCTGTCCAAATGCTTCAATTCCTGCTTCTACTGTATTGGATAAAAAGTCTTTGCCGAAATAGCCAAGATCAGCAAATTCTTTCAATTGCTCGATAACGGTCTTCAATTGGGTCAAGTCTGCGACCTTCATCTCATTATTGTTCAGCTTTTCATAGGTTCCTGCGCCCTTCTGCTCATAGTTCGGCCCGGTCTCGAACAACGGTAGCACCTGATACCAGCCGCTCGCTGGAGCTTGATAGAATGGAATGATATCTTTATCTTTGATTTTCTGGCTAATTGCTTTGAATTCAGCATAGGTCGTAGGAGGCTCAATACCTAGGTCAGCAAAGATACGTTTGTTATAGTACACATACCAGATTTTCGTAGGGGCAAAAGAAACCCCGTATACCTTGTCATTATGACTGACGGTAGGCAAAATCTCTTCTGACATTCGTCCCGTAAACTCCTCATTGGTCAGATCAATTGCATTTTCTTCTGGTCTGACATTGGCTGGCATGCTCAGCGGGTCTACATCTACATTGAAAATATCAGGAGCCTCACCGGAAGCCAGTTTTACCTTGATCAGATCACGCCACTGCGCATCAGGAACCACCTGAAAATCAATTTTGACCCCGGTTTCCTGCTCGTATTCCTTCGCCATCGTCTGCATAATCCCCGTTCGTGGAATACCGGATTGGCTTGTGCCGAAGGTCAGTGTGACCTTGCCTGTGCCTTCCGCGTTTTTGTTCGAGTTGCAGCCAGCAAGCAGCAGGACAGAGAGAAGCAGCATACTTGTCATTGAAAAAAGAAATCGTTTTCTCATTTTGAACCTCCCTAAAATTCAATCATTTATGCACTTGCCGAAACGCTTTATGTAAGCGTATTCTTATGTGGATAACTTTACTTTGAATAACGAGTAGGCTCAATAGACAAAAGCGTTCTTCGAGGTGGACATTTTCGAAGTCATCGAAGATACGCAGATGTTGATAATGAAGACGGGGGTATGGAATTGCGGTATCGATTCAGAACATTACAACAGAGTTTGTTTGCGTATTATTCAGCGGTATTTATTACGTTTTCCCTTATTGTGGCTGGCCTGTTATATGTGTATCTCACCAGTGATATTCGTCATCGAAGTGAAGAGCAGCAAAAACAATTGGGGTTGTCCATTGTTAGTCATCTGGATCAGGAAGTTGTGAAAATGAACAATTTCTCCATGAATATCGTATATTCCAATCTGGTCAAGGAGCATTTCAGTCATTACTTGGCCCCGGCAGAGGGGGGTGAACGAACGATGACAAGTGACCCCTCGCTGTATAAGGACACGACTACACTAATTGATGTCATTATGGCGATTATTAGCAGCTCCAATACGGCCAAACAGGCTAACATTTACGATGTGAATGGAAAGATGCTGGGGGCGGGAGTATTCAACGGACAGCTTCCGGTAGATCTGAAGCAGCGCCCCTGGTATAAGGAAACCTGGGAACGGAGCGGCTGGCGTGTCATTCGTCTGTTACAAGGTGGTGCATTGCCCATGCCCACCGGGGAAGGGAGAACGGATCAACCCTATATCTCGCTTACACGGGTCTACAAGGACGGTAATTATGTCAGTCAGGGTGTCGTTGAAATTTTGCAGCTTGCCGAAGATCTATTCCAGTATTTGCACGAGCTGCAAGTAGGTAATAAGGAGCTTCGAGTCTATGTGCTGGATGAGCAGGATACCTTGTTGTACCCGCTTCCTTCAGCCACGTTAGCTGCTGATTCCTCTTCAGCTTCAGCTGATTATTCGGAAGAAATGAAGCTGATTCAACATCGTACATCCCCGCCTGAAACGATGCAGGAAGTCACCCATTCGCCTACGGGGTCAAGGCAGATGATGACGTATATGACATCCCAGGAAACCGGATGGACTGTTGTTGTCATGCAGTCCAAGCAGTCCCTTTTTTCCAATTTGAACCGGATGGCATGGATCTTTGCAGGTGCTACGCTAGCTACCCTGTTGATTATTTTGTTGTTTTCGTATCTGATCTCGAAAAGGGTTACCCTGCCGCTTCATCGGTTGCAGCGCATTATTCAGAAAACAGGTGAAAACGACCTGATGTCAGGTCAGGAGGCTGGTCAGTTGTTATTCAAGCTGGACCATCCTGCGTCCATCCGGGAGCTGGCAGAGCTGAATGATACCTTCATCCGGTTGAATCAGCAGCTTGTGCAGTCTTTTCAAGACCAGATGGCCATCAAAACCCGGGAGACAGAGGCGAGGTTGCTGGCATTGCAGTCACAGATGAATCCGCATTTTCTATACAACAACATTACCAATATAAGTATCATGGCGGAGGAGGGAATGAATAAACAGATCGTGGTGTTCTGCGATCATATTGCTTCCATGCTTCGTTATATTTCTACTTCTGGCATAAACGGCGTCCCGCTATCTCACGAACTTGAGTATTGTGAACGATATCTTGAATGTATGAAAGTTCGCTTTGAGGATGATTTACACTACGAGTTCTCGATCCCTGATGAGATGAAAGATATCCGGGTTCCGATGCTGATCATTCAGCCTTTGCTCGAAAATGCGATGAAATACGGTTTGAGTGATACGCTGCCATGGAAACTGCATATCACGGGTGAATTGCATATCGATCAGAAGACCTGGCAGATTCACGTTGAAGATAATGGCCCCGGCATGGAGCCTGAAACGCTTGCACAACTTGTGCATTATATCGATGAATCTCAGGAATGGGATCAAATGCCTCACCTTGAGATTAACGGGATGGGACTCAAAAATATCTGGGCTCGATTGAAGTTATGGTATGGTCCGGCAGCCAGGATGTGTATCGAAAACAAATCTACCGGCGGTGTCAGCATTCGTATAAGAGGTTCCATTCGAAAGGAGTAGGGTCGAACGTATGAATATGACGGTGAAATACAGAACCATAATTGTAGAGGATGAGGCGTTGATTCGTCGTAATGTTTCACGCAAGTTCAAAGAGCTGAATACACGGTTTGAAGTCATCGGGGAGGCGAGGAATGGTCAGGAGGCGTTGCAACTTATAGAACAGAATGTACCTGATCTGGTCATCACCGACATTCAGATGCCCGTGATGAACGGGCTTGAGCTGGCGAAATATCTTTATTTTGCTTACCCGCATGTTAAAATTGTCATCCTTAGCGGGTATCATGAGTTCGAATATGCACGGCAGGCGATCCAGTATAAAGTCGAAGATTATTTACTTAAACCGTTGTCGGAAGAACAGCTTCGTGCGCTACTGGATGCGATGGAGCTGAAGCTGGGAAGCGCTGTGGATTCATTGTCTCATGTAAGTATCGTGTTGGACGATCAGGTAAAGGCGGAAGATATTGCAGTGTCGGTCAAACTCTATCTCAAACAAAACTACATGCATGAGATTACATTGCAGGATATGGCAGCACAGATGCATTTTAGCGTAGATTATCTAGGGAAATGCTTTAAAAAGGTAACAGGGGAGACACCATTGAAATACCTGACGGGTCTGAGACTAAACGAGGCCAAACGTCTGCTTGCAGCGTATGAGCATATGGATAACAAAACCATTGGCGGAGCGGTAGGGTATGCGGATTCCCATTATTTTAGCAGGATTTTCAAAAACAAAACGGGTCTGTATCCGAGCGAATATCGGCAGCAGTGGCAGGTACAAAAAAAAGCTCTGTCCATGGATCAAGGCAATCCGGATGGGCTGAGCTGATTATTGCTGCAACGCTTCTTCGGTTATTTTGCGGATATCAAACGGGGAACGGTTACCTTCTTCAATGATATCAGGCAGAATGTGATTGAGGAAATAACGAACACAGTGGAGGTCGATATTTTTAATCTTGATCAATGCGTAGCGGTACATGACAATGAATTCTTTTTCCGTATTGCCGCGTTGCAACTCTGCAAATGCTTCATACACTTGGTCCATTTTATCAGCTACCTCAAGGATAAGCCCTTCCACGGAGTTGTCTTTGCCTTCGCGCAGTTGTCTGCGGAAAATATCTTGAAACTCAGGTGGGATATTCTCATGAATAAAATGGGATACCATGCCTTCTTCCACCTGTTGCAACATGGATCGAAGCTCCAGCGAGTAGTGTTTGACCGGTGTTTTGATATCACCAATGAAGATTTCGCCATAATCGTGGCTACTGGTAATTTCGTATAACTTTTTCCAATCAATGCTCACGCCTTGCTGTTCCTCGATGTCGGCAAGTGTCTTGGCATACTGTACGACTTTCCAGGAGTGGGCAGAAACACAATGTTCTTCGAATTTGAATTTGCCAGGAGTTCGAATGATACGTTCGAGGTCGTTCAGCGATCGAAAGTACGTATGGATTCCCATAGATGTGATCATCCTTTGCTAGTTTGGGTGGTCGATACACCGACTATACTGCTGTTATGTTAACCGGAGATTAAAGATGTATGCACCCTTTGTAAATTTGTAAAAGGAAGATCAAAAAGCCACGGGGGCTGAATCAGGTTCAGCATACCGTGGCTGTGAGATAAAGAACGATTGCCAGTAAAATTTCTTCATTTTAGTATCTATGTCTAATAGAAACGTAGGAACAATCATAACATTAAGCTTTTTTGCGTACCGGTGAAGTGTACCAATAGGCCATGCCGACAAACAGGGCGCCGCCGATGATGTTACCAAGTGTAACTGGAATCATGTTATGGAACCATCCAGCGAGAGAAATCGTATCCGGGTGGTTAGGCAACAGCCAAGCCAGGGACAGGAGTGTCATATTGGCTACACTGTGCTCATATCCGCTTGCGATAAAGGCGTACAGACACCACCAGATGAGAACCAGCTTGGCAATATCTTCTTTGGAGCGGGCAGACATCCAGATGGCCAGACATACGAGCCAGTTACAGAGAATGCCGCGGAAGAAGAGTTCAGTTACTGGAGCAGCCATCTTTTTGGCAGATACGACGAACAGCAGATGCTCCGGGGTAGCTGTTTTGAACAGGCCGCTTCCGACAATCAGCAGGCTGAGCAGGACGGCACCGATCAGATTGCCCAGAAAGACAAGTCCCCAGTTTTTCAGCGTATCATTTACGGTGGTCCGCCCGGCAAGTGTACTCATCGTGAAAAACATATTATTACCTGTGAACAGTTCCGATCCAGCAAAGATTACCAGCGTCAGGGCGAGTCCGAAGGACATGCCCATCAGCATCGTTTGCAGTGGTGAATGTGCCGCGAGCAACGGAGCCCCGATACTGAAGATCAGGATAATGCCAAGTCCCACATATGCACCTGCCATTAAGGCAGCGACCATGTAACGTGGCAAACTTGAATTCATCTGATCTCTCTTTTTGACGGCTGCTTCAATAATTCCTTCAACACTTGGTGTATACATCATGTTTTCCCCCATTAGTCAACATCAATCCGAATCCCCAATGTTACAGTAGAGCAGAGGTTATACAGCAATCCAGACCCGGTCGTTCTCCACTTTAACCGGATACATCTGCACTTGACCGTTGTCTGGTGCTTGCACCTGACCTGTTGTCAAATCAATTTTCCAGTCGTACAGCGGATCATAGAGATAGTGTCCAGAGACAATGCCTTCCGCCAGCGGCCCACCCTTAGGGTGGGGGTTATGGTTGTCAGCAGCAAAGATGGTGCCATCCGAAGCACGGAATACCGCAAGCTGAAGATCTTCGATCTCGACAACTCTGCCAATGCGTGGCAGAAATTCATCTATAGCTCCAGCCGGGAAATACGTGCCTGTTTGTTTGGTTGTCATCGTAAACCACTCCTTTTATATCCATTTATTTCTCTACTTGAATCCAACAACATATGATTTTGTTTATGGGCGAGCCGTAACTTCGATGCTATGGAACATTTTGCTTTGACCTTCTTCATCACGAATCGCTTTTTGCCATGGTTCTACCACTTGTGCAAGGGCAAACTCGATCCGTTCCATCAACGCTTTACGTTCCTCAACGTTATCCACAACAACCGAGCGGATGTGCTCTAGCCCCATGCGTTCTACCCATTCCGAAGTACGCTCCAGATAGTTACCTGTCTCGCGGTAATACTGCATGATAGCTCCGCACAATTCAATCAGTTCATCATCGGTTTTCACTTTGCACAGTGAGTCAGCGAGTCTTGCTTTGATCCCGCCGTTACCACCGATGAAGATTTCCCAGCCGCCATCATTACCGACGATTCCGATATCCTTCGTGCATGCTTCCGCACAGTTCCGAGGACAACCGTTTACAGCATATTTGAATTTGGCTGGCAGATCCAGTCGTTCGAATTTACGTTCGATTCTCTCACCCATGGCCATCGAATCCTGTGTGCCGAAGCGGCAGAATTGGGAGCCAACACATGTTTTAACCGTACGAAGCGATTTCGCGTAAGCGTAACCCGAAGGCATATCCAGCTCAGCCCATACTTTAGTCAAATCTTCTTTTTTGACACCGATGAGATCAAGACGCTGACCGCCTGTTACTTTAACCGCTTTGATATCGTATTTGACCGAAACGTCGGCGATCTTTTTCAGATCGGCTGGTGTCGTTACACCGCCATACATCCGAGGTACAACGGTGTAAGTTCCGTCTTTTTGAATGTTGGCATTCATACGTTCGTTAACAAAACGGGATTCTTTTTCATCCTCATGTGTGTCTGGATAGATCATGCCCAGATAGTAGTTGATGGCCGGACGGCATTTCGAGCAACCCTCAGGCTGGCTCCAGCCAAGTACGTTCATCACTTCTTTGCTTGTTTGCAAGCCTTTTTCCCGGATTTCAGCAACAATCTCATCCCGTCCGAGGGATGTGCAGCTGCAGATTCCCTGTTTGCCCCCGGCAGTGAAGCCATCTCCAAGCACATATTGCAAAATCTGTTCGACCACCGGTTTACATCCTCCGCAAGAGCGGGTTGCACCGGTGCAGGCTTTAATTTCATCAATTGTGGTAAGACCCTGATTGGTAATGACATCCACGATCGCACCTTTGGTTACGCCGTTACATCCACAGACGATTTCGTCTTCCGGCATTGTCTCAACAGAAGTTGTTTTTTTGTGACCGCCGCAGCCTGTACCCATAAGAGAACTATACAATTCATCTGTCATTTCCGTTTGGTTTTTGATCAGTTTCTGCAGTTCGGCAGAATCGGTAATGTCTCCGAAGAGAACGGCACCTACCATTTTGTTGTCGCGAAGCAGAATTTTTTTGTACGTTCGTTTCCAGTCGTCTTTTTGCGAAATCACGGTATGTTCCGGGCTGTCAATGAATTCACCAGTAGAGAAGACGTCTACACCCGAAATTTTTAATTTGGTGGATACAACCGAGCCTTCATACGGTGCTGTTTCGACCCCGCAAATATGTTTCGCAAGAATCATTCCTTGCTCAAACAGTGGCGCTACAAGTCCGTAACATACACCGCGATGTTCGTTACATTCCCCAACAGAGTAAACGTCTTTCAATGAAGTCTGCATGTAGTCATCCACGATGATGCCTCGGTTGACTTCGATACCACTTTCGCGGGCCACGGCTGTATTCGGTTTAATACCAACTGCCATGACTACAAAATCAACATTCAGCACAGAATCGTCGGCAAAACGAATGCCTTCAACCCGTTCACCACCCAGCAGTTCGGAAGTTTGGGCTCCCATTTTGAACTTGATTCCCTGACGTTCCAGTTCAGCTTTCAACATGGCCGAAGCCTGAGGGTCCAGCTGGCGTTCCATCAGATCATCCATCAGATGCACAACAGTAACGTCCATACCCAGTTGCACAAGTCCTTTGGCTGCTTCCAGACCTAGCAGTCCGCCCCCGATGACAGCTGCTTTTTTATATTCTTTTGCAGCTTCCAGCATGATATTGCAATCGGCGATATCACGGAAACCAACGACACCCTGCTTGTCATGTCCGGGTACAGGGAGGATGAAAGAACTTGACCCCGTTGCAATGATAATTTTGTCATACGGAGCACGGTGTCCATCTTCGGTTACTACTTCACGAGTCTCGGCATCAATGCGGGCAACCGTGGTTCCTGTGTGAAGCGTAATGCCGTAGTCCTCGTACCAGTGGAGATCATTAAGGACAATGTCATCCAGCGTTTTGCTACCTTCCAGTACGTAGGACAACATAATACGATTGTAGTTAGGATAAGGTTCTGTACCAAAAACCGTAATATCAAAGCGTGAAGTTAGTTTTAGAATTTGTTCCACCGTGCTGATTCCGGCCATACCATTACCGATCACGACTAATTTTTCTTTATTTCCGTTCATGTGTGTAGCCCTCCCTTGGATAAACCTGTACATTTACCAACATTTTTAATGGCTTATATTTGAATTATACATCGACTAACTCAATTGTAATGTGATTTATTTCACTAATTACGATAGATCATTCATATTAAAATAAGTGTGATGACCGTCACGAATGTAAAAATATTTTTCAGAAATAAGAAATACGAACTATTGTTCTTATATTACTTTTCGAGGTATGATCAGATTGGGGTCGGTTGCGTTCCCTATATTCTCGAAAGGACGTTTTTGCATCATGATGGGAAGATCCCACCTGATTATCAGTACAGGCGTTTCACTTTCAGTATTACAGCTGATGGGATTGCAGGTTACAGCTCCGGCAGTAACGGTAGCCCTGATTGGCTCATTGCTGCCTGATATTGATGAGCCTAATTCATTGCTGGTTTCTAAAGCCCTGCCGAGCAGTCTGATTCGGTTGCTGCAGACTATTCTTTTGCCTGCGGCTGTATTTGTGTATTTTTACGTACCCGCGAAACCGTGGAATTTGCTACTCGCCATATTGATTGGGCTTGTGTCGTTCCTGCCATCGCGCTCGCTGCGTAAAGTATTGATGTTTGCCATTGGACTGGGCTTGGTCTTTTATGGTCATGCTTTTGCTCCGTGGAATCTGATTGCAGGCAGCCTGCTTATGCTGTGCACGACACTTACACACAGGGGCTTAACCCATACCTTGTATGGAACAGCTGTTTGGACGGGGTTACTGTACAGTACAACGCAGCAGCAAGGCCCAGAAATTTGGGTAGCTGGAGGCTCCGCTTATGCTCTACATTTGATTGCTGATTCGTTGACCAATCGGGGGATACGGCCTTTGCCGCCGTTAAAGCTGCGCATCCGGGCAAACCTGATGAGTACGGGAACCAAGCATGGGGCAGTTGTAGAAAATGTCTGCGTAATTCTAACACTGATTTTGGCATGGTTTGCATTCTCGCCTTTATTTCTGTAGTGTAGGTAAATTTCCCGGGTTACGAATAAACGCCAGTCCAAGCCTTGGAACTGGCGTTTTTCATGATCTGATTGCTGTGGTATGTTTCTGATTTTATCATTACAAAGGTAAAGCCTTAGCCTTGTGATGGTGAATCTGTCAACGCGTCAATATCAGACGAGCCAAATACAAACAAAACGACCAAGATGACTACAATTAACAGCTCGGCAAATCCATTTCCGTCAAAGTCAGACATCATTCGAACCTCATTTCTTTGGCGTTAGGAGTTCATTCTTTGCTGGAAAGCACGTATGACGTCGTTAAGTGTCATATCGCCACCAATCTCATCCAGAAATTGCACCAGTTTGTCTTGATTGGACGGTGTAACTTTTTGCAGTGTTTTATATTGACCAACCAGTTCTACAACAAGAGTAGCTTCGCGAAACAAAGTCACCGCATCCACTCTTAATTTTCCGCTAACTAGAAGTGCTGCCACGATTAGCTCAAGATTTCTTCCTTTTATATTGCCACCCAAAAGGGAGTTTGCAGCATTTTGTTTTTTGGAACCTTTATTTGATTTTCCAGTCCTCCTCATTGCCATATAAAGGTCCCCCGCTGGTTGATGTGTTTAATATCTTATGTACTCCACTCCCGACATGTTCGAACAATTAATCTGTTTATATGTAATAGAAAAAGAGATACCCCGAAGAAAGATTCGATAAGGTATCTCTGTGTTTAAGCTCACAAAATTTTGTTCTATTCCTGGATCAAGCGTTATTGATAATGGTTTCCATCGTTGTGCGATCGAGACCCTTCACCAGTTTTACGATCAGCTCTTTGGCTGCATCATAATCATCCGTATGAATAATGGAAGAAGAGGTGTGAATATATCGGCCACAGATGCCAATGACGGTGGAAGGTACACCAATACCGCTCAAGTGAACCTGACCGGCATCAGTACCGCCTGGCGAGATGAAATATTGCATTTTAATCTGATTGGAGGAAGCTGTGTCCTGAACATATTCAACGATACCACGATGAGTGAACATGCCAGGGTCAAGTATGCGGAGTAATGCACCCTGACCGATATGACCAAAGGATTGCTTGTCACCTGTCATGTCGTTGGCTGCACTACAGTCCAGTGCAAAGAAAATGTCAGGTTGAATGAGATTCGCAGCTGTACGTGCACCGCGCAGACCCAATTCCTCTTGAACCGTTGCACCTGAATAAAGTATATTAGGCAACTTTACCTTATGGAGTTCTTCCATCAGTTCAAGGGCTAGTCCAACACCGTAACGGTTATCCCAAGCTTTTGCCATGATTTTCTTAGGATTGGCCATCGGTGTGAATTCACAGAGCGGTACGATTTGCATCCCCGGTTGAATACCCCACGATTCTGCCTCTGCCCGGTCATCTGCACCAATATCTAGATACATCGAATTCAGATCTACCGGTTTGTTGCGTTGGGATTCATCCAGCAGGTGAGTAGGTGTAGACCCGACAACGCCTGTAATCCGGCGCTCAGGTGTAATGATCTGAAGACGCTGTGATAGTACAGCCTGACTCCACCATCCACCCAGTGGACGAAATTTAACCATACCTGCTTCTGTAATACCTGAGGTCATAAAACCTACTTCATCAAAATGTCCGGCAACCATAACTTTAGGCCCAGAT
Source organism: Paenibacillus sp. G34 (assembly GCF_056856875.1). NCBI lineage: Bacteria > Bacillati > Bacillota > Bacilli > Caryophanales > Paenibacillaceae > Paenibacillus > Paenibacillus sp. G34. The sequence continues at coordinate 4,464,454 of NZ_CM166469.1, read as the reverse complement.
TCTTCTCCGCGCAGTACACCAAAAAGACTCCCCAGACGATCCTGTACAAATTCATCGGTATAGGCGGACATTTGCTCTTTCATCCAGCCGCGCAGCTCGCGTTCAAAACCGGAGGCGGAAGGGAATTCCGTTAACGTGCGGAACATGTCCAACGTTTTTTCGTTCATGTGTCAACAACTCCTCTGTTGATATGTAGATCAGCTCATAGTAGAACGGCTACTAGGCTGATGTCCTTTTTTCGTGCAAAGGACTTATTAACCACTGGTCACATTATAGTATGAACCTTGTACAAGTGATTGTCCATGTTTATGTTACGTTTTTAAGGCATGTTTTTTGTGGTTTTATTCAGGATTTTCCGTCTTTTCATCCGCTTTTGTCTCAGTCCTGTAACGGTCTGCTCGAATAAGATTATAAATGGGAGCCATATTCTTACGTAATCAGGCTGTCCGGTTAATGACGTTCAAGCTTAGGAAGGAGCCGAGATACAAGATGATGCCTCCTGAAGAAGGTAATGAGAAGGTGTTGTTCATTGTACTTTTTATTTTGCTCGTCATCATTCTTCTTTATTTATAGACTAAACAGGTTTTGAACCAATGAAGCGGCGCGATCTATATAACTTCCCCATCTCTTTCTCTTTGGAAACATATGCTGTCTCTCGCCGGATACATAACCTTCCCGATAATAACAAACAATGAATAGAAGTGCTCCACAATCGCCATTCAGCTATAACTGCAAACCATTCACATAAAGGAGGTCCTGTGCTTGCCAGAACAATCTGCAACTGGAAAGAAGAAAACTTCATCGCTGTCGATGGATGAGAAGGAATATAAAAAAGTCGCCAAAAAACATGAACCTTCACGTCCAATTTTCAAAAATTGTATCAAAGCTTTTCTGGTGGGGGGAACTGTCTGTTTGATTGGACAAGCGATCCAGGAAGCGTTTATGGCTGGGTTGGACATGACATCTAAGGAGGCTGCAAGTCCTACTGTCGCGGTCATGATCCTGATCTCCGTGATTCTGACCTGTCTTGGTGTGTACGACAAAATTGCGCAGTGGGCGGGAGCGGGTACAGGTGTCCCAGTCACAGGATTTGCGAATTCCATGTGCTCGGCTGCCTTGGAGCATCGTGCCGAAGGACTGGTGCTCGGTGTTGGAGCAAACATGTTCAAGCTTGCCGGCTCCGTCATTGTGTTTGGAGTCGTTGCAGCGTTTATTATAGGGATCGTGTATGCCTTTCTGGGATTCGGAGGTGGGCATCTATGAAACGGCTGGGCCGCCAGACATGGGAGTATGATCATCAGCCGCGAATTATAGGGAGAGCTACCGTTGTAGGGCCAGATGAAGGCAAAGGGCCGTTATCCTCTGATTTTGACTACATTTATGACAATCTTGAGATTGGTGAGAAAACGTGGGAAAAAGCGGAGAGGAAACTGCTTGAACAAGCATCCCAGCTAGCATTAGTGAATGCCAATCTCACCAAAGAAGAGCTGCATTATTTTGTTGGTGGCGATTTGATGAACCAGATTATCAGCAGTTCATTTTCGGCAAGGCAATTGGGTGCACCCTATCTGGGTGTATTTGGAGCCTGCTCCACCTCCATGGAAACGTTAGCGCTGGCTTCCATGATTGTGGATTCCGGTGCCGGCGACTACGTACTTGCCGGAACGGTAAGTCATAACTGCACGGTGGAGAAGCAGTTTCGTTATCCAACGGAGTATGGCTCGCAGAAGCCGCCTTATGCGCAGTATACCGTTACAGGCTCAGGGTGTGGTGTTGTTTCTCGCACGGGTGAAGGGCCGATTATTGCCAAAGCGACCATTGGACGGATCATGGATCTCGGTATCAAAGATCCCTTTAATATGGGAGCAGCTATGGCTCCCGCTGCGGCAGATACGATTATTTCTCATTTCAGAGATACCGGACTGGAACCTGGGTATTATGATTTGATTGTTACAGGAGATCTGGCATCTGTTGGCTTGCCGATTACCAAGGAGCTTTTGCATAAGGAAGGTATTCCAATGGAGCAGACGGTTTTCAACGATTGTGGACTGATGATCTATGATCGTGAGAAACAGACTCAAGTCGTTGCGGGAGGAAGCGGCTGCGGTTGTTCCGCTACCGTAACTTATGGACATATTTTGAACCGGATGCAAAAGGGTGATCTGAAACGAGTACTTGTGGTTGCAACCGGGGCACTTCTGTCTCCGCTCTCATACCAACAGGGTGAAAGCATTCCATGTATTGCACATGCTGTCGCAATTGAACAGGAGGGTTAAAAGATATGCAATTTCTCTGGGCTTTTATCGTTGGAGGTCTGATCTGTGTGATCGGACAGCTGTTGATGGATGGTGCGAAGCTGACACCTGCACATACGATGAGTACGTTAGTGGTGGCTGGTGCTGTAGCGGACGCATTTGGACTGTATGACCCTCTGGTGAAGTTTGCAGGTGCAGGTGCCTCGGTGCCCATCACGAGCTTTGGCAATTCATTGGTGCATGGAGCGTTGACTGAGCTGGAAAAAGAGGGCTGGATCGGCGTAATTACTGGTATCTTTGATCTCACGGCAGCTGGGATATCGTCGGCGATTATCTTTTCATTTCTCGCAGCACTGGTTGTTCGGCCCAAAGGTTAAAAATTAAATGAATCCAATGATAAGATGAGGCTTCGGATGAACATTATCCATAGCCTTTTTTTTGTCGTATTCATGCGTTAAATGCGGTGAATCAGACGACTGGAAACAAATTGTGAGTTCCTTCGAGTGTACTCGTGACACTAGATCATGTACAATAAAAGGAAATCTGTATGCTTTTTTAGGAGGTTAGACCACATGCCTGTGCGCAAAGAGTCGATCCAAATCATATCTGCAGTTCGTTCGAATCTGGAATCCTGCATTATGGGGAAATCCTTTGAAATTCAACTTCTACTCACAGCTTTGCTTGCAGGCGGACACGTTCTGATTGAAGACGTACCGGGAACGGGCAAAACACAGTTAATCAAAGCACTATCGAAATCCATGCGCGGGGAATACCGGCGTATTCAATGTAATCCTGATATTCTACCAAGTGATATTACGGGTGTTTCTGTTTTTCATCCTAAAGACGAGCGTTTTTATTTCCGACCAGGCCCGGTCATGACCAATATTTTGCTCGCGGACGAGATTAACCGTGCGACAACCAAAACACAATCAGCTTTGCTGGAAGTCATGGAAGAGCGCAGTGTAACCGTAGACGGTGACACTTACGATTTGCCACACCCTTTCATGTTATGCGCGACGCAAAATCCAATTGACTTTGAGGGAACATATACGCTGCCTGAAGCACAGCTCGATCGTTTTATGTTAAAGATCAGTTTGGGTTATCCTGACAAAGATATTGAAAAAACATTACTGAAGCAGCATCAATCGGGTCAGCCGGTTGATCGGCTTGAATCTGTCACTCATATGGATCAAATCTCGGCTATTCAGCAGGAGATCAAAGAGGTGTTCATCGGAGATCCTGTTATGGATTATCTTCTGGATGTTGTTCGCCACACCCGTACGCACCCGTCTGTATTACTGGGTGCTAGTCCAAGGGCGGCAATCTCTTTCATGATGGCGGTGAAAGCTTTTGCCTTCTTGCAGGAGCGAGACTACGTGCTGCCGGATGATGTGAAAACGATGGCTCCATATGTGATTTCTCATCGTATCGTTCTTCGTCCTGAATCCAGACTGGATAGCATGAGCTCAGAGGCCGTTCTGAATTCCGTATTACAACAGGTTCGTGTGCCTGTGTCGATGGGACAATAGTTCATGAGACCGCTTTTGACTACAGTCAATCGAGGCCTGCGCCACCCTCGCGTTTGGGGCATCGTAGTGGTGTGGATGTGCTGTCTGGCGTACGTTTTGTTTCAGGGAGGAAAGACCTCGCTTATGCTACTGTCCATGGTAACGCTACTCTGCCTGTATCTTGCGATTGCTGGATTCAGCGGCGTGAAAAGGGCTCAGGGCATACGTAGGCTCTCTTCCGGACAGGATCATGAAGAACTGCTTCACGCCGGTGATCAGGTTCAGGTGAAGCTGAGCTTGACCATTCCGGGTTTTCTCCCGCTTCCATATGTTGTTGTTCGTGAGATACTGCATCGGCACAATGGAGAAACATGGTCGTTTAAAGAAAGTCTGATTCCAAGTATGCGGGGTGCTGGTGAACTGTCGTTCCAAACACCTCCGCTTGAGCGGGGAAAGTATGTTTTTTCGGAAACAGAGTGTGCCAGCGAGGATATTTTCGGGCTGATTGAACATCGCGGAACATTTAAGGCACGCGGAGAGTTTCGTGTATTGCCTCGCACCGTGTTTATACCTTACTGGCAGTTGTATGATCGCAAGTCACGCTTGTCAGGGCCACAGACGGCCTTAACCCGTTCACGCAGGGAAACAACCCAGATTAACGGAGTGCGTGACTACGTGTATGGGGATCGCCTGTCTCGTATTCACTGGAATGCAACAGCCAAGACAGGCAATTGGAAATCTAAAGAGTTCGAACATGAGTCTGTGCCCAAAACAATCCTGGTCCTAGATGCACTGGCCGGAAGCTATCCGCACGGAGAAGCATTTGAACTGGCTGTTTCCACCACAGCGTCTTTGCTGGATTATGGTACAAGGGAACGAATGGGGATGGGGCTGTTGACTTTGTCTAACAAGTCTTCCTTCATGCCACCAAGTGAAAGTTTGATCGAGCGGCAGAAGATGATGCATCATCTCGTAGATATTCAGGACAATGGACAGGACGCTTCCCTACTTCCTGGAGTGGAGAAAATAGCCCGTCAGTTCCCGCAGGGAGCTTATTTTGTTGTCATCTCTCCACAGAAAGATGAAAAAATAATTGAATTGCTTCGCTGGGCGGATACACGTGGAATGACTCCATGTCACATCCTGATTGATTCGGCAGAATCCCGCCGAAGCGCTGAATGGAATGCCATGCTGCGCGGCAGGGGAACAAGATCATTTACCGTTGCCCACCTGCAGGAACTTCCAACGATTATGGGAGGAGGTTCGGTATGAACACCAAAGGACAAGAAAGCTTCGGGTTAAAACGATCCTGGTATCACGCGGCATCCTTGCTCTGGATATTTCTCATCGCTCTGCAGTGGATTTCATTTACTCAGGAATCCTGGTATACCGAGACGACTTCGCTGGTGCTCTGGACGCTGGCAGCGGTAAGTATTTTGGAAGTCATTCTCCCCTTCAAAGTAGTGTATCGAACGATAATCAAGGCCGTTGCGGTCTTATATATTTTGCATAAAACGTTGATTGATTACACGGTGTACATTCCTTACGGCTCGTTAACAGAGCGTATGGAGCAATTTATTGTGCATATGCCTCCATATATCTGGTTTTCCTTGTGTACATGGGTAATGTTGGAGGCGGCCCTTCGTCTTGTAAACTCTACCCGCCGCATTCTTGTTTTCTTGGGAGTTAATGTGATTTCAATGGGGATCTTGGATTCCTTCACACAGATTCCGCTGTGGGGTGAGATTGCCTGGGTGATGTTTGCTGGCATGGGCTGGCTCGTATGTCAGCACTTCCGTAACTATCAGCTGCAATACCCGCAAGGTTGGAAACGAATGATTCGGTATCCTTATAAAATACTGGCGAATATAGCTATCATTTTTTCATTAATCATTGTTGCCAGTGTGAACATGCCGGAAATTCCGCCAACCTTGACGGACCCGTACACGGCTTGGCGAAATTACACCGGAACATCCACGAGCCAATCGGGCAATGGGGTACTGGATATTCCAGCAGCTACAGAGTCGGGATACAGTCGGGAAGATAACCAGCTTGGCGGAGGCTTTAACTTTGATTACACGCCTGTAATGTCGATTACGACGAGTGATCGAAGCTACTGGCGCGGTGAGACACGTTCTGAATATACGGGCACGGGCTGGGATGAACCTGGACGTGCAGCTATGGAGAATGTGTCAGCCAATCAAGGCCTGGAAAATGAACAGGCTGGAAAAGTAAATACAAAACAGGTCACGCAGAAAGTGACAATGCTGAATGACACGGTATATCCGATTTTGTTTGGAGCGTATTCCATATCTCAAGTGAGCTCGGTCAACGGGGATGAGAGAGCTAGTCGTATGCTTTGGAATACGGAGCGTGCCGAACTTCACGTAGTAACATCGCGTCAACAGCCGCAGTATCCCAAAAACTATACGGTTGTATCCGAAGTGCCGATTATCGTGGAAGATGAGCTTCGTACCAAAACAGCAGATACTCTGTATTCAAGCAATCCGGCAGACGACAAGTATTTACAATTGCCTTCCCGATTCCCTGAAAGAGTAAAGGATCTCGCGGCCGAGGTTACAGCGTCTGCAAAAACACCGTATGAAAAAGTAGCATTACTGCAAAACTATTTACAACAAAATTTCAATTACACTAACAATCCGGATCTATCCCGAAAAGTAAGCAAGGATTTTGTAGAAGGGTTCTTGTTTGATATTCGTGAAGGGTATTGCGATTACTTTTCCACTGCGCTTGTGATGATGGCTCGGTCGGAAGGTATTCCAGCCAGATGGGTGAAGGGTTATGCACCTGGGCAGATGTCCCTTAACTCGGACTTACAGGCTCCTCGCCAGCCTGGTGCAACGATTGAAACAACGTACACGGTAACGAATGCAGATGCTCACTCTTGGGCAGAAGTGTACTTTGGCGAATATGGCTGGATTCCAGTTGAGGCAACCCCGGGCTTTGATATGCCTCTATTGACCGAAACACCTGAGGTTCAGCCTGCTGACCAGCCGGAAGAGCAGCCAGAGGAAGAACCTGTTCAAGAGGAAGAACAAACGCCTGCTCCCGAGCAGACGACTGCTGCCATTCCAACCTTTGTCATCTGGATTGCAGGTGCTGTTATCGCATTATGGGTAGCCTACATGTTCTGGCGTAACCGTCTTTCACTGCGCTTCTTACTGCTTCGCCTGCGTGCAGGCAGACCGCTGACACCTGAACAGAAGGTTCTGGCTGAGACGGGGCGCTGGATTCGTTATGCGAGAAAACGAGGTTTGACTCGTAGTGGGGACGAAACGCTTCGTGAGTCCGTAACTCGCTGGAGTCAGCTTAGACCATCCGCTCGAGCGACACTGGAAGAGTTACTGATGAAGTTCGAACAGACCCGTTACAGTCCGGCAACGGTAACCGCTGATGACTGGAAGGTTGTTTATCAGACGGCCTTGAAGCTGCGGAGGGAACTGAAAGCGGAACGGGCATAGATGTCGCCCGTCCCGTTTTTCCTTTTTTTATAATGATAAAAGGTGTTTGCATTTTCAGGAAAGACGGATTTGTGATATAGTGTGTCGTATGAAACTGAGGTGACTTCTTTGTTTAAAATGTTACTACCCAAGCTGCGTGTAGACACAGTTTTTGATATTAATCTGGAAGAGCTGTACGCTCAAGGGTATCGTGGAATCATAACGGACTTGGATAATACGCTTGTTGGAGCTAAAGCACCTGATGCCACACCCGAATTGATTGAATGGTTCGCGCGTGTAAAACAGGTAGGATTCCAGCTGATGATTGTGTCCAATAACAATCTGAATCGGGTGTCCCTGTTTGCGACTCCGCTAGATATCCAGTTTGTGCATAGTGCACGCAAACCATCGAATGTACCGTTTCGTAAAGCAATGAACATGATGGAGCTTGCTCCCGAGAAAACGATTGTTGTAGGGGATCAAATGCTCACCGATGTTTATGGAGGAAACAGACTTGGACTTTATACGGTCCTGGTGCTGCCGATTTCCATCGGAGATGAAGGCTTTATGACCCGCTTTAATCGGAGAGTAGAACGGATTGCCCTGTCGAATTTGCGTAAGAAAGGCTTATGGCTTGAGGAGGAAAAGAAGAAATGACAGAACCGCATAACGGCAATATTGCCGTAAGATGCAGTGGATGCGGCGTGAATCTGCAAACGGAAAATCCGGATCTGCCTGGATTTATTCCTGAGAAAGCACTTGATCGTGAACCGGTCATCTGCCAGCGCTGTTTCCGTATCAAAAATTATAATGAGTCATCATCTGTTACAGTAGATCAGGACGAGTTCCTTGCTCTGCTCAGCAAAATCGGGGATAAGGATGCACTCGTCATTCATATCGTTGATTTGTTTGATTTTGATGGCAGTATTATTTCTGGCTTGCAGCGCTTTGTCGGAAACAATCCGGTACTGCTTGCCGTGAACAAAACGGACTTGCTCCCCAAAGTAACCAACTGGAACAAGGTTCGGAACTGGGTGCAGAAGCAAGCCAAAGAACAGGGACTGCGAACGGTAGACGTTGTACTCTGTAGTGCGAAGCAAAATCAAGGATTCGACCGCCTGCTTGAGCTTGTGGGTACGCACCGTGGAGATCGGGATGTTTATGTTGTTGGCGGAACCAATGTAGGTAAATCAACATTGATTAACCGTTTGATTCGAGATTACAGCGATCTGGAGCAGGAACTGACAACATCACGTTATCCGGGAACAACACTGGATATGGTGAACATTCCGCTGGATGATGGAAAATATATTATCGATACGCCGGGAATTGTGTATCCATGGCGGTTCAGTGAGATTGTATCACGTAAAGATCTGGCTGCGATCATGCCGGAGAAACCGCTTAAACCTGCGGTATATCAATTGAATTCCGGCCAGACTCTGTTCTTCGGTGGTATGGCTCGGTTTGATTTTATCGAAGGTGATCGTCAATCGTTCACTTGTTTTATCAGTACTGCCCTGGACATTCATCGGACAAAACTGGAACGGGCAGATGATCTATACCGTGATCACCTGGGTGAATTGCTGTCTCCGCCAACGCGTGAGCACGCGGCCGAGATGCCGGAATGGACGAGACATGAATTCCGGATCAAACGTGGCAGTCAGTCGGACGTATTCATCTCTGGTCTGGGCTGGATCAAGGTTAACGGAGATAACGGTGCTCTGGTGGCTGTCCATGTTCCAAAAGGGATTCGGGTGCAGATTCGTCCTTCCCTGATCTAGTTTACAAGCATTCCATTCGAACAACGGATCAGATCGGAGGCGAATCGATGTCAGCAGAAAACAAGTTCAATTCTTCACTTCCTGTATTACTTGGGGTAATGGGTGACCCGATTGCTCATTCCAAATCCCCGGCTATGCATAATGCAGCTTTGCAGGCAGCAGGTGTGAACGGCATGTACATGTCGCTTCATGTGCGCCCTGATCAGCTCGAAGCTGCTGTTCGTGGCATTGTGGCATTAGGCTATCGTGGAGTGAATGTCACGATTCCGCATAAAGAACAAGTGATGCAATATCTAGATGTAATCGATGAAAGTGCTCGTTTGATCGGGGCGGTGAATACCATCGTGAACGAAAATGGCACGCTTACAGGTTACAATACGGATGGGATTGGATATGTGCGTTCTCTGAAGGAGGAAGCTGTTCCTCAGATCAAAGGAAAACGAATTGCTGTTCTTGGAGCAGGTGGCGCCGCAAGAGGTGTCATCTATGCCCTTGCACTCGAAAAACCCGAGCAAATCAACATCCTGAATCGTACAGCCGATCGAGCAATCACCCTTGCTGCGGATCTGCGTAGTTATGATTTAGGGGATATCTCCGGCAATGGCATGGAGGAGGCTCAATCTGCACTTGCCACAGCAGATATCGTTATTAATACGACTGCAGCTGGCATGCACCCACACATGGATGATGTGCCTATCGATCCTGCATGGATTCGTGAAGGGGCAGCCGTCAGTGATCTGATCTATAATCCGCTGGAGACCCGTCTGCTGCGTGAGTCACGTTTACGCGGATGTACCGTGCATGGCGGACTAGGCATGTTTGTTTATCAAGGAGCTGTCGCATTCGAACACTGGCTTGGCATTCCGGCTCCAGTAGGTACCATGAGGCAAGCGGTACTGGAGAGTTTTAAAAATAATAATAATTGAACGGTCAGATCCCTGAATCAGCTTCGCGCTGGACATGGGGTCTGCTCAATATAAGGAGTATGGAGTATTCATGTTAACTGGTAAACAAAAGCGTTTCTTGCGTTCAGAGGCTCATCATCTGACCCCTGTTTTTCAAATTGGCAAAGGTGGCACGAATGAACATTTGTTCCGTCACATCGAAGAGGCGATTGAGAAACGTGAACTGATGAAAGTACAAGTGCTGAACAACAATCTGGATGATAAAAATGAGATTGCAGCAGAGATTGCCCGTGAAACAGGCAGCGAACTTGTACAAGTGATTGGTAGTACAATTATCCTGTACAAAGAATCACGGGATAATAAACAAATCGAACTTCCAAGATAAGGAGAGTGGTGCGGGTGAAGATCGGCATCATGGGCGGTACGTTTGATCCGATCCACATGGGGCATCTGCTGGCAGCCGAAGCGGCGAGGGATTCGCATGCACTGGATGAAATCTGGTTCATGCCTTCCCATGTCCCGCCTCACAAACCTGGAGCAGGTGCAACAGGACAGCAGCGCCTCGAGATGACGGAAGCGGCTGTGAAGGATGCTCCTCAATATGAGGTTCTGGGCATTGAAATGGAACTTGGCGGCGTATCCTATACCATCGACACGATGCGTGAATTGTGGCGCCGTCACCCTGAACATGAATTTTATTTCATCATTGGGGCGGATATGGTGAATTATCTTCCCAAATGGGAAGAGATTGAAGAACTGGCGTCCAGATTGACCTTTATCGGTGTTGGACGCCCGGGCTTTCAACTACATCTTGATGATCTGCCGGATGCACTACAGAATCGGGTACTGCTTGCTGAAATGCCGCTTGTTGATATTTCTTCTACAGCCATTCGCAGACGTCTTGCGAGTGGACATTCGGTTCGGTTTATGATTCCTGATGCAGTTCATCAATACATTGTAGGGAGCGGTTTATATGGCACTAAGCCGTGAGGAATTAATCGAGGCTGTCTCTGCACAGATGCCCGCCAAACGCTGGAAGCACACGCAGGGTGTCATGGAATCTGCGGTTGCTTTGGCAGAAAAGTACGGTGCTGATCCGAAGAAAGCGGATATTGCGGCAATTTTACATGACGTGGCCAAATATTGGCCAGTAGCCGAGATGGAAGCCGTTATTCGTGATAACGGATTAAATATTGAACTTTTACAGCATGACAAGCAGCTTTGGCATTCGGAAGTGGGTGCCTTTGTAGCTGAACGGGATTATGGTGTGACCGATTCGGAGATTATTCATGCGATTCGGTGGCATACTTCAGGTAGGGTAGGTATGAGTCTACTGGACAAAGTCGTATGCCTTGCCGATTATATCGAGCCTGGGCGTGATTTCCCAGGGGTGGAGTATATTCGTGAGCAGGCTCAGCGGAGTCTGGAGGAAGGATTGATTGCGGGTTTTGATTCGACCATCAGCCTGTTGCTCTCCCAGCGCCGTGTCATCTATCCGCTCACGGTACTCTCACGTAATGATTTAATAGCACAATTATAGATTATGGAGGTTGGTTCATGACAGTATCATCGAAAGAACTTATGAACATGGTGGTTGCTGCCGCTGACGATAAAAAGGCATCGAATATTGTAGCTCTTGACCTGAACAATATCTCACTTGTTGCAGATTATTTTGTAATCTGCCATGGTAACTCGGATACACAGGTGCAAGCGATTGCTACAGAGATTCGCAAACAGGCTCACGCGGCTGGTGCGGTTATTAAAGGTATTGAAGGTATGGATTCCGCACGCTGGGTACTCATGGACCTTGGAGATGTCGTGGTTCACGTATTCCACCGCGATGAGCGCGAGTATTACAATATCGAGCGTCTGTGGTCTGACGCCAAAGTGGTGGAAACGGTATGAGTTTGATTGCAGGAACGGTCGTCTCGCTACCGGTTTCACGTGAAGTGTCTCCTTTTGGCTATTTTTTGACGACAGGATCGGAAGATGTATTACTTCACTATACCGAGTTGACTCGGGATATCAAGATTGGTGAAACGCTAGAGGTATTTGTATTTTTTGATACAGAAGACCGTCTGGCTGTTACGATGAAAAAGCCTTACCTTACGCTGGGTGAAATGGCTAAACTGGTCGTAGCTGATGTGCATCCGCGCCTTGGCTGCTTCCTGGAGATGGGTCTCGGACGCCAGTTGCTGCTTCCAATCCGTGAATTGCCTGAACTCGAAGAACTGCGTCCTCAAGTTGGGGATGAAGTGTTCGTGATGATGGAACATGACAAGCAAGGACGTTTACGCGCCAAATTGGCTGGTGAACGTGAACTTGCACCGCTTGCCTTCCACGCTCCAACTACATGGGTCAATGAGTGGGTTGAAGCACTGGTATACAAGCCACTTCAGATGGGGACGTTTGTACTCGTTGACGGGGGTGTACTCGGTTTTGGAGCGATTGGCATGATTCATTCCTCGGAGCGCAGTCATATGCTGCGTTTGGGTGAAAAGGTGAAATGTCGGGTTACGCTGGTGCGTGAAGACGGGCGTGTAAATCTGGCTATGACGCAGCGTAAAGAAGTTGGACGTAATGAAGATGCAGACAAGCTGCTTGCATTTATGAAAGAGCGTCCTATGGGCGGTATGCCGTATTCGGATGCTACACCGCCAGATATTATCAAACAACGTTTCGGCATCAGTAAATCGGCGTTTAAGCGTGCCCTGGGCAAGCTAATGAAAGATGGACTGGTGGTACAAAAGGAAAACTGGACGTATCTGTCCGAATCGGCGCCTAAACCAGAGCAGGAAGAGAAGTAGACCTGACGATCGATAACAGGGTACATCATTCATTAAAGTTAAATTCATTCATTCTGTACAACGTATAGTATGTTTTTATGAAGAGAAGCGGATGTATGATGCACCGATTTAGGTAAAGCAGGGCCAGACTGGGTGAACACCGGAATGGATGCCCTGCTTTTTCTTTGGATTTGATATCATTCGATAAGGAAAAATGAAATTGAAAGTGCGGTGCCGACATGTCTTACCGGAAATTTGCCTATGTTTACGATGAATTAATGGAAGATATGCCTTATCCGGACTGGATAAGGTTTGCAAGAACAGCCTGGGAACAGCATGGCATGCCTAAAAGTGTCGTTGAGCTTGGCTGTGGAACAGGTTCAATCACGATTCCGCTGGTGAACTCCGGCTTTGAAGTGACAGGTATTGATCTCTCCTCAGATATGCTGTCTGTTGCACGTAGCAAAATGGAAGCCACATCTCAGGGACATCGTTTGTACCGGGAAGGCAGTGTGCGCTGGGTGCAGCAGGATATGCGGGAATGGAGAGTGCCGGAACCGGTAGACTCGGTCATTTCGTTCTGTGATTGTGTGAACTATTTGCTGGAATCGGATGATGTGGTTCGTACATTTGAGCGTACGTATGAGATGTTGAAGCCGGGCGGTACGTTTCTGTTTGACGTACATCATCCGAATACACTGATTCGGTATGATGAGGAACAGCCTTTTGTGTTGGATGAGCGCTTTGTCTCGTATATTTGGACGTGTGATTTCGACCAGGAACGTTGTGAAATTGAACATCATTTGAGCATTTTCTCTCGCATGGATGGGGGAAGCAAGGATACCTATCAGCGATTTGAGGAAGTTCATGTGCAGCGTGCTTATGATCCGGACTGGATGAAGCTGGAGTTAAGCAAAGCAGGCTTTCGAGACGTGAAGGTGTATGCTGACTTTGAGTGGAAAGAAGCTGGGGAAAGCGCACAGCGGTTGTTCTACGTAGCCGTGAAATAGTATTCACTTATCATTAACAGGTTTGATTTATATTTATGATGATGAACTGTCCTTCTGCAGCATGCGAGTATGTTGCTAGGGGCAGTTTTTTTGAACAGATATGATATAAGGTATTGCTGCTTGAAGCAAAGCAAGCCATAATAAATAGGTATAGAAAGCGTTTTCTAAAGTGGATTTAATCTCACAATGGGAGGGGTACAGATATGGAAAGTACATATAAAACAAGATTGTCCAAAGAGCAGTTGGAGCAGATTATGAAGCATCATCTCGCTGTATCGATTCAAGATCATGAGGAAATGATTGAAGGCTGGGCAAACCAAGCTTATAAAATCACACTTGATGACGGACGGAAAGTTGTTCTTAAAATAGCACCTTTGGCTGCGACTAATCTGATGCGCTGTGAACAGAATTTAATGACGGCAGAAGTTGAGGCACTCCGGCTTGTTGCCGAACTGCAAGATGTCCCTGTACCCCAGGTGCTCGTTTATGATTCCTCGCTCCAGTTCGCACCGGCGCAATTTTTCATTATGGAATACATGTCAGGGAAACCATACAATCAGACCAAAACGCACTTTACTGCCGAGCAGCAGGAAGAGGTAGAACAGCAGTTAGGTCGTTACAATAAGCGAATCAACGAGATTCAGGGTGAACGGTTTGGTTATTTTTCCGGGAAAGACAGACAACGTGCCACATGGAGAGAAGCTTTCTTGATGTTAATGGAGGATATGCTCATGGATGGGCAAGAGGCGGAGGTTGACGTCGGGATTGATTACAACGAGCTAAGACGTCTGATCGAGGAGAGAGCGGATGCACTGGATGAGGTAACCGAAGCTGTTCTGATCAGCTGGGATTTATGGGATGGCAATGTGCTGGTGCAGGATACGCAGATTACGGGCATTATTGATTTTGAACGCTCGTTGTGGGCTGATCCGCTCATGGAGCATTATTTCAGTCATTTTAACTATACTCCAGGATTCCTCAAAGGATATGGACGTGAGATTACAACGGAAAATGAGCGAAAGCGCAGACGTTTGTATGATTTGTATTTTGATCTTGCGCTCCGGATTGAATGTGACTACCGTCATTATGATAACAAGGAGCATGTCGACGGGACAATCCAGAATCTGCAGGAGGGGATAGAACGTTTTCGGAAAAGCTAATCCGTAAACTGTTGCATGTGGTATGCAACAGTTTGTCATGTAAAAAGATGAAAGTGACGCGTCATATTGACTTTGAGCTTGCATTTTTATATAATGCTTCCTATATTGTATACATATTTCGATGATAAGGATCAGTAGTAAATGCTGTACATGACAGAGAGTCGGCGGTTGGTGCAAGCCGATTGACAGTATTTTGCGAACTCGCCTTGGAGAAATGCGGTGATTACAAAGTTCTATGCCTTGTGTGCAGAACTGGAAATCCGCATCGGTTAACCGCCGTTACAGGTCTAAAGGGAGTGGATGACGAAGCACGTTCATCCGCTAACTAGGGTGGTACCACGGGAATTCAACCTCTCGTCCCTAGCGCTGCAAACGCTACGGGATGCTGAGGTTTTTTTGTTGCTATAAATTGCTTATAACCTGAAGGAGGAATATAGATGAGTGAGAATCATCAGCCGAAGCACGGCTATCAGCCGCAAGTGATGGAGAAAAGTTGGCAGCAATACTGGGATGATAACAAAACGTTTAAAACAGGTGAGGACCCGTCCAAGCCGAAGTTTTATGCACTGGATATGTTCCCATATCCGTCCGGTTCCGGACTGCACGTAGGTCACCCGGAAGGATACACTGCAACGGATATCGTATCCCGTTACAAACGGATGCGTGGATATAATGTACTGCATCCGATGGGGTGGGATGCTTTCGGTCTGCCTGCGGAACAGCATGCACTGGATACGGGAGAGCACCCGCGTCACATCACATTCCGTAACATTGACAACTTCCGTCGTCAGATCAAGTCACTCGGATTCTCGTATGACTGGGATCGTGAGATCAGTACGACAGATCCTGAGTACTACAAATGGACACAGTGGATCTTTATTCAGCTGTACAATAAAGGTTTGGCCTATGTCGATGAAGTGCCGGTGAACTGGTGTGAAGCATTGGGCACAGTTCTGGCGAACGAAGAGGTTATTGACGGTAAGAGTGAACGTGGCGGACATCCGGTTGTACGTAAACCGATGCGTCAATGGGTACTGAAAATTACGGAATATGCGGAGCGTTTGCTGGAAGATCTGGAAGAGCTGGACTGGTCGGAAAGCATCAAGGATATGCAGCGTAACTGGATCGGCAAATCGACCGGAGCTGAAGTGGTTTTTGCCATCGAAGGCCGTGAAGAAGTGATTAAAGTATTTACAACCCGTGCAGACACATTGTTTGGTGCAAGCTTTGCCGTTCTGGCTCCAGAGCATGAATTGGTTGATGCGATTACGTCCGAAGAACAAAGCGAGGCAGTGAAAGCTTATCAGGAGCAGGCTGCGCGTAAGAGTGATCTGGAACGTACGGACTTGGCCAAAGATAAAACAGGTGTGTTCACAGGTGCGTACGCGATCAATCCGGTAAACGGGGCGAAGCTGCCGATCTGGATTGCGGATTATGTACTTGCTGGCTATGGTACGGGAGCTGTTATGGCTGTTCCGGGCCACGATGCGCGTGACTGGGAATTTGCGAAGCAGTTTGACCTGAATATCATTGAAGTTATCGAAGGCGGAGATGTTACAAAAGAGGCATATACAGGTGACGGCGGCCATGTGAACTCCGATTTCCTGAACGGGTTGAACAATGAAGAAGCTGGAGCGAAAATGATTGCTTGGCTCGAAGAGAACGGCAAAGGACAAGGGAAAACAACCTACCGTCTACGCGACTGGCTATTCAGCCGTCAACGGTATTGGGGAGAGCCGATTCCGATTCTGCATCTGGAAGACGGAACGATGAAGACAGTGCCAGAAGATCAATTGCCGCTGCTGCTGCCTGATATTGATCAGATCAAACCTTCAGGCACAGGTGAATCCCCACTGGCTAACGTGACCGATTGGGTAAATACAGTTGATCCGGAAACGGGCATGAAGGCTCGCCGCGAAACTAACACGATGCCACAATGGGCGGGAAGCTGCTGGTACTACCTGCGGTTTATTGATCCGCACAATGACAAGGAACTGATCTCACAGGAGAAACAGCAGCAATGGCTGCCAGTTGACCTGTACATTGGTGGAGCAGAACACGCAGTACTTCACTTGCTGTATGCTCGTTTCTGGCACAAGGTGCTGTATGATCTGGGTGTCGTACACACGAAAGAGCCGTTCTATAAACTTGTTAACCAAGGTATGATCCTGGGTACTAACAACGAAAAAATGAGTAAATCTCGCGGTAATGTCATTAACCCGGATGAGATTGTAAATGAATTTGGTGCAGATACACTGCGTCTTTATGAGATGTTTATGGGGCCGCTGGAAGCGACCAAACCTTGGAACGCAAACGGGGTAGAGGGAATGTATCGTTTCCTGTCCCGTGTATGGCGTCTGTTCATCAACGAAGACACAGGTGCGATCAATGAGAAAATTACGGCTGACGGCGGAACGGATGAGTTCAAACGGACAGCACACAAAACGATTAAAAAAGTAACGGATGATCTGGAGCATCTGCGCTTCAACACGGCGATCAGCCAATTGATGATCTTCATCAACGACGCGTACAAAGCAGAGACGCTGCCTCGCGAAGCGATGGAGAACTTCGTTCAATTGCTGTCACCTCTGGCGCCGCATATGGCAGAGGAACTGTGGAGTCGCCTTGGACATGAAGGTGGAATTTCTTACGTGGCTTGGCCTGAATACGATGAAACCATGACTGTGGATGCAGAAGTGGAAATCGTGGTTCAAGTGAATGGCAAAATTGTAACTCGTGCGACTATCGCGAAGGATCTGGATTCACAGGCAATGCAGGATTATACGATGGAACTTGCACCTGTGAAACAGGCGCTGGAAGGCAAGACTATTCGCAAAGTCATTGCCGTTCCAGGCAAACTGGTTAATATTGTTGCCGGTTAATTTCACTGGTACGAAACACCTCATCCAGTTTGACTAAATCTTCATCATATTTCTCATGTGTCGTGTGGATCAGGCTGTCAAATACGCCATCCAGATTATTTCTGAGCAGTGCAAGTGCCTGTGCGGTTATTCCGCCAGGTACGGCAACACGAGCCTGGAGTTCTTGCGGAGTATAACCTCCTTCGGTGAGCAGCTTGCCTGTTCCTAGTAGCATCTCACCGGCAAGAGCACAGGCATCAGCGCGTTTGATCCCTGTCAATCGCACAGCACTTTCAATCCATTGCTCCAAAAAGAAGGATATGAACGCAGGTCCGCAACTGGAGAAGTCGGATGTGATTCGGGTGCAGGCCTCATCTACTTGGTAGGGTTTGCCGATATGACTCATCAGGCCTTCCAGCACATTGCGGTCTTCGGCAGTCATTCGTTCGCCATGGATGAACAGGGTTGCTCCGCTGCCGACCTGGTGTGTAACACTGGGGATAACTTTGGAGACTTTGCAAGGAAGTGAAGATTCCAGATGGCGTAGCTGCACGGGGCTAGTGATCGACACAATTATGTGATTGGAATTCACAACTGGCAAGATGTCATCGATGACATGTCTGAATTCCAGCGGCTTCACACACAGGAAGATGATATTGCTGCGAATCACCGTTTCCCGATTGCTCTGTGATTCATGCAGCCCAGGGTAACGGAGGGAAAGCTGACGTACTTTCGAAGGGGTTCGATTGCTTGCAGCAATCTGACGGGGTTCGAGTGCACCGGATTGGATCAGGGCATAGATCAACAAGCTGCCCATGCTGCCGGTTCCGATAAATCCAACCTTCATTGGTTCAGGCCTCCTTTCATGCTTTACGGTAATGGCGCAGTATCTTCCCTCCATTGTATGCATGAGACGCTGGTCCACATGACATGAAAATATGTAACTGATATAAGCTAAAGAATTAACGGTTCGGAAGCACCGCCCGTGTTCGAAATGATCTCTATTTTGAATATGAGGGAGCGTGCGGAAGATGAGATGGAACAAAGCGATGTCCATTGCTGCAGCAGTGGTTGGAAGTATACTGATATTATGGTCGGGTAAAAGTGAACAGCCGCCTAGTGGCTGGGAACCGATGCTGCTCGGCGCCAAGCAGCCGACAAGTGAGCAGAGTCCCTCTGTTATACAGTCGGCTGCTTTGGTTACCGAGAATGTAGCTGATGCTGCGCCTAAAGGTGGGGTGAGCGAGAGGAAATTGGACGACGCAGCTCCAGCACAGGAGTCGAAGGTTCGGGAGCCTAATGTTGCTCCTACTGTGTCAAGCAATCAAGGCAATCCGCCGGCTCAGCCAGAGGCCCAATTAAATGAAAGCCGTTTATCTGTATCTGAAGCAGGAGCAACATCTAAACCTGCTGACGAAACAACCAATGAGACGGCAGATCACGGCAAGATCGATGTGAATACGGCACCTGTCACTAAACTCACGGAGCTTCCGGGGATTGGACAGAAGAAAGCTCAGGCCATTGTAGATTATCGCAATGCGCATGGTCCTTTTGCCAAAGTTAGCGATCTTACCAAGGTGAAGGGCATAGGTATGAAGATGCTGGAGAAGATGGCTCCCTATGTACAGATTCGGTAAAAGTTCAGCATAATAGTAATAGGTTCAAGGCGAGAGGAGAAAACTGCATGAGTGCAACAGAGCTTCGCAAGGACTGGGATACGTATTTTATGGACATTGCTTATATGGTATCGACACGTTCCCGTTGTCCTCGCCGGCATGTAGGGGCTGTGCTGGTTCAAGGAAAAAAACTGCTGGGTACTGCCTATAATGGTGCACCGATGGGGGTAGCAGATTGTTCCGAGGCTGGCTGCATGATATCGGAAGAATATGAACTTGTAGTCACGGACGGGCAGGAAGAAATGGTTAAAAAGCAACGCTGTATTCGTACCATCCATGCGGAGCAGAATTTGCTTTTATTCACGGATCGGATTGACCGCGAAGGTTCCTCTGTATATGTAACCGATGAGCCTTGCTGGACATGTGCCAACATGCTGGCGAACAGTGGTGTTACAGAGATTGTATTTCATCGCTCATATCCCAAAGATACGAGTAAAGTAAAAAATATGATGCATCAGAAAGGCATTTCGTTCCGAAGACTGGACAATTACCAGCCTCCACGGGAGACGATGATGACCGTAAGCAACTAACGAGCACTCCTAAGGTCAGGTTAGAGCATGTCAAGACGCATTAGAGCAGGTTAAAACAGGGATATGTTTTATAAGATGAGTTTCATAATTACGAGGAAGAACCTCCGGCTAGCCTGAATGGGCTTCGGGGGTTTTTTGTGTATTTATTTGCCTTGGCGATGAGAAGAAGGGAGAGGGACGGAATGAAAGGCAGACCATTACTTCGCTTTGCGATCTTCTGGCTGTGCGGAAGCGGCATGGCATGTGTGCTGACAGGATGGGCGCTAATTTGGGGAGTGGTGGGGGGGATGGCATGTCTTCCCCTCTTGCTGTATTTTATGAATATCCGTGGGTGGTCCATTCTTCTTTTAATCATCGCTTTTGCAGGTGGTATTATCCAATGGGAATGGAATGACTCTCGGAATTATAGTATATTGCCAGAATATTTACATTGTTTTACTGAAGTAATCGACGGGGCTCAGGCTAAAATGGAAGGGGAACTTGTATCTGATGTAAAGGTAGATGGGGATCGGGCTAGTTTTGAGATGCAAATTTCATCTCTGAGGCTACATGAAGGAACAGAGCAGGAAGCAGAGAATAAAGGTTCTTCGCCAGATAATCTGCCGCAATCTCCAAAGTCACAAGAGTCCTCGGACAAAATAAATGAACGAGTCATCGTGCAAGTTCGTTTAATGGAAAAGCAGGAACAAGAGACAGCAGCTTCTTGGAAGCGAGGAGACAAGCTGACGCTGTCCGGTTCTTTGGCTCTTCCAGGTGAAGCCAGAAATTTTGGGGGATTTGATTATCGCAGCTATCTAAGGACGCAGTATATTCATTGGATGGTCAAGGTGAAGGGAGCCAGTTCGGTCACTACTGTGTCTCCAGAAGGACTGGCGAAAATAAATATACTGCGTTGGACAGATTCAGCAAGGCAATTGCTCGGTTCAGCAGTAGATCGTTTGTTTCCTGAGCCACATGCCGGTTACATGAAAGGGCTGATCATCGGCATGGCGAAGGATGTTGATCCGAATACGTATGGTCAATTCTCTCAACTCGGACTCACCCATATCCTTGCCATCTCCGGTACACATGTTGCGGTGTATGTTGCTTCATTACTTATGCTCTTATCATGGCTGAGATTAACCAGAGAGACAGCTTTAACGATAGTGCTGATTCTCGTGCCAGCGTATGTATTGCTTTCGGGTGGGTCTCCATCTGTCATTCGGGCAGGCATCATGTCGATGATTGGTCTGTATATGGCGAAGCGCGGATTTGCCAGAGATGGAATTCAGATTATCAGTGCAGCGGCTTTGCTAATGCTTTGGTGGAATCCCTACTTTTTATTAAATGTCAGTTTTCAACTCTCTTTTCTAGTGACTGCCGGGCTGATGATTTATATGCCGCTTATTAACAGCTTGTTCAGCAAATGGCCCAAATCACTGGCGGCGACAGCTTCGGTTACGGTAACAGCGCAGCTGATTTCTTTTCCGGTGACGATTCTGTATTTCAACCAGTTTTCGTTGCTGTCCTTTGCAGCTAACTTTTTACTAGTGTCTTTGATTAGTGCTGTAGTGCTGCCTTTAGGGGCAGTTGCCATGATTTTTTCTTTTGTGTGGTTTCCGGTTGCGAAACTTCTGGCATGGATTGCGATTCAGCTGAATAAACTCACCTTTCTTAGTGTGGAGTGGATGAACAGTTTTTCTGGTTTTGTCATGATCTGGCCGACACCTTCGTTGTTGTGGATCGCAGCCTATTATGTAATTTTGTATGTGTTGCTTTATTTGCTTCATCAGAGGAACGCTACTCATAAGCATCATATCCATGCTGGAGAAGAGGATACAGCTCCGCTGGGTATGGGTATGCATAGACGAATCGCTGCTCAAGCGGCAGAATCGGGTCAAGGTTCACTCACTGCTCTCGGTGCCAGCATTGCTTGGCCTGAATATACGAGTGCTTTTACATCGAAGGGTGCAGGCTTCTATAGCGAAGTGCATATGAGCAGAGTTAAGCAATGGTTATGTGGTGTGCTTGCGATCAGTTTAGCGGTTGGATTATGGTGGGCATATCAGACGCCGCGGCCAGTGGGGACAGGTGTGGTGCAATTTTTGGACATTGGTCAAGGCGACAGTACTCTGATCACTACCCCAGATGGTAAACATATCCTTATAGATGGTGGTGGTACGGTTAATTTTGGAGGCAGCGAACATTCGTGGAAAACGAGGCGTGATCCGTATGAAGTAGGGGCTAAGGTCGTTGTTCCATTATTGAAAAAGAGAGGCATTCATCAACTCGATGCGGTTATTGTCACACATGCCGATCAGGATCATGCCGGAGGGCTACAGGCTGTACTCGAACAGATTCCAGTGAAAAGCTTGATGTTTAATGGAACGTCGAGTGGAAAAGAGAAGTTCGATCATCTGCTGAATACAGCCGTGCAACGCCAAATCCCGCTATTCGTTATACATCAAGGCATGACCTATAGGCCAGATCAGGAGACGGTTTTATATTTTATCTCACCGGAGCGGAGTGACTTGGGTGATCCATCAGAAGACGTGCCTGTTCTTGAGAATCAGAATGGTGAGTCAGTTGTTTTTTTACTAGAGATGGCGGGAACGTCTATGTTATTCACCGGAGATATGGAAGCAGCAACGGAACAGAACCTGCTGTATGATATTCAGGACGGTTCGCTTGCAAACTCATTTCAACAAGAAATTCAAGATTCGGCAGAGGCAGCAGTTCCAAATAACAAAATGGGTGCACGTGTTGTACCTGAATGGATGGATGGAGGAGCTGGCTTAGGTACAAATGATATTTCATCCTCAGTGGTTTCCGTATCGCGAGCATCAATAGATGTTCTTAAGGTAGCTCACCATGGTAGCAAAACATCCTCTACAGAAGCATGGCTTCAATATTGGAATGCCAAAGTGGCATTAATCTCTGCGGGGGTAAACAACACCTATGGTCATCCGAATCCGGGAGTGATGAAACGTCTGGAAGCGATGGGTTCCGAAATTTATCGAACGGACCAGATGGGAGAAGTACAGATGAGGGTGAAAGATGGGGAGATCGAAGTGCGGTATAAGCTGATACAGAATGAAAATGAAAGGGACGATTAGGATGACTATTGAAAATAAAATTCCTGATCCAACGTGGGCCAGACTGGGTTTTCCTGAACCTCCGGAATTTCAAACTTCGGGTCAACATGTCGGTGTAATTATTGTGGATCAAATAAGGCCACACCCAGCTATTCGTCATTTAGGTGATCGGCTCAAGTATATTACTGTGAATCATGATTTGTCTGTGCAATGCAACGATGATATTGCTGTGCAATCTGGCAACAGCTCTTTTTCGGATGGGGAAGATGCGGAGCTTGGAGTACATGGTTTAAAAACTCTACTGGCGTTATCCCATGAGCCATTTGATGTAAATGGAGAAATACATATAGGAATATCTCCCGCTGCTCATTTTATTGTGCTTGACCATGGTGCGTTTATGGAAGGGGAAGGTGAGCGTTTAAAAGCAGGGGTGGATTGGATATTGGAGCAGCAAGGCTGGAATATCAGAATTATTTTGTGCACAGGCTGGCATGCTTCGGATAACCTGGTTCTTTTGAAAAGAAGTCATGAGTATTCCACCGTGCAAGCATTACAATCTGCAGTCAAGCAAGGAGTCCTTGTGGTTTGTTCAAACGGAAACACACGTTTAGGAAATATTATGCCTCCAATTGACTATTTCACAGTGGGGGGGTATCACGACCGTGGGACCAAGAATCGTTATATGCATATCCCCTATCCAGATGAACCCTTTGGCAGGAATGGAGATGGACACTTCAGACCAGATATTTTAGCACCGCGGCTTCATTTGACTGTGCCTTTTTGTGAATCAACAATAACTGTGGGAGAGGTTTCGTATTACGGGGGGACTTCCGGTGCAGCAACGCTCATAGCAGGTGTTGCAGCCTATTTATTTTCGAAGTATTTCGAACTAGATGAAGTTGAGTTACGAAGTGTTTTAGTAAGAAATGCAGATCTGATTGAGGATTATGAGAACAGTGCACCAAGAATAAATGTAGGTAGGGTTATACATGCCCTGGATTCAAGTTTGCAAACGAAGGGGAGAAATTATCATGCATCCCGAATAAAATCAGATCCTCTCAAGTCGGCTATTATAACTATGAATGAAATCGAAAGAGGAGTAGAATTCTCTCGTTCTATCCAGCAAGCAGAATTAAGTAGAATGGAACTATGGGCACATTCCACAGACCCATGCTCTATCATTAGGAAAATAGCAGTTCATGCTCTGGGAAAGCCGAAAGATGCGGAGGAAAGGAGCATGTTTTGGGAACTGCTGAGTAAAGAGCAAGAAGGAGGGGTACGTGGTTGGTATGCTTATGGATTGTTACAAGATAGTGACGAATTGGAAGTTCTCTTTTGGATACCTTATGCTATCGATAGCAACTGGGCAGTACGATGGTGTGTGAGCGAATATCTCAACAAGTACGAACGGCGATTCCCACAGCTGGAAAAGACGGATGTTCCCGAACAGATACAGGAAAAGGCAGAACATATACTACAATGGCTGTCTCTTCGACAATGATGCTCTACAACCTAATGCTTATTGGAATTAATAAGTTCCTAAATGTGAATATATTGATAATGCATAAAACTTAGAGAGAAATTGGCCATTATTTTAGTTGTAAGAAAAAAAGCCCCTCGCCACTATTCTCTTCTAAAGAAGAATAATGGTAAGGAGCCCCTTTTTCATATCTGTTCTGTTGATTGAATATAAATGGTAATATTATTTATTCCACGCCGTCCTTGAAATGTTTATCCCAATGTTTGTCGCCTTTGTGCAAAATATCTTCAACCGTTTTTTCCAGTGTCGCCAGTAACTGTGCTCTGACATCCAGTACTGTTTCTCTGTACAAGCGTTCTTCCGATCCGACGATTTTATCGCCGTACAACGCCTGCGCAGCAACGTATTTCCGGTGTTCCTCAACCAAAGTATCAATGGATTGCAAGGCATGTTCCACAAAGTGGGAGATACTTTGATATTCCTTTGGCATTTGTTCTTTTAATTCTTGAATTCTTGCTAGAGCTGGCATGCTCATCACCTCGTCTTATGAATGTAAATTTACAATACACCATTTTCATGAAAAAAGCATTAAAATAAACTTAAATTTGGACAAATTTCGACTTTTTTTATTTTTAGCCTTCAAAAGTACTTAACCATAATGTATGCCATTGCATTTGTTTTGAGTCGTGTAAGTACTGGAATCCGTTATGACAGACGTTTGGTGACTACGTTTGCATTTTCTGTTATTCTAAGATAAGATTCGGCGGCCCTTATACATACAGCCGTTATTTTGTGATGAAAAATTAAAATATACTTAACTTTGCAACAATTTTATCGATGTTTACGTCAGTAAGGTTGCAGGGAGAGGGGGATCCTTTGTGGTAGAGCCGGAACTCATCAGAGCCGCTCAATCGGGCGATCGCGACGCTCTAATTACCCTATTGCGGGAGATTGAACAGCATGTCTATCGTACCGCATATTACATTCTAAATAATGAACAGGACGCCTTGGATGCTGCGCAGGAAGCGTTGATCCGAATTTACACCAAGATTAACTCTTATGAAGAAAAAGCCCAGTTCAAAACCTGGGTGCAACGCATCGTGACTAATATCTGCATCGACAAGTTCAGAAGAACCAAGCCATCCGTATCTATTGATGAACATGAAATGGTTTTTCAGGATAAGCAGGATGTAGAGTTTGAAGTGATGTCCACTTATGTAGCCAAGGACATACAGGAAGCGATCAACAAGTTGCCAGAGCATCATCGGACCGTCATTGTTCTAAGATATCTGCAAGATTTATCCTATAACGAAATTGCGGATTGTCTCGATCTTCCGCTAAATACGGTGAAGTCTTACTTATTTAGAGCCAGACAACAGTTACAAAATCTACTACAGGAGTATCAGAAAGGTGGTGTGACAGGATGAAATGTGAAGAGGTGGTGGAATGGATGCACCGGTATCTGGATCATGATCTGGGCGAGGCGGAAACGACGCAGATGCTACAGCATGTGGCCAAGTGTCCGGAGTGCGCTGAAAATTTTAGTATGCTCAGAGCTCTTTCCAGAGAACTGGAAGATTTACCGCAAGTGAGCCCTAAGTTCAGTCTGGTTGATGCAATTATGCCTCAACTGGATGCGATCGACGAAGCGCGTAAAGAACAGAGCAGTACCGTGCAAGAGATGAGTCCTGTCCCTGCGGCATTTGAGAATTTGCAGCGTTCAAGTTCAAGTGAGCAGAAAGCGAAGACAAAATGGTTTAATTCGATGGCAGGGCGTATGTCCGTGGGTGCGGCAGCAGCAGCTGTTATATTAGGATTTGCCATCTGGGGGCATCAGCCAGAGCAGATTGAGAATGCCGACTCTGTGATGATAAGATCAGGAGCCTCTCAAGATAGCAATAATGATGAGCAGTCTGCGCTGAGTATGCAAGTGAATAACGATCAAGCGGATTCAGCTAACCGAGCAGAAGGAAGTGCGATTGCACCTGACTCGTCAAACGATCCGGTGACGGAAGGTTCTATGCAACCCAAAGCCGATCAATCTGACGAAAGCAACGGAACCGAACTGAAAACTCCAGATGCTTCTAATAATCAAGAATCAGCTAAACCTTCTACTGAGGGTGCAGGTTCTTCCGATAAAGGCAAACAAGATGCAAATTCAAATCCTTCTTCAGACACGGGCAATAATCAAGAGAAAAGCATGAATCCGAATCAGGGAACGGAGCAAAAAAAGCAGGATGTAGAAGATGGCAATGCTTCCTCTCCAAATGAAAGAAGTGCGCCGGATTCAAACGAAAAGTCAGACGATACATTTACAGCTCAAACGATCATTCCTAACCAGGATGCCCCAGCCCAAGGCAATGAAGCTGATAATTCAGGTACAGGAACAGAATCTGGTGATGCTGCTGGAGCGCACCAGGGACTTGTTGCTCCTGAACAAGGAATTACGGCACCGACAACAACTAAAGAATGGAAGTCACCTGACGGTTCTTATGTTGTGATGCTGATGGGTGACCAGTTGAGCGTTTATGCAAAATCAGCAAATGATCCGGATGTTCTGAATCTAATTGAGCAACGGAATGTGGATGGTGCTCTAAAGTCGGGAAGTTGGTCCAAAGACAGCTTACAGTTTGAATATGAAATGGACAAAGACGGAACGATGACTAAGGACACTTTCAAAGTGAATGCATCATCTAATGTGCCGCCTGCAAAATAGTTCTGGATAAAGAGCTTCATTCTTTGAAATAGAATGAACCTTATGGAATGACAAGCATATACTGGATATAACTAAAGAACATCCTATCTCTGATCCAACATCTGACGTCGTATGACCGCGTGCCGGCTATTTCTAGAATGGCTGTGCCTGCGTTTATATAGATGCAGAACAGGGGGCCTTTATCCATAATCGGATGAAGGTCCCTTTGTTGTCTTGTGTTTTTTCTGGTAGGATAAGAGGGATAAGGAGGCACGGTGAATGGATATAAAAAGCGCAACAAAGGCAATACGCAGCGGAGACACTGCGCCAATTTATGTGCTGTATGGAACGGAGAAATACCAGATACAGCAATTTACGGAACTGTTAAAAACGCATGTCATTGAAGAGGAACACCAGGATTTTGCGGTTATTCCCTACGATCTCTCTGAAACGCCGATTGAAGCTGTTGTTGAAGAAGCAGAAACGGTCCCTTTTCTCGTTCCACGCAAACTGATTATTGTTAGAGACACCAGCTTGTTTACCGCAGGAAAAGAATCCAAAATAGAGCATCAGGTGGATCGCTTGATTACATATATGGATAACCCGGCTGATTACAGCACGATCGTTTTTCTAGCACCAGGAGACAAGCTGGATGAACGGAAGAAACTCGTAAAAGCGGCAAAGAAACAGGCCGTTGTTCTGGCTTTTGCGCCGCTGAGTGGGGAAGAATTGATCCAATGGATTGCCAAGCTTGCGAAACAACGGGAGGTAACCTTTGAACCCGGAGCAGCAGAAACATTGATTAGTTACGCGGGGACTGGGCTGCAAGCCTTATCTGCTGAGGTGGACAAACTTTGTTTGTTTACAGGCCAAGGGGGAACCATTCGGCGTGCAGATATCGAATCACTTGTGGCTCGGAGTACGGAGCAGAACGTATTTGCACTGGTGGAGGAACTGGCCAACTTGAGACTGGAAAAGGCATTGGCTCTTTTCTATGAACTTTTGAAGCAGCGGGAAGAACCAATTAAAATTGCAGCGCTAATTGCCCGTCAATTCCGCATTATGATTCAAGTGAAAGAGCTGGGGCAGCAGAGCTACTCTCAGCAACAGATCGCGAGTCAACTTGGCTTGCATCCCTATGCTGTCAAAATAGCCGGGGAGCAGGCTCGGAAATTCGAAACTGACCGTCTGAGAAAGATACTCAGTCACTTGAGTGAGCTCGATTATCAGATGAAAACAGGAGCTGTGGATAAGGTTCTTGGTCTGGAGTTGTTTTTGTTAAGACTTGGTGCATAACAGAATATTAAGATTCCCAAAAAAAACAAAAAACAAAACAAGAAACAAAAAACAACCTGAATGTTCTCCGTATGTTGATGTCCAACATAAGATCGGAGGTATTCAGGTTGTTTTTTTAAAGTATGTTCTTTTACTTGGCGGAACAGATGCTAAAAAATCCTGAAAGCCCATGCTGTTCAGGATTTTTCCATTGGTTCGTATAAGTAACGCTTCTTACGCTTGTGCGGAAAGAGCGTTCAGTTTTTTCGCCAAGCGAGACTTTTTGCGTGCAGCTGCATTTTTGTGAACCAGACCTTTAGTTACAGCCTTGTCCAGCTTTTTGGAAGCAGCTTGAATCGCAGCTTTAGCAGTTTCAACTTCGTTGCTTACCAGAGCAGCATCAGCAGCTTTAACAGCTGTGCGGAGTGCAGACTTCTGAGAAGCGTTGAGTGCGCGGCGCTTGTCGCTCGTTTTTACGCGTTTAACAGCGGATTTGATGTTTGGCATTACATTCACCTCCTGTAAGGCATTCGCATGAATACAAACGTTTCACAACTTAAAATATTCTATCACGCTAGCATATAAATTGCAACAGATTTTGCATCGTTGTTCGGCATGTTGCATAAAGCCCGCCTTTTTCCCACACAATATGCTCAAATGGAATAAGGGAGGCAGAGACACAGATGACACTGGATTTGCAAAATTATACTGTGCGTACGGATTTGGCCATCGATTCCAAAGAAATGGCCCAAGGTAGTCAAAGGCAGACGATTCCCGGACTGCGTGAAGATGTGGATTCCAAAGACGGCATTACCATCACCCGAATTGATGTATTAAATGATGAAGCAGCGAAAGCCATTGGACGTGTCAAAGGCCATTATGTCACACTCGAGGTGCCATCCCTTCGCAACGGGGATACTGAATTACAGGAACGAGTAGCCGCCGAATTCACACGGGAAATGGAAGCATTTATGACGAAGGCCGGTATTGGCAAAGATTCCAAGGTGCTGATCGTAGGACTCGGTAACCTGAAAGTCACTCCGGATTCTCTCGGTCCATTGGTAGTGGATAATTTGATGGTTACCCGTCAGTATTTTGAATTGGTACCGGATCAGGTTGCGCCAGGGTACCGTGAGGTTAGCGCTATTGCGCCGGGTGTACTGGGTACAACAGGGATCGAATCCAGTGACATTGTGCAGGGCATCGTGGAGCGAACCCGTCCGGATGCGATTATCGCCATCGATGCACTGGCTTCCCGCTCTCTTGAACGCGTGAATACAACGATTCAGGTAGCTGATATTGGTATCCATCCAGGTTCAGGCATCGGTAACAAACGACGTGGGATAACGAAGGAGATTCTGGGTGTTCCCTGTATTGCCATTGGTGTGCCGACGGTATGTTATGCTTCGACCATTGTGAACAACGTCATCGAAATGATGCGTTCCCACTTTCGTCAGGAAACAGATCAGACCAAGCAAATCATGGGCATGCTTGATGACATCGGTGAATCGGATCGTTTGAGTCTGGTAAAAGAAGTGCTTGAACCGCTAGGACATGACCTGATCGTCACACCGAAAGAAATAGACGAATTCATTGAAGGCATTGCCAATGTTATTGCAACCGGACTTAATGCAGCACTGCATGAGGCAGTTCATCCTGGCAACGTTGCAGCTTATACCCACTAAGAGAGTACCACCTTATACGGAACGGAGAAGAAGGTCCGAATCTATCGGACTTTCTTTTTTTGTTCTATATATCTTTCTACTTCCTGTTCTATCAAATTGCACACGCTCATAGAGTTGAAGTATAAGAGTTGTTCTGCAAGGGAAGGAGACATAAGAATGAACAAGATATTGACATGGAACATTGGCAAGTGGAAAAAAAGATGTCTGCACGTGCTGGCCATGGGCCGTACACTGTTGCTGCTTATGATCATATCCGCCCTCTTTTTTGTTGCACTTGGGCTCGGAGGCATGGCGGAGAAAAGGTTAAACACCTCTCCTGTTTCTTCAATGAAAGGATTTGCAGGTTCGGTCTCAAGCCGCTTCTTTGTGGATATGTTAGGTATGGAAGTGCCTCATCTTACCCAGAAGGAACAGAATGCCGCGATTTCCGGTGAAAACCTGACTTCTTTTGTGTTTCAATTGCTTACGAATGTGAATCCTCAAGATCCCAAAAGTTTAATCGCACGTGAAATGCCTGGCATGGGCGCAAATCAACCTGTTCTACTTCGTCCTGGCTCTGGCAATACGAAGGCGGAAGCGCCAGAAGATTATCAACCAGGTCCGGGGATTACGGAAACAGCTTCCTCTGGTGAAGGGAAACCGGGAAGTGGTTTACATGTCCCTCCAGGGCAGGATGAACCAGATGTTTCCGGAAAGGATGATCAAGGGAAAGGTGCAGTAGATGGAGAACCACCTTCTAGGGGAAGTGGACAAGACAAAGGAAACTCGGCAATCACTAAAAAGTCGGTGCTTATCTATCACTCTCATCCGCGTGAAGGATATAATCCACTGCTAGGCATTAATAGCGATAATCCGTCCTCTGGTAAGGCGACAGGTAATGTTTTTCAAGTGGGCACCTATCTATCGGATAGCTTGGAGAAGTTGGGTGTTGGTGTAGAACATGCAAAGGAAGATTATCAGACGAAAATCAAAGACTATAACTGGAACTTCTCTTATAAATATTCGAGACAGACTGTCAAAGCGGCGCTTGCTCAGAATGATGAGCTGACATATTTAATTGATATTCACCGGGATTCCCAGCGGCATAAAAAAACGACAACAACGATCGGTAACCAGAGTTACGCCAAGGTTTATTTTATTATTGGACATGAGAATCCGAATTGGCGTAAGAATGAGGCTTTTGCCGCAAAGATTCATAAAAAGCTTGAAGCCAAATATCCGGGAGTGTCCCGGGGAGTGTGGGGTAAAAATGGTGGAGGAGGCAACAATGGAGAATATAACCAGACCCTTTCCCCAAATAGCATTTTGATCGAGATCGGTGGCATTGACAATACGGCTGCCGAGTTGAAACGAACTTCCAAAATTTTAGCCGATATGATCGCGGAAGTATATTGGAACGAGCAGAATGTAGATAAAGCGAGTGCAAAGCCCGTATCCAAGGGTGGATAAGTCGTTTGAAAACGCGCAACACATAGAGAATGTGCAGGCATCCGATGAAACGATTTTTTTTAGATTAGCCATTCATCGAAAGGGGAGGCTTGTGAGATGTCCAGATTCGGCAAAAAAATGCTGTCTGTCTGTGTGCTTATGTTACTAGGTATTCTGCTTGGCATGCAGCTGGCAGGTAGTGGTTTTCAGCATAAAAACTCTGTAGAAAGTATCCCTGTCATGACAACCACAGAATCGGCTCCAGAGGAAAACAAGCCTGTATCATCCGAACCTGTGCAGACAGAGGTGAAAAAAACGTTCGTTCCTGTCCAGACCCCAAGCCAGGTGTTAGGTGCGGATCAGCACAAGGCCCCTGTGGATGTTTTGGCGGAGAAAACGGCAGGATTGCTGCAAAACTTGTCAAACAGCGGCATCAAATGGGTTGTCTCTCTTTTTGGCGGAGTGGATGAATAGAAGTAGACGAATTAAAGGAAAACTAAACCTTCGAGGCACTCTTCAAGTGACGTTATTATAAAAGTTAAATCATCATGGGATTGATGCACCTTAAAGCAACTGTTATAATGAAGTGATTGACACTAGGCTGTTTCTGGGGGTAAGGAATGACTGACATTCGGGAAAGACAACGTAAAA
Source organism: Paenibacillus sp. G34 (assembly GCF_056856875.1). NCBI lineage: Bacteria > Bacillati > Bacillota > Bacilli > Caryophanales > Paenibacillaceae > Paenibacillus > Paenibacillus sp. G34. The sequence continues at coordinate 4,432,233 of NZ_CM166469.1, read as the reverse complement.
TTCGTAACTTTTCAATTATTGCACATATAGATCACGGTAAATCAACACTTGCGGACCGGATCTTGGAGTACACAGGTGCGCTGACATCACGTGAAATGCAGGAACAAGTTCTGGATCAGATGGATCTGGAACGCGAACGCGGAATCACCATTAAACTGCAAGCGGTTGCCCTGAATTACAAGGCAGACGACGGTGAAGAGTATCTATTGAATCTCATTGATACACCAGGACACGTAGACTTCACGTATGAAGTATCGCGTAGTCTTGCGGCATGTGAAGGGGCTTTGCTGGTCGTTGACGCGGCACAAGGGATCGAAGCGCAGACATTGGCTAACGTATATCTTGCGCTGGACAACAATCTTGAGATTTTGCCGGTTATCAACAAAATCGACTTGCCAAGTGCTGATCCGGAACGGGTGAAGCAGGAAGTTGAAGACGTTATCGGACTCGATACCAGCAACGCTGTATTGGCTTCAGCCAAAGCCGGCATCGGGATCAAAGAGATTTTGGAGCAAGTGGTACAGAATGTACCCGCACCTGAAGGTGATCCGGATCAGCCGCTTAAAGCGCTGATTTTTGACTCGCATTATGACCCTTACAAAGGGGTTATCGTGTATGTGCGTGTTATTGACGGCAAAATCAAGGCGGGTTCCAAAATCAAAATGATGGCAACAAACAAATCGTTTGAAGTGATTGAAGTGGGAGCGTTTAAGCCGCGCATGACCATTGTGGACGAGCTGAACGTTGGTGACGTAGGCTTCATCGTGGCGGGTATTCGTCATGTAGGCGATACACAAGTCGGGGATACCGTTACTGACGCAAAAAAGCCAACCCTTGAACCACTGCCTGGTTATCGTAAAATTAATCCAATGGTATATTGCGGTCTGTATCCGATCGAAACATCGGACTATGTGGATCTGCGCGAAGCATTGGAAAAGCTGCAGTTGAACGATGCATCGCTCAGCTTTGAGCCGGAGACATCCAGTGCACTCGGCTTTGGATTCCGTTGTGGATTCCTGGGACTGTTGCACATGGACGTTATTCAGGAGCGGATTGAGCGCGAGTTCAACATTCCGCTGATCACAACAGCTCCGAGCGTAATTTACCACGTAACGCTAACTAACGGCGAGACGATTCAAATTGATAACCCATCCAACTACCCAGAGGTAGGACGGATTGATTACGTTGAAGAGCCTTATGTGAAGGCTTCAATCATCGTGCCTAATGATTACGTGGGGACGGTTATGGAACTGTGCCAAAATAAACGTGGCGAATTCATAAATATGGAATATATGGACACAACACGGGTTACGATTACATATGAGATCCCGTTGTCTGAGATCGTATATGACTTCTTCGACCAGTTGAAATCAAGCACCAAAGGTTATGCTTCGTTTGACTATGAGCTGTCCGGTTATCGCCAGTCCAATCTGGTGAAAATGGACATCCTGCTTAACAGCGAACAAGTTGATGCTTTGTCCTTCATCGTTCACAGAGATCGTGCATACAATCGCGGCCGTATTATCTGTGAGAAGCTGCGCGAACTGATCCCGCGGCAAATGTTTGAAGTGCCGATTCAGGCGTCTGTAGGTACCAAGGTTGTTGCTCGTGAAACCGTTAAAGCGATGCGTAAAAACGTACTTGCCAAGTGTTACGGCGGTGACATCTCGCGGAAACGGAAACTGCTGGAGAAGCAGAAGGAAGGTAAGAAGCGGATGAAGCAGGTCGGTAACGTGGAGGTGCCGCAAGAGGCATTTATGGCGGTACTGAAAATTGATGATTAAAATGCAATCTCTGGGTACATCAAGACCTTGCGTATCAGAGAATGCATTAATAATGCATTTTAGGTACAGCACAGATTGTGCGTATCGAATTACTGGTAATCAAACTATATAAAGTGAACTATTTTTACACATTAACGGAGAGGACAGAAAAAACCTGAAAAAGCGGAGCGTTCGCCTTTATCACCGGATTTTTCCCTTTTGGGAAAGGGAATCAAAAAAATCTGGGGATAACAGCGATTGGAAGGTTATTCTGTCATTGGAGTGGAATGTGTAAATTGTTAGATCACTTTATATAAATCACCATTTTAGCTGAAAGGGAAGCCAACTGGCTTTCCTTTTTTCAAATAGAGGGGGACTTGCCGTGACACTCGCAGCACACAACCAGAAAACAGGTGCGCCCCAAGCGGTGTACCTTCACATTCCATTTTGTACAAACAAGTGTTTTTACTGCGACTTTAATTCTTATGTTCTGAAGGATCAGCCCGTAATGCAGTACCTGGAGGCGCTAGAACGTGAGATGGAGCATACCGTTAAGGCCAATCCGCCGGGCGAGATCAAAACAATCTTTGTCGGCGGTGGTACGCCAACCGCATTGAAACCGGACGAAATGGCATATTTCTTGCGGTCGGTCAAAACCTATTTTCCGAATTGGGCTGACGATATTGAATTTTCAATGGAAGCCAATCCGGGAACGACGGATGCCGAAAAGCTGGCAGCGATGAAAGAGGGCGGTGTGAACCGTGTCAGCTTTGGCGTACAGGCTTTTCAGAATGACCTGTTGACAGGCATCGGCCGGATTCATAATACGGATGATGTATACCGAAGCTTGGAAAATGCACGCAAGGCGGGACTGGATAACCTGTCGATCGACTTAATGTTTGGACTGCCAAACCAGACGGTAGAGATGTTGAACGAGAGCATCGACAAGGCGCTGGAGCTGGATTTGAAGCATTACTCCATCTACAGTCTGAAGGTAGAAGAAAATACACTTTTCCATACACTGTATCAAAAAAATCAACTGCCTCTTCCTCATGAAGATGATGAGCTACAGATGTATCTTCTATTAATGAAGCGCATGAAAGAAGCGGGTTATGAACAGTATGAAATCAGTAACTTTGCCAAACCTGGCTTCGAGAGCCGTCATAATATCACATACTGGCGTAATGAGGATTATTACGGACTTGGTGCAGGCGCACATGGGTACGTAGGCCGTGAACGTCATATGAACATTAAAGGGATTAATCCTTATGTGGAAGCCTCACGTGCGGGACTGCCTCGTTTGGATCATTTCGAGATTGGCCGTGCGGAAGCGATGGAGGATTATCTAATGGTGGGACTCCGTATGTTGGAGGGAGCTTCATCTTCAAGATTCCATGATCAGTTCGGGGAATCCATGGAGGATGTATTTGCGAAACCGCTGGGCAAAATGTTGCATGCAGGATTGCTTGAGCGGACAGCAGACGGCTTTAAACTGAGCGAACAAGGTATTCTGTTCGGCAATGACGTTTTTGCGGAGTTTATCGGCTCTATATCGCTAAATTCGTAGCTTGAAATTCTATACGCTCTGTTGTATATTTATTCATATTGTTTTACAGGGCGTGTTAATTTAAACAACTACGAAGCTAGCTTTCCTCGGAAAGCGTCGTTATAGGAGGAGAGCTGGATGTCGGTTATATGCAGGAAAGCTGTACCGGAAGATGTTGAACCACTGTTTGAGATGATTAAGGGATATGCAGAGCGTGGGATCATGCTTCCGCGTTCACGGGAAGTACTGCGTAGGCAGCTGGAGCATTTTATTGTGGCTGAGGTGGATGGAGTTGTCGTAGGCTGCGGCTCATTATGTCGTCTGGGCAATGACCTGGTGGAAGTAAGATCACTGGGCATTTCAGAGGGGTATAAGGGGCTGGGCATCGGGTCCCGTCTACTTGACCGGCTTGTAGAAGAGGCGGAGAGACAACAGATTCCAAAGGTGATGGCTCTCACGTATGAAGTTTCCTTTTTTCTGAAAAATGGTTTTGCTGTTGTGGAAAAAGAAATCTTCCCTGAGAAAGTATGGACGGACTGCGTTCATTGCAGCAAGCAGGATTGCTGTGACGAGATTGCGGTTCTGAAAGAACTGAATGTGTCAGCGTAGTTATACGCTTATATGAATAAAAAGATAAAGATCACAGCCCAAGAAACCTAAGGTTTCAAAAGGCTTGTGGTCTTTTTTTGTGCTTCAGTTTTTTCATATACTTTTCACACACTTATTCCATTATTCTCACACATCCTCTTGTTAAGATGAACTTACATAAGCGATCTGCAGAAAAACTTCACAATGAAACAACTGGAGAACATGTATGGGAACAAGGTTTCCAACGTCTCCAGTGGGGAGTATGCAGATGGCTCAATCTTAAGAATGAGGTGACCGATCATGAAAAAATGGACAAAACATGTAGCAGCTTTGGTAACAGCAATGAGTGTAATTGGTGGAGCAGGAAGTGCCTTTGCAGCAACGCCTGTTGTGAATTCCGTGAAACCTACTGAAACACAAAAAGCTGGAGCATCGGCTAACTCAACAAGCAAACCCGTAACAAAATCAACAACGACTCCAGCAACCAAATCCGCTGTAACGCCGACGAAAACGACTGGAGCTAAAACGACTCCTACCAAGTCAACGGCTACAACGAAGAAGGAAACAACAACTCATAAAGCCAACACAGTGACGCATAAAGCAAAAAAGACTGCTCATAAAGCAAAAGTGGCGAAACATAAAGCCAAAAAGGCTGTACACAAATCAAAGGTTAATCATAAAGCAAAAAGAGCTTCACATAAAACCACAGCGATGCATCACAAGGGGAAAAAAACTGCACACAAAGTAAAAGCAGTAACACATACAGCAAAAACGACGTCTCACAAAGCAAAACAGACCGCACATAAAGCATCAGCGGCAGCAAAGGCTACAGCACACAAAGCAAAACAAACAGCACACAAAGCGAAAAAAGCCGCTCACAAAATCGTAGCGCACAAAGCAACAACTAAAAAAGCAGTGGGAACGAAAACCCCAGTAGCTAAAACGACTGCAAACAAAACAGCACCAAAAGCTGGAGCAAAAAAATCATCAACTGCAACAACTCCAAAAACGGCTACACATAAAACAACTGCTGTGACAACACACAAAGCACCAGCTGCAACTACAACACACAAAGCGGCTGCAACCAAAGCGCCAGCCAAAACCAATGTTACCAACAAAAACGATGCAGCAAAATCAAGCTCATCCCATAAATAAGAAGATGGCCTTGGATGTGTCCTAACTGTACCGGTTCAGTCTAACGAATGATGCATCAGTGACACAAGACACACAGCGGCATACAGGCGGAGTTTCTCTTATGGGAACCTCCGCCTTTGCTATGTTGGCTTTTGATATGAATTTAAAATTGGGTGCATTCATGAGAGTTTTGAAATGAAGGTACTGATTCTGGTACATTATTAGTGACATATTAAATAAGAAACATACCAGAAATGATATATTCGTGATTGAGGTGAACGCCAATGCCGCGTATTTTTGTAGTGGACGATGATCCATCTATTTTGCAACTCATTACAGGTTATTTGAAGAAGGAACAGTATGAAGTGACATCGTTTGCTCATGGCAGAGAGTTGGTGGGGGAAGTTCGTTCAAAAAAACCGGATTGTCTGATTCTTGATATTATGATGCCAGGGGTTGATGGGCTAACGCTCCTGACCGAGCTACGGACGTTCACCGAAATTCCTATTATTATGGTTTCTGCGCGAGGAGAAGAGATTGACCGTTTGAATGGTCTGGAACTGGGCTGCAACGATTTTCTAAGCAAACCCTTTAATCCACGCGAATTGGTGGCCAGAGTGAAAAGTATGCTTCGTTTGATACAAAGCAGTCGGTTGTCACAAGGCAGTGAATTAAAGGAAGCGATGCAGCCTGAGTCGAAGGATGGGACTTATTTTAGTATTGGCAACGTGCAAATTTCAGAAGATTTTCGTCGTGTCGACGTCCGCGGAGAAGAACTTGGACTAACAGGCAGGGAATATGAGCTTTTGTTATTTTTGTCCCAACATTTGGATCGTCCCTTCAGTCGGGAACAGCTCATACAACAGGTTTGGAATTATGATTTTTATGGTGAAGTACGCGTGGTTGATGATCTCGTGAAACGGATTCGCAAAAAGCTTGTACAGGTTCAAGCGACACTGACTATTGATACGGTGTGGGGGTTCGGCTATAAAGCAGCTGTACATGCGCGATGAAAACGATACGTAGCAAAATGCTGCTGGCCTTGTTTGCAAGTGTGCTCGTTACCGTGGCGTTTACGGTTCTGTTTTTTATCCACCTATTCGATGATATTCTGCTCAATCAAGTCAAGCAGCAACTACATGGTCAAACGCAAAAGGCCGTTAAGATCATTCGTGTAGATGACCTGGAGGATCTGGACAATGACAGTTTCCGTTTCTTTATTAAGGACATTCTTTTTTACGCGGACTATTTTGTGATCGATGGAGATGATAAAATTGTCGCCTCGAGCAGTGCAGGTCGTGTGGGAATGAAACTGGAGGGATTTCCGGGTACACATGAAGGGTATATGATTTTAAATGGGAAAAAGGTACTCTACAGTGAGGCTGAGCTGTCACATAAACAGTTCAGGGTGATTTTGTATTCTCCGCTCTCTTCACTCAGGGCGATGTATATTCCATTATTCCGGACAACACTTCTGTCTATTGCTGCAAGTTTTGTTGTCATCCTGTTAATCGGATTGTTCGCGGTATGGCGTACCGTACAACCGCTTAACAGACTCAAAGAAGCTGTAAGTAAATATGAACCTAATATGCCTGACAAGAAGCAATTTCTGCAAGCTGACCACACAGAGATCGGAGAATTGATCCATACCTTTCAATTGATGAGCAACAGACTCGATGACCATCACCGGCATCAGCTGGAATTTCTGCAAAATGTATCTCATGAGCTTAAGACACCGTTGATGTCCATTCAGGGCTACGTATATGCTATTCAAGACCAAGTGGTATCCACCGATCAGGGGCTTGATATTATTGCTGCACAGTCACAGCGACTCATCGATATGGTGGGTAAGCTAATCCAGCTCTCCAGACTGGAAACCGTAGAAGAAGAGTGGCCAATGACAGTCATTGACTTGAAGAGCATGGCTGATGAGGCAGTGTATCTGCTTATGCCAACCGCACTTCAACGGGGGGTTCGTTTGACAGCAGAAGCGAATTCGTGCATGGTTGAAACAGCTGGTGAGCAGCTATTTCAGATTCTGCTAAACCTGCTACAAAATGCAGTACGTCATACCCAAACGCAAGTGAAATTGACATTGGAGTACCCGGGTGACAATCATGCTGACTGGATATTTCATGTTGATGATGATGGACCAGGTTTGAATGAGCTTGACAGGCAGCATATTTTCCGACGTTTTTATACCGGGAATAATGGGGTCACAGGACTGGGACTCGCGATCAGCAAACAACTGGCAGTACATCTTCATGCAGATTTGGTGTATAGTGATTCTCCACTGGGAGGGGCACGTTTCAGCCTGAGACATTATCCTGTGGACCCAGAATTATAACACCAAGGTTCATAATATGCGTTATAAGTGAAGGTTATTGGCCTATACTATAAATAGATGATTTCATTCGGCAAACTCACTTGACAATGATCATGTCAGTTTGGTATTTTTGTATTACCGATTAGCACTCATCTAACTGGAGTGCTAACGACATGGGACAGTACAGTCAGAAGGAGGGAATACTCACCATGTTAACAGAGCGTCAACGAATGATTCTGAACGCTATAGTGGATGACTATATCCGTTCAGCTGAGCCCGTAGGGTCCCGAAGCATTTCCAAAAGAGGAGATGTTGGATACAGTCCGGCGACCATTCGTAATGAAATGGCCGATCTGGAAGAGATGGGTTTTCTGGAACAGCCGCACACATCGGCTGGACGAATTCCTTCTCACAAGGGCTATCGATATTATGTCGATCACTTGGTTCCTTGGAATCAGGTGGAGCCACAGGAATTGGATGATTTAAAGTCATTCTTTGCAGAAAAGCTGAATGTGATGGAACAGGTCATTCAACATGCATCCAACATTTTGTCTCATATGACGAATTATACTTCAATTTTACTTGGACCTGAGGTGTTTCACACGTCACTGCGTCATTTCCAGTTGCTTCCGTTGAATGAGAATGAAGCTGTAGCCATTATAGTGACGAACACCGGTCAAGTAGAAAACAAGACGGTTCAGATTCCGCCCGAAATCTCGGTTGCGGAGATGGAGAATGTGGTTCGTTTGTTAAACAGCAAATTGGTAGGCGTACCGATCTACAAGCTGAAATCACGTCTTTATACTGAGCTGGGTCAAGAGATGGAGCGTCATATCACACGTTATGAGGAAGTTATGCAGGTACTCAACAGTGCATTTGACAATGAACATGACAATCGTCTGTTCCTCAGCGGCGCGACCAATATGTTAACACAACCGGAGTTCAGAGATGTTGAAAAGGTTAAGGATATTCTGGACTTGTTAGATGAGACACCAACATTAATGAAATTGATGATGCCAGTGCCCGGCGGGTCTGGAATTCAGGTGCGAATTGGTACCGAAAATGATCACGAGGCCTTTGCGAACTGTAGCTTGATTACAGCTTCCTATTCATTGGACGGCGAAGCACTTGGCTCTATTGGAATTCTAGGACCGACCCGTATGGATTATGCACGTGTCATCCATATTTTAAATACATTATCCCGTGATCTTACGACTATGCTTACGACTCGCTTCAAATAAGCAAAGTGGGAATTACGATTCATTCTTATAAGGAGGTGAACATCTTGAAAGAGGAGCAATCATTCACAGAAGAGCAAGAAGTAACAGCCGCTGAGCAGGAGCCTGTCAATGAGGCTGCAGCTGCAGAAGCGCAGGCTGAGGAGATAACAGATCAGGAGCAAAATGAGTTGTCACGTTTGAAAGCAGAGGCTGAGGAAACGCAGCAGCGTTTGGTACGTGCGCAAGCTGATTTTGATAACTTCCGTCGTCGCACACAGAAGGAAAAAGAAGAGCTTGCCAAATACGCTTCGATGAAGCTGGTCACCGAACTGATTCCAGTGATGGATAATTTCGAGCGAGCTATGGCTACTGTACCGGAAGGTACGGAAACTGAATCTTTTGCCAAAGGGTTTCAAATGATCTTGCGTCAATTGGAAACCGTGTTGACGAACGAAGGACTGACTCCAATGGAAACGGTTGGACAACCGTTTAATCCTGAATTCCACCAAGCGATTATGCAAGTGGAGAGCGATGAGCATGAAGAAGGCATCGTTGTGGAAGAGGTTCAAAAAGGCTACATGTTGAAGGATAAAGTACTTCGTCCGGCTATGGTTAAGGTAAGTTCTTAATTTAAGCTGAGCAAAGGGACGAGTTTTATATACAGGTTTTGTACACATAGAGCAGATCACTTACTAACACAATAAGGCTGATAAGTGCCTATTCATTTTAAATTGTTGAGGAGGAAATTTTCCGATGAGCAAAGTAATCGGTATTGACTTAGGAACAACCAACTCATGCGTAGCCGTTATGGAAGGCGGCGAGGCTGTAGTTATTCCAAACCCGGAGGGTGCGCGTACCACTCCTTCCGTTGTAGGTTTCAAAAAGGATGGCGAGCGTGTCGTTGGTGAAACAGCGAAACGTCAAGCGATCACGAACCCGGATCGCACGATCATTTCCATTAAGCGTCACATGGGTACATCCCACAAAGAAACGATCGACACCAAAGATTATTCTCCACAAGAAATCTCTGCAATCATCTTGCAAAAACTGAAAGCTGATGCAGAGGCATACCTGGGTCAAACGGTAACTCAAGCGGTTATTACTGTTCCAGCTTATTTCAATGACAGTCAGCGTCAAGCAACGAAAGATGCGGGTAAAATCGCAGGTCTGGAAGTACTTCGTATCGTCAACGAGCCAACAGCAGCAGCTTTGGCATATGGTATGGAAAAATCCGAAGACCAAACCATTCTGGTATATGACCTGGGCGGCGGTACGTTCGACGTATCCATCCTGGAACTGGGTGATGGTTTCTTCGAAGTAAAAGCAACTAGTGGTGACAACCAACTGGGTGGCGATGACTTTGACCAAGTGATCATTGACTATCTCGTAAGTGAATTCAAAAAAGATCAAGGTATTGATCTGAGCAAAGATAAAGCAGCTGTACAACGTCTGAAAGATGCAGCTGAGAAGGCGAAAAAAGAGCTTTCCGGCGTATTGACTACAACGATTTCCCTGCCGTTCATCACGGTTGCTGATGGCGTTCCTCAGCACTTGGAATTGAACCTGAGCCGTGCGAAATTCGAAGAGCTTTCTGCTGGTCTGGTTGAGCGTACGCTTGAACCAACTCGCCGTGCACTGAGCGATGCGGGCATGACACCTAACGATATCGACAAAATCGTGTTGGTTGGTGGTTCCACTCGTATTCCAGCTGTACAGGAAGCGATCAAAAAACTGACAGGTAAAGAGCCGCACAAAGGTGTTAACCCGGACGAAGTTGTTGCCTTGGGTGCAGCTGTACAAGCGGGCGTACTGACAGGTGACGTGAAAGACGTAGTATTGCTGGACGTAACTCCGCTGTCCCTGGGTATTGAAACTGCAGGTGGCGTATTTACGAAAATGATCGAGCGTAACACGACGATCCCTACAAGCAAATCTCAAGTGTTCTCCACTTATGCAGATAATCAACCTAGTGTTGAGATTCACGTCCTGCAGGGTGAGCGCGAGATGGCAGCTGGCAATAAAACGCTTGGTCGCTTCATGTTGGGAGATATCCCTCCAGCACCACGCGGTGTACCGCAAATCGAAGTTAGCTTCGATATCGATGCTAACGGTATCGTTAACGTGTCTGCAACAGACAAAGGTACAAACAAAACACAAAAAATTACAATCACTTCTTCCAGCGGTCTGAGCGATGCTGAAGTTGAGCAAATGATGAAAGATGCTGAGCTTCATGCTGAGGAAGACAAGAAACGTAAAGAGCTTGTAGAAGCGAAAAACAGTGCAGACCAATTGATCTATTCTGTAGACAAAACGATCAAAGATCTTGGCGAAAAAGCAGATGCAGGCGAAGTAGAAAAAGCAAATGCTGCTAAAGAAAAATTGCAAGGCGTGCTGGCTTCCGACAATTTGGAAGACATCAAAGCGGCTACAGAAGAGTTGACTGAGATCGTTCAACAGTTGTCTGTTAAACTGTATGAGCAAGCTCAAGCTCAGGAGCAAGCAGCTCAAGGTGCTGAAGAGCAACAAGGTTCTGCGAAACGTGACAACGTCGTAGACGCTGATTACGAAGTTGTAGACGAAGATAAAAAATAATTAATTCGCGATAGCCTGCGAGTTAAAACATCGGTGACGTTCGGATTAAAGGGAAAGTCATAGCCGGGGCTCCCGTGCTTTGACTTTCCTTTTGTCACGATGTGCGATAAGGTGAATGTTATGGGGGTGGAAGAGTGGCTGAAAAACGTGATTATTATGAGGTACTCGGATTAAGCAAAAATGCAAGCGACGAGGAAATCAAAAAGGCTTACCGTAAGCTCGCCCGTCAGTATCACCCTGACGTTAACAAGGAAGCAGATGCGGAAGCCAAATTTAAAGAAGTAAAAGAAGCTTATGATGTCGTAAGTGACAGCCAGAAGCGTGCTCAGTACGACCAGTATGGTCACATTGATCCGAACCAAGGTGGTTTTGGCGGTGGAGACTTTGGTGGCGGCGGATTCGGCGACATCTTCGATATGTTCTTTGGCGGTGGTGGCGGGCGTCGTGATCCGAATGCTCCACAACGGGGGAACGACCTGCAGTACACCATGACCATTGAGTTCAAGGAAGCTGTATTTGGCAAGGAATCAGATATCACGATTCCGCGTACGGAGGGCTGTGATACTTGTCACGGTTCGGGTGCGAAGCCTGGAACGAAGCCGGAATCGTGCTCGGTCTGTCACGGCAGCGGGCAACAGGAAGTGGTTCAAAATACACCGTTCGGTCGTATGGTGAATCGCCGTGCTTGTTCGAATTGTAGCGGTACAGGGCAGATTATTAAAGAAAAATGTACAACGTGCAGCGGCAGCGGTAAAGTTCGCAAACAGCGCAAAATTCATGTTCGCATTCCAGCGGGTGTGGATGACGGTGCACAGTTGCGTATGACAGGTGAAGGCGAAGGTGGTCTTCGCGGTGGCCCGGCAGGCGATCTGTATATTGTCATTCGTGTGAAGTCTCACGATTTCTTTGAGCGCGAAGGCGATGACATCTACTGTGAGATTCCACTGACGTTTGCACAAGCAGCACTGGGAGATGAGATTGAAATCCCGACACTGACCGAAAAAGTGAAGCTGAAAATTCCGGCGGGTACTCAAACCGGAACATACTTCCGCCTCAAAGGCAAAGGTGTGCCACGTCTGCGCGGTATGGGACAAGGGGATCAGCATGTGAAGGTCGTTGTGGTTACGCCGAGTAAGCTGAGTGACGAGCAGAAAGAACTGCTTCGTCAAATTGCTGCACTGGACGGCGAACAAACCCATGAGCATGAGCAATCGTTTTTTGATCGAGTTAAACGCGCCTTTCGCGGCGACTGATTCATATATGAAGTAGTCATGAGGACACTTTCGATGATCTTTGATTATCGAGGGTGTCTTTTTTATGTGGATTAGTTGATTGGATGTGTTTCTAAGTGTCCAACGATCGTAAATTCGGTATATTCTGGGCTCGGTTGCGGAAAGATAGCATGGCGGGAACGATATGTTAAACAGATACAGGTTGGGAGAACTCAAGGAAGCAGGTGGAGCAAGTGACGGAGAAAAATATTTTGGCCTATTTTCATAGCCCGGAGCAGGCTCAGGGAGTGGTCAAAAAATTGGAGGCGCTACGAGTGGAAGACCTATCCATTAATCGTTTTAGCCGTTATGCGGGTGTAGGGCCGAGTGGTGCCTCCTACAAACCGGGTATCTCTGGAAGTTACTCATCATGGGTACCTGATGCGATGCAAACCAATGCCAGTTCAGGCATCATGGCTGCGGCAGACCCTGCTGCGAGCGGAATGAGTGATGGCGGACAAGGCGGCCCAACAGGAAGGGACATCTTATTAACTGTTGTTGTAGATGAAGAGGTACATCACCGAGCAATGTCGATTATCGAACAAGCCGGTGGAATGATCTGATTTGAGCAATAAGATCATTTACACAGCAACGGAGAGGACAGAAAAAACCTGAAAAAGCGGAGCTAAAAGCTTTCTGAAAGAAAGCTAGCATCGGAAGCATACGCTTCGCCTTTATCACCGGATTTTACCCTTGAAAAAGGGAATCAAAAAAATCTGGGGATAACAGCGATTGGAAGGTTATTCTGTCATCGGAGTGTATGTGTAAATACTAAGGGAGGAAGAACAACATGGCGAATCGACAACGACCAGGTGAAATTTTAACAAAAACAGAGAAGATGAAACGTCTGCAATCGGCAAAAAATGAGGATGTGGAGTTTAGCGCAGAAGCAGCTGATCATGAGGATATCGAAGCATTGCGCCGTAGTGAGGCAGCGGATCGTCGTCAGGGCCGAGAAATTCATGACTGAAGATCGCTCAGCGGTCACACTTGAGGCTGTGTTCACGAGTTGGTCAGAAGCCGAATCTGCACGCAGAGCATTGGAATTGCTGCATCCTAACCAATTGCGTGTCGAAAGTTTGCGTGAGAATGCAGATACACCTGGTTCAATTGGCATTCAGGATCAGGATAACTCGCCAACAGCGGTTGTTGGCGGTTTCAGTGGCGAACTAAATGTACTTGCTCTAATCAGTGATGAAACCGAGATGTTATCAGGAGGACAGGTCTATGACCTTCCAGCGGACGATGTAGCGGGAAGCAAAAAACAAGGCATTTTGTTGACGGTATCTGTCTCTCAGGAGTCTTTGCCACAAGCTGCAGAGATGATCACACAGAACGGCGGACGTTTTTACTAGTTGTGTTCCTGAGAAGATCGACAAGTACCGAAAAAATGGGACAGGATATTCGAGCAGTTTGACTGCGGATATCCTGTTTTGTTTTCTTTTATGAGTATGCTTTGTGCTTCGGCTTGCATGTGTAGTACAATAGTTGGGATGTTTAAATTATAAGCAGGCAAACGACGTTTTTAATTATTGAGGAGGCAAAACCACGTATGTTATGGCATGAACTAACAATACATACCACAGAAGAAGCTGTGGAGATGATTTCGAATTTTTTGCATGAAGCAGGTGCTGGAGGGGTGTCGATTGAAGAATCCGGTACTTTAAATAAAAAACGGGATACAACCTATGGTGAGTTATACGATGTTCCACTGAATGATATTCCTGAAGGTTTTGCCGTCATCAAAGGATATTTCTCCGAAGGTACAGACATGACTGCCTTGCAGGCAGAAGTAAATCCAAGAATTGAAGAGTTGCCCGAATTTGGAATTAATGTCGGGGAGGTTCGTTACGAAACGCGTACAGTTGATGAAAATGACTGGGCAACAGCTTGGAAACAATACTTCAAACCAGTACGTATATCGGATCGTTTGACGATCAAACCAACGTGGGAGGAATATACACCAGAGAGCGCGGATGAGAAAATTATTGAGCTGGACCCGGGAATGGCTTTTGGTACGGGCACGCATCCAACGACAACCCTTTGTCTGCGTACATTAGAAAAGGTAATTCAAGGCGGCGAAGAAATCATTGATGTGGGTACGGGTTCCGGTATTTTGGCCATTGGCGCGGTACATTTGGGTGCAAAGCACGTGCTCGCACTTGATCTTGATCCGGTTGCTGTAACAAGTGCGATGGAAAACGTGGAATTGAACAAAATGCAACAACAGATCACGGTCAAAGAAAGTGATCTATTATCTGTCCTAGGAAGCCAAGATCCTGCTCTGGGTGTCAAGCTACCGGTCAAAATTATTGTAGCCAACATCTTGGCTGAGATTATTTTGCTTTTCGTCGATGATGTGTATAATGCACTGGAGTCTGGTGGCATCTATATCGTTTCGGGGATATGGAAGAACAAGGAGCAGGTTGTACATGATGCACTGGTGGCATCAGGATTTGAAGTTCGCATGATTGAGCGTGAAGAGGACTGGCTAGCCTTTGAAGCCAGAAAGAGGTAGTCTATGGATTTCTTAGATCGGATTTTCCGTCTTCCGCTGGATCAACTGCCTTTTTTTCTGGTGACCATTCTGATTGCATTTACGATACATGAATTTTCACATGCGTATTTCGCCAACAAATTTGGCGATCCCACAGCCAAGCTACTTGGTAGGGTTACATTGAACCCCGTGGCGCACTTTGACCTGCTTGGGGTGCTTTTACTTGTGATTGCAGGTTTTGGATGGGCACGTCCTGTACCTGTAAACCGTGCGAACTTTGACAAACCGAGACTCATGGGAACGATTGTTTCTGTAGTAGGCCCACTGAGCAATCTGCTACTGGCTATTATCGGAGCAGTGATCTACGGAATATTGTTTGGATCAGGTGTACTGGGGAACATTGAAAACGAGCGGGTAGTTACAGCTGTGATGACATTTTTGCCGATGTTCAGTGTCACGAACTTTTTCCTGTTTATGTTTAATCTCATCCCTCTTCCGCCGCTGGACGGTTACCGTATCCTTGAAGATGTACTGCCGCCTTCGATTAGCCGCAAGCTGCAAGGGGTGGAACAATGGTCAATCATTGTTTTCCTGTTGATTCTAATTATTCCGCCATTACAGGCGGTCACAATTCAACCGTTATATCTGTTTGCGAACGATATGTACCGGGATTTAGTTGGTCTCGTTATTGAATTATATCTTTAAATATACGTTCATAAATGGTCAGTAATCGAACCGTAGTGCTGGTCAGAAGCACATAAAAGTTGTATGATCATCTGTGGCGACTGGATTCTTGCCTGTTTGCAGCAGGAAGAATTCCAGTCATAACAGGAAAGAATGGGTGGACAACATATGCAGCGATATTTTGTATCTGCAGAGCAGTTCAGTGAACATGCAGTGATGATTACGGGGGATGATGCCCGTCATATCGGCAAAGTTATGCGCGGCAAGCCAGGAGACAAGCTGATTGTCAGCGACGGAATCTCCAGAGAAGCATTGGTCGCCATCGAAAGTATTGAGGCAGGGGAAGTAAAAGCGACGATCCTGGAACCGCTAGTTATGGATCGTGAAGCAAGGTTGAATGTAACAGTAGCACAAAGCTTGCCCAAAGGGGACAAGATGGAGACGGTCATACAGAGATGTACAGAGATCGGCGCCGTATCCTTTGTGCCTTTTCTATCCGAACGTACGATTGTGCAATATGACGCCAAGAAGGAAGGCAAACGTCTGGAGCGTTGGCGGAAAATCGCCAAGGAAGCTGCTGAACAGAGCCATCGTAACCGCATTCCAACCGTTGGGCAGCCGCTTTCTTGGAAAGGGCTGTTATCTTCTTTTGGGGACTACGATCTTGTATGTTATTGTTATGAAAAAGAGGACGGCAAACAGCTTAGAGATGTTCTGAAGCCGTTCGTGCAGCAGCTTGCTTCTGACACAGGAGCAAACGTGCTGGTTGTTGTTGGACCTGAAGGTGGGTTTTCCGAAAAGGAAACGACTCAGGCAGATGAGGCAGGTGCGATATCTGTTGGACTTGGCAAACGCATTTTGCGAGCCGAGACGGCTGGCATGGCTGCACTAACTTGTGTTTTATATGAATCTGGAGAAATGGGGGGAATGTAATTATGCCATCCGTGGCGTTTTACACCTTGGGCTGCAAAGTTAACTTTTATGATACAGAGGCAATTTGGCAATTGTTCAAAAACGAGGGCTATGAACAGGTTGACTTCGACGAACAGACTGCCGATGTTTATTTGATTAATACGTGTACCGTAACGAATACAGGTGACAAAAAGAGTCGTCAAATTATCCGCCGTGCGATCCGTCGCAATCCGGATGCCATTGTAGCGGTAACCGGATGTTATGCACAGACATCTCCTGCGGAGATTCTGGACATCCCTGGCGTGGACCTGGTCATTGGAACCCAGGATCGGGATAAAATTTTGCCATATGTAAACGAAATTCAAGAATCCCGTCAACCTGTCAATGCGGTGCGCAACATTATGAAAACACGGGTGTTTGAAGAAATGGACGTACCGGATTTTGCGGATCGGACGCGTGCATTCCTTAAAATTCAAGATGGTTGTAACAACTTCTGCACGTTCTGCATCATTCCTTGGTCCCGTGGACTGTCCCGTAGCCGTGAGGCAAACAGCATCGTACAGCAGGCACACCAGCTCGTACAAGCGGGTTACAAAGAGATTGTCCTGACGGGTATTCATACAGGTGGGTATGGAGATGACATGGATAACTATGATCTGACCGACTTGCTGTGGGATCTAGACAAAGTGGAAGGTCTGGAACGTATCCGGATCAGTTCAATTGAAGCAAGCCAGATTGATGACCGGATGCTGGATGTCATTAAACGTTCGGATAAATTGGTTCGTCATTTCCACATTCCGCTACAAGCAGGAGATGACACAGTTCTGAAACGCATGCGCCGCAAATATACAACCGAAGAGTTTTACAACAAAATGTTGCGCATACGTGAGGCTATGCCGGATGTCGCGATCACGACTGATGTTATCGTTGGTTTCCCGGGCGAAACAGATGAGATGTATCGTAACGGTTACGAGTTGATGCGTAAAATCGGTTTCTCGGAAATGCATGTATTCCCTTACTCCAAACGGACAGGTACTCCGGCAGCGCGTATGGAGGATCAAGTAGACGATGACGTCAAAAATGAACGAGTCCATGAACTGATCGAACTGTCTGAGCAGATGCAACTGGAGTATGCTGAGAAATTCGTTGGACAAGTGCTCGAGGTTATTCCTGAAGGTGAAGCTAAAGGCCGCGAAGGCAGTGGCAAGCTGCACGGATACAGTGACAACTATATTCAACTGGTGTTTGATGGAACGCCGGATATGGTAGGCAAAGTGTGCCGCGTGAAGTTGACCGAAGCCGGTGCAAATGAAAGCCAAGGTACGCTGGTTCGTGTACTGGAAGAGAATGTGAAACCCGCCGCGATGTAATCATGGCGTTATGAACAAGGATTTCATTTCCTTGGGGAATATACCCGGGGAGATGAGGTCCTTCTTTGCCAATAAAAAGAATGGAAGTAGATGGGGGAGAACATCATGAACAAAAAAGAAATTTCAGCAGGCGGCGTTGTCTACAGAACAGGTGAGGATGGCCAGATCCAAATCCAGCTTATCGTAGACCGTTACGGTAAAACGACACTCGCCAAAGGCAAAATGGAAGATGGAGAAACGATCGAACAAACGGCACTCCGTGAAATTTTGGAAGAGACGGGTATGGTGGGGCGCATTGTGGAGCCGATTAATATCATTGCTTATACGTATCAGCATGCCGAGTTTGGACCCGTGGACAAGGAAGTACACTATTACCTCGTGGAAGCAGAAAGCGGTGACTTGCAGCCACAGATCGAAGAGATCAAAGGCGTGGATTGGTATGCTCCACAAGAGGCATGGTCCAACCAGCTGCAGAATGGATACGATAACAACGATGACATCTTGCGCATTGGCTTGAGCAAACTGGGTATTAACGTATAAAACAGCACGACATTAGGTTTGAATGATGGTCTACTTACCTATACATTCTGTCGGCAGTAATGCGGATATCGTGAGGACTTATTAAGCGACAGGTTTCTTTGCCGACGGGGCAAGCACAGGTGTTTTTTTGTGCCAGATGGGCAAGTAACAGAACGGTAAAGCCAGCAATGAACTGATGATGTTAAAAAGGGTCTGGGCATGCGCGATCTGTGCCCCGTGATCCGCTGACAACCAGGCTGATGCTGCATGTAGCTGGCTGATCAGCGGCATAAACAGCAGTGCTCCGGCAATGTTGAGAACAACATGGGAGGCTGCTACAAATTTGCCTGCGGAAGCCCCGCCCGCGGCTGCAATTACGGCAGTGATACAGGTCCCGACGTTAGACCCGATCACAATGGCGATGCCGATCTCTACAGGCAGTACGCCTGTCGCTGCTAGTGTAATCGCCATACTGATGACCGCGGCGCTGCTGTGAATCAGCGCGGTCAGCACCGCACCGGCAAGAAAACCCCACCATAGGCTATCGGTCGAACGCTCCAGAAACCATTGGAATACACCCATGCTCCGAAGTGGAACGGCGATGGATTGCATGACTTGAATGCCCGTCATGACGAGAGCAAAACCTGCTGCTGCAAGAAAGCTGAATTGGATTGTCGCTAAAGTACGGCGAGTACGTTCAGGAGCAATCTGGTTGCGTTCACCAAGGATAACAAAAACAGCCCAGCCTGTTAGAGATATAAGCAACAAAGGCAGTGCGGCACGTCCGATCTGAAGACCGACAAGCTCTGTCGTTAAGCAGGTTCCAATATTGGTTCCCAGGATAATACCGAGTGTGCGCCCATAGGTGATCAATCGTGCGTTTGCCAGCCCGATGGTTAGCACCGTCACGGCAGTGCTACTCTGCAACAAAGCGGTTGCACCTGCACTGAACGCCATGCCTTTCCATGGGGCAGAAGTGGCACGGTTCAACCATTCTGCCAACATCGGCCCTGCCATGCGTTGTAGCGTCGTTTCCATCAGCTTCATACCGCCAAAAAAGATTATAAGCCCATATAATAGAGGCAGAATAACTTCTCTGAACATCCCGAATCATTCCTCCCGTCCAATGCCTTATCACTTATCCTATGAGGAAGCAGAGACAAGCATGACAAGCACAGGGAGAAATGAATAAAACGGCCAACCCCCAATTCAAAAGATACGGTGATTCGGCAAACGTAGCGGAGGGGACGAAATTGAATTCGAAGAAGCGAAGCGCTCGCCTGAAAGCTTTCTGAAAGAAAGCTACATCGGAAGCATAGACTTGTCACTGGATTTTTCCGTTTGAAGAAAGGGAATCAGAAAAATCCGAGAACATCAGCGATCATGGGATCAATTCGCCTCCGGAGCGTCATAAGACTGCCAACCCCCAATTCAAAAGATACGGTGATTCGGCAAACGTAGCGGAGGGGACGAAATTGAATTCGAAGAAGCGAAGCGCTCGCCTGAAAGCTTTCTGAAAGAAAGCTACATCGGAAGCATAGACTTGTCACCGGATTTTCCCTTTGGAGAAGGGAATCAGAAAAATCCGAGGACAACAGCGATCATAGAATCAATTCGTTCCCGGAGCGTCATAAAACTGCCAGCCCCCAATTCAAAAGATACGGTGATTCGGCAAACGTAGCGGAGGGGACGAAATTGAATTCGAAGAAGCGAAGCGCTCGCCTGAGAGCTTTCTGAAAGAAAGCTACATCGGAAGCATAGACTTGTCACCGGATTTTCCCTTTGGAGAAGGGAATCAGAAAAATCCGAGGACAACAGCGATCATAGAATCAATTCGTCCCCGGAGCGGTCTTTGCCGCCCAAACCTATCTTTTCAACTAACTTACGAAAGAAGTGGATCAATCTTGCCATCCGTAACACTGGAACGAAACCGCAAAAAGCGGCTGGAACATGCTCATCCCTGGATTTTTAATAATGAAATTGCATCTGTAGAAGGAAACCCGGAACCGGGTGATATCGTCAACGTACTGAATCATCAAGGTCGCTACTTGGCGACAGGATATTATAATCCGGCTTCCCAGATTACCGTTCGTGTAGTCTCATACCAGCCTTTGGAGTTTGAACAGATGGATACCGCCTTTTTTGCGGCTCGTTTCCATGACTGTCTGCGTCACCGGGAACGCTTCATTCAGGATGGCGAAGCCTACCGTCTTGTTTATGGTGAAGCTGATTTCCTACCCGGATTGATCGTTGACCGGTTTGGCAGCATTTTAGTTGTGCAGATCCTTACACTAGGTATGGATCGTTGCCGTGAAGCCATTGTACAGGCTCTAATTGAAGTGATGCAGCCGGAAGGTATTTACGAACGCAGTGATGTATCCATTCGTGAATTGGAAGGTCTGGAGCAGGTCAAAGGGCCACTCTATGGAGAATGCCCGCGTCATGTGACTGTGACCGAAAATGGGCTACTTATCAAGGTGGATATTGTGGAAGGACAGAAAACGGGGTACTTCTTCGACCAGCGTGAGAATCGTGCGGCCATTGAGCCGCTAATGAAGGGTTGGGGATACAAAAGCGACATCACACTGCAGCAGATCGAGCATGAAGGAACTGAACAGCTGCTGCCAGTGAACAAAAGCGGCAAAGTGGTTACCTTCCCGTATTGGGACGGAGCAACTGTGCTGGAATGTTTCTCTCATACCGGTAGCTTTACCCTGAATGCGTGCAAATATGGAGCGAAAAAAGTAACCTGTCTCGATATCTCTGAGCACGCGATCGAAAGTGCACGAACCAATGTGGAGCTAAATGGATTCACAGATCGGGTCGAATTCGTGGTAGCCGACGCCTTTCAATATCTGCGTGAGCAAGTCAAAGGACTTGACGAGCGCAATGCACGAGCGCGAGCAGCGGAGCAAAAGGTAGATACCTCCAAAGCATTGTCCAGTGCTGGAAAAACGTTTGATGTCGTTATCCTTGATCCGCCTGCATTTGCTAAAACGAAATCGGCAGTAAAGGGAGCATGCCGCGGCTACAAGGACATCAACCTGCAAGGCATGAAACTTGTCAACGAGGGTGGATATTTGGTGACCGCAAGCTGCTCTTACCATATGCGTCCTGACCTGTTCCTTGAAACGATTGCGGATGCGGCTGAAGATGCAGGCAAAGTGCTGCGTTTAATCGACTGGAAAGCAGCCGGCAAGGATCATCCGCAAATTTTGGGCGTAGATGAAGGACATTACCTGAAATTTGCTATTTTTGAAGTGAGAAGCAAAAAAAATTAAGATTACTCTATTTATAGAATGACACATATACCCTGTGGGATAGACACTTTAAAAAGTCCATCTTATAGGGTATTTTATTTATGAGGAAAAGTTTGATCTTGGCGAACAGCTTCTATTATTGTTTGAGAATAATACAATTATTGGTCGAAAAAGGATACAGTGTTCAGTCTTCGTCCTGACTCATTTTGTCTACGTTGGCAACCGAAGGATTTAATCTAAAAAAGGAGGAGGTCTGCTCGCTATGTTACGGATAGGTTGGTTGAAACGCGTAATTATAGACGTAGCAGGCGCACATTGACATGCGAAATCTAAAAGAGGGAATTCGAAAACAGTTTTATACTGAATTAGGGAAATTCATTGCACCAGAGGGGTATGTGGAATATAGAGAGCCTGATTCTAGCCCGACGGACTATGCGTTCAAGAAAAATGTCAAGCCGGGCATTGTTTGGAGCTTACATAGTCATCTGACTCATTCAAAACCTCCGTATGCTGTGTTTACAGTCATGGCCTGCCGTTATGAAGCTGCCACTGAACGATTACGTACATTTCTGGGAAAGCATCAAATAACGTTTATCTCAAATGCTCCAGTCGGCTTCGGCAATAGTGTTGAAAGGTATACACAGCAAAAACATTCTGTTCTTGTTTCCTCTGAAAATATACAAGAAGCTGCTCAGCAAACAGCAGACAGGTTCAAGGAAGCTGAAAGCAAGTATTTGCTGCCGCGCATAGATCAAGCTGTTGCTGTTGATGAATATTTGACCAAACGACCGCATCACTGGCCTACGGGTGATCTTTTTAACTGCTGTGTAACGATTTTAAGCTACGGATTGCTTACCAATGATCAGGTATTAGTGAACAAGGGGATCGAACGTACATTTGAGATTTTGAACAAGCCGGGATACAGCCAGAGAAACAGGGACTTTTTTGAGGCTTTGCAAAAGGCTGTAGAGCATGAATTCATTTAGCTGATTTGTTAACTTAAAAACTGCGAATAGGTTTATTTGTCACCGAGCTTGGCAAAAACCTTCATTCCATAACTGATGCTGCCGGCTGTATTGTACAGGCGGCTTTTGTAATTCTATTTATTTTGTTTAAAATGGTAGTACCTATTATTCTTATTTCAACATCAGTTTTGCTTCTTCTTTTTTAATACCAATATTATGGTCTTATTAGGTGGATCATGGCAAACGTATGTTCCGAATCAGATCAGGTATGGTATACTGGGAATTAAAATCTTGTACGTGCAGTTTGGAGGATGACACATGTCCGTACGCTTTGTCATTGGCCGGGCAGGCAGTGGTAAAAGTACACTGATTACCCGAGAAATCATATCCCTGCTTAGGCGGGAGCCTCAAGGAAAACCGCTAATTCTGCTTGTTCCGGAACAGAGTTCGTTTCGCACAGAGCAGGCGCTCGTATCTTCTGGAGGTATTAAAGGCACGATGCGTGCCGAAGTACTTGGATTTCGCCGTCTTGCTTATCGCGTTATGCAGGAGGCTGGAGGTTCTGCTCGTATTCCGATTGGAGCGGAAGGCAAGAAGATGCTCTTATATAAAGTCATCCAGCGTAGGAAAGAAGAATTACGGCTGTTTGCTGCTTCGGGCAGCCAGCTTGGGTTTATTGGGGAATTGACTAATTTATACAGTGAGTTTAAACGATATGAAGTTCATGCTTCGGCACTCGAAGAAGGACTTGCAGAATGGAGTATTGCATCGGCTTCACCTATTTTGGAAGACAAACTGCATGATTTGAATCTGATCTACCATGATTATGAGCAGGAATTGGCTGATTTATATATAGATGATGAGGATACGCTGAACGAACTGACGGGCCGTTTGCCAGAAAGCGCATGGTTACAGGGAGCTGAAGTGTGGATTGATGGATTTCACAGTTTCACTCCTCAAGAGCTAAGTGTTATTGGACAATTGATGTTGCAATCTTCGTCTGTAACCATTTCCCTAACGCTTGATGGTGCTTACGAGCAAGGTATGCTGCCAGGAGAACTGGAATTGTTCTATCCAACCGCGAGTGCTTATGCGCGCCTTAAAGGCATGGCTGATCATTTGGGTGTGTCCAGCGATACAACGATACTGCATGCTGAAGTGTTGCCAAGATTTAAGGAGCGGCCTGGACTTGCCCATCTGGAGGCTGGTTTTGATCGGCGAATTCGCTGGAGAAGTCAGGGCGAGGATTCGGGTATACGCTTGATGGCTGCGGAGAATCGCCGGGCAGAGCTGGAAGGTGCACTGCGTGAAATGCGCCGTCTGGCGCAGGAGGATGGAGCGAGATATCGGGACATGGCGGTGTTAGTTCGCGGATTAGAGAATTATGCTGATATTGCGGAGCCGTTATTCAGAGATTATGACGTTCCGGTCTTTCTGGACCGAAGACGGAGTGAACTGCATCATCCGTTGGCTGAGTTCATTCGTTCCGCACTGGATATCGTTCGGCGCAACTGGCGGTACGAAGATGTTTTTCGCTGTGTCAAAACGGATCTGCTGCTTCCGCTGGATGGTTCCATCACGCGTGAAGATATGGATCAATTGGAGAATTATGTGCTTGCCTGTGGTATCCATGGATATCGCTGGACGGATGGCAAGCCGTGGAAATATGTGCCGAGTCTCTCGCTGGAGGACAACGGGCAGGATTCACGCAGCCGAGGGCGCGATGCGGTGTTATCGCTGATGGAAAGTTGCAGAGCCTTGATCACTTCAGCACTGGGCACGTTTGAGAAGCGAATAAAAAAAGCCAAAACGGCTGCTGCTCAGTGTGAGGCGTTATTCGGCCTGTTAGAGGATGCGGACATCGCACACAAGCTGGATCAGATGTCTGCTCAGGCCAAAGCACAAG
This sequence comes from Paenibacillus sp. G34, assembly GCF_056856875.1. Lineage (NCBI taxonomy): Bacteria > Bacillati > Bacillota > Bacilli > Caryophanales > Paenibacillaceae > Paenibacillus > Paenibacillus sp. G34. Next base: position 4,407,680 of record NZ_CM166469.1, on the reverse strand, counting down.
GGGATCCGGAGCGGTCCAGAGAGCATCGGCAAATGTGGGGTGCTGTGCTGGATCTGATGGATCAGATAGTTGATATGATGGGCAATGAACGTCTGGATATCACTTTATTTTCGGGCATGATGGAAACGGGATTGACTGAACTCAAGCTCGGGCTTGTTCCACCAGCGCTTGATCAGGTGCTGTTTGGTTCCATGGATCGCACACGTCTGCGTGATATTAAATATGTATTTATTCTTGGGGCGGTTGATGGAGAATTGCCAGCCATTCCTCAGGACGACGGTGTATTAACCGAGCAGGAAAGGTCGCTGCTGACAGAGAGAGGCATGAGTCTTGGACCTGGTGCAACGAGACTGATGCTGGATGAACGCTTTCTGATTTATACAGCTCTGACAGCTGCCAGCAAGCAGTTATGGCTCAGCTATCCGGTTGCAGATGATGAGGGGAAATCATTACTCCCTTCCGAAATAGTGCGCCACGTACGCAAAATGTTTGGATTGCAGGACCAGCCTTTGCTCGCTCAGCCACCGGTTTCGGATTCGGAAGCTGCACACCTCTCATACGCGATTCATCCAGAACAGAGCTTATCCATGCTGATTGGACAGCTGCGCAGATGGCGCAGGGGAGAAGACATCCCCGAAATATGGTGGGCAGTCTACAATTGGCATGTAACGCGCGAAGAGAGCCGTCCTGGGCTGGAGCGGCTACTGGGTTCTGTCTTTTATCGTAACCGTGCCCTGCGGCTGCAAACATCAACCAGCCGCAGGCTTTATGGTACGGAGGTACGGACAAGTGTTTCACGGATGGAGCGGTTTGTCGCTTGTCCATTCTCTCATTTTGCTTCACACGGACTGAAACTTAGAGAACGCCAACTATATCGTCTTCAAGCGCCGGATATCGGTCAGTTGTTCCATGCTGCGCTGAGTCAATTGGCCATGCGACTGCGCGAGGAGAATCGGAGCTGGGGCAGCCTGACACCGGATCAATGCCGTCAGGAAGCAGAGCAAACAGTGGAGCAGATTGCTCCGCAGCTCCAAGGAGAAATTTTACTAAGCACGAAGCGTTATGGTTATATTTTCCGAAAATTAAAAGATATCGTCAGCCGAGCATCCGTTATTCTGGGTGAGCAGTCCAGACGCGGCAGCTTTGAACCGATTGGGCTGGAACTTGACTTTGGTCCGGGGAAACCTCTGCCGCCGTTGCGTTTTGAACTGGAAAATGGGTGTGTGCTGGAGATTGTCGGCCGGATTGACCGTGTTGATGTCGCTGAAGGAGAGAATGGTCTGTTGCTGCGAGTAATTGACTACAAATCCAGTCAGACGGATCTCAAGCTTCATGAGGTGTATTATGGGCTATCGCTGCAAATGCTCACCTATCTGGAAGTGTTGCTAAGTGCTGCTGAGGAGTGGTTAGGTGAAACGGCGATGCCAGGAGGCACCCTCTATTTCCATGTGCATAATCCACTGTTACAATCCGCAAACGGGATGACATCGGAACAGGCAGGACAGGAACTTCTGAAACGGTTTAAAATGAAGGGTCTGCTACTCGCTGACCGTGATGCCGTTGCTCAAATGGATAACACGCTTGATAAAGGACATTCGGCGATTATTCCAGTGGCATTAAAAGCAGATGGCAGCTTTTACAGCAGTGCCGCAGTGGCGACTCCAGAACAGTGGGATACGCTACTTGCTGCTGTTCGTGGCAATATCCGCGAGATCGGAACTCGCATTACGGATGGAGATACAGCCATTGAGCCGTATCGGATACAGCAGGAGATTGCATGTACCTTCTGTCCATTCAAACCGGTCTGTCAGTTTGATGAAAATATTGAGGGGAACGGCTATAAACTGCTGTCCAAACCGGCCAAACAGCAAGTTTGGGATATGTTGTCTCACAGCAGGGAAGGAGAAACGTTATGATGCATATGCCTAAACCGGAAGGCAGCTTCTGGAGTGATGATCAGTGGAGCGCTATTTCCGAACATGGAGAAGATATTCTGGTCGCCGCAGCTGCAGGGTCAGGAAAAACAGCGGTGCTGGTCGAGCGGATTATTCGCAAAATTGCAGACCCTTCCCAAGGATTCAGCGTGGATCGATTGCTTGTAGCTACGTTTACTAAAGCTGCGGCTGCCGAGATGAAACAGCGCATTCGGGAAGCGCTGGAGCGCGCGCTTGAAGAGCAGCCGGAGGATGAGCATTTGCGCAGGCAATTGTCACTGCTCGGACGAGCCTCCATTACAACGCTGCACTCCTTCTGTATGGAAGTCATTCGGAGGTATTATCAGCAGATTCCGTTAAACCCGGCGTTCCGTATTCTGAATGAAAATGAGGCTGAGATGCTTCGTCAGGAATTACTTGAGGAGCTGTTTGAGGAAAAGTACGGCGAAGAAGATGAGGGCAGCACATTCCGCGAACTGGTGGACTGGTTCAGCGGAGAGCGAAATGATGATGCGATGCATCGACTGGTACAACGTTTGTACGATTTCTCACGAAGTCACTCCTGGCCAGATCACTGGCTGATGGAGATGGCGAATGCTTTTCAAGTGCAAAGCGTAGATTCGTTGGGGCAATCTGCTTGGGTACAGAGTATTTTACGTGATGCGGCTCTTGCTTTGAGCGGAGCGGCAGGTGTGCTGCGACAAGGGATTCAGATTTCATTGCAACCTGAAGGTCCTGCTCCTTATGCGGAGACACTTCAAGAGGATTTGGCGATGGTTGAAGAACTTTTATCTTCTGTTGAAGTCATGTCTTGGGAAAGGTTGCCTGAGGTATTCCAGCCAGCTGCATTTGGCAAATTGAAGCCTTGTAAAAAAGATCAGACCGACCCAGGGCTGCAGGAGCAGGTGAAGGAGTTGCGGGAAACGGCCAAAAAGGCTGTTGCCGATCTGAAAGGTTCACTTTTTGGAAGGAGTGCGTTCTCCTTCTGGCAGGAGCTGGAACAGGCTGCTCCGCTGATGCAGGAGCTTTCCCGTCTTGTCATCACCTTTGGCGAACGTTATCTCCAGGCGAAGCAGGAACGTGGACAAGTTGATTTTAACGATCTGGAGCATTATTGTCTGCACATTTTGCGGCATGAGGATTCCACTCCTGAACATTCGATGCCATCGGATGCGGCGATGGAATATCGTGCACGTTTTGATGAAGTGCTGCTGGATGAATATCAGGATACCAATACGGTTCAAGAGGATATTGTTAGGCTAATCTCCCGAGAAAATCCGGGTAACCGATTCATGGTAGGTGATGTCAAACAGAGTATCTACCGTTTCAGACTGGCTGAACCAGGCCTTTTTATGAACAAATATCGTAACTACACGCCGAGTATTCATGTGGTTGCGGATGACAATGGACAGTATGGAGAGCACAGTACAAAAATGGGGATCGAGACGGGAACGGGAAAACGAATCGACCTTGCCCGAAATTTCCGTAGCCGTGCCGAAGTGGTGCATTCCGTCAACGTTATATTCAGACAGCTGATGAACGAAGGGGTGGCCGAGATCGCCTATGATGAACGGGCTCAGCTGGCTTACGGTGCTTCCTTCCCGTCAGAGACACTTGGGAGTGAAGCGTACACGCCTGAGCTTGTGTTAATTGATCGCCAAGGCAGCGGAACGGATTTATCGGAAAGTGCGGAAGAGAGTGTGGATGCAGTCGCAGCGGCAGAACTGGAGAGTGCTGAACTTGAAACGGCTCAACTGGAAGCACGCGCCATCGCTACGCGAATCCGAGAAATGGTTGGAGATACAGATAAACCTGCACTGAACGTGTATGACAAGGCTTTGCAAACGATGCGTCCGGCACGTTATGGAGACATTGTTATTTTGCTGCGTTCGACGCTGATGTGGGCACCGCTGATGATTGAGGAATTCCGGCAGCAGGGCATCCCTGCAGGTGGGGAGCAGAGCAAGGGATATTTTCAAGCGACAGAAGTTGAAGTGATGTTATCTCTGCTGCAGCTCGTGGATAATCCAAGACAAGATATTCCTCTGGCCTCCGTGCTTCGTTCTCCCATGGTTGGATTAAATGAAGAAGAGCTTGCTCAGATTCGTTTGGGGGATAAAAGGCAGTCCTTCTATGATGCCGTTGTTTCTGCGGCAGGAGAGTGGAGGAATGAACCGGATGCGTTCGGTCAGCGTTCGCAGTCGGGAAGAGATTCGAATGTTGACGGTTTGGTTCAGATGCAGTGGCCAGAAGGTTGGTCAGAGATCGAACAGGCTCAGCGCGAATCCGCCGTTACTGCCGAGATGGAAGTTGATTCTGTAGATCATGTGCGAACAGAAGCACATGGACAGGATGCGGGCTTTATGGGTGAAAAAGAATTTGCTCACCCGCATCTGCAACAGAAACTGATATATTTCATGCGTCAACTGGAACAATGGAGACTCGAGGCAAGACAGGGCAGTTTAAGTGAGTTGATCTGGCGCATTTACAGGGAGACTGGATATCTGGACTGGGTTGGTGGGCTTCCTGGAGGTCAGCAGCGTCAAAGTAATCTGAAGGCACTGTATGATCGGGCACGTCAATACGAGGAAGCAACTGCAAACCGCGGATTGTTTCGTTTCCTGACCTATGTATCCAGATTGCGGGAAAACGGCGGTGACCTCGGAACGGCAGCCAGTGGTTCAGGAGAACAGGACAATGCGGTACGGATTATGACCATCCATCGGAGTAAAGGTCTGGAGTTCCCGATTGTGTTTGTCGGCGGCATCTCCAAACTGTTTAATCAGCAAGATCTGCATGCACCGTTTCTGATGCACAAGGAACTTGGCTTTGGCCCGAGATTTGTGGATCGTGACAACCGGGTGGCTTATCCTACGTTAGCCAATCTGGCTATACGTCGGCGAGCTCAGTTTGAACTGCTGGCGGAAGAGATGCGGGTGCTGTATGTCGCCTTAACCCGGCCAAAAGAAAAAATGGTTCTGGTAGGTACCGTGAAGGATGCCGTCAAAAAGGCACAGGCCTGGTCACAGGTTAAAGACAGTCCAGAGCTGGCGCTGCCAGATTATTTACTTGCTGCTGGGCGAAATTATCTGGACTGGATCGGACCTGCACTGATCAGACACCGGGATGCTGGGGTGCTGCGTGAGCTTGCAGGTGATCGTGATACTTATGCGGCTTGTCTGACAAGTGATGAATCACGCTGGAACATATCTGTGGTTGCTGCAGATCGGGTGTCTCGTGAACAGAACTTAGATATTCAACAGAACGATGAAGATGGGTTAACCGAATTACGAACAGAACGTGTCACAGCTCTGCAAAATATGCAGCCGGTTCGTTTGAATTCATCGGCAGCAGTAATTGAGCAGTCAGAGGGAATGTCAGATAATGCTCTTTCAGAGATAGATGAACGCCTTTCCTGGACGTATCCATATGAATCAGCTTCACAGGTGGCGGCGAGCACTTCGGTGACCGAGATTAAGAGTATGTTTTCCATGCAAGAAGATGTTTCGTACCCCGTGATGGAAGAGTTGCGGGAGCAAGCCGAAATTCTTCAGGAAACTCAAGCAGGGCAATCTTCATTCAAATTACATTTGCGCCGTCCCAAATTCATGGGCGAGAGACAACTGACGGGAACAGAACGGGGAACCGTATACCATACGTTGATGCAGCACCTTCCTATAGATGGATCTGTTATTGATGCATCTATTGTTGATCAGACCATTTCCCGTCTGCTGGCACTTCAAATTTTGCTTCCATATCAGGCGGAAGCAATTGAACAAAGTGAACTGACTGCCTTTTTTGATACGCAGCCAGGAACCGAGATGCTTCGTGCGGCATGGATCCGAAGGGAAATTCCATTTACTTATGGCCTTCCTGCACATCAGTCTCCTGCAGAGTGGGTTCATGGTTTGCATCAGAACGAAGAGCAGGAGGTATTTGGTGAAAATAGTAAAGTGCAGGCTGTTCTCGATAACGAAACGGTGCTCGTAAGGGGAATCATTGACTGTCTCTATGAGGTCGATGGTGAACTTGTTTTGCTGGATTACAAGACGGACAGGGTGCTGGAACATCGCGGGGGACTGGAGCCGCTGGTTGAAAACTATCGTTTTCAACTAGAATTGTACGGACGGGCGATTGAGGATATATTGAGTCGGAAAGTTGATCACACGTGGCTCTACTTTTTTGATGGTGGTCATGCGGTTAAATTATAAAATGATAGAAGAAACAAATAGAAGAAATGATAGAAGAAACGATAGATGAGTTAGGAAAGAGAGGTGGAACGGACGATGCGTATCTTGCATACGGGGGACTGGCATCTGGGAAAAACGCTGGAGGGACGAAGCCGGCTACGTGAACAGGAGGACTTTGTCGATGAACTCGTCAAACTCGCCGATGATCAAAAGGCCGATGCTATATTGATGGCTGGAGATGTCTACGATTCTGTTAATCCACCAGCCTCGGCAGAACAACTTTTTTATGAGGCGGCAGCACGTTTGACCGAGCATGGCAGACCACTCGTTGTTATTGCGGGCAATCATGATCAACCTGAAAGGGTGGCATCCGTAACACCGCTCGTGAACAGGCAGGGGATTACGCTTGTGGGAACACCGGTGTCTGAAGCCGTTACCATTCATACAAGACGAACCGGAGAGACAGCACACATCGCCGCTTTGCCGTACCCGTCAGAAGCGAGATTGAATGAACTGTTGACGACAGATGGAGACGAGAATGTGCTTCGTCAAGCATACAGCCGCAGAGTGGGTATGTTAATGCAGCGTTTGGCGGCTTCCTTTCGTCCGGATACTGTGAATCTCGCCATGAGTCATATTTATGTATTAGGCGGGTTAGAGAGTGATTCTGAACGGCCTATACAGGTGGGGGGAGCTTACACGGTAGATCCTTCCGCTTTGGCGACAGGGGCACAATACACTGCTCTGGGGCATCTGCATCGAGCACAAGCCGTCAAAGGAGACGGTGTGATTCGGTATAGTGGTTCTCCGCTGGCGTACAGCTTCTCGGAAGCAGGACAAAGTAAATCGATAACAATGGTGGATCTCACGCCGGGCGGAACTGCACAAGCGGAAGAGGTGCTGCTTACCTCAGGTAATCCACTCGTTCGCTGGAAAGCGAGAGGTGGTCTGGCTGAAGTGTACCGCTGGCTGGATGAGGGACGTGATTCTCAGGCATACATCGATATGGAGGTCTGGCTGGAGGATGCCATGTCTCTCAAGGAAATTCAGCAGTTGCGCAAAGCTCATGAAGGCATTATTCATATTCGTCCTGTATATCCCGAGATGGAGGCAGCTGGGCTAATAGAACAGCGCTCAGAGTTGCCTGTACATGAACTTTTTCGTAAGTTTTATCAACGTCAAACCGGTGGAGCACAGCCGGAAGACAGCCTTGTACAGCTGTTCCTGGAGCTTGTGGATGAAGACGAGCCAGGTGCGCGTGAGGAGGTCGAAAACAGATGAGACCGATTTTGCTGAAAGTTGCCGGATTGCAAAGTTATCGCGAGATGCAGGAAATTGATTTTACGGTGCTGACCGAGACGGGCTTGTTTGGTATTTTTGGGCCTACGGGTAGCGGAAAGTCTTCCTTGCTTGATGCAATCACACTTGCTATGTATGGTAAGGTGGAACGTGCTGTAAATGGTACGCAGGGCATTATGAACCATGCCGAAGATTCGCTCTCGGTTGCTTTTACTTTCGAGCTGGCTTCGGCCGAGACAACTCGTAGATTCCGGGTAGAACGGCGCTTTAAACGTAACAATGAAGTGTCTGTCAGCAACACGGTCAGCAAGTTTATTGAGACGATTGATGGGGAAGATCAAGTGCTTGCTGACAAACTGGCAGAAGTCAATCGATGCGTTGAAGATGTGATTGGTCTAAAAATGGACGATTTCACAAGGGCGGTGGTTTTACCGCAAGGGAAATTTGCCGAATTCCTTTCACTGAAAGGCAGCGAGCGGAGGCAGATGCTGCAACGTCTCTTTCATCTGGAGAAGTACGGAGATCAGCTTGCTATTAAATTAAGTCGGCGGGTCAAAGATAATGATATGGCACATCAATCCCTTGCGGCAGAGCAGCAGGGACTTGGCAATGCCAGTAAAGAAACGCTCGAAGAAACGAAAGTTTTACTTCAGGCGGCAGTTCTGCATGCGGAAGCATCGCGCAAAGTGCTGGATTCAGCAGTGAAGGAAGCGGAGCATTTGGGCCGAATTCGTGAATTGAGTCAGGAACGGCAAACACGAATGGAAGAACAGCAGTTGCTGCAATCCAAGGCGAATCAGATTGAAATGGACGAAGAACGGTTGAAGTTATCGGCAGCAGCTGAAGCGATGCTGCCTGCGCTTCAGACGGTACGTGATGCATCTGCAACCTCGAAGAAGCGCCAGATGGAAGCTGAGGCGGCCCGGAAGCAGGCAGTGGAACACGAACATTTGGCTGTTCAGGAAGCTGGAAAGGCAGAAGAGGCCAGGCAGCAACTGGCGACAGACGAGCCCAAATTACTTCTGCGCCTGGATCAGTTGGAGCAAGCCAAGGAGTTGCAGCGGGAACGTGATGTTTTACAGACGGATTGTTCAAGGCTTGCACAACTGATGGAGAAAGGGCAAGCCGAACAGACAACGCTGGGACAACAGCTCGATAAAGAGCGAGAACTACAGCTGCGAGGACGCAAACGGCGTGAGGAATTGCAAGAGAGTCTTAAGCCGAACGAAGTGAAGTCCGAGGAACGCAGACTTCTGCAAGCAGCGCTTGAACTGAAACATCGGATGGATACAGCGTTTGAGCAAGTGAACCAACATAAAGCGGATATGCAGACCTATCAGCAGTCTGCAGAACAAGGGGCCGCCAAGCTGGAAGCGGCGGTTGCGGAAGAGAGACGCCTGACCGAACAGCGCCAGCAATTGATGGAACAGGCGTCATCAGGTCTTGAGGCCTTGCTTGCCTGTGAGCAGGATATAGGAAGCGAACAGCGCTTGCTGGCCCGGGCGGAGGAACAGCTGCGCAGCACGATGCGTGAGCAGGAGATGCACCGACTGTCCGCCGCCTTGCGCGCCGAGCTGCGCGATGGCGAGCCATGCCCGGTGTGCGGCTCCGCACACCACCCGCTCCCGGCTGCGCAGCCGGGAGAAGGTCCGCACGCAGACGATGCGGACCTGGAACTGCTGCGCAGCCTGCACGCGGAGCTGCAGGAGCTGCGCTTCGGGCTGCGCCAGCAGCTGCACGAACGCCGCAGCCTGCTGACGCAGCTTGGCGCCGCGGCCGGCGATGCCCCGGCCGCAGCCGAGGCCGCGCCTGCGGCAGCGGAGCCCGAGCCTGCCTTATCGCCCGATAGCGGGCGATCCATGGCGGGCTGGGCAGCGCGAGCCGCTGCGCTGCGCGAAGCCGCGCAGACGCTGGCTGCCGCAGCAGCGCCACTGCAGGGCGAAGCCGCCGCGTTGCAGCAGGCGGCTGCGGACGCGCAGCAGCGCCGCATGGAAGCGGCAGCTGCGCAAGAGGCCGGCCGTGCCGGGCTCGCCCAGGCGGAGCGCAAGTTGGCCGAGAGCGAAGCCGCTGCGGCCGCATTGCAGAGCCGCTGGGCCGCAGAGCTGCCTGACATCGCGCAGGAGGAGGCCGCCGGCCTCTATCAAGCGATGCAGGAGCGCGATGCACGCGCTGAAGACATCAAGGAACGTCTGGCCAAAAGCGTGACGTTCCTTGAGGAGAAGGAGCAGCTTGTCCAGTCATTGCAGCAGAAGCTGGTGGAATTGGACAAGCAGCTGATCCAGTGGCAGACCGAATGGCAAGGAGGCAGCAAGCAGCTTGCCGAGAAAGAAGAACGACTGCGCCAGTGGGTTGGCGAACAGCGTGTTGAAGATCTGATTCGCAAGGCACAGGCTCGCCTGGACGAACTGCGCAAGGCTGCGGAGGAAGCTGCTGGGCGCTTCAAGCAAGCGGATGCGCAGAAACAGGAGTCGGTGAAGCGAGATGTGATGACACAGCAAGCTGCCGTCTCGGCTTCGGAACATTTGGAGCTGGCACAGGAACGCTGGCGGCAGCTCTTGGAGCAATCCGCGTTCGAAACAGAATCCGCCGTTACACAGGCGGCAATGGTTGCCGAGGACGCGGAACGGTTGAAGAACGAAATTCAGCATCATCGTGAACGTGAGCGCGAACTTGCTTCTCAGTTGCGTGAGCTGGAGCAGAAACTGAACGGCGCTGTTGTTACGGAAGAGCAGTGGATCGATTGCACAGAACGTTTAAAACACGCCAGATCTGAGGATGAGACAGCGCTGCAAGCGAAAGCACGTGCCGAGCGGGATCTGGAGGATGTGCAGAAACGCCATGTTCGCTGGACGGAGCTGGAGACGAAACGATTGGAGATTAGCCATCAAGGCGAGTTGCTGAGCAAGCTGCAGGCTGCATTCAGGGGGAACGCATTTGTCGAATATATCGCCGAGGAGCAGCTAATGCAAGTAAGTCATGCGGCTTCTCAGCGTTTGCGTTTCCTAACTAAACAGAGATATTCTCTGGAAGTGGATTCGGGCGGCGGCTTTGTGATTTGTGATGATGCTAACGGTGGCGTGAAACGTCCAGTATCTACCCTTTCCGGGGGAGAGACATTCCTGACCTCATTGTCACTGGCTTTGGCGTTATCCGCCCAGATTCAGTTGCGCGGCCAATATCCGCTGCAATTTTTCTTCTTGGATGAAGGGTTCGGCACACTGGATCCGGAATTGCTGGATACGGTCATCACATCGTTAGAAAAACTGCATGACGATCGCTTGGCCGTAGGTATCATCAGTCACGTTCCCGAACTGCGCGCGCGTTTGCCGCGCAAACTGGTTGTGATTCCAGCAGGTGATGCTGGTGCAGGATCCAGGGTTGTGTTGGAAAGTTTGTAGCCCTGAATTTGTAGCAATGATCAATTTGTAAAAATATTTCTTTTTTTTGATAGATGAGACAACGAGTGAATTTCATCACAGATACAGGTTCATCAGGCTGTTATACTACAGTCAAGCCGACAAACATTTTTGAGCCCCCCGCCCGGACATCTGTTCAGGAAGCTTCCTGTATAGATGTCCGTGTAGCCGGACTTCTACCGAAGACCGCTCGCGAGGGGCTCCTTTTTTGTATCCTTTTATCTAAACCTCTTCAATACAGTGTCAATTCGCCCAGATCTGAATACGATGAAGGGTGAAGAAGAGCTGAAATGGGAGGCGATTGGCGTGGATAAAGTAGCGGCAAAGAAACTCTGTAAGGATCATATCCATCGTTATGTATGTATTCAGATGAATGATGGTTCCTATTATGATGGCATTGTGGAGAATGTGGATGATGAAATGATTTATTTGGCTGTTCCGGTTGGGAATGAAGTTATGGCAGGCCATGCAAATGCAGCTCCGAATATGATGCCTGTAACTCAATATCCAGCGAACACGGCTCGTGGATTTTATCCTGGTTACGGCTACCCTGCTCCTTATCCTTATTATGGATATGGTCGCAGAAGATTTAACAGGCTGGTTCTGCCTTTGTTTGCTCTGACTGCATTAACCTTACTGCCTTATTATTAAAAAAAGTCTAAGTCACATTCATTCGAATTAGTGGGATGAACGACAACAAATCCAATTAGAGTCAGACCCAGGCAATGTATATTGTGCCTCCGGGTGTGGCTTTTTTTGACAACTAAAGATTAAATGCATAAGGAGACCATCTCGTGTAACTCTTATGGAATCCATAGCTACCTTTCTACGCAAGTGTTAATGTTAATACATGTTTTTTCAATGGATCATGTGAAATAAAACTTGTCCCCGCAGTATTGGACGTGCGAATTTACTTTTAGTATGATATAAGGGTATACATAATTTGAGTCGAAGGAAGGAGGGATTGTACGATGGATTGCTTATTTTGCAAAATTGTAGAGGGCACCATTCCCTCCAACAAAGTACTGGAGAACGACCATGTGATCGTTTTTCATGACATTCAGCCTGCGGCACCAACACATGTGTTGGTTGTGCCAAAGAAGCATATCGCTTCCATGAATGATGTAACGACAGAAGATCTGCCCTTGATTGGAGAGATTCATGCAGCTGCACAAGAGGCAGCCAAGCGGCTTGGTGTGCAGGAAACGGGATATCGATTGATTAACAACTGTGGTAGAGACGGCGAACAAACCGTGCACCATTTGCATTACCATGTGCTGGGCGGAACCCGGCTGGGTGCGTTAACAAGTTTGTCTGATTCACACAAATAAGAGCGTAGGTTAATGTTACTCAAGTTGTGGAATTGTTTTTGCACTTGAAAAAAAACTGTAACTCAGCTAATATTAAGGGATCACGTTAAGGTTGACACTTTTATTGCCTTTCGCCTATAATGGAAGATGATGAACCGTGTTATTGCTCTTGGACGGTCTGGTCGGAGGGAGGGAAAACTGGTGTCTGAAACTAAAGTTCGCAAAAACGAGACTATTGATGCTGCACTTCGCCGTTTTAAACGTTCCATCGCTAAAGATGGCGTCTTGGCTGAGGTGAAGAAACGTAAGCATTATGAGAAGCCAAGCGTAAAGCGCAAGAAAAAGTCCGAGGCTGCTCGTAAGAGAAAGTTTTAGGAGGATTTTAACTACATGAATCTTAGCGAACGATTGAACGAAGATATGAAGCAAGCGATGAAGAGTAAGGACAAGTTCAGACTCTCCACCATTCGGTTGATTCGTTCGACGATCAAGAATCTTGAAATAGATTTGAAAAGAGATTTGGATGACAACGAAGTGCTTGATATCCTGAGTCGTGAAATCAAACAGCGCAAAGATGCCCTCCAAGAATTTGGCAAAGCAGGTCGCGAAGAACTCGCGGCAAATGCCGAAGCGGAAATTGAAATACTTATCCAGTATCTTCCTGCACAGCTTACCGAAGAAGAAATTAAAGTTATTGTACAGCAGACCATCCAGGAAACCGGTGCTTCTTCGAAAGCCGAGATGGGGAAAGTGATGGCGGCCCTTATGCCGAAAGTCAAAGGCAAAGCGGACGGCAAACTGGTTAATCAAGCAGTTCAACAATTTCTGCAATAAAGCAAATTCAATAAACACCCCCTGACTTGTCAGGGGGTGTTTTTTTATTGTTATATTAATCGTCTTTCATCCTTATCTTTTGATTATCATGCAAAACCTTTCGAGAACATTGTATGTAAACAAACGGCCTACGATGATGTATAGACACTTGGTATTACGATGAAGGAAGCAACATGGTCCTCGCTCTCCTTTCACAGTAAATACATGAATTTTTATAAATAATGGTTATAAAACATGTTTGTGGGTATTATTTCTTGCATTTGAGCGAATATTCAAATATAATTTTAAGTTTTTGAAACGTAATGTTGCATTGTACGTAATAAATACCATAAGCTGGACAGTATAACATTATTGGAAAAGGGGGGACTAATGTGAAGGGAAAGCGCCGGAAGAGGCTTACGGGGTCACTGATGCTCTTGATGCTGCTGACGCTTTTACTTCCTGCCTGGATTGGAATACCGTCAGCGCATGCAGCTGAGAAAAGCGGCGCCGTATATATTATTCCGGTGGATAAACCAATCGAGCAGGGATTAGGCAAATTCATGGAGCGCGGATTCAAGGAAGCAGAGAAGATGAATGCCGGCTTGATCATTCTTGATATCAATACGCCGGGAGGCCGTGTGGATACTGCAGATGCGCTAGGCACGATGATTAAAGACAGCCCTATCGAAACGTTGGCTTTTGTTCGTGGTGATGCTGCATCGGCAGGAAGTTTTCTTGCGCTGAATGCAGATAAGATCGTAATGTCACCAGGCAGCATGATTGGTGCTGCGGCCATGGTAGACAGCACAGGCAAACATGTTGACGATCCCAAGCTGGTTGCATACTGGACGAGTAAAATGGAGGGTGCTGCCCAAAAGAGCGGCCGGGATGGTGATATTGCGGCAGGTATGGCCGACGTCAATATGGTGGTAGAAATGCCAGAGATCAATAAAACCAAACAAAAAGGTGAAATTATTGCTCTCTCCGCAGAGGACGCGCTGAAAGTGGGTTATGCCGACCATATCAGCAACACACCTGAGGAAGCAGCAACATGGCTTGGTTACAGTCAAGAACATGTGTTCAAATTGGAGCGCACTGCTGCAGAGAACATTTCGACATTTTTGACCAATCCGATTGTGATGACGGTGTTGTTGTTTATTGGTATTGCCGGTGTCATCATTGAACTGATTGTGCCTGGATTTGGCGTTCCGGGAATCGTCGGGATTGTATGTTTTGTGCTTTATTTCTCCGGAAACTACATTGCGGGGTTTGCCGGGGCGGAGACATGGGTATTATTTACGGTCGGGCTTGTCATGATGATTCTGGAGATGTTTATTCCGAGCTTTGGTATTCTAGGTATTTTGGGATCCATTGCGCTGGTAGCCGGGGTTGTCAGAGCGGCTTATGACACGAGTGATGCGTTTGTGTCCCTAGGTATTGCTTTTGGAGCTGCACTGGTTGTTATCGCGATCATCGCTGTGGTATTCAAGGATCGAGGAATATGGAATCGATTCATATTAAGCGACAAGTTATCGGCTGATCGTGGATATTCTTCTGCTACAGAGCGTAAAGAGTTGATTGGCTTGCAGGGCATCAGTCTTACACCGCTTCGTCCATCAGGAACGGCGATGTTTGATGGTGAGCGCATCGATGTGGTCACAGATGGCGGATTTATTCCAATTGATACGCCGATTATTGTGATCAAAGCAGAAGGTACAAGGATTGTTGTACAACAGGCTTTGCCGGTGTAACCCTGTGGTTGCCGAAGCGATGATAACGCTTCGGCAATGTACATAACCTGTTGCCAGGCTGCGGGCAATATGGTGGATTCATGTTTCAGCAGCGGATTCATTAGCGTCAGTTCTGATGCTCTATTTTACAAAAAACATATTGCAAACGGAGGAATTTAATCTATGGATCCAATGATTACGATTTTGCTCATCGCGGTGCTAGCTATTATCGTCCTGAGCGTATTTTTCAGCTTTTTCCCGGTTATGCTCTGGATCTCGGCTATTGCATCCGGCGTGCGTGTAGGTATCATTACACTCGTGGCGATGAGATTGAGACGTGTAACACCAAGCCGAATCGTTAACCCGTTGATCAAAGCAACAAAAGCGGGCCTTGGCTTGAATATTAATCAACTGGAAAGTCACTTCCTTGCTGGTGGTAACGTTGACCGTGTTGTTAATGCGCTTATTGCTGCTCAACGTGCAAACATTCCACTCGAATTCGAACGTGCTGCGGCTATTGACCTTGCAGGTCGTGACGTATTGCAAGCCGTGCAAATGAGTGTAAACCCGCGTGTTATTGAAACGCCTATCGTATCCGCGGTTGCCAAAGATGGTATCGAAGTTAAAGTTAGAGCACGAGTTACGGTTCGTGCCAACATTGATCGCCTCGTCGGTGGTGCTGGTGAAGAAACAATTATTGCCCGTGTCGGCGAAGGGATTGTAAGTACGAACGGTTCTTCGAACTCTCACAAAGATGTCTTGGAAAATCCAGATTTGATCTCTCGAACTGTATTATCTAAAGGTTTGGATGCAGGTACTGCGTTTGAGATCCTGTCTATCGATATCGCGGACGTAGATGTTGGTAAAAACATTGGTGCCTTCTTGCAAACCGAGCAGGCTGAAGCAGATAAACGTATTGCACAGGCAAAAGCGGAAGAGCGCCGTGCGATGGCCGTAGCTCAAGAGCAAGAGATGAAAGCGCGCGTTGTTGAGATGAGAGCGCGAGTCGTTGAGTCCGAGTCCCAAGTCCCACTGGCCATGTCAGAAGCGCTTCGTAGCGGAAAAATTGGCGTGATGGATTATATGAACCTGAAAAACATTGAAGCGGATACTCAGATGCGTAATACTTTGGGAAAACCTGCTGAAGGTTCGAATTCCAGCGATCAAGGTGATTCCAAAAACGGAAGATAGGCGGTGAGTGCATATGAGCCTATTCGAATGGATATTTAACAATCTGTATGTAGTAGCGGTTATTGCTTTTGCCCTCTTTTCGGTTCTTGGAAAGCTCGGGAAGTCTGCAAACCCGAATCAGAAGCGTCCTGGTAACGGGATGCCGACATTTGGTAATGGCGAGGATGCGAATCGTCGCTCAGGAAATGACTCTCCGCAGCAGTCATCGAGGACGGATGAGCAACGTTACGATCAGCAGCGTAATGAGCGTTATGACGACGAGCGCTATGATGATGAACGTTACGACGAACGTTATGATCAGCCTTACTCAGAGCCAGAGACTGTAGCATCTTCTCGTTCAGGAGATGATTTCAGACGTGAGCAATCTCTGGGTAACATGCAAAGTTCGGTCGATGAGCAGATGAGATTGATGGAAGAACAGCAACGCATGATACAAGATAGACTGAATCGTATTTCTTCAGCAAGTTCTCCATCGGTGTCGAATTCTAGCTTTGAAGATACGGATTCAACGAATTCAGGGCCTTCCCGTCTTCGTCCGGAAGATATCCGAACAGGGGTACTCTGGGCAGAAGTGCTTGGTTCGCCACGTTCGAAGCAGCCTTTTGGTACAAGAGGCAAGCTGTAGACGGCGGTAATTCATTCAAATATTGAACACGGAACGAAGCCTTTTCTGGTGTGCATACTGCCTCCAGAGAAGGCTTTTTTCGTATGCCTGTATTTTTAGCAAAATATGTACGTAACCGCTCACCAATTCTTCATAATTTCCTGAATTTGCGCATAAGTTGAACTGTAGAGGAAGGGGGAAGACCTTCGAATGACCCGGATCAGCCGCAAGCTGCGCAGATGGACTAGTGAGGTGCTGGATCTGCCGCAGGATGTGCTTTATGATATGCCACGGTTAACCCTGATCGGCAGTAAGCAATTGTATATAGAGAATCATCGCGGTGTGATCCACTTCACGCCGGATCGCATCGTACTGGCTCTGTCACAAGGCCAATTGGAGATCAAAGGCAGCGCTCTGGTGATACGTAACATTTTGCCGGATGAAGTAGCTATAGAAGGTACGATTCTGGATATTCATATGAATGGAGTGGAGGGAGACGGATGAAGCAGCCCAGTCTGTACAAATTGCGGGGAGCATTGCGGATCAAGGTAACAGGCGGAGATATAGAGACATTAATCAATACGATAACCGAGCAACGGCTTAGTGTATGGGATCTACGTGCGCAGGATGGACGCGAGGCGGAGATGAGCATTTTGCTTCCGCATTTTTTCAGGCTGCGGCCCATAGTAAAAAGGACAGGCTGCAGAGTGAAGATCATGCACCGCAGCGGTTTTCCTTTTTTTCTGGCGCGTTTATTCCGCAGAAAGTTTTTTGTGGGGGGCATGCTATTTTTTGTAGCAGCACTATTTGCGCTATCGTCCATGATTTGGGACGTGGAAGTTAAGGGGAACGTAACGATTCCGACTGACGAGGTACTGGCTGCGGCCAAAAAGGAAGGTCTTTATCCTTTTCAATGGAGTTTTCGAATGAAAAGTCAGGACAAGCTTTCCAGACATCTGGCGCTCGCGCTGCCAGATGTGACCTGGATTGGCGTAACCAAAGAGGGAACAAGGGTTACGATTCAGGTTGTCGAATCGGCGCAACCTAAGCGTGAACCGTTGCTGAGCCCAAGACATCTGATCAGTAAATCGGATGCGGTTATCACCCATATTTATGCCGAACAGGGACGGCCCGTGGTACAGAAGGACATGCGTGTTAAGAAAGGACAAGTGTTGATTTCAGGCATTCTCGGTGATGAGGAAAATACCAAAACGATTGTTGCCAAAGGAGAAGTCCGGGGAATGGTATGGCGAGAATACAATATACAGGTTCCTCTCATTCAGAAACACCAAACGATGACGGGAGAGAGCAAAGAGCGTTTTTACGTGGTGCTTGGGGATTGGGCAATTCAACTATGGGGATATGGGAATACACCCTATAGTTCATATGATACGGAAACTTACCATAAACCTCTGACCTGGCGTTCATTCACCTTGCCTATGGGATGGATGACAGAGAAGGATATGGAAACGAATTTCCATCAAGAAGAGCAGAGTGTAGCGTGGGCCAAAACGAAAGGGTTGGAAGGGGCGCGAAATGATATTTTAGCCAAAAACGGTAAAGGCACGAAAATTTTAAGTGAAAAAATTTTGCATGAGAAGAAAGAGAATGGTAAAGTTTATATGAAAGTATTATTTGAAGTGGAAGAAAGCATCGCGGAAGAACTTCCGTTAGTCCATAGTCAAGGAGAATGAGGATATTTGTCAGATCAAACACGCAGCATACAAATCTCGCTCCAAAGTGCGGGAGAGGGGCAATCTCTCTTTGGCCCCCAAGATATTTTTCTGAAACTGATTGAATCCGAAATTCCTGCCCAGATCGCTTCACGCGAAGCAGAGATTAATATCTTTGGTACTGTGCAGCAGGTGGAATCACTTGAACAACTATTTGATGTTTTATTGCAGTTGATACGCAATGGATATGTTTTAACCGAAAGAGATGTCATGTATGCGATAGAGCTTGCCAAAGATATGCGTGCAGATCAGCTTCTCGATCTGTTCAAAGGCGAAATTACGACCACATACCGTGGTAAACCGATTCGTGTGAAAACGATTGGACAGAAACATTACGTAACTACGATTAAAAAGAGGGATATTGTTTTCGGAATTGGACCTGCCGGAACGGGTAAAACCTATTTGGCTGTAGTGTTGGCTGTTGCCGCAATCAAAGAAGGCAGTGTCAAACGGATCGTGCTTACACGACCTGCAGTTGAAGCAGGAGAAAGTCTGGGTTTTCTGCCGGGTGACTTGCAGGAGAAGGTAGACCCTTACCTGAGACCACTGTATGACGCTCTGTATGACGTTATGGGGCAGGAACAAACGGCGAAGGCACTTGAACGCGGATTAATTGAAATCGCTCCCTTGGCCTATATGCGTGGGCGTACGTTGGATGATTCTTTTATCATCCTGGATGAGGCTCAGAACACAACACCTGAACAGATGAAAATGTTTTTGACTCGTCTTGGTTTTGGCTCCAAAATGGTCATTACCGGAGATGTGACGCAGATTGATTTACCACGTGGCAAAAAATCAGGACTTGTAGAAGCGAGTGCGATCCTGAGTGAAGTTCAGGAGATTGGGTTTGTACATTTTGCTGAACAGGATGTTGTACGTCACTCCCTTGTCCAGAAAATCATTGTGGCTTACAACCACGCCGCAGAAAATCAAGCATAGAAAGGGATTGTCTAAAGTGACCTCGAAAGAAATGTCAAAAGGCAAATCTTTTCATAATAGAGCGACAGGATGGAAGTATAGCGTGTGGGCACGCTATCTTCTCTTTTTGTTTTTAGTGATCCTCTTTTACGTGAGTCTTTCTTCCAAACTCTTACCTGAACGGTATGACATTCAGGAAGGAACACGAAGTGAAGTGGATATTGCTGCGCCTATGCAGATCCCGAATAACAAGGCAACACTTAAGGCACAAGAAGAAGCAGCCGAGCGTGTACAGCCGATCTATCAGATCGTGCAGATGCGTAACGAAAATTTGATGACAACGCTGCTGGATCGCATTGACCGTTTAAATCAGGATGATCAGATCTCAAGTCAGGACAAAATTGATATTTATCGCGATGAGATTCCGCAGCGTCAGAAAGACTTTGTATCTAATTATATCAATAACAATCGGAAAACCGGTACATACTCCGATACGTTGCTGGAAGAGATTCGAAACGTTGTGCAGGAACAAAGCTACCGCATTCCTGAAGAAACGTACATCAAAATCTCGCGTCTGACTTCGGATGATATTCAAGAGATGAAGCCTGTTGCGCGTGATATTGTAGCAAGACTGATGACGGATCAGGTCAGTGAGGCCACAACAGCCCGTGCAAAAGTGGCGGAGATGGTCAGCGCAAGCTCACTTAGTAAACGTACACAGCGTGAAGTTGTACAGGAGCTTACGCGACTGGTGGTAACGGCTAACCGTTTCTATGATGAAGAGGGTACCAAAGAAGCGAAAGTCCAAGCGCGTGAGAACACACCGACGGTGTTTATCAAGCAAGGAGATACACTGGTTTCTAAAGGGGAGATCATAACCCCGGAAATGTATGCGCTGCTTAATGAGAATGATTTGCTGAAAAATGAAGTCAACTACTGGCCGCAGCTGGGATTACTTTTGTTCTCCTGTATGCTGTCAGCTGCGATTTTAATGTTTATTCAGCAAGGCAGTGGAACACATTTCAAATATAATAATGCCCAGCTGCTTATGCTTGTTATCATCTTTATTATTTCAATTGTTGTAATGCATGTGACAGCCTTGATTCAGACCAATGAGCGTCCATTTATCGGTTTTTTAGCACCGGTGGCTGTTGGAGCGATGTTGATCGCGTTGCTACTGGATACATCGCTTGCATTTGTATGCTCGATTCTTATCGGCATACTGTCCAGTATTATTTTGAATACACACCAGGGTCAGCTTTTTGACTTTGAACTTGGCTTCTTTGCCGTTGTTGTTTCGTTTGTGGCGATTTTTGCAACGCACCGAGCAAGTCAGCGATCAACCATCTTAAAAGGAGCTATCATGGTCTGTCTGTTCGGATCTCTAGCTGTCTTTACACTGGCTTTAATTGACACAGGCGATTGGAACAGAACAACAACGCTGTATGGCATTGGATACGCCTTTGCAGGCGGGGTACTGACAGCTATTCTGGTTATCGGGCTAATGCCGTTTTTTGAAACGTCGTTTGGCATTCTATCCGCGCTTAAACTGGTTGAGCTTTCGAATCCAAATCATCCATTGCTCCGCAAGCTGCTTACAGAGACACCGGGTACGTATCATCATAGCGTTATGGTTGGTAATCTGTCTGAAGCGGCGGCTGAGGCTATAGGGGCTAATGGGTTGTTATGTCGCGTGGGGTCGTATTATCATGATATCGGGAAAACCAAGCGGCCTGTCTATTTTATTGAGAACCAAAACAACATGGAGAATCCGCATGATTCCATCGATCCGAAGCTAAGCAAGTCAATTATCGTTGCGCATGCACGGGATGGCGTTGAGATGCAGAAGGACTACAAGTTGCCGAAGCCGATTCGGGATATTGCTGAGCAGCATCATGGTACAACGTTCCTTCACTACTTCTACCACAAGGCGCTCCGTCAGGCAGAAGAAGCGGGAATCGAACCCGATTTCACAGAAGAGGATTTCCGTTATCCGGGGCCGAAGGCACAGTCTAAGGAGTCTGCGATTGTAGGCATTGCTGATAGTGTGGAGGCAGCGGTTCGCTCACTACGCAAGCCGACTGTGGAGCAGGTAGAGTCGATGATAGAAAAAATCATCAAAGGCCGTCTGGATGATCATCAGTTCAACGATTGTGACCTTACGATGCGTGAACTGGATATCGTCGCCAAAACATTAAAGGAAACGGTTATGGGCATTTTCCACTCCAGAATTGAGTATCCGGAAGAGATCAAGAAACAAAAGCCGACGTCGCCAGAAGCTGGCTGACTTATATTATGAGTAGACAGGAGTTATGAAAGAATGAGTCTTAACCTTGCATGGAATAATGAACAAGAGGATAAAGAAATTACAGAGCCAATGATCGTAATGCTGGAGCAGTTGCTGGCTCTTGCTGGCGAAGCAGAGGGGATTACCGACGGAGAAGTTGCTCTGACGTTTGTAAATGATGAGCAGATTCACGAGCTAAATCGCGATTATCGTGGCATCGACCGTCCTACGGACGTGTTGTCCTTTGCAATGAATGAAACCGTAGACGAAGAGCTAGATATCATCTACGAGCTTGATGAGGATGAGGAAATGGAAGAGATGCCGGATGTGCTCGGTGACATTATCATTTCTGTTCCACGGACGATCGTGCAAAGTGAGGAATATGGACATTCATTCGAGCGTGAGCTTGGCTTCCTGTTTGTTCATGGCTTCCTGCATCTGCTTGGTTATGACCACCAGGATGAGGCTAGTGAGGCGGAGATGATGGGGAAACAGGAAGCTGTTCTCGCCCAGGCTGGGTTGACACGATAATGAAAAGGCGCTCCTGGGGTCTGGTATTCCTTAATGCTATGGAAGGAATTGCATACGGCTTGCGTACGCAACGGAATGTTAGAGTTCACACGGGAGTTGCCGTTTTGATGTGTGTAGCCGGATTTTTTTTCCACATTTCGAGAACGGACTGGATGTTTGTACTGACAGCTGTCTTCATGGTTCTGGTCACGGAACTGATGAATACAGCCGTAGAAGCCGCTGTTGATTTGGCCCAGCCCGATATTCATCCGCTCGCAAAAGCGGCAAAAGACACCGCGGCTGGGGCAGTTTTGCTGGCTGCGGTGTTCGCCGTCATCATAGGATGTATTGTTTTCCTTAAACCAGTTTTTGCTTGGCTAAAACTACTATTGGTATAACAACAATTAAAAGGTTATTCTGTCATCGGAGTGACTCAGTGCAATCAACTGGTTTAAGGTTTTCATTGCAAACCATCAATGAAGTTGTGCTTCTGCTTTTAAGTTAATTTTCCTGAGATTACACAAGAACGGAGAGGACAGAAAAAACCTGTAGAAGCGAAGCGCTCGCCTTTATCATCGGATTTTCACTTTGTAAAAAAGTGATTCGAAAAAATCCGAGGATAACAGCGATCGAAAGGTTATTCTGTCATCGGAGTGTCCAGTGTAATCCAACGGTTTTCATGTTTTAAATGCACACTACCAATTAAAGTGTGCTTCTGCTTTTAAGTTGATTTCCCAGAGATTACACAATAACGGAGAGGACAGAAAAAACCTGTAGAAGCGAAGCGCTCGCCTTTATCATCGGATTTTCACTTTGGAAAAGTGATTCGAAAAAATCCGAGGATAACAGCGATCGAAAGGTTATTCTGTCATCGGAGTGACTGAGTGTAATCAAACGGTTTTAATCAACTTAACTCAAAGAGCACACCTTTATACACACCCTAAGGGAGAGAAATATTAATGGATAATGGCTTATTGATGCAGGAAGCAATAAAGGCACGTACAAAAGCGTACACGCCATATTCCCATTTTGGGGTAGGCGCAGCATTGCTGGATAGCGAAGGACATGTGCATCATGGATGTAATATTGAAAATGCGGCGTACACACCGGGTAACTGTGCTGAGCGTACCGCGATGTTCAGTGCGATTGCCGGAGGGCACAAGCCGCGCAGTTTCAAGGCGATGGCCATCGTTGGTGATACCGAAGGGCCAATTGCTCCATGTGGCGTATGTCGCCAAGTAATGTTTGAACTGTGTGAGCCGGATATGAAAGTCATTTTGGGTAATTTGAAAGGCGACTTGTTAGAAACGACAGTTGCTGAATTGCTGCCATGGGCATTTGGTCCCTCAGATCTAAACTCTGCTAAAAAATAAATTTCAGGCCTAGGCGCCTGAGGAGGAACATATGAAAAAACAAGCATTTAAATCCGGATTCGTTGCAATCATCGGACGTCCTAACGTAGGTAAGTCTACTCTGATGAATCAGGTGATTGGTCAGAAAATTGCAATTATGTCGGACAAGCCACAGACAACGCGTAACAAAATTCACGGGGTGTACACATCCGAAGAACAACAAATTGTTTTCCTGGACACGCCGGGAATTCACAAACGTCAATCCAAGCTTGGGGATTACATGAATGAAACCGCCTTGAATACACTTGGTGAGGTTGAAGCTGCTTTGTTTCTAATCGATGCCTCGGAAGGTATGGGAGGCGGAGATCGATACATTGCCGAACAATTGAAAAATGTGCGTACACCCGTTATTTTGGTTATGAATAAAATCGACAAAATTGCCCCGGAAGCGTTGCTTCCGCTGATTGAGGAATATCGTAAACTGCATGATTTTGCAGAAATCGTGCCTGTCTCTGCTATGCTCGGTAGCAATGTTAGCACGTTGCTGGAGCAGATCGGTAAGTATTTGCCGGAAGGTCCGCAGTACTACCCGGACGATCAAGTAACGGATCACCCTGAGCAGTTTGTCTGCGCCGAGCTGATTCGTGAGAAAATTTTGCAAATGACCCGCGAAGAGGTTCCACACTCCATCGCCGTGACGATTGAAGATATGAAAGTTCAGGATAACGGCGTTGTTTATATATCTGCGGTCATCTTTGTAGAACGTGATTCACAAAAGGGAATCATTATCGGTAAGCAAGGGGCGTTACTCAAAGAAGTAGGTAAGCGTGCTCGTCAAGATATTCAAAACCTGCTCGGCTCCAGAATTTTTATGGATCTATGGGTTAAAGTGAAAAAAGACTGGAGAAATCAGGATCGTGTTCTACGTGACCTCGGTTTCGGCCGCGAGTAGTCGTTACGACGCAGTGTGATATCGGGGCAAATGTTTATCCATTAATTGCAACACATAGTTTTCCTTGCAGGACTCCATCCTATCGGGTAGAACCAGACGTCATTTCCGAAGAGAGAGGATGAATTTCCGATGCGGGATTTTTCATGGAAGGTATTTGCAATGACAGGGGACGTTGAATCCTATTTGTTATATACCGAGACGTGTAACTCGTCAGGACAGGAGTCAGACACTGCAAGGGAAGTGAGTGAAGATGAAGAAGCTACAGAATAAAGGGCTGATTCAGGAATGGTTAGGTGACGAGGCATGTTATATAGGGTGGAGGGCATTGTCATCCGCAGCATGGACTACGGTGAGGGAAATAAAATTGTAACGCTTTGTACCGAAAGTGGTGGAAAAGCAGGTGTACTCGTTCGAGGTGCCAAAAAGCCCAAAAGTCGGCATGCTGCACTGGTACAGCCCTTTACTTACGGTCAATATGTTTATTTTCGCAACACAGGTCTGGGTACATTGAATGCTGGAGAAATTATTGAATCCAATCATGAGCTCAGGGAAGATTTGGTAAAGGCTGCCTATGCTTCTTATGCATGTGAACTGCTCGATCGAGTGCTTCAGGATGAAGAGACTGGGGCGTTCTGGTTCAAGCAATTAAAAGCTTGTTTGAAGGCTTTGAAAGAAGATAAAGATCCTTTAGTCATTATAAGTCTGTATGAGATGAAAATATTACAGGCAGCTGGTTACGGACCACAACTGGATGAGTGTATTTCATGCAACCAGGAGCGGCCCGATGAGCAGTTATTTATTAGTCCCAGACTCGGCGGTGTCTTATGCAGGGCATGTAAACATTTTGACCCGCCAGCGATGTCCGTTAGTCCAAAAACTTTAAAGTTGCTGCGCTTGTTTGTACAGCTGGATCTGCAGCGCTTGGGAAATATATCTGTAAGTGAATCTACCCGTACCGAGATTAAAAAAGTAATGCGTGCTTTCATGGATCACCAGTTAGGTCTTCATCTCAAGTCCCGTTCTTTCCTGGATCAGATGGAAAAGTACGGGATTTGAACTGTGGTCACACTTGAAAATAGTTATTGACTTCATACTTCATTTTGTATATTATGAAGTATAAATTCTCTTTTTGGAGACATGCATTGAACGAGAAAGTAGGAAACTGGATTCAGAATATGATTGATATACGTACGAGCTTATGAATAGCTGGTGCATCAATGATAAGCGAGTCAGGGATGGTGAGAGCCTGATTGAATCGGTTTGTGAACAAGGCACTCGGGAGCATGAATGGACACGGAAAAGTGGGCCGGATCAGACAAGGATTTGTTTGACTCAGGCCAAGTAGGGTGGAACCGCGGGAATAGCTCTCGTCCCTACGTCTGTACATCAGGCGTAGTAGGGCGAGGGCTATTTATTATTGGCTGTACTCCTCCTATGCTTGCTAACAAACTACCCGAAAAGGAGCATGATTATGAATTTTCAGCAGATGATCTTGACGCTGCAACAATTCTGGGCCGAGCATAACTGTATTATTGTTCAGCCATATGACACGGAAAAAGGGGCAGGTACGATGAACCCGATGACCTTTTTACGTTCACTTGGACCAGAACCTTGGAAAGTAGCTTATGTTGAGCCTTCCCGCCGTCCATCCGATGGACGATATGGTGAGAACCCTAACCGGTTGTATCAGCATCATCAGTTCCAGGTCATTATCAAGCCTTCTCCGGATAATATTCAGGAAATCTACCTGGAAAGTTTGAAGCGTCTGGGTATTGATCCGCTTAAGCACGATATCCGGTTTGTTGAAGATAACTGGGAGAACCCTTCGCTTGGCTGCGCAGGTCTTGGCTGGGAAGTTTGGCTTGACGGAATGGAGATCACGCAATTTACGTATTTCCAGCAGGTCGGCGGCATTGAAACCAATCCGGTGGCTGTGGAGATCACGTATGGTATGGAGCGTCTTGCTTCTTACATACAGGAAAAAGAAAATGTATTTGATCTTGAATGGGTTGAAGGCATTGCCTATGGAGATGTATTCCGTCAGCCTGAATATGAACATTCCAAATACACGTTTGAAATCTCCGACGTGAAAATGCTATTTACCCTTTTTAATATGTACGAAGAAGAAGCAAATAAAGCGATGGCACAGCATCTGGTGTTCCCGGCTTATGACTATGTGCTGAAATGTTCCCATACGTTCAACTTGCTGGATGCACGTGGTGCGATTAGTGTAACTGAGCGCACAGGATACATTACCCGTGTCCGTAACCTAGCTCGTCAAGTGGCAGCAACATATGTGGAAGAGCGCGAGAAGCTGGGCTTCCCGCTGATCAAGAAAGGGGGAGCCGAGAATGTCTAAGGATCTGTTGTTTGAAATTGGTCTGGAAGAAGTGCCTGCACGTTTTATGCGCGCAGCTATCGCACAGCTTCAGGAACGCATCGTGAAATGGCTTGATTCATCCCGTATTGCCTATGGTGAAGTGCAAGCTTACGCGACACCACGCCGTCTTGCCATTCTGATTCAGAACGTAGCGGAGAAGCAGGAAGATGTGGAAGAAGAGGTAAAAGGGCCTTCCCGCAAAATAGCGCTGGATGACAGCGGTAACTGGAGCAAAGCAGCACTCGGATTTGCACGCAGTCAAGGCGTAGAACCTGATCAATTTACTTTCAAGGAACTGAACGGTGTCGAATACATTTATGCAACGAAAAGTAGCAAAGGTGTAGAGACAGCATCCGTTATTGGCGAAGGGTTGTTATCCGTACTACACGCAATGACTTTTCCGAAATTTATGCGCTGGGCATCCTATGATTTCAAATTTGTTCGTCCGATTCGCTGGATTGTTGCATTGTTTGGCACTGAAGTCATTGATCTTGAAGTCACGGGTATAAAATCAGGTAACGTGACACGTGGGCATCGTTTCCTAGGCAATGAAGCTGTGGTATCTGAGCCTTCAGCTTACGTGGAAGTGCTTCGTGCTCAGCATGTCATTGCAGATATCTCTGAACGTGAGCAGATGATTGTATCCCAGATTGAAGCACTTGCTGCCGATAAAAATTGGAATATTGCGATTAAGGAAGATTTGCTCGAAGAAGTATTGTTCCTTGTCGAAACACCAACGGTGTTGTTCGGCACCTTTGATTCCTCATTTCTGAATATTCCACAGGAAGTGCTGATTACGTCGATGCGCGAGCATCAGCGTTACTTCCCTGTATTGAATCAGGAAGGCCAGTTGCTGCCGTACTTTGTTACAGTTCGCAATGGCGGCAGCGATTCACTCGATGTTATCGCTAAGGGTAACGAGAAGGTGTTGCGTGCTCGTCTGTCTGATGCGAAGTTTTTCTACGAGGAAGATCAGAAGCTGGAGATTAAGGATTCACTGTCCAAGCTCGAAAGCATCGTTTTCCAAGAAGAACTAGGCACGGTGGGAGATAAAGTTCGCCGCATCCGTAAAATTGCTGACAGCCTGGCTTCGAAGTTGCAAGTATCTGGCGATGTGGCTGAATCGGTTAGCAGATCTGCAGACATCTGCAAGTTTGATCTGGTTACGTTGATGGTTGGTGAGTTTCCTGAATTGCAAGGTGTCATGGGAGAAGATTACGCTCGTAAAGCTGCTGAAAAAGAAGAAGTTGCTAAAGCTGTATTCGAGCATTACCAACCTCGTTTCGCTGGCGATCAATCTCCTGCATCTCTTGTGGGTGCAATCGTTAGTGCGGCAGATAAAATCGACACGATTGTAGGCTGCTTCTCCATTAATATCATTCCTACAGGCTCTCAGGACCCTTATGCACTTCGACGTCAGGCAGCGGGTATTGTTCAAATTTTGCTCGATCATCAGCTTCCGCTAACCTTGTCCGATGTATTCGGTGCAGCATTAGAAGTTCACGCGCAGATGAATCTATTGAAACGTTCAGATGCAGAGGTGCGTAAAGATTTGCAGGACTTCTTTGCACTACGTGTGAAAAAATTGCTTTCCGAATCCGTGCGCTATGACGTTGTTGATGCAGTGATTGCTTCCGGATTTGATGATATCAGCGCGATCGTTCCAAAAGGTGAGGCGTTGATGAAAGCTGTACTGGAAGCGGAAGAATTCAAAACAACGCTGGAATCGTTCAACCGTGTTGGAAACCTAGCAGCTAAAGCATCGAATGCTTCGGTACACCCTGAACTGTTTATGGAAGACGGCGAGCGTCAGTTGTTTGATGCCTGGAATCAAACGAACGAAACTTATCGTGATGCATTGTCTAAGCATAATGCTTCCGAAGCTTTAGCTATTGCTTCAGCATGGAAGGGTGCCATCACGGTGTTCTTTGACTCCGTTATGGTCATGGCGGAAGATGAAGCGGTGCGTGCGAATCGACTGGCTCTCCTTGCTGCCATAGATCAAGATTTAAAAGGTTTTGCTGATTTCTCCAAATTAGTTGGATAATCTTACTGTATTTGAATGATTATCTTTGTACAATTCGGCAGAATATAAGTTCAGTATTAAAGAATGATATATGAGGGTATAAATATACGGAACGGGTTGTTTCAGTGTTTGAGCAGCCGCTCCGTATTTTAGACTCTGTTTTTCTCCACGGACGACAGAAGGATTTTCGTTGATCGGGGTCGTATATTACAATAAGCAGATATTTTATGAAACCGGGTGGTCTGGGTTTGAATGAAATGAATATACGTCGCATCGTTGTGGATGGAGATGCTTGCCCGGTTAAGACAGAGATTGCCAATACTGCACGCCTCTTTCAGGTTCCTGTATTACTTGTCTCTTCCTTTGATCATTTGCTGCAAGGGGGAGAGGGTGTGCGAACCGTACAAGTGGATCGTAGTGATCAGAGCGCAGATTTATACATTGCGAATCATATCAAACCGTATGATGTGGTCATTACGCAGGATTATGGACTTGCGGCGCTTGCACTTGGCAAACGTTGTTATGTTCTATCGTTTAGAGGTCGAGAATTTAACGATCGAGATATTGATTTTATGCTTGATTCCCGTCATACAGCGGCTAAAGCTCGGCGCCGAGGGCATTATGGAAAAGGTCCAAAGCCCTTCACAGAGCAGGATCGAGAAATTTTTCAACATAAACTGACAAAACTTTTGAAAGATTTGCAGGAGAATGTGTAAGTTTATCGAATTATATTTACGTGTTAGAAGAGATGAAGGTGGCCGAGATGAGTACCGGACAAGGCGGTATACCCGAAAATATTATTGAATCGGTATTGCAACAACATGATATCGTCGATACGGTAAGCCGATTTGTACATCTGACCAAGCAGGGGAAGTATATGAAAGGCCTCTGCCCTTTTCATTCCGAGAAGACGCCTTCGTTCACCGTTACACCTGAGAAACAGATTTTCTATTGCTACGGTTGCGGCACGGGCGGAAATGCCATCAAATTTAGGATGGAAATCGAAGGGTTATCCTTTCCCGAGGCTGTCAAAACGATGGCAGAAGAAAGTCATATCTCCATGGGTGACTGGCAAGGGCGTGAATCTGCTCATGTAAATCCGGAGACGGCTCGTCTACTGGAAGCTTACGAGCTCACCGCGAAGCTGTATCATTTTTTGTTGAAAAATACAGAGCATGGCAAGGTGGCCATGGAATATTTACGCTCACGCGGTATTGGTGACAAATTAATTGATCAGTTTCAGATTGGTTATGCGCCTAACCGTTGGGACACGCTCGTACAATTTCTGGAGAAGCGCACTTATCCACTTGAAGAGATGGAGCGAGGCGGGCTTCTGTCAGAGCGAAGTGAAGGTCACGGATATGTAGACAAGTTCAGAGACCGAATCATGTTCCCGATCCACGGCAGGAGCGGCAAGCCAATTGCATTTGCAGGGCGGATATTAGGAGACGGACAGCCGAAATACTTGAACTCGCCGGAAACCCGGTTGTTTAATAAAGGCCGAGTTCTCTACAATCTGCACCAGGCTAAAAATGCAATACGCAAACAGAGGCAAGTCATTTTGTTTGAAGGCTATGGTGATGTGATCTCTGCCTGGGAACAGGACGTTCAGAATGGCGTTGCTGCCATGGGAACGGCGCTTACGGAGAATCAGGCTCTAATGATCAAGGGCATGTGTGATGAGGTTATCCTCTGTTATGATGGCGACCGGGCCGGACAGGCTGCTGCAATGAAGAACTTCCCTATATTGGAGGAGGCCGGATTGCAGGTTAAGGTGGCGCTTATTCCTGAGGGACTTGATCCAGACGATTTTATCCGAAAGCACGGCGGTGAACGATTCCGTAATCAGATTGTAGATGGTGCCGTAACAACTACAAAATTTAAGCTTATAAACCTCAAAAAAAACCATATACTGCTAGAAGGTGGCGGACAAATCGCCTATTCCAAGGAAGCGGTGAAGTTAATTGCTCCCCTGTCTTCACCAACAGAGCGCGAAGTATATCTTCGTGAACTAGCGGCAGAAGTCGATGTATCCTTTGAAACATTGAAGCAAGAATGTAACGAGGAACGGGAAGCGATGAAAAATAACGAGGATTATGGGGATAATAACCCGAAAAGGTGGAATAATGGTAGGCAACAAAATAGGCAGGTGCCTACACCAAATCTGTTGCCGGCTTACCATGCTGCTGAGCGCAAGCTGATCGCCTGGATGTTACAGGATGATGAAGCGGCTCAGTACGTTAATGAACATCTTGGCGAAGCTTTTAACTTGGATGATCATGCAGCTATTGCTGCTTATCTATATGCCTATTATGCGCAGGGCAAACCGCCGGATACAAGTCGTTTTATGTCTTCGTTGCATGATGATCGTCTGGAGAAGACAGTCAGTTCAATCTCGATGATGGATGGTCCAGGTGAATGGAGTGTTCAAGTGCTCGATGATTGCATCAGGGAAGTGTTAAAGTATCCGCGTAAAAAACAGTACGATCTGAAAAAAGAAGAAATGATTGCTGCAGAGCGGGCAGGTGATTCTGTACGCGCGGCACAAATTGCACTTGAGATGATTGCCCTAGAAAGACAGTGAACGTCTGGATTAGTTGGATGTTTCTAGGGAGGAGGGAGTCGAGTTATGGCGAATGATCAGCATACTGAACTAGAAACAGAATTAACACTGGATCAGGTTAAGGATCAATTGATTGAATCAGGTAAGAAAAGAGCCTCACTGAACTACAAGGAAATTATTGAGAAACTCTCACCGTTTGAGCAGGATGCAGAGCAGATGGATGAGTTTTACGAACAGCTTAGCGACCTTGGTATCGATGTTGTTAATGAAAATGATGAAGAGGTCACTCTTCGTCCTAGCGAGGATTCCGAAAACAATGGTCGAGAGGGAGACGATGAGTTTCACTTTGATGATGATCTAAGCTTGCCTCCTGGTATCAAAATTAATGACCCAGTACGGATGTACCTGAAGGAGATCGGGCGTGTACCTTTGTTGTCTGCTGATGACGAAGTACAACTCGCAAAACGGATCGAAAACGGGGATGAAGAAGCGAAGCGCCGTTTGGCTGAAGCCAACCTTCGTCTCGTTGTAAGTATTGCCAAGCGTTATGTAGGACGCGGCATGCTGTTCCTTGATCTGATTCAGGAAGGTAACATGGGTCTGATTAAAGCAGTAGAGAAGTTTGACCATAAAAAGGGTTACAAGTTCAGTACGTATGCGACATGGTGGATTCGTCAGGCCATTACACGTGCAATTGCCGACCAGGCACGTACTATTCGTATTCCAGTTCACATGGTGGAGACGATTAATAAGCTGATTCGGGTATCCCGTCAGCTGCTGCAGGAACTTGGACGCGAACCAACTCCTGAAGAAATCGCTGCGGAGATGGATCTAAGTGTAGAAAAAGTACGTGAGATTACAAAGATTGCACAGGAACCGGTTTCCCTCGAAACACCAATTGGTGAAGAGGACGATTCCCATCTGGGTGATTTCATCGAGGATCAGGAAGCGCTGGCTCCAGCAGATGCTGCTGCCTACGAGCTCTTGAAAGAACAGCTTGAAGATGTTCTGGACACTTTGACTGAGCGTGAAGAAAATGTTCTGCGTCTGCGCTTTGGTCTGGATGATGGACGTACGAGAACGCTCGAAGAAGTAGGTAAAGTGTTTGGCGTTACGCGTGAGCGTATTCGTCAAATCGAAGCTAAGGCTCTTCGTAAATTGCGTCACCCGAGTCGCAGTAAACGACTCAAGGATTTCCTCGAATAATTGAACTATGGGAGACTTTCTGCGAGACGCTTTTGGCGGCGGCGGGGTCTCCTTTAGTTTTAATTTGAACGGTTGGATTTCTTTCTTTTGGAAATTCATCCTTGAAATGTTTGATTGGATTTCATTTTATCGCTTTTCTTCACTCAATGCAAATCAATAAATTAAATGAATGGTGTAGGTGCTCCATGAAACTTTCGAATCGATTACAACGAATACATGATCAAATTCCTGAAGGAAGCCGGATGGCAGATATCGGCTCAGACCATGCTTTGCTGCCTGTCGCTGCAATTCGCAGTGGTAGAGCCGTTAGTGCAATAGCTGGAGAAGTAAACCCGGGCCCATATGATGCTGCTTGCAAACAAGTCAGTGACGCCGGATTGAAAGAACAAATTACGGTACGCCGTGGAGACGGACTCGACGTCATTACTGCCGGTGAAGTCGAGGTTATCACTATTGCAGGCATGGGTGGCGCACTTATCGCTTCCATTCTGGATCGAGGAATTTCCAAACTGGAAGGTGTGCAGTTGTTAATTTTGCAGCCCAATGTAGGCGAAGATATTTTGAGACGCTGGCTTCTTGAGCATCATTGGGTTGTCGTAGCCGAGCAGCTTCTTGAAGAAGATGGGAAGATTTATGAAATTATTACCGCGATGCCACAGGCCAGCAGTCCAATCGCCAATGAAGAGGTGTACCGCGCTCGTCCCTTGCAAGGTGATGTGGAGTTGACTGAAGACCTGCTGCTACGTATGGGGCCGTACTTGGTGGACCGTGCAACAGATGTATTTTTTGCCAAATGGGAAAGTGAGATTGTCAAATTACAAGGTGTAGTGCAGTCCATCTCCAAGTCCGATCAAGACTCATCCAGAGACAAAGCAGCAGAGATGGAACAGCTTATCACCAGCTTGAAGGAGGTATTGGCATGTTTGCCAAAGGTCAAACCGTAATTCAAATGATGGAGCGACTTGCTCCAAAATACCTGGCTGTACCTGACGATCGAATTGGTCTGCAGCTGGGAAGTTTGCAAAAGGAGATTACCCACGTTCTTGTGGCGCTGGATGTCACAGATGAGGTTGTGAATGAAGCGATTCGGATCGGTGCAAATTTGATTATTGCCCATCATGCTATTATTTTCCGTCCTGTTAAATCACTGAGTACCGATACACCTATGGGTAAATTGTATGAGAAGCTGATCAAGCATGATATTGCAGTTTACATCAGTCACACCAATCTTGACGTGGCGGAGGGTGGTATCAATGACTGGATGGCTGAAGCACTCGGTATAGACAGCAGGGAGTCCCTTGAGGATGTGCATACAGACCATCTGTACAAGCTGGCTGTATTTGTCCCTAGAACACATCATGAGCAAGTACTGCAGGCCATTCTAGAGGCTGGTGCAGGAAGTATCGGTCAGTATAACAAATGCAGTTTCAACACCGAAGGAACAGGCACATTTGTACCTGGTGATGGAACACAACCTTTTATTGGGTCACAGGGACAGATGGAGCGTGTAGAAGAGATACGGATTGAAACGATCGTACCTCAAAGTTTGCGGAGCAAGGTTATTCAGGCCATGTTAAAGGCTCATCCGTATGAAGAAGTGGCCTATGACCTTTATGCAATGGATATAAAAGGGCGCACACTTGGCCTGGGACGTCTTGGTCCTCTTCGGGAGTCTAAAACCCTTGGCGAACTGGTAGAGGTCGTTAAAGCTCAATTGAACGTGCCTCATGTGCGCGTAGTTGGTGATCTGGGCAAAAAAATCAAAAAAGCAGCTGTACTCGGTGGATCAGGCAGTCGTTATGTACTTACTGCACGTTTCAAGGGGGCGGACGTCATTGTAACGGGTGATATTGACTATCACACGGCACATGACGCGCTGATGGCAGGGATGTGCATCATTGATCCAGGTCACAACACAGAGAAGATGATGAAACCTAAAACAGCGGATTGGCTGCGTGCCCAGCTTGCAGATCAGCGATACGAGACAAAGGTGACTGCATCGGACGTGGATACTGAGGTATTCCGCTTCTTGTAAAAGAGGGGATGCAACTGATTTCCATTAATATTTAGCTTGTATGGTAAAGCAAATGCCTGTATACTATGTAATGTTGTTCGGAAAGCTTGACAGACAATCGCTGGTGGCCTTGTTGCCACGAGAGGAAAGTCCGGGCTCCACAGGGCAGGATGCTGGATAACGTCCAGTCAGCGCGAGTTGAAGGATAGTGCCACAGAAATGGACCGCCGATGGCCGGGTTTACCGGCACAGGCAAGGATGGAACCGAGGTGTAAGAGACCCCGAGGAACGCTGGTGACTTCGTTCCTGGTAAACCCCATCTGGAGCAAGACCTAATGGGACACAGTCACCTCTTTGGAGGAGACAGCCTTAGCCCGAGGTGTGTCTAGGTTGGTCGCTTGAGCTGTGCAGCAATGTACGGCCTAGATAGATGATTGTCGCTTCTGGTGGGAGGGTAGTTCCCGTCTGAACCACGAAGAGCACAGAACCCGGCTTACGGTAAGCTTTCCTAACTGCAACAACATGATTTAAGGGTATCAGAGATTTCATGTGTGATGTCGGCAACGCACATCACATGATGAACTTCCCAATTATACATTCAAATTAAATGATCCTGTTTACGACAGGACTGGTATATAAGTAAGGCGGCAGATTCGATTTATCGAATTTGTCGCCTTATTTTTGTTCGTAATGAGAACAGAAACACACACGCATAAAGAAAAACCGCTTATCCCTCGAATGGAACAAACGGCCAACTGTTGTGGTAATCAACTATAGATCATTACAGTTTCATATCTCCTAATTAATTACATCGTAACGACATGGTCTGATTGATTGGAAGCATGCCAGCGCTGGAGTGCACGATCCATTCGCTCAACAGCTTCAGGAAGTAGTTCCGGGTCGGTATGGGTGAAGTTAATACGCATCCGATTGAGCTCCGGTGTGCCCGCATAGAATGAATCGCCTGGTACAATACATACTTTTTCCTGAATGCCATAAGTGAATAAATTGCTGGCGAGCATGCCCTCAGGCAATTGTAGCCACAGGAACATGCCACCTTGTGGTGAATTCCATGTGATGCCGTCCCAATCTTTGGATGCCATGAGTGTGGTCAGCTTTTGCATGCGCTGCTCATAGTCCTGAGAGATCTGACGAATATGAGCATCCAGATCAAAGGTTTCAAGCAAGGCGTGCAGCGCCCGCTGGTCGATGCTGCTGGAGTGCAAATCTGCCCCTTGTTTTGCCCGAGCTGCGATTTTGACAATATCAGGAGAGGCCAGAATCCAGCCTGTACGAAGACCTGGCGCTACCGTTTTGGAAAAGGTGCTGGTGTAAATCACGTTCGAAGGTCCTTCATAGGAAGCAGCATCCAGTGCAGCAAGTGCAGGAACGTCTAGCTGTTCCGGGTTAAAGCGGATTTCACCATAAGGGTCGTCTTCCAGAATAAGCACATTATATTTACGACATAAATCCACGGCTTGTTGTCTTCTTTCCCGTGACCATACTTTGCCTGTCGGATTAGAGAATGTAGGGTTAATGTAAACGAGTTTAGGGCGATGCAGTTGAAGCTGCTCCTCAAGCGATTCAGGCAACATGCCGTGATCATCACAGGCTACGCCATGTGAGACGCCTTGATAGGATTGGATGACCTGCAAGGCTGCGAGGTAAGTGGGTGATTCAACGAGCACGCGATCACCAGGGTCCACGAGGATACGGCAGATCAGGTCAATGGATTGCTGTGATCCTGTAGTTAAAAGCATATGGTCAGGAGAAGCCGGCAGTCCTTTCGATTCCAGACGCTCGGCAATTTTGACACGAAGAGGACGGTAGCCTTCCGTTTCTGCATATTGAAGAGCGGCTGATCCGCTCATAAATACTTTTTCATAAGCGAGGCGAATAGCCTCCAGCGGGAATGAAGTCTGTGCTGGCAATCCACCAGCAAGTGAGATCATTCCAGGTGCCTGAGCAGCCTGTAACATGTCGCGAACGACAGAGGACGGGGTGTTTTGTGCCATTTTGGACCAAGGTGTACTCATATTATTCTCATCTCCTGTTATTCACTGTTATACTGATATTATAAACTATATTAGACGTAACGCACTATAACAGTAAAACAACGATCATAACAGTTGGGGGCGATAAGTAGACATGCATATTGAGCTTAAACGAGGGAGCAGTACCAAATTATATATGCAAATTGCCCTGACACTCGCGGATCGCATCCGCTCAGGATTGATTGAACCGGGCACCAGATTGCCGTCAGTTCGCAAGATGACTGCTGATTTAGGTGTTAGTTTGGTTACTGTGACCAAGGCCTACGCTGAACTTGAAGCAATTCAACTCGTTCGTTGCTCTCAGGGGAAGGGGTGCTACGTAGCCGGAGTTGAGTCTTCTGCACAAATCAATCGCACGGAGCATGGAGATTTTGGCCACAAAATAAGCAACAGTGACTCGGGCGCATTGCTGAACTGGCAGATGACCCTGGTTGATTACTTGCCCAGAGCGCAACTGTGGAGGCATTTTGACGCATCCCCGCAAGTCCGCTATGAACTGCATATGTCAGCAATCCAGCCTGAGTTGTTACCTACGCGTGATATTATTGACAGTGCTTATCACCTATCATCTGATCATGCCGAGCGAATGGCGGCCTATGGATCATTTCAGGGAGATTGGGAACTCAGACAGACGTTTGCAACACATTTTGCTGCGCGCGGACTTCAAGTCACGCCCGAAAGAATGTTAATCACGAGCGGTGCGCAACAGGGGATCGATCTGGTAGCTCGTACATTTATCGGTCCTGGTGATGTTGTGTATATGGAAGCACCCACGTATACAGGGGCAATTGACGTGTTTACGAGCCGGGGGGCCAAAATCATTACTGTTCCTATGGATAACGAAGGTATGCGTATCGATCTGCTGACTCGCTTGTGTGACACGTATCC
Source organism: Paenibacillus sp. G34 (assembly GCF_056856875.1). NCBI lineage: Bacteria > Bacillati > Bacillota > Bacilli > Caryophanales > Paenibacillaceae > Paenibacillus > Paenibacillus sp. G34. The sequence continues at coordinate 4,370,307 of NZ_CM166469.1, read as the reverse complement.
GCCGAAGCTGATTTATACGATCCCTACCTATCACAATCCAACAGGGGTAACGATGAGTGCCCGAAGACGGGCTCAGTTGCTTAACATTGCACAAAGTTATCACTGTCTTATTCTGGAGGATGACCCGTTTGCAGATTTATACTTCCGTGACCCACCTCCTTCTTCCATCAAATCTATGGATAGTGCAGGGCATGTCGTATACATTAAAAGTTTCAGCAAAGTGCTGTCTCCAGGTTGCCGCGTAGCTTGCGCTATAGCGGACGGGAGTGTACTCACCCGGCTTGTAGCCGCCAAATCAACGGCCGATCTGGGGAGTCCCCTATTAACGCAGAAGGCATTGCAGGCTTACATCCATAATCAGTACGATACTTATGTATATCAGCTCAGAGAAGAGCTATACTCGCGCTTGTGTGCTGCTTCAGAAGTGCTGGAGAAGCATGCGACAAGGGATATGCAGTGGCGTCTTCCCGAGGGGGGACTTAATTTATGGCTGGAGTTCCAGGGGAGCATGGATATACATGAGTTGCATCGGCAATCTCTCGCTGCGGGCGTCTCATTTCTGCCTGGTTCTGCCTGCTATGTTGCTGAGAGCGACACATCCAGTTTACGGATATGCTTCACTGTGACAAGCGTGGAAGCTCTGACGGAAGGGCTTCGTATATTGTGTACTGTCATCGAGAGTGTCTCCTCGCAACAAGCCGGGGCAACGGCGGACAGGCTACCGCTCATTTAATTTTTAGGAACATGGACATCCATCCATACCACATCGTCTTCCTTGCAATAGGTTATAGTATCACTTGAAAGGGAGTTGGTTTGAAATGATGAACCATTGTTGTCCACAGGTTTCACCGATTGTATGTGACCCGATTCAGGTTGTTCAGGATTATTACATTCCACAGATCGTGCCTGTCATCCACCCGATTGAAGTTGTGAAACAACATCACTGTGTTCCGATTCCTCACCATATGTATCCAGTTGTTATAAGAGAAGAAGGTCCAATGTATGTATCCAGTCACAAGAAAAAATCCGTGAAAAAATCAAGCAAAGCTCGCTCGACTTCTCGCAAGCGCTAGTCGCAGTTAACGCCCCGGGAAAAAGAATCAAACCAAAGAGCAGCATACGCCCCGGGGCGCAGCTGCTTTTGTTTTTGTATAAGTTGACTAACTTATATAGATTATCGACTATATTTTTTTATCGTATTATCCATCTGTTGTCTGACATGCTGCGGCCAAAACTGTAGCGGAGCACTGCTTCCAGATGCGGCTTGCAATGCTTTATATACATCAATCTGCCCATAGCCATAGTACTTATCGTGGCCGGGCTCACCTAGATCAATTACACTCTGCCGCATCAGATCCATGACCTCCGTATTGGTTAGATCCGGGTTCAACGAGCGAATCAATCCTGCAAGCGCCGCAACGTGCGGACTGGCCATGGATGTACCTGACAGAGCAGCATATTGATTGTCCGGATAGGTACTGGCGATACTTGATCCCGGAGCCATCACATCCACATAATCGCCGTAGTTGGAGTACGACGCTTTATTCATATCCGGGTCTGTGGCCGAGACAGCAAAAACTTCAGGATAAGCAGCGGGGTAACCTGGACGCTCGGTATTATCGTTACCGGTTGCAGCGATAAGTACGATATCCCGGTCAAAAGCGTATTTAATAGCATCATGGAGAAATTGAGCGTCCGCGTAGTTACCGAGGCTCATATTAATGACTTTGGCGCCATGATCAGCTGCCCAAATGATACCCTCAGCAACCGCATAGGTTGTACCTGATCCAGAGTTATCGAGCACCTTGACGGGAAGAACCTTATTGTACCAGCTCATGCCAGCCACACCTTCGTTATTGTTCACGATGGCCCCGATAATACCGGCAACATGAGTGCCATGACCGACATCGTCCAGCGGTTTGTTGCCCGGGTTCACGACATTGTATCCTTCAAGCAATTTGCCTTTAAGATCCGGATGATTCACATCAACCCCTGTATCAACTACCGCTACGATAACATCTTTGTTCCCCTTCGTGATATTCCAGCCGCGATTTGTCTCAATGGCAGGCAGATTCCACTGATAATCCGAGAATAAAACATCGTTAGGGATAGGTACATCCGGTTGTTCAGCAGCCGTTTCGTTGGTTAAGTACATATAGTGGGGTTCCATATATAACGGATTCCACTTGCTTCCGAAATAATCACGCAATTGTTTATAATTCATCGTTTCAGACCGAAAAACATACGTATAACCGAGTTTGCGGGCAGACTGCATCTTCAAGTCTGAACGAATAATACGCATATCCCGTTCACCGGGATCTTGCCGGAAACGAATGACGATTTCATTTTCGTAAAAGTGGCTTGCATTGGCATTGTCATGTCCTGTCTTTACCGTAATCTCATTTAAGGTGTCGGGGTGTACCGATTCAATTTTGAATTTGCCTTCTCGCGGATACGGGATCATTCGCAAGTTTTTGCGCTGATGTTGCTCCACCGCATTTAATACGCTTTGACTAAACAGAGCGATGATCGCTCGTTTGCCATCCTTGGAGGGCTGTCCCATCACAAAGTATTTTTCTTTCCCAATTGGAAATGAAGAGGACTCAAAGCTTTGACGCTTGTTTACTGCCTTTTTTGCTAAATTCAGTGCATGATTTAACCTTTGTTGCTCTAGCTTGCTTCCTTGTTTGAACGTGCGGTCAAAATTTCTGATGGGTGACCCATGAATATTCATAAGCTGAATGGATCGAATGTGCCCGTGTGAATCTTGAAGTTCTTTTATATAGCGGGTCACCTGTGCATCAGTCATCTTGTTCGTTTTATCCAATATGATTCCGAGGTGCTGTTTGGCATCTACACGGGTCAGCAGATCAGTGGCTTTGATATCCTGAACTTTCAAACGCTGTTTGCTTGCATGTTCCTTCTGAGGATTCTCCTGCATAGCACTCGGTTGTGGTACGGTGCGATTGGATGTGGGAAGCAGTAAAGTCAGTGCTAAAGCGCCTGCACCTGCTGCAAGAGCCCAATTTATCCACTTTGGTCTGGACATAGACAGAACCTCCTCGTTCATTTTGGACAATGACCATTCGGCGTGCCAAGACACATGGCCGTTATCACGGATGTAGTTATCGTTAGGAGAAGAACATATTTTTATGCAAAAGAGTTTGGAGTCCTCCAACCGGTTTCGGAGGATGTTTCATGACAGAAATGGAAAGCGCGATTAAGGGATACCGCTCGTCAACTTTTTATGGTAGGATTATATCTGAGTATTCAAAAGGTCAGGGAACAAACACGGTTTGGCCGACCTGTATGTAAATATGTAAGGACTTATTTAAGGGGGAGCTACCTTTATGTCAGCAGCCAATGTACAGAAAACATGTGAGTCAACCAGAGAAAAGTTAAAACCGGCGATCGATCGGATCGAAAAGTTTTTGAATGAAAATGCTTTGCCTGAACTGGATCAGAACCAGACGGAGGAATCAACCGCCTTCTACAAAGGATTCCTTTCAGATCTCCGTCATTTGCTCGTTTTTTCTGAAGTTTCTTACGAAAAACTTGGCGTTGTGCTGCGTCGTGCCAACTTTGATGTCGAATTTGCCGAAAAGGCTCTTTATAATACGTATCACCAAAGTGTAAACAGCTTTTTCTATCCGAAAAATGAGTGCTACTCTGAGGACGGAAGATATGCTTACACAGGTCAGGATGCCATCCGTTTCCGTGACAAGCCGATTCGTGCGGTGCGCGACGTTATTCTGGAAATTTCCAAAACTTATGAAGAACTGCGTGACGACTTGGCCTATTACGAGAGTGACTATCTGACCCAGCGTCGCATGCAAAACCAACGTAACCACGCTTAAATATACGTAAACCCAGACCGCCCTTGTGGCGGTTTTTTGTGTTTGGATATAAAGCCGTTTCGACCTGAATGGTGTTGGGGGAGTGCGGTTCGTTGTACATGTTATCATCTGACATTTTGACGGAGAATATCGGATTTAGCACGGGGAAACAATAGGTGTCGAGGTGATAAAAAATGAGCCATGACAAACCAATTGTCAAATGCAGCGTATCCAACTGTCATTTCTGGGGAGAAAATAACTTTTGCCAGGCCGATGCCATCATGATTGACATTGACCAGCACGCTACCCGTCGTCTGCATGAGGAATTTGCCGGAGAGACATTCGACTCTGATCATCATGATCATGCACGTACCTCTTCAGCCACTTGCTGCCATACATTCAGACCTAAGTAAGCAGTCATCCAATTATTAACGGAGGTGCTTTCACGTGAAGAATGAAGACTTCAAAGACGAACATCTGGATCGTTACAACACAGAAGCGAAAAGTGAACAACAGCGCCAGCGTGTAGATTACCCGAGAAAAGCATACCGTGAGGAGTATGGGGCGGAGATTGCTCCACAGACAACGGTAAGAAAAAGGGATAGCGTTCGTGTCGACCGTGTACAGTCAGACTCAGTACCGCAGAAACATGAGGCTGACCGTATAATGGAATCTACAGGCCGTGTTGCAGGTTATATGGGTCTTGCCTTTGGGATTGCGTCATTATTCATGTGGTCTATTGTGCTTGGTCCGGCTGCAGCCGTACTTGGTTATTATGCTTATGTGAATGGCCGTAAAACATCAGGAGCCTGGGCTATTGGATTGGGCGTCGTTGCTACACTGAGCTACTTTTTTATGATTCCTTTTGCACGTTAAAAAAGGGGCTATCCTTTCGTGGGATAAGAGAAATATCTTCTGACCACAGGAATGTTAGAAAAACCTTCTGTATTCACTTCCTTATGGTGAATCAGAAGGTTTTTTTCGCATTCACGCATTTTTAAACGTCTTATCAGCTATTTTTTATGAAAATGATGGAACCTGTCTGTAAAACAATGTAGAATAAAGTCATTAAGCTTGAATGAAACGGGAGTGGATATAACCCATGCAAATTGATCCACGCAGTTCGCGGCAATTACTGGAGCTGCAATTGTCTAATATGAGTAACTCAACGAGCGGATCAGCGGTGCAAACTGGTTCGACGACAGACTTTTCTAATATGATGGATGGATTGTTAACTGCGGACACTCGTAGTATGAACGATACAGAGAATCAGCCTTTGATCTCCAAGAGATCGAACGACGGTTTGTTGTGGCTACAGCTCGGTAGTACCTATAGTCCGAATCTGAATACTGTAAGTTCTCCACGAGCGGACAGTCTAGAATCGCTGCTTGCTGTGAACAGTACAGGACAAGCTGATTCCGGTAAATCCGTGCCTACGGATTTCGAATCACTGATCTCACAGGCTAGTATGAAGTACGGTGTACCTGAGTCTTTAATCAAAGCGGTCATTGATACGGAATCAGGTTTTAATCCAAATGTTGTCTCTTCTGCAGGTGCGAAGGGTCTGATGCAATTAATGGATGGTACGGCAGCTGGACTTGGTGTGAGTGACTCCTTTGATCCGGGTCAGAATATTGATGCCGGGACCAAATATTTATCCCTTCAGCTCCAGCGTTTTGGCGGGCAGGAGAAAATGGCTTTGGCAGCCTACAATGCTGGCCCAGGTCGGTTGTCCAAACTGGGTGTTACCAATGATAATGAACTGATGAGTATGCTTCATTTGTTGCCTGTGGAAACACAGAATTATATCACTAAAGTGGAGCGGGCTCGTTCCAAGTATTCGATCTAAAACGGACATCTTCTAAGCATGTCGCAAATAAAGAGATCCAACTTAAAAGGCAGGCCTTCATTGCCTACTTTCAGTTGGTCTTTTTTTTGTGTTGTAGCGAGATCGTGGTACAATGCTCACTATAGGTTCATGAACGAATTGATAAGGAAGGTGCACCTCGTTTTGAAATATTTTGATTATGCTGCAACGACACCTCCATATCCCGATGTAGTTCGCACGATGGCGGAAATTATGGAAACACAGTTCGGAAACGCATCGTCGATTCATGGATATGGTCAACGTGCAGATCAACTACTGCGCCGGGCTCGGACGGGTTGTGCTGCTACAATTGGTGTAAAAGCAGATGAAATTATATTTACATCTGGGGCAACGGAGAGTAATAATCTGGCCATCAAAGGTGCTGCTCTTCGTTATAGCTCACGGGGGAAACATATTATAACGACAGCAACGGAGCACGCGTCTGTGTATGAGAGCGTGTTGCAGTTACAGCAGTGGGGATGGGAAATAACTTTTCTTCCTGTAGATTCAACGGGTGTCGTTACTGCTGAGCAAGTACTGAAAGCCGTTCGTCCAGATACCGTGCTTGTTAGTCTGATGCATGTGAACAACGAAACTGGTGCCATTCATCCAGTAGAAGAGATAGGTAATCTGCTCAAAAAAAATGCCCCGCGAGTCCTTTTTCATGTAGACGGTGTTCAGGGTTTTGGAAAAATGCACGTTGCACCAGCCAAATGGAAGGCTGATCTGTATAGTTTGTCCGCACATAAAGTACGTGGGCCCAAAGGTGCCGGGCTTCTCTATGTAAGAAGTGGCGTAGAGCTTACACCACTTCTGTCTGGTGGCTCTCAGGAGCATGGAATCAGGGCAGGTACGGAAAATACAGCCCTGATTGTCGGCATGGCCAAGGCGATGCGGATTGCAGCAGAGGGACAGATTGGTTTTTCAAGACGTATCCGCATTCTCCGAGATCGGGTGATGAAGACGATTGCTGCTATTCCGGAGCTTCAACTCAATAGTACCCAAGACGGAGCGCCACATATTGTACATTTTTCCTATCCTGCTATGAAAGCAGAAGTAGCACTGCATACCCTAGAGCAACTTGGATGTACGGTGTCCACTCAGTCTGCTTGCTCCTCGCGTTCAGCTGAACCGAGCCGGGTGTTGCTTGCGATGGGAAGAGATGCCTCCTGTGCGGCTGGGGGATTGCGAATTAGCTTTGGTGACGAACATACAGAAGAGGATGCAGCCATGCTGGAAAAGGCACTGCATCAGATGGTGGCACAATTACGGCCACTCGAAAGGCGGATGTAAATTAAATGTTGAATTATGATATGTTACTTCTCCGTTTTGGAGAGTTTATGTTAAAAGGAAAAAATCGTGCGCGATTTGAGAAAACCATCATCACTCAAGTTAAGGCACTGCTTAAGCCTTATCCAGGGGCAAGTCTGCGTAAAGAATATGGCCGAGTTTACGTGGATCTTGGCGGTGAATCCCACACACAGCTAATCCCCGTGCTTAAACGTGTATTCGGTGTGATGTCCATCAGTCCTGTGAAAGTAACACCTTCCGAGATAGACGAGATTGTGCAAACTGCGGTTGCGTTTATGGATGAACGTGCTGAGGAGTTCGGTGAAGTCACGACCTTCAAGGTAAATGCGCGCCGAGTGTGGAAGGCCTTCCCGCATTCTTCTCATGAAACCAATCATCTTGTCGGTTCACCGATTCTACGCAAATTTCAGCAGTTGAAGGTCGATGTTCGTGATCCAGATATTGAGCTGCGTGTAGAAATCCGCGAACAAGGTACGTATATTTTCAGTGAAGTTATCCCTGCCGCAGGCGGATTCCCACTTGGAACGAATGGCAAGGCAATGGTCCTCTTATCTGGAGGGATAGACAGCCCTGTAGCCGCTTGGGCTTCCATGCGTCGAGGGCTCGAAGTCGAGTGTGTGCATTTTTATAGTTATCCTTTTACAAGTCAGCGGGCTAAAGAAAAAGTGATCGATCTTGCGCGTGCGCTTGCAGATCATGCCGGTTCGATCAAATTACATCTCGTTCCGTTTACAGAAATTCAGACTGCATTTACTCAGTTGGGTCAGGATAATCTGATTATTACATTAATGCGGCGTTCCATGCTACGAATAGCTACCAAGCTGGCAGAACGCGAGCGCGCATTAGCACTGATCACTGGCGATAGTTTAGGTCAGGTGGCAAGCCAAACGCTTCCGAGCATGAATGTCATCGGACGCGCTACAGACCTGCCTCTGCTGAGACCGCTGGTTATGATGGACAAACAGGAGATTATTTCACTTTCCAAACAAATTGGTACCTATGACATCTCCATTCTGCCTTATGAGGATTGCTGTACATTGTTTGTTCCAAAATCACCATCGACTAATCCGAATCTGCGAATCGTGGACAAAATCGAAGCAACAATGAGCCATCTGTCCGAATGGCTGGATCAAGCGGTAGAACAGACAGAAACGATCACCTTGCATGCCGGGGAAGCTTCAGTATTGACGGGACAGCCAGAGAACAGTGAAATGAAGGATGACTGGTTCTAATTGTATTTGCGATTTTAGGCATATAACACTAGAAGTAGACATAATAATTGAAATGTAAATAGAACACAAAAATAACAGGACTAACCCATGTGTGAAGGGGCTGTCCTGTTTTTTTGTGTGAGACGTTATCGCGTAAGGGCATTGCTAATATCGCCCCTATATGCCTAGCTTGTTTATGAATAAGAACGTTGCCGTTCAGCTTGAGTTTTCTTACTAGTGGTTCGCTTACGGTAACCCGCAAAAACAACGCCTCCTATCACGACAACGATGAACAGGACGCGGAGTGCTGGATGCTCTGTGAAAAAAGGCAAAATTCGTTTCTCTTCTGTAATCATATTGGCCGCAGTATAACCTAGTACAATAGCGCCAACGTAGATAATCCAGGGAAAGCGGTTAATCAGTTTGATGAACAAGGTGCTGCCCCAAACGATAATCGGGACACTGATCAGCAGTCCAAGAATGACAAGTACCAGATGTTGCTGGGCAGCCCCGGCTACGGCGATTACATTGTCTAGCCCCATAGCTGCATCCGCGATAATGATCGTACGAACAGCCGCCCAGAGTGAAGTTCCTGCCTGAATGTCATTGTGCTCATCACCCTGATCAGCGAGCAGTTTGTAGGCAATCCAGACTAAGAGCAGTCCTCCCACGAACAGGAGCCAAGGTACCTTCAATAACCATAACACAACGACTGTAGCTGCAATCCGGATGAGAAGTGCGCCCCCTGTACCGTACAGGATCGCTTTCTTTTGCACCGAAGGGTGCAGATTTCGGGCTGCAAGACCGATGACGATAGCATTATCACCCGCCAGGATTAGATCAATAAAGACAACGTTTAACAAGGCCAGCCAAAATGTGGGACTAAACAGCTCCATGGCAATATGTCACTCCCTATATATTCTTCAATCAATAAGAATAGCATGTACAATTTCCACATACAAGTTAGAGTGGGGGGATGAGGAGATGGATACGCTGTGGCTGTTAACTCAAATTTTAATGATTAATTTGGTGCTGAGTGGAGATAATGCCGTTGTCATTGCAATGGCGAGCAAAGATTTACCTCCAGCTCAACGTAAAAAAGCAGTCTGGTGGGGTGCTCTTGGTGCGGTGCTGTTACGTTGCGTACTTACTTTTGCAGCTGTACTGCTGCTGGGTATTCCTTTTATTCAAGCGGCAGGCGGGTTGTTATTATTCTGGATTGCACTGAAATTACTACTTCAAAACGAGGATGAAGTACATATCCGTAATGCATCTACGACCTGGAAAGCAATTCAGACAATACTGGTTGCTGATTTTGTGATGAGTCTGGATAATGTATTAGCAATAGCTGCATTGGCTGATGGAGATTTGGCTCTAATTGTTATAGGGATTGCAATCAGCATTCCTATTGTAGTGTGGGGCAGCGGAATTATTGTGGATTTGCTCAAGCGATTCCCTCTTCTGGTCTTTGCTGGATCAGGTATATTGGCTTTTACCGCAGGAGAGATGTTAATGAGAGATCCGAAGCTAGGGGAGTGGCTGGGTGGAATGGCAGCGCAGGCTCATGCGATGTTGCCAGCAGCTTTGGCTTGTCTGGTTATAGCGGCGGGAGGGGCACACAGATTCGTTCGCCGGAATGCTTAGATGTTAATATGAGTTGAAATGAGTTTGGGTTTGAGGGGTGTCCCCTAAGGACACCTTTTCTGTTTTTTATTCATCTGCTTGAGAAGGTAGGAAGGTTCCACCAAGAAGAGTTTGCGTTATTTTTTTGCATGTGAATGGTGAAGATGTAAAGAATAGAACAATAAAGAGTGAAGTGACCATTGTATGATCAGGTGTTTAATATTATATAAGGTGTCTTTAGGGAAATATAGATTAAGGTTGGAAGCGTTAGGTTTATGTTAATGTTTATGTTACCGGAGTCAGGACGACTCATTTTCGGCATCAGTATAGTTTTTTGTGGAAACATCAGATACACTATAAACAAGGATTGAAGCTTATTTTTGCAATTATAAATGTGTTCAGTATTGGAATTCAGCACAGTATCAAAATTACATAGTTAATGAAAACAAGAGGTGATGAAGATGAAGAACGAAAGAGCTATTGGACTGTTCATTGTAATTGCCGGTTTTATCATTTTGCTCGGCAAATTAGGAGTGTTTGGGTTTATTGGTCGAAATTTCTGGCCTTTATTGCTTTTGCTGCCTGGGATAGCACTTTATGCATTGTTTTATGCCCGGGTCTCGCCGTCCTGGTCATTGATGCCTGCAGGCATCCTTACTGTATATGGTGTGCTATTTAGCATCACAAACATATGGGGCGCAGGACTGATGAGGTACCTGTGGCCCGTACTTTTGCTCGGGATTGCAGCAGGTCTGTTAGGGTATGCTATGGTAGAGCGGCGCAGACCCGAATATATCTACCCCGCGGCTCTTGTGATCGGTGCGGTGTCCATCGTATTGTTGGCGTTTACGCTACTCCAGACAGGTATCATTTATGTGCTTGCTGTTCTGCTTATCCTAGGTGGGTTATGGCTACTTGTTGGACGAGGCCGAAGAGGTCGAGGTAAGGTGTGGTGAATATATCCAGCAATATCATGCATCGTTCCGAGCGAAATATCTTGATTTTTACCTATGATAAATTATAATATAAGGGATATAGACATGCGTCGGGATATCACCGACGCTTATTTTGTGAGTAACCTGTGATTTTGCGGGAAGCAGTAGATAAGAATTGAAATTGGAAAGGATATGGATACAAACCATGCATTCAAGAGAACACATTCGCAATATTGCGATTATTGCCCACGTCGACCACGGGAAAACGACACTCGTCGACAAGTTGCTCCAGCAATCCGGTACATTCCGTGATCACGAGACGGTACAGGAGCGCGCAATGGACTCCAACGATTTGGAGCGTGAACGCGGTATTACGATTTTGGCCAAAAACACGGCTATAACTTATAAAGATTACCTGATCAACATTGTAGATACACCTGGACACGCCGACTTCGGTGGTGAAGTAGAACGTATCATGAAAATGGTAGACGGCGTATTGCTCGTTGTTGATGCTTATGAGGGCTGTATGCCACAAACGAAGTTCGTACTTCGTAAAGCGCTGGAGCACAATCTGACTCCAATCGTTATTGTAAACAAAATTGACCGTCCAGCGGCTCGCCCGGCTGAGGTTATTGATGAAGTACTTGACCTGTTCATCGAACTGGGTGCCAACGATCAACAACTCGAATTCCCTGTTGTATATGCTTCCGCATTGAACGGAACATCCAGCATGGAAGACGATCCTGCCAAACAAGATGACAACATGATGGCGATCTACGATACCATCGTAAGTCATATCCCTCATCCAACAGAGAACGTTGAAGAGCCACTGCAATTCCTCGTTACGCTGATGGACTACAATGAATACCTCGGACGTATCGCTATCGGTCGTGTAAACCGCGGCGTAATTCGTCAAGGCCAATCCGTTACTGTTATTATGCGTGATGGCAAAAGCAAAACAGCTCGTATCGAGAAACTGTTTGGTTTCCAAGGTCTGAAGCGTGTAGAGACAGAGGAAGCTGGCGCAGGTGATATCGTTGCGATTGCGGGTATTAAGGATATCAACATCGGTGAAACGATTGCTGACCCGAACAACCCTGAAGCTTTGCCGGTTCTGAAAATTGATGAGCCAACACTGCAAATGACATTCCTCGTAAACAACAGTCCATTCGCAGGCCGTGAAGGTAAATGGGTAACTTCCCGTAAACTACGCGAGCGTTTGTTAAAAGAATTGGAAACTGACGTATCCCTTCGTGTTGAAGAAACAGAGAGCCCAGATGCATTTATCGTTTCTGGACGTGGTGAGCTTCACCTTGGTATCCTGATTGAAAACATGCGTCGTGAAGGATATGAGCTTCAAGTATCCAAACCGGAAGTTATCATCAAAGAAATTGACGGTAAGAAAATGGAACCTCTTGAGCGCTTGTTGATTGATATTCCTGAAGAGAGCATGGGTTCCGTCATGGAGAGCCTGGGCGCACGTAAAGCAGAGATGGTTAACATGGTCAACAATGGTAGCGGTCAAGTACGTCTGGAGTTCCTGATTCCTGCACGTGGTTTGATTGGATATAGCACCAACTTCCTGACATTGACTCGTGGTTATGGCGTAATGAACCATGCATTTGACAGCTACGCTCCAGTCGTATCCGGTCAAGTGGGTGGACGTCACCAAGGAGTACTGATCTCAACTGAAACGGGTATTTCTACATTCTATGGAATGATGGGCGTTGAAGATCGTGGTACGCTCTTCCTAGAGCCTGGAACAGAAATTTACGAAGGTATGATTGTTGGTGAGCATACACGAGACAATGATATCGTTGTTAACATCTGTAAAGAAAAACAACTGACTAACGTTCGTTCTTCCGGTAAAGATGATACGGTTAAAATTAAAACTCCGATTATCTTCTCGTTAGAACAAGCGCTTGAATATTTGAACGATGACGAGTACTGTGAAATCACGCCGAAATCCATTCGTCTTCGTAAGAAGATCTTGAATAAATCCGAGCGTGAGCGTTCAGAAAAACAACGCAAAATGGCTCAAAATAACGCGTAATACCCACTACCCAAAAAGAAGTATAAAAGTCAATGTTTGAAGGGACATTATTGCACGATGGTACGATTCTTGTCTCTCGCCACTGGTAGTGGAGGGAGAGGAATCGATTCTGTAGAAGCGAAGCGCTCGCCTTTGTCACCGAATTTCAACACTTGATAGAGTGTTCACAGAAATTCGGGGACAACAGCGATCGAAAGAACGATCCGATCTCGGAACGGTCGAACGAGCGACGAAGAATCTCATTGTGCAGCAGTAAAGTCCCGCTAATGATTGAATTTTATACAGCATGATCATGAAAGGAGATGCCTTAACATGCAAGCATGGTTTGCATCACACCCGATCATCGCCTATATCGTCATCTTTGTACTGATTACTTACGTGTATAACAAGGTCTTTCGGGTACGCCAGAAATTGCCGATCGGTAAGGAAATTGTATTATATATTTTGATGGCGATGGGTACGTTCATGCTTCTTATTTTTCAGATCGACAAGTTGCCTATCATTCAATGTTTGTTAGTTGCTGTAGGTCTGATGCTGCTAGTGCGCGTGCGTTATTTCGTTGAAGGCCGTCAAAAGAAAAAAGCGGAAGCTGCCGCTCGAAATTCATAATGCTGTCTATGCATAAACACATCCGTTTTCCCTAGGGAAAGCGGTTGTGTTATATATAGACCAAACAGATGTGATAAAGGTGCTGAGAACATGAACTCAAATTCAAATGGATTGCCTCCTCGAAGACAAGCTTCGAATTCAACCGGCAATTCTGGCAATAAGAGCAATAAGGGAAAGCAGCCAAAGAAAAAGAAACGTTTGCGTGGGTTTGTCAGGATTTTTCTGAGTCTGCTTGTGATCGGTATTCTGGTCGGTGGGGGTTATTTATACTGGATTTATAATCAGGTTGCCAATACAGGAATAGATAAACCTGTTCCTCCAGGCATGTCGGCTACAACCAAACCACTGACGATGTTGCTGTTAGGTACAGATAATCGTCCAGAAACGGGCACGTTTTTATCGGATGTTGTAATGGTGGCTGCACTTAATCCGAATACGAAGACTGCAACGGTAGTATCTTTACCTCGTGATACACGTATTCAGATTGATGGCTACAAGTCGAACAAACTGAATGCCTATTATCCAAGGTTTAAGACACAAGAAAAAACATCTGGTAAAAAGGCAGAGGACCAGATGAAGGAAATGATGGGCAAATACCTTGGCGTGGATATCAACTATACAACCGTTCTGAATTTTCAGGCTTTCCGAGATGCGATAAATGCTGTCGGTGGAGTGGATGTAACGGTGGATAAAAACATGTGTTACCGAGATACGGCTGACAATACAGATATCAATCTGAAGGCAGGAGCCCAGCATTTGGACGGAAAAGAGGCGCTTGACTTTGTTCGCTATCGTAAGTCCAACTGTAAGCCAAAGACGGCTGAGTCCAATGATTTTGATCGAAATAAACGCCAGAGCCAAGTAATGAATGCCATGCTGGATCAGATGAAATCGCTTGGCGGAATCACCAAAATTGGCAAAGTGATTAGTGCGGTAGATAAAAACATGACCACGGATGTGGAATCCGAACAAATGAAAAACTTTATCGCGACGTATTGGAATATTTCCACCGCAGATGTACACTTTACTCCGGTTACGGGGGAGTGGAGAAGTCCTTATGTATATATCAATGAGACAGAATTGGCCAATGCCAAACAGGCGTTGCAAGATACACTTTCAGGTAAAGTGATGTCATCAACTCCCAAAGAATAGCAACCGTTTTGGGGATTGGAAGCTCGGTTCGCGGTGTGCTATAATAACATCAACCAAGATGAGAATTGCATAAAGAAGGTTAGGGGGGGCTGGTTGAATGTCCGAAGCCGTCACACAGTTAACAGATTCTCTTTTACAGCAATTTAAAGACGAGACTTTTGTGCTCCTTAACACTGTTGATGTCGAATCTGGAGGTCCGACTTCTACAGCAATCTCCTGGATTTATGCTGAAAATGCATCGACTTTTCGTTTGGCGATTGATCATCGTTCCCGTCTGGTGAATAATATGATACACAATCCGCTGATTACGATTACTGTTTTTGGCGAAGAGATGGTGTATGCAGTCAATGGACGTGCTTCCGTGCGACAAGATCCATTGCAAGACGTACCTTTTAATATGTGCTGTTTCGACATTCGGATTGAGGCGGTGAGGAATGCCCTGTTCTATGGCGCTCAACTGTCCTCTGTGCCTCAATTTGTCAAAATATACGATCAACGTGCTGCGGAGAAGCTCGATGAGCAAGTCTTTGCAGCCATGAAAAAAGCCTAGTGAGAGATCACTGGGCTTTTTGTTGTCTATTTTCCGATGTGTGTTGTTGCATGTACTGATCCTGGGCAGGTTCATCCGGGTTTTGACGAACTTTGACGTCTTTCGGTAGCTGTGGAATGATACGGCCTACCATATCGGCAAGTTCGGAAGCGAAACCGGAAATGGGATGGCCTTTGCGAATATGCTCACCAATCTCTTTAATACGTTCGGTGACGTCAGCATCGGCGGTTACGATGGAATCTACACCTTCCGGATCTTTACGCAAAGCTTCTGCAACGGCATATTTAATGGTACCAACGCGTGCCCGCTCAAGATCACCATCGACATCAATGCCGACAACGGCTGTGTTTCCGAGTATGACACAATTGGCATCCTGTACACCTTCAACTTGCTGGGCAAGAGCTTTGAGGTGACTCACTCGTTTTTTATTGCTCATTCGGCCTGCTTCGGTATCGTCCGCGACATTGAGGTCGTGAACTTCACCTGTATTTTCGTTCAAACGATCGAGGCGCGAAGGATTCATTCGATCTTCTTGCTGTGTTGTTATGTTTCCTCCGTAACTTCTTGGATGCATTTCATGCGGTTCCTGTGAAGCGTTACGTGTAGAACTATTACAGCCAGTAAGAATAAAGATTAGAAGCAGCGTGCATATCCCCATTTTCATAAATGTTCATCCTTTCTTGGAGTTTTTCAGAATGGTTGACAATTATTTTGCCCTAGTCGAATACATTTATGTATGGGAGCATGATTGTCCATGCCGCTGCTGAAGATCAGATGATCAAGATGAACTCGGGAATGAAGGGAAACGGAAGGCTCACACAGAGCACCTTCGTCATTCCCGAGAACACGTTCCAGCCCATGCCTTTAACGACGCCGCTTGGAGGGGATTGAATGAAAAAGATTTTTGTATTGGATACCAACGTGCTTCTGCATGACCCCAATGCCATATTTGCCTTTGAAGAACATGAGGTAATCATTCCCGCGGTTGTACTGGAGGAGATTGACTCCAAAAAAAGAAATGCCGATGAGATCGGCCGTAACGCACGTAATGTGTCCAGACTGCTGGATGGACTCAGGGAACTGGGCCACCTTCATAGTGGAGTTCCTCTTGCGAATGGAGGCAATCTAAAAGTTGAGCTTAACCACCGCAGTTTTGTGAGAGTTCAGGAAATGTTCGGGGAAGTGTCCAATGACAATCGAATCTTGGCCGTCGCGCTGAATTATCAGATTGAAGAGAATGAAAAAGAAGTAGTGGAGCGACAAGTTGTTCTTGTCAGTAAAGACGTTCTGGTACGGATCAAGGCGGACGTACTAGGACTGATCACACAGGATTACTTATCGGATCGGACGGCAGGTCTCAGCGAGTTGTACCCTGGATATACGGCGCTGAAAGTACACCCGTCAGTCATTGATGAGTTTTACACATATCGTTTCTTGCCGATCAAACCGTTACAACTGTCGTACTCTCTTCACCCGAATGAATTTGTCATTCTGAAGGATGAGATGGGGACAAACAAATCCGCTTTGCTTAAAGTGAATACGGAAGGTACAAAGCTGGAGCCGCTGTTCCTCAGTAATGACAATGTCTGGGGGATCAGCGCCCGAAATGCACAACAACGGATGGCACTGGAGCTTCTTCTGAACGACGATATTCCGCTTGTGACGATAACTGGCAAAGCAGGTACAGGTAAAACGCTTCTCGCTTTAGCAGCAGGATTGCTGAAGGTAGAGGATGATCACAAATACAAAAAGCTACTGATCGCACGACCTGTTGTGCCAATGGGCAAGGATATCGGATATCTGCCAGGAGAGAAAGAAGAAAAGCTTCGTCCGTGGATGCAGCCGATCTACGATAATCTTGAGTTTTTATTTGATACAAAAAAGGCCGGTGATATTGATAAAATACTAATGGGCCTAGGCAGCATTCAGGTAGAAGCACTGACCTATATTCGTGGAAGGTCCATTCCCGGCCAATTCATCATTATTGATGAAGCCCAGAATTTGTCTCGTCACGAAGTGAAAACCATTGTATCCCGTGTAGGTGAAGGCAGTAAAATCATTTTGATGGGTGACCCTGAACAGATTGACCACCCTTATCTTGATTCAGCGAGCAACGGACTTACCTATATTGTGGAGCGCTTTAAACAAGAGGGGATCAGTGGACACATTATGCTTGAAAAAGGAGAGCGTTCCAAGCTGGCACAACTTGCAGCAGACTTGTTATAGTAAACTTTTCTCCAGTTTATATCTGGATTTATTTCCCGGAAAATGTTCTACATGAGAGCCGACTCCTGAAGTCGGCTTTTTTTGCTGAAAAAATAAAAATCAATTGTTATACAGAATTGGATATGCTCGTAATATGCAAAATACAAGAAAAGTGTTTTTTGGCAGGGTAGGACAAGAGCACTACATATTTGATACAATAATGGTTGCGAGAAAATACAAAGTAAGTGAATTTAAGGAGGAGAGTGAATGAAGCGTAGACATCAGGTTGTACTATTTGCAGTGTTGCTGCTTTCGCTAACGATCCTCTCACCTAGTTTTGATTTTAGAGGTTCACAGCAAAATCAGTCACGAAATCAAGAGAAAGATACATATCCGGGTGGGTCATCCCGGAATGAGGAGACACGTGCTCCTCTTGAAATAATGGTATCCATGACGAAAGAGGAGTTTGCTTTGTTTCAAGAAGTGGCTGAAGAAGTGGCTTCTTCTCGTTTTGTCGAGGTTAATCTTCGCAATGTGGAACCGGATAAATATCAGGAAGTGCTGGATCAGGAGTTTTCGTTAGGAGAGAACGGAGATATTATTTTACTGCAAAGTGATCAAGTACAGCGCTATGCGAAAAAAGGATATCTTGTTCCTTTAAATGGGACGTCGCTCTCTAAGTCAATTGGAGATACGGTTAACGAGTTGCGGGGAATGACAGAGTGGAACGGATATCAATGGGCAATGCCCTTTGATGTTGATCCTTATGTGATGGGAATAACGCCTTCATATTTGAATGAAACCGGGTTGCCAGAGTTCCCGCTAAATAGGGAGCAATGGTTTAAACTAATCAAAGAATCTCCAACAAAGAGCACACCTTTGATTTCACTAAATATAGATGACACATACGGAGCAAGTGCGTGGTTGAGTTATTTGCCGCCGGGAATGAGTCCTGACCAGATTCTAAGGATGCAACCTGCATCCATGACAAATGAATTTCAGCAGGGAGTAAGCTTGCTCAGCGAGCTCCAACCCCATATTTTGCCTATGTCTGTAGATCCGGTATTATCTGCTTCAGATTATAAGGTGCAAACTCCGATGTTTGTATCTACACTGTCTCGTATTCGTAAGATGGATGAAGCTTCCAAGGGTCAGGGGTCGTTTGCTTCACCTCTTTATTTACAAGTCCTGAAGACGGCCCAGTCCAGAAGTCTGGTTATTACGGCAGGGTCAGCGGAGATAGATACGGCAAGCCGATGGATTGAAGGAATGTTGTCTGCTGCAACGCAGAATAAATGGGTTAAAGAAACCAGGCGCCTACCTGCAAGGCAGCAAGAGATGGAGAAGGAAACCGGAAATGTTGAAGCGCGGTATCGTGTGATTCCCAATCAACCCTGGTTATCCAAAGAATTCACTCCATTAAAACTGGCTGAAAACCAAGCGATGATCACTCGCTTTCAGAAACGGGTGCAGCAGGTGCTTCAAGGGAAGATGAGTGCTGTTCAGTATGTGAACAGCATCAAAAAAGAATCTAACCCTTAGAATGAAATGGCTAATTTCACTTCTAAAACACCTTTATCTGTAGAAACATCGGTAGCTTTGACAAAGGACAGAATTTTTTGTGGATAAAAACCAAGATCAAATTCTTTCTCCAGCATTCGGCGTGTTGTGTCGGGAAGTTCAAGCTGATTGAATACCAGTTTATCCACATGAAAGCGAATAGCGTTTTGCGGTTCGTTCTCAACTGTATAGTGGCCTTCGATGCTTAATTGTAACTGATCCCGCTGTCCCGAGGCTGTAATTTTAGCTTGATCAAATGTAAAGGCAAAATCCTCAAAGATTGCATTCTCCGAACGCAAAAACGAATTCAATTCTTCCTGGCCTATGCGAATGGTATACGTGGCTCCTGTTGTGGCAATGGCTCCATTTTGCTTTTGTACAAAATCGGGTAGATTCTGCATGGCCGACGCCAACGCTTTAAAATAACGTTTCACTTCGTATATGCCGATGTTTTCCCAATAGAGCGTTAATTCGTTCATTAATTTTTGGATAGCTGCCGCGTCACCGCTGGCGGTTATTTGTCTATCCACTTCTTTTTGCAATGAGGCGACCCTAGTACGCTGAGCCTCTAAATTGGTTTTCATGTCAGCAAGCTCCAAAGAGGTTTGACGAATTTGATCTGACGTTCGCTGTAATTCATTATATCGGGTTTGATACTTGTCCAACACGGCTTGATCTTGGCCGATAATGATCTGATAGTAGTCATACAGAACAAACAAATCTTTAAACGATCTTGCTCCAAGCACCGTCATGAGCAGGCTATCGCGCTCTCCTGTATAATAAGACCTTACAACTGCTCCCGCCCGGTCTTGCTGGATATGTATTTCCTTTTCCTGCTGTATCAGTTGGGCAGATAGTGTCTCATGTTGTTTGGCTAATTCCTGCTGCTTTTCTGTAATGCGTTCAATCTCGTGATCAATTTCTACAATAGATAATGCCTTTTGCAAAATGGCTTGAGTATCTTCGGGTGAAGATTCCCCGTAAATGAATGAAGAGGCGGGTTGTGCGAAAAATATAATGATGAACAAGATGGCGATCAGGCCATATCGATGCTTCACGATCATTCTCCTTCCTTAACTCCTACATACGTAAATATTGAGTACTCTTCCTAACTTAGCACTCTTCCTAACAATATATGAAATCCATACGAAAAATATCCTTAGTGGTTACATACCATTATATCTTCATATGTAATCTGAAAAACAAAAAAACAATCCGATAAGAGCCGGATTGCTTTAATGCTGCTGGCGGATTAGAGCGGCAGTCCCATTTCGAATACAGTCCAATAGCTGAACCCTGTGAACGTCACGATCATATAACCCCAGAAGAGCAATATATACGTACGTTCTGTAAACTTCAAGTATCCCAACAGAACAAAAAACGCAGTCTGCAGGAAGAAAAGCAAAGCCATTTCGACTAAATCTCCTGCAAAAGCCATCAGGCCAATCGCAAGCGTGAAGAACCCGAGTACCCTAAACATGCGTGCCACGGTAAATCCTCCTCTCTTATGTACGTTCATAGATTGTCTACATAATATTATACCGAGAAAGGAAAAACGTGTAAACAAATTTGGGTATGAAAGCGAATTCTTTTTTTGTGGGCTAGGATTAAAAGTCGGCAGAATTATCATGATTACGTATGAGGGAACCTGAATATGGAAATACATTTTAGTATGAAAATCAATTCTATGAACTCTATGAGAGGCATAAGAATGAGTAAGCAACTTTTATACCTAATTCACATAACGGGTTACCGGTTATGGGGACGGTTATTTCAGGATGGTGTTAGGAGGGTATTATAGCATGACTGCAGTGAGACAGGATGCTTGGAGTACAGAGGACGATTTGATATTGGCAGAGGTTACATTGCGTCATATTCGGGAGGGTAGCACGCAGCTAGCGGCTTTTGAAGAAGTAGGAGAAAAAATAGGCAGAACTTCTGCCGCATGTGGATTCCGTTGGAATAGTTATGTTCGCAAAAAGTATGAATCAGCCATTAGCAATGCTAAAGCACAAAGGCAAAAGCGCAGCTATCTTAGAAAACAGCCTGCAATGCTGGGTCCGCAGGTTGCTGCACTGGCAACATTAGACGCCGAAGATGGTATCTTTAAAACGGATGGGGTGTCTGATGAATCCTTGTCTATGGATGCGGTGATCCGCTTTTTACGGCAGTGGAAAGGCACAGTGCAGGAGAATAGCCGTCAGCTTAAAATGCTGGAAAAGGAATTGCGTGAGAAGGAAGATGAACTGCTGGAACTACGTTGTGAGAACGACCGACTCTCCAAAGAAGTCAACGAAGTACAGACAGATTATCGTGTTGTTAACGATGATTACAAAGCATTGATCCAGATTATGGATCGGGCACGTAGGCTTGCCTTTTTATCCGAAGAAGAAGAAGAACTTAAGACAAGGTTCAAAATGGATGCTAACGGAAATTTGGAACGGATTGAGTAGCAAATTTGAGTCTGAAGTATCATGATAATAACGTGCCCGCCAGACCTCCGTGATTTTACGGTAGGTATGTCGGGTTTTTAGTTGTGTATATTTGTTCTATTATAGAAAGAAAGGGAATACGGAAAAGCATATGAGAGATGCATCAAACGATGAAAGCAGGGGATTAGATGGTTATAGACGTAGTGGGAGCGGGTTCGCTAGGACTTCTATATGGAGGCAAGTTACAGGCAGCAGGTGAATGTGTGCGTTTCTGGACCAGAACATCAGAACAGGCTGATCAGCTTAAACAAAATGGATTCACAATTACCCAGAGCGACGAAGAAACATACATCAAGCTGGATGAGATACAGGCTAACCCGATATCCCAACTGGCGAATCATTGGAACAAGATGCCTGGCGACTGGATACTGCTCACTGTGAAGCAAACTCATGTAGAGGATTTTATTGCAATGATGGCAACATTAGAACATCAGCGGCACATAAGGATAGCTTGTTATCAAAACGGTCTTGGTCATTTGGAAAAGTTACAGGCTGCATTGCCACACACACTACTGTGTAGCGCGATTACAACAGAAGGGGCAAAACGTATAGGGGATCAAGTATACCGAGCGGGTTTAGGGGAAACACAATTAGGTTGGAGTAAGGCTTTGACTACAATGAATGAGATGATAATAGAAGAAAAACAAATATTTACTTTAGCCAAGGTTTTGCAGCAGGCAGGATTTGACTGTACAGTGTCGAATGAAATCGATAAGCTGATATACAGAAAACTGTTAATTAATGCGGTCATTAACCCGCTCACGGCAATATGGAGAATACCTAATGGTGAATTGCTTCACAAATTAGAGCGGGTCAGAATGATGCGCCAATTGTATGATGAGGCATTGACCGTTTACAAGGCTGTAGGCGTACAATTAGAAGGGGATTTGTGGGAACTGATTCAGGGAGTATGTCAAGCCACTGCTTCCAATACCTCCTCCATGCTTGCAGATATTTTACATAAACGTACAACAGAAGTTGAATCCATTAATGGATCCATCATAAGAATGGCGAAGCAGTTCAATCTGAAGGTACCTACACATGAAATGCTTTTTCATTTGATTCAAGGTATGCAATCAGAAGGGGTGAGTTGATGGGATTTTTCATCGTATTGAGTATATTGCCTTTTTTTCCGTTTTTTCTCGTGTATTGGGGCATGATGGTATGGAAGAAAGATAAGTCATTTGCACTACGGACAGCTATGGATATCACTACATTTTTTCTTATTTTCTCGGTTTCAGCGTTATTCAACTTAACATTTGATTCGAGTTTTGGTTTTTATCTGACATTAATACTCATACTAATTGCGCTTGGTTTTATCGGAGGTGCGCAAAATCGACTAAAAGGAAAGGTAGATGGGGGGAGAATGTTCAGGGCCGTATGGCGTATGTCATTCGTAATGATGAGTTTTGGATATGTTTTGTTTACTTTATTTGGATTATTTAGATACATTATGAATCAGATGTAAGGTTACATAACGCAAAATCCCGAAAAGATGTGGCGATTTTGTCGAAAACTGAAAAAAACATTACTTTCTGAAAAAGTAATGTAGATTTTTTTGACCGGTGGTTGTATAATCTATAAACATAAACCACATAAATTTAGGGGGAAAAGTTAGATGAAAAGGAAAAGTCTATTAGTCCTTTTGACGCTGATCTTGGCGTTCGGTACCGTACTTGCAGCGTGCGGATCGAAAAATGAAGGCACAGGTACCACAACAGATAACAATTCTGCAAGCGGAGAAAAGGGTCTTGCCAAAGATCAAGTTCTGAAAATTAACTTGTCAGCTGAACCTCCTACGTTTGACCCGGCTCAAGCCAAAGACAGCCAAACTAACACAGTTTTGAAATTCTTGTATGAAGGTCTTGTACGCATCGATGAAAACGGCAAAGAAGCTGCTGGTGTTGCTAAAGACTGGAAAATCTCTGAAGATGGTTTGAAATATGTATTCAACCTGAACCCAGATGCAAAATGGAGCAATGGTGATCCTGTAACAGCTGAAGATTTCGTTCGTTCTTGGGAACGTGCTTTGAAACCGGAAACAGCTTCTCCTTATGCGTACCAATTGTACTACATCAAGGGTGCTGAAGGTTTTAACATGAGCAAAGATAAAAATTTCAAAGGCACTAAAATCACTGATTTCTCCCAAGTGGGTGTAAAAGCTACTGATGAGCACACGCTTGAAGTAACATTGGAAAACCCAACTCCTTACTTCTTGGGTTTGACAGCATTCTATACGTACTATCCAGTACACAAGTCTGCTGACACGAATGATAAATTCTTCTCAGACTACAAAAACATGATCGTTAACGGACCATTTGTAATGGATCAATACGCTAAAGGTCAAAAAATTGTAGTGAAGAAAAACGAAGGTTACCATGCAGCGTCTGACATTAAATTGTCTGAAATCAATATGTCTTTGACAAACAGCAGTGCTTCTGAACTGCAAGCTTACAAATCAGGACAATTGGACTACACAGGTGCACCTAACGGTGAGATCCCGTCTGACCAAATTCCTTCTTTGAAAGCTGAACTGCCAAACGAGTTTAAAGCAACTGGTATTGCAAGTACGTATTACTACCAGTTTAACGTAAATGAAGCACCGTTCAACAACGCTAAAATCCGTAAAGCATTTGCAATGTCCATTCAACGTCAATTGATCGTTGATAAAGTAACACAAGGTGGACAAATTCCAGCATTCGGTTTTGTACCTCCAGGTATCCGTGGTGAAAAAGAAGAATTCCGTACGGAACACAAAGATGATTACTTCACTGAAAATGTAGATGAAGCTAAAAAGTTGCTTGCTGAAGGTATGCAAGAAGAGGGTTACACTACTTTGCCTGCAATCACTTTGATCTACAACACAAGTGACGGTCACGCGAAAATCGCTTTGGCTATTGCTGATATGTGGAAAAAGAACCTTGGTGTTGATGTGAAAACAGAAAACCAAGAGTGGAAAGTATTCTTGGATAACCGTCAAAAACAAAACTTCCAAGTCGCTCGTGCGGGCTGGTCTGCGGACTACAACGATCCGTTCAACTTCTTGGAAATGTGGAAAACTGGAAACACAAACAACGACTCTAAATTCAGCAATGCACAGTATGATAAAGACCTCGAAGATACTGTAAAAACAACAGATGTAGCTAAACGTATGGCTGCTTTTGCTGACGCAGAAAAAGTTCTGATTCAAGATGAAATGGGCGTAATGCCAATTTACTACTACACTAACGTATCTTTGACTAAGCCTTACCTGAAAGGCGTACAACTTGATTTCAGTGGAGCGATTGACTTCACTCGCGCATATCTGGAAGAGAAGTAAGTTGTTCTGAAGTCTAATATGATTACTTCGGGATATATATGTGGAATTCCATATATATCCCGATTTTTTTGTATGTGCACTGATTTTCCTTATAATTCTTGAAATTTCCGATAAATGGATTGGACTTTATTGCAGTCTGATTCTACAATCGATTTGTATACAAAATATTGTTTGTGGAGGTGTGCAAGGGTTGGTTAAGTACGTTTTGAAAAAACTGCTATTTATGCTGCTATCGCTTTTCATACTCGCATCGATGACTTTCTTCCTGATGAAAGCCATTCCTGGTGACCCTTTTACATCGGAAAAAAGAGTATCACCTGAGATTCGGGCCTTGCTTGAAGTGAAATACGGTCTGGACAAGCCGATGTATGTGCAATACTTCAAATACATCGGAGATATTGTCAAAGGCGACTTTGGGGTTTCGATGAACTACCTTAATCAAGGTGTCACAGAAATGATTATAAAAACATTTTCGGCATCTTTGAAGATTGGTATCTTTGCAATCATTATTTCCATCATCGTAGGGGTGTTGCTTGGACTACTTGCAGCCGTGTATCACCGTAAACTGATTGATGATGTCACGATGGTTCTTGCTGTTATCGGAATTGCTGTACCAAGTTTCTTGCTGGCGTCCTTAGTGCAGTTTGTGTTTGCATCCAAACTGGGATGGTTCAACGTTATGGGCTTCGACGGTCCACTTGACTATGTGCTTCCGGTTGTAGCTCTATCTGCATCACCAATCGCTTTTATCGCACGTCTAACGCGTTCAAGCATGCTGGAAGTTCTACATGCAGACTACATTAAAACCGCTAAAGCTAAAGGGTTGAAATGGCCTGCCATCATGTTTAAGCACGTTGTACGGAACGGTATTTTGCCAGTTGTTACGTATGTAGGTCCAATGACCGCTAACATTATCACAGGTTCTGTTGTTATTGAGCAAATCTTTAACATTGGCGGAATCGGTAAAGTGTTTGTGGAAAGTATCACAAACCGTGACTACACCATGATTATGGGGATTACTATTTTCTACGGTATTCTCTTGATGTTTGCACGTTTTCTTACAGATATCGTATACGTATTGGTTGATCCTAGAATTAAGCTGGAAAGCCGGAAGGGGGCATAACGTTGTCTGGCACGAATAATAACAATAATGGAACACCGAACACTGACCTGAACAGTCAGGCAGCGGTGAAGCCACAAGAAAGTATTTCCCTTTTTAGAGATGCAATGTATAGATTGGCGACGAATAAAGCTGCAATGATTAGCCTTAGTGTGCTGGTACTTGTTGTACTATTTGCTACACTTGGACCAACTTCTTTGTTTACGAAGTACAATTATTATTCTAATGACTTGCTTAATTCGAACGCTGCTCCCAGTGCGGAACACTGGTTCGGTACGGATGATCTGGGTCGTGATGTGTGGGTAAGAACATGGGTCGGCGCGCGTGTATCCTTGACGGTAGGTCTGGCTGCGGCGTTGATTGACCTTGTGATCGGGGTTATCTATGGTGCGATCATGGGTTACTATGGTGGACGAGTTGACGGAGTTATGAATAAGTTCTCCGAGATTTTGTACTCTTTGCCTTACATGCTGGTTGTTATCCTGTTGCTGGTTGTATTGGAGCCAAGTCTTACAACGATTATTATTGCCCTCACCATTACAGGCTGGATCAGTATGTCCTGGATTGTACGTGGTGAGATTATGCAACTCAAGAATAGAGACTTTATCCTTGCTGCAAGATCGATGGGTGCAAGTACTGGACGTCAATTGTTCCGCCACTTGTTGCCAAACGCAGTTGGGCCGATTATCGTTACTTTGACATTGTCTATTCCAAATGCGATCTTTGCTGAGGCTTTCCTAAGCTTCCTCGGTTTAGGTGTATCTGCACCAAGATCTTCTCTGGGATCGATGATCAACGACGCACTTACAGGATGGACGCTGTATCCATGGCGGATGTGGTTCCCGGCTGGTTTGATGGTTGTAACAATGCTTGCATTTAATTTGCTCGGTGATGGACTGCGTGACGCACTTGATCCGAAATTACGTAAATAGAAAGAGGAGGTGGGATTATGGAGCCGATTTTAACAGTCAAAGACTTAAGCGTATCGTTTACGACGCGCTCGGGTGAATTTGATGCCGTTAAAAATGTGAGTTTCGAAATTGGCAAAGGAGAAACGCTAGGGATCGTAGGTGAATCCGGTAGTGGTAAGAGTGTTACCGCCCAGACGATCATGAAATTGATCCCTTCCCCGCCTTCGAAGGTTAAGAGCGGAGATATTACGTTTCACGGACAGGATTTGCTGAATAAAACAGATAAACAAATGGAATCCATTCGTGGTAAAGATATCGGTATGATCTTCCAAGATCCAATGACTTCATTGAATCCTACGATTAAAATTGGTAAACAGATAACGGAAGTATTGCGTAAACATCAAAATATGTCCAAGAAAGCAGCGAATAAAGCTGCTCTTGAGATGCTTGAACTTGTAGGTATCAAAAATGCAGCAATTCGCATGAATCATTATCCACACCAATTTTCGGGTGGTATGCGTCAGCGTGCGATGATTGCGATTGCACTTGCTTGCCGTCCGTCATTGCTGATCGCGGATGAGCCAACAACAGCACTCGACGTTACCATTCAAGCTCAAATTCTCGATGTCATGAAAGACATGCAGAAAAAGCTTGGAACGTCTATAATGTTGATTACCCATGACCTTGGCGTTGTAGCCGGCATGTGTGACCGTGTGGTTGTCATGAAGGAAGGCGAAGTTGTCGAAACCGGAACAACAGCTGAGATCTTCAGCAATCCGCAGCATCCATATACGATTAAATTGCTAAACGCTCTTCCGCGTCTGGACGAGCCGAAAAAGGAAAAACCAGCACCTGCGGGTATTGTTAAAGGAAGCAACAAACCTTTGGTTCAAGTGAAAAACCTGAAACAATACTTTAACCTCGGTAAAGGTAACATCCTCAAAGCTGTAAACGACGTGAGCTTTGACATCTTTGAAGGAGAAACACTTGGCGTAGTAGGTGAGTCAGGTTGTGGTAAATCGACAACTGGACGTACCATTCTGCGCCTTTACGAGCCGACGGGCGGAAGTGTGAACTTCAATGGTACAGATATTTACAAATTGTCTCCACGCAAGATGAAAGAAATGCGTAAAGACATGCAGATGATTTTCCAAGATCCATATGCCTCGCTGAATCCGCGTTTTAACGTTATGGATATCATCGGTGAGTCTCTGGATATTCACGGTCTGGCAACAAGCTCCAAAGAGCGTAAGAGACGGGTAGAAGAGCTACTGGATCTCGTTGGTCTTAACCCAAGTCATGCTTTGCGTTATCCGCATGAATTCTCTGGTGGACAAAGACAGCGGATCGGGATTGCACGTGCACTTGCCGTTGACCCTAAATTTATCATTTGTGATGAGCCGCTTTCTGCACTGGATGTATCCATTCAAGCTCAGGTCGTTAAATTGCTTGAAGAGTTGCAGCAGCGACTTGGATTGACGTATCTCTTTATCGCCCATGACTTGTCCATGGTTAAACATATCAGTGACCGTGTCGCTGTTATGTATATGGGTAAAGTGGTAGAATTGGCTGAGAGCGAAGAGTTATATGCCAACCCAATTCACCCTTACACTAAAACGTTGCTTTCTGCCATCCCTGTTCCAGATCCGGAAGTAGAAGCAAATAAACGCCGTATTTTGTTGCCGGATGAACAATCTGGTCCAACTCAAAATGGTTCTGGCGGTTCTAAAAACGATCCATATAATTTGGAAAATGCTCAATTGATTGAAGTTTCCAAAGGACACTGGGTTGCAGAACCTTACGTATAATCGTTTCAAAAACGAATATGCTATTATTTACATCATAACCGCCGATTTAAATCGGCGGTTTTTTTATATTATTTGTGACTTTGCTTTGACGAAGAGCCACTGAATTCGGTACAATCAAGGAAGGCTCTTTTGAAGCAGAATAGGAGGCAGACCTCATGAAAGGGATTACCGAGGCGCTCCGCAGCGGATCAAAGCTTGCAGAGGATTATATCTGTACGGCAGATGCTGCGCGAAGCCTTTATGAATATGACATTCGCTGGGAAAACAGCCTCCATGCGCGTGCTGAATGGCTGAAGCAATCGGAGCATACACGTGTTGACCGTCATGAATTGGCGACGTATTTACGTTTATATAATAAGCGAGTGAATGATCATGACAAGGTTCATGATTCAATTAACCGACTTGTTGAAGAGGATGCATTGGTCGTTACCGGAGGACAACAGAGCGGCTTGCTCACCGGACCATTGTTCGTTATATACAAAGCAGCCAGTGTGGTTGCTGCCGCTCGCGAAGCAGAACACCAACTGAACCGACCTGTGATTCCTGTATTCTGGATTGCAGGTGAGGATCATGATTGGGACGAGGTAAATCATACATTTTTGCCTGATTCTCAAGGTGATATCCATAAAATTAAACTTCAAGGTCATTTTACGGGAAGAGATTCGGTAAGTCAGGTGGAAGTGAAATGGGAACAGTGGAAGGCGGTACTGGAGCAAGTAGAGCAGTTATTGCCAGATACCATCCATAAACCAGGTTTAATGAAGGTGATTACGGAAATTCATCATTCCAGTACAAATTTGAGTGATGCGTTTGCCCGAATGATATCCACTTTGTTTGCAGACACTGGTCTGATACTTATGGATGCTGCTGACCCGGATTTACGTAAGTTAGAAAAGCCTGTATTCGAGCGTATGATTCGGAAGAGCAATTCGTTACGTACAGCTTATTTGCAAGGAGCAACACTTGTGGAACAAGCAGGTTACGCCATGCCGGCAGAAGTGGCAGAAGATGGGGCCAATCTCTTTTATATTCATGAAGGCACTCGTTTGCTGTTAACGCTGAAAGATCACTTGTATCAAGATCGAAAAGGGTTGGTGTCTTTTACAGAGGAACGATTGTTGCAAGAGCTGGAAGATCATCCTGAACGTTTCAGTAATAATGTACTTACTCGGCCATTGATGCAAGATTCATTGCTGCCTGTAGCGGCTGTAATTTTAGGACAGGGTGAAATTGCTTATTGGGGTCTTACACGCGAAGCCTTCCGTACATTTGGATTGCAGATGCCGATATTACTGCCGCGTCTTTCCTTTACCATATTGGAAGAAGTGCAGCATAAACATATGAAGCAATACGGACTTTCTTTCCAGGATGTACAGTATGATTTGGAAGAAAAGAAGGCACAGTGGCTAGCTCAGCAGGAAACATTTCAGGTCGATGAGCAGTTCACACAGATCCGTGAGCAGTTTATAACGCTCTATCGTCCGTTGCTGGATCAGGTTGCAGAGGTGCATCCTGGGTTGAACCGGATCGGTGAAGCCAATTTAGCAAAAATGAACGAGCAGATTCAATATTTAGAGAATCAGACTCGTAAGGCGATTGAAGATAAACATCAAGTAACTTTAAGGCATTGGAACGGTATTCAGAATGCTCTGTTCCCGATGGGCAAACCGCAGGAGCGAGTACATAATGCTCTCTTTTACCTGAATCGTTATGGAAGCGACTGGGTTCAGGAATTGATTAAAGCATCTGCTGAATTCCACGGTCAACACAAGGTTATACCGATGTGAGTATCTAGATGATATGGATCTTTATAATAGAAGAAACACATTCGAGGGGGAGATAAAGTGAGCACATCTGCACTGCAAAACAGCATCGTTAAAGACATGGGACTTGCTTCTGAAGGCCATTTGAAAATTGATTGGGTCGAAGCACATATGCCGGTGTTAAACCGGATTCGTCGTCAATTTGAGCAGGATCAGCCTTTTAAAGGTCTGAAAGTATCGATTTGTCTTCACCTGGAAGCTAAGACAGCATATCTGGCAAAAGTCATTCAGGCTGGTGGAGCTGAAGTGACAATTACGCACAGTAACCCGTTGTCCACTCAAGATGATGTATGTGCTGCTTTGGTAGAAGATGGTGTCACGGTTTATGCTAAATATAATCCAGAGCCAGCCGAGTTCAAAGCACTGCAGCTTCGCGCTCTTGAAGTAAAACCTGATTTGATCATCGATGATGGCGGAGATTTCGCTACAATTATTGCTTCTGAACGTCCTGACCTTGCGGCTACGATTCGCGGAGGTGCAGAAGAAACGACAACAGGCATTATTCGTTTGAAAGCATTGGCGAAAGAAGGGCAACTGAAATTCCCGATGGTTGCGGTAAATGACGCATATTGCAAATACCTGTTTGATAACCGTTACGGTACAGGACAATCCGCTTTTGATGGTATCATTCGGACAACGAACCTGGTAGTTGCCGGGAAAAATGTCGTAGTTGCCGGGTATGGCTGGTGCGGTAAGGGTGTGGCCATGCGGGCAAAAGGTTTGGGCGCCAACGTTATTGTAACTGAAATTGACCCGATCAAAGCCGTGGAAGCACATATGGATGGATTCCGGGTTATGACGATGCTGGAAGCAGCAAAGTTGGGTGATTTCTTTATTGCGGTAACTGGCAATAAGGACGTTATTACTGGTGAACATTACGATGTTATGAAAGATGGAGCTATTCTTAGTAATGCAGGTCACTTCGACGTTGAGGTCAACAAACCGGAGCTTGCCAAACGCTCCGAATCAATTCGTACGGTTCGTCGCAATATTGAGGAATATCGTTTCAAAGATGGACGTAAAATGTATCTTCTTGCGGAAGGTCGCTTGGTAAATCTGGGAGCTGCTGACGGACATCCAGCCGAGATTATGGACACTACGTTTGCTCTTCAAGCACTTGGTCTGCGTTATGTGAGTGAACACTATGAATCTCTTGGTAAAAACGTAGTTAATGTTCCCTACGAAATTGACCAGCAAGTGGCGAGTTACAAGCTCGAGAGTCTGAATATTGCCATTGATTCTCTGTCCGCTGAGCAAGTAAAGTATCTCGATAGTTGGAAATTCTAAAGTTTCATCCAATAATTACAAGCTGATAAACTGTTTCGAAAGAAGTAAAATGGTGTATTGATGATATGGCTCATGTACGGGTGCACATACGATCACCCGTAACCGGGAAACGTCTCTGATCCTGAATGACAGGATCAGAGACGTTTTTTTGGGTGGAATCAAATAAAAAAGTAGAAATGTCAAGAAGGGTTTTGATTTTTTTAACCGAATCTATTATGCTTAGGTGGTGGAAAGTGGGGCAAAGTGGGGGAAATGGGTGAGGAGTGAGCGAGACAATGTTTATGGGCGAGTTTCAACATAGCATTGATGATAAAGGCCGGGTCATTATTCCGGCTAAATTCCGCGAATCTCTTGGAGCCTCTTTCGTTGTCACACGAGGTTTGGATCAGTGTCTTTTCGTGTACCCCATGGAGGAGTGGGGGGTCATGGAACAGAAGCTCAAAGCACTGCCGCTGATGAAATCCGATGCACGTGCATTTACTCGATTTTTTTTCTCGGGTGCAACTGAATGTGAACTGGATAAACAGGGCAGGGTAAATCTGCCGGGCAACTTGAGAGAGTATGCCAAACTGGACAAGGACTGCGTTGTTCTTGGCGTGTCGAACCGGGTGGAGATTTGGAGCAAAGGCATATGGGAAAGTTATTTCAATCAATCCGAAGAAGCATTCAACGACATCGCCGAAAAGCTGGTCGATTTTAATTTTGACTTATAAAGTAAGGAGGGGTGCAGGTTGTTTCACCACATCACCGTACTCAAAGAAGAGGCAACCGAGGGACTAAACATCAAGCAGGACGGTATATACGTGGACTGCACTTTGGGAGGGGCGGGACACAGTTCCGTGATTGCATCCAAGCTAGGTCCGGGGGGACGTCTGATCGCACTTGATCAGGATGATTGGGCTTTGGATAATGCACGCGAGAAGCTCGCTGCCTATGAAAACCAGGTTACATTGGTGAAAACCAATTTTAGGGATTTGGAACAAGTTCTCAAAGATCTTGATGTTCCTATGAAGGATGGTATACCACAGGTCGATGGGATTCTGTATGACCTGGGTGTTTCATCACCACAGTTCGACGAAGGAGAACGTGGGTTCAGTTACAATCACGATGCACCTTTAGATATGCGTATGGATCAGGATGCGCTTTTAACAGCCAAAGAGATTGTGAATGAGTGGCCGGAAGCAGAGATTGCTCGGATTCTCTATCGCTACGGTGAAGAGAAGTTCTCCAAACGGATTGCTCGTGTCATTGTGGAAAAACGTAGTCAGTCTGAGATCGAAACGACAGGCGAACTTGTGGAATTGATCAAAGAAGGTATCCCTGCAGCAGCCCGCCGTACCGGTGGACATCCTGCGAAGAGAAGTTTTCAGGCGCTGCGTATTGCTGTAAATGATGAACTGGGTGCTTTTGAGGAAGGACTTCATCAGGCTGTTCGTTGTTTAGCGCCAGGGGGGCGCGTATCTGTTATTACCTTCCACTCCCTTGAGGACCGGATATGTAAACAGATCTTCAGCAGCTATCTTGAAAAATGTACATGTCCACCTGACTTTCCGTTATGTGTATGTGGTGGGAAAGGGACTTTACGTCTCGTCAACCGAAAACCGCTGATTCCAACAGAAGCGGAACTGACCGAGAACTCTCGTGCACGATCAGCTAAGCTGCGTGTAGCTGAGAAATTGTAGAACAAAAGTGGAGGAGGAGCCCTCGAATGGCATATACACGCGGCAATCTAGCGGTCAAAGAAAAAGCCCAGGAACGTGTAACGCAGCAGAGGTACAAGGAAACAACCAAAGTCGTGACACGTCGCACGGGTCTGCCGGCTCGCGAAAAGTTTTTATACCTGATCACACTCTTTGCAGTCATTATTGTTGGTGGCGCGCTGATGTCTCGTTACGCTCATATTTATGAACTGAACAAACAGGCACAGTCTACAATTGTGAAAACTAAAAAGGCTGAGAAGGCCATTGCCGATTTGCAGGTGGAGAGAGAAACATTGAACAATCAGGTTATCGAAAATGCAAAAAGGCTGGGATACGTTGAGGCTTCCGGTAAGGATGTTATTTTTGTACCACGCTCAACAACGAATACATCCAAAGGTACTGAATCATCCTCGAATACGACCAGTAGTAAGTAAAGAGGTGTTTCGATGGTAAAAAGAATAAAAATGCGTACATTGCTAATAGGGGGATTCATTACCCTCTTTTTTCTTGTACTCGTAACCCGTATATTTTTTATTCAGGTGGTCAATGGCAGCACATGGCAAGAACGCGCGGCTGGTCTTATCGAAAGAGAACAGACGATTAAGGCTGCTCGCGGAACGATTACAGATCGAAATGGGAATGTGCTTGCTACGGATTCCCCGGCTTATACCGTTTCGGTTAACCCGCTCCTGATCAATCAGTTGGGGATTGAGGACGAAGTGACGAAGAAGCTATCGGCACTGCTCAAGAAAAATGAGAGTGAGATGCGTGCTCTCGTCACAGCGAAGAAAAGTGAGGGTGGGTTTTTCCAACAACGTGAAGTGCGTAGCGAAGGGTACAAGATTAGTCCTGAGCTTGCGGAAAAAGTCAAAGCACTACGTGAAGAGCTACAGGAACAATATAAGGCAGGCAATGCTATCGTCATGACCCAAGAGTCCAAACGTTTTTATCCGGAAGAGTCGCTGGCCTCTCATGTGCTGGGTTATATGAGTCGTGACGGCAAAGCTGTCAATGGGCTCGAAGTCTCATATGATGATGTGTTGACAGGTACAGACGGTTTTTTGAACTACCAGAAGGATGCCAAGGGCGTCAAACTTCCAAACTCACAGGATAACTACCTGCCGCCGAAAAACGGTAAAAACCTAAAGCTGACGATTGATGATACCATCCAGTTTTATATTGAGAGTGCAATGAAAGAGACGGTTGCGAAATATAACCCTCTGAGTATGACCGTCATTGCGGCTGACCCAAACACGATGGAGATTCTGGGGATGGCAAACTGGCCAACCTTTAATCCGAATACGTATGCGAGCACGCCGGATCAGAAAAACTTCATCAACCATGCAACACAGTCGATCTACGAACCAGGTTCTACGTTCAAAATTGTGACGCTTGCAGGAGCCGTGGAGGAAAAATTGTTTGATCCGAACGCTACGTTTGAGTCCAAGCGTATTTACATCGGCGGTTTCCCGATTAGTGATAACGGACATACGTATGGGAGAATCTCGTACCTTGAAGGTGTCAAACGCTCCAGTAATATTGCTTTTGTTAATCTGGGGTACAGCATGCTCGGGGGAGAGCGGCTACGTCACTATATCGATCAGTTCGGTTTTGGTAAAAAAACGGGCATTGACCTGCCTAGTGAAGCGGCTTCGCCAATCAAACCCCTGGTATACAAATCAGAGATTGCTACCGCTGCATATGGCCATGGTCTCGTACAGGTGACGCCAATCCAGCAATTATCTGCGATCTCAGCCATTGCTAATGGAGGCAAATTGCTTCAGCCTCATCTCGTGAAGGAGATTATTAATCCGAATGACGGTTCAACAGAAGTGGTCAAACCGAAAGTGATCCGTCAAGTGATTTCGCAAGATTCTGCCAAGCTTGTTAGCGGGTATTTGGAGCAGGTGGTAGCAGATCAGACGATCGGTACAGGACGTAATGCCTATATCGAAGGATACCGGGTTGCAGGCAAGACAGGAACAGCTCGAAAAGTTATCAACGGTCAATATAGCAAAAATAAAGACGTCGTTTCGTTTATTGGATTTGCACCGGTCAACAATCCAAAGATTGCTATGTTAATTGTAATTGACCAGCCGGATGGAACTAACATTGGGGGAGGGACTGCAGCGGCTCCGGTATTCAAAAAGGTTGTAAGCCAAACGCTGCAATATATGGGCATCCCAAAAGACACGGCCAAATCGACAAACAAGAAATCAAAAGAAACAGTTGTTGTGCAGGCCAAAGCTCCAGACCTTAGCGGTAAAACAGCCAAACAGGCTAGAAGTCAGCTTCTCAACTCGGGTATCGCTTATGTCACCCTTGGTCAGGGTGAAAATGTAATTCGTCAGTATCCAGAAGCGGGTTCCTCGATGAATCCTGGCCAACGGGTATATCTGCTGACAGAAGAGAGCAGTAAGATGAAAATTCCTGATCTCACGGGTGAGTCTCTCCGAGATGCATTAGAAGTCCTATCGCTGATGAAAGTAGGCGTAACTATAAAAGGTGAGGGTTACGTTGTGAAACAGAAGGAGCAGGTATCAGGCGAGCAACGAATGGTGCAGCTAACCTTACAGACAGCGAAGGCAGCGGTCACCGGTATTGCTGATGAAGCACCAGATTCTTCTGATCCAAATGCGAAAAGCCAAGACAAGGGTGCGCAAACAGGTGATGAGGATAAAGCGGCTGGGAATGATCCGTCAGGAAAGACTCCCAATCAGAGTCAGTCCAACAAGCAGGCGAGTCAAAGTGAAACATCTGGTGAACCAGCGACTGAAGGGGCCTCTCTACCATAAGCTTCATAGACAGCTTGTTCTAACCCCCGGTTGTCCTGAATATTCATGAAGGAGACAGTTCATGATTTTGGGACGAGTGGGGGGATCTTTTCGTGAAGGGATCAAGTGTAAATCTGCGTCGCAGATTGTTATGGAGTTTATTCATTCTGGTTATGTTATTTTCGGCCTTGGTCATCAGGCTTGCTTATGTACAGTTGGGGAAAGGGCCGGAGTTATCGGCCAAAGCGGAAGAATCCTGGCGTCGTAACATTCCGTACACGGCCAAAAGGGGAGAGATTCTGGATCGAAACGGAACATCTCTAGCCTATAACGTGACAACACCTACGATCATGGCGATCCCAGCTCAAGTCAAAGAAGCGGAGACAACGGCCAAGGCGTTGGCACCGTTGCTAGGTATGACGGAAAAGACAGTGCTGGCAACCATCAAGAAACGAGAATTGATCGTACGACTACAGCCCGGTGGCCGCAAAATTACGATGGAGAAAGCACAGCGCATCCGTGATTTGAAGCTTCCGGGTATCGTTGTTGCTGAGGATAATAAACGTTTTTATCCGTATGATGATCTTGCTGCTCATATTCTCGGATTTACAGGGATTGATAATCAGGGACTAACAGGTGTTGAAAAAAGATATGACGATAAGCTGAATGGTTTGAATGGCAGCGTGTCCTACTTGTCCGATGCGGCCGGAAGGCTCATGCCGGGCTCATCTGAGAAGTATGTGGAACCGAAGGACGGGCTAAATCTTAAACTGACCATCGATAAATCCATTCAGTCTATTATGGAACGGGAGCTAGACCAAGCTATGGTTAAGTTTCAAGCCAATTCTGCTCTAGCCATTGCGATGAATCCCAAAACCGGAGAAATTCTGGGCATGTCCAGCAGACCGGGCTACGAACCGGCGGATTACCAGCAGTACCCTTCTGAGATTTATAACCGCAACCTACCCATCTGGATGACGTATGAACCGGGTTCAACCTTCAAAATCATTACACTGGCTGCTGCGTTGCAAGAAAAGAAGGTAAATCTGCAGCAGGATCAATTTTTTGATCCCGGATTTGTAGAAGTCGGCGGAGCACGCTTGCGCTGTTGGAAAAAAGGTGGACATGGAAGCCAAACATTCCTTCAGGTGGTGGAGAATTCCTGTAACCCTGGATTTGTTGCTTTGGGACAGAAGCTTGGCAAAGAATCGTTGTTCTCCTACATTAAAAACTTCGGTTTCGGTTCAAAAACGGGAATCGATCTTAGTGGAGAGGCAAGTGGTATTCTTTTTAAATTAGCCAACGTAGGTCCCGTTGAACTTGCTACAACGGCTTTTGGTCAAGGTGTATCCGTAACCCCTATTCAACAAGTTGCGGCGGTATCGGCTGCTATTAACGGTGGCAAGCTCTACAAACCTTATGTTACGAAAGCATGGGTGCATCCCGAAACCGGAGAGGTGTTGGAAGAAGTGGAACCTGAACTGGTTCGACAAGTCATCTCGGAGGAAACGTCCAAACAAGTACGAGAAGCACTCGAAAGCGTTGTTGCCAAAGGAACAGGACGTCCAGCATTTATCGATGGTTACCGGGTTGGAGGTAAAACAGGTACAGCCCAAAAGGTCATCAACGGACGTTA
Organism: Paenibacillus sp. G34; assembly: GCF_056856875.1. Classification (NCBI taxonomy): domain Bacteria; kingdom Bacillati; phylum Bacillota; class Bacilli; order Caryophanales; family Paenibacillaceae; genus Paenibacillus; species Paenibacillus sp. G34. Next base: position 4,332,525 of record NZ_CM166469.1, on the reverse strand, counting down.
TTCTTCTTCTGAGCATATTGTATCTTTTATCGGTTTTGCACCGGCTGATGATCCGCAAATCGTGGTATACACAGCTGTAGACAATCCCAAAGGCATTCAGTTTGGCGGCGTTGTTGCCGCTCCAATTGTACAGAACATTCTGGAAGATTCGTTGCATTACATGAAAGTACCGGTGCGCAAGGATCAGCTTGCCAAAGAGTATAAATATGGTGAAACCAAAATTGTGACGGTTCCTGATCTTACCGGAGCTACGGTGGAAGATCTTTACGAGGATCTCAACATGAATTTTATGCTGGCGAAGTCTGGCAGTGGCAAATATGTGATTAATCAAGCGCCCAAACCGGGAGCAAGGGTGGATCAGGGCTCAACCATACGGATCTATATGGGCGATGTACTGAAAGATGAAGATGGACATGATCACACGAAACACGAATGAAGGCTTTCAGATAGGGTTTTAATTAAGGATACAATAAAGGATTAAGCGGAGATTCAGTCTCCTACCGCAACAAAATTTAATAGACCGCGTTTCATTATTTGGTGATATGGTCGATATTATTAGTATAGAAATCTGTTGATACAGAAGTATATTGGGAAAAGTGAGGTTATTCATGTGCTTTTAAAACAGTTTGAATCCAAGTTGATTACCGCCCGTCTCGTGGGCGACCCCCATACAGAATGTCACAACCTTCAGACAGATTCCCGGCAGGTTAAACCGGGTGATCTGTTTATCTGTCTTCCGGGGCATACGGTGGATGGACATGATTATGCAGGTAAAGCAGTACAGGGCGGAGCAGCAGCTCTCGTTGTAGAGCGGCAGCTTGACTTGCCTGTGCCACAGCTGATTGTAAAAGACAGTCGCTTTGCGATGGCAGTTCTGTCTGACTTCTTTTTTGACTCCCCAAGCCACAAGATGAAAATGATCGGTGTAACGGGAACCAACGGCAAAACAACAACGACCTATTTGATTGAAAAAATCATGAGCGATTACGGTCAAAAAACCGGGCTTATTGGCACGATTCAGATGCGTTATGATGGACGCACTTATCCGATGTCGGGAACAACGCCTGAGGCACTTGATTTACAACGCAGTCTGCATGATATGGTTCAGTCCGATACGGACTGCTGTGTGATGGAGGTTTCGTCACACGCACTGGAACAAGGCCGGGTAAAAGGCACGGATTTCCGTACGGCAGTATTCACAAACTTAACGCAAGATCATCTGGATTACCACCATTCCATGGAGGAATATCGCGGAGCTAAGGGATTATTCTTTGCTCGTCTCGGTAACGGTTATGCGGCAGATGCTTCTGAGCGGAAGTACGCAGTGATCAATGCGGACGACCCGGCTGCGGATTATTTTATTTCCGTAACGGCTGCTGAGGTTATTACATATGGCATGGGAGAAAACGCGGATGTCCGTGCGTCTTCAATTTCAATCACAGCTCAGGGAACCTCTTTCCATGTGGATACGTTTGCTGGCAGCACGGATATCGAGCTGCGAATGGTAGGCAAGTTCAATGTATACAATGCGATGGCAGCCATCTCGGCAACACTCGTGGAAGGAATCCCACTAGAAGAAATCAAGCGTAGTCTGGAAACAGTACCAGGCGTGGATGGCAGAGTGGAAGCCGTCAATGAAGGTCAGGCATTCGCTGTTATCGTGGATTATGCCCATACACCGGATGGACTGGAGAATGTGCTTCGCACCGTCAAAGAGTTTGCTGAAGGTCGTGTCATCTGTGTATTTGGTTGCGGCGGAGACAGGGATCGGACGAAACGACCGTTGATGGGGAAAATTGCTGCGAAGTATAGTGACTTTGTATTAGTGACTTCCGACAACCCGCGGACTGAAAATCCAGATTTGATTTTGAAAGACATTGAGCAAGGTCTGGTGGAAGAGTCTGTTCCATCCGAACGTTACACGATGACCGTGGATCGGCGTCAGGCGATTTATGAGGCTATTGAAATGGCAAGCCCAGCCGATGTAGTATTGATTGCGGGCAAAGGTCACGAGACTTATCAAATTATCGGCACAACCAAGACGGATTTCGATGACCGGATCATAGCCAAAGAAGCGATAAGGGGCAAATCCAATTGATAAAACGAACATTGGCGCAAATCGCCGACATGTGTGGCGGTACATTAAATGACGCTGTGGTTTATAGTGAAGTTGTAATCGAAGGGGTATTTACCGATTCACGTAAACCAGTGGCAGGAAGTTTGTTTATCCCCTTGGTGGGTGAACGTTTTGATGGACATGAGTTCGTGCAAGCTTGTCTGGAGCAAGGTGCTGCGGGTGCAATGTGGCAAAAGAATCATGGCGTCCCACCGCAGGGAGCGGTTATTTTGGTGGACGATACACTGGTTGCATTACAGACGCTTGCATCGGCATATCTTGCACAGAACAAGGCATCTGTCGTTGGCATTACAGGTAGTAACGGTAAAACAACGACAAAGGATATTGTGGACGCGCTTCTCTCAACCACATTTAAAGTGCATAAAACGCAAGGCAATTTCAACAATCATATCGGTCTGCCATTAACCGTATTGAGCATGACTCCAGATACGGAAATTATCATTTTGGAGATGGGCATGAGTGGTCGTGGTGAGATCCATGATCTCTCTGTCATCGCTCAGCCGGATGTTGCAGTCATTACCAACATTGGTGAATCACATTTGCTTCAGCTTGGCTCAAGACTTGAAATTGCTAGAGCTAAGGCTGAAATTGCGGCTGGAATGAAAGCTGGCGGATTATTCATATACAACGGAGACGAGCCTTTAATTGCTAAAGTGCTCGAAGAGTCCGCAACCAAACAACCTGAAGGCATGAAACGGTTTACGTTTGGGCTGCAAAGGGATAATGACGATTTTCCAACAGGGATGATGAACGCGCAGAATGGAATGGTGTTTACAACCAATCAGTCCGGAGACAAAGCCTATACACTCCCGCTACTGGGTACGCACAATGTAATTAACTGTCTGGCTGCCATGGCTGTAGCGCGTCATTTTGGGGTTACACCTGAACATATGGCGGCAGGCTTATCAAAGTTGAAATTGACTGGTATGCGTATTGAGGTTACACAGGCGGTCAGCGGACTGACTCTTCTGAATGATGCATATAATGCAAGCCCGACTTCTATGAAGGCTGCGATCGATGTGTTAGAAGGGTTAAAAGGATATCGGATGAAAGTGGCTGTACTAGGGGATATGCTGGAGTTAGGCCCTGAGGAGCAACAGCTTCATCATGACATTGGTACGTATATTACCCCTGATAAGTTGGACAGAGTGCTGGTATATGGACCATTATCCATGCACATTGCCGAGGGAGCGAAAAAGCATATGGCCGCTGAAGCTGTGTATGCTTTTGAGAATAAAGAAGATTTGACCCGCTATTTATTGGGAAATCTACATCCGAAAGATGTTGTCTTGTTTAAAGCTTCACGAGGCATGAAATTGGAGGATGTGGCTCAAGCATTACAGACAGCATCATTACACAATTGAGTAGACTAGAGGGGTGAACCCATGGATTTTCAGGTATTACTGTTAACAATCGGTGTTTCATTTATTTTGGCGGTGATCGCCGCACCGCTGCTGATTCCGCTTTTGCGACGGATGAAGTTTGGACAACAGGTCAGGGAAGACGGGCCTCAGAGCCATTTGAAAAAAAGCGGAACACCCACGATGGGCGGAGTTGTTATTTTACTAGCGTTCACGCTGGCATTTCTCAAATTCTCAGCTGTCAAAAACACAGACTTTTATGTGCTGCTTGTCGCAACACTGGGATTTGGTCTTATTGGTTTTTTAGATGACTATATCAAAATTGTATTCAAACGTTCGCTTGGACTAACAGCTAGACAAAAAATGCTGGGACAGCTGTTTTTCAGTGCCCTCATGTGTTATTTGCTTATTCAAAACGGACACAGCACCGCGATTTCCATTCCGGGAACTTCGGTTTCATTTGACTGGACGGGATGGTTCTATTATCCGTTTGTTGTGTTTATGATGCTGGCCATTACTAATGCGGTTAATTTCACGGATGGACTAGATGGTCTTCTTTCTGGTGTTAGTGCGATTGCTTTTGGTGCGTTTGCTATTGTAGCGATGCAAGCAACGTCGATGCCAGCTGCCGTAAGTGCGGCTGCCATGATTGGAGCTGTTCTCGGATTTCTGGTCTACAATGCTCACCCGGCTAAAGTATTTATGGGTGATACCGGGTCGCTAGGCATTGGTGGAGCCATCGGTGCAATTGCCATCGTGACGAAGACAGAGCTACTTTTCCTCGTCATCGGCGGTATTTTTGTCATCGAAGTCCTGTCCGTTGTGATTCAAGTTGTATCCTTCAAAACCCGTGGTAAACGTGTGTTCAAAATGAGCCCGATTCACCATCACTTTGAGCTTAGTGGCTGGTCTGAATGGCGGGTTGTTATCACCTTTTGGGCGGTAGGTGCCATTTTGGCCGCTCTTGGACTTTATCTCAACAAGGGGTTGTAAATTATGAACCATCCAGAAACATATCGCGGACAACAAGTTGTTGTGCTTGGGCTTGCCAAGAGCGGCGTACAGGTAGCCAAGGTACTTCATCGTGCCGGGGCTGCCGTTATCGTAAATGATAAAAAAGACAGGGAACAGTGTCCCGAAGCTTCCGAATTGGAGGCTTTGGGAATTTCTGTTGTATGCGGAGGCCATCCGGATGATCTGATTCATAGCGATGTGAAACTGGTCGTTAAAAACCCTGGCATTCCTTATCATGCTGCTCCTGTGCAGCAAGCTATTGAGTTAGGCATTGAAGTGGTGACTGAGGTAGAGGTTGCGTATCACCTCTGCGCGGCACCTATGATTGGCATTACCGGTTCTAACGGTAAAACGACGACGACAACATGGGTAGGAAATATGCTAGAGCAAACCGGTTTGAATCCGATTGTTGCTGGTAATATTGGAACACCTCTGTGCGAAGCGGCAGAGCAGGCAACACCCGACAACTGGATGGTCGTCGAGCTAAGTAGCTTCCAGCTCAAAGGCACGGTCGAGTTTCGTCCGCGTATTGCTGCACTGCTTAACGTGGCAGAAACCCATCTGGATTATCATGGGGGTATGGAGGATTATGTAGCTTCCAAAGCAAAGCTGTTTGCCAATCAGCAGCCAGATGACGTTGCCGTTCTCAATTGGGACGATGCGGTATGCCGTGAACTCGTTCCTTACATGAAGGCGAGATTAATTCCGTTCTCATTGACAGAGAAGCTGGATGCAGGCGTGTATGCAGATCCGCCTTATGTCGACGGGGAAGAGGATGATGTGAAACGTCAGGTGATCTACGCGGATGGCAACGGCCATCGACAGATGATTATCGATGTAGAAGACATTGGCATTCCTGGACGCTTTAATGTGGGCAATGCGTTAGCTGCGGTAGCTATTGCCATTGCAGCTGGCGCTGACCCGTCCATGCTGGCTGCACCGCTCGCCGATTTTAAAGGGGTTGAACATCGACTGGAGTATGTTCTGGAGCACAATGGTTCTGTGTACTACAACAATTCGAAAGCAACGAATTCAAAAGCAACAGTAATGGCGTTGAATTCCTTCAAGGAACCTGTCGTGCTGATTGCTGGCGGACTGGACCGGGGTTCGGATATGATGGAACTGCTGCCGGTATTCGAGGAACGAGTCAAAGCGCTGGTAGTCCTTGGTGAAAACCGGGCTAAAATAGCTAACGTCGCAGAGCTTGCTGGACTAAAGCATATTAAGGTCGTCGATAATGAGGAGGACGCTGCCCGTACGTTGACGGTTGCCGTTCAGGAAGCAGCAAGTCTGGCTGAACCGGGGGATGTTGTTTTGTTATCCCCTGCGTGTGCAAGTTGGGACATGTTTGCCTCCTATGAAGAACGGGGACGCATTTTTAAAGAGGCGGCGCATAACTTGTAAGTAGGGGGGTGGAAAAGCCCCTACTTCCATGCAAGGGGTGGCCTCCTGATGAAACAGACGCGACCGGCGCCGGATATTTGGCTCCTGATTTGTATTATGGCTTTGCTTGCCATCGGCATCATTATGGTGTATAGCGCAGGCTCGGTGCTTGCGTTTCGCAACTATGGCGATTCATTTTATTTTGTGAAAAGACAGATTTTATTCGCCGTACTTGGCCTTGCAGCCATGTTTGTAACCGCTAATGTAGACTACAGAGTATGGCGAAAGTATGCCAAACCGACTTTAATTGTCTGTTTTATTATGCTTATTGCGGTGTTAATTCCAGGAATCGGTGTTGTTCGCGGAGGTGCACGCAGCTGGCTGGGGATTGGTTCTTTCGGTATCCAGCCTTCCGAGTTCATGAAACTGGGTATGATTTTGTTTTTAGCTCACTGGCTAAGCAAAGAACCCGGCAAGATTAAAACCTTTACAACGGGTCTATTGCCTCCGCTCGGCCTGATGGGGCTTGCTTTCGGCATAATTATGTTGCAGCCTGATCTAGGTACAGGCACCGTAATGATGGGAGCTTCCATGCTCATTATTTTCACAGCGGGTGCACGCATGAAACATTTGGCTCTGCTTGCGCTCGGAGGAGTTGCGGGATTTGCAGCATTGATTGCAGCAGCACCTTATCGCTTGCAGCGAATCACGGCGTTTCTGGATCCTTGGTCTGATCCGCTCGGGGCAGGTTATCAGATCATTCAGTCTCTCTACGCCATCGGTCCGGGTGGACTGGCTGGTCTGGGGCTGGGAATGAGCAGGCAAAAGTACAGTTATGTACCTGAGCCGCAGACAGACTTTATTTTTAGTATCTTGGCGGAAGAGCTTGGTTTCATTGGTGGAATGATTGTTTTATTATTATTTCTGGTGCTGGTGTGGAGAGGCATGCGTGTAGCGATGACGGTTCCAGATGCCTTTGGCAGTCTGTTAGCTGTGGGGATTATCGGCATGGTTGCTGTGCAGGTCATTATTAATATCGGTGTAGTTATTGGACTGATGCCTGTCACGGGTATTACGCTGCCGCTAATCAGCTATGGCGGTTCGTCTCTGACGCTTATGCTTACAGCACTAGGCATACTATTGAATTTATCCCGTTATGCGAGGTGACTTATACGATGCGAGTCGTTCTTAGCGGCGGCGGTACAGGAGGACATATCTATCCGGCCGTTGCCATAGCAAGACAATGCGAGGCGGAGAATCCCGACTCGACGTTTTTATACATTGGTGGAACCCGAGGACTGGAAAGTAAACTCGTTCCTCAGGAAGATATTCCTTTTAAATCGATTGACATTACAGGTTTCAGGCGTAAGTTATCTTTTGAAAATGTAAAGACCATCATGCGCTTCGTTCAGGGCGTACGCAAGTCCAAAAAAATGCTAAAGGAATTCAAGCCGGATGTTGTCATCGGTACAGGCGGGTATGTCTGCGGCCCTGTAGTGTATGCAGCTGCGAAGCTGGGAATCCCAAGTGTGATTCATGAACAAAATGCGATTCCAGGTCTGACGAACAAGTTTCTCATGCGTTATGTAGATACGGTTGCTGTCAGTTTCGAAGGCTCTGAAAAATCATTTTCTGGTGCTAAAAAGGTCATCTATACTGGGAACCCGAGAGCAACAACGGTAGCTCAAGCTAGTCGGAATCGTGGGTTTGCCACGCTAGGCGTTCCGATGGATAGCCGAGTGGTGCTTGTCGTTGGGGGAAGCCGGGGAGCCAAAGCAATCAATCAGGCGATGATCGAGATGGCACCGATGTTGGAGCAGCTGGATGATGTCCATGTGGTTTACGTTACAGGTGAAACCTATTTCGATGAAACACGTGAATCGATCCGCAGTTCTTTGGGAACGATGCCCAATCATCTTCATGTACTTCCTTATGTACATAACATGCCTGAAGTGCTCGCCTGCACCTCTCTGATTGTCAATCGCGCCGGAGCTTCGTTCTTGGCGGAGATTACGTCGCTGGGGATCCCGTCGATTCTGATTCCGTCACCAAACGTAACCAACAATCATCAGGAAGCCAACGCGCGTACCCTTGAAAAGGGAGGAGCTTCACTCACAATGCTGGAGAGAGATCTTACAGGCAAAGGGCTGTATGAAGCGATTGCAGGCATTATGAATGACGAATCGGGACGTAAACGGATGGCAGAGGCTTCTCGAAAATTAGGGAAACCGGATGCAGCAGAAGTGCTCGTAAACGAAATCAAGCGTCTTGTTGCGGGACGTTAGTGAGAGTTAACGCATGTTTATGGGCGATTGTCACACACCAGACGGGACTGACATAAGATACCGTATAAATCGTGACAATCGTTCCATGATACCGCAGCACAGCATCATATCGGAGTAGATTCACCAGGGGGAAGATCGGAAGCCTGCCTGGCGGCCTCTCTAGTCATGGGCGGTAAAACCGAGGGATGGATTGCAGGTTCTCATGGATCGGATGTGTCACGGATATTTCAATTCGCTGAGATTGTACTGGAACAGTGGATGTACCACTTTTCATTGTTCACACAGGCCAAGCGACAGCAGAGGACGTCTTCACCCTTACACAGTCTAATCGTAGCATATGTCATCTCATGACGGTATTGACCTGATACCGTATGTCTTCGCAGTGGGTGAGCGTAAACCCCGGAGGTGATACATTGGACAAATTGGTGATTGAAGGTGGGCGACCCCTATCAGGATCCATACGCATCCATGGAGCAAAAAATGCCGCTTTACCGATCATGGCCGCAAGTTTGCTCGCAGACGGAGAAATTACGCTGCACAACGTTCCACACTTGCTGGACATCGAAGTAATGCTGTATATCCTGGAACGGCTTGGATGCACGTGTAGGCATGAGCAGGGAACAGTGACGATCAATACGTCTTTGGTCCGGTCACATGATGTGCCAGAAGACCTGATGAAGCAAATGCGCTCTTCCATTTTTCTGATGGGGCCGTTGCTCGCAAGGTTTGGGAAAGTATCCGTATATCAGCCGGGAGGCTGTGCAATCGGAGAACGCAAAATCGATCTTCATCTCCGGGGGCTCGAAGCACTTGGAGCACAGATTGAAGAACGGGATCAGCAGATGATATGCCATGGAGCCAATCTGACTGGGGCGGATATCCATCTGGACTTTCCTAGTGTTGGAGCAACCGAAAACATTATGATGGCTGCTGTGCTGGCAGAGGGTACAACTACCATTTTCAATGCAGCGAGGGAGCCGGAGATTCAGGATTTGCAGCATTTTCTGAACGCGATGGGTGCACGAATCATGGGGGCTGGCACCAATACAATCACGATAAATGGTGTTGAGAAGTTGCAACCCTGCACCTATGAAATCATACCGGATCGGATTGTCGCTGGAACCGTCATGATTGCTGCTGCTGCAACGAAAGGCAATGTTACGCTTACACACTGCAATCCGGCACATCTTACTTCGCTTATACATGTGTTAAAGCGCACTGGTGTTCAAATCACAGTCTGCAATGATATAATGACTGTGAGTTGTATGACCCGCCCAAAATCAGTAGACCGTATCGTGACTTCTCCATATCCTTCGTTTCCAACGGATCTGCAATCACAACTCATGGTGCTGCTCAGTTTGGCAGATGGATTCAGTGTGATGAAGGAGACCGTGTTTGAAGGCCGGTTTAAACATGTGGACGAACTAAATGTTATGGGAGCAGATATTTCTGTTGATCTGAACGCAGCTTTTATCCGCGGTGTTCCAAGATTATATGGTGCTACTGTGGAGGCTACAGATCTTCGTGCAGGTGCAGCTTTGGTTATTGCAGGTCTGGCGGCTCAAGGTAAGACTGTTGTGGAGCAAGTGCACCACATTGACAGGGGATATGATCAGATCGAAAAGTTATTCCAGAGTCTTGGAGCCTCGGTGGAGAGACAGTCAACTGTTTCGAAACAGTTGGATTTTGCCAATTAACGTCCTTGGCGTCCCCTTCTTGGAAGAGGAGGGGACCTGAGGCTTTGTGGAGCGTTATTATGCCTAAAAGTCAAATTCCGGTTCTCAAGAAGAATCGCCCAAAAGGAAACACAAGCCGTAAAATTGTAATTATCCTACTATTATTATTTATTGTATTGCTGGCTGTATTATTCTTTCGATCTTCTGTAAGCCGTATATCGGATATCGAAATTACGGGTAATGTGTACACAGCGACTGCGGAGTTGCTAGACAAGAGTGGTCTTAAGGAAGGCGACCAGTTTTTTGGAGCAAGTGCAACCGAAATTATAGAACGTCTTAAAACGATTAAAGCTGTCTCGACCGTTACGGTGGACAAGCAATTTCCGGGTACGATCCATATCAAGGTGCAGGAGTTCCCGACAGTCGCTTATGAGTTGGATACAACCGGGGCGCTTAAAGCCATATTGTCTAACGGGACGAGCCTGAATGTTCCGCCAACGATTGGTGTTGCCGTAGAGAAACCGATTCTGACGCAATGGAAGGCGAATGACCCGCTCAAACCTAAACTGAGCGAGGCATTAGCTCAAATTCCGAATGAATTAACAACGGACATTTCCGAAATCATACCTAATCCAACACCTTCTTTTCCGGATCAGATCCGTATGTATACCAAGTCACAGTTTGAAGTGATTACAACGATATCACTGTTAACGGATAAAGTGGAGTATTTAAATCAGGTGATCGAGACGGAACGTCCTGGCAAAATTACAATGCTTGAGGCAGATACGTATGTGCCATTTATACCGGATAATCCAGAGGATAATGCCGAGCCGGGGACAGGGCAATGATGTATGCCGCTGATTGGCGGCATATTGCGCAAAAGTGTAGGCAGGGTCGGGCTTTAGCACCGGTTGATGTATGAAACTTGTTCTTTCTGAGATGAAGAAAAAATGGTACACTTAAACTTACGGCACATGAGTTGCCTCCTTCTTTTTTCTTCAAGGTTTTATGTTACACATCCAGAACTTGGCACCCAAAAAAATTGTAGAAAAAAGAGGGAAAGCCTAAGCTGTGTTGAATATGTTTTAATGAGTGTTTGAACCCGAACGTATTTTACTATTGGAGTCAGGAGGTGCCACAGACTTGAGCAACAATGACATCATTGTTAGTTTGGACATCGGTACATCCAAAATTCGCGCTATTATTGGGGAAATTAATAATGGAACCTTTAATATTATTGGAGTTGGATCTGCCGACTCGGAAGGAATTCGCAAAGGTGTAATCGTAGATATCGATCAGACGGTGCAATCGATTCGCAATGCAGTCGATCATGCAGAACGTATGGTAGGTATTCAAATATCCGAAGTATATGTTGGAATCTCGGGCAATCACATTGGTTTAATGAGTAGTCACGGTGTGGTGGCAGTATCGAACGAGGATCGTGAGATCGGAGAAGAAGACATGGAGCGGGTGTTGAAAGCAGCCGAAGTTATTGCGGTTCCGCCCGAACGGGAAATTATTGATGTTGTCGCCAAGCAATATGTTGTAGACGGCTTGGAAGGCATACAAGACCCGCGTGGTATGATTGGTGTTCGTCTGGAAGTTGAAGCAACCATTATTACTGGGGCTAAAACCGCGATACATAATCTGTTGCGCTGCGTGGAAAAAGCGGGATTAAAAGTGAGTGACCTAGTCCTTATGTCACTCGGAGCAGGTCAACTTGCCCTGTCCAAGGATGAGAAAACGATGGGCTCTGTGCTCGTAGATATCGGGGCAGGAGCTACAACGATCGCCATCTTTGAAGAGGATAGTTTGGTAGCCACTTCAACACTGCCAATTGGTGGGGAATTTGTAACGAATGATATTGCTTATGGTTTGCGTACTTTGACGGATCAGGCGGAGAAAGTTAAGCTGAAGTATGGTTGTGCTTGGCTTGATGATGCTGCCGCAGATGTGATGTTTAAAGTTACACGCATTGGTAGCAATGTGGATAAGGAATTTTCCCAAGAAGATCTGGCGGCTATTATTGAGCCTAGGGTTCAGGAAATATTCCAGATGATCGGTACAGAGGTCAAACGCCTTGGTTACAATGAGCTTCCTGGCGGTTATATACTAACGGGAGGCACGGTCTCTATGCCAGGCGTTCTGCAAGTCGCACAACATGAACTTGCTGCTTCGGTACGTGTTGCCGTTCCGGATTACATTGGTGTCCGTGATCCTGGGTACACCAGCGGCGTTGGTATTTTACACAATGTTATTCGCAGTTTGCGCATCAGGCCCTCGAGCAGCAACGGCGGTAATAACAACACCAATAGCAAGAAACCGACGAACCGTCCGAAGCCGAATGCGGCTCAGGAATCGGAGCAAAAACCCGGTCTGTTCGAACGACTGAAGAATATGTTCAGTGAATTTATATAACAGGTTGGATCCATTTCATACATTCTTGAAGCCGTCTGAATGCGCTGGTACTAAAATAAACGCTTTCGTTCGTCGATATATGAAATTGATTCGGTTCAAATCAAAAATTGGACGGGCCATCCATGCACATTGAGGGGGAGATGGAATTATATGTTGGAATTTGATTTTGAGATGGAGAGCTTGGCTCAGATTAAAGTCATCGGTGTAGGCGGCGGAGGTAGCAACGCAGTTAACCGAATGATTGAAAATGGTGTACAAGGCGTTGAATTTATTACAGTAAACACGGATGCTCAGGCGTTACACCTGGCAAAATCCGAGCATAAACTGCAAATCGGAGATAAATTAACTCGTGGTCTTGGTGCGGGTGCTAACCCGGATGTAGGTAAAAAAGCAGCGGAAGAGTCCCGTGACTTGATCATGAACACGTTGAAAGGTGCAGACATGGTATTTGTTACAGCCGGTATGGGCGGTGGTACAGGTACTGGTGCAGCTCCAGTCATCGCTGAAATTGCCAAGGAGTGCGGTGCACTCACTGTAGGTGTTGTAACACGCCCTTTCACTTTTGAAGGTCGTAAGCGTTCCAGCCATGCAGAACAAGGTATTGAAGCGCTTAAGGAAAAAGTAGATACACTGATCGTTATTCCGAATGACCGTTTGCTTGAGATCGTAGATAAAAAGACGCCGATGCTGGAGGCATTCCGCCAAGCGGATAACGTATTGCGTCAAGCGGTTCAGGGTATTTCCGATTTGATCGCAGTACCGGGCTTGATCAACCTTGACTTTGCAGATGTCAAAACAATCATGCACGAGCGTGGTTCTGCGCTCATGGGTATCGGTGAAGCGACAGGAGAGAACCGTGCAGCAGAAGCAGCACGCAAAGCGATCATGAGCCCTTTGCTTGAGACCTCCATTGAAGGCGCACGTGGCGTAATCATGAACATCACAGGTGGCGTTAATCTGTCCCTGTATGAAGTGAATGAAGCAGCAGAGATCGTGACATCAGCTTCTGATCCGGAAGTGAATATGATCTTTGGTGCGATTATTGATGAAGATCTGAAAGAGGAGATCAAGGTTACGGTAATCGCGACTGGGTTCGAAGATAAACCTTCTGCTCCGCCAGTGCGCAAACCTGCTGCAGCAACAGAGACAGCGGAGACACGTTCACCGAATCTTCGTCCATTTGGAAACCAGCCAAGCAATGATCAGCTGGACATTCCGACATTTTTACGCAATCGTTCCCGCAACAACAATAACGAATAATACGTTAATTCAACCTCTTGTAAACCCGGCGCTGCTTCTGCAGCAGCCGGGTTTTTGCTGTTTTTTTATACAGTCTAACATACAGGAATGAACAAATTCTGAACAACTTGCCTGCGTATTCCGACAAAAAAAGTTGGAAACAAGCTCCCACATTTAGACAGACTTTGAACAGGAGGCTCCGTATACTTGGGAATATGCTCATGAATATCGAGATGATGAGGCAGTTGAGTCGATCAATCCGAGGCAGTTGAGTCGATCAATCCGAGGCAATTGAGTCGATTCAATCGGAGGCATTTGGGTCGATTGGAGCCAAAGCATTGGGGTGGATTCGATCCGAAGCATGCAAGATTGCTAGAAATCATGATTTCGATAGGTTGGATGCAGGCAGGTGAAGAGCGTGGTTGTTTATGTTGATCTCATCTTTTTGACAAATCTTTGTATTGATGGAGCGCTCATTGGATTGACGGCTTGGATGCGCCAAACGAAGCTGGTCTGGTGGAGATGGCTGTTATCGGCCATCGTTGGCGCGTTATATGTTGTGATGATGTTTGTACCGGAATTTGATTTTCTGTTCACGTTTTTAATCAAGTTTGGCTTCTCTCTTGTTATGTTGAGCATCGCGTTTGGATATAAGGGATTGCAGTCTTTTCTGAGGACGCTGGGTACATTTTATATTATTAATTTTGTCGCAGCTGGAGGCATCCTGGGTGTGCACTATATGCTTCAGAGTTCGGGTGATCTGTTCAATGGCATCTGGTTTACAGCGTCTGGTGGTATGTCATTTGATCTCAAGATTGCGTTCTGGTTCACATTTATTGTATTCTTCGCGGTTCTCTTATTATTCAAAATTGTGCAAGGTGCCAAACGTAAAGCGGATCGAATGACCACGTACCTTGGTCAAGTTGAGGTCAGCATTGATGAAGTTGTTGTGTCTTGTACAGGCCTTCTGGATACAGGCAATCAGCTTACAGATCCACTGTCACGTATGCCAGTGATGGTCATGGAAGTTTCGTTGTGGCAGGATATGCTGCCTAATTCATGGAAGAGCAGACTGAAGCATGAAGCGCCGGACAACCTCATTATGGAGCTGGATCATCAACATTTTCAGTGGCAGGATCGACTGCGATTGGTTCCCTATCGAGGAATTAACAAAGGAACGGCGTTTATGCTGGCGATTAAGCCAGATCGGGTCAAAGTGACGATGGAGGGAACGGAATATGTGACGACAAAGGTTCTGATTGGACTGGATGGGGGCGTTTTGTCGTCAGACGGGAAATATCAGGCCGTAATTCATCCTGAATTGGTGCAAGAAGATGCTTCTGCGCAGTCTAAGACTCCATCCGCGGAAGTCACAGAAAAGCCGCTGAATGTGGTATAGGAGGAACCTACATGCTTGTGAAATGGAAACTGGTTGCCCAGCTGCAATATTATCGTTTGTTGTTCCTGTTTGGGCTAAAAAGCGAAGAGATTTATTACATCGGGGGAAGTGAGGCACTCCCACCTCCATTGACACGGGAAGAAGAGGAGTACTTGCTACAGAAGTTATCGTCAGGAGATTCAGCCATACGTGCCATGTTAATTGAACGTAATCTGCGTCTGGTCGTGTATATTGCTCGTAAGTTCGAGAACACAGGCATCAATATCGAGGATCTGGTATCCATCGGTGCGATCGGACTGATTAAGGCTGTAAATACCTTCGATCCGGAAAAAAAAATCAAGCTCGCTACCTACGCTTCGCGGTGTATCGAAAATGAAATATTGATGTATTTGCGGCGTAACAGTAAAATCCGTACCGAGGTTTCTTTTGACGAACCGCTAAATATTGATTGGGATGGAAACGAACTTTTATTATCCGATGTGCTAGGCACCGAGAACGATACAATCTATCGAAATATTGAAGAACAGGTAGATCGCAAGCTGCTGCACAAAGCACTGGAGAAACTGACGGATCGCGAGCGAATGATTATGGAGCTTCGTTTTGGCTTGACGGATGGCGAAGAAAAGACGCAAAAAGATGTGGCAGATCTGCTGGGAATCTCCCAATCCTATATCTCCAGGCTTGAAAAAAGAATCATTAAGAGGCTTCGAAAAGAGTTCAACAAAATGGTCTGATCCAGTGGGAAAAGAAGAATGGGTATTACTGGCAAGGGTGCCAACGACGAATAAAAAAGCCTGCCCCGGAGATAATGTACATTAATGTTTCTCCTTGGGAGGTAAATCACGATGACCCGAAACAAAGTCGAGATTTGTGGCGTGGACACCGCAAAGTTGCCTGTTCTCACCAATATTGAAATGCGGGAATTATTCCATTCCCTTCAGCAGCACCATGATCGCTCAGCAAGAGAGAAATTAGTGAATGGCAACCTGCGTCTGGTACTCAGTGTCATTCAGCGTTTTAACAATCGGGGGGAGTTTGTCGATGATCTGTTCCAGGTTGGATGTATCGGCCTGATGAAAGCCATTGATAATTTTGATTTATCCCAGAACGTCAAATTTTCAACCTATGCGGTGCCGATGATTATCGGTGAAATTCGCAGGTATCTGCGTGACAATAACCCGATTCGGGTATCCCGGTCACTACGGGATATTGCCTACAAGGCACTCCAGGTTCGTGACAGTCTAACGAATAAAAATTCACGCGAACCGACGATATTTGAAATTTCAGAGGCACTGAATGTGCCGAAGGAAGATGTTGTTTTTGCACTGGATGCCATACAAGACCCAGTATCTCTATTTGAACCGATTTATCATGATGGGGGAGACCCGATTTATGTGATGGATCAGATCAGTGATGACAAAAACAAGGATGTGTCCTGGATTGAGGAGATTGCATTGCGGGAAGCCATGCACCGTCTTGGTCAACGGGAAAAGATGATTTTGTCGATGCGCTTTTTTGAAGGGAAAACCCAGATGGAAGTAGCGGACGAAATCGGGATATCACAAGCTCAGGTTTCACGTCTCGAAAAATCAGCTATACAGCAGATGCAGAAACATGTGAAGTCGTAGAATGACATAAAACAAAAGGGACGATCGATCGGATAACCATTCCATTGATCGTCTTTTTTGTGCAGTGTAGAAGGAAGGGGACTATGCAAGAACGCTGTTAATCGGGTGTGCTTTTGAAATATGCGATTGAAAAATAGGACATTTTTCGCCTACAGGACATATATTGATATAGAAGGATGCAGAACGGGCAGATGAGCGTTAACGGGGGGCGGAAGGGATGAAAGTGAATACAAGCGACTCAACATCACGCGGTATGAAAATTTCTGATTTTCAAACGAAGGATGTCATTAATATTACGGATGGCAAACGTCTTGGCCAGATCAGTGATCTGGAACTGGATCTCAAACAAGGACGAATTGAAGCCATTGTTGTGCCAGGATATAGCCGTTTTATGGGGTTGTTTGGAGGAGGAACGGACCTGATCATTCCTTGGAGAAATATTGTGAAGATTGGCTCGGATGTCATTCTTGTCAAAATGGATGAGGTGAAGGAACAGGTTTATGACGAGCGTGAACGGGAAGCCCGTTTGTATGATGAGCAGCAGCAGAGCCGTTCAGAACGCACAGAGCGACAGGAACGATTGGATCGGAGTCAACGAAGAACGATATAAAGGAGACAGAAGGCATCTGTATTTGGTAAACTGGAAGTTGTGAGGTGATCAGGAATGGAACCATTTGTATTGGATAAAGATATCGTTAAGGATATTGAAGGGCAAACGTATCATGGTGAACAAGATCCGCTGTTATTATATATTGAACCTTGGAAACAGTCGTTTGAACGGTTAACGGTGGGTTTTACAACCAGACACGGGGGCGTTGGTCAAGAACCTTATGCTACCCTTAATTGTGCGTATCACGTTGGGGATGATGCGGAAACAGTGCTTGTTAATCGCCGCCTTGTAACGGAGAAGCTTGCTTTTTCGCTGGATGCATGGACCTGTGGCGAACAGGTGCATGGTAAAGAGGTAGCTGTCATTACAGCCGAAGACAGGGGCAGAGGCCTGCTGGATCGTCAATCGGCATTGCAGAACACGGATGGTCTGGTGACCAACATACCTGGTATTCTGCTGACTTCATTTTATGCTGACTGCGTTCCGCTGTATTTCTATGATCCGGTGACACAGGCTGTAGGGCTCGCTCATGCCGGATGGAAAGGCACAGTTGCAGGTGTTGCTGTCTCCATGGTGGAAACGATGGAACGAGAGTATGGAAGCCGGAGAGCGGATATAAGAGCGGCTATTGGACCCTCCATCGGGGATTGTTGTTATGAAGTGGATGAGGCTGTCATGAAGCATGTCCGGGTTTGGCTGGATGAACCACAGGGTAATGATGAATACAATGATTCTGCCTCAAAGCGCATTTATACACCTGCTGCGAACGGAAAAACGATGTTAAACTTGAAAGAATGTAATCGACACATTATGATGAAAGCAGGAATATTGCCGGATCATATCGAATGTACAACATGGTGTACAAGTTGTCATCCCGAACTTTTTTTCTCCTATCGTAAGGAAAATGGGGTAACGGGAAGAATGGCAAGCTGGATTGGGCTGGAAGAGAGGTGACCCTCTGTGTCATTGGAGGAGCGTATACAACAAGTGAATCAGAAGATTGAAGATGCGTGTAAGCGCAGCAACCGCACTTTTGAGGATGTGAACGTGATTGCGGTCACAAAATATGTTTCACTGCAAACGACGGGTGCTGTGCTTGAACATGGTCTTGAGAATATTGGAGAAAATCGTTGGCAGGATGCACAGGCAAAATGGGAAGCCTTTGGCCAAAAAGGGACATGGCACTTTATCGGTCATTTGCAGACAAACAAGGTGAAAGACGTCATTGGTAAGTTTGCATACATACATTCACTCGATCGTTTGTCACTGGCAAAAGAACTGGATAAAAAAGCCGGCTCACTTGGAATTAAGGTGAACACGTTTATGCAGGTGAACATTTCAGGCGAAGAGAGCAAATATGGTTTGCAGCCTGAACAAACAAGTTCTTTTCTGAAGGATATTCAATCGTTCAAAAACCTTAAGGTCATCGGTCTGATGACGATGGCTCCTCATGAGGAAGATCCAGAGTTAACGCGCCCTGTATTTCGGGGGTTGCGTGAGCTGAGAGAGGATTTGAATGGACAAGCATTGACAACTGAACCGATTACCGAGTTGTCCATGGGCATGTCCAACGATTTCGAAGTGGCCATTGAAGAAGGGGCAACTTGGGTGCGACTTGGATCAATTCTCGTAGGAAAAGAGGAGGGAACACGATGGGCGTAATGAACAAATTTATGAATTTCCTAGGACTTCAGGAAGAGGAAGAGATTGTAGAGCGGGAGCGTCTTGCTGCACAGGAAGAACAAGAGTCTGAACAGCAGGAAAGTGAAACCTCTGCACTCGATAAACGTAGAAACCAAAGGGGGAATAATGTGGTTAGCATTCATTCCCAGAAAAATGTCAAGGTTGTCCTTTATGAGCCTCGTTCTTATGACGAAGCGCAGGAGATTGCCGACCATCTACGGTCGCATCGTACCGTTGTTGTGAATCTGCAGCGAATCCGTCAGGATCAGGCTTTACGTGTGATTGATTTTCTGAGCGGCACGGTATATGCATTAGGCGGCGGTATATCTAAAATTGGCGGCAACATTTTTCTCTGTACGCCAGATACGGTTGAAATTCAGGGAACCATTACGGAGATACTGGCTGACAGCGAGCAAGATTATAACAGAATGAGGTGAGCCTTTTTTGTATCAGATGATTGAAGGTATATTGGGTACGCTATACCAGATTTATTTTTACATGGTTATTGTCTACATATTGATGTCATGGCTTCCCAATGCACGGGAAAGCTTCATCGGTGAATTGCTAGGCAAATTTGTTGAACCCTACTTAAGTCCTTTCCGCCGGTTTATCCCGCCTTTGTTCGGTGTGTTGGATATTTCCCCGATTGTCGCGCTGCTTGTCCTTCGACTGGCGCTTGTTGGGTTACTCTCTATCGTTCAGTATTTAACATTTTAGGTTAGGGTGACATAGATGAGTGGTGATATTTACGAACATTTTAGCCATGATGAGCGTGACTTTGTAGATAAAGCTTCCGATTGGGTTGAACGGGCGAGCAAGGTTCATGATATGAAGCTCACCGATTTCCTTGATCCAAGACAGGTGTTTATTCTTCAAACCTTGGTCAACCGTACCGATGACGTTCAAATTCGTCTGGACGGCGGTTACGAAGGGGCTGAACGCAAGCGTGCATTGATTGCACCCGACTATCGATACCTGGATGAAGAAGATATGGGGATGCAGGTGCTTAGCATTACGTCTGACGATCAGAAAATCTCGGAACTCGAGCATGGGGACTATATGGGTTCCCTGCTCGGACTTGGGATGAAACGTGGCAAGATTGGAGATATTCAAGTGCTGGAGGATGGTTGCCATACTGTGGTGGCAGCGGAGACCGGCGCTTTTTTATCGCTTCAATTGAATCAGGTGCATCGGTTACATGTATTCACAGAGTTACTGCCATTGAATCAGATGAAATGGTCTGTGACGAAATTGGACACCATAGATATTACCGTTGCATCATTACGGCTGGATGGCATTTGTGCAGATGTGTATCGGCTGAGCCGGAGCAAAGTATTGGTTCCAATCAAGGCAGGACGCTGTAAAGTGAACTGGAAAGTGGTGGAAGACCCTTCGAAGCCACTTAAGGCGGGGGATGTAGTATCTATTCAAGGGTTTGGCCGTTTTAAGGTATTGGAACAAGATGGGATGACCAAAAAGGGACGTTGCCGAGTGAAAATCGGGAAATTTGCTTAAGGTTGTTGCAGGATAATCCGAATTCTTGTCGAAATGTTAAACGTAAAGGTAAAAAAATATTCGGCGATTCCGATATACATTAAAGTGCAAGATATTTGGATCTCTGATCATGTCATGTGAGGACAGAACTTGTATTCCGTACAGATTGCCAGATCCGGCATCTTGTATAGGGCTCACTTGGGTGGAACCCATATGCTGCAAACCTTCTCTAAACGTGAGAAGGAATTTTTACAGGAGGTGGACAGCATGCCATTAACGCCGCTGGACATACATAACAAGGAATTCTCCCGACGCTTGCGTGGGTATGACGAGGATGAAGTCAATGAATTTCTGGATCAAGTCATCAAAGATTACGAAGGCGTCATCCGCGAGAACAAAGAGCTGAGCAATCAGTTGCTGTCCGTTCAGGAGAAGCTGGATCATTTTGCTACCATCGAGGAAACTCTTAGCAAAACGATCATCATTGCACAGGAAGCTGCTGATGATGTGAAGAATAACGCGAAGAAGGAAGCTCAGTTAATCGTGAAGGAAGCAGAGAAAAATGCAGACCGAATCGTTAACGAAGCCCTTGGTAAATCACGTAAGATTGCGTTGGAAGTGGAAGAGCTGAAGAAACAGGCTTCGATCTATCGCGCGCGTTTCCGCACGCTTGTTGAAGCTCAGCTTGAACTGTTGACACAGGATGGTTGGGAAGCACTGGAGAGCCGTGAGCAGGAAGTGCGTGACCGTGAGCGGGAGATGAAAGAAATTTATTAGTCTGCTGCCCGGTTGACTTTTGCGGGTAAAGAAGCTATAACTATATTCATATTGAATAGTGATTCCATGACGGGCTCAGTACGTTATGATCTCATCCCTCAGAGAGTTGGTGTCTGGTGCAAACCAACGGATGAGTTATAGCCGAATATCTCCCCGGAGAAGTGACGCTGAAGCGGTAATGCAATGCCGTGTGTAAGCTGAACCGTAAACCGTACGTTATAACGGTACCCTGCATCAGTTTAGCGGGGCTTAAGCGCTGTTGATGACAGAGCATACTCAGGTAACCTGAATGTGGTTTGTGATGAACAGAATTAGGGTGGTAACGCGAGCATAACCTCGTCCCTTTCCAGGGACGAGGTTTTTTTGTGTCCCAAAACGGTGAGCGGAATGAGCAGAACGGGTGGTTTTTTTTCCATCAATTCATCTTAACAAAAGAAAGGAAGTTGAACAGCATGCAACGAGTGGATGTCAAAGAGAAAGCACGCGCACGAGAATTACGTGTATTAGATAAATGGAAAACGGAGAATACGTTCAAACGCTCCATTGAGAATCGAGAGGGTAAGCCAAACTTTGTATTTTATGAAGGTCCGCCTACAGCGAACGGTAAACCACATATCGGTCACGTTCTCGGCCGTGTAATCAAAGACTTTGTGGGTCGTTACAACACAATGAAGGGTTATCGCGTCGTACGTAAAGCAGGATGGGATACACATGGTTTACCTGTAGAGCTTGGTGTACAGAAGAAGTTGGGTATCTCCCACAAGTGGGAAATCGAAGATTATGGCGTGGAGAAATTTATCAACGAGTGTAAAGCGAGCGTATTCGAATACGAGCAGCAGTGGCGCGACTTGACGGAAGGTATTGGATACTGGACGGATATGAATAATCCGTACATCACACTCGACAACAACTACATTGAGAGTGTGTGGAACATCCTGGCGACGATCCATGAGAAAGGTTTGTTGTACCGCGGTCACCGCGTAAGTCCATACTGCCCTTCTTGCCAGACAACACTGAGTTCGCATGAAGTTGCACAAGGATACAAGGACGTTAAAGACCTGAGTGCAACTGCGAAATTCAAGCTGCAAGACAGCGGCGAATTCGTATTGGCTTGGACGACAACACCATGGACACTTCCTTCACACGTTGCTCTTGCTGTGAACCCGGAAATGGATTATTCCCGTGTACGTCAGAACGATGAAGTGTACATCATGGCAACAAATCTGGTGGAGAAAGTAATGAAAGACAGCAAAGGCGAGTATGAGATCATCGGTTCACTGAAAGGTGCGGACCTGGTCGGTAAAACGTACAGCCCGCCATTTAACTATGTACAGGCAGAGAAAACAAACATCGTGCTTGGTGCAGGATTTGTAACGGATGCAAGCGGTACGGGTATCGTTCATTTGGCTCCTGCACATGGTGAGGATGACTACCGTGTATGTCGCGAGAATGGCATTAGTTTTGTAAACATGGTTGATCTGGAAGGTAAGTTTGTGGCAGAAGTGACTGATTTTGCAGGTCGCTTTGTAAAAGATTGCGACATTGACATCGTAAGATACTTGTCCGAGAACGGCCGTTTGTTCAGCAAAGAGAAATACGAGCATAGCTACCCGTTCTGCTGGCGTTGTGATACTCCACTTCTGTACTACGCAATGGACAGCTGGTTTATCCAGACAACAGCGATCAAGGATCAGCTTATTGCCAACAACAGTGAAGTGGAATGGTATCCAGGTCATGTGCGTGAAGGTCGCTTCGGTAAATTCCTCGAAGATCTCGTGGACTGGAACATCAGCCGTGACCGTTACTGGGGAACACCGCTGAACATTTGGGTGTGTGAAGAGACAGGTGAACAGTTTGCTCCTCACAGCATTGCTGAGTTACGTTCGCGTGCCGTAGGGGATGTACCTGAAAACTTGGAGTTGCATAAACCATATGTGGATGAAGTAAAAGTGCTCAGCTCTTGTGGCAAATACGAAATGAAGCGTACACCTGAAGTGATCGATGTATGGTTCGACAGTGGCTCCATGCCGTTTGCGCAGCAGCATTATCCTTTTGAAAATAAAGAAGTATTTGAGCAGCAATATCCTGCAGATATGATCTGTGAAGGGATTGACCAAACGCGCGGCTGGTTCTACAGCTTGCTTGCGGTATCTACACTTTTGACAGGCAAAGCGCCTTATAAAGCCGTTATGGCAACAGGACACGTACTGGACGAAAATGGCCAAAAGATGTCTAAGTCTAAAGGCAATGTTATCGATCCATGGGAAGTCATCGAGGAATACGGTACGGATGCATTCCGCTGGGCGTTGTTGTCTGACAGTGCACCGTGGAACAGCAAACGTTTCTCCAAGGGAATCGTAGGAGAAGCGAAGTCCAAAATGGTGGATACGCTGGTGAATACTCATGCATTCTTGACGCTGTACGCGACCATCGATGGATTTGATCCACAGGAACATCCATTCCAAGTGTCTGCTCACAAATTGGATCGCTGGATTCTGTCCAGATTAAACAGCCTGATCCTTGTGGTAGAAAAAGCATTGTCCGTGAACGACTATCTGAACTCTTCCAAAGCGATTGAAGCCTTTGTAGATGAGCTCAGTAACTGGTATATCCGCCGTTCCCGTGATCGCTTCTGGGGAAGTGGTTTGACAGAGGATAAGCTGGATGCGTATCGTACCCTTACCGAAGTACTCGTGACTACAGCGAAACTGGTTGCGCCATTCACTCCAATGCTGGCTGAGGACATCTACCTCAACCTGACTACGGGGGAAAGTGTGCATATGGATGACTATCCTGTAGCGAATGAAGCATTAATCGATGCGGATCTGGAGCAAGATATGGAAACAGCTCGTCGTGTGGTTGAGCTTGCGCGTAACGTTCGTAACGAGACAGGTATCAAAACGCGTCAGCCATTATCCGAGTTGATTGTATCCCTTGACAAAGGTTTTGATCTGGCAAGTTATGAAGAGATCATCAAGGAAGAGATCAACGTCAAAGGAATCCGTACAGAGCATAACGATGCCGAATTTGTTGATTTCACACTCAAGCTGAATCTTAAAGTTGCGGGTAAAAAATACGGTAAAAACGTAGGTTTCCTGCAAAACTTGTTCAAAGGCATGACGGCGGATGAGACCCGTAAAGTGGTAGCAGAAGGTGCATTCAACGTCGTTTCTCCGGAAGGGGAGGAGCTACAGGTGACGGATGAGGAACTGCTCGTTGAGAAACAGGCTAAATCGGGCTTTGCTTCCGCATCCGGTTATGGTTTGACGGTAGCTCTCAACACGGAAATCACAACGGCGCTGGAGCAAGAAGGTTGGGTACGTGAAGTGGTTCGGGCGGTACAAGATACCCGCAAACGTCTGGATCTGCCAATCGAGAAAAGAGTGCGCCTGACGCTGGATGTGGATGCGGATCTGCAAGCAGCTATTGAAGCATTTGACGATGTCCTGCGCGAAAATGTACTCGTCACAGATGTGACCTTTGGTACGAAGGATGCAATGGAGCGTGTAGAAGCTGGAGGCAAAGCCATCGGAATCTACATTGAAGCCTAGGAGATAGGAACGTTTTCTGTTCTTGCGGATAACTTGATCTTTAGGATTAGGATATGTAATTAAATATAGGATATAAATAAATGAGCCACAGCTAAGGAAGCAATTCCATAAGCTGGGCTCGTTTGTTTTTTTGAGGATAAGGCAATGATTAAAATGTGAAGTTTTTTCTAAAAGTCGTTAGTTTGATCTATATTCATGTAAGGAATGGAGTAGCAAAAATGAGCAAACAAGAACAGTCAGTTGAATCCATAAAAGAAAACTCTGCTACGGATTCTGTGAATACATCCCACGACAAAATCGAAGAGTTACATACATTAACGAATCGGCTTGCCAATGAACTGGAGCGTTCACGAATTGCACAATATACAGAATTGCTGAACCGACCATGGAAACTCATCGGGTTAAATCTGTTATCCGGTGCAGCGAGAGGTGTAGGGATCGCCATCGGATTCACCTTTTTTGCCGCAACCATTATCTATGTGTTACAAGTTCTTGGAGCATTAAACTTGCCTATCGTGGGAGATTATATTGCCGATATTGTGCGCATTGTACAGCGGCAGCTTGATATGAACACGTATTAATAACATGAATTGCCTTCATGTAGTTCACTTCGACCAAGCTTAATACGTTTCATCATCCTCGGTATCCGGTTCAAGCAGTCCTGAGCCTTCGCCATTCTCCAGATACTGTCGATACTGGCGATTTCGGACAATGGAGACATCATGACCATAAATATCGGTTGCGACAAAGCTTTCATAAGCTTCAACAAAGCCGTCTAGCTCTTCCGTAGCTTCAATAGCCATCACATCGTAACTGTCGATATCACCATTTTCCGCCATTGCAGGAGAGTTCGAGTTGCCCCAGCTCTCCACGATCTGCCAGGCATCCTCACCATCAAAACCATTCTGATCATCCCGTTCATCCAGGCTGGTACGCCCAAAAGATGGAGCAAGGAATTCCTCCTCAACAGGACGATTCTCGGAAACGACCGTCTCAGGCTGGTGTTTTTTGCAGTATTTTGTGTATGGCACGGCTTCCATACGCTCATAAGGGATCGGTTGTTGGCAGACAGCGCATGTACCGTAATGACCTTCTTCGATTGAATGCAGGGCTGAGTCAATACGTTCGAGTTGAAACTCATCATGCTCTAACAGAGAGATATCTTTCTCTCGTTCATATACCTCGGTGGCAAGGTCACCAGGGTGGTTATCGATCGGTGAAAGTTCACCGGTCTGCAATTTTAAAGAGTCTCCCAAGCCGTAGTGTTCATTTTCTGATAACCGATGTTCGATATCGCGTTTGTCGGATAAAAGCTGGGAACGTAGAGATTGCATTTGCTCGGCTGTAAAATGTGACATGGCTTTCCCCTTTCTGTTCCATTTGGAATCCGGTTGATGTCTCCATCCTAGGATGTACCTTTTGGGGCTGGATTACAGAAGGCAAATGTTATCGTTTTTTCCAAGCTGTCTGAGCCTGCTTCTGCCTTGCACGTTTGCCATGTCATGGACGATCTCTGAATAGCTGTGCTACAATAAATAAGTCTGGCGAATGCTTGGTATCGCTGGAAAAGACAAGAACGGAGTGACAACAAACGTGGTGTATTATATCCTTGCTTTTATCGTATTTTTAGTGGATCAGGGAACGAAGTACCTGATTGCTACCCGGATGGAACTTAGAGAAGAAATTCCGGTCATTGGCAATTTTTTTGTCATCACTTCCCATCGTAATTCAGGTGCGGCGTTTGGCATTTTGCAGGACCAACGCTGGTTCTTTATTGTGGTGACCATCATTGTGGTTGTCGCTTTGATTTGGTATTTGCAAAAGGTAAAAGATACTCCGCACAAATTGCTGCCCGTAGCACTTAGCCTGGTGCTTGGAGGGGCAATTGGCAACTTCCTTGACCGTGCTTTGACAGGGGAAGTTGTAGACTTTGTGCAGCTTAATTTTGGTAGTTACACATTTCCGATTTTCAATATTGCTGACTCGGCAATCTGTATCGGAGTAGCGTTGATTGTTGTGGAAACATTGCTTGAAGGACGCCGTGAAAAAGCGGCTGCAAAGATTGAAGGGAATGAGCAGCATCATGAGTAATTTTAATGAGGAACAACATAATAATGAAGAGCAATTTAACGGTGAGGAACGGTTGGAATGGATCGTTGCCGCTGAACATAAGAAAGAACGTGTAGATAAATATGTTACAGATGCAGTAGATAACGTTTCTCGCTCTCAGGTTCAGCTATGGATCGCAGACGGAGCCGTTACAGTTAATGGTTCTGTAGTGAAGGCCAATGCGAAACTGTCGGAGGGGGATCAGATCGTGTTACAGATTCCCGAGCCTGCTGTGGTGGAGATCGTTGCGGAAGACATTCCGCTTGAAGTGGTCTACGAAGACAGTGACCTGATTGTAATTAACAAACAACGTGGACTTGTCGTACACCCGGCACCGGGGCATACTTCCGGTACACTTGTGAACGCTTTGATGTATCATTGCAAGGATCTCTCCGGCATTAATGGAGAACTGCGTCCTGGGATTGTGCATCGGATCGACAAGGATACGTCAGGCTTGATTATGGCTGCCAAAAACGACCGCGCTCATGCTTCGCTGGCTGCCCAGCTGAAGGAGCACAGTGTCAACAGACGTTATATTGCGTTGGTTCACGGTCATCTCAGCCATGATCAAGGTACGATAGATGCACCGATCGGACGAGACACGAATGATCGTAAAATGTACACGGTCACGGAGCGCAACAGCAAACATGCTGTGACTCATTTTACCGTGACGGAGCGCATTAATGACTACACCTTACTGGAGCTGAAGCTCGAAACAGGACGTACTCATCAGATCCGGGTGCATATGAAATTTATCGGTCATCCCCTTGTTGGTGATCCGACCTATGGACGTAATAAGGGCATTAGAATGAATGGACAGGCCCTGCATGCAGCAACACTCGGTTTTGTGCATCCTACTACAGGAGAATACATGGAATTCAACGCGCCGATTCCGCAGGATATGGAGGATGTACTGGCTTCGCTGAGAAGCCGTTGACGCTTGAAGAAAGTACAAATGTTCGGATATTTTGTCCATGGTGTTGAATGCTCAAATGCTTCATATTAAAACATGAGAAATTTGCGTCAAATGAGGAGATGAACGACATTATGAGTATCGATAAATATCAGGAAACATATATCCAAACCAATTTTGCCGACCGTATCGGTGGCTCCAACTATGGTAAAGACACGAACATCTATAAATTCGAGAAAATCAAACGTGCGAAAGCTTCGGCAAAAAAAGACTTTCCCGATGTCGAGCTGATTGACCTTGGTGTAGGCGAACCGGACGAGATGGCAGATGCAGGCATCGTAGCTGCACTTGCTGAAGAAGCAGGCAAACCGGAGAACCGTGGTTATGCCGATAACGGGATTCCTGAATTCAAGACAGCAGCAGCAGCTTACTTGAAAAACGTATTTAACGTAGAGGGTATTGATGCGGATACGGAAATCGTGCACTCCATCGGTTCCAAGCCAGCTTTGGCGATGTTGCCTTCTTGCTTCATCAACCCGGGTGACGTAACTATTATGACGGTTCCTGGTTATCCGGTCATGGGTACACATACGAAATACCTCGGTGGCGAAGTGTTCAACGTTCAATTGACTAAAGAGAATAATTTTCTGCCCGATTTGAAGGCGATTCCTGAAGACATTGCAAAACGTGCGAAATTGCTCTATTTGAACTATCCGAACAACCCGACTGGCGCAAGTGCTACGGTAGAGTTTTTCACTGAAGTTGTTGAATGGGCGAAAAAATACAATGTGGTTGTTGTGCATGATGCACCATATGCAGCACTGACATATGATGGGAAGAAACCATTCAGCTTCCTGTCCGTACCTGGTGCCAAGGATGTAGGTGTGGAACTGCACTCTCTCTCCAAATCTTACAACATGACAGGTTGGAGAATTGGCTTCGTAGCCGGTAATCCTCTCGTTGTCAAAGCATTCAGTGATGTGAAGGACAACAACGATTCCGGTCAATTCATCGCGATTCAGAAGGCAGCGGCTTACGGATTGAATCATCCTGAGATTACGGAGAAAATTGCAGAAAAGTATTCCCGCCGTCACGATATGCTGGTTGCAGCACTCAACGAGCTGGGCTTCCAAGCAGAGAAACCAAAAGGTTCTTTCTTCCTTTATGTTGAAGCACCAAAAGGTGTGGTCGGTGGACGTCGCTTCGAGTCAGGAGAAGACTTCTCCCAATTCCTGATTCGTGAGAAGCTGATTTCATCCGTGCCTTGGGATGATGCAGGTAACTTTGTTCGTTTCTCCGTTACATTTATCGCGAGTGGCGAAGAGGAAGAAAAACGGGTTATTGCTGAAATCAAACGTCGTCTGAGTGACGTAGAGTTTGAATTTTAATTCAAACATAGGATAATATAGACTTATGATTGGTATAAAGAGACCGGAAACGGTCTCTTTTTTATGTCAAAATATATTCATTATACTCTTTACAAAAATAACCAAGCAACTTATGATTAAGTCTTTACGTTATTTGTATAGACATCCAAGTCAGAATTGTTGTTGAAGGGAGTTATTACCATTGTTTTCATCAAGACAAAATACGGTATCATCGGCTGAGGGCAGCGCTGGAACGATTTCCGGCTTATTCAAATTGTTAAGGCCTAAACAGTGGACCAAAAATGTATTGTTGTTTGCAGCACTGTTGTTTTCATTTGAGGAAATTCGGACAGAAACCATTGTTGCAACAGGAGTTGGTTTTCTGTTGTTTAGTCTGGTTGCAGGCTGTGTTTATATATTAAACGATTATGTCGACCGGGAACGGGACAGACAGCATCCGACCAAGCAGTTCCGTCCCATTGCTTCCGGGCAGGTTAATCCAACACATGCGTTATTATTCGGAATTGCACTGCTGGTAATCTCTTTGGCAGGCGCCTTTATGATGAATCCGTTATTCGGTGTGTTGTGCGTGGTGTACTTCTTGCTGAACGTATCCTATTCATTTGTGCTTAAGCATCTCGTTATTCTGGATATGATGACCATTGCGGCTGGATTTGTTCTACGTGCCATTGCTGGGGGTGTCTTGATTCATGTTCCGTTCACACCTTGGTTCCTAATTTGTACGATGCTGTTATCACTCTTTCTGGCGATTGGTAAACGGAGAAATGAACTTACATTGCTCGAAGGCAACACAGGATCACATCGTAAGGTGCTGGATAATTACTCGATAACGTTACTGGATCAGTTCAACACGATCGTCACGACAGCAACCATCATCAGTTATTCACTGTTCACCTTTACGTCAGATCGCACCATTCATCTGATGTGGACCATTCCACTGGTGATCTATGGCATGTTCCGGTATTTGTATCTCATCCATATGAAAAATCAGGGCGGATCACCGGACCGTGTTTTGTTTGAGGACAAGCCTATCCTGATTACGGTTATTTTGTACGTAGTGAGTGTGATTACGATCTTTGCCATCTTCGAGTAGATGTAGAGAGAAGAGAATATAAGATAGAGGGGGATCAGGGTGAGACGTACGAAGGTTGCGATCTTTGATATTGATAAAACGATTATACGTAGTGACTCTATGTTCCAATTTGTATATTACGGGATGCGACGTTATCCGTGGCAGGTATGGAGACTGCCTGTCATTGCTCTTCACACGATATTATTCAAAGCGGGCTTTATGACGGTTGAACGTGTTAAACGTTCCTATTTTCAAGAAATCAGGCGTATGTCTGAAAAGGATCTGGAACATTTTTTTGATACACACCTGCGCACATCTATATATACCGAGGCCAGTGTAGAAATGCAACATCGGAAGGAAGCCGGATATCATGTGCTACTGGTGACAGCTTCCCCGCATGCGTATATGAAGTACTTTAAAAACTTCCCTTGGGTCGATCATGTCATCGGAACCGAACTTGTCCGGCATGAGAATGGATATACCTGCATTATTGAAGGTGCCAATTGTAAAGGGGAAGAAAAGGTACGCCGGATTCAGGCTTATTTGGCTGAAAAAAAGTTGGAAATTGATTATGAGCAATCCTGCTCCTATTCGGATTCGTTATCCGACCTTCCCGTCATGCAACTTGTAAGCCAGCGGTATTTTATTAACAAACGTGTTCCGGAGATGGAGGCATTAACGTGGGGGAAATAAGTTCGGCACGTCATACCGGCAAATGGTTGATGCTGGCCTCTGCGTTTCTGACAGCAACCGGGCAGTTGTTCTGGAAATGGGGATTGACGGAGTGGATCTACATGGGCGTCGGTTTTCTATGTTACGGATTGGGTGCAATTTTAATGATTAAAGCATTTGCTCGAGAGAAGCTATCGGTAGCATATCCGCTAATGTGTGCCAGTTATGTATTTGCTTTGATCTATGGGTACTTCTTGCTTGGTGAAGAAATTACGGTACAAAAGCTTGCAGCAGTTGTGCTCCTGGGAATCGGGGTGACGTTAACCAGTGTGGATCGATAGCTGGATGATTGCTGTATTGGTTGTGATGACGTTATGCGGAGCGATGGGCGGAGCGGGATTGAAATATTATGCTACCAGTCGCAAGCGACTTCATGTGCTTACTGGTCTTGGTTTTTATGGAACAGGTGCATTGCTGAATATCGTCTTGCTGAAATTTCTGCCGCTAACCGTTGTTCTGCCTGCCAACGCATTAACCTATGTGTGGACGCTTATCATTGCGAAATGGGCATTTAAAGAGACTGTGGGGCCGATGCGCTGGATGGGTGTGGTATGTATTATGGGTGGATTATGCCTGCTCGTATTATAAGGTTTAAAATTAATATCAACTATTGGATGTGAACGCATGAAATTTTTAGACTACATATTTTATGATCGTAGAGTAACCCGTATTTCTTTTGTTTTGTTTGCGGGTTTTGCCCTTTTTTATGGTTTGATGAATGGATCTTATATTATGTATATCAGTCAACACGCAGAGATGCTGGGAAAATATACACCGTTTAATACGGCCTTGTTCCCCCTAAATCTGTTTAATTTTGATCCTTCGATGTATTACGGGGACAACAGTTCTTCCGTGATTCATCCTTTAATCTCTTATCTGGCGGTGACATTGGCGGCTATTTCCAAACTGCTGGGAGGCAACTGGTTCTTTTTGATTGTACAATCGCTTGTGAATGCAGGATCGGTTGTACTGGCCTTTGTTTTCCTAAGTCAAAATGAAGAGAGACCTTCCCACACACCGCTGTTGTTCGCTTTATTGTTTGGTTTCAGTTCCTATCTCATGTTCACCGCCTTTATTCCGGACTCGTATCCGTATGTGCAATTTGTGATTCTTCTGTCCGTTGTTTACTTGCAGTACACACGTGCACAGAGTGACATTCGTTATGTCCCGAATGCGCTGCTTGCCACAATTAACTTCGGATTAACTTCGACCAATATTATACCGTTTGCCGGGGCTGTCTTCTTTAATATGCAGGCATGGCGTAACAAGTCGGGATGGAAAAAATATATTGGCATCATGGCGCTGGCCGTGCTGATGATCGTGGTGTTAACTGCTATTCAGTATGTTGCCTTTGGCGGACGAAGTTGGGTCAGTAACTGGCTGTTAGGGATTCAAAATGGAGGTACCAGTTATGCAACACCTTTCCAGTGGGCTGCACATTTTAAAGCGTTAGTATTACTGACGATTAATCCGATGTTATCTCCCAAAGTGCATTTGCTTGATCCGGGTATGGTCGCATTTGTTACCGATCTTTCCCGCTCTAATCCACTTTATGTTCAGATTACTGGAGGATTTTTATTGCTTCTTGCACTGGCAGGCTTCATTCGTGGTATTCGGGAGCGAAGTGTGTGGACGTTGATACCGTACATTTTATTTGCTTTCCTGCTTCATATCGTTGTAGGATTCGGGCTGGCTGTATATCAATATGATATGTACCTGTATGCAGGACATTATTTATTTGCTTTTTATCTGCTCGGTGGTATGTTTATCAGCGGTCTGCGTTCCGGATTTGGAAAAAAAGTACTGATTGGACTGCTCCTCGCATCGCTGCTCGTTACGGTCGGAAACAATATCTATCGCCATTTCGAAACGTTAACGACGATTAAACAATCTTATGAACAGCTGGAGCAGCAGCGTTCAGTGCAACAATAATGATTCAGAAAAGATTACAATCATATCAGGATGTATAAGTCCCGTTTCGTAGAAAAAGCTTCTTGAACATGACGTTCAGGAAGCTTTTTTTGGCTAGGTATAGATAACGTTATACATTGAACGGACGAATCAAGCGATGATCTTCGTCTTTTTCGCATTTTCGGCAGAACGTTTCGTCAAGCTGCTCAATGGGCGTTTCAATAAGAGAGCAAGAATCAGACTAAGCACAATGAACAGACATAACCACAGAATGTCCTTTATGGCTGTTGACCATAAGATGCCACCGACAGACTCACGTAGCAGACTGATCGCATAAGTGAACGGCATGAATGGATTTAACGCCTGAAAAAAGGGCGAGGTCATGCTGATCGGGAACGTACCACCCGAACTGGAGAATTGAAACACCATAAAGATGATCGCAATGCCTTTGCCAATATTGCCGAATACAGATAAAAGGGTATATGTGATCGTGACGAACACTGCACTGACCAGCATGGCGAATAAAATGAACCACCATTTATCTGCTACATAAGTCCCCAGAATCAATATGTCTCCTGCTGTAACACATATCGCCTGCAATAAACCAACGGTTAAGAAGGTAGCTAAACGACCGAGATACAGTTCATAACCTCGGTATGTACTCTCCGGGTTTTCTGCTTCCGCACGCAGCAGCGAAATTAACAAAGTTGAGCCTACCCATAGCGATAATACCGCATAGAACGGAGACATGGCTGAACCGTAATTCGGAATGGGGTACAGGTGCTGTTCTTTAATCTGTACTGGACTCGCGAGAAATGCACTTTCCTCTTCAATGTCCCCTCGCAGCAGTTTGGCCAGCTCGGCAAACTGATTATTGCCTTCGACTTCTCTTAATTTCTCGGCAGCCTTGCGGATTGCACTCTCCAGCTCTGGCAAGTCCTCACGAACAAGAGTAGCTACGCGATGTACTCCTTGTTGCACATCGGGCAGTTGTTGCTGTACAAAGCTTGACGCTTTTCCAATTTGCTTCTCTGCCTGAGGCAGATCATTACGAACAAATTCCGCAGCTGCATTTAATTGATCCTCCAGCTTAGGTAGATCATGCTGAATAAGAGAGGACACCGCACTCAAAGCACGAATAAAGGATTCACTCTTGCTACCAAGGGTTTGTGAAATCTCATGTACCTTGGTCTGAATGTCAGGTAGATCACCCTGAATTTTTACCAGCTCTGCTTGACCCAATTGAATACCCTCTTTAGCTGTAGCAAGAATTGCTGCAATGTCGGGAAGACGTTCCTTTGCTGCTTGCAGCGTATTTGCTGACGCTGACAGAACAGACTTGAGCTGTTCCGTTGCATCCGTAAGTGCAGGAACAATCTGGCTGTCAAAGATGCTTAGGAAGCGATCGACCCCTGTGCTAATGTTTCGATTCAGTTCATTTAATCGTTCAACAATATCTGCTGGAGGAATCGTGTTTTCCCGCAAGGCCGTACTGATGATTCCGGCCAGTTTTATCTGTTCCTGAAGCTGTTCAGATATTGTTTGCAATTGCTGTACCCTTGCACCCAGTGGATGAGAAGGTAGTAGAGCATCAATTCTGCCGAACAGGCCCGACATACTGTCCACGATTTTTACTGCAGTGCCTAGACGAGAAGTAAGACGGTCGATGTCATCAGCGCTCGGTAACCTACTCCAATCGGTTCCTTTCAATTGTTCGAACAAATTGCTAGCTGCGTTTGTTATTTGCTGCACAAACAACAAATTCTGCCGAATCGTTGGTGTAATATACCGGAATGCTTCCTGACTGGTACCTGCAAATTGATTCAATCCATTAGCAAACTGCACAGCGTTATCCGAAATTTCTGACACTTTATCGAGATCCTGTTCAGTAGCAGAAACGATAGCAAGAGCACGATTCGTCTTATCCAGGCCCGTTTGAATTACTCCAGAAACTTGTCCAAAGTTGGCATCAACCTCTTGAATACGGGCAACGGTTTGCTCTATTTCCGGTATTCGATCTTGCAGGGCAACCACCTGAGAAGCAGCGGCTTTGATCTGAGGCCAATACTGCTGTATTTTCAGCACATACCCAGCAGCCTCATTGATTTCGGGCAGTCGTTTCTCCAGTTGCACAATTTTTTGTGCCTGCTTCACAATCTCTGGCATGGTTTGGTCAACTTCGAGCACCTTCTGGCCTGCTGTCTGGATTTCAGGTAGATTTTTCTCCAGCATAAAGATGCCACTTTCCATTTTACGCAGTGTTGGCAATTGCGTATTGATCTCTACGCCAGCTTCCTTCAGCTTGGTAAGCACAGCTTCACTGACGGCTTCAGTGAAATTCTCATTAATCTGTGTTGTAATGGCGGATACGCCAGAGCCGGTTATTTTAGGGGCAATGGCGTTGACCTTTTCATTAACTGTGTATATGACTTCAGGGCGATCCAGTTTTCCATCCACAATGCCCGTGATCCGTGATGAAAAATCAGCAGGAATGAGCAAACTGGCATAATACTCGCCGGTTTGAACACCGCGGCTAGCCTCGGTCTGATCGACAAAGGTCCATCCGAGCTTTTTATTCTGACTTAAACTCTTCATTAACTCATCGCCAATATTAATGGTGGTGCCCGTAACTGTGGCTCCCTTGTCTTCACTAGTTACGGCGATTTTAATGCCTTGTGTATTGCTGTACGGATCCCAAACGGATTTGACATTCACCCAATCGTACACTCCTGGTAGTAATATGATGGCAATGATCAGAAATATACCTGTAGGTACTTTGAAAATATGTAGCCAGTCTGTTTTGTAAATTTGCCATATGTGACGCATGATGTCCTCCTTCAAAATAATGAAGGGAGCTATAACCGTGGATGGAAAAGGTCAGCTTCCTTACGTTGTTTACTCCCTAAGCTATATGTATATCGGAAAAAAGGCCGATTTAATAAATGAGCGTGTGTATAAACTTCCCCAATTGAAAGGAGAATGATTCATAGTCTTCATAGATTGAGGAGAAGTATTTGGAATTAGGGGACAGGTGGTGTTATTTGGATTAGAAACAGGTTGTAATTGTCTATGGATAAATATGCAGGTTTGTTGTATAATTATAAATGACGAATGACATGTGATGTGACATGGATGTTTTGTCGCCCAAATGCTGATTCTAATAAGAGGAAGCAGAGGATTTGCACCTGCGATGGTGAGGTGTTGACAGAGGGTTGTCTTTCTGTCATAATTCATGAAGACAAACGGGCATATTGAGTCAGAACTCTGTGAGGTTCCTCATATGCACGACATGAATAGCACCTTTAAATCAGTCCCGTGAGACTGGCAAGGTAACGTGAACGATTCATCATTTATTTGCTGCGGCAGACATAATGATGCATCCCGAGAGTAAACTTTCTTCAGCGACGTCTGAAGTTCGGAGACTCCTTGCCAATAAACACGGCAAGGAGTCTTTTTTGTTCTCCTCGTCACGGGGCCATGGTTTCGAAGGAAAATCCTGAGGAGGCTGAACGCATGAGCACAGAGACACATGTCATTATGGATGAAACGGCGATCCGCCGCGCATTGACAAGGATTGCCCACGAAATATTGGAGAAGAACAAAGGAATCGACGATTGTGTGCTGGTCGGAATTCGTACACGAGGAGTGTACTTGGCTGAACGAATCGCCGCGAAGATTGAAGAGATTGAAGGCGCCAAAGTTCCCTGGGGAGAACTGGATGTAACTCCTTATCGTGATGATCGTCTGGATGACAATCAGATGAATCGCAAGGAACTGTTGATTATGACACCTGAATCACTTTCCATTCATAACAAAAAAGTGATTTTGTTCGATGATGTACTGTATACCGGGCGCACGATACGGGCCGCGATGGATGCGCTGATGGACTGCGGAAGACCACAGAACATACAGCTCGCTGTTCTCGCAGATCGTGGACACCGGGAACTTCCGATCCGACCTGATTTTATCGGCAAGAACGTGCCGACTTCCAAATCAGAGGAGATCGAGGTTGCACTCATGGAAACGGACGGACAGGATGAAGTCAAAATCACACAGAACCGAGGGGAGCAGGCATGATGATTACACAGTCAGCGTTGAGAGACCGGAGCTTGCTTGGATTGAAAGACCTTAGCCGCGATGAGATCGAGTCGATTCTGAATCGCGCAGCTCATTGGGAAGGACAGAAGGAAAAGTTGGTTCCGATTCTGGAATCACACTTTGTAGCCAACATGTTCTTCGAGAACAGCACGCGTACCCGGTTCTCATTTGAAATGGCAGAGAAACGTCTGGGAGCTCAGGTCTTGAACTTCACAGCAGCCGCATCAAGTGTAGAAAAGGGCGAATCGATCTACGATACGGTTCGAACACTTGAATCTATGGGGATCGATGCAGGAGTTATTCGCTTGAAACCGGCGGGTGTCTTGCAGCAACTGGCTCAAAAAGTGAGTGTGCCACTTGTCAATGCGGGGGATGGCAATAATGAGCATCCGACGCAGGCGCTTCTTGATCTCTATACGATGCGGAAGGCCTTTGGTGAGCTGAAAGGCCTGCGTGTTTCGATCATCGGAGATATTTTACACAGTCGGGTAGCACGCTCCAACTTGTGGGCACTGCAAAAGTTTGGAGCAGATGTACGCTTCTGCGCACCGCCAACGATGCAGGCGCCAGAGCTTGCACAGTATGCACCTTATGTAGGTCTTGAAGAAGCGCTGGACGCTGATGTAGTCATGATGCTCCGGGTTCAACTGGAACGTCATCAACATGGCCTGATCACTTCAGCTGAGGATTATCGCGAACACTACGGATTGACGGAAGAACGGGCGTCACGCCTGAAGCCAAATACGATTATTATGCACCCTGCTCCTGTAAATCGGAACGTTGAAGTGGACGATGCGGTTGTAGAGAGTGAAGCATCACGCATTTTTCCACAGATGGCTAACGGAGTTCCGATCCGCATGGCGGTTATGGAACGTGCGATGAAGCTGTAACAAGGCCTAGCATAGAGTCATAGGCTGGCGAGACGATGTTCTTACAGACCAATATAGAGAGTAGACGATAAACAGATCATCTAGCGGATATAACCTGCTGGACAGAACCGAAGCGGAGGGCAATTATGGTACAGGTGATAAAAAACGCAAACGTCTTGAATCAACAAGGGGAACTTGAACGGAAAACCATTCTTATAGAAGAAGGTAAAATCAAAACGATCGCTGGCCCGGAGGATGAAATTGTACGGAACGCCGAGAAGTCAGCAGAGCAGGTAACGGATGCATCAGGCAAGCTGGTCATCCCTGGGTTAATCGATATGCACGTGCATCTAAGAGAGCCTGGATTCGAACATAAAGAGACGATCGAAACAGGAGCTCGCTCCGCTGCGCAGGGTGGTTTTACAACGATCGCCTGCATGCCTAACACAAGACCGGTGACGGATACGCCCGAGGTTGTGGAACTGGTGTTGAATAAAGCGAAGGAAGCAGATCTGGTTAAGGTGCTACCCTATGCAGCGATCACCAAAAACGAATTGGGCCGCGAACTGACCGACTTTGTTGCATTAAAGGCAGCAGGCGCAATCGGCTTCACGGACGACGGTGTAGGTGTGCAGAACGCGCAGATGATGAAGGATGCTATGAGCCTCGCAGCCAGTATGGATATGCCCGTAATTGCACACTGTGAGGATGATTCTCTGGTTGTTGGCGGATATGTCACCGAAGGTGAATTCTCCAAACGCCATGGTATCAAAGGTATCCCGAACGAGTCCGAAGCCATTCACGTAGGACGTGACATTCTGCTCGCAGAAGCAACAGGGGTACACTACCATGTGTGCCACGTCAGCACAGAACAATCAGTTCGCCTGATTCGCTTGGCGAAATCGCTTGGCATCAAAGTTACCGCTGAAGTTTGTCCGCACCACCTGGTGTTGTCAGATGAAGACATTCCGGGCATGGATGCGAATTGGAAAATGAACCCGCCGCTGCGCTCACCGCGCGATGTGCAAGCTTGTATCGAAGGATTGCAGGACGGAACGCTCGACATGATCGTAACCGACCATGCACCGCATAGTGAAGAAGAGAAAGCAAAGGGCATGGAGCTTGCACCATTCGGTATCGTTGGATTCGAAACGGCCTTCCCGTTGCTCTACACGAAGTTTGTTGAAACAGGATTATGGACTTTAGACTTCCTGGTAAAACGCATGACGGCTGATCCGGCTCGCGTATTCAGACTGGATACCGGCAAGCTGGAAGCAGGAGCGCCTGCCGACCTCACGATGATCGATCTGAATCAGGAGAAGGCGGTTGACCCGGCAACGTTCGCAACAAAAGGTAGAAACACACCGTTCACAGGCTGGAAGCTGAAAGGCTGGCCGGTACAAACATGGGTGGATGGCAAAAGTGTATGGAATAACACGTTAGAGCAATAAAACGGCACTATGCTGACGTAATACATTGTTACAAAGATACAATGGTACTAATAATAAATTTTAATGAAACACCAGCTTATGGTTTACTTTCTTATTTAGAACAAACTCAAGGCAAGTCATGCCGAGAGCCCAACATACAAAACAAACACAGTTAAATGTACTTTTTTGAACTTTGAGCACCACCTTAGCTGCGAAGTGGACAGAAAGGACCCGAAGAAGCGAAGCGCTCGCCTTTATCACCGGATTACCCCATTTGAAAAATGGAACCAAAGTAATCCGGGGATAACAGCGATCGCAGGTTTTTTTGTCCACGAAGCCTCACGCTAAAGTAACTCCACGTTCAACCCAAGTCCATTTAACTTTGATAAACACAGAGGGAGTGAAATGGGATGCAGGGACAGGCAAGATTATTGTTGGAAGACGGCACGCTGTTCACCGGAAAATCATTTGGAGCGGAAGGTGAAACAACAGGAGAGGTCGTTTTTAATACGGGAATTACAGGCTATCAAGAGGTACTTTCAGATCCTTCATACTGTGGTCAGATCGTAACAATGACGTATCCATTGATCGGTAACTACGGAATTACCCGGGATGACTTTGAGTCAATTCGTCCGTACGTACATGGTTTCGTAGTACGACGCCATGAGCCGACGCCAAGCAACTGGCGTGCAGAGTATAGCGTGGATAATCTGCTGAAAGAATACGGCATCGTAGGCATCAGCGAGATTGACACACGGATGTTGACTCGCCGGATTCGTCACCACGGTACAATGAAGGGAATTCTCACAACAGGATCGAAACCTGTCGAAGAACTGCTGGAGATGATGGGGGACACGACGATCGAACAATTGCGTAACCAGGTACCTATGACATCTACAGAGCATGTGTACAACAGTCCGGGAACGGCAGAACGGATTGTACTGGTCGACTACGGCGCAAAAACAGGAATTTTGCGTGAACTCAGCAAACGCAACTGTGACGTTGTTGTTGTACCGCATGACGTAACGGCTGACGAGATTCGCCGCCTGAACCCGGATGGCATTCAGTTGTCCAACGGCCCTGGGGACCCGAAAGACGTACCGCATGCCGTGAAGATGATTAGCGAGTTGCTCGGTGAATATCCGATCTTCGGCATCTGCCTAGGTCACCAGTTGTTCGCCCTGGCAGCAGGCGCAGACACGGAAAAACTCAAGTTTGGACACCGCGGAGGCAATCATCCGGTCAAAGAACTGGAGAGCGGACGTTGCTTCATCACATCCCAGAACCATGGTTACACGGTAAACGAAGAGTCTGTGAAAAGCACGGAACTCGAAGTTACACATATCAACAATAATGACAAGACCATCGAAGGTCTGAAACATAAAACATATCCTGCCTTCTCCGTACAGTATCACCCGGAAGCAGCGCCAGGGCCTTATGATAACAGCTACCTGTTTGACCGTTTCATCGAAATGATTCGCGAGCATAAGATCACTAACCCGCAAAAGCCGCGTCAAGCCGTATTGGCAGCCGCAGTGAAAGGAGCGCAATAACATGCCGATTAACAAAGATCTCAAAAAAATCCTGGTGATTGGTTCCGGTCCAATCGTCATCGGTCAAGCGGCCGAGTTCGACTATGCCGGTACGCAAGCTTGTCAGGCACTGAAAGAAGAAGGCGTGGAAGTTGTACTCATTAACAGCAACCCTGCGACAATCATGACGGACACGAATATGGCTGACAAAGTCTATATTGAGCCGATTACGCTTGATTTTGTAACCCAAATCATTCGTCAGGAACGTCCAGACGGCTTGCTGCCAACACTGGGCGGCCAGACAGGTCTGAACATGGCGGTAGAACTCGCACGTGCGGGAGTACTGGAGCGCGAAAACGTAAAATTACTTGGAACACAACTAACTTCTATCGAAAAAGCGGAAGACCGCGATCTGTTCCGTGATCTGATGCGTGAGCTGGAACAGCCTGTACCCGAAAGTGTTATCGTTACAACACTGGAAGAATCTCTGCAATTCGCTGGTGAGATCGGTTATCCAATCATTGTGCGTCCGGCCTATACGCTGGGCGGAACAGGTGGCGGAATCTGTGCAAACGAAGAAGAGTTGCGTGAAACCGTCGCTGCCGGAATTCGTTATAGCCCGATTGGTCAATGTCTGGTGGAGAAGAGCATCGCCGGCATGAAAGAAGTCGAGTACGAGGTTATGCGTGACAAGAACGATAACTGTATCGTGGTCTGCAACATGGAAAACTTTGACCCGGTAGGCGTTCATACAGGTGACAGTATCGTTGTGGCACCGAGCCAAACACTGTCTGACCGTGAATACCAAATGCTGCGTTCCGCTTCCCTGAAAATTATCCGTGCCCTGAACATTGAGGGAGGATGTAACGTACAGTTCGCACTTGATCCACACAGCTTCCAATATTATGTCATCGAGGTTAACCCTCGTGTAAGCCGTTCATCGGCACTAGCTTCCAAAGCAACAGGTTATCCGATTGCAAAAATGGCTGCCAAAATCGCGATGGGTTACACACTGGATGAGATTGTTAACCCGGTTACAGGCCAAACATATGCTTGCTTTGAGCCAACACTTGATTATATCGTAAGTAAAATTCCACGCTGGCCGTTCGACAAGTTCACATCGGCTAATCGGAAGCTGGGTACACAGATGAAAGCAACAGGCGAAGTGATGGCGATTGGACGTACGTTTGAAGAGTCCATTCACAAAGCGGTTCGTTCTCTGGAGATCGGCGTACACCGTCTGTACCTGAAAGGTGCAGAAACACTGGATGAAACGACACTGAACGAACGTCTGATGAAAGCTGACGATGAGCGTATGTTCCTGATCGCGGAAGCTTTCCGCAGAGGTTATACGCTGCAACAACTGCAGGATCTGACCAAGATCGACTGGTGGTTCCTGGATAAAATTGAAGGGCTCATTAAGTTCGAAGATCGCGTTCGCGCTGAATCCGAATTGACTTCCGAAACGCTTTATCAAGCGAAACGCCTCGGTTTTACGGACCGTGCTATCGCTGAGCTGCGTGCCGAAGGTCAACCTGGAGGTACATTGACGACCGAAGCAGAAGTCAGAGCACGTCGTGAAGAGGAGAACCTTCGTCCAGTTTATAAAATGGTAGATACCTGTGCGGCCGAGTTCGAAGCAACAACGCCATACTACTACTCGACATATGAAACAGAGAATGAAGTCATTCCTTCAGACAAGAAAAAAGTCGTGGTGCTGGGTTCCGGCCCGATCCGGATCGGTCAAGGTATCGAGTTCGATTACTCCACAGTACATGCGGTATGGGCTCTACAGAAAGCTGGATACGAGGCGGTTATTATCAATAACAACCCGGAGACTGTATCCACAGACTTCAACACATCTGACCGCTTGTACTTCGAACCGCTGTTCTTCGAGGATGTCATGAATGTCATTGAACAAGAGCAACCGGTAGGCGTTATCGTGCAGTTCGGTGGTCAAACAGCGATCAACCTGGCAGCACCGCTGCGTAATGCAGGAGTAACGATCCTTGGAACAGATTTGGAAAGCATTGATGAAGCAGAGGATCGCAAAAAGTTCGAACGACTGCTCTCCCGTTTGGAGATTGCACAGCCAAAAGGTAAAACGGTCACTTCCGTAGATGATGCTGTGGAAACAGCTCAATCCCTTGGATACCCTGTACTCGTTCGTCCTTCGTATGTCCTGGGCGGTCGAGCAATGGAGATTGTATACTCCGATGCGGAACTCTTGACTTACATGGAGCAAGCGGTGAAAATCAATCCGGAGCATCCGGTTCTGATCGACCGTTATATGCTGGGTAAAGAGGTTGAAGTGGATGCTATCTGTGACGGTGAAACGGTACTGGTTCCGGGCATCATGGAGCATATCGAACGCGCAGGGGTTCACTCTGGTGACTCGATCGCGGTATACCCTCCGCAGCATCTGTCAGCAGATCTGAAAGAGAAAATTGTAGAGATTACGATCAAAATCGCCAAGGAACTGAAAACGATCGGACTGGTGAACATCCAGTTTGTTATCCACGACGGTCAGGTTTATGTCATCGAGGTTAACCCGCGTTCTTCCCGGACGGTGCCTTTCCTGAGTAAAGTAACCAACATTCCAATGGCGAACCTGGCAACACAAGCCATCCTGGGCGTGAAACTGAAAGACCTTGGTTATGTGGATGGTCTGTGGCCAGAAACGGATCACGTATCGGTAAAAGTGCCAGTGTTCTCCTTCGCGAAGCTGCGCCGTGTTGAACCAACTCTCGGACCTGAGATGAAATCAACAGGCGAGGTTATGGGACGTGACCCGAACTATGCGAAAGCCCTGTTCAAAGGTCTGATCGGAGCGGGAATGAAAATTCCGGCTACGGGAGCCATTGTGGTGACTGTCGCAGACAAAGACAAGGACGAAGCAGTACCTTTGCTCGAGGGTTTCTACAGACTGGGATACAAAATTATGGCAACTGGCGGAACGGCAGCTGCGCTTCAAGCGGCGAACATTCCGGTAACCGTTGTGAATAAATTGAGCGAAGGCTCACCTAACATTCTGGATATGATCCGCAGTGGCGAAGCGAATTTTGTGTTCAACACCCTCACTAAGGGTAAAACGCCACAGCGTGATGGATTCCGTATCCGCCGTGAAGCGGTTGAGAATGGTGTGGTATGTATGACTTCCCTGGATACGATTCGGGCGCTGCTAATCATGCTGCAAACGATCAACTTCTCCTCGGAGGCTATGCCAGCCTTTGTATAATAAATAGTCACTTGATGAAGGACATCAGTCAGCCTGCGGGCTGGCGGGATGTCCTTTATATCGGGCAAAAATGGAAAAAATGAGCATGCGGAAGGGGCGCTGGGATATGAATCACCCGAATTTCAATGATATGGCTGGACGTCTGATGGTTGCACTCGATTATCCGGGGGCAGATGAGGCACAGAAACTGGTACAAGCTCTTGAGGGGATTCCCTGTTATCTCAAGGTCGGCATGCAGCTTTTCTATGCAGCGGGTCCGGACTTCATTCGGGAGTTGAAAGCGAGAGGTTACTCCGTGTTTCTTGACGTAAAAATGCATGATATTCCGAACACTGTGCGTGGCGGAGCCGAAAGCATCACACGGCTTGGAGTGGATATGTTTAATGTACATGCGGCGGGCGGGACCAGCATGATGCGTGCAGCACGTGAAGGCGCGGAAGCGGCACTTGCTGCTGATCCTTCGCTAACAAGACCTGAAATTATCGCTGTGACACAATTGACCAGCACGAGTATAGAGACGATGAATAACGAGATCGGTATCCCTGGAAGTGTGGAGCAGGCGGTCGTTCGTTATGCCGGACTGGCGCAGGAAGCCGGACTGGATGGTGTGGTGGCTTCTCCACTCGAAGTGCCAGCGATTCGGGCAGCATGTGGCAGTGATTTTCGCACGGTAACCCCAGGCATTCGTCCAGCAGGCAGTGGCCTAGGTGACCAGACACGTGTCCTGACACCAGGTGAGGCCATTAGCAGAGGCAGTCATTACATCGTTGTGGGCAGACCCATTACCGGTGCACCAAACCCGCGTGAAGCGGCAGAGACCATTTTGAAGGAGATGTTGAACGTATGATCGAACTTAGCCAAATTCCAAACCATATTGCTTCCCAGTTGCTAAAAATTAAAGCGGTGGCACTGCGTCCGCAGCAGCCATTCACATGGACATCCGGCATCAAATCACCAATCTATTGTGATAATC
This sequence comes from Paenibacillus sp. G34, assembly GCF_056856875.1. NCBI lineage: Bacteria > Bacillati > Bacillota > Bacilli > Caryophanales > Paenibacillaceae > Paenibacillus > Paenibacillus sp. G34. The sequence continues at coordinate 4,287,605 of NZ_CM166469.1, read as the reverse complement.
GGCTGACGATGTCTTATCCTGAGATCCGTAACGATATTGCAGAGGCATTTGCCGCGATCATTCGTGACCAGTATCCGGATGCAGAAGTGATCGCAGGTACAGCAACGGCAGGCATTCCGCATGCTGCCTGGGTAGCTCAGAAGCTGAATCTGCCGATGGCTTATATTCGAGATAAGGCGAAAGGCCACGGCAAAGAAAATCTGATTGAAGGTTTAATCAGCGAAGGACAGAAAGTAGTCGTGATCGAAGATTTGATTTCAACCGGCGGTAGTTCGATTAAAGCGGCAGAAGCTGTACGTGCAGCAGGCGCAACACCACTCGCAGTTCTGGCTATTTTCAGCTATCAGCTGGATAAAGGTGTGAAGGCATTCGAAGAGGCAGGCATATCCCTGCAAACTCTATCGAATTACACAGCGCTGATGGATGTGGCTTTGGCTCAGGGAACGATTCAGGAGAGTGACTTTGCCCTGTTGCAATCGTGGCGTGAAGATCCTTCTTCATTTGGTAAATAATATCATTCGGTGGACGACAGACCGCTGCTTAGCAAACGGTATCAAAATTGTAATGATTGCCGTAATGACGGCAAAACAATCGAATAATCAAGAGGCATCCCGTATGTTGGGGTGCTTTTTTGTTATGTTCATCAAAATATTAACTTTTTCACGCTGACGTTGTAAAAAGCTTGTAACTTTTAGTGGAGAACAGTCGTTTATAATTCAGTGTAGCATGGAACAGATTTCTAGTTTTAGGGAGCATGAAGGAAATGTGTGGCATAACAAGAGAGGATGAGCGTGATTGCTGGCATGAAAAAGTTATTTTCAAAGAAAAGACCTGCCAAGAGCCAATCGGGCGATGAACATGAGCAGGACCAACTTGGGCTGGAGGAAAGGGCTGCATCAGGAGAATCTTCATACATAACACGGCCTGAGTATCCAGATCCCGAAGCCGTCATGTCTGATGAGTCATCTGTCTTGGAAGAGACTGCAGTTGCTATAGCTCCAGAGCAAACACCTCAGAAGGCCAAAGCGAAGCCAAAGAAGGAATTGTTACCTCCATATGATGGACCTGTATTGGAGGTGCGTAACGTTCACCGCAGCTTTCAGACAGGCAGTCGTATCATTCATGTGCTCAAAGGTATTGATATGGAAGTAAAGCCGCAGCAGCTTGTTATGCTGAAAGGGCGATCAGGCTCAGGTAAAACAACACTGCTGAACATGCTTGGCGGACTTGATCAACCTTCCAGCGGAGAGATTTTATTCTCCGGACAGCCGCTTCAGGATTGGGGAGATCAGAGGCGGACAGCTTTGCGGCGTAAGGAAATTGGTTTTATTTTTCAAGCGTATGCACTTATGCCTTTATTATCTGCCTGGGAAAATGTAGAGCTTTCGCTCCGCATGGCGGATGTACCGCGATCGGAATGGAAGGAAAGAGTGGGTCATTGTCTGGATTTAGTTGGACTGACCAAACGCGTGAAGCACCGGCCTTTTGAAATGTCCGGAGGGGAGCAGCAGCGTGTGGCTATTGCTAAAGCGATTGCACATAGGCCTCGCCTGCTGCTTGCGGATGAACCAACGGCGGAGCTGGATTCTAAAATGGGTGCACAGGTTATGGCTGTGTTCCGCAATATTATTGAAGTAGAACAAGTAACGATATGTATGACTACACACGATCCTACAATTTTGGAGGTTGCGGACCATGTTTATGAAATGGCGGACGGCAGATTTCTCACGTAAAGGTGCCGTTTCGAAGAGGGGGAAACGCACAGCTCTTATTGTACTTGGTGCAATACTTGCTGCAACGATGTCAGGCTGTTCATTGCTGCCATCCGAATCGGAGGAAGAAGTGCTTCCACCAATAACACCGCCAACGATCTCCAAAAAACCGGAATATGAAGTCCGTACGGAGACGCTCGAGAAGAAGGTGAGCGGTAGCGGCAAGATGATGAGTCAGCGTGAAGAAAAGGCATATTTTACGCTGGATGGCATGCACATCAAAGAGTTGAATGTAAAAACGGGGGATAAAGTGAAGAAAGGACAGGTTCTCGCTGTCCTCGACGTAGCAAGTGTGGAGAAGGAGATCCGCGGCAAGCGGCTTCAGATTCGCAAATCGGAAGTACAGATGAAGGAAACACTTCGTAAGAAGGATGAGATGGACCCGGTGGAGTTTGAAGAAGCGACTATCGCTTTTGAAGAACTTCGTCAGGAGCTTGCTGATCTGGAAGAAAAGCTGGGACAATCCACGTTGACGGCTCCATTTGCAGGTACCATTATTGCGGTCCAAGTCGAGAAGGGGGCAGCTGTCAAAGCGTATGATCCTATTGCGACCATTGCGGATACGTCTAACCTGGTTGTGGCGGCTACATTTGCCAAGGAGGATCTGGAGAAGTTTACGTCTGGCATGAAGGCAGAGGTCGACATCAACGGTGCTGGCAAAGTGGCTGGTAAGATCAAAGCAATGCCTACGGCTAACGCTTCAAGTAACAATAGTGGCAATGGATCAGGTCAGGGCGAAGGCGGATCACCTCCGCAGAAGGAAACGCTGGATCAATATGTTCTTGTTACCTTGGCGAAGATGCCTAAAAATGTAGAACGCGGTACGCCTTTAACGGTTTCGATTGTAACCCAGCGCACCGAGAACGCAATTGTCATTCCTGTATCTGCTCTGCGCTCCATCGGTTCCAGAACCTATGTACAGGTGATCGAGAATGATGGTAGCAAGCGTGAAGTAGACGTTCAGGTTGGACAGCAGACATCAACCGATGTTGAGATTCTGAAAGGTCTGACGGTTGGTCAGAAAGTTGTGGGACGCTAATGGGGCTGCCATTACTTCGGCTTCTGTTCCGCAAAATGTGGAACACGCGCTGGATGACCTTCAGCACATTAATCGGCTTGATTGTGGCGGTAGCGTTCACCGTCAGTATTCCAATGTACGCCGATGGTGCACTGAAACGGGTTGTCGCGCAGACGTTACAGGATAACAGTGAGGGTTTGCCAGCGGGATCACTGTTGATGAGTTACCAGGCACCTGGGGGTGCAAAGACCGATACGAGAGGCTTGGATGAGGTGGATCGCTACATTCGTGAGGATGTTCCCCGCGACATTGGATTTCCATTCCATACGTATGTGAACACGAGATCGATCCGCAGTACAGAGGTTAGTCCGGAGGACCCTACCAAAGTCGATGCCAGCCGTGTGCGAAGCATGACACTCGGTACGATGAGTGGACTAGATGCTCAGGTCAATTACTCGTCTGGTGTCAAACCCGGCAATCAAGTCAAAGGGGACATCATTGAAGCCGTGATGCTCGAAGAAGGAATGTACCGGAATGATCTGCACGTAGGAGATATTTTGGAATATCCGATCTACAGCGGTCTGGATATCACGTTGCGTGTGAAAATTACGGGTTCTTTCAAGGCGGACAATCCGAATAGTCCTTATTGGGTTCAAGGCTTCGATGGCATGATGAATGGATTGTATGTGAATGAATCGGTTTTTAATGACGTATTGCTCAAAGAAAAGGGCGTTCCGCTCCAGAACTCTCGCTGGTACTATGCTTTTGATCTGAAAGAGGTTCAGACAAGCCAGTTGTCTGGCCTAAGCTCTGTACTGGAACGGCTGGATATTGATCTGTATCAGCGGCTGAAAGATACCAAAGTTGATATTACCTTCGGTGATCTGCTCAAGCAGTTCCGTAGTCAGAGTCTGCAATTGCAGACGATGCTATTCACGCTCGCTGCACCGATGATTGCGATGGTCTTTTATTTTATAGCGATGAATGCCAGACAATCGTTGCAAAAACAGGAAAGTGACATTGCAGTGCTGCGCAGTCGCGGAGCCTCAGCTCGTCAGATCTTCTCGCTATATCTGCTTGAAGGAATTTTCCTGGGTGTGATTGCATTGGTCGTTGGACCACTTTTGGGATGGTTCATGGCAAAAAGTATCGGCTCGGCGAGTGGATTTCTCTCATTCGTTGATCGAAAGTCCATACCGATTGGAGTCTCGAAAGAAGCGATTCTGCTTGGTGTAGCAGCCGTACTGGTCGCTATTATTGCATCGCTTATTCCGGCTATTACGTATGCACGGGCAACCATTGTATCCGCTAAAAGACGTCAGGCGCGTACTGATCGTGCGCCGCTCTGGCAACGCTGGTTCCTTGATGTCGGACTGCTGGGCCTGGCTGGTTATGGATACTATCTGTTTTATGAACGCCAGATGCTGACGTTCCAGACAGGAATGACAACGGATCAGTTACAGGTGCAGCCATTTCTGTTCTTTGTACCTGCGTTAGCGATCTTTGCGCTCGGACTGTTTTTCCTGCGTTTGTTCCCATGGATTCTGAAGCTGATCCAGTTGATCGGACGCAAGTTGCTGCCAGTTCCGCTGTATCTGACACTGACACAGTTGTCACGTTCATCATCATCCTACTATCCGCTCATGATTCTATTAGTGCTGACGCTCGGACTTGGGGTGTATAACTCGGCTGCGGCCCGAACCATTGATTTGAATTCAACGGAACGCACGCTATACCGTTATGGCTCAGATGTTATTATGCAAACGGTGTGGGAAGGAACCCCTGAGGTGAAGCCAGGAGGTTCTGGACAAGGTGGCGGATCAGGCGGAGGACAGCAAGGTGGAGGCGGCGGAGGTGCCGGTGGTGGCGCAGGTGGAGGAAATGGCGGTGGAGGAGCTCCTGGCGGTGGAGGTGGCGGCGGTTCATCGCAGCCAACCAAAATCATATATTCTGAGCCGCCATTTGAAGTGTTCCGCCAATTAAACGGCGTGGAGCATGCTGCACGTGTGCTGCAAACGAAAGGCAATATTATTGTCTCGGGTAAATCCGGCGGACAAGGGATGCTCGTCGGCATCGATAATGTGGACTTTGCCCAAGTTGCCTGGTTCCGTAACGATCTATTCCCTGCACATCCTTATAAATATCTTGATTTGCTTGGCAAATATGAAGGGGCTGTTCTGATCTCCTCGAAATTTGCTGATAAGTTCAAGCTCAAAACGGGAGACATGGTCTCTATGGGTATACAGGGTCAAGCGATCGAATTTGTTGTTTTTGGCATTATTCCATATTGGCCTTCACAATACCCGGATCAAATGCCTTTCTTTGTGGCTAATCTGGATTATATCTACGATCAGGTTCCGCTAATGCCCTATGAGGTATGGTTGAAAATGAAACCGGATGCCAAGGTGGCTCCATTAATGGAGAAACTTGCGGCAGAGGGTATCGAGCTATCCTCAGTCCGTGATGTACGAACTGAACTGGTCACTCAGGGGAAACATCCATCCAGAGGCGGAGTATTCGGCATTCTGAGTTTGGGTTTCCTTGTATCGGTCATCATCTCGTTAATCGGTTACGTGCTGTACTGGTTCTTTAACCTTTCGGGTCGTGTGGTACAGTTCGGTGTCCTGCGAGCCATGGGTCTATCCAGAGCACAACTTAGTGGTATGTTATTGCTGGAGCAGGTTTTCACGGCTGGGCTTTCGATTCTGCTGGGGATTAGTATTGGTCAGGTTTCAAGCAGGCTCTTCCTGCCCTTCCTGCAAACGACCGATAATGTGTCTGCACAGGTTCCGCCATTCCGCATCGTTTTTGAACAGCAGGATATGCTGCAGTTGTATGGTGTAACCGTAGTGATGTTAATTATTGGAGCATCGATGTTGCTCTGGCAGATTCGCAGACTTCGGGTTCATCAGGCGGTCAAAATGGGAGAGGAGAGGTAAACGTGATCCAATGCGAAGGACTAGTCAAAATTTTTAAATCCAGCGATGTGGAAGTCGTTGCCCTTCAAGGTCTCAATCTGACCGTCAATCAAGGCGAAATGATGGCGATTATCGGCAACAGCGGCAGCGGAAAATCAACACTGCTCAATATTCTGGGCGGTCTGGATCGCCCTACCGCAGGTACAGCGGTTGTCGGAGATTGGGATTTGCTCAAAATGACGGACGCTCAACTGGTGGAATACAAACGTCACACCGTCGGATTCATCTGGCAAAATAACGGTCGCAATCTGCTTCCTTATCTCACCGCACTGGAAAATGTGGAAACACCGATGATACTGGGTGGCAAACGTGATCGTGCGTACGCCATGCAGCTACTCGAATGGGTCGGTCTGAAGGATCGGATGCATAACAAATTGCATCAACTGTCGGGCGGTGAGCAGCAGCGCGTAGCGATTGCGATCTCCTTATCCAATCGGCCAAAGATTCTATTGGCGGACGAACCAACCGGTTCCGTCGATTCAGAGACATGTGATACGATCATGAACATTTTTCGCAAAATGAATAAGGAACTCGGCGTTACCATTGTCATTGTTACCCATGATTTGACGCTTGCTGGCAAGGTTGATCGGATCGTTGCGATTCGGGACGGTTTGACGAGCACTGAATTTGTGAAGCGCAATCCAAATCTGGACGATGATCAGGGACTGTCTGAAGCAGGTGCTCCTGATATTCATGAAGCTTTCGTCATTATTGATCGTGCTGGACGGCTTCAGGTGCCGAAAGAATATCTGGAAGCCTTATCGATTGATAGCCGCGCTACATTGGAATTTGACGGTGAACGTATTGTTATTACACCGCCAAGATAATTTACGAGGGGGAAATGGGAGATGAAAAACAGGTTGTGGGGAAAACGTGTGCTGGCCGTCATGGCAACAGCAACACTGGCATTGCCGCTCATTGCAGGATGTACAGCGAGTGAGAATACAGATAATGAACAGCGCGTGCTGCGCGTAGCGACGCTCTGGGGAGGTCAGGATGACAGCTACTTCCGTCAGCAATTTACGGATGCTTTTGAGCTTACGCACAAAAATGTGACGGTTGAGATCGTACCTGCAATTGATCAAGGTAGCATGTACGGTTATGGAAATCAGGAGGAACAAAAAGAAGCACCAGACACCATGGAGAGCTTAAAGAAAATTATGACAGGAGATAATCCGGTGGATGTCGTTATAGCAGATACGACTACAATCAAGTCGCTAATCCAGGAGAACATGGTTAAGCAGCTTGATCCGTTAATGCAGGAAGACAAATTTGACACCAGCGATATCGTGCCAAGTGTGCTTGAGGGAATCAAGGATCTGGGCGATCAGAACATTTATGCATTGACGCCAACGTTCTCCTCCTCTGCTTTGTTCTATAACAAGGGGATGTTTGAAAAAGCGGGTGTTGAGCCGCCAACCGATAACATGACGTGGGACGATATTTTTAATCTGGCAACGCGTCTTACTAAAGGGGAAGGTAAAGACCATGTCTTCGGAATGGCATTCACTACCTATAACGGCGGCTCCCCATATTACTCCATGCAGCAGTATTATAATTCACTGCAGCTGAAAGTTTTTGACGATAAGGCAGAGAAAATGACCGTGGATTCACCGCAGTGGGAGAAAGTGTGGAGCACTGTTAGCAAACTGGCGATTGATAAGGTCATTCCGAAAGGTGACGAGCCGCAGGATCAGCAAACGGAGGGGCGCTACAATCCTCTTCAGGGCGACTTGTTCCTGAGTGGCAAAACAGCGATGGCGATCGGGGACTACAATTACATCAATCAATTAATTGATGCCAATAAAAATGCTGATAAAATGAAAGATTTCACGAAAGTAGAGTGGGATGTCGTTACCCCTCCCGTTCATCCCGAAGCTCCTGAGATCGGAGGTAACATCTATCTGAGCAGCTTGATGGCGATCAATAGCTCGGCCCAGAATCCGAATGATGCGTGGGAACTGATCAAGTATATGAACAGCGAGGATTGGGCGAAGATCAAGGCGCGTAGCAGCTATGAATTGGTATCCCGGAAGAGCTTCATTAAACCAAAAGATGGTTTAGATTATAACATTCAGGCGTTCTATACATTGAAGCCGGTGCCACCAACCAACACGAATCTGGATAAAATGTATCAGAAGATGCCTGGACTGTGGCAAGTAAGCGACAAAGGTATGGAGTACTTTAATCAAGTATTAGAGAATAAAAAGACACCGAAGGAAGCGCTGGGCGAATGGGCAGCTAAAGGAAATGAGATGCTTGCGAAGTTGAAAAAAGATCCTAAAGCAACATTCCAATAAGTTCTGCTTTCCAACGATCAGACATATCAGCGCATCAGTTCATATTATTAATGAATTACATCAGCATTACGTTTAAAGGGGCCGCTGGAGATTTTATGATCTCTGGCGGCTATTTTTACGAAATTGGGGTATTCTACAATTAGAAGCAACATATGAACCCTTTGGAAAGGACGAGCAGCATGAGATGGATATATTTCGGCAAGCTGTATGCAACGAAATTTCAGGCAGGCTGTCTGGCAAAAAGATTGGAGCAGGATGGCTGGATTTACGGGCACAATGAGCCTGAAGAAGTTGAAGTATATCGTTCGCGGAAAGGTCGTTATGGTGTACGATTTATTCCCTGAGATTCTCTCTTGACTTGTAGTAGATAAATGGTGTATATTAATTAAGTCGCTGTTTATTAATTTTAACGACGCGGGGTGGAGCAGCCCGGTAGCTCGTCGGGCTCATAACCCGAAGGCCGCAGGTTCAAATCCTGCCCCCGCAATATAGCTTTACTGGATGGTTTACAGCGATCATCTGCACTGTTATATATTATTTGTCTAGGGCCCTTAGCTCAGTTGGTTAGAGCGGTCGGCTCATAACCGATTGGTCACAGGTTCGAGTCCTGTAGGGCCCATATTTCAGAACCCTTGCGATGCAAGGGTTTTTTTCTGTTTTCATAGATCATAATCTATAGTTTATATCGCGGTAGAGGCAGAGTGTCTCTATCCTTTTTCTGTCGATCATAGGGAAAACCTCAAATTTTGTATAATTTGCATAATGAGTAAAGGGAGGCAAATGCTCTGTTTCTCTTTAGTGGTGTATCACTTTTTCAAGTACGGGGATGGATGTCCATGCCAGATGATGATTCTCGCATATACTATCTCAATCCCACCTATAGGAGGTAGATTTCATGACTCAGTTAATTGATGCAAGAACCTCGCAAAATGCGAGTTTGGCCAACTCCATTGCCATTCCAATCCTGGTCATTAATACACCCCAGTTATTTGGTCAGATTGGTTTGGTAACAACAGCTACGATCGGTGCTAACCCTCGGGTTCAGTTCAAAGGAACCGTATCTGTACAGCTTCCTTTGGCACTCGTTGGTGTAACGATTACGGTTGTTCGAGGAACAGTAGCTACAGATCCAGTCATTTACTCTGCAACTTCCACATTTAACTTGAGCGTACTGGCACCGCAGGTTATTACATTCTCTGCCGACGATTATAACCCGCCAATTACACCACAATTAACGTACACGGCCTTTATCAGCACAAACTTGCTTGGTACTGTTCGTGTAGGTCCAGAGAACTTCGATGGTGTCTTGTACTCTGACTAATGGTTACTCGCTTGTTAGAAACATAAATGCGAGTCCAATCTGTTTTTGATTTGCTACGAAGTTTATGGATTTAAATTTTTATTTGTCGTTGTGCCTGTTCCATGCGGAGCAGGCTTTTTTTATAGAGAGTGTAGAAATGAATGACGCTCTGCATTCGGGGGAGAATGAACAGAGTATAGAAATTAGAATCAGAAGGATATGATATAATTATTTTTTTCATAGAATCAGATGACTTGGTCCTAATAATATAGATAGAAAGCGAGTTTGATATAAGTGATGATGGAGAAAGAAAACCGGTATGTCAAGTTTAGCGAAGCGCCAGTTTGGGATTGGCAGAGAGCTTATTATGAACAGATGGGACTTCAAGCTTGGGAGAATCGCCAAGTGCCTCAATATATTACGAGCAATCCCTTTATTGCAACTGCCTATGCTGAAATGATTTTTAGTTTTTTGCAGGATTTAATGGTCAAAGACGCGCAGTATGAGATGGTAACCATCGTTGAACTTGGTGCAGGAGCAGGCAGGTTGGCCCATCAGGTGTTAAACAAGCTGTGTGCGTTGCAGGAAATTGCGGGCGTAGAGCTGCCACCTTTTCGTTATGTGATGACAGACCTTGCTATGGAGAATATAGCAGGGTGGAGAGTGCATCCATCGATGAAGGCATACATAGAGCAGGGGATCGTGGATTTTGCACGTTTTGATGCGACGCAGGATACAGAATTGAATCTGGTTATGTCAGAAACGAAGATCAGGCAAGGGGATTTGCAGCAGCCTTTGCTCATCATTGCCAATTATTTTTTTGACAGTATTCCGCAGGATTTGATTTACATTGGAGAGGGACAAGTATTTGAATGTGATCTGCTTGTTGAACTTCCGAAGCATGGAACCGAAAAGAAACCTGCCGAGATACTGGAAAGTATGGCATTGCAATATAAATATCGACCTGCACCTGAGTACAGTGAACCGACCTATCCACACTCCGAATTGATGGCTCTGTACAAGGCTGAGCTAGAGGATTCGCATATTCTGCTTCCGTTAACAGGCCTGGATTGTCTTGAACGATTGAACAAGCTGTCCCGTTCAGGATATGTACTGATTACTGCGGATAAAGGGGATCATCGGCTGGATTACTGGAAATATGCAGAGCCGCCTGAATTCGCGTTTCACGGCAGTTTCTCGCTCTCGGCTAACTATCATGCGTTAAAGGTTGTGTTGGAACAACAGGGAGCTACTGCTTATTTTACGGCACATCATTATAAAGATCTAAACGTAGGTATGATTTTAATGCTGGAAAAGCCAATGCATTATGTAAATACAAGGCTGGCGTATCATCGTTTTGTTGAGCGTTTTGGTCCGGATGATTTTTTTAGCTTAAAAGAATGGGTAGACCTTAAGGTGGACGAAATGGAACTGAAGCAGTTGCTGGCTTTCTGGCGATTGGGTGGGCATGATGCCGAGTTTCTGATGGTTGCGTTTTCTCGGTTCAAAGATCTGTTACTTGATGCAAGTGATGAGGAGATGTTTGACCTTCACTCTGGCATCCAGCAGATGTGGTCCTCTTATTATGCGATGGAACATCGACATCAGGCTGCTCTCGTATCAGGTCAGTTACTATTAGAGATGTTTATGTATGAAGATGCTAAAATTTTCCTGGAGGAATCACTGACTGGTGACCCTGACGCACTGACTGCTGAATCTGATGCACAACAGATAACGGTATTGTATGATTTGGCTGTGTGTTGCTATGAGTTGGAACTGGAGCAGGAGGCACTTGTCTACGCGCGCCGTGTAATTCAACTGGATCCGAACCATGAAGAGGCGGCGGCACTTCTGGACGGTTTAGAGTGAGTCTCGGTTCACGACCAGCTATATTAGTTTAATTCCATTTAAAATGAAACCTTTATCCAATTTTTTACGTATTACTAAAAGGGATTATTCCAATTTCAAGTAATGATTAGAGGGAGGAGTATAGCAATGAAAAAAGGCCTATCTATTTTGTTATTGCCGTTGTTATGGCTTGTAGGGGCTCTTAGCATTCTCGGTGGAAATAGCAACAGTATGAGCGATCTTATCTCACTTAAAAATGATATGGATCGGGATCGGGATTCCAGTAATGATGGACAAGCCATTTTTAATCAGATCGAAGGGATCAAAGGTTAGTTACATAAGGATCATAGTGTAAGCCATACCTGAACCGGTGGGGATGCGGTTCTTGGTCTAGAATCAACTTACTGGCCAGCAAGAAAACTTGATATTGTTGACAAAATGCGCTCCCAAGGATTGGGCGATTAGACTTGGACATTCGCCCTGTCACTTGGGGATAATACGCATATGTTATGGCATACCTTGAAATTCAAAGGAGGCCAATGAAATGAGTCAAGTTGGATACGGTTGTGGCAATGTTGGTGGATTTGGCGGAGCGTGGACTTCGACTAGCGCAATTCTCGTTCTCTTCATTTTGCTCGTCATCATCACAAAATCTTTCTGGCTGTAAGATAACGGTCAGGCGCGCATGCATCAGCTCCACCAAGACTTTGGTGGGGCTTTGCTCATGTTTTACAGTCCAATATGACATGAATGACATTTGACAACTGAAAACAATGTGCTTAAAATCACATAAGGAGACTACTAACATAGATTGAAGGGATTGCAATGCCGTTTATACGATTCAAAGGATTTACGGGTTCTAAGCTGGAGGAAGTTGTGCCTCAAATTACCGAACAAATGGCCTTAATTACTCATATTCCGCAGGAACGAATGAAAGCAGAGCGTCATGATGTACAAGCCTTAACACCATCCCCGGCGTCGATAGAGATTTTGATGTTTCAGCGTGATCAGGAGATACATGATCGAATTGCATCGTCCATGCAGTCTATTTTAGAGAAGGCTGATTTGCCGGATGTGCACATTTTTTTCAATATATTATCCCCCAATCTGTATTATAAGAAAGGCAAGCCGCTGACAGATTACCGATTGGATTAGAATGCTGAAATGTAAGAAGTTCTAGGGTATGTCTGAAAATGCATTAAAAGATGCACTTCAGTTGGTTTCAAGACACACCCTAGATCCTTTTGGGAAAAAGAAAAACGAAAAAGCTGCCTCCAGAGAAGCAGCCTGAGACGTGCAGTTGGACCATGCGCGTCTTTTTATTTATGCAAGGGTCGTCTGGTATCCATATTTATTGAAGCACAGGAGGTGCTGTAAGTTAGGTGACGAATGGTCAAGATCAAAGCGAGTACAGCTAATGAAAGAGCCGCAGCTGCCCAAAGCGCTTGGGTTGGTCCTACATATAGGATTGTGATTACCGTCATGATCAATCCAATACCTGTTATCGTATAATTCGAAAATGAGAGCAGGTTATCGGTTTTAGCTATATCTTCGCCTCTTACCAATCGTGGCTGGAGTCTTTCCAGAACCATTGCTTCCCAGCGGATGACTACCGAAAGAAATAAGGCACCTAGACACATAAGTGTAATATGTAATTTCAGGTGGGGTAGAGAGGATGCGATCCCAATGAGCAGCAGTGCTTTCGTTAAAGGAATACCAACCATAAGTCTCGATAATGTATTGCGTTTCATCAGCATATGGAGCGTGAATCCTGCTGTCGCCTGAGCTAGCAGGTAGACGAACAGAAACAGTAGTGCATATCCAATCCATTGAGTCTGTCTGTACATTAAACAGGTCAACGTTGTGATTGAGATCACTTGTATAAGTGAGAGCAGCGTTCTGGCAGCCCAGAATGGATAAAATGCGATGTTCATACCAAGTAGTCCTTTCTGCAACGATACTTCTATATCATTTATCTTACGGTGCACGCTGCAGTAAAACCACAAACAAAGTTATCATATTCCCGTCAGAAAATACGAAAGACCAGTTGCTCAGGTGGCATCTGGCCTTGCTTTAAACTATTTTTTTGTATTAAGCCATGGCAAGCGTAAAAGCAATCAGTAGCATAAGTAGACTGGACATACGCACCAGAGTCATATAAGATTTGTTGGGTTCGTTCTCACCTCGTACGAGCCAGCCATAACGAAGATACCAGCCAAACTTGGGGAAACACAGATTGATCATACATAACACCATAAATATAAAAAAGAGAGTTTTCATCGTCGATCTTCCTTCCTCGTCAACCATTAACGGCCCTGCCTTTAAGGTCTGTGCCTGGAAAAATGTAGACAATCAGTGTACTGACGATGATTAATAAACTTTATCTGTTTATTTCTGAAAGATAGGCAGGTTTTTGTGAATGGATAAAGATTGATATGATTAAGAACTATTACCCAAGAACTACATTGTTTGAATAACTGTGGTACAATAAAATAGATTGTTTAATATCAACACATACCATCTGGAGTTAAGGATGTGAGATGGAGGAGACACAGACATGAGTCTATATAATCAACTCCCGATGCAATGGGAATTTATTATTTCGAAATTAAAATCCTCCGTTACGGTAGTTGACGCTACCTCGCCTGAGCTTCCGCTCATGTATGTAAACGAACATTTTACCCGGCTGACCGGATATACGCACGATGAGTCGATCGGGCAGAACTGCCGGTTCCTGCAGGGAACAGATACAGATCCCGAAACCGTTTCACGTATTCGGGAAGCGTTAGCCAAACAACAATCGATCAAGGTCGAGATTTTAAATTATACCAAGAGTGGTCGGAAGTTCTGGAATGAACTGAATATTGATCCCATCTTCAATGAATCAGGGGATTGTCTTTACTTTGTTGGCATTCAGTATGACATTTCTGAACGGAAATTTGCGGAACAGCAACTGAAACTTGCCGCATCGATGGCAGAGAAAACGAGCAGAGGGCAGCTTGAATTCATCGGCAAGTTGAATCATGAGCTTCGTACACCGTTAAACGGAATCATGGGCATGATCGAACTTGCGGGAATGGGTGATATTACTGAAGAGCAAAAAGAATATCTGGATCTTGCACGTCAATCTGGAGAAGCGCTCCTGAACATTGTAAACAACAGTCTGGACATGGCAAAGCTCGGCAGGGGAAAAATGGGAGTGGAACATATCGAGTTCCAGCCATTAAAGCTGATTCAGCAAATTGTGAAGACACATGAACTGGCAGCCATGAATAAAAAAATTCGTTTATTTTGTCATGCAGATTTGGGTATTCCTGATGTACTGTGGGGAGATCCATTAAGACTACGGCAGGTGCTTGATAATTTGCTGAGCAATGCCATCAAGTTTACGGAGCAAGGAGAAGTGCAGCTTCTCGTGGATGTCAAGCAGCAATCGCATGAGATGACCATGCTGACTTTCTCTGTGCGGGACACAGGTATCGGCATTCCGTCTCATCAGATGGACCAACTGTTTGATGCCTTTACGCAATCTGATATTTCACATGCTAGAAGGTTTGGAGGCAGTGGACTGGGATTAACGATTTGCAAAGAGCTGTTGGAATTAATGAACGGTACCATTACTGTAGATAGTGCTGAAGGAAGAGGGACAGAGTTTCAGGTGACCGTGCCTTTTCTAAGTGGGCAAAGTATCTTTAACGCAGGATAACGCAGGAAAAGACAGTGTAAAACAAGCAGCCGGAATAAATCTGGCTGTTTTTTTGTTGTGAAATGGATTGTTTTACGAACTGGCGTTCTGTTATAATGCTATGGACGTTAGTGTTACATGGGGGAGGCACATCATGAGTAAGAGACGCGGCAGAAAAGGAAATCGAGGGAAACAGCGATTCAAAGGAAAACTGCTAACCTTAGTGGGCATGATATTGATTGCTCTTTATGCTTGGGCCGGGGGGGAGTGGCCGCTGGACATTCCATCTCCGTTCAAACCAAGCGAGAAGAGTGTAGATCATACGATTACTTTTCCTGCAGATCGATATCCTGAAACAGCAAACCATATTCGGAAGGCAATTCAAGCCGGGCATGCTGATGTCTGTACGATTGACCGGAAAGGCGCCGAAGGGAACAGGGAGTTGTCACTGAAAGGCGTGCCTGTCAGAAAAGGCAAGGATCGGGATGAGTGGCCTATGGCGATGTGTGCAGAAGGGGGCAAAGGTGCGGATATCCAGTACATTACGCCTAAAGATAATCGCGGAGCAGGCTCATGGGTGGGCAATCAACTAAGTACATATCCGGATGGTACGCGTGTTAAATTTGTTGTGAAATAAAACAGCACATGTGGCAGCAATGGAAAGGTTCGGAGGCGAAGTTTTTTAACTAGGGGAAATTTAAAAAAGTCATGATCAGTCACCATAAGAAAAACCAGACGTTAGTGGCGTCTGGTTTTTGAATATAGGTTCGCTGTATTAGAAAGACAAGGTCTATTGTATGCAGCTTATATTTATCTAAAAGCATATGTCTATGTCTCTATAATTAGGAGCAGTTGAATATGCACAATGACAAGGATCTACACGAGCTGCATATTGCCTAGATGGTGAGAGCGAAGGGTTAACAGGCGAGTGACCTGTTCTACTTCATCAAACGGAATCCACACATTTCCCTGTACAGTCCGTAAAGAGAGAATGGAGCTGTCTGCTGATCGCTCCGGGAAGCCGGTTACGGTCTGTCCGCTTGTATTCCGAACTAAAATTTGTTGATTGCGCCGAATGGCGATTTCTACCTCTTTTTTCATAAGTCATTGCTCCTGATTTATAAGATGTTCATCCATATTTCTAAGTTATCAATGGTTAATTTGTCTTCTTTATCTAGTCTATCAGAACTAGGTATAGATTTCCAGTAGAGAAATAATCAAACTGTTCTAGGTGAATTGACTTAGCTAGTGGAAAGGCGTTACTGAACATAAACTACAGGGTTATATAAGGTATGAGGAAGAGGAGGGGAATAGCATGACGAAACTGTTTGTTGGGCTTGCTCGTTCGGAGCATGATGCAGTTATCTTATTGAATGCTTTGAAAAAAGAGGGTATCAAAGACCAATACCTGGGGGCTGTAGCCAAAGAGCAGCTGGATTTGGAGATGATCAGTGAGAAGACGGGGTTGCCCAAACCGCTAAAAGGTGCCGGAACAGATGGAGCGTTAGGAGCGCTGAAGGGCATATTAGCCGTGCTCGGAAAACGAATGGATCAGACCGCATCGATCGGGAAAGCGGTGCGAAGATTAGCGGGCAATGAGATTGGAAGTGAGACAGATGACCTAGTCTTAACACTGACAGCAGCAGGCATTCCTGAAGAGGACGCACGTCATTACGAGGACTGGTTACTGCAAGGTCATATTCTGGTTTTTGTAGAGTGCAGTGAGGATCAGATCGAGCGTGTGAAGTCCATTTTGCTTTTTTAGTTTAATTTAAGGCTGATTTTAGGTTCCTTTAATGTTGGAGGGGTATTCTTATCTCACACCTCCCTTAATATAGATGGTTTACCGGAAGTCCGGGACCGCAACTCGGACTTTCTAGGCACTGCGAGCTGACGCTTGCAGTGCCTGTTTCATTTTTTTAGAAAAAAGGGTTGCATTATTAATTTGTTCATGGTAAGATATTTCTTGTCGCCAAGAAAATAATACATACGCCGGGGTGGCGGAATTGGCAGACGCACAGGACTTAAAATCCTGCGGTAGGTGACTACCGTACCGGTTCGATCCCGGTCCTCGGCATCTTAAAGAAAAGATCACATAAGCCTTGTTAAACAAGAGCTTATGTGATCTTTTTTTATGTACTTTTTTGCCGCTAGAAATATGATTTCATCTTAATCAGTTTCTTCATAATCCCGCAGTTCATAAACATAACACCTTCATAATACATATCAGAAAGTGGATTCGGCTGTCTTTTTATGAAGTGAGGTCACAATGGTGTATACTATCGATAGGCATATATTACCTTTAGCATCAACCAACACAACAATCTATGGACGGAGGACTCTAGTTTATGTTGAAACAGCTTAAGCCATACAAGGTATTACAGGAGCGCAGAATTGAAGAACTAAAATCCGATGCGTATCTGCTGGAACATCTAAAATCGGGTGCTCATATCGTATTGTTGTCCAATAGCGATGATAACAAGGTGTTCAATATCGGTTTTCGTACACCTCCCGAAGATGATACAGGGGTAGCTCATATTCTGGAACACTCTGTGCTCTGCGGATCGAAAAAGTTCCCAGCCAAAGATTCCTTTGTGGAGTTGCTCAAGGGTTCACTGAATACATTCCTTAATGCCATGACGTATCCTGACAAGACAATCTACCCGATTGCGAGTCGCAATGATCATGACTTCCATAACTTGATGGATGTGTATCTGGATGCGGTATTAAATACGAATATTTATGAGAATGAAAAAATATTTTTGCAGGAAGGTTGGAATTACAACCTGACTTCACCAGAAGACGAACTGACATACAACGGCGTGGTGTATAACGAGATGAAGGGGGCCTTTTCTTCGCCAGAACGGTTGGTTCGACGAGAGGTGCTGAATTCTCTTTTCCCGGATACAACATACTCCTGTGAGTCTGGAGGATTCCCGGAGGCCATTCTGGATCTGACTTATGAAGGACTGCTTGATTTCCACAAACGATACTATCATCCGTCCAACAGCTACATCTATCTATATGGTGATATGGATATGGAAGAGAAGCTTCAATGGCTGGATGAACATTACCTGAGCAATTATGATCGGATCGACATTGATTCAGAAATCAAGCTACAACCAGCATTCCCCGCACGAGTGGATGCGGTAAAGTCTTACTCTGCAGGAAGTACAGAATCTGAAGTGGACAACAGCTTTTTGACCTATAATGCGGTGATTGGAACAAGTCTGGATAAGGAATTGAACATCGCTTTTCAAATTCTTTTATATGCGCTGCTCAACGCACCGGGAGCTGTTCTGAAACAAGCCTTGCTGGATAAAGGCATCGCGAAGGATGTCTACGGCTCTTATGATGACAGTCTGTATCAGCCCGTGTTCACGGTAGGACTGAAGAAGAGCAATCTGTCCAGCAAAGAGGATTTCCTCGGAACGATCAAAGAAGTGCTGGAGCGTGTTGTGAAAGATGGATTTGACCCGAAAGCATTGCTTGCTGGCATTAATTCCTACGAGTTCAATCACCGGGAAGCGGACTTTGGCCGTATGCCAAAAGGGCTGATCTACGGATTCTCCTCTCTGCAAAGCTGGCTCTATGATAAGGAAGCACCGTTCACTTATTTGGAGGCGAATGATGTATTTGCAGAACTTCGCACCAAAATGAAGCAGGGCTATTTTGAACAGCTTGTCGAGAAATATCTTTTACAGAATACACATACGTCATTTGTTGCTTTGACCCCGGATAAAGGCTTAAACGCACGGAAGGAAGCAGCGCTGAAGGAACGTCTGAAGTCGGTGCAGGCCGGACTTAGTCCGGAAGAAGTGCAGGACATGATTAAACGTACTGAAGCGCTTGTTGAGTACCAGAACACACCTTCTACCAAGGAACAGCAGCAGGTGATTCCAACGTTGTCCATTGAGGATATTGATACGAAGGCGTCTAAACTGTATCAAACGCTGAACCATGTGGATGGCACAACGATATTGCATCATAACTTGTATACGAATGGCATCGGTTATTTGAGACTGTTGTTTAATATCAAGGAAGTGCCGCGCCGTCTGCTGCCTTATGTAGGATTACTCAAAAATGTTCTTGGATACGTGGACACCCAAAACTACTCGTTTAACGAGTTATCAAATGAAATTCATATCCATTCCGGCGGAATCCATAGCGGGGTTGGTTCATATGCCAATGCACACCAGCACCACGATTTCAAAGCGACGTATGAATTTAATGCCAAGGTGCTTTATGACAAACTGGGATTTGCCTTTGATATGATCAAGGAGATCGTGTTTACGTCCCGTTTTGACAACTCGAAAAGACTTTTCGAGATTATTTCTCAGGTCAAAGGAAATTTGCAACGCAGTCTGATCAACAGTGGTCATTCCGCAGGAGTTGCCAGATCGTCCTCTAAACATTCGGCCGTTGCTGATTTCCGGGAGACGGTTAGCGGGATTGCTTATTATCAGTGGCTTGAGGATCTACAGGCGAACTTTGATGCGAAAAAAGAACAGCTGTCCTCCAGCCTGCAAGAGCTGATGGGTTACATTTTCAGACCGGAGAACTTGCTTGTCAGCTACACGGCAGACGATAAAGGATACGAAGGTCTTGAAGAGCAGATTTCCGATCTTAAAGCCAAGCTTTTCACACATGAAGTGGCGAAGGAAGCTTTCACGTTTGAGCCTGTCACCCATAACGAAGGATTCCGTTCTCCATCCGAGGTTCAGTATGTGGTGCAAACCGGAAATTATATTGACAAAGGGTACAGCTATACGGGCTCACTACGTGTATTACAAGGCATCTTGTCACTGGACTATCTGTGGAACAATATCCGTGCCAAAGGTGGCGCTTACGGCTGTATGTCCGGGTTCAGACGGAATGGTGACAGTTTTCTGGCTTCCTACCGTGACCCGAATCTGGATAAAACCTACAAAGTATACGAGGAGATTCCGCAGTATCTGAACGATTTTCGTGCCGACGAACGGGAGATGACTCGTTATATCATTGGTGCAATTCAGGATCTGGATACGCCAAGAACGCCTTATAGCGAAGGGGCATTCTCACTGGAATGTTATCTGTCTAATGTGACGGAAGCTGATCTGCAGCAGGAGCGCAATGAGGTGCTTGGTACGAAAGAGAGCGATATTATCGGGTTTACCGGATTTGTTTCTGCCATTCTGGAGCAACAGCATCGGTGTGTTATTGGAAATGAGCACAAGATTGAGGAGCAGAAGCAACAGTTCGATGAAACGTTGGATCTGATCAAACATTAAGGTGCGGTAACCAGGGTTACGACTGTGAAAAGAAAGATTCAATAAATATCTTTAGAAAAAACATCTGTTGATAACAAGAAGAGACACTTGCAAGGGCTGGTAAGTAAAACAGCTTGGGCAAGTGTCTTTTTATCTTATTCGGGACCCTGTTTAAGTCACCGCAAGCATGTTGTAAATTTTAAGCGTACGCAGATCCTCTTTGGATATTTTCAGCTCGTTGTAAAGCTCTGGCGTTTCCGGCAACGGTGTTCGGGAGAAAAGCATTTTCAGTGCAATGGGCATAAACGGCCTGAATGAAACACCAGCCATAAGTCCCCATTTTTTCTCCGATTCCTGGAATGACGCCAGAATATTAATATATAAATTCTCCAGTGGCGTAGCCTGATTTTTCAAAATGAGCGTAGTCAACGTATCATAATGCTCGGTGTGCCCCCAGTACATATTTTCGCATTCCTGATAATTGTCATAATCCTTCACATTCATATACATCACCGTGCGATAGCGGTTGGCATCCGATTGAGCCATCATGTCAATCACGCAGCGAATAAGACTGTTATTACGGCCGTCGTAGAAGTACGAATAGAAGCGGGTGGAGTTTTTGAAAAAGCTGGACTGAACCGTATTCATCAGCGGAGACGCATGCCTGGGTTCCTTGTAAAGCAATTGCTCTACCTGAATGTTGAGCGCATCCGCAATCTGGTGCAGAGTGACAAGATCCAGCGTAATATCGCCGCTTTCATATTTGGAAAGAGTTCCTTTACTCTTGAAAATCTGGTCTGCCAGCTGTTGGACAGTGAGCCCGCGCCATTTGCGAAAGATTCGTATTTTTTTGCCCACTTCCTGGTTGATATTGTTCATTGGGGTGCTCCTTATCCAGTTAAAGTATCATGAATGTTTCCTGAGAATAGACAAATAAGCTGAAAGTCTTTCTTAAAAGCTAAAACCTATCAGAAATATATCACTTTTACAGCAAAAAGCCTATTCTAAGGAAACAACAACAGAAATTTGTTTCTTCTGAGTAGATTCTCTTGCATTTGATGCAACTCCGGGCGGCATGGAACAATAGGGGGAGAAGAAGTGATGAACGAAGAACGGATCGATCCAACATCCATAAATGATGAAACGAAAAGACAGAGGAGTTAACCCCATGACCAAGATGAGCAAGATGAACAATACGAACAAGATAGACAATTCTTATAATTTTGATGAGATCATTGACCGCACCGGAACGAACGCGATGAATACGGATGGTTTCCGCCAATATATTTTTAACGCAACGAGTGAGATGAAATTCCCGTTTAAGGATGAGGAGTTCATCCGCATGTGGATCGCCGATATGGAGTTTGCTACACCTCCCGAGATTTTAGATGCCGTGAAAGAGCGTCTGGATCGCCGGATTATGGGCTACTCTCAAGTTTTTGACCCGAGTTATTACGAGGCAGTTACGAGCTGGATGGAACGATATTATGACTGGTCCTTCCCGAAGGAACATCTAGAAACGTCCAATGGCATTATTCCTGCGCTGTATGAACTGGTGGAGTATATCTGCAAGCCGGACGAAAAGGTATTGATCCTGACACCGTCCTATGGATTTTTCAAATCGGCAGCAGATCATAACCGACTTGAGCTGGTGTGCTCGGATATGTTGAATGAAGAGGGGCACTATACGATTGACTTTGACGATTTTGAAGCGAAGGCCAGAGACGAGAACGTTCGGGTATGCATTTTCTGTAATCCGCATAATCCATCTGGACGCATCTGGAGCACGGAGGAATTGAAGCGAGTAGGTGAAATCTGTTTGAATAATGAGATATGGATCATATCAGATGAAATTCATTGTGATCTGCTTCGTACGGGAAAAGCACATACCCCACTCGCCAAACTGTTCCCGGATACGGACCGAATTATAACTTGTATGTCTCCCAGCAAAACGTTCAACATGGCCGGTCTGATGTTCTCCAACGTTATCATTCCGAACAAGGCACTAAGGGAGATCTGGCAGGCACGTCATTACGGCTTCAAAAATCCGCTAAGCATTGCGGCAACTCAAGCAGCTTATGAACATGGCGATGAATGGCTGGGACAGTTAAAGCTTTATCTGGATGATAACTTTGCATATGTTGATGACTATATAAAAACAACTCTGCCACTAGCTGTCTTTCATATCCCAGACGCCACATATCTGGCCTGGATTGATATTACGCCGTATGCACCGAAGAATGTCAGCCTACCACTATTCTTTGCGGAGCAAGCGGGTGTATTGCTAGAGGACGGGGGAATGTTTGTGGCAAACGGCGAAGGATGCATTCGACTGAATCTAGCTTGCCCTCGTTCTATCCTGAAGGAAGGCTTGAGTCGAATTAGCCGGGTGCTGGTGGATCAAAAGACAGAACAAAAACAGGCGAAAGAGGTGCCTGTACACGTATAGCATTGGTACGTTTTACGATGAGCACGGATATATACAGATGAATACTGGAGGGGCGGAGCAGAGCATATTCTGTTTCGTCCCTTTTTGAGTGATTCTTTTATTTATCTGAACGGTTTCCTTTCCCTTCATCGCACACTTCTGGTCTGTGGACTACGGTTATGTTAAAATGATGGATAGTCTATGAGTCGTGGGACATGTGACTCTTGCAGGGAAGAGCCCTTCCAAACGGGCTACACGGATATGTATTCATCAGGGGAAAGGAGCCTAAATATTATGTTTGGAAATGATTGGGACGAGGTGTTACAGCAGGAGACGGAAGCGGAGTATTTTGACAAGATTCGTTATGCACTCGCTGCCGAATATAAAACACAGACCGTCTACCCGCCCAAGGAGGATTTGTTCTCTGCCTTGAAGCTGACTCCGTATCATCGGGTGAAAGCCGTTATTATTGGTCAAGATCCTTATCATGGTGCGGGTCAGGCGCATGGATTAAGTTTCTCAGTCAGACCTGGAGTGCGCGTACCGCCTTCACTGAAAAATATATATAAAGAACTTCAGGCCGATCTGGGTGTGCCTGTTCCGAAGCACGGTTCACTTATTCACTGGGCAGAGCAGGGCGTACTGTTGCTCAATGCGGTTCTGACGGTTCGGGAGAGTCAGCCCAACTCTCATCAGGCCTTGGGGTGGCAGACGTTCACGGATGCTGTTATTCGTGAGCTGAATGAACGCAATGAGCCTATGGTGTACATGCTATGGGGAAGTCATGCTCAGAAGAAGGGTGCTTTTATTAATAGAGACAAACATCTGGTGCTCGAATCAACACATCCGAGCCCTTTAGCTGCACATCGCGGCTTTCTTGGCAGTCGGCCGTTTTCCAAAGCGAATGAATTTCTCGTCTCCAAAGGTATTAAACCGATCGATTGGACAATACCTGAAAACTAGATATGTTGAACAAATCATTTACACAAGGAACGGACAGGACAGAAAAAACCTGAAAAAGCGAAGCTAAGAGCTTTCTGAAAGAAAGCTGCACCGGAAGCATAGGCTTCGCCTTTATCACCGGATTTTCCCCTTTGGAAAAGGGAATCAAAAAATCTGGGGATAACAGCTACTCTCCAGGTTCTTCTGTCATTGGAGTGTGTCTGTGTAAATATCTTTGATTCAACGGATATAGATAGATTGGAGGCGAGCACATTGCGACATTGGATTGGACGAAAAGTAGCAGTATACCGGGCAACAGGAATTCGCGAGCCTCTGAAGGGAACGCTGGTGGAGTGGGATGAAGAAACGGAATGTGTTCGAATCGGACCGAAACGGATTAAAGTGTCGTTTGACAATATTGCCATGATCAAACCTCTTCCTGACGAAAGCTTGCCTTTGAGGAAAGCGCGTTCCGAAGTGCACAAGATCGGATATGTGATGAAAAAAGCAATCCAGTTTGAAAATGCGATTTATTTCAAGTCACAGATTATGATCTGGCGGCGTGCCAAAATTGTAGCGTTATCGACTACGATTGTAAGACATGACGAAGATCAGGTCGAGCTTGAAGACGGTCGTCTGCTTCGCAAGGACAAGCATATGTTTGTGGTACGTTCGCGGCGTGGCATACGATAGTCTGATTAAAATTTAATATGGTTTTCATACTGCGATCATACGGCGTTAATGTTTCGACCTTATATTAGGTAGTAACAACCCCTTCTAAATGAATGTGTATGGATTTGGGAACCCGGCCGGCTGCAAACGGCCGGGTATTTTTTTCTTTTTTTAGCGGGAGGCCCATGAAACCAACATGGAGAGGCGAAGAAACAAATGATATATAAACTTCCTATAAAGCTGTGTATGTATTCTGTTAATGTGCTGTAACATAGCAATGACATTTGTGCTGTATACTAAGAAGATCGATCTCAAGAAGGAGTGAAACCACTTGAAACGGATATGTGTTTTTGCAGGATCTAACCCGGGAAATCATCCTGATTATATGGAGTACGCTGCCCAGCTAGGTAAACAGATTGCAAACAGCGGATATGCTCTGGTCTATGGCGGTTCTTGTATGGGCTTGATGGGTGCAGTCGCAGATGCGGCTCTTGAGGCAGGCGGAGAAGTAATTGGTGTTATGCCTACGGGGTTATTCCGGGGTGAGGTGGTTCACGGCGGACTTACTCAACTGATTGAAGTGGGTACGATGCATGAACGGAAGTCAACGATGGCACAATTATCCGATGGGTTTATTGCACTCCCTGGAGGTATGGGCACGTTTGAGGAGTTATTTGAGGTCCTCTGCTGGGCTCAGATCGGTATTCATCGCAAGCCCGTAGGCCTCTTGAATGTCAACGGTTATTACGGACCGCTAATGAAAATGGTTGAGCACAGTGTACACGAAGGCTTCTCCAACACATCTCACCTCAGTTTGTGGAGTCTCGAGTCTGATCCGGCCGAATTGCTTGCTCAGATGGCTACCTACATTCCTAAGGAACTAACTCAGAAATGGTCTGAGCTGAGCGAGAAGTAAAAGTCAAAGAATGAAATTTCAAGCAGTAAGCTGCTGCTTCAAGAGAAAAACTTCCTCATTTGCCCAAGCAAATAATGCTTACGGACATAGTCTATAGTGTACTTTGATGAAGAGGGGAGTGTCACTCATGAGCAATCTCAAAGGAGCAGGTTACGGCTACTGTGGAGGTTTCGGTGGTGGAGTATGGACATCAACAGGCGCAATCCTGGTATTGTTTATCCTGCTGGTTATCATTTCCCGCACATTTGTACTGTAATTCAGACCATTCTATAACGGGTGTATGCTGAATTACGGCATCATTCGAGAAAATGGCCTTTCCAAAGAGACGCCAGCGGCTGCTGGCGTTTCGGGGAACGGTTTTTTTTGCTTGTTCAAAAAAGATCTCCATCCCATAGCAATGAGATAGAGCTATATATTGGAAACTATACGACGATTTCTGTAGTATCGCTGGGCAGAATAAGTGTTTTCCAGGCAATGTATAGTCCAATAGCGGAAGCGATCAGTGCAAGGATGGCCGCAACAAAGGCCAGTTTATCCAGTGTATTCTGTTTGGGTTCGATGACGCTGGACTGATTACTTGTTCTGTCGGGTATAGAGAGTCCTCGAACAGAAGCTCGCGGAATGGTATGTCGTGATCCGGGAGGTCTTAGCGTACTGAATGTTGATCCGGGTTTTGATCTATTCTTAGATAAACGCTGGGATGAAGACTTTTGGGCAGAACAAGACCTGGAAGAGCTCAAGTGCTTTCTTGTTCGTGGTTTCATTGGTTTCAAAGGGCAACCTCCTTACAGCGGAGTGCAGTTGTCTACGACTGATATTATATTATGTTGGTTTTTAGATTGAGTTCGCAAAAATGAGTGAATCCCCAGCCCTTTAAATGTTAGATCCGTGCTGAATGAACAAGCCATCATATAATTAAACGTTCTCTTAATACGTGTATAACAAACGGTGTATATAGTGAGGTTCATAGAATCCACTTTGAATGCAGGAGGGGCTGTATTGAACAACATTGAAATTATTGCCCACCGAGGTGCATCTGCGGTGTGCCCTGAAAACACGATGATTGCATTCGAGCGAGCTCTGGATCTGGGTGCAACGGGAATCGAGACAGATGTGCAGATGTCAGCCGATGGCCAATTGGTGTTGATCCATGATGAAACTTTACAACGAACGGCGGGAAGCGCGGGCTGGGTTAAAGATTGCACTTACGATACATTGCGTACTTTTGATGCAGGGTCGTGGTTTCATTCGGATTTTACAGGAGAGCCGATTCCTTCGCTGGAGATGTTATTTAACCTGGTGCAAGGCAAAAAAATTCTGATTAATGTAGAGTTGAAAAACGGCATAGTTTCATACAAGGGGATGGAAGAGAAGGTCATTCAAGTTATTCGGGAGTGGAACATGGAGCAGCAGGTTGTTCTGTCCAGCTTCAACCATTCCTCGCTCGTTAAATGTAAACGCATCGCCCCGGACATTCGCACAGCGCTTTTATATATGGAGAAGTTGTATCGTCCTCATGATTATGCAGCCAAACTGGAGGCATCCGGTCTTCACCCTTACAAGTTAGCTGTGTCAAAAGAGGAAGTAGCTGCTGCTCTTGCACAAGGCATGGTCACTTACCCCTTTACTGTGAATGACCCTGGCGAGATGCAGAAGATGATTGATATGGGAGTGCAAGGAATCATCACCGATTTTCCAGATGTACTTGCTTCATTGATGACTCCGCAGAGGCGTTAAACAATTAGAGGAGTCAGATTCGATTTTAACCAAAATGATAAAAGTGAAAGCCATACAGAAGATTAGCGCTGTATGGCCTTTTTTATGCATATTCATGCGGAAATATTCATATCTGCAAGAAAGTTGTCCTTTTTGTCCATTGCCAGACGGAAAGGATTGTCTTACAATGTTCTATGGGAATGAGAATCAATATCAATAGAAGCGGTATTTTTGGAGAGGTGATTGTTATGTACATAAAGTTAACAGGCTTCACTCATAACGCAGGTGGACAAGTATGAGCTCAAATAGTTCTTCCACGCATTCTAATGCGGAGTCACCTACAGCGAAAATTCACACACGCCCATGGGCAGCCACTCTCATTCTTACTGGTGGTATTCTGTTACTTGCTCTGGGTATGGCATTGTCCATTTCGTTTGGTGCTGCGGATATACAGCTCGGTGTCGTCTGGCAGGCTGTATTTAATTTCAACCCAGACTTGACGCCTCATCAGATCATATGGGAGATTCGGCTGCCGCGTATTCTTGGCGGGGCAATGGTAGGTGCTTGCTTCGCTGTTGCCGGTGCGATTATGCAAGGTATGACCCGGAATCCGCTCGCCGATTCGGGGCTGCTTGGTCTGAATGCTGGCGCGGGATTTGCGCTCGCAATCTGTTTTGCCTTTTTCCCAGGCTTGCCGTATATGTACATCATTATGTATTCCTTCCTGGGAGCCGGACTTGGCGTGCTGCTTGTGTATGGTTTCGGTGCGGCATCCAGATCAGGTCTGACACCGCTGCGTCTCGTGCTGGCTGGAGCCGCGGTATCGGCTATGTTATCAGCACTTAGCGAGGGCATTGCGCTCTACTTCAGAATCGGACAAGACTTGGCTTTCTGGACTGCCGGAGGGGTGGCCGGAACGAAGTGGTCCCAGCTTGAAGTGATGTTTCCTTGGGTGCTCGCAGCACTCATCGTTGGCATGATCATCTCGCGTTCGATTACGCTGCTTAGTCTTGGCGAGGACATCGCAGTTGGACTGGGACAGCGTACCGGTGTGATCAAGCTGGTCGGTCTGATTGTAGTACTGATTCTGGCCGGTACTGCTGTATCTGTCGTGGGTGCAGTCGGATTTGTCGGTCTGATTATCCCCCACCTTACACGGAAGTTGGTTGGGGTCGATTATCGCTGGATTATTCCTTGTTCTGCCGTGATGGGAAGTCTGTTGCTTGTATTTTCGGATCTGGCTGCACGTATGATTAACCCGCCTTACGAGACGCCGATTGGCGCCTTGGTTGCCCTCATCGGGGTACCGTTCTTCCTATATCTGGCGCGCAAAGAAAGGAGGACGCTGTAACATGGGTTCCTCAACTATGGGTGGTGCAGAGCGCAAAAAGAAAACGAAAGGTATCGTTGTTCTTGTTGTGCTCGGTCTTTTGATTATTACAGCTTTTATTGTCAGTATGAATACCGGATTTACCAAGCTATCTCCGCTGGAGGTTTTACGGACACTGTTTGGCAGCGGTACACCGAAGCAGGAACTGATCTTGTTTGAGTTCCGGCTACCTCGCATCGTGATTGCCGTTCTGATCGGAGCGGGTCTTGCGTTGTCGGGCTGTATCCTGCAAGGGGTATCGCGGAACGCGCTCGCCGATCCAGGAATTCTAGGTATTAATGCTGGAGCGGGGCTTATGGTGATGCTGTTTGTTTCCTTTTTCCCGACGACAACAGCAGCTCCGATCTTTCTGCTTCCGATCCTTGCGCTGATTGGCGCAAGCTTTGCGGCATTTCTAATCTATATCCTTTCCTACAAAAAAGGGGAGGGCATCTTGCCGACCCGTATGTTGCTCACGGGAATCGGGATTGCAGCCGGTATCAGTTCGGCTATGATCGTGTTAACGCTGCGGCTTAGTCCGGAGAAATATCAATTTGTAGCGACATGGCTTGCAGGCAGCATATGGGGCTCCAACTGGAAGTTCGTCTGGGCACTGTTGCCGTTTATTCTGGTGCTTGTACCGCTTGTATTAGCGAAGGCACGGGTGCTGAATGTATTAAATCTTGGAGATCAGACAGCAAGTGGTCTTGGTGCTCCCGTAGAACGTGAACGGGTAATTCTGCTTGCTGCTGCGGCAATTTTGGCGGGAGCCTGTGTATCTGTGAGTGGCGGCATCGGTTTTGTTGGTTTGATCGGGCCTCACTTGGCGCGTCGTCTGGTCGGGCCAAAACATCAGTTTTTGCTGCCTGCATCTGCACTGGTCGGATCATTTCTCGTTCTGGTCGCGGACACGTTGGGACGTGTCATTTTGCAGCCTTCCGAGATTCCGGCCGGGATTCTGGTTGCAATTCTGGGCGCACCATATTTCCTGTATCTCTTGAGCAGGACGAAATAAAAGGTAATCGTCATATTGACGGGGATTGCCGTAAGGGGGAACATGGTTCATGCTTCGTCGTTTTTTTGCCTATTACAGGCCTTACAAAAAACTGTTCATTCTGGACTTCACCTGTGCAATTTTGGTCGCATTGCTGGAATTGGCCTTTCCGCTAGCGGTGAACCGGGTTGTAGATGATCTGCTTCCAGGTGGACGCTGGGACTGGATTTTATGGGCATGTCTAGGACTGCTGGGCATTTATTTGATCAATTCATTCCTGAATTATGTTGTCACCTATTGGGGACACAAGCTGGGGATTAATATCGAGACGGATATGCGTAAAAGTCTGTTTAATCATGTGCAGAAGTTATCCTTCCGTTATTTTGATAATACGAAGACCGGACATCTGGTATCCCGCATGACAAATGATTTGATGGATATCGGAGAGATTGCTCACCATGGTCCGGAGGATGTATTTATTGCCGTGATGACGTTGGTTGGTGCTTTTAGTATCATGATGAGCATTAACGGGAATCTGGCGATTCTCACGTTTATCATTGTGCCGCTGATTATCTATCTATCTTTGTATTTCGGTAACAAAATGTCCAAAGCGTTCAGCCGAATGTTTGGGGATATTGCGGATTTCAACGCACGCGTAGAAAACAATATTACGGGTATTCGTGTCGTTCAGGCTTTTGCCAATGAAGAGTATGAAAAAGCACAATTCGCTGTAAATAACGGCCGTTTCCGTCAAACCAAGCTGGTTGCATACAAAATTATGGCCTGGAACTCTTCAATCAGTTATGTGCTGATGAAGCTGGTATCGTTGTTTGTACTTGTATGCGGAACCTGGTTTGTCATAAATGGAAGTATGACCTATGGTGAGTTTATCGCCTTCATCATGCTGTCCAATGTGTTCCTGACGCCGATCCAGAAGATTAATTCGGTCATTGAGACGTATCCTAAAGGCATTGCAGGGTTCAAACGTTATACGGACTTGCTTGATATGGAGCCGGATGTCAAGGACCGCCCTGATGCCGTTCCGGTATCCCATCTACGCGGAGATATTCGTTACGAGCAAGTAACTTTCGGTTATTCGGATCAAGAGCCAGTTATTCAGGGTATCGATCTAAGTGTTCGTGC
Organism: Paenibacillus sp. G34; assembly: GCF_056856875.1. Lineage (NCBI taxonomy): Bacteria > Bacillati > Bacillota > Bacilli > Caryophanales > Paenibacillaceae > Paenibacillus > Paenibacillus sp. G34. The sequence continues at coordinate 4,257,275 of NZ_CM166469.1, read as the reverse complement.
CGGTGAAACGGTAGCTCTGGTCGGTCCATCGGGTGCTGGGAAAACAACACTTTGCAGTCTGCTGCCGCGATTCTATGATGTGCTGGAAGGGCGCATCACGATTGATGGTCAGGACATTCAGCACATGACACTGGATTCCTTACGCAGTCAGATCGGGATCGTGCAGCAGGATGTGTTCCTCTTCGATGGGACGATTCGGGAAAATATTGCGTATGGCAAACTGGATGCATCGGAAGAAGAAATCTGGATGGCCGCTCGTCGGGCCCAGATGGAATCCCTGATTCTGTCCATGCCGGAAGGGCTGGATACATTGATTGGTGAGCGCGGAGTGAAGCTGTCCGGTGGACAGAAGCAACGGTTATCCATTGCTCGAATGTTCCTGAAAAACCCGCCGATTCTGATTCTGGATGAAGCGACATCTGCGCTCGATACGGAGACGGAAGCAGCAATTCAGCAATCTCTCGCGGAACTGTCTGAAGGACGAACCACACTGGTCATTGCCCACAGGCTGGCGACGGTCAAAAACGCAGACCGCATTGTGGTGGTGGCCGAGCAAGGCATCACGGAGCAGGGACGTCATGAGGAACTGCTTGCTTCTGGCGGCGTCTATAGTCGCCTGCACTACGCGCAGTTTGGTGCATAGCTCAGGGTAAGAATTTACGAATGTTTTCGTGAGTGATAAGTAAAATGCATTAACAATTGTAAATCAATCAATCAATAATAGTCTATTCATACTAAAAGCTCGTAACTGAAGTCATAACTTGAGTTTCGAGCTTTTTAGTATGTGTATATATTGACACTTGGAGGGGGAGTAGTATTATCATTTTGTCAGGAGATTCAATAATATTTTTATAAATTAGAGTAAAGAGAAATAAGGAGAGAAAACGTGGTATTGCGCATTATAACATGTTGTTACTTAAAGAGAGTGAGGGAAACTTATGAAAAAGAAGTTATTTGTGTTTGGTCTTCTCTTTCTAATCATGTTCTATAAGTTCAACGAGTATTTATGCTGAAGGAGAGGCGCCTCCGGCAACGATCTATGTAAATGACGAAAAGCTGGATTTTGATGCGATTATTGCGTACTCAGGAGTGTCTATGGCTCCTTTTCGTGAAATATTTGAAAAATATGATATGAACAGTACAAATGAGAACAGTAAACACAAAAAGAAACCTCCTTTGGGTAATGATAGTTATAGCTTTGACTGAAATGTATAATATGCTTACGAAAAGTAGTGAAGTTTATTGACAAAGAGTCTATCTACTGGGAGGCGATTTACATGTCAGATCTGACTAAAATACTACTTACCTGTGTCGGTTTTGTTTTTATTTTATGGTTGTTATTATTGGGGATTCGTAAACTGATGGGACATAACCAAGGCTCAGGTTCTCGAAACTTGGCTGGCTGGTTTATGGGACTTTTTATTACTGGTGCCGTACCTCTTACGTTTGCATTGTATACCTACACAACGGACGAACGTCTGGATGCCAACATTGGGTTAGGGCTTGCCATGCTATTTGCCTGGACGTATTGTGCGCTGCTGTTGTGCGCTGTATTGGGTGTGTGGGGAAGGTATTGGTGGCGTGGGAAAAGAAAGTGATGGTGACTCCGAATAAGGATATGCTTAGTTGGTGTAGTTTATATTTTGCTTTAGTGGAGGTACAATGTTTGATCAAAATGTGATAGTAGAGTGGGCTAAGTCCCATAATGTAGAATCTACAGCTCGAAGTTATTGCTTATCGTGCGTAAATAACTACTTGGCAGAGTCTCCAGAAGACGAGAAACTGTATTTTGGAGAGTACTACCCTGAAAAATTAATGCTAGAAGTAGAAAAAGTTTATTGCATAATAAATTGGAATGAGCCTGAATATTCTCACATTATTGCCTTAGTCCCTATCATTTACGATGGCAAGGAGATTGGCAGATATGAGTTGTTTTATAGGATGTCAGGGGAGATTTACGATGACCTGTTAGTGATTGATGGGCAAGAACAGTTAGTTTATTAAGTCAATCTTCAAATGATTTTACTAAAAAAGTAACGGAAGAACTGTAGGTAAGTCGAACGGTTATACATCAAATAATTGAATTTATTTTTAAATTTGGGGATTTTACATAATTTAAGGTCTGAATAGGAAGAGGAACTACCTTCCAGCCTGAATTTCAATGATTATATTATCGGTTATAGAAATATGGAATATTCCTAGAGAGGTACTTCATGAAAGTAAAATGTATATCAAATAAAAGTGACTCATTATCCACTAAGGCAGGTTACCCAATAAATTATCAATGTGAGTCATTAATTATTGGGGCGACATTTAATGTGTATTCGATCGGATATTGGGATAATTATATGTTTTACTTATTGAAAGTTGATCATCAGGACCCCGATTTAAATCTTGACCCGGTATGGTTTCCGTATGAATGGTTCGAAGTTATTGATCAAAAAATTCCAAATTCTTGGTACTTCAATTTTATAGGTGAACCAAATCGCGAACAAATTTCAACGATCCTTGGCTATAAAGAAATCGCGTTTAATTTCGACCATCATGTCGGATTAATGGAGAGAGAAAAATACCACTTAGATTTATTTTACAAAATGAAAGCTGAAATTGATAACTAACGCTAAAACTTTGGGGATAAACACCCTCAGGGTTTTTCTTTCCCCGTTTAGTGCCAAGTAAATCGGCATGAACTAAGGGTTGCTAAGTTTATTCATTCGCGATGGCGTGATGATTGCCCCAAACGGCCTTTACTACATGAGGGCGCGCTAGTACAACCGCTCGCCTGAAGAAAACGAATTAATCGCTTGTATTTAGAGAATACAATCAACATTAAGAAAGAGTTCATTTTTTTGCTGAAATCGTGCTCCCACAGTTGTTAAGAGAGAAGATTTTTATAGATTGGATCAGCAAATATAATATTCGTATATTTTAAAATAGTTCTTTTAAGCCGGAGATCAAGTAGGATAAAATGACTGAGGAAGAGCGGGGAAATAGGAGGTTGCAAATGAATTTACTTGATTTACAAGCTGACTTTAATCAGGCCTATTCGTTTGATGAAATTAAAAAGAATTCAATTAAGACACTGGAAGAATTAATTGCTAACAGTGAAAATAATTATCTACACGAAGAAGAAGAGAAATTACCTTCCGGACTGAAATTCAAAGATTATATTATTAGTTATACATATACAGAAATTATGATAAATAACGAGTATAGATTGTATCCTTTTTTTACTTAGTTCACCCGAAAACAAAGAAATCAGAATTCTACTATGATATTGAGTATACGATTGACGGTGAGTTTTCCGATGAATTTTTCTCGAATTATTAAAGTCGACATGAAGAAGATTGAGTGCAACAGTAACGAAATGCACTTTGGAAGGAATGAAAATGAAAGGTAAGTTTACATTTGTCATACGTGATGAGGTTTTGGACTTTGATGATATCAGTGAAAGATTAAGAATGAAACCAGCATTGATTACCAGAAGGGGACAATCCATAAAGAAGGGGGGCGAACTTCAGGCTCCATATGATATCTGGTCATTTGATGTGTTAATAACGAAAGGCGCCGAGCCCGAGGAGGCTCTGAATAATTTATTGGATAAGTTGAACCAGAACTGCAAACAAATAAATAGTTTGATTAAACAATACAAGGAAGTAAACATAAGCGGGTATTTCAGATCAGATTATGGTCAAATGGGGCTGGAGATTTCACATGCGACGATGAAAAAAATGGTTGGTTTAGGACTTGGGCTTGAGATACATATCTTATCTTATGGTGGAGTAATCACAGGGGATGAATAGTCGAATTCTCCTCTCCACTTGTTTGAATACGGCAGTGTATGGAGGAAAATAGTGTGATCAGGGCAACTGCAGATGATGTCTTAAAAATTGTAGACAAGTATTCACGTCTTGATATTGAAAATGCTTCTCCGATGGATGGGCTCTGTGTGGCCCTTTTAGATGTATATCGTTGTTCACTTTCGCAATCTGAAGCAAGAGAGAAAATTACTTTTGAGTGCCATAATCTAGCCCATGAGGACAAGTTTTTTGACTTTTTCAGTGATATTTTTATCAATGATGCCGAGAGTTGTTTTAAATGCATACAGAATTATAATGTGATCACTTGGAGAAACGGGGAAAGTTATGAACCTTACTAAGATACTTTTAAAAGAGTTGCAGGGTAGTTTAAAAGAACTTTCGTTTGAGTTTGAGGGTTCTTCTAATCCTTGGGTTTTTTTTAGATCTAGAGAAGGATATGTTCAAGAATATATTGAGATTGATAAAAGCAATTGGGAATCCAATGCAATCCGCTGTACCTTTCAAACAGGTTCGAAATCTGTAAGTAGCACTAAGCTTGAGAGGCATCAAGTAAATGAGTGGTACGTATATCAAGATAAAGAAGAACTAAGAAGTGTTTTTAAACATTTTCTAGAAATTATAGAACAATTTGCATTACCTTGGTTTGCTAAAAATACAGAATTCATTCCACCTGCTGCGCCCAATTATTTAGAGGAAAACTGGAGAAATTCTATTGAAGATTTTGTAAATAAAAATAAACTTAATCTGCATAGCTCGGAGAGCATTGAGATATTGGATCAGCTTGTTATAAAAGGACTTGTGGAAGATGAAATTTATAATATTAGTTATTGTTTTGGTGAAATAATCAGGAATCAATTCGGTGGGCAATGGATATATGACGCAGAAAAAGGGCCGAGAGTATATAACATGGGTGGTATTCCTGCGTATAAGCGTTGGCCTCATGTATTAGTGAATAATGTGATTAAAGAGAAAAATCTGTCACTAAAGAGATATTTCGAAGATATTGCATATGTATTAGAAGGTTGAAGGATAATTATTTGGCTGAAATGAGTTGATTTTATGTATGAAAAAATGATAGCTCCTTTTGAAGTGGTACCCTTTGAGCTTATGACAAAATTAGAAGCTAGGACTTATCTTGGGTGGTTTACTTCTGAGATTCCAAAAAGAATAGAAGTACTTAGAGCCTTTTACCATGAGACGACAGGTTCATCTCCAAATGACTTGGACTTATCAGAAAAATCTTTAGGGATTTTATGGAGATGGTTTATTCCTCAAATTACGATGGTCCCAAAGACGGCGGAAGAATTGGAAGAAGAAATTAGTATGACACCTGAATGGTTAAGAGATGAGGTGCTAAAAGAAAATTCTAAAAAGTTCAGTGAAGAAACTAGTTCAATCATTATTGATATAGGAATATATTTTGGTACTGTTTTATTAATTTATTTTCTAACCTTGACTGGGGAGTTGTTCATACGCCTAAAAATTATGTATATGTGAACCGCCCAGTTATTAAAGGGTTTGGGAAAGTAGAAATGAATCCAATTGCAATTGTTTATAATATCTCTCTGAGATATTTAAGAAACAGAAGTAATGAAAGACAATTAATTGATGTATTTAATGTTTGGAAGGAATATTTATAATGTATTAGCCAATGCTCCATCATCGTTCATAACGCTTCGTATTTTGAAGAAAGTTACCAACTAAGGTAAGTTTCGCTTGAGTTTGATGTTCCCGGAACGTTCACACCATTTTAAAGGAGTTTATATAATAGATGATCATGATCAATCGGTATTCGTTAGTTGATGATAAGAGTGGTATGACTATTGGAAAATCCTTGGATTTGGTTGGGTTGACTGGAAACTATATCGAAACCGTAGGTGATGAGGACTTTCATAAAGTAACGCTAGTTCATTTTCAATATAATGATGAGTTTGTAGCATACTGTAAGGAGAAAAAAATGAGTGTTAACAACATAGAGATCACTATTCTTGATCACGAAGAAAAGCCAATGGGATCATATTATTTTTTTCTCAGAGAACCTCTTTCATATAATCGATTTACAGAATTTAATGAAGTTTTAACACAGTTTGAACTGGTTGGGGATTTGTACCAAGTGGCAACAGAAGAGAGTATACTCATTTGGAATATGCGAAGAAAACCTCTAGCTAAAACGAACGAATGGGTAGGACTATCTCTAGAACAACGAATTGGATGGCTAGAAGTTGCCCGATTATATCGAGGAATCCAGCTTTATTCTCAGGAGCGGCAGAATGGCATATATCACATGGATGCGACTAACATCGAGGACTCCGCTTCTTTTTATTGTGCCTTAGGTGAGGCAGTTAACGGTCCAGGGGGATACTATGGATTTAACTTGGATACTTTGTCCGACTGCTTATGTGGTGGATTTGGAGCCATAGCACCATTCGTAATTATTCTTCAAAATGTAGATCATGAAAGGTGTTCAAATGAGGGTTATTTTCAACAGTTAAAAGAAGTGCTAGCGGATGGAAATGTAACGTTAGTCTTTAGTTGATCTTATAAGAATCATGGGTAATCTGATCAAAAATAGATAGTAAATAAATAATACATAAATAGAGAGGTTGTTCATGAATAATTACTATTTCTCATTCCCCATAGATAAAAGCCGGGCTCAAAAAGCGATTGAGATTATCCGTGTATTTTATGCGCATCCATTCCCAATCGGAATTGTTATATACCAGGACTCGTATGAAATTACACAGAAGTTAGGCCGGAAGTATGACACTGTGCTTCAGACAAGAATGTTGCCTTTCAAAGAACTAACAACGCGGACGGGACAAGTGGATTGTTTCATCATTCAAAATGCCCATGAGATTGAATTTTTTGTTCAACATGAAGGTTGTGCTGTTAACGTTATTGTGTTCGATCCTCTCCCAGATGGAGAGCGGGCAATAAAATATGGATTCCGGATATTTGAGAATGTTGAATACTACGAATTTTCTATTGCTGGATTGGAAGAAGCGCAGTTTCAAGAGCTGGCAATGGAATTGAATCGGATTCACGGAGTGGAACAGCTACATGAAGATTAGGAGAGGTTAGTTATGGAGACTTTAGCGTGGATTCAACACAGGTATGATCAGAACTGTGATGGAGAATGGGAGCATGTGTATGGTGTGAAAATTCAAACGATCGATAATCCGGGCTGGTATGCCGGAATTTCCTGAGGAATAACGAATGAATATCAGAACGATGCTACCTAAAGATAAATTTGATGTCCAATCCGTAGAGAAACTTGCCAAACGGAGTAACGATGAACTGAGAGATATTTTACCCGAACTATGGAGGGGTTGCAGGATGGGAATTGGCCGATTTCGAAGCCCGTGGAGGATTTACTGTTAAGATTCGGAGACGAATTGATTCCTCATATTCAATATGTATTTCAAACGAGAGACCCGCAGTGGGAGTATTTTATGCTGACTGGGCTAATCTCTCGATTACCTTTAGAATGTCTGCGTATGTTAAAACCTGATTTAGAAATAGTTATAGAATGTCCCACAGATAGCGAGATACTTGAGGAACTGGATGAAGTTATCATGCCTTTGCTGAACCAGTTATAGTCATGGAAATGGCACGTTTACTTTGAAAATTGCGATTTGTTAAGGAGTTAACTACATATACTCCATTTATTTATTTATTTAATTCTAAAGGCCCTCAGACCTTCTATGCGTTGACGCAGTTGGGTTCGAGGGCTTTAGTTTATTAGATAATAATATTTAGGGAAACAATCAACTAAACACCCTATTAAGCACCTTGTCCCTTAATCCGCAATATTCCCCGCCATCTTCAGACGACGTGCAATCTCTTTGAAGTCTTCATGAGAGATCCCTGGCGCAAACTCTTCTTCCACCGCCGGAGCTTCCGGAATAGGAAAGCCTTGAGGAATGCCCTGAATGACCTCAAGAGGTTGTCCATCTTCGGGATGCGTGCCTTTCCAGATTTGGTCGATGGCATTGAAGTCTTTATCACTATAGGTGTACAGCTTGGTGTGTACGCCTTTTTCTTCGTATTTACGAGCCTCGTTGAAGGCTTTGTTATCTAGAGAAGGGATCGGGATCAGTTTGGTCACATTGACACCTGTTGCAATTTCAATCGCTTTAGCATATGCCACCACATGTACACCTCCGCGCACGAGCAGGAAACCAACAACTTCGCGGGCGGCAGGATGATCCGTCATTTCGTATACTTTCATCTTGTGCGTACGTGCCCCACATTCGAGGAAGAAATTATGCAGCAAATCCTCGACCAGATTGCCACTGTTGAAGACATTGGCGCCTGTCCACGGATTGCCCATCGAATCAAAAGGCATCGCGCCTTGTGCACCTGCCAGAAAATGATACGATAGCCTTGCATCCTTGACGGAACCGAGCGGTGTCTGATCAGGTTCTTTATATTCGGTTGATCCTCGGAGACAATGATTGATCCCATGGGATACCAGTTCAACATGTCCCAATTCTTCGGCCGTAATACTCATGACGAGGTCGTAGAAAGGCTTCAGTTTTTCTTTGGAGCGAAAATTAAAGGATTGGTAGAGGTAGTTGTTCAGTGTGGACATTTCTCCAAATTTACCACCAAGCAATTCCTGTATAGCTGCTGCTGCATTGGGATCAGGCTTTTCGACGTTGGGAATTTCAATCAGAATTTCATCCAGACGTTTGAACATGCAGATATAACCTCCTTGAATATGGGGTGAAAATGGACTCGGGCGGACGTTGGATTCAGCTTGGTCAGTCAAAGCCCATTACACGGTCTATGGATTTTTTAAACAGATAAACTATGAAATGGGTCTAAAGGGGCATGTAATATTTGCTACGCATGCTTGAAGGACGTGTTGAATGGTTCGTTTGGTATTTCCATTTTCACGAATATTATGTACAATCAGACAAGTTGTTTTAAGTGTTGCGTTGATCTTTGGTCATGGATCGGAAGCAGAAGGGAAGGAATACAGACATATGAGATCTAGATGGGTACATATCGTATGTTCAATGATGAGTTTAATGATGTTGTTCACGTACATCAACACTGCACATGTCGCAGCAAGCAGTGTGGGGAATGATGTTCAGGTTGATGAACAGACAAGGCAAATGCTTATGGAGAAGTATGGTTTAGAGCCTGCAGAAGAGTCCCAGGCAGAGCGGCATTTACTTTCCGGGGATTGGGGGATGAGCTTCAGTAATACTTCCGAGGTTGATCCATTGGTTAAACTGATGCCGGTTGTTCCATTTTGGCTGTTGCCAGCGATCTGGATTTTTCGAATCTGGGTGTAAAATGCAATCCGAACGGGCACGATATCAGCAAACACATTCTCCCAAGGGGTGAAATGCATGAGAGTGCTTATGATAATGGTATTAACACTTGTTCTAGGTTTCGCAGGCATCTCAACGACCATTTCGGCAGCAAGCAGCAACATTCCGGATTATGCGAAATGGGGCATCATCGCCGTGAAGGAAACCCAAACGAAGTACAATGTCGACATTCTGGATTACAAACATATCGGCCGTTCGTCGCTTAGCGCGAATCAGTCCAGAGAGCAGTTCAAGCTGTGGGTTCGTGCCAAAGACGGCAAGCAATTTGCTGTTTATGTTAATGTGGATTTTAATCCGAATACGCAGCAGTTAAAAACAGTGCAATTTTCCGAATCAGATCGTCATTAATATTCGATCTTCACCAGATGAACCAGACTTCCGTCTTGCACCGGGTATGTCTGGTTTTTTATTTTTCGAAATTCCTTTTTTTGTTATTGAATAAAGAACTTATGTTCGCATATAATGATGAATACAAACAAACGTTCTTATTGGAGGGATGATCATGCTAGGGAAATATGTTGGCCAGATGGTGGAGCTTGTGTACATGGATCGTGCGGGACAGATTACGCAGCGGCAGATCCGAATCAACAGCATGCGAGGCGGAGTAATTCGGGCATCTGATGGCATGGAAGGGCTACCCCGGACTTTTCTGGAGCAAAATATCCTGGCATGGCGCCCTGTGGCGGATCGGAAACGGAAGGGAGAACTGAAGTATGCTGAACGACTTTGAACGTAAAATCTTGCGTATTATGGTCAACTATGCAGGTCAGCAGCGGCGAATTCCACGTATGGATGAACTGGAAACCAAGACAGGGCGCAACCCGGCCCACATCCGGGAGTCACTGCAGTCGCTTGAACAGAAAGGATATATCTCCTGGCCTCAACCGTCTACGATGGAAAACATACAGATTTTGCAGGCCTGGGAACAAGAAGCTAAGCCCGTGCGAAAAGCTCAACCTGCTGGCAATGCAGTAAAATATTTTACGGATTACTGATTCGTTGAGGAACGAGTAGGTACGCCTAGGTGTAGCAGACTTCTGCAGAAGTTACAGCAAAAACGCCAATCCGTAAGGATTGGCGCTGTATCATGAATGCATTTATCAGAAATTCGGAAGCTGATCAAGGTTGTTGGTCGGGTCGCCGTCGGCATCGCCGCGAATATACATTTCTCCATCCTTGCCTTTGAATACATTCACACCAGCGATTGTTCCAGCCTTCACTTCGTTCAGAGCTTGCTGATAATCCAGAATACGGCCTGTCGATGTCTGGAAGGCGGTCAAGTCACCGTCACCATTCTTTTGTACTGCTGTGAACGTTTCGCGTGTTGTTTGATCCATCATGTCACACTCTCCTTCTATGACCAAATGGGAATAGGTTTACCCTGTTAGCCTGTCCGAATTGGAGGGAAGTATGCATTCTTTAGAACATTCCACATTCCGAGAATAGCTGTGTAATGTATGTAGTGCCTGTGTTGTCGAGTTGTTCTGCTGGCCTACAAGTTTTTTCTCATACGGACATGTAGGATATCGGCATCGTAAAAAGGTTCTTCCGAAATCACTTCATAGCCGAGTTTATCGTAAAATTTCTGCGCCTGACACTGGGCATCCAGCAGCGAATAGGTTAATCCAAGCTCACGAGCAAGCTCCTCCATCGCTAACAGGAGCACGCGTCCATACCCGTATGAACGGTAGGACTCCAGTACAGCAATTCGCTGCATTTTGGCCGTATCTTTGCTGTAATAGATGAGACGCCCTGTGGCGACAGCCTGCCCATCGGTGTGAAGCAATACATGATGCACGTCAGGACTAATAACATCGTATTGATCTATTTCAAGTTCTTCGGGTACTTGTTGCTCAATGACAAAAACCTGACGGCGAATCCCAAGAGCCTGTTTTAATTCTTCTTCTGTCGTGACATAACTAATCTCTGCTGCCAAATTCGATTCCTTCTTTCTGCTCCATGCGCACAAGTTCAGACTGCATTATACAAAAAAATGCTTTTCCTGTATAGTTAAGTTTGGTACATATTGGGACTTTGGACGAGGAGGAGAGTCATGGGAATGGCGGCTATTATGACCATTACATTGTTGATGTCGGCGGGAATGATCGCTTTGTTATATTATGTGACCAAGAAGGCATACTCACGCAAATGGGATGAAGAAGAGTGAGAATGTAGTTCTGATGGGTACGGTCAGAGACATTGTTGATCGGAGATTGAACTGATATTAAATTTACTGATACAAGCGTATATATGGTTTATGATACAGGCTATAGATCTGACCCTGCTGTTTAAGGCAAAAATTCACTGTTTTTCTGTGGTGAGTATACCTCTTCATTTACGGATTTGGAGTAGACGTCCATCCAGACAGGCAACGATTCATTTTGTTGATTCGGTTGGTGCAATTGCTGAAATTGTACCGTATGCTCGTCCCGTTCTAATCTACAGCCAGTCAAGATAAAGGTCATAAGGAGCAAAACAGCAACATGTGTAGCAGTAAGTTTCCAGTCTTTATTAGGGTGTTTATTGTTATGGCGTGCATTAAGCGGTTGGTTCGTGTTTTGTTTGATCATCACTTTACATTCTCCTCATGCAGAATATCGTAATCTTTCCATTATTGTGCTCCAATATGAATGATTTAAAACCAATTAATGATTGACAATGAACACGTTTACTTGGTATGATACTGTTACTTGATTGAACGAAACCTAATATACATGATCTGTTAGCTCAGCTGGGAGAGCACTATCTTGACAGGGTAGGGGTCAGTGGTTCGAACCCACTACAGATCATACAAAAGAAGCCTTGCGTAGCAAGGCTTCTTTTCTTTTTTCTAAACCGTTGATGGATCGTTAATAGGCTCTTGAGGGAGAATTGGGGGCGGTAATGGGGACATACTTTAAGCTTTTTTAAACGAAATTTAAATCAAACCTAAATTAAACGTAAGGTTGGTCTCTTATTATTATATGTGAAGAACATACAGCAGAAGGAGAGAGAACATGCACCTTTCAAACATCAAATCCACAATCTTTATTAAAAAAGCGATACTGAGCACCTTCGTGATGACACTTGCGGCATCTCCGCTGGTCCACGCTGCGCATGCTGAGAGGTCCCGAGAGTCCATCGCGGCCACTGGTACAGAGCAGGTACAAGTCAATTCCGGCACGCACCAGACTGTATCTCAAGACCAACAATCCCCGATTCAGTACCAGATCAAAGCACGTCTGGACGAAAAGGACATGACAATACAGGGTAGCCAGACAGTGACCTACCTGAATACGAGCAAAGATACACTTCAAGAGTTGGTCATGCATACCTATGCAGATGCCAATCGGTCTAAAGCGACCCAGACACAAATGTATATAAGCCAGAATGAGCAAATTGCCAAAGAATACCCAGAGAAGAAAGCGTCTGATTTTTTGGGTGGAATGGATATTGTGAAAGTGGCACAGCAAGGAGAGAAGCTTCTTTTTGATAACAAAGATCAGGCATTGCGTGTACAATTGAAGGCACCTCTACAGCCGGGTAAGTCAATTACCTTCCAAGTAGATTATCGGATCGACATTCCTTTTGGCATGCAACGATTATCGTATTACAAGGATCAGGTCAACGGAGCACATTGGTTTCCGGTGATGTCTGTGTATGACGAGACTACACATCAATGGAATAGGACACCGTATAGCACTTCATTCGAGAGTGATTACTACACTTCGTCCGATTTCGATGTTGAGTTCAATGTGCCTGAGTCATATCAGGTCGTCATGCCGGGAGATATCACTTCCAAAGTCAGTGCTGAACAGGGACGAAAAGTGGTTACGGCGCGCGCCGGGAACACGAGAGAATTTGCCTTTTTTGCTGGTCCTAACTTAAAAGTCGAACGTGAGACGCGTAATGGTCTTACCGTGGAATATTTTTATTCGGGTGATGACCCTGCCAAAAAAACTGCAGTGCATAAATACATTGATTATGCATTTAAAGTCATTGCGTTTTATAGCGAAAAATATGGTGAATATCCGTATCCCGAATTTCGTGTCATCGAAACGTATGTGGATGGCTTTGGCGTAGAATATTCAAGACTAATACAGATGCCGGAGCGTGCTGCGGCGTTATCACCTGAAGATGATACCACGTTTATACATGAGATTGCACATCAGTGGTTCCATGCTTTAATCGGGAACAACTCGGAAACGGAGTCCTTTCTGGATGAAGGTTTTGCCGATTTCTCTACGGTGTATTTTTTAGAAAAGCAGGGCAATAAGCTGGGAGGCTTTAGATCGATTCAGCTCGATCCGTCACCTATAGATCTACCCATTGCTTCAACGAATGAGCAAGTAGGCGAAATGGCTAATTATGTATTTTACCAAAAGGGACGTCAGGCCATTTATCAATTATACCGCTCTGTTGGTGAACAAAAATTTGATGCGTTCATGAAGGAGTATTTTAATCGCTTTGTCTATCAAAACGCTACAATCGATGGATTACTTGGTACCATTGAGGATGTGCTTGGTAAAGAACAGCGTCAGGACATGGAAAAAGCTTTAAGAAAGCCAGGATTTGAGCTTAAGCAAGAATATCAAATGTCCGAGAAGGAACTTGCGGCATATATGCATGATGCCTATCAGCCACAGTATGAAGCAGTAGTGAACAACATTCCAAATCTGCCTTACGAAGTGATGATTCGTTTAATGGAAAAGTCCTTTCGGGGGGAGCCATTAACCATTGTACTTGGAGATCAGGTGAGCGAAGCAGCAGCAAAACAACAGGAACAAGCGACCAGCCAGTTAACTCAAATCTTTGATGTATTTGGCATTCAATATGATGTGGTTCGGGATAGAAAAGAGTTAAAGCAGAAGCTGAAACGTGAGATTGGTAGCAGTAACCTCATTCTTGTTGGTAATGCGAAGTCGAATGGTATTGTTCAAGCTTTGAAAACGAACATCAATGTTCGGGCAAAGGGTATCGGTTTGAAATGGAAAGAGGCCATGAATACAGCAGGACATTCAGGAGCATATGTCATTAAACATCCATTTAACCAGAATCGTCTCTTGATTCATTACTATTGGAATGGTGATCATCTCAGCGCCAAAGCATCAGAGTCCTTTATGGAGAAAGTTCTGGAATCACTAACGCTCTCTAATAATGTTTATCAATTCTATGAGCTGGATGGGAACGGTAAGTTGAAAACTAGCAAAAAAGTCGAATGATACTTTTAACACCATATAGCAAGCATAAGAAAGAATTGTTATGAAGAGTCGCCTATAAGGCGGCTCTTTTTGCTTGTTCAGTTCCATTTAAGGTTTCTCTTTTAAACTTCTCTGTAGCAGGATTTTAAAAGAGAGAAAAGGTGGGAAATGAAATCATGAACAACAAATGGCGAAATGTTATGGCAACTACAGTGATTGCTTCGATGTTATTGGCGGCTTGTAGCAATGAGGGCGGAACTCTGCAAACAACAACGACTACAACTAAGGAGAACCAATCTACGGAAGATCAGACGCAAACGGTGGATTACGCACAAAACTTTAATAAAACGGAAGTCATGTCCTTTTCCATTGATGTGGATGAGGATGCCTGGCAGGAGATGTTGGACACGGCGACAGAGGAGAACTATATCCAAGCAAATGTAACGATAAACGGAACAACGATCGAAAATGTAGGCATTCGAGCCAAAGGAAACTCCAGTCTGAGGCAAGTCGCACAGGATGATTCAACCGATCGGTATAGTTTCAAAATCAAGTTTGACAAATACGTTAAAGGTCAGACCTGGAATGGTCTTGATAAAATGGTCGTGAATAATATGATTTCCGACGGCAGTTATATGAAAGAGTATCTCAGCTATGACATCATGAGTTATATCGGAGTTGATGCACCGCTGTTTTCTTTTGCCAACATAAACGTAAACGGAAAGGCGTGGGGGTTATATTTGGCTGTTGAAGACATAGACAGCGGATATCTGGCACGAGCGAAGAATGGCGAAGGAGAAATCTACAAACCCAATAACGATGACAATATGGGAGCGGGCGGAATGGGAAATCCAATGGGAATGGGGAACCCACCAGCAGAAGGAGATGTTGGCATGATGGGAGACCTTCAGCCTCCTGAAGGCATGGAACCCCCAAGTGATACAGGTGCAGGAACAGGGGATGCCAACACTCGTGGAGAGGGTGGTCGCGGATTCGGCAGAGGCGGCGGAATGAATGGAGGGACGAACGGCGTATCCTTAGTGTATACGGATGATAAATTATCCAGTTATTCTGGCATTTTTGATAATGCAAGGACCAAAACGACGGAAGAAGATGAACAACGTGTGGTTGAGGCACTCAAAAACTTGAATGCTGGCACCGATCTTGAGAAGTATGTGGATGTTGATGCTGTACTCAAATATTTTGCAGCTCATAATGTGGTGGTGAACATGGATAGTTACACGTCCAGTATGGGGCATAACTATTATTTATATGAGAATAACGGCAAGATCAGTATGTTGCCATGGGACTACAATATGGCTTTTGGGGGATTCATGGCAGGTTCCTCATCCGATGTGGTTAATCTTGCTATTGATACCCCGTTATCAGGCGTAACGATGGAAGAGCGGCCGATTCTAAGCAAGTTGCTGGAGGTGCCTGAATACAAAGCAAAGTACCATGAATACTTGCAACAAATCGTGGACGGTTATTTTGCAAACGGAAAATTTGAGAAGACGGTACAGACATTAGATAATATGATCACAGATTACGTTAAAAATGATGCTACTGCGTTCGTGGCATATGATAAGTATAAAGAAGCTGTTGCTGAATTGACTAAATTAGGAACATTGCGTGCCGAGAGCATTCAAGGGCAGCTTGATGGAACGATTCCTTCCACTACGGAGGGGCAAAAGGCGAGTGCGGATAAACTGATAGATGCATCTTCCGTTGATCTAACCAAATTGGGAGATGGCCTCAAAGGAAACGGGATGAGGGGTGGATTCGGAGGCCCAGGGTTCAATCGTAATTCCGGCAATCAAAATCAACAGAGTGAAAAAACGGAGCAATCCGAAACAACCAAATCGGATACATCCCAATAAACTCAGATGTCAGTCTGTTTTCCATTGCTAGGTATTTGAGATTACACGAATGTTTGTGCTTTGGTTTTGCCTTAAAACAATATAGTGAGCTACCTTACAAGGTGGCTCTTTTTAATTTCATTGTTTTCAATGTCTATTTCAAAAAACTATTTACAAAGGTGATTAAATTGTGTACAATCAATTTGTAAACAAGTTAAAAGAAAACATGTTCAAACCATATAACAAACTTTAATCGGAAGAGGAGAATTTTAATATGAAAACTCTATATGAAACGACAGTGATTAATACAGGTGGACGCCAAGGGATCGTACAATCCCCGGATAACGTATTCATGATGGATGTAGCTACACCCCCGGAGCTTGGAGGTCAAGTAACAACAGCAACCAACCCGGAGCAATTGTTTGCAGCAGGATACAGTGCATGTTTTAACTCTGCGTTGGAATTCCAATTGAAAAAACACAACGTAACGATTGAACGTAGCACAGTATCTGCAACAGTTGCCTTGGTAGCGGACCCTGCAGATGGTGGTGTAAAGCTGGATGTGGAGCTTGAAGTGAAAATTCTCGGTCTGGATGAAGAAACGGCACAAAAATTTGTGAAACTTGCACATGAATACTGCCCTTATTCCAAAGCGATCAAAGGGAATGTTAACGTTAAAGTGGAGCAGGCGTAAGCAAATAGGATTCGTAGCGCTCCTTTTAGAATAGAATAAATGCAATAGACAAAAACCTTCGAGGAATCGGGGGTTTTTTAACTTCTGTTTGCTTCACTCCTAATTTTAACTTTAATGGAATATAGTTGAAAGTAACAAACTGAATCATTTAATAAAAGTAATAATATTGAAATTTCGGATAGGTAGGCACACAATTGGGCAGATCCCCATATGATGCAGTATGTAGTCAGCATTATGGGAAATGGGGAATCCGGGATGGCAAAGGCAAAAGGAAAGAAAGCTCCCGCGTTAAAAAGTGACAAGATGCGTGTATCCATGAAGCTGGTTACATCCGATGTATGTGATCGCTGCAAGACACCTTGCTCTCGTGGGACAGAATATGCCTTACGAATGAGAGAAGGCGGGGCAGTTGGCAAAGGGGTTCCCTGTATCCTCACTCGCCACGTATCTTCGTGACACTTCTTCTAATGACGTATATATACGAAGTGACACATTAGGGTATCCTGAAAGCAGGATAGCCTTTTTTTGCGTTTCCCAAAGCGTGGTAAATATTTTGGATAAAAAATGAAAAATGATGAAAAACAGCGCAACTTTGTGGAGGCATTCGCAGTATAAATCTACAAACAGGCTAACAGCAAGGGAGGGTATATTGACGGGATGAAATGGAAAAGAGTGCTGCTATGTGTCATGGTATTCTCCTTGCTGGGCGGATCTTTATTATTTGCGGACTCTGTAAATGAGAAGATTCGTGTGCTCATTAACGGCAAGGAAGCGTCTGACGGTGGTTATTTGATTGATGGAACGACTTATGTACCTGTTAGGGAGGTAGGAGGCCTTGCTCGGTGGGACAACAGTAACAAGCGAGTAACGGTGATCAAGCCGAATGTACATATTTTTCTCTTCAAGGGGGACACTGTGTTTGGGAATGTCAATGTGGGGAAATTGAAATTCAATGTGTTCTCACAGGTAGATAGTCTCACAACCGATGTGGCTGCCGTGAAAGTCACCATAACGGACCCGAGTGGTCAGGTAAAGGATATTCAGGCACAGGATTTGACTACACAGAAGGATAACTTCTGGTTCCGCACCTATGATTTTACCTATGATTTTAGTCGTGCTGGCAAGTACCAGATCGGTTTTCATATTAAAGAAAATGCAAATAGTAACTATGTGCTGGTCGCCGAAAAAATCATTACAGCACTGAACAATTAAAGACGAAATAAACGCTGACCGGTAAATTGACCTGGCCCTGTGAACATGTTACGATATGCAAGGTTACACATTTTCTATTGATGAAGCGAGGTATTACAATGAGCGATCACAAACACGAGCATGGAGATAACTGCGGTTGCGGTCACGACCATGATCACGATCATGAACACGAAGAGATCCTTCTCACATTGACTGATGAGAATGGTCAAGACGTGGAAATGGTTTTGGTAGAAACGTTTGACGTGCAAGATCACGTTTATGCACTTCTGCTGGAACGCAATAATCCTGAAGCTGACGGCATCATCCTGCGTATGGAAGAAGAAAACGAGGAAATGATGCTCTACAATATTGAAGACGAAGCAGAGTGGAACCGTGTTGAAGCGGCATACAACGAACTGGTTGCTTCTCAAGAATAGTCAATCTTTTGGAATATAACATGAGGACTCCCTGAATTTCAGGGGGTCTTTTGTTGTTTAGTTGGATGGTCAGGTTTGTGCGAGAGTGCGATAGACAGAAGGACAGAAAAAATGCAAATCAAAAAGGACCAGGTGTTAGACCCAGTCCTTTACTGTTCAAGCTTTGTTTTAGAGTTCTTTAGTTTTGCGTGCCTTTCACGCCCTCATCTCAACTAAATGCCATTCTAGAAAATGGCGTCAGCTTCTACGATGACTTTGACGTTCGTAACGCTACGGTCTTCGGGTCCTTTAACTGGCAGTCCAACCTCAACATGATCAATGATATAATCGATGTTCTCTTGCGTAATAACCTCACCCGGAAGCAGAATTGGAATTCCTGGTGGATATACGTAGATGAACTCCGAGATAATGCGACCAGCAGACTCCTTGAAAGGAATGACCTCGGTATCTCCGTAAAAGGCATCACGCGGTGTCAGCATCAACTGAGGAATATCTGGAACTTTGACAACTAGTTCATGCGCCGGATTGACTTGATAATAAGTACGGGACAGATCTTGTAGCGCATTGAGCAAGATATTTACACTGTCATCCGTATCACCTGGCGTGATGAGGCACAGAATATTGTACATATCACTAAGTTCAACTTCGATATTATAATGCTCACGTAGCCAATTTTCGGTCTCATATCCTGTAATACCGAGATGGCGCACATGAATCGTGACTTTCGTTGGGTCATAATTGAAGGTTGCTTCCGTACCTAACAATTCTTTTCCAAAACAGTACAAGCCATCAATGTCATTAATCGTACGACGAGCAAACTCAGCAAGATCAATGGCCTTTTGCGCAATTTCATGACCATTCAGGGCCAGATTACGTCTGGATGTGTCCAGCGATGCAAGCAATACGTATGAGGTAGATGTCGACGTCAGCAGGCTCAGAATGGTCTGTACGCGCTGTGGATTCACGAACCCGTTCTTGGTGTTCAGATTCAGCACGGAACTCTGTGTCATCGAGCCGCCAAGCTTGTGAACACTGGTCGCAGCCATATCGGCTCCAGCGGCCATTGCAGACAGCGGCAGATCCTCATGGAAATGAATAAGCACACCATGTGCCTCGTCCACCAGAACAGGCACCTGATAGCTGTGAGCCAGCTCTACGATGGATTTGAGGTCTGTACATACGCCGTAATAGGTTGGGTTGATGACTAACAAAGCTTTGGCATCCGGGTGGCGCTCAAGCGCACGACGAATGGATTGAATGGTCACACCGTGATCGATGCCAAGGTTAGCATCCTGTGCAGGAGAGACAAATACAGGTTTCGCTCCTGAGAAAATAATGGCAGACAAGACGGATTTGTGTACGTTGCGGGGCACGATAATTTTGTCCCCGGGTCCACATACCGATAGAATCATCGTCATAATCGCACTGCTTGTACCCTGTACACTAAAATAGGTATAATCGGCTCCAAAGGCATCTGCGGCCAGCATCTGTGCCTCGCGAATGACGGCTGTAGGTTGATGCAGGTCATCGAGTGGTGCGATGTTGATTAAATCTATGGAGAAGGCGTTATCGCCTATAAATTCACGGAATTCGGTATCCGCTCCCAATCCTTTTTTATGTCCCGGAATATGAAACTGTACGGGATTGAGTGCCGCGTGATTTTTCAAAGCGGTAAACAGCGGCGTACGGTGGTGATTCATCAGTGCTGTCACAACCCTTCCTAAGTAAAATGGTAAACAAAGATGAGTATAGCAAAATAAGCACTGAATGCAAGCGGTATGAACGACAAATTTTTGAATTGGTGAGATTTGCTTGTCATGTGCCCGGTTACACTATGTGTAGAGGACCGGTAAATGAACCTTGAAAGGGGAAAAAGAATGCAAACCGACATCAAACCAGCCAAGATTCTAAGATCGCCTTTTTTTATCGCGATGTGGCTGACACTTTTTCTGGTGGAGATCATTAAAGGGGCACTGCTAGTCGCCGTTCTCCCCGTATATATGGATAATATTCTGGGGCTGTCTGCTGGCGTCATTGGCGTCGCATTTGCTCTTCAGTATCTGGGAGATAATCTGTTTAGAGCCCCTTCAGGCTGGGCAGCAGAACGAATCGGCTTCCGCGCCACGATGGTAACGGCTCTGATCTGTACGTTGATTGCCGTTATCATGATTCTTTTTCTCAAAAGTGCCGTTGGACTGTCCATGGCTTGTCTCATTCTCGGGATCGGTACGTCACCTTTGTGGCCTTGTGCAATGACGGGAGTAACCGCGATGTCAGGCCCGCAGAACAAAAATGGCACAGCGATGGGCGCACTGGAGATGGCCGCTCTGGGAGGGACGGGGCTTGGTCCTGTCGGCATGAACTGGCTGCTGGAAAGAACCGGTCATGATTACCGTACGATTTTCCTTGTCCTCATGGGATGTGCGGTTCTGGTCATTCTCGTTGCCATGATTCTTCCGGGCCGTGTTGTAATCGAGGGAGGGCAGAACGCAGAAACGGGTGTCGCTGGAGAATCCGTAAAACAGAAGTATCCAGCCAAGCCGAACCTGCTTACACCGTTTATTCGCCTGCAACAGAGCGTTAAGCGTACATTACACCGGGTGCGCAGCACGCTGAATGTCAACCCGCTCGTCTATCCTGCATTGTTCATGCAATCATTCGTGATCGGCTTGCTCAGCCCTGTGATTACACTGTATACGCGAACTGATTTGAATATTTCACCGAACCTGTACAGTTTGCTACTTATTGCAGGGGGAGGTATTACGGTCATTGCCCTGTTGCCTGTTGGTAAAATGGTAGACCGATTTGGAACGAAACCATTCCTGAACATCGGATTTTTAATGGCAGCCGTTAGCCTCTTTATTTTCTCGACAGTGACAACCATTCCTGTTGTTTTTGGGATCGTAATGCTTGTCGGCGTAAGTTATGCCATGATTCTTCCGGCATGGAATGCTTTTGTTGCAACTTTGATTCCGGAAGGTGAGCGCGGGGCGATCTGGGGTTTTTTTCTAACGCTGCAAGGGTCGGGAATGGTTGTAGGTCCGATTGTATCGGGATTGTTGTGGGACCACATCAGTCACCCGGCTCCGTTTATCGCCAGTGCTATTGTGATGGCCGGACTTTTCGTGGTGCACTTTGTTTTGGCACGTAAACCGTTCCGTACGGCCCCTGTTGGGTAGACGAAGAACGGCATAACTCGAATATGATCAAAAAAAGGAGGTCCATCAAACCTGATCTACTCAGGGAGATGGGTCTCCTTTTAGCTTTGTTTTGTCGCAGAGAACCATCATTTAGTGCAAACTAAGTGTCAACAATTTCATGCACGACAATAATCATGATTTGGACACAAGCATCATTTAAGCAAATGACATCTTATAAAATGGCAGCAGCATATCATGAATATCCAGGGGCTTGCCCCTGTGCACCTGCGGAAAGCTGTAATTCGGATTCGCATTCGGTGAAAAATAGTCAAATAACCAAGTACCCTTACATAAAATGAAGTATAAAATAGGGTAAGCCGATGTAACACAAGCGCTTGAAACATGAGGCCGGAGCAGATCCGGTACAGATGGAGGGAGTGCCGTGAACAAAAGTTATGAAGTTGAATATTGCAATCTGGAGCTGCGGTTCAACCGTCGGCATATCCAAAATCTAATCAAAGACCTAATTCGTGAGGGGTATTCACTATATTGGAGCGAGGACGAATCCTTCTTTATTCTGTCAGTCCGCACCGGACGTAAGCTGGTAAAGCTCCGTTTTCAACAGACGCGCAGTGGGAATTACAAGATGACAGGGGATTATCTGATCAAGGATGCCAAGCTTGCAGAGTGGCTAGAGAAACTGATTGGCGATACACGCGGGCATGCTGTAGTGAAACGCTTCAAGGATCAGCAGATGACGGTGGAGAATATTTTGTTTGGTGAAGTCATTCGTCTGGTGGAAGTGTCGGGATTTAAGCAACGGGTTATTTTTCAAAAAGAACCTGCGCCAACGGCGGAAGAGATGGAAGAAATGTTCCTCTCGCGCGAAGGCGAGGAGAGGCTTATGCTATTGCGCATGGAAGTGGATGATGAGCTGGAACGCCTGTTTAATGCCATACAGATCGACAATACAGAGAAGGCCAACGCCTGCCGTGAAGCGCTGCGGCGATTATCCGGGCATCTGCTGATGCTGGAAGGATGAGGAGAAGAGTATTGAAGCATCGTTTTATTGAAGAGGGCTGTTCCCAGATGTCATTAACGGACTAGGGGCAGCCCCTTGTTATGTAGAGGGAGACGTTAATTTTCAATCCCGAATTTGTCGGGTCTGATACTCTTCCGCTCGTCTACGGACGCTGAGGATCAATAATGGAATAGTCCGAACTCTCTACATGAGTATCAAATTCCTCAATCCCTTGTTCCAGGATTAGATATGCTTCATCCGGGGTGATCGGAATGACCCACAACAGAGGGACTGTCTCCTGGCCAATGTGAATAAGTTCGAGGGCTTCGTTTTCTCCCCGTAACTCGTCAATTAACAAGGCAGTTGCACTCCATTCTGTGGGTGCTAGCGTACTTGATTTCATCACACGCGGGATATCCGAATTCGGAGCATTTTCGATATGATGCGTAATGATATCTGCCAAGTAGGTGTTGACACGTTCTACACTTACACCGCCTAAATCGGAAGGTAGTGCAAGCATCCACTCTGCGGAAACTTGTTCCCCTGATGGTCTGGTAGCTTGAGACAAGCCTACAGTGACGAACCGGGAAATCTCAGACTGCAACGTTGCTGGAAAATAGTATATTTCGACATGGATACTTCGCTCTATTTTGGAAAGTACGATTCTGCTCTCTGGCATGCCCCATTCATTCATATACGTCCCCAAAAGATAAGTTCTTCGGATATCGAGTGAAAACCGTTCTCCGTTTAAAAGTTGCTCATAACTCATTCGCTAACTCCTCCAAATCTGATGATGATTCATTGCTCCTACTATAATAACGTATTTTATGAAAATACGATGAACTCCTTTGCCGATTATGGCGTTTTCTCGCTGTTTGAACAGGAGGCGGGGTTCACTTTCATACATAAAACCGTTAAAATGAGTGTATTGTTGAGAATTTTTTTCAATAAAATTAATTGGAGCAAAGGATGGAGGACCAGATGACAAAACAACAAATCGGCGTAATCGGCCTGGCAGTCATGGGTAAAAATTTGGCCTTTAATATTGAAAGCAGAGGATTTTCAGTATCGGTATTTAACCGTTCCCCAGAGAAAACACATGACTTGCTCAAAGAAGCCGAAGGCAGAAACCTGACAGGTACATTCTCCATTGAAGAATTCGTAACCTCCTTGGAATCCCCGCGCAAAATTCTGATCATGGTACAAGCAGGTAAAGCAACGGATGCTACCATTGAACAGTTGCTGCCTCACTTGGATGAGGGCGACATCATCATCGACGGTGGTAACGCCTATTTCCCTGACACGGTTCGTCGCAGCAAAGAGCTGGAGGACAAAGGCATTCGCTTTATCGGTACAGGCGTATCCGGCGGTGAAGAAGGCGCATTGAAAGGCCCTTCCATTATGCCAGGCGGCCAGGAGAGTGCTTATAAATTGGTAGAACCGATCCTGACGGCGATTTCGGCCAAAGTCGGTGACGACCCATGTTGTACATATATCGGACCAGACGGAGCCGGACACTACGTGAAAATGGTACATAACGGCATCGAGTACGGTGACATGCAATTGATCGGTGAAGCCTATCATCTGCTGAAATCGGTACTGAATGTATCGGTAGAGGATTTACATCAAATTTTCACAGAGTGGAATCAAGGCGAGCTTGACAGCTATCTGATCGAGATCACGGCAGACATCTTCTCCAAATACGATCCGGAAACAGGCAAACCGATGGTTGATGTCATTCTGGATGCTGCTGGACAAAAAGGAACAGGTAAATGGACAAGCCAAAGCGCGCTGGATCTCGGCGTACCATTGTCCATGATTACGGAATCCGTATTCTCCCGTTTCTTGTCGGCGATGAAAGACGAGCGTATCGCTGCAAGCAAAATCCTGAACGGACCTAAGGCAGAAGCATTCTCTGGTGACAAAAAAGCATTCATCGAGAGCGTGCGCAAAGCGCTGTTCGCAAGTAAAATCGTATCCTACGCCCAAGGTTTCGCACAGATGCGTGCTGCATCCGACGAATATGGCTGGGATCTGAAATACGGCAACATCGCGATGATCTTCCGCGGTGGCTGCATTATCCGTTCGCAGTTCCTGCAAAACATCAAGGAAGCATACGACAAAGATGCAGCCTTGAAAAACCTGCTCCTGGATCCATACTTCCAAAACATCGTGGAATCCTACCAGGATGCATGGCGTGAAGTGGTGGCGGTTGCAGTGAAACAAGGTATTCCGGTACCGGGCTTCTCCAGTGCATTGTCCTACTACGACAGCTATCGCACAGAGCGTTTGCCAGCGAACCTGCTGCAGGCGCAACGTGACTACTTCGGCGCGCATACATTCAAACGCGTAGACAAAGAAGGCAGCTTCCACCACAACTGGATGGAGTAATCTTCGAAAAAAGGAATGTCATGAGGGACTTGGAGGATCGGATCATACCGGTGACCACCAGGTCCCTCTTTCTTGGTCTTTCCCCGTTCGATGGGCTGTGTTATGATAGGACAAAAGTGCTCACGAAATGCTTGAATTAAAGGAGTGTACACCTTGAGCAAGTCTAAAAATATTATTCTCATCGGCATGATGGGAACAGGCAAGTCGACCGTTGCCGAGATGCTTTCTCGCCAGTTGGGGTATCAATTAATCGATGTGGATGCCGCAATTGAACAGGAAGAAGGCTGTACCATTCCGGAATTGTTTTCGGGCAAGGGAGAAGCGTACTTTCGTGATGTAGAGAACCGGGTGCTGTGCACGGTACTTGAGAACGAAGGACAGGTCATTGCAACTGGAGGCGGGGTTGTACTCCGTTCGGATAACTGTGAATCCATGTCAGCAAATGGTTGGGTTGTTGCCCTAACAGCAGATCCTGAGGTCATTGTGGAACGTGTGAGCGGGTGTGATAACCGTCCACTGCTTGCAGGCAATGCGGAGGAACGAATTCGGACGATTATGGAAGAACGCAAAGACGCATATCGATTTGCGGATTACACGGTGGATACAACGGCATTGTCTGCGGCCGAAGTGACTCGTCTAATTTTAGCGCATTACCGCGTCTAAGCTTGTGATCATCGAAGCTGAGGCATGTATAGGTTAACCAGTATTCTTTACAAGAGATACTCTGATGACTTAATAATCTGCCATCGCTGAGTAAATAAATCGTTCAATGTTTATAGATTGAGTTGGACGTAATAGCGTATTAAAAAACGGGCCAGATGGCCCGTTTTTGGAAAGAGCAACAGTATGGGGCAACCTACCTGAAAATAGATTAAAAGCTGCTTATACGTTTTTGCCTATTCGTTTTCCTGCTGCCACTGAAGCATGCCGCCGACCATATTGGTACAGCCGTCATACCCGAGTTGCTGGAGATATTCACATGCCCGCTCACTACGATAACCGCTACGACAGATGATGATGATCTCACCTGACTTGTCAATTTCGGACAATCGATCTGGAATCTGTCCCAGTGGAATGTGCTTGGCACCATCGATCATGCCTTGTGCGACCTCTTCGTCCTCGCGGACGTCTATCATCTGCAGCTTCTCTCCCGCTTGGATACGGTCACGCAGCTCAGATGGTTGAATTTCAGCAATTTGTGTCATATTCAGGTCCTCTTTTCTATATGGACTTAACGCCTCTAATGATACCCAAGGGACGCAGGGGATGTCAATTTGGCTATACGCAGCCTCACGAATACCATTTATGCAGCTTCACCATTACCATTTATGCAGTTTCACCATTACGAGCAGTAAAAGGAGAATATCATCCATGGACGTTATTGTTAACCCTACCCCTAATCTGAATGGGGAAATTGGAGCCTTGTCCTCCAAAAACTACACTACCCGTTATTTGCTGGCTGCTGCGCTGGCGGAAGGAACAAGCACGATTCATTTCCCGGCACATAGTGAGGATAGTGACGCCATGCGCAGATGTATTCGTGATCTGGGCGCTGTGCTGGAAGAGGACGACAGCAAAATCGTTATCCAAGGCTTTGGAAGCCGTCCCCGAGATGTACGTGAGTTAAACGTAGGAAACGCCGGCGCTGTACTTCGTTTCCTGATGGGGGTTACCGCACTTTGCCCTGAAGTTACATTTGTGAACACATACCCCGATTCACTGGGTAAACGGCCGCATGATGATTTGATTGATGCACTTGGTCAAATGGGGGTCGAGGTGGAGCATCAGCAAGGGCGCCTGCCGATTACAATTAAAGGCGGTCATGCCAAAGGCGGACATATTCGTGTGTCTGGCTCTGTAAGCTCTCAGTATTTGAGTGCATTGCTGTTTGTAACTCCGTTGCTAGCTGAAGACAGCACGATTGAGGTTCTGAATGATTTGAAATCCAAAGTAGTCATCGGTCAGACGCTGGAGGTTCTCGCACAAGCAGGGATCATCATCCATGCAAGCGACGACTACATGTCATTCCGGGTACCTGGCGGACAGGCTTACAAGCCTACAACGTACACTGTTCAAGGAGATTACCCTGGTTCGGCTGCCGTACTGGCTGCCGCAGCAGTTACACAGTCTGACGTGAAAATTCTGAGGCTAATGGAGCAGAGCAAGCAAGGGGAGCGTGCCATCGTTGATGTGTTGCGTATGATGGAAGTACCGCTCACACATGAGAATGATGTGGTTCACGTTCAGGGAAACGGCAGATTAAAAGCGATTGAATTTGACGGGGATGCGGCTACGGACGCCGTATTGGCCATGGTAGCGGCAGCAGTGTTTGCGGAAGGCACGTCACGGTTTTATAATGTAGAGAACCTGCGTTACAAGGAATGTGACCGTATTACGGATTATTTGAATGAACTGCGGAAGGCCGGAGCGAATGTGGAGGAGCGTCAGGCTGAGATTATTGTGCACGGACGTCCAGAAGGTGTTGAGGGCGGCGTAGAGATCAATGCTCACTATGATCACCGTGTCATTATGGCGCTTACTGTCGTGGGTCTGCGTGCCAAACAACCTATCCGTATTCGGGATGCACACCATGTAGCCAAGTCATATCCGCAATATTTTGATCATTTGCAGGCGCTTGGCGCCTCGGTTCAGTGGGTAAAAGAGTAAATTAACACGTTAAGCAGAAAAGGATGGTGCTTGAACATGGAATTTAACAACCCTACTCGAGAAGAAATTGGACACATCTTGCGCAATGCAGGCAACATCGCTGTTGTCGGCTTATCGGACAAATCGGATCGTACATCGTATATGGTCGCGGAAGCTATGCAGAGCAGGGGATATCGTATCATCCCTGTTAATCCGCAAGCACAGGGAGAGATTCTTGGCGAGAAGGTATATGCTACACTCGCAGATATCCCCGAGCCTGTTGATATCGTTAATGTTTTCAGACGTGAGGAGTTTTGCGCGGAAGTGGCTCGTGAAGCCGCTGCGATTAAGGCCAACGTATTATGGCTTCAACTTGGCATCCATAACGATGAGGCTGTCCAGATTGCGGCAGAGAATGGCATGACTGCAGTTACCAATCGTTGTATCAAGGTAGAAGATTCCATCGTTCTGCGCGGCGCTGGCCGCGGCTAAGAGCCATACTGCTGTCAAGGCAGTGTTTACACTAACGTACGACTCATACAAGAATCCCGTGTTCTTTCAAAGACACGGGATTTTTCCTGTTAAACGTAGTAAGATGGAATGGAATGTTAAGGAGGATGAATTACAGATGAGATGGTGTTTTAAAAAAGTAGTCATTTTGTTTCTTATTGTTGGAAGTGTAGCAACTCTACAAGTAGAAGCTCCGGTGTATGCTGCCAATAAAGCTATTCATGCAACAGATGTGTGGACAAGACAGTCACTTTATGCTGCACCTGCCAAGAAACCCGAAGTGAAGTGGGGAGTCAACTTTAAAGATGAGGTAAAACAGCTGGTTGTGGATTCCAAAGGTCTTCTTTATGTTATTTCACATTTTTCAGGCCACCCTATATTGACAGCAGTGACACCTCAAGGAAAAGTGAAGTGGTCTACAAAGCTGGAACATATAAATAACATATCAGACATGTACCTGTACAATGACAACTCTCTGATTATCCTTGGGAACGATATTCCCGACAATGACAGAGGGGCTGAAGATTTAGGCACGATGAGCATTTCGAATTATACCTTAGAAGGTAAACAGATATGGGAGAAGAGGTACAAGAATTACAACACTAATCATAATGTTGACATTAATGAGGCTGGAGTCATTGTTTTTACGGCTTCGCATATTGAAAACATACATAACAAGAAGTCTGAAAGTCAGGGAGAAGATTTAAAAGAAGAGAAACGATTGCTCGGCATTCGTATGGATGGCAGTGAAAGGTTTAACAGTCTTCTGGGAACCCAAATTAATCTCAACCCTTATCTGATCGTTTCTGACCCTATTTATGCTAAAGATCGCATTTTTTTGACGGTCTCGTCTCTTGGTGATATGAAGCAAGGCTGGACAGAGACATCGGGTGAACTGATACAGTACAGCCAAGAGGGGAAAAAGATATCGAGCACTCGGTATACGGGACAGAACCTCCAGAGTCCGATTTATGATAATCATCAGATTTATGTTGTTGGAGACGATAAACTCCAGATCTTTGATGCCCAGGGTAACCTGAAAAAAACCGTCAAAGGGGCATTCCGAAGTACGAATAACTTACAGGGGCCCTCAATCAGAAAACAGGGTGACGTCATATTTGGCTCGAACATATATCATGCAAAGAGTAAGAAAGTAACGACGTTTGACAATGAGAACCTAACGACTTTTACGAGTGAACCAATCATTGATCGTAACGGGAATCTGATCTATCTATATAAAAATGCTGCTCAAAATGTAAACTATCTCGTGTCAATGAAACTGGACACATCCAAAATCAACTGGAAAATGACCATTAATCATGAATTAGGCAATCAGTGGCTTATTTCCAAGGATGGCACAATATACTTAACTGGTACTAAACTGATGGCTGTTCGGTAACCAAAACCTGCAGCTTCATATAGAACTCAGATGGGGGGGATATTACTCCCCTTTTTACTTTGACAAAATGCTGTGTAAAGCTTACCATCTAGGATAGAAAGGAGAGGTCGCCATGAATTGGCTCGGATCCTTGCAGCAGCTCGGAAGAGCGGTTATGCTGCCTACAATGGTCCTGCCTGCTGCAGCCATTTTGCTCAGTGTGGGCAGCCTGCCCTGGAACGCCTGGGGAATGGGAGTTGTTGGTGAAGTGTCTACCGTGGCCGGACACGGTATTTTTTATTTTTTGCCGTATTTGTTCGCTGTCGGCGTGGCGCTGGGACTCTCCAACCAGGCCGGTCAAGCTGGACTTGCAGCGCTGGCTGGTATCGTTATTTATGATCAGGTTACCCGAAATTTCGGGGATGGCACGGTGCAACCTGCATCATTAATTGGAATTATACTCGGTGCATTAGCCGGTGGAATGCATAATCGGTTCAAAAGCATCAAACTGCCCGAGATCTTACAGTTTTTCGGCGGTTCAAGGTTTGTTTTACTTATTGTCGGGCTATGTTCGGCTCTGTTCTCCTGCTTCATGTTGTGGATTGCTCCGGTTCTGCAGCATGGTCTGAATTCCATTGCAACATGGGAATACAGTCTTGGCGGTTTCGGATTGTTCATCTATGGCGTTTTATACAGGGTTCTGGTTGCTTTTGGGCTTCACCATCTGCTGAATAATGTATTCTGGTTCCAGCTGGGAACCTATGAAACGCCGAGCGGTAATATTGTGCAAGGGGATTTACCGCGATTTTTTGCTGGTGATCCGACTGCTGGTTTTTTCATGGCTGGACTCTTTCCGATTATGATGTTTGCTATTCCTGCGATTGCGCTTGCGATTATTCAGGAGGCTAGGGAAGATCTGAAGCCCAAAATAAGAAAAACGTTTCTGACTTCTGCGCTGGTCTGTTTTTTAACAGGGGTTTCAGAACAAATCGAGTTTGCTTTTCTTTTTGCGGCGCCGTATCTGTTTATCGTACATGCAGTGATGTCCGGAGTGGCCATGTGGCTTAGTTACTGGCTGGATATAAGGCACGGATTCTCATACTCGGCTGGTATAATTGATTACATACTCAATTTTCATCTGTCTGAGAATGCTTGGAAGCTCATTCCGATTGGCATACTATATGGGCTGGTCTATTATTTCCTGTTCCGCTGGGCGATTCGTACGTTCAAGATACCCACACCTGGACGGGAAGAAGGATCAATGCTGGAAGATTGGGTTGGAAATATTCCTTATCAAGCCCCGTTGGTTTTGGAAGCATTGGGCGGGAAAAGTAACATCGTTCAGGTGGAAGCATGTATTACACGCTTGCGTCTGACGGTTCATGACGATCGGTTGATCGATACAGGCGCAATGAAGAATTTAGGATCAGCCGGACTGATCAAGCTAGGTGGCGGTAACGTGCAGGTGGTATTCGGCACCTATTCCGAACTGATTCGGGAAGAGATTGCAAAGCTGCTCGAACGGGATTTACAACAGGTGTTATTCGCTGCACCGGTGCAAGGTAAAATGCTTCCGATTGAGGAAGTGCCGGATCAGATTTTTGCAGCCAAGCTGGTCGGAGACGGTGTAGCTTTTGTACCGGAGCGGGGAGAGCTGGTCTCGCCTGTCTTTGGAACGATTATGCATCTGTATCCAACGATGCACGCCCTTGGTATTTCCACGCGGGAGGGTCTGGAGGTTCTGCTTCATATCGGGATCGACACCTCGCAACTGAAAGGGCACTTTGAAGCCTTCGTACAAGAAGGTGATACGGTAGAGCCTGGACAATTGCTGATCAAATTTGATCTGGCTGTATTGCGTGAACAGGCGGCGTCACTCACGACTCCGATGGTCATTACGAACCCGGATCGTGTAAAATCATGGAGCTTTGCTCCATTCAAGCAAGTGAAGAAAGGTCAGGCATCCGTCATGTCCGTGGTGCTCTATGACAGGAACGTTGGAGGGGTAGAATGAAGATACAAGGCATCAATGGAGCTGCAGGCATCGCCATCGGCAAAGCATTTGTCCTGCCCAGCTGGGAATGGGATCTGCCCGACCAGAAGATGGATTCGGTGGATCTCGCCCAGGAATTCGAACGGCTGTACGAGGGTATACGGACATCGAAGGATGAGATTGAATATATCAAAAATGAGTTCAAGGAAGTTGTAGGCCCGGAGGAATCCAGCATTTTTGATGCACATCTGGCTATTTTGGAAGATCCGGTGTTCATGAACGAGATCCGCGGTATTATTGAACGACAGTACAAGGCGGCAGAGGTGGCGGTTAAAGAAGCGATAGACCACTTTGTCACCATGTTTGACCTGCTGGAAGATGAGTATATGAAGGAGCGGGCGATCGATATCAAGGATGTCGGCAACCGCCTGCTTAAACATCTGCTCGGTGCTCCAGAGATTACGCTGCCTTCAGATACACAGCCTTACATCCTCGTGGCCAAAGAACTGTCACCATCGCAATTGGCGCATTTAAATCCAAGTTACGTTTTGGGTATTGTTACGCTAATTGGAGGTAAGACGTCTCACTCGGCCATTATGGCACGTGCGCTCGGGATTCCTCTCGTTTCCGGACTGGAAGCGAGTCTTGGCATGCCAGTAGAGACGGGAGACATGCTGGTCGTGGATGGTGATAATGGCCTGGTATTTACGGAGCCGGATCGCAAAACCATTGAACGATACACAATGCTTCGTAACAAGGAACTGAAGAAAAAGGAACAGTTGCAGGTACTTGCTACGGTGGATGCAGTGACCAAAGACGGAGCAGTGCTGCAGCTCGCTTCCAATATCAGTTCTGTAAAGGAGCTTGATCTGGCGTTGAAACACGGCGCCAAAGGTGTAGGTTTGTTTCGAACTGAATTCCTGTATATGGATCGTGCGACCTTCCCTGGAGAACAGGAGCAGTATGAGGTGTACCAACTTGTCAGCGAGAAAACAGCAGGACAGTCGGTGGTCATTCGTACACTCGACATTGGAGGCGACAAAGAGCTCGATTATTTTGAACTACCCGAAGAAGATAATCCGTTTCTCGGGTATAGAGCGATTCGAATCAGTCTGGATCGCAAGGATCTCTTTAAAACACAGCTTACTGCGATTCTTCGAGCAAGCGCCGCAGGGAATGTTAAGATTATGTATCCGATGATCTCATCCGTTGAGGAGTTACAACAAGCCAACGAAATTCTGCGAGAGGCGATGGCTGATCTTGACGAGCGTGGCTTGGCTTACGATGCAAACATTCAGGTAGGCATCATGATTGAGGTTCCCGCAGCTGTTATGATTGCAGATTTGCTTGCGGAAGAAGCAGATTTCTTCAGTATTGGAACGAATGATCTGGTACAGTATGTACTGGCGGTGGACCGAATGAATGAACAGATTGCACATATGTATCATCCGTATCATCCGGCAGTGCTGCGTATGCTTCGGGCTACTGTAGACGCGGCGCATACGGCAGGAATCGATGTCAGTGTCTGTGGTGAAATGGCGGGGGACGAGCGTTCCATTCCATTATGGCTGGAACTGGGGATTCGTCATCTGAGCATGTCTCCGCAATCCTTGTTGCGCGTGAAGCATAGAGTTTTGAATACAACGGCTGCGGATGCGAAAGAGGAAGCACGTAAGTGCTTTGCTTTGCGAACAAGCGGTGATATCGAGGAGCGTTTGCAGATCTTTAACGATGCAAGCGGCAGCCCCGACGATCAAAGCGGATCAAATGCATCTTAAATAAAATGAACATTAGCAGACGATGAATACCTTTAAATTAATATATTCACTTTTGTACCACTTTTTCCAAAAGATATCAAAAAACCGCTATGCATTTACTTGCACAGCGGTTTTTTTGATTGATTTTTTCGTATGCTCGCTTTTATTTGGAGGCTTTTTCAGCAAGTGCATCACAGAATGCTTTTCCGTAGGGAGGAAGATCCGGTGGACGACGAGCGGAGATAATGTGTCCATCCACAACAACGGCTTCATCTTTCCATATCGCACCTGCGTTTTCCATGTCATCCCGAATACCTGGTGTAGAGGTTACGGTGACCCCCTCCAGAATTTTGGCGGAGATGAGCACCCAGCCTGCATGACAGATTTGTCCGATCGGCTTATGATCCGTATGCATTTCCTTCACAAGTTCCAGTACTTTGGGGTAACGTCGCAATTTATCTGGAGCCCAGCCCCCTGGTACTAAAATTCCATCATAATCGGAGCTGCTCAGCTCATCGAAACTGTACTCAGCCGTAGCGGGAACGCCATATTTACCGATATATGTTTTTCCTTTTATTTCGCCAGCCAGATGTACCTCGGCACCTTCTTCGCGTACACGGTGGACAGGATACCATAGCTCCAAATCCTCAAATTCTTCATCGACCAATGCGATAACTTTTTGACCGGTTAATCTCATATGTCAGCTCTCCTTCTATAGCGAATTTGGCAGATCGTGTCTTATATTGTACCAGATTTGTTGTATGGCTTCATGCTAGAATAGTTTCCTTGTGAACGGATGAACCCTATACCGATCAATACCAGCCTGCATTCGACAGCCTTCATCTGGTGACAGTGGTAATTTGTGCAACCTTTAGTTTACAGCAGGATTTAGCCGGAAATAGGTCGAATGGTACATACATAGAGAGTAAAGAACGAATGAGGTGATGGTTGTGCGCAAGTCGTGCAGATGTGGACATGTTATGGAATTGGAATTAAGAACGGTCGTATACGCCAAAAAGGTAGAAATTCGAAACGTACCTGTTTTTGCATGTACAGACTGTGTATCATACGAGGTTCTGAAGCCGGTCAAAACTGATTTAACCGATTGTATCAACAAATTGGGTGAACAGCCTGTGAAGCAGGATGTCTCCTTCGGGGAACAGAACGAATTGGCTGACCTGTTACATGAACAGCTCTTGGCCTGGCCGGATGCAACGGATCAAGAGATGGAGTATCGAATGAAAGAAGCGGTGGAGGGACGAATCAATCTATTGCTGGATATTATGGGCTACGCACAAAAAGCAGAGGACCAGGCGTGGATTGAAGATACCGAACGTAGACTGGCACAGTTGTCTGGTTTTGTATGGCAGGCACATTTCTCAAATGCCGTCTAGTTTTGACGTGCAAAATGCTTGTTTTCATGAAAATTGGATTTTTTGCTCACTATTTGTTAAGATATCGAAGAGTGAAAACGCTCAACATGGCGTTATTGCTGATTAAAGGGGGATGTATAACGAATGGCTGACATGACTAAAATGACAAGTATTGAACAGCTAAACTCCGCTGTGCAGGCGACGGAGGACCAACCCTTGCTTCTGTTCAAGCATAGTACTCGCTGTCCGATCAGTGCGCATGCTTATCAGGAGATGAACGATTATTTGCATAACTCTCCGAATGAAAACGTGAAATACGGCATCATTTACGTGGTGGAAGATCGCCGGGTATCTAACGAAGTAGCTGAGAGACTAGGTGTAAAGCACGAATCTCCCCAAGTAATTCTGGTCAAAAAAGGAATGCCAGTATGGCATACTTCTCATTCTGAGATTACGAGCAGGACACTTGCTAACACTTTAAGTGAGTCCTAGAGCCTATTTTAATTGATTAATGCTATAATTTGTCGTAATATAAATCTTAATGAAAATGGAATGAAAATTTACTGGTAATGGAGCGAAGTACTGTGACGGTAACCATTTATGATGTGGCACGTGAAGCTGGAGTGTCTATGGCAACGGTATCACGTGTAGTTAACAATAACCCTAATGTCAAACCGCAGACGCGGAAAAAAGTATACGAAGCAATTGAACGGCTCGGATATCGTCCGAACGCGGTAGCCCGCGGTCTGGCGAGCAAAAAGACAACTACGGTTGGAGTCGTTATTCCGGACATTTCGAACTCTACCTTTGCGGAGATTGCTCGCGGAATCGAAGATATCGCGAATATGTACCATTACAATATCATTTTGTGTAATGCCGACAAAAAGAAGGAAAAAGAAATCCGTGTTATTAATACCCTGCTTGAAAAACAAGTGGACGGGCTGCTCTTTATGGGCGGAACCGTAACGGATGAACACATTCAGGCATTCCAATCTGCTGCAGTTCCGATTGTATTGTGTGCAACAAGTGATGAGAAGGGTACATTCCCTTCTGTGGATATTGATCATGAAGCAGCAGCATTTGATGCAGTCAACACGCTGATTCGTCACGGTCATAAAGAGATCGCCATGATCAGTGGTACGCTGCAGGACCCGGCCAACGGATTTGCGCGTTTCCAAGGGTATAAGAAAGCATTGGAAGCAGCAGGCATCGAATATCAAGAGGATCTGGTTCGGATCGGTAACTATCGTTATGAATCCGGTGTGGAAGCGATGAAATATTTCCTCGGACTCAAGAAAAAGCCGACAGCGATCTTTGCTGCAACGGATGAAATGGCTATTGGCGCGATCCACAGCATTCAGGATGATGGTCTGAAAGTACCGGATGATTTCTCTATCATTAGCGTAGACAACATTCGTATGGCTTCCATGGTGCGTCCGCAGTTAACAACAGTTGCTCAGCCGATGTACGATCTGGGTGCGGTAGCGATGCGTTTGCTGACCAAACTGATGAAAAAAGAAAATGTGGAGAATCCAAGAGTGATTTTGCCGCATGAAACGATTCTTCGTCTGTCTGTAAGTCACGCAGGTTAATATGTTATTTCGTGAAGCAAGAGAAAGGGAGAAGGCGTTCTCTCTACATAATAATGTTTAATTGTGCAGAAGCTCCGGAAACGGGGCTTTTGTGCTGAAAATGACTTTTCGTAATGAGTTGAACTTGATCTCATATGCAAGATGATAACAGTAACAGGGAGGATACAACAATGCGTGAAACGATAGGGATTATGGGCGCTATGGACGAGGAAGTTGAGCTTCTGCTTCAAGGTATGAAACAGCATGAAACGGTGAAACAAACAGGCATTACGTATGTTGCTGGTGAGTGGCTTGGCAAGCAAATTGTAGTATGCAAATCAGGCGTAGGGAAAGTAAATGCGGCGGTAACTACGCAGATTCTGATTGATCGATTCCAGGTGAACCGGGTGATCTTCACTGGTGTAGCCGGAGCGGTTCATCCGGAGCTGAACATCGGTGACATGGTGATCTCCTCAGTATGTGTACAGCATGATATGGACGTAACGCCGCTAGGATTCGAACGTGGAGTGATTCCGTATCAGGAGACATCGGCATTCCCGGCGGAGCCTGCATTAATTTCGCTCGCTGAAGAAGCATGTACGGTGCAGGGCGCGCATTACCGGATTGGCAAGGTGTTGTCTGGGGATCAGTTTATCGCGAGCAAAGAGACCGTGAACATGCTGTACACGGAGATGGACGGAGCTTGTGCAGAGATGGAAGGGGCGGCGGTGGCTCAGGTATGTTATATGAATCGGGTGCCTTTCGTTGTGTTACGTAGTATGTCTGACAAGGCAGACGGTTCTGCACATGTGAATTTTGCCGAGTTTACGGTGCAGTCTTCCCAGCGTTCCCATCGTATTGTGGAACACATGCTTGAACATATGTGATTCGAAACACGTGACTTACCCGCAATGAGACACGAATAAACCGAAATGAGACATCAATAAACCGCCTCACAGATGCATTTTCCGTTTACGATGGAGAATGATCTGCAGGGCGGTTTTTGTATGTATTCACTTCGCGATTCGTACCGTTACCTTTTTCTAATACATAAACCGATGACGGAAGCGGACACGGTCAAACTGTTCCTCTGAGGTCATAGGTACTTGGCTGCCGATTCGTACCATAAGGCAATTTGCGGGATGGGAGCAGATTTCGGGATCATCTGTGGCGTACCAGGTCATATCAATGTTCTGCATGAGCCGTTCCATCATTTTGCGGTAATCCCATACGGTCAGCCCGCTGCCTTTCAAGTCCCAATGCCAATAATACTCTGTCGTGAAAATAATGTAGTTTTCCATGTACTTATCTTCCATTGCGGTAAGCAGCATTT
This sequence comes from Paenibacillus sp. G34, assembly GCF_056856875.1. NCBI lineage: Bacteria > Bacillati > Bacillota > Bacilli > Caryophanales > Paenibacillaceae > Paenibacillus > Paenibacillus sp. G34. The sequence continues at coordinate 4,219,635 of NZ_CM166469.1, read as the reverse complement.
CACGTCCAACACCAAGGGAGCGATAGTCGTCCGCAACTTCGATGGCTCCGAGCTCGATCAGGTCTGTCATTTTGCCTTCCGACCATCGTTCGCATTCATCGGCGTAGTGAAAAGTGACATATCCGATGATGATATTATTCTCATGGGCAATTATAATTCGCCCTTCGGGTAAGGCGGCAATCTCGGCAATGGCTTCTTGTTGCTCTGCTGGGCGCCGAAAGGCATCCAGATCGGCATGTAAAGTCATTTGCATAATCTGCTCCGCGGGCACGGGGCCCTCAATCGTAATTCGGTGGCCGGACTTGAAAATGGAACGTATATGATGCTCCTTGATATGCTCCATGGTTCATTCCCCTCTCTCCCCCTACTTATAGCAAAAAACCAAAAAATTGAAAAGCCGTAGACGATGTTTGTTTCAATTTGCTATAATTGCGTTGACAAAAAATGTTCACAATTCAACACCGTTTGAGTGCATCGTTTGGGTCAAGCAAGTACATGATGAGAAGTTCTCTCTACTAATGTAAGCGCTAACTGGAAGTTCAGTCAACACAAAGGCAACACGAATGAACCCTGAAGGGAATCGAAATGTCGAGTTGAAGGAGGCTGGCAAGCATGAGTCAAGCACATAATGAGATGCTGCAAACGGTGGTGTCTGAATCGAATCTGGGCGATTATACGGAAGCAAGAAGCCGGTTTGATTGGGAAACGGTAGAAAGGCACTTTACGTGGCACGCCAGCGGAAAAGTGAATATGGCACATGAGGCGATTGATCGCCATGTCCTGGAAGGAAGAGGCGGGAAGACGGCTTTGCTCTACAGCGATGCTTCTCGTGAGGAAGCTTACACCTTCGCGGATCTAAGTGAGCAGTCGAGTCGTTTTGGTAATGTTCTGCGTAAATATGGCGTAGCCAAAGGAGATCGTGTATTTATTTTTATGCCACGAAGTCCTGAACTGTATTTCAGTTTGCTGGGCATTTTGAAAGTGGGCGCTATCGCGGGTCCTTTATTTGAGGCTTTTATGGAAACGGCAGTAAAGGATCGGCTGGATGACAGTGGTGCGGTAGCACTTGTGACAACACCGGAGCTTCTGGGACGCATCAAACGCTCGGAACTGCCTGAGTTGAAGCATATTTTTATTGTCGGCGGCGGTCCACAGACGGAAGCCGGATTGATTGATTTTGATGCAGAGATGTCTGCGGCTTCGGATGATATGGAGGTTGAATGGCTGACACGTGAGGACGGACTGTTAATTCATTATACATCTGGCTCTACCGGGAAACCCAAAGGGGTGTATCACGTTCAGAATGCCATGATTCAACATTATTATACAGGCAAGGTAGTGCTCGACCTGCGCGAAAACGACGTATACTGGTGCACTGCTGATCCCGGCTGGGTAACAGGCACTTCGTACGGAATTTTCGCCCCATGGCTGAATGGGGTAACCAATGTGATCCGTGGCGGTCGTTTCAGTCCACAGGACTGGTACAGCACGATTGAGAAAAACAAGGTGAGCGTATGGTATAGTGCTCCTACGGCATTCCGTATGCTGATGGGCGCAGGGGACGAGACGATTGCCCAGCATGATCTGAGCAGTTTGCGTCATGTGATGTCGGTAGGCGAGCCGTTAAATCCGGAGGTGGTACGTTGGGGCTGGAAGGCTTACGGTCAACGGATTCATGATACGTGGTGGATGACGGAAACGGGGGCACAGTTAATCTGTAACTATCCGGGGATGCCGATTAAGCCGGGTTCCATGGGGCGTCCTCTGCCCGGTGTAGAAGCAGCTATCATTGATGATCGTGGGCAGGAGCTGCCGCCGTACAGCATGGGCAACCTGGCCATTCGTACCCCTTGGCCGTCGATGATGGCGAAGATCTGGAACAATCCAGCCAAGTATGAGGAATATTTCAGACTGACAGGCTGGTATGTATCAGGGGATTCGGCCTACATGGATGAGGACGGTTATTTCTGGTTTCAGGGACGAATTGATGATGTCATCAACTCTTCAGGTGAGCGGATCGGGCCGTTTGAAGTGGAGAGCAAGCTGGTAGAGCACCCCGCGGTTGCTGAAGCTGGCGTGATCGGGAAACCTGATGTGACACGGGGGGAGATCATCAAAGCCTTTGTCGCGCTTCGTGAGGGGTATGAGGCCACACCTGAACTGAAGGAAGAGATCTATCGGTTTGTCAAAGAAGGCTTGTCGGCTCATGCAGCACCGCGTGAGATTGAATTCAAGGAGAAGCTACCGAAGACACGATCAGGCAAAATTATGCGACGTGTGTTGAAGGCGTGGGAGCTTGATTTGCCTACAGGTGACTTATCCACCATAGAGGATTGAGTATTACGAGCATTGGAAATGGAAGAGTAATAAGCAAAGCCGCATGCCAGTGTATTCACACTGAACATGCGGCTTCTTCATTTAGTATTCATGTTATGACATCGGATGTTACCGGATTAAGGCTCATAGTGTATCGCTGCGGAGGGAGCGGATTCTCCCACACTGTTGATCGCTGATACTTTGAACCAACCACTGGTTGATGCCGGTACACCATAAACCATACTTGTACCTGATGTGGTACCAAGCTTGGTGAAAGGTTCCGAACCTGTCTCGCTATAGAAGACAGCATAGCTCTGCACGCCGTCAGCTTCCGGGTTAGGCGCCCACTGAATTCGAAGTCCCTTTGAGAGTGTAGAGACACTCACTTGGCTTGGTGTGCTTGGAGCCGTCGTCGGTGCACTGTTGTCACTGACGGCCTCTCCAGGGGTTACTATCGTACCAGGTACCTCAATAGGCTCTTTCACTTCCGTATCTGGCCCAGCGGCACCAGCGCTGCTTACAATTGCACTTGGCGCGGATTCCTTGCCTGCAACGTCAACAGCAGTGACATAAAATGCGATGTTACTACTTGCTGTTGCATAAGCTGAGAAGGATCTGGACTCACCTGAGAGCACGACTTGACCTTGATTCTGGAACCCGGCGCCACCGACTGAACGATAGAGACGATATCCGACTACATCACTTTCAGGTGTCGCATTAAATGTAATGGAAGCACGTTCTCCTGAGATGGAGATGCGAACATTGCCAGGTGCATCCGGTGCTTTGCCGTTATCCGTACGTGGATCAACCTCCGTTGGCAGATCAGCACCAGCATCTTCAGGCAAGTAGTATGCAAGAGACTCGTGACGACTCATACGTTTAAATGCATTTTGCAATTCTTTGATGAGATCCGAGATCGGTTTCTTGCGTTTGACAACGGTTTTTTCTTTTAACATATCCGCGGGTGTTTCATCACGCGGAATGTAGTTTACGCCGTTGTACGTAATATATTTTGCTTTAGCGACACCATCATCGCTTTCCTTCGGTATAAATTTGCTGTTGAAAATGTCAGTAACAAATTTATCGGTCAAGGATGTTGGCAACTTGCCACTATATGCGGACACCGTCCGAGTTTCGATACCAGAAGGTTTTTTGAATGAGTTGGTCACAAACAGGTCCTTCTTGGTTTCTATTACTTCATTCATAATTTTTGCCCAAAGTTGTTGAGCGCGTTTACGCTGTGATTTGTTTTCCAGTGTATTTATAGGCTGTTTATAACCAACCCATACACCTAGCGTAACATCTGGCGTGTATCCTTCAAACCAGACATCAGCGTAGTTTTGGGTCGAACCTGTTTTACCAACAATCGGTACACTTGATCTGTACTTGTAGTTTTCTCGTACTTTATCAGCGGTACCCTCGGTTATAACAGTACGCAGCATATCGGTCATCAGATAGGCTGTCTGCTCCGAGAAAGCCTGTACGGGTTCACTATCGTGTTTGTATACAATATTGCCTTTGGAATCAACAATTTTACTGATCATGTAGGAATCATTATATACACCTTTATTGGCAATCGCACCGTAAGCGCTTGTCAGTTCTTCCACGGTTACACCATATTGAAGTCCACCGAGAACACCTGTCTGTGCTTGATAATCCTGCTTTTGAATCGTCGTAATACCAAGTTTTTTCGCAAAAGTCCAGGCTTTGTCGATGCCAACTTCTTCATTGAAAAGTTTCAAGGCCGGTATGTTTAGTGAATAATTCAATGCCCGGCGAGCCGTTACCAGACCCTGATAGCGGTTATTCGCATTCTTCGCGATATGATATCCACTGGGACCGTTTTTCAGGATAATTGGCGAATCGTCAATGATGGAGGCGGGTTGAATAAGACCTTCCTCCAGAGCTGGCAGATAAGCGGCAATAGGTTTCATTGTTGAACCCGGCTGACGGATCATCTGAGTTGCATAGTTCATCTGCTCATCCTGAAAACTTCGTCCTTCAATCATGCCGAGGATTGCTCCTGTTTTGTGATTGATCAGTATCGCTGCCGTCTGCTCTTTTCCTTTGACGGGGTCATCTGCTGAAAAGTTACTGTTATCTTCAGCAATGGTGCGCATCGTTTTGTAGATGTTTTTGTTAATCGTTGTATAGATGCGATATCCGCCAGTGCGAAGCTGTGACTGAGCTTCTTCCAGCAATGCACTGTTTTCCTTCGGTAGAGCTGCTGCATCTGTGCTTTTGCCTTTTTCTTTTGTTTTGTCCTCGCTCAGTTGCTGCATGATAATCTGTGCTGCTTGACGTTCCGTTTCCATCATAAGGTATGGATAAGTGTTATAGGCTTTAACGGTTTTCGGAGCAAGCGAGCTTTTGATATCAAAGGCAAGTGCATTGTTGTATTCCGATTGCGTAATTTTTCCAAGTTCCAGCATACGACGCAGAACCAGTTTTTGACGATTGATGGCGCGATCAAATTTATCCTCTACAAAATCGCCCTTACCATTAAAGGCGGAGTAGGAAGAGGGCGACTGGGGTAATCCAACCAGATAAGCGGCTTGAGCTATGTTGATTTTTTCGAGATCATTGATATTAAACAATCCCTTGGCCGCTGCTTTGATTCCATAGACGTTGTATCCGCTAGAGCCATTGCCGAAAGGAACCTTGTTCAGATAAGCGGTCATAATCTCGTCTTTGGTCAGAAAACGTTCCAGTCGAAGGGAAAGTAAAATTTCTTTTACTTTACGATCTTCCGTACGATCCAGATTCAAAAATACGCGTCTAGCTAATTGCTGCGTAAGCGTACTGCCGCCTGTTTGTACCGATTCTTTCAGCACTTTTTGTTTCACGGCACGCAGTGTTCCGCTCATGTCTACACCTTTATGTTCGTAAAAATGATTGTCTTCAATCGAAATCACGGCATCAATAACCTTTTTGGGGATCTGGTCATAGGTGACCGGACGTCTGTCTTCTTCCGTGCGAAGTTGACCAATCGGACTGCCGTCAGAAAAGTAAGCAAAGCCTGTGATGGAGTTTTCGCTGACTTTTTGTTCAATCAGGGCCCTTGACCGGACAGGTTCGTCTTTGACGATCGAACTGACGTAACCCATTAAAGCACCGCCAACGAATAGTACGCCCATAAACCCAAGGACAACCATCCACATAACGAAGCTACCTAGTCTGCGTGCAAAGCTACGCTTGCGTACAGGCGGATCTTCAGGCTTTTTCTTAGTAACATCAACCATTCAGTGTCTTCCTCCTTTTAACAGCACTAATTATAGCATAAAAAGACCCGTTTGCATGCCTGAGAAATACAAGTAATGGTCGAAATTTGCCAATCTGGCATGGATTATGATATATAGCATGTGATATCGGAGGACATTTCATGAGTTGAAAAAGAAAGGAAAAAGACTGCCTCAGCATGTAAACAGGGCAGCCTCTATAGCTAAAAGAGCTATTAAAAAGGTTCTATATGGTAAAATAAACGATTTTGTTACATTACGTTTTGAAACGCTGGATCAGCTCCAGCAGTTCTTGGGTCAGGTGTGCCAGCGAAGCAGAAGCGGCAGTGATTTCCTCCATAGATGCGAGCTGCTTCTCAGACGCTGATGCAACATGGTTTGCATGATTTGCTGTTTCATGACCAATGGATTTGAGCTGCTCGAGTGATGAATCGACCTGTTGCGACTCACCTAACATCTGTTTGGCAATCGTAGAGACTTGCTCGATCTGCTCGTTCACATCGGTAATCTGTGAAGAGATGGATAAGAATAACTCACTGCTTTCGTTCATCACATCTGCAATGTGAATCACTTCAGCACTTCCTTTTTCCATATTTGCCACGATAGCATGAACCTCTTGTTGTACCGACTCAATCAGGACTGCAATGTCGGCAGCCGATTGTCGTGACTGTTCTGCCAAATTGCGAATTTCGGCAGCTACCACACCGAATCCACGACCATGTTCACCTGCTCGGGAAGCTTCTATAGAAGCATTAAGGGCGAGAAGGTTGGTTTGGCGGCTTACTTCGGTAATCATACTTGTAATACGTCCAATTTCTTCTGAGCGTTGTTGAAAATGCTCCAGAGCAGTCATGGATGATTGAACAGATGAATTCGCAAGGTCAACCATAACCATAGCAGCCTGCATCTTGTCTGTACCTGATGAAGTCCGTTCGGTCACAGATCTGGATGCTTGGCTTACTTCAGCAGCGGCTTCTGCTATTCTTCCAATACCTGCTGTGATTTCATTCATTGAACGAGAGGAGAGTTGTAACTCCTGCACCTGCTTCTCTGCCTTATTCGCAACTTCCAGTCCCGTGAGCGCCATCTGTTCAGCGGCTTTGCTTGTATCCTCTGCGCCGGCTGTTAATTGCTGCGAAGTCGAGCCTACAGATAAGGCATGTTCAGATATAACGGAGATCGTATGGCGCAATGTATTCATCATTTCATTCATGTGAGTGGCCATGACTCCGAATTCATCCTTCGATTTTACAGGTAACGTCTGAGTTAGATCGCCTTCGGCAAGTTGGCCGGCTACAACATTTACTCTGTTCAGCTGTTTTACAATGGAAATAATCGTGAATGTGACTACTCCTGCGAGCAGAAGTACCGCTAATATAGCAATGAGTACAGACCATTTTAAGCTATCGTAAAAAGGCTGGAGTATCACGTCTTGAGGTAAGACGGATACCAGATACCAGTTCGAATTCGAGCCTTGAAGCTTAGCCGGTGCGGCAATAAATAATTCGGGTTTGTTACTATCGATCGTAGCATAGAAGCCAGTCTCATTAGACTGCACACGCTGAATAAGCGTTTGGGTATTGGGGGGAATTTCAGCATTTTCTTTGGTTAGTTCCGGTTTAGAGCCGTGAGCCGCAATGTGCCCCTCACTTGTAATCAGCATGGCATAACCCTGATCGGGATTCAGTGATGCGATATTTTGCTGGAATCGATCAATGGTAAAATCGGCCCCGACAATGCCTAGGAAGGTATTGTTTTCGTCAAGCAAAGGCATAACGATGGAAACGAGCAATGTTTCTTTACCGGCGACTTTATATGTGGTGGGCTCGGACCAATAAATCGTTTTGGTTGCTTTTGGCTGCTGATAATATTTACTGGTCTCGCTATTGCCTTCGTAAGTGGTGAGAGGCTCAAAATGCAATGTGTTACCGTCTCGGATTACATAAGGAATAAAGCGGCCAGTAGTATCGTCATATTTATCTTTATTGACATGTTCGGCGTCCTTGCCATCAAAGGCATTAGGTTCCCATCCAGTATAGAACCCAAAAACCTTCTCGTCTTTCTTTAAATACTCCTCCAAAAGACGGACGATATCTTCACGATTCAGCGATCCGCTTTTTGAAGCATCCAGCAAGGTTGTGCTTAAGCTGTCCAACGTGTTATTTACCTGGTTGATGTCTGTCATGAATTCGCTCGTAGCCACATTGGCCGATCGTTCCGCAACAGTTTCACCATATTGCAGGCTTTTATCGTAGATCGCTTTGGTGTTGAAGGCAATTAATGCGCCGATGGAGCACAGGAGCACAAGCCCGAGTAATAATCCCAGTTTCACGGCGAGCTTGCTGTTTCGTATAAATTGCATGTGCAGACCCCCCTCTGATGTCTTTCTAATGATACTTATTTATTTGCTTGTTATTTCTTTCTGCATCCCAAAAGGGACTTATCATATTATCGTTATGTAGGGGCAAATAATGAAGGGATTTAGGAAGAAAAGAAAAACAACAACAAAAAAACAGCTGCCGAGAAAATCTCGAACAGCTGTTTTTTTGTTGTGATCCAACGATTAACGGTTGTAGAACTCGACGATTTGTTTTTCATCGATGTCTTGGGACAATTCAGCACGCTCAGGCAAGCGGATGAATTTACCTTCTACAGCTGCATCGTTGTATTCAACGTATGCTGGAAGATGCGAACGGTTTTCCAAAGCTTCCTTAACGGAAGTCAGACCGCGGCTTCTTTCACGCAAGCCGATTACATCGCCAGTGCTTACTTGGTAAGAAGCGATATCGACTTTTTTGCCGTTTACAGTTACGTGACCGTGTGCTACCAATTGACGCGCTCCAGCGCGGGAGTTAGCAAAGCCAAGACGGTAAACGAGGTTGTCAAGGCGGCACTCAAGCAAGAACATGAAGTTCTCACCGGCAATACCTTGCATTTTTTGCGCTTTGGAGAACAATGTGCGGAATTGTTTTTCACCCAAACCGTACATGTGGCGCAATTTTTGTTTTTCTTGCAACTGCATACCGTAGTTGCTCATTTTTCTGCGTTGGTTAGCTCCGTGCTGACCTGGAGGGAAAGGACGTTTCAATTCTTTGCCTGTTCCGCTCAGGGAAATGCCGAGGCGACGGCTTAATTTAAATTTAGGACCAGTGTAACGTGCCATGTTTAAAGTAGCTCCTTTTTAGTTAAAGTTCATATAGGGCTCTGTTTGCGCTCCAATTTGTTGATGCGGGCTTGGCCTCGCATAGAACGATCAGGAAAGTTCAGCCGCTGTCCTGAAAGCAACAAAAAGAATGAGGGTGACACAACCGGTAATGCCCAAATTTAAAGACCGTATTAGTAGTCTTCATCAACAATTTATTCTACATTCTGAAAGGAGTAAAGTCAAGTAATACATAAAGTCAGAAAAACGTCTAAATTTGTCGATAGGTCATTAGGCCCAAAATAATGGGACAATTTTCTGAAATATGAGTGCAAAAAAGCTTCAAACAGAGTAAAATAGATGGTATCTTAACTTTAAACAATGTTACGTACCAAGGTTTCGCTAATATTTTGCAGATTTGCGATAATCGATGCAGATTAATGCATCCGCCCAGGATGCAAAAACGGTGCAAAGGAGCGCCTGACATGTTGGAACATCTAAGAAGTTTACCTGCCAGTCTGAATTCGCGAAGTGCGGGCGATTCCACATCGTTTACTGTGCGTTCATCTCATGATGATCATGCGTTGTGGATGCAGAAAATGGATATCACACCTTTTGACTTTTCATATTTAAGTAATTTATTAGGACAAGCCTTCCAGGATTGGACAAGCCAGAAAGATTCTGTGCTGGACAGACCAATTGCTGTATACAGTGTATGGAATACGGAAGGTGAGTGCATGGGAGAGAACTTCGACCATGATACGGATTCCGATATCAATGTACGTTCACTGGTTTTGGAGTGTGCCGAAAAGGAACAGACTTTGTCAAAAAGAGGAATCAGCAAGCATGGAGAGTATTTGCTGATTGCCGAGCCTCTGTTTTCAAGAATCAATAAAGATATATTTGCTGTGTTCATTGCTCTAGTCTTTGAATCTCACCGATCCGAAACGTCAGAAGCTGTGGTTCGATCTGAGGCCTTGCATTACCGTACCTGCTTTTACCGAAGATTTGAATACATATTTATGACGGACTTGCTGCATGCACACGAACAAACCGCCCGGGAGGAACACCGAAGATCCATTCTTTTTCAGATCGTACAGCGAATGCATGACAAGATGGATGTCGGTGCGATTTTGGATGAGGTATTTGTCAGTATGGATTATCTGTATCCTTCTACACACATTATGCTCTATATGTCTCAGGATCAGAGAAGTTTTAATCCTCGTATTAAACCACTCCTTATTCAGGAACGTGGAGAAGATATCTGTGTTCGCTCATTTATGGAAGGCAGATTGATTGTCTCCCGGTCTGACGAGTCGGACAAGCGGATCATTGAAGTTGGTTTGCCACTCAAAGGCAAGCAGGGTATATATGGAGTTTTTCATATCGAAATGAATGAGGAATTGATGGAAGATTCCGATCTGCAACTGATTGCTATGATGGCAGACACAGCAGGGACAGCTTTTGAAAATGCAAAACTTCATGAACAATCCCATATGTTGATTCAGGAACTTCGTGTAATCAATGATTTGACACAACGCCTTAACAAAAGCCTGCAATTGATGGAGATTTATCAATTTTCCGAGCAGGAGCTAAAAAGCATATTTCAAGCCGATTTTTGCTGCATTTTGCAATTAAATGACAGTACGAACAGGTTTGAGGTGATGGCGACCAATGTAAAAGATATCCGACATCGAACATACCCGGTGGATTCCGGGATTGCGGGTTATATGTATCAGACAGAAGAGCCGTTAATTATATCTGACTATACGCAATTTGATAAGGTAACTTCCAGTTTCATGGAACTGACGGGCGCTATGTCTTTAATCGCAGCCCCGATCAGAGTAGACGGACAGGTGAAGAGCGCTATTTTGCTAGCTCATGTGCGGGAGCATTTCTTCTCTTACGAGAATTATAGACTGTTGCAAATGTTATCGATTCACCTCGGTCTTGCTCTGACCAATGCAACTCTGCATGCCGAGGTACGCCGAATGGCTAATCTCGATATGTTGACTGGACTTTACGTAAGGCATTACTTGGATAATATTATTCATGAACGTCAGGCCCATGATTACTGCGGTTCACTGATTGTCGTCGATATCGATCAGTTTAAACAGGTGAATGATACTTTTGGTCACCAGACAGGGGATCAGGTATTGAAACAAGTAAGTGATATTGTCACAAGTTCAGTTCGAGCCGAGGATATCTGCGCAAGGTGGGGTGGTGAAGAACTGGCGATCTACATGCCCCAGATTGGAATTCACCAAGCTCTTGTTTATGCGGAACGGATCCGAACCCGAGTTGAGGCGGAGACCCGGCCGTCTGTAACGGCGTCGAGTGGTATCGCTGAATGGAATTGGATGGATGAGAAGGTAAGTGTGGAGTCTCTGTTTTATCGTGCAGATATGGCCCTATACAGTGCAAAGAACGGCGGCAGGAATCGAATCGTCATAGAGGATTAGGATGGTAATAGGAAGGTACACGTTAAGAGAGAAACATTCCGGTTGCGGAGTCGTTTCTCTTTTTTTTTGAGGCCTGAAATTGGAGGGGCGATACATGAGATAAAAGTCCAGGCTACTCGTCAGGTCCATAAAGAATGAAGTATAAGCGCATAGTGTGTGGGCAATCTATGGAGAAATGACTGAAAGGTGGAATGGATATGCTGAACCGTCGGTCTACGTTTACCTTTTTGCTAATTTTGTGCCTCGTGCTAACCATGGTTCCAGGATGCGGAATGCTCCAGCATGATCGAACGCCGGAAGAAATATTTTCTCTGGCATTATCGGGTATAGCGGGGAAAGAGACCTTAACATTCGAGGGCCAGGCCGGTTTAAGACGAGAGAATAACGGCATGTTTGAAAACCAATTTAAATTTGAAGGCAAGCTGGAGGATCATGACAGGCTGACATTGCAGACCCGATTACCAGGTGCCGTGACTGCAGCGGGTTCAGGAATCAGTCTGAATGCGGTGAAAAATAATGGTCAACCGAGCGGCTTCAGTGCCTCATTTGAACGAAATAAAGGTCAGTGGACTGCTTTGACAGCAGAGCATGAGCCTTTGCGCGGGTCGTTGTCCCGTTTCAATCCTATTGCGCAATTGGAGAAGATCGATGGTATGAAAAAAACGATTCAATCCGAATATGGATCGGGACGTCAGATACAAATACTGCGGATTGAGCTTGCGCCAGAGGAAGCAAAATCCTGGGCGGCAAGTCAACTGACGGATGAAATGGATTCCATTCGTGAGGAGTATATGCATAAGGCGAGTCAAGTCAAAGGTGCAGACAAGAAAGAACTGGAGCAGAATTTGCAAAAAGTGTGGCAGCAGGGAAAGGATACGATGCAACAGTTAATCCAAAAGGCTGAGGTACACACGGTTTATCATCTGACTGTTGATCGTAAAACCAGCTTGCCGGTGCGGCTGTCCTCTGAAAGTCAGGTGAAGTACAGGGATAATAGCAATCGGAGTAATGTGGAGGCTTTGGTAACCGATGTAAACTTTAAATCATATCAATAAACAAAACCTGTGACTGCCTACTGACGAGATTCCTAGTGCGTGCTACAATAGTAACGTAATTTACCGTTGTTCAATTCATTGAATGGCAGATGACAGGAGGATTTATCAAAATGAAGGACCCAAGAATTCAGAAGCTTGCAGCGAACCTCGTAGGTTATTCTGTCGATGTTCAGCCTGGAGAAAATGTATTGGTTGAGATGATTGGATCAGAGCGTGATCTGATTAATGCCATTATTGAAGAAGTGGGCAAAAAAGGCGGTAACGTTTTTGTGCAGTTAACGGATCGAACCGTTCAGCGTGCGATGCTGCGTGATGCTACGGAAGAGATGATGAGAACGTGGGCAGAGATTGATCTGAACCGTATGAAACAAATGGATTGTTATATCGGCATTCGTGCGGGGGAGAACGTGAATGATCTGTCCGATGTGCCGGAAGAAAAAATGAAGCTCTACAATTCTCTGTATTCCCATCCGGTACATAGCGAACAACGTGTTAAACATACGAAGTGGGTGGTACTTCGTTACCCTAACGCAAGCATGGCACAACTCGCGAACACCAGCACGGAAGCATTTGAAGACTTCTATTTTGACGTATGTAACCTGGATTATGCGAAAATGGACAAAGCGCAAGACTCACTCGCGAGTCTTATGCAACGTACAGATAAAGTACGGATTACAGGGCCAGGCACAGAGCTGAGTTTCTCCATCAAAGATATTGGTGCAGAGAAGTGTTCCGGGCAGAAAAACATTCCGGATGGCGAAGTTTACAGCGCACCAGTACGCAACTCCGTTAACGGGACGATAAGTTATAACACACCAACGTTGTATAACGGAATTACGTTTGAGAATATCAAATTCACATTCAAAGACGGTAAAATTGTAGAAGCATCCAGCAATGATACGAAACGATTGAATGAAATTCTGGACTCAGATGAAGGCGCACGTCATATCGGTGAGTTCGCGATTGGTTTCAATCCACACATTCTTCACCCGATGAAAGATATTTTGTTTGATGAAAAAATTGCGGGTAGCCTGCACTTTACGCCAGGTCAGGCATATGAAGTAACAGATAACGGAAACCGTTCATCCATTCACTGGGATCTCGTTTTGATTCAGCGTCCAGACTACGGCGGCGGGGAAATCTATTTCGATGATGTTCTGATTCGTAAAGATGGCATCTTTGTCATTCCTGAGTTGGAGTGCCTGAATCCGGACCAGTTGAAATAGGAACTGTATTTTGCAGTTGCTAGGAAAGCGGATTCACGGTATCATGTAGTGGTAATTAATAGATGATACCAAAAGTAAAAAGACGGAGGGATTCCTATGTCGAGTAATAACGCGGCTGTAGTGGAAATTGCTCAAACAGCAGGCAAGTTTACTTCTTCAATCGTGCTTCATTCAGAGAACAAGTATATCGACGTAAAAAGTATTCTTGGGTTGTTTACAACGCTGATTAGCACGCACAGTTATGAACTGCATGTTCATGGCCCGGATGCAGATGAAGCGAAGGCAGCAATGTCAGAAGTATTTGCAAAGCATGGCCTGAATGTAAACATCGCATCTGAATAACAACTTTTAAGAAACACCTCTGCCTTTTGGCAGGGGTGTTTTTAATCATAGCAGGACATACCGTCTTCCGATCAGCCTGGAAAAGAAAGAAAAGGCTATAATCCAGCTCACAACTCATGGGGTTATTTTGGTCAGGTTCTTGTATTAGCTCTTCATTTCGTCTAATATTAGAGGTAGAACGTCTTTACGCGATTTTTGGGACATAGGGGGGAAATGATGCATGACTTCATCTGATCTGCAGGACCAGCTGAACCTGAAAGCAATCAGTCTTCTTCAAGAAGATGCAGATAAAATACAGAAGCTTATTGAAGTACAGATGGAGAATCTGGCTACTCGCTACTGCCCTCTCTATGAGGAAGTATTGGATACACAGATGTATGGGTTCTCCAAGGAAGTTGATTTTGCTGTCCGTGCAGGACTCCTTCCAGAAGGTACAGGTAAGCAGATGGTTAGCGCGCTTGAGCGGAATTTGGCGATTTTATACGAAGCCTTGAACAAAAAGAATGAGTTATAGCCTGCAATCGCGCGGGTCAGAATAGAAGGCATGCAAATTCATTGCATGCTTTTTTTGTATTCAAAGACGTACTGTCTGATGTTGCAGTAGGCAGTAGGGATACAAAAACAGTCGCGGGAAAGGAACTCCCTCGACTGTCTCTTGATTCATGTAATAACGGTATAACAGCAAAGTAAGGGTTGTTATACCAAGAAGAACGAAACGCCCAGAATGACATAAACAACAAGCAGCAGCAGACCTTCATACCAGTTGGTGGAGCCGTCTTGTGTAATCGATTTAGCGATAAAAACAGACACACCGATAGCTACCAGCTCAATGGTGGTAAACACGATATCCATCGTACGGCCAGTGAAGTAACTGACAAAGATCAGTACCGGGGCTACAAACAGGGCAATCTGCAAACTGCTGCCAACGGCTATTTCCACAGCAGCTCCGATCTTGTTTTTCATGGCAAGCATGATAGCTGCGCTGTGTTCGGCTGCGTTTCCGATGATAGCGACCAGGAACGCACCAACAAACAGCTCGCTCAGTCCGAACTCTGAAGTAAATACTTCAAGTGTGCCGACTAGCCATTCGCTGACAAAAGCAACCATGACTGTGGCGATCACGAGATAGAGGATCGACTTTTTCTTCGACCACGCCGGAGCATGCTCATGAGGAAGTTCCTCGTCCTGATCATCCGTTACGTCCGCAAGATAGCTCTTATGTGTAACCATAGAGAATATCAGCCAGGCGATATAAGCTAAGATAAGCAATCCAGCAACAATCAGACTGAGTGTATTGGTATCTCGTTGCGTAATGGAGTGGGTGTTCAGAAATACGGCTGGGACAAATAAGGCAATGATGGCTACGATCATCAGGGAGCCATTCAATCCCGCAAGCGAAACGTTGTAATTCTGAATCTTAAACTTTAATCCTCCGGCAAAGATGCTGAGCCCCAGTACCAGCAGCAGATTACCGATAATAGATCCGGTCAGACTGGCTTTGACCATATCGAACAAGCCCTCTTTCACGAGGAAGATCGCAATGATTAATTCGGCTGCGTTACCGAAGGTGGCATTCAGGAATCCGCCTAGTCGTTGTCCGGCATAGTGGGCTACATTTTCAGTCGCTTTACCTAAAAAACCGGCCACAAAAATAACCGAAATGGCAGATATCACGAACTGTAGAATCGAATCCCATTTCAATAAGTGGGCGATGGCACTGAGCGCAAAAAATGCAATCAGCAAAAAGGATGAAATCCGGTTTCTCACAAAAAACACCTCGGTTATTCACTTATTTTGTTTTGAAATTTACGTTATGTACCTATGCGATTAATTTCATATTTCAATATAACCAAATGGTGGCAGGTTGTAAACGCATCTTTTACAGTTAAATTTGCTTTTTAGGGTGGAAAGGATTTAAAATACGAGTAACGAAGTGGAGGAGGATGTGGCATGGCAGAACAACTTCAAATGGAGAGCGGAAACATCCGGATTGCCGATGACGTGGTTGCGAAAATTGCCGGAATGGCTGCAATGGAAACACCTGGAATCGCTGCAATGTCTGGAGGTTTGTCAGAGGGCTGGGCGAAACGTCTCAGTGGTAAAAACGTGCAGAAGGGCGTAGGCGTCGAGGTCGGCCAGCTGGAAGCAGCCATTGATCTGCGCATCATCGTCCTGTATGAAACCCCGATTCATGAAGTTTCCCGTATGCTTCAGCAGAATGTAAGAGAAGCGGTAGAGACGATGACCGGATTACGTGTAGTTGAAGTCAATGTGAAGGTCGAAGGTGTATCTTTCAGAGGTGACGATCTGTAAATCTTTAGACTTCACGATAGGAAGATGAACATATCTTTTTGTTCCTTATCCTTATACAAAGAAATAAAAAAAGACTTTGCATCTGTTTGATGCAAAGTCTTTTTTGTTAGCGAACCCGGCGAATGGAATCGCGGGAACGAAGTGCAGGGGATGTACGCGTCTGAACCGTAACCGATTTGGTTTTCTCTTCCTTGATGGCTTCCATGTTGTTGGTGCGTGAGATGCTCAGCACAATGCCCATCGCCACCATCATCACAAAGAGTGAAGTTCCCCCATAACTGATAAACGGGAGTGTAACACCCGTTACCGGTATCGTTTGAGTGACCCCTCCAATATTGATGAAGGCCTGAATCGCGATCAACCCCATGATGCCTATACCCACCAGAGTTCCGAATGGATCTGGACAACGTAACGAGACGATAATGCCTCGCCAGATAAAGTAAAGGTAAACGAGTAGGAACAGTGCACTTCCAATGAAACCAAGTTCTTCTCCAATGACGGAAAAAATAAAGTCATTATAAGCATTGGGCAAATAATGCAGCTTCATCGTACCTTGTCCAATACCTGAACCTGTAATACCGCCATCACCGATGGCAACAAGTGAACGGTAGAGGTTGAGACTTCCGCCATTAATGTCAGACAGCGGATCAAGGAAAGCCTGAATCCGTCCGATCTTGTAATTCTGTTCTGCCGTTACGGTTGTTGTGGCATCAATTGCGGGCGTATTTGGAGACATGGAGGAAAATAAGGCATTCGCTCCAATGGCGAGTGCACCCCCAAGTACAACCAATAGAATAGAGCCCAGGATATGCTTCATGTTGGCGCCGCCAGCATATATGACCAGACCGCAGGTAGATACCAGAATGAAACAGGTACCAAAATCGGGCTGCAACATGATTAATCCTGCAATAAATCCGACGATGAACAGGACTGGGAAATATCCGGTCTTGAAATCACGGAAACGTTCGCCCTTTTTGGTGATGAGTGCAGACAAATATAAAATAATTGCGATTTTGGCGAACTCTGCAGGCTGCAAACTGAATCCAAACACCCGAATCCAGCTTCTTGCACCATTTAACACGGCACCGGATACCAACACGATTAAGAGCAGTGCGGTGGTGAACAGGAAAAAAGGTGCATAGAGTTTTTTGTACTTGTTAAAGCGGATATTCATGGCAAAAAACATGCCAAATAGACCGATAATCGCCCACACAAGTTGTTTTTTCGTGAAGTAAAGGGCATCGTTTTTAAAACTTTCGCTTGCGATTGCGATGCTGGAACTGGAGCTAAATACCATCACCAGTCCAAAGCCCACCAACAATAAAGTGAGGATTAGCAGTTGAAAATCCGGCGTGCCTCTCTTCGTTCTCGTCTGGGCCGTTTGTTGTTTCATGATATGGCCCGCCTAAGCTTCGAGCAGTTCTTTGAGCTGCTGCAATTTTTGGGTGGCCAGCTTCACGACTGGCTGCGGAACGGAAGAGTCGTAATCAAGTCCATGCGGGAAAGTAGCTTTGCCCAGATAAACGGCTTCAACGGCCAGAACCGTATCGGGTTTCTCCAGTTTGCCTTCTACCGCGCGCGTATTAATGCGTACAAAGTATTCTGAGTTGGTTTGTTCATCTTCGATTTTGTAGTCATATGTAGCACGGTAATATTCCCATTGCCACCGGACAAATCCGACTTTCTCGGCGCTCTCATCCAGGTATGCCAAGTCGCTTTTCAAGCCATCCAAGCCTGTATTCTCAAAAATCATAAGCGTTTGATCCTCCTCATAAGCTTCCGAGTATAATTCTCGTGTGTTTCTCTAGTTCATGATAGTATGTTTCCCCTTCTCGTGCAAGCTTTCCAGAGGCCTTTCATATCGGTTTTCGTTCAATTCTGCTACAATATACAGCAATAGGTTTAAAGAGGAAGGTTCAGGGCTGTAATCAAACCCTGTTGAGGATCGAAAGGATGGGATGATATGACAAATAATATATGGTGGGAAGATCTGCAGATCCACATGGTGGAATGGCGGCGTCACCTTCATCGCAATCCTGAGGTTTCCTTTCATGAGGAGAAGACATCTTCCTTTGTGGCAGATATGCTGGATAGCTTTGGTATGGAGGTTAAACGTCACGTAGGTGGCCACGGGGTTATAGGAACACTCCGTGGAGACAAGCCTGGGCCTGTGGTGATGCTTCGAGCCGATATGGATGCATTGCCGATCCAGGATGAGAAGGATGTGGAGTATGCCTCCCAGCAAGCTGGGGCGATGCATGCTTGTGGCCATGATGGTCATATTTCAATGTTACTGGGAACGGCGCTTTATTTCAGTCGCCACAAACAGGAGGTTCGCGGAGAGATCCGTTTTCTGTTCCAGCCAGCGGAAGAACTGCTTCCCGGCGGCGCTGTTCAGGTCATTGCAGACGGAGCGCTGGAAGGTGTAGACGTTATCTACGGGATACATCTATGGACGCCGCTTCCTGTTGGCGTGGTTGCAAGCACAGCGGGGCCGATGATGGCTGCGGCAGATGACTTTTATATTGATATCAAAGGAAAAGGCGGTCATGGAGGCATGCCGCAAGCTACTGTTGACAGTGTCGTAGCGGGCTCTGCACTTGTAATGCAGCTTCAGACAATAGTCAGCCGTTCGGTTGATCCCTTACGTCCCGCGGTATTAACCATTGGAACGATGCAAGCCGGTTCTGCGCAAAATGTTATTGCGGAGCAATGCAAGCTGAGCGGCACGGTGCGTACGTTTGATGAAGAGACGCGGATCGGAATGAAAGAACGTGTACTTACCATGGTGGCTCAGACAGGAGCTGCATATGGTGCGGAAACCCAGGTGAAATACATTATGGGATATCCGCCCGTAGTAAATGACGCACAGGAGACGGCTCGCTTTTTCAATGAAGCTACGTCCGTATTTGGGGCAGAGCGGGTGCAAAACTCTCCGATGCTGATGCCTGCCGAGGACTTTGCTTATTATTTGCAGAAGGTTCCGGGATGCTTCATGTTTGTCGGTGCAGGCAACCCGGAGAAGAATGCAGTGTATCCACATCATCATCCGATGTTTGATTTTGACGAAGACGCGATGCAGACGGGTGTAAAACTGTTTGTTGCCATGGCGAAGGGTTACGCAACCGAATGCTGAGAATCATAGTTGGGCATCCTGAACATACCTAGGTATGGACAGGGTGCTTTTTTTGGTTTTAATTGCATGAAAATGATCATTGTCAACGGTAATGTTGTAGTATAAATCTTTTGTTCAGATGATGAGGATTAGAAATGGATGTGGAGAAGATGGAGATGCTCGATCAGAATCAGCCGGGTGCTTGTATTGTACAGCGTGATTTCACGGTATTGCTCGAAGTGGGACATCCCGGGTTTGAAACAGCTAGAGCGCAGCTCGGTATGTACGCTGAACTCGTGAAGACACCGACAACGTTTCATACCTATCGTATTACGTCCTTGTCACTTTGGAATGCGGCTGCATTAGGATGGAATGCGGAACGTGTGAACAAGAGCCTAGAGCTCATCTCACGCTGGAATGTTCCTTCGGCTCTTACACAGGATGTGCGCAGAATTATGGAGCAATACGGCAAATTAAAGCTACATGCCGAACCAGACCATACCAGAATGCGTCTAACTAGCGAAGACCAGCACCTTCTGGACGAGCTGAGCAGCATGAAATCGATATCTGCTTTTTGTATGGAACGAACCAACGAGCATGAGCTTGTCTTATCGGGGGAAAAGCGCGGTTTATTGAAGAGGGAACTTACACGTCTTGGTTACCCCGTATTGGATTATGCTGGATATCGGAAAGGGAATGATCTTGCTTTTAGCTGGCGGTCTAATATAAATGTTTTAAAAGATAGTGCATCTAGTGCATACGGAGAAAAAGAGCAAGCTGCGTTTGCGCTTCGTGCTTATCAGCAGAAAGCAGTGGATGCTTTTGCAGGAGGTGAAGGGATCGGGGGAAGTGGGCTGCTGGTACTACCCTGCGGAGCAGGCAAAACGATTATTGGCATGGCTGTGTTGGAACAACTGCAATGTGAATGTCTTATTCTAACGTCGAATACAACGTCTGTCCGGCAATGGATACAAGAGATTCAGGATAAAACAACGATTACTTCAGAGCAGGTCGGAGAGTATTCGGGTCAGAAAAAACAGGTGAAACCGGTAACGGTGGCAACCTATCAAATTTTGACTCATCGGAAGTCTAAGGATGCGGATTTCACTCACATTCATCTTTTGCAGGAACGAAAGTGGGGACTGATTATCTATGATGAAGTACATTTGCTGCCTGCGCCTGTTTTTCGGGCTACAGCAGATATACAGGCAACGCGCCGTCTGGGCTTAACCGCAACGCTTATTCGTGAAGACGGATGTGAACAGGATGTATTCTCGTTGATCGGACCCAAGTTATACGATATGCCATGGAAAGAGCTGGAGCAGCAAGGCTGGATTGCTGAGGTGAAGTGTCAGGAAGTGAGGGTACCCTTTTCTCCCGAATTAAGATCGACTTATGTGCATGCCGAAGGTAAACATCAATTTCGTCTTGCAGCTGAAAATCCTGCAAAACTAAAGGTTGTAAAGCGTTTACTGGAACGTCATCAAAACCTTCCAACACTTGTCATTGGGCAATATCTTGACCAGCTTGAGATGATTGCCCGGGAAATTGATGCACCTCTAATCTCTGGATCGATGTCACAGCAGGAACGTGTTCAGTTGTTTTCTGCTTTTCGAAAGGGTGAGATTCAAACGATTGTTGTATCCAAGGTCGCCAATTTTGCGGTTGATTTGCCGGATGCTGCGGTGGCACTCGAAATTTCGGGTAGCTTTGGTTCAAGGCAAGAGGAAGCCCAGCGGTTAGGTCGGATTCTGCGCCCTAAAGCCGGCGAAAACAAAGCCTATTTCTATGCACTGGTTTCGGAGAACAGCAAGGAACAGGACTTTGCGTTAAATCGGCAGATGTTTTTGGTAGAGCAGGGGTATGAATATGCCATTGTATATGAGCAGGATACGTTTTAATAACTTAACTTGTTGCGGAAGAGGAGGGAAATGGAGATGTCTGATCTTGAATTAGGAATGGAACAAGTGGTGCAATCGGGAAAGATGCCTGAACTGAAATTATGGTCTGCACTTACGACTGTGGAACGTCGGGTGTTAGGTACTATTTTTCACAAATATGCGGGTCAAACGTTCCCTTCTCTCCTGCCTTCGGAAGATTGGGCTAAGGAAGGGTTAAGTGGAGCTGAAGCCAGGCTTGCTTTTGCTATGCTTCGTCGTAAACAATGGATCAAATCTGTATACAAAAGCTGGGGAGAACACTCCTTTCATATCCCTGAATGTTATTTGTCTACTTTGACATTGGTTTATGCTGATCGGGTTGGATATGCTGTGGAGCCGATGGTTGCATCCGTTGAACGTATCGTTAAAGAAGGGAAACCGCATATCGCTGGAGAACTGCTTCATCTGCTTGCTTGGATTCAAAGGGAGGGGCTGCCTCTGACGGGAAAAGGCACCATACATAAGAGAAGCATACAAAAGTTAAGCACATTAACGATATTGTCAAAAGATGATTTTGAACATTTGGAGATTACCTATGAACATAAGGACTTATATCCGGTGCATGTGGTCATTCTGCTGGATCTGTTGCTCTGTTTAAACTTGTTGCAGAAAATGGATCGGGGGTTTGAGATCAGGCAAGATAAGCTTCAGCAGTGGATAAGGTTGCCCTGGTCTGTGATGCATAGTGAAATTTTCCAAGTATGTATGGATAGATATGGAGGGTCCGGAGCAGAGATGCAGCACTTTCGCTATCAGTTGGCGGGACTGACGCCTGGCTTGAAACAGTGGTGCCGTGTACTGAATCTGGAGGGAGATATAGGGACCAGAGGTTGGCTTCATGCTTTGGCTGGCTGGGGATTTGGTGAAGTTGGCGAGGAAGAAAATGGGGGACTGGCGTTTCGTTGGCTGACTCCTCCAGCGGAACTTTTGAAAAAGGAAACGGAACATATTCAACGTTCAGAAATGCATGAGCAAGAAGAGAGACAATTGAGTAAATTTTATGTGCAACCAGATTTTGAAGTTATGGTACCGCCGGATGTTTCTGCAGAAGTTTGCTGGGGATTGGAGCACTACAGTGAACGGATTACGCGCGACCAGATGACTATATATAAGTTATCCAAAGAACGAATGGAGAACGCCGTTTCCAGTGGAATAAAATTGGAATCTATTGTGCATTTCTTACGGAGGCATGGACAGGGGGAGTTGCCGGAACATGTCCTTGCTGCTTTGCAAGACTGGGCAAAAGGCAGCGAGACTGTATCCGATCACGAGTTGCTTCCATTGCCCTTGGTCTCAGCATGCGTGTACACAGAAAAGCAGAGACGGGTTGGTGATTTGAATACTGCGAGCGGTATGAGATCCTCTGAGAAGACGGAGACGAATCAGAATCGTTTTTACAGGTCTGAGACATCAGGATTCATTCAACGATCTCTTATGCCAGGTAAGACGGTGGATCATCATGATATTGATTCTGATTCGAATTATGATATGAACGAAAAAGTAGCGTGGAGCCGAAGAAAGGCTGATGTACCTGAGACTTGGCATAAGGAATGGAGAAAGTATCATCTATCTACTGCACGTCAAATTGCAGCCCAAGCCATCGAATGGCAGGTGAAATTGGGCATTCAACAGGGTAACGATACGTTTGTTCTGATTCCACATCAGTTGGAGGGGCATGAGCAGTGGATGCTGGAAGGGTGGTGCATTCTGGATTCGAGTCCATTCGCATCACCTACCGAATGGCGAACATTTACCCCGGAAGGCTGGGATACAATGCGTATTATTCTGCCGGATGAAGTCTAGTCTACAGGAAAAACTCTTCTTAACTATTCTAGGATATGCTATGATGAAGTAGTCTACCTTAAGTAGAACTTTATATATAGATAGGATGAATAATTCATGAGCGTAGCGGAAATAAACACGGTCGATATGGCCCAAGTGTTAACGGGCGCATATGAACTGGGCGACATGATTAACCAATCTGCCGAAGTGTCGGATTACTTATATTGGAAGCAGCAAGTCGAAACAAGTTCTGAGATTCAGGAGGGCATCCGGAGATTGAATGCCAAGAAAGAGCTGTTTGAAGAAACACAGCGTTTTGGCCATTTTCATCCCGACTATCACGCAGCGAAGGACCAAGTAAAGGTGCTTGAGAAGGAATTGGAATCTTTTGAAGCAGTCATTCGTTTCAAACAGGCTGAGCAAGCATTGGATGAGATGTTGTTCCAGATGTCAGAAACCATTGCTTTTGCTGTATCGACTACCATTAAGGTACCGAGCAATGATCCGAATCCCAAAGGCGGCTGTGGCAGTGGTGGTAAATGTGGATGCAGTTAAAGCCGAAGACAGTTACATCATAGCATTTTAGACGTTGAACAGACCGGGCCTTTCGAGGGCCGGTCTCCATTTATAGAAGGGCGGGGAACGATGGTGTTTGCGGAAAGAACAGGATTCATTATTTGGGTAAGTGATTTGAAAGCGGCTCGCAATCTCGAAAAATATGGTACCGTGCATTATATCTCCCGCCGTATGCATTATGTTGTGATGTATGTTAATGCAGAACGGGCTGAAGATACGATGAAAAACGTAAAGCGACTTTCCTATGTGCGCAAGATTGAGCGCTCCTATCGAAACGAGATTAAAACCGAGTATGCCAGCAAAACGATGGACAAAACAAGCTTTTACGGAATATAGCAGGAAACATAGGAGGGACCCGCCGGTCGCTCTTTTCTTAGAAAGGAGCATAAACGGACTTTTGCGAAAAAAGTTAAACTTACGCCTTGTTGTTACGGGACTAATGTTGTAATATATTTGGTAATAAATAGATAGAAAGTCCTATCTGGTGGAGAGTGATTCCCATGCGTGATAAGGTGATGCAACGTTGGAGCACCTACGAGCCGTTTTTTGTGGCTCTCGGAGACAAGAAAGTGGCTGACATCGTCATTACCCATCATGCAAAGATGCGGTATGCAGACCGTATTGAGCCTGCACGTAGTGATGATGATCATATTGCGGCTTGGTTATGGGAGTGTCTGAAGCAGGACAGGGTAACACCATATTACCGCAATGAACAGGATGTTTATCTGATTGACGATGATCTGGTGGTGGTTGCTGAGTTTTCCGAGCTTGAAGGAGAATACGATATTACTGGCAATCCGCTGCACAAAATGATTGTAGTGACGTTTCTGGGACGAATGTCGGAGACGATTGAACTGAGAGACCTGAAGTCGTATTATTCTTGGCTGAGACACTCAAGAAGAATGACACTGGTCAAAAATAGCCGAAAGCATAGATGATGAAGCAGATTCAAGATTGCAATCATAGATTTTATGTGACATTTTATGTACTAACGCATGCAGACAAGCTGCATGCTTTTTTTTGTTGCCAGGCTGGAAATCGGATACAATATAGAAAGCGTAATTGAAGAGGGGCGAAGATATGAATTTTCATCAACTGCACATTTTTTATACGGTAGCGGAGAAGGGGAGTTTTTCCGCAGCTGCGCAGGCGTTACATATGACACAACCGGCCGTGACGATGCAGATCCAATCGCTCGAGGACTATTTTGGTACTAAACTGCTGCATCGTTCCACCAAAAAAATAGAATTGTCGGAGGCTGGGAGGACGCTACTGCCTCACGCCAAGCGAAGTGTAGAAATGGTTCGTCAGACAGATGAGGCCATGTCTGCTTTTACGCAGAAGCTGCAGGGAAGATTACAGCTCGGAGCAAGCCTCACGATCGGTGAGTATGTACTGCCCCGTATGCTGGGGCCTTTTGCAAAGCAGTATCCTGATATCTCCATTGTGATGAAGGTAATGAATACCACCCAGATCATGGATGAGATTCTGAAGCATCAGTTGAATTTTGGATTAATTGAAGCACCGGTAAATCACCCGGATATGATCGTTGAACCTGTGATGCAGGACGAACTGAAACTAATTGTACCAGCAGGACATGATTTGGCAGGGCGCGGTAAAGTGAACCTGGAAGAGGTTATGAATTACCCATTTGTGCTTCGCGAGGAAGGGTCGGGCACACGTCAGGTCATGGAAGGTCAACTGAAAAAGAAAAAAATAGACCCGAGTGATATGAATGTGGTCATGGAGCTTGGAAGTACAGGTGCCGTCAAATCCGCTGTGGAGGCGGGCGTAGGCATCACCATGTTGTCTCCTTCGTCAGTGCAGCATGAACTGGCTCTGGGGCTTGTTCACATTGTGGATATACGCGGGCTCGAATTCAAGCGGCAGTTTTACGCGATTCACCTCAAGTCCTCTTTGTTGCCACTGTCGGCTGTTGCTTTTCTGGGATATTTGCGTCAACAGGAGCAAGAGCGGGGAGAACAGGTTTAAGTATGAACTATATAGGAGTAGGTACAATCGAGGATTTATAAAATCAGACGTGTGAGAAGAATAGTCAGTATTTTTTATGAAAGGAAGGATGCTCATGAATCAGCATCAAGGACGCTGTGATCTTCATACGCATAGTCAGGCCTCTGATGGAATGCAGCCACCGGCTGATAATGTGAAGCTCGCAAAGCTGAGAGGATTAGCGGCAGTGGCCTTGACAGATCATGATACGGTAGCCGGTGTAGCAGAAGCAAAGCGAGCGGGGAAAGAGTACGGTATAGATGTTATAGCTGGAGTTGAAATCAGCACGCGGGCTGGTGGTAAAGATATTCATGTGCTTGGTTATTACGTGAATACGGAGGATGAGTTATTTCTGCAGCGGTTGCGAGGATTAAGAGAAGCAAGAGATGAGCGTAATCATCTGATTATCGGCAAACTTCAGGAACTTGGTTTAGATATAAGCTGGCAGGAAGTGTTAGATGAATTGGGCCGGCCGTTAGAGCCGGATGAGAGTATTGGCAGACCTCATATGGCTGACGTGTTGGTGAAGAAGGGATACGCTGTCGATATGCGAGATGCATTTGACCGCTATCTTGCTGAAGGCAAGCCTGGTTTCGTGTCTGTACCCCGAGTTACCCCGATGGATGCGTGCGAGTGGATCAGAGCAGCGGGCGGAGCCTCTGTTATTGCCCATCCTGGTCTCTATAACGATGATGAATTGGTACGTCGACTTATCGCAGAATCCCTTCCGGATGGCATTGAAGTATTTCATTCAGACCATGGCCCGGAAGAGGAACGCAGATATGCTGAAATGGCTAGGGAATACGATCTTATTGTGACAGGTGGCTCAGATTACCATGGCGAACGACAAGGCGTTGTTTTTCATGGAGATCTGGGTAGCAAGACGGTACCTTTTGAAGTGCTCGAAATACTGCAGGCGGCTGCACACAGCAAGAGGTAACCTCATTAGGAGGGGTATCCCTAAATCGAATAGTTCACCCAATTGCCTCGTTTAGCTCCAAGCCGATCGAACAATTGTTGCGCACGCTCGTTGGTCATGGCTGTAATCCATGACATATATTCACACCCAAGTTCTTGCGTATATTGCTGACAGCGTGCGAATAATTTCGTTTCTGCTTCTCCTTCTCTCAAGGCTTCTATGACAAAAAGGTCATTCATAATCGTTACACGTTCTGCTTTCATCGAACTGTACGTGAAGAACAAAGTTGCGAATTGTATTCGTTGAAAACCTGAAAACCCCTCGGCCTTTGCTGGCAGGGGGTTTTTCAGTTTGCGTTACAGCTCAACCTATGAGATAAGTGGCAGCTTATCCATTTTTTATCGAGGACGGTAAGCTTTTAATTAATTCATCGTTTGGTGTTACAAACAGAGTTTTCTGATGGTCGTATATGACAAATCCGGGTTTTGCACCACTTGGTTTGCGAACGTGACGAATATACGTGTAATCCACTGGCACGCTGCTTGATTCCTTCGCTTGGCTGAAATAAGCGGCGAGTTGAGCGGCTTCCTCCAGCGTAGCTTCACCAAAATCGGTGCTGCGAATAACGACATGGGAACCCGGAATGTCTTTGGTATGCAGCCATGTATCATTCGCTGACGCCAGACGATTGGTCACATACTCGTTCTGTAGATTGTTTTTGCCGACCAGAATGTCGATCCCCTCTGACGAAGTGAACTGATGCACAGTTGGACGATCATTTTTCTTCTTTTTCTTGCCTTTTTTGTTCCGATCACGCAGATACCCCTGCTGTACAAGTTCGTCTCGAATTTCTTCGATATCGTTCATGGAGGCGATGGACAGCTGCTGAAGCAGGTTGTCCAGATAGGCAATTTCGTCCTTCGTTTTGCCAAGCTGTTCGTGAATGACAGCCAGACTGTTTTTGTACTTGTTATAACGTTTGAAATAACGCTGGGCATTATCGGATGGTGTGAGCAATGGATCAAGCTGAATCGTAATGTTACCCTGATCCTCATCGTAAAAGTTAACAAGCTCTACACTTTTGTCACCTTTGTTAACCAAGTGCAGGGAAGCAAATAACAGCTCGCCCCACAGTCTGTACTTGTCCGCATCGTCGGCCTCAAGCAAGTCCTTGTTGAGGTTGTCGAGTTTTTTAATGTTTTTGCTACGCTCATTTTGCAAAAAACGGAGCAGGTCGCTGACTCTCTGTTTAACCGTATCTCGTTCGGCCTTGTCTCCGTAGTAATCCTCCATACATTTGCTTATCGTATCATATGTTTTCTCTTGATCCTGAATACTGTGCAATCGTATGGCGGAAAAGATCATTTTTCCTTTGGCGTTCAGCCCTGTTACAGGAGTGTACTGATGTTCTTTTACAAATTGGATGACTGACTCGAAAGCAGTCCAGAGTGCTCCTGCCTCCATACGGTCTGAATCGGAACCTGTTCGAGTGGCAATCTCGCCTGCAATCAGCGGACTCATCCCACTAAAAGCATTGACGAGCCAGCGTGAGGCGTCTGCTTTTGTTTCTATAGCCGTTTTAGTTGTGTCCGATTGTGCTACAGCTTCATTTCCGTCTGCATCTGAGGCTGCTGTAACCATCTGCTCAAACTCGTTTTGGGATACCTCTAACGGATTGATTTTATGTTGTTCAGGCGGTGCAGTGTAAGAAAAACCTGGCATAATCACACGATAGCTGCTGATGGATGGTGTGACGTGGTGAATCCCATCCAATATCGTATCCGTTGCAGGGTCAAGCAAAATGATATTACTATGGCGACCCATGAGCTCGATGATGATGCGTTTGGCCGAAACGTCGCCAAGCTCGTCCCGCTGACGTACGTCAATATGAATGATCCGTTCCATCCCGATCTGACGGATATTTTCAATGATAGCTCCTTCGCAATGTTTTCGCATCAGCATGCAAAACATCGGTGCTTCTGTTGGATTCAAAAATGTCTTCTCTGTAAAATGTACACGCGGATACGTTGGGCTTGCCGAAACAAGCAATTTGCTGTTGCCTCGCTGGGCACGCAGGGTGAGCACCACATCATGGCCGTTTGGCTGATGAATTTTGCTGATACGTCCTCCGATACAGCCTTGCAATTCATGTACGATGGCTCTGGTAACGATACCGTCAAGTGCCATATGATCCACTTCCTCTCTATTGAGCATCTGCATGAGTTCATGCGGAATGCTTCATCTATAACGGTTTACAGGCAACCGTAGCATATGTAACAACATCAACATGGTTATTAACGAGTGGCTGACTGCCTTTTAAATATTGTAAGGCGGCTTGCCTAAGAGTGTGTCTGAAAACGCTGAAGGAAGCCAATTCTGCTGAATTCTCGTTCCAAGCCAGGCAGTTTTCCGCAGGCGTGCGGGGGCACGTCAACCTTTATTTTAGCTTATTCTGTCCAATGAGGAAAGGATTCACCTTCCGGGTGCTAATCGTGGACCTGTCCGAATACATATAGAGCAGGTAGTTTGTCCGGCACAGTGTACAGCCTGCCCAAACAGCATGCCGGCGAGTGATGAGAGCTTGCATTGCAGATGAAATAAGACTGGGAGGGAATTTTGGAGCATGGAACATACCAAGTGGCATCAACTAAACGACGAAGAGCTTCGTGAAACTCTCGGCGTTAGCCCGCAGGAAGGGTTGACGGACGAAGCAGTGGCTGAGAAACGGAAGATCGCCGGTTCGAATGAATTGAGTGAGGGAAAGCGAATATCGCCGATCACTCTCCTGTTGAATCAGTTTAAGGACTTCATGGTGCTAGTGCTCATGGGAGCAACGCTGGTATCCGGTTTGCTTGGAGAGTACCTGGATGCGGTAACGATCGTGGCTATTATTGTGTTGAACGCCATTTTGGGATTTGTACAGGAATTCCGGGCCGAACGTTCTCTTCGTGCACTTAAACAGCTCTCGGCCCCTGCCGCCAAAGTGCTCAGGTCCGGACAGGAAGTACATCTTGCTGCCAACCTATTAGTACCGGGAGATATTATCATGGTTGAAAGTGGTGACCGCATCCCCGCTGATGTTCGCTGGCTGGAAACCAATAGTTTGGATGTAGAGGAATCGGCACTAACCGGGGAATCCGTGCCTGTCAGCAAACATTGCAGACCCATCGCAAGTGACGATGTTCCTCTGGGGGATCAGAAAAACATTGGTTTTATGGGCACCATGGTCACCCGAGGGACAGCCAAGGGTGTTGTCATTCGAACGGGTATGGATACGGAGATGGGCAAAATTGCTGATCTTATCCAGAATACGGAGGAGCAGGAGACTCCGCTACAGCACAGACTGGAACAGTTAGGCAAAATTCTGATCTTTGTTGCATTGGGATTAACCGTCATGGTTGTAGTCGCAGGTATCTTACATGGACAACCCGCGGTAGGTATGTTCCTGGCAGGTGTCAGTCTCGCCGTAGCCGCTATCCCTGAGGGGTTGCCGGCTATCGTTACGATTGCACTTGCGCTGGGTGTGCAGCGAATGATCAAACGGAAAGCGATTGTACGTAAACTGCCTTCGGTAGAAACTTTAGGCTGCGCTTCGGTGATCTGCTCAGATAAGACGGGCACGCTCACGCAGAACAAAATGACGGTAACGGATGTATGGCTGGAGGGACGCAGTGTTAAGGTGACCGGAGATGGTTATGCGCCGGAAGGACATATGTTGGAAAATGATCGAATCATAGAGCTGAAAAATGATCAGTCACTCCGAAGAATGCTACAGATCAGTGCTCTTTGTAATAATGCCAGCATAGTAGAGACGGTTCTGGACGATCCAGGCAGCAAGAAAAAGAGCAAGGAGTCCAAAAAAGACAGCAAGAAAGGTCGGAAGAAAGGCGAACTGGAGGAAGAACAGGTTAGTGCCGGCCAAGTGCTCTGGGAGTTAAAAGGGGATCCGACAGAGGGTGCACTGGTGACTATGGCCTCCAAAATGGGTCTTACTCCGGCGGGCCTCAAGGAATTATATGAGCGGGAGCAGGAATTCCCGTTTGATTCCGAGCGTAAACGCATGTCTGTGATGGTTAAACATCAAGGCGGGCGTATGGTTTATACAAAAGGTGCACCTGATGTACTGATCGAACATTGCAGTTACATTTTGTGGGAAGGTAAAGTGGTTCCGTTTACCGGGACTCTGCGCCAGAAAGTGATGGCTGCCAACGAAAGCATGGCGGGTAACGCCTTGCGGGTACTCGGTATGGCTTATCGTGAAGTCAAGTTGAAGGAACATGTGGCTGACGAGCATGCAGCTGAGAGCCAACTTGTATTTGTTGGGCTAGCTGGCATGATCGATCCGCCTCGCCGTGAAGTTCGTGACGCCATTGCGACATGCCGCAAGGCTGGCATACGTACGGTGATGATTACAGGCGATCATGGAACCACGGCAGAAGCAATCGCTCACCAGCTTGGTATCCTTCCTCGCGGCGGAGCGTCGTTAAGCGGGCAACAGCTGGCAGGCATGACGGATGAACAATTGGATAAAACGGTGAACGATATCTACGTGTTCTCCAGAGTATCTCCTGAGCATAAATTGCGTATCGTCAAATCATTGCAGCGCAAAGGACACGTTGTTGCGATGACCGGAGATGGTGTGAACGATGCACCTGCCATCAAGGCAGCAGACATCGGCATTGCGATGGGAATCACGGGAACCGATGTGACGAAGGAAGCTTCCTCCTTGATTTTGAGTGATGATAACTTCTCCACCATCGTGGCGGCCATCGAAGAGGGGCGTAACATCTATGAAAACATTCGCAAGTTTATCCGCTATTTGCTTGCTTCGAATGTTGGCGAAATATTGACCATGTTTTTTGCGATGATGATGGGTTTGCCGTTGCCACTCGTGCCAATCCAGATTCTATGGGTTAACCTAGTGACAGATGGTTTGCCAGCGATGGCGCTTGGGGTTGATCAGGCGGAAAAAGATTTGATGGAGCACAAGCCTCGTGGCGCAAAGGAAAATATTTTTGCCCGCAGGCTGGGCTGGAAAATTATTAGCCGCGGTGTATTGATCGGATTGTGTACTCTTGGCGCCTTTTGGCTGACGCTTCAGGCCGCACCGGATCATCCAGGGCAATTGATCAAGGCACAATCCGTTGCCTTTGCCACATTGGTACTTGCACAGTTAATACATGTGTTTGACTGTCGCAGTTCCCGTTCCATTTTTCACCGAAATCCGTTACAGAATAAATACCTGGTTCTTGCTGTCATCTCATCGGTTGTGTTGATGCTGGTGGTAATGTACGTGGAACCGTTGCAACCCATCTTCAAAACGGTACCTCTTGGTTTGCGTGAATGGGCCATTTGTATCGTAGCTGCGGGCATTCCAACGTTCCTTATGGGTGCTGGCAGTGTCTGGGGTGGCCGCCGGAATCGTCGCCGCATGGGTGGTCCTGGACGCTTCGTACCGAAAAGTACAAAGTTTTCAGCATAAAATCAATAGCTTTTATTGATCCGTTTCGATATGCTATCCTCAAAATGATTCAAAGCGAAGGCTTTGATATTTTGCAGGATAGCTTTTTTGTATGCTTTGTATGCATGAATGGAGACTGGCTATAAATAAACTATAAAGCTTTGGTGGCAGACTGCCAAAAGGAGTGGGCAAGATTATGGAATTTACAAAAATGCACGGACTAGGCAACGATTTTATCGTTGTATTTGGTGAAAAACAGCTTCCAGCAGATGCTGCTGAACTTGCGGTAAAATGGTGCAATCGTTTTTTTGGCATCGGTGCAGACGGCTTGGTTTATATACTGCCTTCAGAGAAGGCGGATTTTCAGATGCGAATTATGAATTCCGATGGTTCGGAAGCAGAGCAATGCGGTAACGCTATTCGTTGTGTGTCCAAGTACGTATATGACCATGGGCATGTTGATCGCGAGCAGATTACGATTGAAACGATTGGTGCAGGGGTTCAACCTGTAACTCTTAATATTCAGGATGGCAAAGTGGATACGGTTCGAGTAGACATGGGCGAGCCCATTCTGGACGGTCTTCAAGTCCCTACAACTGTGGATGCGAATCCAGTGGTCAATCACAACATTGAAGCGAATGGACATGCATTCAAATTCACAGCGGTGTCCATGGGTAACCCTCACGCGGTCATCTACGTTGAAGATGCGGTGAACTTTGATCTGACAACTTGGGGGCCATTGCTTGAGGTACACCCAATGTTCCCGAAAAAAATCAATGTTGAATTCGCAACGGTACGTGACCGCGGATATGTAGATATGCGTGTATGGGAGCGCGGGGCTGGCCCAACACTGGCCTGCGGAACAGGAGCTTGTGCAACGCTGGTATCTTCGGTGCTGAATGGTCATACAGATCGTACAGCGGTGATCAGCCTTAAAGGCGGGGATCTGAACATCGAGTGGAGTGAGGCGGACAACCACGTTTATATGACAGGGCCAGCCGAAGTTGTTTTCAAAGGAGTTACCTCATAAATAAAGTAGCCGTTTATACCGAAGAGGCCTGGGGGCCTCTTTTTTTATCCGAAAGATCCAAGCTGTCCGGCCGTAACGGACGAATTCACAATGCGAAGTGCAAAATGTCTACTGGTGCCGGACATACATCAAATACCTGTGTTTTTCTTCGTTTTTAAGCATTTTTTGTGTTACATTAGTATGAAAACGATCAGAGTCAGGCGGGGGGAAATGGGATGAAGGCAGATTTACGTACAGCGATGCAGCAACGTGTTCTTGTTGGGGACGGGGCCATGGGGACATTTCTATATCAAATGGGATTTCCGGTCGGGATCTCTTATGAAGAATTGAACTTGATTTCACCTGAAGTTGTGGCGGACGTACATCGTCGTTACCGCGATGCAGGCACAGATATATTTGAGACAAACACATACTCGGCGAATTTTGACAAGTTGTCCAAGTTTGGACTAGAGTCCAAGGTTGAGGACGTGAACCGTGCGGGCGTACGTATCGCGAAAGAAGTGGCGGGGGCAGAGGGATACGTTCTTGGTGCAGTAGGTTCGATTCGCGGCGGTAAACGGACAAATGTGTCTACTAGTGAATTGAAACGCTTCTATCAACAACAGATTTTTGCGTTACTGGACGAAGGTGTGGACGGTATCCTGCTTGAAACGTTCTATGATATCGAAGAGATGGATATCGCGCTTCTGCAGGCCCGCAAGCTGAGCGATCTGCCTGTGATTGGACAATTCGCGGTAGAGGATGTAGGCCACACGCTGGACGGTTACACGATGCCTGAAGCATTTCGTATTATGCGTGAACAGGGTGCTGACGTCATCGGTTTCAATTGCAGGTCTGGTCCGAACGGGATCATGCGCGCGATGGAAACGGTATCGGGACGCATCGGTATTCCGATGTCCGTATATCCGAACGCGGGTGCGGCGGACTATGTGGATGGTCAGTTCCGTTATGGTGCAACGCCAGAGTACTTTGGTCAGACTGCAATACAGTTTGCGGATCTTGGTGCGCGTATTATCGGCGGCTGCTGCGGTACAACACCAGATCATATCACTGCGATTAAACAAGCGCTCGCGGAGTACGTACCACTGCCGATTGCTGAACCTGATTCTGCGGAAACAGCGCCACGTATCGTGCTTCATGAAAATGTGGATGAACGCGCAGGACGAGGAGGCCAGCCAACGATTGTGGATCTGGTCAAACAACGTCACACGGTCATTGTAGAGCTTGATCCTCCGCGTGATCTGGATGTTGCCAAATTCATGAAGGGTGCCGAAACGCTGAAGGCGGCAGGAGCGGATGCCCTGACACTTGCCGACAACTCCCTTGCTGTAACACGTATGAGCAATATGGCGCTTGGCCATCTGGTTCAGGATCGCACGGGTCTTCGTGCACTTGTGCATATTGCCTGCCGTGACCGTAACCTGATCGGAACCCAGTCTCATATGATGGGATTTGATGCATTGGGTATTAACCATGTGCTTGCCGTAACGGGCGACCCAGCAAGGTTTGGTGATTTGCCTGGTTCAAGCTCCGTGTATGATCTGACGTCGTTTGAAATCATACGAATGATCAAACAGCTGAATGACGGCGTAGCCTTTTCGGGTAAACCGTTGAAGCAGAAAGCGGGCTTTGTTATTGGAGCTGCTTTCAACCCGAATGTGAAACATCTGGACAAAGCAGTACAAAGGCTTGAAAAGAAAATCGCCTCCGGGGCAGACTATATTATGACTCAGCCTGTATACGATCCCAAATTAATTGTCGCGATGCGTGAGGCGACCAAACATCTAGACATTCCTATTTTTGTCGGCATTATGCCGCTAGCAAGCGGCCGAAACGCGGAGTACCTGCACAATGAGGTTCCAGGTATCCAATTGTCGGATGAGGTGCGCTCCCGCATGGCAGGACTTGAAGGCGAAGAGGGCCGTGCCATGGGAGTAAAGATTGCGAAAGAGTTGCTGGACGTAGCCACAGAGCACTTTAAGGGCATCTATCTGATGACTCCGTTTATGTTCTATGGCATGACGGCAGAACTGACCCAATACGTCTGGGAGAAGTCGGAGCATCAATGTCCTACTTGTTTCAACCCTAATAATCAATTACAATAGTAAAACGGATGTGATGCCGATGTCATTCAGTATGACCGGATACGGTCAATCCGCCTTTCATTTTGGCGGCTACAAGGTACAATTGGAGATCAAATCAGTCAATCATCGTTATTGCGAAGTGATGATGCGTCTGCCAAGAGAGTGGACGTATTATGAAGATGGTTTGAGAAAGATCGTACAGAGCCGCTTAAAGCGCGGGCGGATTGATGTTTATGTAATGAAAGAAAAAGAGGAAGACCAGGCTCTCCCCGCTGTTCTGAATGAACAGGCGGTCAGGGCCTATCTGCAGGCAGCTGAGCGGCTGGAGTCTCATTTTGGAATGCAGGGCAGACCGAGTATTGTGGATATGCTGGGGCTGCCAGATGTCATGGTTCAGCCGGATGGGACAAGTTCTGTTCCGGAGGAACAAAAAGACGACTGGGAGCAGGTTCTGCAGAACGGATTAAACGAAGCTCTGTCCAGTCTGGAGCAGATGCGCGCTCGCGAGGGTCTTCATCTGGCCAGTGACCTGGAACGGCGGATTACCCGTCTGGAGTCGCTGCACAGCGAGATGCTTGTACTTGCACCGACTGTGGTGAGCGATTACCGCAACAAGCTGAGACAGCGTCTTACGGAGTTGCAGGAGGACGGCTCTTTCCCTTTTGATGAGCATAAATTGGGTATGGAAATTGCAGTCTTTGCTGATCGTTCCAACATTGAAGAGGAGCTTACACGTTTACTCAGCCACTTCGGGCAATGCAGAGAATTGCTAAAGAGTGAGGAACCGGTAGGCCGCAAGTTGGACTTCATGATTCAGGAGATGAATCGTGAAGTGAATACGATCGGATCAAAAGCCAACCACTTGGCTCTGGTGAACCGTGTTGTCGAGATGAAGGCGGAGCTGGAGAAGATTCGTGAGCAAGCGGCGAACATCGAATGAACGGCCAAATTTCGACAGAAGAGTCGCATGTATAGGGGGAAGAACCTGAATATGGCAATCAAACTCATTAACATTGGATTCGGTAACATCGTATCGGCGAACCGGATTATATCCATCGTGAGTCCGGAATCGGCGCCGATCAAGAGAATTATACAAGAGGCCAGAGATCGTCACATGCTGATCGATGCAACCTACGGAAGACGTACACGTGCCGTAATTATTACGGATAGTGATCATGTTATCCTGTCTGCAGTTCAGCCTGAAACGGTCGCCCATCGTCTTTCTTCGAAAGATGATGATAACGACGAATAAAATGGAGTGTAATATGTCTAAGGGATTACTGATAGTGTTGTCCGGCCCATCTGGGGTCGGGAAGGGTACAGTATGCAGCGCATTGCGCAAACGGGTTCCGAATCTGACTTATTCGGTATCAGCAACGACTCGTCAGCCACGTTTGGGTGAAGAGCATGGAGTGAACTATTTCTTTCACTCGCATGATGAGTTTCTGAAGATGATTGCCGAAGATCAACTGCTGGAACATGCAGAGTATGTTGGTAATTATTACGGGACTCCACGTGATTTCGTGGAGAGAACACTCAACGAAGGCCGCGATATCATTTTGGAGATCGAGGTTCAGGGCGCACTTAAAGTGAAGGAGAAATTCCCTGAAGGGATTTTTGTCTTCCTGCTTCCTCCTTCTTTGGACGAGCTGAAAGATCGGATTCAAGGTCGCGGTACCGAGAGTCAGGCGACGATTGATCACCGGATGTCCGTTGCGGTGGATGAGATCAATCTGCTCGAACAGTATGATTACGCTGTGGTGAATGATGAAATCGATTTGGCTTGTAAACGAATAGAAAGCATCATTATCGCCGAACATTGTAAGATCAATAAATAATCCTTTTTGCCGCCGCGTACAGCGATATTCATGGGGCTGTTGTCATATCATGTTAAGGATAAAGTTCGGTCTGGACTGTTACCAGTACATGAAGGCACGCAACATAAAGGTTCTGTCCGGCGGCAACTTGTGATTATACTAAAGCAAAGAGGTGTTCTGTAATATGTTGTATCCTTCGATTGATGAAATGATGAACAAAGTTGACAGTAAGTATTCCCTGGTTGTTGCGGCATCGCGCCGGGCTAGACAGCTTCGTGAGGGTGAAAAAACAGAGCTGAGAAACGCAAAATCCCATAAACAGGTTGGCGTCGCTTTGGAAGAGATTTATGGTGATCATCTCGTTGTGATCAAAGGGCAGGACGAAGAAGAAGAGTAAGCCCCCGGGCTGCTCTTCAACTGCATACGGCGGAAGCCGAATCATTTTGACAACCGAAAGGTTGTTATTTTTTTACGAATAAGCCTTGATCAGACTTAACTATTATTTTACTTTTACTTTTTGCTTATATAGACGTCTTAATATTATCGGGGGATATTGAACATGTTGAACGGTAAAAAAATCGTGCTTGGCGTAACAGGAGGCATAGCGGCTTATAAAGCAGCAACATTATGCAGCAAACTGGTGCAAAAAGGAGCGGATGTGCATGTCATTATGACCGCTTCGGCAACACAGTTTATTACCGAATTAACGCTGCAGACGTTGACCCGAAACGCAGTATATACAGATACATTTGATGAACGAGAGCCTGCGGTTGTTTCGCATATTAATCTCGCGGATCTGGCTGATCTGGTGTTGGTGGCTCCGGCCACAGCGAATGTGATCGCCAAGATGGCACACGGTATGGCTGATGATATGCTCACCACTACGCTGCTTGCCACTACTGCACCCGTGATGATCGCCCCTGCTATGAATGTGCACATGTATGATCATCCAGCGGTACAGCACAATATGAATCTACTGGCTGAACGCGGCACGCTAATGATTGAACCAGGTGAAGGACTGCTGGCCTGTGGTTATGTCGGCAAGGGACGTTTGGAAGAACCGGAGACCATTGTAGATGTAGTGGAGCGTTTTTTTGCAGAGCTTGATTCAGCAACATTGAAACGCACAGAACAGGCTCGGATCGAGGTTGTGGCACAACATGGTGTACAGGAAAAAATCCAAGAGTCGTTGTTAAGTGGGATGATAGGGCAAAATCCGCCTTTAAAAGACAAAAAGGTTGTAGTTACTGCTGGCGGTACGATTGAGCGCATTGATCCGGTACGTTATATTACGAATGATTCATCTGGAAAAATGGGGTTTGCCATCGCTGCTGCTGCGCGTGATCTAGGGGCTGATGTGAAGCTTGTTATGGGCAATACACAGGCAAAGCCGCCGGAAAATGTAGAAATCGTCCCCGTACAGTCTGCACAGGACATGTATGAGGCGGTATCACAGGAGTGGGATGATGCGGATATCGTTATTAAAGCAGCCGCAGTGGCTGATTATCGCCCGAAGGAAGTTTACATGGAGAAAATCAAGAAGAAAGGCGACACCTTGTCGCTCGAACTTGTGAAAAATATAGATATTTTAGAAACACTGGGCAAGCGGAAAACCCATCAGTTTTTGATCGGTTTTGCTGCCGAGACCCAGTCGCTCGAGATGTATGCACGTGAGAAACTGGAACGGAAAAATTGTGATCTGATCGTAGCCAATGATGTCACCCGCTCGGGAGCAGGATTTGGAACAGACACCAACGCGGTGCACATTTATGACCGTGAAGGGTTGGTAGAGGAGCTTGAACTGATGTCCAAGGAAGATGTGGCGCATCGCTTGCTCCAAATTGCGGCGGAGCGCATTGCCGGGAGGAATTAGAAGATGGAGATTGCCAAGGTCATTGTCGATGTTCCTGTAAAGCAGACCGACCGGCCTTTTGATTATCTGGTACCCGACTCCATGAAGGAATGGATTGAGGTGGGGAGCAGGGTAGGTGTACCTTTTGGACATCGCACCGTGCAAGGGTTTGTCGTTGATTTGGTTCCCCGTACGGGAGAAGAATCGTTTAAGTTAAAGTCTATTCAGGAGTTGCTGGATATTGTGCCGCCGCTGTCGAAGGATCTGGTGGAACTGGCAGAATGGATGAGCAATCGATATGCGAGCAATCGGATTTTGTCCTTGCAAGTGATGGTGCCAACGGCGCTGAAAGGAAAAGCCGAGCGATATATTTCACTTGGTGATGGGCTTGATGGACATGCGGATAGTGATTCTTCCAACGAGGAAGTTTTGTTAGTGTGGGGAGAGGAATCCACTACAGAGAAGGTTCAGCAGGATATTATTCGTTTTGTCAAAAGCCGGGGACAGGTGCCCTTACAACAATTAAGCCGCAAGTATCCGAACCATGCAGCCTTGATCAAAAAGCTTTTGCTGAGCGGTGTACTACTGGAAAGTCAGGCGATCAAGGACAAGCTGAATAAAAAAACGATGAAATCGGTGAATCTGGCGGTGGATGTCGCTGTTGCAGAAGAAGCACTGTCCTCGTTTCCGGCAAAGGCGCAGCGGCAGAAAGAGATTCTTTCTTTTTTGCTGGAGATGAAAGATCTGTTACCGATGCCTTTGAAGGAAGTATTGTCTACTCTGCAGGTATCGGCGGCAACGATCAAAGGGCTTGAGGAAAAAGGGTTAGTCATGACGGAGGACGTAGAGGTCTTCCGCGATCCATATCAAGGCAGACGTTTTAAGCCAACAGAACCGCTGAAGTTGACAGACGAGCAACAAGGCGTTTATAGCAGTATCAACGGGCGTTTGCAGGAACAGCGTCACGGTGTGTTTTTGCTGCATGGCGTCACTGGAAGTGGTAAAACCGAAGTTTATCTGCAGACGATTCAACAGTGCATCAATCAGGACAGACAAGCCATCGTGCTTGTGCCGGAAATAGCACTAACCCCACAGATGGTGGAGCGCTTCAAGGGACGTTTTGGCGATCAGGTTGCGGTCATGCACAGTCGTCTTTCTGGCGGTGAACGTTATGATGAATGGCGTAAAATTCGGGAAGGCCAGGTGAAGGTCGCGATTGGTGCCCGTTCAGCTGTATTTGCCCCATTCAGCCGTTTGGGGCTGATTATTATGGATGAAGAACATGAAACTTCTTATAAACAGGAAGAAACTCCGAAATACCATGCGCGTGATGTGGCTGTCAGAAGAGCGCAACAGCACCAAGCTGTCGTGGTTCTCGGTTCAGCTACACCTTCGCTGGAAAGTTATTATGCTGCGCGCTCACTAAGCAATGATGATTTTGCTCCGCTTTTGTTAAATATGCCTACAAGGGCACTTGGCAACAATTTGCCGGATGTACGGATCATCGATATGCGTGAAGAGTTGAAGGATGGAAATCGTTCCATGTTCAGCAGGGCGCTACACAAAGGTCTGGAAGAACGCATGGAGCGTGGAGAACAGACGGTTCTTCTGCTTAACCGCCGCGGGTATTCAACCTTCGTCATGTGTCGCAGTTGCGGATATGTAGCGGGTTGTCCGGAATGTGATATCTCTTTAACGTATCATCAACGTTCCAACAATTTACGTTGTCACTACTGCGGATATGCAGAAGCAGCACCCGAAACATGTCCGGATTGCGGAAGCGAGCATATAAGGTACTTTGGTACAGGGACGCAGCGGGTTGAGGAAGAATTGGCCAAGCTCTTCCCGGGAATTCGCGTGATCCGCATGGATGTAGATACGACTACGGAAAAGGGCTCACATGAAAAATTGTTAAAACAGTTTCGGGAGAAAAAGGCCGATGTCCTGCTTGGCACCCAAATGGTTGCCAAGGGGCTTGATTTCCCCGATGTCACCCTGGTAGGAGTCATCACTGCAGATTCGGCTCTTAACTTGCCTGATTTCCGTGCCGCGGAGAAGACCTTTCAATTGCTGACACAAGTTGCAGGCCGGGCGGGCCGTCATCAATTGCCGGGTGAGGTATTTGTGCAGTCCTATACGCCTGAACATTACTCCATTGGACATGCAAGCCAGCATGATTACGTATCTTTTGTGAGAGAGGAACTGCTGCACCGTAGAAATTTGCAGTATCCACCCTACTGTCGCCTGATTCTGGTGACGTTCTCTCATGAACAGCTTCCGGTACTGATCCGACTAGCTGAAAACTATACTCGATTGCTGAAAGAGAAGGCGAACGCTGCGGGTTGGCTTGGCAGTCTGGATCGTTTCAGCAACGAAGCGTTTGACGTTCTGGGTCCTGTAGCTTCGCCTATTCCGCGGATCAAGAATAGATACCGATTCCAATGTATGATAAAATGGCGTGGGGATGTGGACGCTATTGGCCTGGCTTTGGCAACGGCCCGGCATATGGACGATGATGTTCAGGCCCAAAAGTTGCTAATTAGTCTGGATGTAGACCCGCAGATGTTAATGTGAACATTTTACAGCACTTCGATGCAAAAATGTGGATGTGAACAAGCGGTATAAACATAGATTAAAACCAATATACGAAGATCAGATGATGTCGCGAAACTATGATAAGGATTGGGAAGGTGCTTACAACATGTCGATTCGAATTATCGTTAAAGAACCAGATGAGGTGCTTCACAAAAGAGCCAAGGAAGTTACCAAAGTTACACCTAATGTACAAAAGTTGCTTGATGATATGGCAGATACGATGTACGACGCAGAAGGGGTAGGTCTTGCCGCTCCGCAAGTCGGTATTTTGAAACGTTTGATTGTAATTGATGCAGGAGATGAGCAAGGGCTGATCAAAATGATTAACCCGGAGATCATTTCCAGTGAAGGAGAACAGTTCGGACCTGAAGGATGTCTGAGTATTCCTGGAATTAACGGTGATGTTCGTCGTTTCGAGACAGTGACCGTTAAAGGCCTCGATCGTGAAGGTAAAGATTTGATTATTACAGGAAGCGGTTTGCTATCCCGTGCGTTTCAGCACGAGATTGACCATCTGGATGGCGTGCTCTTCACAGATATTGCTGAAAAAGTATATGAAATTGCGCCAGAGCAAACAGGACCGCGTCGCAATTAAGGAGTGATTGATTTGAATATCGTTTTTATGGGAACACCTGAATTTGCTGTTCCTTCGCTGGATATGTTGATGGCCGAAGGGTACAACGTGGTAGGCGTAGTTACCCAGCCCGATAAACCGCAAGGACGTAAAAAAGTTCTTACACCTACACCGGTCAAGGCCGCAGCTGAACGCTATGGCCTGCCGGTGTTTCAGCCTGTCAAACTTCGTGATCCGGAAGCAGTAGCCCGCCTTGCGGAATGGAAACCGGATTTGATCGT
Source organism: Paenibacillus sp. G34 (assembly GCF_056856875.1). NCBI lineage: Bacteria > Bacillati > Bacillota > Bacilli > Caryophanales > Paenibacillaceae > Paenibacillus > Paenibacillus sp. G34. The sequence continues at coordinate 4,177,504 of NZ_CM166469.1, read as the reverse complement.
CACCGCCGCATTTGGACAGATTCTTCCCAAAGCGGTGCTGGAAATGCCGGTTCGCGGCTGCGTGAACGTGCACGGATCTCTTTTACCCAAATACCGCGGAGGAGCTCCGATACAACGTTCTATCATTAACGGAGAATCCGTTACAGGGGTTACTCTGATGTACATGGCAGAAGGACTGGATACCGGGGATATGATCTCTCGTGTGGAAGTGCCGATCACGGATGAAGATACATCTGGCAGCATGTTTGTCAAGTTGAGCGAGGCGGGGTCCAAACTGCTTCAAGCGGAGATGCCACGTCTGATTGCAGGCGAAACGACAGCTGTTTCTCAGGATGATTCAGAGGCTTCATATGCTCGTAATCTGACTCGGGAAGATGAAAAATTGGACTGGAATCGAACATCACGTGAATTGTTCAACCAGATTCGCGGGCTTGTGCCTTTTTCGGGTGCCTTTACGATGTGGGACGAGCAGGTATTTAAAGTTTGGGCAGCGGCCAATCCAGATCAGGTGACCAATGAAGCTTCGGCTGCTTCAAACGCTGGACAATCTGAGCCGGGAACGGTGCTGCAACTGAATAAATCAGGAATTGAAATACAGACTGGCAATGGCTCTTTGTGGTTGACGGAAGTCCAACCTGCTGGCAAAAAAGTAATGCAAGCTGCTGACTTTGCTCGCGGTGGAACATTGAAACCTGGTATGGTGCTGCGATGAGTAATTCAAGATCAGGACATTCTTCAGGAAAAGAACGCAAGGGAGCAGGTAGCGGAAACGCAGGAGGCCCCGCCAATCATCGTCAGACTAGCAAGGGTTCTTCTCACAGCCAGGGTCGGCGTGCAGGAAACAAGACGGTACCGGCTTCTTCTTCTGCTAAGGGAAGCCGGAATCATGATCGTATGCAAAAACCGAAGACATCTGCTCGTGCACTCGCAGTCAAGGTACTGTCTGCGGTGGAACAGGACGGAGCATACAGCAATTTGGAGCTGAACCGCCGCCTTAAAGAAGCAGAACTTAGTTCTGCAGATGTAGGACTCGCTACGGAACTGGTGTATGGAACGATTGCAAGACTGAACACGCTGGATTATTATCTGGAGCGTTTTGTTGCCAAGGGGACGGCAAAATTACAGCCTTGGGTACGCAGTTTGCTTCGGATTAGTACCTATCAATTAATTTACCTGGATCGAATTCCGGAACATGCCGTCGTCAGCGAAGCAGTGAACCTGGCTAAGAAGCTTGGTCATCAGGGAATCTCGGGTATGGTTAACGGTGTGCTGCGGAATATGATTCGAAACAAGGAGCAGTTGCATGTTCCCTCCCATCTTCCAGTTGCTGAACGAATCTCACTGGAGCATTCTCACCCGCTGTGGATGGTGGAGCGGTGGATTGCTCAATATGGGGAAGAGACAACAGAAGCCATCTGCCGTGCGAATAATGAACCTCCAGCAGTGAGTGTACGTGTGAACACAACGATGACAACACGTGACAAGATGATGGAGGAGATGGCGAGCACGGGGGCAGTGGTTGAAGCTTCGCTTCTTAGCCCTGACGGTATTCTGGTTCGCAGCGGAGGCAATATGGCTCTTACGGCATGGTATCGGGATGGACTTTTCTCCGTTCAGGACGAAAGTTCTATGTTGGTCGCTGAAGCCGTAGCGCCGGAAGAGGGACAAAACGTGCTGGATTGTTGCGCAGCGCCTGGCGGCAAGACAGCTCATATCGCAGAGAAAATGCGGGACCGTGGACGCATCATAGCTAACGATGTTCATGCACATAAACGCGAGCTTATTTTGGATCAGGCTGAACGTCTTGGATTAAGCTGCATTGATGCGGTAACCGGGGATGCGCTTGATCTAGACAAGCGATATGCCGAGTCTTCGTTTGACCGGATTTTGCTGGATGCACCTTGCTCAGGTCTAGGAGTCATTCGTCGCAAGCCGGATGTGAAGTGGACTAAATCCTCATCCGACATTGAAGACATCTCCAGTTTGCAACGAGAACTTCTGGATTGCGTTGCGCCATTGCTCAAACCAGGTGGCATTTTGGTATACAGCACCTGTACCATTGAATCAGCAGAGAACGAGGATATGGTGGCGGACTTTTTGGATCGTCATCCAGAGTATAAGGCCATCGAAACGTCAGTGTGGTCGCAACCGGAAACCGGGCAATGGCAGGCTGTGAATGGCGGTGTACAGATTCTGCCACAATACGCTCATAGTGATGGTTTTTACATCGCAAGGTTGACAAGAACGACCCATTAACCGTTTAATAGAGCACTAAAGGAAGGCCGCCGAGGAAAACCCTCGGCGGATTTCTTTGTGAGAGGCGAATAGCTTATCAAATGATGCCAGGGTGCGATGGCAACAGTGAGATGTTATAATGCATGAAGAACGAGTCTCAAGGGTATACATGGATGTAAAGTGCCGTTTGTGATAGAATAGGACGAATGCAGTAAAACGATGGATTGCAAAAGAAATGCAAATGAAAAGAAAAAAGGAATAGGTGTTGAAAACAAAATGAAACCTTTTATATACGATTTTTCCCTGGAACAATTGCAGCAATGGGCTGTGGAAAACGGGGAACCTGCGTTTCGCGGTGGTCAGATTTTTGACTGGATTTATGTGAAACGTGTAAATGATTTTAGTGAAATGACAAATCTCTCCAAGGGACTGCGCGAGAAGCTAGCAGAGCAGTTTGAATTCGTAACCCTTAAGGAAATTACCAAGTTTGAGTCCAAGGATGGCACGGTGAAATTCCTTTTTGGTCTGCATGATGATCATGCGATTGAAACGGTTATTATGAAACATAACTACGGGAACAGCATCTGTGTAACAACACAGGTGGGCTGCCGGATCGGTTGTACTTTCTGTGCATCCACACTCGGGGGTCTGAAACGTAATCTGACAGCAGGAGAAATCGTTGCTCAGGTTGTACAGGCTCAGAAAATTCTGGATGAGCGCGGCGAACGGGTCAGTAGCATCGTGATCATGGGTTCGGGCGAACCTTTTGAAAACTATGAAGCAACGATGACGTTCTTGCGGATTATGATTCACGAAAAAGGACTGAACATTGGTCAGCGTCATATCACCGTGTCTACAAGTGGAATCGTGCCGAACATCTACAAGTTTGCAGATGAAGACACGCAGATTAATCTCGCGATTTCGATCCACGCGCCAAACGATGCTCTTCGCTCAAAATTGATGCCGGTTAACCGTCGTTTCCCGTTTGATGATGTGATGGAATCTCTTCGTTATTATCTGGCGAAGACTGGCCGGAGAATTACGTTTGAATACGCATTGATTGGCGGTGTAAACGACCAGCCAGAGCATGCGGCTGAACTGGCAAGTGTGCTCAAGAGCATGTTATGCCACGTCAACCTGATCCCGGTTAACCATGTGCCTGAGCGCAAATATGTTAGAACATCAAGAAGTGATATCTTTAACTTCCAGAGAATTCTCTCGGAACAGGGAGTTAATGTAACGATTCGCCGTGAACAGGGACATGATATTGCTGCCGCTTGCGGCCAGCTTCGTGCAAAGCATATGGAGTTGAGGTGAGAGCGTTTTGATCAAAACAGTTCATGTGAGCCATATCGGACGAGTACGTTCGGTGAATGAAGATTCAGCCTGGATTCGTAATCTCGATACAGGATATATTCTGGGAATCGTCGCAGACGGCATGGGCGGACATCTTGCTGGGGATACGGCAAGCCGCCTCGCAGTGGAGACGCTGGTGCAGGATCTCGCAACACTTGAGCCGGGTTTGTCTCATGCATCGCTGTCCGCTGCGCTTAGCGATGCGATTCTTCATGCGAATGAAGTCATATTCCGCACAGCGTCTACAGACGATAAGTATCATAATATGGGAACGACGGTCGTCGCAGCCTTATTAAATGATGCAGAAGGTGTAATTGGACATATCGGGGACAGCCGTGCATACAAAATTGTAGGCAAGGAAGTATTTCAGTTGACCGAAGACCATACACTGGTGAATGAATTGTACAAAAATGGTCAGATTAGCAAAGAAGACGTATCTCATCATCCGCGTCGAAATGTGCTTACCCGTGCGCTTGGCACGGATGCTGAAGTGAAGGTTGATATGGATAGCGTACGGTTGGAAGAAGGCGAAGTACTGCTTCTCTGCAGTGACGGACTCAGTAACCTGGTCAGCAATGAGCAGATTATTCAGGTTGCGGGTAATCTTGAACTTCCACTGGAAGATCGCGCAGATCGACTGCTTCAACTGGCATTGCTCGCTGGGGGAGACGATAACATTACGGTCGCCTTATTTGAGCCTCAGCAGCAAGATACCGTAGAAACGGGGTGTGAGTCATGATTGGGCACCAGCTAGGCGGACGCTATGAAGTGATTGAGCGTGTCGGCGGCGGCGGCATGGCTCTTGTGTACAAAGCCCAGGATCTGCTTTTGAATCGGAACGTGGCGATTAAAGTGCTCAGACAGCAGTTCGTGCATGATGAAGAGTTTATTCGCCGTTTTCGTAGAGAGGCACAATCGGCAGCATCGCTTTCTCATCCGAACGTAGTCAGCATTTATGATGTGGGTCAGGAAGATGATGTTCATTATATTGTCATGGAGTACGTTGAAGGCAAAAATCTAAATGAAATTATCAAAGAACGTGCGCCATTGCAGGTCGACGAAGCGGTACACATTGCTTCACAGATCGCGGATGCACTGGATCACGCGCATCATAATCAGATTATTCACCGGGATATCAAACCGCATAACATATTGATTGGCCGGAACGGCCGTGTAAAAGTAACCGATTTCGGTATCGCCCGTGCGGTTACCTCTACAACGATCACGCAGACTGGTTCTGTCGTGGGTTCCGTGCATTATTTCTCGCCAGAGCATGCCAAGGGCATTGTGACTGGGGAGAAGTCGGACTTATATTCTCTTGGAATTGTACTCTATCAAATGCTTACCGGTCAGCTTCCTTTTTTGGGGGAGAGTCCAATTAGTGTAGCCTTGAAACATTTGCAGGAAGAGTTTGATGAGCCGCGCAAGTTCAATCCGCTCATTCCGCAAAGTGTGGAAAATGTCATTTTGAAATCGATGCGTAAAAATCCGCAGGAGCGTTATCAATCAGCCAAAGAAATGCAGCATGATCTGGAAACATGTCTTATGCCAGAGCGACGCAATGAGTCCAAGGTTGATTTTCCGGATGAAGACGACATCGATCAGACGCGGGTTATGCCGGCCATCAAGCCGGAACCACGCGGTATGACCTCCACCTCCACGGGTACGATCCCTACAATGGAGAACGATGAAGCAGGGAAGTTGGGTAACTCGAAAAAGAAAAGCTGGAAAAAACCGACGCTGATCATTTCATTGACTGTTCTTCTTTTAGTCGCCATGGTTGGGGTGGTATGGTATGTAAAAGACATGCTTGTTGTGCCTGAAGTAACCGTGCCTAATGTGGTCAATCAGACAGAAGAAAAAGCCCGTCAAATGTTAGAGGCGGAGGGTCTGGTTGTGAGTAACGAGGTCATCCGACAGTACAAAGAAAATGTAGATCCAGGCATTGTCTTTGACCAGAGCAGAAACGAAGGCGATGTGGTCAAAAAAGGCTCGGAAGTGCAACTGAGCGTTGGCATGGAGAAAAAGAAGGAAAAAATGATTGACGTTAAGGGAGATCCTTATACTGAAGCGGTCAAAAAATTGACTGCGCTCGGTCTTAAGGAAGACCAAATCAAACGTAAGGACGAGTTTTCCAATGAAGTGGATTCAGGCTCTGTCATTTCCCAGACGCCTGGCGTAAATGAAGAAATTGATCCTGAGGTTGATGTAATTGAGCTAACCGTAAGCAAGGGAACTGAAACGGTTAAAATGCCTGATTTAAAAAATCATACACGCAGTGAAGCAGAACAAATGCTGAAAGAAAAGGGTCTTGTGCTCGGACAGGTGCAGGAGGAATCCAGTTATACGGTTGAAAAGGGCAAAGTTACTCAACAATGGCCTGTGGAACCCGGAACAGACGTGAATCCTGGAGATAAGATTACGATCTTTGTTAGCACAGGATACCCGGATCAGGCACTGGAGTATCCGTACAACATCAACGTATCACCGAAAGAAGCCGGAACAAACAGTAAAATTCGTATTACCTTTGAAGATGCACGTGGCAAAAATCAGGAGTGGGGCACACGCACGATCAATTCCGCTCAGGTCTTGACGATTCCACTTGTGCTTGCACCAAACGAAAATGGTGCAGTTTCCGTCTATCGTGATGGTAAATTCCTGGATACGTACGTTGTATCTTACAGTGAAGCAAAGAATGGTACGGTGAATGTACCTTCCATTGACCCTGAGCAAAACACACAAGCTCCGCCAGAAAATAACCCTGATCCGGGGAATGGTGACAGCGGCAGTGTGGATAATGGAGAGCAGGGTGAGCCTAACTCTACTCCGGCAGACGGGGAAGGGGACAATCAAGAAGGCGACACATCCGCAATGAAGACGGATAAAGGCCCGGGTAAACATAAAGAGGATAAGAAAAAAGGAGTTATCAACGCATCAGGCCGTCCATAAGGACGGCTTATGCTGACGTAAGGAAAGAATATAATCAATCTGAAGGAGGGCGACGGAGCTGTGCCAGAAGGTATCATCGTTAAAGCATTAAGTGGTTACTACTATGTCATGCCGGTGGAAGACAACGGGGTTCCTTCGGTTGAAGGTTCCGCCGTTCAATGCAGGGCCAGAGGAATTTTTCGTAAAAGAGGAACTTCTCCCCTTGTTGGTGATCGTGTAAATTACACGCTGACGGAGAACGGGGAGGGAACTGTGGACGAAATTCACAAACGCGAGACGGAATTAATTCGTCCGCCAGTGGCGAATGTTGGTCTGGCTGTTCTGCTATTTTCAGTTAAAGAGCCTGATATGAATCTAAATCTGCTGGACAAGTTTCTCGTTCATATTGAGCAGGCTGGACTGGGTGCACTAATCGTGCTGACAAAGCAGGATTTGATTGACCCGGATGCCGAAGATCGAGATATTGTCGCTGAGGTGAAGGCAATGTACGAGCAGATTGGTTATGAGGTTATTTCAACCAGTTCTCGAACTGGAGAAGGCAGTGAGTTGCTCCGAGAACGCCTTGCGGGCAAGATCAGCGTATTCTCCGGTCAATCCGGTGTGGGCAAGTCTTCCATGCTAAACGCTTTGATGCCGGGACTTACCCTGGAGACGAGTGCAATTAGCATGCGTCTTGGACGCGGTAAACACACAACTAGACACGTTGAGCTTATTCCACTGGATAATGGCGGATTCGTAGCGGATACGCCCGGATTCAGCCAGTTGGATTTTCTGGAGATTGGCGTGGAGGAATTATCCACTTGTTTCCGGGAGTTCGCTCAGTTTGCCGATCAGTGCAAGTTCCGTGGGTGTACACATACGCATGAACCGAGCTGCAGGGTCCTAGCAGCTAAGGAGGAAGGCTTGATCTCCGAAAGTCGGTATAAACACTATGAGCAATTCCTGACTGAAATGAAAGATAAGAAGCGGAGGTATTAATTATGATTAAAATTGCCCCATCTATACTGTCAGCTGACTTTGCCAAGCTCGGTGCAGAAGTTGCCGAAGCACAAGCGGCAGGCGGAGACTGGATTCATGTTGACGTCATGGACGGTCACTTCGTTCCTAATATTACGCTCGGCCCTGCTATCGTGAAGGCTATCGCACCTCATACAACACTGCCGCTTGACGTTCATCTGATGATTGAAAATCCGGAACGGTACGTGGAAGAGTTCGCTAAAGCCGGTGCAGCAGTGATTACAGTTCATGCTGAGGCGTGCGTGCATCTGCACCGTGTGATTCATCTCATTAAGGAGCAGGGAATTATGGCAGGAGTTGCTCTCAATCCAGGTACTCCGGCAAGTGCAATTCAGGAAGTGCTGGACGATGTAGATATGGTTCTTGTTATGACTGTGAATCCTGGTTTTGGCGGGCAAGCGTTTATTTCCGGCACAATGAACAAAATCAAGCAAATTCGCACGTGGTTAAATGAGAAAGGGCGTCATGACGTACATATCGAGGTAGACGGTGGCATCGCTGCTGATACAGCCCCATTAGTCGTGGAAGCCGGCGCTGACGTTCTGGTAGCGGGAAGTGCGGTATTTGGACGGGAAGACCGCGCGGCCGCAATAGCCGAGATTCGCAGCAGTTACGAGGGTTAATTCATGACTCTCAAAGAGACGCTGTGGACAATGGCGGGGAGCATGGTTACGGGGCTGGTACTTGCACTGTTTGCAGTTCTTCAAGCTCCATTCAACGCGCTCACATCATTAATCGGGGTTGCCGTGGTCATTATGTATTTCCGTAAATTCGATCGGAAGGGACATCGGATTACTTTTGTCATATTCAGCATACTGTATTATCTCATGAGTGTTTTTATGATCGCGGTATATCAGTACATTCCTACCCAAACGTAAATGGGCTGATATCAGGCTTGTCATTGTGGAATAGGGACAGCAAGTTCCGCATAAATATGGTTACATGAGCAGGTTTCTCATGTAGCCTTTTTTGTCGTGTTTGGGTGAAAAAGGCCTGAAGCATAGGATACGGCGGATGCATGAGCATGATGGGGAGGGTGAAGTATGAAATTTTACACATTCAAACTGCCGAAGTTTTTGGGAGGGTTTGTAAAGGCGATCCTGAATACGTTTCAAAAGAACTGATTTGAACAACAGTAGCACAGTTAGGGGAATACCGCCGCTTTGGCTCAAAGGCTCATCTGGAGAACCGGATCTGCATGATGTGCCATGCGGCGGCCATTCCTATGTGTATCGTGAATTGCGGCTGTGCTTTGTAGAAAACCAAAAAAGCACCTGCAAGGAACAAGGTGCTTTTTGCTTACCCGATTTATAGTAGCTTTGCGTGATTATACGCGAGTCACTTTACCGGCTTTCAGTGCACGGGTGCTTACGTATACACGTTTTGGTTTGCCGTTCACGAGAATACGAACCTTCTGAACGTTTACGCCCCAAGAACGACGGTTACGGTTGTTAGCGTGGGATACGTGGTTACCGGTGCCCGGTTTCTTACCTGTCACATAACATTTGCGAGACATAGATTACACCTCCTATCCTAAAATAACCAGTGCCTTTGGGAGAGACAAACGTCATTCCATAAGGACTTAATTGTTCTTTCCTGATCCTAAAGATCAGGCTTCAGTAGCTAATGGGTTGTTCAAGCCGGCATGGCCGGATCATTTCCATTACTTAACCTGCATAAAACAATACTTAAATATAATATCATAATCAAAAAAGCTTCGTCAACTGATCCAAAAACTTTATTTATTTCTCTTGTCTAATATAGTACAATGTTGAGTAGTCCATAGTACAGCCATGAACAGGCTGTTGCCGCGGGATGCCGGAGAAAAAACCGTACGTAGAGGTTGGAGGTTTGCTTTTTTGGCAACGCTGTGAGATGCGGCATTCCATCATTGGCACCAGTCTCCATGCGGCATTCATGTCGGCTTCTGATACCGGTGCATATCCCTATGCCCTCACAACGGGTTGCAGAGAATGCAGGATATTGGTAGCCCGGCCGCCCAGACCGTTAATCCGGCTGACATGTTGTATTGTATGCCTGTGCCGGACAAAGGTATGGACGAAGAATAACGCAGCCGCGTTAGCGCATGAACAGACCAAAATGATTCTTGGTGCAAGGTGTTCGTGTATCAAGCTAGGAAGGGGAATTCTCACTTGAGTATACGTTCTTTAAATGGAACAGATTTCACCGCAATGGTTATTGCCGGAGCGGAACAACTAGGGCAGCACGCAGAACATGTCAATTCCCTGAATGTTTTCCCTGTGCCGGATGGTGACACGGGAACAAATATGAATTTGACGATGACTGCTGGCGTTGCAGAGATCAAAAGAAAGAGCTCTGCTTCCATAGGCGAAGCTGCCGGAATATTATCCAAGGGTTTACTTATGGGCGCACGCGGAAATTCAGGGGTTATTTTATCTCAATTGTTCCGTGGTTTCAGCCGCTCAGCAGCACCTTTTGAAGAATTGAATACGATTCAATTCGCAGCAGCGCTGCAAAACGGTGTTGACGCAGCTTACAAAGCTGTTGTGAAACCGGTGGAGGGAACAATTCTTACCGTAGCCAAGGAAGCTGCCAAACATGCCAGCTACTACGCAAGACGGACGAATGATATTACTGAATTAATGAATGAAGTTTTGTTAAAAGCAAAAGAAGCACTGGCGATGACTCCAGAATTGCTGCCTGTCTTAAAACAGGTCGGTGTAGTGGACTCGGGTGGCCAGGGGCTTGTATATATTTATGAAGGCTTTATGGAAGTGTTATTGAAAACGGACGGCAGTTCACGTGCCCCACTGCAAAAGGACTCCGCTTCGTCGGTAACATCACAGGTGAAAACGCCTGCAACTGAACCGGTTGCAACGAAGATGACACAGGTGATCGCTCCAGAGATGCCTTTGTCAGCTCAGGCCCGATTAGATACGGAAGACATCGAATTCTTATACGATATGGAGTTTTTCATCAATCGTGAGCTTGGCGAGAATGCAGGAACAGCATTTGATGAAGAGTTGTTCCGGAAAGCGTTGTCAAAAAATGGAGATTCCATCATCATTATCGCAGACGATGAAGTGATTAAGGTGCATGTGCATTCCAAGACACCTGGTGATGTATTGAATCTTGCTTTGAAATATGGAGAGATTACACAGATTCATATTCTCAACATGCGTGAACAACATCGTGATTTGCTGAGTGCAGGTATGGATATTGCGGCTTCACCTGATCTTTTTGCTGAAATTCCGCAGGAGAAGACAAGCGCATTGGAAGAAGCGGTGCTCCCGGCTCATGAAATGGCGCCGTATGGTTTTATTGCGGTTTCTTCCGGTGACGGCATTGCGGAAATATTCAAAAGCCTAGGTGTAGATGTGGTGATGTCTGGTGGACAGACAATGAATCCAAGCACAGAGGACTTTGTGAAAGCCGTTCGCTCGATTGCGGCGGATCAAATCTTTATTTTGCCGAATAACTCCAATATTGTATTGGCTGCTGAACAGGCCCGTGAATTGCTGGAGGATGAACGCCGGATTACCGTTATTCCGAGCAAGACGATTCCACAAGGCATGGCAGCGGCGTTTGCTTTCCAGGAGGATGAGTCTGCGGAAACGAACCGTGAACAGATGCTTGAGGCCATTAGCCGCGTGCAGTCCGGACAAGTGACTCATGCCGTTCGGGACACGCAGTATGATGAACTTGATATCAAGGCTGGGAATTACATCGGAATCTATAACTCCAAGATTGTTGCGACGGACGAGAGCATGCTTCATGCTTGTGAGGGTCTCCTTGGGCAGATGATGGAGAGCGGAGATGAAGTGGTTACGGTTCTCGAGGGGGAAGAGGCTGACGCTGAGATTACTTCTTCTCTTGTTGCATGGCTGGAAGAGCAGTATCCTGACGCGGAAGTCGAGGTACATCAGGGAGGACAGCCGGTGTACTATTATCTGTTCTCTGTAGAGTCCTAATTGCGGTTGTTTCACAAGCCAATCACTATCGATTTTAGACGCTGAACGAATGACTTGTTAAACATGCATGATAGCACTTGATGTGAAGAGGAGGAGAGCCTGTGAGCCACAAGGTTGCGATTGTAACGGACAGTACGGCGGATATTCCTGAGGAACTGGTTCGTAAATACGGTATACATGTGGTTCCCTTGCGTGTGTTGTTTGGGGAAGAAAACTATGCGGATGGAGTGGAGCTGACGTCGGAGCAGTTTTACGACAAGTTAAGGCAGAGCGCAGTTCTGCCTACGACTTCTCAGCCTTCTCCAACCGATTTTATGAACGTGTACCAGACCTTGCTGGATGAAAATCCGGACAGGCCTATTGTGTCTATACACCTGTCTTCAGGCATGAGTGGTACGTATCAATCGGCTATGCTCGGCAAGTCGCTTCTGGAACGTGAAATGGACCTTACCATTATTGATTCAAAATCAGCTTCCTACGGGTATGGTTTAATGGTAGTGCAGGCTGCCGAGCTTGCCGAACAGGGTAAGTCTGTAGCTGAGATTGCTGCAGCAGTTGAGGCAATGCAGCAATCCCGCAAGCTGTTTTTTCTGGTGGATACGCTGGAATATCTGCAGAAAGGCGGGCGGATTGGCAAGGCCTCAGCGATCTTGGGAACACTGCTCAACATTAAACCGATCCTTTCTATTGATGAAGAAGGCATAATCTACGCCGTAGAGAAAGTCAGAGGTCATAAAAAGGCAATGGCACGTATTATTGAACTGTTCCAGAAGGATCTAGCCGGAAAACGGGTCAACCTGGCGGTAGGACATACGGCAGATCCCGCGTCAGCAGAGGCTTGTGCGGAACAGTTACGGGGCCATTTTACAATCAATGAAGTGATCTATACGAATATCGGGGCCGTCATCGGCAGTCATGTAGGGCCCGGTGTTATTGCCATCTTTATGTGGCCTGTTCCGGAATGAGGGATTAGATATGAACTTAGAAGAAATATCAGTGAAACAAATTAACGGCGTGAGTGCTCTCAAAGAGGGAGAGCTTCACGCCTTTGGCATCTCTAGTGTGAAAGACTTACTGGAGTATTATCCGTTTCGTTATGAAGATTATCGTCTGCGTTCGCTTAGCGAGGTTAAGGACGGAGACAAAATTACGGTACAAGGTCAGGTAATGGGTGTGCCGGTATTGCAGCGTTATGGCAAAAAGTCACGTCTGACCTGTAAAATCATGACGGAAGAGTGGATGATTACGGCAACTTGGTTTAACCGTCATTTTCTCAAAGACCAGCTTACACCTAACCGGGAAATTGTACTGACAGGCAAATGGGAACAAAAGCGCATGCAGCTTACGGTGACGGATTCGGAATTTCCCGATAAAGGAGATGGACGTTCAGGTACATTGCAACCTGTCTATTCCGTCACGGGTAAGGTAACGCAGCAGTGGATTCGCAAGACGATTAACCAAGGATTAGCTCAGTATGGTGAGATGATTCCGGAGATTTTGCCACTAGCACTCATTAAAAAATATAACTTGATGCCACGCAAGCAGGCCATAGCCGGTATTCATCGTCCGCAGGACAATCAGGAAGGCCAGCGCGCTAGACAGCGCATGGTCTATGAGGAGTTATTTTTGTTCCAGCTCAAAATGCAGGCATTTCGTGCGCTGAATCGAAATCGGATGGATGGTATGGTGCATACGACGGACAATACGACGATTCGTGAGTTTGTACGCAGTTTGCCGTTTGAGTTGACGGATGCGCAGAAGAAGGTCGAGCTTGAAATCTTGCATGATATGCGATCACCCTATGCGATGAATCGATTGCTTCAAGGCGATGTAGGTTCAGGTAAAACGGTAATTGCAGCGATTGCGCTCTATACGACGGTGCGTTCGGGCTTTCAGGGGGCACTGATGGTGCCGACTGAGATTCTGGCTGAGCAGCATATGCGTTCCTTACAGAAGCTGTTTGAACCTTTTGGTGTAACGGTGGGGTTGTTGACGGGTAGTGTAAACGGACGCAAACGGAAAGACTTGATTGCATCCTTGCAGATGGGGATGCTGGATATTGTTGTGGGCACACACGCCCTGATTCAGGAAGATGTTTTCTTCCGGGAGCTGGGTCTTGTGGTTACGGACGAGCAGCATCGCTTCGGGGTGAATCAGCGTAGCGTTTTAAGACGCAAAGGGTATAATCCGGATGTATTAACGATGACGGCTACGCCGATCCCGCGGACACTTGCGATCACGGCATTTGGTGATATTGAGGTATCGACGATATCGGAGCGGCCGAAGGGACGAATTCCGATATCCACGTATTGGGTCAAGCATGACATGATGGAGCGGGTGCTCGGTTTTATTTCGAGAGAGGTGGACCAAGGCCGTCAAGCCTATCTGATCTGCCCACTGATCGAAGAATCGGAGAAGCTGGATGTGCAAAATGCAATTGATCTACATATGCAGATGCAGCAGAATTTTCCGAAATACAAAGTGGGATTGCTGCATGGACGCATGACAGCTGCAGAAAAAGAAGAAATGATGCGGGAATTCTACAGTAATGACATTCAGTTGCTGGTATCCACCACGGTGGTAGAAGTAGGGGTCGATGTACCCAACGCCACACTCATGGTTATTATGGACGCGGATCGTTTTGGTTTGTCCCAGTTGCATCAGCTTCGAGGGCGTGTTGGACGAGGTGCGCATGCGTCGTACTGTGTGCTGATTGCTGACCCGAAGACGGAAGTTGGGCAGGAACGCATGAAGGTCATGACTGAAACAGAGGATGGATTCGAGGTGTCGCGGCGTGATTTGGATCTGCGGGGGCCGGGAGATTTCTTTGGCACCAAACAGAGTGGGTTGCCTGAATTCCGACTGGCCGATATGGTAGCGGATTTCGCGGTGCTGGAACAAGCGCGGGATGATGTGTCTGCATTGATTGCGGATGCTACGTTCTGGACGTCCGTTGACTACACGCCGTTGCGTGAATTTCTTCAGCAGCAGCAGGTGTTCAAGGGTGATCTGATTGATTAAGCACTAGACGTGGAATGTGGACAAGCAGTTTGGAAGCGTAAGGTTGCGTAATTCAGATACGTGGCCTGAATGCGTAATGAGATACGTAACCTGAATTCATAACCTGAATTTATAACGTGATATCGCAAAGTGAAGCGTAAAGTAAATGCTAAACTGAATGTGTTACTTCAAAGCTTAATTTGTATGTGCTGTGTTTGTTTTGAGACATGTTTTGGAAAAAGTGACAAGTGACCAAGCCCTCCCGACATATGAATAAGAAGTGAGTTCATTTCTTGGGAGGTGCTGTACGTTTTGGGTTACCAACAATATGGAATTAGTCCGCAGCTGGTGGAGCGGATCAAACTAAAGATGAAAAATCCTGCAGTCAAAGAGCGCATTAAAAAGCTGATTGATGGCGTGACCAAGGCGGATTTGCAGGATAAGGCGAAGGTTCGCAGGTTGGTAAAATCGTCGGCAGTCATTATGAATGAAAATTTCTCGCCAGCACAGGAAGAGCAGTTTGTCGCTTTTGTGGTTGCGCAGAAAATCGATCCGAACAATACGTTTCATTTGATTAAGCTGTGGGGTATGTTCAGGTAAAGTTGAATGTGATGGTGTTACTTCAAAACATATAGGGGTTTGCACGGGACACTCCGAGTGCAGTACCATCTTCCGAGCGCTGTTATCCCCGGATTTTTTGGAATTACCCTTTATAAGGGTAAAATCCGGGGATAAGCGTATGCTTCCGATGTAGCTTTCTTGCAGAAAGCTTTCAGGCGCCCGCTTGCGCTTCTTCAGATTGGTTCTGCTCTCTCCGTTATAGTGTCAACTGAATTTTTTGAAAGATCACATTACATTCAAGAGAGATGTTAATGTAAAGAAGGGTGTTTCATCAGTCATACGTGACTTGATGAAATGCCCTTTTGGATTTTTTCAGAGAGGATTATCTCTGCTTTCCTCCAATTGGAATGGTAGACTGCAACATACAAGTAGTAGTAGACGTAACGTCACAGTATGAGATGCGAGATGTTTGACGGTTATCAGGCACTGTTATTTTTTGATAGATGTGAAGGAAATTAGATTGGAAATGTTTAAAATACTGAGAGTGCAGCAGGGAGGCGGGTTCTTCTAACGATCACCAGAGACGCTATTTAGGGTATATCATACCCTGTTATTTTCTAACGATCTCAGGGAAGCTTATTTGAGTTGTTTGGCGCTAAAATGGGCTTGTTTCTTCTGTTTTTGCTGAAATAAGCTCGCTGGTGATCGTTACAATTTCAAAAGGTACTATTTGGCTCAAATAAGCTCATCTGAGATCGTTAGAATTTGGAGCGCTACCTTGAGGAGGAAAATAGTAGTTCGGATTACTCTAACAGAGTAGCTTGGTTGTAGCTTGGTGATGCAGAAGGGGGAACTTTCCGAGATTGACAATTCAGCGTTTATCGAAGGCAAGAACGGTGTAATGGAGACTTCATAGATATGATACGACACGACTATATTAGAGAGACATATAATCCCGACGACAAGACGTGTCCTCCGTATGACAGCAATTAGTCAATAGGTAGTCATGCTGGATATAACGAGTTATATTTCATCAAAAGAAATGTTGCTTCATCTGTTGTCTGATCTATACGCACAGTTAAATGAGATCAAATGGATTTTCGGTTGGCCTCTTTGGACACTGGGACACGGTCGTTTGGGGTCATAGTTGCAACCCATATCGCAATTAATGTGGCGATGAAAATTCCGTTATGAGGCAGTTCTGTGAGTATGAAATCTTGGACAACCAAAACCAGAATTGAAATACATAAAACGACTTGGAGTACTCGTCCTGTGGATCGTTCAACATGGTTGGAACGTCCAGAGACCCATTTTAAGATATAAAATATAAGACTAAATAGCAGAAGTGAACCAAGGAGCAGAATTGCAAGCATGTACTGAGCACCTTTCTGTGGAAAAATTGGATAGTAAGAGTATCTTCATGTGACGCATATTAGTTTCCTGATTATACCACATTTTTACTTAGAGCTAAGAGTGCATTGAATATTACTTTTAAGAGAAAATGGTTATATCAGAAGAGGATTAGTTCTCCTGTTTGATTTGATGAAACACCCTTTTTTAGTTTTCACAGGATATCCTTTGCTTTCCTGCAAGGGGAAGGGTAAACTGATGCATACGAGTAGGTAGATACCATGTCAGCGCGGGATGGATGAAGATGATCTGACGCTGTTATTGTGATTTTTTTCAGATAGATAGAGGTGGAGGAAGTTCGATTGGAAATGTTTACGATGTTGCTGGGGTTGTTTGAGCGGGCGGCGCTGCTGATTATATTTTTGTTTTTTCTGTCACGGGTGCCGCGGTTCAGGCAGATTTTGCAAAAGGGCAAGTTAAGATGGCAGGAATACACGGCCTTAACCTTGCTATTCTGTGCGTTTGCCATCTTTGGTACATATACCGGCATTAATGTAGAAGGATCACTCGTCAATGTGCGCATTATTGCTATTCTTTCGGGTGGCATATTGTTTGGTGCACCTGTAGGCATTATTACGGGGATTGTCTCTGGGGTGCATCGGTATCTGATTGATATGGATGGCATAACCGCGATTCCATGTCTGATCACAAGTATTCTGGCAGGTCTGGTATCAGGTTATATTCACAAATACACCGCTAAATCCAAACGCTGGATGATCGGTATCGGGGCAGGCATGATCATTGAAGCACTCACGATGCTGCTGATTCTTTTATACTCTTATCCTGATCCGCTGGGAGCAGATATTGTTTCGAAGATTGCATTGCCGATGATTCTGGGTGAGGTGAACATTGGTCTGATCGTGCTTTTGGTACAGAGTGTGGAGGGGGAAAAGGAGTTAATTGCAGGTCGTCAAGCCAAGTTGGCATTGGAGATTGCCAATAAAACACTGCCTTATTTCCGCTCGATTGATGAGGATTCGCTCCGTAAAATATGCAAAATCATTCAAGAAGATATCCAGGCCGACGCAGTAGCCATTACGGATACCCGTAATGTTTTGGCTTATGTTGGTTTTGGTGAGGAACGTTATCATATCGGTAACGAAATTATTAGTGAAATGACCAAGAAGACGATATCGAGTGGGGAAATTACGATTAGTAATGATGTAACGGATGAGAAAACCCCTGATATCCACTCGTTGCTCATTATACCGCTCAAAGAACGGGGCGATGTGACCGGTGCGCTCAAAATCTATTATCGCAAGGCCTATAAAATTACGTATCCACTGCAAACGATGGCTGTAGGACTCTCGCAGATTATTTCCACTCAGATGGAGGTGTCTCGCGTGGAGGAGATTAAGGCTGCAGCGAACAAGGCGGAATTGCGTGCATTACAGACAACGATTCATCCTCATTTTTTGTTTAATGCGCTGAATGCCATCGCATCGTCTATACGCACCAAGCCGGATCGTGCGCGGGAACTGATCGTTAACCTCTCAGGTTACATGCGCTATAATCTGGAGCTGTCGGACGAGTTAATTGATATTCATAAGGAACTGGAGCAAGTCCGCAACTATGTCGAGATTGAAAAAGCGCGCTTTGGCAGCAGACTCACGGTTATCTATGAGATTGATGAAGTGGCTGTGCATATTCCAAGCCTTGTTATTCAGCCGCTTGTGGAAAACGCGATTATTCATGGTATTCTGAAGGTCAAAGGCCCCGGAACCGTGCGGATTCGGGTACAGGATCATCCTGATTTTGTGCGTGTTAGCGTGAGCGATACAGGTGCAGGCATTAGCGCCGATATTGTTGAAAAGGTCTACCATGACCGCATGCCGGGCAACCAGATTGGACTGTACAACGTGCATCGGCGCGTGAAACTGATATACGGACAAGGCCTAACGATTACAAGGTTGGAGCAAGGGACCGAGATTTTATTTGATGTACCCAAAGGAGATGTCATAACAAAGTGATGATGGAGCGATGAAAGCGTCAGATACAGGAAAGTTGCACGCAGTCGACAAAAGAAGAATGAGAGCATTGATTGTAGAAGATGAAATTCCGGCAAGTGAGGAATTGAGTTATCTGATTCAAGAGCATAGCCAGATTGAGGTTGTGGATTGTCTGGAAGATGGCCTCGATGTACTCAAGTTTTTACAGGAGCAGGAAGTGGACGTGATTTTTCTCGATATTAACATTCCTTCGCTGGATGGCATGATGCTGGCTCACCATATTGGCAAGTTTGCATGTAAACCTTACATCGTATTTACGACAGCGTATAAGGAGCATGCGGCTGAGGCTTTTGAACTGGAAGCATTTGATTACATTTTAAAGCCCTATGATGAGAAACGAATTGCAACCATGTTGCACAAGCTGGAGCTGACCTTCAAGCGGGATCAGGAGCAAAGTGAGAGCAGGTTTGGTGAAGTGCAAGGGGAAGAGCAGTCATATCGACATGTGCAAGGTTATGGATCAGCCAATGGACTTGGAGTGGAACAAGGGTATGCCGAAAGACAAGCTCCGCTTCATACTGGCACATCTCAGGCACATCAAGGACTGGAGCAGCGACCGATATCTTCTAGTACTCCATCACATACAGCGGATCATCTGCCGGGAACACGGATCAATCTTTTGCGCAACGACAACATCATTGTAACGGATTCAGCGGACATCTATTATGCAGAGGCTCAGGAGAAAGTCACCAAAGTGTATACCAAAAACGGAGAGTTCACGATGCCCGTCAGCATATCGGATTTTCACAGTCGCTTGCCGCAGGATACCTTTTTCCGCTGCCATCGTTCCTATCTCGTTAACCTTTCTCAAATTCGTGAGATTGTGCCTTGGTTTAACAATACGTATTTGCTCCGTCTGCGTGATCTGGAAGCTGAAGTGCCAGTCAGTCGTGGCAAGGTCAAAGAATTCAGGCAGCTCATGCGCATATAACGGCATTTCATTCCGTCTCTGATGCAACTCATGCTCAGAACGGCTCGATGAATCCCCTTTCATGTATGATGTTCTTGTGAACGCATTCAAGTACCTTACCTTTGAACGGTACAAGAGAATGTTCAACATGTTACAGACATCGGCAAAGGGGAGATTAAGATGAAAGCAGCTATTTCATCCGCTTCATCAGCATCTAATTCAACAACGACTTCATCGATAAAAATGAACCGCTGGCTTATTGTACTGGGTACGATTATTGTACAAATGGGGCTTGGCACTATCTACACCTGGAGTTTATTTAATCAACCGCTGTCTGATCGTTTCGGATGGGACGTCAGCTCGGTCGCGATAACTTTTTCAATTACGAGTTTTGCTTTGGCATTTGCTACGTTGTTTGCAGGCCGATTGCAGGAGCGCTGGGGTCTTCGGCGCTTGATCCGTCTAGCCGGGGTGGTGCTCGGGCTAGGACTTATTCTAAGTTCTCAGGTTAGCTCGTTAACGCTACTGTATCTGCTGGCTGGTTTTGTGGTTGGATTTGCAGACGGTACGGCGTATATCACGTCTTTGTCCAACCTGATCAAGTGGTTCCCTGAACGTAAAGGACTGATCTCGGGTATCTCGGTGGGTGCCTTCGGTACGGGCAGTCTGTTGTTCAAATATGTGAACTCCGCCCTGATTGGTGCGGTTGGTCCGGCACAAGCCTTTATGTATTGGGGCATGATCGTGCTTGTATTGGTTGTCGCAGGATCATTCCTGATCCGTGAAGCGGTGGTTCGTGAACAGTCTCCGGCAAGTGCCAAAGAGGGCACAAAACTGGCAGAAGTTCGTCATGAGTATACCGTTAAAGAAATGCTTCGTACAAAAGAGGCTTATATGCTCTTCGGTATTTTCTTCACAGCTTGTATGAGCGGTCTGTATCTGATCGGCATTGTCAAAGACATTGGTGTACAGCTCGCAGGTCTTAATGTGACAACAGCTGCAAATGCGGTGGCGATGGTTGCTATTTTCAACACGGCAGGCCGTATTATTCTGGGTGCTTTGTCGGATAAGGTGGGACGGATGAAGGTCATTGCCGGAGCACTGCTGGTTACAGCTGTAGCAGTCATGACGCTGAGTCTGGTGCCGCTGAACTTCGGAATCTTCTTCGCTTGTGTGGCGGCCATTGCCTTCTGCTTCGGTGGTAACATCACGGTTTTTCCAGCCGTTGTGGCCGATTACTTCGGTTTGAAAAATCAAAGCAAAAACTATGGCGTCATCTACCAAGGGTTTGGATTTGGTGCTCTGGCCGGATCATTCATCAGCGCGCTGCTGGGAGGATTCCATCTCACCTTTATTGTTATCGCTATACTTTGCGCGGTATCACTCTTGATGGCACTGATCATCACACCTCCAGGCACAAGCCGGCGGGCACGAGCTTCCCATGAAAAACAGATGCAGCAGCTTAACCCGTCATCCCGGGCAAGCTAAGTTGTAGTTGTATCGTTGTACAGATCCATATATACGTATCACAACATCACAGAGACGTATCGATTTTGATATCGCATGGTGCTAAGAACAAATACAATACCAAGATCAGATTTATGGAAAGCGGTCTCAGATGAGGCCGTTTTTTACTTTTTGAAAAAGCTCCGTCGATGCCCCCAGTTCACGCTGTCAAGTGTAGTAGATACGTCACTATGCTGCTGTCTATCCCTAGATGTGCATTGTCTCCTTTGCTTCTGTTATACTCTAGGTGAATCGAAGACAAATCGCACTTTAATAACGCGGTATGACGATTCACAACTACGGCATGATTACTATGAAATGATCTATCCCAAGGAGGCATATTCATGAACTTTGTAAAATACACAGAACCGGACTTTGAACATTATTATGCACTCGTTTCCAATGAGGACGTCATGAAGCAGATTACCGAGCGGGCGATCCCGGAGCCGGAAGCGAGAACACAGTTCGATTCCATGCTAGATTATAACCTTCGTTCTATATGCGGGCACTATCGAGTGACCACGCAGGATGATGCGGGTGTGGCCTACGCCAAATTGATTCTGGATGAAGATAACCCAAGCCGGGCAGAGATGGGGTATATGATTCTACCGGAGCATTGGGGCAAAGGTCAGGGTACAGCTATCGCGTCCCGCTTGATTATTCAGGCTCAGGCTGCAGGCATTGAGGTTCTATATGCCGTTATTGATCCTTCCAATGCGGCATCCCGTCAGATTTTGCTGAGACAAAATTTTGAATCCACTTGGGTGGGAGACTACGATGGTTTGCCAGGAGAGATTTTGGAGTTGAATCTACGTGTGAAGCGCTAAAAGGGTTGGTTTACGGTATACAAGTTGAATTGCAGCACCAAAGCCTCATTGTTGAATTGCAGCACCAAAGCTTCATTATAGAAAAGCTAGATGCAATCCCAGCCGTGAAATTTTATTTTCAAGGTCACAGTGTAATGTCTATACCTGAAGGGTAATACACAAGATAAGTGTACAGGTATATAGATGTATAAGTATAAGTGTATAAGGCATCTTGCATGAGTACAGTCCCTATATTTCGTGGCGGGCACTTGTTTCTCGTGCAGGATGCTTTTATTAGATAGAAGGCTAAAAGCGGAGGAGATGACATATGAGTGATTCAACGATGGAACGACTGAATGCATTGCTGCCGGAATGGCTGGAGACCAGCCGTCTGCATACGGGACAAGGGAAAGTGGCTTCTTATATTCCGGAACTGGTCAAAGCATCTCAGGATGATCTGGGAATACATATCATGGACGCGGAAGGTAACCATGTGTCTGCCGGCGATTGCGGTGTTCCTTTTACGATGCAAAGTATCTCCAAAGTGTTCACCCTCATTCTAGCCCTAATGGATCATGGAGAAGAAGCAGTCTTCTTTAATGTAGGAAAAGAACCAACAGGTGATGATTACGATTCGATGATCAAGCTGGAACTGGTTGAACCAGGCATTCCGTTTAATCCTCTTATTAATGCGGGTGCGATAACGGTATCTTCTCTCGTTGGTGGTGACTGTAAGGAAGAAAAGTCCCGCCGCATTCTCGAATTTTTCCGCAAGTTAGCGAGCAACGAAAGACTGGGGTATAACGAGGAGGTTTTTCGCTCCGAATCGGAAAGTGGTCACCTGAACCGCTCCCTCGCCTATTTTCTCAAACATAATGGTGTCATCAAAGATGAGGTAGAAGATGTGCTTGCCGTGTATTTCCGCCATTGCTCCATTGAAGTGACCTGTGCCGACCTGGCTCGTATGGCGCTGGTTCTTGCTTATAATGGAACCGATCCGATTACTGGCGAAGAACTTATTCCCCGTCGTTATGTGCAGATCGCCAAAACGTTTATGACGACCTGCGGGATGTATAATGCTTCTGGTGAATTCGCCATCGAGGTTGGTTTGCCCGCCAAAAGCGGCGTTTCCGGTGGTATTCTGACGCTGGTTCCGGGACAATTTGGCATCGGTGTGGTCGGCCCGGCACTCAATCGCAAAGGCAACAGCCTTGCCGGGGTTCACTTGCTCGAGCGTCTGTCCAAGGAGTTTGACTGGAGTTTCTTCTAAGTTCAACTTATATAAATGCTGGTTGTTTTATTGTCTGATCGGGCAAAATAGCTTGAAAAGCGAACCTATTATTTACCCTTGCATGCAGTGGATGAATCAGATTCCAGGCATTTTGCTTCTTATGAACGAGGCAGGATGCACGGACATCGGTTTATCTACTGCTTTTTTATTACCACAAGATAATCGTAGGGATTCAGTCCTGTACAACTTGCAGCTGTTGCATCGATCAGAGCGTTTCCCCCATAAGAGTATGTGAAGAAATGCTCATTTTGCTACATCACTCACACTCTCATTCATCCATCCATTCACCTGCTGGTGTTACACCTGTAATGAGATTCATCTGAAGATCCCGGGTGCCGTTATCGGTTAGCAGTCTGAGTGTGCGGGCGGGGCGATCCAATCTGAGCACACGTCCGGTATAAGAAACATCATCATGCTCGTGGAACAGCATGATCGTAACGCGGTCGCCAAGTACCATGGAGTTACTCAGCAAACGGGACATTTCATCCGCCGCCTGGGCATCCAGGGATGGACGAGTGCGGGGGGCGAGTTGCTCCTGATGAAGAATATAAGCCTCCCGATGTTCGGGAAGCATCATGCGTGAAGATTCAAAAAGTCCGTTTTGCTGTAATTTTTTACTCATTTATAGTGACCTCCAATTTTATGAGAACGCTCCTGGGCCTGAGCGGATGAGCACAGGGATGAGGCACGCATGATGGCGGTATCTCCGAACTTGCGCTTGATATCATCCGTGGCTCGTTCCAGTTCTCTCTTGCGTTCGCGGTCGTCAAACCAGGACAACTGTACTTCGGAATCGGGCACAAGTCCGCTCAGTGACACATGGATGCGCCTTATGGGTAGTCCGTCCCAATGGCGCAGGAACAGAGCTGCCGCCGCATCATATACTTCATCTGTGATGTTGGTCGGCTCATTCACCTTCATCTGACGGGAGAAACCGGTTGGTCGGTCGTAATCTTGTCCGCGACATCCGACCGAAACGACGTGCCCCATGAGTGATTTGTCCCGGGAACGCCGACTAACGAGCTCTGCCAGCTCCAGTAGCACAACCCTGATCTCTTCCCAGGTCTCGTAATCCCGAGGTAGTGTCATCTGATGTCCGATGCCTTGCTGCTGGTGGGTATATGTTCCGGGTTTCACCGGAGAATCATCCATACCGCGGGCGATGCGCCATAACACCTCACCATTTACACCCCAGCGCTCCTTGAGCCGGGACAGCGGTGTGTTCGCCAGATCGCCAATCGTATGAACGCCCATCTTGTAAAGATGCTGGGCCATGCGTGAACCAACCATGAACATATCGCGTACAGGTTTTTCCCAGATTGTGGAGGGCATATCCTTACGTGGCAGCGTGTAGATTCCTCCTGGGACTTTTTTGGCATACAGATCACAGGCCATTTTGCTGACCACCTTGGTATCACTGATGCCGATTCGGATATAAACGCCTGTTTCATCCAAGACTCGGGACTGAATGCTGCGTGCAATCGTTTCGGGGTCGCCGAACAGATCCAGGCTTCCGGTGACATCGAGAAATTGCTCGTCGATGCTGTAGGGCTCCACCAAATCGGTATAGGACTGAAGGATACGTGTAATATGAAGAGATACACGAATATATTCGGCCATTCTTGGGCGAATAACGACCACATCAGGGCACTTGGCAAGCGCCTCGCCGAGCCGTTCCGCGGTTGTAATACCAAAGGACTTGGCGAGAGGACACGCTGCCAGAATAATACCGGAACGTCTGGCCGGGTCACCGGCTACAACGAGGGGACGATCCTTATACTCCGGATGTGCAGACTTCTCCACACTGGCATAGAACGACTGGCAGTCTGCCAGCATGATGACACGTCTGTCTTGGCGGGGCATGATGTTTTCTCTCCTTATCTGCAATTCTTGATGATACTCCTGTCGTCTAATCCTTGAAGAGAGTTGTTTATTTACAGTTTATTTACAGTATGGAACAAGTGTTCTTGTTTTATAAGCATAAAGGACAATTCAAAATGCGGCAACCGGAATTATTTTGCAAATTGGACACAATTAAACGATTGCCCGATGAGAGTCAATAATTAGGAAATAAGATACACCTTTTTACATTTAATGTGAGAGATCTGTGACCTACGGGTGATGACCGGTAGTTCATTTTGATTTTTGTAAAAGGGTACTTCTTGGACAGAGTCCTAGATAGGGGGACTGATGTCCTTTTTTCATTTTCAGCACTTTTCAGAAAACCTTGATGTGACGCGGATTTTCATTGATGCGTTATCGGACTATAGTATCAATTTTGTAATCTTTATGGTTAATACTGTAAAAAAGGCGAAACTTTAAAATGTTACTCGCGTTTAATGGGGTATATGTTTTTCGGGGGAAGAGTGCCTGCAATCCGCGTTGCACATAACAATATTAAGCGAAGTTGTGCAGGAACTGCAGTGCATTTATCTGTGCTTTACGGCAGACCATGAATGTAAAAAGACCGCAAACGGAACAGTTGCCTTGGTGTGCTGACTGATGGTGCAACTGGCCGGGTATGGGCAGAACGTTCCATATCATGTTTGCTTCCATCAGCCTAGTTACAATGCAGAGGCTTAGCGCTATAGTGAGAACTACACCGCTGACATCTCTACCAAGCGGACATCCGAA
Source organism: Paenibacillus sp. G34 (assembly GCF_056856875.1). Taxonomy (NCBI): domain Bacteria; kingdom Bacillati; phylum Bacillota; class Bacilli; order Caryophanales; family Paenibacillaceae; genus Paenibacillus; species Paenibacillus sp. G34. Next base: position 4,151,867 of record NZ_CM166469.1, on the reverse strand, counting down.
GCGGAATGATCGTATGTTACCTGTGCGGGTTCATTCTAAACGCATGAACCCGAATCATGGGGAAGCAGGATGCATACTAGAGAGGTGAGCAATCAGAAGTCATGAGCAGACAACGACGCAGACGCTGGTTACTGACAGCTTTGACAGGAGCGGTAGTGCTGACTGGCGGTTTACTTGCCGGATGGCATTACATGCAGCCAAAGCTTGTCACGTATACAGCAGAGAATGGCACGGAGATGAAATTCAAGACTGACGGAGATCGGTTCATGCAGTATGGGCCAGATGGAACGTGGAAGGAAATGTTCGTCAAAGGGGTGAACCTGGGAGCAACTTCACCGGGCCATTACCCGGGAGAGTTTCCGCTCACCGAGGAGGATTACCTGCGCTGGTTCGAGCAGATTCAGGATTTAGGCGCGAATGTGATTCGGGTCTATACCGTCCACCAGCCGATTTTTTACTCCGCACTGGTCGATTATAATCGTGGCCGGGAGCAACCGTTATATTTTATACAAGGCATATGGTCACCTGAGGAGGAATTGATCGAGAAGCGGGATGCCTATGCCGATCATATCGAACAGAGGTTCAAGCAAGAGATTGAAAAAGCGGTATCTGCCGTGTATGGGGATGCAGACATTCCTGCCAAGAATGGAGAATCCAGCGGCAAATATAGAACGAACGCAGGGAAATACTTGATGGCCTGGCATGTAGGTACCGAGTGGGACCCGGCGATGGTGGACAACACTAACAAGGTGCATGCAGATGTGCCGCAGTACAAAGGTGTTCATTTTTCCGGGAGCGCAGAAGCTTCTCCGTTCGAAAACTGGCTGGCAGAGTTACTGGACTATGCGGCCGTTCAGGAGAAAAAGTATGGATGGGAACATCCGATGACGTTCACCAACTGGGTCACAACCGATGTGCTGGATCATCCGGGAGAGCCGCTGTATGAAGAGGATCTCGTCAGTGTGGATGCACGGCATATTTTACCAGAAGCATGGGACGGAGGTTATTTTGCTGCCTACCACGTGTACCCGTATTATCCAGATCTGTTCCACGTTGATAAGACGTTGCAAACGATCAAGGATGAAAAGGGAGAGTACAACACGTACAAAAGCTATCTGAACAAGCTCAAAGCCGAGTTTTCCGATATGCCTGTAATGATTACAGAGTATGGTGTACCATCCTCCTTGGGTATTTCGCATCTGGGTATGGGTGGCCGAAATCAGGGCGGGCATAACGAAGTACAGCAGGGAGACATCGATGCTTCGCTGACGCAGGATATCTATGATGAAGGGTACGCAGGAGCGATTCTGTTTATGTGGCAAGATGAGTGGTTTAAAAAGACCTGGAACACGATGCCACTGGAAATTCCGGCAGATCGCCGGGCATACTGGCTAAACGTGCTAACCAACGAAAAGATGTTTGGTTTGCTCGCCATGGACCCAGGGAAACAGGAACAACTGACCATTGATGGCAAGCTGGATGACTGGGACAAGCTGAAGAAAGAAGAAGTCACCGTCTGGCAAGGGCAAGTGAGTGGTATCCGGGAGATGAAAATGACCCATGATGAAGCTTACTTGTATGTGGGTCTGACCTTGGATCAGCCATTTGACCCAGATAAGACTGTACTTCGCATTGGAACAGATACGCTTGCCGGAGGCAGTCAGCCAAGCAACATGTTGCCAGGCAAAACGCTAAGTGATGGTCTGGAAACGGTCATTACACTGGGCAAAGATAACGAATCCCAGGTACAGATTGCGAAGGACTATGATTTTAATCAGCGTTTGTATGGCAAGGACGGATATAACATGATTCCAGACGAGCAACTCAAGTCAACGGATCCGTTCCATCCGTGGGAACTGGCTGTCAGTCTGAAGATGACCCCGCCAGATACACGTTCGGCGCATCCATTCATGGCTGAGAAGGTGGGAACGTTAAAGAGAGGTACGACAGCTCCAGGACAGGCAGACAGCGATTCGTTAACAGCTTGGCAGTATAACGGCAATCAGGTGGAAATGCGAATTCCTTGGATGCTGCTTGGTTTCGGTGATCCGAGCTCCTTGCAGGCCATCGAATACGGACCATTGAAAAACGGTCGGGAGTTTTCTACAACTAGCGTTGAAGGTATCACGCTGGTTCCGTGGTTGACGGATCGTTCCACGAAACAGGTATCCTGGCCTGGGGGCGAGCAAACAACGCTGGATTTGAAAACTTTACCCGTCTACAGCTGGAAACCTTGGGAGCAGGTCGAATATAGCGAAAGACTTAAGTTAAGCTATGAGAAAATGCGGCAGACCTACGAAAAAATGCCTAGTTTTCAGATCGAATAAATCAGCATAGAACATCATAAGCGAGTATAAAGGAGGACTTTTTCACATGTTCCAGAGTTTGGCTTTGGCTTATTGGTTTTTGATTGCCTGCATCGCACTTGTGATTGTCGGCGTCATCGTTCTGTTTGCCATGAAAATGTCCCACAACGGCAAACGACGCAAAACCGCTTTGTATGAAATGAAGCAACGAGACTATTTCACGTATCTGCAGACCGCATTGACGGAGAACAGTCCACTCAAGCTGCCGCCAGGCAAGCTTGCCCCGCTAGAACGGCGGGTTATTCAGGACAAGCTGATTGAATGGATTGAACAGTTCAAGGGAGAGTATCGTGACAAGCTGATTGAATTGTGCAGGGAGGCCGGATTCGTTGAACACGATCTGAAAGAGCTGGGCCGTCTGCGTTACGGGCGTCAGATTGATGCAGCATATCGTCTGGGCGGCATGCGCTGTCCCGAAGCCGTTCCGGGTTTGATGGAGCTGCTTAAGGATGAGAAGCCAGGCCCGATGGCCTTCATGATTGGACGTTCGATTGCGAGATGTACTACCCGGCATGGCGAATTGAAAGATATGCTTGCCCTGCTTTTAACGAAAGGAAAATCGATTCATCATCTGGCTGCAGACATCTTATGGGAAGCGAATCTAGATACGAGTCGTGTGCTGATCGAACTGCTAGAAGATCGCAACCCCGATTTTGTCAAAGTAGGACTTGTGGCGATGTGGGGACAAGCGGTACCTGAAGTTATGCCTGCACTCGACAGACTCGTCGGAGCAGAGCATCAGGATGTGCGTGCCGAAGCAGTGAAGCTGTATCTCAGCGCAAGTCCGGCACTTAAGGATGACACAATTCTTAAGCTGATTCAGGACACCGATCCGGAAGTCCGCGCGGAAGTAGTACAGGCGCTCGGCTCGAAGCATGCATCAGGCAGCATTCCGTTGCTGCGCAAGGCACTTCGTGATGAAGACTGGAGAGTTCGCTACAATAGTGCGGAAAGCCTGAGCAAGCTGGGCGAACCGGGATTCGAAACTTTGTGTCAGGCAGCGGTGCAAGGAACGGGTGCAGAGCGCGAGATTGCCATGCAGCAGATTGAGAGTACGATGCAGCATTCAGGAACCGACCATAAGGCGGTAGAGCAGATGATTGCACATAACAAAAAAAGACTGCTGTACGAACGTTATTTTGGCCCGCTGCGCGGCGAAAACCGTACAACCAAGAAACGCGCAGGCATTGCAACAGTAGGAGGGGATTACACTGCTTAGAGATCTATTGCTCATCTACGGTATGGTCGCCATCTATTATGTGGTGTTTGTTAATACGCTCTATTTTTCCATACTGGCCTTATCGTTTCGTAACATCTGGACGATTTTTCGGAGGTCACATTACTCCAAGTACAACACACTATCCGGCTCGGAACTGGTGCCTTCGGTATCTTTGCTGGTGCCGGCGTACAATGAGGAACTGACGATTATTGAAAATGTAAACTGCCTGATGACACTGAACTATCCAACGTATGAGGTCATCGTGGTGAATGACGGCTCCAGCGATTCCACCTTGAAGGTGCTGTTAGAGGAATACCGTCTGAAGCTGGTACCGAATACGCAGATTCGCGGGAAGATTGCTTGCAAGACCATTCGAGGCATCTATCATAATCCGGATTTTCCGGACTTGTATGTAATTGATAAAGAGAATGGGGGAAAAGCTGATTCCCTCAACGCAGGGATCAACTTGTCCCATTATCCGCTGATCTCTTCCATCGATGCGGATTCACTTCTGGAGAAGGATGCCCTGATTCGGATGGCACGCATGTATATGGAGAATCCGGAAGAGACCGTTGCGATTGGTGGGGATGTCCGAATTGCCAACGGCTGCAAAATCGAAAACGGGGCGGTACAGGACGTATCCTTGCCACGTAAGATTTGGCCTATGTTCCAATCTATCGAATATTTGAAAGCTTTCCTCGGCGGACGAATTGGCTGGAGTCACATGAACGGTCTGATCATCGTCTCTGGCGCATTCGGTATGTTCCGTAAGGATGCTGTTATCGCCGTAGGTGGATACCGCGACGGTTATCCAGGTGAGGACATGAACATTATTATCAAGCTTCACCGCTATATGCTCGAAAATAAACTGAAATATCGCGTTGCCTTCTGTCCAGAAGCGGTGTGCTGGACGCAGGCACCGGATTCCTACCGTATTTTGTCCAGTCAGCGCAAACGCTGGGGGCGCGGGAATCTGAAAAATATGCTGGAGAATCGCGGTATGCTGTTCAACCCGAAATACAAGGTTATGGGTATGATTACCATGCCATATAACGTTATTTTTGAGGCTTTGAATCCGTACTTCCGAATTACCGGCTTGGTGGCTTTGGCTGGATACGTGCTTCTGGACATGACCCAGTGGCCGATCCTCGTTCTGTTCGGATTGTTGAATTTTGTGAGTGGATATCTGCTGAGTGTTGGGGCGTTGATTCTGGAGGAGATTGCATTCAAACGATATAACAAGCTCTCCGATCTGGTCAAAATGCTTGTCTACTCCGCTCTGAAATTTGTGGGATATCATCAACTCGGCGTGCTGTGGAGATTGCAGGGACACATTCAGTTTTTGCAAAACAACAATTCATGGGGCACGATGACACGCCAAAGCTGGTCTGAGGAATCCAAGGACGCGAGCAAAGCGGCTTAATTGTAACAACATTATAGATGTTCAACTCCATTTTTACGCGATGACAGAGAGGACAGAAATAATCTGAAGAAGCGAAGCTAAAAGCTTTCTGAAAGAAAGCTGCATCGGAAGCATAATCTTCACCTTTATCACCGGATTTTTCCCTTGAGAAAAGGGGATCAAAAAAATCCGGGGATAACAGTGATTGGAAGATTGTTCTGTCATCGGAGTATTTGTGTAAACGACTTGTTGAACTTGTATAGAACATGAAGAAGGGTGGAAAAGAACATGCCAAATACGGCGACATTGCAGCGTGAGGCTGCCGTTAATGTGTACCGCAATGTAGAACAGGGATTAAAGGAGACGGGTGCCGAAGCTTGTGGCTTAATGTTCATTCACTGTGCAGGTCAGGTTCAGCCGGAGCAGCAGGTCAGGATACATCTGGAGCAGGCAGGATATATGTCTTTCCAGATATGGCAGGATAGTCATACGCAGACGATTGCCGTGTTGTTACCAGGGCTTACGCTCGATGAGGTTCACTATGAAGGACTTCGTATCAAGCAGGAGCTGCAGGAGAGTGTTCCTGGTGCTGATCCACAGATCACACTGGCCAGTTTCCCGCCGGGGGAGCGCCCTTCGAAGGCAACGATTCAGCATATGGCCGAATCTTCGAAGCTTGTGGATTCATCGGAAATTCACATCTATACGCTGGAACATACGGCGGATGACCCTGAACGGATTCTGATCGTAGATAATGATCCGACGGTTCGTGAATTTTTGCAGCTGCGTTTGAAAATGCAGGGATACGAAACCTACGAAGCGGTGGATGGACTCGCTGCACTCGACCTGATTGAAAAAGTAACACCTGACCTGGTGCTGACCGAGCTGAATCTGTATGGCATCGATGGACTTCCATTCATTCACCACATCCAGAAGCTGGAGATGGAGCAACCACCCAAAATCGTGGTGTTGACCGAACAGCGGGTGGAGCAGACGATTAGCCAATGCTTCAGTAGCGGGGTAGACGATTATATGACCAAGCCGTTCTCTCCTGTAGAGCTGGACGCCCGGATCAGACGCTGCCTGCACTAGAAGATAAGTAGATTAGAGTCAAAACGCTTAATTACAACCACATCTATATGATCTGAACTATTTATTTACACATTAACGGAGAGGACAGAAAAAACCTGAAAAAGCGAAGCTAAAAGCTTTCTGAAAGAAAGCTGCATCGGAAGCATAAGCTTCGCCTTTATCACCGGATTTTCCCTTTAATAAAAGGGAATCAAAAAAATCTGGGGATAACCGCTACTCTCCAGGTTATTCTGTCATCGGAGTGTCCGTGTAAATCTCCTTAGTTCAGCTCATATAAGCAACATCAAATATATTGCGCGGAGGGAATATCATGGAGAATCAACAATTTCACACTTTACTGAACGCGATCGAAAATAAAGAAGCGGTACTGGGCGTTGTCGGCCTCGGTTACGTCGGCCTTCCCCTTGCGGTGGAGATGGTCAACCAAGGATTTACCGTTATCGGTATTGATCTGGATGCTTCCAAAGTCGACAGCATCTACAATGGAGATTCCTATATTCACGATATTTCGTCCGATGAATTGAAAAAAGTGATGCAAAGTGGCCGTTTCCAGCCAACCACGGACTACAGCATGCTGCGAGTCATTGACGCACTGAGTATCTGCGTACCGACACCGCTCAGTGAAAATCAGGACCCGGATACTTCTTACATCGAGACGGTTGTAGATCAGATTAAGCTGCATATGAAACCTGGCATGCTGATCACGCTGGAAAGCACGACGTATCCAGGTACAACGGAAGAGCTGATTCAGCAGGAACTGGATAAAGTCGGACATGAGGCGGGCAAAGACTATTTCCTGTGCTTCTCACCTGAGCGAGTGGACCCGTCTAACGGCCGTTTCACCACATTTAATACACCGAAAGTCATCGGTGGTACAACCGAAGCTTGTTTGAAACTAGGTACGGCGCTGTACAGCAAATATGTAGAGACTGTGGTTCCGGTATCTTCACCTAAAGTAGCGGAAATGTCCAAATTGCTGGAAAACACCTTCCGCAGTGTCAACATTGCCTTTGTCAATGAAATGGCGATGATGTGTGACCGGATGGGCATCGATATTTGGGAGGTTATTGACGCGGCTGCGACGAAACCGTTTGGCTTTATGCCATTCTATCCAGGTCCGGGCATTGGCGGACACTGCATCCCGCTCGACCCGATGTATCTGTCGTGGAAGGCCAAAGGATTCCGTTTTTACAGCAAATTTATTGAACTGGCGCAATCCACCAATGACAATATGCCGTATTATGTATTGAATAAAACATCAACCATTTTGAATGAATACGCGAAGTCTGTTCGTAAATCGAACATTCTGCTGCTTGGCATGTCGTACAAACCGAACATTGCCGATCTGCGTGAATCACCAGGACTGGAAGTATACGAGCTGTTTAAGGAAAGCGGCGCAAACGTTAACTACTACGACCCGCATGCCGAATCGTTCAAGGATAAACATGGAGAAACCGTACACAGCCAAGCCTTTAATCTGGAGCAGTTCAAAACGTATGATTGCATCGTGCTGATCACCAACCACAGCGACTTGCCTTATTATGATATTGCGGAACTGGGTGTGCCGATTCTGGATACACGTAATGCATTCCGCACGTACAATCACTCCCACATTTACAAGATCGGTCACTCGGTACAACATCCTGTGTTTGCACCGAGTGAAGCGGTTCTCGTCTGAGGCGACTGATGAGAATACAGGGCAAGTTGGCAGGTAAGGCGAAATGGGCTATTGTGGCTGTGGTGTTCTGCCTGCTGCTCCTGTCCTGGCTGTTCAAATGGTTTTCGCATGAGGAACACAAGGCAACCTGGCTGTGGGATACGTCGATCATTATGAAGCAGACACCTGAGATTATCGCGTTCGCCAAGGAACAGGGCGTGGATACTATTTTCCTGCAAGTTCAGGATGAGGTAACCGATGCGGCTTATCGCAAGTTCATTGCGGCTGCGAGCAATGCCGAGATCGAAGTGCACGCACTGAACGGTCATGCCGACTGGGCTTATCGCGAGAAGCGTGCAGAAGGACTTGCTTTTATTGAACGCGTGCGGGCATACAATTCTTCTTCTGCGAAGAATGAACGCTTTGAAGGCATTCAGCTCGATGTCGAGCCGTACCAGTTAAAACGCTGGGAGAATGAGGAGAGCAGTGTCATTGCCGAATGGCAGAACAATATGGAGGTCTGGACGGAAGCCGGAAAGGCGGCAGGACTGTATATGAGCGCAGCGATTCCATTCTGGCTGGATGCTCGTCAGTCGGCTGGAGGCAAGGAGACGTTTAGTCGCTGGGTCATCTCGCGTTTCGATGCGGTAGCCATTATGGCTTATCGGGACAGCGGGCAGCAGATGTATGATCTGTCCAAGGAAGAGCTGGCTGAAGCGGATGATCTGGGCAAGAAGGTCTGGATTGGAGCAGAACTCGCGGATACACACGAGGGAGATCATCTGACCTTTTTCCGCAAGCCGATCAGCAATATGGATGAAGAGATGCAGAAAGTGTTCAAGCTGGGCGCCTCGCATTCATCGTTTGCAGGCGTGGCCGTGCATCATTATGAGGCCTGGTATGCGAAGCAAAACGGTATCCCGCTGGCGCGCAAGACCGGGGAAACGAAGGAAGAATCACAGCATCAGAACCAATAACACAAGCTTTAACGTTTAGTGGATAATCCCTTCTGGGCAAAGCAGCAGGTATTCGTTCCTGCTGTGTGTAGCTCAGAAGGGGTTTTTATATTATATAGAGAATGTGAACGTGTAGAAATGGAGGTTTCTCTATGTCGAAAAGAGTGAAAATCAGTTTGATTGCTACTTTAGCGTTAGTTGTCGTGATATCAGGTTGGGTGTACTTCAGTTTATTCGGTAATCCGATTCAAATGAAAGATGCTGAAGAGAAAGTAAGGGCCTATTTAATTCAACAAAAGGGATATTCCCCTGAGGAAATGATAGATATAACGGGTAACTATTCCTTCACAAGCTCAGAGGCTCCATATGGTGCTTCCGTAACATTTGCTGATGAGCCTAATAATAAATATCATTACATCCTTTTCAAGGACGGGCACATTCAGCAGCACAGCTACATGAACGATGATCCCAAACATCAGGAGCCTATGGTTAGATAAAAAGAGTCCCAACTGGTGCGCCTGTCCCCCGTTTGGGTAACACTCTACCTTTGTAAACCAGGTGTAGCGTAAGTTACTCTTTACTCACTTGTACCGTTTTCGTCTGCGAGTTATAAGAAACATTAATGTCGTAGACCGAAACGATATCTTTTAGCGGAAAATAAATGCGGTTTTCAATCAAAAGAACGGGATCACTCAATCGAAATGACTCACCATTGTGCTGGAACGTATCACTTCCTACCTTGAACTGTAATTCTGGGGTAGGAATTGCAAAGTCTTCATTGAGGACCTTAAACGTTTTGGTTTCGGATTGAAAGGATAACGCTTTGGAATTAATCTGAAACGGAAGGCACCTCACGAATCCGTCAAGATCAACGTAGGTGTGCCCTTTAACAATCAGACCTGTAAATGATTTTTCGCCTAACACATTGGATTTGATGTTTACCGTTGAGCCGGAAGCGGAGAGAGAAGCCGCATTTACGGATGAACTGAAGCCAGCCATAGCAAGAGTTAGCACAGCCACCACTAAAAACTTGGAAATACGCATGATAACCACTCCTTTGATATATTCCTTTGGTATATTCATAAGGATTAACGTAAAAACCGGTACATAAGTTACATATGTTAAGAGTAAGTTTTAGGAAGTGCAAGATGAGATTTTTTCGTACTGAATAAGGCAAACCCCGATCACTCGCATAGTGAAGGGGCTTGCCTTATTCAGGTTATTTTTGCGCTTGAGAACAGGAAAGTGTTCCGTTAGCGCGCCGGTTCTCTTAACCAACTCAAATCATCTAATCTAATCTAATCTAATCTAATCTAATCTAATCTAATCTCAACTCAAATCAACTCATCTAATCACTCTACTGTTCCGTTGTCGTTGTCCGATAACGGTTGGGAGGTAGACCGACTTGCTTTTTAAAAGCTTTAGAGAACGAAAACAAGTCCGGATAACCTACCGAATGAGCCACCTCTGTTAAGCTGAGCGTGGTCTGTACGAGCAGGAGTTTGGCTTGCTTCATTTTGAGCTGCTGGATATATTGCACAGGGGACAAGCCGTAAGCTTTGCGAAACTGTTTGGCAAAGTGGGTACGATCCACTCCTGCATGAGCAGACACACCTTCCACCGAAATGCCACCTGCGTAATGAAGTTCAATGTATTCTTTTCCTTTCTGAAGCCAAGGAGTAGCTGCATCCGGTTGCAAGTCTTTGGTCGCCGGGGAACGCGCAATGCGGTCGAAAAGTCCAAGAAACCGGGCCAGTCGCCCCAGATCACTGGCACCGTTCTGCGGTTTACGAACGTCTTCTATAAATGACCGCATGCTGCCTGCGGACTCGGGTGTCAGTACACCTGAACGATACGGATTGTCAGGGCTTAAGCCAATTCGGGAGAGAAGTTCAGCGGCATATGCTCCATCAAAGGCAATAAATATTTTTTGCAATGGTTGCTCTGGATCAGTCCAGTACTCATGCGTCACATGCGGAAACAAACAGAAGGCATCTCTGGCTCGCAGGGAATACCGCTGTCCGTTCTGAATGAAGGTACCCTCACCCTCCAGTACAAATAACAAATAATGATAAGGCGTAGTACGAGGACCAATGTGATAGTTACTTTTAGCAATGTTACGACCAATGCGTAACGGCCAGGCACCGCTGGCTCTCTCAAATTCAGACGGAGTAAAAAATAAAATATCCAAAAACTCGTGGTGGTCCTCCTTCATGCGCTCAAGCTCGGTCACCAGGAACACCTCTTTATTATATAAGTATCGTCGATGGCATCTAAAAGGTTCATTTATAGCCTATTATACAGGTGGGTTTTATATAAATTCAAGATCAGGTAAACCTGAATTCGAAAAACGACCACAAAATGATAAAAATAAATTGCCGCGAAATGACATTGATCACAGACAAATCAATTGATATGATGTCCATACCTATTAAACCAAGTTAATTAATCGGCATTTGTGATTATTATGGTTGCTAAATTGATTTACAAAATGACACGACAACGGAGGGTGCAGAAAAGACCTGAAGAAGCGAAGCGTGCGCCTTTGTCACCGGATTTCCCCCATAAAAGGAGAATGAGAAGAAATCTGGGGACAAGAGTGCTCGAAAGGTTTTCTGTAACCGAAGTGTTTGAGTGGAACTTTATAAAGCAATTATCCATAGAAGGGACTGACGTGAATGAGTGAACAGGAAGAGATGAAGTTTGGATGGTTTTTACCGACCGCCGGAGATGGGAAGTATGTAGGTGTAGAGCCGGAACGTGAACCAAGTCTGGATTATCTGGTACAGGTGGCAAAGACGGCGGAGACGGCAGGGTTCGAATTTGTACTCATTCCGACAGGGGGAGCCTGTCTGGACGCGTGGGTGGTCGGCTCGGCGGTAATGAGTCACACCAAGACATTGCGTCCCCTTGTAGCGATTCGCCCGGGTCTTGTGACACCCGTACTCGCAGCTCGCATGGGTGCGGCACTGGATCAGCTCTCTGGCGGTCGCGCCATGATTAATGTAGTTACGGGCAGCTCGGTTCGAGATCTGGAAGAGCTCGGTGATCCGCTGGCACATGCGCATGATGAACGATATGTTCGCGCTAGCGAGTATATGGAAGTCATGAAACGTTCGTGGACACAATCGACTGGGTTGAATCTGACGGAGTTCGCCGGAAGTGGTGCACAACCAGGCGAAGATGCATCCAGCGAACCAAATCCTGAATTTAACGGTCAATATTACAACTTCAAAGGCCCGGTAGGCATGCCGGAGACGGTCCAGAAGCCGCATCCCCCATTTTATCTTGGAGGAAGTTCTCCGATTGCGAAGCGAGTAGCTGTTGAACATGCAGATACGTTCCTGATGTGGGGCGAGCCACATGACTGGATTCAAGAGCAGATTGAAGAGATCGAAGTCATTCGGGAGCAGGTAAAAGAGGAGACGGGTCAAGATCGTCAGCTCCGTTACGGTATGCGTGCTCAAGTGCTCATTCGGGATACGGAAGAAGAGGCATGGGCAGCAGCATGGGAAATCATCAGCAAAGTACCGCCGGAAGCGATTGAAAAGGCCAAAGCAGCTTTTGCCGAGACGGATGCCACCAACCAGCGCAGACAGAATGAGTTACGGGAACTGTCCGAGAAACAGCAGTTTGTGGTTGGACCGAACCTGTGGACAGGTTTGTCGGTTGTACGCTCCGGGGGAGCCATCCTCATCGTGGGTACAGCAGAGCAGGTGGCAGAACGTTTGATGGAATACGGAGACTTGGGCGTGACGACATTTATTCTGTCCGGTTATCCGCATCTGGAAGAAGCCGAAATCTTCGGCAAGACGGTGATGCCGATCATCCGCGAGAAATGGAAAACAAGACAAAAAAGGCAGTCTATTACTGCCAACTAAGGAGGCCCTCTTTTATGAAGAAAAATAAAAAAATGATCCTGCCGCTTGTCAGTATGCTGGTGATGTCCATCTTGCTATCCGCTTGCGGCGGTGGAAATAATGCGGCATCCGGAGAGAACGGATCTTCAGGTAAAGTGACCATTAGCTTCATGCACTGGCGCGGCGAGGATTCCGAAGCTTTTAATAAGACGATCGACGCGTTTGAAAAAGAAAATCCGAACATCCATGTGGAGATGCAGACGCTCCCATCGGATCAGTACCAATCCACTGTGCAATCCAAAATCAGTGACGGCTCCACAGGGGATGTGTTTGCATCTTTCCCGGGCGCTCAGTTCCAGGCATTCACCAAAGCCGGATTATTTACGGATTTGACGGGATCATCCTTCCTGTCGGCTTATAATCCAAAACTGATCGAAGCTGGACAGCATGATGGCAAACAATATGCGATTCCGTACCAACTTGTATATAACGATCCAATCTATAACGTCAAACTGTTTGAAAAGTACGGCTTAACCCCGCCGAAAGATTGGGAAGGGTTCCTGGCGCTGTGCCAAAAGCTGAAAGACAATGGCATTATTCCGATTGCCTTTGCCGGAGCGGACATTGGTCCAGGCCAATTCATGAATACGATGGTGATGAACAATGCGCCGAGTGACGACATTTTTACCAAAGTTGAAGCAGGCGAAGCTAAACTGACAGATGAGTTCTGGGTGAAAACGTTGACGCAAATCAAAGAACTGAACGATAAAGGATACTTCCAGCAAAATGCACTGGGTACGAAAGACCCGGCAGCAGGTGCACTGTTTATTCAGGAAAAAGCAGCGATGCTTGCAAGTGGATCGTATCAACTTGCTCAGAACAAACAACAAAACCCAAATCTCGAGCAAAAGTTGCTCGCACCGATCACGGTAAGTGCCGATCAAGCGAAATATGAAGGGGTACACACGACCACATTCATGCTTGCGGTAAACAGCAAGTCGAAACATCCGGAAGAAGCGAAGAAATTCCTTGAATTCCTGAGTAAACCGGATGTAGCTAGCGCATACGCCAACCAGACAGGACAAAATGTAACGGTGAATGACGTGAAGTATGATACACCAGAGCTTCAGGTTGCGGGAGAATGGGCAAACAAAAAGACCGTGTTCCAGCCACGGTTTACTATCCTGAACGGAGACAACCAGAAGGCGGTAACCAACTCCATTCAGGCTGTGCTGAGCGGTACTTCCCCGGAAGAAGCCGCACAGCAGGCACAAGCGATCATTGATCAGCATATCGGGAAATAAAAGATGAAAAACCGTATTCAGCTATCCCTGTTTCTGTTACCCGGATTGCTGCTGTACGTTGGATTGTTCGTATTTCCTACATTGACGGGGCTGTTCTACTCCTTTACGGATTGGGACGGGGTATCCCCGTCGTATGCATTTGTAGGGCTGGATAATTACAAGGACAGTCTCAGCAGCATCGTATTTCGCAAAGCATTCGGCAATAACGTGGAGTTTATGTTAACCGTTGTGATTGCACAAACTTTTATTTCACTTGTTCTGGCTTTGCTTTTGGTACGTAATACCAAGACAAAAGTGGTACTTCGGGCGTTGTATTTCCTACCTGCGATTCTGTCGTCGGTATCCGTTGGTCTGATCTGGGCGTTCATGTATGACCCGTCCATTGGACTGATCAATTATGGACTAAACGAGGCGGGCATGAGCGGCATGGCTCGTAACTGGATCGGTGATCCGAAGATTGCGATTTTCTCTATTGCTGCGGTGCAGGTTTGGGCTCACGCAGGACAGATGATGATTGTGTTCATCGCAGGTCTGCAAGGGATTCCAGCAGAACTGTACGAAGCGGCACGTATGGACGGCGGGAGCAAATGGCAGGTATTCCGTACCGTGACCTGGCCGCTGCTGGCTCCTTCGGCAACGATTGTGGTAGCCTATACGACCATCCAGTCGTTTAAGGCCTTTGATCTTATTTTCACGATGACGGACGGAGGTCCGAACTATGCCACTGAAATTTTGACCACATATATCTATCATACGGCCTTTGGCAGCTACTCGTTTGGTCTGGCTTCTGCAGGTTCGATGATCTTCCTGGTGCTGCTCGCGCTGTTGACTCTGTTGCAATTCAAGGCGCTGCGTGCAGACCGGGTAAGCTATTAACGGATAGGTGATTACTTCTTTTCATGAGCGTTATCGGCGAGAATGACAAGTCAGGATGTATACAGGAGTAAGAGAAAGAGCCATGGCCCAGAACCCGAGAGCTGTGTTCGAAGAATACAATCAGTTGATTATGGATGTGAGATTCACTTGAAGTGTGAGGTTAAGAGGAAGGAGGGATTTTATATGGTTATCAAATGGTTCAATCGACTGATCCTGTTTGTGTATGCAATGCTGATCCTTGTGCCGCTGTACTTTGTATTTGTATCTTCGTTCAAAACAAGCAGCAATTTCTTCACGAGTCCATTCAGCTGGCCTGACCCGTTTACCTGGGATAATGTGACGGGCTTGTTCCGTAATCAGCCGATGTGGCAATACTTCGGGAACAGCATGATTGTGACGCTCGGCACAGTTGCGATTGAACTGTTGCTCAGTAGCATGATTGCTTATGCCATTGTCCGCTGGGGCGGCAACGTAGGCAAAATGGTGTTTGCTCTATTTGTAGCAGGTTTGATCGTGCCGTCTCAGGTCAGCATGTTGCCGATCTATTCCCTCACACGTACGCTCGGATGGTCCGACAGTCTGACAGGTTTGATTATCGTATCAGCTGCGATGTTGATGCCCGTCTCCGTGTTTATGCTGACGGGGTTCATGCGTATGCTGAATTCGGAAATTTTGGAAGCAGGCAGTATGGATGGGGCCAACGAGTGGAGACTCTTCACCCGAATTGCTCTCCCACTGGCAGCACCTTCACTGGCAGCAACAGCTACGTTCCTACTGGTGATGGTGTGGAATGACTTGCTCATTCCGATGCTTATGCTCACCAGCAAATCCAAGCTGACCTTGCCACTTGCCCTGATGCAATTCCGCGGGGAGTACGTGACGAATTATCCGATGATGCTGACTGGTGTTCTCGTGACAGCCATCCCGATGATTGTGCTGTTCCTGCTGCTTCAGCGTTATTTCGTTGCAGGACTTACGGCAGGTTCCCTTAAAGGTTGAGGGGCAAGAAGGAGACCGAAAGCTCCTTCACAAAAACAAGTTCGTTTTATATTCGTTGTAAATTGGCGTCACCTTGTATTTTGCATTGATTTCTGGTTCATTCTGCATAATAATGGTTTAGTGTCAGGATGACTACATAGAGATCAAGGGAGCTATTAATCTGATGAGTAAATTGGAAGTGTTGCGGAATCCCAAGCAGCGCAAGCTGCTGTTCAGTGCCGGCATGAGCTGGCTGTTTGATGCGATGGAAGTTGGCATGATCTCCTTTATCGTAGCTGCACTCGCGAAGGAGTGGAGTCTTAGTCCAGGACAAGTCGGGGTGCTGACGAGTGTCAACTCGATTGGTATGGCCCTCGGTGCTTTGCTTGCAGGTGCACTTGCAGACCGTTTTGGACGAAAAGCGATTCTGATGTGGACGTTGTTGATCTTCACTATTGCAAGCGGTCTATCTGCACTCGCTACCGGGTTTGCGGTATTGTGTGCACTGCGTCTCGTTGCAGGTATTGGTCTTGGCGGCGAGTTGCCCGTGGCATCTACGCTCGTATCGGAATCGATGCCTACTGCGGAACGTGGACGTGCGGTTGTGTTATTGGAAAGCTTCTGGGCAGGGGGATGGATTGTATCGGCGCTGATTGCCAATTTTGTCATTCCAGAGTACGGATGGAGAATTGCATTTGCGATTGGTGCGCTACCAGCATTCTACGCGTTGTATTTGCGCCGTGCCATACAAGATCCGCCGCGGTACAAGAATCATACGAAATTGCATAAAATCACGTTCCGCGAAAAAGTTACGACGGTCTGGTCTGCACCACATCGCCGGACTACGTTGATGCTATGGATTTTATGGTTTACCGTTATTTTCTCGTATTATGGCATGTTCTTGTGGCTGCCTTCGGTTGTAATGGCAAAAGGTTTTACGTTGGTCAAAAGCTTCCAGTACGTGCTGATCATGACGATCGCACAGCTACCGGGGTACTTCACCGCGGCGTACTTCATTGAACGTTTTGGCCGCAAATTTGTGCTTGTCGTGTACCTTACTTTGACTGCATTCAGTGCGATTGCATTTGGACTGGCAACGACAGAAGCGACTATTTTGGCTGCCGGAATCTGCTTATCATTCTTCAACCTGGGAGCTTGGGGCGGACTGTACGCTTACAGTCCGGAATTGTATCCAACATCCGTCCGTTCCACAGGCGTTGGACTAGCTACATCGGTAGGCCGGATCGGTGGTGTACTTGCACCATTTATGGTAGGTATGCTTGTTCAGAAGTCAGTTCCAATCAGCCTGATTTTCACCATTTTCTTCGTGACCATTCTCATCGGAGCAGCTGCCGTGCTGTTCTGGGGTCGGGAAACGAAAGGGCAGGAACTCGCCGAATAATCGTCAGAAAATTTTAGCGCAACTTTTGTGCGGGTCTGTCTGCCTACGGAAATGGAGACTAGACAAGCGGTACAGTGTTGATATAAGAAGAGGTGTGACCCTGATACGACCATGGGCTCATGCCTCTTTTTGATATGCGCAGGACTCATTTTTTCATGCTCCATCGGTCCGATAGACTGAACATTTTTGATACCCTATAATGACACTCGGGATGTCCAAATGTGAGGATTCAGGGGGAAGTAGTATATCTGGATTCAGAAAATTGGAGGGTTAAGGAAATGAGGAATAAGAATAGATTTGAGATGGATCAGATGCTTGTGATGGATGTATTGCGAGAAAAGAATGAAATAAATACAGCGAGTATAGCCAATGAGAAGAAAAAAATGAATGAAAAGCATATAGGGATTGATCTTCATAATTTTGATGATCTTAATGATCTTAGCCCAAACACAGACATAGACGTTATGCAGCCGATCACCGTCAGTCGTAAAGTCACTCATGGCCGAGGGAGAAAGACTAACAAAAGAGCAGGCCGAGTCAGTATGCTACTTGGAGCTTGCGCTATGACACTTGGACTTACCGTTGCCGCACCTTCGGCTGGAGCACAGAAGCTGGAACAAGGGATTCGCAGTGAACACGTGGTACAGCTACAGGAGCAATTGAGCGAGCTTGGTTATTTTGACGCTGGAGTAACAGGTTATTACGGTTCGATCACTCAGAGCGCGGTTCGAGATTTCCAACAAGCGCAGGGACTGAGTGCCGATGGTGTAGCAGGTCCGGTGACGCTGGACAGACTGAACCAAAAGGTCAAAGCCGAAGGAGAAACGCTGCGTCAGTTGGCGAAGTTGATCCATGGGGAAGCACGTGGGGAATCTTTTGAAGGGCAGGTCGCTGTGGGGGCAGTTGTCTTAAACCGGGTGCAATCGGGAGAGTTCCCGTCATCGATCTCTGAAGTTATCTTTCAAAAAGGGCAATTCACCGCTGTCGACGATGGTCAGTTTAATCTGAAGCCAACCGCAACCTCGTTTAAAGCTGCACGTCAAGCCCTCAATGGCGCTGACCCAACACATGGTGCGCTGTTTTATTAC
Organism: Paenibacillus sp. G34; assembly: GCF_056856875.1. NCBI lineage: Bacteria > Bacillati > Bacillota > Bacilli > Caryophanales > Paenibacillaceae > Paenibacillus > Paenibacillus sp. G34. The sequence continues at coordinate 4,133,667 of NZ_CM166469.1, read as the reverse complement.
AATCCGAAGATTGCTACGTCCGAGTGGAGCAAGAGCAGAACGACACTGCTGACCATTGGGCAGCATGATTTTACGAGATGAGGATAGAAGAGTAAATAATCATTATAGAAGAAAAAAGACCTTGCTGCACTCTACGCATGTAGTTGTGTACCAAGGTTATTTTTTATGAAAAGATCTAGCCCGTATATTTTGAAAAACGCTTCCAGGTATAATTAAATAAATTTCCATAATTATAAAATATAGAGATTCATTGTATTATGATATATAGGATTTGTCGGAATAAGGAGGTTTAAAATGGGGATTGAAAATAACTTAAAGAGGATTAGAACTGAAAAAAATTCAACTAGTTCACAAAGATTATTTTCTTTTGTATGTGTAGTTATACTTGGAGGGATTTTGGGGCTAGTGGCAAAACTCGTGGATACTCAGGGCATTAACCCCATATTTGACGATATTGGTGGACGTCTAGGTATTTGGATTTTTGTGGCAGTGCTTGTATCCGTGTTTAGTTATTCTCCTAAATTGGCGGGAGTTAAGATATTCTTTTTTTTCTGTTCACTGCTGATTGTTTATTATCTGTACACTGTGTTTTTCTTACATTTCTTTTCAGTGAAGGAAACGCTGTTCTGGGGAATCTGCGCAGTTTTATCTCCCGTATGTGCCTATGTAATGTGGTATGCGCGTGGTAATGGATATGTAGCTAGTATAATTTTGTCCCTTCCCGTAGCTGTTTTGTTGTCCGAAGGTTATGAATTAAGAAATGCTTATTTGCCTGAACATGAGCATCATTATTTAGTTCCAATTCTTATGGGGATTTATTTAATCATGATTATTATTTTGTTACTTGTTGTTCCTGAAAAAAAATTCATGTTCTTCATCGTACTTCTTTTAGCTCTGATGTTATCTTTCATCATGATGTACTTCAATGTCTTAAGACTAATTTTCGGTGGATTAAACGGCCTTGTATGAATGAAAATCAACGACATCCAGGATGAAGTGCACCGAGAAATATGTGACCAAGTTGGGATTTTCATCCTGGTTATGAGGTGCAACGAACCCTACCTTATACCTATCTCTTTTGAGAGTTTAGTGGTAAAATATTCTTATTATTTCCAATTTTGTTTGATTTATTGAATCTATCGAACTAACGAAATAGGAAATGAAGGCAAACGAAAGTACATAAAAGTATAGGAAGAAGAGTGATGATTACCATGAAGAAATTGTTATTGACCGTACTAGCAGGTGTATCTATGGTGGGGATGATTGGATCGGGAACAGAGTCAGCAGCAGCGGCAGGTGCACCCAAACAAGTCGAAGTACTCTTGAACACGATCAAAATGAAATTTCCAGATGCTAAGCCATTCCAAGACGCTCAGGGTAGTGTTATGGTTCCCATCCGATTTGTATCCGAAGCTTTAGGGGCAAAGGTTACATACTCTAAAGAAGGAAAAGTATCCAAAGTTGGGGTTCACAGTAAGGATCACAAAGTAGATATGACGATTGGTCAAACCTCAGCACTAGTCGATGGACAAAAGAAAGACTACGGCACGCAGATTATATTAAAGCAAAACCGGACGTTTGTTCCTCTTCGCTTGGTTAGTGAGGGACTAGGCGAGAAAGTCGAATGGGATAAGATTGGTCGCTGGGTCTGGATTGGGAACAAGGATTTTCGGAGTACAGATGATAAGGAATTTAAGCTGACAAAGCTGAGTGATTTTAAGGCTTACATGAAGAGCGATAATTTGTTTAGAAATTCTGCTAATGAAATGTATGGTGGTGTGAAAATTATCAAAGAAACAGATCTGCCCATCCGACTAGGTGACAAACAGGTGGTCTACAGTATTGATAAGGTAAGAGACCAACAAATGAATATGGATCTAATCCAAGTTCGCAGTAGTCAGAGAGGAAATCCCATTGCCTTTATGGTGAAAAATGAATTTGCTAAATTTCGTGGCGTGATTGATGCAGCCTTTGTAAATAACGGAGATAAAACAGGAATGAATTACTATCCAGTAGTCAGTCAAATAGATAAATTCCAGAATAGCGAGTACATTCAAGATTACACTGGATGGATGGACTTTAAAACTTCGCAGGCAGATTATATTTTGCTTGTAGATGGCGATATCTACGATTACGTTGTAGCGATTGTTAATCCCTTCAAGTGAGGGCTAGCCAGGTGAAGATGAAACGCAAATTCAGCACCCTACTTAGCTTGGTATTTATTCTGTCTTCTGTACTTCTATTATTTACGTTTCGCCCCGTTCAGGCTGAACCAGGGGTATTCTCCATCAGTTCTAACAGATTGTTGCAGGATAAAGAAAATACGAATCTGTACTACTTTGTAGGAATGGTGTATTACGAAGTTTGGAGTAATTCTGCAGGAAATTGGACAGGAGAAGGGCATCATCCTAATTCGACTGTTCCAAAGGTAGATGGTGGAATTTACGAGTTTACATTTGGATCGAATCGAAAGGTTAAGAGCATTACAGTTGAACAATTTAAGTTTGATTGGATGTCGCCTGATGGGGAAACATCGCTTGCCAACTTAACATTGAGAAATCTAGAACAGGAGAGTTGAAATATAAACCAAAAAAATATTATTATAATGCAACTTCTTCAGTGAATTATAACGATTACTATGAAAGAACAACTGTTAACGGAATTGGAACCAATAAAGCATCTAAAAAAGTTTATGTACACAATGGTGTTCTTAAAGCAATCAAAGATCCAGTTAACAGAAAACAAGAAGAAATAGATGAAAACAACAAAACTTTTGCACCTAAGGTAGAAGGATGGAAATATTTCTTCCCAACCCTTTTCAAAATCGAACTTGAACCACCTGTGGGCAAGGCGATCGTCAAATACTGGACGACTACCGGGCAAAGTCTGGACGGTGTAGACGGCTTCGCTAACCAAGAAGTGAGGTTGGAGAAGGATCAGCCGTATAACTTTATGCATACTGCTCCTGGTGAAAAATACAACTACTTGGGTCACAAAAAAAGTACGCAGGGAGATCCTTCGAGTCTATCTCGAAAATCCGGAGATCCGGGGCAGTAGTATCTGTAGAAGTGATTGGCAGGTTATACGATTTTGAAATCACAGATATCGCTGACTACAACTGGGAACTGGTCTTCCGCCGATTCAAGGGAAGCATTGCTCCGACGTGGATTAGCTACTGGACAGGCACAAAGGATATTGACGGGGACAAGCGGGGCAATTTTTCACAGTTCACCGTACCGATTCGTCCGGGAAGTCATCCGCTTCAGGGGTATCAGAATGTAGCCGTGAAGACGGGATACCATTTTAAATTCGATTTTAAAACCAAAGGAAATATGTTTGGCCCGCGAGATGGCATTCGGCTTACACCGACCTTTGATTTTGTGAGCAAGGATGGAAAAACGCGTGTTCCAGTAGATTTGTACTATTCGACCAATCAACGGAACTTTATCCGCATTGGTTCGGCGGAGGATCAGGTGAAGCGGTTTGTCATTCTGAACGATCGGATGCGTCAGGTGCCTGGGGTGCAACTGCGTGATACCGCAACGTACAAGTACAATCGCTATGGTGAGATACACCCGGGTATGATGAGCGAGCAAGCGTATCAAGAATACTACCGGGACAAGTTTACGAAGATGAAAACACCCGTCGGTGGATACAGTCTGCTGCTGATGCCAGAACAGCTACGGACATTCATCGGGCCAAAAACGAACATCCCAACGACAGCCAGTGCAGATGTACTGCGAGCCAATGCGGCAATTCAGCAATGGTATGGCGAGTATAGCTTACCAGCAGAGCCCTATGTGGTTCAGGCCGGAACCAATCTGGCCGAGTATGGGCGAACGCATGGTGGACTGGATGCTAAATCACCAATCTTCTTGAAAAATGGATATATTGTGGTGAACTTTAACCTGGAGTCTATTCGGGAAGGTAATCTTGCCGCTCCGCATTTGCAATATATTCACGCGCCGCTAATGAACCAGTGGTTGCTGGAAGGTTTCCAGCGTCAGGTGCTGGATAGCTACGAAAATTCATTTACGTTACGAGATGGAGATGTGGTCTTTTACCATGCGGATCGCTCGAGCCGAGATGATTTCAGTGCACAGGTGCCGCATTAAGCAAGCAAGAGAAAGTATTTTTAAATTAGCTATAAGGAATCCAAGTAAGGGAAAGATTGCGTGTGTGACGCGTTAGTTTTAACGAAAAGAAGACGTAGAGTCCGAATCTGGACAGATGGAGAATGCGATGAGTAGAATACAAGTGACCCCGGAGCGGTTGTTTGAAGCGGCACGAGAGGTGGAGGAGACTCGCGGGCGTATGGAAGCGAGGAACTCGTTCGCTTGATGCGCTGGATGGAATCGATGTGGTCGGGAATGGTACGCGAGCGGTTTCTAGAACGCTTTGAAGAGAACCAGCCTAGGATGATCGAAACGTTAGAAAGCTTGGCCCACATTGCGAAGGAGCTTCGAGAGATCGGCAGGCGGTTTCAGCAGGCGGATGAGGTAAGCGGAGCAGCCGTAGCAGGCGCTGTAGCCACCATGTCTATTGGGTTAAAAGCGACGCAGAGCAATGATAATAAGAGGTATCGGATGCAGTATGATCCTCAGTACCACATCTATCTACCGGTCAATGAGAAGGGGGTAACCGATCAGGCAGCCTTGCAAGCGTATGAACGAGATCATGGAAAGATCGATATGACTAAGATGGGGCAAGCTCCTGGGGCAAATCCTGCCCCGGAACAGGATTTGTTTCAGTTACAGATTGAAGCATTCGAGCTCAGAGTGAATCCATTTACAGGAGAACCTGTCACGGATGATTATGCGAAGATGATGATCTCCTCCTTGAAGTGGAGTCAGATTGTAGCCGGGATTGGGATGGTCGCGGGTAGTATGAAAAGTGGCAAGGGTCCCTATAAGGGTCGCGGAACCAATGCAATATTGGACAAGATGAAGCAGACGATTCGGGATGCAAAGGCGAAGCGAGATAAGGGGAGTAAGAGTGTCAAGACGGGTGATGGTGCGAATGTCCCTAAACTAGTATATAGTAGAATTAATGTACGTAATGGTGATGCTAAAGTAAAAGGTTCTGGTTTAAATTATGCATTAGGAAAACATGGTGGAGTGAATAAGCCTAACAAATCACAGTTTTCTATTTCTTCTGATGAGTTAAAGAAATTATTACAATCGAAACGGGTTGTGAATTCACCAGTAACTATTTCACCTACTTCGGGAGATTTTGTGCGTCAGGTTAATGTAGGTTTCCCCGTAGGTAATTTTCCAATAAATAGAGGTGGTGCACCTACGGATATAATAACAGTTATTACTGATAAAAAAGGTAATCTTGTAAATACTTTCCCAGGTGGCTTGGGGTTTGGAGAGTAGAGGTATGTTCAAAGTTATATTAGAGTCTGTAGACGGTGAGCAATTGGACAAAGTCTTTGAAGATGGAAATGATAAATATTTGCAACAAGACGAAGATAAGTTTGAGATGTTAGGAGAGTTGTCAACTTGCAGTTATGATGTTTACACAAGCAAAGACATGGATCTGCTAATACTTGAACTTAGGAGATTAAAGGAACTACTACTTGATTCCAATGAAATCAAGCATATTGAAGAAATTATTCTTTTGGCTTGTAAATGTAAAAATTTAGAAAATAGCAGATTGATATTTACTCCTTTTTAAGAGAGAGAACATTAAGAAACCTTGAATAAATTCGAGTCTTTCGAGGTTTCTTTTTTGCTTAGGGGCGTTTCCCATTATATAAGGGTTTATCCATCTTAGTTGTCTGGGTAACATTTTTCAATTCTATGACCAAGTAAGAATATTTCGTTACATTGAACAGGTCCATTATGGTCAGATACCACCATAATGACCTGCTTTTTGTTAGTGTCCACAACGTGGATATATTCGGACCTTTCATCTGATAAACGTGAATTGATAAGATATACATAGAAACCTACATAGGAAGTAGAGGAGTTCAAAAGATGAAAAAACTAATGTTAGCAGTATTAGCGGGTGCAATCAGTGTGAGTTTAATTGGATCAGGAGCGGAATCGGCCTCCGCAGCGGGTAAATCTAAGCAAGTAGAAGTGCTATTAAACACCATCAAGATGAAATTCCCAGATGCTAAGCCATTCCAAGACGCTCAGGGTAGTGTTATGGTTCCCATCCGATTTGTATCCGAAGCGCTGGGTGCGAAAGTTACATATTCTAAAGAAGGCAAAGTTTCTAAGGTCGGAGTGTACAGTAAAGATCACAAAGTCGATATGACGATTGGGCAAACCTCAGCACTAGTCGATGGACAAAAGAAAGACTACGGCACGCAGATTATATTAAAGCAAAACCGGACGTTTGTCCCTCTTCGCTTGGTTAGTGAGGGCCTGGGTGAGAAAGTAGAATGGGATAAGATTGGTCGTTGGGCATGGATTGGAAATAAGAATTTTCGAAGTACAGATGATAAGCAGTTTAAGTTGACGAAGCTGAGTGATTTTAAGGCGTATACGAAGAGTGACATATCCTTCAGAGACATTAATGGAAAGGTTCATACAGGTGTGAAAATTATCAAAGAAAGTGATTTACCAATCAGATTGGCAGATAGTCAGGTCGTATACAGTTTGGATATGGTCAAAAGCAAGAAAACAGGGGAGGACTTGATCCAGATTCGAGCCAGCGAAGGAGGGTATCCCATTTCATTTTTGGTCAAAAATGATTTTGCTAAACCTCGTGGTGTAATCGATGTTCTGTATGTAGATAATGGAGATGATACGGTCATGAATTATTATCCTATAGTTAGCTCTTTGGATAAATTTCAAAATGGGCGATATATTGAAAATTATGATTACAATAAATTTAAACTTAGCTCTGCAGATTACTTATTACTTAAATCGCTTGATTGGGAGAACTATGCTATAGCTATTGTGAATCCATTTAAGTAGAGGGGTTAATTATGATGCAACGGATAATAAGCTTCTTACTCACAATGGTATATTCTTTTCTTCCCTATTCGCTATTTTCACATTTCAATCTGGTACGGCTGAGGAAGCCGTTTCCACTGTTGGGGCAGAAAGGCTCTTGCGTACGGCAAAGGCCCCTATAAGGGTCGCGGAACCAATGCAGCTCTGGACAAGATGAAGCAGACGATTCGGGATGCGAATGCGAAGCGAGAGAGTTTGGGTAATGCGGCTAAGGGGACGGGTGATGCAAGTTCTCACCCAATTTAGATAACCACATTATTAAAGTAGACACTATTGTACCTCGTAGTAGAGGAATCGGGGGCGCCCATAATAGAGATGAATTTATAAAAAATAATATAAATATTACCAACGTTGAGCCGCATCCAACTATGGTTGGTGTAGAAAAAATAACGTACCAAGTTCCTTCTATAGATGGAAAAATAGGTAAAATTACTGGATGGAAGGCGACTTCTTTTAAGAAAACTGTATATGATCCAAAAGTTATTTCTGACCAAGATTATCTTAAGTATGGAAAGGAAGCGGCAAACAATGCTGTTACGAAAGGGACACTAGGTAATCCTTGGGTTGGCTATGATAGTAATGGTGTTAAGTGGATGGGTTACTCAAAAGGTGGGGAAGTAACATCGTTCTTTCCTGAATTCTAAGCTAAGGGGCAACAAACTAATGAAAAGAGATTTCAGGTTGTTAGATTCGGATATTCAAGATAAAAGTCATTTTCCGATTACGGCGTTTTTTAATAGTATTCCAAATTCTGATTTCGTGGAAACAGTCAAACATTTTAGTTTAGGTATTGGAGTAGGCATTAATGCAACAGTATGTCTATTTCCTGACGATTTAGACCCTGATGAAGATAAGTTTGATGGTGTTATGTTCTCACTACATGATGATGAAGAAGTCGTAGTAGATTATCGTACATTTTTTTTTTATCTTCGGTTAGCATGTTCAGTATATTTGGAAGGTACTCCAAATGATAAGGGTGTTATTGAGGGTTACCTAAAGCAAATTAGAGAGAAGCATAATTTAGTTAGCTGATTCAATCATCAACATGAGAGGCGGTTGCTAAAATAGCACCACCGAGTGCCCAATGAACTCATCATTCAACCAATAACACAGTTAACCGATGTTATACCTGTATAAAGATTTCTCCATTCTTGTGGTACGCACATCAAATGCTTTAGTTTTATAACCTAAATAACACTATTTCGTTCCATTGAACAGGTCGATTATGGTCAGATACTACCGTAATTGATCTGTTTTTTGTTATCTTCGTTTTCTTACGTTTTTTCAAACATACTCGCAACTGTAGAGTCGAATCTGGAGATGGAGAACGTGATGAGTAGAATACAAGTGACCCCGGAGAGACTGTTTGAAGCGGCACGAGAGGTCGAGGAGACTCGCGGACACATGGAAAATACTCGTGAGGAACTCGTTCGGGTGATTCGCTGGATGGAATCGATGTGGTCCGGGATGGTACGCGAGCGGTTTCAGCAGGCGGATGAAGTCAGCGGAGCAGCCGTAGCAGGAAACGTAGCGACGAAGTCGATTGGGCTGAAAGCGACATCAACGACAAAAGGATTAGAGGATAAAAACCAAGTGGGCCTGCAAGGATATGATGCCAGCTGTGTGCCCCCTCCACCGGATGCATGCCGTACTCCTGTTGCGGACAATCACAATGTATTTCAAAAATCGCTGGATAGTTTGCTTGAACTGGGTACGGCCTTCATGCAGTCCGCAGACGATCGCTACCAAAAGCGCTATGACAGTGTAGGCGGATTTCTGGATTATTGGACCTTTGGTATTCCGAGTGGACTGGTAGAAGAGTATGTGGATAGGGCGAATAAAGCATTTGACTCACCAAATGATACCGCCAATTGGCTGACCTTTGGCATCCATGGTACAATCCGTGAATCGATATTCCCCGCGAATGCCTGGTCCAGCGAGCATTGGGCCAATATGATGGGCATGGGAGGCATGATGGTTGGAGGCGGGATTACCGCCAAGATGATCAAACCGCATAATTTGCTAACATCGTCAGGAGGGGGGATAAAGCTTGATGCGTTTAATCGCCCACCTGGATCGGGGCAAATGGCGGGTGAAGCTAAATTACCTAATCGTAAAATAATCAACCTAAATGAGAAGACTCAAAATGTAAGAGGAGATATTAATAAAGAAATAGAAAAACTTAGGAATTCCGACGAATACAAAAATCTTTCAAAACACAGAGAGATAAATTTGATAGAAAATTAAGAAAGTTAAGTAATGGAAATGTTGCAGTGGCAGATGTGAGTATTCCTGGTATAAAAAAAGAATTTCAAGCACACAGCCAAATTCATTCTGCTGAAAGTGTTGGTAGTAATATCAAGAATTTCAGTTACTTTAAATTTGATAGGTCATTGAAAAGTTATGTTGAGGATGAATTTCCAAGATTTAATGACACGGAGGCAAAGATTCTCGAAGATATTGTCTCTCAAATAAAAGACCCTAATGTCAATTGTTTACATAACTAGATGCTTGTCAAAGTTGTTCCAATCTAATCATGGAATTTAGACGAAAGTTTCCCAATATTGAGCTAAATGTTTATTCTAATAGTATGAAATAAGGAGTGATGGAAATGAACTTGGCAAGTTATGAATCAATAAAATCATCTATAGTGTTAGACTTTGAGGAATATCTTGAGGAAGATGCACTAAATGTAGCACAGGTTTCAGCAAAAATTCTTGAAGAAGATTGGAGAATGGTAAACGATAGTTTGTTTACTAAAACACTATATTTTGTTTCTATTGCTATAGAGAGTTTGAAATACAAAGAAATTGCTGATTTTATATATTCTAAATTGAATATTTATGTGGAAAACACTAAATTCGAAGAGCATATCGATCAAGATGATATTGAAATGTTGACAAGAGACATTAATATATGTAAAAAGTTAATCAATGATAAAGGGGGATATAAAATCAAGGAAACAAGTGATTCTGCAAAATCTAGAGTAGAGTATATATTAGGTTTGAAGGTGGAGTAGTTATTGCAACGGAGTAATGGTTACCTATTCTAGGTGAATCTATCATGCAACTATTCACATTTGTAATTCACACAACATCGATATGAAGATTCTACGTTTCAATTGTGTGCATAAAACACTTTAATTTTATAACCTTGAATATCACTATTTTATTATATCAAACAGGTTGATTATGGTAGGTATGCCACCATGATTGACCTTTTTTATTAGTGCTAAGCATGGGCAATAACTTGTAGGTGAAAACCCTGTTACAGGCTTGACAGTAAGAACTATTAACCAACAGGGGATGTCTCGATTTGAAAATTAAAGGAATCCGAAGGCTAACAATAGCTTTAAATTCACTAGTTTGTATAAATATTTACTGGTATAATATTCTGAATATTACCAGTTATGATCTATTTTTAGGATGTTCAAGCCGATAAATAGAGTATAGAGTCATGAGAAATCGATAGGAACTATATTAGGAAGTTGAGAAGTCAAGAAGATGAAAAAACTAATGTCAGCGGTATTAGCAGGCGCATTAAGTGTGAGTTTGATGGGGTCGGGAGTGAAATCGGCTTCTGCTGCGGGGTCGCCCAAGCAAGTGGAAGTGTTGTTAAATACGATAAAAATGAAATTTCCAGATGCCAAGCCATTTCAGGATGCTCAGGGGAGTGTTATGGTTCCCATCCGATTTGTATCCGAAGCGTTAGGTGCGAAAGTTACATATTCTAAAGAAGGCAAAGTATCTAAGGTAGGCGTGTATAGGTAAAATCACAAAGTAGATATGACGATTGGACAAACCTCAGCACTAGTCAATGGACGAAAGACAGACTATGGCACACAGATTATATTGAAGCAAAATCGGACGTTTGTTCCACTGCGCTTGGTTAGTGAGGGTCTCGGCGAGAAAGTAGTTTCCTCTGAAAAGGATTCGTGAGCGGTTCTCCAACTCAGGCATTTACGTGGTCTGTTATTGATCAAGTCCAGAGCGTTTTCCAGAGCTTCATCCGTGATCTGGGCAAAATCCGTCCCTTTGGGAAAAAACTCTCGCAGGAGGCCATTGGCATTTTCATTCGAGCCGCGTTGCCAGGAGGAATAGGGATCTGTAAAATACAACTGCACCCCATGAACGGCTTCCAGGCTGGTGTAACAGGCGAATTCCTTGCCACGGCCTGCGGTAGCGGTTTGGAATGCACGGACAGGGTACTGCGAAGCGGCTACCCCAAAGGCAATCTCCATGGATAGTGCGGTACGATCAGGCATACGAATCGCTGTGTACAAACGGGTTTTCCGTTCGATGAACGTCGCTACACAGCCCTTGCTTCTCTCACGGCCCGAGACCACCGTATCCAGTTCCCAATGGCGGAAAGTTTTCCGGTTACGAACCTCTTTCGGACGCTGCGAGATGTGCCTGCCCACAGCAAACCGTCCGCGTGTTTCTGCCGGCTTTCGACGTCTGAGGACGGCAAGCACGCCTTTCACCAAGCGGCCTGTATAAAGCCAACGATAGACCGTTTTAAAACTTACCATCGCTTGACCTTCCTGACGAAAACGCTCTACGATCTGTTCCGGAGACCAAGTCGCCTGAAGCTTTTCTTCGATGTGACTCGCCAGTTCTGGATTCCACTTCCCTGCGGAAACAGAGGCCTTGCGACGCTGGACATAGCCCTCTTGAGCGTTCTCCGCGACGTTGGCTTGTTCTGCTACTTTTCGGCGGAGTTCCCGGCCAATCGTGGCATGATGTCTACCGAGTTCTTTGGCAATCGCTCGGGTACTTTTTCCCTGCTTGTGGAGGATTTCTAGCTTGTGATAATCAATGAAGATGAAACGGTCGGTTACGCCCCGTTCAGGCTGAATAAGGCGTATACTCTATCAGCTCTAACAGATTGTTGAGCAAAAATTCTTGAGGGGTGAAATAAAAACGGATAGAGATAGAATTTATTTTGAGAAATGATAAGATCATCTCAGCATACCCAGTATACTAAATTGGAGGGCATTTCAATGACGACAAAGTATAAATATAAATTGAAGTATATAGATGAATTTAATATAGTTGTGTTGGATTTTGATGAGGAAAAATCAATAGCGTTTGCTAGTATGATAAGTGATCCCTTAGGATCAGACATACCTTGGAGATTTAAAGATTTGAAGAAGGAAATTGAGAATTATGTTGATTTATTAAGGGAGAAATATATCGGAATATAGACAGGGAGGAAATGCATCTAGCGTTATATCTTATAAAGACTGTACAATAATTGAAGATCCATTTTATGGTGAGGAAGAGGATGCAAGTGAACCGATCTGTAGGTTGGAGACAGTTGAATTTGTGAAAATTATATTACTATGGGCTTACGAAACGTATAAATATAAAAGCCAGAAGGGAGGAATTGCTCTAGAAGAGGCAAAGTTGGTTACGAACTGGGATTGAACAAAAAATGATAGAAGTTAAGACTATAGAAAATGAATAAATAGCTTGAATTTTTAATAGATTTTAAGCACTGATGATGAACCAATAGTTGTTCGAGAGAATTCTGCGTCACGGGATGTTTTATTAACTAATTTGGAGGAAGAGTCATGGCAAGAAGAAAAAGTAAGGCGAAACAGGAGGAAGAACTATTTCAGGGGCTAGCTGGCTTGGCGATGCTGGGAGGCACTGCGGGTACATATTCATTAACCACTTCATGGAAAGCATCAATATGTGTTGGAGTTCTTGGAGTTATAGGTGTAGTTACATTAATGATTAGTCTTCAACGTAAGCGAATGAAGCGTTTAAAGAGGTCAGGAATCGCAGAGATTGATCAAATGGATGGATTTCAATTTGAGCAGTATCTTGCGCATCTTTTTCGCTCTCAAGGATATAAGGCTGAGGTTACGAAAGCAGTCGGTGATTTTGGAGCTGATTTAATCCTGACCAAAGAGGGAATGCGAATTGCAGTTCAAGCGAAGCGCTACAGTAAAAATGTAGGAATCAAGGCAGTCCAGGAAGCACAGTCTTCCATTGCACATTATAGAGCAGATGAAGCGTGGGTAGTTTCCAACAGTGAGTATACTGCAGCTGCCTATGAACTTGCAAAGTCTAATAAAGTGAAATTATTTAGTAGAGAGTCTTTAATTGAGATGATGCTAGCAATGAACGATCAGAAAGTTACTGAGTTTCAAGCTGCCGATTCTAAAATATCTCCAATAAAGAACGTCTGTCCAAGATGTGCAAGTGACCTTGTAGAACGTTCAGGTCCCAAAGGAGTCTTCTATGGATGCAGTAGTTTCCCTAAGTGTCGTCATACTGCACCATTGAAATGAGTATTAAATCAAAGGGAACTCCGCAAGCATCTTAATAAATCACAAGACATGCAACAATGCGAGCTAGCCGTCCGTGTTGTGGTGTTTTTTATCGTCTAAACGTATAAATAGATTTAAATAGATCACGACTAGTGCCGGATGAAGATTGATTGGATGGGTGGATTTGAACAGGAAAGATTAATGGCTTTTTCGCTTAAGTATTCAATTCATCTTGCGAGATGATTGAATACTTATTGGGCGATAAAGTAGAACTAATCTAACTTTTACTCATTAAACGGAATAGTCAACGAAGTCGGCTCTACAATAGTTTCTTCAGTGTCATAGTCATAGATTTCATTAAATACCAATTTAATAGATTCCAGCTTACCGGGATCATCAGTGTATACAAATCCATTCTCAAAATTATCAATGACTACACCGTCATATTGATGATATACATATCTATCCCTTAAGAAATTACGATCGGATGAGATAGGATTGCCCATGTTTGGATGGACAGAATTTAAACCGTAAAATCCGACATTTCGATCCGTTGTATTCTCAACGCTGTAGAGAACTCTAATATACGTTATAGTCGAACCAATTTTCTCTTGATTCAAAGTGGAAATGTCCTTCTGAGTATCTTCTGGAATTTCAGTCGCCTCTAGTAATTGAACATTAACCAGATAAACAGACAGTGGGCCAAGAGAAATAGTCTGATCCAGTGGGAGAGTTCTTAACAGTTTAACTTGTCCACCATAAGGGAATGGTTCAGTATCCCCGACTTTGGATGGGAGCGGTGATGAATAACTGTTACTGTTATACAGCTTTTCCCTAAGATTTTTGGCTGCTTGCTCGAATGAATCGAGATTTTTAAAATCCCGTTCAGCTCGGAAGGGCTTTAAACCAGACTCCATTACAAGTTCTGAAGAAGCTGTCTGAGGCTGTAATGACTTGATTTCCATTGGTGTAGATGTGGCATAACTGGAACTTCCTGAACCGCTTAACATTGCAAGAACAACAAGTAATTGAATAATAAACATAAGAAGCGGCACCCTTCCTCTCTAGACATAGATTATTTATGTATATGCTCCAATAATCATAACAAATTGGGTAAGCATGACCATGAGAATATCGACCTAAATTCTGATAATAACATATTGACGAGTTGTTTATACCCGATAGTAGCTAAGACCCATGATATAAGATAGGCGCCAGGGATTGTTAAGCTCAAGATTTAAGCCAGTTTACTACAAGTATTTTAATATCCATTACAGGAATTGAAACAGGTCAATAGCCCGATATGTGAAATTAGTTCCTTCTGGTAACATATTATGAAAGAAATCAGGGGGAGTATAAATGAAGTTACTAAAGACCTCATTGGTTGTAGCAGCCGTACTGATTATTGCTTCTTTTGCATGGTACGGATCTTATAAGAGTGATATGAAGAAACTTGAAGATGATCTGAGAACGTATTTAACAATTGAAAAAGGGATAGATGACCAGACAATTACAAGTATCACTGCTCGTCGTAGCAAAATGCCGATGTATCCTGTTGTTGTTCAATTTAAGGGTAATCCAGAAGAACATATCTACTACTACAGAGAAGACGAATGGATTCAGCTGACCCCTGATCCGAATTCGTAAATAATTATGAGATTATTCAAAATTCTCGAATCTTCTGAAGAAGGCGCGAGGGGATGATATGCTTCAATCATTGGATTCGTCCGCCTAATCCTGTACAATGAATAACAAACAAAACAACGGTAGATTAAGGATGGATCAGCACGATGAGGATTATTATATCACCAGCCAAAAAGATGAAGGTTGACACTGATCTGATGGCTAGCGCGCATATGCCGCAATTTATAAATGAGTCAGAACAACTCCTGAGTCTGCTTCAGACGTTATCGTATGACGACCTCAAAACGTTGTGGAAGTGCAACGATGCTATCGCGGAACTGAATATGGAGCGGATTCAGAGCATGAATCTAAAGGCAAATCTTACGCCAGCCATCTATGCCTATGAGGGCATTCAATATCAATATATGGCACCGGGGGTTTTTCAGCACGAGGAACTGACATATCTGGAGCAGCACTTGCGTATATTATCTGGATTTTATGGCATGTTACGTCCTTTGGATGGCGTTACCGCGTATCGGTTGGAGATGCAGGGCAAGCTGCAGGGTCATGGGTTCAAATCTCTTTACCAGTTCTGGGACAGTAAGCTGGCTGATCAGCTTCAAGCGGAAAGCAATTGTATTCTAAATCTGGCTTCCAAAGAGTACAGCAAGAACATCACCCCTTATCTGAAACAAGAAACTCGGTTTATTACGTGTGTCTTCGGACAAATGGTAAATGGAAAGCTGGTTGAAAAAGCAACCCGCGCCAAGATGGCCCGAGGTGAGATGGTACGTTATATGGCAGAGCGAAAGATTACAGATGTGCAGGAAATCCAAAGCTTTGATCGGCTGGATTTTATTTTCTCGGAAGAACAATCGGATGAGCGTACTTATGTGTTTATTTATTCAGAGGAAAAGGAGTAGTGCAGCTTATTAGGAATGCAAGAGAATAACAAGCTGTTTTATTGCATCAAAGGGTCGCCATCTGGCGGCTTTTTTAATTTTTATATCCTTCAAAAGGAAAAAAGTCTCTAAAGTAAGGACTAATTAACTATTACCTAAATTAAGGGAAATGACGATACTTATATTTCGACCATCTTTATATTTTTTGGGAATGATTTTGTTATAGGGATGCTGCCTCCAGAGACATTACACACGAGGGGAGTGGTTATATTGTCATTAGTCCAAAATACAATGAACGGACTGAAGAAAAAGTTGGAATTGTCTAGTGGTTATCTGTACTTACAAGATCGTGAAGGTAATGTAGAACGATATAGTTGTACATTTGGTCAACCAGTAGGTGATGGCGAGATCGATCGGTTTGAAGCATCTACAGAACAGAACATACCGTTGGATTATCTTGATTTTCTGAAATTCTCTAATGGCTGTAGTTTATTTAATCATGAGATCTATGGGGGAGAAAAAAGGCTCTTTCCACTAGATCAAGTAAAGTATCTGTATGCTAACGTGAACAGTCGCAGGGGTTATTTGGAAATAGCTTATATATCGGATGATACGATAATGATAGATTGTAACGCCTACTCTAACGGGGAGAAAAACTATATGTTCGCAGGAAACAGCACTTCATCATTTGAAGATTTTAAGAGTTTGGGCTGTAACTTTGAGACATGGTTATACCGTTTTATAAGTACAAATGGCTCCAAGTATTGGACCTGGTGAAGATTGGAGTGAACGGATGAACGTTATGGATATCAAAATGTTACCTGATCGAGTAGATGCAGGAATGTTATTGTCATTATTCAGAAGTGTTCTGCAAGAGTTCAGACATGGAAGTCTCGATAAAAATGAATTTTTGTTACTTTTAACCGAGTTAACAGCTCGACAGGTTTGTACGTATGAGCTTCTGGAACAAGATACAAGAAACGAGGTGGATAACGTTGTAAAGGTATTATGGAACGTAGATTCGTATGAAGATGTAGATATATTACTTTCTATCGTAGTTAACCTTGGTTTAAGTCAATCCTTTAATAAGATTGAACAGTTTTTACATACAAACAAGAATATGGAGCCAATGATTCGAAGGGAAATTGAAGAAACTGTTGCTGAGGTTGGAAAGCATATTTCTAATCCTTATCATGATCTAGAAAGGTTTAAATAAGTTGAAGTTTCATAATTGGGGAAGGTGATCTTTTGAAAAAAGCATTACTCATCGGTATGTTTGTGATCATTGCGATACTTTGTTGGGTTTGATATTCAATGAATGACCTTACGCGGGTAGAATCAACTACGCACATTGTTTCAGTTGAACTACAGGATGATTCATCATGTAGGGTAACTGTTGGGAATCCGTCAAAAGGACACAACAAAACGAAGACAGAAACATTTGAAAGTCCATCATGCAACAAATTAAAAGAAGGAGATGAGATCACTTTTCGATATCTTAACGAGGGGAAATATTTATACATCGTTTCAATTAATAAAGAATCGACAAAAGATCCTCTGACAGGCGTGATTACTAAAAAGGAGGAAAATGAAGGGCGATTTTATATTCATGTTGTATCTCCTGTTTTTGGTATAGAGACCTTCCAAATGGACAAAAAGGATTGGAAAAAGGTACATATTAAATCTAATATTACATTTTATATAGACCATCATTGGGGGGAGACGATTAAAATCCTATAAATCGATTCTATTCATCCAATTTTTTATAAGGGAGGTTGTATCTAATAAACACTGCGATCCAGAAATTATTAGCTGAAGAGAGGTTCCAGGAAGCGATGACTCTGATTGCTGAACTTGGAGAAAAAAGAGATCAATCTTCAGTTGCGTTTCTCATTGGAATATTGACCAAAACTCAAAATACTCTTGTCAGAAATGAAGTGGCGATTGCACTGAAAGATATCGGAGACAATAGAGCGGTTTATCCGCTAATTGATGCTCTTTCTAATGCTCAGTTGAGAAGGAGCAGGGGCACTTTGTTATACGCACTGGAAGAAATGCATTATGAGCCTTATATCGAGATCATTGTAGCATTGATTGGAGACGCCAGTCTGGAAGTAAGGATGCAGTCATTTCTATTATTTGAAAATGCAGCGGACAAATTAAGCGAGCAGCAAAAGCGGATTTGCATGAATGTTATATTGCAGTGCAAAGCTTTAAGTACAAATGAGATGTTTGATGAGGCGTTGGCTTTGTTAAAGAAGTAACTTAGAGGAGAAAATAAGATGATACACAAAAGTGAAATATCTAGTTTGTTTTTAGAAGTGTTCCCCGAGTTTGAAGCGGCCTATCAAGAGCATATCTCTGAATACAATGAGGAGCTAGCCCATGTTTTTTTCGGCGATCATGTCACTAGTGAAGTAATTAATGAATTGAAGTTGGAAGCATTCAACAGTAAGGCTGTTAAATATTTTGCGTTTTTCGAGGAAATAGCGAACGAAGCGGATCTCTATAGTAGACAAGTTTTAACCACAACCATTTTAACAAGAATTGGTGATGGCATCACTATATTTAAAGAAGCTCAAAAATATATGGGTGAACGAACCAGACAATTATCGGATGAAGTAGAGTTATGGATTGGAAGGAATGATACTACCTGATGAGACAAAATGTATAAGTAAGGAGAATGATGGATGGAGAAAGATATCTTAATAAGTCAATTTCTAAAACTGTTTCCGGAATTTAATGATCGATATATTGAGCATATGGAGTTTAATCAAGAGTTTCTAGGACATGTATTCTTTGGAGATGAAGTGTCTACTCATGTGGAAAGATTGCTTCAGGAACATAGGGACATTGAACAAATTGAAAAGTTCTTCCGTTTTTTTGAATGGGTGGCATTACACTCGAGCCTTTACATTGTACAAGTGCTATCTACAACTATAATGTACAACCTTGGAGGGGATGGTGATGTTTTACATAAAGCGAATCAATATATGGGGCCCCATACTAAAAGGCTCTCAGTAGAAATAGAAGATTTACATACAGGAAAGCATTTTTCATAGAGTGAAGCGAAAGAAAAGGATGGAAGTCTGCTGAATTTGGAGGTGAGTGTGTGTCGAGTTGGATGAAATGGATTTGGGGTGCTACCGTTCTCGTTAATCTAGTTGCATTTATTTGGTTTCTAGTTGCTGCTACATCCAATTTTCAAAGATCACTCGATTTGGTCGGTATGCCGATCATGCTTCTCTGTGGTATACCATCGCTTATGATTAATATGATTTCAATAGTCGTTTTAATAAGGAAATGGAATTCTCCGTTAAGTATAAGTACTATGATCTACGGAGTCGTATTTATCTTTATATTAATTTTCTGTACTCCAGCTTTTATAAACGCTTTAGAACATACGGTGAGACCAGAGCAGGTGGACAGTGATCCTTTCAGCCGCACATCGGATGAGAAGTACGAGTACAATCTTGAGATAATCAACATGTCCCAGCGAAATAATCAGGTGAATTTAATTGTGAAAGAGGTCTCTAATCAAGCTGATCAAAAAACGATCCCGCTAGCTCTGGACGCGAAAGAGATCGCAGCCAACACGACGGGGCCAGGATCTGATTGGCAGTGGACTGTCCTAGAACCTACAGAACAACCTGGAATATACAAACTTATCACTACCGAAAGATTAGACATGCATAAGGTCTATATGATTGATATTGCAGAGGGCATATCCCAAGAAATGAAGTGATTATGAAACAGAAGTGTACAAACTGAATGAGATATGATGGAGAGTGAGATGACGATGAATAACTATATAAACTCTTTTATAAAAAAGTTTGATTATTATTTTGAGCAGAAAGAAATCTCACATATTATTTATGTACATGATCAAGACGATCATGAGAGATTAGATCAAGTCCTGTTTCTTGAGAAAGATGATGGTCATGTCATAGGCTTGTATATAAGAGGCATGAATCCGTTAATTTCAGTGAATAGAATAGACGATTTGGATGATTTTAATTTATTTGCGAGTTATGAAAGACTGGTTGAATCGAAGGAAAGTATAAAACTCCGAGTAGAGAATATACGTTTGTTTTTTAGCTCTAAATATAACGAATTATTAGGTTTTTATTTATCGAATAACGATGAGTTCAGTTCTCTATTTGTACTATTTCTACAAGATGAGATGGATGTTAAGAAGAATTGGAGTAAGTCAGACGCCAGCAAGATACTGAAAAGTAGGTATTCAACTGAAGGTTATATTACGTACGAGAAAAAGAGTCAGGGTGACTGGGAAGAAATTGAAATGGAATATTAATCGGAAGAACAATGCCAGAATCTCAATTGATGAGGTGAAGTAAACTGTACCCTGTAAAGTAGACGTTTTAAAAATGTCTCTTTACGGGGTACAGCTTTTTTTATTTTGATGATGCTTTGTGCTGCGTAATCTTAAATTTGTGAAAGCATCTTCAAAAATTGTTTTAATAATAATGTCCTAATTCAATTGTTAAAAGAAGAAAGAGACGCCACATCACCGTACTTAGGCATAGTTACATAACAATAGAAGTTTAAGCCTTTGTATGTTCGACTTTAGAACTTAACGAACATTAATCCAAGCGGTCCACTGTGTTGGAATATTAATGGAATAGACGGTTCCTACGAACTGCCCACCCGTACTAGGTGCCTCATATAGCCAAGAATGAGCAAAGGCATCTATAACACGATCACCGTCCAGATCTATAGGTTCAGACCAATTGTTTGTCATTTTATTGCCTGCGAGTGTACCGAAGTGAGAGCTATCGTAACCAATCTGGAACGTAATACACTGAATCCAATTCCCACCGTGATCATTGGCAGTGGAGAACGGGTTGCTATTGAAGCCGTAAATTTCTTGACCGCCATTAGGAGAAACAACAGCGTACACATTAATGTGAGATACTTTTGGCGCAGGTGCATGCAAAATGGGGCCCCCATTGTCTTTTTGCGCTTTGAATTCAGCCTTGGCTGCCTCTACAGCTTCACGGAATGCTTTTGAATTCATAACTTCTTCTTTCGTTAAAGGTTTGGGTTGAGCCGTCTGAGACTCTGCAAAAACAGCTACATTAAACGAGCAGACTAAAACAAGAATAAGAGCCAAGCTAAACAATTTTTTCATAGAGATCAATTCCACCTTTCTTGTTATGAATAGACTAGCAGATAAAGATACATGTATTTACGTAACAAAAATGAACTTGCAGATGGAAACCTACGTATCCTCCTTTCGTTATGAGAATGATCCTTCCCATATTTACTGTTTCTGTTGATACACGAAGAGGGAAGAAAATTGCAGGCTAGAGTGCTCTAGCAAGTTTGGAGTGATATATGAAGTAAAGCCTGATCATTGATTTTAGATTACAAAATTATTGTTTAAATTGAAATATATTCCATATGTATAATCATATAGTACTTCTTGTTATTGAAGGTAGTCAAGTATATTCACAAATTACACAAAATGTTAGATAGATTGTTTTCATAGTAGAAAGAAAAAGTTATAAGACTTGAGCACGATTGTAATTAAATCTGATGCAGGATAATGTATCAAAAACAGGAAGTTAGCTGGATGAAATTGCCATTAAACTTCTGTTAACATAGATATATCCTACATAAAATAAGCGGTGAAAACGGATGAGTACAATCAAAGTAACACCTGAGCAGTTACAACACGTATCCAGTCAGGTGGATTAGGCGAGGCAGCAATTGGAGCATATCCAAGCAGATGATGTTCCTTCAAGCCATGTGGATGGGTGTGCACAGGAGCGTTTTTATGATGATTTTGAGCGGTCACGCCCCGTACTGCAGAAAGCGCTGGATAGTATGGTATACACTTCGAAGGAGTTAAAGGATATTGCGACACGCTTTGAGAATGCAGACGCGAAGAAGGGCAGTCTGGGCAGTGTTATTGGTGCTGTTGGTGCTGCATTGATGATGAAGAGTTCAATAAGTGATACGGGTTCAGAGGACAAAGGCTACCGGATGGCACAAGTCGATGTCTATGGTAGGCTGATGTGGATGCCTGTAAACGAAAATGGTGTTCCCGATCAGGCATCTTTGCAGGCTTACGAGAAGGATCAGGGACATTTGGATATCAATCGGATGCAAGCAGCAGGCCATGTGGAAGATCCTGGGGAAGATATTAATGCGTTGCAGATTAAAGCTTTTGAAAATCGAATTAATCCCTTCACGGGCGAGCCTGTATCCGATAAGTATGCTCAAATAATGCTGACTTCTCTGAAATTCAGCCAAATAATTATGGCTTTCCAGATGGTTCGCGGAAGTATGCCGGGTCGCAAAGGGCCGTTTCATGTGTCTGCTTCTGATCCGGCTGCGGCGAAGATTAAAAAGAATGTGGCAGCGGCTGAAGTGAGGAAAGGCAGTAATATTAAAGGAATGGCTGATTCTCTAGTTAAAGATACTGGCAGCATCTCCAATAACACCACAAACCTCAGGGGCTGGGCAAAAGGTTTGGGAGCAGGAAGCAATCAACCCCGTTTTGATGCTAGACTAGATGATAAAGGTACTTACATCAATCCTTTTACTGGTGAAAAAGGGGGACGAAGTGTAGGTACACATATTCCGCTTGGGAAGTGATATGAATGGATAAAGAAAGTTTATTGGAAATTTTGTTAGACCCATTAACAAGTGATGCAGATAAGGATGATGCCGTTATTGAACTGGGAAATCATTTTCAGGACGACGACACGATTGATATTCTAATCAAGGTATCAAACGACAGTAACTACGACGATATGATAGCGGCAAGTTGTGGAGAGTCTATAGCACACATATGGCTGACTAATCAACGAATTGATTATGAAAAATTATCAAATTTAAGAGGAATTACATTGAATGAAGCGTTGTCTATGATTAAAGCGAACCGTCCTGATTGGTATAGGACGTATTCAGAGTTGTATTATCAATCATAGGTTAAAGACAGCCCTAAAGACCAACCTTTAGGGTTCCTTTGTTGTGAAGCTAACCGATGCTGTATCAGTTATTCAAGAAATTGTAGGAGTTCAACATGGTAGATTCAAAGATTAGGAAGGAGTACTTACTGTGTTAAAAATAAAAAATGTAAAGCAGTCAGATTCAGGATTTTATACGGAATCTTCTTATACACCATCTGTAAAACATATAATATATTGACAGAACATATGTCAGATGATTGTATTCCAATTCAAATTGAAGGTGGCGGAGGTATTTGGTTGCATAATGAAGGGGCTCTTGGAGAAATTGAATTCATTTATCCCAAGACAGTTCAGGGTCCTTTACTTCACAATGTGGGACAAAGTATTATGGGTACTCCGCATTTTGAAGTTACAGACCATATATATGAAAGTCCATTCGTTCAAGTTTTTGAAGGTGGCTTTGCAATCTGGCTAAAAGAAGTAACCCATATTGAATTGGGTATATCAGATAGAGGAATTATCTATTTTATTTCTAACGACGAACTATGTGGGATATTAGCAACAAAGGCAGTAATAAATGAGTGAAATTTCAACCCTTACAGGCATAGAGTGAGACGTGAAAAGTTTTCATATCCAAGTAGGCCTTAGCATATTGAACAACTGAAGAAAGCAATTGATAAAGAAGGAATAGCAGATAGAATATTATGGTTTCCCTGAGGAGTGTAAAATGGAAGGAAAAGATATTATTAATATGTTTGCTTTGCATAAAAAGTGGGTCGAGACAATTGGTGATGAAGGTGAGCAGTTAAAGTTAGATGAAGTTGATTTAAGAGTATTTGACTTATCTGATGTATTACTTGAACAATCCTATTTAATAGATTGCACTTTTGATCCCAAACTGGAAAATGTTGATTTTCATTCATCATTATTAGCCTCATCAACTTTTATCATTGCATCTTTAGATCAATGTGATTTTTATAAATCAGATCTCAGGTATACGGATTTTTCCAACTGCATCATTAGAAATAGTAGATTTAGTAAAGGTGATTGTTGGGAGGCAACATTCAGTAACACATATGTAGTAGATTGTAATCTGATTAATGCATCTTTCTATCTAACGGATTTTAGAAATGCAAGACTAGAGAATGTGGATATAAGTGTATCGTCATTTGATGAAACGTTGTTAAACGGAGTAACACTAAAACGTATTAAAGGTATAGAAGAAGCTTTTTTTCGGAGTATAAATATTGGCACGCTGGAAAAACCAGTGCTGTTAGAAAAAGAAAAAGCTAGGGAATGGTTTTTAGAAAAGTGTGAACCCTAACTATTGTTGTTTTTTATATCAAACAAGGGGATGCTACAATACAACATTACGGCGAGAACAAATCTACTAATCTTGCTGAACATAGAATTGAGGAAGATCTTATAATGAAAATGAATGATTCAGTTTTCGGCGAGCTCGAACATGATTATGTTTGGACTAAGGACATGACTATTCAATTTTTTGAAAATGAAAACAAAATATCACTCATGATTGATGGAGATGAGGACGGTATATTTGATGAAGAACAGTACCTGGCATATCAGGCATTAATGAAAAATTGGAATGATTTGCAGCAAAATTTCTTACAAAAACTCTTAGAATATTATCAACAAAAGCGATATGAACTGGGTTATGATATTGCTTTTCATGAGAACTATCCCTTAGTTGAAACAACGGACCAAATTCTGGAGATGATTGAGTTAGATGGAATTGTGGTTCCCTATGGAGATATAAAGGAAGGCCGAGATATTGGAGTACTATTTAATTGCTCATGGGATAAGGAAAATGGAGTGGGACTTCGTTTATTGGATGAAGAAGTGATTGAGGTTGGGTATCAGGATATCGTAATTTAATTTTGCTCAAGCTTGCGAACAACTACAAAAGATTAGGTCGTCCGTGGAACATAATCAGGAGGGGATTTCAATCTCATGGGCACTTCAGCTGTTATTTTAACGCAAAAAGATAAATATTCTCCAGATCAGCTCTTGGCTGATACGATTGTTGCTGCTTTTCATTCGGACGCTGCTCTTTATTTCTATAACAACAAAACGTATACCAATGAAGGAGAATTTTTATATACAACGCTTAACATTAACCGTAAGTCACCTACAGGTGACAATGAAGCCTCATTGATTTTCCATATTCACAGCATAAGTAGCCCGAGTACTGAATTTTATGCTCACGAAGATTTAGGTTTAGATCTTAGCGAAACCTTATGCCAAGTCGGGCATATTGAAGATATCTATGGTAATCAAGAGTTAATAATTCATTTTATTTATGAATATCTCAAACTGAATCCTGATGATTATTTCTGGATAGCAGACAATGATTGGCTATACACCCGGGAGGACATGCAAAAACTGAAATCCGCATCATATGATCCAGACTGGTGCTATCAGAATCCTAGAGACTAAGACTAATGAGTAAAAGGATGATGGCTTTGACTTTACAAAAAACAGTGGAAACACTGCATCAATGGATTGACCAGAATTGGTCGACATTAGATCAGACTGAATTAAAAACAACGAGGGAGACGGTAGACTTTTTATACCATCAATTGATATCTGAAATAGATCATACGAACAACTCGGATCATTTATTGGAAGCAATCCATTACGAACTTACTCATTTCTTTCTGCCGATTCCTTGTGTAATGAAGATGTATCAAAGATTGATTTGGTTGAATCCATCTGACCGTTCCCATTATGAAAGGTTTACAGATTACCTTTTACAATATGGTCCCGATTGGGAAGAAGAGGCAAATACCTTAATCGAACTTTACATGAAAGAAGATTTTCGAAAGGCTTGTGAATTTACACAAAAGATTGAGCAAGTTAAAGATTTTGAAAATAAGTAATGCATGTCCAGATATCATTTCAGATAGTGACCCTATAAAAGACTTTATCAATGGTTTGAAGTTCGAATAGGAGGAGATATGTTGATTACTCAAATGAATGAGGAAATTTTTTCGACTAATTTATCTAAAGCAGTTGATACGATAAGGAAGACTACAAACATTTCGACCAATATCGTTAAGTTTGTCATCGAGCCCGTTGAGGAACAGGGGAAAATGTTAGATGGTGGCGATGAAATGATGAGACGCCTTGTGTTATCCACAGAGAATATTGGCGATAAAAAACTAGGGTTAAAAGATGTTGTTGGGGTTTTAGGAGGGCTTTTTCCGAAAGCTCCGATATGGATTAATGTATCTTTTGTAGAAATGGACGGAGATATCGCAATCTTCAAGCTGGAAACCAGTTTGCGCTTTAGAAAACCGAGTTTATTAAGGAATACTGAAACAGGTCATGCTCCTTTTAAAGCCATTATATAGACGGAGACTCTTTGAAATAAGAAGATGATTGGATTGGGAATATCCGGGACGAAATAATGAATTCATACTTATAGGAGATACGAACATGTTTAAATATAGGTATGCCATTGAATATAAAGAAGATTTCAACGAAGTTATCCTGGACTTAGGCATTGATTCATCTTTAAAGAACGGTTATCTAATTACTAATTCTTGGGGATCAGATATTTTTGGATAATTCGCCACAACAAAGGAATATATCGGAAAACTAATCGAATTGCTGAAAGGGAAAATACCGTTATACGAAGGTGGAGGGAACGTCAATTTAATAAAATCAGACAAGTCTTTTACAACTTTTGAAGATATCTTTGCTGAAGATGATGAAGAGGACAGTACATGTGAAATTGAGACGGTAGAATACGTAAAGATACTATTGTTATGGGCAAAAGAGAACTTTCAATATAAAAGCCAGAAAGGTGTTATTTTGAAAGAAGACGCGGAATTAGCTGTAGGTTGGATCAATAAAAAAAGTACTGAGATTTCGGAGGTTCTGTTCGGATGAACGATGGAAGAACACTGACAACGAAAGCCGAAATAGATCAATTAGTTGAATCTTATTTCTGGATTATTGATTTTCCAAGAGCTTTAACATACTTTGGAGATCACGAAAGACATGGGTATGGTTCAGGTCCACTGGAGGTACAATTTTCATCCTATCATTCGCCAGAAGAAGAAGAGTACATTGGTGATCAGAAAGTATGTTTTATCGGAGAACCTGCAGCATACGATGAAGATGTAATGGCAGTCATGGAGCATGATGAATTTTATAAATATTTGTTGATTTACAGTGAGAAATACGTGGAGGAGCATCCAGAAGGTAAACAGGAGATATATAAGTTATTAGATCTGGTGAAAAAAAGATTGGGTTTACATTCTTAACTTTTTGATTGTGAAACGTAATATATAAGACCATTAACGTTACCAGAAGGGAACATAAGGTTGTACGAAGGTGAAAGAGGATTAAATCTGGACATATCAAAATTAAGCAAAGAAATTTCGTATGCATTACGACATGCACCTTGTGAATATGACTTGAGATAGATCATGAAGGGTGGGTGAATCCTTTTTCATGGAACATCCAGGCATTTATTTGAACGTATTATGAATGAGGGGCTTAAACCAATGGCAAGACAGTACGTTCATATGTCGGTTGATACTACTACAGCCAGTATGGTAGGAAAACGCAAGGATTCAAATCCAATACTATTAAAAATTCAGGCAGGTAATGCTTCACATGACGGGGTGAAATTTTACCAAGGCAACAATTTAGTTTGGTTGTCAGATTATGTTCCACCTCAATATATTTCTGCAGAATAGGCTTACGAATGAGGTGAACGAAGTGTATCTTGAGAGAGCAAAAGTAAAAATAAATAATATACATTGGGATAAGATCGGAACCATTGTGGCTGATGAAGATTCTAAATTAGGTTATGAGTTTTTAAGAAGATTAGCTGTGTTTTTTAAAGAGGAATAGCTAAAACCCCTACCACCAGCTTTTACGAATATAGCAAAATTGCTGGGTGACGTTGAGGATGAAATAGAGATTTCAATGTATTGTAGTCCAGAAGCAATAAAGTTTTTAAACAAAAATGTGTATGTACAAAGAATATTGGAGTATTACTTACAGCTAGCTAAGTATGCAGATGAATTACCAGTTGTCCATAAATACTTAAATATTTACGAACTTTTAATTAAAGTTATTGAAAGAGGTGGCTCATTTTCGATTAAACCGCTCTCATTAGATATAACAAATGTGGCTCATTTCCCTTTAAATGAATGGTATACTAGTTTTTTGGAAAAAGAACCGACCGACATTAAAGACCTTTAGTCTTGGAATAACTTTGAGGGGATCAGATAATGAAACTATCAAGAGAACAAGCTGAAAGATTAGCACTCCAATATGTAAGTAAAGATACAAATGAAAACTACAAATTGATACTAATTAGTGTTGAGGTTTCTAAATCCTCTCCCAACTATTGGGCGGCCACATTTGAAGTTAGAACCTCAGAAGATCATGTGTTAGAAGGCCCTTTACTGATACTTGTTGATGATAATCTCGAAAAGGCAATGAGCTTAGATAAAGCAGTAGCAGCTCACTTGGCTAATGGTGATGTTTAAGGGGTTAACCATTCAACTCACTCCTGTCGAATCTTTAAAATCCCTTTCCCATAACAGCCATTAATGAACGGTATTAGAGAAGGGGATTTCTTAAACTATTTAAAAAGGGAGAATGCTTCGTGCAATGGATAATTCTTATTGGCAATGAAGACTTTAATCTTAACCATATTCGTAATCTGAAACATTACGGTCAAAATAAAACTACTAATCTTGCTGAGAATAGATTTGTTGTAGATTACGGTGACGATCATGTTTTTTATGAAAGTTCAGAAGACATCATTAATGATTATGAAGAAGTTGATATAAAACGAATTCCTTTTTCAAACCCTCAATTTATAATGATGACGTATAAGAATGAAAAATTGATGAAACAAATATTGTCCCAAGAGAATTTTCCGCGTGGCATTTATATTGATGATGATAATGGAAAGATAGCCCCAATAGAAGATTTTATGGTGTCTTAATTATTATGTGGAACAGGCCTTGATTTCAAGTCGTATGATAAGTTATAAGTGACTATTGAGGTTGTTACAGAAAATTAGGGAATCACATCGTTTTATCTGTTGCATTTAGAAGAATGGAAGTGGAATTAGGGTATAGGACTGTAGTATTGAAACACAGTATTAGGATAGTAGGTTTACGTAGCAAATAAGGAGGTTGGACGGATTAAATTACCATTAAACTTCTGCTAACATAGATTTTATCCTATATTAGATGAGCGGTGAGCATGGATGAGTACGATTAAAGTATCACCTGAGCAGTTACATCGCGTATCCAGTCAGGTGGATCAGGCGAGGCAGGAATTGGAACATATCCAAGATAATCTCTCCAGACAAATCATGTTTCTTCAGGCCATGTGGATGGGTGTGACGCAGGAGCGTTTTTATGATGATTTTACAAGGTCACGCCCCGTACTGCAGAAAGCGCTGGAGAGTATGGTATATACTTCGAAGGAGTTAAAGGATATCGCGACGCGATTTGAGAATGCTGATGCGGAGAAGGGCAGTCTGGGCAGTGTTATTGGTGCTGTTGGTGCGGTATTGATGATGAAGAGCTCAATAAGTGATACGGGTTCAGAGGACAAAGGCTACCGGATGGCACAAGTCGATGTCTATGGTAGGCTGATGTGGATGCCTGTAAACGAGAACGGTGTTCCCGATCAGGCATCTTTGCAGGCTTATGAGAAGGATCAGGGACATTTGGATATCAATCGGATGCAAGCAGCAGGCCATGTGGAAGATCCTGGGGAAGATATTAATGCGTTGCAGATTAAAGCTTTTGAAAATCGAATCCATCCTTTTACAGGTGAGCCTGTATCCGATAAGTATGCTCAGATGATGCTGACTTCCCTGAAGTTCAGCCAGATATTTATGGCTTTTCAGATGGTTCGCGGAAGTATCCCGGGTCGCAAAGGGCCGTTTCGCTTACCTGCTTCTGATCCGGCTGTGATGAAGATTAAAAAGAATGTGGAAGCGGCTGAAGCGAGGAAAGGAAACCAGCAAAAAAAGGAGCCTAATAGCAAGGGACAATCAAGTGTGTCTGATCTTTATGATAAGGATGGAAAGTATACAGGAGGTAGAACTCAAAAGGAATTGGATGATTTGGCGAGTGACCCCTCGCATGGTTGGGAAATCAGAGATCAAGGTTTGAAAGAAAGAGAGATAGGACTAGATTTAGAGCAAAAAGGTAAATTAGGAAAGATCATACGTGACCCACAAGAGAATAAAGGCGCTGAATTTATTGATACTACTACTGGCCAAAAATGGGACGTGAAGAGTTTTGAGTCTTATCCTCACGGTCATACTTCACCGCGAAAGGGCGCATTCAGAATTATAAAATCTATGGATAAAATAAACGAGGAATTCGATCGTGGATATAATGTTGTTATTGATGTACGAGAGCTAGTTCCTGAACACGTTAAACAGCTTAAAAAGGCGGTAGAAGATGCCGGGGTTAAAGAACGAGTTATTTGGTATCCATAATAAAGGTGGTGCAGCAATGAAATTAACTAACCAACAAAAACTGATAGAGCAATTAAATTCACATCGAGTGTGGATTGAAACTCTCGGAGAGAAAGGTGAAAAATTAGGCCTAGATGAAATAGATTTTCGTCATATAGATCTTTCAGGATATCCATTGGATCAAGCCTATTTGACCGAATGCGCTTTTGATGGAATGAGTCTGGAACATATAGACATGTCATCATCGTTGTTATGTTCGTCGAGCTTTACTAAAAGCAACTTAGTAAATGCTGACTTTTATAAGGCAGATTTATCTTATGCAAATTTTACAGATGCAGATGCTCAAGGTGCAAGGTTCGCCAAAGCTGATCTTTCTGAGTCCGTTTTTATTAATACGAATCTAACAAATGCAATGCTAATTTCTAGCTCTTTATATCTTACAGATCTTCGCAATGCTAATATGAATCATGTAGATATCAGCTCGGCCTCGTTTAGAGAAACTTTACTGCAAGGAGCTACATTAACAGGACTTCAAGGAATAGAAGAAGCTTTTATAAAAAGCATTAATATCGGGACATTAGAAGAACCAAATATCCTATTGGGTGATGAAGCTATAAAATGGTTGCAGGATAAAAGTTTGAGTAAGGAATAGATGTTTGGTGTTTGGGACATAGTTTAACTTTAACTTTGACTCAATGAAAAAATACTAGCGCATTTCCCGCTAAATTCCCACTTCACCTCATCCCATGAACTATAATTTTCCTGAGGTGACCTTACCATGAAGGATAATATGTCAAACCTGATCGAAGATTTGTTTCACGGGAACCTACGGTTAGACGAGTCGATTCATCCTGAACAGGCTGAGTATTACGAAATTAACAGCCAAATATCGGATATCATGCAAAACTACAAAACAAAGCTCCCGGACACAGAATACGATGCCTTGGAGCAGCTGATCGACTTGATCGGACAGTCCACATCCAGATATGTGGAAGCGGCGTTTGAGCAGGGTTTTCGCACAGGTGGCAGACTGATGATTGAGGTTTTAGCCAAACCGTGAGTATCTATCTACCTTATGAGCCAGCAGACAATACACAGCAATATTAAAAATCCCCTTCTCCATTACCACCAATCACGCTGGCATGGGGGAGGGGACTTTGCTTTATAAATTATTCTTTTATCTTACCACCCCAAACCTACCGCGCACCAATATTCTTCCCTGCTGGCGTTCCCGATCCAATCAGATCACTGCCACCTGCAAGCTTCAGGAAGTTACCCAATACAGGCGTACCGTCTGCGGCACGGGTTACCGAAGGAACGAGGGAGACAAAGTCGGCTGCGCTGGCGAGCAGGCCTTTGTCGTTAACGCTTTTTTTGTTTTTCCACCAGACGTTGGTGCTGCTGACATCGGTTCCGCTGGTTTTGTCGCTGGCGCCGCCCTGGAAGGACAGGTTGTTGGTGAAGATGTGAGTACCTTTGTCAAAAGCAAAGTTGCTTTGTCCATTGTTCCATGAAGTATTGTTGGTCATCTGAATCGAACCTGGATTGCTGTTATAGGTAAAGCCATGTTTTTTGTTATTAAACGCAATGTTGTTCTCGACAATGTGATTTACGGCAATCTTCTCGCCACCCAGCTTGAAGCCGTTACCATCGCTGTTCGAAGTGGACGTTCCGTCAGCAGTTGCGCCGTTGCCGTATGCGATGCTGTTGCGGATCGTGACCGCACCGATGGCACCTGTTTCCGTTTTACTATAGAGATCCCAGCCATCGTCCACGTTATAAGCGGCAATACAGCCGTCAAAGACGTTCCCTGGACCTACGGTAAGCTTGGCGGCAAAACCGTCTGCATCCTCGCCGTCATCCGGGTCGTAGTTGTTGTGGGAGTAGGAACGAATGACTTCGTTATAGGAAGGCCATTCACTTTTGGCAGCCGTTGAAGCATAACGTCCCATCTGAATGCCGGTATCCCGGTTATGGTGGGCTTCGATCTGCTCCAGACGGTTGTAGCTGCCGCTGATGAAGATACCGTTATCTCCGGCTCCTTTGACTTCAAGTCCTTTTACAAACCAATAATCTCCGAACATTTGCAATCCCCGATTCGTGGAAGCGAAGGCTTGAGCCGAGAAATCAAAGACAGGTTTTTCCGATCCGTAGGCGACCAGATTTTTACGTTGTGAAGAGGTACCGCTGTTGCCGCGTTCAATCGTAATCGTTTGTGAAAAGCTGTAGGTTCCGCCGCGCAGATAGATTGTTTTGCCTGGGGCGATCTGGGTCAGAGCATTAGCCAGCGACGTTGGACTATTGATCGTTCCCGGATTGCTGGCAGAGCCGTTAGGGGACACGTACAAATCACCTGCGGCAAGCGTAATATCGGAACTATTTACCATGGACTCTGACGCTGAGGTATTAGGAACCCCGTCTTCCAGAAGTTCTGCGGCACCGACCGAACCACCGCTTAACAATAATAGTGGGAACGCAGCACTGAGACAGATGTTGGTCATTTTGGATTTCAGGGAACGCTGGGATCGTGCAGATGCATGAGTAGATGTGGAAGGGAATAATTTCATGATGCAAGCCTCCTTGGTTAATTGGAATAAAATAAAAGCGTTGGCTGGAACCGAGTATGGACTGAACAAACAAAACAGCGCAGAACAAAGAAAAACAGAGCAGAGCCTGACTTCAATAAGAGCAGCATATGATACGATACTTGCTTCGTCCTACCCGCCCTACTGCCTAAAAGGTATCCACTCGGACACAGCTTCATGGTAAATGTTGTAAACGTTATCATCAATAATCATTTGATCAGGTTGCGTTTAGGACTGGCAGGACAGGCATAAGCGCTCCGAATCCTGTCCCATCCACAATGGAAATGTAATCCGATCATTGGCTGATCGGCTTTTTTTAACGAACCATCGTCCGAAATGAACGTGAATATGCCTGTTTTTCCCGAGCTGATCACACGAGACTTATCCCGAATTTACCGCTTTAAACTTCATTTTTCTCCAAATCAACAGCTGCCACCAAATAAAAAGCCCCATAAGCGGCTGCCAATACAGGCATCCAGACTCACGGGGCGATAATTCATCTAACTTTTTATGCTGACAATACTCATCCAGTTATGGACAATACTCGTCCAGCTAATCTAGCGCCTATTAATATCCATCCGTCTCGCGACTACGCTTTGCAGCCTGCTCAACGCTCGGATCATGCTTCGGTTGTACTGTTTCACTATCGTCTGTGGATACAGCAGCCAGTCCTTCTGCCACACGTCTTCCGTAATCCGCATCCGCTTGGGTAAAATGAGAGATCATGCGCTCCCGGATATCCGGTTTGCATTGGGCCAGTGCGCCGACCATGTTGTTGATTAACTCATCCCGCTCCCAGTTCTCGAACGCCCGGTACGTATCCCCGGCTTGTCCAAAATCATTCGTACGCTCAATTTTCTCCCGCACCAGATGGCCTTCCACCAGCGGTTCATGCTCCTTGCCACGGGGCTGAGCTTCCGTTAGTCCTCCAAGCGAAGAAGGCTCGTAATTCACATGTGGATTCTGACCCGGCGCCCGGTCGACTTTGTACTGCATTTGCCCGCCGCTTTGATTGGTGGCTACCCGGTTCTTCGGCGCATTCACGGGCAGTTGCAGATAGTTCGCACCCACCCGGTGACGCTGGGTATCCGAATAGGAGAAGGTGCGTCCTTGCAGCAGCTTGTCATCCGAGAAATCAAGCCCGTCCACCAGCACACCCGTCCCGAATGCGGCTTGTTCCACTTCATTAAAATAATCCTCGGGATTGCGATTCAACGTCATTTTATCTACAGGCAGAAACGGAAACTGATCCTGCGGCCACAGCTTGGTCGGGTCCAGCGGGTCAAAATCCAGTTCCGGATGCTCGCCATCCTCCATCACCTGAACGCACAGCTCCCATTCGGGATAGTCGCCCTGTTCAATCGCATGATACAGATCGAGCGTGGCGTGGTTGAAGTTCTGGCCTTGAATTTCACTGGCGTCCTTTTGCAGCAGGTTGCGGATGCCTTGTTTCAACGGTTCCCAGTGGTATTTGATCAGCACACCTTTGCCGTCCTGGTTCACCCATTTGTATGTATTTACGCCTGACCCCTGCATCTGACGATAATTCGCCGGAATGCCCCATGGAGAGAAGAGAAAGGTCACCATATGTGTCGCTTCGGGACTGAGGGAGACAAAATCGAAAAACCGCTCCATATCCTGTGCGTTAGTCAGTGGATCGGGTTTGAAGGCGTGCACCATATCCGGGAATTTGAGCGGGTCACGGATGAAAAAGATTTTCAAATTATTGCCGACCAGATCCCAGTTGCCGTCTTCGGTATAAAATTTAACGGCAAATCCGCGCGGGTCCCGCAGCGTCTCCGGGGAATGCCCGCCATGGATGACGGTCGAGAAGCGTACGAACACGGGCGTTTGTTTGCCTTTTTCTTGAAACAGACGTGCCCTTGTGTACTTCGATACGGGTTCATTTCCCGCCGTTCCATATGCTTCAAATACGCCATGAGCGCCAGCCCCGCGGGCATGCACGACCCGTTCCGGGATACGCTCGCGGTCGAAGTGTGTAATTTTTTCGAGAAAGTGATAGTTCTCCAGTGTGGTTGGTCCGCGGCTACCTACGGTTCTTACGTTCTGATTGTCGGTAATCGGATGGCCCTGCCGATCCGTCAACGTTTCGTTGGATGGGTCTGAGGAATGGCCGGATGGTGAAGAATGTTTATCCATAGAACGGTATACCCCTTTCCTAAAGTTGGATTCCTGTATATATTTTCCCTGTGGACAACATCTATACATAGCCCTATCTAGGTTTCTCCGTTAACCAAGTGAAAAAAAGCTTGTCTCCTGATCTATCACATGCGATAATTAACTTTTGCCCTGCGGCCTTTTTTGAACGGAAAATGAATGAAAGAGGACCGCGTCTAAGAATGGAGGTTGACCCAGGATTGTCTACACAACGTTACCCTTTTGCGTATGATCCGGCTGAACCTTTTGTATCCCGTCTGGGAGAGTGGGTTGCCGATGTGTTTTATGATATTTTGCCAGAGTCCGGCTTCGAGGTACGGGACGAACAGATTTTTATGGCGTACCAGCTCGAGCGGGCCTATGGAGATAAAAAGACGATTATGGCCGAGGCTGGCGTAGGAACAGGTAAAACACTCGTTTATCTGCTCTACGCGGTTTGTTATGCACGTTATACGGGCAAACCGGCGGTGATTGCCTGTGCCGATGAGTCTTTGATTGAACAGCTGGTGAAGCCGGGCGGAGATATTGCGAAGCTCGCTGAACATCTGGATTTGCAAGTGGATGCACGTCTGGGCAAGTCGCCAGATCAATACGTCTGTCTGAACAAGCTGAGTGCGGTACGATTCGCGGATGATGATGCGCCAGTGATTGAAGAAGTGTACGAGAGCCTGCCGGAATTTGTGAACACGCCGGGAACGCTTCAGGCTTTTCATCCGTATGGTGACCGCAAACAGTATCCGCATCTGAACGACCGCCAGTGGAACAAGATCAACTGGGATCCGTTTCAGGATTGTTTCGTGTGTCCAAAAAGACAACGCTGCGGCCTGACGCTGTCGCGTGATCATTACCGTCGTTCCAAAGACATCATCATCTGTTCCCATGATTACTACATGGAGCATGTGTGGACCTATGAAGCGCGCAAACGCGAAGGACAACTGCCTTTATTGCCGGATCACAGCTCGGTTGTATTTGATGAAGGCCATTTGCTGGAAGAAGCGGCATTGAATGCTCTCAGTTACAAGCTGAAACACCGCATCTTCGAGGAACTGGTCACACGTCTGCTCGAAGGCGAGATTCGTGAATCTCTTGCGGAGCGAGTAGATGAGGCGATTGAAAGCAGTGAGCGTTTGTTCCGTCTGCTCGATACGTATACGGTGGCCATTCCCGGTTCGGAACGGAAAGAAGTTCGGGTGGAAGCACCATTGCTGCGTGAGATTGAACGTTTGACGAATGTATTGGATGCGATTGGCGAAGAGCTGGTATTCGAGAGTGGATTATTCTCGCTGGACGGGTACCAGATGCGTGTCGTGGAAGAACATCTCGATATGATTCAGACGGCATTGTCTTTGTTCCGCAAGGAGGATGGTTACATCTGTTGGGCGGAAGAGAGCGAGGAAGAGACCACGTTGTCGATCATGCCGCGTACGGTAAAAGAAATACTGAACGAGCGTGTGTTCAACACTGGCATTCCGATTGTCTTTTCATCCGCTACGCTGTCCGTGGACAACTCATTCCGCTATGTGGCGGATAGTCTGGGGATTGACGATTTTGTATCGTTCTCCGTCGCTTCTCCGTATGATTACGCAGATAAAATGCAGATGAAAATTGCTGAACAGGCTGTTCCAGGTCAAGCAGAGAACAAGAACCGTTTGCGTGATGCGGCGGCTTTGCTTCAGGAGAGCGGCGGTCGTGCACTGATTCTGTTCCGTACGATGGAGGAGTTGCTTGCGTTCAAGCAGGATATCGTGCATGTACCAGAGGCGCAGGGCTTGCGCTTTATGTATGAAGGAGATCGGGAGATCAGTGATCTGATCGCTGCGTTCCAGCAGGATGAGGAGAGTGTGCTCTGCTCCGTCAATCTGTGGGAGGGACTGGATGTTCCGGGGCCTTCGCTGTCCAACGTGATAATCTGGTCGCTTCCGTACCCACCGCAGGACCCGGTATTCAATGCCAAACGGAATGCATCGGCTTCACCATATGAAGAGATCGATCTGCCGTATATGCTGCTGCGGGTGAAGCAGGGTCTTGGACGTTTGATTCGGACAAGCAGTGATTCCGGTTCGGCCGCGATTCTGGATGAGTCGATTTATACCCAAAAGGAAGCTAAAGACCGCATTGCGGCGCTGCTCCCGGAAGGTGTGGAATGGACAACTTTGGCCCATTAATCCGTAACCACGTTTCTAAGCGTTAAACGAATATGTAGGTGCAGCATGGATGCAGTACGACAAGATGGTTCATGTTTTGCGATTGAACTTTATGATTGATATTTTCTCATTCATATTTTGTGATTTATGTTTCCGCTGTATGACTCATGTCTTATGTCTGATACCTGCGCTCTGCGTGATTACTTTTGTGTTGCGAAAATAAAAATAAGCTCCTGTTCTCTTGGATACATGATCCGAGGTGAGCAGGGGCTTTATTTATTTTGATTATCTATCGGTTATTCATTTGGTTCTCGGTTTTATTATGTGATATGAACCGTAGAGCTTGTTGTTTAGACATTGTCGTGTAATGAATCCATTACCTTTGGCCTTGTTAAAAAATATCCATGCTCAGATACCGTTCCCCGGTATCCGGCGCAATGCAGAGCACGCGGTGCCCCGGCCCCAGTTCCTTCGCGATGCGAAGGGCGGCCCACACCGAAGCGCCAGAGGAAGGGCCAAGCAACAGCCCTTCCCGGGCAGCAAGCTGCCGCATCGTATCCAGTGCGTCCTCATCGGACACCTGGATGATGGCATCCCATACGTCGGTATTCAAGATGTCCGGGATGAAACCCGGACTTGTACCGACGAGTTTGTGCGGCCCGGGCTCGCCGCCGGACAGCACCGGGGAACCTTGCGGCTCCACCGCATAGATACGGAGGTCCGGAAGCTGCTTGCGCAGCTCTTCGCCCGTTCCGGTGATCGTGCCGCCGGTTCCGGCTGTTGCGATGAAGGCGTCTAGCCTGCCATCCATCTGCTGCATAATCTCGGGCGCGGTAGTAATCCGGTGAATATCCGGATTCGCCTGATTCTCAAATTGCTGCGGAATGAAGCTGCCCGGCAGATCGGCATGAAGTTCCTTCGCTTTACGAATAGCCCCAGGCATCCGCTCCGCAGCAGGCGTAAGTACAACCTCTGCACCGTAAGCCTTCAAAATGTTGATACGTTCCTTGGACATATTGTCCGGCATGATGAGGATCGCTTTGTATCCTTTGGCGGCAGCATTCATCGCAAGCCCAATCCCGGTATTACCGCTGGTCGGTTCGATAATGGTTGCCCCAGGTTGCAGCAATCCATCTCGTTCAGCCTGAGCGATCAGGTTGTAGGCGGCACGATCCTTGACGCTGCCGCTTGGATTGAAATACTCCAGCTTGACGAACACGTCAGCAGAGTCACTGCCTGTAAGACGGCTGAGCCGAACCGCAGGGGTCTGGCCGATCAGTTCCGTCACATCTGCGGCTACGAGCGGATGTGGCTTTGTATTTTTTGAAAGTGAAGGTAATTGCGAATTTGATCTTATATCCATAAAGTACAGCTCCTTGATTGAAGAGACATTGAGGACGTATCCGTTTCCCGGATTGGAATGGTGGGATATGTCTCCTCCATCTTAATGACAGAGCACGCAATGGTCAACCTGCTCAGCAGTCACTTGCTTGAAATATGGAGTCTCGCCAGAGCCTTGCTTCTTTCATCTGCAAGCTTGGGAACCAATCGCGCCTCATACCCCGAAAACCAATCGTATTCAAGTTTGTGTCAGATCCATCTTCAGATGGAGACTCAGCTCTTTTTTGACCTCATTGCGTGCAAATGTCCAGAGCATATAGAACTGTTGCATATACCCCCTGCATAAATAAACGGTTTCAATGCCATCCTTTCCCCGCGTTTCCTCCAGAACTTTCACGCCGCGTTTCCTCATCTGTTTGCGCAGCTCCAGCATTTCCTTAAGAACCTCATTCTGAATGCGAGTGAGGGACAAAATATAGACCTCAGGCATTTTCAGGAGCAGCGTATCCAGCGTTCGAATATCCCGTTCAAGTACATCCAGTAAAAGCGTGCGCACGACCATGCCTTTGATCAGGCGGTGATCTTCATCGGAAGGGGTGGGGGCGGAAGTAGAAGAGGATGTCATGCGATTCACTTCCTTAGGCTATAATTGGAATTTTATGTTTACAGAACATGTGTTCCTATATTATAATCAATATATGCAATAGAGATACGTTATACAACCGGGAAATAATGGGAGGTTGAATTTAGAGTATGGGTGATGATACTGGCATCCTGCTTTATTAGCGGCATATGGCGGAGTTTAAAGTTTAAGGTTTGAGGGCTAAAGTCTAAACGTAAGCTTCAGGAATTTGTATGTATGAGTAAAAAAGGACAAGCTTCAACCAAAATTTAGGTATAATTTATGGGTTTTGCAGGGAACCTAAGGTCAGATGCAGTAGGCTACTTGGTCAAAATCCATTGTTTCAAATGTAATAAAGATTTAGTAATTAGTAAAAAACAAGCAAAAAGCCCAGCCGTAGGCGGCGGGCCTGGTAACATGCTACCGTTACAGCGGTAGTATGAAGAGAATGTGTATGCATCAAACGTAGAAATCGAGTAAAAAATCGGTTGAAATTATTGTGAAAGTATAGTCCTCTATTGAAGCTAAAATTCAGTGGGTTTGTTGCCAAAGTTAAGCAAGATATTGAGGTTTCTCGTAGTACGCCTCTTTTTCTAGAATGACCTTGTAAGGCCGCTCTTTGCCCTTTAGTGATGGGCCTATTGTAGTGAGCGGTACGGCCGGTTTGTGGAAACGGTCTTCTTCCTTGGATTCCGGAACCGGTCGTGATGAATCAGGCGCAGAACTAAGGCGAACTTTCTTTTCGCTGCCCCAGCGCTTGCTTATTTTTTTCATTTCCGGTCTCATTCCGGTTCGCCTCCTAACAGATCGTTGATGGCGTTAAACAGTTGACGATTTTGCAAGTCAATGTGCTGAAATACCGCCTCATCCGCTTCAATATGACCAATAATGTGAACGGTAATTACATACCTCTTGGCTACAGGATAGCATAGCAGATACTCTTTCTCAAGGTAATCGTCGTACAGATTTACTTTGATTTTGTTTTCTTGATATGAATCGACAACGAGAATACGTTTAGGATCATCTGGCGGCTTGTCATCATTCGCGGACAAGTTGTATTTTCTGCCCGGTTCTCCAACATTACCACATAATTGCTCAATATAACCATTACCATCTGTACGATAGATCGCGGTGCCGCGGACGGTGAATGGCGGACACGAGACAAAGGCACTTCGCAGTGCATCACTCATGCGTTCTAACATCTGGTCATCTGCTTTGCGTGTGCGCAGCAATTCCCTAAAGAAGCGCAGCAGTTTGAATAACTGTAAGCGTGCTTGATCTTCAGAGCGTTTATGATTCTCGATAATACGCTCGGCTTCGGGATCACTCCAGCGTCCTTGTTCTTCGATGCTGTCTGCGATCTTGGAGCAGGCCACGGATACGGCTGGGGCCCACTTTCCGTCAGAACGAATCTCATATACCAGCGGATTCAATCCGAGCAGATCGGTGGGCATCCGCAGTCCTTCGATTTTTGCAACATCCTTGATGTCCGTAATATCTTCAGGAAGAATAAAAAAAATACGCTTTCGTCCCAGACGGCCCATAAATAGACCCATTTCAAGCATTGTATTATCCCGAACCGATGCGTAGTACTTCCCGCGAATTTTGGATATGTCATCCGGATGGAAGATGAAAATAGCAAAATCCGTTGTGCGCACCTCGGCTTCCAGATCATCCATGGTATAGCTACTTGGATTAAATACCCCTGAGTACCACGGGGTAACTTCGGCTGAAAAACGCAAGTTTTCGTGTACAGCGGCTGCAATCGGCTTCGCTTCCAGCGAGCAGCCAATAAAGACTCTTGGCTTTAACGTTTTCATCAATCCGCCTCGCTTAAACGGTAATGGGATTCAATTGTTATATTATACCATAAACAGCAGAGTAAGTCTGGAAACGTTTGAATTGTATTGGCGATACCGTTCGCTATAGTGTATGTGCGTAAGGAAAAGGATTCCTTTGCAAACGACCAGAAAATAAAAAAAGGCCCGTAATTGTCACAGTTAGGTGACTGCACTGTTATATTTGCTGGCTTCGGTCATAGAATAAAGGAGCAGGTAGCACCATTCTCAAGCATTGCTTGTGCCTGTGTGTCTGTATGACGACTGGAGCAGTTCAGAGGCTGCTTTATGCGTGTTTTTGCTGGGTTGCTTGTTTAGACCCGGTCACATTGGTGTTATATAATAGAAGTACAAGCAAGTTAGCTTTGGTGTTTAAGCAGAATTGAATGATTATAGGTTTGGAGTCACGTTTGAACTTATATTCACACAGGAACGGAGAGTGCAGAACCCATCTGTAGAAGCGAAGCGCTCGCGTTTATCACAGGATTTTTCCTTTTGAAAAAAGGAATCAAAAAAATCCGGGGATAACAGCGATCGAAAGAGGGTATTGCAATCGGAGTGGTTAGGTGTGAAACAAGGTGTTCAATGTTGAATCTCTGTAATGTTTCAATTCGTTTAACCAAGCACAGCTAACCACAACACACAGAAAGGATCAGGATACCATGAGTCCCCGAAGGACAATCTCCCCAAGGACAATCTGGAAACGTTACGATCTCTCATACACATAGCGCCCCTTGTAGAGTAAACCAACCGGTTCAAAAAAACGGCTGACTCTGCGAAAGAGGGGATTGGGATGAATATTCGAAGGACGTACACGATGATTTCTTCCAGGCTTACCTTATGCAGGGTACGGTCGGTCTAAAAACCAACTACAAACTGCGAGGGAACCTGTATGAAGAGAACATCGTTAACCGTACAACACGTTAAGACAGAAGCGATCAAGTTTGCAATTATGTTGCTTGGTACATTTATTTTGGCATTTGCTTATTATCACATTAACTTTCAGAATCATTTATCGGAGGGCGGATTTGTCGGTCTGGCCCTGCTCGGAAAATATGCAACGGGTTTATCGCCGGCAATCGGCATGTTGCTGCTCGACATTCCTGTCATGATCTTGGCCTGGTTCCTTAAAGGCTGGAAATTCATGATTCAAGCTCTGCTTGGTGTGGGTGCATTTTCCCTTTTCTACGACGGCTTTGAGCGTTATTCCACACTGGTGATGAATTTTAACGGAAACCTGTGGATTCCTGCAGTACTGTCCGGTGTATTAACCGGAATTGGTGCGGGAATTGTGCTTCGCTTTGGTGGAGCGACAGGCGGAGACGATATTCTCGCCGTGCTCGTCAGTCGCTGGAAGGGATGGAAGCTGGGAACGGTTTTCTTTGTCAGTGATGCGTTCGTTCTGGGATTGTCACTCTTCTTTCTTCCGGTAAAAGAAACTTTATATACAATTCTGGCTGTATGGATTGCCAGCAAAATGATTACGTATGTGGTCAGCATTCCGGCTCGCGGTACAGTGGTTACAACGTCGGCTGTGAAGTTGCCGATTCCATCGGTTGCTGCCAAAGCGGTCAATGTGGCTACAACACGGACTTCCGTGGCGCAAGGTGTAACGCATTGAGCAGGCAGTTCAGAAAAACCCATGGCTTATATGGCATAAAAAGTATTCGAGCTTTATCAAGCTTTGACTGGTTTGAAGCAAGCTTTGATTTGGAGAGGAAATCCCTTTTGCCTGCAGACTTTGCAGCAAGAGGGATTTTTTGTTATACATCTAGATAACTGATTAAGAAAAGGATGCTCATTAACCAAAGGGTAGGACATTACGATTTAAGAGAACGAGCAATTTGTCCATCCTGATTATGAATGATGGCTCGAATATCTTGTTTGCTGCTCCAGGCTTTGGCGGCATCTACAGCTTCCGCTTTGGTATCATAAGTGGAATGGTAATCGGATGTACCTTCTTGTTTAATGGCCCAGCCCGTTTCGGTCGGTACAACATGAATGTTGTGATGACTCTTGGACGAGGAGACAGGTTCAGAGTGGCGCCGATCCCGAGAAGACGATTCTGAAGATGGCGACTTATCCTGTTTTTTGGATGATGTATGAGAAGATGAATCGGAGTCTGATCCCTTATGATCAGGATGATTCTCATCCCATTCCTCCGCCTTGGCCGTTGCAATAGCAATTGCCCGTCCTTCCTCAGAACCGTCATCGAGCAGAGCGTTGGCAATGTCGATCGCTTTATGCCGAATGCGTGGCTTCAAATTTTTCATGGATACCGGGTAGTCGTTTTTGTTCCATGGCATACGTTATCCCTCCTGAAATAGTATGGATTAGTAGTATATTACCCTTAGGCCCACAGGCAAATCAGGATAAATGCCAAACCAGTTCTCCTCCCTTTTCTATACTTCCGGGGGCATAGGGCGTATAATACGTTGATGAAGAAAATTAGATAAAATCAAACATAAGCACCAATATAAAGGAGAACGTACATATGTTCAGTTTAAGTCTGGCTCTTCCGATGTTATTCACCATGCTGATCCATGCCACAGATAGCCTGTCCTATGCACTTCGTCTTGGCGGTTTACGTACACGTCGGATTGCACTGGCAATATCCCTCGCAGGCATTTTGCTGCTCGTTTCCCGCACCTCCAATATGGCCCAAGGTCCCATGATCGGTAGTCTGGTGGATGCCGCGACTCGTGGAGCCAATCCGCATTTTGCAGCGCAACTTCATTGGTTGATGGGGGCAGCAACGCTAGGGACGGCATTAGCTATACTCTGTTTTCCGACGATGGTAAAGCTCTCATCCAGAATGGTTGTGCATTTTGAAGTGGCGGGTTCCATTCCTGGCATGGTGCGGCAACTTCTGAAGCGGAGTAAGCTTCGCAATGCAACGTATTACATCACTCCGCCATCGTTGGAGATGGCCAAACGTTTGGTACAACACGGCATGCCAAGGCGGTTAATGCTGCTCAATGTAGCGGTGACTGCGATCTATACCACAGGTGTGTTATCCAGTTTATACGCAGCTTATCTGTATCCGGCGCAGGCTGTTGCTGCATCCCAATCGACTGGATTGATTAATGGGATGGCAACCATTTTACTTACGATTCTGGTTGACCCTCGAATTGCACTGCTCAGTGACCGATCATTACGCGGCGAGATCAGACTGAATCGCATGAACCAGATTTACGGCTGCATGTTAATTTCCCGTCTTTTTGGTACACTGGTGGCGCAGCTACTGTTGATTCCCCTAGCCTACTGGATTGGCTGGATCGTAAGTATGATGTAGCGCTGTACTGATTATTTGACATAACGTTCTAGATACTCGCAAACTAGCACAGTCAGGGATTCCCTCATTCTCACTAATCATTGAGAAGGGATGCCTGACTCTTATCCATTGACAGAAAAAAATGGGTTATGATATTATTAGACCGAATAGTCGGTTTAATTGAGGGGGTGTGGTTATCGAAGTCAAACGGAGAAAAGACGTTGCTCAGATCAAGAAAGATATCGCACGTAACACCAAGGAGCTTTTTGCCCAGAAGGGGTATGGGGCCACTTCGATGGAAGACATATGCACGATTAACAATCGAAGTAAAGGCAGTATCTATTATCACTTCA
The DNA here is from genome assembly GCF_056856875.1 of Paenibacillus sp. G34. Lineage (NCBI taxonomy): Bacteria > Bacillati > Bacillota > Bacilli > Caryophanales > Paenibacillaceae > Paenibacillus > Paenibacillus sp. G34. Next base: position 4,089,123 of record NZ_CM166469.1, on the reverse strand, counting down.
AAAGCAAAGAGGAGCTGTTTATGTACCTCATCAAGCTGAACAACGAAGATTGGATGAATGAATGGCTTGAGAAGGAAGCCCAATATAAGACTGTTATTGAGAAGTTGTATGGACTGTCCGATCACTACGTGGATGACATGGCGAATCCGCTAAATCATGCCATTAACGAATTTGTCTCCGGTCAGATCGTTAGTAAAGAAATGATGGATGAAATGCTTTCGCTGATCCGGATTCCTTATGCAACTTATGAGCGTATTATTTCTGAAGGCATTCAAGCTGGTGAACTAAAACAGGGTAACCCACAGGACATGATGCATATTATCTACGGTCTTTTTAGCGGACTCAGTACGCTTTATTTTGAGAAAGATCTGGATGAAATCCGGCGTCTATACCATATCGGGATAAGCAGTCTACTGACGGGTATTCAACAACGTTAACGAGAAAAACTGATGTAATATCAGTTTTTCTTTTTAAACATTAATAAACCGAACAGTCGGTTTAAAAAAGGGGATGGAATATGAGCACGTTATTAAGAAACAGAGCGTTTCTTATCATTACCGGTTCAGACTTGTTGCAGAACCTCGCGATATGGATACGAAATATGGCAATCCTCTACTATATTATGGATCAGACGCAAGGCAATCCGGTTGCAATCTCCCTTATCACGGTACTGGAGTATGCTCCAATCTTTGTATTCTCCATTATCGGCGGTGCACTCGCTGATCGCTGGAACCCGAAACGAACGATGATTATAGGGGATATACTCAGTGCCTTGTCGATTGTGACGATTATTGCCATTTTAAGCTCAGGATACTGGCAGATTCTTTATGCTGCAACACTGGTTTCCTCGATTGTCAGTCAGTTTTCTCAGCCCTCATCGGTCAAGATTGTTAGACGGAATGTAAAAATAGAGCATGTACAGTCGGCGATCGCCGTAACGCAAAGCGCAAACTCCCTTTTCCTTATTTTAGGGCCAGTTGTAGGTACCTTTCTCTATACTGTCATGGGCATTCAGACATCCATGATGGTTTTGCTAATATTGTTTATTGCTTCCGCTATACTGCTAGCGTTTCTGCCGAAGGATGCTACCAAGCGTGAAACCGGAACGTCTTTATTAGCTGAGATCAAAGAGGGATGGCAGTATGTCAGCCGATCCCGTTCACTCAAAATGTTAGGTCTGGTGTTTGCTTGTGTAGGTCTTTCTGCGGGTCTTATTAATCCGCTCGCGATTTTCCTCATTACAGATCGTTTGGGACTGGAGCAGACTGCACTTCAGTATCTGTCAGGAGCATCTGGGCTTGGCTTGCTGATTGGCGGGGTATTTGCCGCGGCCGTCAGCAACAAGTTGAATCAAACGAAAACATTAATCATCGGACTGCTCTGTCTCGCAGTAACGATGCTGGGTGAAGTTTTATCCAGTTGGCTTTGGTTGACGTTGGGGCTTACCTTCCTTAGTTCTATTAGCCTTGCTTTTATAAATATCATTATCTCTTCCTATATGGTCAGTCGGATTGATGAGCACGTCATTGGCCGGGTGAATGGAACCATTACGCCATTATTTATGGGAACGATGCTGATAGGTTCTTCACTAGCTGGTGTGATCATGAATCATACATCCCTGCTTATCGTATACGTGATCTCGGTGACCATTATGCTTCTCAGTATGATTCCGGGATTAAGGATACGGTTTAACGATGATGAGATCACGGTAGAAGATGACAAGCAGAACAAAGTGGAGGAGGCGTTATACAACTGAGCTTGTCATGTAATTAAAAATGGGGTTAGGATGGAAATGTGTTAAACTTAGATTCATTTCATTCTTGTACGAGGCTAACAGAGGATGAACAATGATTGTATTTTACTCAAAGGTCTCAAGAAGGGGGGATTCAATGGAGATTTCATTACGTAAAGCAGGTTTAGAAGATGCAGCCACTATTCATGAAATGAAAGTCAAAGCCTTTATGCCTTTGTTGGAGAAATATCACGATTCTGATACAAGTCCCGCTAATGAATCCATAGAAAAAGTGATTACTCAGATCAATCAATCTTTTACAGATTATTTCATAATTTATTATCTTGAGATTGCTGTCGGTGCAATTAGAGTCGTGAAAAAAGATAATCAGAATTATCGCGTTAGCCCCATCTTTATAATGCCAGAGCACCAAGGAAAAGGAATTGCCCAAAAAGTCTTAACAAGAGTTGAGCAGATCTATGATGATGCAAAGTTATGGGAACTGGATACCATCTTAGAAGAGGAAGGAAACTGCCACTTATATGAAAAAAAAGGCTACAAAATGTCGGGTAAAACAAAAGCAGTTAACGACAAAATGACCATAGTATTTTATGAAAAGCATTTATAGATGAATAACCATTGTAGTGAGTTAACCACCTTTCAGTAGTTAGTTATCGTTTTAAGAAAATGATAAGCAAGTTTACATCTCGAAAACAGCAGAAGAGCAGCGGGTTAGTCCCGTTGCTCTTCACTGTTTTTAGATATACATTTATTCAAACAGAACGCGATATTCGCCGTATCCTTCTTTTTGCAGATCCTCTTTAGGGACAAAACGAAGTGCCGCCGAGTTGATGCAATAACGCAGACCGCCTGCTTCCGTAGGGCCATCCGGGAATACATGCCCCAAGTGGGAATCCCCTTCACGGCTGCGAACTTCGGTACGAATCATGAAATGGCTGAGATCTGTTTTTTCCTTCACGTTGTAGTCCCGAAGTGGACGAGTGAAGCTTGGCCAGCCGCAACCGGAATCGTATTTGTCTGTAGAGCTGAACAGCGGCTCCCCAGAAACGATATCCACATAGATACCATCCCCGTGATGGTCCCAGAATTCATTGTGGAAGGCTGGTTCCGTCGCATTGTTCTGTGTGACCTCATATTGCAGTGGAGTCAGAACCTGCTTCAGTCCGCTTTTGTCCACATTCCCCGACCAGTTACGCTCAATGAAATCCTGGCGGCCTGAGCCTTTGCTATAACGTTTGTAGTGAGCAGGGTTCTTGCGGTGATAGTTCTGATGATGGTCTTCTGCCTCATAGAACGGTTTGGCAGGCAGGATTGGAGTAAAGATGGGTTTGTCAAAACGTCCGCTCTGCTCCAGCGCAGCTTTGGAAGCTTCAGCGATCTGGCGCTGCTCCTCACTGTGGTAGAAGATGGCCGTCTGATAAGATGATCCGCGGTCATGGAACTGTCCACCTGCATCTGTTGGATCAATCTGCTGCCAGAAGAGCTCAACCAGTTTTTCGTATGGGAAAATAGACGGATCAAACGTGATTTGTACCGCTTCCACATGACCAGTTGTTTCCGAGCATACTTCCTCATAGGTGGGATTCTCGGTATGTCCACCTGTATAACCCGAAACGATCTTATGAATTCCGGGGAGTTCTTCAAAAGGGGATACCATACACCAGAAGCATCCGCCTGCAAATGTTGCTTTTTCCAATGACTGTTGTTCCATGCTATATTCACTCCATTTCTGACGAAGATCCGGCGCCTGCATTTGAACTGTCGCTCTGTTTTGTAGCATGCGTTAGCTCCAAGACATCTGCTCTAGTTCGAGAATGTGCTCCAGCAATCATCGTTATATTTAAATTTCTAAATATAAATATTTGGCTTGCTCTTCTATTATATCCCGAATGGTCAAGTCAACCAAGCGGGATAACGGGAACAAGCGTGAATCAGGCAATATGAGTGCTGGCAGATATTCAAGCTTTTTTACGTGACCGGTAACGGAACAAGAGCAAGATCATAGCCATAACGATCATGTATCCGCCCAGTATCCCCAAACTCAGCCAAATCGATGAGCCAGCCTGTGCACCTGCGTATGCAAAAACCAAGATTGCAGGCATTTTGCCAATCGCTGTCGCGGCCATAAATACCCAGAAGGGGGTGTACGTAATGCCTGCATAGATATTAACGGCCATCTGAGGCACAACGGGCAGCAAACGCATCGTCATCACGCCCATGAACGGGTGCGCCTCCATCCATGCGGTAAAACGGTTCAAGCCACGAATGCGTTCAAGGTATCCCCGAGCCTGCTGTCTAAAAATGGTTCTTGCTCCTGCATAGACAAGCATCGCCGCTAGCGTTGTGCCTAGCCAGCAGATCCATGCTGCCATGGTTATGCCATAACTGTACCCAAAGGCAATAATAACAATCTTGTATGGAATAACAGGTACGAGGGCAAAAAGTGTTGCCATGGCAAGTAAAAGCGGAATGGACTGATGGTCATCGGCCCATCCCAGCAGTTCATATCTGTAAATAAACGTGACTCCGGCAAGTAAAACATAAACGAGGAGCCATAACCATTTTCGCAAAAGCCAAACGCTCCTTTCGGTTCAGATCCGTAGGGACATCAGGTCCGTCCGGTTCTGCCATACTTTATAAGTTTACCACGCCAGGCCGCGATATGAATAATCATTAGACCTTCTTTCTTGCAGATCACTGGCAAGTTGGAGACGGAGAGGTTACACTATAGGACGGAGAAAGTCATAGGCCGAATTACAAATGAAGGCTGACGAATGAAAATAGCTGAAGGTGGAATGCTCATCATGGAAACGATCAAGCGTACCCGAATTGCCATGATCGGACTCGGAGGAATCGCACGTAAAGTATATTTGCCACTGCTCACTGCCCATCCACGTGTGGAGGTTGTTGGCATCATGAACCGCTCACCTGAACCTGTAAAGGAAATTGGACAGGCGCATCGCATTGAGCGGGGCACGACCGAACTGAAAGAGCTGCTGTCCTGGGATTTGGATGCGGTGTTTGTACATACGGCAACGGAAGCCCATTTTGAGATTGTGATGGCTTGCCTGGAGCGGGGACTGGCGGTTTATGTAGACAAGCCATTATCCTACACCCTCCGGGAGTCGGAAGAGATGACTGCATTTGCAGAGGCACAGGGGCTGCTGCTTGCTGTTGGATTCAACCGCAGGTTCGCACCGATGTATCAAAAGGCAAAAGAATGGATGCAGGCGGGAAAAGGTTACCAAACACTCTCCCTGACCAAACATCGCACGAGTTTACAAGATCGCCCGGCCGCCGAGACCATCTACGATGATCTCATTCATATGCTCGATCTGATGTTGTGGTACGCAGATAACGATGTGCAACTTGTGCACCAGTGGCTTCGCCAAGATGATCAAGGGCGGTTGCTACATGCGGCTGGAACAGCCAAGCAAGGAAAAACTGCACTTGCTCGGTTCGAAATGATTCGTGCCGCAGGGGCTGATCTAGAAAAGGTAGAGATGCACGGCGGAGGAAGATCAGTAGAAGTTGTGAATATGGATACGGCTTATTATACAGAACAGGGGAAACTGGAGACGAAGGAGACGTTTGGAAGCTGGGATACGGTGCTGACACGCAGAGGTTTTGCTGGAGCCGTAGATCATTTCCTAACATGTCTGGATACTCCGGATGACTGCCAGATCAGTGCGAGTTATGTGATGGACAGTCATGAGCTCGCTGAGAAGCTGATCAAGGGATAAGTAATTGAATTTGATCCATACCGATCTAAAAATGGATACAGAATCAATGGAGTAAATACAGTTGAATGAGGTAAAGGAGTGCTAACAAAGCATGGATGAGTATCAGAAGGAACGTAACAAACAAATTGAGGAAGCCGTCATTGAGTCTTACAAGCAAGAAGAAGAGATGATGATTCTGGTCTTTGCTCAGTGGTGTGTGAATAACGGACTTGATCCGGAAGAGATGTATGGGCAGGCGTATCCGGATCAGCAAAGCAATGAGCGTTTGCAACAAGTGCAGAAGCTGATTGTATCCAAAGAGGAAGCTGGTGACATTCCGGACGATACGGTGCTTGGCGTGCTGTCCATGTTTGGCAACGAAGACCTCGCTATGGTGGTGTCCGAGGCCATCGCCGCGCGCAAATAAGTTCGTTGTACGTATACTATTGCATGACGAGCTCGGCACTCCCATATCAACGACATCGTTACATCTGTTCCCGGTGAATCAGGCGGAATTCCTTTGGCGACATGCCAAACCGGGAACGGAATACTCGGTGGAAGTATGTATAGTTATTGAAGCCGGAGGATTCAGAGACTTGTTCCAAGGTCATTGGACTAAAAATAATCCGTTCTCTGGCCATATTAAGCCGTACATCGAGCGTATACTGCATAATGCTTTTGCCGAACGTTTCTTTAAAAAGATGCACTCCTCGTGAGACGCTGATGCCCAGATGTGTTGCTACATCGTCCAGCTTAAACAGGGAGGAAGCATTCTCTTCGATATAATTTTTAATCTCGTAAGCGACATAATTGGTTTTCGTATGGGTGGGATGCTCCGATAACATGCGATCTACTTCCAAACATAATATACGCATATAATAACTCGAAATTTCGGGGTATGGATTGGATAGGCGGCGCTGCTCCAAGATCAGCTGTCTGAATAGAGTTAACAGGCTTTCGGACAATTCGACCTTGATTCGAGTCGGCCGTTTATGTTGTTTCCACCACTCGTCCACCCAGGAACCGTTGAAGAAAATATGATAGTCCCCACTTTCCACAAGCCGCTCCCCCATGGGATTGTACTCATTGTCTATTCTCAGTTCATAAGGCTCATCCGGGTCAAAAAGAAGCAAGTCTCCTGCGTCAATCATGGACATGGAGCCATCAATCCGAGCACGGCAACGTCCATCCGTTTGCAGTCGCATCAAGTAATTTTTCACCCCGTCCGGTTGTACCATGCTATAGGGTTTACGATGAAATGAAAAGCCAGCTGTAAGAACTTGGCAGGAAAAGTCTGTTGGCATATGAAGACTCCTTGTTTGAAATCAAAAATTATGACCAGATAGTTCATGTTTCAATCATATTATTCATTTTAATTGAAGCGCAAACAGAATACCATAGACTTAGAGTTGAGCAACATAAACAAACTATGGTTCCAACAAGCATTTTAGACAGCCGAACATATCTCTTATATGCGTAAGGAGATGAACATCATCGTGGAGAAAATGAAAGCAGGCATCATTGGATGCGGCAATATCAGTGCCATTTACTTAGAAAATCTTAAAACCAATCCTTATATCGAGGTTGTGGCGGTCGCTGACCTGATCCGTGAGCGTGCTCAGGAACGGGCAGATGAATTTAATATCGCAAACGTTTACAATGTAGATGAGTTGTTACAAAATGATGAGATTGAGCTTGTGCTGAACCTGACGGTTCCCGGCAGTCATGCGATGACCGATATCGCTGTGTTGGAGTCGGGAAAACATGTGTATGCGGAGAAACCGCTGGCCATTTCGCTGGAAGATGGACGGAGAGTTGTCGAGCTTGCTGAGGAAAAAGGATTGTACGTCGGCTCTGCGCCAGACACGTTCCTTGGCTCAGGCATTCAGACGGCTCGTAAAGCCATTGAAGATGGTTTGATTGGCAAGCCGATTGCAGCTACCTCGTTCTTCATGGGCGGAGGGCCTGAGGCGTGGCATCCTGATCCCGAGTTTTTCTATGTTGCAGGAGGCGGGCCGATGTTTGACATGGGACCTTATTATTTGACGGCCTTGATTACGCTGCTTGGTCCGATTCGCCGGATCAGCGCGTCAGCAGGCATTCAGATTGCCGATCGCAAGATTGGTTCGGGAGCGAAGGAAGGAACCGCCCTTCGTGTAGAAACACCGACCCATCTGGCTGGTACGATTGATTTTGCGGATGGAGCTATTGTAACGATGATTACAAGCTTTGATATCCGCGGGGCTTCTGACCTGCCTCGTATCGAAATCTATGGCACCGAAGGCACGCTCAGTGTCCCTGATCCTAACTTTTTCAATGGTGAAGTTAAGCTTCGCCGTTATGGTCAAGACACTTGGGAGACGGTTCAGCCGGCTTTCGAAAGCGGCCACAACGAGAGAGGTATCGGTTTGACCGAGATGGTGGAGTCCATTCGTGCCGGACGCGAGCATAAAGCAAGCGGTAAGCTGGCATATCATGTACTTGAGGCCATGCACGCATTTCAGCGTTCTTCTCTTGAAGGCAAGCACATTCATCTGGAGAGCACCTATGACAGCGTTGTAACAACCAATGCCAGTCCATCCGAAAATGAAACAGTTGAATCTCATTAATGGATAATGGAGCTTCGAGAAGATCCATGAGTGACAACGTTGAATTTTCGGGATAGAATCATGCTTGTTTTTCCACAATAACTAAACAAGCATGAGAACGGAACAGCAAAACACAGCAATCATACATTATCTAAATCAGGGAGGAATTGCACTTGAAACTGGGCGTATTTTTGGTATTATTCGGTGGACGTAAATTGGAGGATGCCCTTGATTATGTAGCTTCCAAGGGACTTAAAGCAGTAGAGATCGGAACAGGTGGACACCCGGGGAACGCTCACTGTAAGCCGGATGAGTTGTTAAGCAATCCTACAGCACTCAAAAATTTCAAAAATGCAGTGGAATCCCGCGGACTGACAATAAGTGCTCTGAGTTGCCACGGTAACCCGTTGCACCCGCAAAAAGACATTGCCAAAGGCTTCCATGATGATTTCGTAAAATCGGTAGAGCTGGCTGAAAAGCTGGAAGTGCCTGTTGTGAATACATTCTCTGGCTGTCCGGGAGACCATGAGGATGCGAAGTATCCGAACTGGCCTGTTGCGCCTTGGCCGAATGATTTTCAGGAAATTTTGAAATGGCAATGGGAAAACAAAGTAATTCCTTACTGGACGGAATGGGGCAAATTTGCTGCAGACCGTAACGTAAAAGTAGGTTTGGAGTTACACGGTGGATTCTCAGTGCATACACCAGCTACGTTGCTGAGACTGCGTGAAGCCGCAGGTGAAGTCATTGGTGCGAACCTTGACCCAAGCCACATGTGGTGGCAAGGCATTGATCCGGTGCAGGCGATTCACATTTTGGGTCGTGAAAATGCAATCCATCACTTCCATGCCAAAGATACAACGATCGATCCGGTGAACGTAAATAAACACGGGGTAACGGATATGCAGGATTACACGAACATGTTGGATCGTGCTTGGCAGTTCCGCTCCGTGGGTTATGGACATGATAACAAAACGTGGGCGGACATTATGAGTGCTCTGCGCCTGGTTGGATATGATTATGTAGTAAGTATTGAACATGAAGACGGTCTGATGTCGGTTGAAGAAGGATTCTCTAAAGCCGTGCAAAATCTCCAGCAAGTATTGATCGAGGAACCGCTGGGCGATATGTGGTGGGTTTAGAGCTATACTAGGGGGAAATTGATTATGATTAACGTCACCATTTGGAATGAATTTGTCCATGAGAAAATACATGATGAAGTCAGGGAAGTTTATCCGGACGGTCTACACCGTGCGCTTGCTGACGGACTTGGCGGCGAGGGATTTGCGATTCGTACTGCTACATTGGATCAGCCTGAACACGGTTTGAGTGATGAAGTGCTGGATTCCACGGATGTGCTTGTATGGTGGGGACATATGGCACATGATCGCGTCAGTGATGAGATTGTACAGAGGGTAGTGCAGCGCATATTGAACGGCATGGGTATGATTGTGCTGCATTCCGGTCATTTCTCCAAGCCTTTCAAGGCACTGATGGGAACGAGCTGTGATCTTAAATGGCGTGTAGCAGACGAGCAGGAGATCGTGTGGTGTGTCAACCCGTCCCATCCGATTGCAGAAGGCATTGAAGGCAAGATTGTATTGGAAAAAGAAGAGATGTACGGTGAATTCTTCGATATTCCAGTACCGGATGAACTGGTGTTTGTAAGTAACTTCCAGGGCGGAGAGGTATTCCGTAGCGGATGTACGTTCCGTCGCGGCGAAGGTAAAATCTTTTATTTCCGGCCTGGGCACGAGACGTACCCGACTTATTACAATCCGGAAATCCTGAAAGTGATCAGTAACGCTGTAAAATGGGCTTACCCTGCCCGTAGCTCGAAGCCGCAATATGGCAAGAGCGAACCTGTAAGACCAATTGGTGGCGTGCTGGTCTAAGCCGCAGTAGCTTTAGCTAGGGTGCGTCTTGAAACCCTCATGGACAATTCATAATAAGTCGATAAAGTAAAACCGAGCCCTTCTCCAGGTTGTCTGACCGTGGTAGAAGGGTTCTTTTTGGGTAATATAAGAATATCAGTTGTTAAACGATATTTCCCATGGTTACCTGCCATAACGTGTTGTATACTGAAGGAACGGAACAGCGATCTTGTCTGTACGTCATGTCTTGCTTCTAAAATGTAAAGTTTTTTGCAGCAGACGTTTTCTTTAAAGCTCAAATGTGTTATTATGAAATATACTAACAAAACGTAAGTTGAGTGATCTCTAAAGAGGTGATAAAAGTGGAAGATCAAGATATGCGGATGTGTCCGCGCTTTGAGACGGCGTTTTCTTTTTTGGGCAAGCGTTGGAATGGTTTGATTATTCAAACGTTGATGAGTGGTTCAAAGCGATTCAAAGACATCTCCAATCTGATACCGTCCATGAGTGACAAAATGTTGTCTGAACGGATGAAAGACCTGGAGAGTGAAGGCATTCTGGTGCGTCATGTGTACCCAGAAACGCCAGTGCGAATTGAATACGAACTGACCGAGAAGGGCAAGGCATTACAGCCTGTCATGAATCAGATTCAAGACTGGGCCGAGCATTGGGTGGAATAAACTCAATTGCATGTTATGTGAGAGCATAACAAAAACTCTTGATTTCCAGTGAAATCAAGAGTTTTTTGTCTTCTGAGACGGTTTACGTGGGACTTTTTCACGCTTGCTGTGCACATGTTGTCAGCAGATGTAGTATAATCTATAGAAAATGGCCGCAGACGGCCGGAGCGAAGGAGGCCACTTGTCATGAGAGAAGAAAGCTTATCCCGTGAAATACGCTACGGCAAACAAGACATCGCAGAACTTGAGAGCGCATCCATTCAGGTTCATCTGATTTATCAGAAAACGGCAGAACTGTTCAAACGCTCAGTTGATTCACGTTCGGGTAGTGATAACCCTGTCCAGACAGACGCGTATTTGTTGAACGGCGCTGGCTCAGGATCGTCTCCGGCGGTGCTGCAAAAATGGATTCAAGCGCCCAGCGGCTGGAAATGTATCGGCTGTGAACTGAGGTTGCCTGATCGTGTGTCTCTTTCAAAACAACAACCTTTTAACGATCGGCTTTGTCTGAAGGCCGGAAACGGGAAGTTGGTTCAGATCGAAATGCTCATTCAGGCCGTCGTCTGGTCACAATATGAAAAAATCCGCATGTTCGCACCTTGGCTTGGTGATGAGCCATTTTATACAGCGGATGAACTAGAAGTCATCGCACGCTACATTGTACCAACGTATTTCTCGGATCGTCCACTGCATGAGCAGGGCAAAGTGTTCAAAATTCATCAGCCATACGGTCATATTCCATTGTATCAGGAATACGTAGATGCACCTTCCTGCTGTGTACAGGTAGACGGTGCATTACTTGAAGGTCGTTTGCTTACTGGTGTTTTTGTATCAGACAACCAAACGTTTGGGCTGAATCCCTATGTGAAGGACGGCGATGGCGGCCGTACCTACATGCAAGCTTTTATTCAATAGTGGCTTGGTCCAAAGCATGGCTAATACACTATAGGAGGGTCTGCTTGCAGGCTCTCCTTTTTTTTAGATACTAGCTCTTCAAGCAGGGGAAAGAGAAAAGTAACGGCATTGACACTGTTTTTTATCAAAGAATGTGCCATAATAAAGGGTATGGACAACAGGGTGAATGATTTTACGCAGGGTGGTGTTACCTACATGATGAAGAAAATTCCCGGTTACATAGGTCTATGCATGCTTGTTCTCGTCATTTTGACGGGGTGTACCAGAGAGACACAGCCTTCCGAACAACCGGTTGTCTCAGAGAAAGATTCAACGAATACGATTACTGTTGCTATTGATGGCAGTACCTTTTTACCCGACGCAACGAAGTCCATCAAACGGGATTTCAGTGAAGGATTGACGCTCAAAAAAGCTTTGCTGAATAGCGGGCTGGTTGATTTTACGGCAGACGGCAAACGGATCCAGTCTGTGGGTGAGGTTTCTCTTGATTCATCTCTGAGCTGGGCAGTGAAGTTAAACGGTAAGGATATTGAGCCGGAAAATTGGGATACCGAGCTTCATGCCAAGGATGAAGTCATTATATACGTCAAAGCTGCTGACAGCGGGGGAGATGGTGTCGCATATCAGACAACCCTGCTTAAGGTAAGTGGTGGTAGCATCAAGCCAAATCTAAATCGGCAATATGCTGGTATTTATGTGCAGGAGTGTACCGTTCGTGATGTATTGAAATCCAGCGGGGTAGTACGATTGTCAGAAAACAACAAATTTGTTGTTGCTGTCGAGAATGTGATGCCCCGCATGAATCAGCGCTGGGTAATTAAAGTGAATGACAAGGAATTAATGGAGAACGGGTTGGATATGAAATTAAGTCCGCGAGATTCGATAAAACTTGAACTTGTCAACCCATCTTGAACATATAAAAAGAAGCACAAAAAGCCCAATTGGATTCAGCGAAATTGGGCTTTTTTACGTGGAATGATATTGTTGAAAAGTTGGTTAAGGCAAGAGATATACTACTCGCTAACGAGCTGTAGGGACAGTGTGCTACGGTGTTTCAAAGTGCTTTCTCGAGATTCTGCGTTCGCGTCAGATGCGGCAGATTTCACTCGGGCATAGTTCGCAGTGACAGATCCCTTGCAACATCTTCAGGTCTTTAATGACAATCATGCCGTTGTCATACTCGATCGCATCTTTTTTGCGAAGATCGCTGAGCATGCGGTTTACACTTTCACGGGTAGCTCCAATCATATTGGATAGATCCGTGTGGGTAATTTTTTTATGAATCATCACATGATCTCCATGCGCTTCTCCATAGGAATTAGACAGCCGGATCAAGGTGGAACAAAGTGCACCTGGTTTGCCGTACAACATCAAATCGCGGAACTTGGTTTGGGTCAAACGATGGTGAATGCCCATCCATTTCATGAAATCAATCGCAAAGTCACAATGCTGACAGATCAGCATTTCCAGGTCTTTGTGTTCCAGCACACCAATCTCGCTATCCTCGAGAACCTCCGCGGAGAAGCTGTGTCTTGAACCGAAGAACGGATCAGCCTGACCAATCATGTCGCCCGTCTGGTACATGTACATGATCAGTTCCTTACCCTCATCGGTCGATTTGGTGATCTGGGCACGTCCCCGTTTCATATAATAAAGTTTGTCAGAGACGTCACCTTCCCAGTACAGATGAGTTCCTTCCGGGTAGGTGCGGTCTTTCATCGTTACGAGCAGATGATTAAAATTTACTTCCGAGAAGCAGTTAGTGTTCCCGCGGTTTTCCAGTACGTTTGTTAGTTCTCCCATACGTTGATCTCCCCTTTGTCTCCCCGGTAAGCTGATTGTTATCCGAAATAATGCCCCCGAGGTTCGCCGCAAACTGTGCCATCCTGATGTAGGCATCTCGGCCGTGTGGAGGTACGGTACAAATTGCGGTGGTTCAATTTTTAAGTTCAGTATATACCTAATCTTACCGTTTGAGGGGCATGGAAAGCCTTTAAAAATGGCGAAATTTCAAACATTGTGATTAAATTCACTTTTTGAGGGGAAGGATGAGGCTGTTGGTCTACTATTTATAATAGAAAGTGAATTCTCATCGGAAAGGGGCTGTTAAAAACTTAATTTAAATTTGTCATACTTTGTGAAAAAAATCACATAATATATCTTTTCCCCATGATACGATGTGGATGTAAAGAAGAGAGACAAACCAATACGAACCTTTAGGAGGATGAGGGAGATGGCTGTAAAGAATGAAGTCGCCCCAACAAAAGAACCGACAGCAGGTCAGTATATTCAAACGTTAATTGATAAAGCGAACAAAGCACATGCAGCTTTCATGTCCATGGATCAGGAGCAGATTGACCGGATTGTGCAGGCAATGGCCCTTGCGGGACTGGATAAACACATGATGCTCGCCAAAATGGCCGTGGAAGAAACGGGACGTGGTGTGTATGAAGATAAGATTATTAAAAATATATTCGCAACAGAGTATGTTTATAACAGCATTAAATACGAAAAAACAGTAGGTGTTATTGAAGATAATGAGTATGACAGCTTCCAGAAAATTGCGGAACCGGTTGGTATCATCATGGGGATCACACCAGTGACCAATCCGACATCCACAACGATGTTTAAAGCACTGATTGCCATAAAAACACGGAACCCGATTATCTTTGGTTTCCACCCATCTGCACAGAACTGTAGCCGCGAGGCAGCGAAAATCTTGCTTGAAGCTGCTGTGAAAAACGGTGCTCCGGCAGACTGTATCCAATGGATTGATGATCCATCCATGGATCGTACCAACGCATTGATGAACCACAACGATGTTGCTCTCATCCTGGCGACAGGCGGATCAGCAATGGTACGGGCGGCGTACAGCTGCGGTAAACCGGCACTGGGCGTAGGGCCAGGTAACGTACCATGCTTTATCGAGAAAAGTGCAGATATCAATCAGGCGGTAACGGATTTAATCCTGTCGAAATCTTTTGATAACGGAATGATCTGTGCATCCGAGCAAGCGGTCATTATTGAAGAACCGATCTTTGACCAAGTGAAAAAGAAAATGATCACCAACGGCTGTTATTTTGTAAACAAAGAAGAGGCAGCCAAATTGACAGCAGGTGCAATCAACGCAGAGAAATGTGCGGTTAATCCATCCATTGTAGGTCAGTCCGCTGTGAACATTGCCAAAATGTGCGGCATTGAAGTACCGGCAGGCACTAAAATTTTGGTAGCCGAGATTGAAGGTGTAGGCACCAAATTCCCATTGTCCGCCGAGAAACTGAGTCCGGTGCTGGCATGTTACAAAGTTAAATCTGCAAAAGATGGTATTGAACGCGCAGCAGAAGTGGTTGCTTTTGGCGGAATGGGTCACTCTTCCGTAATCCACTCGAACAATGAAGAAGTCATTAACCAATTTGCGGATCGTCTGCAAACCGGCCGGATTATCGTGAACTCACCTTCCACACATGGCGCAATCGGGGATATCTATAATACGAATATGCCATCACTGACACTGGGTTGTGGATCGTACGGACGTAACTCGACATCTTCCAACGTAACTGCTGTGAACCTAATCAATGTGAAAAGGGTGGCTCGCCGTACCGTGAATATGCAATGGTTCAAAGTGCCGAACAAAGTCTACTTCGAAAAAGGAGCAACACAATACCTTGCCAAAATGCCGGACATTACGCGTGTAGCCATTATTACGGATGCGATGATGGTCAAACTCGGATATGTGGAAAAAGTGGAGCATTACCTGCGTCAACGTCAGACACCGGTAGCGATTGAAGTCTTCTCTGAAGTTGAGCCAGATCCATCAACAACAACAGTAGACCGCGGTACAGCCATGATGGAACGCTTCCAACCAGACTGCATTATCGCACTCGGTGGCGGATCACCAATGGATGCTGCCAAAGCCATGTGGTTGTTCTATGAATATCCAGATACGGACTTTAACAATCTGAAACAAAAATTCATGGATATCCGTAAACGGATTTACAAATATCCAAGACTCGGATCGAAAGCAAAATTCGTAGCCATTCCGACAACATCCGGTACAGGTTCGGAAGTCACATCGTTTGCGGTAATTACCGATAAAGAGCATGGCAATACGAAGTATCCGCTCGCTGACTATGAATTGACACCAGACGTAGCGATTGTTGACCCTGAGTTCGTATACAGTTTGCCAAGAACCGCAGTAGCCGATACCGGTATGGACGTATTGACACATGCGATTGAAGCGTACGTATCCGTTATGGCGAATGACTACACAGACGGTCTGGCAATTAAAGCGATTCAACTGGTGTTCCAATACCTGGAGCAATCGTCAGTGCAAGGCGACAAACTGGCACGTGAAAAAATGCATAATGCATCCACAATTGCAGGTATGGCTTTTGCCAACGCATTCCTGGGTATTAACCACAGCTTGGCGCATAAATGGGGCGGACAGTACCATACCGCACACGGACGCACCAATGCCATCCTATTACCACACGTTATTCGTTACAATGCGAAAAAACCGACGAAATTTGCATCGTTCCCGAAATATTCGCACTTTGTGGCAGATGAGCGGTACGCCGAAATCGCACGTATTCTAGGATTGCCAGCACGTACAACCGAAGAAGGCGTGAACAGCTTGATCAAAGCCATCCGTGATCTGAACAAAAAACTGGGCATTGAGGAATCATTCCAGGAAATCGGCTTTGACGCCAAAGACTTCGAATCGCGTGTAGACTACTTGGCAGATCGTGCCTTCGAAGACCAATGTACAACAGCGAATCCAAAACTGCCGCTGGTAACTGAGCTGGCCGATGTGTACCGCAACGCTTTCTACGGCAAATTTGAATAATAAGCAGCATAAATTACAACTAGCCATTTCAGGTTAAGGTAATAGATTCAGGGGTTCTCCACTTTGGGGAGCCCCGATTGCCGTATCGTTGCATAGCCGAAGGAAAGAACATGGAGAACGGAAAGGAGGTGAGGTGAGAAAAAGGAAAGTGAGTAACGGCAGAAAACGATAGATCGTTGTAGGAGGTGATACAAAGAGGGCAGAAAATCGGAGGAGCGAAGCATTCGTTTTTCAGGAACGTTCTAGCCTCTTGCATGAGCGAGGATAACACGACGGCACACCAGTGGAGCAGTAGCAAAGCCGAAACTCGCGTAAACAGCAGAAAAATGGGCAGAAAAACGGAGGAGTGAAGCGTCCGTTTTTCAGGAACGTTCTAGCCTCTTGCATGAGCGAGGATAACACGACGGCACACCAGTGGAGCAGTAGCAAATGGCGGTGCTCGCGTAAGCAGTAGAAAAATGGGCAGAAAAACGAAGGAGCGAAGCATTCGTTTTTCAGGAACGTTCTACCCTCTTGCACGAGCGAGAATAACACGACAGCGCGTCAGTAGAGCAGTAGCAAAGACGGAACTCGCGTAAACAGCAGAAAAATGGGCAGAAAAACGGAGGAGTGAAGCGTCCGTTTTTCAGGAACGTTCTACCCTCTTGCATGAGCGAGAATAACACGACGGCGCACCAGTGGAGCAGTAGCAAAGGCGGTGCTCGCGTAAGCAGCAGAAAATGGGCAGAAAAACGAAGGAGCGAAGCATTCGTTTTTCAGGAACCTACTTGAAGTCCTTGGTTGCTCCGAGCATAGCGGAGTAATGGTTCCCCAAAATGGTAGGAACAAAGGGGACGGTGGCTGTTTGCACATTAGAGGTTCACACGATAACGGAGCGGGCAGGACAGACGGAAGAAGCGGAGCGTTCGCATTTATCCCCGGATTTTCACTTTGGAAAAGTGAATCGAAAAAATCCGGGGATAACGGCGATCTGAAGTTGTTCTGCCCGCGGAGTGGTCAAGTGTGAACAGCCCTCGTATTGTGCAATAAGACAACATCCAAAGTTTGTGATAAAAATCACAGATGGTGTGACTTGCTCGACGTATACTGAAAATATAAGAAAAACATTCATCCCGCGGTTCCGGTTCCCCAGTAGAGAGAACGTGTTCCGGGTTATGTGAAACAATTCACAAAAAAATCGCGGCTTTGGACACATAATGATACGTTTATTTCAAAAATATAATGTGTCCAGAAATCCAAAAAAGCGGAGGGATTACGATGTCGGTGATCGAAAAAGATGTTAAACAACAAACAGGCTGGAGAAACTTTACCAAAGGAACATGGACCAAGACGGTTAACGTGAATGATTTTCTGGAACATAACCTTTCCCCATACTATGGTGATGAGGCGTTCCTTGCAGGTGCAACCCAGAATACCAAAGAATTGTGGGATATTGTATCTGACCTGACCAAGAAAGAACGGGATAACGGTGGTGTGCTTGACGTTGATGTAAATACGCCGGCGACAATTACTTCCCACCAACCAGGATACTTGGATCAGTCCAAAGAGCAGATTGTCGGGGTTCAAACAGATGCTCCGTTCAAACGTTCCATTCAGCCATTCGGCGGAATTCGAATGATGATCGATGCTTGTGAAGCATATGGTTTTGAAATGCCTCAAGGTGTCATTGATATATTTACTAACATTCGTAAAACGCATAACCAAGGTGTATTTGATGCTTACACTTCCGAGATGCGTGCAGCACGTAAAGCAGGTATTATCACAGGTTTGCCGGATGCATACGGTCGTGGCCGGATCATCGGAGACTATCGCCGGGTTGCTTTGTACGGAGTAGACTTCCTTATTCGTAACAAAAAAGGTGAACTCAATTCACTCGAAGTCGACGTAATTGATGAAGATGTTATTCGTTTGCGCGAAGAGTTGTCTGAACAGATTCGTGCACTGCAAGAACTGAAACAACTGGGTGAGATGCATGGCTTCGATATTTCATTGCCAGCAACAACGGCTAAAGAAGCATTCCAATGGCTGTATTTTGGTTACCTCGCAGCGATCAAGGAGCAGAACGGTGCCGCAATGTCCCTTGGACGTGTATCCTCCTTCCTGGATATTTACATTGAACGTGATTTGCAAGAAGGTATCCTGACGGAAGAACAGGCTCAAGAACTGGTTGACCACTTTGTCATGAAACTGCGGATTGTCAAATTCCTGCGTACGCCGGATTACAACGAATTGTTCAGTGGTGACCCAACATGGGTAACGGAATCCATTGGTGGGATGTCTGTCAACGGTGAAACGCGCGTCACTAAAAACAGCTTCCGTTTCCTGCACACACTGCACAACTTGGGACCTGCACCGGAGCCGAACTTGACTGTCCTGTGGTCCACGAAGCTGCCTGAAGCTTTCAAAGATTATTGCAGTAAAGTATCTATTGAAACCAGCTCCATCCAATATGAGAATGATGATCTGATGCGTCCAATCTACGGCGATGATTACGGTATTGCCTGCTGTGTATCCGCAATGAAGATCGGTAAACAAATGCAATTCTTCGGCGCACGTGCCAACTTGGCGAAAGCATTGCTATATGCAATCAACGGTGGACGTGACGAAAAATCAGGAGCACAGGTTGGTCCAGAATATCCTGCGATTACAAGTGAAGTACTGGACTATAATGAAGTGATGAAACGTTTCAAACCGATGATGGAGTGGCTGGCTAAACTGTATATGAACACTCTTAACGTGATCCACTACATGCATGATAAATATAGCTACGAGCGGATCGAAATGGCGCTTCATGACCGAGACATTTTACGTACGATGGCTTGCGGTATCGCGGGACTTTCGGTAGCAGCTGACTCACTCAGTGCGATCAAATATGCCAAAGTTAAACCGATTCGTAATGAACAAGGCATTGCGGTTGACTTTGAAATCGAAGGTGAATTCCCTTGTTACGGCAACAACGATGACAGCGTGGACAGCATTGCTGTAGAGCTGGTAGAAAGCTTTATGAGTATGATTCGCAAGCACAAAGCATATCGTAACGCAATGCCAACGCAATCTGTGCTGACCATCACTTCCAATGTCGTGTACGGTAAGAAAACAGGGACAACACCAGATGGACGTAAAGCAGGCGAACCATTTGCACCAGGAGCAAATCCAATGCACGGCCGGGACAAAAAGGGCGCACTCGCATCCCTCGGTTCTGTAGCGAAATTGCCTTATGAACACAGCCTTGATGGTATCTCGAACACCTTCTCCATCGTGCCTAAAGCATTGGGTAAGGAAGATGCTACGCGCAAATCCAATCTGACAGCGATGATGGATGGATACTTTGGTCAAAATGCGCATCACTTGAACGTAAACGTATTTGATCGTCAGCAACTGATTGATGCAATGGATCACCCGGAACAATATCCGCAATTGACTGTACGGGTGTCGGGTTACGCAGTTAACTTCATTAAACTGACGCGTGAGCAGCAACTGGATGTCATCAACCGTACGTTCCACGGTTCAATGTAAGTCACTTTTACAGTAATCCAGATCGAGTATCCGGATTTTAAATAAAAATCAGGCGCACAGCGGATGCGAAAAGAAAGGAAGAGGCAGCATGGTTAACGGACATATTCATTCACTCGAAACTTTCGGGACGGTAGACGGCCCAGGCATCCGCTTCGTGCTTTTTATGCAAGGATGCCTGCTCAAATGTCAGTATTGCCACAACCCTGACACTTGGGCACTGGATGGCGGGAAAGAGATGACACTGGAGAAGGTACTGGCTGAGATTCAGCCGTACCTGTCCTACTACCGCAGCTCTGGCGGCGGACTTACCATATCTGGCGGTGAACCTACACTGCAAGCACATTTTGTAGCTGAAGTATTCAAGGAAGTAAAACGTCGTTGGGGACTTCATACTACGCTGGATAGCAACGGTTTCAATGAACCGGATCGTATCCATGATCTGCTCGATAACACAGATTTGGTATTACTCGACCTGAAACATATCGATGACGAGAAACATATCAAGCTGACGGGGAAATCCAATGAACGTACGCTGAAGACAGCAAGATGGTTATCCGATCATGGTCGAAAAATGTGGATCAGACATGTATACGTGCCTGGTATTCATGATCAGGAAGAGGATTTGTTGAATCTCGGGCGTTTCATTGGCACGCTAAATGGAGTAGAGAAGTTCGAAATTCTTCCTTATCATCAAATGGGGATCTACAAATGGGAGGCACTGGGTAAAGTTTATCCGCTGGATGGAGTGCCTTCACCAACTGAAGAAGAAGTTGAACGGGCGTATCGTCTGATTGAACAAGGCCGTGCAGAAACAGCAGGTTTGGCTTGTTCAGGCAAATAGATTCACATTTAATCAAGCAACCTTTACGAGCTTTGACTCGTAGGGGTTGTTTTTATTTTTAGAGACGGATTTTAATATGAAGTGCGACACCTACTGGAAATAAATGAAAAATGGCCCATGGCCGGATTCGTGTAGAATGAAGGTTCCTACACCACATTCACACAAGGAGAATCCACCATGAGCTACACACATCTTAGCATAATTAAGCGCAGCAAGCTAGAAATCCTCCATCGGCAAGGTCATAGTTCAAGAGCCATCGCAAAGGAATTGGAAAGGCATCCTTCGACGATTTGTCGTGAGTTGGAACGCACTACATCTGCCGAGGTATACCATGCGGAACAAGCCCAGCAAGCTTACCATGAACGGCGAAAAGCTTCTGTATCGCCAGGCAAGTGGTCTAAGGCCTTAGCGAATTCGCTGGAGGAAAAACTCCATGAGACATGGTCTCCAGAGCAAATCATGGCACGTTTTCGCATGGATGGCTTGCCTGTGGTTTCCTTCAGAACGATCTATCGCTGGATATACAAAGGCAGACTGGTTCAAGGCAGGCTACGGGTTCTCCGTCATAAAGGAAAGCGACAGAAACCCGCTGAAACTCGCGGTAGATTCCGCGTTGGAAAGCCCATTGCTGAGCGTCCCAAAGAGGTTCGCTCTCGTGAAACATTTGGACACTGGGAGCTAGACACGATGGTTTCGAGTCGTGGAAAAAGCAAAGGATGCATCGCCACATTCATTGAACGCAAGACACGTCTGTATACGGCTATACTCATGCCAGATCGAACAGCCTTATCGATGGAAATTGCCCTTGGCGTAGCCATCTCACAATACCCGAAGGGCACGTTTCTCACCGCTACGGCAGACCGTGGTAAAGAGTTTGCCTGCTATGCGAATGTGGAAGCCACCCATAACCTGGACGTTTATTTTGCTGATCCGTACTCATCTTGGCAGCGGGGTTCCAATGAAAATGCAAACGGGCTACTTCGAGAGTTTTTTCCGAAAGGATTGGATCTTGCCGAAGTAGAAGATGACGAGCTTGCCCGTTCACTCGATTTAATCAATAACAGACCCCGTAAATGTTTGGGATGGAAAACCGCTCACGAATCTTTTTCAAAGGAACTGTCGCACTTGGCTTGACAATCCGTCAAAATAAAAGGAGTCGATAGATATGGTTAAGATTACTTTCTTAGATGGAACCGATATTACAATTAACGATGAGGCTGTGATATATGGTTATACAAATTTTTCCGATAATCCGGAAAAGGAATTCTACTTAAAAGAATTTTACACCAATTCTAATAGTGGAATTGAAGGTAAGAAAACTTCCCGATTGACAACATATGATGAGAAAATTGGTATTATGGGATTCATACTTTCAGTTGATTGTTTTTTAATTGGAGAAGACACGAAGAACAGCATACTTTATCGTTCTACAGCAGTAAAATCTGTAGAAAATTTGGACTTCTATTTTGATTAATATAAAGCATCCCTTCGGGGTGCTTTTGTTGTTTACAGAACATATATAACAGCCAAATGAAAAACACCGCTGAAGGATATCCTCCAACGGATAATCATTGACAATTAAAGGAATCTGGTGTTCTTGATAAGGAGACTTACTCCACTAGGAAGTGTTTCAACTGTACCAAGTTCCTCAAAATCGATATTGTAGTGTAAAAGCAAGTCGCGAGTATTAGAGTTGATATAACTAAAGTAGTCATAGTCTGGGAAATTGGGATCTTCATAGGAATTGGTTGCATAATGGAGTATCTGACGCTCTTTTGTGTATGGTATTGCATGCTGAGCACGTGTGACTTGTTCATTCTGAAGAGGTTCCATGATTTGTCTTTGCAATATTCCAGAATCCCTTAGTGAGTCATGACCAATAACATAGTACATTTTATAATGCACCTACTTATAACAAGTTTAATTCGACATAAATAGAGGTAAACCCTTCCTGCATGTCGAATTAAACTTGTTATAACAATAGCTAGGAGTGAACAAGATGAGTGATAAATTATCTAGTATCATTGAAAAGATGGGAGTAGAAAAGGTTAACATCGAAAAATTAAAAAATGAACAAATTGGTGCCCTTAAACAATTGTATAGCAGTGTAAGAAGTTGGTTTGAAAACAACGAAAGTAAGAGCATTAAAATTACTGAGGAAGAGACGTTTGATATTACAACAGGATATACTGAACTTGAAATTCAATTTACAGAAGTTCATCGAGTGACTATTCGACCTCATGTCAGTTATCCCGAAGGCAAGTTCTTTGTTCATGTGAATTACTATAAAGAATACACAGGACTGTCTGATCTTACAACTTCCCCAGCTAACACAACTAAGCTGATTTATTCTTCAGGAGAATGGGAGATACAACCGAACTTTAATTTTGAAACACAGAACGAGTTGTTTACTGAAGATTCTTTCATGGAGGATCTGGAACAGAAAATGTTTAGGAATTAAGCATCCTTATGGGTGCTTTTTTTTATATATGCTGACAGTACGATTGAGTAGTAGCCAAACTGACCACGACTGAATAGCTGTACTCCGAAATTGCTGTTACCAATTCCACGACTCGACATAATTATGACGGTGAAATGTGTATCGGATCGTAAGACTTGTCTATGTGGATGAGTTTGTTCATATTTATATAATTAATGTGACAGTATCACTTTTTAAAACATAGTAGATAGAGACTTATTGTTGTATAATTGTGGTAGTTATGTAGGAATAGTATGTACAGTATTATCATTAGTTATCTGAGTGAAATAATACTTTCATCATTAATCTATCTATCTATCTATCTATCCTCACATTTGAATTGGAGTTGATCAAAATGGAATTAGTTAATTCTTGGGAAGACATTAAAAGTAACATGCAGACATTTGATGATTACAGATGGTCAAAGGATTACAATAGATACTATAGAAAAAGAATTGAGCTAGGGATATGTTTTATAGTATGTATGGATGACAATGGAAATAGAAATTTTTATCCAAGCAGATTCATTGGATATTCCAACAATTCAGCACTGAATCATACGGATCATGTTGAGAAGCATGGTCGCGATACTAATGAGATCATTAACACCATCTTGGGTAAAACTCCTGAGCAGAATGAACAGATATTGAAGTGTTTTGAAGATTTTTGCGTAAAAATGGATATCAATTACAAAGAGAATGGAACAGGGGATAATCCTAGAAGGTTTTGGGTTTACAACTAAACGCAATTTGTTTTCGTTTCAGCAAAATTATTCTTTCATAAGAAAAGGAGTGTAAGTTAAATGGAAACTGTTAAGATTGGACAAGGATACGAAGCACCAAATGGGGACTATTGTGGCATTAGATTTCAGCAAGAAGGAGAACAAATCATAGAGGTTAGACTAACAGGCTCGGCAGCAGCAGTAATTAATTCTAACAAAGAGGCTTACGGAGAGGTATTCAATTGGATTGAAGAAGTTGGACTTGCCATTATAAGTACAGGAGAAATTTCTTCTTTTCAAGTGATCTTGGTGGATTCGACTAGAATCAATGATAAGGCTTTTGTGGTTGAAAATTGGACTCAGCTTCGAAAATAAATGAAAATTTGTTGAATTAATATATGTGCAACAAAAAATTCTACGAATGAGAGGGATTAATATGGGTGATTTTGAAAATGCAGTTATCAATCTATTGGAAAAATTAAATGGAGTAAAAGGGTACACTGATGACAACGGAGTAGCGAGAGTGATGGATAACGATGATTTAATGGATGCTATTAAAAAAGTAACAGAAAAGTTAAGTGATATAGGTAAATTAAGAACAAGACTTACAGAAATTGATATTGTCCAAGAAAGTCAAAAGATTTAGTTGAAACATCAAGTGGGGGAGGTGAGTATGAGTTCTATTTACATAATTTTAGTAGATAAAAGAGTAGTTTTATTTTGACATTAAAGGAGTGAAGGTGTGGACATAATAGGCACAATCATTACTGCAACCATTTCCTCAGCTGCGGTTGCAGCATTAATAAATATGTTAAGCAACGACAAAAATCAAAAATTGAAATACATAACTGAAGAAAGAGCAAAGTGGCGCGCGGATGTCAAAATGAATGCTTCCAGAATTTATTCTGGCGATTACAAGGGTGGTACTGAGCTTAAAACTCTCACCACACATTTAATGCTGAGTTTAAATCCACTCAAAAATACAGTAGATGTACTCGATCATAAAATCACTGAGCTGCTAAAAGAAATAGAATCTGGAGAAGTGAAACCCGAAGCTCTTAATGATTTTAGAATTTATATTGGAATCTTATTAAAGTTTGATTGGGAAAGATCAAAGAACGAGGCATTGCCATGGTACAAAAGGGAGCTTGAAGACACAATTAAAAGAAGATATTTAATTTCTTTTTATTCACAAGAATGTAAAAGGCAAAGTAATGAGCATGATTAGAATATGTTAAAACGAATCTTTTATAAGGAGTGTATATTTAATGGAACTCACAGCAAGCCAAATCAATGTAATTGAGATATTAACTGAGTCAGAGGGTCTTGATTTTGACATTGCCAGAAAGATTGCTATTGAAAGAAATGGAGACCTTTCTAAAGCACGAGTTGTAGCCTCAGATTACAAACTTCACGAGAGCCACAAGAGTAAAGGTGAAATGTGAGGCTCAAGTAAATTATTAGGAGGGAAATATTAATGGAAAAGACAAGATGGTTTATTGTATGTCCTAATTGTGAAACCGAAGAAGAAATGGATGATGAGTATACCGAAGATGATTTAGATAAGAAAGGTTTCCTTTTAGATGCACAAAGAAAAAGAGTGATTAAACATTGTATACCATGCCTTACAAATGGAAAGCGCTGAGACCGCTAGGAGAAAGAATATATGAAATATGACTTTTTTGGAGAAAGTGGTGAGATAACTTGAAAAACAATACTATTGTACTTTATGGTCTTGCTGTTGGTTATATTTTGTTGGCTCTAGCTTCTTTAAAGTTTGATGTTCCTAGTAACTATACTGCTGCTGCTGCGGTTATTGCATTTTTTCTAACGGTTTTTGATTTTTTTAATATCACAAAGGAATTTACAAAGAATAATTTAGGAAGAAAAATTCAAAGCATATTAGCAACTTCGACTTTGATATTTATAGTAATTTTAACAATTTGTTTATCATATTATTTTGATAAGTTTCTCGAAAAAGAATATGTAGATGCTATAAGTAATTATGTAACCTATGCAGCAATTGGAGTAGTGTTTATAACTAAGGGAATGGAAAGCAGACATAGAAAGGATTAAGTGAAACTTACATTTGATGAGAAAGTGAGGTTAGAGAATTGAAATATTATTCGATGCCTGAAACAAAGCAAGAATGCTCGACACTCATATACAGTTGTGGTTAATCTATATGCTAGTCAGGATGACACGGAAGAATACATAACAGAACGTGAGAGTTAATTCTGATGAGAAGCTGGATAAAGAGGAACTGGCACAACGAACAGCAAATGTAGTACATGGATTGATTGAGTTTCGTGCAGAGTTTCAGAGTTATGATCAAGTTCAGATTGTGGGAATTGCTTTTGCAAATGCATAAGACAGCGAGAAATGAAACTATTGAATAGGATGTAGATTACTATTATAGATGTCAAAGGTTTATTTCATAAAGACAGGGGAGAGATCAGGATGAACGTAAACGATAAGATACTTGAAGGATTCGCTAGAATGGCTATGGCTGACTACGATGTAAAAGAAGCAATGGGAAAACTTGAAGAGACTCAAGAAAAATATAAAGATGTAAGAGTCGAGGGATGTGTTCAAGAAATCTTAAATATTCTAAATGAGAACAAAAAACTAACAGAAGAAAATCTAAGGTTAATTATTGGAGCTTTAGCTGTCAATCTTAAGGATATATATGTGAAATAACTATTTTATTTACATTTAATTAAGATCGGTAAGACAGAGAATTATTACACCTTCTGAAAATCAAAATACAATAAACAGAATGAGGTATGCACAATCGATCAAGAATTAGCTTTAAAAAGACTTGAAGAACAAATTTCTAAAATTGAAGATTTGAAACGAATACTCAGAGGAGCTTCATCGCCTGAATTCAAAAAGTGGCAAAGAGACACTGAGGTTCTAATCACTAAAATATTTGGAGATGAAACCCGTCATTCAAACGATTTTAATGGAATAAATTATTATCTCTTTTTCTCTCATCGGAATACTCCTGACTCCAAACGTATTGAGGCCTATCAAGAAGGTTTGAATGAAGCCGCATCGGTGCTGAAATCATTTATGGAAGAAATAACTGATTTCGGAATAACTAATTCAATATCTAGTATTACGAAGCCATATGATACTGTTCTTAAACTTTGTAATAGGTTTCATATGGTCGTTAGACAGTTGAGATCAAGACATAATAATAGATCTACTCTTGATATTAATGATGAATATGACGTACAAGATTTGTTTCACGCACTACTGTTGCTTGATTTTGATGATGTTAGACCAGAAGAATGGACACCAAGTTATGCAGGGAGCAGCTCAAGGGTGGATTTTTTATTAAAGAAAGAGCAAATTATTATTGAAATTAAAAAAACTAGAAAAGGACTGGCAGCGAAAGATGTTGGAGATCAACTGATAATTGACATTCAAAAATATCAGAGTCATCCTGATTGTAAAATGCTAATCTGTTTTGTTTATGATCCAGAAGGAAGAGTAGCAAACCCCTTTGGGATTGAGAGTGATTTGAGTAGAGAATTCGAAGGGATTCCAGTAAAAGTTGTTATTAATCCAAAATGATTTTACAGATAAAATGGCTATTTCAATGAGAAGGAGTGAGTGCATTTAGTGGAGTACGCCGTGCATTATATTTCGCCGGATGATTCAACAAAGATATTCCATGAAAAGCTACCAGTTGATTTAAAAAACAGGTATAGAAACACGAGTTATATCTACAAGGTAGTTTATGAAGTTTACACCGGGGAAGAAGACAGCTTGGAAAAGTCAATTACATTGACGAGTGAGAAAGAACTGAACATCGATGAGTTATCAGATAGGGTTGCGGTTATATATGACAATGAAAGTGAGTTTAATGATTATCGTCTATATCAACTTGTTGCCATTTATGTGAAAGTGGCCTATATAAATGATTAGGTAAATGACTTGTTACCACGAGTAAACGGAGGAGATATCATGAATGCTTTTACGCTACTAGATCCATCCCATAAGGATGATGATGGGATTATTCGTTTTTTTAATGTATCAGCCAACATGATCGATTATCGTGGTGACAGGGACTATTACATTGATATTTATCCAATGGAAGCCAAAATACTTAAAGAAAAAGAAGACAGAATACCATTTCAAATTAACGGAAGATCAAGAACTACCATTAAGAAAAAATCGTTAACAAAGAATAAATTCGGTGAAGTTTATGGATTTAACCCATTTGGGATTGGGTCTAGTTTAAGTTGCTATCATGAAGAGATAGATATTACAATCAAACTGTGTATTGAAGATATGTGGAGAAAAATAGAGAGTAGAGATAACATTACCGACTGGGTGTTTAATTTCAAAGACAAAGAGCCAACTATTTATGGAAGAGAATAGATGAAAGATGTGTTTCATTGTCTTAATGTTTATGAGGTGACTTATGTTTATTGAGGACACTCCTGATGGATATAGAGTAAGTGTGGAACGCAATTTAGAAAATCAGTGGAGCGTAAGAATTACTGAAATTAAAATAGGACATAAGTATGTCGTGGTTGGCCCCTTATACAGTAAACAACGGCACATGGTAGGTCGAGAGTGTGTTGTAATTGACTTCTTAGAAAATAAATGTGGTTTTACCGACAAGGCAAAGGTAAGATATAACGATACCAATAGAGTGGGCCAAGTATCGTTAGGGAATTTAGCTAGCTCGTGATATTAACTAGACATCTTTTTGTAATGAAAGTTTTGAGTGAATGGGAGATGAAAAGTATGGCAGAGCTTTGTATTTGTGGATGTGGTAGATATGCAGCTAAGGGATCTTCTTTTAATAATGAAAAATGCAGTCTGAGCTACAATCCTAATGACTATCCTTATGAACAAGATGATGAAGATAAAAAAAGCTAATATGTATACTATCATGATATGCAAGTTTGATTAAAATTTAGAAGGAGAGTATTTGTGGTGGAAAACTGGAGGCTAAGCAAAGAAGAATATAAAATACTTCTCTCATACATAGGCTGTGGCGATATTCCTAATGCTGATATTTTAGTTTTCGGGGCACAGGGGGGTATGGTGTAACAGAGAATGTGAAAGCCAGAACGCAGTTAATTTTAGCTGGTGGGGATGTTAGCAATTACAGTATTGAGGCTAAAAATTGGCGAGAGGGATTTTTTTATCCAGATTCAGATCAACTTCTTGCAACTCATGAGAATAAACGGACAAAAGATTTTACTGCTGGTGTATTTAATGCTGCCATTGCAAGGCTTTGTCTAGCCCATGAACGAAGCTCAAGCAACAATTGGTTTCAAGGTGCTGCTAATGTATTGGCATATGAAGCAATCAAAGAGTACATTGGTAGAAGACTTTATAAGCCAAGAGCTGAAGGAATTCAAACTGCTTTGATTGATTGGAGGCCACTCCCTAGGTTAACTGAGAGAATCTGGCCGATTGAATATGGAGCCGTTGCAGCATCACCTGAAGACAAACCAAATCAAGATAATCCCTATTTAGCGGTGTTCAATAAACTTAAAGGCAGATTCAATCCCAAAAAGTATGCCACTACAAGTTTTAGTGACTTCAAAGAAGATATGAATTTTAGAGCAAGTATAATAAAAAATGCTTTAATAAAATCGAAAGCGCAAATTCTTCTTGGGATTGGTGGAGCGGGTGGCTTTAAAAAGGATGCTCTTGAAGTAATGTTTGGAAAAGATATTTTTTCAACAATACCTTTTACATGTGATATGAGAAACAGCAAGGGACAGTTACAAAAAGCATTTAAAGCAGAAGTACCATTAGATAACAAGACCTTGTATATTTTCTTAATACCATTTCCTTCTGCTGGACAAGGGTTTTCATCTCAAGAAAATGGCTTGGGTATGCTGGAGGAACTTTCAAACAATTATTTGGAACCAATTTTGATGAAGACTAAATAAAATGTATAGATTTGATAAAGACATATAATTAAACCCACCAATTAAATGGCGGTTTTTTTGTTGCGTTCAAATAGCAACAGAACATTATCACTAAACTCCGAAAGGCTGGCGCAAAGGCATGCAAAAGAGAACCAAATGGAGCACATTACTATATGTATTTAAAGTTTGACTAGGATTCATTGAGATATGGAAAAGAACGTGTAGTCAGTAAGTAGCAAAGACCGGCTACTAGTCTATACTTTAAGAAGATGAATCAAATACATATTTCATGCAAAAAAAAGATCCCTGCAAAAGCAGAGATCAGTTGAGTCGGCCTAAAACCTTAATTTCTTTATTAGTTTAATAACCAGAAACACTATGATAAATATAGCAATATATGACCCAATTAATGAGGAGATGTTGATTTCATAGCTATAACTAATAGGAATAACAGTAAATAGGTTGATGCTGCCTGATAACAGTTCACTACTCCTTAAAGTAAGGTAAGGATACATCATCCCAAATTTGTACTCATAGTACAACTGTCCCGTAATAAGTTTAGAGGGTAATATTGTGGACAGAATGAACACAATTATCGATGAAATTGTTACAGTAGAGTATTTTCTCAGGAACATCTTTCCACAACCTTATTATTTATAGTTTTTCCAGCTATCTGTAAACTGAACCATTTGTTCTTTTTCAATTTTGAAAGGAGTACCAGATAGGCCATATGTCAGAACACCAGTTGCTTGAATATCGGCATAGAGGCCGTTACTTTGAACCTTAACTTCCCCTCTTTTATGTGACCAAGAACCAATTGCAAAACCATCTTGGTAACTGTCTTTTACTGTACCACCAACAAAAGTGCTACCATCAAGTTTGATATCGTAAACGATGAGCATATCGACATACCCGATAGCTGGAATTCCCCAAAAAACCTTTCCAATTCTGTTTTTGTGGGTTGTAACAGCACGAGTCTGGAATTGAGGTTCTTCAGAAATTTCAACTTCATAATCAAAGTCTACATCATTTTCTTTATAGATTCCCTCTAAGTAATTGTGTAGCTCGTTATTTGACATAGATGCTACTTCGTTGACAAATTCATCTGTTAACTGAGTAGAATCTATAGTAATGTTCACTGTGTCATATTCTTTGTTAAGTGCTTGAATTTCAGTGTTAATTTTGCCCAGAAGTTGTTCCTTATCAACATCATTGCTGGGATTAGCAAATACGGAGGCTGACATGGAGAATGTTAGTACAGATGCAAGTAAAACAGATACTAGTTTTTTCACAATAAGTTCTTCCCTTCATACTATTTATTAATTTACCCTCTGTCAATTACATTAACATCTCTGAAGTGGGTAAACTAGGGAATTATTAATAAAAGGTTAATATTTACTAGAATAATAGTTGTTTTTACCAATAAAGTATTATGTATATATAGGTATAAAGAATGAAAATTCGACATGTATCTACAATATGATAGATATCAATGCATTGTTAAAGGCAAGATTTCCATGAATTGAACAACTCATAAGGATTGAAATAAAAACTTCAAAAAATTATAGATAGGTCGTTTTTAATCTAATAATCCTGAGATTGATTAATCAATTCAATTAAACCTTGTATTAAGAGGTCATGCTTTATGATGAGAGTTCATACAGTTACTTTGTAATAAACGATTCTTTCCAGTATTATTGAGATTAATTAATTACATATATTTTTGGAGGTAGTGTCGATGAATGAGATAAACGAAGAAAAGTTAGCCCTAAGTTTAGGTTGTATTGCGGTTGGATCAAAAATAAAAGTCAGAGGGCGGTTTTACAAAGAATTTAATGTACCAAGGCATGAAGATGTCATTTTAACCGCTATTCCCACAGAAAGTGGAGAGGGTATATATTTTCTCTCTGAAGATGATATACACTTCACTCCTAAAGACGTGGCTGGTCGTATTGATGAACCAATAGCGTTTAGTTGGTAAATGACAAGTTTGATTTGAAAAAGGGGTGGAGCAATCCACCCTATAGTTTTACCAATTTATCTTCAGTAATATCATATTTATACACTGAGCCATTAGTGAGTTCTACATAGTAAAATCCCCAAGTAACGATGTGATCAGGATGATCTTCATAAACTCTGATTACGAAATACTTTCCATCATCACTGTATCCTTCATCCATCATTCCAAGCTTGTATTTATCTACGTCTTTTTTAATCTTTGCATACACATACTTATAAGCGTTATCCTCATTAACAATAAACTTTGGCTGTTTACCAATATAGAGATTGTCCCCTTTAATAGAAATAGATTGATTGAATGCTTGACTTACACTTCTAGCTGGCACATATGTAGTGTTGTTGTATGTAATGGCACTGACGTTAGACTTCTTTGTTCCGTCTACATACAGGTTCAGTTTTTGAATAGCTGCTTTGATTGGCGCACTATTTGTTGCTGCAAATGCTGTAGCTCCAGTTATCGTTGATCCAATTAGGATTCCTATTACTAAACCTTTTAATTTGTCTTTCATTATAATGCTCCTCTGTTATATGTAGTATATTACTTATTATAGTATACAATTATTTTGATATAGCAGACTACATGAGAATAGACTAACTGATACGTAAGGGGGTATTATCTCGATTTAATTTATGATGACAGGGTTGGAACGATTATTGTCGTAATAGTAATAATGCAAACACAAAAAAGGAGAGAGCTATATGCCTAGATTTATTGAGATTGAAGAGATTATTGGTGACCACAAGCATAGCAGTCTTGCAGGAATTGGAGCGATTAATTATATATTTAACTATGAAGGCATGGCAGTAATTAAAACTACTAAAGGCTTTGTGATTACAAACAATAGTTATGAAGTTTTTAAAGTACTGTTAGCACCATACCAGTTCAATGAGACTGAAATAAATGGAACTTTGTTACAAGTAGCTGGATTGAATACAAAAGACAGACCTATTAAAGCAATTATTAATTTAAACAAAATAAGTTCACATTCTGGTGGTCAACATGGTGTAATTCAATTTGAAGATGGGAGCTCAATCGAATCGACGTTTATCCCTCAAGCGTCAATTATTAAATTGAAATTGAATCAAGGGGATTATATTCTTCGTCACAGTAAAGAAGAGTAGATATAAATAAAAATGGCATAAGAAGAATTTGGTCAAGACCCCATTTTGTAGACATTATAAAAAGACCCTAAGCCGCAAACTGGCGTCGGTACTCTACTGGCGTCAATTTTTTTAGTTTTCGTTGTGGCCGTTTTTGGTTATAAAAACGAATATAATTTTTCGATTTTGCTTTGTGCTTCGGCAAGCGTTCGGATATGATAAGGATAGAGTCCTTCCGTTTTGAGATGCGAGAAGAAACTCTCCATTGAGGTATTGTCATAACAATTTCCTCGTCGAGACATGCTGATTCGGGCGCCAACCTTTGGCAGCATGTCGTGGTAAGCGTGAGACGTGTACTGGAATCCCTGGTCGCTGTGAACGACGAGTCCAGTCACGTCTTTTTGCTTCGCGAACGCTTTGCTGAATGTGCGGAGCACGAGTTCATTGTCGTTGCGTTCACCATTTCGTAAGCCACAATCTCGTTATTAAACAAATCCTTTATGGCCGAAAGATATATCCAGCGCTCTCCTACACGATACTGGGTAATGTCCGTGACCCATTTCTGATTTGGTTTTTCTGCACTGAAGTCCCGCTTCAAGTGATTCTCTGCTACGCGCTGAGCAGGTGCATACGAACTGCTAGAGTGCCGTTTACGACGAATTCGAGATTGGATACCGAGCGTTTGCATCAGCCGAAGTACCTTTTTGTGGTTCATCCAAATTCCTTGATCTTGCCAAAGGAACAGTTGGAGCTGTCGATACCCGTATTTGCCTTCATATCGTTGATAGGTTTGAAGTACTTGTTTCTTCGCCTTTGCATCGCGATCGAATTGATTACGTTTTACATAGGCATAAAATCCACTCCGGGACACGCCAAACACATGGCAGAGTTTCTGAATATCACCGTTTTCCGCTACCTTTTCTATGATCTGAAATCGTTCTTGTTTGCTTCCTCCTTCCAGATGACCAAGCACTTTTTTAGCAACTCATTCTCCCGTTTCAGTTTTTGCACATAGCGTTCTTGATCCAAGTATTCTTTCCGTCGACCTCGCTGATCCATCAGTCCAAACTCACCTTGTTTCCGATATTTTCGCATCCAGCGCTTCATTCGTCCTGGGTCATGAATCCCCAGATGTTCATTAATCTTTCGATAAGTCCACCCCTCAACTGTATGCAGGCGAATAGCCTCATTTTTTATCTTCTCCGAATACGTTTTAAACTTTTGTCCCTTGATCGCCATAAAAAATGCACCCCCTAGAATTCATCGGTTAAACCCATGGGTTTTTCCAATGTCTATTCTAAGGGGTGCACTTCACGAATGAGGGTGGCTTTTTATGACTCATCTTTTATTAGTATTTAGGAATATTAAGAAAAGTGACCCCAGCATTCTCCAAGTCACCATTTACATCCCTACACAAAGAAATTTTCAAAGCCTCATGAGCTTTTGCATGTTCTTCTGGATCACCTGATATTTTGAGTGTAATCTTAAAACCTTTGCTGTTTTTTTTCAGTATATAAGAGTTTAGATCCATCTGAAAATTCGCTGTACTCATAAATATCACCACCCAAAATAACCTGTTCTCCAGGATAAGAAACTTTAGTTAATGGCTTTTCCATTTGACGGATTGTAATATGAAGTGCGACATCTACTGGAAATAAATGAAAAATGGCCCATGGCCGGATTCGTGTAGAATGAAGTCACCACAACAACCATTCACACAAGGAGAATCCACCATGAGCTACAACACACATCTTAGCATAATTGAGCGCAGCAAGCTAGAAATCCTCCATCGGCAAGGTCATAGTTCAAGAGCCATCGCAAAGGAATTGGGAAGGCATCCTTCGACGATTTACCGTGAGTTGGAACGCACTACATCTGCCGAGGTATACCATGCGGAACAAGCCCAGCAAGCTTACCATGAACGGCGAAAAGCTTCTGTATCGCCAGGCAAGTGGTCTAAGGCCTTAGCGAATTCGCTGGAGGAAAAACTCCATGAGACATGGTCTCCAGAGCAAATTATGGCACGTTTTCGCATGGATGGCTTGCCTGTGGTTTCCTTCAGAACGATCTATCGCTGGATATACAAAGGCAGACTGATTCAAGGCAGGCTACGGGTTCTCCGTCATAAAGGAAAGCGACAGAAACCCGCTGAAACTCGCGGTAGATTCCGCGTTGGAAAGCCCATTGCTGAGCGTACCAAAGAGGTTCGCTCTCGTGAAACATTTGGACACTGGGAGCTAGACACGATGGTTTCGAGTCGTGGAAAAAGCAAAGGATGCATCGCCACATTCATTGAACGCAAGACACGTCTGTATACGGCTATACTCATGCCAGATCGAACAGCCTTATCGATGGAAATTGCCCTTGGCGTAGCCATCTCACAATACCCGAAGGGCACGTTTCTCACCGCTACGGCAGACCGTGGTAAAGAGTTTGCCTGCTATGCGAATGTGGAAGCCACCCATAACCTGGACGTTTATTTTGCTGATCCGTACTCATCTTGGCAGCGGGGTTCCAATGAAAATGCAAACGGGCTACTTCGAGAGTTTTTTCCGAAAGGATTGGATCTTGCCGAAGTAGAAGATGACGAGCTTGCCCGTTCACTCGATTTAATCAATAACAGACCCCGTAAATGTTTGGGATGGAAAACCGCTCACGAATCTTTTTCAAAGGAATTGTCGAACTTGGCTTGACAATACGTCTTTTAGAAAAATGACTCTGATTAAAACATGCTGGATTCATGGCATGGAGCATTCTGAATTTCATATGGTGAAGCAGGGCTTGTTCATATGAACAGATAATTATTTTCATAGTTTTTCACTTCTATTAAAAGTTTACAATTCTTATTCATTATTTTTAGCAACTTTTCCCGTTTTTGAGCGTCTAATCATATGACTTTTAGAGGGGATATTAATAAATGGGAGCAGAAGGAGCCAAAGACAAAGAATGAATTTGAAGAAGAAGTTGTCCATACTTACCGCTTTTGCTGTTTTTCAGGCGTTTGCAGTTATTCCTGCGAATGCACAAGCAGCCGAAACAAGCGAAACGACACCAGTGAATAGTGCAAAAGTAAATTCCGTTGAGGTTGTGAAGAAAGAGCAGCCGATTGTTGAGAGCGAAGTGAAATCAGGAACGGCGAATGAGCCTGTTAACAATCCATCAACCAACACACAACCTGTCAACAATGAAAGCGCAATAGAAGCAAATCCGGAAACAACAACTCCTTCAGGAACAGAAGCTACTCCGGTGAATCCTGAAACAGGAACAGATGGGGAGCAAGGAACCGGTGAGGAAACAACCACTCCAACTCCTGCTGAAGTGGAACCAACGACGAATGGAACATCTTCATCTGCGAGATCGGGTGGAGATTTGACGCTCTACATGAACAGCAACAAGATGATTCAGGATGGAAAAACGTATCTGGCTGGCCAGCCGATGGCCGTGAAAAATGGTGTATCTTACGTAGCCATTCGTGCACTAGTGGACCGCGTAGGCTATGATGTGAAATACGATAATACGACTAAAGAGACGATCATTCTCAGCGGTACGGACGAACTTCGTTTCAAAACAAACAGCAAATTGTATACCGTTAACGGTGAATCCAGAACGATGAAAGGCCCAGCTTATCAAGAAAAAAACACGTTCATGATTCCATTGACGTCTATCACTCAGGCGCTGAACATCACATATACCGTTAATCAGCCTGCCAAGACGGTTGTGTTGAAGCTGAACACCAAGCCGGTAGCCAGCTTTACTGTTCAAAAGGAAATTTTTGCTGGAGATCAAGTGATTTACACGACCAAGAACAGTTCCCCGAATGGCCTCCCGATTGTGGATGAGCAATGGACTGGACGTCAAGATACCTTTGATCAGCCAGGGGTTTATACGGTGACTTATACAGTTCAAGATTCCAGTGGTCAGTGGAGTAATCCTTATACGCTTACAATTAAGGTCGAGCGTCCAAATCTTCCCCCAGTAGCGATGTTTACAACGGACAAGGAAGAATACAAAATGGGTGAAAAAATCACCTATACGGATCAAAGTACGGATGATGAGAATGCGATTGAAAAAAGAGATTGGAGCAACAATGCACTTGCATTTTTTATTCCAGGACCGAAAACCGTATCTCTTACCGTCACAGATAAGCATGGTTTGAGTGACACATACACCAAAGAGATTATGATCACAGGTGAGACACTGTACAATCAGTCCGATTTCTATAAGTTGTTCACACCGGTAGGGGACAAATTTACATTCAATGGCGGGGAAGTTCCTGCTATGGAAAAAGTACCATTTACGTACACGGATGAGCCAAGCTTGCTTATTCGTAGTAACAGCCCTGAGACCGTTAACCAGGAAGGTATCGTCTACAAGGAATCCTCCTTTGGACAGACGCGTTTCATGATTCACCATGTCAATAATACGGGAAAAAGAGTGAAAATGTATGTGATTGCGACCAATAACAATCCATATACAGCTGTATTTGAACAGCAAAATATGGGCTTTGCAGGACCGACGCCATTTGCTACCGTTGCGGGCAAGCTGTCCATTGATAAATGGTTCAAATCCATACAGACCGGAGCAGATTCGAAGAGAGTGTACATCCAGCCAGGGGAAAGTAAATTGATTCTGACGGAACTGAACAATATTTCGATGAAAGAAGGGCAGGTCATCTCCCTTTATTCAGACACTTTCAGTGACTATACACTCACCTACAACATTGTAATGATCGAAGAAAATAAAGATCCGATGGCTGTGTTGTCCTCATTGCCAGTTCTGGATCGTGACGGCGTTCATAACCGTGGGACTTATCCAAACGCAACACGAATTATTACGTACGATCAGGAGGTTGGCAACAAGCCTTCCCGTCTGCCACTCGGGGATAATGCAAGTGATCCGAATCTCGACGGCACAGACCCGATGGCCTTCACAAGCGCTTCTAACGCTGGTAACTTCGGTGTACTGTACAAAATCACCTTGAACAATGTTGCTCCGCGTACACTGATTTCGTTTAATCCTCGCGGAGGAAAGTATTATGGATCAGCACTTGTGAACGGACAGTTGGTACAGTTGTCGAATAACAGCCAATCTCTAAGTGCGCCGAATGAACAGAATGTGTTGTATCGCACAGGTTCTTACGGTGAGAGTGTAACCATTGTTTTCTCTGCTGCACCGGGTAGTAACTTGCCGGTAAACATTCTGTTTACCCCGCTTCCGGCTGAGAAGTAATATTCTAATGAATCAAACCGCACGGTTTGGAGTGAAAGCTTATATTTTATATACCCGTTCACCCCAAAAGTCACCTGTATGACCTATATTCTGAACCGTCATCAAAGGACTCCAAAACTATGGGGTCCTTTGTTTATGAAGTTCACGTAAAAACGGTGATCCGCTTCAGGCCTTCGTTGACTATGATCTTCATTTCATGCATTATTAGAGGTATACCAATAGAGCATAAGCTTTGGCTTTTGCCCAAAAAATGTCGCATGATGAAAAATGCAGTAATGTATGACAGGAGGTGCTTTAAATCATGCTGTCGACGGAAGAAATAATATCAACTATGTCCTCACAGGGACTTCGTATAACTGATCAACGCAAGACACTTGCACGGTTATTTGCCGAATCTCCAGGGTATCTTACACCCAAGGACGTCTACGAATATATGGGTAAGACATACAGCGGATTAAGCTTTGACACGGTGTACCGGAACTTGCGTGTGATGCAGGAATTAGGTGTGCTGGAGCAAGTGATCTTCGAAGATGGAGTGAAATTCAGAGCGCATTGCAGTGAAGGCCACCATCATCATCACATGATCTGCCTGAAGTGTCAGAAGACCTATCCGATCGTTTTTTGTCCAATGCAACTTGCTGATGCTCCCGAGCAATTTCAGGTCGTGGATCACAAGTTTGAAGTGTTCGGATACTGCAAGGATTGTGCCGAACATGCTCCAGCCAAAAAGGCAACTGCACAGCAGCATGCGCACAGCCATGGGAAGAACTAAAGATGAAACTTTCGCGTAGAATTGTGCAAGCTCCGATCCGGGTGTACCGCAATTATATATCTCCATTAAAACCGCCGACATGCCGATTCTATCCTACGTGTTCGGCGTATGCGATGGAAGCTATTGAAGTGCATGGTGCCCTCAAAGGTTCGTTTCTAGCGGCGAAACGGATTGCCAAATGTCATCCGTTTCATCCGGGCGGTGTAGATTTGGTTCCACCTAAGGTGGAGAAAAATGTAGTGATATCCGAACCGTAATGTTCAGTAGAGCCTAATGTTCATTTTTACCCCGAAACTCGGCTCTATTTGGCGGTATACTTGACAACAAGGTCAGCATTTCAGTATATTTTTTGTATATGATTTTCCAGTGAAGGGATAAGTACAGACACACCCCCAGTGCAGAGAGCCGGAGAAGCTGAGAACCGGTCTGGGAGGAGGATGGAAGATGGTCCCGGAGGAACCTCTTTCGAGCGTGCAATCAGCGACTTGTCGCTATTGTCGTAAGCCTGAGGCGTGATCCAGCGTTAATGGACGGTCGAAGGACCGGCAGAGCCTGCGTTTTGCGAAAAATGCGGGGAATTTGGGTGGTAACACGTGAGAGATACTCTCGTCCCATACAGGGCGGGAGTTTTTTTGTGTTCATTTTCAGATCAGGAACAATATCCATTCGACCCATTGCATGTATCCATGAGAACAATTGAAGGAGGAGAAGTCATTCATGACGGATCAAAAAACATTTTATTTGACAACACCGATTTATTATCCAAGCGACAAGCTACATATCGGGCATGCGTACACAACGGTAGCAGGTGATGCAATGTCTCGTTATAAACGTTTGCGTGGTTACGAGGTGCGTTATCTGACAGGTACCGATGAGCATGGCCAGAAGATTGAGCGTAAGGCCCAGGAGAAGGGACTTTCCCCGCAGGCTTTTATCGATGAAATTGTCGTAGGCATCAAGGAACTGTGGAACAAGCTGGACATCTCCAATGATGACTTCATTCGTACAACCGAGGAGCGTCACAAAACCGTCGTACAAGATATCTTTGATCGTTTGCTGAAGCAGGGAGATATCTACAAGGGGGAGTATGAAGGCTGGTACAGCATTCCGGATGAAACTTATTACACTGAAACACAGCTGGTTGATGTAGAAAAGAATGAACAAGGCGAGATCATTTCGGCGAAAAGTCCCGATAGCGGACACCCGGTCGAACTCGTCAAGGAAGAATCTTACTTCTTCCGTATGAGTAAATACGCAGATCGTTTGCTGAAATATTATGAAGAAAATCCTGGTTTTATCCAACCGGAATCTCGCAAAAACGAGATGATTAACAACTTTATCAAGCCGGGACTTGAAGATTTGGCTGTATCGCGTACAACCTTTGAGTGGGGCGTCAAAGTTAAAGGCGATCCGAAACACGTCGTATACGTATGGATTGACGCGTTGTCCAACTATATTACAGCACTCGGCTACGGTTCTTCGGATGCTTCACTGTACGATAAGTTCTGGCCAGCGGATGTTCATCTGGTGGGTAAAGAAATTGTTCGTTTCCATACGATTTATTGGCCAATCATGCTCATGGCGCTGGATCTGCCATTACCGAAAAAGGTATTTGCACATGGCTGGCTGTTGATGAAAGATGGCAAAATGTCCAAATCCAAAGGAAATGTAGTAGATCCGGTAACCTTGATCGATCGTTACGGTCTGGATTCGCTTCGTTACTATTTGCTACGTGAAGTGCCGTTTGGTTCGGATGGTACATTCACCCCGGAAAGCTTCGTGGAGCGTGTAAACTCCGATCTGGCGAACGATCTGGGCAACCTGTTGAACCGCACGGTCGCAATGGTTGACAAGTACTTCGAAGGCAAAGCGCCTGCGTTTGCTTCCAATGTAACGGAATTTGATGCTTCGCTTGAAGAAGCAGGGCATGCAACGGTAGAAAAAGTGGAGCAGGCGATGGAGAACTTGCAGTTCTCAGTAGCGCTTACGGCCATCAGTCAATTTGTTAGCCGCAGTAACAAATATATTGACGAAACACAGCCATGGGCTCTGGCACGTGATGAAGCGAAACGGGATGAGCTGGCATCCGTGATGTCCCATCTGATCGAAAGCTTGCGAATTGCTTCCATTCTGTTGCAACCGTTCCTGACTCGTGCGCCGCGTAAAATTTGGGAACAGCTGGGTATCCAAGAAGGTGAGCTGACGGCTTGGGATTCAGCGAAACAATGGGGCATCGTGCCTGCAGGCAACGCATTGCACAAAGGCGAGCCGATCTTCCCGCGTCTGGATGCGGAACAGGAAATTGCTTATATCTCTGAAGCGATGACAGGTGGACAAAAGGCTGCACAGCCTGATGCTAGCCAGCCAGAAGCTGGAGCAGCTACTCCAGCTTCAGCAGAACCGGTAACTGCACCTGAAGGTAAGGAAGAGATTGGCATTGATGATTTTGCCAAAGTTGAGCTACGTGTGGCACAAGTCATCGCTTGTGAGCCGGTCAAAAAGGCAGATAAATTGCTTAAGCTTCAACTGGATCTTGGTTATGAACAACGTCAGGTGGTATCTGGAATCGCGAAGTTCTATTCACCAGAAGAGATGGTTGGACGTAAAGTCATCTGTGTGACCAATCTTAAACCAGTAAAACTCCGTGGAGAACTGTCCCAAGGTATGATTCTTGCAGCTTCTCACGGAGATCAGTTAACCTTGGCTACCGTACCGGACAGCATGCCTAACGGCGCACAAGTAAAATAAACAGATTCTATAAGCGACACAATACAATAAGCTTGATCAATCGTACAGAGATTGTCACAAGTTTGAACCAAGGGCGGTCCGAAGTGATTCGGACCGCTTTTTTATGCTTTAAAAAGATCTGATGATAGGAGAACAAGCATATATTGTTATGAACTGCACACTTCGGGAAAGAATGAATAGGACATGAGCCTTGACAAGTAGGAGGATGTTACCTATAATTCTTTCAGTAATAATTACGATTAAGTGATGCGGAGTGAATCATATATGACATTTGTTCAAATGAAAAGACATGCACGATTAGATCGATCCAGCAATCTTGGCAAACGAAGCACAATGAAGCTGCTTTGGAGCAGTTTGCTCATCCTCAGTTTGCTTTTATTGTCCGCATGTGGACAGAACAGCGAGAATACAGCTAAGATTGTTGAAGGCAAAGTAAATGTAGTGACGACATTTTACCCGGTATATGCGTTTACTGCGGCGATTGGCGGAGAGGATGCCAATGTCATCAACCTGTTGCCTACAGGAGTAGAGCCGCATGACTGGACACCGAAGAGCCAAGACATCGTGAATACATCCAAGGCTCAGCTTTTTCTCTACAATGGTGCAGGTCTGGAGGGATGGGTGCCCAACTTTTTGAAATCACTGAACAGTGATACAAAAGTGAAATCCGTTGCCGTCAGCGAAGGTGTCAAGTTGTTAGCAGCAGAAGGGGACGATGGTCACGGACATGGTGAAGAGCATGAAGATGAACATGCCGATGATCACGGACATGGTGAAGAGCATGAAGATGAACATGCCGATGATCACGCGAATGAGAGTGGCAATGAGGCGCAGGTAGCTGACCATCACATCGATCCTCATACATGGGTTAGCCCCAAATCAGCAATGATCATGGCGGAAAATATCAAGAACAGTTTAGTAGAGGTTGATCCTGAACATAAAGCAGGTTACGAGCAACGTTATGAGGAGCTACGCACCAAGCTTGAGGCACTGGATCAGCGTTTCACGAATGAATTAGCGTCCGTACCAAACAAGGAAATCGTGGTGTCACACCAAGCATTTGGTTATCTTGCACGTGATTATGGCTTGAAGCAACATGCG
Source organism: Paenibacillus sp. G34 (assembly GCF_056856875.1). Taxonomy (NCBI): domain Bacteria; kingdom Bacillati; phylum Bacillota; class Bacilli; order Caryophanales; family Paenibacillaceae; genus Paenibacillus; species Paenibacillus sp. G34. Next base: position 4,046,312 of record NZ_CM166469.1, on the reverse strand, counting down.
ATCATGGGACTGTCGCCGGATGCAGAACCAACAGGACAGGATATCGTGAAACTGGCTAAACTGGTCAAAGATGAAGGTATCAAGTATATTTTCTTTGAAGAGCTGGTGTCGGACAAATTAGCTAAAACATTGGCTAGTGAAGCAGGGGTAGAAACGATGGTACTCAACCCGGTGGAGGGTCTGACGCAGGAACAGGTTAAGAACAAAGATGATTATTTCACCCTGATGGAGAAAAATTTGCAAAATCTGCTGATCGCATTAAAATAAGAAGAATGAAGGTAAACATCCAAAAGTCTTTGCTGTCCCATCGGCGAAGACTTTTGGAATGTTAAGTAGTATATTTACGTATTTTTATTTATTATGAAGGGCGGCTTTGCCATGCAGCAAATCATGCCATTATGTCATGATCCGATTATCGAGATCGAGGATTTGTCTTTTTCCTACGGGGATCAGCGTGTGATTCAAAATCTCAATTTTATGGTTCAGCAGCGGGATTTTGTAGGGATTATCGGTTCGAACGGAGCGGGAAAAACTACGTTGCTTCGTATGCTGGTAGGACTACTGCCTCCTGCACAAGGAGATATCAAGTTGTTCGGACAGTCGATTCGCAGATTCAAGGACTGGAACCGGATCGGTTACGTACCACAGAAAAATGCGTTTAATCCGCTGTTTCCAGCGACTGTTCGTGAAGTTGTCATGTCTGGCTTATATAACAATAAGAACATGTTCCGCCGTATCTCTCGTCAAGGCCAACAACAGTGCATTGATGCGATGCAGGTTATGCGAATTGAGGATATAGCGCATAAGCGCATTGGACAACTGTCGGGCGGTCAGCAACAACGTGTCTTTTTGGCTCGTGCGTTGATTAATCACCCCGATCTGTTAATTCTCGATGAACCTACGGTGGGGATTGATGCAGAGTCACAGGCCAGTTTTTTCGAGCTGATTACCCACATGCATGAACATCATCGGATGACGTTTCTAATGGTGTCTCACGATATGGACCGAATGGAGAGTTATCTAGGCGCGGAAGCTGCCCTCACCAACGGCAAGATTCATTTCCATGTGCGTCATTCACATGAGATCGAGGATTGTGCAGAGACTAACCTGCAGCATACTACCGCACAGGTTCGCTAGTTATGTTTGTGGACCATTAGATTAACGAGGCCGAAGGAGTCGTGTTTGTTTTGGAAATATTATGGAGTGATTTTTTTCAGCGTGCCTTAGCAGGTGGATTGCTTATTGGCATTACCGCACCGCTGATCGGACTGTTTCTCGTACTGCGCAGACTGTCGATGATCGGAGACACGTTGTCACATGTGACAATCGCGGGAGTAGCGCTTGGTTTTCTGATCGAGGTTTACCCGATCGGTGTTGGTTTGATTTTTGCCGTACTCGCATCGTTTGCCATTGAAAAGCTGCGTAAGGCATATAAGACCTATGCGGAGTTGTCCATTGCTATTATTATGTCTGGAGGCGTAGCTCTGGCTTCGCTGTTTTTCACACTGGGAAAAGGGTATAACGCGGATGTTATGAGTTATTTGTTCGGCAGTATCTACACGCTGGATGCAACGGACCTCAAGCTGGTTGGCATCGTGACGTTAATCGTTGTTATTGTGGTTGCTTTCTTACATAAAGAGTTTTTCCTGCTGAGCTTTGAGGAGGATGCAGCTGCGGTCACAGGTTTGCCAGTCAAAATGCTGAATATGTTAATTACAGTGATGACAGCACTGGTGATTAGTACAGCAATCAAGATCGTAGGAGCTTTGCTCGTATCTGCATTGTTGACTATTCCTGTAGCAGTTAGCTTACTCATGGCTCGAAGCTTCAAATCAGCGATTATTCTGTCGGTAGTGATCGGAGAGATTGCTGTTGTGATTGGACTAGTTACAGCGGGGATCTGGAACTTGGCACCAGGAGCGACGATAGTACTGCTGTTAATTGGTATGTTGATTTTAACGATGATCGCCAAAAAAGGGTTCCGTGCCTGACGTACTAATAATTAAAGATTAACAAGCAAGTGAACCCAAGGGAAGGGAGACATTGCTTCATGCCTGATGTTAATGTTTGGCTGGCATTCGTTGCCGGCCTCGCTTCTTTTATTTCACCATGTTGTCTTCCGCTGTATCCTTCATACCTCTCGTACATCACGGGAATGACCGTGCAACAGTTGAAGGATGATCGTAATCAGCGTGAGGTGCGCTTGAAGACACTAACGCATACACTGGCGTTTATTCTCGGTTTCTCGGCTGTGTTTTATTCGCTTGGACTTGGCGCCGGATTGTTTGGTCAGTTCTTTAATGATAATCGTGATTTGATTCGTCAATTGTCAGCGATTTTGATTATGTTGATGGGGTTGTTCCTACTCGGCATTTTCAAACCACAGTTTTTGATGAAAGAACGGAAACTTGATATGAAATGGAAACCAGCCGGTTATCTCGGTTCATTTATTTTCGGTATTGGTTTTTCAGCGGGGTGGTCGCCTTGTATTGGACCGATCCTTACAGCTATTATTGCGATGGCTGCGAGTGAACCATCAACTTGGCTTAAACTAATCACGGGTTATACCGTTGGATTTGCGCTACCGTTCTTCGTTCTGGCTTTTTTCATCGGATCTACACGCTGGATTCTGCGGTATTCAAACATTATGATGAAGATTGGCGGAGCATTAATGTTGTTAATGGGCATCTTGCTGTTCACCGATCAGATGACCCAAATCACAATTTGGCTGCAGCAGATCACTCCAGAATGGATGATCAATTTAACGTAAAACTTCGAATTAACTTGAAATTATGCAAAATAAATTAAACAAAGCAGGAAGTATGAACCAGAAAAGTCCTGGAACATGCAACCTGCTTTTTGATCTGAACTGACCCTATAGGAAGATACGTGAAATTTTAATAGGAAGCTACGTAAAATTCTAATTTGAATTGAGCTTTTTACAAAATGGGACTAATCATTGCTCTTGGTTTAAGTGAAATAATCAATGTTGGCTAACGGGAAATGTTCAAAAATGCGTTCTGTAATGAATTCTCGCAGGGCATCTTGCTGGTCATCTTTGTAGACGTATTTGTACTGACCCCAACGACCCCATTTCATTTTCCGCTTCTCAATATCCATCTCCAGCTTTGTTTTGGGATATCGTTTCTCAATGGTGGCTTTAGCCGTTTTGGTGAAACGATGCTGGATCATTTCAAAAGTCAGATCCTTGGTCGCTTCTTCAGGCAGTGTATCTGCGAGCTTTTGAAGTAACTCCGCATAACCTTCTTGCCAGCCATCGTACCACATGATTGGAGCGATGATGAAACCAAGCGGATAACCGGCACGGGCAATTTTACCTGCAGCTTCAATCCGCTCTTCAAAGCGAGAGGTAGCAGGTTCGAAGTTTTTGATGACATAGTCTGAATTGACACTAAAGCGGATACGCGTGTGACCATTATGCTTGATGCCCAGAAGTGGATCGACATGATGATATTTCGTAACGAAGCGAAGACGGCCATATTCCTCTTCAGCCATAAAACGAATGAGATCACTCAAGTTCTCCGTGATATGTTCCAGTCCAACGGGATCCGATGTACAAGCTGCTTCAAAACGGGTAATTTCAGGTTTTCGTTCCTCAATATATCCTTTGGCAGCCTCTATAATCTCCTCCGTGTTTACATACACACGAACATAAGGTTTGGCACCGAGTGTAGTTTGAAGATAACAATAGTGACAATGCCCCATACAACCTGTCGAGATGGGAATCGCATACTCTGCTGAAGGTTTGGACTGGTCAAACTTAAGTGTTTTGCGCACACCAACAACGAGAGTCCGCTTAGCCATCCGGTATTTCTCCTGTTCCGTCTCTCCGGGCAGGTTTGTGATTCGATTGTGCGAGGTGGTCATCTGATAAGGGATGTTTTGAGATGTGACCCACTCCATGATCCGTTTACCTTTTTCATATTCAAGCGCACCGGGTTCAAAATACACCAAATCGGGAATAAAGGGTTTAGTACCCTTTGCTTTACGAACAGGGGGCTGGGCAACGCTTGTGCTCACAAAATCACTCCTTTCAGTACGAAACTGTGTTTAGTTTGCCTCGTCTGAAGGAAAGTCACGCCTGCCAAATCCTTGTGTACAGAAATGGCCGAAATGGGTAGGACTTGCCAATGCATATTGATAACATGTATCATTAGAAGATAGGGACCAGGTACGTAGAACCGGTCAGAGAGAAGAGAGGGAAGCAGATGCCAACGCCCAGTATGGAAGACTATTTGGAGCGTATATACAAATTGATTGATGAAAAGGGCTATGCTCGTGTGTCTGATATAGCTGAAGGACTGGAAGTGCATCCTTCATCCGTGACGAAGATGATCCAAAAGCTGGACAAGGACGAGTACCTGATCTATGAGAAGTACCGCGGGCTGGTGCTGACGCCAAAAGGAAAAAAGATGGGCAAACGACTAATGGAGCGCCATCATCTGCTGGAGCAGTTTTTAACCACCATCGGTGTGCAGGAAGAGAACATTTACAATGATGTGGAAGGCATTGAACATCATTTGAGCTGGGATTCCATTACTTGTATAGAGTCTCTGGTGGAATACTTCCGTCAGGATGAGAGTCGCCTGCAAGATCTCAAGAACCTTCAGGATATCATGAGTAACACGGAATCTTGAGCTTTGAATTCATAAGGTAACGAACTAAAAGATGCTTCTTGCCAGTGGTGTGGCAAGGAGTTTTTTTATTTTTAAATTTTTAATCTGTCCAAAATCTGGTCTATTTCGCAACTAAACCGGTCTGCCAAGCGTCTATTAAACTAGTAGAATTTACCGCAAATTTTAATGATGTAGGAGGATTGTATTGATGAGATTGCGTAAAGGTTTATTGCTTCTGCTGATTTTTGTATTAGGTCTGCAGACAACAGGTCTGACTGCTCAGGCAGCTGCTACGAAAGAGATTTCTATTTTTCTGGATGGTCAGCGTTTGGAATCGGATGTTTCACCTTATATATTGCCTAAGGTGAACGTAACGATGGTTCCGTTGCGTGTCATTAGTGAAGGACTGGGTGCTTCTGTGTTATGGTCCCAGGCAACCCGGACGGTGACGATTCAGAAATCGGATTCGATTATAACGATGACGAGTGGACGACAGCAAGCGAATGTTGACAATACCGTGGTTAATTTGGATGCGTCAGTCCAATTAAAACAGGGGCGCGTCATGGTTCCCATTCGTTTTGTGAGTGAGAATCTGGGGATTCAAGTGAACTGGAATCAGGTTGCTCAGACAATTGATCTGTATACTGGAGAGGCAACTACACCAACACCTGAACCAACACCAGCAATACCATCAGAGCCGGGAGGGGCTGTTACGCCAGCAACCGATGAGATGCGCGGGGCCTGGATTTCGACAGTCAATGGCGATTGGCCATCTTCTGGCGCGAAAGGAAATATAGAGAAACAGAAGCAGGAGTATACGCGCCAACTCGATCAATTGAAGGACATGGGCATTAATGCTGTATTTGTACAAGTTAGAGCAAATGCAGACGCTATCTATCCTTCAAATCTGGCGCCATGGAATAGTGTTCTGACTGGGACGCAGGGTAAAGATCCCGGCTACGACCCATTAGCTTTTATGATTGAGGAAGCGCACAAGCGCGGGCTCAAATTCCATGCCTGGTTCAATCCATTCCGGGCAACGAACTCGGCCTCGACGTCTAATCTGGCTGCTAACCATATTTCCAAGATTAATCCAGACTGGATTGTGAATGCATCAGGCAAACTGTATATTAATCCAGGCATACCGGAAGCAAGAGAGCACATTATGGATACCATTATGGAAGTTGTAAATAACTATAATGTGGATGGTGTTCATTTGGACGATTACTTCTATCCTTCCAATGTGACCTTCAATGATGATGCTGCCTACAGAATGTATAACACGTTAAACACAACAGATCGCGCGGCTTGGCGCCGTGACAACATTAATCAGTTTGTGCAGCAACTCGGACAGAGTATTCATCAAGTGAAAGCTAATGTCGAGTACGGGATCAGTCCTTTTGGTGTCTGGCGTAACAAAGCAAATGATATCACTGGGTCTGACACCAAAGCAGGCGTAACAGCCTATGACAGCATGAATGCAGATGTCCGGATGTGGATCAAACAGGGCTGGATCGACTACGTTGCACCTCAAGTGTACTGGAGCATGACCTTAAGCGCTGCAAGATACGATAAAGTTGTGGATTGGTGGGTTAATGAGGTAGCGAATACCAATGTAAAACTGTACATCGGCCACGCTCCTTATAAACTGGGGACGCCAGAGATTGGATGGCAGACATCCCAAGAAATCATTGATCAATTGAACTATAATAAGAAGTATCCAACCATTGGCGGAGATATCTATTTCAGTTCCCAGCATCTTACCAAAAACCCGCTGGGCTTGATCGATCGACTGAAAGCTTACTATGGAATGTAGTGTTACACGCTAACGTTTCCGTATAAACATTTTCTTATTCATCACATCATAGTTATATGACCAACCCCTTTTCTCATACAGTGGCAGTAGCAAGCATGGCTGCCTGGAGAACGGGGGTTTTTGGTATGTTAATTAACGGAGTATTTGAGGGTGGAGGCGTGAAAGGGATCTCACTTGCAGGGGCTGTACAGGGAGCACAGGACTGTGGAATGCAATTTAATCGGGTTGCCGGTACATCATCCGGTTCGATTGTTGCTGCGCTTCTGGCTGCGGGATATCGGGCTGAAGAGATGAAAGTGATTATTGAGAGCACACCGTTTGCTTCGCTATTACAACGATCACCTATATTTAATACACGCTGGATCGGTCCGGCAGCAAGGCTGTTTTTGAAAAAAGGTCTATATTCGGGAGAAGCGTTGGAATCATGGATAAGCAGGATGCTGGCGCAAAAAGGAATACGGACCTTCGCCGATTTGCCAGCCGGTAAGCTGCTGATTACAGCTTCAGACATTACTAACGGCAACATTCTTGTTCTGCCTGATGATATTCGGCGCTTTGGGATCGAACCGACGAAACTTGAGGTTGCTAAAGCGGTGCGGATGAGCTGCAGTATTCCCTACTTTTTCGATCCGGTTATTATCCGGAAATCACCGATCATGTCCAAGGGGTTAGCCTTTCAGGATCAGTTTGTGTATGTCGTGGATGGGGGGCTGCTTAGTAATTTTCCGCTTTGGTTGTTTGATGGAGAACGTACGGAGTCAGGGCGAGAGATTATACCAGTGGTTGGGTTCAAGATGGTAGGTAAAACCGAAGTGGAGCCGACGCGGATCAAAGGGCCACTCACCATGCTGCAAGCGCTTGTCGAGACGATGCTGACTGCTCACGATGAGCGTTACATTGAACAGATCAACCGGTTCCGCACAGTTAAGATTCCTACGCTTGGCATTAAACCGACCCAGTTTAATCTTTCCGTTCAGGACAGTACAAACTTATATCGGTCTGGCGTTGCCTCTGGTCTGGAGTTTTTCAACACATGGAATACGAAAATCTATAACGAACAATTGGAGAAGCAGCGAAAAGAACTTCGTAAAAAACAGGCGGAATCACCTCCGCTGGTTCCTGTATAAAGACTAAAAAAACAATTCTCCTTTGCTGAGGAGAATTGCTTTTTGGGTTTTATTTTTGCGGTGAATTTGGAACAGAGCCTGCAGCACGATGACAAAAATTAGTGATACTTGGGAATGTCATCATCGTTGTTCTTTCCTTTTTGGCCTTGAATCACCTGGAAAGGATAGTCCTTGCGTTTCTTAGACGAACTGCTTTTTCTGGCATTGGTATGATGCTGTGCATTCACTTTAGCCATCGTTTTAGCCGAAGGTTTAATCTTCGGTGTTTTGGTTTTTCGTGACCAACGGGCAGGTGGATATTTGTACAGCAGGAACACCACACCGAACACAATCAGAGGGATAAGAATACTGGACAATGAGGCTCTAGTCAAAAAACTGATGATTCCAAAAGAAGCCAGTACCACGACTACCCAGAAAACAATGGCCTGCCTATTCATATCATTCACCCTTTCACAGGATCAAATGTGGCTACAGGAACTTCAGATGTGGACGAAACGTTGGCGAGCTTGGCGTCCAGTTCGAGCATGCGGTTAAACGATGCAATGGATACTTCCACCTGAGCGTTCGTAGGTTCTTTCGTTGTAAGTAGTTGCAGCCACAGGCCCGGATATCCCAAATAACGAAGGACAGGAATATCACGAAGCGAATTCGTGATCTTGAGTAGTTCGAACGAAACACCCAGCACGACTGGCAGCAACAGCAGACGCTGTCCCATCCGTTCCCATAAATTATCATATGTGAACACAGAGTACAGGAATATACCGATAATAACGGTCAACATAATAAAGCTGCTTCCACAACGGTAATGCAGTCTGCTGTACTTCTGAACATTTTCTGGGGTCAACTTCTCTCCTGCCTCATATGCACTAATGACCTTATGCTCTGCTCCATGGTATTGAAACAGACGTTTGATCATCGGTGTCTGCGAGATTAACCACAGATAGGCAAGCAACAAGATCAGTTTGATGACACCTTCCAATACATTATGCAAGAATTGATTGTCGAATACATTTTTAAATAAGAAGTCCTCGATCACGACAGGAAGCAGCGTCAACACAATTTTGCCGAAAAGGAAGGACAGGATGGCAACAGCCGTCACACCAATTATCATGCTAAGGCTCCATCCGGACCCTTGTTTCTCTTGTTGTTTGGCTTTTTCTTCCGGTTCCAGTTCATCATCAGCATAAGCGTCAGCAGAGTAGTTGAGATGTTTGCTGCCTTTGACACTTGAATCTATAATGCTGACAATTCCGCGCAATAAAGGAATCCGCCGCAATTTCATGACCCAGGTCTTGTCTTGCTTGGGAACTTCCAGATACGTAATTTCGCCGTCTTTTCTGCGAACAGCCGTAACGTTGACGTGTTTACCGCCGAACATTACACCTTCGATAACGGCTTGCCCCCCGTAGCTGACAGGCTTGGATTGTTGAGGCAAATTATTCACCTTCCTATTCTATTCTAAGCCTTTACAGTGAAAGGCAGTTTAATATCCTTATTGTATCGAATTTTGAGAGCAATTTCTAGTTTACGGACTAATCCCGCGGGAGAAGCTGTTAAGATTGTCCCGTTTTGAACATACTACGCCCTAGAACTGTGAGGAAATGTCTAGCATGCCTGAGAGATCATCTTGCGAAGAAGGAGATTTTAACGATGACAGATCATAATTATGACGATGTCTTAACGAACGACAATCACGAAGAAAATGCAGACCGGCACACTAAGCGGCAACTCCCTCAAGAAGGCAATGACAAAGTAATGAAAAGGCGCTCCGTACCGAAGCAGGGGGAAGCGCACTATTATACAAATCGATTTTCCTTTGCACTGGAGTTGGGGTTCTTTGCCGGTTTGATCTGGGGCGGTATTCATTGGCTGTTCCATCTGCTTCATTTTACGGTTGTACCCGTAGGTTTTCTGGCGGAGCCGTTCTTCAAACATAAGTATATCTATACTCCGGCAGGTCATCTGACAGGTTGGTTATGTTTTATCGTGTTTTCCATCTTTGCTTCGTTGTTATATACCTTTACCATCCGAAAATTAAAAGGGCCGTTCCCTGGCATGGTGTACGGGGTCGTCTGGTGGATTATCCTCTTTATCCTGCTTGGCCCCAAACTGGGTATGATGAAACCGCTAAACCGTTTGACATGGGATTCAATTTTCACAGAAATATGTTTCTTCCTTCTTTGGGGGCTGTTCATAGGTTACACTGTAGCGATGGAGTATACCGACGAACGGAAACGTGAGCCTGAGCACGCAGGAGCCTAGACGCAAAAAAGCTTCTCAATCCGGTGATGGCTGTGTTAAAATAGCAGATGGTTATTTGCAGAGAGGGTGGAGCAGCGATGAAACGAATTATTGTGATCAATGGCCCGAACCTGAATATGCTTGGTGTTCGTGAACCAGGTATCTATGGAACGCTTAGTCTGAAGGATATTGAAGACAAAATTCGCAGACAGGCTGAAGAACTGGAAGTCTCCATCGCTTTTTATCAATCCAACCACGAAGGGGACATTATTGACCGCATTCATGCCGCAATGGGTGAGGCAGACGGTATCATGCTGAATGCCGGAGCGTTTACACATTACAGCTATGCTATACGTGATGCAATCAATGCCGTGAAAGTTCCTACCGTGGAGGTTCATCTATCCAACATTCATGCACGCGAAGCGTTCAGACATCATTCAGTACTTGCAGCGGAAACGATCGGGCAGATTGCCGGATTTGGCGAAGTAAGCTATGAACTGGGATTGCTGGCTCTCGTGCGTCATCTGGACAAACAAACCTGAGCCGGGAACCCGGGAATGTGAGAGAAAGAAGGGTTACCGATGGAAAACAAAAGAGTACACAAGTTACGCGAGGCCATGGCTGAGCGTGAACTCAAAGCAATGCTGATTACGAACCCGATTAACCGTCGTTATACGACGGGATTTACCGGCTCGGCGGGATATGTGCTTATCACAGAGCAGGAGGCTTATTTGCTTACTGATTTCCGTTATATGGCGCAGGCATCCTCGCAAGCCCAAGGTTTCAACGTTGTGGAGCACGGTGTTAAACCGATGGATTCCGTACGTGATTTGCTGGTTAAAGCGAATATCAACGAGGTTGGCTTTGAACAGGATTCCGTCACATTCGGTACGCATGCTTCTTATGCTGAATCGTTGCAATCGGTTAAACTTACAGCAGTATCCGGTATTGTTGAGCAACTTCGAATGTTCAAGGATGCTGACGAAATTGCGGTGATGCAGCGAGCTGCAGATTTGGCAGATGCCACTTTCAGTCACGTTTTGCAATTCGCGAAACCGGGTATGACTGAACGTGAAGTCGATCTGGAAATGGAATTTTTCATGCGCAAGCATGGGGCAACCAGTTCTTCCTTTGACACGATTGTCGCATCAGGTAAACGTTCTGCGTTGCCTCACGGTGTAGCTAGCAGCAAGGTGATTGGACAGGACGAACTGATTACGTTTGACTTTGGTGCATTGTTGGACGGATACTGTTCCGATCTGACACGTACAATTGCAACGGGTAACCCTGTACCTGAGCTGCGCAAGATTTATGACATCGTTCTGGAAGCACAGTTACATACGCTGGAGAATCTGAAACCAGGTATGACCGGACGGGAAGCGGATGCACTTGCTCGAGATATCATTGCGAGTTACGGATATGGAGAACAATTCGGACACAGCACAGGCCACGGTCTGGGCATGGAAGTTCATGAAGCTCCGCGTCTGTCCAAGCTTAGCGATGATGTATTGGAACCCGGAATGGTAGTTACCGTTGAGCCGGGAATTTACATCGATGGTCTTGGTGGCGTACGAATTGAAGATGACGTTGTGATTACCGAAACAGGTATCCATATTCTTACGAAATCGGACAAAAAGTTCACCGTTATTGGCTAACATACCCAAACACTATTTACTTATATCAGGAGGGATTTTTTGTGATTTCAGTTAACGATTTTAAAACAGGCTTGACCGTACAAGTAGACAATGATATTTATACCGTACTTGATTTCCAACACGTAAAACCAGGTAAAGGCGCAGCTTTTGTACGTTCAAAGTTAAAAAACCTTCGTAATGGTAACACGGTTGAAAAAACGTTCCGTGCAGGTGAGACGATCGGTCGTGCGATCATTGAAAACCGCGGCGTATCGTATCTGTATGCAAGTGGTTCCGAGCACACATTTATGGACAATGAAACATACGATCAATTCACACTGACTAGTGATCAACTGGAGTGGGAACTGAACTTCCTTAAAGAGAACATGAACGTGAAAATCGTTAGTTACCAAGGTGAAATCCTGGGTATCGACTTGCCTACAAGCGTTGAGCTGAAAGTTATTGAAACGGAGCCAAGCGTTAAAGGTAACACAGCACAAGGCGCTACGAAAAATGCAAAAGTGGAAACAGGTCTGAATGTACAAGTTCCTTTGTTCATCAATGAAGGCGATGTGCTTCTTATCGATACTCGTGAAGGTAAATACTCTTCCCGGGCGTAATTTCACTTGCTGTAAGCTTGAAAGCACGAATGAAAACCCTTTGCCATGCATGTGGCAAAGGGTTTTTTTGAAAAAAGATTAGCCTAAGAGGCGCTTTCGTAATATACTGGGTTAAAGTCATTTCTCGTAGAGAATAATGACGAAAGATATCAATTGATGCATACTGCACAAGGTAGGGAGTGGATTTGCGTTGTCATTGTACGTCATGAAATTTGGGGGTAGCTCGGTCGGAGATACAGAACGCATGAAGCGTGTAGCCGGACGTGTTGTGGAAAAAGTGGATGAAGGACATCAATGTGTCGTTGTGGTTTCGGCCATGGGGGATACTACAGATGATTTGATTGATCAGGCGAAGCAGTTAAACAGCGATCTGCCTGCTCGTGAAATGGATATGTTGTTAACGACAGGAGAACAGATCTCAATCTCCTTATTGTCTATGGCCATCCAGGCACTTGGACGCAAAGCGGTATCCTTTACAGGGTGGCAAGCCGGGTTCCGAACCGAGCCGGTGCATGGTAAAGCTCGGATTCAGGATATCCGCCCTGAGCGTGTCAATGCTGCGCTCGCTGAAGGCAACATCGTTATTGTTGCCGGTTTCCAAGGCATGACAGAAGATGGCGAGATCACTACTCTGGGCCGCGGTGGTTCGGATACAACAGCCGTTGCGCTTGCAGCAGCCATTCAAGCGGACGCATGTGAGATCTATACGGATGTGGACGGGATCTATTCCACAGATCCGAGGATCGTCAAAGTGGCACGCAAACTGAAAGAAATATCCTATGACGAAATGCTGGAGCTTGCGAATTTGGGGGCGGCGGTGTTGCATCCTCGTGCTGTAGAGTACGCGAAGCATTCCGGTGTACCTCTGATTGTAAGATCAAGCTTTAACCATAATGAAGGAACGGTTGTGAAGGAGGAAGCAGCAATGGAACAAGGGGTAGTGGTAAGCGGAATTGCGTATGACAAAAACGTAGCACGGATCAGTATTTTGGGTGTGCCGGATGTTCCGGGTGTTCTTGCCGAAGTATTTGGTGAACTGGCTTCCGAGCAACTGGATGTGGATATTATCGTTCAGAGCGGAGTGCAGGATGGCAAAGCGGACTTTTCCTTCTCGGTTGCACTGTCTGATCGTGAGAAAGCACTTCGTGTCATTGAAGGCCTTCACAGCCGTTTGCCTTACCGCGAAGTTACCTCCGAAGAGAACTTGGTTAAAATCTCCATTGTTGGTGCAGGTATGGTGAGTCATCCAGGAGTGGCTGCCAAAATGTTCAAGGTGATCTCTGGTGAAGGCGTAAGCATCAAAATGGTCAGCACATCTGAGATCAAGGTGTCATGCGTTATTGATGGAGAGAAGCTTCATGATGTGATTAAAGCTCTGCACACGGCGTATGATCTGGATACGGCTGAGCAAGCCGTAATCGGTGGACCGCAAGTTCGCAGATAACACATAAATACACAGTTGAATTAGAAGAGGTGTACCGTTGCCAACAGCGCAGCAGTACACCTCTTTTATTGTATCTACAGCCGTTTGCACATATGACCTCCTCGTAATTTGCGGTAAGGTTTCAACTCATTTTGTTCCCTCATCTCTGGCACACAATCCAATAGATTCAATTGCGAACAGTAGGTAACATCATGCATTCTCCCCAGCTTATCAAGCCTTCGTGCACTGGATGATGTTCGAACCAAATCGGTTATTCGATCCTGACATTGAGATACAGCCTGGTGAAGTATGATGCCAAGATCATTTAGCTGTAGCGGGGATCGGGTCTGACGATACAATTCTTCAATAATGCATCCAGCACATAAGCCATCCTCTAATGCAAAATCATCTTGTTCTCCTGCGCACAATAACAGGATGTCCCGTTGTAATTCAATAAGAGCAGTAGCAACAGCTTTTACATTCAAGAAGGAACCGGCGAGAATATGTCTTGCTTTGGATGCCTTGATCAAAGCTCTTGTACCGTCTGTAGTGGTCAGGATGATGATTTTGTCTGCAATGTCGCCACTCATATATTCATAGGGGGAATTTCCCGCCTCGAATCCGGTTATTTTTTTGTCAAAACGTTCCCCGCCTCGAATGCTGTTCCGCACCTCCAACTGCTTGGCTTGGGGAACAGTCTCAGTAGCTATGACACCTGCAGCATGATGGGCTAGGGCGGTCACAATTGTACTTGTCGTCCGCAAAACATCAATGACCACCACACTCCGACCCTCAATATCTATAGTACGTACTTCATTTACATTACCTACAACGTCGACACGCACGCCCCACAACTCCTTTCTGTTCCCAGGTGTTGATACATCAGCTTCTCAACCGGAACAGTCCATTCTATCTGCAAGCACTATATGCATGAATGCCTAGACAGGTGCCTAGAACAAGGGTGTCTATGAATTTTGAATCTCAAGCCCCATCGTGGAAATATGATAGATTTCAGCGTCATAAAATGAATGTACAGGCATAAACTTGAGATATGAACAAGATCAGAGATGCAATCATGATGAATTACAAAGTTGGAGGAGCCTACACATGAAAGTGAAATGGAGGGATCTTTTTCCGGAACCCATCCGAACTATCCTTGGCAGAATGCCGCCCGCTCTATTGGAACAGGTGGAAGAAGTCCGAATTCGAGAAGGCAGGCCCTTGGAAATCAATGCAGGAAACAATTATCACTTCCTTACATTAGAAGGCGTACCAACAGGAAAACCTGAGGAAGCGTATATTCCTCAAAAAGAAGTGACGCACAGACTGCTTGATCTGATAAGCAATCATTCGCTCTATACCTTGGAAGAAGAACTGCGAAAGGGATTCATCACGATCCCGGGAGGACACCGAATCGGACTTGCTGGCCGGACGGTACTCAGCGGAGGACGTGTAGAATATTTACGTGACATCAACGGCTTTAATGTTCGTGTCGCCCGTGAAGTACAGGGAATTGCTGATCCGATTCTCCCATATTTGCTCGATATGAAGAGTGGACAGGTGCTGCATACGCTGATTCTATCTCCGCCACAACAGGGCAAAACAACGTTGTTGCGAGATTTGGCAAGACAGATCAGCAACGGCAATCATCTGTCCAGCGGCGGCGAACTAAGACAGGGGATACGCCCACGTCTGAAAGTTGGAATTGTGGATGAGCGTTCTGAAATTGCCGGAAGTTACAGAGGTGTCCCTGGATTTGATGTAGGTCCCCGTACTGATGTGATGGATGGATGTCCGAAGGCTGAAGGGATGATGATGATGCTTCGTTCCATGTCACCTGATGTTCTGATTGTGGACGAGATCGGTCGGCCGGAGGATGCCGAAGCTGTGATGGAAGCTCTGCATGCCGGTGTTTCAGTTATTGCCACTGCGCATGGACGGGATTTGTCTGAACTATCTGCAAGACCCGCCTTGAGGACTCTGATTGCAGAGCAAATGTTTCAGCGCTATGTACAACTGAAGAGGACGAGCCGAGGCATGAGCTTCCAGCTTGCTGACGGCAAGATGAGAGGGCTCCAGCAAGCCGGGGCTGGAGGTGACGCCTTTGGTTAAGATGCTTGGCGCGCTTTTGGTTTTGTTAGCTAGCACACTCGCCGGCTTTTACAAAGCTAGGCAATATGCATTGCGACCAAGGCAGTTGCGAGAATTGATTGCTGCGCTGCAGCGGTTGATGACAGAGATCAATTATGGGTTAACGCCGCTCCCAGATGCGATGAACAAGATGGGAGCACAGACCAAAGACCCGATAAGAAGCCTTTTTTTACACGCAGCTGCACAGATGGAACCTCCACATGGCCTTACGGCCCGGGAGAGTCTGCAGGCGAGTGTAGAACAGGTGTGGGGAAGATCTGCCATGAAGTCAGACGAGCGGGAAGTCATGCTGCAGTTAAGTTTCAGCCTTGGCACCAGTGATCGTCAGGATCAGACGAAACATATTTCGTTAGCCATTCAGCAACTTATGCATGAGGAATCCCGCGCACAGGCCGATCAAGTAAGGTACGAACGTATGAGCCGTAGCCTGGGGATGCTTGTCGGAGCGTTAATCGTCATTCTGATCTTCTGAAATAGCCGGGATAGCGAGGTGCCAAGGTCATGAATTTAGAAGTGAACGCAATCTTTCAAATTGCGGGCATTGGAATCATTATAGCGATGATTCATACGGTGCTGAAACAAATGGGAAAGGAAGATATGGCTCACTGGGTGACCGTAATCGGATTTGTCGTTGTCCTGTTCATGGTCGTCCGAATGCTGGACAGCCTGCTGCAAGAGATTAAATCCATATTTCTTTTTCAATGAAAAACGGTCATAAAGCCGAATGGTGGTGACCCGTGGAGATTATTCAAGTTGTTGGTCTGGCACTCATTGCAACTGTACTGATTTTAGTTATTAAAGAACAAAAGCCGATGTTTGCCTTTCTGATTGCGGCAGCGACCGGAGTAGTGATCTTTATGTTGCTGATTGGCAAGATTGGTGCAGTCATCGAAGTGTTGAAACGTCTTGCCGAAAATTCTGGCATGGAAAGCATCTATTTGAAAACGGTACTGAAGATTATAGGCATAGCTTACATTGCTGAATTTGGCGCTCAGATTGTCAGGGATGCAGGGCAAGAGAGCATCGCATCCAAGATTGAACTGGCTGGCAAAGTGTTGATCCTTGTACTTGCTATTCCAATCATCAGCATTATTATCGAAACCGTCATGAAACTGATGCCGGTGTAGAAAGGGCGTGCGGATAACAGATGAAATCCTTGCATGACAAGCCGCGCTGGCGCCTCATGATTGTGCTGATGGTTTGTTTAATGGTTGGTCTAATTGGACAGGTCGCGGCAAGTACACCTTCAAACGATTGGATGCAGCAGCAGGCCGATCAGCTTCCGAAAGATCAGGTGGAGAAATATTGGGATCAGCTGATGAAGCAATACGGCGGTTTTTTTCCGGAAGGGAAAACGCCATCCTTCATGGACATGTTGATTCCAGGGAATGAAGGATTCAGTCTGAAGTCGGTATTCTCTGCGATTGGCACGTTTACGCTACATGAGATTTTATATAATGGCAAACTACTAGTCACGATCGTCATGTTAACGGTGCTGAGCATGATTCTGGAAACACTACAGACCGCATTTGAGAAAAACAATATTAGCAAGATTGCTTATTCGATCTGTTATCTAGTCATTATTATCATTGCGATCAACAGCTTCAGCGTGGCGATTGGGTATGCAAAAGATGCCATATCCAGCATGATCAACTTTATGATGGCGATGGTTCCGCTATTGTTCACACTGCTCGCTTCGATGGGCAATGTTGTCACCGTTTCGGTGACTCACCCATTGATCATTTTTATGATTCATCTCGTTAGTACACTGATCCATCTGCTCGTGTTCCCGCTGCTCTTTTTCTCAGCTGTGCTGCATCTGGTCAGTTCACTCTCTGATAAATATAAATTGACGCAAATGGCAGACCTGTTACGCAACATTAGTGTAGCCTTGCTAGGCATCTTGCTGACGATGTTTCTGGGTGTCATTTCAGTACAAGGGGCCTCAGGCTCGGTTGCCGATGGTGTCAGTCTGAAGGCAGCCAAATACATTGCAGGAAACTTTGTGCCTGTAGTAGGCAGAACATTTGCAGATGCAACAGATACGGTTATCACAGCATCACTGCTTGTCAAAAATGCGATCGGGCTGACCGGTGTCATTATTATCTTGTTTCTCTGTGCATTCCCGGCCATCAAAATTCTTGCACTGGCCTTGATATACAACGTAACTGGAGCGATTATGCAGCCACTTGGGGAGACTCCGATCGTAGATTGCTTGCAAGCGATTGGCAAAAGCATGATATATGTATTTGCTGCGCTGGCTGCGGTTGGACTCATGTTTTTCTTGGCGATTACAATTCTGCTGACTGCAGGTAATTTAACCGTGATGATGCGTTAAATGCCTACCGATTGGGAAAGGGGCTGAAGAGGATGGGGTGGCTGAGCAGCTGGCTGCAGGATCTGATCATGATCGTTTTACTTGCAACGTTTGTAGATATGCTGCTTCCAAATCGCTCTATGGAACGGTACGTCAAGCTTGTGCTGAGCCTTCTCATCCTGCTGACCCTGTTATCCCCCATCACTAGACTGCTACGAAGTGATCCGGTAGGTGAACTGAAACGAGCTATGACCGCCATGGATGCCCCAACAGACGGTCAAGCAACGTTAGAACAAATTCTGGCTCAGGGTAAGAAAATGCAAGCAAGCGAACAACAGCAGTCCTTGAAGTGGACGGCCAAGGAAGTGGCAAACACCATGAAAGGGCAGATTGAAGAAATGACCGGTGCGAAAGTTCAGTCTGTTGAGGTGCAGCTGGCAATGAAAAAACAAGAAATGGATTCCGAACTAACCACTTCTGTTGAATTGCCTGTCATTCAGCATGTTGAGGTGCAGCTGGCAGGTAAGATTGTCAGCTCAGGGCTTGATACAGAAGGAGCAGAACCTGTGAGTAGCAGCCCGATGCCAGAAACGAAAGATTCCTCGGAGCAAAATGAAACTCAGCCCGGTATTTCAAAGGTTCAGGTTGATCCGATTGAAATTGCCAATGTGCAGATTGATACAAACCGTGAACAATCAAGCATGGGGCAAATACCGTCTAATCAAGCTATCGAAAGACCTGTTACCAGCAACAATAGTGAGGATTCCAATGCACAACAAGCAGGTGTTTCACGCTCTGAACACGCTGTGCAGATCATTACACTGCTTAAAGAGAAATGGAAAGTTGATGCAAGCCAAGTGCGAGTGACCGATACGAAAAATGCAGAAGTGCTCTGAGAAGGAGGGAATCCGATGAAACAATGGTTTAAAAAGCTGGAAACCTTGCTGGGTGGCGGTGAAGGTGGTGCGAAGCGCAGTCAAACCTTGCGATGGTTAATTATTCTGGGACTGATCGGTGTGGGCATCATGCTGTTTAATTCCTTTGTTAACGTCAAAAAAATTGATTCTGAAAACATCGGGCGGGAACCCCCTGAACAAGCAAGCTCCATATCGACCATCCAGAATGATTTGCTTGAAGAGAACCCTTTTCAGGCGATCGAAATTGCTTTTGAAGACAAGATCAAAGGAGTGCTGGAAAATATCGTTGGCGTAGGCACCGTTGATGTAATGGTTACCGTGGATTCCACGGAAGAGCTGGTGGTGCAGCGGAACGTTAAAGACTCACAACAACTTACTGAAGAGACGGATGCTAATGGTGGAAAAAGGCATATGACGCAATATACCCGTGACGGAGAAATCATCACGTATGAATTGTCAGGAGACCAGACGCCTATTGTCACGAAAAAGCTCAAACCGCAAATCCGCGGAGTGCTCGTTGTGGCGAGAGGTGCAGAGAACAAGGTTGTGAAAGACCTGATAACAGATGCTGTTGAAAAAGGTTTAAACGTAGCTGCGTACCGGATCTCGGTCGTTCCGCGCAAACAGGATTGAAGCATTCATTCATCTAGAAATTACAAGAAATATATTGTCAGAATCAACCTATTTTGAGGAGGATATTCTAAATGAATAACAAACGTCAAACGATATGGCTTGTCTCCATGCTGAGTCTGATGGTTATCTTGTCTGCATACTATCTGTTTACTGAAGATTCAGGCCCTGTTAATCCCCCCGTTGCTGACAGTCAGCAAGTGGACGGTATGAAGTCGGGAGAGGCGAAGGAAACCGCTGGTATTCTTGATCCAACAGAAGGCTTGGTTATTAACGAAGTTGTGAATAGCGGAGAAGTAACTGGTGATTCGGGTGTAGCAAATCCAACTGAAAATACAACGGGAGCAAAGGGACAGGAATCAGGTGATACTGAAAAAACACCAGCCGCTGAGCCAGGCACTAAAGAAGGGGAAGCAGATAAAAAGACAGAAAATAGCACGGATAAAGGAGCAGCTACCACACCTGAAACCGAAGGGAAAACAGAAGGCAAGGCTACCAAAACAGATGAGGAAGTGCTCAAAGAGATGGAACAGCAAAATACCACTGTATCGGCAAGCAGCCAGTTCCAAAACTACCAGTGGCAACGTGAAGAAAGCAATAATCGCAAATATGAGGAATTGATGACCATTGCAGGTGATTTGAGTAAAACGCCAGAAGAAAATGCAAAAGCGACAGAACAACTGCGTGTGCTTGAAGATAAAGAAGCCAAAATTACAAGTATTGAAGAGACACTCTCTCAACAGTATGCAAATGCTATCGTTGAGGAGGAAGCTGATAAATATAAAGTGGTTGTTCTGAGTGATAAACTGGACGTTAAACAGGCGGTTTCCATTGTGGATCTGGTCATGAAGGAACTGGCTGTATCCCAGAACAAAATTAGCGTGCAATATGTCACAGAACAGTAAGTGGAAATGTGATAAAGAAGCCCAGGGAGCTTGTTCGACTCTCGGGCTCTTTCCATTTTTAATGATTATGATATAATACTAAAAGCCATATGACCGTCCTAGTGAGACTGGCATGATGCCGAAGGAGTGAATGATGGAAATGTTTAAATTGAGTGAAATTAAAGAACTGATCAAATTGGTTGATGAAAGTTCTGTTCAGGAATTGGAAATTGAAAATGAAGGATCGCGTTTATCGATTCGCAAACCGGGTAAAACGGAGTTCGTACAGGCTGCTGCCGTACAACCGCAAATGGTTGCTGCTCCGCAGGCACAACCTGCTGCTGCAGTTGTGAGCGAGACTGCTCCGCAAGCTGATACAACAAGTCATTTACATAAAATTGTATCTCCGATGGTAGGTACATTTTACAGAGCTTCCTCTCCGGAAGCGGGTCCTTTTGTGAGCGCGGGTGACAAAGTTGTTGAGAAAACAACGGTATGCATCATCGAAGCCATGAAGCTGATGAACGAGCTTGATGCGGATATCAAGGGAGAAATCGTTGAAGTACTGGTTGAAAATGGACAGCTTGTCGAGTATGGACAACCCCTGTTCCTGGTGAAACCGGAATAACGTATTACGGTTTAACATCAGCCGCATGAGCTTCGAAGGAGGACAATAACGAAATGAAATTTCATAAAATATTGATTGCCAATCGTGGTGAAATCGCTGTGCGCATTATTCGTGCCTGCCGCGAGGTTGGCATATCGACAGTGGCGGTTTACTCGGAAGCGGACAAGGATTCCTTGCATGTCCGTCTGGCAGACGAAGCTTACTGTATCGGACCAACACTGTCGAAGGACAGTTACCTTAACTTTACTAACCTGATGAGTGTAGCCACATTGACGGAATGTGATGCTATCCATCCGGGATATGGCTTTTTGGCCGAGAATGCTGATTTTGCGGAAATCTGTGATTCCTGTAACATTACATTTATTGGTCCTTCACCAGAAGCCATCACGAAAATGGGTGACAAGGCTGTAGCTAAGCAGACCATGAAGGATGCAGGTGTACCTGTTATCCCTGGATCAGACGGCCTTGTAGAAACAACGGAAGAAGCGATTTTGATCGGCCGTGATATCGGTTATCCTGTCATTATCAAAGCTACCGCTGGCGGTGGTGGTAAAGGGATTCGGATCGCTGAAGACGAAGAGCAGTTGGTGAAACAGATCACAGCTGCACAGCAGGAGGCTCAGAAAGCATTCGGCAATGCCGGTGTTTATCTGGAAAAATTCCTGACAGGCATGAAACATGTCGAGATTCAAATTATGGCCGACAAGCATGGCAATGCCGTACATCTTGGCGAGCGCGACTGTTCGGTTCAGCGCCGTCGTCAGAAGCTCGTTGAGGAAGCACCTTGTCCTGTGATTAACGAGGAAGTGCGTAAGCTGATGGGTGAAGCTGCTGTCCGGGCTGCCCTCGCGGTGAATTACTCCGGAGCAGGTACACTTGAGTTCCTGCTTAGCCCTAATGGCGAGTTCTACTTTATGGAGATGAACACACGTATTCAGGTTGAGCATCCGGTAACCGAAATGGTGACTGGCGTGGATCTGATCCGTGAAATGATCTCTGTTGCCGAAGGGAACCCGCTCTCTTTCCGTCAGGAAGATGTAGTCATTAACGGATGGTCGATTGAATGCCGGATTAATGCTGAAGATCCTGATCGTAACTTTATGCCTTCACCAGGCAAGATCGGTTTTTACCTTGCACCTGGTGGTCCAGGGGTTCGTGTGGATAGCGCAGCATATCCTGGTTATACGATCTCACCATTCTATGACTCCATGATTGCAAAATTGATCGTTTGGGGCGCGACTCGTGATGAAGCGATTGCTAAAATGAAGCGTGCTTTGGCCGAGTTTGCGATTGAAGGTATCTCCACAACGATTCCTTTTCATCAGAAACTTCTGGAGCATCCAACGTTTATTCGCGGAGA
Organism: Paenibacillus sp. G34; assembly: GCF_056856875.1. Classification (NCBI taxonomy): domain Bacteria; kingdom Bacillati; phylum Bacillota; class Bacilli; order Caryophanales; family Paenibacillaceae; genus Paenibacillus; species Paenibacillus sp. G34. Next base: position 4,023,927 of record NZ_CM166469.1, on the reverse strand, counting down.
TTTTGATATTAAATTTCTCGAGGAAAACGAGATTTAACAGTCATATTGGACTTGTTTGTCATAAACCAGCCCAAATGATATAGTATGTAATAATAAGAGCGCATGTCTCCTGCATCGGATAAGCCCGCACACCAGCGGATGGTTGCAGGAGTTCCGGTAAAGCCGGACCAGAAGGGTTCTGAGTGTTTATGAAAATGAACCGGCGCCCTGACGGATGGCCGCAAACTTATCTCGCGAAAGGTGTGTTGAACATTATGAGTACACTACCGACAGAATTTGAACGTACGGATATCGGTGAAATCCAGATCGCACCTGAAGTTATTGAAGTTATTGCTGGACTTGCAACAGTGGAAGTCAAAGGAGTAGCAGGTATGAGCGGTGGATTCGCTGGTGGGTTCGCAGAACTGCTCGGCCGTAAAAACCTTTCAAAAGGGGTTAAGGTTGAAGTGGGTCAACGCGAAGCAGCAGTGGACGTTTCCGTTATTATTGAATATGGATACCGTCTGCCACAGGTTGCTACTGAAATTCAACAAAACGTGAAGCGCTCCATTGAGAATATGACAGGACTTAACGTGAATGAAGTGAATGTTCACATCCATGACGTTCAGTTCAAGAGTGCTGAAAAAGTGGAAGAGATCGACCTGAACACGCAACGTGTAAAATAAAAAGACAGATTTCCCCCGGCACTTCTGCCGGGGGTTATCCCGTCTTGGACGGGTCTTTCTTTATACACTTGGAATGGACATGTTGATGAACTTTACGCTATTCAGCAGTTAGGCAATGTGAGTGAGCAAGGGAGGCTGTGCAGTTCGTGGCTAAAATACTGGATCGGCTTCTGTTGTTTATATACAGCATAAGCGTAGGCGCAATATCGGCAGCTGTCATCTTACTGATTAGCGGTGTGCTGCCATACGAATTGAATTACCAGCAGGAACAAAATGTTATTGTTGCGTCCATTGTCGCAGCTGCAATTTTGTTTGTCCTGAGTTTGCGTTTTTTCTACATCTCAATTCGGCGTGAGCGCGGCTCGTTGCCGTCTGTGGATCAACGTACCGAGTTCGGGGATGTGCAGATTTCGATGGAGACGATTGAAAACCTCTGTCTGAAGGCAACCTCCCGTTTTCGTGAAGTACGTGACGTCAAAGCGCGCATCCGCGTGGTTGAGTCAGGACTGGAGATTAAGATTCGGGCCGTTGTGGATGGGGAGACCCCGATCCCGGCGCTGACCACGGATCTGCAAAAAGCGATACACGATCATGTTCAGGAGATCACAGGTATTCCGGTTTCTTTTGTAACAGTGTATATCGCTAATGTGACCCAGTCGCCTAACTACAAGAGTCGCGTGGAATGAGGTGAGTTTCACTGATGTTGTGGAAAGAGATTTGGGATAGCTATAAGGGACGTATTATTGGCGTTGCCTTTGGGATCTTATTAGGATTTCTCTATGTATGGATCGGTTTTTGGGATATGTTGTTCTTTGCACTCTTGGTGTTCATCGGGTATACATTTGGCAGACGAAGCGATGCGAAGCTAGGCTCGTTTATTCCCTGGGGGGAATTACGACAATGGCTTGGAGATCGCTGGAGTCCGTTTAAATAAACCTATCAGAACCCTGCAATATGTTTCTTCCGAAAATAGAACTGTAGTTTGAGTTGCCCGATTTTCGGAGGAAACGTTTTGCAGGTTTTTTTGTGAAAAGAGATCGCAATATCAGAGAGTTCCGTGGGTATCCTGTATGTATAAGGTTACGAATTGGTTCCTTGGATTTTAAAATAAGCATGATGACGCTCTGAATAGAGCGCTGCAGGAGGCAGGACATGAAAAGACGTTTGGCAAGGGAAATTGCAGTACAAAGTCTGTATCAGATGGAAATGAACGAAGTAAGCGCAGCTGAAGCGGTGAATATGCTGATTAATGAAGCGGCTGAGGAGAATGAAACGGAAGTTGAAATCCGTGATGAAGATAAAATGCGCAGTTACGTTACCGAATTGGTGCAAGGTGCGTGGACTCATAAGGAAGCGATTGATGGTTTGCTCGTGGATTATTTGAAAGGCTGGCAACTCAGTCGGTTATCACGTGTAGATCGCCAAATTTTGCGTTTGTCCACATATGAGATGGTGTTCCGTGATGATATTCCAGCCAAAGTTTCGGTCAATGAAGCGATCGAGTTGTCGAAATATTTTGGCACAGATGAGTCTGGCAAATTCGTTAACGGTGTTCTTGGTCGCATGATTCAGGAAGTCGACAGTATTAAGCAAAAACTATCCTAAGGGAACGTTCTGAACAGAGAAGCGTAGAACAGCCCAGGTTTCCGGTAAGTGATGTATCTAGATCGTTTTATCTAATATATGTTCATATAAGGGAGAGAGAGTACAATGACAGCATCTATTATTAACGGTAAAGAAGTATCCCAAGAGCTCCGCGCAAGCATGACAGCAGAAGTTAAACAGCTTAGCGAACAGGGGGTAACACCTGGTCTGGCTGTTGTGCTCGTCGGTGAAGATCCGGCTTCTCAAGTTTATGTACGTAATAAAGAAAAAGCATGTCATGATCTCGGTTTTTATTCCGAAGTGCACCGTTTGGATGCAGGTACGTCTCAAGCTGATTTGCTTGCACTTGTGGACAAGATTAACAATCAAAAGTCAATTCATGGTATTCTGGTGCAGCTTCCATTGCCAGGTCACATTGAAGAGAAAGCGGTCATCGATGCGATTGCTGTAGAGAAAGACGTAGATGGATTTCACCCCGTTAATGTAGGGAATCTGGTTATTGGTGATGATAGCTTGTTGCCATGTACTCCTGCAGGTGTCATCGAACTGATTAAACGCACTGGAATCGAAATGTCTGGTAAACACGCAGTTGTTATCGGTCGCAGTAACATTGTGGGGAAACCGGTATCCTTGCTGCTACAGCGTGAAAATGCAACCGTGACAATGTGCCATTCCCGTACGGCGAATATGAAAGAAATTACACGTCAGGCGGATATTCTTGTCGTAGCGATTGGTCGTGCTAATTTTGTGGACGCGGATTATGTTAAACCGGGCGCTGTTGTGATCGATGTCGGCATGAATCGTCTGGAGAACGGGAAACTCGCAGGTGATGTAGACTTTGAAAGTGTAAAAGAAGTCTCGGGCCCAATTACACCTGTTCCTGGGGGCGTTGGTCCAATGACAATCACCATGCTGATGCAGAACACTCTGATCGCGGCAAAACGCGCTCACGGATTGGCCTAGGTATTCGTCTGTGAAAGAGCAGAAAATCTATTCTATAAAAGACCTGAACCGATACATCCGCATGAAACTGGAATCGGATCAGGTTCTGTCGGACGTCTGGCTGCGCGGAGAGATTTCCAATTTCACGCATCACTCCAGCGGCCACATGTATTTTACGTTAAAAGACAAGGATAGCCGAATTAAATCCATCATGTTTGCGTCTCATAATCAGCGTTTACCCTTTGTACCGAAGGAGGGTGCAAGGGTCATTGCGCGTGGCAATGTTTCTGTATATGAACGAGACGGGCAGTATCAATTTTATGCGACACATATGCAGCCTGACGGTATAGGGAGTTTGTATCTGGCTTATGAACAGCTGAAAAAGAAACTGGAGGACGAAGGATTGTTCTCTCCTGATCGGAAAAGGCCTATCCCACGTTATCCACAAACCATCGGTGTTGTAACTTCTCCTACAGGGGCTGCCGTTCGAGATATCATGATAACACTTCACCGTAGGTATCCTTCGGCCAAAGTGGTGTTGTACCCTGTACTTGTTCAAGGCAAGGGGGCTGCTCCATCGATCGTCAAAGCGATTAACAATCTTAATCATATGCATGAAGCAGATGTGCTGATCGTTGGTCGCGGCGGTGGTTCACTGGAAGAACTATGGGCTTTTAATGAAGAGATCGTTGCTCGGGCAATTGCTGCTTCAACGATTCCTGTAATTTCTGCAGTTGGCCATGAAACAGACTTCACCATCGCAGACTTTGCTGCCGATTTACGTGCTGCAACGCCAACAGCGGCAGCGGAACTCGCTGTACCGAATCGTGCAGAGTTATTGGAACAGATTGCGCGGAGACAGCGTCAGTTACAAAACAGTCTGAAGCAACGTGCTGTATATCATCGTGAACGGTTAACTCGTCTCCAGCGTTCTCCAGTACTGGTGCATCCACGAAGAACGTTGATGCAGCACACGGAACGTCTGGACATGCTTCAACAACGCTTACAGCGAAGTGTGGATACTCGCATGAGATGGACGGGAGAAAAGCAAGAACGGTTACGAGCGGCTTTGCAGCGTTTTAATCCTCGGGAGCAGGTGAATACAGCTCGTCGGGACAATTCAGCAGCGCGCAAACAGCTTGAACTTGCGATGAGATCGATCACACGCAGCAAACAGCAACAGTGGAAGTCACTGGTAAGGCACCTCGATGCACTTAGCCCACTGAAAGTGATGTCACGTGGTTATAGTCTCGTTTACGATGAGCAGGAGCAACGGTTGATCAAATCCATCAATGATGTACAGCCGGGAGACTCGGTGAAGATCAAATTAGCGGACGGACAGCTGGACTGTCAGGTCTGGGGAATGAAGGAGGACAACAACATCCATGGCGAATGAACCGGAACTGAATTTTGAAGAGGCAATGGCGGCATTGGAAGACATCGTAGGTCAACTGGAGCATGGGGATGTTCCTCTGGAGCAAGCGATTGATTTGTTTCAGCGCGGAATGAAACTTTCCCAGTTATGCGGCCTGAAGCTGGAACAAGTGGAACGTAAGATCGAGATGATCGTAGAAGAAGATGGAGAGCTTCGCAAGAAGCCTTTTGGCACGGCAGATGATGAGAGCGGTGAGATCAATGAGTAATCGTGCATCATTCGAAACTTATCTTCAGGAGATTACTGGTGAAGTCACCGAAGCGCTAAAGCACATCCTTCCAGAACATTGGGATGTGCCGCATTCGCTAACGGACTCCATGCAGTATTCCTTAATGGCTGGCGGTAAACGGCTTCGTCCACTCCTGGTCGTTGCTGCGGCGGAAGCCTTCGGCGCGGAGCGAGCAGCTGCGTTGCCGGCAGCCTGCGCCGTGGAGATGGTTCATACGTATTCGTTGATCCACGACGACCTGCCTGCGATGGATAATGATGATTATCGTAGGGGAAAATTAACGAATCACAAAGTATATGGAGAAGCTACAGCTATTCTTGCAGGTGACGCACTGTTAACCCATGCTTTCTACAGCATTGTTCAAGCTGGTCGTCAAAGTGGGGTAAGTGCTGAGGCATTGTTAGCGATTACTCAGGATTTAGCAGAACTTGCCGGGGCGAGAGGAATGGTTGGCGGTCAAATTGCCGATATGGAAGGCGAGCAGGGAATGACGGACTTGTCCCAGCTTCAGTACATTCATTTGCATAAAACAGGTGATTTAATTGTCTTCTCTCTCCTTGCAGGTGCTCGTATTGGCGGTGCTACAGAAGGGCAGTTGGAAGCACTTCGTGTATTTGGCCGTGACTTGGGGCTGGCATTCCAGATTCAGGATGATATTTTGGATCTGACGGGTGACGAGCAGAAAATGGGCAAAAAGACTCAAAGCGATGTGAATCAGCAGAAGGTCACTTATCCGTACTTTATCGGGATGGAAGCCTCTGTTGCTGAGGTCAAATCTCTCACGCAATCTGCCAAAGATGCACTCGAACGAGCGCAATTACCGGATGCTTCACGTTTAATGGAGATTGCTGATTATTTGATGAGTCGTGACCATTAACATTGGACGAAGTCATATGATTCAATGTGAGATGATCAGTGTAATGATAGTAATGGCCTTCTTATGCCAACAAACGTAAGATTTTTGCATGCGTTCAAGAATACATAATACAGATCTTAGGATATGAACCGGGAGTGCCAATAACTCGTGATCAGATACAGCGGGCTGTGAATTATGATTCTTGTTCTTTTATGGTATAATGGTTCAATGTTATTCAATCCATTACACTTAATAAATGATATAAATTCAATAAACAAACATTCTAGGAAAGCGGGGAGATTCTCGTGCTGCTTCCACAAATTAAACAACCCAGTGATCTAAAGGTGATGTCCCAGGACGATCTTGCTCTTTTGTCAGCAGAGATCCGGCAGTTTCTGATTGAGAAGCTGTCTGTTACAGGTGGGCATCTTGCACCGAACTTAGGAGTGGTTGAGCTCACGGTGGCCCTGCACTACTGCTATAACAGTCCAACGGATAAAATGATTTTTGATGTAGGGCACCAGGCTTACGTGCATAAAGTTTTAACAGGACGGATGGATCGGTTTGATACGCTACGCCAACAGAACGGATTATGCGGATTTGTCAAACGGAACGAAAGTGAACATGACGTATGGGAAGCCGGTCACAGTAGCACCTCATTGTCAGCTGCTATGGGAATGGCTCTGGCTCGCGATCTAAAAGGTGAGGATAATCAGGTTATCGCGATCATTGGTGATGGAGCGCTTACAGGTGGTATGGCGTTTGAAGCGCTGAACCATATCGGCCATGAACAGCGGAAGTTGATGGTGATTCTGAATGATAATGAAATGTCCATCGCACCCAATGTGGGAGCCATGCACAAATATTTAAGTAAAATTCGTTCAGATCGTCATTATTTGAAAGCAAAAGATGATGTAGAAGGAATTCTTAAAAAGATTCCGGCCATTGGTGATCGCCTGGCCAAATCAGCGAGCTGGATCAAAGACAGTGTCAAATATATGATGGTTCCTGGTGTTCTTTTTGAAGAACTGGGCTTCACGTATTTGGGACCTATTGACGGACACGACATCCCACAACTAATTGAAGCGTTCAAGCAGGCTGACAATGTGGATGGTCCTGTGATGGTTCATGTGCTTACTACCAAGGGCAAAGGTTATCAGCCAGCTGAAGCCGATTCTCATAAGTGGCACGGTATTTCACCGTACAAAATTGAATCAGGTCAAGTGCTTAAAGCGGTTGGTAAACCGATGTACACGGAAGTGTTCGGTCAGACACTGATTGAACTTGCCAAACAGGATAAACGCATTGTTGCAGTTACACCTGCTATGCCTACAGGCTCGGGTCTGATTCCTTTCAGCAAAGAGTTTCCAGATCGTATGATCGATGTGGGGATTGCTGAGCAGCATGCAGCCACGATGTGTGCGGCACTAGCGATGGAAGGGCTAAAACCGATCTATGCGGTATATTCCACGTTCATGCAGCGTGCCTATGATCAAATCGTGCACGATATCTGCCGTCATAATGCAAATGTAATCTTTGCAATTGATCGTGCAGGTTTTGTTGGGCCTGACGGTGAGACACATCAAGGGGTATACGATGTTGCGTTTATGCGCCACATTCCGAATATCGTACTGATGATGCCAAAAGATGAGAATGAATTGCGCCATATGATGAAAACGGCGCTTGATTATAATGAAGGTCCAATTGCGTATCGTTACCCGCGTAACAATGTGGTTGGCGTACCATTGGATGATATACTCGTTCCAATTCCAATTGGATCATGGGAACAATTACGTCCAGCAGAAGGGTATGCCATTATTGCATCAGGTTCGATGGTTCAACTGGCTGAGGAAGTTGCAGATACGGTTAAGCGTGAGGGAATGAATGCTGGCGTAATCAATGCACGTTTCCTCAAGCCTTTAGATGAACAAATGCTGCATGATCTGGCTGTTCGTGGGACAAAGCTAATCGTACTTGAAGAAACATCTCAAGCGGGCAGTATGGGAAGTGCAGTATTGGAGTTCTACGCTGAACAAGGCATGCATGATGTTCATGTGCATCTGATGGGCATTCCGGATCGTTTTATCGAACATGGCAGTATCAAGGAACAACGTGAAGAAGTTGGGCTTACGGTAGAGAATGTATGTGCGGAACTGCGTAAAATGGCCGTTCAATCTTCCTATGGAATGTCCAAGACACGTTTCCCTTCCTAACATTAGAATCAAATGAAAAGTAGCGGATAGGAGAAAGACATGTCACTCCCGAAAGAACGAATTGATGTGCTACTGGTGGAACAAGGCTACTACGAAAGTCGTGAGAAGGCAAAAGCTGCAATCATGGCTGGACTTGTTTACGCCAATAATGAACCGATTGAAAAAGCAGGCATGAAAATTCCCAGGGATGCTGAACTGAAGGTAAAGGGCTCTGTGCATCCTTATGTAGGCAGAGGCGGACTAAAACTTGAAAAAGCGATTCGTCACTTCGGCCTGGATATGAGTGACCTTGTTATGCTGGATATCGGTTCATCTACCGGTGGTTTTACAGATTGTGCTCTTCAGCATGGTGCTTCCCATGTATATGCGATTGATGTCGGGTATAATCAACTGGATTGGTCCCTGCGTAATGATGATCGGGTCACCGTTATGGAACGTACGAATTTTCGTTATGTCACACCTGAGAATCTGAGCGGCCCTGAGCCGAACTTTGCAAGCATTGATGTATCCTTTATTTCCTTGCGAATTATTCTTCCACCGCTGTTAGCACTGTTGCAGCAGCCTGCGGATATTGTGGCATTAATCAAACCACAGTTTGAAGCGGGGCGGGATAAAGTGGGGAAATCTGGCGTTGTCCGTGACCCGAAGGTGCATAAGGATGTTTTGCAGACAATGCTTCATTTTGCCAGTCAACTTGGATTAAGCCTGAAAGGTCTTACCTTTTCGCCTATTACAGGTGGTGAGGGCAATATTGAATTTCTCGCACACTGGCGTCTGGAAGCACCAGAGGCCGCACAACCAGAGAACGACGATACTTCACTTGATACACTTGCTGAGCAAGTGGCAAAGGAAGCTGCTCATACTTTTACGGGAAACTCATCATAGGATGGGTTTCTTTTCGCTGGAAAGATGTTTGGGGATAAAGGGAAACGGTTGTTCGATCTCGAATATGTCATCGAGGTGAGCCGTGATGAATGGTCAATATGACACAATAGTTATTGGTGTTTTTGCTGTCTGTTTGATCGTATGGTTGTTTGTGGGACTGCGTAGCTGGATGAATCGGCCGATCCCGGTTAGCTTGGCAGAGTTGCAACTCAATGAAAACATTCAAGATTCTCCTGCTCTGACTTTACTTGAAGCAAATGGATATGATGTGATTGGTGGGAAAATGAAAGTACCTCTAGCTTTTGAGGCGGATGACTCGGTACTTTACAGCAGGTTGTTTATTGATTATGTTGCAGAGCGGGAGGATGCCCGGTATCTGGTCAAAACATCCCGTCGCAGACAGCCGCTTGAACTGAGCGGACCTGCTATAAGAGATCGCTTCTTGCCCTATCTGTTATTATATCCCGGTTGTGAAGGATTGCTTTATGTTGACCTGGAGGATTCAGATATAATGGTAATCAGACTGATGGATTATCAGGAAGACGTGTATGATGGTGAGGATCTGGATTAATATATAGTAAGCATGAAATATGGTATGAAACAGCATTGCGGGCAGGAAGTGCCGCATCAGTGCAATACATTTAACTGGAGGCATGTATGAAGGGACAACGACATATCAAGATTCGTGAGATTATTAGTCAAAATGAAATAGAAACACAGGACGATTTGGTTGAAGCACTACGTCAATCTGGTTTTCAGGTTACACAAGCAACGGTATCTCGGGATATTAAAGAGCTTCTGTTAATTAAAATTCCCATGGACGATGGACGATATAAATATTCTCTGCCAACCGATCAGCGTTATAATCCGATTCAAAAGCTCAAGCGTGCCCTTGTGGATAACTTTCTCCACATTGATCATACCAATAACCTTGTGGTGATGAAATGTCTGCCAGGGACGGCGAACTCCATTGCCGCCTTGCTCGATAATATTGAATGGACTGAAGTGATGGGCACAATCTGTGGAGATGATACAATCCTTATCATCTGCCGTACTGAAGACAACAGTGTCACTGTTATTGAGCGCATCATGGGATATATTGCTTAAATCAGCCGGAGGTGTTTTTGCAGATGTTAGTTACATTATCGATTCGCAATCTCGCCGTGGTGGAAGAAGTCGATGTGGTCTTTCATCCGGGATTTCATGTGTTGTCTGGGGAAACCGGTGCAGGTAAATCCATTATTATCGATGCTCTTGGTTTGCTTGCCGGGGGAAGAAGCTCAGCCGATCTGATTCGTTACGGATGCGACAAAGCAGAGATGGAAGCGCTATTTGAGATGGAGCCCAGTCATCCCGTATGGAGCACATTAGAACAGCTTGGTATTCACTGTGAGCCGGAGGAACATCTGGTAATTCGGCGCGAATTAAACACGCAAGGCAAAAGTACGTCACGGATTAATGGACAGCTTGTAAATTTGACGATGCTGCGCGAAGTCGGCGAGAAGTTGATCAACATTCATGGGCAACATGAGCATCAAAGTCTGTTGCGTGCCGAAAGTCATCTCGGACTCCTGGATACGTATGGCTCCGATATCATCGGGCCAGTTAAAGCTAGGTATCAGGAGCGGTACAGCAAATTTATTGCGGCGGAGAAGGAGTTGCGAGCACTACAAGAGTCAAGCCAGCGGGCTTACCAACTGCTTGATATGTATCGTTTTCAATTGGAAGAGATCGCTGCAGCCAGCCTTACCCGTGGAGAAGATGAATTACTCGGCGAAGAACGGGTCAAACTATCCCATAGTGAGAAAATGATGGACAGTGTTGCTGGTGCTTATGAGCTCCTGAGTGGACAACGTGGATTAGAAGCGGTAAGTATAGCTCTGTCCCGAATTGAAGATATTTCGGGTTATGACAGCAAGGGATTACAGCCTATCGTGGAGCAACTGCAGTCTGCCTTTTATCAACTGGAAGATGCCACGTTCCAGTTACGGGACTATCGGGAACGAATCGAATTCAATCCTGGCAGATTAGAGGAAGTGGAGCAACGCTTAAATCTGATCTCTGGACTAAGACGTAAATATGGGGACAGTGTGGAACTCATTTTAAATTATTATGAGCAGATAAGCCATGAAACGGACCAGCTCGAAAACAAGGATGAACGTTTAGAAAAGCTTCGTGCGGAGCGCGACAAGTTGTTGCTACTCGTAATGGAGTCAGCGGAAGAACTCAGCAAAGTGCGTAAGCAATGTGCTGAGGAACTGGCGGCTCAGGTAGAAAGTGAGCTCAAGGACTTACAGATGGAACGAACGTCACTGCGTGTTCAGATTGTGCCTGCTGAAGATCCAAAGGGCATTGAATGGAATGGACGTCGCATCCGATTAAGTCGCCAAGGTGCTGATAATGCGGAATTCCTGATCTCACCGAACCCAGGTGAGCCTCTTCGACCTTTGGGGAAAATCGCTTCAGGGGGAGAATTGTCCAGAATTATGCTGGCGATGAAGAGCATATTTGCTCGCCATGACCGTATTCCGGTATTGATTTTTGACGAAGTAGATACAGGGGTCAGCGGTAGGGCAGCACAATCCATTGCAGAAAAACTTCATCGTCTGTCTTCAACGTGTCAGGTGTTCTCCATTACACACTTGCCACAAGTGGCTTGTATGGCTGATCATCAGTATTTGATTGAGAAACATGTTTACGACGGGCGCACGATGACTCAAGTGGAATCTCTGTCCCAAGAAGGGCGAGTGAAGGAATTGGCACGTATGCTCGGTGGTGTGGAAATTACAGAAAAAACACTGCATCATGCGCAAGAAATGCTGAATTTGGCGGAAGCCAAAAAAGGGTGAAACGGACGGCTGGCGTAATGTTTGACAGTAATAAAAGCCTGGGGGCAGGGTTATCTTATAGGTACGCAATTGGCGACCACCTTTCGTCAAGCGAAAGAAGCAAAGGGAGTGTGACAGCCATTGAATTCCCCCCTCAGGAAGAAATTGCTAGGTCTTTTATTTGCCTTCTTTCTATGTGTACTTAGCCAGATTGTTCAGCCGATGCAAAGTTATGCTTCCCTGCCTGATGAAGTACAGGTGTTTGCAGGCAGGCAAGCAGATGTACGGCTGGCAGTACCCGCTGGTTCAAGCGCAGTCGTTGATCGGCCTGATATCGTTGGACTGGAACATAAGTCTGGGATTAAGCTCACTCGGCAGCAACCTCTGCATCTTCATCCTCAACAGACGGGACATGCTACACTAACCTTAAAATTATGGGGGAAAATTCCTGTAAAAACCGTCAATGTGAAAGTAATTCCTGATCTTCGTGTCGTTCCAGGAGGTCAAACCATTGGTGTTAAAGTTAAGTCTGCTGGCATCCTGGTTGTTGGACATCATCTGGTGCGCTCTAATCCGGATGAACAAAAATCCCCTGGTGAAGCAGCAGGTATCAAATTAGGTGACTTGATTACTCATATGGATGGCAAGCGTCTCGATGGTGTGGCAGGTGTATCTGAGGCCGTAGAACTTGCAGGAAAACGTAATCAGGGTATTGATGTCGTTCTGAAACGTGGCAACGAAACCATTAAAACCAAGTTAACCCCGGCGTATGATGCAGAAGACAAAGCATGGAGACTTGGATTGTACATTCGTGATTCAGCGGCTGGTGTAGGTACGCTTACCTTCTATGCACCTGATCAAGGGGTATATGGGGCGTTAGGTCATGTCATTACGGATATGAACACTCAAACCTCCATCGTTGTGGGTAGCGGACAAATCGTACAGTCTAATGTGACGTCTATTTCGAAAAGTGAGACCGGTGATCCGGGAGAAAAAAGAGCTCATTTTCTTAAAGAAAGCAAAATTTTAGGCAATATTGAGCGTAATACGGCGTTTGGCATCTTCGGTAAAATGTCGCAAAATCCGGAACACAGTTTGTATTCGCAAGGCATTCCCGTTGCGTTCTCTCATGAAGTGAAGGAAGGACCGGCTGAAATTCTGACTGTAGTGGATGGGCAGCAGGTAGAACGTTTCTCTATTGATATTGTGCATGTAGCTGATCAATCGGAGCCAGCGACGAAAGGCCTTGTACTCCGTATTACAGATCCTAAGTTAATTGATAAGACGGGTGGCATTGTGCAAGGGATGAGCGGTAGTCCGATTGTTCAAGATGGCAAGCTCATTGGTGCTGTGACTCATGTCTTTGTCAACGATCCGAAATCTGGGTATGGATGCTTTATCGAATGGATGCTGCAGGATGCTGGTGTGATGATGAAAAAAGATCAAGCGAAAAACCTTAAGGCTGGATAAACAGCTTTAAGGTTTTTTTGTCGAAAGTAAACATATTATATCGGTTGTTGAAATAAAATATTTATTATAAAGGATCAATAAAAAAAAATAAAGAAAAATAATTTTCGACAGAAGGAATTTCACTTGGCGTGTCGAAAATTTAACGTGTAAGGAAATGTACGAAATTGTAAAAGACGAGGTTTTAAATAAAAGGAGGATACCGTTTTGCAAAAAATTGAGGTATTGCTGGCCGATGATAACCGTGAATTTACGAATTTGCTTGCCGAATATATATCCGAGCAGGAAGATATGGAAGTAACCGGTATTGCATACAACGGCGAAGAAGTATTGCAATTGCTGGAACAAACTCGGGATGTGCCGGATGTGTTGATTCTGGATATTATCATGCCTCATCTGGATGGACTCGGTGTACTGGAACGTCTGCGTGGTCTGAATCTGTCTCCGCAGCCTAAAGTAATCATGCTCACCGCATTCGGCCAGGAAAACATCACACAGCGTGCTGTGCAACTCGGAGCTTCCTACTACATTCTTAAGCCTTTTGACATGGAAGTACTGGCCAATCGTGTACGTCAGCTTGTTGGCACACAAACGACAATGTCTACAAGCAGCGGCTCATCTTCTTCTTCCATGTTTATGAACAAGTCCAATGTCGTGCCGATGGGCAAACACAAAAATCTGGATGCCAGCATCACGTCGATCATACATGAAATCGGAGTTCCTGCGCATATTAAAGGATATCAGTATTTGCGCGAAGCCATTACAATGGTGTACAACAATATCGAAATTTTGGGGGCTATAACCAAAACGTTGTATCCGGCGATTGCCGAAAAGTTCAAAACGACGCCGTCTCGCGTCGAACGTGCCATCCGTCACGCGATTGAAGTGGCATGGACACGCGGCAACATCGACAGCATTAGCCACCTGTTTGGCTACACGATCAACATCAGCAAGTCGAAACCGACGAACTCGGAATTTATCGCGATGGTTGCTGACAAGCTGAGAATTGAGCATAAGGTGAGTTGAAAGGATTCGGAGTAAGGTTTGAGCAATTTTACTGTCTAAACAATTTAGGCGGTAAATATGTGGAACAGATCGCTGGAGCCCGACTAACTTCTATGATGTAAACTAACTAATACCGTCATTTATTGGGTTTGGAAAAATCCAATGAAGGCGGTATTTTTTATGAATGATATTGAATTTCAGTTAGATCATGTTCATGTTAGGCTGTACTGTTCATCAAAGAATTTATCACTGGCTCCGCAAAAGATATGATTTGTTCACCAGTTAATCTCTTTGCAGTGTTTATGCGCCTACGTCTAATGAATGGGATAGTGATCTATGTGACTTTTTACCTAAAAAGTTTACAGATTTAAGCAAGGGATTGGTGCTTTTTTGAAAAAATTTACGTGAAGTTAACGCTTTTTTAGGTAAAAAGTGGTACGATGTGACCACGGATAGATCAAAAGTGACATGGTTGATGACATGGCGAGGAGTTGATACATGTGTTTACTCAAATAGGTGAAATAGCCGAACCGATTCCAGTCGTATTGCCAGAAACCAAGTGTGATGCCTTATATCAACTGTTTAAATCAAATCCGAATCTGGAAGGTGTAGCGGTTACAGGTAAAAAGGGCATTTCGTTAATGATGCGAACTCGATTTTTTCAACAGATCGGTTCACAATATGGCTACAATTTGTATATGGGACGCCCTGTAAAACTGCTTATGAACGTGAATGCACTGGTTGTCGATTATTCCGAACAGATCACGGATGTCAGTGTAATGGCGATGAAGCGTGAAGAAGCAGATCTGTATGATCTGGTTCTAGTAACATCTGGAGATCGATTTCATGGGGCGGTAAGTATACGGAGACTATTACTCGCAGTTGCGGATGTAAGAGCTGAAATGGCTATTTTCATGAATCCGTTAACAGGGCTTCCGGGTAATCGAATTATAGACGACCGATTAGTTCAGGTACTAAAACAAGATCAGTTCAGTGTTCTATACATCGATCTGGATCAGTTCAAATCGTATAATGACAGTTATGGCTTTAAAATGGGGGACGAGCTGATACAAGCAACGGCAGCTGTGCTCCGTGAGCATTTTGGGGTAGCAGAGGCCTTTTTAGGCCATATTGGCGGGGATGATTTTATCGCAATCCTGAACCACCATCAGTATAAACAGGTGTGTGAAGAAGTCATTTCTCAGTTTGAGGAGTTGAAGAAAGTTTTCTACAACGAACAGGACTGGAGCAATCAATATGTGATGGGCGAAGGCCGCTCGGGCTTGAATCGACCGATTCCTTTGGTGTCCGTATCTATTGCAGTGGTGACCAATCTCTATCAAAGGTATGAAAATATGAATCAAATTGTACATGAGGCAACTCGTGTGAAAAAAAGCTGCAAATCCATCAACGGCAGTATTATTTGTGCCAATGACATCGAAGGGGAGGTAGTATTAAGCTAGCTATGATTGAATTGAGATACTACATAAACTTAATGTGTTCGTTTAAAGAAAATAACCCCTTAGTTAAAGTTTATTAGTCAAAGTTTAAATGTCGAAGTCAAACAAGCCAGCATTTTGCATATAATCAGTAGATTCGAATGTCTACAGATGAATAAGAAGAAGCGGCAGGTGGACTTGTTTTGTTCGATACAGGACTTGGGGGTATTTGTCCTAAGACCCTAACATCGGTTGTATTTTCTTTTAGCTCGGACACTTTAGATTCATTCTCTTCAGAAACTTCCTTAGGTGAAGCAACAGATGTCGGAAGCTTTGCTGAATTTTGGTGTGTTGGTTCCTGAATTTCGGCTGCCAGCTCGCCGATCTTATGATTGACTTCGCTCATTTTGGACTCTATGTCTTGCACAACTTCTCTTTTTTTCTGAAAAACGGTGCGTTCTGCATTCTCAATCATATGCGATTTGCCAGGATCATTGTGCGTGTCATTCTCCAGCACAATCCGGTCGGACCGGATCTCCCCCTCAATGGTATGAATAGAACTTTGCATTCTGTCCCGTAAACCTACCAGTTTTCCCACTGGATTTGTTCATTGAATTTAACTTTCTGTTGCATCAACCCCTGAATTTCTTTATCTCGGTTTGAGGTGGGGTTAGCCGGTGTGAAACTGCTTTTGGTTGCAGGTGAAATTGAATTCATGTGCCCATCTCCTTCTTAATTAAGCATGGTCATAGTTATTTACACATATATCGGATGAAATGAGAAATAAATGAAGCTTCGACATGCTCATTAAAATGCATTTCTTTACGTATAGTATTGCAAACTTCATCAGGTTAATTGATAATGGTTATCAATTGATAAAAAATTAGCCAAGATCGATTGGTGAAATAGTCGGGACGGCGTTGCATGCATTTAAAAGAAAAAGAAGAACATAAATCATTTTGGGTGGTTATCGTGTCAGGAGAAAAGGGGATTGGAGAGTAATGATGAAAATAAACGAACAGGTGCAATACTGGAATTATGCGGCCATGAAGGTGCTGGACATACGACGTATCGTCATGAAGCCTGGAAAACAACAGCAATCATATACACTACCTGCTGCTGGTTTTATATATGCGATTCGAGGGTCGGCTGATCTTCAATTGGATGCACAAACATATAAAACAGAATCTTTTTTTATGCTTCACGGGGCCAAAGGATCACTATTGAATATAGAGACCCATGAGGATTTTGAATATATCATGTTATATTACAGAGCATTTCGAGCTTTTCCGAATTATCGTAAAAGGTGGCTACAGGGACAGTCTCTGGGTACTCCGTTTACATTGCAATATGGGTTTACACCAAGTGAACCGTTGGAATTGCTACGATATCTTAATGAGATGGAGAAATCATGGGAGCAACCAACAAATTTGGACCTGCTTCATACGAAGAGTCTATTTTATCAATTCATTCATGAACTTATGGTTCAGCTGGCTGCACAGGAGAGTCGAACCCAACTCGTTGATCCGGTGGAACTGACACTTGAATACATAAATAAGCATTATAGAGAACAAGTTACACTTGATTTTTTAGCAGAAAAATTCAATTTTAGCTCTCGTCATCTATCTATGCGATTCAAACGCAAGACCGGTTACAGTCCTATTGATTACTTAATCCAGACGCGAATTGGCAAGGCAAAGGATTTACTTGTGCGATCAGATGCTAAGCTTGGTGCTATCGCAGCAGAGGTTGGCTATTCTGATGCTTATTACTTTAGCCGGATCTTCAAGAAACATGTTGGCATGTCTCCGAGTTTGTATCAAAAGAAAGTGAGGGAATTCGGCCGAATAGAAGATCGTCCATTACAAGTATCCGAATCGTCCATTGGCTGGGCATTGAAGTCGAGATATATTGATTATGATAATCATTATCGATATATAAACGGAGGGTCCACACCAATGAAAAGAAAAAATCCAGGTTACAGCATGATCATGATTGCAATATTAAGTTTAACGATGCTCCTTACGGCCTGTTCTTCGGGTACCGCCAATACACTTTCAACTGGAGAAGGAACGGGTGCCAGTTCTACTAACAGTAGTTCATCAGTAACATCAGAGACGGGAAGTCAAGTAAACAAAGATAATGAAACACGCACCGTATCAACCATCAAAGGTGATGTTATCGTTCCGGCTAATCCGAAAAGAGTTGTTGTGCTGTATCTTCAAGGTGACGTGGTTGCACTTGGAGTCAAGCCAATCGCTACATCAGATGTATACGACGGGGCTGCTTACAAGAGTGAGCTTGAAGGTGTGAATTCATTAGGTACCTGGTTCGAACCGAACCCTGAAGCGGTCATTGACCTTGATCCAGACCTGATTATTGTTCCGTCAGAAGAAACATATAACACGTTGAAAAATATCGCACCTACGGTGTATATTCCGTACGAGAAAATGACAACGGAAGAACGACTTCACAGCATAGCCAGCATTTTTGGCAAAGAGAAGGAAGCTGAAGTCTTGATTAACAACCTTAACAGCAAAGTGGAAGAGAGTAAAAAAACTCTTGCAGACGCTGGTATATTGGATAAAACCATTTCCATTATTGAAGGCGGACTGAAAGGTATGGTCGTTGTGGAGAGCAAGCAATTTGGTCGGGGTTCTCAAGCGATCTATGAGTATTTGGAGATGAAAGCTCCTAAAGTAGTGCAAGACAAAATCGATGTCGTATCAGACGAAGATGGCTCTACAATCTCAATGGAGGTTCTACCAGAATACATAGGTGACTATGTATTTCGCTCGGTATATGAAGGAGCAGAAAATCTAACTGATAATCCGATATGGCGTAATATTAAGGCGGTTAAAGAAGGTCGTCTGATCGAGATCGATTTTGATTTCTTTTATTATTCAGACATCTATTCGATCAATAAACAGCTCGATTTTGTTGTAGATAAACTGTTGTCTGCCCCAAGAGCACGCTAATTGATGAGGAAATCGTGGACATAAGGGTGGTTACACAGGCGGCGAAAATGATATAGGCATTGTAATTTGAACCAATTTCCATTAGACTTAAACGATAATGAGAATCAATATCATGTAATCGACGTTAGGGTCGAATGGATGGAGGTCCTATAGAGATGAATCAAGATTTAGAGCTTTATGATGTAACGATTATCGGAGGCGGCCCGGCGGGCATGTACTCTGCTTTTTATAGCGGTATGCGAGATATGAAAACGAAATTAATTGAGGCACGTGACAGATTGGGTGGACGGATGCTGTTTTATCCGGAAAAGATGATCTGGGATGTTGGAGGGGTAACACCCATCCTGTGTGAAGATCTGGTTAAACAGTTGGAGCAGCAGGCGCGCACATTTGAACCGACACTTGTATTTGAACAACAGATTGAAGGATTTGAACGTAAAGCGGATGGTACTATTTTGCTAACTTCAGCTACAGGTGAGCAACACTGGACACGTACCGTCATTTTGGCTATAGGATACGGGATATACAAAATGGCGAAACTGGAGCTTGAAGGCGCAGACCGCTATGAAGTATCCAATCTACATTATACGGTGCAAGAGCTCGAGCCTTTCCGTGGTAAGCGGGTGTTAATCTCCGGTGGTGGAGACTCCGCTGTGGATTGGGCGAATGAGCTGGAGAGCCTGGCTCAGCAGGTAACGGTCGTACATCGGCGTGACCATTTCGGAGGACTGGAACGGAACGTGTCGCGGATGAAAGAATCCTCAGTTGATGTGCGGACACCCTACGCAATTGAGAAGCTACACAGTATAAGTGGTGATATGATCGAACAAGTAACCGTTACACATATGGAGACTGGCAAGACGGAGATGCTTGAAGTCGACGCAGTGATTGTCAATCATGGCATGAAGAGCGATTTTGGACCGATTCGTGAGTGGGGACTGGATTTGGGTGAATGGCATGTCAGCACAACCGAAAGGCTACAGACCAATATTCCTGGCGTTTTTGCCGCTGGTGATTTTGTAGATTATGGAAGCAAGTTGTATCTGATCGCGGGTACATTTACGGATGCAGCTCTGGCTGTTAATAGTGCTAAACTGTATATGGATCCGGAAGCCGAGAAAGTGGCGTATGTCTCTTCACATAACAGTCGTTTCAAAGAGAAAAACAAAGCACTTGGTGTTGTAGAATAGGTATAATCGCAGGTACTAAAATAACTTCGGGAGTTTTCCGGGGTTATTTTTTTGCATCATGCGGGTATGAAGAAGGTAGAATTGCACAAGCTAGAATAGCTTTCAATTGAAGATCAACTCTAAACCATCTATAATCAAAAGCTACAACAGACTTATGTGGATAATAACAAACAGATGTCACTACTTGAAATTAAAAAAGTCATAAAGCTTGCAACGGGAGTTTATTTCGACAAGAGTGGAGTGCAGTGTATGAAAAGAAGTTCAACATCTGGACAACAAAATGCTACGTTTATTCAGCGCTTGCTTCAGCGGGTGAACAAGAAACGAATTAAATGGTCTGCGGTTTATCTTGCTACAGCTGGAGCTCTCCATCGTTTATTGGTCGAGGGACGTCGCAAACGTGTAGCCGTTAAAAAACAACAGCAAGACTTGCCTCTCAGCGTATTGAAATCGATGAAGCTTGAGCCAGGGGATATTGTCTATACACCAAGTTCGGAATCAACTTATTATGCCGGCCATATGGGCATTATTGGTCTGGACGGAAAGGTGTATCATGTGCACCCTTACGGGCCCGTTTTTGCCGATACATTGGACTGGTACCTTACCCGCTTTTATCAAGGAGATCGTTTCATTGTGTACCGCTCCAAGCTCCGTCAGGTGGGATCTCGTGCAGCGGAATGGGTGCAGGAACATTATCAACAGGTGAAGTATTATCGTTTGCAAACAAATCTTCTCAGCATAGAACGAAACTATTGTTCCAAATTTATATATCAGGCGTATAACTTTACATCCGGATTGGATCTGTGGGAGCGAAAGTTTGCTAAACTTAAGCAGGGATTCATCTATCCGTTCCGGATTGAACGTTCATCGGATCTGGACGTGCTGGGCACATTTTATAAATGATGCGATTAAAAACCGGCTTGACAGCTGTTTCTCGGAATACGGAGGACAGGTGTCGTTGGTTTTTTTTAATATGTACTGAGATTAAAACAGGAAAAACACTCAAAACGTCGAATAAAATATGAGATAGGCACGCACAACTTGGAATCGTATTTACATAACAGGTGGCTTAGTTTCCCAGGTCAAGAAAAAACGACTACAAGGTAGGCGAACAAGAAAGAGTGAAGCGAACATGAAATGGCTGGGCTTCTTACGAAGGTTTCGGCAACATCAAAACGTAGTGAAGCTATCGGACTACACTCCAAAAAAGGAAAGGAGGAACTACTGTTCCATTTGCAGGAAAGATGTGAAAAGTGTTGTTTATTATGCAGCTCCGCAGGGAAATGTTACAGGTGTATGCAGTTCTTGTAAGTCCTTGGCTGACGAAAGAGGTATGTTTCCCATTTAATAAGAAGAAATGCGCTCAAGGAACAACATTATTTTGATTTATGCGCGTTTTTGTAGTACATTAGCAAATGTATTCGAAGGAGGATTCTAATGTACTCAGGAAGACAAGACGATACTTTATACATCATGACCTACACCTTAAATAGCGGTATCAAGGGTACGGTTCCACTGTCTAATAAGCAGATTGTTGAATGGCTCGACTGTTATAGAAATGAGAGACGCTTCGTAACGGAGATCGGCAAAGAGTTTTTTGGATTAAATGCAGGCTTGGTTGCAGACTTCAAGGTTCAAAATCATTTATCCGATTATCAACAGACGATCATGCCTACGCAGCAGCAGGATAACCTGGAACGTCTATCCAGTGCTTATAAATCCACCGAGCTATTAATGAAAATTGATTGTAAATGCGGCACGGCCTATGTCACGGAATCTCCTTACAAGCGTACGAAATGGTATTGCACAAAATGTAAAGAGATTGTATTCCTGGATGCCAAAAAAGGTATGGTAGAAACGTCACGTGGCGATGCATATTACATGACCAACAAATATTTTGTTTCCCGTGACTAGCGGGAAGTGATTTGGAGAGCATCGCATACAGCGGTGCTTTTTTGTGTCTGTTTCTTTAATGGTAGTAGAAGTCATGGGAATGTAGATGATATCATTGCAATAAAAAAAGCCCAATATGGGCTTTGGAGCTGGGCATTGCGTTATGACGGGCATTCCACTTTGTGAGGAGGAATGAAGCAGCAGCGGCAGCGGGGCTCGTAAGCTTCCGAATCGCCAATCATGACAACCGGACCTAATGTAACGGGTTCCCCGTTGACAATTCGCTGTGTGAAAGCTGCGTCCGGGCTGCCACAGACTGCACAGAACGCAGATAGTTTCTCGATATCATCAGCCATGGCAAGCAGGCCGCCGATATATCCGAATTCTTTTCCGCGATAATCCATGTTAAGTCCATCAACGATCACATGTTTGCCACAGTATGCCAGTTCGGAGACAAGTTCCATAATTGCACTACTAAAAAATTGAACTTCATCGAAGGCAACAACATCGGCATCTATCGTCTGATTCAGAATGGTTTCTACCGATTCCGGCGTTAATTGCCGGGGAATAGAATGAGCAGGCAATCTGTAACCGATCCGGCTTACGATCTCATCCTGAGCGAAGCGATCATCCTCGGCTGGTTTGTAGGCAACGACCTTTTTACGGCCAAATTGAATAAGTTTTTGACAACGGCGAATAAGTTCACCGGATTTTTCACTGAACATGGGTCCAGTAATTACGGTAATACGTCCAGTTTGCACGGTGCTGCTACCCCTCTCGCATACGGAATTCAAAAAAAGCGACCATTACAGATTAACACATCTTCTTTGGAAAGAGCCAGAACTAATATAAAGTAGTTTGTGTTACGATATGGATAGTTACAATGTAGGTTTAGAAATCTGGAGTCAATGGATTTAACTGAAAAGAGGTGTTAAAAATGAACGAAGCATTAACCTCACTGAAGCAGCGTTATGAGGATTTAAATAAAGCAGGCCAGCTGGATGGTGCTGTGCAGGCATTATTTACGGAACTGCTAACAGAAGCTGAACGTCTGCAAGCCAGCAATCTTACACTACGCAGAACAATTCTTAAATCCTCATCGAAGGAGTCGCGTATGTCTACCAAACTGCGGG
This sequence comes from Paenibacillus sp. G34, assembly GCF_056856875.1. Classification (NCBI taxonomy): domain Bacteria; kingdom Bacillati; phylum Bacillota; class Bacilli; order Caryophanales; family Paenibacillaceae; genus Paenibacillus; species Paenibacillus sp. G34. Next base: position 4,001,164 of record NZ_CM166469.1, on the reverse strand, counting down.
ATGCCTTATATGAATGAAGCTTGCAAATGATGTGGAAATTACTCTGCTTCCTCTTCTGTGGTTAACCTGTCTTTATGTAAAATAGAAGGAAATAAAAAAGCCCGGAATCATGAACTGCTTCCGGGTGTTTCCATCTGTTCAGGTTGTTTTTTCGAGCGGAAACGTGGTCCTACATAATTACGTTTGCGGTCACGAAACAGAATCCAGCCGGCCAGAAAACTCATGCCTGCTGCAAAAAGCACAAGCCCGCCCAGGAAGGAAAGCCACTGGAAGCCAGGGGCAATCAGGTCGTTTCCATGCTCAGCATAATATAGGAACAGGGCATCTTTCATCATCAGAAAACCCTTCATAGCCATTAATCCGGGGATGACGAGTATAAGTATGGCAAGGAATCGTGCAAAGACTATTTTTGTATTCATGAGCATTATACCCTTTCTGCCAGAGTAGACATAAAATAAAGGTTACGCTTACAGGGAATCCCTGCTTATATCATAGCTTGGATTGTATTAATTTGTCCATGCGAGAATGGTCAAACTTTGAGTTGGCTGCGTAAGGAGAGTACAATGATATATAGAGGGTACGAAGTAAATTAGGTACCACAGGTCATTTTATTATTATTTATATAAGTTGAACTATTTTTTACACATTAACGGAGAGGACAGAAAAAACCTGGAAAAACGAAGTGCTCGCCTTTATCACCAGATTTTCTCCTTTTGAAAAACGGATGTGAAAAAATCTGGGGATAACAGCGATTGAAAGGTTATTCTGTCATCGTAGTGGGCTGTGTAAAGCTCTAGTTCAACTTATATAGTTCAAAAAAATGAGTATATAGAGGAGAACATAGAGATGCCAATACCATGTGATATTGCCGTACTCGGCGGAGGAACGGGAGGATACGTTGCTGCAATACGTGCCGCTCAACTAGGCAAAAAGGTCGTTATTATTGAAAAGGACAAGCTTGGTGGAACGTGCCTGCATCGTGGCTGTATCCCAAGCAAGGCGCTACTGAAGAGTGCCGAAATGTATGCCGAGATTCAAGACAGTGAGAGCTACGGCATTGAGACGACTGGAGCAACTTTGGTGTTCCCGAAAGTGCAGGCACGTAAAGATGCGATTGTGGAGCAACTTCATCAAGGCGTTCAATATTTAATGAAAAAAAATAAAATTGAGGTTATACACGCGAAAGGGCGAGTGATCGGGCCTTCCATCTTCTCCCCGCAGAGCGGAGCAGTGGCAGTAGAGTTCGAGGATGGTGAGATGGACACGGTCGTTCCAACCAACCTGATTATTGCCACCGGCTCTCGTCCACGTGTACTGCCGGGTCTTGAACCGGATGGAAGATATATTATGAGCAGTGATGAAGCGTTGCGTATGGACGAGCTACCTGCTTCAATTCTCATTGTGGGAGGTGGAGTCATCGGCCTTGAGTGGGCCTCCATGTTGAATGATTTTGGTGTGAGTGTGACGGTAGTTGAGGCAGCAGCCCATGTACTTCCTGCAGAAGATGAGGATGTGGCCAAAGAGATGCAGCGTTTGCTTGGTAAACGGGGTGTGCGTTTCCTTACTGGCGCCAAGCTGATACCGGACAGTTACCGCACCGAAGATCAGAACGTACACATTGATGTAGAGCTCGCGGGAGATAAACTGGAAACCCTGACGGCTGAAAAAGTGCTAGTATCCATTGGACGTCAGGCTAACGTAGAAAATATCGGGCTTGAGAATACCGATATCAAAGTCGAACGAGGCTTTATTGCGGTCAACAAACATCTGCAAACTGGAGAAGGTCATATCTATGCAATTGGCGACTGCATTGGCGGATTACAGCTCGCACATGCCGCGAGTCACGAAGGGATACTGGCAGTGAATCATCTGGCCGGGGAGAGTGTACATCCGGTTGAAGCACATCGTATCCCGCGTTGCGTATATACACGCCCGGAAGCGGCTAGCATTGGCTTTACGGAGAAGGAAGCCAAAGAACGCGGACACGAGATCAAAACCGGCAAGTTTCCGTTCCAGGCCATCGGCAAGTCCTTGATCCACGGAAGTCGTGATGGATTCGTGAAGGTGATTGCAGATGCCAAAACGAATGATATTTTGGGAGTACATATGATTGGCACCCACGTGACGGAACTCATTGCTGAGGCTTCATTAGCACAGATGCTGGATGCGACGCCATGGGAAGTCGGGCAGACCATTCATCCGCATCCTTCATTGTCGGAAATCATGGGCGAAGCGATGTTAGCTGTGGATGGAAAAGCAATTGGAATGTAAGCCAAACAGCCGAGTGAGAAAGGTACTTTCCTTTTTCGGGCAAAAAGGATTATAATAGGGTTAAGCCAAGTCTTAGTACCAGGTTATAAGAGTGGGTAGTAAGACTTGCAAAAGGCTCTGATTAAAAGGAGGTACCTCATATGAGTTCACAAGGTACTGCAGACGCGGTTCATCGACATCAACAACTGGGACTTAGCGATGGAGAAGTTTTAGATATGTACAAATACATGCTGCTTGCACGCAAGTTTGACGAGCGTTGCTTGCTCTTGCAGCGGGCCGGCAAAATTAACTTTCACGTATCCGGTGTAGGTCAGGAGGCTGCGCAAGTCGGTGCGGCTTTTGGTCTGGATCGAGACCACGATTATTATTTACCTTATTATCGCGATTACGGCTTCGTTATGGCTGTAGGCATGACCCCGCGTGAGCTGATGCTGTCTGCATTTGCGAAAGCGGAAGATCCAAACAGTGGCGGACGGCAGATGCCGGGTCACTTTGGTCACAAGAAGCTGCGTATCGTTACAGGCTCTAGTCCGGTTACCACGCAGGTTCCTCATGCGGTTGGCTTTGCTCTTGCTGCCAAGATGCAAAAGAAAGAATTTGTTTCTTTTGTTACCTTTGGTGAAGGTTCAAGCAACCAGGGGGATTTCCACGAAGGCGCAAACTTTGCAGGTGTGCATAAGCTGCCTGTCATCATTATGTGCGAGAACAATCAATATGCAATCTCGGTTCCTATTCACAAACAGCTCAGCGGCAAAATTTCTGATCGTGCGCTGGGTTATGGTTTCCCAGGATTGCGTGTAGATGGCAATGATGCACTTGAGGTATATGCGGCAGTGAAGGAAGCGCGCCAGCGTGCCATCGCAGGAGAAGGACCAACACTGATTGAAGCGATGATGTATCGTCTGTCTCCACACTCCACTTCGGATAATGATCTGGCCTATCGGACCAAGGAAGAAGTTGAGGAGAACTGGAAAAAAGACGGCGTGCTTCGCATGAAAAATTACTTGATCGAATGTGGCATCTGGGACGAAGCCCGGGATGCGGATCTGGCTTCCCAGCTCGCGCTGGAAATGAAGGAAGCAACTGAATATGCAGACAACGCGCCATATCCGAAACCTGAGGACACACTGACGCATGTCTATGCGGACAGCGAAGAAGGGGGACGGTAATCATGGCAATGATGGAATATATTGATGCAATCCGTCTCGCAATGAAAGAAGAGATGGAGCGGGACGAGAATGTTTTTGTTCTTGGTGAGGACGTCGGTGTAAAAGGTGGCGTGTTCACGACAACCAAAGGGTTGCAGGATCAATTTGGCGAGATGCGTGTCATGGATACGCCATTATCTGAATCGGCGATTGCCGGTGTGGCTATCGGTGCAGCCATGTACGGTATGAAGCCGATTGCGGAAATGCAATATTCGGACTTTATGTTGCCAGCAACAAATCAGATTATTAGTGAGGCGGCCAAAATCCGCTATCGCTCCAACAATGATTGGAGCTGTCCAATTGTGATTCGAGCGCCAATCGGTGGCGGGATCTTCGGCGGCTTGTACCACTCCCAATGTCCGGAATCCATCTTCTTTGGTACACCGGGACTTAAAATCATTGCTCCTTACTCGGCGTATGACGCGAAAGGTTTGCTGAAAGCGGCTGTCCGCGACCCGGACCCGGTACTCTTTTTCGAAAATAAAAAATGCTACAAGCTGATCAAGGAAGATGTGCCTGAAGATGATTACATCGTTCCAATCGGTAAGGCCAATGTGCTTCGTGAAGGTGCCGATATTACAGTTATCGGGTACAGTCAGCCATTGCATTTTGTTATGCAGGCCGCTGAGGAGCTGGAACGGGAAGAGGGCATCACGGCACACGTACTGGATCTGCGTACGCTGCAACCGCTCGACCGTGAAGCGATTATTGATTCTGCCCGGTTGACAGGCAAGGTGCTGATCGTGCACGAAGATAACAAAACCGGTGGTGTAGGCGCAGAAGTGGCGGCGATCATCAGTGAGGAATGTCTCTTTGATCTGGACGCCCCTATTCAGCGTTTGTGCGGTCCAGATGTACCGGCTATGCCAATCAGTCCTACGCTGGAGAAGTTTTATATGCTGAGCAAGGATAAAGCCAAAACAGCCATGCGCGAACTTGCAGCGTATTAATCGATAAAGATAGAACAAAGTTTGGAGTGATAAATCAATGGCTGAACGTATGAAATGGATCGAGGTCATTATGCCGCAACTCGCGGAATCTCTGGTCTCGGCTACTATAGCCAAATGGTTAAAAAAACCGGGTGACCGTGTGGAGCAGTACGAGCCGATCTGTGAAGTCATTACGGATAAAGTGAATGCCGAGATACCTTCTACGGTGGATGGCATTATGGGTGATCTATTGGTGGAAGAAGGAACGACCATTGCGGTAGGTGAGGCCATCTGCCGTATGCAAGTCGCTGCTGGCGATGAAGATATGGCGGAACAAGTGACACCTGCTGCGAGCCAGGAGCAGCAATCGCAACAAGCTCAAGCACCGCGTACCGGAGGCCAATCTCCTGTAGCAGCTGCAGGTTCGAATGCAGCAGCATTTGATCCGAATCAGCCGATGCGTCATCGGTATTCTCCTGCAGTACAGTCCTTGGCAGCAGAGCATGGACTGAATCTGCAGCAGGTTCCGGGAACAGGGGCTGGCGGTCGAATCACACGTAAAGACGTACTTGCCTATGTTGCGCAAGGTGGTCAAGCGAATGCATCATCAGCGTCTGAACAAACATTTGTTGCGTCTAATCGGGAAGTACAGTCGACATCTTCTTCACCGTTCAGTGGAATTAGAGATACAGGTTTGAATACAGGTTCGGTAGATTCTGGTGGCGTCGCAGGACAGACGCTACCTGCGTCCGATGCGGGCGTTCCTGTGCGTCATTCCGGAATCCATCTGACCGAAAGTCCGAAAATTCCACAGATTGAAGTGGAAGGCGGCGGACAAGGAAGATCGGAATATTTTATCGATGTTACCCCAGTGCGTAATGCCATAGCGCGTAACATGCGTCAAAGTGTATCTGAAATCCCTCATGCGTGGACAATGATTGAGGTGGATGTAACCAACCTCGTGATGCTACGCAATAAGTTGAAGGACGAGTTCAAACGGAAAGAGGGCATTAACCTGACCTATCTTTCGTTTATGATGAAGGGTGTCGTCAATGCGATTAAAGATTACCCGATTATGAACTCAGTATGGGCTGTTGATAAAATTATTGTGAAGCGGGACATTAACTTGTCCATGGCTGTAGGTACAGAGGATTCGGTACTTACACCTGTCATCAAACAGGCGGACCAACGGAATATCGCAGGTCTTGCTCGTGAGATCGATGATCTGGCTCGCAAAACCCGTGAAGGCACGTTGAAGCTGGATCACATGCAGGGCGGTACATTTACGGTGAACAATACAGGTTCATTTGGTTCGATCTTGTCCCAGCCGATTATCAACTATCCACAGGCCGCTATTCTTACCTTTGAATCCATTGTGAAGAAACCGGTGGTCATTAATGATATGATCGCGGTGCGGTCCATGGCTAACTTGTGTCTTTCTCTGGATCATCGGATTCTGGACGGGGTCATCTGTGGACGGTTCCTGCAACGTGTTAAGGAGAACCTGGAAGGCTACAACATGGAAACAAAAGTGTATTAAGTTTATGATAGAATGACGGGAAAGTGTATGTGCCTCAGGCCGTGCACTTTTCTGGCTGTCTAGAGACAGACTTATTTTCATATATTAAACCATGGGCAGAAGGATGTGGGGAAACATGGGCAAACCGCTGAATGTGGCATACATACCGATGCTGGATTATGAGGCGGCATGGAATCTTCAGAAATCAATTGTGCAGCAACTGGACGAAGGCGAAGGCCCTGAACAGATGTTGCTTTTACAGCATCCACCAACCTATACCATTGGTTCACAGAACCATCCGGAGCATCTGCTTTGGAGTGAGGAAGAGTTGAAAGCACAGGGCATCTCCTTGTTTCAAATTGATCGCGGCGGTGATATTACTTATCATGGACCGGGTCAATTGGTAGGTTACCCTTTGTTAGTACTTGGTCGGGATGAGGAGCTGGATCTGCATGCTTACTTGCGTAAGCTGGAGCAGGTGATGATCGATTATCTCGCCGATCAGGGCGTTGAATCCGAGCGCAAAGAGGGATATACGGGCGTATGGATCGGTGATCTGAAGATTGCGGCCATCGGCATTAAGTTTAATCGGTGTAAGCATCGACGTGGATTTGTGACGAGTCACGGGTTTGCTTTTAACATTACCTCAGGCATTCAACATGCTGGGTTTCAGGGTATCATTCCATGCGGAATTGAACAGTATGGTGTGACTTCTTTGGAGGATATCACGGGGAATTCATACACGGTTGAGCAGGTAGCCCGGGATATTGTACCTTATTTTCAGCGTATATTCCCATATGATCTGATATGGAGTACGGAAAAAGAAGCCCTCCAGCGTCTGTAGTGGGCGCGTTAAGAGAGCTTCAGATCAGGGTGACTATCCAAACAGCAACGGTTCCAGTGCGATGAAAAGAGTGGAGCCAACCATAGCTGCCAGCATGAGATAGATCACAATTTTGAACCATTTCTTATTTTGCATGAAGAGAGAACTCCTTTCAGAACTTTTGAACAAGCCATAGTACCTGTATTGTACCGTATCTACGATAGGGAGGAAAGTCTAATGATTAATGAACAGCGTGTGATTCAGCATTTTATGGATCTGGTGCAGATTGATAGCGAAACAAAAAATGAGCAGAATATATCCAAGGTGTTAAAAGAACAATTCGCGTGTCTTGGTCTTCATGTCTATGAGGACGATACAATGAACGAGACAGGGCATGGAGCGGGCAATCTGGTCGTTACACTGGAAGCTGAAGGTGTGGCAGGTGTAGAAGGTGTAGAGCCGATGCTCTTCACATGTCACATGGACACCGTAACCCCCGGACAGGGAATCAAACCGGAGCTTGGTGAGGACGGATGGATTCGCAGTGAGGGCACAACAATTCTTGGAGCGGATGACAAGGCGGGCATTGCAGCTCTGTTTGAAGCCATTCGTGTTATTCAGGAGAACAACATTCCGCATGGTAAAATTCAGTTTGTGATTACGGTCGGAGAAGAGTCTGGTCTTGTCGGTGCACGAGCAATGAATCCGAAAGATATCGATGCTTCCTTTGGTTATGCGCTGGATTCTAACGGAGCGGTGGGTACGATCTGTGTTGCTGCTCCAGCAAGAGCCGAGATTGAGATGAAAATCTATGGCAAGTCAGCCCATGCCGGAGTGAATCCGGAAGATGGAATCAGTGCCATTCAAGTTGCAGCCAAAGCGATTGCGGCGATGAAGCTTGGACGCATTGACGACGAAACGACAGCGAATATTGGTAAGTTCCAAGGTGGCTCTGCACTGAACGTGGTATGTGACTTTGTTCAGATCGATGCGGAGGCTCGCAGTATTGTGCAAGAAAAAATCGAACAGCAAATTGCCCAAATGCGTGAAGCATTGGAGACGACATGCCGCAAATACGGTGCAACCGCAGAGTTTCGCAGTGAGATCAAGTATCCAGCTTTTGGTTTCCATGACGACCATGAGGTGGTGCAACTTGCACAGCGGGCGATCCGAAGCCTGGGCCTGGAAACAAGCACGTTTGCTTCTGGCGGGGGCAGTGATGCCAACATTTTCAACGGTTTTGGTATTCCGACAGCTAACCTGGCGGTGGGATACGAGGACATTCACACGACCAAAGAACGCATTCGCGCAGCAGACATTGTGAAACTGTCCCAGGTCGTTATCGCGATTGTGCAAGAAACGGCAAAAGGCAAATAAGCGATCAGATTAATTGATCGTATATTAGATGATGTAACCTTAGCATCGCTTGAAAAAGAAATGAGAGTCCGAATTCGGTGTAGACCGGGTTCGGACTTTTTGAACAATGGTGAACGTTCTAGCCTTTACGACCGGCAAGCATGTCGCTTAATTTGGTTTCAGGGCCCCATTCACGCATCCATTGTCTAAGAATAAGCTGTACTTGTCTCGCTTGTCCGACCACATGTGCAGATTGAGGCGTGAGATAACTTTTCATTCGGTGAGTCCCCCTTGGTTCTCGCTGTACGCATTAGACTTGTACACACGATTAAATTCTTATAGGCTCACCATATGCCTGTAATCACCACTTTATACATCTCAGTTCATTGAACGATTTTTTTACACATGAAAAGGAGTTGAGGTAATCATGAAATCCGACACATCTGCTGAATCCATCTATGCGCCCCAACCGGCGAATCCAAAGCTCGATGAAGTGACCGTATCCACCAAGCCAATCTTCGAAGGTAAAGTGATCTCGCTTCAGGTAGACACCGTAAAACTTCCAAACGGCCAAACTGCGACCCGGGAGATTATCAAACACCCAGGGGCGGTAGCGGTGCTGGCATTGAAGGGAGACCGCATGTTGGTCGTGGATCAATACCGTCAGGCGATGGGGCGTACCGAAATTGAAATTCCAGCAGGTAAGCTTGACCCGGGTGAACAGCCTGAAATTGCTGCTGCACGTGAATTGAAGGAAGAAACGGGATATACGGCCAAGTCGCTCCATCATTTGCGGTCTTTCTACACCTCACCAGGTTTCGCGGACGAAATCATTCACCTTTATATCGCGGAAGAACTGGAAGCTGGGGATATGGCCCTTGATGAAGATGAGTTTCTTGAAGTATCGGAAATTTCGCTGGAAGAAGCATACAAGCTGATGGATGAAAATCGGATCAGTGATGCCAAAACGATGATGGCCGTATATGCGTGGGATATTTACAAAACGACAGGACGGTTTTAATTATGCCAAATCAAGAGGGAACGTCGTCGCTTTGGGAGCCGTGTTACTCGGATCTTCATATCCACATCGGACGCACATCCCGTGGTGAGGCAGTCAAGATTAGCGGCAGCCGCGACTTAACTTTTGAGAATATTGCCCGTGAAGCATCTATTCGTAAAGGGATTCATCTGCTTGGTGTCATCGATAGCCATTCACCAGTTGTGCAGAGGGATATTGAGGAGCTGCTGGACAACGGTACGATGTCTGAGGTTGAGGGTGGCGGCATTGCGTATCAGGACACAACCATTCTGCTGGGAACGGAAATAGAACTGCGTGAACCTGAAATGCGTGAGTTCCACATGCTGGCCTACTTCCGGGATCTGGCTACAATGAAGTCTTTTACAACCTGGATGACACGTTATATGAAAAATGTAAACCTAAGCTCCCAGCGGGTCTACGTGCCGGCTCTTGAGATGCAAGCGGAGATCAAAGCGCGCGGCGGGTTGATTGTTCCCGCTCATGTGTTCACCCCGCACAAGGGCATTTATGGCAGTACAGCACCACGTATGGCGGATGTGCTGGATACAAGCCTTGTGGATGCGGTTGAACTGGGTCTAAGCTCGGATTCCTCTATGGCGAGTTACATTCGGGAACTGGATCAAGTTCCGTTTCTAACGAATTCGGATGCGCATTCACTAGGTAAAATCGGGCGGGAATACAATGAGTTACAGATTGCATCGCCTTCGTTTGACGAATTCCGTATGGCCTTGCGAGGGGAAGAGGGAAGACATATTGCGGCCAATTATGGTTTGAATCCAAAACTTGGTAAATATCATCGGACGTATTGTGGAGCATGTGGTAGCGTTATGGATGAGAAGGATCTGTCCGCTGAGCGTTGTCCACTTTGCGGTAGCCTAAAGCTTGTTCAAGGGGTGCTAGATCGTATTCTGGCTATCGCGGACCGCGAAAAGCCGGAGCTTCCAGCAAACAGGCCGCCATACTACTATCAGGTTCCACTGGAATTCATTCCGGGGCTTGGGAAAGCCAAACTGCGTCAACTCTTGGATCGTTTTGGAACGGAGATGGCTGTGCTGCACCGCACAGATGAAGCTCAACTGGCCGAGGTGGTCGGGCCGCTACTCGCTGAATTGATTGTGGCAGCTCGCAAGGGTGAACTTACATTATCCTCTGGCGGTGGAGGCACGTACGGTAAGGTTGCGGCGAAAGAGAAGGAATAGTAGAGCCAGCAAATGGAGCAAAGTTTAACAATTCGGACAAGAAGTCATACAGGCGGGTCCCGGTTCATAAGCTGAAATATAAGGATGATCAAGTAGGCTAAAGCTTGAAGTATCTTCTTCAGCTGCATAACCGGAAAGGGGACTCGTACCCGTATGCGTTCTTCCTATTTTACGTTCAAAGGACAAACTTCGTTATATGTATTCGTGGCTGTCTTGTTTCTGGTCGGTGTTATCTTTGGCGCATTGATGGTCAACGCCCTATCTCTTGAACAGCGGCAGGATCTCGAAGCATACTTAGGTAATTTCTTCATGACGGTGCAACATAGCTCACAAGGGGCAGAGAGTACGTCCTATTGGGATATTGCTATGCTTCATCTGAAATGGGTCGGATTAATTTTTATTCTAGGCTTGTCCGTTGTCGGTTTACCGGGAATATTGGTGCTGGATTTTCTGAAAGGTGTGCTGATCGGTTTTACTGTGGGTTACCTCGTTGGACAGTATTCATGGAAAGGGCTGCTGTTTGCACTTGTATCCGTAGCACCGCATAATCTGTTTGTCATTCCGATCCTGCTGATCTGCAGTGTGGCGGCGATGACGTTCTCGTTATATATCATACGTAGTCGTGTTTTGATGCACCGTGCACCAGGGCGCCAAAGGCCTTTTGCTTCCTACGTTATCTTGACTGTGGTGATGGCAATGCTGTTACTTGGGGTGGCTTCTTTTGAAACCTGGGTTACCCCCGCAATGATGCGTTGGGTCACGCCGATGCTGCTCCCTGTCTAGCTTGTACTGCATGTCCTAAAATGTTGACTTTGATATTGAACTCCCCCTATAATGAAAAGAGTGGGTTAAGTTGCAGTGTGCAGTGATTTCCTAGGGGGAGGGAGAAAATGGAAGCACGGATTGATAAAATTAAGCAGCAACTACAGTCCCAAGGTTATAAATTAACGCCCCAGCGGGAAGCCACCGTTAGAGTACTTCTAGAGAATGAAGAAGATCATCTGAGTGCAGAGGATGTATTCATGCTCGTTAAAGAAAAGGCTCCCGAAATCGGTCTGGCAACCGTGTACCGTACCCTCGAACTATTGAGTGAGCTGCATGTTGTAGAGAAAATCAACTTCGGCGACGGTGTAGCGCGTTATGATCTGCGCGGAGATACATCCAAGCATCACCATCATCACTTAATCTGCGTGCAATGCGGAAGTATGGATGAAATACGTGAGGACTGGCTTGGACCGCTTGAAGAACGACTGGAGCGGGAATTTAACTTTTCGACAGTAGATCACCGACTGGACTTTCATGGAATTTGTTATCGTTGCAAAGCTAAAAATGAACAAAAGCCCAAAGATGAAGAATAACATAGTCTATCTTCAAGCTCTCACCGGCGGTTTTGACGGGGGAGCTTTTTTGGTCCCGGACCTCTTGTAAGGTTCGTTCAGGCATGGCATAATACCCGATGGACGGACATACCCTGTTTCAAGGACAATACTGGACTTGAATAGGGGAAGGGGATCGTTTCAATGATTATATCTGTGCGGAGAGGGCTCCGTTTTATACGTTTTATTGTATTTTTTGCTGCGCTGGTTTATCTGTTCTATCACGTACTGGACCTGTTTAACGGCTGGATCTCACCCGTGGATCAGTATCAAATGCCAACCGGCAATGCGGTTAAAGTATTTCAGGAAACGGATTGGTCAGGCATTGGAGAAGCACGTCCTACAATGGCTGAGCGGCTTCGCCTCTTTTATTGGTACGGAGAATAACTGCCAGCACGGAGAGTAGCTCCGCCAGCCAGGGATGCAAATACGGAAACAGCCTGCCGGTTGGCATTGCTGTCAGATGAGGAGTGTTGTACATGCATCAGACCATACACGCCTATGCTTTATACCTGGAAGAAGATAAGGGAATGTCAAGCAGTACGCTGGAATCTTATCTCCGAGATGTGGACAAGTTCGTGGAATTTGTGAGAAAGGAATACGGGATTCGCGAAGCGGGTGAGGTTAGACGAACGCATATTGTCCTGTTTGTTGGCCAACTAAAGAAGGATGGCCGTGCGAATGCTACGATTGCCCGCAGCATCGTATCTTTGCGATCGTATTTTCATTTTCTGATGCGTCGCGGTGAGATTGTACAGGACCCTACATTTGATGTGGAAGCACCAAAGGCTGACAAGACACCTCCCCAAGTTCTTACCATTGAGGAGATCGAATTGCTGCTTGCCTCTCCTGATGTCAGCTCTCCGCAAGGCGTTCGAGATCGAGCCATGCTGGAGTTGTTATACGCTACGGGCATTCGGGTATCGGAGCTGATTGCGCTTGATGTGCGGGACGTACAGCCTGGAATGCGTTTCATTCGTTGCGGCGGGGCGGGGAAAGAACGTATTTTACCGATTGGTGCACCAGCTGCCCACTGGGCGAGCGTATATATGGACGAGTTCCGTGGTCAATTGCTTAAAGCAGGAACGGACGAGCAGGCACTGTTTGTAAACGTATCCGGCAGGCGTTTGACCCGACAGGGATTCTGGAAGCTGTTAAAAAAATGCGCAGTGGATGCGGGTATCCCGGGTGAAATTACACCGCATACGTTGCGCCATTCATTTGCGGCTCACCTTATTGCGAATGGAGCTGATACTCGTGCGGTGCAGGACATGCTTGGTCATGTCGAACAGCCTGGGCAGCAATACAGTCAGCATGGGCGCAAGACGATGAAAGAAATTTATGAGACCCATCATCCACGTGCCAAATAAAGCATGGACTATGGTTTGGGCCATGAATAAATGAATACTGTATCGTTTTAAGTTGAAATTATGATGAAACCAACCAACGCCGTTATACATACGCGGGTTATATGTTCGAAGGCTGGGTTAATACACCAACACAGGCTAGGCATCACAACCCTGCTTAATCATAAACGGATTGTTACTACACAAGGAGGAACAGCATTTTATGACAACACTAAATCAACAGATGATTACAGAGGCAGCAGATTACATTCAGAGCAAAAGCTCCATTAAGCCGGAAGTCGGTCTAATTCTCGGGTCAGGACTTGGCGTTCTGGCTGAATTAATTGAGGATGGCATTAGCATCGCGTACCAGGATATTCCTCATTTCCCGGTGTCCACTGTTGAAGGACATGAAGGTGAACTACTGCTTGGCACGATTCAAGGTCGTCCAGTTGTGATGATGAAAGGTCGCTTTCATATGTATGAAGGATACGGCCCGGAATTGACGGCATTTCCGGTACGTGTCATGAAAGCACTGGGCGTAAGCAGTCTGTTAGTAACGAACGCTGCTGGCGGCGTAAATACATCTTATCAAGCGGGCGACTTGATGCTCATCTCCGATCATTTGAATATGACGGGGAAAAACCCGTTAATTGGACCAAATGATGCTGCACTTGGCGTGCGCTTCCCCGACTTGTCCGAAGCCTATAGTCGTCGTTTACGTGCCCTTGCTAAGGATACGGCAGCATCTCAAGGCTTTAATGTGCAAGAGGGGGTATACGCGGGTCTGCTTGGACCTAACTACGAAACTCCAGCAGAGATCAGAATGCTTCGTACTCTTGGTGCGGATGCAGTAGGCATGTCTACCGTTTCCGAAGTAATCGTAGCTCGCCATGCGGGCATTGAAGTGCTCGGCATTTCTTGTATCAGCAACATGGCTGCTGGCATACTGGATCAGCCTTTGTCTCATGATGAGGTTATGGAAACGACAGAACGTGTACGTGAAGCTTTCCTTGCCCTAGTGCTGGCGATTATTCCTCAGATGTAATGAGGCATTGATGAACGAGCTGAACGGATCTTTAGTTTGACGAATGGAATAGGGAACAAATCATTGGAGGATGTTTACTCCATAGATTTGTTCCCTTATTTAATAATATGACATATGAGAAGAGGATAATCTTTAATAATCAAGGACCAAACATGCTTGTTAATTAACGTTAAATTATTAACTACATTGAAAGCAATGATCTAATGTTTGGCTCAATTTCAAATGGTTCAGTTGGTGTCTCAAATCTTCCTCGCACATGACCGTTCTGATCGATCAAAAATTTAGTGAAGTTCCACTTAACCCCGTCACCCTGATAAATATCGGGGAATTTTTCTTTAAGAAATTGATCCATCCATTCCCCGCTAGCCGTTTCAGTGTCAAAGCCTAGAAAGGGTGCTTGCTCGGTTAAAAACTGAAAGATCGGATGAGCGTGCAGCCCCCGGACTTCAATTTTTTCAAATAACGGAAACGTTAACTTTAATTGATTTTCACAATGAGCTTTCACTTCTGAATTGTCCCCTGCTTCCTTTTCATTAAACTGATTACACGGAAACGCAAGAATTTCAAAACCATAACGCCGGTATTTTTCGTGCATCTGTTGTAGAGTCGCAAATTGACGTGAGTAACTACACTGACTGGCCGTATTAATAACAAGAAGTACTTTTCCTCGGTATACACTTAAATCAGCTGGCCTGCCATCAATGAATTGGATTTTCATATCATAAAAAGACATCTACATCTTCCTCCTGAATATTTAAATTGTGACATATACATCATAATCTGATATCGATTATAGGTGAAATATATATAAATGATATATAACATAGGTAAGACCTATAAATGATGTTCCTATGAGCTGTATAAGTTTTCAAAAGATAAATACGTACGAACAGCACACCTGTCTTTTGCTTGGATAAAAAAAGTTAGGGAAAACCTGCTGAGAATGGAATAATTTACTTCAAACCCGCCGACAATGGATAGCAGTACATGCGAGGACTAACTACCGAGCTATTCATTTGAGGAGGGAATTTAGTGAAGAAAAGAATAATGGCATCGTTCATGACCATTTGTATTCTGCTGCCCTTAATGGCCTCACCGGCTTTGGCTGAGGAAGCACCTAAAGCTGCTGGAGGAACGGACTTGGCTCCATCTGCACGTTCGGCGATATTGATGGATGCAGATACGGGAACCGTAATTTATGAGAAAAACAGCCATGATCAGCTACCCCCAGCGAGCATAACGAAAATTATGACCATGCTGCTTACGATGGAAGCGATTAGTTCAGGCAAACTAAAGTTAACGGATCAGGTAAGAACGAGTGAGTATGCGGCGTCTATGGGCGGTTCACAGATCTTTCTGGAGCCTGGTGAAGAGATGTCCGTAGATGACATGTTAAAGGGTATTGCTATGGCTTCTGGCAACGATGCATCTGTTGCCATGGCCGAGAAGCTTGGCGGCTCGGAAGAGGCTTTTGTGCAGATGATGAATGAACGTGCGCAGGAGCTGGGAATGAAGGATACACGTTTTGCTAACGCGAATGGACTGCCCGTGGCTAATCATTATTCCTCTGCGCATGATATCGCGGTCATGAGCCGTGAACTGCTGAAACATCAGGGCATTACGAAATATACCGGTGCTTATCAAGATTACTTGCGTAAAGACTCTGAGAAGCCGTTCTGGCTCGTGAATACGAACAAGTTGGTACGTTTTTATCAGGGAGCAGACGGACTTAAAACGGGGTACACGTCTGAAGCAAAATTCTGTCTGTCGGCTACGGCGTCCAAAGATGGGCTGCGCGTCGTTGCAGTTGTGCTTGGCGAGCCGAATACGAAGACCCGAAATAGTGAAGTGTCCTCGATGTTTGATTATGCTTTTGGTCAATACACGATGAAGGCACTATACAAAGCGGGTGATCTGCTGGGTAGTCTGAAGATTGAAAAAGGTGATGTTGCCGAGCTTCCGCTCAATGCAGCTCAGAACTACAGCGTTCTGATGCGCAAAGGAGCCAAGTCAACGGATATCCGGCATGAACTGATTGTAGTCAAAGAATTGAAAGCTCCGGTCAAGGCGGGTCAAAGTGTAGGCAAGCTCGTTGTCTATCAAGGAGACGAAGTGATTAAAGAATTCGACATTCAGGCTCCGCAGGACGTAGGAAAAGCAGGCTGGTGGAAGCTGTTCAAGCGAACGACCTCCAATTTGTTTGATTAAGCGGCAGGATGCGCCTTTCTGCTGGTGAATGGAACAATTTTTGTAGTTAAATAGGAGTTTTCTTCTAGTTTTGTCGGGGGGCAGGAAAAGCTTTTGGCAACGTAGAAATCCTTGTTCAAGACAGGGAGGAGAGTGGGCAAACGTGAACTTGAATGTGGACATGGAGCATCACCGCGGGATATTGATTGTGCGATTATCCGGGGAACTTGATCATCATACAGCTGACATGGTGCGAATGCAGATGGATGAAGCGATACAGCGCAGACAATGCGAACATCTGGTGCTGAGTTTGAAAGACCTACAGTTTATGGACAGTTCAGGACTAGGTGTTATTTTGGGAAGATACAAGTTGATCAAAAATAAAGGCGGCAAAATGGTTGTCTGCGATGTAAATCCGCCGGTATACCGTTTGCTGGAAATGTCGGGATTGTTCAAGATCATGCCGATATACGAAAATGAGGGAACTGCTCTCTCAGGTCTGGAGGTCGTCTCATGAATGAAGGAACAGGGACAAATTTCATGAATCTGCAATTTGCGGCCAAGTCGGAGAATGAATCGTTTGCACGGGTGACCGTTGCGGCGTTTATCTCTCAACTTGATCCAACGATGGACGAGCTCAGTGATCTGAAAACGGTCGTCTCTGAAGCGGTGACCAACAGCATCATCCACGGCTACAATAACAATCCGGAAGGTGTTGTGACCATTCAAGCCGAGATTCGTGACGATATGATCACGATTATTGTAGAGGATCGCGGCGAAGGCATCGAAGATCTTGACCTGGCCAAACAGCCGCTGTATACGTCCAAACCCGAACTTGAGCGGTCGGGCATGGGCTTTACGATCATGGAAAATTTTATGGATGAATTCGAAGTCAGCAGTGAGCCCGGCAGAGGCACCTCCATCAAGATGAAAAAAAGGATTGAATCCAAGAAAGCTTTGTATAATTAGGGGTTGGTATTCTTATGGATGCTGAAGTGAAACCATCTTCACAGACCTATTTGGACGATGCCGAGGTCAAACGGCTGATTGCGCTCAGTCAGTCGGGTGACCATGAATCACGGGATACGCTGGTGAACTGCAACATCAGACTCGTCTGGTCCGTCGTGCAGCGTTTTATGAACAGGGGATATGAACCGGAGGATCTGTTCCAGATTGGTTGTATCGGCCTGCTCAAGTCAGTGGACAAGTTCGATCTCAGTTATGACGTAAAGTTCTCGACGTATGCGGTACCGATGATTATTGGTGAGATTCAGCGTTTTCTGCGGGATGACGGGACCTTAAAGGTCAGTCGTTCGCTGAAAGAGATGGCCAATAAAGTTCGCAAGAAGAGGGACGAGCTGTCCAAACATCTGGATCGACTGCCCACAATTAAGGAAGTTGCCGCTGAACTCGGGGTTACCCCAGAGGAAGTGGTATTTGCCCAGGAGGCTAACAAACCGCCAACTTCCATTCATGAGACCGTATTTGAAAACGATGGTGATCCGATTACACTGATGGATCAGATCGCGGACGAATCTCAGGAGAAGTGGTTTGACAAGCTGGCGCTGAATGAAGCAATCGGCGGTCTGAGTGAACGGGAGCGGCTTATCGTATATCTACGATATTATCGGGATCAGACTCAATCCGAAGTGGCAAGCAGGCTGGGGATATCCCAGGTGCAGGTCTCACGGTTGGAGAAAAAAATACTGCAATCGATTCGCGATCAAATCGCGCAGTGATTCAGGATTATTCAGGGCTGATTCCATCCATTGGTATGGGTGTACATTCATCACAATACGACAACTAACAACCTCAATTCGCGTTATTTAGCGATGGGGTTATTTGTCGTTTTAATATTTTGTGTGGACACGGAGGACGAACGTTTGAACTGTAAAATGACAATTAAAAGGATAATACAGCCAGTACCTAACCATTGATAGATACCGAAGGGTTCATTCAGCCAAAGAACTGTAGTACCAACTGCTGCCAAAGGTTCGGCGCTCCCTAACAAGCTGGTCTCCTGAGGCGTGAGGTATTTCAGGCTGGCAATGTAGAACCAGAACGCGAGAAGTGTGCCAATCAATATGGAAAACAACAAATAACTATAGGTCTCTGGTGTCAGCAGTGTAAGGTGGATCTTCCATGGCGCATGAACAAAGCTCATAGCCACTCCTCCAATTACCATGGCCCAGCCAACAACCACGAGAGAATCAAACTTGTTAAGCAGTCTGACCGCATACAATGTATAAAATGCGGCAGATACAGCCGACAACAATCCCCAGATCACCGCTGGCTGCGAGACGGATAACTGATTCAGAGAGCCATTTGTTAACAAAAGGAAGCATCCCACAAGCGCCAGAACAGCGCAGATTATATGTTTGGCTGTAAGCAGGGAGTGTTTACGCAACACCATGTATACCATGATCATGACAGGAGAAAGATATTGCAAAAGTGTGGCGACAGCCGCATTGCCGTGATCAATGGAAGCCATGTAAGTGTATTGTACAGCCAACATGCCGACCAAGCCAAAGATAATAAAGGGCAGGGCTGTTTGTTTCGATTTCCAAACTTCAACAATCTGAGAACGGCTACGTGTAAATAATTGCAGTAAAAGAAGAAGGATACCGGCACTTAACAATCGCACGGTTACATACCAATTAACATTGATATGGTGCATTTGAAATAGATTTTGAGCCACCGTTCCTCCGACACCCCAGCAGGCAGCTCCTGTCAAAACCAGAAGTATACCTTTGAACTTGGGTGTTGACACTATTGATTTCATGTTTATTCGCCTCGCCTTAAATATAAGAATAGTGATATAGTAAGACGGAATTGATTTAATTAATATCAAGATTACACAAAAAAAATATAAAAATATTGAGATGGAAACGATGAGAAAAATAAAATTTGACATCGATCAACAGCTAAAGGAAATGACAGAACATCGTACAGATGATCTGTCTATCGCTTGTTACAAGACAACTATATCTAAGCATGTACAAGGGTATATTCCTTTGCACTGGCATGATGAATTGCAGTTTGTAGCTGTGATTCAAGGTGAAGTATTATTTCATATTAATGAACAGCAAGTAGCGGTTACAGAAGGAAATGGGGTATTCATTAACAGCGGCATGATGCATATGGCAGAGGATTGGAGTACGGGCGATCCGAGCATGTATCTCTGTTTGAATGTGTCCCCGCAATCACTGGCCCCTGCCGAACTTTACATGAAATACGTGCACCCGTATGTAACAGCAACGAATTTGCCATATCTTATGATCGAAAAATCAGACTCCTGGGGAGAGCAGCTTCTTCAGAATATCGCTGTTGTGAGACAAGAAATTGAAGAGCAGGCTCCATATTATGAACTGAACATTGCAGGAGTTGTGCTGGAGATCTGGAAAAGGTTAATTATGAATGGTTACTCACTCGAACATAACGAAACAGAGATGATCCGTAGCAAACGTATGAAGCATATGCTGATGTGGATTCATCAAAACTACGCCGAGCCGCTCAGGCTGGAGGATATAGCAAAGGCAGGTCAGTTAAGCCGTGCAGAGACCTGCCGAAACTTTAAGCACATACTGCGTACAACCCCCATGCAATATGTGCTGGATTATCGTATCCGAAAAAGTACAGAGCTTTTGCGTTTCTCACAGCGCAGTGTCACCGAAATCGCGTATGAGGTTGGGTTCAACAGTACCAGCTACTTCATCGAACAGTTCCGAAAAATGATGAAAATAACGCCTTTACAGTATCGAAGGGAAGAGCAGAAGGGAAGCTAAGATGAGGATAATGAGATACGTAGTTAATGGTTAGGGTTATGAATTGTCAGACAGGAGCATCTCCTAATGAATCAAACAAGTATGATCCTGGCCAAGCATACTTAACTAGGGCGAGCTGAATGATATCGGCTTGCCTTTTTAATTTCTTTCTATGCCAATCCCATCTAGGGCGCCCAGCGTCTTCTACGTTTTTTTTCTTCTTCCCAAAGCGCCTAGTGCCCACGTGTTTTTCACTTGAGCGCACCCGGCTTTCAGTCCTTCCCCCTGCCCCGGCCTGCAAGTTTCTTTCATTTGGTTTGGAAAAGAGAGGGAGGCAAGCCAGCGGAGGGATGGAATCGGTAAAAGGAGCGAAGCGAGCGCGTTTATCACGGGATTTCCTCCTTGAAAAGGAGAAAATCAGAAATCCGGGGATAACCAGCGCCCGATACCGATCCATCCCGTAGCGTCCAGCGCCTTCCACGTTTTTTTCTCTCAGTACGCCTAACGACACCCACATGTCTTTCTCCTTCCATGCACCAGCATTCAGCCTTTTCCCCCTGCCCGCACCCGCAAGTTTCTTTCATTTGGTTTGGAAAAGAGAGGGAGGCAAGCCAGCGGAGGGATGGAATCGGTAAAAGGAGCGAAGCGAGCGCGTTTATCACGGGATTTCCTCCTTATAAAGGAGAAAATCAGAAATCCGGGGATAACCAGCGCCCGATACCGATCCATCCCGTAGCGTCCAGCGCCCCCTCCACACTCTTTCCAACTTAAATGTAATAAATTTGCACAATCTTCAAATACTAACCTAAATTACGCAGTAAAGGAGTGCTTTGGATGTCCGAGACCCCCACTCCAACGGTCTACGTTCGCATGCGCAGCCGAATTCGCATCCAGAGGGGGCGAGCGGTCCAACTGAGGGATATTGCCCACGTACTGGCCTCATCCGATGATCAGGAGGACAGGTTGCTGGAGATGGAACTGCTACGGCCCGGACCGGAGGATGGTAACCTGATCCTTATTGACATCCTGCAGATTATTCCCCGAATTCGGCAACTATTGCCTGACGTCAACGTGGAGTTAATGGGGCCGGGACATACATTAGTCGAAGTGATGGCAGGTAAAGGTCAGGCCTCTAAATCACTGTTTATTCTGGTATGGCTGTTGCTGTTTTTTGGTTCAGCTCTGACCATTATGAATTTTCACGCAGATGTGAATATGCAGGAAGTGCAGATTCGCATTGTGGAGATGCTGACAGGACAACGGGACGAGCATCCGTACTTGTTTCAGCTTGCGTATTCCCTCGGAATCGGCTTCGGCATGGCTGTGTTTTTTAACCATCTGTTTAAGAAGAAATGGAATGAAGAGCCTACACCGCTCGAAGTGGAGATGTTTCTGTACCAGCAAAATGTTGACCAATTTGTCGTCATTGAAGAGACGGAACGTATGCATAAGCAGAATCAGCGGGAGATGAACAACGATGAGCGTGCTTAACGGAGCGATCAGTATTGTGCTTGGCATTGCGGGGGGAATCGCTGTGGGAAGTGGTGTTATTGCTCTTATCCTTGTCCTCGATATGATTCCCAGACTGGCTCAAGTGACGCAGTCCTATGATAAAACACATTGGTACGAGGGGGCTCTCATCGGGGGTTCTCTGCTGGGCACGGTAGCCGATTTCTGGCATTGGAAAATGCATGGCGTTATGCTGCTCAGTCCCATTGTCGGACTGTTCTGTGGTGTGTTTGTTGGCCTGCTTGCAGCAGCGCTAACGGAAGTGTTGAATGTACTTCCTGTTCTGGCGAAAAGGCTGGGCATGAGGTCGTACTTGTTTGGACTGTTACTCGCGATGATTCTGGGAAAAATGACAGGTTCATTGTTTGACTTTTTCGTTTATCAGCGGTAAAGCAGCATGACAGGTTTAAGGAGGATGGACATGGACGAACATAACAATCAAGCGGGTCATGAACAAGAAGATAGCACTACGGAAGATTTGATGCATAAGTCTGCTTATGAAATCCAAAAGGAAGAAGAGAAGAGGGAATATCAGAAGAAAAAGCAAAACGAGATGTCTGACAGTATCGAGGAATCCGTGCACTATTGGCAACACAATGACGACATCTCTCCGCGCATGAGTGATAACAAAAACACATTGAAGCAAGTGCTCGGTCTTGGCGAGTCTTTTGATGTTACGCTGAGGGAGATGGTGCTTGGCGGCAAACATGTAGGGCTACTGATGTTGAGTGGTTTTGCCAAAGACGAGATTTTGCTTGAAGTGTTAAAACGATTAACGTACCTCTCACCAGATCAAATATCCGATCACGCGCTTAAATCTTATTTTGAATGTTACATTCCTCATATCCAGGTAGAACGAGTAGAAAAGATGAGTGCCGTCATCAGTAAAGTACTGACTGGAATGAGTGCCTTTTTTGTTGAGGGCGACCGATCTGTTCTCATTATGGATACTCGGAGTTATCCGGTTCGCTCCCCCGAGGAGCCTTCGCTTGAACGTGTCGTTCGTGGTTCGCGAGATGGTTTTACAGAAACACTGCTTACGAATGTGACGCTGGTGCGCCGCAGAATACGTGATCCTGGGCTGAAGTTTGAGATCATGCAGGTTGGGCGAAGAACACAAACCGATGTATGTGTGGTGTACATTGACGATATTGTGGATAAGGTGCAGGTCGATTCGGTTCGTGAAAAAATACTGCGTATCGATATCGACGGCATTCCGGCAGCTGATAAACAGTTGGAGGAAGCAATTATTAATAAAGGATGGAATCCATTCCCCCTGGTTCGTTATTCGGAACGTCCTGACGTTACAGCTTCTCACTTGCTGGAAGGACGAGTCGTTATTTTTGTAGATACTTCCCCCAGCGTAATGATCTTGCCGACGACCTTTTTTGATCTATGCGAACATGCGGAGGAGAACAGGCAGACTGCTCTTATGGGAACCTATTTGCGCTGGGTGCGTTTTGCAGGCATCCTGATCTCTCTGTTTCTGTTGCCACTATGGATGCTGATGGTCATCGAGCCTTCGCTGAAACCTGTCGGTTTGGATTTCATCGGCCCACAGGAAAGCGTGAAACTGCCGATTATTATTCAGTTTCTGCTCATCGAGCTGGGTGTAGACTTATTACGGATGGCTGCAGTTCATACCCCGACGCCTCTGGCTTCAGCCATGGGTCTGATTGCGGCTATATTGGTCGGAGATATCGCGGTAAAAACGGGGTATTTTGTCAATGAGGTCGTGCTCTACATGGCTATTGCGGCGATCGGAATGTTTGCTACACCAAGTTACGAGTTAGGACTGGCGAACAGATTGGTCAGATTATTGCTACTGGTTGCAGTTGCGATATTCAAGGTGCCGGGTCTGGTCGTTGGAACAACGTTGCTGATTGTAGCGTTAACCATTCACCGTTCATACAACTCATCGTATCTTTGGCCATTTATACCGTTTAATGCAAAGGCATTTGGCAACTTCTTATTCAGAGTTCCATTGCTTGTCAGCAAGAAACGTCCATCGTTCAACAAAACACGTGACAACACCAAGATGTCAGATGATCCCGACGGTGAGTTGCGAAAAAGCAAAAAACACAAATGATGTTCCGAAAAATCCATTCATCTCCCGGCTTAATTTGATATACTGGTGTAAAATCAATGGAATAGTAAATGTTCCAGTATACAAAAAGTGAGGAATGCAGACGATGTATTTACACGGTACAAGTAGAATAAATGAGCAAGGTCACCTGGAGATTGGTGGAGTAGACGTTACAGATATGAAAGAGCAATTTGGAACACCGCTCTATGTTGTGGACGAGCAATTGGTTCGAGAGCGCTGCAGAGAGTACATGGAAGCATTCCGCGCTTCCGGTCTGGGCTTCCAGGTTGCGTATGCGAGTAAAGCATTCTGTGTCATGGCGATGTGTGCCCTGGCAGCAGAAGAAGGTCTTTCTCTGGATGTTGTATCTGATGGAGAGTTGTTTACCGCTTTGCAAGCAGGTTTCCCGGCAGATCGTATTCATTTCCACGGCAATAACAAAACGCTGGAAGAAATCGAAATGGCGCTTGATGCAGAGATCGGCTGTTTCGTGGTAGATAACTTTAATGAGCTGCACCTGCTTCAAGCTGTAGCAGCAGACAAAAAGCGCAATGTGAATGTCCTTCTGCGTGTAACGCCAGGTGTTGAGGCGCATACACATGAATATATTTCAACAGGGCAAACGGACTCTAAGTTCGGTTTTGATATCGGTAACGGTACAGCATTCGAAGCGATTGAACTGGCATCCAAACAGCCTAACCTGGTACTACTCGGTGTGCATTCTCACATCGGTTCTCAAATTTTTGAGGTTGAAGGGTTCCAGATGGCTGTTCAACGTGTTGCTGAATTTGCGGCGAGTGTGTATGAGCGTTTGAATGTGGCCTTCAAAGTCGTAAACCTCGGTGGCGGGTTCGGAATCCGTTATATCGACGGGGATACACCGCTTGAGGTCGCACAGTACGTGAAGGCGATTACGGATGCTGTCAAAAATCATTTTGCTCAAATCGGTTACGCTGTGCCTGAAATCTGGGTTGAGCCGGGCCGTAGCATCGTAGGTGAAGCGGGTACAACGCTCTATACGGTGGGTACGAGCAAAGACATTCCAGGCGTGCGTAAATATGTTGCAGTAGACGGTGGTATGACCGATAACCCGCGTCCTGCGCTGTACGAATCCAAGTATGAAGCTGTGCTGGCGAATCGTGCTAACGAAGCAGCAACAGAAACCGTATCCGTAGCGGGTAAATGCTGCGAGAGCGGTGACATGCTGATCTGGGATCTGGACTTGCCGAAGGTGGAAAGCGGTGACTTGCTTGCCGTAGCCTGCACAGGCGCGTATAACTATTCCATGGCGAGTAACTATAACCGGATTCGTCGTCCGGCAGTTGTATTCGTCAAAGACGGTCAAGGTGATGTGGTCGTACGCCGCGAGTCGTATCAGGACATTATTCAAAATGACCTCGTTCCAGCACGTATTGGCAAACAGGCAGTTACACGTTAATTCATCAAATTGATACACTGAATAGGAATAATCATGTTCCTATAGCACAAGTTCTATAGCATAGAAGAGGACGGAACGGGATTACCCTTTCCGTCCTTTGCTGAGCATATGACTTTGATTTAGATACTTTTGTCTGTGCATCGAGAGCAGAAAATCAAAAAAAACGGCTCTTTCTTTTGCGATTCGGTTCTTTTCGGTGTACACTAAGAAAAGTGCTGTAATGCTTGACCACGAGTTTGGTATTGCGTCACAATTACTTTGCTCTATATTGAAAGGAGTCATTTACATATGGCGAAACAAGCGAAAATTAAATTGGCAAACGGCGGAGAAGTTCTGATTGATCTGTTCGATCAAGAAGCTCCAAATACCGTAGCAAACTTTGAAAAATTGGCAAACTCCGGTTTTTATAACGGACTCGTGTTCCACCGCGTGATCCCGGGCTTCGTAGCTCAAGGCGGATGCCCTAGTGGTTCCGGTACTGGCGGTCCTGGTTACACAATCAACTGTGAGATCAACCCGAACAAACACGAGCGTGGAACACTCGCGATGGCACATGCTGGCCGCAACACAGGCGGAAGCCAGTTCTACATCTGCTACCAACCACAGCCACATTTGGACGGACAACATACTGTGTTTGGTAAAGTAAGCAAAGGTATGGAGTTTGTTGATGCATTCGAAGGCCGTGACAAAATGGAAACTGTTGAAGTCGTAGAAGTTTAATTCGATCTGCAACAGAGTAAACACCTTTATGACCCTTGGTACGTTCCTATTACGGAAGTACCAGGGGTTTTGTGCATTTTGCTGCCTTTTTGCAAGATTGTCTTAGATCGTCTTGTCAAAATTAAGCTTAAAGGAACTGGCGGGCGAAGAGATCCTGGGTTATTCTGGCTAAGTACAGACTGAAGGAACCGAATACATGAGGTTTGACAGCACAATGGAGAGTACTGTACTTAGTTACTTTCATGAAAATTTGAAAGGATGTTGTTAACTTTGGAGGTTGTACAGCAGCTTAAATTACTTCAGCACATTTATAGTGGAAGTACGATTTGGGACGAGGAGTTGCGTGCTTCTAGACATACTATGCCTGAGGATGTAACGACTGAGCAGTTGCAGGTTTTAGAGGCAGCTGGACATGAACCCAATCGGTTTGTGAAACCCCAGCATGAGGAGACCATCAGTGAACTGAGAGCATTGGCTGAGCGTTGGACACTTCAGGACGCAGCTCAGGCTTTTGTGGCTTCGTTATGGTCGGCTCCGATGATCTGGCGTTCGCTTCTTACAGGTAAACTAATTGCAGCCTGCATGCCAGATCATGAATATAAGCCGTATCCTTCCAGTCATAAGTGCCAGATCTGCGGTTTGGACGTGAAAGACGGTGTAGATACATCGCTGCAATGGTACTGGCGGATGACAAACGGTACACCGCTGGACGGTGATATTTTTGGACATGTTCTCGCTATGAAGGAGATAGTCTCTTCCCAGGAACCTCCGGTTCCGAATGAATATGATCGCTGGACGCTGCGCGCCGTATTGACGGTATTGCGCAACCTGCCTCCCAAAACGCGTTACAGCAAGGCAGCAGATGCGCTCAAAAAAGAACAACTGCTGCCTTCGAAAAAGATATATGTATATCGTGATCTACTTGAAACGCTGGCACTGGTCGGCATTTTGGACACGCCAGAACAGCCAGGAATGATTACAGCCTTCACATCTTATGCCGAACGCGACAAGAGACCTAACACCCGAGTTGAGGTCCAGGCTCCTTTGGCATGGTGGGATTCATCTGTCGGAATTAACGAGGACAATCTGTCCCGAATTTTCGATGGGTTCGATTGCAGTGATGTGGCGCTAGGAGACAAGCCTGAACCGAATCCACAGTCGAGTGAGACCGTTATTGGTGCATTCGAAAGCAGACGAGGTGTGGGTTCCAAAGCCAAGGTACCGAAAAAATCTCCAGATGCCGGCATAGGTGAGGTGCAGCCAGGAGACGTATATGCGGTGAAAGTACTTAGTGGCGCTTGGGTGACCGTCTACTGTCATGAAGTGAAGGACAAACGTGCTATCGTCGAATATTTGGAGGGTGTATTCCCTGAAATGCCAGGAAAAGAAGAACTTATTTTAACCGTTCGTCCGAGGCCAGATGAACGCTGGCTATGTTCAGCAAGCGGAATCGACTCCACGAGCTGGGTAAGAAGAGTCGCCAGGGATATGGCAGCCCCTGCTGCTTCCCAGCCGAAACCTGGGAGTGTTCCGTTCCACGCTGCAAAGGATTTGAGGCACATGGCAAGCTGGTGTTTTCCTGACCTCTAGACTTTATTTTTTCCGTGGTTGATTGAAATCCGTGTCTCATGAGAGATGCGGATTTTCTAATATAATGCTTATTAAAAGTTAGTATGTGACAAAAAGAAACAAAAATAAATTGATTTTTTGACATTAAAGTGCTAACATCCAATTAATAACGAAAGCGATCCTTCAGGGCAGGGTGTAATTCCCTACCGGCGGTGATGCATATGTCGAGGAATTAAGTTTACCATACGACATGGCAAAGTCCGTGACCTGTCTGCCTACGGCAGATGGCTGATCTGGTGTGATTCCAGAACCGACAGTATAGTCTGGATGGGAGAAGGAGTGGGTGTATGCCAAGCAGGCTGCACTCCGCAGGAGTGATGTTACACAGCATTTATCATCTGATTTGATGTTGTGTAGGGAAAGCTTATTTTTAATGAGTTTTTCTGTACATAATACCGTAACAAAAGAGCTCTTTACCTAATATGTTGTATTCAACAAGGTATGTGTTTGTTTTCACTTGCCTGTTATGCGGATTTGGTGAAGTGTCGTTATGGTTGTACACCATTCACTCCTGTAGATGACAGTAGTCTCTCATCATCCCCACCGGAACGGATTGTTCGGTGGGGATTTTTTAGTTCAAGATTATAACCGTGGGGTGAACAATATATGGAAATGATCAATGATGAATTTTATATGGCGTTAGCACTGGATATGGCAGAACGGTCACAAGGACAGACTGGAATTAATCCTGTCGTGGGATGTGTCGTAGT
Organism: Paenibacillus sp. G34; assembly: GCF_056856875.1. NCBI lineage: Bacteria > Bacillati > Bacillota > Bacilli > Caryophanales > Paenibacillaceae > Paenibacillus > Paenibacillus sp. G34. The sequence goes on along the minus strand of NZ_CM166469.1, from coordinate 3,973,007 downwards.
TAAGGATGGACGAGTTGTTGGTCTCGGAAGCCATCTGAAGAGAGGTACCGGGCATGCGGAAGTGCATGCACTTAACATGGCTGGAAGCGATGCGGAGGGCAGTACCGTCTACGTAACGCTTGAACCTTGCAGTCATTACGGTAAAACTCCGCCCTGCAGCGAACGTTTGATTCATGAGAAGGTCAAACGGGTGGTCGTCTGTTGTGAAGACCCGAATCCACAGGTATCTGGCACAGGTATCAGTATGCTTCGTAAACAAGGTATCGAGGTTGAAGTGGGTGTTTTGCGCGAACGCGGAAGACGTATGAATGAAAAGTTTATTAAATTTATTACAACAGGGCTGCCTTTCGTTACCCTCAAAACAGCATCTACACTGGATGGCAAAATTGCTACTCGCAGCGGAGACAGCAAATGGATCTCCAACGAACCGGCACGTGAAATTGTACATGCGCTTCGCCATCGTCATCAAGGTATTATGGTTGGTGTGGATACGGTTATCGCCGACAATCCAGAGCTGACTACCCGTTTGCAAGTAGAAGGGATTAGTCCGGTACGGATCGTAGTGGATTCCAAGCTGCGTCTGCCTGTAGGCTCCAAAATGGTCAAGGATGGCCTTGCGCCAACGTGGGTGCTTACTACCGATGAGGCTAGCCAGGAAGCGGCAGAGCGCCTTGAAGCTTACGGTGTTGAGGTAATCCGCTGCGGCCCGGGGCCGCGCGTAGATTTGCTGCACGGGCTGAGCAAACTGGGAGAGCGTGATATTGGCTCCATTTTGCTGGAAGGCGGCGGCACACTGAATGGTGCGATGCTAGAAGCACGGCTCGTAGATCGGTTGCTTATGTTTATCGCTCCGAAGATTGTAGGTGGATATGATACACCTGGAAGCTTCCGTTTTGAAGGCGTAGAGCGCATGAGTCAGGCGATCCAATTGCATCAGCTGGAAATTGAGCAAGTTGGGGATAATATCAGTATTGGCGGCATTCCGGTTTGGCCAGAATAAGCCAGAGTAATGCATCACATTGATTTGGACTCGCAAGGATGCGTGCGACATCAAAATATGTACACAGTTTTAGATTAGGAGGCGGCAGTATGTTTACGGGTTTGGTGGAAGAAGTAGGTCAGATCCGGCGCATTGGCCGTAAAGGCGAAGCCTTGGTTCTGAACATCGGAGCTTCTGTCATTATGGATGATCTTAAGATTGGAGACAGCGTCGCAGTTAACGGGGTTTGTCTGACAGCTACTACGCTTGAAGGCGGAGGTTTTACGGCAGACGTCATGCCTGAAACGTACCGTCATACGAATCTGAGTCAACTCCAATCTGGAAGCAAGGTTAATCTGGAACGAGCCATGTTGTCCGGTGGACGATTTGGCGGGCATATTGTGCAGGGGCACGTCGATGGAACTGGAGTCATTGGTAGCATCACGCGGGATCAGAATGCGGTTGTATTTGAAATCAGGCCGGATGACCATGAACTTTTCCAATTTTTGATTCCGAAAGGTTCGGTAACTCTGGATGGAATTAGCCTGACTGTGGTGCAAACGACCCAAAGTTCCTTCACGGTTTCCATTATTCCTCATACGATTGGGGAAACGGTGCTTAACATGAAAAAAACGGGAGATAAAGTCAACATTGAGTGTGATATTTTGGGTAAATATGTAGATCATCTGTTGCAGTACGGCAAAGGTAATCCAGGAAAGAGTAAAGACAAGCCGCGTAGTATTAGCGAAGAGTTTCTCTCGAATCACGGATTTGCCTAAAGCTCGATCGATCTATACAACATAAAGATGGATTTGAATAATCCTTATTTTATTTGCGCAAAAAAAATGTATTCATCAAAATAAACCGGAAACAGGAGGTGCAGCCGATGTCAGAACAATCCGAGCCATCCATTCTGGACTCAATCGAAGCAGCTATATATGATTTGATGCGGGGGAAACCCGTCATTGTGGTGGATGATGAGGACCGGGAGAATGAAGGCGATTTTATTGCTTTGGCGGAAAAGGCGACCCCGGAAGTTATCAATTTCATGATTACCGAAGGTAGAGGCTTAGTCTGTGTTCCGATTACACAGCATCGAGCAGACGAATTGAACCTTAAACCGATGGTTCAGCAAAATACGGATTTTCACGGGACGGCATTCACGGTCTCTGTGGATCACATGGATACTACGACAGGCATTTCGGCGCATGAGCGTTCAATCACCGTTAAAGGTTTGATTGACCCGAACGCGAAAAGCAGTGATTTCCGCAAGCCGGGCCATATGTTCCCGCTGATTGCTAAAGATGGCGGTGTGCTGCGTCGTGCCGGACACACGGAAGCCGCAGTAGATCTTGCAATCATGTGCGGCTCTTACCCTGCAGGTGTCATCTGTGAGGTAATCAAGGAAGATGGCACGATGGCCAGACTTCCAGACTTGCAGGAGATTGCACGTAAGCATGATCTGAAGCTAATCAGTATTCAGGACATGATTCGTTACCGGAATGAGAAGGAGCAGCTGGTTCAGCGTGAAGTGTCTGTACGCATGCCAACCGATTTTGGAGAATTTCAAGCGGTGGCGTATACCAATGCTGTGGATCATAAAGAACATGTCGCATTGGTCAAAGGCGAGATTGACGGCTCCAAACCTGTATTGGTCCGTGTACACTCCGAATGTTTGACGGGCGACGTATTCCACTCTCACCGCTGCGACTGTGGTCCGCAGTTTGATGCGGCACTGAAACAGATTCATGATGAGGGGAACGGCATACTGCTCTATATGAGACAGGAAGGTCGCGGGATTGGTCTGATCAACAAACTTAAGGCTTACAAGTTGCAAGAGGAAGGTCTCGACACCGTAGATGCCAATCTGAAGCTTGGTTTTGCTGCTGATCTGCGTGATTATGGTATCGGGGCTCAGATCTTGAAGGATCTCGGCGTTCGTCAAATTCGGTTGTTAACGAATAATCCACGTAAGATCAAAGGTTTGGAAGGATATGGTCTGGAAGTGGTAGAACGTGTGCCGATTCAGATGAAGGAGAATGTGGATAATACCGCTTATCTTCACACCAAGCAAGCTAAACTGGGGCATATGCTCAAGTTTGATGATATTGAACAGAACGAACAGTAATTAACCGAACATGCTGGTTTTCTGATATAAATATTGGGATTTACACGGTAAGCAGTAGAAGCTAAAACATCATATATCGACAGGGAGATGACGATAATGCCTAATTATTTTGAAGGACATTTAGTATCGGAAGGTTTAAAATATGGCGTGGTCGTTGGACGGTTTAATGAGTTCATTACGAGCAAGTTGCTTAGTGGAGCGCTGGATGCATTCAAACGTCACGGCGTGCAGGACAATGAAGTGGATGTAGCCTGGGTGCCAGGAGCTTTCGAAATCCCGCTTATTGCACAGAAAATGGCCGAAAGCGGCAAGTATGATGCAGTCATCACTTTAGGAACGGTTATCCGTGGATCAACAACACATTATGATTATGTCTGCAACGAGATGGCGAAAGGGGTAGCAGCGATTAACCTGAAAACAGGTGTACCTACCATCTTCGGACTGGTTACCACGGAGAACATCGAACAGGCGATTGAACGTGCCGGAACAAAGGCAGGCAACAAAGGCTGGGATGCGGCTACAGCTGCAATTGAAATGGCGAACTTGACGAAACAGCTAAAATAGTGCTTATTTAATAGTAGTGCCCTGCTTTGCGCAGACGAAATCGGGAGACCGGCTTCGAACGGCTAGCAGGGTTTTTATTTTTCTGGCGGGAGGATTCGTCTAGTGACGGTAGTTACATACAAACTGGAGACTTTTGAAGGGCCTTTGGATCTGTTGTTGCACCTGATTGATAAGGCTGAGATCGACATCCAGGATATTCCCATCAGCGATATTACCGATCAATACATGGCGTATCTGCATTCCATGCAGGAGCTGGAACTGGATATTACAAGTGAATTTCTGGTGATGGCAGCTACGCTGCTGTCCATCAAGAGCAAACTTTTACTGCCCAAACCACCGGTAATCGAGGATTTCGAGGATTATGATTATATGGAAGATGAAGATTATGATCCACGTGCTGAACTGATTGCACGTCTTATCGAATATCGCAAATATAAAGGAATTGCGCGGCATCTCCATGAACGGGAATGGGAGCGAAGCCTTATTTTTTCCAAAGAACCCGAGGATCTGCGCCCCTATATGCCTGCTGAAGAGCAATCGAATCCGGTACAAGGACTGCATACTTCTGATCTCATTGCGGCGTTTCAGAAGGCGCTGCGCAAGGCTGAGAAGCGCACAACGGTCACACGGATCAAACGGGATGAGATTTCCGTCAAGGATCGCATACGTGAAGTCATCGGTTCGCTTCAACAGTTGGGGCCTGGAGGCCGATTACTGTTCTCCAAGTTGATGGATGATCAGATCTATCGACATGAGATCGTGGTGACGTTTCTAGCGGTGCTGGAGCTTATGAAGATGAAGCAGATTGTTTGTTATCAGGAGCGGTTGTTTGAGGATATCGTTATGGAGTGGAGAGGGGAAACAACGAATCATGGATTTTCCGAAATTGAAGTCGATTATTGAGGGCCTTTTGTTTTTGTCCGGAGAAGAAGGCTTAAGTGTAAAACAAATCGCCGAGATCGTAGATCAGCGCGTAGAATTAGTTGCGGATGCGATTGAGGATATGATTGGTGAATTTGCCCGTCAGGGGAGAGGCGTACAAATTCTGAAGATTGCAGGTGTCGTACAACTCGGAACATTGCCGGAACATGCGGCGTATTTTGAGAAGTTGGCCTACTCCCCTGCACGTACGTCTTTGTCACAAGCGGCGCTTGAAACATTGGCGATTGTAGCTTATCGTCAGCCCATTACACGGGTGGAGATTGAGGAGATTCGCGGTGTGAAATCGGAACGAGCTATCCACACTCTGGTGAATAAGGATTTGATTGTGGAAGTGGGAAGAGCGGAAGCGATAGGGCGCCCAATTTTGTACGGAACGACGAAATCATTTCTCGATTATTTTGGACTTGCCTCGATTAAAGATCTTCCCGAACCTGGTTTGTTTGAAGACTCGGAAAATTTGGAGGAAGAAACCCAGTTGTTATTCGATAAGTTGGATATAAACCATACAGATGTCGTGGATGCAGACGTGCAGAATGTATTTGATTTTGAAGAAGAAACAGCATTTCCCGAAGAAGATATAACGCCGTATCCAGACGATGACTCTTCAAGTTCATCTTGATTCTAGGTGATCGGCAAGAAAATTCAGAGACAAAGTGGAGATAATCTGCTTTGTCTCTTTGTGTTTTATCAAAATATTCGGCAAAAATTGGGGAGATTGAATAGAATGGTGAATTTTTTCCAGTAAGAAATGCCATACTAGACATGAAAAGAATTGAGGGCTTGGAGGTAAGGCCTGTGTGGATCTGGCTTGGAGGAATCGGTTTGTTCATCGCATTGCTGATTGCCGCAGTCCTCATCTCAAATGTTCATGTACATGTTGTATTTCGTAAACATAAGAGCGATGACTATGCAAATATCAATGTTCGGTTGCTGTATGGCTTCGTGCGGATGAATTACGAGATTCCGAGCATTGTTTTCCGAAATATGAAAGAAGGCTTCCTGCTTAAGACAGAACAGTCCATGAACCATTCCCGAGGGGAAGTGTTGGGCAGTCAGCAGGTGAACAAACGAAAAGTTAAAAACTGGGCAAAAGAAGTCAAAGTGATGCTTCGAGCAACGGAGGCTTTGAAAATTTGGGTCAGACAGACGCTCAGACGTGTGCATATAACCAATCTGTTTTGGTCTACTGCGGTTGGCGTGGGTGATGCTGCATATACAGCAATGCTGTCAGGCTGGTTGTGGAGTATCAAGTCCATGATTGTTGGTTTCTTGACATATCAGATGAGATTCAAAACGGTACCTGACCTTGAAGTTCTTCCTGTGTGGTCGGATGAGATGGAATTCCGAACAGAACTTGATTTCAGATTGCGCATTCGTATGATGGCCATTGTTGTTGCAGGGCTAAGACTTCTCACTCGTGTCCTGCAGGTTGAGGGGGGCTGGAAAATGTGGTTCAAACTCCTTCAGCAGCAACGCCGCAAATTTAAAGAAAAGAAGAAACATAGGCGGATTGTCGATAAAGAAGCTAGAAAATCCGGAACTTAACAAGGGCATGATTGATGAATTAAATGTGTAATTGAAATTTCGATCATATACGATGGGTTCCCTACATGGATTACATAACTCCCCGAAACTTGGGGATGATATGGTTAGATCAAAAACCTATACAAGTTGACCGTTACATTGACACAAGCGTATTTAGGTTAATTATTTCAGTCAACGGATATAGCTTATATTGAAACTGGAGGGAATACACATGTCAGATCATCCAATTCAAGGCTTAATGGAAACTGCAATGGAAAATATCAAGGCCATGGTGGATGTCAATACAATCGTTGGCGATGCTGTAGAGACACCAGATGGTACGGTTATTCTGCCGATCAGTAAAGTCGGATTTGGGTTCGCGGCAGGCGGAAGTGATTTCAACGTAAGTGATGCAAAAGGAAGTGGTACATCAAGCACAACGGAACATGCTCATTCCGCGAAGGTCGCATCTCCGTTTGGCGGCGGTAGTGGCGGCGGTGTATCCATTCGTCCGATCGCTTTTCTTGTTGTTGGCAAACAAGGTGTACACATCGTACCATTGGATAATTCGACGCACTTGTTCGAAAAATTGATCGATTCAACACCTTATGTACTTGATCGCATCCAGGAAATGTTCCGTCACCGTAATCATGGAACAACGGAACATGACGTTCGAGTGACAACGGATCATACGACGTATAGCTAAGCCACAAGGTTATCTCCCCGATCCCTCAAGCACTATGGTGCAAGAGGGATTTTTGCTGTTTTTACCTGTGCGGGACATACTCCAGGTTGTCCGAACATAGGATAGTACAAGATTCCAAGTGACCCGGAGGAATGTGGATGCGAAAATTAATGAAGGCTATTGTAGGTATGCTTATGCCTGTGCTGCTGTTCTCAACCATGGGTGCACCGTCTGTTCAGGCGACGATTACTGGGCCCTCTAACCATGCTCAAAGTGCAGCGCTCATTGATGTGACATCAGGTCGAATTCTGTATAGCAAAGATGGAGACAAGGAGCTGCGCATCGCGAGTTTGACTAAGATTATGACTGCTATCGTTGCGATTGAAGAAGGGAAGTTAGATGCGAAAGTCAAGGTAAACCCTTCTGCTTTTGCCAAGGAAGGATCCTCGCTGTACCTTAAGCTGGGCGAGGAAATGACACTTGAAAATATGTTATACGGTCTCATGTTGCGCTCAGGAAATGATGCAGCCTCGGCGATTGCCGAACATGTGGGCGGCTCAGAGGAAGGTTTTGTTTTGCTTATGAACAAAAAGGCCGAGCAAATCGGATTGACACGTTCCCATTTTTTGAACCCGCATGGTCTGGACGCCGAGGGTCATTACTCCACAGCGAATGATCTGGCGAAGTTAACCGCTTATGCGCTCCATAACCCGGTGTTTAAACGCATCGTGGCAACAGAGAACAAATCCGCACCTAATCCGAATGAAAGCTGGGAATACTCCTGGCACAACAAAAACAAAATGCTTCGATTGTACGAAGGTGCAGACGGCGTTAAAACCGGATACACCAAAAAAGCATTCCGCTGTCTGGTCAGCTCGGCAACACGGAATGGACAACAACTGGCAGCGGTGACACTTAACGATGGTGATGATTGGAACGACCATGCGAAAATGCTGGATTTTGGTTTTGAACATTTTCCGCTAGTGGAGATCGCAAAGCAGGAACAGCCTGTGCAGAACATGGAACTCGTAACCGGGCGTGGGTTTAAATACCCGCTCGCCAAAGGTGAAGAAGAAAATATAAACAAAAAATTGATTTTGTTCGATAAACGTGCACAGACCAATGTTGGAGAGAAAGAACAAACAGCAGACCCTTCGTTTGGACTGGCAGGACGAATTGATATGCAGCTGAAAGGTGAATCAATCGGCTCCATACCTGTGTATTTCAAAGGCAGCTATATTCCGCCAGAGCCAAAAGTCGAAGATGTTACACTTGGTGGCATTGGGGAGATCACGACATGGCTTTCAGCGTGGAAAGCAGTATTAGGCCGACTGTTATCGCCTTGATAAGAGTAGAAGCATAACTGTGTGGCTGTTAAGAGGAGGGGTGATTTCAGTGATTAATCTGATCTGGTTGATGATGATCTTGATCGGATTTGCTTTTGCAGCAGTGAACGGGAAAATTGAAGTGGTTACTCAGGCAGCATTTGATGGTGCTGCAACCGGTGTGACCGTATGTTTCGGTCTGATCAGTGTGCTTGTATTCTGGATGGGGATGATGAAAATGGCAGAAGATGCTGGTCTCCTTGGGCGAATAGCAAAGCTGCTTGGACCCGTTGTAGGATTTCTGTTTCCCGATGTACCGAAAAACCACCCAGCCATGGGTTACATACTATCCAATATGAGCGCTAATTTGCTCGGCCTTGGAAATGCGGCTACCCCGATGGGGATCAAGGCTATGCAGCAGTTGCAGGAGCTAAATCCAGACAAGCAAACCGCTTCGCCAGCCATGTGTACACTGCTGGCGCTGAACACCGCCAGTATTACGATTATTCCAACAACGCTGATTGCAATCAGGTTGAACTATCATTCAGCGAATGCTACCGAGATTGTAGGCACAACGTTGATGGCTACTATTATTGCTACGCTTGCTGCCATTATGGCAGATCGCTGGTATCGAAACAGAACCCTCCGCAGATCGCCGGGTATATCCCAAAGCGGTAATCCTGGTATGAAAGGATGAGCAGCCTTGTTAACCTTCATTAACTGGATTTCGGTCTGGGCCATTCCGGTTATTATCGCGTTTGTTCCATTATATGCGTTTACCAAAAAGGTCCCGGTCTACGAATCCTTTGTTGATGGGGCCAAGGATGGCTTCTCGACTGCAATCAGCATCATTCCACATCTGGTAGGAATGATGGTTGCCATTAGCGTTTTTCGTGCCTCGGGTGCACTGGATTTTGTGATTCAATTTTTCACTCCACTTGTGTCTTGGATGGGCGTGCCTGGAGAAGTACTTCCATTAGGCATACTACGTCCTTTAACCGGGACAGGCTCGCTAGCTTTTACAACGGATCTGATAAAAACGTACGGCCCTGATTCTATGATTGGCCGGATGGCATCTACCATTCAAGGTAGTACGGACACGACATTATATGTGCTAACTGTATATTTCGGAGCAGTCGGTATACGGAATGGGCGGTATGCACTCAAAGTGGGATTGTTTTCTGACGTAGTTGGATTTATAGCTGCGCTTGCCATTTGTTTGATCGTTTTTGGTTAAACTATTGCTCCTTTCCTTCCGATATACTAGTTATGCTAGAATAATAACGGAGGAGAGTGAGACATGCATAAGAGTTGGAAACGAATACTCCGTTACGGTTTGACAAGTATGCTCGCCATGACGATGCTTGTAGGTTCAACAGGGTTAGCGGGTGCTCAGGCTGAACAGACGATACATTTTAACGGATACTTTGACAAATCATTGCGTGCGCAAATGGCGGTTATGGCCGATTCTTTTCCGGTAGTGAATGTACGCCTGGTTAAAGCAGAAGAGCCGGATATGGTTTATTATGATGTAGGCACTTCAATTCTGATATCCAAAGACGAAGTGCTAACCAATTACCATGTTGTACAGGAATTCGCTGAGCTGTCTGGTGGGGATAAAGGAACTTTAACGGTAGCTAGCCCGGGAGCACTCAATCAGGCAGTTAAAGCTAAGATTGTCAAAACCGATCCGGTAACGGATATGGCTTTGTTGAAGCTGGACAAACCGATCAACGCTGAGCCGGTAAAGTTTGCTGATGCCCGTGACAATCAGGTCGTATACACCATCGGATTTCCTAAAAATCCGTCCGGAGATCTTGTGATTTTGGATGATGATTTGCCTTCGACCTATAACACGATAACGAAGAGTCGGGTGTTCAGTTCTTTGGCTGCGGATGTACCGGGTAAAGCAGGTATAGGGAACATCGTTAAAGCGATGGCTCAAGGCAATTCAGGTGGACCAATACTTGATCAGAATAACCAAGTCATCGGCATGATGACATTTGTATATGGCGGACGAACCTATTTCATTACTTCAAAGACATTGCAGACGTTTGTGAAAGAAGCCGCGGTGCCGGCGAAAAAGCCAATTGTGGTTGCAGGCAAAGTTTCAAACTAATTTTATTCACATTGAGATACGAGAGTCGTTAATAATAAAGAGAGTTTATCTAAGCGTGGTCTGAACGTAATCGGACGTGGCGAGGGTAAGCTTTTTTTTGCATTCAAACGATAAAAACATCTATTATTCAACACATAAATTAACGATAATGCTCGACTGTTCACAAAAACATTGGATAATCCTTGTGATTTCCTGGTTGGATGGGTATCATTAGTGTGAGGTGACATGACAAACATGGAAAGATTACAAAAAATTATCGCACAGGCAGGTATTGCATCCCGCCGTAAGAGCGAGGAATTGATCCTGTCCGGCAAAGTAGAAGTTAACGGGGAGGTCGTAACCGAACTGGGTACGAAAGCGAACCCCGAAGAGGATATGATTACGGTAAATGGAAAACCGATCCGCAGTGAGAAAAAAGTGTATTTGATGCTGAACAAACCCAAAGGGGTCATTACTAGCGCATCAGACCCGGAAGGTCGGAAAATTGTATCCGATTATTTAAAGGGTGTTAAGGAACGTGTTTATCCGGTAGGGCGTCTCGATTATGACACAGAAGGTCTGCTTATTCTAACCAATGATGGCGAATTTGCGCATCTGCTGACCCATCCAAAGCATCACGTGCCTAAAACGTATCTGGCTACGGTTAAAGGTGTACCGCATGGTACAGAACTGGAAAAACTCAAAAATGGAATTATGCTTGAAGACGGTATGACTGCTCCAGCAGAGGTTGAGTACAAGGATGTGGATACGGCTGGCAAAGAGTCCGTGATCTCCATCACGATTTATGAGGGACGAAACCGTCAGGTAAGACGTATGTTCGAGGCGATCAATCATCCCGTTACACGTCTGAAACGGATTTCGTTCGGTGGAATTTTGCTGCAAAATCTGAAACGAGGACTGACTCGTAATTTGACCAAAGAGGAAGTCAACAATCTGATTACCCTCGCAAAATCCGAACCCGCCAAAAAAATGAAAAAAAGGTAATGTGAGGACACATAATTTTCATAAAACCGCCGCAGATTTGTGACGAAATTCGCTATAATTGTTCATAGGATGTTCACAGTTTCTATGACAAGAGTCTAAATAAGTGGAATACTTCTTTTACACATTAACGGAGAGGACAGAAAAAACCTGGAAAAGCGAAGCGCTCGCCTTTATCACCGGATTTTTCCTTTAAGAAAAGGGGATTCAAAAAATCTGGGATAACAGCGATTGTAAGGGTATTCTGTCATTAGAGTGGGCTGTGTAAAATCTTTATTTCAACTTATATAGCTAACGAAATCGTCACTTCAAAGGGGAGCAGCACATGGGGAAATCAAGAAGAACGGTGCAAATCGTTATTTTGTGCTTGATCCTGGTGTTGGGCGGATACGCGATTACAACATCGGTATCCGGCTCGAATGGCAAACCAAAGGAAGGGGATCAAGCCCCTTCTTTTGAACTGCTGGGCCTGGATGGTCAAGTTCATACGTCTGATGAGTATCAAGGGAAAGCGATGGTTATCAATTTCTGGGGCACATGGTGTGAACCTTGTGTGAAAGAGATGCCTGCACTTCAAGCGCAGGCTGACAAATGGAAGGATAGGGGTGTCCAATTTGTCGGAATCAACGTTGGAGAAGACCAGATGACGGTTGAAAATTTTGTGAAGCAAGTGGGTGTTACATTTCCGATTATGTTAGACCGGGACAAAAATTCAGTTCGGGACTATGGAATCTCACCGATGCCAACAACATTTTTTGTGTCTGATTCGGGTAAAATCTCCACTATTCATATCGGGCAATTGGATTTGGACACACTTGACGCTCAAATCTCACAGCTGGCGAAGCAGCCCTGACAGGAGGTCTACTTGTGTTCCAAAATACAAAATGTGAGTGTGGTCATCAGAATCCGGTAGGAACCGTATTATGTGAAGCATGTGGTAAGCCGCTTCTGGAGGAAACGGTTCAATCGAATGAAGTGCTGGAGATGCGTTATGATGGCATGGCACGGCGTTCACAGCGCAGTAATCCCAACATTATTGATCGCATATGGAATTTTTTCTCATCCGTCAAAATTGCTGTTTATATGATCGTTCTTACACTTGTTGGCTCTATGCTGGGCACGATCTACCCGCAAGAGAGTACGTTTCTGAATATGGATCCTTCCGTTTATTACAAAGAAACCTATGGTCAGTTAGGCCATATTTATTATCTTCTGGGTCTATCTCATACATATGAATCTTGGTGGTTTATTACACTATTGGTGATGATTGGAGCTTCGCTTGTCATCTGTAGTCTGGATCGTGTGCTTCCGCTTTACAAGGCGCTGAACAAGCAGCGTATTCGGAAACATTTACAATTCCTGACGAGACAACGTCTCGTGTATCAAGGTTCCGTCGAAGAGGCGCCTGAAGAGTGGATTAAGAAAGCGGTTACTCCGCTGCGTAAGAGAGGGTATCGTGTTCATACGCAAGGGGATGCATTGCTTGCTGAGAAGCAGCGTTTTAGCCGATGGGGTCCTTATGTCATTCATATTGGACTTATCATTTTCCTGCTCGCTGTACTCGCACGTGGACTTCCAGGTTTAAATCTGGACGAGCATGTGGCTTTCCCCGAAGGAGAAATCAAAAAAATTCCGAATACGTCCATGTATCTGAAAAACGAAAAGTTTAGTGTAGAGTTTTACAGTGAAGATGAAGTGCCGGAGCAGTTCAAAAATTTGAATAAAACGGTTCCCAAATTGTTTGAAACCAAGGTCGTTTTATATGAATGCACAGCAGATTGCTCGGATCTCTCCAAAAAACCTCAGCTTGCAGAGGTTGCAAGACATGATGTTCGAGTGAACCATCCTCTGAATTACCAAGGTCTGAAGGCATACCAGTTTGACTATGATCTCACGCCGACGATTCGCTCGGTCACTCCGGATCTGGTCAATGCGAAGACTGGGGAAGTTTACGGTGCTTTGAAGATTGATATGATGGATACACAACGCTCCTTTGAAGCAGGTCCTTATAAACTGACTGTTAAAGAAAAATTCATGGACTTTGCGCTGGACGACAAAGGAGAGCCTAAATCCAAATCACCTTCGCCCAATGCACCTGCATTCCTCTTTCATATCGAAGGACCGGATTTGCCGGATAAGGGAATTCAGTACTTATATTTTGCCAAACAAATAGACAAGCAACGTTTTCAGCAGGACGCAATCAATCGTCAATTGGTAGGAGGAGAACTTCCTTTGCAGCTGGAGGTTGATAGCATGGACAAGGTTGACCTTATTCAATCGGTAAGTTACCTGAATATACGCGTGGACAAAGCAATGCCGTTTGTATGGGTAGGGGCTGGAATTGTCATGCTGGGTCTTGTCATGGGCTTTTATTGGCATCATCGCCGCATTTGGATTCGATTCGATGATGAGCGAATTACGCTTGGCGGGCATACCAACAAAAACTGGTTCGGCTTCAGACGAGAAGTTGCTGGTATTTTGAAACAGATGAATCTGGAAGTGGATGAGAAGTCGTTGGATAACGGGGGGAACCAAGCATGAATATACTGGATTTCAGCAGCGACGCATTTATCGTATCTTTTTTTCTGTATTGTGCTGCGTTTTTATTATATGCCGTGGCCGTCATGGGCAAGAAATGGAGTAACCGTGATCCCCTGGATCATATGAATCGTTGGGGTAAACGTGCTTTTGTAGCATCTACGGTTGCGTTAACTGCACATTTTGTTTTCTTCGTCACACGCTGGATTGGTGCAGGCCATATTCCGGTAAGTAATATGTACGAGTTTATGTCCTTTTTATCCATGATGATCATGGTTGCATTTATCGTAGTATATGCGATTTATCGGAAATCTCTGCTGGGCTTGTTTGCACTTCCACTTACAATTATCATTATGGCATACGCTGCCGTATTTCCTCAGGAAGTTCAACCACTGATTCCAGCATTGCAATCAATCTGGTTAAAAATTCACGTTACGCTGGCAGCCTTGGGTGAAGCGTTTTTCGCTGTAGGTTTTGCTGCCGGATTCATGTACCTGCTTCGAACGGTTGATTTTAGTGGAAAAGACAAGTCTTCTCGCCGTCAGCGCGGGTGGGTAGAATTCACGCTCATAACAATTGTCGTAGTCATCGGATTTATTGGAACGGTATTTGCTTTCCGTGCAGCTGGCTATGAAGCCGTTTTTGCTCAGAAAACAGTCAGCATTGACACAAAGGGAGAGGAAAATAGTACAATAGAGAAAGTGATTTATCGCATGCCTCCTATTTTTGCTCCATATAATAGTGAAGTGGAGAGCATAAAACCGTTTCTCGGAATGAAAGAGCCGTTACTTGAAACGCCTTCGTGGATGAATGGCGTGAATGCAGGACGTAAGCTAAATACAGTCGTTTGGTCGATCATTACAGGTCTGATTCTATACGGTATTATTCGTTTAATTGTACGCAGACCGCTTGGACAGGCGTTACAGCCGATGATGAATGGTATTGACGCAGATGACCTCGATGAGATTAGTTATCGTGCTATCGCGATCGGATTCCCTATTTTTACGCTGGGAGCTTTAATTTTTGCCATGATTTGGGCTCAGATTGCCTGGAGTCGTTTCTGGGGCTGGGATCCCAAAGAGGTATGGGCATTGATTACTTGGCTGTATTATAGTGTTTATCTGCACCTACGTTTATCCAAAGGATGGCAAGGTCAAAAGTCGGCATGGCTTGCTGTGCTTGGTTTTCTGGTCGTCATGTTTACACTGGTTGGGGTAAATCTGATCATTGCGGGATTACATTCTTATGCTGGTGCAGACTAGGATAGTGCATTCAAACTAGTGGGCAAAACAACGGTAAATTCATGATGTACCCGTTCACCAGAACTGGGTATTCAAATATTGTTCGCAAGATCGAACATAATAGAAGTGATGAGGAGTATTGTAAAGGGGCTTGAGTGGGCATGTCAGAACATGAGAATCGTATTTTGGTCGTGGATGATGAAGAAAGAATCCGCAGACTGCTTAAAATGTATCTTGAAAAAGAAGGGTATGAAATTGATGAAGCGGAGGATGGCGAAACAGCACTTCGTAAAGCGACGGCTGGAGATTACGGTCTCATTTTGCTTGATGTCATGCTTCCAGGCATGGACGGTGTTGAAGTGTGTACCCGACTTCGTCAGGTGAAATCTACCCCTGTATTAATGCTCACCGCAAAAGGGGAAGAGATTAATCGTGTACAAGGTTTTGAAGTAGGGGCAGATGACTATGTTGTGAAGCCGTTTAGCCCGCGTGAGGTTATTTATCGGGTGAAGGCCATCTTGCGTCGTTCTTCAGCTACTGCATATCTTTCCAAGGAGAGTAACTCGAGCAACAATATTGTTTTTCCGCATCTCGTTATTGAGCATGATGCTCACCGAGTGACTGCGGGTGGCGAAGAAATCAGCTTAACGCCGAAAGAATACGAGTTGCTGCATTATCTTGCAACATCTCCTGACAAAGTTTTCTCCAGAGAAGAACTGCTTAAGGATGTATGGAACTATGAATTTTTCGGTGATCTTCGCACCGTAGATACCCATGTAAAGCGTCTTCGTGAGAAGCTGAACAAGGTATCACCTGAATCGGCAGCGATGATAACAACTGTGTGGGGTGTCGGTTATAAACTGGAAGTACCGAAATAACTTTGCTTTCTGGAGATCATTGGTTGGAAAGTTATGGATAACGATTATTTGCCTTGTCGGTTGTGTACTTATTGCGCTGGGTTTGTTTCTGTTGCCCTATATTGATACTAACTTTGCTGAGTCTGAATCCAGAGATATCAAAAGGCTGTTTACTTATATTTGCATTGTCGGATTTAGCTTAACTACGTTTTTTGCATTGTTTCTGTTCACTAAGATCACACAGCCCATGCAGCAATTAATTCAAGCAGCTAACGCCATCCGCAAGGGGAAGTATGAAACGAGACTTTCTCTTCGTACCAATGACGAAATCGGTGAACTTGCATACACGTTTAATCACATGGCGGTTCAACTGGAAGATACCATTCGAAATTTGAATCATGAGAAGGAACATTTGGCGAGTGTGCTAAGAAGCATGACGGATGCCGTGATTACTTTTGATGGTGAGGGCAAGGTGATCTTGACGAATCCGCCTGGTGAGAAAATTATGCAGGCCTGGTATGCTCTCGACTGGGCTCAGGAGGATGAAGGATTAGATGGGTATCCGTCTGCGAATCCGTCTCGGGATGTTCCTGAACCGCTGGTACCCTTATTCAGACTGGTGATGGAGCAAGGAGGGGACCAGAGCTCCAATGTTCACGTTCAACAAGGAGTATGGTCTGTGCAAATGGCCCCTTTGTATGCAGATAGTGTGGTGCGGGGTGCAGTGGCTGTGTTGAGAGATGTTACCGAAGAAGTGAAAATGGAGAAGATGCGTCGGGACTTCGTTGCCAATGTATCTCATGAAATTCGTACACCGTTATCAATGATGCAAGGATACAGTGAGGCGCTACTTGACGGGATGGCGACATCACCCGAAGAGAGTGAAGAACTGATTCAGGTTATTCATGACGAGTCGCTGCGGATGGGCAGACTGGTGAAGGATTTGCTTGATCTGGCCCGAATGGATGCAGGACATACCGATATGAACATGAAGGAAGTTGAGCTGGGTGAACTTCTTGAACGTGTCTATCGAAAATTTATGGTTCGCTCAAAAGAGCAGGAGATTCAGCTTCAATTTGAATGCAAACAACAGACGATCCCACTTCAACAGGCTGATGAAGACAGGCTGGAGCAGGTATTCACGAATTTATTGGATAATGCTTTCAGGCACACACCTGGTGGTAAAAGTGTAAAAATCTCTGCTGAGCTTGTCACTCATCTGCGCGCTCCATTTGCCAAGGTAAGTATAAAAGATCAGGGTGTGGGCATCCCCACTTCAGACTTGCCTTTTATTTTTGAACGTTTTTATAAAGCAGATAAAGCTCGGGTTCGGGGAGAGAGCGTGGGAACAGGACTCGGTCTTGCGATTGTAAAAAATATCGTAGATGCTCATCAGGGCACGATTCATGTCAATAGTGTGCTTGGTGAAGGTACGGAGTTTATTTTGCAATTTCCCGTAGAATCTTCGAAATAGGTGGATTTTAAACAAAAATTGCCGAAACACCCTCTAATTGAGGGTGTTTTTTTGTTGAAGTATTCCGTTTAATCTTGTTCAACGTGGAACAGGTCGTATTCTTTTTGTACGCAATAAAATGTCCAAGATAATTTTTGATCTCCTCCTTCATAAGATTGAAAAATAAGATGTCAAAGGAGGATTGAGTCAAGTATGTCCGATGGACGTAAAAGAGTGAATATTAAAGCGTTTTTGGAAGGGAGATCATTCCGGGCAGGTTCGCCGTTTATCCCCATAACAGTTAGTGAACTTGAGCAATATGAGTCTATTCTTCGTTCTCTTGCTGTAACCATTCCCGCTGCAATTAGTCAGCCGAGTGCGGCGAATATACTTGCGCTGCAGAACGGATTACGTCAATTACTTACATTTGTGAACGAATCTGAGTTGCGTGCTGGGGTAAAAGCGGAGCTCCAAGCTGTATTAGAACTGACCATTGCTTCTTCTGAAGTCATTCCTGTTCCTCTAATTAATCTTGCAGGGAATGTGCAAAATCTGTTGGATGACTTGTTGAGTGTAACATTACTTTTGGAGGTACCTCCCGAAGTAAAGGATCGGTTAGTTGGATTAATTCGTTCCATATCGATCTCGTTAAGCAGAGCCACAACGACTTTTGGTACAGGGGGGATTACGGGGGCAGCAGGTCCTCCCGGTGTTCCGGGGGTACCAGGAGTCCCTGGAGTTCCTGGAGTGAGAGGTGCTACGGGTCCAACAGGTGCAGCAGGGCCAGCTGGATCTGGGGGTGCTGTCGGCCCTATAGGCCCGCAGGGTCCACAAGGACCACAAGGACCACAAGGAGCGACAGGAATTCCTGGTGTAGGATTAAACAATATTACAACGTTTAACCCTGTAGCTGGATCAACTTACGCTCAAGGTCAGGTTGTTAGTTATGAGGGAAGTCTTTATGTGGCCAACGTAAATGGCCCGGTGGGTGTACCTGGAAGTTCACCTGATTACACGCTCTTACTTGCCGCCGGTTCTACAGGTGCAACAGGGGCAACAGGTGTAGGACTTTCTGGAGCTGTTGCTTTTGATGCTGCTCTTGCACCTGGATATTCTGCAGGTCAAGTGGTTACTTATAATGGCAGTACTTATATTGCCAGTGTGGCAGGTCCGACAGGCACACCAGGTACATCTTCGGACTATACATTGATCGCTGCATCAGGGGTGACAGGAGCTACTGGGGTGGGACTTAACGGTGCTATCACCTTTGACCCAGCTCAAGCGCCAACGTATTCAGCAGGCCAAGTGGTCACATTCAATGGCAGTACGTATATTACTAATGTCGCTTCACCGACAGGTACGCCTGGAAGTTCACCTGATTATACACTAATCGCTGGTGCAGGACCGACAGGGGCAACCGGCGCTACAGGTGTAGGGCTCACTGGGATTGTTACATTCGATCCTGCTCAAGCGCCAACATATCCATTAGGTCAGATTGTAACGTCTAATGGTAGCACATATATTACGAATGTCGCCGCGCCAACGGGTACACCTGGAAGTTCACCAGACTATTCGTTGCTTGCAGGAGCAGGCTCAACTGGAGCCACCGGAGCAACAGGTATAGGTTTGGAGGGAGTTGTACCCTTTGATCCGGCTGTTGCGCCGACGTATTCAGCAGGCCAAGTGGTCACATTTAATGGCAGTACGTATATTACGAATGTCGCTTCACCGACAGGTACGCCTGGAAGTTCCCCAGATTATACATTACTTGCTGGAGCAGGGCCATCAGGAGCTACAGGATCGACAGGAGTTACTGGTTCAACGGGAGCGACAGGTGTAGGATTAAGCGGTATCGTGGCATTTGACCCAGCGGTAGCCCCGACGTACCCAGCCGGTCAAGTGGTGACGTTCAATGGGAGCACGTACGTCACCAATGTAGCCGCGCCAACGGGCACGCCAGGCACTTCGCCAGACTACACGTTATTAGCAAGTGCAGGAGCCACAGGAGGAACAGGTGCTACTGGGGCGGGTGTAACTGGTAGTACAGGTATAACAGGGACCACGGGAGCCACTGGTGTAGGATTGAGTGGCATCGTAGCATTTGACCCAGCGGTAGCTCCGACATATCCAGCCGGTCAAGTGGTGACGTTCAATGGTAGCACGTACGTCACCAATGTAGCCGCGCCAACGGGCACGCCAGGCACTTCACCGGATTACACGTTATTAGCAAGTGCAGGGGCAACAGGCGCAACGGGCACAGCCGGAGAGACCGGAGCAACCGGTGCAAGCATTACGGGTGCAACAGGAGCCACGGGTGCAGGATTAAGCGGCATTGTGGCATTTGACCCAGCGGTAGCTCCGACATATCCAGCTGGTCAAGTGGTGACGTTTGATGGTAGTACGTATATCACCAATGTAGCCGCGCCAACGGGTACGCCAGGCACTTCGCCGGACTACACGTTATTAGCAAGTGCAGGGGCAACAGGTGTAACTGGTGAAACGGGAGTGACTGGAGCAACTGGCGTAAGCATTACGGGTGCAACAGGAGCCACGGGTGCAGGATTAAGCGGCATTGTGGCATTTGACCCAGCGGTAGCTCCGACATACCCAGCCGGTCAAGTGGTGACGTTCAATGGCAATACGTATATCACCAATGCAGCTGCGCCAACGGGTACGCCAGGCACTTCGCCAGACTACACGTTATTAGCAAGTGCAGGGGCGACAGGTGTCACGGGTGTAACTGGGGAAACAGGAATAACGGGAGCGACTGGTGAAACCGGGGTGACTGGCACAACGGGAACAGCCGGAGAGACCGGAGCAACCGGTGCAAGCATTACAGGTGCAACAGGAGCCACGGGTGTAGGATTGAGTGGCATCGTAGCATTTGACCCAGCGGTAGCTCCGACATATCCAGCTGGTCAAGTGGTGACGTTTGATGGTAGTACGTATATCACCAATGTAGCCCCGCCAACGGGTACGCCAGGCACTTCGCCAGACTACACGTTATTAGCAAGTGCAGGGGCGACAGGTGTCACGGGTGTAACTGGGGAAACAGGAATAACGGGAGCGACTGGTGAAACCGGGGTGACTGGCACAACGGGAACAGCCGGAGAGACCGGAGCAACCGGTGCAAGCATTACGGGTGCAACAGGAGCCACGGGTGTAGGATTGAGTGGCATCGTAGCATTTGACCCAGCGGTAGCCCCGACATATCCAGCTGGTCAAGTGGTGACGTTTGATGGTAGTACGTATATCACCAATGTAGCCGCGCCAACGGGTACGCCAGGCACTTCGCCGGACTACACGTTATTAGCAAGTGCAGGGGCAACAGGTGTAACTGGTGAAACGGGAGTGACTGGAGCAACTGGCGTAAGCATTACGGGTGCAACAGGAGCCACGGGTGCAGGATTAAGCGGCATTGTGGCATTTGACCCAGCGGTAGCTCCGACATACCCAGCCGGTCAAGTGGTGACGTTCAATGGCAATACGTATATCACCAATGCAGCTGCGCCAACGGGCACGCCAGGCACTTCACCGGATTACACCTTATTAGCAAGTGCAGGGGCAACAGGCGCAACGGGCACAGCCGGAGAGCCCGGAGCAACCGGTGCAAGCATTACAGGTGCAACAGGAGCGACAGGTGTAGGATTGAGTGGCATCGTAGCATTTGACCCAGCGGTAGCTCCGACATACCCAGCCGGTCAAGTGGTGACGTTCAATGGCAATACGTATATCACCAATGCAGCTGCGCCAACAGGCACGCCAGGCACTTCGCCAGACTACACGTTATTAGCAAGTGCAGGGGCGACAGGTGAAACGGGAGTGACTGGAGCAACTGGCGTAAGCATTACGGGTGCAACAGGAGCCACGGGTGTAGGATTGAGTGGCATCGTAGCATTTGACCCAGCGGTAGCTCCGACATATCCAGCTGGTCAAGTGGTGACGTTTGATGGTAGTACGTATATCACCAATGTAGCCGCGCCAACGGGTACGCCAGGCACTTCGCCGGACTACACGTTATTAGCAAGTGCAGGGGCGACAGGTGTAACTGGTGAAACGGGAGTGACTGGAGCAACTGGCATAAGCATTACGGGTGCAACAGGAGCCACGGGTGTAGGATTGAGTGGCATCGTAGCATTTGACCCAGCGGTAGCTCCGACATATCCAGCTGGTCAAGTGGTGACGTTTGATGGTAGTACGTATATCACCAATGTAGCCGCGCCAACGGGTACACCAGGCACTTCGCCGGATTACACATTGATTGCTGGAGCAGGGGCGACAGGCGCAACAGGCACAGCCGGAGAAACCGGAGCAACCGGTGCAAGCATTACGGGTGCAACAGGAGCCACGGGTGTAGGATTGAGTGGCATCGTAGCATTTGACCCAGCGGTAGCTCCAACGTACCCAGTTGGTCAAGTGGTGACGTTCAATGGCAGTACGTATGTCACCAATGTAGCCGCGCCAACAGGCACGCCAGGCACTTCGCCGGACTACACGTTATTAGCAAGTGCAGGGGCGACAGGTGTAACTGGTGAAACGGGAATAACGGGTGCGACAGGTGAAACGGGAGTGACTGGAGCAACTGGCGTAAGCATTACGGGTGCAACAGGAGCCACGGGTGTAGGATTGAGTGGCATCGTAGTATTTGACCCAGCGGTAGCTCCGACATATCCAGCCGGTCAAGTGGTGACGTTTGATGGTAGTACGTATATCACCAATGTAGCCGCGCCAACAGGCACGCCAGGCACTTCGCCGGATTACACGTTATTAGCAAGTGCAGGGGCAACAGGTGTAACTGGGGAAATTGGAGCCACGGGAGTAACGGGAACGACTGGTGGAACCGGGGTGACTGGTGCAACGGGTACGGCCGGAGTGACTGGAGCAACGGGCGCAAGCATTACGGGTGCAACAGGAGCCACGGGAGTAACGGGAACGACTGGCGAAACCGGGGTGACCGGAGCGACGGGTATGGCCGGAGTGACTGGGGTAACCGGAGCAAGCATTACGGGTGCAACAGGAACCACGGGAGTAACGGGAACGACTGGCGAAACCGGGGTGACCGGAGCGACGGGTACGGCCGGAGTGACTGGAGCAACGGGCGCAAGCATTACGGGTGCAACAGGAGCCACGGGAGTGACGGGAACGACTGGCGAAACTGGGGTGACCGGAGCGACAGGTACGGCCGGAGTGACTGGAGCAACGGGCGCAAGCATTACGGGTGCAACAGGAGCCACCGGAGCGACTGGCGAAACCGGGGCGACGGGTATCGCCGGAGTGACTGGAGCAACAGGGGGGACTGGTGCAACGGGCACAGCCGGAGTCACTGGAGTCACCGGAGCAAGCATTACGGGCGCAACAGGAGCCACCGGAGCAACAGGTACGTCCGTAACAGCAACCTCAGCTTTTGCTGAAAATACGAGTGGTACGATCCTTGTTCTTTTGGGTGGTACATTAATCCCACTGACAAACAATCAAAACATCGGAACAGGTATTACGGTTAATGGAACTAGCGATACTTTTACTTTAGCTAACACAGGAAGGTACTTTATTTCTTACAAAATCAGTTTAACAGCTGCAGCTCTAATACAGTCCCGGGTGTTGCTTAATGGCGCAGCGATTCCAGCCAGTGTTGTCTCGCCTGCGCTTTCCTTGAGTCAATTGCAAACAGAATTTATCGTCTCGGTTACTGCTGGTTCGACCATTCAACTTCAGCTTTTCGGCCTCGCGGGCACGGCTGTGCTTTCGCCACCAGGTGCCACTTTAACTATTATTCAATTAAGTTAACCATTTTCAATCTCATAGCACGCAAAAGAGACGGGGCTCATCGTTCCCGTCTCTTTGTGTAATATTTACATGTGTATTAACCGAGCACAATCTCAACAGCTGTATTTAGTTCAGGCAGAGACGTAAGCTGAACAAGTACATCTTTCGGCACTTCTTTATCAACAGTCAGGATCATGATCGCAGCACCACCGATAATTTTACGGCCAACCTGCATCGATGCAATGTTTACGTCATTTTGACCAAGCAAAGTACCTACACGTCCGATGATACCCGGTTTATCGTTGTGCGAGATCAAAATTTGATGGCTTTCCGGTGCGATATCTACAGGGAATTTATCAAGACGAACAATCCGTTCACCGTATCCTGCAAGAAGCGTACCTGCCACACGGCGTTCTTCAGCATCTTGTGTTGTTACGAGTGTTACGGTAATTAGGTTTGTAAATCCTTTTGTAGCAGAGGTTTGGCTCACAACAACATTCAGGTCACGAATTTTGGCCAAGTGCATGGAGTTGACAATATTGGCCTCTCCGCCCAGATGTCTTGCCAGAATGCCTTTCACAATATAACGAGTGAGTGGTGATGTATCCACTTCTGATAGGTCACCGGCATAGTCAATGCGAATCTCTTGGACTGCATTTTGAGTGATCTGTGCTGCAAAACTTCCTAGCGTTTCACCCAATTTAAAGTATGGTTGCAGTTTGTTCATAACGGTTGGTGCGACAGCTGGCATATTAACTGCATTTTTAAATGGTTCATTGCGAAGAATGTGAAGCACTTGTTCAGATACGTCAATCGCAACGTTCTCTTGAGCCTCTACGGTTGATGCGCCCAAGTGCGGTGTAACGATAATGCTTGGATGATTCAGGAATGGATGATCTGCTGCAGGCGGTTCACTTTCAAATACGTCGAATGCTGCTCCAGCAACAATTCCTTCATCAATCGCTTCTACAAGCGCCATTTCATCAACTACACCGCCGCGGGCACAGTTAATAATACGCATGCCTTTTTTCATGACTTCAAATTGCGGACGTGAAATCATATGACGTGTTTCTGGTGTGAGTGGAGTGTGCACAGTCATAAAGTCCGCATTACGGATAATATCATCAACACTTGCCAGCTTGACTTGTAGTTTCTCGGCACGCTCCTCTGTAAGGAATGGATCATAAGCGAGAATGTCCATGCCGAATGCTTTGGCACGTTTGGCTACTTCGCTACCGATTCTTCCCATACCGAGCACACCGAGTGTTTTATTTCTTAATTCAACACCAAGGAACGTTTTACGATCCCATGTACCCTGAATCGTTTTGGCATATGCCTGCGGAATGTGTCGTGCCAGTGCCATCATCATGGCAAATGTGTGCTCACAAGTTGTAATGGTATTACCGTCAGGTGCATTAATGACAATAATACCGCGTTGTGTAGCAGGTTCCAGTTCAATATTATCTACGCCAACTCCTGCGCGCCCAATCACTTTAAGATTGGTACCAGCCGTCATAATACGTTCAGTAACACGGGTCTGGCTACGAACGAGTAGGGCATCATAATCTCCGATAATAGCAACAAGCTCATCTTCACTAAGTCCGGTTTTCTTCTCGACAACGACATCACTTGCATCCACCAGCTGCTGAATTCCCAGATCACTGATTGGATCTGACACTAACACTTTGTACATGGTTTCTTCCTCCTTAGATTTGTATATCTATAATCGTCAAGGTTTGTTCTCCGGCAGGAGACGTTCCTTAAAACCAAATTGATCCTTCCCTCCAACAACGCGGTGTCGTAGCAGAGGAGGAGGGTAAACTAACAGGGTGATTCCACAGGACTCTTTTATCAAAAATAATCAAAAAAACTCTCAATCCACATACTGCTTGCGCAATAAGGGACGAGAGTTGTCGTGGTACCACCCTAATTCACCGCCGTTTCGCAACGACAGTCTTAGCGGTCAATGAAGACCGAAGAGGATAACGGGTCTAAACCGATTGCACCTACTCCAATTTCAATGCAATAACTCAGGAGCGCTCAAGATCATCTGTCTGCCACCGATTTTCACCAACCATCGGCTCTCTGAAGGACAAAGCAATGTCTTTTTTCCATCATCGTGTTTAACGTAACTAATTTTTTCATAATGTATCATGGCTTACATGAGCATGTCAATAGGCTTAAATGTTTTAATTCTTCATGTTAAAGGTTATGATTTTTGGAACTTCAGAGCGTGTCTTCGATCTCACTAGAATAAATTATATTAAGATTTAAGTGCTTAAACATACTGTTTCGTGAAAGGAATTTTACTGCATTAATGAAGTAACGTTTTGAGGTGATCAACCGGGACTTGGGACAGGTCTTGAACCGAATTGGTTTTTTGGCTATCATTTAGTATACTATCGGATTGGTCAATGAAATTATTATCAAATAACTCAAGAGGACAGACGCATGCAATGAAAAATAAGAAATTTCCGAAGTTTAAAATTCAGAAGGCAGAGCCACAGCAATTAACAGAACGTTTGCTCTTGATTAATCTGTACTTTACCCAAGGGCTTACTTTGGTCGTAGGGATCGTATGGATTTTGCTTCAGAAAAGGGATTTATTCGAAGTTCTAGCCTTGCCTGATCCTCTCCATTTTTTATGGTGGGGTCTTGGTCTCGCTGCTATTATGCTTGTTATGGATCTGGTGCTGTCCTATGTTATACCGCAGGAAAGTATGGATGATGGGGGCATAAATGAACTGTTGTTTCGGGGGCGTCCAATCTGGCATATTGTATGTATAGCAGCCTTGGTGGCTGTATGTGAAGAGTTATTGTTCCGCGGTGCAATTCAACATGCGATTGGTCCATACTGGACAAGTATTTTATTTGCAGTTATTCATATTCGTTATCTACGCCACTGGATTCCTACAGGATGGGTGTTTGTTTCGAGCTATGGATTGGGTTTTATCTATTTGCAGTCGGGCACATTATGGGCACCGATTTTGTGTCATTTTATCATTGACCTAGTATCCGGATTAGCGATACGTTTTCGGAGGGGATCATGAGTCAGCCATTAAGCAGGATGAAAACATATGGCAGCCAACGTCAGCGTCACTCGGACAATAAAGAGAAAACCGGGCGGAACTCGGCTTCACAGACAAGTTTCGTTGCTGAAACGGCAGTTGCTACAGAAACAGTGGGACTTCCACCAATTACTTCAATTTCGTTGCCGAGATCACAACGCGGGTCGAGTGCATCCTCACTGGAGAGTCCGGTATTACCGCAACGAGCACCTAGTCGCTCCAAGAAAACGGCAAACCAGAAGGAAAGTTCAGTTTCCGAAGCCAGCACTTTACCCACTCGAACTGAGCTACATCCTTCACGCCGTTTGAGATTAAGCAAAAGATTTGTCAATTCACTTATTTTTATTTTTATTATGTTAACCGTTGGTTTGGTATGGTGGGGAATTAAGGGAGCCCCTCCTTTAAACACATTCCTCCCATTACCGTGGTAATGTTAGTCGGTTTAGTCTTTTTCATGTTAGTTGTAGTTGTATTGCTTCTCTTTCATATGTGGCGTGAAGCTCACGCAACTGTGATTACTGAGGACGAAGTGGAACTTGCCCATCTGCCAGCCTCTTTCGACGGAGCCAAGATTATTTTTTTATCAGATACCCATGCTCGATTGTTGAAAACAAAAGAAGTGGAGCAGTTGAGGGGGAGAGCTGATTGGATACTCATCGGGGGAGATATAGCAGAAGAAGGACTTTCCTGGTCGGTTGTCAGACAAAATATGAAGTTTTTGTCGGGGTTGGCTCCAACCTATGCTGTTTATGGAAATCATGACAAAAAGGCAGGTACCACTTATTTGTCTAGGCTTTTAGCTGATTCCAACGTGCAACTCCTTCAAGACAAGACTGTTTATTTGCAAAAAGGCATGGAACAGATCCAACTGCTCGGATTAGATTATCGTTCAAAGCAGGCAGAGAGGTTGTTGCGAAATATGGGAGAGGGTTGTTCTAGAATCGTACTGATTCACGACCCTTTGGAAGTATTGCGGTTAGACATTGATGTAGATCTGATACTGAGTGGACATACCCATGGAGGACAAATCGTTGTCCCGTTGTTAGGACCCGTATTGATGAGCAAGGCTTATCGGGCTGTAAAGAGCGGCTGGTTTTCCTTGAAACGTAGCGATGAAGATCCTCGTTCAGGAAAATTGCTTGTAAGCCGGGGGTTTGGTACAAGCCATCTACCCTTCAGGCTAGGTTGTCCCGCAGAGATCCATCTCATCACTCTGCGTGTTCCTGTAACAAAAAGCCCTGATCAATAAGATCAGGGCTTTTTGTCGCACATTACATTTTTTCGCAGTGATGCAGTAGCCCTAGCATTGGCATCTATTAACGCGACTGCAACTCGATCGCACGCGGATCAACAAAGGAATACCCCTTTTTCTCAAGCTGTGTTAATAACTCGTCCAGAGCCTCGACTGTCCAAGGTAATTCATGCATTAAAATGTTACTTCCAGGATGCAGTTGGTCCAGAACATTTTCGATGACTTTGTCTGGTTTGTTTTTGGTGCTCTTATCCCAATCCAGTGAGCCGTTTGACCAAGTCATATACAACATGCCTTGTTCTTTGACCGCATCTTTCAACGCATCATTTCCGGAGCCAAAAGGGGGTCTGAAAAACCGAGGTTGCTCTCCAGTGGTGTCTTTCACAATCTGCTGAACGTCAGTGACCTGTTTCCTAGCTTCTGAACCGGACATTTTCTTCAAATCTTCATGATCCCAAGCGTGGTTTCCGATAATCTGTCCTCGCTTATGAATGAGTTTCAATAATTCCGGTTGACGTTTGACTCGATTTCCATTGATAAAAAAAATGGCTTTGGCCTGATGTTTATCTAATGTATTAATAAGTGAAGTAATCATCTTTTCGTCCTTTGGCCCGTCGTCAAATGTTAACAAGACAACTTTAGCAGGGCTGGATTCATTATTAGGTTTAATAACGTAACTCGAATTCATGTGATATGTCTTCTTCGTAAGTACTTCACTTGAATTTTCATTCGTAGATGGAGCTGCTGGATTTGTTCCAACTGTTTCTTCGTTTGCTCGGTTAGGTAGATCATTTAATGTATCTTTTTTTGACTTTTCAGACTCCATTTCATGACTTGAGGTGGGCTTGTTCTTCCCATTGTTAAGGGTCATATCCGTGCTTGTTTTAGTTTGATTGGATTCAGGGGAGGAATGGTCTTGTGAACTGCAGGCAGATAGCAGCATAGCTGCGATGAGTAACAGTGATGTGGCGTGTTTTAGCATTTTTTCAACTCACTTTCCTGTATTTATACGGAATGAGATTGTCTTCTACAGCAAACACTACTCTTGATTTTAACACTTAAAGGAGGTTGGTGTAATGAAGGCGTCATCCTTTTTCTGGGGTATTGTCGTTGGCGTTGCAGCCAGTTCTTGGTTAGCAAAAGGCAGAATGCCCATGTTGTCTTCAGGTTCATCCCGAAACATGGTTGACCAGGCCAAACATAAAATGATGGAGATGACTTTCCCTGGCATGGATAGCTTCAGCAATAAACCCGACCATCATGGTGAACCGCACAAGGCGGCATCAAAAGGCAACAGAGTAATCACACCGAAAGAAAAAGAAGAAAATATGAACATGCTTAAAGATTTTATTCGTACCAACCCGGATGTTAAACATGAGGTAGAGCAAATTTTGAGCCAAACAAATACAACAATACCGGGTTTATAACCCACGGCAACCATTAAGAATCATCCACAGTCTTGATTTGATGTGGATTGATTCTTTTTTTTGTTGATTTTACTTCGTGCATTTACAGGTATAAAATGATAACATAACTACATAGATTTATTTTCAGCACATATTGTTTTGTGCTTCATAATCTGTTATAAGACTTGCTTATAAAGGGGAGATCCTGTATGAAAATAGAACGACTAAGTCACGATAAGATACGGATTTTCCTGACCTTTGACGATCTGAGCGAGCGCGGAATACAAAAAGAAGATATGTGGCAGGAGTTACCGAAGGTACATGAACTGTTCACTGAAATGATGGACCAGGCTTATTCTGAACTTGGCTTTGATGCTACAGGTCCGCTGGCTGTTGAAGTATTCGCACTACCCGCTCAAGGGATGGTTGTCATCGTTACTCGTGGAAAATATGATCCGCAACAATATGGTTCAGGTCATGAAGATGATCTTCCTGAAGAGGTATATGAAATGGAAGTTACATTGGAGCAAAGTGACTCCATCGTATACGCGTTTAAGGATTTTGAGGTGCTGATTGAAGCTGCCCATATGTTACGTCAACATGTTACGGATGCGGGGAAACTGTATTCTTATAAAAATAAATGGTTCTTACATTTTGAACCGGATGATGTGGATACTACCAAACACGCGGCATTGATTGCATTGCTGGCTGAGTTTGGCGAAGGTTCTTCAGTCACACCAGCTGTCATGGAAGAGTATGGAAAGGTCGTTATTCCTGAACAAGCGATTGATGTTATCTGCACCCACTTCAAACGTCAGGAGTAAACTCCAGTAATAATCGCTTCACTAGTCAGAGGAGGGAATTTCGGTGCTTTTGTTTTCGCTACTAGCTGCAGCAGTTGCTCCGGGTCTCGCCTTGTTAACATACTTTTATCTTAAAGACCGTTATGATTATGAACCACTTCACATCGTTTTACGAGTATTTCTGATGGGTTTTCTGATTGTTCTGCCCGTAATGATTATTCAACGAGGTATGATGCTGTGGTTTGGAGAGAATCCCATTCTTGAATCCATCTTGATCTCGGGCGGGGTTGAGGAGTTTGTCAAATGGTTTGTGATTTATCACATTATTTATAATCACACCGAATTTGATGAGCCTTATGATGGGATATTATATTCCGTAGCGGTATCATTGGGCTTCGCCACGGTGGAAAATGTGCTATATGCTTTTGCAGGCAACGCATCCGTCTCAGGGATGTTTATTAGAGCCCTTTTGCCCGTATCCGGTCATGCAATGTTTGCTGTTATTATGGGGTACTACATGGGTAAGGCCAAGTTTATAGATGTTAAGAAGAAAAAGCGTTGGTATCTCAGTTTGTCCCTCATTCTGCCATTTTTCTGGCACGCATTGTATGATGTCATCATGAATACGATGGTGAATAACTGGTTATGGTTCATCGCGCCTCTGATGGCGGGTCTGTGGTATGGAGCAATAGGTAAGATTACACGGGCCAATAATCGTTCTCCTTTTCGTTTCGTGAAACGAGAGGAAGAGATTAAATTATAGAAATACGGACACACTGGTGGACATAAAGCGTTTAAAACGCAGACCCCGGTGTGTCTTTTTTGTGTTCTATAAACCCGGGGAACGACGATATGAAACGGGGATGTATGATGACGAGAATCAAAATAAAAATAAGATGCAAGCAATGTGGTGAGCGATTCACATTAAGAGGCAAGAAAGAACTGGGCCGTATTGATACGGGCTTTAAACAGTGTCTTTGTGATAACAAGGATCAATTCGACATTGAGGAAGAGGGTATGGCAACAAGCTATTTGCTACACTAACGGACTATTTTCAATTACCTGAGGACCTGAACTTCTGTTATAAGATAGCAAAGGGTGATCATTTATAGGCAAATTTCGTTCTGACTGGAAATCGCATGCATAAGAGGTCTTTCTTCGATCCACAATAAGGGCAGTGGTTAAGGCGTGTCTTAAAATCCACTGAAGTGCATCTTTTACCGATTTTCGTCCCCTGCTGCGTCACTTTCCCTTGACGTGCCCCGGCACGCC
This sequence comes from Paenibacillus sp. G34, assembly GCF_056856875.1. Classification (NCBI taxonomy): domain Bacteria; kingdom Bacillati; phylum Bacillota; class Bacilli; order Caryophanales; family Paenibacillaceae; genus Paenibacillus; species Paenibacillus sp. G34. The sequence continues at coordinate 3,942,107 of NZ_CM166469.1, read as the reverse complement.
TGCGGTAAACTTCCTGGCTTGGAACGAAAAATCGGCGAAATCTGCTTCCTTCAATGTTTTCAGACACACCCTAGAAGAAAGGAGAATTTACCGTGTATAAGCGATTAAGTTCAGTGATGTTTCCGATATTTGCAGTTCTCCTGATCGGTGCGATGGTGTGGGGGTATCAGGAGAATCAGGAAAAGAATGCGATACTTATTAAGGCGGAGAACCAATATCAACGTGCGTTTCACGACCTCTCATTCCATATGGACAAATTACATTCGGAGATTGGAAACACACTTGCTGTTCATTCAAGCTCGCAAGGCATGCATCGCAAAGGATTGATGAATGTGTGGAGGCTTACAAGCGAAGCGCAGAATGAAATCAATCAGCTGCCGCTCGGCATGCTTCCCTTTAATGAGACGGAGGAGTTCCTATCACGTATCTCAAAATTTGCGTACCAAGCATCCATGCGTGATTTGACAAACGAGCCGCTCAGTAAAAAGGAGATGGGTAATCTGAAGACGCTGTATCAAAATTCTTCGGAGATCAAGAGTAGTCTGAAGGAAGTACAGCAAAAAGTATTGACCGATCGTCTGCGCTGGATGGATGCTGAAACTGTTATGGCAACTCAGGATCAAACCAATGATAACTCAATCGTTGATGGCTTCAGAACGGTAAATAAAAAGGTTCAAGAGTATCCTGAACTGGATTGGGGCCCTTCTGTCTCTAATATGTTTAGCAAACGTTCCGTGAAGAAGCTTGGCGGACTTCCTGTATCCAAAGAGCAAATTCAAGAGAAGGCTGCCAAATTTTCGGATGTGGACACCGGCAAAATTCAGATTCAGGAGAACGGAAAAGGGACGGACTGGGAATCGTACACAGCGACTGTCCAACATGCCAGAAACGGCAAACTGATGATGGATTTTACTCGCAATGGCGGAATGCTTATCTCGTACAGTGACACACGACCGGTTGGAGCCAAAAAAGTATCCCGTCAAGAGGCAATGAAACAAGCCGATCAATTTCTTCAAAATAAGGGATACAAGGATATGAAGGCTGTCAACTACGATGAATTCGGTAATCTGGCAAACCTTACGTATGTGCGCAAACAAGGAGATACATTAATATATCCCGAAAAGATGTCAGTACGTGTAGGGCTGGATACGGGCGAGGTTACCGGCTTTCAAGCAAGTGACTACGTGTATGAGCATAACGACAAACGTCAGATTCCAAGCGCGAAACTTACTGCAGGGCAGGCACGTAAAAAACTGAATTCCGATTTCAAGGAAAGTTATGTGCGCAAATCATTGATTGAGAACGACTACAGCAAAGACGTTCTCTGTTATGAATTCGGTGGAAAAATTAACGGTTCGCGTTACCGTATCTACATTAATGCCAACACAGGAATGGAAGAAGCTGTTGAGGAGATTAAACCGGTTAATGCAACTTCCTAAAGCAACTTCCTAGAAAAAACATAACAAGATGTGTAAACTCATAAAAAAAACGTGAAAACAGACCATTGTTATGGTCTGTTTTTTCTTTGTTCCATGTGAGAAAGGTCATGGTATAATAGTCCTTGCAAATACCAAGATAAATACATAAGTGGCGGTGAACCGATTGTTTCCTAAAATAAACGAAGTGTTGTATATCCAAATCGCATCGGCTGACGAAAAAGAGGAGCATAAAGAATACAAATCGCGTATCGCAGATACGGATGAAAGCAGTTTTTTGATTGAAGTTCCGATGCAACAGGGGAACAGTCGCTTGAAAAGACTCTTTTTCGGAGAAGAATTATCCGTATCCTATATCAACGAGAGTGGTGTCCGGCATTACTTTAACACTTATGTGACAGGGTTTGAGGAAGATGTTGTTCGTCTGGTTCGCATTCGAAAACCGCTTCCCGACGAGATTTCCAAGATTCAGCGTCGCAGTTTCCTTCGTGTTCATGCCAGTCTAGAATTGGCCCTTCAATGTGAAGACCTGACACGTGCAGTCATGCTGACTGAAGACATCGGAGGCGGTGGACTATCTATATACATAGAGCCTGATGTAAAAGTACAGGAAGGACAAAAGCTGAAATGCTGGCTGCTTGTTCCTTATCGCAATGGGGCGATAGATCATGTGCAATTCGAGGCTGAGGTGGTTCGTATTAAGAAACTGGAAACTGGCCGTGAATTGGGAATGCTGAAATTTTCGCAGATCACGGATTCGGAGCGTCAGAAAGTTATCAAATTTTGTTTTGAGAGACAACTGGATTATCGTATGAAATAAGCATATACAAGCATAAGCTATGTCTGTACTGGGCAACGTAAGGCAAAAACGGAGAATGATGATATGAATAAATGTTCTGATACACGGAGATTTGAACACATTTACTTTATGATTTCAAAACGGTTGGAACGGAGAGCGCTGCTATTCATTGGGTTTCTCCTGACCCTCGTTATCCTTTGCCAATTGTTACTGCTTGTACCTGATTTGAAGAAAATAATGACAACGATTGACCGGCTTGAAGGCACTCCGATTCATATGCAAAGCAACAACAATGAGCACATTGGTTGATTTGTCTGTTTTTGCATCCATGTGTAGAGTGTGGTATAATTTTCACGATGCAGGCAATGCCTGTTTTTTTATTGAGGTTTATCGTTTGAGGAGGAATGCCCCGTTGGCTAGCCAGAACACATCAGAAAACGGGAAGATGAACGTTGCAATTGACGGACCTGCTGGTGCCGGAAAAAGCACGGTGGCCCGATTGGTTGCAGAGGAACTCGGATACATTTACGTTGATACAGGCGCAATGTATCGTGCGGTATCCTTGCATATGCTTCGGAAGGATGTATCTCCCGATGATATGACTCAAGTACTTCAGGAAGCACAAGATTTGGTTATTGATTTACAACCAGATCGAGGTGGACAGAAAGTGTTCTGCAATGGCGAGGATGTTACCTCGGAAATCCGCTCCCGTGAAGTTACGGGAATCGTGTCTCGATATGCGCAAATCGAGGGGCTGCGTACACAATTAGTGGATACTCAGCGGCAAATGGCTTTGCGCAAGGGCGTCGTCATGGATGGGCGCGATATCGGAACCACTGTATTGCCCGATGCGGAAGTGAAAATTTTCATGACTGCCAGTGTGCAGGAACGTGCGCTTCGCCGTTTCAAGGAAGTGGAACCATCCGAAGGGCTGACGTTGGAGCAACTAGAGCGAGACATTGCCACCCGTGATAAATTGGATGAGAACCGGGAAATTTCCCCGCTGCGTTGTGCAGAGGACGCAATTGTCCTGGATACAACGAAGATGAATATCCATGAAGTGGTTGACAAAATCGTATCTTATTGCACAATGGTCAGAGGAGAGAGCAGTCTATGATTTACACCTTTTGCAAGACCTTACTGCGGATCATGTACACCATTCTTTTTCGCCTGGAGGCAGTTGGACGGGAAAATATCCCTAAAGACGGCGGCGTATTACTATGCTCCAATCATATCAGTAATTTTGATCCGCCAACCGTTGGCATCAAAATTCGCCGTCAAGTGAGATTCATGGCGAAAAGCGAATTGTTTGATGTTCCGGTATTTGGCTCAATCATTAAAGCTGTAGGTGCCTTTCCCGTGAAACGAGGAGGCGTCAGCAAAGAATCTATCAAAACCTCACTCAATATTTTGCGTGGTGGTGAAGTGTTGGGTATTTTTCCAGCAGGAAGCCGTCATAATGATGGGGGAATTGGTAAAAAAGGAGCAGCGAGTTTTGCTCTCCGCAGTGGTGCCACCGTTATCCCTACTGCTATTATCGGCAACTACAAGCTGTTTCGTAAGATGAAAGTAGTATACGGCGCACCGGTCAATTTGGACGAGTTCAAGGAAGACACTTCCGGAGATGCTTTGGAAAGAGCAACCGAGAAAATTATGTCCAAAATTAACGAAATGGTGAAAACAGGCGTGCCTAGCAAATAAGGCAGTCTGAAGTGAGTGCATGTTTCCATATTTTTGAGGGAAACTACTTCTAAGTGCATTCGCATGAAAGTGTTTTGAACTCTGCCAAGGCAGGTTTGAATATAATGGGGTTTTTGAATTGAGGAGGGTATTTGACATGTCGGAAGAAATGAAAAATCAAGAAGCAACCCAAGATGAGTTGGATCAATTCGTTTCCTTGAAAAAAGGAGATACTGTAAAAGGTACCATCGTCAAATTGGAAGATAACCAAGCTTATGTAAGCATTGGATATAAATATGACGGTGTTATTCCAGTTCGTGAACTGTCTTCGCTCCACGTAGACAGCGCGTCTGATGCAGTAGAAGTTGGACAAGAAGTTGAAGCTAAAGTACTTAGCATCGACGACGAGAAAGAAAAACTCGTTTTGTCCAAACGTGCCATTGACAGCGAGAACGCTTGGGAGCAATTGCAAAAGCATTTTGAAGACCAAGACGTATTCGAAGTTGTTGTAGGCGATGTCGTTAAAGGCGGTCTGGTTGCAGATGTGGGCGTTCGTGGGTTTATCCCGGCTTCCATGGTTGAGCGTCATTTCGTTGAAGACTTCAGCGACTACAAAGGACGTACACTGCGCGTTAAAGTGAAAGAGATCGATCGTGAGAACAACAAAGTGATCCTTTCCCAAAAAGACGTTCTGGAGCAAGAATTCGAAGCAAACAAAGTTCAAGTTATGGCTGGTTTGCAAGAAGGTCAAGTGATCGAGGGTACGGTTCAACGCTTGACTCAATTCGGTGCTTTCGTTGATGTAGGCGGAGTAGACGGTCTGGTACACGTATCCGAGCTGGCTTGGACTCACGTTGAAAAACCATCCGATGTACTGTCCGAAGGCGACAAAGTTAATGTTAAAGTGCTGAAAGTTGACCCTGAAAAAGGTAAAATCAGCCTGAGCATGAAAGCTGTTCAACCAGGTCCTTGGGAAACTGCTGGTGACAAATTCAACACAAGTGACATCGTAACAGGTGTTGTAAAACGTCTGGTTGATTTCGGTGCATTCGTTGAAATCGCTCCTGGTGTTGAGGGACTTGTGCACATTTCACAAATCTCCCATAAACACATCGGCACTCCGCATGAAGTGTTGAAAGAAGGACAAGAAGTTCAAGTGAAAATCTTGGACATGAACCCTGCTGAGCAACGTGTAAGCTTGAGCATCAAAGAGACGGAAGAAGCTCCTGCTCAACCGCAAAAATCAGAGCGTCCAGCAAGAAACAACGCTCCACGTGAAGAAATCAACAATCCTAACGTTTCCTTGAATAATCAAGGCATGAGCACTACGCTCGGCGAACTGTTTGGTGACAAACTCAGCAAATTCAAATAAGTTATACATGCATGGTTCTTAGTTATATACTGCATATTTTGCTGAACAATAAAAGCAAGATCGGCGAGCCCAAGCGGGTTCGCCGATTGTTGTTATTGCGATAATTTCGTTTACGAAACGTTAGCCAATCCATAGCTTTTTTGCTATGATGAGTAACGTAAGTATGGACAGGAGGAGTGGAATGTATGGCAAGACCAGTTGTGGCAATTGTCGGCCGACCGAACGTGGGTAAATCCACCATTTTCAATCGGATTATTGGCGACAGACTGGCCATTGTGGAAGACAAGCCGGGCATTACCCGTGACCGGATTTATGGAATCGGTGAATGGAACGGAAAAGCATTCAGCATTATTGATACAGGTGGTATCGAAATTGACGGCGAAGACGTCATTATGAAATCCATTCGCATGCAGGCAGAACTTGCGATTGAAGAAGCGGATGTTATTGTATTTATGTGTGATGCTAAGGCGGGTATTACACAGTCTGATGAAGAAGTTGCAGAGATGCTTTACCGCTCAGGTAAACCGATCGTTGTGGCCGTGAACAAAGTGGACAATATTGGACGCAGTGAGCTGATTTATGAGTTTTACGGCTTTGGTTTTGGCGATCCAATTGGGGTTTCCGGAAGCCACGGCACAGGTGTTGGTGATTTGCTTGATGCAATTGTGGAGAAATTACCTGAACTTGAGGAAGAGACATACGATGAAGACGTGATTCGTGTAGCTCTGATCGGACGACCTAATGTAGGTAAATCTTCACTGGTGAACGCGATTTTGGGTGAAGAACGTGTTATTGTCAGTGACGTAGCCGGGACAACTCGTGATGCAATTGACACTCCTTTTGAAAAAGACGGGCAACGCTACGTGCTAATTGATACAGCTGGTATGCGAAAGCGTGGTAAAGTATATGAAACGACGGAGAAATATAGCGTGATGCGTGCGATGCGTGCTATTGAACGTGCCGATGTCGTTCTGATTGTCATTAACGGTGAAGAAGGCATCATTGAGCAGGACAAGCATATCGCAGGTTATGCATACGAAGCGGGTAAAGCTTCCATGTTCGTGGTGAATAAATGGGATATCGTACAGAAAACGGATAAAACGATGAAGGAATTTGAGACGAAAATTCGGGATCACTTCCTTTTCATGACGTATGCTCCGATTGTCTTTTTGTCCGCACTCACAAAACAACGCTTACAAAAATTGTTGCCTGTGGTACAACGGGTAGCAGAACAACACTCTCTGCGGGTTCAGACACATCTGCTTAACGATGTCGTATCTGATGCTGTAGCGATGAACCCACCGCCAACCGACAAAGGGCGGAGAATGAGAATCAACTATGTGACGCAGGTAGCGGTTAAACCGCCGACCATGGTTATTTTTGTGAACGACCCTGAATTGATGCACTTCTCGTATGAGCGTTACCTGGAGAATAAAATCCGTGCAGCGTTTGATTTCGAAGGAACGCCAATTCGCATATTTACTCGGAGGAAGTCCGACGAAGGTTAGGGGAGAAGTTTGTGATTTTATCCATCGCAGCTATTGTACTGAGCTACCTGCTTGGTTCGATCAGTTTTAGTGTTCTTCTTGCAAAAGCAATACGGGGAATTGACATACGTCAACACGGAAGCGGTAATGCCGGGGCTACGAATACGTTGCGTATTCTAGGTAAAGGGCCGGCTATTGCGGTTCTGCTGCTTGATGTAATCAAAGGTATTGCTGCAGTATGGATTGGCATATGGTTAAGTGACGGGTCTCCATGGATTGCTGCATTCAGCGGTATTGCTGCCATTGCAGGTCATAACTGGCCGCTTTATTTCCATTTTCGCGGAGGTAAAGGTATTGCTACTGCGATTGGAGTGTTGGTGAGCCTGGCCTTTCTTCCTGCGCTTTATGCCGGGATCATCGCCATTGTGTCTATCGTTCTGACACGTTATGTTTCGCTAGGTTCTTTAATTTTCGTTGCATTGACTCCTGTTTTCATCTTGATCCTGCCTGGGTATTCGATGAGTATTTTCTGGGGCAGTCTGATTATTTGTCTGTTTGCATTCTGGAGACATCGTACGAACATTGCGAAGCTCGCCAAAGGACAGGAAAATAAATTGGGATCAAAGAACCCTGGAGGGGGGAAACGCGTTGTCTAAAAAAGTTGCCGTACTGGTTGCAGGCAGCTGGGGAACTGCCTTGGCTAGTGTGCTCGCCGCGAATGAACTGGATGTGGTGATGTGGACACGCAGTGAGGAACAGGCAGCGGAGATCAATACACTGCACACAAATGCACGTTATCTTCCGGGTGCAGAGCTATCTCCTCGCATCCGCGCAACCAGCAATATGGAAGCTGCGGTTGCAGATGCGGCGGCTGTGTTAATTGTTGCCCCTTCGTCTGCGATGCGTGCCGTTACACATCAATTTAAACCTTTCTATAAACCCGATATGCTGATAATTCATGCTACGAAGGGCTTTGAAACGGAAAGTCTGAAACGGATGTCTACCGTCATCTCCGAAGAGCTTGAATGTGAAGAAGGGCACGTTGTTGTATTGTCTGGCCCTAGTCATGCTGAAGAAGTGGTGAAACGCTGTCCAACAACCGTGGTTGTGGCTTCACTGGATAAACCATCTGCCGAGGCGGTTCAGGGATTATTTATGAATGCCTATTTCCGTGTGTACACGAATCGGGATATGCTTGGTGTTGAACTAGCGGGTGCATTCAAAAATATTATTGCGCTTGGGGCGGGCATGTCGGATGGCCTTCAGTTTGGTGATAATGCCAAAGCAGCGCTGTTAACCCGCGGTCTTGCCGAAATTACTCGGATTGGTGTAGAGATGGGAGCTAATCCATTAACGTTTTCTGGACTAGCGGGGATTGGTGATTTGGTTGTAACGGCTACAAGTCAGCACAGCCGGAACTGGAGAGCGGGCTCTATGCTAGGGCAGGGTCAGAAGCTGGATGATGTGCTTCAGTCGATGGGCATGGTTGTGGAAGGTATTCGAACAACACAGGCCGCCTATTTTATATCACAAAAATATGGCGTTCAGATGCCGATTGCAGATCAATTGTATCATGTCTTATTTCAGAATCGGCAGCCACGTGATGCCGTTGAAGCATTGATGGGGCGGGACCCGAAAACGGAGATGGAAGTCATGAAGCTGGAAACTTGGGAGCAATGGCATTCCTGAGTGAATGGTTTCATATATCGTTTCAAGAGTCTAGATAAAATGGATGCAGCTTACTCACCTTTTCCTTAGCAGACTCATATGATACACATGAGTATTGCCGGAGGAGGGGAGACGAATGGGTAACAACATTTCGAAAGACGCACTGAAAGCCATCAACAAAAAGACGGGCAAAACGATCACTGAAGGAGCTGTCAAAAAGCTGGCAAGTACAGTGAAACCAACTACAATGCAGAATGAGGCTCAATTGCGCCAGTTGATTAAACAAGTATCCGCCATGGCGAAAATACCGGTATCTGAGGATACGGTTCAGGATATTGTGAGTGCAGTCAAGAAAAGCGGGCTGAATCCAAGCAATATGGAATCGTTAATGAAGATGATGATAAAAAAATAATAGATCGTGCCTGTTCAAGCAGGAGCGAGCATAACGAAAGCAAGCCAGCATCTGCTGGCTTGCTTTTTTGTCTTTTTATTGGAAAAATACGCTCGATTTCATGTTATAATGATTGCAATTGTCACAATTTCGTGATGAATATCGGATTGAAGGGGAGACTGCTGGTTTATGAGCGCTATGGACAAGATGTGGCTGTCATTGGTTGCTATTCTCATTATGGGGTTATCTGTATTTTTAATTACATTTGCTCGTGCCAAAACAAAAGGTTTTGTGCGGGGGATTCTTTCGCTTATTGCCTTTTTAATTATGCTCATCGGTTTTTTTGGTGGAATCGCTTCTCTGACCTAGATTTCGTATGAGAGAGAACATCCGCATAAGCGCATCATAAGAACGGACACAATGAAAAGACGGATGGGAGGAGTGTGTACCTATGGAACCGCATGAGACGGAGGATTGGACTGCGCGTTATCCGGAATTACACGAGGCATTGCTGCACATGGCAAAAACCTGGAATAGTCAGCCTTACACTTGGTTGCTAGGAGGAAGCTGCGGCTTGCTGCTTCAGGGGGTGGAACTGCAACAAGCGCCTAGAGATATCGATGTATATGCAGATATTGCTGCAGCCAAAAAGCTGCATGTCTGTGCTCCGGGGCTTAAACTTGATGAGCCTACGGTAGACAAAACCGGCCCCTATGCTTCCCTGCTCAGTCATTACCAAGTAGGTACATGTTCTCTGGAACTGGTTGGTGGTTTTGAAGTGTGGGCGCGTCGAAGCTGGTATCGTACCCAGATTGAGCATGTACTTGCTCTCTATGCACCTGAAGTTCAAGTGGATTCATATCGGCTAAGATTGATGCCGCTTGCCCATGAATTACTTTTTAATCTGCTTCGCGGACGTGAAGATCGGTATGTGCCAATCTCATTAAGGATTCGTCAAGAGCCTGAGCTTCATCAACCTGCAATGATTGCCTTAGGCCAACATAACGTATGGACATCCAGTTTTAGAACAGAAGTAGAGGAACTGATTGGGTTTACATGGTCGGAAGAGACAGGGGGGGAGAGGTAGTGCAAGAGGTTATTACGTTTTTACCGATGAACAAATCCATCAAAGTCCCGTCCGGAATGACCATTTTACAAGCTGCGCGTCGAGCTGGTGTGCGAATAACAACCCGATGCGACGGCAAAGCGGCATGTCTGATGTGTAAAGTGAAAGTAGGACAGGACGAAAGACATGCGCTCCTTCCCCCTACAGATGCTGAGAAGCGAAAACTTGGACTGTTGCTTGAGGAAGGGACAAGACTTTCATGTCAGGCTAAAGTATGTGGGAAACTGTCGGTGCATATCCCGGAGGATCCACTGAAAGCAGCGATACGGAAGCAGCTTGAACAGCAGCAACAAGATGACGATTGGTTTCTATAGCTTCTGGAGAATTACTATAATATAATGTCCAGATCACAAAACAACTCCGATTCTATGCTTTGAGTTATCAAGGAGGATGCGAATAAATGAATAAAAAGAAGAGAACATCCATAGAAGGAAGACAGCGGCTGAGGTTGCTGCAGCAGGTTCAATGTCTTTCTATGCTTCTGTTGCTCATGTTTACAATGAGTGGATGTTTGTATCCGGTGCAGAGCAAAACGGAGCCGAAAACGGCTTATCGCGAAAGCGTGAACCGAATTCAGAGCGCAATTGATGCGTTCCAGAAGGATAAGGGTGTTCTGCCAATTCTGAACGCGGACGCGGATACGCCGAAGTATGAAAAGTTTAGAGTAGACCTGCCGAAATTAAAGCAGCTTGGTTATCTTGATGATATACCAGGAACGGCTTTTGAGAGCGGTGGTAGCGCTTACTTTTTGATACAAAATGAGGAAGTTGAACCAACGGTCAAGGTGATGGATCTTCAGACTGTGCAGAAAGTTAATGATGTGCAGCGCATGGTTAATCAGTACAAATCCGTACATAATCAGAAGTTGCCTGCGGGCGAAGAACTGTATCCTGGCTTCCACAAAGTGGATATGAAGATGGCAGCACAGGCAGGCTCTCCTTCAATTACCTTGAACAGTGTCTATTCGGGACAGGAAATACCCTTTATGATGGATGCCCAGGGTACAGTCTATGTGGACTATGCTTTTGATATTATGCAGGCTTTGGAGAAAACAGATGGCTCATCTGATGCGAAAGACGCTCATAATGTCGGGGATTTGCGTGACCATTTGCTCGCTCAATCGTATTTTGTACCTGTTAAATCCGTTCCCTATACACTGAAGAATAACACACCTGTCGCGCAGGCCGTTCAAAACTAAAGCATCTAAATAAAGAGTAAGCGTTATTAAAAGTAAGTCTTATCTATTTATAGAACTCCCAAGAGAGATATCCTGCGATTCGCGGGGTGTCTCTTTTTTTATAAAGAGAAGGGTTCTAAATGAGAAGTGTCATAAAGAAAGCAACCCTCTCATAAAGTAGATTGAAATAAAGACGCGCAGTCCGGGATCGGAGGATGCACTTCATGTCACCATCATGAGATAAAAAAACAAAAAAACACGTCATATTGCCGCATACGGATACATAAGATGATACTAGTCCAATTGCATGTACGAGTTAACGCCGCTCTCGCCGGTTTCATCAGAATGCAACGTTCGGCGGCGGACGACTTCCGGGCACTCACAAAGGCGGCTCTACCGTTGCAGGGATTTCAGTCTTCTGATTGAAAAAACGAAGCGGATGCTCTTTAGCATTTTTCCTTCGGAGTAATTTAAGGAGGGGATTTCATTGGAGAAAGTGGACATTTTTAAGGACATAGCTGAGCGGACCGGAGGGGATATTTATCTCGGGGTTGTCGGCGCAGTCCGGACGGGGAAATCAACATTTATTAAACGATTCATGGAAACGATCGTATTGCCTAACATCACAAGTGAGGCTGATCGTGCCCGTGCAGTGGATGAACTTCCACAAAGTGCAGCAGGCAAAACAATCATGACAACCGAACCTAAATTTGTGCCCAATAATGCAGTCCAGATCAAAGTGGCTGAAGGGCTCGATGTCAATGTTCGTTTGGTAGATTGTGTGGGTTACGCGGTGGAAGGTGCGAAGGGGTACGAGGATGAGAACGGTCCACGTATGATCTCCACACCTTGGTTCGAGGAGCCGATTCCATTCCAGGAAGCCGCGGAGATTGGTACCCGAAAAGTCATACAGGAGCACTCTACACTTGGTGTGGTGGTCACAACAGACGGAACCATTGCCGAAATCGCGCGTAGTTCCTATGTTGAATCAGAAGAGCGAGTGATCGCAGAGTTAAAAGAAGTGGGGAAACCTTTCGTTCTGGTCATCAACTCGACCCGACCTCGTAGTGAGGAAGCGTTGCAACTTCGGAGCGAGCTGGCTGCCAAGTACGATATTCCGGTCATGACGCTAAGTGCTGCGACGATGACGGAAGATGATGTCACGGGTGTACTCCGCGAAGTATTATATGAGTTCCCAGTGCATGAAGTGAATGTGAACCTCCCGAGCTGGGTTATGGTGCTGAATGACACACATTGGCTCCGTAACAATTATGAGAATTCGGTACGGGATACGGTAAAGGATATTCGCAGATTGCGCGACGTTGATCGTGTCGTGTCACAATTCATGGAATATGAATTTATCGACCGTGCGGGCCTTAGTGGTATGAATATGGGGCAAGGGGTAGCAGAGATAGATCTCTATGCACCAGATGAATTATATGACCAGATTCTCGTGGAAGTTGTAGGTATTGAAATTAGAGGCAAGGATCATCTGTTACAACTTATGCAGGAGTTCTCTCATGCCAAGAGAGAATATGACCGCTTCGCAGAAGCGCTGGAAATGGTCAAAACAACAGGTTATGGTATTGCTGCTCCTTCACTCGCCGAGATGGCGCTGGATGAACCGGAACTGATTCGTCAGGGTACGAAATTCGGCGTTCGCCTGAAAGCGACGGCACCGTCCATCCACATGATCCGTGTCGATGTGGAGTCGGAGTTTGCGCCGATTATCGGTACGGAGAAGCAAAGCGAGGAACTGGTCAGGTACCTGATGCAGGACTTTGAGAACGACCCGATCAAGGTATGGGATTCAGATATGTTTGGCCGTTCATTACACTCCATTGTGCGTGAAGGTATCCAGGGTAAAATTGCGATGATGCCGGATAATGCAAGGTATAAGCTGCAAGAGACATTGGGACGAATCATTAACGAAGGATCAGGCGGTTTGATCGCTATTATACTTTAATTTTCCAAAAGACTGTGAGACGTGATCTCATGGTCTTTTTCTTATGGTTTATTTCTTGAATATGGATGAAATGGATGGAGAGTCGGATTATTTTCAAAAAATGCATCAAGTTTCAGCTTTAAATCACTAAAACCTATTTACATACTAGGAATTAGCCGTTATATTAATACTCAACTATTGTGATTGAAGTCACAGCGAGTGATACAGGGGGAGAATGAGATGAAGAAAACAAGTTCAAAATGGGTATGGCTAAGCGTATTACTGGTATTCACACTGGCGTTGTCGGCTTGCGGAATAAAAAAAGAACCAGCCGCCTCTTCTGCATCAGGATCAGCAGGTGAAACACCGAAGACGGAAGCCGTTACTGGACCTTTAAGTGGTAAACGAATTGCGCTAATTATGGAATTTAATACAGGGACATTTTCACAGCAGTATGTACAAGGCGTGAAAGAGGAGATCGCCAAATTCGGCGGTGAACTCACCACCTTTGTTGCGGATAATGATAAAGCAAAGATGGTATCGTTGCTCGACAGTGCGATCAACCAGAAATTTGATGTCATTTTGACAGACCACGGTGATTCGCTTCTGGAACCAGGGGTGAAAAAAGCGGTTGAGCAAAAGATACCAGTCGTTGTATTTGATGCAGCGATCAGTGTTCCAGGCGCTACGGTGTTGTCACAAGATGACCAGAAGATGGCTGAACTAACACTGGAACAGATGAAAAAGGATATCAATGGCAAAGGTAACATCGTGAAAGTATGGGTGGCTGGTTTTGCTCCAATGGAACGTCGCCAGATTGCTTACGGAGCGTTCCTGAAGGCTAATCCAGAAATCAAAGAAATTGCGACATTTGGTTCTGCACAGAACCCGGCGCTGGATACGCAAGCCAAAATGGAGGCCATCCTGAAACAATATCCAAAAGGTGAAATTACAGCGGTTTGGGCCGCGTGGGACGAGTTTGCGAAAGGTGCGGCGCGTGCGATTCAGCAAGCTGGGCGCGATGAGATTAAGGTGTATGGAATTGACATGAGTGACGAAGATCTGCAAATGATTCAGGACCCGAAAAACCCTTGGGTTGCCTCCGCGGCTGTAGATCCGACAGACATTGGACGTGTACAAGTTCGATATGCATACCAGAAGTTGCATGGGGACCAAACCGAAGATGCGGTTGTTCTTAATCCGGTGTACGTACAACGTGAGGCTCTACCTGATAAACAAATCTCCACATCTGAGCTGTCTGAGTACGTAAAAGGCTGGGGAGGCAGTACTCAAGGGATCAAGGACTGGATGAGCGAGTACGGGATCACTGCGAAGTAAGCAGCGATAGAAGCGCGCCGCGAGGCGCGCTTTTTTTTTCAGCAATGACAGGCAATACAGTTGATTGGAGGCAACATCATGAAGGACCCGATATCACTGGATATGGAGCATATCCATAAGCATTTTTCAGGCATACCTGCGCTGAGGGACGTACATTTTTCCGTAAAAGGGGGAGAGATCCATGCCCTCCTTGGAGCGAACGGGGCCGGCAAAAGTACGTTGATGAAAATATTGTCAGGGGCGTACCAACTGGATGAGGGGACGATACGCCTGAATGGCTATAAGCTTAACCTTCTTTCTCCGAGAGAAGCCAAGGCAAGTGGCATTCACTGTGTATATCAGGAAGTGGATGCTGCACTTGTACCGCAGCTGACAGCTGCCGAGAATATAATGCTGGATCAGTTAGCTTCATCTGCTGGAGGATGGTGGAGAAGTCCAAAAGTACTGCAGCAGCGAGCCAAGGAAGCCCTAAAGCAATTAGGTGCAGACAACATATCAATTCATCGTAAGGTGGCCGAGCTGACCCTAGCCGAGAAACAGATGATTCTGCTTGCGCGTATCCTGATTCAGGATGCCAAGGTCATTATTTTCGACGAGCCGACGGCACCTCTGAGTCAAGAGGAGACCGATGCCTTTTTTCGTATTGTACATCTGCTGAAGGAACGCGGGGTAGCCTGCATTTTCATTACCCATCGTCTTGCCGAAGTAACGAGCCACTGTGACCGGGTTACCATCATGAGGGACGGGCGTCATGTGTTCACAGGTGAAACGGGTGGGCTAACGATGAATGAACTGGTTACGCAAATGCTGGGCAAACCGTTTGAGGAGGAGTTTCCAAAAACAGAGGCACCTGTGGGTGATCTGCTGCTGCAAGCTCGAGGTCTTCGGCGGGGAGTGAAAGTGAGAGGTGTGGATCTTGAGGTTCGCCGTGGTGAAGTGCTGGCTGTGGTCGGACTTGTAGGTGCAGGCAAAACGGAATGCTCTCGTCTGCTAATTGGTGCGGACCCGCTGGAAGCAGGGGAGATTCAGCTTCACGGACGTAATATTCGACTGTCCCAACCAGCAGATGCAACGGCTCTGGGCATTGTTTCCGTACCGGAGGAACGACGTAAACAGGGCATTTTCATTCAGGAGAATGTGGAACGCAATCTGAGCTTACCTTTGCTTTCCCGGCTTAGTACGTTTGGGTTTGTTAACCGGAAACGTGAACGTCTGCACGCAGATTCACTTGTGGAACGGCTGGGTATCAAAACTTCTTCCGTGAAACAGGAAGTGAAGTATTTAAGCGGCGGTAATCAGCAAAAAGTAGCGATCGGCAAGTGGCTGCATACTGATGCAGATGTATTTATTTTTGACGAACCAACCAAAGGTGTAGATATCGGGGCGAAAAGCGACATTTTCCGCATCATTAATGAGCTGGCATTGGCGGGAAAAGCAGTCATCTATTTCACCTGTGAGCTGGACGAAGGCATGGGCATCGGAGACCGGATTGCGGTCATGTGTGAAGGCGTTATCGTAAAAGAATTTAAGCGTGGCGGGACAAATCAAGAACAGCTGCTATACTATGCAAGCGGTGGACAAGAGGTGGAAGTATGAAGGATAAATCACTGGATTTTGCGTTCCGGTACGGAGCAATCATTGTTATCATAGGGGTTATTGCCTTTTTCGGAATTAAATTGCCTTATTTCTTTACGTACAGCAATTTGACAGACATTTTGGGTTCGATCTCGATCGTAACGTTCGTGGCCATTGGTGTAACATTATCTCTCATTGTAGATGGATTTGACCTCTCCGTAGGAGCAACGGTCTCTCTGACAACTGTGGTTACAGCATCATTGATGATCTGGTATCAACAGCCTCTTGCTGTCGTTATTATCGTACCTCTGGTTATCGGGGCTGTCATTGGTCTGTTGAACGCACTGCTGATTGTTAAATTGCGTATTCCGGATCTGCTTGCAACGCTTGCAACAATGTACATCATTGGAGGTATCCACAAAACGTATGCGCAGGGTTATACTATTTACAACCATATGCAGTTCCCGGATGGAAGCAAGGCTGCTGGAGAGATGGACCCGACGTTTCTGTTAATTGGACAAGGGAAATGGCTAGGGATGCCGATCTCGGTTATCCTGCTGCTTATTGCTGTAATCGGTGTTCATATCTTTTTGACATACACCAAATATGGCAGGCAAATGTATATTACAGGCGGAAATGAGGAGGCGGCAAGGCTCTCTGGGATCAAGGTGAAAAAGGTCCGAACGCTTGCTTATGTGGCAGCTGGTGTGTTTGCTGCCATTGGAGGAATCATCTACGCATCCAAAGTTGGGTCTGGACAGATTGATGCCGGATCTCCATTGTTAATGGAATCCGTAGCGGCTGTATTTGTTGGTTTTTCTGTCTTTGGCGCTGGGAAGCCGAATGTGATTGGAACCTTTATCGGCTCAGTTCTGATTGGTGTTCTGGTCAATGGATTGACGATGATGAATGTCCAGTATTTTACACATGATATTGTCAAAGGCGGAGTGCTTGTGCTGGCTCTGGCAGTTACATTTTACGTTTTAAACCGTAGCCGCACTTGAAATTGTGTGCTGTCTGTATTAGTATAAAATTTGTTCGGCGTCAGAAACACCCGTGTTTTCAGGCGACAATTGCCAGAAATGACTGTGGGCCGCAGATGGAATGCATATTCATTGCTCAAAATGTTCAACGTTTTTTGTGAATGAACGTATATTTCCTAATAAAACGGAAACACAGTATAACATTCAGGACATTGATTCAGGAGGTGAAAAACAAATGAACAAATCAGACTTGATTACACACGTATCCGAGGCTACTGAATTGTCCAAAAAGGATGTAACGAAAGCGGTTGATGCCGTATTCGAAGCAATCTCTGAGGCTCTTCAAAACGGAGACAAAGTACAATTGGTTGGTTTTGGGAACTTCGAAGTTCGCGAGCGCTCTGCACGTAAAGGACGCAACCCGCAAACAGGTGAAGAAATCGAAATTCCTGCGAGCAAAATTCCTGCATTCAAACCAGGTAAAGCGCTCAAAGACGGAATTAAATAAGATTTCTACATATTCCATATGTCAACAAAAAGACCGTGACTTGTTCACGGCCTTTTCTTTTGCCTATAAACGGGGAATTTTCTCGTTCTGCTGCTCTGCCTTTCTGCTTTCCTTCGAAAGTTCCGGCTGCTCGCTGTAAGCGATTAGAATTAGTTCCTTGCCGGTAACCGCAGACAGACGCTGCTCGATCTCCTGTAACTGGTGCACATGCTCGTCCGCGAGCACAGCAGGGGTGTATTTCATTCAAACTCTCCTTTCCTGGCTGTTACGGTACCCTTATAGTATGACCTGGGAACTATGGTTTCTTGCGGTATATTCCATTACGGACACTGGTTGACAAATGGAACAATCTTGATCATCATTAACGCTATGAAATTAGAAAAGGGGACGTGCGCGATGGATCACACTACGGGCAATGACTTTATCGTAATTAAAGCAGAAGAAAATGGTGTGCAGGTGATTGGCTTGACACGCGGACAGGACACACGTTTTCATCATACGGAGAAGCTGGACAAAGGCGAAGTCATGATTGCCCAATTTACAACACATACTTCAGCCATTAAAATCCGGGGAAAAGCAACGCTTATTACAAAACACGGAGAGATAGAATCCGAATAGTCCAGTCGCTGGATCAGTGATGAAATAAGTGGATGATAAACGAGTATAGTTAGGCATAGAGATGAAAGAGTTTGACTAGGTATAGTGATAAGTTGATATCCAGATGAAAATTGCAGGCATAGCCTGCTTTTTTTGATTGTACAATGAGGTATGAGCCTTTACCGGACAGACTACAATAACAGGTAGAGGCAGGGAGGCGCTTATGAAGCCCGGAATGATTGTGACTGTATCGATGCTGTCTACGGTTGCGGCAGTCATCTTGCTCGTGGTTTTTCAAAGCTTACATACACGTACCTGGGGAGCGGAGAGGGCAGAGCCTGTAACCGCTTCTCATCAAACGATTCAATTGACAAATGATAATCTGGTTGACGTGTTAAGCACACTTCATATGTCTACCCCAATCGCGAGAGTGGAATGGAAACAATCCATTTTGACACTTGACCTCAAAGTAAAAGGAACAGATACAAGCTATACTGAAATATATGAGAATATGGCATCAGTCATTGATCTGAGTTTTCGCAATATGGACAACGTAGATCAGGTGCTGCTTCGAGTCATGGCTGAGGATGAATGGACGCATAAGCGTCATTTGCTTCTTGCTGCAGATATTCGGCGTGGGGAATGGCCGATGTATGCAATTGATATGCTTCGCACCTGGAAAAGTACCACTTTTTCAGACGAGTTGAAGGACTGGTTCAACCTGATGCAGACGGAACTGTGGAAGAAGCAGTTCGAAATGATAAGTTAGGGGTAATCAAATAGCAGGATTCAGTGCGTGTCCGATAAACATATGCTATAATATATAAGATTGTAGTGCAGAAATGGTTTGACAAAGCAAAGCCTCGGAGGATGAGAATGAATTCATATCGCGTACCCCAACTAGCAAAGAAATATACGGATTACGACATGATTCGACAACATACGGAAATCCCGTCATTTCCGGATAGCCGGGCGCGTCTGTTACAGGTATTTGTGAGCCGTACAGACGAGAAGGAGCATCAGGAACTGTTCGCTCTCGCGACTTCGCTCGTTCAGTTGGCTATGGATACTCATGATCGAATCGATACGATATCCGGCGATCGGGGAGAACAGGAGATGCGATCACGTCAGTTAAATGTCCTCGCTGGAGATTATCTGAGTAGTCGTTTCTATCAACTGCTCGCCCACGCAGGCAAAATTGAGATGATCGGAAAGCTTAGTGGTGCTGTTGCCGAAGTGAACGCACGCAAGATGACGCTGTATGAACGGATGAAAAAGCTCCTCGTTTCTGCTGATGAATATTTGCGTGAAACGGTACAGCTGAGAATGCAGCTGTTTCTTTCATTTACAGACATGATCTCTGGTGAGGATAAATCACTATGGAACAGCTTGCTGATGGAGTTCAGCACTTGTGAAACGATCACAGAAGAGATGAATCGA
Source organism: Paenibacillus sp. G34 (assembly GCF_056856875.1). NCBI lineage: Bacteria > Bacillati > Bacillota > Bacilli > Caryophanales > Paenibacillaceae > Paenibacillus > Paenibacillus sp. G34. The sequence continues at coordinate 3,922,585 of NZ_CM166469.1, read as the reverse complement.
ATGCGTGACGAGAAGCAGATGCTTCATAGCTATGCATTCTGGCATATTTATGAAAATGGCAGTGAAGAGGAACGCATGCATTTGTCTCAAACAGAGATTGAACCACGGATTTGGAGTTCTATGGTGCTGAAACACAGCGTAAGCGAGGTGCTGCTGAACAAGCTACGCGAATGCACACACCGCATTCAGCTTTTGCTGCAAGATGAGGGAGGTCTTCCGGGTCTGCAAGAGGTTGATGCGATTCTTAAGCCTTACCTGTCCTATGTGCAGCCTTCACATGCGGCAGTAAAGGGAGATTGAGGGGGAGACAGACGAATGGGTAGCGGAGAGACTAAACCGAAAGAAGAGTTTGTCCATTCGGTTTTTCAGAGTATAGCCGGCAAGTATGACGTCATGAATGATATTCTGAGTTTCCGCAGGCATAAGGCTTGGCGCAAATTCACGATGAAAAAGATGAATATGTCTAAAGGTGATACTGGACTGGATTTGTGTTGCGGCACATGCGACTGGACGCTCGCTATGGCACAGGCAAGTGAAACGGGGCACATGCACGGGCTGGATTTCAGTAGCAACATGCTGGAAGTAGGTCAGACGAAAATTGATGCGGTGAACCGTTCAAAACAGATTACGCTCGTCCAAGGAAATGCTATGTCTTTGCCTTTTGAAGACAATACATTCGATTATGTAACGATTGGGTTCGGTTTACGTAACGTGCCTGATCTCAGACAGGTTTTATCTGAAATGAAACGGGTTGTGAAACCTGGCGGTATGGTCGTTTGTTTGGAACTATCCAAACCAACCTGGCAGCCGTTTAAAGGCATTTATTATTTTTATTTTGAGCATATGTTGCCGAATATGGCCAAACTGTTTGCCAAACGTTATGAGCAGTATAAATGGCTGCCGGACTCTCTGGCGCTTTTCCCGGGTAGAAAGGAACTGGCAGACATTTTTGTTGAAACCGGATTGCAGCAGGTGCAGGCCTATCCTCTGACCGGAGGCATCGCGGCACTGCATATTGGAACCAAGGAGAATCAGAATGTTTAGGAAAATTCGCATCTTTTTAGAAATGATCAAGATTGAACATACGCTTTTTGCTTTACCTTTTGCGTTTATGGGCGCTATCCTGGGATCGATGGTTGTTAACAACACATTCCCGAGTTGGATGCAAATTATGTGGGTGTTACTAGCTATGGTTGGTGCACGGAGTGCCGCATTTGGTCTGAACCGAATTATTGACCAGGCGATTGACGCTAAAAATCCACGTACCGCGATGAGAGCTATTCCAGCAGGTTTGCTGAAGAATGGCGAAGTTATTATTTTCATTATCGTTTCGTTTATCTTATTATTCTGGGCATCATCCAATCTTAATATATTATCCATGCAATTGTTGCCGATTGCGGTCTTCATGCTAGTACTATATTCATACACCAAACGTTTCACATGGCTGTGTCACGTCGTACTGGGGATGACGATTGGCCTTGCTCCTCTCGGAGGATGGGTGGCAGTAACGGGCACGATGGATTGGACAGCGATTGTCCTGTACGTTACGATTGTATTCTGGACTGCAGGTTTTGATATTATCTATGCCTGTCAGGATCTGGAGTTTGACCAGGGAGAAGGGTTGCATTCGATTCCTTCCCGCTTCGGACTTGTTAAATCATTGCAAATTGCAAAATTCTTTCATGTCCTTACGGCGATTGGTTTTCTTGCGTTATTGTTAATGACTGATCTGAGCTGGTGGTATGGTGCAGGGATGCTGATTACGTATGGCATTCTGCTATATGAGCACTATATTGTATCCCCTAATGATATGAGTCGTGTACAGACGGCATTTTTCACTATGAATAGTGTGCTGAGTCTGGTTGTATTTACGTTTACATTCATTGATCTGGCGGTGAAGTAATGATGCATCAACCGGAGAATAAACGACTTGTTGTCGGAATTACCGGAGCGAGTGGCAGCATATATGGCATCCGATTGATTGAAACGCTGCTGGATTTGGAGTATACCGTTCATTTGGTTATTTCTAATGCAGGCTGGCGTGTTTTGAAAGAAGAAATGGATTGGGATGTGACCAACCGGGAGAACTTGCTTCAAGAAAAGTTTGGCGCTCGCGGCGGTTCGCTAATCTACCATCCCGTAAGTGATATAGGTGCCTCGATTGCAAGTGGATCTTATTTGGCTGAAGGCATGATTATCATGCCTTGCTCCATGGGCACTCTCTCATCCATTGCAAACGGATCTTCAGACAATCTGATGTCACGTGCAGCGGATGTGATGATGAAAGAGGGTAGAACGTTAATTCTTGTACCGCGTGAGACGCCTCTGCATGCGATTCATCTGGAAAACATGCTGAAGCTTTCACGTCTTGGTGTACGAATGATCCCAGCTATGCCTGCTTTTTACTACAAACCTCAAAGTATGGAAGATTTGATTCTATTTTTGGTAGGTAAAGTGCTGGATAGTTTGCGTATCCACCATCAACTGTTTACAAGATGGGGAGAACCGGATAAACGGGGATAATGGAGCATGGCAGCACTATTTCTGGATAACAGAATTCAGAAACGTGCAGCTTGTGAGACATGATCCCCTGACTCCCGGGGTATCGGTGAGTGCTGATGGCAAGGTAACCTTGCCCACAGTCTTGACCCATGCTCCGGCAGCTTCTGTATTTTTGGTTGATTCAGAATTCGTCGCAGCGTTTAAATCCCGAATGTCGGTGCAGGCATTCGAAGAGGAACATCAAGATGGACGCTGTAGAAGAATACAAGCAGGGACGGCAGGTCTGGGGCGAACGTTTTTTGGCCTGTAGGCTTGGGTTTGCTGGAAGGGAAGGTAAGCATGGGTTTTTGGATTGACAATACGCTGACATGGGTGAACGAATGAAACTATTGGACATTTTCGGATTGTTAAAAAAGGACATGGATTACGTTGAAAAAGAGTTGTATCGCAGCGTAAAAGGCGAACAAAAGTTACTGAGTGAAACTTCGCTTCACCTGCTTAAGGCAGGTGGAAAACGACTGCGTCCTGTTTTTGTGCTTTTAGGTGGCAAATTTGGTACATACGATATCGAGCGTTTGAAGCTCGTAGCCGTTCCACTGGAACTTATTCATTCTGCTTCCCTCGTTCATGATGATGTCATCGATAATGCGGAGACTCGCCGGGGTAAACCCACCGTCAAGTCTAAGTGGGACAATCGCATTGCGATGTATACTGGAGACTATATTTATGGCAAAGCATTGGAGATGACGGCAGGGTTATCTGATCCAGCTATTCATCGTATCCTTGCCAAAGCTATGGTACAGATGTCTATTGGCGAGATGGAACAGATTCGGGACTTTTTTAATACAGGCCAGAGTGTGCGTAACTATCTGCTACGTATTCGTCGCAAAACTGCGCTTTTGATTGCAGTGAGCTGCCAGCTCGGAGCACTCGCTACTCGTGCACCTGATCACATTTCATCTTTGTTGTATACCTATGGATACAATGTGGGTATGGCATTTCAGATTCAGGATGATGTTCTGGATTTGGTAGGTACGGAGAAACAACTGGGCAAGCCTCCAGGAAGTGATATGAAACAAGGTAACATCACGCTCCCTGTGCTGTATGCTCTTGAAGAAGAACAATTACGTGAGCCGTTGCTCAAGGAAATTTCGCGTGTGCATCAAGAAGACGGACGAGCAAGTGCATCGGATGCAATTGGAATGATTCGCCAAAGTCAAGGAATTGCTAAAGCAGAAGCCCTTGCTGACCGATATATGAAGAAAGCGCTCGATGCTCTCGATCAACTGCCTAACATCAAGACAACCAAAAATTTACGAGACATTGCTCATTTTGTCGTTAAACGCACACATTAATCGTGTGTGATTTAGTGCTCAACACGGATGTGAGAATCCTCATTGGGAGGATTTGGACTTGTATGTTACAATCAAAGGGATTGCGTTTACATAGTGATTAACTTTGAACCGTGAGTGAGGAGTGAACTGGTAATGGATCGTACCTTTTTGATGGTGAAACCGGATGGTGTGCAGCGTGGTTTGATCGGCCGTATTATCAGCCGTCTAGAAGACAAGGGGTTTAAACTGGTGGCAGGGAAGTTGGTTCAGATGTCGGAAGAACAGGCTAAGCGCCATTATGCAGAACATGAAGGCAAGCCTTTCTTTGATGATCTGGTTCGTTTTATTACATCTGGCCCGGTATTTGCCATGGTGTGGGAAGGCGACGATATTGTGACACTTGCACGTATTGTCATTGGTAAAACGAATGTAAAGGAGGCGGCTCCAGGGACAATCCGTGGAGATTTCGCTAGCCATACACCACATAATCTCATTCACGGGGCAGATTCACCGGAAAGTGCTACTCGTGAAGCAGCCAATTTCTTTAGTCCTGACGAGCTGGTAACCTATGAGAAGAGCATCGCAGCCTGGTTGTAATTATTAGCCAAAGGGTGATGTACGATGCTGGAGCAAGAACAACTAGACCCGGATTATGCCGGATTCATTCGTAAAATTAAAGAGAGCACAGGCATTGATCTTGCTCAGTACAAGGAAGGCCAGATGAAAAGAAGGCTGACCACACTACGTAACAAAAACGGGTTTAATACATTTTCTATCTTTTTTGATGCGATGCAGAAGGAAAAGTCTTTATTTTACGAGTTTCTGGATCGCATGACCATTAACGTATCGGAATTTTGGCGCAACCCGAATCGCTGGGAAGTGTTGCGTGATGAGATTCTGCCTGAGCTCGTCGGTTCCAAACGAAAGGTCAAGGTATGGAGCGCTGCCTGTTCCACAGGTGAGGAACCTTACACGATCGCAATGATTCTTGATACTATGGGCATTCTGAAAGAAAGTTCCATTACGGCAAGTGACTTGGATGAAGGTGCACTGGCCAAGGCGAAAGAAGGCCGATATATGGAACGTTCTTTGAAAGACGTGCCTCCGGAAACGGCGAGCCGATATTTCAAGCAAGATGGCATGATGTATCGTATTGATGAGAAATTGAAAAGCTCGATCACCTTCAAGAAGCAGAACTTGCTGGTTGACCGTTTTGATGACGGATATGATCTGATCGTATGCCGGAATGTCATGATTTATTTTACAGAGGAAGCGAAAAATCTGTTGTATCACAAATTCGCAGCCAGTCTGCGTCCAGGTGGCATGTTGTTCGTAGGTAGTACAGAGCAGATTTTCTCCCCTGGGCAATACGGGCTGGAGACAGCAGAGACGTTTTTCTATCGAAAAAAATAAATCAGTATAAAGATCAACCGCCTGAGACGCATGAAGATGTGCTCAGGCGGTTGTTTTCATAAGAAAAAGCGGCTTTCTTGTCAAAGCCGGTCAGCTATACTATAATAAGCAAAGAAATTATGGGATTTTAGCAATGTGAAGTTTAACAGTTTAAAGGGGGAACGTATTATGAGTTTACGTTATTTAACCGCAGGGGAAACGCACGGACCCCAATTGACCGCAATTATTGAAGGACTGCCAAGTAATTTGAATATTGATTTCGAAGAATTGAACTTCCAGCTTCATCGCCGCCAGAAAGGGTATGGCCGCGGACGCCGGATGCAGATTGAGAAAGACCAAGCTAATTTTGTTGGCGGAATTCGTCATGGATATACGACTGGTGCTCCAGTAGCGCTCGTTGTTCAAAATAATGACTGGAAGCACTGGCAGAATATTATGAACATTGAGCCGATTGAAGGCAGTGATGAAGAGAAACGTCGTGTTCATCGTCCACGCCCTGGACATGCCGATCTGAACGGTGGTCTGAAGTACAATCTCAAAGACTTGCGTAACGTCCTGGAACGCTCCAGTGCGCGAGAGACAACCGTACGTGTAGCATGTGGTGCGATTGCACGTCAGTTCTTGGCTGAATTCGGTATTAAAGTGGCGGGACGGGTTATTCGCATCGGGGAGATCGAAGCGCCGTACAAGGATCTTCCGATTGATGAGCTGATTGCCGTGACGGAAGCATCTTCAGTTCGTGTGACTGATGCGGAGACAGAGAAGAAAATGGAAGCCTACATTGATCAGATCAAGCAAGAAGGTGACTCCATCGGCGGAATTGTTGAATGCATTGTTGAGGGTGTTCCTGTTGGTCTGGGAAGCCACGTACAGTATGATCGCAAGTTGGATGCTCGTATCGCTCAAGGTGTCATGTCGATCAATGCGTTCAAAGGTGTGGAGATCGGTATCGGATTCGAAGCGGGTACGATTCGCGGTTCACAGGTACATGATGAAATTCTGTATACGGAAGAACGTGGTTACCACCGTGCAACCAACCGTCTGGGCGGGTTTGAAGGCGGTATGACCAACGGTATGCCGGTTGTGGTACGTGGAGTAATGAAACCTATCCCAACGTTGTACAAGCCGTTGCAAAGCGTAGATATCGATACGAAAGAAGCTTTTTCGGCTCAGGTTGAACGTTCCGATGCTTGTGCGGTTCCGGCAGCTAGCGTTGTTATGGAACATGTCGTTGCTTGGGAAGTTGCCAAGGCATTCCTGGAGAAATTCGGCGGGGATTCCATGGAGGAGATTCGGGCAAACGTTGCCAGCTACCAAGCACAATTGGAGAATTACTAATATGCGTCAGTTGACAGTACAGCTTGAGGAACGCTCTTATCCTATATTGATTGGCAGCGGCCTGCTGGCTCAAGCTCCGCAATATTTTGAACAATACGGTTTAACTAAAAAAAGTCCGCTTCTGATCATTACAGATGATCATGTGGCTCCGAGATATTTGGATGGATTAGAGCAAACGTTGCGTGCGGCGGGTTATTCCGTCGTATCCGCAGTCGTGCCATCTGGTGAGACTTCGAAATCACTTGCGATCTATCAGGATATGATGACGGTAGCGATAGAAGGCAAACTGGACCGCAGTTCGGCAATCCTCGCTTTAGGGGGAGGCGTCGTGGGTGATCTGGCTGGTTTTGTCGCAGCTACATATATGCGCGGGGTGAAATTTGTACAGATCCCAACAACGATTCTGGCTCATGACAGTAGCGTTGGCGGTAAGGTGGCGGTCAATCATCCTCTTGCGAAAAATATGATTGGTGCTTTCCATCAGCCGGAGCTTGTACTGTATGATGTTGACACATTACAATCGTTGCCGCCAAGAGATGTATCGGCCGGTTTATCTGAGATGCTGAAGCACGGACTGATCCGTGATGAAGCTTTTGCCCATTGGTGCGAAGAAAACGCCGAAGCGCTGCTTGCGCTTGACCCGGATACACTCGGATATGGTCTGGAACGTGGATGCAGCATCAAAGCCGAGATTGTTTCCAATGATGAACGTGAGAATGGAGAACGTGCACTCCTGAATCTAGGTCATACGATTGGACATGCGATTGAAGCGATTGCTGGATACGGTGAATTTCTGCACGGAGAAGCCATTTCTATCGGTATGGCTGGATCGGCACTACTGGGTGAGAAACTCGGAGCGCCAGCAGGGCTTTATGAGGATACTATTCGTATGTTGCGTTCTCTTCGTCTTCCCGTGACACTACCTGCACATCTAAGTACGGATGCTTTGATGGAAGCGATGATGCATGATAAGAAATTCCGCGAGGGCCATATGGTCTTTATCGTTCCTGATCGAATTGGATCTGCCAGAATCGTGAAGGATGTACCGGTTACGGTTGTTCGTGAAGTCATTGAACTGCTTAGGAAGGGAGAATAACAGCATGATTACACGGGGAATTCGCGGGGCGACTACGGTCACCCAGAACAGTGAAGAAGAGATTTTGAAAGAAACAGCAGTGTTGCTTCAGGAAATTGTTGACCGAAACAAGATTGTACCGGAAGATATTTGTAGCGTATGGATTACGATGACCGGAGATCTGGATGTGGCTTTTCCAGCAAAAGTGATTCGTCAGTTAGATGGATGGGAGCTTGTGCCTTTGATGTGTGCGCTAGAGGTGCCTGTAAAAGGCGCTTTGGCAAAGTGTATTCGTTTTATGGTACATGTGAACACAACCAAAGCACAAAATGAAATTCATCACGTGTACTTGAACGGTGCACAAGCGTTACGTCCCGATCTGGCAGGTCGTTAAGTTTCCTCCATGGTCATGGTTGTCAAACCGGTGAATATGATGTATAGTGAGAAACAGTTGAGTAGAGTTTAGATTGAGCTGAGAGTAGCTGAGTTGAGCCTAGTATATAGCAGAGTCCAGTGTTTGGTAGCCGATGCAATCGAAATCGGTCAACGCATACACGGTACGTCTTGCTAAGGGAGAAGTACAGGAAGAGAGTAGGCGTGTCAGAGGACATCGTTTATTCCCATATATCTAACGAACATTTCACATTATCTATCATCGAGGAATTGAATTGATTTCTCAAGAGATGAAGATGATGCAAACGAAATGTTACGAAGTATATGTTATCTTATAATATCTGAAACATGGATGAACATGGATCAGTTGCCTGTCACTCGCCCTTCGCAAAAGTATAGGGACTTGTTATTTATGGAGCAACATGCTTGAATACAGCTTATAACCAAACCTCTACCTGATGGTAGAGGTTTTTTGTCGTCATAACTTTCTTCTACCTAAATCTGAAAGGACGTGATCTGATGATAACGCCAAACGTTAATCAAGTATTGAAAATGTCAAATGAATATAATCTGATTCCGGTTGTTAAACGGATTTTGGCTGATATGGAGACGCCGATTCGTATCTTCCGCCGTTATGCGGACAATGACCGTGCGTTTTTGCTTGAAAGTGTAGAGGGTGGCATTCAATGGGCTAGATATTCCTTCATCGGTACGGATCCGTTTCTGATGATTTCGGGGAAGAAAGGCCGAATTGTGGTTGAAGAGGCAGGAAAGACTCGTGAACTTCCGGGCAAACCGATCGAAGAACTGAAAGCTTTGCTACGCAAATATCGGAGTCCGAAGATGGATGATCTTCCTCCTTTTACTGGTGGAGCCATTGGATTTTTTGGATATGACCTGTTGCAATATTATGAGAAGCTTCCAGCTCATGCGCTGGATGATCTGAATATGGATGACATACGTTTTATGTTTTGTGATCAAATTGTTGTGTTTGACCATGTGAAGCAGCACATGTTGCTCGTTGGCAATGTACATGTCAAAGATGGGGCAACCGATGAAGAGATTCGTCAGGCGTATGCAGCCACTTCCGAGAAGCTTGAACAAGCGGCAGAGCGTTTGCAGCAGCAAGGACCAGGTGAAAACCTGAACCCGCGTTCGATTCCGGGAGATGTGGAGCTTGGGGACATCCGTTCCAATCTGACAAAAGAACAATTTATCGGCAATGTGGAGCAAGCCAAAGAGTATATCCGTGCCGGAGACATTTTCCAAGTGGTGCTGTCCCAACGTTTTCACATTGATACGGAAATTTCGCCCTTACATGTATATCGCGTACTGCGGACGTTGAACCCGTCACCTTATATGTATTATCTGAAAATGGATGATGAGATCATCGTAGGCACCTCACCTGAGGCGCTGGTCAAAGTTGACGGCAATCGTGTAGAGACGCGTCCCATCGCAGGTACACGTCCAAGGGGAGCGACAGAAGCAGAGGATCGCGCTCTGGCAGCAGACCTGCTACAGGATGAGAAGGAACGTGCGGAGCATCTGATGTTGGTGGATCTCGGAAGAAATGATTTGGGCCGGGTATCTACTTTTGGCAGCGTGAAGTGTGACATGTTTATGGAGATCGAGCGTTACTCTCACGTAATGCATATGGTATCGAACGTTAAAGGCGAGCTAAGAGAAGACAAAGATTTCTTCGATGCTTTCCTCTCCTGCCTGCCGGCTGGAACCGTATCTGGCGCGCCGAAGCTGCGTGCGATGGAGATTATTGCGGAGCTGGAAAAGGAGGCACGGGGTGCCTACGCAGGAGCGATCGGATACCTTGGATTCTCCGGAAATATGGATGCATGTATCACAATCCGCACGATTATTTTCAAAAAGGGAAAAGCCTATGTGCAGGCCGGAGCCGGAATCGTATGGGACTCGGTGCCTGAGAAGGAATATGAAGAGACCGTAAACAAAGCCAAAGCATTGTTAAAGGCGATTCGGACGGCTGAAGCGATGTTCCCGGTAAAAGCTGCAGATCCAAAATTAAGTCTGGCTAACGCTGATTATTTTGTTACACCAACTTCGGCAACGAACTGAGAGAGGAGAGACTGGAAATGAACTTGAATCCAATCATGAATGACAGCCCGGTACTGCATGAAGCAGCAATTTCCCGGGAAGAAGGAATGAAGCAAGGACTCGCCAAAATTCTCGAAGGGCATCACCTTGAACAGGACGAGGCACGTGAACTGATGTATTCCATCATGAGAGGTGAAGCCACTTCGGCTCAAATCGGAGGGTTGCTGATGGCTCTGCGCATGAAGGGAGAAACGGTGGATGAGATCACCGGTTTTGCTCAAGCTATGCGCGGGCAAGGTGGACGCATACTGACAGATAGCAGAGGGCTGCTGGATACGTGCGGCACAGGGGGATCGGGTATTCATAAATTCAATATCTCTACAGCATCGGCCATTATTGCTTCTGCGGTTTCGGTTCGGGTAGCCAAACATGGCAATCGTTCAGCTTCCGGTAAAGCGGGCAGTGCGGATGTGTTGGAAGCGCTCGGCGTTAATATTCATCTGAATGGTGAGCAGGCCAGACAGTGTCTGGATGAGATTGGAATCTGTTTCTGTTTTGCTCAGGTGTACCATCCATCCATGCGTCATGCGGCGGCTCCACGAAAAGAGCTGGGTGTGCGCACGATTTTCAATATGCTTGGACCATTAACCAATCCAGCCGGTGCAGATCGTCAATTGCTCGGATTGTATGATCGTTCCCGGACGCCGATGATTGCAGAAGTGCTTAACCGACTTGGTTTGAAAAGAGCGCTCGTTGTTGCCAGCCATGACGGTCTGGACGAAATTAGTATCTCTGCACCTACACAGGTATCGGAGTTGCGAAACGGAGTAGTGCACACGTATGACATCGATCCACGCGATATGGGGCTGTCTTTGCATCCGCTCGAAGCGGTGCTTGGAGGAGATGCGGCACAGAACGCCGAAATTATACATCGGATCTTCCAGGGTGAGCGCAGTGCTTACCGGGATGTTGTGCTATTGAATGCTGGGGCTTGTATTTACGTATCCGGCTTTGCTGACAGCATTGCAGATGGTGTTAAAATCGCTGCGGAGGCAGTGGATTCAGGTAAGGCGGCAAGTAAGCTGGAACAGTTAATTCAGACAACGGAGGCGTACAATCATGTATCTTGATCGAATTGTTGCAACGAAACATAAAGAAGTGCAGGTTCTTGCACAGACTTTTAATATGGATGAGGCTATGCAAAAGATTGAACAATTACCGGTTGCACGCGGATTTGAACAGGCGCTGTCAAACAGACGCAATCGTAAGCTGGGGCTTATTGCCGAAGTGAAAAAGGCCTCGCCTTCAAAAGGTTTGATTCGTCCGGATTTTCATCCGGTAGATATTGCTTCCGCGTATGAACGCGCCGGTGCTGACTGTATCTCTGTGCTGACGGATGTTTCTTATTTTCAGGGCAGTAACGAATATTTACAGGCTATTCATCAGGCGGTGAACATTCCGCTGCTGCGCAAGGACTTTATTATTGACGAGAAGCAGATTGCTGAAGCGAGGCTTCTCGGTGCAGATGCTATTCTGTTGATTGCGAGTATCCTCTCACCGGTGCAGATTCGTCAATTTCTAACGTTTGCGAAAAGTCTAGGATTGGACGCTTTGATTGAAGTTCATGACCGGGCAGAACTGGAAACAGTACTGGAAATTCCTGAGGCGACACTTGTTGGCATCAACAACCGGAATCTGAAAACGTTCGAAACCAGTCTGAACACGACACTAGATCTGATGGAGTTGATTCCATCCGGTGTGACGCTGATCAGCGAAAGCGGGATTGACGGTGCGGAATCAACAAAACCCTTGATTGAAGCTGGTGTGCATGGCATTCTGGTTGGGGAACATCTCATGCGCAAAGACGATGTGGAAGCAGCGGTTTACGATCTGATGGGACCCAAATAATGAATAACTCGATATATGACGATACAGGTGCAGGTTCCCGTATACAAGGGAACTTGTTGCCGGCGGCCGTAAAAATATGTGGACTTCAGGACGTTGAAGTGCTAAAATCGATGATAAACTTGCCTGTGGACTATATCGGTGTCGTATTTGCCAAGTCCAGACGGCAAATTACTCCTGAGAAGGCAGCGGAGTTAAGATCGGTTTTGTTTGAATGGCCTTTACATGAACGGCCGAAACTTGCTGGTGTTTTTGTGAATCCGACGATGCAAGAACTGAAACATGTGATGGAAACAGTGTCTTTGGATGTCATCCAGTTGCATGGGCAGGAAAGTGCAGAATTCTGTCTACAAGTGAAAGAGCTCTGGCATGCAGATGTGTTCAAGGTCGTTTCTTTTCCAAAAGACGAAACAGAACAGGATGCGGATCATGCCGCTTTGCAACGGTTAAATGATTACGTGGGATCCGTTGACGCGATCTTGCTGGACACCTTTGATCCTTTGTATGGTGGCGGTTCTGGCAAAACATTTGCATGGGAACGTATACCTGTATACGCAGAATGGGCTGCTGAACGCGGTATTGCTCTGTTTGTTGCAGGCGGACTTCAGACGGACAATGTACAACATTTAATTCAAACGTACAGACCTTATGGCGTAGACGTATCAAGTGGCGTGGAGACGGAAGGTCTGAAAGATATATCCAAAATTACAGCATTTGTTGAAAGGGTGAAGCAGGCATGACACACCAATTGCCGGATGAACATGGGCGTTTCGGTCTTTTCGGAGGCCGTTTTGTACCCGAGACACTAATGAACGCACTGATTGAACTAGAGGAAGCGTACAGCCGCTTCTCTGAAGATGAAGAGTTTAACAAAGAACTGAATTATTTACTGAGTGAATACTCTGGGCGGGAGACACCGCTTTATCACGCAGAACAATTATCTCGCCACTTGGGCGGACCGAAAATTTATCTCAAACGTGAAGATTTGAATCATACAGGTGCACATAAAATTAATAATGCGATTGGACAAGGTCTTCTTGCCAAACGGATGGGTAAAAAGAAAGTCATTGCGGAAACCGGCGCAGGCCAGCACGGCGTTGCAACGGCAACCGTTGCGGCATTGCTCGGACTGGAGTGCAAAGTATTCATGGGTGAGGAAGATACCCAGCGTCAACAGCTAAATGTATTCCGCATGAAATTGCTCGGAGCAGAAGTCATTCCGGTAACGTCCGGCACACGTACATTGAAAGATGCTGGTAACGAAGCGCTTCGTTATTGGGTCAGTAATGTAGAAGATACTTTCTATGTGCTGGGATCTGTTGTCGGACCTCACCCGTATCCAATGATGGTGCGTAACTTCCAGCGCGTGATCGGAGACGAGACACGTCGTCAGATTCAGGAGATTGAAGGACGCCTTCCGGATGTTATTGTAGCGGCTGTTGGCGGCGGAAGTAACGCCATCGGTATGTTCTACCCTTTTATCGGAGATCAGGATGTAAAATTGGTCGGTGTTGAAGCAGCAGGAAAAGGTGTGGATACCGAGTATCATGCGGCAACGATGAGCAAAGGTACACATGGTGTATTCCAGGGCTCGATGAGTTATCTGTTACAAGATGAATATGGACAGGTGCAACCTGCGCACTCCATCTCAGCAGGTCTGGATTATCCAGGGGTTGGACCAGAACACTCCTATCTTAAAGATATTGAACGGGCTAAATATGTTCCGATTACGGATCAGGAAGCCTTGGATGCTTTGCAATTGTTAAGTCGTACGGAAGGTATTATTCCTGCGCTGGAGTCGGCCCATGCGGTTGCTCAGGTCGTGAAGCTGGCACCAGAACTGACAGCGGATGATATCATTGTAATCTGTCTGTCTGGACGCGGGGATAAAGACGTAGAATCCATTATGAAGTATACGGGAGGTAACTTGTAATGAACCTGATGGACCAAACCTTCCAGCAATTAAAAGAACAAAATCGCACAGCACTTATTCCGTTTCTTACCGTTGGTGATCCAGATGTGAACACTACCATTGATATTATCAAGGAACTTGAACAAGCAGGAGCAGACATCTTGGAGCTGGGTGTACCGTATTCTGATCCACTCGCCGACGGACCAGTCATTCAACGCGCTTCCGAGCGTGCCTTGAAAAGCCAAATTACGATTCGTACGGTGATGGAGACAGCGGCCAAAGCTCGTGAAGCAGGTGTGAAATTACCCTTTGTTCTGTTTACGTATTACAACCCTGTGCTGCAAACGGGTCTGGATATTTTCTTTGACGAGTTGGTCAAACATGATATCAGCGGCATGATTATTCCGGATTTACCGATCGAAGAGGCTGAGGATATGCGTCGCCGTGCCGATCAGGCCGGTGTTCATCTGGTTCCGCTTGTTGCGCCTACATCTAATGCCCGTATTGAGCGGATTGTGACTGGTGCGCGCGGATTTATCTATTGTGTATCATCTCTTGGTGTAACCGGAGAGCGTGCATCCTTTTTTAACGGTGTAGAAAGTTTCATTGAAACGGTAAAAGGGCTGACAGACCTTCCTGTAGCAGTAGGCTTCGGTATCTCCAGTCATGAGCAGGTCGCTCATTTCTCCCGCATCTGTGACGGTGTGGTCGTCGGAAGTGCCATCGTACGACAGGTAGAAGAGGCGATCCCGCTACTTGAAAATGCAGATACTCGTGAGGCAGGATTGTTGCAAATTCGCAACTTTGTGGCACAATTAAAAGGATAGTTTTATAATTCGAACTATTCTTTTAATCTTAACTCTAATTATGGTCAACAGGAGGCGGTCAAGTTGAAACCGAAATCCCAGATTGTCAATCTGCCTGTGTATAAGCCGGGCAAACCGATTGAAGAAGTAAAACGTGAGCTGGGGCTGGAGCACGTCATCAAACTGGCCTCCAATGAGAACCCGTACGGTAGCTCTCCCGCTGTGCTAGAGGCGATTACGAAAGAAATGGCTAACGTAAGCATTTATCCTGACGGCAGCTCTGCTGAACTTACAGCGGTGCTTGCCAAGCATTTGGGAGTAGAGCGAGACAATTTGATTTTTGGCTGTGGGTCGGATGAGATTATTGCTTTGATCACCCGGGCGTTTTTTCTCCCTGGAGACGAAACGATTATGGCGGATCAAACCTTCTCCGTATATAAAAGCAATGCAGATATCGAAGGTGCTGTGACGATTGAGGTGCCTTTAAAAAACGGAACTCACGACTTGCCGGCTATGCTGGCACATATCAACGACAAAACCAAAGCAGTCTGGGTGTGCAATCCGAATAACCCCACTGGCACGATTATTTCTGAACAAGAGCTTATTAACTTTATGGATCAGGTACCGTCAAATGTAATGGTTGTGCTGGATGAGGCTTATTACGAATTCGTAACTGACGGTGCTTATCCGCAGAGTATTACACTGATTGATCGTTACCCGAACTTGGTTGTTCTGCGAACCTTCTCCAAAATCTATGGTCTGGCATCACTCCGTATAGGATACGGGATTGCACGTCCGGAGATTATCGATCTGATTAATCGTGTACGTGAACCGTTCAATACTTCCCGTTTTGGGCAGGTTGCTGCAATGGCTGGACTTCAGGATCAGGCTTTTGTTCAGGAGTGTTCCAAACGGAATGCAGAAGATCGGGAATGGTTGCAAAATGAATTTTCACGACTTGGTTTACCTTATTTCCCATCGCAAGGGAATTTTATTTTAGTTGATGTGAATATGCCTTCCACCACAGCGTTTCAATCTTTGTTGAAGCAGGGCATTATTGTTCGTTCGGGCTTTCACGTCTATCCAACGTACATTCGTGTGTCTGTGGGAACAGCGGAGCAGAATCGTGCTTTTGTAGCGGCGCTGGAGAACACACTGGCGGAGAATGTCGCAGCACGCCCTTAATACTGGCGATGAAAGAGTGAGGACCCATGACCATAAAAATTGCAATGATTGGTGTCGGACTCATCGGCGGTTCTCTTGCGCTTTGCTTTAAAGGCAAGCCGGGGATTACCGTCATGGGATACGCACATTTGAAAGAGTTAAAAGACAAGTACATAGCGAGCGGAGTAGTGGATGCTGCAACGCTCTCTCTGGAAGAAGCGGTGCAGGATGCCGACTTCATTTTTTTGTGTGTGCCTGTTGGTTTGCTTGAATCGTATTTTGAACAACTGTCCAGACTGCCGCTGAAAAAAGGTTGCATCATTACAGATGTAGGCAGTACGAAAGCTTCAATTGCAGCCTGTGCGGAACAGATCCGGTTAAAAGAGGCTTACTTTATCGGAGGGCATCCGATGGCAGGATCGGAACGTGCGGGTGTAGACGCAGCGTCGGCTGTATTATTTGAGAACGCCTATTATGTTCTGACTCCGTCCGTTCATGTGCCTGAGGAGGCTTATGGCCGCTTGTCCGAGCTGTTAGCCTACACTCGTGCCCAGATTGTGCGGGTAGAACCGCTGCTGCATGACGATATTGTTGGTGCCATCAGTCATTTGCCGCATGTTATTGCTGTTGCTCTCGTAAATCAGGTACGTGAATATAACGAATCCAACCCACTGTATAAAATGCTGGCAGCGGGTGGTTTTCGGGATATCACGCGGATTGCGTCCAGCGATGCTATTGTCTGGAGGGATATTCTGCTGAGTAACCGAGAGGTATTGCTGGAGCTACTTAAGGACTGGAACAGTCAAATGTCTTCTTTTACAACGATGTTAGAACAGAAGAACGGGGAAGGCATTGAAGATGCGTTTCGTCAGGCCCGGGAGTTCCGCAGTGTGCTGCCTGAGCGACGCAAGGGCATGATATCTCCTTTATTTGATCTGTATACCGATGTGCAGGATGCTCCGGGTATGATCGGTAAAATAGCAACAGAGCTCGGGGCAAATGATATCAACTTGAGTAACTTGGAGATTATCGAGAATCGGGTCGATGTGCCAGGCATTATGCGTTTGTCTTTCCGTCAGGAAGAGGATATGGAACGAGCGAAGGCTTTGCTGGATTCCTTGGGATACCAGGTGTGGGTGTAAGGTGAAAAGAAGAGGGCGAAAGCTCTCTTTTTTTTGTGATTTGAGGAGAACTGCGTTTTTAGACAAAAAAAAGACCGCTTACATAAGCGGCCATTGCTCACGTGGAGCAATACAGTTATTGGATAGGAGTGGAGAGAAACCATACTGTACTTTTATTATATGTATACGTTTTCATTTTGTCAACACTTTAGACAAATTTATTTGTATAAACTTAGATTTAGAGGAGAAACGGAGCAATTAAGGTTTTAAATCTCATTAAAATCGTTCGCGAAGTAAATGAATGAATGATGAAGATCAACCTACGAAAAACAATTTCAAAAAAAATATCTCATTTTTGTAACCTTTCTAGATGTTATTACGTCTATAGTATGCAAGGCTTTCCAAGAGGCTGTATGAGGAAGTCATGACAACGAAATGGATGGCATATAAATGCTAAGTCGGACAAAAGTGGATAGCAATGGATTTGCCAGGATGATGCAGACCGTTGTACAATGTTACTGTTATGTAGAAACGTTGGGGAAATTGCCATTACATAGGGGAATTTGGCGGAAGGGCCTGGAAAGGCGCTGGACGCTTTTTTTATGCGGTTGAAACCGCAACTTTTTTACGCCTGTTCGGTAATACATGGATAGAGTCGAACGGGGAGAAGCACATGGATGGGCGAGGAGGGGTCGCACTCAAATGACGGATTCCCAGTTGATTCGAGAGATCAAGGAAGGTAACGTTGAGTTATATTCCGAGCTGATGAGTCGTTATCAGCGTAAAATACTGGCTTTCGTATATCATATGTTGAAAAGTTCCAATATGGAGCTGCTTGCGGAAGATCTCTGTTCTGAGACATTCTACAAGGCGTTCCGCAGTTTACACTCTTTCCGTGAGGTGGATGCTTCATTCTCCACTTGGCTGTACACCATTGCTAGAAATACGGTATTGAGTGAGCTTCGCAAACAGCGTAGTGGAAATGTACCGCTTGAAGAGAGCGGCGTAGTTCCTGTTGCTCCTATGGAGAATGCTCCTGAGCATGCTGTACTGCGTAGCGAGCGGGTTATGCTGGTTAGAGATGCGATTAACAATCTACCAGAGAAGCAACGTTCTGCGATTATACTCCGTGAGTATGATCAGCTCGACTATCAGGAAATTGCAGGTATTTTGGGGCAGAGCGTCAGTTCTGTTAAATCGCTTTTGTTCAGGGCAAGATCAAGCGTAAAATCACAGTTGGAGCCTTATTTCTTCGAGCCGATGTACGAGCCATATGAAGGGATGAAGAACCGATGAATTGCAATGAAGCCCAGGAACTGTTTGCATTGGTCTGGGACTTGCCGGAATCTCATCCACAGCGAATTGCGTTTCAAGCACATCTCGCTGGATGTGATGAGTGTTCGGAGCAGTTTGAAGTCTGGGAGGAAGCCCAGATGCTGCTGCACAGCATCCCGGTACCAGTGACAGAGCAACAAGCAGAGAGGGTCAACCGAAACGTAATGGACCGGATTTACGCGGAGTCTCCATGGCTGCTGCCAGAAGAGGCAAAGGTTAATCGTTTCTCTGCGGCAATCCGTAAACATATGTCTTTGTGGATTGCAGCATTCCTGGCTATTTTTTTATGCAGCTTTCTGTACATGGCCATGTTCAAGCCAGAAGTATCAGAAGCTGAGAAGTCCAATGTTATTACTACAGGTATACTGGAGACTGGGGTTGCCGGAAGTGCTTCCTCATCCTCGGGATTATACAAGTACGACATTCCACAAGCCGATAAAGGGAGTATCATCGAACCTTTTGTTGTGAGTATGGGGCCAGCTTATCCGCAATATTGGATGGCTTTGTCGCTACTTGCTATAGGGATGGCTTTGTTTTCACTTGGACGCATGCATCGATCAACAACTAAACGTAAACAAGGTGTGGGTGCGTAGGTTTTCAACCTGGCGTTCGCCGTGTGGAGAAATGAGGGATGAACGTGCGGATCGGACTTGTTCGTCATGGTCTCACAGATTGGAATGCGGCTGGCCGCATACAGGGGCAGACCGATATTCCATTGAATGAGGAAGGACGCAAGCAAGCAGAACGTCTTGGTAGACGTCTTCAGTCTGAAGAATACCACTGGGATCATATTGTGACGAGTGGTTTATCAAGGGCACAGGAGACGGGAGAGATCCTTTCACAGATGCTGCATGTACCTATGCTTGAACCAGACGTACGATTGAAGGAACGAGGTTTTGGTCTGGTTGAAGGCCTTACTTCAGATGAACGGATTGCCCGGTGGGGTGAATCCTGGGATACACTTGATCTGGGACAAGAGCATATCGTCGATATTCAATTACGTGCGATGGCTTTTCTGGATGATTTATGGTCTTCGCACGCGAATGAAAATGTACTCATTGTGACGCATGGCGCTTTTCTCGCCAACCTGTTAACAGCATTATATCAAGACAAATTTACAGAACGTATTGGTAATCTGTCGCTGACCATTTTGGAAAAAGATCGTGACGACTGGATTCCACTCCTATACAATTGCACGCAACATCTGACTATGGATACCGCAGAACAATCTGAGTGATAAGCTCGGGTTGTTTTTTTTATGCCATTTACTTTTGAGAGATTGTACGGAACCGTATATGAACTCTATTGTTTCTCTTCTGATTGATCGTCCTGGGGCATAAGATGAGGTAAAACAAAAAAAATTACAAAAAGAGGTTTAGATTGTGGAGAATCCGTCAACCATGTTTACAAAACCACACTGTTACAGGGCTGATCAGCAACCTAAAGCAGTGAAACGGGTGAGGCGATGGATCCATGAATCTAGCAGATATGCTGACTTTTGCTGATATTGGCCAGCTTAATCGAATAGCAGACTACTATCAATGTGAATGCAAGCCAAATTCCAAACATGAACTCATCCAGAGCATCCTCACGACATTGGGTAGTAAACCTTTCTTTGAGCAACAGGTACGTCAATTGAACCAGGCGGATCAACGTTTTTTGAACAACCTGTTATTTGATCCCCGCCAATTTTATGGTATGGAGGAGCTCATCGCCATAGCCCGTCAATCGATGGACAAAAAGGAGAGTGAGGCAGGTTCAAGTCCGCGTGATCTCATTATTCGATTTACCAAAAGCGGCTGGCTTTTCAATGGGACTTCACAACAGACAAGATATCTCTACCAAGTGCCTCAAGATTTGAAACTAAGGTTCAGAGACGTATTATCTACACATTTACGAGCAGGTATCGTTAAAACGACAGAACCCTCAATGTACCGCGAAGAATATCATCTGATGGTAGATGATCTAAAGTTGTTCCTTCAATTTGTGCAACAGCATGAGATCGCTGTGAATGCCGAAGGCATGATGTATCGTCGCTCACAGCAGCAGCTTATGGAGCATTTGCATATCCCTGAGGAGCTGGTAGGCAGAGCCGGTTGGCGCTTCGGATATGGTCGTTCGTTCAAGGACTACCCTGATCGCTTTGCATTGGTGTATGATTATGCGTTTCATCATCGATTGATTCGGGAAGAACAGGGATGTCTTCGGCTGACAACCGTTGGTGAAGAGAAGTTGGGGGCGGAGAAGGCAGCGGAAATGATACAGCTGTTTCGGTTTTGGTTAAGACTTTATAAAGGTGCTGTTCCAAACCTGACCTCGATGGTTTACTGGATCGGCGACTGTGCCGGCGAATGGTCCACCATGGAGTCGCTCTTTGAGCAAATTGGGCCATTTATCCAGCCGTTTTACTACGATACTGCAGAAGATATTTATGACAAGCGGATCATTAAAATGATGCTGCATCTGGGCATGATTCGTGTAGGGGAACATGAGCTGGGAAAAACGGTGCAAATGACAGCTTGGGGGTCAAAGCTTGCAGCTTCCTGCCGCTCCATCTCTGCTGAAGTTACACCCATTGCGTTTGACAAGTGAAGGACAAGTTGCTACAATCACTCCCAAATTAAGGAGTGATACGAATGATAATTCCATACCAAGGTATAAAGCCACAGTTACACCCTTCCATATACATGGCTGAAGGCTCTAAATTGATAGGTGATCTGCAAATGGATGAGGAATCTTCCGTTTGGTTCAATGCAGTCCTGCGGGCTGATTTGGCACCCATCATCATTGGAAAGCGCTGTAATATTCAAGATAATGCTGTAGGACATGTGAACACCGATCAACCTCTAATTCTGGGAGATGATGTCTCCGTAGGACATGCTGCAATCATTCATGGTTGTACCATCGGAACGGGGGCATTGATCGGCATGGGAGCCATCGTGCTTAATGGTGCCGAAATCGGCGAGTATACGCTGATTGGGGCCGGTTCTGTGGTAACTGAAAACAGTAAAATTCCGCCCTATACTCTCGCTTTGGGAACACCGGCCAAAGTGATTCGTGAATTGACTGAAGCTGATCTGCAGCGGATGTCGAGAACTTCACTGGGTTATGTGATCAAAGGAAGAGAATATAGGAGCTCTTAAATCCGTTTTGGAGGTGCATCCTATTGGATAAAATGAAAGTTACGTATGAAGTCATGTTGGGGCTGGCAGCTGAGATGGTTTGGGACGAGGCGCTTCGCAAACAGAAAAGTGAAAAGCTTTATTTGGAAATCGATAAAGCGTTAGCTACCGGAGACGAAGTAGCTTTCCGAAGTCTGACGGATGAGCTGAGGACGATCAATTAACGGATCTATAATGAACCATTTAAATAGAAAGTCGGATAATAAGGGAATGCGCAGTCGCGCATTCCTTTTTTTAATATTTTTTTATATTAACTTAAAAATTGAATGAATATCTGGCTTTATAACATATGCTCATATATAATATGGGAATAATATGGATAGGAAGGGGATATAGGGAATTGAAATTCAGTGAGATGAATCAAGACAGCTGGGCTGAACTGCAACTCTATCTGGATACATGCCTTGTTCCGTTCACGGCTATGAGCGGCAAACAGTCACCGGTTGAAGCGACGGAAGCGCTGGAACGGCTGAGAGATTTTCTGGATATGGTCGAGATTCCTTTTAAAGGTAGGATTATGACATACCCGGCCTTTCATTACTCAAGTTCGGAAATGTCAATGACATTAAATACCTTGTCGACTGAACTCAAAGATTCTGGATTCAAGTATGTGGTGATTATGTCAGCAGATGGATCGTTCGCAAAGATGGATATTCCGGCTGCGGATTTACTTTTGAGTCAACAGGATCTGGCTCAAAAACTTGAAGAAGGAGCAATAGCCCGATATGTCGGGGAATGCATCCGAGAGTTGTGGAGAAAGTGACATCTTGATGACAAATGTGACAAATTTCCAACAGTTTTTTAACAACGCTTACAATTGAAGCTTAAAAATGTGTGACAAATTCTTGACGGTGTTCTAGGCCTACTATATGATTATGTATGTTCTAGTAAGTCGTGGAATTTATGATAATGAAAACGATTGAGAGAGTTGGCTTAAAAAGGGGGTTGGAGACAGTATGAGCAGTGAGCATGACCAGCACGAAGCCTCGATGAAACCGCCAAGCAGAATGGAGATGTCGCGCAGGCAGTTTTTGACCTACACGCTTGGTGGAGCTACAGCCTACATGGCCGCCGGTGCAATTCTTCCTATGGTCCGTTTTGCGGTGGACCCTATTCTGCAACACAAGGGAGAAGGAACCTCTGTCAAAGTAGCTGAAATCAGCAAAATTACAAATGAACCTCAAGAATTTACGTTTGAACTGAAACAACAGGATGGATGGTATTTGAGTAATGCTTCGTTGGTGGCTTGGATTCGCAAGGACGAACAAGGAAAAATTTATGCGCTTTCACCAATCTGTAAACATCTAGGATGTACAGTGGGCTGGAACAGCGACAAAAATTATCCGAATGAGTACCATTGCCCTTGCCACGGCGCGCACTATGACAAGGAAGGGAAGAATCTTGCCGTAGCCCCGAAACCGCTGGATGAATATGTGGTTAAGGAGGAACAAGGCTGGGTTTATCTGGGCGAGATTGTTCCGAACACCCGAGTGAAATAGGAGGCGTGAACGCAGATGTTTAAAAATGTCTATGACTGGATTGACGAGCGTCTTGACATCACGCCAATATGGCGGGACGTTGCGGATCATGAAGTGCCAGAGCACGTTAACCCGGCTCATCACTTTTCCGCATTCGTATACTGTTTTGGCGGATTGACGTTCTTTATTACAGTTATTCAGATTCTGTCAGGTATGTTCCTGACGATGTACTACGTACCAGATATTATTAACGCGTATGCTAGTGTTGAGTATTTGCAGACGAAAGTAGCTTTTGGTCAGATCGTACGCGGTATGCACCACTGGGGAGCCAGTCTGGTTATCGTCATGATGTTCCTACATACGATGCGTGTATTCTTTACAGGCTCATACAAGGCTCCGCGTGAGATGAACTGGGTTGTCGGCATGCTGATTTTCTTCGTCATGCTCGGTCTCGGTCTGACAGGTTATTTGCTGCCTTGGGACAACAAAGCGTATTTTGCAACAAAAGTAACGCTTGAAATTGCTAATACCGTTCCTTGGCTTGGACCGATTATCAAAGAATTCCTGCAAGGGGGAACCATCGTTGGTGCACAGACACTGACAAGATTCTTCGCATTGCACGTTTTCTTCCTCCCTGCGGTGCTTCTGGTGCTTCTGGTCGGACACTTTATCATGATCCGCAGACAGGGCATTTCGGGACCACTATAAACCAAAGAAGGGAGGAAACGTAATGGCTCACGGGCACAAGAGCAATGATGAGGAAAAGGTTATCTTTGTTGGTGATTCACGC
This sequence comes from Paenibacillus sp. G34, assembly GCF_056856875.1. Lineage (NCBI taxonomy): Bacteria > Bacillati > Bacillota > Bacilli > Caryophanales > Paenibacillaceae > Paenibacillus > Paenibacillus sp. G34. Next base: position 3,898,770 of record NZ_CM166469.1, on the reverse strand, counting down.
GTCCGCAAAGGGTCGGGATTTATTACTCCACCTGATTACACGGCGTATCCCGGCAAATCGGAAGCATTTATTCCTAACTTCTTGCTTAAAGAGTGGATGGTCGGGGTTGTTGTTCTGGTCGGCATTCTCGTGTTGACCATCTCTGAACCTGCACCTCTCGGTTATCCGGCGAATCCAAGTGCATCGGTTATCCCGATGCCGGACTGGTACTTTCTTTTCCTGTATCAGTATTTGAAATATCCTTATGCTTCAGGAGATTATGTCTTGCTGGGAGTACTGGGCGTCAGCGGTGTCGCATTCGGAGCTCTGCTGCTGGCTCCCTTCCTGGATACGGGGAAAGAACGTCGTTTCTACAAACGTCCTATTGCTTCGGCCTTGATGATACTATCCGTTATCTCGGTATTCTATCTGACAAACGTAGCGTGGACGCACTACAAGCACGAGCTTGAAGCGTCAGGACAGAAGCCGGAGCATATTCAGCGGGAGGAAGAAGCTCTGGAGAAACATGAACAGGGGCTGCCTACTTCTAATGCACCTGGTCAGCAGCAGGAGGAAGTCGCGATTGTGGACAAAGATGACCCTGCGATGGAAACTTACAAAAAAGCTGGTTGTATTGGCTGTCATGCAGCTGATATGAAAGGCCAAGGCAACGCGCCTTCTCTTCGAGGCGTCGGCGACAAGCATAGTCAAGAAGAGATTGTGACGATTATTAAAGAGGGTTACAATGGAATGCCACAGATGTACGACCAGGCTATAGCCCAAGGTGTTACCGATGACGAAATCACTCATCTAGCCGAATGGCTTGCGAAACAGAAGGCAGAACAGTAAAATCGAATTAATGAAAAAACCTGATCGTTATGCGGTCAGGTTTTTTTGAAGTCTTTTTAAGAAAGCAGGTGCAATGGTCGTGGCTTTATCGTTTTTTTGGAGCAGGGAATTTCTGACCAATCGGTATTTCCTGTGGCTTTTGTTCTGGTGTAATGCGCTAGGCACGGTTTACGGCTATATCTGGTATGGCGAGCAAATGAAAATGACGCTTGCTGAGCAACCGGTATGGCAAATTGTATTTGTGCCGGATAGCCCAACCGCAAGTTTGTTTTTCACATTAGCTCTGTTATGGGTACTGTATCCTGTGAAGTCTAAAGTGTTGCAGCGGATTGGACATGTCATTCAGGCTCTGGCTGTGGTCACATCTGTAAAATATGGCGTTTGGGCAGTGTCTATCATTTTTGCTGGATGGGCTCAAGGAGGAACACAACACTGGCAAGACTGGATGCTGATCGCTTCCCACAGTGCAATGGCGATTGAAGCACTAATTTATGTGCGTTTCTTCGGCTTCCGCCTTTTGTCATTGATCTTGGCAGGTTTTTGGACACTACTGAACGATACGATGGATTATACATACGACATTTACCCGTGGCTACCTGCAACCTTGTACCAACATGTACAGGCTGTTCGCAATTTTACGTTTACGTTGACCATCGTGAGCATTTTCGCAGGCTGGCTTGCATTAAAGCAGGCCAAAAGGGCTTGATTATACAAACCTAGCTTGTTCTAACCGGACATCTCTCGCCATACATTGATGATGGGAGGGATGTCCATGAAGATAACATTCAGGAATATAGCGGGATGGCTAGTGGTAACACTCATGGCTCTGCTGCTTTGGGAAAATGGTTCGTACCGGGTATCTGCACAAAATGATCAATCCATACAAAATGTGAATAAGGAAGTGTCTTCGAATTATACGGTTGCACAATTGAACGAAGAAGCTGCTATATTATATCGCCGAGCGCTCGAAAATAATATGGAGGAGGTACGCGCCAGCATTACGCGTATCAGTAATAGTCTTGGGCATATCTCGTTCGAGGGTCGAACCTCTGTTGAGGGCATTCATGCGCTGTCTGAAACCGTAGTAGAGGTCAAGGAGGCAGCAGCTAAGTTCAAAGGGGATAAGCACTTACTTCAACAGGCATCAGCCAAACTAAGGCTTGCTGCGGACAGTCTCGCCAATCCGGCCAAACCGCTCTGGCTTCAATATTATAAAATTGTGAAGAATGATCTGGATGCGTTATCTTTAGCAGCTAATCAGAACCAGAGTGCAGCAATCGTGGCGAATCGCTTTACTGTTCTTGAAGAGCACTACGAAACGATCCGTCCAGCCGCAATCATTCATCTTGAGCCATATCAGATCGCGCAGATGGATGCGTGGTTATCTTACCTCAAAGGACTGACTCACGCTAAGCAATCTGATGCATCACAGCTTCGGAGCATGACATCTAACGGAGAAGAACTGGTAAATCAACTGTTTGGACGTGAAAAAGATGAAAGTGCCTTTGTGCCTTTTGTGCAAGGTCCAGACCGCAGGGCAGCAGGGTTGGTTATTAGCTCAGTCATCGTTGCTGCCCTTAGTTATGCGGGTTATCGCAAGTATCGTGCCTTGCAGCAAGATATTTTTACATATCGTCGTTAAGTCGTCCCATCATCTTTATACTTTTATGGATCATCAAATTTCAAAAAAAGACCTCCTGCCACAAACAGCCAATGAGAAGGCTATATAATGTGGGAAGAGGTTTTTTTCTTGTGTGTTCTGTATTCTTGTGCGGTGTCAGCTTTCTTTGAAACCTTCCCCATGAACATCATGCACATCGCTGATAATGACAAATGCTCGGGGGTCAATGGAACGGACAATGGTCTGCAACCTCCGAAATTCCTGTCTCGAAATGACACAGTAAGCCATATGTTTCGCTTGCTTCGAGTAAGCACCGATGGCTGGAATAAGCGTAACGCCGCGATCCATATCCTTTGTAATTTGATCAGCAATCTGGGGAGCATGGTCGCTGATGATCATAAATGCGCGAGCTGAGTATGCGCCTTCCTGAATGAAATCGATCACTTTGGATGCGATAAATACAGCGACCAGCGTATACAGTATTTTTTCCTTGGGGATGTAAATGAGAGAAAGGCCAATGATTACAAAATCGATGCCTAAAAGTACACGTCCCATACTCCATCCATATTTTCGATTGAGAATACGTGCGATAATGTCGGAACCACCTGTCGTTCCACCCCAGCGGAAAACGATACCAAGGCCGGCTCCCAAAGTTACACCGGCATATAGAGCAGCTAATAGAAGGTCGTTTTCGGTATGTAACGGCTCGATCCAGCCTTGATGGATCATCTTCTCGAACAGCCATAGAAATACGGTTAGCGCCGCGATTCCAATGCCGGTATAGATCATTTGCCTGCTACCGAGTACTTTAAGACCAATGAGAAATAGCGGAACATTCAAAATAAGGGTGGTAAGGGATGGCGATACCCCGAAGGCGTAGTTAATCAGCACGGTAACTCCGGTAAGTCCACCCTCCATTAGCTGATTGGGGATAATGAAATAAAGAAGCCCGAAGGCATACAAGGCTGTCCCCAGCAATATGGGCAGCACGAGTTTAAGTTGAACCCACGTTTTGGCATTGCTCATAAGATCCCTCTTTTGTACTTGGATTAGAATGAGGAAGCTATCATTCCCATCTTAGTATACCTGTTTCTATAATCTTTAAAAATGATTAGTGCCGGATATTAAAACGATTTGTGCTGTAAGATGGGTGGAAGTCAACCTCAATAACTGATATTATTAGGAACAAACACGACATCAGAATAGAAGGAGAACCTGCTCTCATGGAGAAAAGTATGGCGGAAATGCAGCGTGAGGTTGACCTTTATATTTCTCAGTTTAAAGAGGGGTATTTCAGTCCTCTGGCCATGCTGGCCCGGATGTCTGAAGAGGTTGGAGAGCTTGCCCGTGAAGTGAATCACGAATTCGGAGAAAAACCGAAAAAGGCTTCCGAAGCTGCCAATTCCATTGAACTTGAGCTTGGTGATATTATGTTTATTACCATATGTTTTGCAAACTCGCTTGGTATTGATTTGGCTGAGGCACATGACAAAGTCATGCATAAATTTAATACCCGCGACGCAAATCGGTGGACTCCAAAAAACACCGATTAGGCATAGATTACATATGCTGTACCATCACCCGCACGGGGAGGGTCAGCTTGATGATGAAACCGGAAGATTATATGCAGCAGGCTTATCGCTGTATATTGCAAAATGATTTTGAGCAGGCCATTCGCTGGTTCGAAGAGGCCATCCATGCTCACCCGGAACATGCCGAGTTGTATTATCGCTGTTCCATTACACACGCCCGCAGCAAACATTTGCTTCCTGCGCTAGAATATGCCCGCAAGGCGGTAGAACTATCCGGGGGCGCCGAAGAATATGTGCTGCATCTGCAGACTCTTGAGGCGAAGCAATTGACACTTAGGGCGAAACTGCTGCTTGAACAGGCTGCGCCAGAAACATCCAAGCCGTATGTGGAAGCTTCTCGGCTTCTGATAGAGGCGACCAGACTGGACCCACTATCTGTGGAAGCACATGTCATGCTGGCTCTGGCTTACAGTGATCTGAATGAATATGAAAGTGCCCTTCAGGCGCTGCAGGAAGCGATTTTGCTTGATCCGCAGAACGGGCAGTTGTATCAGATGTTACAACAAACGCAGCAACGGTTGAAATCGATGCAATAAGTGCTCATCACAATTAAGTCAGACAGTTATAGACTAGATGAGATGCATGGGTTAAAACGATTAGATGAACTAACATAGCGAAGGAGATGCAGCGAAGATGAGTGAAGTGATAAGAGTTGCCGTGATCGGAGCGGCTGGACGGATGGGCCGTGAAGTTGTAAAACTGGTACTGCAAGACCCGGATTTGGAGCTTGCAGCCGCTGTCAACCGCTCCGGAGCAGGCACAGACGCAGGAACGCTGGTAGGACTGCCGGAGTGTGGCGTATTGGTAACCGATGATATCGAGATGGCTTTTGCTGAAACCAAACCACAGGTCATGGTTGATTTTACAGTGCCTCAATTTGCTTTTGCTCATACAGAGATTGCAATCCGCCATGGCGTAAGACCTGTCATGGGTGTTACCGGCTTCACGCCGGAACAGATTGAACAACTGGACAAGCAATGCCAGGAGAAAGGTATTGGTGGACTAATTGCACCTAACTTCTCCATTGGAGCGATCCTGATGATGCGTTTTGCAGCACAGGCAGCCAAACACATGCCTAACGTGGAGATTATCGAATATCACGGTGATCAGAAGCTGGATGCTCCTTCAGGAACAGCAATCAAAACAGCTGAATTGATTGCAGCGAATCGTGAAGAAATCCGTCAAGGCAATCCAAACGAAGAAGAAACGATTGAAGGTGCGCGCGGTGGATATTATAACGGATTCCGCATTCACAGCGTGCGTTTGCCAGGTGTGTTTGCACAGCAAGAAGTCGTATTTGGGGATTACGGACAGTCGCTGAAGATTCGTCATGATTCATATGAACGTGCTGGTTACATGCCAGGAGTCAAGATTGGCGTACAAAAGGTGATGGAATACACAGGACTCGTTTACGGCTTTGACCACTTTATCGACTAAAGGAGATTAAGATTGTCATGTTGAAAATCGCATTTATTGCCCATGATCGCAAAAAAGAAGAAATGGTAAACTTCGTTACTGCTTATGAACCTGTGTTTACAGACCATCAATTATATTCTACAGGTACGACAGGTCTTCGAATTATGGAAGGCACATCGCTGCAGATTCATCGGTTTGAATCCGGGCCACTTGGTGGCGACCAGCAGATCGGCGCTTTGGTTGCACAAAATGAAATGGACCTGATTATATTCCTGCGTGACCCGTTGATGGCACAGCCACACGAGCCGGACATCAATGCACTGCTTCGCCTGTGCGATGTACAAGGAATTCCACTGGCTACTAATATTGCAACAGCCGAAATCCTTGTAAAAGCACTCGATCGTGGTGATTTTGCTTGGAGGGAGTTAGTACATAAGTACAAGCCAGACGCGGGATTGAATACGGGTGACTCACAATGAGTCTCGATATTCTCATCTTCGGTGCACATGCGGACGACGCAGAGATTGGCATGGCTGGAACGATTGCGAAGCATACAGCTGCCGGGTTAAAGGTTGGGGTATGTGACCTGACCCGTGCGGAAATGTCCTCCAATGGCACCGTGGAGCGCAGAACCGAGGAAGCGGAGCAAGCCTCACGCGTCCTCGGTCTTTCGTGTCGAACAAATCTCGGACTAGCTGACCGTGGGCTTTATGTTACACCGGAACATGTACAAGCGGTCACTGCTGAGATTCGCAGACATGCTCCGCGCATCGTTTTCGCACCGTATTGGGAGGACCGTCATCCGGATCACATTATGTGCAGTAAACTGGTGCAAGAAGCGGTATTTAATGCGAAGCTTCGAAATTATATGCCGGACATGCCAGCCGTGCAAGTGAAGGAAACTTATTTTTACTTTATTAACGATATCGGTCCTACGGATTTGATTGTAGATATTACGGAACACTATGAACAAAAGGAAGCCTCACTTCACTGTTATCGTTCTCAGTTCGAGCAGGGCGCAGGCATTGTATCTACACCGCTGAATCAAGGTTATATTGAACGGGTAAGGGCACGTGATTCCTTACTTGGACAACGAAGCTTCATCCCGTTTGCAGAAGGATTTGCAACGACAACACCTTATGTAGTGAAACAGTTTGGCGTCTAAACGGCGCTACCTGTGTATATAGATAGAACCATATATTTACACTTGAACGGAGATGGCATCAATCAATTTCCGTTGCATGATATCAACCTGCAATATGCGGGAGATCAAAGGAGCGTCCAACCGGATGGATCAAAAGTTAAAAATCGGAATCACCTGTTATCCGTCCCTCGGAGGATCCGGGGTTGTCGCAACGGAACTCGGCAAATTGCTGGCCGAACAAGGGCATCAGGTACATTTTATTGCGAACAGCATTCCGTTCAGATTAGGTAAGTTTCAGAAAAACATTTTTTATCACGAAGTAGAGGTTAACGATTATTACGTGTTTCGGTATCCTCCGTATGACCTGTCTTTAGCAACCAAAATGGCTCAGGTGGCAAAGGCTCAACAGCTAGACTTGTTACACGTTCATTATGCAGTACCGCATGCGGTATGCGCTTTTCTCGCCAAACAGATGGTCGGGGACAACCTCAAAGTGGTTACAACCCTGCACGGAACGGATATCACGGTACTGGCTCAGGATGAATCGTTGAAAGATCTGATTCGTCTTGCAATCAATGAAAGTGATGCGGTAACAGCTGTTTCTCAGGATTTGATTCGCGAAACGGTTGAACTGCTGGATATTCAGCGTCCAATTGATCTGACCTATAATTTTATAGATAAACGTGTCTATTACCCAAGAGATGCAGCGAGTCTGCGCCGTGATTTTGCTGCCCCTCATGAAAAAATTTTGATGCATATCTCGAACTTCCGTCCAGTCAAGCGAACACAAGACGTAGTGGAAGTATTCCGGCAAGTTCAGGAGCAAGTTCCAGCGAAATTGTTGTTTGTGGGTGAAGGCCCGGACTTGCCCAAAATTCAATGTAAAATTAAAGAACTCGGCTTGAGTGAAAAGGTTCATTTTCTTGGAAGACAGGATGATGTTGCTCAGGTGATATCGATGGCCGACATTTTAATGCTTCCATCCGAGAAAGAGAGCTTTGGTCTGGTAGCACTTGAAGCGATGGCATGTGGTGTGCCTACGATCGGTTCAGAGGCTGGCGGTATTCCGGAACTTGTTGTGCATGGGAAAACAGGATTCCTCTCTCCGATCGGGGATACGAAGTCCATGGCTGAGAATGCGATCCGTCTTCTGACGAATGAGCGTTTGGCTGCGGATATCCGTGAGGCATGCCTTCATCGTGCACATCATGATTTCTGCAATGATTCCATCCGGCAGGAATATGAACAGATCTATTATCGTGTGCTTGGAAGAGAGATCCCGAGTCTGAATCCTGTTTCCGGATGATTTAGGGAACGAACCACAGCAGGTAAGAAAAGAGGTGATATGTGGTGGTTCAGTGGACACAAGCCGATGGTGAAATGGCAAAACAGAGTGAGAACGTACTCGCTAGATTAAATGATCATGGTTTCGAAGCCTATTGGGTTGGCGGTTGTGTTCGTGATGAAATGCTGGGGCGCGCTGTGGATGACATGGACATTACGACCTCTGCTTCCCCAGAGCAAGTTATGGCGTTATTTGATGACTGTATACCGACAGGATTACAGCACGGGACAGTGACCGTTCGCTCGGGCGGTTTTTACTTTGAAGTGACGACCTTTCGAACCGAGTCGGAGTATGAGGATAATCGCAGACCAGCAGCAGTACAGTTTGTTCAGGACATCAAGGAAGATTTAGAGCGCCGGGATTTCACCATGAATGCTCTTGCAATGGATGTGAAGGGAGCTATGGTTGATCCTTTTGGCGGACAAGTTGATATTAAGCAAGAGCTTGTCCGCTGTGTGGGGCTGGCGGTTGAGCGATTTGGTGAGGATGCGCTGCGTATGCTGCGGTGTGTAAGGTTCGCTTCCGTCTTTGATTTCAAGATTGCGTACAACACATGGAAAGGACTCGTCGAACAACGCGAACTGCTTCGGCATATTGCTATGGAACGAGTCCGTACCGAGATGGTAAAAATGATGGCGGGTCCTCATCCGCTCAAAGGATTGGAATTGTTATTCCGGAGCCGGGCACTAGAGTATGTCAAAGCTCCAGTGGATTCCTCCAGATTCAATAAAGAATTGCTTGCTGGCATGCAGCATTTGTCAGGAGAGCATGTATTATTGCGATGGTCCTGTGTATTGCTAGCCGGTCATTATGACAGGGAAGAAGCAGATAAGTTATTGCGACAATGGACCTTTTCAAATGAGCAACGTGTTCGTATTACAGGGGTGCTTCAGGTGGAGCAGCAAGTGACCGCTTTTGTAGAGCAGTGCGAGAATGAACAGAAGCTGCGGGAACGCTGGATTGTTACGGTGCTAACTTGTGGTGCACAGGCCGCCAACGACTGGATGTTGCTGCAAAAGCAATTACCCAGACATTGGCGTGACAGTTCGAACAACGCACATGAACGGATGGTGAAGGTTCAGTCTCACGCTGCAAGCTGGAGTCAATCCATGCCAGTTCACGAAATAAAAGAACTCGAAATCACTGGTGAGCAGGTGTTGCAATCAGTGAACCGCAAAGGCGGACCTTGGCTCGGACAACTTATGAAACATCTGCTCAGGGAAACGGCGATTGGAAATATAAAGAATCAGCATGAGGCGTTATGTGCTGAAGTGAAACGGGTGGCTGCGAATGACCAAGCATGAGGACTTATTACATATGTTGCTTCATGCTGAAGGACAATTTGTATCAGGCGAGGAAATTAGCAGGCATCTGTCCATCAGCCGAACTGCGGTATGGAAACATGTCAATAAACTGCGGGATATGGGGTATGAGTTTGAAGCTGTTTCCCGTAAAGGATATCGTCTGATCACCAAGCCGGAAAGTATCGACGGGACAGCTCTCCAACTGGCACTGAAGACCGCGACATTTGGTCGCAAAGCGATCATGCTGTCCTCAACCTCATCTACACAGGCTGATGTTCTCAAGCTGGCTGAAGAGGGTGAGGGGGAAGGTGTGGTGGTCTTCGCAGAAGAACAGACGGGAGGCAGGGGGCGATTTGGACGCAAGTGGTTCTCTCCTCCTGGAAAAGGGATATGGATGAGCGTGCTGTTGCGCCCTGAATTACCGTTGCACCATACACCCCAGCTTACTCTTATGACGGGTGTGGCTGTATGTCGAGCGATTAAAACATTCACAGGCGCAGAGGCTGGCATTAAATGGCCGAATGACTTGTTGATTAATGACCGTAAGATATGTGGTATTTTACTTGAATCTGCGGTGGAGGATCATCAGGTTCGATATTGCATTGCGGGCATTGGCGTAGATGTGAACTTTGATCTTCAAGATTATCCAGAAGATTTGAAGCAAATCGCCACGTCGATCCAGATTGAAACAGGACGGACAATTGATCGAACCGGACTTGCGGCTGCTATTTTGACCGAGATGGAACATCTGTATTTCTTATATCAAAAAGAGGGATTTGGAGTCATCTCGTCACTATGGGAAGCACTGTCCGTCTCGCTGAATCGAAAGGTTACGGTTACGAATCCTCATGGCATCATTGAGGGAACCGCTGTAGGACTGGACTCTTCAGGAGCTCTGGTTGTGCAGACGCTAGAAGGGGTACGCCAACTGATCATATCTGGCGAAGTAACTTGGAAAAGCTGACATTTTGTCGACTTTTCTTGGATCATCTCGAACATAAGACGTGAACTTTGAGCAGAACTTTGGTATACTGTTTTCGTGAGGCGGTATCGGGCTATTATGACCGAGCTGCACTCCGATGAGCAGTAACCTTTGTTCTGCTTGATGCGTTTTACGCAGACAAGTAGGACAGCAATAGCAAGGAAACAAAGGAATAAGAACTAATGTGTTGTTGGATTCTGCTCTGAGCCGAAGAGGACCGAGACAGAAGGGACGATCGCAAGTGACTCTTTTTTGACTTTTCGGGACTTTTTAGTGGAAAACTAAAAGGTTTTTTTTGTTGCGTTTAATTGAAAAGATGAGAGGGGCACAAGACCAATGGCTAACAAACAAGCATTAAACATTGTGAAGATGAAAAAATATAAGCAGGATGGCATCCCGCTTAGCATGATTACAGCGTATGACTATCCGACTGCTCTGATCGCTGAAGAAGCAGGCATTGACATGATTTTGGTAGGAGATTCACTGGGCAATGTCGTATTGGGTTACAACTCGACCTTACCAGTCACGATTGATGATATGGTCTATCACACGCGCTCCGTTGTGCGTGGTGCGGAACATACGTTTATCGTTGCAGATATGCCTTTTATGACGTACCACGGAAGTATCGATGAAACATTGAAGGGTGTACGTCGGTTGATGCAGGAAGGGCATGCTCATGCGGTCAAAATGGAAGGCGGCGTTGAAATCGCGGAGACGGTCAAAGCTGTTGTGCAAGCAGGTGTGCCTGTGCTTGGACATATCGGACTGACACCGCAATCGGTAAATCAGATCGGTGGTTATCGAATTCAAGGCAAGGATGCTGCAGATGCCAAACGTCTGATGGATGAAGCCAAAGCCCTTGAAGCAGCAGGTGCATTTGGCATCGTTCTTGAACTCGTGACGGAAGAAGTGGCCGAGGCAATCTCGAAGGAATTGTCGATCCCAACCATTGGCATTGGAGCAGGGCGTGGGTGTGACGGTCAAGTGTTAGTTTTCCACGATGTGGTTCAATATGCTTCGCCTTACACACCGAAACGTTTTGTTAAAACTTATGGCGATGTAGGAAGTCTGATTCGCAGTAGTATCGAAACATATGTAAAAGAAGTGAAGAATCGCTCTTTTCCGGCTGAAGAACATGTCTTCAGTGCAGCGGATGGTGTGCTCGATGGATTGTATGGACAACGCAAAGAAAAGGTGGAAATTCGCTGATGAAAGTCATACGTACGATCGCAGAGTTAAGACAGGAACTAAGCTTGATGCGTAAAAATCAAACCGTTCATTCCGAAGATACCGTGGTCGGCCTGGTGCCAACTATGGGATACCTGCATCAAGGCCATGCCAGCTTAATGCGGGTAGCGAGACAGCAGAGTCATATTGTTGTCCTAAGTATCTTTGTTAATCCGATTCAGTTTGGCCCAAATGAAGACTTTGAGAGTTACCCGCGGGATGAGAAACGGGATGTCGAAACGGCTCGTGCTGAAGGAGTGGATATCGTATTTATTCCCTCCGTGGAGGAGATGTATCCCCAGCCGACGCAAACCACGATTACGGTATCCGGGATTACCGATCGCTTATGTGGGGCATCTCGGCCAGGGCACTTTAACGGGGTAACTACCGTGGTTTCCAAGCTGTTTAATATGGTGCAGCCACAAAAAGCCTTTTTTGGCATGAAAGATGCGCAGCAGGTGGCAGTGATCGAGCAAATGGTAAATGATCTGAATATGCCAGTTGACATTGTGCCTTGTCCCATTGTTCGGGAGCAGGACGGTTTGGCGCTCAGCTCACGTAACGTCTATTTGAGTCCAGAACTGCGTCAGGAGGCCCTAGTTTTGTCTCAGGCACTGCGCGCGGCACAAGAAGCAGCCGAAGCAGGGACAGCCTTAACAGCGGATGATATTCGACGCTTGTTGCGCGAACATATTGGCAACTCAGCACATGCGATTATTGATTATGCAGAGATTCAGGCTTTTCCAAGTCTGGAGCCACTTGCAGACGAAGACGAATTGAAGGCATATGATGATCTGCTGATTGCACTGGCTGTGAAGTTTGGGAAAACAAGACTGATTGATAATATACGTATTCAGAAAATGGAGGTGCTGTCCCATGTTTAGAACATTAATGAAATCCAAAATCCACCGTGCTACTGTTACGGAAGCTAACTTAAACTATGTGGGTAGCATTACCATTGACGAAGATCTGATGGAAACCTCAGATCTGATGGAAAATGAAAAAGTGCAAATTGTGAACAATAACAATGGTGCTCGGCTCGAAACCTATGTAATCCCAGGTCCACGTGGCAGCGGGGTTATCTGTTTGAACGGTGCAGCGGCTCGCCTTGTACAACCTGGAGATACGGTAATTATCATTTCCTACGCCATGATGTCTCAGGAAGAAGCAAATACACATCAACCAACGGTAGTGTTCGTGGATGGTCAGAACAAACCGGTTCAGATGATGAAAAAGGAAGTTCACGCCACGATTTTGTAATCGACTGGGAGCACGAATGAAATCGGCCCATCCAGCAAAAAATGAGTACAGGTCACTGCACTAATCCATTTTCCAAGGGTGGGGATGCATCGATGTTCCAGCATGTTTTCGCCGAAATGAACGACATGTTAGATGAAATAATCAAGAGCTATCCTTCCGCTGAAGGTCTGAACAAACAGGAGCTGCAACAGAAATGGAGTTTGCTCAAACGTATGAGTGACGGGATGTTGGATGAATGGCTGATGTTTGAAGAAAAGATGAGTCAGATCCGGGAACGGGAATTCGAAAAACCGGGTTCCCTTGAACCGGAGCAAGAAGCGGTAACAGCTCTGCCTGAACTTCATCTGGAATATTTTAGCCGCGGGCAAGGATACTTCAAACTTCAGATGTATGCACAAGCCATTGATCAATTCTCACGGGTGGTACACGACTACCCGGATAGTGCTTTAGCCCGCTTTTATTTGGCACTCGCTCACTTAAGTCTGGAGCAGATATACGAGTCTGAAACGCATTTACAGCAGATTATGCTGCTTAAGGGATCAGCAAGACTCAAAGGCCTTGTATGTAACGCACTGGGCTGTATTCAAGCGAAGCTTTCCAATCCGGAAGCAGCATGTTCCTTGTTTGCACAGGCCCTTCAGTTTGACCCGACGTTGACCGAACCTCTGTACAATATGGAAGCTTGCAGGTTGAACAAAGGTAAATTGCAATATGCAAACCAGCTAGGGTGTGTCTGAAAATCTGCACATGCACTTCAGTCTGTTTCAAGACATGTCCAAATTGCCCTGAATTGAAAAGCACATTTGGCAACAAAAGAACGGTGTTTCCTCCTTTGGCATAGCGGCGGAAACACCGCTTTTTTGTCAGTTAATTTTCAAATGCCCTTTTTTTTGCTATGCTGTAACATAGACTGGAATGGAAGGGATCGTATATTGCAATGAAATTTGCCGTTTTGGATTTCGAAACAACCGGCACGCAGTCCGACGGTGAGATTATTCAGGCCGGACTTGCCATCATAGACCATGATTACAGCATAACTCAAATATATAGTTCTTATGTAAATCCGGGTGTGCCGATTCCGCCATTTATTACGGGATTGACTGGAATTACAGAAGAAGATGTCGCAGATGCTCCGTCTCTTGAAGAGATGATGATGGAGATGGTACCACTACTTGACGATGTGGTTTTGGTGGGCCATAACGTTGCATTTGATTTTCATTTTTTGCAGAATGCGCTCGACCGTTGCGGGTATTTACCGTTTACAGGCCGCATTCTGGATACCATTGACTTCTTGAAAATTACGTTTCCGTCGCTGGGTTCATACCAGCTCGGTTATGTTTCGTCTGAATTCGGATTTGAGCACGATCGTCCCCATCAGGCAGACAGTGATGCACTGGCAACAGCTCATGTGTTACTTAAATGTCTGGATGAACTGAGAGACCTACCGCTAATTACAATTCAGCGTCTTAGCGATCTGTTTGCACCAGAGGACAGTGATTTGGGCTGGTTTTTTGACGGGCTACGTGCGGAGAAGGAAGCTGAACCGATTCAAGACCTTGATGGCCATACGTATTACCGCCAGCTCGCACTGAATGTCAGCGATTGGACAGAAATTGGAGCACCCCGTGATGAGAGAGAAGCGAACCCGCTGGACGGTGTGAGCTTTGATCAGTTCATGGATCAAGTGCGAACCAATCTCAAAGAAACGCTCGATCATTATGAAGAGCGTGAAGCACAAACACAGATGTTTGGCAGCGTGCGGCAGGCGCTGGATGAGGAGAAACATCTTTTGCTGGAGGCCGGAACGGGAACAGGGAAATCTCTGGGATACTTGTTACCTGCTATTTATGAAAGTGTAAAACAAGAACAGAAGGTGATGGTAAGCACTCACACCATTAACTTGCAGGAACAATTGCGTGAACGGGATATTCCGATGCTGACGCAGGTGGTTCCTTTTCCGTTCAAAGCTTCCGTGTTCAAGGGGAGAGGGCACTATCTCTGTCTCCGTAAATTCGAACACAAAATCAACAAACGTGAATTTGCTACGCCGAAAGAGGACTACTTCACGGCAGCACAGATGATCGTATGGCTGACACAAACGGAAACAGGTGATGATGAAGAACTGAACCTTAGCGCACGCGGAGGAGACTTCTGGGAAACGGTACAGAGCGAGTCTGAGTCCTGTCTGGGCAGATCTTGTCCGTGGTTCCGCAAGTGCTTCTATCATCGAGCTAAACATGAGGCAGGGCTATCTGACATCGTCATTACCAACCACTCCAAGCTGTTTACCGATGTGAAGGCTGCCCATCAGCTATTGCCGGCATATGAAAGTTTGGTTATTGATGAGGCTCATCATCTGGAGGATGTTGCGGGTAAACATTTGGGTCTTCATATGAAGTACTTTACTCTCGTACACACACTGACACGCTTGTTTAAAGATAGTCGTAATGGTCAGCTTCCGATGCTTCGCTCTCAATTGTCAGGGCACGAGAACGGTGTACAGTGGGGTTCAATGGTGGATCAGATGTTTCCTCTCGCCGTGGAAGTGAAGGAAATGTGGGATCGTCTGAGCGATGCTCTGTTTGGTCTTTTGCCTGAACGGACTGATGCTTCTCCAGGGGAGACCGGACAGTTCTCGCTACGCCTTAAAGCATCTCAAAAGCCCGCGAAGTGGCAGGAGTTGCAGGATTTGGAGAACCAGATTTTTGTGACTTTGGGTGATTTGGTTCGTAAAGGGGACAAGTTGCTGCTCGAAGTGAAAGAGGATCAGGATGATTATCAGTCCGACAGTCTGATCACGGACATCACTGGACTCTTGAAAGATCTGACGACGATGAAGGAGAATTTAAGGTTCTTCATGCGTATGGATGATGCCAAGACGGTGTACTGGATGGAGGCGAGCGGTCAATTCCGCAGCAAGTCACTTCAGCTGTATGCTGTTCCGGTAGATGTAAGTGCACAACTGAAAGAGATGTTTTTTGATAAAAAGAAAAGCGTTGTACTTACTTCGGCTACGCTATCGGTCGATAAGTCATTCCAGTTCATGATTGAGCAGCTTGGCTTACAGGAAGCTTCCGACAATAACCGGCTTCTGACTTCAATGCTTCCTTCTCCGTTCAATTATCGGGAACAGGCATTGTTAGTGATACCGCGTGATTTTCCAAGTCTGAAAGGCAGTGTAGGAGATGCACATTTTGTACAGATGCTGGTGCATTCTCTTGCAGAGACCGCCATTGCAACACAAGGGCGCATGATGGTGCTGTTTACCTCCTATAAAATGCTGCGTCAAGTGTATGAACCCCTGAAAGAGGCTTTGTCCGGTAATGATATCTCGCTACTCGGCCAGGGTGTGGACAGCGGCAATCGCTCCAAGCTGACCCGTCGATTCCAGGATGCCAAAGCTGCCGTTCTGCTGGGGACGAGCAGTTTCTGGGAAGGTGTGGATATTCCGGGAGAAGCGCTGACCTGTCTTGCCATCGTAAGACTGCCGTTCCAGCCTCCCAACCATCCTCTCCTTGAAGCGAAGAGTGAATTGTTGCAAGAGCAGAAGAAAAATCCATTTATGAAGCTATCTGTGCCTCAGGCTGTCATCCGGTTCAAGCAAGGATTTGGCCGACTTGTTCGTACGGGGAAGGATCGCGGTATCGTCATTGTATATGATACAAGAGTGATTGAGGCTTACTACGGCAAGTACTTCCTGTATTCACTGCCGGGACCCAAAATGGAGCATATGCTCACGGAACAGATGGTTCCACGCATCGCTGAATGGCTTGATCGTGCAGCTGAGAAGCAAAATTAATGAATTGTAGGCTATAATATTGCATTGCACATCTACATGGCGTTAAACTCGAGGAAGACTTCGAAAGGGCAACGCATATTTGAACTTATAATCCCAATAATACGGGCATTCTGTATGAGGAATATGCATGGATTTTGCATGTATACAGAATGCTCATCTTTTCAATATTTATTACATTTTATCGTGGCAATGGTAAGGGGGAGCAAGAATGAAATCGGATAAAATATCAGAAGCGGTAGTAAGGCGTTTGCCTGTATATTTGCGTTATTTGAACGAGTTGGTTCAGCGTGAGGTGACAACGGTTTCCTCGCAGGAGCTCGGCCAGCGATTGGATCTAAACCCGGCTCAGATCCGCAAAGATTTGGCTTATTTCGGAGATTTTGGTCGCAAAGGAATCGGTTACGACGTCTCTTACCTGATTGAGAAGATTCGTCACATTTTAAAAATCGACCAGCAAATTAATGTGGCTCTGGTCGGAGCCGGTAATCTCGGACACGCACTGTCCAATTACAATGCATATCTGAAGGACAATATGAAAATTGTAGCTATTTTTGATGCCTTTGGGCCGAAGATTGGCAGCAAAATCAACAGCCTGACGGTGCAACCGATGGAAGAGCTTACGGAAGCGGTACAGAAAGATAACATCCGTATCGGCATTATTACCGTACCGGATATAGAAGCTCAGAACGTTGCCGACCAACTGATTGAATCGGGAATTGAGGCGATCTTGAATTTTGCACCAACGATTCTAAAAACGCCTCCACATGTTCGCATTCATCATGCTGATTTTACAACGGATTTGCTTAGCTTGGCTTATTATTTGGAAAATGGGAAGGAAGAAGAGCAGAATGACAACAATGAATAAATGGGTAATCCACAATGGTAAATTCGCAGTTAATGAAGGCGCGAACTGGACTGTAGTTCAAGGGTATATGGTCATTGAAAATGACAAGATTGTGCATATTGGTGAGACGCTGCCGGATGGAGACGAAAACTTGTCCAAAGTCGATGGAAAAGGACTACTCTTCCTGCCGGGTCTGATCAATACGCATGGTCATGCGGCGATGTCTCTTCTTCGTGGGCATGGTGATGATCTGGCACTACAAGTGTGGTTGCAAGAAAAAATGTGGCCAATGGAAGCGAAAATGACGTCAGAGGACGTGTATTGGGGAGCATCCCTTTCGGTACTTGAGATGTTAAAAGGCGGAACAACGGCTTTCCTGGACATGTATGATCACATGGATCAGGTGGCTAAAGTGGTTGAACAGTCAGGGGCTAGAGCTGCACTGGCTCGTGGCGTAATTGGACTTTGCTCCGAAGAAGAGCAGATGCGGAAACTCGAAGAGTCCGCTGCATTTGCGCGTGAATGGAATGGACAGGCTAATGGACGCATCACAACCGTGATCTCCCCGCATGCACCGTATACATGCCCTCCAGATTACATAGAGAAGCTTGTACAGGTTGCACATGATTTAAACCTGCCACTTCATACCCACATGTCTGAGACATTACGTGAAGTGGAGCAGAATGTGACCGATTACGGCCTGCGTCCTGTGGCGCATTTGGAGAAGCATGGCTTCTTCTCACGTCCTTCACTCGTAGCTCATGCTGTGCATCTGAACGACGAAGAGATCGAGATCTTGGCACGTCATGATGTAGCTGTCTCTCATAATCCAGGAAGTAATTTGAAGCTTGCATCGGGTGTTGCCCGTGTCCCTGCTCTGTTAAAAGCAGGTGTTACCGTGTCTCTGGGAACAGACGGACCGGCAAGCAATAACAATCTGGATATGTTTGAGGAAATGAGACTGGCAGCTTTAATTCATAAAGGAGTATCGGGTGACCCAACCGCCGTGCCTGCTGGTGAAGCATTGCTTCTGGGAACAGGTTACGGTGCGAAGTCCATCTTCTTGAAAGATACTGGAGCTCTGCAAGTTGGCAAAAAGGCCGATTTTATCGCACTGAACATTGAACAAGCTCATTTTTATCCGCATACGGACTTAATCTCCCATTCCGTTTATTCCGCTTCAGCTAAAGATGTGGAACATGTATGGGTAGACGGAAAACAGGTCGTCAAGCATGGTGAATGTTTGACATTGGATGAAGAGCGCATTTTGCGGGAATCCCAGTTGGCTTTTGATCAACTGCTTGCTCGTTAAGAAGCACCTGAAATCCGCAGTTTTTAGGGAAAGGAAGTTCAACTCTTGAAGAAAAAAAAGAAGTGGATTTGGATATCGCTGCTCATTCTCGTTCTGATCCTGTTTGGACTTCAGCAATATTACATCTACGTCACGCAGGATCAGCGTCAGGAAGAGGCATTGGCGATTCAAGCGGCCCAAAGCCAGTTGGGAGTTACATCACCCGATGAGCTGCGAAAGTACGTGTGGGGCGAAAAGAGTGATGCTGACAACATCTACTGGACGATGACAGCCAAAAACAAAGATAATCAAGATATCATGGTCTGGGTCAAGTTTGATAATAACAATCAGCCTGTAGAAGGCACTGCAGGAGTACACAGTGAGTTACTGCAGAACGGTATGTCGGAAACGCAGATTCGTAACCGATTCAGCTCTGACGTGCCGGGTGGTGAGATCAAACGGATCATGCCAGGTGTCGTGAATAATATTTACGTATGGCAAGTGTACTATAACGATGATACGCATAATTATTATCGTTTTTATCGGTTTAGCAATGGAGAGCAAGTAGATTTGGTATATACGTTACCGAATAGCTAACCTCGTCAGTACTCTGGTCTGATCAAAAGAACTTCAATTCAAATTCGTTTCTCATAACAATAAGCAAAAAACCGGCAGACGGGATACCGACTGAACCGGTTTTTTCGCATTCCAATCATCGGATGAGATTTAAATAGTTAAAATTAATAATTTATTCATATTTTCACCTTCGATATTGTATATACGATATGATATACTCATTTATGTACTGAAATTAATGACAAACGCAAATAAATCTGCAATTAACGTTGCAGACAAACATGTACAGCTAAATATATAAGCCTGTAGAACGAGGATAGGCTCATTTTTGGGAGGGGTAATTCATTTGAAGCTGAAAGTATTGCCTATTGTTCTTACTGCCGTTGTTTCTGCCGTCCTGTTATTTGGAGGTTGGTTCTTATATCGTCAAGTAGCAGTACAAAGTCCGATTGAAAAGATGGTGACTCAGTACGAAGGTGTGAACAGTGTTCAGTTAACTATTAACCGTAATGATGTGCAAATGAAACTTGATTTGAAGCCAAATGTAGATTTGGGTAGATTGGTTCAATATATTCATAGAGAAGGCCAGAACCTGATCGGCTCGCGTGCGTTAAAACTAGACGTCGTGGACCACTCCAATGAAGCACTGGAAAACTGGTGGGGGGATGCCATGTTTACGGTAGCTCAAGCGATGGAGAACAAACAATATGCCGAAATTACACCGACGTTGTCGAAGATGGCAACGGGGGGAATCAAAGTTAATACAGCGATGGATGACAACAATGTTTATGTGAGTCTGCGAGACGGAGAAGCCAGCAAGTTCATTATACTGCCGCGTGTACCCGGTCAGATAGGAGTGTGGCCTAATGCCTAAATGGACAAAAGAAGCAGCCATAGGATTTGTTCCAGTTGTAATCATTTTTCTTGCTTTTATCGGTGTGAATATGGTTCCGATTTTGATTGCTGCATTGCTGGTTGGTGGTTTGTTATTCATGATGCAGATGCGCGGCGGAATTACGGTAGGAGCTGGACAAGAGCGTAAACGGAAGAAAAAAGGACCTTCCAAATTAACATTTGAAGAAATTGGTGGTCAGGATAGTGCCAAGCAAGAGTTAAGAGAGGCGCTTGACTTTCTAATCCGTCATGAAGAAATCCAAAAGTTCGGGATAAGACCAATGAAAGGCATTTTGCTGACGGGCCCTCCGGGAACAGGGAAAACATTGATGGCTAAAGCAGCGGCTCACTACACGGATTCGGTTTTCGTCGCTGCATCAGGCAGTGAGTTTGTCGAAATGTATGTAGGTGTAGGTGCCAGCAGAATTCGAGACTTGTTTAAGGATGCCCGAACACGGGCTGCGAAGGAAAACAAGGAGAATGCTATCATTTTTATCGATGAGATTGATGTGATCGGCGGTAAACGTGAAGGGGGCCAGCAGCGCGAGTATGATCAGACCTTAAATCAGTTGCTGACCGAAATGGACGGAATCTATACTTCCGATACGCCTAGAATATTGCTGATTGCGGCTACTAACCGCAAAGAGATGCTGGATAGTGCGTTAACTCGCCCAGGGCGTTTTGACCGTCATATTCAGGTGGATTTACCTGACAAAAAGGGCAGAAAACACATTCTGGAGTTGCATGCCGTCAACAAACCGCTGACACAGGAAGTGAATCTGGAAAAAACGGCGGAAGAGTCTTACGGATTCTCAGGTGCACAGCTCGAAAGTGTCATGAATGAAGCAGCGATCTATGCGATGCGTGAGGGTTTGCTTACCATCGAACAGCGTCATTTATCTCTTGCGATTGATAAAGTGATGATGGGTGAGAAAACCGATCGTGAGTCAAGTGTCGAGGAAAAGAAAAGAGTAGCCATTCATGAACTGGGACATGCCATTATGGCAGAGCTTGTGCGCCCTGGAAGTGTAAGTCAGGTAGCACTTAGTCCACGTGGACAGGCTCTAGGTTATGTGCGTCATAACCCGCAGCAGGAGCAGTTTCTATATACGAAACGTTTCCTAGAGGAGCAAATCATGATTGCACTGGGTGGTGCAGCAGCGGAAGAGATGTACTACGGCGGGCGTTCCACTGGTTCGCGCAATGACTTTGAACAGGCGACGAATGTGGTACAGACGATGATGGCATCGGGTTTGACGTCACTTGGAATTGTGAATATGGATATGGTAACTACCGAAGAGCTAATGCGTGAAAATAAAGTCATTCTCCAGGAACTGATGGAGCAGACGAAACGCCGGCTTGAAGAGCAACGGTCAATTTTCGACAATTCTCTCGATATTCTGATGCGGGAGGAAGTTTTGTCAGGAGAACAATTTCGTTGTCAATTTCGTGACAGTGCACGTTTACCAGCATAATTTCTTTATGCTGGTTATTTTTTTTTACATTTCAGTCGTGCTAAGATATTATTAGTTGTTGGGTCGAAATTTGTAATTTTCGGCGAACAGGGTACAATAGAGAAATAGAGAACCGAAAGGATGGAGCAGAACCATGTTTTTCAAAAAAATAGGAGTTGTCGGCGGCGGTACGATGGGGCAAGGAATTTCCCAGATGCTCGCAGCCAAAGGACTTGATGTGCTTCTGGTGGAACACACGACGAAGAAGCTTGATCATGCATATGACATGATTGAAACAAATTTGGATAAACAGCTTGAGAAATGGGCGATTACCAAAGCGGAGAAGAAATTGATTCTCTCCCGCATTACGAAAGTAGCACACTTGGCTGAACTGGGCTCTTGCGATATGGTTATTGAAACGATCTCGGAAGATCTGGAAGCTAAAAAAGCAGTCTTTAATCAATTGGATCAAGTATGTCCAAGCAATGTGATTTTGGCAAGTAATACGTCCACGCTGAGTTTGACCGAGCTTGCAAGCTCGACCAAGTACCCAGAGCGTGTTATTGGTATGCACTTTATTCACCCGGTATCCCGGGTTGATCTTGTAGAGATTATTCGTGGACTGAAAACGTCGGATACTACATTTGAAGAAACTCGCCGTTTTGTTGAAGAAGTTGTAGATAAAAAAGGCGTTATGATTTATGAATCCCCTGGGTTTGTAACTTCCCGTCTGATCTGCCTGCTGATCAACGAAGCGCTGCACGTTCTGCAAGAAGGTGTAGCTTCTGCTGAAGACATCGATGATGCAATGCGTATCGGTTATAACTTCCAGCATGGACCACTCGAAATGGCTGACCGTTTCGGACTTGATTCCGTTGAAGCAGCTCTTGAAAGAATGTTCCGTGAATTCGGAGAACTGAAATATCGTCCTTCGATTGTCCTGAAGAAAATGGTGCGTGCAGGTCATCTGGGCGTGAAAGCAGGAGAAGGATTCTTCAAGTACGACAAGGATGGTGACCGGCTGTGAATATACTCGTAATTAATGCGGGGAGTTCCTCGCTCAAATATCAATTGTATAATATGGAAGATGAGTCTGTGCTTGCAAAAGGATTGGTAGAGCGGATCGGAATGGATTCTTCCATTCTGACGCATAAGCCGACTGGGCGTGAAGAAGTTACGGAAGTTAGTGAAATTTTGGAACATACAACTGCAATCCGTAAAGTCATTGATCTTTTGACAGATAAAGAACACGGTGTAGTTGCTTCCGTTAGCGAAATCCAGGCCGTAGGTCACCGTGTAGTACACGGCGGTGAAGCGTTTAAAGAATCCTCACTGGTAGACGACGCTGCAAAAACCGAAATCCGTCGTTTGTTTGACCTTGCTCCACTGCATAACCCAGCTGCAATGATGGGTATTCGTGCGGCTGAGGCGAATATGCCAGGTGTGCCTCAAGTTATGGTATTTGATACAGCATTCCACCAAACGATGCCTGAGCACGCGTATCTGTATGCTATTCCTCGCGTACTTTACAAAAAATATAAAGTACGTCGTTACGGTGCACACGGAACATCGCATGATTATGTAAGCAAAGCGGCAGCCGAGTATCTTGGCCGTCCACTAGAAGATTTGAAAATTATCACTTGTCACGTAGGTAACGGTGGTAGTGTGACTGCTGTTAAAGGCGGCGTATCTGTGGATACATCGATGGGTATGACTCCGCTTGAAGGTTTGATGATGGGAACACGCAGTGGTGACCTTGATCCAGCGATTGTACCTTATGTTATGAACAAGGAAGAACTTAGCGTAAGCGAAGTTAGCTCCATGTTGAACAAACACAGTGGACTTCTGGCGATTTCCGGAATCAGCAGTGATATGCGTGAAATTACAGAAGGCATGGAGAAAGGTGAGCCGAACTCAACGCTTGCTTTTGAAATGTACGAATACCGCTTGCGTAAATACATTGGTTCGTATGCTGCGGCAATGAACGGTGTAGACGTGATTGTGTTTACTGCAGGTGTCGGGGAAAACTCCGTTGTTCTTCGCCAAAAAGTGTGTGAGCAACTGACTTACCTTGGTGTTGAACTCGACGATGCATTGAATGCAATTCGTTCGGGTGAACCGCGCCGTATCACAACAGAGAATTCAAAAGTAGATGTTCTTGTAGTGCCTACGAATGAAGAATTGGTTATTGCACGTGATACCCACCGAATCGTATTGAATTCTAAGTAATCTAACTGTAAAGTAAATACAGGATGACAAGGAAGTGCAGAGGGCAGGGTTACACCTGTCCGCTGCATTTTCAAATTTATGGAACCAAGGGGAGATGTGGACATGGATACGAATTGTGTAATTCGTAATGTGAATGAGCATGTGGGTGAGACGGTAACCATCGGCGCCTGGATTAATAACAAACGCTCCAGCGGTAAAATTCAGTTTTTGCAACTGCGTGATGGAACGGGATATATTCAAGGTGTTGTAGTGAAGAGTGAAGTTAGCGAAGACATTTGGAATGATGCAAAAAGTTTGACGCAAGAGAGTTCTGTCTATGTTACAGGTATTATCCGTGAAGAGCCGCGTAGTACATCTGGATACGAGATGACCGTTACTGGGGTTCAAATCATCCATCTAACTGAAAACTATCCGATTACACCGAAAGAGCACGGTGTTGATTTCTTGATGGATCATCGTCATCTGTGGCTTCGTTCGACCAAGCAACGTGCCGTAATGGTGATTCGTGCAGAGATTATTCGCGCCGTCCAGCAGTTTTTTGATGGTAACGGATTCACGCAGGTAGACCCGCCGATTTTGACACCTTCATCTGCTGAAGGAACAACGAACCTATTCCATATCAAGTATTTTGATGAGGATGCATATCTGACGCAAAGTGGACAACTGTATATGGAAGCCGCGGCTATGGCACTGGGCAAAGTGTATTCCTTCGGTCCAACGTTCCGTGCTGAGAAATCCAAAACACGTCGTCACTTGATTGAGTTCTGGATGATTGAGCCGGAGATGGCATTTGTCGATCACGAGGAAAGCTTGCGCGTGCAAGAGAAATTCATCGCACATGTCGTTCAATCTGTGGTGAAAAATTGCCGTGCAGAGCTGGAGTCCATCGGACGTGACGTTTCTAAACTGGAAGGCATTACAGCTCCGTTCCCTCGTATTACGTATGACGAAGCGATTGAGTTCTTGAATGGACAAGGTTTTGACATTCCTTGGGGCGAAGATTTCGGTGCACCTCATGAAACAGCGATTGCGGAAAAATACAACACTCCTGTATTTATTACGCACTACCCGGCTGGAATCAAAGCGTTTTACATGAAACCAGATCCTACTCGCCCTGAAGTTGTTCTCTGTGCGGACATGATTGCACCGGAAGGATATGGTGAGATCATTGGTGGATCGCAGCGTATCGATGATCCAGAACTGATGCAACAGCGTTTTGAGGAGCACAACCTTTCGGATGAAGCGTACCAGTGGTACCTGGATCTGCGTAAATATGGATCGGTTCCTCACTCCGGTTTCGGTCTGGGATTGGAGCGGACGGTAGCTTGGATCTGTGGACTTGACCATGTTCGTGAGACTATTGCATTCCCTCGTATGCTCTATCGTCTGTACCCTTAATGTTGAACGGAAAAGAATATATGGAAGACATGTCCTCCAAAGCTTGGGTAAGTGGAGCTGCCTATGGTATGGCCGCAGGTACAGCTCAATTGCCGTATGCCTTATTGCGTTTTTATCATCAACTGGGTTTATCCGATTCAGAGGTACTGCTTCTGATTCAGTTGCTGGGTTTCCGTCAGGCAGAATTCAATGAATTCCCAACTCTCGAAGAGCTTGCATCTCGGATGGGACTGGCTCCCGAAGGCATTGCCAGAATGCTGCAGCGTCTGATGAGGGATGGTTATATTACCATCGATGAGCATCGGGACGAAGAGCGGGATATTCAGTATGAACGTTATGACTTGCACGGCTTGTATGCCAAGCTTGCCATGTGTACTGCGGAAGAAGCATCACAAGCCCGATCTGAACAACAAAAAAGCAACGCTTCACGTCTAGATTCGAACAGTGTTCAAAAAGAAGAGGAAGAGCGAAATATGTTCTCTATTTTTGAAAAGGAATTTGGTCGACCTCTATCGCCAATGGAGTGTGAGACGATATCCAGCTGGCTGGATCAGGATCGCTATCAGGAAGAACTGATTCTGATGGCTTTGAAGGAAGCTGTGTTTGCAGGGAAAGTGCATTTCAGGTACATTGACCGAATTTTGCTGGAGTGGAGCAGGAATCGTGTCAAAAATGTGCAGGATGCCAAAGCGTATACGCAACGTTTCCGCAATGGCGGACGTTAATTTAATAAACAGGCCAGAAGTCATTCTGTGCCTGTTTTTTTGATATTATTTGGTTCCATAATACATTGGATTGCCAATATATTTTATTTTCTAGTCTATATCACGTTTCTATTGAGGAAATTTAATTGCTTAATTAGGCTTCTGTAGGATCAAAGAATATAACTAGAATATGGCATTGGGAGACTATTTATAAAAAGTTAATAAAAATTGCAGGGGTCAGTTGACCAGTCGTCGTCTATAGAAGTGGAGAGGAGGGGAGAGTTATTGACGAAGCGCTAATAATTGAACAAATCCGTCAAGGGGATGCATCCCTAATGAGAATTCTGATCGACAAATACAGCCAACATGTCTATCATGTTGCGTATTCTGTCTTACGTAACGATCAGGATGCACAGGATGCGGCTCAGGAGGCGTTCATTCAGATTTATAAATCTCTCCCCGATTACCGATCCGAAGGGTTCAAGACGTGGATATCACGTATTGCTTTTCACAAGGCTATTGATGCCAAACGCAAACTGGGCAGGAGAATTGCTGAAGATCTGGGCGGAGATGAAATGGTAGTAAATCTGCCAGGACGGGATGAAGACGTTCTAACCCGTATCATTCGTGAAGAACAACAGGAGAAACTTCGTGAACGAATTAATCGGCTACCGGCCCAGCACCGTGACATTATTACCGCGTATTATTTGAGCGAGAAAAACTATGAGCAAATTGCCCATGAGGCTCAGGTGGCTGTAAAAACGGTAGAATCAAGGTTATACCGAGCCAGACAGTGGATTCGAAATCATTGGAAGGAGGAGGAATGGCGTGAGTAAAAAAGAGATGTATACCGTACAGCAGTGGACGGACTATATTGAAGGCCGAATTAGCGGCAATCAAGCAGTCCGGATGGAGCAGTTGCTGTTGAGCGAACCAGATGAGATGGCAAGATATCTTGTAGCTTTGGAGTCGAAGCAAGATTACCCTGCATTACCGAATTCAGATGATTTTACAAATTCCGTGATGAATCGAATTGAGAGCTTGGCTTCTAATGGCAAAGCGCGTAATTCTCGAGGCGGACGGAACCGCAGATGGTTTGAACATCGAGCATTTCATTACGCCGTGGCAGCCTGTTTGACATTGATTTTTCTCTCTTCCGGACTGTTCGACAGGGTGGCTCCTTATCATAAATTCCAAGAAGGTGACACTGCAGGTTCATTTACTCAGAAATGGACGGAGGCAGCTACCTCATGGCTCGATAACTTTAAACCCAAACCTTGATTAGTCTTAAATGGCCTGAATAGAAAGGATGACGACTGTGCATTCAGATCGTAATAAACTACTTGCATTTTTATTAAACCTGTTTCCCGGGCTTGGGTTCCTCTATTGGCGACGAACGGTTCGGGCTGTAGTTTACCCGTTGTTATTCTTCGGAACAGGAATAGGTTTTTTTATGCTGGCCTATTTGGTCGGTGACAAGGATTTATTAATCGTTGGACTGTTGGGGTTGCTCTTTGTCTGGTGTCTTAGTATGCTCGACATGATCATTGTGCTACTCTCTGCACCTCCAATTAGAGAAACGTATTACAACGGACAAGGCATGTACTATGGCAATCCTCCCGCACATCCTCAAGGTTCTGCTTATCCCGAGGGTTATGTTAGACAGCAAGAATCAATGGGACCGAGAAGTGAGGATGACATTCATCATCAGGATGCTGAGAGTCAGCATGAATATGCTGGATATGCCGGTGGAACAGCTCATGCTGGGCCCCACCCCATGTACCGAAAGGGCAGTGAAGGGGAACGTTTTTTCACGATTCTGCTCTCGTTTGTTCCTGGTCTTGGGCATCTGCATCTTGGATTGCTTCACCGCGGATTGTCCTTCCTGATCGCATTTTTTGGTTCATTTGCCATGATGGTTTTTGTATCAGCCATCACCAACGAATCTATATTTTTGATGTTTCTACTCATTCTACCTGTGATCTGGGTATATTGTATGTTCGATGCAGTTCAGCATGTACATCGCAAACAGGCTGGTGAAGTGCTGCAGGATCGAACGTTATTTGAAGAGCTCGAGACAGGCCGAATTATGGGGAAACGCAGCAAAGTGCTGGCTACACTGCTTTCCGCTTTTCCGGGAGCAGGACATATGTATCTCGGATTGCAAAAAAGAGGCCTGCAGTTGATGTTCCTATTCCTTGGCAGCATCTACATTCTGGATTTGCTCCGCCTGTCCGTATTTTTGTTTATGATTCCACTGATTTGGTTCTATAGTTTCTTCGACGGACTTCAGTGCTCCAGTCGGTATGGACGTGAACAGCTTAGCGATCAGCCGATCTTCAAAGACTGGGTACGGTATCAACGATTCATTGGATTCGGGATCGCGGCACTCGGTTTGTATTATTTAACGATCCGCCTGATTATCCCGCAACTAAACGAGATGTTCCCGAATGTGTTCCTGTCATATGAGATTCGTTCCTATTTAAATACGGTTATTGTTTCATTTTTGCTCATCTTTGGTGGGGTAAAGTTGTTATTTGGAAAACAGCGTGAATCTACTGCTGTAGCAGGGATTTCTAGTACGGATCGTACGAAGGATGAGGAGTTGGAAAGTCTCTTTTTGTTCAAGGATCGGGATAAATGATGAACATTATACAAGAAACGGTATTAAAGCAAAACACACCAAGGCGATCTAAAGCCATTGGTGTGTTTTTTGATATTCTATTTTTGTACGCCTTTTAGCAAAAGCTGACGGTACATCACTTCAAACAAAAATTCAAAGGCTTCCAAATGACGCTTCGCTTCAAAGGCATCTTTACCCCACGCATAGATTCCGTGGTTACGCAGCAGGATTCCAGGAACGCTCGCATCTAGTACACCCGGGACCAACTCAGCGATGGAAGGTATATGTGCGAAGTTAGGCAGAACAGGAACACGAATGGCTGCATTTTCTTCCCAAATGTTAAAGGCTTTGATCAATTCAATGCCCTGAATCGGTACATGACCCTCGTCACCAAAAAATTCACTGATCAAGTTGTTAAACACGGTATGCACGTGGAACACTGCGCCGCAACCCGTCAAACGATAAATTTCACAGTGAATCAACGTTTCGGCGCTTGGCTTCAACGTAGTTGCTTCGATCGCTTTGCCTTCCTTATCAACAAAAAGAAAATCTTCCGGCGTACGCAAAGACTTATCTTTACCTGAGGCGGTCACTGCAAAATAAAATTGTTCCGGGTCAAAGTCACCTACCCGCATGGACAGGTTGCCGCTTGTGCCGGGAAACCAGTTCCGGCTTGCGAATAAAGCTTTGACATCCGCCAGTTCTTCGAGAACCTGACGTTTACGTTCCAGTGTAATCTTTTCAAAACCCATGTCTAAAGCACTCCTTGTAATTTCTTCTGCTTCATATCTTCGATGATGTCATAAAAGGTCGTAAACGGCACATGATCTACACCAAGTTCTACACATTTATCCGTTAGAATGGAGCGGGAGTAGACCAGGTCCGCAATTTTAGCTCCTTCGAAGTCCGTCAGGCTGTCTCCGATCAGAATCCGGTTGTACTGTTCTTCCGGGAACGTGCGGATTACGGTCGTTTTACACATCCCGCAGCCGTTATTGCAAGGAGGCTGACAAGGATGCGGCCATTCAATACGAATATATTCACCAGAGAAATCTGCACCGTTGCAGTAGACATGATCCTGCGGAATGTCGAATGGAGCAAGTAAAGGTTCGATGAAAAAGTCCATGCCACCGCTGGTCACATTGAATTCGATGCCTTCGCTGCGAACATAATCCAGGAATGCTTGGAATCCTTCTCGGATGCCTGCTTGTCCGAGGACAAATTCGACAATTTCGTTTTTTTGCGAAGAGGGCAGGAGAGCAAACATTGCTCCAACCCCTTCGCGCAGAGATACTTTTTGTTCAATGGTATCTTTCATGATGGCATCAATGCCTTCTGGTTTGAAGTGTTTCATAATGGCTACAATGTTGTCTGAGAGTGTAATCGTTCCATCAAAATCACAGAAAATCGCTGTTTTCTTATCTGATCTCATCGTTCTCCACCCCACAGATCAAGTGCGCTTTTCAGCTCGGGGTGCTCGGAAGCATACTCGGCCAGTGGAATGGAGCGCCCAGCGGCTTCAATGGCTTGCAGGAACGCACGTCCACCTGCTTCGGTTCCCATGGGATGTCCGTGAATTCCGCCCCCGGCATTGACAATCACATCCTTGCCGAAGTCTCTCAGAATCATCGGAACAAGTCCTGGATGGATTCCTGCTGAAGGCACGGGCATACTTGTTCTTACAGGTAGATCGGATGTGAGCAATTGCTCAGTGATCGCCATATTTTCTTCCTTCGGCATCGTAACCGAGCCGTAAGGTGAAGGGAAGAGCACGAGATCAGCACCGGCGAGACGCATTAACTGTCCCAATACGACGGACGCGGAAATACCGTAATGCGGTGATGGATACAAGGCACCGGCAAGTGCAGGGTGAGCCATGATGGGCACATTGATGTCAGGATCACTGCTTAGTTCGTGCAGCACATCATAACCATAGGACAGCACATTGAAGAGCAACGCATTGGCTCCTGCGCCGATGGCACGTTCAGCCTGTTGTTTCAAACGGGAGGTAGGTCCCGTCAAATTAGTGGCGTATAGAAGTTTTTTGCCTGTTTCTTGGCGAGCCTGTTCGGCCGCCTTCATGCAGACTTCCACTCTTTTTTCAATCGGTGTAAGTTTATTCTCAAACAAGATTTCGTCATCTTTGATCAGATCAACGCCGCCAAGAGCTTGACGGATAAACTGTTCCCGTAGTTCTTCCGCATTCAGTCCAATAACGGATTTGAAGATACTCATCAGTAAAGGACGATCATGAACCCCGAGCAGATCCCGCACACCGTTCAGGCCAAATTTGGGTCCCGGGAAAGCGCGCAGGAATCCATCTGAAAATCCGAGATGGTTCAGTTTGATGCGCCCATCCATCGAAATTTTACCGAAGACGGTGACAAGCAAAGCAGGGATATCTTGACTAAAGTTGATATCTGGATATCCAATGGTGATATCTGCATAGCGCTCTCCGGCTGTTAATCCTTCCGCTTCATGAACCTCGACCTTGATCACTTCACCCAGATGTTTTTGCATTGCCTCACGCCGCGCCTGAGGCAACTCGGTCCAGCTGCCGACGGTCATTCCGATGGCAATGGATTGGGCCTTTTTGTGAAAATCAGCATGATCATCATGCAGACGATATGTGGCGGTACACATATTATTCATGTTTTAAATCTCCTTCCAGCGCAGCTCCCATCTCACGTGAACGCTCTGCACAGCGACCTACCGCTGCAATGACATTTTCAAAGAAGTCTCCTTCATCCAGCGTTTTCAGGGCTGCTTGCGTTGCACCTCCAGGTGAGGTGACATCACTGCGCAGCTTCATTGGTTCCATGCCTGTCTGTTGTACCATCCGTGCTGCGCCCAGCACAGTCTGAACAGTAAGGTCACGGGACTGCTGACTAGACAAGCCGCCTCGGATTCCCGCAGCAATCATAGCCTCCATAAGATAGTAGACGTAAGCAGGTCCACTGCCCGAAATTCCAGTGAGAACTTCGAGTTTATCTTCTGGCACGATGGTTACGATCCCTACGGCTTCGAAGAGGGTCATCACTGTACTACGCTGTTCATCGGTAATCTCCGCAGAGAAAGCAAGTCCGGTGGCACCAAGTCCGATCGTGCTGGAGGTATTGGGCATCGTTCTTGCAATCGGCTGTTTTCGGCCAAGCAGGCTCTGCATCGTACGAATCGATAGTCCAGCTATAACGGATACGATTAGCTGGTTTGGGGACAAGAGGGGGCCCAGTTGACGCAGCGCAGCCGCGGCATCTTTCGGCTTCATACACAGCACGATAACCGGTGAGGAGGCAAGAAGATCAAGCGATTCTGAGGCTGTTCCTGTATGCACGGCATAACGAGTACTCAGTTCTTCCTGACGTTTCAAGTTGCTTCGATTCAGCATCGTAATATCCTGAGGACGAACGACAAGACGGGAAATGAGCCCACGTACAATGGCCTCAGCCATCGCACCTGCTCCGTGGAAAGTAATCTTTTGTTGTAATAGTGTCTGTTGCTCTTGGCTCATGTATATCGTTCCTCCTATATAACTGGTTACTCAAAAATTATTGACGAATCTGACCATTGCCTGTAATCCGGTATTTGCTGGACGTCAGTGCAGGCAGCCCCATTGGACCCCGTGCATGCAGCTTCTGTGTACTGATTCCAATCTCGGCACCGTATCCGAATTCGAATCCGTCGGTGAAACGAGTGGAAGCATTGTGATAGACAGCCGCCGCATCGACTTCTTGCATGAAGCGTTCCGCATGGGCAATATCGCGAGTTACGATACATTCGGAGTGTTTGGTTCCATAGTGTGCAATATGCTGCAGTGCTTCATCCAAATTTTCGACTACGCGGATGTTCAAAATATAATCGTTATATTCTGTTGCGTAATCCTCCTCTGTGGCTTCAAGCGCTGTCGGAACAAGACGACGAACTGTCTCACAGCCTTTCAGAACGACACTCGCTTCGCGGAAACGCTCTGCCAGAGCAGGTAAATGTTCTTCTGCGTAATTTGCATGCAGCAGCAGGGTTTCCATGGAGTTACATACCGATGGGCGCTGTGCTTTGGCATTGATAGCAATATCGGTCGCCATGGCTTCGTCTGCTGATTCATCCACATAGGTATGACAGATGCCAGCACCTGTCTCAATGACCGGTACGGTTGCATTCGCAACAACAGTACGGATGAGTGAAGCCCCACCGCGTGGGATGATGACATCCAGCAAACCGTTCAACTTGAGCATCTCGTCAACGGAAGCACGGTCCGCGTCCTCTACAAGTTGCAATGCATCGGCAGGCATGGCCGTTGTTGCCAGCGCTTGATGTAATACTTCAACTATTTTTCGATTGGAGGAGAGAGCAGAAGAGCCGCCGCGCAGAAGTACAGCATTGCCTGTTTTGAGACAAAGACCGGCAGCGTCAACCGTCACGTTAGGACGAGCTTCATAAATAATGCCAATCAGGCCGATCGGAACTCTAGATTTTTCGATGTGAAGGCCATTCGGACGTGTAAAAGTTTCCAGCACTTCGCCCACAGGATCGGGTAATTCCGCGATCTGACGTAAGCCTTCAGCGATGCCTGTGATGCGCTCTTTATTCAGTGCCAGACGATCCAGCATGGATTCAGGAGTGCCTTGTTCTCTGCCGCGATCCAGATCTTCCACATTTGCAGTAATGATGGCATCCGCCGAAGCAATCAAGGCGTCAGCCATAGTGCGCAGTGCGGCGTTCTTCTGTTCCGTACTCAGCCGATTTAATTGGGTGACGACAGCTTTGGCTTTATTTGCTTTTTCTCGAACTTCACTCATCTTAAATTCCTCCTCTAATTCAGCTATTATTTTAGCGTAATCCATTCATCTCGATGAATCACTTCAAGTCTATGGATGCTGTTCAGCTGTTTCATGACCTCGCCGCTTGGCAGTCCCGCGATCTGACGAAGCTGATCATCATCGTAATTGACGATGCCACGTCCGAGTAGCGACTCATCGGGGCCAAGCACTTCGACCACATCGCCCGCATGGAATGTTCCCAGAACTCGCTTCACGCCTACGGGAAGCAGACTGTGCCCACCGTGAACGAGCGCTTCCTCAGCACCATGATCAACAACAACTGTCCCAAGCGGCGTGGACATGAAGCCAAGCCACTGTTTTTTGCGAGAGAGTGAAGCCAGCTTGGTCTCAAAATAAGTCCCTTTGCCTGTTCCATCGACAGCCATTTGCATATCTCCAGGCTCTTTCACACTGCCTACAAAAACAGGAACACCTCCACGTGTGGCGACTTTGGCCGCATCCACCTTGGAGCGCATACCGCCTGTGCCTACAGCTGATCCCGAACCGCCGGCATATGCATATATCTCGGCTGTGATTTCAGGTATACGGTCGTATCGCTTCGCGGTAGGATCTTTACGTGGATCAGCGGTGTACAACCCATTCGTATCTGTGACGATGATCAGATGCTGTGCCTTGACCAGATTGGCAACCAGCGCAGATAACAGATCGTTATCACCGAATTTCAATTCGTCGACAGATACGGTATCATTTTCGTTAAAAATCGGAATGACCCCTTGCTTGAGCAGTTCCTCTACGGTCATACCCGCATTTCCCATGCGTTTACGGCTGTGGAAGTCGGTACGCGTCAGTAAGATTTGCGCTGTAGTAACGCGGTGCGCCGCAAAAGCCTGTTGATATGCCTGCATCAGCAAAGCCTGCCCGACAGCGGCAGCTGCTTGTTTCTCATGTAATTGTTTGGGACGCTGAGGGTAACCGATCTCTCGAAATCCGGCAGCAACTGCACCAGAGGTAACGAGCAAAACTTCGTGGCCCTGCGCCGCAAGCGAGGCAATTTCATCTGCGAAAAAGGAGATTGCCTGACGATCCAGACCGCCTTCTTCGGTGGTTAATGAGCTGCTTCCGATTTTTACGACAATACGTGAAGTCATGATTTCACTTCCTTAAACATAATTAATCAGTGATTGCGAAGCAGCCTGCTATAGGTACAAAAAAAACTCCCGTCCTTTGGTTAAAAAGGACGAAAGTTCGTTACTTCCGCGGTACCACCTTTATTGATGATCAGATCATCCGGCTTCATGCCCTGTAACAGAAGGCACTGTCCTGTACGCAACAGGCCGCTCAGGGGTAGGTTTCGGAGAGAAGCCGCGGTAAATTCTTGCAGCCAGATGGAATTTACTCTCTGTGCGCAGCTGGTTCTCTCTTACTGGTCCCGTCATCACGTTTCGTTTACTATTTCTTATAACATACCATGGAAAGTTGGCATATGCAAAGGGATTGTAACCATGTGTCCAGCTTTCACTTATTTGAAAAGATGAAGCTTGCCAATACGTTCTGCCGCTTCACGCAGTCGTTGCTCATCACTCAGAAGACCTATGCGTACATAACCTTCCCCATAGGAGCCAAAACCAACACCTGGCGCGACAGCAACCTTCGCTTCTCTCAGCAGAATGTCCGTCAAAGCGGAAGAGGTATACCCCTCCGGCACAGGCAGCCAGCCAAAAAATGAACCTTCCGGTTTGGACGCTTCCCAACCGATCGCGGAAAGTGCCTCGTAAAATGCATTACGTCGTGATTCATAGCGTGCAACCAGCGAAGTGACACAGTCCTGCGGACCTGTGAGAGCTTCCGCTGCGGCAGCTTGAATGCCCCCGAACAGGCTGACATAAATATGATCCTGAAGCAGATTGATTTGGGAGATGATCTCCGCATTGCCCAGCGCGAATCCGACGCGCCATCCCGCCATATTATACGTTTTGGAGAGAGTATAGAACTCAATGCCTACCTCTTTGGCTCCTGGAGCTTGCAAGAAGCTGACAGGACGACGACCGTCATATCCAATCGCGCCATAAGCAAAATCACTAGCAACGACAATCTGATTCTGCATCGCGAATTCAACAGTGTCCTCATAAAAGGATAGCGGAGCCGTTGCCGAAGTTGGATTATTAGGATAATTCAGGAACATGAGCTTGGCTTTTTGTCGATCATCAGCAGAAATCGCTTCGTAATCAGGTAGAAATGCATTTGATTTCAATAGAGGCATGAAGCTCATACGCGCCTGCGCGAGAGCAACGCCCGACCAATAATCAGGATAACCTGGATCGGGAACCAGACATACATCTCCGGGATTCAATAGGACTTGAGGTAATTGAACCAGTCCGGTTTTGCCACCAAATAGAATAGCGACCTCGGTCTCGGGATCAAGATCAACGTTGTAATCTTCTTTGTAACGTTTGGCAACGGCTTCCTTCAGGAAGGCATACCCGCGGAACGGAGAATATTTATGATAAAGCGGATTTTCAGCCGATTGCTGTAAAGATTGAACAATATGCGGTGGAGTAGGGGTGTCAGGATTACCTTGCCCCAGATTAATGACATCATGACCACTTGCAATCTCGCGGTTCACATTTTGAACAAGGGTTGCAAAAAATTGCGTTGGCAGTTGTGACATGACATTTGCAGACGGGATTGGAAAGGCTGAAAGAGAAGATCTATGTTCTGAATTCGTCATCGTATATATCACTCCATGATGTTCATTTATGGCAAAACGTTCTCATTAATTTATCACGTCAATCCCGAGCTGTATAGAGGGAGATAGAAGTGAGGAAGATCTTTTTGTACAAAAGGGAAATGCAGAATTCAAGTTTATCCATTGAGATCAGAAAATCTTGAGAGCATATTAAAACACGGATACAAATTCGGAGTCCAGGTTAACCCGGACTATTCAGTATATTGATGAGTGTTACAGAGATGAAATCACGGTCCATAAGCTTGCGAATATGGCTGGTGTTCGTCCTAAACTATACACGACAATGTTCAAGCAACGTACTGGTCAGAAACCACTTGATTACATTAATCATGTTCGAATTCAGCATGCCAAAGATTGGTTACGCAAGACAGATGAGCCTTTACGTGATATCGCGAGCCGTGTCGGATTCAAAGATGAATATTATTTTAGCAGACGTTTTCGCCAGATTACCGGACTATCTCCTCGCCAGTATGACAGATCTATTCAACAGCAGACCTTGGTTCAGGATTGGTTAGGACACGATGTGCGTATTCCCGCTAATCCAGAGCGAGTGATCTATTATGGAGATACTGCAGGGGATTTGCGAGTATTAGGTATCCATTTAATTGAGGATGAGGAGTATAATGCAGGTACTCCGATCAATGTTGAAAAGACGATTCGTTTGAAGCCGGATCTGATCATTATAGATAGTGAAGATGAGCATCAGTATGAGCATTTAACGCGCATTGCGCCTACGCTGGCTTACAATTCGCATGCGCCTCTTCATGAACGTTTGACGAGAGTAGGGAACTGGTTTGGCAGGCAGAAACAAGCCAAGCGATGGCAGAGTTCGTATGAAGAACGTACATTGCAGATGTGGGAGAAGATTAGCGAAATAATTCATCTGGGAGAAACAGCCTCAGTACTCACATACCATCGGGGAGCTCGCTTGTTTGTGATGGGAAATATCGGACTTGCGCCATTATTATATCACCCATTCGGTTTCAGGCCTGTTCATAAGGTACAGGAAGCTCTTGCAGCAGGCAGAGCATACAAAGAGATTTCGGCTGATGCGGTTCAAGAATATGCTGGAGATCATCTGTTCCTCATGCTACCTCAGGAGCCAGATGCAAGGCAGGCGACAGAGAAACTGATACAGAGTCCAGCGTGGAGAGCTCTTACGGCTGTAAAACAAGGCCGTGTGTATCCTTTGGAGGAACTGGCCTGGAATTCAGGTGATGCACAGGTATGTGACCAGTTGCTGGAGAGGTTACCTGAACTGTTAGGTAGTCATCCGAGTTAATACGGTTGCGAATTTTCTAGGGATCAAGCTATGATATCAAGTATTACGGTTCGGAGGAGTGTTGGGTCATGACTGAACAAGGGGAAATGCGGGTTGTTTTGATTCAAGGGGATATTAAACTGGGAGATCCGGAAGCTAACCATCAACATATGCAGAGGTTGCTTGAACGCGCAGTGGAGCAATATCCGGATGCAAAGCTGGCCGTGCTTCCCGAAATGTGGAACACCGGATATGCTTTGCCGCAAATTCATGAGCTTGCTGATCCGGACGGGCAAACGTCAAGGGAATGGCTGTCTGCTTTTGCGAAAAAACATCAAATCTCCATCGTGGGCGGTTCGATTGCCGAGAAGCGTGACGGACAGATCTACAATACGATGTATGCCTACAATGAGGAAGGAACAGAAGTATCACGTTATGATAAACTTCATTTGTTTCGGCTAATGGATGAAGAGAAATATTTGGAGCCCGGTGCGCAGCCTGAATTGTTTGAACTCGGCAACGGTCTGACGGCCGGGGCATCGATCTGTTACGATATTCGGTTTCCAGAATTAGCTCGAACTCTCGCTCTGAATGGAGCACGTGCGTTAATTGTGCCTGCCGAATGGCCTAATCCGCGTCTGCATCACTGGCGCACATTACTGACCGCTCGGGCTATCGAGAACCAGATGTATGTTATTGCCTGTAACCGTGTCGGCAAAGGGGGAGACACTGAATTTTTTGGACACTCCTTGATCATCGATCCCTGGGGAGAGATTGTAGCCGAAGGCGGTGAAGGCGAGGAAATTGTGTCTGGAGTCATCCGTCCTGGTTTGGTAGACGAAGTTCGCGGACGTATTCCGGTGTTTGAGGATCGCAGACCAAGCATTTATTTTAGCGGAAAGTAATTAGAAATCCTAAAATCTACTCTGTCAGTAAGGTTTTGATACCGAAACTTTGAATAAGCTGTTTATCGCTTCTGGAGGCGGGTAATAATAACTATCCCGTCACCAAGGAGGATGATCAATCAATGGACAACCATGTGAAAGATACGCTCAGGAGACTGGAACAAGGCAACAGAAGGGTAGATCACTTAAGAGCATTCTTAGAGAATGGGACAGGAGGCCTGTCACCCCCTGAGACTTCGCAGGAGGAAGGCCGTGCCATGGATCAACAGAACAGGCTGACAAGTGATCGTAATCTGCGAAGGTAAGGTTTAGAACTATGTTCGCGAGAGCAACTGAGATGAACCTTATGAAAGTTATGATGTGAGATACGCTTAATAAAGATTATGATTTTATAAGGTAAAACAAATATTTGAAGCAGCATGACAGTAAAATGATGGTTTATTTGCGAATAGCGAGTGTTAACTTGCCATAATTCAATGAATAACAAGCAACATTGTACTGTAACAAAAGATGCTGTATTGCATACAGGTCAGCCTTGGCGGCTGGCCTGTAAATAATGAAAGCTGTCCTGTAGTCGTGAGACTGCGTGGACAGCTTTTTTGATATGAGATCATGAGTCTTTCTCGAAGCGGATGCTTGTACGTGGCAACAGAAGTCAACGAACGTGCTGCGATAACTGTTTAATCGGTTTGGGAAAGCTCTGCAACGGTTTGTTGAAACGTCTGTATGAAAGCTTCGGCTGCCTGGGATAGCACCCTTCCTTGACGGTAAGCAACAACAAGCGTACGGCTTGGCGTTGGATCGGCAAGTGGAACGTACACAGGCACGAACTCACTACGGGGCGCACGGGCGATAAAACGGGGAACCAAGGTGATACCCATGCCTGTTGCTACCAGCGATTGCAGGGTTTCAATGTTGGTGCTCTCAAAAACGACCTGCGGGTCAAAACCGGCCTGTTCGCAGAGATCAAATGTCAGCTTGCGGAACCCTTGTCCTTTTTTTAATACAACAAAAGGTTCTTCCCGAAGCTCATCGATTCGAACAGGCTGCAGATTGCCGGGAGTTCCCCGATGAGCCAAGGGGTGGTTTGGCGGTACGGCCAGATCGATGCGTTCCTCGCCAATCGTAACATAAGACAAGCTGGACTCCTGCAAAGGCAGAGAGAGCAGGCTAAGGTCAGCTTTGCCGCTGGCTGTTAATTTTTCGAGTGCAACCCCGGAGTCTTCCAGCAATGTGACTTCAATATCGGGGTAGGCTTGTTGAAAGGCCGGGAGCACATGTGGCAGGAGGTGAGAACCGGTAATTGGCATACTGCCCACCACAACCTTGCCTTTGCGAAGCTGTGAGATGTCCGACATTTCCTGACGCAACAGTTCAACGGCATCCACAATCTTTTGGGCCTGCTCAACAAAAGTAACCCCCGCGTGTGTCAGCTCAACGGTGCTGGTATTCCGCTGAAAAAGCAATACGCCAAGTTCCTTCTCCAGCTTGGACAGTTGCTGACTGAGTGAAGGCTGGGCAATATGTAATTTTTCTGCGGCTCTTGAGAAGTTCCGTTCAGCAGCAATCTTTAGTGTATATTGAAGTTGTCTGAATTCCATAATGATACGTCATTCCTTTCATCGATGTCGTTATTATATCACTAAAACAGAAAGATTCGTTATTCACCATAGGGAAGGATGGCCAGGAATCGGCTTCAACAAGTAAAAATTAAAACATTGACAGGGACAAGACATGCAAGTAGTATTAGCTGTATATGATAATGATAATTGTTATCAATTAAAACCTCTGTATTATAGCAGTGGTTTATTGTCATTTGTCCTGCTATAGGTTAAACCTATTACATCTATAGATATTATATCTTGGAACAATGAAGGACGAGGTGATATATTTAGGTCATTCAAGAGCTTCACTTTTAAACGAACATACACGAGGCTCTTCCAAGGACCGAACTTATGATGAGGTGAAAATGATGAGTAAAAAAACGATGTTTGAGAAAATTTGGGAAAACCACGTAATTCATCAGGAAGAAGGAAAACCAAGCATCCTTTATATCGACTTGCACCTGGTGCATGAAGTCACATCTCCACAAGCATTTGAAGGACTTCGTCTGAGCGGTCGTAAAGTTCGCCGTCCAGAACTGACATTTGCAACGATGGATCACAACGTACCAACGAAGGATCGTTTCAACATTACAGATCCGATCTCCAAACAACAAATTGATACATTGTCCCAGAACTGCCGTGATTTCGGCGTGAAGTTATATGATCTGGACACAGTTGACCAAGGTGTAGTACACGTTATGGGGCCTGAGCTGGGCTTGACTCATCCAGGTAAAACGATTGTATGCGGCGATAGCCACACATCCACTCATGGTGCATTTGGTGCACTTGCATTTGGTATCGGAACAAGTGAAGTGGAACACGTTATGGCAACACAATGTTTGCAACAAGCCAAAGCAAAAACGATGGAAGTTCGTTTTGTCGGCAAGCGTAACCCGGGTGTTACGGCTAAAGACATGATCCTTGCGGTCATTGCCAAGTACGGCACAGACTTTGCAACAGGTTATGTTATCGAGTATACAGGCGAATCTATCCGTGAACTGAGCATGGAAGAGCGTATGACTGTATGTAACATGTCTATCGAAGGTGGAGCAAGAGCAGGACTGATCGCTCCGGATGAAACAACGTTTGAATATCTGCGTGGACGCGAGTATGTTCCTGCAGGTGCGAAGTTTGACGAAGCTGTTGCAGCTTGGAAACAACTTGTGACCGATGAAGGTGCCCAGTTTGACCATGTGGTTGAAATCGATGTGGAAACATTGATTCCGCAAGTAACTTGGGGCACTAGCCCAGGCATGGGTACAGACATTTCTTCGAAAGTTCCTGTACCGGCGGAACTGCCTACTGAAAATGAACGCAAAGCAGCTGAAAAAGCACTTGAATATATGGGTCTGACGCCAGGAACACCAATCTCTGAGATTCCGATTGATTATGTATTTATCGGTTCATGCACCAACGGTCGGATTGAGGACCTGCGTGCAGCGGCAAAAGTTGCTAAAGGACACAGCGTTTCTAGCAATGTAACTGCTATCGTAGTACCAGGCTCGGGTCGTGTTAAAATCCAGGCGGAAAAAGAAGGTTTGGATAAAATCTTCACTGAAGCTGGTTTTGAATGGCGTGACGCAGGATGCAGTATGTGTCTCGCGATGAATCCGGACGTATTGCAGCCAGGACAACGCTGTGCATCGACTTCTAACCGTAACTTTGAAGGACGTCAAGGTCGCGGCGGACGTACGCATCTGGTTTCACCAGCAATGGCGGCAGCGGCAGCGGTGAAAGGTCATTTCGTAGACGTGCGTGACTGGAATTTCAAAACAGAAGCAGCAATCTAATCGATAATCGCCAGAAGGGAGAACGGAACATATGGAAGCATTTCAAACACTGCAAGGCATCGTGGCACCGGTAGACCGGGTCAATGTAGATACAGACGCAATTATCCCGAAACAATTTTTGAAACGGATTGAACGCACCGGATTTGGACAGTTTTTGTTCTATGAATGGCGTTTTGATGAAGAGGGGAACAACAATCCTGCCTTCGAAATGAACAAACCCCGTTATGAAGGGGCATCCATTCTGATTTCCCGTGCTAACTTTGGCTGTGGATCTTCACGTGAGCATGCACCATGGGCGATCATGGACTACGGATTCCGTTGTGTCATCGCACCGTCTTTTGCGGATATCTTCTATAATAACTGTTTCAAAAACGGTATTTTACCGATTAAACTGTCCGAAGAACAAGTAGAAGATTTGTTCCAACGTACAGCAAATCATGAGAATTATGAGATGAATGTGAATCTGGAAAACAAAACGATTACAGACGCATACGGATTGCATATCGATTTTGATCTGGATGAACACCGTCGTCAGTTCTTGTTGCAAGGACTGGATGATATCGGTTTGACTCTTCAGCACGATGATGAGATCTCCGCTTATGAAGAGCGTCATGCGGCTAAACTTTTTGGCTAAAAAGTGATTCAACGCAAAGCCTCCAATTAGACAAGGAATGTTTACGTTCCTTCTCCAAATGGAGGCTTTTTTTTATCCTTATTTTCCGACTAAATATGACAACGTTGTAACCGGATCGCTAGACAATATCTGATAGACTGGATAGTAGATTATGGAAGGGTACATAACGTAATACAGGTGTCGAATCAGGACACAAATCTATATAAGTTGAACGATTGATTGACGTCGTCCCAATTATATAGATTTATAACTTACTAAGAATGGTGGATGACGTATGAAGAAATGGTCGGCAGCAGTCATTTTTTTTCTGTTCCTTTGTCTTTTTCCCATGATGGCTCATGCAGACCGTGCGCCTTCGATCGTGCTTGATGGAGTCACCATTGATCAGAAGGCAGGAGCGCCGTCGGAGAGCATTGGCAAAACGGTCATGGTTCCGATCCGGATTGTATCCGAAAACCTGGGTTACGACGTGAAATGGGAACAGGCAACACAAACTGTGCACGTTCAGCGGGGCAATAGCTCCATTGAGATGACGGCTGGAAAGGATGCAGCTACGATTAATGGCCATATTGTCGATCTGGATGCACCTCCCCTGATTAAACAGGGCACGACACTTGTCCCTTTGCGTTTCGTAGGTGAGGGCATGGGCCTACAGGTTGGCTGGGACAATAGTACTAAAACGGTCAGCCTTCTCAGCATTCCACCTGTTGTGGATACGGAGCCTGATAGCGATCCTGTGGTTACTCCTGCCCCGGTTGGCCAGACGGAATTGCAGAGCATCAGTTACAGTGGGGACCGTTTGATCATCGCAACCAATGGAAGCATTAGTCCTAAAGTATCCAGCATCAGCGGACCTGAGCGAATTATAGTGGATTTGCCGGATACGTCCTTCTCCCAAACATTTGTGCAGGGACAGGCATCAACCCCCGATGGAAGCGGGCAACTGGCCGTCACGGACTCAACTCTCGTTTCGAAAGTCCGATTCGCCATGTTCAGCCAGTCGCCTTCGACAGTAAGAGTGGTGTTAGATCTGACTCAAAGTGCAACAGCAAATTGGTCACTTGGAGATAATAACGTGTTGCTCGTTGACCTCTCGGCTGCGAATGGAACTTCAGGCAGTCAACCAGCATTACCGGATAATGATGGTAAAACTGTGATTGTTATTGATCCTGGGCATGGCGGGCGTCAGTCTGGTGCGGTCAGTGTAACCGGAGCCTACGAAAAAGATTTTAATCTAGCTGTAGGACTTAAAGTGAAAGCACTTCTAGAACAACATGCCACTATCCAGACTGTGATTACACGTCAGGATGATACGGAGCTTTCCTTGCAGCAACGGGTGGATATAGCCAAGCTGAACCAAGCGGATCTATTTGTGTCCATTCATGGAAACAAATTTACGACTCCGGTTCCAAGCGGGATTGAAACGTTATATACACGGAATGAGAGCAAGAGTTTAGCAGAGACTCTTCACAAGCATGTGCTGCCTGTAACAGGACTTAAGGATCGTGGAGTAAAAGTAGCGAGTCTTCATGTGACCCGGGAAACAACGATGCCGGCTGTGCTGCTCGAATTAGGATTTTTGAGTAATCCAGCAGATGAAGCTCTAATGCTTACAGCGTCGTATCAGGATCAGTGTGCTCAGGCGATTGTCGACGGTATTTTAGAATATTTGAGCTTGTAGAGCAGTGTTTTTCGTAAATGTGCAGATTAGGGTAGCCCGTTGTTTCAAGATGCAAATTTGATAAATTAGGAAAAGATGAGACATAAAAATGTAAAAAAAGCTTGATTTGACAACGTTTTTTTTCTGTTATGTTGGAATATATTCGCAACTTTTGTGATTGGGAGGCGTCTAATAGGTGTCTGGTAATGCCCAAGTGTGAAGTGAAAGTTGCAAGACTGCAACATGCGGCGAAAAAATATGAGATTGGTAGGGGTGAAGGATGAAGAAGTTCGGTTTTTTGGTACTGTTATTTGTCTTTGGGTTCGTTTTCCCGGGCTATAGTCATGCAGCAGCAGACACGAAAATTATCCTAGACGGGAACGAGATTGTACAACCTTCGGATACGAAAACGGAAAACATCAATGGCAAGGTGATGGTGCCGATTCGTGTGGTTTCCGAAAGTCTGGGATATTCCGTCGATTGGAAGCAGCAGTCGCAAACGGTGACGATTAGCAAAGACAACACTGCCATGCAGATGATTGTTGGACAGAAGACGGCAACAGTGAACGGCAGTAACGTAGACCTGGATGCCCCGCCCCTCGTA
Organism: Paenibacillus sp. G34; assembly: GCF_056856875.1. NCBI lineage: Bacteria > Bacillati > Bacillota > Bacilli > Caryophanales > Paenibacillaceae > Paenibacillus > Paenibacillus sp. G34. The sequence goes on along the minus strand of NZ_CM166469.1, from coordinate 3,854,257 downwards.
AAAAATGGTACAACTTTAGTACCACTCCGTTTCATCGGAGAGCAAATGGGTCTTAAGGTGGGTTGGAACAATACCACGAAGACGGTAACATTAGTTACCCAGAATGAAGGTTCCGGAAACGGGACAACTACTCCTCCGAACTCAGGAAACGATGGTGGAGGATCGAGTCAGGAAGGTCTCGTGCAAGTGAACGGTATCAGCTTCAGCGACAACCGTTTCATGATTGCTACAAGTGGAAGCACAGAGCCAAATATCTTTACGATGAATGGTCCGGATCGAATTGTAATTGATCTACCAAATACTGCTTTTGCTGATTCGTTTAGTCAAGGTCAGGCTCTGGACAGCAATCAGAACGGTCAGCTCGTTGTTAGCGGTTATCCGGATGTGTCTCAAATTCGTTATTCCTTATACAGCAATAGTCCTTCGACCATTCGGTTTGTTATTGATCTGACAGGTGCCAAGGGGTACAGTGTACAGAACGATTCAGGACTGCTCATTATTGATCTGAACAATCAAAGTGGCACACCTGCTCCGCCCGTTGGCGGAAATGGCAAGAAGGTTGTAGTCATTGATGCGGGTCATGGAGATCAGGACCCCGGAGCAATTGGTGTTACGGGCAAAAGAGAAAAAGATTTCAATCTTGCCATGGCATTGAAAGTAGAGGCACTTCTGAAAAAAGAACCTAAAATCGATGTTGTATTAACTCGCAGCAACGATACATTTCTTGCACTTAAAGAACGTGTGAAAGTTGCACAAAAAATAAATGCAGATATCTTTATCTCCATTCATGCGAATAGCGGCCCTGTTGCTGCAACGGGAGTAGAAACCTTTTATTCTCGCTCGGCAAGCAAGGAACTTGCTAATGTTATGCACAAGTATCTCTTGAAGTCTTCGGGACTAAAAGACCGTGGCGTGAAAATGGCTAGTCTGCATGTCACTCGTGAAACAACGATGCCTGCAGTGCTGTTAGAGGGAGGATTCCTCAGCAATAAGAGTGATGAGGCTGTTCTGTTTACAGAAAATTTCCAGAACAATGTAGCCAAAGGTATTGTTGCTGGGATCAAGGAGTATCTGGGAATTCAATAAGGGACAACCCTTATGCTGAGGAGGCGGAGTTAGAATGAACAAAAAGATATGGATCGCAGCTTTGCTTGTAACGGTAATGGCCGTAGCTGCTGGATGTGGAAGTAAACCAACAGCTGCTCCGAGTCAGTCGCAAGGTGCGGGATCAGAGACACAAACAGGGAGCGGCGTTACAGAGGTGAAGGGTGAGGTAATTACCGATCCTGCAACTGCTGGTTCCGAAGATAATACAACACCATCTAACTCGGCGAACGGAGGGTCAGAGGGAACAACATCTTCCGGTGGAACGTCTACGGATAAACCTTCAACATCCGATAGCAAGGAGAAGAAGTCCATTGAAGTGTTCTTTACTGATCCGGAGGAGCTAGAACTGCACAAAGCATCGGCTGAGATTACGTTTGCATCGGAAGATGACAAATATAAAGAGACGTTTGCTTCTCTGCAGCAGAGCACAGACGATAAGCTCGTTCCGCTTTGGTCCAAAGAGATTGAGCTGAAATCAGTTCAGTTCAAGGATGGAGCACTGACACTGGATATTCATATGCCAGATACGGCACGTCTTGGTGCTGGCGGTGAGTCGTTTGCCATCGATGCGTTGAAACAAACATTTTTCCAGTATGAAGAAGTGAAGTCACTTGATCTGCTGGTAGATAGTAAGTCCACTGAAAGTTTGATGGGACATGTGGATCTTGAACATCCAATGACAAGATCCAATTAAGCTATGCTTCAAGTGTGTTACCGTGGAATCACGGACTAAGGTCGTTTTACATGAGAGAGGGGAATCATAGGTGACTTTTAAATATAACTATCCATCACACTCTAAAAAAGTAGTATCAGCCGTGCTTGCAGGCATGATGGCCCTGAGCGTAGGTGGAGGTGCCATGGCGGCAGGTGAAACAGAAGCGGGATCGAGCCAGAACGCGGCAGTAAACAGTCCAGTTGCACCAGCGGGCTTATTCAGTGATATCAAAACTGGATATTGGGCTGAGAAGCATGTGTACAAGCTGGCGTATCAAGGTATTCTTCTCGGTGATAAAGGGCTGTTCCGTCCAGGGGATGCGGTAACACAAGAAGAAGCAGTAACGATGGCGATCCGTTTTATGAATATGGGCTCCCAGGTGAGTAACACTGCTGCGGCATTACCGACAAATATGGAAGTAGGAGACTATTTCAAGCCATATGTCGCGCTTGCACTACAACTGGGACTTGTGGATAAAACGGAAGAAGCATCAGCTGATGTGTCCAAAACGACATGGGGCAAGAAGCCAGCAACTCGCGAATGGATCACCAAACTGTTAATCCGCTCGCTGAACAAAGATGCTGAAGCGAAGGCTCAGAATAACCAGTCTACAGGTTTTGCAGATAATGCAAATATTTCGGACAGTGCAAAAGGGTATGTAAACCTTGCTGTTAGTTTGGATCTGGCCAAAGGTCTGGAAAATAACAAATTCGATCCAACAGGTTCTGTAACCCGTGCGCAGCTTGCTACATTTTATAGCCGCGGTGAATCGTTGACGGATACCAAATATCCAAACACGGCGACGGGTTACGTTACCGGATTGAAAGACGGGCAGATCACGCTGGTTGTTGACGGCAAAGCTGTTAACTATGCAGTGAACAGCAGTACTCCTTACTTTACTAAAGATAGCGAAACACGTGCATCTGCATCGGATGTAAAGCTGTACACTAAAGTTCTTATTGTAGGTTCGGCGGGATCTGCCTCATATGTTGAGGTTGTTGATGCCAAACCTCAAGTGGAGAGCATTGAAGGTACGTTTGCACGTTCGCTTTCAGGCAATAAAATCGGACTGTTCGTGGGCGAAAATTATGAAACATATTCTTATGATGAGAATACGGCTTTTATAGATCAAAATGGCAAAGCGATCAAACTGTCAGACATTACAGCGGACAGCACCATCGAAGTACAGCGCGAGACATTCTCGGCTGACAAAAAAACAGTTCTGGTGCATGTGAAATCTGGAATTGTTAATAAAAGCGACAGCGGCGTTATTTCGGAAGTGGCTGCTTCCAGCAAAACCATCAAGCTGGTCAATGCTGCCGGTGCAGCAGAGCAGTATACGTACAATGATAACCTGATTATTCGTTATCAGAACCGTATTCTGTCGGCTGGTGATCTGAAGGCAGGCAGTTCCGTAAAATATACCGTAAAAGATAATGTGCTGCAGACGATTGAGCTTGCGCAGGGAGTTGAACAATCTGTTCGCGGAACGCTGGTTGAGATTGGTGGCAATCAGTCCACAGTGATGTTTAAACGTGATGGAGGTTCCCTTGAAGCAAAAATGCTGATTGAGAAGCCGGAAGTTATCATTAGCGGTATCCAGGAAGCATCGCTAAACGATCTGATTACAGATACGAATAATGGCGACAAGGTTGAGCTTACGTTAAACAGTGATGATCAGGTAACACGGATTCAAGTCATCGGACGGCAGATGGAGCCGCTGAACGGAGCCACGGTCGTATCTTACAACAGCAAAACAAAATTACTGACCGTATTGGATACGAATAAAAAGCCATATGTATTTACACTGGATGACAAGACGAAAATGGACTATAATGCCTCGAAACCGACATTGGCAGGGCTGGAGTCCTTGTTAAATGACGGACGCAAACTGGATCTGACTTATGTCGGAACTCGTGCATTAACGGTGAAGGTTATCTACAAATATGAAGGAACAATCAGCAGTATTGATACTTCAAACCGAAAAATCAGCTTGTTATCTGGAAGCCAGACCATTACTGTTCCTTACACAACGGCGCCTGCGGTTGAAATGTACAACAAATCTAACGGGGGCCTGTCTGATTTGAAGATTGGCGATAATGTGACCATTACCCTCGGATCCAATCAGGATGTGGTGCAGAAAATTGCGCTGAAAACGGCAGCTCAGTTTGAAATTGTTGGTGTAGAAACGAATGGCCGGGTCCGGGTGAAATCGGATCTGCTTTCAAGCCAGTTCTACTTTGATCAGGCGGTGCTGACAAATGAAAGTGGACAAACGATTACGACATCCCAGCTGATCGCAGGTCAATTGATTAACGTGACATTCGAAGGAATAACGCCAAAAGCGGTACAGGTGGTAAAACGCACCTTTGCGGAAGTTACTGCAGTTGATGGTACTTCGGTTACACTTAAACAGTTTAACGGTTCGACAGAAAAAATGTCTGTGAGCGGCCCTGTAAAAGTGGTGAAAGCCAGCTCGACATTAACTTCTTTGACTAACTTGACGGTTGGCGACCGCGTGGAAATGACCAAAGATACAGATAATTCTACGCGTTTCAGAGTACTTACTGTCATGAGCAAACAGTTCTGGTCGTATGATGGAGTGGGCAACCAAATTTTGGTTAAACGCGAATCCACAACAGACATGAACTATCGTTTTGCTCTGGGTTCCAACGTATTTGTTCACCAGGGTGACAACACTTTAAGCGTGCAATCTCTCAGAGATAATGATAATATTGTATTGTATCTCCTGAACAATGTCGTTATGGAGATTCAAAAACAGTAATCGTTTCTTTTCGAGGATCAAAAGAATGACCGTCTTGATACGGGATCTTTCCCGCATCAGGACGTTTTTTTTGCAAGCTTTCGGATCCCCGCCTAGCTACTTGGTTGAAGCTTGAAGTAAGGCTCCGCAGTGCGGGGCAGATTTGTGGGAGGTAGCTCTTCATGAATGCAGCGACGGTAAGACATATACTCGAAACAATGGAAGCCATGTTTCCTGATGCACATTGCGAATTAAATCACAGTAATGCATTTGAACTAACGGTAGCTGTCCTTTTATCTGCCCAGTGTACAGATGAAACGGTGAACAAGGTCACTGCAGATTTGTTTCAAAAGTACAAAAGCCCGGCAGATTATCTGGGAGTTCCACTTGAAGAGCTGGAGCAGGATATCAGGCGAATCGGATTGTACCGAAACAAGGCCAAGCATATCCAGAACATGTGCCGAATTTTAATAGAGCAGTATGGCGGAGATGTACCGCAGGAGCATGATCAGCTTGTCACCCTGCCAGGTGTCGGGCGAAAAACCGCGAATGTTGTCGTTTCAAATGCGTTTGGCGTTCCGGCTATCGCTGTAGATACTCATGTTGAACGTGTGTCAAAAAGACTGGGCCTCGCGGGCTGGGATGACTCCGTACTTGAAGTTGAGAAGAAACTGATGAAGCGCGTACCTCGGGATGAGTGGACTCTAACTCATCACCGGTTTATATTTTTTGGACGCTACCATTGCAAGGCTCAGACGCCCCAGTGTCATATCTGTCCGTTACTGGACATATGCCGGGAAGGGAAAAAACGTATGAAAACGTCCCAGATCAGGAAAGATAAGGAACGTATTACCACCCGAAAACGAAAATTAAATTCATAAGCAGAAAAGGATGAATAACGATGAAATGCATTTCCGTGTACACTGACAATTTTGAAGCCTTCTCCGATATTTTTGAGCAAATCGTTGAGCAGGAAATGGCTGAGAATGAAGAAAAAGAAGTTGAAGGCATTACGGTAAGCCACTCTGGCGACGTGCCTGAGCATTACCTGGAGCGTATGTCTACAAAACCTGAGGTTGTTGTGATGAGAGACAAAGGCCGTGACATTACCATTTTGCAGCATGGTCAAGTTTTCGAAATCTTGTTGCCTACAATGGAAAACGCTGTTTCTTAAATTTTGATTAATCTATGATCAAGGACCTGGCTGCGTTGACGTTGCGGAAAAGCGATGGTTGTGTAGGCTGCCAGGCATGTCATGCAGCCAGTTACTTGATGATAAACATTCCTGGTTAGTGCGGGAATTATTAAAAGCGTGACCTGAATAAAACCGACATGTTCGGTTTTATTTTTTTATAGATACATAATGGGTTGTTGTAACAAACAATGAGCACGGAAACGTGGAGATCAGAATGATGAGTTGATCCAAATGAAGTTTTGACATGATCACGAGTCAAATGATCTCGATTTGAACTTATATTGATCTGGAATCCATCTACATGCAGATTCGAGTGAAATCGTTCAAATTCAAACATGATGATGTTAAACTATATGGAGATAAATCAGAGATTGACGTCGAAACGGATGTCAAATTAGAGGAGCCAGGAGGAAGGCCAGTCATGTCCAGAACAGATTACCCAGCAGAAATGGCCACACCTTTGTTACCGCTACGTGAAGAAATGAAGCAGTCAGGGGACCATACCGCTGTAGAGGCACTAACGGATTTAATCAACAAGGCTGAAACGAAACATCTGACGATTGCGTTCTGTGGACATTTCTCGGCAGGCAAGTCGAGTTTGATCAACAGCTTGTGTGGGAAGCGAGTACTGCCATCCAGTCCAGTACCAACAAGTGCGAATGTGGTCGCGATACGCAACGGCAAGCCGAGAGCGCTTATTTATACGGCACCAAACGTAAGCGCTGACAACAAAGCAGGCACATTGGAGGTTTCGCCAGAGGAGCTGGAGGCGTATTGTAAAAATGGCGGGGCATACAGTTCCATTGATGTATGGGATAATATCCCGTTGCTGCAAGACGAAGCCGTATTGTTAGATACGCCAGGTGTGGACTCTACGGATCGCGGGCATAGTCTGGCTACACACTCTGCTCTGCATTTGGCAGATGTCGTGTTCTATGTGATGGACTACAATCACGTTCAGTCGGAGACTAATCTTTCTTTTGCCAAAAGTTTGTCTGACTGGGGCAAGCCATTATTTTTGATTGTGAATCAGATCGATAAACATCGGGAGCGGGAGCTTTCGTTTGATCAATATGTGCAAGGGGTAGAAGCGATCTTTGCTGCATGGGAAGTACGTTATGATGGCTTGTTATTCACGTCTTTGCGTGATCAACAGCATCGATATAATCAGTGGAGTCAGTTGCCAGAGCTGATTACACAGCTCATGCATAAAAAGGAAGAACTGATCTCACATAGCTTGATAAGTTCGGCCAGTCATATCACCGAGCAGCACTTGATGCGGGAGGCTGCAAAGAGAGAAGACGAGGAAACGGCACTACTTGAAGAAATTGGCGGGCAAGAAGGCATTGAACGATTGGAGCGTGAACTTGCCCTTCTGGATGAGCAGGCAGCAGAACTTCAGAACAGACCGTCGCAAGTTCGTGAGAAATTCAGAGCAGAAGTGGATTCACTGCTGGCTAACGCAAATCTTACCCCGGCGGATATACGTACTTCAGCTGCTAATTATTTGGAAAGTCGCAAGCCTGGATTTCGGGTAGGTCTGCTCTTTTCAGGGGGTAAAACGGAACAGGAGAAACAGCGTCGTGCTTCGGAACTGGTGAGACTGCTTCAGGACCAAACCTCCAGTCAAGTGGAGGTTCATATCCGAACGATGCTCAGACAATTGGGTGAAACCTATCAAGTGTGGGATGCCACTTGGGAGCAGGCGCTTAATATAGAGCTGCCTGCAATCAATGAAGAATTGCTTGAAATGAAACGAAGTGTGAGTGCAGAGTTGTCACCTGAGTATGTGCTGCAATTCAGCAAAGATGTCCGGGGCGAGATTGAGGCCCGGTACCGCAAGTCGGCGATGATGCTGGCCGACCGCATCCTGGAGGCGCTGGCTGCGCAGGGCGAAGCCGCGCTCCAGGCGCTGGACGCCAGCCGCGCGGCGCTGCTGGCGCAATCCGCGGCGGCGGCGCGCTACACGGCGCTCCAGCGCGCCGCCGCCGCAGAGGCAGCAGGGCTGCGCAGCCTGCTGCCTCCTGCGGGCCCACTCCCCTCCGGGCTATTGCCGGAGGTGAAGGGCCCGCACGTGCCCGCGCCTGAACCTGGCGAAGCTCCCGGTTCGCAGGCGGGCACGTCCGCGTCTGTGGCGGCGCAGCCACAGACGGAGGCCCCTGCGCCGCCGCGCGCAGCAGCGGCGCAGGGCGCACCGGCGGCTGGCGCGGAACGCCGCCGGCGCCTGGACGCAGCAGCGGCACGGCTGGAAGCCGCTGCTGCGCTGGTAGAGCCGTACCCCGCCATGGGGTCGGCGGTACGGGATTTGCGTGCACGCGCGGCTTCGCTTGCGGGCGGCACGTTCACCCTCGCGCTGTTCGGTGCGTTCAGCGCGGGCAAATCCTCCTTCGCCAACGCACTGCTTGGCGAAGCGATCCTCCCGGTATCGCCGCATCCAACGACAGCGGCGATCAACCGCATTATGGCTCCGGCCGGCGGCGCGGAGCATGGTACTGCCCGGGTTCGCATGAAGACCCCGGATGCCTTCCAGGAAGATCTGGCGTATTCCTTCCGCCTGCTTGGGCTTGGAGAGCCGGACAACGAATGGCAGAAGCGGGTAAAATCGCTCACGCCCAAAGATGTGCATCCGGCAGGACGTCCGCATTACAGCTTTTTGCAGGCAGCTGCGGCTGGTTGGGAAGAGACGGCAAATCAGCTCGGGCAGGATGTGCTGGTGGATTTAAACGGCTACCGTAATTTTGTAGCCAATGAGAAAAAATCTTGTTTTGTCGATTCCATTGACCTGTATTACAGCTGTGAAGTGACCGAACAGGGCATTGTGCTCGTGGATACACCGGGAGCAGATTCGGTTAATGCACGGCATACAGGAGTAACGTTCAATTATATGAAGAATGCCGATGCGCTTATTTTTGTAACTTACTATAATCACGCCTTCTCTCAGGGAGATCGACAATTCCTGAATCAATTGGGGCGGGTTAAAGACAGTTCCGCGATGGATCAAATGTTCTTTGTGGTGAACGCAAGTGACTTATCATCTTCGGACGAAGAATTAGAGCAGGTGCTTGATCATGTAGGCACAGAGCTGCGGAAAAACGGTATCCGTTCACCACGTCTTTTCCCGGTATCCAGCATGCTTGCGATGGAAGGTAAAATGGATGGAAACGAAGATCGATTGCAACAATCTGGTTTTGTCCGTTTCGAAGAAGAGTTTAATCAATTCGCAGGCAAAGAACTGGCTGATCTGGCAGTTGGCGGAGCTTCCGAAGAATTGTTACGTGTCATTCAGCGATTAAAGCAGCGTGCGGATGATGCGGCACAAGGAGAAGAAGCGCTGCGCCAGCGGCGTGATGAACTGGAAACGATCTCTGGACAGTCCCGTCAGCGGATCGAGCGAATGGCAGAGCGGTCAATGAAGGAAGAGCTGTCACAGGAAACGAACGAATTGCTTTTCCATGTCAGACAGCGTCTTGCATTCAGGCTCGGTCAGTTCATGGCAGAAGCATTTCATCCATCGGTGTTGCGAGAGGATCAGGGCAATCTGAAAACGGCATTCGCAGCCTGTGGTCGGGAGCTGCTGCGCATGATCGGTATTGAGCTGGAGCAGGAATTGCTTGCTACAACGCTTCGATTGGAGCAGACAGGGCATGCTTGGGTTGCCAAGCAAGTGAAGGAATGCATCGATGAGGTGAAACAACTGACAAGCGGCATTGACTTGTCCTTAACACTTGATGAAAAGTGGAGTACACCTTTGCTGGAGGAGATCCGGCTTGAAGAACCGTCGGGCTGGAAAAACTATTGGAGTTACTTCCGTAATCCGAAGCAGTTTTTTGAAGGGGATGGACGGCAGCGCCTTCAAGAAGCACTTGATCCTGTCCTTAAGCAGATGATCATTGAAGTGCTTCCGGCATCGGAACAGAAGCTAGTGGAATTTTATGATACGCAGGTTTCTCAATCGGTGCAGCATCACTCCCGTCAGCTAACCGACAGGCTGGAAGAAGCTGTCACAGGCATACAAGATACCCTCACAAGTGGCATTCCAGCGGAGCAATGGGCAGCGCTGTCTACTCAGTTGACAGAAATGCAAGAGTAGAAGGTCGCGGTCGCGGAGTTTACATTACGATGTGTACCTCCAAGCAACGGATGGGACGCTGCATTACGAGCAGAAAGATCAGCCGTATATGCAAATATTTTGGAAACGTTTGTAAAATAATTCATAACTTCCGCAATCCAATGAAAATGTTGCAAAAAAACATCAGAAAAGGCTCCCGCCGCAAAGGCATATGGGGAGCCTTTTTTTGGTATGAACAACCTGAAATAAAGAGAATATTCAAACATTTGATTGAAAGTCGGGTATTGGTCTTCATGAATGCGATAATAAGCTGAAAGTAGCCTGAATATGGTCTATTATTCGCTTTGCCGCGAATGAGGGACGGTGATAAACTTCATAAATGTTCATATCATTGTAAGCAACATTAGAGGAGGAGAAACATGGATGTTCTTAGGCAACTGCAAACCTATTTTTGGGAGAAGCGAACGTATTTACTGGTATCGATCTTGTTCCTCGCCTTAGCGACCGCACTTGGGCTCGTTTATCCGAACCTGCTGCGAATCCTGATCGACGATGTCATTGTGCCACGAAATTTTGAAGACGTTCCCATGCTTGCCTTAACTGTGTTAGGTGTCGTTATTTTGAAAGCGGGCATGCAATTTTTACACGGTTTCTTTGGCGGACGTTTAGGTAATTATTTGGCATACCGATTACGTAATGCATGTTATGAAAAGCTTCAATTTTTGTCCTTCCGTTATTATGATACGGCCAAAACAGGTGATCTGATGTCCCGCCTCACGGGAGATTTGGAGGCCATCCGTAATTTTATCGGATTTGGTTTCGCTCAGATTCTCAATATGGTTCTTATGGTCGTGTTCGGCGCAATTATGATGATGACGATGAGCTGGAAATTAACGTTGCTAACACTCGTCTGCATTCCTCTGCTTGCCTTCGTTGCGCTTCGATTCGAATCCAGAATTCATCCTGCATTTCAGGAAATGCGGCTGGCACTAAGCTCGCTGACAACAGCAGTGCAAGAAAATATTACAGGTGTTCGAACGGTTAAATCGTTCGCGCGTGAGCCTTATGAAGTAGAGAAGTTCTCTACACGGAATGAACGATACAAAACGAATCAAATCCATGCTGCCACATTATGGAGTCGCTATTTTCCGATTATGGAGATATTAGCTTCGGTGAGTGTTGTACTTCTGCTTGTGATTGGTGGAAGAATGGTTATCGAGCAAACGCTCAGCCTGGGTGAACTTGTTGCCTTCTTCAGTTTGATCTGGTACATAATCGGTCCAATGTGGGGACTCGGGTTTCATATCAATAACTATACGCAGTCCAAAGCATCTGGCGAAAGAGTACTTGAGTTGCTGAACACCCCTGTAGACGTGCAAGAGACCGAAGACCCGTTTATTGTGGAAACGGATCAGGTGAAAGGTCATGTGACCTTCGAATCGGTAACGTTTGCTTATGGAAACAAAATGCCTGCTGTAACCGATATTAATTTTGATGCTGCACCTGGTTCTGTAATCGGTTTCCTGGGAGGAACAGGTTCAGGGAAATCAACGATTATACAACTTCTGATGCGAGCGTATAACATCAACTCCGGATCGATCAAGCTTGATGGCAGAAACATCAAAGATATGGGGATACGCAGCTTGCGAAGTCAGATTGCGTCTGTGTTCCAGGAAACGTTCCTATTCTCTTCCAGCATACGCAACAACATCTCCTATGGGCTAAAAAATGTGACGACGGACGAGATTATCCGAGCTGCCAAACTAGCCAAGGCACATGACTTTATCATGGAGTTTCCCGAAGGATACGATACGGTCGTAGGTGAACGCGGTATGGGACTTTCCGGAGGACAGAAACAGCGTATTGCTATTGCGCGGGCGCTGCTCAAAAATCCGAAAATTCTTGTGCTCGATGATGCTACGAGTGCTGTTGACATGGAAACCGAACATGAAATTCAGTCTGGCTTCCAGGAGGTTATGCGCGGCAGAACGACATTTATCATTGCCCACCGGATCTCTTCTCTGCGGCATGCAGATGAAATATTAGTACTGGACGAAGGTCGTGTGGTACAACGTGGCAAACATACGGAGCTTATTCAAGTACCTGGACCGTACCAGGATGTGTATAACATTCAATATGCAGACTACATTGCCCGCGGCAAGCGGGAGGTTGGGGAGCAGGTGAACTCATGAGTGCCGAAACGATAACAGACAGGCGCGAGGTCAAAGGGACCTCGGATAAAAAACTGAATGAACGATTTGTCTATCAGGACGATGAGGTCATTGAAAAACCGTTTAACTGGAAAGAATTCGGTCGATTGTTTGCTTATATGAAACCGTATGCGAGGCAGCTCTTGCCGCTCGTTATTCTGATGATGATTCTCGGAACGATTACAAAATTGTCCGTACCCTTCTTAATCAGTCTTGCCATCGATAGAGCCATCGCGCCGCAGACTGGAGCACCTAGCATGACACTGCTGTATCTGATTGCAGGTTCGATCTTGCTTTTGTACCTGATTCAGTGGGCGGCCAACACGTATCGAATTAAACTGACGAACATTATCGGGCAGCGAGTCATTTACGATCTGCGCTCGGATTTGTTCAAACATATTCAGAAGCTGTCTTTTAACTTTTTTGACAAAAGACCGGCAGGTTCGGTGCTGGTACGTGTGACGAATGATATCAACTCCTTGCAGGATTTGTTTACGAACGGTGCAGTCAATGTCATGATCGACTGTGTGCAACTGCTCGGTATCATTGTCATTCTCCTGTTAATCAACTGGAAACTGGGGCTGGCCGTTATTATTACGGTGCCGATTATGTTCATTATTTCCACCAAACTGCGGGTGCTGATTCGCCGCGCTTGGCAAGATGTGCGCATGAAGAACTCTCGGATCAACTCTCACTTGAATGAATCCATCCAGGGAATCCGGGTAACGCAGGCGTATACACAGGAAAAAGAAAACATGAAATACTTCGACAATATGAACCTGTCCAGCAAAAAGTCCTGGGACAAAGCATCTGCGATGAACCAAGGATTTGGTCCGTTGATTGAAATCACAGGTGGATTTGGTACGTTGATTCTGTTCTGGTATGGTGCAACTCTCATTCAGAATGAAGTGTTAACGGTAGGTCTGCTGGTTGCCTTCGCCAACTATGTGGGGAACTTCTGGGACCCGATTAACCGTCTGGGGCAGATGTATAATCAGTTACTGGTTGCGATGGCATCATCTGAACGTATTTTTGAGTTTATGGATGAGAAGCCGCACATCGCCGATAAAGAAGGAGCCAAACCGCTTCCTTCTATTAAAGGGGATATCGTATTTGATAACGTCGTGTTTGAGTACGAAAAAGGAAGACAGGCGCTGAAAGGCATCAGCTTCTCGGCGGCAGCGGGGCAATCCATTGCCCTTGTCGGTCATACAGGCTCCGGTAAAAGTACAATTATCAATCTGATCAGCCGTTTTTATGACATTACGGGTGGACGTTTAACCATCGACGGACATGACGTGCGTGATGTAACTGTGGAAAGCCTGCGCAGTCAGATCAGTATCGTGTTGCAAGATACGTTTATTTTCTCCGGCACAATTCGGGATAATATCCGTTTTGGTCGATTGGATGCCACCAATGAAGAAGTGGAAGAAGCCGCCAAAGCCGTAAATGCTCATGAGTTTATTATGAAACTGCCGGGCGGATACGACACGGAAGTGGAAGAGCGCGGTAACGTGCTGTCTATGGGACAGCGACAGTTGTTATCTTTTGCCCGGGCACTGCTTGCTGATCCGCGTATCTTGATTCTGGATGAAGCTACAGCCAGCATCGATACAGAAACCGAGCTGAAGATTCAGGAAGCACTGAAGGTGTTGCTCAAAGGACGTACGTCCTTTATGGTAGCGCATCGTCTCTCCACCATTCGCAATGCTGATCACATTATTGTGCTCGATCACGGAGAGATCAAGGAAGAGGGCAATCATGAACAACTTATCCAGAAACAAGGGGTATACAATGGTCTGATTGAAGCGCAGTATCGGTTTTTATAAAAAATTATAATGAATAATGCATGTTTACAGACACTTCAGCTCATGTTGCTTTTTGTGACTTTCATCAGGCTATCCTGATCGAAAACACAGGAGCAAAGGTGCTGAAGTGTTTTTTTGAATGTTAAGCGCTGGACGTGTCCCCATGATCTGCTCTCAATGTGTTTCTTACATCGGGATCTGAAACCATTCCCGAAAATTATGTTATATTTTAAATATAAATAGAGCACTGAAGAGATGTCTGGAGGAAAAGCATGCAGATCAAAGCCACAGAACAGGCTAGACTATACCCATCTTTTGATATGCTGGATCAGCTACATTTCAAGCTAATTGAATTAGAGTCGGCTGAATCAGAATATCCAGAATCGATCTGGCGGCTGGGAAAACATTTTCTCGATACTTATATGATGCTGTTCATTGCAGAAGGTGAGGGATGGATCACCGTGGACGGTCAATTTATTGAACTCAGAAGCGGAGCGATCTATATCGGTTTGCCTGGACAACTGGTCGAAGCAGAGGTTCATGCGAGAGGTGAACGAGGATTGTACCAGATCAAATTCAGCGTTTTATACGATGGAGAGACGAGTGAAGCGTCCACTCAGGCGATGATGAAGCAGATGTGCATGCGCATGAACGACGGTGCAATCAGGTGCAGCTCACCAGTGGCGGTAAATTTGTTATGTCAGGAGATCGGTCAGCTGATTCGCGAGGGGAACGGGTTACGGCGTTATTATGGTCAGGTACGTTTTCAGGAGCTGCTTTACACGATATTCAATGATATGCTTCATGTACTGCAATCACCCACCCCCATTTTGCCTATTGAACAGGTCAAATCTTATATAGAACAACATTATATGGAGAAAATCACGATACAGAACATGGCTGAGGTTGCCCGGATGAGTTCTCGTCATTTCATGCGTTTATTTAAAAAAATGTATGGGTGCAGCGCCATGGACTATTTGACCATATATCGGATCAAGCAGGCTCAGATAATGATGAGGAATGATTACAGTCCTCGCCTAAAGGAAATAGCGGCTTGTGTCGGGTTTCAGGACGAAATGTATTTTCGCCGGAAATTCAAACAAATCTCAGGTCTTCCGCCAGCAGCTTTTATACGCAATAGCAAACAGCGTATTGCTACGATTCATTCACTTGGCATTGGAACGTTGCTGGCTCTTCAGATTGTACCCTGCGCTGCCTCCGAGAATCACCCATGGACAGCCTATTACAGGCGAAAGTACGAAACGGATAAAGTAGTGCCTCTCCTCGAGGATGAGGACAGCTGCCTGGAACAATTGAAGGCAATTCGTCCCGATTATATTGTAGCAGTTCGTGAAGAATTGTCAGAGAGCATGAGCCGGCGATTAAATTCACTGGCACCTGTTTGTTTGCTTTCGAAGTCGGATGGAGATTGGCGGGATCATCTCCGAACTGCAGCTCGGTTCATGAATCGGCTTGCGGCTGCTGAAGTCTGGCTGGAAAGATACGAACAAAAAGCTGCGGTGGTGCGATCCCAGTTATCGGAGCAAATTCGCCAAGACCGGCTTATTGTGCTGAGTGTGCAGGGGAACGTCATACAGGCTATGAATCCGAAGACGATTGCTTCGGTGTTTTATTTGGATCTGCAGCTCTTGGCGCCAGAGGGAATAGAGCGTATTTGGCACAAGGACCATTTGAATCTTCATGATTTGGCGGGGTTGTCGATCGATAGAGCACTGGTTATTGTAAGCGAAGATGAAGAATCGAGACAAACGTGGGCAGAAATGCAGCAGTCCGAGATGTGGATGGTTACAAAAGCAGCGCAAAACGAGTGTATTGACATGCTAATTCCAGGTGTTTTACTGGACTATACGGCCTTTACACATGAACTGATGCTGGATGAAGTGTTAAAGCTGTGGCAACATCGTCCATAATATAAAGTCGGAATCGTCAATATCCTGCAGGGCAGTTATTTAATATACTACTCCTATATCTAATTGATAATGATAATTATTATTGATTATTCTTTATCATATTTATCACATATAGGAGGTACATAAGAAATGAAGTCAAAATTGTGGGTAATAACAGGGGTTATTCTGATGTTATTGTTACTGAGCGCATGTGGACAGGCTGCTGGGCCAGAAACATCTGGTTCCGGGGAGGGCACAAAAACATCATCTGGTGCGGCAGCAAAACCAAAGGATACTGGGCAACAACAGGAAGGCGAAGACAGAATCGTTCAGACGGAGATGGGCGAAATAACGATCCCTAAATCTCCACAGCGTGTAGTTGGATTATCCGTCGTATACCCAGAACTGTTATATGCACTTGGCATCGTTCCCGTAGCCGTACAAAATTATCATGATGATTTTCCCAAATATCTGCAGGAGCCGTTTAAAAATACAATGAAGATGGGCATTGGGAAAACGCCTAATTTTGAAGCGATCCTTGAGGCTAATCCCGACTTGATTATTGCGCCTTCATGGTGGTCGAAGAAAGATTATGATCAGCTTTCGCAAATTGCACCAACCGTGCTTCTGCCAGAGCGTGAAGAATGGCCTGAAGAACTACATGATATCGCCGCGGTTTTTGGCAAGGAAACAGAGGCCAAGCATGTTTTGGAAGATCTCAAGCAACATGAAAAAGAAGGAGCAGACAAGCTGCACGGCCTCATCGGTGATGAAACGGTGTTATATGTTCGAGTGATGGAGAAAGAGATTGTTTTGAATGGTCCCAATCTTTCTCGGGGTGCTTTTGTCCACAAACGGTTGGGTTTAAAACCAGTGAGCAATTTTCCAAAAGATGAAACTGGATTGTCTATTTCAATGGAAGTATTGCCAGAGTATGACGCAGATCATCTGATTATCCAGCTTGATGATGAGGAAAATCCGGAAATTCAGAAGAAGTATAAAGACATGATGAGTACATCCATCTGGAAAAACCTGAAGGCCGTAAAAAACAACCATGTATATCTTGTAGGCGGCAAAGAGTGGTTCAATCTTGGAATGGCACCGATGTCAGATAATTATGCAATCGATGATCTTGTTGCTGCTTTTGAAGAGAAAAACAAATAAACATCTGGAAATGGCTTTGATGCCTCATGATTCATATGTGCGGTAAACATAAGATAGGATGTGTTAAGTCATGCATGATCAGGATATTTTTGATGTAACGATTATCGGCGGTGGTCCGGCAGGAATTTATGCGGCTTTTTATGCAGGTATGCGCGAAATGAAAGTGAAGCTGATTGAAGGAAAGGATCAGTTAGGCGGTTTTTTACAGACCTATTCCGATAAAACGATATGGGATGTGGGCGGACTTCCGCCTATGAAATGTGCCAAGCTGATTGACTGGTTAGTCCAGCAAGCGGAGACATTTGAACCGACGGTTGTGTTCAACCAAAGTGTGGATGCAATATCCAGGCTGGACGACGGAGTGATTGTACTGCAGACCGTTACGGGTGAAGTGCATTATACGAGAAGTGTTATTGTTGCCATCGGTCGAGGGATTGCCGAGGTGCAGAAGCTGGAACTGGACACTGCGCATGAGTATGAACGTAGTAATCTGCATTATACAGTGCAGAATCTGAATTATTTTGCAGGAAAGAAAGTATTGATTTCAGGCGGTGGCAACAGTGCTGTGGATTGGGCTCTTGAACTGGCAGAACTGGCTGAGACGGTAACCGTTGTTCACAGACAGGAAGCTTTTCGTGCGATGGAACATCATGTGAAGCAAATGAGAAGCAGGGTAAAGGTGCATACCCCCTTCCAGATTGAACGCTTGTATGGTAATGGGGAGCGTATACATCAAGTCGCTATATCCAATCCAGCTATAGATGAGAGCATACGTCTTGAAGTTGATGAAGTCATTATAAGTCATGGTTATACGAGTCAGGCAAGCAATCTTGCTCGCTGCGGTTTGGTGATGAATGAAGGGTTGGTTGCTATGAACCAACTGGGTGAAACGAACATGCCAGGCATTTTTACAGCAGGAGACTGCGCGGAAAGAGAAGGGAAAGTACGATTGATTGCGGGGGCTTTTAATGATGCGATTGTTGCGGTCAACAGTGCTAAAACATACGTAGAACCGACTGCGGCCGGAATGGCCTATGTTTCCTCACACAATGAACTGTTTCGGGAGAAAAATCGTGATTTGGAGAAAAGTGACTCATTAAAACGTTAAATTAAATAACAGGAAAAATGAGGTTGTAAGCTTCTTTGATTTTATTTCCTTAAAATTGGGAGGAATGGAAAGAGTATCGAATCCGGAAATGCAATTTGTAAAAATTGATCGAAAAAACACAAAAAATCTTGTAAAATTCACAAGAAAAATAGGGAGTACTCTTGCAATCTTTAACCAAAACCCCGAAAATAGAGAGACAGATATAGAAGATTTCTCTTTGGGAGGATTGGAAAGAACATGTGGGGTGCTCCTTTTTCGGCTCAAGCCAAAAAAATGCTGCTGCTAGGCAGCGGAGAATTGGGTAAAGAGGTCGTCATTGAGGCCGCACGTCTCGGTGTGGAAACGATCGCTGTTGATCGTTACCAGAATGCACCGGCCATGCAGGTCGCACATCGATCTTACTGCATCGACATGTTAGATGGCGAGGCATTGAAACAATTGATCCGACAGGAACAACCGCATTACATCGTACCTGAGATTGAAGCCATTGCAACTGAGGCGCTGCTAGAACTTGAGGAAGAAGGCTTTTGTGTCGTACCAACGGCCCGTGCTGCCCGTTTGACTATGGATCGCGAAGGCATACGTCGTCTGGCCGCAGAACAATTGAACCTTCCTACAGCAGCTTATCTCTTTGCGGATAGTTTGGAACAGCTGCAAGAGGCTGTTCGTGAGCTGGGTACACCTTGTGTGATCAAACCACTGATGAGTTCGTCTGGTAAAGGTCAGAGTGTATGCCGAGTACCAGAAGACGCAGCGGATTGCTGGGACATTGCACTTTCGGGAGCAAGAGGCAAATCCGTGCGTGTTATCGTGGAAAGCTTTGTGAAATTTGAAAGTGAAATTACGTTACTTACCGTCAGATCGGTATCAGGTACTGTGTTTTGTCCACCGATCGGCCACATTCAGAAAGATGGGGATTATGTCGAATCGTGGCAACCTCACGTGATGACTTCTCAGCAATGGGAGCAGGCATGTCACATCGCGAAGACGGTTACGGATGAGCTTGGCGGATATGGGCTTTTTGGTGTTGAACTGTTTTTGACTTCTGATGGTGTGGTGTTTAGTGAGATATCACCGCGTCCGCACGATACAGGTATGGTCACGATGGTTACACAGGATAGTTCAGAATTCGCACTTCATGTACGTGCCATTCTTGGTTTTCCCGTCACAGAAGTACATTTGCTAACACCGGGAGCTTCAGCGACGCTGAAGGCCGATGTTGAAACATCGGATTTCACGATAGGTGGAATTGAAGATGCGCTGGCTTTACCTCGTACTCAGGTTCGTGTGTTTGGCAAACCTGAGACGAAACAAGGACGCCGGATGGCGGTTGCTCTTAGCGCTGGAACAGATGTGGAAGAAGCTCGTAAAACAGCGGTTCAAGCCGCAAATATGCTGAAAGTGGAGGTAAATCATGTCCAATAATGTGGAGGCCCCTGTACTGATGATCCGAGAGTGTGAACTGCGAGATGCTGAAGCAGTAACAGGATTGATGCGAGAGGTCAGCTATCCAACAACAACCAATGTTATGAAAGAACGCATTGAGGGTATGGAGAGCAATCCTAACGCGTGCATGCTTGTTGCCGAAGTGGATGAACAGATTATTGGTGTGATTGGCTTGCAATGTGTTCAAAGTCATGCCTATCCCGAACCTGCTGCCCAAATTACATCTTTGATTGTTGCTCAGGAACATCGCGGCAGTGGTATTGGCCGTCGTCTAATGGCCCGTGCTGAAGATTGGGGCAAAAAGCAAGGTGGTAAGCAATTGTTTGTCACCGGTGCCAACCGTGAAGTGACTTCAACAACGTATTCCTTTTATGAGCATATTGGTTTCCAGAAAAAAGGCTATCGTTTCAGTAAAGTTCTTTTATAATAGATGAAACGGCATTCAGCAAGTGTGAACTTGACTGAGTGCCTTTTTTTTATATGTAATATCGCGCAAAGGTCTCAAAAGCAGGCGTGAAAAGGACATATAGACTTTTCAAAGGATTGTGCAATTACGATACAGGATGCATATATAAACGTTTTAAGGTAGCTTGAAACAATCAATGATGACAAAAAAGTCATTTTTCCAGTATTTACGGGTTCACAATCTCCTGATGAATTGATATACTGCTAGAGTAAACATTACAAAGTTGTAATAATTAATTCTAAGGAGATGAATGAATTTGAAGAAGAACTGGATGAAAAAAGTTGTGACAGGCAGTCTGACAGCTGCACTCGCCGTAGGGATTATGCTTCCTGCCTCCGCGTCTGCTGCAGATTCAACATATAAAGCAACGACGGTTACAACGTATAAAGTGGTCGATGCAAATAGCTTGAAAGCTTATATTGAGCAATGGCTGAAGCAAAACGGTTACAAAGCTTCTGAAGGTCAAGCAGTTGAGCAACCAACTACACAGCCTGTGTCTAAGCCTGAGCAACCAAGCACACCTGCTAAGCCCGTACAAGAAGAGAAACCGGCAACGACAACACCAGCTAAAGATCCTTCAAGCACAGGTAATAACGGTGGTACACAAAGCACACAATCCGATTTTGCTACACAAGTGGTAAAACTCGTGAATGCTGAACGTGCCAAAGCAGGTCTCGGTGCGCTGGCATCCGACGCACTTCTGGACAAAGTTGCTATGGCAAAAGTTAAAGATATGAGCAACAATAACTATTTTGATCACCAGTCCCCGACGTACGGTTCTCCGTTTGATATGATGAAACAATTTGGGGTAACTTACAGCTATGCTGGGGAAAATATCGCTAAAGGTCAAAAAACACCTCAGGAAGTGGTAACAGCTTGGATGAACAGTGCGGGTCACCGTGCAAACATCCTCAGTAAAAACTTCACGCATATCGGTGTAGGCTTCTATAACGGTTACTGGGCTCAAGAGTTTATCGGTAAATAAGAACTGGAAATGAATAATCTATAAATTACTTTATAATAAAAAAGTCATATGTGCACATGGCCGAAAAGCTGTGTGTACTATGGCTTTTTTCCATTTTTTGAGCTGTGTAAACGTCTGTTTGCTGAATACAGCCGCAAAGTTTGCAAATTAACGACAGAAGATTTATGTTATTTAGAATAAGCAATATCTTGATGTAAAAGCCATTATAAATTATAAGCACCTGACTGGAGATGTGATGGATGAAAAAGAACAAAAATCTTGATTCAGCCCCTTGGATCTGGAGAAGTGTTAGTACCCTATCGATTCTAGCAACATTGTTGCTTATATTCGGATTCGGCTACGCCATAAAAGATGTTATTTTTCCACAAGGAGATTCAACCTTAAATGATGGCCAAAAGGCAGCCACGCCAGCTCAAGAATCGCAAAATGGCAGTAATAAAGCGATTGTAGAAGATGGTAAGATTCGAATGGCTGTAATTGGCGATTCCCTTGCCAGAGGCACAGGGGATGATGAAGGACTGGGCTTTGTAAGACGCGCAGCTAATCTGCTCAAAGATGAGGGGCATGATGTACAAGTGCTCAACAACCTGGGAGTAAACGGACTCCGAACGGATGCGTTGTTAAAAAAGCTGGATGAACAAGGGGTTAAATACGTGTTGCAACAATCGAACTTTATTTTACTCTCCATCGGTGCCAATGATCTGTTCCAGGGTGGACAGGTTCTTCAGGGTGAAGACCCACCAACGGCTGAGAAACTGGCTGCTGCATTGCCTGAGACTTCGAAAAGGTTGCAGGAAATTTTGAAGAAAGTGAAAGAAATCAATCCGAATGCCCAGATTGCTTATATTGGATTGTACAATCCGTTTGGCAATGTGAAAGAGCTGGAGAAGCCAGGAAATGCGGTCGTTGCTGCTTGGAACGATGCAGCAATGTCGATTTTGAACAATGAAGATAACATGACGCTTGTGCCAACCTTTGACCTGTTTGAAAATCATCTGGACGAGTATCTCTCATCTGACCATTTCCATCCCAATGGACAAGGGTACCAGCAGATGGCTGTTCGCATTGCACAGGAATATCGGGGACCTAAATCGGCAGAGGGGAGCTCGAAATAAATGGCAGAAAAAGAAAAGCAGTATGATTCCGTCTTGTCCGTACAGAATTTGAAGAAAAAAATCGGACGGAAATGGATTATTAAAGATGTCACGTTTGACGTCAAACCTGGTGAGATTTTCGGTTTTTTGGGACCCAATGGAGCGGGGAAAACCACAACAATTCGTATGCTGGTTGATCTGATCAAACCTACAGAAGGAAAAATTGCGGTCTGTGGTTACGATGTGAACCGTGATCCCGAACGAGCGCTGAAATATGTCGGTTCCATTGTGGAAAATCCCGAGGTCTATACATATTTGACGGGTTGGGAGAACCTGGAGCATTTTGCCCGGATGCAGCCAGGTGTCGATCATGATCGTATTCAGGAAGTGGTCAACATCGTTCGATTGGATCAACGTATTCATGATAAAGTCAGAACGTATTCGCTCGGTATGCGACAGCGGCTCGGCATAGCCCAAGCATTACTCGGAAGACCACGTTTGCTGATTCTGGATGAACCGACGAATGGACTTGATCCCAAAGGGATCAAGGAGTTAAGGGAGTTTATTAAACAGCTTGCCAGTGAGGGAATGGCTGTATTTGTCAGCAGTCACTTGTTAAGTGAAATTCAGCTTCTATGTGACAGGGTTGCAATTATCAGTGCGGGTCGTGTACTCGCGGTCGGTGGGGTAAACGAACTGATTGAGGATCATTCCAAAGTGGCAATATGGCATCTTACACCATTTGATGCAGGCCGTCAGATATTACTTGACCAGGGGATTACGCTGGTTAGTCGCCCAGGAGATGTCATGGATGACACGATTGTTGCAGGGCTGGGTGCCAATGCGGTCGTTGCGGAGATGCATGAAGAACGGATTCCGGAGCTGGTACAGCAGATGGTTCAGGCAGGTATACAGGTTGAAGGCGTGCAACGGATTCAGCCTACACTTGAACAACTATTCCTAAAAATGACAGAAGGTGAATCCATTGAATAATATTATGCCGCTCATCCGTAACGAGACCATCAAGATGGTCAAGAAGAAACGTCTTTATATTATTTTCATCGTTCTGGCCATCCTTGTACCGATGTTCACGTATGCACAGATGAAATCAGCTCAAAATAATCAGGATAAGTTTGGTGGTGACTGGAGACTCGAATTACAGCAAGCCATCACGGATAATCAGAACTCGCTAGGCAGTGATCGGGTTCCGGAAGAGTACAAAAAGTACAGAACCGTATATATCCAGCAGATGCAATACTATCTGGAAAATAACATTAATCCCAAAGAGCCAGGCGGAGTAACGTTTACGAGAGAGTTTATGAACAATGCCGTTGGATTATTTATCCCTCTTTTGATTATGGCGATTGCTTCAGACTTGGTATCCGGCGAACGGACGACAGGTACGATAAAAATGCTACTGACTCGCCCCGTCAGACGTTGGAAAGTACTTCTTAGCAAACTGGTTACATTGATCATGTTTGTCTCGATCATCGTCGTTTCTGCTTATGTGATCTGTTACGGGATATCCGGAGCTGTTTTTGGTTACAAAGGTTTCGGCATGCCTGTGTTCACTGGATTTAAAGTTGTTGGCACGGAAGTTGATATGTCCGCTGTTCATGCGGTAAGTCAGTGGCAGTACATGTTGATGCAAGCGGGTTTGATCTGGTTTGTGAGTATCATCGTGGCGATGCTAGCCTTTATGGTATCGGTTCTTGTTCGCAGTACAGCGGCAAGTATCGTCATTATGATGGCAGCGCTGATCGCTGGAACGATTCTAACCAATATGGCAGCTTCATGGGAAACGGCGAAATATTTGTTCATGGTTAACCTGGAACTGCCTGATTATTTGTCTGGCGGATTACCGCCAATTGAAGGCATGAACCTTGGATTTTCCCTTGTTGTGCTTAGCGTTTGGGGCGTTGCATCACTCATTGTATCATTCCTTGTCTTTACGAAACGGGATATCTTGAATTAAAATGGACAAGGATAAGAAAACATCTGTTTGCATTTCAGGCATTTTTGTAGTTTCAAGTTAAGAAGGGGGAGCATGAATGGTCGAGCAAATCGATATGTCGGCAGGTTCGACAGGCGGAGGACAAGGCGCCTCGGGCTACGACGCGGACGACATTCAAGTACTTGAAGGACTGGTAGCAGTTCGGAAACGGCCGGGGATGTATATCGGCAGCACCAGTACTTCAGGTCTACATCATTTGGTATGGGAGATCGTAGACAACGCTGTCGATGAGCACCTTGCCAAATTCTGCTCCAAAATCGATATCACGCTGCATAAGGACGGTTCTATTACGGTTCAGGATAACGGAAGGGGAATTCCAACAGGCATACATAAAACAGGGATTCCCACTCCCCAGGTCGTGTTTACGATTTTGCACGCAGGAGGTAAGTTCGGTGGATCAGGATACAAAAAGTCAGGTGGTCTTCATGGCGTAGGGGCTTCGGTTACCAACGCATTGTCGGAGTGGCTTGAGGTCGAAATCTTCCGGGATGGCAAGATTCATCGTCAACGTTTTGAATATTGGCAAGACAAAAAAGGCGTCGAACATGTAGGAGAACCCGTAACCGGTCTTGACGTATTGGGCAATACCAATCGAACAGGCACCAAAGTTACGTTTAAACCGGATATTCGCGTTTTTCAGAATGGAATTCAGTTGAATTATGATACACTGGCAGAGCGTCTTCAGGAGATTGCGTTCCTGAACTCGGGCTTGAAAATCGTGCTGAAGGACGAACGTTCAGGCAATCAGGATGAGTATATGTACGAGGGCGGTGCGAGCCAGTTTGTTGAATATTTGAACGAAAACAAAGATGTGCTTCATGATGTCATTCACTTCTACGCGGAGAAAGATGACATTGAGGTAGAGATTGCGATTCAATACAACGCAGGTTATACCGAGACAATCGCATCGTTCGTCAACTCCATTCCAACACGTGGCGGTGGTACGCATGAGACCGGATTCAGGGCAGCCTACACACGTGTGATGAATGACTATGCACGTCGTACCAGTATGATTAAGGAAAAGGATAAGAACCTCGAAGGCAATGATCTGCGTGAAGGCATGATGGCCGTAATCAGTGTCAAAATGTCAGAGGTGGAATTTGTCGGACAGACGAAAGATCAGCTCGGAAGTGCGACTGCCCGAAGTGCAGTAGATTCAGTGGTATCTGACAATATCCAGCGATTTCTGGAAGAGAACCCACAGGTGGCACAGACTTTGATTCGCAAAGCTGTGCAAGCTTCCAAAGCGAGAGAAGCTGCCCGCAAAGCCCGTGACGAGATGCGTACAGGGAAAAAGCGGAGTGAAAGTTCCAACCTGAATGGCAAGTTGACGCCAGCGCAGTCGAAAGATTTTACACGCAATGAGTTGTTTATTGTTGAAGGTGACTCTGCTGGTGGTTCAGCCAAGCAAGGCCGAGATTCCAAAATACAGGCCATTTTGCCGTTAAAGGGAAAACCGCTAAACCCGGAAAAATCCAAGCTGGCGGATATTCTGAAAAACGAAGAGTATCGTGCAATTACAGCAGCAATAGGCGCAGGAATCGGAACAGAGTTTGCCGTAGAGGACAGCAATTATTCCAAAATCATCATCATGACGGATGCAGATACAGATGGCGCACATATTCAGGTGCTGTTACTTACGTTCTTTTACCGTTACATGAAACCGTTAATTGATGCAGGGAAAGTATATATTGCGCAGCCGCCTTTATATAAACTCACTCGCAAATCCGGCAAGATGGCAACGGTAAGATATGCATGGACAGATGAAGAACTTGCGAATTATATGAAAGAGTTCGGAAATAATGTCGAATTACAGCGTTATAAAGGACTCGGTGAGATGAATCCGGATCAACTGTGGGAAACAACGATGAACCCGGAGACACGCGCAATGCTAAAAGTGGAGATTGTGGATGCAGCCAAAGCGGAGCGTCGTGTATCCACACTTATGGGTGACAAAGTAGACCCGCGCAAACGC
Source organism: Paenibacillus sp. G34 (assembly GCF_056856875.1). Classification (NCBI taxonomy): domain Bacteria; kingdom Bacillati; phylum Bacillota; class Bacilli; order Caryophanales; family Paenibacillaceae; genus Paenibacillus; species Paenibacillus sp. G34. Next base: position 3,828,227 of record NZ_CM166469.1, on the reverse strand, counting down.
TGGATTGTAGAGAATGTCGACTTTACAGAGTACGAAGAATAGAAGGTGCTTGGAATGAGTCTATCAGAACAATTTATGCCGGCCTTTCTGGAAGAGGTCGTTGGTGACCGTTTTGGTCGCTACTCCAAATATATTATTCAGGATCGAGCCATTCCCGATGTGCGGGATGGATTAAAGCCAGTACAGCGGCGTATTCTTTACGCCATGTATGACTCGGGTAATACACCGGAAAAGCCATATCGTAAATCTGCCAAAACGGTAGGAGATGTGATGGGTAATTATCACCCTCATGGTGACTCCTCGATCTATGAAGGTATGGTGCGGATGGCACAGCCATGGAAAATGGGTCATATGCTTGTAGACGGGCACGGCAACTGGGGCTCACAAGATGATGATCCCGCTGCGGCGATGCGGTATACAGAGGCTCGTTTATCTTCCATTGCAATGGAAATGCTCCGTGATATTGAGAAACGTACCGTGCTGTTCAAAGATAACTTTGACAATACTGCCAAGGAACCGGTTGTGTTGCCTTCCCGTTATCCCAACCTGTTAGTTAATGGGGTAAGCGGAATTTCATCCGGTTTTGCAACCGAAATTCCACCACATAATTTGCGTGAAACAATTGATGCCTGCATCGCTGTAATGGAGAAACCATCCATTGAACTGGACGAAATCATGATGTTCATTAAGGGACCTGATTTTCCAACAGGCGGCTTGATTATGGGCGGCGACGGTATTCTGGATGCATATCGAACAGGTAAAGGACGGATCTACATCCGTTCCAAAACCGAAATCGAAAATATGCGTGGCGGCAAGCAGCAGATTGTCATTACGGAGATCCCTTATCAGGTAGTTAAATCCCGTCTTGTTACGGCGATGGAGAACATCCGTCTGGAGAAAAAAGTTGAAGGCATCGCAGAAGTTCGTGATGAAAGTGGGCGCGAAGGACTACGGATCGTTGTTGAGCTGAAAAAAGAAGCGGATGCACAAGGTATTTTGGCTTATTTGCTGAAAAAAACCGATCTTCAAGTCACATACAACTTCAATATGGTTGCGATTGTGAATAAAGCACCGCAGCAGCTTGGCCTAAAAGCCATTTTGGAAGCTTATATCGCTCACCAACGCGAAGTGGTAACCTTCCGGACGAAGTATGAGCTCGAGAAAGCGGAAGACCGTGCTCACGTCCTGGAGGGGCTCGTGAAAGCACTTAACATTTTGGATGAAGTGATTGCAGCGATTAAAGCTTCGAAAAACCGTCAGGATGCCCAAAATAATCTGATCTGGATGTTTGGGTTCACGGAACGCCAAGCGGATTCTATTCTCACCTTGCAATTGTATCGTTTGACGAATCTCGAGATTAATTCGCTCCAAAAAGAGCTGGATGATCTCATGAAGAAAATTTCACAGCTACGCTCGATTCTCGATAGTGATCGCAAGCTGATCGGGGTCATTCGCAAGGAACTGCTGGAGATCAAAGAGAAGTACGGAATTGATCGTCGCTCCGCTATTCAGGGTGAAGTGGAGGAACTTAAAGTAAATCTCGAAGTGTTGGTCAATGCTGAAGATGTATTTGTGACATTGTCCAAAGAGGGATATGTCAAACGTTCCAGCATGCAGTCCTTCACACGTTCCGGCGGTGAACGAAGCGCTAGCGGTGTAAAAGAAGGAGATTATATCTCTCAGGTGTTGGAAGTGAACACACTGGAGAATCTGCTTGTGTTTACACAGAAAGGCCAATACTTCCTTCTGCCTGTACATCAAGTTCCAGAGTTCAAATGGAAAGATCCAGGCACAGCCATTGTTAATGTGATTCCACTGGCGAAGGATGATCGAATCACCAGTGTCCTGGCAATCAAATCATTCGAAGAGCCAGATCACAGTCTTGTATTTGTGACTCGCAAGGGGCAGGTTAAACGAACCGAACTGAAGGAGTACATTACGAAGCGGTCTGGAGCCGTAGCGGCATGTAAAGTCGGTAAAGATGACGAAGTTCTGTCCGTACATTTGAGTACGGGTGGGAAAGACATCATGCTGATTACCAAAGAAGCGATGGCGATTCGTTTCCGCGAGGATGAAGTGAATCCGATGGGACGGGTCTCAGGTGGTGTTCGTGGTATCCAGTTAAAAGATACAGATGAGGTTGTTTCTGCATTATGGGTAGCAGGAGACGAGGGTGAAGTTGCTGTAGTATCTGACATAGGTTACGGTAAACGTTCACTTCTTCTGGATTACGCACTTCAGAGCCGTGGCGGTAAAGGGGTGGTTACCTTCGAATTTAAGGAAGGTAAGCGTGTCAAGCCTAACGGAAGTCGTATTGCGGGTGCATTCTACTGTAGAGAGCAACGTCAGTTAACGGTAATGACCAAGGATGGACATACGTATACGTTATCATCCGAAAGCGTACCGATCACGGAGCGCAAGCATATCGGTAAATTACTTGTTCCTGTGGACAAGCAGGATGAAATCACCGAGTTGATTCAGGATTTTAATGAGAATCAAACAGGGACAACCTCTTAAAAAAGCATAAGAAAGACTCTTTGCTGGCAGTGCTGATTCTGTCGGGTGAAGAGTCTTTTTTTGTAGTTCCTGGGCAGTAGTGAAGCGCGTCATCAAGCGAAGTTTAACAACCTTCGTCGATTATAGTCGATCGCTAGGAAATTGAAAAAATGCAGCAGGAATGCGGCTTTGAAGCGCGAAAACTTAAGCAAATGAAATGATTATCCGTTGCCGGGAGGAGTGATTTTATATGTATAATTCCGATTTCGCTAAATGCTGGTCCAGATTAACCAAGGATTACAAATTGCATATGGATCAGGAATTGGCCCCTTCGTTAACAGAGGCTCAGCTTGCCGTGCTCGAGGTGCTTGAGGATCACGAGAAGATGAAACCGTCTGATTTGATTCCATTTTTAGCAACAACACCAGCTGCTGTAACGATGCTCTTGGATCGAATGGAGAAAAACGGTCTCATATACAGAGATCGCGATGATCAGGACAGACGGATTGTGTGGGTTTCACTATCAGACAAGGGCAGAATGGAAACCAAGCGCGGTATAACCATCCGCAATGAATTTATGAATTCCGTCTTAAGCAATATTTCGATGCACAATCAGCAATTGCTCGTCTATTTGCTCGGGAAAATGACGGCACCCAAAACAAACGTGCAACAACCAGTCTTAACAAGTTCGGGATAAACGAAAATAATATGTCTAATGTGATCTAAGGTAGGTAATGATTATATCCTAGGTAATGGTTATATCCGATGAAAAAGATAATAGAACAAAATGTTTTACTAGCTTACTCCCGGCTATTAGGCCGGGAGTTTGTTTTATGCAGGAACACTTTTCATTCATTGGTTTATTCGCCAGGGGAGCTTAATGTAATTCATGTTGGTGTAGTCTTGTGTTGTAATCGGGAATAAAAATTGACAACTAAATCGTTATATCGTAATATTGCAATATAGCGATTCAAGGAGGGGTTATTTTGGATATACCTGCGTTTGATGGGAATCAATTAAAACAGTTTGACGAACCGGCGGAGTTTCTCAAAGCACTTTCTCATCCGGTGCGTTTATGTATCGTTCGTGGTTTGATGCGCAAAAAGAAATGTAATGTTTCATATATGCAGGAATGCTTGGATCTGCCGCAATCAACGGTGTCTCAGCACTTACAGAAGCTTCGCAGTGCAGGCATTGTTGCTACGGAGCGAAATGGTCTTGAAGTTAATTACGTGCTCGCTGATCCCCGTGTGGAGCAGTTGATCATGATTTTATTTGAAAAGGATGAATGCGAAGATGAATAGACGTAAAAAGGTGTTAATCGTCGGAGGTGTTGCAGGCGGTGCATCTGCTGCTGCGCGCCTCCGTCGCCTGGACGAGCAGGCCGAGATTATTATGTTTGAAAAAGGGCCATATATCTCTTTTGCCAACTGCGGCTTGCCTTATTATATTGGAGGAACAATCGAAGAGCGTGAAAGGCTGCTTGTACAGACACCGCAAGGCATGAAGGATCGATTCAACATCGATGTCCGTACACAGAGCGAGGTTATCGCTGTTGACTCTAGTAAACGCACCGTTCAGGTGCGCCGTGCGGAAGGGGGTCAATATGAGGAAAGCTACGATGAACTAATTTTGTCACCTGGTGCTCGCCCGCTTGTGCCTGATCTTCCAGGTAAAGACAATCCATTGATCTATACCGTGCGGAACATTCCGGATATCGATCGAATCAAAGGACAATTAAATTCTCCTAACAACAGAAGTTCGATTGTTATTGGCGGTGGATTTATCGGTGTAGAGATGGCTGAGAATTTGAGAGAAGCTGGACTGGATGTAACTTTGATTGAAGGTAATGATCAGGTGTTAACTCCTTTTGATCCTGAACTGGCAGCTGCGATGGCTCAAGAGATGGAGCAGAATGGTGTGAAGCTTTTATTTTCACAACGCGTTCAAGGCTTCCGTACGTTGGAACAAGGCATTGGTGTCGAGTTGTCAGACGGACTTGTGTTATCTGCTGATTTGGTGATTCTCGCTATTGGTGTTATACCGGATACCTCCTTTTTGCACAGCAGCGGAGTAGCTCTCGGTCCGCGCGGGCACATTCTGGTCAATGAGAAGATGGAGAGCAGTGTTCCACATATATATGCCGTCGGCGATGCCATTGAAGTGAAAGATTACATCCATGGCACGCAGACTGCCATCCCCCTTGCAGGTCCTGCGAACAAACAAGGACGTATCGTAGCTGATCAAATTGCTGGTCTTCAAACTACCTACAAAGGGACTCAGGGTACGTCCATCATTAAAGTGTTTGGTCTGACGGGAGCATCCACTGGCAGTAATGAAAAGACGCTCAAACGAATGAAGAAAGACTATCGCAGTGTTATCGTACACCCAGCATCCCATGCTTCCTATTATCCCGGTTCTAGTTCAGTTACGTTGAAATTGCTCTTTGCTCCAGATGGGAAGATTCTAGGTGCACAAGGTGTTGGTTACGAAGGTGTGGACAAACGAATCGATGACATTGCAGTGGCAATTCACTTCGGAGGGAATGTGCAAGATCTAACGGAACTGGAACTCAGTTACGCACCGCCTTACTCTTCTGCAAAAGACCCGGTTAATATGGCTGGCTATGCTGCCGAAAATATCTTGGATGAACGTGTACATTCTTACACGTATGATCAACTGGCGGAACGTGACCCTGCCCAGTCTATATTAGTGGATGTCCGTAGTGATCTGGAGCACCGTAACGGTAACATTCCGGGTTCGCTCTCTATTCCGGTCGACGAGCTTCGTCAGCGGATGGGGGAGCTGGATGCTTCCAAAGAAATATGGGTTTACTGCCAAGTCGGCCTCCGTGGTTACACCGCTACTCAAATTCTGCGTCAACATGGCTATCAGGCGAAAAACTTGAGCGGCGGTTATAAAACCTATCGTCAGGCACAATTCAAACCAGCAACCTTATCGACTATAAGCGGGAATGGTGACACCGGTCGTAGTGAACATAATGGCAGCCACAATAGCAAAGAACATCAAGGCCAAGGGAGAACTTTAATGGATGCTAAGGAAAAGAACAAAATGTATACAGCACCTTCTGATGAGCTACGAATTGATAACGAACTGAATGTATGTGGTTTGAGTTGTCCTGGTCCTTTGATTGAGGTGAAACAAAAAATGGATCAGTTGGCAGATGGACAGACACTGCGAGTGAGAGCTTCCGATCCGGGATTCTATGAGGATGTCAAAGCTTGGGCGACTATGTCAGGTTCTGACGTTTTGAAGCTGGAGCGGGACAAGGGCGGGGTGATTGAAGCCGTCTTAACGAAGAATACTCCACCTGTCACTAGCGGTTCACAGCAGTTCGAAAAAGCAAGTACAATGGTCGTATTCAGTGGTGAACTCGATAAGGCCATCGCCTCCTTTATTATTGCTAATGGAGCTGCAGCCAGCGGACGTAAAGTGACAATGTTTTTCACCTTTTGGGGTTTAAATATCATTCGAAAACAAGAGATGCAGCAGGCACCTGTCAAAACAGGTATGGCCCGCATGTTTGATCTGATGTTGCCGAGTAACAGTCTGAAGCTAGGACTCTCCAAGATGAATATGTTTGGTGCAGGACCGAAGATGATTCGGGGGCTAATGAAAAAAAACAATGTGGCCTCCCTGGAACAACTTATGAAATCCGCTATAGATCAAGGGGTAGAGATCGTGGCTTGCCAGATGTCGATGGATCTGATGGGCATACAACGTGAGGAATTAATCGATCAGGCTGTTATTGGCGGTGTGGGATACTATCTCGGACAAGCAGATCAGGCAAATCATAATTTGTTTATCTAGAAAGTCTATTGATTAAAGACGTAGCCCGATCTTATTCTCCAACTTTTCAAAGAATCGACCTAATATTCAACCTCTATTTCACCTCAAGTGAAATAGAGGTTTTTATAGTTTTCATAATGACAAAACAATATTAAAGATCAAGATTATAACTGCATAATCTCCTCATTCAGGGAAAAGCTACACAACCAAACTGATTAGCTGTTATTGGACTTGCTTATATAATTTATATATCAAATATAATATGTCTTAATATTATTTTTTAAAATCATATGTAAAGAGTTGACTATGTAAATATTTTTGTTATAATAAGTAATTGTTCCCCTGATATTTCGTGTACGAAATATTATATTCCATAAGTAAAAGGGTGAAACAATGACGGATACGTACGAAGTATTTTACATTATCAATTCATTTCGACAAGTGAATCAGATGCTTTTCCGGGCATTCTGGAATGAAAACAAGGAGATCGAGCTGACTTCGATCCAGTTTATGGTGTTATCTGTCCTTAAGGAGCGGCCAGCTCTTGGTATTAATGAGATTGCTGATCTGTGTCATATGGGTAGCAGTTCAATGAGTGCTGTTATAGAACGTCTTGTGAAGGGCGAGTACATCGTGCGGACACGTTCTGATGCAGATCGCCGCTCTGTGGTGCTGCAGATTACTGCCAAAGGGGAAAAGGCACAGCAGGAGACGCAGCAGCTCTGGATGGAGCGTGTATCACCTATATTGGAAATTTCGAAGGAAGATCTGGAGCACCTGCTTCGCATTCATAGTCTGATGATTGAAAAGTTACAAGGAAGAGAGATGAACAACTTATGAGCGCAACCACTGCTACAGCTCCATCTTCTGCGATGGACAACATCAAGAAAGGCCCCATTGTAGCGGCCTTGTTAATTGGTGCCTTTGTGGCATTTTTGAACCAGACCCTGATGAACGTGGCTCTTCCTAAAATTATGGATGACCTCGGCATCGGTCCAAACAAAGCCCAGTGGCTTACTACGGGTTACATGCTTGTCAACGGGGTATTAATCCCGGTTACGGCATATTTGATTGCCAAATTTTCGACACGACAGATTTTCATAACCGCAATGACCTTGTTTACCATTGGTACGCTGGTTTGTGGAATTAGCCCGAACTTTTCCATTCTCATGGTCGGTCGTGTTATTCAAGCCGCAGGTGCCGGTATTTTGATGCCGCTGATGACGGTTGTATTTCTGACGATCTTCCCGATCGAGAAGCGTGGCCAAGCAATGGGAACGATGGGGATTGCCATGATTCTCGCACCAGCGATTGGTCCTACATTGTCGGGTTATATCGTTGAGAACTATTCTTGGAGATTGTTGTTCTACATCATTTTGCCATTCTCCGTGATCGCAACAGCGATTGGTATTGCTTTTGTCAAAAACGTAACACGTCAATCCAAGCCGAAACTGGACTCTGTTGGTGTCATTCTATCCACGCTCGGATTCGGTAGCTTGCTGTATGGTTTTAGTGATGCGGGTACAGACGGATGGGGAAGTGCTGTTGTCATCAGCTGCCTCGTCGTTGGTGTCATTTCCCTGATTCTGTTCGTTATTCGTCAGTTGACGACGGATCATCCGCTTTTGGAGTTCCGTATTTTCAAATACAACATGTATACCTTAACCACGATCATTAACATGCTTGTTACGATGGCGATGTTTGCAGGCATGATCTTGCTTCCAATCTTTCTGCAAAATATTCGTCAATTCTCGCCGATCGACTCCGGTTTACTTATGATGCCAGGTGCCATTCTAATGGGCATTATGTCCCCAATTACGGGTCGCATCTTTGATAAAGTTGGGGCACGCTGGCTCTCGGTTACAGGTCTGGCTATTACAGCGGTTACCACATGGGGGCTTAGCCGTTTGTCAATCGATACGACGTATGGATATATGATGTTCATCTACACTGCTCGTATGTTCGGGATGTCAATGCTGATGATGCCAATCCAGACCGCAGGTCTGAATCAATTGCCTCAACGTCTTAATGCACATGGTACAGCGATGTCGAACACATTGCGTACCGTGGCAGGTGCGATTGGTACAGCAATTCTTGTAACGATCATGAGTAGCAAGCTCAAGTCGCATCTGGCAGAAACGATGGCTACGGGTACAATTGACCCGAACAACAAAACAGCGATGATGGCAGCTACCGCAGATGCAACGATCTATGGTGTTAACTATGCTTTTACGGTGGCAACCTATATGACGATTGCAGCCCTGATTATGGCGTTCTTTATTCAGAAAACGAAGCCGGCTTCCGAGCCGATAAACGCAGAGAAAGAAAAAGCTAAAAAAGTAGCAACTGCTTAAGATTAAATTTGTAATCTGTAACGAATAAATAAGAAAAAGAGAACTCTCGAAAGCCAGTAGGGCAAATCTTCTACGGCATCGAGAATTCTCTTTTTTTGTTTGTTTTACTGATGACATATCACTAAGCAAACGAAAGAATATACTGTCACTCATTTTCATCTTTGATTGAATTCAAATCATGCAGTAGCAAGTCTGGATGAGGTTCATGTCCGAAACGTTGGAGATCAATGCTCCCACCAAGCTGGAATTCCACGCCTTCGCTGACAAGCTCGGTTTCCTGCATCATGCGTGATTCTTCATCAGGTATGGAGATTTGTCCTTTTGCATTGACAACCCGGTGCCAAGGTAGGCGTTCCTTGCGACTCAGAGAATGCAGAATACGAACGACCTGTCTTGCCGCCCTTGGGCTTCCAGCGCAGGCTGCAATCTGTCCATACGTCATTACCTTTCCTTCAGGGATCGCAGCAATAATGGCGACAACCTGCTGTGTGAACGGGGTCATGAATATCGGCTCCTGTCTTAGAAGATTAGAATATTGAACGCAGATAGAAAGAGTTGTTATATGATTTTTCGATTAAAAAAGTGTCGCCCGGATGTAGCATCCGAACGACACGTTACAGGTGCAGAAAGCCACTGCTTCTAGTTGATCCAATCTGCTTATATGCAGTTTATATCTTCAATTTGAAAGATTTTTCGTAGATATCCAAAGGCCATTCAGCCCAAGGGAATTCTCGTGCAGGCAGGGATTGCAGCACAACTTCCTCTTTGGTGACAGGATGCGGAAACGCGGCGGTGACAGACCAGAGCGCGATCTGCTGCCCCGGTTTATTCATTTTGGCGCCATACTTCTGATCACCGAATAGCGGACAGCCCGCTTCTTTCATCTGCACACGTATCTGATGGGATCGGCCCGTATGCAGCTCGATATGAACCAGGCTGTACCGATCGGTTTCCCCAATCACTTCGTAATCCAGAACAGCATCTTTACCGCCAGATGTACCTTTGGGAACAGCGGTTACGGTGTTTGTTTTGCTATCTTTCAGCAGGGTGTGCTTAAGCGTACCCTTACGTGCTGGCAACTTGCCATGAACGACGGCAGCATAGATTTTACGGAAGTGACGTCCACGCACCGTTTCGGACAAACGTGAAGCCGCTTTGGAAGTTTTGGCAAAGATCATGGCTCCCCCGACGGGGCGATCCAGACGGTGTACCAAGCCCAGATACACATTGCCGGGTTTGTTATAACGTTCTTTCAGATCCTGTTTAAGTAAAGAGAGCAGATCCGGATCACCAGATGCGTCTTCCTGAGTAGGGACATTCACAGGCTTCGTAATGCCCAGCAGATGGTTATCCTCAAACAGAATTTCGATGTCTCCGCCTTTTGGCACATCAATGGACATCATCAGGACTCCCAGCGGCCCAAAATACCGCAAGGCAGATCCATACCGCTGCGAGTAATCGGCAAACCGATTTCTCCCGCTGTAATCTCTCCACCATATTTGGCAGACATCGTCATTGTCAGCATATTGCGCAATACCGTGGAAGAGATACCTGTCGTATACGAATTCACCAGCATAAACAACGGGTTGTCCGAAAGAATCGTCATACAGGATTTCAGGAAAGGATAGAGGTTTTCTTCCAGTTTCCATGTCTCGCCGTTCGGGCCACGTCCATAGGAAGGAGGGTCCATAATAATCGCATCGTATTTGTTGCCACGACGTTGCTCGCGCTGTACAAATTTGAACACATCATCGGTGATGAAACGAACCGGGCGATCAGCAAGTCCGGATAGTTGCACATTTTCTTTCGCCCATTGAACCATACCTTTGGCTGCATCACAGTGTACAACAGAAGCACCAGCATATGCCGCCGCTACAGTTGCTCCGCCTGTGTAGGCGAACAGGTTGAGGACCGAGATGGGGCGTCCTGCATTCGAAATTTTATCCATCATCCAGCTCCAGTTGGCAGCTTGTTCAGGAAACAGTCCTGTATGTTTAAAGCTGGTCGGTTTGATGTGAAATTTCAGGTTTTCGTATCCAATCGTCCAGCGTTCAGGAATCGGTTTTTTCATATCCCAGCTTCCGCCGCCGGAAGAGCTGCGATGGTAGTGACCGTGAGCTTCACGCCATTCATGGGTTTCTTTTTCAAGCGGCCAGATAATCTGTGGATCGGGTCTGCGCAAGATAACATCTCCCCAACGCTCCAGCTTCTCGCCGCCTCCAGTATCGATCACTTCATAGTCTTTCCAGTTCTTAGCTACGTACATAGTGGTTTATCCATCCTTCAAAATTCATTTGGATACTATTGTACAACAAAAAAGGGGCTCTACGCCAGTTGGTCTCCCGGTAAACGAACCGTATACAGACGAATTTCGACATAAAATAAAAAGACAAATCATTAAAAATAAATTTGACAATGATAATCATTATCACTTATGATTTTGATATTGTAATATTTAATCAATCCGGAGAAGTTTTCAGGCAACTCCGATGAACATAACGAAACCAAAGTGAGGGACAATAGATGACTAAATGGTTGGTGGCTTACGCCAGTATGACAGGGAATACGGAGGAGATAGCAGAACTTATTGTGGAAGGTATTACACAAAGCGGGCATGAGGTTGATCTGAAGTCCGTTACTGACTTCAATGCCGCGGATGTTTTAAATTATGAAGGATTCATGATTGGTGTCTATACGTGGGGAGATGGCGAATTGCCGGATGAATTCCTGGACTTTTATGAAGAACTGGATGAGCTTGACCTGAGCGGAAAGAGAACTGCGGTCTTCGGTAGCGGTGATACATCCTATGAACAATTTTGCGGAGCCGTTGATCTTACAGCGGAGAAGTTGCAGGAGCGCGGGGCGGAAGTATCACCAGAGATGTTGAAAATTGAATACAGTCCGCTGGAGCAGGAGAAAGAAACGTGCCGCGATTTCGGCAGACGTTTTGTGACTGCGGATGCACAGGTATCCTGATCGAAATGTTGCAGCGTGAAATCTGTAGTGCAACGACTCAGGGGAGCAATCAGCTTCCTGAACGGTTGCTTGAAGACTATAAGCTGGAAGAGATGCTGCGCAGCCCGAACCGGTTCATCCGCCCTGAACCTTCTGCTGAGCAGCGCCCGGTACTGCAATGGAGACATCGTGTACAATATGCTGTGAGTCATGCCATTAATCATTTTTACAGTGTAGACCCTGATGTACGTAAAGAAATCTCGATTCAGTACGTACTTGAAAAATGGTGGCCCAGAAAGACCGATGGTTTTGATTCGGTTCTTCATTATTGGGATGTAAAACACAAAATGATCGATGAACTGTCACTAGCTATTGCCGCAAATGATGATTTGAAGCACCCTGCCATATTGTTTGAACAATGGAAAACAGAAGTACCTTCATTACAGATGTCCTTGTCAATCATCTTTCAGGCAGCTTGGCAACCAGAAGGCTGGGACAACTTACTGATTCAGAAATATATGGTAGTCCATGATGCCAATGTTGTAGAAGCTTTTCAACATATGGTCAGCGTGTTCTGCTGGGAAGCATTTGGCAAGTTGCCTGGTATGATTGAAATTTACTGCCTTCTGGAAGGACGAAAGATCAGGTACATTCCAGGCCGCCAATCTTTGCAGCGTTCCATGGATTATATCCATCTGGTTCGGGACAGCATGCCCAAAAGGGAAAAGCAAGTATCAGAGCGCTTTACATCAAGAGACAAAATTCGTGTGCATGAAGAAGTAGATCGCTGGAGAGCAGAAGGGACAAAGTCTCAAAAATCGTGGTTGATGTAACATTTCAAGGAAGTGCAAGAACACCTATTTCGGAGGAGGGAATGCAGGTGACGACTGGATTCAGGCAAGATACTATCCATGGAAAAAGAAGAGCCGGAACGTATGAATTTAGCTCCATGCCCGTACCTCAATCTGTCATAAGAAAGTTGCTGGATGAAGCTGATCCATCATTATATGTTCTGAGCCCAGCACCATGGCGTTTTATGTTGTTCTCCGGTGAGGGGCGGCAACTTTATATGGAAGCTGTCAGACAGAGCTACCCGCCCCATCTTGCGGATTCCCACGGAACCTGGGCAGCGTATCAATATACAGAAGCAATTCCGGCTCATCTGGTCGTGGTTGCTCCCACCAATACTCCAGAGGATCATGTCTTGCCTGCGAAGGCATGGAGCAAACGGTTTTCCATTTTGGCTGCTGAACAAGGGTTGCATGCCGTCTGGAAGATGAATGATTATCAGCAGCATCCGGTATTTATGAACTTGATGGGACTTACTTCGAGTGAGAGGGTGCTAGGCGTTTTTCATATCGGTTACGGAGATCAGTGTGGCTTACCGAGTATGGCGGAAGGTAGACCGGCATCTGAACTCATGACGGTGTATGACCATTTGGTGTGAAGGGCAACGAGTATGACAGTGTCGTTGCCCGATGTGCTCACTGCTTTGTTTGTAAACATGCTACCGTGCAGAATGCCCGAGAAACTGACGAACGCGTTCCCTCTGCGAGTCATCCCCTAGGCAGGCTGAGTATAAGCGATTTGATACAGTGATGGTATTACCAAAGAAAAATCGTTCGAACTGCGTCTGTCTGCCCCCGAAAGATCCCGCTCCAAGCTCCCAGATCAAACGGAACAATGCATTACGTTGTCTGGATTCCATGTCTGAGCCCTTGAGGTAAACGTTTAATGATTCAGTTGAACCGGAGTGAAAGTCCTCTTCCTGAGGAACCATGATCATGCCGCTGGAACTGAGCAATTGCAAAATCTCAATCATCTCGGGATAAAGCTTCGGATAAATAAGATTGGCTGCCATCAGCGGTTTAGGGGCTGGAAGAATATATCCCCTACCGTCTGGTACAGCTCCTGCTTCCGCAGCAAGGGCGAGCGCTTTTAACGATTCGAGACCTGCGAGCGCGCGTGCTGTCTTCTCCACAACATGGGTTTCATTTTTCAGGTCCAGTGTATCGGTTAATAGTTGAATCGTTCCGAGCATAAATTCAGTTTTGGCAATATAACGAGATAACACCTGATGCCCCGCATGGATATGGAAGTTGCTGCCGCTGAAAAGAGTCGAAGACATCTGCTCGTTACCCGCAAAAAAAATACGGTCATGTGGAACAAGCACATGGTCAAAGATGACGATGTTGTCCATCTCCTCATATCTGGAGCTTAGAGGGTAATTGTAGTTGGATTCAGCTGCATACGTATCTCGGCAGATCAAAGTGATACCAGTTAGATCATTGGGAACGGCAAACGAAAAAGCAAATGGGTTTTCATCATCGAAAGGTGCAGGGGAAGGGGATGGATAGACGAAAATTTCATCTGAAGTAGCGGCTTGTGTTGCCATCATAAAAGCGCCGTTGATGATGAGTCCTTCATCAGTCCGATCGACAACCTTGGCAGCAATGGCATCTTCAGTAGCATCCATTTGTCCTGAAATTTTACTCGCGTGTGGCTGAATAAAGGCGTGTGATAACGTAATGTCATGATCTCGGCAATAGGCATAGTAATTTCTCAGATTCTCAGCATATTGAGGGGACAGATCGTTTAACAAGTCGGCAGCGGTAAAAAACGCCATAATGGCAGTGTTCATGTAATCGGGTGAGCGTCCCAGAAAACCATGATGAGCCTGAGCCCACAGGGACATCGCTTCACGGCGTTTACGGAGATCGTTGATACTGGTTGGAGGCAGGAAGGACATGCCTACAGGTTTTCCATCAGTAGGAGAGGGATACGTCATAAGTTCTGTAAACTGTGGATCATACTGCAGATCATACATATTCATTTGAGTTTTCATCAAACCCGAGAAGGCGATGTGCTCCGAGCGTTTAACGGTAAGCAGTTCTCCTTTATACCAACAGGGTACGGTTTGAGCATTAATTCGTTCACAATACTGCATGCCGGTTTTAGCGGGCATAGTTCTTCACCTCTTGGTCATGGTTCATGAGCACATTTATTTCTATCCTATACTACGTGAAGTTGTTGTCTGATGTGCTACGGACCATGGAGTGAAAAATTTGCAACAAGGGCTTGATAATAATTATCATTCTTGCTACAATATACAAAGAAAAAAGGAACCCGAATGGGCTCCCTTGAATGCAGTAAATCGATTTATTTAACTTCAAACGTTTTGCAGTCTGTTTCAGCAGACTTGCTTGCTTCTTTGGAAGCGTGGCTCACGATGTAGATGGAAGATGCATTACATTTGTTTTCTTGAGCCCAGTGACGACAGGAGTTTACTTCACACAATACGTCTTTTGCCATGATTGTTAACCTCGCTTTTAGTTGGATTTACATTCGTTGGTACAAAAGATCCGGATACGCAAGTTGCCGCTTGCTAATCTGGAACATTTTTCACGCTCTCATGAATTTGGAGAGTTTTTTTGTGTTGTATGCAACGATGCACTTTCAGAATAGCAAATTTTGTTTCCCCATGCAAACAACGTCAACTCATGAGACAACTATTTGATAAGGACTACAAGTTGCCGCTTTGCAAAGAGGCATGATTATGATATTATTTAATAGTAAACTTTACGATTAAAACCCCTATTATGAGTTAACAAAGATAAATAAACAAATAAAAATGTGGATATAGATATATCACTTTCTTGAAGGAGCTACACATACACATGAGCAAAATGAATAATTCAACTCGCATTCCTCGTGCAAAGGGAATCGATATGGCAGCATTTTATACCCCGAAAGAATGTAGACGAAAAGCACAGCATATTGTCTTCTCAGCTGAAAATGAACGCATTGTTGAGGAGTTCATTACCATTCTGGGCATGAAGGAAAAGTTCAGGGAACATGATGTATCCATCCCTAATAAAATGGTCATGTTTGGCCCGCCCGGCACAGGGAAAACGTTAACCGCGTCATATCTGGCTCAGAGATTGGAACTGCCCCTTGTACTGGTCAGGTTGGATGCACTTATTCACAGCCACTTGGGAGAAACGGGAAGTAATGTACGCAAGTTGTTTGAATATGCTCGCCTTAATCCTTGCGTCTTGTTTCTGGATGAATTTGATGCAATCGGCCGGACACGGGAAAGTAACGATGAGGTAAAAGAAATGGCAAGGGTAGTAAATACCCTGCTGCAATGTTTGGATGAATTCGAAGGAGATAGTATTCTGGTTGCTGCCACGAATCTGGAAACACAGCTCGATCATGCGATCTGGCGCCGCTTTGATACCAAGATGACCTACGCGATGCCCGATGAAGGTAGCCGCAGGCTGTACATTAGCAAACTTGTGGGCTCGTTTGAGCAGGAGAGCAGACTGGAGGATTATATCTGTGAACGTCTTGCTGGCTGCAGCTATGCGGATGTGGAGCAAATTGTGTTAAAAGCCAAGCGTAAAGCCATTATTGGAAGTAGTGCTTTGCACAAGCAACTGATCTCTGATGCATACGAGGAATACAGACCACGAGTGCTACAAGGATAGAAGAAGAAAGGACTAGATATAAGTTACGACAAGAGAAAGCGGAATGATAAAGGGGAGACAAGCCGGGAGTATTTCTGAGAATCCCGTGTAACCTCTTATAACCTTATAACTCCACCGTTTACCTCGACAAATAACGAAAGCCCGACTTCCTTGTTGTGAGGAATGCCGGGCTTTTTTAGTTACAGTGCTGACTTCGCTTTGACTGGTGAACGGTAGGTCTTCTCGGGAATAATCACTTCCTGCTGAGATATCCAGCGTGGCAGACTCAATCTAAACGTGCTTCCTTCGGGACTGCTGGATACGAGAGTTAACGAACCACCTTGCTCCTGTGCAAGAAGACGGCTGTATGTTAAACCAAGACCCAGGCCGCGATTACGGCGTTTTTTCAACTCTCCCCGATAGAATCGTTCGAATATGTTACGCTGATCCTCGATAGAAATCCCCGTACCGTTGTCCTGCACATCGACATGTAACATCTCTTCCTCTACACGTAAATGCATATGGAATATGGCTTGTTGGCCAGGCGTTGTAGCATGCAATCCATTGTTAAGCAAGTTTACAATAATCTGCTGGATCCGGAGCGCATCACCCATCACGTATAGTGCGTCTGAAGGCGCATGAAGCTGAACTTCTGGCATATGTTCCTCATAGGCAATTTTCCATTGGTAAATGATCTCGCCTACAAGCAACTTCAGGTCGGTACGTTCCTTCCGAACAGCAACACTTCCAGCGGTCATGGCATTATAATCCAGCAGATCAGCAATCATACGCTCCATCCGTTCTGATTCTTTCAGGGCAATATCCAGAAACTCCTTGCCTTCTTGAGGACTAACTACATCGTCACGCACAGCCATGACCAGTCCTTTGATCGATGTGACAGGTGTTTTGAGTTCATGACTTACTCCCGCAAGAGAAAGTGCACGCCATTCTTCGAGTTGACGCAGACGGGTTGCCATATCCCCAAAGGAACCTACAAGTTCGTTCATTTCCCTTTCACGTGTTTTAATATCCAGGTTTACATCATAATTCCCACCGCGAATTTGTTCTGCTGCATAAGCCACCTGCCGAATCGGTCTCGATAGTTTGCTGGACAGGAGATAAATCGTGAACCAGCCGCAGAGAATAAGGCCTCCAAAAATCAATGCGACAAGCCAGATCGTTTCTGGACCGAAGGTAATAGATTGTTTGGACTGCATGACCCATACTTTGCCAATCGTTTGACTCCCGTCAGCAATATCTACCGTCACACCAGCATATTTGCTGTTACGTGGTTCAAGAAAATCGTCGGAGAGTCGGTAATAAACATCCTCTTGTTGCATTTTTGGCTGAGAAAAAACCAGTTTGTTGTTATTGTCGAGCACCATGACGCAAAAATAGTTATCGGTATTAAACAGCTTCTCCCGGCTGCTTACAATGGTATTCAAATCAGGTGGGACCTGAAGCTTATGATCCTTCACAGTTACTCGATCAGCAATCTCCCAACCGAGTAACTCAGCCGTTTTCAAACTTTTCTCAATCGATGTCGTTCGTATCCAGTACAGCGCACCCGCGGCAATAACGGAGAAGCCGATACACAAAATCAGAAAGTAACGTAGTGTCCAGTGCGACAAAATAGATGTCGTTCGCTTTGGTTTAATTGATGTCAGTTGGCGATCCAAAATTGGTACCCCATTCCTCGTAGCGTCCGAATTTCTCCTGTGTCTGTTGTCCAGTTGGAGAGTGCCTGACGCAGTCGTTTGATGGATAGATCTACAGCGCGATCACTGCCCTCGTAATCGATTCCCCATACTTGTTCAATCAGATGATCTCTGGTGAATGTCCGGTTGGGATATTCCGACAGGAAAATAAGCAGAGACAGGTCACGTGGTGTAAGTGCGACCTCCGCACCGTTCAGTAGCACTTGCTTGGCAGCAAGGTCAATGACCAGATTACCAAAAGAACGTTTGTCCTGTCCCCCGGAAGTCCAGTGTGGATTACGCCGCAGTACAGCATTCACACGTGCAACCACTTCTTCAGGTACAAACGGTTTGCTCATATAATCATCTGCACCCGCATTCAGACCGTTAAGTCGATCGGTGATATCGTCCAGTGCAGTTAACATAATGACGGGACAAGCACTCTTTTCCCGAATAATTCGCAGCAGGCCCCACCCGTCCATTCCGGGCAACATCACGTCCAATAATACGATGGAAGGATTTACGGAATCGAAAAGGGCTAAAGCAGCCTGGCCATCCGCTGCATGATGAACTTCAAATTCAGCTTTTCTCAGATAAGCAGCCAAAACACGTGCGATTGCTTGCTCATCCTCTACGATGAGTACAGATTTCAAACGGGGTGTTCTCCTTTCACAGACAAGCTTGTGTACTGATTTTACATGAGGCACGGCATAAAGCCAATCCTGTTTTCACGTTTTGAAAAAAAATGAAAAAGAATTTCATCTTGACTTCTTCCTGACACATTGGGCTGTTAAGATCCAAATCAAGAGCAACAATAAACCATACTGTACTGGAGGAATTATAGAGATGAGTAAAAAGGCTAAAACGTGGATTATTACAGGGGTAGCAGCAGTAGCCATCATTGGTGGGGGCGGTTATTACTTTGCAAATAGTTACTTGGGTAACAATGTTGAGATTGAACAGGTACTTCCGGCAAACGCAGCTGCATCCACTACAGCTGCAGATAACGGCACGGCCAAAGCAGTGGAAAATAAAAAGGTTGGAGCAGACCAACTGAACGGGGACTGGAATATCAGCCAGGGTTCGAAAGTATATTTCTCAGTTACCACGTCACAGGAAACTGTGAATTTCGTGGACGAGCAGGTTAGCGGGAAATGGACGATTAATGTGGATGACCCGGCTCAGTCGAAAGCAGAAGGAACAATCGAGGTAAACGGCATCGATTCTGGTAATGGCCAGCGGGACGAGCATGTGAAAAGCGCAGACTTCTTCGATATGGCTAAACATCCACAAGCAACATTCAAAGCCACTTCATTTGAAGGTATGCCATCCGAATGGACAGAAGGACAGACGGCTGATTTGAAAATGAAAGGTACACTTACTGTAAGAGGTATTGAAAAAGAAATTACGTTTGACGCCAAAGCGGCTTATCAAAACAATGAAGTACTGCTGTCAGGCACAACGATGGTGACATTTGAAGATTTCGGTATGAAAAACCCACATTCGCTGGTACTATCCACGGAAAATGATATCCAGGTTCGTCTTGAACTGAAGCTGGCGAAATAATAGCTGGATCTAAAATATTCTATTGAACTATTCTAATAAACGATTTTAATATAGTAAGCCACTAAATCTGTTGTGTTTCGCCTCCGGGCGGGCAAACAGATTTTTTGCATTTTTGGTATGCTTTTGCCGGAAAAAGAATACAGCTGTTCATCTCCCTGAGGCTGGAAAATAAGGATTACGCTAGGCTGGATGATGTTTATAAAAGTCGACATTGTTAAAATAACTGCTGTTTCCTTTGCATAATGCCGTGTTGCTAAGGATCATGAAGCGCTTACAATGGGGAGGATTCAAACCATTCATTGATCCAAGCACAAACAAACACAAGAAGGGGAGATCAAGGGTGAATAAGAGGTACATAAGCGGCTGTCTTGTTTTATTGTTGTTATTCTGTGATATGGGTCTAATCGCCAGACCAGCAGAGGCGGCAAAAAATAATGTGGCGCTGAACAAGACGGTAACGGTGAGTTCGGATGAAAAAAGATGGGGAGGCGATAAAACGCACCTGGTGGATGGTAATGCGGACACCCATTGGAGTACAGAAGTTGGAGTGACCCCGGAGAAACCGGAGTGGGTCATGATTGATCTGGGAGATACGTACAATCTGTCGGGAGCAGAAATCATGTGGAGAGACCATACGGTTGTAAAGTATTCGCTTGAAACGTCTACGGATCAGCAGGAGTGGTCTACTGTTGCCGATCAACAGGATAACGCGGATACAAAACAGATTTCAGATATGACATTCCAAAACAATGATGTACGATACATTAAGCTCAACATAACTTTTTATAAAGAGGACGGAGCGTGGCCACAAATATTGGAGTTCAAAGTGTGGGGGGAATCGGAGGGTATGGAGCCAGCCAACATTATCAGTTATGATCCTGTTCAAGTGAGCACATTACCGAGAAGTGCGCCGATTCTGCCGGCGGAAGTCAAAGCCAATTTTACGAATGGAAAGTCAGGCCTCGTTCCTGTCACATGGGACAGCATTGACTTATTGCAGTATGAAAAATCAGGTTCATTCTCTGTAACGGGCGCCGTATATGGGACTGACAAAAAGCCAGAAGCCACGGTGGTTGTACAAGGGTATCGTTCCGATTATGTCAGAGGCGTTGATATTTCGACTCTTACGGCGATTGAAGCTAAGGGTGGGAAGTATCTGGATAGCAATGGCACCGAGCGTGATTTGCTTGATATCCTCAAGGATCGCGGTGTCAATTATGTACGTCTGCGTTTGTGGAATGATCCACAAAAATCAGGCGGCTACAATGATAAAGCGGATGTCATCAATATGGCTGTACGTGCGAAACAAAAAGGCATGAAGGTACTGCTTGACTTCCATTACTCGGACGAGTGGGCTCACCCCGGTCAGCAGTTGAGACCGAAAGCGTGGGAGAATTTGGATTTTGAAGGACTTAAGACAGCGGTATACAAATATACCGTTGAAGTCGTTAAGGAAATGAGCAAGGCAGGCGCCATGCCGGATATGGTACAGATCGGCAACGAGATTAACACGGGGCTTCTAAACGGCGAGAATCTTAGCGTTAATTTTGCCGATAATGCAGCATTGTTGAAAAGTGGAATTGACGCTGTACGTGCAGTGGAAGCGGAAAACGGTAATGTTGGCGAACCGGTGAAAATTATGATTCATTTGGCCGAAGGCGGCAAGACGAAAGATATCAAATGGTACTTTGGGGAGCTGAAAAAAGCAGAACCAGAACTGAAGTATGATATTATCGGACTGTCCTATTATCCGTTCTGGCATGGAACATTTGAAGATGTGCAACGAACGATGAATGAAGTATCTGTAGCATTTGGCAAAGATGTGATCATCGCTGAAACATCCTATCCGTTCACTTATAAAAACGGAGACAAGCACGGAAATATTATCGGATCAGACCAAGCGCTCCATGTTGGAGGGGCAACCTTCCCCGCATCGGTTCAAGGTCAACACGATGCGATAGCAGGCATTATGGATCTGATTGCTAGCGTGCCGAATAATCGCGGGGCAGGTTTCTTTTATTGGGAGCCAGCATGGATTCCGGCAGGTGTAGGCTGGATTGATACCGAGGGTGATGCGTGGGAAAACCAGGGCATGTTTGATTATGATGAGTTTCCGGCGAATGGAGGGTATTCCAAAGAGGGAAGAGCACTGTGGTCTCTCGACGTATTCAAAAGAGGACTCGCAGATATGCCGACTGATCGTCAACAACTGGCAGCGGCATTGAAACGGGCAAACTCGCTTGTAGAAAGTGATTTTACACCAGAGACCTGGGGTAATCTGAAACCAGCGATCATTTCTGCTGAAGGGATCTACGCCAAAGCATATACGTCAGGTGGTGTAAGTCAAGAGGAAACCAATGCAGCGACAGCATCTTTGGAAAATGTGATGTTACAGCTCGGCGTTAAAACGCCGGACCGTAAACCGCTTGAAGAAAAGATTGCAGAAGCTGAGACAATTAAACAGAACAATTGGTCGGCTGCAACATGGGCTGTATTCAGCAAAGCGCTAAAACATGCAAAATCCGTTGTGACTGACTCAAGAGTAACCCAAACAGATGTAAATCAAGCAAAAGAGCGTCTTCAAGGAGCCATCGAAGGCCTATCCGACGTCGACAAAAATGCATTGCATCAATACATTCAGCTCATGCAGCTGGAGAATGAATCATCCTACACACATCGTAGCTGGTCTGTTCTGCAGCAAGCTTTGCAGGAAGCTGTTCAGGTGAGAGATGATACCAATGCTAAGCAATCTGAGGTAAATGCCGCTTTGGACACGCTGGAACAAGCTTTCACGAATCTGGGCAAACTTGAGGCTTTGACGAAAGGTAAAACAGCTACAGCCTCAAGCAGTGCAGGTAATGGTGGTGGTAAGGACAACTCGCCGGCAGGTGCGATTGACGATGATCCAACCACGTCCTGGGGGACGGAACGGGAAGCAAATGAAAATCCCTGGTGGATGGTCGATCTTAAACACGTTGCGAATCTCCGTAAAATTGAAATGTCGATGTGGAGTGGTGGAATTAAATACAGAATTGATGTATCCAACGATAATGAGCATTTCAAGACGGTTGTTGATACAACCAGTGATGTAGTTGTGTCTACATCCCCAAGTCACGTTCTGCCCGAGGGAACGGAAGGACGCTACGTTCGTGTGACCATTACCTCAGGTTCCAACTGGGTTGGATTCATGGAATTTGAAGCTTATGGTACCTTCCTCGCTGACAAAACCGCTTTGAAATCAACCGTTACTTCGGCGGAATCATTGAAACAAGCGGATTACACGGCTTTGAGCTGGAGTGTATTCAGTAAAGCGTTGGAGCAAGCTCGGCAGTTTGTTCTGGATATTGAAGCTTCAGAACAAGAGCTAATTCATGTGGATCAACTTCTGAAGGAGGCCATTGCGCAACTGGCACGTCAGACGACAAACCCGGGCACGGGACAGCCATCTCAGCCAAGTAATCCGTCCGGGTCATCGGCACCTTCAATAATTACGAACAATCCGGTAGTTACACCTCAGCGAGCACCTGGGAGAGAAACTGCGAGCGGTTCCATTACTGTAAAAGGAACGGCAACAGGAGATGGTGCGTATGCGGTGCGCCCAAGTGTGGCTGAGCTTACTCAGGCTTTGAAATCAATGGACGCAAGCAAACGTACATTGAAGCTGGTGGCTGATGTACCTGACGGTTCCAAAGTGGTGACGTTCCAGCTTCCATCGAGTCAGCTGACTTCTTGGGTTAAATCGGCGGAAGTACAGTCCATTGACGTAGTCGTGGGCAAAGCGACAGTTCGTATCCCGCTTCGCTCCCTGCCACTCACCATTGCAGAGAACACAGGTACGTTTGACGTTGTCGTGGCAGAAGGCTCAGTTGCGAAAGTGAACGATACCCAGCGATCTAATATGGGCGATCATCCTGTGGTTGATGTGCAGATGCTGCTCAATAACAAGTCAATTCAGTGGGCTGACAAGACGGTTGAAGTGCTTTTGTCCGACGTGCAGCCTGTCAAAGCAGATCATACGGTCATGGTGGTTAACTTGATCTCAACCAACGGTGGACTAGAACCTGTGATCAATAGTAAGTATGAGCAGACTACAGCCACGATGGCATTCAAGCCGTCCAAGCCTGGCAGTTACTTGATTACCAACGTTGAAGTGCCTTTCACCGACTTGCAGCAACATGCCTGGGCAGTTCAGGAAGTTCAACATCTCTACAGTAAAGGCATCATTGCAGGTATGAGTGATACACGTTTTGAACCGCAGGGTGAACTCACCCGTGCCCAATTTTTACAGATGCTCGTTAAAGGGATTGGCAAAACAAATCACACTGATTCTTCGGCTACCCAACTACCGACAGACGTCAAGTCAGATCAATGGTATGCGGATGCGGTTCGTGCAGGTCTTGCGCTGAACATTGTTCAGGGCAGAGCTGACGGAACATTCGGTGCGAATGATCTCATCTCCCGGGAGGATATGGCTGTTATGCTGTATCGAGCGATGGAAGCAGCAGAACGTAGTAACAACTCTACTAATGTGAACACGGGTCAGATGAAGTTCAGAGATCAAGCAGATATTGCCGAGTATGCCAAAGATGCCGTGGCATTCATGTCGCAACTCGGTGTATTAAACGGCTTGCCTTATAGCACATTTGCTCCCAAACAAACCGCTAATCGTGCGCAAGGCGCCGTTGCAGTAGCGAGATTGATGGAACAGCTGTATTAGAAACGGTAACTTGATTTAATGGAAAGTAAATGACATGTAGACAAGAAAGAGGTCGAATCCATGATTCGGTCTCTTTTTTCGTGCGGAATTTGTTAATGTCGTATTGACAATATCAAAATCGTTTGTTATCATTTCGATAATATCAAAACGACATTAATAAGAAATGAGGAATGAGCCATGTTTGGATTCCGATTTGTAAAGTTTCAGCCGAGTGAATATGTAATGAAAGTGAAGAACGGCAAGGTACAGCGCCAAGGCGTGGGCTTATCTTTTTATTATTATGAGCCAACGACTTCGGTTGTTGTATTGCCTGTTTCTTCGGTGGATGTGCCGTTTATGTTTGAAGAAATTACAGCGGATTATCAGACGGTTACCGTACAGGGACAGCTTAGCTATCGCATTATGGATTACAGCAAAATTACACAGAGTCTGAATTACACGTACAATTTGCGCAAAAATCAATATATGTCTGACGATCCTCACAAGCTGGATCAGCGGGTGATTACCATTGCAAAAGTACTCACGAAGAAATATTTGGAGCAGTTGCCGTTAAAAGAAGCGATTCAATCCAGCGAACGGCTCGCCAGCAGCATGAAACGAGAGGTCGCACAACATGAAGAGTTGGAAAAGCTGGGCGTAGAGCTGATGAATCTGTCCATTCTCGCTATTTTGCCTAATAAGGAAACGATGCGTGCGCTGGAAGCACAGGCGAGGGAAGAAATTCTGAAACAGGCGGACGAAGCTTTATATGTGCGGCGCAATGCTTCCATTGAGCAGGAACGCCGCGTGAAAGAAAATGAACTGAATACCGAGATTGCGGTGGAGACGAAGAAACAACAGATTCGGGAAACCCAATTACAGGCCGAACGCTCGGTGAAACAGAAGCAGAACGAGATGGAACAGGAGCAGCTCCAGTTTAATACCGCGATGGAAGAGCGCAAGCAACAGTTAATCGAGCTCACCATTGCGAATCAGAATGCCGAAGCAGATGCCAAAGCGTAT
Organism: Paenibacillus sp. G34; assembly: GCF_056856875.1. Classification (NCBI taxonomy): domain Bacteria; kingdom Bacillati; phylum Bacillota; class Bacilli; order Caryophanales; family Paenibacillaceae; genus Paenibacillus; species Paenibacillus sp. G34. The sequence goes on along the minus strand of NZ_CM166469.1, from coordinate 3,803,161 downwards.
GAGATTGCAGCAGTCATGAATTCGCTTCAGCATGTACAGCCGAACGTATTACAGGCCATGGCCAATATGGGCATGAACTCGGATAAACTGATTGCACTTGCGTTCCAGGAACTGGCCGAGAATGCTGGGAAAATCGGGCAGTTGAATATCTCACCAGATCTGCTACAGGGTCTGATGGCACCAGCAGAAGGAAGAGGTAAGGGAGGGGCAACACGATGATTGTTGGATGGGGGAAACAAACCAATCTATCCGCTTCCAGAACACGGTTTATACGATCCAGTCGAGTTAGTCAAAACGTGTCAGATAATCAAGTCAATCTGGTGAGTCGGGCAAGTCAGACAATTGAGACAAATGAAACAAGTGAGACAAGTCGAAAAATTCAAAAAAACCAAAAAAATCAATAATGGTTTTCCTCAAGTCAAAGGGAAAGCGGGAGGTGGAATCACAGATGGTTAAGATAAATGAACCCATGAGTGAGCATAAATTAATTTTGGTTAAGCGCAGAACCCGACTGGAGGAATTGATTGTACGTTACAACACTGTACAGCAGGCTCAGTTTTACATTGAACGTCTTGGTGCTGACTTTAGCGATTACGTCGAGGAAGATCGCCGTTACAAGCAATCGATACAGCTTGCTCAACAGCAATTGAGTCAACTTGGACGTGTTCAGATGATTGACCGAGAGCATGTGCCAAACTTTATTTTTGGAGAGCAAGATATTGTGGTAGTGGTCGGACAGGATGGTCTGGTTGCCAATACGTTGAAATATGTTACCGAGCAGCCGCTTATCGGTGTGAATCCAGATCCGATGCGGTGGGACGGGGTGCTGTTACCTTTTACAGTGGAGGATCTAAGCTTCATTGTTCCAGACGTGATACGTAGACAGCGCTCGCTTAAGGAAGTCACCCTTGCCAAAGTTGAGCTGAATGACGGACAGGTGCTGTACGGTGTCAATGATCTCTTTATTGGTCGGAAGACACATGTATCTGCCCGTTATGAAGTGCGTTTGGGAGCCTCCACTGAAAATCAATCATCCAGCGGTATTATCGTGTCAACAGGTATGGGATCAACCGGATGGTTTAAGAGTGTGCTGGCTGGTGCTTCAGGTATTGTCCGTTCAGCGGCTTGGCAACATGTGAGCAGGGGGGAGCACCAGCAATTGACTAGTGATGAAAGATCAGTTGATTTAAGAGGAACGGCTTCTGAGGGAGGATTGAACAAGAACGAGTTTTCGTGGGATTCCCCTTATTTATATTTTACGGTACGTGAACCGTTCCCGAGTCGAACCACGGCGGCAAATCTCGTGTTTGGACAGATTCATGCGAAGCAACCCCTTCACATCGTTTCACAAATGCCGGAGGATGGAGTTATTTTCAGTGACGGGGTAGAGCAGGATTTTCTGGAATTTAACTCGGGGGTGCACGCAACGATTGGTCTGGCGGAGAAGAGAGGTCGGTTGGTAATATGAACGAGTTTCTTCTATCATAATATGGATATATATTATATTGGTATTTGTTCTTGTATTTACTGATATATAAAACAAGTGATATTTTAGCAATGTAAGTCCTAAATCCACAGCCTGCGTTTTCTTGATTTGAATCAAGGAGGTGCAGGTTTTTTCGCGTTAAAATGAATACATAACCAGAACAAATAGGAGGATGATGATCATGAGTATCACGTCATTACAAGAAGTTAAAGCATACAGTACAGACCGTTTCACGAAACGGGTGTTGTTTCAACAAGGAGGCGGTGTAACCTTTGTACTTCATTTTCTGCCAGGACAACAGCTTCCCGTTCACAAACATCCCGGTGCTGACCTCACGTTGCTCGTCGTTGAAGGCAAAGGAACACTGATTCTGGACGGAACAGAGCATGTGATTCAGGCAGAAGACGTGGTATCCTGCGGAGGAGAGACGGAATTCGCTTTCCATAACACAAGTGATGCGGAAGTTCGTTTGTTCGTGGTATTGAATAAAGTGCCAGAAGCTTCTTACGCCAAAGATATCTAATATTCTATAGAGCCGAATGAATAATAGGGAATGGGGACTCCGCGAGGAGTTCTTTTTCTTTGCTGCAGTGCATCTCTTTTTACGTGCGAAAAGGAATACATACAAAAACGTACCCTTGGCCTGATTGGATCAGAGCTTGAGTACGCTTTTTGGGGTATTGGTTGTTCATTAGACTGAGTTGTTTGGACACATATCCTTCTGCCGACTTCCTTATTATAAGCACCTGCTTAAAAGTATCCGAGCATTTCTTTGGCTTCTCTGGACATCAGCTGCGGAGACCATTGCGGTTCCCATACCACCTGCACGTCAATATCGGTTTTGTCGGTATTTTCTTGTAAAACCCATTTCACCGCACCAACGATGGTGTCATGTAGTGGACAGCCTGGTGTAGTGAGCGTCATTCGCACCTGGATGCGTTCCGGCTCTTCCTTTACTTCATACACAAGGCCGAGGTCAACGATGTTGACACCAAGCTCCGGGTCGTAGACTTCTTTTAAATACTCGAGTAAATGTGAGGTTTGTTCCATCTTTTCCACGCTCCAATCCATCTTGTTAACGTCTAAATACCAAGGCGATATTTGAAATATATACGATAGAGATCATAGACAGTAATGTTCCGCCAACCATCATCACTTCCGCCAAATTAATCAGAATACCGCTGACTAAGAGCAGACTGGCTGCGACCATCGCAAGTATTCCATGATTGATCCTTTTTTCACTTAACATGCCAGCCATGAGTGGAGTACCAGGACGTCCGGCAAGCTTGCCGTATTTGTGGGTCCACCAAAGAAAAGGCACAATTTTGGAAGCATACCCGAGGATCGTCAGAGATACCCAGCCTCCAAGGTATACCCAGCCAGTCAGAAGCACAACGCGTGAATCAAGGAGTAGCTCTACATCTTGCGAACTATAGATTAACAGAGCCATGGAATATACGAGCAAGGCACGGCTTACATAGACCGTCCAGCGGATTCCGGGGCCAGAGTTGCTTTTATGCCGTTTCTCCTGAATTTGCTCCAGATGGTATACGTAACAGATCAGTGCTCCTGTCAAAAGCAAAAGCGCAAACCAGAGCAAGCCAACTTGGATACCTGTCAGGAATGCGATCACTCCTGTAATAACAGCAGCATTCCACAGGACCAGAACCATCTTTTGCAATCGGATAGAGAAATCATGGGACAAATAAAACATCGGCAGCATTTTGTAACTGAATCCGGTGATTAACATGCCAAACCATCCAAGGGTTCCCATCCAGATATGTGCGCCAAACAATCGTTGATGCAGACCATTCCAGTCGCCAAAAGCAAAATTCAGTCCCATCAGCATGCCGGATAATCCGGTAAGTACAAGATACAGACAGGCACATGCTGCACTGATCGTTACGGGATTCCAAATGGAAGCCCGGAAGAGGGTGACAGCCATGTTCAAGCCAAATAACAAAATGCCGGATAGTGCAAGCGTTGCTGAACCTGCAATCCAGATTACATCTGTGCGAATAAAACCAATCAACATGCCTGTAGCACCGACAGTGAACAAGAAATAGTGACAGTAACCGAGCACTGTACTATAAATATTCGTTTGTAAAATGACATGTATCAACTGATAAACGGCACCCATCGCCAGCATGGTGGCCCATCCGAGTACGAACAAATGCGCATGAAACCAGCCTTCGGGTCCCCTTAATTCATCACCTAGCCAGCCTGTCAATGAGAGCAAGGAGAAGGCGTGATACATTACAAATCCAACGATGCCCGTGATGATAAAAAGAAACGGCAACCTGGACATGGCTTTCGCCCCCTTACCCTTTTTCAATTCTGACTTTGGCTGTGCCATCCGCCTGGTCCTCAACGGTGTAGAGACAACCGAGCTGATTCAATTCCTCGATCAAAAAAACGGGCACGCGGTCATTATGAATAAGTACAACTTCTCCCGGTTTGCAACGTTCAAGTGCAGCTAATGTGCGCATCATTGGCTGGGGTGGCTCCAGTCCGCGATTGTCCAGTACAATGGTTGGCTCTTTCAGTTCCTGTGTTATGGGCTCATCTGACAAAACCTCGGATGTTGAAGTTTCAGCTATTGCTGGAGGTTGCCCTTCACAGGAAGTTATGGCATTCTCTGAACCTGAATCCTCAATCGACGATGAAGTTAATTCAGTTCGAGCCAACGTATTGATTTGAACCGCCGCGGAAATCTTCTCTGCAGCGGTTTTATTTTTTTTATGCACAAATGTGGTCACCCAATGATTGGATTCAAGACGCTCCGATGTACTGGAGTATCCTTTCATTTTCAGAATGCCAAGCAATGGAGTCGGCTTGAACGGCGCATGCAGGACCAATACGTCTTCGCGTTTCAGTTCTTTAACGGTATCCATAATGAGCTGAAAAGGCTCCAGTTTTTTGCTCAGATGAGGGCGTACGTCGAGTTCAACAATATTAATATCGGTTTCAGACATGAACATTCACATCCGTTTCGGTGCTGACTGCCGTAGCTGCTTGCGTCTGCTGAACCAGCTTGATCGAAGATTCATATAAAGCGGCCATGCCTCCGTACAGGGCATAGAAGAATGAATCAGGTGCATCCAGGGAGAAGGAGAGATAGGTTTTGGGGTCCATCTCAAGCACACGCTCAAACAGTCTCGCACTGTCATAGGCATAGAAGCAGAAATGAGTGAATTCGAACACGGGCATTTTCTCGTAAATCGTAATGATCTCCTGTGCATAGGTTGCCTGCTCACGCTGAGCGATCTGAATCATGTATACAGCATCTTCGAGTCCCAGCGTCAGACGCAGTGTAGTCTCGTTAATGATTTCAACATGCGCCATTCCCGTTCAACTCCAATCTATCGTTTAGTGATTCTGACCTGAAACGTTATAGGACCTTGTTCGATATATTCCCAGTCAAAGCCGTCAGGATGTGTCGATTGAAACTGGAAGCGGAGCGGTTTTGGATCGTGATCGTTAACGAGTAACATCGCTTCCTCAGGCTGAAGAGCTTCAAACGTTTCAAAGATAATTTTATGTTTCAAATGAGGTGGATACTCTGTGGCATTAATGGTTGCAGCGTATGTGTTCATGGGTCATTCCTCCAAATTGGGATTAGTGTGGTGTTGCAACTTGATTATAGAAAAGCAGACAGCGGGGCTGTGTGAGCCTGCTCACACCTTTATTTTTGTCATAATCTCGCCTTATTTGGACTGAAATCCTGTTCAGAAAAGGCTTGCGGAGCTTTCATAAATGTGCAACTGTGCGTTATGTTTCAGTTCTTGTGATATTTTGCACAGTTAGCAAAGCCAGACATCATTATGCTTAGCCCATGATTGACAATACATGTGAGGAAGCGAGTGTTCTCCTTTAGCGATGTCATGACAGCACCCAAGAGAAAGGAGGTACGTGTATGGAATCAAAACTAATAGACCCTTTTGGACGTGTGCATGATTACTTGCGTATATCCGTTACGGATCGTTGCAATCTGCGGTGTGTGTACTGCATGCCGGAAGAAGGAATGCAGTTTGAACCGACAGAACGCATTTTGTCCTATGAAGAAATTACATCGATTGTCCAGGCACTTGCTCCGCTAGGCATACGGAAACTGCGATTGACTGGCGGAGAACCTCTCGTTCGCAAGGGGCTGGATCAACTGGTTGCGATGTTATCCGCTATTCCAGGGATTGAAGACATTGCATTGACAACCAATGGCATATTTTTGGCAGCTCATGCCGAGATGCTGAAAGCTGCAGGTCTGACACGCGTGAACATTAGTCTGGATTCGCTCAAGCCGGAGCGATTTGCGCGTATTACACGGGGCGGTAAGGTACATCGCGTGCTGGAGGGCATCAAAGCCAGTCAAAAGGCTGGATTCAAGCCCATCAAGCTAAACGTTGTACTGATGAAGGGTGTAAATGACGATGAGGTGGAGGATTTTCTACGCATGACGCTGGAAGCTCCAATTGATATTCGTTTTATTGAATACATGCCCATCGGAGACAGTGGAACCGGTTGGAAGTCGAGTTATTTGCCGCTTGAACATGTACTGAACACTTGCGGAACCAAGTGGAACTACGAAAGTTGCGGTGATGTGTATGGCAATGGCCCAGCAGATAGTTACCGGATCGTTGGAGCCGCTGGAACATTCGGACTGATTCATCCGGTCAGCAGTCATTTCTGCGGTAGCTGTAACAGGCTCCGATTAACGGCCGACGGTAACATTAAGCCTTGTCTGTACTGGTCAGATGAGTACAATGTTCGCCCGCTCGTTGGTGACGACAAAGCGGTGCAGGATTTATTTTACAAGGCGCTCGGCTCCAAACCCGAAACTCATGACATGGTAAAAGCCTTAAAAGGGCAAGAGATTAACGGAACACCTACGCTGCGGCATATGTCGCAGATTGGAGGATAGGAAGACCAGCATCAACAGGTCACAATTGTGGGAGGACAACAATGAGCAGCAAAAGCATGCCCTGGATGGGTAAACTGAAGTATTTTGCCAAACGTGAAAAAAACGCGGAAGGCTGGAGTGAGATGTCCCCGGTAAACCGGGACTGGGAAGATGTATATCGCCGTCGTTGGCAACATGATAAAGTGGTGCGTTCCACACACGGCGTGAACTGCACGGGTTCGTGCAGCTGGCAGATTTATGTGAAAGATGGCATCGTGACATGGGAAACACAGGCGACGGACTATCCATCAACCGGACCGGATATGCCTGATTTTGAACCGCGTGGATGTCCGCGTGGAGCAAGCTTCTCATGGTATCTATATAGTCCATTACGTGTGAAACATCCTTACGTGCGTGGTGCGCTCCTTGAAATGTGGCGTGAGGCTCTGAAGACTCATGGCGATCCAGTAAAAGCATGGCAAAGTATCGCGAATGATCCGGTCAAAGTGAAGAGATACAAATCGGTACGCGGTAAAGGTGGACTGGTTCGTGCATCATGGGGCGAAGTAACACAGATTATTGCTGCTTCCATGATTCATACGATCAAAGATTACGGCCCTGACCGCATCATTGGGTTCTCCCCGATTCCAGCGATGTCGATGGTCAGTTATGCTGCAGGATCCCGTTTCTTGTCTCTGGTAGGTTCACCACTACTCAGTTTCTATGACTGGTATGCGGATCTGCCACCGGCATCCCCGCAAATCTGGGGAGATCAGACAGACGTGCCGGAGAGTAGTGACTGGTACAACTCAGGATACATTTTGGTCTGGGGTTCCAACCTGCCAATGACCCGTACACCGGATGCCCACTTCCTCGCTGAAGCCCGTTACAAAGGGACAAAAGTAGTATCCATCAGTCCGGATTATGCCGAATATGTGAAGTTTGCAGACACATGGATGTCCGTAAAACAAGGTACAGATGGAGCTCTTGCCATGGCAATGGGGCACATCATCCTGAAAGAATTTTATCTGGATCATCCTACGGAATACTTCATGTCCTATGCGAAGCAATATACGGACTTCCCGAATCTGTTGATTGTGGAAGAGAAGGATGGCGCAAACATTGCAGGCCGTTTCTTGCTAGGGGAAGACCTGGGCATCCAGGGCAACAACATGGCATGGAAGACCCTTGTATATGACGAAAATACGGCATCCTATGCGATTCCAAAAGGTAGTATGGGCTTCCGCTGGGGTGAAGAAGGTACATGGAATCTCAAAATGGAGCAGGTGGATACCGGCGAGCCGATTGATCCAAGACTTTCCATGCTCGGTGTGCACCATGATCTCGTAACCGTGCAACTGCCTTACTTCGATGACGAAGGAAGTCACGTAATGGAACGTCAAATCCCGGTTCGTCGCATCTGGGTTGATGATCGCTGGATTACGGTTACTTCGGTTTACGATCTCGTGCTGGCGAAGTATGGGGTTGATCGTGAAATGACGCGTTCAGCAGACTCTACTGAAATCGTTGCAGGAGTCGTTATGGAAGCGGAAGAGGATAAACCATTTACACCTGCTTGGCAGGAAAAAATCACCCGGGTTGACCGGGATACCGTCGTTCAGATCGCACGTGAGTTTGCACAAAATGCCGTGGATACACAAGGTCGCTCTATGATTATTATGGGTGCCGGCATCAACCACTGGTACAACTCTGACGTAATCTATCGTGCCATTATCAACCTGCTACTGATGACAGGCTGTCAGGGGGTTAACGGTGGTGGTTGGGCTCACTATGTAGGTCAGGAGAAACTACGTCCGGCGGAAGGCTGGCAGACGATTGCGTTTGCGCGTGACTGGAGTGGACCTGCGCGTCTGCAAAATGGTACCTCCTTCTTCTATTTTGCAACAGATCAATGGAGATATGAGGAGACTAAGGTCGGAGAGCTGACCTCGGCACTTGAGGGTGATCCGCGCTTCGAGCACGTGGCTGACTATAATGTTATGGCTGCACGCATGGGCTGGCTTCCGTCTTATCCGCAATTTAACCGGAACTCTATTGATTTGCATCAGGATGCACTGGATGCGGGAGCAAAAACGAATGAAGAGATCGGAGCTTACGTGGCATCCGAACTGCAAAATAAAAATCTGAAATTCTCCATTGAACAGCCTGATGACCCGGCGAACTTCCCGCGTGTGCTGTTTGTCTGGAGAGCAAACCTGATCTCAAGCTCAGGTAAGGGACATGAGTATTTCCTCAAGCATTTGCTCGGTGCCACGAACGGATTGCTGAATGATGATGATCTGGGACTTCGTCCAGAGCATGTGGAGTGGGTGGAACATGCTCCGGAAGGCAAGCTGGATCTTATGGTCAATATGGACTTCCGGATGGCGGGTACAGCAATGTATTCCGATATCGTACTTCCAGCAGCCACATGGTATGAAAAAAGCGACCTGAGCAGTACGGATATGCACCCGTTCGTGCATCCATTCAACCCGGCAGTAGCCACACAGTGGGAATCCCGTTCCGACTGGGATACGTTCAAGGAGATTGCACGTGTGTTCTCCGACATGGCTGCACAGCAGTTCGACGGACCGCAGAAGGAGATTTTGACTACACCACTGCTGCATGATTCACCGGATGAACTCGCGCAGCCGTATGGTGAGATCAAAGACTGGAGTGCTGGAGAATGTGAAGCTATTCCGGGCAAAACGATGCCGCATATTCAGGTCGTAGAACGTGACTATGCTGCGGTTTACAACAAAATGATCAGTCTCGGACCTAATGTGAAGGATAAACCGATTGGTACGAAGGGGATCTCATGGTCTGCAACCGAGGAGTATGAGAAGTTGAAAGGCATTCTTGGTGTTAACCGAAAAGATGGTATTGGACAAGGATGTCCAGATCTGAGTACAGATCGCAACGTTGCAGAAGCAATTCTGACGCTCTCTACCACCACAAATGGCAAGATGGCTGTACGTGCGTGGGAGTCACTTGAGAAGAAGACGGCACTGCACTTGAAGGATCTGGCAGAAGAGCGCTCGGAGGAGTGTTTCACATTTGACGAGATTACGTCAAAACCGAAAACAGTCATTACATCACCTGCATTCAGCGGATCGGAAAAAGGCGGACGGCGGTATTCACCGTTTACAACCAACGTAGAGCGTCTGATTCCATGGCGGACATTGACGGGTAGACAACAGTTTTATATCGACCATGCGATGCTGCGTGAGTTCGGTGAGACACTGGCGACCTTCAAACCGATTCTGAAACATACACCGTTCCATCCAAACAGCAAACGTCCGATTGAGGGCGGCAAAGAAATCGTACTGAACTACATGACACCGCATAACAAGTGGTCCATTCACAGTATGTACTATGATGCACAGCCGATGTTGACATTGTTCCGTGGTGGCCCAACGATCTGGATGAATCATGAAGATGCTGAGGACGCCGGCCTGGTGGATAATGACTGGATCGAATGTTTCAACCGTAACGGGGTCGTTGTGGCAAGAGCAGTTGTTACGCACCGGATTCCACGCGGAGTAGCCTTTATGTATCACGCTCAGGACCGTCACATTAACGTTCCGGGTACGAAAATATCACAGACACGCGGTGGTACGCATAACAGTCCGACTCGTATTCACGTGAAACCAACGCATATGATCGGTGGTTATGCCCAGTTAAGTTATGGTTTCAACTATTATGGCCCGACAGGCAACCAGCGTGACCTGAACGTCATCATTAGAAAACTGCAGGAGGTGGATTGGCTTGAAGATTAAAGCACAAGTCAGTATGGTCATGAACCTGGACAAATGTATCGGATGCCATACATGCAGCGTTACATGCAAAAACACCTGGACGAATCGTCCAGGTGCAGAGTACATGTATTTTAACAATGTCGAAACGAAACCGGGTGTCGGTTATCCGAAACAATGGGAGGATCAGGAGCGTTATCGCGGCGGCTGGGAGATGAAAAACGGCAAGCTGGAGCTGAAATCCGGTACACGTGCCAGACGTTTGCTTAACATTTTTCACAACCCGGATCAACCAACAATTGACGACTACTACGAGCCTTGGACTTATGATTACGAAAAATTGACCAACAGTCCGGAGAAAAAACACCAGCCGGTCGCAAGACCGAAATCCCAAATCACGGGAGAGTACATGAACCTCGAATGGGGTCCAAACTGGGAAGATGACCTCGCCGGTGCTCATATAACGGGGATGGAAGACCCGAACATGAAAGGTGTCGAGGAATCGATCAAAATGGATTTTGAACAGGTATTTATGATGTACCTGCCGCGAATCTGTGAACACTGTCTGAACCCGTCTTGTGTGTCCTCTTGTCCATCAGGTGCCATGTACAAACGGGAAGAGGACGGTATCGTACTGGTTGACCAGAATGCTTGTCGTGCATGGAGATTCTGTGTATCCAGTTGTCCTTACAAAAAAGTATATTTCAACTGGCAGACGAACAAAGCCGAAAAATGTACACTATGCTTCCCGCGGATTGAAGCGGGTCTGCCAACGATCTGCTCCGAAACTTGCGTTGGGCGTATCCGTTATATCGGTCTGATGCTCTATGATGCAGACCGCATTGAAGCGGCAGCATCGGTTGAGAATGAAAAGGATCTGTATGAGTCACAAATGGATGTTTTCCTTGATCCGAATGATCCTGAAGTCATCCGTGAAGCACGGGCAGCAGGCATTCCAGAGGACTGGATTATTGCAGCGCAGCAGTCCCCGATCTACAAAATGGTGATTGACTGGAAGATCGCACTTCCACTGCACCCTGAATACCGCACGATGCCAATGGTATGGTACATTCCGCCGTTAAGCCCGATCACGAACCGGGTAGAAGGCCAAGGAAGCTCGCTCGAAGCAAACGATATTTTCCCGGCGATTGATAACATGCGTATTCCGGTTGAATATCTGGCGAACCTGCTTACGGCTGGAGATACAGGACGTATTCGTGAAGTACTGCGCAAAATGGCTGTCATGCGTATTCATATGCGTAACCAGCAAACCGGCAAAACAAGTGAGTCCGACCTGCTGGATATGGTAGGCATGAGTGCGCAGGAAGTTGAAGATATGTATCGTCTGCTCGCTATCGCGAAATACGATGATCGTTTTGTGATCCCACCAGCTCACCGTGAGGAAGTGGCGGATCTCTTCAGTGAACAAGGCAGCTGCGGTCTTGACTTTGCAGGCGGCCCGGGTTCTTGCGGCGTATTCTCATAGGAGAGGAGACAACAACGATGACAATTGATATCGATCCAGAACCAATCGTAAAGCCGATGTACGACATGGAAACAAGACGAATGGTCTGCAAACTGATCTCCTATCTGCTGCAATATCCGGATACCGAGTGGAGAGAGGGATTACAAGGCGTACAGGAAGCTGTCCTTTCGATCTCTGATGAAGAAGTGAAGCAGACCGTGTTAACCTTCATCAGTAGTGCTCAGGCTTTAGATGCCATACGGTGGCAGGACGCTTATGTTCGTTCGTTTGACTTTGATAAAAAATCGAATCTTTATCTCACCTATGCTTTGCATGGCGATGAGAGGGATCGCGGGCCAGCACTGATTGATTTGAAGCGCAGATATGAAGCGGCTGGTTTCTATATGGAAGCTACCGAACTCCCGGATTACTTGCCCATGGTGCTCGAATTCATTGCCGAGGCTCCTGAGCAGGATGCCATTGGAGTTCTGGATAGTTGCCATAAAGCGCTGGTATCGATGACCGAAAGCATTGCAGGACAAAACAGTCCATACGGGCCGCTCCTTACGCTGATGTTACAGGTGATGCCCGAGCCGTCTGTTTCGGACGTACCTGAACCAAGCAAAGAAGAACAGAAACAACCGCTTGGCGGTCTGAACGAGATCGTTGAGCTGATGAGGAGGGGCAGTCGGTGAGTACACTGGAATTAATGTTATGGGGTGCTCTCCCGTATATGGTCATCGTGTTTTGTATCACAGCGACCATCTGGAGATATGTAACCAATCCGTTTAGTTGGACATCCAAATCAAGTGAGATGCTGGAAAAACGGTTGCTGCGATGGGGAAGTTTACTCTTCCACATCGGCATTTTCGCCGTCATCTGCGGACATATTGCCGGTTTGCTTGTACCGATCGAATTTTACCACTGGATCGGTCTGAGTGACGAAGCCTATCATATGGGCGCTGTGTTCGGCGGATTACCGGCAGGAATTATTGCATTTGCCGGTTTGGTTATTCTTTTGATACGCCGCTATACGGCTCGTAGAGTGCGCGCAACAAGCAGCGTTGGGGATTGGCTGGCCCTTGCCATGCTGATCATTGTTATCGTGACGGGTATTTTGGCAACTTCAGCCAATGCGGTAAATCATAGTGGGTTTGATTATCGTACAACGATTAATCCATGGCTGCGAGGACTTCTGGTCTTCCAACCTGATCCGGCTCTGATGCAAACTGTGCCCATGAACTTCAAAGTTCATATTTTACTTACATTTGTGCTGTACTGTGTGTTCCCATTCACTCGTCTCGTTCACATGCTAAGTATGCCTCTCGGATATCTCAGACGTAGCTATGTGCTGTATCGCAGAAGAGACGGAGCCGTGTATCCGAATCAGAATCAAGAACAACATAAGGAAAGGGCGATGTAAATGCAGCAAAAAGGTAAAGTTCAACTGCCCTTGCAAACCGCAAGTCTGATTCTCGGTTTCATGGTATGGGTGATTCTGTCATCACTCATGCCTTTCATTAAAGAAGACATCGTACTTACGTCATCACAGCTGGCTTGGGCAACGGCCATTCCGGTATTGATCGGTTCGATTGCTCGTATTCCGATTGGGTATTGGACGAACCGCTACGGGGCACGTAACATTTTCATGATCAGCTTTGTATTGTTACTCGCTCCCGTATGGTGGGTAAGCCGCGCAACATCGTTCAGTGATCTGGTCATTGGGGGATTTTTCCTCGGGATCGGTGGAGCTGTGTTCTCTGTTGGAGTAACCTCATTACCGAAGTATTATCCCAAAGAGCGTCACGGTTTTGTTAACGGGATCTATGGTATTGGTAACCTGGGTACGGCGCTTTCGGCGTTTGGAGCTCCTTTGGTTGCTGCTCAGGTGGGTTGGTCCAAAACCGTATTATTTTACAGTATTCTTTTAATTGGTATGGCGGCACTCAACTTTGCTTTGGGAGACAAAAAAGAAACACGTGTCACCCTTCCTCTGATGCAGCAGCTAAAAGACGTATCACGCAATAATAAACTGTGGCTCTTGTGTCTTTTTTATTTCCTAACGTTTGGTTCATTCGTGGCGTTCACCGTCTACTTGCCGAACTTCCTCGTAACCAATTTCCAGATGGATAAGGTTGATGCCGGACTTCGCACCGCGGGATTCATCCTGGTCGCAACAATTATGCGTCCGGTTGGCGGATGGCTGGGTGATAAATTTAATCCGTTCAAAATATTAATGTTTGTATTTGGCGGATTGACGGTAGCAGCGATTGTGTTATCCTTCGCGCCATCCTTCTATATCTATACAGTAGGCTGTCTGACAGTTGCGCTTTGCGCGGGGACAGGTAACGGTACGATTTTCAAATTGGTGCCAATGTATTTCGTCAAACAGGCAGGAATCGCGAATGGTATGATCTCAGCTATGGGTGGTTTGGGTGGTTTCTTCCCTCCATTGATGCTGACACTGTTGTACAGTATGACAGGGCATTATGCGATTGGATTCATGGCGTTATCCCAGATTGCACTGGTAAGTCTCGTGCTTGTCATCTGGATGTTCTATCAGGAGAAACTTCAACTGTCTGCCAGCATTTTGGAGAATACAATTGAAGCGATTCTGGTGACAGATACGAACAGTGTTATTCGTTCTGTGAATCCAGCCTTCACGGCAGTTACAGGTTATACAGCTGAAGAAGCGGTAGGACAGAAGCCAAGCATGCTGAAATCAGGCAAGCAGGATAAAAAGTTCTATGATCAGTTGTGGCAGGAACTGCGTGACAAAGGATACTGGCAGGGAGAGATCTGGAACCGGAAGAAAAACGGTGAGGTCTATCAGGAATGGCTTAGTATTACAGCGATTCGTAATGAAGCTGGAGAAGTCAAATATTACGCCGGTATGTTCAGTGACATGAGTAAACCCGATCTTACGATTGCCTGAGCAAATCACATAAACGGAACAGGTTTTGAAAAAGTGATCCAACATACAGCAAGAGACCTTAACTTGATTTACAGTAGTTAAGGTCTCTTTTTTCACAGGCGGTGGTCGCCACATTCGGTATAGAAGAAAGAAGAAAGAAGAAACAAGAAGCAAGAAACAAGAAAGAAGATAGAAGAAGCAAAATGCATGCGGCGTTTTATCATTATGCTCAGGCGTCTCGTTGTTCCTTTAAAGCCTGCAGGTTATGAATGATGATGCGACTACGATCAACCTCAAGCAATTCATCTTTCGCAAGCTGGTTCAGCAGTCGATTGGCTGTCTCCCTTGTCGTTCCTATGGAATTGGCAAATTCCTGGTGGGTCATGGGCAGATTGATGACAATTTTATCTGCTTGTTGCTGACCATGTTGCTCTGCCAGCATGAGAAGAAAGGAGAGTACACGATTACGCACATCCTGACCGGAAAGCACTTGTAACTTATCTTGTAATTCGCGTATTTTATCGCCAAGTACACGCATGATTTTGATGGCAATGGAAGGTGTGCTGAGCATGAGCCGTTCAAAATGACGGACAGGGATCGCCAGCAGACTTGTCGGTGTAATCGCAACAGCGGTAGCGGGATATGGATGCGCATTGAAAAATCCGGTATGTGGGAACATATCTCCTGTTTTGAGAAAGGAGACAATCTGTTCATGTCCGTTCTCGTCTGTTTTGTACGCTTTGACAATGCCGGTACGGATGAAAAAGACCGCTTCTTTTTCACTACCTTCACTAAAAATCACAGTTTTTTTGCTGATGCTGCGGGATATGGCGATTTCTTCAACTTGTTTCAACTCTTCAGGGCTAAGATCCTGAAAAATAGGGAATTGCTGCAGAAATTCTGCTGCGTTTTCTTTATTTACCCGGGTCATACGAGTTCATCCTCTCTATACGCATAAACGTTAATTTTGATGTTTTTATTTGTTCTTCATATCTTCATATCTTCATATCTTCGTGTCTTCAGCAACGAAAGCTTCATTTTGTAATGTTAAATCGAATCGGAGGTTGTGATTGAATTGAAAAGCAATGCAAGTACGAACCTAAAACCAATCGTTATCCCTCATGAGCACGGAGGGTGGGCGATGGTCAGTGTACCTTTTCTCGTCGGTGTGGCGGCAAGCAGCCCTCAGTGGCTTCATGTGCCTCTGTTCATAGCCTGGCTTGGCCTATATCTGACCGCATATCCTTTGCTGCAATCACTTAAACGGAACGCGAATCGTCAACGATTATATACATGGGCTGCCATATACGGTTCAATTGCTTTAGTCTGTCTCATACCGGCGGTTATCGGGCAATCTTCGCTGTTATGGTTTGGCCCTATGTTGGCTGGCCTGCTTCTGGTGAACATCTGGCATGTGAGACATAAGGCCGAAAGATCCCTCACCAATGATCTCTGCGCGATGCTGGTGTTCTCCCTTGGCGGAGCGGCCGCTTATCTGATTGGCAGTGGTGAATGGGATTACGGAATGGCCATCGTTGTATTATTTTCCTTTTTACATTTTACAGGAAGTACGTTCTTTGTGAAATCCGTCTTTCGGGAACGCAACAATCCACGCTGGATCAGGTTGTCACGCCTTGTCCATGTTGTACTCTTATTCATTCCGGCTATCGTTGGGTACCCATGGATGGGGCTAGCCTTCGTCTATTCTGCTGCAAGAGCGTTTCGATATGCAGGTCAAACCCTACGTCCTATGAAGGTGGGCATCATTGAAATCATTGGAGCGGTGCAATTCCTGCTCTGGTTCATCCTTCTGTAAATGACATCATTTTATCATAACGTGATTTAAGTCCACATCAGGTGACATAGGTCACACCGTCATCGGATTGACATGGAATGATGAATTGAAAGGGGAAGTCAGGCTTGTTTAACTGATTATTTTGTGAAAATAAAGTCCGTTGAATCAGGCGATTGTTTTTAATCTGTCACCCCGGGTTAATGGGAGATAAAACAATTTGGAAGAGAGAGGGGCCTTCCCTGATGTGGACTGCATTCATGTGGGGCGGCATCTCCGCCTCAGCGGTAGTGATTGGTGCGCTTGCAGCCTTGTTTATGAAGATTCCGAAGAGGGTTATCGGTTGGATTATGGCTTTCGGGACAGGTACGCTGATTGGTGCAGCTACGTTCGAGCTTCTTGGGGATGCACTGAACGATGGCGGCATGTTACCAACAGCGATCGGTTTTACCGCTGGAGCCGTCGTATATACAATATTTGATTGGCTCATCTCAGCTAAAGGTGGTTCGGATCGGAAACGTTCCAATAAGAAAGACTCAAGCCAGCAAAGCGGGCTCGGCATATTCGCAGGCACCGTGATGGATGCCATTCCCGAGTCGATCATGCTGGGTGCCAGTTTGCTGGCGGGGAACGGTGTCAGTGTGGTGCTGGTGGTATCGATTTTTGTCAGCAATGTTCCTGAAGGCTTATCTAGTACCGCAGGACTGAAGAATAGCAAGTATAGCAAAGGCAATATTCTGTTGATGTGGCTCGGTGTGTTGTTGATCTCTGCTCTTGCCGCAAT
Organism: Paenibacillus sp. G34; assembly: GCF_056856875.1. Lineage (NCBI taxonomy): Bacteria > Bacillati > Bacillota > Bacilli > Caryophanales > Paenibacillaceae > Paenibacillus > Paenibacillus sp. G34. The sequence continues at coordinate 3,786,068 of NZ_CM166469.1, read as the reverse complement.
GGGCGGGTATCTGTTTCTGGAACAGCTACCCAAAGAGATGGGAGCAGCGATTGGTGCTTTTGCCGGAGGAGGCATTATAGCTATGCTTTGCTCAACTATGATGCCTGAGGCTTTTGAAGAAGGAGGCCCTGTCGTAGGGTTGATTGCATCGATGGGATTACTGGTTTCTTTACTGCTGGATATCTAATCGAAAAAAAAGAGTATCCCCTCAGAGCCATTCTGAGTTAAGGATACTCTTTCTTGTAGCTTGATCTCGCTTAGAAGTTAAGTAGAAATTAGTGTCCGGAGCAGTTTCCGCCGCAACCACAGGCTTCTTTACCCAACTCTTTGGCTTCGGGCAGACGATTTAATTCAACGGATTTTGTAAAATAGTTGCTAATCTGTTGGTGCAATTGGCTGAATTCACGTTGTGCATAGATAAATCTGCGAATCAGCGGATGATCGTAAAGCGCGCGTTCCTCTTCTTCGTAGATTTTAATCTCGGATTCGAGCAACTCCATATTTTGACGCTCTTTCTCTTCGAGAGCCTGATGTTTCTCCATAAAGCGTTCATATTGCTCGGTCGCTTGTTCGTCTGCAGCAAATTGGTCGATCATCTCACGCATCTCTTTGTAGCCTTCATCCTGTAACAATAGGGAGCATAGCTCCTGCATTTTATGCATAATGAGTTGTTTGTCCAATTTAACAACGGTAGTCGTCATAAGGTTAGCCTCCTGAAAATTCTATTCTTGTTATTCACTTTATACTGTTAATCAGACGTTCACTGTGACGATACTCACAACCTGGGTTAAATAGTTTACATATGCAAGCAGGCGATGAATTGATCAGGAGATCATATCTTTCAACTCCTGTAGCTGCAGAATACGAATCTCATTACCTTTTACCTGAAGCAGCCTCTGATGTTGCATGAGATTTAATTTACGGCTCAACGTCTCCGGTGTAATTCCTAAGAGCAAAGCCATATCCTTTTTGAAAACAGGCAGTCGGATCTCAGGGTTAGCATGATTCCGGGTATGGAAATCGAGCAGCAACTTCGCAATTTTTTGCTCCGTCGTCATTGCGCTGAGGGAACTGTTCCACTCGTCGGTCTCATTGAGCAGACGGGTGATGGCAAGCAAGAAATGATAAGCAAGTTTGGGATCATGTTCAAGTAGCTGGTCAAAGTCCTGTTTGCGGATGGAACAGATCGACGAGGTCTCAAGAACCTCCGCATTGGATTGATGGGGTGTCTGATGTAGTAATGAATGCTGTCCGAAAAAATCACCGGAGAACAGAAACCGGATAATATGTTCTTTGCCGTTCTCGTTATATTTGGATAGTTTCACACTACCCTGATGTATTACAAAAAGGCTGTCTGAAAGTTCGCCTTCTTGCACAATATATTCGCCTTTTAGAAATTTGCGGGTATGGAGGAGCGAGGTCAGCAATGCAGCGTCCGCAGGGTCCAGATGCTGAAAAAGCGAAACTTTGGTGAAACAGGCATCGTTTTTTCCATGGGTACAAATCATTTCTTAGTCACCTCTTTATATATTAATGAGCCATAGTCTCACCACCGTGATTTTTACCATCTTTCGTTACACGGATTACGGCAGATGCACCTTTGTCTACATGCTTGAATTGATGGGTTACGATGGGATAGTCACCTTCTTCGGTGACGGTAAACTCAACGACCGCGCCTCCGCTGGCGGGAAGCATAACGGTCTGAATCCCATACTCGATGTTTCTTGGATTACCGTCCTTGTATACCCGATCCATAATCGTACCTACAACATGGAAGGAAGAGACTTCGTTTGGACCGGCATTACTGACATAGATGCGCACGATATCTCCTACTTTGGCCAGCAGTGGATGTTCTTTCAGGGTATAGGTATTGCCATTAAAAACGACATACTCCGGTTCCCCGTTAACAAATGAATTGTAATCATGTTCCTTATACCATTCACTCTGCACCAGAGTATACGAACGGTCAACGAGATGATCCGAAGGGTATCCTGCTTTGGGTTCAACGATAATCATGCCGTACATGCCGTTGGAAATGTGGGCGAGAGTTGGTTTGCTTCCGCAGTGGTACATAAATACGCCTGGATTGGAGGCAGGATAGGTGAAAGTGCCTTCTTTCCCCGGCATGACATCGATGAATTTACTGCTCGGAGAAGCATGAACGGCATGCATGTCCATTGAGTGGTTCATGCGGGTATCTTTATTTTTTAACGTAAAAACGATCGTATCTCCCTCTTTGACACGCAGGACGGGGCCGGGAGAAGTCCCATTAAACGTCCAGGCGTTATAGATGACACCTTTCGAAATTTCGATATCGGTCACTTGGGAGGTCATTTCAATATAGACGGTTTCGCCTTCTCTGCGAATGACCGGATCAACGGGTGGCTGACTTGGAGCAGAGCTGGAGAAGGCCTCTTCATTTTGATTGTGCTGCACGGGACTTGTGGCATTGCAATGAGAGAGTGCGGCAGTAAAGATGGTCAGAAGCAGCGTGTACTTGAAAATGTTGGGAAACGAGAGCATAGAGTCACTACCTTTCAATTAACAAGTGATGATTTTCACAAAAACGTATTTGGGAGATGGTAATGATGAGAGACTCTTAAGTCTAGATTACGATATCGATGGGATCATCGGTGTGACGAAGCACACATTTGTGTAGGACTAAGGACGTTATTTTGAGACAGCGAGCCTGGATTTGTTGTGCTTGGGTAAAGAGTTTCATATAATTTTATTAACGGCTCATTTGGAACAATGTGGGATGAATGACTGATTCAGCGTAAGGTTCAATGAAAGGAGAGGTTGAATGTGAAACGTTTCGAAGACGAAGGGGCATACAAATACAGCTTTTATTCTGTGCTTTACCGGGGAGAGCGAGTTGATGTCAAATGTCCAGAATGCGGCGGGTACGCTTATATCGAGCGCATTAATGGAAAAGTGCAGTGGAAATGTAGTCAGTGCTACGCTCATGCAGTCAAAGAAGCCGACTACGAGTATGCAGCTAAGGGATATTGTACTGTATGTGAGCGGTGGTTTACGGTGTTGGTAACCGATGAGAAGATGACACCCCATCCGCTAGCCCATATTACATGTCCACACTGCGGGGCAAAAAATCGAGCTAAACTGCATAAAAGGCAGGTCAGTCGAGGTTATTACAACGAAATTCAAAAGGGCAGGGACCCGCTTTTTGGTCTGGAACTCTATTTTCTGGACTATATTCGAGGCAAACAGATCTGGGCTGTCAATCGGCAACATCTGAATTATCTTTTGCAGTATGTATCGGCTGATTTACGTGTGAAATATGGGGGCAGATCTCTGAAAACTGCATCACACAGTGTTCCTGTCTACATCAAGGAGGCCAAAAATAGGGAAGCCGTAACTCGCGTGTTAACCAAGATGCAGCATAACTTCAGATAAATGATTACCATCAGGAACAGGGGAAAAAAGATGAATAAGCGAATTAAATTTAGTGTTTTTCTGTTTGTGTTTGCCATGATGTGCATACCTGCTTATTTTATTATGCAGACATATGGTGTATTTCAAAAAGAAAAGGTGTTATCGGGCTACGCCCTTGCTGTGGACGTCGAAGGTAAACCTTATCAGACATGGCCGCTGATCAACGGATATACAGCAATGGACAAACGCGGAGATGATCGTCAACTGTATTACCGTATTGACACGAGTGGTCTGCAGTATTTGTTTCAATTGGCTTATAAGGAGTACGAGGTTCAACCGGGGGGAAACAACCCGTATTTAGCAGGTCAAATTGATTACTCGCAGAGCGATCATGTGTATGTGCGAAGTGAAAACCAATACACCAATGCCAATGACTTTGTTACAGTAATGACGCTGCTGGACCGTGAGGGGAAGGTAATCTATACCTATGAACAAACGGGTAAAGGGGACGATAAGCTGGTGAAGTCTATCATCCATCAAGGTATGAGCCGGTCTAGCAATCGGGGAACGGAAGCCGCTCGTGATCCTTACCTGAATGTTACGGCGTTGTTTCGTGAAAAGCTGGGTATCAATGTAAAACTGACAGTGGATGAAGAGCATAAAATCGTTACAATACGAATGAACAAAATGGAGGCAAAATGATGAATATGTACGGTGTAGAGCATGGCCCTGTATATCTGCAAGGGCTGACAAAGAGCGTAGCGGCAGAAAAAAAACATGATGTAGAATGGCAAGGAAAACTGCAAACTCCTGATGGGCATGATCAGTTTCATATTTTTTATTATGGTGGCCTGGATGATGATGATCTGATTATGTGGAACAATATGACTCCTTTTTTGATTTATGCAGAACACTCGGTTACTGGGGAGCGTTATCTTCTCATTGACGGGGCGAAACATGGTTACGATGCGATGCTGTGTGAGACGTATCCCGAGGAAGAAGTGAACAACAGGCCGCTTCGTCCTTATCTCGACATTGAGGGCGAGGATACATTTGAAGTATTTCTGACGGCATATTACAACGTGCCATGGGATGAAGAGTTTGGCGAGGATGTTGAGCCGGATGGGACGTATGAGTTGATTACAGGTGAGCGAGTGCCTTTTAACGAGGTTAAACGAAATGGTTATGATGCTTTTGCTATTCACATTCGCAATCGTAAAGGCGTAACAACTGAAATCGTACATGAAGAGCTGGCCTAATGTGTACTGTCGATTGATCTCATGAATCTCATAAATCTAATGAATCTTATGGAACCGGTTGGATTTTCCCCCATACGCGTTTCCTGTTAAGAATTACAGTTAGGAGCCGATGCTGAATGTATATCGTGTCTCGTATGTTAAAGGCTGTCTCGCATGAGGCATTGCAACAAGTGCAGCAGGAACATTCCGTTCGTCTACCGTCAGCTTATCAACGCTGGATGCAGCAATACGGTGAGGGAACTTATTCAGGCTGGATGAACATTCAACGGCCGGATTGCGAGGTGTTGAAGCCATTTGCAGACTATGATCTATGGGAGCATACGGATGAAACGGTCGTTAGCCAGCGCCAATTGCAAGAATGTATCAGCATCGGGAGTTCAGTAGATGGCGATTTTCTGGCTGTTCATGCAGATGTGGAAGGTTTGATCTGGCTTCCTCGCCATGATGAACAGATTACGGTGTGGCCGTCAAACGATGCATCGTTTGCTGACATGCTTGACCGTATCTACTGCGGTTACTACCGTAGAGATGAGCCTTTCAGCCCTGCGTATTTCGAACCGTGGAACGAAGAACGGCAGCATATATTTTATCATTTTACAGGGAAAGAGAACGGAATATCAATGAAAGAAGTAACAGATCTATGCCAGTTGCATTTTTCATGGGATCTGGTCATTGATAATGAATACACATGCAAGCTGTTCAGCACTATGATTGGCGGGTATGTTCGTTTTAATATGGCGAGTGAGCGCGAAATTGTTTTATTTTTTGAAGAACTTAATCACAAGGCGGAGGCACAAGAAGCGCAGAGTCAAGTACAGGAGATACAACAATTTTTGCAGGCACATCATTGCACTGCATTGAAGTAGAGAATAGTAGAGGGCGAGGGGTTTTATGGGTTGGCTGGATACAGAAACTGCGGAACAGTGGCGAAAGGAAGGCAAGCGGTATGCCAGCGATGTCAATGCATTTGTACATAAAATGCTTCAGGGAGAACATCCGGATGAAGCTGAGCTAGCAGATGATACCCGTCATTCGCTCAGTTCTAAAGTGATGAAAATGGTGAAACAGGCTAATCTCCAGGGTGAGGTCGAGCGGCTTCGAGAAGAATTACCTGCCGCAACATGGCCGCTGAGCAATCATTTTCAGGACTCTATGCAGGCGGTGCAGGTTGTAGGTTATTTGAATGAGCATACGGTGCTCTGTAATACAGGCATGTTGTCCAATAACGGGCAGGTATACACAATGGATCAGCAGGGATGGTGGTGTAGTCCGGACTACACAATGGCAGGCTGTTCAGGGGGCGGCGGTTACGTTGCTCTGGCGAGTCATGAAGGTATTCACGTCATTCGTGAACCAGACCGCAAGCTGGAAGGAGAGCAAGTCGCATACTACCCTTGGGACAAGATCAAGGATCTGATCAAAGCGCAATTGCCTGAAATTGAATCCCTGGCAGATACGATACATCCCGAGAACACGATTGAAAAGCTGATCCCCATGGATCAAGGGAAGGCGCTGTTGCTTCATTCGCGGTACGGTATCTATCTGGTAGAGCAGGAGCGGGTGACCCTTCTTCATCCTGATGTGGCCGAGATTCAGGAGTATGAATATGAAGACACTCAGCTTTCTATGGGACATGCTGCAGTATCCTATGATGAGCGCTGGATTGCCTGGGGCAGCCAGATGAGCAACCATACGGTATTGGATCGGGAGAACGACAAGAAGTATGAGGTACAGCCAGAGTCTAGTTATCCGCATTGTGCGGCATTCAGTCGTGACAATCAAGTTGTCTGGTTTAATGCCTGTCATTTCTACAATGGACTTACGATTCAAGTTCCACTAGACAGCATTGCTGATCGTAAACCGGATGAAGAGTGGCCAATCATGGACGAGAATGCACGTGTGTATACGATGATTGAGCTTGAAGGTGGTATGGTGCTAGGTGATGCGTACGGTTATATATATTGCATCAACCGCGAGGGACAAGAGCTGTGGCGTCATTTTGTAGGTTCAACAATCTATTCTCTGGCTGTGTCACCAGAGCAGTCCCAGCTTGCCGTGGGAACATATGGCGGTATGCTGCACTTCCTTGATCTGCGTTCGGAACGGATGGATGAATACGGGATTGGTACAGGTACTTTGCGTGAAAGGGAGCGCTACGTATTGTGGCGTGAACAGGAGCCGCTTCGCTGGTAATACGGGGTGGTCACGTGTGAATACCTGAATGAATGATTCTCTAAAGGGTGATGAAATGGAACGTCAAGAGGCTGTACTGTTGTTAAAATATCACGCCTTTGCTCATGATGATGTAAACCATCCGAAGATGGAACATGGCTTTCTTGGAAGCTTACGTCCGTTTCGCGGTCAATTCATTGAAGCGAATTTCCATGAATTAATGCTCATTCTACGCGTGCTCGCTCCGGAACTTTCAAATCCTGCATTGGATCGGGAAGTAATCGCTTGTCTATGGAGCATTCCTCATCTGGCGAGGGCTTGGGCGATTGAACCCGAGGGCATGCTTCGCAGTAATCATCTCATCTCGGATGAGCAGGTTGCCATGATGGAGGAATGGCTTAATCTGTTCTCGTATGCAGTCATGATCCTGATTGAAGGCGGCGATGAACAAGAGGCGTTCTGGGGATATGAACAATATATGCTGGACCGAAGTGCGGAGAAGGGTGAAGGTGACGGGATATGAAGTCTGGAGTGGATATTGTGATCAACGATCTACGGATAGAATTGAACCATCTATTAGATCGGAAAATACAAGATGAAGAGATTCGGTCGCTCTATGACACGTATCTTCAATTGGCAGGGGCATCCGAGTCTGAGCTGGATCAGTTCGAGAAGCAGTTTGGAGTCCGCCTGCCCGCCGATTTCCGCTCTTTTTACAGCCATACCGATGGTAGTGGTTACGGTCTACATATGTTGTACCCGGGGGATATGGAGCAAGGTTCATGTGTTCCCTTCTATCTGATGTCGCTAAATGAGATTATGGAGACCAAACAATACTTCTGTGACGTGGATGAGAGGCTGGAGGAGTATTACGGAGAAGAAGAGATTCGACAGTTGGATGCTGAAATCAAACCGTATTTGTTCCATAAGTCATGGATTCCATTTGCTACAATGGCTGGAGGTTCGCTTTATTTGATGCTTGATTTTGACCCAACAGAGGCAGGAACATATGGGCAAGTCATTATGTATGTGCATGATCCGGACTTTGTTTATTATGTTACATCATCGTTTACAGAGCTTCTCCGGATGTCTAACCGCAATTTGAATCTAATGGATGAGATTGAATACTAGGGCCCTAGACATTCGTTGTAAATCACGATGGATATAACAAGATGAAATAACCAAAAGGCAGGAGCTGTTGAAACAGCTCCTGCCTTTTAGTTAAAACGTAAAGCTTTCAGGTTCTACCACTGGAAAAAACGGTGACCATGAAATCCGCCGGGACCTCCAGGCCCGCCGGGTCCGCCATGGCCCCCGTGACCTCCTGGACCGCCGCCGTGCGGGCCTCCCGGATATCCCGGATAATGTCCTGGATAACCACCATGCCACCATGGTCCTGGCCCAAGCCCACCTATGGGAAAAGGAAGAGGAAAAGGCACCACGGGTGGGTAAGGATAGGGGTATGGATAAGGGTACGGTGGTGGTGGGGGAGGTGGCGGATAATAAGGATAAGGATAGCCTACAGGCTGCTGGGTTGATGTGGAACCCGGAACATATGACATATTACAAGCCTCCAATATCTGGATTGATGATATCAGCCTATGCGGATTCGTCACTCGCTGACACAAGGATTTAGCCCAGTCGAAATGGGCTCACCGATCTGGGCGCTGGGCATACGCTGAGGTATAGGGTCTCACCTAAACCGAGAGCGAAGGGCAGGCGTTTAATTTTGGCAACCTCGTACATGGATTTCACTTTACCGACTACACAGTTTACGTATGATTTAAGCAACAATCCGCTTTTCAAGAAAGATGAGTACAATTACATCAATGCACTTTCGGTAAATCAGCTCAACACGTTGGGCAACACCGCTTTATTGGATATTTATCTGAGTACAGGCAATGTTGTTGAACCTCACATTCATCAAAATGCAACTGAACTTGTTTATTGTATCAGCGGCGCGGCGGTTGTTTCCCTCATTAATCCGTTCACCAATGAACTGCTTCACTTCCCGATCACACCGGGGCAAACCGCTAATGTACCGCAAGGATGGTGGCACTATGAAGTAGCGACAACGGATCACACACATCTGCTTGCGATCTTTGATGCACCTGTGCCTGAAGCGATATTTGGCTCTGATATTCTGCGATTGACTCCTGCGAAAGTGCTTGCTCACACGTATTGTCTGGATGAACATAAAGTGCAGGAAGCCTTCGCTCCCATTCAAAAAACGGTGATTATCGGCCCGCCAAAAGAGTGTAAGAAGCAGATTGCTCCTGTATCCAACCCTATGCCTAATGTGGGACCAAATCTCCAACCCAACATCCAACCACTTCATATGCAACCCAACATCGAACCAAACGTCCAACCGAACTTACAGCCTAACATAGAGCCAACCATTCAATCGAACCTCCAACCCAATGTTCAACCCAACATCCAGCCTAATGTACAGCCTAATATGGCACCCAACATGCAACCCAACATGCAGCCCAATATGCCTCCTTATGTAAATCGTGTTCCACATTGGGGGACTTGGGTAGACCCGCGTATTATCCACGAGCCGGGGTGTCCGTACTATACTGAAATCCCGGTGAAACTAAGCTCGGATGATAAGGTGTAAATTGAATAATATTCCTCTATTTACTCTTGCTTGTACGAATCTATTTCCTATTTTGTTCTCATTACTGTGAGCTGTATGATAAACAGATCTGGCATGATTACGATAATCCTTATTATGAAGCATCATAACGATAAGGGCGTTCAACTCAGAACGCCTTTTTTGTTTTCTAATCATTTTTTCATAACGATGTCACAAACAGCATGTGCGGTTTGTCTTCAGTATGTAGACTAAATGATGGAGGCGAACGAATATGAATTTACGTATGAACTACAGAACGGCAAACCCAGGTGCTTTCAAAGCTATGATGGCGATGGAGCAACATGTTTCCGCGCAATTTGAGGATAAGGTGTTATATGAGCTGCTGAAAATCCGAGTCTCTCAAATGAATGGCTGTGCCTTTTGCTTGGATATGCATGCTAAAGATTTGATGAAGCTGGGCGATTATGGAGATCATGTACTTTTGTTAAGTGTGTGGCATGAAGTGCCTTTATTTACGGAGAAACAACGTGTTATGCTTGAACTGGCTGAGGCTGTAACTCGGATATCTGAGAATGGAGTTCCGATGGAGCTATACAGTAAAGTCCGTGAACACTTCAGTGAAACTGAAATGGTTAACCTCATTATGGCAATCAACGCGATCAATAGCTGGAACCGCATCGCCATTACGACAGGCATGTATCCGGGTTGTTTTAACTAAAACGATAAAAAAGAAAAATAAACGATAATCGAACCAACTCCAGAGGAGGCGAATTCATGCATTCCAATCTCAATCCTGATTTAAATCAACCTATGTTAACACCAGAACCGTCTTCTCTGGATATTGGTACATTGTATATACAATATAAAAATTACGCCTTTTCCATCGCTTACCGTATGCTGGGCAGTGTGACGGAGGCAGAAGATATCATTCAGGATTGTTTCACAAGTCTTCAAAAAAAGCCCAAGCAGAATATCCATCAACCCAAGTCCTACATCGCAAAACTAGTCGTGAACCGCTGTTTAAATCTTTTGAACTCCGCTCGTAACCAAAGGGAGTGTTATGTCGGGGAATGGCTTCCCGAGCCACTGGGTATTCATGAGTTGGTCAATACGCCAGAGGAAGCGGTACAGCAAAAAGAAATGATTTCTTACGCCTATCTGGTGATGTTGGAACGTTTATCCCCCATGGAACGTGCTGTTTTTGTGCTGCGTGAAGCTTTTGAGCATGACTATTCGGAGATTGCGGGATGGCTGGGCAAAACAGAGAGTAACTGTCGACAAATCTACAGTCGTGCCAGACGAAACTTGTCTGAACAACTTCCAGCGGTGGAGCAGGCCAATGCCGATTGGAAAACCAAAGAAGAGGTACTTGGCCGGTTCACCTCAGCCTTTCTCCGTCATGACGTTTCAGCCATGTTGGAACTGTTGACAGATCAACCTGTATTCACAGCGGACGGCGGCGGTGTAGTACGAACTATTATGAAAACGATGCGTGTCCATAAAGGTGTGCTTGCCATCCTGACCTCGCCTAGAGTACTTCTTTCATTAAGAGAAAGGGAATGGAAGTCTGTGTTTATTAACGGTGAGCCACAGCTTGTCTTGTTGAAAGACAGGCAGGTATCTGAAGTGATCTGTTTGGAAATGGATGCTTCAGGGGAACGAATCAGTGGTGTGTATTTAATAGTCAATCCTTACAAACTGGCGACCGTTCAGCCTTTGAAATAAGATGATGTTTAATGGAGATTAAATTTGTGATGACTAAACAAAAGGGTAGACATACAAACCAGTCAGAAAAGAGAATTTCAAAGGTAATAGATATAATTGAAGCGACATGTTCCTGTAAATAGGGCTGTCGCTTTTTAGTATAAAGAAATTGGGACTAACAGCGCGTGAGAGATGAACCCCTTTTATTTAACTAATCTATTAGAAATTTGATTCTGCTTTTATACATGGTATGATTTAATAGATTTTAAAAATTAGCAAATTTATGTAATGTTTGAGGTGAAATTTGGAATTTAGAATAAGTGAGGTTGTACGCTTTGAAAAAACTGAACTATTTGCACATGTTTATTTTTCTTAGTGCAATGACTGTGGTTACACTGGGTTTGTACTACGCAGCGGCCGATTGGCTGAATCAGCGGTATTTTCGCTTCCTCATCTGGAATTTATTTTTGGGTTGGATTCCATTTCTCTTCTCAACCATAACCTATGGCTTGAATCGTTTGAAGTGGAAAGGAGTGATGTGGCTTGCCGTGCCAAGTGCGATGATGTGGTTGTTGTTTTTCCCAAACTCTTCGTATATCGTTACGGATTTGCTTCACCTGACGTCTCGGAGTTCAAGGTATTTCTCTGGAAGCCTGGCCGAGTTTCACTATTGGTATGATCTGATGGTTGTGCTAATGTTTGTGTGGACAGGGCTACTGATTGGCTTCCTATCAATGTATCAGATTCAGGAAGTCGTGTATGATCGGTTAGGGCGTGTGGCGTCATGGATATTTGTGGTAGGTGGAACCGCACTTGCAAGTTATGGTGTTCTGCTTGGACGGGTCTATAGGTTAAACAGTTGGGATGCTTTGACCAACCGGGATCTGCTACTCCGACTGATGCATGAAAGTGTAACACGGCCCTCTTTGGCATTCTGTATGTTTTTTGGAACGTTCCTTCTTACCATCTATCTCACGTTATATTATCTCATGAATGCAAGAGGGGCTGGCTCAATTGAACGAAGTAGACAAACCAACGACAAGAAAGTGTAGGTGAACGCTTCGCTATGATGGACAGAGTTAGTTTAATGGAAAAAGTCAGAGAGGTTATGGAGAAAAAGGATTTTTCGGGTGTTGTGATATGCAAACACAATAGTCAGACACTTTTTCAGTTGGTGCGAGGATATGCGAACCGCAGTGATGAGCTATTCAATGATATAAATACACGTTTTGGTATCGCTTCGGGTTGTAAACTTTTCACGGCAGTAAGCATATGTCAATTGGTAGAACAAGGGAAATTTACGTTGGACTCCAAATTAAAAGATGTCTTAAACCTGACCTTTCCTGCGTGGAATCCGGACGTCACGGTGCATCAATTGCTGACGCACACTTCCGGTGTGCCGGATTATTTCGATGAGGACGTTATGGATGATTTTTCAGCCTTGTGGAAAGATAGACCGGTTTACATGATGCGGAATCTTAGTGATTTTCTGCCCATGTTTCAGCATTTGCCGATGAAGTCTGCTCCCGGGGAGTTATTTCACTACAATAACGCAGCGTTTATCGTGCTGGGACTCCTTGTTGAACAATACACGGGCGTTGCATTCACAACATACGTGGAAGAACATATTTTTAAACGATGTGGCATGCAGCATTCGGGATATTTTCTGACAGATCAGCTTCCTCGTAACACAGCTATTGGGTATATCGATGCTGATGATGGGACATGGACAAGCAATGTTTTTTCGATTCCCGTTCAAGGTGGAGCAGATGGTGGAGCATATGTTACCGCACCGGATATGATTCGCTTTTGGGATGCTTTGCTTGACCACACGTTACTGGGTGAAGAGATGACTCGTAACTTGTTGACACCACACGCGCATGATGAGGACGGAGAATACTATGGATTAGGGATATGGTTGGAGTTAAGGGAAGAAGAGGTATTTAAAACCCATGTGATGGGTTTTGATCCGGGTGTTTCGTTTATGTCTGGAGTCTATCCGAAGCATGGGGTTCAGCTTGTGGTTATATCGAATCAGGAGTCGGGTCCTTATCCCATAACGTTAGCCGTTGAGGAAGCACTCGGATAAGATAAACGGTGCAGCTAATGGTCAAGGCCCAAGACTAAATTTCAACCTAGAATGCTAAAGTTCAATTGCCCCTAGTGAAGCCCTTGCCTTCCCGCTTAAATGCAGTACGAGTTAAGGCAAGGGTTGTTTATGTTGCGAATATTTTGCTAAAGTCCGTGCAATTGCAAATAGACTAGCGGGCAAGTTTCCATAACTGAGGAACGATTAGCCTAGGGAATACATCAATAGGTGGTTTTTCCTTTTTGCGCTTATCATTGGTCAGCACGGTCACAAGCTCCAGTTCGGGAACGACATAGACATACTGACCTCCGAAACCTCTGGCGTAGTAATAGTTTAGTGGCTTATGATTCTCATGGTCGGTATGTGGAGATGCTGGGTTTTTGTCCAGATTTTGACCTGTATATTGATCGACCCACCAGTGCCAGCCGTAACTGCCATGGTTTGGCGGAGGGACGGTGATGAAGGGCTGCGTTGAACGTTTAATACGTTTGCTCGAAATGAGTTGCTCACCTTCCCATTGTCCTTCCTGAAGGTAGAGCTGTCCAAATTTAAGTAGATCGGTCGGTAGTAGTCTTAGGCCAAATCCACCCGTGTGTACACCTTGCGGATCTTGCTCCCATTCGTAATCGTGAATGCCGAGCGGGCCGAATAGATTATGCTCAGCATAAGCTGCCACACTCATACTTGCATGTTGCATCAGTATGGAGGACAGAATCTGAGAGACTCCCGAATTGTATTCCATATGTGTGCCAGGATCATGTCGCAACCGCTGTTCTAAAGCGAAGTTGACCCAATGATCCGTACGTGTCATCCGTGGAAACGAATTTTGTCCGCCAAATTCATCCCAGTTAAACCCGGCAGTCATCGTAAGCAGTTGCTCAAGCGTAATCGCTGGTTTACGGGGATCAGAATCAGAAGTGAGCTGCGGAAAAAAGGTGGAAATAGGCGTATCTGCCTCGGGCAGTAGCCCATGATCCATGGCAATACAGATGAGCGCAGAAATAAAGCTTTTGGTACATGAATTGATTTTGGCGATATGTGTCTCGGCCTGTGTGTTCCGATAATGCTTGTAAACGATCTCCCCACGTACACTGACCAGACAGCTTCGCAGATCCAGCGGTGGAATGATATGTTGCAATGTATGATGAAGGGTTGAATGGTTCATAAGGTCCTTTCTGTGTTCAGTTGTGTATGTAGATTTGACCACTATGTTAGCATAATCATTCCGGCAGCTCAACAAACATGGGGTTATTGATTTCGCACTAAGAATTATGCTCCTTCAACCTTTTTAAAGTTCTTAAATTAAAAATAAGGGTGAGTACAAAGATGTTACAGAAACTACTTACATATTTTCAAGCAAATCCTGTATTATCTATTATTTCAACGGTCGTATGTACAGCACTAATTTGGCTTTATAAAGAATTTAAGATTATGCTTGAGAAAGATAACCAAAATAAAATTAATCGAATTCAAAGAAAAATCGATTCATATGTAAAAGTGGAGGCCGCAATAGCGCATGTTCAGGCTCAGTCTTCCAACATTGCAAACTTGGATAAATTGTATGAAAAGTTTGGAGAATGTGGCTCTTATTTTTCTGAAGATATCAGACAACTTGTACGAGGTTTTTACACTAGCAAGGATATTGAAAGTTTAGGAACCGTCATGATTTTTATCCAGCAGGAGATTACTAGGCTAGAAAAACAAAAGAATAAATTAGAGTTTCACGAAGTTGCAGGTGATGCATTTGATTTGATGAATCAATTGTATAAACCTTTAAAGCCAATTGTGATTATTTTTCTAATCATTTTTATGGTCATATGGTTTCTTTTACTCGCAATTACGGAAAATAACATTTGGAATAGAGTCTACTTAGGAACTACATTTGTAACATCTTCACTTAGTGTCATGTTTATAACTGCAATTCTTGTTGTTTGGATGGAGGGTGAACTGATTATCAGAGAGAAGCGAGATACATATCTTAAATTGAGTATGATTTTAGCGCCTCTTTTTATTTTTCTGGACTGGAGATTATCAGTTTTGTCATTACTTATCCAGATCACAGCAGGTATAATTATAGGGAAGAGCATGAAATACAGGATCGTTGTTTAATGGAAGATATAGCAAGGAGGTCAACTTTATGTACAAAATCGGTAATCAAGGCACGTTCAAAACGCTGCCTGATCCAGCCCTCGCAATCTATCAAGGGGATGTTGCCAAAGTTGAAACGTACATAGAGCAAGGCATGGGCTTGGAAGAATCAATAGCATTGAGTTCAAACATTACGCTTCGTCCGCTTGACCTGGCGTTGATCTGCAATCAGTCTAAGGTTGTCAGACTTCTTGTGGAGCAAGGTGCCGAGATCAATGCCAAAGATCATCCAGCGATTTTGTATGCGGCGCGCTACGGTGGAGCAGATGTGATCCGTTATTTGGTTGAGCAGGGAGCAAACTTGAAAGGAATAAGCCGGTTAAAATCGAGTGCATATGACGAGGCATACTACGGGAACAAAAAGAATATATCGGTGCTAAACGAGCTTGGGCTGGACATACGCAAGTATGGTGGTAAAACGTTACGGAAAGCTGTATCAGATCATGATATGAAGACCGTTCAATATCTGTTGAATGAAGGTGTGGATATCAACTACAATGAGCCGGATATGGTGTATCCTTACAAGGCGTCACCGCTCACCGTAGCTGCACGTCAGAACAGTATGCGAATGGTCAAGTATTTGGTGGAACAAGGTGCAGATGTGACGCTACAGGAGAAGGATGGTGAGCGGGCTTATACGATTGCGGCTAGTCAGAAAAATAGTGAAATGGCTGAATACTTGAAATCACACGAGCCCGAGGAGTTCCATAATCTGAGCAATAAACTGCATGCACTCAAATCATACAAGCTTCCGGAAACATTAATCCGTTTTCTGACCGAAGGCTCGCGCCGAATCGATCTGCCGAGCTGTCCCGCTGGCGTTGGTTATATTGAATTCTTTTCGTTGACAGATACGGTGGAGATGAAGATGGGCAGGCAGAAGCTACTTCGTTTATCCTCTGATCTGGATCAGTACTCTCATATGCTCATCGTCTGGAATCCAAGCAAAAAAATGATAGGTTATGCCGATATTGAACATCAGGAGCAGGACACATTATGCACATTTGAACAATTTCTGGACGAGCCTGAGGTTTACATCGAACGTCTTCTGAATTAGCTGAAAGGTGTTCTGATCGATGTAGTCCGCTGTCTGAACACAAATGGGACTGAAGTCTGTTTCTTTAATAGAACAGAGTTCAGTCCCTTTGTTATCTTTTTTGAACAAACAATAACATAAAATAAATTCTCTTCTTTTTTTGAAAATCCAACGTTTGAACATTCAGCTTCACGAATCCGCTTCAGAGATTGTTTATACAACTGCGCGGCTTTTTTGGCATGTACTGCCCTAATCTGTTCCCTGACGTCCCAGTCCCGAAACGGATTGTCCAGATTTTCTGCGAGCCATTCCGGTTTACGAGGCTGAGTGATGTCCAGATCGATTCGAGTTTCAGCCACTTTTTTATATGGGTTTTGATTGACTTGGCTGCTTCTGCCGGTAGACTGCTCATCCAGAGCGTATGTAGTTCAGTGAGTTGCTCGGGACTTGGAAATTGATCTCCATCAAGCCAAATAGGTCATTCGTGCTGAACGTTTGTAAGGATGTCAGGTGCTGAATGGAATGAATACCAGATATCGTACCGGGTTTACCCCACAAGCGCATGGATGCAGTATTATCTCATGAGTTTTCAGCATACAGTACAACAACGAGATGTTTGCCCAAGGAGGAGAATAAAACTGATGATCAATCCGATTTTGAAATCCCCGAATGTTCCGCTGGCTGCAGATTCTAACGCTGTCGTGAATTACCGGAGAGATTCAAACAACTACGTAACTCAGCTATTTGGCGAGCAACTGCCAACAATTGAGAATGGATTTTTTAACGTTTACCTGAGCAAAGGCATTATTGTACAGCCTCATTGGCACCCTAATGTCACGGAGATGGTTGTGGTGATCAACGGTGAAATTACAGCATCCGTGTTCAATCCATTCACACGTGAACGGATCACGTATCGTTTGAAGCCCGGGCAAGTGGTTGTTTTTCCAAAGGGCTGGTTTCACTGGTTTGTGGCGGAGACAGATGATGTATATGTACTCACGATATTTGATCAACCGACACCTGATATTGTATTTGGGGCAGATTTTCTTGTCGCTACACCGCCGGAGGTGGCACACCGCGCGTATTGTCTGGATGAAGAAGCTTATGCCAAAGCGGTTGCCTCCATTCAAAATGATACCATTCTGGGTCCGAATATCGGGTGTGGAACAGCTGTTTCTGATGTCTCAGTTCAAGCTTCTAAAGCGTCTAAGGCACCAAACCATAAACCACAATCCTGAAGTTTTTTAACTGCATCTTAATTTTAAAAATGTTAGAACCTGCAGCCGAGCATACTGGGTTGCAGGTTTTTAAGTTGCAGGCGTTGACGTCATTGATGCTCTCTCTGTTAATATAGAAGTACAACAATGAAAATGGAGGATATCATCGATGGCTTTAACAGAAAACGAATGGCTTGAAACAGCGATGAGTTATGCACCAGTAATCATGTTTGATCAGAATGAACCTTTCTATCCGGATTTCGTTGGCGTGACTGTGTTCGAACGTTCTGGACCTTCTCCATCCTTTCGAAGAGAGATTCAATTTCCTTCTGAAGCGGTTCAGTATGTCATTGAATATGCAATTTGGTGGGATTACGAGATTGGGCATCTCTATGAGATGGAGCATGTATGGGTGTATGTAGGACATGATGGAGAGGTCGTGGACTGTGAGGCTAGTTTTCATGGAAGAGTATTAAGAGGTCTTCTAAAAGATAGAGTTAACCTAGTTGGCCAGCATGTGTGCCTATACTCTCAACCGGGAAAACATGCCTTTTCACCTTTACCAGTCGTATTTGAATTGTTGCCAAATCTATATAGCGCAGCAGGCGTTGATGCGGGTTCTGATGGCTTGCTTGTGAATGAAATGTTCGAACCTTTTTTTCAAACGAGTGAACAGATCGATGAGCGTGTTAAAAAATATCTGCAAACTAAAGCGTTTATTCCATCTATGCAGTTTGAAGAGTATCTGTTGAAACCGGAGATGTTTATGACATGGGACAAGCTGTTTACGCTCATTCCGCAGCGAATTAAAAACCGTATTGCGGAGCTGGATCAGCTGGAAGGAAATGCTTAAACCAAGCTTGATCCGATCCAAATAGCTAAAAATCGCATATGGATTAAAAGAACAATCAAACTCATTTCTAATGAATTTGATTGTTCTTTTTTGAGTCAATTGAATCATATTTAATAAAAATTTATTAGACTTAAGTCGCATTATTAAATATTTCGGTGATGGGAATGAGACCTTTACTTCGTAGTTTAAGTAACAAAGTAGTCGAAAGAACTATGATCTAACATATAGGTCTGATTATAAAAAAATAACATGTACCTCACATTTAAATGTGAAGAAATATGTATAGAAATATATATACAAATTTCGTTAAAACGAAAGTTTTATAATTTAAATTAGTTAACTAGTATGTAAATATAAAAAAACAAGTTACTTTTTATTTATAATAAAATTACATGAAAATGAAAGTTTGCAAAAATAAAAATTTATCTATTCAGTTTTATAATATTTATGTCGAAATACATCGTATGCTGTCTGGAGAGCGATCCATAGAATGGATTAGCTAACTTTAATTACATAACTAGACACGAAGAAACTTAGGGGGAGTTAAAATGAAGTGGTTTGGCAACTTGAAAACAGCAACAAAGATTATCTCATCGTTCTTAGTTGTATCTCTGATTCTTGCGATTCTTGGAGTGTACTCAATTACTACACTAAGAAGCACGAATGCAAACATGAAAGAAATGTACAACAGCAATCTGATCTCGGTTAAAGAACTAGGTGGAGCTCAGGCGAGTTACCAGAGAATGCGTGTTATTATCCGTGATCTTAATTATGAAAAGAATGCTGCAGAGCAAAATCGTATTGTTGATAATCTTAACAACATTAAAGCTAGCATTGATAGTCAAATTCAAGGATATCGTCCTCTAGCAACTACCCCCGAAGAAACTGAGCTCCTTAGCAAATTTGATACACAGTACTCAAATTACATGCGAATTTTTGAGCAAGGTGTAGAGATGGCAAAAAGTGATGACGATCAAGGATTTTTGGTTTTTCTGAAAGAAACACTCAAACCGCCTGGTGATGAAGTTTTGGCAACGTTAGGCAGTTTGGTAGATCTGAATGTAAAACTGGCGGAACAGAACAATACGAAGTCTGAAGCAGCGTACACAAGTGCATTCTCTGTTACCGTTGCTTTAGTCGTTGGATCTATTGTTTTCAGTATAATCATCGGATTTGTCATCTCACGTTCAATCTCCAGACCTCTTATGGCCATGCTTGGTCTGGCTACAGAAGTTGCTAACGGAAATCTGACCTTGAAGTCCGATATTTCTTCTAAAGACGAAGTTGGACAACTGGCTTTTGCACTTAATCGCATGGTAGATAATCTGCGAGAATTAATTAATAACATTGTCATGAATTCACAGAGTGTTGCAGCATCGTCTGAACAAATCTCCGCAAGTACACAGGAAATTGCAAGTACGAGCACAAGTCAGTCCAGTGAAGCAGCAAACATCTCCGAATTGTTTAAGGAATTGTCTCTGGCTATTAACTCTGTAGCTGCAAGTGCTGAAGAAGCTGCTGAGTTGTCCAATGATACGGTGAAAACGGCACGTGAAGGTGGTCATGTGGTACAGACTTCCCTGGAAGGTATGCAAGCTGTTAATGCCAAAATGGCGAAGCTGGAAGAAGATTCGCGCAAAATTGGCGACATCATCGAAGTCATCGACGATATCGCTGAGCAGACGAACCTGCTTGCATTGAATGCAGCAATTGAAGCAGCACGTGCAGGTGAACAGGGAAGAGGATTTGCGGTTGTGGCTGACGAAGTCCGCAAACTTGCTGAACGTAGCGGTGAAGCCACCAAAGAAATCACAACCATTATTAAACTGATGCAAGAGAATACGAAACAAAGCGTACAAGCCGTTTCGGATAGTGTTCAGCAATCATCCAAAACAGGACAGGCCTTTGATCAGATCATCGAGATGGTGAACAATTCTTCCCAAAAAGTCAATGAGATTGCAGCAGCATGTGAGGAAGAGGCTGCACAAGCTGCGGAGGTGATGAGCTCTGTAGAATCGATCTCTGCATCCAGTGAGGAGTCTGCGGCTGCATCGGAAGAAACGGCGGCTACTTGTCAATCACTGGCACATCTTGCAGAAGAATTGTCTGTATCTGCGTCTGCTTTCAAAACCCAGTAATAATAACGAATTGAGGGTGAAACGATGTCTTCACTTCAGAAAGAACAATATATCGAACTGTCTGTTGGCGCGGAGACCTGTGCCATTCGAATTGAAGAAATTCATGAAATTATAAAAATGCAAAGTATTACCGACATTCCGTTTAGCAGGCCCGAAATCAAAGGGGTTATGAATCTGCGTGGTAAAGTTGTCTGCGTTATGAGCCTCCGTAACTTGCTGGGCATGGCGGATGAAACGGATACTCGAGCGACACGAATCATTGTGGTACGTTATCAGGATGAGTATATCGGTTTGATTGTAGACCGGGTCAGTAAAGTCACAACCTATTCGGAAATACACCCGCCTACTGGAGGCCATGGACGACACATCGAAACCTTCTTTCAGGGCGTGGGCCAACAGGGAGACAATCTGGTTGGTATTTTGAAGCTGGATGAAATATTGGGCGGTTAGGAGGGAATGCACCAATGATGGATTTGTCCGCCTATCGCGACATATTTATCGAAGAACTGAATGATCAATTGGAACGGATGGATCAGTCATTGCTTGCACTTGAACTTTCACCTTCTGTGGAACTCGTGCAGACATTATTTCGGGCTGCTCATACGATTAAGGGCTCGGCTTCGACTATGGATTTTCGTGAATTAAGTGATCTGACACATGAAGTAGAGTATGCCTTGGAATGGGTACGATCCAAAAAACCTGAAATTACCGCACAACTCATAGACACCCTTTTTCGTTCGTTAGATGCGATGAGAATGCTTAGGGATCAATATGTGCAAGGCGAAAATTATACTGATTTCCGAGCTGTGGTAAAAGAAATACAGGACATGATTCATCAACCGTCCTCGGTTCAGCAGACCAAGTCACCTGTGCTACAGCCTATGGAGTCTAATCTATTTAATGAGGTGCTTGAACCCGGCCAGCAGATTTTTTCCATCCGCATTTTATTGAGTTCGGATTGTTTAATGAAAGCAGCAAGATATCATATCTTATGCAAACGGGTAGAAGACGTATGTGGCACTGTATTGGCTACATCTATTGAAAAACAGGGTGTTGACGAGGAACTGGGAGAGGCCCATTATAACGAGTTTGTGATTATCACCGCTTCTTCTCTGGAACAAGCTCAGATTGAGAGTGCGCTATCCGGAGATTCGGATATTCGGAGCGTGGATGTTGGTCCGTATATTTTGGCGGCAGAAGAGGTTGCAGTAACAACTGAATCGATTGAGACTGAAGTGACAGTTGAAATAGAGAAGGCAGACTCCTCAGTATCTCCTCAAGAAGATAAGATGAAGTCAACCCAGCCTACCGTTCGCGTAAGTGTAGAACGACTGGATCATTTGATGAATCTTGTTGGCGAGCTGCTTATTGATCAAACGTCTCTTGCTGATTTGAGCCGTTCTGGTGCCCGCAAGGAGCCCTCCCCCGTGATTCAAAGTATTGGCGGGGTGTCCGATCATATGGGCAGAGTCATCAAGGAACTTCAGGATGGCGTTATGAAAACGCGAATGCTGCCTATCGAGCAATTATTAAACAGGTTCCCGAGGCTGGTTAGGGACTTGTCACAGAAGCTTGGCAAAGATATTGAACTGATTATTAAAGGCGGAGAGACTGAGCTTGACCGTATGATTATTGAAGAACTCAGCGATCCGCTGATCCATCTAATTCGAAACAGTGCGGATCATGGCATTGAAAGTGCCGAGGTTCGAGCCAAACAGAACAAACCTGCCAAAGGTAGAATCAAACTGAACTCGTATCATGAAGAAAATCATGTGGTCATACGTTTTTCGGATGATGGTAAGGGGATTGATGGAGAGCAGATTAAAGCTTCTGCACTGAAAAAGGGCATTATCACAGAAGAACAAGCAGCTCGTTTGAATGCCCAAGAAGCCGTTCATCTGATCTTTGAGCCGGGATTTTCTACGGCTTCATCCGTTAGTGATGTATCCGGCCGAGGTGTCGGTATGGATATCGTAAGAAGCCAGATTGGAAGGCTGAATGGCATTATCGATATTGATACAGAGATTAATGTCGGCACGACGTTTACGATTCGGTTACCGCTAACCTTAGCAATTATCAAAGGACTTCTCGTGAATGTGTCTGGTCGGGTATTAATTCTGCCGATGTATAACGTAGCCGAAATTGTGCGTATTAAACCGGAAGAGATCCAGATGATTCAGGGACAGCAATCCATTCTAAATCATGGACGCATTGTGCCGTTTTACCGACTTTGTGATAAGTTGCAATATCCGCGTGCAGATCGGCGATCCAAGACGATTCCGCTTGTCATTGTGCGTTCGGTCGATAAAATTGCAGCATATGCAGTAGACGAAATAATCGGTAATCAGGAAGTGGTAATTAAGTCGCTTGGAACATACCTCGGAGCAATGAATCACCTATCTGGAGCAACCATTCTGGGGAACGGTAAAGTGGCTCTCATTCTGGATGCTTCTTATCTAGTGAGCCATTAAGAGCCCAAGAACTCACTGCATCCAGTAATCGCTACATTGGTTAAAAAGAAGAAGACAAAGAGCCTCAAGATCCTGCTTGTACAGGGCCTTGAGGCTCTTTATCTTGTTCTCAACGGATCATGTTCTCGGGTTGTCTGCCCCTTTGAAAATCAAGTCCATAAAGTGATTCGCAGCCGAAGAGATCGGCATATTCCGTTTGGTCATGATCCCTACATGAGAAGGAGGAAGAGGGACGTCAAGCTGAATCTCGAAGAGAGAGCCTTCTTCCAGCTCTTTGGAGATAAATTCTCGTGTGACATAGGAAATCCCCAAGCCGCGGCGAGCGAATTCAATCAGGAGGTCAACGCTGCCGACCTCGATTTCTGGTTTTAACGTGTAATTATAATGATTAAAGAGTTCTGTGATGGCCATCCGAACCCGGCTGTTCCGGGAAAACAGAATAAGCTCATGTTCAAGCAACTGTTCAAGGGTTAACATTTTTCCCTTCAACTGGGCATATCGTTCACCGGCCACAAAACAATCCTTAAGTTGAATGCTCTCCCGCACTTCCAGCTGTGGGTCAACGATCGGCATGCGGACAACGCCAAGATCGATTTT
The DNA here is from genome assembly GCF_056856875.1 of Paenibacillus sp. G34. Taxonomy (NCBI): domain Bacteria; kingdom Bacillati; phylum Bacillota; class Bacilli; order Caryophanales; family Paenibacillaceae; genus Paenibacillus; species Paenibacillus sp. G34. Next base: position 3,762,392 of record NZ_CM166469.1, on the reverse strand, counting down.
GCCTTCTTTCAGAAACGTAATGACCTCCGGCGTCGTTCCGTGGCTTAGATGCAGCTTGATGTTAGGGTACTGAATGTGAAACTCTTCCAGATACGATAACATGTAATGTTTGAAGAGGGAGTCGCTGCCGCCAATCCGAAGTTCCCCGTTATCCAAATTTTTGAGTGCGGCCATTTTTTCTTCGGCTAGTGAGATTAGGATCTGCGATTGTTCGATATAGGAGTAGAGGCTAGCACCCTCTTGAGTTAATGCGACGCCTTTAGAGTTTCGATAGAAAAGAGTGAGTCCGAAGCTGTCTTCCAACTGTTTGATCGCGTGACTGACGCTGGGTTGTGTGATGTAAAGGGCTTTGGCGGCTTGGGTCAGACTGCCCGTTTTGGCAGCCCAGTAAAAGACTTTATATAGTTCATAATTTGTTGTCATAGATATCGTCTATAGCTCCTGTGAAATATATTAATTACTTGTATAGCTATAAAACGTATTATAGTGTAACTACAACAAAGAAACCAGAGTTACTTGGAAGGAGCACGGTAAGATGGAACCAACAACAATTGTTTTATTTGGTGCTACTGGAGATTTAGCCAAAAGAAAAATATATCCTGCCCTATATAATCTGTACCTTGAGAAAAAGCTTCCTGAAACCTTCTCCCTGATCGGCATGGGCCGCAGAGAATGGTCGGATGAATTTTTCCAAGCTCAAGTGGAAAAATCTTTGCATGAGTTCTCCAGACGTCAAGGGGATCATGAATCCGTAAAATCATTTGTAAAAGCTTTTCGCTACAGTGTATTGAATATCACACATAAGGAAGATTATATAAAGTTGCTTCAATTGGTTGAGCAAAGAGAGGCTGAACTGGGCATCCCATCCAATCGCTTGTTTTATCTCTCGGTTGGTCCGGAATTCTTCGAACCGATCGCTGAAAATATTCAGGCAAGCGGGCTTGGTTCCACACAAGGGTGGAAACGCCTCGTCATTGAGAAGCCATTTGGTCATGATTTGCAGTCGGCACGTGACCTTAACCGCAAGCTGAGTGAATCATTCACAGAGGAAGAGATTTATCGGATTGACCACTACCTGGGTAAACCGATGGTTCAGAAGCTGGAGACGCTTCATCAGAGTAACCCGATTATGAAGGCTCTCTGGAATAACCGTTACATCTCTAACGTACAAATTACGGCAAATGAGACTGTAGGTGTTGAAGAACGTGCATCCTATTATGATCATGTAGGTGCTGTGCGTGACATGTTCCAGAATCATATGTTGCAATTGCTTATGATGATGGCGATTCAACTTCCATATAACAGCACTTCCGAAAATGTGGGACAGAAGAAAAAACACATTATGGAATCCATTCAGCCACTGCAGAAGCAAACAGTGGGTGCAAGCATCATTCGTGGACAGTACGCTGCAGGAAGCATTCAAGGAAAACCGGTACATGCTTATGCAGATGAACCAGGTGTTGCCGAGAACACGATGAATGACACATTCATTGCCGCGAAGCTGCAAATTGATGATTTCTTCTGGAGAGGTGTTCCGTTTTACATCCGTACGGGTAAAAGAATGAAGGAGAAATCAACACGAATCGTGATTGAGTTCAAAGAACCTTCAGGCCAAGGTCACCTGATCAAGAACAACGGTTCGAAACCTAACCTGCTTGTGATTGAGATGAGCCCGGATCAAAGCATGACACTACAATTGAACGCAAGTGATCCTGAAAATAAAGGGGAGTTCAAACCCGTTCATATTGATCTCGCTCCTAATCAGGGAGATTTGGCAGAAGCTTATGAGAACTTGATTCGCGATGCGCTGCATGGTGATCCGACATTCTTTGCACATTGGGATGAAGTTGAGTTATCCTGGGCTTGGGTGCAACCGATTCTGGATGCATTCAATGAAAATCTGCTACCACTTCACTTATATCCGGCAGGAAGCTATGGACCAGCGGAGTCGGATGCCATGCTTGAGGCGGAAGGTCATCATTGGTGGTTTGATGAACCAAGTGAACTGATTTCTGATCAAAATAGCGATGTACCGATGGCAGTTAACGGTAACATCTAATTCAAAACAACTTAAAAAATCAAACTAATCGGAGGTTATTCAATCATGAAATTTTTTATCGATACAGCTAACGTGGAAGACATTCAAAAAGCATACAAAATCGGTGTATTGTCTGGTGTAACAACGAACCCATCCTTGGTAGCCAAAGAAGGCGTGAAATTCGAAGACCGCATTGAGGAAATTCTGAAGCTTGTTCCTGAAGTGGAGTCCGTTTCCGCTGAAGTAACGCCAGATGCGCTGACTGCTGAAGAAATGATTGCCCAAGCGAATGAATTGATCAAAATCAACAACAACGACAAAAACATTACGATTAAATTGCCAATGACGCTTGCAGGTCTGGAAGCTTGCCGTTACTTGACTAAAAAAGGTGTAAAAACTAACGTGACTTTGATCTTCACTGTGAATCAGGCATTGCTTGCTGCTCGTGCAGGTGCAACTTACGTATCTCCGTTCTTGGGACGTCTGGACGACATCTCCGAAGACGGCGTACAACTGGTAGCCAAAGTAGCTGAGCTGTTCCGCACACATAATCTGGATGCACAGATTATTGCCGCATCCGTTAGACATCCGGATCACGTTACACGCGTAGCGATGGCTGGCGCACATATTGCAACAGTTCCGTTTTCAGTCATTGAACAAATTTCCAAACACCCGCTGACAGATCAAGGGATGGAGAAGTTTGCCGCAGACTGGAAAAAAACAGTACAATAATAGCGTTACGTGTGGAAAAGATTTATCAAAAAATATATATAAATCATGGAGTCTCGGGAGGACATAATGAGTAAACAACAGATTGGTGTCATTGGACTTGCAGTAATGGGGAAAAACCTGGCTTTTAATATTGAAAGTAAAGGTTTCTCGGTATCGGTATTTAACCGTTCACCGGAGAAAACACATGATCTTCTGAAAGAAGCAGACGGTAAAAACCTGATCGGAACGTTTTCCATTGAAGAGTTTGTAGCTTCTTTGGAATCCCCACGCAAAATTTTGATCATGGTACAAGCGGGTAAAGCAACGGATGCGACGATTGAGCAATTGCTTCCTTATTTGGATCAAGGAGATATCATTATCGATGGCGGTAATGCGTACTTCCCTGATACACAGCGTCGTAGCAAAGAGCTGGAAGCCAAAGGTTTCCGCTTCATCGGTGCAGGTGTATCCGGTGGTGAGGAAGGCGCTTTGAAAGGTCCTGCAATTATGCCAGGCGGTCAGGAAAGTGCATATGAGCTTGTAGAACCGATCCTGACGGCAATCTCTGCCAAAGTTGGCGATGATGCGTGCAGTACGTATATCGGACCTGACGGTGCGGGACATTACGTTAAAATGGTGCATAACGGCATCGAGTATGGTGACATGCAGTTGATTGGTGAAGCCTACCACTTGCTGAAATCCGTACTGAACGTTTCCGTAGAAGAATTACATGAAATCTTCACAGAGTGGAACCAAGGTGAACTTGACAGCTATCTGATCGAGATCACAGCGGATATCTTCTCCAAATACGATCCAGAAACAGGCAAACCAATGGTTGATGTTATTCTGGATGCTGCTGGACAAAAAGGAACAGGCAAATGGACAAGCCAAAGCGCGCTGGATCTCGGCGTACCACTGTCCATGATTACGGAATCCGTGTTCTCCCGTTTCTTGTCGGCGATGAAAGACGAGCGTATCGCTGCGAGCAAAATCCTGAACGGACCTAAGGCAGAAGCATTCTCAGGAGACAAAAAAGCATTCATCGAGAACGTGCGCAAAGCACTGTTCGCAAGTAAAATCGTATCCTACGCTCAAGGTTTCGCACAGATGCGTGCCGCATCCGACGAATATGGCTGGGATCTGAAATACGGCAACATCGCGATGATCTTCCGCGGCGGTTGCATTATCCGTTCACAGTTCCTGCAAAACATCAAAGAAGCATACGACAAAGATGCAGCCTTGAAAAACTTGCTCCTTGATCCATACTTCCAAAACATCGTGGAATCCTATCAGGATGCATGGCGTGAAGTGGTAGCCGCTGCGGTGAAACAAGGTATTCCGGTACCGGGCTTCTCCAGCGCGTTGTCTTACTACGACAGCTACCGTACAGAGCGTTTGCCAGCAAACTTGCTGCAAGCACAACGTGACTACTTCGGCGCACACACATTCCAACGTGTGGACAAAGAAGGTTCATTCCACTTCCAATGGATGGATACTAACGAGTAATTTTTAAATATAAGCCACCTCTGCAACAATCCTTTTGAGTTTACTCAGGGGAGAGTTGCAGAGGTGTTTTTTTGTTTTAGAGCGGGGATAAAGTTTGTTCAAAATTTAATATCACCAAATTGTAATAAAATGTACCTATCTGGAGTCTGTAAAAGATGCTGAGATACCTCTATTTACGTTATACTAGTTCAGACGGAACTGTATCCGTTAAAATTGCAGTATATATCTTTTTGAAGGTGGGGGTCAGGCCAGGCATGTTTGTACTCATAGGTATCTTGTTTTTGCTCGTATATGGATTATTAGTCTTCTACATAGGCTGGAGCGGGTGGAGTTGGATGAAACCCGTAGTGGCAGCTAGGTTTCGCTGGTTGTATATTGTTGCACTTGTATTTCTGGCCGCTTCCTTTATTCTGGCTAGGATGTTTGGCAGCATATCATTTCTCGGTGTCATCGGTTCCTATTGGCTGGCGGTTTTCTCGCTGTTATTGCTGATACTACCTGTTGTGCACCTGACATTGTGGCTTCTGCGCTTGACGCGAATTCCTAGACATCACGCTCACAAATGGGCGGGGGTAGTTACGCTGGTTTTACTTATCTCTACAATGGGATACGGAATTTTCAACGCGTATAGCCCGGTCGTCAGACAATATAACATTCAGATTGATAAGAAGGTGGAAGGCATCGACAAGCTGAATATTGTCATGGCTGCGGATATGCATTTTGGACTGTTATCCGGTCCTGCTCATGCGAAACGGATGGTGGAGGAGATCAATGCCCTCAAGCCAGACCTCGTTTTATATCCTGGTGACCTGATCGATGACAATCTGGAGATGTATGAGAATAGTGGGATCGCAGATATTATTAGTGAAATCACCGCTCCATATGGCGTGTACGCTTCACTCGGGAATCATGACAAGTCTGACGGGCCTGTTCAGAATCTGATTGCAGCACTGGAGAAAAGTAATATGCAGGTGCTATATGATGATAAAATTGTTTTGGACAACAAAATCACATTGATTGGACGGAAAGACCGAACGGAAGAAGATCGGGCTGACGTAGCAACGCTTATGCAAAATACAGATCTGAATCAGCCCGTAATCATGCTGGATCATCAGCCGTACGATCTGGGTATTGCTGAGCAGAACAAGGTCGATTTGCTTGTATCGGGTCATACCCACCGGGGACAGATTGCACCTGCTCAATGGATAACACAAGCGATCTATGAGAATGATTGGGGTTATCTGCAAAAGGGCTCCATGCACTCGATTGTCACCTCGGGATACGGTTTCTGGGGACCGCCAATCCGGACAAGCAGCCGTTCCGAAATTGTGCAGATCAACGTGACCTTCAGGCAATAAACAAAGCAGCCCCTTCGTGATAAAAGGGGCTGTTTTTGTTAGTTCTACAAACGGACAGTTAGTTCCGTACTCCATTTACGGGAATCGCTTCAAACGAATAAAAAGCACCTTTTTTGTTGATTTTACCGATGAGCGTGGTGGCTCCTTTTTTCGTAAAAGTGTATTGGTTATCTTGGATACGAACGCTGTATCCTTTTAAATTCAGGCCAAAGATCGATTTTACTTTTGGCGCTGCGGTGGAGAGGGCTTTCTTTTTACTCAGCTTAGGTTTAGCAAATGACTTTTTAAAATCCGCATCATTGTTCCAGTCCGTGCCGAATTCGTTGATTACCTTCCACACTTTGCCTGTGCTACTTCCAATGTGTACAGAGTTTAAACTACTGTCATCCTTATATACCCAGAGTGTATCTTTGTTTTCTTTGGTAAGCAATGAATAATCAAATGCCTTAACGGATGTGATGCCAAGCATTTTGAGTGAGTTTCGGGCTTTGTTCGTAAGTGTAGCTCGTGCATCCTTAAGATCATACAGAATACTTGCTGACAATTGGTTGTTATGATCCACATCGACGTATAAACTTTGGTCATGTCCCCAGATGACCCAGTAGTTTTTGAGTCCGCTGTCGTTCACATCTTGTTTAACTCGCCAGAAGGCATCCGCTTTAAATTTGTTGTCTTTATCAAAAGACTTCAGGAACGATTGTATTTTGTTGTATAAAGCTTGATCCAATACTTTGTTAAGATCATCCGCTTTATAATTGATTAGGGTAGAAGTAACTTTTGCCTTTTTGGTATTATAATTTTGAGTGACATCAGCCTCGGCTAGGCCAGTTAACGTGCTATTTACAACCCAATCATCAAATGCAGTGTCTGCAGATGTAAATTGAATCGTTTGTTTTCCAGCTAGTGCTGTGATGGCATCGGTTAATTGCTTAGTCACTTTTTGATCGAGATTCAGCGTACTTGAAACATCCTGAACCACGGAAGTAGGACTTGATTCTGCCCAAGCGGCGGGAGCTATGGATAATAATAGTGACATAGAAGTGATAGCTGCGGTGATCGAGATCAATTTTTTCAAGGCATTATTCCTCCTGTTAAGTAAATGTAATTGTAATTGCATTAGATATTTGTAGTTGGATATACTATTAACGTGGATGAAAAGGAAAATGTTGCATACTCTATAATTTTACCTTAGGCCTTTAGTTGACACCGTTTTCAGCATATGCTAGACTACTTACGAGGCTTGTTACCGGTAAAGCGGGCAAAACCACAATGGGAATGATTTTATTATTTCTATTTTGGTTTTGCCCTTTTTTATGTCTCAAAATAAACCAGGTGGGTCCATTATGATTATTAAACAGATATTTAATAACAATATCGTCAGCACAGTGGATGATAAAAATCAGGAATTGCTGATCCTCGGCCGGGGTATCGGATTTAAGTTCAAAGCTGGCGATGAGATTGACGAAGAGCGAATCGAAAAGGTGTTTCGTCTTCAGGATACATCGATTTATGAGAAATTCAAATCCATCGTAGCTGAAGTGCCAATTGAGATTCTGCAGGCAACCGATGACATCGTAACGCTGGCACGAACTCAGCTCAGTAAAACGATCAGTGACGGGATTTATGTCTCCTTGTCTGACCACATTCACTTTGCTGTTCAGCGGTTGGAGAAGGGAATGATTACGCGCAATCCGCTCTCGTGGGAAGTGCAACATTTCTATAAGGCAGAATACGATGTGGCCAAAGAAGCGTTGACCTTGCTAAAGGAAAGACTGGATATCGAATTCCCTAAAGATGAAATATGTAACATTGCACTGCATTTCATCAATGCGGAAGTCAACGACTCCATGAATGATGTTACACATTTGATGCAGTTGCTGCAGGAGATTATGAACATTATCAAATATCACTTTAATGTCGAACTGGATGAGGATAGCGTGAACTATTTCCGTTTTATCACACATCTGAAATACTTCTGTCAGCGAGTCATTACACATTCGACTCATGATGATGCGGAGGAGTATCTGTATGAGGTGGTTCGGAAAAACTATCCGGAGACCTTCAAATGTATCGGCAAGATTGAGACATTTATCCATAAAAACTATCAATACGATATGACTCACTCGGAGCAGCTGTACCTTACCCTGCATCTGGAGCGTCTCATGAAAACAAAACGGGAAACGTAACCTTTTCCTAAACGCTATGGGCTTGTTACTGTTTAATCAGGCAATACCCGAATGAAAGTATGCAGTTACATCTGCGTATTTTTGTTCGGGTATTTTTTATGGGGAAAATAAGGAGGAAATGAAGATGAAACATCAAGACACGGCACAGCAGATCATCAAAGCCGTTGGTGGAAAAGACAATATTAATTCGGTGTATCACTGTGTTACTCGGCTGCGCTTTGATCTGAAGAGCAATGAGAAAGTCGACAACGGTGCACTCAAACAGCTGGATAAAGTGATGGGTACCAACATTTCAGGGGATCAATTCCAGGTCATCATCGGTAACGATGTGTCCAAAGTATTTGATGCGATGGTGAAGGAAGAACCGTCCATTCAGCAAAACGCAGACAACAAGCAGGCTAAGCCGGAGAAAAGTAAAAATGTGATCTTGAACATCTTCGAAACGATTGCTGGTGTATTTGCTCCCATGCTGCCGGCCATAACAGCCGCAGGTATGCTAAAGGGGTTACTGGCCCTGTTTGTTTCGCTGGAGTGGATGTCCACAGGAACGGATACGTATCGCATTCTGTCCGCGATTGGTGACGGTGTGTTCCATTACTTGCCGCTGCTGATTGCAGTCAGCGCTGCCCGTAAGTTTGGCAGTAATCCATTCGTAGCGATTGCGCTAGGTACAGCCTTGATGTATCCCGACATGGGGGCCTTGCTCTCCAGCGGAGAAGCGGTGGCGTTTCTAGGTATTCCGGTCACAGCGGTAAGCTATGCTTCATCCGTTATTCCGATTTTGCTGGCGGTATGGTTGATGTCTTATGTTGAAAAATGGGTGGATCGAATCATCCCTGCAGCGCTCAAGCTCTTGCTTGTGCCACTGATTACGCTCCTGGTGATGGTTCCAGTCACACTGATTGCGATTGGTCCATTGGGTACATTTGTTGGTAATGGCTTGTCCGGTGGTATTAACTGGCTGCTGAATGAAGGTGGTTTGATCGCGGGTATCGTACTTGGTGGTGCCATGGCACTGATTATCATGACCGGTATGCACTACGCTCTAGTGCCGATTATTCTCAGCAATATTGCTACACTTGGTTTTGACAAATTCCTACCTCTGACGTTTATTTCCAATATGGGTCAGGCTGGTGCAACACTCGGTGTATTCTTCCGTGCTAAAGATAAAAAACTTAAAACCGTTGCTCTGTCCACCAGTTTCACGGCTCTGATGGGTGTAACCGAACCGGCGATGTACGGGGTTAACATGAAATATAAAAAGCCATTTGCCGCTGCGATGATCGGTAGTGCAGTAGGTGGCGGTTTCGCTTTGGCTTTTGGCGCTAAAGCCTATGTACTCGCGGGGAATGGCGGACTTCCGGGGTTACCGTCCCTTGTTGGACAGACCTTCCTGTATTCATTCGGAGGCATGATTATTGCGTTTGTTGTAGGTACGATTGTATCCGTTCTGTTCGGGATTAAGGAAGAAGAGGGTGATGCAGAGGCGCTGGCCCAATTCACTCCAGGTGCTTCTAACCCTATCTTATCAACAGATAAAGCTAATAGGGTTGACGCATCTGTCAACATAGAGGATCTTGGTGTCCCTGCACCCACGGGTGATGCTATCGCTTATGCTCCGATGACAGGCAGATCCATCCCATTGCAAGAAGTGAATGATCCGACCTTCGGTGATGAATTGATGGGCAAAGGTGTGGCGTTTGTTCCTACTTTGGGTGAACTGGTGTCCCCGGTTACAGGCACGGTGATGAACGTATTCAAAACCAAACATGCGATTGTTGTCCGTAGTGATGAGGGTATGGAGCTTCTTATTCATGTTGGGATCAACACGGTGAAGCTGCGTGGACAATACTTTGAAGCTCATGTAGCAACGGGGACTCGCGTACAAGCTGGCGATTTATTGTTAACGTTTGAACTGGAAGAGATTGCGAAGGAATATGACATAACCACCGCTATGGTTGTAACCAATACAGCCGATTATAAAGAGATAACGCCTATACAACTTGGAAATATGCAAATGGGTGAGAAGGTATTGAAAGCAAATCTGTGAACAAGGAGAGATCGATATGAACAATCGACAAGGGTTTAGAGAAGATTTCTTGTGGGGCGGAGCGATCGCTGCCAACCAAGCCGAAGGGGCGTTTGATGTCGGCGGGAAAGGCTGGTCTACGGCAGATATGGTTCCTTATTTTGAAAAGAAGGATTACACGAATCTGCGGGAATTGATGCATGTCACCACTGCCAAGGTGGAGAAGGCAATGGCACATCACAGTTCGGAAGGTTATCCGAAACGCTATGGTATTGATTTTTATCACCGTTTCAGAGAAGATATTGCCCTGTTTGCCGAGCTTGGCTTCAAGACATTCCGTCTATCCATTAACTGGCCGCGTATTTTCCCGAATGGTTATGATGAACAGCCAAACGAAGAAGGACTTCGTTTTTATGACGAGGTGTTTGATGAGCTTCGGAAATATAATATTGAGCCATTGGTAACCCTCTCTCATTACGAGATGCCAATGTCGCTTGTACTGAAATATAACGGTTGGGCAGGTCGTGAAGTTATTGAGCATTTTGTGAGATATGCAGAAACGGTCATGACAAGGTACAAGGATAAGGTGAAATATTGGCTGACGTTTAACGAAATAAATACCACGATAATTGAGCCGTTTACAGGTGGTGGCATCATCGAGGATCGGGTAGATAACGTTATGCAGGCGTCCTATCAGGCGCTTCATCATCAGTTTGTAGCCAGCAGTTTGGTCACCGAGAGAGCACGTCAGATTAACCCAGAGTTCCAGATTGGGTGTATGCTGGCCCGTATGATCCATTACCCGGCGACGTCCAATCCGGAAGATGTGCTGCAAGCTCAAATCGACAATCAACTCAACCTATTGCATACGGATGTACAAGTTCGAGGCAGTTATCCGACGTTTATGAATCGGTACTGGTCAGATCATGGAATTAACGTGGTCATGGAGCCAGAGGACGAGCAAATACTACGTGAGCATACGGTAGATTTTATCTCATTTAGTTATTATACTTCCCTGGTGTCTGCAGTGAATCCTGAGGATTACGGTGTTACGGGCGGGAACCTGTACAGTACGATCAAAAATCCGAATCTGGAGCGCACGGAATGGGGCTGGCAGCTTGATCCGGTCGGGCTGCGTATTGCACTGAAAGAGCTGTACGACCGTTATCAGCTACCTTTGTTTGTAGTGGAAAATGGACTCGGTGCGAAAGATAAAGTCGAGGAAGATGGCTCCATTCAGGATGATTACCGGATTGACTACCTTCGTAAACACATTACACAAATGAAGGAAGCGGTTATGGACGGTGTGGATCTAATGGGATACACAAACTGGGGAGCTATTGATATTATCAGTGCTTCCACCTCGGAAATGTCCAAAAGGTACGGTGTAATCTATGTGGATCAGGATGATAACGGACAAGGGACATTGAACCGGTTTAAGAAAAAAAGCTTCAATTGGTATCAGAAAGTAATTGCTTCAAACGGCGAGGATCTGGATTGATCCTAGAACGAACGTAACAGGCTTTGCTTCGCGGTTGTTTACCCCGGAGCAAAGTCTTTTTATTTACTTACAAGTAAAAAGAATGACTGTCTCCCGGGTGAGATGATATACTGTGTTCGTATCAGGGAGGAATGAAAATGAGAAAACCAATTATTGCCGTTGATATGGACGACACGATTTGTCATCTAGTTAAGCGGGCCATTTACCATAATAACAAGAGTTTCCCCACCCACCTGCTTCAATATGAAGATATGGTGGATTGGGATACCACTCACTTGCGTCACCCGGATAGTACCCATGAGGTGTTTTACGGGCGTCCGGGTCTGTTTGAAGAGCTAGAATTATATGACGAGTATGTGGTAGAAGAGATGCAGAAGTTAAATGAGGTATACGATCTCATTGTCGTTACAGCAGCGGTACCGAGAACGGTCCATGAGAAGTGGAACTGGCTGCAGATGCATATGCCGTTTATTAAACTGGAGCAATTCATAACGTGCAAACGCAAAAACTTGCTCACATTTGATCTTTTAATCGATGATGGACCGCATAATCTGATTCCGGCGGTGGAAAGTGGACGGAAAGTGATCTGTATCCCGCATCCGTGGAATAGACAACAACGTGAGCAGTACGCTTTTCCGCAGATGTCTTCATGGAAAGATGCAAAAATATTCATAGATAAAATTGTACATAAACAATTTGTCGAAAACGATATAAGTTAGGATTGTAATCTTTTGGATTGGTGATTAAAATAAGATTTGGAATCTGAATTGCCGGAGACTATTTTCTATTAAGACACAAGTGAGGTTATACGTATGAGTCCACCGGTTAATCGCCCACGGCGTATAGAGTATCTCGATCTCTATCGTGCAATCGCGATTATGGCAGTTGTAGCCATCCATGCAACATCAACAGCAGTCAGCCATTATCCTAGAAACACATTTGATCATGATATGTTTTATTTTTGGAACACCTTTCTACAATTTGCAGTACCGGCTTTTTTGTTTTTATCTTCACTTGTATTGTTTTATAACTATAGTGCGAAGCTGAGTGAGAAGGGTTGGATTGTTTCTTTTTACAAGAAGCGAATGTTTTATATATTTGTACCGTATGTAGCGTGGTCCTTAATCTATTTTATGATCAAAAAGTGGCTTGCAGGCAAGGAACCACTTGAGAGCAGCTTGCAGTTTGTGGAGCAACTGATGCTAGGAACGGCTCATACACATTTGTACTTTTTTCTAATTATTCTTCAATTTTATATCGTGTTTCCTTGGATTCTTTCCTTAACAAAACGCCAATGGTTTAGAAGGTATATGCCTTTATATTTTATAGCCGGCCAAGCGTTATTCTACGCCTTACATTTGAAGTTTCACTTCGAAAGAACAGGTAGCTTGCTCCCGAGTTATTTGATTGTGATTGGTTTTGGTGCTTGGATTGGATTGAACTTTGGGTGGATGATCAAAAAAATGGTTCATTACCGTTACTTGTTGCTGGCAACAGTTTTAGGTGCAGGTTTGGTCTCCATTTATTTTACAGCGGATATCAAAAAAGTATTAATTGAATGGCCGATCTTGACCTTTACTCTGGTGTTTCTGACTCGAAATCTATTTACACTATCTGCTTGTTTGATGCTTCTGGTTTTAAGTGAGCGGGTTGGTACAAGAGAGCAGCGCAAGGAATACAAAGTAGCTCGCTTAATGGACTCTTTGGGGACCGTAGCATTTGGCGTCTTTCTAATTCATCCCCTGGTTTTACTGTTCTGGAGACGTGAATTTACAGATGATCTTGCGCGTCACTTCAGTCTTGGTGTTGTATTATCCTACATTGTCGCGCTTTTACTTTCGTGGCTTTGTGCAGTGGGACTGCGTCGATTAAAGTGGGGATGGGTTCTTATCGGACGGTAATTATACTCTTTATTTTTTACAAACATATGTGAATAAATGCGAAGAGATTTTAAACTTTTCTTAGGGGAAAGCTTTGAAATCTCTTTTTTATTTACTTCAAAATAGGTATGATAAAGAAATATGCACGAAGCGAATTTTATGAATAAAGAGATGCAATGAATGCGTGGCAGAGCTTTAACAGCACAATTGATACGGTGGCATTTTGATTTGTAGTTTTATACGTGACCATTATACTTAAGATTCTCATTCTCATTCTCATACTGCAACTGCGATATAAAAATTCTGCTCAGGAGGAAATCGATGTATTTTTTAATGCTTTTGTTAGTTGGTGTTGTTTTGTGTTTTTTGTTCCCTTACGGACCAATTCTTGTCGGAGGTATCATCTTTGCCGTTGTCATTGATCAATATCGACAGACCATGTATATGCGTGAAGATATACAGGCGATCAAGAAACATTTGAATTTAATGAGTAAAGAAGAGTTGGATACGTATGAAACGGATCAGAGTTACAAAGACATAGATCGGATCTCATCCGAGAGAATGGATGTTATCAATCGCAAGATCGAGGCGGAATTGGAACGAGACAACAAAAATAAAAAAACATAACGTATTCATAATGATTAGACCAACTTTGAATATACTAATGACAATCACAAATTTACTTTGTTGGTGCACTTCATAATTCAGCATTTTTATAAAAATCTATAGGTGTTCTTGTTGCATAAACCAGTGAAATGTAATACCATGAACGCACATATAGTTCACATTGAAGAGATAAGGGCATGTCCAGTAACCTCAAGACGCAGGTATGGTTTGCCTTTTTCTGTATATTGGAGTGATGAAGTGAAAATCGAGAAGGTGTTAAACAATAATGCGGTAGTGGCCATCAAAGATGAACAGGAAGTTATTGTTATTGGCCGGGGTATCGCTTTTCAAAAAAAGGCGGGTGATCTGATCTCTGACCAGCATGTTGACAAGATCTTTACTTTACAGAATGAAGATATGCAGGAAAACTTCAAGGCGTTAATTGCGAGCATCCCACTTGAGTACATGAAAGTGTCCGAAGAAATTATTGCTTACGCCAAGCTGAAACTTGGTAAGAAGTTAAACGAGAGTATCTATTTGCATCTAACGGATCATATTCATTTTGCCATCGAACGGTTTCGTAAAAATCTACCGATCCGGAACGGGTTGTTATGGGAGACAAAGCAACTGTACAAGGACGAATATGAAGTTGGGCTTGAGGCGTTAAATATGATCTGTGATCAATTCGGGGTGCTATTGCCGGAGGATGAGGCCGGATTTATGGCACTGCATTTTGTGAATGCAGCACTTAACGAAGAGATGCCTAATATACGTAGCATGACGCAGGTGATGCAGGAGATTCTGACGATTATCAAATATCACTTCAAGATGGATTTTGATGAGAATGGCTTAAACTACACCCGTTTTGTTACACACCTGAAGTATTTCGCTCAGCGAATGGTTAAAGGGAAGCACTACAAGAGCAACAATGATGACGAACTGTTCCAGATGATTCAGAAAAAGTACCCGGATGCACACAAGTGCTCTGAGAAAATCAAAAAATTTATTGAAAATAACTACACCTATCAACTTACTGACGAAGAAATGATGTATTTAACCATTCATATTGAGCGAGTAGTCCATGCAACTTCAGAATAATTAAGCGGTCCGACAAATAAATAAAAAAGTGCTTGCAAACATAGTTCAAATATACTATGATGATTCCAAGAAGTAAGCGCATACATTTTCCTGAACGGATTGTTACTGTTAAATCAGGCAATTCCGGGCCGTAAGGTTTAGGAATGAACCGATGTGCTTGCCAAGCAATAATAATCAAATATCAATGTGTACAGCCTTACAGGGTTGCAACCGTTAAGGGCAAAACCTGAATTGCTGAATAACATGACTGATTTCCGGATTTCCGGTACGTTGTGATTGTTCAGTAGTTCAGGTTTTCTTTGTTTCACAAGCATGGGGAGTCTACTTAGAGAGGAAGAATGACAATGAGCAACTACGATCAATTGGCAAAAGACATTCTGTCACGTGTAGGTGGTCGCGAGAATGTGAACAGTGTATTCCATTGCGTGACCAGATTACGCTTCAAACTGAAAAATGAAAGCGTTGCTAAAACGGAAGAACTGAAAAATCTGCCAGGTGTAATTACCGTTATGCAGAGCGGAGGACAATATCAGGTTGTTATCGGCAATGAAGTGCCGGATGTATATAAAGCAGTGGTAAAGGCAGGTAATTTCCCGACGGAAGGGCAGGTTGAAGCGGATGATGACGATTCAGCCAAGAAGGGGAGCTTGTTCAGTCGTTTCATAGATATGATCTCAGGAGTGTTCACCCCCGTACTTGGAATACTTGCAGCGACAGGGATGATCAAAGGTTTCACGGCCATGTTCGTTTCTTTCGGGTGGATCGTTGACACATCAGGTACCTACCACATATTAAATGCATTAGGAGATTCGCTATTTTACTTCTTCCCGATTTTCCTGGGATACACCGCAATTAAAAAGTTCGGAGGAACACCGTTTCTGGGGATGGCGATCGGGGGCTCACTTGTATATCCAACACTAAGTGGCCTCAGTGCAGGTGAGCCATTGTACACATTGTTCACAGGAACATTGATTGAATCACCTGTTCATATCACTTTCCTGGGCATCCCAGTAATTCTGATGACATACTCCTCATCGGTAATCCCAATTGTTGTAGCTACATTTTTTGCAGTCAAAATCGAGCGGTTTTTCAAAAATGTAATTCCTAAAGTTGTGAGTATGTTCCTGGTTCCATTTTTCACGTTGCTTGTTATCGTACCTATAACATTTATCGTTATTGGTCCAATCTCAACGTGGGCTGGTAATTTGATTGGTGCAGGTGCAACGGGCATTTATAACTTGAGTCCGATGATTACAGGATTGCTTATCGGTGGCTTCTGGCAAGTATTTGTATTGTTTGGTCTTCACTGGGGTCTGGTTCCAGTTGCCCTAGTAAATATGAGCACACTTGGTGCTGATCCTGTATTGGCCATGTCATTTGCAGCTTCGTTTGCACAAATCGGTGCAGTCTTGGCCGTTATTATAAAAACCAAAAATCAAAAACTAAAATCTTTGGGTGCACCGGCGTTTATCTCAGGTATATTTGGAGTAACTGAACCAGCTATTTACGGTGTAACACTTCCGTTAAAAAAACCGTTTATCATGAGCTGTATTGCCGCAGCAATTGGTGGTGGAATTCTCGGATATGCCGGAGTTAAAACGTATATTCTTGGCGGACTTGGTATTTTTGGATTCCCGAGCCTGATCAATAAGGCAACAGGTATTGATTCCACTTTGTATATGGCCATTTTAGCAACTGTAGTTGCATTTGTTCTAGGTTTCATTCTGACCTATGTTTTCGGATTCAAAGAAAAAGTAGAAGCGACGCCAGCACCAGCACCAGTTCTGGATCCTAACCCGAACAACCGTTATGAAATTGTAAGCCCGATGGCTGGTGAAGTGGTTGAACTGAAAGAAATTAACGATGTTACGTTTGCAGGAGAACATATGGGTAAAGGGATTGCCATTCGTCCAACCAGTGGTAGAGTAGTATCCCCAATTACAGGTGTTGTGCAAACGGTGTATCGTACCAAACACGCAATTGGTCTTGTTACAGATGATGGTGTAGAGATGCTGATTCACATTGGTCAAGATACGGTGCAATTGAAAGGCCAACACTTTACTGCACATGTCAAAGATGGTGACCGTGTCAACGCAGGTGATCTGATCATGGAGTTTGATCTGCAAGCGATTAAAGATGCGGGTTACGAGATCGTGACTCCAGTAATCATCACCAATACTTCCAGTTATCTCGACGTTGTGCCTACGAAAAGCAAGACTGTGAACGAGCAGGAAAAACTGCTGACAGTACTCAACTAATACGTGTTCGCACTGATCGAGTCAGATCATCAATGCCTATGATGAATAGGAGGAATTATTCAAATGGTTGATAAAATGAAGGCCTTCCCAGATGATTTTCTCTGGGGAGGAGCAACGGCAGCGAATCAGCTGGAAGGTGCTTATCTTGAAGGAGGGAAAGGCTTAACAACGGTTGATCTGATCCCGATTGGAGCCAATCGTTTTCCGATTGCGCTGGGTAACCTGGATTCGTTTGAACCAAAAGCAGGAGAGTTTTATCCTTCACATGAAGCAATTGATTTTTATCACAGGTACAATGAAGATATCGCGTTATTCGCGGAAATGGGATTCAAGTGCCTCAGGCTTTCGGTAGCCTGGGCACGGATTTTCCCGAATGGTGATGATGCTGAGCCGAATGAAGCAGGACTTCAATTCTATGACGATGTGTTTGATGAACTGTTGAAGTACAATATTGAACCTGTCGTGACCATCTGTCACTTTGATGTGCCTGTGAATCTGGTGAAAAACTATGGCGGCTGGAAAAACCGCAAGATGGTCGACTTTTTTGAAACTTATGCCAAAACATTATTTAATCGATACAAAGATAAAGTGAAATACTGGATGACGTTTAACGAGATCAACATGCTGCTTCATCTGCCTTATATCGGTGCTGGGATTGTACTTCAGGAAGGCGAGGACAAACAGCAGGTGTTGTATCAGTCGGCTCACCATGAGCTCGTTGCAAGTGCGTTGGCAGTTAAAGCTTGTCATGAGATCATTCCGAGTGCACAGATTGGATGTATGCTGGCTGCGGGTACGGTATACCCTTACAGTTCACATCCGGAAGATGTATGGAAAGCGATGGATAAAGATCGGGAGTCATTCTTCTTCATTGATGTACAGTCAAAGGGTGAGTATCCGGGTTATACCAAACGTTTTTTCAGAGAAAATAATATCCGTATTGAGATGCAGCCGGAAGATGCCGAAATATTGAAGCAGCATACGGTTGATTACATTGGTTTTAGCTATTATGCAAGCCGTTGTACAAGTGCTGATCCTGAAGTGTTGAAGGACTCAACCGAAGGCAATGTGTTTGGATCGGTGAAGAATCCGTATCTTCAAGCGTCCGAATGGGGCTGGACCATTGATCCCAAAGGGCTTCGTATTACGTGTAACCAGCTTCATGATCGCTACGGCAAACCGTTGTTTATTGTCGAAAATGGACTCGGTGCGACCGATGTGTTGCTGGATAATGACACGGTTGAAGATGACTATCGCATTGAGTATCTGAATAGCCACTTCGCTGAGATGGCCGAAGCGATTCAGGATGGTGTAGAACTGATTGGGTACACCAGTTGGGGTCCCATTGATCTGGTTAGCGCAGGTACGGGTGAGATGAAGAAGCGGTATGGCTACATTTATGTAGACAGAAATAACGATGGAAGCGGAACGCTTCGTCGGGTAAGAAAGAAAAGCTTCTATTGGTACAAAGAGGTTATCGCAAGTAATGGCGCAAAATATTTCTAGACCAAGAACAGTCCCGTTCGCACGGGATTGTTTTTGGTTTTGATAAGGATGTAGCATTAACCATTAAGGGACTTGCACACTTTGATAAGCATTCAGCCGACCGTACGTCCAATAGATGCCTGAACCCGAGACGGGGTCTGAAGCGAAACAGAGGGCATCCCGGATTTGTGCGTTCGTTTTACCTTGAGCAGCGAGTAAAGCAGCCACGCCAGCAACTTGCGGAGCGGCCATTGATGTTCCGCTGAGATAGGCATAAGAACTGCCAAGATATGTGGACAGGATGCTATCACCCGGTGCAGCCATATCGACCCAAGGGCCGTAGTTCGAGAAGTTCGATTTCAGGTCGTATGAATTGGTGGATGCCACAGCAATGACATTGGAGTATGAAGCAGGCACGATCGGGAATGAGGTATTGTCATTGCCAGCGGATGCAATAATGACAGCTCCCCGATCCCATGCATATTGAACAGCGGCTTGAAGGAACGCATCTCCGGTAGGACCACCCAGACTAAGATTGATCACTTGAACGCCGTTATTGGCAGCAAAAACAAGCCCGTTACCGACATTACCAATCGTTCCTTGGCCGTTATTATCCAGTACACGAAGCGGAACGATAGAAGCTAGAGGTGCTGTACCCGCAATGCCAACGCTATTATTCGTAATGGAAGCGGCGATGCCTGCAACATGGGTGCCATGTCCATTTCCGTCCTCCGGAATGTTGTCGTAATCGACGTAATCGTAACCGGGCAAGAGCTTGGATGCAAGTTCAGGATGATTCAATTGTACCCCAGTATCAATGATGGCAATTTTGATCGAGCTGTTACTTTGGCTGATATCCCATGCAGCGGGCGCATTGATTTTGGAGAGATTATACTGGTAAGGGAAGAAGGGATCATTGGGTATAAAGGAAGCTTCAACCAGATAGTTGGGATGTGCATGTTCAATGAGATCATGATCCTTGTACTGCTTGAGCATCCGGTGCATTTTTTTGCGAGATTCGATTCGGTACCACCCGAGGTGTTCATAGGTTTCGGCGACTTTGCAATTGGTTTTCCGATAGAGTGTGTGCATCTGATCAGGGGTTGTACCTTCCTTGAACTTGAGTAACAGTTGATGGGGAGCGTGGGGATCAAATTTACTTGCATCCCGTTGGTCTGCATAACGAAGGGTGAACCAGATGGATATCAAAATGAGAATGGCCACGATGCTAAACCATAACCACATTGGCTTAACCCCTTTCCACATTGGATTTTCACACGCCATATCCTATGCGGACTCTATGAAAATGCGCGGGCTTTCTTCCAAAATGGGTCGGGAGTACTGATAGATTCATAGGTTAATCTGAAGTCAGTCAATGATTCATTGGATTGAGTTTAGTCGATTGATAGGTCCGCTAGAATTCGTTAAGATGAAGAGAGACACCTCATAAATAATCGAACATAAGGGAATGTGATATGGTTGACAGAACGTCAGATGAAACCGGAAGTAAGACCTGTTCAATCCCATGAGATACAGGAAGCGATTCATTTTGCTATGGGTGTGCGTAGCGAAGTATTTCCCATGATGGATCATACCGTACTTCCCAAGGATTTTGAGCAGTTCAGCGAACAGTATATGAATCGAAAGGATACTGTTTTTGTGATTGCGCGATTGGGTGAAGCGGGCATTATCGGCTCGATCGGTATTGTTCCTTACGATGGGCGAATTCAGGTTATTGATGGTCGATACCCCGAACACACTGCAGCTGAGATTGTAAAATGTTACGTTGATCCTGCCTACCGCAGGTACGGCATTGGTTCGCTCTTGGTGAGGGAACTGGAGCAGTTCGTAAGCAAGATGCAGTATACAACGTTATATCTACACACCCATCGTTTTCTCCCGGGAGCGGTAGATTTCTGGGAACGTCAGGGATTCACATTTGTTGCAGAAGAGCAGAATGAATGGCAGATCGTGCATATGGACAAACCCATCAACAATTAGATTGGAGAGATGTATGAATGTACACAAGTCTGTTCTGGAAAAGTTGATTGATCAACGAACACCTCGGAACGCGTAGTACGGTAAGTCATAAGGTTTCAGACAGAGAATACAACTGGGGGAATAACAGATGAGCAACATAAAACCAAAAATCGTATTTATTGATATTGATGGCACGTTGGTAGACGATGACGGTAACATCCCATTGTCTGCACAAGAGGCTTGTAAACAAGCGCGTAAGAATGGACATTTACTGTATCTTTGCACAGGCCGTTCTAAGGCTGAGATCTACGATTCGATCTGGGATGTAGGCTTTGACGGATTGATTGGCGCTGGCGGAGGGTACGTTGAATACGGATCTGATGTGTTATACCACAAAAAAGTAACGGCAGAAGATGTTCGTCATATGGTCGATTTTTTCAATGAACACGGCATTGATTTCTATCTCGAATCCAACTCTGCATTGTATGCAAGCAGTAATCTTCAGACTCATCTGGAACGCCGCATCTATGGAGATATTGAGAATGATCCAGTTGCTCTGGAGAAAAAGGAAACAAAACCTCATCCGTTTATTGCTGGGTTAACCTATGGTGAAGCTGATCTGTATAAGGATGATGTCAACAAGGTCTGTTTCTTGGAAAGCCCGGTCGTTCCTTTTGAACGAATCAAACAAGAGTTTGAAGGCAAGTTCGAGGTGATTCAGTGTACTGTGCCTGTTTTCGGAGAGGGCAGCGGGGAATTGATGATTCCGGGCATCCACAAAGCAATTGCAATTGCTGATCTGCTGCAACATTTAGGGATGTCGCAGGAAGATACGCTTGCCATTGGAGATGGGATGAATGATGCGGAGATGCTGGAATTCTGTGCTGTAGGTATTGCTATGGGGAATGCGAAGCCTGGTCTGAAAGCAATTGCCGATGATATCACGGGTTCCGTACAAGAAGACGGATTGTACGATAGTTTTGTGAAATATGGATTAATAGAGGCGTAACGTTACTTATATGGAACCAGAGAGGAGAGGTGAGTACATGCCTGAGAGCATAAAAGTGGAATTTGAACTTAGTGCTTGGGGACAGGGAAACACTCAAGATGGGGGAGGCTCTTTTCAAAAACATGAGCTGTTGAAAATACGTACTGTATCTAAAGACACCACGCTGGAGCAGCTTGAAGCAATGGTAAAAGAGATGATCGCAGATATCAAAACGGTATATCCCCAGCCAGAGCAGTTGGGCGTTAAAGTTACATTAAGAGCCAAAGAAACAGATGGCGTATTCACATATCTTGGCTAATGATTAACGAACTTAACAGCATTTGTTGAACAGAGGAGTAGTTACTAACTGCTCCTTTTTTTATTGTTTAAGCAACTCAAATGAACGTTTTTCCGTCCATAGATATGATGGGAATAGAGTTGGGAGGTGCTTCATGAAACGTATAGCTGTGCTGTTCATTGGAATCATGTGCCTGATTACTGGTTGTGCGGCAGAAACGAAACCGGTGGCTGAGGCTCATGTTCAAGTTATGCCTAGAGAAATGCCCGCGGATTTTAATTTTAAGGTTCGTTACGGGTATGGGGAGGCCAATAAAAACGAAATCAATACTTACAATAATCAGGTTTATAAGGATCTGGTTCAAAATGGAACCGGGGTGGCCGCAATCAGGCTAACCACGGAAGAAATGCGTAGGATCTATACGAAAATGTATGAAATGAATGTGATGGAGATGAGAGATGTCGGATCGAAATCTTCAAATTGTACTCAAATCCCGTATATGACGGAAAGCTGGAACATTACGGTGGATGGGAAAACGAAGACTTGGTTATGGTCGGACGAATCCTGTGAGATCACAAGTGACGCAAAGCAACTATTAGATTTACGGGAATATATTCATGAAATCGTTGAAGCCAAAGATGTTTACAAAGCTTTGCCTGAAGCATTAGGAGGATATGACTGATGAATAACTTTGTTATGTTATTGAATCTCGTATAACATTTGATATTCTTTGACCGATATATTAAGAGGTATGCGCAGTGATAAGACAGAGCGAAAGGAGTGTATATGATGGATATCGCAGCATTATCCATGGCAATGAGTCAGGCTTCAGTAGCTCAGGCAGCAAGTTTACAAGTCATGTCCATAACCAAAGATATGGCGGAGCAGCAAGGTCAGCAGATGGCCGAGTTGTTGAAATCAGCGCCCGCTCCCCATCCCAATTTGGGCGGAAGTCTTGATATTTCGGTATAAGCCAGTTTAGACCTAAGTGGAAGATGGTTGTGTCTTTCAAAAACTTGCAGCAAGCAAAAAAGTGGAGCAGCTTCGATTCTTGTAATTGAAGCTGCTCCACTTTGTTTAGCGTTATATAAATTCACTAAGCCCGAATTGATTTGCAGTTTCTATAATATGATCGATATTAGACGGATCTCGATAAGTCTGATGTAGCGTTCTCAAAAGACAACGAATCCTTCAACCCCCATAGCTCATCATAACTTGAAATTTGCACGTCGGCTTTGGAGAGATCCTGATTCCCCGACCCAGGGTTAAGATAGCCGATGCAGCACATACCTGCACTTTTGGCGGCTTGAACACCGTTGCGTGAATCCTCTATAACCAGACAATTCGCCGGAGATACCCCGATTCGTTCAGCTGCCGCCAGGAAAATATCCGGGGCCGGTTTGCCATGTTCAACCTCTTCGCCTGTCATGCGTACTTCAAAGTAAGGCCCTAATCCCGTTTTCTCCATGATTAGATCAATAAGTGCCCGAGGAGATGAGGAAGCAACGGCAATCGGGATGCGCTGCTCATGCAGCCATTTAACCCACCGTTCCACGCCAGGCATGGCAGTTAGTTCAGGATGAGTAAGCATCCTTTCCATCACATGTTGCTGATGATACGCAAGAATCTCTTCCAAAGGTACCTTCACCTGATACTTGTCGATGACTTGCTGCCACATGGATTCCAGCGTTACTCCGACAGAAGAATGATGTTCTTCTTGGGTAACGGCTGCACCGAAATGATCAAATGAACTGCGCTCAATCTCAAAATAGATCGGTTCACTGTCAATCAGTACGCCATCCATATCAAAAATGACCGCTTGTATGGACGGATCGCCTTTAGCCTCCTCATTTTTCTTCATACAGAGATCAGGACGTTCAGCTTTCTCTTTTGCTGTCATGGTGTGTTCCTCCTATTAAGTAAGTGATGTTAGATACTTTCAAGTCTAACTTCTTTTTATCCAGTGTTCCAGCTTGAGAAAAGCTGAATCAACTGGATTGCAATACAACCTTAATAGCATGAGATGAAGCTTGTAGGGTACGTCCAGGGATATCACATCCCAGTGTGCGGAACGCTTCTTCATAATCTTCCAGGGGGAAGGAATGGGTTATGATTTTTTTGGCAGGTATAATCTGTTGTTCAATCATATAATGTGCGGTGGCAAATGTTCCAAGTGAGTCGATAGAGCCAATGATCTTCAGACTGCGATCCACAACTTCCTTCGGATTGAAGGACGTATTGCCATCACGTAAACCAACCAGCATTAAATATCCGCCGCTGGCGAGCTGTGACAGAACTTGAGTGCCTACTACACCAGTGGTATCCACAATCATATCGACTTGTCCGGCTGTCGGAGCGATGTCTGCAATCGCCTGTTCAAAGGAAGAATGAACTTGCCAGCGATCGGGTGCGATGGAGCCTGCAATGGCTAAACGTTCATCCGAGATGTCGACAAGACTACCGGTAACACCTTTGGAAGCAAGCGCATAGCTGTAAAGGATGCCAATAGGCCCGGCTCCAAGAATAATCGTTCTGAAATTCGGCAACAAATGAATCTGGTTAATGCCTGTCAGCATGCAGCTTAGCGGCTCGGTTAACGTTGCTTCTTCATAGCTTACATGATCTTTTAATTGATACAGGAAGCGATCTTCGGTCACGTAATAATCGGTGAATGTGCCATCCGCACTTACTCCCGTTTCCGTAACGGATTTATGGACGCAGTGATTTTGTCTGCCTGTTCTGCACATGTCACATTGACCGCAGTAGTACGTAGGATCAATGACAACGCGATCTCCAGGCTGCAGCGTTGAGACGGCGGAACCGACAGCAATCACTTCACCTGCGGATTCATGTCCAAGAATGACGGAAGGAATCGCATGATATTTTCCACTGACAATGCCCAAATCCGTTCCACAGACCCCGGTTGCCCGTATACGCACAAGCACCTGATTATCTCTGGTAATTTCGGGAACAGGTCGTTCCTCGAGTGCGACATCCCATGCAGATTTATATACCAATGCAAGCATGATGGAACCTCCTTTTTTGGTAGGAACTACATTTTTTCAAACTACATTTCGATGCTAAAATAACTTCCAATAATTAATGAACGCTGGCCAGCACGGAATCCAAACGATCAACAATCTCAACCAGTTCGTCTTCGGTTGTTGTCAGAGAAGGGCGAACTTTAACGACGTTTCCGAAGCCGTATCGCGAACTGCGCAGGATCAGATGTTGCTCTTCAAAAGCACGGTCAATGATCGCATTGGTTTTCGGAGTATCTGGCTCATTGTCATCACCCACGATTTCGAGTCCCCACATGAGTCCTACTCCGCGGGCTTCACCGATGCTAGGATATTTCAAAGCGAGTTCCTGTAGCAGTCCGCCAAGCAAAATTCCTTTTCGCTTGACCGCATCCAGAAATCCCGGTTCTGAGACCACTTCCAATGTGGACTTGGCAGCGGTGACCGAAATAAGATTACTGCCTGAGGTGAATGAATGCTCATGTTTTTCCAGCACATTCAATCGAGACTGCATAAGAACGGCAGCTACAGGTACACCGATCCCGCCAAGGCCTTTGGCAAGGGTAATCAGGTCGGGCTGGATATCAAACAATTCACTAGCAAACATCGTACCCGTTCGTCCAACACCCGTTTGGACTTCATCGGCAATGAGAAGCATGTTGTTCTCATCACATAATTTACGAAGACGTTGAAAATATCCTAGCGGTGGGACAATATTGCCGCCATTTCCGAGAATGGGCTCAATGATCATACAAGCAACCGAGCCTGAGCTGGCATACTCTATCGCATCGGATATTGCTTCAACGCATTGATATCCGCACTCTCTACTTTCGCTATAGAACGGACAACGATAACAATAGGGTGCGGGTACATGAACCGCATTAGGAGCTGACGAATTAGGAAAACGCTTGCGTCTAAAGGAATTACCTGAGATGCCTGTTGCGAATTGGGTCTGTCCATGATGAGAAAGGTACAAACTGATAATGTCCGTTGATCCTGTATACTTCTGGGCAATTTTAGTTGCACACTCATTGGCCGTAGATCCGGTAATATCCCGCATCCATCCGGCATCGATATTGTTCGGAGCATACTCAATCAAGTGTTCCAATACTTCATTGACGTAAGGTTCGGTGAAGGAGGAAGACATATGCGTAAGATTGCCGACTTGTTCCTGTATTTTATTGACTACATGTGGATGATTATATCCCAAGGACAGATTAAACGTGCCTGAGACACCATCTAAATATTCCACACCTGAATCGTCAATCAACTTAATCCCTTTTCCGACTGTAAAGCGGTTATTGGTTAAAGTTTGCATGCAGATTCCTCCAATAGTTTAATGTACAAGCTGGATGAACGATACGATACATACCGGATGGTTTGGGCATCCCCCCTTTCAAGTTTGGAAGTATGTGAGCCTTACAATTTAGATTTCTTTGGTTGGTTGTGGGAATGTAGAGCTCAATGATTCATTACGATTGTTCCAAAGGTGAGAGAGGATCAGTGTCAGCAACAAAAGTAGACAGAATCCGGCTAAAATCATGATGGTGCCGACGATCGGCCATGCGCTCATACTCCATCCCGTGAGGTACTGTAACGTTGCACCCCCAATACCGCCAGAGGCAATCAATATACTGGTTGTTCTTTCCGTCATGCCAGGAATTAGCACATTCGCATAAACGAGTGCGATACAGAACAGCCCGGACATAAATAACCCTGTTCCAAAAATGAGCATATACGTTACCCATTGACCAGACACAAATACCATGGAAACCGTGAACAATAGTGTGCCGATGGTGCTCCAGATCAGGAAAGGCATATAGTTAACAGCTTCTGCAATTCTGCCCGAGAAGAGGCGTCCGATAATCATGGCAATCCACAGAATAGAGACACTTAGCGAAGCGATAGATTCTTTCAGTTCTAGACGTTCCACGAGAATGGAAGGCAAGAAATTCATCAATCCAAGTTCCAGTCCCATGTAGACAAAGAAAAAGACAACGAAGATCGAGAGGAGTCCCAGATGTTTTTTGGAATAGCTAACTTTGTCTGTTCCCTGGGCGGTCGTATTTTCTCCGGCCTGTTCCAGGTATTGTGCTGCAGAACGAGGCATGGTGACCCAAGTAATCATGAGAAGTAGTGCAGAGGCAGCAACCGTAAAAAACGTCAGGTGCCACTGGTCCAGCCAGATGAATAAAGCGGCAACCGCTGGAATGAGAAGTGCACCAAGTGCGAAAAACACATCCAGTTTGGACATGGCGATCGCTTTCTGATTTTCCGTGAATTCAATGGTGAAGGCTCCAACGGAAGGTTCAATGATACCTGAGCCGAACCCTACGATGATGGTCAACAGAACCAGAACGTTCCACGAAGGTAACTCTCCGAGCAGCATATAAGCTGCAATAATACAGATCAACGCCAACGTGAGCATCCCTTTTCGACCGATTCTGGCTGTCAGGGATGGTGACACGAGTACGCCAACAAGAAATCCGATAAACTGTAAAAATAGCAAAAATCCCCCGTCACTGTAACCACGTTCATAATGAGGCAGTAGAACAGGCAGAAGGGCACCAAGCACAACGCTGGTAAAGCCGATCAACAGATAGAAACCGCAACTTAAAACGAATATTCTTCTCATGTGTTCCCTCCGCAAATGGATAACATTTTTATAAAATGAAATAAATGTTTATTTTATATATAACTTATACCATAATTTTGAAATTGTACAAGCATTTTATTGTAAAATTTTGTTAAGTTTTAGCGAAGTCATCATTCTTTTGATTCATCCTGTCTAATCATAAAATGGATGTCGAAAATGACTCTGTTGCGTCACTATTCAATTCATGAGAAGATGAGGTTTGGTGGTTTACTGTAGAGTAGAGTAGAGTGAAAGGTTGTACGTTAATATGCTGAGAAGTGGTGAAGGGATGTTAATCAACAAATACATAAGTGAGACGGGACATTTTTCCCGCAGAGAAACAACACGGCGCATTGCAGCCGGAAGAATTACGATTAATGGCAGGGTATGTGTAAAAGGAGATATGGTGGAACCAGGTGATATGGTGCTGATGGATGGGGAGAAGATCCCGGAACGGAATTCGGAGTCTGTGTATATTGTCCTGAATAAACCTGTGGGTATAACTTGTACTGCAGCCGAGCACGTTGAAGGCAATATCATTCAGTATGTGAATTATCCTTCACGCATTTTTGCAGTCGGCCGACTGGACAAAGCGTCAGAGGGGTTAATTTTACTGACGAATAATGGAGACATCGTGAACAAAATGATGCGTTCGGAGCACCATCATGAGAAAGAGTATGTTGTTACGGTGGACAAACCGATTACTGATGCATTTATACAATCCATGTCACAAGGTGTGGAGATTCTTGACGTAGTCACCAAACCGTGTGAGGTGTATAGGCAGAGCGATAATGTCTTTCGAATCATTTTGACACAAGGGTTAAATCTGCAAATACGCCGAATGTGCAAAGCGCTGGGGTACAGAGTATTCAAGCTGGAGCGCATTCGGATTATGAATATTAGTTTGGATGAACGGTTGAAAAGGGGAGAGTGGAGACATTTGGAGAAACAGGAGTTGGAGTTACTTATGTCTCAATTGAATCATGACGAAACAGAGCATGAGTGAGAACACGCTTGCCAAGCTCTAAAGCTTGAGAAAGTTCTTTGAGAAAAACATAGGAAACACGCCCCCTTTTGGCGGAGGTTGTTTTTTTTATAGTGAACACGTTTTTACGTAACTTTTCAAGATAAGACATGTATGTGTTACGACGTAATTTGCCAAAAGAATTTCTTGTTTTTCTTCCTTTTATTGCTGCAGTAGATTGAGAACATCTATTTGAGTTCAGTTTAGGTTTAATTTAAAATAAGGGTGGTGGTGATAAGAAATATTTTCCGCCACTTAATTGAAAGATTCCTTCCAATGGATATGGATAAGGAGATGTGATGATATGTTCGAACACTTGGTTATTTTCAAATTTAACGATAAAATCACACCTGCCAAACAGCAGGAGTTTGTAGCCCAGTTGCTTGCCTTACAGGATCAAATCCCTGGAATTATTGACCTGACAGCTGGAGTGAATGTGACGGAGGAAACGGATCGCATTCAAGGATTTAGCCTTGGTTTAAGAGTGACATTCGAAGATCAGGAAGCGCTTCGTGCATATGGCCCACATCCCGCACATCAGGCTTTCGTAGCCTCTCTGAATGGCTGGGTTGAAAACGTGATTGTATCCGATTATCCAATCCCCGCCAAATAGGAATTACGCAATTCAGATTTCGATCCTGTTAGAGAAGAACTGTTTTCACCTTGGAATTTCCATGTGACCACATAAATGAGCATGGGTTCACAAAAGCTACATGAAGATAAAACAAAGAATTTTCTTTGTTAGGAGAAGGAGTGTGACCCATGGTAAAGAGTAATATAAATGTAGGCTGGAAGCTTGAAAATAGCTATGCAGAACTGCCTCAAACGTTTTATACCAGCCAACATGCAGTGCCTGTGCAGTCGCCAGAGTTTATCATTTTTAATAAAACATTGGCGGCCAGCCTTGGGTTAGACGCAGATGTGCTGCAAAGTGCCGAAGGCGCAGCTTTTTTTGCCGGAAATCAAATGCCGGATGGAGCCAAGCCCCTTGCACAAGCCTATGCAGGTCATCAATTTGGTAATTTTAATATGCTTGGCGATGGACGTGCATTGTTAGTCGGCGAACAAATTACTCCGCAAGGAGACCGAGTGGATATTCAGTTGAAAGGTTCAGGGCGGACACCTTACTCTCGCGGAGGAGATGGGCGTGCTGCCGTTGGACCCATGCTTCGAGAATATATTATTAGTGAAGCGATGGTTGGTCTCGGGATTCCGACAACACGAAGCTTGGCTGTTGTGTCCACAGGGGAGAACATTTATCGTGAAACAGAACGTCCTGGAGCTATTCTCACACGGGTTGCGGCCAGTCATATACGTGTAGCCACTTTCCAGTATGCAGCGCAATTTGGTTCGGTAGAGGATGTACGTGCGCTCGCAGATTACACATTGCAGCGTCATTTTCCACAGGTAGAGCCGAACGAACAGCGTTATTTGAGCCTACTGCAGGAAGTGATCAAACTTCAGGCAGAGCTTGTTGCAAAATGGCAGCGCGTTGGCTTCATTCACGGTGTAATGAACACGGACAATATGGCGATCAGCGGGGAAACCATTGATTATGGGCCTTGTGCCTTTATGGATGTGTACAATCCAGCAACGGTGTTCAGTTCAATTGACAGACAAGGCCGTTATGCGTATGGAAACCAACCTTACATTGCAGGCTGGAATCTGGCTCGTTTTGCCGAGACGCTACTGCCTCTGCTTCATTCTGATGAAGAACAGGCAGTGCAAATCGCTCAGGAAGCCATTGCACAGTTCTCGGAGCAATATCATCATCACTGGTTAACGGGTATGCGAGCCAAACTTGGTCTGTTTACAGAAGAGGACGAAGACGAGACCTTAATTAAGGATCTGCTTGAACTAATGGAAAAGCATACGGAAGACTACACGAACACATTTGTGGCGCTGACCTTGAACAAACTGGAAACGTCTAATCTGAATGATAAGTCAGATTTTCAGGAGTGGTATTCACGCTGGGCAGACAGATTAGGCAGACAGCCCGAATCCAGAGATCAAGTGATGCAGCAGATGAAACGAAATAATCCTGCGGTTATTCCACGGAATGACAAGGTAGAGGAAGTACTTGAACGAGCAGAGAAGGACGGAGATTATAGCTTCATCCAGCCTTTGCTGGATATTCTCCAGCACCCTTATGCGTATACGCCGGAACAGAAAGCATTCGGGGCGCTGCCTGTGTCTTGTGATCCTTCATATAAGACATTTTGCGGAACTTAATTTTGCAAGCCTGACTCGAAAAGATCAGAGAGAGCTGCCTGAGTGGCAGCTTTTTCATTAGGGGGTAGCTTTCATGTCTACTATATTAAGTATGCAAGAATTGACCGAACAACTTCTAGAACTGTTATCAAGAACGGTTTATCCTAGAGAACAGATGGAGAGTTATGTGAACCGATTGGATGAGTCATTCAAATGGGAAGGCGCACCTTATGTAGAAATCGGTGTAAAACATTACATCGTAACGATCTATGAACGAGGTGTACCGTCTTTGATTAAAAAGCTGGAGCGGACTGAAGAGGTGCTCTATTGGTTATTGGAAGATATGATTTTTACGGCTGCCCACGTAACATTGCTTAAAAAATATGGTGTGGATAACGTGAACACCCATCTGGATTACACCAATGAAGTGTGGCAGGAGATAGAAGATAACGTATTAAACGCTTTTCAAACAATCGGTGAACCTTATTTTAGCTGGCACCAAGAGGGGAAACGCCGTGAACTGGAAACGGTTCAACCCAAGAAGGGGAAATCTTCGATGTGAGTGAACAGGATACAGGATAGATAATTAACTTGGCATAGTGAATTTTGCCAACAAGGATACAATGTTTTTGTGGATTAGAACTTTCAATTTTTATTATACTTGGCATGATTGGAAGACTTGCGCTTGCAATGCCTATAACGTTCCGCTATACTGGCTATAATTAAATACATGAATTACGTTGATAGAGCGCAGTAGCGGCTTTGTCCCTGTTACAGAAAGTCAGGGGTTGATGGAACCTGATACATACAAGGGCTGCGAATTACACTCTGGAGTACTTGGGTAATGCCAAGCGGATGGGCAAACGATAACTTGCTGAAAGTGGTATGAATTACTGGATTTGAGCGTATGCGTATAAACGTTCAGTGAAGGAATTCATGCAAACTGGGTGGTACCACGGTTATTCTAATCGTCCCTGTGTCTATGAAGACAAGGCGACGATTTTTTTGTGTCCAAAAATGAAAGTAGCCGTGTGAATTCGTAGCAGAACGTAAATCATGACTGAATTTTGATCAAAGAAAAGGGGTTATCGAAATGAACATTATTGACGAACTACAGTGGCGCGACGCCATTAATCAACAAACAGACGCGGAAGGGCTACGTGAACTGACGGAAACAAAAGCAATTTCCCTGTACTGCGGTGTAGACCCAACAGGCGATAGCATGCATATCGGCCACTTGATTCCGTTTATGATGCTGAAACGTTTCCAATTGGCAGGACACCGTCCAGTAATTCTGATTGGTGGCGCAACGGGAACGATTGGTGACCCAAGTGGGCGTCAGTCTGAACGTTCCTTGCAAACGCTGGAGCAAGTGCAAGAGAATGTAGATGCGTTAACGGCGCAGATGAAAAAGTTGTTTGTGACTGACGGCGACAATCAGGTTCGCATGGTCAACAATTATGACTGGACACATAAGATTAACGTCATTGAATTTCTGCGTGACTACGGGAAAAATTTCAATCTGAACACCATGCTTGCAAAAGATGTCGTAGCAAGCCGTCTGGAAGGCGGAATTTCATTCACGGAATTCTCCTACCAGATACTGCAATCTCTAGATTACCTTCATCTGTTCCAAACGGAGGACGTACAGCTACAGATCGGTGGATCTGATCAATGGGGTAACATTACGAGTGGTTTGGATCTGATTCGCAAAAAAGAAGGCTCAGAAGCGAAAGCTTATGGGTTGACCATCCCGCTGATGCTGAAATCGGATGGTACGAAGTTTGGTAAAACAGCTGGCGGTTCGATCTGGCTTGATCCGAACAAAACGACACCGTTTGAGTTCTACCAGTTCTGGGCAAATACAGATGACCGGGATGTCATTAAATACTTGAAATACTTCACATTCCTGAGCAAAGAAGAGATTGAAGCCTTGGCTGTGAAGGTGGAGACAGAGCCGCATAAACGTGAAGCACAGAAGACTCTGGCTGAGGAAATGACCAAGTTTGTTCACAGCGAAGAGATGCTGGAGCAGGCGAAGCGCATTACCGCAGCATTGTTCAGTGGTGATATTCGTTCCCTGACAGCAGATGAGATTGAACAGGGGTTCAAGGAAATGCCAACGTACGAAACAGATGGCGAAGCTAAAAATATTGTAGACTGGCTTGTGGATCTGGGCTTGGAGCCATCCAAACGTCAGGCTCGTGAGGACGTGACCAAAGGAGCCATCTCCATGAACGGTGAAAAGATCACCGAGCTTGAATTCACGGTATCTGCAGAGCACGCAATTGGCGGCAAATTTATCATTATCCGCAAAGGTAAAAAGAATTATAGCCTGGTTAAGCTTCAGTCCTAGGAACTGAGAGTGAGAGCGTAACATAGGCTTGAAAAAAGTGATATCACAGGTGAGTACTCACCGTTATACAATCACAAATCGTGGAAACTAAAAGACCGTCTCGTTTCTGTCAAATGACAGAAACGAGACAGTCTTTTGTATAACAAGCTAGTAGCTAGCTATATTCTAATGTTGATTAACAATCGCTGTGATCTCTTCATCCAGATCCAAGGTAACATCTTCACGGTACGCACGAATGTTATACTCGCTGTGCAAGTAACGAAGAATCGCTTCAATCATGTTGGATTCCACCAGGAACTGGCTACGACCCTGAATCCAGACTTCTGCGGAATACCCTGTATCTTCTTCCCAGCTCAGCTCTACATTAACGTCCGTAGGGCGTACACCTTTACGCTCTGCCATGTGAATGCAAATGGCATTCACAATCTCATCCATGCTCAGAACCATAGATCTTAGTACCGTCCGTTTCTGTTACGATCATCATCACGGTCGTCACGACGGTCATAACGGCCATCTGCTGCAGGCTTGCGACGATTGGTAATCGCTCTGAACAATGCCATAGCAAGCATAACAATCAGCATAATTGCAGCTACGTTAACGAGCAATCCGAGAATGTTACCCAGTGCTCCCATACCGCCAAACAGTCCGCCGAACAACATACCTGCGAGACCGCCCAGCATCATACCCTTCATGAAGCCGCCGCCACCGCCAAAGAATCCACCACGGTTATTCGCTGCTGCTCCAGTATTGGAATTGTTACGGGAATTGGACTGACTTACGTTGCTGTCGGATTTCTTAGGGGTATTGCTATAACTTTTCGTGCCGGATTTGAATCCACCGCCGCCTCGTCTTGCATCAGCACTGTCCGGATTCGTAACACCAACCGTTGCGAACAGTAGTGTAAATGCCATGAAAACCATCATTAGATGTTTAATTCCGAATTTTTTCTTCATTGTATAGATCGTAACCCCCTGATTAAATTTGTTTAATTCCCCAAAATGGGCCTTACTCTAGTAATACGGGCCAACCTGCTGAACGTTTCAAAATTTAATTTAAATTTCTGAAACACTTGGGCTTGGGTCTTGAATCGCAGCTTGACCATCGAGAAGTTGGGTCACCCAATGACACCATTCCAAACCCGTCTGGGCATGCATTAACCCTTTTTGTACCAAAATGTAGCTTCCAAAATCCCGGTTGCCTACTCGAAGATTATCCTGTGGTATCCGTGATTTCAAATCCTCGAAATACCGTATGCGCTCCATGAACCAGCTTTTACGCTCGTTCAGAATGCGTCTCATGCTGCCATCTTCGGCAATACCTACACAGAGAATGCGAAGATTGAATTCATCACGCGTAACGGGCGCCGTAACCGGAGTAATCATCCACTCCAGTAACTTCTGAATGCCTTTTTCCGTAACTGCATACATTTTTTTGTCCGGTTTGTCAGACTGTTGTACCCAGCGGGAGGCGAGTAACTCATCGTTTTCCATCTTGGACAGGAGCGGGTAGATCTGGCTGTGTTTGGCCTGCCAATGCGGCTGAATCTTCAGCATTAGATCATAACCGGAAGACTCCTCGCGGGTAAGCAGCCCGAGCAATCCGTAGGAAAGTATGTTCATGCACATGTCTCCTTAATATTAGGGCTGGGCCAACGAAAGCAAACGTTTTGCATTCGTTGACCGCTTTCATAAAAGTGTACACTGAAACTGTATGGTTTGACAACCTGACAGGATAACTGCCTCAATTTAGACAAAAAAAAGTGCGAACCATGAAGGTCCGCACTCCAAACCATTTAGAGAGATGCCTGCTGTTCATACCCGTCAGCGACAAGATCAAGCTCGCCTGTAGCCGAGTCAATGACCATACCGTGAACAGGTACATTGGGAGGAAGTAATGGATGCTTCTTGATCACGTCCACAGTTCCTTTTACCCCTTCTTCAACACTATCAAACCCGCGCAGCCACTTTTGCAGACGAATGCCGGAATTTTCAAGCGTAGACATGACCTCTTCGGAAATTCCACGTTCTGTCA
This sequence comes from Paenibacillus sp. G34, assembly GCF_056856875.1. Lineage (NCBI taxonomy): Bacteria > Bacillati > Bacillota > Bacilli > Caryophanales > Paenibacillaceae > Paenibacillus > Paenibacillus sp. G34. The sequence continues at coordinate 3,727,193 of NZ_CM166469.1, read as the reverse complement.
TGTGACCAATCATCGTTTCAGCATGCAGTGAAGCCATACCACACTCGGTATGACCTACCACCAGAACCTCGTCTGCGCCGAGCTCATAGATGGCAACGAGCACGGAACGCATAACACTACCAAAAGGTTGGGAGATAATTGCGCCTGCGTTTTTGATGATTTTTACATCGCCATTCTTCAGATTCATTGCTTTCGGCAGCATCTCGACAAGACGGGTATCCATACATGTGATGATGACCATCTTTTTGGTTGGAAACTTGCTAGCCGTATACTTCTCGTATTCTTTAGTCTCGACAAATGATTTGTTGTAAGCCAAAATCTCTTGAATGTTGTTCATGTCCATTGCCTCCTGTTATCCAATACGACGAGCACGGCCATTTGCATGAGATGCAGCCTGTCCTACACGCCTTTGATTAGTTGAATGCTGCGATCAGCAGACCACGTCATTCTTTTTTTTAGTAGAATAATGCAAGATGGTTCTGTCAAAAGTTGATTATACGCAATGCAAAAAGTATCATCAATAGGGTGTACAAATTTTTTTGAAGAGGTGAGCGGTGAAAAATGGATAAACAAACACAGCAGCAATTACAATCATTCCTTATTCTGGCCCGTAAAATAAAAAGTTATCATGAAGCCATCGGTTTGCTTCACTGGGATTTGCGCACAGGAGCACCGAAAAAAGGAGTTCCGACTCGCTCGGAAACGCTGGGAATGCTTTCTACCGAAGCATTCAAACTGCAAACTTCCGCTGAGATGAAATCTTATCTGGATACATTGACTGAGCCGAACGTGATGGAACAACTCGAGGATACCGACCGTCGTCTGGTAGACGAATGCAAGAAGGAGTATGATCGCAGTCAGTCGGTACCGCCGGAAAAGGTTCAGGCATATACCGTACTTACAGCTAAATCAGAGACGGCTTGGGAAGATGCCAAACATAACAGTGATTATGCTGGGTTCTCGCCATACCTCACCGAGATCGTGAAACTCAAACAGGAGTTTATCGACTATTGGGGTGTTAAGGATACAAGGTATGATACATTGCTGGACATGTACGAACCTGGATTGACTGTAGAAAAGGTAGATGCTGTATTCGCCCGGCTCAAGGCGCGTCTCGTTCCACTTCAGGAGAAAATCAATGCGGCTGAGAATAAGCCTAACACCGATTTCCTGAAACAGATTTTCGATACCGATCAGCAGGAGAAATTCAGCCTGTTCATCCTGGAACAGATGGGATATGACTTTGAGGCAGGACGTCTGGACGAAAGTGTGCATCCATTTGCAACAGGCCTTAATCCAGGTGACGTCCGAATTACGACCAACTACCTCCAGGACGATGTAACAAGTGCCATCTTTAGCTCCCTGCACGAAGGTGGACACGCTCTATATGAACAAAACATCGATGAAAGTCTGGCAGGTACATTGCTGGCTGAGGGTACATCGATGGGCATCCACGAGTCACAATCTCGTCTTTGGGAAAATATGATTGGGCGCAGCTTGCCTTTCTGGACACGTTATTACAAAGATCTGCAGCAGCATTTCCCGCAATTGAGTGAAGTAAAGCTGGAAGATTTCTACCGTGCAATTAACCGGGTAGAGAGCTCCCTGATCCGTATTGAAGCGGACGAGCTGACTTACAATTTGCATATTATCATTCGTTATGAGATTGAGAAAATGCTGTTCAATGAGGGATTGGAAGTCAAGGATCTGCCAGAAACATGGAACACTAAATACAAGGAATACCTCGGAATTATGCCGACCAACGATGGTGAAGGCGTGCTTCAGGATGTACACTGGTCCGGTGGAGATTTCGGTTATTTTGCTTCCTACTCCTTGGGCAATATGTATGCTGCACAGATTATGCATACATTACGTCAGGAGATGCCGGAGTTCGATCGTCTGATTGCCGAAGGTAATCTGATTCCAATTAAAGAGTGGCTTACAGACAAGATTTATCGCTATGGTAAAAGCCGTACACCATCTGAGTTAATTGTTGCAGTGACAGGTGAAGAGCTGAATCCGGATTATTTGGCAGATTATTTGGAAGCCAAGTACGCTGAGATTTATAAATTATAAATGCGTCTGAATGAAGGTCGGCCAGAAATTTCTGGTTGGCCTTTTTTTGTGTGCAAGTTCTTAACCTTTTACTGGGCCTCGGCATATTCATAGTAAAGAGAAGCTGCTGAACCCAGTAAAGGAGGGAAATTGGATGAAATATACGCCATGGTTTGTACGGGGCATTGTGATTCTGTTGATTCTCATTGTGGCGCTGACGAGCTGCAACAAAGAAGAGAACGAAGCCAAGATTACGATTGGTGAAGTGACTCGTTCTGTATTTTATGCACCGGAATATGTAGCCGCTGCTCAAGGTTTTTTTGCAGAAGAAGGACTTGAGGTCGATATACAAACAACGGCTGGTGGCGACAAAACGATGGCAGCATTGCTTGCGGGTTCGGTTGATATTGCGCTGGTGGGTGCAGAAACGTCCATCTATGTCTATCAACAAGGGGCAGAAGACCCGGTCATTAACTTTGCGCAGCTCACCCAGACGGACGGAACGTTTTTGTTCGCACGAAATGCCGAGGACAGCTTTGATTGGGAACAATTAAGGCAGAGTATTTTTCTCGGACAGAGAAAAGGCGGCATGCCGCAAATGGCTGGGGAGTTTGTTTTGAACAAACATGGTATTAACCCGTCCAGTGATCTGCAACTGATTCAGAATGTAGATTTTGCGAATATTGCTTCAGCCTTTGCTTCAGGCACAGGTAATTATGTTCAGCTATTTGAACCACAGGCATCGATCTTTGAACAGGAAGGCCGAGGAAAAGTGGTGGCATCGTTCGGAACGGAAAGCGGGAATCTACCTTATACCGTGTTTATGACCAAACAAAGTTATCTGAATGAAAACCAAGAACTTGTACAAAAATTCACGAATGCTTTGCACAAAGCTCAACTATGGGTGGATTCCCATACTGCGGAAGAGATTGCACAAGTGATTACTCCGTTTTTCAAAGACATTGATCCAGCGATTCTAACCAGCAGTGTAAGCCGTTATAAGGAACAAGGCACGTATGCAACAGATCCGATCATTGATGGTGATGAGTGGAACAACCTGCTGAATGTGATGAGCGCAGCGGGAGAATTAAAAGAACGGGTTGAACTGAACACCATTGTCGATCCGTCCTTTGCAGAACAGGCGCTCCAGGGAAGGAAGTGAGCATTAATGGCTGATTCCGGGAACGTGATCAGACTGGAGAATATCTCTCAGGTGTATGTCAGTGAACGCGAAGCCTCGCTCGTGATTGAGGATTTGAGTCTGGAGATCAACCAAGGAGAATTTGTGAGTCTGGTAGGACCGAGCGGGTGTGGCAAAACAACGTTATTGTCGATTATGGCCGGACTGCTGAAGCCCACCCGAGGACAGGTTGAAGTCGAAGGCAAGCTAGTTCAAGGCCCCTCTGCCCGGATGGGTTACATGTTACAGCAGGACTACCTGTTCCCCTGGCGTACGATTCTGGATAATGCACTGATTGGCTTAGAGTTGACAGGCAATCTGGACACGCAGAGCAGAGAACGTACTCGTGAGCTACTTGTCAGCATGGGGCTTGGCGGGACAGAGGAGCAGTATCCGTCAGAATTATCGGGAGGCATGAGGCAGCGGGTAGCCCTTGTCCGAACACTTGCGACAGACCCTGCAATTCTCCTGCTCGATGAACCTTTCTCGGCACTGGATTATCAAACCAAGCTGCAGCTTGAAGATCTCGTCTCGGATACGCTAAAAGAGTATGGCAAAACCTCCGTGCTGGTCACGCATGATTTGTCAGAAGCCATTGCGGTCAGCGACCGGGTCATTGTCTTGGATCGTAATCCAGGACGCATCCGGCGAGATTTCAATATTCCCGAACATATTCGGCAGGCACAGCCCTTCCATGCAAGGGAACAAGAAGGCTTCAATGAGTTGTTTCAGTCGCTGTGGAACGAACTCGTTCAGTCTGGAGGAGGTGAGAAAGATACGTGAGTCAAAACCATTCAGAACAAGGCAAGCGGGAAGCACGTGAATTATGGCTGGAAGAGCTTCATCGTGACCACAATCGTAAGATGGGTAGGTGGCGGCATCATATTCTTACGGTTCAGCTATCCATCTTAGTCTGCATGTTTTTACTTTGGGAGCTGGCGGGCAGACTGCGGTGGATTGATGTGCTTCTCTTCAGTTATCCGAGTAAAATCTTTGGACAGATTGGCAAGGATGTTGCCAGCGGTGAAATATGGGCACACGTCGGGGTAACCGTAGGTGAAACAGTCGTCGGTTTTTTACTGGGGACACTTGTCGGAACGTTGCTTGCTGTTCTGATCTGGTGGTCTCCTTTTTTGTCCAAAGTGCTCGACCCCTATATGGTTGTGTTTAACAGCATGCCCAAGGTCGCGCTCGGGCCGATCTTTATCGTGATGTTCGGGGCCGGATTTACAGCCATTGTAATGACGACTCTCTCCATTACGGTGATTATTACAACACTCGTTGTATACAACAGTTTCAATGAAGTTGATCCCAATTATGTAAAGGTTATTCGTACCTTTGGAGGAGATCGATCTGAAATTTTTGCCAAGGTTGTGTTCCCTGCTTCGTTTCCCACAATTGTATCTACGTTAAAAGTAAATGTGGGCATGGCTTGGGTAGGGGTCATCGTGGGTGAATTTTTGGTAGCCAAACAGGGGCTAGGTTATTTAATCATCTACGGATTCCAGGTATTCAACTTCACGCTTGTTCTATCAAGTTTGCTGATCATTGCAGCCGTAGCTACGGCGATGTATCAGTTCGTCGTGTATGCGGAACGCAAGCTGTTAGCGGGTCGCAGATAAATAGCTGAAATAAAGAATGAAAGAGAGAGGGTTTTACAATCGTTCACCATATGTATACAATTTCACAAGAGGTGTCACGTTGCCCCACATTGTAAAATCAAGTAGGATATTTGTATGGAAAAAAAGTACTTCGTGCCGGGCAGAAACACATGGGATAAATAGAAATTTCGTATGCGAGTTCTAATTTGGTTGCCGCATTGGCAAAGGCAGTGTTTCTTCTTCGTGGCATGTTTCTGTGACCGGCATGTTTTGTGCATGCCGGTTGATGTCGTCTAGTTTGTAACTGGTTGAGTTATACTAAATGGACGACCTATGGATCACGAACTTTTGTACAGCTTAGAGGAGATGGAATGTTAAATGGGTTTTAGAGTCATTAAAACGGCAATCGCAGCGCTGATGGCTGTACTAATAGCGGACTGGTGTCGCTTGCCAGGACCAACGTCAGCAGGCTTGCTTGCGATTCTGGGTGTGGATGTAACCAGAAAAAGGAGTATCCGAACGATATCGGCACGTTTCTTTGCATCCGTGGTTGGTCTTTTGTTTGCAAGTGTACTTTTTCACTTTCTCGGCTTCCATTATTGGGTGCTGGCAGTATACATACTCATGGCTTTTCCGGTCATTGTTCGAGTGGGTTTTAAGGAAGGTATTGTTACAGGGTCAGTCGTGGTGTTTCGGGTATTCAGCGGTGGAGAGATGGATGTGCATGTCATTCTCGTACAGATTGCGCTGCTCTTGATTGGTCTTGGTTCAGCGATGATTGTGAATTTGGCTTATATGCCAGCAGCTGATCCACAGATGTTCCGGATCCGTAAACGGATTGATGAGTTGTTCTCGAAAATTTTCCGAGAGTTCGCGACAACCCTGCGTAACCCCAATGAAGCATGGGCAGGCAAAGAATTAATTGAAGCGGATAAAGCCGTACTCGGCGGAATTGAAGCGGCCAAACGTTCACTCGAGAACCAGGTCATTCATCCGAATGAGGGCTGGAGCGTATACTTTTATATGCGCAAAACCCAACTGGATTCCATACAGCATATGATGCATCTTGTATCCCAGGTCTATCAGAAAATGCCGCATGCCGAGATGGTGGCGGAGCTGTTCGACCAGCTTAGTCAAGACGTGTTGACCGAATCTTATACCGGGCGAACGGAAAAACTGCTGGCGGATGTACAGGAAGAATTCAGACAAATGGAGTTACCAGATACAAGGGAAGAATTCGAGATGCGTTCCGCTATTCTCCAGCTGTGCCGCGAGCTCTCTATGTATCTGAAAATCGCCAAGAAGGACAAAGCGCCTTCTCCAATCTCAGATCGCTCCCAATCTGTAAACGAATCATAGAAAATAGTTGTCACCCTAGACGGATGTCCTGCATACACTTGTAGTGAATGATTGTATGGAGGAGGTTTAAAGATGTCATTGAGTCATAAACATCAATGTAGAGAGATTATCACGAAGGCGATCTGCGGCAAAGGTCGTAAGTTCTCTACCGTAACACATACCGTGACTCCGCCAAATGGTCCGACCAGTATTTTGGGGGCTTGGATTATCAACCACCAGTATGAAGCCGTATCAGCGGGGGACGGGATTGAAGTTATTGGTACTTACGATATCAACATTTGGTATTCCTACGACAAAAATTCGCAGACAGATGTAGCTAAAGAAACGGTATCATATGTAGAACATGTACCTTTGTCCTATCTGGATCCGAAACACCGGACTTCCACAGTAGAGGTATCTGCGGATGCAACGCAGGAACCTAGCTGTGTGGAAGCCACAGTGTCCGCGGGTGGCGGCAGCGTAATTATCCGAGTTGAGCGGGAATTCGCTGTGGAGCTCGTGGCCGAAACAAAAGTCTGTGTGAAGGTATGCACGGATGGCTGCGGTGATTACGAAGACAAGGACTATGACTATGGTAGCGCGGATGGAGACTATGATGATCTCGATCCAGACTTGCTGGATGATGAGTTGTAAATCGCTCATCCGAAAAGCGAAAGTGAATGTTCATAACCTAAGGTATCATATGCACCATAAGGTGCGGTGAAGAGGGCGTAAGCCCTCTTTCTTTCATAAAGATTAAAAAATGGGTTGTGACGAGCCTGATCATGTGCCTGAACAGTGTTAACGGGAAGGCTCCGCAGCTGCGGAGTCTTTTTTTGATAAGCAGGGAGCATAACGAGAGGGGGGATGGAATGAACGTCATGGAAGAAGCAGAGGAAGCTGTCCGGTTATATACACGCCTGAGCTCTGGTGATCGAATAGCACGCTTAAAACAGGCGGGAATCGAAGTGCTAACCACAAGGGATCAGCGAAAGCGGGAACCGGGGCTGCGTGTGCGGTACGATGTCGATGTCAGTTGCCTTCGGGCGATTCGAATCAGACGCAAAGACACGAGCGGAATGGGAGCCAAACAGGAGGGAGAATTGGATCGTGAAGCAGCTTCATCCGTGTATAAACGTGTAGAGCGCCTTGCAATCAAGACCTTATATACTTTAGGACTGGATCATGGGGCTGTACGTTTGGAAGCTTCGGGGAATGGCGGGTGTGCAGTTATTTCCGTCAATCCTGACCTGTGGAAAGGGGTGACAGACCTGGCCATGCTGTATAAGGAAAACTGGCAGCAACATCAAACGTTATTGAACCAGGAGCGGCAGGAGAAACGATTTCCTGTTCTCGGTATGGACCCGGAATTTCTACTGGTACAGATGCCTGAATCCAAAATCGTGCCGGCTTCCCGTTTTCTCGAACGTACGGGTATCGCAGGCTGTGATTCAGTAACAATAGGTGGCAGACGGGTGTACCCTGTTGCCGAGCTGCGCCCGGCTCCGAGTGCGGAGCCGCGTGAGTTGTTGTCGCATCTGTTGCGAGCCTTCACGGCTGCTTCACGCAGCATCAGCGACTCGTCACTGATCTGGCAGGCAGGCGGCATGCCGCAACGAGGGTTGCCACTGGGTGGTCACATTCATTTTAGCGGTGTACAACTGAATGGTGGGTTACTCCGAGCACTGGATAATTATTTAGCGCTACCACTTGCAGTGCTGCAAGACCCGCGTGGATCGGGGAGACGGCCGAGGTATGGGACGCTGGGTGACTTTCGCCTGAAATCCTATGGTGGATTCGAATATCGGACGCTGCCGAGTTTTCTCGTTTCTCCGGTTGTGGCCAAAGGGGTCGTTGCTCTAGCGGGACTAATTGCGTGTAGCTACGATCAATTAAAGCAGCGTCCTCTATTGAAGGCGGAGGTTCATTCCGCGTTTTATGAAGGACAGAGGGATGTCATGATGGCTCATATCCCTTCTTTGATGGAAGATCTGAAACAGCTGAACGTATACGCCAGGTATGAACGATATGCGGCTCCCCTGATGCGGCAATTCAAACGAGGGCATACCTGGGATGAGAGTCGGGATATCCGTAAACTTTGGAATATTCGGGCAGGTTCATGAAGAAGCAGCATTTTTTTGTTATAATGAAATATAGGACTTTTTAAAACGATAAATACGGAAGATATGAAACGGATGCTATCGAAGGAACAGGCGAACAGACCGAACATAAGGCGGAGGTGCGATCTTAGTGCCTGACCGCCTTATTGCCTTCGTGGGACATTTCTTCCTGACATCATAGGAACGGATGGTGGATCGATATCATGGCTCAGTACACGCCAATGATTCAACAATATTTGCAAGTGAAGGCCGAGGCACAGGATGCATTTCTTTTTTTCAGATTAGGTGACTTTTACGAAATGTTCTTCGATGACGCAATCAATGCTGCAAGAGAACTGGAGATCACGTTAACAGCACGCAACGGGGGAACAGATGACAAAATTCCGATGTGCGGCGTGCCCTATCATTCGGCTGAAAATTACATACAGCGTCTGATTGAGAAAGGGTATAAAGTAGCGATCTGCGAGCAGATGGAAGATCCGACAGTTACCAAAGGCATGGTAAGACGCGAAATTGTTCGTGTAGTCACACCCGGAACGGTAATGGAAGGCAAGACGCTGGGGGATAAGTCCAACAACTACATGGTGTGTCTGACCGGTAACCAAAACACGCTCGCTCTTGCTGCCTGCGATCTCTCTACAGGGGAACTGTACGTGACTTCGGTACCTTATTCCAAGGAATGGCTTAAGGACGAAATTGGCATCTACGAGCCGTCTGAACTTGTTGGAGATGCAGCCCTGCTGGAGCTCGTAGAATCCGAATCATCTCCGATCGGGCGTCCGGTAGTCTATACCGCATGGACTAAAAGCAAGGAGGACCTCGTACGTCAGCAGTTTGGCGAGTCGGTATGGGCAAGGCTGGAGCCGGAACGGCAGGCGTGTGTAGCCCGCCTATTTTCTTATCTGAGTGAAACGCAGAAGCGCTCACTTGGACAATTGACACAGATATCTGCGTATGAGCCGGATCATTATATGATTCTTGACCCGTTTACACGCCGTAATCTGGAGCTTGTAGAGACGGTCCGAGAACGTTCCAAGAAGGGCTCTCTGCTGTGGCTGCTTGATCGCACGGAGACGTCTATGGGTGCCCGGATGATGCGGCGCTGGGTGGATAAACCTCTTTTGCAAAAAGGGAAGATCAATGAACGACTGGAAGCAGTGGATACGCTCTATAACCAGTTTATTCTGCGTGAGGATCTGAGAGCTGAGCTGAAGGACATTTATGACCTGGAACGTCTGGTGGGACGAATTGCTTTTGGTAATGCAAATGGTCGTGATCTGAATGCTCTCAAATCGTCACTGGACAAAATTCCGAGTCTGCGCCAACACTGTGCAGCTTCTTCGTCTACAACACTTAGGCACATTGCTGAAATGATGGATGACTGCGCTGATCTGCGTGATGCCATAGGACAGGCTATCGTGGATGAACCGCCGGTGTCGGTTAAAGATGGGGGCTTGATCCGCGAAGGATACCATGCCCGTCTAGATGAGCTACGGGAGGCTTCGGTGAACGGTAAGCAGTGGATTGCCGAGCTTGAAGCAAGAGAACGTGAAGCCACGGGCATTCGCTCGCTGAAAATAGGATACAACAAAGTGTTCGGATATTACATCGAAATTACCAAATCGAATCTTGCTTCACTTCCTGAAGGACGTTATGAGCGCAAACAAACACTTGCGAACGCTGAACGATATATTACGCCTGAACTGAAAGAGAAGGAGACATTGATCCTGGAAGCTCAGGATAAAATGGTGGATATTGAGTACAGCTTGTTCGCTGAGTTGCGTGATCGTCTGAATCAGGAGATTGCTCGCTTGCAGAAGCTGGCTGAGCAGGTCGCTGAGATTGATGTGTATCAATCGTTTGCAGTGATTAGTGCAGAACGTAATTTTGTGCGTCCCGTACTGACGGATGGATATAATCTCGTCGTCGAGCAAGGACGGCATCCGGTCGTAGAGGCCGTCATGCGTGATGGGGCGTTTATTGCCAACCACACTGCGATGACGAAGGAAGAGGCGCGTATTCTATTGATTACCGGGCCGAATATGGCGGGTAAAAGTACGTATATGAGACAAGTGGCGCTCATCTCGATTTTGGCGCAGATCGGATGTTTTGTGCCTGCGGGTCAAGCGGAAGTACCTATTATGGATCGGATTTTCACACGGATTGGTGCTGCGGATGATCTGATCGGCGGACAGAGTACGTTTATGGTGGAGATGGCAGATATTCAGGTCATGACCGAAAAGGCAACCCCGCGTAGTCTGATCATCATTGATGAATTGGGTCGCGGGACTTCTACCAGCGAAGGCATGGCGATTGCACAATCGGTCATTGAATATGTGCATGACGTGATTGGGTGTAAAGCACTGGTATCGACACACTTCCATGAGCTGGCTCATCTGGAGGAAAGCCTGGACAGGCTGGCCAACTATTCGATGGCAGTTCAGGAAAGCGGCGATAAGGTGAACTTCTTGCGCAAGCTGATTGCAGGAGCGGCAAGTAGCAGTTACGGCATCTATTGTGCACGGCTTGCGGGTCTCCCTGATAGCATCATTGAGCGTGCTAATGGACTACTGCATGGTTTCGAACAAGCGGCCTCACAGGTAGCGGTAGGCAGTGAGTTTGTGAGTGAGAACAGACCACCAACGAGACAGCGGTCAGAGGATCAGAAGCAGTCGGGGCCTCAGTCGGCAAGTCGTTTGGAATCTTCTGTTACCGGGGAACAATCGTTTATTCGGGAACGAAACACGAGCGAACTTGTTGCGCCAGCAGAAGCGGTAACAGCGGAAGATGTAGTAGTTTCTCAGGAACAGCATGAGGTTGTACAGTTGTCGATCTTCGACGACGAGGAGCCGCCAGCAATGCAGCCTTCACGAACAGTAGTGGTGGAGGACAAACCTGCACGCGAACTGATTCGCCATATGAAAGAAATTGATGTTATGAACATGACGCCTTTGCAGGCGATGCAAATCTTAAATGAACTTAAATTAAAGGCACAGCAATTATCCTGAGTAACCGGGAGGAGGAGAACCTGTGGCGAAAATTCATGTGCTTGATGAACATATTGCCAACCAGATTGCGGCAGGCGAGGTGGTTGAACGGCCTGCATCTGTCGTGAAGGAACTGCTGGAAAATGCGGTGGATGCGGGGGCCTCCAAGATTGAAGTTGCGGTGGAGGAAGGCGGGCTGCTTCGCATCCGGGTGAAGGATAACGGCTCAGGCATTGAGCCGGACGATCTGGAAACAGCTTTCTATCGTCACGCGACCAGCAAAATAACCCATGGACGTGATCTGTTTCAGATCACAAGTCTTGGGTTCCGCGGAGAGGCGCTGCCAAGTATTGCAGCCGTCTCCAAGGTGGAAGTGCTGACGGCTAGCGGAGACGACGGCCGGGGGCGGCGTATCGTGATTGAAGGCGGTAAGCTCTGCGAGCACGAAGATGCCGCATCACCACAAGGAACGGAGTTCGTGGTGAAGGAGTTATTTTACAATACACCTGCCAGACTAAAGTATATGAAAACCATTCAAACCGAGCTGGGTCACATCTCAGATGTGTTATATCGCATGGCGATGTCGCATCCACATATTTCGTTCACCCTTCGGCACAATGAGAATACGTTACTGCAAACGCTGGGTAATGGTGATCTGTTACAAGTGGTCGCAGCAATCTATGGTACAAGTGCGGCTAAAGCGATGTTACCTATTGAGGGCGAAAACCTGGATTATAAAATCAGCGGTCTAATCAGTCTGCCAGAATGGACCCGTGCGAACCGTGCGGGTATGTCAACGATTGTAAATGGACGTTATATTCGCAACTATGGGTTAAACCAAGCGATTCTCAAAGCCTATCATACATTGTTGCCTATTAATCGTTTTCCGCTGGTAGTACTGCAACTAGAGATGCACCCTTCACTTGTGGACGTGAACGTTCATCCGGCTAAGCTGGAGGTTCGTTTCAGCAAAGAGGCGGAGCTTTACGAGTTTGTGGAAACCACACTGCGTGGTATTTTGCGGCAAGAGGTTTTGATTCCGCAAGTACGGAAACAGCAGATCAGGCGTGGAGATGACAGTTCGTTTATTCAAGAGCAATTTCTTTTCCCGCGCGGCTCAGTGAAAGAGCAGGATGTTAGCGAAGGGTATGGTCAACAAGGTCCGCTTGGCAAGGATATTCAAAACAGTAGAGATGGTAAAGATGTGAAAGAAACGAAAGACACGAAAGACACGAAAGAAACACATCTTTCCAAAAGTTTGTCTTCTTCTGTGTCCATACCTGGAGGTTTAGAAGACGATCATTCCGATCTGGATGCACCAGCGGAACTTGAAACAGCGACAGGAACAAACAATGATAATGGGTTAGTACCAGCAGTAGATCAGATCGCATCCACTTTGACGCAAACACCTCCTTTACCTGAAGCGCCGCCAGAATCAGCACCCGTATATGAGCCACAAGATTCTTGGAGTAGTGCCCAGATTGAGCAAGAAAAGGGTTATAGGAACTCTGATTTGCCTAACGGTAATCCAGGTGAACCACATAGTAGTCCCGATGGAGGAGCGAATGGTGACCATCAAAGTGCAGCAACGCGCTTAGATTCAGGCAGGAATGTGACTGAGGGTGGGCGTGTACATTCCGATGAACGTTCAAGCGAGAAGGCGAGCGAAAGTGCAGAGGTTAATAACGGCGAAGGGACTGTTGCGAGTACAACTGGAACCCGAGATGCTGTGCAGAGTCAAACAGGAGCATATTACTCAGCATCCAACAGCACTCCTGTAAGGGAGAGCCGTTCACCATATGATTCAGCAGGTTCAAAAGGAGAACGAAGCTGGAAAAAGACGTCTATGCCTGATCCAGCCAAGCTTTCAGCCGCAATGCACTCAGATCCTTCCATGCCTGCGTTCCCTGAACTTAGTTTGATCGGTCAGCATCATGGAACGTATTTAATTGCACAAAACGATGAAGGTTTATACTTGATCGACCAGCATGCCGCTCACGAACGGGTGAACTACGAGTACTATTATGAGAAGTTTGGTAATCCGGCTCAGGCTTCGCAGGAGTTGCTACTGCCGATTACACTTGAATTCACACCTTCGGAGACGGAAAAGCTAAAAGCTAGACTTGCCTGGTTTGAACAGGCAGGGGTATATCTGGAACATTTCGGCGGACAAACTTTCCGCGTACGTTCTCACCCCTATTGGTTCCCCAAAGGGGACGAAAAAGACATCATTGAAGAAATGTCCGAATGGGTTCTCAGCGAACGTAGCATTGATGTGGCCAAGATGCGGGAAGCAGCTTCGATTATGTGCTCCTGTAAAGCTTCGATAAAAGCAAATCAGAAGCTCACGGATCGGGAGGCTGAGGTATTGATACAGCGTCTGGGTTCATGCCGGCAGCCCTATACCTGTCCACATGGACGGCCGATTGTGATTTCATTTTCAACATATGATCTGGAGAAATTATTTAAACGAGTGATGTAGTTTTATAGGGGGATATTATGTATATAACGACGGGTGACAAGGAGGCGGCCATTCTGGTTGAACGTGCGCAAGCACTGGCTGCTTCAACTGGAGGCACCTACGTAGCACGCAACAGAACATCTCTGCCCAAATTGCTTGAGCAGTATGGGGTACAGGAGATTCTGGTGGTGTTAAAAGGTAGAGCACGCTTGTTCCGAAAGGATGCGTCGGAGCTGGAATTCCACCCGAGTATGGGGTTTGTACGTGCCAAACGTGTTCTACGTGGAGAGTCTGATCCGATGCTGGAAGCAGGTGCTGTACTCAAAGGAGATACCGTTGTGGACTGCACGGCAGGACTCGGTTCGGATGCACTCGTATTTGCGGTTGCGACAGGTGTTCAAGGTTGTGTAATGGCCTGTGAAAGCTCCGAGCCACTCTATACACTTCTACTTGATGGCATGTCCCATTATGAGAGCAACGAGCCTTCCATAGACGAGGCGTTCCGGCGCATCGAACTGCGAAATCAGAATCATCTGGAACTGCTTCGTTCTTTGCCTGACCGTAGCTGTGATACAGTGTATTTTGATCCGATGTTTCGAGAGCCGATGATGGATTCGAGTGCAATCCAGCCTTTACGGGACTATGCGAATGCCCGTGCATTAGCGGAAGAGAGCATTAGCGAGGCGAAAAGAGTTGCCCGCAAGCGAGTGGTCATGAAAGAAAAACGCGGCAGCGCAGAGTTTGAAAGGCTTGGATTCCAGGTGCTGGATCGGGCCAATGCAAAAACCTTGTACGGAGTGATTAATGTTGAAATCGGAAGTTAAAACAAAACCTAAGCTGCTGGTGCTCGTTGGACCAACAGCTGTAGGCAAGACAAGATTAAGCATTGAGCTGGCACGGAATTTTAATTGCGAAGTCATTTCGGGAGATTCCATGCAGGTTTATCGAGAGATGGATATTGGAACCGCGAAAATAACGCCGGAAGAAATGAAGGGAATCACCCATCATCTAATTGACATTCATGAACCGGAATATCCTTATTCCGTCGCCGAGTTCCAAGAGAGTTGCACACGTTTGATTCCTGAGATTCATGAACGGGGTAACTTGCCTTTTATCGTGGGTGGCACGGGGCTGTACGTAGAATCGGTTTGTTATGGTTTTCAATTTTCGGATAGCGGTTCGGATGAAGCATTCAGAGAAGAGCAGTTCAGTTATGCGCAGCAACATGGGGCACAGGCACTTCATGATCGGCTCAGGGAGGTTGATCCAGCGAGTGCGGATCGTCTTCATCCGAACGACCAACGACGCATTGTACGTGCGCTTGAAATTTTCCATCTAACAGGAGAGAAATGGTCGGAGCAGCTGGCTGTTCAGAAAAAGGAGTCTCCGTACGATCTGCTCATCATCGGATTGACGATGGATCGCCAGAAGTTATATGCACGCGTCGAAGAACGAATCGATCTGATGATTGAGCAAGGACTGGTGAATGAGGTAAAAGCGTTGCTGGAACGCGGAGTCGCGCGAGGTCATATTTCCATGCAGGGCTTGGGATACAAGGAAATTGCCGCATATTTGCAAGGAGAAGTCAGCTGGGAGGCTGCGGTGGAGTGGCTCAAGAGGGATACGCGCCGTTTTGCCAAACGCCAGTTGTCCTGGTTCCGCCATATGAAAGATATTCAGTGGGTGGATATGACAGACACTGAAAATTTCGAAGACCATTACAACCAAGTAAGTGAATTAATTACACGTACATTTAAGTAACTTTAGTCAAACGGAACCTCTACTTTTCAATGAAAAGCCGGAGGTTTTTTATTATGTTTTAAGTTTGCTGCATGTATGCGTGTATATGAACAAAGGAGTTGCCCAATATGATTCAAATTCCTGATTTAAGGATAAAATTTAATTAACCAATCTTCGGAAATTTGAGTTTTTGAGATCGAAGATTAAAGAATCTGATCTGCTAATCTGTCTTAGAGTAACGCTCGCATAGAGCGAATTATCGTTCTGGTATGGAACTATTTACTAGTAGAGTGATGTTATATAACTCGGTATAACGCTGTAGAATTTGTATCAACAGACCTCGTTATACGGTTATTAGGTGAAATTTGTCCCTCTTTTGCAAATCTGTAAGGCAGTGTATAATGGATAAGTCTTCTAATTCTAAAACCTTTCTAAAAGGAGCAGCGAAAAAGGAGACAAGGGGTTTTTGTGGATTATATGAAACTGTTCATGATATAATAGCACGAAAGCTACTCAGCGATATTGAATAATACTTACACTACGAATTCAAATGAACCAATGGGGGTACGGCTAATGAACAAGTCCATCAACATCCAAGATACGTTCTTGAACCAACTGCGGAAAGAAAATATTCCGGCTACGGTCTATCTGACCAACGGCTTCCAAATCCGCGGGACGATCAAGGCATTTGACAATTTTACGATCGTCATTGACAGCGACGGACGCCAGCAAATGGTCTACAAGCATGCCATCTCCACGTTCACGCCGCAACGCAGCGTATCGCTGATGCAGCAAGACAACGGCGGCGAAGCTTAAAAAATTCCGAAACCTTTTCACAAACCATTTCGTCTACAAGTATAGGTATTGAAACAGAGCAACCTAATAAGGGTTGTTCTTTTCATTCCGGGCAAAATAGGTTTAATATAAGCTTGTGCTCGTCAGAGAAATAGAAAACATGCAACTGAAAGGGAGTCAGGAGGTAACATGCCAAACGATCCGTTATCGAGGTCTAACAATCGCAACACCAATAACAAGTCAAACCAAAAAGCGAAACCTAAAACCTCTAAAAAGAAAAAAATTACGGGGAAACGCGTAGGGTGGACTTTGTTTTTCACAATGGCAGTTGCCATTTTCTGTGCGTTAGGCGGATATCTGTTTATTTTAATTAGTGGTGAACGCCTTCTTACAGCCAACATGGATAAAACAACGATTAATGAAACGTCAAAGGTATATGACCGCAACCGCAACATTATCGGTGAACTTTCTATTAAAAAGCTGGACCCCGTGGAATCCGATGATATTCCGAAACTGGTTAAGGAAGCTTTTGTAGCAACAGAGGAT
The DNA here is from genome assembly GCF_056856875.1 of Paenibacillus sp. G34. Lineage (NCBI taxonomy): Bacteria > Bacillati > Bacillota > Bacilli > Caryophanales > Paenibacillaceae > Paenibacillus > Paenibacillus sp. G34. Next base: position 3,710,370 of record NZ_CM166469.1, on the reverse strand, counting down.
AAACGTTTCTATGAACACCAGGGTGTAGATCTCTGGTCAATTGGCCGTGCGGCAGTCAAAGATATTATGGCACGTTCCATGGTGGAGGGGGGCAGTACGCTGACCCAACAACTAGCCAAAAATATGTTCCTGTCACGAGACAAAACGTTCTTCCGGAAAGCTACAGAGGTTTCGATTGCGATGGCTTTGGAACGTAAGTTTTCCAAAGACGAAATATTAACGATGTACCTGAACCGGATTTTCTTTGGTCATCAGCGATACGGGATCAAGGCAGCATCGGAGTTTTATTTTGGGAAAAGTAACCTGAAGGACCTTGAATTGTGGCAGATTGCTACTCTGGCTGCTATGCCTAAAGGGCCATCTGCATACAATCCGCTAAGTAATCCAAATGATTCAAAGACACGCCGTGGTGTTGTTCTGCAGTTAATGTATGAGCAAGGTTACATCAGTGAAGCGGAGATGAACAAAGCCAAGGCTGTGGATTATAAATATACGCCGCCAGAGAAAGATCGAAAGTATCAAGCCTTTATTGACTATGTGCTCCGAGAAGCGGAACGTGTAACTGGCATGACGGAAGATGATCTCAACATTGGCGGGTTCAAAATTTTCACAACGATGGATGCACAGGCTCAAACTGCTATGGAAAATGCTTTCTCAGAAGATAGTTTGTTCGAGGCAAGCAAGGATGATCAACAAGTACAAGGTTCGATGGTCATTATGAACCATGAAAATGGCAGTCTGGTTGCCTTGTTAGGCGGACGTGACTATCAAACCAAAGGGTATAGCCGCGTAACACAAAGCCGGAGACAGCCAGGGTCTGCGTTTAAACCAATCGTTTCCTACGCTCCTGCGCTTGAGTCAGGGCAGTACAATGCGAACTCGCCGCTGAGTAATGCGAAGCAATGTTTTGGCAACTATTGCCCAGGCAACCTTCACGGGTACTCTTCCACGATCAGTATGACGGATGCCATAACGAAATCGGAAAATATTCCTGCTGTTTGGCTGCTGGATAAGATCGGGGTAAATACAGGAGTTAATTTTGCGAAAAGTGTAGGCATTCAGCTGACTGATCAGGATAAAAACCTGGCAATTGCTCTCGGTGGTCTTAGCAAAGGGACCAATACGCTGGAGATGGCTCAAGCCTACAGCGCATTTGCGAACCTTGGTGAGTATCAGCAAGCATACTCGATTAAAAGTATTGAGGACAGCAGCAATAAAACCATTTACAAACGTGATAAATCAGAGACCAAACGTGTCATGAGTGAGCAAAATGCGTATCAACTTACTCAGATGCTGCAAAATGTAGTAAATGACGGTACAGGACGCTCGGCTCGTCTGGATCGGCCAGTAGCAGGTAAAACGGGAACGGTGCAAAGTGGCATCGCTGGCAACAGCTCTAACCGCGACGTATGGTTTGTTGGATATACGCCAGAGTGGACCGCTGCCGTCTGGATGGGTTATGACAATCCGGATGCAAAACATATGCTGAAGAACAGCAGTAAGCTGTCAGCAGCGTTTTTCGCCAAAGTTATGGGCGACGCATTAAAAGGAGTTCCGGTGAAAGATTTCAAAACGCCAGCCGGCGGTCAGGCGCCTCCACCTGTGGAGGAACAACAGAAACCCGAATTATCAGTCGGCGGATTGAATGCATCTTATGACCCTTCTACACAAACCGTTTCCCTCAATTGGACGGGAACAGGTGATGCGAGTACACAGTATCGTATCTATCGGAAGGAAACCTCGGAAGCTCAATTCACGCATCTGATCGACTCTATTGGTTCAACGAGTGCCCAGGATTTAAGTGCGCTGCCAGGTCTGACCTATGAGTATTATGTAACGGCATTTGATCTGTCAACCAGACAGGAAACGAGTCCAACGAATACCGTTTCACTTATGATTGAAGCACAAGAGGTCGAACCGCAACAGCCAGACCCAGGCACAGACTCTGGAACTGGTACTGATCCTGAGGGACCAGGAACGGATAATCCGGATAATGGCGGAGGCGATAACGGTAATCCAGATGGCAACAATGGGAATGGCAACGACGGTGACAATGGCAATAATGGAAATGGGAATAACGGTAACAATGGAAATAACGGAAACGGGAATAACGGTAATAATGGCAATAATGGTGGCCCAGGCAATGGTCAGCCGGATGGTGGCGGTACTCCGCCAGGTCAGGGAACCACAGATCCTGGGAGCGACGGCTCGACGGATGGTGGAGTGAGTGTGCCGGGTCAAGTTGTTACACCAGATAGTGGAACAGGTGGAGAAGGCGGAGGAGCGGAAGCCCCTTCCACGCCTCAATCTGGTTCAGGGGGATAAACATCATAACCCCAAGGTAAAATAGTTGTTCTCAAAACTGCTTCCCGGTTCGCCGATGAAGCAGTTTTTTTATTACAAAAGACAGGTTGCATTACAATATGCAAGATCATGTGATATATGAATATCGACAGAAGAAGCTTGTTTTGAGTGTATCCTCTAAATATGGTAAGCTGTAGCTATTCGTAATGCGTTGTAAAGAGCAGAGCTTTAGGTGCTAGCTCTCTGGTCAGCGTATAATTGTTCACCAATCTAAAATGCAGATCGCGGATCTGCAGTCGGCAAAGAGGGGTTCGTATGAAACGGAAATTCGGGGATCGCGCAAACTGGCGCCGGATTACGAACCGACAATTTACATGCCGGTTCGTTCAGTCCAAAATTTTTACAGGTTACATTACGCTGTATACCATACAGGATTTGAAAGAACCTTTGTGGAAAACGTATGGAGGTACTACCTTTTGTATTGCTGACAAGGGTTATTCTTGGCTTCAGTATTATCCGAAGGGAGAACACTTTGTCGTTACAGCGATGTTTGATGATCAACAGCGGATTGTAGAGTGGTACATCGATACTTGCCGCAGCCAGGGAATTACGGATCAGGGCGTTCCATGGTTTGATGATCTTTATTTGGATGTTGTTGTGCTTAAGGATGGAGAGATCTTTTTGCTGGATGAAGATGAGCTAGAAGATGCTTTGTCACGGAAACATATTACAACGGGTGATTATGATCTCGCAAACAAGACAGCGAAGGATCTGCTGCACGCGATTGATGCTCACGTATTTCCATACTTTCAATTATCGTTGAAGCACAGACAGACGTTATTTGAGAACGGTGAATTTCGGAAAAACATCCAGATCTGAAACGAATTTTTCTGATCCGAACTTTTCTTGTACATCCTTCTAATATCTGGACACCTGATAGAATACATTAATAATCAGGAGAGAACAGCCCGATAAAATAGAGGTGATGGCGAATGAACGGACGGGTCATGGCTGCAGGAGGGCAACCGGGAGGCAGACCATCCAGACAAATTAATGTGGTATTACGTAACCAGGAACCTCAAATACTTGCTAAAGATGAAGCACTCTCGGTACAAGCGGCCAAAAGTATAACAAAGCATGCGCATTTTCAGGAGATTCAGGGTGAATTGGAGCAACTGGTTGGACTCGAAAATATCAAAGAATTAGTGTTTGAGATTTATGCATTTCTTCAGATTGCGCAGATGCGCTCCGAGGCAGGCCTGATTAGCGGTGCACACGTATACCATATGGTTTTCAAAGGTAACCCCGGAACGGGAAAAACAACAGTAGCCAGAATCGTTGCCAAAATGTTTCAGAAGATGGGTGTGCTCAGTAAGGGGCATCTTATTGAGGTAGAACGCGCTGACCTTGTCGGTGAATATATTGGTCACACGGCACAGAAGACCAGAGACTTGGTTAAGAAAGCTCTGGGCGGTATTTTGTTTATTGATGAGGCGTACAGTTTGGCTCGCGGCGGCGAGAAGGATTTTGGCAAGGAAGCGATTGATACACTTGTAAAATCCATGGAGGATCATAAAAATCAGTTTATTCTGATTTTGGCGGGATACTCGGAGGAAATTGATTTTTTTCTGCAGACGAATCCGGGCTTACCGTCCCGCTTTCCGATTCAGGTTGAATTTCCGGACTATACGATTGACCAACTAATTCAAATCTCTGAAATTATGGCTAAAGAGCGTGATTACATTTTGATGCCACAGACCATACTCAAGTTAAAGCAGCATCTTCTTCAGGAAAAGAATGATTCGTTGCATGCGTTCAGTAACGCCAGGTATGTAAGAAATGCGATTGAGAGATCGATCAGGCATCAGGCTGTTCGTCTGCTGGAGCAATACGAGGATGGAAGTCCAGGCAAGCTGGAGCTAATGACAATCCGTACAGAGGATTTGAAGTTTGAACGAAAGTAAGCGATAATAACCTTTTAACAGAGCCGGCCGGGTTAACCGGTTCGGCTTTAACCATACCACGAGATGATTTGCTTTTGCGGCAATGCATACGTAACAGAGGAGTGAACTGATATATGACAAATGGCACGCATGATACAGATACTACTAAAAAAGACCGTGCAATACTGGTCAGCCTGGTCACCGATGAAGTGAAGCGTTCTGGCATTAATCATGAATATTCATTACAGGAGCTTGTGAAGCTGGCTGAAACCGCTGGAGTTGAGGTTCTCAGTGTGCTAACCCAGAACCGAGAAACACGGGATACCAAATGGTTTATTGGTAAAGGTAAAGTGGAAGAGCTTCGTTTGGTTGCGGACGAGCTTGGAGCAACAACAGCTATTTTTGATCAGGAGTTGTCTGGCGCTCAGGTTCGAAATCTGGAAGAGGCTTTGGATCTGAAAATTATTGACCGTACACAGCTTATTTTGGATATCTTTGCACAGCGTGCGAGTACACGAGAAGGGATTATTCAGGTGGAGCTGGCGCAGCATAGTTACTTGTTACCACGTTTGTCGGGACACGGTAAAAATCTGTCACGACTTGGTGGCGGGATCGGTACAAGAGGCCCAGGTGAGAGTAAACTGGAGACAGACCGTCGTCACATCCGGGGACGGATTGATGATTTGAAACGTCATCTGGAAGAGGTCACACGTCATCGTAAACTGCACAGAGAGCGTCGGAAAAAAACAGGCATTATTCAAGTGGCTCTAGTCGGTTACACAAATGCTGGTAAATCCACATTGTTGAAGCAGTTAACTGCTGCAGATGTGTATATTCAGGATCAGTTATTTGCTACACTCGATCCAACATCACGTACGATGGAGCTGCCAAGTGGCAAGGAGATCGTACTGACAGATACGGTTGGATTTATACAGAACCTTCCTCATGATCTGGTTGCGGCATTCCGCGCTACACTGGAAGAAGTGAATGAAGCTGACCTGATTTTACATGTTGTTGACGCTTCATCCGAGATGCGCGAGGATCAGATGAGCACCGTTCATGCCATTTTGCAGCAACTTGGTGCAGGGGACAAGCCTCAGCTTGTACTGTATAACAAAAAGGATGCCTGCACACCGGAGCAACTTGAAATGCTCCCTTTGGATAATAAACATATCAAAATAAGTGCCTTGGACGAATCAGACTTAAACAAGGTTCGTGAATTAATTCAGGCTGAACTGACGGGAGATACTAGACGTTTTCGTATTCCAGCGGAGCGTGGGGATCTGACATCTGTCCTCTACAAAATTGGTGACGTGGTTGGAACGGAATATGAGGAGAATGATGTCATTTATCAAGTTGAGCTGCAAAAAGGGGAATATGAGAAATTCAGTTATTTACTCGAAGATTTCATTGAACTGTAATATTCATGACATATTAATGTGATAAGTTGACACGGAAATGGTTCGAGAATACGTCCGTTTCGTGCTATAAAAGGGGAATGAAGCAAGATGGCAAGGTTTGATTCAAACATTGTAGAACTTCAACATCAGGTGGAACATCAAATTGAAGGTCGGCTGCATCAGGTTGATCGCATTGTAGATCACAATCAATGGAAGGTTATTGATGCGTTTCAGCGCAGAAAAGTAAGTGATTTTCATTTTACTGGCTCCACAGGTTACGCCTATAATGATCGTGGTCGTGAGGTGTTAGACGAGGTGTATGCGGATGTGTTTGGTGCGGAAACGGCACTGGTACGTCCTCATTTTGCCTCGGGAACACATACGATAAGTACAGCGCTATTCGGCGTATTGCGTCCAGGAGACGAACTATTGTACATCACAGGTAAGCCTTATGACACGTTACATAAAGTCATTGGCAAGCCTGGTGACGGAACGGGCTCTCTCCGTGATTTTGGGATCGGTTATGCGGAAACCGCACTGACTGACGCAGGGCGAGTGGATTGGGACGCGGTGGAACAGTCCATTACGTCAGCAACGAAGGTTATAGGTATACAGCGTTCCCGTGGATACGATTGGCGTTCTTCTTTTACAATTGCCGAAATCGCGGATATGGTGGCGCGTGTTAAAGCGTTGAAGTCTGATGTTATCGTATTCGTGGATAATTGCTACGGCGAATTTACGGAGGAACGTGAGCCTACTGAAGTCGGTGTAGATCTGATGGCGGGTTCATTGATCAAAAATCCTGGTGGTGGACTGGCAGAAACCGGAGGATACATATGTGGTAAAGAAAAGTATGTACAACTGGCGGCTTACCGTTTGACTGCACCCGGCATTGGGGGCGAGGTAGGAGCTATGCTTGGAACAACACGAGGCATCTACCAAGGACTTTACATGGCTCCGACTATTGTTGGTCAAGCAATTAAAGGAAGCATTTTCGCTGCCGCGATGTTTGCTGCGTCTGGATTTGTGACTAAGCCGGCATGGGACGAACCGCGTACTGACCTGATTCAGGCTGTACAATTCAGCTCAGCTGAGCATCTGATCGCCTTTGTGCAAGGTATTCAGCAGGCGGCTGCTGTGGATAGCCACGTTGTGCCAGAGCCTTGGGATATGCCCGGATATGAGCATCCTGTCATCATGGCGGCAGGTACGTTTATTCAGGGTGGAAGCCTGGAGTTGTCAGCGGATGCACCGATTCGAGAGCCTTTTATCGGCTATATGCAGGGTGGATTAACTTACTCTCATGTTAAATATGGCGTTTTGATGGCATTACAAGCGATGAAAGATCGTAAATTATTGTGAGTTTATCTAACACGTCATTGACACTTTGTAACAACTAAATGTACAATAGGGTCAAGAATAGATGACTGGAAGGTTGATGAACATGGGCGACGAAATTCGCAGAAATATGGCCTTATTCCCGATCGGTATCGTAATGAAGCTTACCGACTTGTCCGCGAGACAGATCCGTTATTATGAGCAACACAGTCTGATTGTTCCTGCAAGAACTTCGGGCAATCAGCGTTTATTTTCTTTTAACGATGTTGAGAGATTACTAGAGATTAAAGCTTTGATCGAAAAAGGAGTTAACATTGCTGGTATCAAGCAGGTCATGAATCCTGTTACGAAAGAGTCTGAAGAAGCTACCGTAATTACGCCGGATACGGAAGTTAAACGCAGAGAACTTTCTGATACACAACTGCACCGTTTGTTGAAGCAACAGCTTGTCTCAGGCAAAAGACCTGGCCAAGTATCTCTCATTCAAGGTGAACTTTCTCGTTTTTTTAATAAAAAATAATTGTTTCGCCTAACGAGGCGGGTAAGGCAAATTTCAAACTTCTCATGTCAGACTCCTTGACCCGTGGCACATTCTAATGTACAAATATAACATGCAAGCCAAATACGCAGATAAGAAAGGGAGAGGAATCATGAGTTATACAAAAGAAGACATTCTCCGCATCTCCAAAGAAGAAAACGTACGATTCGTTCGATTGCAATTCACCGACTTGCTTGGAGCGATCAAAAACGTTGAGATTCCAGTAAGCCAGCTAACGAAGGCTTTGGATAACAAAATGATGTTTGATGGTTCTTCCATTGAAGGTTATGTTCGTATCGAAGAATCCGACATGTACCTCTATCCGGATCTTGACTCTTGGCTTATTTTCCCATGGGTATCCGACAATCGTGTCGCTCGTCTGATCTGTGACGTATATCTTCCAGACGGAAACCCATTCCCTGGTGATCCACGTGGCATCTTGAAACGAAACCTGAAGGAAGCCGAAGAAATGGGATTCACCTCCTTCAACGTTGGTCCTGAACCAGAATTCTTCTTGTTCAAGACGGATGAAAAAGGAAATCCAACGAATGAATTGAATGACCAAGGTGGATATTTCGACCTCGCGCCAACAGATCTTGGCGAAAACTGTCGTCGTGATATCGTTATTACACTTGAAGAAATGGGCTTTGAAATCGAAGCTTCTCACCATGAGGTAGCTCCTGGTCAGCATGAGATCGATTTCAAATATGCAGATGCTTTGAAAGCAGCAGACCAGATCCAAACGTTCAAACTCGTTGTTAAAACGATTGCGCGTCAGCATGGATTACATGCTACATTTATGCCAAAACCATTGTTTGGTATGAACGGTTCCGGTATGCACTGTAACCAATCCTTGTTCCGTGGCAATGAGAACGCATTTGTAGATGAGTCAGACGAGCTGGGCCTGAGCAAAACTGCACGTCACTTCATGGCTGGTACTCTGAAGCATGCACGTGCGTTTGCAGCAATCACTAACCCGACTGTGAACTCATACAAACGTCTTGTACCTGGTTACGAAGCACCATGTTACGTAGCATGGTCTGCAAGTAACCGTAGCCCGATGATCCGTATCCCGGCTTCACGTGGTCTGAGTACACGTGTTGAGGTTCGTAACCCGGATCCGGCTGCTAACCCGTACTTGGCTTTGGCTGTTTTATTGAAAGCAGGTCTGGACGGAATCAAACGTGAGCTTTCCTTACCAGCTCCGATTGACCGCAACATCTACATCATGTCAGAAGAAGAGCGTGTGGAAGAAGGCATTCCTAGCTTGCCAGCTGACCTGAAAGAAGCATTGAACGAATTGATCCGCAGCGAAGTGATCTGTGACGCTCTCGGCGACCACGCCCTGGCTCACTTCTACGAGCTGAAAGAAATTGAGTGGGATATGTATCGTACACAAGTCCACCAATGGGAACGCGATCAATATATCACGTTGTACTAATCGAAAAAACCTTGTAACTACGGGGTTTTGAAGAGATGAACCGGGGGACGTTTTGAGGGAATTGCACTTCTACTGAGGTTGCGTCCCCCAAACGTCCCCCGGTTTTTGATTTTCTGATCCAAAAATACGGGAAGTGTACTCTTCATATTTATCAATGTTACGCTTTTCTAGCTTTTTAGAAATATGAGCATACACATCGGATGTAATTTGCACACTTCCATGCCCAAGTTGTTCTTGTACAAATTTTATATCAGCCCCAGCTTCAAGCATGATCACGGCATAGGTGTGTCTCAAGGAATGAATCGTTAATTCCTCACTCAAACCAGCCTTTCTCAAAATCCTCTTTGAACCATTAAAGAGACTGGATTTCGGCAATAATTAACAACATAAATAGTCTATCAGACCTAAGTAAATTCTTCTAAAAATTGTATGGATGGGGATTATGAATACATATCGAGCCTTAAGAAGCAATACGGATTTCTTTGCGGAAGCTTTGTGCCAAGCGCGAGTGTGTGTCTGGCATGTACTGGAGAATCAGGAGCACTTAATTGACTACGGCCGATCGGTGGAGGCTTATAGTGAGGTGTCTGTCAAATTGGAAGGGAATGGATTTTACAGGAACACATTTGAGTTTAGGGTACAAAAATAGGAGCCTTTTCAGGCTCCACAATTTCTATTTACTAGTGAATAAAAGGTATAATTCTTGTGCAGGTTCAAACATAACTATAATAAGAAACACAGCCAAAGCACCACTCAACACGCCCAGTACAAGCATAGCAAACATTGATTCAGCGATTGAGGATGTGTTGTCTCTTCCAAAGCTTTCTCCACAACTGGGACAAATAATGGCTGTTTTTGATACTTTATGTCCGCATACATTACACGGTACAAGTTTGGAACTCAAACCATGAATTTTTTCCCTAATATTCATGAATAAAGCGTAAAAGCATGCGTGAGCGAAATATAAAAGTGACGATATCCCGCATAATCCAACTATAAGAGCAAAAATAAGTTCAGCCTTATCACTCATGTTATTCCTCCATCTATGTATTCAATCCAAACTAGTCTATCAGAACTATATTCCCCTTTCCACAATTTTGGAATATAAAGATAAAAAAAAGAGCGTCTCATTAGGACGACACTCAAATAATTAATTTTCTTTAATAATTCAACATTGTTATTCCTCATACTTCGAACTTCTTTCGACACCTCGTAAACTCGCATTTTAGCCGCTTCATACGGCTTTAGTAACCCCAGTAATGGGTTAACATCATCGTCATCTCTTCCAAGCCACTCAGCCTCATTATCGAGATGCAAAATAACGGGCATTCGAATGTGGATGTCTTCCATAAGGCTATTCGGTTCAGTAGTAATGATGGTACAAGTGCTAAGTTTCTTGCCGTCCGGATCTGCCCAGGTGTCATATAGGCCAGCCAACGAAAAAATACTTTCAACTTTCATGAGTATTCGCATCGGCTGCTTGTCTTTCCCTTCTTTCTTCCACTCATAGAATCCGCTACATGGTATTATACAACGCTTGGAACTGATTAAACGTTTGAATGATGTCTTTTCGCTCAAGGTCTCAGCCCGGGCATTAATCATCTTGTTCCCGATCTTATCATCCTTTGCCCATGAAGGGACGAGACCCCATCTGAGAGAACCCAATTTATTGCCGTCCTTACCTGCTATGATTGTAGGGATGTACTGCATAGGTGCTGCGTTGTAATTTGGTTTGTATTCGAATCCATCAGCTATAGAAGCCTTGTACTGTTCCATAATCTCATCCAAAGGATCAGTAATTGTGAATCTACCGCACATACTAATACACCTCCTGTAAATCTATAATCAGTTTGTTATATTACTCATACACAGAGGGATGTTCTTAATTAATTATGAACTAATAAACATAAAACACCTCAATCGAATTATAGCTATTTGCCATAAAAGATTGAGGCGGTAAGTTGTGGAACTGCTATATTAATGTTGCAATGATTTAAAAACTTATATCTTCTAAAAGAATATAGACAATGAACTTATTTATATTTGGAAACCTCTATTTTACCTTTCGCTTTTCCTTCAGCTCTGACTCTATATCTTTCATTTTTGTCTAAACCACTCCATGTCCAAGATTTAGATAGTCCTGCTCCAGGTCCTGATGATTCTATTGTTGTAGATTCGATAGAATACCATGCATCACTAAATGCACTATACTTATCTAAATGAATCTTGTAATCGAATCCTTTTTTTCCGTCAGTAACAAGAAAACGATATCTCGTTTCTCCAGTTACGTATCCAAGGGTGATAAATCGATTAATATCATAGCTAGCGGACCAATAAGCGCTCCAATAAGGTGACTCATAGTTAGTGGAACTTATCTCATTAGTATTGGTTTGAAGATTATCAATCGATTCATTTTGATTGATAGTTTCGGCACTTACAATGGAGCTAGACAAACTTAGCGATAGAACAATAGACCCAATAATAATTTTAAATTTCCCCTTCATTACTAAAAAACCTCCCAATTATTTACTTTATTGTATGTCATACACAATAAATGATATCATAATTTGTAATTTTGTAAATATGATACATAAATTATTTTTATTTGTGTGACGGATTGTAATATGAAGTGCGACACCCGCTGGAAATAAATAAAAAATGGCCCATGGCCGGATTCGTGTAGAATGAAAGTTCTCACACAACCATTCACACAAGGAGAATCCACCATGAGCTACACACATCTTAGCATAGTCGAACGTAGCAAGCTAGAAATCCTCCACAAGCAGGGGAAAAGTACCCGAGCAATTGCCAAAGAACTCGGCAGACATCATGCCACGATTGGCCGGGAACTCCGCCGAAAAGCAGCAGAATACCCCTACGTCGCGGAAAACGCTCAAGAGGGCTATGTCCAGCGTCGCAAGGCCTCTGTTTCCGCAGGGAAGTGGAATCCAGAACTCGCGAGTCGCATCGAAGAAAAGCTTCAGGCGACTTGGTCTCCGGAACAGATCGTAGAGCGTTTGCGTCAGGAAGGTCAAGCGATGGTAGGTTTTAAAACGGTCTATCGTTGGCTTTATACAGGCCGCTTGGTGAAAGGCGTGCTTGCCGTCCTCAGACACAAAGGGAAACGTCAAAAGCCGGCAGAAACACGCGGACGGTTTGCTGTGGGCAAGCCCATCTCGCAACGTCCGAAAGAGGTCCGTAACCGGGAAACCTTCGGCCATTGGGAACTGGATACGGTGGTCTCGGGCCGTGGGAAAAGCAAGGGCTGTGTGACGACGTTCATCGAACGGAAAACCCGCTTGTACACAGCGATTCGTATGCCTGATCGTACCGCACTATCCATGGAGATTGCCTTTAAGGTAGCGGCTTCGCAGTACCCTGTCCGTGCATTTCAAACCGCTACCGCAGACCGTGGCAAGGAATTTGCCTGTTACACCAGCCTGGAAGAGGTTCATGGCGTGCAGGTGTATTTTGCAGATCCCTATTCCTCTTGGCAACGCGGCTCGAATGAAAATGCCAATGGCCTCCTGCGAGAATTTTTCCCCAAAGGAACGGATTTCGCCCAAATCACGGATGAAGCTCTGGAAAACGCTCTGGACTTGATCAATAACAGACCGCGTAAATGCCTGAGTTGGAGAACCGCTCACGAATCCTTTTCAGAGGAACTGTCGCACTTGGCTTGACAATCCGTCCTATAAAGTTAGACGCAGACGTTTTCCTACAATCCATGAATTAACCGTGAAGACAGGTAAAAGTACGACGGAAGTGTCGGCTGCTCTGGAGGTTTTATTTAAGGAACAGTACATTCATTGGGAAGATAGATCAAACACATCTAATATCGTTATATTGGAAGGAAGACTGGGAGCGAGAGTTTGAGAAACCTAAACTTCCCAATGCAATGCCACCAGCGCAGCCAAACGATTTAAGCTATTGGACCCAATACTGAGGAGGAATGAACTATGACGAGTAAATTGTCAGGTAACGGTATTTATAAAGGATCTCTCATAATCCTTCCGGAACATCGTGAAACGTATCTAAACGAATTGAATAAGCAGTAGATAGGAAAGGTCGGTAGTGTACGGACAAAAAATACAACTTATTGAGGAAACTCTGAATTATACTAGGAGTGTAAATAAGTCACGTTGACCATATTCAATCCATTCGACGATGAAGTTATCAGTGGGGTTGTCACATCGCTTGATAAGCCTAACAGGAGAATCAAGTTGTTACGTGGAGATGAGGATTACAGTCGGATTAAGATAGAAGAGATCTGGGATTATTAGACGCATATCAAGTGAATATTAATGACGGAATTAGGTAGGGGACTATGCATAGATTACTGGAGCCTAATTGCTTCCCATATGTCGTTTAGCGATATGCCGTTGTTCAAAGAAAATACAGTTCTAAGACATAAAACCCGTGAGATTCACGGAATAATAAATAAGACTGTAATCGCTTTCTTGGAATGGTGTTTGGTCAAACAGACTAATTCGTTCAGCACAGTTATGGATAATGGAGACGAGAATATAAGTGTTATCAATGGTCATGGTGAGAATATATAATGCTACCTATTATCAGATCATCAGAGGTAAGAGAGGTTATTATATTTTTGATTGCCTAATGTAGATGGAGCTTTATAAGCAATTAATTTGCATTAGAAAAAATATAAATATGTTGGTTAATATAGGTTATGTCTGAGAACACTCAAGGAAGCCAATTTTGCAGAATTTTCGTTCCAATCCAGCTCTAGATATTGTCTTAATAATTTCAATACATGAAAAATGCTCAATTGAAGTGCATATCAGAATATTCTTTGAAAGACATAGTTAGAAACTGCTTGAACAGTATTTCAAGTTCCATTTTGTTGTTTAGAAACATTAACCTGTTTCAAGCGTATGTTGATAGTTTCATATATAAGAGATATAATTAATTTGATTTTGAACAATATAATTCTAAACAATTAATTGGAGATGGTATTTTTGAAACGACAAGCGAAGCAACTTGTGACTAAACAACGTACGTTTTTTAATACAGGACACACTAAATCAGTGGAGTATCGGATTCAGGCTTTGCAAAATTTGAGGAAGGGGATTGAGAAGTACCAACAACGCATTCTGGATGCGCTTCGTGCTGATCTTAACAAATCAGAGGCTGAAGGATTTAGCTCTGAAATTCGTATCGTGTTGGGTGAACTGGATTATACGCTGGAACATCTGCGTGATTGGGCTGCACCGCGTACTGTGCCAACAAGCTCGGCTATGCCAGATGCGGTTAGCACGATCTACCCTGAACCCTACGGAGTTGCCCTTATCATTGCACCATGGAATTACCCGTTCCAATTGGCTTTTGGACCCCTAATTGGTGCGATAGCTGCAGGGAACTGTGCAGTGATTAAACCTTCTGAGCTTACACCGGCGACATCTCGTTTGATCTTCGATCTTATTGAGGACATATATCCTGAGGAATACATCGCCGTAATGGAAGGTGAGGTTGAAACGAGCACAGCTCTACTTAATGAGAAATTCGATTACATTTTCTTCACAGGTAGTACAGGGGTCGGGCGTATTGTCATGAAAGCTGCTGCAGAACACTTAACTCCGGTGACATTAGAACTGGGTGGAAAAAGTCCGGCAATTGTTCATAAGGATGCTGATTTACAATTGGCAGCACAACGCATTGTACGTGGTAAATTCCTTAATGCAGGACAAACCTGTGTCGCACCAGACTATTTATTAGTAAATGAGCAGGCACATGATCAATTGATCGAACAAATCAGAGCTGAGGTAAGCAAGGTATATGGGGATGATGTAATGCAAAATAAAGATTTCCCACATATCGTTAACGCGCGTAACTTTGATCGCTTGTCTGCTTTCCTTACAAATGGCAAGACTTTAATGGGAGGACGCTCGAATCGAGATCAACTTATGATTGAACCAACTGTTCTGGGCGATATTGCTTGGGATTCTCCAGTAATGCAGGAAGAAATATTTGGGCCTATCTTGCCTGTAATAAAATACAGAGAGCTTGATCCGATCCTAGAGGAGATTGTCCGCCGGGCCAAGCCGCTGGCTTTGTACCTGTTTACTGAGAATGAAGCCTTGCAGGAACAGGTATTGAATCAGATTTCCTTTGGTGGAGGATGTATTAATGACACACTGTTCCACATGACCTCGCATTACTTGCCTTTTGGCGGTGTAGGAGAGAGCGGGATGGGTTCATATCATGGACAACAAAGCTTTGAAGTATTCTCGCATCACAAAAGTATTCTTAAACGCACCAAGTGATTTTGTAACTAGCGCAATTTATTAATCCAATACTTGTTAGTAGATTCCACTTCAACCGTTGAGGTAAAAGAAAGAGAGAAAGAGGTTGTCCTGTTGATCAGGACAACCTCTTTCGTATTCTATCAGGTATAACATAGTAGCAGTATTAATGAATCAAGTGCATTAATGAATATCTCGGAAAAGACCGATAACCTTGCCTAAGATGCTAACATGTTTCAACCGCAATGGTTCAAATGTTGAGTTCTCCGGTTGAAGGCGAATATGATCCTTTTCCTTATAAAACGTCTTAACTGTTGCTTCATCATCCTCAGTCATGGCAACGACAATATCACCATTGTCAGCCGTTTGCTGCTGACGAACGATTACATAGTCTCCATTCACAATTCCCGCTTCGATCATACTATCACCAACAACGGAAAGCATAAACACTTTCTGTTCACCTACATAATGAGTAGGAAGAGGGAAGTAATCTTCAATGTTTTCTGTTGCTGTAATCGGGACACCGGCTGTTACTTTACCCACAACTGGAATACGTGCAACGCTATGGGCAAACTGATGAGAATGCTCGGACTCTTCCTGGCTCAATAGCTCAATCGCTCTTGGCTTGGTCGGGTCACGTCTGATCAACCCTTTCTTCTCCAAGCGATCTAAATGTCCGTGCACTGTGGAACTGGAAGCCAGTCCAACGGCTTCGCCAATTTCTCGTACGGAAGGAGGATACCCCTTCAACCGGACTTCGTTTCGTATAAACTCCAGAATAGCCTGTTGCCTGCTGGATATCTTCGACATACCGTATCAACCCCATTTTAGTAACGTTTGGGAAAATTATAACATAGAACCTCCGTTCGTACAAACATAAGTTCTAAAGAAATCGTATTAATTCAATAATTTTTTGATTTTAACTCATTTTTTGCTGAAATGGGGGTTTAACTGTAAACCATATACATAATTATTTCAAATAAAGTCGTTTTAACGCCGAAAAAACAGCGAACAATTGTTCTAAAAAGGTCTTGAACAAAACAAGTGTTCGTGTTATATTGTTTTCAAGTGATAGGAACAAACGTTTGGAGGCGGGGTAGAAATGAGATATTCTACGTATCAGAGCATTTATAAACCAGTCAATACAGAAGCTGTGGAATCTAATATAGGTCAATTCAGAATGTTTATAACGCGGTTTAAATTTTCTCAAGGGTTAATTAAACTTGTTATTGCTTCATTAATTATATTTATTGGGTGCAGTACTGTTCTAACTGTCTTTGCTGGTAATGAGAATGATTTGCTTCCTGGAGGAAAGATCGCTGTATCTCAGGGGGAAACGTTATGGAGTATTTCTTTGGAGCATAAACCAACGGCGATGGATACCCGTATATATATAGAAGCAATCAAAAAAGTAAATCAACTTGAAACAGCCACAATTCAGACAGGCCAAGTGCTAATACTACCTCAGTTTGTTAAATAACCTCTTGATCTATGTGGGTTGGCGCGTACCAACTTGACAAGCTGTCTTTATCATGTCAAAGTTAATATGACTTTGTATTTTTGGAGGGGACAAGCTTGGATATAGATAGTCTGGTAGCACGCATTAACGAATTGGCTCGCAAGCAGAAATCCACTGGACTGTCAGAGGAAGAACTTGTTGAACGTGCCAAGTTGAGAGAGATTTATTTAGGTAACATTCGCAACAATTTCAGACAGCAACTCGATTCGATTGAGGTTGTTGACGATGACAAAGGCCAAGGCCACCAAGGCAAACTCAAACATTAATTTATGAAACCTAAACATATCGTCATGATATTTAGGTTTCTTCATGTTAGTTGGGGATGCTTACTATAAGGGGGGATATCGGTTTGCAAAATAGTTATGTAAGCCGATACAAGACACATAAGGGGGATTCACATGTCGCGGCGTTCGTTCGAGAGAACGGTTCGGAAAAATTCGAAGCAATTGAACCAGCAACGTAAAAAAAGCGGTCAACCAATCACAGGAAATCCAGGTGAGGATAAATACAAAGGTAGAAGCCTGTTATTTCCGATTTTTTTAATTGGTTTAGCGTTTTTGTATCTGTTCATGAGTACCTTTTTAGTCCAGAAACCGATGACAACATGGGATTGGGTCACGATGCTGCTCTATGTATTTCTGGCAGTCATTTTTATGCTTCGCCGTCCTTACATTAAAATCAGCAGCAATCGTATTATTACAACAAAGGGAAATCGTGAGCGCTCTATTGGGGTAGACGATATTATCAAGTTCAGATTTGAACCAGGCACTGTTGTAATTGAGCATAACAGTCGCGGAAAAAGATGGGTCTTCACGAAGTTATTAAACCGTTATGATACAGATGCAATAACCGAGCGCTTGCAGAAATTTGCAAAAGCACACCAGATCACTGTGGAAACCATTGATAAGTAATTAATGTATAAAGGGGAAGATGATCGGAATGGCATTGAAAGCGATTATGTTTGACCTGGATGATACTTTATTGTGGGATGAACGCAGTGTTCGAGAAGCATTCCATGAAACTTGTCTGATTGCAGCAAATGAAACAGGTGTCAATGTTGAAGTACTCGAAGAGGCAGTTCGTCACGAAGCACGTGAACTGTATGAATCCTACGAAACGTTTCCTTTTACCAAAATGATCGGAATTAATCCATTTGAAGGACTTTGGGCGAATTTCACGGGAGGAGAACAACCGGAATTTCGCCAGCTAGAACAACTGGCTCCTATCTATCGGAAGGAGTCATGGCGCCGTGGCTTACTCAAGCTGGGTGTGGATCAGGAAGAGCTTGCAGAACGCTTGGCTTCGCAGTTTGGGGCAGAACGTAGATCTAGACCACATGTTTACGAAGAGACAATGGATACGTTGCGTCACTTACAAGGAAAGTATAAACTGTTGCTTTTGACTAACGGATGTCCTGCTTTGCAGCAAGAGAAACTTGATGGTGTTCCAGAGTTATCCCCTTTCTTTGATGAGATTATTATCTCCGGCAACTTTGGTAAGGGAAAGCCGGATCCATCCATTTTTGAGCATGCTCTTAGTAGACTCGGTGTTCAACCGGAAGAAAGCATGATGGTTGGCGATAAGTTAACGACAGATATTCGTGGGGCATTGTCTTCGGGTATTCGTGCTGTATGGATTAACCGTGAGAACAAAGAGAACCATGAAACCTATTCACCGAATCATGAAATTAAACATTTGTCTGAATTAGAGGGTCTAATCGCTAATTTTTAAAAGTTTGATAGAGCTAACTCTTCGCCCATCTCGTTTTAAAATCAAACATTGGTTATGGCTTGAATGATTATTTGTTCAAGAGTCATAACCAATGTTTTTTTGTCTGCGTACATCTAACAAGGTGTGTTAATAACCAATTGTTAGGAGAGATTATCACTATTTTTAATAAAAAGATGTTGAAATTCAAAAATTCCTGCTTTAAAATACAACTAACATACTAGTTAGACTAGTTTTTTGGAGCGGTTATGCATCTTATCCAATCGAATTCATAGGCTCCACTAATTCGCGTTTGAAAATATGTTAAAACATATAAAACGATCAGGATACGAGGCCTTAGGAAGTAAAGATAATTTTATTTGTTCATTTTGTAAGCGCTTCATATTAAAGCTGTAAAGTTCATCGGCACTCGAGCAATGCAATCTTGTTTAAATCTTGTAATTTTGCATGTGTTTGATTGTACATAAAAACAGAATTGATAACGTTTACATTTTATTTTGTAGTGGGGGTGAAATGAACACCATAGGCATAATTTTCCTTTAGATTAAGAGGAATCAGGCCAGACAACAGAAATATGCAGCATTTCTTAATCAAGTTATGGATCGGAGTGAATGACACATGGAGTCTGAAACATCTAAGGCAACGATACCGATGATATCTTCACGTAAAGAAAGCAGGCTGCGAATAGCCGCCTCATTGATTCGTAAAGATTGGCAATTGTACTCGCTGTTAGTTCTTCCCATCATTTATCTGATAATTTTCAAATACGGTCCGATGTTAGGTAATATTATCGCCTTTAGACGATTTGTCCCGGGTGGCAGTATTTTTGGAGAAACCTGGGTTGGGCTAAGGTACTTCAAAATGTTTATTGAGGACCCAACGTTCTGGCGAGTTTTCAGTAACACACTTATGCTCGGTGGGCTTGCGCTGTTATTTACGTTTCCGGTGCCCATTATTTTTGCTCTCATGCTTAACGAGGTGAAGAGTAAACGATTCAAAAAGTTTGTACAGACAGCCTCATACTTGCCTCATTTTCTATCCATAGTTATCGTAGCTGGGATGATTCTGCAATTAACGGCAGTGAACGGATCAATTAACGGTCTTGTTGCTTTTTTTACAGGGGATAACATTCCATTCATGCAGAGAGCAGAGTGGTTCAGAACCATTTATATCTCTTCTGAGATCTGGCAGGGGATGGGTTGGGGAGCCATTCTATATCTGGCAGCGCTAACTACGATTGATGAATCTTTGTATGAAGCAGCACGAATCGATGGAGCGAATCGCTGGAAGCAAACCATTCACGTAACGATTCCAGGCATCTTGCCAACGATTGTCACGTTACTAATTTTGAACATGGGTAACTTCCTGGCTGTAGGTTTCGAAAAAATCTTGCTTTTGTACAATCCGCTTATTTATGAGACTTCAGATGTAATATCGACTTATTTATATCGTGTAGGTCTTGAATCCAGCAACTTCAGTTATGCCACAGCAATTGGTTTGTTTGAATCGATTATTGGGCTGACTCTGGTTTTCTCTGTAAACGCAATCTCACGCAAACTGACACAACGAAGTTTATGGTAAAGGAGGAGCACCATGCAGGAATCAAGATCATACAAGGTATTTAAAGTGTTCAATGTAACTTTCTTGCTGTTTATCGTTTTTATAACACTTTATCCCTTTCTTAACGTTGTTGCCCAATCCTTCAGTAGTGAAGCGTACATCAATTCAGGCAAGGTAAGTTTGTTCCCGAGAGGGTTCAATGTGGATACGTATAAAACCATTTCAAAGGACAACATGTTCTGGTTGAACTATAAAAATACGATCATTTACACGGTAGTGGGTACGTTAATTTCCATGTTTATGACGACCATTTTCGCCTACGCCTTGTCTAAAAAAAGATTGATGGGACGCAAATTTCTAACCATGTTTGCCGTGTTTACGATGTTTTTCAGCGGTGGTCTGATTCCTAACTACGTTCTGATCAATTCCCTTGGTTTCAATAACACCATGTGGGCACTGGTTGTCCCAGGTGCAATAAGCATATATAACATGCTCATCATGAAATCCTTTTTTGAAAACATGCCGGAAGAGTTAGAGGAAGCTGCAGCAATTGACGGATTGAACACATACGGTATTTTGCTGCGTATCATTTTGCCTCTTAGTAAAGCAGTGATGGCTACGATGGTGCTGTTCTACGCTGTTGGACATTGGAACTCCTGGTTCCCAGCCTTCTTGTATCTGGACAAAAAAGAGTTGTTTCCAGTTACGATCTATTTGCGTAACATGATCGCCGGAGCAACAAGCGGTGCTACTGCAGGAGCAACTTCAGCGGATAATCTGACTCAGATTGCTGCCAACATCAAATCGGTAACGATGGTATTAACGATCCTGCCTATTTTAACCATCTATCCATTTGTACAGCGATACTTTGTAACCGGTATCATGTTGGGTTCTGTTAAGCAGTAACCTTTGCACACATAGGTTTAGAAACTAAACAAAAGGGGATGATTGGTTTGAAAAGAAAGCCTCGCAAAATGATTGGTAAGATGATTCTGGCAATGACAATGTCGGCTGTACTTGCTGCTTGCAGCAGTGGTGCTGGAACAGGACCAGATGTTTCGGAAGTGGGCACGAAATCAGCCATGGAGAGTTATAAAGTGGGTGAAACATTCAAAGCGACGGAACCATTTAATCTTTCTATTTTGTATAGTGATCATCCGACATATCCTTATAAAAAAGACTGGCTGTTATTCAAAAAATTATCGGAGATGACAGGAGTTACGTTGGAGCCAACCATCGTGCCGATGAGTGACTATCCACAGAAGCGATCGCTGTTAATCAGTTCTGGCGATGCTCCGCTCGTTATTCCAAAGACTTATCCGGGTGAAGAGTCTGCCTTTGTATCTTCTGGAGCTGTTCTGCCAATCAGTGATTACATCGATTTGATGCCGAACTTTAAGGACAAAATTGAAAAATGGAAACTCGAGCCTGAACTTGAAGGACTGCGTCAGGAGGACGGCAAGTATTACGTTTTACCGGGATTGCATGAGGAAGTATGGCCTGATTATACACTGATCGTAAGAACAGATATTTTAAAAGAAAATAATATAGCCATTCCAACAACCTGGGATGAAGTCTATACCGCAGCGAAAAAATTAAAAGAAATCTATCCAGACTCCATTCCATTTTCAGACCGTTTCAAATTCAACAGTACACTTGGCATTGCAGCTACGGGGTTTGGGACTAAGGCTGGATGGGGATTTGGAAATGGCTTGACCTACAAAGCCGACAAGGATGAATTTGTGTCTACGGCAACGACGCCAGAGTACAAGGAATTGCTTGCTTTTTTTAACAAAATGGTCGCAGAAGGGCTCCTGGATAAGGAAAGCTTCACTCAAGACGATGATCAAGCTACTCAAAAATTCGTTTCGGGCAAGTCCTTTATGATTAATGGTAACTCACAAACACTTGTGCTTCATCGAAATGATATGAATAAAACGTTGGGTGAAGGGAAGTTCTCGATTGCTAAGATTACGGTTCCGGGCGGGCCGAAAGGCCAGTTGATGTCGGGTTCCAGACTCGAAAACGGTGTGATGATTTCTGGGAAAATTAAAGATAGTGAACATTTCAAAGCCATTCTACAATTTATCGATTGGTTGTATTACAGTGATGAAGGCCAGGAATTTGCGAAGTGGGGTGTAGAGAACGAGACCTATACCAAAGAAGGTGGTAAACGCAAGTTGGTGGATGATATTAATTACAATGGTTTGAACCCTAAGGGGACGAAAGACCTTCGCGTTGACTTCGGATTCTCTGGTGGTGTATTTGCTTACGGCGGGACAACAGACCTGCTTCAATCGATGTTTAGCGAAGAAGAACTTGAGTTCCAGAAAAATATGAAAGAGACAAAAGAAGTAATTCCGGCTGAACCGCCTATCCCGTATTCTTCCGAAGATCGTGAACGTGTAACACTGATGAGCACGCCGCTCAAAGACTACACAGACCAGAACACGTTGAAGTTCATAATTGGTGAACGGAAGTTATCTGAGTATGATACATTCCTAAAAGAACTGGAGAGTCAGGGCTTATCCAATTATGTGAAGATGGCTAATGACACGTATAAGACGTATAAGGAAAACAAAAAGTAAGTTGCATGATTTGAAGCCGAGCTACCGTTTCACTAAAGTTATTTAAGTGGAGCGGTAGTTTGTGCTAATATGGAAGGAATATGGCTGAGAGAAAGAGGTCAAGGCATGGCATTTAATCAGAAAACAAGAGGCTCTACCAGAGCTTATTCTTATAACTTGCTCAAAGAACGAATTCTTCATCTTGAGCTTGAACCGGGTACCAAAATTTCCGAGAAAGAGATCGCAGATGAATTACAGGTGAGCCGCACACCGGTAAGAGAAGCTTTTATGAAGCTTGCTGAAGAAGAACTGCTGGATATCATTCCACAGAGTGGCACTATTGTTTCGCATATTAACCTGGAGCATGTGGAAGAAGGCAGGTTTATGCGCGAGAAGATGGAGAAGGAAATTGTCATGTTAGCATGTACTTCGTTTCCTGAAGAGTACATGTTCAAATTAGAAACCAACATTGCCATGCAGGAAGTGTGTATTGGGAAAAAGAACTTTTATCGATTGTTTGAATTGGATGAGGAATTTCACCAGATTTTATTTCAGGGCACTGGAAAGCTGCGGACGTGGAAAATGTTGCAACAGTTGAACATGCCGTTTAATCGATTACGATTACTCCGGTTAGCAGAAGACTCGAATCTCGAAGTGATCATCTCTCAACATAAAGAGATTCTAAGGCTGGTTACAGAGCGTCAAACGGAGGAAGCGGCTCAGGTTATGGAAGCACATCTCAGGCTTGTAGTATACGAGCAGGAGATTTTAAAGGACAAGTATCCTCATTATTTCATCTAGGGCTGAATGGAAAGAGGCACTCCAGTGCAAATAACTGATTACAACTTAAATAGCGAATAAAGTGTATCATCACACTAACCCCCGACTCTTATGAGCAGGGGGTTAGTTAAGCATGTTAACTTGTTAATAATAAAGTTAGGCGTTTTTGATAAACGTTGGATCAGGATACGGATCGGCGATCCAGCCATCTTTTTCGATGAACAGACGTGCCGCGATAATTTGTTTGTTCTCCATTAAAGTGAAGAAATGCGGTGTGTTTTCAGGTACCGATATGACATCTCCAGGAGACAATTCTACATTAAAATAACCTGTATCATCCGTTGATTTAATGACGAAGATGCCTTTCCCCGCAACAATCGCGCGGATTTCGTCTTCAGCATGTGTATGAATCTCTTCGAACTTGGCCAGTTTTTCTTCGATGTCTGGTGTTTGCTCGGAAAGAGTGATGACATCCCAGATTTGATAACCGCGGCGTGCCGCCAAGTCTTTGATCTCATAATCGAAGGTTTCCAATACCTCTTGCTTCTGATCATCGGTCAGTCCAAAATTGTTTTGCAATTCAGTGTTTAATTTGGAAGCGTCCCATTTCTCATATAATACGTCATATTTGTTCAAGAAATTTCGAACGTTCTCGTCTCCAGTGATTCGTTCGTTCGTATTTCGGATAACAATTTCAGCCATGCGCTTTCCCTCTTTTCCACTTGGATTAATTGATATTATATCGGATTACTCAAATTTTGTCGATTCACAATTCTGCTTCATTCCTGCAAATTCGCGACCTTTCGGGAGCAAAACCGATCTTTCACATTAAGTAAGTTTCTGTTAAACTAAGATTTAACGTTTTGCGGGGGTGAAGATATTGGATAAGCTTAGTCTACACGATGCATTAAAACAACGAATATTAATCCTCGACGGCGCAATGGGGACAATGATTCAACAAGTGGATCTGACCAGCGAAGATTTCGGCGGCGAAGATCTGGATGGATGCAATGAAATGTTGGTGTTGACACGTCCAGAATTAATCCAGCGTATTCATGAGGAATACTTGGAAGCCGGTGCCGATTTAATTGAGACCAATACATTTGGTGCGACTTCGGTTGTGCTTGCTGAGTACGATATCCAAGATCGTGCACGTGAAATAAATCTGGAAGCAGCCAGAATTGCGAAAGCAGCTGTTGACCGCTTCTCCACACCAGAGTCACCAAGATATGTTGTCGGTGCGATGGGTCCAACTACGAAAACGCTGTCCGTGACTGGCGGGGTGACATTCCAGGAACTGATTGACAGTTATTTCGAGCAGGCCCTTGCTTTAATAGAGGGAGGCGTTGATGCGCTACTGCTTGAAACTTCACAGGATACCCTCAATGTCAAAGCGGGTAGCATCGGCATTCAGCAAGCATTTGATCAAAGTGGTGTTAAGCTGCCTCTTATGATCTCAGGAACGATTGAACCGATGGGTACGACCTTGGCCGGTCAGAACATTGAATCTTTTTATATATCCTTAGAACACCTTAACCCGATTTCGGTGGGACTAAACTGTGCGACAGGTCCGGAGTTCATGCGTGACCATATTCGTTCTCTGTCAGGCATGGCTTCTGTAGCTGTAAGTTGTTATCCAAATGCGGGTCTGCCTGATGAGAATGGTAACTATCACGAATCTCCAGACTCGCTTGCTCAGAAAATTGGGGCTTTCGCAGAACAAGGATGGTTGAACATTGCTGGAGGATGCTGCGGAACAACGCCAGCACACATCCGAGCCATGCGTGATACACTTGCCAAGTACCCCCCAAGAGAAATGAACGGAACACACCCGCCTGCATTGTCTGGTATCGAGCCGGTATATGTCGAGCAGGATAATCGTCCTTATATGGTTGGTGAGCGCACCAACGTACTCGGTTCACGGAAATTCAAACGCTTAATTGTCGAAGGCAAGTATGAAGAAGCTTCCGAAATTGCACGGGCACAAGTGAAAAATGGAGCTCATATCGTTGACGTCTGCGTACAGGACCCTGACCGTGAGGAAACGGAAGATATGATCAAGTTCCTTGAACTTGTGGTTAAAAAGGTCAAGGTTCCGCTGATGATTGATACGACAGACGCTGCGGTTATCGATACAGCACTCCAATATTCACAAGGGAAGGCGATAATTAACTCCATTAACCTTGAGGATGGCGAAGAGAAATTTGAACTGGTAACACCGTTGTTGCATAAATATGGCGGAGCCGTAGTTGTCGGAACGATTGACGAGCGCGGTCAGGCGATCACTCGCGAGGACAAGCTTGAGGTAGCCAAACGTTCCTATGATTTGCTGGTGAACAAATACGGTTTGAAACCAGAAGATCTTATTTTTGATACACTGGTCTTTCCGGTAGGTACGGGTGATGAGCAGTACATCGGATCTGCAAAAGAAACGATTGAAGGTATACGTATCATTAAAGAAGCGTTACCAGAGTGTCACACGATTCTGGGTATTAGTAACATCTCCTTTGGTTTGCCTGAAGCAGGTCGTGAGGTGCTGAACTCCGTGTTCCTGTATGAATGTACCAAAGCAGGGCTGGATTATGCCATCGTGAATACCGAGAAGCTGGAGCGCTACGCGTCCATTCCGGAAGAAGAACGCAGACTCTCGGAAGAGCTTTTATATAATACAAACGATGATACGCTCGCTGCCTTCGTAGCTGCATTCCGTAACAAAAAGGTAGAGAAGAAAGAAAAAATCTCGAACCTCTCATTAGAAGAACGTCTCGCTTCTTATGTCGTTGAAGGAAGCAAAGAGGGTTTGTTGCCCGATCTGGAGCAGGCTCTCACCAAATATTCAGCGCTTGAAGTCATCAACGGTCCGTTGATGAGGGGCATGGAAGAAGTCGGACGTCTCTTTAACAACAATGAGTTAATAGTAGCAGAAGTGCTTCAGAGTGCAGAAGTGATGAAAGCTTCTGTAGCATATTTGGAGCAGTTCATGGAGAAGAATGAAACAGCTGTCAAAGGAAAAATTATTCTCGCTACTGTAAAAGGGGATGTACATGACATCGGTAAAAACCTGGTGGAGATCATCTTGTCCAACAACGGTTACCGGATCATTAATTTGGGTATAAAAGTACCACCAGAGCGTATTATCGAGGCCTACAGGGAAGAAAAGGTAGATGCTATTGGCCTTTCAGGACTGCTCGTAAAATCTGCGCAGCAGATGATCCTCACCGCTCAGGATTTACGTACAGCCGGAATTGATGTGCCAATTATGGTAGGTGGAGCAGCGTTAACGCGTAAATTTACCAAAAATCGGATTCGTCCTGAATATAATGGTATGGTTGTTTATGCGAAGGATGCGATGGACGGTCTGGATCTGGCGAATAAGCTAATGAATCCTGTGACACGGGAAACCATGCAAGCGGAGATGGATGCGGAAAAAGAAGCTGATGCGTCGAATGCGGGAGAGGTTCAAGCACTTCCTGAACTTACACGAGTAGAGCGCTCAGCCATTTCAGCTGATCATCCTGTGCTTATACCTCCTGATCTGGAGCGCCACACGTTACGGAATTATCCGTTATCCCACATCTTGCCTTATGTGAATATGCAGATGCTGCTTGGACACCATTTGGGACTACGTGGTTCGGTTGAACAATTGCTTGCAGCTGGCGATCCCAAAGCAACGGATCTGAAAGCGGTCGTAGACGGCATTATGCAGGAAGCGGTTCGTGACGGAATCATTCAGGCTCATGCGATGTATCGCTTCTTCCCGGCACAATCGAGCGGCAATAGCGTCATTATTTATGATCCGCAAGATACCAGCAACATCCTGCACACGTTTACGTTCCCACGTCAAAAGGTAGAGCCATTCCTGTGTCTATCCGACTTCCTGAAGCCGGTTGAATCCGGTGAAATGGATTATGTGGGTTTCCTCGTTGTCACTGCGGGACATGGTGTACGTGAACTGTCCACAGCGTGGAAGGATCAAGGGGATTATCTACGTTCACACGCACTGCAGTCGGTAGCACTGGAAGTGGCAGAAGGGTTGGCAGAACGTGTGCATCATATGATGAGAGATATCTGGGGCTTCCCGGATTCGGCTGAAATGACGATGAAACAGCGTCATGGTGCACGCTATCAGGGAATTCGAGTATCCTTTGGATATCCGGCTTGTCCGGATCTGGAGGATCAGGGCCCGTTATTCAAGCTGATGCAGCCTGAAGATATCGGAGTAGAGTTGACGGAAGGTTTCATGATGGAACCGGAAGCATCGGTGTCTGCGATGGTGTTCAGCCATCCGCAGGCCAAATATTTTAACGTCGAAAAAGCATAAATTTACAAGTTGTCAGGCAAGCCCTCCGCATGGTCGGAGGTTTTTTGCTGGCAACAGAAAGAGGTGCGATCCAGAATGGAACTATATTTCCTGGGAACTAATGCTGGTGTACCTACGCTGCAACGGAATGTAACGTCCATTGGACTACGCATGTTGGATGAGCGCAGAGCGCTGTGGTTGTTTGACTGCGGGGAAGGAACACAGCATCAGATTTTAAGTTCTCCGCTTAAACTAAGCAAATTGGAGAAAATATTTATAACCCATCTGCATGGAGACCATGTATTTGGATTACCGGGCTTGCTGTCCAGTAGGGCATATCAGGGCGGAACGACTCCGCTAACGGTGTATGGACCGCCAGGTACGGAACGTATGATTGCAACAACGATGGAGCTTAGTCAATCCCGTCTGAATTATGATTTGAATATTGTGGAGCATACTGGCGGTGTACTGTTTGAGGATGATAGTTTTATCGTTGAGTCGGCCTTGCTTGAACACCGGATTGACAGTTATGGCTATCGGATTACGGAGAAAGATCGTCCTGGCAGTCTGGATTCGGCTAAATTAGCAGCATACGGACTGAAACCAGGCCCTCTGTTCGGACGGTTAAAACGCGGAGAGACGATTACACTGGATAGTGGAGAAACGGTACGGCCTGAGGATGTTTTGGGAGCTCCTAAACGTGGAGTGGTAATTACGATCCTGGGTGATACGCGCCCTTGCGATAACGTCCAGACTCTGGCTCAAGAAGCAGACGTTCTTGTTCATGAAGCAACCTTTATGCATGAACTGGCCGACACAGCTCATGAATACTATCATAGTACGTCCCGACAAGCGGCGGAAGCGGCCCGAGCGGCGAATGCAGGACAGCTGATCATGACTCATTTCAGCTCGCGTTATAAGGATGAGGAACAGCTTCAGCCTCTATTGGATGAAGCGAAGTCCATCTTCCCGAACACAAGACTTGCTAACGAGCACCAGCTGATTCCTGTTGTGCATCGTAAGCATGATTCATAGTAATAAAGCTTATGTCCTGAGGGGTGGAGCAGGCTATAATAAACAACCGGCGAATGAGACGGGACTGAGGGAGAATTGTTCCCGAAGTCCCTTTTGCAATCTGTTCAGAAAGCGTGTAGGATGGGCAATATGAGCAGGGAAATACTCCGAATTATTTTCCGGGAAAGCGCAGGAAATGACAAGCTTGTACAGAAGGCGCGTGTGTTAAATCGTCTGTGTTCGATCCGGTTCGACTTGTGTTGCGTGCTTGTGTAAGTAAGAGCCACCCTCATGCTTGAATACATAAAATAAAGGTTTGTTTTCAACGTTAACCCTTATTAAAGTATGAAATGTTAATGGAATGAAGAAAGGAGTGCTGTATATGATTAAGGCCTATCTCATCGATCTGGATGGTACGCTGTATCATGGCAGACATCGTATCGATGGAGCCGATCAGCTCATCCGGACGCTGCAGGAGCAGGGATTGCCTTATTTGTTCGTAACCAATAACTCATCCCGCACACCTCAAGGTGTGTCCGATCATCTTAACGGGATGGGGATAGCAGCTGATGCATCTGAGGTATGTACCTCTGCGGTGGCCGCTGCCGAGTACGTTGCTGCTGAATCTCCCGGGGCGAAGGTGGCGTGCATTGGTGAAAATGGCCTGCTACAGGCCATTGAAGAAGCTGGTTTAATTCTGACAGAGGATGAGCCGGAGATTGTCATTCAAGGTATTGATCGTGAATTTACCTATCAAAAATTAACAAAGGCACTCCGCTGGATCAATGGCGGAGCTAAGTTTATTATGACTAACCCGGATCTTCAGCTGCCGGCTGATGATGGATTAACGCCTGGTGCGGGTACGATTGGGGCTGCCATTGAAGCAGCGACGGGCGTTCAGCCAACGGTGATCGGTAAACCTTCAAGCATTATTATGAGATCAGCCATTCGCCGGTTGAACTTGAAAGCTGAAGAAGTGGCTGTTATCGGGGATAATATGCGTACGGACATTGCTGCAGGTGTCGCAGCGGGCTGCGAAACATTGCTTGTTCTGACAGGTGTCACTACACATGAAAATATGGATGGACATATTCAGGCCGTGAAGGCACGTCCAGATCATGTTTTTGAAGATTTGCATACACTGATTGCATGGTTAGTCGAAAAGGCTGAACATGCTTCCAAGAAGGAGTAGATAAAGCATGCCAGAGTTACCGGAAATGGAAAATTACCGGACGTTATTGTCCGAGCATATACTTGATTTACCGATTACGGGGGTAGTTGTTAACCGTGAAAAGACGATTAATACGACTTCTGATGTCTTTATAAGTGAACTAAAAGGCAATCGCATTATATTTGTAGAGCGGAGAGCAAAACATCTGATCTTTCACCTTGCTAACGGAAAACGCCTTGTGCTTCACTTGATGCTAGGTGGCATGTTGTTCTGGGGCACGGAGGACGAGCGTCCTGACCGCACAACACAGGTAGAGATTCAATTTGGAGAACATATTCTATTTTTCATTGGTTTACGTCTCGGTTATCTGCATCTGATGACTTCCAAGGAAACAGAAGAAGCAATGTCCGATCTTGGACCGGAGCCTCTGGATCGAAGAATGAATAAGGAACGTTTTGCTGGGCTGCTTAAAGGTCGGCGGGGAACACTCAAAACAACGTTGGTAAATCAACATATTATTGCAGGCATCGGTAATTGTTATTCAGATGAAATCGCCTTTGCGGCAGGATTAAGACCAAGCTCAAAAACGCAGAACATTGCAAACTCAACAGAACTGACTGAGCGATTGTATCACTCTATGCAGTCCGTGTTGCGAGAAGCTGCATCGGAGGGTGGTTATATGGAAATGCCGCTGATGCATGGCGATGACAAAACAGGAAAATTTGACGAGCAGTGTAGGGTCTATGACCGGGAAGGCGAAGCTTGTCCACGCTGCGGGGGAACCATTGAGAAAGTTGAAATTACGGGCAAGAAGGCATTTTTCTGTCCGAATTGTCAGCATGAGGCCTAAAACCGGCATCGGCGCACATGTTAGCACCAGAGGTGGATTTTTGCAGGCAGCCAAGAGAGCATATGAGATGGGAGCGACGGCTTTTCAGTATTTCCCGAAAAACCCGCGCAGTCTCAGTCTGAAACGTCTGAACCCGAAGGATGCTGCAGAGTGCAGGGAATGGTGCAGAGAGCATGGACTAGCTTCCATTGCACACTCGCCTTATCCCACGAATCCGGCACTTGGCATGACCCGTGGAGAGGCGGGTTTTCATGCTATTGTTTCATCGATTCGCAATGATCTTGAAATTTCGGACGCTTGCGGCTCTGTGGGCACGGTCGTGCATTTTGGTCATGTTCAGACCAAAGACCCGCTGGATGGATACCGAAATGTATTACAATGCTTGGATACCGCACTGGAAGGCTGGCAAGGCGAATCTAAAATTTTGCTTGAAAATCAGGCAGGGGATCATGGCTCCATGGGAACAACGATGGAAGAGATGATTCAGATTCGCAAGCTGAGCCGATATTCGGAACATATTGCTTTTTGCTTCGACACATGTCATGCTTTTGCTTCAGGGATGTGGAAAGACGGAGATGAGGCAGCTTTGTTAGAGAAGGGCAGACAACTAGGATATTGGGATGTCCTGGCAGCTGTTCATTTTAATGATTCCAAGTATGCATCCGGTTTGAACAAAGACAGACATGCGAGAATTGGTCAGGGTCATATCGGCTATAAATCAATGCAGACACTGCTGCAATCGCCAGATTTTCAACAATCGGTTGTTGTACTGGAGACGGAAACGGGAGATGATGGAACGCACCGACAAGATATAAATCTGATGCGTTCCTGGTTATAAGTGGGGAGGTGCGAGACGATGCATGTTTTTCTCGATGACTATCGTTCTTGTCCAAAAGGGTTTGTACTGGCTACTAATGCAGAGGATTGCCTTTTGTTATTGAGAGAAGGCGAAGTAGATATTTTGTCACTGGACTATGAGCTTGGACCGGATTCGATGAACGGCGGTGAGGTTGCTGCTGCGATTGTAAGGGAAGGGCTGTATCCGCGTGAAATCTATTTACATACGTCGAGTATGTATGGAAAACGGCAGATGTACGAGATGTTATATAGCAATAAACCTGACTCGGTTGTAATTCACAATGGCCCGATGACAGGTGAAGTCATGCTTCGTCTGGCTGCGGAGGCTGAGGAGTCATGAAGCCGATCACATCTAAAATGGTAATGCGCGGTGTATGGGAAGGTGTGCCTCAGGCTGTATTTATTTATACCCCGTTGTGTGGAACGTGTGCAGCGGCACGTCGTATGCTGGAAGTCGCTGAGCATATGTTGCCAGAAGGTGTTTTATATGAAATGAACATTCATGATATTCCTGAGCTTGTTCAGCAATTTCAGATTTCGAGTGTACCGGCGTTAATGTTATTTGATGGTGAGCAAGATGTGCCGAGGATGGTTTACCGGATGAACTCCGTTGAGCATCTACTGAATGAAATTCGGAAGGCGGTGTTGAAATGAGTATTGTAACGATGGAGCAAATTTCTCTTCGCCGTGAAGAAAATCAGATTCTGGATGACGTTCATCTACGTATTGGACCAGGAGAACATTGGGTTATTCTTGGACGTAACGGATCAGGTAAAACCACCTTGCTGGAAATGATAAATGGATATATGTTTCCAAGTTCGGGACGCATTGAAGTTCTGGGTAATGTATACGGACAATGCGACGTCCGAGAAGTTCGCAAAGAAATCGGTTATATCAGCCAAACCCTGATTGAAAAACTGACCTTACGTGATCCGGTGTGGGAGGTTGTCGCTACAGGAGCCTATGCTTTTTTGCGTTTTTATCAGACGATTCCGGATGAAGTGAAATCAAAAGCGATGCAGCTTCTGGATGAGATGGGCTTCGCAAAGCTGGCAAACCAACCACTGGGAACGTTATCCCAAGGAGAGCGCAAAAAAGTTATGCTGGCACGTTCGTTGATGGCGGAACCGAAGCTGCTTATTATGGACGAGCCGTGTGCTGGCCTTGATCTGTATGAGCGTGAGAAGATGCTGATTGAGATTGACCGTTTGCGCCAGCGGAATATGACGGTGGTGTACGTCACCCATCATGTGGAAGAGATCGTGCCGTTGTTTACTCATGTTGCATTGATACGTGATGGACGAATTGCCGCGGCGGGGCCAAAACATGAGATATTAACAGAAGATACAATTAAGCATACGTATGATATTCCGGTGGAAGTTCAGTGGCATGAGGATCGTCCATGGATACGCGTACGTTCTGGAGGGTAACACAAGTTGAGTACACAATCGTTTTCGGGAGAAACAGGCTTCTCTCGTTTTATATGCACTGCCAATCACGGCTTTGCGCCTTATGCGCAGGAGGAGTTACGCCGTACTTTTGGAGCAGTTAAGAGCACGGTGCTGGTTCCAGGTGAGATTTTACTAGCCGGTTTGCCGGTTGCAGAGGAAGAAGTCTCGATTAGACTTTTGCAAGAGTCTCCAACGTTTTTACGTCACATTCAGCCTGTTCAATTTCAAGAGAATACGGAAGACGCAGAGCAGTCTATGGAGAAGTTGATTGCTTTTATTTTGAACCACGAAGAATTGTCGGGTGCTAAAGTTGTCATACAAACTCGCAAAACAGAAGGTTCTTTTTGGCGTGAAAATGCAGCTGCGTTGAAACAAACGCTGACAGAAAAGCTGGATGATCTGGGAAGTGATTGGGTCATTCGGGATGCGGAGTATGTCATTTCGGTATTTGCTGCTGATGATGTGTTGTATGCAGGTGTGTCCAAACCCGAACAGAATCTGTCCGATTGGAGCGGCGGAGCGATCCGTTTTCAGAAGGAAGAAGGGCAAATCTCGCGAGCCAAGTTTAAGTTGCTTGAAGCGGAGCAAACGTTCGGTATTGATTTTACTTCGTTTCATAAAGGACTTGATATTGGCGCAGCACCTGGGGGCTGGACATCGTTCTTGCTTGAGCGCGGCCTTGAGGTAACGGCGGTAGACCCTGCGAAAATGGATGCAACCTTGCTCGCTTCACCTAAGCTGACCTTTTTGAAAAAAAATGCGGGTGATGTTCGCTTCCGCGAAGGTGAATTCGATCTGCTTGTATGTGATATGAGCTGGAGTCCGAAACTGATGAGCAGGTTGGTATCTGATCTTCTATACAGTCTTCAGTCTGGTGGAACGGCGATTGTTACCGTAAAACTGCTCCACAAGAAACCGCTCGCGCTCATTAAAGACGTTATTGATACGTTTGAGCGTTCACGGATGCAGATTCAGCGTTCGAAGCAGCTGTTTCATAATCGTGAAGAGATCACACTTTATATGATTAAATATTAAGTCATTTAACTTATAAAATATTCTGCTTTACAACGGTTGATTATGTGTACTATAATGATACCAATATTAACCATAACGACAATAATTTTGAGGGAAAGCATCCCGAAGTGAACATCACTGGAACTCCAGTGTGCTCATTTTCGGTGAAGCTTTCCCTTTTTATGTTGTTTCGAAGGAGGGAGACCTATGAGACATCCGGCGAGGCTAGAACGCGGAAGCCTGCTGGGAGGAAGATATCGTATTCTATCGATTCTTGGTTCAGGAGGAATGAGCCATGTGTATGAGGCAGAGGATCTGAAGCTGCCAGGGAAGATCTGGGCTGTGAAGGAAAGCGTCACGAAGATGCCCTATGAAGGCAGTATGGAGAGAGAAGCGGCTCTGTTGACATCATTGCGCCATCCGAGACTTCCGCAGATTGTTGATTTTTTTGCTCCTGACGATGACGGTTATACGTACCTTGTCATGGAATGTATTGAAGGGTTAACGATGAGTGACTACTTCAAACAGTGCCGGGGTAAAATTCCGGTGGAGCAGTTGATGGAATTTGTACTCCAGTTGCTTGATGTTTTGAGTTATCTGCATAACCTGAATCCTGCTATCATTTATAGGGATCTAAAGCCGTCCAACATTATGATTACACCGGAGTATGAAGTACGCTTGATTGACTTTGGCATTGCTCGCAGTTATAAGGCTCAACATGCTGAAGACACGGTTAAGCTTGGGACTGCAGGATTTGCGGCACCTGAACAGTATGGTTTCGGGCAAACGGATGCCCGTTCAGACCTGTATGGCCTTGGAGCTTTAATGTTGTACCTCATGACGAGTGGAGCTTATACCGAATGGGTCCAAGGCGTGGAAAGTTCTATACGGAGTGATGTCCCGCGAACTTACATTCCTGTTGCTAGGCGATTGTTGCGATATGATGCAAATGAAAGGTTTCAAACGGCCGATGAGGTGAGAAAAGAACTTCTTCGAATACCTGGAGTATCATCATCCCATTTAGATTACCAGATGACGCTTGATGGGGGGACCAGAGTAATTGCACTTACGGGGGTCTCCGCTGGAGCAGGTGTTACTCATACCGCGATTGCGATCAGTCATTATCTGGAGAGGCAGGACTTCAAGGTTGCTGTTATTGAAATGTCACCTCGCTCTCAATCGTTTGCGAGAATTCAGCAAATTGCGCTGGGCGGTAAACCTGTGGCATCAAGCAGACAGTTTGCGGTGGACGGCGTGCATTATTGGAAACAGTCGGGCCGAGCCGATATTTTATCCCTGCTGGGCGGAAGTTATCAGTTCATTGTGATGGATCTTGGCAGTGGTCAGGATCAAAACCGGCTTGAGGAGTTTCTGCGTGCGGATCTGCCGATCGTGATTGGTTCCGGGGCGGAATGGAAACAAGCAGAGATCAGTACTTTTGTACGCTCGCATTATCGTTATCCTAGGGAGAAATGGATCTACTGTCTTCCCCTTGCCGCAGCAGATGCTGTGGAACGTGTGCGCAGAGCACTGAATACTGCAAGTGTATACACAATGCCGCTGCAGCTTGACCCATTTGACAAGGATGCACATATGGATAAGGTATTCGCACAAATTTTAGGGCATTTAATCGTGAAGAAGCCCCCAAAACGTTCATTGTTTTCACGCAGAAAAGTATATGAATAGAGGAGATTGTGAAAGGAGAGCCTCTTTTGTCCAAATTAAGAAAACAAAGTCGTCAACTGATTTATGCTGGACTGATTGGAGCAGGAGCTGTAGGTGTGATCTTTGGAGGATACGTGGTATACCAACTCAAGACAACAGAGGATGTCAGGTCAGCTATGGAGGCCCGTTATCTGTCAGCTTATGAGGAGAAAGAAACGGAGTTGTTACAGCAATGGAATTCTGGTGCGCAAGGGTGGGTTACCGTCAGGGATATTGAAGCAGGAGAAACGATCACCCCTAAGGATCTAAAATTGATCGCGATACCGGATGCCCAGGCTCCGCGCAATCTGTGGTCCAGTTCGCAAAAGCTGGACGGGCAGTCAGCCAAAATTGAGCTTAAAAAAGGAACAGCCATTACAACGGAAATGGTCTATGAGGAGACACCGGCATCACCTGATTTAAGAAATCGCGAGTTGCAAGTGGTATTGCTGCCATCTTCACTTGCCAAAGGAGACATGATCGATGTTCGTATTCAGTTTCCCACAGGTCAAGACTATATTCTCTTGTCCAAGAAAAAAGTGGAACGGTTAAATACAGCGACATTATGGATAACGATGACAGAAGAAGAGATTTTATCGTTGTCCAGTGCAATCGTGGATGCCTATTTACATAAAGCTTCAATATACGCTTTAACCTATGTAGAACCACAATTTCAGACAGCTGCTATTCCGACGTATCCAGCCAATTCCGAAGTGTTAAAGCTACTGGAGAGTGATCCCAACATCGTGCGTCATGCCGAGCAGGAATTATCGAGACAAGTTCGAAGTTCACTCGAAAGTTCGCTTGCTGCCTCCATGTCAGCCCCATCTAATGGTGTCGAACAAGATGTGGCACAATCCTCGGTTACGTATAACAAAAGGCCGATAGCACAAGATCCATCTGGGTCAAACGCAACGATCTGGAATGACGGTACAGGCAATACGAAAGTGGGTCAAACTGGAGAGGTATCGGACGACATCCAATCTTCAACATTGAATGAACAACAGCAATTGCTGACGGGAAGTGAGTGATTAATTCAAATGGATTATTCTTATAACAACATTAAATCGATATTGCGGGGCGTTGATCAGTGAATATATGGATTTTTGCAGGTTTATGTGAGAAAAATGACCTGATGTTATATCTATGTAAAATACTTGCCTCAACAGGTAAACGAGTTCTACTGGTGGATGGCACGTTGCAACAAAAATATGGATACAGGGTTGGGGATCATCAGCAATGTTTACGGGTTGTGGAATTTGAGGGTTTTGATATTGCTTGTCATTTCGTAACTGGGGCGGCGGTGGAACATCATTTGCAGATGTACGGTGAGCGTCTGGAAAGTTATGATTATGTGTTATATGACATAGAAACTTTGCAATTTGCTTCTCGAAATGTATGGCTAACAGCAGAAGTTCGCGTCTGGGTGAGTGATTATGAGCGATACAATCTGGAGCGGGGGAAAGGATGGCTGGAGCGACTACTCACCGAGCAGGAACTTCCTGAAGAGTTGACCTTCCAGCGAATGTTGATCAATGGTGTGGATTGCAGACTTGAAGTCCATTATCTGTGGGCATTTCTTGACGGAAGTCCCTTTCAATGGACAGGTGACTCTTTAATCCTTCCATGGGATGAACTGAGCGCCGCAGTCCAACTAGAAAATGAACATTATCACCGTGTACAGCTTGGCCCATTGTCCAGAAACTACAAAAAATCGTTATGTCGTGTTGTAGAACAACTTACTGGTTGGGAGAGCGTTCGCAGCCGCCAAGCAATCAAGGAAGCAGGGAGGCTGAGGGCATGAGTACGATCGCATTTTGGAGTCCTTTTGCCGAAATGGGCTGTTCATCATGTACATTAATGAGTGCTTATGCGACAGCATTCCAGTATAGAACAAGAGTGTTACTGGTCAATACAGGTCAGGCAAACTGCGGCATAGAAGCAGGTATATTTCACGATGAGAAGCTTCCCGCTGATATATTATATTCTTTTGAAGAAAGTGGTTGGGATGCTGTTGAACGACTGTTTATCAGTGGTAGTCTTAACAAACATAACTTAAGGGATTACACGAAGCCGCTGTTGAAAGACCGACTTGATCTGCTAACCGGAAGCATGAACAACAGTGAGCGATCTGCGAAAGA
Source organism: Paenibacillus sp. G34 (assembly GCF_056856875.1). Taxonomy (NCBI): domain Bacteria; kingdom Bacillati; phylum Bacillota; class Bacilli; order Caryophanales; family Paenibacillaceae; genus Paenibacillus; species Paenibacillus sp. G34. The sequence continues at coordinate 3,672,486 of NZ_CM166469.1, read as the reverse complement.
AAAAGGGGAAGTATTAAAAAAGCTGCTGGACACTGCTAATCAATGTTATGATCTCGTGCTTTTGGATGCAGAGAGCTCTAATATTAATCCACAGCTTATAATGCAGCAAGCCGATTATGTAGTCGTTGTTCTGAATCAAAATATGAGGAACCTTGAACAATTTTTTGAAGAAATCTTGCCTGAACAATTGAGTGAACAAAAGCTGCATGTACTTATTAATAAGTATGATACACATTCTCGAGCTACGCTCTCCAATATTAAGCGTGGTTTCAGGTACAAGGGGAGTCTTTCCGCAATCCCGTATACAACCGGATATTTGGATGCGATGAATCGGAGAGATGTTGCCAGATATCTTCAGCTTGAGAATCTGAGTGAAAAACAGGATGTTCGTAAGGGGAGTTTGACCGCTGGCATAGGGGAACTCACTCGCCTGATTATGGATGGTGCGGGGATGCGCACTGTGCTGAAGAGGCTAGAAAGGGGAGCCTGAATCTCCAATGGTTTGGAATGGGATTATTATAACGATTATTCTGATTGCAGGTATATATTATGTCTGGTTCAAGTATAGAGCTTATATTCGGGAGAAAAGTGGGCATGTACCTGAGCAGGAGTCTTTTACAATCGAGACATTAATTGAACAAGTTAAAAATTTATTGCATGAAGTAAGTCATAGCCAGCTTGCCGATGCAGGTTTACATGAGGAAGAGTATCGCCGCAGAATCAATCAGCGTGCTGAGATGAGAAAAGCGCTCAAAGGCTGTGTGTCTGGAAGCATCAGTGACAAGACATATGTCAAAAATCTGATTGGTGACTTGTTGACAAGAAGTATTGGTCTAAATAAATCCAATGTGGATGAAGTGATGATGTTCGCTGAACCCGAACGGTTAACCACGCAAGATCGCTTCGAGATCGTGTTTTATTTATACCGTCAACAATTTGGGACAGATGCACTCTCCAGAATGATCGACACGTATGATTTAGGTAAACTAAGGCTGGAAGAAGGTTCACAAGATGGCGGCAGTTATTATATTTCCGAGCGAGATATCCAGTATGTCTTTGATTGCGAATACCGGGAACTGGGTTTCAGAGAAAAGGTAGAAATTATCGTGCAGCGCATCTACCAGCACTATAAAGGATTCTCAGTCGTGGATGAGATCAGGGATCAACGGATCGATGGTGTAAGTGGCGGGGTAAGCGGGATTCTTGATACGCTCCCCCATATGGGGAATCACACACCTGCTTCCTGGAATGATCTTTTGGAACATGCTTTTGAGGATGAACATGACGAAGAACCGCTTAGCGGGATGGAGAGTGTTTGGATTTTTTATAAGGGTAAGTCCATACACCTGTCTTTTTTGAGCTTTGGCAGCATTCGTGAGTTGAAAAGAGTGTGTCAGAACATATACAAATACAATTATCCTGGTCAATTGTCAGAAGCAAGTGGTTATAAAGTGAATGAAATGAAAGACGGCTCACGTGTCGTCGTCGTGCGTCCTCCTTTTGCTGAATCATGGGCATTCTTTGTTCGCAAGTTTGATATTCCCAATGCTTCTCTTGAACAATTGATTACGGGTAACAACGCACAGATACCAATCGGGTTATTGCAATACTTGATGAAAGGCAGCCGGATTACAGCAGTGACAGGTGCTCAGGGTTCAGGTAAAACAACATTGTTGATGGCCATGGTGAAACATATCTATGCTTCCTATACTTTGCGAGTACAGGAGATGGCATTCGAGCTGCAATTAAGACGGATATATAGTCGCCGTAACATTCTGAGTTTTCGGGAAACAGAACATATATCGGGTCAGCAGGGACTGGATCTACAGAAAAAAACAGATGGGACAGTAAACATTCTCGGTGAGGTTGCGAGTGATGAGGTGGCTGCTTGGATGATACAGATGGCACAAGTGGCGAGCCTGTTCACTCTGTTTACGCATCACGCCAAGACATTTCGTGATCTGGTGTTTTCACTCCGGAATTCATTGCTCAAAACAGGCATGTTCCAGCATGAGCATATCGCCGAAGAACAGGTTGTCAGTGTCATTAACTTTGATGTCCATATGAAAAAAGATGCAGAGGGTCGCAGATATATTGAGCGAATCACCGAATGTATTCCCCATTCCCGCGAAGCTGTGGACGTTGAAGAGAGGGCGGGGTTCACATTTAGAAATGTAGTGGAGTATCAGCAAGGGAAATATGTGGCTACTGCTCCAATCTCCGCCGCGAGCATTTCGGATATGCAGGAACAAATGACGCTACCGGATGCCGAGAAATTCAGGCAGTTTGTCGGACAACACTGGGGTGAAAGCTATGAGCATTAAATGGATTTTGTTATTTGTAGTCGGTATTTGTGCCATTGGTTTAGCCACGACGTTAATTATTCTTCACATAATGCGGCGAAGAGAATCTGTCTCATCATACGCTGCCACGAATGTCGCCCGCATTCAAAGTAATAAGTACAGAAATTGGGGATCGTTTTTGTTGCAAGCGTATCAAGTTGGTATAAAGGTGCCCTTGCTTTCGGTATATATTTTACAGGTGCAAAAAAGAATATCCTACCGCTATGCCAAGGACGAACCAGCGCTTCGCAAAGTCACGATGACCGTTGTTCTGATTATTATGGGCGGGTATGGAAGTACCAGTGTTGCGCTGTTTTGGTTGCAGCCTGGCCTCACTTTTATCATTCTGGCCATCCTTTGTGCTGTCGTACTTAATAGTCTTGTACTGGATATGTGCTTGAGTCGTATGGAGAAAAAACTTCTGATGCAAATGCTTGATCTTTTCGCAGATGTAAGACATCGGTATCACCAACATGGAATGGTTGAGGAAGCACTGTATGAAGCGTCTGAGGCTGGGGCAGGAGAAGCCGCAGAGCAAGTGAGGTTGATCTATGAAGCGCTAACTTCCCCCGATCCCAATGAAGCACTTGAACGATATTATGAAGTGGCACCAAACCGTTTTCTCAAAGGTTTTGCGGGTGTTTCTTATATGGTAATGGAGTTTGGAGATAAGGACAAGCAGCAGGGTTCCATTTATCTTCAAGGATTAGGTAATCTGACTCAGGAGATACATCTGGAGATTTTGAGACGTGATCGGCTTGATTATCTGCTACAGGGATTAAATGTGATTGCTCTTGCGCCTGTTCTGTTTACAGGGCCAATTGAACGTTGGGCTCGAGTCAATTTCCCGACAATGGATGAATTTTATCACAGCAAGCTTGGTTTCATCACTAAAATATCCATCTACGTGATCATCATTGTTGCGTATTTGCTGTTACAACGTCTTCAGCAATATGATGAAACGCGCTATCGCTCTGGGCAGAAGGAACCCGGACTGGATCGGTTTCTGTACAAACAGTTCTTTATACGGAAAATGGCTATGCTTTTTGCTCCCAGACCCGGGACTGCCTCGTACGATCAGACGATCAGATTAATGAGAGAGAGCAATGCCGAGTTAAAATACGAATGGCTCGCGATTCGCAGATTAATGCTGTTCGCAAGTTGTCTGGTCCTGAGTGTAGGAATGACTCTTGCGTTGCATCAAGTCGAGCGTAATCACATCATGTATGATCCAATTAGGGATGACCGTATGTTTGGTGCAATGTCGGAGGCGGATATGAAAGTGGCCAGAGAGAAGACGGCGCTTGACGGAACGATTATGGCATATGTTGAAATGCAGCGTGGAGCCACATACGAGGATATCTCCAATGCTCTGTTACAACTTGCGCCAGTTCAACCTGACCATGATACACAGACTGCAACAATTCAGCGGATCATGTCAAAGATAGAGGCATATAACAACCAGTATTTGCGATGGTGGGAAGTTGTTTTGTCACTGTTCATAGGTATAGGCGGCTACTATCTGCCGATCTGGCTCATGTTGTTCCAACGTAAGATGCGAAGCTTGGATATGCGGCATGAAATCTATCAATTCCAGACGGTGATTTCCATTTTGCGTGAGATGGATCGTATGTCTGTGGAGGAGATTGTGGAATGGCTTAATCGATTCGCTGTTATTTTCAAAAGGCCACTGCAAAAGTGTCTACTTCACTTCGAACATGGTCCTGAACAAGCTCTTGAACAATTAAAAGAGGAAGTGGGCTTACCTGAATTTCAACGTTTAATTGATAAACTTCAACTCGCTTTAGGTAAAATATCCATTCGAGAAGCTTTTGATGATTTGGAAAGCATGATGGCCTTTTATTTTGAACAGCGGAAACAAGAATATAGCAAAATGATTGATGTCAAGGCAGGTTGGGGAAGAACGATCGGATTCACACCTATGTACGCTCTAATCTTCCTTTACCTCGTAATTCCGCTGGTTGGCATGAGTTTTATGCAAATGAACATGTATTATGAACAAATTCAGAAACTGTAGTGCTTGGCTTTTAGAAACATACGAACATTAAATCAAACATTTCACTCTAGGAGGGTATTTCATATGAATAATGCATCAAGTGCTTTAAAGGTGGCTGCAGGAATATTTTTGACCATTGCGTTGATTACGATTGTGGTGTTGTTATTTATTTCGGCTCAGGAGGCAACGAAAACAGCCCAGAATAACTTTGCAGATATTCAAACAGAATTGTCTCAGGCAGCATTTACCGTGTATGACGGAACAACCATCAGTGGTTCACAAGTGACCAATGCTTTACGGAAATACGCGGACAAGGACCAGTTTGGTATTCAGGTTATTACAGGTAAAAACAAAGGCGGACAGTGGTACGGCAATCAGCTCAACATCTCTCAGGACGTTAATAATGCGGACTATGGTTCTGTCATTGCCCCTGATGACAAGGTGGGTAGCATCAATCAGACGATGAGTGAAAAAGACAATCAATACGTTAATCCTAGCGGTAAATTCAAGGCCATTATCGTTAAAGACAGATCCAATGTGGTTAGAGGTCTGATCTTCCAGCAATCCTGACTGGAGCTGGTTAAACATGTCACGGAACACACAGCATCTGATGCTGTTCTGTACAGCGGTTGTCCTTTTTGTGACAGCCTGCCTGTACGGGCAGTGGAACATCCGTATTTTAAACGAGGCCTTGAACGACAGGGTGAAAACAAATGCAGCCATGGAAGGCAGAATACATACGACACTTCAGACGAGCGGAATGGTCAGTTATACAGGAGCTGAGGTTTTGCATACTGTGCGGCAAATGACAGGTACAGGGGTTCAAGTGGAGGTGGACGGTCATGCCTATATGATTGATCCACTTGTAGATCCATCAGCGATGATACCGCTTGAACTAAAGGGGAACTATCGACCTGATTATAACCGAAGTGCACTCGGAGAATTGTTAAAGCTTTCTTTTTGGAAGGAGGTAGAGAGACCGTGATCAATGCAGCATCCAAGTTGTTTGCGGTATTGCTTGCCGTTCTTCTGCTCTATGTGTATCCTGCGGCAGAGGCCGCCGAACGTCAGGATGATATTGCGCGCTTGACTGCGACTCAGAGTGTCACCCGATTTGTGGATGCTGTCCGCACTAAGGGATATATCTCACCTCGAATGCTGATGGAATTCCAAGAACAGCTGGCACAAACCGGAAACAATTATGATATTTCCATGGAACATTTACATAAAAAATATGTTCCTCACTATACAGATCCGATAATTCAAAGCAGCTTCATGGGTACATATGAGGTGGTTTACGATGCGTACTACTTGTCCCAGATTCAGGAGCGTTTATATCCATTGCCTAGTACACTGTCTGTTGGTGATCCGGGGCGCAGATATACACTAAACATGGGTGATTTCTTCACTGTCAGTCTTAAAAGCACCAATCGTACACCTTCTATGATGATACGGGAATGGTTACAAGGCACAGCCCAGGCTTCTGCGGTTTTTGCTTCGTATGGAGGCATGGTATTGAATGAAGATTACTGAGCTTTCCATTGTTTTTGTACTCATTTTCTTTCCTCTCTTTTACATGCTAACGTTTCATACACATGATGCGCAAAAGGCCAGTGAACTGTCATATCGCTACCAAGCAGCACTTCAAACCGCGGTGATGGATGCTGGTGCAGTCATGCACCAGAATGAAAAACAAGATGCTGAAGCAGGTTATGATTCTACCAAGTTCGTGAAGGCGGATAAGGAGCTGGCTTTGTCCACCTTTACCCAAACGATGGCATTAAACATGGGAATACAGGATGACAAGGTGGCTATCCAACATATGTTTGACTATATCCCGGCGATCGTGATTCTGGATTACGATGGTTATTATATTTTTGCTAAGGAAACCGAGATGACAGGAACGATGGAAGCATCTTTCAGACAGGTGTGGAGCCCGAAAAAGCCTTATACCTATTCAGATTCGGAAGGGAACAGCATTAACTTCACACTTGATGGTTATGTACATGCTTATGATGTTAGAGCAGGGAAATGGATCGAAGGCTTTCAGTATGAATTGGCTACGAGTTCGACAATTACACTGCTTCAGGATTCAACGCTTTTTGAACAGGTACGGCGCAGCCACATCGTGACTCGTGTTCAGGACGATCTTGCGGGTGTAATCAATCGCCATAATGAGTTCGCAAGAAAAAATGGAGTGTCTTATTTGTTTACGATGCCCTTAATCTCACAAGAAGATTGGTACAATTCGATCAATGATACAGGTATCATGGCTTTTATACAGGGCATTGCCAAAGGGAATGAGAAGATTAACAATTATGCGATTGGCGGAGGTAGACTGGTCAAAAAAACAGCAGTTGTTGGCGGAGTTGATACCTCAACAGGGATTAAGTATCATTATCCTGCCACCTGTAACCCCGGTTTTCGTGCTGAAGAGGTATTTACGACTGCAAAGCAGGCAGCGGCCAGGGGTTACTTTGAATATGATTGCTCTGCCCATTTTTCATTACTTTCAGAAAAGACTGAACCTGTGCTAGAATAGGGGTTTGAAACGATAACTAAAAGTAATGTAAATAGATAGGAGCAGTCTCATCTTATGAGTTTATTGTCAGTAGAGAACGTCAGTCACAATTTTGGAGACCGTACGTTGTTTAAAAATGTTTCTTTTCGTCTACTTGCCGGAGAACGAGTTGGTCTGGTTGGAGCTAACGGTGCCGGAAAATCAACCCTCATGAATATCCTGACGGGAAAATTGCTTAAGGATAGCGGTAAAGTGGAATGGACACCTAAGGTCCGTTACGGTTATCTTGATCAACACACGAAGTTAACACCAGGCAAAACGATTCGTGATGTACTCAAAGATGCTTTTCTCCCATTGCTGGAACTGGAAAAAGAAATGATGGCGATTACGGATCAGATGGCTGATGCCGATCCAGAGAAGCTGGAACAATTGCTCGAAGATATGGGCGAGATTCAGGAACAGCTGGACCAGGGCGATTTTTATCTGATCGATGTGAAAGTGGAAGAAATGGCAAATGGTTTGGGATTAAATGCCATTGGTCTTGATCGGGATGTTGCGGCTCTTAGTGGTGGACAACGCACGAAGGTACTTCTCGCGAAGTTATTATTGGAGAAACCTACTGCCCTTCTATTGGATGAGCCGACCAACTATCTGGATGTAGAGCATATTGAGTGGCTAACACGTTATTTGAAAGACTATCCCTATGCTTTTCTGCTGATCTCTCATGATACGGAGTTCATGAATGAAGTTGTTAATGTTATCTATCATTTGGAGTTTGCCAAATTGACTCGGTACGCTGCAAACTATGATAAATTCCTGGAGATGGCAGATATGCAGAAAGCACAGCATATTGATGCCTACGAGAAGCAACAGGAATACATCAAAAAGCAGGAAGATTTCATTCAACGCAACAAAGCTCGAGCTTCGACCTCAGGTCGAGCGAAAAGCCGGGAAAAACAACTTGGAAAGGTCGAGCGAATTGATCGACCAGACGAAGCCGCGAAACCAACATTTAAGTTCAAGGATGCGCGCGCGAGTAGTAAAACTGTTTTTGAAGGTATCGACTTTGAAATTGGTTATACGTATCCTCTATTACCCAAGATGACGATGACGATTGAACGTGGAGAAAAGATTGCCATTGTGGGATGTAACGGGGTAGGTAAATCAACACTCCTCAAAACAATTTTGGGCAAAATTGCGCCGATCAGCGGTAAAACATTCCTTGGAGATTATCTGGAGACAGCTTACTTCGAGCAGGAAGTGCGAGCGGGAAATATTACACCGATCGATGATGTATGGAACGAGTTTTCACATTTGACACAGAATGAAGTGCGAGGTCACCTTGCACGCTGTGGTCTGAAAAATGAGCATATCACTCGTCCTCTTAACATGCTAAGTGGAGGAGAGCAGGCTAAAGTCCGATTGTGTAAGCTGTTGATGCGTGAAAGCAACTGGGTTCTGTTTGACGAACCGACGAACCATCTGGATGTAACGGCGAAGGCTGAACTGCAGCGTGCGTTGCAGGAATACAAGGGAACTGTTTTGCTTGTATCTCACGAACCGGATTTTTATGAAGGCTGGGTCACCAAAACATGGAATGTAGAAGAGTGGTCTGAAAAAGCACAATGACAAAAAAAACCGGTTGTGGTAATATAGGCTACAACTTCATATGAACACTAGGGGGGCCGCACGATGCGGCTGAGATGGAAGAATGCGATTCCGGACCCTTTGCACCTGATCTGGATCATACCAGCGTAGGGAAGTGGCGCGTTTCAGCAAAAACGATAGTAAATGATTCTTCAATGTTAAGATGGGATCTTTACTACATCGTGATACAGGCATCTCAATACATGAGCAGACAGTTATAGGGTTACGGATTAGACTGTTTACCAGGTATTCGTCGAATGTTTGTTATTGAACTGAACCTTTTTTATACGCAGCCACTCCCTACGGGAGTGGCTTTTTTTGATTTTATTTTCGTTAGGACGTTCTCAAATCTGAAAGGAGGGAAAACGAGATTGCATCCAATGGTGACTGAGCATGAAGAGAACGAATTAAATGAACGGTCCCCAAGCCATCCTTTTTTTGAGTTACATGTGATATCTACGAATCAAGGTGAACGGGTAGCTATGCTAAAAGCAGCCAAAGAGATATGGCCTTATGTGCAATGCATTCACATCCGCGAAAAGCAGCTTTCGCAGCAGGAATGCTTCAACTGGGCGAAGTTGATGGTAGAGTCGGGTGTCCCAGCCTCCCGCATTGTGATCAACGGTGCGAACCTGTTTTCATCAGGCGATTTTTATCAAGGGACACATTGGAGCCAAGATATGCTGCAAAAAGCGAAAGTAACGATAACGCAGAAAAACAAACATAACCTGCGGCTTCGGTTAGGAATATCCGTGCATTCCTTGCACGAAGCAAAAATTGCAGAAGAGTATGGCGCAGATTATCTTTTTTTCGGGCATGTATACCCAAGTGCAAGCAAACCGGATATAACACCAAGGGGATTAGAAGCGTTAACCGAAGTATGCTCTAGTGTGAAAGTACCTGTTATAGCAATCGGTGGGATTGAGACGAATAACATTCAGGCCGTTATATCTGCGGGAGCCAGGGGGGCCGCTGTCATCTCAGGTGTATTACAACAAAAAAATCCGGCCCATGCTGCCGCTCTTTTAAAACAGGCTATGGAAGCGGTAAAGTGAATGATTCTCCATCAAAATAACGTGAATGATCTCAATTAAGCATTATCTGAATGTTGCTTAAAATGCAATCAAGGAGATGAGAAAATGAATCAGAGCGGAATGAGTCCACTCGAGGGAACTGTCGCCCCATCGAATGATGAACATAAGGTTACAACAATGTCTATATCCTCAACTTCAACAGAATCACAGGGAGCTTTGCATTCAGAAACGATCATTGTGGGCGGAGGGGTTATAGGCTGTGCGATTGCTTTTGAGCTGGCATCGAGAGGCCAGGAAGTACTTCTTGTTGAGCAATCCCAGATTGCCGGTGGAGCCTCCAGCGCAGCTGCCGGCATGCTTGCAGCAGATAGTGAAGCTTTTGCACACCCAGTCATGGCAAAAGCCGCGTATGATAGCAGAGAATTGTTGCATAAGCACAAAGAGCATTTATCCGCTCTGAGTGGTATAGATTTTGGATTGAGGCGCAGCGGGTTTATCACACCGTTTCGATCATATAGTGATTTAAATCGATACAAGGACAAACAGAAAGCTTCTTCGGGCGCAGAGCAATTTTGGTGGGACCGTCCCACGGTGCAACGAGAAGCAGAATGGCTGAACAGGGAAACCTATGGCGCTTATTACAGACCGCTGGAGAGTGAAGCGTTGCCTGTGTCGTTGACTAGAGCTTATGCGAGGTCAGCCCAAATGATGGGTGCGCGGATATGGGAAGGAGTACAGGATGTGCGTCTGGTCGTGAACAACGATGGAGTGCAAGGGGTTGCCACTGCCAAGGGTGATATATCTTGTAAACATGTTATCGTGGCAGCTGGTTTGCATGGAGGGGAACTAATGCATCAGGTAGGAGAGAACTTGCCTTCTAGACCTGTGAAAGGTGAAATTATGGCCATCCGTTTTCCACAAGATCAAGCGCTATACAAACCTGATCGCACGGTATATGCAGAAGATGTTTACATCGTTCCAAAAGCAAATGGCGAGGTGTGGATTGGAGCAACCAGTTTGCCAGGAAGAAAAGATCACAGCGTATCTGCAAATAGTGTGCAACGATTACTTGGTGCGGCAAGTTATTGGGTTCCGGGAATCAAGGGGGCAGACTTTGTACGGGCATGGGCGGGAGTAAGACCAGCCACCCCGGATGGGCTGCCGTATATAGGAAAATGTGAAAACATTGCTGGCTTGTACACAGCGTATGGCCATTTTCGCAATGGAATATTACTTAGTGCGATAACTAGTCAATGGATTGCTGACATGCTGGAGGGTAAAAGTGCGCAAGAAATCGGAATTGAAGCATTCTCGCCAGATCGCTTGAAGAGAAAGGGTGTTATGTTGTGAACATTATTGTGAATGGCCAAAAGATGCAGGTTGACGACGGGGTGAATCGTGTCGATAAATTACTGCAATCATTCAACCTGCAAGTGAAAACGGTAGTGGTTGAATTGAACCGCAATATTTTGACCAAAGATCACCATGAAACAACTACTTTAAGAGAAGGCGATCGGATTGAGATCGTTCATTTTGTCGGAGGTGGCTAAACAAAGTAATACTCGGGCGATGGTTGAAAACGATGGATCAGCAGTTAATGGTAAAAAATGTAAAATACTTAGGGGGTCATAGGGTGTTAACTATTGGAAAATACTCGTTTGAATCAAGGTTGTTGCTTGGAACAGGCAAATTCAGTGATTTGGAAGTCCAGAGCCAAGCTGTGGAAGCCTCAGGAACGGAAGTATTAACCTTTGCAGTACGTCGTCTGAATCTGGAGGAGACGGGCAAACAGCACTTTCTGGATACATTGGATTTAAGCAAATATACGCTACTGCCCAACACAGCAGGTGCCTCAACTGCTGAGGAAGCTGTAAGAATTGCAGAGCTTGCGCGGGCTTCGGGGCTTTGTGATATGATAAAAGTCGAAGTCATCGGGGACGGAGTCACGTTACTCCCTGATCCGATTGAAACGTACAACGCTTGCAGCATTTTGCTTGAAAAAGGATTCACTGTACTACCCTATATCTCGGACGACGTCATTTTAGCTAAACGGCTCCAGTTGCTGGGCGTACATGCAGTCATGCCAGGAGCTTCTCCGATCGGTGCAGGCAGAGGGATTATCAATCCGTATAATCTGGAAATCATCATCGAACAGGCTGTAGTGCCTGTTATTGTAGATGCAGGTTTGCGGTCACCCAAAGATGCCGCTTATGCCATGGAACTTGGGGCGGATGGCGTTCTGCTTAACACGGCTGTATCTGGATCGAGTAATCCGGTTAACATGGCAAAAGCAATGCGACTTGGAGTTGAAGCCGGTAGGCTGGCTTACGAATCAGGCATGATTCCAATGAAGCGTTATGCTACAGCAAGCAGTCCGGTGGAAGGAATGGTTCATACATGACAGATCAGTTACATCACGCGGAGCAGGCGGATCGCTATTCCAGACAGGAACGATATGCGCCATTCGGTAGAGAAGGTCAAGCAAGATTAAAGGATAGCAAGGTTCTCATTATTGGAGCTGGGGCACTCGGAACGGGGATTGCAGAAACGCTGGTTCGTTCTGGTGTTGGACAAATTACCATCGTAGACCGAGACTATGTGGAATGGAGCAACCTGCAGCGGCAACAGCTGTATGTGGAACAGGATGCCATAGATCGTATGCCGAAAGCTATGGCGGCGGTCAAACGCCTAACAGCCATTAATTCAACAGTCCGTATCGATGCGAAAGTGATGGATGTGCGAGTGGACGAGTTGGAAGAGCTTGTTGGGCAAACCGATCTAATCATGGATGCAACCGATAATTTTGATACAAGACTGCTTATTAATGATATGGCACAGAAACATCAAATTCCTTGGATTTATGGCGGGTGTGTGGGCAGTTACGGTATAACGTACACGTTTTTACCTGGCGATACACCTTGCTTGAACTGCCTTTTGGGTGAAGTTCCGCTTGGTGGGGATACTTGTGATACGTCTGGTATCATTCCTCAAGCGGTGCAGATGGTGACGGCCAATCAGACAGCAGAAGCGATGAAGCTGTTAAGCGGTAACTCAGCTGCTCTGCGCCGTAAATTGTTGTCATTTGATGTATGGCGAAACGAGTACATATCCATTAATGTGGACGGGGCAAAAAAGCAAGACTGTGCTTCATGCAGCAAAGCAGCCACTTATCCGTTCCTGTCCGCATCCAATCTGGAGAAAACCGATGTGTTGTGTGGCAGGGACACTGTTCAGATTCGTCCTGCGCGCCGTATGCAACTGGATCTTCCGCAGACAGCAGATCGATTGGAACGGCTTGGTGAAGGTAAGGTGGAAATGAATCCTTTTCTGGTGTCATTCACAACGGGTCAACATCGGTTGGTTATTTTTCAGGATGGTCGTGTGCTTGTTCACGGAACAAAAGATACGGCGGAAGCACGTACATTGGTTCATCGCTATTTTGGCTGAGTCACATTAAACATTTGCCTTAAATATCCTTCATCTACTAACAAAGTCTGTTCCCTTGGGAATGGACTTTTTCTTTTTATGGCATCCTAACTGTACAATCCATGCCAAGTAGCGGCGACGGAATACAGACGGGCCGGGTGAAAAAATGAAGACAACCATCATCCTAGTGGGTACTGGTGAGTTAGTGCACCGGATCGAGCATGTTATGCAAGACGAGGGCTATGAAATAAAGCATATTGAATGGCCTGAATTGAACGACAAGATAGATATAAAATCAACTCGATCACATCTAATCATCTTAGTGGATCGAGAGCCAGGACATGTGAATCAGAGTGAACAGGATAAAATAGCTTTAAAAAAATGGATGAATCAAGGCTTATCCATACCTTTAATGGTTATTATTCCTGAAAATTCTCCCCAGCGAGTTATCGATTGGCTTGATTTTGGAGCGAATGATGTAATGGAAGAGCCTCTACATTGGAAAGTTATGCTTGCCAGAATTCGCAGCCTGCTCCGGTTGTTCGCAAGTGCAACACATGAAGGCGAGGAGATGATTGTGGTTCAAGATCTCAGGCTTAATCTTCGCTCGCGAAGAGTGAGTCGTGGAGGACAATATCTGAACTTAACGCCTAAAGAATATGAACTATTAGAATTTTTGGCGATGCACGTGAACGAAGCTTGTACAAGAGGCGATATTTTGCGTGAGGTGTGGGGCTATGAGTTCGTGATGGATACCAACGTTGTTGACGTGTACATTAAACATCTGCGGGTAAAAGTGGATAAAGGAAGAGATGTGAAGCTGATCCAGACAGTTCGAGGAGTCGGGTATATGTTGGAGGGTGGCTGATTTCAATAGAAAACCCACCATTCTCCAGTTTGAAAGAAGGCTTGAACTGGGTATTTATAAGGACAGGATGATATGAAAAAACCGGATCAATTGATCCGGTCATCAGCTAGATTATATTAAGAGAGAAGTTGGTCTAGAGGACGCGGCGAGCCGTAATGTACGTTCTTTTCCACGTACCAGAGTTCAGATCTGACAAGGTCACGCCCGGTGAGCCGTAAGTGTGAAGAATTTTGCCGTTTCCTGCGTACACACCAACATGTGTAACATTAGAACCGGTGGAGCGGCTGCCGCTTGAGAAGAAGACCAGATCACCAACACGAAGATTGGCTTTGGACACAAACTTACCTTCTTTGGATTGCTTTGCGGAAGTGCGCGGAAGATCTACACCATACTTTTTGAAAATGTACTTCATAAAAGAAGAGCAGTCAAAGTTTCTGGTTGTCGTTGTTGAAGCACCAAATTTATATGGAGTTCCAGTGAATTTTTTACCATAGTTAACAATTTGTTGTCCTGTTGATACCGATGAAGTTGCGGCTTGTGCAACAGGTGCATTTGTCATTAATACAGCTCCAAAACCTAGTGTAGCGCACAACCCGACGGTTACGGCCTTTTGGATGAAGAAGTTTGTTTTCATGTAGTTAGTACCTCCAAAATTCGTTTTCGTTAAGTTGCTAGAGCGAGTATAACAGCTTTGTAACACCCTAGAAATTGGATACATAAGCAAAAAGCCTGATAGGCCAGTCGTTTGCACGTATTTATTAAAATACGATTAAAAATGTCAAAAAATTAATCATTGACGAATGGGAAACAAGATTAAAAACAAAAACCCCCTTGAAAATCAAGGGGGTATCTTCATATAAGTCTATTTTATCTGCAAGATTCAGGTTACAAAAACGTAATAATTAAATGCTAAACTACGAGCGATAAACATTATAATTGTTCTAAAGTATCGCAGTCGGAGCGATTCTAATCATCAATCCTTGCTCTGAATAATAAGCAACATGCCGCTATCAATTGATACTGTGCCCGATTCGTCGAGTAATTTGTTACTAATGCCCAAGGATTGTCCCATACGTATGGTGGCTTGCTCGAGGGGATACATGAATCCTTCCAGATTTATTCCTGTGACCTCATGCGTTAAAGGGAGTAGAGACACATAGGTATACCCTCGCTGCTCTACGATCGCACTGGAGGTGGTCAATGTCATATAATTGTGCTCGTCCTGAAGCGCACAGGAGATATGATGCTGCATAGCCCGAACCATAATATGAACATTGGCAAGTGTATGATCCATTCGAGTGCCTGTTGCACCAAAGATGAGAATATGAGTAGGTTCATGATCAAGGGCCGTCTCAAACGCCATTTCGGTATCTGTAAGGTCTTTATGAATCGGGTCACAAGCAATAAACTCTACGCTGTTGCTGCTTACGATCTCTCGTTCATCATCTGTAATGGAATCGAAGTCGCCCACTGCGATGTGTGGTTTGATACCGTGCTCGATTAAATACAGCGCACCGCGGTCTGCTGCAATAATGACGTCATCGGGTTTAATCTCCTGAAGGAATTGCTTGGCGAGTTGTCCTCCTGTGAAAATGACAATACGTTTATGATGCATTCTATTTCATCCTTCCTTATTTATAGAGGGAATACATTTCAGGGTTATTAAATAATTCTGTACCAAAGCTCTAAACTATACACCAATCCAGTATAATCGACAAAATGTGGTTGCACAATTTCCGTACTCGCGGATACAATGGGAAGAGCGACATGGAGATGACTTGAAAAGTGAGGTTTGAACAGCGTTGGACTTACACATTTTTGAAGTATTCAGCATTATTGGTACGATCGCATTTGCAATGTCCGGTGCATTTGTAGCCATGGAAGAGGAATATGATATTTTGGGCGTACTTGTGCTTGGGCTAGTCACAGCATTCGGAGGCGGAGTGATCCGGAATGTGCTCATTGGTGTGCCTGTAACGACATTATGGAGCCAGGGCTCGTTAATTATGCTTGCACTGATTTCGGTAGCCGTTGCTTTTGTATTACCTTTGAAGTGGATTGGTCACTGGAAACGCACAGAAGCCTTATTTGATGCGATTGGACTAGCTGCGTTTGCGATACAAGGCGGATTGTATGCGGCCAACATGGGCCATCCAATTAGTGCCGTGATTGTTGCAGCTGTATTGACGGGAATTGGCGGAGGTATCATTCGGGATCTTCTTGCCGGACGTAAACCGCTTGTTCTACGTGATGAGATCTATGCAGTGTGGGCAATGGCAGCGGGATTTGCCATCGGAATGGGTTGGTTTACAACAAACATTGGATTGCTGATTTGTTTTGTAACAGTTGTCTTTTTCCGGATGTGTTCTGTACATTATAAATGGAAGCTGCCACGTCGTTCGTTGACTCCAAGCGAAAACGTCAATCTGAAGCCGGAGAATCTGCTTCCGCAGCATGCACCGTCTGTGATTCAAGGGACTTTGAGCAAAGGAGAGTAACATAAAATGATTAACGTTGTATTTGTATGTCTAGGGAACATTTGCAGATCACCTATGGCAGAAGCGGTTATGCGCCATAAGGTTCTGGAGAAAGGGCTTGGAGAACAGATTCGTATTGATTCGGCTGGTACAGGCAACTGGCACGTGGGAAAACCTCCGCATGAGGGGACACGTAAGTTGTTGGATGGATATCAAATCTCCTATGCCAATATGACCGCAAGACAATTTGTGAGTGGAGACTTCACTGAATTTGATTACATTATATGCATGGATAATTCCAACGCAGAGAATGTGCGAATCCTGCCGGGCGGGGAAGAGGCAGAGATTATCAAGTTCATGAACTTGCTGCCAAACGAAAAGCTCAGAGAAGTACCGGATCCATATTACACAGGTAACTTTGAAGAAGTGTACGAGCTGGTTAACGCAGGTTGCGATGTATTGTTGAACAAAATTAGAGAAGAGCAATCCTTATAAAAGCATTGGTGAAATGGCAAAGAAGCAGGAACGAACCGAATCTTGCTTCTTTTTCAGGGCATGAATGTAAGCGGTAACAAATAGTTGGCGAAAAGATAAAAAAAGAAAAGCGGCTATGGTGCGGCCGCCTGTTCAACAAAATGTGAGATTGTTCATGAGACTGTTTGATAGGTTCCTGAAGGATAATTGTGTGATGTGCTTCTATTAACCTTCTTGCAAAAAGTAAAGCAAAGCATCCGGCAGTTCTTTTTGCCAGAAGCCCCACTGGTGATTCCCGTCTTTCTCCTGATAGGAGACGAGAGCACCACGTTTCTCCAGCAGATCCCGAGTATCCCGGTTCAGTTGAACAAAATCGTACGTTCCGGTGTCGGCTTCAAACGCCGTCTCCTGCAAACCGACAATCATCCAGATCGACAACCAGGACAAGTCTTCGGCAGCCGCATAGATTTCCTGGGAAGCAGAGTAGAACGCACCAGACATGCTGATGACACGGGTAAAGAGGTCCGGATACATCAGTGCCAGATGTAATGAAACACTGCCTCCAAGCGAATCACCGGCAAGAACTCGTTCCTGCGAAGAGCTTCTTACAGGATATTTCTCTTCTACATAGGGAATAATCTCTTCTGCAAAGCACTTTGTATAGGCTTCGAATCGGCTGCCAAAGGGAGCGTACTCCTGAGTCCTCACAGAGACGTCCACCTGAACTCCTACAATAATGAAAGGTTCGGCGCCTTCATCCAGAATGATCCGATTTGCCGTCGTAGCAATTCGGCCAAAGTTGAAAAACTCTTCGCCATCCTGACAATAAACGACAGGGTAGCTGAGCAGTTCGTTGTAGCCTGGGGGAAGATAGATGCGCAAGGTGCGTTTCTCACCGAGATAACGGCTTTCAATCTCTTCCTTAACAATTGTGCGTTTCAAATAGCGGGAATCCGTCATAAAACGTCACCTTTCCGGGTTATTTTTTGCATTCGACCTTGCAATACGGTAAGATTAACCTGGTGCGGGGATAGGTCGAACACGCAATCATGTATTATGCTGTTATACCAATATTAAACCTCTGTTATACATACAATCCGAAAGGAAACATAAAAATATTACGGATTTCTTTGACGTATGCAGTGAAACAGGTGTATAATAATAATATAACAGCGGAACTTGATATTCAAATTTTTTGTTGAGGTGAAGAAAAAAATGAGCAAGGTTCCTTATGAAGTGTATACAGAGGATGTAGAAGCTCTGTCCGTGCTGTCTCCTGACGGCGAAATTGTTAACAAAGACATGATGCCTAAACTGTCCGATGATCAATTAAAAGAAATTATGTACCGCATGGTATTTACCCGTACTTGGGATGACCGTGCAGTAAACCTGGGCCGTCAAGGTCGTCTTGGTTTCTATGCTCCAGTATCTGGTCAAGAAGCTACAATGGTTGGTAGTGAATTTGCAATTGAAAAAGAAGACTTTGTATGTCCTGGCTATCGTGACATTCCGCAACTCGTATGGCATGGACTTCCTCTTTATCAAGCATTCTTGTACTCCCGTGGACACCAACATGGTGGACAAATCCCGGATGGCGTTAACGTGTTGATGCCGCAAATCATCATTGGTGCTCAAATTCTGCACGCAATGGGTATTGCTATGGGTTACAAATTGAAGAAACAAAAACAAGTAGTTATCACATACACAGGTGATGGCGGTTCTTCCGAAGGTGACTTCTATGAAGGTCTGAACTACGCTGGTGTATACAAACTGCCTGTAATCTTCTTCGTGCAAAACAATGGTTATGCCATCACAACTCCTTTTGCTAAACAAACAGCAGCTCTGTCCATCGCTCACAAAGCGGTAGCAGCAGGGATCAAAGGTGTTAAAGTTGACGGTATGGACATCTTCGCTGTTATCAAAGCGGTGCAGGAAGCTGCTGAACGCGGACGTAACGGAGAAGGCGCTACTTTGATCGAAGCGGTAACGTATCGTTTCCGTCCACACTCCCTTTCTGATGATGCTTCCAAGTATCGTACAAAAGAAGAAGAGGCTGAGTGGAGCGAAAAAGATCCAATCGCACGTTTCGCTAAGTATCTGGAGAAAAAAGGTCTGTGGACTGAAGAAGATACAGCACGTGTGAAAGAAGAAGCAAAAGCAAAAGTGAACGAAGAGATTAAAAAAGCGGAAAAAACCGAGAAAATGACGATTTCAGGCTTGATCGACAGCATGTTCGAACAAACGCCTAAGCACTTGGAAGAGCAAAAAGCTGATTTCCAATAAGTTTTTTCCGATAAAGCATAAACATCCGGCGCCAGCACTGGTGTCTCGGTATACATGTATGAATTCAAATGTGAACTGTCAATGTTTAAGGAGGAAATGAAGCAAATGGCACAATTGAACATGAAAGAAGCGATTCGTGATGCGCTTCGCGTAGAGTTGAAACGTGATCCTAACGTGTTGCTCTTCGGTGAAGACGTAGGTAATGTAGGCGGCGTTTTCCGTGTAACGGAAGGTTTGCAAAAAG
The DNA here is from genome assembly GCF_056856875.1 of Paenibacillus sp. G34. Lineage (NCBI taxonomy): Bacteria > Bacillati > Bacillota > Bacilli > Caryophanales > Paenibacillaceae > Paenibacillus > Paenibacillus sp. G34. The sequence goes on along the minus strand of NZ_CM166469.1, from coordinate 3,653,153 downwards.
AGTTTGGCGAAGAGCGTGTATTTGATACACCACTGGCTGAGTCCGCAATCGGCGGTTTGGCTGTAGGTTTGGGTATTCAAGGCTTCCGTCCGGTAGCTGAGATCCAATTCGTAGGTTTTATCTTCGAAGCCCTTGACCAAATGGTAGTTCAAGCTGCTCGTATGCGTTTCCGCTCTGGCGGTAAATACAATTCTCCGATCGTATTCCGTACGCCATTTGGTGGCGGCGTAAAAGCGGCAGAATTGCACACAGACTCTCTGGAAGGTTTGCTCACGCAAACTCCGGGTATTAAAGTGGTAGTTCCTTCTAACCCTTACGATGCGAAAGGTCTGATGATCGCTTCCATCCGTGACAACGATCCGGTATTCTTCATGGAGCACTTGAATCTGTACCACGCTTTCCGTGCAGAAGTACCTGAAGAAGACTATGTTGTTGAACTGGGTAAAGCGAACGTTGTTCGTGAAGGTTCCGATGTTACCATCGTTACTTACGGTATGATGGTTCATACTTCTGTGAAAGCTGCAGAAGAACTTGAAAAACAAGGCATCAAAGTTGAAGTTATCGACCTTCGTACGATCAGCCCGATCGATATCGATACGGTTGTTGCTTCCGTTAAGAAAACAAACCGTGCAATTGTTGTACAAGAAGCTCAAAAGAGCGCAGGTGTTGCAGCTGAAGTCATTGCACAAATCAATGAAAAAGCAATCCTGCACTTGGAAGCACCGGTTCTGCGTGTAGCTGGTCCGGATACGGTATATCCTTTTGCACAAATCGAAGATACATGGTTGCCTAACCCGGCACGTATCGTTGCTGCGGTTAACAAAGTCATGAACTTCTAATTCAATCATCTGACATGCCGCAAGGCGCAGTATGGTGATTCACATCGCAGCGTAGGCTGCACTGTAAACAGCCATTAGCCCCTTGATTGACAGTTATTTGCACTCGCAGTAACAGTTAGTTTGTGGAGCTAAGGGTTGTTTTCAGGATGGAGCAAATAATCAAGGAGGTTTTTCAGTTGGCTAAATTTGAATATAAATTCCCTGAACTAGGCGAAGGCCTTCACGAAGGCGAAATCATCAAGATGCACATCAAAGTCGGGGACAAAGTAACTGACGACGATATCATCATGGAAGTACAGAACGACAAAGCGGTTGTTGAAGTTCCTTGTCCGGTAAACGGAACAGTAACTGAAGTTTTCGCTAAAGACGGTCAAGTCTGCCACGTTGGTGAAGTTGTAGCGGTTATCGATGCAGAAGGCGAACTGCCTGAGCAAGACGACGCTCCTGCTGAAGACCAAGGTGCGCAAGAGAAAGACGCAGCACAAGGCGGAGCGGATACTAGCGGTTCTTCTGCAGCAACTTCCAGCTCTAATGCAGCTCAAGAAGGCGGCAACAACAGCGTTCCTGCAGTTCCTGCAAAAGACGTTTTGGCTACGCCAAGCGTTCGTAAATTTGCTCGTGAGCAAGGTGTAGACATCGCTCAGGTTAACGGTACTGGCAACAACGGTAAAGTAACCAAAGAAGATGTAGAATCCTTCAAAAATGGTGGCGGATCTTCCGCAGCGGCAACTTCTTCCGACGCTCCGGCTCAAGAAGAGAAAAAATCCGCAGCACCTGCAGCTGCAGCAGCTGATCAACGCCTTGAAGAAGAGCGCGTACCTTTCAAAGGTATCCGTAAAGCGATCTCCAATGCAATGGTTAAATCGGCTTATACTGCACCTCACGTTACAATCATGGACGAAGTGGACGTAACTGAACTGGTTGCATTCCGTACACGCATGAAACCAATTGCAGAGAAAAAAGGCACAAAAGTGACTTACTTGCCATTCATCGTTAAAGCATTGGTTGCAGCTTCCCGTCAATTCCCAGCGTTGAACGCAATGATTGATGAAGAAGCAAATGAAATTGTGTACAAAAAATACTACAACATCGGTATCGCTACAGATACAGACAACGGCCTGATCGTTCCTGTAATCAAAGATGCTGATCGTAAATCCATCTGGATGATCGCTGATTCCATTCGTGATCTGGCAGCTCGTGGACGCGATGGCAAACTGAGTGCGAACGAAATGAGAGGAAGCACAATCTCCATCAGTAACATCGGTTCTGCTGGCGGTATGTTCTTCACTCCAATCATCAACTTCCCAGAAGTTGCTATCTTGGGTACAGGACGCATCAGCGAAAAAGCGGTTATCAAAAACGGCGAAGTTGTTGCAGCACCTGTAATGGCATTGTCCTTGAGCTTCGACCACCGTATCATCGATGGCGCAACAGCACAAAACTTTATGAATTACATTAAACAGCTGCTCGCTAACCCTGAGCTGCTTGTTATGGAGGTGTAAGATATGGTAGTAGGCGACGCTTCTCTCAATATCGACACATTAGTAATTGGTGCGGGACCTGGCGGCTATGTAGCTGCCATCCGTGCTGCACAACTGGGCCAAAGCGTATTGATCGTAGACAAATCCGAGCTGGGCGGCGTATGTTTGAACCGCGGATGTATCCCATCCAAAGCTCTGATCTCTGCTGCACATCAATATGAGTCTGCTCTTCACGGCGAAGCATTTGGTATCTCCGCTGAGAATGTAAAAGTGGACTTTGCTAAAACGCAAGAATTCAAAAACGGCGTTGTTAAGAAAATGACTGGCGGCGTAGCTGGTTTGCTCAAAGGCAACAAAGTTGAAGTTTTCAACGGTGAGTGCATGTTCATCAACGAAAACGAAGCTCGTGTATTCAACGATCACGAGTCACCACGTTACAAGTTCAAAAATGCAATCATTGCAACAGGTTCCCGTCCAATCGAACTGAAACCTTTCCCGTTTGGCGGACGCATCCTGTCTTCGACAGAAGCATTGAACTTGCCTGAAGTACCAAAAAGCATGATCGTTATCGGCGGCGGCTACATCGGTGCTGAGCTTGGTCAAATGTACTCCAAATTCGGTGCTAAAGTAACAATCATCGAAGGTTTGGATACTGTACTGCCAGGTTTCGATAAAGACATGACTAGCCTTGTGGCTAAAAACATGAAGAAAACAGGCATCGAAATCGTAACGGGTGCAAAAGCGGAAAGTGCTGAGCAAACGGATAAAGATGTAACTGTTAAATATTCTGTAAATGGTGAGTCCAAAGAAGTAACTGCAGATTACCTGCTCGTTACTGTAGGACGTCGTCCTAATACAGACGGAGAACTGGGTCTTGATATGATCGGTGTTGACGTTGACGAGCGCGGATTCGTTAAAGTTGACCACCAAGGTCGCACTAGCATCCCGCACATCTTCGCAATTGGTGATATCGTATCTGGTCTGGCTCTGGCACACAAAGCTTCTTATGAAGGTAAGGTGGCTGCAGAAGCAATCGCTGGACAACCATCTGTAGTTGATTACAAATGTATGCCAGCTGTTGTGTTCACAGATCCTGAGTGCTCCAGCGTAGGTTACACGGAGAAAGAAGCAAAAGAAAAAGGTTACAAAGTAAAAGCAGGTAAATTCCCTTATGCGGGTAATGGCCGTGCGGTATCTTTGAACCATGCTGAAGGCTTCGTGAAAATCGTTGCTGACGAAGAAAGTGGCCTTGTATTGGGTTGCCAAATCGTTGGTCTGGAAGCTTCCAACTTGATTGCTGAGCTTGGTCTTGCAATCGAGATGGGTGCAACATTGGAAGATCTGGCGCTGACTATCCATGCTCACCCAACTTTGGGCGAAATCGTGATGGAAGCAGCGGAATTGGTAATGGGTCACCCGATCCACATCATCTCCCGCTAAGATCATCGAAGTATCGGATTCGTCCGGTCAGGTATTATATGTAAATTCTAAAGAGGCGAATAGCGCTAACGCGTTGTTCGTCTCTTTTTTGAGTTGCAATTGGGAAGACAGGATGTAGGTGTCCATAGGAGGGTGGAAGAATGCACTCCTCAACTTGTTTAGCGAATTCATTTCTTCCTAGTACTCAATTGTGGTACACTTTAGTAATGATCAGACTTGATTAGTCTGCACCCAAATGGGTATGAGTGAGAGTGCAACATATATAGAGATGCGAGGAGATACCAACATGAAAAACTATCTCGATTTATTACAAGATATATTGGATAACGGCGTTCACAAAGGGGATCGTACTGGAACAGGAACACAATCTGTATTTGGCAGACAGCTTCGATACGACTTGTCCGAAGGTTTCCCACTTGTAACAACCAAGCGAATTCACCTGAAATCAGTGATTCATGAGCTGCTGTGGTTTTTGAGCGGGGATACGAATATTGCTTATCTGAAAGAAAATGGTGTGAAGATCTGGGATGACTGGGCAGACGAGAACGGTGATCTTGGACCGGTGTATGGTTCACAGTGGCGCACATGGGAAGCACCAAATGGGGAGAAAATAGACCAGATTGCAGCGGTTGTAGATTCGATCAAAAATAATCCGGATTCCCGCCGACATTTGGTGAGTGCGTGGAATGTGGCCGAGATTAACAACATGAAACTGCCACCTTGTCATTTCGCGTTTCAATTTTATGTGGCTGAGGGTAAATTATCCTGTATGCTGACAATGCGTTCCGTGGATACCTTCCTCGGGTTGCCGTTTAACATTGCGAGTTATGCACTTCTGACACATATGATTGCACAGCAATGTGACCTGGAAGTGGGCGATTTCATCTGGTCTGGTGGAGACGTGCATATCTATTCCAATCATGTGGAGCAGGTGAAAACGCAGCTGGAGCGGGAGCCTTTTGTTTTGCCTAAGCTTGTGATCAAGCGCAAGCCTGATTCGATTTTTGATTACAAGTTTGAGGATTTTGAATTTGAAAATTATGAGCATCATCCGGGGATTAAAGCACCGATTGCAGTATAAACACAATAACATATTCAACGAAAGGGATGTGCGGCCTTTGAGTATTGAATTGGTATGGGCAATGGGAGAGAATGGTGTGATTGGACGTAATAATTCTCTTCCTTGGCGATTGCCAAAAGATATGGCTTTTTTCAAGCAACAAACGATAAACAAAACAATTATTATGGGACGTAATACGTGGGAGTCATTTGGCGGTAAACCTCTTCCACAGCGTCGTAATATTGTTGTCACCCGGGACTTGAACTACAGAGCTGATCAGGCTGAGATCGTACATACGATTGAAGAAGGAGTGAAGGTAGCTCAGGGTGAAGAACTTTGCGTGATCGGGGGTTCTCAGGTATATCGGGAGTTTTTACCGTTTGCAGATCGGCTCATTGTGACCAGAATTCATGAACAGTTTGAGGGAGATACGTTTTTTCCTGAAGTAGACTGGTCAGAGTGGGAGTTAACGAAACAGATCGATGGAGAGCAAGACGAAAAAAATATTTATCCTTTTACATTCGAGTTTTACGAGCGTAAAAAATAGAAGATATCAATGACACTGGGCCCACGAATTTTTCGTGAACAGTGTCTTTTTTATGTGAATGTAAGGGATCGTGACCGATTCAAATATCTTCACACCAATATAACATAGTAGCTGGTTGATTTTGCATAATATACATAGAGTGAACTTGAGAAAATGACTAAATAGTCTAAAAACTGTAGGATTTCAACGTTGTAAAGCTTTAAATCAAACTTGTTTTTTCGTATATGAGTATAATTTCATTAAAAAGCTTGATTTTAATGACAATTTATCTTACATTTATATAACGTTATTTCGATTTTTCTTTTCAACTTTCGGTTTTAATAAAGTAACATGCTGTGTTTTATGACCAAATTTAAGCTATTGACCATACGTTCATATGAACGCTATGATGTATAAAATACAAATAATTATGCGGATAATCCATTTAATATTCACTGTCGTAAATGCTACTATAATTGAAATATCTTTGAGTAGATTTTGTGATACAATAGACAAAAACTCAGGTAAAAGAGTAATCCATTTCATATAGAGCCATGCGCATGAAGGGATCATGAAGGGATTAAGACAAGAACGGATGGGGGAAACGTAAGATGTCTACACCTACTGGATTTATGGAATACAAACGGCAGCTCCCTGCCGATCGAGAGCCAGCGGAGCGTATCAAGGATTGGGAAGAGTTTCATAAACATATGGCTGAAGAAGAGCTCAGAACACAAGGTGCAAGATGCATGGATTGTGGTACCCCTTATTGCCATACAGGTATAGATATGACTGGCGGTACGTCAGGCTGCCCGGTTCATAACTTGATTCCAGAGTGGAATAATCTCGTCTACCGCGGGTTGTGGAAGGAAGCGCTGGAACGCCTTCACAAAACGAACAATTTCCCGGAGTTTACAGGACGTATCTGTCCAGCTCCTTGCGAAGGATCATGTACAGTGGGCCTCATCGGTCAGCCTGTAACGATCAAAACGATTGAAGAAGCCATTATTGAAAAAGGCTTCGAAGAAGGTTGGGTTGTGCCACAACCACCGGAGAAACGCACAGGTAAGCGTGTAGCTGTAGTTGGTTCAGGTCCAGCGGGACTTGCAACAGCGGCTCAATTAAACAAGGCTGGACATACGGTAACCGTATATGAACGTTCAGACCGTGTCGGCGGATTGTTGATGTACGGAATCCCTACGATGAAGCTGGATAAAAAAGTGGTACAACGTCGTGTGGATTTGCTGGCAGCTGAAGGAATTGAGTTTATTACGAATACAGAGATCGGAAAAGATATTCCGGCTGAGCAACTTGTTAACGATTATGATGCTGTTGTTCTGTGCGGCGGTGCAACCAAACCTCGTGAGTTCAACATTGAAGGTGCTGACCTTAAAGGTGTTCATTATGCAATGGATTTCCTGAATAGCAGCATCAAAAGCTTCTTGGACTCTAACCTGGAGGATGGCAACTACATCTCTGCAAAGGATAAAGATGTTATTGTAATCGGGGGCGGAGATACAGGCTCTGACTGTGTAGCTACTTCGCTGCGTCACGGATGTCGCACGATCACACAATTCGGTACGCATACTCAGGCGCCGATGGAGCGTGATCCAATCAACAATCCTTGGCCTCAATTTCCGAACGTATACACACTGGACTATGCGCAAGAAGAAGCCAAAGCCTTGTTTGGTCAAGACCCACGTGAATTCTCCATCATGACCACCAAATTTGTGGGTGATGAAGAGGGTAATCTCAAAGAATTGCATACGATTCAAATTGAACGTATCGTTGATGAGACAGGTCGCAAAATTTATCAGCCTGTTCCAGGTACAGAGCGGGTATTCCCTGCACAAATGGCGATGATTGCTATTGGCTTCGACGGACCGGAACAAACGCTGGTTGAACAACTGGGACTTGAAACGGATCGTCGTACAAATGTCAAAGCACGTTATGGCAAATACAACACGAATGTGGATAAAGTATTTGCAGCTGGTGATATGCGTCGCGGTCAAAGTCTGGTAGTTTGGGCTATTAATGAAGGCCGTGAAGCAGCTCGTGAAGTGGATAAATATTTGATGGGCGCAACCGTGTTGGTTTAAGCTTGTTTTTGAAGATCATTTTGTTGTTATTATTTTGATATTATATAATATGATCAGAATCCATATTGCAATAAATAACCCTCGCATGTGCGGGGGTTATTTGCTGTGTATGTTTACAAACATCACCTCGATTTTCTTCCATTTCTTATGAAAGTGTGATTGAAAGCATTGCATTTTATAAGATAAAGACTTATTATTAGATTATAATTATTATAAATAAGAGACAACAACAAATTTATTGATGATGTAAGCTGGATTTAAAATCTAACTATATAATGAGTTTATTTACAGAGGACAATATCGTGAGTATGTGAATGAAGAATGGTTTAAGTAAGAGAAAGTAACCAATTAATAACGGAGGTGCACCCGTATGGCTAACAATCGGGACAAGTCCATTTCAGAGCAAATTCACCAAATCAAAAATCAATTAGTTGATAAAGGATATAAGTTAACCCAACAACGTGAAGTGACGGTACGTGTACTGTTGGAACATGAGAAGGATCATTTTAGTGCGGAAGAAGTATTTCTTCTGGTGAAAGAAAAGTTTCCAGAGATCGGGCTCGCAACTGTTTATCGCACGCTGGAGTTACTTAGTGACCTGCAGGTTGTAGAGAAGATTAACTTTGGCGATGGGGCGGCTCGTTTTGATCTGCGCAGCACAGACGGCTCTCATCATCACCACCACTTGATCTGTACGGAATGTGGCAGTGTGGAAGAAATTATGGAAGACGGACTGCTTCGTTTGGAGCAGCAGGTTCTACGTCAGTACGGTTTTGCTGTCACAGATCATCGGCTTGATTTTCAAGGAGTGTGCAAAGAGTGCAGACAAAAACATGAGCTTAATGAGCCAGCAGCGGGTTAATTCAGCCCGGATAGGTGCTCTTGAATCCAAAATCTGATATAATGAGTTTCAGAAGCAAGGGGCTTCCGTCGGCGGAAGGCCCCTTTTTGCCGTCATACTGGGCGGTATAGGAGGAGAGATGGACGGATGAAGACACTGGTTATAGCGGAGAAACCCGATATGGGGAGAACCATTGCCGCCGTCATAGAACCAAAAGCCAAAAATAATCGCACCTATCTGGAGGGTGAGCATTACATTATCACCTGGGCGATTGGGCATTTGCTTGGACTGGCTGAACCGGATGCCTATGATTCAAAATACAAACGCTGGAATATCGCGGATTTGCCGATCATCCCGGAGCAATTCAAAATTGTTCCGAATCCGCGTACAAAGGATCAGCTCAAAATCATCGGAGAACTTGCAAAGCGTGCTTCAGCGATCGTTAACGCTTGTGATGCCGGGCGGGAAGGGCAGTATATTTTTGCGCTGATTCAGCAGCAATTAAAGTTGCGTCAGCCTGTAAAACGTTTGTGGATATCGGATTTGACAGCTGAAAGTATTCGGCGAGGATTTGATGGACTGAAAGATGCCGCAGAATTCGAAAATCTGACCCATGCTGCCCGTGCACGAAGTGAAGCGGACTGGCTGATTGGCATGAATGCCTCGCGGGCGTTTACAACAAGACATAATGCACTTTTGTCTGTGGGACGTGTTCAGACACCCGTATTAGCGTTAATTTATGATCGTGAGATCGAGATTGAGGCGTTCCAGTCACAGACCTTCTATGAAGTGGCGGCCTGGTTTCGTCAGGAAGGTGTTGAATACCGCGGCGTGCGTCAGGGTGATAAACTTACGGATGCCGAAGAAGCCGAGTCCATTGCGACAAGTGTAAAGGGTAAAACGGGCCAGATTATTAAATATGAAGCCAAACAAACGAAGGACTATCCCTATCGGTTATATGACCTTACCCTTTTGCAACGTGAAGCGAATGCGAAATATGGTTATGGTGCTAAAAAGACGTTAGATATTGCACAGGCTCTGTATGAAAAACATAAAGTAATCTCTTACCCGCGTACGAATTCCAACTATGTGACCGAGCAGAACATTGAAGGCATGCACAAAACGCTGAATTTACTTAAAAACGGAACGTACAGCGAGCTGGCTATGGGGGCAAAGCCTGAATTGGTGCATAAAAATAACAAAGGGGTCTGCAATCCAAGCCGGGTAGAGGATCATCATGCCATTTTGCCCACATTGAAACGACCGGGGACACTGTCTAAGGATGAGCAAAATATTTATGATTTGATTGTAAGACGTTTTCTGTCTCATTTCTATCCGCCAGCGGAGTATAAGCAACATACTGTACTTACGGAAGTAGAAAAATATCAGTTCAAAACGTCTGTAAAAGAACTGTTGTCCATCGGTTGGAAGGTGGTACTAGGTTCAGGTGACCCGGAGCAAGGGGCTTCGGGTAAGAAAAAAGCGAAGAAAAACAGCAGTGAAGAAGAGGAAGCAGAGGAATGGACGGACAAAGCCTTCGCTGTACAGCCTTACTTACCTGTTCATTGTACAAAGAGTGAGTTCAAAGAGAAAGCGACCCAGCCGCCCAAAAGTTATACCGAGGGTACGCTGCTCAAGGCGATGGAGAGTGCAGGCAAACAGATTGAGAATGAAGAGTTGCGTGATGCGATGAAGGATAGCGGTCTGGGAACCCCAGCTACACGAGCGGCTACGATCGAACGTCTCAAAAACGTAGGTTACATTACGATGCAGGGAAAGAAGATGCAATTGACCCTTAAGGGACGAACAGCGATTGAATTGATTCGCCGTGCAGGTGTAGATCTGTTGACCTCGCCTGAGATGACCGGACAATGGGAGCGCCGATTATATCAAATCTCTAAAGGTGAAGCAGGACAGGACAAGTTCATGGAAAACGTCAAAAAGTTCACGTTGTCTATTATTGAAAAAGTTCGTGTCCAGGCTCCAGCAGCTGCTGATGCCTTTGGTGAAGATGCGCGAGGTAAAAAAGGCAACGGAAAAAGCAGAGGCGTTGCGAGCAAAGCGGCGAATAAGTCTTCCGGTAGTGCCAGAGCTCAGAAGGCATCGGTTGCAAACACGGCATCAAGCACTCGCACAGCCTCTCAAAAGAATACAGCTTCTTCTGGCGCAAGGGAAGTGCTTGCTTCATGTCCATCACCGGACTGCAATGGGTATATTATCGAGGGCAAGAAGGGATATGGCTGTTCCCGTTTCAAAGAAGGATGTACATTTGTAGTCTGGAAAGAATACGCTGGCAAAAAAATAACAAGTGCGATGCTGAAGTCCTTGGTAGAGAAGGGCAGCACGCAAGTTCTTTCGTTCAAACGCAAGGATGGAAGCACAGTGAAGGCGCGTATTATTCTGAAGGATGTAGTCACAGGTCAGTTATCCGGAGAGAAGCTGGAAACCTCATCGTAAAGTTTGATAGGCGCAAAAGGAAAAAGAACCCTTTTATCCAAGGGTTCTTTTTTGTTGTTGCTGTTTTATATCTTCATGAATGACTTTTGGGACCTCTTCCAGTGCGGTGATGGTATACATGGAAGTTTGCGGATTCGGCTGCAGCTCAACAATGTTATATTGCCATTCATTGGGCTGTTTGATATAGATGCTGTGAATTCCGGCATTCACGGCAGGCATAATGTCTGTGCGAAGCGAGTTGCCAATCATCCAGGTTGAGCGCCGATCAAATGGGCCTTTGGACAGGATGCCTTCCAGTGCTTCAATATTTTTGTGCTGACGAATATAGATTCGATCATCGAAATAGATGGATAGTTTCATCTGATCAATCTTACGTTGTTGGATGACTGTCTCTCCGCCAGTATACAAATAAAGAGAATGCCCGGCAGATTTAAGCTCTTCCAACGTTTCTACCATATGTGGGTAAGGCTCAACTTCCTGAGTGTAAACACTCATGCCCAGTTTGCTCAAATACGTTTCTTCTCTGGTTGACGTTGGTCGAGTATATTTCTGAGAAAAATATCGATACGTATCAATCAGTGACTGTGGAAAATGGTGACTTGCAAACCCGACTTTATTCACTCCGGTTACATCGATTTCGAGCTGCTTCTCCCGAATCTGCTGTGTTGTCAGGGCATGACCGTCAAACCATTGCTGCATATTTTCAAAGAATTCTCCCAGAACAAGATTGAAATATTTGTTGCAATACACGAGTGTATCATCCAGGTCAAACAATATATGTTGTTTTAGTAAACTCAATGCTAGCTCACTCCTTGCCTGCGCTTGTTGCGGACAACTCTAAATTCGTTTACATCACTCAGATGCGAATGTAGGATTCCAGAAACATATTCAATTCAGATACACCATCTGGACGAATGCTGTATTTTTCTTTACGGTTGCTTCCCAGCAAATGTGTACGCAGCAAACCTGCAATACGAAGAGCCATAACCTGATCTTTCACAGGGTCTTCGTCTTTGCCCAATTCCTCACACATCTCCGAGAGTGACTTTGGTTCATCCGATACATATCTTAACAGGCGAAGTCTTTCAGGATCTGCCAAAGCATGCGTGAATCTTAGCAAACACGTTGGCGGTTCATCTTCATTCTCCTCAGGAGTATCTACCGGATATTGCATAATCATCATGCCTTCATAGAAGCAATACATGTTAATTGGACGGTTATGCACAGTTGGAAACAGAATCACTTCGTTTAAACCAGGCATCGGTTCAACAATGACACCCGCAGTGGCATATTCAATTAACAGTTCAGGCCCCATCTTTTCAAGCAGAATCCGCTTTTCTTCAGCGTCTTCTTCAAGCCATACGCGGTGATCTTCGCTTATATTCTGACAGTAGTGCTGATCCCACAGTCGCAATAATGGGACATAACTGTTCCGAATTCGCGTTGATTCTTCTATTGTAATTTCAGGCATTAATGGAGATATGCGTGTAAACAACTCATCAGCTGAAAGTCCTGCGAGCATGTCCAGAAATTCCTGATTCTCTGAAGTTGTGTTCTGATATGCTGCCCAGGCAAACAGGACATCGAAATCGTCAAAGGGCCACGTGGCAGCAGGTGCAAGGGCAGCCCGCACATTGGAACTTAGCTTGCCTTCAACGTCCAGAATCCATTCAGGACCAATGTCCAGATGCTGAATCCACTTTTTCGTGACATATACCAAAAAGCTATTTAGCATCTCATATATCGGTGAGACATCAATTTTAACGTGGTAAGTCATAATGATGCAGAATCCTCCCGTCACATCTAGATATACACAGCGACTTATGTACTATTATGGCTTGTTTTACTGGGCGTTGTCCACTATAATGTTCAAGTCCGGGGCTCAGTCCCCAACTCTGAAGAAAGTATACACCTATATAAATAACAGACTAAAGATCGTCAGCGATGGCGGTTTTTCTTTGTTTGCGCTTGCAGGAGGAATGAAATTCGTGGCATCAATGTTCAAATCTAAAATATCACCCTCAACTTTAAATTACTTGATCCTGATTACTGTAATTGTGGTAGCTGGGATTAGTCAGGGACTATTACTGCCTGTATTATCGATTTTTCTGGAACAGCAGGGGGTTTCTCCAGGGGTAAACGGGCTGAATGCGGCTGCGCTTTATATTGGTTCATTCGCCATGACACTGGCAGCTGAACGTTTACTGGGAGCTCTGGGGTTCAAAAAACTGATTGTAGGCGGTTTGATTCTGGTTATGTTTCCTTTGATCCTGTTTCCTTATTTCCCCGACATAAAAATATGGTTTGTGCTACGCCTTATTGTTGGCATCGGAGACAGCGCCCTACATTATGCTGCCCAGTTATGGGTGCTGCTAGTTACTGCGCCGGAGAAGCGAGGACGTTATATTTCACTTTATGGCATGTCTTACGGCCTTGGATTCAGTATTGGACCACTAGGTATCAAGCTGCTCGGCTTTGGTGATGCTGTTCCATTCCTGGTGTTATTTGTGGGTATAGCGGCCGTACTCATTCTGGTACTCATGAAGCTGCCGAACACCAAGCCAGAAAAATTAGAGCATGCTCATTTGCCGGAACGACGCTTTCGCCGAAGTTTCGCTTGGGCATGGTATGCCCTGTTGCCCGCTCTTCTATACGGTTATATGGAAGCTGGCATGAACAGCAATTTCCCGGTTTACGGACTTCGGATCGGATATGACACCAATCAGATCGCCTCTTTGCTTCCTTTTATAGGGATCGGCGGATTGTTTCTTCAGCTTCCGCTCGGGATATTAAGTGACCGTTATGGCCGAAAAAGAATTCTCATGATGGCTGGAATTGGCGGCGGCCTTGCATTTATACTGGTTCCATTTTCGGGTACGCATTTTTGGATGACACTTGTGTTGTTACTTATTGCCGGAGGACTTGTTGGTTCATTTTTCTCGTTGGGACTTGCTTATGCCGCAGATATTTTACCTAAAGGGTTACTACCTGCAGCCAATGTGGTAGCGTCATTCCATTTCACGATTGGAAGTATCGTCGGACCGAATCTGGGAGGTCAACTGATTAACTGGGTTTCACCTGGCAGTATGTTTATGATGCTTGGTTGTATGTATTTGATTTTTGGTGTAACGGGACTATTATTTCGACGTAAACGTGAAGCGGAATTTATGTTAAAATAGAAGCTGGTGTTCGCATGGAAATTGATGTCCATTTCCGAGTACACTAGTAGTAGGGAAAAACATGGACAAGAGGAGACATCGCGATGATCAGAGTGGAGAACTTGAGTAAATCCGTTGGAGCGGATCGTATTCCGATTTTGCGTGATATTCGTTTTGATATGCAACAAGGAGAAATGATTGCGGTGGTCGGCTCCAGCGGGAGCGGCAAAAGCATGTTGCTGAAATGTTTGGCGATGAAGGAAACATGGGATTCAGGACGTTTTACCGTTGACGGCATGGATATTTTGAAAGAAGGCTGGAGCGGTAAACAAAAAATAAGGCGGGAATGGGCATACTTGGAGCAGAACCCGCAACTGTATCCCAGAAAAACAGCGCTGAAAAACGTACTTATCGGTCGCTTTGGACAGACGCCTTTATGGCGGATGGCAACGGGCATGGTCCGATCAGACGACTACATGGGAGCGATGGATCACCTCGAAGGTCTGGGATTACTCGATAAAGCACACCAGCTTGCTGAAAAAATGAGTGGCGGTGAAAAACAGCGTGTTGCCATTGCAAGAGCGCTTGCTCACGGTGCAAAGGTGGTCCTGGCAGATGAACCGGTCATCGGACTTGATCCTCATACGGCTGATGCAGTATTGGAAACGCTACGTAAATTGTGTGAAGAAGAACGAGCTACGGTCATTGCCGTGTTGCCAATTGAACTGGCAGAGAAGCACGCTTCCCGAATCTGGGGAATCGCGGAAGGCAGGATCGCTTTTGATATACGAGGACGGAGATTGACACAGCAGGAGAAAAATCAGATTTAAAATGAGTGCATATGAAAAGAGTGATGAGATTGTTAAATTCGCGATGGGGACGCTGTATGACGGCAGGTGCGATGGCTGTTCTGCTCGGAACGGTGCTGAGTGGCTGTACGGTAATCAGTGACCCCAAGCTTCTAATGAAGCCGCCGATGATGTCTACGGACAAGGAGAAATTGTATAACATTGTGCAGAAGGAAACACCGCCTGAAAGTAAATTGATTCGGCCCAAAGATATGAGCAACACCAGCATGATTCGTGTAGAAGATCTGAATGGTGACGGCATTCGCGAGGCGAGTGTTTTTTATGAGACACCCAATGAAAATGTGCGTATCCACGGTATGATTTTAGAGGAACAAGGGGGGGCGTGGGTTAAAAAACTCACGTTTGATGTACCAGGCAATGAGCTGGAATCATTCAAAGTCATGGATATTACAAATGATGGAAACCCGGACATTATAGTTGGTGTAAGCTTGCAGGATCAAAAAGCGTTAACGGCATATTCCTATAAAGGCGGAGTCTTGGAACAAGTGCTCGGTGGCGTACCGTATAATCAGGTGATTATTGATGACATGCAAGGCAATGCGCTTGATTTAAGCGGAGATGGCAAGAGTGATTTTGTTGTCGTCTCGCTGAACGCCAGCGGATTCGCCAGCATTGCACTGTATCAGTATCAGGATGACAGTTTCAAGGAAATCGATCGTGTCGTAACGGATTATACGGTCAAAGAAGTGTATAATGCCCTTGGCGGTGAGATTGCCGAAGGAAAAATGGGGATTGTGCTCGATGCGGACCTCGATGATCGAAGTTCGTTTACACAAATTATGTATGTTAAAGACAATAAACTCGTCAGCGCTTTTAAATCTCCCGACCAAACGTACAGAGATGACAAAATTTTAAGCGGTGATGTGAATAATGATGGTATTATTGAGTTTGGATTGAAAGAAACACCAAAAGGCTGGGAGCACTACGTATTTGATTCACGAATGTGGTTTTATACATTCTACCAGTGGGATGGAAAAGAGGGAAAGAAGTTTGTGTCATTCCAGTTCCGGGATGATGCCGATTTATTCCATCTGAACTTAAAGCCTGAATGGTATGGCAAGATCACGATTGATACCAAATCGGAGAAGGAAAAATATATTCGGTTCAAAATGATCAAAACGGATGAAACCGTAGCCGAGATCAAATATTTTACGTTTTCTCAGTGGGATCTTGAAAAGGGGAAAAGCTGGAAGGAAATTACTCGAACGAAAGATCGGGTCATTGCATCGCGTGTTGCACAATCTGAGGCGGGCAAGGATGCATTAAGCAAAAACTTCTCAGCTGAATAGAAAGGAAGAACTTGATGAGTAAAGTACTTATTCTTGAGGATGAAGAATCCATCCGCAGTTTTATTGTCATTAACTTGAAAAGAAACGGGTTTGAAGTGCTGGAAGCGGGTGATGGTCATGAAGCCTTGCGTATCTTGCAATCCGTTCCGGATATTGATCTGGCATTACTGGACGTTATGGTTCCCGGCATTGATGGATTTGAAGTATGTAGACGGATTCGTGAAACGAACGAAAGGCTCGGTATTATTTTTCTGACAGCCAAAGTACAGGAGCAGGATAAAGTATATGCCCTTTCCGTTGGAGCAGACGATCACGTAAGCAAACCGTTCAGCCCGACTGAACTGATTGCACGGATTCAATCGTTGCTGCGTCGTGTGAATGTACATCGTGAAACCGCGGCTAAAGTAACGTTCCAATCGGGGCCGTTTTCACTGGATCTGATCTCCAAACAGTTTAAAAAGAATAATGAAGCTATTGAATTGACACCTACCGAGTTCTCGTTAATCCAGTTCTTCCTGGAAAAAGAAAATACACCGCTGAGTCGTGACCTGCTGCTGGATCACGTATGGGGCAAAGAGTATATGGGTGATCCTAAAATTGTTGATGTTAACATCCGTCGTTTACGGCAAAAAATTGAGAACAATCCTTCCGAGCCTGAATACCTGCAAACTGTATGGGGTCACGGGTACAAATGGAAAGGCCGGGATCAATGATTAAAAAGGGGATCACGCGGCAGATCGTACTACACTACTTTATTGTCGTTTTCCTCGCTCTGGTGCTTGTAGAGTTTGTGTTTATGCTGGCTGTGCAGCGGTATTATTATGAGAGCATTTACAATACCATCAGTACTCACATTACCAATAACAGGGACTTCCTTGAGCCCATTGCCAGAGCCAGTAATGGGGAAGATGGCAATAATAACTTGTCCAGGCTTCTGGTTCGTCTTGCATTAGACAATACCGAACTTGAGATTTTGGATCTGAATGGACGTGTGCTGGCGAGTTCGACGGCATTTGAATCAGATCGAGCGGTGCTACAAACGAGTGACATTATGCAGGCGTTAAACGGAGATATGGGACGATGGATAGGCAGACAGCCCAATACCGGCGAATCGGTGATGGCGGTTGCCAACAAATTTGACCTGGGTGGTGAAAATACGTACATTGTGCGTTATCTGACATCACTCGAATCAGTAAATTCTAAATTACTCGTCATGGGGTTGCTGGCAATTGCCGTAGGGGTCGGTGTACTGGCTATCGTGTTAATAATTAGTATTGGCATGGCCAATTCCATTGTACGTCCCATTAACAGTATTACAGCGGTATCTGCTCAGATGGCAAAAGGGCGACTGGATGTGAGGGTTAAAGGGAATTACAAGCATGAACTTGGTGAACTTGCATCAACACTTAACTTCATGGCTCATGAAATTGTGCGCAGTAACCAGATCAAGGACGATTTCATTTCGTCCATATCCCATGAATTGCGTACACCGCTGACCAGTATCAAAGGCTGGAGTGAAACACTCGATTCAGGCGGATACGACCCGGATGAAACACGCATTGGCATGGGCATCATCGCCAAGGAAACAGAGCGTTTGATTGGACTTGTGGAAGAGATGCTCGATTTCTCCAAACTGCAGCAAAATCAGATGAAGCTTGTGAAAGGCACGGTTAATATTCGTGAGGTTGTGCAGGAAACCATGCTGAACGTATGGGCGAAAGCCGAACAAAAGCAGGTACATCTAAAGTTGGAAACAGACGAGACACGCGCTTATAATGTATACGGTGATGGAAACCGATTGAAGCAGGTGTTCTTAAACATTGTGGACAACGCAATCAAATTCTCACATGAGAATTCATGGATCTTCCTGACAGTGAAAGAAGAAAATGATCAGATCGTTGCGGTTGTGCAGGATACAGGCATTGGGATCAGCGAGGAGCATCTGATCAAAGTAAGAGATCGTTTCTTCCAGGTGAATCATCAAAATGGAGGTACAGGGCTTGGTCTTGCCATCACTCAAGAGCTTGTGGAGCTGCATGAAGGTACCATCACGATGCAAAGTGAACTGGGATCAGGAACAACCGTTACGGTTACCTTACCTATGCTTAAGCAGGAGACAGCTCTAGCTGCACAAGAGTTACCAAGTAGGGAAGCAATGATCGAAGCAGATACATTGAAAGAACCGACAAGTACACCTGTGGAACTTGACCAAGATGAGGAGAGCCATTCTCATGATCCATCAACTGAGGGTGAGAAGCGCTGATTTGTCGTGATAACATGCATGAATATTGTTATACAGAGAAACGAAGAAGGCGAGCCATAATGGCTCGCCTTTTTATATCTATATTGTTATGAGGATAATTCACCAGCACGGAGGCGGCCGCTTTTCTCATACACTTCTTTGAGCATACGTACAGGTTGCGTGCGTACGGCTGGTTTAGGTGCGATAATCTCATTCGGGCCAACGACAACAATTTCATCGGCTGTACCTTTAACAATAGCACCATCTTTGATAATGGCTCCTTCGCCGATAATTGCACGTTCGATATGAACTCCGCGTCCTACGCGTGCATTAGGCATAATGACGCTGTCCAGTATCTCAGATCCTTTACCCACTTCAGCTCCGCAGAAGATGACAGAGCGTTCAGCACGGCCTTCGATAGCGCAAGAGTCGTGAACCATAGAAGCTAAATGCTCCATCTGTGTCTGTCTTGTTTTAAGAGCGCTAGGTTTGGAACGCCATTCGCGAGTAAACATAGGCCAGTCTTCTCTCTGAAGGCTCCAGTTCTCTTCGTTATATAACAGATCCATGTGTGCATCCCAAAGGCTTTTTACCGTACCAACATCTTTCCAATAGCCATTGAAGTTATATACATAAAGCGAATTGGTTTCATTTAACATCTGTGGAATGACATCTTTCCCGAAGTCATGACTGGAATTCGGATTCGCGGCATCCGCAAGCAAATGACGTTTCAAATATTTCCAATTGAACATGTAGATGCCCATCGAAGCCAAATTACTTTTAGGTTCAGCCGGTTTTTCGGCGAATTCGGTCACGCGCATATTTTCATCTGCCGCCATAATTCCGAATCGGTGTGCTTCGTCCCAAGGCACTTCCATGACAGAAATCGTAGCGAGGGCATTGTTAGCCTTGTGTTCCTCGAGCATCTCGCGATAATTCATATGATAAATATGGTCACCCGACAAAATTAGAACATTTTCGGGGTTTTGCTGGTCAATATAGTCCATATTTTTATATATGGCATCCGCAGTTCCCAAGTATTCGTCATTTCCTGTATGATAAGATGGAAGCAAGGAGATTCCGGTCTCATTTGAATCACCATGTGTCCATGGTTCTCCTTGACCAATATGTTCGTGCAGTGATTCCGCTTGGTACTGCGTCAGAACACCTACAGTGTCGATTCCTGAGTTAACGCAGTTACTGAGAGGAAAATCGATAATCCGGTAATGCCCGCCAAACGGTACAGCGGGTTTTGCAATCCTCGAGGTTAAAGGGGCTAATCGCTTTCCTTCTCCTCCCGCCAACAGCATAGCGATGCAATCTTTATTAAACATGATCGTTTCCCTCCCAAAATATTTGTGCAGTGTAGTACATTAGTAAACGAAAGTGAAGCCTCTGAAACGATAGCTATTGTAAAAATTCTGAAAAAATACATCATTTTTTAAAACAACGCATTTTTCTTTTCAAGTTGGCTAGAATGGGGTAATGGTTAACGTTATATCTATTTTCTGGAGAAAAGAAGGTGATCCCTTGGCTATTGAACCGCTGGCACAACCTGATATGTTATCTGAGCATATTTATTTATTTCATGAAGGTAATCTTCATCACAGTTATCGAATGTTGGGCGCGCATCCTGAGACTCGCGATCACCGTCAAGGGTTCCGCTTTACCGTATGGGCACCCAATGCCGTAGAAGTTGGACTGGCTATGGACCGTAATGGATGGAAAGGTGAAAAGGACCCTTTATATAAGATACCCGATTCGGGATTTTGGAGTCGCTTCTTTCCGGGAATTGACGAAGGTACTTTATACAAATTCCGTATTTTAACGGAAGATGGAACCGAATGCCTCAAAGCAGACCCTTATGCATTTCAGGCTGAAATACGTCCTCAAACGGCATCTGTCACAAGTTCCATTGAGGGATACAAGTGGAATGATGGCGCGTGGAGACGAAAACAACGCACGATGTATAACAAACCTTTACATATTTATGAAATGCATCTGGGGACGTGGAGACGCAAGGATGATGGCAGTCTGTATAGTTATCGTGAGATAGCGGACTTGCTTGTTCCTTATTTACTTGAAATGAAGTATACCCATGTTGAAATGATGCCCCTTAGCGAGCATCCGTATGACCTGTCATGGGGATACCAAAATACGGGTTTCTATGCACCCACAAGCCGTTATGGGCAGCCAAAAGATCTGATGTATCTGGTGGATACACTACATCAGGCTGGAATTGGTGTATTGCTGGATTGGGTGCCTGCTCATTTTGCTAAGGATGCGCATGGACTGCGTCTGTTTGATGGTACCCCTTTGTTCGAATACGCAGATCCGATGTTAGCCGAGAAGCCGGGATGGGGTACACTCAGTTTTGATTATTCCAAACCGGAGGTGCGTTCCTTCCTGATTTCCAACGCATTGTACTGGATGGAAATGTACCATTTTGACGGGCTCCGTGTTGATGCAGTAACAAGCATGCTTCGTCTTGATTTTGAAAAGGTGCCAGGTCAATATCGAACCAACGACGAAGGTGGCCTGGAGAATAAAGAAGCTGTTGCTTTTTTGCAAGAATTGAACAAGACTGTTTTTGAATATTATCCTTATGCTTTGATGATGGCCGAAGAATCCAGTGCGTGGCCAATGGTCACCATGCCAGTAGACAAGGGTGGTCTGGGTTTTAACTACAAATGGAATATGGGTTGGATGAATGATACGCTCGACTATATGGAATCTGATTTTCATGAACGTCCTTCCAAACATCATTTGCTGACTTTCCCGGTTGTATACTCCTTTTCTGAAAATTACGTGCTTCCTCTGTCTCATGACGAGGTGGTACATGGTAAAAAGTCTCTTTTGAACAAAATGCCAGGAAGTTATGAGCAGAAATTCGCAGGCATGCGCGCGTTCCTCGGTTATTTCATGACATTCCCGGGCAAAAAACTGTTATTCATGGGTGGAGAGTTTGGCCAGTTCATCGAATGGAAAGATGAGGATCAACTGGACTGGTTTTTGCTGGATTATGATAGTCATCGAAGCCTGCACAAGTTTGAACGTGAGCTTTCCGAGCTGTACGTCCGTGAAAAAGCTTTATGGGAGCTTGATCATTCCTTTGACGGTTATGAATGGATCACTCCGGATGATCAAGGCCAAAGTGTCATTTCATATGTTCGCAAAGGAAAAAAACCTGCGGATACACTCCTTGTGCTCATTAACTTTCAGCCAGTCAAAAGGGAGCGTTACCGGATTGGCGTCATGCGTCCCGGTATGTATACCGAAATATTGAACAGTGATCATTCGGATTACGGTGGTTCAGGGATAATTAATGATATGCAGATCCCCTCAGAAAAAATTCCATTTCACGGGCATGCACACAGCCTCGAAGTGGATTTACCACCGCTAAGTGTCGTTATTCTAAAAAAGAATACACGCCGGAAAACGGAGCCCATCGCTGAAGGTAGCGCTTCCGTGAAATCGAAAAAAAAGACAGAAAAAATTACAGAAAAAAAAGAGAGTAGAACGTTAAAACCGGATAGGGGGACAAAGGCATGAATATTTTATTTGCAGCGGCTGAAGCGCATCCTTTTATTAAAACGGGAGGACTAGCAGATGTGATTGGTGCACTTCCACAGGCTTTGAAGAAAAACGGGGCAGATGTGCGAGTGATTTTGCCGAAATATAAAGGGATCTCCGAAGAACACAAAGAGGCGATGAAACCTGTCCTTGTTACGGATGTGCCTTTGGGATGGCGCAGAGCGTACTGTGGCATTGAAATGCTGGAGTTTGACGGGATACCCGTTTATTTTGTAGACAATGAGTATTATTTTGGACGGGACGGAGTCTACGGGTACATGGATGATGGAGAGCGATTTGCCTTTTTCAACCGAGCTGTGCTTGAGGTGCTTCCGCAGATTGATTTCAAGCCGGACGTTCTGCACACACATGACTGGCATGCGGGTATGATACCCTTGCTTCTTAAGGCTCATTATGGGCATGATGCGTTCTATAGTGGGATTCGAACGGTGTTCACTATACATAACTTGTTGTATCAAGGTGTATTCCCACACGAGTTATTCAGCGAAATTCTGGAACTTGATGATCGGTATTTCACGATGGAAGGTGCAGAATACTATGGGAATGTCAATTTTTTGAAAACAGGAATTGTGTACTCCGATCATGTGACTACGGTAAGTCCTACTTATGCTAGGGAAATACAGACTTCATATTACGGTTATGGGCTGGATGGACTACTCAGTTCACTCGGTGATCGCTTTAGCGGCATCGTAAACGGCATTGATACCAAAAGTTATAACCCGGCAACGGACAATAAAATTGCGGTTAAATATAGAACAAGCCTGTCTAAAAAAATTGAAAATAAAATTGAACTGCAGAAGGAATTGGGGCTGCCGGTTCGCCCAGACGCACCATTGATGGTTATGGTGACCAGGCTCGTTGATTCGAAAGGACTGGATTTAGTATGCCGCGTTTTGGACGAGCTGCTCTATTACGATGATATTCAATTTGCCGTACTGGGTACCGGAGATTCCGCATATGAGCACTGGTTCCGCGAAGCAGCTAATCGTTATCCCTTGAAAATGTCAGCTCAGATCACATTCAATGATGGGTTGTCTCGCCGTTTCTACGCAGGGAGTGACATTTTCCTGATGCCATCCAAATTTGAGCCATGCGGAATCAGCCAATTGCTAGCCTTACGCTATGGAAGTGTACCGCTTGTAAGAGAAACAGGTGGTTTAAATGATACGGTACAAGCTTACAACGAGTTTACAGGAGAAGGTAATGGTTTCTCGTTTACAAGCTTCAATGCACATGACATGATGAATACGATTCGCCGTGCAGAAGAGTTTTATCGTCAGCCGAACGAGTGGAAGAAAATTGTGAAAAATGCAATGAGCGGAGAGTACAGTTGGGATGTATCGGCAGAGGAATATATGGATATTTATCGTCGAATTCAAGTGTGATCTAAGAAGTAGCTTTTATTTTCGTTTGGAGTGCCGCAGTTTATTAACTGCGGCTTTTGTAGTTGCAAAAAAAGGGCAGGTTTGGATACCGGACTTGAATTAAATAATTCAAAACGGTTCAAACTTACCCTAGAATCAACCCGGAATCATAAGTATTGCTTCTTTTTTGAAAGATGTCTTGGTGTAACTGTAATCCAATACAAGCAGTTTTAGCGACTGATTTGCTCAAACTCCTTACGGATCGCTTGTAGCAGTTCAGGCTTGCTCAACACATCATAAGCTGTAGCAGCGAGCGCTTTGGCTCCCAAAATCATGCCGTCCAAAGCACGTTCTTGCAACGCCAAATCACGGAATTCAATGGAGTGCAGCGTATGGACTTCATCAACGACACGGATATAAGGATGAATTGCTGGGCATCTCAGGGAAACATTACCGATATCCATCGAGCCATGGTCGTTTCCACTAACGATCTCTTCCTGCGATATGCCGAGTTCCATTAAATTCTGACTGAACGTGTCAGAGAAGGTCTCATTTGTAACCATCTCATCATAGGATGTTTCGTAGTTGAATGTCACGAGTTTACACCCTGTCTGAAGTGCAGCACCTTGTGCAATCTGAATGACCCTTTCGGTCAGCACATTCAATTCTTTACGTGTGGCTGCACGTACATAAAACTGAGCAGAAGCATAGTCCGGAATAATGTTGGCAGCCTGTCCGCCACTGTTAATGATTCCATGAATGCGAACACTGCTCTTCACTTGCTGCCGGAAAGCGTTAATTCCAGTAAACGTTTGGATGACCGCATCGAGTGCATTGATTCCTTCATGTGGACTGGCTGCCGCATGTGAGGATTTGCCATGAAACTCAAATTGCACAGCATCAATGGCGAGGGAACTGCCTGATTTTTCGTAGGCATAGAACGGATGAGCCATAAGTGCAACATCACAATTATCAAATAACCCCGCTTCCGCCATCGGAACTTTAGCCCCGCGCGTCTCCTCTGCAGGCGTACCAAAGACTTTGATGGTTCCGCCGATTTCGTCCACAATGGCTTTCAGGCCAACGCCTGCCCCGAGGCTCATCATACAGATTAGGTGGTGTCCGCAAGCATGACCAATTTCCGGCAAAGCATCATATTCACATAACAGTGCAATCGTCGGGCCCGGCTTGCTTGAAGTGTAAGTTCCGATGAAAGCCGTATCTAATCCAAGAATCGGAGCTTCAACTTCAAACCCATGATAGGAAAGTTCTTCCTTTAAACGAGCGGAGGCCAAATATTCTTCATTTCCAAGTTCAGGATGGGCTCCGATATATGATGAAATGTCTTTGAAACGGGAAGCATATTGATCAATAACGGTAAAGATCTGATTTTTATTGGTTGTCATAGATTAACTCCTTAGGCAAAATGAAAATAATTTAATGATTATAACATGTTTGCAGTATTTTTTCAGAAACAAGTCAAGATTCGATCTTGAAAATGCATTGCATAATCATGCATTGTACTTTATAATGACTCAGTCATCAACATGACTGACGAATCAGTATGTAATCGTAATTATAGCATTGTAAGGGGAGAACAAGGTTGAAATTAATAAGTCGTTACACCGTAATGCTGTTAACGTTCCTTCTTTTTCTGACGGCGGCTGCACCTGCGGCGCTGGCGAATGAAACAACAGTCAACAGCTCAGGCGGTAAAAAATTGGTGCTCGGGACAAGTGCCGATTTTGCACCGTATGAATTCCACAAAGTCATCAATGGCAAAGACGAAATCGTTGGATTTGATATTGCGATTGCCAAAGAAATCGCAGCGGATCTCGGAGCCGAGCTCGTTATTGAGGATATGGGTTTTGACGGACTACTGCCCGCGCTTCAAAGTGGCCGTGTAGACTTAGTCGTGTCGGGCATGACACCGACGGATGAGCGTAAGCAGAGCATTGATTTCTCAGATACGTATTATAAATCCAAACAAGTCATTATGGTTCGTAATGTCGATAAGGACAATTATCCAGACATGAAATCACTGGAAAATGTCAAAATTGGCGTACAAAAGGGATCCATTCAAGAAACGATCGGACAGAAAATTCCAGGAGCAAAGCTGACTTCACTGGATAAAATATCCGACATCGTTCTTCAACTGCAAACAAAACGTGTAGACGCAGCCATTGTCGAAGATACTGTAGCTGCTGGTTACCTGGATGACATTATCGGTCTTGCTGCAGCTGTTCCGGACGAAGAGCAGGCTGAGGCAGCTGTCGGCATTCGCAAGGGCAATACGGAGCTGTTAGCCTCTGTAAACAAAACCTTGGATCGCTTGAAAAGCGAAGATAAAATCAACCAGATGGTTACGGAAGCAAGTCTCCTGATGGCTGATAAAGTAAACAAGTCTCAAAACATTTTTCAACTGTTCTGGCAGTACAAAGGATTATATGCGACAGGTATTGGTTACACACTTCTGCTGTCGGCGCTGGGTGTATTATTCGGAGTTATAATCGGTCTGATTATCTGCCTGTTCCGTCTTCACAATATGGCGATTCTACGCTGGATTGGTACAACGTATGTTGAGGTGATCCGGGGTACGCCAATGCTGGTACAACTCATGATTATCTATTACGGGGTGTCCTTAACCTTTGGTATTAACTTCTCAGCACTTCAGGCAGGGATTATGACGCTTTCCATTAACAGCGGTGCGTATCTCGCCGAGATTTTCCGCGCCGGTATTCAAGGCGTTGACCGTGGTCAATTGGAAGCAGCTCGTTCACTTGGGATGGGCAGAGGCGCGGCGATGCGTTATATCATTTTGCCACAGGCCTTCAAGGCCGTTTTGCCAGCGATCGGTAACGAGTTCGTAACGATCATTAAAGAATCATCGATTATCTCGGTTATCGGTATGGTGGATATTATGTATCAGGCAAGTGTCGTTAAAAATCTCACATTCCAGGGTCTTAACCCGTTCATTATTGCAGCAGCGATATACTTTGTCATGACATTTATTCTGTCCAAGCTGCTCGGACGATTGGAAAGGAAGTTGGGTGCAAGTGATAGACGTTAGACAATTACACAAATCATATGGTAAAAACGATGTTCTGAAAGGCATTGACGTAACGATTGGCAAAGGTGAGGTTGTTGTGGTCATTGGCCCTTCGGGTTCGGGGAAAAGTACATTTCTGCGCTGTCTGAACCTGCTTGAGCAGCCAACTTCGGGACAGATCGATTTTGAAGGTGTGTCGATTACCGATCCCAAGCATAACATTAATGCTACACGTGAGAAAATGGGCATGGTATTCCAACACTTTAACCTGTTCCCGCATAAAACGGTTCAGCAAAACATTACGATTGCCCCAATCAAGGTGAAAAAGCAATCTACAGATGAAGCAAACAAAATTGCCGAGGATCTTTTAAAAACAGTTGGTTTGGCTGACAAAAAAGATGTTTTTCCCAATCAGCTGTCTGGTGGACAAAAGCAACGGATTGCGATTGCAAGGGCACTCGCGATGCAGCCACATGTTATGCTGTTTGACGAGCCTACATCAGCTCTTGACCCTGAGATGGTCGGTGAAGTATTGGAAGTTATGAAACGGCTTGCCGAAGGCGGAATGACGATGGTTATTGTAACGCATGAGATGGGCTTCGCGCGTGAAGTGGGTGACCGGATCCTGTTTATGGATGGCGGGGTTATTGTCGAAGAAGGCACACCTGATGAGGTGTTCGGAGCTCCAAAACATTCGCGTACACGAGACTTTCTTGCAAAAGTACTGTAATTCATGCCACTCTGTATATAGAGTAAAATGAATAACAGCGTTATCGGATCATGAATCCGGTAACGCTTTTTTGTTTTAATAAGAAAGATGAGGTAGGAAAGTAACGTTTCTGTTACCTGATTATCATATCAAAACGCCAATTGGAAACATTTACTACAGCTTAAGGTTACAAAATTGTGATATATTCAAGTCTGCCGAAACTTCCGAAGTGGAAGTGCGGGGGACGTAACAATGCAGACATATGGAGACATATCAGAAATATGCTGCTTGGGGTGAATTAGGAATACATAATGTTTCAGCATTTCACGTACAGCCTATAGGGTGGGCTCCTCCATCCGAATCCGACAACTAACTTCGCAGGCATCATGAGGGAGGAAGACCATGTATAACAAGAAACGTATAGCCAAAACTGCCATCGCACTAATGACATCGATTCTATTCATTCAAGCCGTTCCAGCTCACGCGGATTCCGTTCATGTGGCCAAAGAAGGGGACACCTTCTTCACCTTATCCAAGCAATATGGCATTGATATGAACACCTTAATCAAAACGAATAAAGATATTTCACCTTATAACATCTATGGTGGTCTGAAAATTACAATTCCAGGTAACGAAAACAAAGCCGTAGCAGCACCGGTTCAAGCGAAGTCACAGGAAACGACGGTTACAACTGCGAGCCTTGACGTGAATCCGGATAACAAAGTGGTACAAGCTTGGGGTAAGACACTTGACTACAGCAAAACACTGAATGTTAAAGCAACAGCATATTCAGCGGATGCTTCCGAAAATGGTGGATGGGGCGCTGTTGATTATTTTGGCAATCCGCTCGAACTCGGCACGATCGCCGTGGATCCAAAGGTGATTCCATTTGGAACAAAGGTATTGGTGACTGGCCATACACATCCAGGGTTGCCTAAACAGGCTTTCATAGCAACTGCTCTGGACGCAGGCAGCGCCATTAAGGGAAATCGCATCGATATCTTCATCCCTGGAAGCAAACAGTTTGTAAGTTCGTTTGGTTTTCAGGATATTGAGTTGTACATTTTAAAATAAGACTTAAACCCTTCCCTTAATGGATTTGGGTCACAAGTTGAATAGAGTATTAACTTAAACAGAGTGTTCTTGCGTAATCATGATAGGTATGATTCATGATGACGTAGAAGAACACCCTGTTCTTTCACTTATTGTTTCTCTTTTGGCAGTTTAAGCATTTCGTCCAATGTAACTAATTCATACCCTCGGTTTCGCAATTCCTCAATAACTTCAGGCAAAGCCTCTACTGTACCTTTCAGGTTCGAACCTGTACCGCCGCCAGCGTGCTGTAATACGATGGAACCAGGTTTCACGGCGGTGAGAATATTATGTTTTACCTTTTCCTTGTCTAGTCCTTTCCAATCGAGAGAATCCACATTCCAATTCACGATGCTGTAATGCTGTTTTGCAGCCCATCGCAACTGCTCTTCATTAATGTCCCCATACGGAGGACGAATCATTTTGGGCGTATATCCTGTCAGACGGTGAATAATATCGCCGGTATGTAATATTTGTTTGCGAAAGGCAGTCATCGATAATTTGCTGAATTCAGGATGATTGTAGCTGTGATTGCCGACGATATGTCCTTCTTTCACCATACGTTTCACCAAGTCCGGGTGTTTCTCCGCACGACTGCCAACAACAAAAAAGGTAGCTCGAACCTTATATTTTTTTAATACATCAAGTACCTGTGGCGTAAATCTTGGATCAGGCACATCATCAAAAGTCAGTGCAACTTGTTTGGTGGAAGGACCATTGGTTTTGAACGTATCCGCGTATTTCTGCCGAAGCTCGCCTAGAGTCAACTGTTCTTCTCTAACATCTGAGCTAGATGCCGGTGTATCACTCGGACTTGAAGAGAGTTCGTCCGATGAAGCAGCAGACACCCGAGCACCGGCTAAAGGAGCTGTATGAACTCCAGAACATATAATGGTAACGAGTGCGAGCATGATGAGGCGTATTCGCATGTTAACGGCCTCCTTTTTTCCAAAATTGCGTTCTCTATGGTATGCCCTTTGAATTCTGTCTTTATGCGTGTGTGAGAAGTTTCATTGCATCATCAGGTCATGAAAGCCATAATTCCACCATATATAACATATAGAGAAGGATAGGTGGAGAGACGA
This sequence comes from Paenibacillus sp. G34, assembly GCF_056856875.1. Taxonomy (NCBI): domain Bacteria; kingdom Bacillati; phylum Bacillota; class Bacilli; order Caryophanales; family Paenibacillaceae; genus Paenibacillus; species Paenibacillus sp. G34. The sequence continues at coordinate 3,623,959 of NZ_CM166469.1, read as the reverse complement.
TGAGTACATATGATTTGAAGTCCATTCGTTTAGAGGTTTTTGAGGCGGGGCAGGACAAGGTATTTCTGGTTACCGGTGGTAAAGCGCATATTGGGGCAGTAGCTACCTTCTATGTCGACCATGAGCGGGTTAGTGGAACGACGGTACATATCCCGGGGCATAAGGAACAAGAGCTCTGTGAGCGGCTCGCCCGCAAAGCGGCTCTTCAATTGAAAGTGACGGTAACTGTTATTATGGGAATCCATTTTGACAGCATTACACGCATGCAGATCGACGAAATCGTGCAGACTGCAGAGAAACTTATGGATGAACATTTGAATAAAAAGAATAATTGAGTATCTTCTGCGTAACAAGCCAAAAGTTAGATGTCTGGATAAGTGAAATCTGAAGTGGTAATCCTCCTTATATTAGAGGTTGTCATCAAGTTTTAATTTTTTTTTTGCAAAATTGAAACGAGTTGCAGTTTGCTGCGTATGTATCTTTATATACAACGCACTATCCACTGGGAGGAATAAACCAAATGTCCATTTTTAAAAGATTACGCGACCTTACAATGTCCAACATTAATGCGATTATCGACAAAGCTGAAGATCCAATTAAGATGACGGATCAATATATCCGTGACATGCAAGAAGACCTGGAAGATGCAGAGAAAGCAGTAGCTTCACAAATCGCGATCGAGAAGAAGTTTAAGCAATTGTTCGAGGAACAGGAAGCACTTGTGAAGAAACGTGAAGAGCAGGCTCACACGGCAGCTCGTGCACAGAACATGGACCTTGCTCGCCGCGCTCTGGAAGAGAAAAAAGCAGCAGAAGAGAAAATGGTGGAATACAAAGCCAGCTACGATCAAAACAAAGCGTCTGCAGACAATCTTCGTGGTAAGCTTGATGAGATGCGCAAACAATTGACTCAAATGAAAAATAAACGTGAAACGCTCGTTGCTCGTTATAATGCAGCTAAAGCACAAACGGAAATCAATAAAGCACTGAATGGATTTAGCGCGGACACCGCTAGCGCAGGCATGAAACGTATGGAAGAGAAGATGATGCAGATGGAAGCACAGGCGGAAGCAAGCAACGAAATGTCTTCCAAAGGCAAGTCGCTTGACGAAGAGTTCGAGAAGCTGGGTAAAGATGCGGCTGTTGAGGACGAACTTGCTGCTCTTATGAAACAGTACGAGAATAAAAACTAACACCTTGGCAGTCAGCAGGGTTAATCAGCGGAGGAGAACAATGTTTCTCCTTCGCTTTTAAATGCGAATCATGTTGATAAGTGGAGGCTGTGTAAATGGATTTGAACATTTTGGCGATGCTGGTCTGGACAGTTTCAGGTTCGGTTTTGCTGTTTGTGCTGATGTACGTGGATTCACTCTTTACGAAATACAAGGACTTTGCTGAAGTCAAGGCTGGTAATATGGCGGTAACCACCCGGATGGTGATGAAGTTGTTTGCGCAAGGTTACGTGCTGGCAACATCCATCTCAACGGCAGGACATCTTGGAGAAGCGTTGCTCGTTTCTGTCGTATCTTTCATCATTTTATTGATTCTGGAAAGTGTGGTTCACTTTATGATTCGCAGATGGGCCACATTGGATCTGGATACGGGAATACAGCAAGGTAAGACAGGGTATGGATTGTTCTCCGGTGCTTTGCATATCGTAGGCGCCTTGATCATTGCAGCTTGCCTGTAAGCCGATAAGATAAGGAACAGGAGTAATTGGCATGAGTGTATGGAAACGTATAAAAGGAATACTAACAAAGCCAGAGCCGCCCAAAGCGGAAAAAACGATGCTTCAGCTTGCTCCTGGTGATATCTGCGAAGTGTCTCTGGTCACTTATGAAGTGGTCGGCAGGGTGCAAAATCGGGCTCGTAATGCGGTTGTATTAACGTTGCAGGATGGTAGTTCATTCCGATACCTACATGTGGAAGAACGTGAGATCACACGTTACGCCCTGTATACACCTATTGACGGAAGACTTGATGCCCCAGACGAGGTGCCTACCATTCTTGAACTGGATGATCATGTGTATCATTTGGAGGAAGAGTATGGAGGTATGGTCCAGACCGTCGGCAGAACACCTTATGGTCAGGCTGGTGAGCAGCTTGTGTGGCAGTATCAATCGGATGATAACAAACTTCTTCGTGTGGAATGGCAAGACAGAAGATTTAACCTCTATGAAGGTGAGTCCATTCTTCCTGCGGATATCAAAGTGATTCGTTCGAACTAGGAGAGGTTCCAATGAAAAAACGCTTGGCACATGGATTAAAATTAATGCTGGTCCTCAGCCTTGTGATGTCTCTGTTGTCTGCGTGCGGTGCTGCTCCTTCCGTACAGGATACATATCCTCTTGAATCGGTAAGTGGCAGCGGTCAATCCACGTCTTATGTGTACCGGGCTGCAGATCGCACGGTTCCTGAAGTGGCAAAGGAACTGTCCGATCAACGAAAACCGGATCAGATTTCGGCAGAAAGTACAGAACGCATGTTTCTGGTGTATCAGGATCAATATTATCATCTGCAACAAGATCCCAAGAAGCCAGAAGATACGCTCGTTGAAGTGGATTCCAAGGAATATGTGCGTCAGAACTATAGCTCTTCCTTCTTACAAGGCTATCTGACGGCAACTTTAATTGGGAATTTATTTGACACTTTTGGTGGACGCGGCTCTGGAAATTATCGTGGATACACAGATAGGGATACGTACAAACCGAGTGCTGGCTCTTACCGTGCCCCAACGAGTAATGATAAAAAACTGGCTCCACCTCTTACCGTTGAGCGGAAAGGCTCCATTACTCGGCGCGGTAGTGACAAGGACACAAGTGTTGGTTCTGGAGGCGGGTTGTTTGACCGTAAAAAGGATCAAAGCAGAGGAAGCATTGATCGCAACAAAAGTAGTGGTGGCTTGGGTGGATTGTTTGATTCACCGAAAAAATCCTATAAAAAGCCAAAGACCAGGGTCGGTGGCGGCAGAATTATGAGGCGAAGATAACATCTCGCGAGCCTGGTAATTTTGATGTAAGGAATGATTGTGATTTAAAGGATGATCATTATATACAGGACAAAATAACAGTAACAGGGTGAGACTGACGAATGTGGCAGTGAGCATCTTGTTACTGTTATTTTTTTAAGATTTACGAACGTGATGGGACTTACGAACGCGAGGGATCGTAGAAGCAGGTTGTTTACGTATCCAGCGCAGGTAAGGAATGATCCGTTCATCTGTCCGTAGAGATTGCAGGTCCGTCAGTCCCAGCGTAACGAGATCCCGATTCGTAAATAAGGAATGAATTTGTTTGTGGCAAGGAATGCATAGAGTAGCTGTGGGCATGAAGCTACCGCCCATTTCCTTTGGTGTTAGATGATGAACTGTTGTTTCAACAGGTTCTCTCCCGCATAACTCACAATGATGATTCATCGCGATCACCTCCTGTTTTCGAATGCTATTATGTGCATATACACATTATTTCATGTCGCTAGTTGTGAGCATAAACACATTGGTAGAGACGTAGCTATGGATTCTTCCGGTAAAGCTCATTGGTTAACCCATTTAGAATGTGTCTGTTCAGGTACATATGCAGTTTTTCTGTTCTGATTCAGTGAGCAATCGACTTGTCATCAGCGTATATTCGGGCTACACTTTCTTAAATGAGAAAAGATTTCAGGAGGAATGCTACTGTGAAACAAAGTTCACATTCATATGATATGAGCACTGCCAAATTCCATCGTACGGCTTTACAAGTGAGCGAAGGGCAGGCCAGAATTGCTGCCCGGGTATTCACAGGACGGATTGAACATGTACCTCTTGGTGACTCACACGGCCGGACACTTGCAGAGTCGATTGAGGCGCCGCATGCGTATCCTTTTTTCCGTAGATCAGGTATGGATGGTTTCGCGATTCAAAGTGCAGACACGGCTGAGGCGACAAGTGAACATCAGGTTTGGTTTCGTGTTATTGATGAAATCCCGTGCGGATATACACCAGAACAACATATTACACCTGGGACGGCAGCTAGAATCATGACCGGTGCTCAAGTACCGGATGGTGCGGATGCTGTAGTAATGATGGAGATGACGGAAAGCAAGCAGGAACAAGGTGAGCAATGGATCGCACTGAAACGTCAGATTCAAGCTGGAGCTAATATTACTCCAATTGGGCTCGAAGTGCAGGAGGGACAGATGTTGATCGAAGCCGGTACAGTGATTGGAGCTGGTGAACAGTCTGTGCTGGCAACATTTGGTGTGGCTGAAGTTCCGGTTTTTGAACGGCCAAGGGTGGCTATTTTTGCTACAGGAACGGAGTTGCTTGACATTCATGAGCCTTTGCAGCCTGGCCGGATTCGCAACAGCAACAGTTATATGCTGCGTTCTCTGGTTATTGAAGCGGGGGGAGAGCCGATCATGTACGGAGCCATCGCAGACGATGTGAATACAGCAAGAGCCAAGCTGGAGGAAGCGATCAGGGACAATGATATCGTTGTGACGACAGGCGGCGTGTCGGTTGGTGACTACGATATTATGGGCGAACTCGTGCTCGAAGAACAAATGCAGCTTCTCTTCAACAAAGTTACGATGCGTCCAGGTAGTGTAACTACAGCTGCTGTATATAGGGACAAGCTGTTATTTGCATTATCAGGTAATCCGGGAGCCTGTTTTGTTGGATTTAATCTGTTTGTGCGTCCAACACTTCGTGCGATGCAGGCGGATGCCCATCCTTACCTGGAAGAGTGGAGTGCAATCTTAGAGGACGGTTACGCCAAAGTGAACAATTTCACGCGTTTTGTACGCGGGCGTACCATGATTCGGAATGGGAGAGTATATGCAGCTCCAGCAGCCTCCCGTGTGGATGAGTCGAGTGTCATGATCACAATCAAAGACAGTGATTGCCTGATTGTGATTCCGCCTGAGAAAAAAGGTATTGCCGCAGGAGAACAGGTCACGATTCTCAAACTTCCTGCCGGGCATATAAGGTAACAGGACATGGATAGAACAAATGCAGTACGACCACAAATTATCCAAGTGGTTGGATATAAAAATACAGGCAAAACAACAATGACAGCTGCGTTGATCGCTGGGTTTGCTGCCAAAGGTTTGAAAGTGGCTGCCATTAAACATGATGGGCATGATCATTTTGAGATGGATCAGGAAGGTACGGACTCGTATCAATTTGGCAAGGCCGGTGCTGCGGCAGTTGTAGTAATGTCTAAGAACAGAACGGCGATCATGAAGCAGCATAACACTCCGCTTGAGGAGATGCTGAACCAGTTGTCAGACTATGACTGGATCGTCATTGAAGGGTTCAAGGATGCCTCGTATCCTAAATTGGTGATGGTGCGTGAAGCTCTTGATCTGACGCTGGTGCGCAAGCTTCAACAGGTCGTCGGCATTGTTTTTTGGTCGCCAAAGCTTATGGAGGAAGCAGCATCGGAGGCAGAAGAAGAAAGAGATACAGATTCAGATGCAAATACAAATACAAATAAAGAGTTAGATACAGGGCAGGGTTCAGTAGGGGCAAAGGGCGAAATAAATTCTGACAATGAAGCAGAAGCAGAAGCAGAAGCAGAAGAAATAGAGACAGAAACAGGAACAAAGACAGAAACAGAAACAGAGGCAGAGTCACGCAGAGAAAAAAAATTGCCAAGGTACCTGTTTCATGAACCGGACGTCATTGTAAATGCTGTGCTTCGGCTAAGTAAAACAAATATGTGAAAGCAAGTAGAGTGAGGGGCAATCGTGCTAAGGTAGCAAGTTGTGTGAAGGAAAGTGTTGTGGAAGTAAATAGTGTGAAATAACCTATGAAATAAACCTATGAAATAAAACGATGATATAAGTTTAGGATAATTAAATAGTGGAAGGCAAATGCCATAAAAGTAATTAATTTGATCAATCCGGCATCAAATGTGGGAGCAGGAATGTGCCGTTCCTCTAACGATCACCACAGACGCTATTTCGTCGAATTATAACGATTTTATTTTCTAACGATCACAGGAGAGCTTATTTCAATGAATGCATATGAAAATAGGTGTTTGATCTAAATTTTTGGCCAAATAAGGACTCTAGTGATCGTTAGAATTACAGCTAACCCTATATGGGCCAAATAAGCTCATCTAAGATCGTTAGAATAATGAAGAGCTGTTGAGTACTCAATTTATAACGTAACTATAATTATGTAAACCATTTTCCTGAATACAAATATGCATCGCGTGCACATCCAGATGCGAACATAGATACACATGCACACAGAGATACACAGATACAAAGATACACATACACACACAGATACAAAGATACACATACACACATAGATACACAGATACACATACACACACAGATACACAGATACACAGAGATAAACACGTAAAAAGTAGCGCTTCTAACTGTCTCAGATATAACAAAGATTGCACTTCATACCCATGATTTTATATGTATATTGTTACAAGTGCAAATTTGATCTATGACTCTAAAAAATATGAAGTACGATTGTTACAACTATAAATTAAATCTAAAAAAATATGAAGTATAAATGAGACAGCAGGCCATCAATCGAATGGTTAACCTCCATTTTAACCTCTATCAAGCTTCAAGGTGCTTTGTAATTGATTCCTGTGTTAACCCTGTTTCTTCGATTGGCCTGCAATTTCCTCTGTGATTATTTCGCAACACGTGTAGCATACAGTACTCCGCTTCATGACAAGGATGCAACCATAAAATGCAAGTGTCTGCGACTCTTGTAATGACACATTAATCGAGCTATATCTTTAGTTGGGCTTTTAACATCATTCTAGCATTAAGCATTATCTTCGACACGGCGTTCAATAGCCTCTGACATCGTTTTGTCAGTCAGATGAGCATAAATTTCGGTCGTTTCGGTGGAAGCGTGGCCGAGCTGTTCTTTTGTTTTATAGATATCATTTTGCAAATAATAGTCGGTGGCAAAAGAATGGCGTAATTTATGCACGGTCAGATACGGTTTGCCAAAACATTTAGCGTATTTCATGATCATCGCCTGAATTGCACGTTTGGTCATTCGGCTACCCTCGGATTCCCCGTTACGGAGTGCGATGAAGAGCGCTTTTTCTCGTTTGGGTGTACGATAACGTGATTGGCGCAGGCTTGTATAGGCTGCTAGTTCGTCTTTGGCCTGTTCTCTGAAATATACGGGCGTTTTGTACGTTTCATCATTATTACCTTTGCGATAAACATAAAGCAATTTATTGCCCAGATCGAGGTCATCCACATTCAGGTTAACGACTTCGGATACACGCAGACCTGAGTTGAGGATAAGGCTCGCAATACATGCATCTCGTTCTTTGTTCAGCTCATGGGAATAGAGGGCCTGTTTGTTCTTCTGCATATCAATGGCGTAGCCTTCAAGAATGTAACCGATGAATTCGAGCAACTCATTTTCTTCTAATATTTTTCCTTTCAGTTTTGCGGCAGTGTCTTTTGGTTTATGCGTGCGCTTGATCTCAATCTTTGCCATGATATTACGTTTGAGTAGTGGATAGAAGTCTTCATCTTCAGCAATTTGACTTAAATAATGAAATAACGAGCGCAGGGAAGAAAGCTTGCGTGAAACCGTAATTCTCGAATTGGTCCCCTCACGTCTGGTAGTCAGGAAAAGTCGGTAGGCAGTCACCGAATCCATACGGAGTACTTCCAGTTCGGTCAAAGTTATCCCTTGGTTTGATTCTGCTTGAGACAACCCTTCTGCACGTAGCCAGCTGAAAAATGTATCATAATCCCTCAAGTACTCCAGCAGTGTAGAGGGGGATAGATCAGGCAATTTATAGTCAATGAATTGCTGAACAAACCAGGGCATTGATGGTAGTTTTTCATCCAGCTTACGTCGGTCAATCTCTTTTTGCACGTTGGTCAAGTTCGGCACCTCCATGTGAATGATTATTTTTCTACAAGTATATTAAGTGTACCATAATTTACATGCAATCATCCTGTTGATTATACTGATAGTACGGTAGGCATCGGGCTGCACAGGTTACACTTTGTCACATTGTTGCCCTTCATCTTATAAAAGTTTAGAGTATGTTATACATGCAGGTCAGAGGAGGCGAACCACATGAATATGCAGATTGAACTGGTTCCCCGCGAACGCAGTCAGGTGATTCGACATCTCATGCAATTTTATCTTTATGATTTTACCAAATATCTGAATATTGATGTCGATCACAATGGTATTTTTCCGGAGTACCCGGGTCTGGAGGCTTTCTGGAAGGAGAAAGGACGCAAATTCCCCTTTTTGATTACGAGTGATGGGGTTCCGGCGGGATTTGCACTTGTGGAGAAATTAGATCCCGGGAGCAAGGATAATGACTACTATTTGACAGAATTTTTTGTTATGCAAAAATACAGACGTAGTGGTGTTGGAACTAATGCTGCATACGAATTGTTTAAACGTTTCCCCGGACGGTGGAAAGTGACACAGGTTCGAAATAATGTGATTGCGCAGGCGTTCTGGCGTAAAATCATTGGGGATTATACCGGAGGACGTTTCCGAGAAAAATTCCATCCGGAATTGGGCAATCCTAGTCAATATTTTGTGACCTGATATAGTAAAACATGTCTGTAAATTGGAACACCATAATACAACAAAGGAGGTCTAATATGACCGCATCAGCATTTCATCTTGATGGACAAACCGCACTGGTCACAGGTGCAGGCAGAGGTATTGGTAAAGCGCTTGCCATCGGTCTGGCGGAATCGGGAAGCAATGTTGTGCTTGTATCCCGCACCTTGAAGGAGATCGAAGAGACAGCAGCAACAATAAGTGAACAGACAGGGCGCAAAGCTCTCGCGCTCAGTGCCGACGTAACTTCTAAAGAGCAGTTGGAAGAGACTTTTCAGCAGGCGATTTCCGAGATGGGCCGTATTCATACTCTTGTGAACAATGCGGGTATGAACATTCGGACGCCAGCGCTGGAAGTGACGGAGGAACAGTGGGAAACGATCATGCAAACGAATCTTAAATCGGCATTTTTTGCTTCACAATTGGCTGGTCAGCATATGAAGCAGTATGGCGACGGGAAAATTATTAACATCTCATCGGTAGGCGGACATACAGCATTGCGAACAGGTGTCGTTTACGGCTCTACGAAAGCGGCTTTAATCCATATGACGAAGGTGCTTGCGCTGGAGTGGGGGAAATATGGTATTCGTGTGAACTCGGTCGGGCCATGGTATTTCCGCACGCCATTAACGGAGAAACTGCTTGATGATCCGCAGTATTTGCAAGAAATTATTAATCGCACACCGCTTGGGCGTGTTGGGGAATTACAGGAGGTTGTTGGGCCTGTTGTTTTTCTTGCTTCGGAGGCATCCGGATATATCACAGGTCAGACTATATTGGTGGATGGCGGAATGTCCATTTATGGTTTTTAGAAGTGTTTACGTTGTACTGTATCAATGGTAAGAGAGAAAATTAAAAAAAATGTGCCGTCTTATGCGTAAACGGGTAATAACATATGAACTTGAACTAAAACATGAAATACGAAAACGTGTACACAGGTGAACGTGCAACTGCGAAAAAAAATCATTCGAAAACGACGGAAGTCTCCTGAATTGTATTTATTGTGTTTAAGCCTTACCCTAATTTGGAGGAGGATTACAATGGAACTTCGCAATTACGGAAATACCGGGATGAAAGTCAGTACACTTGGTTTTGGAGGCTCTGAGATTCGGGATGCATCCAAGGCAGACGTAGAATTGTTACTTAACCGTGCTCTGGATGCCGGGTTAAATATGATTGATACAGCGGAATGTTACGGTGACAGTGAGGAAAAAATCGGTGACGTGTTGGGACACCGCAGGCAAGAATATTTTCTGTTTACCAAATGTGGACATGCAGCAGGTGTGAACGGGCCTGACTGGGATGCCAAAGTGCTTGAGCAAACCATTGATCGTAGTCTGAAACGCTTAAAAACGGATTATGTGGATGTAGTGCACCTACATAGTTGTTCGGAAGAAGTGCTTCGGCAAGGTGATGTGATTGAAGTGTTACAGCGAGCGAAAGAGGCAGGCAAAACTCGTTTTATCGGATACAGCGGAGATACAACAGATGCACTATACGCTATTCGGACAGGTGTATTTGACAGTCTGGAGACGTCGTTGAATATTGCCGATCAGGAAGCGATTGAACTAACTTTACCTGAAGCTCGTAAAAGAAATATGGGCATCATCGCAAAAAGACCGATTGCTAATGTGGCTTGGATGTATGATAAAGTGACCGAAGAAGATTATGCGTATCATTATTGGAAACGGTTAAATGAGCTGAAATATGATTTTTTGACCGAGGAAGCACAACGAGTGGTAGAAATCGCATTGCGCTTTACGCTGAGCACCGAAGGTGTGCATACCGCCATTGTAGGAACCGTCAAACCAGATCGTTGGCAGCAAAATGCTGAACTTGTAACGAAGGGTCAACTCGAGCAGGAGCAATATGATGCCATTCGTGCACGTTGGAAGGAAGTAGCGCGTGCCGATTGGAAAGGGCGTATCTAATCTGAGTTGAAATTAAAAATCTCCATTAATATGTGGTTGAGAATGGTTCACGTTTGCTGAAAAACTGCCTTAATTGGCAGTTTTTTTGTGTTCAAAGGAAGGAAGGAGAAGGTGTAGGAGAAGAAAGCATAAATTACTGTTAATATCTTAATATTATGTTATTTCAACATATGAAAAATTCACAATAAACAAACCTCAAAAGAAAACACCATGTATTAACCGCGTACCAACCCCGTACTTAATGTGCACCAGAAGTGCCAGATGGTTCATTTGTTTAAACTTCTTTTATTGAAAAAATAAACAGTACACAAAAAAGCCCCTTCTTAGGGGCTTTTTGTGTAAATTATATCGTATCCGCTAAACGTTTAGAGCTTAATTGCTGCTTATTGACGCATTTCATTATTCAATGATTGCACAAGTTTTACGGGCACTGTTCTGGAAGCAGAGCTGAGCTCACCATACGTAAGCTTGCGCCAGATCGATTCCATTGGCCCGATCTTGAAGCGTCGTAGCCACAAGGAGGCGAATATGATGAGTACAACATACACAGCGATACTAAGCATAAGTGTACCAATAGGTTTAATTGAACTAGCCAATCCAAATCCATATGGAAGCAGAAGCATGGTTCCAATGATCGAATGAAGGAGGTAACAGGTCAGCGACATACGTCCAACTTTGGTAAATACCATCAACGCTTTTCGGAGCGCAGGAACATACAAAAACAGCATCGCGAGACTGCTCATATAAAACATGCTACCGGTTAAGTTCCCCTGTTGAGCCAGAGTCATAAAAAGCTCCATCAAAAATGTGTTTTCACTTGAAATAAGTGTATTCAGCATGGTGCTTAATTGAGTGAGTATAAATGCACCCAAGCTAATGAACCAGATTCGCTTCCAAATTGAATGCTTTGATTCCATGTTTGTGAAGAAATCCATCTTTACAAAATACATACCGATCAGGAACATCAGGAACATGGAATAAACTGTAGAAAATGAACTTGCGGCCATAACACCCATGTCTGCCCATCTTGCTATCAAGGAGTCCCAGTAGGTTAGGCTGGTATGACTGTTTAATGTGAAATCGAAATATGTTGGCATGTCCGAAGATGCCGTTCTCATCGCATTATAGATCATCATAAATACGGAAGCTAGAAATTGCATCGATATAAGAGCAATAATCCAGCGCAATATTGTTTTAGGAGTCCGAGCATAGAACGCAAGGAGTAGAAATCCGGCTACAGCGTAAAAAGTCAATATGTCGCCAACCCATATAAAGGTGATGTGCAATAATCCAATACAGAATAGGATGATTAACCTGCGGGCAAAAAGCTTTCGAGGATGTTCCACTCGTTGTGCAGCCCGGTCCATAAAAATCATAAATCCAACACCAAACAGAAAAGAAAATAACGTGATGAATTTTCCTTCGGCGAATGTGGAAACTAGGTTGTGGACTAGATCGCTTGAATTCATATCAAATCCCTTCACCGAGTCTACGATCAAAAAATAATTCACAATAATAATGCCGAGCATAGCAAATCCTCGAACGATATCCAGAAAATGGACACGTTCCTTCAGACTAAGCGGTTGTGCAAGGTTCTCTTTTTTTTCATTCATAACATATCTCCTTTTTATCGTTATGTTTAACATCAAGTGAATCATGTTGTATATAGATGTTGCTCTGCTCTTACCTTGAATAACAATAAAGAATGATTCTTAACAGTTTCTGAAAGGTGCTTTATTTTCCGGAAATTGTGACAATTAAGTGACTTATGCTTACTTTCATAAATGGTTAAGATTTGTGATTTAATTTATAACGTAAGTGTTTCTTATGGACGATATATAGTGAGGACACATAAATAACATCAGGAATCATGAGGTGAGAAGGGCATGACCCATCGGATATTAGTCGTAGAGGATGATCATGATATTGGTGATCTATTAGAAGAGTCCCTTACACGGGCGGGCTATGAGGTATTAAAAGCCAGAGATGGGCAGCGTGCGTTGCAACTCGTAGATGACGAGCTGGATTTGGTGATTTTGGATATCATGATGCCAGGTCTATCAGGGATCGAAACATGTGAGCAGATTAGAACCTATTCCAACGTTCCCATTCTGTTTCTAACGGCTAAATCGAGCACGTTGGACAAAACGGAGGGGCTTTTGGCGGGCGGGGATGACTATATGACAAAGCCATTTTCAGAAGAAGAGCTTCATGCCCGGGTCATCGCTCAACTACGCAGATACAAGATTTATAAGGAAAAAAAGGAGAGTGGGGATACATTTCTTATTGGAGGGAAGTTAAAAGTCAATGAACATTTTAATGAGGTCTCGAAAGAAGGACAGCAGCTCAAGCTATCTGATCTGGAGTATCGCATCCTGAAGCTCTTGATGAGCAAACGAAGCAAAATATTTTCTGCGCAAAATATTTACGAGAGTGTATGGGAACAGCCGTATTTTTACTGTTCGAACAATACGGTCATGGTGCACATTCGCAAATTGCGTGCAAAGATCGAGGATGATCCGGCACACCCGGTTTATATCCTAACAGAATGGGGGAGAGGATATCGTTTTGGCACACCGTAAATTTACGTTGACCAAAAAATTAGCTTTAATCATCTTGCTGGCTGCTACGGTAAGTGGCCTGATCTTTATTACGATGCAGAAAGTCAGTAACGGGCTGATTGATAGATACCTTAACTCGGATGAGTACTATAAGAGTGAGTCTACCCGATCGATTGCGAAGTTTAGCAAGTATGTTGAGACGAATAATTTATCTTCAACCGATCGCAAGGCATTTGGGGAATGGGTTAAAAAAGAAAACTACATTATGCTCACTATCTACAAAGATCAGGTGTTGCAATATGATTCCAATTACTCGGCGGAAGATGAGTCTGGGTACGGGGTGGAGCGGGAAACGCTATATGTTCAAAAACATTCATTTCCGGTCATGTTTAGTGACGGTGAAGGGAGAGTGACGGTTGACGGGTTTTTCTCATCCCGATATTACGATATCGCTTTTACGCTGGAACTACTCAGCGCCACGATAATTTTTCTGTTGATTGTACTGCTTGGCATTCGCCAAAGTCTCTCCTATCTAAGAACGATTCATGAGGAGATTCATATTCTTGAAGGCGGAGAACTGGAGTATGAGATGACGATCCGGGGTCATGACGAATTAGCGATGATTGCTGAAAGTATTGAGGAGCTGCGTAAAGCCTTTCTGGATAAGCTGAATGCGATTGAAACCTTACAAACAGAGAGTCGTGGTCTTGTCACGGAAATGTCTCATGATATGCGTACCCCGCTGACCTCATTAATCATGTATTTGGAGTTTGCCAAGAAAGAACACGGTGAATTCGTTTCAGACAAGGACCGTTACATCATGAATGCATACGGGAAAGCCATCCAACTCAAGAAGCTGTCCGATGATTTATTTGATTATTTCCTTTTGGATAAAGAACAGGAGGCAGACCTTGAGAGCATTGCTGTGCAGGAGGCTATTTATGATCTCATATCCGATCAGATTGCCATTCTGCGGCAGGAGCAATTTAAAGTCCGCATTATAGGTGAACTGCCGCAAGTTTATATCACGGTGAATTTGGAGGAACTAGGAAGGGTCTTTGATAACATTCTTTCGAATCTGTTGAAGTACGCAGAACCCAAGGAGGAAATCTGTATTACATTCAACTCGAATGATGAGATATTTGAAATTCAACTGACTAACACCATTAAGATAGCAGAGATTTCTCCCGAAAGTACAGGTTTGGGGGAGAAGATCATAAGCCGGATGATGAACCGCATGCAAGGGGACTTTTTGAGTAAAAAAGAAGGAACAAGTTACAGTGTTGTGTTGAAGTTCAGAAAATCCAAGGTCTAAAACTTGCAGTTGAAGTGCTTAAGAAATTTTCAGATAAAAACACAAGGGGTTTAATTACATCTGTGGAGGAATCAGAATGAACCCGATAGAGAAACCTATGAGAGGTACCTTATTTGCAACCCAATCCACTTTTACGTCACTTATGGCCACTTATCAATCGATGGTATGGAGATTAGCTTCACGCTATTTCCGAGACCCACAGGATCGAGATGATATCGTGCAGGAGACATTCCTGCGGGTATATACGCATATTGAACAAATGAACACCCAAAAGAATGTCGTAAACTGGATTTATACCATCGGGAGAAATGTTTGCCTGGACGTTCTGCGCAAGAAAAAGAGACATAGTCTAGCGACAACTTCCTTATATGCGGAGGATAGCAAGACGTCTCCAGATGCGACAATTGATCTGGTGTCCCGCGAACTTGGCCCTGAAGAAAGGCTGATCCAGAACGAGACTTCTTCCGAGCACAAACGTCGGATCAATGATGCATTTTATCAGATTCCAGGGAAGTGGAGGCAATATGTCTATCAACGGTACTACTTGGAAATGACCGTCAAAGATATCAGCGTGTTGAATGATATACCTGAAAATACGGCCAAGACGTATCTTTTTCGAGGAAGAAAACATATGAAACAACAATTAATTGACATCACGTATTGAACTAGGAGACATGACAAATGAAAGATTTAATGACTAAATTCCAAAAAACACCACACATTCTACAAGCGCTTCTGAACATATGCCTGTTCTTTCTGGCCTTGGCTTTAAGCGCACTTCTAATTAGTGAGACATGGTATATCGTACAAATTGTATACCAGTCTTTTGTAACTCGTCAGGATAGCTATTATGAGATGTTGTCCGAATTGCTCGTTTTCTTTTTGTACTTTGAATTTATCGCTTTAATTGTAAAGTACTTCAAGTCTAATTTTCATTTTCCTCTTCGTTACTTTATTTATATCGGAATCACAGCGGTGATTCGCTTAATTATCATAGATCATGATAACGCAATGTCCACGTTCTGGTGGTCGTTGGCTATTTTGATCATGGTAGGTGCTCTGTTTATATCAAATCGACGGAATCCAGGAGCTCAGAAACATGAAAAAAGTGAAAGTGATCATTGATGGGAAAACGATACGAAGCGTAGAGGATCTGCAGCGCATACTTCAGACCGAATTTTCGTTGCAGCCAGCTCATTTCGAAAGTATGGACACACTCTGGGAAGCGTTAGTATGGCATGTGCCAGTCCCGGTTACGCTGGAATGGATTCATTTTAATGACAGCAGAGCCGCGATTGGACCTTATGCAGATCAACTGATGAACTTACTGTATGAGGTCGATGAGCAGCTAGAGGAATTGTTTAGATTTGTATTGAAATTATAAAAATTCACCATATGAAAAATTCACAATAGAAAATCATTTGTGCACCATTGTTACATCGATATTAGATAAACAATCGTACTCCAATCAACTCCCAGTAACGTATTAACGAACTTCTACATTCTAAAGTAAACGTCAATAGAAAAAGCTGCTCCTTTCTACATGAAAGGGCAGCTTTTTTTCAATCTTGCTGTAAGCTAATTGTGTAGCCATTCGGATGATAGGCAAAAAGAAGGAATGTTACAGGAGTTTTATTCTTAAAACACAACTTGCCATAGTGCGATGACAAATTTGTACAAAAAGTAAAACGCGAAGCCAATCAGAAGAACTCCGGCCAGGCTGGAGACGAGTTGTACCATCTTGGGACTCATCATTTTGCGTGTGATGGAAACGATCGTAAGTAGGCCAAGATCATGTAGTAGAATGCCGCATAATATCCCGATTGCTGCAAAGATAAAACTGAGCTTGCCAGCCGATTGATAGGAGTCTGATAACACAACACCAAAGACAGAAACCCAAAACATCAGATTTCCTGGGGAGATCGCAACCAATAAACCATTACGATATGTTCGCCAAAAGGAGGGGGCTTGTACTGTCTTCCCATCCGTTGCGGACAGGTTTACATCTGAGTTACGTATGGAGTCATATCCCAAGTAAGCCAAAAATCCCGCACCAGCCAGCCATAACGGAATCTGAACGAAAGGAATGGACAGCAGAGCAGCAAATCCAAAATACATCGCAATAATCAAAGCCGTATCTAGTGTCATACCGCCCAGACCGACCGCCCAGCCATGAAGGAATCCATTTCGCAGTCCCTGCTTGGTCATCTCTACCGTGATGGCTCCTACAGGCATCGCTATAGCAAGACCAATCAGGATAAACTTAACATAAATCTCCATAATCATATCCTTTCTGACAAGTTGGATTAAAAGAAACTCACAGCTTGTCCATTTCTATTTCGAAAAGCTTCTTTAGACTGGTCTATGTACCTCTTTATAACAAGTGGAAAATGAAAAAATTCCGCTCTCCTCACACTCCAGGCTGGTATAAAGCTTATTCGGAGGAGAGCTTGTTTAGAATGTGAAATTTTATTCTCTCGCTTTTTCTTGCTGCAATGAGCGTAGAAAAGGACACTTGGATGGAGCCGTGTCATCATCTCGCAGAAAATACTGTTTGTATTCCAGATTACCTTCTGCCCCGTACTGCTTTAATTCAGGATGCGCGGGAATAGTGTCGTAGGCAGCAAGCCTGGAGCGAATTCTTGGGCCGATTGCTGCAGCCCGATGGGGCTGCTCATTCCACAGATCAAGTACCCAGCGAGGTGTCATTGCAAGCATAAAATAAGGAAAATGGCGACTTTGCCTTGAACTATGGGCTGGTGTACCGCAATAAACGAAATACCGTTCATCGTTATAACAGTACTCCCACAGGGGATTCTCCGGGTCTTCCGGGATATCTGCTGGCCATGATTGGGTATCGAGAGTTCGCATCTCACTTAACAGGTTCCAGAATGATTGTTCGTAAGCGAGCACATCTTTCGGTTCTTTTTCTTGTTCAAAAAAAATGACTAGTGATGAATAATCTCCGAAGGAACGTGAAGAAGCTCCATATTCCGTTACAATTTTTGAACATTGCTCCGCAAGAGAAAGACGATCGGACTGAAATACAAATCCATACCGAAGATGACCCAGTGCGTATGCTTGGGTTGCAGGAATGCATGGGAATCTGGCCTCCCGGTCACTCATCTTAGCGGAGAACAACCGATAAGCATCCCTTTGCCACAGATCCAGCGGGAGCTGACCATTTTCCATATCAGTAGAAGAGAACAATAGCGACATCAGTAAGCCTCCTTTTACTTATAGGATATCGCCTGCAAGCAAAATGGTGACTGTCCATTTATGAAAGTAAACATTGTTGGAGAGGGGCAAAAGAAGAGGAGGCAGATCTATTGCTCTGGCGTCCTTTTGTCGTTCCCTAAAGATTACTAATTATAAAAGTACATATAATTAAAAAAATTAAAGGAAACTAGAGACGCAAGCAACTATAGAATGGAGGATTACCATGTTTTTCTATCGTGAAGACCTGATTAATCTGATTGTACCGGACAAGCCCGATCCGGCGGCAGCCAAGGTACTACAGGAAACGCTCGGTGGTCAGTTCGGTGAAATGCGTACCATGATGCAGTTTTTTTTCCAAAGCAGCAATTTCCGCGGAAAAGCAACACAATATAGAGATTTGATCCGCGGCGTGTTTCTGGAGGAGTTAAGCCATATCGAGCTTGTACAGCAAACCATCAACCAGTTGTTAACCGGAGCTGGAGCAGATGGGGTTGGAAATGCCGGTGTAGACGGTGCACCACTGGATGAAGCAATCAAACATGCCAATCCGCATCATTACATTATGGGAGCGCAAAGTTCCTTACCTGTAGATGCCGCGGGTAATCCGTGGCTGGGCAATTATGTATACGACCATGGAAATCTCGTTAGTAATCTGTTAGATAACATTGTACTTGAGTCCACTGGTGTTCTACAAAAATCGAGAATATATGAGATGAGCACCAATAAAGCGTTCCGTGAAACGCTCGCCTTTCTGATCGTTCGGGATAATGCCCATCAAAATGCATTCGCGAAGGCACTGGAAACACTCGGCGTGGACTGGGGTGGAATATTCCCAATTCCGAATTATGACATTAACAAGTATCCCGAGTGCCGTAAATATGTTGATATGGGTTTCCACAATGCTCAATTTAATTTCCGTTTGGACAATACTCGTATAGCTGAAATTTTCAGCGGTCAAACACCAAGCCGCAACGGGGGAGAACTTAGAGTTGTTGACCCACCTCAGGGCCATCCGCTTCCTTTTATGCCAGAACTGCCGAATGAGCATAGCCCGGGTACACATGACTTAAATGCTTAAGTACAAGAGGAATAATTGAACAGCACAGACTCTGATAAGAGAAACATAATTCAAAAAGAACAGAAGAAAGACCTTTTGGGGTCTTTCTTCTTCGTAGCAATAGTTTTAGCTGAAACGCCAATAAGGAGCTCAGTATTGAGCTCCTTGTTTCTTGCAATTGACTGATTCTCTAGCCTATTGGCGATGTTGATTGGAGAAATTGCCAAATGACTGACCCTGGCCTTGGATTGTTGTGTTAGGCGTATTATACGGTTGATCCATATAGGATACATGCTGTGAAGAGGTATTCGCAAGCTGTTGAGCAAGGTTAGAAATCTGTTGCAATTGTTGAATTGCTGTCTGATGTCCTTGCAGGGCCGTTTGAATAATATGTGCAGCTTGCTGCTCGCGCGCAGCCAATTGCTCCAGTTGTTGAGCATTACTTTGTTCTTGTCTTAGCAATTGTTGATATTGCATGGATGCTTGTTGTGTTTGTTGTGTCAGCTGTTGAGCGAGTTGCGTAATCTGTTGAGATTGTGAAAATTGGTTCATAATGGTGCCTCCTAAGTGTTTGAATTTACCTGTGTATTATGCTGAGAGGTTTGCAGAAATATTCAAGGAGAAGTTTTGCTCTAATTGGGGAAGGCTACCTGTTGCGAGGATTATCAAGAGTAGAAAGGATTGACGAAATGAGTCAGGCTTCAAAAAAATCATCGGATGAAAAGAAATTGAAATGGTGGCAACTCAGTTTGCTCGGTGTTGCGGGGACTATTGGAACGGGTTACTTTCTTGGCTCAAGTCTAGCCATTACAATTGGGGGACCCGCTGTAGTAATTGCTTACGCACTTGCTGCGTTAGGTACATATGTTGTTTTCGATGCTTTGGCACGCATGACTTCGGACCATCCGGAGCAAGGATCGTTTCGTTCTTATGCGAAGAAGGCGTTTGGCGCATGGGCAGGTTTTGCGAGTGGATGGGTCTATTGGTTTTCGGAGCTTCTCATTATGGGGAGCCAGTTGACTGCACTTTCTATCTTTTCGCGCTTCTGGTTTCCCGGCGTGCCACTCTGGATCTTTGCAGCGGGGTATGGAATCGTCGGTTTATGTATTGTGTTTTTCGGAAACAAGGGATTCGACAGGGTTGAAAATGTACTCGCAGTCATTAAAATAGCGGCTATAATCATGTTTCTGGTTCTGGCGATTGCTTTGCTTGCCGGATGGATTGGGGGCACCAAATATGCACATAAAGTACCGATGGACATGGCTTCCATTTTCCCGAAAGGGGCTGTAGGATTATGGTCTGCATTCCTGTTTGCGTTCTATGCGTATGGAGGGATTGAAGTACTCGGCATTATGTCGTATCGATTGGAAAAACCGGAGGATGCACCGAAGGCGGGTAAAGTCATGCTTATTTCGCTGTCTTTGGTCTACGTTGTATCCATTGGACTGGCGTTAACGATGGTGCCACTGTCTGCTTTTAATCCGAAGGAGAGTCCATTTGTACTTGCTCTCAGCAGTGATCACCTTGCTTTTGTACCACATTTGTTCAACGGTGTTCTGATTGTGGCCGGTTTCTCGACGATGACCGCATCGCTCTATGCAGTGACCTCTATGATGATTACGCTGGCACAGGAGGGGGATGCTCCAAAGTTATTCTCACAGAAATGGAAGAAGAAGTATCCTCTATTTGCCTTGTGTCTAATTGGATGTGGTTTAATTGGTACGATTATCATGTCGCTGTTGCTGCCGGGAAAAGTCTATGAATATGTAACGACAGCTGCAGGTTTAATGTTGATGTATAACTGGCTGTTTATTTTGCTTTCCTCAGGGAAGTTGCTAAAATCCCGTACATTGGATGTTGTAAAACGGTGGATTGGACTGGTGCTGATCAGCACGGCGATAACAGGAACTCTTTTTCACGGGTTAAGCCGGCCCGGTTTCTTCATTAGTTTACTGCTGGTTTCTCTGATTGCCCTAAGTGATATCATCGTTCAACGTAAACGCAAAAAAACATCATCTGCTGCAGATAAAGAGCAACGTGAACAGACGGAGCAAGCTGACGAGAGTAGCTCGTTGAAGGGAGCCGGCTTTCATATTACAGGAATTCGTAAACAAAGGAACAAAATCAAGTGAAGAACAGAAACAGGAACGCCTTGTACGCAAAATAACATCCAAAGGCAATCAAGGATAAACCAGAGATGATCGAGATTCCTTTAAGTACAACTGGTGTCAGGTACCCTCTGAAAAAACTGACGGCTGCTGCCATAAACAAGTCCCATAGAAGTACACCGAAAATAATGGCCCCACTGTAGATGAGCAATTGATCCATGGAGGAATGGTTCACCGTTTTAGCAAGAACCGATCCATAGATCCCAAGCCAAAACATAATGGAGAGCGGGTTAAACAACGACATCAGGAAACCTTGAAAGAAGGATTTTGACAGTTGAGACGTCCCACCGCGCAAAGGCGAGGAGACTAGGGTACCTACTTTGGCCATACCTTCTATACCGGTGTAGATCAGGACAAAACTGCCAAACAACCATAAGAACACCTGAACATAGGGAAGCTCCAGCAGATGCACAACACCAAGATAGACGATCAGCATGTAGATAATATCTGCTGCAATAGCACCTAGTCCAACAAACCAGGCTGGCATAAATCCTCCCCGAACACCTTTCTCCAATTGAGCAGCATTGATGGATCCGATTGGGGCAGAAAGTGTCAGCCCTAGAACAATATATCCAAGTAAATTAGAAATGAAAAGATCCTCCTTTCGCTTTATTGGGTCATTCGCATAACTCTACCAGCATATTCGGGAAGCCTAACTTATAGGACAAGAAGTTACGGTGATCCTATTAAAACACGATGTCTGCAAACATAGAGATCGTGTTTGACCTGTCTATTAAATTGAAATTCAAGTAGTATAATGATTACGAGATTCGTAGTGTAATGTTTCAGAGCCTCAAATAGATAGGTTAACGGCATCCCAGAAAAGCGATGGAGGAGAACGATGATGAACAAAGATTACGTTTTGCTTTCCCATGAAGGAAAATGGGGCGATCAAGGAGACGGTACTTATGTCAATCCAGTCTTGCCTGGAGATTACTGCGATCCAGATGTCATAAACGTTGGGGAAGACTACTATGCGATCTCTTCCACATTACATTGCTCACCAGGTATGGCTGTTCTGCACTCTAAAGATCTGGTCAATTGGAATGTAATTAGTCATGTCGTAGAGGATTTGACAGTTATCGGGCCAGAATATCGGCATGATCGAATGAATCGTTATGCAAGAGGAGTCTGGGCGGGAGCGATCCGTTTTCATGACCATCAATTTTGGGTGTATTTTTTCACACCGGATGAGGGTTTGTTCGTAAGCACAGCTACAGATCCTGCTGGCCCATGGGAGCCTCTTTATCATAGTTGGGAGACTTCTGGTTGGGATGATTGTTGTCCTTTTTGGGATGCTGACGGTCAAGGATATCTGGTGGCTACGAATTTTGCCGACAATTATAATATTTACCTGTTTAAACTTAGCGACGATGGAAAACAAATTTTGCAAGACAGTGGTGTTGTGATCCATCAATATAAAGGTAGCGAAGCGAGTAAGCTTTACAAAATAAACGGACTTTATTACATTTTTCACAGTGAAGTTCGACCGAGAAATGGTGAGGAGGTAAGGGTTGTTATGATGCTCCGTTCAGAGCATTTATACGGTCCTTACGAAGAAAAAGAGTTAATTCATACGCATGATGTGGAAGTGGACCGCGAACCGAATCAAGGCGGACTTGTGCAAACACCGTCTGGGGAGTGGTATTTCATTAGTCACCAGGGAGCCGGTGGTTACTTTGAAGGCAGAACTCTTCACCTGCTTCCCGTTACGTGGGTTGACGGTTGGCCAATCATTGGTGAGGATACAGACGGAGATGGTGTTGGAGAGATGGTATGGGGAGGCACAAAACCAATTCATGGCTATTCAAAAACGATCTTAACCGTGAATGATGATTTCAATAGCCGGGTACTGCAGTCTCATTGGGGGTGGAACCACCAGCCCAAAGCGGATATGTGGTCTTTA
Source organism: Paenibacillus sp. G34 (assembly GCF_056856875.1). NCBI lineage: Bacteria > Bacillati > Bacillota > Bacilli > Caryophanales > Paenibacillaceae > Paenibacillus > Paenibacillus sp. G34. The sequence continues at coordinate 3,601,222 of NZ_CM166469.1, read as the reverse complement.
ACAGAGAGACCAGGATATTTGCGTTTGCATGCAAGTGTACCTTTGGAGAAGAATGATTTCTTTAAAATCTCAAACACTCTTTCCCAACGGGCGTATCGTGTTCCTCATAACGTAGTGACTGCCAAGTATGATCTAAGTGGAATGGTGGATGACCAGGAAGCGGGTCTATGCCATTTTGGACAAAGCTATTGTATGATTGGTATTCATCAGCAGCAAGGATCTCGGGCATTGAAGTTCAATCAATCAGGTACAATCAAATGGGGACCATCTATTGATGCTGATGCGACTACCCTATGGTTGAGATCCATTTGGAACTTGCGTGGTGAAAACAGGTATGAATATAGCCTCGATGGCGAGAAATTTATTCCCTTTGGGGATGTCTATCCACTGGGATGGGGACATTATCGTGGAAATCGCGTTGGAGTATATAACTTGAATCATGAAAGAGAACAAGGGTATGTGGATGTAGAATACTTCAATTACGAGTCGGGAGATAAGAAAGTCTAGTTCATTTCTGAACACAAAAGAGGCCAAGAAGAGGAATATGTTATTATCCTCATCTCGGCTTCTTTAATGTTGTGTGTTTAAATCATTATTAAATGTCTTTATTTAATTCGTTTGATATCACAGGACTATTCGCCATCCGGCCTTTTCACTTGTAGCGGCGGGGGAATAAGCCATCCTTTTTCTTTACTCAAACGGAGAATTCGCACACCCAGTGCCGTTTTGGTAACGTGATACTTCGCAAACAGTGCACCAATATCCTCACGGATGGATTGGCCAATAGTCTGACTCGCGGCGACTAATCCAAGAGCAGTATCAGCTGCAATTTTGGCACCGATCTCTGGATCAGTAAACCTTGCACCAGGAGGAATGTCCTCTAATGCCACAACGGGTCTCTCTGGAAGAGTCGGAGCGGGCGTGATACCGTTCTCGGTTAGTAAGGCGTCACATTCTTTAATTTCCAGTCTGGCCTGATCCAGCAAGTCTTCTAAAATTTTTTTCAAATCTTTGTCTCCGGCGTGATTCATATAAGCCTGATAACAAGAGACAGCTCCTTTGGCTACCATTGAGCACTCCCATACACTATAGATTTCTCCATAATGCATGGGCTCGTTTTTAGGATTTCCACTTAAAATTCCCATCGCTGATCCCTCCTACTAAGTTATTTTTTTCACTACAGTAGGGTTTACATGGCGAGCAAATTTTATTCCGGTGGAGAAGTAGTCCGAAATTTAAGTTTACAACATCATTATTATGTTAACTAAAATCTATTGTCAGAAAGATGGTTACATGGACAATTGTAATTATCATCCAAGATAGTCACATGGACTAAAGAATTAATCAAAAACGATTCAGGTTCACTGCCTGATGCGATTTCTGTTCCACTAAAAAAAAGCCAAACAGTTATGTTCTGCTGGCTTCTTTCCACTTTTATAACTATTTTAAGCTTTTGTCGAGGTTGGAAACATCGGATTGTTCTGCATGCCAACCCACAGTTCTGTATTTTCAAGTTGTCCCGCCAGATGTAATAACCAATCTTCACGGCCTTTGGTTGCCATAACCTGAACACCCATTGGCAATCCTTCTGCAGTCAAATGTATAGGAAGACTAATGGCGGGTTGGCCTGTCAGATTTGCAAGCTGCGTGAACGGGGTGTACGTAAGGCTCGGCTTGAACATCTCATAGATCAGCTCTTGTTGCGCCGTTTTATCGAAATCACTGACGGACATTAGATGTTGAATCTGTTCCGCATGTGGCGTCAGTTCGCCAACCCGTGGTGCTGGAAAAGCATTGACAGGTGTGATGTAAAAATCATACCGTTCAAACAAGGTAGACATCTGCGCAGCCGCCACGTCCCATTCGGCCAAACTATGAACAAATTCAGCAGCAGATACTTTTTTGCCCGCTTCAGCCAGTACCCAAGACTCAATCTCCATATCATCTGCGGTGAGTGAGCGACCCAAGCTACGTTCCATGGAGGAGATCATCGCAGCCATCTCACCGCTGTTCATCATATAATAGTTCTCCATCAGGCGTACGCCATTGACTGGACTTAACTTTTCCTCCACATGATGCCCCTGAGTTCCCAGGAAACGGACCAGTTTCATCACCGCCTCCTTGGCGTCTTCACTGACAGGCGTGCCAACAGGTGAATCCGTCGTATATGCGATACGCCACTTGCGTTGATGCGGATAGTTCATATCAGCAAGGTAACTTCCCGGGAATAATGGTGCATGAAATGCGGCTTCCGGTTGGATAATCTGGAGCGTATCCAGCAGTGCAGCACTGTCTCTGACAGAGCGAGATACTGCAAAATCTATCGAGGCTCCTTGCCACTGGCGTCCAACGCCCGGACCAACGGGAGTGCGTCCGCGGGTTGGTTTTAGCCCAAACAAACCGCTGAAGGAAGCGGGAATTCGAATGGAACCACCGCCATCACTTGCGCCGGCAAGCGGCACGATGCCTGATGCTACAGCGGCAGCGGCACCGCCGCTTGAGCCGCCTGGGGAATGATTCACATTCCACGGATTGCGTGTTGGCCCGTGTAGACGTGGCTCGGTTATATTTTTCAACCCAAATTCCGGTGTATTCGTATGTCCGATCACAATAAAACCTGCTTCGAGCAAACGAGTTACGAAATTGGAGCTGCGAAGAGCACGATGTTCGCTGAACAGACGTGATCCAGAGGTAAGAAATTCTCCTTCCAAAGATTGAGAAATATCTTTGAGGAGCAACGGCACACCTGCAAATGGCTGTTCCCCAGGCTTAACCATGCTGGCTTCCTGCCGAGCACGTGTTTCATATGTACGAATGACTGCATTGAGCTGTGGATTGACTTCTTCCAGACGTGCATAGGCAGCTTCGAGCATTTCAACCGGGGTTACTTCCCGGGAGCGAATAAGTTCGGCGAGCCCTATAGCGTCATAGGAGGTATATGAGAATGAAGACATTAGTAATCGTTCCTCTCTGAAAATAGTTCCTTAATGATTTCATGTTCCAAGTTCCATAAGCCATCGTACCACCTAGACAGACAAAAGACAAAACATCAAGCCATCACAATAGAAGAAAAAACGGCAGAAGAAAAGCACTGCTCACCTCGGAAGGTGAAACAGTGCTTATATTATTTGTACCAGATGAAAATGTATTACTCTGTGCGAAGTTTGGGTGCGGCCTCGGCAATCGGTGTAGAGCGTTCCTGCTGTTTGGAGATCAGGAATAGTGCGATCCAGATCAGGATAAAGCCAAGCAATTGCTCCCAGGTTATCAGCGTACGGAAGGCAATCCAGTTCACGAGTACACCAGCCATCGGGAAGCTGAGTTCCGCCAGGGTTGCTACAGAAGCTTTGGTTGAAGACAATCCTTTATAGTAAAGAAGCAGACTGAGCAAGCCAGGCAATAGTGCCTGCCCCAAAATATTCAGAATGACAGCAGCCTGTGCGCCTGTACCTGCGGGAAGTGTCCAAGGTGCACCTTCATTCCAGGTCATGAAGATCAGGAGCGGAAGTGCAACGACAAAGCGAAGGGAGGTGACCGTCTCATAACGAGCTTGCCCAAGCATTAATCGCCCCATAACGGTAGATCCACCCCACAAAGCTGCGGCACCAAGAGACAGCAGGCTACCTGCATGAATCCAGTTATTCCAGTTGCCGAGCGGTAGGGAGAAGCCAAACGTTAGCAGATATGTTCCTGCCAGCGCAATGATGAACAGTCCGCCGAAGTGACGTGGCAATGTTTCTTTTAATATTAATTTCGCAAGTACAATCGCGAAGAGTGGCTGCATTTTTTGCAATAACAATACCGTGTTGGGATCATTATGGGTAAGCGCCAAAGTGAATAATACCGTTGCCAGGGCTGAGCCGCCCCAAGAGATAAAGATAACAGCAATCCAGTGACGCGCACGCAGTTTCTTCAGATCATCCCGGAACTTCCATAATACCGGTAGCGCAACAAGGCTGACGATGATGTGTTCGATTAGAACAATCTGTGTAGAAGTCATCGTTTTTAGCAAAAGGATGCGGAATAACGGGTCTACACCCCAGAGGGCTGCGCCCAGCACAACCAGCCAAAATCCGGTGTTGCTTCGTTCCTTGCGATAAATCGTTGATGCTGTTGATGTGTTTTCCATATTCAGGACTCCTTCGTCAGAACACGGAATCTTCAGTTGGCAAAATCGACAAAATCCCCCGTCCTTGGCGTATGCCAAATAAACGGGGGACCATTCAAAGACAAGGCGTCAGGGAAAAAGACTTCCCAAATACGGCTTGCCGTTGTGTTGATCTTCTCTCATCCGGACTATACCGTCGGCCTTGGAATCGCACCAAGTCAGTCGCTACTACCAGGTCGGAACCTTAAACAGCGAGTCGCGGGCTGGTTCTATAAGAACATCACCGCCGGTTGGGAATTGCACCCTACCCCGAAGATCCTATTCAATTAATTAGTGTATTGAACAAGTTGTAACCTTATGAAGTTCATCTTATTCCTGTAAACGCTATCAGTTCAAGTGTTTTTTTAGAAAACAATACTCCAGCATCCCTGTTGCCTCCGTAACTGCACAATCTGACCTGCATGATAAGCATCGTGCAGAACCCAGCGGGCAAGCGTCTGAGCCCAGTTGTCTTCGGAATCCATATAAGCTTCTTCAAGTTTCGCTTCCTCTAATGTAGAAAGGGTATCGCGCAACTGCTCAGCCAGTTTCGTGGTTTGTTCCATAAGTTTGTTCCAGCCAGCTTCGTTTGATGGATCGCCGGATATCCCAAACGTAGCTACGTTGGAATCTGCAACGGGTACAGACGGTTCTTTTCCCTGAAGACGTTCCAAAATCCGTTGATTGTAATAAAACATATGATTGGCTAGCTGCCATATGCTCTGTCCACCTGAAGGAGGAACCCAGGCAGCCTGTTCGGCGTTCAGCCCCTCCAGAGCCTTGGACAATGGGACAATCCAGTTACATTGATCCCAAGTATCTTCATTCTGAATAACCAATACATCTAATGCTGTGGTGACCGTTTTCATTTTTAAATTTCATTCCTCTCATGTCAGACTCATCTCGTTCTTGCATCTTCATGCTGGTAACTAGCTAATATGGGTTGAAATGGTTACAATTAATATAACACAATTTGCATGACTGTAACCATCTTTATCTAAATTAGATAGTTACATCAATCGGAGGACCCAATGGATAGATTATGGACAGATTTTGTGAACAGTGATTATCATGATTGGCGTGGCGGGGATCGATCAGAAGACAGACTGGGAAAGGTTAGCTGGCAGCAAGATTTCTTGAATCGTTGGAATTTGGGAGCGCCAGTACCGGCGTCGAATGAAGAGGAATCCGCAATGAGAAGTTTTAGAGATAATTTGCAGTCTCTGGCTATTCGTTTGTCTAACGGAAAGCTCTTTACTGAGAAGGATCAGGCCTGGTTGAATGATTTTATGATGGCTGGAGAAGTGATTAGACGAATAATTACACAAGATCAAGGACTGGGTGTTGCGCTGGTTCCCATTCATAGACATTGGGCTCAGGTGATGGCAGAGGTTGCTGCTGATTTTGCCGTGACACTCGTGGAGGGCGAAGGGAAGAGAATTCGATCCTGTGACAATCCGGACTGCCGATGGATATTTTATGATGATACTCGCAGCAGAACGCAGAAATATTGTGATGATAAGATGTGCGGCAATCTCATGAAGGTTAGACGTTTTCGAGCTAAACGTAAGATGCGTTCTAATGAGGAAAAGAATGAATTGTAACAATACGGTTTAACAATTAAGTTCAATCATCTTACGTACCCGCGAATCTCTATACAGAGCGAAGTTGGAACTTCCAGAATTTGAAAAATATTATCGATTGATATATAATATATATAAACTAGTGAAATTATAGTCATGAGTAAAAAGAAATAAGCAATGGAGATCAAATCATTTTACAAACCATTATGATGGGAGAGGTGTCTCATGGGGACAAGTTATCTTTTGAAGAACGGTTGTGTATTATCGATGGATGCTCGTATTGGTCAGTATAACAGGGCAGATGTACTTATTCAGGATTCTTTAATTGCGGCCATTCAACCGAATATCGGGTTGTCAGATACTCCAGATATTGAGGTCATCGACGCTTCAGATATGATTATTATGCCTGGACTGGTGGATACACACCGGCATATGTGGGAATCGCTCGTCAAAACAGCCGGTACCAACTGGTCCCTACCCGTGTACTTGCAAAATTTGTACTATGGCGCTATGGGAAGCAAGCTTCGCCCACAGGACAGCTATATTGCCAATCTGCTGGGATCGCTGGAAGCGCTTAATGCAGGCGTCACCACGGTACTGGACTGGAGCATGCCATACTCAGCTGAACATACGGATGAGCTGATTCGAGGACTGCAGGATGCAGGAATTCGTGCAGTTTTTGCCCATGGTGTGCCAGGAGAAACGATGTATTGGAATCGTGAGAGCAAGTTGTCGTATCCCGAAAATGTTAGAGGGGTTAAAGAGCGATATTTCTCTTCGAATGATCAACTACTCACCTATGGACTTGCTATTCGAGGACCAGAGTTTAGCCACTGGGATACAACGGTACAGGACATTCGGCTTGCAGAAGAACTGGACGCGATTTGTTCGATGCATGTCGGTTTCGGCAGTTGGGGATCAGCGGATCGTTCGATTAGCCGCATGTATGAGGCAGGGCTGCTTAGCCCACGGATCAATGTTGTACACGGAAATACGATGGGCATGGATGAATTCAAAATGCTCGCAGACAGCGGAGCCTCTTTGTCGGTTACACCTGAAGTTGAGATGATGATGGGACATGGCTATCCAGCTACAGGGCATTTTATGGAGCACGGGGGTACGCCAACGCTTGGGGTAGATGTCGTGACTTCGACGGGCGGAGACATGTTTTCACAGATGAAATTCGCGTTGCAAGCTGAGCGTTCCAGAACGAATGAGTACCTTTTGCAACAGGGCGAAATGCCGGGTGAACTCGGTTTGCAGGCAAGCCAGGTGTTGCGATTTGCAACCTCTGCGGGTGCACGGGCTTTAGGACTGGAGCAAAAAACAGGATCGCTTGCGCCGGGAAAAGAAGCAGATGTGATCATGATTCGTACGACGGACCTGAATTTGTTCCCTGTGCATGATCCTATTGGTGCTGTTGTGCAATTTGCCAATCCATCCAATGTGGATACGGTTTTTGTTGCGGGAAAACCTGTGAAGCGAGAGGGCAGGCTGTTGCACGTCGATCTGGATGAAATTCGGCGCAAAGCCACGCAGAGTACGGAATATTTGTTGACGCAATATCGGATGTCCGATGCGGACCGGGTTGTTTTTTCATAATAGAGCTGACATAAAATAAAACAAAAGGGCCGTTATCTCAAAATACGGCTCTTTCTCATCTTATCATTCTTTTCTGATCAATTATCCATTGTTTTCACATGAAATTGGGGTTGGAGTAAGGTATGTTGACAAATAGAACGCTTTCTACTAAGATAGCGGTATAAGTTAATAATGAATATAATCAGGATTGTTACTGATCAGCAGGCAAGACCGATTGATAATGCAAACATGCAGAATTGTATTTTTTCATGTGTGCATAATTAATGGTCTTTTTTTGTTGTTAAATTCTGTTAACGTTTCATTTTAAAAGGAGATTCCGATGAAGATCACACGAATTATTAACAATAATGTCGTCTGTGCAGTCAATGAACGGCGCCAGGAGATGATGCTTTTAGGCAGTGGCATTGGTTTTCAGAAGAAAAAGGGAGACGATGTGGACACAGACAAAATTGAGAAAGAATTTTTTCTGAAATCCAAAAATGTAACAGGCAAATTATATGCCCTGCTGGCACAAATCCCGATGGAATATATTCGTGTATCCGACAGTATCATTCAGTACGCCAAGCAGTCTCTAAACAAGGAACTCAATGAAAATATATATCTGACGTTAACGGATCATATTAATTTTGCAGTGGCGCGTTATAAGCAAGGTATGAATTTTAATAATGCTTTGTTGTCAGAGATTAAAGCGTTTTATTCCAATGAATTTCGTGTGGCTATGAAAGCCCGGGATATGATTAATGAGGAGTTTAACATTTCACTGCCTGAAGATGAGGCTGGGTTCATCGCGCTTCATATTGTCAATGCAGAACTGGGATCCGAAATGGAAGAAACCATGAAGATTACGCAGTTCATTCATAAAGTCTTGAATATTATTCGATATCAGTTTAATATTCATTTCAATGAAAGCTCGCTTCATTATTCCAGACTAGTCACACATTTGAAATTTTTCGCCTATCGCTTGTTTAATCATACGGTTATGAAAAGCGGTGACAGTGATTTTCTCCATATTATTAAAGAAAAGTATGCGAATGAATATCAATGCAGTCTCCGGATTGCACAGCTGATTCGGGTCGATTATGGTAAAGAATTAACAGAAGATGAATTGGTATATTTAACGGTTCATATCAAAAGGGTTATTGATGAAGAGAAGGATTGATCCTTCATCAGCCACTATAATGAGTATACTAGGATTGTTACTGGTGAGGCAGGCAAGACCTAGAGTTCCATCGTGTATAGAGCTTATCTATATTCGATAGAATTCTAGGTCTTTTTTTATACCAAAAAAAGTTAGAGGGGGAGCAGTACATGAAACATGAAAGCACAGCCGCCGAGATTTTAAAACTGGTCGGTGGAGAAAAAAACGTAGATAGTGTAACACACTGTGCTACAAGGTTGAGATTTAATCTGAAAGACGAGAAGGTCGCGAATGATGAAGCTTTAAAAAATGTCCAAGGGGTTGTAGGTGTTGCCAGCAGTGGCGGGCAATATCAGGTCATTATAGGTAACGAGGTAAACAATGTGTACAAAGCTTTGACGAAGCTGGGGAACTTTGCAACCAATGACGATGCTCCTACTGTGAAAAAGGGAAAACTGACTACGCTTCTGGACACGATCTCCGGAATCTTTACACCGATCCTGCCAGCCATGATTGGTTGTGCGATGATCAAAGCCGTTCTTCTTATTTTGAAAACATTTGATCTCGTTGATCTGGATGGACAATTCAATACGATTATGACCTTTATCGGTGATGCGGCGTATTACTTCTTGCCAATGCTGCTTGCCTGGAGTGCGGCTGTTAAGCTTAAAGCTAACGTGGGCTTTGCATTAACGATTGCTGGTGTTCTGCTGCATCCTGCCTTGGGGGCGTTGATGAGTGCCGGTAAGCCTGTTGCGTTTTTGGGACTACCTGTCACACCAGCGACGTACACTTCGTCGGTCATTCCGATTATTTTAGCGGTATGGATCTTGTCGTATGTGGAACGGTTTGCCGAGAAGTATTCCCCATCGGTTATTAAATCCATTCTGAAGCCATTGATCGTGATTCTTATCATGGCTCCACTAACACTGATTGTACTAGGTCCAATCGGTGCCATTGCAGGTAACTACCTTGCGTCAGCCGTTTCTTTTGTGAATACACATGCAGGATGGTTAGTATCTGGTATTATCGGCGGGGCATTCCCGTTCTTGATTATGACAGGTATGCATTACAGTTTGGGACCTGTTGTGCTCACTGCTTACGCACAGACGAAGACGGATAGCATTGTTGGTCCGGGTATGCTTGTACACAATATTTCTCAAGGTGCCGCTGCGCTTGCCGTTGCTATGAGAACTAGAAATAAAGCATTTAAACAAGTGGCTTATTCTACCAGTATTACGGCCCTGCTCGGAATTACCGAGCCAGCCTTGTTTGGTGTAAACCTACGTTTGAAAAAACCACTAATTGCTGTAATCATTGGTGGCGTTGTGGCTGGTGTTTATGTCGGATTGTTCGGTGTAGCTCGATCGGCTCTGGGTATTGCAGGGATAGCTACGCTACCGGCTTTTATCACGGATCATCCATGGAATCTGGTTCATGCCGCAATTGGTTGTGTGATTGCATTTGTAGTTACATTCATCATGACTCTGATCTTAGGATTTGAAGATGTACCCGAGGATGGAAAGAATCAAGTAACTCAAGAAAAAACGTCTACAAACGATCGTGTAGCTGTTGCCGGTGTTTCTGAACATATTCTCGTTGCACCATTGACTGGTAAAGTTCTGGAGTTATCCACGATTAAGGACGAAGCTTTTGCAACGGGTGCTATGGGAAAAGGAATCGCTATTGAACCTGCGGTTGGAAAACTCGTAGCACCAGCAGATGGTGTGGTATCCGCGGTTTTCCCTACGTCCCATGCCATCGGTATTAGTTCCAATGATGGTGCGGAGCTTCTCATTCACATTGGAATGAATACGGTGAAGTTGAAAGGCGAGCATTTCAAGGTCCACGTTCAAGAAGGCGATACAGTAAAAGCTGGAGATTTGCTTATTGAGTTTGACACGGATGCCATAGCGGCGAAAGGCTTTGACTTGACTACCCCCATTATCGTTACGAACTCACATGATTTTGTGGATGTCATCAACACGGACAAGACATCGATTACGATTGGTGAAAAATTGATCAAAATTATTTAAAGGTAATTTTAGGAGGAATGATTCATGTATAGCAAAAATACTTTCCCTGAATCTTTTATGTGGGGCGGTGCAACAGCGGCGAATCAATACGAAGGTGCCTGGAATCTTGATGGCAAAAAAGCGAGTACAGCCGATATGATGACGGGCGGAACCCATACGGTTCCCCGTCGGATAACGATAACGACTGAAGAGGGGGTTCATTACCCTTCACATGAAGCGGTAGATTTTTACCATCATTACAAGGAAGATATTCGTCTATTTGCAGAGATGGGTTTCCGTTGTTACAGAATGTCCATTGCATGGTCCAGGATTTTCCCTAACGGAGACGATGCAGAGCCGAATGAAGCAGGGCTTCAATTTTACGACAAAGTGTTCAATGAATTGAAAAAGTATAATATCGAACCGATCGTTACGATCTCGCATTATGAAGCACCGTTTGCTCTAACTGAGAAATTTAATGCTTGGGCTTCCAGAGAAATGATCGATTGTTACGTAAAGTATTGCAACGCAATCTTTAATCGTTACAAAGACGTGGTGAAGTATTGGATTACTTTTAACGAAATTAATAGCCTGATTGTTCCAGCAGGTGCATACCTGGCAGGAGCTCTGCTGGTTGATAAAAAAGGCGGCGTATTTAACAATACATCCGTAGACAGCACGCAGATGAGATTTCAAGCGCTGCACCATCAATTCGTGGCGAGTGCCAAAGCGGTCAAGCTTGCACATGTGATCAATCCAGATTTCAAACTCGGCTGTATGATCAATTATAGTCATGGCTACGGAAGTACATGTAAACCGGAAGATATGTTACAAGCGCTAAGAATGGATCAGATCAACAATATGATGAGCAGTGACGTGCAAGTTAGAGGCGAATATCCTGACTTTGCGAAAAGGTATTTTGAAGAAAAAAATATCCACATTCAAATGGCTGAAGATGATAAAGAAGTTCTTAAACAAGGTTGTGTGGATTTCTATAGCTTTAGCTACTACAAATCTCATGTGGTAGGTACCCGACCAGAAGGGGATGAAACCCAAGGTAACGTTTTTGGTGGATACAAAAATCCGTATCTGAAAGCGACGGACTGGGGCTGGCAGATTGATCCGGTTGGACTCCGGTACGTGCTGAACCATGTCTATGATCGCTATCGCATCCCGATGATGATTGTGGAAAATGGCCTGGGTGCAGTGGATGTCGTTGAAGAGGATGGCACCATTAACGATACGTACCGAATTGAGTTTTTGCGCGCTCACATTGAACAGATGAGAGAAGCTGTCCGTGACGGCGTTAACTTAATCGGTTATACGGCTTGGGGTTGCATCGATATTGTGAGTGCTTCCACCGGTGAAATGGCCAAGCGCTATGGTTTCATTTATGTAGATAAGGATAACGAGGGCAAAGGCACGCTGAAAAGAAGTAAAAAGAACAGTTTCTACTGGTATAAAAAAGTGATTGAATCCAATGGAGAAGATCTTCATTAGGATTAGCGGTAGAGATAAGTATCGTTGCACCATAATCGTCAGCCGATAGATATGAATATGGCACAACAATAAGTTAGATTGAAAGATTGCAAGGAGCCGCTGAATTTAGCGGCTTTTTTTATTTAATAACACACATATCCATCCAAAATAAATATCAGCCTGTGGAAGGAGCGCTCGTCTGACGAATTAAGAGAGGATATGACAGCAGAAAAAGCCGAAAATGTCTTTCATGTGCATAAATGCATATAACAACTATATATAGCGCAATCGAGTTCGTAAAAATATCTTAAAAAACTGCGCATAATATAAATTATACGCAGTTTTCGTTTAAATCCATTTTCATACTTCACCATGGGTAACAGAACATGATATTTTTCGCGGGAAAAGGTCAAAATAAGCCATCTTCAAAAATAAATTTAATCATTCAACGCGATAACGTGTAGAATTCGATAGGTTTTTATAGGTGATGGATAAGATAGAACAAATGAGTTTTTCGTAGAACAGATGAGACAACCTTCGTCGTTATTACGTAGCAACACATTCAAGGTTTATCATGAAAGGAACATGCGTATGAGCAGAAATGAAAAAATGAGTGTGTTATTCCGTAAAAAACCGATTGCCAGCCAAACCAATGAGAGCGGTGCTTTGAAGAGGGCGCTTGGAGCCTTTGATCTAACGACGCTAGGCGTTGGGGCGATTATTGGTACAGGTATTTTTGTACTTACAGGTGTTGCAGCTGCCAAGTATGCAGGCCCTGGTCTGGTGTTATCCTTTTTACTGGCGGGTATCATCTGTGCTTTTGCCGCTCTATGTTACGCTGAATTTGCTTCCACCATCCCGGCATCGGGAAGTGCTTACACGTATAGCTACACCGCATTTGGTGAAGTGATTGCGTGGATTCTGGGTTGGGATCTCATTCTTGAATATGGCTTTGCGAGTGCGGCGGTAGCTAGTGGTTGGTCAGGGTACTTCCAGACTTTATTGTCTGGGTTCGGGATAGAGTTACCTCATGCGTTAACGAGTGCTTTTAATCCGGAAAAAGGCACGTATTTTGACATTACAGCAGCTGTAATTACGTTAATCATTACGTTCCTGTTAACCCGTGGGGTAAAGGAAGCGGCACGAGCGAATGGAATCATGGTAGGCATTAAAATTATCGTGGTGCTAATCTTCATCGGTGTGGGTGTGTTTTATGTTCAACCAGCGAACTGGCATCCTTTCTTGCCGTTTGGCTTCTCAGGTGTAACGGCGGGTGCCGCAACGGTGTTTTTTGCTTATATCGGATTTGATGCTGTATCCACTGCAGCCGAAGAGGTGAAACGTCCGCAAAGGGACTTGCCAATTGGTATTATCTCATCGCTTGCAGTTTGTACCATCCTTTATATTGTGGTATCTCTGATTCTGACAGGGATCGTGCCGTACAACATGTTAAATGTCAGTGATCCGGTCGCTTTTGCATTTGAATTCGTTCAATTAAATGGTTTATCGTGGATCGTATCCCTCGGGGCAATTACGGGAATCACAACGGTGTTGCTGGTCATGATGTATGGACAGACGCGTCTTCTTTACTCCATGTCACGTGATGGTTTGTTGTCTCCGGTTTTCTCCAAAGTAAGCGGTAAAAGTCAGACACCGGCAGTTGGAAGCTGGCTCGCAGGTATAATTATTGCTTTGTTTTCCGGATTTATCTCTCTCGGCCATCTGGCAGAGTTAACGAATATCGGAACGTTGTTTGCTTTTGCTGTAGTGAGTATCGGGATTATCGTATTGCGAAAAAATAACCCTGATCTTAAACGGGGATTCCGCGTTCCGCTGGTACCGTTAATTCCGATCTTGAGTGCTCTCGGCTGTTTCTATTTAATGACTCGCCTCGCAGCTTTAACATGGATTACTTTTTTTGGCTGGCTCATCATCGGATTAATCATCTATTTTGCCTATGGTCGCCATCATAGTCATCTGAATCCGCTTCGGCGGAAGTGAATCCAAACTAAACTATAAGTGAATCCCAACCCTTCGATAAACGAAGGATTGGGATTTTTTGTACGTCCAAATGGGTAAGGATTAAAGGAAACCAACTGGATTCATCATCAGGTCGGGGTTGCGGCTCAAGCAAATATGAAATATATTTGGGGGTGTGATCTGCAACCAGAACCGAAGAGAGGGGTTAATTTATGAAAGAACCATTACATAACAATTTCAATGAACACTCGTCGCATTTTGGGTTTGCACTTGCGGATTCAACCGTTCTAGCCGAGGCGAAGCTGATTATCTCACAAGAGGATGGTGCAGATGATGTACAGTTCGACATCGATCCGCAGCGACATCTGGACGATAGCCGCAAAGTTTCCGTGATTGCCCAGCAAATGCAGACACCTATCCACCGAGAAGATGCTGGTATTCTCTATGGATCTGAAATATCGTATGTACAATATGCGATTCATTTGACCGAGAATAGTCGGATTTCAATAGCTTCGATTCAAGGCATAAGTGATTCGATTGAACTTGATCTCGCACCCTATAAAGAGGGAGAATATGAAGTACGCATTGCTTTGCATCGAAAAACACCCCGAATCGCAGAAGGGCCGCTAGAACCGGAACAGCTTGCGATGGTGAAATACGCACAAGTGAACACAGTACATATCACTCTGTTCCCGGCAGAAGCCCCGATGCTCGATTTACCATCTGCAGAATGGACTCGGAATCATCATGTGTTTGACTCCTATGGCCGAAGAGGATTCATTCTTGCAGATCTAGATCGTCTCGCGAAGCGAGTAGAGGAACTGCTTGGGCCAGGTAATCATAATATAATTGAACATTTCACGGAAGGCCGACTGGATGTATTGATCGAGGAGGGACTGATGGTGGTTGTATGGGGCATGACTCCATGGTGTTATTCCCTTTATTCTCCTCCAAGCGAGCAGGCGGTTGATGCGCTACCTTGGGACAAGCTAGGGGATGAACCCTTGCGTCAAGCGATTTATCCTATTGATGCCAAAGTGCAGCAGTTAAGCATTGTTCCAGCGAATGAGCTGGCTTTTTGGGCGGATTGCATTCGCAAAGATTGGCCGGTTATTGATATTCCAGGCGAAGGAGAGACACTTCTTCTGGATCTGTATGTGCAAATTGCGGAATCGGTAAATGAGATTCATGAAAATCCAATTCCAGCGTTTGTGCTCACACGTAGCACGGGTAAACCGGATACGATTTTGCTAATGGCTGATGTCGTTATTGTGGAAGAAGTTGATTTTCCATTGACTTGAGCGTCCATGCTCCGTCAGCGAAATGTGGATGATAAGATCGTTTCATGCAGGGAAGTCAGTACAGCAGAAATCAGAGGAGGTGACAAGAGCAGGTGATCAATGAAGAGATTCAAGAGCAGTACGCCGATGAATTGGAAGCTTTCCATATTTGGATGAAGGATGCCGGCTACACAGGACATACGGTCAAATCCTACACGGGGGATGTGGTGGAATTCCTCATTACTATTCAAGGGAAATCGCTGGAGCAAGTAAAGAAGCTGCATGTGCTCTCTTATCTGTCTCGTGCGCGGGAACGTGGCGTCAGTGATGCTACACGGAATCGTAAACACGCGGCGATCAACTGTTTTTACAAATCCCTCATCGAACTTGAAGTACTGACAAATAATCCGGCTTCGGGTATTAAAAAATCCAAAACAGAGAAAAACCGTGCCCCCGTCTTTCTGGACGAAGGTGGTTTGACCCGCTTTCTGGCATCCGTGGAAGGCAAGTATCGCACCCGTAATTTGGCGGTGTTCCTGCTTATGGGTTACATGGGGCTACGGGTGGGGGAAGTTCATGCCCTCAATTGTAAGGACTACAATCCCGAGCGGCGCACACTCGATGTGTTCGGTAAGGGCCGGAAATGGCGCTCCATCCCGGTTCCCGAAACGGTTGCAGAGGTGTTATCTCAGGCACTTGCAGAGCGGTTGAACCCTTGGCGCGGAGAGAAAGAAGAAGCCTTGTTTATTTCGCAAAAAGGAAAGCGTCTATCCATTCGCAGTATTCAGCTCATCTCTACGGAAACCTTCGAACGCTTTCAGCAGGAAGCTCCTGCGCATCAACGCCAAAATTATTCAAGCCATAAGTTGCGTCACTCATTCGCTACCATGATGTTGCGGCGGGGAGCTGATCTGCGCACGGTACAAGAGCTGCTTGGACATGCCTCCATTCAGACGACCACAGTGTATACCCATGTTACAAGCCGGGAAAAAGAAGAGGCGATGGCTTTACTAGAGGTTAAACTTCCAGCCAGTGAAGCGACGAACTAGAATATAAGAACACGTTTTCTCACGTTCAAAATGAGGACTGACTTTAATTAACAGGAACAGCAGCATATAATACCTGCTAGGAGAGATGGGCGAGCATGAATATAGGTGATCCAGCTTCCAATCATCAAGATCAGGATATTCCAGCAAACCGATGGCTGGCACTGTGGGAAGTCCTGAGCGTGGGTTAGTGAACAAAGATGATTTTCTGGCTGGTTACGGTGCTACGCAAGCGGTTCCTGGCCCGCTGTTTACCTTTGCTGCGTATCTTGGGGCCATCTCTATGGGAGGGGCAGGGGCGTTTATTGCTACGATTGCTATATTTTTACCGTCATTTTTGCTCATCATTGGTGCATTGCCCTTCTGGAGTGTGCTTCGCAGTAACCCGCATATGCAAGGGACGCTGGCTGGGATCAACGCAGGAGTCGTAGGGCTTCTGCTTGCTGCACTCTATCACCCGCTGTGGACAACCGCCGTATACACACCTGCCGATTTTGCATTGGTATGTATTTTGTTTGTGTTGCTGAATTTCTGGAAGTGTCCACCATGGGTTATTGTTTTGTCAGGCATCGCGGGAGGTATGGTTATCCATTAAGTGTTAGTTTCCGTCATTATTATTATGTAAACTATTTAGTGAGATAGTCTGCGGAGAACAAAAAAAGACCATTCAGCACTCTATTTGGAGTCTTTGAATGGTCTCTTTTTAATGTATGATTTATGTGTTATTCAAGTCCGGTTATCTGTTCTTTTAATTTGTTCGCAGATGCCTGGAAGGCTAATTTCTCGGTTTCATTCAACGGAAGCGGCAGAATCTCACGCACGCCATGACGATCTACGACACAAGGCACACCCAGATAGACGTCAGAGACGCCGTTGTAATCTTCTAGCAATGTGGATACGTTCAGAACGGAGCCTTCGTTGCCCAGAATGGCAGCGACAATACGATCTAGCGCCAAAGCGATTGCGTAGGAAGTGGCTCCTTTGGCATTGATGATCTCATAAGCTGCATTTTTAGTGCTGTTGAAAATGTCCTGTTGTGTCTCTTCGTCCAGTTCAAGATCAGTACCCGCAACGTTAGCCAGACTCCAGACAGGCACTTCTGAATCGCCATGTTCACCGATGATGTGAGCATGAATGCTGCGAGGGTCGATGCCTTTATTTTTACCAATCAGATAACGGAATCGTGCACTGTCCAGCAATGTACCTGAGCCGATGACCCGGGAAGCAGGCCAGCCGCTTTGTTTCCAGGAAGTATAGGATAAGATATCGACAGGATTAGTCGCAATTAACAAAATACCGTGTGAGTTGACTTCGGTGATCCGATCAATGATTTCTTTGAAAATGCTTGCATTTTTTTTCAGCAGATCAATCCGTGTCTCGCCCGGCTTTTGAGAAGCACCCGCAGTAATAATGATAATATCGGCATCTTTGCAGTCGGAATAGTCACCCGCCCATACTTTCACGCCACCTGTAAATGGCAGACCGTGGTTCATATCCAGCATTTCACCGGTGGCTTTGTCATGATTCACATCCACAAATACCAACTCGGACGAACGCTGTCTAAGCATAAGCGTGTAACCCGTTGTTGTTCCTACTGCACCCATGCCGATAATAACGACACGACTGGGCTTCAATGCTGAACTTGTTGTCATATTCTTAACCTCTCCTTTTTGGGTATACTACCATCCATATTAAGGGATATGTGGGGATAAAGCGAGTTTTGTCTATAACTTTTTTCACAGCACGAACGAATTTCAGGGAAAATCTTCAGAAAAGGGTTGATAAATGGACTTCAAGCGACCAAAACTGACATACATATTTTTATTCGCGGACAATAATCAGCATTAACATTCAACATTCGGCAGGTTCCAGAGGTGGTGTGAGCCTTTAGGTCGAAGTTTGTGGTAGAATAGGAGCAGTGGATTCTGATGAATTGTAAATATAACTTCGTCATAGAGACTTGCGCGTCTGTCTGATGGATGAGAGAGGTGGAACCCACTTGCGTTCGCAATGGAAAAAAATCGCGCAGACAGCGTTGCTGTCTATAGGAATCATCATTTTGCTCGCTGCATGTACCAAAACAGAAGCACCGCCAGCTGCAGAACTTCCGGAACAGGATGACGGCGGTAACGTGGGTCAGACCCTTACTGTAGTACCTCCGACAAACAATAATGCAGAAGCGGCGGAGATGGCTAAATATCAAATTCAGACTCGTTTGACCGATTTTCAGCTCATTAATGATAACGGCGGGTTGGCCTGGGGAGTTACGCGCAATGCGCTCCGGCTCTATTACACTCAGGATCAAGGGAAAACGTGGACCAACATTTCGCCGTCAGAGAATGTGCAATTCCCGGCTAATCCGAAATATGGAGAAAGTATTTATTTTGTAGATCGTATGCATGGCTGGATTGTTCGAGAGGGGATGGGGGGCACAGATACGATTGTGCTTCGTACCAATAACGGAGGCGTGAGCTGGAGTTTGTCTTCATTGTCCAAGACGGACAAGGTAACAGCGATCTCCTTTGTCTCTCCAGAGAAGGGTTGGGTTCTGACGACACTCGATACGGGAATCGGCAAACAGGACAAGAACCTGTATCGTACTCAGGATGGAGGCACAACTTGGGAACGAATGACTTCCAGTGATGAGAAGGATAAACAAAAAACAGGTGAAATTTCAAGACGTGGCTACACCACGGGATTGACATTTTCGGATTCAAAGCACGGTTTCCTAAGTGCCATAGAGTTTGGTACACCGAAGCTGTATGTGACATCAGATGGTGGGGAGGATTGGCGTACAGTTTCCACATTTTTTGACCGGGATAAGTACAGTGCATGTGGTAATTTTACGATTAGTGCTCCTCAATTTTTTGGCCGTGAAGCCAAGTCAGCCTGGATGTCCATGTCTTGTGCCAGTGGAGATAGCATGACTTTCAGCGGATTCTTCACAGCAGATGGGGGCGTAAGTTGGAAGCCATATGCGTTTAATCTGAACAAACAAACGGGTATCAATCGCAACCTGGCCCCAGTATTCCTCAGTTCATCCGAAGGTTGGGCGATGCAGAAGGGCATCATGTATTACACGAAGGATACAGGGAAAACATGGAAGGCGTATCCTGAGAGCAGCGTTTTAGAAAAGATATTTAAAGACTATCCTGAAATTGTGAAAATGCAGATGGTATCGCCGAAGCTTGGCTGGATTCTGGTGGAGAATACAGATGCCAAACGATCGCTACTGTTGCAGACTGTAGACGGCGGGGAGCATTGGCAAGTGTTGTAATTATGGATTGTGGTATACCATAATGGATCGTTTGAAGTGTAGAGATGTCTATCGAAGTAAGAGTATATAACTGTGGATCTGTAGTAGAACAGTAAATAAAGGGGCATCTCAGATGAGAGTGCCCCTTTATTTATTATTTTAATTTAATTTTTCAGTAGATTGTGAAATAAATCACAAATAAAACATGAAGATGATGTTATATTTAACTCAAGAAGAAAAGGAGTGATGAAGATGAGAACCAACGGTCAAACTCAATTCACGCAGGCGGATGAATTAACAAGATACATGCTCCATTTATGCTACACATGTGACGATGCTAATCGTTGTACCACTGAAGAAGCCGTGAGAGCTTGTATGGCGGCACATGCAGAGACAGATCAACCTGAACCAGCAGAAGGCGTAGATGTAACTCGCGGATTTATGGACATGATGTACGCCTAGCGAAAGAAAGAGGAGATGAACATGCAGTTGTATCAAGGAATTACCCCCGAAAGGGGGTTTTCTTTTTGCGAAAAACCACAGAAAAATCACATATCCTGCAACACACTCACACTCATATTCAGTACTTCAGCAAATCAGACAATTAAGCCGAATAACGCAGATTACTGGACACAATATTGAGTAGGAATGAACCGTCTACTATATTTCCACTTGTCCTAAAAGGGGCATTTGAGTAAGGGATAATGCCGTGTCCAATTCTTCTAAATTTAATAGAGTATATTAAATCTAAATTAGGAGGAATGGTAATGGCAGATTCAGAATGTAATCAAAATGCCTCAGGCCTTTGCTCTCAGACCGAAGGAAATACGACGACTGCAAGCGGGTTTGCTTCTCACGCGGAAGGCTATCAGACGACAGCTAGTGCCGCAGCCTCCCATGCGGAGGGACATCAAAGCAATGCCAGTATGGATTCAGCGCACGCAGAAGGAAGCTTCACAAGTGCTTCTGGAGCCGCTTCTCACGCAGAAGGTTATATGACGCTGGCTACGATCGATGCGGCCCATGCCGAGGGCTCTTATACTACAGCATCCGGCTACGAAGCTCACGCCGAAGGGTACCTTACCGTCTCCTCAGGCCAGGCTGCCCATGCCGAAGGCTCCCGAAGCATAGCATCTGGCTATGGAGCACATGCCGAGGGTGCCGATTCTAATGCTAGTGGGGATGCTTCCCACGCAGAGGGCGTAGGTGCTGCCTCCGTTGGAGAAGCCTCCCATGCGGAAGGGAGAAATACTACAGCCTCCGGATCGGTATCCCATGCGGAAGGTTATGTAACTAAAGCAAATGGGGATTATTCCCACGCCGAAGGCTACTTAACTTCTGCAAACGGATCATATTCTCATGCGGAAGGTTTTGAGA
Organism: Paenibacillus sp. G34; assembly: GCF_056856875.1. Classification (NCBI taxonomy): domain Bacteria; kingdom Bacillati; phylum Bacillota; class Bacilli; order Caryophanales; family Paenibacillaceae; genus Paenibacillus; species Paenibacillus sp. G34. The sequence goes on along the minus strand of NZ_CM166469.1, from coordinate 3,580,319 downwards.
CGAGTGTAATTGGTTCAGCATCCCATGCGGAAGGTTACTTAACTAAAGCAAACGGGAATTATTCCCATGCGGAAGGGAGATTCACTTTTGCGAATGGGGATTTTTCACATGCGGAAGGGTTCAACACTCGCGCTAGTGGTATCTATACCCATGCGGAAGGTGATACTACTCAAGCTAATGGAAGCCGTTCCCATGCCGAAGGTTTTGCAACTAAAGCAAATGGGGAGAATTCCCACGCCGAAGGGAGTGGCACATCTGCAAATGGTGGTGTATCCCATGCGGAAGGAGTCGGAACTAATGCAAGTGGCATTTTTTCCCATGCGGAAGGTTACGGCACAACAGTTCAAATAGATCATAATGGCTCTCACATTATGGGGACTGTTGGTGAGACTCTATATCCGGGTTCATGGCATTTGGCGAACGGTAGTATTGTTCCTCGCGTCTCAAGCTTGGCCGCTGTCCTCCAAGGATCTACCGGAAACCTGTATATTGACGGTACTGTGATGTCCCCGGCGGCTGACTATGCTGAGATGTTTGAGACGGTAGATGGACAGTCGATTGAACCGGGATATTTCGTAACAACAGTTGGTGAAAAAGTTAGGAAAGCAACAAATACTGATGGCTATGTTGCAGGTATTGTCAGTGCGAGGCCATCATTTATAGGGGGAGCCAGCCACCTAAATTGGATGGGAAAATATGAAACAGACGAATGGGGCAAGATCCAATACGAAGACAGAGTGGTTCCGGAGCAAAAGGATGACCGAGGAGAGGTTATAGTCCCAGCATATACAATTAACAGTGCAGTCATTAGCACTTCTTATGATTCTTCACGCGAGTACATCTCCCGAATAGATCGAATGGAATGGGTAGCCATAGGAATGATGGGTAAGCTCCTTGTGAGGGATGATGGAACCTGTCAAGTGGATGGTTACTGCCAACCGAATGATGAGGGAATTGCAACTGCTGCTACTGCTGGATTCCGAGTATTAGCAAGAACAGGAGCCAATCAAATTAAAGTCCTTGTCAAATAAACGGAGCTAGAATTGTTCGAGATACAAGTCCAATCTTTCAAAAGTAGGGGCTTTTTTTGTATTCAGGAGGTGTCACGCTGAAAGTGTTTAATCCTTAGATAATAAAGAAATAAAGGGAGTCATCACATCGGTTGACAAACCAAACAGACGAGTCAAAATTGAACGCGGTGATGAAGAGTTGGCCAAGAATAGAAGAGATCATAAAAGCCAGCATATAAATAGGAAGAGGCCAGTCAATTGATCGGTCTCTTTTCTTATTATTTCTGCAGGGGGATAAGTATATACACGAAGAAAGTCTGGCTGCTGTCCGTTAGAGATTGTAATATACCTATTCATGAGATCTTCACCGATTATCGAATAGCTATATTGGAATTAAATTGAAACTATTTATGATATTGCATATAATACTACATATCATACTACATATCATACGGTGGTCACAGATGGATAATTCTTTAAACATAAGGAGTAATATGATGAGGAAAAATAATCTCACTTCGATTTTGATTGCAGTTGTAATGGGGACTGTAGCAATTACAGGAACATCTATGATTCAAGCTTCTGAGCGTATTGATGTGGACTCACACGAAATTCCAACCGATAGTCTTCCAGCTAGTATACAATACGATATTAAGCATCCTGATGAGATCTACATAAAGGATTGCGGCGTATTCGTAAAGGCGGACTCAAATTCAGTTGATTTACATGGAAAAGATGTCGTTTATGACGCGCAAGAAGTTACAGATACAACTGAAGTGATTATAGACTATGATGCAACCTATGTGAAAACAAGGGACTGGGAATAAAACAATGTAATGGGTATCATTTGTTTGGTTATCGGATATAAAGATCGTGTCAACAAATGGATATTGTACCCTATATCACTTCTATGCATATGTGGAACAATCGTTTTCACATTATATAAAACAATAAATCTCAATCCATAAAAGAGATCAATAGATCCCAAGGCAACCATTGACGAATAGCAGATTCTTGTGGTAGCTTCGTTTTACATGGAAGATGCAGGAATGCATGAGTGTATTTAGAAAAGAGGAATACATATGGCTACGATTGGCGTTATCCGCCACGGTGTAACGGACTGGAATGATGAATACCGGACGCAAGGACATACCGATATCCCGCTCAACGCGGAGGGGAGAAGGCAGGCACGCTTGCTTGCTAACCGGATTAAATCCGAGCCATGGCATGTTATTTATTCCAGTGATTTGTCGAGAGCATTGGAAACGGCTAGCATTATTGGTGAAGCCGATTCAATTGAGATACGTGTAGATTCCCGGCTACGTGAGATGGATTGTGGACAGATTGAAGGTACAACGGAGCAGGAACGAGTAGACCGGTGGGGGTATGGCTGGTCCAAACTGGATTTGGGCATTGAGTCACATGAATCGATTGTAAAAAGGGGCAGGGCATGTCTTTCTGAGCTGGCTGACCGACATGCAGATCAGAACATATTGGTGGTAAGCCATGGGGCTTTTCTAAGTCTCACTATGAAAAGGTTACTTGCTCATATGGATATCAGGGAAAATCTATCAAACACATCGGTAACACACTTGCACAGCGGGCATCCCCAATGGAATTGTTCGTTATATAACTGTACTAAACATCTAACTTAGGCTGTTTTTGACTCAATCGGAATAATGGAGGACTTTCTTTGCAAATTGCAGATATTCCATCGGAGATATTAGAGCAAATCGGAAGCGTGAAGCAAATAACTTTCCCTCGGCAAGGACATACATCTACCGTAGCTATTTTGGATACAGCGGATCAGAAATATATCATCAAAAAAACAGAGCACGAACTCTACAATGCATGGTTGTCTGATGAGTATGCCGCTTTGCAGCTTCTTCAAGGAACAGGACTTCCTGTTCCGAAAACGCATTCATTTTACATGGAGAATCACTCCAGATGGCTGTTGATAGAGTATATGGATGGAATATCGTTGAGGCAATTTCTCGCCAGTCATCCGCCTCAGAAAGATAAAGAAAAGGCAATTGTCAGCTTCGGACGCTGTTTGAAACAACTGCATGGATGTCCATGTCCGATCGAATGGCAACAGGTGGAGCACGCTTGGCTTGAACATATATTAACGAAAGCGGAGTATAATCTAGTTCATTATTCAGTAGACGGAACCGAAGAACTACTTGCTCATTTAAAAATAAATCGACCATGCGATGTGGCGCCCACCTTAATACATGGAGACTTCACTATCGATAATGTGCTCGTCCGTGATGGTGAGGTAGTGGGAGTGATCGACTGGGCGGGAGCTGCCTATGGTGATCCCAGGTATGATGTGGCTTTAGCAATCCGGCCTAAACTGAATGCATTTGAGAATGAGCGGGACAAGGAGATCTTTTATGATGCGTATGGCACACGGAGATTAACGGAAGAAGAATATCGATATTTCGAAGATGGAATATATAACTTTTTTTGAAAAGTGTACAGAAGTGGGATAGGAGAGAGCCTATGAAATTTCCAGTAATCGTTGTAGATTTGGATGGAACCCTATTGAAGGCAAACAAAGAAGTTTCCGAGCGAAACGTAAAGGCGATTCTGGAATGTGCCCATCATGGGATGAAATTCATATTTGCTACGGCGCGTCCACCGAGGGCAGTGAAAGCTTTTTTGCCGGAAGAATTGCTGGAGCTTGGTTCATTTGTGTATTATAACGGCGCTTATGTTGAATGCAGACACACGGGGAGCAACGACCATATTGGGATTACACCTGAGATAACTGCTGAAGTTCTGGATTATTGTTTAGCCTTTAATCCCGATCTAGACATTAGTTTAGAAGTGAGAGACGAATGGATGAGCATGAGGCCCTATGATGCAGAGACAATAATGAAAGTAAAAGGCCAGCCGATTGTCAAATCATTGATGGAACTTAAACAGCAAGAAGCTTCCAAGATTCTTTTTACAGGGGATATAGACAAAGCTGCTTTTCAGCGTAAATTCGAAGGGCGGTTAAACATATTGATCACGGATCAAGGGGAACTAACGCAGGTCTCGGCGCCAAAGGCTTCCAAGGAACATGCGGTTTCAGTCATCTGCGATACCATGGGAGTTGCACTTCAGGATGTGATGGTTTTTGGGGATGATGCGAATGATATCCGCCTGTTTGAACAATGCGGCTGGCCCGTGGCGATGGGAAATGCGATTGAAGAACTGAAAAGCAGAGCCAAAGAGGTTACAGCAACGAATGAATGTGACGGTGTGGCGGTTATTTTGGAGAGACTGTATCTGGAATGCCGTTAAAGAAAGGTACGGAGGTCCAGAGCTATGAGATTTAACGTAAGATCAGCTGTTGCTGGGGACATCAATGGACTATGTTCTGTTCGGAATAACGAAAAATTATTCGCGCTATATATGGGACAGCAGGAGAATAATGAAGTCATTTTAACGGTTGCAGAATCCGATGACGCAGATCGCATCATTCTGGGGTTTGGTGTTCTTAAATTGCAGGGGCAGCTGTTTCCTAAATTAAGTGATTTATACGTTAAGGAAATATATCGTGGTCAAGGTGCTGGGTCAGCATTGATTCGGTATAGAGAAGAGCGTGCGATAGAATTGGGTCATAGCGAAATGTTTGTGAGCGTTGATCCTGTCGAAAATCCCAAAATGATCAAGTTGATCTCAAAGCACGGCTACCTTGCCATCTCGGAGCCGTACACGAAGCAGGCTGTTTACTACAATGAAGATGGTTCAAGTTACGAGAAAACGTACATACGGATGGATTTGAAAAAGCAGCTGCTGTAGAGTTGGTTTGCTTGGCTCACGAAGTTGTTAATTTGCTTTTGCGAGTCGCCGGATGACACGCAAGGTATTGAAAGGCTGAACTCAGATGAATACAGATAGTACAATAGGAACCCAAAATAATAGAATGGACCAAGTTTATCGTGTCACTCGAGCAATGTCTTACGAAGGATTCTCGGGTCAAGAGGAGGTATGGATTCAACTTGTGGCTGTTTCCAGTTTCGCGTCCTTGCTTGCGGCTCGAAGAGGAGTAAACCAGGAACTGGCTGCGATTATAGGTTTACTTCACGGCTGTTATCTTTATAGAACCGGGGTCCGTGTTTTTCGGGGCCCTAATAGCGCAGATACTGCAAGGCAGGTTCTTCGGGGGTTACAGTTATTCAGTGAGGAAGAGTTGAGTATCATACTGAAAGCTATTTTTTATCAAGAGGAATGTAAGCAGGTTCAGGGTCCATACGAAGAGATTCTAAAAGATGCTATCCAGTTGCAAATGATATTCTCCCCTGCAAGCCAGAGTTTAACGAAGATAGAGAAGGTCAGATTAAATCATGTATTGCATGAGCTTGGAATGACGGTTGAAGTAGATGGAATGGACTCCACAGGCTCAACGGTAGAAGCACTGGGTTACTCTGAACAAAGACGCTCAGCCCTTGCGAATTATGCAGAGAAGTTGGCCAAACATAAGATTATCGGAATTCCAGAGGATGAACTCTTTCGGGAAATTTGCCAGTATTGGCCGGACCTCGATATCCACACGATACTAAAGTCTAATTGGTGCGCGGCTTTTGTGTATCATTGCTGTATGCAAGTTGGCATTAAATTACCTATTCGTTATCCAAACCGCACGTACCGTTTAGCTGGAGTCGGAGCTTGGCTGGACTGGTCCAGGTTACCTGAAACAGGATTCTTTTATGTTGATCAGGAGGACGGTTTCAGGCCAGAGCGTGGTGACTTGGTCGTGTATGAAAAACTTCTGTCTGACGACTCGCATGATCACATTGGTATCGTTTTGTCTTGTGAGGGCGATTATTTACTCGTCGCAGAAGGAAACGTGGATAATCACAACTACTCGGGCATCGTGAACAGACCCAGAGGAGATTGTATTCTTGGATACATTCGGATCAGCGACGACTACCAATTTCATTTTCAAGGGGAATATAGACCGATCTAAGATTTGGAGCTGGCTGGCAGCAGATCAAGGAGGCTTTAGAATAAACGTCTGGGAGGGTTCAACATGTTTAAGCACACCTTAGATGGTACGGATACAGCGTACCTTTCGCTGTTTACATCCAATGACGCAGCAGCGTTATTTCAGTTGATTGATCGTAACCGGGAACATCTCGGAGCCTGGCTCAGGATTCCTGACATGACTTTGACTGAAGAGGATTCAGCAGGTTTCATTGAACGAACTCGTCTGCGTTACGCGCGAGAGGAGGGATACTGGTTAGGGATCTGGTTTCGAGGTGAACTGGCGGGTTCGATTGGATATTGTGACATTGACCTTGAAAACAGGAAGGCTGAGATTGGTTATTGGCTGGGTCAGGAGTATGAGGGAAATGGTCTCATCACGAAAGCAGTCAGCGTACTTATGGAGCACGCATTTGAGCAGCTTGGCTTGAATAAAGTGGAGATTGGTGCAGCAACCGACAATCGGAGAAGTCGTGCCATACCTGAGAAGCTTGGTTTTCAACGTGAAGGTGAGCTGCGAGATTATGAGTTTTTGAATGGGAGATTTCTACATCGAGTAATGTACGGCCTAAGGGCCGAGGAGTTGAAATCTAGCGATTCACAGCGAGACTAGAGCGTATAAAACACAACAGGAGGAACATTTTAATGAGTAAACTACCTTTATTTGTAATCACAGGTGCGAGCGGTACGGGCAAAACAACGGTTGCATCACATGTGCGCGAGCTTTTGCCTGAATTTGACGTCTTTGATATGGATATCATCGACAACGTCGATTGGCAGATTGCCAAAGAGAATTGGCTGCGAGTTGCGTATAGTATCTCATTAAGCGGAAGAGGTACCGTTCTATGCGGAACGATGGTACCCGAAAATATTGCATCCTCCCAATATATCGAACAATTTGATCGTATTCATTATGTGAATCTGCATTGTGATGATGCGACGCGTGAGATGCGGTTACAAGCACGTGGCTGGGACCAGAATGCGATTGAAGATCATCGCAATTTTGCGAGCTGGTTGTTACAGAACGCGGATAAAGCCTTTGACCCGGCGATGCCAACGGTGGATACAACGGATCTGTCTTCCGAGGAAGCTGCAAAACAGATTGCAGAGTGGATAAGGAAGAATTGGTAGATAAGTTTAGAATGTGTATGACGAAAACGTTCAGAACGTATCATATATGGATGATCGGAGGGGTCGCATGCTCCCTTTTCAAGTCAATGATTCTATTCAGTTAAAACTAATACAATCGCAAGATCGAGATAAACTATACTCCTTAATTGATGAGAACCGAGTGATTCTAAGAGAGTGGCTGTTGTGGGTTGACAAACGACAATCTCCTGACGATTTGGGCCCTGTAATTGAAATGTGGACACGTAACTTCGAAGAAAGAAATGGTTTCGATGCAGGAGTATGGTTTAACGAAGAGTTGGTGGGTATGATCGGTTTGCATTATATCGATTGGAAAAACAAAGCGACGAGCATTGGATATTTCTTATCGAAATCGGCTCAAGGGAAAGGCATTATCACAACATCGATTCAAGAATTGAGTACATATCTATTCAATGAACTGAAGTTAAACCGAATTATTATTCAATGTGCAGAGAACAACATCAAGAGCAGAGCCATTCCTGAGAAGATGGGATTTATAAACGAAGGCACATCCAGACAGGCTCAGTGGCTATATGATCATTATGAGAACATTGTGACGTACAGTTTGTTGTCTAGCGATGGGCAGAAGGAAGTTTTGAAATGATATTCAATATTATTTTGTGGCTAGCAATCATTTGGTTGATTTTTCGCTATTACAGCCTACCGAAGAAGGATGATATGTACAATGTCAAAGTGCCCTCTACATATTTCATTCAGGCTCCGAATAAGACAGAAGTACAGAAGAACGTCGAATGTGCTGCTTTTTCCAGTGCATATGTGCTAAGGCATTTTGGCATCGAATCCGAAGGAAATGAGCTGTATCGAACATATCCGCGCAAACTATTGGATGGCACATTTTATCCAAAAGCTATTATTGTTTTTTTCAAAAAACTGGGGTATCCAGCCATGTATTTGCGTGGCAATATGAATACGTTAAGGAAGCAGATTAGTCGCGGCGTGCCTGTCATCCTGTTTATCAGGGTTCATGCAGACCGGAGATTTCTACACTTTGTGCCTGTGGTCGGGTATGACGAAACCCACTTTTATTTGGCAGAATCACTCGATTTCAAGCGGAATTGTGATGAAGCACAGTACAACAGGAAGATTAGTATAGATGAACTGGAGTCGTTATGGAACACATGGCTGCCTTTCAGTCACCACTCCTATATTGTGATAGAGCCGCAGCCTGATTCACTGGATAAATCTGCGTAAATAAACCGCTCTATTGAATGGAAAAGTATTGTTGATCGTGTGGGAGGGTATTGTTGATCGTGTGGAAAGGCATTGTTGATCGTGGAATATTTTCTAAACAACCTCAGTGTTCTGCCTGAGATATACGATGTAAATATTTCATCAGGTTAACAAGTTCTCTGTTCGTCCGCATATACATTTACAGAAGACGGGTCAAGACTCCGGCTGTCCGAAGTGTATGAACGGAGGGGAGAGACATGGGCATTGAATCATCCTGGATGTTTGATTTGTTTGGAACCGTCTTTCCGGTGGCATTTGTCCTAATTCTGGGTATTGTGCTGTTATCAATGGGCAAGGAAGTATGGAGGTGGGGGCGTAATAATGCAGAGCCTCTGCTGACTGTACACTCTCGCATCACCAGCAGACGGGTAAAGATGAGCCAGCCGCCTACCGAATCCGGCAGCACGACTGCCGCACGAACATTGTATTATGTCACCTTTGAAGTGGAAAGCGGTGATCGCTTGGAATTCAAAGTAAATGGCGAAGAGTATGGCATGTGTGCGGAGGGGGACGAAGGGCGACTCTCGTTCAAGGGAACGCGGTATATTGGATTTGAACGAACGAACCGCCTGTATACCGAGCGTTTGCGAGGTTAAAAGAGGTTAAATATGGAGCAAGCTTGCGCCTAAGTGGCGTAAGCTTTTTTTGGCGGACTGGAGGACAAGCGTTTCTTAATGGGGTGAACCTGTTTGTATATAGGTATAGGGTGAATCAAAAGCGATAAGTCATAAACCGTGAAACCATCATTTTAAACAAAAATGAAAGAACAGATATCATACCAAAGGAGGAATATTGTCATGTCATTTACGGATCAGGTTGTCGTTGTCACGGGAGCTGCCCAAGGGATTGGGCGAAGCGTTGCCGAAGCTTACGCGGTTGCCGGGGCTAAAGTCGTACTTGCCGATTCTCAGGAAGCCGAGGGAGCAGCTGCGGCAGCTTCGATACGCAATGAGGGCGGCGAAGCTATCTTTGTACATTGTGATGTACGGAAAGAGCAAGATATTCAGCAGCTATTTGATACCACTGTGAAAGAGTTCAAACAAGTTGATGTACTGGTGAATAATGCTGGTGTGTCCCGGTGGAAATCGCCCTACGAGCTAACAGTTGACGAATGGGACGATGTGCTCAATACGAATGTGAGAAGCTGCTTTCTGGCAAGTCGGGAGGCGGCTCGGCATATGAAAAAAAATGAACATGGCGGCGCCATCGTAAATATGGCATCGACTCGTGCGATGATGTCTGAGCCGAATAGCGAGGCATATGCCGCATCAAAAGGTGCAATTACTGCATTAACACATGCGATGGCAGTCTCACTTGGTAAAGACCAAATTCGGGTCAATTGTATCAGTCCTGGCTGGATTGAGACTGGAGACGTGTCCAAACTTAAAGCAGTGGACCACGAGCAGCATCCATCTGGCCGTGTTGGTGTGCCATCGGATATTTCAAGGGCCTGTCTGTATTTGTCCGACCCTGCTAATACCTTTGTCACAGGGACTAATCTCGTAGTTGATGGCGGTATGACTCGAAAAATGATATATGAGGACTAGAACCGGGACGTCGACCGGTAGCCGGTATTTTAAAGCTCCTCGAAGTTGAAATAAGCCCAAGTTAAGCACTTGGGCTTATTTGTTTTTGATAAGTCGGTTGCTATAATGAATGTGATTTTACAACAGAACAGGAATGGAGGGAGTGTATGTTCGGGAAAACATCCCGGAAAGTATTTTGGCTGTTATTACTGATCGGAGGAATGATAATGATCGGGATCAAGTCACCTGCTACAGCAGAAGAGGTGGATATACGGGCAGCCTGGGTTTGGCAGGCACAGTCTGTTAGAAGTGCAGGAGATGAGCTGCTGGAGAATGCGGCTAAACATAAGATTAACCGACTGTATGTAAACGTGGACATGACCATATCCAAAGAGGTGTACCGGGCATTTATTGCCAAAGCGGATCGTAAAGGCATCGCCATTGAGGCACTGGGCGGCGATCCCTCCTGGGGTGTTCAAGGACGTGAGGGTCCGATGCTTCGATTAACTTCATGGGTACAGGATTACAATCAGGCTGTGCAAGCTAGCGAACGTTTTGATGCAATCCATCTGGATGTTAAACCATACGTGCTACCTGCGTGGAAGGAAGACGCCAATCCTTTAGTACAGTCCTGGATCAGCAATATGAAAATGGTGCTGGAGCAGGCTAAACAGGATGGTGGAATAGCCGTGAATGTTGATTTGCCTTTCTGGCTCGATTCATACACGGTCAAGGGCAATCGTGTTGCTGAAGATGCAGATAACGAAGCGCTGTCACACTGGTTTATTCAAAATGTAGACCATGTGACGCTACTTGCTTACCGTGATAATGCACAAGGAAGTAACGGAATTATTCGTTTGACTGAACAGGAAATGCAGTGGGCGGACGCGAGCGGCACCAAAATTACTGTAGGCGTAAATACGAAGCCGATGCCTGGTGAAGAGTTTACCAGTTTTGCTGGCAAAGGCGCCTCGCAGCTGGAATCTGCTCTTCAAGAGGTCGCAACTGCATTCCGAGAGCATAAGTCCTATGCCGGTTCGGCTGTACATGATTTAACGTATTGGGGGGAGCTGGAGCCTGATGATCAATCGTTGCCCGAAAAACCTGTGAACCCGCCCGCAAGTGCACCGGAGATTCGCGGCACCTATATTTGGGAGGCTTCACAAGTGACGGATGATGGAGGCGAACACATCCTGGCTTTTGCCAAGCAGCAAAAGATCAACTGGTTATACGTAAGGCTTGACCTGGATCAACGTTACTCCAGTTACCGCAGTTTTGTAAAAAGAGCGAAAGCCCAAGGAATCGAAGTTCATGCCATGGGGGGACACCCGATCTGGGGCAAAAAGGAAAATCGTCCTCGAATCAAACGGCTGATTGATTATGTGAAAAATTACAATGCCGAAGTAGAACCTGATGAGCGGTTCAAGGGCATTCATCTGGATATTGAGCCGTATACGCTGCCCGAATGGGAGGCTAATCGGGATACACTACTAACCGAGTGGTCATCGAATATCGCCTATTTCCAAGAAGAAACGAAGAAGGACAGCAACCTTGAAACCAGTGCGGATCTCGCAGTGTGGCTTGATACTTTTCCGTTGCCAGGCAAGGGGATTTCCGTGACCGAGTTCATGATTGATACGCTTGACCATGTATCACTGATGGCATTTCGTAACACAGCAGAAGGTTCCAATGGGATCGCTGCAGTTGTGAGTCAGGAAATGGAGATTGCAGATCGACTAGGTAAACGACTGCTCATTTCCGTCGAAATGAAAGAAAATTTTGAAGGTACACATATTTCATTTCACGAAAAAGGAGCAGCGGAGATGGAAAGCCAGCTCAGTAAACTACCCGACCTGCTTTCTGAATATAAGGCGTATAAAGGTAATCTGGTACATGCCTATGATTACTGGATCGAAGCCAAACCGTAATGGCGTTTATAGGTTTGGAAAAGCATACGACGTGTTAGAAATAAGCTTTGGGACTTCACCTTGCGTGAGGTTCCGGGCTTTTTTTATGGAAAAAATCTGGAATAGTGTCACCGAATAGGCTCCTGCACAATACGATGTACGGTGATGAACAGCTGCTACAAGGGAGGGAACAGACGATGGCAGTAATTAAGACCAACTCGGAAGACGTCAAGCTCCTGGCTAGACTAATGCGAGCAGAAGCCGAGGGTGACGGGGAACAAGGCATGTTGCTGGTAGGCAATGTTGGCGTGAATCGTGTGCTGGCGGACTGTCTCGATTTTGGCAACATCCGTGATATGAACCGCATGGTCTTTCAGAATCCGGGGGGCTTTGAGTCGACGCAGAAGGGATACTTCTATCAGCGGGCAAGACAATCCGAGATTCGGCTCGCACAACGGGTCATTAACGGGGAGCGTTTCTGGCCGGCAAGTAACTCGTTATGGTTTTTCCGGCCCGTTGGAGATTGCCCAGCGACGTGGTATAACCAACCCAACACGGGACGTTTCAAGGCGCATTGTTTCTTTAGTCCAACAGGAGAAGACTGTCCGGACGTCTATTAATCCATTACCAATTTTCATATTCAGGGAGGAATTAACGTGATTAACACACCTTATCAACCAACTCAAACTATGGGGCAGCAAGCCAATTCCGTATTGGGCGCACAAGCAAATTCGATGCTAGGAGCACAAGCGAATTCTCAAGTTCAGGGAACATCTTACAAAGTCGGTAATGGCATGCCGTCGATGGCACCAACACCTGGTATGGTATCACCTGGTATGGTATCTCCAAGCTCGACCAGTGTACCGCCTCTGGTATCCAGTGGAAGCCCAATGACACCGTCAGGAACTGTCGTTTCCACTACAGCTCCACAGTTTGAGCAATCATACATCGAAAATATTTTACGTTTAAACCTGGGTAAATTCGGTACATTCTACATGACATACGAAGGAAACAAAGAATGGAATGCTCGTATTTTCCAAGGGATTATCGAAGCAGCTGGACGTGACCACATCATCATCAGTGATCCTAAAACAGGCAGAAGAATCATGTTGCTGATGGTTAACTTCGACTATGCAACGTTTGATGAGCCATTGCTGTATCAATATCCGGGCGTTGTTGGCAACTATCCGCAAGCGCCGAGCAGACGTTAATCAAATCTCATCCCGCTTAATCCTAAGTTAAGCTTAGATATAACACATACGGGAATATGGGCTGTCCTGAATGCAGTGCACATCTGCAGACAGGACGGCTTTTGCATTTGTAGTCGAAAATAAAGTAACCTAATCAAGAGTTCAAGGCACTTACATATGAGAACACAAAAGTGAAGCAATAGAAATACAAGCTCAGACAGCAATGAACGACAGATGAAGGGAGTCCGCAGTATTGAAATCATGGGTTGAAGGAGCAATACAGGGAGAAACGGAAGCTTATGAGCAACTGGTGACGCATTTTCGAGGAATGGCACTTGCCGTGGCCTATCAGCAGTTACAGGATGCATATGGCGCAGAAGATGTGGTACAGGAGGCGTTTACCGAAGCCTTTGCCAATCTGTTCAAATTGGAGAAGCCGGAAGCTTTTCCGGGATGGTTCAAAATCATTGTTGAAAGGCAATGTTATCGCTGGCTCAGACGCAAGCGGCATTCGGTGGTTCCTATACAAGAAGTAGAGACTGTATTCCTTGAAGAAGATCAGACCTGTGATCCAGAAGCTCAGGCGATCCAGAAGGAACTGCAGGAGACGCTGCGTCGTTCAATTGCCCAGTTGCCATCATCGATGCAAGTTGTGGTTGAACTGTTTTATTTTCAAGGCTACACGCTTAAAGAAATATCGGACTTTCTTGATGTGAATGTATCTGCATTAAAGAAAAGGCTGTTTGATGCCCGAACGAAACTCAAGCGTTCACTGCCTATACGAAATCTGGCATCCGTGTTCAATGAACTTCATGAAGGAGGAAAAGGCATGTTGCATATTATGAATGGGGATCATGCGGCCAATCGCTTACGGGAAAGCGGTATACAAGGAGACATTCTCGTTTGGAGGGAATTGTACACGTATGGTCCTGTAACTACAGCTATGGCGGACAGGAGCGCACGTGAGCATCGTGCTGTTGCTTTAGAAAAGGAACTGGGCATACCGCAGAAGATGTATTTGCAAATTGAGTCATTAGAAGAGAAGCTTCGTTCGTTACAGCAGTATAAAGAGATTGTGTTATGGTTCGAGTATGACCTCTATGATCAAACGATGTTATCCTATTTGCTACATTATTTTAGCGGACAAGATCTACAGAATATACGTCTGAATCTCCTTTGCATCGATTCGTATCCCGAGGTAGAGCATTTCAGGGGACTTGGACAGCTCACTCCCAAGCAGATCGGAAGTTTGTCGGGCAACTGGCATGTCATTGAAAAACAGGAACTCGAGGCAGGTAGACAGTTCTGGGAAGCGTACAGTTCATCTGACATTCGTTTGCATCAAGAATACTTAAAATCCGGAATGAATGAACTCCCATTTGCAAAAGCAGCATTCGAGGCGCATCTGTCCAGGTTGCCATCCGTAACCAATGGCTTGGGTAGTATTGAACAGACCACATTGGAAACCATCAGAGCAGGTATTCATCGTCCGCATGACCTGTTTCGTAAGGTAGGAGACAAGTTGCATGTGCTCGGCATGGGTGATCTGGAATACTGGGCACATTTGAAAAGGATGTCTGAAGGTCCACATGCACTCATTCGAATGACAGGAGCGGCAAGTTTTCCGAAGTATAACCAGTATGATCAAGCATTTCGTGATGCTGTGATGTCGTTGACGGAACTGGGTGTTCAGGCGTTGAATGGTGAAATGGATTGGAGTATCTTGAGTGAGAAGGAATATTGGGTTGGCGGATTGCTTATTGGAAAAAATCATCAATCCAGTTGGCGTTGGAACCCGGCTGAAAAGACGTTATGTGAGATTTAAAGGATTGCACGAATTCGTAAAATGTGAATAAAACAGCGAAATCACTACTTTTGTAAACGAATTGTGTCGATTTGGGCTTTAAGTGTCATAGGACACGGATTGACTGTGTAGTGTAGAATTATATAATAAAAGAAGCATATCCTTGTTATTCAGGCACAAACAGCAGGAGGTGGAAGCATTGGGAAGTTGAAATTGCATATGAGCGGCAGAATGGCTAATATCCTACATTTTCGAAGGAGGTGGACCTATTTGCCGAACGATAACGGCGAATAGGAAGAACATTTGAGTGACCCCTTACCGAGTATTATGAGTTTAATTTTAATTGGTTTACTGGTATTGATGAATGGTTTCTTTGTCTCGGCAGAATTTGCGATGGTGAAGGTGCGGAGCAGCCGAATTGAGGCTTTGGTCGAAGCGGGTAATAAAAATGCCAAGTATGCGTCAAATATTATACGCAATATGGACGCGTATTTGTCAGCTTGTCAGCTCGGCATTACGTTAGCTTCACTTGGACTCGGATGGCTGGGAGAGCCCGTCATTGCGAAACTGCTGGAGCCTATGTTTACTGCATTTGGACTGGGTCCGGTATATGTGCATGGCATATCGATTGTCATTGCCTTTGTTATTATTACGATTTTGCATATTGTCCTTGGCGAACTCGCTCCCAAAACGATGGCGATTCGCAAGTCAGAGGCCATTACGCTGTGGTCTGCGGTGCTGCTGACGTTCTTTTACAAGTTGATGTTCCCCTTCATCTGGGCGTTGAACGGCATGGCTAACGGATTGCTTAGACTGTTTCGAATGGCACCTGCGTCAGAACTGGACGAAGCGCATAGTGAAGATGAAATACGTATTCTCATGAAAGAAAGCAATAAGAGCGGTTTAATTGATAACACTGAATTAGCACTTGTTGATAATATATTTGATTTTACGGATACAACCGCCCGTGAAATCATGATTCCGCGGACGGAAATGATCTGTCTCAACGCCAATCAGTCCATGCTCGAAAATATGGAGATTGCGAGCGAAAGCATGCGTACCCGGTATCCGGTATATAACGGAGACAAGGACCATATTATCGGCTTTATTCACATTAAGGATCTGATGCGATCACAGTTAACAGACACCATATCCGTCATTCGTCCGATTTTGGCCGTACCTGACACCACGTTGATTAGCGATCTACTTAAGCGTATGCAGCGTAGCAAAACACAAATTGCTGTTCTGATCGATGAATACGGGGGGACCTCCGGCATGGTCACGCTTGAGGATATCATGGAAGAGATCGTTGGTGAGATTCAGGATGAATTCGATCAGGAGCGTCCGACTATTGAACAAGTGAATGAGTTGGAATACTCGATTGACGGATTAATGCTGATCGAAGAAGTCAGTGAACGATTCGGCATCGAGATGGATCGAACGGATTACGACACGATTGGCGGCTGGTTATATTCCAGAGTGGATGCAATTCCCCCTGAAATTGGCCAATCCGTTGAGTATGATGGATATCTGTTTATTATTGAGGAGACGGAACACAAGCGAATCTCGCGTGTACATGTGATGAAGCTTGAAATGCTGGTTGAAGATGCAGGGGCATAGCCTCTCGGTGAGCACGAAGTTCATGATTTAGAGTATAGCGATGTTTCTTTAAAACTTTTAAAAAGGTTCTTTACATGTAAGCCGCTAATGATTAGCGGCTTTTTTGATCGCTTCCTTACAAGTGTTTGTTCCGGGTTGACGCATGAAGAGTCTCATGGTAAAATTCAATTCAATTTAAAGAAGAGGAGGCTCGTTCCTATGACTCATTCCATGCGTCTTTGATAAGCAGGTCAAAAAAAGCGGATTTTTCCACAATCGTGGGCTTTTTTGATTTGCTTATTTTACGTATGGAAAGACATAGGTTTCGATTGGGGTAGCTTATTTGTGCTATGCTGATTCGAAGTGTCTTCACACGTGAGTAATGCAGATTTAAGTCCACAGTGGGCTTGGATCTGCATTTTTTTATTATCCCCCCAAATGGGTAGCCAAAAAGGAGAGGAGGCTTATGAACCGTATGCATTGGTATTTCTTTATATAAAATCCCTTTCTTAAATCGCAGGTCATCCTGCGAGCGTGTAAACTGCGATTTTTGAAGGAGGAACTTATAATGAGTTTGTTAATTAAAGCAGAAGAGATTGTTGTGGAATATTCGGGCCGTGAAGTATTGGATATTGAACATTTGGAGCTTTATGAATACGACCGGATCGGCCTGGTTGGAGCCAATGGAGCAGGTAAAAGTACGTTGTTAAGAGTATTGCTAGGTGAAATGCCCGAAGCGTATGGGAAAGTGGTGAGAAACGGCAGTTTTGCTTATATCCCGCAGATGGAGCAGGGCGGAGATCAGGGAGAAGTGGATTATGCATTAGCGGGTAAGCTAGGAATAAACCGCATAGATGCTGATCAGATGAGTGGCGGACAGGAAACAAGACTGAAAATTGCTCAGGCTTTGTCCAATTCAGTGCACGGCATGTTTGCAGATGAGCCTACGAGCCATCTCGATTCAGAGGCAATCCATTTCCTGATCCATCAGCTCTCTTTTTATACGGGAGCGTTGCTGGTTATCAGTCATGATCGGTATTTTTTGGATCAGGTGGTTGATAAAATTTGGGAACTTAAGGATGGGAAGATTACCGAGTATTGGGGTGGATATTCCGATTACTTGGCACAAAAGAACGAAAAACAGAAAAAACAAGAACTCCAGTATCAGCAATATGTAAACGAACGAGAACGGCTGGAAAAAGCGATGATTGAAAAAAGGAATCAGGCGCGGAAAATCGATAAGAAAGAGAAAGGGGCTGCAAGAAAAAATAGCTCTGATCAGGGCGGACGACTTGCCCATCAGAAATCTGTCGGGAGTAAACAGAAGAAACTTCATCAAGCCGCCAAAAATATGGAACAACGGATTGAAGCGTTAGGTGATGTCCAAGCACCGGAGTTGAATCGAACGATTCACTTTCGTCAGAGTCATGCATTAGGACTTCACAATCCATTTCCGATAATAGGAAGAGGGATGAACAAAGCATTTGGTGATACTGTCGTTTTGGAAAACGCTTCTTTTCAATTCCCGCTGGGGGGAAAGATCGCGCTGACCGGTGCCAACGGTGCAGGGAAAACAACGTTTCTTAACATGATTTTGAATCGTGAACAAGGCATCACCCTATCGCCTAGGGCAGAGATCGGTTATCTTGCGCAACATGCATACACACTTGATCGCCATCAGGTTGTCATGGAATTCATACAGGAGAACTGTGACTATCAGGTGCCGGAGATTCGAGCCGTACTTGCATCTCTCGGATTTTCTAAGGATGATGTGCGCAAGCGGTTGGAAGTATTAAGCGGCGGCGAGGTCATGAAGTTGCAGCTGGCAAAGGTACTGCTTGGCCGATACAACATTTTGCTTATGGATGAACCGAGCAATTTTCTTGATCTTCCTGCAATGGAAGCGTTGGAGCACTTGTTGAAAAGCTATGAAGGCACGATTGTTTTCATCTCACATGATGCACGTTTAATCGAGAACGTGGCTGATCAGGTATATGCAATAGAGCATAACCAAATTGTTCGAATCAGATAATCAGAAGATGATGTTGTTTGCATAAAGTAGATTTAGATTCCGCGGAATTAAGCCTATTCTTCATCATACGAGATGGATTAATTTAGGTTTCACCGTTTTGATTAATCTGGAAAATGATGAAAGGACGCTGCCGATTGAATAATCGGGCGTCCTTATTTTTTTGAAACCAGTTATCCATTCCGTCCGTTTAATAGATTACACCAAAAATCAAAACAGAGCTGAGGAGGAATGAAGATGCATAATATCCTTAAACGAGGTAGACAAATATGTCGAACGCCAATCTTGAAAGTAGGCCTGGTTCTGGCTTTGGCTGCGCCAATAATTCTTATACTGTCTGCCGATCCGTCTGCAGTTGCAAGTCCGATCATCAACGTGACATCGGGAGCTCGAACCGCTCCGCCGCCACTCGAATCTCAGGAGTATTTCCTCCAGTCAAGGGCTGCCAAACCCGTACATATCTATCAGGCGACTTGTACATTAACACGCGGAGACGGACTTCATGCCATCGTAAAAACAACGACTAGAACATTCAAAGACATGAAAACCTTGTCTGTGAATTATCGATTGGAGCGCTGGACAGGAACAGCTTGGGTAATGTTCGCAGGCAGCTCCTCGACACAGACCCAAATGAATCTTCTTCGATCCAATTCGGATTGGGAGGTCACATCCGGTTATTATTATCGTGTCACTAGTGTTCATACTGCTGATGATGGGATGACATCGGATGAGTCTACACATACATCACCTAGTGTATTGTTTTGATTTATTTTGATTTGGCAGGAGAATTTTGCTCCAGAAAATCGTTGGCGATTGCAAGCATCTCCTCTTCAGTCACGGTTCCAAACAGACTCATACTTAGAGAACCCGTCATCCACTGAATAGAATTGAAGGGTGGTCCCACATACATGAGTGCTTCACTATCATCTGCAAGCTTCACAACAGTGCTTTTCTGCAGTGATGTTTTCTCAAGAGACTGCCCTGGCTTAACGTATTCATAATCGAACTGGATAAGCTCGTCTGTATCACTTTTACCCTGGATGGAGTATTTCACCCTCATCATATCGGACTCGTAATAGTTGTCAGGATTGACGGGATTCTCTGTATCCAATACGAGTTCATATTTTATCTTGTTAAAACGGGCAGGAATAGCTTTGGATACAATAAATTCACCGATAAATCCCTCACGAGCGATTTTTTCCGTAACCGCAACGGGACGAGAAACATGTTTGTTGAGTTCAAAGGCAGGAATGTCTTCCGCTTCATCATGGATAATTGTGCTCGATTCAAGGTCGGGTGGTGGCGGTGTTTTGGCGGTTGAGGGATCGGGACTCAGATTTACAGACTTATCCTCAACCATGATCGATTTCATGCCATTACTCCAATCCTTGATTGATTGAACAATAGGAGATACGGCTTGTGTTCCCGAGGGCAGACTGAAAATAACGGCTCCAATGGTCACAGAAGCTGCCACGATGCCCGATAGCTTGAAGGTGCGTATTCTACGTTTACGTAGCCCGATTCTTTCGATCTCTTTCTGTACTTTTTGCCAGGAATGCTGCATGGATTCTGTGCGGGAGGTGGAAGGGGCGGAGGCCGCTTGCTGGAAAGCTTCATCAAATGCCTGCTCAAACGCTGCATCAAAATATTCATCTTCAAGTCCTGAATCGAATTGATGTTCCAGCTTATCTAGCTTGCCTTTGCTCAATGCTTCCACCCCATTCCTTATGTAATTTCTTCTTGATACTGCCACGTGCCCGGAATAAACGCTGTTTAACAATGTCTTCTGTGGTGCTCAACAATTCAGCAATTTCCCGATAAGAAAAGCCTTCTTTCCACCGTAACTCAACGAGTACGCGATATTCCGGTTTGAGCTGAGAGAGATAACGCTCGATGGATTCTTGCATCATCTGAGTCTCAACTATGCTTTCAACCGAAACAGCGGTTTGATTCATCGTCTCTATATCTATAAAAACACTGTCCGTGTCCAGTTGGTTACGGTTATTTTTATTTTTTCTCAAATAATTTATTGCGGTATTGCGGGTGACTACTTTGAGCCAGGCTTTAAGTTTAACCTCGTCTTCGAAGAGGGGTTTGTTTTTGATGATTTTAATAAATGCTTCCTGAATAATATCTTCTGCCGCTGCACGTTCCTTGATGATATATACGATTAATCCATACACCATATTATAGTATTCGTAATAGACTTCTTCTTGAAGTACAGGTCCTAATTGATGAAAATCGGATGCGAGTAAAAGCTGGAGCCGATTGGCCATGGTGTTCTCCTTTCTGGTCAACAGTCCACAAACATTGGTATCATTACATTTTACAACAGATTATGGAAACGTTACAATGTCCGATAGACCTGTTTACAGTCCTGAAAAGAGGGAGTTCCGGCCCTGTTTGATGTTTGCCGAAAAAGAAAAAACAGACGATCTTGCAAACCATGGAATCCATGGCAACAAAATCGCCTGTTCAATATAAAGTGTTTAACGTAACGCAGGTTATAAATATGAAATCGTGGTTACACACCAAGTTTTTTAAAACGCCCAATTTCCTTTCAGGAAAATCGGTTCACGGTCTCCACTCGCTGTAATGCCATAGATGTCTGTCTCAGGAGAACCCATCATGAAATCAACGTGGGTGATGCTCGCATTCATGCCGCGTTCTGCAAGTTCTTCAGGAGACATCGTTTTGCCACCTTCGATATTGGAAGCATAAGAGCTGCCGATTGCCAGATGACAGGAAGCGTTCTCATCGTACAGCGTTGTATAATACAGAATGCCGCTTTCCGAGATTGGAGAGTGGAACGGTACAAGAGCAACTTCACCGAGGTAATGAGAACCTTCATCCATGGAGATGAGGCGCTCTAACGTTTCCTGACCTTCCTCTGCATGAAAGTCCACAATCCGTCCCTTCTCAAATGTGAGGGTAAACCGATCGATAATGCTACCGCCGTAACTTAGCGGTTTCGTACTCGTCACGGTGCCATTCACACCGTATTTCGCTGGAGCAGTGTACACTTCTTCCGTTGGAATATTGGCTACAAAAGGGGTACCTTGTGCGTTTACGCTACCAGCCTGCGCCCATATATGTCCTTCAGGGAGCTCTATCGTAAGATCTGTACCTGGGGAGGTGTAATGCAGTGCATGGTACTTCTTGTTGTTGAGGGCTACGGCTCGTGACTCCAGTCGTCCGATATGTTGTGCCCACGCAGCGATCGGATCTTCAACGTCCGCGCGTACTGCGGCAAATATCGCATCCCAGAGCTGATTCATCTGTTCTGCTTGTGGGAGATCAGGGAATACCTTAGCCGCCCAATCCGGTGAAGGGCAGGCAATGCCAGTCCAGCTCATCTTATCAGCTTGGAGGTACTGACGATACTTAGCCATCGCCTGACCAAAGGAGCGCTGGTTCGCCGAGATTCTAGCCGGATCAATACCTTTCATCAGATCCGGGCTGGAAGATAAAATCGTCAGAAAAACGGCATTATGCTCCGCGAGTTCCTCCATCTCTGCCGCATGCCACTTGGGAAGTTCATCGAAGGACTCCTCAGGAGCCATTTCAAAGCGAAGACGGTTGACCGTTTCATCGGAGTATTTCACGATAACTTGTTTGGCCCCGGCTTCGTATCCTTTGCGTACCAGTAGTTGCACAAGTGGTGCTGCATCAATCATGGCATTGATGACAAAAATCTGCCCCGGTTGCACGTTTGCCCCAACTTTGACAGCGAGTGCAGCGTATCGATCCAGCTTTTGTTCAAAACTTAACATCAAATGTCCCTCCATCATCCTTAAATATTAGTTCGATTCAGACACAGGAAAAGAGAGGAGAAATCTCCTCTCTATGCATGGAGCATATTAGAATGCCCAATTTCCATTTACGAAGATCGGTTCTTCGGCACCTTCCGAAGTGACACCATTAATGTTCATCTCACCGGAACCAATCATGAAATCAACGTGCGTCAGACTGGAGTTCATGCCATGTTCGATAAGCTCTTCCTTGGACATCGTTTTGCCGCCTTCCAAACAGAAGGCATACGCATTTCCGATGGCCAAGTGATTGGATGCATTCTCATCAAACAATGTATTGTAGAACAGAATGTTCGTGTCCGAAATTGGAGATTGATGTGGGACGAGGGCAACTTCGCCTAGATAATGTGCACCTTCATCCATTTCAACCAGGTTTTTCAGAGCGTCCAGTCCTTGTTCCGCTGTGTAATCAACAATGCGACCATTCTCAAATGTGAGGGAGAAGCCGTCAATCAGATTACCACCGTGACTGAGTGGTTTCGTACTGCGGACGGTACCATTCACACCGGTTTTCAGCGGTGCAGTAAATACTTCCTCTGTAGGCATATTGGCAATAAACACATGTCCTTGCTCGTTTACGCTGCCCCCGGATACCCAGATGTGACCTTCGGGAAGTTCAATGGTCAAGTCCGTACCTGGAGCGGTATAGTGAAGTTTTTTATATTTTTTGCTGTTCAGCAGATCCGCGCGGGAGTCAAGGTTTTGCAGGTGAGTTTTCCATTCAGCGACAGCGTCTTTTTCACCAATCCGTACCGTTTTGAAAATAACATCCCACAGGCGGTCCACTTGCTGCGCTTCAGGCAGATCCGGGAATACTTTAGCAGCCCATTCAGGAGAAGGGACAGCGACGATGGACCAGCTGAATTTATCAGCCATCTGATAAGCACGATATTTCTCCAGCGCTTTGCCGCGAACTTTCTGACTGGTTACGATGCGCTCCTGTGCAACTCCATTCAGCAGATCCGGATTTTCCGCGATAACATGCAGGATTGCCGCACCTTCCTCAACAAGCTCTGTCATTTCACCTGCAAACCATTTCGGTTCAATAGAGAACGCTTCATCTGGAGCAAGGTCATAGTGAAGACGAGTAACTGTCTCATCACTCCAGTTGACTTTAACCAGTTTTGCACCTGTATTGTATGCAGCCTTAACGATCAAACGTACAAAATGAGCTGCCGTGATTGGCGCATTTACAACTAATGTTTGTCCAGGGTGGACATTGACACCTACTTTGACAGCCAGTTCAGCATATTGTTGCAGATTTGATTCAAAATTGTTCATGCTATTTTTTCCTCCAATGTGTTATGAATATCGTAGCTGGCGGTCTATTATAGTCCTCGTTGAAGTTTATGAGGAGTCACTATAGGGCCTTCACTGAATAATGTATACGTTGCTACGATATATATTGTACAATTAACCAATAATAATTACCAAACAGCTTTGCCAGAAAGTTGGAGAAAAGCACCAAAAGAGAGTTTTTTGGGACGCTTGAATCGAAGATTTATTGAAGTGAGGCTTTAAACGAGAGATTAAAGGAGAGTATAAAAGTGAGTATTGAAATTATTCGCGCAGAAATGCGTCGTGAGGATGAAAAAAGTTTCGTAGGTAGCACGGTGTTCAAAACAGATGGTGATAAATCCGTATATGAAATTACGTTTATGAGCAAGAACGGCAAGGATTGGGACTACAGCCTGCACTTCACGGAACAATCGGGTGACGAAGAAGAGTTGCTGAAAATGGACGAGTTGCTTGAAAATGATGATGATTTGTACAATCAATTGCTGGATGCAGCGTTAGATGCTTACCCGGCTTAATGTAAAGTAAATGTTCTTGTTCTATTGTCAGGGTTGCCTGACTATACTAGACGGTGTGTGCCCTGGGAAGGGTGTCCGCCGTCTATTTTTATTTCCGAGATTCCGAATAGATGTTCCAGAAAAGGGAAGTCTACGATATGAACTAAACCAGAGAGACAATTCGCCTGATGGGAGGTAACCGTGAATGGCATTTGACAATCTGATTACATCAGGAATGACCAGCGTAGAGGAGGTTGCTCCTGATATTTTGAGCTTGCGTACCCTTTTTGTGAATGTCGTGTTCATTGGAAAACCAGGAAGCAGGAGCTGGGTCCTCGTGGACACAGGAATGTCAAAATTCACGAATCACATTGTCGAGGTAGCAACCGAGCGTTTTCAAGGCCCGCCGTCTGCCATTATTTTAACGCATGGTCATTTTGATCATGTGGGAACGGTAATTGAACTGGAGCAATTCTGGGGAGTGCCGGTGTACGCGCATCCACTTGAAATTCCCTATCTCACAGGTTTGAAAAATTATCCTCCGGCAGATCCTTCCGTGGGTGGAGGTCTGATGGCGCAGTTGTCATTTACGTATCCGAACGAAGCGATTAATTTGGATGATCGGGTGTTCAGCCTACCGCAAAATCATACAGTGCCCGGCATGAAGGATTGGTACTGGATTCATACGCCAGGCCATACACCGGGGCATATATCCTTGTTCCGCGAAGCAGATCGATTACTGATTGCGGGTGATGCAATCGTCTCGGTCAAACAGGAGTCGCTCTGGAGTGTTCTGCTTCAGGACAAACAGTTACACGGCCCTCCGGCGTATTTTACAACGGATTGGGAAGAAGCACATGAATCGGTTCAGCGTATCAGGAAACTGGAGCCGAGAACGGTTGTGACAGGGCATGGACATGTGTTAAGCGGAGAAATGTTACATGAATCACTCCGGCATCTCGACATGAATTTTGAAGAAGATACGGTACCCAAGCAGGGCAAGTATGTAGAATGAGACAACATAGACCTTCACTCGAGAGTGACTTGAAAAACGATGAAGATCAACAAACACCAACAAAGACCAACAAAGAGTGATCAAGGCAGCTGATTGAGAAGCTGTCTTTTGTTTTGCGTGCGAATGTTTAATTTGTTCTCGATCTCAGATTGTTCTTTTAAGCGCAATCATGATATAGTCGAGCCGTATAATATAACCTTAGTATGCAGGAGGTACATATAACGATGACACAACAGAATACAGCGTTTGAAGAACAATTTGGCGGCATTCCTGCGGTATGGCTACGCTTTGCTTCATTGGAAGCAGCGGTGATTCCTAGCGTTGGCGCGAACCTGGTTGCTTTTCGGGATACGGAAAAAGGATATAGCTACCTGCGTGAGCCGGATCAGGATCAGATGGATGAATTCATGGCGGCTCCTGCCGTATACGGTATTCCGATTCTATCCCCGCCAAACCGATATGAAGATGGTCGTTTCCCTTGGAATGGCAAAGTTTATCAACTGCCGATCAACGAACCTGCGACAGGCAACCATTTGCACGGATTTTTGCATGATGTGGAGTGGACGGTTGAGGGATACGGCTCTAATGATCTGGAGAGTTATGTTACGCTCAGCCAAAGCATTGGAGAAGGCCATGCCTTTTACAAATATTTGCCGTTTACCTTCAATGTAACGCTTCGTTATTCTTTGAGCAGCCATGGTCTGCAACAACAGTTAATCGTGAACAATACGGGCACGGAATATATGCCGAACCTGTTTGCTTTCCATACGGCGATCAAAGTTCCTTTTGCACCGGACAGCCAGTCCTCGGATTATACAGCGAAAGTGACTATTGGCCAGCGCCGTGAATTAAACGAGCGTTCGCTGCCGACTGGACAATTTCAACCGCTTACACCGGAAGAAGAGCAGCTTAAACAGGGCGGAGTTAGTCCGTTTTTTGCAGCGATGGATAACCATTATACCGCTGAGCCGCAAAATGGCCGCAATTACATCGAACTGACGGATCATCGCACAGGAGACAAACTGGTGTACGATGTAGGCACGTCCTATAAACATTGGATGATCTGGAACAACAATGCCTGCAATGAATTCTTCTGTCCGGAACCACAGATGAATCTGGTTAATGCTCCGAATGTGGAAGGGATTTCCGCAGAAGAGAGTGGTCTCGTTGGATTACAACCAGGTGAACTGTATGAACAAACCAGCCGTTTGTATCCTATTGCTGCTCAAAAATAAAACGGGATAGATTGAACTTGCTTCTGACCTATTCGTTTTGCGCTACGCTTACAATTTTGTCGAAAAGGTGAAAACCTGTTCGTAAATCATGTATAATATGACGAGATACACAAGCTTTGTAGAGACCCAGACCAACATTTTGGAGGAGGACAAGCAAGTGGAATACCGCATTGAGAGAGATACGTTAGGCGAAATGAAAGTACCAGCCGACAGGCTGTGGGGCGCTCAGACGCAGCGCAGTAAGGAGAATTTCCCGATTGGACGCGAGCATATGCCGATGGAATTGGTGCGTGCTCTTGCCATTTTGAAGAAAAGTGCTGCGGCTAGCAATCATAAATTAGGCAAATTATCAGCGGCAAAGGCAGATGCAATTGCATATGCGGCAGACGAGATCATAGCAGGACGTATCGACGATCACTTCCCATTAGTAGTGTGGCAAACGGGAAGTGGTACACAATCCAACATGAACGTGAACGAAGTCATTGCTAACCTGGGTAACCAGTTGCTCGAGCAAAAGGGCAAGGAAGATCGTCTGCATCCAAATGATGATGTTAATATGTCACAAAGCTCCAACGATACGTTCCCGACGGCACTGCACGTCGCAGGTGTTCTTGCTGTGGAAGATCAGTTGTTGCCGGCAATTGCGGTCTTGAAAGCGACTTTTGCTGAAAAAGTGGAAGCGTTTAAAGATATCATCAAAATTGGACGTACTCACCTTCAGGATGCGACACCGATTACGCTGGGGCAGGAGATCAGCGGATGGGAAGCGATGCTGGGCAAGAGTGAGCGTATGATCCGCGAGAGCGTAGAGTACATGAAGGAGCTTGCGATTGGGGGTACGGCTGTAGGAACGGGAATCAACGCACACCCTGACTTTGGTGATCTTACTGCCAAGGAGATCGGTAAACATACAGGCAAAGATTTCGTATCTGCGCCGAACAAATTCCATGCCCTGACAAGCCATGATGAAGTGGTGTATGCTCACGGTGCAGTTAAAGCGCTTGCCGCAGATATGATGAAAATTGCCAATGACGTACGCTGGCTCGCAAGCGGTCCACGCAGCGGACTCGGAGAGATTCGTATCCCTGAGAACGAGCCGGGCAGCTCAATCATGCCTGGTAAAGTGAACCCGACACAGAGCGAAGCGATCACGATGGTTGTGACGCAAGTGATGGGGAACGATGCGGCGATTGGATTCGCGGCGAGCCAGGGTAATTTTGAACTGAACGTATTCAAGCCAGTTATCATCTATAACTTCCTGCAATCCGTGCAATTGCTTGCTGACTCCATCATTGCATTTAACGACAAGTGTGCAGTAGGCATTGAGCCAAACCTGGATCAAATCAAACATAATCTGGATAACTCGCTTATGCTGGTTACGGCGCTGAATCCTCACATCGGATATGAAAATGCGGCCAAGATCGCAAAGCTGGCGCATAAGGAAGGATTGTCTTTGAAGGAAGCTACGTTACAAACAGGACTTCTTACAGAAGAACAGTTCGATCAATATGTAGACCCGGCCAAAATGATTGCACCAAAGGCGTAATAAGCAAACTTAATACTGGATTTTTTCATTAATAAGTTGAATGTGAATAAAGTCCCGGGAAAGCGGCCTGCAAAGCAGGTCGTTTTTCTTATATTTGCGCATATTTTGCTTGTCAGAAGATATCTATACATATAAAATACTTATGCAACAGATTTCATAACTTAATTCAGTATTCATCAATATTTGGAGGGTCCTGCGTTGTTTAAAACGAAAAGATTTACGATACGCTCCAAAATTGTATTGGGCTATCTTGTGGTTGTGCTCTTATTTGGTGTAGTTCTACTGGTACTTTCGGCCCAAATTGATGTGTTGCAGAAGGAAAATGATTTTATTAGCCATCATGATCTGGACGTACATAATCTGACCAACGCGATTGAGAAAAATGTATTGGATATGGAAACGGGACAGCGAGGATTTATGCTTACCGGAAAAGAAAGTTATCTTCAGCCTTACGATCAAGGTCTTTCCGAGTGGAACTCCAATTATGATCAATTAAATTCCTTGATCAGCGATAACCCGGCACAACAACAAAGTTTGCAAAATATTAAGTCCCATATTACCCGCTGGATTGAGATTGCCGGTGAACGTTCTGTACAGCTGAAGAAAGAAGGGGATCAAGATAAGGTTCTCGCTTTTTTTGAAACAGATCCGGGTAAAACGGAAATTGATCTGCTTCGATCCCAGCTCGCCACCTTCCGTAATACAGAGATTATGCTGACAGAAGCGAGAGTGACGGATCTGGCAGATCGTAGCTCGACTTTGCTGACCATTATGTACTCGCTGTGGGGTCTGATTGCAGCGTTGTCTATTGCCGCAGCATTCATCGTTTCTGGCAACATTGTTAGAACGCTTCAAGAGGTTAAGCAAACGATTAGTGATATTTCCAAAGGCGGCAATCTGAAGCAGCGGATTCGTGTACGAACAAGGGATGAAGTGGGTGATCTCGGGTTTGAAGCAAATAAATTACTGGATGAAGTACAGGAGCAAAACCGGGCAAAAGATCAGCTTACAGGTGTTGCTACACTTTTGCAAAATCCTACATCATTGGAAGGGTTATCACGCTTGTTCCTGAGTGAGCTTGCAACGATGCTTGAAATTCCGTACAGCGTGTTGTATCACTGGAAGGACAATCGATTGGTGCGTGTGGCTGCCTATGCAGCGGATGGCGAGAAGGAACGTTCTCTTGGGAAAATATCACTTGCCCCTGGTGAAGGGCTGGTCGGTCAAAGTGCGGTTGAGCAGCGGGTGTTAAGAATAAATGATTTGCCCCAGAATTACATTCGCATCTCTTCAGGCCTCGGCGATACCTGGGCAAGTTCGCTTACCGTTGTACCTGTTCTGTTTGAAGGAAAGACTTTAGCTGTCGTGGAACTTGCTTCAATGAAGCCTCTATCCGAGAAGGCCATGGAATTAGTCAAAGAATTAACGGTGATCTTCGGTGTTTCGCTTCATTCAACCGTCACACGGATGGAACTCCAGCATCTTTACGATGAATCGCAGGTATTGAACGAAGAGTTACAGGCGCAATCGGAGAAGTTGCAGCTTCAAACAGAAGAAATGCAGTCTCAGACGGAAGAATTGCAAATGCAGACGGAAGAGCTTTATATGCTGAATGAACGTTTGGAGACTCAGAAGGGTGCTGCCGAGAATACAGCCCAAGAGCTTGCAGTAGTTGCTAATCAGCTGCGGACAAGCTCGGGTTACAAATCTGAATTTCTGGCGAATATGTCACATGAGCTACGTACACCTCTCAACAGCATGCTGATTCTGTCCGAGATTTTGGCCGAGAACAAACATCATCATTTAAGCAGTGAAGAACAGAACTATGCTGCCGTCATTCACAGATCGGGTAAAGATTTGCTTAATCTGATTAACGATATTCTGGATCTGTCGAAGGTTGAGGCTGGGCAGATGGAAGTGGAGTTTGATGATGTCTATCTCGATACGTTACCCGAAGTGATGAATCAGTATTTCTTGAAAACGGCTGAACAGAAAAAAATAGATTTTCGTATTCAGCTGCAAAGTCCGCTTCCAGCTACGATTGAAACAGACGAGATGCGGATGCATCAGATTCTCAGAAATCTGCTCTCGAATGCGTTCAAGTTCACCAGCGAAGGCGAAGTGGCGCTAACTATCTCTCAGATGCGCCTGGCTGACTCCGATCAAAAGCAGGAAAACGAAGTCATTGCTTTTTCCGTTAGTGATACAGGGATCGGTATTGCCGAGGATAAACTGCTCCAGATCTTTGAAGCATTCAAACAGGCTGATGGGGCTACGGCACGTAAATATGGTGGAACGGGACTGGGACTGTCCATCTCTCAATCACTCGCTTCATTGCTCGGCGGTTCAATCTCGGCGGCAAGCCGCGTTGGACAAGGTAGCGTGTTTACTCTGTTTCTTCCTCTGAGTAGAAAAGACAAAAACATGCAGGAGGAGCAAAGCGCCAGACTTTTCATACATGAAGTAGCGGGAACTGCGTTGCAGGAAGGCAATCACCCTTCATCTCCTCAGTTACAGATGGATATGAAAAATATGGAAATCTTACTTACTCCGCTGGAGGAATCTTTATTCAACGGCCGTCACATTCTTGTTGTGGACGATGACATCCGTAACGTTTACGCGCTCGCGAATGCATTGGAACAGTATGGCATGCATGTGATCTCTGCTCAAAACGGAACGGAATGTCTGGACTTGCTGGAGCATGGAAGTGTTAAACCGGATATCATCCTGATGGATATTATGATGCCGGAACTGGATGGGTACGAAACAACTCGCCATATCCGGGAGCGTCTCGGTCTGACCGAAATTCCCATCATTGCGCTCACAGCAAAAGCGATGAAAGAAGATCGAGAAAAATGTATCGCGGCTGGAGCTAACGACTATCTCAGCAAACCGCTGAATATTAAAGATGTATTATCCCGTATGAAATTATGGATGAATCACGTAAAGCTGGAGATTTGATATGATCAGCCTGTTCATCTTTATGTTTAAAAATAGGATGCATGTGTAAAACTTGTCGAACCTATGCCCGTGGCAGCATGATGATGCTGTTATCAGGGCATAGGTTTATTTTTTTCTCATGTAAGCTTCTTTTCGAGAATTGATGTTATAATACTTAACAAATAATTGGATTATTCTACTGTTCTGATTATAAGTCTAGATGTTTGAGGATGAATATGCCGTTTATAGACTTTTTTTCTTACATGAAGAGTTATTGATATGGGAGGTCATGTCCATGCAACTTACCGTTAAAGAAGCTTTGCAGGTATACCCGTTGTCTGAAGCCAAACTGATTGCGGGCCGGGATGGGACGTCGCGGATGATGAAGTCTGTCAACGTCATGGACGCTCCTGATATTGCAGATTGGATTAAATCTGGAGATATGCTGTTTACGACCGCTTTTATGATAAAAGACAGTGAAACAGATGCGCTTCGATTAATGCGACGTTTAAATGAGCGTGGATGTGCAGGACTTGGCATCAAGCTTGGACGATTCTGGGAATCGATTCCCGAAGGTATAGTAGAAGAGGCAGATCGACTTCAACTACCACTTTTGGAGCTTCCATTCCAATTCACTTTCTCTGACCAGATGAACGCCTTGTTCAAAGTAGAACATGAACGCAGTCATCGGCTACTTCATGAAGTCGTGCAAAAACAAAAAAAGCTGATGCAGTTTGCCTTACAGCAGCAGCAACATCGCAATGTATTTGCCGAAATGTCCACAACCCTCAACTATTCGATTGCTGTTATCGGTTCGCGCGGACATGTACTCTATGCGAATGATGATGTAATGTCGGACCAGGGAGTTATGCAGGGGTGGCCCTGGAAATCAGTCATGCAACGGGTGAAGTGGAACCAAGGGAGCTGTTACCGTGTTCCAATCAAACAAAAGGATGAGGAGTACGGTTTCTTGCTGGTATATACGGATTCAGCTTTGTCTCTGCGAGCAGAGGAGGAATTGTTTCAGCAGGCTGCAGATGTACTCGCCTTCTACATGGATATGACTTACCGTGAGCATATCAACCCAACAGTTCAGGATGAAATGCGAACACTGCTTACCCAGTACATGGATCAGAAATTGACGATGCAAGAACTCTTGACTCTGAGCGAAAATAAAGGAGTACACCTGTTACAAGGGACGTATCAGTGTGTGCTAACTACGCTGGAGCCCAGTGTCTTCGCTGAGGGGAAACTACTCAAACAGATTCATCGTGAATTGCAGTACAATCCGTTAATGCAATTTGCCACTTCCCAGCATTTTCAGATGAATGAGGGGATCCTGTCCATTTACAGTTGTCCGACGGGGCGTGATTACGGGGAAGAGTTATCCGCATTTCTCATCCATCGATTTGGCGATGTATTTACAGCCCAAGAAGCCAAGGGAGCACCTGGGCCTCGTTTCTGGATTAGTAAAATGAAACATGAGCCGATATCACTGCGTGAAGCATATCATGAGTGCCTGGATACTCGTCAGTTGGCTCTCAGGTTCGGCATGAAGGATCGAGCATTGCAATTTGAGATGTTGGAGTTTGCGTATGTATTTCAACATGTGCCGGAACAAATTATGGAGAATTACTGCAATAAAGTGCTCGAACCTTTACTTGCCAGAGATGGTGACCCCAATCAGGTACTTATGAGTACCCTGGAGTCTTTTATTGAGAATGACGGATTAATTAATGAAGCAGCCAAAGAGCTTTATGTGCATCGTAACACGGTTACCTACCGTATGGAAAAGATCAGCAGTCTGCTGCAAATGGACTTCAAGAAGTCAAATGATCTGCTCAAATTAAAGCTGGTCTTCACATTTCGTAAATTCGTGAGGGATGATAAAGATAGAGCATCTGTTAGACAACGGATGTAAGGACTTTTCCTCATGATGCTCCTAATGTAAGTGATACGCTCGATGATAGTTTATATAGCTTTATATTTTGTCAACAAACCGTACTTCCCCTATCGGAAGTACGGTTTGTTGACGTCAGGGACAAGTAGATGAGAAAGATTCCGTGCACGAATAACAATTCACTCGCCATGTGTTATGTTATCTAACAAATTTACGTGAATATTATTGTCACAATAGAGGTTGATGAATAGAATGAGGAACAATAATCAATCAGAGACCGGAGGTTTTAACATGGGAGATCTTATACATCACGTTAACAGCTGGTCTGATACACAGTTTGTGCAGACATTCGGCTCTTTGTTCGAAGAATCAGCTTGGATTGCAGAGCGTTCTGCTGTGTTACGGCCTTTTGATTCATTGGAAGAGATGATGCAGGTTATGACACAACAAGTTCTTGCTTCGAAGTATGAAGAGAAGCTACATCTGCTGCGCAAGCACCCGGACTTGGGCGCACGAATCAGCATGAGTAGTAGCTCGGTTCAGGAGCAGGCTGGAGCCGGTCTGGATTCACTCTTACCGGAACAATATAAGGATCTCAAGCAGTTAAACAGAGAATATATAACTCGATTTGGCTTTCCATTCATCTTGGCGGTTAAGGGTCATACAGCCGAATCCATTCTGGAATCCATACGACATCGACGTGGGAGAAGTCCTCAGGAGGAATTCGAGACGGCGCTAAATGAAGTGTTCCAGATAGCCTCCATACGATTGCGACAATGGTATGCGCTGCAAGGGACGGATTTTAAGAATGATGACGAGAGAAGGTAGAAGGTGATGGTGTCCGATGCAACTGAATGCTGGCCGAATTACTACCCATGTTCTGGATATATCCAAAGGTGTACCTGCCGCAGGGGTACGAATTGAACTATATGCAGTAAAAAAATTAGGAGACGATGAGGAACGCAGAAGCAAAGTGAAGGAATCACTGACGAATCCGGATGGACGTCTGGACGCACCGCTGCTTTCGCAAATGGAGCTGGAAGAAGGCGAATATGAACTGCGATTCCATGTAGATCAATATTTTGCACAAGATGCTCAAGCGGAGACGACACATGTTTTATGGACAGTAGTACCTATTCGTTTTGCCGTAAAAGATACCGGTAGTCATTATCATATCCCTTTATTGATTGCACCAGGGGGATACAGCACATACCGGGGGAGCTGAATACAAGACAGAACGGGATAGGGGAGATTGAGATGGGAACGATTCTTCTCAAAGGCGCAAAGCTCGTCACAATGAATGCAGAAGAGGATGTATTTACGGGAGATCTGCTCATTGAAGATAACAAGATCAAAGAAATTGCAGTGCACGTTGATGAAACGTTGGCAGACCAAGTCATTGATGCGCGAGGAAAAGTGCTGTTGCCTGGCTTTATTCAGACTCATATTCATCTGTGCCAGACGTTGTTTCGCGGACGTGCGGATGACATGGAACTGATGGATTGGCTGCGTAAACGCATCTGGCCTCTGGAGGCGGCACATGATGAAGAATCCGTATATTATTCCGCGATGCTTGGATTAGGGGAATTGATCTCCAGCGGTACAACAACGATTCTGGATATGGAGACCGTGCATCATACGGAATCCGCTTTTCAAGCGATGGCACAGAGTGGCATGAGGGTGATTTCAGGCAAAGTGATGATGGATCATGGGGATGAGGTTCCTGAACCTCTGCGCGAAAATACGGTGGAGTCGCTACAACAAAGTGTTGATTTGCTGGAAAAATGGAACGGTTTTGGCGGGGGGCGCATTCAATATGCTTTCTGTCCACGGTTTGTTGTTTCCTGTACGGAGCAATTGCTGGTGGAAGTGCGCGATCTCTCGAATAAATATCATGTCAAGGTGCATACCCATGCTTCCGAGAATCGTGGAGAGATTGAACTGGTCGAACATGAACGGGGCATGCGCAACATCGTCTACCTTGATCACATCGGCCTGGCTACCCCCAGATTGGTTCTTGCGCATTGTGTGTGGCTGAGTGAAGAGGAGAAGGAGATCATTCGCAAACGTGGTGTCAAAGTAACTCATTGTCCCGGTTCTAATATGAAACTCTCCTCCGGGATCGCGGACATCCCCGACCTGTTGAACCGACAGATCGCTGTGGGGATCGGGGCAGATGGCGCGCCTTGTAATAATAATCTGGATATGTTCCAGGAAATGCGTATGACTGCTCTGATTCAGAAGGTGCCACATGGGCCTACGGTGATGGATGCCAGAACCGTGCTTCATATGGCAACGATGGGAGGTGCGGAAGTGCTGGGCATGTCGAGGGAAATCGGCAGTCTTGAAGTTGGCAAAAAGGCAGATATGATCCTGCTGGATCTCGATGATTTCCACACTTACCCATCCTATGAGACCGATATTTACTCCCGTGTCGTTTATTCCGCAACCCGAAGCTGTGTTGATACGGTTATTATCGATGGCAGCATTGTATTGAGTAATCGCAAGATCCAGACCATTGACCGTAGTATCGTACTGAGGGAGTCAGACAAAAGCATTGCTAGACTAATGAAACGCATGTAACGGATTGCAGCAGTACACCGACTCTACTGCCCATTAATTTATCAATTTTGGAGACGTTCAAAGGTTGAAGGTTGAAAGGTGGGGCTCAGATGGAAATGCATGATCTGTGTGCTATTGCGGTTCGAGAATCTCGGAGCGTGCTTGCTACCGCGATCAAAGTGGAGGGTCATGCTTACCGTAAACAAGGCGTCTCCATGCTGATTACTGAGGATGGCAGGATGTACGGCAGTATCAGCCCGGGCTGTCTGGAGAGTGATCTGCAAGCTCGGGTGAGCCGGGTGCTGGAGACGCAGCATCTGGATCTGGCCACCTACGATATGCGGCCTGAAGATGACTTCTCTTGGGGAGAAACGATCGGTTGTGGTGGCCTGGTTATTGTGTTGCTGGAGCCTGTCTGCGGGGAGTTGCGGTACATTATGCATCAGATGAAGCAGTGTTTCGATGCGGGTTCATCAAATGCCCTTATCCGATCATTTGATGAAGATTACAGTGACGTTACGTATGAATGGTTTGGACTAGAGGCAGGGAAAGAGCCCTTTTCGATACTCAAGGAACAACCTGAATTTTTGGAAAATGAGTTGTTAAATCTTCAGGTTCCCAAAGATGGGACGAAGCCGCGGGATCTCCCTCCACATATCACATCGCTTTATATGCCCAAACCACGTTTGATTATCGTTGGGGCCGGAAATGATGCCTTGCCTGTTGCCAGATTGTCTACGTCTGCTGGATTCCATGTGGTCGTCACTGACTGGCGAGATACTTTCTGTGCACCCGAACGATTTCCTGAAACAGAACTGGTACAGGGGTTTCCCCAGGAGGTCTTTTCGAAGCTAAACATCAAGGAGCAGGATTATCTTATCCTGATGAGCCATCAATTCCCGCGGGAACGTGAAATGTTAGAACTGCTCGTGGGCAGCAAATACGCGTATCTCGGCATTATGGGTTCACGTACCCGAACGGCTCGTTTACTCGACGGATTGCCGCCACTAGATCATGTGCATAGTCCAGTTGGTTTGTCCATTGATGCAGAGGGGCCGGAAGAGATCGCGATCAGCATTGTTGCTGAACTGATTGCATGCAGACGGCAGGTGAAAACGACTGGGAATTCCACATTGATGGTCGAAAAAGGGAGCGGAGTTTATGCAAACAACCGGTATCGTTCTGGCGGCGGGTAAGAGCAGCAGGCTCGGACGAGATAAACTCTCGGTCATCATGCCGGATGGAAGAGCGCTGGCAGCGTGGACAATGGAAGCCGCCCTGAACTCTTGTTTGGATCAGGTTGTCTGTGTAGTCAGACCAGAGGACGGCCTTGAATGGTTACCCTTAGAACGACTTCAGGCATCTGCTTACACGTATAATCCCGAAGCCCGATTACGTATTGCATTATGCAGAGATTATGCTGGCGGAATGGCGAACTCACTTCATTGCGGTATATTAACAGCCATGGAGTACAGGCCGAAAGGCGTTCTGATCCTGATGGCTGATCAACCTCTTATAACAACAGATGAGATCAATCATTTTCCTGCGGTATTGGGTCTTAACCCAATGTGTGATTATGCTGCGGGTACGGACGATGAAGGAGGTAAACCGCCGGTTGCTTTTCGCTCCCATATGTTCGGTCCGTTGTTGTCCCTGCATGGAGACGAAGGAGCACGTAAATTGCTTCGTAACCCTAAATATCAAGGTGTACATGTGCCTTTACCCCAAGAGAGCTTCTGGGATGCTGACACAGAGCCGCAATTGCAACGGATTTTGGATTATGCAGAAGAGCGGATGTGGAGGGAAGCTTGAGATTAACGCCATGGGTCGGTTTGGGAGAGAGCCCAGGACCCTTGAGGAAAAGCGCAAGAATAAAGGAGGGGGAGCCATGGTTAAGCCGGGGTACGGCTCTGGTGCACAGCCCTCTGTGTGGCAACCAGATAGTCTGCAAGAACTGCATATCATTCGAGAACAACTTGAAGGAACGTGGTGTTACGCTGCAGGAGGAACGTTGTTGCGCACCCAGTGGGAATCAGAATTGAATGTTCCGCCTGAACATCTGGTTAGTTTGTCCCGTATTCCCGAGATGAGTGGAATATCTGTTTATGGAGATGAGATTGTGATCGGAGCCATGACTCGTTTAAAGGAATGTGTAACAGATCCTTTGCTTCAGCGACTTCCTATTTTGCATGAGGCAGTATCGACCATTGCAGCTCCTTCTGTACGAAACCTGGCGACCATTGGGGGAAATGTCGCATCAGGTGTCGGGGATTCATTACCGGCTCTGCTGGTGTATGATGCGGAGCTACACTGGCTGACCTGCAATGGCATGGAGACTCAAAATGTGAGGTCATGGCTATTAGATGGACGGGATAGAAGGCTGAATGCAGAAGATGTATTGGTCTCCATTCATATTCCGTGCAGCCATGAGAAAGGAGACCTGACGTCTTGTGATTCGGAGCAAGGCATTTACGAGTCCGATCAACCAATCACTAAACGGAGCCAGCAAATATTCTTTTACCGTAAATTAGGCCGCAGAGAGGCGTTTACTGCCTCGCTTGTTACCGTAGCTTTACTCGGGGAGGTTAGCCCGAATGAGGGGCAATGGACACGAATAACCATTGCTGCGGGTGGTGGCTCCGGTATAGCGGTGAGGCTGACTGAGACGGAGCAATGGCTTCGATCAGCAAAAGCAGATGCTGCTCAAGCTGCCGGGCTTGCAGCCCATGTTACTGCCGAATTTGCATCCTATACGGATGCTTTTGCAACTGAAACTTACAGGCGACAGGCAGCAGGAAATCTACTTGGAGCCGGTCTATGGCAGGCTTTTCAATCCGTGGGTAACTAAGGTGCCTTAACAAAAGCAGTTTCTATGTCGTTATGTCATCCAGGCATCTACGGAATTAAAGATTTGAGGCTCGAAAAAAGAAGCAATGGAAGGGGAGAGACATCATGCTGATTAATCGGGAACAGAGCGGAAAACGCTGGCACCTGCGGCCGGATGGCCCTCCTAAGGTAACGGGGCAACTGCAGTATCTGACCGATATGGCCTTGCCTGACATGATCTACGGAAAAGTGTTACGAAGTGCTTACCCCCATGCACGGCTACTGTCCGTTGATACAGCGGAAGCGGAGGCGATGGAGGGGGTATATGCGGTGTTAACGGCTAAGGATGTCCCTGGACTTAACCGATTTGGGATTGCGACACCCGATCAACCTGTGTTCTGTGAGGATGTTGTTCGCTATGTTGGTGATGCAATTGCTGCTGTTGCGGCCGATTCACCCGAACGTGCCTTACTTGCCTTGGGAGCCATCAAGGTGTATTACGAGGAGCTTGAACCGTTGGATAGCACGGATGCTGCACTGGCTCCGGGGGCACCGGAGCTTCATCCGCATGGACCAGGTAATGTGTTGCATCGTACGGAGATCAAACGTGGAGATGCAGAGCAAGCTTTTGAGACATGTGATTATATTGTAACGGAGACCTACTATACCCCGAGACAAATGCATGCATACATGGAGACAGAAGGTGGCCTATTTGTGCCGGATGAGGAGGGGCGTCTTCATGTTTATGCCGCAACGCAGCATGGATATAAGGATCGTATGCAACTCGCGCGTATTATGGGTTGTCCGGAAGAACATATTCGAGTAGTCTCTTCACCCATTGGTGGGTCATTTGGCGGAAAGGATGAACTGAACGTACAACCTTACGGTGCGCTGCTTGCGTTGAAATGCGGCCGTCCTGTCAAGATGCACAACTCGCGTAAAGAGTCGGTACGGGCAGGATTGAAACGCCATCCGATGAAGATCGAGATGAAAACTGGCATCAGCCGTGAGGGCATTTTGCAGGCGCATTGGGTTCGTATTACGGCAGATACCGGTGCTTATGCTACTCTTGGGGCACCCGTATTAAACTTCTGTACTGAGCATTGTATGGGGCCGTATGTAATTCCGCATGTGGATGTAGAAGGGGTATCTGTATATACGAATAATGGATTATCAGGCGAGTTTCGCGGTTTTGGCGGGAATCAGGCGATCTTTGCGGTGGAGGGTCAGATGGATCGTCTGGCAAGGCTGATGGATCTGGACCCTTGGGAGTTACGCAGGCGTAATTTGCGGCAGAAATATGATCCAGGCCCTTTGAACCAGCGCATTCTGCCCACGGATGGACTATCTCAAGTATGGGAGGCGCTGGAGCGATCTGAATTATGGCAAAAGCATCTTCATCCCAAGGCTGACCCAGAACGTCCTCCGTGGATTAAACACGGAGTTGGTGCGGCCATCGCAATGCATGGCGCCGGGCTTGGTTACGGCATTCCGGATCCGGCAGGTGGACGATTGTCTCTAAATGCCGAGGGTAAGATTGAAGTGGCTTTCAGTTATGAGGAATTTGGGCAAGGTCTTGTGGCCACGCTGGAGATTATGCTCTGCGATCTGTTCCAATGTCAGCCACCCGATCTAAGTATTGTTATTGGGGATACAGATCGCGTGCCTCATAGCGGCTCAAGTACGGCGTCTCGTTCCACTACGATGGCCTGGATGGCTTTACAGCGCCTGCAGCATGGTTTCCGTTCCAAGCTACTTGGTGTTGCTTCAAACATTACAGGTATCTCGGCAGCGAAGTTGATGACGGGGCCAGAGGGAGTATGGATAAAGACAGAGAAATCCTCAATAGCCTCTTCTAGTCTAGTGGTTACTTATGCTGAACTTGTGAAGCAGGGTGACGAGCAGGAGTGGATTTTTGAAACCAGTTTTCATTATCCCACCACACCAGACGATGTTATGGGTGGTCATTACCTCTATACCTATGCCGCCGTGGTTGCAGAGGTAGAGGTCAATACACTGACCGGCGAAATCAAACTGCTGGATACACGGCATATTGTGGCTGCAGGGCCGGTAATCAATCCGATGGGGTACGTAGGACAAATTGAGGGCGGCAGTGTGATGGCGCTTGGATTTACGTTAACCGAGGATGCCGTCATGCAGCATAGTCGTTATGTTACAGCCAATTTGGACACCTATTTGATTCCGACGATTAAGGATATCCACTCGCAGCTGGAGGTGGAGGCGATTGAAGATTTACCTGAAGGAGATGCATTCGGGCCGAGAGGCATTGGCGAGATTGGTTCCGTTGCGCTTGCACCAGCTATTACAGCTGCGATTCATCAGGCGACAGGTGTATGGGTTAACCGGCTTCCCGTGCAACGTGAGCAGCTCAGCACGGCTTTGAATTTTCTTTTGCCAGAAGGAGTGAAGCCATCATGATCAATCAACCCCTCGGACGGGAGTGGAGTGCCGTGGTGAATGGAGAATCAAAAAAACTTCTCGTTTCCCCTGGAACCCGACTTGTCGATATCCTGCGGAATCAATTACAGCTTACCGGAACCAAAGTGTCCTGTGAGGTTGGACGCTGCGGTGCATGTATGATCCTTATGAATGGAGAGTCGATTAATGCTTGTCTTGTTATGGCTTATCAATGTGAGGGCAGTGAGATCACGACGATTGAAGGGCTTCATGGTGAGAGAAAGGAAGAGCTTCACCCGATTCAACAAGCCTTCGTGGAGGAAGGCGGATTTCAGTGTGGATACTGCACCCCAGGCATGATCATTTCCACCAAGGCATTGCTGGACGAATATGCAAATCCTTCGCAGGAACAGATTGAATCGGGGTTATGCGGCAA
Source organism: Paenibacillus sp. G34 (assembly GCF_056856875.1). Classification (NCBI taxonomy): domain Bacteria; kingdom Bacillati; phylum Bacillota; class Bacilli; order Caryophanales; family Paenibacillaceae; genus Paenibacillus; species Paenibacillus sp. G34. The sequence continues at coordinate 3,539,391 of NZ_CM166469.1, read as the reverse complement.
TCTCTGTCGTTGTACAGGATACGGCGGGATTATACGTGCGGTAAACAGGGCAAGTGAGCGTTGCGGAGCCAAAGTTATGAATGAAATCCCGGTGAAAGAACAAGTTAGCAGACCAGCAGTCAACATTTTAAAAAAAGATATCGCGGAAACCTGAATGTCCGAAGTTGAAACAAAGCTTAGATTTTGTACTAAATGATGGTAATATTAAAAATAATAGAGAATTCTCTGCGAGTGGAGATGAAGCTTTGCCCGTAGAAAGTTCTTATTTTTTTGTGGGGTGATTATTATGAAGAAAAAACATCTGTTTCTCGGTACAGTGTTAAGTCTGCTTGTGATCATGCTGCTTGTTAGTTACATAGAGAATAATGAGGCTGTCTTAAATACAAGCCAGGTTGTTGAAAGTTATGGGGATGATCACGGAATGTACCAAGCAACCGTAACCTTTGAACTGATCAAGGCAAAAAAAGCAAGCAACGTAAGGGTTATGGTGGTATACCCGAACAATACGATCGAATATCATGATGTTTCTTCATCTGATGCACATTACCGTTTGAATATAACGAAAAACGCAGATGAGCTCGCTTTGGACAAAAGCAATGAGACATCACCGGAATTCATGATCACTTGGATGTCAGGAAATAAGAAAAAAATTCAGTATGTCTATTCAAGTGTCAGATGAATGAAAAGGTTAGATATAAGATATTACATATATTTAGATATGTAAGGATGCATAAAGTATGAAGAAACAAATTAATCTCCAAAATTAAGCGTTTTCGGAATGTTTGTTGGTAAATTTCACTTGAGATAGAGTGGCTATAATCTCTTGATAAACATAGATATTCTTATTGTAAATAACCATATATTTACAACTTTATCTTCTCATGATATGTTTACATATGAAAGCGTCATCATGATTGGAAATATGCACATTTCGCTCTCACATTTCATATGGAAAGGGAGATGGAAATGAAGTTCGGAATGAAGATGGGAACGAAGAATGGATGGAGGAACAGTGCTCAAAAGATACTCGCCGTGATGTTAGCATGTGTGCTGTTGATTGGCATGCTGACTGTTCCCGCACCTGCGCAAGCAAATGCTCCGCTGTTGACCATTGAGGGCGAAGATGCTGAGCTCACGTCGGACTTGCAAGTGGTTACCCAAATTTACGGACAACCTAAACCCGGCTATTCGGGCAGCGGATTTGTCTGGATGCAGGGCTCTGGTACGATCACCTTAAACGTGACTGTTCCCGAGACAGGAATGTACAGCATTTCTACTCGCTATATGCAGGAGCTTAGCATGGATGGCAGGCTTCAATACTTGGCGGTAAACGGGGTAACCAAAGGTTCTTACATGCTTCCGTACACAACAACGTGGTCGGACTATGATTTTGGTTATCACAAATTAAACAAGGGTAACAATAGTGTTCAACTGAAGGCTGGCTGGGGATATGCTTATTTTGATACTTTTACAATCGATTATGCCGATCTTGATCCGCTGAATGTGCAGCCTGTACTCACGGACTCTCAAGCTACACCGGAAACACAACGATTAATGAACTATTTAACGGAGGTATATGGACATAACATTATTTCGGGTCAACAGGAGATCTATGGGGGAGGGAATGACGGGGATTCAGAGCTGGAGTTTGAATGGATTCATGACTTGACGGGTAAATATCCGGCTATCCGTGGTTTTGATTTTATGAACTACAACCCGCTGTATGGCTGGGAAGATGGTACTACCAATCGCATGATCGACTGGGTGAATAACCGTGGAGGTATTGCAACCGCCTCCTGGCATATCAATGTGCCGCGTAACTTTAATACCTATCAGCTTGGCGATTTTGTGGATTGGAAAGAGGCGACCTACAAACCGACCGAAACGAATTTTGATACAGCCAAGGCTGTAATCCCAGGTACGAAGGAATATCAGTATGTCATGATGACGATTGAAGATCTGGCGGAACAGTTGCAGATTTTGCAGGAAAACGATGTGCCGGTCATTTTCCGTCCGTACCATGAAGCCGAAGGGAACGGAGGATTGAACGGAGAGGGAGCTTGGTTCTGGTGGGCTTCTGCTGGAGCGGATGTGTATAAAAAGCTATGGGATATGATCTACACCGAACTGACCGAAACATATGACCTGCATAATCTGATCTGGACGTACAACAGCTATGTATATAGTACTTCTCCAGCTTGGTATCCTGGGGATGATCAGGTAGATCTGGTGGGCTACGATAAATACAACACGATTTACAACCGTTATGATGGATTGTCGGGTGTGCCAAATGAGGATGCGATTAGCTCTATTTTCTATCAGCTGGTGAATCTGACCAATGGCAAGAAGATGGTAGCGATGACAGAGAACGATACGGTTCCAAGTGTGAAGAATCTTACCGAAGAAAAGGCGGGATGGCTTTACTTCTGTCCGTGGTATGGTGAACATCTGATGAGTGATGCATTCAATTATCCGGCCACATTGAAAGAACTCTATCAGAGCGATTACGTCATCACTCTGGATGAGTTACCGGATCTGAAGGGGAATCAGCCGAATCCAAGTGCGGTCATCTCACCCGGAAGTGCCACTTTTGATAAAGAAGCAAGTCATGCACAGAATATCACGATTTCTCTCACCTTGAACGGGCATCAGCTTACAAACATTTCGAAAGGAGCGGTAAATCTCGTATCCGGGCAGCATTATACGGTATCGGGATCAACGGTGGTGTTAAACCAGTCTTATCTAACAACGTTACCTATAGGTCAGACGAGTCTGACGTTCCATTTTGACGGAGGTAAAGATGCCGTTTTTAAGTTAAATGTCGTGGATAGTTCGGTGGTTGTTGTGCCACCGGACAGTAACTTGACGATCCAGGCCTATAATGGCAATACAAGCGCTTCGACCAACGGGATTGCTCCCAAATTCAAACTTATCAATTCCGGTGAGACCGCCATTAACCTGAGTGATGTAAAGGTTCGGTATTATTACACGGTTGACGGGGAGGAAGCTCAGACCTTTTGGACGGATTGGGCAAGCATTGGAAGTGCTAACGTCACCAGTACGTTCGTCAAGTTGGCGAACCCTGTGGCGGGAGCTGACTATTATGTTGAGCTGGGGTTCACCAGCAGTGCAGGCACGTTGAATCCGGGCGGAAGTGCAGAGATCCAGGCGCGCTTTTCGAAAAACACCTGGACTAATTACAATCAGACGGATGACTATTCCTTCATGGCAGAGGGAAATCAATATGTGAATCATAGCAAGGTTACCGGATACGTAAGCAATCAGTTGGTATGGGGAATGGAACCTTAAACTATAAAATCAAACAAGACTGGATCCGTTGGTTGATCGACAGGTTCGGTCTTGTTTTATTCTGTTCGAAGAAAAAAATGGAATGAATTAGGATGTGACGCGATTTATAATTTCATAATAAATATTATGTAAACTTATATTTTTCGATGTCTTTTATAGACTGTGTCTATGGCATTAAGAAAAGATAAAGTCCTGATTAATAATGAAATCGACCCTATGGTTAGCTCGACTCAAGCATGGATGAATGATCTGAATTGCCATGCGCAAATTCCATTTTATTAAGGCGGTTTGAACCGGGGACAGTTTCCCGAAAATCGTTTTCGATTCTGCCGGAAAATGTGCAGCTTCTGCTTCTAACTTTTGCTCAACACGGCACTCTTACTCAGGTTACAGCACTCCACAAGCAAAGCAAGATGACATAATCTCTTGAACAAGTGACAGGAAGGAAAACTACGTTGAAAATTGGAAAAAATATTAATAATAGGACAAGACAAAATGGAGCTGTTTTTACTCTAAGCGTGTCTAAAAAAAACTAAAAATCAACTAATTAATAAATGGGAAAATTAGCAAATAAATCGATAAGAGGTTGCTACTACGCCGTTTGTAGATTGATTTGATATGGATTTGCGATAGATTTTCAGATGACCTTCACGGTATGCTGTGGGAAATCAGAAAGGAAGTGGCAACCATGGAACGCGAACTGGCGTTGGAAATTGTGCGAGTAACAGAATTGGCGGCTTTAGCTTCTGCCCCTTGGATGGGAAGAGGCGACAAGAATAGTGCAGATGAAGCGGCTACTTTAGCCATGCGTGCCATGTTCGATTCCGTGTCCATTCGTGGCACGGTCGTGATTGGGGAAGGTGAGATGGATGAAGCCCCAATGTTGTACATCGGTGAGGAAGTAGGAAATGCAGAAGGACCGGAAGTTGACGTCGCTGTTGATCCTTTGGAAGGCACAGAGATCGTAGCCAAAGGCTTGAACAACGCGCTGTCGGTCATTGCGGTAGCGGGAAAAGGAAATCTGCTCCACGCTCCGGACATGTATATGGAGAAGCTGGCTGTTGGTCCTGCACTGGTAGGAAAGGTCAGCATTGAAGATCCGGTTGAAGTGACCTTGGAGAAAGCTGCGGCTGCGCTGAACAAAAATATCTCCGATCTCACCGTGATGATTCTGGATCGTGTGCGGCATGAGAGTACAATCAAGACGCTGCGCAAAGTTGGCGTGCGGATCAAGTTTCTTAGTGACGGCGATGTTGCCGGGGCAATGGCTCCAGCCTTTCCGGAAGCAGGAATTGACCTGTATGTTGGTTCAGGCGGAGCGCCTGAAGGTGTACTGGCTGCAGCAGCCTTATCTTGCCTGGGAGGCGAGATCCAAGGCCGCTTGATGCCTGCCAATGCAGACGAATTCCAACGCTGCTTGCAGATGGGAATTGATAACCCTTACAAGGTGTTAACGATGGAAGACATGATCGGTACCGAGGATGTTATTTTTGCCGCAACGGGAGTAACGCCGGGAGAGATTCTTGGCGGAGTACGTTATCTTGCAGATGATCGCGCCGAGACGGATTCGATTGTCATGCGTGCCAAAACCAAAACGATTCGTTTTATTCGTTCCCAGCATTTCCTGCCTAATAAGGAAGTACTGCATAAGGTTCGTAAACTTCAGGCATCCTCTGAGCCATCAAATCGGTTTCGAAAACTGACTAAAGCGATGGAACAGGCCGAATTCAGCCAGTCGACTAAGGAACCAATCGTAACAACGAATGGATAAGATTCTTTCTTCTTAAATGAATAGAAATCAACTGTGCGCTAAGTTATTGATAAAAAAAGAATGAGGAAAAGGTTAATCCTGAATTCCTCATTCTTTTTGTTGTTTTAGCATTGACAACGGTTACATGGCATGAGAAAATGTACGCGCGTACATAAATGGATATTGAAATGGTTTCTGACTTGCACATTGTATCTTAAGGAGGTGAAAGACATGGCTTCTCGTAGAGAAGTCGCTGAGCTCGCCGGAGTTTCCGAAGCGACGGTATCCAGGGTTTTAAATGGCGTTGGACCGATCAGGGAAGAGACTCGCCGCAGAGTGCTTGAAGCATCCGAGAGATTAGGCTATGTACCCAGTGCACTTGCACGTAGCTTTGCCAGAAGCAAGAGCGGTAATTTGGGTGTCGTATTGCCTTATGTACCGAAGGCACATCTGTTCTCGGCCTATTTTTTCTCGGAAATGTTAAGTGGTATCGGAAGCAAAGCGAGAGACAACGGCCTTGATCTGCTGGTCATGTTCCAAACCCCAGGTGAAGCCATGAATTACACGGATCTTTTTCGCAGACAGAAGATTGATGCCTGTATCATTCTTGGTGCAAGACATGATCAGGATGAGCTGGCAGCGATGCAACAACTGGATCGGGAAGGCCATCCGTTCTGTGTTATGAACCAGCATTTTGCAGGCGAATCGTTTACGGAAGTCGATGCCGATCATGTCGAGGGAAGCAGGCTTGCTATAAGCCATCTTGCAGATCAGGGCTATCGCAGAATCGCCTTTTTGAATGGGCCAGACAGCTATTCGAACAGTCAGGATCGGCTGGAGGGCGTGCGATTGGGTCTGCACGAGGCGGGCATGGAGCTGGATCCAAGCTTGCTGTTTGAAGGGAATTACAGCAGGCGGAGTGGAATTGAGGCGGCTGCCATTGTAGCTGAGCGCTTGCATGAGATTGATGCAGTGTTTGCAGCGAATGACCGGATGGCAATTGGCGTGATGCATGGCTTGCGGGAACGAGGAGTTCGGACTCAGGATTTCCCTGCATTCGTCGGGTATGATGACTCCGATGCGGCCGAGATGGCGGTTCCGGCGCTGAGCAGCGTCCGGGTTCCCTTTTTCGAGATGGGGGAGCTTGCTGTGTCTAAGTTGGTGCACGGTTCTAATGGAGCAACGGATGCACTGGGAGTAAAGGGCTATCATTCTAATGTTACCTATGACTCTCCAAGAACGCTTTTGCCCACTGAATTGATTATTCGTACTTCTTCTATTCGACATATTTGAGCTTAGCTATTCTATAAAAAGTTTCTACATTCTATCCAAGGAGGAATTGAACATGTCAAAACGTCTTCGCGTAGGAATGGTTGGATACAAATTTATGGGGAAGGCTCACAGCAATGCATATCGCAGTCTGCCGATGTTTTTCCCTTCTGCTCCGTTGCAGCCCGAAATGTCGGTAATTTGCGGTCGGAACCAGGAGGGAGTTCAGGCGGCAGCAGACCAGTTTGGATGGTCGGAGAGCGTCACGGATTGGCGTGAACTGGTCAAGCGGGATGACATCGACCTCATTGATATTAATGCTCCAAGTGATGCTCATAAAGAAATTGCACTGGAAGCAGCTCGTCAAGGCAAGCATCTGTTCTGTGAGAAACCACTCGCGCTCTCGCTGGCTGACTCCCGTGAGATGCTACAAGCAGCAGAAGAGGCTGGTATAACCCACATGGTCGGGTTTAACTATCGTTTCTCCCCAGCCGTACAGCTGGCAAAAGATTTGATCGAAAGCGGACGTTTGGGCAAAATCTATCATTTCCGTGCATTTTTCCTTCAGGACTGGATTCTGGACCCGAACTTCCCGCTCGTATGGCGTCTGCAAAAAGAAGTCGCAGGTTCCGGTTCACACGGTGATCTCGGTGCTCACTTAATTGACCTCGCTCGTTTCCTCGTTGGTGAATTCCAGGAGGTTATTGGCATGAGTGAAACGTTCATCAAAGAACGTCCGCTCGCTTCCGAGATGACAGGTCTTAGTGCCAAAGGCAGTTCAAGTGCAGATGCACCTAAAGGTGAGGTAACCGTGGATGACGCCACATTGTTCCTGGCGAGATTCGCAGGCGGGGCGCTTGGCAGTTTTGAGGCGACACGCTTTGCAGCCGGGCATCGAAGCACGAATTCTTTTGAGATTAACGGCAGCTTGGGCAGTGTGCGTTTTGATTTTGAACGGATGAACGAACTGGAAGTTTATTTTACGAAAGATGACGAGGATGTACAGGGCTTCCGCCGCGTACTCGCTACCGATCCTGCGCATAAATATGCCGAAGCATGGTGGCCTGCGGGACATACGATTGGTTTTGAACACACGTTCACACATGAAATGTTGGAGCTTGTAACCGCTATTTCGGAAGGCCGTCAGCCGTCGCCAAACTTCCATGATGGAGTTGCCTGTCAAGCAGTACTTGAAGCCGTAGAACGTTCGGTAACGGAGCGTCGCTGGGTAACTCTTGAAGAGATGTAATGATGTAATAACGGGATGCGGAAGAGATAAGGTCTGAAGACAGAACAGAAAATATCGAATGAATTGAAAGCGAGGATCTAGCGATGAAAAAAGCATTGATTGTATGGGGCGGCTGGGATGGACATGAGCCGGAGCAAGTAGCCGCGATTTTTGAGCGCATTTTAAAAGAAGAGCAGTTCGAAGTTGAAGTTTCCGATACATTGGAATCATATGCAGACGCTGATAAGCTTCTTGGTTTGGATCTGATTGTACCCCTATGGACGATGGGACAGATTGAACAGGAGCTGGTGAATAACGTTTCAGCGGCTGTGCAGAGCGGTGTAGGCCTTGCAGGTCTGCATGGCGGCATGTGTGACGCGTTCCGTAACAACGTAGACTGGCAGTTTATGACGGGGGGACAATGGGTGGCTCACCCAGGCAACGATGGTGTGGAATATATGGTGAACATGAAGCGTGGCTCCAGTCCGCTTTTTGAACATATTGAAGATTTTCAGGTGAAAAGCGAGCAGTACTACTTGCACGTTGACCCGGCTGTGGAAGTGCTGGCAACTACCCGTTTCCCGATTGTATCCGGTCCTCACGCTGCGAATGGGCCTGTCGATATGCCTGTAGCGTGGACGAAGCGCTGGGATGCAGGACGTGTGTTTTACAATTCACTCGGACACCATGCAGATATCGTTGATATGAAACCCGTAACCGAAATGATGCGCAGTGGTTTTCTCTGGACAGCAGCGGGCAAGGAACTGGCGAAGAGCCGGATATCGGGTGCAACCGAGGTGTACACAGGGATGGCAGACAACCAGACTTAATGTCCTTCAGTTACAGTTAATTAACCTAGTCAATCTGTACGTTTGTAATTTCGCTTTCACACGACATCCATAAGAGAACTTTAAACAACACATATCAGATCCACGGCGAAGGGAGCAAGGGCATGAAAACAATGAAAGTAGGTATTATCGGCTGTGGTAAAATCAGCGGCATCTATATGGAGAACTGTCACCGTTTCGAGGTGCTTGAGCTGGTTGCGGTCGCCGACCTGGATCGGAGTCGGGCAGAGGAGCAGGCAGCTGCCTACAACGTTCCTAACGTATACACGGTGGACGAAATGTTCGCGAGTCCCGAGATTGAACTGATCATCAATCTGACGATTCCCGCCGTTCATGCAGAAGTCTGTATACGTGCGCTGGAATCAGGCAAACACGTCTATGTCGAGAAACCGCTCGCGGTTACCCGTGAAGAAGGGCGGGCTGTACTTGAAACAGCAAAACGTCAAGGTCTGCTGGTGGGCTGCGCACCTGAAACCTTCTTTGGTTCAGGCATTCAGACGGCACTGCAACTCGTGGAAGATGGGATTATCGGCAAGCCGGTAGCGGCAACTGCCTTCATGATGAGCCGGGGACATGAGTTCTGGCATCCCGATCCGGAGTTCTATTATGCAAGCGGTGGGGGACCGATGTTTGATATGGGGCCTTATTATCTGACTGCACTTGTTCAGTTACTGGGACCGATTAAGTCCATTGCAGGAATGACCGGCAAGGCGATGACTGAACGAACGATTACGAGTGAGAAAAAGAGAGGCCAGATCATTCCCGTTGACATTCCAACACATGTCACCGGTCTGCTTCAATTTGAACAGGGGGCCATCGGCACGCTCATTACAAGCTTTGATGTATTTGGCGGGAGTTCGTTGCCACCGATTGAGATATACGGGACTCATGGTACACTGCAAGTTCCTGATCCGAACACCTTTGGCGGCCCGGTTCGCTATCGCTTGATGGGCGAACACGAATGGACGGAAGCACCGCTGCTTCCAGGCTATCAGGAAAATACGCGTGGCATCGGCGTGGCGGATATGGCTTATGCGGCACACGGTGGGCGCGCACACCGTGCCAGCGGCGAGCTGGCTTATCATGTGCTCGAAGCGATGTGGGCATTCCATGACTCATCGGATGAACAGACCTTTTATAAAATGCAGAGTACGTGTCAGCGTCCAGCGGCACTGCCAGTGAATCTGCCACTTTATACGTTGGATCAGTAAATGAACACACGTTCGTAGCCCATTCAACAGAATGAAATAACCTCTGTCCAAGTCATAGGTACAGAGGTTATTTTGTAGGCCAAGTCTTCCAATCAAGGCTCGAATCCGGACTGACTAATATAGATCTCATGTTCCGCAAAACAGGCCTGCATACGTTCTACAACTGTTTTGTACGCATCTGGCTGATACCAGTGTTGCATACCGATTTCTTGATAAAGATTCTCCATCCCAAGTCTTCGTGTTCGTTTGCCTTCGCTACCGTCACCCATAAAATAATCATCAATGCATACTCGCTGAACGAGCGGCCTAAGGGCAGAGGCAAACTGTTCACTGCTCGGCAGTACGGGGGCAATGGCAACCTGAGTAGAAATTCCAGCATCTCTCAGTTGCTTAAGTGCATGCAGGCGGCCTGCAATGGGCGGCGCAGAGGGGGTAAAGTGTTTGCGAATATCATCTTGATCCGTCTCAACCGTCATGCTCACCCGCACACGTTCACCAAACTGATGCAGGATATCGATATCCCGCGTTACAAGCGGGCTACGGGTCTGCACCAATATAAAATCCGGCGGATACAGCAGCATCGTTTCCAGCAAAGAACGTGTAATTTGTTCCTGAGCCTCGACGGGTTGATACGGGTCGGTGCTAGACGACATGAAGATGGTTACTTTGCCTTTCTTACGGGCACGCTGCAATTCCTTGGCGAGGATGCCCGAGGCTTCTTTTTTCACATCAACCCAGCTTCCCCAGTCTTCCTTGCGAAATAAGGAAACAGGCATCTGCCTGACGTAACAGTATGAACATCCAAAGCTACAGCCAGTGTAAGGGTTTAAGGTATGGATGTAACCACCCAGGAAGCCGGTGCCTTTGTTTAATAACGTTTTGGGGAGTTTATAGGCTATTTGTGTCTTCATAGGTTGTCATGCCTTTCCCTGTAATGTGAAGGAGTAACTCCCGTGTGCTTTCGAAAGACGGAAATGAAATAAGCCGAATTGGATATACCGACTTGGCGTGCGATCTCGGTCACGGTTAGATGTGTATGTTGAAGCAGGTTTTGTGCTTCGTTTATCCGCTTGGTCTGAATGTATTGCACGGGAGTTAGACCCGTAATGCGTTTGAAAACCCGATGAAGATGGTATGGACTTCCGTGGCTTGCAGCAGCAAGTACATCCAGCGTTAACGGTTCGGCGTAATGTTTCCCGATATACTCCGTCACCCCGTGAATCCACTCTTGATCTGGCACGCGTTCTCCCGTAGGTTTACAGCGCTTGCAGGGTCTGAACTTGTGAGCCAGGGCTTGTTCCGCATTTTGAAAAATCAGCACATTGTCCGATTTGGGTGCTCTCGATTTACACGAGGGACGACAGAAAATGCCAGTTGTTTGTACCGCGTAGAAAAAAGTACCATCGTACTTGTGGTCATTTTGCATAATCGCATCCCAGTACTCATGAGGAATCCCTGAAGGCAGGTTATCATGTTGCAGTGTTCGTTTCATAATCTCACCTCTGTTAGAATTATACCCTGCATGATCTGGAAATCACGAAGTTTCGGATTGAAATCGCAAGATATCAATATAACCGCAATTTATTAAACAAAATTCTTTTTTATTATTTGAAGACAAAAGTATGGTGAGTTCCTTACTCATTGATCTTTTCAATTTTCAGAGTCGATCTAAGAGGCGGGTTGGATTCATTTTGGTTAATATCAGCAGTGACTCTCACTTTTTGTCCTACTTCAATTGACTCATAATTTTCTTTATCGAGGTAATAAAATGCAGCTTCTTGATCTTGTCCTAATTCTACAAATTTCTCGGGATCTCCATTTTCCAAATCTTCCTTACTTATATTTTGGAGCATAAGAAATCTATACGTATCATGCTTAACTTCTTTATAAACCACAGTTCCCTCGTAAATTGGATAATTTATTTGTTCTTCTTTGTTAGAGCAGCCTGTAAATACAATCATACTAATGAGAATCAATAGAATTGCTTTTTTCATGAGAGACCTCCGTAAGCGGAATATGAAGCAATTTATTTATAATCTAACTTAATAATTTAGCTTAATAAATAGATCAATCCAGCAACTGTAAACGAACAGACACCTGCTAAAGTAGACCATTTAGCAACTTTCTTCTTTATTTCACGGTCTTCCTTAGATTCTGAATAAAAATTACCTCTTTGTTGGTAACCCGTTGTCCATGCTCCAATGCAAACTCCAGAAACAAAAATGAGAATGATCCCTAGATAAATAAAAAAATTCATATTGCATCTCCTTCCTAAATACCCTAATTCTTATTAAAACGTTTATTACAGGGAAACGTTGCAAGAGAATGAACTAAGTTCTATTTGCTTTAACCCCCAGAACTAACCAAGATAAGCTCTTTCTTCATTCCTGCTGAAATATGCGCTACAATATAAAGGACAGGTCATTGATATAGCATGGATCATTCTGATCTCCTGACCCAATAATCAATTACAGATATTAGGACGTGTCTTGAAACCTACTGAAGTGCATCTTTTACCGCCTTTTCGCCCCATGCTTCGTTAGTTTCCCTTGACGTGCCCCGGCACGCCTGCAGAAAACTTCCTCGCTTGGAACGAAAATTCAACAAAATCTGCTTTCTTCAGCGTTTTCAGACACGACCTAGTCATAGACGAAAGAGGTAGATAGACATGGTTCGATTCGGTGTAGTAGGTACGAACTGGATTACAGAAAGACTGCTGGAATCTGCTGTTCAAGTAGAGGATTTTCAGCTTACGGCGGTATTTTCGCGTACAGAAGATAAGGCTAACGCATTTGCAGACCGATATGATGCAGCCTATCGTTTTACGGATCTGGAAGAGATGGCGGCCAGTGACAGGCTGGATGCGGTATATATTGCGACGCCAAATACGCTGCATGCGCAGCAGGCGGAGCTATTCCTGAGAAATGGCAAGCATGTATTGTGCGAGAAACCGCTGGCAGCTAATGCCGCAGAAGTACACAGCATGATCGAGACAGCACGGCAACATAATGTGCTACTAATGGAAGCGATGAAGTCCACGCTTGTTCCGGTTTTTAAAAGTGCAGAGCAGCATTTGCCTAAAATCGGCCCCGTTCGCAAGTACATAGCGGGCTATTCGCAGTATTCATCGCGTTACGATAAGTACAAGGAAGGTATCGTGTTGAACGCATTCAAGCCTGAGCTCGCTAATGGGGCGTTGATGGATCTGGGTGTGTATTGTTTATATCCGCTCATCACGTTATTTGGTGCGCCGAAGCAGGTTCAATCCCAAGCGATGATGCTGGAGTCCGGCGTAGACGGTCAGGGAAGTGTATTGCTGAATTATGATGGAATGGATGCCGTTGTAACGTACTCCAAAATCGCTAATTCACATGTACCTAGCGAAATAATGGGCGAGCGCGGCAGCATCATCATTGACAAAATCGGTTCGCCTGAACATGCTGAGATCCGTTACAATGATGGAACCGTAGAGGTACTGACAGTGGAACAGAAACACCCTGCGATGTATTATGAGGTAGAGGAGTTCGTGAATCTAGTTCAGCAAGGGAAATTAGAATCCGATATGAACACATATGAACGTTCTTATCAAACCATGCAGGTAATGGATCAGATCAGACAGCAGATTGGTCTTATTTTCCCTAACGATTAAACGAAACATTTCACGAGGAAGGAAGCGAAAGAGATGAGCCGAGAAGAGCAGAGGATCGTAAATGGTCAGGAGAGCAGAGAAGAACGGGAACGTACAGAAGACAGCATGAATATGAAGTTGAAGCACATCCAACAGACGCAACAGCATGAAGAGAACGGCTTGGAGTTATCCCAGATTGTTTTTATAGGAAGAACGTTTGAGGAATATATGCGAATGTTTGATCTGACTGAGGATGAGCTTGTAGGCCAGGCGATCCTGGACTGTCCCGGAGGGGCATGTTCTTTCAGCAGCCAGGCGCGGAGACATGGGGCTCATTCTGTGGCAGCAGATATCGTTTACCAGTATGGAATAGATGAGCTTGAAACGAAGGGATTACATGACATTGAACATACGATGGAACAGATGCACACCGTTCAAGAAAAGTATGTATGGGATCAATTCGGATCAATTGCTGGATTGAAGCAGGAACGATTGCGAGCCATTACAGATTGTGTGGAGGATATGAGACAACATCCGGAATGTTATGTGCCCACCGTATTACCTGAGTTGCCTTTTAGCGATGATCAGTTTGATCTGACCTTGTCCGCACATTTTTTGTTCACCTACGCAGATCGGTTAAGTTTTGATTTCCATGTTCAGACGTTGCTGGAGATGTTACGTGTGACAAGAAATGAGATTCGTATCTTTCCAACAGTAGATTTGTCGGGCAAGCGTTATAAGCATATGGATGAACTGAAGTTATTTTTGGAAAAAAGGGGATACATTCTATCTGAGGTCAGAACATCTTATGAATTTCAGCGCAATGCTCATACGATGCTTCGGATAATCAAGCCGTCATTATAGAAGATTGGAGGGGACAACATGAAAAAAGTGCTTATCCTCGGAGGTACGCGTTTCTTCGGTAAACGTCTGGTGGATCATTTGTTATGGGAAGGGAAATCAGAGATTACGGTGGCTACACGCGGACAAGCGGAGGTGGAATTTGAAGCGGAAGTGAAACGGTTCCGGATGGATCGGGAAGATCCTCAGTCTGTAGCCGAAGCCGCACAGTTGGATGAATGGGATGTCGTTTACGATAATATCTGCTACTCTCCCAATGAAGCGAAAGCGGCTTGTGAAGCATTTGCCGGACGTACCAAAAGATATGTGTTAACCTCCACACTGTCAGTATATGGAGAACCGAGAGAAGGTTTTGTGGAGACGGATTTTGATCCGTATACTTATCCATTACAGTATGGCAACAAGGAAGACTTTGACTATGGTGAAGGCAAGCGGCTTGCAGAAGCAGTCTTTTTTCAAACTGCCACCTTCCCGGTAGCGTCGATGCGCATACCCATTGTGCTTGGAATGGATGATTATACGAGACGGCTTCATTTCCATATCAAACATGTGCAACAGGGAAAACCGATTGGGATGCCGAATCCCGAAGCGGAGATTGGATTCATTCATTCGACCGAAGCTGCAAGATTTCTCGCTTGGCTTGGACATGCTTCGTTGACTGGTCCTGTGAACGCGGCGTCCAAGGGTTCGATTACACTGACAGCTATGATGCACCTGATTGAAACGGTAACAGGGATGCAGTCTCAGATTCTGAAGCAAACGGTTGATGAGGACATGTCGCCTTTCGGAGTGCAACAGTCATGGACGATGGATACCTCTAAAGCGGAGCAGGCCGGATATACGTTTGAAGCCCTTATGGACTGGTTGCCAGGACTTGTGCGTGAGATTGCACTCGCTTTGCAGTCAGAACGATAAACGAGTCAAATATTTTAAACAGGATGAACCAGAGAAGCGATCTCCGGAACGTCCTGTTTTTTTGTTTTTATAAGAAGATATCAGGTGGTAGGCGGCGCCGAAGCAGAAGTGCGTATTCGCATCTCGGAAGGCAAAATGATCGTTTCATTGTCAGAAGACAGTTTCCCTTCAATTCGATTTATCAACATCTGCATTCCCTGATATCCGAATTCGTACGCAGGCTGTGCAATAACGGTCAGGAAAGGATCAAAGGCAGAAGCCAGATCAAGGTCATCAAAGCAAACGACAGAGATGTCCTCGGGGACCCTAAGTCCTCGTTTACGCAGCAACCGGATAACCCCAATCGCCAGCATGTTGTTTGCCGCAAAAATAGCAGTAGGCTGCCGTGGCCGAGAGAGCAAACGTTCCAACCCCTCATCGTCACTGAAATCCCGATAGCCTGTACGAAGCACCAGCGAGGGATCAGGAACAATTCCGGCTTCCCGAAGTCCTTCGATATAGCCTTCTTCCCGCAGTCTGGCAGTTGAAACTTCTGAAGATCCATTGACGAGCGCGATATGCTCATGCCCCAGATTAATGAGATAACGCATGAGTTCTATTGCGCCTTCAAGGCTGTCTCCAGCAATTACGTCGGAAGTAATACCCGGCACGGTGCGATCCAAAAACACAAATGGGATGTTTCGAGCCTGCAGCTGCTCAAGATGGGTGAGGGAACGGTCTCCGGCAGGTGCAAAGAGCACACCATCCACCCGAGTTGACAGAACGGCTTCTACATACTCTTTTTCTTTACGATAATCCTCGTCACTATTGCCAAATAAAACGCGGTAACCCCGAAGATGCGCGGCATCTTCAGCACCTCGGGCGAGCGTTGTATAGAAAGGGTTGGTAATGTCGGTGATCAAAAGAGATAACATATGTGTACGTTGTAACACCAGACTTCGTGCATTGGAGTTCGGAATGTAACCCAGTTCATCAATGACCTCTTGCACACGCTCGCGTGTCGCAGCACTGATCCGACCTGTGTGATTAATGACTTTGGAGACTGTCATGGCGGAGACATTCGCTTTTTTGGCTATATCATAGATTGTAATCAATGGAATCGAACCTTTCACAACATAGTCTTTTCATTCTATAGGATAAAGGCAATTGACAGCAAGATTAGTGAATGTTATGTTAGGGTTACCGATAACCCTATATTCTTTATTTAATTCAATTTGATTCAAATTACATGATCATTTTGGTTGAATTCAAATACTTTTTCAGATTATTTCTGGATAATATTGCTACAAGATTGTTTATACACCTCGAAAACACGCCCGTTCTCGTTATTTTTCATGGTTGATCATTGTCTACCAAAGGAGCAGTGAATGACATGTAAGGATGATAACTGAGAGCGGTTTATTTTTTTCAGAACAATGTAAACGTATTCAATATTTCAACAAGTGTGGTTATCGGCAGATGCTTACCCGCTAGTCTGAGTTGATTTCTTTTTCTTTTGCCGCTCATCGTTCAGTCAGCATATTCTCAATTCCACATGCTTTTATTGAAATGCACTAAAAGGAGGACGTTCTCGCATGACTCATCAGGATTATCGTTATCAACAGGCTTTTCCCAAGATTGGTATTCGTCCCACAATAGACGGTAGACGCAAGGGTGTGCGCGAGTCGCTGGAAGAGCAAACGATGCGCATGGCAACGTCGGTAGCTGAATTGATCTCATCCGAACTTCGTTATGCCGATGGTTCCCCGGTTGAATGCGTAGTGGCCGAGACCTGTATTGGTGGCGTCGCCGAAGCAGCGGCCGCTGCTTCGTTGTTCAGCCGGTCTAATGTGGGTGTTACGATTACGGTAACGCCATGCTGGTGTTATGGTACGGAAACGATGGATATGTCACCATCTACTCCAACGGCAATTTGGGGTTTTAACGGCACAGAGCGGCCGGGAGCAGTATACTTGGCTGCCGTGCTCTCTGCACATGCACAGAAGGGCATTCCGGCGTTTGGCATCTACGGTGAAGATGTTCAGGACGGCGGTGACACTACGATTCCAGATGATGTGCGTCACAAACTGCTCCGGTTCAGTCGAGCTGGGCTTGCGGCAGCCACGATGAAAGGGCAGGCGTATCTGTCTATTGGCTCCGTGTCGATGGGCATTGCAGGTTCGATCGTGAATGATTCTTTTTTTCAGGAATATCTGGGCATGCGAAACGAATATGTGGATATGAGCGAATTGACACGGCGTATCGAAGAAGAAATCTATGATCCTGAAGAATACAAGCTGGCTATGGCGTGGGTAAAGGAGAACTGTAGTGAAGGTCCGGATAACAACCCGGAGCATCTTCAGTCTGATCGAAAACGTAAGGACGATGAGTGGGAGACCGTGGTTAAAATGACGCAAATCGTACGGGATCTGATGGCTGGTAATCCGAAGCTTGCTGCACTTGGATATGAAGAAGAGGCCATGGGACATCATGCCATTGTATCCGGTTTCCAAGGCCAGCGGCAATGGACGGATCATGCGCCTAATGGAGATTTTCTGGAGTCCATATTGAACTCTACGTTTGACTGGAACGGCAAGCGTGCACCCTATCTAGTGGCTACGGAGAATGACAGTCTAAACGGTGTGTCGATGTTGTTTGGGTCTCTACTCACACATACGGCTCAGATTTTCGCAGACGTACGCACGTATTGGAGCCCTGATTCAGTGAAGCGGGTGACTGGACATCAACTGGAGGGACACGCTGCAGCGGGCATTTTACATTTGATCAACTCCGGTTCTGCTGCCCTCGATGGAACGGGGGAGCAATCGAAAGATGGCAAGCCTGTTCTCAAACCTTTTTGGGATATCACGGATGAAGAAGTGCAGCATTGCTTGAAAGCAACCTCATGGAGACCCGCTTCCGTTGAATATTTCCGCGGAGGAGGATACTCGGCTGACTTTCTGACCAAGGGCGGTATGCCTGTGACCATGACCCGTTTGAATTTAGTTAAAGGATTGGGACCGGTGCTGCAGATTGCTCAAGGTTATACGGTGGATCTGCCAGAGAATGTTCATGACACGCTGGATCAGCGGACCGATCCAACATGGCCTTCGACCTGGTTTGCTCCAATTCTCACAGGCTCAGGAGCGTTCACTTCGGTGTATGAGGTGATGAATCAATGGGGAGCGAACCATGGTTCAATCTCGTATGGACACATTGGTGCCGATTTGATTACGTTGGCATCAATGCTGCGCATACCCGTTAATATGCACAATGTACCTGAGAAAGATATTTTCCGTCCGCGGGCATGGGGATTGTTTGGCACAAGTGAGCCGGAGAGTGCCGATTATCGTGCTTGCAGCGTATTTGGACCGTTGTATCGTTGAGACGCTGAGTGAAGGAGGCTGTCACATGGGGAATCAGGCTGCACATGTACTTGCTGCTGATTTCGGTGCCGGTAGCGGCCGAGTTGTTCGGGGGTCGCTAGACGGGAACAGACTGATGCTACATGAGGTTCATCGCTTTCCCAATGACCCGGTTCAGCTTCGGGATGAATTGCACTGGGATTTCCTTCGTTTATTCCACGAGTTAAAACAAGGGATACGCAAAGGTACTGAAGGCATATCAGCACAGGTGCGTTCCATTGCGGTGGATACCTGGGGCGTCGATTACGGACTGATTGACGGTGCGGGAAGATTACGCAGAAATCCGCGACATTATCGAGATGCACGTCATGCGAAATCCATGAACGATGTGCTTCAGATGGTCAGTGGACAAGAGCTATATGCGATGTCAGGTGTGCTACCTCAGCAGATTAATACGATATTTCAGTTATTCGGTGAACTTCAAGACAGTGGGATCAATTCAAAAGATAGTACAATGAATCCTGATACTGACACACGTCTATTATTCATGCCGGATCTGTTTCACTATTATCTGTCCGGTGAACAAGCATGTGAGTATACGATAGCAAGCACAAGTGGTTTGCTTCATAGCGGGGAATCCAGATGGAATGAATCGTTAATGACTCGCCTGGGGCTACCTGCATCATTATTTCCACGCCTAGTTCAACCAGGTACTGTGCTTGGTCATTTGACCGATGACCTGGTTCGAGAATTGCACACTGGTCCCATGCAAGTCGTATCCGTTGGTTCACATGATACGGCTTCAGCACTGGCGGCGATTCCGGCGACTGGAACGGACTTTGCTTTTATCAGCTGCGGAACATGGTCTCTTATGGGAATGGAGCGCGAAACTCCTGTATTGAGTGATCTGAGCCGTGAGCTTGGTTTTACGAATGAAGGAACCGTTAATGGTAAGGTGAGAACGCTGAAAAATCGTTCAGGTCTGTGGTTGCTTCAGGAGTGTAAACGCCAGTGGGAACGGGAAAATCAATTCTATTCCCATGAAGAATTAATCCAGCTTGCTGCATCAGCACGTCCGCATCAATCGTTGGTATCGCCGGGAGACGATGTTTTTATGAGCCCAGGTGATATGCCTAAACGAATCAGGCAATATTGCGAGCGCACTTTCCAACCTGTTCCCGAAACCGTTGGAGCCATCGTTCGCTGTATACTGGAAAGTCTGGCCATGGAATTTCGGCAGACGCTCGATGAACTTGAACAGATTACGGGCATAAGACCTCCTATCCTTCATATGGTTGGCGGTGGTGTGCACAATCGCCTGCTCTGTCAGTTTACGGCTAACGCTACAGGTCTTCCGGTGATTGCAGGACCCGTTGAGGCATCTTCGGCTGGCAATTGCCTGCTTCAGTACGTAGCTCTTGGCGAAGTAGGTGGTTTGTCCGAAATTCGTGACATTGTTTCGGCTTCTTTTGAACCGGAGATGTATACGCCTCAAGAGTCAGATCGCTGGCAAGAAGCTTATGGCAAGTACAGACAACTAAATCGATTGAAACAACAGCAGCAATAAAGGAGCGGGAGAAAACATGTCTGAACAGCAGATTAGAGAAGAACTAACCAAATATGCCCGTAAGGCGGTAGCCCAAGGGCTTGTTGTTGGGCCGGGAGGCAACATTAGCGCACGCTCGGGTGGCACGATGCTTTTATCTCCAAGCGGCTTCGCTCTGGAGGAACTTGAACCGGATGAATGGATCGCTATAGATATTGAGACTGGTGAGACAGAAGCGGGAGCCAGCCGGCCTTCGTCTGAAGTGCTCATGCATCTGTTCAGTTATCGTGCTAACCCGGATATTCAAGCAATTGTGCATACGCACCCGGCGTATACGATAGCCCTCAGTCTAGTTTTTGACCATCTTCCCCATCTCTTCCCGGATCAGTCTGCCTTGGTTGGAGATATCGGATTTGTGCCTTATGTGTTACCAACGACGAAGCTTCTTGCCGATGCGGTGGCTGCCAAGGTGAGCGAACATTCTGCGCTTATTCTGGTCAATCACGGACTGGTAACGACAGGTAAAAATCTGCGAGAAGCCTATTACCGTACACAAGTGGTAGAGGAAAGTGCCAAGGTGTATATGATTGCCAAGGCCGCAGGTGAACCTAAAATTTTGACTGCTGCAGAATATAAAGAGATTCAATCCCTTGAGAGCGAAGCTTATCGAGTCCAGCTATTACAACAACTTAAATCCTGATTTAACATGCAGGTCACAGAAGGCTAATCAATGCAGATGTAGGGAGACATTAAAGGATATGAGGGTCGTCAAAATGTGACAGGAGTCAGGCGGATGTTTACCTTTTTCTCGACAACTATTGCATTACCTGAAATACCGAGTATAATACTGGGTAAATAGAACGAAAAGGGGATGCAATAAACGATGAAAACATATGCTGAATTGAACTCTCTTCTTGTTGACGATTATCTGGATCTCCTGAACATTGCAAAACAACTTGGTGATGAGGAATGGAAAGACGCTATTCTGCAAGCATTGAAAGAAGAAGTCGATGCCAATCATCACATGGATTCGACCGAAGTTCGGCAGGATCTCTGGAATCAGTTTGAAGACATTAACGAGCAGATGCACGAACTGCTGTTGCAATTGAAACAAGCCGATCACCCGGAAGAGAAAGAACAGATTATCGAGATGATCTGGGGGCTGAAGATAGACCGCCATGCGATTACTCGCAAGCTTGAAACGATGAGCCGTGCCAGTGCCGGGGCGCACAAAGGCTGAGCATAAATAAAAGTTTTGATAACACGGTTATACTGTACCGATTTACATGGAAAACCCGCACCACCACTGGAGTTGTACTCCAAGGGCTGGAATGCGGGTTTTATTTATTACTTAACACACGGAAAACAAAAATTTTTAGTTCCTTTTATGGCCGTTTGCCCTGAAACACCTTAGAATTGTTTGGCAAAACGCTGTGCTTCTTCAATACCTTTTTGTTTAATTTCCTCGGCACGATCTTTAAACTGGTTATGCCCTTCGACAAAGATACCATCCAGCTTCGGCACGCCCAGGAATGACATGATAATGCCCAAATAACGATGTCCCGATTCCATCTGAGCCGCAGGTCCTTCTGAGTAGATACCGCCTCGCGCTTGAATGTGCAACGCTTTTTTATCCGTCAGAAGTCCTACAGGGCCTTGCTCCGTATATCGGAACGTTTTGCCTGCTACACAGATGGAGTCGATATACGCTTTAAGTACAGGAGGGAAGGAGAAGTTCCACAGGGGTGAAACGAATACATACTTATCTGCATTCGCGAACTGGTCAGATAGTTCATTGAGCCGTTGCACTTTGGACTGTTCTTCAGCGCTCAGGTCGCCTCCAGTTTGCAACTTACCCCATCCACTGAATACATCCGCATCGATATGTGGAATATTGGAACGGTACAGATCCAGATGAATGACCTCGTCAGAGGCATGACTTTCTTTGTACGCATCAATAAACGCTTTGCCGGCAGCCATACTGAACGAGGTTTGATGATCATGGGGGTGGGCAGTAATATACAATAAAGTAGCCATAACTTGTGTCCTCACTTTCCAATGTGGGTTGATTTTGAGTTTGTTTTTCTCGAAACAGCTCCAGTGACTGGAGTAGTATGATGTGTAGTGTTTATTTTTATTCGTAAGTCGGGGCAAAAGACGGGTAAAGTTAGTCATTGAGATAGTGAAGGCGGTGTGTACTCCGACTTTTGGCAAAATATAGTGATGGAAACTTTAATATATGTATAATATATAAGGACAAGTATTGTAGCGGAATGAGCTTTGTGCGTACAAGTTCAGCCAGCTATATACCGGAAATTGAGGTTAAACGTTTTATTTTATTTTCCAACGATAATAAGATGAGTGAGATGAATGCACATGGGAATGGACTTGGAGAAACAGCGTTTAAGCATTGAAGCGGCAAAATTGTATTATCAGTCCGATTACAGTCAGCAGGATATTGCCTCAAGACTGGGTGTATCACGTCCTACCGTATCGAGACTTCTTCAATATGCCAAAGACCGAGGGTACGTGCGCATTGAAATTATGGACCCGCTGGAGGATATTGATATTATCGGCGGGGAACTGAAAGCCAAATACAATTTGGAGACGGCACTGGTATGCTTCGCACCTTTGAAGAGTGATGAGGAGATTCAGAAGCATATAAGCAAGAGAGCCGCTGATTATTTGCAGGACACCGTGCAGGATGCGGACATTATCGGTGTGACATGGGGAACAACCATGCATGCGGTCGCACGTCAACTCAGACCCAAGCAGGTGAAGGGCGTAGAAGTGGTACAGCTTAAAGGGGGCGTAAGTCACTCCCATATAAATACCTATGCCGCGGATATTGTTCATCTGTTTGCGGAAGCGTTCCATACGGTTCCCAGGTATCTGCCGCTTCCGGTGATCTTCGATAATATTGAAGTGAAAAAAATGGTCGAGGCCGACCGTCACATTGGACGCATTGTCGAGCTGGGAAGACAGGCGAACATTGCCATATTTACGGTAGGAACCGTGAAAGAGGATGCACTTCTGTTCAAGCTGGGATATTTTAACGAACAAGAACAGGAGCTTCTGATGAAGTCCGGAGCGGGTGACATTTGTTCACGTTTTTTTGATGCGGAAGGGCACTTGATCAGTGAGGAGATTAACAGCAGGACGGTCGGGATTGATTTGGCTGAATTAAGAAATAAGGAGAAATCCATTCTCGTCGCTGGCGGCGGGCGCAAAATTGAAGCGATTCATGCGGCTCTGAAAGGCCAGTATGCCAACATTTTGGTTACGGATCAATACACAGCGCAGGCATTGCTTCGTTTATAGGAAAGCGAATAAAAGGCTCGCTCATGTGGCGAATACTCTTGTCACTTACCCAACTCCATATGTAGTTCAACAGTGACAACATCTGCCATGACATCCGGGCGGATGTTTTACTATGTAAGGCGGAAAATAAACACGAAACAAGTAATATTTCCTCATGGTGTAACAGAAAGTTCACCTTTCGGTTCACAAATGATGAATGAACGAATGTTCAAGTTGATTTTTACATATGTTCATGATAGGGTAAGGATATAAGTTCACTAGTTCAGATAAGGGAGAGATTTCAATTGACTACACCACAATTAGCCAAAATGATCGACCACACGCTGCTTCGTGCAGACGCAACTCGTAACGAGCTTACCAAGCTGACGGAAGAAGCGAAGCAGTACCAATTTGCATCGGTATGTGTGAATCCGGGCTGGGTATCTTACGCTGCAGAGCAACTTCAAGGCACTGGCGTAGATATCTGTACAGTTATTGGTTTCCCTCTGGGAGCATCAACTTCCGAAACAAAGGCATTTGAAACGAAAGATGCCATCGCCAAAGGTGCAACAGAAGTGGATATGGTCATCAATATTGGCGCTCTAAAAGACGGCAAAGATGATGTTGTAGAGCAGGACATTCGTGCAGTTGTTGAAGCAGCAGCAGGCACATTGGTGAAAGTAATTATTGAAACTTGTCTGTTGACAGATGGTGAAAAAGTACGTGCTTGTCAAGCGGCTGTCAGAGCCGGAGCAGATTTTGTGAAAACATCAACTGGTTTCTCCACAGGTGGGGCAACTCCGGAAGATATCGCTCTGATGCGCCGTACTGTTGGTCCCGACGTAGGTGTGAAAGCATCCGGCGGCGTGCGCAGTCTGGAAGATATGCAGAAAATGATTGAAGCAGGGGCAACTCGAATCGGAGCAAGCTCTGGCGTGAAAATCATGCAAGGCGGCCAGTCCACTTCTTCTTACTAAAATGAGTTATTCTCCTGAACTCTGTTGAAAGGATGACAGGGTTCAGGGATTTTTCACACGTGCTATAAGCTGCTATTTATTTTTAAACCCGATTTGTAAGCGCTTTATAAATGTTTCTGAAAATTACATGGTCCCAAACGTTTAAATGTAAGATTCAATGCCCTTTGAGCTGTTTATACAACGGGATTAACGACCTTCAAAGGAGAGATTACATGAAATACCTTATTGCCATTCTTGGCTTACTCGTTGTTTTTGGACTGGCTTATATCGCCAGTAACGGCAAGAAACAGATTCGATATCGTCCGCTTGCGGTAATGATTGTTTTACAGATTGTGCTGGCCTACGCTTTGCTGAATACGGGAGTGGGAACCTGGCTGATTGGCGGATTTGCTACCATATTTAAAAGCTTGCTTGAGTACGCGAATGAAGGGATTGCCTTTGTCTTTGGTGGATTAACGTTAGTCGAGGATGCAAATAAAGGAGTTCCTTTCTTCCTCAACGTACTTATGCCGATTGTGGTCATCTCTGCCTTGATTGGGATATTGCAGTATATCCGAATCTTACCTTTTGTTATAAAATATATTGGTCTGGTATTAAGCAAAGTCAACGGAATGGGCAAACTGGAATCATATAACGCGGTTGCTTCGGCTATTCTGGGGCAATCTGAAGTGTTCATATCGGTGAAAAAACAAATTGGTTTATTGCCGAAACATCGGCTGTACACCTTGTGTGCCTCGGCCATGTCCACGGTATCGATGTCCATTGTCGGTGCCTATATGTCGATGATTGATCCGAAATATGTGGTGACAGCGCTGGTGCTTAACCTTTTTGGTGGTTTTATCATTGCTTCTATTGTGAATCCATATCGGGTTACAGATGAAGAAGATATATTGGAAGTGCAGGAAGAAGAGAAACAATCGTTCTTCGAAATGCTGGGTGAGTATATTCTGGATGGTTTCAAGGTGGCTATTATTGTAGCAGCGATGCTGATTGGTTTTGTTGCCCTGATCGCCTTGATTAATGGAATATTCAGCTCAGTGATCGGTATTTCGTTCCAGGAACTGCTTGGTTATGTGTTTGCACCTTTTGCCTTTATTATGGGTGTCCCTTGGAAAGAAGCGATTCAGGCAGGAAGTATCATGGCTACCAAAATGGTGTCCAACGAATTCGTAGCGATGCTGGATCTGAGCAAACAGACCGCCTTGTCTGCCAGAACAACAGGTATCGTATCCGTCTTCCTCGTATCCTTCGCCAACTTCTCTTCCATCGGTATTATTGCCGGTGCGGTGAAGGGACTTCATGAGAAACAGGGCAATGTGGTGGCCCGCTTCGGTCTGAAGCTGCTTTACGGTGCATCGCTGGTCAGCGTGCTGTCCGCGATCATCACTGGACTGTTTTTGTAAGTCGGAATATTGGAAGCTGGAAGGAGTGCTTAAGTTATGTCAACATTCAAAAGAGTACATCTGATTGTTATGGATTCTGTAGGAATCGGCGAAGCGCCGGATGCAGCAGAATTTGATGATTTTGACGTCGATACGTTGGGTCATATTGCACGTGAACGTGGAGGTCTGAACATGCCGAATATGGCCAGTCTCGGACTGTCCAACATTGAACAAATTCAGGGTATCCCTGTTGCGGATAAACCTAAAGCGTACTACACCAAAATGCAGGAAGCTTCCCGTGGTAAAGACACGATGACAGGTCACTGGGAGATCATGGGCCTTTACATTGATACACCTTTCCGTGTGTTCGAGAACGGCTTCCCGGATGAACTGATTCAGCGCATCGAAGAGAAGACAGGTCGTAAAGTCATTGGTAACAAACCAGCCAGCGGCACAGAAATTTTGGATGAACTGGGTGCGGAGCATGTAGAAACAGGCGCGCTGATCGTTTACACGTCAGCTGACTCTGTCCTGCAAATTGCAGCCCATGAAGATATTGTTCCTTTGAAAGAACTGTATGAGATCTGTGAATTCTGTCGTGAAATCACGCTTGAAGATCCGTATATGCTGGGACGTATTATTGCCCGCCCGTTCGTAGGTGAAGCGGGGAATTGGAAACGTACGGCGAACCGTCATGACTACGCGCTCAAACCATTTGGCCGCACGGTGATGAATGAGTTAAAAGATGGCGGTCTGGATGTAATTGCTTTGGGTAAAATTGCGGATATTTACGATGGTGAAGGGGTAACGAAGTCCGTTCGTACGGTTTCCAATATGGATGGGATGGACAAGTTGTCTGAGACATTGGACGAAGAGTTTACTGGACTCAGTTTCCTGAACCTGGTTGATTTTGATGCATTATACGGTCACCGCCGTGATCCGCAAGGTTATGCGCAAGCCCTTGAAGATTATGATGCTCGTTTGCCTGAGATTTTTGCGAAAATGACAAACGATGATCTGCTACTAATCACAGCCGACCATGGTAACGATCCAACCTACCGCGGCACAGATCATACACGTGAATATGTACCACTCCTGGCATACTCCCCGCGTTTCAGCGAGGGTAAAAAGCTTGAACTGCGTAGCACGTTTGCCGATCTTGGTGCAACCGTGGCAGATAACTTTGGTGTGAAATTACCGGAGTATGGCAAAAGCTTCTTGAATGAGTTGAAGTAAACTGCGTTTAAGTGCGGATTTATTAAACAGGCGTTTTAAATAGTATCTTGTGGCAGAGAGGGCATCTCAGATGGTTGGGGTGATCCTGAACCTGCCACCTCTGCCGAGATACGAAGCACTGTGTCATGATGCCGAATTCGAGGTAGAGGTTAGGATTTGGATCACCGCAGTGGCATAAGCTACTCTAACGTTTATTGAACTCAACAAAACTCGACATCAACAAGAATCGACATCAAGAATTCAAGATCATCTTAATCGTATTAAATATCATCTATATCGGAGGAGATTACACATGAGTACACATATCGGAGCAAAACCAGGAGATATCGCAGAAACAATCCTTCTGCCAGGAGATCCACTACGCGCGAAATACATTGCTGACACGTATTTGGAAGACGTTGTTTGTTACAACGAAGTTCGTGGCATGCTCGGTTTCACAGGTACATATCAAGGTCACCGGATTTCGGTGCAAGGTTCAGGTATGGGGATTCCATCATTCGCAATTTATGCGAATGAGCTGATCAGCGAATATGGCGTGAAAAACTTGATTCGTGTAGGTACTTGCGGCGGAATGCAGGAGCATGTGCGTGTACGTGATGTGATCCTTGCTCAAGCAGCTTGTACGGATTCCAGCATGAACAAGCATGTTTTCGGTGGATACGATTTCTCACCAATTGCGACGTTCTCGTTGTTGAAGGAAGCCTATGACCGTGCAACGGCTAAAGGCATGAATATCCACGTAGGTAACGTGTTTAGCTCCGATTCCTTCTATCGTGATGACCGTTCCGTGACAGAGAAATTGATGAAACACGGCGTGCTTGGTGTAGAGATGGAAACAACAGCACTGTATACGATTGCTGCGAAGTTCGGTGTGAATGCTTTGACAATCCTAACGGTAAGTGATCACTTGCTGACAGGTGAAGAAACTTCTGCTGAAGAGCGCCAAAAAACATTTAACGACATGATGGTTGTGGCGTTGGATACAGCAATTACACTGTAAACCTATCGAAACTGGTGTTGAAGCATGGAGTGGAGGAACCGGAATCGATTCTGAAGAAGCGAAGCGTGCGCCTTTGTCTCCGAATTTTAACCATGGAAATGGTGATTCAGAGAAATTTGGAGACAACAGCGATCGTAAGAACGATCCGGGACCGGAACGGCTCCAGCTCAACGGTATACATTACACAATCCCTAATGGATTGTATCGAAACTGGTGTTGAAGCATGGAGTAAAGGAACCGGAATCGATTCTGAAGAAGCGAAGCGTGCGCCTTTGTCTCCGAATTTTAACCATGGAAATGGTGATTCAGGGAAATATGGAGACAACAGCGATCGAAAGAACGATCCGGGGCCGGAACGGCTCCAGCTCAATGGTATACATTACACAATCCCTAATGGATTGTATCGAAACTGGTGTTGAAGCGTGGAGTGGAGGAACCGGAATCGATTCTGAAGAAGCGAAGCGTGCGCCTTTGTCTCCGAATTTTAACCATGGAAATGGTGATTCAAAGAAATGTGGAGACAACAGCGATCGAAAGAACGATCCGGGACCGGAACGGCTCCAGCTCAACGGTATACATTACACAATCCCTAATGGATTGTATCGAAACTGGTGTTGAAGCATGGAGTAAAGGAACCGGAATCGATTCTGGAGAAGCGAAGCGTGCGCCTTTGTCTCCGAATTTTAACCATGGAAATGGTGATTCAGGGAAATATGGAGACAACAGCGATCGAAAGAACGATCCGGGGCCGGAACGGCTCCAGCTCAATGGTATATATTACACAATCCCTAATGGATTGTATCGAAACTGGTGTTGAAGCGTGGAGTGGAGGAACCGGAATCGATTCTGAAGAAGCGAAGCGTGCGCCTTTGTCTCCGAATTTTAACCATGGAAATGGTGATTCAAAGAAATGTGGAGACAACAGCGATCGAAAGAACGATCCGGGGCCGGAACGGCTCCAGCTCAACACGTGTTCTGTACATTCAATTAATTTTACACAAGGAGAGATTATCATGAGAATGGTAGACATAATTGCCAAAAAACGTGACGGAAAAGAACTGACAACAGCGGAGATCGATTTCGTTGTTCAAGGATATACACAAGGGGAAATTCCGGATTATCAAGTTAGCGCTTGGGCGATGGCTGTCTTTTTCAAAGATATGACGGATAAGGAACGTGCAGATCTGACCATGTCAATGGTAAACTCGGGCGAAACAATCGACCTTTCTGCTATCGAAGGGGTTAAGGTAGATAAACACTCCACAGGAGGCGTGGGTGACACAACTACCTTGGTACTTGCACCACTCGTAGCTGCACTCGATGTACCTGTGGCGAAGATGTCTGGTCGTGGTCTGGGACACACGGGCGGTACGACGGACAAGCTGGAATCCGTTGCAGGCTTCCACGTTGAGCTGGAAAAAGAAGAGTTTATTCGTCTCGTAAACGAGCACAAGGTTGCGGTTATCGGCCAAAGCGGCAACCTTACGCCTGCGGACAAAAAGCTGTATGCGCTGCGTGACGTAACGGCAACGGTAAACTCAATCCCATTGATTGCAAGCTCCATCATGAGCAAAAAAATCGCAGCAGGCGCAGATGCGATCGTACTGGACGTAAAAACAGGCGCAGGTGCGTTTATGAAAACAACAGAAGATGCTAAAGAGTTGGCACACGCCATGGTTAGCATTGGTAACAATGTTGGACGTAAAACGATGGCGGTTATCTCCGACATGTCCCAACCACTAGGACTTGCCATCGGTAACGCTCTGGAAGTCAAAGAAGCGATTCTTACGCTACAAGGTAAAGGTCCGAAAGATCTGGAAGAACTGTGCTTGGCACTGGGACGTCAAATGGTGTACCTCGCAGGTAAAGCAGATTCACTGGAGCAAGCGGAAGAAAAACTCAAAGAAGTGATCCAGAACGGTAAAGCGCTAGAGAAATTCAAACATTTTTTAGCGAACCAAGGCGGAGATGCTTCCGTTGTAGATCATCCAGACCGCTTGCCACAAGCACAATATCTGATCGAGGTTCCAGCAGATCGCGACGGCTATGTAGCTGGAATCGTTGCGGATGAGATCGGAACGGCTGCCATGCTGCTTGGTGCAGGTCGTGCAACAAAAGAGTCTGAGATCGATCTGGCGGTTGGTTTGATGCTCAATAAAAAAGTAGGAGACCCGGTGAAAGCTGGCGAATCTTTAGTAACCATCCATGCGAATCGTGAAGACGTTGATGCCGTAATTGCGAAAATCAAGGAAAACATTACGATTGCGGATCATGCCGATGCACCTGTATTGGTTCATGATATCGTAACGGAGTAAAAGGATACGCTGGGTAGACAAGCGGGATCGATAAGCAGGGTAACGATTCACTCATGACTTACCTGCTGATTGCAGTCGGCTAGACTACCACAAAACTGTCGTGAGATCCCTTATTGGCACACATTTTAGATACACACTTGTAAACATACAGGTGAACATTATAAAGAAAAAAGACGGAGCAGATATAATCTGCCCGTCTTTTTTTGTTCGGAGATGAAGTGCACGTAAACTTGAATATACGGCTGAGCACACAATGCGACAAACCTCAGTCCAATGTTCTGGTTCTCTAATGAACCGTGAAAGTGCTACGTCGGCGCTCTTCGTTAGTTAAAAACGTTATGATCATCGTGATGATCATCACCAGCTTGCTACTAACTTGTGTCCAATATGGAGAGTGTGAAACGATCCAATGAGATTAATTTTCTAACGATCACCAGGAACGCTATTTGGGCTATTTTCCGCGTTTAAATATTCTAACGATCTCAGGAAACCTTATTTTAGGATTTTGATGTGAAAAAGGACATTTTCTTGTGTTTTCGGTGAAATAAGCTCTCTGGTGATCGTTAGAATTTCAAATAGCCTATTTTCACCTAAATAAGCTCATCTGAGATCGTTAGAATCCTGGAGCGGACAATACATACCAAAGTTACAACTGCACCTTTACTACTTATGGTGTTTCCTAAACAACTTATAGTGTTCCCTAAGTTACTTACAGTGTTTCTAAGTTACTCATGTTGTTTAAGTTACTCATGTTGTTACCTAAGTAACTTACGGTGTTTCTAAGTTACTCATGTTGTTCCCTAAGTTACTCATGTTGTCTCTACTACTCCTAGTCTTATCTCGCATATCAGATTGTTCCTCCTCAGACTCATGTTCTCTCACTTCTGCCCGCTCATAATCTTATCATATGCCGTTACAGAATCTGCGCTGGTATAAATGTATGGAGAAGCTGGCTGATTGATCGGTGTTACGGACGTTGCCTGAATTTCCATCGTATCTCTACCGTCGACTTGCGCCGAGCCAATGGTACCGCGAATCTGTACCCAACTGTCCTTCTCAAACTTGTTGGCATCTGGAATATGAATCATCACGCCAAAAGGAGCCGCATCTGCTGGGCAACACATCACGAGAAAACGTCCTAATGCAAAATGAGATGTATGCTCCATGTTATCGTCCCGGTAAACAAATCCGGTCAGCATAATCTCTTTGCCTGTGAACTGGCGCTGGAACATATCAATGGTGCCGAGGGTTTCCGAGAATATCTCCGGATGCACCTGAATGACAGGTTCTACGTATAACTTTTCTGCCAGCTCCGCGAATTCGCGGCTATACTCGTCAGGCGGCACAAACTGCACACTGGCAGATACTTCGGATAACTTGTCATTTAGCTGTTTTGTACCTTGCGTGACCGTGTAATCTTGTACGCTCAACCTAGCAACCGCATCTGGTAACGGGTCTTTACGCCTTATTTCAGGCGGAGCATACGTTAGGGACATGCCTTTCTGACTGGCCATCGAACTACCCAAAGCTTGATCTGGGAGCAGAAATCCAAGTAATAATGGTAAAGCAATCAAACCATAGACCATTGAGCTGCGGAAAAGCCCAGAAGGAGGAGGATGCTCACAATCACAGTCGAATTCATTTCGACCAAAAAGAGCATGCCAAGCCATAATTACAGCTATAAACAGGAGTGGAACTGCACAACCTAGAAGCAACTTTTGCATCGTAGGAGCCAGATAATAGTGGAGGGAGTTGCTGGATTTGAGGTGCATAATATACACAGCCAGACTGCCAATCCAACCTGCACGAATGAGGGTATGCCACTGAACGACAATCCTTTTTGAAAAAAAGTTCTTGTTCATCGCATGATTTGCGTGAGCCATGACTTGCACTCCTTTCTCATGTAAATCATTCAACATTCATGAAACCTCTGCCGGAAAAATAGTTAATACCATTAATCATTAATAGCATTCATCAGTAACGGAATTAATCGAATGCACTTTTCATTATCATCGATCTGTTCAAAACTCATTAGTTTGATATAGAAGTTGAACATGGATTGGCTCAATAACGGAAAGGGCCGAAACAAATGAAGAAGCGAAGCTTTTCCCAGTACCATCTTCATCCAAAGAAGTTCACCAGCCATGACCCGGCAAAAACCAAAACGATAATCGCCAGACTTAAGCCAATGACAAAGCGTGTGCGGAAGGTGGAGAGTAACATAAGCGTGCTTTTGAAATCCAACATCGGGCCGAGCACAAGGAAGGAAATCAGCGGACCCAAAGCAAACGTATGTGAGAAGGCTGACGCAACAAAAGCATCCGATGTAGAACATAAGGACAGCACATATGCAAAACCCATCATAAACACATACGATGCAACCGGGCCGTTTCCGAGCGCGATCAGATCACTGCGACTCACGAACGTCTGAATACACGCTGTAATCAACGCACCAATGACCAGGTATTTGCTCATATCGACAAACTCGTCCCCAGCGTGGATGAAAAAGCTGCGCCAGTCCTTCTTATGAGAGTGATGATGGTCATGGGTGCCTCCATGCGAGTGAGCGTGGACATCTGAATGTGTATGTGTTGGTTTATGAGAATGAGGTGAGGAAGCCATTTTAAACCCAGGATGTGTTTTTACTTCGGTCACGACCGCTTTGGGTATGCGCAGAGGGTTACGTTTCACAAAAACATATACAAGCCCGCCAACGGCAGCCGCCACAGCAAAAGCCAGCCCCATACGAGCGATGGTGATCTCTGGATGACTAGGAAATGCCATTAGAGTTGCTGTAAACACAATCGGATTGACGACAGGGCCGCTTAAAATAAACGTCACCGCAATATATGCAGGCATGCCTTTATGCATAAGCCGCCGTACAACCGGAATCATTCCGCATTCACAGATGGGAAAAATAATACCTAGCAGCCCCGCCACTAGTACGCCGCCAGCGGGATGTTTGGGTGTGAGTCTTCGCACCATCTCTTCGGATACGAACCACTGCATAAGAGAGGATAAGAACACCCCCATGAGAAGAAAGGGGGCTGCCTCCAGAAAAATACTCACAAATACCGTTTTTATATTTTGCAACGCTTCGCTATTCCAGACCTTATTGAGATCCGGGGCAAACGCAATAATAACCGGAACCAGAAAAGCACAGGGAACCAGAAAGGTGAGAAATTTCAAACTGGCTGCGATTCTCATGAATAGACCTCCATTACTAGAACTTTGCTAGAATATATGCTTGTACTCGCTGCAACATACATCGATTTAGTCAGTTAATCAGTGGAATTACGATTAAAGTGCTCGTTAACAAGTGCCAGTTGACAAGCGAAGGAGCAGTAAGGTATAGTTCTTCATGTATATTTAATCGTAATAATTACGATTAAATATATCGCCCAAATAAGCACATTATCTAAGTACACCATCCATCATCCCTATTTCTATCTCAACATCCCGAAAGCTTTGATGGATCACTTAAATTCACCCATAAGAAGTGGAGGAACCTATGATGTCAGTAACAGATCAACAACAACAAATTCACAATCGAGTACCGGTTACGGTTCTTAGCGGTTATCTTGGAGCGGGTAAAACCACCTTGCTAAACCACGTGCTTCATAATCGAGAGGGCATGCGTGTGGCTGTCATCGTAAACGATCTGAGTGAAGTCAATATTGATGCAGGGTTGATTCGGGACGGAGGCGGTTTATCCCGGATCGATGAGAAGCTCGTGGAGATGTCAAACGGGTGCATCTGCTGCACACTTCGTGAAGATTTGCTGAAAGAGGTGGAGCGGCTTGCGCTGGATGGCTCGTTTGACTACATATTAATTGAATCCACAGGCATTGGTGAACCGGTTCCGGTGGCACAGACCTTTACGTACATTGATGAGGAACTCTGCATTGATCTGACCCAATTCACTCGTTTGGACACAATGGTAACGGTGGTGGATGCTGCTCAGTTTTGGCGTGACTTCTATTCGAAAGAGACGCTTAAAGATCGCGGACAGGAAGCAGGAGAAGATGACGTGCGGGGCATTGTGCATTTGCTGACCGACCAGGTTGAATTTTGCGATGTTCTTGTGCTAAACAAATGTGATCTGGTGTCCGAAGAAGAGCTATCCAAGCTGGAAAAAGCACTGCATGCGATGCAGCCAGAGGCCAAGTTGGTTCGCACGACGCATGGGCAGATTGATCCGAGAGAGATTTTGAACACAGGACGGTTTGATTTTGAAAAAGCAAGCCAGTCCGCGGGCTGGATCCGCGAATTAATGAAAGAGGAGCATACGCCTGAGACCGAGGAATACGGTATTCATTCGTTTGTATACCACCGCAAACGGCCATTCCATCCCGAGCGCCTGCTGCGCTGGATTGCCAAGTGGCCTGACAGTATCGTTCGATCCAAAGGCTTGATGTGGATGGCTACTCGTAACCATATGGCTATTTCGTTTAGTCATGCGGGTACGTCCAAACAGCTTGCACCTGCTGGAATATGGGTAGGAGCGATGAGTGAGGAGGAGCGTCAGCTTCATTTTGGTGACACGCTTCCAGCTATTCCGGATTGGGATGAAGAGTGGGGTGACCGGGTTACCAAGCTGGTATTTATCGGGATTGATATGGATCGTGCATCCATTGAACGAACATTGGACGAGACATTGCTTACAGATGAAGAGATGCACATGAATTGGCGCGAGCTGAAAGATCCTTTTCCACAGTGGAGCTAAGATAAGAAGTTGACAAAATAAAAGGCATAGGATACTATCAATAAATAGTAATAATTACGAATAAACAAGAGGAGGCAACACCATGAGAGTCATTGTAACTTTAGCCTGCACGGAGTGCGGAGATCGCAACTATACAACAACGAAGAACAAGCGTAACCATCCAGAACGTCTGGAGATGAAAAAGTATTCACCTCGTTTGAAGAAGATGACAATCCACCGGGAAACACGCTAAAAAATTTTGATTTTTATAAATCGTAATATTTACGAAAAAAGAAAGAGGTAACACCATGATTTTATCTTCCATGCGTGATGTCGTTTTTGGATATGGCAAAGAGGCGGTCATCGATCAGCTGTCGCTGGATATTCATGTGGGCGAATTTGTCGGCATCACGGGGCCGAATGGCTCTGCGAAGACTACGATGCTGAAACTGCTGCTGGGGCTTTTGAAGCCCTGGAGCGGTTCGGTACATATGAATAGACAGCAGCTCCGAGGCAAAAAATTGGAGATCGGTTATGTGCCGCAGCAAGTTGCCTCGTTTAATAGTGGCTTTCCCAGCACTGTCATCGAACTGGTGCGATCCGGTTGTTATCATAAGCTGGGCCTTTTTCGGAGATTCACTTCGGACAAAGAAGCGATTGTTGAACGAAGCCTGCGTGAGGTTGGCATGTGGGAATACCGCAACGCACGCGTAGGAGAGCTTTCGGGTGGACAGAAGCAGCGAATCTGTATCGCACGAGCCTTGGCTGGACAGCCTCAAGTTCTTGTGCTGGATGAACCCACCACCGGTATGGATCGGCGCAGCAGAGAAGGTTTTTATGACTTGATGCGTCACTATGCAGATGTTCATGGTCTTACCATCATTATGGTTACACATGGTCTGGAAGAGGTGGCTAGCCGGCTTGATCGAACGATCACCTTGGAGCGACAAGAAAGTGAGGAATGGCAGTGTTTGAGTACGAATTCATGCAACGTGCTTTCTGGGCAGGAGGACTAATTGGGATTATTGCACCCATTCTGGGTGTATATCTGATGCTTAGGCGGCAGGTGCTGATGGCGGACACACTTTCTCACGTTTCGCTTGCAGGGGTTGCTCTGGGTTCCGTCATGAACCTGAATCCGGTTCTGAGCGGTTTCGCTGTTGCGATTATTGGTGCACTCCTGGTGGAGCAGCTAAGGCGAAGTTATCGCACATACAGTGAGGTGCCTGTTGCGATCATTATGACCTCAGGTCTGGCTCTGGCTGTTGTGTTAATGAGTCTGAAAATGAATCTGTCCAAAACCTTCAGTTCTTATCTGTTTGGTTCTATCGTCGCTGTGAGTAATATCCAGCTGTGGATGATGGTAGCGGTATGTTTGATCGGATTGACTTTTTTTATCGTTCTGCGAAGACCGTTGTACAATTTAACATTTGATGAAGAGACGGCCTCTATTGGGGGCGTTCAGGTTAAAGGTTTATCCTTTGCTTTTGCGATACTAACCGGAATGACCGTGGCCTCTGCGATGCCAATCGTAGGTGTACTGCTTGTCTCTGCATTAATCGTATTACCGGCGGCATTAGCTTTGAGAGTTGCGCGCAGTTTTGCCGCAGCCATTGTTATTGCTATCATTACAGGTTTGACGGGCATTTTTAGCGGGCTCACCGCTTCGTATCAGTGGAATACACCTCCGGGAGGTACGATTGCTCTCATCCTTTTACTTTTCCTGTTGACTGGAATATCGGCTCAAAAGCTGATTTCACTATACAACCGTAAACGTCATCGCGCAGTAAAACAACAGCAGACAGCAACGTTATATATTCATTCGAAAAGTAACACATAAAGATGAAATGGGGAAATTATACGATGAAATTTGGCAAAACTACCGCGCTGGGACTTATTTTCAGTTTGGCACTTGTTGCAACAGGCTGCGGCCAAAAAACAACAACCTCCAATCCGGATCAGGCCGCAGCTGCATCAACTCCCGCGACTGCAGAACAAAAATTGAATGTAGAGGTCAGCTTTTATCCGATGTATGACTTTACCAAAAACGTAGCGGGTGATCTGGCCAATGTACATACCCTTATTCCGCCAGCTATGGAGCCCCATGACTGGGAACCAACACCTCAGGACATCGCGAGCATTGAAAAAGCAGATGTTCTGGTCTACAACGGGGCAGGCATGGAGTCCTGGATGGATCAGGTCAAAGACAGCCTAAGCAATAGCAAACTTGTACAGGTGGAAGCCAGTCAAGGGATTAGCATTCGTGAAGGTGGAGAAGAAGAAGAACATGACCACGATCACGCGGACAAAGCAACAACGACCGAAGAGCATGATCATGCAGATGATGCTACTGCAAAAGAAGGTCATGACCATGACGATGCTTCCGCGGCAGGCGAAGAACATGACCACGATCATGGCGGACTTGATCCTCATGTATGGTTATCCCCGGCACTGGCTATCAAAGAAGTGCGTAACATTGAAGCAGGACTTGCCAAAGCCGCACCTCAACATGCAGATCAGTTCAAGCAGAACGCCGATGCATATATCGCCAAGCTGGAAGCACTGGATCAGGACTTCAAATCGGCTGTGAAGGACAGCAAACGGAAGGACTTCATTACACAACACGCGGCTTTTGCATATCTGGCAGCGGAGTATGGTTTGCAGCAGGTTCCGATTGCGGGATTGTCTCCTGAGCAGGAACCATCCGCAGCGCAGATGGCGTCGGTTATTGATTTTGCCAAGGAACACAAGGTAAAAACAATCTTTTTCGAAACCCTTGTTTCATCCAAAGTATCCGAGACCATTGCACAAGAGATTGGTGCCAAGACAGCCGTGTTAAATCCCATCGAAGGTCTGACCGAAGATGAGATTAAGGCAGGCAAAGATTACATCAGTGTGATGAGAGAGAATCTGGAAGCATTGAAGCTGGCATTGAACGAGTAGCAACGATGATTGTCATTTGATGCTTTTCACCGAAAAAGGTACAATATAACAACATGCTGAGGAATGAATGTGACCTATTCCTTTGCCTTTTGCGAAGCAGAGAGCACAGTGATGTGCTCTCTTTCGTTTGAGTTGATCGGATATGCAGACCGGGAGGAACAAGATGAATTTATATGAAGGAAATGAAGAACAGGAAGTGCTGTTAAGTGAACAGCCTACCCGTCTGTGGAGAAGACGGAAACAGGAACTCCTGCACTGGACAGAACGGGACAAACGAACCGTGTCACCCAAACGGACGGCGATATGGAATGGGGTAGAAGTCGATACAGAACTGGTTCGGACACTGAGCCTGCTGCAGGAAGTAGGGGTGCAGACCGAGTTTTCATGTGCCGGGGTCAGTCCGCTGGATGAACCTGTCGATCATTCACTATATGCGTACGTGACGCTTATCCACAGTAAAGCCGCGGAGCAATTTGTGAACGATGCCATTCTACGTATGCGAAATCGCCTTCTGGTTACTTTTGAGCAAGGGCGGGGGCGATATGATCTATCTTCTTTTTTCATTGGACACAATCGAAGTTTCTGCTGGTGGATTGAGCAGTGCGCGCTTGATTTTAAAAGACGAAACGAAGTAGGTAAGCCTGACGTAATATAATGGATAGGCTCGCGACTTGAAGGCAAGGAGGTCTGAACAGATTGAACAAGTGGCTCAAAACGATACTTTTTCTTATGGCCTCTGTATTTCTAACCCGGTTTATCCCGTTCTCGTCCTTGTTTCGTAATTTGGATACGATGATTCATGAATTCGCTCATGCGCTAATGACACTGGTTTTGTCTGGTAAAGTGCTGCGCATTGAATTATACGCGGATCATAGCGGTGTAACGTATTCGTCAATGTTGACATCGGGAAGAGCGATTTTGGTTTCGCTGGCAGGGTACATTGGTGCATCGCTTTTTGCATGGCTGCTGTTTTACTTGTACCGTAAAGGTCGGCACACGTGGGGCCTGGGGATCATGACGGCTGTTGCCCTTGTGTCGCTGCTTTTATATGTCAGAGGTGAATTCGGTATGTTGTGGTTGACCGGATTTATCGCGTTGAATGTGGTTATTATGATATTTGGTGTAAAGATCGCCAAGTATTACTACCTGCTGCTGGCCTTTATTACGCTGGAGGAGTCGGTGGTCAGTGCGATGTATATCGGTTGGGCATCCTGGACTCGTCCATCTCAGGCCGGGGATGCAGCCAATCTGGCACAGCAGACGTTCATGCCAGCGCTGTTCTGGGGAACGTTGTTTGCATTGTTTGCCTTATGGTGCGCAAAAGGTGCGCTCGCACTTTTCTTCCGCAAAGAAGGCACGGCAAGTTCATCCAAGCCAAGATCCCGTGGGTTTAACAGAGCATAGATCCTCTTGTAGATACGGAGCCAGTGTGAAGGAGGAATAAGGAGCACTTTCTTTTCTCAAAAAGGGGTGCTTTTTATTTTTTTTTATATAGTCTGCACCGATTTCTATCTCTGATGTAGCTACTTTTAGATAG
Organism: Paenibacillus sp. G34; assembly: GCF_056856875.1. Classification (NCBI taxonomy): domain Bacteria; kingdom Bacillati; phylum Bacillota; class Bacilli; order Caryophanales; family Paenibacillaceae; genus Paenibacillus; species Paenibacillus sp. G34. Next base: position 3,500,087 of record NZ_CM166469.1, on the reverse strand, counting down.
ATGGTAGTTAGTCACCAAGGTTGTCCCATAACGCATAGAAGTAATAGATCTCCTCCATGATCGCCTGATCATCTTTTGCGACAATACCACCCTGAATGCGTGCAAGTGCACCCAGAATATCGTAGATACTTTCACGCTCCACACTGTATTGAATACGGTTAACGATCCGATCCCAAGCTTGCATGGCATACTCGACCTGGGCTTTGGCGTGTGTCCACTGTTTGTCCTGAACTTGCTTCTCTAATTTCTCGATGGATTCAAGTAATCTGTCCTGTGTGCCAAATGGCTTTTTCAGCAAAGGACCGCTGACCATGATCGCAATGAACAGCAGCAGCATGATGATGGGTATGGTGTAGAGTAGCCATTTATGCTTTTTCATTTCAGAACCTCCTGTGACAAGTCTGACCAGATTGTTTTTCAATAAATTTAACTAAAGATTTATTTCTACAGGGAACCCTCCGTCACGGACATGCTTCAGAGATTATTTATGGTCATGTTGATCCTGATCTGCGCTCGCTCCGTTTTCTGATAACCGATCCTTATACAAATCGATGTATAACTGGTCATTCGGTAAAATAGCTGCAAATGCAATATCTTGAATCTTCAGATTTTGATTTTTCAATTGCTCGGTTAACCAGCGGCTGTCCTTATTCCGTTCCGCCAGTTTTTCTTTCATTAATACACCGTCGATAATTAGCTCGGTCATGAGTTTCTGAGGTGTTGGATGTATATGCATATCCTTTGCGGTTACGGGTTGATTCTCCGGTTTCAACGCAATAGATAAGGTGCCATCCGGTTCCAAAATGCCATAATCAACCGTGGTCAGGTCAAATACATCTTTTTGCCGCAGCATCATGGTGAGTTCGTCGAACTTCACACGCATTTGATTCAGATTTTGCTCCAGAATTTTACCGTTTTGAATGACCAGGGTGGGGTCAGAGTCCATGATTTGGGAAAAGGCTCGGCTTTTCAGCGTAATGTATTGAAAAATGATGGTGATCAAGGTGAAGATGGTTAACGCGACAAAATGAATCCACGCTTTGGACGACAAGTCCGTGGCAAACGTCCCTGCAATAGAGCCAATCGTAATACCATTTATATAATCAAAATAGGTCAGGTTGCCCATCTGTTGTTTCCCTAGTACTCTCGTATAGACAATTAGGGTTAGAAAAGCGATAATCGCTCGAACGGCAACAACCGTAGTTTCCTCCATCATATACGTCTCACCATCCTTTACACCCACAATCCTTGCCCACAACGTTCCAACTTATTCCTTACTGGCTTAAACGTCAAATTAACGCAAAAAACCGAAGCCCGCGAGTATATCACGAAGTTCGGTTTGATTGTAAATCCAGTCAAGACAATTGATATTCCAAAAAGAAGGCTACACGCCGGAATAAGCCATGAATCCGCCGTCTACAGGCACAACAATGCCGGTTACGAAACCTGATTGATGCTCATCTGCCAGCCACATTAATGTACCGAGTAGATCCTCAGGTTTACCAAAACGGCGCATTGGGGTGTGCGCAATAATTTTGCTGGAGCGCTCTGTTGGTGATCCGTCTGGCTTCAATAGCAAGTTGCGGTTCTGCTCGGTCAGGAAAAAGCCTGGCGCGATCGCATTGACTCGAATCCCAGATTCCGCCAGATGCACCGCGAGCCACTGCGTAAAATTGTTAATGGCAGCCTTGGCCGCACTATACGCAGGTACTTTGGTCATGGGAGAGGGGGCGCTCATGGACGATATATTGATGACCGTAGCCGGTACATCGCGTTCAATCATGTGTTTGGCAAAAATTTGAGTCGGGATGAGGGAACCGACAAAATTCAGATCCATGACCTGTCGAAAGCCCTCTACACTGACATCAAAAAAGGTGGTTACATCCGGATTACCCAAATCCTCCGGTTTAAAAATTTCATTCGTTGTATTGGCACTGGCGTTGTTACCGCCTGCACCGTTAATCAATATGTCACAAGGGCCGAGTTGCTCGCGCACGATATCTGCTGCCGCCTGTACACTTTCGGCCTGGGTAACATCACATGCAACGGCAATGGCACGACCTCCGGCTTTTTCAATTGCGGATGCAACCTCTTGACCTTTGGATACCGTCCGGTTCAGGATAGCCACATTGGCGCCGTGTCTTGCGAGTTCTTCAGCCATGGAGCGGCATAATACGCCTGCCCCTCCGGTAATCACGGCTGTTTTGCCCTGAAGGCGAGAAGTACGTTCCAGATTCAGATTCGAACTGTGTTCGCTCATGCGTTAGCCCTCCTTTGAAGTGAATCCCAGACACCCCAGAGATACATAATACCGAGTGCGCGATCATATAGCCCGTAACCTGGTCGGCATTCTTCTCCCCACAAATGCCGTCCGTGGTCAGGCCGCGCGTACCCTTCATAACCAATATGATGATAGGCTTCTACAACCCCTGCGATATCTACGCTTCCGTCCTGACTCCGGTGAGAAGTTTCGATAAAGTCGCCATTCTCATAGACCTTCACATTACGGATGTGGGCAAATGGTATCCGATCTCCGAATTCATGAATCATACCGATGATATCATTGTCCGGGTTCGCCCCCAGAGAGCCGCTGCACAGGGTCACGCTATTCGCCGGACTATCGTACAGATTCAGATATCTGCGCACATTGTCTTGATTGATAATAATCTTAGGTAATCCAAAGATCGGCCATGGCGGATCATCCGGATGGATAGCCATTCGAATGCCAAGCCGCTCGGCGGCAGGGATGATCTCTTGCAGGAAGTAACGTGCATTATCCCACATATCTTCCTCACTCACATCTTTGTAGGCTTCGAACAAGCCTGTCAAGTACTGCAGTCGTTCCGGTTCCCAACCCGGCATCGTCAGGGTGGAGTTTTCATTAATTTTGCGAACCAGTTCAAGTGGCTCTATGTTCTCAATTTTGCTGGCCTCATAGAAGAGAGCTGTTGATCCGTCCTCCATTTCTTTGTGCAGGTCGGTACGCAGCCAATCGAAGATCGGCATGAAATTATAACAGATTACCTTGACACCTACTTGGGCAAGTTTCTCCATGGTTTTAATGTAATTGCTAATATACTTGTCCCGGGAAGGCAGGCCAAGCTTGATATCTTCATGAATATTAACACTTTCTACGACATCCAGATGCAGCCCGGCTTTGTCCGCAGCTGCCTTGACAGCAAGTATTTTGTCCATCGGCCACTCGTCGCCTGCAGGAACATCATGCAATGCCCATACAATGCCTTCGACGCCGGGGATTTGCCGGATCTGATCCAGCGATACCGTGTCATTGCCTTCGCCAAACCAGCGAAAAACCATCTTCATCCCATTCACCTCATCCTAATTAATGGAAGCAACAGTATGCATTACGATGTGAAAGCAGTAATTCCTAACTTATTGAAAATAGGAAGGATATGTACTCCGCAGAACCGCCAGATCCGTTACAGTCAGATTCAAATGATCCTGCATCAGACGTTCTGCTTTCTCTGCATCTTGCTGCCGAATTGCCTGAACCATGGATCGGTGTTGCTCAATCAAGTGATCCCAATGATGATCCGAAGACAGACGAAGCATCCGGCTTCGGTTTAAGTGCACATTCATCTGCTGGATCACGGTCCAGGTATTGCTTTTATTACAGCCTGCAAAAAGAGTGCTATGGAACTCCTCATCCAGTTGAAACATGCGCCCATCATCCGGTTCGTTCTGGCATTGCTGCTGCTGTGTAAGATTATGTTCAAGGGCAGACATCTGCTCCTCTGGAAAGTGTGCACAAGCTAGACGAATGACAGCCCGTTCAAGCTGCTCGCGCATAAATCTGGCTTCTTCGACCAGATCAACTTGAATGAGGGAGACATACGTACCACGCTGCGGATACACTTCCAACAGACCCTCCTGAGCCAAACGGACAAAACTTTCGCGCACAGGAGTCCGGCTAATCTGAAAATCCAGGGCGATTTCTTTCTCCGAAATGGCTGTGCCTGGAGGCAACTGCAGACTCAAAATCTGTCGTTTCAGTGTGTCATACACCAAATCTCGTGTCGAATAGGATTGCTTGTTCAGCGCAGACATATGACTCGATAAGGGCGATAAACCGGCTTTGGATGATAACTTGGGGGTATGATCCACAACTTCAACTCCTTCATTGCCATACTACCATACAAGTATGGTAGATTGGAAGCGTTTTATCTTAATGAATTTTCATGTTTTGAGCTGTTTGGCTTGAGATTTGAGATATAAGGAAGTATAATTCATTATATAGGTTTAAATGTTTAAACAAATAAAAATAACGGCTATTAATTCGTAGAATGATACCGACCATAGAAAATGCAGAATAATAATCGAGGTGTATTTATGGGGCAGAAGGCCATAACCATTTTCCAAACATGTATCCCGCTGTTTCAAGTTCTGAGTGACAATCATCGTCAATCCATTTTGCTCATGTTGAGTGAGAAAGGCCATATGACAGTGAATGAGATTACGGAACATTCCAGCCTGTCTCGTCCAGCGATATCGCATCATTTGAAGTTGCTTCTGGAGAAAGGGTTCATCACCGTCGAACAGAAGGGCACACAGCGTTATTACTCAGCTTCGCTGAATGCTTCCGTCGACCTGCTAAAACAGCTTGTCGCTGCACTTGAAGAGGAGTGCCTATAAATTAAGTGGCTGATTCAGTGATTGGATTAGGTTGCCGATGCTATCACAAAGAAGGCCCATTTAAGAAAACGAATGTAAGCTGTCGATCAAATTATTGACTTAAAGTACTGACCTAAAGTAGGTTACAACCGATCTAGGACAACAACAAGAAAAAGCTTAACATGCTACGGCATGTAACTTATAAGTTCGTCGGTTTAAACCTTTCATCAATAATCTTTTTCAACGAAGGAGTATGAGCATTATGACTACAATTCAGGAATTAACGCATGGAGATGTACACGCAATTCTGGAGAAGCAGCATGCATTTTTTCGTTCTGGTGCCACGCGTCCAGCGGAAGTGCGAATAGAGCGTTTAAGACGTTTAAAACAGGCCATTCAGAAACATGAACCCAGACTCACCGAGGCACTGTATCAAGACTTGGGCAAAAGTGAATTTGAATCCTACACGACAGAGATTGGATTTATGCTCGATAGCATCACACACACAATGCGCCAAATTAAAAAGTGGGTGAAGCCAGTCAAGGTCAAAACACAAGTGGCGCTTCTCGGCTCCAAAAGTTATATCATCCCTGAGCCCTACGGTGCGGTTCTCATTATTGGGCCGTTCAATTATCCTTTTCAGCTCCTTATTGAACCCCTGGTTGGCGCGATAGCTGCAGGCAATACAGCAGTGCTCAAAGCGTCAGAGAATACACCTGCCGTATCAGCTGTTGTGCGGGAAGTGATCAGTGAAGTATTCGAGCCGGAATATGTACAAGTGGTTGAAGGAGCCAAAGATACAACGACAGCGCTTATTCATTCGGCATTTGATTACATCTTTTTTACGGGTAGTGTGCCTGTGGGTAAAATCGTGATGGAGGCCGCAGCCAAAAACCTTGTCCCTGTTACGCTGGAGCTTGGAGGGAAAAGTCCTGTCATCGTGGATGAGCAGGCGGATATTCAAATTGCGGCCGAACGTATTATTTGGGGCAAACTGCTGAACACAGGGCAAACCTGCATTGCGCCCGATTATCTGCTGGTACATGAACGAGTGAAACAACCTCTAATAGAAGCGATGAAAATGACAATTGTGAACTTCTTTGGAACGGATATTCAGCACAATAAGGATTACGGTCGCATCGTGAACAAGTCACACTTTAAACGACTGACTGCGCTTATTGAGCGAGATCGGGATCAGGTTATCTATGGAGGGGCTTCCGATGAAGAGGATCGCTTTATTGAACCGACCTTAATTGACGCGGAATCGTGGAATGCAGCTACGATGGAGGATGAGATTTTTGGACCTATATTGCCGATTATCAGTTATAGTCACCTAGATGAAGCTATTGAAGGAATCGTTAAACGTCCAAAACCGCTCGCCTTGTATCTTTTCACATCCGACGCAGTGGTTCAGGATAGAGTATTGAACGAGGTTTCTTTCGGCGGAGGATGCATTAACGATACAATTACTCATGTCGCCAACCCGAGATTGCCGTTTGGAGGTGTAGGTCATTCCGGAATGGGTTCGTACCATGGACGATACAGCTTGGAAACCTTTTCCCATATGAAAAGTGTTTTGAAAAAAAGCACCAGACTTAATCCGGATATATTGTATCCGCCTTACAATAACAAATTGAAGCTGATCAAGCGTTTGCTGAAGTAATATCTGTAACATTAAACGTTCTGAAACCTGACTACGGATTAATGCGAAGTTTCAAATAAACGGAAAATGGATATCCGTAACTATCCAACTAAGTAATCAAGCATGAAATGAAAACAGCCTGTTGCTGGACATTACTCCAGAACAGGCTGTTCCTGTCTATAACGGGAAGGCGACATCCCGGACCACCGCTTGAATTGACGGCTGAAATGGGCAATATCCTTATACCCGAGCATGACTGCGATATTTTGCACGGAGAGCTGTGGATTTCCTAACAGAACTTTGGCCTCATGCAGCACCATTTGAGATAAAACGGTACGAGGGGACTGCCCGAATACTTGTTTGAACACGCGATTGCAATGCGAAGTACTGATACCAAGTTCTGCGGCGATATCATCGATCCCATAGTGGCTGTCGGATTGATCACCTTGTTTGAATTGCTGGCTCATTAGCCCTTGTAGGCGAGTACGAATCTGATGTGCCAGTTCAATCCGTTCGTATCCATCCGTAAACATCTGTGCGGCTTCTTGAGAAACGGTCTCCCACAGATGCCCGAATAGTTCAAACACCGCTGATTGCAGTTGCATACGCTGTACCATGGCACTGGCGGACTGGTGGTGAGCAGAGGACAATAGTTTGTGCAGCACCGGTTCAATCTGCTGCGTCACTGGACTGTCAGCACTGAATAAAACCTGTTTGATTCGAGCCAGAAGGGAGAGAAACAACTGATCGTCGATGTCAAAATGCATACAAAAATAAGTGAAACCCTCTCCGTTTCGACTTTGACTCGAATGTACGCTTCCCGGAGGGATCAGCAGCAGTTCGCCAGCGTTTTGTACGTATAAAGTACCGTTTATCATCATATACTGCACACCCTCTGTTACATAATTCAGTTCATATTGAGGGTGTTCGTGCGCCGGATAGTCCCAGTCGGTTCCAACACTACGTAGATGGATCGCGAACAGGTTCACAGTGGTTTGCACATCTGGGTAAAAAACTTCATGCACACTTTCGCCCAGATCGGGAGGTAAATACGTGGAAGACATTCGAATTCCTCCTTATGTCGGTTCATGTTTATGTACATATTCAGAATAATTGACTTACAATTTAAAGAGTGTAACCGCTCTATATTTTATCATACATCAGCTTGATTTGGGTAAATATTCGATTGATTTGTTCATGGTCTGGACGAGCAGTGCATGGTAGGATGGGGCTAATGAAAACGCATGCATATCTTGTTCCGAGAGGAGTTATGAATGATGAGTACGTCCCAATCCATTTTTTACAACGCGCATCATGCGCCAATCGGTGCATTTGCCAGTTTCACGCTAGGTTACAAAGGGGCTAAAGGCGGGCTGGGTCTTGAACTTGGCAAGCCAGCTGACCAGAACGTATATATTGGATTACAGACTCGTGATGGAGAACACTATCAGGCATTGCCTTTTTATGAAGCAAGTGAAGATGAGAGCAGCCGTTATGATGTAGAGAAACTGGACAACGGGAATCACGCTGGTGGAGCAGGGGCTAAGCCACTGATCTCAGCTTTCCGGGATGAAGACATCACTCGGGAGTTCACCTCAGGCACAGATACATGGAACGCAGGGGATCTGGAATTCCGTATCTATTCCCCTGTACGTCCGGTTCCACATCCAAAGAGTGCAGACCGTGAAGAGCTGATGGATGCCCTTGTGCCAGCGGTTTTGGTTGAGATGACGATTGACAATACCCAAGGCGATAAAACACGTAAAGGTTATTTCGGCTATCAAGGAAGTGACCCGTATTCTGCGATGCGTTTGATTGGTGGACCAGAGGGTGGCTCATTAACAGGGGTTGGACAAGGACGTCTGACAGCCATTGTGTCCAAAAATGAAGGTCTGTGGCCTGCACGCGGATTCACGCTGGAGAAAATTTTAGAGGAAAAACATCGGGACAATCTGGCATTTGGTTTAGGCTCTACCTCGGTGTTGCTGATGGAAGTACCGGCAGGGGAGAAGCGTACGTTTCAATTCGCAGTGTGTTTCTATCGTGGCGGCATTGTAACTACCGGAATGGATACAACATATTGGTACACTCGTTACTTTGCTGATATTCTGCAAGCAGGCGAGTATGCGCTAAATCGTTTTGATGCATTGACTGCATCCTGTGTGGAAGTGGATCAGCGTCTTGGAACAGCAGCGCTGAGCGAAGATCAGTCCTTTATGCTTGCCCATTCCATTCACAGTTACTATGCCAGTACGCAATTGCTCGATGCGGATGGAGAACCGCTTTGGATTGTAAATGAAGGGGAATATCGCATGATGAACACACTGGATCTGACGGCAGACCAGCTGTACTTCGAGCTTGCCCTTAATCCGTGGACTGTGCGTAACGAGCTGGAATGGTTTGTGAAGCGTTATAGCTATACCGATCAGGTGCGTTTCCCGGGAGACGAAAAGCTGTATCCAGGCGGTATCACATTTACGCATGATATCGGTATCGCCAATGTATTTTCCCGTCCAGGTCACTCCGCATATGAACTCGTTGCTATTGATGACTGCTTCTCGCAAATGAGTCATGAAGAACTGGTGAACTGGCTCTGCTGTGCAACGGTATACATTGAGCAGACGAAGGATAAGGAATTTATCAAAGAGATGCTGCCGGTTATTCAGGAATGCTTTCAAAGCATGCTGCACCGCGATCATCCCGAAGAAGATCAACGTAACGGTTTGATGGGGCTGGATAGTAGCCGTACACAGGGCGGGGCAGAGATTACAACGTACGACAGTTTGGACGTATCCCTTGGACAATCGCGGAACAATATCTATCTTGCGGGTAAATGCTGGGCTGTGTATGTTGCACTCGAAAAAATATTTGCAACCGAGAAGCTCGCAGACCTGTCCCATCAGGCAGGAAAACAAGCAGATCGTTGCGCGGCAAGTGTTGCTGCGCAATTGACAGATGGAGGTTACATCCCGGCGGTTATTGCGGAAAATAACGACTCACGAATCATTCCGGCTATCGAAGGCCTGGTATTCCCGTATTTTACAGGCTGTGAAGCGGCACTGGACGTTAACGGCCGGTTCGGATCATATATTAAGGCGCTGCACACACATCTGGAGACGGTGCTTGTTCCTGGAACATGTCTGTTTGAAGATGGAGGCTGGAAGCTATCTTCGACAAGCAACAACTCGTGGTTGAGTAAAATCTACCTGTCCCAATTCATCGCACGTGAGATTTTGGGGATTGAGTGGGATGAGACAGGGAGAACGGCGGATGCAGCCCATGTGAAATGGCTACTTCATCCGGAGGAATCTTACTGGTGCTGGAGTGACCAGATCCTATCCGGTGTTGCCGTGGGTAGCAAGTATTATCCACGCGGCGTAACTTCGATTCTGTGGCTGCTTGAAGGAAAGAATAATCGTCTTGCACAGATCTATGCAAGCAAGGAGGCTGTACTATGAGTAAAACTATTGTTCAATCCGGACTATCCGGTCCGCAATATGAAGCATGGCTAGGTTATCATGGAGCATTACCTGGAGGGAACGGAGTTGCTAGAAAGGCAGCTCCTCTGTGGAGCCGGCAGATTGATGTACAGGAAAAGCATCAAGTCATCGACACCGCACTTGCTGAGCTTACGCAAGGGCTTAGCAAGTTATACGGAGAACAACCCGTAATTAGCCATTCTGAGACCCAAAGTGAAACAGACCAACAGCGTAAGCCTTCCATCCGGTTGGGCACTTGGGCAGGCAACAGTCTGGTAACTGGTATGTTCACCGAGACGGAACGTGCTGCGGTACAAGGTGAAGGTTTTATTATTCGTGAAGATGAATCTCTTCGTGAACTCGTTATTGGTTCAGAAACGCCGCAAGGTGTTCTGTACGCTGTCTTTCATCTGCTTCGGGAGTTGACGTTGAATCAAGGTAAGACAGAAGAGGCCGGTTCGACGCTTGATGGGGAGAAGCGCATATTTATTACAGAGCAGCCCGTGAATCAACTGCGAATGATTAATCAGTGGGACAATGTGGACGGCAGTATTGAGCGCGGATATGCCGGGCGTTCTATTTTCTACGAAAATGGTGAGTTCACACAGGATTTAGGGCGAATTCGAGACTATGCTCGACTACTCGCTTCAACGGGGATTAATGCAATATCTATTAATAATGTGAATGTGCATAAGAAAGAGAGTTTGTTTCTGACTGAACGTTATCTGGGTGAGGTTGCGAAGGTAGCTGCTGAATTCAGAGACTACGGTGTTCGTTTATTCCTTAGTGCCAATTATGCCAGTCCAATTGAAGTTGGTGGTCTGCAGACGGCTGATCCGCTGGATCAACAGGTACAAGAGTGGTGGAACATTCAAACCGCGAAGGTATACGCTGCAATTCCGGATTTTGGCGGATATCTGATCAAGGCTGATTCTGAAAATCGTCCGGGGCCATTCACGTATAACCGTGACCATGCGGATGGTGCAAATATGCTAGCTGAAGCACTCCGGCCATTCGGCGGACTTGTCATCTGGCGCTGCTTTGTTTATAACTGCAAGCAGGACTGGCGGGATCGTTCCACAGATCGGGCACGTGCGGCGTATGATCATTTTAAACCGCTGGACGGGCGGTTTGCGGACAATGTCATTTTGCAGATCAAAAATGGACCTATGGATTTTCAGGTAAGAGAAGCGGTATCTCCTTTATTTGGGGCCATGGAGAACACGAATCAGGTGATCGAATTCCAGATTACACAGGAATATACGGGGCAGCAGCGTCATTTAGCCTATCTGGTGCCACAATGGAAGGGAATTCTTGATTTTGACACCTATGCCAAAGGCAAAGGCTCGGAGATCAAACGCATCGCAGACGGTTCGCTCTATCAGCGTCAGTACAGTGGATTTGCTGCTGTGTCTAATATTGGTGCCGATGCAAGTTGGACTGGACATCCGCTGGCCCAAGCCAATCTATACGGATATGGCAGACTCGGGTGGAATCCTGAACTTTCGGCAGAAACCATTGCAGATGAGTGGGTAAGGTTAACATTTGGACATGATGAGCAGGTTGTAGAGCGGATTATGGGCATGTTGTTGTCTTCGCTGGATATCTATGAAAGCTATACAGCCCCTCTTGGTGTAGGCTGGATGGTGAATCCGGATCACCACTATGGACCTAATGTAGACGGTTATGAGTATTCCAAATGGGGAACGTATCACTTTGCCGACTGTCATGGAATTGGGGTTGATCGGACGGTGAAGAGTGGTACAGGGTATACTTCCCAATATCATCCTGAAAATGCTGCTCGCTATGAATCATTGGAAACTTGTCCCGATGAGTTAATTCTCTTTTTCCATCACGTTCCGTATACACATGTGTTGCACTCTGGTAAAACGGTCATTCAGCATATCTACGATACTCATTTCGAAGGTGTTGCACAGGCTGAAGCATTAGCCGATACTTGGATAGAGCTGGAGGGCAAAGTGGATCCAGACATCTTTAACAAGGTTGCAGCGTTGCAGGATGAACAGGCGGAACATGCGAAGGAATGGCGTGATATGATCAACACGTATTTTTATCGCAAGAGTGGGATTGAGGATGAACATGCACGAACCATCTATTAATCGATTCGTATTCTTTGAATTTCATTGAGACAGCACTGACATGCACAAGGAGGAGAATGCGTATGAGTCCACTCGAATTACCCGAGATCATGAAGGCTGCTGTCATGACAGAGCCAGGACATATCAACATTGAGGAACAGCCTGTCCCGAGACCCTCAGCTAATGAAGTGCTTGTAAAAGTGATGGCCGTAGGGGTTTGTGGATCGGATGTACACTATTTTGAACATGGTCGTATTGGCAGATTCGTTGTAGAGAAACCGATTATTCTTGGTCATGAATGTGCGGGTGTTATAGCGGAGGTCGGAGCAGACGTTTCCCGGCTGAAAGCGGGCGATCGAGTTGCCATCGAACCTGGGATGACTTGTGGTCACTGTACGGCTTGCAAGGAAGGACGCTATAATCTGTGTCCTGAAGTACAGTTTTTGGCGACTCCCCCGGTCGACGGGGCATTTGTGCAGTACATGGTCATACGAGAAGATATGGTGTTTCCGATCCCGGATCACCTGACGTATGAGGAAGCAGCAATGAATGAACCTTTCTCTGTTGGTATTCATGCTGCACGTCGCAGTAAGCTGGCACCAGGTACGACTCTTGCCATCATGGGCATGGGACCTGTCGGACTAATGGCTGTAGCGGCTGCCAAATCTTTCGGTGTCCAGACGATTATTGTAACGGATCTGGAAGAAGTTCGGCTTGAGGCGGCACGACGAATGGGTGCAACGCACACCATTAATGTGCGACATGAGGATGCGCTTGCAGTGATACGGGAAATCACCAAAGGGAACGGAGTGGATACAGCTTGGGAGACCGCAGGGAATCCTAAAGCGTTGCAATCAGCTCTCTACTCTCTGCGCAGAGGCGGTAAACTTGCTATTGTCGGGTTGCCTGCACAGGATGAGATCGCCATCAATGTTCCGTTTATTGCGGATAATGAAGTGGATATTTACGGCATATTCCGTTACGCCAATACGTATGCAACAGGGATCACGTTTTTAAGTTCAGGACAGCATGATGTGATGTCTTTGATTACGGATCGTTATAACCTTGAAGAGACGCAGCAGGCAATGGAGCGGGCGCTGCATAACAAGAGTGGAAGTTTGAAAGTAATGGTATATCCGAACGGTATGTAAAAGAATTGAGAAGGAGTCCTGTACACAGATGTGTACGGGGCTCTTTTTTCGGAATTAGACCCAAAAAATTTGATTTTCGTCATATAAGGCATGGACAACCTGCTAGCACATGGTATAATTCATGTTGATTTTAATATATAAATGAAAACACACGATTGCAGGTGTTCATTATTGAGCGAAAGGAACTGAAGGTTGTGAGAACACATGAGTTTATGATTCACGCGGATTTTCATCGGGATGAGCTGTTGTCGGTATCTTCTCAAGCGTCACGTTTTGCATCGGATATATTATTGTCTTACACGGAGTCTGATCATGAGCATCGTGTAGATGTGAAAAGCCTGCTTGGCATGGCACTGCTTCCGCTTCGAAATGGCAGTATTGTCCGATTACAGACCAGGGGAAGGGATGAATTGGAGGCGCTCGAGTATATGTTGCTTGTACTGGAAAAAGGCCCAGCTTAATGATGGATCAAATACCCAATCGCTTGGATTATAAATTTTTTGTCTTTTCGTCAAATCTTGCTGGTACTTCGTGCAAAAAAAGAGTATAATAAAATTTAGTTTGATTCTAGGGAGTACCCATATTAAAGGAGTGTAAATAGATTATGCCAAAAGTTGACATCCATCCTAAGACACAGCTCGTTATTTTTTACGATGCAAGTGCTGACTTCAAATTCGTTGCTTCTTCCACGAAGTTCTCGAACGAAACAATGGAATGGGAAGACGGTAACACTTACCCTGTTATCCGTGTAGATACTAGTTCTGCATCCCACCCGTTCTTCACTGGTAAACAAAGAAACGTGGACATTGGTGGACGCGTTGATAAGTTTAACCGTAAATACAACCTCAAAAACTAGTTTTCTTATAGATGAGGAGAAAAGCCCGGAAGAAATTCCGGGCTTTTTTGCGTTTGTGCGGCTCTCTGTTATTGGTATTGAACCAACCAAATATTGCGCTTTCAATGCATTCAGTTGTAAACTAGAGTACAGAGTTCGAACATAATGGAGGAGGAAACACAGATGAGCAGAATTATTCATATGGTAACGTTTACGCTCTATGCAGGTAAAGATACAGCGGAGGCCGAAGTTTTTTTGAAAGAAAGTAAGGAAGCGCTTGCGGCTATTCCTGGTGTTGAACATTTTCAGGTATTGCACCAGGTCAGTGCAAAAAACGAGTTTGATTACAGCTTCTCCATGGAGTTTGCCGATCAGGCTGCATATGATACATACAATGATCATCCCGTGCACCGTCAGTATGTCGCAGAGCGCTGGGAGAAAGAAGTAAGTCGTTTTCAGGAGATTGATCTTGTTAAACACAGTGGCTAGTAAAGATGTACTGTTAGGCTGGAAGAATGTCTTGATTCAAAAATAACCGAAGAATGAGCACAAATGCAGCTCATCGAAATCGTTTTCTGCATATGTTACAGTTCGAAAGGAGGTCATCTTGATATGCAATTGGATCTGGCGGGAAGAACCGCACTAGTTACCGGGGCAACCGGTCAACTGGGAAGAGTCATTGCTCGAACACTTGCTGCTTGCGGTGCGAATCTGGCTCTGCATTATATAAGCAATGAGACAAAGGCCAAAGAACTACAGAACGAGATTGAAGCATTGGGGCGTCAGGTTGTTATCGTACAAGGTGATATCACCAAGCAGGATACCGCTTTTAGGATACGTGATGAAATCCAAAGCAAGCTGGGTGGAGTAGATATTGTCGTTGCGAATGCGGTTATCCAATACGACTGGACAACGGTACTGGAGCAAGCTCCTGAGGATTACCTGAGTCAGTTTGAATCTTGTGTCATGCAGAGTGTATATCTTGCCAAAGCATTTATCCCGTATATGCAGGAAATGAGATCTGGTCGTTTTATCGGGATCAATACCGAATGTGCAATGCAGAATTTTGCCCACCAATCTGCCTATACTGCTGGTAAACGCGGTATGGATGGTGTGTACCGTGTGTTAGCCAAGGAAGTTGGCGAATATCAGATTACGGTCAACCAAGTTGCTCCAGGCTGGACGATCAGCGAACGGGATCGAAGCAGCGAACCCGGGCAAGATGCAGCATACACCCAAACCGTACCACTGAAACGCAGGGGAGAAGATCAGGAAATTGCGAATGCCGTTGCTTTTTTGGCTTCAGATTTATCCTCTTTTATTACTGGAGCCTATATCCCTGTAAGCGGTGGTAATGTTATGCCTGCGATCTGAGTTGTGTTTTGAATCAAATGAATGAAATACACTATGAATTACATGCTCTTTGGAGCATATACAATTTATAATTTATAAATTAATTTTTAGACTGATCCGTTTGCCTTCAAGGGCAGACGGATTTTTTGTTATATGAATCAGATGATAACGAGGGGCATTTATTATACTTGGATTGACATATGATAATGATTCGTTTTTCAAAAATTTGGGGTATAAGAATAGGTATATTCACGGGATGGAAACCTAATCAAAATAACGTAATAAAGGAGAGATCCAACCTCATGAAAAAAACGATCGCAGACGTTCTAGTTGAAGCCTTGTTAAACGCGGGTATTCATCGGATATACGGCATTGTTGGAGACTCCTTGAATGCGGTTCTCGACTCCATCCGCAAGTCGGGCAAAATTGAATGGATTCATGTGCGTCATGAAGAAGTGGCGGCTTTTGCTGCGGGTGCAGATGCTCAAGTAAGTGGAAGCATTGCTGTATGCGCTGGCAGCAGCGGGCCGGGGAATATGCATCTGATTAACGGACTCTACGATTGTCACCGAAATCGCGTACCGGTACTGGCCATCGCTGCCCATATTCCGAGTGATGAGATTGGAAGCGAATATTTTCAGGCGACTCATCCGGAGTATTTGTTCCAGGAATGCAGTCATTATTGTGAAGTGATTACAACAGCCAAGCAGATGCCACGCTCGCTAACGATGGCTATGCAAACGGCAGTAGCACGTTCCGGCGTGTCTGTCATCGTACTCCCTGGAGATGTTGCAGGACTTGAGGCGGCCGATCTACCCGTTCCCGAGCATGTATACCATGCGCCGCATCCAGTAGTACATCCTTCCGAGCCTGAACTCGCCAAGCTGGCCGAGTACTTGAATCAGGACAAAAAAATCACACTTTTATGCGGTGCAGGATGTGCCGGGGCTCGCGAACCACTGCTGGAGCTCTGTGATCGATTGAAATCCCCTATGGTTATTGCGCTTCGAGGGAAAGAGCACTTAGAATACGACAATCCTTATTCCGTGGGACTGACAGGCTTAATCGGATATTCTTCGGGATACCATGCCATGATGGATTGTGACGTATTACTTATGCTCGGAACGGATTTCCCGTACCGTCAGTTTTTCCCGGAAGATGCTACAGTGATACAAGTGGATATTCAAACCTCACATCTGGGCCGGCGCACCAAACTGGATTATGGAGTATGCGGCGATATCAAGGCGACCATTGAAGCATTACTTCCATACCTGACAGCTGAGCATAATGACAAGCATTTGCGTAAATGTGTGAAGCGCTACACGAAAGTGCGAGAAGAGTTGGACGAGCTTGCGGTGGGCAAACCAGGCAAAAAGCCGATTCATCCACAGTACTTAACCAAAGTAATCAGTGATGCCGCCGCCGAAAATGCGATCTTTACCTGTGATGTGGGCACACCAACGGTATGGGCGGCACGTTATCTTGAGATGAGCCGGAATCGAAGATTGCTGGGATCATTTAATCATGGAACGATGGCAAACGCACTGCCACAGGCGATTGGTGCCCAGGTTGCTGATCCTGAACGACAAGTCATCTCGTTATCTGGAGACGGCGGCTTAGCTATGCTAATGGGGGATCTGCTCACGTTGAAGCAGCATAATCTTCCTGTCAAAGTGGTTGTGTTTAACAATGGCGCACTGAGTTTCGTAGAACTGGAGATGAAAGCTGCCGGGTTCCTCGAATCAGGGACGGAGCTTGTGAATCCTAACTTTGCAATGGTGGCACAGGCAATGGGCATGGAAGGTATACGCGTGGAAGACCCTGCGGAG
Source organism: Paenibacillus sp. G34 (assembly GCF_056856875.1). NCBI lineage: Bacteria > Bacillati > Bacillota > Bacilli > Caryophanales > Paenibacillaceae > Paenibacillus > Paenibacillus sp. G34. Next base: position 3,483,067 of record NZ_CM166469.1, on the reverse strand, counting down.
CTTGAAGGTGCTGTGGAGCGTGCGTTGCAACATAACGGCCCCGTCCTGATCGACGTTGTTGTGAATCGTCAGGAGTTGTCCCTGCCGCCGAAGATAAATATTAAACAGGCTGAAGGTTTCACACTATGGATGATGAAAGCCGTACTAAATGGACGTGGCGATGAATTAATTGAGCTCGCGAAAACGAATTTGCTTCGGTAAAGCGTTGGTACGGGCGCGAGGCTTACGAATGGGTGTTGGAGTAGTTTCGAATTGCCTAGTTAGGCCAATATCGTAAATTAGGCAATATCGTATAAATGTATGGATCCATATGATTTCAGTTTGTTTTTAAGTGTTTTGTTGTTTAGAATAGGTAAAGTCAGGAAGGCGTCATGTCCTTTCTGACTTACATAGTTTTAGTTCATCCATATTAAACCGTGCGGAATGAAAAGGTACAATCAGAAATGACACATAATTGGAGGAGATCACCATGAGTCACGCAGGAAAAGTAGCCATCATTACGGGAGCAGGAAGTGGATTAGGTCAGGCAGCAGCGCTGAAATTGGCCGAGAAGGGTGCTTCCATCGTAGTTGTTGATCTGATCGAAAAGACAGGTCTTGAGACGGTAAGACAGATTGAACAGCTGGGCAGCAAAGCTATTTTTGTTCAGGCCGATGTGAGTAAAGCTACTGAGGTTGAGAATTATGTGAAGAAGACAGTCGAAGAATTTGGCCGGATTGATATGTTCTTCAACAATGCGGGTATTGCTGGTCCAGGCATCAAGTTAATTGAACATACAATCGAGCAATTTGACCAGATCATTGATATTAATTTGCGAAGTGTATTTTACGGATTGAAATATGTTATTACCGAAATGCTCAAAACGGGTGGGGGCTCCATTGTAAACACGGCCTCTACCGCTGGAATTGTAGGTGTCCCTGCAGTAGCGCCATATGCAGCAACCAAACACGGTGTAGTTGGTTTGACACGTACAGCCGCGATTGAATATGGCAAAGAAAACATTCGCGTAAACGCGATTGCCCCGGGTACCATTGAGACACCGATGGTTGTTCAGTTTGGCAAAGATAATCCGGAAGTTTTCCAAGCTACGGTAGATAGCATTCCGTCCGGACGTCTGGGCAAGCCGGAAGAGATCGCCAATCTGGTTTCCTTCCTGCTGGGAGACGAAGCGCTGTACATCAACGGAGCTGTATACCCGATTGATGGTGCTGTTACTGCTCAGTAAGAAGCCAGATCCATATATTTTTAAAAATAGAGCGTGAAAAAGAGAGACTGTGTGGATAATCCACACAGTCTCTCTTAATGCCTACACTACCTTACGACTAATCAGCTCAAGGGTTATTTTACTCCACGACATTTACCTCTAACAGAAGATGATGGTCAACACGGACTTATACGTTTACCTATCCAATGCTTCGACATAATCCTTCGCTTCTTTTAAAGAGAGACTGCGGGCTTCACGCAGCTTCTTGATCGCCTGAATTTTGTTTCCTCTGCGCACCAGAGCAAGCAGTTCCTGATCTAATTCATTATTTAACTCACTCTGGGCAGTAGGGCTCGCACCAGTAAAAGAAGAGAACGATGCAGGATCAGGAGATAAAGACGAATTAGTATGAACGAAGCGATTCGTTTCGGTGGATGTACCGTTTCGAAGTTGATCCACCTCTGTTTTCAACTCATCCACCTGACGTTGCAGTTTGCTTAGCTTTGACCACAAAATCGGAATCATCAACAGGAACACGACGAATAAGAAATTGCTCATTTCAGTTGCATCGGAATTTCCTTGACGCCGCGAACGATCATACCCGATCTCCATTCCAAAGTATCGACATCGCTTTGCAATCTCATGTTTGGAAACCGATCTAACAGTGTACTTACGGCAATCTCGCCTTCAAGTCGAGCGAGCGGCGCACCGAGACATAGATGAATACCTTTGCCAAAAGCAAGGTGAGCACTCTTCTCACGTGTGATGTCGAATACATCCGGGTCTTTGAACTGTTCTTCATCTCGATTGGCTGAATCCAGCGCAACAATCACGAGTTCACCCTGGGCAATCTGTTGCCCTCGGAATTCAATATCCTCTGAAGCCCAACGTGAAGTGCTGAATTCAACTGGCCCATTATATCTTAGCATTTCCTCGATGGCTTGATGGATAAGCTTAGGCTGCTCTACTAAAAGGTCCCGCTGTTCAGGGTGCTCAATCAGGGCCAGGATTCCGTTTCCAATCAGATTTACAGTGGTTTCATGTCCAGCAATAATAAGCAGAGAGACGACACCAAGGAGTTCTTTTTCGGTCAACTGCTCACCCGAATCTTCGGCACTGACAAGTTGACTGATGAGATCCTGACCAGGTTCTTTACGTACTTTGGCGAACCAAGCGGTGAGATATTCGGTGAACTCCCGCTCATGTTGGTGGAACAGTTCGGCATCCTTTCCGGTGGAGGCCTCTATAACCGTATTAGACCACATGCGGAATTTATCGCGATCCTCCAGCGGAACACCTAAAATTTCACTAATGACAATAATGGGAAGCGGAAAGGCAAAGTCATCAATGAGATTCATCGTTTCCTGTGAAGGCAGGTTGTCTAGCAGATCATCCGCGATGCTCTGGATATGGCTTCTCATATCTGCAACAAGTTTGGGTGTAAAAGCCTTTTGTACTAACCCACGTAAACGACGGTGATCGGGTGGATCAGAAAACAGCATGTTACTGGAAAATATACTCTGATTATCTGCCCCGTACCGTTTAACCACATCTTTGCTAAAACGGGAATCTTTCAAAATTTGAACAGCATCTTCATATCGGGTAATGATCCAGCCAAACTCTCCATTGGGAAACATGACTTTGAAAACGGGATCGTCTTTTCTTAATTTTTCATATACCGGATAAGGATTATGAGTAAATGATGCTGTGAAAAAATTAGAGCTTGAGCTCTCATTCATCTCATTCGTGTCATTGGATTCATTCGGATTCAAAGGTGTATTCTCCTCTCCTATAGCTGTATGGTAAGTCACTTTCTATTTATTCCATACGTAAAGGTTCGAAACCTTGTTTCGTTATGAAAAAATGTTAACGTGCAGGAATATCACGGAAGACTCCAGAAGAGAAGAGAGAGCCATGTAGACGTCTGAAAAATAGAAACGAGGTGAGCAAGGGAAATGTCATATACACAGTTGCCTTTACATTATCACCAGATTCCCGCAAGTCCTATTGTTCTGGGGTGTATGCGCTTTGGAGGAGATTGGGACGGACAACCCATCACAGAAGACTTGGTAGTCGAAGGTCGCCGAGCGGTAGAAGCAGCACTAGAGATCGGGATTAATCATTATGATCTCGCAGATATCTATACGCGCGGTAAAGCGGAGCATGTATTGGGACGGATCTTGTCCGAAAAACATGGACTTCGTGAACAGATCATTATTCAATCGAAATGCGGAATTCGGCTGGCAGGAGATGATGAAGGGCCACAGCGTTATGATACATCGGGAGCACATATTGTAGAGAGTGTTGATGGGATTTTATCGAGGCTCGGTACAAATTACCTGGATATTTTGCTGTTGCATCGTCCTGACCCGCTTGCCCATCCGCAGGAGATCGGAGAATCACTGGCTAAACTCCATCAGGCAGGCAAAGTAAGACATTTCGGCGTGTCTAATATGGGCTCGGAACAGATCCGCTTGCTTCAGATGTACAGCCGTGTGCCATTGATTGTGAATCAGTTGGAGATGAGCCTTGATAAAATTGGCTTTGTAGAAGCTGGCGTAACCGTAAACCGTGAGCATGCAAAAGATAATGTTTTCCCATACGGTACAATGGAGTATTGCCAGGCAGAGCATATTCAACTGCAAGCTTGGGGGCCCCTCGCACAAGGAAGATTTACAGGCAGAGTCATCGAGGGGCAGCGGCCTGAGATTAAAGCCACTGCAGAACATGTAGAGCGTATGGCAAGAGAGCATGGAGTTACGAGAGAAGCCATTGTATTGGCATGGCTGATGAAACATCCAGCAGGAATTCAACCGGTGATAGGTTCAATTCGACCAGAGCGAATTCTCGCTTGTCGTGATGCAGCGCAGGTTGAAATGACTCGATATGAATGGTACGAACTATATTCGTCTTCGTGTGGACGAAGAATGTAGAGAGAGTCTATAGACACATATATATTCGCATTAAGTCGCTATTGTAGCGGCTTTTTTGTTATGGTCTTAGAGGTGAGTCCTTTATGCATTCTTTTCTTAATTAAGCTGTGATTAGAAGTGATGGATGATTGTTTAAAAGATTGTAGTGCCCTCTCTGTGGATTCCGGGATTGAGGATTCATATTTGTACGGCTGTGTAAGACCTTGGACTTAGTCAGAAGTGCAGGTAAGAAGGACGTTTCAACCATTTTTGGCTGTTTTAAGGTTGAGGACGTCAGGGCTATGATAAAATGATGGAAATAGGAACATACGATCTGTTTGATATGAGAGGAGATATCTTGATGATGGAGATGCTTAAACCGCCAGCCGAGACATTATACGAGGCGGAGTTACGGGCATTACAACAGGAGGATCAGGGTCACCGTCCACCTAATTGGCTACTATCTCCTGCCAGTGTGCGAGATTTTATCATTGGACGAGATCAACCGGCTAAGCTGGATGGAGAGAAAATTAACATCACTCGTAAATTCTACGGAAATGATGTATTAATCGAACGTGCAGTTGTTACGCTTGCAGGGAATCGTGGGTTGATGCTTGTTGGTGAACCTGGTACAGCCAAAACGATGCTCAGTGAACTGCTTACGGCGGCAATCTCGGGAACCAGTTTGAATACGATACAGGGTACCGCTGGAACAACGGAGGATATGATCAAATATTCGTGGAATTATGCGATGCTTTTGGATAAAGGGCCCTCTGAGGCAGCTCTCGTACCTTCGCCTTTATACAATGGGATGAAAAAGGGTATCCTCACCCGTTTTGAGGAGATTACACGTTGTCCGGCCGAAGCACAAGACAGCTTGATCAGTATTCTCAGCGATAAAGTCATGAGTATTCCGGAACTTGACGGAGGTGTGCTTTTTGCCAAACCTGGATTCAACGTTATTGCTACGGCCAACATTCGGGATAAAGGCGTGAACGAGATGAGCGGCGCACTCAAGCGGCGTTTTAATTTTGAGACGATCAAGCCAATTCAGAATGTAAAGATGGAAGCCAAAATTATTGAATCCCAGGCGAGAAACCTGTTATTACATAGTGGAATTGATATGGAAATTCAAACCGACGTGGTGGAGCTGCTGGCGACAACATTTATGGAACTGCGGACAGGCATGTCACGAGAAGGTTATAAGCTGGATACTCCCCAAGCGTCCATGAGTACTGCAGAGGCGGTGTCCGTGTACGTACAAAGTGCGATGACCTCCTATTATTACGAAGGCCAATCCATTGCGCTGGATCGGTTGGTGCAAAACATGCTTGGAACCATTGCTAAGGAAAATGATAAGGATCTAAGCATTCTCAAAAACTATTTTTCCAAAATTGTCAAAACCCGCTCTGCGGAAGAGGAGATTTGGAAGAAATATTATGAGGAAAGAAAATGGATCGGTTAGACGGATTACAGCCTTCTGACACTGACGGTTTAGCGGATATTACGAATTTGGATCGACTGCAATCTCTATTTGAGACAAGTGTATATAATTTGAACAACAGAACGGTTTATTTTCCAATACGTCACCACAGTCCGGTCTGTTCGCATCATCTGTTGCGTGTAATCGAAGAGTATAAGCCCGATATCATAATGATTGAGGGGCCAGAGAGCGGCAATCCGCTCATGGCTGTTCTGTCGGATGAAGCGACCCTTCCTCCGGTCAGTCTGTATTACACCTATGAAGATGAATATGGAAGAGAAGCTTGTTACTATCCGATGCTTCGGTATTCTCCCGAATACGTTGCGTTAAAGGAAGCTCATCGGCTTGGAATTCCAGCACAATTCATTGATTTGGATTATCGACATCTTTCGGGACGTGCCGGCAACCCAGCGCAAGCAGAACAAAAAGAAATTTCGATTCAGGATGAAACGTTGCTTGCCGGATCAGATTTCATTAACCGATTATGCGAGAAAACAAACTGCCGCAGCTTTGATGAATTGTGGGAAAAGGTATTTGAAATTGGTGGTCTGGAGAAGGAGACTACTGTTTTTGTTCAGGATGTTTTCACCTATTGCACGTTATCCAGAATGTGTTACCCTTCAGAGCGTTTAATTGCAAATGGTGACCTGCTACGTGAAGCCCATATGGTGAAACGAATTAAGGAAGCCGAGAAGCAGTATCAACGAGTGCTTGTTATCACCGGAGGTTTTCATACGTATGGCTTAGTGAATTCGATTCAACAGGAAGCAGAGCAAGAAGGTAAGAAAATACAGCAGGTTACAGCAGATGAAGGGGAATTCCAACAACAGATGTATCCAATGGTGTACACGTTCGCCGAGGCTGATCGTCTGAATGGTTATGCCAGCGGCATGCCTTATGTGTACTTTTATGATCAAATCTGGGGTCAGATTCTTCGTTCTCCAAGTTCACCTTACCGTGTGACTACGCTAAATATGTTATCGAGACTGATGCGTAGATTGCGGGACAATCAAGAACATGTATCCACGAGTGATGCGATCGAGGCTTACAGTATGATCCAAGGTCTGGCAGAGCTAAGGGGCAAGCGAGAGGGTGGAGTTTATGAGCTTATGGACGCTGCACTTTCTTCATTTATCAAAGGTGAACTTACGCTGGCCACGGAGAAGCCGTTACAGGAACTACAGCTTCTGTTAACTGGAGATGCCATTGGAAGTGTAGCGCCTAATGCTTTTCATATTCCAATTGTAGAGGATTTTAAATCCCGTTGTACGGAGCATAAGCTACAGATTCGGACGACAGGACAGCACAAAAAGGTTCTTGATCTGTACGCTAAACCGGAACATCGCTTGATCAGCCAGTTGTTTCAATGTATCTCTTTCTTGGTTCCGGAGTTTGCGAAACGTCAGGCAGGCCCTGACTGGATTGCGCAGCGTGATATGAATCTGGTTCGTGAAACTTGGGAATACATGTATTCCTCACGGATTGAAGCACGACTTATTGAAAATTCTCTGTATGGCGGTACGCTTGATGCAGCAGCAACCCGCAAAATGGAAGAGCAGATGCAAAGCATCCCGGATCATCATAGCGGAGAGCTTGCGCAGCTGATGCTCCAGGCCCTGCTGATGGGTCTTCAGGAGACTGTGATGTACTTGTACGCCAAAGTTCGGGCTGCTTTGCGGACGGATGGACATTTTCTATCTTTGTGCAACAGCTTAACGATTCTGAACCGGATTTATCAGCACCGCAGGTTGCTGGGGTTATCGGATGATGCACATCTTCCTAATCTAGTGTCGGAAGCTTACAGTAATGCGGTGGACAAGCTCCAGCAGCTTTCCAGAACGAAAGCCGATGAACATGAAGGCATAATTCAGGGATTGAAGCTTCTTGCGATGCTGGCTGAATCATCAGAGGAACAATTCCAGGATACAGCCTTTCGAACCCATTTAAATGAGCTTTTGGCAGATTCGAAGCTACCTGCTCAGCTTGAAGGGGTGTGTATCGCCATAGCTTCTGGATTAGGTGACCGATCCCGAGAGGAAATCGTGGAGCGTGCCAGAGGGTATATCCGCGGAACTCCTGAACAGACACGTCAAACAGCTTTATTTTTACAGGGTGTTTTTACGGTAGCACGTGATGCATTTTTATATGAGGATCAGTTGCTGTCTGAGCTAAATGGACTGATTGAGCAGTTATCCTATGACGATTTTATTACCATGATTCCAGAACTACGTCTGGCTTTTACCTACTTTACGCCGATGGAAACGAATCTAATTGCTGAACGTGTAGCAAGTCTGCACCAGGTGAAGCCGGATGAGATGATAACCCCTGCGCTGGACGAGCAACTGCTTGTTCGTTACAGAACGCAGGATGAGGCGCTTCGAAAGGAGTTTGCTGCATGGAAGTTAATATAAATGATGCTCGCCGTAGCCAGGACGAAATGTTGCCAGAGTTGTCTTCCTCGGAAGAACGAAGTGCTGTTGAAACATTGAATCGGTGGCGCCTGATTCTTGGTGAATCTGCTGAGGCAGGTCTTTGTGAATCAGATCAATATACAACGGATGAGTTCCAGTATATGGAGCTGGACGAGATTTTAGGGTATCTATACAACCGTGAATACGGGGAAGAGCAAGGTTATCGTAAAGAAGGCGGGCGTGGTTCATCCGAGCTTACCGTTCCGAAATGGTTACACAAGGTCAGAGATCTTTTTCCCAAATCAACGGTTGAAATTTTGGAGAAGCAGGCACTGGATCGTTATGGACTGACGGAACTGTTAACCGATAAAAAACTGCTGGAGTCCCTTGAACCCAATATGAATCTTCTCAAAAACATCATGCAGTTCAAAGGGCGAATGAAAGGTGACGTACTGCGGAGTGCAAAAGATATTGTACGCACAGTGGTTGAGGATCTGCGCAGGAAGCTGGAGTCTCATACTCGGGCCAGTATTATGGGGAAACGCAGTCGCTACGCTTCCAGTTCGGTGCGATCCTTGCGCAACCTGAACTTTAAACGAACGATTACTCGTAATCTTAAAAATTATGATAAACACAAACGAAGGTTTGTGATCGATCGTCTTTATTTTGACGGGAATATAGAGCAGCACAATAAGTGGAACATCATTATCGGTGTAGATGAAAGCGGCAGCATGATGGATTCGGTGATTTACAGTTCGGTCATGGCGAGTATTTTCTATCGATTGAATGCGCTACGCACAAAGATGTTCATCTTTGATACCAAAGTTGTGGACCTAAGCGATCGACTTGAGGACCCCGTTGATGTATTGATGAATGTGCAACTTGGTGGAGGAACCCATATCGCCAAAGCGCTTCGTTATGGGGAGACGCTGATTGAGAATCCTGGAAAAACGATCTACATTTTGGTGAGTGATCTGGAGGAAGGTTACCCGATTAATCAGATGTATCAAGCCTGTAAGGATATTATCGATGCGGGATGCAAGTTGCTTGTGCTTACAGCTCTCGATTTCAACGGAGATTCGGTTTATAACAAACATGCTGCACAGACGCTAGCCAATATGGGGGCACATGTGGCAGCGATTACACCTAACGAACTTGCCGAATGGATCGGCGAAATTATCACTTAAACATACTTTTAGGAGGAATAAATCATGCTTACCGCAGAACGTGCAGTAGAGAGTTTGGTTGAAAAGTTCGCTTCCATTTGTTCAGATGACTACTCGCTTAAAACGGATCGCAGCTCCGAAATTATTGATTATGTCATGGGTACAACCGAAAAGTTCCCTGAGATGATGGGTAAAACGAGTCATTATGTCTATCGAACGGTAGAATCACTGTCCAAGCTTGGCAAGAAAGATGATGGAGATATTTTTTTCCGTGCCGGCGCTATTGCCATGCATTTGGAATCCAATTATTTTCGAAGAAGCCCTTGGGGAGTTAGCGCATTTGCAGCTTGTCTTGGTGAGGATTCGGAGGCCTACGGATTAAATGGGAAAAGCAAGCGTTCAGATCGAATGGGAACCTTGTTATCTCGTTTGAAGAAAATGAAACAATATGCGGGCGAAGAAGAAATCCTCTCCGAGCTTAAGAGGCGCGTGAAGCGAGCACAATGGCTTTTTGATTCCAAAAAAGCAGACAGTCAGGGTAATTTCAGAGATGTGATTGATGCTATGATGCTTGTTCATTTGTGTGTGCAACCGGATCTAGAATTGGCGAATAAGCAAGAGATCAAGGATCTGAGTTCCGTCCTGCCCGAGCTGTTCCAGCATGTTATGGCTAACGATGCGGCAAAGCTTCATCAAGAGCTGTACCGCTTGATTGAACCGTTGGTGGCAGGCAACGTTCAAGGCAAACAAAACAGTTCGTCACAGTTGCTGGAAGAGGAATTCCTGAAACAGAAACGTAACGAATTGATTGCCAAGCATTATCCAGAAATCACTTACTCCGCGAAACATCATGTTTCACATGCAGAATTCCATCAGACAATGGTTTTATTGAGCAGCGCGGTCTTGTATCTGACGAATATCAATGGAGGAAAGCAACGCTTTCTGGATAACATTAGTGACGTTGGCAAGGTGCTTCTGGACGTCGTTCATCACCTGCATGAGCTCTATCCGATAGAGGTTCGGAAGTATTTACTTAGTATGAATCCCCGTTCAAGAAGCGAAGATGATCTGCTGTCCGGGCTGATCCCGCTGAACGAGCCCTATCAATTAATTGAAATGATGCAACTCGAATTAAATTCATACCGCGTATCATGGATTATCATCAAGGCGGCGATTGCCAATCAGCCAGAGCACGCCAAACGAGCATATGAGATTGTCAGAGCACCATTCCTGAAGTTATGTCTTCATAAATTGATGTCGGATCAAGACATCCATGGAATTCAACCGGAAAACACAATTGAAGAGGCCGTGTTCCGTGTGTTGCGTCAACCTTTGGAAGGTGGGAGACAAGGTCTTGCCATTGCGAGATATTTAAGTGGTGAGTACTCCCTTGAAGAGTATTGGGAAGACAAGGACAGCCGCGGATTGTTTAATCATGTCAACCGGGACCGGAAACGGATTAACAATCTCATTAGCATCAGTTTCCTGCCACTTGATTCGGAGCCGATGCACCGCTTTGCGATTTTGCTAACTCATCCGGAATGGACGCTGGACATTGTTTCGGACATGTATCATTCTTATGCTTTTAGTGGTGAGCAGATTTTGAATACGTATGGTGACGATCCGCAGGTAAAACGAGAACAACTGCTGACTAGTCTGATCTCGCTGAATGGTATGACAGATTATACGTATCAATCGATGCCGCAGGATGAGTATCGCCGTATTTTACAGCAAAATCTGGAGTATGCATTGAAACAGTATAAAAAACTGCCAACGGATACACGTATTTTAACGCTTGAAGTTGCATTTGAGCAGAGAGAAACCCTGCCTATGCAACAATTGGTGGCAGCTATTCAGGCAGGTTTACAGGATGCTTCCAAACGAGCTAGCAGTATTGCTTTGGCCGAATTCAACCGGGTTCCGGATCAGGAACTGTATATGATGATCTATCGCGCGGAGAAAAAAGCATCCATTAAAGAAATGGCTTTAACGGCGATTCGAAGTCTGGGTAACAGTAAGGAATTATATACAGAGCTTTTGCAGAACGAGAAGGCAGCGGATTGGAAAAACCTGATTCAAATTCTGCTTGATACGGCTGACCTAAGCCCTGAATATGCACACGCAGCACTTGCTGACTTGGCCGATCCCAAGAAGATGTCCCGCATCAGCTGGTTACCTCTCAAGGAACTGCCAGCTTTAATCCGTTCAGCGGACGGTCAGCCTCTGGATGATCGGATCAAACAATATGTATTACTGCAATCGATTGATCATGGGTCTGGCCCGAATGAGCGGTTAAATGAACTACGAGAATATGTAAACGAAGCTTCGCTCATCCGCTTTTCAAAGGAATTGTTGCAGATATGGATTCATGAAGGTGCACCTGCAAAGGAAAAGTGGGTTATGTATGTCTCCGCACTCTTCGGTGATATTCAGATTGTTCATATCTTGACTCCGCAGATTAAAGAATGGACAGAGAACAGCCGTGGTGCTATTGCAGCAGAGGCAGTGAAGGTGCTGGCGTATCTGAAAGAACCTTCCGCACTCATGGCGATCGACAAGATTAAACGTAGTGTGAAGAATCGTCAGGTTAAAGGTGCAGCGGAAGAAGCATTACAGCTTGCTGCGGAGAACATGGGACTGACAGCGGAACAGCTTGAAGACCGGCTTGTCACTTCCCTTGGTTTTGATGAAGATGGTACTTTACAGCTAAGCTATGGGGAACGTTCCTTCCAGGTTAAAGTTAATGCCGAGCTGCAGGTTGTCGTCATGAATGAGGAGACAGGTAAATCAGTCAAAAGTTTGCCTGCTCCGGCACAGAAGGATGACCCCGAGCTTGCTGCACAATCCAAGGCACGTTTCACCCAGTTGAAAAAGGATCTTAAAACGATGGTTACGATCCAGACACAGCGTTTGGAAGAGTCCTTGTCGAAGCAACGTCTCTGGACGGCTGAGGAATGGACATCCCTGTTTGTAAACAATGTGATTATGCAGAAGTTCGCTGTTGGATTAATCTGGGGCATCTATGAACATGGTGAGTTGATGAGTACATTCCGGTACATGGAGGACGGTACGTTCAACACGGTGGATGAGGATGAAACGGATTTGCCATCAGGAGCTCAGGTAGGCCTGGTGCATCCGCTTGAACTGGATCAGGAAATTCTGGAGGGCTGGACTACTCAGCTTGAGGATTATGAGGTTAAACAGCCGTTTGAGCAGCTGAAACGTCAAGTGCACTTGGTTGAGGATGATGATCAGGCCAAGACAGAATTTGAACGCCTTCCGGAAGAGGAGTTCTCTCCCACTGCACTCCCGAAAGCTCTGGAGAAATACGGCTGGATTAAGGGCCCTGCACAAGACGGCGGCTGGTTCAATGAGTTTTATAAAGAGTATGGAGACATTGTTGCTGAACTTCGATTCAGCGGTACTAGTATCACTTATTATGAAGGAATGGATGATGTTACGCTGGAATCATTACATTTCTTTAAACCTAACGGCAAGAGACAGCACTATTATTACGCAGATAATAAATCGATCCCTCTGGGCAAAATTCCAGGCCGAGTTTTTAGTGAAACGATCTATGATATTTTGAGAGCAACGGGGCGCTGATTCTGTGGGTATGAACGAGTTCAATGAATTTAAGCAGAAATTCAGACACTTCGCGAAGCTGTGCACAGAGGATTATCTCATTCGCCATGCGAACAAGGGATTATATAAGAGGGCGCTTAAAGAGCTGGATCAAGGTGTTCTTGTGCAGTATACGTGGAATGAAGCATCGGTGAACTGTCAGCTGAGTGAGGGTACGGAGTGTACCCTCCATGCTACGCTGGATGAGTGGCAATGTTCTTGTCCGTCGGAGAATATCTGCAAGCATGTGCTGATTGCCATTTTGTATGCTCAGCGGCAGCAAACGCTAGAACAAGATGATGCGTCAAAACCATCAACAGTTATAGATGAAGAATCTGCGGCTCCCCAAGTGCATGAGCTTTCTGATAAGGAGCAGGCTTTGGAAAAGGATAAGCTTCTTCTTGTTAAGGAGTTAGCCAGCCCTGGTTACGAATTGCTAACTCAACCATTGGAAGAGAGCTCTCGTTTTAACTGGATGCTTGGAGCCGATCTTGCGCCAATGATCAAATCATATACTTCAACAATGGTTGAGGAAATTGTTTTTCGTTTGCGTTATCCCGAAGATATTCAGATCACGGATGACACGTTGCTTACTGTTCATCTGAAAAGTCAGGATATTGAGGTTTCCTTTACAGAAGAACCTAATCTGACTAAAGCTTTATGCAAATTGAAGCAAACTGCCGGAAAGATGGCCAAACTTGAAGCTCTGCTGCGATACCGAATGATTCATGGACTGGATGATACGGGGGTTCTGAGTGAGCGTGCATATGAAGCGAAGTTCTCGCTTCAAACGGTTCGTGAATGCCGTGAAATGCTCGCAGGTATGCTTAAAACAGGGTTAGCAAGGTTACCTCAATCCTATCTGGCACAGCTTGAGACATTGGCGATTACAGCACATAGCGGTAATCTTCCAGATATTGAGCGTAGTCTGCGAGGAATTCAGGGAGAGCTTCAACTTTTCTTCAAAAGACATGTTCGGTTCTCCATGCAGGCGATGCTGGAACGCATAAGTAAACTTTATCTTGCGTTAGAGGTGCTTATGCAAGGGGATATCTCTACAAAGCAGCAGAACCAGCTCGTTGGTAGCTTTCGAAGTAAGTATTTTACTGTTCCTTCACTCCATCTCTATGGGTTAGGCGCAGACTCTTGGGAGACACGATCAGGATTTCGCGGGATTACGTATTATTTCTATTGCTTTGATGACGGACAGATCTATACGTACAGTGATGTACGTGCAGTGTATTATGAGGATCAACAATTCTCGTTTGCCGAGCATTATGCAGCGTTTACCCCTTGGTTGCCAAGTTTGACATTTAGTCAATTTACGGGAGAAGAAGTTCAGTTTCAGTCGGTTAAAGTCAATGAAGAACGACGAATTTCTTCAGGTGATGGAGCAAAGCTCAGTATTCTGCCGCGGACCCGTGTGAATGAGGTGAATTTCGGAGCGTATCTGATGGACATACCGTCAGCACTTCAACTGCAACCAGATTCTATTGATTTATTCACAGAACCGAAAGAACGGTTAGCATTAATTGAAGTAACCCGCATTGTAGAACATACGTTTAATAAGCAAAAGCAGGATCTGATCCTTACCGTAGAAGATACGGAGGGGGAGCGATTGCCACTCACTCTTCCTTACTCATCTGATTGGCAGTCCATGATTCATAGACTGGAGTCGGGATTTGGTTCGCAGAAGCTTGAGCATTTTTATGCGTTTGTGCGTTTGGGGGCGAAACGGATCACCCCGATCAGTTTCCTTAAAGGCCAGACGTTGCTGAGTTTAAAGCTGGATTCGGGTAGTGGAAGGATGGTGCGTTTTGGAAGAAGATAATGGGTTGATTCAACAATTACGCGACTGGTCCGAGGAATTACTGCTTCGGGGGTTATCTCAGTTTACGATTCGAGATACGCAGCTGCTGGAACAGCTAGCTACAGATGTGCAACGAATGCAAATGCATTTCCTGCATGAATTGATCCATGGTGTTTTGGAAGCGGGACGCCGGGTTGCGCTTGGCGAGGGGCATGAGGAGCAGCTGTTGGATCAGTACTGCCGATTGGCCCAATATGTACAAATCAGTACATTTACTGATCTTGTGGGAGAACATTAGCCAAGCCGTAAGGAATTATTGCAAGAGCATACTCTGTATTCTCGTGTTAACAATGGATAATAACCTTGAATTTTTCGAATACAAAAAGTAAAATCCCTTAAGTTAAGTTTTAACTGAGACCCGCAAGATGGACAGTTTGTTTGATAAACGATCCACTTACGGGTTTTTGCGTTTTAATCAGATTATAGAAGTTCAAAATGATGAGGAATTAGAGTTTTTAGAGGCAAGTAATCTAAAATAGAGGTAAAAGATCTAAAAAACTGAGAAAGTGGCTGCTGTATTCATTCCCTTCATCCTTATTGCTTTATGGTAAGTCTCGTTATCCTTTACAGCGATATAATCGGTTGTCTCGATATTTTTCACTTTAAATAATGATGTTCCTTTTTTATACTTGTTAGAAAACAGGTTTGGTAATTCATTACTTTCATTTGTATTGAATTTTTTAATTGTTCCAATTTCGCTCTCCACTTCAGTTGTAACCACAGTTTCATTTGTCACCTTGTAAACCGCATTATTCCACGTTACAACATCAAATGCCCAACTTTGAAGTTCACCATGACTTGAGTTTGAGCATGCCACGAGGAACAGCAGTGAAGTCAAAATGAATGTAAAATTCCTTCTCATAAAAAATCCTCCTACCATGAAATAATGTTATCTCATAATCCGAATATCCTTATCCTTATTGAAGTGAATTCATACAGCTCCAATAAAGAAGAGACAAACCCTATATAGATGAGACAAAATTAGCGGATGTGAGAGCATGTAAAACAATTCTAAAAAGGGATTATTCCATTTTTCTACTGAAAATAATTAAATTGAACATACACGTGTTGGATGCACTTGTGTTCATAATTTTACCAATAATGTTTGTTATTTTCCACGAAAAAGCGAAGTTATCTATTAACTGATTTATGTATTAACCTAACTAACGTGAAATTCCTTAATGAAGATTATAAATCATAGTGAGTCTTGAAGAATAAAATGAAGGCGTTAAAACATTTTCGTGTCATATCCCGTGTAATGATGCATACCATTAGGCGAATGCGGTCATAAGGGAGGAAGCGAAGATGTCGATGAGTGAACCGCTATTACTGCAAATCGTGAATCAACATATTCCGGCGGGTGCAACGGTCATTACGATTGATAAGCCCAATCTACATCCTGCTGTGTATGCAGCTGATCTTACAGGTGATGGACTACCGGAGATTGCTGCTGTTTACCAGCTGAATAGTGAGCTGTATCTGCTTATATTAAAGTTTGTGCAAGGCCAATGGATCAAGATGGCTCTGACAAAAGGACTTGGATATGGTGTTACGTTGCTCACGGCAGCGCCAGTAATTTCAAAAGCAAGAAATAATCTGATCGTAGGCTGGCAGATTGGAGCGATTTGGTCAAAGCTTGCGGTATATGAATGGACTGAATCTGGTCTGAAGGATATTGCTCCTGACGATTTATATTATAGCTATGCTGAGATTATAGATATGCCTGGTGCGCACGGGCGAGATGGCAAGGTTGAAATTGCGCTATGGATTCACGATACAGGAGAAGCTTATCGAGTAGATATTATTCGATGGCATCAAGGTCTGTGGGTTCCAGCAACAGATGTATACCGTGCCTATTATTCTAAAGTTGTGCAATATTATGAGAAATTAACAGAAGATTATCCTGACTATGTGTTTTATTGGTATTACCTTGCGGATGCTCAATTTCATGCAGGGTTATATCCCGCAGCACTAACTTCGGTACAAAAAGCGCTAAGTTTCCCGGAAGCGTATCCTTCGAGAGAGAACTTGCTTGAACTGGAGAAAAAAATTAAACAAGCGCTCGCTGGAAGTACTCATACGAGATATACTACATGGCTATATCCTGTCTCTGTTCGAACCACGAGCGGAACCCGCTGGGGTTATATGGATGCGGAGGGACATGTTCGTTTGGAACCGGTACTGGAGGAAGCTCAGGCTTTTCAGCCGAATGGATTGGCAGTTGTCGTGAAGAACGGCCGTGCGGGTGTCATTAATCTTCAAGGACAGTATGTGGTTCAACCAGTGTATGATTCGATTAATTCTTTCTCCGAAGAGCGGGCCATGGCTATTGATTCTCAAGGCTTTAAAATGATCAATGAGCAGGGCACTGTTCTAACTGAACGGGCTTACCCGTTTATCGCAGATATGCATGAAGGCAGAGCGATGTTTTACGATAATAATCCAAATCAGGCGAATGGCTCATCAAGTCTCTATGGTTACCTGGATGCTTCGGGAAATGAAGTGATCCGAGCACAATTTGCGTCAGCAAATGATTTTCAGCAAGGCAGAGCCGTTGTACAGATTAAAGATCAGGAATATGCGCTCATCGATCGGAATGGAAATCGGCTTGCAACTTATCCATATGCCTATGTAGGGCCACTTGGAGATGGATTGCTTGCTTTTCAAAAAGAACTCTCGGGCAAATACGGGTACATTGATGAACGGGGTAACGTTCGTATTCAGCCTAAGTTTACTTCAGCATTTGCTTTTAACGATGGGCAGGCTATTGTCAACACAGCAGAGGATTACAAATCCAGCTATGGTGTCATTAATATGCAGGGATCATTTGTGATTCAACCGGCCTATAACGATATACGGGAGCTTGGAGAGAACAGGTACGCACTCGGGAAAGCCATTAATCCGGAGGAGCCTTATATTGGCTCGATGTATGCGATCTCTGACGTGAACGGCAGGATACTAACCAATTTTATCTATCGTAATGTGGAAAATTACAAACAGGGTCTCGCTTCCGCATCGGATGGAAATCAGACTTATCTGCTGGATTTAAGCGGCAGACCTGCTCCAGGATATCCTCGTGTGACAGGGGCAGGATCCATGGAAGTTGTGGCTCCGAATCTCATTAAGGTGTTTGTGGATCAACGTTTATCCTATGTGAACCGTGCTGGACAGATTATATGGCAGCAAAATACAATCGTACCTCTACATCCGCCTTATCGGGTGCGTGAAGAGAAGTATAAACCTAATCGAGATTACCTCGTCTATTATCCGCAGGTTGAAGGATTGACCAATCCATCGGAGCAGGATATGTTAAATGCTAGACTGAAGCAGCTTTCACAAGTCAAACCTGTTCCTGCAGATCAGCAACTGAATTACACCTATACCGGTGATTTTGATATCACGTTCTACCAGCAGCAACTGCTTCAATTGCAATTAACGGGTTATAACTATCCCGCTGGCGCCGCGCATGGTATGCCAACGATGGTGTATGCGATTATTAATCTGTCCAATGGCCAGCTGTATGAGCTGAAGGATTTGTTTAAACCAAACAGTGACTATGTGAAGGTGTTAAGCCAGATTGTAGGGGAGCAGATCAAAAATGATCCGCAGTATTCTTATGTTTTTCCAGATACGTACACCGGAATAAGTGCGAACCAGCCTTTTTTTGTGACAGCGGATGCGCTGCATCTATATTTCAATCCCTATGATATTGCACCATATGCTGCGGGATTCCCGACATTTACGATTCCGTTTAGTCAGATCATGAGCATCATTAATACAGAAGGGTCGTTCTGGAAAGCATTTCATTAGATAATTGAATGAGCAGGGGGATATACATTTCTGAAGCCATGTGAAACCATGTGGCTTTTTTTTTATAAGGGGGCTTTATATATGTAATGTAAGTTTCAATATATTGATTCGAATAAGAATGTCCGAAAATTCACAAAGCGATATGGAAGAGGTTTAGGAGATTAAAATGAATAATATGGATAATATGAACCAATTGGTATATATTTCATGTATAATATAAATAATCATCAAGGTATGACAAAATAGTTTGGAGGAAATCATTTTGTATAAGGCAGGTTTTTGGATTAGATTAGGAGCAAGTTTGCTAGATGGTCTTATCATTGGAATTCCATTAGTTATCATCGCAGGTGTACTTACTGGGAACTTTGATACAAATGAGCCGATAGCCCAAATATTGAGTGCGTTGTATTCAATACTTTTACCAGTTTACTGGTATGGCCGAACAATCGGAAAACGGATATGTGGAATCCGAATTCAAACCTATGATACACAAGAACCACCTAAAATCACTACAATGTTAATGCGAGTTTTAGTCGCAGGAATTGTGTACGCGTTAACTTTAGGTATTGGAGTTATTGTGAGCATGTTTATGGTCGGCATGAGAGAAGATCGCCGTGCAATACATGATTTTATTGCAGGAACTGAAGTCGTATGGGATTAACCTAAAAGAGTGAAAAACTGAGCTGCACAAGATAAAAATCTTGGCGGCTCTTTTAATTCGTCAGTACTGTTTCACAAAACTCGTATTTTGTACATATGTATGTAATGTTTGATCCATGACTTGCCTTTAGAAAAGCAGCCAATCACATTGATCAGCTGCTTTTCTAATTTTATTGTGCTACCTTTTCCCGTTAGCTTAACGATTAAAAGCCTTGTTTCAGAATAATTTATTTAATAGTTTCTTTTGAATCGGTTTAATATTAATGATACTTCTAATGCCTTTTGCCTTCAGTTCAGCATCCTCTACTGTATTGGCTACCCCTAGCTCTAACAGAGTGCCAGCTGCAACAGTTCCCGTTCTACCCTTGCCTCCACCACAATGAAAGGCAACCTTCTTGCCGGCATTATATGCTCCAACAACCTCATGAATGGCTTGTTTAAAAAGCTCAGCTTCATGTCCTTTCGTATCGTCATCAAGTGGAATCTTCACCCACTTCACATGATCTGTTGGATACGCGCACTCTGTTGCTTCTTCTCGAAGATCCACCACGACTTCTATGCCTTCGTTAAGAACCATTGCCTCTACGTCGGCAGCTCCGCCCATAAAAACTTTTCCAGCAATAAGTGCATGGTATTTCTTTTCGGCGTGATCCATTTTACTTACCTTCTTTCAAGAATTGCTCGATACGAGCTTTAATGGAATCACGGACCTTAGCGAATGTGGCTGTGATTTCTTCCTCTGTACCTGTCGCCTTGGCTGGATCATCGAAGCCCCAGTGCCATCTTTCAGCTTTATCGTTACGTACAACGGGACAATTATCGTTGGCATGACCACAAAGCGTGATGATGTAGTCTGCTTGTTTTAAAATCTCAGGATCAATTACATCGGATGTATGATTCGAAATATCGATTCCAGCTTCTTTCATCGTTTGAACCGCACGAGGATTTAAGCCATGCGCCTCTAATCCTGCACTTCTCACCTCATATTTGTCACTACCAAGTGCCTTTAAAAATCCATCGGCGATTTGGCTTCTGCAAGAGTTTCCTGTACACAAAAAGTAAACAAGTGGTTTGTTGTTCATGATTATTGATCTCCTTTATCTTTGGCTTGGCTTACTTGTACTTTCGCTTCGCCCATTTTTGAGTTAATTAACGTTCTTATGATCATAGCGATATCAACCAATGCTACTGTGATTACGGCAATCATCAACCAAACGTTTATACTTGTTGAATGAATCAAGTGTAACCACAAATACAGTCCTGTTAACGTGATAAAGAGCGTTGGGATGGTGAGCACAATTCCAATTTTGAAATAACTTCCCCACGTGATTTTTACATCCTTACGGGACAGTACATGTAGCCACAAAAGTGTGGCTAGCGATCCGATCGGTGTAATTTTAGGACCCAAGTCACTACCGATAATATTGGCGTAAATCAGCGATTCCCGAATGACACCTTCCGTGCTGGTTCCATCAATAGCAAGCGCATCAATCATCACCGTTGGCATATTGTTCATAACCGAAGACAATACTGCAGCTAGAAAGCCCATGCCAAGTGTAGAGATGTAGAGTCCCTTGTCGGCAATAGCCTGAATGACCTTACCAAGCTCATCCGTCAATCCTACATTTCGCAGTCCATAAACGACAACGTACATACCAATGGAGAAAATCACGACTGCCCATGGAGCCCCTTTAATGAGCTTCCAGGTTTGAATAGCGTGACTCCACCTTGCAGCTAAAATAAACAACACCGCTATAACACCAGCGATAACAGACACCGGAACTTGAATGAACTCGCTCATCAAGTACGCTACCAGCAGCACGGCTAAGATCACCCAAGATATGTTGAACAGTTTCTTATCCTTGATCGCTTCGGCTGGCTTTTTGAGCTGACTTACTTCGTAGTTCCCTGGAATACTCTTTCTAAAGAACAAGAACAGGACCAGAAGGCTTGCCAATATTGAAAAGAAATTCGGAACAATCATACGACTTGCATACTCCACAAAGCCAATACCAAAGTAATCGGCAGAAACGATATTGACGAGGTTGCTCACGACGAGCGGAAGTGAAGTTGTATCTGCAATGAAACCACTAGCGATGATAAAAGGTAAAATCATCTTTTGATCAAATTTGAGTGCTCTGACCATAGCGAGCACAATAGGCGTTAAGATCAGTGCGGCACCGTCATTTGCAAAGAACGCTGCTACTCCTGCTCCAAGAAGCACAACATAAACGAACATCAGCTTGCCATTACCTCTTGCGAGCCTTGCCATGTGTAGAGCGGCCCATTCAAAAAATCCGATTTCATCTAATATCAGTGAAATTAAAATAATAGCTACAAAAGCAAGCGTGGCGTTCCATACGATTCCTGTAACCGTACCTACATCAGATAGACTGACGACTCCAAAAAGAAGTGCAAGGACAGCACCAGCTGACGCTGACCATCCAATATTAAGTCCCTTAGGTTGCCAAATCACAAAAGTCAGTGTAAGCAAAAAGATTAATATCGCGATAAAGGTCATGCTTCCTCCTGAGGACCGCAGCAGTTTTTCAATCCTGCTATTTTATCTTTCATGGATGGCAGATACGGATACACACACTGAACATACGCTTCTGCATCTGGATTAAGGGAATAGTAAACCCACTGCCCTTTTTTCTTTTCATTAAGGAGACCGGCTGCCTTTAGTTTTCGGAGATGCTGACTGGCGTTTGGTTGTGACATGCCAATAATGTCAGTGATATCACATACACAAAGTTCCTGTTCCTGAAGTAGCGCAATGATGGTTAAACGTGTTTTATCAGCTAATAACTTATACGCCTCAGCCATCTTCTGAATGTTTTGTTCCATATGTACACCCCTGTGATTAGTCTTGTCAGCTTCATTTAATGATATAAGCATATAATAAATCACTTATATAAGCAACGATGAATATAAGGAGGTTTAGTGCACCAAAAAAGTTGGCAATAAAGATTACCGACTTTACTCTCGAACTAAAAATTCACATGTTGACTTGATAAAATAATGACCGTCTTGCATCTTAACTATATCCTTCGTTTGATACTCAATGACTCCACCTTGATCTACCTCAAGAATAGTTTTAATCACCAATTATAACACCCTCCTGAGATTCGTTAGCTCACAATCTTTTCACAAGCGATTGCACAGCTTTTTTCGCATCTTTCCCTGAGCCTCGAATCGTCGCAGAAGCAAAAGAGGTCTGCCACGGTATACCTACAAAATGAATTCTTTCATCGCTTTGTTTTAAAGGTACACCTGATGAGTCAAGAATGTTCAATCCACTAAGATATTCGAAATTCGGAATATACCCTGTCGCAAAAATAACGGTATCCACATTTTCACGAGTCTCATCTGCCCACACTATCCCATTTTCCGTAAACGCTTTAAACATCAGTTTGGCATCGGGTTTACCTTGATCAATAGCATTTTTATATATACCGGTATCAAGGACACCATCACTGCTTTTTTGCAATAACCGTTTACCCCAATTGGATTGATCAAGCCTAAGTATGGTTAGCCAAAAGTGAATATCTTTCCCTGCAATGATCTGCGGCTTGAATTTGATCGGGCTTCTGCATGCAATCGTTACATGCGCCGTCCTAGCCAGTTCAACCGCTATTTGTACTGCCGAATTGCCTCCTCCCACAACAATGATCCGTTTGTTTATAAACTCTTTGTCATTTCGGTAGTTCTTGGCATGAAGTATTTCTCCCTTAAATTTATGCATGCCAGGAATGTCTGGAATATGAGGATTTACGAATGCTCCGCTTGCACAAATGATGGACCGTGTACGAAACTGTTTTCCGCTTGAGGTATAGACTGTATAGATATTGCTTTTCTTATCCACCTTGATTACTTCTTGCCCTGAGTGTATTGGAAAATTGTATGTAGCGGCATAAGACTTTAAGTATTGAACAACCTCATCTCTGCGCGGATAAACATTTGCACCTCCTGGAAATGGGAGTCCTGGCAATGAGGAATACGGTGCAGGCGAGAACAACGTTAAGCTATCATAGTAATTTGCCCATGATCCTAAATGCTCTTCACTTTTTTCAAGGATGATAAAGTTCCGTTTAGCTTCTTGTAAGTAATAGGCTGCTGCCAAACCGGATTGACCACCACCAATAACGATGCAATCATAAATCATATTTTTCAATTTTCTCCCTCCTTCTATAATAAGCTACTGCAGCACGATTCGGATGCAGTAGCTCTGGATTCTTGATTATCCGCAGCAGAAATTTGATCCTGCATTTTCCGTTTTTGAAGGTGAGCAGCAATCCGAAAATGCTTCCTTCACCTGAGCAGGTTCACAGCAGTTGTCTGCGCTACTAGCACCTAAACTACAAACCCCCGTCTCCGGCAGTTCCAGTTCTACTTTTTGTGCTAACTCCAAATCTCCCACTAGAGCAGCTACAATGGATCTGACTTGCTCATATCCCGTTGCCATGAGGAAAGTTGGCGCTCTTCCATAACTTTTGGTACCTACGATATAAAAGTCCTTTTCTGGTTGACGGAGTTCTTTTTCGCCATGTGGTCGAACTGTTCCGCAGCTGTGGATATTGGGGTCAATTAATGGCGCAAGCTCATAAACACATTCTAAGCCTGGATCCGTCAATACTCGTACTTCTCTCAGCATCGATAAGTCAGGACGAGAACCTGTGTTACCTACAATTTCATCGATGTGATCAATAACCACTTGTTCATCTTTAATGGTTCCGGAAACCTGGATCTGTTCACTTTGTTTTTGAAGTTTTTCAATATGGAATGCCGTTAGGACCTTTACGGCACCGGATTCGACCACTTTTTGAATTCGAGTGCCCAGTTCACCCCTTGCCTGAAGCCCATCCAGTTCTGGTCCGCCATAAACATCCTCGATATTTGCTTTGCGAACAGCCCACACAATCTCAGTTCCCGACTCCTCTTTTTGAAGCTCTACAAGTTCAAGCAACGTGTTTATTGCAGAATGTCCGCTTCCTACAACAAGCACCTTCTTGCCGCTATATCGATTTCTCTCTTTTCCTAATACCGCAGGAATACCGTATGAAATGTGGCTATTAAGCGCTTTTTCCTCTTCTGAAAATATACCGTCTGATCGAAGCGGGTTGGGATTGGACCATGTCCCCGAGGCATCGATAACAGCCCGCGCTTCATAAATAAACGAAGATCCGTTTTGTTCAACATGGATCACAAACGGCAGCTTCTCACGCCCAATTGTTTTCACTTTGCTTAACCCTTTGCGACTGATCGCAGTAACTTTCGTATTCAAATATACATTTGGACTTATTTCATGCAGCGCAGCCAAAGGTTTTAGATAATGCTCAACAATCTCCTTACCCGTTGGAATCGTTTCGTTTTGTGGAGCAACCCAATTCGTCTTTAGCAGCAACTCTTTAGCAGCTTTATCGATGTTATACTTCCATGGCGAAAATAGTCGTACATGTTCCCATTTTCGAATGTTTGCCCCCACTTCATCTCCAGCTTCAAACAACATAAACGACTCACCTTTTGAAATGAGTTGTGCGGCTGCAGCAAGACCAACCGGCCCAGCTCCAATGATCGCAACAGGTAATTTGCCCTTCTCTTGTAATGGTGCTTCGCAGCAGCTCACTTGGTTCACAGGGATATTTTTAATCATTTCGTTTCCTCCTCACAATTATTTGCATTTTGCAAGTATTTTATTAAATAAATGGGATAAACATTATCCCATTGGTGTACAGCATACGCTGGATTTCGCCATACTTTCGTTTAGCAGTTTGAGGGCGTTGATGACCATATCCCGTTCAAACTCAGACATATGCGAAAAGACTTCTTTTAAATAATCATTCATCTGCTCATCAATGACCGTAGCAACAAACTTACCTTGTGTAGTCAAGGATAGTATGTAAATCCGTCGATCTTCAGGTAAGGGTGTTTTTTGAACCAAACCCAACTTTACGAGACTTTGAACCTGGCGGCTAAACGTCGTGATGTCAATGGAGAGTGCGTCTGCCACTTGCTGAATGGATGGATTATGCTTACGATCAATTTCATAAATGATATGACTTTGAACAAGCGAAATATCCAGGCCTCCAGCGGTGCAACAATTTTTATCCAATAATCCAAAACGCCGTGTCATGATCTGAAACATCTCTCTTACGTTGTTTTCCAATGACCTCACCTCTTGTTATATTTATACCCTCATTATTTGCAAAATGCAAATTCTTTTTTTGTTTTCTGTCCCCCTTCCCATTTTTAATAACATTATGATATATAAACATATACAATCCAAAACGTAGGAGTGATCAACATGATAATTCTGCGGCATGCTACCGAAGTGGATCTAGGAAGCATTCTAATTATCTATAACCAAGGTATTGAAGATCGGATTGCCACGCTAGAAACAGTTATAAAAGATGAGGCTTACATGTCTGAATGGTTTAATAAGCACCAGGGGCGTTACTCGGTACTTGTAGCCGAACAGAATGATCAAGTGGTCGGATGGGCCTCTATCAATTCGTATAGCTCAAGAAGCGCGTACGACGGTGTCGGCGACCTCTCCATTTATATTCATCGTGATCATCGTGGCAAAGGGGTCGGAAAACAGTTGCTTCAGAAATTAGAGCAAATCGGTATGCAGAATAACTTTTATAAGTTTGTGCTTTTCACCTTTCCATTTAATACGCTTGGTCAGAGCCTATATCATAATGCTGGATACCGAGAAGTAGGTGTATTCCAGAATCAAGGCATTCTAGAAGGGGAATTTGTAGATGTGATGGCTATGGAAAAATTATTATAAGTATCTTAATTTTAAATTTAGCTTATGTGCTACTTATGTGGTATTATCTTCTCCAGGTTTCAGTGTTGAGACCATTCTAACATGGTCTCTTTTATCACTGTCTACCTTGGGGGGGATAATACAACACCGGCAAACGGAGAACTTCTCCTTTTAATCAATCCCTACAATCTCACTTCTTCTCTCCATAAGTAACACATCTCTCCAAACTCCGTTCATTTTACCGACCTTCTTCCTAAGTCCGATTTCACGGAACCCATGTTTAGCGTGTAGTGATACGCTCATCATATTCTCCGGAAAGATTCCAGCCTGTATCGTCCAAAACCCGTTTTCCTCTGATTTTTCAACAAGTTTACCCAGAAGTAAATGACCAATACCCTTCCCTCGTGCCGATGCTTTTACATAAATACTGCCTTCTCCAACACCAGCGTAAACGCAGCGAGATGATACAGAGCTCAGAGAAGCCCATCCGACAACCTCTTCATCATCTAAACAAACAATACTACACTCAGGATTATGACTGGAAAACCATTGTTCTTTTGAAGGGGCATTAGTCTCAAAAGTTGCATTCCCTGTCTGGATGCCTTCCTCATAAATTGATTTAATCGCATCCCAATCCCGTTCTTGTACATTTCGAGTCAAAAACATATTATAACGCCTCCTAGTTATCTAGGTATCGCGAGATACCTCACGTTACATTTATCGAAGTAGTAATATCTTGATGGGAGATATGGCTACTCGTGAAGAATTCCATACACTCCTGAGGCAGCAACTGCACCAAGAATAGTGGCTAATATGTATATCCAGAGATGATGAAGATTTCCGGATATGATTGCTGGGCCTAAGGAACGTGCCGGATTCATAGAAGCTCCGCATATCGGGCCTGCAAACATCGCCATTAATCCCACCGTTCCTCCTATCGCTAAGCCGGCAAAACCTTTCACCGCTTTACCATGAACCGCAGATCCTAGAATCACCATCATAAGCACAAAGGTTAGTATAAATTCCAGAGTAAAGGATTGTCCATCACTAGACCGGGGTAAAGTGGCTCCTAAATTAGCAATGTTGCCGAATAAGAGATATAATGTGCCACTCGCAGCGAGAGCAGAAATGCACTGAGTCAGAACATAAGAGAAACTTTCCCCAATTGAAATATCCTTTCGAAACAAAAATCCGAGTGTCACTGCAGGATTAAAATGTGCTCCTGAAATGTGCCCAAAAGTGTATATTAGAGCCATTACAACCAAACCAAAGGTTATAGCAATACCAGCATGTGTCAAGCTATTTGTAATGCTATTAATTACAATAGCTCCTGTTCCAGCAAAAACCAAAAAGTAGGTACCTATGAATTCGGCCAAAAGTTTTTTCTTCAACATACTGCTTCCCCTTTCATCCTTACGAATAGTATTTAATGGATCCCGTTGTTCGAACTCACATAACCAATCATCTTAGAAAAATAGTAAAATCGTGTGTTCCCCATGAAATAAAATGAGAATAAATAATAGCCACGTTGCAATAAATTGTTGGGTGTTATCCTTACTTTAAGGTCGATTTTTTGGTGTGGTTCAATCGTAAATTCCGGCTGCTCAAGTTCGATGTCCAACTCTTTAGTATCAATACAAATTACAGCAGCAGTTAGATCAACAGGAAAATCATTGTGATTTTCTATGGAGTAAATCACATCATTCCATCCAACCGATTCGAATCGGATGTCACTACGGCCCGTAAACTGAATACTGGTATCCGCGACATCAGAAATGCCGCCGCACTGCATACATTTGAAACTTGTTCTTCGCACGGGTTCAGCATATGTAAAAAGTGTGTATGAAAATTCTCCTGTTATCTTTCCGCATTCCCGACAAACCGTTTTAAATTGTATGGGTTCAGTTTCTTTTCTTTTCTCACTGATGGTCTCAAAAAAACTGTCTGAATGTTTTTCGGTATATGATTTTATTGTATTAAACAGTTCTTTACTGAGTTTTTTGTGTTTTTCTTCCATATTACGTATAGTTTCAAGCATCTTTGTTCTTGTCAGAATGTTGAATTTGTATTCTTTCGAGGCTTGATGAATATGGATATATTGATTTTGAAGATCTTCTAATCTACCTTTAAGATGGCTAGGAATTTTTGAAATATCTTTTAAAAATTCCAAATTCAAATTATATTCCTGGATAGACTTTAATTGCCTTATGATTGGATCATCAAAAGTGAAGATGACATTCATTGATACAGCCTCAAAGGGATTTTTAGAAAAAAACATACAGACCTTTTCATTTTCAGTAGGTGAGTCTGCTATGTGATAATAAATAACTGATTTCCTGTCTGCATTTCCATTCTCAAAATACAATTTGCACTGATTAATATGAATATCCGAACCTTCAGGGAGATTCATGATCTTCACTTCAAAAAAGGTTTCATTTTGAAATCCAGTGATCTGTAAATCTAAGTTTTGCATGTTCTTAAAATCAATATGAGCGGTTATCGGCTTTAACATTTCATAACTGAATGATGGATCTCCTATTTGGTAATACAAATTATTTTCAATTCCTGTCCTAAGGAGAAACTTATTTAAATAATAGACTTTCTCCCCTTCTGAAAATCCATACTTTAATAGATTATGTGCCAGAATGTTCTCCACCACATCCCCAGTTTTAATACTTGGTGATGTGGTAATACTGAGAGAGTTTCCCTCAATTAAATGTTTAATAACAGTAAAATCATAGGGAATACAACTGCTATCCAAGTCTCCAATATTGCAACCATTCAGAAATAGAACCTTCGCATGAAGGGTTGTAGTACTTAATCTTTTTCGATTGCTGGTGTAGCACAATTCTCCGTTGTAATAACAGCTCGGTAAAAAATGATGGCGATCATTGAAAGTTTGCTTGGAGGCATTCTCATATCCACAAAATAGAAAGTCATCCATCACAACTGAACATTCTCTGGAATGAGCGATGTAGTTAAGCTCAACTACATTTGTTGAGGAGGTCATCAAGTGTTCCAAATGAGTTAGATCGCACTGTCCTTTCGGAAAATAGTATGCCAAGCCGTCGTTAAATACATGTTGCGCTTCACAGTCATTCTTTGTTTGAATGCGATTTAAAAGAAGGTATACGGCCTCAGCTTTTATCTTAGAATCTAAAATGATTCTATTAAATAAGTAATTCAATATGGAGTCTTTATCCGTATAAGGAAGGAATCCAACAAACTTGTTCAACTCTTCTATTCTGTACGTAAAGCTAAAGTCCATTGCGGTATATGGCAAGATGAGGAATACCGATTGAAGTTCATTCCGGAGTAATAATGATGTTAGCTGATTATAATCAGCTAAATACAAGAACCTTTTTCTGTATACGATTGCATATAATAATGACAACAGCGTTTCTTCGCTACAGATATCTGTATATGTTATAAATACAACTACGGCATCTGTTTCATTTCCAGTCAAGCTTCCGTTATACAGTTCGATCAGTTTCTGTACATGAACTGCGTCTAGGGAGGTGCTTCTCTTTTGATCAGGTACCGATTCATATGACTTACTCCCAATGGATGACAACGGATGTTTATTTTGTCCTGGATAGACAGGTAGCCAGTGCACATCTTCTTGCAGGCATTTATAAATTAACGAATACAGGTCCTCCCCTGTCACCACAGACTGTAATTTGTATTTCATTATCTGTCCTCCAATCTTATATGAATTGCACAAGCCTAGAAAAACAAACTACTATCCCAGACCATGTTGGAAGTAAACCATTCAACACATTCCTGCAGTTTTAGACGTGTCTCTTCTTCGCTATCCCCTTCTATAACAAATGATGCTAAGCAATCGTTACAATGGTTACCATAATCAAAGGACTGTCCAGGTTCAGCCAAGATTTCATATTCGATAGCTTTGAACGGAATCGGAACTTTTGGTGCCTGTATAAACATCCCTTTTTTCGGATGAACAAGAACATTACCAACAATATTCACAGGCTTATCTGGAACGGATCTATTGAGATTGAGTTGACATTGAAGACGGAGCCACGATTCCATTAGATTAAAATCAAAGGCGCTGTTAATCATATCTCCAATTTTTGAGCCACCTACCCGACTTGCAATTTCACAAAATACCAATTCATCATTCGGCGTATGGAAAATTTCTGCATGAAAAGCCATGATCCTTGGTGAAGGAAGTGCATCAATGCTTTGCTGAACAACCTGTTGTAATCGTGCTACTAAAGTATTACCAACTTCCAATATATAACTTCCCGAAGGACTCCCATCGATATAAGCCAAGCAGTCATTGATGTAAACAGATGGCCAGGAAAATATTATTCTTCCGTCTTGATAAAGACCATCTACATGATAAACAACTCCTGGAACGAATTCCTCAACAATCCATTCGCCTTGAAAGCCTTTTTGTAGTCTTTCTATAAGGTCGGTATTATCTCTAATGATGCTTACACCCTCAGCCCCTGAACCATCTACTACCTTAACTACAAGAGGTAAAGAGTGCGTTGAGGCAAAATGAATCAAATCCATATTGGTCCGAACCCTCGCAAAAGCAGGTACTTTCACACCCGATTCTTTTACTATTTGCTTCATGATGTACTTGTTCCTATAGGCAGTAGCACTTTCTAGATTCTGTCCTTCTATTCCGAGTGCTTCTCGAAGTTCCGCTGCTCTTATAAGATCATATTCTGCAACCGCGATAATGGCTGAGAAGCGGTAGTGACTATGTAACTCCATGGCTCTACGCTCAACATTTCCATTAGCACCAAATCGATTAAAGCTTTCTATATAATCGTAACGATCGTTAACAGGTAGGAAACTATCATACGAATCGGATGAAGTGAGCATCACCAATTCATTTGAATCGAGCCATTCCTCATAAGGTGTGAACGAATGCAAGTTACGATTTAGAATTAGAATAGCCAATGGCTTTCCTCCTTCATCCAAGTAACCGGAGTTAGAGAATAATTCTCCAACTCCGGTTGGAGATGTTATACCTGTTTTGTTAGAACGTTTCTTCTGGCAAACAGGTTATGGTTGAGCCTTAACACCATAAATCAGATAATATCCAACTTTATCTTCCAGAAACTCAACGGCTTCAGGTGCTTCATTGACAAATTGTTCGTAGTCTTTCTTATATTCTTCACTCGAAGACATTAGATCAGCATAGCGCTTATTCTTATCTTCAGTAAAATTATGAATTTGAAGATGCTGGAAGGAATGTGATTCCATATAGCTAATGTTTTCGCTTAAGAGAATACTCCCTGCACGGCATCCACTTATGAAATTCAGATTGTCTCTAATTTTTTGGGGTACTGGCACAAATGAGACAAAATCAGTGTAGATAAAGATACCTCCTGGTGAGAGTAACCGCTCAACTTCCTGCATTGCTTTCTCACGATCTGGGATTAGATTAAACACACATTCACTGTAGATCAGATCGAATTGTTCATCCATGTAAGGCAGTGCCTGTGAATCTGAGACGAAGAACCCCACTTTTTTGTGAAGATCTTTTGGCAAATCGGCGCTCTTTTCACGAGCACGTTCAACCATCTTGTCACTGAAATCAACACCAATGAATTGAGAGCCTTCATCAAACTCACGAACTAGCTGTAACAGAGTCGTTCCCATTCCACATCCAATATCTAAAATCCGCTTTTTCCCATGATACTTAACAAGCTCAATAATCATCTCTGTGGGCCCTGATGGCGAGAACTTATCCGTGCCTGAAGGATACAATCCTTCCTCTTCGGCTACCGAATTATAAAAGTCCCGAACGGTTTGGCTAGCAATAGTAAGTGGTGCGGGGCCTTCTGAGCAGCAATTATTACCGACTGTTTGTTGGCTTGACATATAATTCCCTCCTGTTATAACACTAAATTAAAATAAATGTTTTCTCCATAAACGAGGTGCAATGCAATTGATCTAGCAGCATCCTGTTGAAGGATCGCAGCTACCTCCTGCTGTATCAAAAACACTTTTTATACCCTTAGTCACAGCAGGCTCCCTGACTAGTGGGGTATTACAATCGAATAAGGGCGCTTGATCCAGAGGAATCTCTAGATAAGGTAGAACACCAATAAAGTGCTCGCTGTAAGGCGCTTTGGTCATAATTTCATATGTTTTGGCACAAACGGCCATTCGTTCTCCGCGAGGAAAGCGGTGTCCGTCATCATCCACCACTTCACTCCAGGGTCCCTTATAAATAACTGCATGCCCTTGATCAAGACAAACTCCTTGTTTTCCTTTATAGGCTTCAATTACAAACCGTCGGAGTTCACTTCCAGCCACAACTTTGTAGGGCAAGGTTTCTCTCCATACAATGGACATCCCATAGAATCCTGTTGCTTCTAACATCTTTAAAATTTCTGTTTCCTGTGGAATGAAAATAATGTGATGATTCTTAGTTGTTAAGTGAATTTCGTTCTGGCTTAGGGTCTCATCTGTTAGTACAATTGTCAGTACAAGTTTTCCGCCGCGGCGGAGCACTCTGAATGTCTCAGACAGTATTTCTTGACCTTTATCCTTCAAGCTTAGATTGAGTGTGTCATCTAAGAACACGGTATCGACAGTGTTATCCTGTATAACAGGTTCTTTCGAACGCTGTTCAGAGAGTACTTGCTCAAATTGCTGATAAGCGTCAACATCAGAAAGTGTATTTGTTGAAAGATAATTATTAATGAACTCTGCTTTTGTTCTAAAATCGCCATATCCAGAACTCAAGACATTACAATTCTCCGCTGAATAATTAGGTTCATTTACAGTTATCCGTCCGTGTGTTCCTACGCTTTCTACGATACGCTGTATTAAACTTGGGTCGGAAGGTCCAACCACAACGATATTTGAATCGTTAACAGTCAATCGCTCCGTGATAGAACGTTGTAATTCAATTGAAAGAGAAGAATTGGTGAGATCAAGTTCTGCACCATTCTTGGAGGCAATGCTTAATGCTGTTCTTTCTAAACGCTCTAAAGGAGAAAAACTCATAGTTCCGCCTTCTTTCTAACGATATTAAATTTAGTTACAACATTTTGAATCCAGGTTTGCTGTACCTCTATTCTGATTTGCCGTAAAGAGGTCTATGTTAGCTACTTGCTGAGCACGCATCGCTATAGCAATTGCATGTGCTTGACCAATCTCCTCGTTACAGAGACCCTGTTGTTTTGCTGATACTACAGCCCTTTTAACTACCTCAATGTCACCAATGATGAAGGCAGCACCCAAGATGGCCAGTGCGCGTTCACGTTCAGATAAAACATCGCCTGACAAAGCAGTATTTGTGAACTCCAACAATTTATCTTTCAATTCTGGTACTAGTGCGATCATGCTCAACACTCCTTAGTTATATGAATTAGCATTTCAAGCAACACCGCTTAAATATTCCCTCTTCCACTGGTGTAAGACTAGCAGCATATAGTTCGTCCACTCTAGGATCAGGATGCTTCCATTCAACGTGAAATTCATGTTCAATTAGCTCTAACGCTTGTATAGAGGCGGTGTGAAGTAACGGGGAACCCTTGTATAAATGCAACCTTGTTTCATATTGAATAGGATCGATAATTTGTTCTAACTCGTTTTTCTCCACAAAAGCTCTGAATGTAGCTAATTCCTCTAATTTGACCCAGGGGTTATACATAATAAAAGTTGGGTTTAGTTTAATTCCTATTTCGTATAAAAAGGCTACTGCATCTTCAATATCTTCCAAGGAAGTCTGTTTTGCTACCGCATCAAGAACTTCTTGGGTTGGGAACTCTAAGGCGGAAGTAATAAAATTCACATTCAAGTTTGCCATTTCTCTTAAAGTTTCTTTGTTTTCCAGAATATGATCAACACGTGTAGTGAAGTCATAAGTTAGTGTTGGGAATTCGGTATGTAGCCGACGCAATACAGTCAAACCAAACCGTTTGGAATTAAAGAAATCTGCATCAACAAAAGTTAAGTGCGTCATTCCGCCCTCCACAAGCACACGGACATCCTGAATAACAATATCTTCCGGTACCATAATGACTTTGCCATCATACGCAGCGTAAACAGAGCAATATAAACATTTATGGTGACATCCTCTTGCAATTTCAGTTGAACCGACGATTTGTTTTGCGTCACATAATTTGTCAATTTGTACTTGGGGGTACTTAAACAAAGGGGGTAACAAATGTCTTGCAGGCAAACGAAAGTGATTTCTTGATATATACGGATGAATACGTTGATTTTCTGCTACATGCATTGCATTTATAATGCCTGGTAGTTCTGATTGTTGATCTCCAGACAGATATTTTGCCAATGCGACCAATGGTTCTTCCCATTCTCCAACAACACATGTATCACTATACTTTCCAACTAGCCGCATCGCATTAATTGTTGCATATTGTCCAAAGAAAGTGATATGCGCTTTAGGATTAGCTTCGCGAACCTGCCTTGCTATTTCAATCCCTGGAAGAAGTGCATCGAAAAGAGGAATTGAGATGGCAACAAGCTCCGGAGCCTCAAATAACTCAGATTTAATACCATCCACATATGTGTCCAATACTGCTACATCGAACCCTGCTTCTAGTAAACTGGCAGCTCCAGAAGCAACAGTCATAGGCTGGAAGCCACCCTCAAAATTCGAAACAAGTAATATACTAATCACATCTTTCCCTCCTGTTTGCAAAATGCTATATGCTCCAAGCCTATTTCGAATGAAATAAGCAATGTGCCAAATTGTAACCAGCTAAACAGAATCAGTGAAATTTGAAGCTCTTCGAGTGGAATCTCGCTGTATTAGGGTTGATTATGAGGAAATGATAAACACTGGAAAATAAAATGGGAAAAAATATTATCTATGCACTTTACTGTTTAATCACTTGATTATATAATGATTGGGAAATAGTGGTATTGTCAATAGGGAAAATCAAACTAATTCCAAAATATTGAAAAATGGTGGTGAGCATTCTGCTTTCAATTGAAAAAACAGCCAATATATTCAAGTTAATGGGTGATAAAAATCGGTTAACAATCCTCTGCTTACTCAGGGAGAAGGAATTATGTGTTTGTGAAATTGTTGATTTTCTGCAAACAAGCCAGTCAAATATCAGTCAGCATATGCGAAAGCTAAAAGATGGCGGCTTGGTAAAAGAGAATAAACGAGGACAATGGGTTCACTATTCCCTCACCGAGGAATTTGAGTATTTCAATGAACTCATCGATACTTTTCCCTCTGATATCAAAAAAGGTTTAGATCAACTCAAACCTAAGTGCACATGCTAGAAATCAATTAAAACAGATACATACTTAAAGGAGTGGCTCTTATGAGGACTGTAATTATTAATCGTTTTTCCCCAAATAGTGTTAATTACGAAGAATGGCTGAAAGATATAGACGGGGAATTTATAATGATTACAAAACCCGAACATGTATCTGGGTTTTCTGAATTTTTCACTCACAAAGCAGGCTTCAATGATTTTGATCAAAATGAAAATATATACAGGCATATTGTTGAATTACATGAAGCCAAGGAAATTGATTATATAATTGCTACACAAGAATTCGACTTGCTAAAAGCTGCCCAATTAAGGGAATACCTTGGACTGCAGGGTCAGAGTGTCGATAGTGCTCTAGCTTTTCGTGACAAAGTCCTTATGAAAACCATAGTGAAAAATTCTATCCAGGTTCCCCGTTTTATCAAAATAAACCATCTATATGATGTCCTTGACTTTGAGAAAAACAATGGATATCCGTTTGTAATCAAACCCATTGATAATGCAGGTTCTATGGGGGTTCGTATCATTCATGACAAAGCAGAATTAACAGAAATGCTTGAGCATGGCTTAGAATCTAATCTTGAGGCTGAGGTTCATGTAGCTGGTGAGATGTATCACATTGATGGGCTGTATCGAAATGGATCACTATTGTTGTCCCGTCCCTCTAAATATGTTCATGGATGTTTAGCTTATCGTGAAGGGAATTATTTAGGTTCAGTCCTCCTTTCGCAGGATCATGTGATGTACGAGCGATTAAATGAAGCGGTTCACACAATATTAAATGTAATGCCAACACCAGATCATGCTATTTCTTTCCATGCTGAAATCTTCCATACATTTCATGATGAATTGGTATTTTGTGAAATTGCATGCAGAGTCGGAGGTGGGTTAATTGTAGAAGCTATCGAATTTGCAACTGGAATAAATATTTTAAAAGAATCAATACGTTCACAGTGCAATGGATCTATTTGTTATGATCCAAATAAAAATGAATTAGTTGGCTTTTGTGTTATTCCTCCTGAAGAAGGAATCTTATATGCCATTGATGGAGATCTACCTTTTGAATGGGTAGTTGAAAGTTTCATAAAGAAAGATAAAGTTGGAACAAAATTTGATAAAGCAATCGCTAGTTCTTCCTATGTGGCTATGGTTTTAGTCAAGGGGGAAAGTGAAGGACAAATTAAAGAGCGCCTTGACTTGGTAAGTACATGGTTCGAAAAACATTTATCTTGGAAAAGTGAGGAGGAGCTTGTGAGAGGGGCTAGTATATGCTGAAAGAATTTAAAAGCTTCCACAAAATTGTTCAACTAAGAATATTATTGATTTTCATTAGTTCATTTGCGTCTAATATGATCTTTCCCTTTATGTCTATTTATTTGGTCAAGAACACCACCGTAAGTACAGCCAGTTTAACTATATCCATTGGAGTTATTATTAACTTCTTGGCAAACATTATTGGTGGCTATTACGCAGACGTAATAGGTAGAAAGAAATTAATGGTTATCTCAGAAGGACTGAAGGCTACTGTCTTCTTCCTCATGATGCTCACAAATTCACCTTGGTACTCCTCTCCATATGTAACAGCATTAGGGTTTATCTTATACAATCTATGTTCAGGATTGTATTCGCCAGCATCTGAAGCTATGCTGCTTGACGTGACAGAAAATAAGGAGCGTAGGGCTATGTATGGCTTCTTATACTGGATTTCTAATCTGTCAATGGCACTCGGTAGTTTAATTGGTACCCTCTTCTTTAACCAGTATTTATCTGTACTGTTTATCATTTTGTTTATATCCTCGTTGGCGTCACTTTTAATCACAATTTTCATGATTGATGAAACATACGTTCCTTCGCGGAACGATTCTACGGTTAAAATGAGTTTATCTGAGCGCTTTAGTGACCTGTTTAAAAGCTATAGACTTGTACTAAAGGATCGTATTTTTATGATCTTTATTTTGTCAACGATGATCCTGTTCTCTATGGAGAGTCATTTTAGCAACTACATTGCGATTCGATTCGAAAGAGGGATTGATCAGTTCAATCTATTTCCTTTTGATATGTCATTAGGAAGTATTGAAATGTTTGGCTATCTTCGAGTGGAAAATACCATTTTGGTCATTGTATTTTCCTTTATTACTGCTAGTTTGATTAAAAGGCTAAGTGAGAAAGGAACTTATTATTCCGGCGCCCTCTTTTATGTGGCTGGATATTCAATCATTGCCTACTCAAATCAGCCATGGGTACTTATTTTAGCAATGGCATTGGCTGTCATCGGAGAAGTTATTTTCGTCCCTACCTATGAGTCATATCTTGGAGATTTAGCCCCCGATGAACTGAGAAGCTCATATCTTGCTATGAACAAAATCGCTCTCAAAGGTAGCATGCTTATTGGTTCCTTAGGGATCTTCTTAATCGATTTGCTCCCATCTTCCGCTGTTGCTATACTCTTTTTCCTTTCAGGTATGATTGCGCTCTACCTTGGAAGTACCGTTCTAAAAGAGGTTCAGAATCGGAAAGTAGCGCAGGTGCAAACTACAGTGGATATGCAGTAAGTTTTGTATTTATGAAGGTTAAGATAGTCGTCAAATCGTAAATACAACCAAGTTTTAGTCCTCCGACACCTTTTCTGTCGGAGGACTAAAACAATTAAGTTCCCAGAGTGAGAGTACTTAATTGAATATATGAAGCGCAATAGTCTTTTATCACTTGAGCAATTACCTAGAAGTCCACGATTATTAAAAGTACAACTATTCAATAACCTAAATTGATGCAACCCGTTATGTAACCCGATGGTATACATTCTGGTGACCTTGTTATGTGCTGAAAATTAGTGGTGCCAGTGAAAAGGAGTCGGTTATCCTTATAGAAATCTTCTTTTACGGAAAGTTCAACATGGAGACTACCACTTGCTTTCTCTGAGCACGCACAGAATAAGAGAATTATACTAAGAAAGGGTAGTATAGATTTTGCATTGATTCTTATAAGCTATGTTTATACCTCCAATTTTTATTACTCCTTATATTGGAGAGACAGTTTTGAATGTTGATACTTTTAGAGATTGCATTTATTTCGCAAGTTATAGATTTTTTCTAATTTAGAAAGGATTAAGGATTTGGCTTATTAAGCCATCTAAATCCAGCTTGTCCTAAACCTAAAAAGCGTACAACTCCTTACAGTTGTACGCTCTTTTTTTATGTCGTTGTAAGCCGCAAATATCCAACTAATTACTAAAAAAGCATGTCAAACGTAAACCAAACGTATCTTTTAAATAAGTATCTGTTGCTAGGATAATTTGTTTCATAGAGTTTGTGATATCTAATATTGATACCCCTGGTTGGACAATAGAAATTTCAAATTCTGTTTCATAACCAGCTCTCACCATCTTTTTTAACATATTTAAAGTTTGTAAGTTACCTTTTTCGAATCGTGTTTCACCATAGCTCTTCTGTCTCGAATTTTCCCTTTCAATCATTCTTTGTATTATTTCTAATACATTATCATTCCACATAATTGATTTTTCAGCTTGGCCACAAACTTCATATAGATCTGAGACACGAGAACCCGGATGCTCTCCGTGTGAATACTTACAATGATAAAGATGAAATCTAATTTTTTTATGCTTCATATCAATTTTAACAGAAACAATATCAGCAATTTCCCCTGATCCATCATCGTCAAAAATTATGTCTGAACTTTGATCTACAATATGATGTATCGTAGCGTACTGTATAGAATCAATCTTTCTTCCTCGCCCTTGTGATTCGGATTTAATATTGACTCCAAGATCAGGCCAGTTAACAGCAATAAGAACATCTGAAGATAACTTAATACCACTTTTTGGTTTGATCACTGTTTTTAGATTCTCCTGAACTACAACTACAGTTCCATCATGCTGAATAAAAGATATTTCTGGGGAATACTCATATAAGAAATCGATCATTTGAACTGATTTTTTACCTAATTTTACTATAAGCTTATCACCTTCAATTTGATTAAATCTATAAGATGAGTCATTAATAATTTGTTCAAATATAAATTTTCTTTCATTTATCAAGAATTCAAATCGAAGATTTCCATCAACCAAACTAGGGTTGCTTAATTCCGATTGATAGAACGGGTATGCCTTTTCTTCTTTAGTAATATACAACTGTTTCGTGTAACTATTAGACGTTTCAATCGTTTCTGGTAGTAGTATTTTATAAGGAACACCTTCTGGGAAGTCCTGTATCACTTCTAAAGTGAGTGAATTATCTAGAATGCTATTTGTATCAATAGTATCATCCAGCACTTTTTTTCCTATATCCTGACACCACTCTGTCCAAAAGTTTATACGTTCCACCCAGCGCATCCAAACTTTCCCTCTATACGAACAACCAATACTTATGCGTTCTCCACCTTGATAACCATAACCGAATAAATTAGATTTAGTTGAATTTGACACGATTGCTTCACTAATTCCAGACTTAATATCGGTACCCGCAAACATTCTAAAACTAATCCTTCCACTTGGTTGTTGTTTCAATCCTAAGGTGCCAATCATTAACCTATTTATCTCATTCAAGCTCCGATAAACTAAATCACCCTTAATTGCTGTGGCTTGTGGAAACATACTTTCAATGAGTCGATTCCCCTTTCCTGTATCAGTTTCGTTTATATGTATTATTCCATTCTCTTTGTCCAAAAATAAAACAAAAAAATCATAATCATACTGCATTATATCCTTTTGATCAGACCACACTACTTTTGTTTCAATTTCCTCGATGAAAATGTAAACAGAATCCTCTTCATTTATCATTGATGTAGTTCTATCTGGATCCAAGACCAGTTTCCAAGCGTCTACAAAAGTTCTTTCCGTAGGACACCGAAACATTCGGGTACTTATTTTCATCTTGAGTTGTGATATATCTATATCCGTAACATGACCTTTTTCAAACTTTCCAATAAACTCACTAAGTTCAAGTTCTTTATTAATAGCTTGATGTGAATGTATATTGAGGAGCGAATTCCAATCAGAATCTTGACGATATAACTCTTCTATTGAGTCCTTTAAATCATCCATTGCCACATTTGTTATGAGCTTCGCGTTTCCTAAATTATTACCACTTGTTCGAGCAAATCGTCCAATAAATTGAAGTGTAATTGGAAGTGACTTATATTTATCATGGATTGCTGCAATTTTTAATGTTGGAATATCGATACCTTCACCAAACATGTCTACACATACGACAATCTTTGCATTACCATTCTTAACTTCTTGTAAATATTTATTTCTCTGGGTAGAAGCAATACCAGTGTGAATTACAACAGGGTTGTATTCTGTATACTGAGAATATACTTTTTTATATAACTCATCGGCACGTTTACGACTCTTCGCTCGTGCCAGAAGAACATGCTCCAATCCTTTGTCCATGTCTTCTTTTAATTGTTGGATTGCGATTTTTGCGATCTCTTCATCAGACTTTTGTTCGTCAAATTCTTGAATTGGATAAAACTCAATTGGCTTGAAATATCCAGCTTTTTGCGCCATTGCCAGACCGTAATTGAATATTATCTTACCATCCACTTTTTTTCCATCATTCCTAAAAGGTGTTGCAGTAAATTGTAAGATTTTCTTTCCTAAAACCATTTCTTTCACCGCTCCCCAATCCGGAGATGCAAGATGGTGTGCTTCATCAAAGATTACCACTTCTAATTTTTGAATAAATTTCTTCCAAACAGATGAAGGCATTTTTTTTATCATACCTGGTGTAGAAATAACTATGTTCGCTTCCTGAAGTGCAGCAATCAGAGCTTTTTCATCTGTAGCTTCAACTTTCGATTTATAAAGGAAAGTAGTTGGATAAATAGACTCATTAGAGATCATATCTAATTTGGGTAGTATTCCAAAATGACGCGCTCCTTCAAAAATTTGTTCTCTTAAGAGATTAGAAGGCACTATGATTAATGTTGAAGCAATTCTTTCAGAAATAATTGTTGCATACATTGTTTCGGACTTTCCTGTACCCGTAGGCAGAACTATTGTTGCTGGAGAATTTGATGATGTTACCCAATGTGCACGAATTGCCGATAGAGCCCCAAATTGGGGGGGACGTAAGCCAATCTCACCCTCGCTTCGA
The DNA here is from genome assembly GCF_056856875.1 of Paenibacillus sp. G34. Classification (NCBI taxonomy): domain Bacteria; kingdom Bacillati; phylum Bacillota; class Bacilli; order Caryophanales; family Paenibacillaceae; genus Paenibacillus; species Paenibacillus sp. G34. Next base: position 3,441,788 of record NZ_CM166469.1, on the reverse strand, counting down.
GAAACTCTCTCCTGATAAGACAATCTCCAACTATCAATAATCTTTGCTTGGCTTAATTTATTACCTTTGCTGTCCGTACAACGACTCAACTTATTACCACGTCCTATGGTTGACACTACTGTTTTATACCGCATAAAAAAACCTTCTTTCTATGTTGAAATTTTTCAGATCTCTTGAAATAATTATATAATATTTACTTCAGAATACGGTTAGCAAAATTTTATTCAATTATTTTTATCAGGTATTCTGAATAGTTGTTTTTAACGGATTAGGCTCAATACTGTTAGTTGGTTGTCCGCCCGAATATATCTCTTGTTTATAGTTGTTCCCAAATAAGTGCATATGCTGATTATTTAGATATACACCTAATCGGCAATCGGACTATGTTCTTGTCCATTTCGGTAATCGGTACAAGTTCTTGTCCTCAGCAGCTAGTTTCAGTCCGATTTTAATACCTAGCCAAGCGTATTGCTCCCCTCTTAATTTGTCAGTTGTCCATAACAATGTGAACATTTTCATGTATTATGGTGCTAAAAAAGGTTTTAAGTCCATGCGTGCATTGTTTAGATATTCATCTAATCGGCAATAGGACGATGTTCTTGTCCATTCCGGCAATCGGTACAAGTTCTTGTCCTTAGCTCGGGACAAGAACTTGTACCGATAAAATAAAAAAGCCGCTAAAATAGCGACTTTAATGGGAACATGTTCTTGTCCCCCGACAATGGTTAATAAATAAGCAATCAGTCTATAACTGATTCAAAAATTTGATTTTATAACATTGGTAGGCCTGCCATTCCGGTGTCCCCAGCTTCCGCAGCGTCTTCGTAGCCATTCATTCCAGCTTTGCAGCATTCGCTTCATGTCCGCTACGTAGAAATAGCCGATCCATCCCCGAATGTAGACTTTCACGTTCTCCATGACTTGCCGCGCGCTCCTGCCTTGGCTTCGATTCGTTAGTTCTTTCAGCTTCTTCTTTGCCTTCGCCAGGGATTGACGATGGACGCGTACATATACACCATTTCTGTTCTTCCCCAGCGCGAATCTGAGGAATTTGAAATGTTTCTGCGCCACGACTACTTTAATGGGCACATGTTCTTGTCGTTCAACATGAATTGATTACCCTAGAAGGTCTAGCCTTCAGTTAGAGTAAGTGAAATTACTCTGAATGCAATGAAGCTTTAACATCACTCAATGTCACGCAACAAGGACAATCAAGTCCTACCTCTATGCAAAAACGGTGGATTATTTGTGATGCCATCAGAGAATACTTACGCTCAGGCTTCATATAATCGAATAGGTCGTCCCTCTCCTGTTTCAATTCCTCAGCTAAACTTTGATTATTAGGGTCAATCACCCATTTAGTCATACATCTTCTAACTCTTCCGATCTGCTTAACAATGTAATTCGCTGTGAGGTTTCGATCTACGAAAAGCGCTCTTCTGTCCAAGCCGTATGTAACAATAGACCAGTACCCCTTTTTATAATCATGCTCATCTTTATTTTCTTTAGGATAAATATGACCATCATTAGAAAACTCAAGATATTTTTGAGGGTCATCCTCGCATGGATTTAGAAGAAGTGGTATTTCAGTACTCAAAGAATCTTTATTCTCATGATGTATTATTCTTGTATCCTCGACTAACAACGGAAATAAATTCCCTTTTCCTCTTAGAACAAGAACTTCGGGGTTTTCACCTCCAACAACATAATGATACATTGCACAGTTACAGTTATGGCACGAAGGAAGTAAGTTGTTCCAATCCCAAGCAAGCCAGTAATAACCCGTTCGTGAATTGGGGACTGATCTAGCTTGCTGTACTTGAGCCTTTGGTCTAAAATGCTCAATTTCCAAGAGACCAGTAACTGAATAAAATGACTCACAGTAGGCGCATTTATCATGAAACATCTCAGTTAGCTTTTGTTTAACATCAAGTTCATCATATTTAAGAAACTCATGTATCTTTTTATATTTGTCCTTCTCTCCACCATCTTCTCCAAGAGTTGCAAAGTAATCTGAATAGGCCTTAATTGCCTTTTCTAGTCTACCTCCTGGAGCATGCTCTTTTATCAAAGTTTTAGGGATCTCAGTTGGTCGTACAACCTTTATCAAAGGGTTCACCTACTTTTTGTTATTCCAAATGTCTCGCAGTTTATCCATAAGATTATTATCTTGCGCTTGTTGTCGTATCTCAGAAGTGGATAATATTCGCTCCTCAGCTAAAAACATATCTATTGCATCATACATCAACTGCTCACGACGATTATTCCCCATATATCTCCATTGCTTAAGTATTTCTTTAAACTCTTCGATACGCTTCGTGTCCTCAGATCCACGTTCTCGTTTTGCTAGTAGGCTGTAATACTCTGTAAAGATAGATTCCGTCTCGGGATCTAGCGTGCTATTCAAACCAAAAAACTCTGAAGTAAGCAACTGATCAGCTCGAAGCCCTTCAGGATTAGGTAAATTGTCAGAGTGAACTCTGACAGTGCTACCAATTCGATTTAAGACAACAATTTCTTTCTTATTTAGCCCGCGTAAGCATAACGGATCGTGAGACGTGGTGATAAACTGAACTAAAGGAAATAACTCTTTAATCTGTCCAACAATTCTCATCTTCCAGCGGGGATGAAGATGAACATCGATCTCATCAAGAAGTACAATTCCTTCTAATGATCCTTCATTTTTTTCGTCTAATTTTCGGAATATATCACATACAAGAGAGAAAACATTTTTATAGCCCGAGCTTAATGAGTCCAATGGAATCTTACCTTGTTTATGATGGAGATTCCGGAAAACGAGTCGATTTCCATCGGGTTCTAACAAAAAGTTTTGAGCAATTGTAGCTTCTAAGGGTAACATAGCTCGGATACAACGAACAGCAGCAGAGTATGTTTCTCTATCTGCTTTGTACTTCTCAACAAGCCACATATTCATATCGTAAAGGGATGAATATGGATTGAATTGATTTTTTATGATGTCTTCTGAGTGACGTTCATTCATTACGATACGGACAGCTCCATAACTAAGAACATTCCCATTAAAGGGGGGTTTCGCTGAGCCATCCCATGTATCGTCTAAGTTAAAAATTAATTTCCGCTTAAGTTCAGGTTCGCCAGTAAACACAATTTCAATATAGCCTGACCTAAATCCGGGCTTCAATAACTCTCTTGGAGATAACATACCCTCCATCAGGAACCCTCTGTTTCCTTCACCAGCCAGATTGATAGCTATTAGTTTTAGAAGCGTGCTTTTTCCGGTTCCGTTTTCTCCCAAAATCATAAGCCAATCCGATCCTTCAGCTTCATTTAACCGAATTTCACAGTTTTCCATATCAAGTACATTTTCGATTTTTATGGAGGATATTTTACGGGTTTTTGTAAAATGATTCACATGTTTACCAATACTTCTTTTCTCAGAAAAGTTATGTGTTTCTTCATTTGTAATTTTTCTTCTTAATTTATAAAGCTCGTCTTTAAATACGGCTCTCAAACAACCTTGAAAGGGCTCAGCAGGAGAATTAATAATTTTATTAACCGTAGATAATAGTACGTTAAACGAATCTTGAGTAGGATTTATTGAGAAATTATTCTCCACATTATGTATTAAGTATTCAGTCTCATGTATTCTCATTTTTCTATTGCGTATTAAGGAAGGGCGATTTAATTCAAACATACGGATAGTGTATTCACCCTTCTCTGTCAATGATAAAATTTCCCCATCGTAATTAAAAGTAATATGATCCTCTGGAAGATCATAGCAAGGGTCAATTAATAAGTAATTTTCTACTTTTCGTAGCTCTTGTATTGAACTCAGTACTTGACCGCGTTTTCCGTTTACGGGAAAATGATTACTTTGCGCCTTATTACAGTCACGACAACTAATTACCAAATTCTCCCATTCAAAGATTAACCAATCATAAGTAGATTTGGGACGAAAATGATCGATGGATACTGGATTGATTGATTCACAAAAGGCACATTTATTGTTAAACAGCTGTGTTAATTCATGTTTGATTTGAGAGTTTTTTATAAAAATCTGATTGAAAACTTTACTGAAATTTTTCTTTTCCATTAGACTACGCTGTTCTAATAATTCAGTCGAACTATTAGAATAAAAGTCGATAATTTCAGATTTTAAGGTTATTGCTTGCTCGGACATAAACCAGGCCGGAGTGTCCAATTGTGCTCTATCGACAAAAATCAAGATATATTCCTCCCCTAAGCATAAAATTGAAATAATGATGTTTTAATACATGTCACTATATTATCTTATCATTCCAGCTAATGCACCTAATTCATGTTCGGTTACTTGTGACTTCTCCAGGGCTTATAAAATTACAGAATCACATAATTGCAACAGTTGTGAACATAGAGTGCCTTGAGCCGTGTCTTCTCCCCCCGGCTTTCAGGGCTATGGCTATCCGGGATAACTATTCTGACATCGGTGTTTAGCGGCTTAGGTTGTTGTCCTACTGTTCCCAAAGGCCTTAGGATACTATTTTGTTCAAACATAAGCTGGATTGGATTTAGCCTAATGGAATGAGTGACCAAGGAGAGTTCCGATTTATCAGAAACCTCTCGGTTGAATTGATAGACAACTTCGCTTTCCCAAAGTGTATCGGTGAAGTACAGTTTGATATTATCCTCCGAATATTTTTCTTTAACCCGAGATGCCACAGCAAAACTCGCAATACCACCCACTAAAAAATATAGTTCAATTTATCACATAAAGACCTCCTGTGTGTGGCCGCATTTCTTGAAATCCGGCTTTCTTTTGATGCATCTGATACCTTCCGGACCAGCCCATAAAAATAGCCATATACGTGTGTAGTATATGGTCGATGATACCTTGAACATACTGAGTACTCAATAACGAATGCTTCTCGTATCATAAGTCAGATTAGATATTAAAATCTGATGATTAGATTCCTTGTTTTCACTCATTTTTATAAATAGATAGCCTTTATGAACTTGAAACTGTTCAAAGCTATTGAGTTGCAGTTCCAGTCTATGACTACCTATCAGTGTCATTGTCTTATATATGTCAGCAACCTCCTGAATCATAAAGGGTATACTGACAACCTCTTTCACCCAATCCTGCGATGAAAACCTAATGTTTAATTTAACCTTCAAACCAATCAACCGTTTGGCCATTTCTTTAGGTGGGAGATCCAGGTGTTCTTCAATGGAATCCAAGCTTAGATTGTTTGCTTACTCAGTATCATCCTCATCACAGTCTAATAAACTGAAGGTAGAGATACCCTCTTGTAATTTTAATGGCTCCAGTGAATTACTTTTAAATGTAGAACTAAACTTAAAATTAAATATTTTACCAAGCTCGTGCATCTCCTGCAGATTACGAACACAGACATAGGATTGCTCATTCCCTAGTTTTAAGGGTTGGGGTGTACCTTTGTTCATCATCTGAATACCGGTATACCACATATGTTCAAAACGAATGGAATAAAGGCCCTCATTCGACTGCCCTCGTACTGCAGCAGAGCTTTTTGACCGCTGAAACTGTTTAACTTATCCAACATTAAGTAATCTGTATAGCTCATTTAGTTTTGATTACTCTTGTCATCCTCAGTTAGATGGATATTCATTTCAATAGTACTTCCTTGTGATATCTATTAACGCCAGCAATAAAAACTAATTTATTTAATACAATTACAGATCAATGGCCCCCCCTTCTTTGCACACATGGAGGCAAAAAGAGTAGACGACCATAGTCGTTGCCATTTTTGTCTCCATGTGTGCTTTATGTATGATGGATTGTCAAGCCAAGTGCGACAGTTCCTCTGCGAAAGATTCGTGAGCGGTTCTCCAGCCTAAACATTTACATGGTCTGTGATTGATTAGATCGAGTGAACGGGCCAGATCTTCATCGTCTACTTGAGCGAAATCGGTACCCTTGGGGTGGAATTCTCGCAATAATCCGTTCCCATTTCCAATGGAGCCACGGTGCCAGGAAGAATACGGATCGGCAAATTAAACGTGCCAGCTGATGGGTGTTTTCCACGTTGGTATAACATGCAAACTCCTTACCTCGGTCAGCCGTAGCTGTAAGGAATGTGCCTTTAGGGTACTGTGAATGGCGCGATTTCCATGGACAATGCTGTGCGATCTGGCATGAGGATAGCGGTGTATAGACGTGTCTTGCGTTCAATGAGTGTGGCGACGCATCCTTTACTTTTCCCACGACCCGATACGACGGTATCTACTTCCCAGTGCCCAAACGTTTGGCGAGAACTAACCTCTTTCGGTCGATCTGAAATGGTACGGCCAACGACAAATTTCCCACGTGTTTCTGTAGGTTTCCGACGTTTACCTTTGTGCCGAAGAACCTGTAATTCACCACGAACCAATCGTCTCTCGTAGAGCCAGCGGTAAATGGTTTTAAACGAAACCCTAGTCAGGCCATCGGCGCGGAAACGTTCGCTGCTTTGTTCAGGAGACCATGTCGCCTCAAGCTTTTACTCCAAATGTAGCAGCTAGTCTACTGGACCATTTCCCATTGGAAATGGAGACCTTACGTCGTTCCTGATAAGCGTTCTGGGCTTGTTCTGCATGATAGGGTTGCGATGGACCAACTCTCTCCAATTCACGACAAAGCGTTGATGGATGTCTGCCCAGTTCTTTTGCAAGGGCTCGTAAGCTTTTGCCTTGCTGGTGTAGGATTTCTAGCTTGCTGCGTTCGATTATGCTAAGATGTGTGTAGCTCATGGTGGATTCTCCTTATGTGAATGTGGTGTAGGAACCTTCATTCTACACGAATCCGGCCATGGGCCATTTTTTATTTATTTCCAGTAGTTGTCGCACTTCATATTACAATCCGTTCATTATAAACAAAATCCCCTATAAGATAGACTTTTTTCATAGTGTCCATCTTATAGGTGCATTTCAGTCATTCACTAGGTTTTACAGCTCTTTCTCAAAAATTTATTTGTTTATTGGATAGAACATTTTATTAAATTCCTTAGTATACTCATCACGAATTACTTCCTTTAAATGTGCTATAAATTCATTACTGTTATAATATTCTTGGTAAACATTTAACGCAGCATGAACCATATTGTTGTAACCATAGATATTTTGTAACTTGGTTTCTAACTTTTCTCTCAATACAGGATAGCTATAACTTAACGCTCTCCTAACATTATACATGACGTTATATAATCTTTTTCTATTGTCTTTGGTAAACTCATTAACTAAGAAGTTAGTTAATGCAGTATTAACCTTATTTTGATCAGTAACATCGTCTGTAGTGAGCTTTAGCTGCTCTAGGAATGTAGAAGAAGATGGATGCGAAAGATCAATGTTATTTCCTTGGAATTCAATCGCTGAAAATAACAAATTGTTAAGTTTTGTTCCTTCAATATCTCCATCAACATAGATTGATATACGTCCATTTACCACTGCTTTTGATATAAATCTAACCCCTGTACGAAGTGATCTAATAAACGCCTCTGCTGTGCTCCAATACAAGTGTTCATTTAGAATGTATTTTATTTTTACTAATTCACGCATTGCTTCAACTCGTTCAACTAACTCTTGTTCGTTATATTTCAACTGCAGTGACCAAGCATTTTCCTTTCCTACATAAAAGAAAGGATTAACTCTTCCTTCACCATCTTTATAAAATCGTCTTAGTTGGATCTCAAATAATATATCGACTAGATATTCATATAGTGCTTCCTCACTAAGTCTACTAGAAAAATTACCCGCTAATTCTTGTTCACCTCTATTGATTAATTCATCAATATATATGCTCACATTTTTTGGTTTTGTAGTTATACAACAAACTTTCTCGGCTTTAAATGATTTTTTTGTTTCTGATTCTATTTTTTCAATAGCATCCAAATTATCCTTCATAACATCAACAAATATATAATCATCCATATCTGAAGCGTCACTTTTAGTAATTATTTCATCACTCTGACTAATCCCAATGTACAATTGTATATCTCTATCTCTTATTTCTCTACCTGTTTCGTTTTGATATGAAAAAAGGGAGGATGACGTTTTATCGTCATCCGTCGATACATTATGTTTTTTTAATAAGAGAATGGCATCGACACCTAAATTAATTATCTCTTTTAAGTACATTTCACGCTCATACATAGTAGAACCACTTAACTGAGATAAACCAGGAGTATCCGTTAATTTGAACCTCACTCTATACCCCTTATTTATCCATTGAGCAAATCCTTTGTGCTTCTTGAATGCATTTAACAATTTATCATCCATACCCTGTATATTCACAATTTTCTTCAAAATTAAACTATAAGGATTTCTTGGAGAATGGATTTCATTAATTATTTTTCTATGGTTGGAATCACTTAAAATGAACTCAATAGATTCCAAATATTCTTCAACATGACTTTGTGCAACATTGTTATACACTCTCTCTTTAAGTAATTCTTTCAATTTATCTAATCTCTTACCCACTAAAAATTCAACCATATCTATTACTCGATTGTAAGTATAAAACACAAACTCTTGAATTATACTATTTTTGAATTGAATAACTTCGCTCCATTTGTCTTTTACCTTACCAGTTACGTAATTTATTTGAGCATTAATTTTTTCTTTTTCTCCGTTTAATTTTGCCAGTTGAGAATCTAGTTCAGTAGGATCAACACTACTTAACAACTCCAAACCGCTTTTTGTTGATAGTTCTATAAACTTTTCATCATCTTTAAATTGTGTAAGCCGCACAACTCCACTAACAGAAGTTATCAGGTCTTCTGTAAATCTTCCACTCTCAACGTACTTTTTTATTGCACTAAGTTGTAAAGTGGATTTATTTCCATTCTCTACGAATTTCTTGAAAACAAATGTAAACACTTCCAATAGTTTTGATTTAACATCGTGACTACCAATTAAATCACTATAGTAAATAGTCATAATAAGTCGGTTAACATCTAAATCTTGGTCAATTATCGTTACGGTTGGTGTTACTGTATTCTGACCGCCTTTATCTGGTGTAGTGTCAATAAACTTTAATTTTGCAGAGATAATCTTAAATAACGTAGATTTACCTACCCCTGAATCACCTGCTACTGCAACATTAATACAATTCAAATAATCATTTAACACTTTAAATTTCTCCATTTACTGTTTCCTCCTAATATAATTTCATTATTAGAGGCAAACAAAAAAGAGATGCACTTTTAAAGTTACTTAAAAGGCATCTCATATCATATCAATGAAATTAAATATACTATGCCTTATAATAAATAACTTATACGGCATCTCTTGAATGCCACCATTTACAAAATTCCAGATGCCAATATGACAACACCATAAAAAAATGTAAACACTACTGGTGAAAATTATTAAGACATGGCAAAATAATCTTCTCTAATAAAAATAATATAACTGATTTTATTTGAAAAATCAACAACTATTTCCATTTCGTTTCTAAGTGATTTAATTTATTGTTCGTGATCAAGTGGTTAACTTAATCGCTTAGAATCGAAGCGTAACAAAGGGAAACACAATGTTTTTGTCCGTTTCGGTAATCGGTGCAAGTTGTTGTCTCTCGACAATTCTCACTTGCAGATAAAAGGTAATGAAGTCAAAAAGGATAGACTCCATGGAGGAGCTGAACATAGCTTTTCAAATAAGAGGAGAAGTTTGTGAAGGAACAAGGTGTGCCGCTGGAAGATGAATTTGACTCACTAGATGGACAGTGTGAGCACATCTTAGTCTATTTCAATGAACAACTGCTGGAACTGGCAGAATTATTATTCGAGATGGAATAGGTAAGTTAGATCGAATAAGTATTTTAATACCATATCGTAGTTATGGACTCGGGAAATTAATTGTTTCAACACTTGAGGAAATCGCAAAAAATAAGGGATTATTCAAAGTTAAATTACATGGACAGACACATGCAGAGGGATTTTATCACAAGCTGGGCTATCAAACTTGCTCCGATATATTTATCGAAGATGGAATTCCGCATTACTTAATAGTAAAAGACTTATCAGAAAAATGATACAGCTATCTAGTGTAAATCAATTTATAATTTATGTACTAGATATCTTAATCCTAACTCTCGGCATTGCGTTAACTATACAATCAGATCTTGGAATATCCCCATTTGATGCTCTTTTAGTCGGGTTGTCCTTAAACGTTGGTTTAACAGTAGGGGCAGGAGATTATTATTGCTCTAATCATCATTTGCTTTAATTCGTTGTTACAAAAACAGAAAGCTGAATTCTTAGGCTTAGTAACTGCGCTTATAACCGGCATTTGTATTGATTTCTCGCTGTTTTTTTACAGACTTGGGTGGAACCTGATCTATTGTTTTTCAAATCTTTATGTTTCGACTGCAGTTTAGTAGTTGCAGGATTAGGAACGGCCATGTATCTACAGACCAATTTTGCACTCATTCCTGTCGATCGGTTAACACTCATACTAAAAAAATAACTAGAACTAATCTATTTTTTGAGAACAATGATTAACGTTGTACTCCTGTTCATGGCATTCATTTTTAACGGACCTATAGGTATAGGAACTGTACTGGCTGTCTGCTTCATCGGGGCAATTCTAAATGTTTTTTATGCCACGTATTGGAATGATGACAGATAAATTAAGGTCAGTTGAACCAGGAAGCTACGATGTGAATGGAAAGCATTCCGCTTAGAATACATCGTGTATATAAGACTTTAGTCTTTATAAGTTGTATCTACTCATTATTTAGGTCTCTGTCTAATCGGAAATGGGAACAAGTTCGTGTCCATTTCGGCAATCGGTACAAGTTCTTGTCCCTCAACGGCTAGTTTTATTACGAAATTTCACTTTTGTAATGCTTAGCAGCCCGTGTTTACCCTCAGAAACTCAGTTGCTTCATCGTGAGGTGACAATTGTATAATGTGTATTTGTGCCAATAAAGCCTTACCTGAATTTACTTTTTACTTAGATATACACCTAATCGGCAATAGGACGGTGTTCTTGTCCATTTCGGTAATCGGTAGAAGTTCTTGTCCTTGGCTCGGGACAAGAACTTCTACCGATAAAACAAAAAAGCCGCTAAAATAGCGACTTTAATGGGACCATATTCTTGTCCCTCGACACAATTTCAATGTATTTATATTATATTATTTGTACGCTCAACCTACGTTGAGCGTATTCGGAAACACAGTAATACCTCGTTATACAGACTCTTTGATTATTTTCTAACTGATCTCAACCCGCGGTCAAGTATTTCTAATGAGATTTGGGATGGAGTTATTGCTTTCGTCCAGTTAGTATAATATGAGTCTAATAAATCTTTACCTTCTTCAGTAACCATCTCTGAAGTTAGTGAGAATTCCTGGTCGACCCCCAGTTCGAAAATTTCCATCCCGTCTTCAGAGAGTAATTTCTGTTTATAAAGCCAGTCCATGATCGCTCGAAGATGTTCTAAACCAGTCGGCAAATCACTTTCTAAATGCCACGAAGCTTTATCATAAACTACTATATTTCCCATTATTCTCGCCTCCACACTTCTGTTTTAACTTCATCTTTATATCTATTCAATTCATGCGTCTCAGGATGTCTAATCCATTCACCGCCTTGTTCACGAATACGATCTTCTTTCGCTAATTGGGCGTCTTTTGGGGCTGTTTCTGAGGTAACTTCAATCGATTGTACGACTTCCCCATCTTTTAGAACAACAAAATCTACTCTACGAGCTTCCCCAGTCTCTAAATCCTTCACAATCCGCCCGTCACTGTCTCTCAAATATTGTTCAGCAAGCACTTGATAACCTTCTTCAACTGGATACTGATGAGAAAGTTCTTCTGAAACAGCTGCTTCACGCTGGTCACCCTGTTCACGGTTAATATCGATTTGAGTTTTCTCACGAACGTCTTGAGGTTCAGATTGTACTTCTTGGATTTGTTTATATATAGGGCGGTCAGCTTGTTCGAAGTTGGTCACTTTTTCATTATTTATTTCTCTAGAAAATTCAGGAACATCTAATGTTACCTTCCCAACCTCAGATGAGAATTCTGAAACTACCTTTGCAAATTCAATCATCCGATATTTGCCCTCCCTACCTGTTCCTCTACCCAGTGAAAATACAATGCCTCAAATTGTGTATTTTCATTCGCCATGTCGTGCAGTATACTCTGGATAATTGCTTGTTCATACTCAATCCCCACTGAAGTAGCTGTTTTACGTAATGCAGAAGTAAAGCGCTGCTCCCATTCTGTCAACTGTCCACTGCCGGCAGCATATCGAATAAATTTCTTACCATTCAGCAAGTTATTAATCAAACGAGACAACTTTGAAAAATTGTCCTGATCCCATAATTCTACGTAGTCTTTAAGTATCTCTCCATCGATCTGTTTTAAAATATATTGTCGATCTTCTTCTTGAATTCTATCCGATCCATGTACAAGTTTTTTAAGTTCTTCCAGATCACTTTTCTCAAACACTTTCCGTTGAGATTGTGGTACTCGTTCTGAAAGCATCCACTGAAGCAAGATGGATATGTTTCCTGATTCTCTCGGGTTCAAGTTGGGCTTATGCTCCAAGGGTGAAAAATCTTTAAAACCATGGATATGGCAAAGTACCGGCTCTAACCAGTTGTTTTGATATATCACCGCGACCCCCGTTTTTAATTTAGGGAGTTCCATCATTTGATTTTCATTCAAACTGGCTGCACGACCGATATCAAATCTGTCATTACCTTCCGAGAGGCGTAGAATTATCTTTGTATTCGTATTCCTTATAACGGAGACATCTAGAAGCGAAGGTGATTGATCAGCAATGATGAAGCCTTCTCCGTAGGTTCGCATCTCAGATATCGCATTAGCAAGCATTTCAACAGCTTTCCCCTGAAGGTTACTGCCTTCTGCACTTTGTTCAAAAGAAGTCCTACGAAGCAGATGGTGAGCTTCTTCAAGCACAGTTACATGTTGAAGCGTTGCATTAGCACCTTTTGCACTCACGAGTCGATGCTCTTGCAGTCGGATAAACAAAATACCCATTAATAAGGACTTCGTTTCCATTGAACCGATTCGACTGAGGTCAATAATGCAGTTTTCATTGAACAGGATGCGGTTGTCTATCTCATCTTCACCGACCAGTCTACCGATAAGACCGTTTGTAAGAGATTTTATACGTGTTACAAGCGCGCCTACATAGTTACTTTTAAGTTCTTCTGAAAACCCAGATTCCGAAATAACTATCGGGAGTATTCGTAGCAGATCACTAAAAGTTGGATAGCGTTTCATTTCTTCATATGATTCAGATATATCAAGATCCCATCCAGTGTGTTCATAGGACCGTTCAATAGCATCCTTTAATATTGCTGGCATTGCTGCATACATTGGCCAGCAAGCATTAAAGATTTCTACTAAACGATCAATATGTTCAAGGACATGAATACCTTCTGGAAAACGAAAGGGATTAATACGAAGAAGTTCGGTATAGCTCGGATTCGTGCCAAAAACCTTAACTCGCCGTCTTCCACCAAAGACACTTTTGTATTCCCCTTTTGCTGGTTCAATAACAAGGAAAGGGATATTTTTCTTATATAATTCATCCAAAATGGTGTAAACTGTATTTGATTTCCCGGACCCTGTGGATCCCGTTACAAACGTATGCATAGTCAAACTGTTTAAATCAAGCTGTACGGTCTCATTTTCTTTACGTCCCATGTGGAAAATATCACCGATATTGATCCTTTCATTGGATCGGTCATCATATGTCATTACACTGCGTCCGAATTCTGCAGTCTCTACAACGGTTAACCCATTCAATGATTTACGAGGTAGACCCATTTGTACAGCCAGCTCTCTACCACTGATCAGCGAGCCCGCTGAAACATGTGGTACGTCCAGATTGCTATTTTCGCTAAGGTCAAATAGAGGATGGCTAAGCTTTTGAAGGTACTGACTGACTGTATTCAGTTGTTCAGGGTGTTCATTATCCCACATGTGAATATAAGAAGTTTCTATCGCTGAGTTATCACCACGCATAATAGCTTTAAATGTACTAGCTGCAACTTGTGAAGTCTGAACATCGGGCGAGATAAAATAAGCAGAGCAATTCCACAATCCAAAATCTTCAGATGACTGCAAACGTTCTAACTGGGCATCAATTGATTTTAAAAGTTGTGTTACTTTTTTGTTTTCAAACGATATTTGTAACGAACGAGAATTTCCAGTTTGTAACATGTTCGATGAGCCTTCTTGCCTCGAGTGAGTTTCAGCTCGTCCATTGGTATTGGATTCACCAGTACTACTTGAAGAACTAAAAGATTTGGAACTACTTTCCGATTCGCTTGTTCCTCTAGATACCCCTCCCGTTAATAGGACAATTGATGAACCAAAGTTGGAGCTCTTGGATGTGGAAGAAGATCGACTTTCAGTTTCACTAGTACTTTGAGTATGGCTTTGTGTCTGTGTTACACTTTGGCTTACAGCTTCGGAAAAGCCCTGCGTAACTGTGTCAGTCACCGCCTGACTTTCATTTGCTGCAAAGTTAAGATCGCATGCAGCAAATGGCATAAGTTGAGCATATAACGTCTCATAGCCGTTCTTGATGTGTTCGATTTGCGATTGAGAAACTGAATCAGCGATAAGAATGGCGGAAAAAGTTTCACCTTTCATGGTCTCCATGAATTTTTCCATCCCTTGAACAAAACGTTCATTTTCTCGTTCTCTCAAAGATGGGATTCCCGATACAGCGGAGATTACACGTTCACTCCCGGTTACTCCGGAAGTAAACAGATTCTGAATTAGGCCCTCAATCGCATGATTATTCAAGTTTGCAATTTCGCTCCCTGGAAAATGACTTTGAAAACTTTTCTCTAAAGCACCTTTGGCCACTTGTATGTTCCCCATAGTTCGTGTACCTAGGTAAAGATTGGTTTTTTTACCATCAGAATCCATTATCATTATTAAAGAGTCAGCTGTATTCCCTAGCGCATTATAAACGCTAGATAATTTGTCTATAACATTCTCATATCGATCGAACGTCAGTTTGTTCATTTTTAGAAGACGAATGTGGTTTCTAGTTGCTATCTCTTTAATTCGATCAGGAACAGGTACAACCTTGGCGTCACTGAGTTTATCGAGATATTTTTTATACACAAAATCTTCTGAAAGTTTAATAGAGCGCTCCAAATCTTCAAAGTCGCGTCCATCTAGCTCAGTCAACTCACTAGGATTACTCATTATGATCACGCTCCCGATTGTTAAAGACCTTGGTTAGAGTTTTTGTTACGTTGTTCTAGGTAAGCTGCAGTACTGCTATTAGAGTTTGTTTTATTTCTATCAAAATTTGAGATCGAAACATAAGGTCTTGATGGTTTAATTATTTTCTGTTTCAATTCTTTTAGTTTGTTCTTTAAGCTCATTTTGCCACTTTTGCTATTAGCAATGCTAATATTGCTAGTCCCCCGATTCCCGCTGCTATCAGCCATATTTTGTTCGACTTTCCCCCAACAAATTCAGTAGGTGTTTGTGAATGAGACGAAACGGGAACCGCAGATGGCTGCGATCTCATTTCTCTAGCTGCTCCTCTTTGCGGACGAACGACCTTGCCCACTTCAATAATAAATTCAAAACGTTCCCTCGAGAAATTACTACGCAGGTCGCTTTTGAGTAACCCGAGGTAGTCGGTAGTCCATGACGCTCGATCACCTATCAAATTTTCCCCATCATGTTGTTCCCATAAATTGTTTAAATTCATTTCTGCATAGTTCGCTGCATCCATCACTTCGTTACCTGAATTATTTGGATTCTTAGATAGATAGGTGCTTAAAGCTACCCTTGCTTTATCGACATGACCCTCTCTTAATGCATCTGCTAATGGACCTTGATATATCCGCAATTGAATCGCTCCTCTTTTATAACTCTAGTAATTGATCTAAACGTCTAACAAATTGTGCTAGCCACATTTTCTTTTCTTGGTCTTCTTCTAGTTTTTGATCTATGCTTTCTCCACTTTCGGCTAGTTTTTTTATCTCTGCCACTTTAAGCTCAAGAACGGACTCCAGTCGATCCACTTCTTCGTAGAAAAATTGCTTTAATTTTTCTTCCTCTTCTTTAAGGTACTGATGTGCATGCTCTATCGCTTTAAAAAGTTCCATTTTGGCTGGGTAAACAACCTGATTAGCAATATCATCGATATTCACGTAGTGTACTGTCTTATATTTTGGTTTAGCTAATTTCAAAAAGCGAAATATCTTTCTTAAAACTCCACCGGATGTAGTATCTTCAACTTCCTCATCGTACTTAAATTTGTTGACAATATCTTGTGCATTAGGAATGATAGCAGTGAATATTTGCAGTTCGTTATTCACCATAGTATTTCCACTGTCTTCAATAAGTCCTTCTACATAATAACGGTATTCAGCCAACATTTCGTTCGCATCATTCCGAATTGTCGATAGAATAATTTGCTCAATATCAGTTTTTATATCACTCTGCAAGGAAGAGATCTGTCCACTAAATTTCTCGACAATTATCCTTGCACGATCTTCCTCGACCCGCTCCTCATTAATAAAGACGCTACAAAAATCGTCTATTTTAGTCTCAATCTTACCTTCGATAGGACGAATTATTTTTCGATGATCATATTCCTTCTGTTCAAGGCGGTCTTTAAGCAATGTTGCCTTTTGACCATTGTTTAAGGCTTCTTCAATCCGAATCATTTGTTCATAAATGCTCTGACGTAACTCTTCATTAGCAGCCATCGAAGACTGGAGCTGTTGTTCCATTTTCTTACCTTCAACAACATCCTTAAAGGAATTTACAGCTGTGGCGATTTTCTGAGTGACAGCATATTTGTCCAAATACATGTTGATAGATTCTTCTATGGAAGGAATACCGGAATGTATTAATGCTTCTTCAAATGAGTCCTCATCTTGTCTAGCGATGTTTATGCGATCTTGCAGTCGTTCCTTAGCAGAATGGCTAAGCGGTGCATACTTAACAAGATGTAGCTGAGACTCTTCGATAAAGTGTTCGTGATCTCGTAATGTCCTTTGTTGCTTACGACTAAGTGGAACATCCGCTTGATACATACGAATCAGTTTTCCCATCTCAGCAGAAACAGGGTAAATATTTGGATTCTCTATCCCTTTTTCCTGAAGATATTCACGAACATGATTTAACGTTTCTGGCACATTTTCAATCTCTGGATCAAACTCGTCTATTTTGTTTACTGCGAAAATAAATCGGTCCTTTGATTGCTTCCCTCCTGATCGCATCTGCTCTGCAACTGTCGATAACAGGTGACTATCGTCGGTTGTACTAAGTGCAGTTGAATTTAGAACGTAAAGAACCATTGGCTTCGTTTCTTCATTTTTAATTACACGATTGGTATGATCTTCGTGAGCTCTTGTCCGGGAATTGTTTGGTCCGGGGGTATCCAGTAACACTAGGTTCATATTTTTGTCGGAAATATGAGGAATTTGTCCTTCGATTTTAATCTCTGCAACCTCAGGGTTATCGTTATATTCCCGCATGGTATTTAAATCAATTTCGCGGACAGAGGTCAGCTCTTTTCCCTCCAAGTCGTAGCAGCTTCCTGTGAATTGTCGTAAAGCATGATTGTTACGAATACTTGCGATCGTTGCAGTGCACGCAGCATGTTTAGATGGCATGAGTTCTTGCCCTAATAAAGCATTGATTAAAGTCGATTTGCCAGAGCTCATCGTAGCAATGACTGCGATTTCAAAATCTGAACTGAGTGCTTTCTCGAAGTTACGACGAATGGTTTCCGTTTTAAACTCCTCGAAGGGACCATGCAACATATCTTCTGCAAGCTGACGAAGTTCACTAATCTTGTCCACTGTTTCCCTTGCCGGATGATGAGTTAGATGAATCTCTACTTTTTTAGCGTTGTTATAACGATCGCATAGCTCAGAAAGATCTTCAAAATCTAAGAGTGTGCCATGAAAAGTGATATCAAGGCGGTTCTCATTTAATTCTTCAGTTAATTTATCGATAAGCTCATGCAACCATACCTGTAGTCGTTCTCTTTTGTATTTGTATAACTGACTTATGATGGGTAGTGGCTCACCATCAATAGTGATATCTGTTTCAATGGTATAAGGGTTATATTTCAGTTGTATAGAGATCAATTAATCTTCACCTTTTTTCGTTTAGTATGTTGAGCAATCCAGTGTTCAATAAGAAGAATTCCCGTACGCTCAAGCGCAGAGTTAAGTTTGGAATTAGACGTCATATATTTTGCTACTAGGCTATTCTTTGGACGCTTGGCTGATATTCCAATAGCATGCTTCGTTAGATCATTTTCTTGCAGGTCAAACCAATCCGTATAAAAGGCAAGATCTCTCTCCTCTTTTCTTGATAGCTTGGTTCCTAGCAATGAGGCTTTAATTAGTAAAGCAGCTCGAGCTGAAGTAGGAATTACGATAGGTCTCTCTACTCCATTCTCTTTGAGAAAAGCGATGGCCAATTTCATATGAGTTGCGGTTGTCTCACCTGTCTCGGGATCAAGTTGATCCGCCTTGTTAAGAACAAATAAGACCGGATTGTCTTTAGTACTTCTAATAACCTTTTTTAAGAGTGTGGCTTCATCATTTGTTGCTAGGAGCGAAGCATTAAGAACTACAATGACAGCTTTAAATTGACCTTCACGCATAAAGTCCTCAGTAATTAGTGCATGTGTGACATCTCGTGCATAATTAACCCCGGGCGTATCAACGAGTCGGAACGGTTTCTCTGCTAAGGAAAAATTATGATTCATTTTACCTTGAATTGTTATTGAAGATACTGAAGGATCTTCATTCCAATGCTGAACTTGGTTTGAAATGAATTCCCACGAACTTAGGGTCTTATGGTTCGTCTGACTACTACTAATAATCCAATTTAAATGAGGTTCATTTTGTAATGTTACTATTTTTGCAGTACAAGCACGGTTCGCAGATGGGAACACTCTTTTACCGATGATTGCATTTAAAAGAGTTGATTTACCAGCACTCATCGTGGCAAATACCGCTACACTAGGATACAGGTTCGAGTTTGGTAGAGCTGCAATTTTCCGGATGGAATTGTACTGAAGATTGTTAAAGCCCATTTTCCTTCCCAGTGTAACAAAATACGAACTATGAACCATTGAACTAGTAAATTGCTGAATCAAAAGTAACAAATCTAACAAAAGTAGATCATGGTAACCGTTACTCTCAATTTGTTTCAAGTGTTCGAGAGAGTCACGATGTGTCTTCGTCTCGGGAGCTTCAAGTAAGAAAGCATCGCAGTATGCCTTGTAAACATAGGAACAAACCTCTTCTTGGCAGCCTAGTTTTTGAAGAGAATCTGCTAGAACTGTGATATAAGCTTGTTTGATTGATGCCTTAGTTTGTGATATAGGATGCGTGTCTAAGTATTTCTTCGTTATTTGTATAGTCAACTGACCAACTCCATAATGAAATTATAACGATCACATTCAAAATTTATTTCGTATGTAATCCGTAAATGTTGCTCAATGCTCTGATTGACTCTTGCATCTCCTGTCTCAGATCTTCTGGCGCAAGCACTTCGACGAATTCAGCTTGGCTCATTAACCACATCTTAATGCCTTTACCAAACACTTTTGCTTCAACAAGATAAGAGTCCTCGGATTGTTCCTTAATGAGAGCATTAGGAAACCGATCTCTAACAGCTTCAATAGAAGAACCCCAAAACCGGAATCTTACATGCATCAACCTACCCATTTGCATAAACTGAACTTGTTTACGAAACTCTCCTTCTTGAAAGCGTGCGTGTTCCTCAATACGGAAGTGTTTGTTTTCAACTCTATATTTTTCTATACGATCCAGTCGATATATAGCTGGATACTCTTTATTTCCCCCGCTAATATTAGCGATTAGATAAAAGTAGAACTCAGAAAAAAGAATTCCTAAAGGTTCCAATGTTCTGGTCACTGGCTCAACGGATCCAATTCGCATGTAATCTATCGTTAACAACCTTTTTTGTGTTATTGCATTGTTTATTTCTCCGAGTAACTTAGAAAGCTGTTTGTTGTGGGTCAACGGTTGATAAAGGAAAATTTCATTACGTATAGCATCTAAAATTGGCTTTTGTTCATCAACTTTACATTGACTGATCACCTTTTCAATTAATTGCTCCATTTCTGCTTTCGGAAAAGCTCGACTTTCTAATAGAATTTTTGTAAGAAGCATGGCTTCTTCACGCGTTAACTGATTATTTATTTGACTTATTAGCGAGTAACCCTTTCTACTTTTGTACTCAATTCTTGCCTGTTCACCATTAGTTTCAGATAAAAAATCCCTCAATATCTCTAAGTCTCTTTGTACTGCTTTTTCACTAACATTGAATATCTCAGCAACTTCCTGTTTTTTGATAAAAGTGTTATCTAATAAATGTTGATATAGTTTTAATATACGTATAGCCTGTTTTTCACCCTTATCTTTTTTCTCATCTTCAACGAAGTCCATATTTCTCTCCTAAGTTTGCTTATTCATTTTTTCAGTTATTATGTTTATTTCTTTTATATAGGTATTTGGTCCTTTGTTAATTATACGCCTAAATTCCTAATTTTTCTTCCCTAAAATTACCTTTAAAATAGTTTTGTGGGATTATATCACCATTAGTTTTAATTTTTACATTTAATCACTTTAAGATCTTAGAGGGTAAGCCAAGTTGTTTAAGTATTGATTGTATATTGGATAGTACTTTTTTTGTTCATCATAAGATCCATTTGGTTTTATTTGATGATAATATAGTAACATTTAAACTTGGACTTTATATGTCCAGAACAAATGTTCCGATATAAAACAATAAATTGTTTCAATTGAATTTCATTACTATAAGGTATAACCTACCATGAGAAGCAATTACATACTTAGGGGGAGTATATTAAAGATGAAGAACAAATTAAAAGGTTTAGTTATGGGTATCCTGATTGGTTCAACCATTACTGGCGCAGCTTTAAAGTTGAATATAATCATTTGAGTATGGGTCTGCTTGTGGGGTTCATTAACTAACACAAAAAATATAAATCATCGCCTATAGTTAGAATTAAGGTAACGCTAACCAGTCTGTTAGTTTAATGAAACAGATTCAATATTCTACTCGACATTTACACATAATGGAACAGAGTTTATGCCCACAGAGAACAACTTGAGCCTTATCTTACCAAAGTAGCGTTTAGTATTGGTAACATTTGGCTAATAATCTAATCTGCAATGACACGATTATCTTGTCCTCAGCTTGGGACAAGAACTTGTACCGATATAATAAAAAAGCCGCTAAAATAGCGACTTCAATGGAAACATGTTCTTGTCCCTCGACAAAACTGAACTCCCATAGTCTGTCTACAGCTGTATTAGGGATCCCTAAGAAATCAAGTCCTTCAACGCCACTAATGCTGCCGGTAACAAACACACCGCCTAGAAGCGCCACCCTTTTGTTTTTAGAATTTAATTCCCGTCATTTCCTCTGAACGTTGCCATAATTCTCTGGCAATGGTTTCATCATAGGATAGCTTGTTCGATGAATGTGCAACGGGATACCTTCTCATATTCATCAATTTGGATGGTCCAAAAAAATCTCCGGGTTTAGCCTCTTCATCAAAAGCAGCTCGAAGGGTAGGTAAAACCCCCATATGCACACGCTGTGCAAAAAACCTATTCATTCCGCTCATAAAAGCCGAGTTTCTCTGTAAGTCTGTAGCTGTCCAACCCGGATGTGCAGCCGTAATTCTAGGATGATCCCCTTCTCTTTTGAGCCTTCTTGCAAGTTCATACGTGAAGTAAAGATTCGCTATTTTACTATCACCGTAAGCTTTCTGTGTATCATATTTTCTCGCTTCCCAGTTCAAATCTTCAAAATCGAGTTTTCCCCATCGTATGGCCTAAACTGGATAGCACGACAATTCTTGATCCTTCTGTCTTTTTCAAGAGCGGCATAAGTAAGCCAGTTAACGCAAAGTGACCTAAATGATTGTAGCTCTGATCGATTGCAGCTCCGGTGGAGTTGTCAGCATTCTCATTGATGTGTATCCAGTCCAGCTTCTTCTCGTAGCTCACAAGGGTCTCGCCTTCTATCCCGCCTGCTCCTTTATTTGCCTTAACCTGTAGCCATGCTTCATGAAGTTTTCGTTCAAACAAGATCTGTCCGTAAATACTGTGCCATTTTAGCTTCAATGCTTGATTCAAGTCTAGCTCTCACCTTTCATCGTGCCATTCCGTTAGTTCTTACCGCAGTATCATGACGGTTGTTCGGCACCACATTCAAGGGGTTCAGCCAAGATTTTACCGAAAATATACGATAAGAACGTTAAGATGCATAGAAAGCGGATTTTTCTACTCTAAGCAAATTACCGCTAAGCATCATTAGCGGTCATCACGAGGTTGAAAGCTGGGTTGTTACGTCCGCTAAAGTAGTCGAGAATGGTTCGAGAACGTGTCCGCTAATGCTAAGCGTATAAAACAACAAAATGTTATCCCTTCCCTAATAAGGAGAAACAGGCGAGATTATGGTAGCATAGCAGGGAGTACGACTGAGAGCGGTGATTTTGAGTTGTGTGGAGAGGAGTAAGGTAGTATGAAACGAACATAAGAGCAGGTCCGAAAACTGCCGGACCTGCTTTCTAAGGGGGGAATCCCCGTTATCAAATTAGTTATAAACGTTTCCAGCGCCTGTTACGAGGTACGAATTATCATTGTTGGATATTCTCATAAGAAGTTTTGTATCAGTAGGAATGCCGTACCATTGCTTTTCGTACCATGTTCCGGACTTCCTGTATGCACCTGTAAACTTAACTGTTGCATCTGGTGATAAAGCGCTAGAGCTGAAAGTGGTTTTCTTTCTAAGTTGATAGTCAATATCAATCCAATTGCCGTGACCGCCATCAGGTTCTTGATACCCTTTTATTGTTGGAGCGGAGTTAGTATTAGTCCATACATCGGTATAAATACTATTAACATATGAGAAAGAGAATGAATAATAATCAACACTTCCCGATAAAGCTTGAATCTGAGCTGAATTATTTTTGGATGCAGCATTGCTGAAGTAATCTTTATAAAAATCAGCAGATTCAAAGGTTAAACTTGCAAGGTCTGTTGAACGTGCACTCAAATTTTGTGTTTCTTCAAGATCCTGCCCAACTATGACTTTCCATTTCCCATTTAGGTTTAGTACAGGTACTTCCATTTGAGTTTCTTCCATACCTTCGGTCTCGGCTAGCACGGTTGCTTTATAAAGGTCAGTTTCTACCTTTTCAAGGGCAGTTGTTTCAAACTTATAAACTTCCTCGTCCAGACTCGTCAAATTTCTTTTGAATTGTTCTTCGTTGGGCCAACTAAGATCAAATGAATATTGAACCATACTGTCCACATCATTTTTCTTTGCAGCTGCCTCATACCTCTCTAGTACTGAACGTACAGAAGCTTCTTCTTTTCCTGCCGCATTAACTGTTAGAGAGCTGCCTAATGTGACCATACATAGTGCAGCAGTAAGTACTCCTAATATTCTCTTTCTAAATTTCATAAAAATCCCTCCAATTTTAATTTTTGGAACTCAATGAATCATATCTTAGCATATCATACCGATTTATGATACTTTTTTTGGAAAAGAAGTAAAAAAGCCTAAAGTTATGGGTCCAATAATGACCTATCCCTTTAGACTTCAATTAAGATTAAACGCTCAAAACCGGCGATTAGTAGGTAAATCAAGAAAATTTTTTTTGTAGAACTCAGCAGGTTTAATAGTTGGACTTGTGGGAACTATTCTAATCTTTCTTAAATTAAGTCTTTCAGCATGACCAAATCCGTCTGTTCTTCATCACCCATGGAGAAAGTATGTGCTCCAGTTTGCACGAATCCCATTTTTTTATAGAATTCGATAGCATTTTTGTTTTTTTCCCATACGCCAAGCCAGATTTTTGTTTTAAGTTCTTCTCTCGCAATTTTAATAGCTTCGTTCAACATGTATTTTCCAAGACCATGTTTTTGAAATTGGCGTTGTACATAAATTCTTTCGATCTCAAGAGAATCATTTCCCATATCTTCGGATTGAGCATCATCCAAGTTTATTTTCATATAACCTGCAAGCTCCCCCTCAAATTCTACAAAAATGAACTTTGACAAGTCGTTAGTCAATTCCTGCTTTAACTGCAGAAGATTAAAAGCCTTCTCCAAATAGGCTTTCATATTCTCAGGGGTATTTTGATCTCTAAAAGTATCATTGAATGTCTGAATACTCAATCCTTGGAGTTTTTGTATATCTTCAAGATTAGCCTGTATGATTTGTATTGTCATGTAATTACACTCCTAATTAATTAAAGGTTATCATTGTTTTTTTGTTGTAAATGCAACATATTAGAGATATATTGATGTTAGCTTAACTTTATTGAATATGCAACATAAAATTCGCTGTATTGGGGTACAAACTTATGTATTCGGCCTAGTTGTTATCGGGCTAGGCACTTCAATGTATTTACACACGAACTTTGCTCCAATTCCTGTCGGCCGTTTAACGTTGATAATTCGAGATTTGATGAAAATGAAACTTTCTTTCGCAAGGACGCTTGTATACCTTGCTTTTTTGTTGGTTGCCTTAGTCTTCAGTGGCCCCATTGGAGTTGGAACAATATTAACTGCCTGCTAAAATAGCGACTTCAATGGGAATATGTGCTTGTCTCTCGACAGCATACTAGTAGCCTGACAGCAAAATCTGTTCAGGCTTTTCACCTGCTTTTATTCATTAACTTTTCCCGATTTGAGAAGATATTAGTTGTCGATAATTAAATTGTCTGTTTGTATAACGTCCCGAAATATTCTACAACTACCTTACGGAATTCGAGAGCAGCCCGCGAAATGTACCGGCTCCTGTGCCATAACAAAGCGATCTCCCTTACCAACTCGTGGTTCTCTACTTTGAGATATTTGATATGTTCACAAGAATATCTTGCCGTACTTGGTATAAAGGCTATGCCTATTCCCGCTTCTACAAGAGAATTTAGCCTTGCGGGTTCATCACCTTCATATACATAAGTAGGTATAAATCCAACCGATTTGCATATAGAATCCACCAGATCACGAGTACCGTAGCCTCTTTTTACACCAACAAAACATTCATCACTTAGCTCAGTCAATGATATACTGTTTCGGTCAGCAAGCCGATGCCCTTTGGGAACAGCTACAAGAATCGGGTCGATGAACATGATTTGGCATTCAATGTCTTCCCCCCTTACAGGAGGTGAGGACAAGCAAAAATCAACCTCTCCTCTATGAAGAAGCGTAACCATTTCCTGCGTGGTGAGCATCTGCACATGAAATTGGATATCGGGTCGCTTGTTCCGAAACTCCCGAAGGATCTGAGGCAATGTGCTTGCGGTGGTCACTGCCAATTCGAGTATGTCATGTTCTGGGCTGGATAAATCACGAATCTCCTGCTTCCCCTGTTCCAATTCAAACAACGCTCTTTCTGCACGGCAATAGAATCTCTTTCCAAACTCATTCAATCGCAGGTTCCTCCCTATTCGATCGAATAACGGGACTCCCAAATCTTCTTCCAAACGCCCAATTGTTTTGCTTAGTGATGATTGAGTGACATGCAGACTTCGTGCCGCTTCGGTCATATGCTCCACACGAGCTACTTCGAGAAAATATTTCAGTTGAAGAAGTTCCATACTACACCCTCCATTCATTCCTTTGAGTCAATGAAATCATAACATAAAATGCATTGGAATAAATAAATGATTTCAAGTACGATGATGACACTAACATACAGATCGGGGGGATTGAAGTGAGTTTTCGCAATCGCAATAAGTGGTTGATGATCTCCGTTGGACTAGGAATTCTATTGAACCCCTTAAATTCTTCAATGGTTTCAGTTGCAATTCCAAGGCTGCAAAATGAGTTCCAACTCGATTTTACCGTGGTATCTTGGATTATTTTTTCTTTCTACATTGCGAGCGCTATCGCTCAACCTATCATGGGAAAAGCTAGCGATTTATTCGGTCGGAGGAGGATATTTCTTACGGGACTTGTTGTATCCTTCATTGCATCATTATTAGCTCCACTATCCCCAAACTTTGGGTGGCTCATCGTGTTCCGCATTGTGCAATCCATCGGAACAAGCATGATGGTTGCGGTTGGAATGGCCATTGTGCGAATTCATATTACGGAAAAACAAGCGACTGCACTGTCATATTTGAGCATATTCCTATCCGGAGCAGCAGCGATCGGTCCCTTTATTGGCGGAGTCATCATTCACTGGTGGGGCTGGCCTGCTATCTTTTTGATTAATATTCCGTTCGTAATGACAAGTTTTTTATTAGCTTGGAGGCATATTCCTAAAGATATTCCGTCTACGACATCCGTTGCTCGAAACATGTCCTTTCGTAAATGGTCTGATCTGATTGATGCGCCAGGAGTTCTCCTATTCACCGTGGGTCTGGTTGCTCTGCTCGTTGGATTATTGTCCACAAAAACGTCTGGTCAAATTACATTAAGCAACGTTATTGTGGGGCTGATTGGCTTCGTTGCACTGGGAGCTTTCGTGCGAAATGAGTTAAAAGCGAAGGCACCCTTTATTCCTTTACGCACATTCGTTAAATATCCTGCAATGACTTGGGTCAATGTCGAATTTTTGATCGTTAACTTGCTTTTTTATTCTCTCTTTTTTGGGCTTCCGTCCTACTTGCAAATTGTTCGTCATGTCAGCGAGTTCCATACAGGGATGCTCATGCTAAGCTTAGGCTTGTGCTCACTCGTTACTTCTCCAATGGCAGGACGATGGATCGATAAATCAGGTCCCGGGCCAGCATTGCTGATGTCCGGAATACTTATGACATTTGGGTCCGTGTGGATTGTAACACTTGATCAGACTTCACCAGTTATCAGTGTGTGTCTGGCTTTAGCTGCATTCGGTGTTAGCAACGGGTTGAACAGTGTCGCTATGCAATCTGCCTTATTCAAAAGTTCACCAAAAGAAATGATAGGTGTAGCATCTGGAATATTTAATACCTCAAGATACCTGGGAACCATTCTCTCTTCTATACTGATTAGCACTGTAATGGGAGATAACTTCAGCTTCGAAGGATTTCGAGTGGTTGGGATGATCCTTACATTAATTGCTTTGTCTTTGGTATTTATAAATTGGCGGCGCAAGGAGACAGGGCAGTCTCATGGGTTCTAGTTATCTGACATATGAAAATAATCCTCACTGAACTGTGGGACTATTCTTCTTTATCAAAGCTCCTCCGTACGTGATCTTTGTTTTTGTGATCAATCTTAAGACGTACATCTAATCGTTAATCGGACTATGTTCTTGTTCATTCCGGCAATCGGTACAAGTTCTTGTCCTTGGACATTCAACGTGTGACTGAACCTCGTCCTCTTCTTTCCATATTTCTTTGAGCTCTTTTATGTATAAAGTATTTAATATCAGCATTAGCCTAAGCATTTCGTAAACAACATTTTTATAATTTAACGTTATCTCTTTCCTCTTTAAGCAAGGTTAGTCCCACTCAACTCTTCGACTTATTTGTTAAACTATCCTGCCCTTATGATGCGGTTAGAGCGAAATCGAAGGCACACAGAGGTGCCTTCGATGTTCTTATTGTCTCTCTTTGGCAAGTTGGATAAACGAACTCAAATCTATCAACCAACCTTGTTGAAACACTCGTTCATGGTAAAGAACGTGCAAGTGCTTCAACATAGCTGCGGAAATCGGATCTGCCATCAGCCGTCCACAAAAGCGCTGTCACAAGTGTATGGCGATTCGGATCGTACAACGGATCTCCTATGATGTTCTTGTACGTTCTTGCGTGAAACACAAATAGCGTCTCTGCGTCTTCCTCTCTGACACCATGAAGGAATTATGACCTGGACCATATATTGAGATGCTCTCATCTGTCGAGAGAACCGCTGTTAGCGACTTGCGTCATGAGGTGGCATCGAGGGCAAAGCTTTCCCATTCGGTACGAACCTGCCCTCTTTCCATCCAACTGCCTTGGAGCGAATTGACATTTTCATTCTCTAGCACGTACATCCGATGGTCGAACAAGTCTTCATTCGTATCCGTCATGTGACGCTCGTTCTTGGAATTCCATCTTATCACTTGTTTCATCATAATATATACTACCCTTTGACAGCGCCTGCAGTCATACCGTCTATGAAATATTTCTGAAAAGCAATGAATAGTATGAAAATTGGGATGATGGAAAAGAAGGAGCCCACGATCAATAGGTCATAGTTATTGCCATAAGGAGTTAACAACGTTTTCAAACCGATTGGAAGTGTATATTTACTCTGATCTCCGAGCACCATGAATGGCCACAATAGATTATTCCAGCTATTCATCCCATTCAAAATGGCCATTGCTGCAAAGGATGGCTTCATAATCGGCATAATTAGTCTAAAATAAATCGCATACTCGTTTGCGCCATCAACCCGCCCAGATTGAATAATCTCTTTGGGTATGCTTCGTAGATATTGCCTGAAGAAAAATATGGTCGCGGCATTGGCTATACCGGGCAGAATGATTGCCGAATAGCTATTCACCATTCCCAAATCATTAATTAGGCTGTACAAAGGAACCAGCAGTATTTCGAAAGGCACCATCATAATGAGCAAAACACATATAAAGAGGAAGTTCTTACCTTTAAATTGATATGCTGCAAAACCATATGCAACAAATGCGCTTACAAAAAGTGTTAAAACCACTTGAACGATGGTTAAAATCGTACTGTTCCAAAACCACACAAAATAATCATGTTCTCCAGTAAACAAAAAGAGGAAATTATCAAAACTCATGATTTCAAAATCCAAACGTAGGTTAAGACCATATCTAACTAAGGATTCACCTGGCTTGAAGGAAGATAGGGCCACTGCGTAGAATGGGATCATAATTATAACGAATAGTATAATGAATAAACAAATCATTACTATTCTAGAGATGAAATCACTCCTCGTCTGACTTTTGCCCACTTTAATCCTCCTCCTTTTTGAACATTCCACTAAATTTCAACTGTGTTAAATTGATAACCATAGCAATGACTAACAGAATGATACCAACCGCAGCTGCGTAACCCAGCTTATTCTGCTCAATCCCTTGTCTATACAGATATCCAACAATGGTTAAGCCAATATTTTGGGGTGATTTGTTACCGTTGAACATCATCAGGCTCTCAGTAAACATGGCTAAACCTGCATAAACACTAATTGTGGTAACATATACCGTGGTCGGCTTCAATAATGGCATTGTGATCATTCTGAACTTCTGCCAAGCAGATGCACCGTCAATTGAAGCAGCCTCATAATATTCATTGTCAATGCTTTTCAAACCAGATAGATAGTAAAGCATATTAACGCCTGTCCATCTCCAACATGCGAGGATTAACAGTGCTGCCATACTCCAATTTCCGTCTTTCAAAAATTTAATAGGCTCTACACCAAATAGACCTAGGAAACTGTTCATTAATGAACCTTCCATCTCACCGAATGTAAGGCGGAAAATAGTACCCGCAACTGCGACAGATGTCAATGCAGGGAGAAAGAAGGAAGATTTAAAAAACTCTCTTCCCATCATTAGCTTACTATTGATCATAACGGCGAATAACATGGGAAAAGGAATCAACAGCACTAAAGTTCCTAACATGTACACAACGCTATTTCTAATAGATATCAAAAACACTTTATCCGTAAGTAATTTCGAATAATTTGCTTCACCAATCCATTTAGGATCCTGTCCCAACATCCGATCTTGAAAGCTCATTACGAATGAATTTATAAGCGGAAAAAACCAGAATATCAAAAATATAAGTATGAATGGCAATACAAAAACATAAGGTGCAACTTTTTGAGAGTATACAAATCTCTTTATCATATTCTCAATCTCCCTTGACTATGGTTAAACCTGCCGACCACTATACCTGCCGACAGGTTTAGTCAGATCATTTACTTCGTATATTTATTTCAATTCTTGTTCAATTGCTGCTTGTGCTTCATCCAACGCTTCCTTCACGTCTTGGCCATCTTCAAAGATCGCATTCAAAGTAACCGTATTGAATATATTGCCGATGGTTGGTGAAGCTTTAACGGACTTAATCGCTCTAATTTCGTCTTTGATTTCATTCAACGTATCAAATGCATTTGTTTTAAAGTATTGGACGTACTCATTATCAGGGTTTTTCGTAACTGCATCATCTTTCCATACTTCCATGTTGATTGGGTCAAATCCAAGTGTATTCCAAATTTCAGTAGTAGCTTCTTTCGAAAGCTTAGCAAAGGCTACAAATTCTTTTGCCAACTGAACGTCTTTACCATTCTTAGTAACAACTGTGCCAGTACCGCCTAAGCCAACGGAACGAGGGTTACCTTCTTCGAATACAGGCAATGGAGCTATTGCATACTTCCCTTTAAGATCTTTCATTTCGTTTACAAAGCGGGACATGTACCACTCAGGCATTAATGCACTTGCGTAGTTGCCTTTGTTATATTCGCCTTTTGCTTCTTCTGTGTCGGGTTGTCCGCCAGGGATCGTATGAATAACATTGTTCTTCTGCAGATCGACTAACATTTCAAACGCTTTAATCATTTCAGGCGAGTTCACTTTTGGATTACCATTTTCATCTGTAAAATCAGCATTTTGCTGAGCTAGTAGCAACGATGCTTGGAACGAAGCTGACGTATCAGCAGTACCTAAATACTTGCCAGTCTTTTCGTAAACCTGGATACCTGCTTGTTTGTAATCTTCCCACGTTTTGATGGTCTTGTAGTCAACCCCTGCTTGTTCGAGAATTTCAGTGTTGTAGAAAGCAAGCGTCGCACCGACGTGATAATCAAAGCCATAAACCTGATCGGCTTTGGAGTAAATCTCGACACGTGAAGGAACAACAGTGTCTTTGTATGGTGTAAATACATCATTCAAAGATTCCAGGGGAACGTTGTCACCTTCCAAGAATTTCGGGAATTTACCTAGCTCAATATCCGCGATATCAGGAGCACCTTTTCCGCTTGTAACTGCCAGTAAGAGCTTGTTATGCATATCATCGTAAGGCATAACCGTTACATTCAACTTAATCTGTTTGTCTGGGTTCTGCTCGTTCCATAACCCCAGCATTTTATCCAAATGCTTGCCGTGCAAATCTACGAATGTCCAAAATGATAATTCTGTTGCATTCTCACCGGCATTAGCGCCTAATTGCTTTGTTTCCGTTTTTGAACCAGAAGAATTACCACATGCAGTAAAAACAAGTGACATAATAAGGAGTGTAATGATGGAGATTAAAGCACTGCGTTTTTTCATTTGTTCGTCATCCTCTCTTTTTTGTTATGCATTTGAAAAGTCGGCTGACTAGTTAGTTTTGTTAATTCAAACTGTAAGCGCTTAACGTGCCGTATTATAATATATAGGAACCAGGCTTTATATGACCAATTGATTATAAAATCATAAAGTTTATGGGGAGATGCTACTCTTTGAAAAAGCTGGCGCTCTACAAACAAATTCAAGAAAATGTTATCCAAGAGTCATCAGCAATTATCTAATCCGAAATGAAACAATGTTCTTGTCCCTCTGACAAATCATGACTGACCAAGAACTTGTTGGTACTGATAAAATAAAAAAAAGCCGCTAAAAATAGCGACTTTAATGTGATTATGTTCTTGTCCCTCGACATGATATGAGTGATGTCTTTACAGCCCACATATTCGAACCTTTTAATCTAGATATTGTGTTCTCAGCTTTTAATCTGTCTTACTCCACTTCGCTGACTTTCATAATAATTCGCAATCTCCACAATTAAAGCACCCATTCGTTCTTGTTCTGAAGGTCTTTACTCATGGAAAGTCTCTCCCACATTCTTCAGTAATCCAACTCGTACCTCTTCTACGTGAACCTGAACCGGATAAGTCCGAACCTGTCCCGTATCAGGATCAAGCACCTGACCATCCGTCAACGAAATCTTCCAGTCACAGATTGGGTCGAACAGGACATCCCCGGATATAATTCCTTCTGCAATCGTGCCTCCGCGCGGACCAGGGCTTTTATTCTCAAGGGCATAGATCTGTCCGTCCGTTGTCTTAAATATCGCAATCTCTTCATTACCTAAGCGCACTACTCGTCCCAGTCTCTCTGTGAAATCATCTACATTGCCAATAAGATAATACGTGTATTCATCTTTATTCAATATTGGTTCCATCATGCAGCCCCTTCCTGTTTCTAGTCCTGTTTCGTAGAGATACTAATCTCTTCAAACATCCTTTCCCTTAAATTCGAATTATTCAGGATTTCACTCCAAGGTTCCTTCACCTGCGCCAGAGCGACCTCCATCCGCTCAGCCAAAACCCGGCGGTTATTCAGATCATTGACTACAGCTTCCGTGACGGATTCCAATCCCATCCTTTCAATCCATTCCGAGGTCCGCTCCAGATATTTGCCTGTCTCCCGGTAATGTTGCATGAACGCGGCGACAATCTCCAGAAGTTCTTCATCTGTTCGCACCTTACACAGCAGTTCAGCAAGTCGGGCTTTAATTCCGCCATTACCGCCAACGTAAATTTCCCAAGCTCCCTCATTACCGACGATCCCAATATCCTTGGTTGTTGACTCCGCGCAGTTACGCGGACAGCCGTTAACGGCAAGCTTGAACTTGGCCGGCATATCTAACCGCTCGAACTTCTTCTCAAGCATTATTCCCATCGCCATCGAATCTTTCGTACCAAAACGGCAGAACTGTGATCCCACGCATGTCTTGACCGTGCGAAGCGCCTTCGCATACGCATAACCGGACGGCATGCCAAGGTCCTTCCAGATCTTTGGCAGGTCCTCTTTTTTGACCCCAAGCAGGTCCAGCCGCTGACCACCGGTTACTTTAACCAGCTTGACGTTGTATTTCACCGCAATATCAGCAATAAGTCTGAGATCGTCCGGAGTGGTTACCCCGCCGTACATCCGCGGCACAACGCCAAATGTTCCATCCTTTTGAATGTTCGCATGCATCCGTTCATTTACAAAACGTGAATCCTTCTCGTCCACATGCTCAGTTGGCCAGATCATACCCAGATAGTAGTTCAGCGCAGGCCGACATTTAGAGCAGCCCTCCGGGTTATCCCATTCCAGCGCATATCTTACTTCTTTAGATGTGATCAGCCCCTTTTCTTTAATCGCCGTCACGACTTCATCTCTGCTCAGTGTGGTACAGGAACAGATTGCTTCCTGTTTCGCCGCCGCTGAATCATACTTGTCCCCGAGCACATATTGAAGAATCTGCTCTACAACCGGTCGGCAACCTCCACAAGAACGCGATGCACTTGTGGCCACCTTGATTTCTTCTACCGTGGTTAATCCTTTCTCGTTAATGGCATCCACAATGTGTTTTTTCGTCACACCATTACAACCACATACGATTTCCTCATCCGCCAGCTCTGCGGCCGTATTCTCGGTTTCGACCGAGGCTTGTCCCATAATCGCATGATGAATGGCTTCTGTCATTACAGTGCCTGTTCGAATCCACTGTTGCAGTCGGGAAGATTCCTTTCCGTCACCAATCAGAACACCGCCGACGATCCGTCCGCCGCGCAGGAGCACTTTTTTGTAAATACGTAACCAGTCATCATGCATCCGCACGATAGACAGTCCTTCTGCATCCATAAACTCACCAGCGGAGAACACGTCTACACCAGATATTTTGAGTTGAGTAGATACCACAGATCCTTCATACGGCTTCGTATCCACTCCGCACAGATGCTTCGCAAGGACAGCTCCCTGTTCAAATAGTGGAGCTACGAGCCCATATGTAATGCCCCGATGCTCGTTACACTCCCCTACCGCATAAACATCCGTTGCTGAAGAACGCATATAATCATCCACAAGAATCCCCTTATTAACCACAATGCCGCTTTTCTTGGCTAATGCAGTGTTTGGTCGAATTCCCACCGCCATGACTACGAATTCTGCATCCAGCGTCGTTCCGTCGGTAAAACGAATACCGCTGACCCGGTCATTTCCCAGAAACGCCTCAGTCTGTTTGCCGGTAGCAAATTTCAAACCTTGGCTTTCCAGCTCTGCCTGAAGCATCAGTGAGGCGGTATGATCAAGCTGACGTTCCATAATCTCCTCAAACAGATGGACCACTGTCACATCCATCCCCAGTTTGAGTAGCCCCTTGGCAGCCTCCAATCCGAGCAGACCCCCACCAATAACAGCAGCCTTCTTGTACTGATCTGCTGCATGCAGCATGTTTTGGCAATCTGCGATATCTCTGAAGCCTACAATACCCTCTTTATCTATTCCTGGTACCGGAAGCATAAACGGATTGGAACCGGTTGCAACAATGAGCTTGTCATATGGAACCTCCATACCATTGTCTGCCTTCACGATTTTTTGTTCCGTATCAATATGTGTTACAGTCGTTCCGGTATATAGCTCTATTCCGTTCTCTAAATACCAGTTCCTGTCATTCAAAATGATGTCTTCAACTGCTTTACTCTTTTCTAGCACATACGATAACTGAATACGATTGTAGTTGGGATAAGGTTCACTCCCAAATACAGTAATCCTGTAGGTGCTGGGCGCCAGTTTTAAGATCTGTTCCACCGTGTTAATCCCAGCCATCCCGTTACCAATCAAGACTAAATGCCGACGTTCTTGTACTTTTACCATGCAGAAACCTCCTACTTATATATTCCTATCGATGACAAAGAAAACTTGTAACCTACTAAACAACAAGAATGCAATTGAACCATTTTTGGCAGTATTTATAGTATTTATATCAAAGTAGGGTTATATAGGGCAACTCTTATTTTGATTTTTAACAAAATAATCACCTGCCCGTTAATTAGTATATGTTCTTGTCCATTCCGGCGATCGGTACAAGTTCTTGCCCCTCGACAATATTGTTTTTATTATGGGAGGTTGGTGTCCATTCTGGAATGGACACCAACCTCCTTCCAATGCTGTTCTACGTTTATCAGTAAAAAGTATTTTCGTATAACTTCCCCGTATGCGCATCAAGTACTTCAGGCGTCCGCTCGTGCTCGCTACCAATCATTCGATATACTAGTTCGTATGGGGCCTCTTCTGTTCTAGCATTGTGCATCCGTTCCCATTGCAGACGCAGCTTGGTCTGTGCCGTCCATCGATGGATGGCTGTCTGGGAATCAAATGAAGGTACGGTCTCTAGTTTCTTTAACTGTTCTGGCCTTATGGAGGGGGACATCAAACTTTTGACCCTCCCATTGGAGCGGTCAACAGCTAGTTGATAGCATTCATCCCTGACAGATACGTCTTGAACATATACACCAAAGCGAATGATTTCCAAACGATCTTCGTCATTGGTCTCTTCAGTTAGAAGCTTGAGATACGGCAACATTTCGGCTGCTAATCCTCGGACATAGTCCACAGCTACTTCTATACATGCGTCTCGATCCCAGGTTAATGGAGCTAGTTGATCTGGCTTACCATGCGAAACAAAGTCAATCAATTGTCCGGTTTGGCTGTCTACTCGCGCCTTGACCGCTCCCTCCATCTGATCAGCCCAATAGGCCTTCCAAGACCGGTCATTCTTGGCTGGACGTTCTTCATTCTGTTGCTTCCATACCATTAACTTGGTGTTCGAGTCAATATTGTCGTCTTGTACTAACTGAAATTGGTCGTTGTCTACGCCAATCCACTCTTCTAGGCTTCGCGCGGGCGGGAACTCACCTGACCACTCGTCCAGAGTTCTTGGGTCAGAGGGGACAGCTTCTGCCCTATAGGTTGTCAGAACTTCCTCCTGTGATGATGCATTATAGATGAGTCCTCTACTTCGAGGGGCGTAAACAAGATGGACCTGA
The DNA here is from genome assembly GCF_056856875.1 of Paenibacillus sp. G34. Taxonomy (NCBI): domain Bacteria; kingdom Bacillati; phylum Bacillota; class Bacilli; order Caryophanales; family Paenibacillaceae; genus Paenibacillus; species Paenibacillus sp. G34. The sequence continues at coordinate 3,406,003 of NZ_CM166469.1, read as the reverse complement.
TCGTCACCATCCGTGTACACTGCCTTGTCCAATTTGCAATATTCCACATGTAGCAAAAAATTCGCCTTCATATACGCCATCTGTTTCTCTTCTGGTGTGATCATGGTTGGGAGTGCCGGCCCTGTAACGGTTCCGTAGTACCTAAATCCGACCACGCGACCGCTGGGATGAACCATAATCATGCATCCCGTCCCAGGAAGCGGCAACCCCATCGCCTTCTGCTGTCGTGTGTACCCAAACATCCCTTCCATCCACTCCATCTCACAATACGGAAAATCACGCATTGCGCCGGGATAATGATCTTCCAGGAATTGCTCTGCCTGCTGTTTGAGCTTCTCCTCAGATAGCCTTGTCTCGTTGTCCAATGAGGTCCAGGAAATGGAATAGTCTATCAAGTTGCCGTCCTTGGAGAGCGTAGCAGAAACGGCGTCATCACTCCCTGATTTAACCCACAAAAATCCCACTTCACCTTTCCCTGTTCCCCTAATGGTATTCTCTTGATAGTCATTGACGATCAGATCATAATCCGGTGAAACGGCAAACTGGTGCTCTGCTTGTTGTCTTAACTGCAGGCGTAATGTATCCAAGTCTCGTTCGAGAAAATCTTGAGCCATTTCGTTGCGCAAATGTTCCAGCCCCTTTCGTAATTGTGTTTTTACAGTACCTAAGGGCATATCCAGGAGATGGGCGATTTGCTGCTGGGTCAGGTCCCTCTTATATTTTAAGAACAGGAGCTGACGCAGCTTCGGATCCAGACTGGCCAATGCACGCTCCAGATCCAGGGTTTGATCGATATCGTTAACGGCCGCGTGCTCGTGAACCTGCGGGTCATCGCTCAGGTGAACACGCTTGGATTTCTCCAAATAATTGAGCGCCCGGTTCACCACAATTCTGGTAAGCCAGCTCTCAAACGCTTCGGCTTGCTGCAGCGTGTGCAGTGACTCATAAGCCTTAACAAGGGCATCTTGAACTATATCCTCCGCATCTTTGGACTCTCGTACATAATGGCGAGCCACTCGGTGCAGCTTATCCGTTCGATCCTTTATAAGAGAAACGAAGGCATCGTGATCTCCGTTTTGTGCGGCGTTGATTTGTTGCTGTGCATCGATCATTGTCGTTCACCTCCTGTTATATAGACAGCTAACTCACGGATTTGGATTTTATTGATGTAAAATCATTCTTTTACTTGGCTTAATTTATTTCCTTTGCTATCAGTACATTTAGATATACAACTAATCAGTAATCGAACTATGTTCTTGTTCTTCGACAATCCCGTGTGCAGCCACTATTTTGTTAAGTTCACTTCTTTCCTACACTTTCATTGCCTATTAAGCCTAATTTTTTGTTATATTAATTAGTGATGGAGAGAACATATCATTTTTAAAATGAGGTTTTCTTTGCTAATCATAGTACAATTCTGCTTTTTAGTGTTACAAGTAGAATATCCTATATTTTACTTCCAAGCATATAAAATCTAGTCACTCGTCTGCTCAAGTGCTGAGAATTACGTTAGGTATATCGATCTTTGTGTCTAAGACCCAAGCTACATATATAAAGCTTTATGTTTAATAAAGATTAATTATGAGGTGAACAATGAACAGAACATTAGATCAATTGCGATACATCGAAAAATATGAAAGTTGGGAAGGGTCATTGGAGGTTAAAGCTTCGGTAGATTTATTTAATACGGAGATATATTCGCTTAATACGTATATCGATACTAAAAATGCACTAACCACGGAAGATCTAAATACAATTCATTTTGTTAAAAAGCATTTTCACGAGATATATACGATCTTCTTAAAAAGTTTGTTGGAATGGCAATCCTACGGGGTTTCTTATGAGATATATGATGAACAAAATCACTCGTTTGAATCGATTTATCCTAAAGAGATAGAGGACCTCCATTCATATGTAGGTCTTCCTTTACTTCAGATTCTGCATGACCATGCTAAAGATGGGCATTCATACTATTCCCTTAATTTTAACAAAAACTGCAGAATTTCTATTGAACATGGCTTTACAGCCCTATTCCATAAAAAAGAACTCATCGATCTCTCCCCTTCTGATATTGATTCTGTAATCAGCGGACTTCAATATATTGAACCCGATTGTTCACAGTGGGAAAAAGGTTTTTGGAGGTTAAAACCAAAACTTGAGAATAGTCACTACGATGAGCCTGGAGTGATTAGAAACAGGTGGATCAGCGGCCTTTTTGATTAACGAGCAATATTGATCGTAGAATTGTTAGTCATCCTAAGAGCATTAAATTCTAAATACCAACTGCTTCATTATCACTCAATACGAAGGGTAATGTTAACAAGTCAGTATCTTCTAAACACTTTCATCACTCTTATCCTCTCACCGTATTGCTCTGCATTGTTGAGTTGTGTTGCTGAAGCTTTTTCATGCCCTGGCAGATAGGTTACTTTACTCTTGGTATCCAAAATGCTTTCTCAATTTTTTCAAAGCCTAGCTGAGAATAATATTCCATAGCAGTCGGTGCAGAGAGTAACAATAAAGCTACTTCTTCTTCTCATAAATGTTTCCGCAAACATTCAACAAGCTCTTTTCAGGCAATTGGTACAAGTTCTTATCTCAATCTAAGGACATGAACTTGTACCGATAAAATAAAAAGCCGCTAAATTAGCGACTTCAATGGGTATATGTTTTGTCCCACGACAACGGGACCTTTTTACAACTTTTCGTTTACTGCTTTTTTTAAACCAATGCTTGCCCGCGCAAAACCGTAGTTTGCTTCGTTACGAATGTTCGAGTTCTCTACCGTAACTAGTTCGGAAAATAACTTTTTCGAAGTACCACTACGATATCTGTCTGAGGCACAAATAAATTATAATTCGTTACATGCACTTGTCTCGTTTCGGTTACGGATTCAATCTTTAATTCAGGAGGAAGACAGCGCTCTATGTGAGTAATTAATGTTTCTTTGGTAAATCTCCAAATTACACCATCAATCGAAGAGTTCGCCATATAACCACCATCCGTTACAGAACCCGAAAGAGACTTGAGTATAACCGGATCCGTAATAATAATTGATCCACCATCACGTAACAATCTGCTGCTCTCAATGAAGGCTTTTTTGTGATGACGAATGTGATGAAAGCTTCGTGCAAACAAAATCATATCACAGCAATGTTCAGGTAAAGAAGTCGGCTTATCAATGAAGGCATGGATATAGGAATTGAACCTTCCCCACTTCTTTCCAAGTTTCAGCGCATTTAAATTCGGATCCATATTGAGAAAACGAATATCCTTCTGCTTGCGAAGATACTTGTTCAGTAAACCTGTACCACAGCCCACCTGAAGAACATCGCCCCTTAAAGGGGGTAAAACTTTGTAGACATTATGAGGAATAGGGAAGTTCTGAACGTACATGGCTAATTCGTAGAGAATCGGATAACGCTCTTGTAATTGAACTAATTTACTGGTGTAGAAAGGTTTCCGCTTTTTGCGACGTTTAAAGTCCCATTTGTTCAAATAGTAGATAGGGCTTAATAACAAGAACAGAATAATAAAAACTCCTTGGACGCCATAAATTCCAAGTGTACTAAACAGACCATTGGAATTATGAGGCATCATTTGTTTAGAAGTATTCAAAATGATCACTCCCCTCTCATAGTGCTATAAATGATGTGGAACCTGTCTAACATAACAAATGAATCCGATATAGAGTTTAATGCGTCAAAAAATACATATATACTTTCGGTAACCAATGCTTTCTACCAAATGACTTACGAAGCGGAGGGAATCTGATCAATGCATCACCATGATTTTGTTGAAGTTGCTTATGTATATGAAATTGAAACATATTCTTGTCCCTCATCTTAGCATCGAAAAAGCCGCCCACAGGCGACCTTTTGAGCAATAATATGATTTTTAATTTGAAGTAGGATCTCAGGACGGATCATATAGGTCTGCATCATGTTCTTCGATCCAATCAATTTGTCTGTATCCATAGCCAGCCATCGTTTGCTGCACATCCAGCACCTCTAATTCCGGTGTCACCCAAGTCGTTTTTTTCTTTTCCATCGGTCATTCCCTCCTTTCTCCAAAACTGGAACCAAGATGCGAGCACCTGTACATTACTTGCGCGATACAAACTTTCTAGATACGATATGTATCTTTGTGAAAATTATAAGACACAATACGTATCGAAGTAAACAAATATTTCATCCTTTTTTATGGTTAAGTATTTACCTGTAGCGCTACTGACCCAAGTTAAAGCTCGCTCACCTTTAGCTCGCTTTTTATTTTAGACATATATCTAATCGGTAATCGGACTATGTTCATGTCAATTCCGGCAATCAGTACAAGTACTAGTCCTTGGCTGGGAACATGTTCTTGTACCCATTCTACCCATCGGTTCATGATCTAGCATGGGAGTTATCGATCTTAATTTCGCTCATCTTTCTTGGCTTTGCTTCATAAGCTGCTCTTGAGTACTGTTAAATGTCTGGGTCAGTAAGTTGAACTTTTCTTGAATTTTACTCAATTTGTCATATAGAGCATTTCTCTTTTTAATAGCAAGTTTGATTTCTTTAAGATCTGTTTTAGTACGCCCTCTCATAGATCCGTACACTTGCTCTTCAGCATCCAAACCCAATCCATAAGCTTCAATAAACATCTGAAGCGTTTGGTTTCTTGACTCATATTGTTCGAGAGATTTTTCCGCAAGAGAAAGTGTTTTTTCTTTTTCAAACGAAAGTTTCAGCAGGGATTGTTGAAGTGATTTCGTTTGTTCATCTGCCTGCTGCCTAGCTTTTTCTATTTGTTCAAGAATAGTTCTTCGCGCCTGTACATGAGTTTCCACTTGCTCCAGCAACCCTGTTACATTACTGTTTTTCTCTCTCCCTTGCCTCAGAATAAAATTGTATAATTTCATATCTTCTTGTTCATGATTTGAAAGGGACTCCAGAGATTTGTCGATCGCCTGACTATTTTGAGCTAGATGATTAATCTGATTGACCGCTGGCTCCTGAGGCTCTCCACATCCGTTAAGTAGGAGAAGAAATAAGGTAATAAGAACAGCATATATCCGTTTTTTACTTGTGATTTTCACCGGTTTTCCCTCTTTTACTGATAGTTTATCTAAGTTAAATTACAAGCGAGGATCGTGGCTGAAATTAACAACCATATGCTCATTCGGATTGTAAACCTCAAACTCATAGCCTTTTGCTCTCAGTAGCTTTAGAATTTGTGGCAGAGCTTCTACAGTCTGTTTCCGTTCATGCATCAGAATAACTTCTATATCTCGGTGTGCGCCTCTTTCTATCCGGGATATAATTTTATTGGGCTGGCCGGGAAGGTTCCAGTCAAGTGAGTCCGTTGTCCAGTCCCACATTTTAAACCCTGCTGCCGCGATATCCCCTCTAAATGCCTCACCAATCTGTGGGCTGCTTCCATAAGGCGCACGTATCAGATGTGGTGTATATCCAATCAATGCTTCGACCTTATTTTGCACTTCTTTAAATTCATTCAAAAAGTTGTCTGAGCTGCCGCTCTTATATAACTTTTTATAACTATGTGTCATACTATGCAATCCGGGATAACTGCCTTCTTTCACCAAACGTTTCACCGCTTCCGGGTAGTGATCCAGATTCTCTCCAACCATAAAAAAAGTAGCTTTAGCATGGTACTGGTTCATAATGTCCAGCAATTGCTCCGTGTATTTGCTAGGGCCATCATCAAAGGTAATATATGCTACTTTGCTGATTTGACCCAAGAATCTCGTCGGTTGCTCTTTTGAGTCTGGCGAACCCTGTATGAACCCTAATTGAACAGGCTCTTTAATAACAGAAATGGGTGGCAGTTCAACCATCGTCTTTATCCAATGTGTCTTACCGCTGAATACATGCGTAGTCCCCATGACAAGGAGAATCAAACCCATAAGTACCAAACTTAACTTTCCATAACGAATCTTCCTTCTTCGTTTGCGGCTTCCACCGCGAATTGCAATTCCATTCACTTGTGTTGATTCATGATGTAATTTCAAATCCTGTACACGTCCTATCATCTCGTAATTATGCTAACTATTAATCTATGAACTCGTTCTTACATAAAATTCATAGAAAAATTCGCCGGTAACCTTCAATTGCAATTGCCTTACGGAAACAAGACGGGCGAGTTGTTTGAAAAGTTTGATTTTTCAATTAGTAATTTCAACCACTGTGATCTTATCTGTGATTGGGCATGTCACAAGCCCCCAACAAGAAAAAAAAGACCGCTGGCGCAAATTCTTGCGGGCGGTCTTTGCTGTGATCGAATATGAGGGCGGACAGAAAAGCAGGAAAGCGCGTTTTTAATTTTCTGCGTTGCAGATCGTGATCTGACCCTGCTTGTCTTGGATGACCTTCAATTTCAGAATATCGGACAGGAATTCCAGCGGCACGTAGAGGTATCCATTTTTCATTTCCGGTACCGCCCCGAGCTTGTGGGGAGCATTTTTTCCAAGAAAATAGCTGTCCTTGTTCAAGCTGATGGAGCTCCAGAGGGCTCCTTTGGTAATGTCGGTGGTTTTGCTTTTGCCATTCCAAGTAACGTCGTAATTCAGCTGGCGTAGCACGCTGGCTAAAGGAATCATTAGCTTCCCGTCTTTGCCGATGTAATGCTTGCTGGAAGGAATGATCGCTTGGACAGCTCCGTGTACTTTATTTTGGTCCGGTAGCTTCACGGCAAATTCAGGAGTGCCGGTCGATCCCGGAGCGATGCTGTATTTTTGGAACACGATGTGTGCATGGCCGTCCTTCACGTAAAAGCTTTGCTCTGGATCTACGCCCTGAAACCCGTTCTCCCCTTTAAAATAAAGATCTTGGTCTGCAGCGATTGCGGATTTAATATGCGCATCCAGAATGGATGAGTACTTACTGCCAAACAGGTCTTCAAGCTTTACGCGCTTGGCCTCGGCTTTATTCGTGAAATTGTACGTGTCGACAAGTGTCTCCGGATTATTCATGCCGGTCCCCTCCGTGGTGATTTTAAGGGAGACCAGGCCGTTGTCCGAGCCGTCCGATGTCAGCTCATATTGGATCAACAGCTGGTAGGGGTGCATGGTGTAGCCATTCTTTTTGGCCAAGGTGGCTGCTTCAGCGGCGGCCTTTTCCCATTTTTCAAGATCATTGGAGGCATGGGATTCAATGATAGCATTCACCTCATCCTGATATTTGGTGTCCGCGAGTCCTTGGAATACGGGAATGGTGATATCCGTCTTCAGCCATTTTTCAGATGATTGGAGTTTCTTGCTTGTCACCATCTTCGTGGCAAGGTTGGGAGCCATAATCTGTCCGTTGCCGGAAGCGGCCTTTGCCTGTACATAGACATCTGCGGAAGAGAACCCGGGAGCAGACACCATCAGAATGCTTGCCAAGCCAGCTACGGCTAAGGTTTTAGTCCATTTTGTTGTATATTGTTTCGTTTTCATTGTAATTACCTCCTAGTGATTAAAAAAGATTTAGTCGTACAGTGGTTATTGAACATACTTATTGCTGACGAGCAATTCCTGAATCGCCTCTGTCGGAATCGTAAACTCGACAACGCCCATGGAGCCAGGTGCTACGTCATATTCATTGAAGCTGATGACCAGCTTGCTGTCCTGATTAATGTAGAAATTCTGGTCCTTCGCGATGCTGCGGAACAGATCATCCTCTGGCATATCCGCCTCGGTCCCCGGCTGCTGAACCCAGTAAACCTTGCTTGGGTCGTCCTTCATCTGCTGACGCATTTGCTCTTTAATATTGTCGCTAATCACTCGAATATAGCGTTCATCGCTGAAGAGGCTCGGCAGCGTGATGACGATATGGTTCACTTTATCGATGGTATCGTATTTGCGGGATTCAGCGGAGGAACCGGCTGATTCAACGACATAACGAGAAAGGGTCAGCAGCCGATCCGTATCGGTGACGACTTCATAGCCGCTTTCCAGCCCGAGATGGCCTTTCCCACCTATTTCCAGCTGGGCCACTTCATCCTTGAAGCCTTCATACAGCTTCTTGTTTTCCTCCATATATTTGGAATTTAGGGACTTTTCCAGTTCAGAATCGCCGGTACCGACAATGCCGGGCGTTTTAATATGCACATCGGTGTTTTCGTTCTGCTCGGCATATTCCCGGATGGTGATCACCTTGACAATCTGTCCGAGCACCGGCACTTCAGATAGCGCCTTGGCGAAGGTCGGGCTAGCGTTTACGCCGACAGACAGCAGGATGCAGGCAGCTGCAGCGCTTACGAGCCAGGGCATGGCCTTTATTTTTGTTCGCCGGGAAGCAATCGTTCTGTTCACCATCTCATTTAATTCATCAGGAATAGGAATGGACTCATATTCCTGTTTCATCCTATTTAGCTTATCATCCATTATCGTCTCTCCTCTTTTTGTTCTTCCTCGCTCATGTTTACCCGAAGCTTCTGCAGTCCTTGATAGAGCCTTGTTTTCACGGTATTGAGATTCTCGTTGAGCACATCGGCAATTTCTTCGATCTTCATATCTTCAAAAAAGCGAAGGATAATCAAAATACGGTATTTTTCCGGCAACTCATCCAGTGATCTTGCCAGATCCAGATCGGCATAATGATCTTGGGTGCTTGGAAGCACAACCTCCAGTTTTTCTTCGTCCATAATTTGGACTTTTTTCTGTTTTCGTATGAAATCCAGGGACGTTGTCACGATGATCCGAAAAAACCAGCTCTTTAATGAACCCGTATTCTTCAGGTTTTCGATGGACATGAACGCTTTATGGATGGCATCCTGTACGATGTCGAGGGCATCCTCTTTGTTGCGGACATAGCTGTAAGCCAGTCGATATGCACTTTCTTGGTTATCGGTGATACATTGAATTAGAAGCTTTTCCAGCTTCCGGCCGACTCTCATCTAATCAGACACTCCTTTGGGCCCGCGCGGGTAACCATCAATTGCAATTGCCTTACGGAAGCAAGACGGGCGAGTTGTTCAAAAAGTTTGATTTGCAATGAAAAATATCAGACGCTGTGATTTTGTCTGCGATATGGCGGGCCAAACAAGCGGCTCAACAACTAAAAGACCCCAGCTTTACCAGGGTCCTGCGCTAATTTTTATTCACTTTTATATATTCGGATATGTATTGCGGAATTATGCCCACCGAAGCCAAACGAACTTTTTAGCGAAAAAATACTAACTGATTAAGTCATGTTCTTCTCTTTTTTGTGGGAAATTCCATAATGCAAACCAATCATAAGAATCCTTTCCCTTCAGGAGCTTCACCATGTCGATGAGATGCACCTCACCATGATTTTCCCTCAAATGGCTGAATTGAATGTGAATGTATAAAGGAGTTTTTCTGTAAACTGTATAACTTACAAGAGACATTATACTCGTTCAAACTGAATCCATTTACTTCATATCCCAACTTTATTTTTCCTTCGGCGCATTCTTTTGTTGTATTTACAACAAAAATTAAATCGTTTATAATCATCCAAAAGAATGTTTAATTTGTTTATCATTACAAAATGAATTTTTGAAAGGATTATAAGAAATGAAATCAAAAAAAATAGACTCCATTGAGGGACTCAACATCGCTTTTCAAATAAGAGAAGAAGTGTTTGTGAAAGAACAAAATGTACCAATTGAAGATGAGTTTGACGATTATGATCAATTAGATGGACAGTGTGAGCACATCCTGGTCTATTTTAATGAACTCCCCGCCGGAACAGGCAGAATTATTATTCGAGATGGCGTAGGTAAATTAGATCGTATATGTATCTTAAAACCTTATCGCCAATTTGGTCTCGGTAAATTAATCGTTACATCACTGGAAGAGATTGCAGAAGATAAAGGAATATCCAAAGTTAAATTACACGGACAGACACATGCAGAGGGATTTTATCACAAGCTAGGATACCAGACGACCTCCGATGTATTTATGGAAGATGGAATACCGCATTATCTAATGGTGAAAGATTTATTATCGAAATGATGCCGTTATCACGTGTAAATCAATATTTAATTTATGCAATAGGTATCTTAATTTTAACTCTTGGCATTACATTGACCATACAATCAAAGCTTGGAAGCTCTCCATTCGATGCTCTTCTGGTCGGATTGTCCCTAAACTTAGGTTTAACTGTTGGCAGCTGGGAGATTATCATTGCCCTAGTTATGATATTTTTTAATTCGTTTCTACAAAAACAGAAACCTGAATATTTGGGCTTAATAACTGCCCTTATAACAGGCATTTGTATTGACTTCTGGCTGTTATTGTTACGGACTTGGGTGGCACCTGATCTATTGTTTTTCAAATTTTTGTGTTTCGGGTGCGGTTTGATTGTTGCAGGAATAGGAACGGCCATGTATCTACAGACTAATTTTGCACCGATTCCAATCGATCGATTAACACTCTCACTACAAAAAATAACTCGAACGAATATATTTTTTGCGAGAACTCTGATTAACGTTGTACTCCTGTTCATGGCATTTATTTTTAATGGACCCATAGGTATAGGAACTGCACTGGCTGTCTGTTTCAGTGGGGCTATTTTAAATGTTTTTATGCCATGTATTGGAAAGATGATAGAAAAATTGATTTCAACCGAACCAGGAAGTAATGAGGTCGATGGAAACTATACCGTTTAGAATACAAAAAGCAGCCCCGTTAGGAGCTGCCTCATCTTACACCTTATCTTGTGATCTTAGCTGTTTCCGCTAACCCGCCAGCTTACTCCGCATCCGGATAAGGATTGATCTTCTGAATTGTTCCGTCTTCGTTGTAGTTTAGCTCGCAATATTTAACGCAGCGTTTGTGGTTGACGCCTTCCGACAGGGAGCTATCGTGATAGAACAGATACCACTTGTCTTCAACTTGCACAATGGAGTGGTGGGTTGTCCAGCCGATCACTGGTGAGAGAATCTCGCCCTTGAACGTGAATGGTCCCATAGGGTTCTTGCCGATCGCATATACGAGCTTATGCGTGGTTCCTGTGGAGTAGGACAGGTAGTAATCGCCGTTATATTTATGCATCCATGGACCTTCAAAATATCTTCGCTCCTCATCCCCTGCCAGAATCGGATTCCCGTCTTCATCGACAATAGATATCTCGGCAGGCTTGCCCTGGAAGGATAACATGTCGTCGCTAAGCAGTGCAACTTGCGGTCCTAGCGCCGGCTGGTCAGGTGCAGGTCCTTCTGCATCTGGCACGAAGCTTCCGGTCTGCCATTTCTCCAACTGGCCTCCCCAGAGTCCGCCAAAATAGATGTATGACTGATTATCGTCATCCACCAGTACGGCTGGATCGATACTGAAGCTGCCTTCCATATAATTCGGCTGCGGCGTGAACGGTCCTGCTGGGGACTCTGACGTTGCCACACCCAGACGGAAGATGTCGTCATGGTCCCGTGCCGGGAAGAACAGGTAATAGGTGTTGTTTTTATAAGCGGCATCCGGTGCCCAAAGCTGCTTGGAGGCCCACGGAATATCTCGCAGATGCAACGCTTCGCCGTGATCGACCACCGGGGAATCGAAGTTGTCCATCGAGAGGACATGATAGTCTTCCATTTTATACTGATCGCCGTTATCGTTGCTCGGCTCATCATGATCGAGGTCATGGGAAGGATAAATGTAGATTTTGCCCTCGTAGACATGAGCTGACGGGTCTGCAGTGAAGATGTGGGTTACGAGCGGCTGGTGCGGCTTAGGTGGTTGTTGTTTCATAAGGCATCTCCTTTGGTATTGGAATAATAGAATTCAGGACGGATACATGTACTGTCTCCGACCTTTTCAAATAAAGCAAGCGCTTACATACCTGATGTAATTGTACACTCTCCTTTTGTTTTTTCCAATATACATACTAAAGGTCTTCCCCGAAAAAATGTACATTTTCTACCTTTAATGCATCCTCCATCGAAGTGTAGATGATCCATAATCATATGTTATACTTGAAAGGATGTTTTAATCAAAAGTAAGGAGGAACGTAAAAAAATCTGTAGCGATTGTGCTATTCCATCCGCATTTCCCCTGTTTTCCCGTAACTTTTATGTAAGAAATCTAAATTAAGAGTCATCTAACTAGGAGGATGCATGTAACAAGTTGAATGTAGCATTATAGATTTATATCTACCAGTACAACCAGAATAGGAGTAACTCATACCATGAGAAAAATCATTCAACGTACATTTTTAATGACGACTTTAACGGCTCTTCTTACGATTCCTTTAGTCTCAACCAACATGACCGTATCTGCTGCGAGTTATAAGGTACTTCCTAAGCCAGAATGGACATATGAAGTACCTACTGATACGACCACGGAAATACATAGTAAGAACAATTATTACACTGGGAAAATTATCTTTCCTATCGTTTCAGAACGTACTAATCTAGAAACTGCATATACATTTTTGTATAAATCAGCTCGTTCTGCCGGTAAATCTAAGGCTGTAAATTCAATACTCGCGATAGATGATAAAACAGGAAAACAAAAATGGATTCATGACTCACCTATGCGCTATAATTCTTTTGACTTGGATGAGGAAGGTAATGTCTACTATTATGATGAGGTAATGTCCGGTAACAAAAAGGTATACAAATTGATTGCCCTAGACTCCAATAACAAGCAACGTTGGGTTAAAACATTCAAACAGCATTATCAATTCAATATACTGAAAGATGGGCGTATAGCAGTAGTTACGTTCACCAAAGACACTAGCGTAATTACAATTTACAACCAGGAAAGCAAGCAGCTTATCAAAACGGAATTTCCTGGTCACATGCGTCATATTCAGGGCAACTACGTCGGATTGATCAATTCTAATGCACCGAGAAACAAGGCGACCATTGATATCTATTCCATATCCACTGGTAAAAAGGTTGTTTCTGCTGTCCAACCGCAAGATCACGTTAATATCGTGCATGCTGACTTTGAAGTGCTCAGTGGTGGCACTGTGATTGTTCCTATATATGATGCCAAGACGAAAGTAGAAACTTTACACGGCTACAAGTCTAACGGGGAAGAAAAATGGTCCAGAAGATTGCCTAAGCCAGCAAGTGATGCAATCTACGGCACAACATACGCGCATAACATGTACGATTCTTTCTATGTATCCTTAGAAAACAACTATCTGATTCAAGATAAAAATAAGCTTAGTCTGTATAATGCTAACAATCAATTGATTGCGACCAAGACGTTTGATGATTTACCTGCACAAGGATTGCTACAGCAACTCAATGATCAGAGTATTGCCTTCGGAGCTACTGATCGATCACAAGCTTGGTATGATTCAACCAAACCAGAGCCGAAGAAGGCAATCTACTACATTTTAGATTCACGGACATTAAAAGTAAAAAACACGCTTGAACTCGATGACGCTCTTTTTCACCAAGCTGATATTCGTTTTCACGATGCAAACACATTTTATCTTCACATGGATAAAACAATCACAAAATACGTTTTAAAATAAATTATGAAAGCTTGCACGTTCAGCCAACTAATGACGTATGACCTCGCTCCTTGATAGAGCCAGGCATACGTCGTTTTTTTATTAGGGTATTTCATAGGAGTCATCGGATTACTACTCGTAATCCCTTCTCCCCCGTCAATGTAGCTATCCAACATATTGAAGAATTAGCTGGTATAGTGCTATGGAAAGTCCTAGAAGACTCGCCTTCATTTTTGACGGATGGTATCTCTCTCGGTTTGATAGATATAACAAAATCAATAAAAATCCAATGGGAAGCGATAGCTGAAAGTCACCTTCTGATGAACCATAGGAATAGATTGGTGTAACAAGTGTACTGATCCAACAGTAAAAGAAAACGGTAAAACGTCTAGTCTCTAATTGTTTGCTCCACCTTACTAACAAGAGTATAATGATGATCCCAATAATTGTAATATGTAAAGGGGGCAGAACAATAGAAACGTTCCCAAATTTGAATTCCATGCTGTATAGTCCTCCTCTTCATAATCATTCGTAACGTACTTTTTAGATGGTCTTATATCATATTCTTCCTGATATCTTCCTATTAATATTTGATAAATGGTGGTTAGACATTCTTATATGTCTATAAAACCAGCCTTACATTAGTATAGATATCTGAATTTCACAATCAAAAAAACCTCCACTTAGGAGGATTTTGATTTATCCAATTAAATTAAACCTTTGTAATACTCGGTGGAAACGTAAGGAAGCCAAACGCTTAACTCGATATTCGTGAAAATAAATTGAATAAGAAGTTGAAATAGTTAGTACCCTTCTCATGTCATCAATATAATATTGGATGACTTCGTCTATTTCATTCTTATTCATACCTAATCTCAGTTCACCAATCCCAACACCAGGTTCAATCAACATTTTATACATAGAATGTTATATCTTTATTTTATTTTAAACATCTATTATATACCAATATGTTGTTCAGTCAACAGGATTGCCTGAACAAGTGCATTGTAGAATTTTGATCCAATAGAATGCTTTTATATTGTCTCTTATAGAAATGTAATTACTTATATAACCAAAAAGCGCAGATTAACAACAAAAATATCCCACCACACAAATATGTATTGATTACAACCGACCAATTGTAGCGACCTTCACCTCTTGCTCCTTCACCAAATCCTAATGCAATAAATGCAATTCCGAGTATCATGCCGAACCAAACAACAGAAGCCATCAGCCCTCCCATCATCTGGACAACCTCCTCTAATCTCAATTGGAAATTAACCAGTTACTTTAAGTGAAACACATATCTATGTATTATTCATATGTTTACAATTCGACAAAATGGCTGGTCTTATCTCACATAATAACGTGAATTAAATGAGATTATCAATAATGAGAATCAATGATACCAAATTCAGCTTGCGGGTAGCGTACTGTATCTCTATTTTTAAAATAATTGCGAACAGGACCTTTTTGAAAATTTAACGTTTGGATAGCCTGAGGACAATGAGAGCGGGTTAATTTCGTCATTTTGGCGCAAGAAAAGAACCTGATCAGATAAAATAAATACCCCCGATAATTTTCATTTCATGAAAATAACGGGGGAGTAACAATGTAATCCTGACAAAACGTATTCTTCATCATTTTTTGCGAATTCTTGATTTTAAAAGCGGGTGCTTTTTTTATTTCTTGTGCTTCAAGCATTCGTCGCAGTAGTTTCTCCCTACCCTACTATAAGTAGAACAATAGAAATTTGTCTATTCCATCAAATCGGTTACTGCCCCTTTGGAAGCGGAGGAAACTAATTTAGCATATTTCGCGAGTACACCGGATTTTACTTTCAGCGGAGGTTGTACCCACGCTTTTGCTCGAGCGGCTAACTCTTCTTCTGGTACCTCAACCTTCATCTCCTGAATATCACTGTTAATGGTGATAGTATCCCCATTTTGGAGTAAAGCGATCGGTCCGCCGACTTGTGCTTCAGGTGATACATGTCCGACTACAAATCCGTGTGAGCCACCAGAGAAACGACCATCTGTAATGAGAGCAACTTTCCCGCCCAGTCCTTTTCCTACGATGAGTGCTGTAACGGAAAGCATCTCAGGCATACCAGGTCCACCTTTTGGACCACAATAGCGTATGACCACGACGTCGCCTTCTTTAATTTCATCATTCGTAATTGCTATTGTTGCTTCATCTTCGCTATCGTACACCTTGGTCGGGCCGGAGAACTGCTGGATCTTCATGCCTGACATTTTGGCAACAGCGCCTTCAGGAGCAAGGTTGCCACGAAGTACAACCAGAGGTCCATCTGGCTTAAGCGGATTATCCAGTGGTCGTATAATCTCTTGATCATTCGGAAGTGGCGCAGATTCCGCTAAATTCTCTGCTAACGTTTTCCCCGTTACGGTGAGACAATCCCCATGAAGTAATCCCTCAGCAAGCAATAGCTTCATTACCCCTGAAACGCCACCGATATCGTTCAAATCCTGCATCACATATTGACCACTTGGCTTCAGATCCGCCAAATGAGGAACACGCAAGCGAATGCGCTCAAAATCATCTAAGGTTAAATCGACTTCTACCGAGTGCGCAATCGCTAGCAGATGAAGAAATGCGTTAGTTGATCCCCCCAGTGCCATAACAACGGTGATCGCATTCTCAAATGCTTTCTTCGTCATAATGTCTCTTGGATAGATCTCTTGTTCAAGGAGTGAGATGACCTGTTTACCGGCTGCTTCACATTCCAATGCTTTATCGGCTGAGATCGCTGAGGTCGAAGAAGAACCAGGCAAACACATACCCATTGCTTCTGCAGCCGCGGCCATCGTATTAGCGGTATACATCCCCCCGCAAGCTCCTGGACCTGGGCAAACACTACATTCAACTTTATGCAACTGTTCATCCGTTATTTTTCCATCTTGATATTGACCAACGGCTTCAAAAGCTGATACGATATCGACTTTTTTGCCATCAAGATTACCAGGTTGAATCGTTCCTCCATATACATAAACGGAAGGAATGTTCATCCGTCCAATAGCCATCAGACAAGCAGGCGTATTCTTGTCACAACCGCCAATCGCAACAACGCCATCAAAACGCTCAGCTCCACTCACAATTTCAATCGAATCGGCGATAGCTTCCCGACTTGGTAATGAGAACAACATCCCGCCATGACCCATCGAAATCCCATCTGAAACGGTAATCGTATTAAAAATTAGTGGAGCACCGCCGTTATCGCGTGCGCCCTGCTTAGCTTGTACCGCTAAATCATTGATGTGCATATTACACGGTGTTACCTCACTCCAGGTACTCGCTATTCCGATCATTGGCTTTTTGAAATCCTCATCTTGAAAACCAACTGCACGCAGCATGGCTCTGTTCGGTACCCGGTTAGCACCTTCACTGATTACCTTGCTTCGAATACGAAGATCTTTTTTATTTTCCATGTCCCTTACCTCTCATTTCAAAGTATTTCATTCAGTTCCTGCATCGGTCTGATAAAATTTTGTTTCATTAGATTATGGGCAGCGTCACTATTTTTGCCTTCAAAAGCTTTAATAATCAAATCATGTTCTTCGACTGAAGCTAGTGTAGCCGTATTAGGTTGTTTTAAAAACACATATTTAAATCTTCTAATGTGAATCTGAAGAGATGCATTAAATGTGGCCACATAAGGATTATCTGAGAGCTCCACAATATAATTATGAAATAGCTCGTCCACCTCCATAGCCTGATACACTTGACCATTTTTAATAGAACTCGCGAATTCCAAATTTAATGCTCTTAATTTCTCGATCTGTTCTGGAACAATAATTTTGGCAGAGGTTTCAGCAGCTAAAGCCTGAAGAGCAGCCATCGTTGAATACATCTTAAAAATATCGTTTTTCTCAATATTCGTTACTTTGGTTTCTTTTCCTGGTTGCATAGACACGAGACCTTGAACTTCAAGTAACTGAAATGCCTCTCGGATCGGTGTCCGGCTAACTCCAAGCGATTCAGCTATTTCCGCATCAATAAGCTTCTCACCTGGCTGAAGTGTTCCATCAATAATCCATCGTTGTATCTGTGAGAACGCTCTTTCTTTTGCGGTCATACGGACGGGTAAGGCAAAATCTTTAGGAATTGGCATGGTTTTCATCCTCATTACAATTATTCTTATATGCAATATATCGCATACAGGATGGAGAAGCAATGATTATTTCATGATAACAAGTACTTAAACAAGTTTAAACTTGCAAGCTGATACAAATGGTTTAGAAAGCGAGGAAGATCTAATGAATAATTTAATCCCCCCATTCACTCTAGAGACAGCAATTCAAAAAACTCGTATGGCAGAAGACAGCTGGAATAGCCGAGACCCTCAGCGTGTCTCACTTGTGTATACCGAGGATTGTTATTGGAGAAATCGGAGCGAGTTCATCACAGGCCGCCAAGAAATTGTTTCTTTATTAACTAGAAAATGGGCCAAAGAACTGGACTACCGCCTTATTAAGGAGCTTTGGTCATTTACGGATAACCGTATTGCCGTTAGATTCGCATATGAATGGCATGATGATAGTGGCAACTGGTTCAGATCGTATGGAAACGAGAATTGGGAATTTGCCGATGACGGCTTGATGAAACGAAGATTTGCTTCGATTAATGACATGCCTATTAAGGAATCGGAACGAAAATTTCATTGGCCTCTCGGCACACGCCCTGCTGAACACCCAAGCCTAAGTGAGTTAAACCTATGAATCGAACTGTTTTTGAAAAATCGGATGTCGTCCCTCTCGTTACGGAGGTATTTCGTGAATTAGGTTATGAAGGTGCATCGTTAAGTAAAATTACAGCCCGTACGCGTCTATCTAAAGGAAGCTTATATTATTTCTTTCCAGGTGGAAAAGATGAGATGGTTGCTGAAATTCTTACCCATATTGATCAATGGTTTGTCAAAAATATTTTTGAACCGCTCGAAAAGAATGAACCCCGAGCAGCCATTGATCATATGTGGCAAGAGGTCGATACTTATTTTCAATCTGGACAGCGTATATGCCTTATTGGTGCATTCGCTTTGGACGGAACAAGAGATCGATTCGCTACTGTAATTCAGCAATATTTTATAAGATGGATTGAAGCCTTAAGCGCGGCACTCGTTCAAACAGGTGTCTCTAAAGAGACTGCTGATCAGTTATCAGAGGAAACGATTGCTAGTATTCAAGGAGCATTGGTCCTGAGTAGAGCGCTTAATGACGAATCTTTCTTTGAACGTACGTTGGCAAATCTTTCACAACGAGTCTCGACTTATGTTTCGAAAAGCAACTCGGGTCAATGACACAAAAGTGTTCTCTCTAACGTTTTCATTAGCGACTTTATTTTCTGGGAGGTCAATATCATGAGCAACTTTGTTGCAGATCAATTGAAATTTGTTCGCCGTCAGGCAGTTGATTATGTAAGGAATATAAATGACTCTGCATCCGAAATCATTCCAACAGGTTTGAAAAACAATATAAAATGGAATCTCGGCCACATGTATGTTATACATGAGAAGTTCGCTTTCCAGCTTACTGGTGAAGAAACCAAATATCCTGCTAATTTTAGTAAATTGTTTGATCCAGGAACTAAACCGTCTGACTGGGATACAGAGCCTCCGACATTGTCTCAATTAATCGACTTGTTAACTGAACAAATGGAAAGGGTCGAATCGGTACTTTCAAGCAAATTGAAAGAAGAAATCAATCCTCATTACAAGTCTTCGACAGGACTTAACTTAACGAATGTAGAACAATTACTGGGTTTTCTGATTTACCATGAAGCAATGCACTTTGCAACAATTAAAAATATCAAGAGCATAATTGACAGTTAAGATTAGTAAAGAATTTGTTAAATCCGACTAAGGAAACGACTGGGCTGGAGGATAAAAAAAGAAGCTACAACAAAAGGTCTTGGTAACGCCCAACCTCTTGATGCAGCTTCTTTTGCATTTCTACTCGCTTTACACAGCGAATTCCACTTAACTTTAAGCTTTGCGAAGCATTTGTCTATCGCTTAGGTGTGACAGCATATCTTTCGTCATGGCCTTCAAGTCGTAACGGGCATGAAATCCCCATTCTGTTCTCGCCGCCGTAGCATCAATGGAATGCGGCCAGCTATCGGCAATGGCCTGTCTCTTCGGATCAACATCATAATCGAGGATAAAGCCGGGAATTTCTTCTCGAATCGCTGCAGCGATCGCCTCCGGGTCCACGCTCATTGCGGTGACATTAAATGAGTTTCGGTGTATCAACCGAAATGAATCCGCTTCCATTAAATCAATGATGGCCTTCAAGGCATCCGGCATATACATCATGTCCATGTTAGAGTTTTTGGCGATATAAGATGTGTATCGGCCGGCTGTCACGGCTGCGTAGTAAATTTCAACTGCATAATCCGTCGTTCCTCCACCGGGAGGCGTCATATAAGATATCAAACCCGGGAATCGCAGCCCCCTGGTGTCCAGGCCATATTTGTGAAAATAATAATCACAAAGCAGTTCGCCGGACACTTTGTTCACGCCGTACATCGTATTGGGCCTTTGGATCGTATCCTGCGGGGTATTGTCTCTCGGAGTCGAAGGGCCAAAAGATCCAATGGAGCTTGGAGTGAAAAATTGGCAACTGAGTTCCCTGGATATTTCAAGTGCATTCATCAGTCCGCCCATATTCAAATTCCAGGCAAGCAAGGGTTTCTCCTCTGCGGTAGCTGACAGCAGCGCAGCCAAATGAATGACGGTATCCACTTCGTATCGCTTGGCGATTTCGAACATCGCCTTAGCATTCGTCACATCCAGCAGCTCGAATGGTCCGGATCGGGTAATTTCGTGGGATGATGACTTGAGATCCGTAGCAACGACGTGATCAGCACCATAAATTTCACGTAATTTAACAACTAACTCAGAGCCGATCTGGCCCAGTGCTCCAGTCACCAACATCTTTTTCATAAGACATTCCTCCCGAAATATACTCCCGTGAATGTAGCTAAATCAGCTTCATTTCCTTGCCAACTTTCTCATAAACGGAGATCACCTGTTTGAGCATCTCCTTAGTATGGGCAGCTGTCGGCATGTTGCGTATTCTTCCGGTTCCTTTTGGAACTGTCGGAAACACGATTGCCTTAGCATACACGCCTTCTTCATAGAGTCGTTTGCTGAACTGTTGGGCGGTTACTTCATCACCAATGATACAAGGTGTGATCGGCGTTTCGCTCTTACCCACATCATATCCAAGCCGACTCAAGCCATTTTTCAAGTCATTGCTGTTCTCCCATAGCTTCTTGATCAGCTCATTGTCATTCATCAGAATATCGACAGAAGCGCTACAAGCAGCGATTGCAGCCGGGGGCAACGATGTTGAGAACAGAAACGGACGACTTCTCAGCTTCAACCATTCGATCAGTTGTTTTTTACCCGCGACATAACCGCCGACAACGCCGATTGCCTTGGAAAGGGTGCCAATTTGAAAGTCGATGCGGTCGGACAATCCAAAATGCTTCACGGTTCCCGCACCTGCTCCGAGAACGCCCGAACCGTGGGCATCATCCACATAAGTAATCAGATCGAATTCTTCTGCTATTTTCACGATTTCGGGAAGTTTTGCGATATCACCATCCATCGAGAAAACCCCGTCGGTAATGACCATAATTTTATGAAATTGACCGGATTCTTTAGCCTCTTTCGCCTGCTGTCTTAAATCATTCATATCCGAATGTTTAAAGCGGATCACCTTGGCTCTCGACAAGCGGCAGCCATCAATAATTGAAGCATGGTTCAGCTCATCTGATAAAATCGCATCATGCTGGTCCATTACCGCGGATATCGCAGCCATATTGCAGTTAAATCCCGATTGATACACGATAACGGCTTCCGTTTTTTTGAAATGGGCAAGTTTTTCTTCAAGCTCAATATGAAGATCCATCGTACCATTAATGGTTCTCACAGCCCCTGCGCCTGCCCCGTATGTCCGCGCTGCCTTAACTGAGGCATCAATCAGCCGGTCATCTGTTGCCAGTCCCAAATAGTTATTAGAAGACAAATTGATTAGAGACTTTCCGTCGATTCGAATAACCGGCCCATTTGCACTCTGCAGCGTATGGATAACGTTATATAGACCTTTAGTCTTTAGATCTTCGATGCTCGAACTTAGAAATTGGTCCAATGTTTGACTTGACATCCCATTCCCTCCTTGATATACGTATGTCCTTGTACAGGAGACATGTATTTCTCGCGGAAAAACCTTGTTATAAAAGGAGTTATTCTGATTTCAATGTAGCATCTTTTTTGTTTTTTGTACACATATGGTGGACAAAATGACAAAAAATCCGCAAATGAACAAAGCGATTGCTTCCATCGTTCATGGAAGTAATCGCTGGCTTCGAGCAATGAGCTATATTTTCGTTCCATGTAGCTTTACTGTAACTTCCAACGAACCAGACTTTTGCACAGAACATTATAGGTACGTACCGCAATTTCAGCATCATCAGAAAGAATGGTAATTGAATCATCAAAATGCGAGACAATGATTCGCAGCATGAATTCTCCCTCTCCTTCAATCCAGTAATAGATTTGAAAAATCATCTTTTCTTCACTGTTGTGCTCTAGTATTATTTCAGCATCTGCAAATTCAGTAGAGAGAGCTTCAGGGAGAAAAGATAAATAAGTGCGTGATACCAGGGACTTTCTGTACCCGTAGATGATCAATGTGTTTTCTAATTCTCCAACAATTCTAAATGCCATCTTTAAACTCCCATCCAGATTAAATACTGCTAGTGATTTGAATTTATACTTCTTTCTGAAAAGCGAAAGGCAATCTTAAATTTTGTGAATGGCCATTTCAATTTGCTTATTAAATTTCGCATTATTCGAATTGTCTATCGTTTCATGATGCCAATACAGAATAAGAGCATTTTTAAATTCATAGATATTTGGTATTTGCATATTATATTTTTCCTTTTGCTGATTAAAAACATTTAGTCCTGCTTTTCGATCTGTCTCAGAATTATAAATGTATATTGAAATGTACTCTTTATAAACTTCTTTTACCGTTGGTCGAGATACAGAAAACCTGTTAGCGTTAACGTTATTTAAAACCCAATCATTGTTCAGTTCCTCTTTAAACATTTCTATACCCTCAGTTTTTAAAGAAGTCACCACTTTATCCAACGTAAGATTATTTTCGTTTTTCGTCACTAGCTTCTCTTTATCATTTGAATGTTCTATCTCATTGCCCGTTTGATAAGAAAAGCACCCAGTTAGCATGATGCACACAGCTATAAGTGTAATTATCATTTTTTTCATAACAATCGCCCCTCTTCTCCAGTTACAGACGTTTAGAGATGGGAGAAGGTTGCTCATATGAGGAATTATGAAATTATGCAAACTTGCCCGTGACGAATTGCCCGCTCTCTTTTATCACATGATGCTTTCAATCTGATTTTCACAAGCTATATCTTCTTTCGTTAACGGAGGTTAACATGTGTTTAGGAAAAATATTTTTCATCCAAAAAACAAGCTGCCCTTAGGCAGCTTCGTTATTATCGCAGTGGCGCAAAATGGCTGATGGAAGATAGAATTTTTTCGGTTTCCGATATAATATCAGGTGTAAGTTCAAGCTCTACCGCTTTGAGATTTTCTTCAATCTGTGCTGGCCTGCTGGAGCCAATAATGGCAGAGCTTACTGCAGGTTGACGTAGAATCCAAGCTAATGCAAATTGGGATAAGGTTGCCCCGAGTTCATTAGCAATTTCAGACAGCTGTAGAGTACATTCGAGCACGTCCTCACGTAAATAACTGTTGATGACACCATTTGTTTGATTGTTCGCAGCCCGCGTGCCTTCTGGAATTTGCTGTCCTGGTTTGTATTTGCCCGTGAGTACACCCTGTGCTAGTGGAGAGAACACAATGAGACCCAGTCCCTCCTGCGCGCATTGCTCAATGACACCTTCTCTCTCGATGTATCGCTCAAACATATTGTAGATTGGCTGATTTGAAATTAACGGACGCAGATTCAGACGTTTGCTGATTCCGGAGGCTTTTGCAATCTGTGCGGCGGTCCATTCACTAACACCTGCATATAAAATCTTGCCTTGCGCTTGCAGATCATCCAATGCTCGCAGCGTCTCGTCAACAGGAGTTTCGGAATCAAAACGATGACATTGATATAAGTCAATGTAATCTGTATTTAATCGTTTCAAGCTCGCCTCGCACTGCTCGACGATATGCTTGCGGGACAATCCACGTTCATTCGGTCCCGATCCTTGCGGGAAAAACAACTTTGTAGCAAGGACATAACTACTGCGTGAATACGACTTCAACGTGCTTCCCATGACCTCTTCAGCACCAGCATACGAATTCGATGTATCAAAAAAGTTAATACCAAGTTCGTATGCTTTATGCATACATGCACGCGCTGCCTCCTCAGAAGTGGCCGATCCATAGGTCAGCCAGCTTCCCAATCCAATTTCACTAACTTTCAATCCACTTCTACCCAGCGTTCTGTATTTCAATTGAATCACTCCTTATGAGAATAGTTTGACTAGAGGCTATTTATGAAAACGTTCTATTGTACTATCTTAGGATAGTCGTTAAACTTAGGTTTAAGTCAATACCTTCAACCTTTTTTGAAAGGAAGATTTGTTTGGAATTTACGATTAAACAAGTTGCAGAACGCACTCAGTTGCCTGCTTCCACGCTAAGGTTCTATGATCGGACAGGTCTGATGCCTTTGTTGAAAAAGACAGAATACGGTACCCGTAAATATTCCGAGATGGATATATGTTGGCTGGAATTAGTACGCTGTCTGAGAGATAGTGGCATGCCACTTGAGGATATAAAAGCATTCATGCTGCTCTGTCTGGAAGGTTCAAGGACTAGTGAACAGAGGAAAGAAATGCTGCAGCAACATCGGCAAAACATTGTGAAGCAAATGGACGTTTTGAACTTTAGTCTAGGAACCATTGATTACAAGCTGGATCACTATAATGAGATTGGCATCTTTCATATCGATACTAAATAATATGTTTGTTGTTTATCAGACGGGTGGCTTTTTCAAGTTTAGCTCTGAAAATATGGTTACGAGGAGTGATTTTCATGCGACAACCGATCCAAGACGAATCATGGTACTCATACCCCGGAATGGTTGCAATAGTGACTGCGCGTCATGAGGGCCGACAAAATATTATGGCTTCTGGATGGCACACGTACATCGGCTCTTCACCAGGAGTATATGGTATATCTCTTCGCAAAGAGACCTATACCTATACACTAATTGAGCAAAGCGGAGTATTCGGTGTACACTTTTTGCCTGCACATTGTTCAGAAATAATTCAAGCCGTTGGAACATACAGTGGGAGAGATTTGGACAAATTCGAGGAATTCAAAATTAAATATGAAGAAGGACTTCAAGTCGATATACCTGTCCTCACGGATGCCTACTTTGCATATGAATGCCGTACGTTGAGCATTACAAGCTTTGGCGACCATGAGTGGATTGCAGGAGAAATTGTTCAGCGCTATAGAGATGATTCATGTTTTTTAGAGAATGGACTCCCTGACTTCTCAAAGCTTGAGATTCCATTATATGCAGGCCGATCAACCTACAAAATACTAAATCACGGAAGCCCGGAAAAGAACCACCCATTGCATCTTAATCGATCAAAGTAGAACTAAATCAGGATCACCCGCATAGCGGGTGGTTTTTTGTTTCGCGCGTTTCACGCACTCAACTGGCTAAAGCCATAACCAAAAAAGTCGCTAAATTAGCGACTTTAACACGATATATGAAACTACCTTCTATTCAAAATGCCGAGATAAGCACTCCAGGGTCCAACATCATTCCTGTATCTCTCCGCCATCACCCTAACAATCTGCGAGATATGAGTGAAATCATGAACGACCCATGCAGATAGAAGCTCCCTTAACTTTACCAGCCCAAACTCTGGATGCAAACCCGTTTTCTCCAGATCAGGATATGAAAGAATAGTATGGTTGAGCGAGGAAATGCTTTTCTTTCTGAGGACGTTGAATTCCTGAAGTACCTCTTCTGTAGTTCGTTCCGATGCCTCTTTCATGTGGGAGAATCGGTCAAAAGCTGGAAACAACTGATGTTCCCCTTCCACCACAATGGATTGTACTCGCGGAATCCAGTTATGCTTCTCTGCTTCAATGAGATGTTGCATCACCTCGTGTACATTCCAGGTTCCATCACCTTCATTACTTTGCAACCATCCGTCTGAAAGTCCAGATAAGAAGTGCTTCAGAGTTTGCGGTGTACGCTCCAATATCTCAATAGCTTCTTGTAAAAGGAAATTAATATTAATATGAATACCCCTTTATTCAATAATACACCTTCTTTTCCTAACATTTTCGATGGATGTCACTATATAGAAAAACTTTTATTTATTCAAATGATGAGTATAGCTCTAACGGGTCTTGTATATAAAACAGAACAGACTTAAGTCTAGTTCCCTATCCACCCACAGCCAAGGGATGCAATCCGTCCTTGGTCAGGTGTGTATTCGATCCTCAATTGGTATATTTCTTGAGGTAAAATATTGTTTAGTTGGAAGGGGAACGGGTAAGTGAAAGTTTTGCTACGCATTTTGATGTATGTTTTTGTCGTTATTTTAATCGTGGGAGGAGCAGGTGTAGTCGGTTTCATTCATACAACAAATGCTGGAATGTCCTTGTATAATCAAAGCAATCCTCCTGCATTAGATCAGGTAAAGAAACCTGCATACGATGCTAATAAGCCAACGGTAGCTGTTTTACTGTCTAATGAAGTAACGGAAGTTTTTGATTTTCTGGTCCCATATGAGATGTTTGCCCTCACAGGAAAGTACAATGTATTCAGTGTTGCACCAGATTCAGGAATCAAATCATTAACCGGAGGATTGGATGTTATCCCCCATTATTCTTTTGCTGACATGGACCAGATGCTTGGCAAAAGCCCAGATATTATCGTGATCCCTTTTATGCCCATCGTGGATGAGCAAAAATACGCTCCTGTCCGTGAATGGATTCGCAAGCATTCCAGTGAAAAAACGATTCTATTATCCATATGCAATGGTGCCGAGAATCTGGCCGATACGGGACTGCTGAACGGTAAACGTGCTGCGACACACTGGGGAGATATTCAACGTTTGATCAAAAGTTATCCGGAAATCCATTGGATAAAAGATCAGCGTTACGTTCCCCAAGGTAACATCGTCACTTCGGCTGGCCTAACATCCGGTATGGATGCAACCCTTTATGTCATTTCACAGCAATTAGGGGAGTCAGTCGCAAAACAGGTAGCGGATGAGCTCCATTATCCTTCCTACCATTATGTAAACGATCCGACGATGGAACCTTTCACGGCAGGATTGAGTGATATTACATATATTTTGAATCAATCCTATCAATGGAATAAAGTCAAAGCCGGCGTACTGTTATATCCAGGTGTTGATGAATTAGATTTGTCCGCTGCCTTTGACACCTATGGAGCATCTGGAACAACAACGACTTTAACGATATCGCTTGAACATCAACCGATTGTAACGAAGCATGGTTTGAATCTGGTTGCGCGTTATCAGATGAACGATGTTCCCTCACTATCCAAGATGATCGTTGTTGGTTCTCAAGCCGAGACTATAGCTGCGGAGGACATTAGGATATGGAAACAATTATACAGCAATATGGAATTGTTATTGTTACACAAAAACATGCAGGAAAGATTTGCAATGGACCCAGCATTTGAAGATTTAGCTAAACAAGAAGATGTTATGACGGCTAAATTTGCTGCCAAACGTCTCGAATATCGTGCCACAGACCATTTAAAACTGGAAGGAGCCCCCTTCTCTAAGGAATCGTTTGGAATACCTCTTATTCTTCTTGCGATTTCACTTTTGGCAGGGTATTTTTTGGATCGTCGATTATTTGTGGAAAAATGAAGAAAATTTAGGGGTTTTGCATCTAGGAACTTACAAAACAGATTGAAAGCTGTGTCAAACTAAAAAAGATGGGCAAGAAATACAAAGGGAATGCTACTGTATTTCTTGTCCGGTTTATTTAAAAGGACGGCGAAGGAGTAACCAACATCCCAGATGGAAGGTTGCATAATTAGTTTATGCCCAGTTTCTCTAACACAAGATCAATCGATTTTTCCTTAATATGAGGAGCATCGCTAATGATCCAGTGAGGTACAGTATAAACTTGTTTGTTCTTCATTGCCTTCATGTTGTTCCAGATCGAACTTTGAGTTAATTCCTCATAGATTTTTTTAGCTTCTTGATCTCCGCCTCGCAGAGGGCGCCCAACCTGAATAAATATATGATCTGGATTTAGCTCCGGTAGCTGTTCAATTGAAATATTCTCAAAATTTTGGATCGATTCGGATTGAGGCAAATATTGTAGGTCTATATCTTGAGATAACGTCGCTCCTAAGGATTGAGTTGAGCTGTATATTCGAAGTACTTTAGGCATCACACGCATATAAAGGACAGTTTCAGCAGGACCAATCTTGGAGGTAAGCAGTTGCCTTGAAGCAGCTACCTTCTGATCATATTGTGCTAACCATTCCTCCGCTTCCTTATTTTTGCCAAGAATGCTTCCGAGTTCCTGCAAAGATTCACGCCAATCATCGTTTTCCTTTGTAAGAATTGTGGGTGCAATTTTGGTTAACTGGTCAACAATTTCTCTTCGGCTTTCCCAACCGATAATTAAATCCGGATTGCTTTGAGAGAGTACTTCGAGATTAGGCTTATCTCCAAGATCAATGACACCCTCTAATGCATCTTTCTCTAAAAATTCCAGGTTTGTTTCTCCCATTAAGTTTGTCATAGCGTAAGGTTTGATGTCCAAGGCTAAGAGAAAATCAGCTAGCTGCCAATTTAAAACTGCAATCTTTTTGGGCTCTCCAATTATTGTGGTTTCCCCTGCTTCATTCTGAATATATATGGAGTAATCGGATGCGCTCTCTTCACTTTTACCTGCATTAGAATCACTCTGTGTAACGATTGTCCTTTCACCTATACCACAACCAGAAAGGAAAAGGGTACTAATCAGCAGTAGGAGTAAAGCAACTTTGAAGTATTTTGTTGTATGTAACAAAATTTCTATCCCCCTAATTTATATAGAATGCACACATTATAATGATAATAATTATCATTGTCAATTAGAGGGTGCTATCCAGCCCTAGCAGAAAGATTACAAACCTGGTATTAAAATTCAATGTAACCTACCGTTCTGTCTAGAAGGCAGGCATCTAAAAGATATAGAAACAGCGGCATCGCAGGATACGAATATCCTGAAATGCCGCTGCATAATTCTTGCGATGAATGCTTCTCCGTCAGTATATCAATGCATCAACTCAGTAGTTCCTAAGGAGTTAATGTACAATGAGGACTGGACAGTTTGATAATTGTGAAACCTTATGGC
This sequence comes from Paenibacillus sp. G34, assembly GCF_056856875.1. NCBI lineage: Bacteria > Bacillati > Bacillota > Bacilli > Caryophanales > Paenibacillaceae > Paenibacillus > Paenibacillus sp. G34. The sequence goes on along the minus strand of NZ_CM166469.1, from coordinate 3,377,161 downwards.
TGACACTTCCAAGCATCATTCCTTTTACGCCCGTTAGTCCACGGCTTCCGATAATAATAAGTTGCTGCTCGCTTTCCCTTGCATAATTCAATATTTCGTACGCAGGATCTCCCTTCAGATGAACCGTTTCCGGATTTATCCCCGCAGACTTTAATTTAGATTTGGCTTGGTGCAACAGCTCCAAACTTGCTTTTTCCATTTCGTTCAGTAGGTCTTCCAAAAAACTCTCGGGTACATATGTCATTCCGTTCGACACATAATCCTGATTTACATTAACCAAGGTAATTCGAGATTGTTTATTTTGGGTTATTTCAAGGGTTGCATCAAGGAGTTTATTTGTTATTTCAGCTTTATCTATGGCCACCATAACTTTGTCAAACATCGTTATCACCCTTTCCGCGGCAGCTCGTAATGATTCCGACTACCTACAATACGATTACTTGCTGCTCCTATACCAACTAAAAAAAGCAGGATCGAAGCTCCCAGCAAAATGAAAAGTGGCAAGTTCCAGCTATTTGTTGCATCATGCAGATATCCAATAAGAGCTGGCCCCATTGCGGCAAGAAGATATCCGATCGATTGCGCCATGCCAGATAACTCCGCTGCCTGATGCGCATTTTCAGTGCGCAACCCGAAAAACATCATGGACAAACTAAAGGCGAAGCCTCCGCCAATTCCGAGCAGGATGATCCATAACAGAATAATATTAGAATTGCCATATAGAAGTCCGAGTGTTCCCGTTAAAAGCAAAACGGTAGTGATGACTACTAACAAACGTTGGTTAGACATACGCCCGGCAATAACAGGAACAATAAAAGTAAATGGAAGCATCCCTAACTGCATGATGGACAAGAACCATCCTGATTGGTTGGGGGCGATTCCCTGCTGCTTTAAAATTTCAGGCAGCCAAGCGATCAATACATAAAATATCATGGACTGTATCCCCATAAACAAGGTTACCTGCCAGGCAAGCGGGGATTTCCAGACATTCACATCGTGGCTGGCTATCCTTTGACTCGTCGTGACTGCTGTTTGCTTTGTTTGTTTTCTTAATTGGGGCAGCCAACAGAGGATCGATACAAAGCTTAGAATTCCCCATATCCCTAATGCTCCCTGCCATTTAAGACCAGCGTTCACGGCTAGGGGCACACTGATTCCCGATGCGATTGCTCCACATAAATTCATTGAAATGGAGTAAACACCTGTCATAGAGCCAATTTTATCTGGAAAATCTCTTTTGATTATACTTGGCAATAATACATTACATATGGCAATCGCGAATCCTAGAACCGCTGTCCCGATAAACAGATGAATTGCACCCGATAATGAACGTATAACAATACCTGCAGTCAGAAAAATTAGAGCAAACATAATAATACGCTCTACCCCATATCTTCGTCCTAATCTTGGTACTAGAGACGACAATAAAGCAAAGGCCAGCAAGGGTACCGTCGTGATCAGGCCTGCTAATGTATTCGAAATATGAACGTCATCCCTTATGAGACTCACTAAAGGACCGACTGAGGTCAAAGGAGTACGTAAATTAGCTGCAATAACTATAATGCCGAGAATGATTAGCGCCATAGACGACTGTACGTTTTTTTGTTTATTCGGCATTCTTCATTTCTCCTTCCTGAATTGTTACGTATAATTTGCTTCATTCTGATGAAACTTTGTTATAACATTCGCGCGAATAACGAAAGTATATTATAATATATTTATTTAAACAATAAGTATTTTAAAATATACTAAAGTTTATGTGTAAAAAAAAATACAACCCTGAATTTCCGTCATGGAAATCGGAGTTGCATTTAACAAGTGGATGTTTCGAATTTTAGAAACCATATTTTAAAGAGATATGGAGAACGGTTTGGCTATTGGTATGATTGGTATAAGAGTGTGGAGAATCTGCACGAAAACTGATCGTATCATATTGATTCAGTGTGTAAACCTCTCCATCGACTTCTATCTCAATGGAGCCAGTCATCACTGTTGCAATTTCAGTTGTATTTACGTGATGCCCTTCAGGAGAATACGAACTATTTGGCTGTAAGTATGCCCGACACATTTCAATGTCATTGCTTTTAAAGACGGGTTCAATCATCCAATTTTTGTCATCATTAGAAAACCGTAATCCTTCGCCTGCTCGATACAAACTAACAGTTTTCTCTGATTGGAACAAAGCCAATAGCGGTAAAGATATGCCTTTTGAAATTTTCCATATCATTCCCAAAGTTGGATTTGTTTCGCCACGTTCGATATTTCCCAGCGTTAGTTTGCTTACGCCCGTTAATTCGGATAGGTCGTCTAAGGTTATGTTTTTTTCTTTTCTGTACTTTTTCAATGCTCCGCCGATTTGTAATACAATTTGTTTTGATTCATCGATCTCATCCATTTGATATTCACCTCAACAATAAACTGTTATAGCGAGTATGTGCGATCCAGTTTGCGGCATGCGCTCCAAATTGTGCAAATCGCCACATTAACTTTAATATTTACGAATGATTCATGTGTGTCTTGGTATAATACTTCTCTATCACTTGATAAATAGTTTCACTTTTAATCGGTTTACTGATGTATTCATCCATTCCTGCCTTCAAGCATCGATCCCGATCCCCTCTTAGAGCATTTGCAGTCACTGCAACGATATAAGGACAGTCTTCAGAAGATAGATTTTCTTTGATCGCTTCAGTCACTTCAAATCCATTTAATTTTGGCATCTGCACATCCATAAATACCATATCGTATGCATTTCTCTTGACAGCCTCTAAAGCTTCTTTTCCGTCCACGACATGATCTACAAAGTGTCCCTTTTTTTCAATCATTTTACTAAGGACAAGCTGATTCATTTCATTATCCTCAGCAATCAGAATATGGAGAGGGGTATCTCTGTTCTTTTGTGGGGAGAGTTCTAAGCGATGACTGACCTCCTCATTGTTTATTTTAAAACAGGCTGTGAATACAAACGTTGTGCCAGGTTCATCTGAATCCTCAATCCATATATCTCCATGCATGAGGTCTATCAATTTTTTGCTGATCGCAAGTCCCAATCCCGTTCCTTGAGTTTTGCAGGTCATAAAATTATCCAATTGGTAGAATGGCTCAAATAATTGTTGTCTTTTCTCTACAGGAATGCCCACTCCCGTATCTCTGACTTTAAATTCGAGATATACGTTCTCCTCACATTGTTCTTTAACCCGTACTTCAATTTCAATCCTACCTTCGGGAGTAAACTTCACAGCATTACCGATGAGATTAGTAAGTACTTGTTTTAAACGAGATGCATCACCGTAAAGCGGAATTGGAAGCGTCTCATCCAAACAAACATGAATGTCTATCTTCTTTTCGTGGATCAAAGGTTTTACGATTTGCACCGTTTCAGTCACGATTTCTTGAAGATCAAAAGGATCAACCGCTAAATCGGTTTTCCCAGACTCGATCTTAGAAAAATCAAGGATGTCATTGATAATAGTAAGCAATGAATCTCCACTTTTTTGGATAATCTGTATATATTCCTCTTGCTCCTGGCTCAGTCCCGGGGTATCTAGAAGAAGATCTGTCATTCCGATCACACCATTCATAGGTGTTCGTATTTCATGGCTCATCATCGCCAAAAAATCGCTTTTCGCCTGATTCATTCTTTCGGCTGTTTCTTTGGCAACGAGAAGCTTTTTCTGTTCCGTAATGTCCTTAGCTATTAAATAGTAGCCGACATTAACATTATTAATGATAATTGGAGCAAGCGTCGCTAATACTTCAGTTTCACGGCTGTCCTTGTGCAAAACAGTGTTCATTTTCTTCTCAGCCAAACCATAGCGACTCTGTAGAATGAGGCCTAGATTACTAGATCCAATAAATCTTCCTATACTTTTTCCAATCATTTCGTTTACTGCATAACCTGTCATCTTTACGGCCGCAGGATTAGCATTAATAATGTTTCCACTCATGTCAAATGAAATAATAGCATCATGATTATACTTTTTGAGTGAGGTGTAACGCTCAATGGTTTCTTGAAGCCTGAATTCGATCTGTTTCTGTTCGGTAATATCCTGAAGTACACCTTTTAACTCTATGGGCTGTTGATGTTTGTCATAATTGATTAAGCCACGTAATTGAATGTACTTTACTCTAGCTTCGGACCGAGCGTATTTAAATTCAAAAACAAATGGATCTCTTTGTTCTGCGTCTCTTATTTTTTCTCGCAAAGACGCAACATCTACAGTGCTCATTACCTTATAGATATCTTTTGCGCAATAATATTGGTTTGTGCGGTCAAGTTCAAAGATTTCCAGTACCTGTTCAGAGATGGTGATTCGATCATGAACTACATCCCATTCCCAGCTTCCAATCTTCGCCAAGCGTTCGGCATTTGCGCTAATTCCTTTACTGTGCGAAAGTGTCCGTTCAGATTGGATACGATCAGTGATATCTACAATAAAGCAAATAAAGTAATGGAGTTCACACGTTACGTCGTCGCTGACTGGAGTTACATGCAATGAACACCATAATTTTTCGCCATTCTTTTTAATGCAACGTCTTTCATATATATCTTCTTTTACTTTGTTATCCAAAAGTCCAACATCTTCAACATTATCCTTCGAGGGATTCTCCGGATACATTAAATCCTGGAAACGGAGCTCCATCAGTTCTTCATAAGTGAAACCGGTCATATGGCATAAAGCAGGATTCAATTTCAACCAAGTTCCCGTCGGAGCTATGAGAGCAACTCCAATCGGTATATGGTTATATATTTGCTCGAAGAATTCATGATGATTAAACTTCTGAACCTGCATTGAAAGCTCTCCCCTACTACATTTTATGATTTAGAATCATTTTCCCAAAAACATTATTCTTTGTAAATCAAAATATAACGAGAAAAATGTTTTTAAATATTAGCCTTTAACACATATGCAATTTGACTTCCAATAACGGGAAAGATGGCATTGAATTTAGCATTGTACTAAATTCTAATCCTTAATTTTACGATAAGATAGTATAAGTTCATAATAATTATGCTTTATTTACTTCCGAGGGGGAACAGAACGTGAAACACAAGCGCAACAAAAGAATGGATTTAAGATTAAAATTATATTCGATCATCCTTGTCCCATTACTGGCTATGGGTGGCCTGATTCTGTGGGCCACGAACTACTCCAGTGAAAATTCATCCTTGATGACAATGCAGCATAATAACCAGAAGATTGCAGTGAACATCGCTTCTGAGATGGGTAAGCAATCGGCATTAATCAACTCGTTATACACTTCAGGTTCGGAGGAAAGCTCTGAATACAAAACACTTAGAGAACAGCTTGTTAAGGCTCGCCTTCAATCGGGAGCCCTTTATGTCTATATGTATAATAAAACACCGAATGGATGGGTCTACACCGTGGATGGCGCGGATTGGGACGATCCGGAATACAGTCCTTACGGGACTGCGTTTGAGCTGAACGCTCAAACTCTAGAACGTTTGGCAAGCGGTGAAGTTGTAACTACTGGCATTGTCGAAGATCCTGTCTGGGGAATGCTTATGTCCTCTTTTACACCAATTAAAGATTCGCAAGGAACTATTATTGGTTATTTGGGTATGGACCAGTCTGCAGCGGAAGTTGAAGGCGTCTCTGCAATAACGTTGAATAATACATATGGTAAAGTTATCCCGACTTTTGCAGTGGTTTTAATTTTATCTTTCATCATCATGCTGCTTGTCGTTAGAGGGCTCCTTCGTCAAGTATCTGACATTAAGTCAAGCCTGGAACAGGTCTCTTCCGGGAATCTCCGAGTTGTATCCACTCAGATGACAAACGATCAACTCGGGGACATCAGTAACCTAATTAATACTATGGTTGTTCAACTAACGAACATTATGAAGGGAATACAACAAGGTTCCGCTACACTGCAACAGTCTTCTAAAAATATTGCCAAAACATCTCTTACCAATCAGCGTCAGTCTGAAGAGCTTTCCAGAGCCATCGAGGAAATTGCTATAGGCTCCATGAAACAAGCTGAAGAGACAGAACACTCCGTCCAGCATTCTGAAAATCTGGGTAGTATTATGAATGAAGTAGGTTCTTATGTGGAACAGTTCACCCGTACTTCCGATCAGTTATCTGCATTGCAAATACAAGTGACACGCCAACATGAGGTTCTGCTAGAAAAGGGTCGTGAGAACGCCAAACTTGTTGAAGATCAACAGAACATTTCAAAGTCGCTGACGACACGTTCGGAACTTGCATCTTCCATCAGTGGACAGATTCACAACATATTAAAACAAACTCAAATTTTATCTTTGAATGCTTCGATCGAAGCAGCCCGTGTTGGTGAAGCAGGTAAAGGTTTTGGAGTTGTTGCTAATGAGATGGGACAACTCGCTCAAGAATCCGAACGTTCGATTCAGGAAATTGATGAGATACTGAGTTCTTTTGTTCAAGAAATTCATCATATGGGAACGCATCTGGATTCAAATATGTTAGCTGCCAAGGAACAGGAAGAACAGATTGCCGAATGTCTTCAAAGCTTCAAACAGGTAAGCCGGCTATCCTCTGAAGTGCATGAACTTGCTCAACGTCTGGATGATCGGACAATCCATATGCAATCCATTCGCCGAGAGGTGGAGCAACATTTGAGTTACATTGCTTCCACAACTGAGGAAACATCAGCCATGTCCGAAGAAGTTTCCGCCAGTGCTTTAGAGCAACAGCGTTCGGCCAATGAACTATCGGGCATTTCCGGAGAGCTTACCCTCCTTGCCGATAACCTCAAATCGTATTCAGATCAATTTCAGATTGCATTACAAAAATCAGATTCTCATTAAATTAAAAACCCTGCGGCCTGTTGAAAACAGGCCACAGGGTTTTCTTACGTGCGAGATAAGGGTTAGCGATCTTTTCTTAAAAATTCAACTTTTAAAGTTATGATTTTCGAAGCCTTAGGAGAAATGATTGTTCGATTACGTCCTTTGTAAAAGGGATTCCTATTTATCAAAAGGTAGGTGCTGGTAAGTCGTCGATTTTTAAACGTAATAAACTATAAGGTTTTTTTCGTAGGTCTTTTCCATAATGAAACCTTGCCTGCCTATGTAATTGGTTCACAATTACATATAAATATTGATCCGGACCAATAGAAAACGTATCTGGCCATAAAAGTCGGGGATCATGGGCGATCGTTTCCATGGTTCCGTTTGGCAATATCTTACGAATACTATCGTTTTCATAATCTCCAGCATAAACGTTTCCTTTTGCGTCCGTGATCATCCCATCCGATGCCCCCTTTTCTCCCCAATACTGCACAAGATCACTTAACTTGAAATCCGGTATCGTTCTATCTCTTAACGCTTCTGTTGAAATCGAGTAAAGCTGGCGACTGGTTAATGGACAATAGAATAACATTTTACCATCCGGAGAAATGGCTATACCGTCAGAGGCCAATCGAAAGGGAGATGTCGAGCCATCCGCGTTTCGATTCATCAAAATTCTACCTTCCACTTTCGGTACAAAATACGGATCGGGTGAGGTTGAGCTTGCTCCATTCAACCGTCTATACGCTGTTCCGTTTTCTAAATTCACGACGATAATAGCGCCTGGACCATTTGAAGAAGAATCCGTTATATATGCGTAACCAGCTTGACCTACACGAAAGTCAAAACGGACATCATTCAGATACGTTGTTGGTAAGACTACATCTTCTGCAAATGTATAGACCTTTTTTATCGTATTTGTTTCTAAATCTACCGCAACTAATTTTGCCCCTCCCTTCATAGGCTCGGAAAAATTCGGTGCAGCCGTATCCAGTACCCACAGGGTTCCTCTTCCATCTGCAACAACACTTTGCACACTGATGAAGGACATCGCGATATTCAAAGGATCGAACAAATTGGTTTTTAAATCAGGATAAGGCTGCAACTGCCCCTCAACAATTTCTGCTACCGTAAATCTGACATCATCCCCCCATTTCGGAAAACAAATAAAAATACGTCCGGTTTCGGATACACTAACACCTGTAGGCATGGCTCCGTAAAACGAATGAACGAGTTCGAACTTACCGAAATATTCTTCCATAGGTAACATAGGCTAAATGATCTCCTCCTCCACGTAGTTGAATGGATATTACCTATACTATGTTCAAGACTTTTTCTAATACCTGACCTGTAATCATTCTTTTTCTATGTGTTTTTAAAACTGTCCGAAACATCAAAAGAAAACAAAAAACTTCGGCGTAAGCCGAAGCATGTTGATCGTGACTATATGTGCTCTAGGAAAACTGCTTCCTCCAATCGTCAACGCAGGGTAATTACTCATGTAGAGAGTATCGGAGAAAAGTCGGAAAAGAAGGAAAATATCTGCTAAGCTTACAAGTACAGAGAACGGTTTATTGTTGGTCTGGCAGACGTAATGCGTTTGCTGAAGTTTGCGCTTGATCTAAAAATTCATCTGCTCGGGTTAATTGCTGCCGAGCCTTCTCCAGTGCTTGTGAATTCGATGCATTAGATTCATTGAACGAGATCATTGCCTGACTTAAAGCCGTCTGCACCTCAGAAACCGAGTTAGATGCATGCTGCTCCAGTGTATTCCCACTAGAGTTAAGGGCACCTTCTGCCGGTTTTCTTGCATTTTCGGTGACTAGATCAATTTTGTTTTTATTGGGCACAGTGATTCCTCCTCCCTTTTGTGAACAACAATAAGTATCGGGTTAACAATTTGTTTATATTCCTGCAATTGTATGGGAATATTGGGTCTTCTATCTCATGAAATCCATTTTAGTATAAGAACTGATTTGTAGGAAAATCTAACGTTGATGAGAAAAAGGAGGTGAATATTACTCCATGAATAATCCAACGTTAGCGCTGCACGAATCCATGGAACTCCATGAAGCATTAAACTTTAAAACGCTGTGCATCGCTAAATCGAAACTGATGCAGGGCTTGGTTTTTGATCAAGAGCTAAAAGCTTTAATGCAGAAAGACGTCACTCAATCCATACAACAGATCGCCGAGCTGCAAGCCATTTACGCGAAAGCTCCATTCCAAGCGCCTGTTCCGAGTAGTCCGACACCTATAACACATTAAGGGGAGCTCAAATGAATACCGATTATTTAGACCCGATTAATTCATTGAATATGCCGGAAATGGCAGATATGACTTTTGCCATGGACTTCCTTATTCGTGCCAAGGAAGGTGTGCGTAATTTGTCCATCGCCCTGACGGAGACGGCTTCACCAGATGTAAGAGCCCTGCTACACACTCAGCTTAAACAAGGGATTGCTATGCACCAGGAAATCTCGGAGCTCATGATTCGCAAAAAATGGTTCCATCCTTACGAATTGAACGAACAGTACCAACTCGACCAGCTTTCGGCGAACAACACCGTGATGATCGGGCAGATGAATCTGTTCCCGGGAGATACGTCGCGTAAAGGGATGTTTGATCGGACCCCAGATGAACATATCGGAGGACATAAAGCATGAAGGCGGTAACGTATCAAGGGGTTAAAAATGTCGTGGTCAAAGAGGTTCCGGATGCGAAGATTGAGAAACCGGACGATATGATCGTAAAGATCACCAGTACCGCCATTTGCGGTTCTGACCTTCATCTTATTCACGGGATGATCCCCAACCTTCAAGAGGACTATGTCATCGGACATGAGCCGATGGGGATCGTAGAAGAAGTAGGCCCTGGCGTGACAAACCTAAAAAAAGGCGACCGTGTAATTATTCCGTTTAACATCGCATGTGGAGAATGCTTTTATTGCAAAAATCAGCTAGAAAGCCAATGTGACAATTCCAACGAGAACGGAGATATGGGCGCATATTTCGGCTACTCGGGAACGACTGGCGGGTATTCTGGTGGGCAAGCTGAGTATTTACGGGTTCCGTTTGCCAATTTCACCCACTTCAAAATTCCTGAAAGCTGCGAACAACCGGACGAAAAGTTAAGCTTGATCGCTGACGCCATGACCACGGCCTTCTGGAGTGTAGATAATGCTGGCGTAAAAAATGGAGATACGGTTATTGTTCTTGGCTGCGGCCCAGTTGGACTCCTGGCCCAGAAATTCTGCTGGCTTAAAGGAGCCAAGCGGGTCATAGCCGTTGACTATGTCGATTACCGCTTACAACACGCGAAGCGAACGAATCATGTCGAAATCGTAAACTTTGAACAAGATAATAACATTGGCAACACTCTTAAGGAAATGACCAAAGGCGGCGCTGATGTCGTGATCGATGCGGTGGGCATGGACGGCAAGATGAGTGATCTTGAATTTTTAGCCAGCGGTTTGAAACTGCAAGGCGGAACAATGAGCGCATTTATCATTGCTTCTCAGGCTGTCCGCAAAGGCGGCACCATCCAAGTCACTGGGGTATACGGTGGTCGATATAACGGATTCCCGCTCGGTGACATCATGCAGAGAAACGTGAATATCCGTTCTGGACAAGCTCCGGTTATTCACTACATGCCGTATATGTACGAGTTGGTTACGTCTGGCAAAGTGGATCCTGGCGACATTGTTACGCATGTCATTCCGCTCAGCGATGCCAAGCGGGGTTATGAAGTGTTTGATACAAAAACGGACAATTGTATAAAAGTCATCTTAAAGCCTTAAATATGGATAGATACTTGGGAGGACAATCCGAATGAATTCCAATTATGCCTTACATGAGATGCTTGAGGTACATGAAATAGCTGCATTCAAGACGGTTTGCTTGACTAAATCGATGACGTTGCAAACTCTGGTAACCGACCCGGATCTCATGCAAATTTTGCAGCAAGATGTTACATTATCACAACAGCAACTTCAGGAACTTGGTGGAGTGCTGTCTAAAGCGACTGTATAGGAGATAAAAAAATGAACCCAATATTAGAACACATGTCAGGGCTTCATACGCTGACAGATGATGTGATTGCCATGGACTTTTTGATAAATGCCAAGAGTGCAGTCCGAAATTATGCTATGGCTGTGACCGAATGTGCTACTCCCGAAATCAAGCAGATGTTGATGAAACAGCTCGATGAAGCTATAGATTCTCATGAAAAGATATCAAATTACATGGTGCAGCATGGCTTATACCACCCTTACAATTTGCCAGAACAAATTCAACTTGATCTGAAAAACATTCAAACGGCTATGAATATACTGCCCTGAGTATGCTTTCTTAGGTAGGAGATAAACTTGTAAAATAAAGAAGCCGCTAATATGGTATTACCCCTTCCAGTAAACATGAGAAAAAACATCTGTTAAGATGAACTTAATCATGTTTACTGGAAGGGGATTTTTTCATGCCTAAAATAGGTGCCAGGCTTTGTTTCCCACTTTCTTGATCAACAATTCATTAAGAGACTTGCGCCCTATATCTATGGTATTCTGTGATTCTTGATCAATTTTCAACCATGTACAGTTGTTTTCCACCATTTGATACCCGTTTTTCGTATACAAATTCGTATTATCTGCAAACAATAGTATAAAGTCTACGCTCCCTTCTTTCGATAATTGATCCACTTCTGACAATAATAAGGAACCTATTCCTTCAGAGCGACGGTTTATGGAAACACATAAATCAATCAGACCTAATACTCTTATGCTTTCTCCATTTAGATTCATCACTCTGTAGTCTAGACCAACCTGTCCTACAAGTTGATTTTCTGGATTAAACGCGAGAAATCGAAAATGAGGCAATTGTTTGAAATAAATTCGATTTGTAGGGTAAATTTCAGGAAAAGAGGTATTTAATAAATGTTGTATGTCGGCCTCTAATTGCTCATTAATTTGATATTCAAACACTTGTATTATTTTCAAAATAACACTCCTATGGCAATAAATGAATTAGTATTATATAAATACTACATACCTCAAGTTTGTTTCGCTAGTATATATTTAGGTGAGAATGTTTCAATATACGTTGGTTTGTTTTATTTTATCAACAGCTGGTTTTTCGCATGATTACTAGCTGGACTAGCACATACTAAGGAACAGTTGGAAAAAGCATACATAACGGAGGTCTCATCATGGTATTTACAATCACAATTATCATCGTTGCACTCTTTGCAATATGGGGAGCTGTTGCTCCTGATCAGCTGGCTGATGTGGCTAACGTGGCCTACAACTTCTCGATTCACAATTTTGGCTGGTTTTATCTGCTGGCGACACTGTTCTTCCTGATCTTCGCTTTCTATCTGGCGTTCAGTCGATTCGGCAATATCAGACTGGGGGATGACGATGATGAACCGGAATATTCTACGATTTCCTGGTTATCCATGCTGTTTAGTGCTGGTATGGGGATTGGACTGGTTTTCTGGGGAGTTGCCGAACCGCTATCCCACTTTTTATCTGCACCGGAAGGAGCTGAAGCCGGAACCGCTCAGGCAGCAAGACTTTCCATGCGGTATTCCTTCTTCCACTGGGGACTGCATCCTTGGGCAATCTATACCGTCATCGGTTTAGCGCTTGCTTACTTCCAGTTCCGAAAAGGATATAAAGGATTGATTAGTTCCACCTTTATCCCTTTGATCGGAGAGCGTCTTGCGGCAGGCTGGCTTGGCAAGGCAATTGATATTTTGGCGGTCATCTCCACCATCTTTGGTGTAGCAACATCACTGGGACTGGGTGCACTGCAGATTGGTGGAGGACTGAATCACTTATTTGGTATCGCTAACTCCACGACGGTACAGGTGATCATCATTACAGTGGTAACCGTGCTTTATTTAATCTCCGCCACCTCCGGGCTGGATCGAGGGATTAAAATTCTAAGCAATACGAACCTCGTGATAGCTTTGCTATTGATGTTATTTGTATTGGTGACCGGACCGACTACGTTTATCTTTGACACATTTACAACAACCTTAGGTAATTATTTGCAAAATATTATCAACATGAGCTTGAGACTAACGCCGTTCTCAAGAGAAACCTGGATTGGAGCATGGACTTTATTCTACTGGGCATGGTGGATCGCGTGGGCTCCGTTTGTCGGGACTTTTATAGCAAGGGTATCCAAAGGAAGAACGGTAAAAGAATTCGTGATTTACGTGATGCTCATTCCAAGCCTCTTCGGATTTGTCTGGTTCTCTGTCTTTGGTGGAACAGGTCTTCATATGGAGTTGTTTAATGCTGCAAATCTGGCGGAAGCTGTCAAGCAAGATACGACAACAGCTCTATTCCTTATGTTGGAGCAGCTACCTTTAGGCACGATCGTAGCTTTCATTGCCACAATCTTAATCATGATTTTCTTCATTACTTCAGCGGATTCGGCTACGTTTGTTCTGGGCATGTTAACCACAGATGGTAATTTGAACCCGAGTGCAAGAGTCAAACTAACCTGGGGTATCTTTCAATCGGCAATTGCGGTTGTATTGTTGATTAGTGGGGGATTGAATGGTCTTCAGACAGCCTCTATTGTGGCTGCACTGCCATTCGCAGTTGTACTTATTGGTATGTGCGTCTCCCTTCTCAAAGCTCTGCAAGCTGAGGATCGAGAGCGCCGTCAGAAGGAAAAACGACAGCGGCAAAAGCTGAAACGACTTCTGGAAGAACAGGAAAACCTGCAGATCTGAATGGCCAGCAGGTAATGTATCTTTGATCTCTAGCGTATACAGTCTCTACAGAAAGACCGAAAGGACACCCACTTTGCGTGGTGTCCTTTTATTCACTTATGATGCATTTCTTAAGTCGGTGCATGAATAACCGCTTTGTTAGGGCGGTTTATGGTTTAATGTTACTCCATTCGATTACATCACATTGTCCATAATCATTATCACCCACAGCAACCATCGTACCATCTGCTTTCAGGCCTATAGTATGGGCACATCCTGCTGAAATAGCTCTAATATCTTGCCATTCACTTACAACGCATTGATGATGTTTATTCGAACCCACAGCAATGACCGTACCGTCCAATTTTAGACCTACCGTATGATAACTTCCCGCTACAATAGCACCAATATCACGCCATCCACTTAAGTCACATTCACCTTCCTTATTCCTACCCACCGCGACAACCGTGCCATCCGAGCGAAGCCCAACCGTATGAAGATACCCTGCGGAGACAGCTAATATGTCACTCCAACCGTTAACATTACATTGTCCATACTTATTGTTACCAACGGCTATTACTGTATCGTCTAATCTGAGACCGACTGTATGCCAGTCCCCCGTCGTGACCGCTACAATATCGCGCCAGCTGTTAACGTTGCACTCCCCTTCATTATTTCGCCCCACTGCAACCACCGTTCCATCTGACTTCACCCCGACAGTACGACACCAACCGGCTGAAACAGAAACCATATCGCGCCATTCGCTTACATTACATTGCTCATGTTTATTCCAACCTGTAGCTGTTACCGTACCATCAGATTGAAGACCAACCGTGTGGGCATTACCCGTGTTCGTAGCCATATGAACATTTGCAGCATCAACTGCGACGATACGACTCCAATCGCTTACATTACACTGTCCGAATTTATTATCACCCACTGCTGTTACGGTACCGTCTGATCGAATACCAACGGTATGACGACGACCCGCTGCTATAGTAGAGTTGCGAAGACGTTTCGGATCTAACTGTGTTTTTTCATGTGAATTGTAGTCCATTTCATTCCTCCTTCATAAGAAATGTAAATGCTGTTTTCTTCTCATTCATTTAAATCAATATTCTTCAATGATTTTTAAGCTGAATATTTGTAATAACGAAAAAACCTCAGATGATGTACCTATCCTGAGGTTAATCCATTAACTATTTTTGAGAATCTCTATCATGTTGCAGTGTTTTGATTCTAGTGACTGTTGTGTCAGTTGTTTTCAATACCTTTGATAACTTCAACCTTTTTATCCCCTGCTGTTTTCGCTACCTCTAACGTGGTTGTGCCTTGGATCGCAACGATGACACCAGCAGCTAACATAGAAACAATTAAAGTTGCACTCAGTGCTGTGGAAATTTTCTTCTTCAACATAACATAACCTCCCATATTTTTAATGAAATATTCTGTCGACGAAATTCAGTTATGAAGCAAAACTCATTGAAGAATAACAATATTTCACTTAATTGTTGGGTAATTTCATCTGGTGATTGTATTATAACCCACTGATAATATTTGTAAAAGGTTTTTGCTATGCTCAAAGAAAGTCAGATTCTACTGAGTCCACACCTAAGCCCTACTGAAAACAATCGAAATCTCTTGATTCGCTGGTAACGTTAAATTCACATATTTCTGCTTGCCATTCATGTGAATTTGCACCTCTACTCCATCAACCAGTGCAGTTGTCCATGGCAACCCCGAACTAAGACGAATGGTGTTATCTTGAATAAGTGAGAACAACACTACGCTTGTTATCCCCACGGATTGGTCCCAAGACAAACGGCTTACTTGCACTTGTGTTCTCGCCATCAGCCCGTCGACGTTACCGGATTCCCAGTCCGAAGAAAGTGCAGGCAAGACTTCAATCTCTCCCGTATTGGAATAGAGCAAAGCTTCCTGTACCGCGGCAACTACACCAAAAGCGGTGTCCGTACAATAACAATGATTTCTACGGTTAGTATCATGATCAGTCATCAAAGAATCATAATACCCTTCTGCGGTCATCATCGGCAGAAGTGAATGAAGGACACCATCCGCATTTTTCAAGCGTGCATGTACGAGTGCTTTATGCATCCAGCCATGCCCTGCTGTAGCGTCTGTTGTGTTGAACTTGTCTCTGTTTGCCAGAGCTATAGCAGAAGCCGCAGCGAGATCAGCATCACTGTGCGTCTCATAAGCAGGCCAGGCAGCATATAAATGACTCAGATGCCGGTGATCATTGTTTTCAATATACTCGGTCATAGCCCACTCACAGAGTGCGCCATCTTCATCGAAACGATATGCTGGCAATTGACCCATAAGCTTATTCCACTTATCTACCGCTTTCTCAAATCCCGGGCGCTTTAAAGCCAACTCCGCTTGAATAACCATATTTAATCCATCTCGTGCTGCAGAAATGTCCATCGTAGCGTTTGCGGTGATCGTGCTGTTATAACCGATGGGGTGATTTTCAGGAGAGTACGTAGGAATAATCATATAACGCTCTCCGGCAAGTAATGATTGTTTGCCTGGTTCATAACGTGATTGTCCCGCAACATCTGTGAAATACTCAGGTGTACAGATCTGTTGCCAGAAGTTAGCTTGCTTGGTGAGCAATGGAAGCAAGATATCTTCAAGCAGATTAAGCGTACCACGTTCCTTTAGGCTTAAGAATGCTGCATCGGATAAGCCGTTGTCATGAACAGATAACAGGAATTGCAGACGATCGATATCCATCTCCTCCACAATAGGAATATTGCGATTACCGAAACATTGCCAGTATTCAAAAATAGGAAGTAAACACCAGCTCGCACCTGCATTCCAGTATTCAAAAGGATAGTCGTTATCATATTCGACATGCATAGCACAGTCTCCGTCTGAGTTAACACTCACCTGAATCGCATCATGCATGCCGTAGGCCATACGGGCATTGGCTTCAAAATCCGGGGCGTTTCTGAGGAAGAATGTAATATATCCTAGCTGAGCCTGTGTTAAATTCCCCGTGTTCATCGCTGCGACTTGCAGGTTCACATTCGCATCAAGTGTGTAAATGCCTCTCCACCCCGGATTCCATTCACCTGTCCACATTCCGTATAAGCGCGGGGCACTGCTTCCACTGCAACAGATCATAGCATATCGCCCCTGGTTATATACCTGTTCCATAAAAGCATGATTAATTCGGTTTGCAGATGCCTGCTGAAGTTCAATGAGTTTCCGATTATCCACATCTTTATGCTCCTCATCGCCATGGAGAGCAAAGCGTACAGCGTTAAATTCACGGTAATGCCATGCGGCATGTAATGAAAGTGCCTCTTCATAATCAAATGCACATTGTGCATGACTATACTTCTGCACGACTGACTGGGTGTGCTGTAACAACTCATCTACAATGAAGTAGTCTGGACAGTCGGCAAAGTTTTCTATACTGCCCATTTCATGAGTTCGTCCCGAAGTGGTGATGAGGTACACGGCATCGGCATCTTTAATCTGAATCGCAGGGTTTTGTTCAAGCCCTACATTCATCTCCTCGTCTGTGTCTTCCAACACGATTCGTTCCTTCGAACCGTTAACAATGATAACTTGAGTAACACCTGCATAGCCTCCATAACACAGTTCACTGTCCCCATAAGACGGATAATGAACCACTTGAGCAACATAATTAGCTTCAGTATCTACCAGTTTTTTGTATCGAAGAGCTTGAACTTCAGACATTCCGTTATGGGCGCCGTCCATATGTGAAATATCATCAAGCTGCAACACCATATTGATCTTCCGTCCAAGGTCGGAATGCTCCAGCTTGGTGATGGAAACGTCATCTGTTCTGGATGTAAACGAAGTGCGTACCCACAGGCCATCGTTATCACGATATCTTACGCCCGTTTCGGCAGTTTCATAGTTCGTCCATCGTTCATAATCCGACACTTTTCCTCTGTTCACCATATTCAGACGGAGCTGATGACCTGGATGGTAACTGTAATAGAATGTTCTTACACGGGTCTCACCATTGTCGTGTTTGATTTTCCATTGGTCATTCTGTTCAAACACATTTTGTCTGGCTTCCTGCAATTGACTAGTCAGTTCTGGTGGTATCTCTCTAGGGTCAGCGGAAGGGAAATTGAACCACATATGTTGAAAAATAAAGCTATCGGAATACGGTGAACCTGACGTGATATAACCGTTTCTTCCATTGCCACTTACCATGCCATCCCTCCAGGCATGCCCCGGACTTACAACGGGTATTTCGGTATAATCTAGAGCATAATTGCCTCTATCATATAGATGAGCTCTCGTTTTTTCCAACTCCTTCTCCCCTTTTCTCATTTCCTAATCATGATTTCATAGATATAATTATAGGGATGAGGAATGAAGTTGTGTTATTACAAGAGCC
Organism: Paenibacillus sp. G34; assembly: GCF_056856875.1. Classification (NCBI taxonomy): domain Bacteria; kingdom Bacillati; phylum Bacillota; class Bacilli; order Caryophanales; family Paenibacillaceae; genus Paenibacillus; species Paenibacillus sp. G34. The sequence continues at coordinate 3,359,240 of NZ_CM166469.1, read as the reverse complement.
GACCAAGTTCCGTTCATGATGTCGCATTATGACAGAGGAGAATAGACCATGAATCTACCCCCGATAGATATTGATGATATGGATATCAAGTTCAAACTTGATGATCTTGTCCTTAACTTACTATATGTAAAATTCGGTTATTTTCATCAAACCATGCCCAAACACAGCCACAGTCATGGCAGCTATGAACTTCATTATATTCCGAGCGGCAAAGGGCTTCTTATTGCGGGCGGCCAGCATTATTCCTTGACGCCAGGCACTTTGTTTATGACCGGCCCTGAGATTGAACATGAGCAAATTCCGGATCAAACAGATCCCATGGCTGAATACTGTGTTTTTTTTGAGATTGTATCTGGACCCGTTCACTTGCAACAAAAAGCAATAAATCGCCCCAGCAAGCAGCTTCTCTCTAGGTGCCTGGTGGATACACCTTTCTGGATCGGTCCCGATCAGGAAAACATGATGACTTTATTTGAGATGCTTGCCCGGGAGGTGTCTCTCCAACATATTGGTTTTCATCAAATGACAACGAATATACTCGAGATGATTGTTACTCGATCAATCAGACACTATCACCAAGGTCCTAATGTGCTAAATGCACCGGTTAAAACACTCAATGATAGCAGGCTTGTGACCATTGAAAACAGTTTCTTATATGATTATCAATCCATAACACTGAAACAGCTTGCGGATAAAATTGGATTAAGTACAAGGCAGACAGAACGGACCGTGCGGAAGCAATACGGAATGTCATTCCAGGACAAAAAATGGCAAGCACGTATGGAGGCTGCAGCACAGCTTCTATTGACAACCGATTTGCCGATTCGAGAAGTAGCTAACGCGGCAGGTTTTTCGACACCGGAACGATTTAGTCATTCCTTTAAAAAATATTATAATCAGTCTCCCACAATTTATCGTAGTGAGCATCGTGAAAATCGGGAAAAAGGGTTGAACTGAGAGTTCTTTCAAACTCCTTAATAAGAGCCTAACTTTTTCGGTAAGCAACCCTATGAAAAGCATTGATATAACGAAATAGTGCTTTACCATCATCAGGCACATGTGTGCTTTTTCCCAGTGGCAGCATCATTGCCTGATACGGTTCTGGCACCATGCTATATTGATGAACATAGGAGGTCAGGACAAATCCGTTCCGTTGCCAGAACTGAATACGTTCCAGATGAGCCTCCGTTGTCCCGGACTCCGCCTCGATAATCATGCCATTGATTCTATGTTCCCTAATTGCCCAATCTCTAAGCTGTTTCAGCATCCGTGTCCCTATACCCGACCCACGCAACTTCTGTTCAACCGCGAGATAGTCGATGATCAGGAGAGAATTTTCACCCTTTCCCACTAGTCCAGTAACCGCCATAGCAACTACATCCCCCTGATGAATTCCCATGTGTAAATAACCAATCCCCCGATCCAGCATACTGCGCAGAATCACTTTTGTCTTGGCGCCATATGGAAAAGCCTCTCGATAGATCCTCTCCATCCGCGTCCATAAGTTTTCATCCCAGGTGTCTATCGTTGTAAACTCTAATTCCAGCACTTTAATCGCCTCCAGATGGTTATCACACTATTCAGAGTTGGATCTTTCCTCAACTTACCCCAAGTGCCTCTGTTCCTCTACTTTTTTCACTGATCGTGATCCAATCCATAGCATGCTGAATGAAGCAACTACAAATAACACAATAATGGCTACAATAACAGCGGAAAAGGACTGATCAAATGCAAATCGCGCGGCCTGCTTCAATGTTTCTGAGGCTGATGCAGGCAGCCCTTCTGCTACGATTAAAGCTTCATCCAAACTATCTTTCACCTTTACTGAAACATTCAATCCTGTTGGAATTTTCATGGTTAACGTGTACACAAGACCTGATAGGCTTCCGATTATGGCTATTCCTGTAGCTCCACCAACTTCATATCCCACACTTTCCATAGATGCAGCCATACCTGCTTTTTCATACGGAGCACTGCTCATTATAGAATGAGATGCTACGGTCATCCCGCCACCTAAGCCTGCTCCGAAAAGTGCTAATCCAAAAATCTGCCCGGCAATGCCTGAATCCAATTGCACAAGATAGATTCCGAGCCCTGCTGCTGAAATGAATAGTACAGCACTCTTGATATAAATAACATTGAAGCGATTCAAAAGCATTCCGGTCACTGGGGCTGCAATGACAGACGCAAAAGGGATCGTTAACGTATACACTCCGGCTAGTAGCGGGCTGAAACCTTCAACCAATTGAAGCCGTTGCGTCACAATGTATTGGATTCCCGTCATACCAAATAAACCTACCAATGCCGTAATAAATCCTGTGGTAAATAAAGGTATCATAAATAATGAAAGGTCAATAAGTGGATCAGAACTTCTGTTCTGACGACGTATAAAGATAACAAGTGCCACAATGCCGACAGCAGCTCCAATGATTGCAAAAGTTACCGAACCTTCGCGGCGAGTAAACTCCTTGATCGCATAAGTTAGAGTCACCAAGGCAATCATGATCTGGATTGAACTGGTTAAGTCAAAATTTTTACTTCTATCCCCTTCATGTTTAGGAACAAGCAATATGGTTAGTACAAATGCTAGAATTGCGATGGGTAAATTAATTAAGAATACAGATCCCCACGAGAAATACTCGAGAAGAAGTCCGCCTACAATGGGTCCAAGTCCTGCACCTCCTGAGGCAACAGCACCCCAAATGCCAATAGCCAAGCCTAACTCACGCGGATCTGTAAAAGTAACTCTGACGATTGCCATGGTAGCAGGCATCATAATCGATGCTCCAACAGCAAGAAGTACCCTTGCCGCTATCAAAACATAGGGGTTGGGAGCAAAAGCCGCAGTAAGTGAGGCGATTGAAAATATAATCAAACCGATTAAGAAAACCCGTTTATAACCAAGGCGGTCTCCCAGTGTTCCCATTGCGGGAAGCAAACCCGCCATAACAAGGGAGTAACCATTTAAAATCCATAATTTTTGTGAAGCGGTTGCACCTAATTCATGTGTTAACGTGGGCATAGCCGTGTAAAGAATCGTCATATCCATGACGATGAGTAAGAGTGCACTGGATACAATGATTAAAATCATCCAGCGTTTGAATGTCGACATAAGTAATCTTCCTCCGTACGATTTATTTTAAACTTTTAACATATTGAACTATAATGTATAGGGTAACCCTATAGTCAACAAACAATCTCAGCGCAACTAATAAATAGTTATAGAGGCATGGAGGATAGAAAATGTCAAATATATCAAACGAATATTTCACAACCAGTGAACTAGCTAAAACCTGCGGAGTGACTAAACACACTCTTTTTCATTACGATGATATTGGACTTTTAAAACCTGAATTTGTCAATTCTAAAGGCTACCGTTATTATTCCGTTCAACAATGTCTTGTACTTGATTTGATTATCGTGCTCAAAAAAGCCGGGAGTTCACTAGAGGAAATCAAGGTGTTTCTCCAAAAGCAAAATACGCCTCTATTCATAAATATGTTAAAAGAGAAACAGGTGGAGTTGGAAAGAGAACAACGAAGAATTAATCAAATGCAAAATATTCTGACAAGTGCCATCAAGATGACTGAGGAAGCAACAGTAGAATTACGAAACGAACCAAAGATTCTGGAATGTGTGGAGGAGTATTTTATAACTACCCAACTGGATGCAGGTGATGGTGATAAGGAGTTTGCCAAAAAATTAACCGAACATCGGGACTATTGTGAAACGCACTATATCGATCATGAATTTCCGATTTGGACGATTATAAGTAAAGACCGATTTCAATCGGGAGGCGATTATCCTGAATACATAGCTAACCAAATAAAGGCCCCTATTCCTGAAGAAAAGCTGTTTATTAAACCTGCAGGTTTATATGTAGTTATAGATCATAAAGGGTCATACGATAGCATGTCACAAACATATTCTGTCATTAAAAAGTTCATTGCACGTAAAGCAATGAAAGTAAGCGGAGATGTATATGCATTGGAACTGCACACCTATTGGACAGAAAAGAATCCAGACGACTATAAAATACGGATATTTGTTCAAGTATCACAGTAGTCTCTTCCTCATTTGAAAGCCAGATGAATAACAAAATCCCCCCTCTTTTTTAAAAGGGAGGATTAATGTTAAACGTTTAGATTGAGAGCATTTTGCGAAGTTAGCAAATCCATATGTTCACTCTCATTTGACTTTAAAATGGTGATGAGCATACTTGTTTACAAGAGGTAACGCACTAAACAGATAACCTATGGTCAACACAGTTAGGGAAGCAGCTAATACCCAAAGTGTAGGCCCTATAAAAATCGAGACAACCATGCCTAATGAGATAAGACTGTTTACGAATGTAAAAAGAGGATTGTTGGTCTCCAACTCCCCTGTGTAGGGCTGGAGCACATAGTACAACAATAAATGATGTAATGAGAAAAACACAGCCAGCGTGATAATCAAAATCCATATGGCAAGGAGTGTATCTATATTCCGTCCCTCACTTAATATGAGTACAGACACACTTATGACAGCCGCAAAACACAAGCCTAATTTTAGATTGGTGCTTAGTATATATTTTAACCTCAAAAGGAAATGCTGTTTCGCATGTTTGCGATAAAAAGCATATCGCATAAGTGGCATATCGCAATGGAAAAATAACACTTTACAGATCTGACTCCCCACGGTCAAATTAAGCATAACCATGATAAGTAAAGGTGTAAATCTTCCAACATAGTCCAGAGAAATACGGTCTTTGAAAATGAGTGCCAAGACAGACAAGATCAAGCCTGAGATTATAATAGCTATTATACGTCTGCGAAACGGTGCTTGAAGGAGACTATTATGCCTCTTCATAAAGAGTGCGTGCATTTGCTCGTATCCCTTTTTGTCTAAGTTGCTCTGGGTGATCTGCTCGACGCCACCAGGGTTAGAAGTGGATAGTAAACTTAGGTCGTTCCCTGTAGACTGGATCATTCGTTGTTGAAGATCAGCGATCATGATCTCTTTGTTTAACATTGGATCAGCATAGTTTGTTACTGCTCGCACTGCAGCGGTATAATCCGTATGTTTGAGCAAAACATACCCAGCGACAGTCCCTGACAACATAATGATTGTCACAAACCAACGTTGATCCAATATCGCGGCACCAAATAAAGGAATACTCCACTGGGTTAAAGGAAGGTAGGCAAGAGCAAGTGCGATTATCATCGTTAAACCTGTAACCCATGTTTTTTGTATGAGAACTATGCCCCACCGCTGGAATAGTGCCAAATGTAAAAACTCGCATAAGACTCTCCAAAACGTCATGCTTCCGACGACCAGCAATACATGAATAATCGAAAAGTTGAAATATAAGGCAACCAGCGTAAAGGCTATCCCTTGATACAAGGAAAATGTGGCATACCTGTGAAACAGTATGGCTCGCATAAATCGAGTTGGGGCTATTCGCATAAGTTTGATTGCAGTATACTTCATCTTGTTTGTCTCCAACGCTTTTGCAGTCGTTACTGCACCCATCACGCCACTAATGCAAAAATACATATGAAGAACAAGTGTAAATCGCTCTGTATAATGACCATCCGTCCATAAAAGAATAGGCAGTACGAGCATTCCCGAAAAGTAGAGTAAACTTTCTAATAAACCAGCACCAAACATTAAAATAACTGCAATTGCACCTAATATGCGTTTCGCCCGGAAAGTAGCATATGTTTGGTCACGAATGAAAGTGCCAACAACCGGTAACCTTTGCATGAAATATATTAAACGGTTGACTAGCGTGATCACCTGCAACTGCCACATACGAGAAATCGTATTAAAGATTCCCTGCATCGGCATTCTCCTTCTGGCTACCCTCTTCGCCTTCATGTCGCAATAACTTAATTATTTGTGCTTCAAAGTCGGGTTGAGTGAGAATGTCAGGCGAAATCTGAGTCAAACTCCCATGATTTAAAATAACTAATTCGTCACACAGATCCGTTGCCAGTTGTAAGATATGGGTTGAGAAAATGAGGATATGATCCTTTTTTATATCACGCAGCAGCTGTTTCATCTCGCTCGCCACGATGACGTCAAAGGAAGTCAAAGGTTCGTCCAGGAGAATCACTGCGGGTTTCATTAGTAAAAACAACATCATTTGAACTTTATTTTTCATTCCGTGCGAATACTGTTTAATGAGTTTGTGGCGGTCTTCTAATTTCATGTGCATCATGTCGAATAAGCTATCGATGTCATTTCCTCGCCCTTCGATTACATCAGCGTTAACATCTATAAAAAATCGTACAAACTCATATCCCGTCAGAAATTCTGGTAGTATGGGCATAGAATAAACATAACCTACATCATCGATTTCCAAGTGACGCGATGTTGATCCGTTAACTAGTTCCATTGTGCCGCTATCCGTCTGAATCTCGCCACCCAGACAATTGAATAAGGTTGTTTTTCCAGCGCCATTTCGACCAAGAAGGCCATAGATTTTTCCCTTTTCAAATTTAAAGTTTAGATCGTTTAATACGTTTTTCTCACCAAAACTCTTCCTTACATTCTGTAATACCAGTTTCATTGATTAACTCCTCGCTTCCAAAGCCATTATTTTCGTTCATATACAAATTGATTAATTGTTTAGTTTTCATACGTATCAATCCCTTCAAGTTATTTTCATAAAAGGATAGCCATTGACATCCCTTTAGAAAGGTAGACTGTCTTCTTGGACCCATGTCATTTACTTGGGAAATTAGACAATCTTTCAACTAATATTCGATCTTAATACATATTATTCCTTGTTGTAGCTGCGAACAAAAGAAAACGAACTATCGAAGGATAGTCCGCTAGGGTGTTTTTATAATCTCTTGTTGATTTCTGTCCATGTAAACCACCTCGGCTGTACACCCACTAGTAGATTGTTGGAACCATTCCCCCATCCATACGGATCGGTGAACCTTTAAATGGCGTTGCATAAGGGCTGCATACAAATGTTGCTAGTCTTCCGATCTCGCTTGGTCTGATAAAACGCTGCAACTCGGATTGGGGAAGATTGGCCGTCATGAACGTTTTTTCTTTCTCACCAAAGGTCAGACTCTCATCCTGAATGACACTCTCGATGATCTGCTCTACATTCTCCGAAAGGGTTGGTCCAGGCATGATCGTATTGACCGTTACTTCCGTACCTTTGGTCAATTGGCTTAAACTCTTCGATAAAGAGAGCAGCATGGATTTGGTTACGGCATATTGCGGCATATGTCCAGGCATTACAGCTTCTTCACTCGCGATAAAAATGACCCTTCCGAAGCCGTTGTCCAGCATGGTTGGCAAATAAAATTTGGTCAGTGCGTTTGCGGAAAGCACGTTCGTCTGAATATATTTTTCCCATACGGTGTCGTCTACATCATAATAAGACATGATTTCGTAAATCCCGGTGTTGTTGATCAAAATATCAACCTGTGGGAACCTTTTGAACAAAGCCTCCCGTTCAGTGGCGTTGACAATATCGGCAGCCGCATTCTGAGGAGAAGTGTTCGGATAGGCAGTTTTGATCTCATGCACGATTCGTTCTACCTCTTCAGCACATCGTCCATTGATAAGTACGTTGACCCCTTCTTGGGCTAATTCCATAGCAATCGCTCTACCGATTCCTTTTGTCGATCCTGTCACCAATGCTGTTTTATTATTTAATCCCATATCCATAATCCATTTCTCCATCTCTGTCTAGTTTGACGTATCTATTCGCATGTATGCTTCGCCAATTGGCAGGTGTATCTCCTTCCCAAGCACGAAATGCACGGTAAAATGAATTCTGGTCTTCATATCCGATCAGGAATGCGACATCCTTGATATCAAGCGATAAGTCAGCCAAGTACATCCGTGCTTGTTCATGTCTTGCCTGGGTGAGCAGATGTACGAAACTTGTTTTTTCATCCATTAATCGGCGCTGCAAAGTGCGGTCACTCATACCCAATTCCTTAGCGACGGTTTGTACTTCTGGCCGTCCGGCACTTAAGCTACGCTTCATAATCCATTTGACCATGTCCGACATGGAACGATTTACTTTGTGTTCATGTAGCGTATGATCCAGTGAAGGGCTCAAAATCTCAAGTAACTCTTCATTGTAGGTGAGGAAAGAAAGATCCAGGTCTTTTCGATGTAACGTCAACCGATTTTGACTGCCGTTTGTCCGGACCGGGCAGCCAAAATAAGCTTCGAGAGCTTTTGTATCTCCCATCGGCTGGGTAAATTCTACCGCACTTGCAATAAGAGGACGTCCTGTTCCCTTCCGTCCCAATTCAAGCAGGAATGCTAATGTAATGCCGACCAGTAATGGCGGACAAGTCTGATCGGTGACGATCCACTCCAGATCAATTGTAAAACTCTCCCCCGCCTCAACCATCTTTAATCTTTCAGGAGGACAGAGTTGTTTATACCTGGCCATCCGATGCAATGCATCGCGATAATTACGGGCATGATATGTGGCTAATATCGGCGGCGGATACTTCGTTACTTCATAAACGGTTGCAAGATTGATGATCCCTTGGGCAATATCGCCTACGAGGTCGGAATACGCTTGCCAAATAGCATAATATTGAGCGGTATTTACCGTCGTTTCGGAAATGATGGTAAGCGGTAATCCGGCTTTGCGAGCTACATCATGTGAGGCAATTCCTAACTGATGCAGTCCTTCCCAGAAACCTTGTGGCATTTTGATACGGTTATAGGAATGGGATGACATTCATTTGCACCTCCTTCTGCTGACTGACACTCCCGAATGACAAAACTTCCTCGTCTTCGCTGACTCATGAATATGATAATACCCTTAACTTTTTGATATGTAACTAGCACAGGGTGACAACAGACTAACGAATTACGCCGTTTATAAACCATATTCAGGTCATGGTACAATCCTTCTTTGCATTACCTCAGGTGTAAGCAGCACTATTTACAACTTGTCCCTATAACATAAAAAGTCGCTAAATTAGCGACTTGAATTAGGAATATCTCTTCAGTTCTGTAATGTACGTGATAAAATTTGATAAAAACGTTCCTTATCGACTTCCCGAGAAATTTCTACGTTGCCATTACGGGCTGCTTCGAATGAGGTACCTCCCATTAACGTTTGCTTTTGGGTTTCCACGCGGACAAATCCTTTTTCGAATTGACAAACTTCGGGATGAAAAATACTAACAGCCGCGAGCGGATCGTGTAGAGTCAGCTTGTTCGAGCTTTCCAGCCACGAATTGCCAAAATCAAATACGGATTTCATCAATTCGGATTTCGCCGGGAAAAGTTCTCCAGCTCTGGTTGCCTCTATAGTCAATTGATCTGTAATCTCCAGTGTGATGGCTCGGTGAGTCGCTATGTTAGAAGCAAAAACAATTTGAGATGCGAGCGGATCTGCCCATGAGTTCCAATTGTAATAGGGCTCAGGCAATGGTTCATGGCCGAAATATCCATTCATCACATAGAGTCCTTTTAACAGGGATGGAGCATCGGGATAGGTGTTAAACAATGTTGCAATATTCGTCATGTTTCCAATGCCGAGTAACACTATTTCATGTGGATTAGACCTAATCATCTCATCCATAAATGCAGGTGCATCCGATTTCTCATAGATATTATGTTCCCAGTTGGATAAGGCCGCCGCACCGTCCGGGGTTGGATAGACAGGCACAGGTTGCAACGTTGTGTCCAGTCCTGTAATGATCGGAATATTCCGATTAACCGTTTTACAAATGGCACTGGCAATAGCCGCCCGTTTCTCCGGTTCTCCACATACGGTTGTAATGCCAACTAAGTTACACTGTGGTTCTTTTAATAAATAGGCCAGACCAATGGCATCATCGTTGTCTCCGCCAATATCGGTATCAAGCAGTACTTTTTCCATGTAATCATCCTCCTGTATTTAAAAATTAGCTATACAAGAGAACAGTGCAAATCCCCATACTGCACCTCCAACATTTGATATAGCTCAGTTTATCATAAATGAGTAATCAGACATCAAAATCTTGCACTTGGCTGAAGGTGCAAGCGACTCCCTTACCCTCACATTCCTTCCCCTAATACAGTAAGATAATGTAGAATAAAGTATAGTTATTATGGTTCTTTGCTGCACAGGGGGAAACGACATGTTGAAGGAAAAGTTTTCAAAAGAAAACGCCTCTATTTTTCAGAAGCTGGCGCTTGGTCTGGTTTTGATGTTTGTACTAATCATCCTGATCTTCTGGTGGATCTATCGATTAAACGTAGATGAAATTCAACGTGAGTTGCAGAAGAATAAACTGGGCGAAGTGCGTTTTATGTCTTCCCAGCTGTCGAATCAATTCGAGCAGGTATTAATGAATGCGCTGACATTATCGGAGGATCAGTCGGTTAGAGGGTACACGTATGCCCTCACTTACGGGAATGATTTCGCTAAGTACAAAGCCAAACTGGAGTTGATGGAGAAGCTTGCCCTTAACAGTGCTTCAACTGCTTGGAACAATACGATCATTCTGTATTATCCGGATGAGAAGGCTACCGTATCTTCGGATCGTGAATTTTCATTTCAGCCGTTTGTCATGTCCAAAGATCCGCTTGATAAATGGACGTTACATATGAACAAGGATGGTACGGGGTATTATTCGCATCTTACCAAGGGACATCGAGGACCGATGTACATCGAGATTCGAATATCCTTGGAGGTGTTGCAGAAAATGATGTCTGAATATACTTCCGGGACACCCATGCTTTATGATTCGCATTTTAAGACAGCAATCCGGGGATTAGGCTCCTCACAACTTGCCGAAGCTGACGCACAGGTTATTCCACACCTCACAGAAGATAGCGGTTTCTTCGAAATTGCATTTCAGGATCAGAATTATTTCATCAGTTATATGAAAGCAAGTATTCTCGATTTGTACTTTATTGATTATCATCTCACCAATCAGCTACAGCAGTCTATCTCACGTAACAATACATTATTTGTGCTGGCTCTGGTGGCGATGCTTCTGCTCTCTTTGCTGTACACTCTGGCTCTGCGAAATCAGATCCAACAACCGATCATTCGTTTGCGTAAAGCGATTGATCGTTTTGACCGGGGAGATTTCTCCAGCCGTGTGGATGAAACACAGATTCTCGAATTTAGAATATTAGGTCGATCATTTAACAGAATGGCTGAGAATACCCAGACGTTAATCGAGCAGGTGCTACTTGGAGAGCTTTCGGTCAAAGAGGCTAGGTTGAGACAGTATCAGGCCCAGATCAATCCACATTTTCTATACAACTGCCTTAATTATATTCAGAGTAAATCCAGTGTCAAAGACTATGAATCGGTAACCGCCATGACCCTGGAACTGGCTGCCTATTGCCGTTATATTCACCGCATTGAAGATATGGATACAACGCTTGGTGAAGAGCTCCGTTTTGTGAATCATTACATGTCCATTATACATATGCGAAAAAAAAGTATTACCTGTGAGATTCTTGTGCCAAAACAGCTTCTATCTATTCGTATTCCTCGCATGATCCTGCAACCGCTCGTTGAAAATGGTGTCAAACACGGGATAGAACCTTCCATGGGTCCTGGGAAAATTACAATTCGTGCAGAGCAGGATCAGGAGTTCATACGTATCACAGTTGCAGACAATGGCGTAGGTATGCCGTCAGAACGGCTTGCACTCATCAGTGAGCATATGGATGAATTAACACGTCCAGAAGAACAGATTGGAACTGGAGTCCGAAATGTAAATCAGCGAATCAAGCTTACATATGGCAAACGATCGGGCTTGTCCATACAATCCAGCCTATATGAAGGTACCACGTACATCATTACTATACATAAGGAGGATATTGCAGATGCATCAGATTCTGTTAGTTGATGATGAATCCTATGTGATCGACGATCTTGAGATCTCATTCCCATGGGATCAATACCGTATTGAGCGTATTCACAAAGCATACTCCGGCATGCAGGCATTATCCATTCTGGAGGAACAAACGGTAGACATTGTGATCACTGATATTTCAATGCCGGTGATGAACGGACTTGAGCTAATTCGGCAGATCAAGGCGATAAAACCCAACCTGCCCTGCATTTTGCTTACTGGTTATGCCGAGTTTGAATATGCCAAAGAAGCGACGAAATATGGTGTTGTCGAGTATTTATTGAAACCGCTGGATGTCGAAAAGTTGGCAGCCTGTCTGGAAAAAACAGTGCTGTCCATTGAAGAACAGATTCGCAGAGCCTTGTCTTATGAACAAGCCATGAACTCATTTCGTGAGCACTTGCCTTCGCTGAAGGACAGGTTGCTGAATCAACTGATTGAAGGTAATCGTTATCCAGAAGATGTTCTGAACGATAAGTTGGGCCATTATCAGTTACCCTTCAATGCGGAAGATAATGTGCAGCTCGTACTGGTTAGGCTGGAAGAACATTTTACGAGGCATACAACAAGCAGCCTGCAGTTGTTTGAATATGCCGTAACCAATATTGCCTGTGAGTTATTTGATACGGCTTTTCATACCTGGCACTGCAGGGATCATTACGACTATCTGGTTTTCTTGTTAAAGACTGCTGAACTTGAAGTAAATGAATTTGATACATCACCCGAGACGAATCTCAGCGAGCAACCTATGCAGCAAGATAAGGGTCTCACCCATCTTTCGCTGCAATTGCATCACAATGTTAATGAATATCTGAAAGGTGGTATTTCGGTTATTCTTAGTCAAAAGGGTACACTCCACCATGATATCCGTGACATGTACGAGCAAGCCATATCGGCTCTCAAAAAGCAGGTAGGTAACGGCAAAGGGTACTTCCTTTCCCTTGAGGAAAGTTATCAGCCGGTATCCATTCGCTCCTTGCATATATTATATGAACCTCCCACTTTCAATCATTTACTTGAAACGGCACAATGGGAAGTATTCAAAGAACGTTTGCACCGAATTAAGACCGGTATAGCGCGCTACCTAAACAAACCGAAGAGCATCTGGATGAGATTCAGATTGTATTGTTATCCGCCTTCCATTACATTGCTCACAAAAATCATGCGCTGTTATCCGATCTGGTCGGAAACGAGTGGGTTCCACGTGTGCCTTTTCGATCAGTATCTCAACTTACAGATTGGGCGGATAACATGCTGGATCGACTGCGTATAAAGCTGGAAGAACAGTCTTTTGATGAGCAACATGACGTCATTCATCAGATCAAGACGTTTGTTTCTGCTAATCTACATTCCCTCAGTCTTCAATCAATTGCGGATCATGTATCCTTGCATCCGGTATACGTCTCCAAGCTGTTTAAACAACTTCAAGGCATCAGCTTAAGTGAGTATATTCTTGGTGTTAAAATGGATCTTGCCCACTACCTGCTTAACCATTCGCAGGATAAGGTATATGAGATTTCGGAAAAACTGGGGTATGCCAACTCCCAGTATTTCATCAAGGTGTTTCGTGATAAATTCGGAATGACACCGCAAGATTACCGGGAACAATAAAGCAGCGTATCGTGAAGAAAGTTAACGTAAAACAAAGTAAAAAAAACCGCGCTTCACGTACACAGGTCAATGAAATCCCTTGTACATGAAGCGCGGTTCGTTTTTTTATTTTATCGTGTCATACCATGCATTAACTTCTTCCGTGATCTCTTTACCTCCAGAAGTCATGTACTGCTCCGCAAAAGTATCAAATTCATCAATCGGCGCTTGGCCATAAATGATTTTGTTCAATACTTCCTTCTCCAGCTTGGTCAGCATATCGCCTCTGGCAACCTGTGTTTTCGTTGGAACACCCGTGAACATCTGAGGCATTACAATGTCTTTTTGATCAATAACAATTTTGGCTGCCTTAATCTGTTCAGGGATTCGGTCCGCCAGGTTTTTCTCATACTGAGTGGTCGGCTCTTTGCCATTCGCAAGATCAGCTAACGTATTCATCATCAGGTTAGGAATGATCGCTCCATCAAAGGTTAATGAATAACGGATCGCATCAATCCAGCCGCCCGGAATTTTGTCGCTTTGCTGCTCTTTATATACCTCACCGTCAGGGCCGATATCATAATCATAGCCTTTGGCAAACCCGTGTAAGAATGTTGTACTGTCCGGATTAGCCCAGTTATCAAACAGATAGTTCTGGTATACAAAGAAAGCGTCTTTGTGTTCCATATCTTTATTGATCAGAACAGCACCCGTACTGATTGGTGTTCCGTGGCGTCCCATTTTACCGTCAGGACCAGCAGGAAGTGGATATGCTTTATATTCAGCACCTGGCACGTTCTGCTGCAGATCCGGGATTGGCCAGCCTGTCATCCAGTAAGGACCAACGATAATACCAGACTTGCCTGCAGTAAATGCTTCAGCGGCCTTAGGCTCATCGTACAGCCCCGCTTCCTTATCAATATATCCTTTCTCCATCCACTCTTTCATCTTCTCCAGTGCCGGTTTCATCTCAGGTTGAATAGAGCCGTATGCAAGCGAACCGTCTGCTGCTTTATTCCACTGATTTGGCATTGCTCCAAACATGCCAAAGATCCAGCCGGACTCTGCCATCCATGTGTTCAAATTGTTTTTGAACCCTACAGAGAGAGCAACAGTATCCTTCTTCCCGTTTCCATCCGGGTCTTGGTTGACGAAGGCATCCATTACCGTTTCTAATTCATCTAATGTTGTTGGTGCCTTCAGATTCAACTTCTTAAGCCAGTCTTCACGAATGTACATCACTGGATCGTTGTTGTAAGCGTTCTCCAGAATGGGAATTGCCATTCGTTTACCATCACGGATGTAGGGATTCCATACATTCGGATCTTCCGCCATCGCTTTTTTATACGTATCCGAAGCATATTTATCGAACAGTTCTCCTGCATCCACGAATTGACCGGATTCAATTAGATCACTAATTAATGTTTGGCTGCCGCGGAAAGAGATAATATCTGGCATTTTCTGGCCTGATGTGAGCATGAGACGAAGTTTGGTCTGGTAAGCATTATTTTGTTCGCTGACCGTCCATAAGTACTTAATATCGATCCCTAGTGTATCGTGAGCCCACTTTGTATGCACGTTATTTTCTATATTTTCGCCATTTTTGAATTTCAAGCTGCTGGTGATCGGGAATACTGTCGAAATGGTAACCGGTTCAACATACTTACCATTTTCAAACGGTGCGGAATAAAATTCATTACTGTCGCTAGGATTTTTCTGTGATGTAGAATCATTGCTACACGCTGCGAGTACACCAGATAACATTGTAGCAGCCATCAGAATGCGAAGCGGCTTTTTCCATGTTTTTAACATGTTGTCTCCCCCATATCATATCAAATTAGTTAACCCTGAATTGGTCTTACTCTTTAACTGCACCAAGTACAATCCCTTTAACGAAAAAGCGTTGCAGTAAGGGGTACACCACCAAAATCGGTGCCATGCCAATGAAAATCTGAGCAGCCTTGATCGTCCGTTGTGAGATATTCTCCAGGTCTTCGGGACGCACGGAAACTTTGCTAAAGTCTTGCTGTACGATGATCGTCTGGAGGAACGTTGCAAGTGGATATTTTTCGTGATCCGTCAGGAAAATCAAACCATCGAACCAGGCGTTCCAGTGCCCTACCATGGAGAACAGGGATAGCGTAGCGATGGCAGGCATCGAAACGGGCAAAAAGACAGAGATCAATGTCCGAAAATAACCTGCACCATCAATGAAAGCAGCCTCCTCCAGCTCCTTAGGCACATTGCGGAAGAAATTTAACAACAGAATCATATTCCAGACAGATACTGCTCCGGGAAGAATAAGCACCCACATCGTATTGAGCAAATTAAGCTTCTGAATAAGAATGTAAAATGGAATTAAGCCTCCACTGAACAGCATTGTAAACACAAAGTACCACGTATAGATATTACGACGTTTGAAGCTTCTATTTTCGCGAGATAACGGATAGGCTGCCAGAATGACAACAATCATACTGAGAAGTGTACCCAGCACGGTTCGCTGTACAGCAACCCATAGGGAACGGATGAAGTTTTCATTAGCCAACGTTTTCTCATAAGCATCAAAAGTAAATTCAACCGGAAAGAGTCCAACCAGATTCGCATTGGCAGCTGCTTTACCGCTGAAGGAGACCGCGAGAATGTGGATCAACGGGATAATGCAGAGCAGTGAGAGCAGTATAAGAAACGCATAGTTAAACACGGTGAAAACTTTGTAGGGTTTTGTTTTATGATACATGCCGTGAGGTCTCCTTTCTAGAAAATACGGTAATTCGCAAATTTATAAGCTGCACGGTATGCGAGCACAATTAGCACGAATCCGACAACCGATTTGAAGAGTCCAACTGCAGCCGAGAATCCAAACTTCCCGTCGATGAGACCTACTCGATACACAAAGGTATCAATGATATCACCCTTATCGTAAACGAGCGGATTGTATAGATTGAAAATCTGGTCGAATCCTCCGTTCAAAATATTTCCGAGCGACAATGTGCCTACGACAATCATAATCGGAATCAGAGCAGGAATCGTAATGGACCAAGTCTGCTGCCACCGGCTTGCTCCGTCTACTTCAGCAGCTTCATATAGTGCCGGATTAATGCCTGCCAGCGAGGCGAGGAAGATAATCGCGCCAAACCCGAATTCTTTCCAGATATCACTGGTGACCACGACAATTCTAAACCATGTACCTTCTCCGAGGAAAAAGATTGGTTCCAGACCAAACACGGCCCCCAGAAACTGATTGATCATACCTTTTGTTGCGAGCATGTCCAGCAGTATTCCGCCAAGAATAACCCATGACAGAAAGTGCGGTAGGTAAACGAACGTTTGTATGCTTTTCTTGAAGGTTTCCTTCCGTACTTCATTCAGCAGCAGGGCAAAAACCAGCGGAGCAATCAGACCTCCAATCAGTTTCATACCGGCAATAATTAAAGTGTTCCAGATCACCTGTACATTCTCCGGCATGCTGAACAGAAATTGGAAATGCTCCAGACCGATCCAGGAAGATTTGGCAAACCCGAGCCAGGGCTTGTAATCCTGAAAAGCAATGACCAATCCGCCCATTGGTATGTACGCAAATATGAACGTCAAGATAACTGCTGGCAGTAGCATTAGATCCAGTGCCAGTGTTCGCTTAAAGCCTTTTGTGCGTTTGCTGCGCCGGGGACTTGGACGAATCACATCGGCTTGGGTGGATGTGGTGGCTTTTGCATTACTCATTCGTGTGCTCCCCTTCTTTCTCTAGATTCTTCAGAGAGAGTCATCAGACTCTGTTGTATCTCCGTATATTCAGTATAGATTCAGCGCTTCGAAGTCAACATGATAAAACGATAACTTCGATAACAAATTATTAATATGACGTGTTGTTTGAACGAAAAAAACCTCATACCTATGGATGTTATCCACAAGTATGAGGGTTCTGAAACATCAAGAGTAGACCACTATACGCTCTATAGAAAGCATTTTCGAAATGTTTTATCCCATTTAAAAGGTTATTAGGATATCCATCCTCAATTGGAGATTAACATAAGCAACTTACTTCCAGCCCATAGTAAATAACCCACTTGGGTGATGATATACATTGATCGTTCAACACCAGTTAATGGTCTTTGTATTTTAATTTTTCTTAAGTGTAGGAAATAAAAAAAGGAACCAACAAGTAAAAAAGTCACTCCCAATTCATTAAGTGTGCTTAACATGAGTATCTCCCCTTCCCTCTCCTTCTGGCTACATTTGCGTCCCCCCAGGAAATCATCAAATTTAATCCCCCTTATTTTACATTATATACAATTATAAGGTGTGGTTAAAAATCTCCTTTTATATGATCGAACAAGATCACACACATAAAATTTAAGGGTTAGTATTTGGATAAAATATTCAGGAGTACATCTCCATCAATATTGCCACCGCTTAACACAAGTGCGATATTTTGCCCTCCAATTCGTTCCCTCTGTTCCATAATTGCCGCAACCACAGTAGCGCTTCCCGCTTCAATAATGTATTTTTCTTCTTTGGCCAGAAAACTTACGGCTTGGCCAATCGAATGCTCCGACACGGCAATAAAATCATCAACATAATCTTTAGCCATCTCGTAACTCAGTTTTCCAACCCCACCAAGGAGTGCGTCACAGAGGGATTCCTCGCTAGGATACTGTTCATACAAGGTTTGATCTTCGTAAGATTTGATCATGGCTGGACAAGCTTCGGTTTGAACTCCAACAATTCGAATGGACGGATTGATCGATTTAGCAGCAACCGCAATCCCTGTAATCAGCCCTCCACCACCTACTGGAACGACGATCGTATCAATATCCTGGTTTTGTTCTAAAATTTCAATGCCTATCGTGCCTTGTCCACCATAAATTTCCGGATCATTATAGTAAGGATCAATATACGTTAAATGATGTTCATGAATGTACTTCATGCCGAGCGTATGAGCCTCGTCAAAATCTTTACCTAATTTCATCACTTCTGCTCCAAAATAGTTCATTTTATCAATCTTGCTTTGTGCTGTCGTTTCTGGAACGATGACCTTGACGTGATGAATTCCGAGAATGGAAGCCGCGTAGCTCACAGCACTGCCGTGGTTACCTGAAGAGATGGCAGCAACGCCTCTGTTCGTTTCTTCCTCAGATAGTGTCATCATTTTGTTTAAAGCCCCTCGGATTTTGAAACTCTTTGCTCGTTGGAAGGACTCCAGTTTGAAAAAGTATCTTCTATTCAGATCGCCTAGATAAAACGACTCTTCAAGTGGTGTATGCTTCAGATGTTTCTTGATGCGATTATATGCTTGTAACACATGTTCATAGCTAAAAGTCATTTCTCTTTCTCCCCTAGATGTCAATTTTAACGCCGAAATTTCGTTCCTCTGCAGTCTGCAATGCCATTTTCGCTGCATATATATCCAGAATCGCCATTCCTGTCGCATCAAATATAGTGATTTGTTCGTTTGAGCTTCTTCCCTTTATTTTTCCTAAAATCAAATCCCCGATCTCACCGCGTATATGGCTTTCTGTAATCTTGCCTTCCTTCAGCGGTATCTCAATCTCGCCTACTTCTACACAGTGCTCCCGATCATCTACATATACGCGTGCTTGTGAAATCAGGTTGGAGTCAATCTCCTGTTTCCCCGCCATATCTGCACCTATGCAAGAAAGGTGTGTGCCTTCTCTGACCCACTCCCGCTTAATAATTGGTGTTCTCGATGGAGTTACCGTGATAATAATATCACTGCTTTTTACAGCTTCTTTTAACGATTCTGCTGCTTCAAACGTAACGTTCTCTATGTTCGTACCAAATTCAGATTGAAGTCGGTGTGATAAGGTGTTTACAAAAGTTCTCAGCTTCTCTTGGTCCCTACCGGCCACACAAACCGTTTTCAAGTTCGGAAGCACGGATAAGACACAAGCGATTTGGAAGATCGCCTGATTGCCAGAGCCTACGACAAGGAGAGTTTCAGAATCCTGCCTTGCTAGATATTTTGCTCCGATCGCTCCCGAAGCGCCTGTACGTATGCCCGTAATAAAGGATGCCTCGGTTATTCCTAAGGGTCTACCTGTTTCGGCATCAAATACGTTGATGAGCCCCGTCAAAGTAGGAAGCTGCTTCGCTTCATTCTCGGCAAACCATGTGATCGTTTTATGTCCAAATACCTTTTCATGTTTCAGGTACCCTGATTTGATGTCCATATCTGCCTTGCCTGGAACAAAATCGTAGAAGATTGTGGGCCAAGTCTCCGTGTTATCTTCGCTCCTAGCCTTGTATACTGTTTCTACTAGGTGTATCACCTGCGGTACATTCAATCCTTTTCTGACATCATTATCGCTTAAAAATCGCACCTGGTATGCCTCCTTCTTGATCAAAAAAAGCACTGAATCTCATCCCTCCTACATTACGTAGGCCCTAGTGGGGAGTGAGATTCAATGCTTTTTAACGTTTTTACCCGGGGATAAAAACAAGCATGATATAAAATTTGTAGCTTTATTTTAGCTGAATTTTGTTGAGAATACAACGATTATTCAGTTAGGTAACTGTGAGATCAAGGAATACGGGTTTTGATCAGTGAGGGAAAGGTGTTGAAGTACAAGGGCAACATCTGTTTGGCTTGAAATCATTTCTCGCAGCTGTTTCGTTTTTATATGTTTACATAACTTTAACTATGGTGATTATCTATCATATATTTAGGTTGAAGCAGAACGTATATTATCCTTTACGCCGGGCTGTTCGTTCGATTGCATCAACAACTGTTTCGAACAATTGCTGCGGAAGATCATGGCCCATACCTTCAAGTAACATCAATTCTGCATCGTTGATAGCTTCCGACGTGTCTCGACCGCAAGCGGGAACAAACATCGGATCATCCACTCCATGAATGACCAAGGCTGGAACCTTAACTTTTGCCAGTCGCGCCCGTCGATCACCTGAAACCGCAATTGCAGCAATCTGTCGCCCAACACTCCCCGGATCATAAGCACGCTGTATTTCCTCCCGAATGAGCGAACGAAACTTGTCTTCCTCAAACGGGTGACCTGTACCGGCAATACGTTTGGCAAAAGCTACGCTGTGAACCAAATATCCCTCTTCATCCTCTATCGGATTTGGTGCCGGCCGAGTCATTAGCGCCATGACTTCCGGAGATGTTGGTGGAAGCTCAGGATTGCCTGTAGTTGACATTATGGAAGTAAGCGAAAGGACACGCTCCGGATATTGGCTGGCCACAAGCTGGGCAATCATACCACCCATCGAACGTCCAACAATATGGGCTTTTGATATTTCCAAGGCATCTAACAATCCAATCGTATCAGTAGCCATATCATCAAGTGTGTAAGGAATTTCCGGTCGTTTTCCCGACATGAGCGTTTGGGCAAGTGCTTCGAAATCTAATGTTGCATGATTGCTAAAATGGGTTGATAACCCCGTATCTCGATTATCAAAGCGAATCACTCGAAATCCGCGTGCGGCTAACATCTCACAGAATGGAACCGTCCAACGAACCATCTGTGTGCCGAGCCCTGCAATTAATAGAATGGTTTCGTTCTTTTCGCTGCCATAACTGTCATAGGCAATATCAATATCGTTTACTCTTAACATATTCATTATGATGTTCTCCTCTATTCCTGCGTGAACGCATTACTGGACAAAGACTTAATATAGTCTCTGATATCGGGTGCCCAATCATTAATCGATTCGTAAAAACGATTTTCATTCGTGGCATACAGTGCTCTCAAAGCTTCTTCGTATTGAGGGAAATCCCCCGCCATTGCTGTCATGAAATGATAGGTTACTTCCTGTGCCGCAAGAACTTTGTTTCCGTTCTCCCCTGAACGGCGAGCCTCATCAATCAGTTTTCGCAGGGTGACCGAAGCGCCTCCGGGTTGAGCCTTAAGCCAGTCCCACTGCCTTGGCAGCAAAGTAACTTCACCGGATACTACCCCTAGTTTGGGGCGGCCGGCTCTGCGAACGGGTTGTTCATTTTCTTTTGTATCCGTTATACGTACAGGCTTACTTGTTAGGCGGTCCAATACATCCTCTAAGCTTCCTCGAAAATCAATATCTATTGGTTTTCCAGTAGAATCGTCAAAAATAAGCAAATCAACAACTTCACTCTCTTCCAGGTTTTCTTTTACGACCTTAACAACATCTTGTAATGTGCCTTTGGCGAAATGTTTTCTGCCTACAAAGGCAGTGCAGTTCACTTGGGCAGGTGAATCTTGCATGTTAACCCTCCTTTAATGATCTTATACAGGTATTATACCCGGGTAAAAACATAAAGTCAATATTACCCGGTTATAAATATTTTGTCTGAAATTGTTTATAACAAATACTGTTAAAAATCCAATATAAATGTAAAATGACTGCCGGCAAATATCGCCGACAGTCATGCTCTTACTCCGTAGTATGCTTCTCTTCATATTCGCTTGATATTTCTTTGAGCGATCTGATTTTACCATGAGGGTGCTGTTCTTGCTTACGTGACTTCCAAGCAGCTTCCTGCCTTTTTTTCTGGCGAGCCATATAAGATCTCCTCCTCAGGAAATGAGAATGGTACTACTTCTCTAGGATGTCATTAACAAGTTACTTTCATTCATATCAGACTCTTATCAGGATAATCGATGCCTCTCCCTATTTACGTGGATAACAAGTTTTATCCAACAACAAATAACAGCAGTCTGCCGCAGACTGCTGTTTAAAAATCATCACTTACATAATGAACGATATTATATGAATCGACTTCGACTACTCAGCTCTAATTTCGCGAATGAGTTTTCCTTCAAGGAACGCTTGGATATTCTCCAAGGAATGTTGATAATAAGTCTGATAGTTGTTTTGAGAGACGTACCCCATATGCGGAGTAGCAAGCAGATTAGGAGTGGAACGCAAGGGATGTATATCAGGTAATGGTTCAACATCGAATACATCGATGCCGGCACCCGCAATCCAGTTGTTGTGAAGTGCTTTAATCAGCATATCCTGGTTAATAATAGAAGCGCGCGAGGTATTGATGAGATAGGCTGTTTTCTTCATTAACTTCAGTTCATTCTCACCGATCAAATGACGAGTCCGTTCGCTAAGAATGAGATGGATTGAAATAATATCACTCTTAGCCATGATCTCTTCTTTCGTAGAAGCGAACTGTGCACCAGCAGCCTCCGCTCGTTCTTGGGTTAGATTTTGACTCCATGCCATCACATTCATGCCAAAAGCATTTCCGATTTGGGCCATTTTAGTTCCAATCTTTCCTAATCCAAGCAGACCTAGTGTTTTACCACTCAGATCTGAACAGACGGTACTTTGCCAAGGGCCGCTACTCTGAATCGATTGACTTTCCGGGATCAGATTTTTGGTCAAACCCAAAATTAAAGCCCATGTTAATTCGGTTGGAGGCTCTGAACTGCTTCCTGTGCCGCATACCTTGATGCCCTGTCTCTCAGCATACTTTATATCAATAGAGGCATTTCGCATTCCGGTCGTAATTAGTAGTTTTAGTTTAGGTAATTGCGAGAGCAGGGAAGAATTAAAAGGGGTTCGTTCCCTCATGAGAATTATGATTTCATAATCCTTTAACACATGTGCAGCTGCGGCTTCGCTTTCGAAATGTTCATTAAAGGATACGACGTCTACCTGATCTGATATCTGTTCCCAATTTGCCATTTGTAGTGCGACATTTTGATAGTCATCCATTATTGCACATTGAAGTTTCAAGTTGTATTCCTCCATTCATGAGTCGAATTACTATGAAATGTTTAATGAAGACGGCATCGAAAGACGTGTTTCTATGTAATTTTGTTAATTAGAAAATATACTTCTAATAATTAATCATTATACCGCAAACCGTTTCCACTTGTTGGATAAAACAGTCACATGCTAAAAGAAACTCGCAAACAGATGGGCACAACGCCTCAATATGATCGGAAGCAAGTTATAAACCAAACGTCTTAGCTTTAATTCTGGATGAAATCCACTGCAATTCACGGAGTTTACGCTTCTCTCCTATTGGAAATAGTGTATACAAAGTAGTTACAGACATCAGACATCCAAATTAATAGGAAGGTTGAACTTCACTTGGAACTCGTTAAAGATCTTCTTCTCGTAACTGGACGAATCGTAACCATCTTTCCCCTGCTTCTGGTCATGGGTATTATTATGGGAAGAAGGTCCATTGGAGAGTTGCCTGTATTTGATTTTCTCGTCGTTCTTGCACTCGGAGCTGTTGTAGGTGCGGATATTGCAGATCCAAAGATCGAACACATCCCGACCGGTTATGCGATTATTTTGATTGGACTAATTCAGAGAATTGTATCCAAACTGGTTATCAAGTATAGAACACTCGGCAAATGGATTACTTTTAAACCAACTGTGGTGATATCAAGTGGGAATTTACTTGTAGAAAACCTTCGTAAAGTCCGTTATTCCATCGACAACATCCTTCAGATGCTGCGTGAGAAAGATATATTTCATTTGGACGAGGTTGAGCTTGCGATATTAGAGGCAAACGGAAGATTGACTGTGTATAAAAATCCAATGAAGGCAGCTTTGACCGCCGAAGATTTAGGCATAACGAAGACAAATCAAAGCATCGCGTATCCGTTGATTCTTGAGGGGAACGTTTCAGAACGTGTACTCGGATATCTTAACAAAGATATAGCTTGGCTGGATGAACAATTAATTGCTCGAGGAATTCAGAGTGAGGACGTCTTTTATGCATCGATCGATGAGAATCTGGAATTACATGTTTCACAGTCCACCCTCAACAAAATCCCTCCAATTGAACACTGAAGGTATATTGAACAAGCACCGCTAAAAATGAAACTCGACTCTTACAAAAACCATAGACAATAATAAAAGGCTCACGCTGGATTAATCCAACGAAGAGCCTTTTGTATTTTGCACGAGATTTGCCAGCTTGGTTGTAAATTCTCCCACCATTTTAGAAATGGGTTCATCTGTTCGTGTGATCCTTCCCAGAACGGCTTTCTCTGTGCTGAATTGTTGCAAAGGAACCGTAACTAATTGTTCCTGATAGATTGAAGATAGTGCATTTAATATAAAATCGGGAGCAATCGTGACGGCATTCCCATAAACAATCATTTGACATAATGCATCCATATTATTGGTGATCAAGGCGATACGGTTGGTATGATTAGCGGACATTAATGTGTGTGCGATTGTTTCGATCTGTTCATCTTTATATAGGACAAATACTTCATTATGTAAGTCTTCAGGCGATATCGTTTTGAAAAACCGTAAAGGTGAACGGGTGTTCATGATCAATACTGCGTCACCTTCAACAATTGGAACCCAATCAAATAAACTGTTCCGTTGGCTTTTTGGATATGATAGCAAGCCCATATTGGCATGACCCTCTTGAACGTCCTTCATTACTTTCTGGGTATCCCCTTCGATCATCTGAACTCTAAGTGTCGGATAGGTTTTCATCAGTTCCAGCATCGTCTGCACCACTTGAGGAACAAAACCCGGAATGCTGGAGATTGTAATACTCTCTAAGGATTCTTCTTTTAGAGTAAGCAATGCACCTTGCATCTGTTCAATATTTTTGAGTACGGCTACCGCATGCTGGAGAATCAACTCCCCTTCCGCTGTTGGAAAGACGCCCTTTTTTGTTCGGTGGAAAATAACAGTGTTCAGCTCATCTTCCAATTGTTTGATCGACTGACTAATGGTTGGTACGGTAAGGTGATGCACATTTGCAGCTTTCGTAAATGAACCCCATTGTGCAGCGGAAATCAAATATTGCAACTGTGAAATATTCATGTTCATTCCTCTTATCTTTAAATATATATTTATGATACTAAATTATATTTAAATATCTTTTATGTTTGAAATCAAGTATTCTCATTATAGGAGGGCGATATGATGCGGAGCATACGAAGTTTTCTTGTAGAAGTGTTGCTGAGAATCACGAAAAAAAAGCTGGACGCAAATGAATTTATGGAGAAACGCAGTCAGATCAATAGCGAATCCTATCAGGTCCCTGCTAAACTTAAACAGAAGTACAATATCACTAAAGACGGTAACCTGCCTTTGGATACGTATATACTACAATCGAATACTCGTTCCGACGAACGAATTGTGTTGTATTTGCCTGGCGGAGGATATGTTGAGCAACCGCTAACTTGGCACTGGCATTTCTTACACAACTTAACGGAGCAATTGAATTGCACGGTATTCGTACCAATCTACCCTAAAGCTCCAGACAATCAATATACGGCTGCAATAGAAAGTGTCCTTAATGTGTACCAGCATCTATTAAAAATAGCGAAACCCGAAAACATCGTCATTATGGGCGATTCTGCCGGAGGTGGTCTTTCTCTAGCCTTTGCACAATATTTATTAGAGCAAGGATTGCCACAGCCTAAGGACATTATTCTACTCTCTCCGTGGCTTGATATCACCCTAGATAACCCGCAAGTCCTTGCCATGATTGATAAAGAGCCCATGTTGAACTGGGACATGCTGGTTGAAGCTGGAAAGAGGTACGCCGGTGAAACCTCTCGTTCACATTATTTAGTGAGCCCGATTCATGGAGAAATTAAAAATCTGGGTAAGATTTCCCTGTTTATTGGTACACATGAACTTTTCCTTCCGGATGCCCGAAAATTCAGAGAAAAAGCTGCTCGTCAGTCGGTTGACATAAACTATTTTGAGTATCCAAAAATGAATCACGTCTTCCCCGTATTTCCGATACCTGAAGCGAAAAAGGCGCTTAAACAGATTGTAGACATTATCCAAAAATAAGCAGAAGTATCGATAACTTTTAGGAACGAGATATTGTAAAAAAATGAAAATGTAAAAAAAGTCTATACTAAACCAAAAGTTAAAAAAGCCGCTACTCAGCGGCTTTTTTTAAACTTCCTGAGTACTTCCTCCAATTACTCGGTTCGCTCAGTTCGTTAGGTATCATTAGATTTTTTGCTAAAATTAAATGTTGTGTTACATTCTACTTTCTTGAAGGATGAATGTTACGAATCAGCAAAATCCCATCATACTGATCCCGAGGAATCATTTTCTCATCCAACACGCCCCATGCCTTGGCTATACGAGGTGTAAACATCCATTCCGTCGCTGGACTTAATGCTTGGTCTCTCAGATCTATAAATCGTGCAACACCCATCTCGGTTCCTAGAATATCTTCCAGGCTACCCTTATCGTGAGATTGAACCTGTTCCTCTTCGCCATTATTTTTGGATGAGCTTCCTTGGTAAGCAAATAAACCGATTACATAATTAGCTTGCTTCAGGGAGTAAGGTAACAATTCCCCCATCGTTGGATAAGGATTTTCGTCAAAATCATATCCGTTGTGCTCTGTAATCATCGTGGAGTTGTTTTTACGTATGTGATAGTTATGTGCCCATATGATTATTTTTTCGTTGGGATATACCGTTTCAGCAAGCCAAGTCAAGTTGTCCGCCATCACGCGGTCTCGTCCATAACTGGCCAGTTGTAACTGTTTTTCAGGATCAATTCCAGCAAACAGTTTTACGAAGTGTGCATTATAATGATCCAGCATATCCAAGCGATTTTGTAATACACGTTCAATTAAAGGAACCAGGTTGGAATGTTCCATCTGAGCCAGATTTAATGGATCTCTCTTGTCTCGGACGAATTGTAGAAGAGCTTGATACTTTTCTTTGATCTTCTTTTTCTGTTTAGTAAATTCATCGATTTGATTAGTCATGCTGAGCTTCAGATACCATCGTTCTGTTTGGGCAAAGGCTTTAGCTTTGCTTGAATCGACCTGAGCAAACCAATTCTCAATGAAGGTAATAAAAGTTTCTGATGTACCTTGTGCGTCAACTCCAGTCAGAATCAGAGGGTGATCGGTTTTACTTTGCTGTACGATGTATTCAAAAAGCGGTAAATTTTCTTCTACTTGCCATACACCATAGATAGAATTTTTCATCAATTGTTCTGGCGTCATATGACTTACCTGTGAGTATGCAGTAGCCGTATCCGAAAGATTAGACTCGAATGCGAGCACGTTGTACCCTAATTCCTCATGAAGAAATTTGACGATTCTCACTTTCATCGAATTGTACTCGGATGCACCGTGCGAAGCTTCGCCCAAGCTAACCATTCGTTTGTCTGCTAAAAGAGTCCTGAGAAATGATAAATCGTTGTACGTATCCTCATGCTGTGGTTTGACTGAAGTTATTGTTTGAGCACTTGCACGGATATTTTCATTCCAGATTTGATCAGAAGGCATATGGCTCTCTTGAACTACAGTTGATCCGGCCATATAGGCTGA
Source organism: Paenibacillus sp. G34 (assembly GCF_056856875.1). Taxonomy (NCBI): domain Bacteria; kingdom Bacillati; phylum Bacillota; class Bacilli; order Caryophanales; family Paenibacillaceae; genus Paenibacillus; species Paenibacillus sp. G34. The sequence continues at coordinate 3,331,541 of NZ_CM166469.1, read as the reverse complement.
CTCGTCCGCAGACACTATACTGAAACTGCTAAGCATTGCTGTAGATAATAAAATCTTCTTATACCATGGATTCATTAGGCTGACACTCCTCTCTTAATGAAGTTCAGCTTAACACTCTCCGTTTAAAACCAGTCCACGTGATGTTTAAAAATAGTTTAAGAATGGTAACATTAGCTTATCCTTCAATTTATGGTCAAAGTGAAAGAAGGATAAGTCAGCTCACTGTCCAGACAGATGGAAGCAAAAAGCAGCTGCTCTCAAGAACTACCTCCCATGGCTACTAATCGGTTAAACCCTGGGTTAGTTTCACTAGCGGCTGCTTATCCAAGTTTAATTGAGTCAGATATAATAAGTCGTAAAAAATCATGCAAGTTATCTGCCACTTTGTTGACCTCTTCAAATTCAGGTTCTTCCCCTTGTACAACAGAACCAATTTCATTGTTTAAATCAATGGCATAAAAAGAATATCCATCACGAACAGACACTATAATCGGCAGATACTTATCCCACCATGTCCTGATTTCTGTTCGGCATGCCTCATCGTCCATCGCTGCTTCTAAGCTGATTAGTTCAAATTCATTCCAGTGAAAGTCCGAATCAGAGCTATTGTTGTAGTCAGCCTCACATAGAAACCACGTCTGTTCGCTAGGTGTCATGCATTGGTTAACCACACTCAAAAATGATTTATATTCCGGGGGCATATTCGTGTATCTTGTGATTAACCGTTGATCCAGATTGAGGCTAATTTCAGATTTAAGAGTTACAATCCAACCATTTGACTCAGCCCAAGACACAAATTCCAGAATGGTTTTATTCATATCTACATTGTCCCTCCCTCACAAGATTTTCCTCCCAAACGATTGTGGATAGCGTAGCCCATCAGAAAAATAAGAGCTACAGTCAACCTTCATCCTTAAAATGAAAATGTTCGTGATGGATTGAATCCATTCCTGCCAGATTTCTATAAATGATCGGCGGCTGCTTGCTCAATTGCTATTCCTTTCGTGTATCGTTCCATAAATTGGTTAAACCCATTCACATCAGAAATGTCTGGATCAATCTTCAGTGCTTCGACGTCTTTGAATACTTTCATATGGAGGAAGTCTGTTAAACTTTCGTTTTTCTCCTTACAAACCATATAGTAAGCCAATACGGCTATCCCCCATGCACCGCCCTCACCAGCAGTCGGCATGACAGATACGGGAACGTTAAGTGCAGCTGCACATATTTTCTGGCCAACTATGGGTGTCTTGAATAACCCGCCATGTGCTAAGATCTGGTCAATCTGTACATTCTCCTTCTGCGTTAAAATGTCCATTCCGAGCCTTAATGTGCCAAACGCACTGTATAGATGTGTCCTCATAAAATTAGCGAGTGTGAAACGGCTCTCTGGTGAACGAACAAATAACGGACGTCCTTGGCTTATGCCCGTAATCTTCTCTCCCGAGTAGTAACCATAACTCAGTAAACCGCCACCATCCGGGTCTGCTTCGAGCGCTTTATTAAACAGAACATGGAACAAGTGACTGGCATCAGGTTTATATCCCAATGCTTCATAAAATTCATGAAAGATTCTGATCCATGCATTGATATCACTAGTGCAATTGTTGGCAAGAACCATACCCACAGGACTTCCATCCGGTGTAGTCACTATGTCAATCTCGGGATACCCCCCTATATCTTTATCCAGAACAATCATAGCAAAAATAGATGTTCCTGCGGATAGACTGCCGCTACGTGTATGGATACTATTCGTAGCCACCATGCCTGTTCCGGCATCCCCTTCCGGAAGGCAGAACGGAATACCGGCTTTTAGATTGCCAGACGGATCGATGAGACGTGCACCAGCTTCATGAAGAAAACCTGCATGTTCACCAGCCGAGTATACAGAAGGTAAAAGATCTTCCAGTTTCCATGGGTAATCTTTGTCGATAATCAATTGGTTAAACTGCTCAATCATCTCTTCATTGTATCCCCTTGTCACCCTATCGATCGGGAACATGCCCGAAGCATCCCCCACACCGAGCGCTTTATTGCCTGTTAGAAGAAAGTGCATGTAACCCGACAACGTTGTCATATATTTAATGTTCCTTACATGTTCTTCATCGTTTAAGATGGCTTGGTACAGATGTGCAATACTCCAGCGCTCCGGAATTTTATATTGGAATTCACTGGTTAAAAATGCTGCTGCGGTAGTCGTTGTGATATTACGCCAAGTACGAAATGGAACTAACAGTTTTCCCATGCTGTCCAAAACAAGATAACCCTGCATCATGCCGGATAGTCCGATGGAGCCTATACTGCTCAGCGTTACTCCATAATCCATCGTAACCTGTTGCTTTAGTACAGCATATACTTCTTGCAACCCCTGAACCATCTTATGGGAGTCATAGGTCCAGTATGGATTGTTCCATTGATTTTCCCATTCGTAGCTGCTGGAAGCAATGATTTCAAATTTCTTATTGATCAGAACAGCCTTGATTCGGGTTGATCCAAATTCAATGCCAAGCGACGTTTCTCCGCTGACAATCGCTCGTTTGAGATATTGATCCATTATGGCTCTGCACCACCTTTTACTTGAACTTGGTGTGATAATAACATGTTTACAACACTTTGTATATTGGATAAACTAAGTGCTGCCAATGAGAAGAAAAAGACATCCCTAGTTCTCACCTGCCTAAAATGGATAGAAAGCAGCATTTTAGGCAAATGAAAATAAGAAATGTCTCATAAAATTCGATTGTTTTTAATTTATGGAGCACTCTGATGTTCTATATTAGCTACACTAGCGATCTATTCACTTTATGCTTTAAAGCCGCTTAATTTCTCAACAGCCTGATGTTCGTCTGACACAAAGAATATATCATTACCATTATTACTCTCGTAGATAAAGTCTTTCAGACTTTTGCTGGTATAGCCTGAGTAATCCCCAATAATCGCAATTTTGGTCTGATAATTAATGAATTTTTGCAGTACTTCACCAGCCAGACGTGTTTTCAAATCAAAGAATGCTTCACTAACTTCCGATTTATTAACGATGATTAGGTTACAGTCCACTTCATATCTAACGGTTGCCATTAAGTCCAAGGCCGACTGCACATCCGAGATTAGTACTTCCTTATTTGTGACGTAAGCGATGGATACTCCGTTTTTGTTTATTTGTTGAATGTTCATGTTTGATCCTCCCTCATCTCTGTGATTAAGTATCAAAAATCATCAAAGTATTCTTTAGGGCCTATTCATATACAAGCACCCAGTATCTCGCTCCTGGTTCACCCTCTTCGACAACAGTCTTCCAGCCCTGCTTTCTATAGAACGATAGCGCCTTATGATTGTCTGAAACACACTTTAACGTGACGGGTGTCCCCAATCTGGCTATCGATTGCTGGAGTAGCTGTTTACCTGCGCCTTTCCCGGCCGCCTTCGGGTGTACGAACAAATTATGCACAAAACGGTCAGGCACATATAGTGACGCAAATCCAAGGATTTGATCACCTGATTCCGCCACAAGAATCTCTTCTTCCAACGTATCCCGGTCAAAATCTTCGAGAGTCATCTCATCGGCATTAGCCCAGTGAAAGCTCTCCCGCCGGGAATGTAAATAAATTTCTCTCAATTGTACATAATCTGAAGTTCTCGCTTCTCGAATGATCATTCGATCAATCCCCTTTTCGTCTGTCTTATCAATTATTTCTCTTAGAAGCTTCAACAGCTTTTCTACCCATATTCATGGATAACTGTACACTAATCATTAGCATTACAATGACCAGCATGGCAATAATGGATACGTTAAACCGTCCGCTGAGATCAAAGATCCATCCAATAACAAGTGGACCGAAGGCTCCCATGATATAACCTCCCATCTGTGACATCGCTGACCACGATCCTGCTTCCTCGGCCGTATTTGTTGCCATAATGGGTAGCATCAATGCTAGCGGAAACAATCCACCAGCCCCGATACCGAGAAAAATCACGGCTGGAAGCATGGGTACAGGAGACAAGAGTAACACTAAACCGATGAGTTCAGAAACACTACACAAGACAAGCCATAGTTTGATCTTGCCTGAACGGTTTACAAGGTTCGGAATCAGTAATGCGACAGGAACTTGAATTAATGTGAACACGGTCAGAAGCAGCGCCGCGTTTGGTACACTGTATCCAAAGCTAAGAGCGATTGGCGAAATCCAAGCTGTCAAACTATAGAACATACTGGCCATGAGGCCAAAAAACAACGTGAATTGAATCGCTTGTTTATTGCCCAGAGGCAGTTTAACGCGTTGTGATCTGCTACTGGAGGGTTTGTTTTTTCGAATGAGTAAGGTCCAGAAGATCACAGCAATGAAGCCAAAAGCGGCCCAGCAGGACAAGGCTAGTGAAAGATTGTGTTGATTTTGATTATAAATTGGAATGGTTAATCCGGATGCCAATGCTGCCCCAATCGTCATCGATACGGAGTAAATACTCACTATGCCTGGGCTTGCCGGGAAATACTTTTTAATAAAACTTGACAGTAGCGGTCCAGCAAAGCTGATGCCGATCCCTCCGACTAAGGCCGTAGCAATTAGTAAGGTAATAGATTGATCTACACTGCGTAGTGCAGTGGCGAGTGTGATGAGCAGAAGCGAGATAAAAATAGTTCGCTCCAAACCGAGCCGCTGACTTAACGTTGTGGCGACGGGAGCAAATAATCCCATACACAGGACAGGCAGTGTAGTCAGAAGGCTTGCTGTTAATGCGCTTATACCTAACTCGGTTTGAATCATGCTCATCATGGATGCCACGGAAGTAATGATGGGTCGCAGGTTCAATGCCGCAATAAATAGAGCGAATAAATATAATGTTTTTTTCACCGTTCTTTTCCTCCTGGTTCTTCTTGAAGTCCCTTTGAGTATACGTCCGCCCTATCCATTGATCAATCCAATAATTCGTATTATTATGATAGTATAATACTATGATTAAACGAGGAGAAAAAGATGGATACTCGAAATATAACGTATTTTATGGCCGTCTTTGAGCATCTTCACTTCACAAAGGCCGCAGAAATTCTCGGAATTTCACAGCCAACATTGAGTCAACAGATCCGTCTGCTAGAGGCTGAAGTTGGTATGCCTCTTTTCGATCGAATTGGCAAAAAAGTAGTTGCAACCGAGGCTGGAAGGCTGCTTCATCAATACGGAATGAAAATGATTCAGGCTGAAATGGATGCAAAAAGTGCGATTCAAGAACTTGTATCGGAGAAGCGTGGAACGGTCCGGCTTGCTGTGTTACCCTCTGATCTTGATTTTCAACTTGTTCCGCTGTTTGTTGAATTCAAGACCCAGTACCCTCATACGAAGCTGCAGGCTTTTTCAACCATTTTCGTTCGAGACGAAGTACTCACACACAAAGTGGACCTTGGCATTGGGCTTCGAGGTCCAAAGGACAGACGCCTCGTGCAGATTCCACTGGGAAGTGAGCCTTATGAACTGTTTGTTCATGCTTCTAGTGATCTTGCGAAAAAACACGAAATAACCTTGGACGAATTGACGCGGCTCGCGCTTGTCATGTATCCCAAAGGGTATATTGGCAGAGATTTGGTGGATGAAGTTTTCCGGGAGCAAGGCCTGGAGTTAACGACGGTGATGGAAGCAGGTTCTGCATCCTCCCTGTTGCAGCTGGTAGCTGCTGGCATTGGTGCGACAATCCAGCCGAGAGAACTGTTAAAACAGCATTCCGGCTGGGAAGATATCATAACGATCCCCATCGTAGGGCCTGCACCTGTTCGGCATATGGAGCTGACTTACTATGCAGATCGATTCATTAGCAAAGCGCAACACCAGCTAGCGGAGTGGCTGATTGAATTTTTCAAATCGAAAACGAACTAGTGAATAGTGAAAATCCAAAGAAAATTAATGAGGTCTTTAAAATGAAAAAATCGAACGAAGTATTTGCCGTTTCGGAGCGTCTCGTGATTCGAAAGTTCGGCATGCAAGATGTGCAGTCCTTCTATCAATACCGCTCGAATCCCGATATTGCTCGTTTTCAATCGTGGGAAAATTATACGATTCAAGATGCAGAATCATTTGTCAGCCGTCAATTAGAATCTTCCCCTGATCAGCCAGGGACGTGGTTTCAATACGCGGTTGCTTTAGCTGGATCTGATCAGATCATCGGGGATTGTGCGCTTCATACCCTTGGAGCCGAACCTCAAATTGTCGAGCTTGGATTTACTCTCGCCCCTGAGCATCAAGGGAAGGGATATATGCACGAAGCACTTTGTGCCCTGATTGACTATGTTTTCGGTACACTGAACAAACATAAATTGATTGCTTTTTCCGATGTGCGAAACACAAAGTCTATTCACGTTCTGGAACGTTTAGGCTTGAGACGCGAAGGTCATCTGCTCGAAAATTACATGTCCAAGGGTCATTGGGTCGATGAGTATCAATACGCGATTTTGCAATCGGAGTGGTTGAACAAGCGCCAATAATCTGTGTGAAGAAATGGGTTGTTGCAATATGACTTAGAGCCCAACGTGTCATTGTTCTAATGGTGTGATGACTTTGTTGGGCACCCAGCCCTTCTCCCCTTCAGTTGTGTGCACAAAGCTCCATTCGTTCAACTCACGCTCTTTCTGCACAATAGTACCAGGTATCACGTTCAATTCGAGGGCAGAGTAATCTTCTTGTACTTTTGCCATTTGTTCTTCATTCGGTGTACTCAGTATTTGCTTAGGCACCCAACCACGCTTTTTAGATTCGATAGATTCACAAAAAATCCAGTTCGGAAATTCAGTATCTTCCTCTCCGTAATGAACAATATCTCCCTTAACAAGCACAATAGGGTCTGGATAATTCGACTGATGCGGGTGAATCACTTTGTATTGCTTCATATGTACTCCCTCCAGAATGTATTTCTTTATAAAGTGAAACCAACCATCAGGGCAACTCTTCATTTTTTTGATCAATGGTACGTTGTCCATAGGCACGTAGGAAGACACGTACCCCTTCAGAGATGATTCGTTTGGTTTGTTCATCGTGAAAATCCCCAATTTTTTTCGGTTGATTAAATACCATCAAAAACGTTAATGCGGCGAAATGCTTTGTCGCCAGTTCAGGATCGGGAACGATAAGCAGTCCGTTTTCTCCGAATTCAGTAAACCTCTTGATCAGCCCCTCTTCCGTTGCATTGTCTAACTTTTCTAAAAAAGAGATAGGTAGGTTGGCTTCTTCCATCGTAACCAGACGGATCAAAGCACTGTAATCAGAAGAACCATTCGCAGAAGCCACGAATTGTTCACAGAATAAAATAAGAGCCTGCTCCAAATCCTCGAATTCCGAAAGGTAGTCTGATATCCCTTGTTTAATCATGTCCAAAACTGCCCCACTGGTCTCTTCTACAACCGCAAGCAGTAAGTTCTGTTTGTCACCGTAATAATCATAAACTGTTCTTTTCGAAACACCTGCTTTAGCTGCGACCGCATCGACGCTGGAACGATCAAACCCATCTAAGAGAAACAAGTCTCGTGCCGCCGCAATAATTTTCGCTCTTTTGTCAGAAGAGCCTTTGCGGACTTTTTTGATTTCCGTAGTATTCATCTTTAAGCTTCCCCCCCATGACTATACTATCAAAAATGAGTTCCTCTTTACAAATTACACTGCACGGTGTAGTTTATTTATTGTGACCTATCCAAATCCATGATCAAGGAGGAATTCATTTATGAACAAGCCGCAGTCTTTTGTTGATGTTCTTATTGTTGGGGCTGGGCCTACAGGACTGACACTCGCCTGTGACCTTGCGCGTCGAAACGTAAACCATCGGATTATCGAACGAAGCACCTCGTATAACGTAGCGTCCCGTGCCAAAGGAATTCAGCCTCGTTCGCTTGAAGTCGTTGATGATTTGGAAGCCGTTCGTTACATTATGGACACCGGTGTCGTAGATTTACCTGTCCGCTATTATAACGAGGATGGCAGAAGTATGGTTAAGCCCTCTATTACCGTTCCAGCTAGCGCTGAACTGGGTTCACCCTATCCAGATCCGGTCTGGATTGCTCAATTTGATGTGGAAAAGGCGTTACGTGACCGATATGAGATGTTTGGCGGTAAAGTGGAGTTGGATATGGAAGCTGTAGGACTTGTTCAAGACTTGGAGGGTGTGCAGGTAACGGTGAGTACACCAGAAGGAAAAGAGCAAATTCATGCCCGTTATGTCGTTGGCGCCGATGGTGGTAAAAGTAGTATTCGCAAGTTTATCCATCATCCGTTGGTTGGGAATACACACGATCATGAACGCTGGTATCTTGGCGATGTGCGTTTGACAGGACTGGATCGTGATCATATCCATATCTGGACTTCTCCGGAGGGGATGATTGGAGTAACGCCATTACCGAAATCCGACATTTGGCAACTGCAAGCTACCATTTCGTCAGAGATTAAGGAACCGGAAAATCCGTCGTTAGAAGTGTATCAGGATATGATTAACCGTCGGGCAGGTGCTGGGCATGTTCGGCTTATGGATGCCTCTTGGCTATCGATCTATCGGATCAACGTGCGAATGGTTGAATCTTACCGCAACGGTCGGGTTTTTCTTGCCGGAGACGCCGCGCATGTTCACTCGCCAGCCGGAGGGCAAGGCATGAATACCGGGATGCAGGATGCCTACAACCTAGGATGGAAACTGGAATCCGTCATACGCGGAGCAAACACCACCCTGCTTGACACCTATGATGAAGAACGTCGCCCCGTAGCTCAAGCGGTGCTTGAGGATAGCACCAAAAAAATGGGAGTGATTTTAGGGACAGCGACTGAACGTGGAGCATTATCCCAATCCTTAAGCACCGTATCGGATGATCTAACGAGCGGGCTTCTTATTTCTTATCGCTTAAGTTCTCTTACCCGCCCAACTCTTCAAGCCAATGTTACCCGTTCTATGCCTGGAGATCGTGCTCCTAATGCCGAGGGACTGCAAGGTGCTGAGTTCACAGGAGATGTCTTTGACCTGATGCGCGGCCCACACTGGACTCTTTTAGCTTTTGTAAACCGTATAGATCACCTTTCTCTAAAGGACTTCACTTTTGTTGAACTCCATACGCACTGCATTGTGCCATCACATGTCGAAGGGGAAGAATGCATCATTGACACTGCAGGTAATGCCTATCAGATGTACGATGTTACAAGTGAAACGCTTATATTGATTCGTCCCGACGGATACATCGCATTACGCAACTCCATTGAGGACAGCGCACAAATTCTACAATACCTGAACTCTATGTATCACGCGAACTAGGTTATCCGTTGGAAGCTTCTATCGCTCAACCTAAAGATGGCCCCCGTGAAAACAGGAGCCATCTTCTTCATTATCTATGATGTGGAATAACGAAAATAATCAAAGTCAGCATGTTTACGAGTTCCGCCGAGATCCTGAACACAAAGACCGATATAGGTTCCCGTGAACCGGATGTATTCCGGGGATTCATCGCATAGATGCGTAATATCCGTCCACTCACCGACCTGAGTCCATGATGCTTCGCGCTCTTCTAACGCATAGTAAAAGCAAGCACGATCATGATGGAAGACTACTTTTAAACGAATTGGATCACCTGTCTGTAGCGGAATATCTTCCTCCAAAAGCTCATCATACACCCCGTTCTTAGACTGGATGATGCCAAGACACAGTCCCTTTTCTTCATGAACCGTTACTCTAAGGTAGAGATAGTCCTGCGTATCGTAATAAAGAATCAGTCCTGCCATCTGCTGTGGATGATCCGGTGCGAATTCCAGGCACGTTTCGGCTTCACACTCAAAATCTTGCAGTCTGCGAGCAACCATGCTTTGTCTATGGGTTGAACTCATCGATTCCATCCCATACAAACGTAAATAGCCAGGACGTTCTGTCAGTGTAAGCCAAGTTGCGTCAGGTGGGATACGAAGGGTGTTCCAGTCGTTGCGAAGCTCCGCTTGATCAAAGTGATCCGTCTCATCGGGTAGTTCAAACGGTTGCAATTTAATTTTTGGGGCCTTCACCTGAAGCTCTGGATATCGATCTCCGCTGGCGAGCCTCAGCCACCCGTCTTCACTCCAGATGCAATGCTGCAGAGCCGTTTCACGTCCAAGGATACAGTGTTTCTCCTGAACAGGTCTACCCACCAGATGTGCCATATACCATTCGCCCGTGTGGGTATCTACGAGACTTCCATGACCTGCCTTTTGCAGTGGTAAATCCCTTCTTCCGTGTGATGTGAGCATCGGATTGCTCGGATCAACTTCATACGGGCCTTGTAATTTACGTGAACGGGCAACCGTCACTGCATGCTCATAACCAGTTCCACCTTCAGCAGTGACCAAGTAATAATAACCGTTGTTTTTATACAGATGTGGCGCCTCCGTCAGTCCCAGTTCCGTACCCTTAAATATGTTGACGGCAGTTCCGACCAGTTTTTGCTCCTGAAGCGAATATTCCTGAAGTACAATACCTGCAAAGCGGTTTTTGCCCTTACGGTGATCCCAAATCATGTTCACCAGCCACTTACGTCCATCATCATCATGAAACAGAGAAGGATCGAAGCCGCTGCTATTCAGATAGATTGGTTCGGACCACGGGCCTTCAATATCAGTTGTGGTTACAAGATAATTGTGAGTGTCTTTAAAAGCACCTACCCTGCTCTTCACATCGGTAAATATCAGATAAAATACACCGTGATCATAGCTTAGACAAGGCGCCCATACGCCTCCAGAGTTAATATTGCCCTCCATGTTTAACTGGGATATTCGAGTCAATGGTGAAGGTAACGCACGCCAGTGAACCAAATCTCTGGAGTGGTGAATGCGTACACCCGGAAACCATTCGAAGGTGGATGTAGCAATATAATAATCTTCTCCTGCCCGGCATATGGAAGGATCGGGATGGAAACCGCTAAGAATGGGATTGGTGATCAAGTTAGTGATCGAATTCATTTAACAGCAACCTCCGGTAAAAAGTGATATCTGAATCAAAACGAGCCTGTAGACTTAACAAGCAAGAATGCGTTCGTTTCAGTGCCATCCAAGCGCTTTTTTGCCAGCCTCAAGCGCAGATATGATGCGGTCTACATCGTATACATTCCCTCTCCAGGTGCCTCCACTGACCGATTGTAGTGCTGCCCATAAACGTGTATCGTCTGGCAGAGCTTCATCTGGACGCATGCTCGGATGAAAGGGCCTCTGTGCTAGAATGAGTGCTCCTTCTTCGGGAGAAACTTCACGTCCTGCTTCTCCGACAAAATTAACACTACCTTCGAGCGTGCTCCGATCCACGACAATGTTAATCAAATCCCCGTCCCGCAGCTTGCCAATCGGACCTCCAGCCAGCGCTTCGGGCCCAACATGACCAATACAGGCACCGGTGGATACACCGGAGAAGCGAGCATCAGTAATGAGCGAAACATATTTTCCAAAAGACAGATGTTTAAGCGCAGAGGTAAGCTGATAGGTTTCCTCCATTCCCGTCCCGGATGGCCCACGTCCGAGGAGAACGATGATGTCACCAGCGAGAATTCCTCCAGTTTTGATCGCCTTAATCGCTTCACGTTCGGTGGTAAACACTTTTGCAGTACCCTTATGACGATAGACCCCTTGCTCATCAAGTACATCTGGATCAATGGATGTAGATTTAATAACAGAGCCTTCTGGAGCGATATTACCTGTTGGAAATGTCACGGTGGAGGAGATGCCCAAACGCTGGGAGTGTTCCGCACTCATAATAACACTGTCCGGATCGATGCCATCGACCTCTTGTAATTGTTTCCGCATAACATGCCGTCGCTCAGATGATTCCCACCAATCCAGTACATGACCGATAGAAGTGCCCGTAACCGTCTTCACATTCTCATCTAATAAACCAAGACGTCTGAGGTGAAGCATGACTTCTGGTACACCACCTGCCTGAAAAACCCGAATGGTTGGGTAAAAGATCGGGCCATTCGGCAATGCACTCACGAGTCTCGGAACATTTTTATTGACCTCAATCCAATCTTGTACATTGGGCAGTATTAAGCCAGCTGCATGTGCAATGGCAGGAATGTGTAGCAGCAGATTGGTAGATCCGCCGAAAGCTGCATGTACTACCATGGCATTGCGAATTGATGCATTAGTGATAACATCTGCCATTTTCATTCCTTGAGTCTCCATTTGGATCAGCGCACGCGAGGATTGCCGAGCCATCTCAAGCCAAATCGGTTGCCCTGACGGCGCTAGAGCAGCATGAGGAACGGTCATGCCCAGTGCCTCAGCTACAACCTGCGCGGTTGCCGCTGTTCCTAGAAACTGACAGCCTCCACCTGGTGTCGCACAAGCGCGGCAGCCTAACTCCGATGCCATTTCTAGAGAAAGCTCTCCATTGGAGTACCTTGCACCAATGGTCTGAATCTTGCCCGCATCTTCCCCATCTGTGGGCGGAAGAGTGACACCGCCGGGAACAATAACGCCTGGCAACTGTGGCATACCTGCGAGGGCAAGCATCATGGCGGGCAGTCCCTTGTCACATGTTGCAACACCAAGCACACCTTTGCGTGTGGGCAAAGAACGAATCAATCTGCGGAAAACCATTGCCGCATCGTTTCTATACGGTAACGAGTCGAACATACCGGTTGTTCCTTGCGATCTTCCGTCGCAGGGGTCGCTGACATAACCGGCAAACGGGATTCCGCCGCGGCTGGACAATTCATCTGCTGCTGCTTTCATCAGCAGTCCAACTTCCCAGTGCCCCGTATGATAACCGAGTGCTGTCGGACTGCCATCCTCATTCCGGATACCGCCTTGGGTACTTAAGATCAGATACTGTTTTCCATTTAACTCTCCAGGCTTCCAACCCATACCCACATTCTGAGACATACCGAACAAGTCGCCACTTGGCGCGTTTCGCAGTAAATCATCGGTTAGAGGCAGACGTCCTTCTACTCCAGGAGCATGGGCTTGAATCTTGTAGAGATCAGACTGCGTTTGTCCATGATCAGAAGTCCGTTCCTTCGGATCAGCTATCTTATCCCCTGATGTAGACACTTCACTACTCAACTCAGGCGAATTTTCCCCCATAATGGATCGAATCTGTTCGAACATGATACCCTCCCCGCAGTTTATGACTTCACGAAGACTGTTTTGATTGCGGTGAAAAATTCAATAGCTGCCTGTCCTTGCTCTCTGGAATGGGAGCTGGACATTTTCATTCCGCCAAACGGAGCCTGCAGCTCAACACCAGCTGTTTCCGCATTGATTCTCACAAGTCCGGCGTCCATATCGCGGATAAACGAAAGCATAGACCCAACGTTCTGCGTATAGATTGAAGCACTTAATCCGTAGTCACTATCATTGGCTAGTTCTATAGCTTCTTCAATGGAATCTACAGGCATCAAGGCCAGTACTGGACCAAATATTTCTTCCCTGGCGATCGCCATATGGGGTTCGACGCCTTCAAATACCGTTGGCTGTACATAAAATCCATCTGCAAGCTCAGGACTGTCCGGTCTGTTTCCTCCAGTTAGCAGCACTGCGCCTTCGTCTTGCCCTTTTTGAATGTAACTCAGTACCGTATTAAGCTGCCCTTCACTAGCGCATGGCCCCATCCAGCTCCCAGCAGACATCCCATCGGCCAAGCGAATTTCCTGAACCTGTGACAAGAGCTTTTCTTTGAAAGCATCGTATACTTTTCGTTCAATAATAACGCGGCTGGTCGCCGTACATTTCTGACCCGTCGATTTCAGACCACCGCTGATCGTTCCCTCAACTGCCAGATCCAAGTCAGCATCCGCTGCAATAATGACCGGATTTTTCCCGCCCATTTCAAGCTGATATTTAGCCCCTCGAGCAAGTACCGCAGCACCGACACGTTTACCAACTTCATTAGAGCCCGTAAACGTAATTCCGTTCACATCGGGATGCTCCGCCAGTGCCGAACCGATTACCGAGCCTTTGCCGCACACAAGATTGAGAACTCCAGCTGGGAGCCCGGCCTCTTCAAAACATTCTAGTACCTTGGCTGCCGTAACCGCTGTTTCCTGTGCAGGTTTCAATACAACTGTGTTCCCGTAGATCAGCGCTGGTGCGGCTTTCCAGATCGGGATAGCGACCGGAAAGTTCCACGGTGCAATAACCCCAACCACACCTAGCGGTACACGCGTGGTGAACATCAAAGCTTCGCTGTCCGTTGACGGAATGACATCACCCGTTTTACGCATGCCTTCACCCGCGTAATACCTCAAGATGGCAACGCCGCGCATCGTCTCTCCTTTGGCTTCGGGAAACGTTTTTCCCATTTCTCTCGTCATGGCTTCTGCTACCTCTTCGGCCCTGCGTTCCAGTACATTGGCTGCCTGAAAAAGATAATTGCCTCGTTCAGCGCCGGTTAACTTGCGCCAAGTCTTCGCGGCTGCTTTTGCAGCAGCTACTGCTTGATTCAGGTCTTCTACGCCAGAGGAAGGTACATGCCCCACCACTTCATTTCGATTGGCCGGGTTGATACTCGGTTCTGTTTTACCAGACCCTGGCTTCACCCATTCTCCATTAATAAAATTGTTATAGGTCTGCTCTAACTGAAAAGCGCTCATCTTCTTCATCCTTTCTACATACATCGTTTGGAAATTTAGATTGGCTTTAGTTGGATATAACAGGATTCATGAGTGTCCCGATCCCGCTGATGGATATTTCAATACGGTCGCCCGGCTCCAATGTAAAATCATTCGGTGGTACAATATTGGTACCTGTCAGGAGTACTGTTCCGTCAAACAAGTCATTGTCTCTTGCCAAAAAGGAAACCAAGTCATCCAGCTTACGATTTAAATCACTTGTGCTGGCATCGCTTTTCACAACGACCTCTCCATTGCGGTATATTTCGCAGACAATATTAAGGTCATACGGGTTCTGCACCGTTTCCGCTAGCCGGATCGCTGGCCCGATGGAGCAAGAGTTGCGCCATATTTTGGCCTGCGGCAGATACAGCGGGTTCTCCCCTTCGATATCCCGGCAACTCATGTCATTGCCCGCAATGTATCCTACAATGCTGCCATCAGCGGCAAGCACAAGCCCAAGTTCGGGCTCCGGAATTTGCCATGTGGAATCACTGCGGAGCGTGACCGCTTCATTTGGTCCAATCGTACGTGCAGCTGTGGATTTGAAGAAAATCTCAGGACGCTCTGCATCATAAACCTTATCGTAAAACGTATTTGCATCCAGCTTGCCATCCGTTGCTTCATAATTACGTGCTTCCCTGCTTCGCTGGTACGTTACACCTGCTGCCCAGACTTCCGGTGCTTCGATGGGATTGACGATATGCAGGGTTGTCCAATCATCCGTCAGTTTGTTTACAGGTTTAAAAGCGCTTTCAACAAGTTGAACAGGCGTAATTCCTTGCTCTCTTGCTTGGTAGATCAAGGTCATAAAATCGGCCTGCGGCAAACGATAGGCTTGTTCATCATCCGTCACGGCTGCCAGCCACTTCTGTTCTCCATCCAGAAATCGAATAATTCGCATGTAAGCGTGCCCCCTGTTTCCCCTATCGGGTTGATAGTTCTACATTAGCATCAGCCATGTCTCATGACGATGTTCTAATCACTCTGATGATTTACCCTTTTCACGCATTGATTTTCTGTTAAGATGAGTTTATAAGTTTCACAACCAGTTGATTTACACTGACACTCCGATGACAGAATAACCTGGAGAGTAGCTGTTATCCCCAGATTTTTTGGATTCCCTTTTTCAAAGGGGAAAATCCGGTGATAAAGGCGAAGCTTATGCTTCCGAAGTAGCTTTCTTACAGAAAGCTTGTAGCTTCGCTTTTTCAGGTTTTTTCTGTCCTCTCCATTTTTGTGTAAAGGGTTAGTTCAAACATAAACAATCTTAAAAATGGTACAGGACGAGGGGGGACTTGCTGTGACAAATCATTCAGAAACGATGTATTTAGGCCGTTTGCCTGATGTTCGTCTATCCTTTCAATTAATGGGGTTGCATGCCAGAAAAGCAGATTCAAATTGGACGTATCCCTCCCATGAACATTCGATGTATGAGATTCACTGGATGATGGAGGGACAGATGAACATGGTGATTAACGGAAAGCTGCATCAGCAGTCCAAGGGAGATCTTCTCTTCATTCGTCCGGGGATGACCCATTCCTGCACAGGAGCGGGGCCGGAAGGGTTTACTTATTTTTCTGTTCACTTCAGCGTACACGATACGTCCTTCTGTCGGGAACTCAATCGCTGCAAAGATACCTATTATCCGGCGGCTTCAAGTCTGGCATCGGCAATATCCCCTATTCTCTCTACCTTATATGAGCTGTCCAAAGAGAATTTGTCCGATTCATTGTCCTCCTCCAAACAAATGAAGGTGCATGCCGCCGTATTTGAGCTGCTCGGTTCGCTGGTAGGACAATTATCTCAGAACGCATCCATTACGCTTTCCAGAAAAGAGACCATAGCCCATCAGATCGCTGAGCATATTGAGGACTCGGTACGATATATTCATTTACATAGTGAAATTCAGGATAATAATCGTACATGGATTCAGGATATTGCAAAATCGCTAAGCTTAAGCACATCACAGGTCAACCGGATTTTTCGAGAAGTATATGGTCAGGCACCGCGCAAATATTTATCGGAAACGTTACTGAATGAAGCACAGCGTCTGTTAAAACAAACGGATCTGAACGTCGATCACATTGCGATGATGCTCGGGTATAAAACCAATGCGCATTTCAGCCGTCAGTTCAAACGGTGGACAGGGATCGCGCCAAGCGAATTTCGCATGCATGCGCAGCAGGATATGGCGAATCTTATGGAAGACAAATAATACGTAAGATGGAGAAGAACGTACTGTTTAAGATGGAGCGTAATCCTATGTGAAAAAGAAAAAGCAGCTCCAGGGTCAGTGCCTTCACCAGGGCTGCTTGGTATTTTTGAAAATGAAATTTCATAGAATATTTTTCTGAATAAAGGAAATAAGGAAATGTTGTTTGTTGTGACGAGTGCTTGAGTGAAATGAGGTTAATTCAGTTCAAATGAAGCCAGGCTCGCGCTACCCATTCCCTGGTATGTAAAATACAAGGCCTGCTCTCCGTCCGGAATGTGAATTGCGACTGAATACGTCTTCCATACATTGGTGAAGTGTACCGGGATGGTTCCTAAAACGGGTCCGTCCCAAGTGGTTTTTACCTCAAAGCTACCATTGCAGTATCCACGTACCTTAATCGTGACTTGCTGAATGCCACTGCAATCAAAGTATTTAAAACCAGCTGTCGCGGATTCCGTCATATTGGCAATATATCCGGTTTCTTCGTCGCCATCTCGGCCATCTTGGGTTATTTTCGGAAAGCGGCTATCAAGCCAAGCACCTGCACCGAATCCACCCGTATACAATTGATCTTCTTGGGTAAAAAGGTTGCATGCAATATAGGCGGGGTACTCGCCTCTACCTGCCAAAGCTTCTCCATTCGAACCAGACGAAGTCATTTCAACTTGAGGAATAAATCCATCGGGTTCAAAAGAAATTTTCTCGATACACCCCTGTCGGTTGAATGCATCTCCATTCGTATGTCGGTGGTAGAAAATGTACCAGTCCGTGTTGATCTCAACAATGCTGCCGTGGTTGTTGCCGCCATAATACATCGGTTTGTCGGCCGGCTTGTACGTATCGATATGGAGATCACAGTTGCTCACAATGACGCCTCCATACTTGAATCCTGTGGTTGGAGACGTACTGGTTGCATAACAGAGTTCATGCATTACGGCCGAGGAATACACCAGATAGTAGAGGTCTCCTCTTTTGCGAATTGAAGGAGCTTCAAAAAATTCATGTCCTTCATATCCGCTGCCAGCGCTATACGGTTGACTTGGTGCCACAAATACGGGTTCCTCTACAATAGTGAGCATGTCTGGGCCAAGCACTGTTGCCATTGCACCATGTCTGGAACGGTCGCCCGGTGCACAGAAACCGGTATACAGATAAGTAATTTCTCCTTCGGTCATTACGCCAGGATCGAATTGCGGCTCATCCCCTTCTCGTTCGCCGAGCCTGGTGCCGTCTGTATATTTTACATATCCATAGAATTCATATTTGCCCGCCGGTGTATCACATACTGCCACCGAAACCACCGGCACTTTATCGAGTACATAATATAAATAATAACGACCGTCTGGGCCCACTGTGACATCTGGGGCATAAAGACACATGTGGCCGTCCGGGTTGAGTGGATCATCTGTTTTTTGATAAATAACACCTTCATTCCGCCAATTCCCAAGGTCATCGACAGGTGCCGACCAGCATACGTAATCATTCAGGCAAAAAACATGTCCGTTAAAGCGGTCATGTGATCCGTATACATAAACTCTGTCATTAAACACGTAAGGCTCTCCGTCAGGCACGTATTCCCATGATGGGAGATATGGATTGAACCCTTGTTTTTTCATTCAAAATGCCTCCTTAATTAAGTAATGTTCAATAAGAAAGGTGAAGAACGAACAATGAATACAATTTTTTACGTTGAGTATGATGCCGTCCATCACAGCCCGTTTGTGTTTGATATTCCCGAAGGGCATGATTGCTGGTTGTTAGTCATTACACAGACTCCAGCACTGTTCTGGGTCAACGGTAAGCTGGAAGAATATCCGCCCCATTGTGCTGTTTTATATAAGCCCTATCAGAAAATATACTACCGCGCTTGTACGGAACAATATGTGAACGACTGGATTCGTTTTGCAAGTGAAGATCTGTATATAACAGAAACTTCTCTCCCACTGGGCAAGCCCTTTCCATTGGATGATCCCGAATACTGTCATAAGCTGTTTCAGTTACTTGTCGCGGAGCATTCTTTTCAGAATGGCTACAAGGAATCCTCGATCCGTTATTTGCTTCGCACATTGTTTAACAAGCTGCTGGAATCTTGTGTCCAAGAAAACATTGGCCCTCAGCACTATCCACTCATGAAACTCCGGACAGCGATTCATAACAATCCGAGTCATACATGGACGGTTGCTACAATGGCGAAAACCATGAATATTAGCTCAGGGTACTTGCAACTAATATATAAAAAAGCTTTCGGATTATCCTGCATGGATGATGTCATTCATAGCCGAATTCGCTTGGCGAAAGAGTTTCTCCGACATCACCGCTATACGGTTGCAGAGATATCTGACAGATGCGGATACCGGAATGTAGAGCATTTTTGCCGACAGTTCAAACAGATCACGGGAGTATCGCCTAAACAATTCAAACAGCAGTTCTAACATGTATACAATTGGAAGAGATCTGCCTATTTCGTGGGATGTTGCATAGATTGGTAGCGTTCTCTTATCATTAAAGTTAAAGTTTTGACCTATAGGATACAATGACTTATCCTGAGCTGTTATTGATCAATCCTCATATGTAAAGTAGTTATTGTGAAAAAAAGCCGCTAGTTAGCGGCTTCAGGTAGGACGTTTCTCTAATATTGATTCATCTGCTTTCTCTAAAAATATGTAGAGTAACTCACAGTATATTTATGGTGTATAGCTAGGGTTTAACATTCGTATCACGATAGACAGGCTTAGACTTGCCAGGTTCATTCGTTCTGTTAAGCTTTTTTTGTTTTTGAAAAGTCATATAGATCATAATGATGATAAACGCTGGAATTCCGATGTGAATCAGAATAAATAAAAAAATTGTTCCAAATACAAGAATGTAGCCAACCGAGGGGTCGCTATAAATACTGTTCTCCTCCCTTTCCAAATTGATCTTGTCTATGATACATAGTATACAGACATTACATCTGAAATTCACTATTAATCAAGGGTGTTTCTCTTGATCCTTGCTCTTCCTTTCATCCCTTTGATTTATAAGAGCTTAACTTCATCAGACATACTTAGAATAAGATAGCGTGGAGCGGCTTCGGTTCTTTTGAGATTAATGGTAAAATAAACAAAGAATGATTCTTATTAAAGGAGATGCGATATGAACGAAAGACCTAATAAAGAAGAATATGCTGCTTTCTACGAAGGATATATTAACCTTGTTCCTGAAGGACATGTCATTGAGTTATTACAAAAGCAGGCGGAACGTGTGGAGAGCGCAATTCGTGCATTATCAGAGGAACAAGCCAATTACCGCTATGGTGAAGGAAAATGGAGCGTTAAAGAGGTATTCGGCCACCTTATTGATAATGAGCGAATTATGAGCGGCCGTTTGTTACGCATCGCCAGAGGAGACAAGACTTCTCTTCCAGGATATGATCAGGACACGCTTATGGAAGGTCATCCTTTTGAAACGTATAGCGTGGTTGATCTGACTGAGGAATATGCAGCGGTACGGTATTCCACCATTGTACTGCTCCGCCGCCTGAGTCCGGAAGCTTGGATGCGTATGGGGCAGGTCAATGATAATACGGCATCTACTCGTTCCATTGCTTATGTGATTACTGGACACGAGCTACATCATTTGTCAGTCCTTCGTGATCGTTATGATGTACAGATATAAGAGGTGAAGTGAAATTGAAAGGCTCTCCAGCCTATTTGAGACAAATCCAGCTTAGACGGAATCAAATTGAGACCTACAATGAGTATCCTTTTGACTTGCCTATTATTCGTAATCTACACACGATGGATTTTCATCCCAAAGTTACGTACATTGTTGGTGAGAACGGGATGGGCAAGTCCACGTTAATGGAGTCGATTGCCGTGTCATGGGGATTCAATCCCGAAGGCGGCACGATGAACTTTACGTTTTCTACCCGAGCCACGCATTCGAACTTGTATGAGTATATTCAATTAGTCAAAGGCACACGGCGTCCCAAGGACGGTTTCTTTTTCAGGGCTGAAAGTTATTATAATCTGGCAACAACCATTGATGAGTTGGATCGTGAGCCTTCCTATGGTGCTCCCATCAAGGATTCATATGGCGGGAAATCGTTGCATGAGCAATCTCATGGGGAGTCGTTCTTCTCCACGTTTATTCATCGGTTTGGTGGTCATGGTCTTTATGTTCTGGACGAGCCTGAGGCGGCATTATCGCCGCTTCGCCAGATGGCCATGCTTACCCGAATTCATGAGTTGGTAGAGCAAAATTCACAATTCATTATTGCTACCCACTCTCCTATTCTGATGGCGTATCCCGATGCGCAGATCTATAACCTGACACCGAAAGGCGTCGAGGTACAGACCTTGGAGGAAACCGATCATTTCTTGATTATGAAGGAGTTTCTGAATAACAAGGATAAGATGATTCAGCAGTTGTTTGAAGGAGCGCACACAGACGATTAAGGACACCAACTACTGATTCTGATGCTGCCTCCTGACCTGCTCCTACAACTTGTCTTATCACTGCTACTAAATAAAAAAGAGCCAGCTAACCATATTGATTAGCTGGCTTACCTATTGATTACTAGAATTACTTGATCACTAAAATTACTTCTTGATCACTCGGATTGCTTCATGTACATATTCCTGTTTCGTTCTTAGCCCTTATAATGAAAATCAGGTATACTCGTCCAGCGTCTTTTCAGTTCATGTGCGATAGCTTTCGGTTTGCGATCCCGTGTGAAAATGCCTTTTTTATTGCCTTGCACACGGATAATTCCCTGACTGGTCGCAAAATCAGCAAAGTTCCATACTTGTTCACCGACAAAGTGCTCAAATTCATCGAATACCTCATGGTTGGCTTTGTAAAATTCCACTTGGTATTCCTCCGTAAACATCACAGGTTCAACATCGTGCAATCCGGCAACCGTGTCTGCCCCGTATTCGGTCATCATAAAAGGTTTGTTCGGGCATCGCTTTAGCCAGCCATTGAATTCGGCGCGAAGCTTTTCCTTGGCAGCATGCAAATCCCCACCATCCACATACCAGCCGTAGTACCGATTAAAAGTGAGAATATCCAACAGCTCCGCAATCTGATCCTTCTCAGGTGAGGATTCCATTTGAGTAACAATGGTCACCGGACGTTTCTGTGGATCTAATTGTCTCGTTAGATCAATCAACGGTTTAAAATATTCATAGGCTCCCTTTTCTTCAGAGGCAGGCTCGTTAGCGATATTCCACATGACCACACACGGGTGATTTTTGTCTCGCTCAATGAGTTCCCGAATGACGTCCTGATGATGTTCAAACGTATCAAGCTCGTCCCATGTGTTCTTCAGTACGCCTCCGCGATGAACAACCAGCATGTTCAGATGCATGCCAACCGCGGCCACCTCATCAATCACAACAAATCCTTCCCGATCAGCCAGCCGCATCACTTCTTCTGAATATGGATAGTGTGCGGTACGGAAGGAATTGGCTCCAGACCATTTCATCAGATTAAAATCAAGCACATTGGCTGCTTCATTAAAACCTCTGCCATGAATGGTCGTATCCTCATGTTTGCCGTACCCTTTGAAGTAAAAAGGCTTATCATTAATCAGGAACTTGCCTTCCTTCACTTCGACACTTCTCATCCCGAATGGCTGTTCATAAACATCCATTGTTTCCCCTTCAGTTACGAGTTCTACGCGCAAGGTGTATAAATAGGCATCCAGCGGCTCCCATAGTCTAACATCTGATATAATCATTGTGCCTGATTCGCCTTCGGATGCTGCAACCAAAGAGCCGGATTCATCGATAATTTCGGCTTTAACTGACGCAGAGCCAACCACATCAATGGAATAGTGAACCTGTCCGTCCAATTGGGTTACGATCGTGACATCCTTAATATAGGTTGTTGGAGTTGTATATATTTTTACAGGGCGATGCAGACCGGCATAGTTGAAAAAATCAAAGTTCGGCAGATTGTGCACCGTTGTTTGCCCGTTCGAATGTTTCTTCTCAATGATAGAGCCGACGGGTAAGGTAGTTTCGTCTACGATATTGTTCACAGCAACGGTTATGCGATTCTTCCCTTTGTGCAAGTAACGGTTTATTTCAGCTTCAAAAGGTAAAAAGCCGCCTTTGTGCTCGGCAACAAACTCCCCGTTCACATACACTTTGGCTATATGAGTAACGGATCCAAAGCGCAATACAACTCTCTCTTCATTTATCACACTTGGCAACGTGATCTCCCGCTCGTACCAGACCCAGCCCACATGGTCACGAATTTTGGCGCTTACTCCGATGTCGTTATATGAAGCTGGGACAGCCATGCGTATCGGATCTTGAAGTTTTTCCTTTTGCCAATTATCCTGAAATCCCTCTCCGGCATCCAGCTTAAAATTCCAGATTCCATTCAGATCGATTAGATTACGTGTTTCGGTCAAAATAGGGTATAACATATGAACATCTCCTTCATTCTTTATAAAATAGGCTCTCCCTCTACCTCCTGTCAGGTAATGTTATGAAACGGGTTACGGGTATCAGTTCGTTCGCTTAGCCTTGATATCGCTTACAAGTTGTGCTGTACGTTTTTTGTTTAATGGATACAGGAAAGCAATGCAGATAAATACGAGAAACAGACCTATAGCTGGAACAAGTGTTGCCAAGAAATAAATGCCTTCAAGTGTACGTGGTGTTTGCACATGCAGTGTAGCATTATACCCGACAGCCGCCATAGCTACCCCGCCAATACCACCTGCAACGGCCTGCCCGACTTTACGCGAAAAGGAATAGATAGAGTATATCGTCGCATCCTCTCGCAGTCCTGTAACATGTTCATGATAGTCAACCAAATCTGTGATAAACGCCCAGCTGATCAGATTGAACAGAGCGTATCCTAACAACCCAATGAACAGAATCGCCATATATTGAACAGCAGAAAGATTCGGAATGGAATAGAGCAGCAAGTAAACGATTGTTGAAAGTAAAAAGCCTGCAGCGGCGACTTCTTTTTTGCCGAACTTGGCTACGAGCGGTTTGATTAACGGCATTCCGATAAATATAGGCGCAGCTTGTACCAGACTGAACACACTAAGTAATTGCGCGTTACCGAAATAGTCCTTGAACAAATACGTATTAACCGTGCCCAGCAACATTAAATTAATTAAGAAAATGAGCGATCCGATCAGGAAGACGATAAGCGGTCTATTTTTCAAAAGTCCATATAGTGTTTTTCTCAAATTGGTATTTGGCTTCTCGTTCATATCCGGGATAACACGTTCGATCGATAATTTATAACACGCCATATAAGAAGCAATGGACAATATTCCAAAAATAACAGCTCCCAGTAAAAAACGGCTTGCATTCGCTTCGTTATTAACAAACAACAGCAACGGGCCCACCACGCCTACAAATAATTGTGCCAATGTTGCTCCCAGCGATCTCCATGTAGACAACACGGTTCGTTCTACAGGGTCAGCAGTAATGACTGAAGCCATGGAACCGTAAGGAATGTTAACGGTGCTGTAAAGCGTTCCCCACAGAATATAAGTAACATAAGCGTAAGCGAGATAAAATCCATCGGACATTCCGGGAATGTAAACAAACATGAGTACCCCGGAGATCACAAGCGGAAATGACATGCGATAAATCCATGGTTTGAATTTACCGTGTTTGCTTGCTTTACGCGTATCAACAAAACGCCCCCACGAGACATCCGCTATGGCATCCCACAAACGAGCTAACAGGAATAATCCTCCGACCGCTGCCGGGTTAATATGAAATACATCGGTGTAATAGACCATCAAAAATGAGCCAACTAATGCAAAAAAGAAATCGTTTCCAAAATCGCCAAACAAATAGCCGAATTTATCCTTATATCCGAAAGGACGCATAAAAATCCACCTCTTTATTCAAAATTTGGAATACCTATTGTCGAATTTTATTACAAGATGAATCTGATCATTTGATAACGCTCTCAATTCAGGGTGTAGGTCGTTTATTATATTGGCTGAGTTGCTGAGCCCCCTTAAATCCATGCTTGAAATCGATTTCATGACAAATTATAATCGGTCTTGTGGGGTTTCATATGGTAAGTTTCACATGTAAATAGGAATATTCACATGTGTTTTTCACTTCTTAGACTGGAACGGAGGTTTGGTGATGAATAACTTTTGTGATGAAAACGTTGAATATATATGTAATATGACACATCATTTATACAATGTACCCGTCTACTATTTTGATAATGAATACACGCTAATCTATCAGGTCACCCCAGTGCATTTCCGGTGTAACCCCTTATTCCCCTCTGACTATAAGATCATGACAGACCTGTTTTCCAGCATGCCAATCGAGCAACTCCCTGTCCTTCGTGAGACAAACTATCTGGAGAAATTTTTCGCCATACGTATTCATGCGGATCATCAGTGGAAAGGAATCATCATGGTAGGCCCGATTATCAATTTTAAAATGACAGAGGAAATCATTCGTGTGACTCTAAGTGATTTGTTAGCCAAAGCGGATCATCATGAAATGAAGATGTATTACGACGGAGTCCCTGTGATGAGCACGTTTAAATTAATTAATCTTAGTATGGCGATGTATTTTATGCTCTATCAGAAAAAGCTAACGCTAGACGAAATCTTAATGAAAAATGAGGATGACCGTTGGAGAAAAACGCTTGAAATCGAGCAACCGTATAATCAAATCATAGACGACCGTCAAAATAATCTCATTCATACGGAAATCGATAAAGAGAAAAAAGTATTTGATTTCATCCGCTTGGGCAGAACCGATAAGGTGCTGGAATCGTTTCATACCATTCACAAACAAGGCAAAAAGAGTGTGTTGTCCAAGACGAGTTATTTGCGTAGTCAAAAGAATCTGGCGATCTCCCTGATCACGCTTGCAACAAGATCAGCGGTAGAAGGTGGTGTTTTTCAAGAGATTGCTTATAATCTTAGTGATTTTTATATTCTTAAAATTGAAGACTTAACCGACAGCCAGGCGGTAGAAGATTTAATGGAGGTTGCTCTGCTTGATTTTGCGGAACGTGTAAAGCGTAGTAAAAAACACAAATACTCGAAACCGATTAACATATGTCAAAACTATATCTTTAACCATTTAAATGAGCGGATTACGATCTCACAACTGGCTGAAATCACTTCGTTGAATCCGAATTATTTGTCCAATCTGTTCAAAAAAGAAGTGGGTATCTCCATTTCTCAGTTTATTTTGAAAACGAAAATTGAAGAGGCGCAAAATCTGTTGACGTATTCTCACTATACGTTAGCGGAGATATCTACTCTTTTAAACTTTTACGATCAGAGTTACTTTGCGAAAGTGTTTAAAACGTATACGGGATGTACACCTAAACAATTTAAAGACCAAAGAAAACAAGAGTAAATTTAATATATCAGAAAAACCAAAAAACCGCTGTAAAAGCGGCTTTTGAAGGTTTGTTTAGTAAACTCACATTACGGTGTTTGAAAGTAACTTGTCATTCGCATATGCGGCGGCACCGATCATGCCTGCTTGTCCGCCCAGTTTGGCTTGCACGATGGTACACGCTCCCGAAGCGAGCTTTAATGAATGATTTTGAACGGTATTACGGACGGTGTTAAGGAGCCGATCACCTGCTGCGGACATGCCGCCACCAACGATAATCATTTCGGGATTCAACATATTTATTACATTGGAAAGGCCGAAACCTAATATCTCTCCTGTTTCGTGCATGACTTCAACAGCAAGTGCATCGCCAAGATCATACGCATTCGAGATCATATGAGCGGTAATTCTGGACGAATCTCCTTCTACCCACTCCGTAATCATACTAGATCGCCCTGTCTCCAGCTTTTCCGTCAACGTTCGAACCATTCCAATAGCAGATACATATCTGCCCAGACAGCCTGAACTCCCGCAACGACAAGCACGGCCTTTTCTATACATGTTCATGTGTCCAATTTCTCCAGCACTTGAGGTTGCTCCGTAGATTACCTTCCCGTCATTGACCGTTCCAGAGCCTAGACCGGTTCCCAAGGTGATTAGAACCAAGTTGCGGCAACCGACACCTGCACCAAACAGCCATTCACCATACAGATTAACGCGTACATCATTGTCGATAAAAACAGGGAAATCAAAGTGTTTGTTTATGTGATTCACTACATGAATATTCTCCCAGCCGGGGAAATTAGGCGAAAATATAGATAAGCCCGTTTGTGGGTCTAATAAGCCTGGCACACCTATACCCATGCAATTTACCTCATCTGGATGAATCCCTTCGGCCGACATCATTTCTTGCGTGATGTTCGCCATTTTATTTAACACATGGATCGGGCCTTTATCGGCTTCCGTAGAATCACTTCGTTCGTGAATTTTCTTAAATGCTGTATTAAACACAGCGGATTTAATATTGGTGCCGCCCAGATCTATTCCGATTATATATTTGCTCATTTTAGAACCCTACTTTAAATGGTATAGATACATTATAATTAAACGATGAAAACAGGTATAGCAGTAAATGTGAAGGCGTTGCATTTTCTTATTCCCATCGCCGCATCAACTGTTCCAGAGGACCACGATGATGCTTTTTTTTCCAGTAGACTGAAAATACGATGGCAGCCGTATAGAAAAGAAACGCGTAAAGTGTTGAAAATATAACGCAACCATTCTCTAACAGACCCAATAGCTGAAGCGGAGCAAGCCCCACAACAACATGCGCCACATAATGTGTGAGCGATAGTTGGCCTGTGCTGATCAATGACTGAACCCATGCACTTTTCTTCCACTTCTCTGCGGCTTCAATACAGACGACCAAAACGACAAGTGCTGAGGCAGCTGCGGCGCAGAAATACATCAGGTTAGGTGGCATTGGTTTCGTACCAAACAATGATTGAGCACCTTCAACGCTTAAAATGGAAGTGAGTCCCTTCACCATAAAATGAGAAATGGTTTCCATGATAATGGCAACACTTGCAGCGATAAGGAACAGACGTGCTCTTGCTTTTTTCTCAGTCAGCCAACTCTGTGTGCCCAACCACATACCTAGCAGAAAAAATGCCAGCCATGGGAAAATAGGATGAAATCCATTAAACAGCAAGTTGCGTATAAGCCCTCCCACTGTCCATAATTTCTCGTATTGGTGGTAATTCTCAGACCAGCCGTAACTATAATCTAACAATAATAATTGAAAAACAGACACAATCAATGTAACTGTAATACCTATAAGTAATTTTGTATTCGATGCTCGAATCAATAATGCGGCCAATACAAGGAAAACCGCGTAATAGTGCAAAATGTCTGCACTCCAACCGATGATGAGTAGTAACATACCTGCTAAAAACAGAAATGCTGCTCTGCGATATAATGTTTGTTGTGTCGCTTTTATGAGTTTCTGATCCCCAAATATTCTTGCCTTAGCCGTCATCAGTGACACGCCTAAGCCTGCAAGAATGACAAAAAGCGCAGAAGCACGTCCCTCGAATATTCCGGTTGCCGCTTGCAGCCATCCTGGGCCTCCTGTTTGTGCGTTCATCGCCAGCTTGTAATTGACCAGGATCATCCCAATAACAGCCAGTGCTCTTGCCACGTCCAGGCCCAAAATTCTTCCTTTTGGTGTATGGATGTTCATGTTATAACCCTCCCGTATCCATCTCTATTATGTTTGCAGTTGCAAATACAACCGAAGCATAAGGCTTGAGATAGACCTAAGGTCAAGTGATATTATTCTCGATCTGAGCATCTTCCAAATTATTTTATGCAAAATGAAAAAAAGAGTCGCTACACTATTGCGTGGCAACTCTTTTCAGTCTACTTTATGGCTTTGACACTAGCCGATCAACAGATAACACGGAAATTCCAACATAAGACTTACGCCTCAAAATTTTGATGCAACGTTATACATGGATGATCAAGTTATTTTTGGTAAAGTAAGCTACATTATTTTTCGCACAGCAAACCATAATTCTACGAAATGCAGTCCATCCTTGCTGCCTGTAACCTCAAATTCGAGACTATCGACTTGCTCATAACCTGCTGTAGGGAGCCATTCCGAGAAGAAACGTTTATATAACGTTTCCATAACCTCCCCCAGTTGATCCCAGGCAAAGGGCTCGGATGAAAAGACGGCCCACGTATTCGCAGGTATAGTCGTTACCGTGTAACCAGCAGTTGCGCTTGTCTCCGTTCTGAATGCACACAACATATACGGGAATGTTTCTTCTTCTGTCGGTCTGTAACTGCACACCGCGTGTACTGGATGATAGTTCTGATCTAAACACTCAGGTAGTCCATTTGCATGAAGTGCGAGTCTTTCGACCTCACCGTTCTCATGACTTTGTTTCCATAAGTCGGCTGGGGTTTCTTTTCCGTTTAAGTCGAATATTTTTTCAATCCCGAACACGTCAAAGCTTTCTTTTGTTTCAATGCGATAATTCATAGGCTCAGCCCCTTTAATATAGATAAGAAAGGAAAGCCGTGGATAGGCTTTGAGCGCCGTCCCTTTTTCTTTTGCACGTGCAGGATTCACTCCATGTAACGCATGAAATGCCCTTGCAAACGATACCGGAGATTCGTAGCCATACTTTATTGCAATATCAAGTACTTTGGCATCACTGTTCTGTAATTCGATGGCAGCCAGTGTAAGCCGTCTTCTTCGAATATATTCAGCCAGTGGCACATTCGTAATGAACGAGAACATCCTCTGAAACTGATATGAAGAACAGCAAGCACACTGCGCAACGTCATTTAAACTGATTTCGTTGGATAGGTTCGTTTCAATATGATCCAGAGCACGATTCATTCTCATCAGCCAATCCATCTGATCCCTCCTCTCAACTAAGGTAAAGTATAGCGTTATGTAACCCATGTTTCGCAACGATCTGTGCACTTTGAAGTTTCATCATGCCCCACTCATCTCTGTTCGAATATTGTATTCAACACCTTTTCTTTAACAATCATTTGTGATCCTGCACAAATCAATCTTCTGATGTTATGTTGTTTGACATTCTTGTTTGACTCCCCTCCACAACCATGTTACATTTTCAAACATAAGCAATGATTGGAAAAAGATTACATGGAACCAGGCCTGTTATTTCTTCTCATTTTAACTCAGTTAAGGAGTTGCTGACTATGCATTTAACTGTACAAGAACGTGAAAAATTACTGATGTACCTCGCTGCGGATATGGCTGAAAAGCGGCTGAAACGTGGCGTTCAGCTGAATTACCCGGAAGCCGCTGCCTATATTTCGGGTTTTGTTGTAGAGGGGGCACGGGATGGGAAAACCGTAAAACAACTGATGGAAGAAGCTCGTCACCTTTTATCAGCCAATCAGGTAATGGATGGGGTAGCCGAGCTGCTGCGCGAAGTTCAGATTGAAGCCACGTTCCCCGATGGAACGAAGCTGGTGACTGTACATGAGCCTGTTGCCCGGATGGATGGTGCGATTATCCCCGGTGAATATGAATTTGCGGATGACCCTATTGTCCTGTTGCCTAGCCGCAACCGAATTACCCGTTCCGTGACCAATACAGGCAGCCGCCCCATTCAGGTCGGATCACACTTTCATTTTTTTGAAACGAACCCCGCTCTATCATTTGACCGCGAAGGTACTAAAGGATATCGGCTGGATATCGCTTCAGGCCTTTCCGTGCGCTTCGAACCGGGAGAAATTCATGACATTACGCTGGTCGAAATCGGTGGAACGAAAGAAATCCATGGATTTGCCGGGTTAACTAACGGGAGGGTTAAGTCATGAATATGATTGATCGCGCGACGTATGCAAGCATGTATGGTCCCACGACCGGAGACCGGATTCGGCTCGCGGATACCTCGTTAAAAATTGAGATCGAAAAAGACTTTACCGTGTATGGAGATGAGTGTGTTTTTGGCGGAGGTAAAACGGTCAGGGATGGCATGGGACAACATCCTTTAGCGACACGGGACGAAGGTGTTCTGGATACGGTCATTACCAACGTTGTTATTGTAGATACATGGGGAATTGTCAAAGCCGATATAGGCATTAAGGACGGATTGATCCGAGGCATTGGCAAAGCGGGAAATCCATTTGTGATGGATGGTGTCGATCCTGACATGGTTATTGGGGTAGGTACAGAAGTGATTTCTGGTGAAAACTTAATTGTGACCGCTGGCGGTGTAGATAGCCACGTTCACTTCATCTCTCCACAGCAAATTGAAATTGCACTTCAGAGTGGGATTACGACAATGATCGGCGGGGGTTCTGGACCGGCTACAGGTACACTTGCAACCAACTGTACCTCAGGTGTATGGCACATTGAACGCATGTTACAAGCGCTTGATTCACTTCCGATGAATTTTGTAATGCTTGGTCGAGGTAACAGCTCCAGACCTGAAGCGTTGATGGAACAAGTACTTGCTGGTGTCGGCGGGCTGAAAATTCATGAAGACTGGGGAAGCACGCCTTATGTTATCGACAAATGTTTAAGCGTGGCGGAACAGTATGATATTCAGGTCAACATCCATACCGATACGTTGAATGAAGCTGGATATGTGGAGGACAGTTTGCGTTCTTTCAATGGTCGGGCCATTCACACCTACCATACGGAAGGTGCGGGTGGTGGTCACGCGCCGGACTTGTTACGTGTTGCTTCCATGCCGAATGTGCTACCTTCTTCCACCAGTCCAACTATGCCTTATACCCGAAATACCGTCGATGAGCATCTGGATATGCTAATGATCTGCCATCATCTCGATCCCAAAATTCCGGAGGATGTCGCTTTTGCCGCTTCACGGATTCGGGAGACGACAATTGGTGCGGAAGATATTTTACATGATATCGGTGCCATCAGTATGACCAGTTCAGATTCACAGGCGATGGGACGTGTAGGTGAGGTGGCCATCAGAACTTGGCAGACAGCGGATAAAATGAAGAAACAACGCGGTTCGCTTACCGGCGATACCCAAGCGGATAACAACCGTGTGAAACGATATATTGCCAAATATACGATTAACCCTGCAATTACCCATGGCATTTCAACATATGTAGGATCGATTGAAGTCGGTAAAATGGCGGATCTTGTGCTCTGGAAACCTGCTTTTTTCGGAGTTAAACCAGAATTTGTTATTAAGGGAGGCATGATTATTCATAGTGTGATGGGAGATCCAAATTCGACGATCTCGACACCGCAGCCATACATGTACAGACCGATGTTTGGGAGCTATGGCAAAGCACGTTCAGCCATTTGTGCAACCTTTGTTTCTCAGGCATCTATTGATGCTGGCACCCTTTCCCCTCTTGGGCTGAGTAAATCCTTAAAACCTGTGACAGGCTGTCGTGCAGCGAGCAAAAAAGATATGATTTTGAATGGAGAAACCCCGGCTATTATGGTTGATCCGAAAAATTATACCGTATCCGTAAATGGTGAAACGCTACGCTGCCTTCCGGTTGACGAACTACCCATGGCTCAGAGATACTTCTTGAGTTAATCTGTGAAATCGTTGTTTCCTTCATTATATGGCTCCGTTTAAATCTACAAAAAAGCCCAGCTAACTTAGCCGGGCTTTTTATGATTCTAATCATATTCTTGCCAGCCGCGTTCGATTATTCCCGAATGAATCCACCTTCCGAATGAATAACTTGTCCCGTAATCCAAGCCCCGGCTTCACTCACGAGAAAATCAATAATGTTCGCTGCATCCTCAGGTGCTCCAATCCGTCCCAGCGGGAACTTTGGCATCAGATAATCACGAATGGAGTCATCCATCCACGTTGTATCGGTTGGCCCCGGATTTACGGCATTTACTGTAATCCTTAAAGGTGCAAGTTCACGGGATAAGGATGTTGTAAAAGCGGAGATCGCACCTTTGGTCGCAACATACGCTAACTCACCTGGCATCGGCGATATGTCCTGTCCCGAAGTCATATTAATAATCCTGCCTGAGGTTAGATTGGATTTTTCGAATTCCCGGGCAAATATCGTACATAGTAGAAACGTTGATCTCATATTAACAACATAGTGGTTATCCAAAAGTTCGGCGTCAAAGGACTTGTAATCGGTGTTGACACCATAAGCCGCATTATTAATCAGTATTGAGGGTTGCCCCAGTTGCTGGACTGCACTTTCATATACTTGATGAGCTGCATTACGGTCGGTTAGATCGATCTCGATTGATGCACAGCGAACCCCCATGTCTTCAATTTCCTTGTGAAACGCAAGTGTCCATTCCGGATCAGCCTTATAGTGTGTGAAGAAAATATCAATTCCTCTGGAAGCTAATTTGCGGCAAAAAGCACTTCCCATATCTCTTGGATCGCTGGCACCTGTGATAATTGCTATTTTCCTCTGATTTTGAGTCATCATTCTACCTCCACTTACGTAAAAGATATGTATCTTTTCATCAATTATAGTAAATAGTGGTGATTTATGAAACACTTCTACCCAAACGAATATCTGAACAACCCATAGTAGAGAGGCCCAAGTATGAGTACTAGAGTAACAAACATTAACAATCTTCTCTTACTAATTGAGATTTCTGCTAGAATTTCATCGCCTTGGTGATCCTTAAGCAGCATCCCGAACAGTATTTCCCACAATAAACCTAATATTGTGATTACTTTCCATGTTAAAGGGTTCAGCCATTGAATATGTTTTACATACCCTAACAATCCAATCCAAGTGATAACAGATACAACAAAATCAACTTTGCCGAGTGTTGTTTTGTATTTCCCTTTTAGCAAATAACCAAGTGATGCTGTGCCAAGTAATCCAAGATAAATCGTCCATAACAAGTTAATCACATGTGTACCCCATTTTAGTCTATTATAAAATAATCGTAACCTATGTCCTGTTGCATTATAGTGAAGCATTTTCGTTCTGCATAGTGGGAAATTATCCTAATATAAAGGGATGAAGAAGATTCATATGTAATAACCCTTTCAATATCAGTCCAGGTGTATTGTAATATACAGTGATCGTTAATTTATTTTACCTATGAGGTGATACCCGTTTGATGAATTTATATGGCGCGCAGCATCACATTCTTGTGTATTCCAATGCCATCGATGCTGAGGAACATCAACATACGTTTATTCAAGTCACGATTGCGTTAGAAAGTGATTTTGAGATTGAAGTTCAGGGAGAAGTTTTACGTACATCAGGAATCATGCTTAACTCCAATGTATCTCATCGTTTGCAGGGATCGGGGCAGCCTCTAGTCTTGCTTTTAATAGATAGCACATCCCAGATGGCAACAACCTTTAAACAATATATAGGCAAGCGGGATTATGCCAGTTTTCCCAAAGAGCTTGGTAAAGAAGTCGCCGAACATATCAAAACGCGGTTACCTCTAATCCACAATGCAGAGACTTACCGTGTATTTTTACAAGAACTTATGATGCTTTTTCACTTGGATTACACGCAACCTGTAATCACGGATTCACGAATCAAGGAACTGATCCAACATATGAAGGATTGCACGGATTCGGAGCACTCTATTCGTAATTACGCGGAACAGTTCGGTCTTTCAAGTAGTAGGCTCTCACATCTGTTTAAAGAGAATACAGGAATTTCCCTTAGTGGTTATCTCGTCTTACATAAGCTACAGAAGGCATGTTATCTGATTTTCCAAGGAACGAGTATTACGGACGCAGCCATGGCAGCTGGTTTCGATACCCCTTCTCATTTTGCCAATACAAGCAAACGATTGCTCGGTATGACCGCCAAAGATATTCGTAAAGATAGCGTGTTTTTGCAAGTTTCCTCCCTGTACTGACGATACAATGTTTACAGGAGGTGCTCATCATGAATGACATGAATCACTATCTCGAGCAGACGGAATTGTTAAACTATAATCACTCGGCCATCCAGAGCCTCATTCGCAGTCGTAACTGGGCTTCACTCTCTGTAAAAGAGCAGATTCTGCACGTATATAATTACGTTCGTGACGAGATTGAATTTGGTTATAATCGCGGTGATGATATTCAAGCTTCAGAAGTCCTGCAAGATGGATACGGGCAGTGTAACACAAAAGGCATTTTATTCATGGCACTGCTCAGAGCGCTAGGCATCCCTTGCCGCATTCACGGGTTTATGATTCATAAGCAATTGCAAAAAGGGGCCATGAATGGCTGGTATTATCATCTTTCTCCGAAAGAGATCATTCATAGCTGGATTGAAGTGTTATATAACGACAGGTGGTTAAATATGGAGGGTTTCATCGTTGATCTCCCTTATCTGAGCAAGCTTCAGCAAAAGTTCGAACAATGTACGGGTTCATTTTGTGGTTATGGCGTGGCGACAAACGATTTTCAGAATCCAGCTATTTTCTGGAATGAAAATGACACTTATGTACAAAAAGAAGGTATTGTTCAGGATTTCGGTACGTTTGATAACCCGGATCAGTTCTTTTCTCTTTACCCGCAAAAGTTAAGTCCAATCAAGAGCATGATATTTAGCCATGTGGTTCGGCATCTAATGAATAGGAATGTGAGACGCATTAGGCGGGGATGATCGTTTATTCTTTTGAAGCAAAACACGAACAAAAATACGGAACGATCCGAGGCAGACCCTCCGTTTCGTTCCGTCTGAAAGTTAGTATTAATCCATTTTTACAGGCTCAATCACTTCGAATAAAAATGGATTACCGTTCAAATATTCTCTTATATATGCTTGGGCATATTTTTGTTCATCAATTAAACTGGCGGTTTCTCTTGGATCAGAGGCGTGATGACAATAATTCTCGATCATGAACATGATGAAAAAACATTCCAGATCCCGGGTATAGTCCGTTTCCAGCTTCCCACTACGCTCATAACCTTGGATAAGCTGCCATCGATGTTTAGGCCAAAGCTCCAGCATGGTGCCTGCCATATCGTAGAGAAAATATCCGTACCCACATCTTTCAAAATCAATTGGTGAAGGTTGATCATCGTTAAAAACCATATTACCGGTATGTAAATCAGCATGAATTAGTCCGTAGTTATGTTCAGTTGGACGCATAGTGGTAAGTTGGGATACAACCTTCTCCGCTGCATCTTGATACAGCTTCCATGCCTTTTCGGATAAAAAACGTTGATAGTAACGTTCCAACTTAGCAAGTTCACGTTTAAAGCTTTCTACTCCCCAAGCCGACCTTACAAAATCAGAAGGTGGATTGAAATCCTTAGCTGCTGCATGAAGCCTGCTTATCATTAATCCCATATTATACGCATGACTATCCGTAAATTCCCCTGTTGTTTTCTCACCCTCGATCCACCGCATCATCGTTACATAAGGCCGTCTATATCCCATTTCTGTTTCAATCTCCAAAACATAATTACCATCACAACTTGGTATCCCTTCGGATACATTTAGTTCTTTCGATTTGTTCAGTGCTTGTAACAGTAGGAGCTCCGAACGAATTTCCTCTCTGCTCAATCGGTCCGAATGAATGCGAAGCAAATAATGGTTAGCTGTACTGGTTTCAATTTTATACGTGATCGATTCAGATAGTCGAATAAACTCGATTTTATCCCATTCTAAGTCATACTGTTGGATTGCTGATAAAGCAACCTTCCTTGCTCTGATTAATAACGCTTGCCGTTCTTCATCCGTATCAAATATTAAAAAATCTTTCATTTGGTTTCCCCCTGCAGTTTTCATGAAGTGAACTTATCGACTTCTTGTATATTATTGTAACGATCGTAAAGGCTTAAAAATATGTAGTAAACAATTTAAACTATGCTATACACAAAAAAAGCCATATTCCTAATCAACAAAAAAAGAACGAGGCGTCATCAAGCGATGCCTCGTTCCATCTGAATGGGGTCTACTGAATGGAGAACACTTCTTTTTTCAACAATTCTTCAGGTTTTTGACCGATGGGATCGCTGTGGAAATAATCACGGATAACTCCATCCTCCAGATAGTTCGCAATAGATACCATGATCATGCCCTGATCCAGTGCCAAGTAAGCTTTGGCGATTTCTTTGGTCTCCAGATTAATGGAGTCATATAAGCCGTATTTGCCCATCATGTTTAACTTTTTCAATGTTTTGATGTTTTTGCGTGCCTCTTCAGGCGCATAATCCAGGGCAAGGAATGTTGCATGCGCGGTTACCGTTGCTCCGTCTTTGTAACCTGAGATGCCAAGCGGTGTCGCTGCGAACTCACTATATCCGTTAGGTGTTGCCGAGGGCGAGAATCCCCAGGCAGCATACCCTTTTTCTTTGGCATATTCGATTTGCAGTTCGACATGATGTTTATTATTCAGACCCAGCGCCTGAGTACCCAAGTCTTTTTCATTGATCACCAGACCCGGCATCAGTCCTTCAAACATACTGCCTCCCCAGCTAGGAACGAACTTTGTACCTTGATACTCATAACTTCCTTCGAAGACATCCACGCCATCATAATTCACCGTTATACCCTGTGGAATCTGAGACTGCCAGTCCCATTCAAGTGGCATTGTGCGGTACATCTTCCACCAATGCTCTTTCGGTACATCTCCTTTACCAATAGCAATATAACTTCCTACACGAGGTTCTGTATAGAATGACCCATAATGATGCTCAGTAAGTGCGCCTTTAGCGACATCATAGCCACCACGGAACTGACCTACCTCCGGATCGTACAACGTTGTGTAGTTCATTTGTTTAACGAGTGTGCTGGTTTGTGCATTTAATTCCGGATAAGCTTGTCCAACGACGATTAATCCTGCGGATAACCAGCCGTTGTCTACCTGAGATATAAATTGCCCCCAATCTTTTTTAACGGAACCATCGTCCGTGTTGTACCAGTTATAAAAGAGTCCGTTCCACTTATCCATCTTCTCCAGTGTGTTCAACGTTATTTTCATGCGGGATACGGCTTCTTTCTTCGAAAGCAGGCCCATTTGTTCCGCAGACACGGTACTCATCATGTACATCGCAATGTTTGTCGGTGAGGTACGCCTGGCTTCTTCCGTTCCCGTTTCCTTCATTCGAACTTCATCGTACGTCAACCCGGTTTTGGGATCGGTAAAATCTTTGAAGTACTTGTACGTTTTTTTGGCAACCGCTTTCAATTCTGGTTTGAAGCCTGGCGGCTTGCCTGAATCATGTGCAGATATGACAGGAGTGAAAGCTGTGCTGGCAAACAGAAAAAAAGTTAAAATAAGTCCTAACCTTTTTACAATGTTCATCTCTTTTCTCCCTCCAAAATGAATTCGAAACGTTTCGCATTTATGATATCATGAATGTCCATATTTGGTAAATAACAAAATGAAAACCCTTAATTTAAATAGTTGTATTTAGATTCGCTTTTTATTTTTCGACTCGAAACGTTTCATATGGAACGTGAATTCTTGAAGTATACAACTGCCCTCTTTCGTAATAACAATGCTTCGAGCCAGGTACATATATAAGCAAAATCTAAAAAAGCCGCTATAGTTAGCGGCTTCCATGAGACATACAATCGATGAGTTCAATCACGATACTCTAATCGAATTGTATTGGTTTGTATCGTGATTGTTTGCTTTAATGCTCAAACCATCCCATCATATTACAACACAACGGGCTTCATTCGCCCATCCGCTCCAAACTGAATCGGGTCAATACACACCTCACGGTGGTACCCTTTTCCCTCCGAGAATCGGGATAACGGTGTGACAAAACGATGGTAGGATATGTGATACTGATCTGTTTCAGAATCATGGAAAATACAATGATGTCCTGTACCAAGCATGTCTTTTTCTACATTTTTGCTTAAAACTGGGTAGTGATAAGTGACCGGACCGTAGAGGCTTTCCGACGTACCGTAATTGACATGATAATCCTCACTTCCCGTATCATCACAAGACCATGTGAAGTGGTACAGGCCATTCTTCTTTAACACCGTTACAGCCTCTCTGAAATCATGTAAACCTGCAAGGTTACGCATTGTTTCTTCATGAACAGTAATCATGTCGTCACCTAGCTCAACAATAGCAGCATCTCCGTTGCCAAACAGCAGATACATTTTGCCATCCTGCTCTGCATAGATTGAAGGATCAATAGCTTGCCCCATCGTAATCCCAAGACGTCTTAATTGATCCATAGTAATCAAAGGCTGAGGCTCCGCTCGGAATGGACCTGTTGGGGAATCGGCAACAGCGACACCAATAGCACTTTCCTGGTTAGGCATTTTGCCGCAGAAGTAATAGTAATATTTGTTGTTGCGGCTGGCAATCGCTGGTGCCCATGCATTCCCGATGGCCCAAGGCACATCATCCGTTGCCAGATCAAGAATGATCCCTTCATCCTGCCAATATTGCAGATCGCTGGAGGAAAACACCTTGAACTGTGTACCTGACCACCCATCAAAACCATCGGTAGTTGGATACATATAGTAGCGGTCGCCAAACTTCGCCACATCAGGGTCAGCATATTGACCAGCCAGTACTTGATGACTGTCTCCATACGCTGCGATCAGCCGGTTACATTCTTCCGCCGTGATTGGCAAAATGCCACCATGTCGCTTTTGGGTTTTTCCCATATCAAACTCATCGTCTGAAGCTATTCGGAAGTCACCGCTATCGAGATCGGTCGTCAACAGCGGTAGATAACCTTTTCCCTCTGCAAAACGATCCACAATCAGACACCACTCATCCCGGTCATTGAATTTAAATATCTGTGGCCCTTCAACACCCATCAGTGCTTCCAGCACAGGCGCATGGAGTGGAGTGAATGCATCCTTATCCAGAGAGTTCCCCTTTTCAACACGAATGTTTTTGGTTGTTTCGTCTTTGGAGTAGCGATAGTAAGAACCCGATGAAGCAAGAATGGTCGTATCAATGATGTGGTTTTCCCGCTCAATATACTTTACCGATGGAGTGAATGTACGGAAGTCTTTGGTGCGTGCGCTGTAAATCTTTTGTTTACGTTCAGATTCATCTGCATCTTGTGTGGCTGAGGCCCAGAATACAAGAAACTCATCAGCCGCTTCATCATAAACGGCTTCGGGTGCCCACACACAACCTGCTCCTTCAATACCAAGTGTAACTGTCCAAGGAGAAGACCAATCCATGAGATTACTGGATTCCCATACGACAATATCACGACTTCCTTCGTTTACAGCAACACCCCAGCCTTTGCCGTTCGCGATTCGCAGATCGGTTGCAATCAGATAAAACTTGTCCTCCTTGGCGGAGCGAATGAGAAACGGATCGCGTACACCCTGTTCCCCCAGCTTGGAGCGTAATACGGGATTGCCTCCATTTAGATCCTTCCAGTGTAAGCCATCTTCACTATATGAAAAATAAACCTGCTCACCATCGGGCTGCTCACCGATAAAATGCACAAAAAGATATCCTGCGTAATTTGTGTTTGTATTCAACAAGTTTAGTAGCCTCCTAAGTATGTATACTGAATTTAATTTGAAAGAAAGCGCTTAACCTAATATATATCATACTTCAAATCAGACTTTAGGAGTAGGGGAACTTCTTTATCTTCCTCATTTACCGTTGTGGTGTATTCGATTACAATGGTAGAGTTCTATCGTAATCTGAAGATAAAATGGAGGTCACCTTATGATGCAATCGATTATACATATCGCCTTAGTCGTTAACGATTATGATGAAGCGATCGAATTTTATACTCAAAAATTGAACTTCGCATTGCTTGAAGATACCTATCAACCTGAGCAGGATAAAAGATGGGTGGTGATCGCCCCTCCTGGTTCGATTGGTACAACCATATTACTCGCTCGAGCTTCCAAACCGGAGCAAGAGCCGTTTATCGGTAACCAGGCTGGCGGCCGCGTTTTCTTATTTCTGAATACCGATGACTTCTGGAGAGATTACAATGACATGGTGTCCAAAGGAATTGAGTTTGTACGAGAGCCAAAGCAACAAGATTATGGCATCGTTGCTGTATTTAAAGACCTTTATGGAAACCTGTGGGATTTGTTGCAAATGAATGAGGATCATCCAATCTCCAGACGTATGAAGTAATTTTTGGACTACTTATTATTAAGCCTCAGTAACAAATACCTACACGTGTGTTTATAAAGCGGCGGTCGCTGAGTTGACGATAGGTGAATTCAGCGGTATCTCCAACGGTAATTTCGGTGCCGCCCTCAGGTAAAATGTCACGCTCTACCCGGTAGTTGCCGCGAATATCCCCATCTGGCAAATACGTCGGACACACAATGGTCCACTCGAGAGAAGATCTTTTGAGCAACGTGTATACCTTTTTATGTTCTTCAGCCGCTCGGGTTGACTTACGTCTGGATTCACTGGACTGATATCGAAGCTTCTCCGGCTCGGTTCTGCTTTGCAAAATTCCGGCTGTGCCTACCGTAATGATTCGTTGTATGCCCTCGTGGGACATGGCATTCATGAGCAAAGGCATCGTTGTTGACAGAGTGGTTGTTCCATCCGTATTCAACGAGCTAATCACTGCATCAGCTCCATGTATGGCTTTTAGTAGATCTGTGGGTTCCAGTACGTTACCTTGAACAATGGTTAAACGTTCGTGTTGCGTGTTTATTTTCTCTGGTGTGCGAACCAGAGCAGTTACGTGATGACCGTCCTGAAGCGCGTATGTAACGATATGACTTCCGACACGTCCAGTAGCTCCAAGCACTAAAATATGCATAGAAAAACCTCCTGAAATAATGTTTACTATATGGTTTGCCGACATTTTACTCGTAAAACAATAGAATAACAAAAAAAACGCTATACGGGTACATAAAGTACGCCGCATAACGGTGTGGTTTCAAGGGGTCGTAACATTTTTGCTGAACTCCTCAATCTTCTCAGCAATTTCCTTAGGATGGGAGCGGTATAAGTAATGTCCTGCCTCCAGTAGAACCATCTCTCCTTGTGTAGAGTTCGCCATCTGTTTCTCATGCTCTGCAACCCATTCTTTTACGACAGGGTGATTCTTTTGAACAAAGAAAAGAACTGGTAAATCCGAAGGCCATGTAAGTTGTTTCGCTGCCTGGAAGTTGGAATACATGCTTACGGCCTCGTTTAATTGCGTGTTATTATACATATTTTTGCGTATTAAAATGTTTAATTGATCTCTGGTATCGTCATCATAAGAAAGCCCTTCATACGGATCATCACTAAGCTTCAACTGTACGCGGGCAAAACCAAGGTTACGAAACCATTTAATGGGCTCGATATCGGATGCTTCGACTTTTTGCTCACTAAGAGACGGAACACTGTGATCTAACCCAATGAATGCTTGTACCTCATCTGCATATCGGTTAACATAATCCAGGCTGTAGAGACCTGAGATGGAATGCGCCATCAGCGTATAACGTTTGATACCCAGGCTTTGTAAGGCGCTATGGATCTCATGTGTTATATTGGCCGAACTACGCTCTTTGTCAGTGGGGTCACTTAATCCGTAACCAAAAGGTTCAACGACTACGACCTTATAATGAGGACTTAGTTCGGATATGAGCGGTTTAAAATCAAGCGCAGGAGAAGCTGTCCCAAAACCAGGCAATATCACAATGGTTTCTTTCCCTTCGCCTTGTACAAATACGTTCATTTGTTTCCCATCGACAGATACCTGTTGACCATAGCGCTCCAATCGATTTTGTTCAGAATGACTGCTGACTTGGTTCACCGTAAATACAGTCGCGATGAATAATAAAATGATGAGGACGATGGAAACAATAATTTTTAGTAAAAGTCGAACAATCCGCTTTGCTTTGGAATGATGGCTTGCTTTTGTTTTTTTTGAATCTGACTTATTTGGTTGCATCAACCTTCTCAGCTCCTTCAGGCATATTTCTTTCTAGGGTTGTTATGTCTTCCTCTAAGCCAAGTGTACCCGACTTCAATGTCCTCAAAATGAATGCAATATGAACGGAACATGAACGCCATATCTCTTTCTTCAACCTGCCTTCGAAATCCTGTAA
Organism: Paenibacillus sp. G34; assembly: GCF_056856875.1. NCBI lineage: Bacteria > Bacillati > Bacillota > Bacilli > Caryophanales > Paenibacillaceae > Paenibacillus > Paenibacillus sp. G34. The sequence continues at coordinate 3,288,937 of NZ_CM166469.1, read as the reverse complement.
CTAACATCCAGTTCAAAAAAGTGCAACGTAGTTCAAATAAGTGCAAGATCTATAAACACTTGCCATCCCAATCCTCTTCTCAATCCCTTTAAAGTAAAAAATCATACAGATTCTGGTCAATAACGTTTATATACCCTCCCCTTATTCTCCATTACAATATCTTCAAGTACAACATTCCTAAATATGACTTGAACTTGAGGGGGAACGTGAATGAACCAAAAGATGAAGTTGCTAGTCTTGTCGATGAGTATGTCCGCGCTGTTGATTACAGCTTGTAGTGACACGGGGAAAGGTAAAGCACAGACCGATGCGGACGATGACGGCACGGGTGCTGTCACCATTCATACGGTCACATCAGAGTACAGTTCAGCGAAATATCCCAAGGGCGATGATATCACCAATAATGTCTGGACTCGCCGGTATAAAGAGAAGTTAAACATTAACGTCAAGACGGACTGGGTTAGTGATGAATACGAAACCAAGCTCAATCTTGCCATCTCTTCTAATGAATTACCTGACGTCTTCCGTGTGAATCCTTCTCAGCTGCGCCAGTTGGTTGAAGCCGATATGGTTATGGATTTGACAGAAGCCTTTGAACAGCATGCCTCGGAACGTCTGAAAGGTTATATGAAAGCGGATGCAGATAGCTACGAATCAGGAAAGAAAGACGGTAAGCTCTACGGTATACCGCAGATGCACTGGGGGTTAATTGAACAGCCCGACTTTATCTGGGTACGGAACGACTGGAAAGAGGAGCTTAAACTGCAAGATCCGAAATCCGTAGACGATATCAAAAAGATGGCTCTTAAATTTATGGAAAAACACGGCGGATACGGCATTGCTGTGGATCAATCTCTCGATTACCTTAATCTGCTTGCGATCGCATGGAACGCGCATCCTGACATGTGGATTGACGACGGCACAGGCAAACTGACCTATGGTTCCATTCAACCTGAGATGAAAAATGCGCTTGCCGAGTGGGCGGAATGGTATAAGTTGGGCATTATTGATCCCGAATTCGCTATTAAAGACTTCAACGCGATGAATGCTGACATTGTCGCAGGTAAAGTGGGCATCCAGCCTTATTATCAGTGGTGGGGTTATAATCCGGGCGTAGATACCATTGCCAATCTGGGCAAAGACGCGATCTTTTATCCTTACCTCATTCCAACCGTGGATGGTAAGGAAGCGAAACAATCGATATTTTTTGCCAACAACAACTACATTGTTATGAAAAAGGATGCTGCCAATCCCCAGGCTGTGATCGAAATTCTGAATGACTATGCCTACATTGTAGATGAAGGCAACGGAAAGGAAACACCGGAGACACTGTCTGCCCTGCTGGACAATGATATTGCCCACGTTGTTGGCCCGTTCCGTGTACTCAATCCGAACTCGGATTATGAGCAGTTTGAAGCCGTGTCCAAAGCACTTGAAACCAAGGATACCAGTGGACTAACAACTTCAGGCATGTGGCAGAAATACAATAATAGCGTTGAATTCATCGAAAATGCAACACCAGGGGCAACTGGTGATTACTTGCAGCAGGGTGCTCCGAAAAATGCTTACGGTCTGGCGAAAAAAGTGCTCGACAGTGACAATTACATCAAAACCGCACTATGGGGTGTTACCCCTGAAGCTCTTTCCAGTTATGGAACAACACTGGATGATATTTTGACCGAAGGATTCACAAAAATCATTATGGGCAGTGAAAGCATCGATCACTTTGACGTGGTCGTTCAGAACTGGCGGGCAGCTGGCGGGGACAATGCCATTGAAGCAGTGAACGAAGCCTACGGAAAGTAGAGCATTTGTGGTATTGAATCTGGAGGGGATGAGCCTGTTCTCATCCCTTCTTTTTGATAACGAACGGAGGAAAAGCAATGCTGAAAAAATGGAAGCAACAAAGTCCTTATCACCTCATGTTGATCCCCAGCGTGGTGTTGGTGTTTATTTTTAGTTACATCCCTTTTTATGGACTGATTATTGCCTTTCAAAAATATAACCCCGGTCTCGGCTTTAACTCGCCGTGGGTCGGATGGGACAATTTCACACATGTATTCAATCAGCCTAACTTTGTGAGAACGATCTGGAACACCCTCTACATGTCCATATTTAAAATGATTGGCGGTATTGTTGTGCCTGTTGTTTTCGCTCTGCTGCTGAACGAAGTCCTGCATAACGGGATTAAACGCACGTTCCAGACCCTGGTCTATATCCCGAATTTCCTTTCATGGGTCATTATGGCGGGTATTATGCTGGATATTCTGAGTGCGGATGGCATCATAAATACCTTTCTGAGTTTGTTTGGTATCAAGCCGATCTCTTTTCTTGGCACCCCTTCAATCTTCCCATGGACAATGATTGTGAGTGACATCTGGAAGGGCTTCGGTTTTGGAACCGTTGTTTATCTGGCGGCATTAACGAGTATTGATCCGGGACTGTATGAAGCAGCGGTGATTGATGGAGCGAAGCGTTGGAAGCAAACGCTATATATCACCCTGCCGCTACTGATGCCAACGATTGTTTTGATGTCTGTGTTATCCCTTGGTAATGTGCTGAATGCCGGATTTGACCAGATTTACAACCTCTACTCTCCTGTCGTTTATCAGACCGGGGATATTATTGATACCTATGTGTACCGTCTTGGTATACAGCAGGCGCAATATTCCATTGCGACTGCCGTCGGATTGTTCAAATCCGTGATCTCCTGTATTTTGGTGGCTGTCTCTTATATCTTAGCTTACCGTGTTGCTGGTTACCGTATCTTCTAAGGGGGCAAATTCACATGATTTATGATAAAAGTATAAGCCGGCGCGTCTTTCTTATTATAAATTACATCATTCTGCTTACCATCTCGCTACTCTGTGTACTGCCATTTGTGAATCTGCTCGCCGTTTCCTTTAGCAGCAGTTCGGCGGTTTCGGCAGGCAGTGTTACGTTCTGGCCTGTCGAATTCACAACCAAAGCGTATGAATTTGCCTTATCTGGCGGCGCATTTTATTCCTCGCTATGGGTTGCCATCCAGCGCACGGTTCTGGGTACGCTTGTGAATCTGTTGTTGATTGTACTGACAGCCTATCCTCTCTCCAAAACAAAACAGAAAGTGATGGGACGCAATGTCTACATGGGATTTTTTATCGTTACGATGCTGTTTAGCGGCGGCTTGATCCCGACCTATCTCGTTGTGGTGAAAATGGGGCTGATTGATTCCATTTGGTCTCTCATTCTTCCAGGAGCTCTTCCCGTGTTCAGCATGATTATTCTCATGAACTTTATTCGGGGCTTGCCGGAGGAGATTGAAGAATCGGCTATCATTGACGGTGCAGGCCCTCTGCAGGTGTTGATCCGTATTATGCTGCCTCTTCTTAAACCAGCGCTCGCGACGGTTGGTTTGTTCAGCATTGTTGGTCACTGGAACTCTTGGTTTGACGGCATTATCTATATGAACAATCCAGCCAACTATCCGTTACAAAGCTATTTGCAGACGTTGCTTCAAAGTTTTGAGCAGATGATGCTAAAATCCGGATCTGATTATACGCAGCTCTTATCTATGATGAATGCCCGAACAGGGCGTGCAGCTCAGATGTTCCTCGGTGCGATACCGATTCTGCTGATCTATCCGTTCCTGCAGAAGTATTTTACCAAAGGACTGGTACTCGGCAGTGTTAAAGGATAATACAACATGAAGGTCAATTCATGTTTGATTTAGTTTACGTGTTCGTACAGAAACGGAAACAAAAATAAAAAAAGCAAAGAACTTGTAGACAACAGGCTACAGGTTCTTTGCTTTATAGACTGTTTACAGTCTTTTCTGGCATCCGACTATCCAATTTAGCTTCACTTGATCTCTGGTAAGCATGGGATAGCAGGCAGCAGAATCGTAAATGTTGTGCCATTTCCCAGCTGGCTTTTTACCTGGATCCCATAGGGTTGACCAAAATGGAGCTGAATCCGGCGCTGCACATTATAGAGGCCGATTCCTCGGCTTCCGCTTCCTGACTCATGCTTGTCCTCCATCAAACTGCGCAACATATGGTGATCCATTCCGGCTCCATTATCACAGACCTCAATACAAATATTGTTCTCCTGTGACACAATCCGGATCGTGATGATACCATCTTCTTCGATCTCGGCCAGACCGTGAAAGAAGGCGTTCTCCACAATGGGCTGCAGGATCATTTTGGGCATAACATAATTCAACAGCTTCTCTTCAATCTCATATTTCATCTGAATACTTCCGTAATATCGTGCATTTTGAATGGTAACATAATGAGCAATGTGATTTAATTCTTCACGAATCATGACGAGGCTTCCATCAGAATTTGTGGCATATCGGAGCATCGAGATGAGTGCATCGGTCATATCTACAATTTTGTCGGCCTGTTGCATGGAAGCGATCCATTTTACGGAACCTAAAGTGTTATACAGGAAGTGAGGGTTAATCTGATCGTGTAGTGCCCGCATCTCGGCTGCCGCCTTTTCAACCTCTTCCTGTTGCATCCGTTCCACCATTCGTTTCAATTCATGAGACATCCGGTTAAATCGGGTAGATAAATGACCAATCTCATCCCGGGAGCGGATATCCTGCACTTGCTCGAACTGCCCCTTTTCAACGAGACGAATGTTGTTTAGCAGTTTTTTGATGGGACGAGTGATGACATGAGACAGAAATATAGAGATGATAGCGGCAAAAAGAGACATGACTACAGCCAGCGTGACGAGATTTCGGCCTAGTATTTTACCATCGGCGGTCAGCTCTTCTAGGGGCATATAGACATACGTCGTCCATTTCTGTTGACTTAGTGGACTCTTAACCACCACGTTGGTTGCTTCGGATGGACGAACGTTATCCCGAAACAAGGTGCCAATTAACTGATCGTTGACGTTGTATACAATCTTTTCGTCCTCGTCGATGATCATGAATCTGGATCGAAGTCTTTCCTGCAAGTTACGGTTCACGATTTCGATAAACTTAATATCGATGCTGACCACCATCACACCAAGCAATTTACCGTTGGTTACATCATGAATTTTCCGTGCATGGGACACGGCGAGTACTTTATTTTCCAACTGCTTGTCCATCCGTGTAGTTAACGTGATCGTACGCTCATTGTCATGCATAAACTTTTTGAACCACAGCTCATTTCTCACGTTAAATGTTGGGTCGACTGGCTGATGTGGACTTACAAACAAGTCTTGTCCCCCGTTCATATTGTATAGATAGATGGAAAAGACACGATCCTTCATCATGATGTAATTCATTAGAATGTTATAAGCTGCAATTTCATTGCTTTCGTCACTTACACGCAGAAAATCCTGAATGGGAAAGCTTCCTTCATGGGTAGCAGATAAACTGTCACTAAGACCATTACTTGCAAGCAGCGTGATCTTTTCGATTTCTTTCAAAAACTCGTCAATGCGAATGTTCGTTTGTTTGGTCAAATCGCTAAGTAGTGTGTTGTAATTCTGTGATAATAACCGCTCGGAAGAATAGTACGAATTAATGGTCATCACAAAAACGGGGAAGATAATGACGATCATACATATGAACATAATCTTATATTTAATCTGAAAAGGCCGAGTATATTTCATCGATCACACCTCTATTCGCGAATGCCATGTACATGCTGTTGTTCCCGATATTCCTCAGGAGTCAGGCCGGTGTTCTTTTTGAAAATTTTACTGAAATACGTGTAGTTGTGATATCCGACTTTATCGGCGATTTCATATATTTTCAGCTCTTTGCAGAGCAGATAGGATTTCGCATGAGCAATCCGAACCCGGGTCAGATACGAGATGAAATTTTCCTGCTTCTCTTGTTTGAACAACCGGCTTAAATAGGATGGATGTACATTAATCTGGCTAGCAACACTTTGCAACGAAAGGTCCTCCGCATAATAGGTGTTGATGATATCAATGACTAGATCAGTGTACTTGCTTTCTTGTGAAAGCTGGGAACTGGCGTCAAACGTATCCGTGATATGAGTTAACACATCGTGATGGATCTCATCCCAATGTTCTCCGTTTAGAACAATTTCATAGGGAGATCTCTCTGTCGCTGAAATTTTGCTTCGTGATGCGCTGTTCAGTAAATGGGCGTGCATTAACTCGAGTAATGTAATATATTGCTTGCGGACACTGCTCTCGTCGGCTCGTATACTCTTCAGGCGAGTGTAGATTTCTTCAAGAAATTGCTCGACCTCTTCCTTATTTTTGCTCATACAAATTTTCATGAAATGTTGTTCCTGCTGCGGACTCAGAATGTTTGTAACCTCTTGTCTACTTGTCGTTTCACGGACATCTTCAACATGTAAGATTTGGCTCCCACCTGTGAAAAAGCTCTCCTTAAGTGCGATCTCTGCCTCTTGACAGGCCCTTCGAATCGATGGAAAACCAAAAACCACCGAGCTCACACCGGCCGTAAGTGACAGGTTCATAAAATCCTTAATGGAAGCCAATATTTTACGAACCAGCTTGTTCAGGTCGGTTTGTACATCCGTGTCAGATCTTACGTTTACTACGACCCAATACTCCGACGAACTTTCCACAAATATTTCTCTTGCCCACCGGGATGGAATAACCTCTTCCATGATGTTGAGTATCGAGAAGCGGAGCAACTTTTCCCCTTTTTCGGTATACTTTCGTTTGACCTGATCATACTGATGAACGATGAATTCGATGACCACCAGATGGTCTGACTGAATACGGAAATGCAGTTCTTCCGCTTTGGTAAGTAACTCTTTGTTGTTGATGAATCCGCTTACAATATCTTGAAAAAAACTGTCCTTCAAGTAACGGATACTCTTGGAATAATCGGAGGATACATTAGGTGAGGCATTATATGATTTCTGTTCACTTTGCAACTTCTCTCGAATATTCGTCAAAAGTTGGATGAGCGACTGCTCGTTGATTTCGCTTTTAATGAGGTAGTCCGCGGCACCCAGTTTTAGAGCCGTTTTCACATAGTGTAATTCATCAAAATTGCTTAAAATCACGTATTTGCAATTCTTTAACGAATGGGAAACTTCCTGGATCAGCTGTAGTCCATCCATAACCGGCATTCGGATATCTGTAATAATTAGATCAGGCTGGTTAGCCAGCGCAAGCTCCAATGCTTCTTTTCCATTACTAGCTTCACCCGCCACACAAAATCCATATTCTTCCCAGTTCAGCATGGAACGAATGCCAATGCGCATCAGCAATTCGTCCTCTACAATCAATAGTTTATACATGGAAGTCCTCCAAAGTTGGTTATTTATACACGAGCTATCACCCTAAACATTCTTGGGCATGTGTATTCCATCTTGTAATTTATTCGGACTTCATGCATGAAATCCCCTTAAACGGTTATAAAAATGATCAGAAAACAATTCAAAAATGATAAACGATAAAAGACCGCCAAATTTTGGCGGCCTCGAACATTTGCGCTATATCTTGAAAACGACGAGAAAAACTAGATAAATGCTGAAACAAGCTTTTCATTTCTTCCAAATATTTAGATTGGCCATCGCAGATCTGCTGCTTTTTATTCATTCGATATTAGAATTGACATGGCACATTTGGACTCCATCTGTACAGTAAGAACCGCTTGATCTTGCAGCTGGACCTCAACCTTCCGGGTTTCTTGGCCATCATTGAACAGCACCACTGCATATGTTCCGTCCGTGTTGCGAAAAGCTACTGTATATATGGAATCTTCGCTGGACACCGATTGGATTTGAACCGCTTTAGGACGGATCAAAGCACTAAAATGAGCCAATGCGTAATAATCCAATGTGTAGACAAGCTCTCCCGTCTGTTGGTTAATCTGTACAATTCCGCGGCAAGTGCTCTGCCCAAAACCCGGAACCGTAGGGCCATTATGTTCATCCAGTGCCATATTCCATAACACGAGTGACTTGCTATAGTTTCGCAAAATGTGAATGCCCGTTCGAATCACATTGGAGAATGCTTGTTCAAACGGTGGAATCCATTCCCCTCCAGAACCTTCGGTGAAGTGCACTTCTTTTCCCGCAAAAGCTTCGTATACTTTGGTTTGGGCTGACGCATCTCCCCCGTACCAATGCCATGCCACTCCATCCACAGCTTCTCCTGCCTGCTCCAGAACGGTCAGTGGATAATCCGGACGATCCCAGTTGTGATCATAACACAGGATTTTGGTGTCAAGGTTGTTACGTACAAAAGCTGGCTTGAGATGATCGACAATGAACTCTGCTTGCGCCTCAGCGGGCATCAGCATGCCCGGATAATGTCCAGGCTCATATAAAGCCTCATTCTGCGGAGTGATTGCATAGATTGGTAGACCATGAGCTGCATAGGACTGAATATATTTTACAAAATACGCTGCATATGATGAATACCACTCAGGCATAAGCTGGCCTGTAATCATGGAGCCGCTTGTTTTCATCCAGCCGGGTGCGCTCCACGGTGAAGCGAACAGCTTCAGATCGGGATTCAGTGCAAGCGCCTGCTGGGTTAACGGGATGATATCCGCTTCATCATGTGCAATGCTAAATCCGGCTAATTCCGGGTCTGTCTGATGGTCGGGCAGATCGTTGTAACTGTATACCGTGCGGGCATAATCCGAAGCACCCATCGGGTTGCGAATCACCGACAAGCCGATTCCTTCTGTCGGATGAAAAAGGCGCGTCATCAATCCCGTTCGTAGTTCCTCTGTTATCTTTTGATTCATGAGATATGCCGCTGCGTCCGTGAACGACGCTCCAAACCCGTCCATCTCCTGGTACGTTTGACGATCATCCAGTTGTACGGTTACGTCCGACGAATCAGCGTTTATAGACTTGATCGGATTGTATTCCTCGGGGCTAACGAGACGAAACAGATCATTTTCCCCCGTTGTTTTGAATATTTTAAATGTTGTCATCGGAAGCCTCCTCATTATTGCATGCCTAATTTCTCTTTATTCTGTTTCATCTTCTCGCTACGGATCTTCACAATGTCTGCCCAGCGGTTTTCTTCCAGAAACGATTGATATGCCGCAAGTGCATTGTCAAATGAGGCATCATCCTTTGAACGCAACATGCTTACCAGTGTTGAGTTCCATTTGGTGTTAATAGCGGACAAGGCGCGAGCTTCCGGCGTTCCCAGGTTTGGATTGATATTTTCCAGAATAAAATGAGGTGTCAACTTGCCTTTGCCCCATGCTTGCATTTGTTTGATGGCCTCGGGGAAGGCATCGGCACTCAGCGCCTTATGACGGTCATGACCGAAGAACATAAATTCACCCAGGCGATAATCCTTCTTGAATTGGTCCGCATTATGCAATTGCATGTCCTTCACTGCCGGAAGTAATTCAACTGTACCGTCATCTTTTTTCTTAAACGTCTCTCCTTCAATTCCATAGTTCATCAGAATTTGGCCTTCTTCACTCAGCAAATACGTGAAAATTTGCATCGCTTTAGCCGGGTCTTTGGCATCCTTGGAGATGAAATTAATCATCCAGCCTGTAATACCGGATTGATTCAGTGTAGGTGCGTTACCCTTGGTACTTTGAGGTCCATCAATCGCGATGTACTCTTTGCCTTCGTTATCACTCATATAAATCTGAAGATTTCCGCCCTGTTGAGGTGTGCCGTCGAGCAGCATCGCCGCATATTTGCCGGATTTCACCTTTTCTTCAAATGCCGTACCGTCATCCGCAAAACTGTCATCACTGATATTGCCGTCTCTGTATACAGCGTTTAATGTTTTCAGCCAAGTCAGATAATCTTCGTCCAGATTGCGGTCATAGAACTCTCCGTTTTCCGACTCCAGGGGTACGCCGATAAAATCCTGTAACGCATCGCCAAGTGAACCGGTACCTCCACCGATGGCGTTAAAGCCAAACGGAATGAGGGATGGGAACTTTTCTTTGATCTGTTTCATCACACTCTGGAATTGCTCGGGTGTTCCCATGACTGGACTGCCTAATGCTTCATATACATCCTTGCGGATGATAAAGGCAGTCTTGGCTGGAATGTTACCGCTATCATAATCTGCTTGTGTGTTGGAATAGTTCGGATAACCGTAGGTCTTGCCATCCGCTTGCTGGAACCACTTCATCGTGTCCGCAGCCGCGACCTTGTTGAAATACGGATCATATTTCTCGGCCAAATCATTCAGAGGTATGGCCCAAGTTGATGCTTTGCTTACGACTTGTGAATTGGAATCAAACACCGTCAGCAGGTCAGGCATATCTCCGCCGGCAAAAAAGGTATTTAACTTGGTATCATCGCCTGTAATAAATTTGATGTTAATATTCAAATCTTCCTTAATCTTTTTGGTGACGATATCTTTGCCAAAATCGGTATTCCACCAATCGGCATTGACGTACCAGGTCAGATCGGTCACTTCTTCCTTCTTATCGAGCTGCCATGCTGGTTTCTCCGGATCAACCGTATAACGATTCTCAATGGATACCCAGTTCGCTTCACTCGCTCCATCGGAACCGCCGCTACATCCCGTAATCATTAACACAGCTGTCAGTAATGCTGCACATCCTTTAACCCCTCTTTTGCCCAGTACCCGGTGAATATTAAACATGTGTTTTCCCCCTCGTAGTCGAATATAAATCGTTGATGTCAATCTATCGTTTTATTCCTTCACAGCTCCAAGCATCATGCCTGAAATGAAATATCGCTGCAACAAAGGATAGATCAGCACAATTGGCAATGTGGTAATGACAATGGTGGCAAGCTGCACGCCTTTGGTTGTTGTTTCGATCACTACAGACCCGCCCACGTTCTGCATGGACTGTGTCTGGGATTGCACAATAATTTCATATAACATCATCTGTAATGGGTACAGTGATTGGTCCGTAATATACAGTTTGGTCGTCATAAAGTCATTCCACTGACCTACCCCGTTAAACAAAGCGATGGTTGCCATCGCAGGCATGGATAGCGGGATAAAGATTTTGAGAAAGATATGCCAGTCTCCAGCCCCATCCATTTTCGCCGATTCTTCCAGTGAATCCGGTACATTACGGAAGAAATTCATCAGGATGACGACATCGAAGAAACTGAACAAAGCCGGAATAATATACACCCAGAAGCTATTCAGGAGACCTAGTGCCTTAATGAGCAAAAAGGTTGGAATCATGCCGCCGGAGAAAAACATCGTAATTACGCCCATGGCTACATACAATTTGCGTCCTCTCAGGTATTTCTTGCTCAGTCCGTATCCGACCATGGCGCAGAAGAATACGTGTGTTACGACACCGATCATGGTTTTGGACACAGAGATGAAGAACGCCTGCCAGATGTTTGAATCATTAAACACCGCTCGGTAATTTTCCAGCGAGAACTCAGGTGACCAGAAGATGAATCCACCTTCTGCCAGTGCTTTGCCTGAACTAAAGGACGAGATGATGACATTCCAGAGCGGAACAATGATGACGATGGTACAGATCGTTAAAAAAATAATATTGAGGGTATCAAAGATCCGGCTGTCCAGATCTTCTTTGGCCGCTTTTCCATTCATGAGGGAACCTCCTTCTACAGCACAGACTGGTTGTCATTTAGCTTGCTAGTTATTTTGTTTGCCGTGACGAGCAGAATTACAGAAATGATGGAAACACCCAAACCTACGGCAGTAGCATACGAGAAGTCACCTTGCGACATCCCCATACGATAGACATAGGAATTAATGACTTCGGCCTTCTCGCGGTTCTGTGAATTCATAAGCACCAGCGTTTGATCTAGATTCGAACCGAGTAGTCCGCTGACCGTCAGAATCAGATTCAGGCTGATAATGGACTTCATATTAGGCAAGGTGATATTCCATATTTGACGCATTCGGCTGGCTCCATCGATTTTGGCGGCCTCGTAATACGTGGGATCGATCTTGGACATGATGGCGAGATATAAAATAGTGCCCCAACCAGCCTCCTTCCAGATATCCGATAACGTGGCGATCCACCAATACTTGCCTGCGTCAAGCAAAATGTTTTGCGGCTGGGAGATGATCCCGAGACCCATTAGCAATTCGTTGAACAGGCCGGTCGTGGAGAACCAGGTGATAAGCATACCGCCCAGCACGATCCAGGAGAGAAAGTGAGGCAAATATGAAACCGTTTGCACGAATTTTTTGAATCGTCCGCTGTTCAGCTCGTAAATCATAATGGCCAGAATAATCGGAATGACAAATCCAATCCCTAGCTTCAAAAAGCTGATCCCCAGCGTATTCACAACAGCATCCCAGAAGTATTTGTCTGACATGATGATTCTGAAGTTATCCAGCCCCACCCATGGGGCACTGGACAGTGTATCAATGACGGTGTAATTTTTGAACGCAATCGTTAATCCGTAGATCGGTATGTAACAGAAAACAATCATGAATAGAATGCCGGGTAGAACCATGGACTGGATCTCCCATTGTCTGGCGAAATCGACCCAGAACGTATTGAAGCGTTGCTTGAAATGCTTTTTGCCACCGGGTTTAAGAGGTTGCTGCTGTCTGTCTGCTGTAGTCGTCAAGTGACTCATCCTTCGTTGCTCCCCTCTGTATGTGTCGATAGATGCATTTATTCCGTTTTATAAAAACGTTTTTATTTTGTTCGAAAAAACTCCTTTCTCTGTAATATAAGACGAAAAATGGAACCACCGAGCCTCTCACCCGTTATTTACGGCCATCTCTCCGGTTGTTCATTTTCACATGACTTGAACCGCGTACAATAAGTTCTCCAGATAACTTTTGCGCTATTCCTTGTTCTTGTCCCTTGATCATATTGACCAATTGCGTGACAGCTAGAATGCCTTGTCTTGCAATCTGATTCCGAACGGTTGTTAAGGGTGGAGAATAATACGGAGCGATATCGATATCATCGAATCCGACTACGCTCATGTCACTTGGAACCTCATAACCATGAGATTTCAATGCCTGTATGCATCCGATCGCACTCAGGTCATTGCCGGCGAGAAAGGCATCAGGTAACTTGCCTGGATGCTTATGAATGAAGGATTTGATGGCACTGTAGGTGGCCTCTTCTTCAAAGTACCCTTGAATGATGTAGTCCTCATCGATTGGAAGCTCGTATTCTCGTAGGGCTGCCAGATACCCCTCCCGACGCTGCACACTGTCAAACATCTCATCTACGCCAGAGATATAGGCAATTTTCTGATGACCGAGCCCGATCAGATATTTGGTTGCTTCATAGCTGGCTACGTAAGAGTCAAAGATGACACTTCCCATTCGTTCGCTCTCATACACACGATCCAGGAAAACAGCTTTAATCTTGTCTTTTTCCATCGACAAAATATCCTGCTCATCGATTCGAAGCTCTTCGTAGATGATTACTCCATCTACCCGCCTACCGAGAATATTGCTCATAATCACATGTTTATCTTTGGTTACGAATACGTTGAGTCCGTATCCGAGACGGTCACACTCACGCGACATGGCTTCGACTAACTTGTAAAAATACGGCCCCGACACACTTGTCGTGAAGAAACCAAGCATTTTTGTCTGACCTGATTTCAACAGTTTCCCATTCAGATTGGGAATGTAATTTAAACGTTCCGCCACTTTGAGCACATGGGACTTCGTTTCCGGATTCAGTACATCCACACCATTTAAGGCATTGGAAACCGTAGAGATCGAAACACCGGCTTCCCTTGCAACATCTTTAATTGTGATTTTTCCCATACATTCAGGTTCCTTTGCTATTAAAACGTTTTTATACATTCAAAATAGCATAAAACCGTTTTCATTACAACATTTAACTTTTCAAGTTTGTATAAAAGAAAACCGCTGATCTTCATTGATCAGCGGCTTAATCTCTAGAGCTTATGCTGCTCCGAAGGTAAATTGATTTATTGAATATAAGTTATTCACTCGAACGACATTTAGAATTCAAGTTCATTTTATTCAAATGAAATGGTATATGTTTGCCCTTTTTGCGTTGGTAGACTAACTTGATCGTCTTTTTCCTGAACGGTTTGGACAACCGTATCCCCTTGATATACTTTCAAGCCAGACTCATCCTGCAAATAACATGTATTGCCTGTATGCGAGAGAATTTCTGCTTCAACCAGCTTACCGTTCTCCCAACTTAGGCTTACCTCAAACCCGCCTCTTGCTCTCAATCCTTTAACCGAACCTGTAGACCAGCGTTCAGGCAATGCAGGCAGGAAATCCAGATATCCCTGATGAGATTGTAGCAGCATCTCGGCAATACCTGCGGTTGCCGCAAAGTTTCCATCGATCTGGAACGGTGGATGAGCATCAAACAAGTTTGCGTACACGCCGCCCTGCTCATGTTTGCTTGGCTCATAGGCTTTAACGAGTGTTAACAAATTGGAGATAAGCTGTTCAGCTCGGTTCCCCTCTCCAAAGCGAGCCCACAGACCGATTTTCCAGCCAAGACTCCAGCCTGTACCACCATCACCACGAATTTCGAGTGAAGTGCGTGCCGCTTGCATCAAGTCAGGAGATTTTTTCTTTGTAATCAGTCTTCCCGGGAACACACCAACCAAGTGGGATACGTGGCGGTGCTGCGGATCTTCTTCTGTGAAATCCTCGCTCCATTCCTGAAGGCGACCTTTTGGGTCGATCTGCAAAGGCAGCAGTTGTTCTTTTTTCGCTCGCAGGAGATCCACGAATTCCGCATCCGTTTGCAGCACTTCAGCTGCTTGAATACAGTTTTCGAACAGCTCGGCAATGAGTGAAAGGTCCATTGTAGTTGCCTCACTGACAGCTGTATGTTCTCCGTTAATGACAAATTTCATCTCTGGTGACGTTGATGGTGATGTGATCAAATGTCCTTCTTTATTCTCAATGAGCCAGTCCAGACAGAACAAGGCGGCATCCTTCATCAGTGGATAACCGGTCTCCTGCAAAAACTCTTTATTCTCTGAGAAAGCATAATGCTCCCACAGATGCTGCGTCAGCCATACGCCGCCCATCATCCACAAAGCCCATGACGGATCACCGGCACCATAATCCCCTACAGGGGCTGTTTGTCCCCAAATATCCGCATTGTGATGGGCTACCCATCCACGAGCGCCATAGTTTACTTCAGCTGTTTTTCGTCCGTTTTCCGCCAGTTTTCCAATAAAATCAAGCAATGGTTCATGCAGTTCAGCCATGTTACACGTCTCAGCAGGCCAATAGTTCATCTCTGCATTAATATTCAATGTGTAGTTGCTACTCCAGGGCGCACGAGTTTCCTGATTCCAAATTCCCTGCAGGTTAGCTGGTAACGTTCCCGGTCTGGAGCTGGCGATCATCAAATAACGGCCATAGTTGAACAACAACTCGACTAACCCTGGATCACTGCTACCGTATTTCTCGATGCGCTCATCTGTAGGCATGTCCTGCGGAGCAACACTTTCACCCAGGTGGAGTTGAACACGATTAAACAGCGCTTGATGATCCTGTACATGACGTTGACGCAAATCTGTATAATCACGAGTCATAATCTGCTTAATTACGTCCGCAGTCTTCTCTTTTGGGGAAGTAACGCTGTCGCCTTTTTGACCTGTAGGAGCATAACTCGTAGCCCCTGCAAAGTAAATAACTGCTTCCGTTGCACCAACGATTTGCAGTCCGCCACCGTTTGAATGCAGTGTGCCTCCAGTATGAGATACCGCAAGTCTGCCATGGAAAGTCATCGCACGGCTAGTTGCTTCATCTCCGTAACGAACAGGCACTTCAACATCGTGATAGTTCGGTGACACATACTCCGGAGCGGTTCCGGACAATTCATATTGAGCGTTCGCAGCAGAAGTTTCGTGTCTCAGCGGACTGCTCAGTCTGGTATGGAAGTTAAGTCTTCCTTCTTTGCTTGCGGTTAAACGAATGACGATCCCCTGATCTGGATGGGAAGCAAACACCTCTCGGTCATATCGTACTCCACCAATTTCATAGGAAACGCTTACAACACCTGTAGATAAATCCAGCTTGCGCTGATAGGTTTTTCGTTCACATAATTGTCCGTGTTCCATCACAAGTTCCAGATCACCAAATGGCAGGTACGATTGTGTAAAAGGCCCCATCATTTTTTTGCTAAGTTGATCTGCTTCCACATACTGTTTACGGGCAATTAAATCCCTGATCTGAGGTAATACTTCCCTTGCCTCCGGGTTATTCCAATCCTGTGCATAGCCTGACCACAACGTGTCTTCATTCAATGCAATGCGTTCTTTTTCGATACCGCCAAAGACCATTCCGCCCAACTTGCCGTTACCGATAGGCAGTGCTTCAACCCAATAAGTGGCTGGAGTGCCAAACTGAATATTCATGCTGATCGTTACCTCCGAATGCACTTGATTTTTGGACAAACTCTAATTTTACTTGCTCAGCAATTATTATATCTTTCAATGCGAAGGGAAGATATATATTTAATAAAAATGAAGTGGAAAAGCTTAAACCAATGACAAATAATCCTTAAAATCCCATTTGGGAAGATAGCTAGATTTTGTAGTGTTTTAACATTACAACCATCATGAATACTCGTACAGTAGAGGGGAAATGTATGGTAACCCAAAAAGCGGTACCAAATTTGGTGCCGCTTTTTAATAAAATGTTGAGATTATAAGTAGTTCCTGTACTTCATTATCATTTAATTGCTTTATTGTAATTGAACACTCTTCATATAAGCCTTGAATTCTGCTGCAATCTCTTTGTACTTTGTATGATGCAAATAGTGCGAGCCTTCCATCGGGATCATTTTGCCCTGATCGGATTGTTTGATCTGCTCCTCATGCAGCGGTATCCAATTTGGATTCGCCGTGTTGTTGGATTGAACGAAGAGCAACATCGGCAAATGTCGAGGATAGGTCAGTTTCTCTGCATTTTTGAAGTTAGAACCTAGATTCTTCAACTCATTCATTAAGGTCGAATTGCTCGACACTTGGTTCGAGATCAGGTTCATCTGCTCTATAGTGTGCTCATCATAGTCCATCGATTTGTACGGATCTGCGCTCACATTTTTGAGGAATCGCATCAGCCCCGAGGTTTGAAGGAACTGCATCGATTTCAGAGGTAGTTTAACGTCCATGCCAGGCTGATTAGGAACACTACTGTCTATACCGATAAATGCGATCACTTCATCCGGATAGTCTTTTACATAAGATGCGCTGTACAGACCCGCAATAGAGTGCCCCATAAGGATATAACGGTCAAGGCCGAGCTGCTCTACAGCCTCATGTATTTCGTTTACGATATTCTCAGTGGTACGTTCTTTGTCGGTACGATCACTTAATCCATAGCCGAAAGGTTCAATCGCTACAACTTTATAATCTGACGTTAATTGATCAATTAATAGTTTGAAATCCAACACCGGGGATGGCGTTCCTTGTCCCGGAAGCAGCACGATGGTCTGTTCTCCGTTACCTTGAATAGAGACATTCATGTTTTTGCCATCCACTTGTACATACTGCCCATAGGATTCTATCTTTTTCTTTTCCATTCCATTGCTAATCACATTTATCACAAATACGATGCCCATGAATAATACGAGCGCTGCGATGATTCCCCCGAATATTTTTAAGAACAACTTGCGTTTCTTGCCACGTTTCTTCTCTGTTTGCTTCATTTCTACGATTTCTTCCATTCTCATCTTCTCCTGTCCCTTAAGTCTGTGTAACTGTCTTGGTGACTTAGTTACAGTATAATGAGACAAGATGTTGCCAGCGTGACGCCAATATGAACGGAATATGAACTGGCATATATAAGTTATCAATAAAGCGATATAAAATGAATGATTATTTACACAGAAACGGAGAGGACAGAAAAAACCTGGAAAAGCGGAGCGCTCGCCTTTATCACCGGATTTTTCCCTTTCGAAAAGGGAATCAAGAAAATCAGGGGATAACAGCGATTGGAAGGTTATTCTGTCATCGGAGTCCTTGTGTAAAGCAATTCAAGTATATAACAAAAGAGAGCCGCTTATATAAACGCAGCTCTCTTTGCCATGTTCAAGACCGTTTCCTAGTGGTCGAGGAATACAAGTTGAATGAAGAATAGAATCGCAAAAATATAAAAAATCGGATGAACATCTTTGCCTTTGCCGCGAAGCAGCTTGAGCACAGGATAGAAAATAAAGCCAATTCCGATGCCTGTTGCAATACTGTGCGTCAGTGGCATCAGAATAATGATCAGGAACGCCGGGAATGCCTCTTCCAGATCACTCCAGTTCATTTTGCTAATCACACTGATCATGAAGAAACCTACAATAATAAGCGCCGGGGATGTAATTGCCGGGATGCTCGAAATTACACTTATAATTGGACTAAAGAATAAGGTTACGGCGAGCAGGATACTTACCGTCACTGCAGTCAGCCCCGTTCTCCCTCCTGCGGCTACACCCGTACTAGACTCAATGTAAGCCGAGGTTGGGCTTGTTCCAAGCATAGCACCCGTTGTTGTACCGACAGCATCAGCGAGCAATGCACCACGAGAGCGCGGAAATTTTCCATCTTTCAGTAATCCGGCTTGTTCTGCGACACCAAGCATCGTCCCTGTAGTATCGAACAAAGTAATCAACAAAAACGTGAAAATGATCGTGTATAGTCCATTGGAGAAGACACCTGCCAAATCCATCTGGAACGCAGTTTCCCCTAGTCCTGAAGGCATCGCTACTATGGATGCAGGCATTTGGAACAGTCCCATGAACCACGCAATGATCGCGGTAATGACCATTCCGATAAACAGATAACCTTTCACATTATAAGCCATCAACGTAACGGTGATAATTAGCCCGATCAGGGTCAGATACGTCATAGGTTGGGCCAGATTTCCAAGTGTAATCAGATTGGATTCTGAATTGGCAATAATACCCGCATTCTGCAGTCCTACCGTAGTAATAAATAATCCAATCCCTGCTGTAATGGCGTGTTTGAGACTTGCCGGAATCGCATCCAGCAGCATGTAACGAAACGAAGTCAGCGATAGAATAATAAACAAAATACCCGCAATGAACACAGCCCCAAGTGCTGTCTGCCAAGTTACGCCATACCCCTGTACAACACTAAAAGCAAAAAACGCATTTAGCCCCATGCCTGGTGCGATAACAATCGGATAATTGGACCACAGTCCCATAATCAACGTTGCCACAATACTCGCCAGAATCGTAGCAATAAATACCCCGTTAAAGCTCATTCCCGTACCACTAAGAATTCCGGGATTCACAATCACTATGTATACCATCGTGAAAAATGTAGTAATACCAGCAATAATTTCGGTTGAAACGGTGGTGCCTCTTTCTTTCAGTTTGAACCAGTTGTCCATCGTCAAGCCAGCCTCCAACTTTCATTTTGTCTTTGTAAAATCTCACAGCTAAAAACGAAAATCCTAATTACCTATAGGATTGGAAATCTCAAGCTCCTATATTCGTCATTAGGATCTGAACAGCTCCGAATGTAAAGATAAAGAAACGGATTTCGTTTTCAATCTGAGGTGCATTTCGAATTTTATTAAAAATAACACAAGATGTCAATGAATTCCGAGCTTTGTTCACAGTATTTACGAACTATTCGGATTGGTTAGATGAATTTTATTCGCTTTTTATTAGTTAGGCTCTTCATTTCGGTTGATTCGTTTATTTTACACCCAGCATACAATTGTGATGGATTTTATTTACAAATGAATGATAATCTTCTTAAGGATGAACAAATGAACAAAGCTTCATGCATTCATATTAAAGAGATATCGAGGAGGAATCATTGTGAAATTGTCTAAAAAAGCATTGCCTGCATTAGCACTAACCTTGGCTGTATCAGCTTCCACTCTTCTTTCCCCTGGACAAGCAAGTATTGCTCAAGCCGCAGGAACAGAGAAAAAACCAATCAAAAATATCATCTTCCTCATCGGAGATGGCATGGGAACGTCTTATACATCCGCTTATCGTTACATGAAAGATGATCTTAAGACGAAAGTTATGGAGAAAACGGTGTTTGATCCTTATTTGGTAGGTGCTCAAATGACCTATCCCGATGATGACAAACAAAACGTTACAGATTCCGCTTCGGCCGCAACCGCCATGTCATCAGGTGTGAAAACGTATAACGCAGCCATTGCCGTGGATACGAATCAAAAGAATGTAAAAACCGTTTTGGAGCAAGCCAAACAGATCGGTAAATCCACAGGTTTGGTCGCGACTTCTGAGATTACCCATGCTACTCCAGCGGCATTTGGAGCCCATGATATCAGCCGCAAAAACATGGATGCCATTGCGAACGACTACTACGACGAATTGATTAACGGAAAACATAAAGTAGATGTACTGCTTGGCGGCGGCAAAAACAACTTCATACGTAAAGATCGTGATCTCACGAAAGAATTTCAAAAAGCAGGTTATAGTTATGTAACGGACCGTTCATCCCTGTTCGCTAACAAAAACAAACAAGTTCTCGGGCTGTTTGCAGACGGCGGACTGGACAAGTTCATTGATCGCACAAGCGCGACGCCTTCACTGGCTGAGATGACAAATTCGGCTATCGATCGCCTTAAAACAAACAAAAAAGGATTTTTCCTTATGGTTGAAGGAAGTCAGATTGATTGGGCAGGACATGATAATGATATTGTGGGTGCGATGAGTGAGATGGAAGATTTCGCTAAAGCATTCAAGGCAGCGATTGATTTTGCTAAAAAAGACGGACAAACCCTTGTTGTAGCTACTGCTGACCACTCCACAGGCGGCCTTACCCTTGGTAAAGATGGAAAATATAATTTCTTCGTAGACCCAATCAAAGCTGCACTACGTACCCCTGATTTCATGGCTGCTCAAATTGCCAAAGGGGCTTCAGTGGACGAAACATTGAAAAAGTATCTTAAATTGGAGCTGACAGCTGAAGAACTTCAATCCGTGAAAGACGCTGCTGAAGGTGCAGATGTTACCAAAATTGATAACGCCATTGAATCCATTATTGATAACCGCTCATTCACAGGTTGGACGACAGGTGGACATACGGGTGAAGATGTACCTGTGTATGCCTACGGCCCGGGAAGTCAGCGCTTCTCCGGCTTAATTGATAACACAGACAATGCCAAAGTTATTTTTGATATTTTGAAAAAGGGCAAGTAAACGATTTTGCACCGTGTCCTGATATCTAATGGTTAGCTGTATAGTACTTTTCTAAAGTGCCCCCTCTCTTCTTTCGAAAGAAATGAAGTGAGGGGGTTGTTGTATTAACATTCATTTTATTCCTGTTGTATTGGAATAAGAGGTGAATTGCAGTTATACCTTGGTAAATTGTTGCATTATGGCCGTCGCCGCCAAGGTGCAACCCCCGGCTTCTTTCAAAGATTTGCCGATGAGATGTGCCTGCTCTTTATAAACGGGATTATGAAGTGCTTCCATAATCGCCTCCTGTAATTGGATTGCGTTCAGGTGATGTTGATCTAATACGAGCCCGGCTCCAAGTTCTTTTACGCGACCCGCAACAAATGGCTGATCTGATGTCATGGGAATCATGACAAGTGGAACATCGAAATATAATGCCTCGCTTACACTATTCATGCCTGCGTGAGTTACAAAAACGTCTACATGCTGCAATATTTCAATCTGAGCAACATAAGGCTTCACGATAAAGTTATCGGGAATCATATCTTCAATGGATGTAATATCAGTGTATTTCCCTGAAGATAAAACAACATTTACTGGCTGATCTTTTAATGCATCAAAGCACAGTTTGTAAAACTCCAGGTTTTTATTCAGTATGGTCCCCATTGAAATGTATACCGTCTTCGTATGCCGTTCACGAAGAAGATGAGATGGGAATTTGGGAGCATCTTCCCGCGGAATAATCGATGAACCCGTGAATATAAAGCGATCTTGCAATTCTTCTGCGCGTGGCTGAAAATAACGGCTGGTGTAAACAATATTTAATTGAGCTTGATATGCCATCATCTCCTCCACAGCAGGCAGGCTGACCTGATATGTTGTTGCTATTTCTTTTGCCTTGTTCATAATCGCTTCATATAGTTTCTGTGTATCAATAACCTCTCCGTTCTCTATGCTTGTTGGCACAACGGAAGCAAAAGAAGCTATCGTACATACGGATGGAATCCCTAATTTCTCAGCGAGAATTTGCCCTCCCCACCCCATCAGTGAATCATAGATCAGATAGTCAAACGTTTCATGCTCTATCAAACGAAGCACCTCAGGAATCATTTTGGGAATGATACCGCAAGTAACCATGTGTATGAATTGGTAGGGATGCCGATACGCCAAAGGCTTGAGTGTAGGTTCATGTGAGAACGCATCCTCCGCAAAAGGATAGGTCATGACCTTGGCTCCCGTTTGCTCAATCCGGGAACGATATTCCTCTACACAGACATAAACAACATCTTCTCCAAGTTTGACTAGCTCCGTAATCAACCCAAGGGATGGGTTCACATGGCCTTCAGCCGGAGTAATAACAACCAATACACGCGCCATCGTGCGCACCTCCTGAATGTAATATGTGCCTCCGATCCGTATCTGGTCTGACCGGTTGTTTGTTTACATCGGAAGTGTATCTATTTTTTGCCCAGTGGGCTGATGTAATTGAGAAGGAACAGCGGCAATCCGTAATGATGAGAAAAAGCTCAGTATAACCAATAGAAGTTGAAGCGTCAGCACCATTAGAATGCCTGTTGATATACCCCATCCTGTCGTTTTGGCTAAAGCAACTAATGAACCGCTTACACCAATGCTTACAGCCACATAAAAAGAATCGACAAACTGAAGGTTGGCAGACATCTTTCCTTCCTGTCCAAGCTCAGCGTACTGTAAAGCAAGGACTGCGGTAGTCGGGTTAGCCAGCCCCACACCAAAACCAATAATAACCT
Source organism: Paenibacillus sp. G34 (assembly GCF_056856875.1). Lineage (NCBI taxonomy): Bacteria > Bacillati > Bacillota > Bacilli > Caryophanales > Paenibacillaceae > Paenibacillus > Paenibacillus sp. G34. The sequence goes on along the minus strand of NZ_CM166469.1, from coordinate 3,266,161 downwards.
GTGAGAGGAGAATAAGCGCAATTCCGATATCCGTCAGAAATAAAGCCAGAATGACAAGCATAACTCCGATGATCATAATGCCAATTCCATACATTACTCTCTGCTTTCGCCCATCACCTTGGTCTCTTACATCCAATCTGGCTTGCAACCATGCCGCTCCAGACCAGCTTAATGAGCCCGCTGCGACAAGTAATCCGGCAGTTTCTGCCGATAACCCCTTCATCTCAGTCAAACCCAAAATAACAAAACTCTCGGTTGCAAAGTAACAAGATACATACAATCCTCTTGTTACCAAGGTTGCTGGTAAACCGGATTCGACTAGAAATGTTCCTTGAGGCAATAATTTGTGCATGAACGGTATCATGATTATGAATCCACTAATCGAAAGAGCTATGCCCTGCCAGCTTGTAATCATGCCAAGACCTGTCAGTAACAATCCCGTTCCAATAGCTAATAAAATGGCCTGGCCTGTTCTTGAGTCAACCGCTCGTGCTTCTTCTATAATGTGCTGACTGCGCTGCAGATCACGAAACGAGCGATATGTAAGCAGAAGAGCAAGTACAATCAAAGGGATAACGATCCAGAAAACAAACCGCCAAGACAGATAAGAAGCAAGAAGTCCAGCAAAATAAGGCCCGATTAATGAAGGAAGAACAAATGCCATCGAAAAAGCTGCCAAAATCTGAGTTCGGAGATTTTCCGGGTAGTATAATGTTACACACACATAGACACATGTAATTAAAGCGCCAGCTCCAAATCCTTGAAAGACTCTTCCTCCAATGAGCATGTACATGTTCATGGATGTCGCAGCAATCATTGTCCCAATTACAAAAATAGCAAAAGATATAAGAATGGAAGTGAATACACCTCGCCTGTCCACTTGCTGGCCCATAACCAGTGTTCCTACAAGCTGAGATAACAAAAACGCGCTAAAAATCCAGCCATATAGATGAATTCCCTGCATGTCTTGAGCTATTTTGGCAGCAATAGTTGTGATCGCTAGCCCTTCGAATGCCGAAGTGGTTAATACCAACATAATGCCAATGGTCATTGCACTGTAACGTCGATGAAAGATGCCGATGGGCTTCTCGTTTGTCACGGACACCTCCATAAAATATTGAAATATTAGTAAAATACACCTGCAGATGTATCTTTAATATAGGATAAGCAAACCGCTTTGTAAACAAATATGTTTATTAAGGGGTCCTTCATCGTTGATCAAGCTGATCCGAAGGGCTGTCTAAAGTCGCTTCCTGTTCGGTACTCTCGCCATTTGCTCCTTCATAGAAAACGTATGCTCTGCATTGACTTCTGGCAAAGTGCTCATACTACATATCGAATATATTTAAGGAGAGATTCGAGATGGATCTGCAGAGCGGCAAATTGTATTGGCCAACCACGGTAACAAATCCTCCTTCTTACCCGAAGCTTGAGGTAAAGATTACTTGTGATGTTCTCATCATCGGTGCGGGCAGTTCGGGTGCACAGTGTGCTCATTTTCTTTGTAATCAAGGATTATCAGTCGTTGTCGTGGACAAGAGGAAAGTTGGAGAAGGCAGCACAAGCACCAATACTGCGTTGATTCAATATGCAGGGGAAAAGAGCTTTGTATCTTTGAAGAATACATTCGGTGAAGAAGCAGCCGCCCGTCATCTGAAATTGTGTGAACAATCGATCAATCATATTGAGCAGATCAGCAGCGAGCTTCCGATTAAGCCTGATTTTATAAGGCGTGATAGCTTGTATTACGCGAGTTACCAGGAAGATGTTCCTGCGTTGCAAGAAGAATATGAACTTCTCAAAAAGCACGGTTTCAACGTGGATTTTTGGGATGAGCAGCGTATATCAAGCGTATATCCTTTCTCTAAATCAGCTGCGCTTTATTATCATGATGATGCCGAGATGAACCCGTTAAAATTCGTTTATGGGCTGCTTGAGAAATCAAAATCAGAAGGTGTACGCATCTACGAGGAAACCGAGATTTCAGGTAAACGTTTTGAAAACGATTCGGCTGTTTTTTACACCAAAGAGCGCCACGAGATTCGTGCGAAACATGTGATTATTGCGGCTGGATATGAAGACAAAGACTTTAAAGTGGAGAAAAATGCCACGCTGTCCAGCTCTTACGCTGTTATTACCAAGCCGGTTTCCGATTTAGAAAACTGGTACAAACGCACGTTAATTTGGGAAACGGCACGTCCGTATGTTTATATGCGCACGACGACGGACAACCGTGTTATCATCGGTGGTATGGATAAGGATACGGCTTACGCCGAAACGAGGGACTCCAAAATTTTGGCAAGTAAGGATAAGCTGATCCACGAGTTTAACAAGCTTTTTCCAAATATTCAGGTGGAACCAGATTATTATTTAGGCGCTTTTTACGGCGGAACACATGACGGCTTGCCGGTTATCGGGCAATACGACTCATATCCGCATTGTTATGTCATTATGGCTTATGGCGACAATGGAACCGTGTATAACGGTGTGTTGGCGAAAATTGTAACGGACAAAATTGTGCATGGCTCCAGCCCGGATATGGATCTTTATTTGCAGAACAGACCACTCGCTGCAAAAGTTACACTCTAATCCGTTTCACCAGGAATGGAAACAGGCGGTTAGGAAAAGTGATATACGTACACCACTTGATTTCATAATTTGCGTATGTGTTTACTGCAACGCTAAAAGCCGATTCCACATCAACGTTGGAATCGGCTTTTAAGTATGACCTCACAATACCTTTTAATGCCCGCTATAGTTACAAGGTAATAATGATTGGCCCTTTTTTGGACAGAATGATCGTATGTTCAATCTGAGCTACATGACTGTTTTTGGTAGCAAACGTCCATCCATCCCCTTTTTGATACACTTCTTCTTCAGATGTAGAAATAAAGGGTTCAAACGCGATAACCATACCTTCTTTTAACAATTCATCATCTGACGTGTCATTATAATTATAGATATGATCCGGTGCTTCGTGAATGGCACGACCAACCCCATGTCCTGTCAGGTTACGAATAACAGTCAGTCCATGCTGACGAGCTGTCAAGAATACCGCTTTGCCAATACCGCTCTTTTTAGAGCCAGGATTCGCTTTTTTCAATCCTGCATCAAAAGCCAGTTTAGCTACCTCACAGATTTTCGTTAACACTTCTTCTCCCTGACCAACAACAAATGAGATACCAGTATCCGCGAAATATTCGTTTTTGGAGCCGGAAACATCAATGTTGACGATATCACCTTCTTGGATTACCCGATCCCCTGGAATTCCGTGCGCGACTTCTTCATTGACACTAATACACGTAAAACCAGGAAAATCATATTCACTTTTGGGTGCGGAAATTGCCCCTTCTTTCTCGAACAGTTCCCCAGCCAAGTCATCCAGTTCTTTGGTCGTTACACCCGAGACTGTCCGTTCAACCAACGTATCGCGGATGGAAGCAACGATCCTGCCAATTTCTTTTAAGCCATTAAAATCCTCTTCCGTTTTTGCAATCATATGCGCGTACCTCACGTTCCTTCTTCTTTGTAAACAGAAAGTTTCATCTTATTGCAACATAAATTGCTACAGTTTGCAACATGTTTAGGATTTGATTTACTCGCGCAAAGGCAAAACTCAACTATTTGACATCTCAAACGAGTTGAAAAACGTTATCAGTGCTTCTTTAGGAAACAGCTGCTGAACCTACAGCGTGCAGAAAAAGAGGTGAACCGAAGTTCACCCCTGGCAAAACGTTAATGATCATGCTGCATCCATGAATTTCGCTTTCTCTAAATTAAATTAGCGAACTACATTAACCATTATTGCTGTTTGTACACCCGAACATAATCCACCTGCATGGTTGCAGGAATATCAGCAGCATCCGGAATACGGCCACCATCGAAATTACCGCCGATCGCCAAGTTCATGATTAAATAGAACGGTTCATCAAATGGAGCATTAGGGTTGTTCGGTGCAGCTGCAGAAGACCACTGCTGATTGGTAACTTTATAGAAGAATTTGCCGTCCACGTACCATTTGATGTTGTCCGGTTCCCAAACTACAGAATATACGTGATAATCGTTAGCAATCGTTTGTCCTGCGGGGAAGTGATACTCTCCGCCTATATACTGATTGGCAGGCCATTGCCCGCCAAAGTGAATCGTGCCACTGGATGTTCCAGGCAGACGACCTCTTGCCTCCATCACGTCAATTTCGCCTGATGCAGCCCATGTGCCGTATACCGAATCTTGCGGCAGCATCCAGAGAGCAGGCCAGACGCCATCCCCTGTAGGCAGCTTGGCACGGAAATCGACACGCCCGTATTTCAGGGATAGCTTGTCTTTGGTATTCACCTTACCGGAGGCATATTTCGCAAAACGATTCGGGTCTTGAGGGAATGATTGGTTACTATGTGTTGCACGGATATTTAATTTTCCATCCTGAACAAAAATATTTTGCGGACTGGTAGTGTAGTGCTGCAGCTCCGCATTGCCCCAACCCCAGGTTCCCGGATCATCATTGAGATAATACCCTGTTTCTATATTCCATTTGCTTGTATCCAGCGCAGAACCACTGAACTCATCCTGCCAAATCAGATTCATGCCTTCAATCGCCGGATTGTTCGGTGTACCGATGGAGATGTCTTCTTGGTCCGAACCATCGGGACGTGGGGCATCCGGGTTGCCAATGAGTGTATAGTTCACATAGTTGCTGCCTACGTTTCCACCGGGTTGTCCATTAAACGGATACCCGATTCGAATTTGCATATTTTCCTGAATAGGCCGGAACCACAGACCGTAGATATGATCGGCCCAGTATCCCCACTGATTGGCATCGGAAATCGGATTGTAGCCATTAGCGGAATACGTAAATTTACTTTGACCACTATTACTTAAGTCCACCCACTGACCATTAATATTGATTTGGTAAACAAAATTTTGTAATTCCTTCGCAATAGGTGCGCTCCCGCCAATCTTGGGCAGTGGAATACCTATGGAACCGCTCTGATCCGCTGTAAAAGTTGTGCCTTCATAGGGAGTAACTACGAATGAATTACGCACAGGTTCATTGAATGTAATGGTGTAAATAATATTCGCAGCCGATGTTTTGGACTGGAGCTTGACGTGAATAGACTCGGTTACGTTAAACCAATATCCTCCTCCACCCTCCGTGAATTGGCCGAAATTCTGATCGTAAATCCAGCCGCTGGCTGCGTTATTGTCAATATCAATCCACGTGTTGCTCTGCACAGGTTTCACATACACCTTGAGATCCTGAGCGACGGCTTCGTAGGTGACTGATGGATTATGGTTAAAGATGGGATACGTAAAGCCGGCGCCTCCGGTGCTGCTGGCAATGATATCAGGCCCCTGTGTAGGGCTCATTGCTGTGATCGTTGTTTCGTTAATGTTTTGAAAGACCAGTCGATAATTAAGCTTTATTCCATTCGCTTTGGAATACAATTGAATATCGGTTGTTGTGGAGAGAGTGAACCAATATCCATGGAAGCCGGCGTCAGTCCAGTGCCCCCAGTTTTGGTTGTACGTAAAGCCTTGCGCCTGATCAATATCCATCCACTCGCTTCCTACCCTGACCTTAACGCCTAAATCCCCGTTCACTTCGCTCCATGCAGCAGAACCCCCATTAAACTTCGGCATCACAAATCCGAAACTGGCCTTGCCAACTCCGGATTTGGATATGACAGGTCCGTCAGCAGATGAAAAGTACTCCATGGACGTAATCGTCTTCCCGGCAGCCCGAGCCGTTGAACCGGGCCCAAGTAAAACACTGGCGAGCATGATGAATACGAGCATCACACCCATCCTTCTGTACACCAATCGCATCTCCCTGCAAGTAGCCGATTTCATTCATTCTCCTCCTTCAGTTCATTTTTCCAATCTGGTATCAATAAGGAAAAATATTACAGATCGGATAACTCTATTCTACCGAAAAGAAGAATGCGCTGAAAGATATATTTATAAATTGTTTTGGCCTGACAATTCATTCTATGAATAAAAAGAGATGATTCCTTTACAACACAGAAATCATCTCTTACTTTAACTTTTTAGCATGTGTCTATAATCCATTACGTGTATTTATAGTCCATTATTAGAGATCAGATTTTGGTACCAGAAGAAACTTTCCTTCCGTCTTCGCTCCAGCGTGCCGTTTCCGTCATTGTCCTGATCGACGTGGATCAGACCGTAGCGTTTTTCCATTTCGGAAGAAGAATAGCTGATCAGGTCGATGATTCCCCAGACGGTATACCCCATGATTTCAACACCATCCAGCAAAGCCTCATGCATTTGTTCGATATGAGAACGCAGGTATTCAATGCGATAAGGATCGCTGATTGTACCGTCATCTTCAATCGTATCGTAAGCACCAATGCCATTCTCTACGATAAACAGAGGTACCTGATAACGGCTGTACAGATTGTTAAGTGCGAGTCTCAGACCAATCGGATCGATCTGCCATCCCCAATCACTGACAGGAAGGTAAGGGTTCTTCACGCCGCCCATCGTATTGCCGCTAACCGTTTCCAGGCCTTCGCTATCTTCACTGGCTACAAAGGAGTTGTAGTAACTGAATGAAATAAAGTCAGCCGTATACTCTTTTAGCAAATCACTGTCGCCTTCAGCTTTTTCAATAGTAATTCCCTGCTCTCTAAAATACCTCTCGATGTAACCTGGGTAAGAGCCACGCACCTGCACATCGGTAAAGAACAGATTAAATTGATTATTTTTATGCGCAGCCAACACATCCAACGGATTACACGTGTGAGGATAGTGCAATAGGCTTGTCAGCATGCAACCAATTTGAGCATTAGGAATAATCTCATGACATAGCTTAACCGCATACGCACTTGCAATAAATTGATGATGCAACGATTGGTAGACCGCCTGCTCAACATTCTCGAAACGATCCGGAACAATGCCACCGTTGGTAAACGGATGACGAACTATACCATCAATTTCATTAAAAGTGATCCAATATTTTACTTTATCTTTATAACGGTTGAATACTGTTGTGCTGAAGCGTACAAAGAAATCAACAACCTCTCTGGATGTCCATCCACCATAATGATCGACCAGATACATTGGCATCTCATAGTGAGACAAGGTAACCAGAGGTTCGATGCCATTTTTAATCATCTCATCAAAAAGGCGATCGTAGAACAGCAAACCTTCCTCGTTTGCATTTGTTTCATTTCCATTTGGGAAAATTCGAGTCCACGCAATGGACGTCCGTAATGTTTTGATGCCCATCTCACCCATCAAAGCAAGATCCTCTGGATACCGATGATAGAAATCGATTCCTCTGCGTTTCGGATAATTTACGGTAGATTGATCCTCAAGCGCTGCCGCGAGCTGTTCCGAGCTTACAGCATTTTGCTTTTTGTAGTCACCTATGTTTTTCTTATTCATAGCCGTATCAGCGGTGGAAACCCCTTTTCCTGCTACGTTCCAAGCTCCCTCAGCTTGATTCGCTGCAATTGCTCCGCCCCATAAAAATCCTTCGGGAAATGTTCTGATGGTCGTCATATCATAATCCTCCTGTTAATGCGCTCTGTCCATCACACGGCTAATGTGAATGATGAGATACAATCTCTCTTCGTTTGACATAAATCGTTCAAATTTCGCGCCAATATAATTGTTGATCTTGGAAACACAATTGTGTTCCTCTGGATATTTACTCGAAATTCGTTCGAGCAATTCATCATCCTTGGATTCGAGCATGGTATTCTCTAACAATCGCTGAACAAAAAACTGTAGATGAGTCAAAAAGCGCGAATAATTAATGCTCGATGTATCCAACTCAATTCCATAATGAATGCGAATAATGTTAAGAATATCTTTAACGGTAGTAGTCATCATCATGACCTGGCTCATGTTCTGTTCCGTTTGCTGTGCATTGACCAGATGGAAGGCGATGTTAGCTGCCTCCTCTTCCGGCAGATCTAGTCCAAGCTTATCTTTAATAAACTTCAATGCCTGCTTCCCAATGAGAAATTCTTGCGGGTAAAACTTCTGCACTTCCCATAACATTCGATTTTGTATCGTAATATTCGATTTGAATCGTTTGGCAGCCATATGGAGGTGGTCTGTTAACGAAAAATAGAGATTTTCACTCAGATCACGCGATAATACCTGCTTCGCATAGGATATGATTTCGTCTGCCAAAATTAAATATTCTTCCGGCGTCTCTCTCATCAGTGCAGTCATATCCGAGGACATTTCTTCATTCTCAACGACGTATACTTTTTCAATTTCATTTTCGTTAATGATGTCCCCGGGTCTGCTTCTGAACCCAATCCCTTTGCCCATGGCGATAACCTCTTTATTGTCATTACGCTTGGCCAAAACAATACTTGTATTGAGAACCTTAACTACTCTCATATCCATGCTCCTCTATGTTCAGGGTGTACCTCACCCTCATAATATTACAAAATGGTTATTAGTGGTGTCTCAGCTCCTATTTTACCAGACTGCTCATGTCCAAGGATTTCAAGATAATCACCGCTGTTGGTTACAATAACCGGTGTTGTTGTATCAAAGCCTGCTTTTATAATGGCTTCCATATCGAAATCAATCAGAAGTTGACCGTGTTTTACGACATCACCCTCTTGAACAACAACATTAAAGTGTTGTCCTTTTAACTTCACTGTATCAATGCCGATGTGGATCAGAATTTCAACGCCTTCTACCGATCTCAAACCGATCGAGTGTTTGGTCCGAAAAACAGTTTGAACTGTCCCATCAAATGGAGCTACGACTTGACCTTTGGATGGTTTAATCGCCATGCCTTTACCCATTGCCTCTTGGGAGAACGCTTCATCGTTCACTGCTTTTAACGGAATTGCCTCTCCCTCAATCGGGGAGAAAACAACCAAACGCGACTGCAATTTTTCTTTCTTCGGAGTTGGTGGAGTTGTTTCTGTTGTTTCTACTGTAGCTGTTTTGCCTGATGATTGTTTGACATCATCCTCACCTGCAGGATCTTTAAAGCCGATGAAATAAACAGCAATTGGCGTAACAATGATCGAAATAGCTGCTGTAATCAGCGCGTAGGCAAAGTTATTTTCCGCCCCGATAAACATAGGTAACGATGCAAGGCCCGGTCCTACTGCTGCATAAGCTTTCAAGTTAACGATACCGGCAAAAAGCCCCGCTGAGCCCGCTCCAATCATACAAGCGACCAAAGTACGTTTCAGACGTAAATGTACCCCGTATAAAGCAGGTTCCGTAATACCGAACAATCCAGATATACCGGCTGGCAATGCAACCTGCTTCAATTTCTTGTCTTTTGCCAGGAACCAGACCGCAAGCGCTCCAGCGCCTTGTGCCATGTTAGAAGAAAGCATTGCACTATGAATCAATGTTTCATATCCGGGTGAAACCATTGCTGCGAAAATAACGGGATAAAACACTTTGTGCATTCCGAACATCACGATAAACGGAAGGAATACAGCCAAAATTACAACGGTTAACCAGCCAATTTTACCTTGAATCCAGAATAAACCGTCTGACAAACCTACACCCAAATAGTTACCGATGGGTCCCAAAACAGTGAGAGCCAATGGTGCCATGACGAGTATGACAATTAAAGGTTTCAGGAAGATTTTCACTGGACCAGGGGATACCTTATCCGCAAATTTCTCAACATACGACATGAGCCATACCGTCAGAATGATGGGTAAAACGCTGGACGCATAACTGATATTAGGTACAGGAATACCAGCGATTTCCACGGGTACTTCTCCGCCAAGTAATGCGATCATTTTAGGATGCAGTAATACCCCCGCCAGTGTGGCTGCAATATAAGGATTGGTTTTGAATTTCTGCGCACTTGAGTATGCCAGCAATACAGGTAGGAAATAAAACGCTGAATCAGCGATATTAAGCAATAACGCGTAAATTTGACTTTCTTTAGAAAGTATACCTAGCGATGTACACAATAAAAGCAAAGCTTTAAACATGCCCGCCGCTGCGATTGCTGGAATGATCGGCTGGAAAATACCCGTAATCAATCCGGCAAAGCTCTCAAACAATCCTTTAAAACTCATATCTCTTTTCTTGTTTGGCTCCGTGTTCCCATCTGTGTTTATAGTGATCATTTGTTTAAGTTCATTATATACATAGCTTACATCATTACCGATAATAACTTGATATTGTCCGCCACTGTATACGGCTCCCATGACGCCATCCATGGCTTTAATTTCTTCGGTTTTTGCTTGATTTGGATCTTTCAGATTCATCCTTAATCGAGTAGAGCAATGGAGAAAATCATTGATATTTTCTTGTCCGCCTACTTTGTCAAGGATAGCCTTAGCGGTTTCTTTGTAATTCATGTAAACACCTCACCCTGAAATTGTGCATAAAAAAAGGCCTAAATTGGGTGGGTATAATAAATATACAAACCACCCAATTTAAGCCTTGCCTGCCGAACAGTAACACGCCAAATTGAATCATATATGATGTTGTTTAATGCAAATATAAACGTTTACATCGATAATGTAGCATGGATTTCGACAAAAAGCAACACCTTCCACGCAAAGAATCTTATTAGCATTTATGAATTACCTTAAGATGTAATGGGCATCTTAACCAGACGATATATGTTCGCGACGGGGGTTGTTAACAATGCAGCACATCAATGATTGGTTGAAACAGATCGCACACAATTACATCTTGGTCGTCGTCGCTGCGGTTCTCTTTTTTGCGATCAAAGCTGTGATTGGCTGGTATACGTACAGGCACTATGATGAAAAATTAAAAACACTTACGGATAAAGTGAATCTTCTCCTTGAACAGAAAAAAACGGATTAGATGGCGAGAGTTCAGAAATAAACATTTTATGAATTTGAGACTATAGTCAAAACTCACAGTTTAATTTGGAGGGAAAAGATATGCTGGTCAATTGGATCGTTGGTATGGTCATCCCCCTTCTGATGGGTACATGGATTTTACGGCGGAACTATAGACTCGTTTTGATTTATTATCCGCTTGGAGTGGCCACATCCACTTGTATTAACAGTGTTGGGTTCAATTACTTCTGGAATATATTACCCGACACTCGTAATGAAGCCTTTGCGGCTCTCCCGATGGATCTGGGAATATATCCGGTTACGGGTTGCATTATGATGTATCTAATCCTTGTTAAACACTTCAGACCTTGGCCGAGTATCATTGTTTCAGCGCTCTTGTTGACATTGATTGAATACATTGCCAAACTTATGGGACATGTTGTTTATTTTAACGGATGGACTATCTTCTGGACGTTTTGGTCTTATTTCTTGGCGCTTATAATTGCCTATGGTTACAGCAAGCTGATAAAAATCATGATTAGTGACGATATCGTTAAGCAGATCGAACGTTAAAGGGCTCTGGTGCAGGCATAGCATGAAGCACAGCAAAAGAAAGCGGGTTACGTTTCTGGGCGTATGTGCATATCTTAACTCATCATTGTTTATGGAGGTATTGGTATGTATGCAACGTATCCTTATTTTTTTCGAAAACCCTTTACTCCCGTGTGGGCCACATCAACAGCTGAAGCGCTCGGACTCATTCAATCTGCTGTTCAGGGCGAACGAAATGATGAACTGTTTTATGATGCTCTTATTCGTATGGCTCCTGACACGTACCAAGCAGCTATCATTACAAGCATTCGCGATGATGAGCGCGGACACAATCAGATGTTCAGAGAAATGTACAAAGACCTCACAGGTCATGAGATCACGGGCGTAAGTAGCGAATCCCCAGAAACCGTCACATCGTATCTGGGTGGTTTACAGAAGGCATTTCAGGGCGAGCTGTCTGCGGTGGAGAAGTACAGAAAAATATGGTTTGGTCTCCCCTACGGTATTTACAAAGACACGGTATGGGGCATTATCCTGGACGAACAAAAACATGCGGATAAGTACAATAATCTGATTATCTACAATATGCTAAATGATTGCTAGATAAGGTCATTTGGATTGAAGCGGGCATGTTAAAAAAGTGAACGAACCTTAAATAGTTACAAAAATCAAAAAACCAGTAAACATCATCGTGTACTGGTTTTTGCTTTTTCAAGGCCCGTTTTCCATTTTTTATTTTTTATAAATATTAATATTACATGTATTCTTTGAGCGCTTCCTGCTCTGGCTCCGGCTCGACGTGAACGTGTACTGTATACACATCATGCTCTTCCAGCAGTTCGTTTTCCACATCGGTACAAATATCATGTGCTTGTTGCAGATCCAAATCTCCCCGAACCGTGATCACCACGTCAACCACTGCGTTGCTACCGTAATTACGTGCTCGTACATCTTTAACCGTCTCTACACCATGGATTCCAGCAATGGTCTCACGGTATTCTTGAATCAACTCTACATCGAATCCATCGGTAAGATGGTGCGTAGCTTCTCTGAAAATATCCCAGGCCGTTTTGCAGATCAGTAAACCGACGATAATTGCCGTTACCGGGTCAAGCCACGGAAGGCCGAACTGAGAACCTACGATCCCGACGACGGCACCGATACTTACCCAAGCATCGGAGATATTATCCCGTGCGGCAGCCATAACAGCCTGACTTTTGATCCGTGTGGCCAGCTTTTTATTGTATCGATAGACCAAAACCATAATAATTGCACAGAAAATGCCTGTATACGCAGCAATGAGATCAGGAGATTCGTGCTTGCCCTCGAATACGGAACCGAAGGCTTCGAATAATACTTGCAATCCTACAGCCATCATGATGAATGAGGCTACAAGAGACGCCACGGTTTCCGCTCGCCAGTGTCCATATGTATGATCTTTATCGGCCGGACGCTGGGCGAACCTTAAACCAATCAGTACGGCGATGGATGCGACAATATCCGTTGCATTATTCAAGCCGTCAGCTCTGAGTGCTTCTGAACCAGCAATTGTACCAATCACCAGCTTTAGTGCGGTCAAACATATATAAGCGATGATACTAATGATCGCCCCACGTTCCCCGAGTTTTAAATTATCGTATCTTACTTGATCCACATTCCGTTCCTCCTGCAATCTTCAACTCTCTTAACAGATGTATTCTTAACACCTGTATGATGGTATCATTGAACATTTGTGTGGGTCTAGAGAAACGTTTTAAGTGTAAGCAAACATAGTCTGAGTGCCGCAAGAGTTTAATGGGAATCCAAAAAAGTTGCGTAAGGAAAACTTGTACTCACAATCTCTTATCAACTCATAACGACATAAAAACCTGCCCAAACTCTTGGGCAGGTTCGAAAAGTTAACCTTATAGCACGGCTCTGTGAATCAAAAAAGTGAATCGATTACACTTTTAGTCCAGCAGGCTGAAGATCTGAATGTTCTCAACCTTGGCATCCTTGATATGGAACGACATGACATCTACATAGTTGGACGGCTCGTAACGGAAGTCGTCTTCCTCATCAGGTGCACCATTCCCCACCAGTTTACCTTCAGGATACGCTTTTTTAAGTGTGTCCAAGCTGTCCCCTGCTTTAATGTTTCGAACTGTCGTGTATTTGGGATCGGTAATTTTGATATTAAAGATCGAGTCTTGTTTTCCTTCAGGTACACTGATTGTTTTAATCTCCAGACCGGCGTACGTATATACTTTTTCCGTGAATCCGATTAAATTATCCATATTGGTGCCATCGCCAGCAGCATACGTATGGGATTTGAAATTGTCTGGTTTACCCAGCATCTGTTCCATCTGTTCTTCGTTCGCTGTATCCGAAATCGCAATGGTGTGCTCATTATAGACAAAAGCCAGCTCCTTCAGCACAACATTACCTTCCTTCTTCACTGAGCCTTCCTTCACTGCCTCAGAGCCCTGTCCTTCAGTACCTTCGGAATCCGTTTTTTTGGAATCGGATGTTCCTTCACCTTTACTTTGTCCATTCGTCGTATTTTGTTCAGCCGAATTCTGGCCGGTTGTTGGTGACTTCGCATCCGTGGACTGACAGCCCGTCAGAGCTACCGTTAGTAAAGCACTTAGCAGGATAAAGCTCGCAGATTTCTTTGATAATTTCATCATAATCCCTCCATAAATGTGTGATTTGTTCTTATGAAGTCATTATAAAAAAAGCATTTGTTAGTCTCATAACAGAAATGTATCAGTCTTGTAACGTTACTTCATTTGGGCTTCGTTTTAGAAACGTGTTTAGGCAAGAGGTAACACAATCGTAACTGTCGTACCTTGTCCTAACTCACTTTCGATGTCGATATATCCATTAAAACGCTCGACGATCTCTTTGCAAATGGACAAACCGAGACCTGAACCATTCGCTGTGCTTGCATTTTTCGCCCGGTAAAAGCGCTCCTGCACTCGCTCTAGTTCATCACCCGCGATGCCTATGCCTTGGTCACTTATCTTTACAACGACCTCGGTTGACGTATGTTCCATCTCCACATCAATTTGCGAATGACTGCCCGAATATTTGATAGCGTTATCCATAAGGTTGGCGATTGCATGGGACATGAGCATTGGATTGACGCTCGCGTAGACTCTTGTCATCCCTTCATCTGATGGGTTTTCCTCCGCTAGATTAACGTTGATCTTGATCTCTTTATCCTTCCCCTTGGCTTCCATATTCGTGGCGACTTGCTGGATCAGTGCGTTCATTTCCGTCTTTTCGACCTCCAGCTCGCTTGAACCTGCCTTGTCAAATCGGGATAACAACAACAGTTCATTAATCAAACGGGTGAGCCGATCCGATTCCTGCAACAGATGAGCATAGATTTTTTGTAACTCTTCGTTCTCATTCTCTCCTTCGTACAAGTATTGAGAGAAACCACGAATGGCTGCCAGAGGTGTTTTTAATTCGTGAGATACGTTCGAGACAAATTGTTTCTGGTATTGAATGTAATTATGAAGCTGCTGTCCCATGGAGTCGAGTCCATCCGCGAGCATCCCCAGCTCATCCTTGCGGTTCAGATGAACTCGCTTAAATTCCTGTCTGGAGAAACTTTGCGCGGCACCAAGGAGCACCTTAATCGGTTTGGTTGTATTTCGTGCAATCCACAGACTGGCTAACGTAATCAGCACAATGAATCCGCCCGCGCCTGCAAACAGCACATAACGGATTTGATCCATGATTGCATAAAAGTACGAAATGTCCTCTACGAACTCGTACACATAAGCATTTTCGTAAAATTGATTCTGAATGGGAGTCGCAAAATAAAGCAGATGATCATTCGTTACAGTGTAGGCATAGCTACCGCTCAGTGCTTTTTCAATATTTTTCTCGAAAATATGTGGTTTGCCATCATTAATGATGATGCCATCTACAGCCAAGCCCAGTAGCTGCTTGGAGCTGTCATAGATACGCACTTCCTTGCCTGAAGCCTTAAGCTTCTCTAGTGCAAGTCTGACGATTTCCTTCGTCTGCGGCTCCCCTGATGATGATCGATGCTGTGCCAGCACTTCACGGAAGGATAGCTCGGAGAGATCTGCCTTCTCCATCATCTGTTTTTCAATAGTAATGAAGCTGTAGTAATCAATGGCTTTATTAACGGCAAAGATGATGATGCCAAAGGAAAGCACAGAGAAAAACAAATAATTCAGCAGTAACCGGGTTGCGTACTTCAGGCCTCGCCACCTCCAAGCTGATAGCCGAATCCATAGATCGTTCGGACATATTTCGGTTCGTCCGCGTTATCCTCCAGCTTCTTCCGTAATCGCATAATGGTCATATCCACACTGCGACTATCCCCCATAAAATCGTATCCCCATCCGATTTGCAGCAACTCATCACGAGTATAGATTTTGTCAGGCCTCTTAAGTAAAGTCTCTAGAATTTTGAATTCCTTGGCTGTTAAAGAAACGGGAACATCGTTTTTCAGCACTCTTCGACTTTCCATATCAAATGTCAGCTCTTCATGGATGATACGTGTCGACGGCACTTCCGCACCTTCACTTGTCTCCACCTTGCTCTCGTTTCTTCTCAAAACTACCTTGATGCGAGCGAGCAATTCACGATTGTCAAACGGTTTTGTCATGTAATCTTCCGCGCCAAGTTCTAATCCAAGCACCTTATCTATAATCTCATTTTTGGCAGAGAGCATAATAACAGGAACTGCACGTTTCCCGGTAATCTCCTTGCACAAGTCATATCCCGAGCAATCGGGCAGCATCAAATCAAGCACTACCAGGTCTGGTTGAAAAGAGTCCAGCAATTGCAGTCCGGTTTTGCCATCTTCTGCGGTTTTTACATCATAGTTCTCTCTTCTGAGCACCAGCTCAATTAAATCTCGAATGGCGACTTCATCGTCAATGACAAGTATTTTATTCAATGGACTGTACACCCCTTCTATCCTTGTTCCCAGCTTGAATCATAAGTACCCTCATCTTAGCACAGACGCTTTAGAACCCTCCACCAATATGAAGATGAGGTATATTCCACTGAACCCAACATAACTTGTAATAAACCCGAAGAAAGGAGAACAAACCATGGATCTGCTCTGGGTACTTATTGTTGGTGGACTTATTGGCTGGTTAAGTGGCAACTTGATTGGGCGGGACGTACCGGGCGGTGTAATTGGGAACATTGTTGCGGGTTTTATCGGTTCCTGGTTAGGAACAGAATTACTTGGACCAAGGGGACCGGTGATTGGCGGGTTTCATATCATTCCGGCGATCGTTGGCTCAATCATTGCCCTGCTCCTCTTTTTTGCTCTGGCACGCGGCGGAGCCTTCCGTAGACGCTAACCAAGAAAAGTTGAAATCGATCCCGTTGTTCAATAGACATTTTTTATAGAGGTGTAGTAAGAGTATCCAATGCAAAGAAAAAAATAAAAAGACCGATAGTATTCATCGTTTGGAGATGAAAACTTCGGTCTTTTTTTTATTTTTGCAATGGGTTTATCGAGTTCATCCATTCTTCCAGTGCGTGAACAACTTGTTTAAGTTGCTCCTGTTCTGTGATCTTAGGTGCGTTGTCTCCCTTCTGCATTCCGTAGGAGCCGAATTGACCATGGTTGCCGCCTTCAATACTTACATATGTCGTGTCATTCGGAAGACTGGATTTGGATTTTTCCCACGATTCCCAGTTCAGAACACCATCATTGCTTCCCGTAATTTGCAGTGCGGACAAGTTCGTTCCGTCCAGTCTCCCGCCATCATCTGCATAAGAAGCTAGGTAAAAGACACCTTGGATCTGAGCTGTGTGCGCCGCAGCATATCTTGAAGCGAATACACCTCCTAGGGAGTGTCCACCAATAACAAAGCTTTCACCCGCATGTTCCGCGAGAAACGAATCCGCTCGATTTTCCCCGAACATCGCCAGGTTCAGCGGCATCTTCGTAATATACACACGATGTCCTTGCTCCGCTAGTGCTCGTGCCATAGGCGCATAACTTGCCGGCTCCACCAGACCTCCGGGATAAAACACAACATTCGGCTGCGTGATGTCCTGCCCTTTAGGTTCAAATTGATACGCGTTCTTCACTTCGCTGACAATAACCTGATTGTCACTTTTCATTGCCACTTCCGCTTGTTCCGACGGGCTATATGTGACAGATGCCAGGTACGCAAACACCCCTGCTACCAGGGCAATAATAATTACACTAATCCATATCGCTATTTTCTTCCATCTGCTCTTACGCAAGGTTGTCTTTGCCATAACTTCGTTGCCCACCTTTAAACGTATCATTTTAATTACAGAACTAATTATATTTACTGGTAAGTAAAATTACAAGCCTCTTTGCTTATATTTATGATTTGACATAAAATATTGTGGAAGGAGTGTGTACGAATCTATGCCAGAGAAAGTACCTAAACGTTTGCGCGGAAGACCCAAGCAGACGGACAATGACATTTCCATGCAACAAACCATTATCTATACGGCATCTACCCTATTTAAAGAATTTGGCTACGAGATGGTGACCCTTCAGCAGATTGGCAAGAAATGCGGCGTATCCAAACCAACCATATATTATCATTTCGCTGGCAAAGCGGATCTATTCGTGGCAGCCATGACAACGATGTTGCAGAACGTTAGAAAAATTACGGCGCATATGCTGGATGAGGCGGAACATTTGCAGGAAGGATTAATCCAATTAGCCGAAGCGCGTCTGGCGAATCCCCATGGCGAGATCGAAACGATGATGCGTGAAGCGGAGCGTTTATTGGAGCAAGAACAGATTCATGCGATACGTGAAGCGGAGCATCAGATTCACGAAGTGTTAGCCGCTCATTTTAAAAAAGCGATGAATCAGAACATTTTTCGTGAAGAAGACCCACTTTTCTTGGCTGAGGCTTTTTCGACTCTGATGTTAATGGGTAACCGTGAGCATGAACGGCAGAAAAATGAGTCTCATCGCGTCCTGGCGGAGAAAATTGTACTTGTTTTTCTTAAGGGAGTAACGACTTCTTAGTCCATTAATTAATTAATTGGCTGATTTGATCTGATGATCAATTCCACTTGTCTATTCATGCTTTATTCATGCCCAAAAGCTCGGTTGTTCGTTCTAAAGCGAACAACCGAGCTTTTTTTGACACGTTTAATTTTCCCCGCGCAAACCATCTGTAATCTGGATTCGTTCAAGACGTCTAAGCGGCCAGTATGAGGCTATGAGTGTGGCTATGATAGCACCCAAACTGCCAATCAGAATGCTACTCCAAGGCATAACCCATTCGATCTGCACCGCATTTCTCATCAGATAAGACACACCATTGCTCAAACCTGTACCAAGAAGACTTCCGTACACAGCTGCAAATACGCCATAGAACACACCCTCAAGCAAAACCATCTTACGAATTTCCTTTTGCGTCATACCAATCGCTTTTAATACGGCGAACTCCTTCGTCCGCAGAATAAGATTCGTACTTACCGTATTCAAAATATTCAGAAACGCAATGGCTGCAATGACTCCGATAAAACCGTACAGGAATATATTTAGCGTCAGCGCATCGTTACGGGCTTGTTTCATCTCCTCTACCCGATCGCGATAGTTATACCCTGCATCCTGCTGAACAAGGCTTTTGAAATAACCCACAATTGCCCCGTTATCTGTCTCAGGACTCGCTTGAATGAATATTCTGTCATAAGCGTTATCACCCGTAATGTTTTCAATCACCTTCGGTGTCGTTATCATTTGAATAATAGCACTTTCGGTATACTCACCAGAGAGAGGACCTTGATCTGCGGTACCGACAACAGTAACGGTTTTGTATGACTGCTTGTCACCCATTGACCGAACCTTAATTTTATCCCCTACCTTGAAACGGGTTTGATCAATGATCATGTTAGTTCCTTTTTCGGTGATCATGCTGATTTTCTGAATGACAATAACACCATTTCCATCGTTCATTTGGCTCGCATCAATGCTTCCGGAGGTGAGTTTGGAACGAAGCTCCTGAAGTCCGTTTATACCGTAAGAACTCAGAAAATTGTTATCCGTTCGATATCCGTTCTCTTGTTCAACCGTGTACATTTCTTTCTGCTGCTGGTAGTAATCCGGATTTATTTTCTCTTTCGGAATGATCGCTTGAAGCTGATGGTTGTAGAAAGAATAAGCCTGTTTAACTCCCTCAAGTGTTGCCAGCTTGTTATAAACCGAATTGGGGATGCGTTTACTCATACCCTGATAGTCCAAGGAGTAGGAGTAATTGATACCTGATGTAGAAGTTGTACTCAGAACGTTCACCAAGCCACTAAACACAATATACATAACAATGCTGATAATCATTGAAAAAGCCGTAATGCGAAATCTCTTTCGGTTCCGCCGAATATTTCGGCTGGCAAACCGCCATTCAAACCCTAGCCATCTGCTACCTGCAAAAGACAAGCGCTTGAAATCCCCCTGCTCTACCACCGTGCTGCCTGAGGTTTTCAGTGCTTCAAGTGGTGAAACGCTGGATGCCAGCTTGGCTGGACCCAGCGCTGATACATAGACAACAATCAGTCCTAAACCAGCTGCCGCAAGTAAAATAGGCACTGAAATAATCATGTGCATGTCGTTCAAGAAACCTAATGTCAGCATACTGATGTTATAGAATAAAACTTTCATTAAAATGGTTCCTGTAAATAAACCGATTGGAATGGCAATCAGACTAAGCACAGTCGCTTCCTTGAATACAATCCTGCGAATCTGAGCTGGTGTTGCACCGATACAGCGCAGCATGCCAAACTGAGAAATGCGTTCAAGCACTGATATATGAAATGTATTGTAAATTACTGCGCTTGTGCATCCCATGATAATTAGAACAATAGCTGCAAATGCATACATTGAACTTTGGTTAACGTTGGAATAGGTGCTTTTGCCAAACAGTTTGAGCAATTCATTGTTATATTCAATGCGTATATCCTTTAACACATTTTCCCGGTTCAGTTCCTGAGCAGAACCTTGATCCACATTCCCTAAACCCAATGAAGACAGAATGGCCTCGCTCTTCTCCTTTATATTGTCCATCGATTTCATCGTGGCATAGATAAAAAAATTCTGCGATGGATCGATTTTTTGATGATCATCATACGTAATCGCTGAATAGATAAAAGTGGATGACCACGTTACATTTTTGGCAGTTTTCATCACCCCGACAAGGGTATATTGCTGTTTCATACGCGGTTCGAATTTCTCATCCAGATCCCACCCATAATCACCAATGGAGTTCACACTCTTCACCTTTCCGGTGGAAGCTTCGACCCGATCTCCCAGGTTTAACGTAATCTTATCTCCAATTGCTGGTTTCGAAGGGAACGTATTCAGGCTCCAGGATGACAGGATAATTTCATCAGGCTTTTGCGGCAGACGTCCACTCTCCAACTGAACTTGAAGCTTGGACATGGCTTGCGCGTTGTATCCTTTTACATTCAAATAACGATACGGCGCAGCAAACGGGTTTTCCTTTTGCTCCTTTTCACTCGTGGAACTTATGATGGCATAACCAATACGATGAATGACTCCTGCACTGCCTATGGCGGCCTGATTCATGATACGAGGTACGTCTTTGCCCGAAACTCCATTGAAGGAAACCTCATAATCTCCATAATCTTGAATTGTCTGACGTACCAGTTTGTCCTGATAACTCATTGCTAGTGTGCCGACAGCGGTAAGAAGTGTTACCGATAGAATGATGCCCACAATGGTGAGAATGGATCTTTTTTTCTGGCCAAGCAAATATTTCTCCGTGAGCCCTGTATACTTACGCATGGTGCTCGCCCCCAGATTGCTGATCGAAAAGAACCCCGTCTTTAATGTTCACAATACGATCGGCTCTCTGGGCTACATCGGAATCATGCGTAATCATAATCAAGGTTTGATTGTACTTTCGAACTGAATAGGTGAGCAAATCTACAATTTCTTTACTGTTTTTGCTATCGAGATTGCCTGTTGGTTCGTCAGCTAGTATGATCGAAGGTTTGTTAATTAAGGCTCGTCCAATGGCTGTACGCTGTTGCTGTCCACCTGATAGCTGGTTAGGGAGATGATGCTTTCTGTCTTTTAGACCGAGTACGTTCATTAGTTCGTCTGCATAGTCTTCATCGGCTTGACGATGGTCTAGTAGCATAGGCAGTTTAATATTTTCTTCTGCGCTTAGAACCGGAATCAGGTTATACGCCTGGAAAATGAATCCGATCTTTCGTCTTCTGAAAATGGCTAAATCCGTTTCGTTCAGAGAATACAGATCTGTCCCATCAATATGGACTTGTCCACTGGTTGGGCGATCTACACCTCCAAGCAAATGCAGTAACGAACTTTTCCCCGAACCACTTGCACCAACAATAGCGACAAATTCACCTTGTTGAACCGTTAAATTAATCTCTTTCAATGCATCGACCTTGGCGTCGTTACTTCCGTATGTTTTACATAATTCACACGTTTTTAAAATTTCCAAAGCAAGTGCCTCCTTCATGAGCTGTGAACAATGGTTGTATTCATATGGTTATTATAGGCTCGGAAGCTTACGTTAAAGTGAAGAGGAAGCTTACGTTATTGTAAGCTTCCTCTCAATACACTGTTTTCATAAAAGTAATTCGGAATTCAGCTCCCTCTCCAGGCTCGCTTGATACCGAGATCGTTCCACCCAAACCTTCAATAATGGACTTGGTCAGGGACAGACCTACGCCGGTACTATGAGGTTTGACGTTACTCCTGCCCAGATAAAATCGGGTAAATACATGGGGGATCTGCTCTGGCCGAATCCCTTCTCCTTCATCCCGGATGATAATCGAGTGAAATAAGCCCTCATCCTCTATTGTAATGTACACTTTCCCTGATACCGGAGAGTGCTCCAGCGCGTTTTTCGTCAAATTAATAATCGCTTCGGTTAACCATTCCTCATCTGCATGCAGCAACATACCTTCGCCGCCTTGAACGATGATGCTCTGTTTCTTCTGTTCCGCCAAGGGTTGCAAGGTCTGTACCGTTGATTCAACGATGTCTTTGGGTTCAATGTTCTGCAGTTGAAAAACGATAGCTCCCGCTTCCACTCGTGCCAACTTCAACAAGCTAATAATCAGCCATTCCATCCGTTCAATCTGCTGCCTGCTTCGTTCCAGAAAAATGGTTCGAATCTCTTCTTTCATGTGTGGGTCATGCAACATATTTTCATTGAATACAAGCAGGGATGCGAGTGGTGTTTTGAGTTGATGTGATATATCGGTCAGCAGATGGCTTAGAAATGTTTTCTCCTGCTTCAGCTGATCTACGCTATGACTTAGTCTGCCTGCCATCATGTTAAAGCTATGGCCAAGCGCGCTGAAGTCTCCCTCTGCATTCTCAGGCAATGAGGTATCGAATTGACCTTCCACCACCTGCTCCGCTGCATGTGTAACACGGCGTATTCTGGAAAACAGCTTGCGGTACTCCCAAAATAAAAGCATCAATACCGGGATACCGCACAGGAAAAAGATCAATGCTGTATTTCCAGGTAATGCTGTTCCCGATAGGGCAGGCTGATCCTGAATATTCATATGATTTGTATATCCGTATTGAGACAATATTTGTTTACCTAGCTTAAGATCCTGCGGGTCTGTCCCTTGAGTGATCGTATGAATGAGCTGATCTTCGAGCTGTGGTTGCTTACTTAACACTTGTCCAACAAAGGCCGCGTGCTGGTTCACAACCGTTTCATTAATGCTTTGTGTTTGTAGGTTCATCACAACATAAATGATTGCAGTCAAACCTAATTGAACAAGGATGAACTTGGTGAACACAGATTTCCACTCTGGATTACGGATGACTTCAACCATCAGCGGTATGCTCCTGTCGTTTCGGCGTTCCATTTGTATCCAACCCCACGAATTGTAACAATATACTTAGGCGCGGCGGGTGTTTCCTCCACCTTTTCCCTTAATCTGCGTATATGTACGGACAACGTATTATCATCAATGAATTCACCAGAGACATCCCATAACTTCTCAAGGATTGATGTCCTGCTGCATATCTGTTTGGGATGGGACATTAACATAAGAAGCAGCCGGAACTCTAGCGTTGTGAGCGGAACTTCATTTTTGTTTTTGAAAACAACACCTTCCAGCACGCGAACTTCAAAGTCGTCGGATTTCCATATGTTTGAATGCTGTTCAGGGCGGGAATGACGCCGTAAAACAGCCTTGATTCTGGAAAGCAGCTCCTTGGTACGAATCGGCTTGGTCATATAATCGTCAGCACCCAGATCAAGTCCCGCGACCACATTCATCTCTTCATCCAGCGCGGTGAGAAAAATGATCGGCACCTCTGAGTCCACACGAATTTGCTTGCATAATTCATATCCCGTTCCGTCAGGCAAATTAATATCGAGCAAAATAAGTTCTATCTTGTGCTGCGCAAGAGCATCGCGAGCTTCCTTCAAGGTTCCGGCATGAATGACCTCATAACCTTCGTTAGTTAATGTATATTCTATTCCAAATACAAAATTTTCATCATCTTCAACAAGCAAAATGTGGTTCAATGCTGCACCCCTATTCTAGCGTTACCTCTTAAATGCAAGTGTATGTGCTTCATCATTCTACTAAATGTAACATTTGAAATACAAGCGGGGGCTCGTTTGCCGTTTGTTGTATGAACAGGTTCTGATGCAAGCGTAAAAAACAAAAAAAAGACAACCAATATGTATCGGCTGCCTTTGACGAAAAATGATAAAACGTTCAAGTCGTGCTAAAAGTGCAGGATTCCTTTTGTATTCTCTCCCCAGAACTATTTAATTCACCAACTTCTCCGGGTTCTTTACTTTAATGGAAACGACCTCACCGCAGTTCAGACAGATCGTATACACACGTTCAGAACCGAGTGACATCTTTTTATCCAACGGCCGCAAATTAATAAAGTCGGTTGCCTCCACAAAGGATGTACCTCCGCAATCGTTACAAGTTCTAGATGTTGTTGTCATATCAAACATTCCCCTTTCTACTTATGTAATTTCAATCCTCATTTCAATCATTTTAATCATTACGATGCATTCTTACCCTTTCCTACATACACTAATTACCATTGGACTTGAGGGTTGAAACGGCGTTTGATCCCAGTTCGCATATTGACTCTCTATGGCAAAACCTTGCTTTTCCAGCAACTGCTTAAGTGTCTGCACATCCGTAAATCGGCAAGCAATGCGTGACGTCGTTTGGCGATGGCCCCAGTCCCGAATAGTTGTCCAGTGCATGATCTGTTTCTCGGCATCATATGTCTGGTTACCAGATACATTGACGTTCACGCCATCCACATCGATGAATGTGCCCCAGTGCTCTTCTTCCTCATCCGATAAATCATTGCCGTCCGGATTTCGCATCTCAAATGCAAATATGCCGCTAGGCTCTAAATGATTATACGCCGTTTGCAGCAATGCCTGCTGATCCTCATCGCTCAGAAAAGCCTGAAATGCATTTCCCGTCAGAAAAATCATGGAGAAGCGCTGATCGGATTCAAATGAACGCGCATCTGCTTCGATAAAAGCAACCGGTAGATCCTTCGCTTTGACCCTCGCATACGCGAGCATAGGCTCTACGATATCTAAACCGCTAATTGGAACTCCTCTTTCGGCTAAATAAAGTGTGGCTAGTCCTGTTCCACAAGCAAGCTCCAGCACATGTCCGGGATTTTTCTTGGCAAGTTGAAGGAAAAATTCGTATTTGTCCGTCTCACCGCCAAATTCCAGATCATAGTTCATTGGATCCCGGTACTCTTCCTGATTGTTGTGATCAATCAATACGTCTCACCCTTTTTCCATCAAAAATGTATTTACAACAGGAATTATAACACACTATAATGGTTTACATTGAGTAAAGGTTAACGATGTGTAAACCGTAAAATGTGTACATGATGGAGAAGGAGAAATTTAAAACGTATGCGTACAATGACACAATCCACCCGCTTTCCGATGTTCATTCTGATGTTAAATCTGTTTATTGCTTTGCTCGGACAAGGGATGCTGATTCCGATATTACCGGAGTATCTCAAGCTGTTCCATGCAGGAGGCACCGTTGCCGGATTTTTGGTCGCGGCCTTTGGCGCAGCTCAGTTTCTGTTTTCGCCCCTCGGAGGACAATGGGCTGACCGCTTTGGGCGTAAAAAGCTGATTATGGCAGGTATGTTTCTGGTTGTCGTATCAGATCTTATTTTTGCGGTATCGACATCTTTGCCTCTTCTCTATATCGCTCGTTTCATCGGGGGAATCAGTCTAGGTCTGATGGTTCCAGCCAATCTGGCTTATGTGGCCGATATTACAACTCCCGAGACTCGTGCCAAAGGGATGGGTTATTTCGGTGCATCGATGAACCTGGGTATGGTGCTAGGGCCAGGTTTGGGCGGTTTTATTGCCGAGATGGGTGTGCGTATGCCGTATTTCGTCGCTTCTGGATTGGGTTTAGTTGCGGCAATGCTTACCCTTCTCTTGCCAGAGACTCTTCCACCTGAAAAGAGAACAATCTCAACGTCGAAGAAAAAAGGGTTCACTATGGGCGAACAAATCTGGAGTTCGTTCAAGGTTCCTTATTTTGGATACTTGTTGATTATTCTGGTGATGACCTTTGGTCTGATGAGTTATGAGACGGTCTTCTCGCTGTTTGCCAAATACAAATACGGCTTTAATGCTTCTACGATCTCGGTTATCATCACCATGGGAGCGATTATCGGTATCGTGATCCAGATCTGGCTACTGGACTTTTTTGTGAAACGCTTGGGCGAAATCAAGCTCATCCGTCTGTCCTTAATCATGACCCCGATTGCTCTCTTGCTCATGTTAATTAAGGTGAATCTAGTATTTCTGTTATTTGCATCAGCGCTTTATTTTGCATTTAATGCGTTCCTGCGACCGACTGTCAGCTCCCTGATATCCAAAAGCGCCGGGGATCGTCAAGGTTACGCCTCTGGCCTGAATACGACCTATTCCAGTCTGGGAACCGTCTTCGGCCCGCTCGTTGCAGGTCTGCTATTTGACAAAAACGTAAACTTTCCGTATATTTTTGGTGCCTTTATGTTGTTAGCTGCGTTATCACTTACAATGAATGCACAACGCTCCAAGAAAGGAAACCGATATGCAAGCGAATGAGAATTGGCATCAGCAGTTAAAAAATCAGAATCGGGATGAACTGATCGAAGCGGGTAAGCACCTTTTTCTAAAGCACGGTCTGCTTCAAGTGAAGATTAAAGACATTTGTGCTGAAGCGAATCTAAGCCGAGTGACCTTCTATAAACATTTTCAATCGATCGATGAGCTGTTGCTTACCATTCAGATGCAGTTGGTTGAAAGCATGACCCTGCACGTCGGACAGGCTGCAAGCCCAAGTGATAGTGGCCGTGAACAGCTTGCAGCGATGCTAAACGGATGGGTTTCTTTTGCTAAGGAAAATCCGGACCATATTCGTTTTATCCAACTATTCGATATCAATTACGAGGTGGTTCATTTTCAGCCGGAACTGAAGGATATTTATGAACGGTTTATCCAAAACGGTAAAGAGAACCACTTCCTGCTTGAAGCATTGAATTCAGGAGTTGCCGATGGTAGCATCCGCAATGCTACCCCTCCGCTTAAGCTCGCGCAGTTCATATTTACGGTGATGATGGGTATGCTCCAGAAGATGTTTACACAGCGCTCACATGAACTTCATCAACTGGATGATCAGATGACAAAGCAGTTGGTTGATATGCTGTTGCATTATGCAGGCAATGAGGACAACCGATAGAGTCAATTCGTGGAGCAAGATTAGACAGATTGGCCAACGATCCCTGAGCTAGAGTTTGCAAAATAAAAGAAGCCCTCCCTCACACGTAGAGTTCTTGTACTCATGTGGAAGGTAAGGCTTCTTTGTTTGCGTTTTGCGTTTTGCGTTTTGTGTTATGAATTTGTGATTACATCAAGCTTCAAGCTTTACACCCGAGACATATTCAAAAGCTGCTCAAACGCATGAATGTTGGCTGCAAACTCAGGTACGCTCTGTGCTTCTTCTGCGGCTTCGACCAGTTTAACGACCGTATCATTATACGGTGTTGCAATATCCGTACCTTTTGCCTTGCTCGAAACTACGCCGTTGATATAGTGAATTTCCGTTTTACGTTGTTTCTCCAGATCCTGTAACATGCTCGCTTTAAGCAATCTGGAAGGTTCCATTACATGGCGTAACGTTTCAATACGTGCAGGGATTTCCATTTCGCTCTGTAGCTCCAATGAAGCCATATCGAATCCGTTCATGGTGACAAAAGAAACACCGTTCCCCTGTCCGACCTTGATCGTTTCGTCAATAATATGAACCGCACTTCGAATGCCCGCTTCATGATCCAAAATATCTCCATACGTGCCGTTCAGTGCAGCAGATAAACCGCTAAAAGCATTGTTGATTAGCAGTTTTGACCATTTCGTTCCTACCAGGTTATCCGAGATATGTGTACCTCCAACCAGATCCAGCACTTCTTTAACACGCTGAATTCGCTCGGTCGTCTCTCCGTTCAATTCCCCGATCTGGAATGCGTACTGCTTGAATTGAGGATACGCCGTGGTCAGGCTGGATACGCCAGGTTCCATGAACGTAGCGCCAAATTCAACGGAACCAGCGATAACTCGATATGCCCCGACAATAGATGCCACGCTGTCTTCAGGAATCCCGTTCTGGAGGGAGCATACGATGCTATCTTCATGCAGGTATGGAAGCAATTCTTTCAGCACCGATTCATTGAACAGTTGTTTTGTTAACAACAGCACAAGATCATATTGCCCTGACTTTTGTTCAGGGGTGATTGCTTTTACTTTGGCCTGAAATTCGGTCGTCCCGATTACTTTCGCTCCTGTCTGATTCAGTGCGTCGACATGCTCCTGATAGGCATCAATTAACTCCACGTCCATTCCGCCATCTGCCAGATAAGCACCAACGATGGTTCCAAGTGAACCTGCACCTACAATCGCGATTCTCATATGTGTTGCCTCCTTATTTTTGTTCCAGATAGTTATATACAGGCTGTGCTGCATTCAAAGTTAAGTTCGTCAGGATGTGTGAAGCAGACACGACTTCAAGCACCGGCAAATCAGCCAAAGGCGCAAGCGCATGCTCAAAAAGTTGTAGCCGAGCCGGGCCTGTCCACGCTTCCTTCACCTCGATATCGGTAATTTGCGTACGGATCAGATCACAGATGCGAAGGTTACCGGTATAATCCGTGGCCATTTTGATCATAAAGTTGGGACGGCAGATTTCTTTTTTGGCAAGCTCTTTGTCCATCTCCACATGTTTGAAACCCATCGTTGCTGTGGCTACGCGTAGTGATCCATAGTCCAGCGTGCCCACGAGGGTATCGGAGTCCGTATACAGTTTGGGGGCACCGAGCTTTTTCGGATAAGCCGTTAACTCTCGGCCGCTTGCAATGGCGGGGAAGTTATCCACGTACATCGAATGCACGTAATCCCCGTCTTCCCCATTGAACTGCACGGGAATGACCTGTCCAGCTTCCGTATATGCGCCAAGTCCGGAAACATCCGGCATCCACATCACTTCGAATTTCACCAAGGGTTCGGTGATTTGCAATGGCTCAGGAACAGCTGCCCGCAGAGCCTGCTCATCCGTTCGGTAGATAATGTTCAGATACTCGCGATTCACGAATTTATAAGGTGGCATTGGATATGCCGGGGCTGTTAAAGGCGTGTTCAGGTTTTTAGCAATATTGTTCACATCGATTTTCATGAAAAAGACACCTGCCTTTGCATCGGGTTATTAGATTATTGCTTTAACTGATAATTTGAATTTGTTGATTTGCTTATAAATAAAGTCTACATCTTTCTTTAAATTTAATATAATACTTAATAAGTACTATATATATTTATTGAAATAAATAAGGAGTGCATACAAGTGGAGCTTCTCCAATTGAAATATTTTCAAACCGTAGCGTATACAGAACATATCTCCAAAGCCGCTGCTCAGTTAAATATCGCTCAGCCTTCGTTAAGTCTCACCATAAAGCGGTTGGAGGACGAAATGGGTACTCCCCTTTTTCATCGAAAAGGTAGAAACATTGAACTGAATGCGGCGGGAGAAATTTTGCTGAAACACGTGAACCGCATTTTTGTTGAGCTGGAGAATGCCATGCTGGCCATTACGGAAAAAGAGGATGAACTGTCGAGGTTGATTCGGATCTCCATCTCCAATTCAAGATTTCTATCAGGTTTGATACGTGAGTATATCGAAGTTTTCCCCGATTCACAGCTTCATCAAGGTATTGCAAGTCGAAATGACATTATTACACAGCTGAAAAAAGGAGATGTGGATCTGGGGATCACCGGCTACCCGGTTCAGGATGAGGAGATTGACAGCCGTGTGCTTGTCGAGGAGGACATTGTGCTTGTCTTGCCTGCTGATCATGCTTATGGCAGTGAAAAGCAAATTTCATTACACGCCGCTGCGAGTGAACCTTTTCTTTCTCTCGCCAATAACGATGAATACCGACGTTTCACCATGATGTTGTGTGAAAGGGCAGGTTTTGTTCCCCATTTGGCATTCGAGGTCGATTCTCATACGTTGGTCGAGATCATCAGACTGGATCGTGGGGTCGCACTGCTGCCTGTCTCTGTCTGTCGTAATCTTGGACTGCACTATGTGCCGATTGCTGACGATGCCGCCGTATATCCGATCAGCTTGTCATGGATGAAACATCGAAACCTCTCTTCATCATTGGAACAATTCCAACATTTTATTATTTCGTATTACGCATCCAATGCCTCGATGTTTAAGGTGTAATATGAATGAGAATTCGATGGCAGGTAATTGACGCAGCCTTGGGTCATCGGCTGACTGCTGTTCGTGTTAAACACAAAAAAAGCCGCTAAATTAGCGGCTTAATTAAAACAATTATGGTCTGTTCAACAGGACAGTATCTTTCCTCTACTCTAATTATAACGTTTACGAAAATAGAATAACAGACTATTTTTTCACCGATGCCTGCACTATACTGCTAAATACAAATCCAATAAAAAAAGAGGTGTTTCGGCATGGATGACACAAAGAATGTATTGGATCAAGGCCCTTTTTTCCATGGTACCAAAGCAAAACTGAATATTGGTGATCTATTGGAACCTCAGTACTTATCCAATTATCAAGACAAAAAGTCGAATCACATCTACTTCACTGGAACCTTAAATGCCGCCAAATGGGGCGCTGAACTTGCCAGATCGAGTGCAAAAGAACGAATTTACGTCGTAGAACCACTAGGAGATTTTGAGAATGACCCTAACGTAACGGATAAACGATTCCCTGGAAACCCAACCCGATCCTATCGATCCAAATCCCCGCTAAAGATCGTCGCTGAACTAGGTTCATGGGAACGACACACTGACGCAGAAATTGATCATATGACTACATCTCTGAAAAAGTTAAGTGATGAAGGTAAAAATGTGATCTATGATTAATGTATGAACGAGCTGATAACAAAAAAAGGAGCAGCCTGTTATAGGCCCTCCTTCCTTTGCTTTACATGACATGAGTATATTTTTTAATGGATTTGTATTTCTTCGGTTATGAGGTTAGAAGTATAAATTCCAAATTACGGACGTTTAGAGGATCTCACCATTAGACTCAATCACTTGTTTGTACCAATAGAATGAGTCTTTGCGTGTTCTATCCAGCGAACCATGACCCGCGTTGTCTTGATCAACATAGATAAAGCCATAACGTTTACCCATCTCGGATGTAGAGCAGCTGATAATATCAATCGGTCCCCAGCTGGTGAATCCCATTAGTTCCACACCGTCAGCTACCGCTTCTTTCATCTGCTCGATGTGGCTACGCAGGTAATCAATGCGATAAGGATCATGCACAGATCCGTCCTCTTCGAGCGTATCCGTAGCGCCGAGCCCGTTCTCTACGATAAAGAGCGGCATCCGGTAGCGGTCATACAACCGGTTCAGCGCGATGCGAAGACCGATTGGATCGATTGGCCATCCCCATTCGGTGGCTTTCAGATGAGGGTTTTTGATCTGACTTACCAGCATACCGGAGTTGCTGTTGTCATTCGGGTCGTATTTTCCGATATACGTCATGTAATAACTGAATGCAATAAAGTCCACTGTATTGTCGCGAATAATCGCATCATCTTCAGGCTCTTTCACCAGTTCAATGCCTTGCTCTTTAAAATATCGTTGCATATAGGACGGGTACTCTCCACGCGCCTGAACTTCCGGATAGAACAGGTTCATCTGATCTTCCTTCATGGTTTGCAGTGCATCTTCCGGTTTGCTGGATGCAGCGTATGTCTCCAGACGGCAGATCATACAGCCGATTTGGGCATTAGGCATTTTTTCTTTGCCGCTTTTTACAGCCAGCGCACTCGCTACAAACTGATGGTGTGTTGCTTGATAGGCTACCTGTTCCGGTGTGCCTTTAATTTTATCTTCCAAAATGCCGCCACCTGTATACAAGCTGGTCAACATCATATTCATCTCATTGAACGTGATCCAGTATTTCACTTTATCTTTGTAACGGTCGAACAATGTGTTGGCAAATTTTAAGTACAGTTCAATCATCTCGCGGCTTTCCCAGCCATTATATTTGCGGGTTAACTCAATCGGCATCTCATAGTGAGAGATCGTAACTAGTGGCTCAATGCCGTATTTCAACAGTTCGTCGAACACTTTATCATAGAAAGCAAGGCCAGCTTCGTTCGGAACGCTTTCTTCTCCTGTCGGGAAAATTCGCGGCCAAGCGATGGAAAGACGGAATACTTTAAAGCCCATCTCGGCAAACAATGCGATATCTTCTTTGTAACGGTGGTAAAAATCCACTCCATTCCGTTTCGGGAAATACACATCGGTGTTACCACTCAAATATTGTTCCAGTTCAACGGAGTTTACGTCAAAGGTAAAATCTTTACCATTTCGCTCTTCATGCGGCACATAAGGTGCCATGTCAGAGGTGGAAAGTCCTTTGCCGTCTGCGTCAAATGCGCCCTCCAGCTGATTGGCTGCGGTAGCTCCGCCCCATAGGAATCCTTTAGGGAATGTGTGTTTTGTTGTTTGTGTCATGATGGTTTCTCTCCTTTTTTTTATTTACACTTGCCACTTCAATAACAGACTAACCTTCCAATCGCTGTTACCCCCAGATTTTTTTGAATTAATTTTAATTGGAAAATATGGTGATAAAGGCGATCGCGTTGCTTTTCCAGGTTATTTCTGTCCTCTCCGTTTTTGTGTAAATATAACGTTAAATTTTAAAACTTGCTGCACGATAGAAAGCCTTCATTCGTTGTTTTGTAATAAGCGGTTTTAACGAACGGTGAGTAGCAGTAATTCATTCATTGGAACCACCCCCTTCACCTGAACGGGTACTACGTCAAGATAATCTGGCGTGTTGGCTACAATGACCGGGGTGGTCAGATCAATACCGGCAGCTTGAATGCTCTCGATATCAAACTCCAGCAATAAATCTCCCTTGTTCACTCGTTGTCCGATAACAACCTTCTCTTCAAAAAACTTGCCTTTCAGGGACACCGTGTTAAGTCCAACATGAATGAGAATGTCGATTCCGCTGGAGGAAGTCAGCATGATAGCATGTTTGCTTTTCGCGATCATTGTGACCGTTCCGTCAAATGGTGCGGTTACACGGCCCTCTTTTGGAATAATTGCAATTCCTTTTCCCGTCATTTCCTCTGCAAACGTAGGATCAGGCAGTTCTTTGAGTGAGACCAGTTCACCGGTAAGCGGACTGAATATTTCACCTTTCTTTTCCTCAATTGAATGAACGGTCACAGGCGGTGGTGCAGGTTCTTGATTAGACTGATTTGTTGTTCCTGATCGTTTCGCTGATTCCGATGCTGTTGTTGGAGCTATTGTTGCTTTAGCTTCTGTTAACTGGGTTTCACTTCCTCCCTCGGAGGAAGTTGCCCCACCAGTTTGCTGCGTAATCGGTTCATCCCACTTAAGCAATAAGGTCACTGTAAACGAAACTACGAAGCTGATGCCCACACCGATGAGCGCGTACCAGAAATTCGCCATACCCCCGTTTGGACCAATGTATAGAGGCAATGACAGCAGACCCGGAACGGCAAAACCAAAACATTTTAGCCCTACCGCTGTAATAAATCCACCGCCGGCTGCTCCACCAATGATCGAAGCGTAGAACGGTTTTTTCAGTTTCAACGTTACTCCATAGATTGCAGGCTCTGTGATGCCCAGAAAAGCAGAAATCCCGCTGGATAAAGCAATCGATTTCATTGATTTGTTTCTAGTTTTGAGGAATACCGCCATTACGGCACCAGCTTGACTCATATTGGCTACAAGGTTAAGCGGCAGTAACAGCACGTCATAACCGAGTTTGCTCAAATTCTGTAATGTTCCCGGGAAAAATGCATAATGCATACCTGTCATAACGATCACTGGCATAAGTCCGCCCAGCACGATTCCTGTTAATGGGCCCGAGTGAGCAAAGAGCCAGGATGTACCGATCTCCAGATAGATACCGATGTAATTACCAAGCGGCCCGATGGCGATTAACAGAATCGGAACGGTTATCACCAGCACGATCATTGAGGTGAATATCACTTTAACCGGACCAGGAATGAAACGATCCACCCAGCGATGTACATAACTAAGGAGCCACACTCCGAGAATAATAGGAATGACAGACTGGGTGTAATTCACGATCGACACTGGCAGAGATAGAAAACGAATCGGCTCCAGATGATTTTCCAGATAAGCATTCAAAATGGTTGGATATAATAGTGTACCTGCAAGGGTCAAGGCGATATATTCATTCACTTTAAACTTCCGCGCAGACGATACAGCGAGCAGGAACGGCAAGAAATAAAAGGCCGCATTGGCTATGGACGCCAAAATCTGATACTCACCGCTAGTCTCTTGAATGGCCCCAAGTGTAACAAGTAATGCGAGAATGCCTTTCAGCATCCCGGTACCTACAATGGCTGGAAGAATCGGGGTGAAAATACCCGAGATCGTGTCCAGTACGGCATTAAGACCTCTTGAACGCGGCGGTTCTGCTTTTGTTTCCGTTGCACCAGCTTGTTTCAATTGCTCTTCCAGCTCTTCATACACAGCTGCAACTTTGTTGCCAATCACAACCTGGAACTGATCGTTTTGGAACTGTGCCCCAAGAACACCATCCAGTGCGCGAATCTGTTCAAGTTGCACTTTCTTTTCTTCACGCACATTAAAGCGCAATCGAGTGATGCAATGCCAGGCTTGCGTAATATTTTCCTGCCCTCCTGTTAATCGGATGATCTCTTTGGCCAACTCCCGGTGATTCATGCTGCTTCCTCCTTTTTTGGCGAAAAAAAAACCAAATGTAAGCCCGCCCCGCTACTGAAGCGGAATCGGAAACATTTGGTGGTGCCTGATCGAATCAGTAACACTCCATATTCAATTCACATGGTGATGGAATATCTTCTAAGAGCTGTTTTGAGGTCAACCCGTGTCGGTACGGGATGTTACTCTTTCGATGTGGATCATAAGGTATACCATCTCATCGGGAGTAATTACAAATCCGCGTTGCTGTTCCATCGTCTCCTTGATCTTGAGTGCGCATTGGAAGCTGTCAGGATATCGTTCCGACAATACATCATATAAAAACTGCTGATCCTTGAATGAGAGCACTTCCCGGTTCATTTGCCGAACGATGAAGTATCTAAGATGGGTGATGAACCTGGAGAAATCAGCAGACTCCTGATTCAGTGCCCTTCCAAAATGATCGGTCATGATCGCAAGAATGTCATTAATCATCTGTGTAATCTTGATCGTCTGATTCATGCTGCCCGAATCAAATTGTGAATTTACAAAATGAAGAGCAATCGAGCTGGCCTCACCTGCAGGCAATGCGACTAGAAAAGCTTCATTGATCTTGCATACCGCCAACTCTCCAGCGCGGTATTCTGCAGGATACAGATGGCGAATATCCCAATGCAGCGGATTTTGCATGTCCACACCTTTTCTGAAACGATCCAGAGCAAAATGAATATGATCCGCAAGCGTTAATAGGATAGAATCATTCAGCTTTTTCCCAATGATCTCCCTGCCTTCTTCTATAATCTGATCCGTGATATCGATAACTTGCAGAGGGATATCGCTAAGAAATTGCTCGACTCGTTGATATTTATCATTCGAGCCGATCCGGAACGTTTTCTGAATCTGGCTTTGCTCGATCGGCTGTCCCTTTACTTTTTTGAAGCCTACACCCGTTCCGATGACAATGACTTCACAGCCTTCGGCATCCTCCGCCAGGGCGATATTGTTGTTTAACGATTTCTTGAACCTCATGATGTTTTCACCCCCATATATGCAAAAAGCACCACCATGGCCAGGTACACAAGAAAATAAACTTGTGAGATCCAGACTGTGGTGGTGCCTGATCGAATCAGTGACACTCCTTATTTAGCTATATTCTATACCAGCCATGTAATCGTTGTCAATACCATAACGCTGGAATGGGTATATGCTTCGTTTATATTGGCTTTTGCACTTACCTTATATAGGTTGATACCAAATTGCACATTCTATTCTTCTGAAGTCTTGTTTCCCCTGGCGTTATCATCATAATAATATCGAATCAGAATGTCCTGATCGTAGTTGCCAAAACCTTTGCCAAACAGCGTAAGCCCTCCTCGTTCTGCCGCACCTTCTTCCGGCTTCAGTCCAAACGTCCAATAAGTAGCTGCTTGCAGTTTTAGGTCCGAGATGGACACATCCGAGATTCGTTGACCATCTATAAACGTACCGTCCTCGTTGATGCGCAGTACTTTTAACACGCCATACTGGTTGACATCTAGTTTCCACCATAGCGGCGTATGCTTGCCCTTTCGATCACCGAAGTCACCTGGGCTTGTCCATATACCCAGATCATTACCGTTAAGCGTAAAACGGATATCGGATGGCCAGTTTTCATTGACCTTGGGCGCTTCCGAACTGAGTTCGAGTGATATCTCTATCTCCCGAAGATGTTGATCATTATGCAGATAATTGGGAATCTTATATTCCAGAAAACCTCGTGCCATCCAAAGAATTGACGCGTTCACCCGATCGGGGTCCATGAAACAGGCGGGTGTGTCGTATTGTCCGATCATCTGAGTTGTCGTTGCCAGCCCGCATGTAGGCCATGCTTCATAATCTGTATAATGCCCAACCGGGATGGATACTTCATGATAAGAAGCGTCAGCGGGCTCGGGTGGCGACAGTTGAATGGTCATGAACTCCTGTACGATAAAACAATATTTGTAGGTCCCGCCATTCTCCCGTTTCATTCGGCTGCCTACAATGCCTGCCTTCTGCAATTTGCTGACATGGGTGCTCACAATGGCTTTGCTTAAATAAAGCTCTTGAGCGAGAGCGTTAATATGCATTTCTTTGTTTTGAAGCAACAGGCGCACTATATTTAAACGGGCTTCACTGGCTAACGCCTCGTAGACAAGCAGCGAAGATGCATCTGTTCCAAGCATCATAGAATCCACTTCCTTTTGTATAGTCTGCTTATATATTGGGTATCTCATTTGTGATCCAGCTTTTGTTCTGTCGATTAATTCAATCTTGTGTATATAGATATAGATTTAGATTTAGATTTAGAATTCGTTATTTAGCGAACTGTGAAAAATGAACTTGCTCTGTATATTCGCATTATGATACATATTAGATAACAAATCAATGTATTGATTTTGCTTTTAGGCGAATTCAATATGCATTAGTGATTAGCGACAACATATGACATTACAAACGATGATATGTATTACAAAATCAATCACGTGCACTATAAAATTAATCTATGGAGGTTTTCACTATGCTTAAATCCAAAATGCTGATCGATAAAGATTTTCAGATTGCTGAAGTAGACCCGCGTGTCTACGGTTCATTTATTGAACATCTGGGACGTGCAGTATATGGCGGTATTTATGATCCAGGTCATCCAACCGCAGATGCACAAGGCTTTCGTCAGGATGCAATTGAAGCGATTAAAGCGCTTAAAGTACCCATCGTTCGTTATCCGGGCGGCAATTTCGTATCCGGTTACAACTGGGAAGATGGTGTGGGTCCAGTAGCTGATCGTAAACGCAGACTTGAGCTTGCATGGTGGACGATTGAAACCAATGCTGTGGGCACGAACGAATTTGCAGATTGGGCCAAGCTGGCAGGTACGGAAGTGATGATGGCTGTTAACTTGGGAACGCGCGGTATCGATGCAGCCCGAAATCTGGTTGAGTACTGCAACCACCCTTCCGGCACATACTGGAGTGACCTGCGTATCTCTCACGGATATAAAGATCCACATAAATTCAAAACATGGTGCCTCGGGAATGAAATGGACGGTCCTTGGCAGATTGGTGCGATGACCGCATATGAATATGGCCGTATTGCCAATGAAACAGCCAAAGCGATGAAATGGGTTGATCCGGAGATCGAACTCGTTGCATGCGGCAGCTCTAGCCGTGATATGAAGACATTTGCAGATTGGGAAGCAACCGTGCTCGATCTTACCTATGAAAATGTAGACTACTTGTCTCTGCATCAGTATTACAATAACAACAAAGACAACACGTATGACTTCCTGGCGACCTCGCTGGATCTGGATCAATTTATTGATAGTGTGGCTTCGATCTGTGATTTTGTACAAGCGAAAAAACGTAGCAAAAAGAAATTGATGCTCTCCTTGGATGAATGGAATGTGTGGAAATCCATTGGTACAAGCCGTATGGAAGAGCGCTGGCAGATTGCTCCTCCAGAGTTCGAAGATGTGTACACGCATGAAGATGCGCTGGCAGTGGGCTGTTATCTGATCACCATTCTGAAACATGCTGACCGTGTAAAAATGGCTTGCCTTGCGCAGTTGATTAACACGATCGCACCAATCATGACGGAGAATAACGGCGCAATCTGGTTACAAACGACTTACTTCCCGTTCCTGCACGCTTCCAACTTCGGACGTGGAACAGTATTGCGGTCCATCACATCTTCACCGAAATATGATTCCAAAGACTTCACCGATGTACCTTATCTGGAATCGATCAGTGTGCATGATGAAGAAAACGGCACCATTACCATCTTTGCGGTGAACAGACATCTTGACGAGTCAATGGAACTGAATGTTGACCTTCGCTCCTTCGGAGAAACGACATTTGTGGAGCACATTGTCCTGGAAAGCAATGACCTGAAAGCAAGCAACACCAAAGAAAATCCACGTAACGTATTGCCTCACAATGGCGGACATACAACCGTGGATCAAGGTAAAGTACAAGCGGTGCTGAACAAAGCTTCATGGAACGTGATCCGTTTGAAAACAAAACAAGCGTAATCCTGCAAATCGCGCTAGATCCAAAAGCCCAGAGCATACCCGCTCTGGGCTTTAACCTTAGTATTAGCATTTGCTGAAGCAGCACTTGTAGCAATTAGAGGATGACCGTTCGTCCACTATATTTCCCCTCTTTATGTGGAACTTCTAAACCCAATACAGCACTAACCAACTAGGCTGTGTCCGAAACCGCTAGAGGAATTCAATGTAGGAATCCAATTTTATTGATTTTGTTCCAAGGCAGGAAGGTTCACCGCAGACGTGCAGGAGTACGTCAGGGGAAAGTGACACAGTGGGGACAAAAAGGCAGTAAAAGAAGCACTTCAGTGGGTTTAAGACACACACATAATGTAGCTTAGATATGTGGCTTGGGAGTCTAGCCTAAATTCTAACGATCTCAGCGGAGCTTATTTGGCTCCTTTGAGGTCATTTTTTATTTTAACGATCACAGGAGACGCTATTTGGGACAATTTGGGTGTTTTTAAGGTAAAATCACGTCTTTTCAACAAAATAAGCTCTCTCAGGATCATTAGAATGTTCAAAGCTCAATATCTACACAAATAAGCTTCCTGGTGATCGTTAGCGCTTTAGGCTCAAAAAACTTCTCTTCACATGAATTAAGAAGAGCAACATGCCACGACTTAAAGAAATCTATCCTACATTTTATGCTACATTCGACTTTTAAAGTTAATCTAACAGGCTTTGAGGATCATTTCTTCACCCTAAAGAAATCGAACTTGATGACATAATCAAACAATGACGTTATTGCAATCGCTCCAAGCGGGAACAATAAGTATACCCAGCGAGGATGATTGGGAGCTTCACCTGGTGGAGAATCAGTCAAAAAAATATATAATACAATGCAATATATTATAGCCACTACAATACCTGTTATGTTTCTATTTTTCATTGCTGTTTCCACCTCTAGATCATAGAAATGATTACGTACTGTATATTACCTTAAAATATCATAACACATAATTTGGAATAATTTATCATTAATACTTAATCATGCTCCCTCCAGCCGAAAAGTCTGAATTTACTGAAGCTAGTCCCCCTATTGAATTTTTATCCTATTCCGAAAAAAACTTAAACGATAAAAAAAGCCGCTATAATAGCGACTTAGGAGCGCTTACTAGGCGCTTACTTATCTTCTCTCCCGCTCAAACATCAACATGTTCTTGATACTA
This sequence comes from Paenibacillus sp. G34, assembly GCF_056856875.1. Lineage (NCBI taxonomy): Bacteria > Bacillati > Bacillota > Bacilli > Caryophanales > Paenibacillaceae > Paenibacillus > Paenibacillus sp. G34. The sequence goes on along the minus strand of NZ_CM166469.1, from coordinate 3,226,302 downwards.
TACTTGTTACTTTTTTTACTCTTGTTACCCCCGTTGGATTTCCGCTTCAGCCTCATCTTCATTTTCTTGAGCTTGGCTTGCGGGTGACATCAAACCTTGCACGGCACCCATAAACGGCTGAATTTGTTTAATCATGCCGTAGCCCATTTTCACGACAGGTACAAAACGCTGAATCATGCCGAACAAACGCATGCCTCCTCCAAGCATACCTCCAAATGATCCTGCTCCGCCGAGGCCGCCCAACAAGGAGCCCATCATAGGCATGAAGGATGATACTTGCGCTTGACGTGACGTCCTACGGGCAGTTATTCGAGATGATGCGGATGACTTGCGGGAATAATTGACTTTTTTTCGTCTCGGGGAGGATGCGTTTTTGTTCGCTCCGGTAGCCCGGGGTTTCTTTTTGGGCGAATTACTCCGTGCAGCAACTGTTTTTCTTGCTGGGGACGTTGGAGTTTGTGTTAATTTCCCGCCTCCGGTAAGCTCTACGCCCTCGTTATTCACGCCAGAGATGTACCCGATGTACGTCTCACCATTATGAAGAGTCACGCAGACCGGACGATCCTTGAATCGTTTTGCCTTGACGTGTATTTCATTGGTCTTAGCCATGGTATTCACCTCACTCGACTTGATCTACTTCAGTCTACGCGTTGGGTGGACGACTTGCCTGTGCGAATAGCACATCCGTGTGCCGAAAGTATGAAGATACGGATGCTGTCAACACGGCTCATACCATACGGATTACTGAACCCAACCTAGATCATAAATAGCGTTAACCGATAAGAGAAAGCCAACAATCCCTATAATCCAGGCTGCAGCACGCTGAGCGTTTTTCATCAGCCAATTATCTATTTTTTGTAAAGGTTGTTTTAAAAAAGGGTAAGCGAGCAATCGTCCTGCCAGCAAAATGAGCGCAGGTAATATAATAACGAAACAATATCCCAGTAACAGGATACCCGACATAGGCCAAGCAGGTCCTTCCGTCACTAATATGCCAATCGCTGCGAGATAGGGCAGCATTGTTCCCAGTTCCAGAATGACCGCGGTCAGTGCAAGTCCAACAAGTATAGTAATAGAGATTTTGCTGGAAACCGCCTCTCCTGTAAAGCGAGTCCTCCATTTGAAAATATAACCGCCCCCACTCGCTGCACGTTCCGCAGCACGAGCACGGGATTTCTTGGTATCCATGAGTTGGCTTATGATCATTAACAATATGCCTATCGCCAATTGTCCTAACAGGAATGGTTTAGATACCATTAGAGGTGCGTAGTTGTTTAGAAATGCATCCGTTCCAAACATAATAATCAGGCCAATTGCAAAGTAACAACCGGACACTGTGAATAAATAGATCAAAAACCGATCTACTCGAACACGCCCGGGTGTCATCAGTAACCAGACAGGAATCAAGAGAGTGCCCAAACTCGTTGAATCTATTAGTGCCAGCAGTACAAGGGTAGATAGTATTGCTGTTAACGTCATGATGTTCCTCACTCTCCGTTATGATTTTAAGCGCTTGCTGGAACAAAATGTAGAACATAGCACAGGACCTCCACCTCCGAGTGAAGTTATCCTGGCCCCAGCTGGAACTTCTTCTCACAGACAGCCTTCGCATCGCTCCCTCGGGACTTGTGAGATGCAACTAACTCTCCATCATACTTAATGGAACAGCTTATCCAGCTTGCACTGTCATCTGCTTTTGCCCTAACATGAGTGGAGATCAGAGGGATGAACGTATCTTTTGGAATAACAAATCTCTCTTGATATGGAACTTCAATCGTATCCCAATATACACTCTCCGGATTTTTTCGAGCATTGATCTCTACTTCCAGATCAGATGCTGAATTAACATCACTTTCAACAAGCACCTCAACGACGATTCCATCCGAGTCATGCGCTTTGTTTTGTTTGGACTCCTCATGATTCAGTTCATTCACAGTATCTTCTGCTGTCATTCCACAAGCTGTAAATAACATGATTAGACCTGAGAGCAAGAACAGAAGCCAAAACTTTTTAATTCCAATCCTCTTTTGTTTACTCTCCATCATGAGCGTTGTCCTTTCTTTGTTCTAGAAAAATGCGGATCATCTCGTCAACATAGGACAAGAATTCTTTATCCATGCCCATGACTACAGGCTCAGACGCATCTACTGGATTGATAAGTTCCCAATACTTATCGAGTAATTTTTCATTATGATCAAATAGCTCCAATGCTGTTTCATACAATTGTCTCGCAATGACTTGGACCTCTTCGGAATCGGGAGATGAGGACATTACGGATCGTACACGTTGGAAAATAGTTAAAAGTTCCTCCATCCGCGGATCGTTACTCCCGAGAATAGGCAGATGATTCAGTATATCCTTTTCCCTGGATGTTAACTGTAAACCATCGCTGAATTCGGCACGAATTATTCCTTCGGAGAGCGGCCGATCCTCCATTTGGGAAATAATCTGCAATAAACTTTCGAGATCGCTCATTCCTCCAAGTTTCAACGTATGAAGGGTTGACCTGAGATAATATTGCTTCCGGCTTAACTCTTCTTTCTTCTGTTCAATCAGCTCTATTTGTTCGTTTATAGAGGCCACCCAGTTTTCATGTTCTCCCTTATTTTCTTGGTTCTGAAACAGTTCTTTAATCTGTTCTAATGTATAGCCGATGGACTTCAACAGAAGAATTTTTTGCAGGCGAAGAATGGCACTTTCATCATAGTATCGATACCCATTCTCCGTAATAAGTGTCGGCTGTAACAGTTCGATCTGTTCATAATAATGAAGTGTTCTTTTGCTAATATTTGTTTTTTTCGCTAATTCTCCGATTAGGATCATGCTTACCTCCCCCTCCTGAAAACATTATAAACAATAACGTATACGTTAGGGTAAAGCCCTAAATTATCAATAAATAACTACGGATGAGCAAAAACAAAAAAAAGACGATGCTAGGCATCGTCCCTGTTGTGCTACAATCGTTCTTCTCTCCTTGATTTTCACTTTATCATTGTGCCTGCTGTTCCATAGAGTAATATCTTTCATATTCTTTCGTCATCATGTATCGATTAACTCCTTTACTAGCTTGTACGGCTTGCGCAGCCAACTCTTCGGCTTCCTTGTAGTGATTCAGCTTACGTTCAATTTCGGCTAAAAGTGCAAATCGCATCCACTCTCTTTTGATGGAGCCTAAATGCTCTCTGGCTCGTTCAGTCTCTCCTTCTTCGATCAGGACAAACGTTTCATAATATGTACGATAATCCGATTTACGCATCTCGCGTACCGCTTTTCTCACGGTAAACAGATCCTTCCGGTAAGCACCGTATGCTGCCTGATAGTTGGCTTTCGTCGACTTGCTGGCTGATGTATTGCTCATCAGTTTTTCCATCGTGAACTCAACTTCTTCATCCAACCTGTTGGCTGTCGCATAATTAATATAAATATATGGCGCATTTTGTTTTCTTCGTAAAAAAGCCTCTAACCGATCCATACGTGTTTCCCGTGCCATTGGATAAAAAATAAAAATGCTAAACATAATGAGTGCAGCGACGAGTATGGTACCTAATACTAGGAAAATCGATTGGTCGTTTAATAACATGACAAACACATAAATAAATACAGCAACATAAGAAGCAATTTCCCACTTACTCACTCCGGGCTTTCATTCCTTTCATGATGAATTACTCGTAGAACGCAAAATTAAGTACTCTTTATAGAAATTACTATTATACCAGAAGCACCCTGTCTTTTGGTATAATTTTAGGTTATAAAGTGAAATACACGGAATGAAGAATGCTGATAAAACAAAATAAAACTCCAAAAGGCGATGCGTACATCACTCTTTTAGAGTTAACCTGATATTTTACAACGCCGTCTTCGTCAAAAACGCTTCAATCTCATCCATATACCCTTCCGTAGTTATGCTTCTTGGCGCAAATAGAAAACGCAGCCCCATCTTCCATTCCGATCCGGCAATTGATGTGGGTAACATAGAATGCTCAGTATTTTGGAACGTTTTGACATAAAGCAAATAAGAGGGATCGATCTCTTTACGATAGGCACGCTCCGTGTCTTGAATATCCACATTAACGTCATCTTCTCCAAGTAGCAGCAACACCGGACTTTTGAAATGACGCAGACTTTCGGTAGCATCCGATTTAAAGTTTTTGCTGACAAAGTTCCAGCGTTCGCGGGACATTGGTTCTTCTTCTTTCCGGACATGTTTCGTGTATTCCTCGTAAGATCCGTGGTGTTTTAAAATATCTTTAATCTGATTATCGTAGTTCACCTGAGCTTCGATCTCTTGTTGTGTATGCCCGTCCTTGGCCATCTGACTCCGCGTATTATATTCCCCTTGCTTCAGCCAATTAATAGCTGGCGATACTAGAATGCTGAATGCGAGTTGTTCCTTACCTGCGAGCTTGGGGATGACCCAACCAGCCTGACTTGCACCCCATACACCGATTCGGGAACCGTCAATCATCGGCTGTTGTTTGGCCCAAGCGATCGCCTGTTGTGCTTCAACGACACGATCATCGATACTCTGATCCAGCCAGTTCCCCTCTGAACCTCCGATGCCACGTTTGTCCAGTGACAAGGAGGCATAACCAAGCGAGGCAAGGCGCTCCCACAGCGGTTTGTAACCTTCGCTATGCGTTGCATCGATGGGGCCATCCCCATGGATAAAGAGCACCAAGCCAAGCTTGTCTGTCCCGGTGTCCTTTTTAGGAAGTGTAAGAATGCCTGCTAATTTTCCTTGCGGGGTATGAATTTCCACGGATTGTGAGGCCATGTTATAGTCCTGCTGTGCAACGATATATGCACCTGTACCCGCAAATAATACAATGATGATAAGGAATGAAATCCAGATTTTTTTGTGTTTAAACATATGCGTTTTCAATGTTGTTGTCTCCTTTGCGTGTCATGTAGTTCCATTGATGTTCACCAAGCAGCATGGCAGTTAACAGACTGTTCGTGCTGCTTTGTTTGCGAAAATGATACCGTTCATATACCTGCATCGCTTTCTGGTTCTGACTAGCTACATGCAGGCTAAGATAAGATAACGGTGCCGTTTGAAGCATGTATCGCTGTGCCCGTGCGAGTAACAGTCTGCCTACACCTTTACCTTGATGATGTGGGTGTACAACAATATCTTCGATATAACATTCTCCTGTTTCAGGCTCATGTTTGAGCAGGTGTATGCCTGCCATGATATGAAGCAACTTCCAGCACCCGATGTGACTGCGCATGCCTTTCCATTGAATCCGGGCTGTATCTGCCTTTCGGGCAACCTCAAGGGCCTTCCACTTTAGAGCCATCGTGCCTATGAGCACATCATTCTCCATCGCCGCGAACCGCAGACTGCCTGTCTGATGCTGACTTGAAAGTAATAATTGTTCAAAGACAAAAGCAAGGTCCGCTGTAGATGGGGAAGATGATTTTTGGAATTTGTGCCCAAAACCATATGCCATTAGTTGTGCTGCAGCCGGATACAGCTCAGAAGTTATAGGTTGGATGTGGACGGGATTTGTTTGATCCAATCTGGTGTTCATGAGATCCATCTCGCTGAGATGCGTGTTGATAAGAGGCTCATAGCTCTCCCGCCTCCAGGTTCGAAACATACGAAAGAAGTTCATAATGGAGCAGTTCTGGTGTGAACAGGGATAAGTATGATTTTTCCACCATGATCAACGGCCCTGAGCATAGGTACCCCATTTCTTCTGCATAAGCATAGAACTCCTGAATGGTTGTGGAGAGTCGTTCTTCATTTTGTACAAAAAGTGTACTTGAAAGGTATGAACCGGCACGCAATGTCAGATTACTCTCCCTTCTCTCCTCTTGCGTATACAAGCCGACAATGCCTGAATCGTTGTACACATAATGGATATCTGTTTCGAACAGATTGGAAATATTGCTTCGATGGTTGACTAACGTTTGAGCACTCAGACTTTCAGCCTCTTGCATCTCGAACCATAGTGACAATGAAACTTCGTCACGCTGAATGATTGCATACACACCTCCCTCTGTCAGGACGGATTTTTGGGAAATCGACTCTTTTTCCTCCAGCAGCTTCTCAATAAAATGTTTGGTGTCCTGCAGCCTTTGGATCTCCGCTTCTGTATCTGACAGAGCCTGACGGAAAATCGGAGTGATCTGCTCGGCAGTCAGATGGGACAAGCATTCTTGGATCACTTGCACAGACAAGCCCATCTTACGGAGCAATAAAATATGAGCTAGACGGTATACTTGATCCATGCCATACATTCGGTATTGATTTTCACCGGTATATGCCGGGGTCAGTACCCCCTTTTCTTCAAAATATCGAATCTGATGTACGGATACTTGCATGAGCTTGGCCAGCTCGCTAATCGTAATTTCATCCTTCATACCTCTCATCATGATCCCCACCTTTGTTGTCCTGTCTGTTAACAGCATAAACCCTAGGTCAGACCTAAGGTCAAGACTAGTTTTCAATTCATTCATTATGAACCAATATGTATGTCTGAAAATATTACAAAGAAGAGCAAACCATTTAGAGGTTCACCCTTCACATACGTATTTTATAAAATTTCAAAAGAGTGCGTTGTGCGTTTTCTTATCTCTTGGACTGGATATTTCCTTTGTGATGCGCGCTAATCAGCATAGGGATGGCGATCAGCAAACTGACGATGATGGGTACAATGGATGCTTCGAGTCCGAAGCTTCCGCCTGTCAGCCAAGGTGATCCGGATAGCTGTACATCAAAAAAACCTTGAGTTGCTATGCCCGAAACCGGTATGCCCAGCATTCCCTCCAGTGCATTCCACGCAAAATGAAGTCCCATGGCAAACCACAGATTACGCCGCCAGAGAAACCCTGCACCCAGCAAAATGCCTGCCTCAATGACAATAGCGATCGAACTCCAAAGTGTTGCTCCGGGATTAGGCAGATGAGCCAAACCGAAAAAAAGCGAAGTTATAGCCAAAGCGAACCAACTTCCAAGCCGCTTCTCCACTGCTTGCAGGAACAAGCCGCGAAAGATCAATTCCTCCACAATGGCCGCACCAATCGCCAAAGCCAAAATAGAACCAATCGCGTTCGTCGCTGACCATGTGAAGCTGTATCCACCAAGCATCGTGATGATTCCGACAGAAACACCAATTAATATTAGGGCACCTCCTATGCCTAATATCAACTCGGTTCCTGCCCCTCGAAATTGTAATTCTTCTACTCTACGCCCTGCCATGAATTTCATAACTAGCCAGTAGATTGCAATAGAGACCGTACCTCCTGCAAGTGCCAGCAAAATCGACAGGATGCCTTGCGAATCAACAAACAGCTTTTGGGTCATGAAGCCGGATAAGCCTAAAAGAATGGCACCTGTAAACATCCATACGAGCGGGAATTGTATTACTTTTCTCACCACAAACAAACCTCCTCACATGATTGGACTAGTTACCCTTAGTATATATGTATGATGTGAACATTGCTTTAAGCAATCCTTTGCAATGGAACGTCGTATTTACAATACTTTGGAGCAAGGTAACCATTTAACTGGTTGGCAGTTTCGAATCTAACGTAAAAAAGCCGCTTATACGCGGCTTTGCTTCATAGATTTAGGCTCCTTGTTCTCCAATCATTTGCAGTTCAATTTGTTTCATCTCATAAAAATAACCCCTACGTTCCATTAACTCCTGGAACGAACCTGTCTCGACAATCTGTCCTTGATCCATGACAACAATCTGATCCATATGTTGAAGACCTGTCAGCCGGTGACAGACGAGTATAAACGTGTCCTCAGCCGCCTGTGTCAGCAAGTTTTGTAGCACACGTGCTTCTGTGACATAGTCCAGCGAAGAGGTCGGTTCGTCGAGCAACCATAACCTTCCCTTACGCAACATGGCGCGGGCTAATGCCAGCCGCTGCTTCTCGCCATCGGACAGATTTTCTCCTTTTTCGTACACGAGATCGTCTAGAGACAGATTAAACAATTGAACTTGATGTAACATTTCCACCAATTGTTCATCTGATTGCTGTTCTCCGCTAAGCAACAGGTTGTCCCTAATCGTTCCCCGAAAAAAGTGGCCTTGTTGTAAAACAACATGAGTATGCTGCCAGATGCCTGTTTCATTCAGTTCATTTATCGAGACATCGTTGAATTGCACATTGCCAGAAGTCGGAGTTCGTAACTTGAGAAGTACATCCAGAATGGTTGATTTTCCCGATCCGCTTGGGCCGACGATTGCCGTTTTGGAGCCAGATGCAAAATGAAGGGTTATGTCATTCAATGCAGGTCTCCATTCCCCATCATATTGAAAAGAAATATTGCTCAACCGGATGGAAACTGCTTCGCCATTTACATCGAGAGTCAACAGATCTTGTAGTCCTTGCGCCTGCACATCACGTCCATTGCTTGACTGCACAGGTACAGTCTCAGCTAATCGTTTTGCTGCATGTTCGCTGTCTTGTTTATAAGAAGGTAACACAGCCATTGCTGCGGATTCTTCGAACATCGTTTGTGTCGCCAGAATCAGCATAGCGAGGAATACACCGGCGAATACGCCGTCTGAAATAAGAAGAGCACTCAGTGCAAGCACACCCCATGTGACCAAATAGGTGACAAAAATGTGCATGGATTGTCCGCGAAGCAATTGCGCAGCGGCACTCTCCTGCTTGTCTGCAAGTTCAACCGAATCCTGCCGAAGCTGTTGCTCCCGCTGTGCCAATTGTCCATATACTTTCAGTTCGCGAAAACCATACAACACTTCGGTTACATCCGTAGAGAGCTTAGCCCGTTGCTGACGTACATGTTCATTGATTTTACGCTGACTTATTAAGACGAGGTTTGGAACAATAAACGCTGTAAACAGCATGCCAACAACGAGTAAACAGGCAATCCAGAATGAAAAAACAGCTGTAAACAGAACCGTGCTCAGAAACACCATGACCACCATGATCGGTGGATACGCTACACGCAGAAAATAATGTTGCAAACTTTCCACATCGCCCACAATCCGTGCGAGTAGATCACCACTGCGATTTTTATTTAAAATTCCCGGTGTAACCGGAACAAGCTTGGCAAAAAACGAGGTACGCAAACGGCTGAGGATGGAGAACGTTGCCCGGTGGGAGGCTATTCGCTCTCCATAGCGGCTGGCGGCACGAAGGAATCCAAGTAGCTTGACCATCGACGTGAGTACAATCAACGTGTACAGCGGCGGCGCAAATACCGTTTGCGAGATCAGATACCCGCTGGCGGAAAAGAGAGCTACACCTGCTGTACCCGCGATGAATCCACATAAAATAGAGAGCAGAATGTCTTTGCGTTCATGCATCATGGCCTTGGACAGTACGGTTAATTCTTTCATGCGATCCCTCCTGTTCTCTGAATTTGTACCATCTCGGCATATGCAGGCTCACGCTCCAACAGCTCCTGATGAGTGCCTGAATCGGCAAGCATACCGTCCGACATAAACCAAATCTGATCGGCTTGCTGAATTGTATATAATCGGTGAGCTACCGTAATCATCGTTGCCTGTTGTGACAATACTGCGATCGAACGCTGTAGAATCTGTTCCGTGCGCAGGTCGAGTCCAACGGTCGGTTCATCAAACAAAATCATCGAAGGCCGTTTCAGAAAAGCGCGAGCGAGCGCTAATCTTTGCTTTTCCCCGCCTGATAGGCCCCGTCCACCTTCCCCAACAGGAGTATCCAACCCTTGTTCCAACCCAGCCACAAGTTCAGCAAGTCCTGCGCGTTCAGCGGCATTTTCAATGTCAGCACGGGATACATCGCTGCCTGCACCAAGCGTTATATTTTCAGCCAATGTGCCTGCAAAAATATAAGGATGCTGTGTGATGTAACTGACCTCTTTAAACCATTCTGCCTCGTGCAGCTGCGAAAGCGGCCTTCCGTTAACGCAAACTTCTCCCGATGTGGGTTGTAATAACCCCGAGATCAGATTAAGCAACGTTGTTTTTCCCGATCCACTTTGACCAACTATGGCGAGCTTTTCTCCTGGTTTTATCGATACATGTCCCGTTTCAAGTGCAAATGAGTCAGGGGTGTAGTGAAAACGTATATTTTTCAGTTCAATGAATGACGGTGTTACTAACTCAGTTGACGATGGACCCATCTGGAAATGTGGATGTGATCGCTTCTCCACCCCTTCTTCAGGCGAGGATGGGGTACTCGATTGATTGCTCTCCCCAAGCATCTCCTCAACCTTTTGAATGGCACCCATACTGGTTCGTCCACTGTGAAAGGCGGTTCCTGTATTTTTTAACAAACTGTAGAATTCCGGAACAAGCAGCAGCAATAGAAAAGCGGTATGAAAGGTCATTGATTTGAACACAAGTAGCTGAATAGCAAGTTCTAACGCGACGATACCGATACTTAACATCACAATGGCTTCCAACATGAAGGTATTTGTAAATGCGATCTTCAGAATACTCATCGTTGTATCCCGATAACTGAGACTGCTTCGTTCAATCTCCTGTTGCTGACGGTTAGCCTGTCCGAATATTTTCAACGTAACCAACCCTTGAAGCGAGTCCAGAAACGTACCGGAAAATTCGGCCAGTTGTGCATATTTTTCTTCGGATTTATTTTTCGTCTGCAAGCCGACCAGAATCATGAACAGTGGGATAAAAGGTGCTGTACACAACAGGATCCAGCCTGTGTTGGCATGTAGCGTGAAAGCAACAACCAAAATCACAATCGGAATGATTGATGCTTCCATCATTCTTGGCATGTACTGACTGAAGTAGCTGTCCGCTTCATCAACGGCGTCCAGTGCAATACTAACCTTCCCGCCCGTCTGTCCTTGCAGAGATGAGAACATGGTGGCTTGAGTTAGACTCTGCAACACCTTGGAACGCATTTCTGTTTTGGCAAGCGCAGCCATATGCAAACCAACTTTTCCGTTTCCATAAGTGAACAGCGTGCGTAGAGCCATAACAGTTAGCAATGTACCAAGAAGCAGCATGATCGATGAAAACGATGCCTTTTCCACAAAAATGCGCTGCACGGCTTCGGCCATAAACACAGCCTGGGAGATTATTGCTACACCAAGAGCCAGTGAAAAGGCCATAAGGAGAAGTCTGCTTTTCCGAAGTAAAGACATCTGCTGTTGAATCAGAATCGATTTTCGTCGACCTGACTGTTTTCCATGCTGTTTCGTTCGCTCTTTCCTTTGCCTTTTCACAGAATGACCCTCCTTTTTTATTTCTTGCCTTTGACATAATCCGCATCAAACAAAAACAATTTGAACACCAGAATCAGAGATGGGATCAGCAGGCATAGTCCCCCGATAAATACAACGACAAGCGCGAAACCCATGGCTGGTGAGGTGGCACTGCTCTGAATCGTGATATACGGATCAAGAATATATGGATACTGACCGATGCCATAGGCAAAAAAGGCACAGAAAAATTGCAGCATGATACAAATAAAAGCAAGTCCGTAGCGGCGTCCGTTATGCAGTAACCACATGGCCACCATGAAGAACGCTACGGATAAGGCGAGCAGCCACCAGAGATCCATCATATTCTGAAAATGACGTTGATTGTGCTGACCCAGATATATAAATGCAGTTAATGCTAAAATAATCGTGGGCGTACTCCAGAATAAAGAATAATTCCGCATGAGTTTCAAGGCACCCTTATCTTCTGCCCGTGACGCATAGAAGGTCAGAAAGGTTCCGCTAATAAATAGTACAGAGACAATTGCAAGTCCGACGATGCTCCAGGATAACGGATTGGTGAACAACGCCCAGTAATCCAGCGAAACGGTCTCTCCCTGCTTCAGGATAAAGCCACCTTCGGACAAGGTCAGAGCTACGGACAGAGATGCCGGAATCAACAAACCCGTTGCCCCATATAGAAACAGGTATACGATGTTGTTTTTGGAACCGTAATTCTCAAAAGCATAGAACGAGCCACGGATTGCTAAAAGTATAACGGCGATACTTCCGGGAACGATCAAGGCTGCGCCATAATAAGAAGCCGTATCCGGGAAAAATCCAACGATACCAATATAGAAAAAGACAAAAAATACATTCGTAATCTCCCAGACTGGCGATAGATAACGAGAGATCAAACGGTTAATCAGATGATCCTGTTTCGTCAGACGTGCATAAAAGGCAAAGAATCCAGCCCCGAAGTCAATGGAAGCCACGATCAGATATCCATACAGGAACAGCCAGAGCACCGAAATACCAATCAACTCATAACTCATTAGGCATGTCCTCCATTCTCTGTATTCGCTGCTGTCTTATCTTGTTTCGCCTGTAACCATTTCTCCATTTCAAGTTCGGCAGGATTGTTATTGAACAATCGCTTCAATACGAGAGCGCAGATCACACCAAGTACAATATACAGAAGTAAAAAGACAAAAAATAAAATTCGTACACTCGGTGATGAGGTCGCAGCTTCTTCTACCCGCATGTACCCTCGAATAATCCACGGCTGCCGCCCGACTTCAGCATAGAACCAACCCATCTCTACAGCGAGAAAAGCTAGCGGTGCGCTGAGTGCAACAAGACGAAGCATCCACTTATTCAGCGGATTACGTTTCCTCCACAACACAAACAGGAAATATAGACTAGAGATAGCGAGTAGAGCAAATCCGATGCCGGCCATCAGATCGAATAGATAATGCACCAGCAGTGGCGGTTGTTCATCTGGTGGAAATTCATTAAGCCCGGTGACCTCGGCATTAAAGTCACCGAAGGCGAGAAAACTAAGTAGCTTGGGCAGATGTAAAGCACCTATGATCTCATGCTCTGCATTCAGCCACCCGAGCAGAATCAAATCGGCGCCGCTCTCAGTCTCGAAATGCCATTCTGCGGCTGCCAGCTTCTCCGGTTGGTGTTCAGCCAGAAACTTGGCAGATACATCGCCAGCAAGTGAATTGAGTAAACTGAATACCAAAACAACGGCCATCATCAGGTTTAAGCCTTTTTTGTGGTACGCAGATGCTCCTCTTCTCAACATAGCCAGAGCCGCGATCCCGGCTAGTAAAGCCGCTCCTGTCAAATACGCAGAGCTTAATACATGAAACACTTTGGAGAACGTTGCTGTATTCAGCATCGCCTGCACAGGGTTAACGGCCATGAATTGGCCTGCCTCCATGACAAAGCCTTCGGGCTGGTTCATGAACCCGTTCACGGTTGTAATGAAAACCGCAGACATCCCTGCTCCCAGAACAACGGGAATGGTCAGTAGCCAGTGAATATACGGGTTCTTGAATCGATCCCATGTATAGAGATAAATGCCGAGAAAGATCGCTTCGAAAAAGAAGGCGAATACTTCCATAAATAGTGGCAAAGCAATGACATTACCAGCCAGCTTCATAAAATTCGGCCATACCAGGGCTAGCTGCAGAGATATAGCTGTACCTGTCACCACCCCCACGGCCACCGAAATGACAAATCCTCTTGACCACCTCTTCGCCATAAGTATGTAATGCGGGTCTTTCTTCCGAATGCCGATAAATTCTGCTATCGCAATCATTAAGGGGATCCCCACACCGATAGTTGCAAAAATAACGTGAAACGCAAGCGTTAAACCGGTTACGAGTCTACTCCATAAAACCGTATCGATTGCCATTCTATACTGCCTCCTCTCAAACTCTGTTCATTGCTACTTCTGAATTGAAGATGTTTACACGTGCACTCCGATGACAGAATAACCCTCCAATCGCTGTTATCCCCAGATTTCTTTGATCCTCTTTATTGAAAGGGAAAATCCGGTGATAAAGGCGACCGCTTCGCTTTTCCAGGTTTTTTCTGTCCTCTCCGTTTATGTGTAAACAAGCTGTGCGATTTGTTAGACCTATCCGTTAAATAGTCCATTTTGAGATACGCTAAACAGTCCGATACATTATGAGAAAAAAATCACAAACCAAGTGACAAAGATAGGTTGCCACACGCCTAGTGTATTTAATCCTGCAAACGTAGGACGATATTTCAAGGTCGGATTTCTTATATGCCCTGATCACACAGCGTCTTAATCCTTGGCTTAGTCCTATTAATCAAAATTATTATATCCTCAATTTTAAGCAATTCAATCGCTGAAACGTCTTAATTCACAAACGTTCAAGAAAGGCTCAACTCTTTCTGACAACTTCGTGAAATTAAGCACAACCACCCTTTGGGGCTATTGATTTATTGGACTCAGACGTGATAATAAGCCATCGCTATATACTGAAATTTTTGAACAATATGCTGTAATGCTAATGCTGAGAACGAATTAACTGTGTTACACTTAGTTTGTTCCACTGTCCTCTGAAAGAAAAAGTGACATAAATACGAATAAGGATACAAGGAGATGTGTCATTGAATATGTTTAAAGAGCAATTTGATCATAGATCGGAGACCGAAAGACTGGTGATACGGCCATTGCAAAATGAAGATTACGAGAACTGGCTACACGAGTTCGAGCGCCGGTCTCCTTCCCAACATAAACATGACCCTGGAAAAATGGATATGAGCGAATGTACACTGGAATGGTTTGAGCGTCTGGTAGCAAGGCATCAGGAACTTGCACGTAACGATAAAGTATATATCTTGGGGGTATTCCGAAAAGAAGACGGCACTCATCTGGGCATGATTGATATAGCCACCTTGGCGAGAGAACCTTTTCAGTGGGCAAGCTTTGGGTACACCATTCACAACCAGCACTGGAAAAAAGGGTACGGCAAAGAAGCAGTAATCGAAGTGCTCCGTTTTGCAGCCGACTCTCTGAAATTTCACCGTTTGGAGGCACATATCAACCTGGATAATGCTCCCTCGATCAAACTCGCTGAAAGTGCAGGTTTGGAATTCGAATGTATACGCAAAGGTTTTATTTATGAACATGAGGAATGGACGGATCATTTGGTTTATTTCAAGAACTTGTATTAAAGTAGGCAATTTATTTGAAAACAAATAACCTAAAAAAAGCAGCTACCATCCAAGGTAGCTGCTTTTAATTCAATATCAGATCAGAAATATCAGATCAGACCAAGTGAACTAATAAAATACGTTTACTTCACGATGTCGATTCATATCAAGGATACACTACATTTATTATTAACTCACAACTACATGTATTAATGTGACTTTTTTTGAATACAGGCCTCGAGGAATTTGTAATAACACATGGATAAATGTACTAATTATATTTCTGTCATTTTCCTGAGTCAGTTACACCCGCTGAACAACCAGTTCATTTAAGAGTTGACTTACCTGGTAGGTACCATCTTCTAACTCGGATTGTATGAATGACTCTACCTCATCCTTATCCACATCATACAACACTTCAATTTCTTTGGAGAACAGAAGATGCCCTTCTTTCATTTTGTGAGACAACGCAGCGATCTTCTTCGGCTTCGGCGCTTCACCCAGAATCTGTTGCAGTGCTTGAACGTAGGTTTCCAGAGGGCGAGCCCCAACCACTTTGATGCCTTGCTGCTCCTTGTTCACAATAATAATGGATGGGAAACCTCGTACGCCTAACCGGGCAGTCATCTCAAAGTCTTCTTCCAACAAGTCTTGTGCAGATTGCTGAGCAGCAATGTCCACGATTTCTTTTCCATTCAACCCTAGTCTATTCACAAGCTCGATCAGTACGTCATCTTCTCCAATATTTCGATTCATCGCAAACACCGCTTCTCGCGCAAGTCTCAGAAAGGCATGTTCTTTGCCCGGATGCATACGCTCTATGACTTTAAATACGCGAGACGGCGGATAGGAAGACTGGATTGGGTTCTTAAGCCATACAGAACCGTCAATCGGCATCCGTGAGTGCTCGCCTACTTCTCTCCAATGCCCTGCAACATCTGCAGGTTTCTGAATGCCGTTTGCCCCATCCGAGAACCCTTCCCAGCTTGCTAACAGACCACCCATTTTGGTCTCCACATTAAAATAATGACCGTACTCTTCTATAAATCGATTCAACACAGGTTCCAGTGCCCAGCAGTGTGAGCAAATGGGATCCGTTGCATAATAAAGGGTTATTTTTTTCTCTTCCTGCTTTAGATTAATGACTTGCATTTCTTCTTCATCAGTTACACCGCATACACCTGTTTCCAAATCACACATCATGGATTCATTACTCATCATTATCCCGCCTTTTTGATCTTATCTAATCGATTGACTTTGTGTTAGTATGATTATAATATCTACAATCTACAGAACAAGTACGATTCTTTTTCTGACTAAGTATCAAAAAGTATACTAATGGCTCAGAACAACAACTTTGGCTTGGAGGTTTTTGTGTGAAATATGATTTTAATTTTGATCAACTCTGTCCGGCGACTTATGCTTTTCAGGTCATTGGCGGCAAGTGGAATCTGCCGATTCTGGCGATTCTAAGCGAGCAAGATCACATTCGTTATAATGAGTTAAAAAGAAGGCTTCCCGGCATCACACCAACGATGTTAACGAATTGTTTAAAAGATTTGATTCAATATGGAATCGTGCATCGGGAGCAATATAACGAAATTCCGCCAAGAGTCGAATATTCACTCACACTATCTGGCAAAGAACTCGTTCCTTTAATCGAATCGATGGTGTTATGGGGTCAGAAAAATATGAATGCAACCACAGGGAAAGGCGGGACAGTATAAGCTGAATTTGTAATGGAATATCGCCATCTCTATCACATTGCAAAGTTACATTGTAGATCGATATAACATTACAGTGCGTTCGCGATTTGTCTACATTTTTGTATAGCCCATATGTAATGATCTGCGGTGTTAGCTGCAAAATAACTATATAAGTTGCTTGTTTTAACCCACTTAAAGTACTTCTTGGTCATGATCTCTTCTTCGCTATGTTGATGTATGAGTGCCATCACTCGTTCATGGCTTAGTTCTAGTCTGCGGATAGCTTGGCTCAGGGTAACCTCCTGATAGTTCGTCCATATTTGATGGTTAAGCTCATTTAGATTTCTCCATTTGTACCCCGCAGCGGGCATCGAAGGCGTATCCCCTGACATCCCTTCCCTATACCATCTTTCTAACATTGCATGCCATTCGTACAAATGCATTAAAACGTCGCGGAAGTTTTTGTCTCTGTCCACGGTATCTATAGAATGACTACGTTTGTTTCTTGGAACGGAATGAATCAACTCCAGTAACGAAACCAAGTGTTTATTGCTGTCTGCGAGCAACATTTCTTTTTCATTTGGCACAAAAATCACTCCTTTCCCCTCATCTTAGCATATCCGCCTCTTGGGTTAACAGCTCTTCTGAATTTCTCTTTTGACTATTCATGTATTAAAAAAAGGGCAGCCAGCTAAGGCTACCCTCATTAATCTAGAGACGCACGATAATAACCCTTTTACTTACTCAAACTGTTCCAGAATTGCTGGAATGCCGCCTGATCCACTTTGAAAAATACGGGAGCATGGCCGTAACGTACCATGCCTTCCTCTCCAAACAGCACAAGCTGAACCTTTGTTTTATCATCTAGAGTCAAATAGAGCATTTTACGATCTTCTTTGCCATACAGAAGTTCTTGCAGTTCAGGACTTGCTGCAACCGGAGCAGCTAAAGACAGTGCCTCAGTAAAACTGTTCAGTGATCCGTCTACCGGAAGCTGCTGAAGCTGCCCCAAGCCGTTATTCCAGCTATCAAAGCTCTCCCACTGTGCCGCAGTCACATGACCCTTCATGTTAAGCTTGCCAATGAGGTCGGATAGACCGCTGACCGATATACCATTGGTTTTATCAAAAAATTTCGCATATACTTGACCGTCTATTGTGATATAAGACATAATCCGAAAATCAGAATCGTATCCTTTCACGGTATAGATATCAACTTTACCAATCGTCGAGGAGAGCTCTTTGTAATCATCTTGACCACTTAGCTCATGAATGCCACCAGTGGTTTTGCCCAGTTTCTCACCTCGCAGCGCCAAGGCATCTGCACCTTCCACTGTTGTCGCAGATTCGGTATAGACGTTGCCATCATAAACGACCAATCCAATCATGTCTGCTTTAACATTCTGGTTATCCCCGCTCGGCACCTCAATCTTCGGAATCTCTACAGGAACTATGTTTGAATTCTCAGTCTTGATCACGGTCTGACCTTCGGAAATCGAGCCTTGGTTAACCTCTCCATTATTTAATGCAGTCTCTTTTGCTGGTGTAGTTGTTCCACCCCATTGCTGCCATACCGTCGGTGCTGCAAGTCCAATGCTGGCTGCGACCACAACACTCGCTGCGATGTACAGCGATTTACGAGGACGTTTACTGGATTTACGCTGCGCATTCACGTTCTGTTCGATTCTTTTTTTCATCTGGTCATCTGGTTTCATCTGATCCACCGCTTTCTTATATCGTTGTTTGAATTGCTGTTCGTTCATGGTTGTTCCTCCCCCTCAAGCTCCAGTTTTAATAGTTGTCTCCCCCGCTGTAACCTCATCTTTACTGCCGACTCACTAATCTCTAAAATCTTGCTAATGTCCCGTACTGCATAATCTTCGTAATAATAGAGATGAACTACCGATCTATATTTCACGGGCAGAGACAACACCATTTCAATCAAAGCCTGATCTTCAGGATTATCCATCATGACGGGTTCCACGATTCCCAGCTTGACTTCCCGTTTACGCCAGCCTTTACGGAGCAGGGATTTGCAATGATTGGTAATCACTCGGATCAACCATGCTTTTTGATGTTCCGCATCGTTAAAATCAGGCGCTTTTTCTATGAATTTAATGAACGTATCCTGAGTGGCTTCCTCTGCGTCTTCCCGTCTGCCAAGATGA
Organism: Paenibacillus sp. G34; assembly: GCF_056856875.1. NCBI lineage: Bacteria > Bacillati > Bacillota > Bacilli > Caryophanales > Paenibacillaceae > Paenibacillus > Paenibacillus sp. G34. The sequence goes on along the minus strand of NZ_CM166469.1, from coordinate 3,207,584 downwards.
ATCATAGCAATCCGGAACAGCGTATCCGCGTATGTATCATAGATATTCGTGACTTCATCGCTTGGTTGGGATATGGTCTGCTGCATGGTTGTTATGCCCTCCTTTATACCTTTAACACTCTTACGGACGACATTCGGTCACATTTTGTTTTTACTTTTTTATCTTCGCTCGCAAAAAAGCATAAAAGGGCTATTTCGCTGACGACCCACCACGTAAGGTGTACGCCATTGAAATAGCCCAAACTTTAATATTCAGGTTAGCTGGAAATGCTGCACTCTAAGCTATTGAAAGTGAACTAGCTTATTTCCAGATAATCGAGGTATGCGTCCCAGGTGCCATCGTCTGCTGTTACGATCAGCTCGATCACCTGATTTCCAGTGCCATGACTGATATTATTCAGCGTATATACTGCCGGGCTGCTGCCTCCAAAATAAAACGTGCCTTTCGTCTGTCCGCCAATCTTTAGATCTACTCTGGCCATATTGGCATTGTTCGATGCACCTCGCAAAGCGAATGAATGCGTTCCGCTTGAGAAGTTATGTGTCGTCCGCACGGCATCATTATTAGCATACAGGACGACACCGTTGAACGGGGAGTTGATGTTCCCGGTATATTGTCCGCTCTTGGTCATATTTTCCGTTTCGATCCTTACCGTCGTTGCGGGTGGATTGTTGGTTGCCCCATCCGGTGCAACAGCTCGTCCGGTGGATGGAGAGATCATCCCGGCACACAGGCCCCGGTTTTTCAGATTTTGAGCAATCTGAGGAATAGCCTGAAGTGTTGTCTGGTACTGATCATGCATCAGAATAACATCTCCACTTGCCATACGATTCACCGCAGCTACTATCTGGGAGGCACTCGCCCCATTCCAATCCTGTGAATCGACATTCCACAATACTTCTCTCAACCCGTTCTGGCTAATGACCGATTTCACCGTTGCGTTGGTAGCACCATAGGGCGGTCTGAAGAGTGAAGGGGATGAACCTGTGATGGAACGAATGGTCTGCTGTGTACGTGTAATCTCAGATGCCATCTGAGAAGTATTCAGCTTCGTCATATCCGCATGCGTATAGGAATGGTTGGCAATCCACATGCCCGCTGATACCTGCGCACGAACCAAAGCCTGATTGTTTTGCGAGTTTTGTCCGGTATTAAACATCGTGGCACGAAGACCCGACTGCTTCAAGGCATTAAGGATATTGTTGGTATTGTTGGAAGGGCCGTCATCAAAAGTCAGACCTACATAACCGTTGGGACAACGGGCATCAGCTGCGGTGGCAGAAGGCAGTGGCGGAATAGCAAATAATGAACCTAAAAGAGCAACAGACATGGCAGCTTTAATGAGTTTCGATTTAAACATGAATACACCTCCAGTAAAATAGTTAACGTAATTATTATTTTGGATTAATCTAAATTCATCTGATTACAGACACCGATGCCTCCTCTCATTTACTCATAAACCCCTCTAATAAAAGCGCTTACATAACTAAGTGAATAAATAAACCTCTATCTGTCAGCATTAGTAGCGCTTGTTCGGGTTGAATCTAGTATATACGATGATTTAATAGAAGTAAATTCAATATATTACAATATATCCTATATACACATTCTCAGAATCTATCGTTTTCTCTCTATCATCTTATTCAAGCGTTATATCAAAAAAAACAAAACTCCTTGATGCAGAGTCAACATCTACGTAGATGATTAGCCCTGTATCAAGGAGACATACTTCGTTCCAATAAGGATGAGTCAGATTCATTCATGAGTTAGACATTGTTATTATCGTCAGCCACAATGAATAAACAGAACTGCCGCCCTACTACTATTTGTTAAAGGTAACCTTCTCCGAACTGCCATCCAGAATGATGGATGTATCACGCGGTTTCGTTTCCGCAATTTTGCGGCCTTCCCTGAAGGAATACAGAACCGCTGCTTGTTTGCGGACCGCTTCATATTCATTCTCGGCTTCAAGTACGATGAAGTTTGCAGGTTTACCTTCATGAACACCATAACGATCCTCAATGTGAAGTGTTTTTGCACTATTTTTCGTAATTAGGTCAATTGAATTCACTATCTGGTCATATCCAAGCAGCTGGGAGGCATGAATGCCCATGTGCAGCACTTGCATCATATTCCCCGTACCGAGCGGATACCATGGATCGAAGATATCATCATGCCCGAAGCAGACGTTCAAGCCCGCTTCCTGTAGCTCCTTCACCCGTGTTAGCCCTCTTCTCTTCGGATACGTATCGAAGCGTCCCTGCAGGTGAATATTCACCAGTGGATTGGATACAAAGTTCAGATTCGCCATCTTCAGCAGACGGAACAACTTATAGGTGTACGCATCGTTGTACGAGCCCATCGCAGTGGTGTGACTTGCGGTCGTGCGTGAGCCCAGTCCGCGTTCATACGCTTCCTTGGCAACAACTTCGATGAAACGGGATTGCTCATCATCAATTTCATCACAGTGAATATCGATGAGACGGTCGTATTTTTCAGCCAGATCAAAGGCCACTCTCATGGAATCAACGCCATACTCACGCGTAAACTCAAAGTGAGGAATGCCACCCACAACATCTACGCCCATTTTGAGTGATTCTTCCAGCAACTCGGCGCCGTTTGGATAAGAGTGAATGCCTTCCTGCGGGAAAGCAACCAGTTGAATATCAATATACGGTGCTAGTTCCTCCTTCACTTCAAGCATCGCTTTAACGGCGATCAGGCTTGGATCTGTCACATCCACATGTGTTCTCACATGCTGAATGCCTTGTGCCATCTGCCATTTCAAAGCTGTTTTGGAACGTGTTTTGACGTCCTCGTGGGTGAGAAATGCTTTTCGCTCCGACCATCGCTGGATGCCTTCAAACAACGTACCGCTCAGATTCCACTCCGGCTCCCCTGCTGTCAATGTGGTATCGAGGTGAATATGTGGTTCAATGAATGGTGGCAGCACCAGTGCTCCGCCCACATCCAGTATCTCTTCATTGGTATCCGTGGCTGACCGCTCTTGTGTGATTTGCTCAAACTTTCCGTCTCTCACGACGATATTCCAGAGGCCTTCTTTACCCCGCAATTTTGCGTTCTGTATAATCATGTGTTTTCCCCTTTTCTTTGGATGATGTCATGGACACGATAGCCATGATGGCTACATACGCCACGGCTGTGCCGATCAGCGCATTAAGTGGTGTTACTCCGGGAGCCAGCTGTGCAAATGCTACGCCGATGGCCCATGCAGCCATAGCTACCCAGTTTACTTTTTTGAAATTCATGTCGGCAAATGGTGCATACGATCTGCGTTTCACGATGAAATAGTCCGCAATGATGATGGCTCCGATCGAAGGAATCGCTGCGCCCAGCACGTTCAGGAATCCTACAAAGTTGTTGTACATCCACATTGCGAACACCGTTCCGATGATTCCGTTGATGATAACAAAAAACTTTTTCGAAATTTTCGTAATGTTGGCAAAACCAAGACCCGAAGCATATAACGCATTATCATTCGTTGTCCAGATGTTGAGACCCAGTACGATGATCGCAGGGATCAGTAATCCTTGCAGGAACATCACTTCTGATATGTCAGCCAGGTTGTACGCCATGGCGCCGACAGCCCCGAACAGAAACATAAGCGAGTTACCGAGGAAAAATGCAATCACCGTCGCCGTAACCGCCTGCCGGGACGTCCGGGAAAACCGTGCAAAGTCTGGTGTCAGCGTACCACCACTTATGAAAGAGCCAATACATATGGTCAGAGCCGCAGCCGCGGTAAGGGTCTGCGTTGGCGTGTAATCCAGCAGTCCTTGTAGACCGCCTAATGAGCCTGCTCCTTCAAACATGGAGTATCCTCCGAGAATGGCTATGGCCGGTACAGCAATATAACCAAGAATAACAAGAGATTTCATCCCGAAAATCGCTGAGGCCGTCATCGCCAGTCCAAAGATCAGGATCAACAGGTATACATTCCAGTCCATCGCCTTGGCAACCGGAATGGCAAACATCGCTACGCCGACACCGAACCATCCAACCTGTGTAAAACCAAGCAGGAATGAAGGCAGATAAGAGCCTTTTTCACCAAACGAATATTTCGCCAGCAAATGGGTGGACAATCCTGTCTTCGCAGCGATATGTGCCAGTGCTCCAGTGTAAATGCCAAGCACCAGATTTCCGGCCAGCACAATCGCCATGAATTCCATAAAAGTCAGGCTGACACCGAGTGTTCCGCCCGCCAGCATGCTCGCTGAAAAAAAAGTAAAGCCAAGCATAACGGATAACGTCTTCCAAAAATGATTACGCTGTGCTTTTGGCACCTCTTGCCATGAAAACTCTTGATCTTGTTTGCTCATCAGAATACCTCCAGATTAAAGTGTTCTGATACCATAAAAAAAGCAGAAAAAGAGGCTACTCATCACGCTTTACGCTGACAAGTAGCCTCTTTATGCATCATAACCCGCGCGAAGACACAGAACATCCCTGTGCAGGAAATGCCTGATTTTCGCGTGATTACAAAATCCGCTGCCCTTGCCAGCCTCTCTGGACTGAATTAAAGGTACCAGTATTCAATTACGTCTATTATTTTGGAAAAACGTGAAACTGTCAATGTCATTTTCATCCAAATTCATTAATATTCGAATCGCGAGAAACCGGTATTCAACTCATAATTCCAGTTGTGGCTTGGTCTCCACATCTTCCCTTGCTACGTCAAAATAGGATGTACTTTATTAAAAAAGAATGAGGCACGTAGCAGGAACAATTCGCATAAATGTAGAATATTGTCACAAGCATAATTAAATTGAGGTGTAAAATGAAAAAAATTGTAAGTTTACTTTTGTTCAGCTTATTATTTCTGCTCGCCCTGCCCAATGTGGGACAAGCTGCCACAGCCACCACACAAACTAAAATTATATTAGATGGTCAGGAGCTTGTATTGCCGTCAGATGTCGAAGTTGTCAATATGAACAAAAATGTGATGATTCCCATTCGTGTCGTTGCTGAGAATTTGAAATTTAACGTGAAATGGGATCAAAAGAGTCAGAATGTGAGCATTGAACAAAACGCAAAGGTCCTCTCTCTGAACGTTGGTAAGAAAGAAGCCAGGGTTCAGAATGAAAAAGTAACACTAAACACGGCGCCGCAATTAATCAAAAATACGGTCGTTGTTCCCCTTCGTTTTGTCAGTGAAGAAATGGGACTTTCCGTAAGCTGGAATAACAAAGAAAAAATTGTTGGTCTGACAAGCACTGAACTTCCTCCTGTCGCTGAGCCTTCGCCTGCTCCCACTGTTCCTGGCGTGGGGAATAACATCGTATGGAGCAAAGTGAATGATATCAGCTTTGCTAATCAGCAGCTGGTTGTATCTGTTGATACAGAAGTTACACCACAGATCACCCGGTTAACGAATCCGGATCGCATCGTAGTGGATCTGCCGAATACCACCTTTGGAGATATGGACTCAACCATGCTGCAAGGTACAATGGGTAAGCTTGATGTCAGCGGTATAGCTAATGTGACCGATGTTCGATACTCCCTTTTCAAAAAAGATCCGGCTCAAGTCAGAGTTGTTATCGAGTTGAATAATTTGAGCGACGTTCAGGTCAATTCTCAATATGTCAGCGGTAAACTGATTGTCGATTTGGCTCTGACCGCTACAATTGGCGTTCCAGTCAACCCTATTGGCAATGACAGTGGTAAACGTGTTGTTGTTATTGATGCCGGGCATGGTGGTAAAGACCCCGGCACAATCGGCATCTCCAATACAAAAGAGAAAGATTTCACCCTGCCACTCGCTCTCAAAGTTCAAGCGCTTCTGCTTCAGGAGTCGGATATTGAAGTGGTGATGACACGTGAAACGGATGTTTACCCAACCCGTCCAGAACGTGTGAAATTGGCTAATACGTTAAACGCGGATGTGTTTGTATCGATCCATGGAAACAGTGTGATGGCTTCACCTCAGAGCACAGGTACAGAAACGTACTACTACAAACGAAACAGCAGTAAAGCACTGGCTGATATCGTACACAGGCATCTGATTCAAGCATTAGGTTTTAAGGATCGAGGGGTTAAGAACGGCAATCTGGAAGTAATAAGAGATACAACGATGCCTGCTGTGTTACTTGAAATCGGATTTCTGAGCAATCTCGCTGAAGAACAAGCAATGCTGTCTGAAAGTGTACAGAACACAGCGGCTCAGGCCATCGTGGATGGAATCAAGGAATTTTTGCAGCAATCCTGATGAACAAGGAAGTAACGGGAAATGAATGTGAAGATAAGGATGTGCTTAGGATGAGAAAAAAGTTAAACTACGTGAGCCTGCTCTACCTCATAGCCATAATGCTCGTACTTGCTGGTTGTGGTAACAAACCTGCAACAGACCCCGGAAATGCGGAAACCGCACCCAACCCGACTCAATCTAACGGCTCTTCTCCCTCTGCACCAGAGGTGGAGAAAAAAGAGACACAGGAGATTGAAGTTGGTTATGTAGATGCTGAACTTACGCAAGTTAAAACAAAGAAAGCCACAATTGAGTTTTCGAACAGCAATGAGAAATATACACAGGCGTTTGACGTGATGCAACGTTCGGATGACCCGGAATATATTTCATTATGGAGTGACATTGGACTGGAATCACTTGATTTTCAGGACAGCGATGGCAAACTTACATTAAATATTCACATTCCGGATGAGGCGAGACTCGGTTCCGGCGGGGAACTTCTTTTCTTAGATGTGTTGAAACAAACCCTGTTCCAGTTCGAAGAGATCCAAAGTATTCAACTACTGGTGGATGGGAAAGAAACCGAGAGCCTAATGGGACATGTAGAGTTGGAACAACCAATCGTTCGTGGCATGGAATAATTGGATTATGCAGTAGTAAATGGCGTTTGACAGCACGAAGGTATGAAAAAAAGAGCAAACGAATGACGGTTACACTTGTCACGTCTTATAAGATACGAAAAGCGAAAACCATGCTATCTAATTTGAATTAGGTAGCATGGTTTTTCTACGTAGTGCACAATGCAACATCTAAGAACGCCCTGAATCAATCGGAAGCTTGCCTTTTGCCTCAAGTTGACCAAGGAGTACCTTGATAACAGCGAGCGTATTGGGCTCTTGTTTCCCATACACAGCAAGCGCTGAGCGTACATTTTGCAAATGAAGCATCTCGTACGGATTACCAAGGGACAACAACGTATAGCGCACTTGCTCTTGATTCAACTCGTTGATTAATAGCTGCATCTCATCCCAACGGAACTGACTTGCTACATTGCGGAATTGATACGATGCCAGAAGAACATAATCTGTCTTGTTTTTATTTATTGTTTGCAGCACGCTTTTGATATTGTTCGAATTCACGATAACCGTCTTCGTTTCGATGGGAATGTTACCTGCGGCTTGTATGAGCTGCCGTTCCAACTGCATAGCTTGATCTGCATCAGATGCCAGAATGGTAACACGATCACCAGCACGAATGTTCTCCGCTCTTCCACCTTCAGCCCCAGCCAGGACAGTAACGGCTCGCTCCGCGATGCTACGTTCCACCTGAAAGTGAGCATCAGAGCCAATGATGCTTTTTAACTCACTTAACTTTTGTTTCAGGGATGGCTCAGACTCAAACAGATTATATTTGGATTTCACCATCAAAATACGTTTTACCGACTCATGCACGCGCTCCTTGGAAAGTGTCCCATGATTCACGGCACGAATTAATGCTTGATGTGCAGCAGACGCATCTTGTGGCATCAGTATGATGTCTACACCCGCCGCAGCGGCACGTTCTACAGCTTCTGTCTCACCGAAATGCTCACTAATGCCCTTCATTGTAAAAGCATCGGAAATAATCAACCCTTGATAATGAAGCTCCTCCCGGAGCAAGCCGGTTAACACCTTACGAGATAATGTGGCTGGAAGCTGAACCCGTGTACCGTCCTTGCGAGAGATGACTTGCTCGTTATCAATGGCTGGAAAAGCAATATGTGCCGTCATCATCATATCTACACCTGCCGTTATTGCTGCCTTGAACGGTTTTAACTCCACTGCATCAAGTTGATCTCGTGCATGTGTGAGTACAGGCAGTCCCAGATGAGAATCAACGGATGTATCCCCATGCCCTGGAAAATGTTTCACTCCTGCAACAACACCTGATTGGCGCAGTCCCTTAATCATGGCTAGACCGAGCTGCGTCACCAGCTCCGCATTCGAGCTGAATGACCGCATGCCGATAATCGGATTATCCGGATTGCTGTTTACGTCGAGCACAGGCGCAAAATTAACCTGGATACCGAGCGCTTGTAACTCTTCTCCAGTCAGTCGTCCCGCTGCTTCTGCGAGAGTCGAATCACCTGTTGCACCAAGCGCCATCTGTCCCGGAAGATTAGTACCGCCAGGAATGCGGCGGATCACGCCTCCCTCCTGATCGATGCCAAGAAACAACGGGATGTCGCCAGCCTGGGTTTGGATCTGATGTGTGAATGTGGCAAGCTGCTGTGCATCTACAATATTTTTTTCGAAAAGAATAAGCCCGCCCACATTCTGATCTTGGATGTTAGCTTTAAGTCCTTCATTTACGGTTGTTGTTGCCTTGCCGTTCCATTGCCTGATATCGGGCATAAGCATCTGTCCCACTTGTTCGCTAAGGGTCATATAAGAGATGAGCTTATCCCAATCCTGGGCCTGAATCGCTGCTTCACGTTCAAAACGAATGACACGTGACATGAACACGGCATATTCAGCCCGGCTCACCTTCCGATCGGGTTGATACGTCCCATCTGCATACCCACCGACTAACCCGTTCGAACTCATCATTTGAATCGGCGCAGCGGCCCAGTGTTTTTCCGTATCTATCCACCGGGAAGTCCGAGTCCCTTGTTCAAGCGGATATGCGCGAGTTAAAAAAGCAGCAGTTTCGGCCCGACTGATCGGTGCATTGGGCTGAAATGAGCCATCTGGAAACCCGCCCGCTAGCCCATACTGCTCAGCGATGGCGATCTCACGGTAAAAAGGATGGGTTGTTGGCACATCCGTATATTTCAACTTTTCCACTGGTTGTTCGAGCTGATCCGGATAAAGCTCACGCACTAAGAAAGTAATGGCTTGTCCTCGGGTTACAGATGTCTGGGGCTGGAATTTGCCATTGCCATAACCTGCTACTGTACCTCGTTTTGCCATATACTGAATGCCATCTTTGGCCCATTGCGAATACTGAAGGTCAACAAATGTAGTTTCCGCATTTGCACTCCCCGTCCAGATCAGCATGGAACCGAAAGCTGCAGCCATGATAGTTTTGTAGCTTAAACGCACTGCATTTCACTCCTGTTCTTTTAACTTCATGATGGATTAGACGCGGATTCTCCTGTTTTTGTTTCTCTCACACCTCTTTCGCAATTCGCTCAAGTAGAGAGCGCTGATCATGCATGATATAATTGAATTCATATTACTATTCGTAAAGAAAACGTAAAATGTGGTTTTCGGATGAATAAGAGTTTGGAGAAGTCTGATGTTAGTGATGAATATTGTGCTTGTTATGTTTCTTCTGGGTCTTCTGCTCGGGTTTGTTGGTGCAGGTGGTTCCGGTTTTATTATCTCGATTCTGACGGTCGCATTCGGATATCCAATTCATGTTGCGCTTGGCACGGCGCTTGCAGCCATGTTTTTCTCTTCGATATCCGGTTCAATCAGTCATTACCGTGAGGGTAATGCTGTGCTCAAAACCGGTGTAATCGTTGGTCTTGCTGGAGCATCGGGAGCATGGGTCAGCTCAGGATGGTCTTCCTATATCCCTGAAGATCGGCTAGGTATGTTAACTTCCCTGATGTTATTTGCTTCAGGACTCGCTTTGTGGCTTCGATTAATTCTGGTTTCGCGTCATAGGGATCGCTCCGAGAAGCAGACGCTTATGCTGGGAGAAGGTGTTCATTACTGGGTATATGCGATACTTATCGGAGTGGTTACCGGCATGTTGTCCGGACTGTTTGGCATTGGCTCCACACCTTTTATTCAATTAGGACTAATGCTGTTGTTGAATATGCCTATGCGATATGCAGCTGGAACCACCATGCTGGTAATTATCCCTATTGCATTAGCTGGCGGGGCCGGATATATGAAAATTGGTTATCTGGACTTGCAGTTACTGCTGCTTGTTGTGATAGGTACGATGTCTGGTTCATACGTTGGAGCGAAGTTCACCAAACGAGTGCCTGCTTTCTGGCTGAAAGTGAGTATGGTTTTGACACCCATGATTGGTGCCACCATATTGTGGCTGTAATGTTCTTTAGGTTTGTGTTGTAAGTTCAAGTTCACCATAACCATGTCATAGTGTCTAGCCGAAGAAGCTCTCATTATTAAAGGCTGTACCCTGTCATCTTGATGATGTGGGTGCAGCCTTTTATAGTGATACTATTTTAGAAAAAATCAGATGACTATTAGGGTATTAAATGTTTTCCAATGATTATACGCGCTGAAGATGAGTATCTTTGAACTCTGTTTCATACTTCAAGCCAAAACCAAACATGCGATCCATGCCGATGTGAGCGATCCAGATGAAGCTGATCAGCATCAGAACTTCCATCTTCAATACATAACCCGCCGACAATAAAACCATCGGTACGATGTAATTATGCCCCACATTATAAATTAGTGCACCCAGCTTGTTGTTTGCTGCATAACCAATCATGAATACATCCGGGAAGAGAAGCAAAAGCAGAAAGAGCCACCAGGAGTAGTCATGATAAAAATAAATCGTTGTCGCTGCTGCAAGCACCAGCAAGCCCTCTAAACGAATCCATAATCTAGTCATTGAGTTTGATCTCCTTTGAATGTAATTTTTTTGATTTTCATGAACTCAATCGGCAGATTTGATACCCTTCAGCATCCACCCCATGCCCTGGGATACTTGTTCATAAGAGAGCGGATCTGCTGATAGCAATACAGGGGATTGTAACGTTAATCCGTCAAACACCGCTTGAATCAAAGCCGTGAAGGTCTCCTTTTCGGATTCGTCCAGCGGCAACTCCATGCGATCAATTATTAATCGAATACCTGATTTCATCTCCTGGTACAGTTTCATTAACTCCAGGGCCAGCTTCTTGTTGTTCACACTTTCCGTCCACAAACTGATCAACAGTGTGAACCACTCAGGATTTGTGCTCCGAAACGCAACGACATGCCTTAAGGCCTGCTGGAGCAACTCTGCTGGAGGTGCTGTCATATCCAGTTGTTGAAGCGCTTCCTGCATGCCCCGATTAATCATCCATTCCCGCACAACTTCCACCAGAAGCGTTTCTTTCGTATTAAAATGGTATCCGATCAGCCCTTGAGCGACGCCGGCTTTAGCTGCAATTTCTTTCATCGTAGCTTTTGTATAACCCACCTGACCGAACAGCGTAAACGCCGCTTGCAAAATCGCATTTCTACGTTCGTCTTGGTTCGCTGCTTGTTGTTTAGACATTGTATTTTCACTCCAATACTGTTTGGTTGAACAGTCAATTTATACTCCTATAATAAAACTGTTTGCTCGAACAGTCAATACATAAATTGAAAGAGATTTACTTTAGGCGTTGTTTCCAATTCGTAATGATGCAATAATATAAAGTACTAAATGTATTATTTTAGGAGGTTCTTTATGTTAAACAGTGTTGGCATTCCCGGTTTAATTACTCTATTGGCTCTCTTCATATTTATCATTTGGCTGGTACGAAGAATCCTAAGTAAATTATAGACTTAACACTTGTTCTGTTTTACATTTATAAACATGTGAAATTAATATCAGAGCGCTGTCACTTAGACGACGCTCTGATAAAAAAACGATATCTTTATCATTACGTGTGAGTTATCGTGCAGCACGTTATGATTTCACCTTGAAAATCTTAATATCTACACCGCCCTCCGCCGGATAACCCTCACCAATAAGTGCATCCACGTTGAGATTGGATAGAGCCTGACTGTTGGTTATAATTCGAGGCGAGGTGCGAAACAGCCTTTCGCCTTTCAATTCCCCGATATATCCATTGTTTTCGATGTAAATCTCACAATCTTGCCCCGTATAATCTTGTCCCTGTAACATATACCTGGCCGACAAGCTGTGACGTCCTCCCGCTTTTCCAATAATTTGTGTATCGACGCCTCCCTCATGAACAGAGCCTTCAAAACAGGTTCCGGTGACATGCCCTGTAAATGTAATCATCACTACCGAGTCTCCATCCGTATTTTTTAGTTGGATTGAATTTTCAATCTTAACGTGTACGGTAAATAACTCTTCCAACTCTAGCTTCATCATCAAACATAGTCATCCTCTCCGTCTATTATTTCGTATTTCTATCCAACTATTGATCCTTTACTTCACTTCGTCAGTGACATAAGGACTCCTGCTAGCGTGTAAGAACGACTCTATGAAGCCTAACAAAAAAAGTTGCCATAATAGCAACTTTAAGAGGTCGAGCAAGTATTTTACCGAGAATGGAAACTTACCTTTATTAGCTAAGATTACATCACCAGACTTTATCAAACTCAGGATGAAAGAAGGCGTAGCCTTTCTTTCCGTTTTTCTTGATTCTGTACATGGCCATATCCGCAAGTTTTAGTAGTTCAGTCGGATCTTGACCGTCTTTTGGAAAAAGACTGATGCCAATGCTGGCGGACAGATGGACTTCAATGGAATTAACATAAATCGGATCTTCAAACGCAGCAGTCAAGTTCCTGGCAACGATCTCTGCATCATCGTCATCCTTAAGCTGGTTCAGGATAATGCTGAATTCGTCACCTCCGAGTCTTGCTACGCAATCCGTACTACGAATATTGCCCTTCAATCGACGGGAAACTTCCATTAAGACCTGATCACCTATATCATGACCATAGGTATCATTAATCTGTTTGAACCCGTCCGTATCGATATACATTACCGCAAACCTTAACTCACTTCTTACCGCATTGCTGACAGCCCATGCAAGACGATCCTTAAAAGCTAAACGATTAGGAAGACCTGTCAAGGAATCATGCAAGGAAAGATGTTTACTGATTTTCTCCGAAACTTTGATCTTGGTGTACTCCGTATCCAGTTCCTTAATCAGGTTTTTGAGTTTGTAGACGCGAGTGCTCGTGTTGGTTGTGTCGCAAATCTGCAGCAGTGCATAACTGTGATCATTTTCATAAAGCGGTTCAACATGCAGATTTTGCCTGTAAAAGCTTTCATCTCCTCCATCCTTCGGAAGGATAAAAGATTTATGTAGAGCGCTGGAGCAGAACCTGCTCTGCCCGTGATACAGCGCATTTTGTATGATGCTCATATACATATTAGCTTTGAATCTGGGGCAAATCTCGAGCAGGTTTTTACCCAGCACGTCTCCAGCGAGCATACCTGTTAAACGTTCTAACCAGCCATTCCACACGAGAATTTTCAATTGTTTGTCGACAATCATAATACCCATTTTGGTTTTGTTCAGCGCTTGTACAATGAGATTATCCATGGTCATCCTCCCAGTAGAGCATTTATCTTATCGAGCAGACTGGAGATGGAATCCATGCTCAATGCAATAACGATAATTCCTTTTACATCTGTATCCGCAAGCAAAAAGGAGGTATGCAGTACCAATATGTACACTTCATTCTGAAGTAAAATTTGGGGATCAGTTCGTGTAACATGAAGCAGTTCAATATCAGGCAGTACATACTCCAGCTTTATTTCGAGAAAATTTCCGAACTCGCCAATAATGGCATTGAGCAGCACATTACTGATTTCCTGCAACACATCGAGATCCGTATCCATTAATCGACAATCATTTGCATCCACGTGCTCTGTCAATTCTCCGAGACACATATTCGCTAATACTTTTGCCTGCTCGGCAGGGAACATCAGGAAAGCTTTGCCTTGAAATTGATACCCGAACTGCAACGATGAACGAAAGAGATGGCCTTCCGCAAATAAAATGTTGTACCTTCGATCCTCAGGATCTACTTCCGAAATGGAGATTAGATCAACCTCGGGGATATTGAGTACAATATGTTTGTCTACAATTTCCGATAACATATTAGCCGCTTGTCCAACGTAAACATTGACAAGTTCAGTAAGCAGATCTTTCTGTAGCTCATTCAGCATGACGTGCCACCTGAATCATTTGCAGCAAAGTACCTGCTCTTTCTGCAGTTAACGGTTTATTCAGGAATCCTGAAATGCCCAGCTCCTCCACTTCCTCACGGGTAGCCTTCTGAATATCGGCAGACAAAATAATAATTTTGACATTCTGATCATTCTCTCGTATCAGACGCAGCATATCCTGACCATTCAGTCCTGGCATCAAAAGATCTGTCGTTATCAAATCAGGTTTGTAATCCTGATAAAGTTGGTAACCTTCTTCTCCGTTGGTGGCCGTTCGAATTTCGCAATCCGGAATATGATCGCTAATCAACTTGCTCATCATTTTCTGTACAAAAATCGAATCTTCCACAATTAATACTTTCATTATTCTACTCAGTCTCCTTGATAATGTTTTAAGGGCGCAAAAGATCAGGCGCTGTAGACAGTTCTTGAGAAGGAGCTTCGCGCACAGGTGGAACCCCTTAAAAGTGACTGACAGATGGAAATGGCAAAACAATATAAATTATAGTTACTAGAAAAATAGGTTGTCAATAATATTTAAAAATAAGTTAAAACGTATTCAATTGTCAATGGAAGGAAAATCCTTAGAATACATAAAGCAATAAGTCCAGCGGAAAATAGTCTTATCCTATAAGGAAAAATATACCTATAGGGACGACTGATGATTTGGAATGGGTTAAAGCGTGGTATGGAGAGCATAATGAGCCTGCTAACCTTAGAGGAAATGTGCTTATCATGTAAAAGAACGAAGCAAATCATGAAATGCAACTCACATTTCAATGATATCCTGCTTCGTCCTTTTAATATTATCCAGATTTTACAGAGGATTAACGATATAGTGGACCATACGCGGCGCACGCTCGGTAATCTGCACTCTCCAAGTCTTTGGTTCCAAACGCAGACCAGGCACTGGGGCGGAAAATAAGCTTGTCATCAATGTTGTGCATGTTAACTGGAATGCGCAATATGCTCGCCAAGGTAATTAAATCAGCTCCGATATGACCATAACTAACCGCACAGTGGTTGGAGCCCCAGGCTTCCATAACGCTGTACACATCACCGAAAACCGGATCATCCTCTACTAGCTTCGGTACAAACCATGTTGTAGGCCAAGTTGGTGTTGTACGCGAATCCAACTGCTCATGTACTCCATCCGGTAATTCCACAGTGTAACCTTCGGCCAGCTGAAGCACAGGGCCGAGTCCTGCAACGAGGTTGATGCGACTCATCGTCACAGGCATGCCTCCTCTCGTCGTATAATCTGTCGAATATCCGCCCCCGGCAAACTGATCCATATAAGTAGGTCTCCAGCGGACAGCATCCAGACAGGCTTGAACCTCGTGCTCTTCAATCTCCCAATGCGGTTTCATTACTGGTTTGCCATCACGTTGCTGCTCACCTGTTCCATCCAGTGCAGCAGGTCCAGAATTAATTAGATGTATAAAACCTGATGCTGCAAAGCCGTCAGGCTGCCATCCGGTAACTCGTTCTACGGCTTCGGGACTCCAATAGGCGCGAACATCCGCAAATATTTGAGCGGTGTGTGATACATAATGATTGAGCAGCATCGTGACTGCGTTTAAATTGTCGTTCTCCGTGGCGACCATGTAAGGCTCCCGTATGCCATTCCAGTCAAAGGAACTGCATAGAACCGCTTCAAGCACATCTGCGCTTGGCTGATAATCTGTCCACTCCCGCTGTCCCTGAAAGCCCGATGCAATGGCGTTATAACCGTAAGCTTCTTCCTCATATCCCATTGCAGCAAGTTTAGGATTCCCTATCATTAAATCTCGTACGATCATCGCCATACGAATCGAGGTTTCCCACGCTTTTGATTTTCCCCGCAGGCTAATTCGGACAGATTCAGGATTAGGGTCAGGCCCTTCCTGGCAATAACGTGTTATCCAGGCCAGAGCAGTCCGAAATTCTTCCTGATCATAGATATGCTTTTCGAGTCTGCGGTTAACCTCCGTCATATCCACGTACGCATTTCTCATGCCCAGATAACGCTGGTAGAAATTTTCGTCAACAATGCAGCCTGCAATCCCCATCGAGACAGAGCCGATGGACAGATATGATTTGCCCCTAAGCAACGCCACCGCCATACCTGCACGGGTAAAGCGAATCAACTGATCCCGAACATCCACCGGCAGCTTGCGTTCGTTCTGATCCTGAATATGTCTGCCATAGATTTTAAAGAGGGGTAGCCCTTTCTGGTTATGCGCTGCGTGAAGCGCAGCCAGATAGACTGCACCGGGGCGCTCCGTGCCGTTAAATCCCCAGACTGCATGTGGCAGCGTAGGGTCTGTCTCTATCGTTTCTAAAGGATAACACCAGCCACTAGCTACGGTGAGCAGCACACCGACACCTTCCTTCCGGAATTGCTCGGCACAACGTGCGGCTTCTGTTATACCGGAGATGCATGGCTCAAAGATAACAACCTCTACCGGAGACCCATCCGGATAACGGAGAACGGCTGTAATTTCAGCGGCGGCTTCACGCGCAAGTTCTATCGTGCTTTCTGCCAAGGCTTCCTTTACAAGCTTGCGGCGGTCCACGATCGGACGAATACCGATTTTGGGAAAGCCTCCTTCATAACGATGTGAATCATCTTCATTCATCACGTACCCTCCTTCACTCATGTTTATCGCATCATTGGCCCAACAGGAAAAGTAAAACTGTGTCGACCTGGCTTCAGCTCTTGAACACGGGGCAGCTTCGTTGCAATAACAACCGCAGATGGCATGACAAGCGTAGCTGAGGTGTTCTCGGGAATTTCCACATGGATGTGCAGTCCCGTTTGGTCTTTTTTCCAGCCTGCAGCGATTGTTCCATGTGCAGTTCGGATGGATGCGCTGACCTCATCCAGCTTGGAAGGAATGCAGGGTTCGATCCATATCTTTTCGTAACCAGGTGAATCGGCTCTAATTCCTGCAAGTCGTGTGTAAAAAGAGACGCTGATGCCTCCAAACATGGCGTGATCATGAGAATGCATCCCCCCCTTCTCGCTCCACTGCTCCCAAAGTGTAGTTGCCCCTTGTGCAATCTGATAACCAAAGCCCGGGTATTCCTTTTTGGTTAGAAGTTCATAAGCGATATCGATATATCCGTAATCAGAAAGCACATCTAACAGGTATCTCGTCCCGTAAATGCCAGTGTGAAGATGTCCACCTTTATCGGCAATAGCCTGCACAAGCCGTTCTGCGGCGGAAGCACGTTGTTTGACAGGTACCATTCCGTAGGCTAGCGGCAAAAGCTGGGCAGTCTGTGAACCACCGGCATAGATCCCATCTCCTGCATAAAAGCGACGTTGAAAGGTACGGTTAATGTCATCGGCGAGTTGGCTGTAAAATTCTTGGTCTGCGGGTTTTCCCAAAATAGCTGCCGATTCGGCAACGATGGAAGTAATCTTGTAGTAGACACTGGTATTAACCAGTTCAACTTCATGAAAGTAGTTTTCCCAACCATCTTCATTCGGAGGGCACCAATCCCCAAACCCTTCTTTCACTTCATGTTCAGGCCATTTCTCATGTAGATGATCGATGTATGCCTTCATGGAAGGATAACTTCGGCCCAATACGTCCAGATCGTTGTAATGTTGATAAAGATGCCATGGGAGAGACACCTTGTCTCCACTCCAGTCGGGATTCGTCTGGCTGTCTTCAATATCTTCAAGCCATTTATGATAATAGCTCTGCATATCGAAATGGTGCATCCCTGATTCCTCAACGACAGCGGAATCCATGAGACAAGGTGTTCGCTCGTCACGCTGGCAACAGTCCGTTGGAATGCTCACTAGATTGTTAAGGTAAGACCAGCGAATATTGCTGTAAAGCTGATTAAGCAGTTCATCCGAACATTCAAATGTGCCTGCCAGTTCAACAGCGGCATGGATCGGAACTGCCTGAATGGTAATCCAGCTTGATCCGGCACAGACCTCTACATACCGAAATCCATGATACGTGAAACGTGGCTCGTAACATTCTTCAGCATCACCGAGGAGGATGTAGGTATCTGTAGCCTTCGCGTTCCGATTCGTCCAAGAGTCAATATTGCCTTGTCCATCCACCAGTTCACTGTATCGCAGCCGTATCTCATGGCCTTCCCGTCCTTTCACCCGAATACGAACCCAACCTGCGATGTTTTGTCCAAAGTCGTATACATTCACTCCAGGACGTGGATGAAACACAGAAATAGGCTGTACCGATTCGAATGGCAGAATAGGAGGTTGTTTATTCTCCTTGAGTTCACCTTTTGGCGCCTTGGCAGTTACAGCCCCTGTCCAGTTCTTGTCTTCAATAAATCCTGGACAATCCCACCCATTTTGTTGCAGGCGTGCATCATAGGACTCCCCATCATAAATATCATTGAATAAAATCGGGCTTGGTGCCGATGACCAGGATTCATCTGAGATAATGGTCTGTGTACTGCCATCCTCAAAGCGTAGATCCAGTTGCAGGAGGAGGGCCTTATCCCGATTCCATTTCCATCCCCACCGCGAATAGTTGTAATGATATCCATTCCCCAACCAGACACCCAGTGCGTTTTCACCTTCTTGCAACAGAGGAGTCACGTCATATGTGTCATATAGCATTCTACGATGATAAGGTGTATTGGCTGGGGCAAGTACACGGCGGTCTGCTCGCTTTCCATTAATAAGAAGCTCATACCAGCCAATCGAATAGATGCGCAGTCTGGCTTCAATCGGGGGTGTGGATATATTAAATGTTTTGCGGAACAGTGGGCTGTCTACTGGAAACTCTGCCTCGCAAACCGATAGCATTTGTCCTTCCAACACCAGTCCATTGCCTGAAGCATGAATCGTACCTGCTGTACAATGCGTGGTTAGCGGATCATAAAAACGGTTGGAGTACAGCACACGTCCATCGCTTCCAGTTAGTTTCAGGTCGCGAAAGACCGCTTTTTGCCCTTCTTCTGTCTGAAATCCGACTGTTCCGTGATATTCTGTTGCTTGGCAACTACAAAAAAATTGTTCATTTATCGTTACTTTCCATTCTCCGTTTTCTGTACATACTTTGAGCGAGATTTTCGTAAGCTCTTTCGACAGGAATGAAGGTAGTTTGATGTTGCCTATGACTTGCTTTATCCCCTCTTCCGTGCGGAAAACGTAAGCAATAAATGGATTCTCATCTGAGAAAGCTTGTGTATGCTCCGGGGACTCTGTCTTTTGTTGCTCGCTCTCCCGAAGTTCAATCCCGCAATGATCGTTCTCATTCTGATAACCAAACAAAAATGATGCACCACCTGTATCCACGTCGAGTACGACTTCTGCTTGATAGGAAGTCCACTCATCGCGAGCACTTGTCTGGCGGGTAATCCACTCGGCTAACCATGTGTCTGACATTTTTTCTGCCTCCTCACCCATTCGTCTGCTTTCCCTATAGAAAATTCTGATGTCTGATCGTTACTTCAGAGGCATTCCATGCACTCACAGTTATCTCGTTCAACCGGATTTCAGATCCTGTTTCAAACGCAATGCGTCTCTCTTCTCCCGGCAAAAGGCCAAAATCATTGTCATCCAGATAGCAACTCCAGTCCTCGGGAAAATCGTGAATCATCACCCGAATCGCAGGCACACTTCCGCTGTTACGTATAATAATCACGCCGCTATTGTCATCTGTATAGACAGCAGACGCTTCCATTAAGGTACAAGGAAGTTCACGTAGCGGTGCATTAGAAAGGTTCCCGTATAGCATGAATGCATGCTCAGCGTCCTTACCTTTGTATTCGTTGGCATCGTGCCGGTGCTCTCTCTCAAAAGCGAGAAGTTCAGCGGTCTTCGGCTGAGCATTGAACCAGTACCATTGATCAGAGATCAGACTCCCATTGTGGGCATGAAGTGTAACCGCCATCAGAAAAGGATCAATGCATGAGGCTTCGGGCAGCTTGATTTCCAACGTATCTATGCAATACGCCAGGCCTGGATTCGCTGTTAGAGCTGGGTACTCCCATGTCATCATTTCGGTTAATTGGCTGTTATATAATCTGACTTGTACCATGACGTCTGTAAGTATTTCACGCGAATCATTGACAAGATGTAGACCAGCGTGAAACATTTCACCCTGCTCCCATCCGTCAAGTTTCGATGTCGTGATAAACGCATTTTGCGGACGACAAGCTTGCTTGGCACGATAATATGAGAGCTTAGCTGTCCCATAGTAGTCGACGACTGCCCATGAGTGTCCCGGAAAGCAATCGGTGAATTTGTAATACCAGTATCCACTCTTGTTTTTCCCCGTACCTGCTCGTTGGATATCAGCGGTAAAGCGAATGGCATCGCCTTGTGCAGTCTGCGAATAGATAATATAGTCATGCCAATTGCGAATGGGTCCATATGCCCCGTACCGCATTACTTTAATGATATCTTTCAAGCTAAACTGATGAAAATGAGCCTTCCATCCTCTGCTTTCCTCGGTCGGTGGAAAAGAAGACAACGCTTCTTCCGGCATATATCGCAAACAGCTGGAAACATTCGTCTGGCTTGGGATGCCGAACTCGCCGTAAAACACCGAAGGCATCGCTAACGTGGCTTGATCGAGCGGTTCGCCTCCATGATAGACATTCCAGTTATGAGCACTGCCTCCCCAAGGATCGGTTCGATGAAAAGGACGGGATGGATCATACTCGCGGCAGCGCTTCCCGACTAGAAAGAGGCCTTCGTCTGCCCCGCCATGAGCCCCATTTTCGTTGCCACCGCCCCACATGATCAATGAAGGATGGTTCCGCAGCCGTTTAATGGAGAGTACCGTCTGACGGTCAATGACACCTAGGTCGGTCAGCGGTGCATCAGGCGGCCCCCAACAGAGAGGAAACTCTTGATACACCATGATGCCCTTTTCATCACACAAGGTATAAAACTCATCACTTTCCACAATCCCGCCACCCCAAGCTCGGAGCATCTGAACATGGCCTCTCCGCGCTAGCTCCAGTAAACGTTCATATTGCCCTTCCTTGTGTGTGAGCATGACATCCGGCCAGCACCAATTCGCACCTTTGATGAAGATCGGTTCGCCATTGATGACGAACTGCCAGCGATAGTCTGTTTCAGGTGTGGTATCTATCACGGGTCGCATCTCAATCGTACGGATAGCAAAAGAAGTGAAGACTGCACCTGTGTTAACTGATTTTGATCCCGCTGTCCAAGCTGCGTTCAATATGCCCATTGAATGATGTGCCATATCATCCGCATCTCGATCAGCACGTTCACTAGAGACTACTCGCAGCACAAGCTCGTAGATAGGCTGTTCCCCATACCCTGAAGGCCACCAGATTTGTGGATTGTTCAGTTTGACTTCGGTGCAGAACTTGCTTTTGCCATAGGGCACTGTAATAACAGCTGTAAATCGGCTCTGTTCGCAGCTTTCATATTGTTCTTTCGTCCCAAGGGGTGGATTATTTTTACTTGACGTCTCCCTGCGCACCTTATCGGTTTTCAGCCGGATCAGACCTTCGATAGTTATAGATACCTGCTCAACAAGAGAACTATCTGCTGTAAATTCAATATGAAGCAGCGCCTCATCCGAAGAGAAAGACCGTGTTACGACATACGGATCAAGTAAAGCCAGGTCTGGTTGGCTCCTTATGCGCACATCTTTCCAGATGCCAAGCGATATGAGATGTCCGTAGTGCCAGCCGAAGCCTGGACTTGGTTTCATTAGTCCATTCCAGCTTTGAGGTGCCGGATCGATTCGAACTACGAGTACATTGGCTTCATTCCATCGAACCAGATGTGTAATGTCATGAATCGGTCCGCCAAACATGCCTTGATGATGACCAAGTGATACGCCGTTGAGAAATACGGTGCCGGAGTAATCGATGCCGTCAAACTCTAAAGTAAGCCGTCTGCCATTCCATTCCTGCGGTACTTCAAAGGTGGTAGCAAACCACCACTCCATACACTCCACACGTGTTCTGCGGAACCAGACAGGTGTCTCCTGAGGTAAACCATACTGCTCAAGTTCATCAATTGTATTGGTGTTCCAATGCGGGTCATCCATCAACCCTAAATCCATTAAGGCTTGCTGTACTGTTGCAGGAATGTGAATCTCATGCCAGTCTTTGCGAGGATGCTCAGGGTCGTACCATCGCTCACGCATCCCTTCGCTAGCGAGAGCTTTTCGTCCAAACCATCCTGTGGCAGGGGCCGGGGAACCGGGATCAGCTGCTTCTCCGCCCTTCATCCGCCATAAACCAGATAATATCAACGAATCGGATGTGGAATCGGCTATGGAGTACATTGAAACGGACTGCTGGTTATTCATCACGGGTAACATTTCGTTCGTTACAGGTAGAATCGGAATACGACTATCCGCATCCACCCAAGCGTCTCCGTGAAGCGAAGAGCGGGAATAAGCCTTATCCTGAATTTCGTCCAGATAACGCTTCCCTTGCTCGGAACGGTAATATGAGATGTTTGTCATCGTACGAACACTCCATTCAGGCTCTATGAATTTCTGTTACTCTGTTTACTCTGTATGGGTCTATTCAACATGTTCTGTGAATGAGCACAGGCCGATAACCTTCCGGTACCTCCATTGAAACCGAGACTGCTTTTGGGGCAACCACTTCCAATTGAAATACTGAGTCTTCTCCTTCATTCCTAATCTCCCAGCGCACATCGATTCTTCCATCGCCCGGAAGAGGCACCGCTCCTTTGGCCCATTGCAGATCTCCAGGTTGCGGCGCAACCCGAACCTTCGTCCAACCGTCTGCCGTGGGATGTACTCCGAGTACCACAGCTCCTAGAAAGTATCCCGGTGCAGCAGACCAGGCATGGCAATGACTTCGTGACATATCCTTCGGATTAGCTCTATTCTCGGTAAATCCCGGGTACATCTCCCAACAGGTTGTCGCATCATGTCTCACCATCTCACCGAACTTCACTCGCATATCTTGAAGCATCGTTTCAATCTTCCCGTTCATCATCAGCGCTTCATAATAAAAAAACGTCATGAACGGACTTCCAATCGCAACAAAGTCCTCCGGTGGCGATGTTAAATAGTCCGTTAACTGCTCCTTACGTTCATCTGCTGCAACTCCGGTAATCAGTGCTATCACTTGAGTCTGCATGCTAAATGTGCTGGAGGGAGAACCATCGGCATGAATACAGTCCAAGAAAGCCAGACGTTCACTGCTCCATAGATGCTTGTTGATGGCCTGAATTAAAAGATGTGACTTAGAGTCGTAGTAAGCGCCTTCCTCTGCACACCCTGCCAGTTCCGACAATCGTGCCGCATCTGCCAGCGTGCGTGCAAAAATGGCGTTTTGATGAGTAACTGTCCCGTCGTTCGGTTGCTCAATCGGTGCCCAGTCGAGCAGATTCCAGGCATGAATGGTTAATAGCCCTTGATCATCTATATTTTTGAGATAATGATCCAGTGTGAACCTGACCTTCGGCCAGACCGTTGATGCAAACTCCCTGTTTCCGGTATGCCGGGCATATTCAAGACAGGCCGTTACCCAAAAAAACGTCCAGTTTGGAATGACACTGCTCCAGCCGCTCGGCACTTGATCCACATAAAGTGGTGTCTGCTGACCTGATCCGGGCACTAGCTCAAGGCAGTGTTTTACAATATCCGTTGCACCAAAGACGTAATAGTTCACAAGTGCTTCATTACGGCTGTCCCCTACCCAGAACACCTGTTCATAGGTCGGACAATCCACAAATGTATCCTCCATGCACAGCCGGGTTGTATGTTTGCTAATCTCCCAGATATCATTCAAGAGTGGATCTGAGCTATGGAAACGGCCGATCTCTGCCACTGGATAATTGCTCTGCACAAGCGTCACACCGAACAGTCGGACAGGTGCTCTATTCCCGTGAATTGTAAGCATAAGATAGCGTAGTCCACGCCGCACAGGAGATTCATAACTTTGTCTGCCTTCAAGGCATACATAACGTAGCGTATTATCTACGCCAAAGGTATCCTGTCTCCATCCGCCATCCATGTATTCGAATCCATAGGCATCAATGACTGTCCCTTCCGGTGCTTCTACTTCAAATCGCAGATAACCAGACCATTCACGTCCAAAGTCTAGAATCAGCTCAAGCCCTTGACCTTCATCCGTTGCCGGTATTATGGCCGGCCTGCGATTGGCAAAACATACCTGCTGCAACGTTGCTGGTACAGCCAAGTTTTGCTCTTTTCGCTTCCATATACTGAAGGTAAAGATGGATGCATCCGAGCTTAACATCGCAGGAAAAACACTCATCCACTTTTGATAAGCAATCAATTCTGACACCGAAGCGACTCTTCGACACTGCTCATACACATCTGCGTCCTGAAACGCATTCCTATCCAAAGACTGATTTCCGCCAAAGCCACGATACGCACGAAGTGGGTCTGAACTTGGCTGATGATCAATATGAACCAGAGTAGCGAACGGGCCTATCAGCATAAAAGGTGATTCGCCTACCAGTTTTTCATGGAGAAGAAGCGGCGAAACAACCGTAAATGAAACGTCACAGTCGATGCCAAGATGCAAGCCGCCGCCATGATCAGGTCCCGCGAGTTCAATCAGCAGCAGATTGTCTCCGGCTTGGAGCCTGATTCGCTGCAGACGGCGCGGTTGTTCTCCCTCCATTTCTTCTAAAGTGTAATAGGTTCCGTTGAGAGTAATTCCGCGCAGTGCATGGAAGGCACTGAAAAATCCGATCACAGCCTCTGTTTCGCTGCTTGCACGAATGACTGCCGCCGCATAACCCGCAAAAGATACCGGGTTGGCATGCATTTTGCTGCCTGGCTCCATCGCTTCACGTATATCCAGCACATGTGTCCACGAGACAAGAGATACCTCTTTCAAAGACTCGACCCGGACCGGCCAAACCTCTTGCTCAGTCAATTCAGGAATATTGCTCGGGATCAGCTGCTTCCAAGGGGCATCACCTGGCCTCCCGATGATCCGGGCATCTGTCCAACCGTGCTCCTCAGCAAAATCGATGTCTGTTTCTGTTCCAAACCAATCTACTTGTGAGCGGCTTGCATCCACCTGTTCGCTAAAACCAAGCTGACAGGACATGCGTGAGGTCCTGCGCTCGTATCCCGCATATGGAGTGGTATGCCATGTATCATCCGTAGCAGCAATTAGTTGCCTCTGACGGGTAAGCGCTGCCGTCTCTGGAGGGACCAGCTCCAGTTGAGCCAGCAGCCCCCCTTGACCTGGCACATAGCTGAACGTGGCCACCCCGTAACTTATGACCAGAACGGCGATCGTGTTATTGCCTGAACGAAGCAAATGTCCAACTTCGTGTACATGATAATTCAGTTCAAACGGCCAAGAGCGATTAGGCCCTCTTCCACACAAGACGCCGTTTACATATAACACGTACCGGGCATCTGCCGTAATTGTGACCTCTGCACTTGCGTAATCCCAGTGCTGCAACATAAATTGTTTTCGAAAACAGCGCCATTCATTACGCGGCCACTCCTCATCGCCTCCCCAGATCCAGGAAGCTTTCCAAATGGAGCCCCCAGCTGGCAACGTTTGATCCATATCTAAATCAACTCCCGTTCCCTTAATATTGTGCTGAGGATGAACGTGCGCCTCCATTCCCAGCAGTCCAGGTTGCAAAACAAAAGGAGCTAAAACTTCACAGCTTTAGCTCCCCCTTCTTGCCCTTTCTTTTTCGGTCAAGTCGGTTTACAGACCGTGAGCTTGACGAAGCCGTTGGTATTCACTGTTATACCAAGCTGTAAATTCGTCTGCTCCGGCTTTTTTGAATGCGGCCAGTGCAGCCTGTTTGTTTGCTTCAAAGGTTTGCTCATCCTTGGAAAGAATAATCTTGGCTGCCTCGCGCGCTGCCAGCTCTTTCAGCTCAGCCTCCTGTTTTTTCAGTTTGTCATCCAGTGTTACACCCGGGATAGTGTTACGCCTAATGATTTCCTCATCCGTCATGCCATTCATCCAGGTCGTAAACGTATTCAGTTTGCCTTCATCAATCAGCTTTTTGAATACCTCACCTGAGTATGAAGCACCGTAATGCTGAGCGAAGTCTTTTTCAAGCGTTGTGGCTGCTTTAGACAAGGACTCCTCGGAGGTAAAGAGGTCAACGGGCATTTTGTCATTTGGATTAACCATATCTCCGCCGAGACCGATGATATTCCGATCGAGTGAAAGTCCTGTGGCTTCGTATGGTGCACCGCCTGCTGCTTTCAAAGCCAATGTTTCGTCCGTCAGTGCCGGTTTACCGTCAACCACTTTCCAGTGCTTGCCTTCTACACCGTTGTACATGGTGCGTGCACCTTCATAAGAGTAAATATAATTCAGGAATTCCATCGCTTTTTCAGGATTTTTGGACGTTTTGGAGATACTGTAGGCTTTATCCTGCCAGCCGAGCGGGTTGACTGCACCTGTCCAAGCCAGTTTGCCTGCGGGTACAACGAGATAACCTTTTCCTTCGCTTGCATGCTGTGCATTAAAATCACCCATCGCCCAGGTCGCTGGTCCAACAACGATCTGTCCTGCTGTTGCTTTAGCCATGTAATCATTGTTTTTCATCGTCAGAGAGTCGGGATCAAGCAATCCTCTACGCTGTGCTTTATTGTAGAAGTCAAGTGCTGTCCAGAAGTTAGAGGATTCATCGGTCAGATTGCTAATGAATTCGCTGCCGCCAACTTTGGATGCCGTCAGGTCACTTGTGGCACTGACACTTTCATTAAAGATGATTGGCGGAATCGTATAAGGCCACAGTCCCCAATCCTGCCACATGGACACGCCGTATACTTTCTTTCCGTCTTCCGTCTGCGGATGTTTTTCTACGATTTGACCTACAACGTCGAGCAGATCATCCATCGTTGCAATTTCAGGGGTACCAATCTCTTTGTACCAGTCCCAGCGAATCGTTGGGCCAATGGTAATTGGTGCAATGGATGTCCCCGGTTTGGATTGTACTTGCGGTGGAAGGAAATACAGTTTACCGGTGCCGTTGCTCCAGTTCTTTTTGCTGTAGTCTACAACGGTAGGAATGTTGGCTGTTATATCCTTGCCGGATTTGGCGAGCATATCGTCAAGTGGAACAATCAGATCCCCTTCAATCAATTGCTTCTGATATTTATTCACATTTGTGCGTACCAGGTCGGGCAGGTCGCCGCCGGCAAGCAATACATTGAATTTATTCTCGTCTGCTTCAACGTATTCAATCTTGACACCGATTTTTTCGGCAATGGCCTGTGCGACCTCGTTGTTTTGCTGCGTATTCCATTTCGATCCGGTCTCCATAATTAGCACACGCAGCGTAACCAGATCTTTATTAGAGCCGTTCTCTGGTGAACCTGATTCGCCAGTACCCGTCTGCCCTGTCCCTCCGCTCGTACAGGCTGCAAGCAGTAAAGATGTCATCATGAGCATGACCATTACTGGGCGGAACGTTTTTTTAGTTCTCATGTCATAACCCTCCTGTTTTATCTTCTATAATTATCGGCATTATGCCGGATAATCCAACCTCGTAGCAACACTTTTTAGCCAACAAGCCTTATCCCTTAACTGCCCCCATCATGATTCCTTTCACGAAGTAACGTTGCAACATCGGATACACAAGAACAATCGGCAACGTAACCAGCATGGTGATTGTCATTCGGATGGACTGAGGTGTGAGTGTTCGAACGACATCTCCCCGGGTTAATTCCTCTGTTGTCATATTGGACAGGTTGCTGGATTGATTCAAGAAGTTGTAGAGCACCAATTGTAACGTTTGCAGCTTCGGGTTTTCGACGAGAAAAAAGTTGTCAAACCAGGTATTCCATTGGCCAACGGCAGAGAACACGGCAATGGTGGCAATGATCGGCATCGAGAGCGGGAAAATAATACTGCGATAGATCCGGAAATATCCTGCTCCGTCAATCTTCGCCGATTCCTCCAGTGAAGCCGGAAGCTGTTCAATGAACGTTTTGATCAAAATAATGTTAAAGCCCGACATCGCACCAGGGATGATGTATAGCAGAAAATTATTTTGTAAGCCGTATGCTTTCATCGTTAGATACCACGGGATAAAACCAGCGTTAAAATACATGGTAATAAGGACAAAACGGTAAATGATTTTACGATACGGCATCTCTTCTTTGGTGATCAGATAGGCAAAAAAGGAACAGCTAAATACGGTAATCAATGTACCCAGCACCGTTCGGGAGATACTTACCAATGCAGCATCCATAATACCCGGCAGTTGTATCGTTGCTTTATAGGCTTCGAGCGAGAATCCTGCTGGCCAGAAATATACGCCTTTCTGAACCTCGATCGGGTCACTGATGGAATAGATAAAGATGTAATAGAACGGGTAGATCGTGATGATCACGAGCAGCGACAGTATGATGTAGTTAAACAGTGAGAACGTAAGGTCTTTCCAATCGGTATGGTGGACGGGACGAAGCGTCTGTCCTGCGGGTTGTGTGCGCATATAAGTTTTGCTCCTTTCCCTGCGAGTCAGACGATGCCTTGACCGCGAACTTTCTTGGATAAAATGTTAACACCGAACAGCAGCAGAACACTGATCACCGTTTTGAAAATCCCCACAGCTGTGGAGTATGAGTAGTCTCCTGTCACGAGACCAAGCCGGTATACATACAGGTCTAATACTTCAATTCGATCCGCGATCATGACGTTGCTGAACACCAGATATTGTTCGAATCCTGCCGAGAGCAGGTTACTAACGGAGAGGAGTAATAGTACGATAAACGTAGGCATGATGCTGGGCAGTGTAATATGCCAGATGGTACGCATACGTCCGGCGCCATCCACCTTTGCTGCATCGTATTGCTCGCTGTCTATACCCACGATGGCTGCCAGATAGATAATGGCACTCCAGCCTGCGGATTTCCACAGCAACAGCAAAGTCTGCACCGTCCATACCCGGTCATAATTCCCGAGAATATCCACGGGCGGATTGCCGATGCCTGTTTTCATCATAATGGAATTGACTGCGCCCTCCGTGCTGAACATACTGAAGGCTAATGAAAACACGATGATCCAGCTGATATAGTTCGGCAATGTGGACACCGTCTGTACTAGCCGTTTGAACCAGCCAGCACGTACCTCCGAGATTAAAATGGCTAGCAGCATCGGTACCGGTGCTGTTGCGATGGACAATAAGCTTAGTGCTAGTGTGTTCGCCAGTACAGGACCCATTCGTGGATCATCAAACATGTTCCGGAAGTTTTCGAGCCCCAGAAACGGGGTTTGTTGCAACGGAATGCCTGGTTTGTAGTCAAAAAACGCATAAATCCATCCGAATAAAGGTACGTAACTGAATGCCAGTGTAAATAGGACAAAGGGTGCGGCTAGCAACAACAGATGAATGCTGTCTTTGCGATTCAGCTTGCCGGCTTTTTTGGTGACAGAGCTTTTCAGCGTTTCGGTTCGTTGCATATGAATTTCTCCTTTGTGCGTTTGCTTTCGTTTTGCTTATTCATATGATAGCGCTTTCTTAAAGGCGCTTGAATGAAACTTCCCCCGATCTGCTTGAAAAAAATAATACCGTCTCTCGAATGAACTTGAACAATCTTAAGATTTTTCTTGAACAAATGAGAAAACGATAACCGAAAAAAGCTCTCATGGGTCGCCTTTCGGGCGAGAACATGAGAGCTTCTATGAAGAAACTACCTTATTTCAGTTCGATTATCCTAACGCTCCATTGAATAAGTACCACTTTTTATCGACGCGCTGGCAAAGTAATCATAACTTTTGCGCCCTGATCAGCTGGAACAAATTGAATGCCATATTCAGTCCCATAATATAAACGAATCCGTTTATTGACATTGTTCAGACCGATACCGCTGCCTCCAGCCGTAGACTTGGGTGATTCTCCCCTGGCTAATTTTTCATTTAACGCTTCAAGCGCAAACGTGTCCATGCCTACCCCGGAATCGATAACGCTCAATATTAGATGATTCTCATCTCCAGCAGCCTCAATGCTAATTTGTATAGCAAACTCCTCGCTCTGTCTGCCAGAAGCAATCGAATTTTCCAGTAACGGCTGAAGAATAAAGCGCGGAACCTGACAATCCATCCATTGTTCGTGTACATCCATCGTGAAGGTAATGTTATTGTTAAATCGCATGTTAATGATCTTTAAATAGTTGTCCACATACGACAGTTCATCACGCAGCGTGCACATCGAATCTTTACTGGAGAACACGGGACGCAAAATATTGCCTAAAGCAACAATCGTATTCACGATGTTGTCTGCCTTGACAATGACCGCCATCCAGCGAATCATGTTCAATGTATTGTAGAGAAAATGTGGATTGATCTGGTACTGCAAGGCCTCCAGCTCCAGCTCTCTTTTCTTCTCTTGTATCTCGTTATTTTTCTCTACAAGCTCCACCATACTAAGCGACATCTCATTAAAACGGCGGATCACTGTGCCAAGTTCGTTATTGGGAACATGATCAACGGTAACGCCAAGTTCACCGCGACTCATATCCTTCATTTTGCCGGATAATTGGTTCAGTGGTTTAATAATTTTGCGCAGCCAGAAGTAGGAAGCGATAAAGATTGCCAGTACACTTATGGTGAACACCAGCATAAGCATCCGTTGAACGCCAAGAATCTGGTCCGCATACTGACTGAGCGGGATCTCTTTGAGCAGATACCAGCCCCCGTCATGGAGCTTGTAATAGACGACTTGCATGTTGCGTCCTGCCTTTTCATCATCCAGACTTCCGTACGCACCGTTCTCAAGGTCCTCCCCTGTCTTGAAGTGACTGCGAGTTCCTACCCGATCCGCTTCACTCGCTGATACAACCATTCCGTCAGCGCTCGCGATGTACATGTCCCCTTCTTCGCGGTTCAGTGCAGTCGCATAAATGGAAGATAGATAACGTTCATCGATATTAAAAATTAAAGTGGCACTTGTGTTCGGATCATAAATCGCTCTTGTGCCCCGCATCAGGCTGATTAAATAACCGTCATCTTTACCCGTGAGATACGGATTGTAGAATGATTTTTTGATTCCAGAATGAATGATCAGGTGTGGATACTGTTCAATCGTCTGATGAAAAGGCTCAGAGGTGAAAAAGCTTTGTTGCCATGCCTCCCGGTCATAGACAAGCGTTCGCTTCTGACTTCCGCCTACAGCGCCCAGATTTTCCGCCGTGATATAGATCGAATCAATGTAATTGTAGTTATCAATGAAATCGGCAATGACTCGCTGTACATCATTTTTGGATTCCAGAAATTCTTCTTCCGTTTTCTCCGAAATTTTGTACAAAAACTGCTGAATATGATCATCACGCAGAAACAGCATCGATAACCGATCTATCTCTTTAACCAATCCGCCAATGTTGTGATCCAGCTGCTGGAATTGTTGGTAGAGTAGCCGTTCATTCTGAATCTTGACCATATTTTGCATAAAAGAATAAATAAAATAAGAAGCCCCCGCCATGACGGCGAGGCTGATGATCATAATATACAGAATGAGCTGGGTTCTGAGTTGTCGGGATACAAACAGCGCTTGCACGACTTTCTTCATCTTATTGCACCCTTTTGTCACGGAGCGTGGTTTGTCTGCGATATTCGTTTGGATTCAGGCCGGTAATTTTTTTGAACACTTTGCTGAAATAGGTATACTCGGGCGAAAAACCGACCAGAGCCGGTACATCAAAAGAACGCATCTGACTCTGCGCAAGCAGTTCTTTTGCACGCTCAATACGGTATCGGTTTACGTAATCAATATAGGTAATCTGCAGTTCTTTACGAAACAGGTTACTGAGATAACCTGGACTTAGCCCCACATGGTCCGCGACCATCTGAAGGCTGATATTTTCTGTGTAATGGCGCTTAATGTACTCGATGGCCCGGGTGATTTCATCACTCATTTGTAAGCGTTTGCGGGTCAACTCGACAAGTGTGTTCATATAGACGAGGATTCGATCCAACATATCAGGCAGTGTATCACAGGTTTCCAGCTCTTCCGTCATGCTGACCAGCAGTGTCTTCTCATTGTTATGATCATACACATGTGTGTTAATCCATTGGATGAATTGATAGATTGTCAACTCCAGCGTTTTACGCTCTTCACACAAACCGCCTTCGATCTCCTCTAAAAACTGGTCATATTCCTTTTGTTTCAGTGGTGGGAGCAGCTCCCTTATGGCGTTATGGTTTTTAATTTGCTCGATTCGTGCAAGTACTCTCGAACGATCCGCACGTCCGGTTCCCTGATGTTGCTGCCCCGGGCCGGTAATGAATTTGCGTTGCAATGCACGCTTGGCTTCAGCATATTGTCTGGGAAGTGAATCATATCCTCCGTTCACACTACTGATTCCAAAGGATACCGTACAGTTAAAATAATGACGGATCGTGTCCTGCACATGTTCAAGCAACTGGTGAATCTCCTGAACAATCGCCTGCTCAGATAATATATCGGCAAAATGCAGCACGAGGGCGTAATGCTGGTCATTAATCTGAACGGCTTCCCCCCGTTTGTAACTCGTCATGATCTCTCCCAAAATGTTCAGCAACGACATCTTGACCAGATGACCATGCTCATCATGAAAACGTTCCTTGAGCGAAAAATAACGATCCACTTCCATCACGCACACCACAAGCCGAACAGGAGAAAGACGTAGGGCACTCTCCGTCACAAACCGGGAGAACTCTTCTGTGGAGAAAATACGATAAAACATAAAGTCCTTAAACATCTTTTCTTTTATGAGTTCTATATCCGGTGAAGTTGAGCTTACTCTTCCCTGCACCTGGCTCTGCTGCTGATCCAGCTCTTCCCTGACACTCGTCAGTACTTGCTCAATCTCTTCTTCCGTCATCGTTAGCTTTAATATATAGCTGGATACATCCAGTGTGAGCGCCTTGCGGGCCAGTTCAAACTCTTCCAGGCAAGAGAGCACAACGATACGTGTATGTTTATCTAGGTTACGAATGTTGGTGATCAGCTCCATGCCATCCATTCTGGGCATACTGATATCGGTAATGACCACGTCGGGTTTCTCACGTTCATAATAATCCCATGCGGCAAGACCATCGGGGAAATCGGCGGTAACCTCTAACCCGAATTTGCTCCATTCAACGGAATTTTTCAGTCCGATCCGAACCAGCATTTCATCTTCGACGATCATCACCTTATACATGCATTAAACCCCCTTCAATATCAAAATCCAGTCATTCCCTCTTCCGCTTGTTGGGGCTGTAAAACGTTCAATGCCTTGATTCAGTATTGCTAAATCGGAAGAAACATCTATTGTTTCTCCTGTTCTCGGACAGAACCATGTTGCTTTCACATGCTTGCCCTCAATATACCCCATGACCACGTCCACATACAAGCCATTGGGCAGATAAATGTAAGCGCTATATTTATTCTGTAGACTCACTGCTCGATTCTCCCCTGCCCGATTCTGATGAATCTGATCCAGGTTAGGGCGCAGATCCGAGCTAAGTTCCTGTTCAAGTAATGTACGTACATGCTGCATCTGTTCTGCTCCGGGACGATGTAACGCCTCTCGCCAATTCATAATGAAATAATCTCCTTGACGATTGGACTCTACAAGATCATTCGTACCTTGATACATGGACCATACGGAATGGTGACCGTAGGTATGACCGAATGCCCCTGAAAATAGCGCATAGTATGCGGCCTTCCTCACATCTGTGGCATCAAAATAACCCTGCTCTCCACGAAATCCGATAGGAATGTCTTCGTAACATGGCTCGGCATCAAGTGTTGGCTTCACAGGCTTTCGTTCATAGTCCTGCCGTACACGCCGATCATTGGTGATCTCTCGTTCGCCGTGACCCGATTGGATCATATTAAAGTCTAGCCATGGCTCATCATGGAGCTGTCTCGAGGATGAATCACATCCAGGTGGATGAAAGGTCATCAGTTGCATCGCACCACCTTCTTTTAATCCTCTCGCCATTGAAGTAACAACGTCAAAGTGACTCTTGGTCTCCAGCGGGCGATCTCCTCCAAGTACCCAAATGACTTGCGGGTGTGAGCCATATCGTTCACCTAGCCATTTTCCATACGTAAAAGCATGTTCTGGCGTAAAAATCTCCGGCCCTTTTCCCCACTTCTGATTGAACTTGTCGCCCCAAGTCGGCAGCAGCGCAACATAGAGCCCATGACTGGCAGCAAGCTCAAGCATGGCATCCACATGATGCCAATATGAATATACCCCATCGATATCCGGCCGGATTGGATCAGGTTGACCCTGTTCATCCATATATAAAGGCAGCCTGCCATAAGCATTTTCGGTTGTGATTCCGCTGAATTCAGCCAGTAGAACCGTCTGGATGACCGTGAAACGTTGGGCAGCTCTTGTACGCAAATAATGTTCGCTTTCTTCCCGGTTCAAACGATGCAAAAGCTCCCATGCTGTATCCCCAAGCCAGAAAAAGGGAACACCCTGCGTTGTTTCCAGATATCGTCCATTCGCAGACACACGAAGTGCTGTAAGTTTATGATTTTTTGGGACGTTTACATGAGGGTTGGGTTGATGACTTGTTTCTGTTCCTATTCCTGTTCCATAATTAGTGTTTGGCAAACTCGCACACATCGTTTTGAACACCCCTTTAGTGGTGAAGATTTTGCTCGAAGTAAATCTACATTGAAATTTCCTTACGTTTGATTACGAGCTGTTTCCTTATAAAAAGCATAAAAGTCTCTTTTGCTTTCGTAAAGACTGTTTTAACGTATAATCGTTCAACCGTGCTTGGTTTTGTTCAACCTCATCTGCTTTTTCAACCGATCCAAAGGATAATTCAATTCTGTATTATATTGTAAACGATATCATTTGAGATGCTGCTAATGGTATTGAAGCTATAACCGTACCCTATTGTTAACGCCTTTACGGAAGTACACAAAAAGGACGAAGCAGTATGAATCTGCTTCGTCCCTTTTGACACTGCGTAAGTTGTGTTGTGGATTATTAACTCGCTCACCTCAAAGAACAAGCGACCTTCCAACCACTGTTTTATTGCGTTTTCCCCATATTAACCAGATTTACATCAGACAGTATAATTGTGGTATCTGATTGCTCAGTACCGTCGATCTTACCCATGTCAAACACAATTCGGCTGTTCGCATAACTCGCCTCGGTCGCTTGGAAGGTAAACGTGAACTCTTGTTCTTCCGTAGTCAAATTCATTCGATCACCGTAGAACCCAGTCCATTTATAGTTTGCATCTACATCTACCCAGCCAATACCGACGCCCATCTTGCGTGCATGATCCGCTTTTGCTTTAAAGGTCAGTTTATACGTGTAGCCCTGCTGCATGGAAAAACCTTCCTGGATCAATTGCCGATCCCATGGATTGTCCCCGACTTGACCGATCTTGGCTAGCAACTTCTGATTATCCGCGCTGAGCACCAAGTCTTCCGGTTTATTACTTGCCGCATACGGGAACCAACCAGTCGTTCCTTGCGTAAAGTCACCATTTTTGATCAAATTGACATGTACAGGTTGACCTCCCTCATCTGCGCCGGGATTGACCTCAAACAACATTACATTTTGAATGGATACAACGTGTTCGGCGGCCAGCTCCAGTGACTTACCTAGACCGAAGTTTAACAAGCCTGCCTCATCCGCCGTATCTCCCATAGTAAAGGTGTAGGCATATGGCTGTTTTGTTGTTGTTAGCTCGGCCGCCTGTTCCAAATACTTCACTTCATCACTGCCCGCCTTGGATACAACGACCTGCATCGATTTTGCTGTCGAAGCCGAAGCATCAAAGCTCAGACGATACGATTTACCTGCTTCAAGCGAGAGATTTCTTTGCTGTAATATAACGTCCCACCAATTCTGGGTTGTACTAGGCACAGTCAAGCTAATACCTTGCTCAGTGCTATATGTTGCTTGTGGAGGGTTGGTGTCGGGTGTAAGGACCCAATCCGATGTTTCTGTACTGAGCTCGCCGTTCTTCACTTTACTTAGTGAAATGTCCAGCCAGCGAGTGTTGTATTCGTTTCCTTCAAAATTCACGTAATACGTTGTTCCTGCTTTTAGAGGTACAGAAGGGAAATATACCGTTTTGTACGTTTGCCAGCCGCCTGTATCTCCTAACGTCAGATTAGAACTTGCCACGGTATGGCCTTCTTCATCTTTGACTGTAAAACGTACCTTTGCATCCGATTTTGCACTTGCCATCCTTGTTGAGAAGGCGTATGCACCTTCATTCGCTGCTGTAATTTTGAATTGAAGCAAATCTCCTTCATCCATATAGCTAACATGCTCGCCGCCTTCATCGGAATTTTCAAGCTGTAATCCCTGCATGACGTAAGCATCTGCGGCAGGAATATGAGTATAATTCTGAATCGCTACCGGTTTGCCACGTTTCGTCAGGCGTACATTATCCACATAAACCTTGCCAGAGCTGCCTCCAAACAAAAGCTTCAAAGTAGATGTTGCTGTTGCTTCCCCCTCTCCGATCACAATTTCACCAGTGTATGTTTTCATCTCAGACCCGATCTGAATCTGCTGTCCTTGATTCATTTGAACGTTATGGCCCTCCTCGGTAGATAGACCGATATCCATAACGCCTGTCGTATCTGCCTTGGCATCAAACGAGAACCCGTAGGTCGTGTTACCTTCCAGCTTCATACCAGGCTGAACGACGGCAACTTGTTCCGGTTGACCATTTGTTTTCTTCACATCGACAACAAGCTGTCTCTCCATAATCGGGAATTTCAAGAAGTTATTGACGGATACCTGTGCTTCAGCACCCGACTGAATTTCAGTGTTCCAGAAGCCGAGCCGTTGTTTCCCTTGATCAAAAGTACCATTAAATACGTAATTACCATCCGGGAGTGCTTTTCGTTCCACTGGGAGTGGATCTGCATCAGCAATCTCCTTTAACCTTACGTTGGTTACCCAGACATCGCCTTCGTTCAATCCCAGATTAAATTCGAAGCGTGCATTGTTGTCTGAACCATTGCGCATGTTGAATTCATATTCATATGGTTGCCAATCCGTAGTGACTGAAAAAGATTTTTCTTCAGAATAGTTCGTCCAGCTTTTCTCAAACTGAGTTACTTTGGAGCGGATAACCCGGTTTGCAGAAGCTTTTGCTTCAAACTGAACTTTATATTTTTTGTCTTTCTTGATATACATCGGCATTTGAGTTAACTGAACCGAATACGTTTCCGTTCCAGCTTTGGAGATCGTTACTTTGGCTGCTTTGCCTTTCGCTTCATCCTCTACGACTTCAACCTTGCCCTCTCCGCCTGCATTCGTAATGAACTTCCAGTCGGCAGGAACACCATTTGCATCTGCACCTTTGGTGAAGCGTTCATTATAAATCTGGTTATCATCCGCTTGCGGTGCGCGCTGTTGCTCAGGCTCAATCGGACTGGAAGTCACGTCAGGCCATTGATCCATATTTTTATATGAATACACTCGCACAAAATCCACATTCATCTTTTCGGAAACAAAGTGACTCTCCGGTGATCCCGGCCAGTCTCCGCCAACCGCAAGGTTGAGAATGAGATAGAACGGGCGATCAAACGGTGCAGGGAACGTGTAGCTTTCCGGCTGTCCGGCCGCCGTTGTCTGCCAGTTGTTAATCTGATGATGCAGTTTGCCATCCACATAGAACCGGATCATGCCTGGCAACCATTCTACCTGGAAATCATGATATTCATCGGCAAACGATTCACCTTGAGGCAATGTGAATTTTCCTTGATCATGTCCGTGAGAGCCATCGGCTTTTTTCGAATCATAATGAATGGTGCTGTAAATCTCGTGATCTTTGTTTTTGCCGCCGATCAGCTCCATAATGTCAATCTCACCGGAAGCAGGCCATCCTCCATAATGGGCTTCATCCGTAGGCATCATCCAAATTGCTGGCCACATGCCCTGCTGGATGGGAAGTTTGGCTCTAACAACGACTTTTCCGTACGTCCAGTCACCCTTCTCTTTTGTAATCAGTTTACCGGAAGTATAGTTTTTGCTGCCCTTCTGCTCCCGCTTTGCTTCAATCTGCAATACATTGCGGTTACCATCCTTCACAATACGTGTATTATTCGGGCTATAATATTGCAACTCATTGTTGTACACAAGCTCCGTATCCTGAACGGTCCACTTGGATGCATCCACGGAAGACGCATTGAATTCATCATTCCAAACCATTTCCCAATGCTCATCCGGAATGGTCGTTGCCGGAATCGGTTTTTCACCAGAAGGATTGCTTGGTTCGGATGGTGCCGTTCCGCCTGAGTTGGAAGAGCCGCCCCCGCCTGAGCTAGAACCAGT
This sequence comes from Paenibacillus sp. G34, assembly GCF_056856875.1. Taxonomy (NCBI): domain Bacteria; kingdom Bacillati; phylum Bacillota; class Bacilli; order Caryophanales; family Paenibacillaceae; genus Paenibacillus; species Paenibacillus sp. G34. The sequence goes on along the minus strand of NZ_CM166469.1, from coordinate 3,169,289 downwards.
ACTACTGGTAGAAGTATTCGGCGTAGAAGGTTTGGGTTGTTCAGACTGTTCTGTCCCAGGCGTAATACTGTCCTTGTATTGTCCTGGTGAAAGCGCTTTCCCATTAAGCGATACGCTCGCGGCATCGACTTCGAGAAGCTTGATATGACCTTTACCGTCAATAGCCGAATTGCGGGCTGTGCTATTCACTTTTAGTGAATTAATCGTACTCTCAGCAGACAACTCGACTGTAGCTTTTTGTTCAATAAACATGTTTTCAATTTGAGTTGTCCCTGTGATTTTCACATGTACTGGACTCAGGTTTTTGTCCACCACAACTCGATTCAGTTTGGAGTTATGAATATCGATCGAGTGGTTTCCTCCGCCCTTCACGATTACACTCCCAGTGACCGTTACTCCGTCGAGCATCACTGTACCTTCTCCAATGGCTTCTGTAAGGAGCAAGTTGCCGTTAACCGTTGTATTCTTCAGCGTCACATCTTCTGAGCGGACAATCAGATTACCCTCTACGTTGGATTCATAAGTACCTGGTTTGCTTTTAATATCTGTTATCAACGTAGACATAATCGTAGCAGCTTCTGCTCTCGTAATGTTGGATGCAGGTGCGAGATTCCCGTTGTATCCGTTTACAATTTTATTTTTCACAAAGTAGTTCATCGCATTTCTTGCATAGTCAGCTACATCTTTGTCGTCTTTAAACGCAGTACCGAGCGACTCACTTCCTGTGGACAACTGAAACGCACGATCTGCCATCACGACAGCATCCTGCCGGGTAATCGGAAGCTGGGGCGACAGATGTGTTGCATCAGTTCCCTGAATAATGCCAGATCCACTTGCTCGTGTGATCGCTTCATAATACCAGTCTTTTTCACTAATATCTGTGTATGATGCCGCTCCGGGGCCTCCTGTGAATCCGAATACCCGATCGAGCATCACAACAAATTCGGCACGGCTGATACGTTCACTCGGTCTGAATGTGCCATCTGCATAACCTTTAGTGAGTGCCATATCCTGCATACGCATCACTGCATTTTCAGCCCAATGTCCCTGCAAATCTTTGTACGGTGCCCGAAGCAGGCTTGACGCCTGCTCCTGCTCCGTTACGGTTTGTTGCTTCATCTGTTCTGCCCCGATTACGGCTGGAGCTGCCAGTGAAACGATCATGCTTCCTGCTACGAGACAAGCCAACCTTTTTTTCACTCATATTCCTCCCTAGAATGTGTGGTCACTTACAGGGCAGTACTACTCTTTTACTGCCCCAATGACGATACCTTTAACGAAAAAGCGTTGTAAGAATGGATATATGACCAAAATCGGCAATGCCCCGATGAAAATCTGTGCTGCGCGAACCGTACGCTGGGAAACATTCTCCAGCATGGATGGGTCCACGTTGATTTTACTGAGGTCTTGCTGCACGATAATGGTTTGTAGCAAGGAAGCCAGTGGGTAATTTTTGACATCAGACATATAGATCATGCCGTCGAACCAAGAGTTCCACTGACCTACCATGGTAAACAAGGACAAGGTTGCAATCGCTGGCATGGACAGCGGTATATATACAAGCGCCAGCGTTTTAATGTGACCTGCTCCATCCAGATAAGCCGCTTCCTCCAGCTCTTTAGGCAGACCGCGGAAGAAGTTCATCATCAGAATAACATTCCATACGGACAGTGCACCTGGAAGTACAAGTGCCCAGATCGTATCCATCAGACCAAGCTTTTGGATCAGAATATAACTCGGGATCAAACCTCCACTGAACAAAATCGTAAATACAAAGAACCAGGTGTAGATCGAGCGGCCTTTGAAATTGAGATCTTCCTTCGACAGCGGGAATGCGGTAAGTAACATAATCACCATACCAATCACGGTAGCAATGACTGTTCGTTTAACCGAAACTAGCAAGGAATTAATGAAATTTGAATTGCCGAACGTTTTGACATATGCATCTGTCGTAAAACCAATCGGCCAGAAGCCGACCAGATTGGCTGAGGCGGGTGCCATGCTACTGAACGAAACGGCCAAAATATGAATGATAGGCAGAATGCAGAGCAGTGATAATACGCCGAGAAAAATATAGTTCGCAACGCTGAATATTCGATAGCCTTTTGTTTTGTAATACAAGCCCTTTTCTCCTCTCTACTAGAACACGCGGTAATTCGCCAATTTGTAAGCCATGCGATATGAGATAACGATCAGAATGGTTGCCACGACCGATTTGAACAGCCCTACAGCCGTTGCGAAGCTCATTTTGCCGTTTAAGATACCAAGACGGTATACGAAGGTATCGATGATATCACCTTTGTCATAAACGAGCGGATTGTAGAGGTTAAATACCTGATCGAATCCTGCATTCAAAATGTTTCCGATGGAGAGTGTCATGAGTACGATTGTAATTGGCATCAGGGCCGGAATGGTAATGTGCAGTGTTTGTTTGAACCGGTTTGCACCGTCCACTTCCGCAGCTTCGTACAGTGCCGGGTTAATGCCGGACAGAGAAGCCAAAAATACAATCGTGCCAAAGCCAAACTCTTTCCAAACATCACTAACAATCAGTGTTATCCGAAACCACGTTCCATCCCCCAGGAAAAAGATCGGATCTCCTCCCAGTGCAACCACCAGTTTGTTGACCATGCCGCCCTGCGGCGATAGAATATCAAGCAATATTCCGCCCAGGATTACCCATGACAGAAAGTGCGGAAGATACACCAGTGTTTGACTGACCCTTTTAAAGGCATTTAAACGAACTTCGTTCAACAAAATCGCGAACAGGAATGGAGCAATTAAACCTGCGATGATTTTGAAAAATGCAATGACCAATGTATTCCAGATGACCTGGCCTACGTCCGGGTATAAAAATAAATACTTGAAATTATCCCAACCTACCCATTTGGATTCGGTAAATCCGAGGTATGGTTTAAAATCCTGGAAAGCAATCACAATCCCGCCCATTGGTATGTACTGAAATACAATTGCCAGCAAAACCGCTGGTACGAGCATCAAATGCAAGGACCAATTCCGTTGCATGTTCCAGCGCTGTCTTGCCTTGATGGCACGCCCTTTGCGAGGCGTTTCTAACGTATGTTCCTTCACCCCTACATCCCCCATGTTCTAAAATTTGTATTTTACAAGTGGATATGAACTTGTATATTAAAATTATAGCAACGGTTATTAGCAATCTATATCCTAATATTGCAACAACGATAACAATATTTTAATGAGTTGAGGAGGCCACGCATTGTTCGCTCGTCTGAATGTCTTTACCAAAATTACACTGTTATTTGTAGCATTGCTTGTCCTGGTTTTATTCCTGTACACCTATTCGAACCGGGAAAGTGTACGAGTGATTGAACACGAAATTCAGAACAATACTATGAATCATTTGTCCACTTTTGCCGACTCTGTAGAATCCAATATTTACCAACTATCTCTCTATGGGATGTCCATTGGACAAGATTCCAGCATACAGGAATATCAGCGCCCGGATTACAAAGATGTGCCTTATGAACGGGTCAAAGTTGGAAGTGCTATTCTTGAAAAAATGAATCTGTATAATGCAGCCAGCAAATGGCATTCCACCATCACCCTTTATTTTCCAAGGTTGCAAAAAGTCATTTCCACGGATTATTATGCTTATATCCCGTATGAAGAGAATGAATTTTCCAAGCCACTTTCGAAATCATGGGCATACAAGCATAATCAATTTGAGTGGTACACGACCGATCCAACGACAGCGATCGACACTCCTGGGAAGTCGAGACTGATTACCAAGATTAGCTTTCCCGTGTATCATCTGACCAGCATGCTGGATCAGAACAAATTGAATAACAAAGGTGACCCTTTTATGTTCCACCCCGAGTTTGGCTTAATTAGCAACACTAGTGGAAATGGCACTTTGACTGCGATTCATTCCAAGCTGAAAGAAATGACTTTGCAGGAAAAAGGCGGATTCACCACGACTCTTGACCGTACAGAGTACTATGTCTCGTACATACATTCAGACAGTCTGGGATGGTACTATGTAGACTACGTGCCTATGCAGCAAATTCTAGGGCCGATCACGAATAGTCGCAATCTCTTCTACGCTTCCATAGCCGTTTTGATTGCCATGAGTGTTGTGGTGTTGTATGTGCTGTATCGAAGTGTGCAGCTTCCATTGCTTCAACTCGTAAAGGGAACGAACCGTTTGTCGACTGGAGATTTCTCCGTTCGTCTGCATCATTCGTCACGTAATGAATTCAGTTTATTGTTTGCACGATTTAACATCATGGCGCAGCGAATTCAGGAGCTGATTGAGAACGTGTACGAAGAACAGCTCCGAAGACGTGAAGCCACTTTGAAGCAGTTGCAATCACAGATTAACCCGCATTTTCTATACAATTGCCTCTTCTACATCAAAAATATGGCAAGGATGAAAAATGAGAAAGCCGTTGTGGCGATGGCGCTGAATTTAGGTGAGTATTATCGATACATCACCAGATCCGAGAATGATCAGGCCACCATTAAAGAAGAGCTGACCATGGTGAAAAATTACCTGGAAATCCAGGCGCTCCGGCTGGAACGCATGCATTTTACCATCGATGTACCGGACGATATGCTACATAAAACGTTACCCCGTTTAAGCTTACAACCTATCGTTGAGAACGCTATCATCCATGGCATTGAACCTCGTACTGAAGACGGTCATATCAACATAACAGGCTATCATACGGATGAAATGTGTACGATCACCGTCGAGGACAGCGGGCTAGGTATGACCGAGAATCAGATGCAAGAGTTGGTCGATAATCTGAACAAACCGCTTGATGGCAACATGGGATGCGGAACTTGGAATGTTCATCAGCGTTTGTCTTTTTTGTATGGTGAAAATGCGGGTCTAAGTTATGAACATACGCCTGGAGGAGGCGTTAAGGTAAGCATTACATGGTACAACAATATCAATGAGTAGGTGAAGTACATGTTACAAATTTTGTTAGTTGATGATGAACGTTCGGTTGTAGAAACGCTGGCGGAAACCATTCCGTGGGAAACCTGTGGAATCGGTACTGTACATGAAGCCTTGTCAGGTGCCGTAGCACTGGAAATTATGGAGAATCATGATATTGATATCGTAATCACGGATATTCGCATGCCGGAGATGTCCGGTATTGAGTTGATTACGGCCATTCACGAAAAATGGTCGCATGTGCAGACGATTTTACTCTCGGGCTTTGCCGACTTCGAATACGCCAAACAAGCGATGGCTCAGGAAAGCTTTGATTACTTGCTGAAGCCTGTAAGTGATGAAGATCTGATTGAAACCGTACAGCGGCTTGTTGACCGGATCAAGCAAAAATGGGAAGCAGCAGCCTCCTATCAACGTGCCTTACATGCATTCCAGGATAACTTGCCTTTATTGCAATCTACGATGCTTCATGAATTGCTAACTGGAAAAACCTATTCTCCCTCCGCACTCGCAGATAAGCTGGAATTACTAAATTTGCCCTATTCGGTTGGCGAGGAACTTGGCATGCTTGTCATTCGGATGGAAGAGCATCTATCCGAGATGGCTGACAATGATCTTTCGCTGATGCAATATGCGATTAGCAACATTATCAGCGAGGTGACGCAGCACCATTTTCATATGTGGCATACGCGGGATGTTCATGATTATCTGGTTGTGCTGGTTAGTGTCAAAAAAGGCGGCATGATTAGTTTCAGCAAAGAGGAAAAACCTCAAGCGTTGCTGGAGCATTACGCTGCCCAAATTCAGACAAACGTACAGTTATATTTAAAAGGAGCTATTTCAATCGCAGTCTCTCACTGGGGCAAGTTCCCTAATGAGATTGGAGAGATTTATGAGGGTGCTGTCAGATCCATGCGGAAGCGTATGGGGCATGCACAAGGTTTGTTTATTACGGCTTCGGATGATAAGGATGTACATCCCCTCCCTGCCATCCGCTCTCTGTACAAGCCTCCAACCCTAATCAGTCTTCTGGAGGCCGGTCGCTTTGATGATGTGGAACAGAAGATTGAGATCATTTTCGAGGAATTGCTCGAATCAGCACAGCATCATGATATCGCAGAAACAACGATTGAGGTTTATCATGCTTTGGCTGGGGCCTTTGCTTATATCATCCATAAGAACGGAAAACAGATCTCTTCTGTCCTGCCTGCCGAAACGTATAAATACTTCCAGGCTCCGAGCTATGCTACGGCCCAGCAGTTAAAAGACTGGTCGATCCGTACACTGCATTCCATCAGTGAAGACGCAGAACAAGAGCTTAAGGACAATCACAGCACCATCGTTCGCAGTGTCAAAAGCTTTGTGGATCTGCATCTGGCTTCCGATGTCTCCTTACCGGCTATTGCCGAGCATGTCCACCTGCACCCCGTGTATCTATCCAAAGTGTATAAGGCAGAGACTGGAGAAGCGCTGACAGCCTATGTCTATCGGTTACGGATGGAAAAAGCAGCTTACTATTTGCGTTCGTCTAGCGCCAAGGTATTCGAAATTGCGGAGCTTGTGGGTTACAACAACACGGCATATTTTATTCGGGTATTTAAAAAGTTTTACGATCTGACACCGCAGGAATATAGAGAGAATCTGCCGGTGTGAAGCAAAAAGGCCTCGCTGGAATGGTTTCCAGCAAGGCCTTTTCTTTGTACTTTTCCACCTGCTTTAGTAGCTTGGTTAGAATGAAATAACGGATAAGATTTAGTTACTACGCTCGTACTTACTTTCCGCTAGTAACGGATTGGTACCACTCATTAACTTCCTTCGTATTTTGATCTCCACCGGAAGATTTCCACTTCTCTACAAATGTATCAAAAGCATCAACCGGAGCTTTACCATAGATGATTTGCGAGAAAAGGTCCTTCTCCATTTTGGTTAAGATGTCGTTGTTCATTTGCATGGACATCGTTGGTGCACCTGTGAACATCTGTTTTAAAGCAATATCTTTTTGATCCTGAACAATCTTGGCCGCTTCCACCATTGCTTCCGGTACGCCAGACTTAAGTTTTTTCTCGAAAGGCGTTGTTGCTTCTTCACCGTTAGCAAATTTCGCAAGCGTGGCCATGTTCAGACTCGGGATACGTGCACCATCAAACGTTAAGGTGTATTTCTCAGGTGCATAACCGCCTGTCACACTAGCATCCGTTGTTGGTTTGCCGTCTTTCATTGCCCAGTCATAACCTTCAGCGAAGCCGTGTTCGAATTCATCACCTGCTTTTGGATTTGCATAGTGATCAAACAGATAGTTTTGATATGTGAAAAAGACTTCTGGGTTCTTCATATCTTTGTTAATCAGAACTACACCGTTGTCATTCGCGGTACCGCGTCTGCCTGCCTTACCATCAGGTCCAGATGGAATCGGGTAAGCTTTGTACTCCGCTTCCGGATTGTTTTTCTTCACATCTTCGAGCGGCCATGACGGCATCCAGTGAGGTCCGACAACAATTCCTGCTTTACCTGCAGTAAACTCTTCTGCTGCTTTGGTTTCATCATATACCCCAGCTTCTTCTGGAATATATCCCTTTTTCATCCAGTCAGCCAGTGTTGCCAAAGCTTGTTTTGCTCCTGGATTTACAGAACCGTACTCCAGCTTACCTTCTGCGTTCAGATTCCACTGATTTGGCATCGTGCCGTAGGCTCCGAAGACCCAACCAGCATCAGACATCCATGTGCTGAGCCAGTTTTTGAATCCGATGGTCAGACCGTAGGTATCTTTTTTACCATTACCATCTGGGTCTTTATTCGTAAACGTTTCCATAATCACTTCAAGATCAGCCAGCGTTTCAGGTGCTTTCAAATTAAACTTCTTCATCCAATCCTCGCGAATCCACATCACTGGATCACTATTGTAGGAGTAATCCAGAATCGGAATACCAATTCGTTTACCATCCTGCATATACGGATACCATACGGAAGGATCTTCATTCACGGCTGCTTTCCATGTATCACTTGCGTATTTGTCAAACAATTCTCCAGCATCAACGAACTTGCCCGTTTCAATCAGCTCACGTGCCAGATTGAAGTCACCGCGATACGAGATAATGTCCGGCATTTCTGCATTGGAAGCCAGCGACAGACGAAGCTTCGTTTCAAACGCGTTGTTGGTGGATGGTGACACCCATTGATTTTTCAATTCAATGCCGAGCTTGTCTTTTGCCCATTTCGTGTGTACGTTATTGTCTTGATCTTCACCAGATTTGAATTTGATTTCGGGTCCCCAAGGACGCAAATAAGTAAGTTTTACGGGTGGATCATACTTCCCGTCCTTCAATTCCAGTGCAGTACTCGGTGTGCTCGGTGCAGCCTCTTTACTTGCTCCACTGTTACATCCGCTCAGAACTGCTGAAAGCGCCAACATTCCTGCCAAAGCCAAACCGCCAATCTTTCTTTTCTTGATTGTTCTCAACTTGTGTGTCCCCCTGTATGTAGTGATGTTGTCTACAGAGTCCATCATAATGAATGAACCATATGGATGCCCATACTAATATTGCAACATTTATTGTATTTATTTAGGATATTAAAAAGTGAATACATATGTTGCATTAGTACAATGTCTTACTTCTGTCTCTCTTGTCTATTAGGGGGAAAACACTTGCGGGTAATCACTCTTCCAAGCACCCATGCAGCCAATTAAGCAATACTTAACACAAGTGATCACACTGATGCCCTCATCCGTTTCATATTCGACTGAAATATTGATGTCGGATTTGCGCCAAGCCAGATAAGGGCCACTACCGCCAAGCCAGTCACCTTGCTCATAGATATCCGGTTGACCATTTGCTTCAATCCACTCGTCAGGTGTTGCATTCATCGTTATCCCTTTAGGCAATTTTCCGGCAAACGGTTTTTTAATTCGATCATCCGAACCCGGTGCAAGAAAATAAATCGCTCCAATGATCCACTCATCCGTAGGGAGATCATCACGTCCGGTTAACGTATTGATTTTGGGGGAGCGATACACATCAATACGCACAGATGCTTTAACAGACCAGATGATGTCATCCTGAAAAGGAGCGTCTGGCTTCGCTATTCTTTTTACACCGAAAGATTCCAGTAAGGTTTGTACCTGCTTAGCATCATATGGTTGACCTAACAGCTCTATAAACTGCTCGGAAGCTTGGTTGTTATTCGTATCGTTTTGCTTATTCATGCTCATGGTTCTCCATCCTCTCGAGTTGGATCGATTTTGCCCTTTTCCTTCATCATCTTACGTTTTATTCGTTCTGTAAAGATTGAAAATGAACATTAAAAAAACAGAGGAGCATGGGATGAGATCCCCTCCTCTGTTTCATGTGGCTATATGGCTACTCCTGAGTAGTCTAAGCTTCTGTTAATTACTTGTATACTTCACCCAATCATATTCAGCATGCAACGGGTTAGCGCCATTATATGACCCAAGCCAGCTGTCCACGCCAGTTCCGTTCCAGATATTCATCATAATTTTACCTGGTGTTTTTGGAATGTTGGTAGTAGCCGTATGCTTCAGCACACCATCCACATACCACTTGATATGCCCTGGCTGCCAATCAAACGCATACGTATGAAATCCTTGGGACGCATCAAATCCCAGATTTACGATTTTCTCATGATTTCCGACGCCGTTGGTATAATAATTGAATTGGACTTTTGTTGTGTCTTTACCCAAGAATTCGATATCAATCTCGTCCCATTGTGTGCCATGTGCAGGACCTGTGTAGGTGAAAAAGGAGGATACAATACCTGTGTTTTTGGCAGGTTTCATGCTTACCTCATATAGCCCATACCCGTAAGTATTCGTTGACCGATATTCTCCGCAATCAAACTTGTTGTTTGAAGGACTTGTCAGACTCAACCGCAACTTGCCATCATTCGTAAAATTAGCATTGTTCGCCCGCCACGTACAATTGAACATGGAACCGTTGGAATACCCATCAGCCTTCTGCCAGGTACTTGCATTGTGATACGTCAGTGGTTCCCAAAACACCCATCCCGCGAAAGCGCTTACCGAAATAAATAATGAAACCACACCCGATACCATTAATGTGAACCATGTCTTCTTCTTCATCATACACCTCCATTACGGTTTCCAACCATGTAAACCAATGAGTGAAACTACCCTTTCGCTCTTAGATTTAACAGCTACTCGCTCGATTCAAACATTTTTGTAAAGCGCTTACATTGGGTGGTATTTCCATTTTATACGGTTCATAATTGGCGAACTATAGCAAAATTGAAAGAACGCATATTCATTTTTAAAGATGGTTAACCCTTTCCGAGACGAAATGCCAAAAGGCCCATCGATAAGGAACGGGCCTCGTTATTTACTACGTACGACTCGTAATCCCTGATCGGGACCGAGACCGTTGGCATCAAATTTTCCTGGATATGAAATCTCTTCTGTATTTACACTACTAACCCAGCCGCCTCCCTTGCTGACTCTCCAAGTATTGTCAGGGGTTTCCGGATGACTGAACCATTCCCAGCACCATTCTCTAACATTACCAGACATATCATAAATGCCAAGCTCATTCGCTTTCTGCTGACCGACTGGCTTCGTTTGATTCCGATTGTTTTCAATGGCAGGCCAATTCCAGTCTCCTGTTAACGGTTTGTCTCCGGCATTCATCCAGTACCATGCTACCTCATCGGGATTATTGCTCCCGCTATAGGTAAAATTCTGACTTTTTTGCCCACCGCTGGCCGCGTATTCCCACTCTGCTGTAGTTGGCAGACGATACCCGTTCGCGTCTTCATTTATGGTTACTGTCCATTTTATATTATCATTTTCATTTTTATTCTCGGGGTCGGTAGTTTCTTTATCAATCGTATAATACGGCTCCAGATTTTCCTTAATGCTCCGTGCGTTGCAATATTCTATTGCACTATACCAGCTCACTCTTTCAACGGGTCGCTCTTCACCTTTGAAACCGGAGGGGTTGTCCCCCATAACATCAGCCCATTGCTTCTGAGTCACTTCATATTTGCCGATGTAAAAGTCGGAAATTGCGATATCTTTGCCACTGAAACTCGTTTTATTACTCTTGAATTCCCCACCTTCTACCAATACTAGATCATCGCTCACGGTGGTACTGCTGCCTGTCGAACATGCACTTAATCCAACAACGGCTGCGATGAGTAGAAATGCCATCCACTTTCTCATCTGGAAGTCTCCTTTAAAACGGAAATTGAGAGCAAGACAGATCCGCAGACCTGTCTTGCTCGAATCTAGCTCAAAATACGAAAGGTTGTGGAGATTACCAAACCGTTACGTTGGCGTTACCGCTACTTTGGTATCCTTCAGTCGCCATCACTTGATAGGACCAGCTACTACCCAGATTCATGCCTTTGCTCGCCCAAGCATTAACGTGGTTTCTGAACGTAATCTGAGAGTTTACACCGATACCACGTTTGGATTGTCTAACACTCCAGTATTGCGGGAATGTTGAATATCCATCAATGGATGGAGCATTGTATCTCATCGTTGTGTAAATGTCATAGGTACCGCCGTCACTGTTTACCGTACCTTTGTAAGTTCCTGTCGGGCGGTATGTGCCCCAGTTATCCACTACGTAATATTCAATAAGCGCATTTCGTGTCCAACCATAAAACGTCAAATATCCATTACCGGACGGTGCGAATACGCCTGCATTGTAGTTAACCACGCGATTAGGTGAGCCGTATGTCCAGCCCTTACCAACAACAAAGTTTCCGGTATTTTGCCAGCTCACACTGTAGTTTCCGCCAGCCCCGTTCACGGAATTAACTGTGCCTCCCCCATCTGTCCAGTTCTGCCAGTAATCTGTAGCACCTGTCGTAGCGGCGAACACACCAAAACTCATGGAAGCTGCAAGAACAACGGTCAACAATTTTTTGCTGAATTTGAACATAGGGAAAACCCTCCTGATATTTTAATTTTTTTGTCCACTTACCTGAAGAGACGCTGTGAAAAAAGATGAAGATCATTCTTCCACACGGGCCAGTCATGTCCTCCGCTCTCTTCATACCAAATATGAGGTACCCCTTGCTGCTTCAAATACTCATGAACATCAACGCTAATCTGAATCAGATTATCCTGATCTCCACAAGACACCCAAAGCAATGAAAGGAGTGATGAAGCTTGAGCCGGATCAGGAATAAGTACCTCCGGTGCTTTGGTGTTTGGCGCTGCTGAAAAAGCCCCCACCCATGCAAAATGATCCAGGTTTCGGAGCCCAATGTTTAAGGACTGTCCTCCCCCCATGGACAAGCCGGCAATAGCTCTCTTGTCCCTCGATGAAGCCGCTGGGTAACGAGACTGCACATGCGGGATAAGATCCTGAATCAGATCCGATTCAAATCGTTCGAATGCCCGAATTTTCTCAGGATCAAAGAGATCGCCTTCTGCCCGGTCGTTAGACATCGCACGCCCATTGGGGCAAACGACAATCATTGGCTCTATGAGATTTTCGGCGTAGAGGTTGTCCAGGATGATTGCTGGAGAGCCATATGTATGCCACTCCTTCTCATCCCCTCCAATTCCGTGCAGCAGATAGAGTACCGGATAGGTAAGGTCCGAAGAAAAACCTGGCGGTGTATATACCATCGCTTTACGCACGTTGCCAACCGCCTTGGAATCATACTCTATCGTTTCGACCACACCGCGTTTTATGTTATTACGATACTGGTCAAAACCAGCAGATGCTGAAGCTATCATTTGTTTTACTCCCTTCACGGTTAGCATAATCCTCTAGACTTCACACCAGGTTTCCGCTAATCAACGTAACCAAAACCTAGAACTGTAAAATGCTTGTCCTCATGTTCTGGTGCCATGTCAATCTCGATAAGATGCTCATCGACTTCCGAATTACTAAACAGAAGCATTGCATGGCAGTGTGTCCAGTTTACTTGATGAGGATCAGCCTGTTTGGCTAGTTCACCATCCACCTTGATATGGGCCGTTCCAAACATATCGCTGTCTGAGTCCTTAAAGATCAGGATGAGTCTGCTGCACCGCAAATGCAGTTTGAAACCCTGCAGCGTTGTTTTTTCACCAGGCACATACATCCAGTTATTCGGAAAAAGCGGCGTACCATAATCATGATCGTCCAGCTCGGTCATCTGCAATTCTGTGTCTATGTGACAGAAGCTTCCTGACTCGATTTGGGCGATCTGCTCCCCATTTTTCCGATCCAGCAGTTTAACATTTACATAATCATTTCCAATAATCGGTAACTTCGTTAATTCATCTTCTTTCTGATCGAGATTTGTGCGGTCTGTAATGCGAAACAGATTCGCCAAAGCATCGGCCATAATCCGATGCCCCACATTAGTGGGATGATAGATATCATGGAAATACTGCTCTTTGGTTATGACGCCACCTTCATCTTTCGTCTTCTGAAATTGCTCTACAAGAGCATCCTTCATGCTCACCATGGGCAGATCATAATGAAAGCCAACCGGAGCTAGACGATCCTGAAGATTCCAATCATTTTTAAAGACACTGAAAAGCAGGATGACTGCTGGCTCGTTATCCGAAGCAAGCGCTTTCAACACTAAACTTTCGTAACAATTTCCACGTGTTTCATCGTCAGCATCATTTACTGAAAACTCGATAATGACAATGTCCGGTTCCACGCTGCCATCCCGGAGCACATCCCGCTCATAACGAATGACGCCAAGTTGCGAAGGCGTCCCGCCTACACCCGCCTTAATTAGCCGAACCGTATTACTGTCCATAGGCGCGAACATTTTTTTGAAATGTTCATAGGAGTGATAGGCATAACTTTGGAGATGAATCGGTGTTGCACCAGCGCCATGAGTAATGGATCCGCCAATATAAGCTATAACAACAGGTTCACCACGTTTGGCCTTCTCGATCGCTCTCTTTAATCTGACGTTATTCCCTAAACTAAGGAGTGATCTGTCGATCATGTCAAGATAAGCGGGAGAATCATAATCAAAGTCAGCCTCAAACGATGAAACTGTAACTTGTACGGGGTCACGTGGTGCATGGGTTCCTTGATTCTCATCTACATCTCCTGAATCGCCAAGCATGTTACATCCTCACCAACCTTCCAGCGAAAATTTACACTCTGAATATTGCTATGTGAAGAAACCTAGACTTCATTATGTCGATATCAGGCGGTTCCTTCTCTCCGAGTGTAGCGCTTACATAATTTAACAACAACCTGATAAACTATAGGACTTGACTAAATATATCATCCATATCACAAAATGGAAATAGATGGTATATGACACCTATAATTTTCCATGTAAACGCTTTAATTTGAGTAGTATTACGAATGATATACTTGCATATATAAGTATTTTGAAGGAGGAACTCATGAATATCACAGGAAAAGGCGCTTGTGAGACAGGTACATATGTTAATCTTTTTCACAAATCGGGATATAGCGAAGAAGAAATCAGTGCAAGGCTGGAACAGACGTGGAAAGATCTTTTTTATGGAGATGAAGATACGCGAATTTACTATCCTGTTGGTGAAGACAAAGGTTACATGCTGGACACGGGAAATGACGATGTTCGTTCCGAAGGTATGTCCTATGGCATGATGATGGCTGTACAGATGGACAAGAAAGAGGTATTCGACCGTTTGTGGAATTACGCAGTGACATATATGCAACACAAGGAAGGACGATATAAGGATTATTTTGCGTGGCATTGCAAGCCAGATGGTACACGGCTCTCTCCAGGGCCTGCTCCTGACGGTGAAGAATTCTTTGCCATGGCGTTATTTTTTGCCTCCAATCGCTGGGGTGATGGGCAGGCCCCTTATGATTACAAAACTCAAGCTCAAAAGATTCTACATGCCTGTCTGCATCAAGGAGAACAAGGTGAAGGCGATCCCATGTGGGAGCCGAGTAACAAGTTGATCAAGTTCATACCCGAGATTCCATTTAGTGATCCTTCCTATCATCTTCCCCATTTTTACGAACTGTTTGCCGAATACGCGAATGAAGAAGATCGCACATTCTGGAAAGAAGCTGCTGAAGCTAGCCGGGCATATTTACATAAGGCCTGTCATCCGGTCACCGGGCTTTCACCTGAATACGCTAATTATGACGGAACTCCTGCCCCCGTCCAGCCGCATGGCGATTTCAGGCATTTTTACAGTGATGCCTATCGTGTAGCAGCTAATATTGCCCTAGACTGGGAATGGTTCTGTAAAGATTCGTGGCAAGTTGAACAATCCAATCGGATTCAGGCCTTTTTCAGTAATATCGATGTATCAGATTATCGCCGTTACACGATTGAGGGTAAGCCTTTTGACGAACCCGCACTGCATCCCGTAGGTTTGCTGGCAACCAATGCGATGGCTTCACTCGCAGCAGATGGCCCTCATGCAGATGCATTTGTTCGGTTATTCTGGAACACACCGCTCCGCCAGGGAAAACGTCGTTATTATGATAACTGTCTTTATTTCTTCACGATGCTCGCCTTAAGTGGAAGATATCGGGTGTATTAATATAATATTTTCTATAGCTTGCTGCAACGGCTCTGGTACTGATTGAGGCATAGACCTAAACGATAAAAGACGGGCCCCACCGCATGCTGCGAGTAAGGTCCGTCTTATCTTTGTTTTTTATTTGGATGACACGGATGATGCATCATAAGCAGACTGCATAATTTCTAGAAAACGATTCATATTCAGCCCTTCCAGTCCTTTCACGTACGCATCCCAGTCTTTATCCAAACTCTTTGCGCCTGTAACAAATTGTAACGCATTCTGGTCGATATAATCCTTGATATTCGTTTGCATCATGCTGGTTTCATCCGCAAGGGATGGATCAACCCACAATGCCCAATGCGGGAAAACCTCTTTGGGTTCTTTACCTTCCATTAACAATGTAGCTTCGTACAGACGACGTTCATACCCGTCATCGGCATAGATGTCTGTTCCCTGTACTTCTGCATCGCGATATGCCCGGTGATGATTGTACTGGCTTAATGCAGCCCAGCTGTCATTACGAGGTTCTTCACCGGATGGTAGCGGAATGGCTTTATAGAGCGGCTGCACCTGATCGTTCAGAGCCACTTCTCCCTCTTCCGGTTTGCGCCAGCTTGTGCCTTCTTCTCCGAGATATGAAGCCATAGCTCCTTCTTGGGTGTAGAAGTAGTCCAGCATTTTGATGGCTGTAATTTGCGTTTGCTCACTGGCTTTGTTAGTCAATACAAATGTTGCACCCGGATCAACCGGATAGTTATACGATGCATATTCAGCGTTTGGTCCTTTTAATGGCGGAATCGGATTGTAATCATTTCCGTACGGTGACCCTTCAGCTGTAGTCACGAATAGGGATGGATGCATAGCCGCGCCTGCACCCAGAAGCTGCGCATCGGCATTATCTCCAATTTTTTTGAAGGCACCGACATTCTGTGTAAAAGCACCCGGATCAATCAGACCCTCGTCATATAAGGATTTGATGTACGTAAGACCTTCTTTCCACTCCGGTTTATTCGCTACCGTTTCAACTTTGCCTTGATTCAGAATGAGGTAGTTCCGGTCATCGTCATAGATGAAACCATTCATCAGATAGGGAATAATGTGTACACCAAAGTTCTCTGTAGAACCACTCAGCGGTACTTCATCTGCCTTGCCGTTTCCGTTCGGATCTTTCGTTTTAAACGCTTTCAGCATTTCCCGGAACTCTTCGGTCGTTGTTGGTTCTTTGATATTCAGCTGCTCCATCCATTTGGTATTCACCCACATCTTGTTTGGATACGAACAGTGGAAACACTCATTCAGCCCGGTCAGTCCATAGATTTTACCGTCTGGTGCAGTATTCATCGCTTTGTAATACTCATTGCTATCCAGCACCTTCTTGATGTTAGGCGCATGCTGATCAATCAGATCGTTCAGCGGCAGGATTACGCCCTGTTGCCCGAACTTCAACAAGTCAGTCTGCGAGAAACGATCCACCCAAGGAATGAGCAGGTAGAGATCCGGATAGTCTCCGGAAGCAAGGGAGATCTGTCTTTTTTCAGCTGCTCCATCAAAAGGAACTGTCGTCCAGTTGAACTTGATATTGAACTTTTCCTCCATTTTCTTCGTGAATTTATTGGTTGCAAGGTTCATATCCGATCCTTGGTGCACAAACACATTCATCGGGACTTTTCCATTCGCGTCCACTTCACCACTGCCTTTTTCCGAAGACGAGCAGCCTGCAAGTACCAACGTAAGAAGCAACACGCAAGCGAGTATCGATGCACTTGTTTTCCTCAATAAAATCCTCTCCCTTATGAAAGATGTAATTGAACTTATCCTTTGACTGAGCCGATCAACATCCCTTGAACGAAATAACGCTGTACAAAAGGATAGATAATCAGAACCGGTAAGCTGGCCATAACAATCAAGGAGTACTTCATCAGTTCAGCCATTTGCTGTTGTTTGATCATTTCGGAAGCATCCATATTGCCTGAGCTGCCGAGAATAAGAATACTTCGTAAAATTAGTTGTAGTGGGTAGAGCGATTGCGATTTTAGATATATCAGTGCGTCGAAATATGCGTTCCATTGACCAACTGCGTACATCAACGACAGCACGGCAATAATGGGTTTCGCAAGCGGCAGAATGACACTGAAGATAAACCGAATGTCACTGCAGCCATCGATGTCAGCCGCTTCGGACAACTCATCCGGTATGGAATTTTGAAAAAAGGTTCGGGCAATAATGACTTGCCACACCCAGATCGCATTTGGAATCAGAAGCGCCCAACGTGTATCAATGAGTCCCAGGGATTTGACAACGAGGTAAGTTGGAATCAAACCACCGGCAAAGAGCATCGTGAACGTAATGAAGATCATCAGCGTGCTGCGACCAACAAATGTCTTTTTGGACAGTGGATAAGCGATCATAATGGTTAATGCTACGCTGATAAATGTGCCGCATGCCGTATAAAACAATGAGTTGGCGTATCCCATCAGTACCTGTTCATTTCGCAATACAGCCTTGTATCCTTCGAATGACAGATCCACTGGCCACAGCCAGACTTTGCCTGAAGAAACGGCTGACGGACTGCTGAGTGACGAACTTACGATGTAGATCAAAGGATACAGCACAGCAACCAGCACGAGTGACAGAATGATGTAGATTGCCGTAATAAACAAGCGATCTCCAGGCGATTCTCTAATGACAGGGTTTTTGTTCGCTCGTGAACGACCTGCCTGTGATTGTAAATTAGACATCCTTCAAGTCTCCTCCCCTCCGTGTGGTTACCATAAGCTTGTATTGGACAGCCTTTTTGCAGCTGCATTGACGGTTAACAACAAGATGAGATTAATGACAGAGTTGAACAAACCAACCGCTGTAGCAAAGCTGTAATTGGCGTTTAATAGTCCCATTTTGTAGACATATGTTGATATAATTTCCGAAGCAGATAGGTTTAACGGGTTTTGCATCAAGTATATTTTCTCGAATCCAACCGCCATGATATTACCAACACTTAGAATTAAAATAATGACGGCCGCCGGCAACAAGCCTGGCAAATCCACGTTAATAATCTTCTGCAGTCGATTGGCTCCATCCACTTTGGCAGCCTCATACAATGAAGGGTCGATGCCAGCAAGGGCGGCCAGATAGATGACTGCTGAATATCCCATACTCTGCCATACATCAGAAAAAACATAGATTGAGCGGAACATGTCTGGATTGCCCAGGAAATTCACCGATTCAAACCCAAGTGCACCTGCAATCGTATTGACAATACCAAGCCTCGGCGAGAGGAATAACATGATAATCGATACCATAACCACTGTAGATATGAAATAAGGTGCATAGGTTACCATCTGTACAGTTTTCTTAAACTTCATGTTTTTGATTTCATTTAAAGCCAGTGCCAGCAAGATCGGGATCGGGAATCCGACAATCAGGCTGTAAAACGAGATGAGTAGCGTATTTTTGATTAACATCATAAAAGCGGGATTCTGGAAAAGCAGGTCGAAATACTTGGTTCCAGCCCATGGGCTGCCCCATATTCCTTTAATGACGTTATAGTCCTTAAATGCAAGGACCGTGTTCACCATCGGTACATATTTGAAAACGATAAAGTACACCACCGGAGGCAAAATAAGCAGATATAACTGCCAATGCCTCCTGAAACTTCTGGTTAGCGCATGCTGTAACGTTGATCGCTTGCGCTCTTTCACACCAGACTTGCTCTCACTTGTAATTGTTGTTCTCAGAATCATCCCCCCAGTCAGTAAACCCTATGGTTGAAGTTAGCGTCACCTTGTTATGGTAGCGCTTTCTTTGTGCCCATATCATAAGTTTAACTGGAGGAAATCGTAAAGGTACATCTTGGAAATGAGCGTACATTATACGCACAGATACTATATCTGCAGCGTACATTAACCGTTCTGATTATCCATCTTCCGAAATACACTCGGTGAAATGCCGCGTACACGCTTGAATGCTCTTCGGAACGAATGCGCACTGTTATATCCCGTAGAAAGTGCAATTTCATCGATGGTTTGACCACTTTCCCGAAGCAGATCAGATGCTGCATTAATTCTCACTCGCTCCACATAATCGGAGAGGTTTTCCCCGGTGTGCTCTTTGAATAGTTGGGAGATGAATTTTTCAGATTTCCCCATATGTTCGGAGATCCGGCAGATCGTCAGGTTCGCGTCACCATAATTTTTCTCAATGTAACTCGTGATTTCTTGTACGGTATCCGCATGTGTGGATGATCTCTTCCGCAACACTTCTTTGCACATCTCATCCGTCAATCGCTTGAATTTACCCCGCAATACGGCAATGGAATCGGTAATTTGGATGCTGGAGACACCGCTTTTGTATTCTTCTGTAAACGAATCATCGTGTTTGATTTTGGGCTCATCCAGCTTGAGGTACGTCCCCTTTAGCTCCATAATAAATTGCTGTACCATCTCATAGGAAAGTTCACGCTCTTCAAAATTTCGTGTAAACAGCTGATCCAAAATACGAAGTGCTTCTTCCAGCTCTCCTGCCTTGATCGTGTTGAGCAAGCGCTGTTCAGATTCAATAGGATAATAGTACATTTCATTTTCCTTCAATGTATCTTCAAATCGAACGAGCTCATCCGCGCCCATATGGATTGCATATTCCATAGCCTGTTTGGCTTCATCGAATGAACGGCCTACATCATTCCAAACTTCGTAGGCAGCTCCCGTGCCAATTGTCGTTGAAATCCGGTACTCTTTATAGATGAGCTCGGTTAATCTGCTTAATTCAGACTCACAGTGACGTATCGCTGTATCCAGCGGCATATCTGATACGGGACATATAAATGCGATCTGATCTGTGCCCCAATCGGTTATCATCACATCGGCATTCCATTCTGTCATCGTCTTTCTGATCATCAGTTTCGCGACGCCAAGTTCTTGAATCGTCTCTTCACTATCCAGACTGGCATAACCGTTCACCTTAAGTAGACCTGTGATTCCATGGCTGTTCTCAATGGTTAGTTGTGTCTGAGTAGAGATCGCTTCCAGCTCTCGTGTAGTATAAAACTCACCGGTAAGCAAACGTTTGATGAATCCATCTCGCAAAAGTGGAATTTGTTCATTCAGCGCGTTCTCCAGCGACTGATTATTGGCAATCAAATGATGGATATGGCTCGCCAGAAAATCATATTCGTTATGCCTTTTACCGGAAGGCTCACTGATTTGTTCCCGGAAGGCAGACAACAACTTATAGATGGGTGCACTATTTCGGTAGGCCAGAATGAGTCCAAATCCCAAGCCAAGCGCCAACGTTGCTAGCGTGAAGGCCAGTGTCACTTGTTTAATCTGGTCCGCATTGGTCATCAATGATTTCTCGGGAATGCCTGCCATATAACTCCAACCGTTTCGATCCGAATGAATAGATATCAGCAGACGCTCATCTTCAATGGGCTGAACCTCTTTCAAATCGTCCCCTACATTTTGCGCCAACTGCTGCGCTTCCCCCTCTTCAATACCGCGTGAAAAGATAACTTCGCCGTTCGCATCTCGAACCAAAGTCCAGCCGCCATACTGATCAACGATATGCTGGGTCAGGCTAGCCATCTCATCTTCATCAATTAAAACACCAATGGTAGCCTGTGGTTTATTAAAGCTATTCAGCGGCAAGGATTGCAGAAAAGTAATTGCCGGTGCGGTGGTACGCAAGTTGCTGCTTATTTCACGTTTGTAATTCTGAAGTGGAATAATCTCATTGAAGTGTGGCTTTTTCAAAATATGTTCGCTCCACTGTTCGAAGGTCATACCCTCCAACGCGTTGGCTGCGTAATAATGTTCTGGTCTGTAATAGACCGTATTGGGTGTAATAATGACGTTATAGTTTGGAATGTAAATAAAAAAATGAGATAAGTATTCGTTGGTACTGCTATACATCGATAAACTACGCTGCATTTTGCCTATGCCATATACATTGTAAGAATCCAGCGGTTTGGGATCGGCAATCAAACGATACAACTCCTGATTAATGGCTAGTTGTCTCGTAAACGCTTCGACCTGTAGCAGGTTTCGTTCAATGATTTCTTTGCCCAAATTCAGAGACTTCAAACTGTTCTCTATCGAGCTGGCCCTTGCCGCTTCAATGGATGCCCGATAAGAGGCGTATCCGGCGATCTGTGGAATCATTAGAATAATTAGATACGAAATCAAATAACGACGGAACATCGGTGAAAATTTGGACCATAGGAGCTTCAATGTACTCCCCCCTTTTTCTAATCAAGCGCTTACATTTGTCGGTTTATCATCATCATTTCATGATACAACGGGCATTTCTGAACGGTGAAGGTACAACTTCTTCCCTATGGTACATTTACAGCTACAGCTATACAATACTTGATTTCTACAGTGTAATGTGCAACTTCACGAGACAAAGGCAATGAATAACAACCTTTTTCGCTCATCCCATTTGGTTTCAACTATACCTATATACAATAAAAATAACCTTCTCAAGTCATCAGATGACCTGAAAAGGTTATTTGTTGCCACTGATTAAGTGATATAACTGTTGATGTTCGTTAATTACTGACGGCTACAAATTTCCATTGTTGATTCGTTGCACCCGTGTAGGTGTTCTGTTGCAGTTTGGCTCCATCCGATGTGGAAGCGCTCTCAACTTCAATAGCTTTATTACTGTTGACGTTGATAATGCTATAGTAGCCATTGCCGAGATCATTTACTTTAAAATGCTGTGCCGTTGTATTCAGATTAGCCATGAGCTGCACCGCTTCGCCATTAGTCTGTGTACCGTTGCGAATGTCGATCACTTTATCCGGTGAGTTCACACTCGTCAGCGTGTAGTTGCCCCCGCCAATGGAAGTCAGCACCCACTTCTGAGGATTACCACCGAGGTCACTCCATTGTTGTAATTGGAGGTTGTTCTGATTTTGCCCACCAGGAACATCAATTACTTTATTGGAATGACGCGCTACAATTTTGTACGTTGCACCAGACACCAGACCTGTAGACGGATTCGTTGGATTGGTTGGAGTACCACTACCGTAATTCTGGGAGCGCTCATTGTACCAAGTGAACAAGAATCGTCCCATCGCACTGCGTGAAGCATCTCCATCCCACTTCAGTCCTGCGGTTGGATCAGCGAATGAACTGCGTGCGCCCGGTTCTAAGATAAAACCATTCATATGAGCCGCGATGCTAACATTACCTGCCGCATTGAAAATTCTTTTGGTGTTCGTTCCGAATCCTTCATTACTACCATTGAACAGATTCCAATAAGCTGAATCACCTGGCTTGTTTTTGAACCATGTCACTTCTGTGATGTTGATTGGATATTTATCGGCTGCCGCCTTGACGTTGGTATTCCATTGATCTTGCAAAATGTTGAAGTTGTCATACGCTCCGTATCCTGGATACCAGTGTACAGCATAACCGTAGTTGTTCAGTGGGTCAGTAAGCGGATGACTTGCTGTCAGGCTGTAGAACTGATTGTAACCTAGACCCGCAGCCCAGATCACATTGTCTGCGCCCTGATTACGAATCGTGGAGATCATGGAGTTTTGGAAATTACGCAAGTCATTCCAGTGATCCACAAAATCATTCTCCCCGTTGTAACCACCCCAGTGTCCGTTAGCGTACGATTTCACCGGCTCGTTAATCAGCTCGAAGTGAACGTTGTCTGCACTTTTAATCTCTGGACGGGAGGCAAGATACCCCCAGATTTGATTGAACTTTTGCAAGTTTGCAGCTGTCGTCGCCTGATCATCCTTCAACGTGAAGTCTAGTCCCAGAACGACATATACGCCTTTAGTTTTTGCATACTGGATATAAGGTATGATGACGTTCTGCGTCACAGTCTGTACACCAGCAAAGTTGTATGTACCTGCCGCCACATCTCCCATATCCTGACGATCAATGAACAGACGTACTTGATTCATTTTCCAGCCATGGTTGCTACCATATTTCGGACTGGTATCCGCAAACGTGTCTGTGATGTCTTTCAGATAGGCCAATGTTGCAGCATGACGATTGTTACCATGAAGGTTGAGGTAATAATTGCTGTCCTGATAAGTCCAGTATGCACCGGAAGGTTGATGCCAACCATTGAGAAGTACCGGTTGATTGTTGCTGTTGACCAAGTTTTTGCCACTCACTTTTAGTTTCCCCATAGGCATACCTACCCAAGCATCCGCTTTGCTGCCGCTCCATGGAGCAATCGTAATCAGTAATGCCAGAACGAGTAAAAGCTTGCAAGACATCATGAATTTTTTCACTGCTATTCCTCCTGTTTGATTAATTGGCTTACATTACTGCGATAGGAAGCTGCCGTCAAACCTGATTTTTAGCAAATCAATATTTAGTCTCATCCAGACTCGGTCGGTGCACGCTCCCTTAAGCCATTCCATTTCCAATGATAACGCGGGTTGTAACATAACCGATCAGCTGTAAGCCATTCTCTGCCGTTCATCTCATCGATGTACGCTTCCTTGGCATACTTCTTGGAATCACTCATGCGATCTGCCTCCTTTCATTCGGGTATGCTTAACCTAATAGAGCTGTACACCTCTTCGTTCTAAGCGTCTATCCTACGATACCTGTACGCTCCACACTTTCCACGAAATAACGTTGCACGAACAAATAGATGATAATTAATGGCAGGATCGCGAGCAGAATACCTGTATCCTGAATCATGCTCAGATAAAACGGATCGGCCTGAGAGGCTGCACCGTCTGTAACTTGTTGAGCGAGATTGTACGGCAACGACGATAGCTGTGTTGACATGACTTTGCTCGAAGTCAGATACGTTGTTGTGTAGAAGCTGTCATTCCATTGCCATACGAAGGAAAACAGCATGACGGTGACCATCGATGGAATGGCATTCGGTAGCATGATACGAGTGAATGTGCGACTGATTCCTGCGCCGTCCACGTATGCCGCTTCCTCTACTTCTTTCGGAATACCCCTGAAGAATTGGCGGAATATAAAGATATACAGGCCTGCCTTTAGTGAATTTGCGGTAATGGCTGTCAGAATAAACGGCCAGTACGTATTGAGCAAGTTCACCGGTTTCCCGGAGAATAGCGTCATTAGCCCCATCAGATCAAAGCTTTTCAGATTCAAATATACTGGAATGAGAATCGTTGTTGGTGGCACAAGAATGGTCAAAATTACTCCGGCAAACAGCCAATTGCTTCCCTTGAACTTCAGTCTGGCGAATCCATAACCCGCAAGCGCACATGAAGCTGTGGTCAACAGTGTTGTTGTTGCGGACAATGCAAACGTATTAAACAGCGTTACCCAGTAGTCCATGACACGAATGGCCTGTTTGAAATTGTCAATCGAGAAGTTCTGCGGAATCCATACAACGACTGCCGAATAGAGATCACCCTTGGCCTTGATCGATGTAGATATTTTTTGGAATATCGGAAATAAAATAACAAAGGAAAGTCCGGTGATCAGAACAAATCGGATGATAGACCATAGCCAGCTCTTCCATTGCTCAAGCGATAATAATCGTGATGTTGTCACGCGGAATGCCCTCCTTTCTAATCTTGATAGAAGACTCGTTTTGAGAAAATGATCGATACGATCACAAGAATGATGGCAATCGCTACGAAATATACCCATGCCATCGCAGAGCTAAGACCAAAGTCAAATTTCACAAATCCCGTGTCCCGGATCAATTTGGTCATCGCATTATTCGCAAAGGAGTCAATGATCGTATAGATCGCGTTTACAAAAATAAGCGGGCTGACCATCGGAAACGTGATTTTCCAAAATGCCTCGTATCCTGTCGCCCCTTCCATCTTGGACGCTTCATAGAGCTGCGGGGAGATGGTCTGAATACCGGCAAGGAAGATCAGAATTTGTACACCCGATTGACTGACAATCTGGTAGATTCGATCAACTGCACCACTTAAATACGTAACGACCCATTCACTTACTCCTGCATTAAGCATCAGACCTTCCAGTTCCAATGTGCCAAAAGCACTTCCGCCTGTGCTGTTCTGGTTCACAGCTTCAATCAAACTTGTGCTTTCCAGCGACATAATGACGCCAGATGCCAGTATGACAGGTAAGAAAAAGATCGATCTAGCAATCGCACGGCCTCTGAATTTCTGATTCAGAATCACCGCAAGGAACAAACTGAATATGACAATAAGCGGTACGTTCACAAGTACGTCTGTAATCGACTCAATCAGTGCTCGGTTAAAGCTTGTATTAACGGTAAGTGCTTGAATATAATTGGCGAATCCCGTAAATTGAATCGCTATTCCTTCTGCATTGGCTTGAATGGTGCTCATACTGTATCGAAGAGACGCCAGTAGCGGAACGAAGAAAAACAATACAAATCCGATCAGCCACGGAAGTACATAGATGACACCCCACATTGCTTTCTGTTGAGCATACGTACGACTTCCCCATTTGAATTTCAGGAGTGTCTTCAGAGTTGCTCACCACCAGTCACATAGCTTAGGGCTTCTACTTTATGATTCTCCACTTCAACAGGAGAGTCATTGTAATTGACAATCACATATCCTCCGCCTTCATAGGTTGTTCGAAATACACCTTCACTCAGGGATTCATGAGCAATCATTGGACGTCCAGTGAACGACTGGTTCACTTGGCTAACCTCGGTGTAGATCTCCGCTGCCAGATCAATCCACTGCTCGTAATTCGCGGCATAGAGTTGGTTATAATCTGTTTCTTTCACCACATGGCCCGGGGCCTTAAACCAGGCAAAATAAGGGCTGGCTCCATATTCAATCAGCTTCAGCACATACTGTCTTGCATCGGTATACGTGGACAGATTGTACGGAGAACCGGTATAAGGAATACTGCCGTGCACGACCAGCTGGAAGAATGGAACTTCTTCATCCTCCAGTTTGAACCGACTACTACTCATCGGAGCATCTGTAAGGCCTGTAACATAAGGCAGTGCGTATGCGTTCCCGCCTTCAGCCACGATAGAGCCTGTTTGTTGCTTAATCTGATCAAAAGCTCCTCGAATCGTATCCAGTGCCTGCGTACGATCAAGTAATTTCTTCGGATTCATATCGCTGTTTAACTGCTCTGCCATATCTTTCAGAGAGATGCCTCCTGCATGGAGTGGTTCCAAGTCCTTCAGCATATCTATAGTTACGTTATCAATCTCATTAGGTGAGAGTACATAGGTAGCAGATAAATCCTTCGCCCGTCTCCCCAGAGCCAGGTCCATTGGATATAAGATCGCTGGTTCCTGTGTTAAAGACCGGGAAGCCTCACTCGATGGACTGAATCCTTTCTTTGATTGCACGTTAAGTACAGCTACATCCGGATAAAAACCAATTCCCGCTCCACTCGTAAACTCACTGAACTCTTTCATTCCTTTTTTTCCGCCAATCACTCCATCGACCTTAATGGAATCCGGCAAACGGTGATGTAATCCATCGTTGAACCATCCCGCATAGCGTAACTGGATGTTGGACACATTTTTCTCCATCAACTTCGAAAGGATTTCTTTACCCTCATCAAATGTCGTCAGAGCCTCCGTGGAATTATACGGAATGCCGAGCATATGCTGCCTGGTTGTCATCCCGCCAAAAAGCTTGAGGTAAAACGGAATGGTGGATTGCTCCTCAGACGTTTTCAGTTCGGGAAGTCCTTTAGTTTGTACCAGGTACTCCCGGTACAGTGAGGCCAGACCAGAATAGGAAGCCTGCTCTTCATCTACAAAAGCGTAACGAACCACGAAGTCAGATGACGTTGGTTTATTCTGAAACTTCGGCAATGTACGAACCATGTCACTGGACTGAAGTGTAATATCACTTTTGTTTACAACATAGAAGCTGGGATATACGTTATTGTAGCTGTTCAGCTTACCGCTAATATCCGCATTCACCACCGCCACCGCATCCCCTTCTTCGATGATGCCCAAGAAAGCGCCTTCCGGACGGATCACGCCAAAGACAGGCAATCTCGCTTTGCTTTCATTGGAACTGGCTTCACGTAACTTCATCGTTAAGTCCGGGCCGTAAATATCCTGTTGGTAGGAGGGGTACTGCAATTTCCCATTGTTAAAATGAATTAGCGCTCCCGAACCGTCTGGTACCAGAATCGATCCTTCTTCCTTGGAATCTCCCGCTCCAAAATACTCCAGCACAGACAGGGTGTTGATTGGGTACTCTTCTGGAAAATGAATACCTGAAGCTGGCACTCGGACCTTCAGCTGCTCTCCATCCAGTTCATACTCCATCGTAAGCATGAATATGCGCGGCCCGCTTCGTTCCTGCTCAATGCCGTGCTCGGCGTGATCTTTGACAAGGTCTTCCTCTGTGTATCCCGCATCTTCAAAGGCTTTCAATGCACGGGTCAATTGTAGACCCTGCATGGCTTTGTCAATTCGATTGTATACGCCCTCATCTTTATCTTCCGCATATCCGACTTTCAACGCCCGTTCTCCGGTTTTATCAAGCTTTGCCAACACATTTTGTTCAAAACGTTCCTTGCTGATCTTCACCGGTAGGTCTTCAATGGATCGCTCGGTGTTGCCAAATTGATAGTGAACTCGTACCCCGTTTGGTAATGCTTCATAACGCACTTGTTTATGCCGAATACTGTCCGTGAATGAATTCACCATACTGCTCTGGCCTGAGCTGTTGAAAAAACTGAGTCTGGATTGGGAGGACAGAAGGTCTTTGTTAATCCCGGCTGCAATGCTATCCTTCTCGCGTTCTTCCGGGTTACTGCGCCAGATTTGTCCGCTCTTACTTTGAATTACAGCGATTTCGGCAGTCTCTTCGTTGATCAACAACTGCAAAGCGTTGTTTCGGGCGATACCGATCATGCCAGGAATGCGGGCATCGCTAAATGCAGATTTCAGCTTTTCTCCGGGAGGCAGGGAAGGAGTCTCCACTTGACTAACATCTGCTGCCGTCTCACGAGCTGCTGTTGACGACGAGAACTGGCAACCGCTTAGAAGTAAACTGCTCACGAGCAGTATTCCGGTTATTTTTTTGGCTGCGGCATATTTCATTGTGATTTCCTCCTTCCTAGCCCCGAAGCACTAATTCCTGATAGATAGTGTAGACAAAAGAGACAATCTGCTGGATAAGGCTAAAGAATAACAAGCACAGAAATGCCATAAAAGCCATAGCTACAAGCGTGAGCAGCATCGTTAGAATGGTTTTGGCTGGTGTGTACTGATGCACCGTCATGTTACCTACAAATAACAGGTACACGGTCCAGCAAACGGCAATGGCGTTAGAAAAATAATAAAATGCGGTTTCCTGTGCAGAAATAGCCAGACTCAGCCAGATCCACGGGAAATGCACCAGAAACATCGGAACCAGTGCAAAACACGTAGACATGAAAATTTCAGAGAACTTGCCTTCCCCATCCATCAATGTGGTTAGAGACCAGTTGGCCACACACCAGAACAACACGGGAATGACAACGTACACCATCTCAAGCAGGCTGTTCAGGTACTTTGGATTGTTAAAGTTAATCAGAAAACCACTGTACTGGGCTTGCAAAATTTTAGTGAATACCAGCAACACCATAATCATCAATGAGATCAGCAGTGTCGTTTTTTGATTCCGCTCATATTTCAATTCCCAATACCCGTCAAAGGGATGAAAAATAAGATGCAGCGGGTACTGGTACAATTGTTTACTTGATGCCTGCATTCGTTGTCCTCCTTTTCTGTCTGCGAACGATGGCGATGGTGATGAACGCAGCTACAGCCAGGAATATACCGGACATCACCCATGAAAAGTGTTCACGCATCAGTTCTTTCCGATAGAGAAGAAAAGCTTTGGAATACCCTTGACGCTCCATGCTCTGTTTGAAGTATTGCGCCGACTCGGCATAATCCTTCTGACGAAGCAGCGCCTTTCCAATACCCGCATAGGCATATTCCAGATTGGCATTCATCTCGGCAGCCTTGGCAAACAGTTCCGAAGACTGATCTTCTTCTCCGTTGTAATAACTGCGCACGGCGTCATGTAGTGTGCGTCCATACTCTGTCGTTTGGAATACGGTAATTTCACCAAGCGCTTTGTCCAGTACGAGCATCCGGTCTCCCGCACGCTCCAGTGCAACAGGTGTATTAAACATACCCATCCGGTTCCCGATACCGCCAAAAATATGGAGCAGATAACCGTCGCCATTATAGGTAAAGATACGGCCCCTGTTTGAATCGAGAACTGAGTACATATCGCTGTCACCTACATCGACATCAATCAGCCGGGATGGTCCAGCTTCCGTGGTATACCGCAGATCACCTTGAGGCGCAGAGTATCCTTCCCTTCGCAAAATGTCTGTTCCCTGCGCATTCAATTTCTTAATCGGATCTTTGCCGCGATCCCCGCTGGTAGCATAGATGAACCCTTCTTCGTCCATGTCGAGATTGGTGAACTCGGTTGGGGTGAACATGACCATCTGACTGCGTTGTTCTCTGGTGGAAAATCGTTTCCAGAGATATTCAACCGGATCAACCTGAACCCGATTCGCACCAATAAAGGAGGAGAATTCGCCATCGGCACTGAACTCCATGAACCCGTCAAATACGCCTGCAGCCATCACATAAATACGTTCACCTTTATCCATCACAATGCGAATGGGCTTGAATTGAAAGTCTTCCTTTAACAAGTCAGACTTCGGTTCAGAGATAATCTTGACAAGCTGTCCTTTGTCATCCAGATGCACAACCCGTTGATTATCCGAATCGGCGATTAGTAGATCTCCCTTTTCCGTTACAAATAGTCCTTGGGGATTTTTGAATTGATCTTCTTTGCCTTTGTTCTTGAACGACTCGATGGTCCGCACAAGTTTGAAGTTACGATCCATCTCGACAATGCGCCCATTGCCCGAATCAAGCACGTAGACACGTTCATCCGCGGTAACATGCATATCACTCGGTTCCTTGAAAGGAGTTATATTCAGCTTCTTGCCCGTAATAATCGTTGTGGCTTCGTAAGCAGCCGGAGCTGGAACGGTATCACCATAATAGGAATAATGATAGGCATCTGATTTACCGTCTGCACTTGCAGGCAGAGCTGCTGAACTCAAGAACAGGAGGCAGACCATGCCCATGATGACCCATTGACGTTGTTTCCATGCGCTTTTTCGTGTGCTATGCTGCACTTTGCTGCCTCCTTTCTATTCTTTCATGCCCGAAGTAGCCATCGTCTGCATCACACTGCTCTGAGAGATAACAAACAGTGTGATCGGAACGATCATGAGCAGTAGCGCAACGGCTGCGCCTACCCCCGCTCTTGCAATCCCGCCCTGTACGATCTGACTGAGTGCATAATGCAGTGTTTTGAGATTTTCACTATAAATAAAACTTCCACCGTCTGTTCCCCACAGAGCAGGGAACTGCAAAATCATAAGTGTTAGCCATGCTGGCTTCACATTAGGCATCACAATGCTCCAAAAAATCCGATATTCGTTTGCACCATCAATCTTTGCTGCCTCCAGCAGTGCATCAGGAATCTGCTCCATGAACTGTTTCATCAGGAACAGGCCCAGTGAGAATGCCAGAGAAGGCACAATGATGGATGCATGTGTATTGATCCAACCTAACCATGACATCACCATATAGTTCGGAATCGCCGTAACGTGCGGCGAGAACATCAACGACAGAATGACGATGGTAAACAATATTTTTGATCCCGGAAAACGATATTTCGCCAAGGGGTAAGCTGCTGCTGAAGCAAGCAGGATGTGCCCAGCTGTACCCACTAGTGTAATAAGTAGTGTATTGGCAATATAGCGAGACAAGGGTACCCATGAATTGCCCATCAGATTAATTAAATCTGCGAAATTTTCTGTCGTCGGATTGTTCACCCAGAAGCGCGGCGGGAAGATAAACAGCTCATCGAGCGGCTTAAAGGCATTGTTGACCGCATAGATCAAGGGAAGCACCATAAATGATCCGAACACGGCCAGCAGCGCAAACAACATGAAACTGACGGTAAATGACCGGTTGAGTCTCTTCGGCATGCCGAAGACGGCACGTACTTTGCTGGTCATCGTCATTCACCTATCTTTCTCAGCATTTTTTGCGTGAAAATGTTCGTTCCAAGCATCAGTGCAAACAGCACGGTTGCGATCGCTGACGCATATCCCATCTCAAAGCGAATCGTACCAAAGTCCATCAAATGGGTGACGACCGTATGCGCAGCATAGTTAACACTTGGGAATCCAGCCAAGGCAATCGAGATTTCGGCTACAGCGAACGATGCTGTAATCTGCATGACCGCACCAAACATCAACTGAGGTCTCATGGATGGCAGCGTAATATACCAGAGCTCCTGCCAACGGTTTTTGATACCATCCACCGTTCCGGCTTCCACAAGCGAGCGATCAATCGTCTGCAAACCTGCAATAAAGGCCAAAAAGCTGGTTCCGAGACTAAGCCATAGCTGAACCAATATAACGATGCCCAGTACATACTTCTCGTTAGAAAGCCACTGGATCGGCTCCAAAATCACGCCAAGGCGCATAAGGAAACCGTTCATATAACCGTAGCTGTCACCAGAGAAAATGATGAGCCAGATGAAAAATACATTACCTGAGATTGACGGTGCATAGAAAACCAATGTCATAACTGCCCTGACTTTAGGAGACAGCTCATTGATAATCCAAGCAAACAAAAAACAGGCAATATAACTGACTGGCCCCGTAATAACGGCAAACAGCAATGTGTTTTTGAGAGCAATTAGAAAGACGTCGTCGTTCAGGAACAACCGGGAATAGTTTTGCCAACCGACAAAACGTGGCAGTTCCAGCATATTAAAGTGGAAAAAGCTGAGACCGAGCGATATGCCGACCGGAATAACCGTAAACATGAAAAAGATCAGCATAAATGGTGCCATTAATACGTAATAGTGCCTGCTGAGATACAGATTCCTTTTCAATAAGGACCACCAGCCGACCTGGCGTGTATGCATAACAGGAGCGGCGGCTGTCTTGGATGTTTTAGCTTGCAACCGTTACCCTCCCTTTCCTTTATTTCAGATTAAATTCCTTGCGTTTCAGTTCAATCTCATCGTCAATATACAGTACATAGTCTGACAAGGCTTCACGCGGATTCTCATTGGCGTTAACCACTTTGCGGAAGGCGTTGTCCAGGTGTCGGCCTGTAAAATAACCCCCTGGCATCTGTGGAATGCCCTGTACCCATTCCCATTGCTTCTCCAGGTTCTGGTAATCCTTTACCGGCCAAGGTAATTGCTTTAACGCTTCGATGTTCGCTGTAGGGTAACGGGCAGCCGCGCCCATCAGACCTTCCATCTCCCGTCCGTACTCAATTTGAGTTGACTCATCTGTCCACCATTTCATGAACTTCCATGCTGCGTCCTTGTTACCGGCGTTTTCAAGCATCATAACCGCACTGCTCGCGCTAGCTACCTCATGTCTGATCGAACCATCTGGAAGCTGCGTGCCGGGTACAATCGTGAAATCCCACAGATTGCGAATCTCCGGTGCTAATACCGTCAGCATATTATAGGTGGTGTAATCAGCGATTCCGATCGGCATTTCTCCTGTACGGAAACGGTTTGGGAAATCAGCTTTTAATGGAAACTTGTAATTGGTATAAAATTGCGTCCAGCGTTTGAATGCATCCATCGAGATTTCTGAATCGAGCGCACTCTTTTTCCCGTCTTCGGTATAGAAATTCCCATCATTCTGATACAGAAGCATTGCAAAGGTTGCGTTAGGAACCATGTTCGCATTGTTCAGCGTATCTTCAATCGGTAGATAGAACTCCATATTGTGCTTCTGCAATACAGCGATTGCATTATACACATCCTGCCATGTTTTTGGCGGCTCCAGACCCAGTTCATTCAGAATATCCTTTCGGTAGAATAACATTGGAAAATGCTGCTGCTCCGGGAGTGCGTATACTCCAGCGTCATACTCATAAGGCGTTATTCCGCTTGCTCGGAATCTGCTTGCTACTTCTTCGAAATCCGGGAATTTGCTCAGATCTGCTGCTGCATTTCTCATTGCATAGTTCACGGGAATATCTTCACCCATCTGCATGGCTACATCCGGTCCTTCCCCAGCCAGCGTTGCGGGCAGCAAGATATTCGGAGGAACAAGCCGTAGCTGCACGGATACATCCGTATCCGGTGTAAACGTATCGTCAATCATGCCCTTAAGAACCTGAGCCTGATCCCGTCCGGTGGTGATCCATACGGTAATCGAGTCCTTCTTTTTCTCCACATTACCGATACTGTCATAGTCTTCGGTGTATGATGCGACATAAGCACCCAATTCGTGTTTCACCTGCTGGATCGCAGACGCTTCCGCCTTAGGAATTTCTTGTCCTGCAGGAGCTACGATCAGATAATCCATCGTAATCGGCTGCTCACGTACGGTCAGAATCCACGTACCCAGACCACCGACGTTAATTTTGAATGTATCCAGTCGTTTCGGAACCGTTTCCGGTCTTGCTGCCATATCTTTAAGCTGTACAACCATTGCATTCAGAATGGCTACTTTGTCACTCTGTTCTCCGGTTGCCTTTTCGAGATACTCAGCGACGGAGGTGAGGATCACGGCCTGTTTCTCAAAAATCTCTATCATCTCCGGGATACGCTTCTCCAGCTGATAGTCCCGAAGTGGATCGGGTTTGTTCGAGGTAATCATCAATATTTTGCGGTACAACTCATTCAATTCAAGTACGCTTGATTCCACCGTTCGAAGTAACGGGGCAATATCGCCAAGTGTGACCGTCATCCGTAAACGGTGTTTCCCCTTCTCTAGGTGGAACTGATAAGGCTCTTCTTCACCCTTTCCTAAAACTTGTGTCTGCCAGGACGGACTATAATTAAAACGAATTCGCTTCATCTCTTCAAACGGAACTTTGCCGTTAATGGTAAGACTGCGTGTGGCATAAATGCCCCGAAGCTGGTCCTGCTTCACTTTTAACGCAATCTGGTACAGTCCATCTTCAGGCACATCAATCTCCCATTCAACCCATTCCCCTGGAAGTTTCCAGTTCACGCCGCCGATCGCATTGATCCGAATTTTGGATACGTCGTAGGGTTCGAGTGATGGACTGGATCGATCCGAGATTGGTGCAAGTGTAGGTGAAGATTTGGTGATCGCTTCTTCGCCTTGCACTTTCAACATGATGGGACTGGCTGCCTTTAAACCTAACGAATCATACGTCTTCTGCATTTCGGCATACGAAGGAACGGCCTCTTCCTGATACAGTTCAATGTAATCAATCGCCATACTCTCTCGAAGAGAAGTCAAAGATAATTGCTGGTTGCCTTTTTCAAAATAAAACTGGAATGGTTCCTCAAAGTATCCAGCACTGTCTCGAAACGAAGCGAGCTGCCATTCCGGCTTCTCCACCTGTCTTGGTCTGAGATCGTTGCCTCGATCATCCTGCCGGACGTGATCTTCGCGATTGCCCCATACCCTGTCGAACAGAAGTACCTCTGCTTCACGGAAAGGGACTTCCCCGTTTAACTCCAGCTTGCGCTCGATTCCGGAGCTTTTGCCTTCGACAGGATAATAGTGAATGCGAACCTGATATAAACCACTCACTTCAACGGGAACATCCCAGCGAATGGTTCCGGATTCGGGTGTAATAACAGCACTGCCATCGAGCCCTTCATATCCTTGCACTACCTCGAACTCTTCGTTATCCGCCTCCGTATAAGCTTCACCTTGAATCCTTACCGTAGTGTCCGGTTTAGCAGTGCTCGCATATGTTTCCTGATAATGTTCATAACTTCGTGAATCGCTGGCACCCGCTACAGCTTCAAAATCCTCAAGTGCATGTACTGTCCCGGGGCTCTGATTTTTGGATGGATAGATCACGATGATCGAGAACACCAAAGCCAGAACAAGTGCCAGAATCAGTACCTTTTTCTTACGTGACCGCATGTTTGCATGTATCCCCTTTCCTGTAAGCGTATCAACAAAAGAATGATTAACTAACCCAGGCAGAACGCACTTGTTACCCGCGCGTTCTGCCCGTATTTAGCAGTGCTTATTTGTATACCTCATCAATTGCGGCCTGGAAAGGAGCCTTGTATTTCTCGATCAGCGTGGATACGGATACGCCTTCTTTCAGTTCACCATCGAAATCCCAATAAGGAAGGGATGGGAACGTGTTGTGGTCCAGAACAAGCATGCCAGCTGCCACTTCTCTGGCGTTGTTAATATCTGCTTCATCCGTCAGATGTCTTTCGAGCGTGGATTGTTCCGGATAGTCATAGATGGAATCAATCTCGTTGATTTTTTCCCAGATGTACATCAGTTGCTCCGGATTTTCAACCGCTTTAGGGATCGTGATCGCTTGATAACGAGATTCACCAGAGTGGTAAGCCGAAGCGCTTGGGCCTTTCGGGTAAGGCAGGAAGCCAATATCATAATCAGGCATGTCTGTTTTGATGCCTTCAATCTCGTACATCGCGCCAGAGTACATCAGTGTATTTCCTTGACGGAAGAAGGTTGATGGTTCAGTCCAGTCGCCGCCTTCTGTTGGTCTGCCCACTTTCTCTGTAGCCAATTTATTCAAGAAATTGAGTGCTTCTTTTGTTTTTGGATCTTCGAGGTTCTGTTTATCATCTTTGGTCAGTGAAGCTTCGTTGGAATACAGAAATGGTTCGAGCAAGCCCGTTTGAGCGAGACCCCACGTATCCAGTTTGCCGTCATTATTCCGGTCTTTGTTTGCCTGTTTGGCTACAGCCAGGAAGTTATCCCAATTCCACTCGTCCGCATCAACATATTCTTGCAGCGGCTTCAGGCCTAGCTCTTGCATCAGAGTACGGTTGTAGAAAATACCGTTGATGAAAGAAGACTTATCTTCCGTAAATCCGTAACCCTTACCTTCATATTGCATATATTCCTTGGTTGTTTTCTGATTGAATACTTTGTCATTCTTAATATAATCATCCACTGGCCACAACAGATCTTGCTTGGTCAGCGCCGGAATTGCATAGTTTTTACCGAGTCTCACAAAATCACCGAGCGGCTCGCCCGCCATCAAGGAGGCTACAACTTTCTCCTGATATTCACCAAAATCGATGGATACGTATTCGATATTGAAGTTATGTTTTTTCTTCAAAGCTTCGAGGTTTTCGATTCGTTTAATGTTGTCTGGATTGTTATCTGTAATTTGCATATCCCACCAAGCTACAACTTTGATTGTTCTACCGCCCATGTCAAAATCCATCTCTGGTGTAGAATTTTCATTTTTGGACTCCGTTTCGGCTGGTGCTTGCTCTTCCTGTGGTGCCGGTTTTTCCGGTGCCGGTTCAGCAGCAGGTGCAGAACTACAAGCGTTGATCATCAACATGATTGCAAACAAAAGACTCAGCAACATAAACTTGTTTTTCTTCATTGTCTTCCCCCCTGATTGTCGTGTGCTACCAAAGTGTAGCTCTCAAATGTAAGCGCAAACAACCTGCTTAAATGCAGGTGTTTACCCGGACAAATTATAGGTCGGGATCATTTGAGGAGTAATTTAGAGTATTTGACCTGTAATTGGTAAAGAAATGCACTCTCTGCAAAATAATGCACATTGTATGCGCTTTCTTTCCTTCCCATAATAAAACTAAGCCTTATTTCAGTTGAATAATTGATCGGAATATCACGAGAAGGTGAGGTCATGCTTCATGTACAGTGTTTTACTTGTTGATTACAGTCGCCGGATGTGTAGAGAGCTTGAACAGCTTCTGGAAGATAACAGATTACCTTTTACAATTGCAGATTCGGTTTCCTCTTCAAACGCTGCTGTTGCCGCTTTATCTGAGCGGGACTTCAGTGTCGTCGTCGTTCATACAGAGCAGTATGATACGGCGGGATTATGGTTGTGTCACCACATTCGAAAAAAATGTGATATACCCATTCTCCTACTGGGTGGAAGGGATCAATTCAGACTGGTTCGCAAAGCAATGACCTATCAAGTGAATGATTATTTGCCTTCTCCGGTTAGACCTGCTGCACTGCTTCAAAGCCTGCGTGGACTTTTGAACAGAATCGAACCTGTCTCTACGAAAAAAAGCCCTGTCATCAAGCCTACAATTCAGCTTAATGGCAAAGCGATGGATTCCAGCCATGTCATCCGGATTGTAAAAGCTTATGTAAGGGATCACTTGAATGAAGAGATTACGTTAAAGAAAATTGCCGACATGCTTCATTTTAATTGTGCCTATCTTGGACAAAAATTCAAAATGGAAGAAAAGATTTCCTTTAATGACTATATGCTGAAGGAGCGAATGAATAAAGCCAAGCAGCTTCTCTTGTCCACCGATCTGCGAATTTACGAAATTGCTCTGGAGGTAGGATACCGTGATATCGATTGGTTTTACAAAAAATTCAAAGCCTTCTCTGGTTCAAGTCCCAATGCATATCGCAGGCAAAAGGCCCACACAGCTTAAATGAAATGATAAACGGAACGATTGCTTTCAGAAAACACTTGCCGTTCTGTCTTGGCTCGCAGCATCACCATGCAGCGGCAGCATTCCAGAAAAATCTAACAAAGAAAAAACACGCTGGGAGTGTCTGCACCTGCGTGTTTTTTTTGTTACCGACTATCGGTGTGCTGAACGGGTTAGTAAGGATTCTCGATACTCCTGCGGTGTCATGCCCATCTGTTTTTTGAACAGCCGGGTAAACGAGTGAGCAGATTCGTAACCAACCTGAAGCGCGACTTCCCGCACCATAAGCTCATGGTTCATGAGCAACTCTTTCGCTTTGCGGATTCGGCTATCATCTATAAATTCGGACAAATTAATACCCATCTCCTGTTTGAAAAACCTGGACAGATAAGAAGGATTAAAATGATGCAGTTCTGCCAAGCGCACTAACGTAAGATCTTTTTCCAGATTACCTTTGATATAATTGCATAAACTCTGTACAACCATATTGGCACGTTCCTCTTCGTTTGAACGTTTGAAGTTAACCAGTTCATCGGCTGCCAGATAGAGATATTGAACGGCATCTTTCATGTTTGGAAAATGGTCCAAATGCAGCAAACTTCGCTGATCCGGGGTTTTCTGCTTCAACCCCCAGCGGTTAAATGCAGCGTAGAAGGTCAATGCCAGATGATAATAAGTCTCCATTGCCCGTTCCATCGTCATATCCTGTTGAAGAAGCTCTCCCACTAGCTCCTCGAAGATATCGTAGAAGGATTGAAAGCGTCCTGTTTCCAGAAAACCAGACATGGCTTCTACCCGGCTGGAGATCCGTAGTGATGCCTTCGAAGTACCCACTTGAGGTTCCTCGTAATTGTCCGTTAGCACCATGGACATGCCATCTCCGACTTTCATCCATTGCAGCAAGCGCAGACGCTCATATCGCTGTGGAATCTGGAACCATTCACATCCTCGTCCACTAAGTGTAAATGCAATCGACACGCCAAGTGAAGCTAGACACGATTCCTGTACAAGCTCTAACGTCCCTTCCATGTGTCTGGCGAAGTGCTGATCTGTATCTGCCTGCCCATCTTTGGGCTGTAGCAGCCACACCGCATCACCATAGTGATCCGTAGCACTGGCACATTCCGTGTATTCACTCATCAATGATGTTCCAATAATACGAATAGATGCTTGAGTACACCCTTGCTCAGCTTCTGCCGATTCATGTACCTTATTCAACCGTCCGAGTATCAGATACACCGGAGAATTAGCTTTCAGATGGATTTCCCTCTCCAGTAGTTCACCCTGAAGTTCAGCCAATGAAGCAGCAGTTGAACCTTCTTGAAGAAGCTTTCGAATGTATTCATCCTGCCTAAATGCCGTTAGCCGGGATGTAATCTCACGTTGCTGTTTCAGAAGATTATGCATATCATGACTCTCCCTGATCTCTTCCATAACCAGTTCCACCATGTGCATCACTTTATCGTACCCTTCCGTCTTAAGCAGGTAACGTACGTTGTTCATCTGAAAGGCTTTGTATGCATATTCAAAATCACTATGACCCGTCAGGAAAATAACACGGCACTGCGGCCAGCGTCTCTGAATTTCTTCGGTTAGCTCCAGCCCGCTTATACCCGGCATGCGAATGTCTGTCAGCACGATATCAATTCTGGATCGACGCATCCAGGAAAGTGCCTCTGTGGCGGAGTATGCTTTGCATACATCTAGCCGATCCGGCATATGCCTCGCAAATGTTTCATACAAACTGTCCGTAATGATCTCCTCGTCATCTACAATCAGAAGTCGATACATTCGTGTTCCCCTTCTTTCCACTGGATTCGAATGATAACCTTTAACCCTTGCAACTCACTTCGTGTAAGAAATAGTCCACTTCCTTCACCAAATGTCAGTACCAATCGTCTATGGATATTCACTAATCCCGTTATGTCATCGGTAGTTGATTCACTGTACAGATGTTGTTGAAGATTTTCTATATCTTCCGTGCGAAGATCCTGCCCGTTATCCTCCACAATAATCTCTGCACAGGATGACTCCATGTGGAATTGAATGCGTAACAGGCCTGCGGCCGTGTTCTTTTCAAGACTATGCTCATATGCATTTTCAATAATCGGCTGGATTACAAGTCTTGGAACCTGAATCTGTTGCATCTCCAGTGGAACTTCCCCGAACTCAACCTTGATTCGTCTGGAGAATCGCAGTTGCTGGATATCCGTATAGATTCGGGAATGGTGTACTTCTTCCTTCAGTGGCACATGATCTGTCCCATTACGAGTAATGAACCGAAAGTATTCACCAAGCATATTCGTAAATTGCTCAATCCGATCCGTCTCTCCTGTTCTCGCAAGCGAGTTCAGAATGAAGAAACTGTTGTACAGGAAGTGCGGATTAATCTGCGACTGAAGCTGTTTTAATTCGGCTCGCTGCATCATCATCGTTTTTTTGAAATCACGGTCAATCAGCAACTGCAGATTCTCAATCATATGGTTAAAACGAGAGTACAGGAATCCGAACTCGTCTTTGCGATTGTGCACGATCGGGATGTCCAGCACCCCACCCTCCATTTTTTTGAACCTTTTTACCAGCAATAGTAAAGGAATGTGAATCAACTTGTACGTAGAATAGAGATAAGCTGAAATTGCAATAAACGATGTAATAGCAAAAATCCATGCCCATTTATAAAACTTGCTCAGAGGTTTAGTGACCATCTTTTCAGGCAGGTACGTAGCGATCGACAAACCAAGTTGCTCCATATGATGCTGATTCACATGGTACACCGTATCCTCAACGCTTACTTGGTAGCTCTCTAATGAACTCTTCTGACTATATTCACGGTAATTGGCAAGAATGATTTCGCGTTCTTGCCGATCCAGAATAGCAAAACCTGTCTTGTCTTCGATGAGAAGAGAGGCACTTTCAGGATATAGATTAAGCTGTGATAGTTCATTTTGAAATGCCGCATTATCCAGCTCCACCTGAACCACAAACAGCGGCGCTTCCCCCATCTTACCTGTTAAACGTAGAGCACTTAGATTCAATGCATTATCTTTTACCGTAAATCGAATGCTTTCTTCCTGCGTGGATGAACTGAAATAATCGTATGAACCTTGATTGTATTCATCGATGCCCTGCACTGCAGAAATACTCTTGTTGACTGTAGGGATATGTACGTGAACGTTCTTGATATAAGCACTGCTATTTTTGAAAGAAGCAAGCCGCTCGGATAAATAATTTAGTATTTCACGTTTCTCAATTTGATCCATATTGTTCCAGAGGATCGCCAGCCGATTCAGCTTGCGGTCCTCTGCAATGTCGAACTGTTGCAATTCCATCCACTCGATCTCCCGGTTAAGTTCGGTTGCGTATTGACTTAACCTTCTCTCTGTCGATAAGGAAATTTCCTGACTTGCCGTATCATAGCTCCAGTGATACAGATATACGCCCAGAAGAATCAAAGGTATGACAAAAACCAGGTAGGTCATAATCAGTCGCGCAAATATACTGTTTAACCACGACTGTGCCGGTATCTTGAACAATGCACTCCCCTCCTGCTTTCAGATCAAAGACACCTGCTTTAATAGGATAAAACGAAAGCCTGGCGATTCTTCGCTGTATCAGTCCTATACCATTCGTTTACCTCCGATGTAATCTCTTTTCCGCCCAGTTCAAGCCAATCTTCTACAAATTGATCGAATTCTTCAATAGGAGAGCCA
Source organism: Paenibacillus sp. G34 (assembly GCF_056856875.1). Lineage (NCBI taxonomy): Bacteria > Bacillati > Bacillota > Bacilli > Caryophanales > Paenibacillaceae > Paenibacillus > Paenibacillus sp. G34. The sequence continues at coordinate 3,127,782 of NZ_CM166469.1, read as the reverse complement.
TAAATAATATTCATAAATACTTCGAGTTGCAGATCTCGCAAGATGATCTGCCGGTCTACCATCGTTTCCGTAATACCGCCTGTGAATTGATCATAAAGAAGCTGCCCATTCATCTCGTAATCATCTGCGATGCTAAAAGCACCTGTTGGCCCGTAGGTCTGTTTCCATCCCCACCCACTCTTCAAGCCTTCTGATTCATAGGCAGCAATTCGTTTGTGGATAGCGAGCGCTTCATTCTCCAGTAAAGAGAAGTCGCCTGTCTCACGTGCATCGCGAATATCTCGATATGCATCTAAATTTTTGGTTCCCGGAAATGGAGTTACTGGAGATAGCATCCACACAGCACGTGAGTCATCATTATAGTAGGTTTCGTATTCCGCATGCTGTCCCCAGTTTTTGTCCAGGTGCAGATTCATTAACTTAACGACAACTTCAGGATGAGCAAAGCCTTTTCTAACGGCAAAGTAATTTCCTGTATTCGAACGAAGCGGCACAACCTTGTTTCGACCTGATTCGGCCACAATCGGATAAGCCTGCCAATCTGCTTCCGGATCTTCTTCACGGGTAGACTGGACAACAAAAGGAGTCCACTGCTCACCGTAAAGCATCCCGATTTTCCCCTGTTGAATGAGACGGTAAGCTTTGTTTCCATTTTTATAAGCAAATTCTGGATCAAGTTGACCCTGCAGATACATCGTCTGTAATACTTTCAACGCTTTACGAACCTCTGGCTGTATACCTCCATAGCTGAGACCGCCCTCTTGATCTTTAATCCATATATTTGGATAAGCACCGTAACCGGCCATAAATCCTGAAACGCCCATAACAGGATCCCAAAGATAACTCGTGAGTGCGAGCCCGTAGGTATCCTGTTTACCATTCCCGTCAGGATCACGTAATGTAAACGCTTCCGATATTTTTAACACGTCTTCTATTGTTTCAGGTGCCTGAAGTCCTAATTTATCCATCCAATCCGTTCTAATCCACAAGTACTGTGCGGTTTCGATCGAAGAAGATGATTCCGGAATCGCCATCAGCTTGCCGTTAATCGTAGCGGCATCGAATGCTCCTTTACCTTCGGCTTCCAAAATCTTTTTAGTAAGTGGCGAAGCAAAATCACGGTATACCTCTGTCAAATCTTCGATTAAATGGGCATTAGTTAGCTGCCTTAACTGATATGGATTGACTCTGACGACATCCGGGAAGCGCCCGGCAGCAAGAGAAACCCCAAGCTTTTGACTATAAACGTCGCCCGTTGCAATCCAGTCATATCGAATCTGAATACCCAGTTCCTGTTCGTACAGACGTGTCCACCGGTTATCAGTCAGTGTCTCGCCTGGTAGTTGCTCAATCATGCGCTGCAGATCTTCCCCCGTTTCCCTGACAAAAGAAACTTTAATAGGTGGGGAATATGCTTCCGAAGAAAAAGTCTGTTGATCTGTAGATGAGGTGTTGATCTGCCCTGGATCCCCCTGTGTATGTCCAGCGGGTATACACACCGTTAGAAAAATAATAATGGTCCATCTTGTTTTGTACATCCATCTCTTATGCATGATGACATGCCCCCAGTTTGATTGAATGAACACATCTTTTTCTATTTTCCAGAATTGTTATCATTGTACAACATCTGAACTGTCATGAGTATGAAAAAGCCGCCGTTGGGCGACTTTTATTTACAACTCTTAGCATGAATTCACGAAACGATATGATATTCAAAATTCGAAAAGTCAGCCATGCCCCCAACCTCTTGTGTAGAAAACATAAATAATCCAACTCTGCAGCCCATGAAATGATCCAGCTTATAGACCATTTTGTGGGGAACACCGAGGGTTTTCCATTCCGCCCCTTCTCGATAAGCAAAACAGCATTCATCTTGATTATCTATAAAACTAGCCGAAGCCTGTAGTGTCACTACAGGTCCTGTGACGGGTATTCGTGAATACTCTGTAGCAGGCTCCTGATCAATCAGATTACCAAATATGCTAGCGTCTTGGCTCACTCTTCCCTGCATGACAAGGTAATATTGCCCTGCATCCTTAGTTAGTGCGATTAGACCATACGTGCCAATCAGGAAACATAGCCCCGCGTAATCACCATCGTTCAGACCGCTGCCATCCAGCTTTACCGAAGCTGAACAAGCCGGCCCCATCGCACGTTGAGTAAGTGTGTTCACGGCAAATGTCAGGTTAGGACTAAGTTGACCTGTTCGAATTCGGTATGCTCCTGGCACTTCCGTAACAGACCACAGATCATCATGTGGTGTATGATTCCACTGCCAAATATCCCGAAGTCGCACCTTGCCATCATCACCGAGCGTGTATTCGAAACGATCGCTTGAAACCAACGGTTCGTAACGGTAGCCAGGCCTTGTGCTGTCTAGATCGATTTGTTTTGGGGCCTCTGTAGCAAATACGGGAACACCTTCCTCGAAACGCATCGGTACCAACACCGGAATTCGCCCCACAGCCCCATGGTCTTGAAATAACATCGCATACCAGTTACCATCCGGCGTATCAACGATCCCGCCTTGAGCGATCCCTGAATTAAAGTATCCCATATCATCATTGAACACCTCTCCGCCAACAAATACGTCATCCAGCGTCTCCGCCCTGTAACAAGCTTGCGTTCTGCGCCCTGCTGCCTTCGGCATATGGATCAGAAATACATAATAGATGCCTTCAATTTTGTATACATGTGCACCTTCATACCCTAAATAATGTGGCTGATGGTCAGTCACTATGATACGATGCCTGCCCTCCGGTTTGGGACCGGAAAGGTCTGTCTTTAATTCGGTTAAGTGAATCTCTCGATTACCATGCACCAGGTATACTCGTTCGTCATCATCAAAAAATAACGAGCAGTCATGATAGAATCCTTCTACAATCTGTTTATTCCAAGGTCCAGTTATCGTTTCAGAAGTATACAGATACGTTTTACGAGTATCATTGGCTACAAAAATGACGTAGAACTTGCCTTGATGATAACGAAGTGATGCCGCCCACATGCCTTTGCCATAGATCTGCTCCCCGTTCTCCAAGCGTTGCGCCGGTGTGTTATCCAGAATGTCATACACATACGCAGCTGTTTCCCATTGGATCAGGTCATACGAGCGCAAGATAACACATCCAGGCATCATATGCATGGTCGTACTTACCATATAATACGTATCTTCGACCCGAATGACGTCCACATCCGGATAATCGGCCCATATAATCGGATTTGAATACATCGTTTAAACACCTCTTTTTTGGAGTTCTGTATTACATCTGTTCACCCTGGCTCCAGCTCTCCAATCAACGGGATAAATCCCTTCATAATGTTAGGCTTCTTCAAACATCCAGTGGTTTAGAAGGATACACAGGTTTGGATCTGATGGCTTCAGTACAAGATACAGGTCGTTTTCATACTGTGCACCCATTATTGAAGTCGATGCCTCAATCCATTCTTGACCTTCCGCCGATGCAGGAATATGCACTTTTCCGATTAACTCTCCATCTTCACGACCTAGTCGAAGTTCAAGGGTACAGGCTGCTCCCTGGCTGCATATCGATGCAGTAAAGCTTGCCGCCCCTTTTTCTCCAAAATCCACGCGAGAGATGGCAATCCAGCTTCCGCCGTGCAACTGACTGACAACTCCATTTTGCCCGGAATACTCACCTTGTTCAACTTGCTCCGCACCCAATCCATTTAATTGACGTGTGTTCACGCCTGCATTCCAGCCCATCGTTGAGCCGTTGATTCTTTGATATGGGTTAAAGGATTTCAACTGTCCAACACCTGCGTAGTCCGCTTGAATCGCTTTGATTCTTCCACTTGTCTCTTCATACTGCACTTTGTTCAGATGTGTGGAACGATATCCTTCCGGAATATCCATCGCCTGGCACAGAGTCTGCGCATGATAAGCAATATACCACTGATCCCCGAGCGGGAAGATGGCATGATGATTGTTACCGCCAATCCCAAAGAAGTGCCCCGGGTTTCTAAGGATTGTTCCCTGATACGTCCACGGACCCATTGGTTGCGAACTTGTCATGTATGCAATTTCTCCCGGCGCCGGGCTATCCTCGTCACGTTCCACTTGGAAAAAGTTAGAGCAATAGGTGTAATAGTAGATGTTATCATACTTATGTATCCCAGAATTTTCAAACATAAAGGGAGCAGGTATGACTTTGGCCTTGCCCTCAACACTGACCATATCCTCACCCAGTCTCATCACTCGCGCCGTATCCGGCCTTTCGGGTCTACCTTCAGGCACGCCTCCACCAAAATAGAGATAAGCCTGATGGTCGTCATCTACCAGAACTGCCGGATCAAATAACCACGTCACATCTTCTACACCCGGTGTTTCTCTTGTTACTAGCGCTTTTCCAATCGGATCAGTCCAAGGCCCTGTCGGAGTTGGGGCACTCAAAACACCAATGCCGCTAGCATTATTGGCAAAATACAAGTAAAAACGATCCTCGCCGTCGAAGCTGCGATGTACAGCTGCTGGAGCCCAAGATTGGGAAGCCCATGTGGCTGCACCTTCAGGACCTGCTACCTTGATCTCCCCGTGATCTGTCCAATTGATCAAATCATCTGAAGAGATCACCGTGATTTTGTTGATCGATTGATAACTATTTTTTTGAGGAACCTCATGTTCATCATACTCCAATTTATCACTGGTCATATACAGATAAACCCGGTTATTGAACACCAAAGCGTATGGATCAGCTCCAAATTTGTGAGACATTAATGGATTCGCGTTGGGACGAAGCTTTCCAATCTCCTCTTGGATGTGCTCCAATGGAATACTTGAATTATTTTTATCCCTTTGATTCTCAACCTGTGGCTTAGTTTCGTTACTCATCTCATTTCCTCCCGCAAATAAAGTTGATCTTCCCGTTATCTTCAAATATAAAGTGATATCTAAGCATTTGGGCACACCAAATAGAAAGCGTTTGCAAAACAAACGTTTTCATGATAGGATGATTACATTTTAAGTGAAACTGAGTCCAATTTCATTGCGTTATTTGTTTGATTTATTGCGCGAAATGACAGGAGGTACCTCTACGAGATGTCCTTAGATTATTTTTATGATCCGATACAGCCAGAGCTTTTGTACCGCCATCCCCTAACAACCTACAGATATGAATCCAGTTATCACCACCACAATGCGTATGAAATCTACCTATTCCTGAAGGGAAATGTTCATTTCTATGTCGACCATCGTTGTTATCCCATGCAACGTGGCGATTTGCTTGTCATTTCTCCTGAAGAGATGCATCGGACACTTATTCTGGACGAGACAGAATATGAACGGATCACGATTAATGTTAAGAAAACATATGTGTGCCAGCTATCCACGGTTTTGACGAATTTATTATCCTGTTTTGACCATCGATCTGAAGGAAATGGCAACATCATTCATCTGCATGACAATCAATTAAAACAGCTCCTATATTGGACCCATCAGATTGAAGAATCTGCAGATTCTAATATGTACGGTGCTGACGTACAAACGAATGCAGCCATGGCACAATTGCTCGTTCTGATCAACCAGTGGTTTCAGCATAATTCCTTTGTACCACAAGATATCATGCCTGAATTAGTTCGCAAAACGATGGAATATATCGATAATCATATTACTCAACATGTTACTCTAGGCAAACTGGCCGAAGAGTTCTATATGAACAGCACCTCCGTCAGCCGCCAGTTTAAAAAACATACCGGACTTACCCTTCGTTCCTATATTCTAGGCCGGCGCATTGAGCTAGCCAAATTACTTCTAACCGATGGAATGAGCATCACTGATGCCTGCTTCCAGTCCGGTTTTAGTGACTATGCCAATTTTATTCGAAGCTTCACCAAAATCGTTGGGATCTCCCCGGGAAAATATAAGAAGCACCGACAAGCCGAGGTTAGAATTGATTTGTTGCCCAAAACAGACTACCATTAAGAGCATTGTCATCATCAAAAGGAGATCAGAACATGCTTTTAAAAAAATGGTTGTACCCCTTGCTCATCCTGCTTTCAGCATTTCTTTTTGCAGGTTGCACCTCACAGCTCATTACTGATCCAGGCTCTCCTGCGGGTCAAGTCTCAAAAGAGATGGGCTTTCAGGAAGTCGCCGATTATATCAAAGAGCACCACGAACTTCCACCTAACTACATTACGAAGAAGGAGGCTCGTGAGCTGGGCTGGGAGCCAAGCGAAGGCAATCTGCAGCTAGTGGCTCCAGGCAAGAGCATCGGCGGTGATGTGTTCAGAAATCGTGAAGGATTGCTTCCAAACAAAAAAGGCCGGATATGGTATGAAGCGGATATCCATTATAGTGGCGGGAAACGAGGAAGCGACCGGATTCTGTATTCCAATGACGGTCTCATCTACCAAACCACCGATCATTATAAGACCTTTCAACAGATTAAATAATGGAGGAACACATGAATATCATTGAGATCGACGGTCGTTATCTCCTTAATCGGGAATCACTACATGCGTTATTGCAGGACAAGCTGCAATTGGATGAACACTACGGACACAATCTGGATGCTCTATGGGATGCCTTGACAGGCGAAGTCAGCATGCCGCTGATCATTCGCTGGAATTATTTTGAGACATGTAGAGGAATGCTTGGGGGTTATGCAGATCAGGTGCTTGAATTGATGCGCGAAGCAGAGCAAGAGATTGATGAATTCACATTAGAATTATGGTTATAATAGAACAGGCTGCCTAAGGGCAGCCTGTTCTATTAACTTCTACTATCTTCTACTATCTTCTTTACTTCTCTTGACCTCTACTCACTTCTTTTAACTTCTACTAATTCCTATTGACTTCGTTTTATCGTCTTCTATTCTTCTTTCAAAAATACTCGCTCATGTGTCTCTTGCCTTGTTTTTCTTATTCACATCTGTCCTTACGGTTGCACAACAAATGTTGTTACACTTTGTGCTGGCAAGTCTGCCGAGAATCCGTTTCCGGATATCTGCTGGGCAGAGCCAGCTGCCAGATTACGTGTGCTATCCGTTACCCAGGAGGATACAGCGGAGGCTGTTCCATTTTGCACAGTGAATCGCTGGTTCACACTTGAAGTGTTTTTGTTAATAGCAACAATAACGATTTTGTTGTTCGCTCCCTTATAGGCAGAGACATACACGCCGTTTGCCGGATTTTTGGTTGCATCCACTCTGACATCTCCCGGACGCACGAACTTGGAATAATGAGCCATACTGTAGCCACGTTTGCTTATCGTTCCGTCTTCTTTGATCGGTCCATAATTTCTACGGATATACCACCATACATACGTCTGAAAATTACCTTCAACCATCGCGTTGTACATATGCTCCGCTACCCCGAGCGCTTCAGGCCAGCGATCTGCTGAATTGGTTTCACTGTTTGGATAATAAACCTCCGTCATCCAAAGCTCTTTCCCTGCTCCCTTTTGTTCGAATAACGGATATGGAAAGTCGCTGTATTGAGTACCGTAGGTATGAGCCCCCAGAATATCCATATTCGCAAGGGCCTGCGGATCATTCAAAATAGGGTCCGACATCGTCTTCACATACGAGAAGGATTCTGGAGCAATGACTCTATTGTTGATGGAGCCCGCATTTTCCTTCATAAAACGCAGCATCTCTTCAGGAGACCACCAAGTCCAGTCATGCGCGTAGTCAGGCTCGTTTTGCACGGAAATGGCGTACAAGTTAACACCGTTATTTTTCATAAATGCATCAAATTCATTCAGATATTCGGCGTATGCTTCATACTTGTCGTACTTGAGACGTTTAGCCTGTGTAATCTGCGTATATGCAGTTACATTGATATTGTCAATGTTTGGCCCACCCGTTCCCGTAGTAACCAATTTCAACGTGCTAGTGCCATTCACCATCGGTACCTGTATCGACTTGTCCTTCCACGTGTTTCCACTGCCTGTGGCTTCAAACGGTACGTTACTAAGCGCTAATGTGCCGTTCACATAGACGTCCAGATTACTCGTTCCTGATGGAAGTGAGTACTTGATTTTAATATTTTTGGTACCTGTGCTGCCAATCAGAATCGTATTCCACTGAACAGCTGAACCGCTCGCATTCTGGAATACAGCATAACCCGCTCCCGTATAACCACTATAAGAATTCCCCGCTACTGCACCAGTCATTGTTGTCAAGGATTCGGCTTCATAAGTTGAACCACCGCCCGAAGTAGTGCCTAGAGTGACCAGTTCCGTCATGTCAGTAGGTGGATTCCAAGGAGATGCAAATACAATTGCTCCATGTTCAATGGCTTTTTTGGCTGTTTCCACTTCGCGTTGCCAGTTGTTCTTGTTTTCATCGATCGGAATTCTTAGTACAGAAAATCCAAGCTGGTTAGGTCCGTTGCCAAAAGCGGTTTCCCTCTCGGAGGCGGTGAGATCACCAATCCATCCGGAATGTGTCATACCGCCAAAACCCCGAATCACTTGTTTGGGTGAAGTTACGTTAATTACAGCATCGTTCGCCGCCATCACTTTGGAGGAAGCAGGTACATAAAACAGAGGTAGTGCTGTTAACGCTGCAAGCATCGTACAGAGTGATTTTTTGAACATAGAATTCACGATTTCTCATCTCCCAACAATTATAAATTCGAACATAACAATCCTAACCTTAACCTAACATTTATCCCTTCACGCCACCGATAGTCATACCTTGGACAAAGTATTTCTGCAGGAAAGGATATACCATCAAGATTGGAACACTGGCTATAATCGTCATCGTTGCCCGAATGGAAGTTGGCGTCACAGCGACACCGGTATTCTCGGCAGCTTGATACACATCACTTGCCGATGAAGTTGCCGCCGTTGTGGACGTTTGAAGAATCTTCATCAGTTCATATTGGAGTGTGCTTAACTCCTTGTTAGATGAGTTATAAAGAAAGACATCAAACCAGGAGTTCCATTGACCCACAGCCACAAAAAGAGAAACGGTTGCCATGGCCGGAATCGTTAAAGGCAATACCACTCGAATAAACGTCGTAAATTCCCCTGCCCCGTCAATACGAGCCGACTCCAGAATGCCCTCAGGCAGTCCCTCAATGAAGGAACGAATGACGATCATATTGAACACACCGATGACACCCGGAATGATGTAGACCCAGAAAGAGCCAATCATACCGAGATCACGAATCAACAGATATCCCGGAATCAATCCTCCGCTAAAGTACATGGTGAAGACAAAAAACATCGTTACAAACTTGCGAAGTACAAATTCTTGCCGACTGAGTGTATAAGCAAGCATCGCGGTACAGAAAACGGATACAATTGTTCCGATAATCGTACGAAGCGCCGAGATCAGTGTAGCATGGTAAATGTCGGATTCTCCAAAGATATATTTGTAGTTATCCAGTGTCCACTCCCGTGGCCACAGATAGATGCCTCCGCGAATCGCATCATTCGCATTATTCAGCGAGACAGCAATCATATTAATAAACGGATAAATCGTAACAATCATCAAACAGATCATGAAAGTGATATTAATGGCATCAAACGCCCGGTCCCCGGCACTGCTGTTCCGCAAGCGGGATGATTTTGCTTTTGGCATGGCCTAGGCCTCCTCTTAGAATAGTCTGCTTTCTCCCATTTTTTTGGCGATATAGTTGGCGGTGAAGAGGAAGATGAAGCTGACCACAGTTTTGAAAATCCCTGCCGCTGTACCCAAAGAGAAGTTCCCCATTCCCAAACCATACTTCAAGACAAAGATATCCAGATTCTCTGAATAATCCATATTCATTCCGTTGCCCAGCAAATATTGAGGTTCAAATCCGGATTCGAGGATGCTTCCCATATTCATAATCAGCAAAATCACGATAACCGGTTTCAAACCTGGCAGTGTAATGTACAACATTCGTTTGAAACGGCTGGCTCCGTCAATCTCAGCTGCCTCATACTGAGCAGGATCGATGGCTGTAATTGCCGCCAGATAGATGATCGTGTTCCATCCGACATCTTTCCATACTTCGGTGGCCCCCAGTATGCCCCAGAAATACTCCCCTTTTCCCATCCACAGCACTGGACTGTCGATCAAGTGCAACTTCATAAGAATGAGATTGATGATACCATCAGGTGAAAGTACAGTAAGCACAATACTTGAAGCAACAACCCAGGAGATAAAGTGAGGCAGGTAACTTACCGTTTGCACAAAACGTTTAAAAACGATATTTTTCAATTCATTCAAAAGAAGTGCTAAGGTAATCGCTGTGACAAACCCAAGCACCAATTTAATAGAACTCATCACCAGTGTATTTCGCAGCACTCGATAGAACGTATTATCTTCAAACAGGGTTTGAAAATGCTTCATCCCCACCCACTGCTGATCCGCGAAGGCTCTTGCCGGTTTGAAGTTCTGGAACGCCATCGTCCAGCCCCATAACGGCAAATATTTAAATACGAACGCCCATATCACAAAGGGAATACACATAAATGCCAAGCTTCGCTGTTGCAGCAGTCGTTTGTAAAAACTGGTTTCCCGACTCCCCTTGCGACGAGAATGCGGCGGAATGGATTGAAGAGTTACATTAGGTTCCTCCACGATGCAGATACTCCTTTCCCTATCTGTTATTCGTGCGCGGAGAGAGTATATACTCGGAAGTAATCCTCTATCTCTCCAGCGCACGTAACAGTTTATTTTATATGGTGTTGTTTAAATTACCATTTACCTGCCACTCGATTTTGAATGACTTCGGTCATCTTTTTCTCGTAACCCGCTTTATCCAGCTTGCTAAACTCAGTCATGTAGTTATTCCAGATATTGTCGAAGTTGGACGGTGCGCTCAGAATCATTTCAGGTAAGTATTTGCGCTGAATATCATCTGATTTAGTTGTGAAAATTTGTTCAGGCGAGCCTTGTTCAAGTGCAATAGACCAAGCTGGGAACCATGGCCGCTCTTCCGGCTTGTTGAACAGCTCACTGAAAGTTTTCACACCATAAGCATCGAGGAATTTTTTATCTCCTTCAGTATATGTTGCTGCGACAACTTCCGGCTGGTTACCTGGACCGTATGCATTCCCATCAGACAGCGTGGATTCTGTACCGTAACGCGGCCAGTCATTAGCGAAATAAGCAAAGCCGAACTTGCGGCTCAGTTCTACATCGTCATGCATTTTACGCTGCTCATCGTTGGCGTAATAGAAGCGGCCCTTTTCATCTACGCTGTATGTTTGATCCTTGATACCCCACTGTACGAGGATCTGATTTTCTTCTTTGAGCAAATTATCAAAATACTTGATAATCCGTTCCGGATCTTTTGCATTCACGCTGATTCCGGTTGCGTAGTTGTTTACGAAGCCGGGAGGATCAATGTATTGATCCTTGATGTTTTTGTCAAAGACGATTGGCAGAGGCGCGTAACGCTTCTCGTCAATGCCCGCCGCAAGTAGGTTATTGGTAGCATCTCCAACCTGCCATGCGTAGTTAAAATAACCGAGCACCCGACCCGAGGTCAATTTCGCCAAATACTGATCCTTGTTCATCGTGAATGATTCCGGATCAAGTAAACCTTTTGCGTTAATTTCATTCAGTTTTTTGATCCAGCGTTTCTGCTCTTCCGTGCCCGAAACCGTTCTTGCGACATGGGTTTTCATATCGACCATAACGCCGCCGTCGTTAGGATATCCTGCAAGATGCATGGCCGGATTCTGCAGGGTGAAGAAGTTATTGGCTACACCTGCAAGTGACACAAAACCGATGGTCTCTGCTCCGTCAACCTTCGGATGCTTCTCTTTGTAGTCCTCGATCAGATCAAAATATTCATCCAGCGTCGTAATTTTAGGATAATTAAATTCCTTCAGTACAGAACGTTGAATCCAGAAAGCCCCCCCGCCAATGTTAGGGCTACCTGTATACTCTCCTTGGTTAGCCGTATATGGTAAAGCATAGATTTTACCGTCTTCAGGGTTTCTCATTTTATCAAAGTACGGGCCATACACTTTCTTAATGTTCGGACCGTACTTTTCAATCAAATCATCTAATGCAATGTAAGCTCCGGCATCAAGCAATTTGGACATCTCTCCGCTGGAGGCGATGACATCTGGATAGTCACCGCTGGCAATCATAACCCCTGCCTTTGTGGCACTGTCACCAACAAGATATTCCATTTTAAAGTCCACACCCGTCTGCTTCTGCAGCTCTTTACCAATCGCCGTTTCACTTGCCAGAATGTCTTTCTTGCCAGAAGAAAACATATAATACGAGAATGTGACAGGGCTGTTATCATCTTCTTTCCCTGTAGATGAGGCCCCTGGAGATGAGCTTCCAGACGAGCACCCAGCCAACAGGGATGCCAGCAATACAGCTAGTCCTGTGGTTTTCAAAAGCGGTTTTAACATGTGTTTTGTTCCCCCTTTTTAGTCATTCGATGTATGTAAGCATTTTCAATATATCAAGATAACGCTTTCATAGTTACCCATGAAACTGTACATTGTTCTTTAAAAAGTATATCGAACCATCATTTCCCTACTTATTCCTCCTCATCCAGCGGAAGCCGGATTTGAATGCTTGTTCCCTTCTTTTCCTCTGAATGAATAGAGAAAGAGAATCGCTCACCGTAGCAAAGTTTCAACCGGCTGTAAGCGTTTTTCATGCCGACATGCTCGCCCATATCCATGTTTTGGTCCAGATACCGCAGCAATTCTTCCATTCTAGCCGCAGACATGCCAATACCATTATCCTCCAACTGAATATGGAGCCCCTGTCCCTGCAACGCAACGAGCAATCGGATAATTCCTTTACCTGGTGTCGATTCAATACCGTGAATGCTGGCGTTTTCGACAAATGGCAGGATAACCATCTTCGGAATCCGATACTTTAACGCGGCAGGATCTGCTTCAATGTAATATTGGAGCTTTTCTCCAAAGCGATATTTCTGGATTTGCAAAAAGCTGTCAATCAGTTCCAGCTCTTCCTTCACGGTCACTTCATGCTGATTCCAGCTAATGGATTTGCGGAACATTTTCGCCATATGATGAACGATCTTGGCGGTTTCCTTCTCTCCTTTGATCAGGCTGCGCATCCGCACGGATTCAAGCGTGTTAAACAGAAAATGCGGATTAATCTGACTATGTAATGCATGAAGCTGCGCCTGTTGCTGTCTAAGCTCCAGGTCTTTTTTCTGAATGTCCGCAAGGTAAACTTCATCAATCAGATTCCGAATCGTCTCGGTCATCCGGTTAAATTCGGTTGTCAATTGACCAATCTCATCCCTTGCATCTTCAGGAGGAATAGTCTGAAAATTTTGCGTTTTTACTTTTTTCATATGTTTGAGAATACGTACCAGTCTGACGTGAAGAGATCGGGACATCGCTGCAATAATAATCGAAGGCAACACAAAATTAATACATGCCAGCCAGATAACAAAAGAGCGTGATTTACGAACCTCCTGCAATACGATCTCCTCATCCATAACGCCTTGCAGGGACCATCCTTCCAAATAGTTAATACCAGAATAAACGCGATCAAACCGAATCGTTTTGTTGGGAAACTCGATCTCGCTGTACTTCTCTCCGATTGGGGTATCCTCAGACTTCGCATCATTCGAAAAACGGATGTGACCCCTAGGATCAACCAAATACACTTTCCCATCAAAGCCACTATTTCGGAATTGTTCTTTAAGCAGGTCCATAGTAAAGTCTATTTTGAGTAACTGTTCAATCCCTCGTGTGTCCAGATTGTTTAAGCGCTGAACGAGACTTAACATCTGATCTGTTGCAATCAAGGTAGGATAAGGGACCACATTATCCTGTAACTGTTTGTACCAGGTGGAACTTCGAACCGTTTCATTTAGATGTTCAATGTAACCTGAGGACAAAATCGTTGGGTTATCGGTATACACCTGGTACCAGCGAATTCCTTGACTCAGTTGACCGGAAAACTCCCCTTTGAGATAGGAGTTGTATGCCCGAATATATTCCGAATTACTTTCAAACGAGCGGGACAACGTGTCATTAAACACAGGATCAGCATATAGTGAATATGACAAACCTACTCCCTGATCTATCGTCACACGTAGTTCATTCTTCAGATTGTTCAGAGCGACTCCGGCATCACGGGTTTTCTGGCTACGGATATTAGCGGTAGTCACTTGATAAAACACTACATTGGTCACAACGATGGGAATAAACACCGATAACACGTACATTAGCAACAGTTTGTTCCGAAGCTTCATGTAATTCCATTTCCATCTGATCATTGAGCACCCCGCTGTCCATCCTCTTTCAGAAGATTACGGTAGGCTGTTGGGGTCATATGGACGATCTTCTCAAACTGTGTCACAAAATAATCCGCATTCTGAAATCCGATTCGAGCTGCCACCTCATACATCCGTAGATCCGTCTGGCGGAGCAGCTTCTGTGCCTCCTGAATACGGAGATTGAGCAGATATTCGTTAAAATATTGATTGTAACTTTTACGAAAGAGACGGCCAAGATAAACCGGATTCATATAAAACTGGGCTGCAATACTTTTAAGACTGATATTCTCCGTGTAATGGGAATCAATATATCGCTTAATCTTATTAATATCTCCTTTGGACTGCTCCATTCGCAGCTGCGCAATATATGCCTCCGCTTCTTCCAGTGCGGACAAAAATGCCTCTTTTAACAAACGTAAATTCCATCCATCCTGATCTTGTTCGGCTAACAACTTGAGTTGCTCTAATCCCGCATCCGTACCTCCCATTTCATGCACGACTGCAAGTATACCCGTAATACACCGCAATAGAGAACCTGTAACAGCCTGAGGAGAAAACCGGCGGGAACGAAACATGTTGAACATCTCGTCGACAATCGCATGACAAGCCCCGCGATTTCGCTCTTCGAGGCTTAGGATCAAGGGTTCGACCTCTTCCTGATTTACGTTGAATACGTATAATGCTCTGTCCCTCACTTCTGAATAATGCACAACACTTCCGGGTTCTGCGAATTTATGCCTGGATGCTTCCTCTGCTTCTGCATAGGATCGAGGTGCCTTAGACATGTCATCAACTAATGTACCTGCATACAAGCCTATATCTGCGCCTAGCTGATCGCTGAGCATGTTTTGAATCCATTGGATCTTGTCTACTACACGGTGATGTGGAGAAGGTTCATTTAATAGAACGATCAAGGCAAATCTACCTAACTGCTCCTCAATAACATAGAGCTTGAAGTGATCGTCTGCCAACGAATGAAGGAGATCACTAACCTGATGAAGTGTCACTTTTCTATGCTCCGAGCCTGTCTGTAATTCAAATAGCACAATAATCATTGAAGTCTGACGTTTGATTCCGAGCATTTCTGCATACCGTATTTCGTCTTCTTTCCGAATCTGGCCTTTGATCATATCTTTTAACATAATACGACTAGCTTGTCCTTCCTCCAAAAATACATGTTTTCGCTTATTCTGGATCAGTTTTGCCGCCTTTTGCAGCGTTGTGGTCATCTCTTCGTCATCAATCGGCTTAAGGATGTAATCCTGAACACCGTACCTTATGGCTTGTTGTGCATACTTGAAATCATGGTAACCGCTAATGATAATAAATATAGGCTCTAGTGTGGGTGACTTATCAATTTCACGGATTAGCTCCAATCCATCGAGAATAGGCATTCGGATATCCGTAATTATGATATCGGGATGCAGGCATTCCGCTTTATTCAGCGCCTCCAACCCATTCTCTGCTTCTCCCGCAATCTCCATGCCGAGACTCTGCCAATCAATCAGTTCGTACATCCCTTTGCGGATATACATCTCATCATCAACCAGTAATACTTTTAACATATGATCTGCTCCTTCCCTTCAAGCAAAATCGTTGAATGAAATCAACAAAAAAACGGTATATTCTAATTATAAATAGAAACCGCTTACATTTCTGCACCTATTTGCACAAGATTGTTTCCATTCTATCGTTTGCCGTTTTCAAATTCATTGCGCGAATCGTCAAATTTATTGCGCGAAAGTATTCTCTGGAGGTTCATAATATAAAAAAGCGAAACCAACCAGGCCTAAACCCGGATGTTTCGCTTAAGGTGAACTTTACATTATTTCCTTATTTATTAATAAGATATGTGCCCAAAAGAAATACAGGACAACCACATTTTAATTGTCCGTCTAATACTGCTCTCCCTTACCTTCACTCTCCTCCTTCCAGTCAGGAGGTTACGGTCCACTTTTCCCCTTTTAACACAATTGAATCTTGTGCATGCTGGAAATACAGTTCCATATGTTGATCCAGATAAGAAACGTTGAGTTTACTTGCCTCGCTTGCACGTATATTGGCATGAATCAGCTTCCCTTCGCTCCATTCCATATCCACTTCGAATCCGCCGCGCGCTCGCAGCCCCCGAACGGAACCGTTTGGCCATGCCTTTGGCAGTGCAGGAAGTAAACGAATCTCGCCGCCATGACTCTGGACCAACATTTCGGCTATGCCCGCGGTACCTCCAAAGTTGCCATCAATCTGAAAAGGAGGGTGATCACAGAATAAATTAGGCAGTGTCGAGGAGCGAAGCAACTCCATAACGTTATTATGTGCCTGTTCAGCCTGCTCCAATCTGGCCCACATGTTCAGAATCCATGCCCGGCTCCAGCCTGTGTGTCCACCGCCATGTTGCAGTCTGCGATCCAGCGTAACATGAGCGGCCTTTGCTAATTCAGGGGTCGTTTTCGGGTTAATCTGCGATCCCGGATGAAGCGCAAACAAGTGTGATATGTGCCTATGACCTGGTTCAAGTTCCTCATAATCCTTACTCCATTCTTGAATCTGTCCGTGTTTGCCCACAGCGATATCCGGAATGCGAGTTAATGCTTCTTGCAACTGTGATGCAAATTCCTGATCCTGTTGCAGAATGTGTGAACTTTCGATACACCGCGTGAACAACTCCCGTATAATCTGGTTATCCATCGAAGCCCCGTAACAAAGCGCACCTGACTCCCCATGATCCAGGATGTAGATATTTTCCGGTGAGGATGAAGGACAAATCGTGAGATTCCCCTCCGGGTCTTGTACAAGAAAATCCAGAATAAACAAAGCTGCCTCTTTCATCGTTGCATATACTTTTTTCAAAAAAATCTGGTCCCTGCCGTATTCATAGTGATCCCACAGGTGAAGTGACAACCATGCGCCGCCCATCGTCCAGAAGGTCGACGTCAGACATACATCCTGCGGAGCAGGATCTGCCCATATATCTGAATTGTGATGTGCTACGAATCCTCTGCAACCATACATCTTGCTTGCCGTTTCCCTTCCACGCACCTGTAATCGCTCAATAAAATCAAATAACGGGATGTGACACTCCGGCAGATTACAACTCTCCGCTGGCCAATAATTCATTTCTGTATTGATATTGATGGTGTATTTACTGTCCCATACCGGAAGCATATCTTTGTTCCAAATGCCCTGCAGATTTGCAGGTAACGAACCAGGCCGGCTGCTAGAGATTAGCAAGTATCGCCCAAACTGAAAATACAGACTGACCAGTTCAGGATCATCCTGACCTGCCCTAAGCCGCGCAAGTCGTTGATTCATAGGCAGACTCATATAACTGGTATCTGTGTTTTTACCCTCCAGATACAAGTCCATACGTTTGAACAGCGACTGATAGTCATTGATATGATCCTGAAGCAACTGTTCATATGTTTTGGCAGAGGCCGCATCTATTCTTCGTAAACATTCCGCCTCCAGATCTTCCATATCATAACGAAAATCAGTGCATGCTGCGATCAGCACGGTGGCGGAATCAGCATTTAATAGTGACATTTGACCGCTCGAATACTGAAGCTCCCCTGCTTCGTGCATGACCCGAATCGCACAGCAAAAACGGATCCCCCCTTCTCCTCCGCTTCGTCCCCGGATGATCAGTTCACCATTGCTGCGCTGTTCGATTCGATCGATCAACGATTGGAACCCGACCGGATGTCTTAGCGCTCCCGATAGCGGCGACCAGTTTAATACGGAACCTCTGCCAAACAAGGTTGTGAATGATAATTCGCCTGGCTCGCTACTAGACAAACGGACTGCCATGACCTGATCAGGATAACTTGAAAAATATTCTCGCTTATGCTTGGTTTTTCCTGATGTGTACTGCACATTAACGATACCCTGTTCCAAATCAAGATATCTCTGATACGCTGCTGTCTCTTCGTCTGCATGATGCATGGCTACATAGAAGTCACCAAGCGGCTCGTAATGCCGTTGTCCATCAGGCACGCCTACTAATGAGGTTAACGCTAGCTCCTCTGCCTGCCGAATCTGGCCTTGAAACAGAAGTTCCCTTATGTTATCCAGTGATTGAAGGGCTTGGGGATTGTTCCGCTCCATCGGTCCGCCGTACCAGAGGCTATCTTCATTTAACTGCACTCTCTCCAGTTGTGTTCTTCCAAATACCATGCCACCGAGGGTTCCGTTTCCAATCGGAAAGGCTTCTTCCCACTGCTCGGCAGGGTGATCAAACCCAATTTTATTCGTATTCATCATTATACCTCCAACGAGAGATGCCAAGGTTCACTGCTGCACTAGCAGCATGACGAACAGGACTCAATATGACCCATCTTGCAGGCCGTATAATCAGTTTACTTTGTTCACCCAGCTTGGTTGAATGAAGAAAACTAACCTAAACCTTCACAATGCTAACCCGTTTGGAGGCATAATCATATCTATTCAATCGCTGAAGGTAACTTGATCCCAGTAGTCACCAACGAGACCTTCGATGATGGAGCCGCTGGCCCACGGCATCAGACAGAACCAGGTGCTTGCCGGCGTACCATCGGCATAAGTCTCCGTAACGAGTCCTTGCGAGTGACAAAAGCGCTCGGACATCCATCCTTTTTTGCCATAACCATATTCACCATCAACACGATTATAGGTTTGACAGCCCCAAGCGACCGTATCATTCATACGCTGACGAATATAGTCATCCTCACGTTGCTGAAGATAATATAAAAGCTCATCAACGAGATTACTCGACATGGGATGAATGTGCGGATTAGCTACCGAAGTGACGCTTCCGCCCGAACTTGACCAGTTCAATGTACTCAGCGGCGGAATCTGCACTGGCGAGTTATAACAAAATTTAAAACTGAACTCGTAGCCGATGGCGTCTCTCATATGATCAAGGAACATCTCCTCACCGGAGAATGCATGCAAGAAACGGAGAGCTTTGATATATGCCAGAATGCCTTCCGAATCCACTGCTTTGTCCGCATCAAGCGGAGCACCGTAACATTCCATCTGTTTCACATAGGCATTATAATAATGTGTTTCACTGCGTATCATTTCCTCCAAATCGGATAAATCATTGGTCAACCAGCTGTAATAAGCTTTCGCAGCGAGGCACCACGCCCCGCTAAAAGCATCATACTCCAGGCCTGCACCCGTGCGCTCAGACAATATCGTCGGATATTCGCCATCCGCATTTTTGCTCCGTTCCAAGCGTTCGAGTACTTGCTTCACATAAGCGAGCCAGTCATCATGTCTGATCTGCCTTATGCGGTATTCATAGTCATAACATTTCAGGATATAAAACATGGCTTGTGCAACGAGATAGGATGAGTGACCTGGTGTACGCATACCGTCAAACCACCAGCCTTTAATGCTCCATTTTCCATCCTGATAAGCATCATACGGAAGTCCTGACTCGGAATTCATCGCATTTTCGATAATGTTTGTGATACAGGACAAAGCCTGCTGACGCATGGGTTCATCGTTCTGACGCAATGCTGCGAGCAGCATGGGGGTTGCAATGGTCATGCCATTGGTCCAACTGATCGAGATGATTTTGTTATATCGATACCCCCCGCTCTCTGCGTCTTCGTACACAAAAGTAGAATAGTGACGGTCATCTGGAAGCCACGCGTAGTCTCGAACGGCAGCGGATAAGTCGGATACGGCTGTGCGGATGTCGCTTCCTTGCCTAGGGTGTTCATGGTACTTTTGGTAGACATGTTCTAATGCAGGGTTAATACCCAAGGGCGAAGAGGATTCATAATCATATAGTTCAAGGGTGAACGTTACTGATTCTCCTGCTTCCAACATGAAGACGTTCTCTGCCAAGGCTGAGCGCTCGTGCACAAGTCTTGATTTGATAAACAGCAACGGAGCATTTTCATACCCTAAGGTGTAACCAACGGTGCCTCTCTCGATCGAGCATGTGAAACCTCCATATTGTACAAAAGTACCTGTTTGACCCGGATACCATGGTTGCTTCCGTCCACTATGCTTGCTTTCCACCCAATATGGGCTTGCGCTTAGCCCGACAATTCGACCCGAATCATATACAAGTGCAGCCGGATGCGATAAGCGATCACTTCGAACCATCCACCAAGGGGATGAAGGGCGGGATGGTTTTCCGTCACGAATTCTTGGAAATTCGTTAGGTACATTTTGGGGGGCTTCTCCCCGATTACGACCATACATAAAGGCAGGCAGAAAAAATCTGGGCTGCTGTTTGTCAAAAGCAAGCTCTACATGAATCACTCCACTCCACCGTTGACTGCCTTCATTCTTAATGGTAATCTGTGCCTGCTTTGGATCATCTGCACTGCCTGTCCCGGCAGTCATATTCACGTCAGCCCGAAGATTATGCGTTCTCATACCGGTATAGGCTGTCCCTTCCTGCCTTCTACTTCGTGCCGTAAAGATCAGTTCCATACAATCCTCTCTTTCTGTTTTCCCTGTTTGTTCAGAAAACGCTTGCAAATTTTAAATCAAGATGCTAGGATGGTACCATTTTATAGGTTCAGGTTCGCAAGTTCATTGCTTAAATCGTGATATTTATTGCGCCAAACGATTAGGAGGCTTTCATGATATGAATGAATCGCAGGAGTACCAGTATGATCCCATTCAGATGGATCTGCTGTATCTGCATCGTGTCACGACCTACAATATGGGCACATTCTACCATCGGCATAATGGGTATGAACTGTACATTTTTCTTCGCGGCAATGTGAACTTCTATATTGAGAATCGATGTTACCATCTGGAGCGAGGTGATCTTATTGTTTTAAGCCCAGAGGAAATGCATCGGTCCTTTGCACTCGACAAGAACGAATATGAACGTATCACAATCAATCTGCAAAAATCATATCTTAATCGATTATCCACATCATCTACCAACCTCTCTGCCTGTTTTGATAATAGGCCTAAAGGTAAAGGGAATATCATTCATTTGAATGAAGAGGAGTTAGAGCGATTTCTCAATCTTACAACCCAAGTAGAACAAATGTTGCTAACCTCAGACTACGGTGCGGATATTATGAGAAATATGCTGATCGCCCAACTGCTTCTCATGACCAATCTGGCTTTTAAACATACAAATTTTGTGCCCACCGACATTATGCCTGAACTGGTTCGTAATACGATGGACTATATTGAAACAAATCTGACTGAATCTCTCACACTTCAACACTTATCAGAAAAACTATTTACCAACAGCAGTTATATCAGCCGTCAATTCAAAAAACATACCGGACTAACGATTCGAAACTATATACTTAACCGCCGCATCGAGCTCGCCCAAATCTGTTTATCGGAAGGCATGAGTATTACCGAGGCCTGTTATCATTCCGGATTCGGCGATTATGCCAACTTTATTCGCAGCTTTACCAAGATGGTCGGAACATCGCCAGGCAAGTTTGTACGTAAACATCGCACTGAAAAGTGTTAATTATCGTTGAATTACGGTATGAACCCAATGATCCAAGGACGGAGGATATACATGGAACTTACAAAAGGGACCTATGGTTTTCGATTTGCCGAAGATCGTGAACTTGAGCTCTGTAAGCTGTATGCAACGGGGAGCGATATCATTACTGAACCGTCGTATTACTGGGATGGGCTGGAACGAACGGATGGTCCTCTTCTTTTATTTCAGTACACCCTTGCAGGAGAAGGTATTTATGAAACAAATGACCGTACATACCGTGTGACTTCCGGACAGGCTTTTCTTGCAGAGATCCCGAGCGCTCATCGATATTATTATCATCCAGAGTGTGCTGAGCCATGGCATTTCATTTTCCTACTTTTCCGTCCTGATCTCATTCAGGCTCATTGGCAGAAGTTTGTGCGAGAATCAGGTGAAGTTGCTTCTCTCCCCATGGATTCGACTCCCATCCGTCTGCTGCGAATGATTGTAACGGATGCGGCGGCAGGAAGGATAACGGACCCTTTAATTGCGTCATCCAGTGTGTATCAGTTCATGACAGAGCTTGTTCGCTTACAGACGACTGCACGTCATAATCGGGAGAACTGGCCGGAACATATTCAGCAGGCTACGAAGTACATCGAGAGCGACTACGCCAGTATGGTCAGCGTGGATCAGCTTGCTGAACGCGTTGCTCTATCCAAATATCACTTTATTCGCAGATTCTCGGCCAGCACAGGTCTCACTCCAGGTGCCTATCTTACCCGCGTTCGAATCGAGAAAGCGATGGAGTTGCTTCGCGGCACAACATTAAGCATTGAACAGATTGC
Organism: Paenibacillus sp. G34; assembly: GCF_056856875.1. NCBI lineage: Bacteria > Bacillati > Bacillota > Bacilli > Caryophanales > Paenibacillaceae > Paenibacillus > Paenibacillus sp. G34. The sequence goes on along the minus strand of NZ_CM166469.1, from coordinate 3,105,336 downwards.
GATACAAGTGGGGTACTCCAGTGGAAGTTATTTTATCAAAGCTTTTCGAGGATTAACTGGAATTACACCAGGGGAATTTCGAAGCGGTGGCGAGAGTCTCGTATATCGGAAATTATTCTTCGACTAACCGCAATATATTGCTATTTGAGACTTAACATTACTGTAGATTATTGTATTTCGCTTCATTATGATAAATGTGATTGGAGCAATAATTTAAATTACGTTTCGTAAAGGAGCCTTCCAATGGATCACACTCTTGCAGCACCAACACCTCCTCTTGGCTGGAATAGCTGGGACTGTTACGGCGCTGCCGTCACCGAAAATGAAATTCGCGGCAATGCGGAGTATATGGCTACACATTTGAAAGAGTACGGTTGGAGCTACATCACCGTTGATATTCAATGGTATGAACCTCTAGCAAACTCATCACAATACCGCCCTTTCGTTCCACTCATCATGGATGAGTACTCCCGTCTTATGCCTGCCGAGAACCGTTTTCCTTCAGCGGCGAACGGTCAGGGATTCAAACCGCTTGCTGATTACGTACACAGTCTGGGGCTGAAGTTTGGCATTCATATTATGCGTGGTATTCCGAGACAGGCGGTTCACGCAGGTACAGCTCTGTTGGGCACAGCAGCTACTGCCCGTGATATCGCTCATACCAACTCCATCTGCCCATGGAATACCGATATGTATGGGGTGGATCATCACAAAGAAGGCGCCCAAGCCTATTATGATTCATTGTTTGACCTCTACGCTTCATGGGGTGTTGATCTGGTCAAAGTGGATGATATCGCTGCCTCCAGGTTATATGACACACATCAGCCCGAAATTGAAATGATTTCGAAGGCGATCAAACGTGCCGGACGTCCCATGGTATTAAGTCTGTCTCCGGGTCCTGCCCCCGTGGAGTACGCTGAATTCTTTTCGGAACAGGCCAATATGTGGCGTGTCACCGATGATTTCTGGGATCGATGGCCACTCTTGCTAGATATGTTCGACCGCTGCCGTAAGTGGCAGGGCCTTCCTAAGGAGGGATGTTGGCCGGATTGTGATATGTTGCCTCTGGGGCACATTGGTATTCGCTCTGTGGATGGAGGCGGAGCCGATCGGTGGACAAGATTCACCAAGGACGAGCAATTGACCATGATGTCGCTGTGGAGCATTTTCCGCTCTCCTCTCATCTTTGGCGGTGAATTGCGGGATAACGATGACTGGACGCTGTCCTTGCTGACAAACCGTGAGGTTCTGCGTATGCATCGTGAGAGCCATAGTGCTAGAGAAGCGCTACATCAAGGCGATCTGATCGTATGGACGGCATCTCATGTCGATGGTTCCACTTATGTCGCTGTGTTTAATGTTGGCGAACAGCCAGTACTCCCGGTGGAACTTAACTTGGAGAGTGTTGGATTATCTCCTTCCCCGTTAAGCCAAAGTACTGAACTATGGAGCGGGCATGTGACACAAGTGGAGGGAAATATTTTACGTGTGGATGTGCCTTCGCATGGTGTGCGTTTGTACCGTTTCACTTGAGTCACTTTATCAATAAAAGAGGCTTGTCATTAATGACAAACCTCTTTTTTGTTTTCTGAAATGATACAAATCGTACACAGCTTGCTATATGAAGAACCTACATCAGATCGATGGTGATGATTCATTCTTTGACACTTGAAATTTACGATCAAAGCGCCACCGATACACCAAAGTCATCACCACAACCAACATGGCAAGCATAATAAATAGGTTGCTATATACAAATGCAGATGATTGGCTGATAAAAGGATTCAAATGCATCTGCTGTGCTCCCCCGTCGATGACCTTGCCAAGAACGGTTGTAGATACAGACGCCGCGATGAAATTAAACATCGACAATAGTCCCATACCTATACCGACCTGTTCTTTGGAAAGTGTCTGTGCAATCGTATTGGATAGCGCAACTTGCATATATGATTGACCAAGAACCGCCAAGATTAGAAAAGAGGAAATAAAGAATAGCGATATACCGGCTGCGAACGATAGACTTACAAAACCGATAACAAGCATCGTTGAGGCTGTATATATCAAATATGCATTTCCCTTTTCGTCTGCAAGCTTCCCTCCTCGTCTTCCCATTAATGCGGCAATTAAAGCCGACGGCATCATAATTAGACCAGTCAGAGCCGGATAGGCATCATACACGTTGGTTAACAGCTGCGGGATGATAAATGGAATGCTGAATCCGCACGCGACCAACAGAAATGAAATAATCATGCCCCAAGTGTAGGAGAGATTGCGAAAAATAGCTGGCTGCACAAACGGTGATGCTGCATGGAGAATACGAAGGATAAACAATATTAATGCCACTATGCCCAGAAGAAAATACCACAAATTAAGTTGGGTCAGAGCCAGCAAAATGGCTCCAACGCTTCCCGCGAGCAGCATCCCTCCGAGGTAGTCCATCTTTGTATAGACTCCCTTCTCATCATGCAAATACTTTCGATAAAAGGGTAACGTCAATAACGAAAGCAACGGAATTGCAAATAGAAACTTCCAGTTCAATGCACTGGATACGAATCCAGCAACGATAGGACCTAAAGCAGACCCGAGAGCGATGCCGATCGCAGAAGTACCTAGTGCCTGACCACGCTTGTTCGGAGGAAAATATCGAACTGGTATAATCATGGCCAGAGCTGGAATGACGGCAGCCCCTGCGGCCTGAATCAGGCGTGCCAAAATAATCATAAAGTAGGAAGTAGAAAGAATTCCTATAACGGAGCCAGCAGCCAATAATAAGAGGCCAAATGTGATTAAATGTTTAATGCTGTATCGATCTGTTAGCTTCCCGTAAGTGACTGTGCCTACCGCGTATACAATTAAATAACCGGTGACGATCCAACTCGTCTCAGAAGCCGACCGTTCGAATTGATCCCCAATGACGGGTAAAACGACATTAAACATCATTCCGTTCATTACAGAAATGATGAGTGTGAAGACAAGCACGCGAAGCAATGCGGTTTCTTTACCTATTGAAGCTGTATCATCGGTAGCTGAGATTTTCGTGCGTTTCATGTTATTCCTCTTTTCTATGTCGAGTATAAAACAAATTGACTGTCAGTACTTACTGTCATAATGTGACTTAAAAAACTAGGGCGTCAGAGCCCTAGTGAACGTCCATACACTTTCGGCAATCACATCTTCCAAAGAAATCCACGGGAAATGTACATGATCCTCCATATGATTAATAAACAATCCATAGTTCAATGCCATAAAGGAGAAAGCCTGTATTTCAGCGTTGATCTGAATCACCTTTCCTTGCTCATACATCGTTTGTAAATATCGGGTTAACAGCTCAAGTAACTGCTGCGGATGTCTTACCGTCCGTGTTCTTAACTCCGGCAAATGATTCATTTCCTTCAGACTGATCATAAATAGTTTACGGTTCTTATGCATAATTTCATGATAGGTTCTGCTCACCAACAACAAGTCAGAATGCAGATCCCACACCAGTTTTTCCTCGAAAAGTCGTGTCATTTCTGCTGCATAATGGTATTCGTCAAATGCGCTCTCAAGCAAATTTTGTTTCGTACCAAAGTGGCGAAATAGCGTTTTCTCACTTACGCCCGCGGTTAAGGCAATCTCCTGCGTAGTAACGCTCTTATACCCTTTAATCGAGATCAGATCAATCGCCGTTAACATTAATTTCTCTCTTGTGCTCCGTTTAATTAAATTGGACATTAAACTCTCCTTCTACTCCGATGTCAGTGATCACTGTCATAAAAGAAGACTACCTTTTGAATAGGGTCGTTGTCAAGTATTTGAACTCATTTTCTGTTCCATCGCTTGTGCAGCAAGTTGAAAAGCACGAATTCTTCTCTCAAGCAATGTATATTGAGGTGTTCCCATAGCAGACTTCTTCATCATTCGTTCAAGAGAAGGAAGAAGATTTAGTATAACTTGACGTGCCTCGGATACTTCCAAGCTGTCATAATATTGTTCTTCTTTCCCATTCCAGGCATGTTCAAGTATAGCTAAACTGACAATTAGCGCATGAAGTCGTTTCTCTATAACCGATGTATTTGCTCCTTTCCCCACCATGTTCTTCAGAGCATTCTCCGATTTTCGGATCACGGACTGAAAGGCTTCAATCGATTGTCGTTGTACAATCTCAGATACGGATGCGGTCATAGGTTAATACTCCTTTATAGGGGATTTATCAATGATGTTATAAGATAGTTAGATATAATATATTCACTGTTTTCAAGAACCCTATTATAGACCAAATGGAATAAATGTACAAAACAAAAAAGCCGCTTACGCGACTTCTTTGTTCATATGCAAGTTGAAGGTTATTAGAGCACCTTTTCCAAAAAACTGATTGTCCGTTCATTCTGTGGTTTGCCGAAAATCTGTTCAGGGTTACCTTCCTCAACAATATATCCGCCGTCCATAAAAATAACCCGATCCGCAACTTCACGGGCGAAGCCCATTTCATGCGTAACTATCATCATTGTCATACCTTCGCGTGCGAGGTCCTTCATAACACCAAGTACCTCTCCAACCATCTCCGGATCAAGTGCCGATGTCGGTTCATCGAACAACATAACATCCGGGTTCATCGCGAGTGCGCGAGCAATAGCTACGCGCTGTTTCTGTCCGCCAGAAATCTGGCTTGGGAAGCTATCCGCTTTATCCGCCAGACCAACACGGTCAAGTAAGCGCAGCGCTGTCTCCCGTGCCTGTGCTTGATTTAATTTGCCAAGTTCCATTGGAGCAAACATAATATTTTTGAGTACGCTGAAATGCGGAAAGAGATTAAAATGCTGGAACACCATCCCGATATTTTCACGAGCTTTATTGATATTGGTATCTTTGCTGTTCAAGTCCTGATCATCAACGATAACACGTCCTGCCGTGATATCCTCTAAACAGTTGATACAACGCAGAAAAGTACTTTTTCCCGAACCAGAAGGGCCAATTACACAAACGACCTCTCCTTCGTTTACGCTCATATCAATACCTTTTAACACCTGATTTGAACCAAAGCTTTTCTTCAGACCTTCTACTTTAATTTTAGCCACGACGGATTTTCACCTCCAGATAATCGGCAATTCTAGTCAGTGTAATTAGAACGATCAAGTACATTGCCGCAACCGTTAGCCAGATGTCAAATGAGGCAAAGGTTCTGGCAATAACAATTTTACCTGACTGTGTGAGCTCAACCAGCCCGATAACGGACAAGATGGACGTATCCTTCAGCGTAATGACCATCTGGTTAATAAACGAAGGAATCATCACACGAATGGCCTGAGGAATGACAATTTTCATCATCGCTTTACGATACGGAAGTCCAAGAGAACGAGCCGCCTCCATCTGTCCACGATCAATCGATTGAATCCCCCCGCGAATAATCTCAGTAACGTATGCTCCGGCATTTAAGCTCAGCGTTAGGATTGCTGCAAGAAACAGCGGCATGGTAAATCCGAACGCTTGAGGAATACCGAAGTATATGAAATATGCCAAAACAAGCAGCGGAATGCCCCTGAAAAAGTCTACAAAGACAGTCGCAATAGCTCGCAAAATTTTATTACGTCCTACCTTCATGAAAGCAAAGATCAAACCGACAATAAAGGCAAAGAATAGAGACATCAGAGTGTACAAAAGGGTCTTCCATAGTCCTTTAAGCAAGAATGGAAGAGATTGGATGATGAGTTCCATGCGTCCCAAAGTTGCTGTGGATTCCTCATTTTCCCCCAGATACTTATCTCGGATGGCTTGGTACTCACCGCTTTCTTTGATGTTGGCAAGACCAGTATTAAACTTCTGCAATAGTTCTTCGTTTTTACCTTTACTTACGGCAAAACCGTAAGGTGCACCTTTTTCTGGTTCAGTTACGACTTTCAGTCCGTTATTTTGTTTCTCCCCATATTTCAACACAGGATAATCATCGAAACATGCAGCAGAATTGCCTGTTTTCACATCATCATACATTTGCGCTGAATCATCGAAGGGTACAATAGTAAACCCATACTTTGATGCATTTGCTTCAGCAAAACGATAGCCTTCCGTCCCCGTTTTTACAGCTACCTTTTTACCGCGGAGATCTTCATAGCTTTTTAACGTATCATTGCTCGCTTTAACGCCCATGACAACGCCTGATTCAAAGTACATATCGGAAAAATCAAATTTGGTTTTACGTTCATTGGTAATACTCATACCTGCAATGACGCCATCCACCTGATTCGATTCCAGCGCTTGTACGGCTGCATTAAAACCTAAGGCTTTGATCTCATATTTAAAATTCTGGTCCTTCGCAATCGCTGCAAGGATATCCATGTCGATGCCGACAAAATCTCCATTTATATCCTGAAATTCAAACGGAGCAAAGGTAATGTCGGTACCGATCACATAAGTTTTGCCCGAATCCGATTGTGCCTGCACACTTCCCGTCCAACCTGTAAAGCCGGACACCAGAAGCAACACCATGGTAAGTATAAGTAATGTAATCCTGTTATTCTTCATATGTCCTCCTCGTCTTGACGTCATGCCATACGTATGTCCCGAATCATGCTAAGGTTATTATTCTCAGCTCATGACCAATCAATGCTCTTTCTACCCACCTTCATTTTTGTTTCCATGGCATTTCTTCAATCCACTTGTAAAAGTCCTCTTATACTTACCCTGGAGGTCAGGTTAGCGAAACTTAAATCTAAAATTTGAAACATTAAAACGCAAAAAAGCCGCAAAATGCGACTTTTCAGCTATCTTATGGGTAAGCATTAATTCTCAATTGGTAAATAATGATGCTCAAGGTCAATCAATAATGTTATAAACCATTTCATCTCGTCCATAAATAACGTTGTAGGCCTTATTTCAATGTAATCTCAAATACGGACCCCACTGCACCTGCAAAGACAAGGTAGCCTCTCTCGGGCAGTACCATTGTCGTTTGACCACTGACTACGCTATGATTCAGACTGGCACCAGACGCATCATACACAACAAATGAACCATCGGAAGGTAAGTTCACTTTCATTTCTTTCCCTGCGGCCGTAGCCGGAATCGAGAACCATTTGGCGTAACCATTCGACTGGATCGTCGTTTTTGATTGCTGACCTGCATAGATCGGTTTCACGATATCTTGGCTGGCATATATGTTGCCTCCTTGCGACACATACTCCACACCGTCTTGTTTGAAAAAAGTAAATTCCATCGAGTCACGACCCGCTACACCCGGGATTTGCAATTGATTCACTGCTCGATCCCCATCTGTAATGGCATTCGTATAAATATATCCTGGTAACTCACTGGACAGCTGAATAGGGATGAGTGGCATTGCTGTGTTATATAGAGTCGAGGTATGCTTTTCATTCACGAGTACATACGCTTTCCCCACACGTTCTTGCCACGCAGCGTTAGCCTCATCCGGCAATGGATTCGCTTGAAGCTTCTGTGCCTTGTACTCTGATGAAGCAAGCTGTCCGAGTCCAGGTGCCGACTGGTACGAGCGTGTCCAAAGATACGTTTTTCCGTTATCTTCCTTAACAAATTTCACTTTCTCCGTACCTGCTTCATTCACAAAAGAACCGTCAGCAATATAGGTGTATGTCTGTTTCGGGCTATTTGGTGCCGCTAACATCGATATCGTGAGTTGCCCATTCTCCTGCACATCCAGTTTCATCAACATGTTGGCTCCGCCGCCATAGATTCCCGAATGATTCATCTCTTCCTTCGGCATCTCTGCTTTCACAGGTACTCCATGTGACTTCTCAGGTTTACGCTCCGGAATCAGCTTCTTTTCTTCCAGACTACTTAACAACAGCTCTGTTGCAATCAATTGATTCGTTGAACTTGAACCTCCTGAAGATGTAACGGCTGCTGCCATATTATACTCAGGAAGTACAATCAGAGAGGCGTGATAAGCAATTGTATTCCCACCTTTAGTCCATGCCTTGATGCCGTATTGATTGAACGGAAACAAGTTCACGCTGTCCCATCCAAGCCCATAGGCAATTGATGAATCACCGTCCTCCGGCCACATTCCCCGTTTGTACTCTTCCTGTCCGGTAGCTTTCACTGATTCTTTGGAAAGAACACCATTCTTCTCGTTCGTGAATACTTGTGACAGCTTCACCAAATCTTCGGCTGTGGAATAGATGCCACCTGAAGCAATCATGTTGGTTGTCTCCAAAGGTTGCCGTTCCTTCTTGGCAGAGTACGTCGTTGCCATGTGTTCCACATCGAGTGGATCTTGTGGCGTCTTGGTATGATTCATGCCAAGAGGTGTTGTGATATGACGGTGCATGAATTCCGTAAAACTCAAACCGCTTACTCGCTCTACGAGAATCTCGGCTAATGAAAACCCGTCATTACTATACACCGAATAGGCACCAGGATCAGTCTTCAGATGCTGTGAAGCTAACTGTTCCAATAATGTATCATGTGCATGCGTATCTGGATCTTCAAATAAAATAGCGCTGTTACTGGATGTGCCAAGCAATCCTGACGAATGATTTAACAGCATACGGACTGTAATTTGAGCATAACGCTTGTCCTTCATCTTAAATTCAGGAATATAGCTCACTACAAGATCGTCCAGTTTCACTTTGCCCTCATCGACCAGCTTCATTACCGCGGTTGTGAGAAACATTTTACTTGTTGATCCTATGCCATACATCGTGTTTGACGTGAGTGGCACACGATTTTCCGGGTCATTCATTCCTGTCTGTCCAGAGAGAGCGATCTCCCCTTCATCGATAAGTGCGTACTGTACACTTGCAATACCGTAGGTTTCGGTTAGTGTCTTGGTTTTCGCAGTCACTGCTTTTTGAGTCAATCCGTAGTCTAGTTTACCTGGAAACTCGGCTGCATATGCAGCTGAGGGAGTTAACATCGCAAATGCCAAGGTTATGGCAACGATGGACATTCTTTTTTTTCGTGTCAAATTCATCTTCTCCTATTCTGCTCTGCGGTCTTTGTGTTTGAGCTCTTACCTAACGCAGTATAAGTGATGAAAATGAACTGTCCACGTCCTGCATATGAACTGGAGATGAACAGTAAAAAATATATTCATTGTGATTCATCATTGCAGCTTGAACCGTTGTCATGATAATATTTCCTACAGTTGTCATGATAATATTTCCTACAATGGAAGGCCCAAATTTTCATTTAGTGCAATTAATATACAATCCATAAATTCAACAACAACGGAGTTGTTACGATGTTAAAAGTGAACCGAAATGATGATCGTCCGATCTGGCAGCAGCTGCTCGACCAGGCTATTCACAATATTACAACCGGGAACTGGCCTCCAGGTGAACTGCTGCTTCCGTCGCGTGAGTTAGCCGGGCGGATCGGTGTTTCACGGTCTACAATTCAGATCGTTTACGAAGAATTATTCAGCCGGGGGTATACCGTAACTTCACGTCGCGGTGGAACAAGAGTAAGCAGCTCGATCCAAGTGCTCCGTTCTTTAGAAGAGGAGCCACCGTCCGGGCCTGTGCCCCCTGTATTGCCTTTAGTACACGAATCCATTGCCAAACTGCAGAGTTGGTTTGGAGATCATGATTCAACGCAGGTGGATATTGATTTTAATCCGCATGAGCCTTACATCGATGAGACGTTCACCCAATCCTGGAGAAAATCATTTTTGCAGGCGTCTGCTGAACCCAACCTTGATATCTGGTCGTATGCCGATGCCAGAGGTTTTCTGCCGCTGCGAGAACAGATCCAGCGTTACTTGTCACTAGAACGAGGAATTCATATTGAAGTCGATCAGATTTTGTTAACTTCAGGTGCACAGAACAGCATTGATTTGATCGCTCAGGCCCTTCTAATTGAAGGAGACAGAGTATCCGTGGAGGACCCCGGTTTTCCTGCTGCCTGGACCACCATGAAGTACCGTAATATGCAGATTGACGCCGTACCTGTTGATGAGCAGGGGCTATGTGTAGATCGCATCCACCCAGAATCGAAGCTCGTATTTGTCACCCCTTCGCACCAATGCGCCACCGGAATCATCATGTCAGAGCCGCGCAGACAGCAATTTATGCAATTGGCCGGTAAACGTGGGATGTGGATTATCGAGGACGATTACGACAGCGAGTTCCGATATCGTGGAGATCCGATTCCTACCCTGTTCAGCCAACTGCCTCAGAATACGCTTTATATGATGAGTTTCTCCAAAATGATTGCGCCCGGTATACGTTTATCCGCAATCATAGGACCTCAAGCAGCGATTGAACGACTTACCCAGATTCATGAACTGACTTATCGCCATCTGCCCATAATGGAGCAGCTAACGCTGAATCATTTTATTGAGCGTGGGCAATTTATGCGCCATATGAGAAGGGTTCGTAACATTTATCGCCGTAGACACGAGGTTATGACCAAAGCCATCCATTCTTCCGGTCTTAGTTCACGTTTTAGATTAAGCGGAGTAGAAACGGGATTACATGTTCTTCTTGAAGCAGATGCGTCATGTGATGAAGCAGCAATAACCTCTGCCGCCGGCAAACAGGGTGTCTGTGTTTATCCTCTAAGTAGATACTGCCTGGAGAGTGATCGTAAGGGGTGGGTATTAGGTTTTGCAAAAGTGGATGAGGCACGAATCGAAGAAGGCATCTCTCGTTTTGCCCGGACCGTATTATAACAATTGAATAGAGCCCGCCGGCAATGCTCATGGATCATTAGAGAAGATTGCAGACGGGCTTTATCTATTTATGAGGTAAACGATGTCCCTGCTTCGTAGAGAGGAAATCGTGATGTGATTTCGCGCACACAGCCTGATATATGCTGTTTTACTTTAGTGTTCGTTGGATTTTTAAAAGCAAGCGCGATAAGCTCGGCAATTTCTTTCATCTCCCCGGCGCCAAGTCCTCTGGTTGTCATGGCAGGCGTTCCGAACCGAATACCGCTTGTAACTAACGGACCTGCTGTGTCATGAGGGATCGAATTTTTATTTGCCGTGATGCCAACTTCATCCAGCATGATTTGAGCGTCTTTACCCGTAAGACCAACGCTGCGCAGATCAACGAGAATGAGATGATTATCAGTACCCCCAGAAACAAGTGAAAGCCCTTCATTGATAAGCGTTTCCGCCATTACTTTAGCATTATTCAGAACGTTGCTCATATATACAGTGAAATCAGATTGCAATGCTTCCCCAAAAGCGACCGCTTTTCCCGCAATAATATGCATAAAAGGCCCGCCCTGCGTTCCCGGAAATACAGCTTTATCGATGGCCTTAGCCCAAGATTCTTTACACAAAATAGCACCTCCACGCGGACCTCGCAGCGTCTTATGTGTCGTGGTTGATACAATATGTGCATGCGGTACGGGGTTAGGGTGTAATCCTGCTGCAACAATGCCCGCGATGTGTGCCATATCTACAAACAGTAAGGCTCCCACTTCGGAAGCAATTTGAGCAAAAATCTCAAAATCAATACGCCTCGGGTATGCACTTCCGCCTGCAACGATCATTCGTGGACGATGTTTGTGAGCCAATTTTCGAACTTCGTCAAAGTCAATAAGACCTGTTTCTGGATCAACACCATAGGGAACAAAGTGATAAAATCTTCCTGAAAAATTAACAAGATTCCCATGTGTCAGATGACCGCCATGAGAAAGATTCATTCCAAGAATCTTATCCCCCATCTGGACTGAGGCAAAGTATACTGCCATATTCGCCTGTGAACCGGAATGAGGCTGCACATTCGCATGTTCAGCACCAAATAATTGTTTCAGGCGTTGATTAGCAATATCCTCTACCGTATCCACATGCTCGCATCCACCATAATATCTTCTGCCCGAATAACCCTCTGCATATTTATTAGTTAATACGCTGGCCGTGGCCTCCATTACGGCTTGGCTCACAAAATTCTCTGAAGCAATCAGTTCTATCGTATCCCGCTGCCTTGCAAGCTCGTGACGGGTTGCTGCTGCCAACGTTTTATCTTGGCTCTCCATATGATTTAACATTCTGATCATCATCCCTTCCAGGTTTCTTAACCATTTGTTCCAAGTGGTTTTTTGGCAAATTTATAATGAATTAGCAGATGCGCCATGACTCCAGCCACAAGTCCCCAAAATGCACCGCCGATGCCAAACAAAGTTACATTAGCCGCTGTTGCTAAAAATGTAATTAATGCCGTTTCCCGTCCGTTCGGGTCTGCCAGAGCGTTAGCCAGGCTGCCGCCGATCGTTCCAAGTAAAGCTAGCCCTGCTAATGTGGCGATAAAAGCTGCGGGAAGAATTAAAAATAATGCGGCTAAGGTTACGCCAAAAATTCCGACAGTTATGTAGAAGACTCCGCAGGCAATGCCCGCAATATAACGCTTGGACTTATCTTCATGCGCATCTTTCCCTGTGCATATGGCTGCGGTAATGGCTGCCACGTTAAATGCATGTGAGCCGAATGGTGCAGCAATTAGTGAACCCAGTCCGGTTACCGTTAATATAGGGTTAGCACTCGTTCGAAAACCATCATTGCGGAGAACCAGCATACCTGGCATGTACTGCCCCGTCAGCGTAATAATAAATAACGGCAGGGCCACACCGAGCAACGCTTGAATTGAGAATTCGGGAGCTGTAAATACAGGTAAAGCGACTGTGAGCTGAATAGAGCTAAAATCGGCTTTCCCCATAATCATCAGATAGATCAGGCCGAGAACCAATATACCAACGATGGCATAGCGAGATGTAAACCGTTTTAACACGATATAGGCGGTGAACAACAGAATAACCAGTACAGGTTCAACCTTGGCCCCTTCAAACGCGGAGATACCAAACTGGAGTAAAATGCCTGCAAGTAAACCGGAAGCGATCCCTGGCGGGATCAATCGCACGAACCGTTCGAACAAACCCGACATGCCCAAAATGATAAAACCAACGGCTGATATCATATAAGCACCTACGGCTTCTGAATAAGGAGTTACAGCCAGCATGGAGACAAGGAAAGCTGCGGCTGGAGTAGACCACGCAGTAATGATAGGTTCTTTATAGCGGTAACTAAGCCATATCCCCGTGATCCCGACACCAATCGAAATGGACCATATCCAGGATGCGGTCATTTCCGGGCTCAATCCAGCTGCTTTGGCCGCTTGAAACACAAGAATGAACGTCCCTCCGTAATTGACAATTACAGAAATTAAAGCAGCGGTCACTGGTGATATTAGATCGCGCCCGCGAATCTTATTAGATGCTGTTTTCAATGTAAACCCCTGCCCCTCAACTAATCTTCTATCTTTTTATGTTCGTTCCAGTAATATTCATCGGGCAGATAACGCGGGCCAAATACATTGGTTCCCACACGAACGATGGTCGCTCCCTCTTCAATCGCCATACTGAAATCACCGGACATGCCCATCGATAACATTTCCATCTCGACACGTGGGATGTTTTTCTCTCTGATCTGTGTGCTGAGCTGTTTCAACAAGCGAAAACATTGGCGTGTCTCATCAGCTGATGCATGCAGTTTCCCTATCGTCATTAATCCTTTTACATTTAGCGTTCCAAATTGAGACAATTGTTCAACGAGCTCCACTGCATCCTCTGGAGAAGCACCGAATTTACTTTCTTCATAGGACGTATTAATTTGTACAAGAATGTCCATTGTCCGCTGTTCTTTGATAAGCTGGTCATGCAAGACCTGCCCCAGCTTCAGACGATCCACCGAATGGATCATTGTCACATACTTAACTACCTCCTTTACTTTATTTGTCTGCAGATGGCCGATAAAATGCCATTCCACCGCTTTGGACTGCTCCATAAGAGGATATTTATCTCGCAGTTCCTGCACCTTGTTTTCTCCAAACAGATGTTCACCTGCCTGCACGGCGATCTGTAACTTCTCAAGCGGTACCGTTTTCGTGGCTAAAAGCAGCTGCACATCGTTAACATTTCGTCCAGAAGCCTTGCAAGCCAGTGCCATTTGTTTTCTAACCATTTTTAAATTTTCTTCAACCGGATAATCCAAGCAAGATGCCCCTTTCTACTCACCATTTGAATGACAGTATAACAATCTATGGATTGAATACGTATATCCAAAGATATGATTTTTGAGCAATCCAAAACTCAGCAATATGCAATTGGAGTCATGTATGAGCTTGATTCCAGTTAAGCCAACTATGATCCTCACAATCAGGACCACCCGTCCAACGGGTGGTTTGCTCTTGGGGTATAACCCCCTGTTGCCAAACTGCGCCTAAAGACGCTAGCCTGACAGCAGGGCTGTTCAGGCTCAGTGTTATTTGTCTCTTTCACTTACCAGTTAAACTGGTCTTACTTCTTTTTGCTCCGATTACTGCTGAATGGATCTTCGTATTCTTTTACACTCAGCTTATCTAACGCTTGATCATGTGCTTCTTGCTCACGAATATACTTTCTTACCGTTGCTTCATTTAGCTCCACTGTGCTCACATAGTACCCTTCTGCCCAAAACTTTCGATTGCCGTATTTATACTTGAGTTGGCATGCTTCTCGAAGATCATGAGCGAACTTTTTCCCTTTAGATATCGCATAAACGTGGAGACTGCAATCTTCGGTGGAATCGCTACCAGCATGTGGACATGATCAGGCATCATATGACCTTCTATAATTTCTACTCCCTTGTACTTGCATAGACGTTTGAAGATTTCGATTAAATCTCTTCTCACTTGATTATAAATTTCTTTCCGTCTATACTTCGGGGTGAACACAATGTGGTACTTACACATCCACTTTGTGTGAGCTAGGCTGTAGCTCTTGGTTGCCATGAATGACCATTCCTTTCGTTTTGAGCCTGAACATCTCAATTGTATTAAAATGGTCATGGTGGTCAAACCTCAGGTTCCTCCACCCGCATAGCGGGTGGTTTTTTGTTTCGCGCGTTTCACGCACTCAACTGGCTAAAGCCATAATAAAAAATCCCGCCTCCGGCTTTCTCAGCCAGAGCGGGATTCGTGTATTACCTTATAAATTTTAAATTATTGATTCACGTTTTCCTTCGTTACCAGTTTCAACTCAGCCGGGATGGATTTCTCCACTTGTTTACCACTCAGCACATCCAGTGCGGCTTGCAATGCAAGCTGTCCGATCAACTCAGGTTGTTGAGCTACAGTTGCTGTTAGTTTACCATCCTGAATCGATTTAATGGCATCATCGTTACCGTCAAATCCGATCACCGGGATATCTTTACCCGAACTTTGGATTGCTTCAATGGCACCCAGAGCCATTTCGTCATTATGGGCAAACACGGCTTGCACTCCTGGGTTTCCTTGCAACAAGTTCTCCATGACATTCAACCCTTTGGAACGGTCAAAGTCAGCGGATTGTTTCGCAACCACGTCCAGCTTTTGGTCTGCAATTTCGTGGAAACCTTTGCCACGCTCACGGGTAGCTGATGCACCCGGTACACCTTCAAGTTCAATCACTTTAGCACCTTCACCAAGCTGCTTCACGATATATTCGGCAGCCATGCGTCCACCCTTCGCATTGTCCGAAGCTACAAGCGCTGCAACTTCACCTTTATCCGCAGAGCGGTCAAGCGTAATTACTGGAATGCCAACACTATTCGCGGATTGAACCGCTGTAGAGATTGCGGCAGAATCTGCTGGATTGATTAACAAGGCATCAACGCCCTGCTGAATCAGATCGTCCACATCGTTCGTTTGCTTCGCAGAATCGTTCTGTGCATCTACGACAACAACCTGAATACCTTGTTTCTGTGCTTCGGCTACGACACCATCTTTCAGTGAAACGAAGAACGGATTGTTCAGTGTCGAGATCGACAAACCGATTTTTTTCTGTTCCTTACCACCGGCTGCCTTTGGTTTCGCCCAGCCTGGCGGCTCCAGCGAACATCCGGCTAGAACAACGATCAGTATCATGCTAACAAGCGTTAGTGTCCATTTTTTCATGTTGTTTTCTCTCCCTTAAGCGGTTTTCTTGCGGTCCAGCAGGACAGCGATAGCAATAACGACACCCTTCACGACCATCTGGTAGAAGGAGTTCACACCGAGCAGGTTCAGACCGTTATTCAGTACACCGATAATCAGCACACCAATCAAGGTACCTACAATGCGTCCGCGTCCGCCAGAAAGGCTTGTTCCGCCCAGCACAACTGCAGCGATGGCATCCAGCTCATAAGATGTACCTGCTGTAGGTTGAGCGGAATTCAGACGCGATGTCAGAATTGCTCCGGCTAGCGCAGCAAGCATACCTGCAAGGGAGTAGATCATAATTTTGACGCGGGATACTTTGATACCCGAGATAATGGAAGCTTTTTCATTACCGCCGATGGCGTACGTTTTGCGGCCGAAGGCCGTTTTATGCAAAATGGTCCACAGAATCACAAACGTAATCAGCATCGTAATCGCCGGTACTGGAATACCAAGCAAGTATCCGCGTCCAAACAATTGGAACAACAAGCTATCGCCCAAACCTGTAATCGGATTACCATTGGTATATACCAGTGTCAAACCTCTAAAAATGGTCATCGTTGCAAGGGTTGCGATAAATGGAGCCATGTTACCCTTGGTAATCATCAGTCCATTGACCATACCCATGACTCCACCAAGGGCTACCCCGATGATGATGGACAGAATGGGATCAAGTCCGGATAACATCATATTGGCTACGAACGCACTGGATAGTGCAAGTATAGAACCAACCGACAAGTCAATCCCGCCAGTGAGAATAACAAACGTCATGCCAAATGCAATCAAAGCATTAATGGAAACCTGGCGTAACAAGTTCAGAATATTAAGTGGTTCCAAAAAGCTTGGATTGAGCACGGAAACAATCACAATTAGAATGATTAATCCGAGAAGTGGGCCGAGTTTTTGTGTTACGCTAGACAAGCGGAACCCGCTTTTGGCTGTTTTAGTGTCCTGCATCGTTGTCATGTTACTGTCCTCCTGTAGCTAGAGTCATAATGTGTTCCTGTGTCGCTTGTTCCTTCGGTAGCACGCCGGTGATGTGACCTTCATGCACAACGGCAATGCGGTCGCTCATTCCGAGCACTTCGGGTAATTCGGATGAAACCATGATGATCGCTACTCCGCGATCCGTCAGTTCGTTCATGAGCTGGTAGATCTCACGCTTCGCTCCAACGTCTACCCCGCGTGTAGGCTCGTCCAGAATAAGTACGCTTGGACCAATACCCACCCATTTGGCAATAACAACCTTCTGCTGGTTTCCCCCAGATAAGTTCCGAGCCGCGGTTTCCGAGGATTGGGTTTTGATCTGCAACCGTTTGATCAGTGTGTCCACAAACTCCTGTTCTTTCGCATTCGAGATGAAACCTTTGCTGGAGAAGCTGAACAGATTCGTCAGTGCCATATTTTCACGGATGGAAAAGTCGAGCACCAGCCCTTCATCCTTCCGGTCTTCTGTTATAAAACCGATGCCGTGCTTCACCGCATCCGCCGGTTTGCGAATATTTACTTTTTTGCCACGTATCTTAATCTCTCCGCTATTCAATCGATCCAGACCAAAGATCGCTCTCATGATCTCTGTACGCCCTGATCCCATCAGACCGGAGAAACCGAGTACTTCGCCGGCTTTTACGTCAAAACTGACATTTTCGAATAATCCCTTCCGGTTCGCTTCCCTCACCTCAAGCACAACTTCACCATATTTCGGATGACGGGACGGATAACGCTCGGTAAGTTCACGACCTACCATCTTGCGCACAACTTCATCAAAATTTGTCTCAGGAATGGCTTTGGTATCGACGGTTCGCCCATCACGCATAATCGTAATGCGATCACAGATCGTGAAAATTTCCTCCATTCGGTGAGAGATATAAACAACGGATACGCCATTTTTTTGCACAGAACGAATGACCTCAAACAATTTCTGAATCTCACGTTCAGTCAAAGCCGCAGTAGGCTCGTCCATAATAATGACTTTGGCCTCGGTCATAAGCGCTTTAGCTATCTCAATCATCTGCTGTTGTCCGACAGAACACTCTCCTGCAGGACGCTCAAGCGGGATATCCACCGATAATTTAGCGAATTGTTCACTGGCAAGCGCTTTCATTTGTTTTGTGTTCAGCAACCCCATGGAGGACGATATCTCTTTACCGATAAACAGGTTATCCAGTACCGTCATCTCAGGCCAGACATTCAATTCTTGGTGAATAAACGTAAGCCCAAGCTGCTCTGCTTCTTTCGGACTACTGAAGTACGTCTCTTTGCCATCAATCTCAATCGTTCCCTGATCCCGCTGATGCAAGCCAATCAGAATATTCATGAGCGTTGATTTGCCGGCCCCGTTCTCCCCCATCAGGGCATGAACCTCGCCTTCTTTTAATTCGAAATCCACGCCGCTTAACACTTGATTCGTGCCAAACGCTTTATGGATATTATGCATCTGAATGTTCATGGTGCTGCCTCCTTTTTAACCGAAATGAACTCCCGATTGTAAAATACAATTGGCATAAGGTGTTGCCTCACCTGTACGAATAACCGCCTTCACGTGCCGGGTTAATGCTTTAAACTGTTCATGATTCTGGCTATCATCGATGATCTGCGAATCAAATTTTTCATTCAAGTACGCAAGTGTCTGCGGGTTCCCTTCATGGATTTCACTAGCGACGACCACTTTTTCAATGACCATGTCTTTCGCAATGACGTCTAGTACCTCACTGAAAGTTGGTGTTCCGAGTTTGAGTGCCAGATCAATCTTGAGCACACCATCCGGAACGGGCAAGCCCGCATCCGCAATGGCGATTTGATCCGTGTGACCCAGATCAGACAATATTTTAGAGATGTGACTGTTCAAGATGCCGTTTCTTTTCATATAAAGTTCCCCTTTATTTCATTTGCAGATGCTTATCTATTTCAACCTTCCAATCGCTGTTATCCCCAGATTTTTTCGATTCTTTTTCCATAAGGGAAAATCCGGTGATAAAGGCGACCGCTCCGCTTTTTCAGGTTTTTTCTGTCCTCTCCGTTAAAGTGTAAATAAGAATAGTTGAACTTATATAGAAGTCTTTGCTCAGCTTCTTGTTATAGGCTCTCCTCTACTTCGTCCCTGGTTGGCATACCACCCTGTGCACCAAACTTGGTTACAGACAACGAGGCCGCCCGGTTGGCAAAACGAACACTGTCCTGAATCGATTTACCCTCAGCCAGAGCAACTGCAAATGCTGCATTAAACGTATCGCCCGCTCCGGTTGTATCTAAAGCTTCAACTTTATAGGTTGGCACAAGAACTTCTTCTTTACCGTCAAAATATCGAACACCCTTGCTGCCTTCTGTAATAAATAACTTGTTCGGATGTTGACGTAAGGCTTCGGCTGGCTTCATGCCTTTGAACAAAATTTCGGCCTCATGCTCATTGGGTGTAATATACGATGCATTGTCGATCACCTCTTGCGGAACCGCACGGGCAGGAGCCGGATTGAGTAATAAAGGTGTCTTGTATTTGGCACATAATTGGCTGACATGAATCACTGTTTCTTCTGGAATCTCTTGCTGGATCAGAACGATATCCGCGTTACGAATCGCTTCAGCAGCTTCATCCACATAAGCAGGTGTCACTTCGCGATTGGCCGCTTCGACCACCACAATGCTATTATCTCCCTCTGCCAAGATGATATGAGCCGTACCACTCTCTGAATGTGTAACCGGTTTCACATTGCTTGTATTTACACGATTTGCTTTAAAGTTCTCTAAAATGTCTTTACCGAATGTATCATCTCCAACACGGCCGATCATGACAACTTCGGCTCCCAAGCGAGCCGCCGCAACAGCTTGATTGGCGCCTTTCCCGCCGGGTACTGTCTTAAAGCTTTCACCAAGCACGGTTTCTCCCGCGCCCGGTCTTCTAGATGATGTGACAACCAAGTCCATTGAACTGCTTCCAATCACACAAATGTTAGCCATCGTCTCTCACCTTTCTCGTTGTTCCCCGTTCAATAAAGGACACGGGCAACTGTATGTTTTTATTCTCCATGTTATTTTGCTCTACTAACTGAATAAGTAATCCTGCTGCTTCTCTGCCCATCTCATATGCTGGCTGACGAATCGTAGACAATGCCGGTGACAACAATCCACTCATCGGAATATCGTCAAACCCGATAACCTGCACGTCCTGCGGAACATTCTTCCCGATGCGATAGGCTTCATGCAATACAGCCATTGCAGCGATGTCATTACTGGCAATAACACCGTCCGTGTCTGGAAATTTTCCAAACAGTTCCTCAGCCCATACCCCTGCTTCATTAAATGAAAACGAGGTGGTTTGAATGACCTCATGATCCAGCCCCGCTTCCCGGATGACTTCAATTGCTCCTTCAAACCGATCTTGAGCCGGCCTAATATGGGATGGTCCTTGCATAACAGTAATTCTTTTACTGCCCCGTTTGATGATCTCCTTGGCAGCCAGCCTTCCGCCTTCTCTGCCATCGGCATAGACCGAAGGCCGATCCAGCGAAGTTCTGTCCAGAAAAACGACGGGAATCTTCAGCTTTTCATATATCGAAGAGTGAGGGTAATTGGTGGATGAGATCACACCCACTACGTTATTCTGGATAAACGTCTGGATGTAATCCTGCTCCTTCCGTTCATCCTCATCACTATTTCCAAATATTAATCGGTAATCCTGCTCCTGCATCCGATCCTCAACACCCCGCGCAAGCTGAGGGAAATAAGGATTCGCAATGTCCGGAAGCAGTAAACCAATCAGTTTCGACTTGCGTGTGTATAGTGAACGTGCCACTTCATTCGGTGAAAAGTGAAGTGCCTTGACAGCTTCTTCAACTTTCTTGCGAGTATCTGCGTGCACATAGCCCCTGTCATTAATCACTCTGGATACCGTGGCTACGGATACACCGGCCAGATTTGCTACGTCTTTAATTGTGGTCATGAAATGTTCTCCTTATGTGTAACCGGTTACAGACATAAATTATCACATTATTTTTCATTTGGCAAGGGGTCTCTCTATGGAAATATTACCCTAAGTACTTTTATTGAATAAAAAACTATCCCATTGAAGCTGCTTTTACTATGCATAATAGCTGAATTACTCTTTCTCCATTTTTTCTCCCAACACGAAACCCGGTTTTTATGATATGGTCTATAAGGCATGATTGTTTATTTATACATACAGATGTGCACAACAAACGAGGAGAAGATTAAGCGTGATCGAAAGAGAAACAAAACTTACAAGTTCAACCGTAACAGAACATGGGAAAAGAGATATTGCAGCAAAAGAAAGTGTTATTCCAGATGTACAGGAACCTCGCAGCAGATTTAGCGATCCGTTCATCGTCATGCTCGTTGCAGGCTTATGTTGCTTATTATGGGGAAGTGCTTACCCTTCCATCAAACTTGGGTATGTTGCTTTTCATATTTTGCCCGAAGATATCGCTTCAAAATACGTTTTTGCGGGTTATCGATTCAGTTTGGCAGGTATATTGCTGCTAGTTCTGTACCGCGTTGGTTTTAGACGCAGGTTGAAGCTTACGGGGCGTGAATGGGCGAGTTTGAGCATGCTCGGCGTATTGCAGACAGGACTGCAATATATGTT
The DNA here is from genome assembly GCF_056856875.1 of Paenibacillus sp. G34. Lineage (NCBI taxonomy): Bacteria > Bacillati > Bacillota > Bacilli > Caryophanales > Paenibacillaceae > Paenibacillus > Paenibacillus sp. G34. Next base: position 3,083,844 of record NZ_CM166469.1, on the reverse strand, counting down.
CTTTTACGTAGGCGTAGCGAACACCACCGGTGTCAAAGGTTCCATTATGAATGCAACAACGACGTTTTTCAGCGTGGTACTAGCCCATTTTATTTATAAAAACGACAAGTTGAGCCGTAACAAAATCATGGGCTGTGTGCTCGGGTTCATTGGTGTCATTATCGTCAACTTTCATGCAGACTTGCTTACCTTTTCATTCTCTTTCACAGGAGAAGGGTTTATTATTATGGCTGCCCTCGTTTTCTCGATCACAGCCATATATGCGAAGCGTTTAACTGCAGCAATTGATGTTATGATGATCACAGGTGTCAGCCTGCTGGTTGGCGGAATCGTACTGACTTTGCTCGGCCTGTCGCTCGGAGGTCAAGTTACTCATTTTACATGGGAGTCCACACTGAATCTGGTTTATCTGGCTTTGCTGTCATCCGTGGCCTTCTGCCTGTGGAATCTGCTTCTGAAGTACAACAAAGTTGGCAAAGTATCGGTCTACAACTTCCTGATCCCTATCTTTGGCGCACTGTTATCTGCACTTTTTCTCGGAGAAACAATATGGGAACTGAAAAACCTTGTTGCGTTAATATTAGTATCCGTTGGCATTTATTTAGTCAACCGGGTAAGCTCACTTCGAATGACAAAAAGCCGCTAATTAGCGGCTTTTTGCAAACTGTAACAACACGATTATGTCTGCTGAAATTAGAAAATGAGATACTTTGTTATCTTTCACCATGTACTTTTACCTTGTAAACAGAACTAGATTAGTAAATTACAGTGTAATCAATCAAGTCTTCTTTTTCTTCATAATTGAACATAATACCGTGTTTACCCCATTTATATATCATCTCGTATCCGCCAACGGCTTCATTGTAATATTCCGAAGACGGTTTTCCAAGCCACAACTTTATATCATCAGGGGAAAGATACTGCTTCTCATTATAAAGCTCAATGACGGAAACGCGAGATTTGCTTTTCAATTCATGCAGGTAGGCATCAAATCCGATACCAAAGTTAGCATAATTGTATAAAGCACCCCATTCTCCATTTGATTTGGATTTAGGTTTACCCAGTTTCTTTTGCACCGTTTGCAACGTCAGGCCTGTTGTAATATCTTTCCGTCCAGGTAGCTGTCCTTTGGAGGCAGCATCCTTGAGGCTTGTCAGGTAAGCACGATTCCCGACTCCAGAATTAGGCCAATCTGCAACCTTTTGATTTCGATTATCATCGATACGCATCTGTAATTGCTTTGCATTAATTTTAAAGGTATAAAATTCGTAAATACCCTGCGCATTATTATAATACCTGAACTGTACACGACCACCTGACAGTGCCCGAATACCCCCATCTTTCATCGCAATAAAAGAGTTCCCTATGGATTTGCCATTGTGCTGAAAATAATTTACACGTTTCAACTCGCCCGATTGAATTACAAACGTTTTAATCATATTTACATTGGATGCACCCCACTCTGTAATCATCAAAAGATCAGGAACACCATTCTCCTTGCTATTCACCACAAAATTCCAAGTTTGAGGTAATATAATCTTATTTAATCCCAATTTAACATTCTGCACCGTTCCGAATGAGGCTCCCGACTTGAGAAGTGCTGCACGGTATGTACCGGAATAACTTACATCTCCAGCTTTATTCTTTGTCTGGCTATCTGGCCCGATTAATGTGCTAGCTTCTTCGTCATCGGCAAAAATATAAACCGTATATGCAGTCTGCTGTGCATCTCGTAGTGTAAACGAAAGTCTACTCTGTTGCTTCAGCTGTTCAGCAGCAATTTGCTTTCCTTTAGCGCTAGCGTCTCCTGGAACGAGAAACAAGGCACTAAGCATAGGAGCAATTAAAGTTAAGAGCATCAGAATTGCCCATTTCGTATGATGTTTCGTATAAGTCATGATGTAAGCTCCTTTATGTATTTAATATTTAATTAATTTCTACAAACCTGAGTATTTCTTTTACGTGTAGACTCCTCATTCGATATTTCTAACTTGATCTGGGTTAATTATTCTCTCGCTCTCTCCTTTCCGTGTTATTTGATCTGGAGGAAACATCTCCCTCTAGTTCCAAATGCCTAAACTATAATAACATACTTTCTCTTACGAAAATATATGTAGAACAGGAATACGTAGCCGGCCTCCTATACCAATTTAAAATAAACAAAAACCCTGCTGTTCGTCCTCAGCAGGGTTTGAAATGAATGAATAGTACATAAACTGAAGCTAGCTTACATCTTTAGAACTGTTTTAAAGGCATGAGTACACGGCGTTACGCAAACGACGCTGAACATAATGCTCCTGACTATTCAAGAGATGCTGCGCATACATCACCGTCAGCCCGGAATCCGGGTCGATAATGGCCATACAGCCTGCTGCACCGGCCCATCCAAATTCACCAACCGGACTCAATGATCCACTGCCTGCTGGGGAGATATGTGTACGAACGCCGAGACCATAACCGTAACCATACATATGATCCCATGAAAAGTCTGGTCGTGTCATATCATTCAGATGATCGGCTCTCATGAGCTCCACGGAAGCTCGGGACAAAATTCGCACTCCTTCAGGGCTTATGCCAAACCCGGTCAGTGCATTGAGGAACTTGGCGTAATCGTTCACGGTAGATAACAATCCGGCACCGCCACTATCCAGTTCTGTACCTACACGGAAACCGTTACCGTCCATTCGTACCGCTTTATCTTGCTCTTCATCAAAAAGATATTGCGGAATCAAGCGAGATTGCTGAGCTTCATTCAGGTCAAAGGTGGTATCATGCATACCAAGTGGTTTAATGATCTCATCTTGCAAATACGTGCCGAATCGTTTGCCACTTACGACTTCGACCAGTGCACCAAGTACATCATGACACATGCTGTAATTCCAGTGTGTGCCCGGCTCAAACATGAGTGGTTCTTTGGCCAAAGCTCTTGCAAACTCTCGCGTTGGCAGTGTTCCATTCGTGCGTTCTACGGCTTCCTTGATACTTGGCGAATGGATATCATATGAAAAACCAGCAGTCATCGTAAATAGATCACGTACCGTTATTGGTCTTGCCGCTTTCTCATAGTACACCTCGCCATTCGGAAGTGCCTTTTTCACCTGCATTTCCTCAAATTCAGGTAAGTACTGAGAAAGCGGGTCAAGTAAAAGGATATCCCCTTTCTCAACCAGTTGCAGTGCAGCAACACAGGTCATAATCTTGGTCATGGAGTACAAATTAAAGATGGCGTTATCCCGAATTGGAGTCTTCTCCTCCAGATTCTCAAATCCATTGCGATACTGGAAAACGGTTTCGTTTTGATGCATAATAAGCACTTCTGCCCATGGAACTCTCCATGAGGTTAAACGATCAATTAATGAAGCAACCGGTTTAAAGTCCATATTTCCCCATCCTTATATGTAAAATTGTGTTGTTTGTGCCACGAAGAGCACTTAGCGAAATATACTTCTCTTCCCTACGACATATACTACTATACGACCTTTTGAACCTGTTGACTAGTTTGATTAATTGTTAATTTCGTGAGGCGAGGTATGGCTTTTCAAATGCAAAAAGCTGATCCATAACTGGATCAGCTGATTACCTTACCATCATATTTGTACCCTAATTTGGATAAGATCGTCTATTTTCAACCGATTTCATACGATTCTGGTCATCCGTTACGTGATCCTGACTAAATTCCTGCCCTGCCTCCATCTCACCATGACCGGACACATTGCGGGAGAAATTGGTGAATTGTCTTTTGTGCTCGTCCTGTTCGTGCTTCTGTTTCAATAGTTCCTGCGGGTCTTGCTTGGTCATTACACTAACCTCCTTATTGAAAATGTCATGCATGTCTTCTTCACACTATATAAGTTGAACTAAAAAGGGCTTGCACACCAATCAAGTTCAACTTATATACAAAAGCTTTCCATACAGAAGCTCTGCTTATTCAAGTAATCCAAGTTAACACAAAGGAAAGGAGATCATTCCCAATATGACGCGACTTCTCTTATCTTATCCGCTAGGTGTGAACACCCCAGTATACAATGGTAATCCTCCCGTCGTGATACAACAGCAATCCAGTATCGCTCAAGGTGATGCCTACAACCAGTTTATTGTGTCAAGCCTTAATCATAATGGAACACATATTGATGCGCCATGGCACTTTAACCCTCAAGGCAAAAAGATCAGTGAGATTCCGATAGATGATTTTATTTTTACACACCCCGTAGTGCTTGATATTCCCAAAAGTGATGATGAGTTGATCACTAAAGCTGATCTGCAGCCTTATGAGCATCAGATCGCTGGAGCTGACCTGTTGCTTATTCGCACGGGATTTGGCAAAATTCGATCATCTGATCCTGACAGATACGCCAATCATAACCCGGGTTTATCCGCCTCGGCAGCACAGTACCTGATGATTTTTGATTCCTTGCGTGCTGTGGGTATCGATATGATATCCGCTGGAGCAGCAAATCATCCAGACGAAGCCGTTGCTTTTCACCAGATTATTCTAGGCAAAGGTCGGGTCGATGGCAAGTATATTCTCGTCATTGAAGATCTGAATCTGAATCAGGATCTTTCCCACGTCTCCAAGGTTTACGCGATCCCTCTGTATATCGAAGGCGTCGACAGCAGCTTTGCTACTGTTTTTACGGAAGATTAACGCTGGCTAGCGGAATGATTATGGTTTTGTGAAAAAAAGATAAGAAAAAGCGCTGACAAGAGGGCTACTCTTATCAACGCTTGTTCTTAGTGAATGTCTTTCTTCTTGAAATTGCCGCCCTTCACTTCGGCTACATCGTAGACAACAACAAAGGCTGTAGGGTCAATCTCGTTAATAATTTCTTTGATTTTACTCTCTTCCATCCGGTTGATGACACAAGTGATTTCCTTGAACTGCTCGTTGGAGTACCCACCATATGCCTCGGTGTACGTTGCTCCGCGTCCGAGTCGATCACGAATCGTTTCCACCATGACTTCCGGTTGTGTCGTAATAATCTTAAATGTCTTCGAACCGCTCAAACCTTCTTCGACAATATGTATCACTTTAGAAGCAATAAAGTATGCCAGTCCAGACAAAATCGCGCCTTGCAGACCAAATACGGTCGAGACAACGATAAATACAAACATGTTCAGGAATAGAATCAGGTCACTCGTTCCGAACGGAAGCTTACGAGATAACAATACGGCAAGCATATCAATCCCATCAAGCGCTCCGCCGTTACGTAGTGCAAGACCCATACCAAAACCGATAATGATACCACCCACAACCGTTACCAGCAACGTGTCCCCTTTAATAATCGTGGGCACATGATGCATCAGACTGGCACTAATCGCCAGTGACGCAATACCAATGACGGAGTAAAGTGCAAAGCTTTTACCAATTTGCTTGTAACCCAGCCAGACAAACGGAATGTTCAGCAATCCAATTAGTAATCCGAGTGGCAATCCGAACAAATTCGAGCCGACGATACTGAGACCGGTTACGCCACCATCAGATACCTGGTTTGGAATCAATATGGCCTCCAGACCATAGGCCGTGATGAATCCCCCGATAATGATGAGTAGCGCTTTGGAAAGGATTTTGAGCTGGTTTGACTTGTGTGGTTTGTGTTGATGCATTCCATTTCCCCCTTGATAAACGATAAACACGATAAATTTTAACAAACATAAAAAATAGTCTATAACAAAAATCACACATTTGGCAATAGAAGGACAATCTAAAAGGAGTTATAGTCTTCCGATTGCATTCTTACTCTGTTACATTATTTCCCGATAAAGGATCGATATGCTGTAATTTTAAGTTCAAGCATTTCGTTCGCTGCATGGAGGGTATTCATCTGCTGTTCAACGGCTTTTTTATGGTTCTCCAGCAGCTTCAAACGTTCTGTAGCGGTATGCTCTCCTTCCTGAAATAAAGAAGCATACTGCTTAATCTTCGCGATTGGCATTTGTGTTTCTTTTAGCTTGATGACAAACTGGAGCCATTGGAGATGAGACTCATTGTATCGCCTGTCTCCACTGGAATCCCGTAAAGGTATTATGATCTGTTCCTTCTCATAATAACGTAGTGTGTATGCGCTGATGCCGAGCATCTCGGCCACTTCTCCGATGGTATGCACTGTTGTTTCACCTCCTCCACCTGAGTGCTTGACTTAGAGTAAACTCTAATCAGTATAATCAATTCGTGGTCATCCCACAATAATAATGCTTAGCACTGATCCCAGGAGGAATTCACATGAAATATACCGTTATTACAGGTGCCAGCTCAGGTATCGGCTATGAAGCCGCTTTGGCTTTTGCAGCCAGAGGCAAACATCTCATTTTAGCAGCCCGCAGAACCGAAGCTTTGGATATGTTGAAAAATAAAATTGCCGAACTCAACTCGAAACTCGATGTTGTTGTTCGTACAGTGGATCTGTCCATTGCCGCAGATGTACATGCTTTCTATGAAAGCTTGAAAGGTTTCTCCATCGAAACATGGATCAACAACGCAGGCTTTGGCAACTTTGCTTCGGTCGGTGAGCAAAATTTGCCTAAAATTGAGCAAATGCTTCATCTGAATATTGAAGCACTGACGATTCTCTCCACTCTGTATGTTCGGGATTATGCCAATACTCCGGGCACGCAGATCATCAACATCTCTTCAGGAGGCGGCTACACCATCGTTCCGGATGCGGTGACCTATTGCGCCACGAAGTTTTATGTCAGTGCCTTTACCGAAGGGCTAGCACAAGAACTCCAAAGCAAAGGCGCTCCAATGCAAGCCAAAGTGCTGGCACCTGCGGCCACAGAAACTGAGTTTGCTGAACGTGCCTTTGATCTGGATCAATTCCAGTATGAAGGCCGTGTGCCTAAGTTCCATACAGCCGAGCAAATGGCCGGATTTTTACTCGATCTCTATGACAGCAAACATGTTGTAGGTAGTGTGAATGGTCTCACGTATGAATTCGAGCTGAAAGACCCCATCTTCCCCTACGCTACAAGAGCTGCAAGCAAACCTGTTGATTCAAACGATTAATAGAAAGTAGCAAAAAAGGCTGTCCTCTGGTCACACGAAGCCTGTGACCTTGGACAGCCTTTTTACTTGTACTGCACTATTATTGCTCTCTATTGTAATATCTCTATATTACTTGGATATATAATAAAGTATTATGCCAAACGCATTTTGAAATCTTGATATCCGAATTCACGTACCACTTCGCAATCGCCATCTTTGCGTTTAACCGCAATGGCAGGTAGCGGCATACCATTGAACGTATTGGTTTTAACCATGGAATAGATCGCCATGTCTTCAAATACGAGACGGTCGCCTTCTTTCAAAGGCTCATCGAATGAATAGTCGCCAATCACGTCACCAGACAGACATGTTTGACCACCTAGACGATACAGGTGAGCTTTCTCGCCCGCTTCACCCGATCCAATCAATGGCGGACGATAAGGCATCTCCAGAACATCTGGCATATGACAAGTTGCTGAAGTATCCAAAATGGCAATATCCATGCCATTCTTGTGGAAATCCAGAACGGAAGTCACCAGATAACCTGCATTAAGGGCAACCGCTTCTCCCGGCTCTAGATACACTTCCAAACCATAATCATTTTGCATCCGTTTAATGCAAGCTTCGAGTCTTGGAATGTCGTAATCTTCACGGGTAATATGGTGTCCTCCGCCGAAATTAATCCATTCCATCTGCGGCAACCATTGTCCGAACTTCTCAACAAATGCATTCAGCGTTGTTTCCAAGTCGTCCGAGTTTTGCTGGCACAGCGTGTGGAAGTGCAGTCCAGATACCCCTTCAAGCAACTCTGCACGGAAATCCTCCTGCTTCGCGCCGAAGCGTGAACCTGGAGCACAAGGATCATAGATCTCGTGTCCTTCCTGAGTGGAGCATTCCGGGTTTACACGCAAACCAACCTTACAGCCCGCTTGCAGTGCTTTATCCTTGAATTTTGCTAGTTGTGAAAAGGAATTAAAAATGATGTGATCACAGATCGAAACAATCTCATCCATCTCTTCCTCACGAAAAGCCGGAGCAAAGACATGATTCTCTTTGCCCATCTCTTCGTGACCGAGACGCGCTTCATACAAACCGCTCGCAGTCGCACCGCTCAGGTATTCTCCAATAAGCGGATACATCGCCGTCATGGAGAACGCCTTCTGCGCAAGTACGATCTTCGCCCCTGTACGTTGCATTACACCGTTCAGGATTTTCAAGTTTTTCTCAATCAGACCTTCGTCAACAACAAAACAGGGTGTAGGTAATTGCTCGAACCGCATGTTAGCGAACAAGCTCCGATTCTTTGGCTTTGGACTCTTCTGGCAGCTCATCCACGAGAACCGGATTGAAGTCTTCTACCCAAGGAAGTCCCCATTTGTTCAGTTCTTCCATGAATGGATCCGGGTTAAACTCTTCCACGTTGTAAACGCCTGGTTTGTTCCATTTTCCTGTCATCACCATAGCTGCACCGATCATTGCCGGAACACCAGTTGTGTAAGAGATCGCTTGGGAACCAACTTCTTTATAGCACTCTTGGTGGTCACAGATGTTGTACACATAATATGTTTTGTCTTGACCGTCTTTTTTACCTTTGAAGATACAACCGATGTTCGTTTTACCTACTGTACGAGGTCCGAGGGACGCCGGATCAGGCAGAACAGCTTTCAGGAATTGCAAAGGAATGATTTGTTTTCCTTCGAACTCGATCGGCTCGATGGAAGTCATGCCTACGTTTTCCAGAGCTTTCAGGTGAGTCAGATAGCTTTGACCAAATGTCATGAAGAAACGGATACGTTTCAAGCCAGGGATGTTTTTCGCCAGAGACTCCAGCTCTTCATGGTACAACAGGTACATATCTTTTTCGCCAACTTCTTTGAAGTCGTACACACGTTTGATTTCCATCGGTTTAGTTTCGATCCATTCACCATTCTCCCAGTATCTGCCGTTCGCAGAAACTTCACGAATGTTGATCTCAGGATTGAAGTTCGTAGCAAATGGGTAACCATGGTCGCCGCCATTGCAGTCGAGGATATCGATATATTCGATTTCGTCAAAATAGTGTTTCAATGCGTATGCGGAGAATACGCCAGTTACGCCCGGGTCAAAACCGCTACCCAGCAGTGCAGTGATGCCTGCTTTTTCGAAGCGCTCTTTGTAATCCCATTGCCAGCTATATTCGAATTTTGCCGTATCTTCCGGCTCATAGTTTGCTGTATCCATGTAGTTAGTTTTCGTAGCCAGGCAAGCGTCCATGATCGTCAGATCCTGGTATGGCAGTGCCAAGTTCATTACGATATCCGGTTGGAACTCGTTGATCAATGCAATCAGCTCTTCTACGTTGTCCGCGTCCACCTGAGCTGTTGTAATTTTTGTTTTACCGCCATCCAATTTTGCTTTCAGTTCATCACATTTGGATTTCGTACGACTAGCGATACAGATTTCTTCAAAAACCTCGCTGTTTTGAACGCATTTGTGTACTGCTACAGAAGCCACGCCGCCGGCGCCGATGATTAGTGCTTTTCCCATTTTCTCATTCTCCTATCCCCATAATTAGGATTTTTTTGTTTTTGTTTTTTTCGTAAAATTCCAAGACGTTCGCAGTTGTATTGTTTCATTATGCAACGTCCACCCGCTCCTGATACAATAAAAAAAGCAAGGTGAAAAATGTCGCACTTTTGCGCACACCATCACACTTGCTTGTCGATATACATCATAAAAAAGACGTGAAGACTCCTTGACCAAAAAAGTCCATAAGAACCCCTTCAGCGGAAAGCTTCTTCATGTATATCAATATTGGATCAGAGTCTATATAGCAAATAATTCGCCTTTACCACTCTTATTGACCGTTTCACAAGTTGATGTGCAGATGCACTGGTTGTAAAGTAACCAACTTATAAAATTTGAGCTTTGAACTCAATCAATAAGGCAACAGAAGTTGCCAATCGGCATTTGACCCGGCTGTCCGTATGGCCTTAACTCCTCGGTAGAAGTGGTCAAAAATTATCTGCTGGAAAGCTCTAATTCATATTGATAAATCAACTTTCCAAAATCACAGGTATTACACTATCAGACGTTTCCCGAAAAATCAAGGGATATTTTAAAATTTTTTTTTTATTTTTATTAGATCAGGAATGAACTGTTCTTCAAAACCTTTAAAGTCAACTTCAGCGTTCTTCCCTTGAGATCAAACTTTTCTGCATAAATATGCCCCCTCTTTTATTCAAACCCACTCCTCACGTAATTATAGATTAAGTAATGACTGTTATATTTTAACTTCAACCTCTATCCTTCGGCATTGATTTAATCGATATATTCTCCTAATGAAGCCATACTTTTTCGAAAAAACGTTTCTCCATTTGTCTATATAGTTCTCTGATGGTGGTTTACGAATAACTCAAACAATTTACAAGGATGTAATCCAAAAAGTAACAAAGCTTGAACTGTGTCTATAAAGTACAAATTTTAAATTGAAATAAGGTGCATATTAATAAACTATTATTGGATATTCATTCACATCAACATTTTGCTCAATGAGTAAATTTGCACATTGAGCAAAATGTTGTTATGCTTATTTTCACAAATGAGATACTATGGATATTTTCCTTTAATCCATCTTAAGGAGGTGAACGCATAGGCGGTATAACATCATGAAACGAACGTTGCGACATTTGAAAAAAGAAGCCACAGAAAAAGCCCTTGCCGGAGTTGCTTTTAACCTGACGCTGGAGCATGGACTCGATGGATTTACGGTAGAAGATATCGTGCAACAGGTCGGATGCTCGCGCAGGACATTTGCCAACTACTTTACATGCAAGGAAGAAGCCGTTGCGCTTGGAGCTCTATCTGTGCCAAATACGGCTGAGCTTGAACATCTGATCACTCAAATTCCAGACCATGCCTCACTGCTGGAGATTATGTATGAATTGGTTAAAATGCAACTCACGTCCGAATTAATTGGCAGACTGCATCAACTTGTCATCTTGTCCCGAACCTATCCGGTGCTTGAACCTCACTATTTGGCTGCGATGCATCGGCTACAGACTCAGGCTCAGGAGACCCTGCTCGACTTGTCGAATGGACAATACGACGAGATCTACACGTACTTGCTGATCAGCGCCATTTATGGCACCGTGTTACCCTTGATTGAAGGAAGACTTAATGTACTGTTGCCTGGTAAGCAAATCCCTGCTGACTCAGTTTCAGATGCAGTCCCGTTTGAACAGTTTATGGAAACGGTGTTTGATCATTTGCGAAAAGGATTTTAAGCCCCTTCTTTTATCGTTTTTTAATCATAATCCACCATCAGAATTGTCATACTTATAATAGAAGGAGTGTAAAAAAGAGAAATGTCTACCTTATTATATAAAATAGGAAAAACTGCTTTTCGCAAGCCCGGATATTTCATCATTGGCTGGGTGATCATTCTGGGGATCGTCATCTCCATGATCAGCATTAATGGCGTGCACATCAGTTCAGAAATGAAAATTGAAGGAACAGAATCACAGAAAGTTTTGGATCAGCTTGCAAAAGAACTGCCTGCCGCCTCCGGCGGTCAAGGAAGCGTTGTGTTCAAAGCGCCGGACAATGAGCGCCTGGATACACCTGAACGTACAGCTGCCATTATGAAAGGTGTCAGCGAAGTATACGGGCTGGATAAAGTGATTAATCCAGCCGACTATGCAGCAGCTTCGCAAGGAAATAGCTCAGGGACATCTGCGGACGCAGCTCAAGCGATGAATAATGCTCCATCGGCGACGGCCTCTCCGCCTCCATATGGACCATTAATGGTGAACAACGTTCCTGTACCAGGGGTATTGATCTCTTCGGATGGAAGCACGGCGCTATTTCAATTCCAATTCACGATTGAACAGTCCGCAATTACGCAAGATGTGTTTGATTCTGTCATTCAATCCGTCATGAAGGTTGAACAAGGAACACAGATTAAAGTATTGCCTGGTGAAACGCTTAAATCGGTGTCCATTGGGGTTGGTTCTGCTGAAATCGTAGGGCTGGTTATCGCGGTCATCGTACTGCTCATTACCCTTGGTTCCGTTGTTGCAGCAGGCCTGCCACTGATCACGGCCCTTCTTGGTGTCGCTATTGGGGTCGGGGGAGCATTCTCGATCTCCAAATTTGTTGATATGCCAAGTGTGACATCCGTTCTGGCTCTAATGGTAGGTTTGGCTGTCGGCATCGACTATGCACTTTTCATCGTCAACCGTCAGCGCCGGATGATTATTGACGGGCGCCTGAGTGCACAAGAAGCTACAGCGCGGGCAATTGGTACATCAGGCAGTGCTGTATTTTTTGCCGGATTAACCGTCATTATTGCCCTCTGCGGTATGCTTGTCATCGGACTCACTTTCTTGTCCACGATGGCACTCGTTGCAGCTGCCACGGTACTGATCAACGTATTCGTTGCATTAACCCTGCTACCAGCCTTGCTTGGTCTGGTTGGTGAACGAATCTGCTCGAAGAAAGCCCGTGCGAAAGCTACCAGCTCATCAGAGGCGTCAAGTCATGGCGTGGCCAACAGATGGGTCAAATTTGTCATTAAACATCGCTGGGCAACTGTTATTGCGATTATTCTTGTTCTTGGTTTTGCCGCAACTCCGATTACAAAAATGGAAATGGGCATCCCGGGAGCTTCCTCAGCGAATCTGGATACGGATGCAAGACAGAGCTATGATGCCATTTCGAAAGGTTTCGGAGAAGGATATAACGGGCCGCTAATCCTGGTGGCTGAACCACGTAATGCCTCTGCCAAAATGACACCCGAGCTTCTGGGTGGACTCGCTATGGAGTTGCAGGGTCAGAATAACGTGGCTCAAGTCTCACCTTTAGGGATGACGGAGGATTTGGCTATTTTCAGTCTCATTCCCAAAACAGGTCCTAACGATCAATTGACCAAGACGTTGGTTAACGATCTGCGGTCAACAGACTCTAATATGGCTAAGACCTATGACGTCAAACTTGGCGTAACCGGACTTACCGCCGTAAATATTGATATGTCCGCCAAGCTGGCTCAGGTTTTCCCGATCTATGTAGGTATCATCATTCTACTTTCATTGATTATATTGCTGCTTGTGTTCCGTTCGATCATCGTTCCGATCAAAGCAACGATTGGTTTCCTGCTTAGCATTCTAGCCACATTCGGTATGACAACCGCAGTGTTCCAATGGGGCTGGTTGCACTCCCTCTTTGGTTTCGATACAGGCGGCCCGTTGCTTAGCTTCATGCCTATCATCGTAACCGGGATTCTCTACGGTCTTGCCATGGATTATCAGGTATTCTTGGTTAGCTCGATGCGCGAATCCTATGTCCATGGTCACCGTGGAACGGAATCCGTTGTACATGGTTATAATCAGGTTAGTCGTGTCGTTGTTGCCGCAGCGGTTATCATGGTTTCCGTATTCGCTGGTTTTATCTTTACGGATGATGTCATGATTAAACAGATTGGCTTCACACTCGCGATAGGTATTTTAGTTGATGCTTTTATCATTCGCATGGCTCTGGTTCCTGCCATTATGGCGATGTTTGGCGATAAAGCTTGGTCTCTTCCGAAATGGCTGGATCGCATCCTGCCTAATCTCGATGTGGAAGGCGAAAAGCTGATCGCTACCCTCAATGCCCAAAACGAAGCTAAGTCACAGTCGGGTTCCAAGTCATAACGGACCTTCAACAATGAATCTTCAATAAAGTACCTTCAATAACAAATCCTAAAGTAAAAGACCTCCTCAGTTCATGAGGAGGTCTTCACATTCACTCTACTATCTAACACAAAACTATCTAACCCCAACAACCCGCACTCCAATATACATGCTATAGCATATATTAAATGTACTTCAACTCTCTATCTTAAATTCACCTAATCCTCTCGAACATTCATATACAGCTTCTCTAATATTGTTTTTAATTGTTCGAGTTCCTCGGGTTCTATCCCTCGTGTAACATAGTTATGAGCGTCTTGGACCGTTAACAACAACTTTTGTTTCACTTCTTCTCCTTTGGGAGACAAATATAAATGGTGTGAACGTTTATCTTGATCATTAACGATACGTCGAACCATTCCTTTACGCTCTAGTGAATGGATCATTCGAACGACAGTCGTTTGATCCCGATCGATAGCTTCTGCCAACTCTTTTTGAGTCGTAGCTTTATCGAGATCCATATAAGAAATAATACTCCATTGTTCAGGCGTGACCTCGTAAGGTTTCAATTGTTTGATAAAATAATTCGTCAGCTTAAGATCTGTCCGGTGAATTAAAAAACCAGTCACTCTGTATAAGTCCATTGTTGTACCTCATTCATCATTTTCTTACACCCAATTATAGGTGATCTGAACGAATGTTACAAACGACACTCATCAAGGAATGAGACGGATTCAATCATTGTTATTCAGCGCTTAGAAGAAATAATACGTTGACACAATCAAGCTAAGAACGAACAGAACAATGGCAGGAATGGCTTTTTGTATGGGATCTTTAGCTAAAACAATCAAAGTAAAGGCTCCAGCAAGCATTGTCCCCCCCAGTAGCAAACCTGCCCAAAATGCAACACCAGGTACCCATATGCCAGCAAGCATACCCATAGCTCCAACGATCTCAAACGATCCGGTCAAAACATTAAAAAATGAGGGCAATCCAAAACGTTTGAATTCATCGGCCATCTTCCCCGAAATAATTTTGCTTCCTGTAACCAGAAAAAAGAGGCCTAACAGAACCTGTAAAACCGCAATAAAAATGAACATAGCTATCCTTCTTTCATTCGTTATTACATATAGATCGCAAATCAATTACATGCTATACCATGTATCTGATCCGTGACTCTGCTTATGAAATAGTACCATCAATCCCATTCGCATTCTATATGCTATAGCATGTATTTTGTTTTAAATTTAATCTAATGTCAACCCTGGATTATAACTTTATTAAAATGTAACCATTCATACGCTATCTCGAATAAAAAATAAGAATCACTTTCAAGTGTATGCTCTAACCTGTACTCGAAAGTGATTTTGGTGTTCAACCTTTCATATCAACCGAACTAGAATCAAGCCGTAATGTCCTGCACAGGACTCTTAAATCGTGCTGAAGTGCATGCTCTGACGAAAGCTGCAAATAACTGCTGACTGTACCCATCAACGGCATAACTATACTCCGGATGCCACTGAACTGCGAGTACAAACGAATCGCCCGGCATGACGACAGATTCAACTAATCCATCCTCCGCAATGGCAACAGCCACTAATTGATCGGACAACGTTTTGATGCCCTGATGGTGATAGCTGTTAACCTGAATCTGATCCGTCTGCAAGATATCATGAAGCAGATTATCTTTTTCAATATGTACGGAATGTACGAGATTCGTATACGGGGGTTTTTGTTGATGAATAATCTTAGGTTTTGCATCCATATCTGTCGGGATATCCTGATATAACGTTCCGCCTAAAATCACGTTAAACAGCTGTAATCCGCGGCAGATGCCAAAAGCTGGTTTACCTAGTGCAATCACTTTTTTAAACAGAATAACCTCCATCCGATCCCGCTCCATACACAACTCGCCACAGACGCTCTGCATCCGCTCATCATAAAGTTCCGGATTAACATCATGTCCGCCGGTAAACAGGAATCCGTCAAAGGTGTTTGCCAAAGTTGTGATCATGTCCACGTCTGCCGTTAATGGCAGCATGACCGGTATACCCCCTGAATCTTCAATGGCCTTCATATAGTGAGGAAGCATCCAGTAACTTTTTTTGTCCGTATCATATAAAGGCAGTACCCCAATCATCGGTTTGTTCATGTCAAGCTACCTCCTGTTTTATATTGGATTCAACGCTTCATTGGTTGTTTATGTCATGTATGCTGTTTTAGATTTATATTCATATGTTTGATTTATTTTATCAGAGTTTTGGTTGAACAACATGCACAAAACCTTGCATTTCCCTACCTGTTACATCCGTTGTTAGCATTAGGAAAATTAGAGAACAACGTCAAAAAAGCCGCTATCGCAGCGACTCTCTTATGACGTTATTAAATGCGAAACTCGTGGAATCAACTGTTGCATCTGGACAGCTGCATGTCAGCCGTTTTAAATAAATTCGCAGTTGAGGCAGACATTTATACTATGGGAAAGGACACTCATACATTTTTTACATCATACAATTCTTCAGGCAATGCCTGCAAAAAAGGCGACCAGTCCTTCGACGTATATAGATGCAACCGATGCATAGCTCGAGTACAAGCCGTGTAAAGAAGTTTGCGGTCATATTCTTCCCCATATCGAACTGCGGAGGCATCGTACACAAGCACTGCATCGAATTCCACACCTTTGGCAAGGTACACGGGAATGACCATCACGCCTTTTTCAAACTGCTCCGTGTCTTTCGTAATAATCCTCAGTCCTTCTAAACCGACCTCTCGCAAACGTTCATATGCAAGGTAACCCTCGGCTGCCGTTTTGGTTATGATGGCAATCGAACGAAAACCCTCGGAGTGAAGCGACTCAACGTCAGATCGGATGTACTCATCACGCTGATTCTCGCCTGCCTCTGCCCGGATTAAAGCCGGTTTCTGTTCCCTTCGGTCAAAAGCCACAATCTCATCACCGCCAGGTAACATCGCCCTAGTAAATTCAACAATTTCACGAGTCGAGCGATAGCTCTGTACTAGCCTAATAAGCGTCGTTTCTTTGTCTCCATATAACGAAATTAATGGCGAATCGGTAGCGGCAAGCTCTGTCGCCTGCATATAGATCGCTTGACCAAAATCACCGAGGATCGTCATACGGGCACGAGGAAACAGCTTTTTGAGATATTCATATTGAAACGCCGAATAATCCTGACCCTCATCGACGAACACATAACGGATATCCGTGTTGATTCGAACGCCTTCGATCATTTCTTTTACATATAAATACGGAGTTGCATCTTCATGGAACAGCTTGTTCTGACGCAACATATCTTTGGTTTGGGTACGGATTTCATCCCAGTGAGGTGGAACTGTCGCTCCATTCGTACGTTCTTGATAGGCTGCGAAATCTACAAATAGCTGTTCATAGGCTGATTGTACATTGACGAACTTGAACTTTCGGACACGCTGCCTTAGAGGGTTGAACGTTTGTTTCACTATTTTTCGCCGCAGCAACTCTTCTTCTCGCTCCAGAAAATCAAATGAGCCTTCATCCAGGTCAGGGTGTTTGCCAGCATTCTCCCGTGCTGCATACTGCTCCGCCACTTCGAACACAGCCTTTTCCTTATGCAGCTTGCCGTATGCATCGGCATAGTCGTCCGTGTCGAGGTAATTTAACTCTTCCTCCACCCAGTCCGCTTGTCGTTCCTGTTGCTCTAGAACAGACAGCTGTTTCAGTAACCATTCCTGCAATAACAATATGCGGCTTGGCAACGGAAGATGGACGTCATAAGTTGAAAATTGTGCCTTCATCTGAGCTGAAGTAATGAACTCCCGTTCACGGAACCGGACACCGATAAAGTTTAACCCTTCCCGACCCAGCCATTCCCCATAGTTCTTCAAAGCTTTCATAAATTCCGCAGATGCTTTATAACGAATGCCTTCCATACGAGCAGTGTAATCTGGTTCCGCACCAGCAGTAAGCACATACTCCATTTGGTCGAGCGGATCTTCTGGAGTCAAACTAGATCCCAGCCAATAATTCAAATACTCCTGAAACGTCGTCTGTTGAATGTTCTCTTCACCTAGCTCAGGCAATACACTCGAGATGTAACTTGCAAACATCGGATTTGGCGAAAAAAGAACCATCTGACCGGCCTTGATCGTCTGGCGATGTTTATATAATAGATAGGCCACTCGCTGGAGCGCAGCGGATGTCTTGCCGCTACCTGCGGCGCCCTGAACAATCAGCATTCGGCTACGATCATCACGGATAATGGCATTCTGTTCCTTTTGAATCGTTGCTACAATGCTTTTCATATGAGAATTCGCACCTTTGGAGAGCACTTCCTGGAGCATGGCATCCCCAATGGTTTCACTCGCGTCAAACATGCCCACCAACTGACCATCCTGAATTTGAAACTGACGTTTCAGTTCAACGGTCCCCTCGATTATCCCCATAGGTGTCTCATAATCTGCCGTACCAGAGCCATAGTCATAATAGAGACTCGCAATCGGCGTACGCCAATCATAGATTAGAAATTCCAGGCCTTCCTTGTCTGTAAAAGAAGACACACCGATGTAAATTGACTCCGTAGAACCAAGACCTTTTTCCTTAAAATCAATACGTCCAAAGTAAGGTAGAGGCATTAAGCGGTTTACATTTTTCCATTGCTGCAGTAATAACTTATGCCCACGTTCTCGCTCAGCCAGCACCCTCGCTTGCTGATTAATGGTATAAAAGGCTTCTTCAAAATCCGTGTATGAACCCGTATTAATCGTGACTTCTTCCCAGAAACGTTTGCGAATTTCCGTAGCCTGATCCGCCAGACCTTCAACTTGGGGTTCCAGTTCATCAAGTCTTGCCTGCAGTTCATTTCGCACGTAAGCCAATCTTTCTTGTTCCAATTGCCATTCATTCGTTTCTGTCATATCGTTAACCACACTCCTAGGCCCATTTTTTGGAGAAAAAAGCGTGTTGACAATTCGAGGAATTCGATGTATTATTATTTTAGGAGAAATAATGATACATCAATTGCATATCCCAAAAAATTCAACTGCGCTCATGATTATATCACAGCGTATTTTTACGTTCAATCTTTTTATTACGGTCATTAGACCTTTGCATATTTTTGTATTAAAAGTTTCAATATTTTAAACGATAGCTCCACTCTCGTTAAAGCCCTTTGGTCAATATTCCAAGGGGCTTTATTTCATTTAATGCGCTACGTTTCTATACGTAAAGGACTGACTCCTACTCCAGGTGTTTACGTTCTTCAAAATTGTTATCGTAAAACAAATAGCCCCTCCTTTCCTTATGCGGAAATAGGGGCTACTTGCTGATGCATCAGTTTTATTTATTCAAAGGCGAAGGCGTTAACTGAACTCCCTTCCCCTCTGCTCTATTAAATAGTGCTTGTATCAATAACAAAGCGATATTTTACATCTGAAGCGAGCACACGTTTATAAGCTTCATCAATCTGATCTGCCGAAATGACTTCAATGCTAGGTGTAATATCATGCTCGGCACAGAAATCAAGCATTTCTTGTGTCTCACGTATGCCGCCAATCATGGAACCGGCGAATGAACGACGATGTCCGATCAGCGAGAATGCGTTGACGGGGAGTGGCTCAGGCGGAGCCCCTACATTAACGAGTGTGCCGTCCAACTTGAGCAGCGAGAAATAAGCATTGATATCAATGCTGGCACTTACTGTGTTAATGATCAGGTCTAACGAGCCTGCCAGCTTTTCGAATGTTTCCGGTTCGCTTGTTGCGTAGTAGTGGTCTGCTCCAAACTGCAATCCGTCTTGCTTTTTACTCAGGGATTGAGAAAGAACAGTAACCTCAGCTCCCATCGCATGTGCGATTTTAACCGCCATATGACCAAGGCCACCCATCCCTACGACTGCGACTTTCTTACCCGGGCCAGCGCCCCAGTGATGTAGTGGAGAATAGGTTGTAATCCCGGCACATAGCAACGGTGCAGCGGCATCCAGCTCAATATTGTCAGGAATGCGCACTACAAAATTCTCGGTTACCACGATATGTGTGGAATAACCGCCTTGGGTCGGCTCACCGTATTTGTCTACTCCTGCATACGTTGGAATGTTACCTTTCAGGCAGTACTGCTCTTCTCCTTTACGGCAATTCTCACATTCGCCGCAAGAGTCGACCATACATCCAACGCCTACTCGGTCGCCTACTTTATATTTTGTTACACCACTACCTACTTCGGTCACAATCCCGGCA
The DNA here is from genome assembly GCF_056856875.1 of Paenibacillus sp. G34. Classification (NCBI taxonomy): domain Bacteria; kingdom Bacillati; phylum Bacillota; class Bacilli; order Caryophanales; family Paenibacillaceae; genus Paenibacillus; species Paenibacillus sp. G34. The sequence goes on along the minus strand of NZ_CM166469.1, from coordinate 3,063,981 downwards.
ATTTCGTGGCCCGGTACGAGCGGATAATTGACAGGCCCCCACTCCCCATGGGCTGTATGAATATCCGAGTGGCAGATGCCGGCAAACTTGATCTCAATTAATACATCCGTGGTATCCAGATCACGGCGGTTAATTTCTGCGGAACGGAAGGCTTGATCGGGTCCATCCACGGCTCTGGCTTTAGCTGTAATCAATATGATAACCTCCTCATGATTTTGGAATCCTCTTTATCTTACGCCCTATAGTTAACTCTAGGTCAAATGTTTTGCTCTACTTTTTTTAAAAAATTGCTCGTTTTGACATCTCTCCTGACCGCATGATAGAATTCACTCGCATCAGCGAATGCCATGCAGCTTACCGACTTTAATCTTGATCTGATCTAGAATTGAAAGGAACAAATTCGATATGACATATTCCATTAGTGAAGTCGCTAAAAAATTGGATCTGACTGTGTATACATTGCGCTATTATGACAAAGAGGGACTCATGCCCTTTGTGGAACGTAATTCGACCGGAACGAGACAATTCAAGGACTCCGATATTGATTTTCTGAAAATAATCCAATGTCTGAAAGCTACCGGAATGCCGATCAAGGATATCCGGGAATTCATAGCCTGGTGCTCGGAAGGTGATGCAACCTTGCATCAGAGGTATGACATGTTTACCGAGCGCAAAGCAAGCGTCGAGGCTCAAATGGAAGAACTCCGGAGAACAATGGCCGTTATTGAGCATAAGCGCAGTTATTATCAGCAGGCCATTGAAGCCGGTACGGAGAACATTCATAAAACTGCACTGGCTCCTAAGCCTGAACATGCAGCAAGCACCTAGAGCCACAGTAAGGACTCATCGTCTGACATTTGAATGATCTCGATCCATGCAAAGAGGCTCACACCTAGACGGTGAGAGCCTCTTTTTTTTGCTTTGTTCAATTTGCTCTTAAATACAGTCTGCCTGCCCGAAACTACTTGGATGCCGAAAGCAAACTATCCGTAATAAATTTAAGCTGTCCTTCCAACGATACCGGATCGTTATAAGTATCAGACGATGGATCTAGCTGGAATACATGATTGGCTTTGACAGCCGGGAGGTTCTTCCATAGCTTATTTTCGTAAATCTTTTTGGAATCACTCGTGTCTCCGGACCACGGGCTGGTGAAAATAATATCCCCTGCATAATCCGGCAGTACTTCAACCGAGATGGAAGCCCAGCCTGTGCCGCTGTCAATCGCTTCTGCCTGAGCCTTGGCCGGAGCCTTAAGTCCCAACTCGCCGTAAATAATCTCTCCTCCACGGCCATAGTTATGCCCAAAGACATACACCCCTTTGTCATACGGATTCAGAATAGATACGGTACGCTTGCCTACAGCTGCTTCTACCTTCGGTTTCAACTCGTTTATCTGAGCTTCCCACTTGCTTATCCAAGCCTTAGCTGCATCTTCTTTGTCGGTAAGTTTGCCCATCTCCAGCATCAAGTCTTTGTAATTACGTTTACCGTACTCGATCTGAACTACAGGTGCAATTTGAGACAGCTTGTCGATGCCTTCTGAACCTGTATACACAATAATAAGATCCGGTTTCAGAGCCAGCAGTTGCTCCGGCGTTGGGGGCTGATCACCTAAATCTGTTGTTCCTTGTGCAACAAGCTGCTCTTTGATGTATTTGTTGTTCATCGCGCCTGTAGTTGCCCCCACCACTGGAGCATCCAGTGCTACAAAGTATCCCGTAGAAAAGGCAGTCAGATCCACAATCCGTTTAGGATTTTTCGGCACTTTCACTTCACCAGCGTCAGACGCAAATGAAACCATCTCTTCTTCTGCACCTGCTCCCGTGTCTGTCGTATCATCTGAATTGTTACTGGTTTTGCTTCCCGCATCGGATGATACAGTGGTCTTTTCCGCCCCATCTTTAGCTGTATTTGAAGCAGACTGACCACATGCACTCAAGATCAGCATGAACACAAGCGCCATCATGATCCATATTGAACTTCGTTTTGTGCTACGCAAAAATAACCCCACCTTTAATGTATTGGATTCTATACCTCAAATGATATTGATAATCGTTATCAACGATATCACGACTCTAGCTTTTTGACAATACATGTTTAATATATTCCATTCTAAACTTCGTCTATTAAGTGAATAATGAGAAGGTATGTCCCATTTTCTCTGACAATTTCATTCCAAACTTGCCATCTAGTAAGTGAACAGGCTATCATCATTAGAGTGGATAGAGAGATTTAACAAAGAGAATGATTTTTAGAGTATGGTTTAAAACATGATTTTAGAGTATGGAAGAACATGATTTTAGAGATTGTAGAGAAATGTTTCAAGGAGGACAAGATGGATCAGATTATACTGTGGTTAAAGTACTTTTTTTTGGGCATTGTTCAAGGGGCAACGGAGCCGATTCCAGTTTCTTCCAGCGGCCATTTAATTATTGCCCAGCGACTAATGGGGCTGAAGCAAAATGGCCTTTCATTTGAAATTTTGACGAACACCGCTTCATTAATTGCCATTGTTTTTATTTTTCGGGAAGACATCATGAAGCTGATTACCGGTGGATGGGGTTACTTAACAACTCGTAAACCGGAATATCGGGCAGACTTTATGTTTTGCTTATATATCGTCATTGGTACGATTCCAGCAGCCGTTGCTGCTGTGCTGTTCAAAGATAAAATTGAGAGCATCTTCTCATCCGTTTATACGGTTGCAGTGGCCCTGTTAATTACAGGTGTAGCACTCTGGCTTATTCGTAATCTGCGAGGCCGCAAACAGGACGGTGATTTGAAGATGAAGGATGCTGTGCTGGTTGGACTCGCTCAGGCCGTTGCGCTTATTCCGGGTATCAGCCGTTCGGGTGCTACCGTTATTTCGTCCATTGCGGTCGGTATGAAACAGGAAACGGCGTTAAAGTTCTCCTTTATGCTCTACATCCCGATCAGTATCGGCGGTGTGATTATGGGTGCTTCAGATATAGCGCATGATCCTAACCGTGCACAGCTGGCTATTCCTTACCTGATCGCGTTTATCACGACGCTGATTGTTACTTATTTCTCGATGAGATGGTTTATGGGCATTATGGCCCGAGGCAATCTGAAGTATTTTTCATATTACTGCTTTGCGGCAGGAACATTGTTACTTATCTTTTTATAAAAAGATTCTCTATACACAGCAAAGGGACAACCATGACGGTTGTCCCTTTGTGCTTGTAATTCGTTTTATCCGCTGGTTTCCTTTCATTCGCTCGGTAATAGCTTTTACTCTTACTAGTCCCTACACTCCACTTTGATGCTGAGCTTACGGTTTGGCATATTGCAAAATTGCAATTGCGGCTTGTACACGCAGTTCTTCATCTTTGCTCATCAGTGCCTCTTGAAGTACTTGCAGCGCGCTCTCAATCGTGGATTGCTCGACTCGTGGAGGTGTGTGATCCTGTGTTAGCGTTTTGAATAATTCTGGTGCTACGGGCTGAGTTTCTTGGTTTAATGCTGTCCCAACATTCCCCGCTGCATCGCTATTCTCCCTAAGTGCTTGATCCAGCCTTGCCTGCTTTACAGGTAACCTGAATTGGGCAACTACGTTTGGTTCGTGGAGCAAATTTTGCATATGTTCATTGATCTCCTCCAGCGGTAGCCGTCCAAGCCAGGTTACGCCCCTGCGGTGGCAAATTAAGTCGTCGCTTCTGCCAATGGAGTCGTCATAATAATAATCGCCGAGGTCTCCGACATACATCCAATCCTCATCCTTAATCACAACATAATCCCCATCACTCATCCCGTTTGCAAACAGCTGGATCGTCTCCATAACCTCCCCTGATTCATCCGCAACAATCCCATAGCGTTGCTCCAACAGTCTACGTAATTCTTCCGTTGATGCCTGCTCCAGATCGCCAAGCGCTGACCAAGGGATGCCAATATAGTTATCCTCCAGAAAACTTTTCACATTACTGACTCCACCTACAATCGACTGCACATAAAACAGATTCACGATTGCCGCCTTCCCTTCCTTCTTGCCATAAACTTAGTTAACCATTGGAACACTCCTATGTCTACTTTCAGACCAGATGATCTTCTTTTAAGGCGCCCACTGCTTTAATTCACCATCCCTATCAAACCTCCCTATTAACTCCCTTGTCCCCACTTCTCAATCTTGTTAGTCTTCTCGTGTTATAGTCCATAGCTATAGCTGGATATAATTTAATGGAATTACTTAATAGCCATGTTTCTGTGATAACTTGTTGTTAACACATTGCAGAGGGGTTATGGCAAATGACAAAAAGCAGCGTATTGGGGTATCCACGAATCGGAGCCGATCGGGAATGGAAAAAAGCACTTGAGGCCTTCTGGTCAGGAAAAATACAAGAAAACGAACTACACTCAAGATTACAAGAAATTCGTTTAGATCACTTGCGTAAGCAGCAAGGCAAAGGAATCGATCTGATCCCAGTGAACGACTTCAGTTATTATGATCATATATTGGATACAGCCGTTATGTTTGGTATTGTGCCAAAACGCTTCGCTTATACTGGAGGCGCTGTGCCACTCTCCACCTATTACGGCATCGCCCGTGGGACGAAAGATGCCGCAGCCAGTGAAATGACCAAATGGTTCAATACGAACTATCATTATATTGTACCTGAACTGAATGATGCTTCACCGATTTTAACCGAGAATAAACCGCTGATCGCATACCTTGAAGCCAAAGAGCAGCTCGGCATTGAAGGTAAACCGGTCATCGTTGGACCGCTGACCTTCCTGAAGCTCTCCAAAGGTTATGATGCCTCCGAAACGGACGCTTGGCTGGATCAGTTGCTTCCACTCTACACTCAGGTCTTGCAAGAACTTGCAGATGCTGGCGTACAGTGGGTACAGATCGATGAGCCGGTGCTCGTAACCAAATTGAATGATGCGGATCTACAACGCTTGAACAAAATTTATTCAGCATTTACATCCGCTGTTCCGGGTTTGAATATCTTGCTCCAGACTTACTTTGAATCCGTCGAAAACTATAATGAAATCATTCAATTGCCGGTGCAAGGCATCGGACTTGATTTTGTACATGGACTGGAAGGTAACTTGCAATCCATTCGAACGAACGGTTTTCCGGCAGACAAAGTGCTTGGAGCAGGCATCATTGATGGACGCGGCATCTGGAAAGCATCCCTTCAGGACAAGCTGACATTACTCCAAACGCTTACTTCTCTCGTTACACCTGAAAGGTTAATTGTGCAGTCCTCCTGCAGCTTGCTGCATGTACCTGTGACAACAGCGCGTGAAGCGAAACTTGCTGCTGAACTCAAAGATGCGCTTGCATTTGCGGATGAAAAGCTGGATGAGATCGTTATTTTGACCCAAGCACTCAGCACTACCGATGCAGACATCACCGCTAAAATTAAAGAAGCCGAGCTAAAACTACTGGCATTGCAAAGCTCCGGAGATCGTAACCGCAAAGCCGTTCAGGATGCCGTTGCTTCCATCCGTATACAAGAGCCTAACCGCTCACGTGCATTTGCCGAACGTCATGTAGCCCAGCAGCAGAAATGGCAATTGCCATTGTTCCCCACAACAACGATTGGCAGTTTCCCGCAATCCACGGAGGTTCGAAAAGCTCGCCAACAATGGCGTAAAAACGAACTAAGCAACGAACAATACGCTTCCTTTATCCGTGATCAGATCGACAGCTGGATTAATATTCAAGAAGAGATCGGCATTGATGTACTCGTTCATGGTGAGTTTGAACGCACGGACATGGTTGAATTTTTCGGTGAAAAGCTGGCTGGCTTTGCCTTTACGCAATATGGCTGGGTACAGTCCTACGGATCACGTTGCGTGAAACCACCTGTTATTTTTGGAGATGTTGAATTTGTAGGTGAAATGACGGTTGAGGAAACGAAGTATGCACAGTCCAAGACAGACCGCCCTGTTAAAGGCATGTTGACAGGCCCGATCACCATCATGAACTGGTCCTTTGTACGGGATGATATTGAACGGGAAACCATCGCTTATCAATTGGCATACGCACTCAGACAAGAGGTTGAAGCGCTCGAAAAAGCAGGCATCGGCATGATTCAAGTGGATGAACCTGCCGTCCGTGAGGGCCTGCCGCTCAAGGAGAATAAACAAGCCAATTACCTGGATTGGGCAGTTAAAGCGTTCCGCATTACGACTTGCACCGTACAGGAAACCACCCAAATTCATACTCACATGTGCTATTGCGAATTCCACGATATGATCGATTCGATCGAAGCAATGGATGCCGATGTGATCTCCATTGAAACATCGCGTAGCCATGGGGAGTTGATTCATAGCTTTGAAGAGAATACGTATGAGCTCGGTATTGGACTTGGCGTATACGACATCCATAGCCCGCGTGTACCAAGCGTCGAAGAAATGAGTAACATGATTGACCGCGCTTTGCGTGTGCTTGATCCGAAGCTGTTCTGGATCAATCCGGACTGCGGTCTGAAAACCCGCGGACAGGAAGAAACCGTGGCTTCACTAAGAAACATGGTAGATGCTACCCGGATTGCACGGGCGAAGTATAAGGCTACTCCTGTTCTAAACTAGATACACTGAACTGAACAACTGATGATTTATACGGACGTTTCAATAACAGATTAACTAGTCTGTATAGTCGCTGTTTTGCTCTAATAAAAACACTTATAAGCCGGAATCCTGTATCATGCAGGATTCCGGCTTTTTAAAGTGATCACGTTTAAAATCAGTATTACATCCACGTATTAGGTCATTCGTCACGTTGACTAATACATGATTCGTCATTATAATTCGAACATCGAGAGCCCGGCAGGCATGATTTCCATGAGTGCATGGGTGAGCGATCTGTATAAAAATTCTAACTCTAAAGTGAAAGATGTGAAGAGATGATGGGTAAGGAGAAATTATACTACGGTAAAGATATCGAGGTCATGTTTAATTCGGATGTATGCATTCATTCCGGTATCTGCGTAAAGGGCCTCCCTGCTGTTTTTGATTTGAGCAAACGTCCTTGGGTTGATCCCGACGGTGACACTTCGGAGGCTATTGCCCGGCATATTGACACATGTCCAAGCGGAGCATTGACGTATAAGCTTCTGAATGATGAATTCACAACAAAGAAAGAGGATGAACATGCATAATGTAGAACATGAAGTTGCCAATAAAAGATTTCTGATTCAAGATCACGGCGACATTGCTGCGGTGATGACCTATGTAATCTCAAGTCCAGAATTGTACATTATTGATCACACATTGGTCGAAAATGCATACCGAGGACAAGGGCTTGGCGATGAGCTTATCAAAGCTATAGTGGAATACGCGCGGGAAAACGGTATTAAGATTCTACCTTTATGTCCTTTTGCCAAGGGACGTTTCGAGCGTATCTCTGAATATGCAGACGTTCTCCATCAATGATACTAGGGCGTGTCTTGAAACCTGCTGAATTGCATCTCTTACCCTCCTTTCGCCCCCTGCTACGTCACTTTCCCTTGACGTGTCCCGGCACGCCTGCGGGAAACTTCCTTGATTGGAACGAAAATTCGGCAAAATCTGCTTTCTTCAGCGTTTTCGGACACGCCCTAATATTGGCAGTTGATTTACATAAGTGTAGAAAAAAAGTACAAAAGTCCTCCTAGCAAGGGGCTTTTTGTACTTTTGCATTTATTCTCATTTCATGTAGCGGTAGTCTAGGAGTTCCTTCAAGTTTGAGATTTTCTGAAGCAGCTTCTCCCCCACATTGGTTTCCTTCACCAGTTTCCGTTCCAGTTCTTTGTCCACCAGTCTTTTTACAGACAATACGTCCGTTCCGTTGCATAACACATCTTCTTTTGAATTGAATTTTTGATGGGCGACGAGTTGCATGCCAAAAGAGTTGTAAAGCAAGGTATATCCCGCAATACCGGTGGTGGATTGATAGGCTTTGGAAAAACCGCCGTCAATCACGATCATTTTTCCGTTGGCTTTCACAGGGCTCTCTCCACTGATTTCTTTGACTGGCGTGTGGCCGTTAATGACATGTCCATGATCCGGATTCATATCAAACTCCTGCAAGATTCTTCGACAGATCTCTTCATTTTCACGTAAATGGTAATAAGGATTTTTTCTCTCCTTATGTGCTTCTTTTTCTTGTATAAAATAACGTTCGAAAGTCGTCATTTCTCTCTTGCCAAAGAGTGATGAACATTCTCCTGTCCAGATATACCATACCATATCCGTCGCCAGATCTTCTGTCTCTTCCGGATGGGCAAAGGCGTAACGTAAATAATCTTCAAAAACATCAAGCAATTGACGTCCCGCATATGTCTTGTCTTCAATCTGCATTTCTTCCATATTTCCTTCTTCATCCATAGGAATACAGCCGTGGATTAACAAATTTCCATTGTATTTTAAATAAAGGCTTCCCTTTTTCATGAGGAAATTCATATGTCTGGCCAGCTTTTCGGAATGCTGAACGGAGAACAACAGTTTCTCCATCACTTGGCGTTCTTCCTCCAGTAATTGTTCAGGCTTTTGCGGATTTACGGTTGTAAAACAGGTGTTTTTCAACTGGTACGTTTTTCCGCAGATCGTGATTTCGTTTTTGTCGTAATCAATCTGTTCCAGCAAAAGTCTTTCAGACATATTAAAGTATGCGCGTCTCTTGATAATCGGGCTTTCAAGTTTAAACTGTATCATGGCAATGGCTTGATGGATTTTGGTAATCTGCAGAATTTCCTGCTCCGATACATTATGGCCAGTCTGCAGCTTAGGTCTGAAGGGCAGATTGTCTTCATAGTATTTCTCCGCCAAGTTTAGCAGCGGGCGCAGATTGATTCCATATACATCTTCTATAATGTCCAGATTGTCGTATCTGGCACAGATTCGGATAATATTCGCAAGGCAGACCAGAGAACCCGCGTACGCACCGATCCAGAGGACATCATGGTTCCCCCACTGAATGTCTACAGAATGGTAATGGATTAGCGTATCCATAATTTTATCGGGGTCCGGACCCCGGTCATAAATATCTCCAACCACATGAAGATGGTCAACCACCAGGCGCTGGGTCGTATAAGCAAGGCCAATAATGAGCTTGTCCGCTTGGCCCAAGGATATAATTTGCCGATATATTTCCTCGTAATAAGGATCCTTATTGTTGGTCGAATCCGTCTTGTATAAAAGCTCCTCTACAATATATACATACTGCTCCGGCAGAGCTTTACGCAATTTCGAGCGCGTATACTTGGAAGAGGCATAAGAAATAAGCTTCAGCATGTGTTCAATCGTTTGTCTATACCACTGGTTTAGAGCCGTTTTATTGCTCAGTTCTCCTATAACCAGCTGTATTTTTTCTTCCGGATAATAAACCAACGCTGCAAAATCATTAATTTCCTGATCCGTCCATATCTCCCGGAACAATTCCTTGATTTTTTCTTTGACGGTACCTGAGCCGTTCCGTAGTACGTGCTGAAAAGCCTGGAACTCCCCATGCAAATCACTGACAAAATGCTCGGTTCCCTTTGGGAGATTGGAGATCGCTTCAAGGTTGATGATCTCGGTGATGATTTTTTCTTCAGTATCATATTGTTGGGCCAATAAATCTAGAAACTGCTCATCCAAAACAGATGTCCCCCTTCAAAGAAGTTATGTGGTATTGATTTTATAGTAAATTTCCAAGGGACTTTTACTTTTATGATTATCAGCGTTGTCCTCCCTAATCATACTCCAGTTCATCAACTATGAACAAATTTCATCGAATGAATTTGGATAGAGATTAGATTGAGACAACGTTCTGGAGTTAATTTAGATATTGGATTACTATGTAGTGCATACGAAAAGAAACCCAGAGTCTCTCTCGGACCTGGGTTTCTTGAACTGATGTAAGGAGGCGTAATCTCATTTTCACACCATACGGAGTCTCAACATCAACAGTTACAACCTTTCCTCCAGCCATTGCTGTAAAGGAATATCCTCCGTCAGTTCACCGAGCAAAATATGGCTAAACTGTCCCGCTTGGTCAATAACCATTGTGGCTGGCAGGCCAGTGATACGGTACAGCTTGGATACCTTGCCGGTTGCGTCAATGATCACCGGAAAATCAAATTGGTGACGGTTCATAAACTCGTTAATTGTGCCCTTGCTCTCCCCCACGTTAACAAACAGTGTCTCCACGTTATTTTGGTTTTGCTGCGCAAGCTCATGAACCAAGGGCATTTCCCTCACACAAGGCGTACACCAGGATGCCCAGAAGTTAATCATCACGGCTTTGCCCCGGTAATCAGACAACTGGACTTGCTCCCCTTTGGAGTTGACCGCTGTAAAGTTAGGAGCCTCAGCACCTGCCCTGATCGGATTGCTGCTCTTCGCATCAGAGTTCGATAGATTCGCCAGCACGGCCCATACGCCTGTAGCCAATGCCGCCAGTGCAATCAACATCGTAAAAATCCGTTTTATTTTCGAACCCTTCTTCTGTCCGTCTTTTAGCCCACTGTTCCTATCCATTCTCTGCATCTTGTTTTGCATGAAATCACCTTCACTTTATTCCCAGACTCTGATGAAAAGCAGCATGAAGTGAACCATACTGATTTCGAATATCTTCTACGGTGCCTTCCCCGACATTACAACCTTGATTCATAAACATCACCTGATCTGCAATGTCATTCGCCACTTCAAGCTGATGGGTGGAGAACACAACCATATGCCCTTCCTGTTTGATCCCTCTCAGCAAATGTACGAACTCCTGCATCCAGAAGGGGTCCAGTCCATTGGTAGGCTCGTCCATGATCAGAAGAGCAGGCTTTGCAAGCATCGCCTGAGCAAACAATACACGCTGTCTCATGCCTTTGGAGAAGGTGGTCACCCGTTTATGTTTTTGCTCGCCCAGTCCAACCATCACTAGCACTTCCTCCACCCTCTCTCGGGGAAGTTTACGCAGAGAGGCCCAGAATAATAAAACTTCCTCGGCCGTAAGCCCTTGGCTGAACTGATAGTCATCCGGCATATATCCGATCTGATTTGCGTACCGTTTGCGATCCTGTGACCAGCGGACGTTATTTATCACAATCTCCCCTGACGTTGGCCGAAGAATGCCTGCAAGCATACGAAGCAAGGTACTTTTGCCTGCACCATTACCTCCACATACGGCAAGTACCTGACCGGAACCAAGATGAAAGGAGATTTCTTCGACGATGGTTTGTTTTTTGATTTGTTTACCTAGTCCGTTCACAATAACTTCCGATTCAAGCACGAGAGCGCCCCCTTTCCCAGATGGCGTAGACAATGAGGATAGAGAAGCTTACCCATAACAAGCACATTCCAATAAATATGGCACTGCCGCTCGGCTGTTGCACCCACGTTACCCATTGATAATACTCAGGCCCCAGTATAGAACCGCCACCGAGTTTGATCACAATAAACAGCCGTACCAATTCAGCCGGGTTCAAAAAGGTTAACACCACCAGCAAAGGTTTTATCCAGAGGTACGGCATTAGCCCTAATATCGCAAGTAATAATGTAGGCCAGCCTATAACGGCAAAGAACCAGATCGATACGGAAATCGTTAAAGCTTGCCAGCGATTGCGAGACAGTGAGCCGATCAGCAATGCAACACTTAGGAATAACAGCACAATTCCGCAGGAAAAGGCCAAGAACAAAAGATAGGTCAACAAATCGATTGGATTACCGAGTAAACCGCTGACAACTCCCATCAGACCATATCCAAAGGTTACAATCGCCAGTAATACAGCTGCTAGTCCAACATATTTACCTGTAATAAAGGATAACGTTCCGATAGGGTAGGTCGATAACAGTTGCCAACTGCCGTCCTCCTTTTCAGCGGTCAACGAGAAAGAACCCAAGAACAAGGTCATTAGAGGTAACAGATAAAGAATCAGATTCAGCATCGAGCCTGTCGTGCCCGAGTATCCTTGTACCGGATTCTGTGCATTGAGAAGCAATAAACTTAAGCTAAATGTACAAAAAAGGACTAGAAACGAATACGCCCAAGGATTGCGGAATCCCGTTTTCAACTCTCTCTTCACAATTTGTATCATATCAGACATTGAATTCACCATTCCTTGTCAGCATCAGTGACTGCTTGATCCTTCTTTCGATTCACCTTCTTGGTGCATATCATCGCTCGTATCTTGATCCTTATCATGCTCTGAGCCTTGATCCGTCCCGCCCTCATCGTGACCGTGTCCGTGCCCGTCTCCGTCCATATTCATGTTATCCGTATTCTGAGTCCAATCATGAGAAGCAAGTTCATCCGCAGTCATAACCTTGCCTACACCCTGCTCGTCCACGAATGCCTCGGCAGAAGCTTTATCCTTGAAGTTAACAATGCCATACGCCATAGGTGTTCTGAGTGAAGGGTCATATACATAGGTCGCTTTATTGAATTCGATCCATTCCTTATCGTTATAATCACGCACATAGTCCATGCCAATGTTGTCTGTGCCATTTTCTTTTTTCCATTCATTCATGCAGCCAAGGTCATCGAACTTGAAGTTTTTACCGTCCTTCGTTGTAAGCTGTGTGGCAAACGCATCATCCTTTACCTGCATGTTACAGATCGCACAGATATCCACGTCCTCGTTAATCGGCACAGCTGCATACTTCTGTCCACATGCCGTTAACATCACTGTACCTAAGAGCAACATGATCGTTATAATCCATCGTTTATTCATTTTCTCCATACCCCCATATAGATCATCGTACTAGTAGACAAACCAAGTAAAAGTAAACCAATTATCATAACCGGACTAGACCAGGTTCCCACATTTGTTCTATCTGTCCCGAAAGTTCCGGATGTTGCTGAAACATCAGTATGCTTCTTCTCGATGCTCATCTGCGGTGATTCGTCTGTTGTCCAGTTGTTTTTCCCTTCCGAATGCAAGTCACTTAGAAAGACCATACCCGGTGATTGAAAAAATAGCTGGTACGCTGCATTTCTGCTTATTACTTGTTCGTAAAACGGGTTGAGCGAATAGGAAAGCTCACTGATCCCATCCTGATTCAGATCCAATCCCTGAAAGGAATCCCAATAGTTTTCCTTCAAAATATTATCCTTGCTGTCCATTGTCGAAGCATCAATAACGTTGGAAACAAATCGATTTTGCGTAAATTGATTTCCCTCAGCGAGCACCATCTGGATTCCAACGAAATTACGGATTAAGTTGTTGTCATCGATCTCATTTTCCGTAGATTCAGCGATATTCATGCCTACACGATTGCCCTCCACTGTATTGCTGCGGATCTTGGACTGATGCACGTCATAGAGCAAAATCCCTTGGGAATGAACATTTGAACTTTGTTTGCGGAAGGTATTTCCTGACACAACCGTATTTTTCACACCCATAATCATGGCACCTGTCATGTTTCCTTCTCCTATGTTATTCGTAACAGATGATCCATCGATATACATGCAGTGAATGCCATACCTAGTTTCGATAAAATGATTTTCGTCCACCACTGCATTTCGGCTGTTTTCCAGATAGATTCCATCGAGCACGCCCCGAATCTCATTCCCTTCAATCCTGCTGTTAGCAGAATTGTAGAGATCGATCCCGTTGCCTTTTTGGCTGCTGGAGGCCGTGCTTGACCCTGCCCATACAATTGTATTATTTCGGATCGTAGCAGATGTTGCCTTACGTAGAAGCAAGCCAGCCCCTTTGGTACGAATCGTAAGTTCAGTAACCTCGTTATTGCCGCCCGTAATCTGTACGGCAGCGGCTGGCTGACGACCGTTATGTTCAATGGTAAACCCTTTCAGTTTCACACCTTCCGCCTGAATGGAAATTGCAGCTTGTTCCTGTTCATTATCGATGGTAACCATGACATCCCCAATCAGCGTGAGCGGTTTAGAGATGACAACCGGGCCTGAATATCGACCAGGTTCAAGATGAATCTCTGCTCCGGCATCCGCTTGATCTATGATGGGCTGAAGCGGAACCAATTGCTTTTCTTCATTTACTCCAGTTGCAGCCACATCTCTTTGAATTGCGGGAAGCAGTCCAAATCCGATCACGAGGAGAGCAACCAGTGTTAGTTTACTGAAACTGAATCCTTTATTCGTGTTCATATTAGTATTCATATTTTTATTTGTATTCTTGTTTTTCTTCCTATTTTTGTTCTTCCATCGATCAATCACGTTCAGAATGTATAAGCCCCCAATTCCTCTGCATTTTTCATCCATCTCATCACCACTTCCCTCCGTTCCTTCTTTTTGGTGTTACATGAATGCGTTATCCCAGTCCTTCACACAGTGTATCGAAAATGATAAATTTCCCATATAGCCCCATCAGGCTATAGCTTGCTTTCTTTTGTGTCCAAATTGTGATTGAATGAAAAAAAGCCGCCAAATTGGCGACTTTAAACATGACATGTTCAGTTTATGCAAATGAATAGGTCCAGAAGCGTTCGCGCCCAAAGCGTGCTTGAAGTTCTTCGTCATTCAGCTTGCGATTACCAAGCAGCTCTGCTGCTTGAAACTGCGAGCGGTGGGCACGAATCGAGGCCAGCTTTTGCTCCAAAAATGGAGAGACATCTACAGTGACATCTGGCTTGCCAATATGCTGCTCATGATTATTAGAAAAAGCTACACAGTGAACGAGAGGACGCTCTTCCAGCGGTAGGCGGCTAACAGCCCTGATCACCGCGGCTCCTGTTGCATCATGATCGGGGTGAACACTGTATCCAGGATAGAATGTAAAGACCAGCGATGGCTTAATCTCCTCAAGAAGAGCCATAATGCTGCCATCCAGCAATTGAGGGTCTTCGAACTCTACCATTTTATCATGAAAACCAAGCATCCTTAAATCTTGAATACCAATCGCACTAGCCGCTTCAATAAGCTCGTCTTTGCGGATGGATGGCAGGGTCACGCGGTTCGCAAACGGCGGTATACCCATGTTACGCCCCATCTCACCCAAAGTCAGACATGCATATGTAACATGTGCTCCAGAATCAATGTATTTGGCTAACGTGCCCGATACGGAGAATGCTTCGTCGTCTGGATGGGGATAAACCACCAGGATGCGTTGGTGCTCATCATGTGCGTTCTTTGTCATATGTTGTTCCTCCGCTCCCATTAGAACTTCTCCCGGCTCAGCTGTAATGCGACAACCAGTTTGCCTTGGCTGTCATGGCCGGCCATAATCAGTCTTTCTTGTTCCTGCTCATCAATATGTGTAAGTCCTTCAGCATACACCCAACCATCTGTCGTCTTCAGACCGACACGGTAAGGTCCCTCACCTGATATCGAGCCCTGTGTGTATCGAATGGACGCATTGGTGATAAAAGCCGAAGCTGGATGCCGTGAACTATCGTAATGTTGAGCGTAAGCACCCGTTGTCATCTCAAGATGCATGTATACATCCTGATTAACAAGGCGATCTAGCCGAAGCTGAATATCTTGTGGTTGTATCAGTTGCATGACGGCCTCCCTGTTTCATGTAAAGTATGAATTCCATTTTATCATATGCAACAAGGAATATACATTTAAAGCTGCTTCGATGCATAGAATGACAGGAATTTGTCCTCTAAAACATGAACTTTCTTTCGCATTTATTTCTATTTTTCAAATGGTGCAAAATCGATTAGATTAATAGAAGTAATCAATCCACTCTCCATATACTCGAGATCAGAAGTGTCGTCAGAAGGAGTTGCTCCGATGAAATCAATCATTCAGTTATTACATTTTGGCTATCATCAAGCCATGAGTTGCATTTTTCCCGTAGCCATTTTTGGTACACTGGCTCTTTCAACGATCATTCCTTTTCCTTATATCCAGCGCTATGATGCAATCCTGCTTATTCTGCTTGCTGTTCAATATTTGATGTTTCGAACTGGACTGGAAACGTTGGACGAGATCAAGGTTATTTGTGTATTCCACGTAATCGGTCTCTTACTCGAAATTTACAAAGTACATATGGGATCATGGTCTTACCCGGAGCCCGCATACAGCAAAATATTTGGCGTCCCGCTGTACAGCGGATTTATGTACGCCAGTGTAGCCAGCTTCATGTGTCAGATCTGGCGAAGACTGCGTATGGATATGACCGACTGGCCGGGCATGGTTCCCTCCATGTTACTCGGCGCAGCGATCTATCTTAATTTTTTCACGCACCACTTTATACCGGATTTTCGCTGGTGGCTGACAGCCCTTGTCTTTGTTGTCTTCTGGAAAACGTGGATTATCTACCGAGTACGCCTGACAACCTATCGTATGCCATTGTCTCTTGCTTTCATTATCGTAGGATTCTTTATCTGGCTGGCAGAAAATATCGCTACCTTCTTCAATGGGTGGAAATATCCGGATCAACATGATAGCTGGCAACTGGTGAGCTTCAGCAAGATCAGTTCATGGTTTCTGCTGGTCATTATCAGTGTAATCATCGTTGCACAGCTCAAATACGTGAAAGCCAATCGCACAACAAAATAATTTCAAGAAGACCACGTGCGGATCACATCGAAGCTGACCTTTTCCCAAGCGTCAGTGATCCGCTATCGTTTAGCATTTCATTTTGTTTGCTGCCAACTTGTTTCCCCTCTTCATCATATACTTTAATTGTATAGGGTGTACCCTCTGATGAAGGCAGCATCACAAACCAGACATACTCTTCCATATCTGTTTTGATCAACTTGGCTTCCGTTACGGACATGGAGCCGTTCTGTTCTGTTTCAGCAGTTACACGCTGGATACCCGGATGCTCGATTGTACCAAACACCATTGGAAAAGGAGCATCTATCCCGTCAAGCTTCGGTAAGTTCATATAATACAATGCATACTCAGACGGATCTACATCTCCTATTCCATAACCTCCGCCCCACACCCACTTCCAGCCAAAATTATTTTTCCGTACGTACTCCAGCTGCAAGTTACTTGATGCTTCGCTGTTTGTTCTCTGCGTAAACACGATCATATCGTCGTCCACAGGCTCCTGATGAACTACATGGACATTATGGGATGAAGTCCTGAATTGTTCCACTGCATCCTCCGGCGTGTTGCCGATCGGAATCGACATGGTTTCGTCCAGCCCCATAGCTTTGGACAATGTCTGATCCGCCAGACCACCCGGTCTTTCTTTTATGTACATATATGTGTATACCGATATCACAGAGAGCGCTAAGATCGCTATCGTTGCGACTATAATCTTAAAAATGTTTCCCTTTTTTTTGCTCATGTTGAAGCCTCCTTATTCGAAATGCATAAATTATAAATTAATAATATAACATAAAAACCCATCTAATATTACCATAATTTATCATAATCATTTTTTCAATAACTATACTGAAAGGCAAAAAAGCCGCCATATGGCGGCTCCATCTTATTAACGAGGCATAGTCACGCCTGAGGCATGCTTTACACATGCCCTAATGCTCCATTCTTCACATGTCGTATCCCTGAATTAATATTCTCCAAGGAATATCACTTCAGTTTCTAATTCCACTTGGAACGTATCCCACACCTTTTTCTGAATAAACTGAATCAGATCCTCATAATCCTTGGCAGTGGCGTGATCCACATTCACGATAAATCCTGCGTGTTTGGTTGAGATTTCTGCTCCACCAATACGAGTGCCCTGTAGCTGACAATCCTGAATTAGTTTGCCGGCAAAATGTCCTTCCGGACGTTTGAATACACTTCCGCAAGAAGGGTATTCCAAAGGCTGCTTCGATTCTCTCAGGAACGTTAATTCCTTCATCTTGCTGGAGATTTCCTCTTGGTTACCTTCGCTAAGCGTAAACTCGGCATCCAAAATAATATAATGATCCATCTTAAAGAGACTGTTGCGGTAGCTCAGCTTCATCTCTTCGCGCGGGATAACAACAACATTGCCTTCACGGGTAATAACGGTCGCCTTTTCAATGACATCCGCGATCTGACCACCGTAAGCGCCGGCGTTCATATAAAGAGCGCCCCCTGTACTGCCAGGAATGCCACAGGCGAACTCCATACCGGTTAGGCTATGTTCCAGGGCAGCTCTAGATACGTCAATAATATCGGAACCACTTTGCGCCAACATGCGTGTACCATGGACTTCGATCTGATCGAAGCGGCTGAGCGAAATGGTGACACCCCGGATGCCTCCGTCCTTAATAATTACGTTAGAGCCTTTACCGATGACAGTCAGCGGCAACTGATGGCTGTTCGCAATTTCAACCACTTTGGTGATCTCCTCTACCGTCGTAGGATGCACGAGGATATCGGCCTTGCCTCCAATTTGGATAAACGTATGATTTTTTAGCGGTTCATTAAATTTTACTTTTTCGTTAGGTATGTGACTTTCAAAAATATTCATGATTTTCTCTCCCTGCGTTCTTCAAAAAGAACATGATTCCTACATTGTAAATCGAAACACACTCCAATGACAATCTATATAAGTTGAACCAAAGAATTTACACTATCCACTCCGATGACAGAATAACCTTCCAATCGCTGTTATCCCCAGATTTTTTTGATTCCCTTTTCCAAAGGAAAAAATCCGCTGAGCTTATGCTTACGATGTAGCTTTCTTACAGAAAGCTTTTAGGCTACCGCTTTGCTTTTTCAGGTTTTTTCTGTCCTCTTCGTTCATGTGTAAATAAATAGTTCAACTTATATTTCCTTATATTTCCCTTTACAGACTGATGAAATTCAAACGTATTACTATAATGATATTCGCCTGTTTACTGAATAGGTACTTGAATACACGTTAAATTCTAAATGAACAACCATTTTCAGATTGTACGGCATCAAAAAAAGCAATAGCGCTGCGGATTTATCACCCGCAGCGCTTGAACATTCTAACACATATTCTTAAACTTCTCTATCTTCTGAATAGAAGTCCGCTTCATCCACGATCGTTATCCGGAATATCCGTCTTTGTCAATTCCGCAGATAAAGCCCATAGGCGCTCCGCCTGTTCTGCATCAATCGCATATGGCTTCACGCCGTAAAAACCGCCATCTTCGGGAGCCATCTCACTGATGTTGCAATCTTCGCAGTACACACCGCCCATGCCTTCAAGCTTGGGAGAAGTCGCAGCCCACACCTGGGTTGCTGCACCCTGCTCCGGTGATTTGAACCCCGGATTAGCCACGTTGCCGGATTCATCAATCCAACCGAGAGCAACCATCTCATCTTTGGGCATATAACGCTGTAATGGAGTCATGATTCCACCCGGATGTACAGCAAATGCACGAACTCCATGCTGCTTGCCAAGTCTGTCGAGTTCTACCGTGAACAAGCTGATCGCTGTTTTGGACTGACCGTATGCCGGGAACTTCTCGTATCCCTGTTCAAAATGAATATCATGCCAGCGGATTGGTGAGAAATGATGTCCTGCAGAGGAAAGCGAAACAACACGGGCTCCACCTTCACTGACCAGCGCAGGCCACAATTGATTGGTTAGCGCAAAATGTCCCAGATGGTTCGTAGCAAACTGCGCTTCCCATCCCGGACCAATACGTGTCTCTGGACAGGCCATGATACCTGCATTCAGGATTAACATATCGATAGTGCGTGCACTTGCAAGAAAACGTTCCGCAAATGCAGCGACACTGGACAAGTCAGCCAAATCAAGCTCGTGCACTTCCACGTTCTCAAGATCGGCCAAAGCCTCACGCGCAACATCTGGTCTGCGCGCTGTCACAACAACATATGCTCCCGCTCGAGCCAATGCACGTGTTGTTTCCAGTCCCAGACCGGAATATCCACCTGTCACTACGGCGAGACGCCCTGACAGATCCATTCCGCGTAAAACCTCATCTGCTGTGCTTTTCTTGTCAAAACCTGAATTTATGTTCTGCTGCACTGTTCTTGTCTCTTTGTTTATGTTCATCTAACTCAACTCCTTCATACTCCCACTTGTAACTACATTTCGTGTTTACTTCTGTCGGGACTTCAACAATTAGTCTACACCCTAGAGTAAACTCGAAGTCAAATCATGCCCATTAAACGTCCGCCCTGCATATTCACCATTATTCTTCATTCGCCAATCAGGATGAACAAAAAAAGCCGCCATTCGGCAGCTTTATTCATATCAATCTGAACGTACCCAAACATTAAAAACATTTCTATCTCTTTATTTCAGACGAATCTGGAAAACGTCACCGGCTTTACCTGCAAATACGATAAAACCTTTCTTCGGAAGTTTCGTGGACTGTTCACCAGTCGCGGTAGAGAACTGCAGCACCTGCCCTTGATCATTATAAACCGCATAACCGCCATGCTCGGGAGAATCCACCGTTATCGTCTTTTCAGCAGATTTTCCGTCAATCGCATACCATCGTGCTTGACCATTCGCTGGAATGGTCGCCACCCCTGATTTACCGCCAAAGATCGGTCGAATGGCCTTTTCCGAGATGTATTGTTGTCCGTTCTGTGTGAGAATTTCAGCATCTTTTTTCATCATTAATTCCAAGTCGAATGCATCTCGACCGTTCATGACAGGAATCTCCGCAACATTAACGGCATGATTCACATCCTTAATTTGAGTCCCATTCACATAGCCCTGCTCTGCGTTGACCTTAAAGTTTTTAATGAGCTGTGATGGAACCAGGTAAAAGATCGATGTAATTTTTTCGTCCAGTGCAAAATAGTTCAAACCGTTCCGTGCAGCCCACTTCTCTTGGGTAATCGCATCCAACTTGTTAGGCTCCAGCTTTTGATAATCATACGTATTCATGCCCATCTGTCCCAACCCTGGCAAGCTAAGATATGCCTGGACTTTCACATAGGTCTTGGCGTTGCGTTCCTTCACAAAGCTCACGTTCACACTTCCGTCTTTGCTGGTGAAATATCCGTCCCCTGTATACACATATTGTTGTTCAGCAATCAGTCCGCCCAGCATAGCTGGTAATGAGAATGCCCCATTCTTAATATTGATTTCCGTAGTTGCACCAACGGTTCCATACAAGCCGGAATAATCATTCAACTCAGCAGGCATCTCGGTCTGAACTGGAGCAGAGAAGGTGCGATCCGGTTTGATGTTGTCAATAATCCCCTGTTCCTTCAGTACTTCCAGCAACACTTTAGAGGCAAACATTTGGTCAAAAACAGAAGATCCTCCTGAAGATAATACAGCCATGGATATGTCGTGCTCTGGAATCGTAATTAATGAAGCGTGATACATCATCGTATCCCCGCCCTTGGTCAGTGCCTTGACACCGTACTCACTGAACGGAGCAAGCTCCACGGCATCCCAGCCGAGTCCGTAGTTGAACGAATTAATCTCATCAGACACCCATATGCCGTTGCGATACTCTGCACTTTGCATCGCTTTGACTGAAGATTCCGACAGAAGATCCGGGCGGTTACCCATCAGTACCTCAGCAAATTGCGTCAACTCCTCAGCCGTTGAATAAACACCTCCGGTGCCGATGATGTTTGCATTTTCAACTGGCATCTTCGGTTTGAGCGTTGGCCAATATGTCTCAGCCAACCGGTCTCTATTGAAAGAATCAAGTGGCGTCTTCGTTGAGTTCAGTTGCAGCGGCTTGGTGATAGACTGTTCCACATATTTGCTGTAACTTTGCCCACTCATGCGCTCAACCAGAATCTCCAGTAATTGAAACCCATCATTACAATAAACGGAGTATTCACCAGGCTTGGACTTAAGACGTTCGGCCTGAAGTTTGATCAGTAATTCATCCTGATTACGTGTATCGTTATCATCAAACATCATGCTATTTCCATAATGCGATCCATATAACCCGGATGAATGATTCATTAACATGCGCGGTGTGATTTCTTTGTAACGAGGATCTGCCATTTTGAAATCCGTAATATATGTGGTAAGCGGTTGATCCAGATCAACTTTACCCTCGTCCACGAGCATCATAACTGCAGTTGTCACCACCATTTTGCTTACAGAGCCTATGCCGTACATCGTGTCTTTATCCACGGCTTTCTGGTTTGCCTTATCATGAAATCCAGCACCGTCCGATAAAATCATTTCCCCTTTGTCCATAATCGCATATTGCAGACTTGTGACGCCATAACTCTGAACCAGCATGTCAGCGAGTTGTTTAGCTTTCCCTTGGGTTGTCTGCTTTTCTGTCGCCTCAGCTTTGACATCCGCTACAGGCATGATGACAAGCATAAACGCACATAAAACCGTAAATATCCTTTTCATTCAGACTTCCTCCTTCAGATCGATATAAGTGAATGAATTCATCATACCCGGCAAAGGCATCGCCTGCGGAAAAGAACCCCGAATGGAAAAAAACAACCCCTGAACGACAGTTCAGACGTTGTTTGTGTTGTATGGAAGAACAACCATATTGTTGAAGGACCCTTGTCCCTGCTCAATGGTCATGTGACCTCCATATTTGCTACATATTCTCGATATATTGGTCAGGCCAAAACCATGAAATTCGGAGTCCGATTTGTCACTTTTCAGATCCGGGGCCGGTTGGGCGGTATGGTTCATAATCTGGATTACCAGAGCAGAAGCTGTAGAATGAATAGATACTACGATATAACGATCCTCGGCAACCCGTACTTTCTTGGATGCTTCAACAGCATTGTCTAGAATATTTCCGAGCACCACGCACAAATCATAACGCTCAATGCCTATGTGCTGAGAATGGAGATTGATGCGCGTATCGATTCGAATGCCGTTTGCCTGCCCGACGGTTAGCGTATTTGTAACGAGAGCATCAATGACCAGATTACCGCTATTCACACGTTGGTACGCATGCTCAATGGTGTTCATCGTAACATGCATATGCTCTGTTGCTGCCGCAAGTTCGTTGCGTTTCACGCATTCTTCGATATATAGAAACTGCTGATGGATATCGTGGATAATACTTTTAATGCTTTTGAAACTGTGCACGGTCTTCTCATAGTTGGCATCCTGATAATCCATTTGCCGCTGTAATTGTTCATTCTCATGAGCGAGATGCGCCTTCTCCACGATATTATCAAATACATATACGATGAATACATTGAGAAAAAGGGAGCCTAGCACCGAAATAATATAAAAAATATTCTTTTCGCTATATATTGAAATGACGTTGATCTGGTAGACCGTAATGGCAGTTACGATCAGAAATAAAAGATAAGACCTATGGTGCACTCTGAAGCTCCTGCGTTTGGCAATGAGATGAACAATCGGGATCACAACAAACATAATGCTGCATCCTAGCAGCAGAACTTTGGAGAACAACCATATCGCTTCCGGGCCATAAACAGCCACTTTTAGGTAGTCGATGCCGTCAATCACACTAAAAACATAAATTGAAATGATATTTACCGTGGTTAAAAGCGCTGCGTACATAACCGTAAACATAATCTTCAGTTTTAATTCTACCCGGTAGGATTGTGCCAGAGTGAAGATAAAGCTCAATGCAAGCAAGGTCGAAAGAAAAGAAGGTAATCGCGTAGCCAAATAAAAGAAATTGAGCAGGATAAACACAACAAAATAGATCGTTCTGCGAGGCTTACGTCTGGATTTGCCCAGCACAGCATCAAAATAATAATTGGCTTGAAAGGTCATGAGCAGGGTCAACAAAATGACGGGTACTAGATGCAAAATATTCATTTTATTGAACCCTCATAATCATATATTTGGTGTACGTATCCTTGACTTCCTTAATTTTGGAACGACCTATAGGCAAAGAGGTTCCATCCAGCATCGTGACCTGTGCCCCCGTGAACTTGTGTACATGCATTAGATTAATAAGGACGGATCGGTGAATTTGCATAAAACCGTGCTCTGTCAGCGTTGCAGCATAAGCCGATAGAATGCCTTTCGTTTCATAAGAGTTATCACGAGTAATCACCTTTAGTTTGTTTTTAACCGTTAGGCTTTTGATCACCTCAATCCATAAAATATCTTCATATTTCAACATCAAATCATCGTAATCTGATTTAATCACCAGATACTTTTTATCCATAGCTTGATAAAACTGATGCAGTTTGATCAGCTTTTCTTCCAGTACGCTCTCCTGAATCGGCTTGATCAAATATTGGAACGTCATGACATCGAAACTTTGAACCATATACTCGGGATAACTGGTCAAAAACATGATCTGCACATCCATGATTTTGAGTTTTCTGATTTCCTGTGCTGTCTGTATACCATTCAATCCACCCATCTCTACATCCAGAATGAGCAGGTGAAACGTCTCTATCTGATCCTTATAATGAGCCAGGAGTTGTTCTCCTGAACTGAACATGGTGATATGAAACTCGATATTGGTTTTGAGCGAGAACGCCGTCAGCATATGCCTCATCAGTTCTCGTTGTTGCTCGTCGTCGTCACATATCGCTACCTGATACATCCTATCCCGCCTCTCCTGAACGCAAGCACTTCCACTCTTTGTTTTAATATACTATTTTATCATGCTCAGTGGTTCAGGAATGGGTTGAAATGCACTTAAAGTACCTTGAATTACAGGCAAACGCAAAAAAACACAGTGATGACGTTGCCTCTTTTACCTGTTCTATCCCTTGGTTGTTTTCGTTCTTCCCACTTCCAGCGCTGTAAGTATAACCTTACTATTGAACAAAAAAAGACTGACCAGGAGTGGTCAGTCTTTTTATAGGCGTTATTATGTGATGAATTTATAAGTTCCTCAACCACAACTATTCGATGAGTGCGGCCTTAATCAATGCATTTACCCTTGAGTTATAGAGCAATCCGATATGAGATACCAGACTAACAGAAATATTGTTCGCCCCATCCAGTCTGGATAGAAGAGGCGAAACAATGGTGTCGCTGGTTGAATAGATCGAGGTAACTCGAATGCCGCTTGGTGCGCTGTTCGTTGTCAACCGATTCGCTCCGCCCAGCGTAATCAATTTATCCACTTTATCAATGCCACCGCGGTTCAAAATATAGTACAGGCTGTTGGCCCCGCCCATACTATGAGCAACGATATGAACTTTGGAATGCCCCGTTTGGCGAAGAACATCGTCCACAAATCGGCTGATCGCAGCAGAATTCAACAGTTGATTCCCTGCTTTGCTCGGGAGATCAATGGCAAATAGCTCATCACTCGACCATCCCTCACCGCGCAGATACCTTTCAATTAAGACAAAATTACTGTCCGAGCCTGTTAATCCATGAACAAAGACAATGGGTGTCCGCGCAGTGGCAGCAGAAGCAGTCGTACTCTGCCCAATCCCGGGTAAAGCAAAAGCAAAAATCGCACTCATCAAAACAACAAGCAGTGGTCTTAACCTTTTCAATCAGATCATCCTCCTGTGAAATGAGATATCCACATTTTACAATTTAAAAAATGGAAATAAAATGGTATTTTAGTCTCATTTAACCATTTGAGTATGATGTTTACTGCTTGTTATTTTGTCGAAATACAGAGGTTCTTCTCTATAAGCTTGCCTCTTCGGACTGCCTCGGAGCACAAGACAACTATCCCTCTACAATATCCGCATACAGATGGGACGCCGCTTCCATCATAACCGGAACGATCGCTTCATTCGAAATAGCAACGTACAACTCCCCCATATACAATCGGAATGGGTATTGTTGTCCTTCATGCTCCCACATAAAAAAGTCACCCTCAATGGTCATCGTGCTCTCCGCCCCAACGATATTAAGCACCGTAGAGTAGGTGAACTCCGGCTTGGAGGCAAAATAATCTTTGCACTCCTCCACAGAAATAGGTTGTTCCGTATCGTTTTCCTGCATCGATCTGGTTATTTTCAAACGCTGATTCATTTTGGCATGCCCCCAACATTATTTATTTGTTCTGCACTTCTTTTCATAACAACGTATTCTCTCATTTCATTCTGGTTGTGTCAAAGCATGTAGTCAAAATTGTTTATAGCTCACCTGAATCTGAATATCCTAATTTAGCTAGTCCTGAGCGCTCGTCCATGCGAACGTAGCCATGTTGAATATAGTATTCTATCTGAACGCCAAGGAGGAATATCACTTGACCAAATTACTTGATGCAAGAGTATCATTAAATGCGGCTACGTTTAATTCTATTGCCATTCCTATTCCTGTCATCAATACACCTACATTATTTGCACAAATCGGGTTACTGACTGCTGGGGCAGGTCCTAATCCCAGAGTTTCTATGAAAGGAACGATCACAGTTCAGCTTCCTCTCGCTCTTTTCCAAGTCCGAATTACGATTGTACGTGGTACGGTTGCAACAGATCCTCTCATATATTCAGCCAATCACACGTATGGTCTGAACGGATTGCTTGTACCAGAAGTCCTCATTTTTTCCGCCAATGATTATAATCCCCCTGTAACTCCGCAAATCACCTATACTGCATTTATCAGTACCAATCTGCTTGGCACGGTCCGGGTAGGTCCTGAAAGCTTCGACGGATTTATCGTTTCGGATTAACGTCTTAGATTAAGCCCTCGTATGTAATGCCTAACACCCCATCCCTGTAATCTGCATATGCATTGTAGAGAACAGGGATGGGGCCTTTATACATAAGATTAATTTCCGAAATACACATCCAGCTTGCCTGTCGGCGGTGTGGTAGCCATCCAGACGGCAGCCAGGTTATCCGGAGCATATGTAGCTGCTGTAATATAGTCGCCGATTAGAACGGTTGGCACTGGTGAAATGCCATTTGGATTAAATGAGGTCGTTGTTAGACGCCGATTACTGAAAGTCGCCCCTCCATCAAATGACTCTGCAACAAATACATCCAGCAGAAAACCATCGATTTGATTGGAGTAATAGATTACCCGGATGGTTCCCGCGAATGGAGACACCGTGATGGCCGGAAAAAAGTTCTGCGTACCTGGCGGTGCGCTCGTAATGCTTATCGGATCTGACCAAAGCAACCCATCTGGAGATTCACAAAGCAAAACATCGGTATACCCCGCGCGAGCGTCATTCCATACAGCATAAACGGTGCCGCTGTTCGGTCCAATGGATATGTCAGCCGCCAAACTGAGATTGGTTTGCACTCGAAAATTATAGTTCGGCACAGGCAGCGGCGATGGCGCTGGTACAACGGAAGATATAAAAGTGGACTGCCGTTCTATGGGCGGTTGATAATTAATTCCGCCATCATACGATATGCGCAGCAATGCTGAAGGGCTGGCTGGCCCTGTAATGATATAACCCGCATAGACTTCGCCGGAGAAACCAACGGCTAAAGCTGCCCGGTCATGGATTCCACGGGGACTCGATTGGCGATCCGGGGGTTCCCACGAGATTCCTTGATCAACAGATCTTTGAGTAAAAATAGCAGAAGAAGTGGTAGCAAGCGGTGTATAACCTACATACGCATGGCCTCGATACGGACTGCCAGGGGAGCGATCTACAGCAATGAAAGGTTCATCATTATGCACGATGGTTCCAAATCCCAATTGCACAATGACTGGAGGCTGAAACGTAGCCCCATCATCAAATGAAGTATAGCTTACAATGGTCCCGTCATTAATCCCGTTAAACACATGCACCGTAATGATAAATGTGCTTGGAAACGTATAGTCGATAGTTGGTGCTTCTGCTCCTGAGTAAGCTGCGGGTTGTGGAAGAACAGTGGTGGACCAGGTAATTCCCCCATCGATGGAACGATAGAATCCCGTAAGTGTCGGCCCCGTACTCGTATCCACAGCAACAACACACATAATATTAGGATTTAAAATATTTACTGCAATAGAGGGTTCAAACTGATTGCCTGCCAAAGCTCCAGTAATATTTACAACGGCCACTCTCTTCACCTCTTTTCTTTTAAGGGATATTGGTGAATCGGTCTATTAACGTCATTTCGGATTGAAGAATGCGCTGTATAATCTGACCCGTAGAATCCACGCCATAGACATGGATAACGGTACTCGTTGCACTGAAAAAATCACTTTGCACTTCAAAAAATGCTGCATTGATCAACGGATAGATGAAAGTCCTTGTAGCTTGTGGCAAGATTTCAACTAAATCATGACCAATAGGAACCCGAGTCAATTGAGTTGTATCCCACCTGAATACCTCCAATTCAACACTGACAGGAGCATTCAGCGAATCATTAATACACGTTACAATCAGTTGCGTAGATTGTGTTGCACCTGCCGTCGGATTGTAGATAAATCCTGTAGAATTCGGCAAAGAGTCACACTCCTTTCACACCATATACTTCACTATACTTTCAATTAAGCTTGTGTTATGCCCCTTTATATCTCTCGTATTGGAACAATATGAAATTTTTGTTATGATAGATTTGCCGAATTTCTATTGTTTGGTAGACTTACGCAAAACCACAACGCCTGGAGGTACACCTATTCATGTTCATGCAACGTACTGGTAAAATCGCTGTCGCAGCCGTCATGGCTCTGTCTATTATGAGCAGCATCCCTGCATCTCAAGCCCATAAACTTCAAGCAGCTCCTGCGATCTCTGTTCAACTGGATCATGTGCCCTTAGCGTTTGATGCAGCACCACGAATTGATCAGGGAGTCACTTATGTTCCATTCCGTACAGTCGGAGAAGCACTCGGCATTGGTATTAGCTGGAACAACAAAACACAGACCATAACCGCGGTGAACACTTCCAAAGGAAAAACAACGAAAGTTGTTCTTCAGGTAGGAAGCAAGACAGCTACTGTAAATGGAGAGAAAGTGAATCTCTCTGCCGCACCTGTGCAGCGAGAAGGACGTGTACTTATTCCGCTGAGTTCATTCAGTAGCCAATTCGATGTCCGTACAGGCTGGGATCAGGCTACGCGAACCGTCTCTATGGTATCACCCCAACGTGAGATGCATCTCAGAGCATTCTATGCCGTTAGAGCGTACCACGAGATTGATCTCTTACCATCGATGAATTCAGTTGCTTTTGGCTGGAGCCGGATAGATCGGGATGGTCAATTTACACTTGAAGGAAAAGAGTACCAGATTCCAGCTGCTGCTGGTGAAGTGACACCCAAATCGATTGTGGCTGATGCAGCGCGTCAACAAATAGAGACAAGCCTGATGGTTTATGCGCTGGATGGAAATGGTGAGTTAACCAAAGTATTAAGTGACAGCAGTTTACGCCAAAAGTCCATTGACGGCATTAAAGCCGCCGTTCAGGAGTATGGCTTTGGTGGGGTTGTGCTTGATTTTGAAGGATTGGGATTTAAGCTGGATGCGGTGAAGCAGCAGCAACTGCTGAATCAGTATGTGAAACAGCTCAGAGCATCGTTGCCTCAAGAGATTGCCATCTCTCTAGCTGTTCCTCCGCTTAATAGTGCTTACAAGGGATATGATTACAAAACACTTGCTACGCTGGCAGATGACCTTATCATTATGGCATACCAATATAACCCTGCAGGAACCGAAGCCCAAGTTGCAGAGCCGAACAGCCTGGTCAATCAGGCAATTGCACTCGCACTCAAGGCAGGAGTGCCCAAGGAAAAGCTATTACTTGGCATTAACATCAATAGTGAGACACCCGCATCTGTCGGGGATAAGCTGGGACTTGCTAAACGTTATGATCTGAAAGGTGCCGCCTTCTGGAGGTTAGGTCTGTTCCGCACATACAGCGCTGATATGCAATCTTCTGTGCAAGCATCGGTAATCAAGGAATAATAAAGCTACCTTCTCATAGCTATATTGAACTTCATAATCTGTTTCAAAATAAGCAGGAAAAAGCACGCGCCTCGGCTGACTGTACAAGGAACGTGCTTTTTTGTGTACTTCATCACCTTCTCTTCTTATTTCATGACCTTATCTATACCGCCAAACAACAGCTTAATGATCACACCCGGACCCGGCAAACGGGGATCAAATAACAGGATCGTGCCAATGACCGCACTGATAGCGCTGATTCCTGCTGTGATGATCCGGACTTTTTTTTCTTCGCTACGTTGCCATTCCACATAGATGATTGTGCTGGCTAACAACAGAATACCTAACATGGAAGCAATTTTCATGACTTCTCACCTTCTGTCTGTCATATCTCGTACCCCATGAGCGATGGCGCTGCTGCCACAATTAAGTGCTCATCCCCCTTGCTCATCAGGTATTCCCTGAGGCCCGGCAGATTTACCTGTACGTACAACCTGTGCATGAATCTGGATATCTACATCCAACTCAGAGTAGATCTGCTCCCATCTCTTCTCCTGCTCCTTCCACTGTTTCGGATAATATCTGCGGAACTCCACCGCGAACTTGAACAGATCCGTTCGCATCTCTCGCTGGGATAATCGAAGGGCCGACTCTGCCATGTCTTTCAATTGTGACGCCCAGGTTTCCTCCAGCTTTTTCAGTACAGCAGGATCCGTGAGATTGCCATCTGTTGTATTCAACAACACCTCTCCCCGTGTCTGTACATCCACTTGCATACTCCACTGTTCACCCGAAATATTCGGCTTCAAAATCGTCTTCACTTCGAGCGGCTGGATCGAAAAAGAACCTCTCTCCGGCTCTACATTTACAGGCATAATAATGTTGTTTAATTCATTAGCTAGCATTAAAATGCCAATGGTTAGTGGTTCGTGTACGCTGCGATTAAACGTATCGCCCTTATAGAGACTTAGGCCTTTAATGTATGGTGTGGTTGTTAATTTATCCTGCCCCTCGTCAGGTGGAAGAGACAACATACGGGACAAAATGACAGATTCGTTAGGGCCTTCAATCGATTGTGCCAGTTCCAAAACGGTTGTCCGTGTACCCAGTTTCATATTGGCCATCTCACGCAAAGATTCGGCAGAGCTTCGTTCTAATGGATCAAGCAAAGCAAGCAGGTTTTTGGCAGGTTCAGGTGTCGAAAACACGTAAGCATGTTCCCTGATCTGAGGATAACGGAGGAAAAAATCGATATATTCACGGATGCCTTGTTTTCCGGCGTCTTCACTAATCACAATCACTTCACAGTGTCCCCAGAACATATTTCTCGGTACTTTCCGTTGCAAGCGATTTAGAGCCTCTGCGATAGTATGACCTTCAGCCGATCGAGTTAGTGTTACCCCGCTTGGGCTGCCTCCACTCCCCGTGCTGTCTCCTCCTCCGGCTTTACGGGGAATAAATATCTGTGATGTCAGCTCGATCTGATCATTTTTATAATCCACTCCGGTGACCAGTACAATGGCGAGATCATTAATCTCAATCCGATCCCAGCATGCCGTAAGGACTGTGGTGCATAAACAGATGATAAGCCATATCTTGCATACTGAAATGATTCTTTTTTTCATGGGATCAGG
Source organism: Paenibacillus sp. G34 (assembly GCF_056856875.1). NCBI lineage: Bacteria > Bacillati > Bacillota > Bacilli > Caryophanales > Paenibacillaceae > Paenibacillus > Paenibacillus sp. G34. Next base: position 3,032,906 of record NZ_CM166469.1, on the reverse strand, counting down.
CATCCGTACGTTTTTTTCGCACATAAGCCCACCCCTTTTTCGCCCAAGCTATCCCGTAAGTCAACCCTGGAAGAACAAGCAAAATGGCGATCGTATACAAATTGGCTGAAGGACTAACCAAACTGGATAACCCGGAGCTGCTCGAAGCTACCCAAAACGAAAAAATCATACAGAGAAATGAGAGCGGGCTCACTAGCGGCTTGTAATCTTTCAGGCCAAACCATTCCGCTGTCGACGTCACAGATATATACAGGAACACCGAAACTTTTACATACATGCCAAAGATCCAAACGGCAATAATAAGGGATTCGATGTGTTGTAAAAAGTCCGCAATCGTAATGTACCGGGCGGCAATCATCACCGGGAAAACAAACGTATCTGTCAGATCTCCAATTAAAAAGAGACAAACCACATTAATAACGGTCATCACAATCGTTGTTGTCAATAAAGAGCCGAGCATCACACGAGCGGTTCTTTTTTTGCGATTTACATACGGCAGGAGAAAGGCAATCACGATATATTCACTGAACCAGGCGGCAGGAGCGAGTGCTCCTTTGACAGCAGGCATTGGCCCATTTTCCATAAAAGGAAACAATTCTGACGGGTGCAATTCCCCAATGAGCAGTACAAAGACGAGACCCAGCATAGCCATGACCAGTGTCACAAACACCTGTGCTGTCCTGCCTACCACTTCTATGCCAAGTCTGACATTAATCGCACAAACGAGCATCATCGTGCCCATGATCACAAACATCGGTGTGCGCGGAAGTGCATTATTGGCGATGAACTCACCATATTCCCTTATAATCAGCCCGGTTAGATGAGGCATGAACAAAATATAAATAAGTCCGACTAGCTTGCCTGGAATGAGACCAGCTACGAGTACACTGGATTGAATGAGAGATTTTCCAGGGTACATCCGTGCTAGTCCAAGTGATAACCCAATGGCGGCAAGTCCTACCACCGATCCAATAATAGGAGATAACCACATATCATGTCCGGCATAATGCATTGTAATTCCAGGTACAGACAAGATCGCAGTGGCAATAACAGCCGGGAAGATCATGAACGCCAGCTGTGTCTCCGATATTCTTCCTTGGTCAGTTAACATGAACCTTCCCGCCCCTCTGTTAAATCATTAATGCAATCTAATCCCTATCGCGGCTTGTTCCAAGGTGCTGGACGCCACCACAGATCCTTCAACCCTTTGGCATTCGTCGGTGCAACCGGAGACAGATACGGCGCGCCAAATGAGCGAAGACTGCTCAAATGAATGACGATCAAAATGATGCCCAGCATGACCCCGATCAGCCCCAGCGTTCCAGCCAAAATCATAATGGGAAAACGAAGCAGACGTGTCGATATGCTAGCAGAGTAACGAGGGATCATAAAGGATGCAATCCCTGTGATCGCAACGATGATAATCATCGGAGCGGAGACAATCCCCGCCGTCGTTGCAGCTTGTCCAATAATCAGTGCGCCAACGATACTGACCGCTGAACCTACTTGTTTCGGCAGGCGAACACCGGCTTCCCGTAACGCTTCAAAGGCAATTTCCATAATCAGTGCCTCTACAAGTGCGGGAAAAGGAATCTCCTCTCTGGCTCTAGCGATACTGAGTAGTAACACGGTAGGAATCATCTCTTGGTGATATGTCGTGATTGCGACATATGCCGAGGGCAGTAACAAGGACAGAACATAAAATACGTATCGCAGCCACCGGAGAAATACGCTCATAAACACATATTGATAATAATCTTCAGGCGACTGCAGCATGGAAAACAGCGTTACAGGAGCCACTAGTGTGAACGGTGTTCCGTCGACAAGTATGGCAAAACGTCCTTCCATCAGATTGGAGGCCACAACGTCCGGACGTTCTGTAGCAATCATTTGAGGAAAAGGTGAGAATCGCTGATCGATGATATCTTCCTCAATATACTGACTTTCCAGAATGTCCCGGACTCTTAACCGATCCAGTCGCTGCTCCACCTCTTTTACCAGCGAGGCATCAATGATACCTTCCACGTACGCAAGTGCAATGCTGGTATTGGAGCTTTCTCCAACGGTGCGTGTTCGGAATTTGAGTGCAGGCGTTTTGAGCCGTTTACGAACCAAAGAAAGATTTGTTGCGAGCGATTCGGTGAATCCGTCCCTTGCACCCCGGACCGTGGATTCAGCTAGTGGCTCCTCCGTCGAACGATTCGCGGCTTTATACAGCGGATACGTTGTTGCCACATTGGAGCCTTCCAGTAGTAGCAGCGCTTCTCCTTCCAATATCGCCTCTGCGGCCTCTTTCGACGTTTCAACGGTTTTTACGGAAGATAGAGGAACCTGAGCAGCCTCCATGCCAATCTCCTGAACTGGCGTTAGCACCTGACGCTCAAGCCGCTCCGTATCACATAAACCCACACAATATACACATAGTGCCGAGGTGAAGCCCGCGGTCTCGAATGAATGAAATATGACATCGGAACAGTCCGTAAATACGGCGCGTAATGTCTCTTCATCAATGACCAGATCCCCTGTTAAGGGCAAATCCTGCTGCGTTTCTTGTTTTTCTTGATCCGATTGTCCTTCTTGATCCGATTGATCCTTACCTTTGTTCTCTTTGTTCTCTTTGTTCTCTTTGTTCTTCTCTTTCTCTTTCTCGTTTGAATCCTGATCCGTATTTTTCTTCGCGTTTTGATCCGTATTCTGTCTTGATTTTTCGCTGTTTTCACTGTTTTCGCCGTTTTCTGTTTCTTGCTTCGAGTCCTGTTGTTCCGTGGTGCTTGTGCTTGAGTTGGTATTTGTACTTGAGTTCGTGTTTGAGTTTGTTTCTGAGTTGGTATTTGTATTTTGACTGTTTTGACTCATGGGCTTCACCCCTTTCAATCAATTTGTCCAAGTATTCTCAGTAAAAGATATCATTTGCTTCCTTCACCAGAAATATGCAGTGCGAATGACGAAAAGAGCCGCTCCGTGAGCGACTCTTTTCTAAACTACCATTTAACAAGCACTGGGCAGATTGTGTGCTCTAATTATCCCTTGACTGCACCCAATGCCACACTTCCGATAATCTGCTTGGAAAATACAGCGAACACAACAATGATCGGCAAAATTGAAATCGCTACGCCTAGATACAACAATCCGTAATCCATACCGTAGTAGCCCTGAACTAGAGCGACCAACACGGGTAGCGGATACTTATCCAGGGAGAAAAAGAGTACGAGTGGTGTCAGAAAGTTATTCCATGATCCGATAAAGGTGAAAATCCCCAGTGCCGAGATCGCTGGCCCAAGGATGGGCAGTACAATCTGATTAAACGTCCTGAACTCATTCGCACCGTCTACTCTTGACGACTCAATGATCTCATCGGGGATGCTGCTCTCCATAAACTGTTTGATAAAAAATACATTAAAAGCATTCGCCGCCGCAGGTAAAATAATCGCCGCATAACTGTCCAGTAGGCCAAGTGTACTGAACAACCGGTATACCCCGATTAGCGCCAGTTGACCCGGAACCATCATCGTGGCGAGTAGGAACAAAAATAATCCGGTTCGTCCTTTAAAATTAAACTTGGCAAAGCCGTACGCCGTTAAAGCACCAATGTACAGTGACAACACTGTGGAGCTGCCTGCGATAAAAAAACTGTTGGCGAAGCCGCGCCAGATATTGATTTTGGAAGCCATATTCACATAATTGTCTATTAGAAACGTACCTGGAAGAAACGTAAAGCTTGAAGCAATGGACGCGTTGTTATGTGTGGAATAGATCAACATGAGGTAAAACGGAATCACACACAATACAGCGAGAGCGATCAGAAACAGATAAATGAGGATTTTCCCCGGTGTCAGCCGCTGACGAAGCGCATGATGCCGAAGCACGGCATCCCGCTGCGCGGCAACCTTGGCAGTTTGCATACAATCTCTCCCTCCCTATGAACGGCTCTTCCGTTTGGTCATGATGAAGGATGCTACGGACAAGAGAATAATAATGATGAACAAACAAAATGCAATGGCAGCTCCGTAGCCAAAACGTGTGCTTTGGAACGCTACATTATATAGGTACATGATGCTGGTCATTGCCGCACGGTCCGGCCCTCCTGTACCATTGGTCAATGTAAACGGCTGGTCAAAAATCTGAATTCCCCCAATGATCGAGGTGATGATCTGAAACAATATAATCGGTTTGAGCATCGGCACGATGATGTGCAGGAAAATATGTTTTTTCTTGGCACCATCGATTTGTGCAGCTTCCTGTAGCGCGGGGTCTATCCCTTGTAATCCTGCAAGATAGATGACCATCGAGTAACCAAAGTACTGGAAGAACAGAATGGATGACACGATCAGCCGCATAAACCAAGGGTCATCTTTCCAATTGATCGGATCTTGAATTAATCCTGTCTGCACGAGAAAATGATTCAGTCCACCCGACTGCCAATCAAAGATCAGACTAACAAGCAAACCGAGCGAAGCAGCCGTTACGATGTTAGGAAAAAAGTATACCGCCCGGAAAATATCCCGTCCTTTTAACAACTTGTCGTTCAAAATAAAAGCTAGCACAAGGGATACCGTAAGTTGCGGTACAACTGACACCCCCCATATGAAGAGGGTATTAAACAACGTTTTGTAGAACAGCGGGTCCTGAAGCACGGCTACATAGTTACCAATCCCGACGAACTCAGGCGTGGTGATCCCGTCGAAATTCGTGAAACTGATATATAGCGAGTACAGAATCGGATACAGTCCGAAGATGGCAAACACGATAAAAAAAGGAGCGATAAAGTAGTACCCGAAATGGTCCTTGCGAATCGTTTTGGCAAACATACGCTGTCCTCCAATCATTAACCTGGATATGACTGCTCTTATTAATTTATCTTCCAGTAAGTTCAACTAAGCGTTTACACAAAAAACGAAGAGGACAGAACAAACCTGGAAAAGCGGAGCGTTCGCCTTTATCACCGGATTTTCCCCTTTAAAAAGGAATCAGAAAAATCTGGGGATAACAGCGATTGAAAGGTTGTTCTGTCATCGGAGTGCTTGTGTAACCATATTGGTTCAACTTACTCTTACTCTACCTCTAGTTCTGGGAACCTTAAGCGCACGTCACGTTTTATGCGTTTCACCACTTCTTCCTTCGTCTGAATATCGCCGTTCAGATACAACTGCAGCAAGTTTCTATAGATATCATTGCTGATAATGCCGTCATATTTGGTGCGTTCATACACCGGGACCTGCTTGGCTGCTTCTGAGAAAAATTCAAAATGCTTTTGTCCACCCAGATAGGCTGAAGTCAGCGAATCCGCAAGCTGGTCGTTCACGACCATGTTGCTCGTAAAGTAGTCCTGCTCCTTGGCAAGCCCTGTCAGAAATTCATGATTAAAATTGTAAAATTCGATGAATTTCCAAGCGGCATCCTTCTGGTCACTTTGGTTATACATCGCAATGTAGGTTCCTCCTGAACTGAAGGACGAAGGCCCGTGTGCCAAGCCCCATAACCCTTCGGTATCGGGTGCGTTCGCTTTGAATGTAAACTGTAATCCCCAAGTCGCCGCAGGATAGAACATCACTTCACCTTTTTGCATGGACGCTGCATACCCTGCACTTCCATCCTCGTACTCAGCCAGCACACGGCGCTCCCTTGCCTCACGTACCAGATCAAGCACCTTCATGTACGTGGGATCAATGACGAGCTTCCCATCTTTCACCCAAGGAATGCCACCGTACGAGTTGGCTATTCCATTCCAGTTCGCCAGTGCATGTACCTTGTTGCCACTTTGTTCTTCTACTTTTTCTCCGATGGTAAAGATTTTTTCCCATGTATCAATCTGAGCACTTACCTTCTGCGGATCATCTGTACCCAGATATTCCTTCGCCAGATCACGGCGATAATAGATACCTCCAGGTGTACCCTGATAACCGAGGGCCCTTACGTTCCCCTCACTATCCTTCTCATTGGCCTGCACAAAAGGATATTGTTCCTTAATTAACTCGTCCGCGTTATACGGCGGTGGTGACAGGTTTTCCAAATAGGGCACATCGATCAGTTCCCGGATATTTGCGTTTTCGATCATGAACACATCGGGAGCCTTCGAACTGGTCTGTAGTGCTGATTTGAGTTTGGTGAGGTAAAAGTTGCCCGGAATGTTAACGAAATTCACTTTGATATCCGGATACTTTTCTTCGAATCTTTTAATGGCATAACCTGCTTCATCTGTGAAACTCCAGACTGTGATTTCCTGCTTCTTGGATCCATTAGACGCTCCTGTCTGGCAACCTGATAACAGCATTATTGCGCCTGCAAGCACCATGACTGGTACAGCACATCGCTTGAACCATTTCTTCATAAAGTACCCTCCCTAAAAAGGAAACGCTTACAATTTATTTGAGTATAAGAATTTGAGCGGTATCTTTCTCCACAAATATTGTCAATTAGCCTTGATATTTTGCGATATTGGAGCGGTGACGTTTACGAAATTCGGACGGTGTGCAGTGATTATATTTTTTAAAAAGGCGATTATAAGAGTTCACATTGTTGAATCCATGACTGATTGCAATCTCCAAAATGGATTCCTGCCGAAACAGGAGCGCCCACTCCGACTTGATAATGCGAAAATGATTCAAATATTCCATTAGCGTGATACCCTTGATTTCTTTAAATAGTTTGCAGATATGGAACTTGCTGAATTTCATATGTTCTGCCACCTGCTCCAGCTTAATCGGTTCGGCATAGTGCTCTTCCAGATACTCGCATACCGATTCGAGAAACTCGAACTTCTTGGAGGATACACAAGGCCAGCATGGCGACGTATCTAATTGTGAAGCCTGCGGCGTGGTACGAAGTAACAAGACGATCAGATCATATAGCCGAGATACCATAAGCCAGCGGTAACCGGGTTTTTGATTTGTTTTCTCCGCGGCAATCGCATCAATATAAGGACTGGGGTTAGATTGACTGCCCGACGGAATGATGGACGTTTGATTCAAAAGCGTTCCCAGCTCCTGTATCTCCGCTTCACTCGTAAAGCTCCCGGTTAACAATTCAAGCCGAAACAACAAAATCGTCAGCCTTCCGGTGCCTGGCATAAAATAATGCACATCCCCCGGCTTGATTAGAATCATATCCCCTTGGTTCAGTTCAAAGAATTGCTCATTTACACCAATCCGTGCATGTTTTCCAGTCACGACAACAAGTTCCACTTCATCATGCCAATGTGCGGCATAATTGAATTCTGCACCTGTATAAATTAACCGAATGGGAAATCCCTCAGCCATGTGACCTGTTTCCAGAAAAGTAGGTACGCCCATAATATTTGCCTCCTCTTTTTTCCTCACACATCTGTCTGATGTTTCTGTTTCTATTCTTATGCCTGATTGGACTCACCCTTTTCTCATATTCTAACTAAAATTGGGCCAAACATCCAAATCATCAAATCGCTTCGGTTAGGGATATCTGATGTTAACATGTTAATATAAGCTATGGAAATCTCAGGTGAAATCGGAGTGACTAGATATGAAATTCAGCGAGTTTAAAATAGGGCAACGTTACGAAACAGGATCTGTGGTTTTAACAAGAGAAGACATCATTCGGTTTGCCGAAATGTATGATCCGCAATATATGCATCTGGATGAGGAAAAAGCGAAGCAAGGTCGCTTTGGCAGCCTGATTGCATCAGGGATACAAACATTAAACGTTTCTTTTAAACTGTGGATTGAGGTTGGCGTATATGGTGAGCATATCATCGCTGGAACGGACATGAACCAGATTCAGTTTCTGAAACCGGTCTATCCAGGGGACGAGCTCCACGTTATCGCTGAAGTCACCGAGCTTCGTCCGAGACGAACCGGGAACGGTAAGGTGACTGTACTTCTCAGCACCTATAACCAAAAAGGTCAGAACGTCTTTCGGGCAGAATTGAGTGCACTGGTGGATAATTAAGCTACGAAGGTAAGTAAGATGACATGTGCATACATGAGAATAGATGCAGCTTTGTGAGGATAGCTTCGGTCTAAGGAGCTTACAGAAAAAGCCGCCCAGGGGCGGCTTTCGGAATCCTTCTGCAACAGAAGTTTGCGTAGAAGATTGATTCTCAATAGAGGACGTTTTACGAAAACGAGTTTCTTAAAACTTGTCCAAGGATTTCCACACCTTTGGCAATTTGCTCATCGGATGGTGTTGAAAAATTCAATCGAATTGCGTTGCATGGGTCTTGTTCATTGACGAGGAACGCATTTCCTGGAACAACAGCCACTCCTTGGGCAGCCGCCGTTTTGGCATATTCCACCATCGGAACATGAGCAGGCAGATCACACCAGAGGAACAGTCCTCCATCTGGACGGGTATAGGTCACAGCGTCACCCAAGTGCTCCTGCAGCTTGTCCATCATGAGAGTTGCCTTCCTGCGATAGACTTGGCGAATGTGGTTAATATGCCCTGCATAATCATACTCGGTCATGAAGCGATGAGCCAGGATCTGCGGAAGCATCGCTGTATGTACATCTTCTCCCTGCTTGGCTACAACCATTTTTTCCACAACTTCATGCGGAGCCTGTACAAAACCCACCCGAAGTCCGGCCGACAAAATTTTGGAGAACGATCCGACATAGATCACTAAGCCATCCTCGTCCATCGATTTAATGGTCGGCACGTCCTCACCATTGAATCGCAGTTCCCCGTAAGGGTTATCTTCCAAAATCATCACGCCATATTTTTTCGCCAATGCATAGATCGATTTGCGTTTTTCCAGACTTGTTGTTACCCCTGTTGGGTTCTGAAAGCTTGGGATGACATAGATCATTTTTACATTCGGCTCGGTTTGTAGCGCTTGTTCTAACTTATCAATATCCATGCCATCCATTTCCATCGGAACACCCGCCAGCTTCGCACCGGAAGCACGGAAGGAATTCAAGGAGCCAATGAAGCTGGGACTTTCACAGATAATCGTATCGCCCTCATTACACAGAACTTTACATGCAAGCTCAATCCCTTGTTGTGCTCCGGACACGATAAAAAGCTGGTCCGATGGCTTACCTGTGTTAAAATTCCGCTCCAAATGCTGCTGGAGTGCCTCGCGCAACGGTACATAACCTTCCGTGATACCGTATTGCAATGCTGTAACCGGGTCTTGTTCCAGAATCGACTGGGTGAAGCTACGAATCGCTTCAATCGGGAACGTCTCCGGCGCGGGATTACCCGCGGAGAATGGAATTACATTTTGGCCTGAAGAAGCTTTCAGGATTTCACGAATAATCGACGGCTGCAATGATGCAATCCGGTTGGAAAAGGTATAATTCATCTTCATTAACATCCTCTCGGCAACTGGTCTGATCTCTGTCTCGAATGATACATTAGACACTATTATACGAGCATTTCTCGATTTTCCAAAGCACCTATCGTCAAGTTACATACAAATTGTTTTGAATCCAGCCTTATAGGTGCTCAAACGATGTCCTCAAATAACGACAAAAAGCCGCCATCGGCAGCTTTATTTCATCTCGGATAGTCTCGTAGCTTTGACAACATAGGTAGCCAATCCAGGGAAAAGTCGAGCCAAAGTCGGGTAAAAGCGATTGGTTTTCGCAAAAGCAAGATTTTGAATGGTTCTCGCCCTTCGAAGCAATGGAGCAAACTCACGATTGGCTTCCAGTGTGTACTCGCTTTGCCACTCGGTGTAGTCTATTTCGTCCTTAAGATATGCATCCGTCCAGCGTGAACATAGGATCGAAGAACGAAGGGCAATGGACATTCCATCTCCGCATAGGGGTGGAATCACCATCATCGCATCTCCAGTATGGGGATAATCGGACCAGGGCTCTGGGACGTTGGATAGCTGTAATGGTGCAACAGATACTTGGGTTCCCTGAACGGTTTCACCTTCTGCCAGACGGGCTGCGAGACTTGAATTTGTCATGGATGCGGCGTGTAAAATTTCCGGCACTGACTTGCCACTCCCTTGCACGGAATCCAGCGTCAGGAGCGCTGCAACGTTGACTGTATCATTTTCAATAGGAGAGATTCCAACATAACCTCCATCGCAAAAATAGAGTTCTACTCTCGCTGGTATGTCAATGCCTCTGTAATGAGATTTAACACCGACATAGATCGTCTCGTCTCGGAGTGCTTCTGCGCTGTTTGATCCTCGCAGTTTTTTACTACCGTATGCTCCGATGACAGCCTTAGCTTGATAACATATCCGTTCGTTACCCTGTTTGACCTCAACTTCATAACGATGATCCTCAAGTTGCCGAACAGAGGTGATGTTCACTTTGCTTAAAATTTCAGCTCCCGCAACGTGTGCCTGCTGGTGCAGCTGCTGATCCAGCTCATACCGGCTTATACCGTATGCAAATCCGGGCAAAGGTGCTTCAATCTCCCCACCATCCGGCATCGTAATTCGGGCATGATCCATGCTGCTGGGGGACATCTGTTGCTCCAGCAGATGAATGCCCAGATGCTCCAGCATCTCCCTCGTTTCGGGAGACATGAACTCTCCGCATGTTTTATGACGTGGAAACTGCTGACGATCCAGCAGCAGCGTTCGATGTCCTTGCCGCGCCAGTTCGATGGCACAGCTACTGCCCGCAATACCCGCCCCGATAATGATCACATCCGTTGATCTCGTCACGTTAATACACCTCCCTTTTGAGGAATCACCACAGAATATCGGAATAACGGTTTCCACTCATAGGTCATCGTGTCATGGTTCAACCGTTGCTTAAGTTCCTGCCAATCTTGGTCTGTGAATCCCTTCGCCACCGATAGCGGCCCATCGTGATGGATATAACGATTACGCGAGATAAGTCTTGTTGTAATCCATACCGCCTTATAAGACACGGTATGACGGTGGATATCATTGATAACGACCCCATATCTGGAAGCTCGTAGCATATGAGAAACCATGTCGACAAGCTGCTCTCCCTCAAAGTGGTGAATAAACTGCGATCCTGTCACAATATCAGCCGAAGCATCGGGTAGTCCCGTCAGATCAGCACGTTGTACTCGAACACGGGGCTCGTGACGGAATAGCTCTCTGGCCTCTTCACAGGCCTCTTCCGTCAGATCCACCAACGTAATATGCATATCTATACCTTGATCCTTCGCCCATTGCAGCAACTTCAGATTCACATCTCCTGAACCGGCGCCCACATCCAGAATTGTCAGTTTATCCGGTCTACCCATGGAGTTCCATAATTTATCGATGCCGCAAACTGTGGGGCCGGGCGCGGCAAATATTTTGTTCAACCGCCGTAAATGCCGCAACGCTTCACGCAATTCTTCTCCGCCCATGGAGAAGTCATCCATCAATTCTTCTTCCTTGGCCCGACTGCCCAATCTTCTAAAGAAGGACATGAGCCTGCTCCTCCATTACCGATGTTATAGCCGGAACATAAGTGAATTTCATTAATTCTGCCGTAAGTCCGGGCCCAAAAGCCATCGCCACGCCTTCGGTAGACAACTGTTCCCTCTTTTTCATATCCATACGCATCGCCTGAAGCACAAACAGAATCGTATTCGAGGACAAATTACCGTAATCTTTCAAAATATCCCGACTGTACTTCGTCTGTTCCGGTCTTAGACTCATGACTTCCTGCACAGAATCTACGATTCCTCGTCCGCCGGGATGGATCGCCCACAGTTCGGGAAGATGTTCGCTCTGTAGCAAAAGATTCAACTCCCCTTGTAGATGGTTTCCCAGCAACTTCGGAATCCGGGGCGACAGATGCAGATCATATCCGTAATCAGCCACTTCCCAAGTCATGTCCTCCGTCGAATCAGGTAACAGCACTGAATATCCGGTTCCCAGAGTCAGGTAGTCTCTGTGCCCCGCTTCTGGCGTACCCACGATGGATGCAGAAGCTGCGTCCCCAAAAAATGATGCCGCAAACAGTGCTTCACGATCCTTTACCGGCTGGAAATGAAGTGTACATAGCTCCACGCAAACGATTAATACTTGAGAACCTGGCGCACCTTGCACAACGTCACGCGCCATCTGTATGGCTTTTAATCCTGCAGCACAGCCTTGAAAAATAAGCGGTAATCGATTCACACGAGCAGAAAGCCCGAAGTGTTGGATTAGTTGAACGTCGAGTCCTGGCAAATACTGCCCCGTACAGCTAACGGTTATCATGTGAGTTATCGTTTCGGGAGAGATCCGCGCGTCCTGCATCGCTTCTTCCGCTGCCTTGATCGCCAGAGGGAGCGCTTCCCGCTGGTATGTATCCATTCGTTGCCGTGTCGTCGGAATCTCAGGCTGTTCACTCGAAGAGATATAAAGACATTCTTCCAAAGAGCCAAGATAACTCGGTTCGACGGTATATCGTGTTTCTACACCGCATGATCTGAAAATGCGCTTGGCAAAGCGTGCTAGATCCGGTCGATCATGTAGTGAAGAAGAGATGAGCTCCGCGATTTCCGGCTGAGCTACCTTGTGCGGTGGGAGAGCTGTCCCCATACCAAGGATGGCAATATCACTCGGGTTGTTTGGATTCATAATAACCTCCTGAATTTGGTTATGATTTCCTGCAATTAACACCTCTTACCCCTAATGAAAAGGTTATAATCCCCAAAATGATATTGATACATATAAAACATCTACACAATGGATTGAAAACGTAACGTAACATCACCGTTTCTCAATAACGAGTTCTTAGCTATGATTGTATATTTTATTAAGATGCCTGCTTACTCAGAAGCCCTGTTTAGAGAACTTTAAAAGTTCATAGAAAAAACACCTTCTAGATGAATTATTCCACTGCAGATCGCATGCGGCTATGATCATCTTTAGAAGGTGTGACATTTTACTATATTTTTTTGTTCATCATACGAAAGTTCGCATGCTTGCGGCTCTAATATTCCCCTTTTATCTTAGACACATGCACGGCTAAAAGTGTGCTTCAACTTGTCACTCATCAGATACCACGCATCTTCAGCCATCTGAAGATCGCCATGATGTGTAAAACCGTGTACTGCCCCTGCGTACTCTTTGTGGGTCACCTTTACACCGTCTGCCTCCAGCTTCGACGCGTATGTACGTGCCTCTTGGGCAAGAGAATCTCTCTCTGCAGTAATAATCAAAGCCTCTGGCAAATTGGAGAATGAATCGGCGAGTACAGGAGAAGCTAGCGGATTCGAAGCATCCTCGGGTTTCATCAGATACATCGCATTAAACGTCCTAGCCACATGGGCTGGAATCGCCTCTGGAAAATCAGGCTTCTCCGCCGGGTCTGTTGCCAGATCCAGCACAGCATAATCGATAATCTGGAGCAGGATCGGGAACTCATTCCCACGTTCCCGATTAAGCAAACACACCGCCGCAGCCAGATTACCTCCCGCACTATGACCCCCAATAGCGAACATGGATGCATTTGCAGAGAACTCGTCTGCATTGGTTTGCATCCATTTCACCACGTCATAACATTCGTAGACGGCCGTCGGGAATTTATGTTCAGGCGCTAACTTGTAATCGATGTTCACCACTAGACATGCCGCACGATCTGCCATCAAACGACACCAGGAGTCATCTCCATCCGCTTGACCTAGTACAAACCCTCCACCATGCATGTTAAAAAATACGGGCCATGTTAAGGTATCTGTTTGTTTTCGATTCGGCACATATACCAGCACTCGCGTTTCTCCAGCGGAAGTTGGGATCATGTATTCTTTTACTGTAACATCATATGTAACACTTGGCTGGAGGCCCTGATCATTGCCTGAGCTATGCTGACGCATTTGTTGAACCATGGCTATCTGCTGCTGTTGTTGATCCATTCACATTCACTCCTTCATTTTATTGCAAACAGGTGAAAGTTATTGAAATTGCATCTGGCTTTATGTTCTCTATTCGCTCAGTGTCTCCTGAATCCTCTTAGGCAGCTTCTGCACAATCAGGTCATAGGAATGATCAATCATGGCATAAATGTCCTCATTGGATAAGGAGTCATCCAGCATGACGGTATTCCAGTGCTTTTTGTTCATATGGTAACCGGGCTTGACGGCTTCATGTTGCTCTCTCAGATTCTCCGCGATGATCGGATCACACTTTAGATTCAAGCGGCTATTCTCTCCATTCCCTTCAAACAAAAGTGCAAACATTTTGTCCGCTACCTTGATCACAGCTGTTTCAGGTCCAAAAGGAAAATCTTTAACTGCTCCTTTTTTAGCAAGACAATACTCAAAAATGCTATCAATCACAGTGCTGCCTCCCTTTTTCAAAAAATCGACTCGTTCATCTTTTATTTTAAACGAATGTATGTTTGTATGTAAATGTGATTCAGCTAGATGGATAGAACAAAACCTCCTCCTAGAGAATCGGAGAAGGCTTGTTTTATTGTCGATTTATTGTTGTTGTATTACAACTTGATTTATAAATTGTTTTTCAATCCATCATTCTTCTGGTTCTTTATCTTTGCTCCGTTATTTGGCTTGGTCGCTACGTGACTTCCCTCGGCGCTGCTGGCTCTGATACGAAGAACGACTGCTTGTTTTTCTGTGCTCCCCTTTAGGGGTTGTGCGAGATGACTCTCCACCTTTGTAGGGATTCGACTGCTCGCTACGCGCAGAACGTGAACCATTCGTATGGCGATCCTCGGCTCTACTGCCGGATGCCGTTTTATCCCGTTTGGTAAACCATTCGGACTTCGGTTTGCGAGCCGGATTTGTTTTATTTTTAGCAGGCTTGCCGCCGTAAGTTTTGGAAGCCGGTTTCGTTGAACTCATCTGTGCAAATACAGGCATGTTCGTCATCGGATAAGGGTGGTCCTTCACTTCAGGGATCGATTTTTTGATCACTTTCTCGATATCTTTCAGAAAAGGAAGTTCATCCTTCTCACAGAACGAGATTGCCATTCCGCTTTTCCCAGCGCGGCCCGTTCGCCCAATACGGTGAACATAAGTCTCCGGAATGTTTGGCAGATTGAAGTTAATGACGTGTGTCAATTCTTCAACATCGATTCCTCTTGCCGCAATGTCAGTTGCGACCAGCACACGCGTTACACCGCTTTTAAAATTGTTCAGAGCCCGCTGGCGTTCATTCTGCGACTTGTTGCCATGAATGGCCTGTGCCGTCACGTTAATTTTAGCCAAATCCCGCGTAACCCGATCAGCCCCACGTTTCGTGCGGGTGAATACCAGTGCAGAAGCTATCGATTCATCCTGTAAAATATGATTCAACATATTCTGTTTCTTGCCATGCTCCAGCAAATATACAGATTGTTTGATACGATCTACCGTTGACGAAACTGGAGTAATCTCCACTTTGACTGGATTCACCAGCAAGGTTTGTACCATTTTGACAATCTCCGGCGGCATCGTTGCTGAGAAAAACAAGGTCTGTTTTTTGTTTGGCATCTTGGCAATAATGCGTTTCACATCATGGATAAAGCCCATATCCAGCATACGGTCAGCTTCATCCAGTACGAGAATCTCCACCATTTTCAGATCAATCTGCTTCTGATTCACCAGATCCATCAAACGTCCAGGCGTAGCAATGACAATATCTGCCCCTTGCTGTAATGCACGTTCTTGCACCTTTTGAGATACTCCGCCTACAATTGCAACCGAACGAATGTCGGTGTATCTACTGTAGACTTTAATGTTATCGGATATCTGAATGGCAAGTTCTCGGGTCGGGGACAAAATAAGCGAGCGTATCGCACGAATAGACTTGGATCTTTTATCTGCCGGCTTTCCTGGAGCTTCTTGTTTCCCTTGACCGCGTTCACTCAACAACTGAATAATGGGCACCGAAAATGCAGCAGTCTTGCCTGTCCCCGTTTGAGCACAGCCGAGTAAATCTCTCCCCGCAAGCACTGCTGGTATGGACTGCTCCTGAATTGGAGTAGGTTTGGTATAGTTAGCTTTTTTCAACCCTTCCAAAATCGGAGGGATAATATTTAATTCCTGAAATGTCATGTTATCTCCTTCATTTACGCAAATCTCTACATAAAACGAATCTTTATGTCACACGTAACAGTTAAGGATAACATTTAATAAGGATTCTGTACACTTTTTTGAAATTTATTTGATGATAAGCCCCATTAACCCTGCAAAGGTTGCTGCCTGATGGGGCGCAATCGTACATCCGTCCAAATCTTCGAGCGTCAGGACTAGAACATCAAATTCACAATTACTCAAATCCAGACCTTTCATTGCTGTTCCGGTGAATGTTACCTGATCCAGCTTGCACTCACCAAGCGCGATCTTCTGTAATTTTAAATAAGCAAAGTCCGTACCAAGCAAGCTACACTCCGAATATTCAACCTGTTTGAGGTGTGCGAACCGAAAATTGCTGTAGTCACATATACTTTGCAAAACGCTAACATTTTGCCACCTGCCACCGGAAAAATCCGTGCCGACCAATTTGCAATTCACCCACTCTGTGCGATGCATAAACGAATTTTGCAAATTTACATTGGAAAAGTCACAGTGTTCGAACCGAACGTCCGTAAATTCACAGTGTTCAAGTGAGGACTCCACAATGGTAACATGCCGAAATACGACCTTTTCGAAGGAAACTTTGCTCGCTTCCTGCAGATCCAGCGTCACATTCTCAATCAACCTGTCTCTATACTCTGTTTTTGATTCCAATGTATAGATTGGCTCGGGTTCAAGCAAGTGTTCCTGCAGTTTGGGTTTCTCTATTTTCATGCCAGCCTCCTTGGATTTTGGTCGGACTTATAGCCAAATCGTTAATCTTATTCATTTAAGCTTTAACGGCAACAACGCGCAGTCTGGAAATATCCAGATTCCACTGCTCTTCACGATAAAGCTGCGCTTCTACTTTCTTTTCGACAACCTTCATAATCAACTCCTGCTCATCTGCTTCAATATCCCGGAGAAGATACGTTGCAAAGCTACTCAACCATTGATGGACTCCCTGTTTCATCGATCTAAGCGTGTCACTATGTTGTATAAACAACACCCTGAATCCATGCTGCTCCAGCAAGCTTGAGAACTCGGCAACGGTTGGGTGATACCACGGATTGCGTCCTTCCCATGTGTATCCCCGTGCAATGAGCTCCTCACGAACCGCATGAAGTATAATTGCCGTATTACCGCTCCCTGCAAACTCGGTCACCAGACGTCCTCCTTCCCTCAACGCCAATTGTATGGTTTGTACAACTGCCGGGGCATCAGCCATCCAATGTAATGCCGCATGAGAAAATACAGCATCATAACGCTCTTTCGTCCGATAATGAGCAGCATCTGCTGTCTGAAAATCCAATTCTGGATATTTTTCCAAAGCTTGGGCAATGCTTTCTTCCGAAAAATCAATTCCGGTGGTGATCGCTCCAGTTGCCGCAATTTTAGCCGTCAGTACGCCATTCCCACATCCCACATCCAGAATACGTTCTCCTGGAGATGGCTGCAACATTGATAATAGTGATGGAGACTGTATCGGGAGCTTCGATTGTACCGAGAGCATGGATTGGATTGATTTTAGGAGGCGTATGGAATGGTCCGATTCGTTGAACTGATTATTATCTTGTGAGTCTTGTATTAGAAAAAGTGGCTCTTGCTCTTCGCTAATCATAACATCTCTCCTTTATATTAAAGATATAAAGTGTCTTTAATAACTTAATTTAAACCGCGAGCGATGTCAATTGATTTTGATGTCAATTAATGATTTAGAACGTATTTTAATCCTATTTAATCTAATCCAAAACTAATCCAGTCCAATCTAAGTTAAGTTAAATTAAGTTAAGTTATTTGAGTTATTTGAGATATTTGAGATATTTGAGATATTTAAGTTAAGTTAGTTAAGTTAGTTAAGTTATTTAAAATAGTTAAGTTAGTTAAGATAATCTATCTCTAATCTGATCTAATTGTGAGTTGGAACTTTCTTTAAGATACTTTTGACGCAAAATAAAAAGGCGTGCCCCAGGCATATCACCTGCAAGACACCCCTACATTCCATATCAGGCTGAATCATCACAGAATTGGCTTACTTCCTGCGATAAGTCTGGAAAAGATAAGATTGGAAAAGATAATTTTAGGAGAAGACTATTGTTCCCAGTTCCAACATTCCCCAATCGGACATAACACATTTTTTTGAGGTACGCTTTACTTTTTACTTTTTATTTTTACTTTGTAGCAAGCAGCATTAAGCTCCTCCAACGGGTGTAAAATCTCCTAACGATCACCAGAGACGCTATTTGCCTCATTTTAGACCATCTCCAATTCTAACGATCACCAGGAGTCTTATTTCGTTGAAAAATGGCTTTTACGCTTAAAAAACACTAATTTTTTATAATATAACGTCTGTGGTGATCGTTAGAAAAATTTTCTTGTTAAAACGACCCAAATAAGCTCTGTCATGATCGTTAGGATTTGAAAAGACATCCGGCCTTAACCATGAAGCATCTATTCTAATGTCCATACTTTACTGTACTACGCTGCACTGCACTCGCCCTTTCACGTCCACTTTCCCTCGGGCATACACTTGTACTTGTACTTGCCCTTTCACTTTCCTTGGGCTCTCCCTCTGGCCTGCACTTGGGCTTAGACTTAGATTTTCCTTGGGCTTGCACATGGGCTTAGACTTAGGATTTTCCCTTGGGCTTGCAATTGCATTTCTACCAACACGCTTACACCAGCACTTACACCATCGCCGCTGTCTGTAACTCTGCGACGGCTTCAGTGGGTTTGGTTTGATCTTCAACTTGAATTTGAAGCTGTTTCCCTTGTAATAGTTTTACAATATCACGCGTCAGCGCATCCACGTTTTCTTGGCGAGTCGCCCAACTAGTACAGAAACGAACTGCACTGCGGTTGTGGTCTACCTTTTCCCAGAATGTAAACGTATAGTGCTTACGCAGCTGTTCCAGCAAAGAATCCGGCAGAATCGGGAACTGCTGATTCGTTGGAGAAGAATACAAGAATTTCACTCCGTGCAACACTAGGGTATCATGAATTTTCAAAGCCATATCCACCGCATGACGTGAAATATCCAGATACAAACCATCTTCAAACAATGTTTCAAACTGGATGCCCAGCAATCTTCCTTTCGCTAATAAGCCACCCTTTTGCTTGATAATATAACGAAAATCCCGTTTCAACGCATCATTGAGAATAACAACCGCCTCACCCATCAATGCACCAATTTTGGTTCCGCCAATATAAAATACATCGCAGAGTCGAGCGAGATCGGCCATCGTCATATCACAATCTTTGGATGCAAGAGCATAACCGAGACGTGCTCCATCCACAAAAAATGGTAGACCACACGCCTTGCTTACTGCATACAACTCTTCAAGTTCAGCTTTGCTGTACATGGTGCCGTATTCGGTCGGTTGGGATATGTATACCATGCCCGGTTGAACACTGTGCTCTGGTGACGATTCTTGCGCATGTGCATCATAGACGGCTTTCACTTGCGCGGCCGTAATTTTGCCATCCAGACTCGGAACCGTCAGCACCTTGTGTCCTGTCGCCTCAATTGCACCTGTCTCATGAACAGCAATATGACCGGACACCGCTGCAATGACACCTTGATGTGGGCGAAGAATAGATGCGATCACCGTTGTATTGGTCTGCGTACCTCCGACGAGAAAATGTACATCTGCATCGTCGTTACCGCAAGCTTGCCGAATCAGCAGACGAGCACGCTCACAGTGAGCATCTGTGCCATAACCACTCGTTTGCTCCATATTAGTTTCCATCAATCGTTGTAAAATGCGTTCGTGCGCACCTTCATTATAATCACATTCGAATCGTATCATCGCGCTGTCTCTCCTGCCTTCTTGTTCAACTTCTCTTGGATGTTCATCATGGAGGTGTAGACCTCTTGAATCTCTTCTTCGTTTAAATTTTGCATTAATTTCATAATTTGCTGATCGGATCGGTCATTCAGCTCAGCAAACAACACCCGCCCTTTGTCCGTCAGACGAATCAGGCTGACCCTGCTGTCTTCCGTAGAATCCACCTTAACGAGCAGTCCTTCCTTTGTCAGCTTATTCACAATGCGGCTCATGTAGCTGCGATCAATCGTTAGTGTATCGACCAGATTGTTTGCAATGCTTTCGCCGCGCATGCCAATCTCGATGATGACGCGTACCTCGGCAAAAGAATACCCCGTCCCGAGAATATGCTTATCAAGTACTCCGAGTATATTCGTATAAAAACGGTTAAACCGCCGCATGTCTGCCAGAACTTCCGGTTGAATATGATGAGAGCTCATTACGAAACCTCCCTTTTAGTGGACATTGTCAACATTATATTAATCAGGATTGTGGACACTGTCAACATTATTCTTCCAGTTCAACATCTCCAGACATCGGATATCTAAAAGAACACAAAAAAGCCGCGCAGCGCGCGGCAACTTCAAACTATTTTAAAGAAGTTAGTGAGACACCAGCCTAAGAGTGATTGTGTTGAACTTGATGCAGGCGGCTGTAGATGCCTCCGGCAGCAACCAACTCTTCATGATTGCCTTGTTCAGCGATCCCATCGGTATTCACCACAATAATGCGATCCGCATTTTTAATCGTAGTCAGTCGGTGAGCAATCACCAGTGTTGTTCTGCCTACTGACAATTCGGCAAGAGATTGCTGAATGAGTGCTTCCGTTTCCGTATCCAGAGCGGATGTCGCTTCATCCAAAATCAGAATCGGCGGATTTTTGAGGAACATGCGAGCGATAGACAAACGTTGTTTTTGCCCTCCAGACAGCTTGACCCCACGTTCTCCAATGATCGTGTCCATGCCCTCGGGCAAGTTCAGAATCAATTCTTCCAATGAAGCGCGGCGGGCCGCCTCCCAGATCTGATCCTCGGTTGCGTTCAGATCGCCATATGCAATGTTTTCTTTAATTGTGCCTGAAAACAAAAATACATCCTGCTGCACAATTCCAATATGTTTGCGTAGCGATTGCAGTTTAATATCACGAATGTCGATGCCATCTACCGTAATTCGGCCTTCTTCTACTTCATAAAAGCGTGGAAGCAAGCTACAGATCGTCGTTTTCCCTGCACCCGAAGGCCCGACAAATGCTACCGTTTCCCCCGGACGAACCGACAAACTAATTTGATTCAGAATACGTCGGCTGGATTCATAACCAAAGGATACATTTTCGAAGCGAATATCTCCCTTCACCTCACGCAGTTCAACCGCATCGTTGCGATCCGCAATCTCAGGCTCGGTGTCAATGATCTCCAGATAACGTTTGAAACCTGCGATCCCCTTTGGGTAGCTCTCAATTACCGCATTAATTTTCTCAATCGGACGGAAGAAAATATTCGACAAGAGCAGGAACGCCATAAAATCACCCATGTTGATTCTGCCATCGATGTAAAACCACGCTCCGCTGATCATCACAAACACGGTCACGAGACGCATCATCATATAACTGACCGAGATGCTTTTTGCCATCGTTTTATACGCAAGCAGTTTGGTTAGACGGAAATTAGCATTATCTTCAGCGAACAGCTTTTTCTCATGCTCTTCATTGGCAAAAGACTGAACAACACGCATACCACCTACGTTATCTTCGATACGTGCATTGAAGTTACCCACATCACCGAAAAGTCTCCGGTACGTTTTCGTCATCCGTCCACCGAATATGATAATAACCCACGCCATAATCGGGATAATGATAAACGTCAGCAAAGCCAGCTCCAGGTTGATATTGGCCATCAACCAGAATGAGCCGATCAGTGTCATTACAGCGATGAACACATCCTCTGGCCCATGGTGAGCGACTTCGCCAATATCATTGAGGTCATTCGTGAGATGACCGATCAGATGCCCGGTTTTGCGGTTATCAAAGAACCGGAACGAGAGCTTCTGCAGGTGAGCGAACATTTTCTCCCTCATATTCGTTTCGATGTTGATGCCCAGCATATGCCCCCAGTATGTAACAACATAATTCAATACCGTATTCAGTGCGTAGATGGATAAAAGCACGATACAGGCCAGTAAAATTAGCGGCCAGTCTTGGCCTGGTAACAGTTCATTGATAAATTTACTAACCGCAAGCGGAAATGCCAGCTCCAGCAAACCTGCAAATACAGCACAGCCAAAATCGATCAAAAACAGTTTTTTGTACGGTCGGTAATACGAAAAAAAACGACGAAGCATTTCGATTCACACTCACTCTCCACATTCATATTCGGTTATACAGTGTATATCATTCTATACAGTCTACCAAAACATGTAAACCTATTCTCGCTGATCTATAGCCAAAAAAGCCTTCTCCACATCATAGAGAAGACTTTTTGCATGTTCACAATGCAAATACGTGCCAATACGTTCATACGAGGAATATTATCGAATGATTAACTACGCTTTTACTTTTTCAATGAAACTTCAAATCGAGAACCTGCCTCACCGGCAAACACAATACGCCCGTTTTCGGGAAGAGTAACCTCATTCTTACCACTAATTACCGTGTGATTAATACAAACACCCTCCTGGTCAAATACGGCAAAGGCCCCTTTTGCAGGCATCTTCACCATCATGATCTTACCTTTGGCCGCTGTGGGCACGGAGAACCATCTGGCATTAGCATCCGGCTGAATCGTGATCTTGGATTGCTGGCCTGCATAGAGTGCTTGAACAATTTCTTCACTCGCGTATTCATAGCCTGTTAAATGAATATACTCTATACCGTTTTTCTCCGAAAAGTAAATATCCCTCACATCCCTACCAGCCATAACGGGAATTTGGAGTTCGTTCACGGCATGATTGGCTCCAACAATTTTATGGTTGATCATATAACCGGGAACACCATTCACAGTATCCAATGGAATCATGGATGAAGCATGTAGATATGCCGTTGAGGTATATTTCTCATTCATCAGGTAATACCTCTGCCCGTTACGCTGATCCCAAGCCGCCTTAACGTCGTTGGGCAATGGATTGTCTTCGAGCTTTTGTGCCGTATATTCCGAGAAAGCAAGTTGTCCTAGTCCAGGTACAGAAAGATAGGATCGAGACCACAAGTAGACATGACCGTTTGACTCTTCAACAAATTTTAATTTCTCTGTGCCTTCCTTGTTTACAAATGTTCCATCCGACGTATAGTTGTATTGATCCGAAGGACTATTCGGAACCATTTGGGGAGTAATCGACAGTTCTCCAGCAGCCTTCACAACCACTTTCGATATGGTATTATTTCCTCCATAAATTCCTGCATACGCAGACATCTCTTTCGGCATGTCCGACTTTACAGGTAAGCCAAACGATTTCTCAGGCTTGCGTTCTTGAATGATATCTTTAGCTTCGAGTGCGCTAAGTAACAGTTCGCTCGCTATCAATTGATCAATTGCACTCGATCCTCCTGAAGAAGTAACGGCGGCAGCCAGATTATGCTCTGGAAGTACGACCAAGGATGAATGATACGATACGGTATCCCCACCTTTCGTGACCGCCTTGATGCCGTAGTCACTGAATGGGAACAAATCCACACTATCCCATCCTAATCCGTAAGAAATAGAAGAATCACTCTCTTCTGGCCACATGCCTCGTTGGTACTCCTTTTGTTCCATGGCTTTTACCGACTTCTCGGAAAGAATACCTTCAACCTCACCTGTGAAGATTTGTGAAAATTTCACAAGATCCTGGGCGGTGGAATATATGCCTCCAGTAGCGATGATATTATAATTCTCTTGTGGAAGCTGAACCTCGGACAAAGGAGAATAAATCGCCGCCATTTCTGCCGTGTTAACCACATCCTGCGGCGTTTTGGTGTGCTCCATGTTCAGAGGTTGTGTAAAATATTTGTGTATATATGCCGTAAAGCTCAATCCACTGACTCTTTCAACCAGATGTTCAGCCAATGTAAATGCATCGTTAGAATATACCGAATACGCACCTGGTTCTGCCTTTAGATTCTGTGTCGCTAGTTGATCCAAGAAAGTGTCATGAGTGTAAGTATCATTATCCCCGTACAATGTTGCATTATGGCTTGAAGTGCCGAGGAGACCTGCCGAATGATTCAACAACATGCGTGGTGTGATTTGTTTGTAACGAAGATCTTTCATCTTAAATTCCGGTATATAGTTCGTCACGGGCAGATCCAGATTCACCTTACCTTCATCAACAAGCTTCATAACAGAAGCTGCAAGAAACATTTTACTTGTTGATCCTATGCCATAGATTGTATCCGATGTAAGAGGTACTTTCCCATGCTGATCATTCTTGCCTGTCTGTTCTGAGACTATAATCTCTCCCTGATCCATAAGAGCATACTGCACACTTGTTGTCCCGTATGTTTCGGTTAATAACTTGGCCTTTTCCATCACCATTTTCTTGGTTGATTCATACGTCAGTTCACTGCTCTTATGAACAGCTGGAGCGGCCATCGCCGTCCAAGGTGATAACAGTGTAATTACCAGACTCAACGCAGCGATTGAAGTACGTTTCTGGACAATTTTCTTGATCATACTCTTGTTGATGAGCTTGCTCGCGCTCTTGTTCATTTTCATTTTATCTTGTGTTCCCATTCACATCTCCTCCTGATCTGTTGTTAGACCCATACATTTGGGTCAATTTCAAGCTTAATCCAGCAAGATGTACTGTCCGTGACGTCTATATGAACAGAACATGAACAAACTAAAAATGCTACGTTTCACATACAAGGGAACTTGTACATGAACGTAGCAAATTAGAAGTGGAGCATTGCATACCATGATGAGTAAGCAACAGGCACGCTAAGAGAAGGCGGTTATTCTGCCATTGGTGTACTGATTGGCAGTGTGATGATAAACGTTGTTCCTTGATCGACCTTACTTTCCACCTTAATATCCCCTTGATGTAACGAAACAATTTGTTTGGTGATCGCAAGTCCCATTCCGCTGCCGTCATACTTGCGGCTATGGGATCGATCGGCCTTAAAGAAGCGCTCAAATATGCGCTTTTGATCCTCCTCAGGAATACCAATGCCATGATCCGATATCCGCACGGTTACATTCCTGATATCCCGTTCCATCCTGATGTGAATTAAACTGTTATCTTCTGAAAACTTAATTCCATTACTGATAATGTTGGTCCATACCTGATTCAATTGATCATGATCGGCCTTGACTTGCACCTTCTGTAAATCCAGCTCAAACCGGATATTTCGAGCAGACCATTGAGGCTGTAATGCAACAATAACCCGCCTGATCTGCTCATCAAGATCACGAGTAGTTAGTTGCAGCTGATGGGATTGTGACTCAAGCATACTGAGCTTAAGCAGACTATCACTCATTTTGGACAACCGTTTCGCCTCTGAGATAATAATGTCGAGATACCTTCCTCGTTCCTGATCCGGTAACTCTACCTTCTTCAACGCTTGAGCATAACCTGATATGGAAGTGAGCGGTGATTGTACCTCGTGTGAGACGTTGGCTACGAAATCTCTTCTCATCTGCTCCAGTTGCTGCAGATCCTTCATCATATCTTCGAAACTGCGAGCGAGTGTGCCCAGTTCACTCGATTGCTTGATATTCAGCTTTACATTGAAATCACCTGCTGCGATACGTTTGGTTGCACGAGTCAATGTTTTGATCGGTCTTACCAGAAACATGGAAGCAATCAGAATGATCAGACTTCCGGCGGCCAGAGATGAGGTGGCAAAAATCGTACCCCATTGGATCACAGCAGCAGCAGCAGGCGGTGATAAGGTTTCCAGAAACATGGCTCGAGTTCCGTTGCTCGTCCTGACTGGCAATCCCAGTAGAACTGTGCCAAGTCCATTCGGTGTCGCCTCTACTACTTCTCCTTCAAGTACTTTCTGAAGCTGCTCTTTCGTCACTGAAATCGGGTTATGATCAATAGCCTTCCCATACGTTTGAAACTGTCCTGACTGCTCATACATTCGAATATAGTATAAATCGAGTTGCTTCATCTTGTTGACGAATGCGTCTGCTTCGGAGAGCGGCAGCGTTTTATATATCTCTACAACATCCTGACCAAAGTTACGTATATTGATATGTGAATTTTCATTGAGCTGATCTTCAAAGATCCAGGTGGATAAGAGGAACGCAATCACGGTCCCTGCTATTACAGAAACCAGAAAAGTCACAACGACCCGGATATACAAAGACTTAATCATGCTTGACCTCTAACCGATACCCCAGTCCACGAACCGTTTCAATCTGAAAATCAGAAGTCGTCGCAAACCGTTCGCGCAACCGTTTGATATGTACATCTACCGTTCGATCATCCCCTGTGTAATCGAGACCCCAGATCTGGTCAATCAATTGCTCCCGCGTATAGACTTGTCCTGGCGTTCCAGCCAGCTTGTATAACAATTCAAATTCCTTGAGTGGCAAAGTTAACGCTTCTGTTCCCAGAATAACTTTGTAACTCTGACGATCGAGTGTGACGTCCCCAAACTGAATCATGTGTGTGGAGCCAATCTTGTAACGTTTCAGCAAAGCTTTCACACGTACAGTTAATTCCAGAGGGTCAAACGGTTTCGTTAAATAATCATCTGTTCCCAGCTCGAAACCTTTCACCTTTTCCCAGGTCTCCCCTCTTGCTGTTAACATAAGTAAGGGCAGATCTGCGTTCATTTGTCTCAATTCTCTGCACAAGGCCCATCCGTCCATAATTGGCATCATAATATCCAGCACCACCAGATCAATGGAACGCTGCTTGTATAGCGTGAGCGCCTGATGGCCGTCTACAGCCTCTACGGTTTCGAACCCGTCATTTCGTAAAAACAAACAGACAAGCTCGCGAATATTCGCATCATCGTCTGCAACTAATATAGTAGCCATATGCTTCTCCTTCTGGGGATAAACTTATTGTTTTTCATTTAAGCTCCCAGTTCGTTAAATTAGATTCGTTCGTAATTTCATTCGGGTGCCCTTTGCTTACCTCACATCATCCAGGGATATCGTGAACATCGTATGTTTTCTCATCACTCCCTGAATAGGTACATCGTGCGTGCCGCTTTCTTGGAATCCCGCTCTCATAAGAACACGAATGGAGCCTGCATTTTCCGGAACTGCACCCGCCTCTATTTGCATAATTTCCATCTCATCTTTGGCAAAAAGAAGCACACATTTCAACGCTTCGCTCATATAACCTTTACCGTGATGCAAGCGATCTGTTGCGTAACCAAGCACCCATTTATCTAATCCGTTCAGTTCAATTCGAAATAATGAGATTTCTCCCACCAGTTCATCGTTATCTTGAAGAAAAATACCGAAAGAGTATCGTTTTCCTTCTTTTCTTAGCTTAAGCCATTTCTCAATCAGCCGGGTCTGACCTTCCAGAGTGTAGAAAGCTTTATCTCGTTCTGCGGCCGTGATGCCCTCAATTTCCTCTCTGTTACCAATCTGGAAACCCTGAAGAAGTGCAGCGTCTTCTACGGTCCAGGCTCTAATATAGATTCGTTCTGCCTGAAATCTCATATTCAATCACCCCTTCCATATTCAGCTACATACAAATCATTCTTATAGATCCACGGTGAGGTTCTGTAGACGGGATACATTGCATCTCATAGCATCTCTAATCTAATAATTCATCCAAGGCGGTCTCCAGTTCTTCAAGCCGTGTTGTTAGCAAATTCACATGAGTTTGTATGTCCACAAGATTTTTTTGTAAAGATCGTGCCTCATCAGCCCCGACGATTGCTTCTTCCTCTTGAACATCAGATTTAATCAGAATCTTCTCATGTTCATACCGCTTCAGCTCTTCAATAGCAGCACACCGTTCTTCTTTTACTTGATCGATCTGAAGTTCCAAATGCAATATGTCGGACAGGCTTGCTCCGCCTGATAAACGCTGTGAATATGTCAAGTGCTCACCTCATTATGCAGCTATTTATTCTACACTCATCTCAATCGCTTTACTTACATTATACGCTTCGATGTTGATTTCCGGTTCCAAATCAAGTGCCAATCTCGCAATCTGTCCTCCGATATAAGGCCCCATGGTCAAACCCGAAGCACCCAGTCCATTGGCTGTAATCAGACCTGACCATCCTGGTACTTGTCCCATAACTGGGAGAAATCCCGGTGTGAACGGACGGAAACCAACACGAACCTCTTCAAGTGTACAGTTTGCAAGATCAGGTGCCAGCTCCAGTCCTTTGTTCAATACTTCCTGCATGCCTCCGGCAGTAATTCTTGTATCATAGCCCTCGACATCATTTTCATGTGTAGCGCCAACAACCATCTTCTGGTCTGCAAAGGCCAATAAATACTGATCTGAAGGTGGCATAATCACAGGCCATTGATTTGTATTTTCTTGATTAGTTGCCCGTAAATGTACAATCTGAGCCTTCTGATAATGGACTTTAAAATGAACCCCCAGTGGCTTCATCAGTTCATTCGCCCATGCACCTGCACACACCACAACCATGTCCGCCATATAACGCTCCGATTGCACCTGAACGCCACGAACTTGCTCGCCCTCATAGAGCAGCTCAGCTTCTCCCTCAATTAAACGAGCCCCGTGTCGCTGTGCAGAGCGGATTAACGCATCACGCAGCGCTCTTCCATCCACCCGGGCAGCGCCGCTGATGTGTACAGATGAATAACCTTCCCCAAGTAAAGGAAAACGTTCATGGGTTTCCTTTTCATTCAGACATGTAATCGCTCCGATCTCAGGCGCATCTTCTCTCCGCAGCTTGGCCCGTTCAGCCATCTTGTTAATCTTGTCCTGATCCGTATGAATGCTGAGTGCGCCTGTCTGCGCATAGCCGGTCTCGGTTTCCCCATCCTGCTCTAACTTAGCAATAAGCTGAGGGTAATAACGTGCGCCCGCCTTGGCCAGCTGATACCAGTCCTGATTCCGGCGTTGTGACAGCCACGGACAGATGATACCGGCAGCCGCAGCCGTGGCCTGCCCTGCATCTTTCCGATCAATAAGCAGCACTTCCGCTCCTGATTTTGCCAAGTGATAAGCTGTAGATGAACCTAATATTCCCGCGCCAATGACAATAACTTTCTTCATGACAGCAATCCTTCCTGATTTAAAAACATCATAATATAATCATCAATCCGTATAGATTAATTTACTTCCCGGAGATTACAGTGTTCTCACTTACTCAGCTTTTTTCTTCGCTGGCAGCCAATCGGATTCTTTCGCCCCAAGATTTGTAATGAATTGCTGCAACGCATGAGAAATCCATTTCCGGGCATGAATAACCAGCTGAATCTCAAGTGTAAAATCCGTATGAACCAGCGGTAATACCGTGAGCTTCCGTCTCTGGATCTCATCCATAGCAATCATCCGTGGCAAAAGAGAGATACCTGGACCAGCCATGATACTTCGTTTAATTGCCTCAGGACTTCCAAGCTCCAATCCCACTTTATAGGGAATTCCGTTGGTTCTGAGTACCTTCTCCAGCAGCTGCCTGTAGTTGCATGAATCCTCCGGCATGATCCATTCCTCATCCGCCAGATCGCTGAGTGCAACCTCGGACTTAGCCGTAAGTGGGTGATCCGAGTTCACGATGAGCACCAGCGGCTCTTCCCGAATGGTGATCCATTGTAATCCCGACTCGGGTGAAGCATTTGCAAGAATAAGACCAACATCCGCTTCACCTTCTCTTACTTTTTGCAAAATCAGATCTTCTCGATCCGTCTGCAGCCGAATGCCAAGCTCGGGGTATTGTTTCCGTGTGGTCTGAATAGGCACAGGCAGATAGTAGGAGGCAAGCGAGTCCATCGTCGCAATGGTAAGTGAACCCCCTCCTTGTTTGGTAAGCTTTTCTTGCGAATGTTCGAATATTTCCAGCAACTGCCCGGAGAGCTTAAACAGCTCTTCTCCAGCCGAAGTGAGCCTAATTTTATTATTATTAAATCGTTCAAACAGCTTGACTTGATAGATTTTCTCCAGCTTTTGAATCTGGGTTGTCACACTGGACTGTGCGTAGCCAAGCTCTTCAGCCGCTTTGGTAAAGCTTTGCCGTAAAGCCACTTCGCGAAACGTTTGAAAATAATTCAAATCCATCATATATTCCCTCACATCATCAAAATTATTGATAACACCCATCATCTATTATAGCTAACTATGATACGTTTTCCCATGGTAAAGTGAATGAAATGGAATTCCAACATACATTTGGGGGTTATACGATGTTAACCGAACAACAGATTCAAGGTATTTATATACCTGTAATCACACCTTTTACCCAGGAGCGCGAGCTTGATCTTCCTTCATTCCAAAACTACATCAAAGTTATGGCAAACAGTGGTATTCATGGCTTGGTGATTAATGGTACGACAGGAGAATCACCTACCGTGACATGGGATGAAGTGGAACAGCTTGTGAAGGCCGCGAAGGAAACGCTGAGCAGCATCAACTCGTCCATACCCATTATGGTTGGAACTGGAACGAATGACACCGCTTCAACGGTAGCGAGAACGAAGAAAGCTGCAGCACTCGGCGCTGACGCTGTTCTTGTCGTTACTCCATACTATAACAGACCAACGGAAGAGGGCATTTATGAGCACTTCCGCATGGCAGCTGGGGTAGGCATCCCGGTGATGGTATACGAAATTCCAGCCCGTACAGGGGTTAGAGTTTCCATCGAAATGATGAAGAAAATTATGAACATCGATGGCGTTATTGGCCTTAAAGATAGTACAAATAACCTCGACCTCATGACCGAACTGGTACGTTGTGGCTCCAAGCCCATTCTGTGCGGAGATGATACATTCTTCTACGATATGTTAACGAGAGGTGCAGCTGGCGGTATGATGGCATCGGCCAGTATCAATCCAGAGCGTTTCCTGGAAGTATATAACCGTTTTGTCGCTGGTGAAAAAGAAGATTCTTACCGTCTCTACACACAGCTCGTTCCGTTTATTAAACATCTATTTGAGGAGCCAGCTCCAGCTATGCTGAAACATCTGCTTGCGAAGCAAGGAATCATCGCTTCCGATCAGCTGCGTCTGCCTTTGATGCCAGCATCGGAACAGCTAAAAGCAAAAATTGCATTGTAAATCATATAGTTCAACTTATATAGAACATAGCCATAATTCGAAATATAAAAAGCCGCAGTTTCCTCTGCGGCTTTTGCTATTCACTTTTTTAACAATCCATTCAAGTAACAACGTAGCAACTCTTGCTGTTCTTATTTCCCCTTTTCAGCTTATCTGGCAACAAAACCGTGATAGAACGTGTCCACTACAAGCGCAGGTGCAGCATTTCTGGCGATATTACCACTGATCACTTGCTGCCATGTCAGAAAGACGATGGAATACAATACCTCTACAATCCATGATTTGTCCACATCCGAACGAAAAAAACCTTTCTCCTGAAGCACACCAATGGCATGTAGAACCGGTTCTCTCAGCTTCTGATCTGCTCCTTCGATCTCGGCATTATAATTGACGGTTGTATCATGAGCCAGGAAGTATATCTTATCACCCAGTGGAATCAAGGCTTCAATCAGCTCCGGAATATACTGTTCGACCCGCTCCTCATCGAGCTTCACATGCTGTAATGTCTCGTTAACGACCTCAATCGCACGCAAAGCCAGATGAATCATTAGCTGCTCACGGCTCTCCACATAGCGATGTAATGTAGCAATCCCGATATTCGCAGCTTCTGCAATGTCGTTCATCGACGCATTAGGCTTCTCAATAAGCAGCTTCGTTGCTTCATCCAGAATGGTAAACATTCGATTTTGCTTGAACGTTAACTTCTCATTTTTCATAACAAACTGCACCTCGGAATCCAAATTGTATCCATTCCAATAGAACATAGATTATTCGAGCGAACTAATCCACCTTAGCTCCCAAGGAGCGTGCAATCAGAACAGCCTGTTCACGATCCATACGCACGCCTTTTAAATCCAGAGATTTCAGATCAATGCCATCCAAAATGGCCCCCCTCAGATCAGCACCCTGCAACTTCACCTTGCTCATCGACACTCTCGTGAGATCACAATCACGCAGGTCAGCTTTGCTTAAATCGGATTCGGCTAGATCGGCTTCAAAAAAACGAATACCTCGCAAATCCTGTTTTCCGAGCCGAGTATGTCGCAGATTGGTATAAGACCAGTCTCCTTTTACAAGTGTAATGCCATCCAACTGGGCACCGGAAAAGTCCGATCCCGTCATTTTACAGGCCATGAACTTGGAGGCAAACAGGTTCGCACCCCCAAACATGCAGTTCTCAAACGCAGACTCTGTATGTATGGACCCATTCATCAAAGCACCCTTGAAATCACATTCGATGAAACGGCAATGGCTCGTTTCGATCTCCTCAATGGAAGCATTCATGAACGTACAGTGCTTGAAAACACAACGAATTAACTCGCCGTAACGAAGATCACGTCCCTCAAAGTGAACGGCCTCATATTCCTGATCCTTATATTGATACATCCCATACACCTCTTTTGGTATCGTGTTGACTTCGTAGTCATCTTTTCGTAAAAAAATATTAAAATAACTACATGCTCTACTATACCATACGGATACGACGGATTTAGACCAGTACTTTTGACATTCTATACATGGATACAGCAGGTTTGTTGATCTCACCTACTTTGTTATAACCCAGACGTTCGTACAGCTTGATCGCGCCCACATTCTCTTGTTTGACCGTTAGTGAAGTTTTGAAATACCCTTGCTGAACGGCCTGCTTCTCCACATGTCCGATCAACTCTGTTCCGATCCCAAGGCCTCTGCTTTCGGGTAAAGCCGCAATGATCCCGAT
Organism: Paenibacillus sp. G34; assembly: GCF_056856875.1. Taxonomy (NCBI): domain Bacteria; kingdom Bacillati; phylum Bacillota; class Bacilli; order Caryophanales; family Paenibacillaceae; genus Paenibacillus; species Paenibacillus sp. G34. The sequence goes on along the minus strand of NZ_CM166469.1, from coordinate 3,000,321 downwards.
ATGATATTCATCATCCTCTGCCTCTTTTAACGTCACCATGGTATAAAACTCTTTCCAGTTCCGCAAGTTGTATCCGATCAGCTTCCATTTATGTATATCAAATAACTGAGAGAATGTCGTCCATGCCAGTTTGTTCATCAGCGTCGTCGGATAACACATGATCATGCCAAGTGTTTTCCCCTCCCGTACCGCTTCATAAGCGTACTCGTGACTAAAACGATTATTTCGGGACTTCCACAGCTTCTGAAATGTGCGATCTATAACTGCGGGTTCTCTGGAACCAGCCAGAGAATACTTCATATAGTCCAGCGCCATCTCCGTTAGTTTTCCTCCAACGTTGGTTTGAGGTTTTGCTTTTACAATGGATATTTGGCTCATAGCTGTCACTCCCCATGTTTGTTTTTTTATATTCGCTTGTTATAGTCTCATGTTTTGGTCTCATGTTACCGCGCTCTAAAGCTTGGACGGATGAGGTTCGGATGTCATGCCATCCACAAAAACGTTCACCGCTTGAATCGATAGTCCTGTAAGATGTTCAACCTGGTCAATGACTTTATGTTGCAGCTCTCTGCAGACCTCGTGTACTTTGATACCGTAAAGAACGATAATTTTGACATTGATCTCCACGCTGTTGTCCACTCTGCGGATCGTAATGCCGTTTTGCAAGCTTCGACCACTCCATAGTTTGCTAACACTTTCAACCAATCCAGCCGACATGGAAGCAATCTCACGGGTAGCCCCCGTTATTTTACCGACCATTTTGGAGATGACTTCATCGGATATTTGGACATGTCCTATTGTTTGTTTGATCATCATAGATCGCCTCCACATTTTTTTGATAGATAAAACTATCATTTATATAAAATATATATTATTTGAGATCCAAATTCAACTTCTATTGTATAAAACAAAAAAAACCGCATGAATCGCGGTTTTCAGCTTCTTTCATATGAGGCTTTTTCTATGTTAACAGTTTATATTGAAGATAATCTCCCCGAATTTGTTCTTCGTCTAATGTGTTACAAATACTCGTTAAACCAAGCATTTACCTGTTCGAAGCTATCTACCCGCAGAGAAGGTTTGCCACTTTTGAGCAGTGAATGGTTAGAACCCGGATAACGAATCAGCCTGGTTGTTTTTCCATAACGCTTCAGCGTCGTATACAACTCCTCCGCCTGAGCAATCGGTGTTCGAAAGTCCTGTTCGCCATGCATGATGAGCAGCGGTGTTTCGATGTTGTGCGCATGAGCGAGCGGAGAACGGGACCAGAGGTATGCAGCATGCTCTGCCGGATTGCCTCCAATCACACCCTCCACGTAAGAAATACCGATGTCACTCGTGCCGTACATCGATAACCAGTTGGAGATACAGCGCTGCGTCACAGCAGCTTTGAAACGATTGTTGTGAGCGACTATCCAGTTCGTCATGACACCCCCGTAACTGCCACCCGCAACACCCAAACGGGATGCATCCAGTATCGAATACGTTGACAACGCATAATCCACAGCTTCCATCAGATCCCGATAATCTCCGCCTGCGAAGTCTCCACGACAAGCTCTTGCGAATGCTTGTCCATATCCCATGCTGCCACGAGGATTAACCCATAACACAGCATAACCTTCGGCAAGAAGTGTCTGCATCTCATGACTGAAAGATCCAGTATACATCGCATGAGGACCACCATGAATCAGTAGTATTAACGGCAACTTACGGTGAGCCTGTATTGCATCTAAATCTTGTCTTGTAAGTGCAGATGGTGACCCCGCGGATGAAGCAACCTTCGTTTCAGCCGCATGTGTGTGTTGCGTTACATCGGGCATCGCTAGCCACCCTTGAATCAACCAGCCGTCCGATGAAGTGAATTCCACTCTTGTCGGCATGTTTACCTTGCGTTTAGCCATAAATTCATCATTGCGTTGAGTGAGTCTGGACATTTTGCCGCTTCTCATCTCTACGGTATAAAGCTCTCCCGGATGATTATCCGTCAGAGCAGCTACGATCAACGTTTCCTCATCCGCTGAAATCGTATATTGATAAACATCTTTTTCGCCTGCAAAGGTGATAACTTCGCAGCTTCCGTCCGCCTGAATCCGGTACACATCGACATTTCCATCATGCGTTCCCAGAACATATACTCCCTGGTGTGGAGACGAGCGACTAATGATTGGCGAAGGAGAAGCACTTGCCGACTTCATATCTCCCAGCGCAGCATTGCCAATATGCATATCTAATTCAGGTGCGAATAGCCTGGGTATCCCCCGCTGTACTGGAAGCGTAAAGAGTTGATGATGACTCCCACTCCCATATTCGCGATCACTCGCAATCAGGATCAGTTGCTTGGCATCGGCTGTAAAAGAGAACTGGCTAATCTGGAGGCTGGAGTCCGTTACTTTGAGAGGTTCATCAGCTACGCCTGCCCCCGACTCAACACTGACCATATAGACGTCCGTATGATAAAGTAAATCCGGATCGACTCCCTCCTCCTGTATTTGCTTAGAAATAAATGCAAGATTCAGGCTGTCCGGTGACCAGACTGGTGTAGTAATATTCCACAATCCGGACGTTATCTGTTGGATGTGTCCACTCTTGATCTCGTAAAGAAATAGATGGCTGTATTGACCATCCCACCACCCTGCACCCTCAGCTTTTGGCGTAGTACGCTCATAGACTTTGCCGCGCACTAAAGGTGCCTGCTGAGCGGATGGTTCAACATGTACATCTTTCGCCGACTCATCAGTACTAGATTGAACATCACTCAACTGAGCCTTACTTGACTCAACTTTACTGGTAAACGCAATGTACTTCCCATCGGGAGACCAGACGTAACTCATGATTTTACGTTCAGGAGATATGAGCATGGACGGTTCTGTACATTCCGTATGAACAGACCAAAGTCCTTTTCCAGCCTGAGTCGATCGAATAAACGTCAACTTATTGCCGTCTGGCGACCATGCAGGAGAAGAATCCTTCGTTCCATCCGTCAGCGCTACATCTTCTGTCCCATCCAGCGAAATTCCCCGAATCTGTGTGTTATATTCGTTCTTCGCCCGATCAATTGTCTGTTCAACATAGGCTACTTGTCCATTTGCACTGATCACCGGCTGACTGATCCAGCGGTAGTGAACAAGATCCTCCGGCGTAATCTGGCTTTTTTTCATATCCATAACTCCCTTCCGTTATGATTTCTGAGCTGACTCTGTTCGAGGATCAAGTACATCCCGTAACCAATCCCCTAGGAAAATAACACCCAGCACGGTAAACGTAATCGCAAGTCCCGGAAATGTCGCAACCCACCAGCTCGTGGCTACATACTGGCGTCCATCGCTCAACATGCCTCCCCACGATACATCCGGTGGTTTGATCCCTAGTCCCAGGAAACTCAGCGAAGCTTCCATGATGATCGTTGTACCTACATTCATACCGCAAATGACAATAAACGAGGATATGACGTTAGGCAAAATATGTTTGATAATCAAACGCCCGTTTTTGGCACCGATAGACTTGGCTGCAAACACGAAATCACGTTCTTTGATGCTGAGCACTTCACTTCGAACTACTCGGGTGAACGGAACCCAGTTGGTTACACCAATTACGAAGATCAGTGTAGTCATACCCGGGCCAACAATAGCCATCACAACCAGCATGAAAAGTATCGTTGGAATTGCCATAAATGCATCGCCTATACGCATGATAACGGCATCCAGCCATTTTCCATAGAAACCGGATATCAGTCCCAGAATCGCTCCAAGAATACCGGAGACAATGACTGCACCCATACCCACGATCAGCGAAACGCGTGCACCATATACGATACGGCTCCACATATCTCTACCCAGATTGTCGGTTCCAAGCCAATATTCGGCCGTTCCCCCTTCAAGCCATGCAGGAGGTTTGAGACGGTTCAGCGGATTAACCGCTGCCGGATCATGACTCGTGAGCAGAGGTGCGGCTATAGCAATCAGGACAACAACCATGACAAGCACTGCACCGAATAAACCGGTCTTGCTGATGATTAGCTGTTGCCAGATGGACCGAATCCCGGCAATCGTACGCTGCCTGTTGTTGTCCTGTTCTGCAACCAGAACGGATGTTTTATCGCTGTCTCTCATTGATCGCACCTCCTTCTAGTCATATTTGATACGTGGGTCCAGCAATCGGTAAGACACATCCGTCAGAATATTAACAACCACAACTATAAATGCAATGACAAACACAGCAGCCTGTACAATAGCCATATCATGTGTATTTACGGCTACAACCAGCAGTTGCCCCAGACCGGGCCAAGAGAATACCGTTTCTGTAATCAAGGTACCCCCGATCAGACTGGTAAATTGAAGACTCATGATCGTCACCACTGGAATTAATCCGTTGCGGAACGCATGTCTCGCAATGACCGCCATTCGTCCAAGGCCTTTGCTGCGAGCCGTACGAATATAATCTTGATTCAGAATCTCGAGCATGCTGGACCGGATCAACCTTGTCATCTGTGCAGCAAGTCCTACGCCCAGCGTAAATGCAGGGAGAATCAGATGGGATAACCCTCCGCGACCCGAAACGGGCAAAACGCCCAGCATAACAGAGAACAGCAGGATCAGCATAATGCCCATCCAGAAGTTCGGCATCGCCTTCCCGATCACCGAAATTCCCGAAATGAGAAGATCGGTAAACGTATTCCTTTTTACTGCGGAGATTACGCCCAGAGGCACCGCCATCAATACGGCAAACAACATCGCAGCTAAGGCCAGTTCAAAACTGGCAGGCAATCGTTCCAATACAAGCTCGAGCGCAGGTTGCCCGTAACGGAAGGATTGGCCAAAATCCCCCTGTATCGCATTGCCCAAAAATTTCGCATACTGCGTGTACAAGGGTTGATCCAGCCCCAAGGCCTGCGTTAACACTGCTCGGTCTTCTGCCGTTGCCGTTTCAGGTAACATCAGAGCAACAGGATCACCCGTTACCCGGACTAGAATAAAAACGATTAATGACACAATAAACAGTACCGGAATAACCTGCAGTAAGGATTTAAATACGTATTTGCCCACTCCCGGCTCACCTCCTATTCCAAAAAAAGAACGGCAGGAACTTGTTCATCCAGTCCCTGCCGTTCACGACTTACTGATGCAATGACAGGTGGTATAAGCCTGATTTTACTTTGCAGCAGGTGTAATCTCGTCCGCGTAGAACATCTCATCACTGCGTGGTGCAAAGTTCACTTTGTCATTGGTTCCGTATACGCCTTCCATCTGATACAAATACACAGCCGGGCGCTCTTCAGCAAAAATCTGCTGTACTTGCTGGTATTCTTTCTCACGAGACTCAGGGTTCATATTCACAAGCGCAGATTCCAGCAATTTCTCTACTTCCGGATTGTTATAGTCCGATTCCCCTTTGGCTTCTTCCACCATATAACGGTTATAGTTGTTCGAAGCATCAAACAGTGAATTACCAATACCAATCATGAAGATTTCTTTGAATGATTTGGAGCTGTAACGCTCGCTGAATGCACTTGGCTCCAGTACGTCCAGATTGATTTTGAATCCAGCCTGTCCCAGCATGGCTGCAACAACTTCAGCTTGTTCCTTGTACTGCGAAGATACCGAAATAGTCATCTCAGCTGCGCCTTCCGCATAACCCGCTTCTTTCAGCAACTGCTTGGCTTTGTCCAAATCGTACAACGATTGTTTATACAGTGACGGGTCTGCACCAAAGTTCCCAGGTGTTACGGATGTACGTGTAACGATCCCTGCTCCGCCAGCAATGCTATCTACAATGCCTTTTTTGTCTATGGCCAGATCGATCGCTTCACGAACCTTTGGATCAGCTGTGATGCTACCCTCGGTTTGACGGAAGATCAGTTGAAGAACACGCTGAATTGGTGCTTTCACAATTTTTTTGTCTGCTTCGCCTTCAATACGTGCAATGTCCGTGGATGGGATCGCTGCAGCAACATCAACTCCGCCAGCAAGCAACTCGGAGACACGCGTGGAAGCTTCCGGGATCACACGGAACACTACTTCATTCCATTTCGGCTCACCGCCCAAATAACTTTCATTTTTCACCAGTTCAATGCGGTCGTCTTTCGTCCATTTGCTGAACTTGTATGCACCAGTACCCACTGGCTCTTTAAGGAACGTCTCCATACCCTTGTCCGCAATATATTTCGCTGGCAAGATGCCCGCACCCATTTTGGACAAACGATTAAGTAGCAACGGATCTGGGCCATCAGTAATGATATCTACCGTATGCTCATCTACCGCTTTAACTTCAACGATGTTTTTGAAGTAACTATTTTGTTTGAGCGTATTATCTTTGGCTACACGCTCTAACGTGTATTTTACATCAGCAGATGTGAACGGATCGCCATTGTGGAACGTTACACCTTCACGCAGCTTGAATCTCCACGTTGTATCATTCACTTGCTCCCATGAAGTGGCGAGCGCAGGAACTTTTTTCTGCTCACTGTCGTTTTTGATCAAATAATCAAATACGTTTACAAGCACAGCTTCACTTGCGGTATTGTTATTGTTGTGCGGATCAAAGCTTTCAATATCCGTTGCTGCGGCAATGGTTAACGTACTACTGGCTGCTGCACTTTCACTTCCACTTCCCTCAGAAGCTGTATTGTTCGCCGTACCTTTACTGCCTCCGCCACAAGCACTTAACACCATCACGATTGCCAGCAAAGTAATCCACAAGCCTGTCCATTGTCTCTTTTTCATTGTGATTCTTCCCCCTTGGAAGTTGTATTCCTTGCCAAAAATTCAAGTGCAATTGCTGACAACAAGCCTACGCCATATGGCATGACCGTTTCGTCAAGATCAAATCTCGGATGATGAAGCGGATACCGTGTACGCTCCTCTTCATTTCCCGATCCTAACCGGAAAAACACACCAGGCACATGCTCGCAATAAAAAGCAAAATCTTCCCCGCCTGTCGACGGTTTGATGTAACTCCACCCCTTCTGCGCATTCACCTCTTCACAGACATCTGTGAGCAGATCAACCATGCCAAGGTCATTCACAACAACCGGATAACCGTCACCATAGGTGACTTCACATGCCGCTCCGAATGAACTGCAGACACCGTTCACGACTTGTTTGATCAGAGATGGCATCCGTTCACGCACTGCAGGAGATAATGTGCGGACCGTGCCAATCATCTCGACTTCAGGTGCTATAGCGGTACCCATATAACCTCCGGTGATTTTACCAATCGTGACCACTACAGGTTCAAGCGGGTCAACCATACGGCTGGCGATGTTCTGTAGCGCAGTAATCACCTGAGCGGATACGGCAATCGCATCAATCCCTTCATGCGGACGAGCCGCGTGACCTCCCTGACCCACAATCTTGATGACCAGCGGATCAGCCGAAGCAAAAGCAACTCCCTGGCTCACACCAACTGTTCCCGTATCCTGACCGGGTGTCATATGCAAGCCAGCAATGGCATCCACCTTTGGATTCTCCAGCACGCCGTCCTGAATCATGGACCTTGCACCGGCAAGTCCTTCTTCCGCAGGTTGAAAGATGAACTTGATATTGCCGGACTTGGGTCTACCAAGCCCTGTGAGCAGTTCAGCAGCCCCCATCAGAATCGATGTGTGTGCATCATGGCCACAGAGATGTGCCTTGCCTTTCACCGTTGAGCGATACTCGACTGATTTTTGATCCTCAATCGGCAAAGCATCCATATCTGCTCGAAGCGCAAAGGTAGGACCCTCTGTTTCTCCGCGAAGCAGGCCGGTTACACCTGTCTTCCCCACATGACGAGTAACCTCAAGTCCAAGGCTCTCCAAATGCTCGGCTACAATAGCAGAGGTCCGATGCTCCTCATAACCAATCTCCGGATGTCGATGCAAGTCTCTGCGCCAACCACTCAATTTCGCTTGCAGAGGCTGAGCCAGCTGTATTAGTTCAGATTGTTTCATTGGATCTCATTCCTTTCATGTTCCTCGGATTCCGACACCAACCGCGCATAGATGGCATCAGCCGAGAATTCGATGTGCCTTTTCATCGTATCCCGTGACCTCACGCTGTCTCTTGACTTCAGTGCTTCAAGAATCTCCATATGTACCCCGTAGTTTACGGAACGAATTCGGTCATCGTAAGGCATCAGATCGAGCGCCGGGTTGATTTTGGTTCGAATTTGTCTCACAGCTCGTTCACAGTATGGATTGCCAGATGCTTTGGCTATGGTCAGATGGAACTTCACATCCAGTGCTCTGAACCATTCTCGTGTACAATCCGGCTCAATACTTTGCTCCATATAGTTATACAGCTGTTCCAGTTCGCCTGCGGTGATCCGCTCAGCAGCCAGAAAAGCCGCCTCCGGCTCAATAATGGTCCGGTACTCAAATACCTTGAGCATCTGAGCCCAGCCTCGTTTGATCTCTTCTCTCGTTCGTTTATGTGAGTTGGCTGTCAGAGGCAGGACGAATGTTCCACCTTTGGCTCCAACTCTTTTTTCAATCAGTCCTTTATCTTCCAGTGCGGACAGCGCTTCCCGAACCGTAATCCGGCTTACATCGAACATCTCGGCCAAATCCCGTTCAGCCGGAAGCTGCTCCTCACTCATTAATTCTTTTAAAATAATAGCCTCCTCCAGCTGTTCTCGAATAAACTCACTAACCTTTTTAGTGGATACTTTTTCGAAACGAAAGGAGAATGGATTAGACATCTAAACACTCCAATCTGTATATGGTCTAGACCTTATACCATTAATATAATTCCGACTAAACTGATATGCAATACTTTTCTTGATAAATTTCAACATTTATTTTAATCGTTGTTTCGAAATCAATCTTTTCAAAGGGATGTCAACGCGACCCATAGAGAAGAAAAGACGCTCTGCTCTGGCTCAGAACCTCTTTATGATGAGAAAATATTCACCTATTTACTTTTCGCTAAGGAGAACAAACACCGCACACTTAGTCATCTATCTTCCTATTCTCTATTTCCTTACTGGCAATTCCTGCTCCTATACTTCCTTATTGGCAAAAGGTCTGAAATTCCCGGTTACAGCCAGACGCTCGCTTCCTTCGAGATAAAACTGATCCTCCGCCCGCCAGGTATGACTTGCCTTGTTTTGCCTGCGCAGATATACATAGTTGAAAGGTGAGGTCGCATACGTTTTATAACCTCTTCGTCTGCATTGTCTAAGAAATGTAACATCCTCGCCCACCGAACGATCGGTGAAACGAACTCTTTTTAATACCTTTTTCCTGAATAACAAGGTGCCCCCCTGGATGAATTCCACAGGTTTATTGCTCTCGCCCGGTGACCTTACCAACAATGTTCGGGAAGCCTCTAGATAAACTAAACAGGAATGTTTGCCCACGATATCACTTCCAGTTCGCCGGAGAGCACGCACCTGTTCTTCTAAATAATGAGGAGCGTAGTAATCATCATCATCCATTTTCGCAAGGAGTGAAAAACGGGCTCTCGTCATTCCGGCGTTCAAACACTGCCCCAGTGATACCCTCTCTGGTACCCTGTATACATGAACGTTTGCGTATTTCTGTACCTTTTTCCGAACCAAACGCATGTTCATGCTGTCCAGATTCAGAATAATAATCAGTTCCTTGGCCTTGTAACGCTGTCGAAGATAATTTTTCAGGATGTTATCGAGAAATTGTGGGCGATTGGTACAAACCACGATGGATACTCCTAGAGAGTTACGATATTTAGACACAACATCCCCTCTTTTCCGCTTATCTTCTCTCATCCTATGTTCTTGGTTCTTACCAGGTATGGACTGCTCCCTCTAGTCTTGAAAAAACAATAAAAACCTCCGCCCTGATTACAGGACAGAGGTTTACAGGAAAACTGATTTTTTAGCATTATTCGTGATGATTGCTTATTTGCTAAAAGAAGACATTACACTCACAGCAAAGATAAGTGTACGCAAGCGTCTCCGTTAATTATTAAAGTATACTGCTTTGCCCGTGTGTGCCGACTCGTAAATAGCTTCCAAAATCTGTGATACCACCAGCGCCTGTTTCGGTGTTACTACCGGCTCCAGATCTTTATCAATCGCTTCAATCCATTTGCGCATCTCCACATCTGGTGCGTTTTCGGACTGACCTTCATAGAAGTCCACACCGCCCGAACTGAGTTCAATTTCCTGGGTATATAGACGGCTGAACTTCTCGCCATTAATACGAAGTCCATTTTTCATGTCAGCACCTGCCTCGGTGCCACTCAAACTGCATTTAGCCTCATCCACATCAAGCGAGTTCAGCGCCCAGCTGGATTCCAGCATAATGGTTGCCCCGTTTTCCATAACAATCATGCCAAAAGCCGAATCCTCCACCGAGAACTTCTTAGGGTCCCACGGTCCCCACGCATTCGCTGCATTTTCTCTCTGGGAGAGCTCGTGATGCGTCGTGCCAAGCACGACCTTTGGCTGATAATTGTCCATCATCCATAACGTCAGATCCAGTGCATGTGTTCCAATGTCAATCAGTGGTCCGCCGCCTTGTTTCTCCTCATCCAGAAAGACACCCCAAGTTGGTACGGCTCTTCTTCGAATGGCATGGGCTTTGGCAAAATAAATCGATCCCAGCTCTCCTGCCTCACACAGCTGTTTGAGAACCATACTGTCTTGACGGAAACGGTTATTATAGCCAATCGTTAACTTTTTCCCCGTACGTTCTGCTGCTTCCAACATAAGCTGTGCTTCTGCGGCTGTTTTCGCCATCGGTTTTTCACACATGACATGCTTACCTGCCTCCAGCGCAGCAATCGAAATCTCCGCGTGGGAAATGTTCGGTGTAAGTACATGCACGATATCCAGCGACTCATCCTTCAGCAGCTCCTGGTAATCCGTATACACCTTGGCATCAGCTGCACCGTACTTTTTCTTCGCCTCAGTAGCACTCTCTTCGACAATATCACAGAAAGCAACTAGCTCCACGTTATTCAATTTACTCAAACTTGGCAGATGTTTGCCGTTCGCGATCCCGCCACAGCCAATAATTCCAATACGATACACTTTACTCATCATAAGTCACCCTCACTTTAGTATTGGTTGTTTCATTTTGCGAAAAGCCGACGGGGTTATCCCGAGGCGTTTACGAAACACAGCATGTAAATAATTCGCGTTGTTGAAACCGGAAGCGAGCGCAATCTGTTCAATGGATTCGTTGCTCTCCTGTAGATTACGACACACCGCACGCAGGCGAATATCCTCCAGCACACGACTGAACGGCTTACCTGGCTGCATCTGATTAAAAATTCGTTGCAATTGACGGCTGCTAATATTCAGCTTCTCAGCAACTTGCTCCAATGTCACTGCAGAAGCGTGATTGGCCTCCATATATTGAACGGCATATTCGTATCGGTACACCGTCATATCCCTTACGGGTGCTTCGGCTCGAATCCCGCCAGTATCATAAGCGCGCACCGTTTTTAGTAAAATGCTAACGACCAGCTGTTTAATTGAGGTATAATATCCGACCAGCTTGTGATCACACGCTTCATAGGCTTCAAGAAAACAGAGCATCGCCCGATGATAATCCTGAACCGGGGCATGTGGAAGTGTTCTCAGTTTTTCCATCGTTTCCTCTGATTCCGCAACTTCCCATGGATCAACATGCTCTCTTGGTTTATACACGATATCCACATGTAGACACAGCTCATCCATATCCCGCTCGGCATCGGCCTCCTGGTAATGGACAACCCCCGGCCCTGTGAGATAGAGCATACCTTCTGATAGTGCATGGGATTGCTCGTCAATAATAACCTTGCCTTTTCCTTTAGGAATAAAATGAAACTCATACTCCGCATGGTTATGAAAATCGACAATCCGTCCCGCGGGAAACGTCGTCAGATGAAATCGCAGCACACGAATCTCGTAATGCCCCCATACCACGGTAATGTCAAGCCGCTCCAGGAGATCCTGCCGATCAAGCATTTTCTCATACGGGTACAGACTCAAGACGCCTTCCTCCTTAACGCCTTACAGGAGTAATTTATATAAGTTGAACTAACAGATTTTACACAGTCCACTCCGATGACGTGTAAATACATCATTCAACTTTAATCCAATCTAATCCTGTAGGGCCCTCTTATCAAAAACTTTGCAACTCAGTCAGCGCAATTCGTCTACCTTCCTTCGCTGAGCGATTAGCGGCTTCCATCAAACGAGTTAATTCCATCGCCATGTTGATGTTGGTGCTGTCTTCTGTATCATTTTGAATATGGGATACCCATTGATTGAATGCGCTTTCTACATTTTCAGCAACAGGAAGTTCGGTCCAATCCGTATACTGTCCTTCTGCTGCTTTCGTGCGGATCAACAATTTTGGCTCAGGCGTGCCATATAACAACGTGCCCTCCGTGCCGTGTACTTCAATCGCAAAAGGCGAGTGACTGTTCACAAACCCAGCTTCCACCACACCGATCGCTCCTGATGCTGTCGAAAGGGTTGCCACTGCGTTATCTTCAACTTCTTTGCCTGTGATATAACCAAAGTTTGCATTCACGTCTATCACTTCCTGATTCAGAAACAATCGCGTTAAATACATCGGGTGACAGCCTAGATCAATCATTGCCCCGCCCTGACAGTCCTGTAAACTATAAAAATGTTGCGGCAGCCAGTCCGTGATGGCTCCATCATGTGATAATCGTGTCCTCACATAAGTAACTTGGCCGAGTAATCCGCGCTCCAGCACATCTTGAATAGTGGCTGTATAACCCGCATATAGACGGGGAAGAGAGACGGTCATTTTGACCTGATTTGACTTAACTTCTCTCAGGATAGCATTCGATTCCGCTTGTGTAGCAGCGATAACCTTTTCAGTAAAAATATGTTTGCCTGCCTTGACAGCAGCCGTAATTACTTCTTCATGTAGACGTGTGGGCGCATCCACAATTACCGCATCAATGTCGTCTTGGGCCAGCATATCCGCAAGCGATGCATAAAAAGGCACGTTCAAACGATCAGCAGCTTGCTGCCCACGTTCCGGATCTTCATCCCATACGGCTGCCATCACCGTATCCTCATGTTCCTGTGCTTGCTTGATGTAGTCCCATGCATGAACATGCCACAAACTGATTTTGCCGATTCGAATAGTCACGAATGTCTTCCCTCCATAGTATATAATATTCTGACAATGTATCTATAAGGTATCACATGATTCATCTATTTTTAATCGAAACTCACGACAATTCGTATATAAAATTACGACATACAGATCCCCACTTGCAAAAGTATGTGAACCAGACAAAAAACGACAAGCCCTGATTTCAGGCTTGCCGCTTCTAATGCGATAACAATATCTAGAGTAAGTGATTCCTTTAAATCCCTTTTTCAGTACGCCTATCTACGGCTCATCTCATGGCTCAACACTTTCAGCAGGAGTAGAACCTCCATTCGTTTGTTCCGATTCCAAATCACTCCCTGCCTCAGTTCCCTTCTCTGGAACAGGCTGCTCCTCCACTTCTTCTTGTGCAGCACGAACAAACAGTCGTCCGGCGGCTTGAGCCTCGGCTTTATTGCCTGCGGCATCCTGTGCCCGGATCACAATGACTCCACCTTCAAGCACAAGATTAGCAGGCGTTGTGTAGGAGCCCGTGTACACACCCGGTTCTGTCTCCACCAGCGGCACCTCTCCCGCACCGTCGACGTTCAGATTCAGAGGCAATTGAACTCGGAAAGAGGCTTGCAATCCCGCTTTGCTTTTGAATGAAACGTTGACACTTTCTCCTGATGTAATTCGTACATCTTGGGCTGGTGTGATATCGGTAAGTTCAGGTACTTCCGTTTCCACATAAACCTTACGTGTTACCGTCGTTTTATTTCCGGCAAGATCGCTTGCCACAATTGTAATGATGTTTTCGCCCTTGTTCACCAGTACACGATGACTGAACTTTTTGTCTCTATCGACTTGCACGGTCTGACCATTCACGGTGACTTTGTCGAGGAATTGCTCCACCACGCTACCTGTCACATGAACAACCTCGGTATTAATCCGGCTTCCTTCCGCTGGACTGACAACGTTTACCTGAGGTTTGGTCTCATCAAGAATGATAATGACTGGAAGTGAACGATCTGTCGTTTTACCATTAATGACAGCTTCTGCGGTAATCACATTGACGCCAGCCCGCAGCTTCACTCCATAAGAGAATTTTCCGTTATTTACGGTTGTTGTTCCTGCAGCATCCTTGCCATTGTAAAACTTGATCTGTGCTCCAGAAGCAGGAGATGTTCCAGCGATCGTAAAGGTGGACTGGTTGGTATACGTATTCGCTGGTGTTGTAAGCACCGGAGCATTTACCGGATATTGAACCACCGCGCGGATCATATAGTTCCCCTCTTCAGCAGGTGAAGCACTCCATGCCCCGCTTACTCGCTGCCAGCTTCGGGCTGCATAAGTCCCATCCTCGTCGGTAGCCAGACCAGGAGCAGCTGTACCCGCTAAACTTTGAATATAAACGATGTAGAAATCACCGGTCACAATAATTGGCTCAGGGAACTCAACTGAAGTCCACTGATCATTCCGCAGTGCCGTCCCATTGAATGGTCCGGCAAGCTTTTTACCTGGTGCTCCACCAGCGCCCGATGCATCATAAACCGCGTATTGGAAAGCAGTTCCTCCAGGTACAGGCCACTCCGTATTCCAGAATCGGAACGAAGCTCCCGTGATTTGCGCTGTTTCAAGCTCAGGGGTCATTCGGACGGCCCACGCATTATCAGCAGCATTAAATGCTCTTGCATTCTCTGCTGTACCGTCGTCATAAGCAATTTCGCCAGGGAAACCGATAAATGGTTTCAAGGTAATATTACTCTCGACTGTGCCATTGCCCGGTACCGTCACCGTAACTTTTTTGCTGTAATAGTCTGCCGCACGAACCGACAACGTGTAACTTCCCTCCAGCACTTGAAGCGTAAAGCTTCCGTCCGTTCCTGTACGAACCTCTGCTACTTTAGCATCCTCCACAACAAGCACAGAGGCATCCGCTATCGGTTGACCAGAGCGTTCATCTTTAACTACCCCTTTGATCTGTCCATAAGGGATCGTTTCCAGATTGAAATTGGCTTTGGCTCCACCGCCATCCGTGATGGTCACCGTTTTCGTTTGCGGATAATAACCGTATGCCTCTGCTTTTAAGGTATACTCTCCTGCAACATGTGTGAAGCTGTACTTCCCTGTAGACGAGTCTGTTTTCACAGAACGTCCCGTCTCAAGCACAGTAACGGTTGCACTCGCCGGCAGACTTTGTGGCTGAACGGAACCTGTTCCCGGTTTGAGGACATCAGGCTCCTGTTGTTTCGTCTGATTAAACTCTGCTTTATCTGTTCGCGTAACTTTGTACCATGGATTATCATAGTCCGGCTTAGGTTTGTCACTTGAAAGCACAACGGCTTCATCCTTTGTTACCGTTGGCGTAGCAACACCCAGTACACGGAAATCATCGATAAACCAGCCCGTTCTCACCACGCTGTTATCCGAGGTTAATCGGAAACGGAATTGAACTTCGTTTCCCGTCAGTGCATCCAGTCCATAGAAGACAGGCGTCCACTGTTTTCCGTTGGTGTTATGCGAGAATTTGCCGAGTTCCGTCCAGGTTGTTCCTCCATCTTTGGTTGCTTCGACATAACCGAAGTCATATCCACCTTCAATCTCATACCAGTGATTAAACGTAAGTGTCGCATCAGAGACATCCGTCAAATCAATCACCGGGGATACCAGCGAGTAGTTGGAACCATTCTCATACGTGTTGTCGAGATCGGTTGCCCACACATTAGGCGGGGATACCGCACTTAAAGGTCCAGTTAACGGGATACCTCGCTCCCACTCATCCTTGGTTCCGGCGTGTGTCCAACCGTTATCATCGTTTCCATCAAACGAATCGATATAAATATCTTCAGGCACCTCTACGGTAATGGAAACTTCATTCGATTTCTCACTTTCGTTACCACTATAGTCACGTGCCGCCACAGTGTAATAATACGTTGTGTTCGACTCCGTAGCCGTATCCGTAAATGTGGTTTTCTTCACCGTACCGACAGCCTCATAACCGGAACCAGCCGTTTCAGAACGATAAACCACATAAGACTCAAGATCCTCATCCTCCGAACCCGTCCAGTTCAGGGTTACGTTACCCAAAATATCCGCTCTTGCGGACAAAGCTGAAGGCGTTTCTGGAGCGATATCATCCAGTTCCTGCACTGCAAAGTCATCGATATACCAGCCAGCTTTCTGAACTGTAGCATCACTGGTCAGATTAAACTGGATGAACACCTGCTGTCCTGCATATTCGCGAAGATCAATAAACTGTGTTTTCCATCCTCCACTAGCTCCTGTGTAACTAAGCAGTTCCTCAAATACATAGTCGTTATCTTCAGAAGCAATGTATACCTTGCCAAAATCGAGATTATTCTCAATATCATACCAATGTTTGAATGTTAACAATGCCCCTTCAGGGCTATCTGTCAGGTCAATCGGCGGAGCAAGCAAGTACGCGTTGCTGTTAGGCAGATACGTGCCTTGCAGATTGGTAGCAATCACTTTCTCACCTGAATAAGCAGCCTTAGGTCCGCTTACAGGTTCACCCCAAACCCAGGTGCTTCCTGTGCCGCCCGTGGTAAAGCCAAGCTGATCTGCTTCAAAATCCTGCAAATATCCAGGCTTCACACCATTAGATACAGCAATGCTATATACCTCGCTCTCAAATCCATTGTTGCCATAATCATTCACTCGAATGTAATACTCCACGCCTTCTGGCTCAATCAGGAAAGCTGGAATTGTCGCTGTGTAAGTACCTGCTTTCGTGTCTCCTTCAATCCGGCTCATTGGCAGATAGACATACTGCTTCGTACCTTTGGTTCTGGCAAAAGCTTCAACGGAAACCACCGCAACATTATCTGTCACATGTGCCGTTAAAGGAATATCCAGACCCGTAAACGCCGTATTGACTGGCGTGTGCTGCAACACCGGCTCTTCCAGATCATCTCCAGCCGTGACCACTCTTCCGGAGACGGTTCCGATGCCTTCCAGAACCGATCCGACCGCATCAAGCGCGTTAATGATTCCGTGACCATAACCGTTGTTCGGGGTAACCGGAAATTTACCATCGGTTCGCGGTGTCGCCGTATCCATGATGATCTGTTCCAGCTGATCCACGTTAAGAGAGTGATTCGCTTGAAGCAATAATGCAGCGAGCGCCGTCGTATGCGGACCTGCCATGGATGTGCCGTTCCATCCACCTTCATATGTACCTCCAGGCACGGCTGAACGAATGTTCACGCCAGGGGCGGATACTTCTGGTTTGATCTCATTATACGGGGATGGTCCCAGCAATGAGAATGAACCTAAATTGCCGTTAATATCGGTTGCTCCTGTAGCAAAACTCTCAGGATAGTTCGCTGGATTCGCGACTGAAGCTGGGCCTCCCGGATTGGTCAAGGTTGTATTTCCCGCAGAAAATTCAGGGAAAATCTGAGCATCACGCCAAGCCTGAACCATCGGTCTGAACCATTCATCGAGCCCTGCGCCTCCGCCCCATGAATTATTTACGACGTCCGGTGCGAGTTCAGGATGCAGGTTGCCTTCGGCATCCACTGGAGCAATGAGCCATTGTCCACCATCGAGAATAATGGCATCCGTTGTTTCCGGATTAAAAATACGAACTCCGATCCACTTTGCACCAGGTGCAACGCCGATCTTATTCGTGCCGTTTGCTTCAGAACCAACCATCGTTCCCATCGTGTGGGTACCGTGTCCATCCCCATCAGCAGGAAGAGTTGCCCGGCTATGCGGATCGTACCAGCTGAGCTCTGGATCAACAACGTTGCCCGAAGCGTCCAGACCGCGCCATTTACTGCGAAGTGCAGGATGCGTGTAATCCACACCACTGTCCAGATTGGCAACAACGATGCCTGTTCCGTCAATGCCTCGCTCCCATACTGCAGGTGCATTGATGTAGTCAATGTTCCATTCCACATTTTCCGTCTGCTTTTTTACGCTTGAATCCACTTCCTTGGTAGCAGACCCTTGAGAAGCGGAGTCTTTCGTTGCTGGTTGCTCTTTGACCGGCGGCTCTTTAGCCGGTGATTGTACTGAATCCTTGGCTGGTGCCACACTTGCTGGCTGTTTGTTCACTTCCGCCTTATCCAGATATCGCGTTTCGTTAGGTAGAATTTTCTCTACCTCTGGCAGTAACGCAATTTGCTCCATCACTTCTTTGGTACTGGTCACTGCTAGAGAATTCACGATAAAAAAACTTTTATATTCTTTGACCTTACCCAGGTCAATTTCCTTTTCAAGATAATTCTCGATCGAATATTGCGTCCGTGAGGCGGTTTCGCGAAGTGAACTCACTACAGAGTTCCGCACAGACAGCTTGGTTGCCGAAGGGGTTTCTTTGGCAATCGTTGCTTTTTCCATCGCTTGTTTGGAGACATCCTTGGTGTCCACCTGTTCCTTCATTTTGACAAGATAGGTTACATATTCGCTGCCTTCGAATGCTTTGGTCAGTTTGGGATTCACTTTGGACGTTGAAATCTCAGCCCGGCTGGACTTCATATCGATTTTGGATGAGGATGAGTTCTGTGCAGCAACCGGAAGTGCCATTGAAAATGCAAGGAGAAGCGAGAGTCCCATGGAGACGGGCTTGCGTAACGGTTTTAATTTAATCAAACTTTTCCACTCCTTTTACCCTGCTTTATAGTTTGGTCTAGTACAAGTACCCTTCTCTGTGAAAGAATTGAATCGTTGATCTGTAGCAATCAAGTTAGAATCATAAGACGCTCCGACTTACTTTGCTTTTCATTTCACATACTGCCTCACCTCCTTTACAGGTCCGGTTAGGAAAATTCAGGGACTGTGTTGATATAATTGGCCATAGGTCAAAATTATTGCGTGCAAAGAAATGTTATCTTGGTGAGATAAGAAACGCTTTGGCTGGGGGTATAATCATTCGTGTGGGTCTGCATAAGTGAGAGACTGTGATTTCTATAAGTATTCATGTGGAGGTTATTCAGGAGCGTTAGCAGTAAGCTTGCCATGAAGTGGAAAAGTGAATCCGGATGACGCTTGCGGGTTGGTTGGAAGAATACATCTTAAATTACATATAAAAGTTAAATTTAGGTTTTAATTGGATTTTATTGGTATAGTATAGATTCAAAGTTCGATACACGCAAGACCTTTATTTGAAAATATTAGAAAATAAGTCTATATCATGCTTTTATAAGCCTTTTGTCTCTAACCATTCCTTCTTCAACTTACGCAATTGTGCATAATGTAGGTTGTTTAACTTCAACATCAAGGTCTTTATACCCTCTGTCACCTCAACAGTCATCCTCTCTCAATAAAATACAAAAAAAAAGAACCAGCCTGCTCGCCACCGGTTCTCTCCACAATTAGATTCATCCTTGTAATGACACCTAATTCAGGTCAATTTTAAATACGACAGGTACATTGCTCTTCACACCCGTTGCGGTAATCGTTAATGCATCTTCATTACGCTCCCAAACCGGCCGTTCCTCATATCCCAGAATCTGAACTTTCTCAATGATGCCATGAAAATGCGAAGACCCTTCGCTCAGCGATTTAATGTGCACAATTCCATTATCCGGGTATACCATTACCGTGGCATACAAACTGCTGCCTTTCACCGTAAAACGGATATCTTCACTTGTAAAAATCTTCGTATCCCCATCCGTGAATTGCCCTTCCTTCACCTCTGTAGGCCCTTCACCATACGTACGCCAGTACGTGGTCCCGTAGATCGCCTCTCCATTGACCTCCAGCCACTTCCCGATGTGGACCAGGATATCCCGATCCTCGTCTGGAATCGTTCCGTCTGCCCGTGGCCCAATGTTGAGCAGAAGACTTCCATTTTTGCTGACGATGTCCACGAGATCCCGTATGATCTCTTCTGCCGTTTTATAATCGTTGTTTTCAGTATAACACCAGGAATTTCTCGCAACTGCGGTATCCGTCTGCCAAAAATAAGGCTTCAGCTCCGCAAATTGTCCACGCTCCACATCAGGGACCGCCGTGCCAAACATGAATGCATCATGCTTATAATTGATGGCAACCGGAATGCCCCATTCCTCGCCTTTATTATAATAATACGCAGCAAACTTTTGGAGATATGGCTTGAACGCCGCCGTTTGAATCCACCAGTCAAAATAGAATACTCTTGGTTGGTACTCATCTACCAGTTCACAACATCGAATGAGCCAATCCTCCAGATATTCGTCTGAAGGTGGCGAGCCGTAAATATCTTGATGATGTGGCTCCGGCATGGCAGGCCAATAGAAATCCCCGCACTTCATCGGCTCTTGGATATCGGAATCAAATTCCTTTCCATGAGACATGAAAAACCAGTGCTCGGCTCGGTGGGACGACACACAGAAGGTCAGCCCCTGCTTCTCATAGGCGGCTTTCATCTCGCCAAGCACATCACGTTTGGGTCCCATTTCATATGTGTTATAGTGAGAGATAGAACTCTTGTACATCTGGAAACCGTCATGATGCTCTGCAACCGGCATAACATATTTTGCACCTGCTTGTTTGAATAAAGCTGCCCATTCATCTGCATCGAACCTCTCTGCCTTAAACATCGGGATGAAGTCCTTATATCCAAATTCCTTATGATTCCCATACACCTCAAGGTGGTGTTCATAGGCCTTGGACCCTTGGATGTACATATTACGTGAGTACCACTCACTATCATAAGCCGGAACCGAATACACGCCCCAATGGATGAAAATGCCGAATTTCGCCTGTTGATACCACTCGGGAACGACGATTTCACGAAGTGAAGTCCAGTTATCCTTGAATTTCCCATTGGCAATCCTGGCCTCGATCTGCTTCAAATATTCGTTTTTGTCCATGTGCTGTTCCCCATCCTTCCCTAGTTGACTACATTTGTATTGTAGTGTAGCAGGATACCGATGCACATGCAGAACGTTAACGATTAGATGGACGATAATAACTTTCAGGGAGATATGCTCATGGATCATCACACACTGCTGACCAACTATTTGTCCAATCTGCAAGTGGAGTTGTTTATGGTGAACTATAACCGCTGCGGCCCGCATTGGAGAGATCTGGACTATACCCCGGACTATAGCAAGCTGTATTGGATTTGCGAGGGTGAAGGTTGGCTTAAAATCGGCGATGAGGAATATTACCCCGAGCCAGGACAGCTCATTTTGATGCCAGAAGGGGTAAAGCAATCGTATTCCTCGATCAGTGACAAGCCTTTCCTCAAATACTGGTGTCATTTCTCCGCCAAAGTCGGGGGGATCAATCTGTTTCAGATTCTACAATTTCCGCACGTCGTTAACGTGAGTCAGCCCGAACGCTTTCAAGATATCTTTGACAGTGTGCTAACCTATGCGAATTCCAATGAAGTTTACGCCCATATGATGGCCAAGAGTAAACTGACCGAACTGCTTTCTCATTACATCATGGACCTGGAACTGGATCAGATTACCTATTTAAACGCGCCCGTTGTTGAAAAATTGTCCAGCCTGCTTACCTATATCGATGCACATATCGAAGAGAACATGTCCGTTCAGGATTTGGCTAAGATGCTGCATATGCATCCCAATTATTTCATTCGGTTTTTCAAGCAACAGATGGGTATGCCACCGATTCATTTCATGACCAGTCGAAAAATAGATAAAGCCAAAGAGATGCTTCGCTGTACCTCCCTGACGATGACTCAAATTGCCGACACTCTCGGATTCAGCGATTCGTATTACTTTTCCAGACAGTTCAAGAAACATACCGGGTTAAATCCTACCGAATATCGCAAACAGATGACTGTAACTATAACCACATAAATTTCAAATGCAGTTCAACTCCAAAAAAATCCCCACAAATTTAAATTTTGGATTAAAATGGATGTGTAGCTCATTCTTGCAGAAAGGAGGTTCGTATATGACGAAGAAGACACTCCTGCTCCTTGCTGCCCTGTTTGTTGTTTCCTCATTCTCTGCTTTTGCTTCGGCCGCACCATCAGACAATGGGTCTAGTGTATTATCTGATCGAGAAACGGGAACCGTTAAACCCAAATAACGATTCATCTTTGCATGCTGGACATCTGGTCATACATAATTTATGCATTCGTAAACGTAGCAAAGTATAGAGTTCATACAAAAACAACCTCCTGTTTCTGTTCAGGAGGTTGTTTCGCATTACGTTGCGTTTTGCGTGATGTGTTATACGGTTATACGTTATTGCCAATCTCTCTTCCTGAGATAAGATTCAAACACAAATGTTCCAAAAGGAAGTACCCCCGCCAACAAGCCCATGATCCAAAGTGACACTTTCCATCTTTTGACCAAGCCTAGATGTGCTAGTGCAATGAGATATAGAGGAAATAATATACCATGGATCATACCAAGTACAGCTACAGCTATAGAGATATCGGCGAAGTATTTTAACGGCATTGCAATAAATACTAGCAGCAGAAAGGATATGCCCTCCCAAATACCAGCAATTCTGAATCGACCTGTGACCGTGTTCATTCCGTTTGTTCTCACCTTTCCGCAAGATTGTTTGTGAAATATGTAACTTATGACATGACGCTTTACAACGCTGTATTTCATTCTCACACAACGTATGTAAGCCCTCTCCTAGTATAAAACATGAGCAAGATTCGAATTTACTTTAAATTTGAAGAATTATTGAATAGAATCGATCTGATTCACATCATTCCATATTCGTTACACTCACGCTAAGTTGTTGATCGTTCGATCAACCGATATGCGAGTGATGCCACCTTATGCTCCTCTTTTCCCAATATGGCCCATAGTTGATGAAAAGCCTGCTTCGCCTGCTCGGCAATTGGATTATGGATGGTTGTAAGTTCGAGTACACGCGACAACTCAATATCATCAAATCCCACAATAGCAAGCTGATCTGGAACCCGTATGTTCCGTCTGCGAGCTTCACTCATGATGCCTATTGCCGCATAGTCGTTGGAACAAAGCACTGCTTGCGGCAGCTCGCCTCCGTTGGCCATTCGTCGCAAGGCTATTTCTCCGTCTGATGAAGTGAATACGGAATACTGATAGGCTTCACGCCACACGGGAAGACCTTGGCTTGTCATGAATGTCTCATAGGCTTCGCGGCGGCTTTTCGTATTCAGACTGCCACTCCGGCCAAACACATTCGCAATACGTGTGTAACCTTTGGACACTAGATGCTCCAGCGCCAGTCTATACCCTTGAGCCTGATCCATGGCAATCGAAGGGATCTCTTCATTCCCCATGCGCTGCCAGGAAACCATCGGTCCATATTGCATGTAGGCTTTCAATTCCCCCGGATCATTCACACAAGTCACGATTAATAAACCATCCACACGTTTACTCCGCAAATCCTCGAAGGCTTGCAACTCAATTTTTTTATCACCACGCGACATATAAACAATCGTCTGAAATCCGTAGTCCATCGCGGTATCCATAAATTGGTTAATAAAGGTCAAACTCAGCTCATCAATCATCGCGGTGACAATCCCGATCTGTTTCGTTTGTCCAGTAGATAAAGAAACTGCATTGCGATTCGGTATGTAATCGAGTTCTTTCATAATTTCAGTAATAATACGTCTTGCTTCATCACTAACGTGCGGTGAACGATTAATGACCCGGGATACCGTAGCCCTCGAATAACCCGAGCGTTTCATAATTTCATCAAATTTGGACATTCCGATGCTCCTTTCCTGCGAATAAACGCCAAATATAGTATGCCTCATCTGCTCTGTAAAAGTAAAACTTGACGTGTAACCCGTTACAACGTGTAAGCTTTTTTGGGAGAGAATAAAGTGAACTTCACACACGTTCACCATGAATTAAATGAATGGAGCGATCTATATGAGCAAATCTTCGAATCATACGTATTCATTTCCTGAAAACTTTCTGTGGGGCGGTGCCATTGCGGCGAATCAGGCTGAAGGTGCATACAATCTGGGCGGTAAAGGTTTGTCTACACAAGACGTTGCCCCGCGAGGTGTCATGGGTTCGATTACGGAAGAACCGACGGACGATAACATGAAACTGATCGGTATCGACATGTATCACCGGTATAAGGAAGACGTAAAGCTGTTTGCCGAGATGGGTTTCAAAGTATTCCGCACATCCATCGCATGGTCTCGCATTTTCCCTAAAGGGGACGAGCTAGAGCCGAATGAAGAAGGTTTGCAATTTTATGATAATCTGTTTGATGAATGTCGCAAATACGGTATCGAGCCGCTGGTCACGTTGTCTCACTATGAGACACCTCTGCATCTTGCCAAAGAATACGACGGCTGGGTCAACCGGAAAATGATCGGCTTTTACGAGCGTTATGCAACAACGGTCTTTAATCGATATAAAAACAAAGTCAAGTACTGGCTCACTTTCAACGAAATCAACTCTATTCTTGAATTCCCATTCATGAGCGGAGGCATCTTCACACCTAAGGAGAAGCTGAGCAAACAGGATCTGTATCAAGCCATCCACCACGAACTCGTGGCAAGCGCATCTGCTGTGAAGCTGTGTCATGAGATCATCCCTGATGCTCAGATTGGATGTATGATTTTGAGTATGCCGACGTACCCATTAACTCCGAACCCGGATGATGTCATCAAAGTGATGGAGTATGAACACAGCAACTATTTCTTTGGTGATATGCATGTCCGTGGACGCTACCCTGGGTACATGAAACGTTACTTCCGTGAAAAAGGAATTGAAATTCAGATGGAAGAAGGCGATCAAGAGATATTGCTTAACACTGTGGACTTCATTTCCTTCAGTTATTACATGAGCACATGTCAGACGGCTGATCCTGCTAAACAAGTGGCTGGTGAAGGCAATCTGATCGGCGGTATACCTAATCCGTATTTGCCGGCGAGTGAGTGGGGATGGCAGATTGACCCGCAAGGACTTCGTTATGTATTGAACATGTTCTATGATCGTTACCAGAAACCACTGTTTATCGTTGAAAATGGTCTTGGCGCAGTAGACGAGTTAATTACAAGTCCGAATGGCGAGAAAACCGTTGATGATGATTACCGCATTCAGTATTTGAATGACCATCTCGTTCAGGTTGGTGAAGCATTGGAAGATGGAGTAGACATTATGGGATACACCTCTTGGGGTTGTATCGATGTCGTGAGTGCCTCTACCGCTCAACTGAAAAAGCGTTATGGCTTTATCTACGTAGACCGTCACGATGATGGTTCAGGCACCTTGGAGCGTTATCGTAAGAAATCGTTCCACTGGTACAAAGAGGTCATTAGCAGCAACGGAAAAAGTCTGAAGCGTTAAGCTTTAAATCATAATAAGAGACCTTCTCTTCGGCAACACGAGATCAAGAAATTCGCCACTGTGCGGCTTTTCAGCTTGATCCGTCAAGCCGAGAGAGGTCTTTTTTCTACATAAATTGAACTAAAGAAAACGACATGATGCCGATTAACGGTCCATGATATCGTCAAAGAGCACTGTAATAGGGCAAAAATACCAGCCTTGCAGGCTGCTCAACTGGAAGATGGAAATCTAACGATCCCCATGGAGCTTATTTACCCTGAATCAGGGAGATTTGAAATCTAACGATCTCCAGGAAGCTTATTCCATTCAAAATCCTGAAAAATGAGCCTGATCAAGCTGATTTCAGCACAATAGCGTCTCTGGGGATCGTTAGAATTTTTGAAAGCCCGGATATGCCGAAATAAGGCTTCTCCTGATCGTTAGCGCTCGCAGTAGTCAAAGTAGAGGGTGACAGACTTGCACTATTCATGGGCGATCGGTGATATTGTTAATGTGCCTTTATGGATGAGCATATCGGAGCGGATTGTTTACATTCTTTAGTTCAACTTATATAGACTAAACTTCAATGTCCCTAATTCGCTCTTGCGGGTTAAGCAGAGGCGCTGTGCATGAGATATGTACGTACGTCTGGTCCTGAAAGGCAGCTCTCGTGGATTCGAACTCGGCACAAAAAACCTCTGCACATCCGCAAAAAAATCCGGAAATACAAAGGTTATATTTTACCTGAAATGAGGCATGGTTCCTATTCTCAAGCCATCACATGAGCATGCTTTTCTTTCATACTAATTGCGAGAACAGCAGCAACAAGTCCGACACCCACAAGGATCGAGCCAACCCACCCCGTGTTCATAATGGATGAATGGTCAATAACAAGACCGCCAATATAGGTTCCCAGCGCGATACCCGCATGGGCTATCCCCGAGTTCGTACTAATCAATATTTCAGATGTTTCAGGTGAGGTCTTGATAATCAGACTATTTTGCACAGGTGTAATCGTCCAGCTTAGAGCCCCCCAGACACTTAACAGCAGCAGAAAAGCGATCATAGGTAGTCCCGTGCTGAACGGAATAACAGCCATACTAATCATAAACGGAACCAGCACGATCAAAATAGCTTTAGCCGGATGAAGACGATCGGATAACATGCCACCAATACCCCCGCCTGCAACTGCGGCAAGCCCAAACATCATGTAGATCAAGGTAATCGCCGTTGCACTTGCTCCAACGGTTTCCTGCAGAAACGGTGTAAAGTAAGCATATAACGTTAGATGACCCGCCAGAACGAGTAGTGTTGTGGCGTGAATCGCCAGCATTTTCGGATTCCATAGTGCCTTAAGCTGATTTTTCAGACTTACGGCAGGAGCAGGCTGAACACGATCCATTGCGAGGCCGATGGACACCATCACCAGTACTGTCAATAGGGCAATTAGCATGAACACCTCACGCCATCCAAACGCGTTGCCTATATAGATACCAATCGGTACGCCCAGAACCAGTGATGCACTTCCTCCCATCGTAATTGTGCCAACCGCGCGACCTTTGTACTCCGGTTTAACGATACGTGATGCTAACGTCAGAGATAATACAAAAATAAGCGAACCTGCTGCAGCTCCAAGCATGCGTCCTGCCATTAACATGTAAAAGTTAACACTGAATGCAGAGACCAGATTGCTGATTAGAAATACAAATAACGTAAACATATATACCTTTTTTCGCTCAAATCGGGCCGTTACATTTAACAAGATCGGCGCAGAAAGTGCATATACGAGTGAAAAGATCGAGATCAGATATCCGGCTTTCGCCAAAGACAGATGAAGATCGGTTGCAATCAGATCCAGAATGCCGCCCAAAATCAGTTCAACCGTTCCAACCACAAAGGCAGCAATCGCCAAAACATATACTTTTTTATTCATTGTTTTAAATCCCCCTAACAAGTTACAACTACGATAGTAACCTATTAGCAAGAAAAGTTCAACGAATAATTTCAATACATTTTCAGATTCTTTTCATCTCATTTACAAATATAAAAAAATAAAAAACTATTCTTCGATAGAATAGTCTCCTAGTAGATCAATCTCGTAAGCAAACGTTCAATCTCTTCATCCTGCAAAAGTTGATCCCCGTATTTTTTTGTGATCTGTGTCAGAGCCACGTCGTGATAGAAATAATCCGTCATTGCTTTAACAATCGGTTTGGACATCGTTTTGATGGCTTTCCACGACTCATTTTCCAATCCGGCGAATAGCAGATAGGCATGATCCACGATAAGCAGTTGTGAAGGTTCTGGCGCATCAAGTAGCGGGATAAGCGAGTATTTACGAGTCAGGGAACTGTCCAAACCACCAACTGCAAGCACTTCTACATACACGCCTTGCCTCTCCTTCTGCTCCAGCAAACTGCGGTAACTCTCCATCCGCTCATTCCAGGCCAGAAAAAGAATAGACGAATCCGCCTCTTCAATCAATTGCTCAATGTTCGAGGCAATGGATGACTCATCCTTTAACGTCCAGATATGCTCATCGGTGAATGTTCGCTTAATTTTATATTGTTTCAAGGTTTCGATGTCTTTATCAAAATCAAGCTTGATTTTGTGAATAACCGTTTGAAGATCGACTGCCATGTACAGTTTTTTCTTGCCATCCATCGTTGTCAGCACAATCCCCTTATCAATCAAACGGTTGAGCACTTCATAAATTTTGGCCTTGGGAACATTCGATGCGCCTACGATCGTTGTTGCATCCAGCGGCTCATCCTGCGCAAGTATAGCCTCGTAAACCTGACTTTCATATTGGGTAAATCCGAATTTTTGCAACATGTTATTTTCAGAACGTCCCTTCGTTCTTAAGTGTGTAAAAGAATAGTTCAACTTGTATCTAGTTTAGAGAGAAGTTCAGCACCTGTCCAGTTTCATGGTGTCTGTTCAAATAAAATGAGTTAAGCCTGGTTATATTAAGCTTGAATTACCCATTCCCTGTTTTGGAAAGGAGCATGAATACGAATGGAAAGTACACAAGAATTCGTGAAAAAGGTCAATGAAAATGCCGAGAAAGCACGTCATAACAAAAACAATGGTAAAGGTACGCCCGGTGATAAATTGCCGAACAAACAACACTCCACGAACAAATAAACACAAGGTTTTATGACTTCACCTAACTATGAACTAGCATAATCAGTAGCATCCATGTAAAAAAATATGGTGCCTCACAACAGTGAGTGCATCATATTTCCTGTCACTAATGTTTACTTATTACTTGTTTCTTGTTTACTTCGAATTGGCATAATGTATCACCATGCTCAGCTTGTTACTACTTACCCCAGGATTATCGTAACCATGCGGCTGATCCGCTTTGAAACGAATCGAATCTCCCTGTCTTAACTTGTATTCTTCTTCGCCTACTCTGATCGTAAGCTCTCCTTCATACAACGTGATGAACTCCTCAGCCCCGTCAATATGCGGTTCAGCTGTCAACGATGCCTGTTCATCCATCTCCATCATGTACATTTCAAAACGGCGCCCCGCTTCCAAAGAAAAATGAGGATAGATTCGGATTCTTCCCTCATCTTCTCGCATGACTTTGATGTCTTCTCTCATGAGAACGGTTGTATCTGACTTCGCTTCATGAATTAATTCACTGAATGATATTTTTAACCCGTTCGCAATCTTCCAGACCGTTGCAATCGACGGATTGGATTCCCCGCGTTCAATCTGACCAAGCATCGTCTTGCTAATGCCTGACATTTCTGCGACCTTGTCCAGGCTCAGCTTCCTCTGTTCCCTGATTTGCTTGAGGTTTCGAGCCAAAATCAAATTAATATTTTCCATGAAAAATACACCTCACTTCTTCCCAATCCTATTGTGCGATATACAGCACATATTGTACAATCATAAAGTATATACGTTATAACGACCTTATAGTGCATTATAGCATACAATCTAATCTTACGAGGAGAACATATGGATATTCTATCTTTAGTCACTTACGCAATGATTGCTTCTTTTACACCAGGACCGAACAACATCATCGCCATGTCTCATGCCAAGGAACGAGGTTTCAAATACACATTTCCTTTTATTAGCGGAGTCGCTGTCGGATGTCTTCTTATCATGATGCTATCCAGTTATTTCAACCTTGCCCTTTATCAGTACATTCCGGTCGTCACCCCGGCTTTAAACGTATTGGGATGTATTTACATGCTCTATCTGGCCTTCAAAATAATGAAGAGCACGTCTGCTAAAAGCGAAGCCGAGGACAAGTCAAAGATTCATTATTCCTTTTCGTTTGGATTCACTCTTCAGTTGATCAATCCCAAGGTCATCTTATACGGGCTTACAGCCCTGTCGGTGTTTGTCCTGCCCTATACACAGTCACATCACCAACTCATACTATTCTCGTTGCTGCTTACTCTGATTGGGATCAGTGCGAATCTGACCTGGGCATTGGGCGGACGTTTATTTCAAAAGTTCCTGTTAAAATATG
The DNA here is from genome assembly GCF_056856875.1 of Paenibacillus sp. G34. Taxonomy (NCBI): domain Bacteria; kingdom Bacillati; phylum Bacillota; class Bacilli; order Caryophanales; family Paenibacillaceae; genus Paenibacillus; species Paenibacillus sp. G34. The sequence goes on along the minus strand of NZ_CM166469.1, from coordinate 2,970,575 downwards.
AGCGACCTTTTAATATCATTATGGGTCTTATATTGATCTTTACCGCGATTTCATTTATCAAATAAAACAAAAGCGTCCACTCATCTGTTGAGTGAGACGCTTGCTTGTAAGTATTACTCCTGTTTCCTTCTCCACCAGGAACGCATCTCATGAGCTTCATTATTGAACACAACTGTCTCGCCTATAACCGGTGTAACAACCGGCACATTCAAGCTTCGTGCGGCACGGGTAACCCGCTCCGCTGGTTCATTCCAAGCATGATAGGCGAGGGTGAATGCTCCCCAATGAATGGGGATCAATACATTGCCGCCTACATCCAGATGGGCTTGTACCGTTTCCTCAGGCATCATATGAATGTTGGACCAGCGTTCGTCATATTGGCCGCACTCCATCAAGGTCAGATCAAACGGGCCGTATTTACTTCCAATTTCCTTGAAATGAGGCCCATAACCACTGTCGCCACTAAAGAACACTTTGGTTTCCCGTCCCTTAATGACCCATGAGCACCATAACGTGGAGTCCCGATCAAATAATCCCCTGCCTGAGAAGTGACGAGCAGGTGCACAAGCGAATGTTAAACCCTTGAAGGAAAATTCATCTCCCCACTGATGCTCAGTAATCTGGTCCGCTGGCACTCCCCATTTGATTAAGCGTTTGCGCACACCGAGTGGAACGATAAAACGATTGGTTTTGCGTTTTAATTTTCGAATAGAAGAAGCATCAAGGTGATCATAATGATCATGAGAGATCACAATCGCATCCAATGTAGGAAAATTTTCAGGCTGTATGGGCAGCTCCTTGCTGAAACGCTTCGTACCAACCCATGACACGGGTGACGGCCTGTCACCCAGCATGGGGTCAAAGAGCAGTCTGTGTCCCTCAATCTCAAGCAGAAAAGCCGAGTGACCAAACCATGTCACCTGTGATTGATCGGAAGCCTCCAGCGTTGAAGCGGCTTGATAGTGCTCCATAGGTATGTTCCCTGACGGTCTTCGCTCCACATTTCTTCGCATGGAATCCCTCAATATACTTGTCAGAGACTTGATATTCATTCCGGCAGTTGTTGGAACCTGATTTTCGTATTTCGTCATCGTTCACCCTTCTTTCCCAAGCTAGAATTAAGATACTGTTTCCACTCGTATAAGACTGGGCTTATATGATATAGAAAAAACAAGAGAGAGTGTGAGCTACCATGAGCAAAAAATGGCGTAAAAGACTTGTTAAATTTCTGATATTCGACCTGTCACTAATTATTATTTTGGTAAGTACCGGATTGATCTATCAGCAGATCAGTTCTTCACAAGATGAAAAAACATTTACACCTCCAGGCAAACTGTATGAAGTACATGGGGATAAAATGCACCTATATACAGGCGGTGAAGGCGATGTGACCGTCGTTCTTGCCTCAGGTTGGGGGACAGCTGATCCTTATGTAGACTATTATCCTTTATATGAAAAGCTTGCCCCTAACACTAAATTCGCTGTATACGACCGCTTCGGCTATGGATACAGTGACAGAACCGATAAGAAACGTGATGTAGACACGGTAGCGGACGAATTGCATGAACTCCTGCAAGTCTCTGGGCAAAAACCTCCTTACGTGCTCGTTGCTCACTCCCTTGGTTCATTGGAGACCCTTCGATTCGCACAGAAGTATCCTGACTTGGTTAAAGGTATCGTCATGATTGACGGCGGAAGTCCTGAGCGCTACGCAAATGATGACGACAACCCGGCTGACACTTTGGCTGGTTTTGCGAATCAATTCCGTATCAAAACCGGACTTTTCCGGCTAAGTATGCAAGTCCCGGCAGTCGTTGATGCTTCTAATGCCAATCGCAATGAGTTAAAGCTGGTACCAGAGGATTTGAGAAAAGTAGATAAAACGGCGCTGCTTCTGAACTATAGCAATGCTAACACGATTGATGAGTTACGCGAAATGAAGGCGAATGCCAAAGTCGTTCTAGACCATAAGCAGCCATTCACATTCCCTCTCACGATTCTGACCGCAGATTACTTTGGCAAGCCGGAACCGGATTGGGTGAAAACCCAAAGTGAATTCACATCCTGGTCAACTTCAGCCAAACAAATTACTGTCAAAGATACGGAGCATTACATTCATCAATACCACCCGGACATTGTAGCTGATGAAATCCTTGAGATTGTTAAGAAATGATTAATCCGGTTGAACAACAATATTCATCCGAAAAGGTAGTTCTGTAAAGTAAACAAAAGAGCGATGTTCCCTTACATTAGGGAACATCGCTCTTTTCAAATGATTCATTTCATTTTAGTGCATCGGACTCTGCTGTTTGTCAGCTGACCCAACCTTCACTCTTCTTACAAATAAAGCAATGACAAAACCAACGAGGGCCAGAACGAGCGCAAAGACAAACGCATTCTGTACACCTGATGTAAATCCTGCAAGGATATTTTCCGGACTTTGCGGATTCTCAACATTGCTCAGGAACCGCGTCTGTCCAGCACTCAAAATACTTACGGCAACAGCTGTACCGATCGCACCGGATACCTGTTGAAGTGTGTTCATAATCGCAGTACCGTGAGGGTAAAACTCACGCGGCAACTGATTCAATCCGTTCGTCTGTGCAGGCATCATCACCATTGAAATACCTATCATCATGAACACATGCAGCATAATAATCTGGATCAGTGGCGTTGTTGCTTCGATACCTGTGTACAGGAACAAGACAACCGCAACGACCGCCATACCGATAATAACGAGCCATCTCGGACCAAACTTATCAAACAACCGTCCCATGACAGGAGATAAAAATCCATTCAGCAAACTACCTGGCAATAAAACCAATCCGGCAGTAAGTGGTGTAACAGCCATGCCTTGCTGTAAATACATCGGCAAGATCAGCATGGACGACAGAATCATCATCATACAGATAAAGACCAGAAGCAGTCCTGTCGTAAACATCGGATATCTGAACGCTCTTAGATTCATCACTGGCTCTTTCATACTCAATTGACGAATACTGAACAAGAGCAATGCAACGATACCAATGGCCAGCGTGGCAATAACAACCGGGCTGGTCCAGCCTCCGCCAGATTCACCGTGTCCACCTGCACTACTGAAGCCATAAACGATACCGCCAAAACCAAGTGTAGACAGAACAATCGACAACACATCAATCTTGGGCTTGGTCAACTTGGAAATGTTCGGCAGGAACAACAACCCACATACCAAGGAGATCAGGAAGAACGGCAAGGAAATCCAGAAAATCCAGTGCCAGCTTAAGTTAGCAAGAATCAGTCCTGAAATACTCGGACCACTTGCGGGTGCAAACATAATAACGAGACCAATCAAACCCATCGCTGCTCCCCGCTTTTCAATAGGGAAGATGACCAGTATGGTATTAAACATTAACGGCAGCAATAGTGCCGTTCCCACCGCTTGTAACACGCGAGCTACAAGCAAAATTTCAAAGCTAGGTGCCAGCGCAGCAACCAATGTTCCTGCAATCGAGAAAATAAGTGACGTTGTAAATAGCTGTCTCGTCGTGAACCATTGCAATAACAATCCAGAAACAGGTACCAATACACCAAGGACGAGCAGGTATCCTGTAGTTAGCCATTGAATAGTTGTAGGTCCAACTTCAAGTAGACCCATAAGTGGTGTCAAAGCGACATTCAAAGCCGTTTCACCAAACAAACCGATAAACCCGCTCAGCAGCATGGCAAACAAAATTGGGAATACCTTATATTGCTGTGTTTCTTGCTGGTCTTTTGCTGTACCAGCCTTCATGGAAGCCTCCACGATCCCATCCTCCTCAAACATATCCTGCGATTTCTATTTTCTCTTTCTCTTGGTACAACTATTGATGCTGCTGGACATTCTTCGCTACAACTGACAAATAATCCGCAGCCGTAAGCAGCGGCTGTTTATTCTGATTGGTCAGCGTAATGATCAATGCACCTTCCATCAGAGAAATGACGAGCATTGCCGTCTCACGAGCCTTCTCTTCACTAATACCGTCCAACATGAGATGCTTTGCGATAATATCTTGCCACCCCGCAAATACATTCTGTGAAGCCGTACGTAGCTGTTGACTGATACAGGAAGTCTCTACAGCAGCCCAGAAGCTGAATGGCAAAAATCCTGTATAACCACATGCTTCCGCTTCATTCGCTGTTTCATAAATGAATTGCCGAATGCCTTCTGCAGTCGTCTCATGGGCTGCAAAAATTTCCTCAAATCTTTGCAAGATATGAGCATTGGCTGATTGAATGCATTCGAGAGCCAGCTCTTCTTTCCCCTTAGGAAAATAATGATATAACGAACCTTTCGGTGTGTTACTCTCCTTAATGATCTGATTCAGACCGGTCGCATGATACCCTTGTGAAAAAAAAAGTCTCGCTGCTGTGCCAACAATAAGATCTCTGGCATTCGACTTTTCACTCAAAGAAAGCCACTTCCTTCAATAAATTATAACAATCGGTCTATATAATTAAAGTCGCTCTCGGGCAACATGTCAATGCTTTTATTTTAAATTTTACGAAAAAATAACACTTCCCTACTATATAGAGACATAAGTAAAACCGTCAGCTTAATCGACATGTAATCGAGAATCACTGGCGGTTTCACTTCGTATTGTTATGCTTTAGTTAAATCCCAGGCTTCAACATTTAACTCATTGTTAATGCTAACCGCAGTTAAAGCGCCTAATGATGCTGCGGTGATGGCTTGATACATTTCAGAAGCTGCATCTCCGGCGCTAAACACACCAGACACAGACGTTTTCCCTTGTGAATTAACAAGGATAGTACCCGTTTCTGTCATCTCGCACCCCATACCCTTTGGTATATCTGAACCCGTATGAAGTTTAGGCTGAAAGAATATTCCTGTACAAGAGATCAACGTTCCATCGCTCAGTTCAACTGCGCTAACCATCCCCTCTTCCGATCTGATCGATTGGATGGGAGCTTCATATAGTTGCACACCATGGCTAGAAAGTTCTATCTTATGTTCTTTTTCTAATGAATCAGCATCCTGTATGCACACAACAAACTGCTTCGTCCATCCTGAAATTAATTTAGCCATATGTAACGCATAGTTTGCACTGACAATGATGACAAGCTGCTGTTCCCTTAGTTCCCATCCATCGCAGTAAGGACACACAAAAGCGCTTTTCCCATAGACTTCGGGTAGACCCGTAATATTCAAAGGCAAATCTTTCTTACCTACGGCAAATAAAATCTTTTTTGTCTCATATTGCTTTCCCTCGACTGTTTGAACAACAAACTCACCGTCATGTCCAGTGATCTCTGTCACCGTATCTGATTCAAATTGCACCGAAGGATACACAGTGATCTCTTCTTTTGCGATTCTGCGGAATTCACTAGGGCTAACACCATCTCTGGTTAAAAAACCATGTGTCTCGCGAGTCACCCAGTTACGAGGTTTTTGATCATCGATGACAAGCACGTTTTTTCTAGCTCTGCCAAGTACCAACGCAGCGTTCAGCCCAGCAGGCCCTCCTCCCACAATTACAACATCGAATTGGTTATGATCTTCATTCATATATAACACCCTTTCCAGATATTTAATGTCTTTAATAGAAACAAAAAAATTCTATCTTTCCTCTTCACACTCGATACGTAAGGAGCAAAGACATATGAGATATCTAATAGCGTCCCTTCTAACAGTCAAGGGAACCCTGCATTTATAGCCCCAAAACAAGACTATTAAAGATATCTTATATCTACAATACAATTATTATTTCGTATTTGCAATATTTTTATTTCATTTCTACAATGGAACCATGACAATCTTATGAAAATACGCGCGTAGCACAGAACTGTTGTTTTAACAATTAAAAAAGTTCTTGTTTTTAAATTGTTCACAATCAAATGACATTATTATAAATACTAGAATGTAATTTAAATCACAACGCGAATTGAGTGATATAATGGACACATATTATATTAAGTATAAACAATAGGAAGTGAGTATTTGAAAACAATAAATAATGAATCACAAGCCAATATCAGCCTGGAATACAGCTCGATTCCAAAAGTATTTTTCGATACGATCAAAATTGGAATCATCAAGTCCAACTTGATCGCCATGTTCGCAGGTTTAAGTTTAGCTTTATATGTGTTCGATGCATCTGTCACTGCTAATATTGTTCCGATTGTACTTTCATTTCTCGGTTCTTCATTAATTATTGGAGCAGCCGGGGTGTTCAACAATCTGTATGACCGAGACATTGACGCGATTATGGAGCGTACGAAGAAACGCCCTACCGTTACAGGACGGGTCGATACCAAGGCAGGTCTGATTCTTGGTTTTACGATTACGTTGATTGGTGCGATAATGCTGTACATCGCATCTCCATCGGCCGCATTTTTTGGACTTCTTGGATTGTTCCTTTATGTAATTCCTTATACGATGTGGACCAAACGTACAACGATCTACAACACCGAGGTAGGCAGTTTGTCTGGTGCAGTTCCTCCGCTGATTGGCTGGGCAGCCATCTCTCCAGAATTGGGACATTTTGAAATCTGGGCACTGGTCGTAACGATGCTCTTATGGCAAATGCCTCACTTCTACGGTATCGCCATTCGTCGCTTCGACGAATACAAAGCAGCTGGTGTTCCGATGTTGCCTGTTGTGAAAGGCATTGGACGCACTTACGTACAGACAAATGTATATCTGGTCTTGCTATTGCTTTCCAGCTTCCTGTTCTGGCCAATGAGCCCATTTGTTGCTATTGTGGCCTTTGTGGTAAGTCTGATTTGGCTCATTCTTAGTGTGGCTACTTTTGATAAAAAACAAACAAAAAAATGGTCACAGCGGATGTTTATTTTCTCCATTAACCATATCACCATCATCTTCTTGGTCATCATTGCTTACTCTTTGATTGCATAAAGAGTATAAAATAATAGTAGCACCTCTAATCGTTTTATAAAAAAAGAAACCGCACAGATCTCACGCCTGCATTCAGGCAGTATCTGTACGGTTTTTTCTTTTATTTTATGACATCTGAATTATTCACATTGCTGCTCTATTCAATTCCGTTCTAACCCACATCATCCTGCCTTTACAGGTACCTGTTCTCCCTGCCACAACAACTGCATTTCTTCATTGGTCTCAAGTAAATCGGCCAGGTTTCCTTCGGCTTCAATGCGTCCATCTTTCATGACGATAATGTGATCCGCTTTCGTAAGAGCCGCCTTGCGGTGAGATACGGCAATACATGTGACATCTCTCTCTTTGAAGAGTCCGTCCCACACCAACTGCTCCGTTTCCACATCAAGCGCACTGGACAGGTCATCAAAGATAAACAGATCTGCCTCGGTCATTAGCATTCGCGCTGTTGCTGATCGCTGAATCTGACCTCCAGATAACATGACACCTCTTGGTCCAACAGGCGTTTCCAACCCTTGATCCAATTGATTGATATCTTTATCCAAAACAGCCAGTCGAATGGCTTTTTCCAGCGCTTGATCTACATTACCCTGTTTACCTTGAACGATATTTTCTCTGAGCGTGTCACTGAACAGCCTTGGAACTTGAGGCGTATATGCAGCTCTAGGCGGCATAAGAAAGGTTGCCGGATCTACGTGCTCTCCATTCCAGAGAATCTCACCCTGTTGCTTGGGCAGAAGTCCAAGCAGAGTACGAAGCAGTGTGGATTTACCAGAACCGATGCGTCCTGTAATGACAAGAAATTGTCCCTGTTTCAGCTTGAGGCTGATGTCTTGTATACCGTTTGAGGATTGCTCGTAGCGATAACTAAGACCATTCACTTCAAGCTCACGCAATTTCTCCTTCGGCTCTCTTGCTTCATTTACTGGCTCTGGTGGCTCTTCGTAAAGGTAGATCTCCCGTTTCTCCATAATCTGATCCTCCTCACCCGGCCGAAAAAGTGTCCGCATACGGTCATAAGAAACCTTGAGCCTTTTATGCTGGAATACCATGTATCCGAATAAGGAAATGCTAAATCCGATGTTAACGAGATAACTCGTAAATAAGGCAAAATCACCCACCGTAAAGTTACCTGCCTTCATTTCCGCTGCACACATCAACAAAATAAGCCCGGTACATATACTTAGTACATGCTGATTAAGTGACTTCATCCATTGCTTGAACAGATTGTCTCTTAAGGCAGCCTGACGTCGTTCTTCATTCAGCCGATTGAACCGCGTGGAGACATGTTCTTCTGCCTGACCCAGCTTCAGTGCCTGCACAGCCCCAAACGTCTCGGCAATAAAGCTGGTAATCCGACCTGTAGCTTCACGATTAACCTGTGCATACTTTCTTGCACGATTACCTGACAGATTATTCAGTAGCGTTACCACCAAGAGCGGTAAAACGGCAACAAGTGTAATCTTCCAGTTAATATTGGCCATAATCACGATCGACACCACTGCAAAAACTAATCGACCCCAAAAATCCACCCAGGATTCAATATATTCAACCACTTCATCAACGTCATCCCGGAAACGACTCATCGCTTCACCCGGAGATGCAGGAAGATTCCGTCCCGGCCAGCGCATAATGCCAGCCAGCATATTCGTCCGCAAAATGGCTTGAATATGATACATATAGGTCACCCAAGCATGGAAAGCGACAAAGAACGTGCCGACGCGGGCCAAGCGAAAAAGCGCGATGAGAATGAGCGGTACAGCAAGCCACATATAGTCAGTACTGCCCGTTGCTGTCCGGTCAAAGAACCACTGCATCCCAAGCCCCATTGCTAGGGGAAGCGAATGAAAGATACACCATAACAAACCGTTAATAAGAAACAAATAAGGCTTAAAGCGAAACAAGCGCCCTATAAATCCTGTTACATTCATGCCAGTTCCTCCTCTTGGCCCGTGACCAGAAGTCGTGCATAATGGGAGGACGGATTATTCGCAAGCTCCACTCTTGATCCGAATTCCAGCAGCTTGCCTCCACCAAGAACCATAATCTTATCCACCTTCTCCAGCGTGGCTAATCTATGCGCAATAATGATACCTGTTGATCTTTTCATTAATTCATCAATAGCAGATTGAAGCAAATTCTCGGTCGCTGCATCAAGCCGTGAAGAAGGCTCATCCAGTATCACCAGACTCGGCTCCGTTAGAAATACACGGGTCAAAGCGAAGAGCTGCGCTTCCCCTGCGGATAATGAAGAACCTCCTGCATTTAGATGTGTATCCAAGCCTTCCGGCTGTGTATCAATCCAGTGATGCAACCCCAGTCGCTCTGTTGTTTGCTTAATCATGACATCCGATACTTCTGAATTAAACAAAGTCAGATTGTCACGCAATGTACCGTCAAACAACTGCACATCCTGTGTCACCATCCCCACTCTGCGATACAGAGCCTGCATGGATAACTTCGTAATATCCGTTCCACCGATCCGAATCTTGCCCTGATCCAGATTGTACAAACGCAGGAGCACACGGCTAAGACTTGACTTTCCGCTTCCCGTCCGTCCGATGATCCCCAGACGTTCTCCCGGTTTCACTTCAAAGGTGATATCCTGAAGCACAGGTTTATCCTCATTGTAACTGAAGTGCACCTGATTAAACTCCAGTCCAAGCGGCCCATCAGGCAACCTCTCTTCACTTCCGTCCTCAATCTCGCTTCGTAAAGACAATAATTCGCGTGAACGAAGCATACCTGATTTTGCCTTTTGAAACTCCTGTACCTGATCGCCAAGCAACTCGATAGGTTCATTCAACATCTGGCTGTATTGATAGATCAAAAACAAGGTTCCAATGCTGATTGCACCTTCGATATAGTAGTGCACACCCAGAAGCAAAACGACCGTAACGGATACAATAAACATGACCACCGTGGTGTTCCAAGGGATAACCCTGAGCATCCATGCCTTCCGGCCTTTGAGGAAAACGGTGCGCATCGTACGAAAGAATCGGTTCATCACATATGGTACGTGTCCATTCGCCTGCACGTCCTCAATACCGGCAATTCGTTCCTCAATTAAGCTGAACAAGGAAGCACTGGCGGCGCGCTCATTTTTGGAAGACTCCACTCCAAGATTGCGAATAATGACCATGAACAGAATAGATAATAACGTAAATACGGTCATAACCAGTGCGATTGGCACATTAATCGTAAACATGAATCCCAGAATACCTGCGAGCAGAACAAAACTGCCGATGACCTGTACGATAAACATAGCGAAGAAGTTCGAAATGCTCGTTACATCGCCATCCACGCGTTCAATCATCTCTCCAGGAGTTTTGACGTTATGAAAACGCATATCCAGCCTCAGGCAATGTTTCAGTAAATCTCCACGCATCCGGTTGGTTGCCCGCCAGGCTACATCGTTTCCTAAATAACTGACCGCGATCGTGATCAATTGATTGCTCACGGCAATGAGCAGGAAGAGCCCAGCAAGCTGTACCAGATCATCCAGAATCCCGCCGCTTGCAGCCGTATCAATGAAACGTTGAATGATCTGTGGATTGAGAAGCTGCAGCCCTGTTGATGTTAACAACATGATCAGCAACATGGCCAGCTTGCCTTTCACCGGCTTTAAATATCGTAGCAGCCATGACATGGAGCGTTTTTCTGTTTTGGGCACCAGCCCCACCCCTTTAATTAAAAATTTCACTCGGATTTATACTTTGTCGCGCGCATAATTATCATTTGAATGTTGAATCTTCCAACTACACTTTTGATTACCTTCGCTATGACGAATCATGTATGAGCGTATTGTAATCAGCAAGGCCTCCCGAAGAAACACATTGTTTGCATGCATTAACCATAGTTTATTCTTCCTTTCTTATGGATATAGATCGAACATAAGTAACAACTTGGAATCGATTTCAGTTCTTGCTTTTTTCCTTTCACTTTTACTCTTACTCATGCTCCTTTCCATGTGAACCGTCTGGTGGAATGAAAAAAAGCCATAGATGAACGAAGTTCATCTACAGCTTGATTGGATCGAAAAGCCAGCCAGAAAATGTGACATTTCAGCTTCTTCTCTAACATCGCAGTATGAATGAGCGTCCAGACAGGATTGCAGTAAGCTGGACTGTCCAAACATGGTCAATACTCTACCTGGATTATGTCACTATGCTCATGCATATTCAATTATTGGTTGAAGCACCTGCGCTGGCTGATCCATCATTGTTTATCCCACCCGTTTCACATATTTGTTGTTTATTGTATTCGCTCATTCTTTATACGTCAACATAATTATTAACTTAATTGTTATTTACTTCATCTGTTAGAATCCAATTTGTACAGATTCAGGTGTTTGCTTTTCTCTGCTGATAAGTCGCTTATGTGCTATCAGTAGAAAAGGAACCCCGAGTGCAGTCGTTATAGCAATGGGTATAAAGACGGCTAGTCCATTTCCCGCACCAAACTGGCTTAACAGCAACCCACCAATGACCGGAGCCGCAACATTTCCAATATTGTTGAAACCGATTGTACCAAAATACGTTCCTTTCCATTCAGGCTTTGCAATTCGGTCGATAAGCATATCCATCATGGTAAAGAGTAGTACTTCCCCTACTGTAAACAAGATGACACTGATCATCATCAGTACAATCCCTTCGGCTAGACCAAATAACAACAGACTTGCGGCAACGAGCAGATTCCCCAAAATAAGCGGTACAAGCGGCGGTGCATTCCGGAAAGTACGAACGAGTGGATACTGGATGATGAGCACGGTGATTGCGTTAAGTGAAAGCATATACGAGAACATCTGACTTCCATTTTCAAAGATTGGACTTCTCGCCAAATACTGCGCTAACGTAGAGCTGAAGTGGCCATAACCTAACACACAAAACGTCGTCCCAATTAGCACAGGCAAGAATACCCGATCCCGTCCGGTGGTCATGAGGGCTTCGCGCAGACGAGGTGCAATAACCTCTAGACGTCCGGGCAAATTAGCCTGATGCAGTTTAAATTGAAGTCCCAGAATCAGACCATACGCAATATAAACGAGCCCCGAGATGACAAAAGGAAACGTCGATTCCGATGATCCCAGCTGAAATCCGATAATTGGCCCAAACACGACCCCCAGATTAATCGCTGCATATCTCAGATTAAACACTAGTAGTTTGTTTTGCGGTGAAGTTATGTCGGATAACAACGCTCTTGAGGTTGGCTCAAACACAGCCCGGCACAAACCGTTTAACGTGTTTGCAACAAAGAACACCCATAGATGTTCAGCTGCCGCAAAAATGAAAAATACAGCGGCCCAACTAAATACCGAGACGAGCATAACGATTTTGCGACCGATTCGATCAGAGATATATCCCCCGTAAAAGCTGACGAGCACTCCCGCCAGCGAGCTTACCGCAACCGTGATTCCCGTCTGGGTCGGCGTGGCTTCAAGCACACGTGTCAGATAGATGGACAGAAACGGAATACTCATCGACGTCACGAGACGCCCGAACATCGTTCCAATAATAATGGTCCAGGCCAGCGGGTGAATTTGCTTCAAAATATGCTTCATCTTTCATTCTCCTATCTTGCTGCTTTCTCTATCTATCCTGTTGCTGCGAAAATGGATGAATTCTCTCATCCTCATAGGTATAATTGTAAAGATAAAAGGGGGAAGTAAAAGTGTAATGTTTCATTCTCACTTTTCACCTTTATGGAGGATCTATACACATGGATACGATATACACTCACTTTTTAAGACTTGCTGGCTCTGATATGCTCTCGATTAAGATCAATGAACCTGTACCCGTAACGATTGAGAATCTGTCCTCCATCCTCTGTTGCACTCCACGCAATGTAAAATTCATTCTACGAAAGCTGGAAGATCAGAATTTTATCCATTGGAAACCTGGACGTGGACGAGGCCATCATTCCGAGCTTACACTACTGCGAAGTCTGAATGATGCTTTAGAATCCAACTTTACTGAACTGTTATTCAAAGGCAAACTGAAAGAAGCCATCGAGTTGATTGGAAGTGTGCAAATCGATGACTTGATGCGGGAAAAACTGATGCTTACTCTTCATGACCAGATGGGATTTCGCAGTTACACCGAAACCGCCTCTGGCCAGGATACACTTCGCATGTTGAGATCACGTCAACTGGGTGATCTGGACCCGGCTTCGGTTTATACGGCTTTTGAAACCTATCTTCTTGGCCAAATATGCAACACACTGATTACTTATAACGCCCACACCGATACCTTCTTACCCGCACTTGCACATACATGGGAATCTAACAAAGACCATAAAGAATGGATATTTTATTTGCGAAAAGGGGTTCGTTTCCATGACGGACGTGTGATGACATCTCATGATGTTCAGGCTTCATTGATGCGTTTGTTTGATACAAATTGTTCGTCTTTGTGGCTGTACCGTGATATTAAGCGAACAGAAGTGAACGGCGATTATTGCATCAGGTTTATATTGCATCGGGCGAACCGTTTTTTTCTGCATCTGTTCAGTTGTATTCGGATGACGGTACTGCCCGCGGATTATGACTCGAACCAGACTTTGGTCGGCACAGGCCCGTTTCAGATCACCGAGATGAATGAAGATGTGATTAAATTGAAGGCATTTGATGCTTATTTTGGTTTCCGTCCTCATCTCGATCAGATCCACATCTGGTTTCTCCCTGAGCCGGCTTCAAGCGACGGTTATTATGATATGTCTGGTACTGACCGGCTTAGTCTGCCTGGAAGCAGTCATGAGCGACCTCACTATATCGACTATCCTGCACTGGGATGTCAGTATATGCTTTTCAACTTCAATGTCCCGGGTTGCCATCATACACTGCCTTTCCGTCAGGCCATGCGCATCGTCTATGATCCGGTCAACCTGGTGAACGATTTGGGTGAAAATCGAATTACACCCGCCAGCAGTTTTCTCCCTTGGAAAAGCGCTGCACAGAGCTGGGAAGCCACATTACTCGCCGACGCTCAAGCATTGCTTGAACAATCGGGTTATCAAGGAGAATCCTTCTTGTTATCTTATAAGAAGAACAAAGATTCCGATGTGGCAGAGTGGATACAACAACGCGCACGCCGAATCGGATTGAGGATTGATCTTGAACCTTTTGACGATTATCTGGATGTCGTGAAGACCTCAGATGCACCTTTGATTCTCAGAGAAGAAATACTGGAGGACGACTGGCAGTATGGCATGATTCACTTTTTCAAAAACCAAAGCAATACGCTCCATGAGTACATGACTCCCGAGCTTCAATCCATATTGGATTCTCTGCTGGATCCCTTTCCACAGCTTCCTCACTCCGAGCGTAGCGATCTTCTGGAGCAGGCTGAAGAATTACTGCGGGAAAATAGCTGGATGTTGTACGGATGTCATATGAACAAAAAAGCGGAATTGCACCAGAGTTTCTACGGCATGCAAACTTCAGAGTTTGGATTCCTGGATATCTCGAAGTTATGGATCAAAAATGCGTAATAAAATAACCCTCAGCCCCGTTAAAATACGGGTGAGGGTTTTATTGAGTATACATCGAATAACAGTTATAAGTTCGGTAAATCCGTTAAGCCTCAATGTTAGCCTTACCGTTCACGGCCAACGAGATAATCCAGCAGATGTTTTAAAAATGGGATCGGTTTAGGCATTTGACGTAATGCATCCGTAGCAAGACAGTAATGCTCCCACATCGCTTTTTGAGCACCTGTCTCTCCCAGAATGGATACAAAGGTTGAATTGTTATTTCGCTCATCCTGACCAGCAGGTTTGCCAAGGGTTTGTTGATCTCCTCCATAGTCCAGCAAGTCGTCCCTGATCTGAAAAGCAATGCCTGCATGATACGCAAACGCTTTTAGCGCGTCAATCTCCTCATCTTTTACTTCTGCCAAAATCGCTGGCATAACCAGCGCCGCCTCAAAGGCAATGCCTGTTTTGTAAAAACAAATCGTGTTTAGCTCCTCCAGCGAGAGCAGCTTCCCTTTCGAATCAAGATCCATCGCCTGACCCATACACATATCTTCTGCTTTTATAGCCGAATATTGAATCAGCTTCAACACCGTTTGCGCATCAAATCGGTTCAATGAAGACTGCTCACGAATCGCTCGCTGAATCAGGAATAGTCCTGTGAGTTCTGCCGTCGCGCTATTATGCAACTGATGAAGCGTAGAACGTCCACGTCTTATCTCGGCATTATCCTGTGTGGGCAGATCATCAAAGATGAGTGAAGCGGTATGCATATATTCCATGGAGCGTAACAACGGCATGATTGCCGACTCGCTAAGCCCGTACTCCTGAACACCCATGACCCAAGTCAGGATCGGACGCAGACGTTTGCCATTCCCTTGCAGACTGTAGTTAGCCGCGTCCATCAGCTTCCCCTTCATTTCGAGCTCTTCAGCAGCTTTGTTGATCTGCAGTTCTACATTGATCCGCTCACGTACTTTTCGAATCGTCTGCTGGAACGACTCTTTCTCTTGTTTATCATTACTGAGCTGCGAAACAATCTGATCCCGTAACAATTTATCCAGAAAGTCCACGTCATCTGCTTTTCGCACCATTTGTTGTACTACTTGATTAAGTCCAGGTTGGCCTGAAGCAAAGATCGTCATGACCTCGTCATACCTCGCCTGACCGAGCCGCTCTCTGCAACGCTTCAGCCCGTTAATCGCACGATCCAGGATAACTTCCCTCGCCTTGGCATTGGAATGGTAGACATCATGGATTAAAAACGAGATGACTGCCCAGTACAGCTCATACGGATTAATCAAATCCGGACGCAGGTCACGATATTTCAAATAATACGTGTAAGGTGTCACGGCCTCGTCCTGCATATCATCGAACATATCCGCAAAATCATCCGCGAGCTGATTATAAATCCCGTAATGGAAGGTGCGCAGATCAAACCCTTCATCTTCCGGTGCGCTCAGAACAGAACGAACAATCAACCTGGACGACGCTGACTTGATAATGATCGGAATGTACAGCTCTTCATTCGTATAATGGGCATTGGATAATTTCTTGCCACGATCGATCTCCTGAGATTGAAAGAACACATAAGACTGTTCAAAAAAAGTGTGCCGCATCTCCTCATGCTGATAGTTCCGAATATATTCAAAGGCCTCTCGAAGCTCGGAGTGTACATACCGAATCACTTCAAGCTGAGGTCCCTTCCATTCTCCAAGATCAGGCACAATGCCGGTAAGCAGAGCTTGTTGTATCATCGCAGAATACTGTTCCTTTTCCTGTGTAGTCAGCGCCTGAGAATCGAGAAGATCATCCACAAAAGGGTATGTTAAACCATAGGAATAACCCAGCCTGATGGCTGCATCAAGCTTTGCGATCCGTTCCTCCCGCGGCGTGTCCTCTGTAAGCTCATCATCGACGTGAAGCACGACACCCAGAATAATCTTGATCAGTTTACGTTGAGCCTGTGCCGCATCGAGTTCTGGTGGGATGTTTGCTGCAACATGTTTTAATTTGTCCATCACCCAGATGACTGCCTCTTCAATCTGTTCTCGCTGTCCCCACCGATATAATGCTGCCGGGCTTATGTAGTCAGCCTGACGTTGTTGTTCACTTGCGACACGCATAAAATATGCTTGGGTATCTTTAGCGATACGCTGAATCTTGTCTTTTGTTTTCGGGTTATCCAGCGCCTGCCCCAGATCGCGCATGTAGATATATGAGATGCTGCGATCCAGATAATCATCGATCTTGCCTGTCGCATTGAGCCAATGCATATATTTCTGAATATCAGTGGCATCCGGTTTTCTTTTGCCAGCGAACCAAGATAACCAGCTCCAACGATGGATATGTTTTTTTTGCCAAATTCTAAAATCTTTCGTAAGTGTATCTATATGAGTATTATTCAGCAGTTGCTGAGAGAGTGTCACAAAATACTGAGATGCTTTCTGCTCTGCGTGACGATAAGCTTCATCCGCATTAGCCTCGGCTTTCGTCTGATTCATAAGTACGTTGTTCATCGGTCGATCCCTCAACTTCAGTTAAAGTTAAACATGGTCCGCTCATGTTCATATCCTATATACGGCACTTCGGCCGTTTGGTTACGAAATCGCTAATGTCTGAAAGATAAGAGCGTTAAATTAGAATATCGAAGACCATACTTTAACCGCAGTAATCGCGATCAGAAGAAGCAACCCATATCGAAGTAGCCGCACATTAACCATTGAACTTACTCTCGAGCCAATCGAAGCACCAATCAAACTTCCCAGCACCGTGTAAATAATCGGCTCCACCGGAATGTCTCCCGCAGATAACTTCCCTATAACACCTCCTATTGCAGAGATGAAAACAATCGCAAGGGATGAGGCAATCGTTGTCCGAACCGGAATCTTCAGAACAGTCAACATAACAGGGATGAGTACGAATGCACCTCCAGCCCCGACAATTCCTGAAACGATCCCCACAGCAAGCGAAGTACTTGAAGCAATCATTTTATTAAACGTTAACGGTTGGTCCAGATCCAGCCGCCCCTTGCTCGGGATGAGCATTAAAACAATCGCTATGATCGCCAGAATGCCATAAACGAGATGAATCATACGTTCAGCCAGCATGCCTGAGATAAAACCACCAATTAAACTGCCCACCAGAATACTGCTTCCCATGTACAGTACTAGTTTGGAATCGATCACAGCGCCGCTAGTTTTGCCTGCTTTTGCTTTTCTGCGAAATGCAACTACGCCCGCAAGCGAAGCAAAGAACACTTGAAACATGCTGATGGCTGACACCTGATGAGCCGTGAACGGTTCGAGCCCTGCCATTTCCGGCACATACAGCAGGAGAGGGAAATTGATGATCGCCCCACCAATGCCAAGCAATCCGGAGAAAAATGAACCGATTAGACCCAGTATAAACATGATGAAGAACAGCAAAAGATCCATCGGCTATAACCTTCCTTTCATGAACATAATACGAAGATACGAAATCAAAAAAAAGATAAAATTTCATTCCAAAAAACATATACAGGACACTTGGATTCGGGTATAATACTTTAAAACCAAGTAATTTAATCAGAAATGAGTGATTAAGCATGTTGAATGTGTTGAAGGCACTTTTTGTGAATACATGTCCTCGCTGTAACGAAAAATTACAAACACATCATGATGAATTATGCTCAGTCAAAACCTGCACTCATTGTCACTATAAAGAAGAAAGTTATGGCTCACTCGGAGTCCGTATTGTGTACGACACCACAAATGGATAAAACGAGCAGCCCTTATATTGTATCATGAACTCCTAAATTTCGGGATGATTCGACACTATTGTATGATGAATTTATTACAAGAGTGAACATGAAAAGGCACAGGATGATTACATCCTGTGCCTTTGGTTCATTTTTTAAATGCAATATGATTTAGAGTTAGATAACCCGTTATTTCGTTTTGAAACTCAGGAAGCCATCATCAACTGCCACTGTTGTACCGTTCATTGCACTCGCGGCATCACTGAACAGGAAGGTCACCACACTTGCTACTTTCTCCGGCTGGATCAACTCTCCGCGCATATGTTGAGTGGCCAATGCATCCTTCATGGCTTTGTCATTTCCGAGAATGGGAGTTTCGATGAACCCAGGCGCCACACCCAACACGCGAATTCCATGCTCGGCCAGTTCAAGTGCACCCGATTTGGACATCATCACTACTGCTGCTTTCGCCGCATTGTAGTTGAAGCTACCTACAGCTGCCACGCTTCCATAGATCGATGCTGTATTAACAATTGTGCCCCGTACGTTTAATTCAACCATTTTCTTCGCGCCATAATACATACCGTAGTATACGCTGTGTTGATCCACATCAATAACTTTGTGATAGGATTCCGGGTCCATCTCCAGAAACGGCTTTACAAGACCGATTCCAGCGTTGTTGAAAATCCCGTTGAATGTTCCATACTTTTCGACAGTCCAGTCAATCAAAGCTTTAATCTCATCACCTTTGGATACATCTACTTTATAAGCTCCGGCTGTGCCACCGGTTGCTTCAATCTCGGTCGCAACCTGTTTGGCTCCTTCTTCGTTAAAATCCGCGACAACGATTGTTGCTCCCTGTGCAGATAGTTGCAGTGCAGTTTCTTTACCAATTCCGCTTGCTCCACCTGTGATAACAATGACTTTTCCCGTATGTTCGGACATAACATAGATCTCCTTTGCTAAATAAAATTGGTTTCAATTTACTGAACTAATGTTAGTTACTATATATATGTTTATATTTTAACCTTACTAGTCTATCACCTTTTTGTCAAATGGGTCGATCATACGATGCGATTACGATCGACCAGCTTGTTACTAACAAACAATTAATCACCATCTTGGTATTCCCGATTGATACACGGCCAGCATTTTGGATCTTTGTCGTAATTCATATAGTTTTTCTTTCTACAAAATAAATATGCAAAAAAGACGAGCAGCCCTTCCAGATCACCCGTCTTCTATAATTTTCCTGTTCAAATGCTCCTTAAGGAGAAGGAAAGATTATTCTTATATTTAGTTTAAACTTATTATTCCGTTTGTAATCCGCTCAGCGGTTCCTTCAAGCTGTTGATGTTGTTGATTAATTCCGGAATACCTGTTTTCTCCCAATTCTCAGCAGTAATCCCTTGCTCCGCAATGGAAGTTTCGAATTGGTTCATTACCTCTGTCAGCTGATTATTATAACTAACCAGATTCTCATGAATGTTTTCTCCAATAGCAGGCGCACTCATCTCCGAAAATTCTGCGGCTTCTGCTTGGATCAGATCAATCTTCTCCTGAATCTGACCCGTTACATCCGGGTTATTGATGGCATTCGTTGCAAGTTGTTGTAACTCGGTTCCAGCACTCGATACCTGATTAATATAATCCGTAGCACCGCTTACATAACTCAAACTTTGATTGGCTTGCTCTACAATCGAACAAGCGGATAGCATCAACATACTGGAGGCCACAATGGCTGTGATCATCGTCCTGTGTCTTCTTTTTCGCCTTCGCATGATTATCTTCCTTTCTTCATCTCAGAATGATGGTACCTTACTTCATGATACTTGTTCACAAAGCTACATTGCAAATCAGCCTGCATAGCCGGACATTCCGATGTATAATAGGAGAATCATACAATAAAGGGATGTCGACATTATGCTTCAGGCCTTGAATCAACGCTTGAACCGCATCATGCCACTGATTACCCCCGCTAGTATTATCATTGGTGTTTTATGCGGCAGTTTTTTATCTTCTTACACGTATTTGTCGCCTTGGCTATTTGCCTTCATGACGTTCGCGGGCAGTATTAGTCTGAGCGTACGAGACTTTGTAAATGTCTTGAAAAAGCCTTTTCCGCTGTTTGTTTGCCTTCTGATCTTGCATTTGGCCATGCCTCTTATTGCGCTGGGCATGGGTCATCTTGTGTTTCCAACCGATGCTTATACTATCACAGGACTTGTTCTCGCTGCGGTCATTCCGACGGGTATTAGCAGTTTTATATGGGTAAGCATCTACAGGGGGAATATTGCGCTTACGCTTTCGATTATACTGATTGATACCTTGCTGGCTCCGTTTGTTGTGCCCGGCGTGTTATCCCTGCTTGTTGGCACAAGTGTCACACTGGATACGGCAGCAATGATGAGCAGTCTATTCTGGATGATTGTTTTCCCTTCACTGCTGGGTATGCTCCTGAATGAATGGACTAAAGGTGGGATCGTTCCTGTATGGGGACCTCGGCTTAATCCATTTTCCAAATTGTTTATGGCTTCGGTCGTTGCCATTAATGGCTCGGTTGTCGCACCCTATCTGGCTGACTTCAACTGGCGCTTGGCTGGACTGGCGATAATTATCGTTTTTCTGGCATCCTTCGGCTATGCACTCAGTTATTTCATTGCGAGATGGCTAGGTTGGAATGAAGCGGATCAAGTGGCTCTTGTTTTTAACGGAGGAATGCGTAACATTAGCGCTGGTGCCGTTCTTGCAGTTACTTATTTTCCGCCGCCCGTTGCTGTTCCTGTCGTACTTGGGATGGTATTTCAGCAGATGCTCGCGTCCCTTTCAGGGTACTTACTCGGCAGACGTTCTCAGCTATTGCGCAACTCGGATAAAACCTCAGCAGCTTGATATCGATTTTACTTGCAATGAAAATGGAATAAAAAAGGCTCCTGAACTGTCACTTGGAGATGACAGATTCAAGAGCCTTTTCACATTATATAAAAAAATCGCTTATTTCGGTTGAATATATCCTTCTGCTTTGAGCAGTTCAGCAATCAGTACGGCTCCACCAGCTGCTCCGCGCAGTGTGTTGTGGGACAACCCAACAAATTTATAGTCATAGAGTGAGTCTTCACGCAAACGGCCTGTAGAAACGCCCATGCCACGCTCGATATCACGATCCAGCTGAGTCTGCGGTCTGTTCTCTTCCTCAAAGTACGTAATGAACTGCTTCGGCGCGCTTGGCAGAGCCAGCTCTTGAGGACGACCTTTAAACTGAGACCAACGCTCCAGAATTTCATCTTTGCTCGGTTTTTTCTCGAAGTTCACAAAAACCGTTGCCAAGTGTCCGTCTGTTACCGGCACACGAATACATTGTGTTGTAATCAATGGTGCAGATGCTTTAACGATCTGATTATTCTCTACACTTCCCCAGATACGCAGTGGCTCCTGCTCACTTTTTTCTTCCTCGCCACCAATGTAAGGAATCACGTTATCTAGCATTTCAGGCCAGTCCGTAAAGTTTTTGCCTGCTCCCGAAATCGCTTGATATGTGGAAGCTACAATCTGTGTCGGGTTAAACTCACGCAATGCATGTAGAGCCGGCACATAACTTTGGATGGAACAGTTTGGTTTTACAGCGATAAAACCTGTCGTTGTACCCAGACGTTTTTTCTGAGCTTCAATAACCGCCAAGTGACCTGGATTAATCTCAGGAATAACCATGGGCACGTCTGCTGTCCAGCGGTGTGCGGAGTTGTTGGACACGACAGGTGTACCTGTTTTGGCATAAGCCTCTTCCAGCGCCTGAATTTCATTTTTTTTCATATCCACCGCACAGAAAATAAAATCAACCTGGCTTGCAAAAGCTTCAACCTGAGATGCATCTTGCACCACAATGTTTTTCACAGGTTCAGGGATTGGAACCGCTAGTTTCCATCTTCCCTTTACAGATTCTTCATACGTTTTACCTGCCGAGTTGGCACTTGCTGAAATCGCTGTTACTTCAAACCACGGATGTTGATCCAGCAGGTCTACGAAACGTTGACCTACCATTCCTGTTCCTCCGACAATACCGACTTTTAATTTTGCTGACATGGAATCATCATTTCCTTTCAAATTGAATTAGATCATCTGTTGTTGTCATCGTACATGGGATACTGGAACCTTCATATTCCCTATTATTCACACTATTCAGGCCAATCCAAAGCGTGTAATACAGCTCCGAAAAAACCAAAAAATCTCATCCCCAAGACAAAAGTCTCAGGGACGAGATTGAACACTCGTGGTACCACCCAGATTCGCAAATATGTCGCCACATTCGCCTCTTCAAGTATGTGAAGAATGACCGAGCTCCGATATAAGTTGAGGTAATTATCAACTAATTAGATGCTGTCTTCATCCATATACTCTAGCTCTATAACAGGAGCGCCTGTCACACCATCCTTCAGCGTAAGCCGATTCCGATGTGCTGCTCAGAGTCTTTATTCGATAAAAGTTTCTTTGCCCCTTTTCAGCTACCGGAGCTCTCTGATGAAAGAATAATTTTTATCTACTCGTCTCGTCATCGCATTTGATATTGCGATTATAATATCAAAATTCCAGTACGGAAGTAAACACATTTTTTTATAATTGCTGTTCCAGTTCACAACTTATTTCATTATTTACCTTTTAATTCGATTCAAGTCCCTCTTTTAACACAAATTCTTCTTTAGTTAAATCAAATAACAGCAGGTCATGGTGCTTGCCATCCGCATACACAACTTGACGACGCACGCCCTCCTGCACACATCCAAGTTTTCTCATCATCACAGCGGTTAACTCATCCAATTATAACCGTAAAAGAAAACCAAAATAGCCCCCATACAGGATGATCCTGTCGGAGGCTTGGCTAAAGTGAAGCTTAATCTAATTTCACAGAAACATCCTTACATCTTGCCTGGATATTGAGGTTCATGTACATCATCGGGTACCGTTTCATCAAAAACATCCTGACCCGGATAATCCCGAACCTCTCCGTCATGAAGCTCATGATTCTCGTAATCAAAACGGTGTGCGGTCCTCTGATCCACCCGCCATGGGGAACTCTTCCCAAAGGATTCCGACAACAAGGATGAACCGTAAGGGCCCTCTGGAAACTCCTCAAGCGTAATGTCATTCCGCTGTGATTCTACGGTGGACACATCGGTATATTCACGTCTGTCTTCTTGTAAAAACTTCTCATCCATCACTCGTGCCTCCTGATCGTCTTGAGATGATCAACGCACCTTTAAGGTGAGCGAAACGTGAAGTTTTTATGCATTTTCAATGGAAAACACTGCGTTTCAGCTGCTGATCCCTCAAGCAAATCAGCACTTCCATCCGCGCCATTACCAGTGGCGCAACGATACCAGCACAACAAACACGAGCAGTCCAAGGATACTCATCCAGGTATCCCGCCTGCTCCAGGACAGAAGTGAGGAACGAGCACCAAACGCGCCGTTTTCTCTCACCTTACGCATCTCCATCGCAATCGTCATATCTTCAGCACGCTGGAACAACGCCATGATCAGCGGTATAATCATAGGCCCCAAATCTCGTACACGAACCGTATTTGGCTTCAAAGCCGCTTTTCCGCGTGCCCGTACGATTAGTGAAAAGCGTTGCCACTCACTCCAGATCATCGGAATAAACCTAAAAACCAAGGATACAGCCAGTGCAAACGAAGCTACAGGTAGCTTGATTTTTCGCCCGTAAGACAGCACCCAGTTCAGTCCCTCAACCATGCGTCCATATGGCGTCGTAAGTGAGAACCACAGACTTGCAAGGGTTACAATGAACAAGCGATAGAGATTAAGTAATGTTCCCTCAGCCTGAGTCAAGGAAAATCCTAGTTGAATCCCGCTATCTCCTGTGGTCAAGGTACTTCCCGATAATGCTGTAGAAAGAACAAAAAATAAAACCAGTGGTTTCATCAATTTGATACATCCGATCAGAATCTGACGAGGCAAGATTGCCAAAGCACCGGCCACTGGAATTAAAGTTAACGTCAGTCCTCCCCAATGATGCTGAAGCATCGCCGCTGTAACGAGCAACATATATAATACCCATTTCAAACGTGGATCCATCATGCTTTTCAGTCGGCTGGAAGAACTTCGAAATGTAGAAGAAGGGGCTGTTCTTTGGTTAACATTCAACAATGAGTCTGTTATGGAAGAAACAGAAGATCCACGCCCATCTTCTCTTGAAATGATCGTTGCAGACGAGCTTGTACATGTCCCTCGTGTCATCGCAATGGTGTCATTGTCACTCTCCGCGTTGAGAGAAGCATTCTTCATCTTCAACTCCATCTCGGATCGTAAAATGGATTCCGCCATCTCTTCCGGGGTCATGGCTTGAGAACTGATGTGTACCCCTGCCTCTCTCAGTTGCGCCGCAAGTCGCATGGATGGAGGCAGACCGATTCCTGCTTGCACTAATTTCTCAGGATGTTTATATAGTTCCTGGGGCGTCAGGTCTGCTGTAAGACACCCTTCCCTCAATAAAAGTACCCGATCTGCATGTGGCAGGAATGTATCCAGGTCGTGCGTCGCAATGACGGCTCCTCCCCCTGCCACACGATGCTCATCTAGTGAATCAAGCAGTAACTTGATACTTTGTGCCTCGAGCCCTGCACTGGGTTCATCTAACAAAAGCCAGTCTGGCCTCGTCACATAACCAAGTGCAAGCCCTAGTCTGCGCTTCTCTCCACCACTCAGTGCAAATGGCGACCTGTCTAAGTGAAAACGTCGCTCCCCGTTATCCCCTTGAGGCGGGTCCCAATGTGCTAAGATTGCTTCGATCTGCTGCTCCTGTTCAACTTCATTCAAACGATAAGGACGGAGGGAATACTGTATCTCACGTTTAATATTTTGGGCGAACAATTGCTGCTCCGGAAACTGGAACACAAGTCCTATCTGAAGCAATACAGATTTGGATACCTTGCCGTTATGCCACATTGGCTCCCCTGCAAGTCTTATGTGCCCGGAATCCGGCGGCTTGAGTCCAGCCATCGTCTGCAGTAGTGTTGTCTTGCCAGAGCCAGTACAGCCTAAAAGCAGTGTGATCTTACCACGGTTCAGCTCCACGGAAATGTCATCTAGTAACGTCCGTTTGCTCCCATCAGCAACTCGCATACATATGTTAGTAAGTTCAATCACCAGTGAGCAACCTCCTTCGCAAGCTGCTCAGGCCTGAGGGGCATAACATGCTGCAGTTTCCCTCTCTGCTTCAAGATCAGGCACGTCTTCACCGTGAAAGGCGGTTCAAGACCAGCCTGCTCACAAGGCGATTTAAGCTCTTCATGCTTCTTGGTACCTGCAACCGCCCCTATTGCTGTTTCCGCTGGATAAAAAAAAGATATCGGCATACCCTCGTAGATACATCTTCCCTTATTCATAGCCATAATCCGGTCACATAAGGTCGCTTCCTCCAAATGATGAGTAATCCAGATTACTGCCGTACCGTTCCTCGTAACGGTCTCAATAATACGTTCTATACGTTCTCTCGCATCAGGATCTAGCATCGCTGCAGGTTCATCCATAATTAGCACATCTGGCTTGGACGCAAGAGCTACTGCGATGTTAAGCAGCTGTTTCTGCCCACCCGATAAACGGGCAATTACCGTATCCAGCGGGTGAGGAAGTCCCACAAGATGTAACGCTTCTTGTCTGCGCCGTGCTTTCTCCTCGCTCGATATATGTACATGCGATAAAGCAAAATGAAATTCTTCTTCAATGGTATCTCCCAGCACCTGTGCATCGGGCTGCTGTAACACACCGCGAATGGTCAGATGATCCGGGACATTTCGTTCGCCACCTGATAAAGGAATATAACCAAGCAGTATTCCAGCAAGCGTGCTTTTCCCACTGCCATTGGCCCCCACGATACTTAACCACTCTCCCGCTCTGAGTGTGAGCGAGACACCGTCCAGTGCCTTTTTTACTTCACCGCCTTCGGCAGCATAGTGCACGCGGACATCTAGCAATGAAATGATAGGTATAGCTAACCTCTCTTGCATTCCAAAATTATTCCTTTCGCATTCTGAAATTATATGATAATATGCTAATCGTCAACCTAATTAAAAATAATGGTTAACAATCATTTTATCAAAATCGAAAGGATTGTACAAACATGAAATTATCTTTGCGAGGTATCGTATTTAGTGCATTAATGGCTGCTGTTCTCGTTATTTTTGGATACATAAGCATTCCTCTTGGCTTTTCACCTGTTCCGATTACTTTACAGACTTTAGCTGTGATGTTGGCTGGCGGCCTGCTCGGGCCGCTCTATGGTTTTCTCAGTATAGCTCTAGTCGTTGTGCTTACAGGGCTTGGTTTTCCTCTGTTACATGGTACAGGCGGTCTTGGGGTGTTACTGGGGCCAACCGGGGGATACGTATTCATGTGGCCGTTTGCCGCGTTGCTCATGGGTCTGTTGCTCTCCAAAGTGCAGATTAGAGGATTCAAAGGATTTTTGTATGCTTTTATAATCATCGAATTGTTTGGTTCCCTGTTAATCTATGTCACTGGTGTTCCTTGGCTGGCGTATCGATTCAGCATGTCGTTATCGGATGCGATGATTCAGGGCTTCTATCCTTATATTATCGGTGATCTGATCAAAGCCGTCTTTGCGACAATCATCATTGCTCCGGTTCGCATGGTCTATCCACCTTCGCGGTTGACGGGTCATATGCACTCTAATGTAGTAAAAGTAAGTTAATAGCAATCTTCCTTCCATAACCATCGGCAGCTAGTCAAGGTGATGCACGACAAACAACCGCCACATCGTTCTCTTGGCGGTTGTTTGTTTATTTATAAAAACATAATTTCCATTCATCCATGAGTGATTCATCTAGTGCTTCATCGAAATTTATAACGTTAGGCTTTACTAGCTTCTGTTCCGACGATTTTCAAGAGCATGTCCTTGTTGCTTACTTGTCCAGTAGCTTGCGGGATAACATCACTGTAATCTGCCGAATTCGTTACGATGATTGGTGTTACGGTATGATAACCAGCCGCTTTAATTTGCTCAATATCAAACTCTAGCAGCAGATCACCTGCCTTCACTCTGTCGCCTTCCTCGATATAAGAGATAAAATGTTGCCCATCAAGTTTGACCGTGTCCACACCCACATGTACCAGAATCTCAGCACCTGAATCCGACACAACAGCAAGGGCATGTTTCTTTTTAAAGGCGACGGTTACCGTTCCATCAAAAGGAGCAACAACTCGCCCTGTTGACGGCTCAATTGCAATTCCTTTCCCCATCGCGCCTGAAGCAAACGCCGGATCTGGAACCTCTGCCAAATCAACAATTTTACCTGCAATCGGGCTTAATACTTCTTGATCGGAAGTAGCTGTAACCTGAGCAGATGACTTCGAAGAAGCATCTTTATTATGTGTAGCCGTTGTTCCAGCAGATGGTACGGATTCCGCCTTTGTCTCTTCATCATCGACAGGGTCTTTGAAGCCCATGATATACGTTAATACTGCAGACACAATGAAAGATGCGGCGATACCGATAATCAAACCTGGGAAACCTTGACCACCCGGTCCGTAGAAGATCGGCAAAGTCAGCAATCCAGGTGCACCGGAAGCGAATGCTTGCGTACCTGCTTGACCGATAATGGCACCACCCACAGCACCACCGATAACCCCTGCGATAAATGGACGTTTCAACGGCAGTGTTACACCGTAAATAGCTGGTTCGGTAATCCCGAACAGAGCTGTAAGTGTTGAAGAACCAGCGAGTGTTTTTAATTTTTTATTTTTCGTTTTGAGCATGACCCCGAACGCTGCACCCGTTTGAGCAAAAACAGAAGCTGTCGCTGCTGGTTTCACACCATCCTGACCGTGTACGGCAATGTTATTAATAAATACAGGCACCAGACCCCAGTGTACACCGAAAATAACGAGCAACTGCCAGCTTGCACCCATTACAGCTCCGGCAAGTAGCGGACTGAATCCAAATGCAGCCACCATCGCCGATGCAATACCATTACCAACATATACACCAAATGGCCCGAAGACAAGCAGTGTGAGCGGCACCATAATAACAAGCAAAAATAGCGGTGTAATAAAGTTTTTGAGACTTTCATGAAAAAGCTTGTTGAAGAATTTCTCCAGCTTGCTCATCACAATAACGGCTAGAATGATTGGAATGACTGTAGAAGCATAACTCATCAGTACTACCGGAATACCGAAAAAGTCTGTTGGCGTTCCGTCCGTTTTCAACTGAATAATCGTTGGATAGATTAGTGCTCCTGCTATCGTCAATGCAACAAATGCATTTCCTTGGAATTTACGTGCTGTTGTAACCGCTAACAGCAAAGGCAGGAAGTAGAACAAACTATCTGCTGCTGCATACAGAATGATATAAGTCGTCTCTGTCTTTTCGAGCCAACCGACATTGTTGGCAATCAGCAGCAAACCTTTTAAAATACCGGCTCCGGCCATTACACCAAGGAGCGGTGCAAAGATGCTGGAGATGACGTCAATGATACCGCCTAACCCTTTAACTTTTTTGCTGCTTTTTTCCTTACTCGATGAATCGTCCAGAATGTTACTAATTTGTCCTATGGCTTGATAGACTTCAGGAACTTTGTTGCCTACAACAACCTGAAATTGACCTCCGTTTTCTTTAACGGCGATGACACCTTCCGTTTTCTCCAAACCTGCTTTGTCGGCCTTGGAATCATCCTTCAATACAAACCGTAACCGAGTTGCACAGTGTACCAGTGATTGTACGTTTTTCTCACCGCCAACCCGTTCAACAATCTCTCTAGCCAATTTTTCCTGACTCATGATATGCCCCTCCTACGTGTGGTCTAACAGGCTTTTTACCGATTTTTTTGCACACAAAAAACCTAAGCCTTGCGTAAATGGACATAAAATGCCGAAATACACATGACTTAGGTTTTGCCTGCATAACCAGTAACAATCCCAGTTAAATCGTATTCAATTCCTGTTACAAACATAATAATATAATTTAACCATTTATGTCAATAATTAAAATGTTAACGGTTCACGACACGTTCGATATGCACCGTGAGATATAACTTTTCCTCATTGGTGAGTTCGTGATCATATTCTTTTTTGACAAACAATGCGATTTTCTCTACACATGCTGCTGCTTCGGGATGTTTCTCCTTAATCATGTCGTAAAAGTGATCATAATTATTATCGTAATGCGTCCCGCTAAGCACTCGCTGGGAGAAAAACTTAAGATGTGTAATAAAACGGAAGTAACTGAGAGAATCCTCATCAAACTCCATTTTGAAATGATACTTGGCGATATTAATAATCTGCTGGATAAACTTCGTAATATTCATCGTTGTAATGACTTCTTCGTTCATTTCAGCATTCACCAAATGCAGCGCAATAAACGCGGCTTCATCCGGAGGAAGTTCAATGTTCATCCGGCTGTTGATCTGCTCCAGCGTACGCAGTCCCAGCCCGAATTCAACTTTGTATAGCTGCTTGATCTCCCACATCAATGCGTTTTTAATCTCAATCCCCTCATGGTAACGCTCGATGGCAAAATGAATATGATCTGTAAGCGAGACATAAATGTTCTCGTTCAATTTACGCCCCAGATTATCGCGGGCATGGGCAATCATTTCCTCCACAATTTCAACAAGTTCCATTGGAACTTCGCGCAGCAATGTTTTGAAATTATCGGAGGTCTGTTTGTTTTTCAAGGCAAATACTTTCTGAATCCGGGTCTCATCTACTTTATCTCCCGGCTTTTTCTTAAAGGCAATCCCACGTCCCATCACCACAAGCTCTGCCCCGTCGGCCTGATAGATGCTAATGACGTTATTGTTGATAACCTTTGCTATTTTCACTTCAATCCCCCCGGTCACGTTCCACTCTCTAGTCGCAGTGATATATCCAATTATGGGCATACAAAAAAAACCTGGAGCATCACAAAATAAACGAGACGTGGCAGTCTGCTTTTTGAGTGCTCAGGTTTTGCCTACGTGTGATGTAGTAACAATCCCAGAAATGATATATTTGCGTCAAGTATAGCGTGAACTGCGTTAGATGTCAACGCTTTCAAGGAGCAGACATCAGGAAGTTACATGAATTCATGCAACTTCTGATGTTTGGAAGCAGGTATTTTCGAATAAACCCTGAAACTACTTGTCTCCCAGATCTGTTCCGCCGGATGCGATAACATTTTTATACCATTCGAAGCTTTTCTTTTTGATACGAGTCAATTCGCCCTTGCCTTCATTGTCACGATCCACATAGATATAACCGTAACGCTTTCTCATCTCGCCCGAAGATGCACTAACGATGTCGATCGGCCCCCAGCTGGTATAACCAATGATGTTGCAACCATCCTGAATGGCTTCGCCCATCTCCGCCACATGGCGTTTCAGATAATCAATTCGGTACGAATCATCCACTTCACCCTCAGGAGTAACTTCATCGTGTGCACCAAAGCCATTCTCGACCACAAACAGCGGTTTCTGATAACGGTCATGTAGCTGGTTTGCCGTAATCCGGAAACCTTTGGGATCAACCGTCCATCCCCACTCCGATTTGGCCAGGTATGGATTGGCTATGGAGCCAAACACGTTGCCGCTTGTCATATTTTTGTTTACTTCAGGGTCTGTACTGGTTGTCCGACTGGAATAATAGCTAAATCCGATATAGTCTACCGTGTGATTTCGCAAAATGTCTTCATCCTGCGGCTCCATCACAATGTTCAAGTTGTGATCCTTGAAGAAACGTTTGGCATAACCCGGGTACTCCCCGCGTGATTGCACGTCGATGAAGAAATAGGACTCTCTGTCCTTCTCCATGCCCTGGAATACATCTTCCGGGTTACACGTGTAAGGGTAGAAGCTACCTGCTGCGAGCATGCAGCCAATCATGGCATCAGGGATAATCTTATGGCAAGCTTTAACGGCAAGCGCACTTGCAACGAGTTGGTGGTGTGCCGCTTGATATTGAATTTCTTTGATATTGTCGCCTTCGTTAAACGCCAGTCCGGCTCCAAGGAAAGGTAGATGAAGAAGCATATTAATCTCGTTGAACGTCATCCAGTATTTCACTTTATCTTTATAACGGGTAAATACCGTTATAGCGTAGGTTTCAAACAATTCCACCAGCTTGCGGCTTCTCCAGCTTCCATATTGCTCGATCAGATGTACAGGTACATCGAAGTGAGCTAGCGTTACCACCGGCTCGATGCCATGTTTCAAGAGTTCATCGAACAAATCATCGTAAAATTGCAAGCCCGCTTCATTCGGCTCTGCATCTTCACCGGTTGGGAAAATGCGTGCCCAAGCGATCGACACACGTAACGCTTTGAACCCCATTTCGGCAAAAAGAGCGATATCTTGCGGGTATCTATGGTAGAAGTCAATTGCTTCATGTGATGGATAAAACTCACTGGCTAGTGGTGTGAACGCCGGAACGTTCCCTTTCATAATGCTTCTCCGGTTTTCTCCTGTTGGCAGCAGGTCAACAATGCTCAGTCCTTTGCCACCTTCAAGATATGCTCCTTCTGCCTGGTTGGCTGCAATCGCTCCACCCCACAGAAAGTTTTCAGGAAATTTAAATGTTGTCATTCGTATTCTCCTTTCAAATATGTAGTTCAAATGATCCGCCCCTGTAAGGCCTTCCAGGTCTGCGACTAAGAAAATAGAAAAAACCCGAACCAGCCTGTACACACCTAGTGTGTGTCACAAGCCAGCTCAGGTTATGCCCTTATTCGGTAACATTCCCAGAAAACATTATGCGGATTAGGTAAAACATTACCAAGAAACAGGAAATATGTCAACGAGAACGAGTCATTAACATATCCCTTATGGATTATTTACGGCCAATTACAGGTCATTTTTGAATTATACAAACGCTAATTCCCAGATCATCACAAGTTATAAAATGCCGCACAGTTATCACCCAAAATCAGCTTTTGCTCCGCTTCTGGCAAGCTTTGAACATGTGTTTGCAACAGATTAAACACCTCAGCATATGTACCCGCTACGGTGCATACAGGCCAGTCCGAGCCATACATCACTCGCTCTGATCCAAACGCTCGAAGTACCGTATCCAGATAAGGGGCGAAATCTTCCTGTGTCCACTTATTCCAATCTGCTTCGGTGACCATACCAGACAATTTGCAATAGACATTAGAACAGGATGCCATCGCTTCCATTGCATCCTTCCAAGGAGATACAACACCTGCTTTAATATCAGGTTTAGCCAGATGATCAATGACAAAACGCTGCTGTGGAAACTTTTGAACCAACTCAACAGCATACGGAAGTTGCTCCTTCGATACGAGCAAATCATAGGCCAGATTATACTGCTCCAGCAGGGCAATGCCTTGTTGAAAGTCTTCACGCAGCACAAACTTAACATCCGGCTCGTCTTGTATGACATGACGAACTCCCTTCAGCCAAGGGTTAGCCGCAACCTTTTCCAGTTGAGATGAAGCTTCCTCAGAGCACAGATCTACCCAGCCCACAACGCCTTTAATAAATTCGTGCTTGTCCGCAAGTTCGAGTAACCAATTCGTTTCTTCAAGACTTTGCCGGGCCTGCACAGCTACACAGCCTGATACGCCGGATTCCTTGAGGATTGGCTGCAAGTCTTCCGGCAAAAAGGAACGCTGAATCACGCTCATCTCTTCACCGATCCATCCATAATCACGGATGTTATAATTCCAGAAATGTTGATGTGCATCGAGTTTCATGTGATGTGCCCTCCTATGTTATCCACGTTAGTTCTTAGTTTCAAGTGTAATACCAGTCAATTAAATATAAATCAAATGCAGCAGATAAGCACTAGGGCGTGTCTTGAAATCCTACTGAAGTGCATCTTTTACCGCCTTTTCGCCCCCTGCTGCGTCAGTTTCCCTTGACTAGCCCCGGCACGCCTGCAGAAAACTCCCTTCTTGGAACGAAAATTCAGCAAAATCTGCTTTCTTCAGCGTTTTCAGACACACCCTAATTTCCGAATGAATTTTATTCTAATTGTGATGGTATTTCCTTCCTGTATCCTGTGATATATTTACTGTTCAGAAAACGCTTTCAACATTTGAGCACAATCAATCCAATTCAAAAAGGAGATGTTATTGATGCGAAAAAAACGAAAGTCCATCCTCTCATTCACGGTGGCGGCCGCCTTGGTTCTGTCATTGTTCTCCGCCGCTATGGCTTCTGCCGCTACAGACAGCCTCGAATCAGCCAGTAAAGAAGCCCCTGTAACTGTAAGTAAAATGCAAACCTATGTTAACGCGATGCAACCCGGCTGGAACCTCGGCAACTCGCTGGATGCTGTCGGGGATGATGAGACCGCTTGGGGTAATCCACGCATTACGAAAGAACTGATACAATCCATTGCCGATCAAGGATACAAAAGCATCCGTATCCCCGTTACCTGGGAAGCACACATTGGTGACAAACCTGAATACACCATCAATACCGCTTACATAAATCGAGTTCAGGAAGTTGTCGGCTGGGCACTTGATGCAGACCTCTACGTCATGATTAATCTCCACCATGATTCCTGGCGCTGGATCAGTACCATGGAGAAAGACTATGATCATGTTCTTGCGCGCTACAATGCCATATGGACTCAGATTGCAAACAAGTTCAAAGATGCTCCCGATAAGCTGATGTTTGAAAGTGTCAATGAACCCCGCTTCACCGAAGGCGGCACAACCGATGCAGCTACTGGATACCGCATGCTGGATACGTTGAACACTTCTTTTCATCATATCGTAAGATCGTCTGGCGGAAACAACGAGACTCGCCCACTTGTACTGCCTACCATGCATACTTCATCCGCTCAACCCGACCTGGATGCGTTGAATCAGACGATCCAGAAACTAGATGATCCCAATCTCATTGCTACCGTACATTATTACGGCTTCTGGCCTTTCAGCGTGAACATCGCGGGATTCACCAAATTCAACGCCGAAGTGCAAATGGATGTTACCGATACGTTCGACCGCGTATATGACGCCTTCACAGCCAAAGGCATTCCAGTCATCATCGGTGAGTATGGTTTGCTCGGGTTTGATCAGCATACAGGTGTGATTGAACAAGGTGAAAAATTAAAGTTTTTTGAATTCGTTGGACATTACTCGCGTCAAAAAGAAATGACAACCATGCTCTGGGACAATGGACAACACTTTGGACGTACCAGCTTTACCTGGTCGGATCAACAGCTGTTTGATATGATCCGGGCTAGCTGGAATGGCCGTTCCTCCACGGCAGAAACCGATCAAGTTTATCTTAAACAACATGAACTCGTTAAGGATGTGAAAATAGCTCTGCAATTCAATGGAAATCGGTTCTATTCGTTGAAAAACGGCACGACTCCACTGGTTAGAGGGAAAGATTACACGATTCGAAAAGGTGTCCTCACGTTAAAATCCGGTCTTCTCTACCGGTTAACTGCTGAAGATAAGCTCGGCGTAAATGCCACACTTACAGCCGGGTTCAGCGAAGGTGCAGACTGGAAGCTGAATATTATCCAATACAACACACCTGTGCCCATTGATGCGAAGGGTACAACCAGTGCTTTTTCTATTCCAGTCGATTTTAATGGCGATCAACTCGCCACTATGGAGGCAACCTATGAGAACGGAGAAAATGCCGGCCCTCAGAACTGGACATCTTATAAAGAATTTGCCTATACGTTCAGCCCGGATTATGAACGCAACATTATTGAGCTGAAGCCTAACTTTTTTAACGAAACGAAAGATGGCAAAATCCATCTCAAGTTCCACTTTTGGAGTGGTGCTGTGATTGACTATACTATTACAAAGAATGGAACTCAGGTTACAGGTAGCTCCTCCTGATCTGCTCTTTATCCACAAACGTTCTGTCCAGAGCATGTGCTCTGACAGAACGTTTTTTTATTCGTCTTTCTTCTCACTCTCTTAGATACGACAAAAGGTTGCATAACGTACAAGTCAACCTTCATACCTTTACGGTAATGAGGATTGAGGAGGAATTGATATGTTTAAACGTGTAGATCGTCTTGCTATTGAACTGCCTATATCGAATAATCCGGACCCGAATGGCGCCAGTGCGGTACAGGAATTACTCGGTGGAAAATATGGCGAGATGTCAACGCTGAACAATTACATGTATCAGTCGTTTAACTTCAGAGGCAGATCCAAGCTACGTCCCTTCTATGACATCGTCGCCAGTATTACGGCTGAAGAATTCGGTCATGTCGAACTTGTCGCAAACACGATTAATTTGATGCTCGAAGGCTCGACGTCACCTGGCGAACCAGACTCCACACCGCTTCGCATAGCCAAGGATTTACGTATGACTTCACATTTTATAGAATCCGCGCAGACGGCACTGCCCTATGATTCCATGGGAAGACCCTGGAATGGCTCGTATGTCTTTAGTAGTGGTAACCTGATTTTAGATCTGCTGCATAACTTCTTTCTGGAATGTGGAGCAAGAACACATAAGATGAGAGTTTATGAAATGACCGACAACAATACGGCTCGTGAAATGACAGGTTACCTGCTTGTACGGGGCGGTGTGCATATTCTGGCTTATGCCAAAGCGCTGGAGATAGCAACAGGTGTAGATGTAACCAAGCTGATCCCCATCCCCTCTCTCGATAACAAAGCGTTTGAGACCACCCGCAAATGGGAAGCGATCGGTGAACAGCGGCGATTGTACACGTTCAGTGACAAGGATTATCAGCAGATTGCCCAGATTTGGAAAGGAGTACACCCAGACGGCGGCAAACTGGAGGCCTATGCGGGCTTGCCTGGATATGGCGGGCCCATTCCCGAACTTCCCGACCTGCCCGAGGAGTTCGCTCCAGGTATATCCCCAGAGGACTTTCTACAGATTGCAGAACGGCTCAAACGAAACGCTGGATTATAATAATCAAAGAAAAGGGAAACCCATGGGTATATCTCCACCCGGTTTCCCTTATTTTTGTAGTTTCCTCTTATTTTTTTATATTGAACGGATTGAAATTGTTATTTTAAATTCTGCTTAGAATGTTCTCATGCTGATGTAACGGTTACATTGTTTTACGTGACATTTACTTATTGTGGCTCCGTAAACTCTACCGTCAGCACTTTTTTCCCGTTTGCTTGCACAATACCCCTTGATATCGTTCTCACAGAAGCAATCGCTTCGTTACCGCTTGGGATTAG
This sequence comes from Paenibacillus sp. G34, assembly GCF_056856875.1. Classification (NCBI taxonomy): domain Bacteria; kingdom Bacillati; phylum Bacillota; class Bacilli; order Caryophanales; family Paenibacillaceae; genus Paenibacillus; species Paenibacillus sp. G34. The sequence continues at coordinate 2,934,306 of NZ_CM166469.1, read as the reverse complement.
TACAGGAGTAATCAGCGGTAGTCCCGCCTCCTCGAGGGTATCCATATCAAATTCAATGAGTAGTTGCCCGGCAACTACAGCATCCCCACTTTTTACATGGGTTACAAAACCTTTGCCTTTCAATCCAACCGTATTGATACCAATATGAACTAGAAGCTGAACTCCTGTCTCGTGCTCCAAAATGACAGCATGTTTACTCTTATCCATTACATGGGCAACAACACCATCAAACGGAGCATATACTTTGCCTTCGGAAGGTTCAATCGCGATGCCTTCGCCCATATGTTTTTCCGCAAATGCCGGATCAGGTACCTGCTCCAGTTCAACGACTGTACCATGGATCGGGGATGCGATCTCCAGAAGTTTCACTTTTGAGCGAGATGTTGCGCTAACTGATGCGGATGCTGTTGACGCAGTCGTTACCTGTGTCGACGCTGCTTCCGATACTGATGACGCAGAAGCCGCAGTTGTTGTATCAACAGAGGAACTATTGCCGGAAGTCGCCTCAGCGGGTTGATCTTTATAACCGAAGAACCAGGTCAGTGCAAAAGCGATCCCCATTGCCGTTACGTTGGACAAGATGTACAAAGGCAATTGACTATTCAGATACAGAAGTGTTCCCGGAATGACCGTCACAGCCATCCCCGTACCTTGCAGATGAAAGAGCGAAGCGATGAAACCACCAACTGCACCCCCAACCAGACCCATCACAAACGGTTTCATGTAACGCAGGTTCACACCAAAGATCGCTGGTTCCGTGATACCAAGGAATGCGGATAACGATGAAGGAAGCGCAAGTGCTTTGAGCTTCATATTTTTGGTTTTCAAACCCACGGCAAGACATGCCGCTCCCTGTGCAGCCATCGCACATGTAATAATCGCATTAAACGGATTAAAACCCGTTTTCTCCAGTAATTGAATCTCCAGAAAGTTGAAAATATGATGTACACCCGTAACCACGATGATCTGATGGAAGAAACCAATAATAACGCCCGCGATTCCGTAAGGCAGATCGAGTACAGCCGTTGTGCCGTGCAGCACCCATTCTTCAAGCGAGTGAAATACTGGGCCAATGGCGAATAGTCCTAGCGTAATCATAACCGTTAACGTAATAAATGGAGTCAGAATCAGATCCAGTGCCTCAGGCACACGTCTGCGCAGTACCTTTTCAAACTTTGCACCGAGTAAACCTACAAAAAAGGCAGGCAGTACCGAACCCTGATACCCTACGACGGGGATAAACCCGAACATATGCAAGGGTTGCGCCGAGCCATCAGCTACAGCATAAGCATTCGGTAGCGCTGGATTCACCAGCATCAGACCAAGTACAATCCCGAGCACCGGGCTCCCGCCGAATACGCGGAATGCGGACCAGGCGACAAGCGCAGGCAGGAACGCAAAAGCCGTATCCGTTAAAATCTGCGTGAACAACAGAAAGTTTGGCGAAATATCATCAGGCGTTGCACCGAACCATGCCAAAATTTCATTTTGCGTAAGCAGTCCGCGCAGCCCCATGAACAGGCCTGTTGCCACGAGCACAGGAATAATCGGAACGAAGACATCACCAAACGTACGAACTGCCCGCTGAAATGCATTGCCTTCCTTTTTCCCCTGACTCTTTACTTCTTCTTTCGATGTGCCTTCAATCCCCAGCTTCTCAACTTCTTCAAAGATTCGGTTGACGGTACCTGTGCCGAAAATAATTTGATATTGTCCCGAGTTGAAAAAGGCACCCTTCACCTTGTCGATGTTTTCGACTTGTTTCTGATCAATCTGTTCTTTATCCTTCACCATAATGCGAAGACGTGTTGCACAGTGTGCAAAGGAGGCGATATTGTCTTTTCCCCCAACGGCCTGAATGACCTCTTGGGCGATACGTTGATTATCCGACATGCTGTCTCATTCCTCTCTCATTCCATTTCATACTTCCAAATGACCATTTTGAAGTTTGCCTTGCCACCGTGTGCAAAAAAACGAATACCTGCACTGTCCCGACTTGGGAAGATCCGGCTGGTGAAGACTTCCTGCCCATCGTTGACAAATATCTCGACCGAGGATGAATCCACGAACATACGCAATTTGATTACATTGTGCACTTCTATTTCTGAATCCACATCCAAATTACAGGAGCGAATCGTACCATTGGCTTCCGACAGTGCTGCACCAGAAAGACTGCGATCCAGTATTAGTTTGCGATCCAGTCGATGATACTGAACGATCGTTTTCTCCGCATCACTCGCCCGAAACTCAATGCCAACAAGGTTTGCATCGTTCTGACTTATCTCACATTCGAGTTCGTAAGCGATGCCATTAAATCCTGCAAAAGATCGGTTCTCATTGTTAATCGTACTCTGAGCTTGGATACCTTGTTGTCCCCCGCGTAGCTGCGCCATTTCCGGAACCGGCTGCTGAATAAGCTTGCCACCTTGAGTTGATAGTTGACGCGGAATCGTTAAACAATGAGCCCATCCGCTGTCATCTGTGGGATACGCCAGATCAGGAAGTCCCATCCACGCGACTAAAATGCGTCTTCCGTCCGGTGAATCCATCGTCTGCGGCGCATAAAAATCAAAGCCTCGATCCAATTCGTGAAACTCCCCATGTTTGAATTCTCTCGTCTCCAGATTCAGAGGTTCGCCGATGAGATAACCGGATTGATAAATGTTGTGGTATCGTTCTGCTTCCGCCTGAATGCCTTGCGGTGAGAAGATCAATATACCCTGACCCTCCATCTCCAGATAGTCTGGGCATTCCCACATGTAACCAAAAGAAGGCAGTGTTGTCATGATCTCACCAAGAAACTGCCAATGTTTCAAATCTGCCGAGCGATACAGCACCGTGCATCCTGTCTCATCCGTTCGCTGGGCTCCAATGACACAATAATAAACATCATCGTACTGCCACACCTTGGGATCTCGGAAATGCTCGGTATATCCGGCCGGTACATCAGAAATAACAGGATGATCGAATTTGGTGACTACATTCTCCTCATCCATGATCGCCAAACACTGATAGGGGTGTCTGATCCAGTTCTCATCCCGTGTATTGCCTGTGTAGATCAGGTTTAATTTACCGTCTTTTTCAATCGCACTTCCGGAATACGCTCCATGGGAGTCATAAGCACTTCCGGGTTCAATGGCGATGCCAACATTCTCCCAGTTCACCAAATTGTTCGAGCGGGTATGAAACCAATATTTCATGCCATGCTCTGTTCCAAGAGGAAACCACTGATAGAACAGATGATAATAACCTTGATAATAGGAAAAGCCGTTAGGGTCATTGAGCAGACCCGTCACCGGCTGAATATGATAACTTTGTCTCCAGGAGCATGTAGCGATCTGAGCTTCCAGCTTGGCAATCTCTCCAGGCTCAGCTTGCTCAATCCGTCGGTAGAGCTGCTCTCTTGTCATTTTCATACGTCATATCAATCTCCAATCATGATGCAAAAATCAGAAGTCTTGCAGAAGAGGAACCGGTTCCAAACCAAACAAAAAAATAATTCCATACAACAATCGTTGCTTGCCCAAGTCCTCATTCTCAAATTAAAAACAAGAGTGGAACCGGTTCGATGGAATTATCATAAAGGATCAATTTATATTTTGTCAACGCTTTCTCGGAGAATAAGTTCAACATCCAGAATGGTCTGCTTCCTCACACGCTCCCCTTCTACCAGCTGGCTAATGTGGCTCGCGGCAAGCTTGCCTGCTTGTAAATAATCATATTTTACCGTCGTCAGCGTTGGATGAATCATCTCCGTAATATCATACCCACCAAACCCTGTCACTGATAATTGCTTGGGAATTCGAACTTTTTGGAAGGAAGCTGTTTTCATCACACCCATCGCAATATTATCTGTCGCTGCAACGATCACGGTTGGTCTGTTTTGTTGCAGAATCTCCTCGGCTGTAATCACGGCTTCAGACATTTTGAAGCTTGTTTCATAATATCTGACATTACAATCGCTACACTCATCAATCGCGCGTTTAAACCCTTGTTTACGATGAATACCTACAGCCTGATCCTTCTCACTCACACCCATGAACACGATATCTCGGTGCCCCTGATCAACCACATATTTTCCCATGATATAGCCAGCTTGGTCGTCATTATGAATCAGACAATGCAGTGACTCATGTTGCTGTCCCACTAGTAATACCGGAATCCGGATGTCCTCGATAGCTTTCAAGTGTGCCTCCGTTATTTCAGCAGCGAGCAGAATGATCCCGGACACCTTTTGTCTGGCAAAATCATAAATTGCATCGATCTCACGCTGCATATCCTGGCTCGTATTCGCTATGAGCATCTGATATTGAAGCCCTCGCAACTCCTCGTCAATACCGATCAACGTTTGGGAGGTCGCATAAGAATCCAGCCGTGGAACAACTGTGCCAATAATGCTCGTCTTTTTCGCTTTGAGACTCTGTGCGAAGGTATTTGGAACATAATTATATTGTTTAATAATACGCTCAATCTTCTGACGGGTATCCTCGCTGACCGAGCCGCCATTCAAATAACGGGACACGGTACTCTTCGCCACGCCTGCCATTTGAGCGATATCCGAAATATTTTTGTTCATAAAAAACTCCTCTGTCCTCTCCGTTTCTGTGTAAATAATTAGCCTAAGTTATTTATAAATCATTCATTTATGTATTATACCGCGAATCGCGAACCTCAGCGAATACGAGCAAGAATGACACAGAAAAAAAAGCCCGGTTCACGCAGAAGCTCACAGCGCCGTGTGCTACTAAGCAATTGAACCGAACTTGGCAAAGTCGTTTTGTAAACACATAAGTCTAAATACATGAGGCAAGAATGGTCTTCTGTTTTGCTTGCAGACATTCCGTTCAAACCTCGATAATAATCGGTAAAATCATCGGACGCCGCTTCGTTTGTGCATAAATGTAATGACCAATCTCGTCCTTTAGCTTACGTTTCATCACATTCCACTGATTTACACCAGCGCCCGTTAATTCATCCATTCGCTTGACCACCCGTTCATGAATTTCACTCATGAATTGTTCCGAATCCTTCACAAAGACAAAACCTCGGGAGATAATCTCCGGGGAGGCAACCATTTGTTTTTCTGTTTTGCTTAGCGTGGTTACAATAACCAGCATACCATCCGACGACAGTTGCCTGCGATCTCGAAGCACGATATTGCCTACATCACCGATAATCAATCCGTCAACCAAGCTGTTGCCCGAAGGAATTTTGGGACCTAATGAAGCAATGCCTTCTTTGTATTCCACCATATCTCCGTTATTGACGATAAACACATGACTCTGCTCAATGCCGACTGATTCAGCAAGCAATCTGTGCTGATACAACATCCGGAATTCACCGTGAATCGGAACCAGATAATCCGGTTTCATCAGAGTAAGCATCAGCTTCAACTCTTCCTGACTACCGTGACCTGATACATGCATACCTGCTGCTCCGCTGGAGCCATAGATGACTCGTGCACCCAGCACATACAGGTTGTCGATGACATGAGCAAGATTTCTTTCGTTACCGGGTATAGCTCCTGCTGCAATGATGACGGTATCTCCCGATTCAATACTAACTTGAGGATGTTTGCCTGCAGCAAGCCGGGACAAGGCAGCCATCGCCTCCCCCTGGCTTCCGGTACATAACACAACCACCTGCTCGCGCGGAAACTGACCTGAATCAGCGGCCTCAATTAACAATCCGTCGGGAACGTCAAGATACCCGAGTTCACTTGCCACATTTACAACGTTAATCATGCTTCGTCCAAGCAGTGCAAGCTTACGTCCGGTCTGAAAAGCGGCGTTAACGATCTGTTGCACTCTGCTGATATTGGATGCGAAGGTAGAGATAAACACTTTTTGCTTCGCACGAATAAAAGCATCCAGAATATGATCGCCGACAACACGTTCCGAAGGTGTAAACCCTGGTCTTTCAGCATTCGTACTCTCCGAAAGCAGCATATGCACCCCCTGTTTTCCGATTTCGGCCATGCGATGTAAGTCAGGGAAAGGACCATTTACAGGGGACATGTCAAATTTAAAGTCTCCCGTATGCACCACGTTGCCTGCTGGCGTTTGAAAGAAAATCCCCAGACAGTCCGGGATGCTGTGACTCGTTGCAAAAAAAGAAACGTCAATACTTCCCAGCGTGATCTGAGAGTTTGCGTCAATCGTGTGCAGATCGGACTGGCGCAGCAAGTTGTGCTCCCTCAATTTTAGCTCGATCAGTCCACGAGTCAGCCTGGAAGCATAGACTGGAATGTTGATTTGTTTTAAAAGATACGGAATTCCGCCAATATGATCTTCATGACCATGGGTAACAACAAGAGCCTTCACCTTATCCTGATTTTCGAGCAGGTATGTTATATCCGGCACGATAAGATCAATTCCTGGCATCGTTTCATCAGGGAACTTGGAACCACAATCAATCACAATGATGTCTTGATTGTACTGGATCAAATACATATTTTTCCCGATTTCATTCACGCCGCCAAGTGCAGCAATATACAATCTGTTATGAGCAAACTTCAAAATCCCTTCATCCTCCTCAACATAGTGCTTCACTGTATTTCTTCTGTATCCCTAGTATGGAAGGAATCGCCTTGGTTATGCACTAAAGTGGCTATACGTCAAAAAACCACGTGCGGAACTTTCATTCCGACGTGGCTCATTCACAGAATCACCATCTTTTAAAATACCAATATATTACTTTTTTATCCCATAAATGATATAATAATTACAAAATAAGGGGGTGAAAATATAAAAAAGAAATTGTCTCTACTTGGATTGATTGCTGTCTTAACTCTATCTATGTCCTCGCTGATCTCAGCTGCACCTTCTGAACCAGTAGGTCCTCAATGGACTTGCCCGCTTCCGCATAAGGCTTGCCCAGAACCTTATTAATACATTTTTGAATTTAGCTGGCTAGGATTACTAGCCAGCTATTCTATTTCAGCTTTCATCTTGATTTTTGCTGCCATCTTTCAAAAAGGCTTTTACTTCAATCGTATAACCGAGTTTCCTAGTATTTTACCTTGATTGAATTATATTTTGCTCATAGGATTTAACTTCCTTGATCCACTGCTCACGAACAGGAACACCTTGCTGGGAACAATAATAGTCCCACACTGCCCCAAACGGATAGGATTTGAATTCCTCCGTCAAAGCCAGGCGTGTCGTATAATCTCCCTCCAACTCCGCCTGCTTCAACATATCCAACGGTTCAAGCATAGCTCGCAGAAGGGCTTTGATTGTATTGCGTGTACCAACAACCCATGCCGCTACACGGTTGATGCTGGCGTCAAAGAAGTCCAGTCCGATATGTGTTGTGTCCAGCAGCTCATGCCGCACCAATTCACGGGCAATTTCAAGCAATTCATCATCCATAATAACGACATGGTCGCTATCCCAGCGCATCGGGCGGCTGACGTGAAGCAAGATACCGCTCGTGAATAACGCCAAGGAAGACAGTTTTCCCGAAATCACTTCCGTTGGATGAAAATGGCCGGCATCCAGGCAGATTAAAGTATCATTTTGCAAACCATATCCCATATAAAACTCATGTGACCCTACAACGTATGCTTCTGAGCCAAGGCCAAACAGCTTGCTCTCAACCGCATCCAGATTATGCTTTGGATTGAGCGGTTCCGCAAACACTTCGTCCAGTGATTCCTTCAGACGTTTGCGGGGAGACATCCGATCTACTGGGTTATCCTTAAATCCATCGGGTACCCATACATTGGTTACACAGGTTTGACCCAATTGTTCGCCGAAATACGCACCAATTCGCCGTGAAGCTTTACAGTGATCAATCCAGAACTTTCGGATCTCCGGATCAGGATGACTGAGTGTGAACCCGTCACTTGATTTTTCATGGGAGAAACACGTTGGGTTGAAGTCCAGTCCCAGTCCGTGCTCTTTCGCCCAAGTCACCCAATTTTCGTAATGCCTCGGTTCGATCTGATCCAGTTCTACTTGTTCGTCTGTATCCGCATAGATCGCGTGCAAATTGACTTTATGTTTACCGGGAATAAGTGCAAAAGCCTGCTCCAAGTCGGCACGAAGCTCGGCAGGAGTCGTTGCTGCCCCAGGATATTGACCCGTAACGGATATGCCGCCCGTCAGTTCACCTTCCTGGTTCAAAAAACCTTTGACATCGTCTCCTTGCCAGCAATGCACGGATACTTTAATGTTCGCCAGCTTACTCAGCACATCATCTGTATCGATGCCATGTTGTGCATATAAAGCCTTCGCTGCTTCATATGCCTGTTCTACCTGATTTTGCATCCGTCAAACCTCCTTTAACGTGTGAATGCTGCCGGTACACCACCATCAATGGTCAGCATACAACCTGTCGTTTTCTCTGATTTGGATGAAGCAAAGAAGGCGATGCCTTCTGCGATATCTCTCGGATAGATATTCACAAGCAGTGTTGTGCGTTTACGGTAATATTCTTCCAGCTGATCCGGCTCAATACCATATGCTGCCGCACGTTCGTTTCTCCATGACCCGTTCCAAATGGCTGAACCTTGCAGAATAGCATCAGGCAAAATGGTGTTGACACGAATACCATATTCGCCACCTTCCGCTGCTATGCAGCGAGCCAGATGGGCTTCGAGTGCCTTCGCCGAGCTGTAAGCAGAAGCACTTTTACCCGCATATACCGAGTTTTTCGATCCGATGAAGACCATACTTCCGCCGATGGCCTGCTCTTTCATTAATTTGAATGCTTCTCGAGCAACCAGGAAATAACCGGTGCCCAGCACGCTCATATTCAGATTCCATTCCTTCAATGAAGTTTCGTCAAATGGACTGGATGTAGCTAGACCGGCATTGTTAACGATGATATCCACACCACCGTATTGCAGAGCCGTTTCCGCATAGGCCGCCTGTACCGCGTCTTCGTCTGTCACATCCATCTTGAGTGCAAATGCACGATTGGCACCGTATTGATCGTTAATTTCCAGTGCAACCTTCTGTGCGCCTTCCAAATTCAAATCTGCAAGCACAACATGTGCGCCTTCCGAAACGAGTCTGCGTGCTGTTTCACTACCGATACCGCCTGCACCGCCGGTAATAAAGGCTACTTTGCGAGAAAACTCCGTTTCTGCAGGGGCCAGCGACAATTTATATAACTCCAGCGGCCAGTATTCCACATTGTAAGATTCATTCGCACTGAGCGAAACGAATTTACCGAGGCTTGTCGCTCCGCGCATAACTGCAATCGCCCGATGGTACAACGCTCCGCTGACTTGTGACAACGCCCAGCTTTTGCCTGTATTGATCATACCTACGCCAGGAATGAGGATAACGCGAGGAGCTGCTTCGAACATCACATCGCCTTCGTTTTTGTTGTCTTCAAAATATTGCTTGTATTGCTCTTTGTACGCGGCGATCCCTTCCGCAAGCTTCGCTTTCAGTCCGTCAATATCATCCGCATTCGGCGTCCAGTCAATAAACAGAGGCACCACTTTGGTATGTACCAGATGATCTGGACAAGCCGCACCAACCTGTGACAACTGAGGAGAATCTGCTCCACCTGCAAATGCAAGTACATCCTCCTGATCGTCAAAGGACAAAATCATTTTTTTACTATCCGACACGGCCCCGCGAATAACAGGCATCACACGAGCAGCAATCTGACGACGAACTTCAGCAGGAAGTGCTTGGTGTTTTACACCGCCAAAGAGATTAGCTTCATTAACACGTGCCTCGATGAATGCTTCCGCTTCATTAATGATCTTGATCGTCTGCGCGTAACATTCCTCGGAGGTTTCTCCCCAAGTCACCAGACCGTGCTTCTCCATGAGCACTAGCTCGGCATTCGGATTCGCGGATACGCTTTCAGCAATCATTTTGGAGAGTGTAAAACCCGGGCGCACATAAGGAACCCATACAAAACGATCCCCGTATATTTCACGCGCCAACTCTTTCCCGTTATCTGCGCAGCAGAGGCTGATAATCGCATCCGGGTGAGTATGATCCACATGTTTGTACGGAAGAAATGCATGTAACAACGTTTCAATCGAAGCTCGCGGATGTTTCGCATCAATCATGCAATGCCCGAGGTACTCCACCATCTCTTCATCTGACATGGAAGCACGTTCCATCAATGGGCCGATATCCTCCAGCGCCAGTCCGGTAAAATGCCTCGCTTCCATGGAGCCGAGATCCGAGCCGCTCCCCTTCACATACATCACTTCGACATCACGACCACGGAAATCCTTTACTGTTGTTTTGGTAGACGTATTGCCGCCATAAATATTGCATACCCGGCGATCCGTTCCGATCAGATTGGAGCGATAAACTAACTGGTCAAGCCCTGTTGTTTTCTCTGATGCCTGCGCTGCATTCCATAAACTCTGTACCATTTGTTCCCCTCCGATAATGTTTGTTTTCTTCCTAATTCGAGTTTATCATCTTTGTTTTGTTTTGAAAACAAAAACTTTATCAAAGAAAACAGAAATATACAAAGAATGAAAATGACTTCAACTTTAGCTGCATTCCATTCATGAAATCTTTAGCGGACTGTATGCACGTCTTCGGATTATGAACAGGATGCCATAGCAAAAAAAAGAGTACCCGATCACATCTGACTACAGTGATTGGATACTCTTTACTTGTTGACTGACCTGAAACCTACTTACTTGCGCCTTGCAAAGTCTACAAATGTAAACTTGTCAGGTCGATGCCGGGACTCCGTAAACTGGAACTGGCTGGTATCTTCAAGATACACCTGGCTTCTCACAACAACAACATTGTGAAAACCTTCAAGATCCAGCAGTTCCCGATCCTCAACCGTCGGCTCCTCTACCAAAATTTCTTTTTTGGCATACGATATCGACAGTCCAAGTGTCTGTTCAATATACTCATAGATGGAGTCATTACAGATGTCCTCGTTCAACCCTGGAACTAAACGCTGGCTGATGTAATCTTTATCCAGAATAACCTGTTCGCCGTCTACTTTGCGAACACGATTGATCTGCCAGACTTGTTCATTGAGACTAAATCTGGTCTTTTGGCTAAGCGCCTGATCTACCATTTGTTCCTCAAACAGCTTAACAACCGTTTGGGCGCGGTGTCCCATCTTTTGCGCCAGTTCCTTGAAGCTAACCAGACCTGAAACGGGGAAATCTATTTTGCGTATGTCCAGCACAATCGAACCCTTACCTTGAATCTTCTGGATAAAACCTTCTTCATACAGCATTTTCAGTGCTTTCCGTATGGTTTCTCTGGATGTTTGATACCGTTCCGATAAATCCAGTTCTGATTGAAGCAATGTGCCTGCCTCAATGTCTCCATTCCGAATACGCTCAGCAATATCTTCATATATTCGGATAAATTTATTATTCATTTTTCATCACCATAGTTCATTACCCTTTTTTGTCTTATTGGCAACTTATATAAGTTGAACAAAGATATTTAGTGTAATTATTAATCCAACTTATATATAGTAACATTAAAACAATAATAGCATTAAAACGGATTCAAAGGGAATCTGTACTACTGGCAATGACCTGCATCATCTTGTTCAAGCGGAAAATTAACGCAGCAGCTTCAGCTCTGTTTAAAGCTTGTAATGGCCGAAAGCTGCCGTCCTCGTATCCATTAATCATATAGATGCCCGCCAGTTCCTCGACCTCTGCTTTGGCCCAGTCGGAAACATCGACTTGATCGGTAAATGTCTTATGTGAGGTCATCGGCTCACTTCTAATCTGACGAACCACATTGGCGATAATTTTGGAGGCTTGCTCCCGTGTTACCAGAGCATGTGGAGCAAACTTTCCGTTTCCCATGCCTTGTACGACATCGTACTCAACCGCTGTACTGATCTCCGGTGCAAACCAATCTGTATCTTGCACATCTTGAAAACCATGTGCTCTTTTTAACGAGATATCCAGATTCATTAAGCGCACAATAAGAGCTGTAAATTCAGCACGTGTTATGGGGCGGCGTGGTTCGTAGCGCGTTGGGCTCACTCCCTGTATGATGTTGTGCTCCGCAAGCCAAGTAATCTGATCTTTATTAAACGTTTGGCTTATATCTACAAAAGCAACATGGTGATTTTTCGTTTCCCCCTGTTGAATATGGGATACATCCTTATCTTCGTCCTTAACCCTAGGGTCTCCATCCTGATCCTGTTGACGATCCTTTACGTGACTTGTGTTGGTGACATTACCGGCACTTCCACCACTTGACGAAACTGCTGGATATGATGCAGTCACAGCTACTGCCGTTTTCTTCTCACTAGCCTCCCCAGCCTTATTTTCCGTCCACGCTGAAACCTCGTAATGTTGTTGTGCGTTCAACCCGTTCCAGACATAACGCCGTTCTTTGCCACGATAAATTTCCTGACCGTTATACGCAATGACAACCATCTCATTTTTGGTATCTAAAGTCCACGCAAGCAAGATTTGATCAGGCCCTTGCGAAATAGCTGAAATGGATTCAAGTACCGAAGGCAGCGTTTCAAACTCCGGAACCTTCATGCCCTCTCCTTCGCCAGCCTCATTATAAGGAACAATACTAAACTCATCATATTTTGCAGAGCTGATCAATCCGGTAACTTGCATTGAAGTTTCTGATGTTGTTCCGACTACTTCTTCATTTCGATAAATAAGGTAACCTTCTGCACCGGACGCAGGCTCCCAAACCAACGTAGCCCCTGAAACCGAACGATCCTGTACAACTGGAGATGCAGCTAACTTACTAGGCAAAGTCACCGCTTGTAGAGCATATCCGTCATCACTTGTACCCGAAGCGTTGATGGTTCTTATAAAATAACTGTATCGGGTTCCTGGCTTAAGCCCCGTATCTTCATACCTTGTCTCATCGGCATTGATCCGGGCGATTTCCACACCATCCCTTTCGATCAAAAACTGATCCGCACCAGTTGCACGCGCTTCTTCCAATAGAATATGCACCTTATTCTCGGTAGCTTCATAACCTGCTTTTACAGGGACAGCCGGTTTGGTTAAAAGAGAGTAGTTTCTTGTATTGGATGCTGTCTGCTCGCCATTTTCCGTATACACTTCAAGCTGGTATTGCTTACCCGCTTCCAGTCCATCGAGCACATACTCTTGATTCCGTCCCCGATATCGTTCGGCCCCATCCATTACCACAATAAACGTTTCATTAGGATAAGCGAAGTTCCACTCCAGCTTGATATGGTCAGACTCTGGAAAAACATTCATTTCAAGCGAATAAATGCAAGGTAATGTATAAAATGGGGCAACCGAAATCGCGGCACCTTTTCCCGCTGTATTAAATGGAATGACTTTGATCTTGTCGTACAAGCCCGCACTTCCCAGATCCGTTAACTGGACCTCTGTACTATTCGCATCCTCAATTCTTGTGAATTCCTGATCATCTATCAGAACACTATAACCTTCTGCACCTTGTACTCTCGGCCAGACCAGTAACGCATTCTCTTCCCCAATCTCTTGTGCTATTAGAACTTCATCCATCGTTGCCGGCAAGGTCCTGACATCAAGCTTAAACCCGATTTCGCTCTCGCCTGCTAAATTCAATGTGTGAATCGAGTAGGTATAACGTTCTCCAGGTACGAGTTCGAGGTCTTCAAACTGCTTCTGATCTGCGGAAATTCTGGCAATCTCAACCCCATCTCGCTGAATGATAAATTGCTCCACACCTCGAACTGAAATTTCAGATAAATCCAGCTTGACTTGCTTATCTGTGAACTGATCCACGCTCGCAGTCTGTGGCGCTGCTGGTTTCGTTAACGTTTCAATCTCAACAGGTTTGGAGCGCTGCCCCTGCTCATTTACCGCCACAATTTCTAATCGATACACCGTGCCATCTTCCATACTTACGAGATGCGCATAAGGTTCAGAAACACTTGTAATCTCACCTGTATTCTGGTTTCGAATCTCATAGACAACGGCTCCCGTGACTGCTTCCCAGCTTATGCTCTGTGAATAGGTTCCAGGGACCACTTCTATTGTGTCAGCTGTTAGCGGTTGCGTTTGTGTCATCGTTCTGATCGTTAAAGGATCACCTGCACCACTCGCATTCACTGCTCGAATAGCGTAAGTGTACGCTGTGCCCGGTTTCAAATGTTCGTCTACAAACTGAGTTTCGCTTGCATCCAAACGTGTTACTTCTCGCCCATTACGTTCAATAATATATTGATCGGCTCCATGTACACCCGTATGTGTAAAATCCAGAGAAAGTCCTGTCTCGGTGATGTCACGTACATCCACCATCTTTGGTTTTACTGGCAAAGTTAGAAACGATATTTCCGCTGCCTCAGAATGGGAGGACTGCCTGTTGACCGCATATAAACTATATTGATGCCCGAGCCCAGCTTCAAGCCCCGTAATTACGACATCTGTATCCATGCCTCTGTATACTTCCTTATCCTCTTGTAATATGACATATTCAGAAGCTCCCGGTACAGCAGACCATGACAAGCGGGTAGCATGAACTTCAGGTTGCGTTACAATGCCCGTTGGCCGAGAAGGCTTTGATAATCGCACAAGCTCGGCTATTGCACCAGCTCCCGCAGAGTTTACTGCTTGTACCTGCAACGTGTATTCTTGACCCGGTAACAATCCCTGGGCTCTGTACTCCAGTTCAGCAGTTCTGCCTACCTCTGCACCATTTATCATAATAATGTACATCTCTGCTGTCGAAACAACTTGCCAACTTATACCAATCTCCGTTTCTTCCGTTAAACTGACCTGTAATCCTTCCGGCTTGCCAGGAAGAGTTAGGAGAGAACTCGTTGCCGCTTCACTGTACCCCGCGGCATTTCCTGCTTGCACTTCATACGTATACTGACTACTGCTCGACAGGTGGTTCACCGTAAGTTGAGTGTCCGAAATCTCGTACATTTTTCCATGAATGGTCACACGGTATTTGTCTGCTCCAGCCACACCATCCCAGCGTAACATGGCTCCATGTTCCGAGATCTGTTCAATGTGAAGTCCTATTGGGCTTTCAGGAATAGTTAGTCCGGTTACTGAACTACGAGCGCCATGTCCACTTCTGTTCACCGCCCGCACTTCCAGTTGGTACATCGATCCCGGATTCAGATTCGTCAGCGTCCATGCATTTTTGTCAGCAGCAATATCACTGACTTTTTCTCCATTACTCCATATTTCATAAGTTTCTGCTCCTCGGACGGCTTCCCAGTTCAGATGCAGACTTGTATTAGAAGCGTCCGTGACATGAAGACCCGTCACTTGCGCAGGCAACGTTCTCAGTGATGGTAAGCTTGCGTAAGGACCAGGGCCTGTCTCGTTTTCTGCCACAATGGTATAACTGTAATCTGTTCCACTTTCAAGTCCAACATCCTGATAAGAGATTTCTTCTCCCTCGTAGATTACATTCCCATCACGCGCAAGAGCATAATACGTGGCTGATGTTACGGACTCCCACGTCATGGAGATGTCCTGCTCACGAATCTGTACCGCTGTAAACTCACCTGGAGCAGCTGGCAGAGTCAAAAATGCGGCCGCTCGACTTGTACCAGTGCCACTTGCATTCAATGGTGTAACCGATATCGTATGAACTATTCCGGGAGTAAGATTGCTAATGTATGAAAGACTTTCCGGGTCAGAAATCGTTTGTTCAAATATTATTCTTCCGTCAGAATCAGCAGCCGTCACCTGATACGCTGAGGCTCCTTGCACAGTATCGAAATACACTTTAGCGAGAGTCGGCTCTGCATCCACTTTTTGAATGCGTAATTCACCAGGAGATGGCGGTAAGGTTAAGACACTCACAATTCTCGGCTCACTAACACCCGTGTGATTTCTCACCCTCACTTCATAATCATAGCTTTGACCTCCATTTAGGGAGTCATCAACAATACTATTATTTGGATAGTCCAATGTCCAAGATTGTCCGGTTGTTCTATTTTGGATTTCATATTGATAACCTGCTGTATAGGTATCACCTGTTGGTAAATCTGCTGTGAGTGTTACCGAAGTTTCACCTAGATCAGTAACTCGAACTTGAGCCGGTGGATTCGGTTTCCGTTGAATTCGATAGGGAGATGATGTCGTCTGAACCGCATTGCCTGCTCTGTCTGTCGTCTTGGCATGGATGTACCATGTGCCCTCAGATGTTATAGATACATTCTGTTGATCGGACTGAGCATCGAACCAATCGGCTGGTGCTTCTGCCTGACTTGTGATCCGATAGAAACGCTGCGATTCGTCTATTCCCGAATGGCTATCCGTAAATTGAATTGTGGCTGTAACATTATCATCGGTCCATGGTCCTCCATCAGGAGTAAAGCTAATATTCGGTAGAGTCTTATCCACATAAACCGTCCTGCTGACCTCGCTGCTCACATTACCAACTGCGTCCTTGGCCCGAGCATAGATTACAGTGGCTCCATCTGAATTGACCGTACCTTTATTCCCGGTCATATAGGCGTCATTATTCAGTCGATATTCATATGTAATGGCTAGATCATCCACACTTCCAGCAATCGTAAACTGCACAGCCTCTTTACTCCATCCTGCTTCGCTTAGCGAAATCTCCGGTTCTGAAGGAGCCGTTTTGTCAATACGAGTCGTCGCTTGAGCCAAGGTACTCACGTTTCCCACGCGATCAAATGTACGGGCATAGACTACTGTTTCTCCTTCATATTGAATGGTGACTTCGCCTAAATAATCTAACCACGGTCCATGTTCCGTTAATCGGTACTGTGTTTTGCTTGCCCCGCTACCTTCATCCGCACCACTTGTAATGACAAAAGATACATCCTCTCTGGTCCAGTCGGCTTCACTTAAGTGAATCACAGGTTTTTCAGGTGCCGTTTTATCAATTCGGGCAACAGTTGACGTTAACGCACTTACATTCGAAGCCCGATCTATACTCCGTGCGTAAATTTCGGTTACTCCCTCTTCATTCAGGATGAACGGTGTTTTGTAATCAATCCATGGTGTACTCTCGCCAATTCTATATTGCGTTAATGCGATACCACTTGCTTCATCCGTGCCTTCCGTCAAGGTAACGACAACCGATTCTTTTGTCCATTCCGAAGGATTTAAGGCTATCATCGGCGGCTTCGGAGCTGTCCTGTCAATTTTTGTAGTCACATTACTTTCCTGACCCAAGTTGCCGAATGCATCTACGCTTCTTGCCCTGATCGTTATACTTCCCTCGTCTTCCATCGTGAATGGCTCGTTATATTCCTTCCATTCACCTGTAAGCCCGATCTTTACTTCCGTCTTCTGTATACCACTTAATTGATCCACCCCAGCTTCAACCGTAACAAGAACCTCATCTTTCGTCCATGTTGAAGGGCTGATGTTAATGGATGGAGCGGATGGTCCGGTTGTATCTTTAATAATCTGTCCTGCCGAGACTGAGGTTGTCTGAATGTCTTCAGCATTCAAAGCTGCCACATGCAGTTCATAACGTCCATCCTCTAGTCCTGTTAAAGCGGTAGTCATCTCCGTAGAAGTCGTTGTTGATGATTGAAGTACTTGTCCATTCGCATTGCGGATTTCAATTCTGTATCTGGTTCCGACAGGGTTGCCGCTTGTGTTCCAGCTGGCTGTTACATGATTACCGATTTGTGATGCAACTGCCCCGGTAGGTGGATTCGCAAGGGTGTACTTGGAAGATACCGAAGAGTACCCCGTATAAGTACCGCTTGAATTTTTCGCACGCACGGCAAAGGAATAACTTGTATTTGGTGTTAAACCCGTCAACTGTCTATTGTTCAATGTACCTGTATCGTAGGTCTGATTGGTTGTCATGTTTTTCAGTTCATAGGTTACGGAAGCATCATTAACTCTTTTGTCCCAGTTCACGGTCAGGTTATTATTATTCACAAGGGTATACGTCGGAGTTCCGGGTACAACAAAACTTCTGACCAAGAAGTTAACGGTTCCCGCGGAAGATACGCCGCCCTTATCGTCCATAACCCATACTTGTAAGTAGTGAGGCCCATCAGGTAGCGTGTCAGGCAATGTATACATGGTGTTAAAAGGCTGGTTCGAACCAGATGCAGTCAATTGTGTCAGAACGTTCTCAGGGCCTCCATCAATCGACCACTTTACCGTTAACAGATCACCTATGTCGTTATCCCTTGTTGTACCTGAAATCTGTAACTGTTCTCCTTTGTAATACGTTTGACCCGGAGCAGGTGCTGTTAATGTAAAAGAAGGCGGAACGTTTTGCGGGCCAATGCCCACAATTGTTGAAAATTTTCGGGACGTCTGATTGCCTGTTGATTTGGCATCCCACCAGAATTGAGCAGCAGTATCACTTGCATTTACGATCTGTCCGGGTGTATAGGCTGAAGGCGCTGATCCTCCTGTAAGCTGAGCGCTGTCCGGGCTTTGATACTGTCCCATGAATATGCGGTCAGCATTCACGACATTGTATGTGTTGGCATAAAAAGCAGTTACCTGGACGCCACCGCTATAATTTCGCCATCCATTCTGAATAACCTCAAAAGGAGAAGCGTCATTTCCATTCACCATTGTATCCCAATAAAAGGTTCCCCCCAGATTCAGTGCTGCTCCACTTCGATTGATCGCCTCCAGTTCCACCTTCATGTAACCACCTTGGGATGTCGCATTGACGATGGATACTCGCAAAATGTACTCTACATTATCTTTTAACCTGGACATCTCGATCACATTGTTGTTAATTCGATAATAATTCAGCGGCAGAGATTTGAAATTAATTGCGGTGCCGTTATGGTCAATAATCGTAGACACGTTGCCGGTGTCGCCCCCGTAAAATACATTCGTTCCTGGTAATAGTACAATTCGGTATTTCCCATCGCTGTTCATCTCGACTTTCACTTTGGAGGATTGAACGGCCTTCAATGTCGATGTATCAGACACTACCGCGATATTCTCGACTGTTGCAGCCGTTACTGTGGCGGTATGGCTCCAGTCCGACATCCATGCCTGAGGAGATAACAACGCAAACGCAAGCATCACTTTTGACATCTGCTCCGCTTGTTTTTTCAATCGTCTTCTTGAATTTTTCAATACCTGCTCTCCTTTTTGTGAACACAAAAAAAGGAGGCACCCCAACCAAGGAACAATGTCCTGAGTTGGGGTGCCTCCCCTAAAGTGTCAATTTTTTATTGATTATGATTATAGCGATTCGGATACCGAATGTAAATACCTGGAGTGAGAATGCATATAAAATTAAAATATTACTCTCTTTCGAATCTTAGTTTCCCTCTCTGATTTTAAGCAACGCCTCGTCCAATACGCTTACAACTCGATCACACCATTGATCAAATTCGCGATCTTCCTTCTGTAAGTCCGGATGCTCCAGAATGTACTCAATCGTGCTGCGAATTCCCTGATCCGCTCTTGTCGTTGCCACAAAATCCGGAACTAGCCGTTTCAACTTGCTATTGTCAAAAACAACCGTATTGGCTTTATCTCCAAGCAAACCGCCTCGCAGATCCAGATCACTACTGGCCGCTAAAAAGTCAGATGGCACATGAACTGCATGTAACTTGACCCCAAGCACATCAGCAATGATTTCATGAATCTGGTTCCATGTGACTGACTCATCCGAGGTGATATGGACGGCTTCACCGATCGCATGAATATTACCCATTAAGCCGATAAAACCTTTGGCAAAATCAGTATTGTGTGTAATTGTCCATAACGAGGTGCCGTCACCATGAATGATAACCGGTTTGTTTTCGATCATACGTTTCAGAACCTGCCAGCTTCCTTGCTCACCGTGCACACCCAGTGGAACGGATTTATCGCCATAGGTATGACTTGGACGAACAATGGTCACAGGAAAACCTTCGTCCCGATATAATTTCATAAGATAGTCTTCACACGCAATTTTGTTACGGGAGTATTCCCAGAATGGATTCGATAAGGGTGTTCCTTCGGTGATTCTGTAATCCGCTAGTGGCGTCTGATATGCAGATGCCGAACTTATAAAAATGAACTGCTTGGTCTTGCCTTTGAACAGACGATAATCTCTCTCCAGTTGAGCCGGCACAAAAGCAATAAAGTCTGCCACCACATCAAATTGCAAATCGGCAATTAATTCGGCTACCCGGTTTTCGTCATTGATGTCGGCTTGAAGAACGTGAACTTCTGCAGGTAAATCATTATTATGGTTACCTCGATTAATCAAGTACAGTTCACAGCCTTGCTTGGCAAGCATTTCAGTGATTGCAGTACTTATTGTGCCTGTCCCTCCGATAAATAGCGCTTTCATTGCTGCACCTCCAGATCGATTATGCTATCCTGTTCATGATATCACGCAGCCGAAAAAGGAGCAAAATTCGGTTTACCGAATCTTGCTCCCCCCGTATAAGTTCAACATAAGTTCAACTAAACATATGAACCGTAACCATATATTTAGTTAAACCATTAAATAACCTTAATCGTACCGTAGATCATGTACATCCCGCAGTGAAGCTCATATTCCCCTGGAGTGACGTTCTTATCCACGGTGTAGTAGTTGTCTCCCTTTTGCATATACAGATCCATGCCTAACTTCTCTGCTGCGACAGATTTAACATGTGTCACACTTCGGGTCAGGATGAAATTGATTTTCGTAGGCACTCCGGATTTAACCTCAATGACATTAGGCTCAAATCCATCGTTGCTCACGTTCACGTCAATGACTTCGTATCCTTTCAAATCCTCAGGTGTTTCGGCTTGAGCAGTTACTGCCTTGCCCGATCCCGGGGATACGTCTTTACCCATGAAATATACAAAGAATCCTCCAAGTAGTGCGACCACAGCCACACCTAGAGTTAAGAAAGGCCAGACTTTTTTAAACCAGCTATTCATGTGAACACTCCTTATTCCGTTGTCCCATCTTCATTTGTGAGTGGATGGATGTACTCTACAAGCATACCCGATTCTCCGCTTAATGAAAATGACCCCTCTGGGCTATCCGGAATATACAGGCGTGCTTCGACTTCGCCGCACTCGCATCTTGTACAATTCCGGCAAGGCTACACCAATCAGCACGATGACAACACCAAACCATTGTAACAAACTGACATGTTCGTGCAGCACAATTGCGGATAACAACACTGCAACCGGAAGCTCAATCGCACCCAAAATACCTGCCATATCTCCACCGATATGAGGTACTCCGATCGCAAACAGAACCGGTGGGATAAATGCTCCAAAGAATCCAAGTAACAGTCCAAACACGAGCAATTGACTCCAGATCAGACCGTTAAAAAGAAACGTCGGCGGGAACAAAATGCAGAGCAGAATCAATCCGCCTGTAACCATCCACGCACTACGAAATGCCGGATGTGCGGAAGGAACCGCTTTACCGCTGAACAATACAAACAAGGAATAACTTACTGCTGCCATTAAACCGAGAGCAATCCCGATCCCGCTTACATTACTAATGCCCTGTTCCAGGAAACCCGCAGCCAGCAAGGTTCCTCCAAAGAGAATAAGCAGGGTCAGGAACGTAACTTTATCTGGACGCTGACGTTTGCTTATCGCCTGAATCAATACGCTGATCCATGTAAATTGAAAGAGCAGGATGATCGCAAGCGATGCCGGAATGTAACGTAATGATTGATAGTAGACGAGACCCGTAATAACAGTGGGTGTTCCAGCCGCCATCAGCATCAAACGCTGCTTCCAGGTTAGACGTGTAAAGACCTTAGCTGGGCTCGCAGAATTTACATTTGCATTTCCACTCTTCTGTGTTTTGCGTTTAGCTCTGAACCGCGTGTATAAGGCAAGCATCCAGGACAGGATAAAACCGGTAATCAGCTGTGTTCCCACAACCTCCCCAAGTTGATATCCTTGACCATACGCCAGCACAACAATCGTCGACAGAATACCATAACTCATCGCTCCTGCCAGAACAGACAAATAATATTTCATGTTCAATAAACCTCCTGATGAAAATACGCCCCTGATTCGGGTCCATGTAAGGTCACAACCACGTATTAAAATGCAAAAAATCCTAACTCCGAGCAAGGAATATATTGATTCCTTGGCATCGTAGTTAGGAAGTATAGGCTTCCCGTAGAGACCCTCGCCCTGTGTACACTTTCGGCCTGCGAGGTTATACGAAATGAAGTATGCAATTTAAATATCGCTCATGTGTGACGACTTTTCATATATTACATGGGAGGTAAAGTGGTGTCAACCCATTTATTTTTAATTTAAAATATACAACCTCAAAGTCCCGCTCTCAATTGCCCACTCTAATGTCTTCTTTAACTTTCCCACTCCAGCGTCTTTTGCAATCCAGATTTCAATCCTTCGAGATCGAGCCCATCTACCGCAAAAGCTTCCCGAATCAAAGGCGGTGCGATAAACTCATCATATTTGCCAAGATAAGGCGCTTCATCCTCAGCAAGCAACGCAGAAGCATCCTGAGCCATTCGGCACTCACTCATCATCTCGGCTAACAAAGTTCGTTCGTCCACTTTGCCTGATACCACAAAATAATATGGCTCCATCGGCACGACGGAACGCAAAGCCAGCCTTCCAGACAAATTATGTTTCATCAACCGCTCCAGTGTACGGAACGCTTTGCTGCCTACCCAAGGCAACACATACATGGAATCACCGCCTGCCGGAATGACAACCTGCTTGAGCAACCCACTCTCTCGAGCCAGGCGACGTGCACGCTCCAGCCGGTTGACGGCTTGTGGTGACAAATACGGATAGATCACCGAATCGGACAGGACCTCACGCATCTTTTGCACAACCTCAGTATGAATATCCCCACCCGCACCAAGCCAAAGCGTATCCACTTTGCCTTTCGCAGACTTCACGTAGACGGCCTTATGTTTGTGATCCACCTCTTCCACCTTCCACAGTTTACCTGCAAGCGAGAAACAATAACCCGGCGGTGGTACGGTCGTGATTGATCCAATCTCTTCCGATCCGTTCAGTACTTTATGCTCTTCATCGTCCTTAAACACAGCGTAGAAGCGATAGTTATTCACGATCTTTTCCCCCGTGAGTCCGATAATTAACGTCTGTTCCTCCGTCCATTGCAGATGATCTGTGTCGATCAGATAATTCAGGAAAGTTTGATAGTGATCCGGTGTAATCTCTGCAAAAGGTGCCAGGGAGAGGATCGCTGCCGCAAGCTCTCTTGGCCCTGCTTCTCCCATACTTTTCAGCATACTCATCGTTTGGTGATAGAGGACTCCAATGGGCATTTTGCGAGCTTCAAGCGGTTCTACCCATTTGGTTTTAACATACAGCTCAATAACGGCAATGGCGCGCATAAGTGTCCATGGCATACGGGCAGGTAACTGTGCTTCCTCATCCTCTTCCTCCGGGCATACAAAAAGCATCTCCGATGCCATATCATCACGCCTGCCTGAACGACCAAGTCGCTGAACAAAACTCGAAGCACTGTAGGGTGCCCCAAGCTGAACAACACGCTCCAATTCTCCCAGATCAATGCCAAGTTCAAGCGTGACCGTTGCTGCAGCGACAGCCGGACCTGCACCTGTCCGCAATGCCGCTTCAGTTTCTTCTCTGAGCATGGCCGAAATACTTCCATGATGCACATGGAACACATCCCGCTCTTCTCTGCGTGCCGCGACACGGCGCATCTCCAGAATCGTAACTTCTGCATCTGTGCGACTGTTGGTGAAGATGAGTGCTTTTTTACGATGTGTACTCTCATAAATAAAGTCATAGTAGGATTTGCGCGCATGATGGAGCAGCTCGGCCTGCTCCTCGTTCTGTGCATCAGGGAAGGAAAAATGTTCTACCCTCAGCCTAAGCTTGCGCCCGCCCGGGGAAGACACCACATCCACGCCTTGCCGTGTTCCTGCTGCCAGCCAGGCTGTCGCTGCATCATAATCGCTGAGCGTAGCCGACAGTCCGACTCTTCGAGGAACACAACCAGCCATACGTTCGATTCGAGCCAGCTGGCTTAATACCTGAATGCCCCGATCTGCACCCATGAACGCATGTACCTCATCAATAATGATATAGCGCAAATCATGAAAAAGCGCAGGAATCGCATTGGGACGATTCATCAGCAATCCTTCCAACGATTCAGGCGTAATCTGCAGTACTCCTGAAGGATTCTTCATCAGTTTGGTTTTCTCTGCCTGCGGCACATCTCCATGCCAATGCCAGACAGGAATATTACCTTCCGTGAGCAAGTCTTTCAGTCGTTCGAACTGGTCATTAATCAGCGCTTTCAGCGGCCCGATATAGAGAATACCCACCGACTTGGAAGGCTGGTCATATAGTTCTGTCAACGCAGGAAAAAATGCAGCCTCCGTCTTGCCGGAAGCTGTACCCGCTGCAATCAGCATGTGATGCGAAGTATGAAAACAAATGTTACATGCCTCAATCTGGGCAGGTCGCAAGGATTCCCATCTTTTTTTATAAATAAATTCCTGCACAAAAGGAGCCAATCTATAGAACGGGTTTGGATTCTCACTCATAGCTCAAACTCCGCCAGAAAATCATCCAGCTCGTCCTGCTCTTGCGCCGAACCAGACGTTCCCGGGCCCGAATTATTGGCCTGTGTTGCACGCTCACCAAGTAGCTGCTCGTAAGTAACATCGGGATTCTGATGCAGCGTGTGCAGCACATCCATAAAGTCTCGAACCACTTCCCGTGTTGTCAAAAGCTCATCTGCACCCAAACGGTTTACAGCCATTTGCATAAAATCAACTAATTGTTCGTCACTCAAACTCGCTGAGTACGCGAAATGAAGTGCATGAATCTGGCGCAATTTCTGCAGCAAAATCAAAATCTCTTCATGCGACAGCATGGCCAGTTTGATAATTGGACCCGTATAGTTCGCATACGCACTTGCGGCATAACGACCGTCAATAAGTCTGGAACGAAGCGCTTCATAGCTATATAAACCACGGCGTTCATCCTCTACAAACTGAGGGGTTCCCCCGACAAAAATGCCCAGATGCTCCGCCTTCCCCTGCATCGTATCATTAAACATCGTTAGCAGCTTCTCGTAATTGCTTTGGCGTGAGATGCTATTTGTAATTTTATACAGGTTCACCGCTTCATCGATAAAGAGCAGCAGCCCTTTGTAACCGATGCGTGCCGTAAATTCAGACCACAATTTGAAATAGTCATACCAGTTATCATCATCAATAATGACGCCAACCGACAGATCTTTCTTCGCTTCCGTTTTCGTTGCATATTCGCCCCGAAGCCAGCGGAGTGCCGACTGTTTACGGTCATCATCAGCAAGCTTGTACCCGTTCCAGTAACAAGCGAGTACCTTGGCAAAATCAAAACCGTGAACCAGGTTCTGCATCTCCCCCGTCACCAGGTAAATCTGTTTCTCTACCTCCAGCGGCAGCGCAGGATCATCCGGGCGTAAATTTAGGTTGTTCATCGTTGTCTGCTGCAAACCTGCGATCCATTTTTGCAAAATAGGCTCCAATGCCCCGCCATCCGGGCGTGTACGTGTTGACAATCGTGTCATCAGCTCACGATATGTCGCCAGACCTTGTCCTTTCGTGCCCACAAGTCTGCGCTCCGGGGAGAGATCCGCGTCCGCAACCACAAACTCACGATCCATCGCATAGTTGCGAATCATCTGCAAAAGAAAGCTTTTACCGCTGCCATACCGGCCTGTAATCAGCTTAAACGCCGCACCGCCTTCAGCAATGTTATCCAAATCGCGCAGGATCGCCTCCACTTCCGGCTTCCGTCCTACAGCAATCTGTTCGAGACCAATACGCGGCACAACACCTGCCGTTAATGAATTCACAAGTGCGGTGGTCAAGCGCTTAGGAATCTTAAGCTGATTGACCTTCGTTTCGCTTAATTTATGCTCGGTCATATCCATCACCTCTTCACATGTTCAAATAGTTCGATATAATCAGGGACGATTCGGTCACCATCAACCAGCAAATCTCCGATGGTTTCCATCGCCACATCATTCATTTCATCCAGCAAAAGCGCAGGCATCGTTCCCAGTTCTTCCGCAAGTCGCATCACATCGTGATCCGGATCATCACCAAGCAGGGCGTTGATGGCTCTCACATGCCGAGACTCTAGTCGTTCGGCAAACTCCATCCACTCCTCCGGTATATCGGCTTCCGCCGTCTCGTTCCAAAGAAGCTGCTCATTTCTTGGAACTGAATTCTCTGATGGCATAACGGTGTTGTCCTGAATCACTGGTAAATGTTCTCGCTGTTCTGAGAATAGTGACTCAGTGTTAGTCATTTGCCTTGGATAAGGAGATTCAGCTTCATCTGGTACATTAGGTCCATCAACTTGGAATTCAATGGACTCTGCATCTGCTTCAGCCAAATTCGATTCAACATTAACTGATGCAGAAGTTTCATTTTCCTCAATGGTCAGCGCCTTACGCACATATTCGCTGTCCTCCTGCAAAGAAGCCAGTTTTGCCGCATCAATCTGAATGATCGGCGCAGTTACGGCCTCAGCTTGTTCCATGGCAAACGCTCTTTCCAGATAACGCTCAATCACACTGGCAAGCTCAGGCTCCAGCGTTTTACCACGCAGACGGCCCCGGAAGCCTAACAGTTCACGCAGCTTATTTTCCGTACAGCGGTAAATGCCGATTAACCTCCGCACAAATTCACGTTCCAATATGAGAGGAACATGAGTGAACGTAACAAATCTGCCGTAAACGGACTCGTCATATACCGCTTTATGAAACAGCGTGCGTTTAACCGTCTGTTCGGCTTTCGATTCAAGCTCAGGCAACAGCCCTCTTTGTTGTGTCAGCTGCAAATACGAATCCATCACAGCCAGCACTTTGGGCACATATCGTTCCATCCATTCTTTGCCGCCATCCCGGTAAAAGGCATTTAGCGTGATATCATAGTCAAAATACCATTTCAGCATATCCAGCGTTACCTCAGCGACATTATCCTGTAACAACCGTTCTAATTCCTTGTCCATCAATGATGCTGGCAAATAACCATCCGAGAGCATCATCACTTCATGCAGTAATCTATGAAGATTATGGACAAGAACGTAATCAACTACCCACTCTTGCATATATACATTAAGTTGCGGGAGCCGCTCCCGGTAATTCACCCATAGTCTTTTTAACTGTTCATACCCGTTCTCAGGAGTCAGCCAGCCGATCCCGTTAATCAACTCGTAAACATGAACAAACAGGTAAGAAAGGTCGACATCCAGATATCTTTCCTGGCGCACCTCTGTTCTCCAATATAAATACCATTTCAGCTGTGCATCATTCATCACCCCATACGTTGGCCAGTAGCTCATAAACGGAACAGGTGCAGTTTCTTCGCCCGTAACTTCTGCAAGCCGTCTAGCCTCCTCCACAAATCGCTTCTCCGAAGACAATACAGCTCCTTGCGGCGTGTGTGGTTGACGACTCTGGTTCACTAAAGATGAACGATCCGGTATCCGAATCGAGGTCGTTTCTGTTTCTTCACTTAGATCAATCTCCATAAATTCCAGCTGTTCCGAATGATCCCTCATCGAAATGAAACTCACCTCTTTCACCATTAAATACGAACACGTGTATCCATACGCATCATTATAACACTTGTGTAGCTTCTGCGGGTGGCAAAATCACACATTCTTGTAACACAAAAAAAGAAGGCATCACTGCCCTCTTTTCCATCAAGTCTTTGCCCTCTATTTTATAGGAAAACAAATCACAATTTTTGATATTCCGTGCGGAATTATTAACTCTAATCAAACAACTCGAGTACGATTTTTGCCTTCATCCTTTGCCTGAAACAATGCCTGAGTAGCCAGTTCGATTAAATCACCTGAAACGGTGTGCTCATCAGGAAGCAGGACTGCACCGCCGACGCTGACTGTAACTACGCCACCCTGACCTGTGAGCTCCCGCTGGATTTGGAGAGCCAGCACATGCTGCCTTATTTCTTCAGCGAGTTCAGATAAATACTCCGATGTGGTTCCTTTTAATTTCAGCATAAACGTACCACCACGTAGACGGGAAATGAGCGCTCCATGTTGTTCACTCACCACAGTCAGCACCTCGCCAATCCACTGTAAACACAGATCTCCGCCCTGCAAGCCATACGCGGTATTGTAAGAGCGGAAATCATCAATATCAACGATCAGAAGACCAAGACTGCATTTTTCTTGCAAACAATCGCTCCAATCCCCTTCGAGCTGTTGCTTGAATACCGTTTGAACGGGCATATCGGTTAACGGATCCGTAGTCAGGTAACTCTGAAGCTGGCTTGTTGTTTCGTGGAATTCATCCTGCTCTTGAAGAGATGTTCTGCTACGGAGCAGTAACATGACCGAAGGTTTTCCCGCATGAACGACCGAAGCCATTGTAATCTCAAGCAGCAAGGACATGCCTGAAGCTGTTGTAAAATATAACTGATTGTTCATCAAACTGGTGATGTCCTGTTGCAGTTTTTCAAAATCTTGTACTAACACATCCCGTGTTTTGTCAGGTAAAAACTCACCGAAATTTTTCCCGATCAGGCTGCCCGCACTTTCGTATCCAAACAGTTCAGCCGCCATTATATTACAATAAATAATTCGTCCTTCGGTAAGTGTAAAAAAGGCAACCGGCGAAAAATCCATCAGCTGCAAATAACGCTGTTCGTTTCTCTTCAAGATACGGGCATTTTGAAAAGCATGCTCCTCGGCCTGAGCCAGCTGGTTTTCAGTCTGACGACGCACAATGGACTTAAGCAATGGCAGTATGCTGAGCTCTCTCGCTGTCCACGGATATGAGGTTGATTTGACAACCTCCCTCCATTTCTCAAACGATTTCCGCGGAGACATTCGCATGCCATCATCCGTTTTGAGCACGGCTTTGGCTGGATCACCCGCCCATTCAACGACCTGAACCACCTCTGGACGGAACCACAGCATATAGTTATGATGACCCGGTGAGATCGCAACATAAATAACCCCGGAAGCTGTACCTTGATATCGTTTAGCTGTCTCATATTCCAGACTCAGCTTGGACGTATGGTAACTGTGATCCTCTGCTTGTTCGGCCAGCCATCCCGCCAGCTCCCGAATCTGCCCATTTGTCGGCGTCTCACCAAACATCAGTAGCTTATCTTGATAACATATCGCCGCTCCAGATGCATTCATAAGGTCCAGCAATGTCTCTTGCTCTGCCTGTAGTTCTTCTAACACACGCACCGGACTTGTATTGCCGATAAAAATATTAACAAGCCGCGCAGCCGTCTCACGGGATTTGATCTCTGCCTGGTAATCATCGAGCTGCTGACGCTGGAACAATTCATTGGAGAAAAAAGCACCCAGAAAGTTACACAGGTTACGAACACGATGTGGAACATACCTTGCAGAATAATGATGGCATGTAATCAGTCCCCATAATTGATTTTCATGAATCAGCGAGATCGTAACGGTAGCTCCTACGCCCATGTTTTGCAAATATTCAATATGAAGCGGTGATACACTTCGCAGTACCGAAAGACTAAGATTCAGCGGTTTGCCTGTAAGGGGCTGCAACAAAGGTACAATCTCAACAGGCGCATACTCTACGTTGACAATCGTTCGCAGCCAGTTGCGAAGATATAGCTCTCTTGCCTGCTTGGGAATGTCCGAGGCTGGATAATGGTGCCCGAGAAAAGGCTCAAGTTCTGGTTCGCGCGCTTCCGCAATCACTTTTCCATTCCATTGCTCATCAAATTCATAGATCATGACTCTGTCATATCCGAGCATTTCTTTCACTTGTTCAGCAGCGATCTGACTCGCCTCTACGCGGCTGTCTGTACTTTTGATTCTTCCGAAGAAACGGGATATCCATTCAAAATCGTTTGATTCGATGTTTTCTTTTTCATAATAAGGCTCGATCTCGAGGATAAGCAGACCTTCGCTCTCATGCAAAACAGAAGAGAAAACCTTCTCCTCCCCTGTCACCTGAATAATCAAATCCATATAATGCAACTCTGACGTTACCGTTGCGTTGGAACGGTTGTGCAGGAGGCTGCTAACATCATTTTCTGTAATGAGATCACTCAAAGGCATGCCCAAAATATCTGAACTATGGATGCCCAGATGATCAAACGTATTTTGACTACACTGTACGATCGTTGGTGTGCCGCTCGGATCAATCGCCAAAAGCACACCGTGAGGCTGGATAAAACCCGGAATATGAATGGGCTCTTTATCACAGTTATTCAGGTCGATAGGATCATTCGTATATGTCCCTTGCGGGAGTAAGGTGCGGTTAAGCATGCTCATTTCTTGCCTCGACCTAGGTTCAGTCATGAACTTAAAATTCCCCTCTCAGTATGTGTTGTTTCTTTAAAAGCAGAATTTTACGTATTAATCCACTGATCCAGCAACCGGAATGTCTCGGAAGCCGTGAACACGATCATGTCTTGATCTTCAGGTGTGTGAATGGACTGTTGTAACAGTTGCATAAACTCGCTCCATCTGGTGCGTGTCTCCGTGCCGTAAGCGTTGAAATATTGTAGTCCATGATCCGCTTCTATAGGCAAAAATTGCGACAAACGTCTGGTCATAATCTGACCGCCATTGGTCGAACCTTCTATAACGTATAGATATCCGAAAAGTCCTGCAGGTGTGGAGATATCCGGTAACTCCTTATCATTGCACCTTGGAATTTGCTTGATTTGCTCCTCGCTTGCGCCAAGATTCATTAAATCCTGCTCTAATAAACCAGCCTTGCCTCTTATACCGATATCCAATCCTGTTTCTGCCCAAAAAGGCAGCATTACCGCTTGATCCTCCAGCGGTTTCAGGAAACCGTAGAATTTCTCCAAATATGCTCTATATTGTTCAATCGTTATGGTCGAATTCATAATCGCTTTCGCATAGGGGTTCTGCTCTACTTGTCTATGGTAATGTGCTGTCTCACTCTTCAAACGTTCCATAATATTTATAGCCGTCATGTGTAGTTATCCCCTTTCGTATTAGTGCTGAAATCCATTCTTAGAACGATGTCCGAATCTATCATGGTTATAGAAAATTTTACCTCATCCAGAAAAGACTCTATGTAAGTATACTTTTTCTCGTACTAGAAAACTACATGAATTCAATGGGCTTAACAGCTTGGTGTCCACCTTCGTTGTTAGGGTAACTGAGGGGGATTCAATCCTTATATCTATCCAATTTGTGCTTGTTCTGTACTCGTTATTAGCATGAGCAGAGTTAAGCATTCATTAGGCACTAGGCACGGTAATAACCGAAGATGAGCATTTATTTTCAGGGTAAGGAAGTATCATGTGTATAGCTGGTTTTTAGTATTAAAGATGATACACTAACACTATATCCTTATTTTGGGGGAATGAACTTATGGAAATGAAAGCTATAAAGGAACCAAAGGAACTCACGGTGCAAGAGATCATACTCTACCTCAGAGAGGGGATTGCTTTGCCGGACAATACTGTGGATCAACTAATTACGGGCTCGCCGGATCAAGTTGTATCAGGAATCGTCGTTGCTTTTATGCCTACACAACATGTCATTGAACAAGCTATCCAGCTAGGAGCCAATTTGATTATTGCCCATGAATCCCCGTTTTATAACCATCACAGTGCTACCGATTGGCTGGAGAACGACTCCGTTTATACGTATAAAAGAAACTTCATTGATCAAGCCGGCATTGCCATCTTTCGCTGTCATGATATTATTCACCGCTTCGAACCGGATGGCATTACTGATGGGCTCATCCATGAACTCGGGTGGACAACTTACCTGAGCCAGCGTACGACTGAATCAGATATCTTAACATTTCCAGAGGGGATCACTGTGCATGCGATTGCCCAGCAATTGAAGAATTGTTTAGGGATCGACTATGTTCGCCTTGCGGGTAATCCTGAAATCGTTTGCAAACGGGCTGCGGTTCTGGTCGGCTTTCGGGGAAACGGACACGTCACAATCCCCTTGCTTCAGAACGAACAGGTTGACCTGATCATCGCAGGCGAAGGTTTTGAATGGGAAACGCCAGAGTATATCCGTGATGCTGTGCAGCAAGGTAAATCCAAGGCGCTCATTATGGTTGGACATGCCG
Organism: Paenibacillus sp. G34; assembly: GCF_056856875.1. NCBI lineage: Bacteria > Bacillati > Bacillota > Bacilli > Caryophanales > Paenibacillaceae > Paenibacillus > Paenibacillus sp. G34. The sequence goes on along the minus strand of NZ_CM166469.1, from coordinate 2,902,381 downwards.
AAAGTGAGGCACCCGGAATGAACATTTTGGCAGAAAGTCTGGACGAGTCTATTCCAGGGGTTAAAGTTACTTTTGTAAAGGAAGCGCCTGTGTTTAAGGTATTATAGGTTTTTACCACTAAGGATCTCCAGACACGCTATTTTAAGTATTTTATTTTGCTTCATCCAAAAATCTAACCATCATCAGAGAATGTATTTCTTCGATTATGCCGCAAAACTAGCGTTTTGAACCCATTTTCGGTGCAATAGCGTCCCTGGTGATTGTTAGAATAATTAGAAGTTCATAAAGCCCTAAATAAGACTCCTCCTTATCGTTATCATTTCAGTTTATGAGACCAAGCTACCCCATCTTGTGGATAATACATACGAGGACTATGCCTTACGCTTTCTACCTACTTGCCTGTTTGCATGTTTGCATGTTTGCATGTTTGCTAGCCTGCTCTCTAACACCCTCTTTCGCATCTCAATTTATCGATTTCATTACATCTCTTTCTTTCCCTTGCTTATTTCGATCTCCATATTCGACTCTTTCACCTAACCTCACCTATCTGACAATACCTGCTCAACTAACTAATTTGTTTAGGTCAGCTACTGTATCCTCATACATTTTGTCCCTTTCTGGATTTTACCCGGGCTTTAGTGTACGCTAGATGCTGTAAATTTCAGAGTCAGGACATTTGTCCTTGGCGATTATGATTTATTTATCATTTAATAGAAGTCGAAGTCATGCATTAAAGGAGCGTTCGAAGAAGGATGAGAGGAATTATTTTTGCATTGCTGGGCGGAGCCTGTATTACTCTTCAGGGGGTAGCCAACGCCAGAATCAGTACAGACATAGGCACATGGCAAGCCGCCACAATTACTCAATTAACGGGATTTATACTCGCGGCGATCATTTTGATGTTTACGCGTGACGCCAATCTTCAGGGAATTAAACAAGTAAAACCGATGTATCTGGCTGGAGGTGCATTTGGTGCAGTTATTATTTTCAGCGAAGTCACGGCAATTCAACAGATCGGTGTGACCTTTACGATCTCGGCTCTGTTGATTGCACAATTGTTTCTGACCTTTTTAATTGATAGCAATGGATGGTTTGGCGTACTCAAACAAAAAATGAAACTGCCGCAATTTTTGGGCATTGCTTTGATGATCGCCGGTGTCATCATTATGAAGCTATAGTTTTCATTGTAGCTACATACAGCATGTAAACTGTGTTAGACACACAAACTTTTAATTTTTCCATATCAAAAACAACAGAATTAACGCAGAGGTGAGAACCGCATGGAAGAGATTCATCATCCGCAGCAAATCATGGACTATTTGAAACAGTATCAATTGGAGACGGTTTTTCACGAGCACCTGCGTCCACATATGACTATATGTCAATTCGAAAAATGTGAGCTGATCTGCCGCGAAGGCGAGGCTTCCGAATACTTATACGTCCTGGTAGAGGGTAAAATTAAAATTTTCACCACTTCCCCACAAGACAAAACACTCGTGCTCTGTTTCAAAACACCGCTTGAAGTGGTGGGAGACATCGAATATGTACGTGAAAGTAACATCGTTAATACCGTTCAGGCAGTCTCGCCTGTTGTGATGCTTCGTATTCATTATCGGTGGCTTACTGAGCTTGCCAGTGATTACGCACCTCTACTGCAATTTTTGCTGAAAATCATCTCACATAAGTTTTACATTGATTCGAACTTTTCTAATTTTAACCTGATGTATCCGGTGGAGGTACGTTTAGCCAGTTATCTGCTTTCCATCTCGACGGATGAAGGCGGAACCGTTATGCATGAGGAACTCGATGCGTTTAACCTGACGGACATTGCCAATCTGATCGGTACCAGCTATCGCCATTTGAATCGGGTGATTCAGAAGCTATGTGCGGATGGTTACATTGAGCGGCATCAAGGATTAATCCGTATCAAAAATCGCGCAGGCCTTCGGCACATTGCTGGACACAATATTTATGAATAAGGAGATAGGAAACGCATGATCATCACAGGTATTTTGCTTGCACTTCTGGCCGGTTCGCTGGTGAGTCTGCAAACGATATTTAATAGTAAAGTTAATGAACGCACCGGTTCATGGTCGACAACAACAATGGTACTGTTTACGGGATTTATCGCTTCTTTTGTGATTTCATTACTGCTTGAAGGTAAAAATACATTCAGTTTGCAGCATATGCAACCGTGGTATTGGCTAAGCGGTGCAATAGGCGTTGGGGTGGTCTTCTGTCTGGTTCAGGGCATGAAGCTGCTCGGCCCGACCTATGCGATTTCCATCGTGTTAACCTCTCAGTTAAGTTTCGCTTTACTATTTGATTCGATGGGCTGGCTCGGTCTGGAACAAATCCCCTTCTCATGGAATCAGCTGATTGGTGTACTTGTTATTGTAGGTGGCATTGTGCTCTTCAAGTTCGGCGGACTGAAAAAAGAGACATCCGATTCATCGGATAAGTCCGCTCCTAGTGTAGCAAGCAAGTCTTAGACATAGCCAAAAAGAGTGTCTCCCAATCGGAATGGATTGGATAGACACTCTTTTTTAATTCAAACATTTTTAAATCATACGTAAGTAAGTTGATTAGATTTGCTCGAGAACGTCTCGATATCCAATTCAAATATCAGAACTAGTTGCTCTCTTGTTCGCCTACACAAACTCCACGTTGTGATACACTTGCTGCACATCTTCCAAGTCTTCGAGCGCATCGATGAGCTTCTCGAATTGAACTTGGGCGTCTGCAGGCAGTTCAATGTGGTTTTGTGCCAGCATCGTCAGCTCGGCTACGGTGAACTCGTTCACACCAGCGGCCTTGAATGCTTCTTGTACCGCGTGGAATTGATCCGGTTCTGCATATACGATAACCGCTTCATCTTCATCCACGATATCGCGCACATCTACATCTGCTTCCAACATAATTTCCAGAACTTCTTCCGCACTTTTACCTTCAACGCCGATCACGGCTGTCGGATCAAACATGTAAGCAACAGAACCGCTGACACCCATGTTGCCTCCGTTTTTGTTAAACGCCGAGCGCACTTCAGGCGCTGTCCGGTTTACGTTATTCGTGAGCGCATCCACGATGACCATCGCACCGTTCGGCCCGAAGCCTTCGTAACGCAACTCTTCATAGTTCTCATCGCCGCTGCCCTTTGCTTTTTCCATCGCACGGTCGATGATGGCTTTAGGTACGTTATACGTTTTGGCACGCTCCAGAACGACCTTCAGCGCACGGTTCGCTTCTGGATCTGGTTCGCCCTTCTTCGCTGCTACATAGATCTCAACGCCGAATTTGGCGTAGACCCGACTTGTGTTTGCATCTTTTGAAGCTTTCTTTTCCTTAATATTATTCCATTTACGACCCATATCGTTTCCGCTCACTTTCAACATGTAATCTGCTTTCTACTTTGTCATTATATCGTGTTGCGTCTGGTTCAACAAGGTCATCCCTTCAAACTGATCTGTATCGAAGAAGCAAAAAGCACTCCATAAAGGAATGCTTCTTGGGTAAGCCGCAAGTTAAGCGTGGAACTGTCTTCCGTCCAGCACTTCAGGTACATAACCAGCGCGGATCACGAAGTCTCCGAAATGCTCACCTTCGTTGCGCTCTTTGGCATATTGATTAATCATCGGTGTCAATGTGTCGAGAATCTCATTTTCGCCGATATTTTCGCGGTACAATTTGTTCAGACGATGACCTGTAAAACTACCACCGAGATAGAAATTGTACTTGCCTGGTGCTTTCCCGATAAAAGCAATTTCTGCCAGCATCGGTCTCGCGCACCCATTCGGGCAACCTGTCATACGAATGACAATCTCTTCATCCCTCAGACCCGCTTCATCCAGCACAGGCTCGAGTTTATCAATCAAGGATGGTAGATAACGTTCGGATTCAGCCATAGCAAGGCCGCAAGTCGGGAGTGCAACACAAGCCATGGAACTTCTGCGGAGAGCTGAATAATGAGCACCGTCCGTCAGATTATATTGCTGCATCAACGCTTCAATCTTTTTCTTTTTTTGACTGCTGATATTACCGATAATCAGGTTTTGGTTCGCTGTCAGACGAAAATCTCCGGTGTGTATTTGGGCAATTTCACGCAAACCCGTCATGAGCGGATAACCATCTACATCTTTTATCCGTCCATTCTGAATGAACAACGTGTAGTGCCATTTGCCATTACTACCCTTCACCCAGCCATAACGATCTCCATTATGGTCAAAATGATATGCACGTGCCGTTTCCAGACTCCATCCAAGACGGCTCGTTAACTCATCAACAAACCACTCCAGACCGTGGTCATCGATTGTATATTTGAAACGCGCATGTTTACGAACCGCACGATCCCCGTAGTCACGCTGAATCATAACCGTTTTCTCGGCAACATCAATCATCTGCTCCGGCGTGCAGAAACCAATGACTTTGGACACCTGAGGATATGTCTTCGAATCTCCGTGAGACATGCCCATTCCTCCGCCAACAGATACGTTGAACCCTTGCAGTTTGCCGTTCTCTACAATGGCGATAAAACCGAGATCCTGTGAAAATACATCTACATCATTGGATGGCGGTACCGCGATACCAATTTTGAACTTACGCGGCAAGTAGACCTTGCCGTAGATCGGTTCAACCTCTTCGTCCGAATCCTGGGAGTCAATGATCTTCTCCCCATCGAGCCAAAGCTCATGATATGCACGAGTTCGCGGATCGAGATGATTACTCACCTGACAAGCCCATTCATACACTTCAGCATGAACTTCAGACTGATTCGGATTCGGGTTGCACATCACGTTACGGTTAACGTCTCCACATGCAGCCAAGGTGCTGAGCAAAGAATCATTGACTTCACGAATCGTATTTTTGAGATCCCATTTCAAAACTCCGTGCAGTTGAAACGATTGGCGAGTCGTCAGACGGATCGTCTGATTCGCATATTTATGAGCAACACGATCCATCATCAGCCACTGCTCCGGCGTTACGGTACCACCGGAAGCACGAACGCGTAGCATGAACTGGTATGCAGGCTCCAGCTTGGATTTGTTGCGCTCGTTGCGCAGGTCACGGTCATCCTGCATGTAGCTTCCATGATGTTTCATCAGACGGTTATCGTCTTCAGGGATAGAACCGGTAATGCGATCAGCCAATGTCTCCGTGAGACTTCCGCGCAAATAATTGCTCTTGATCTTTATATCTTCCACATCGCTGTTGGTACGCTGCGGATTAAGTAAGTTATTATAAGCCATGCCGCTTTCTCCTCTCGTCTCTGCGGAATATAACTCTTCGGCTCAGCCTCAGATTAATACACATCCCGCTGATAACGTTTCTCCTGTTGCAACCGTGTCATGTATTCCGCAGCCTGCTCAGGCGACAAGCCGCCTTCCTGCTGTAGAATGGTAATCAACGCCGCATGAACATCATGAGCCATTTTTTTCTCATCACCACAGATGTACACGCTCGCTCCCTCCTGGAGCCATTGGTACAATTCCTTGCTATGTTCCAGCATACGGTGCTGTACATACACTTTCTGTTCCGTATCACGAGAGAAGGCAACATCCATTTTCGTCAGAACGCCATCTTTGAGCCAGCGCTGCCACTCCGTTTGGTAAAGGAAGTCTGTAGCGAAGTGCTGGTCGCCGTAGAACAGCCACGTTTTTCCTTCTGCACCCGTTTCTTCTCTTTCGCCAAGGAAGGAACGGAATGGAGCTACCCCTGTTCCAGGTCCAACCATAATGATCGGTGTGTCCGGGTTCTCAGGTAATTTGAAGTTCGGATTATGCTGAATATATACCGGCAAGGTGTCACCTGCCTCGATTCGTTCAGCGAGATGCACCGAGCATACGCCGTAACGTTCTCTTCCACGTGCTTCATACCTTACAGTGCGCACCGTCAGATGAACCTCGTCCGGGAAGGACTTTGAGCTGCTCGCAATGGAATACAGGCGTGCTGGTATCTTACGAAGAACCGACAGGAATTGTCCGGCTGGAATACCTTTCAGGGCATAATCCTGAACGACATCGAGCAGATCGCAGGTGTTCATGACTTTACGAAATTCAGAATCATTGGCAAGCAATGCTGTTAATTCATTCCCTGGACTCAATTTAGCAAGTTGCTCCGCTACCGGTTTAGTTACTGCTGTAATTTCATAATAACGCAGCAATGCTTCATAGACCGATACCTGATCTCCATTCTTGTTCACCGTAACACGTTCGTCTGCATTCCACCCCATAGCTGCAATCAATTCATCTACGAGACGCGGGTGGTTCTCCGGGAAAACACCTAGACTGTCGCCCGGCTCATAATCCAGATTGGAGCCTTCCAAAGACAGCTCAATATGACGTGTCTCACGATCCGATCCGCGGCCATTCAGGTTGAGATTTTCAAGCACCTCAGCCTTGAACGGATTCGTGCGATTAAATTCAGACTCACCGCTGCTAACTGCAGCTGTAATCGCTTCGCTAGTAACCGTACCCGCAACCGCTGGTGTGCTGCTAAGCGAAGCAAGTACATCATTCATCCATGCTGCCGCTGGCTCGTCAAAATCAACATCACAGTCCACTCGCGGAACCAATGCTGTACCGCCCAGTTCCTGTAGTCGTTTATCAAAATCCCTGCCTGTCTGGCAAAAGAATTCGTAAGAAGTATCTCCGAGTGCCAGTACGGAATAACGAAGTCCGTCCAGCTTTGGAGCACGTTTGCTATTTAAAAATTCATGAAACGGGATCGCATTATCCGGCGGTTCGCCTTCTCCATGTGTGCTGACCACAATCAGGAGATTTTCAATTTTCTTCAGTCCGTTCGGTTTGAAATCCCCCATGGATGACAAGGTCACCTGAAGCCCCTGTTCTTCCAGCTTCTTCCCGAGTTTTTTCGACAGACCGATTGAATTTCCTGTCTGTGAACCATACAGCACCGTAACTTCACGGGAAACGGCAGGAGCACTGACTGGCGCTGCTACCGGATTTTGTCCAACTTGCCCAATCAGACTAGTCTGTGCTGTTGCCACACCTGCTTGATACGCTGCGATATACCCACCAAGCCAGAGTCTTTGTCCGTCCGTTAATGTAGGAATAAGTCGATTGAGCAATTCTACCTGCTCTTGATTAAAAGGACTATTTGTCACTTGAAGTTCCACCATCTGCCACCTCACGCATTACTTCGATTTTAATTCCTACTAAAATGATCATATTAATTTCTTCTCTCTAGAACCTAACACACCGGGGGGTGAGGGTCAATTTCAATGATTTTATACCATTTATCAGTTTCTCTGATAAAGGAACAAAACGTGCGAATTACCTGTTTGCAAATACATCAACAACAATCGACAATGAACAGCAAAAAAAGCTTGCTTTAACCTGACTTCAGGTGAAAACAAGCTTCTTTCTATTTTATAAGTTACAGTGATTCATCACTTTTTCCAGACCAGCTTGCTCATCATTGCATAGATCAGCGTAGCAGATTCGGCTCGGCTGGCTTCAGCCGCAGGTTTTACTTCACCGTTGTAACCACCTACGATGCCGAGGTTCACAAGCGCAGCTACACTTTCTCTTGCATACGAGTTGATCTGACCTGCGTCCCGGAAACGAGCAAGATCAGTTGCGGAAGAATTCTGTGCTTCATCATCAATGAGTCCAGCTGTAACAAGTGCTCTTACCGTTAAGGTCATCATCTCCTGACGAGTAATGGTGGACTCTGGCTTGAAACGTCCATCTCCAGCCCCATCCGTAATACCGAGTGATCGTGCTATGTTAACAGCCTTATAATAAGAAGATTGTTCATTCACATCCTTGAATGGTTCAGTAGAACTCCCGTTTAGGCCGAGCGAAGCTACAAGCCACTGTACATATTGCCCACGTGTCATATCCTGTTTGGGATGTAGTTGTCTGGTGTCCTCACTACCTGTTGCATCCACCACGCCCCGAACTGCGAGTGCCTCCATTGCTTTTTGTGCCCATGGCACTCCGGCCAGATCCGAAAAATTCTCATCCATAGATAAGGCAGCATAAGTACCAGTCAAGGATAAAGATTTTGCAGAAAACATAATCTCGCCGCGTTGCGGATCGTAATAACTCTGTGGCAACGGTGTTATTTCCCCGCTTGGTCCAATTTGCACAGCAACCACTTTATCAGCCACGACAACTTTCGATGAGGTATACGGTAATTCAATTGAAATCTCTCTATCAGGCATGAAGGTCTGATGATTAAGGCTAAATTCGACTTGCACACCATGTCCTGCTCCCAAACGATCCGTTATCCCTTGCGAAAGCGGTGTGCGGATCAATCGAATAATTGCCGTACCCTCATTGGTTCCCTCTTTTGGCAGCAAATCAGCGGGCAACTCAACCGTTGCAAACGCTGATACGATACGGAAAACATCGGATGGCTTCTGCTCCAGCAGGGATGAAACTGGCAGGGCCAGCTCGTAAGCAGCCGCTTCCGGAACAGACTTCAAGCGAAATTCAACCAGACGTTGACCTGTACCTGTAAGAGGTGCGGCTTTGACCGCAGCTTCAATCGCTGAAGCATCCACTTTGGACTGTGCATTTCCTTCTGGAGCCGAAGAGGCTTGAAGTTCAACAACAGCGCGGTCCTTTTCTGTAACAGGTTGAGTTGACGACTGCGATTGACCTGAGCCTGAGGTACCATTACTGTTGCCTATCTGACCACCGTTACTGCTTGATGAACCATTTCCATTATTGCCGCCTGAGCTATTCCCTGATCCTCCGCCAGAATTCCCTCCTGAATCATTGCCGCCTGGAGATGTTGTACGTGCAGGCACTTTAATGATCAGAGGCGTTGTTATCGCTTTGCTCCCATCGGAGGTTCGTGTGATGGCAAGTTCAATCCAGACCGTCGTCTCACTCGCTGGTAAAATAATGCTTCCGTCCAGTTGCACTACAGACGGAGCTGTACTTGAATGAATGGATGCCGTAAAACCTTGAGGCAACACTGGAAGTTTAATTTTTGCAGAAGCCGTCGTTGGCTGTTCGAGTGTTGTAATGCCTGAAGCCACGTCAGCAGCCGTCTGGTGAGTTGTTGTGACTTGATAAGGATCAGACAATCCTTTGATGGATTGGCTTGCATCGTCCAGTGCCTCGACTTTGTAATAGTAAACCGTATCTTCACTCAGCTCAGAATCCGTATACTCTGGAAGCGCGCCGGAATAAACTATTTCGTAAGTTCCTTCTTCTCGATTCGAACGATACAGCTTATAGGTTGCCGCACCGTGTAATATATCCCAGCCAAGTGTTACACTTGAAGGCGTGGTGGAAACCGCGTGCAGGCCCCCGCTACCGTAACCAGGTGACGATATATCAGGTTTTACAATCATGATCCAGCTGATCAGCGGGTCTTGGGAAGCAGTATTACGCACCGTGATATCCAGTTTACCGTCTGACACTTGAATACCCTTTTCCGCCCGAACACTTGCAGGGATATAGGTAACCGCCCCGGTATTCGTACCGTTAATTAACAAATCCGCACGGCGTGAAGTATTCGTCCACGGGTCATTGAATCCCGCATACACATCATACTCACCGTTTGGTACATCAAAGCTATAGGTCAAATCCTTGCCTTTAGGCGAGTTGCTGACATTGCCGCCATTCAGATAACGAACGGTTGAGAATATATCACCGCCGTTCGAACCGGAAGGCAGCGCATCGGCACTAACATATCCCCAGGATTGACCATTAGCCGGAACATACATCTGATCTATAATTCCCGGATGCATGAGCGTATCTTGCATATAACCACTCATCAGCTTGTAATCTGCCGTATCATAACCGCCGCTGTTCACAAAGTATAGTGTATTCTCGGGAATGACAAACACACGAACTGCCTGTGTTTTGTTGTTATACTCAGGGGTCGTGATCTGTAGCGTGAGCGGTCCAGGCTTGGCAAAATCCTCCGCTGTCATCGCACGATGATTAATCGTCCAGACGGCTGGCGTTGACACGAGATTATTTCCATCACGCACCTTTACCACGGAAGGAAGCACTGGAACTTCGCCAAGCTTCACCGCTTCAGGCAGTTTATCAGCGATATCTACCTTACCCATGGAATTCAACAGATCGGGTGTCCAGCTGTTATACCACTTGATCGCAATGTCTGACCCTATACCGAATTCGATCGGCAAAAACACGTACTTGGCTGCATCGTTGGCGAAATTGCCTCCGTTCCACATATCTCCTACATAAATAAACTTGCCCTTTTCCGGATCAACCGGGATGACTGAAGTTGACTGTGTACCAAATGCCTTCCCGGGATCAGGATCACTCGGCAGTGTGCGGACAAACGGATTTGTCATCGCCGACCAAGGTCCGAAGATGTGATCCGCGACCGTAACTCTGTTTTCATTAGGAGCCCAGCCCGTTGCACCCGATGTTATAATATAGTATTTGCCCTGATACTTGAACATGGCCGGTGCTTCTCGCTGTCCACCCGGGAATACCCGGACATAGTCTACGCCGTATTCCGCCTGATATACGCTATCGCGAACAGGATTGCCTTTATCATCCTTAAGACCTTGCTTATGCCAGCCTGTGACGTCACTGTAATCCTCGGTGAGCTTGGAAATGTATAACGTCAGATTTTCTTCGCTGGAGTAGATCAGGTAACCCGTGCCGTCATCATCCTTAAATAGCGTCATGTCACGGGCCATACCTCTGTCACTTGGGAAATAGTCCTTCTCGCCTTCAGGAGCCATGTCCATACGGTAACTTTTCTGATATATAAAAGGTCCAGCAGGTGAGTCACTGATTGCATAACCGGCCTTCGCTTTACCGTAATTCGCATTATTGTTGTAAGGGTCCTTGTCTCCATCCATATGAGCCCACATGACATATTTTTTCGTTTTATCATTGTAAATGACCTTTGGCCGTTCGATAATCCGTCCTTTGCGAATATCGGCCCAGATGTCCACACGATCCTCGCGACCTGCATAGAGTTCCTTGATTAACGGGTTTGTGTCAAAATCATCCATCGATTGCAGCATCGTCAATGCCATGCCTTCGTCTGTCCAGTTCATCAGGTCTTTGGAAGAATAGGCACGCACACCCGCAGCAGGCCACCCCCCCGTATGATATTCGCCATACCAGTAATATTTTTCTGTTTTTTCATCGTAAAAGAAACCTGCGCCATGAGCATCAATCGGTTTGCCGTTTTGATCCGGCCACATTTGTCCTGGCGTAATACTTGTGCGCACCGTGGATACACCAAGCGGTGCAGATACAGGAGTGTCCATTCCGTCCACTTTGGCCTGAATTGTATAAAAGTATCCCGTGCCCATCGTCAAACCTGTATCGTCTAACGAAGTAGACTTCCCTGTGTAGACTTGCTGATACGTCCCCGAAGCGCTTGTCGCCTTCAAAACCGTGTAGGAGACTTCCGATCCGGGCAGTGCAGCCCATCCTAAGGAAATGGACGTATCCGTTATAGCAGTAACACCAAATCCTGAAGGAGAATCTACCGTGTACGTCTGCGCTTCCGCTGTACTAAATGCCGATTCACCCGTAGCATTGTACGCCGTCACCCGATAACTGTAATTCTTTCCAGGCTCAAGTGCCTGATCTGTAAAAGACAATAGGTTGCCGTCATATACCTGTTCATAATCTTCCGTTCCTTGCTCTGCGCGAACGACACGATAACCATTCGCCTTACTGACCGTATTCCAGCTCAATTTGACACTTGTCGCTGTCAACGCTGTCGCCTTCAAGTCCCCCGGTGCCTGTGGTGCCTCGGCAGCCGTTTTGGCTTCAAGCGGGGCAGACCACTGTGACTCGGTTAATGCCCCGTAGTCATAGGCAAGTCTGTAATAATAGGTTGTATCCGAGCTTAGTCCTTCATCTACATAACTTGTTGATGACGTCTGACTTACATAAGAGTAGCCGCCTTCCTGCGTGTTCGAGCGATACAGACGGTAACCCGTTGCCCCTTCAATCTCCGGCCAATGCAATGAAATTGAAGATGCCGTCTCTCCATCCTTTGCAAGCACAGCTTCATTCACTCGAGGCGGCTCCGCAATCATTACATCATCAATATGTACGGTCTGCCACTTATTTCGAATGCCAACGGTACCGGTTGCAATAGATGTATCGTTCAGATCAAAAACCAATCGGTCCATCCCATTTTGGACGATATAACCGCGGATGGAGGTCCCCGATACCGACACTTTAAGCGTATACCATGTATTTTTACTGAATGCATACTCCACCGATTTTAGCGTGGTATCTGCGCCATTTACTCTTTTGCTGAAAACGAGTTTGTTGCCGGGCACCTGCATTTGGAAATAGTAGTAGTTGCTCTTGTCTTGAAACCGCGGCAAAATACCGGGAAATCCCTCACCCGCTCCTGTATAAAAACGCATCGACACTGTCTTGTCCGGTACGGGCTCCCCCGTTGTGATAAAACCTTCATCGGTCCCATTTTGAAAAAGAACCTGATTAGCTCCGTCCACCGGATCTGATGTTACTTGCCACTGGCCTGAGATCACATGCCATTCTGGTGAAACGGTATAGTCCCCATCGGAAAAATCGTCTTGAATTAACAATCCGGGAATAAGAGCTCCATCTGCAAGAACCTTGTTCGGGTACATCAACGGTCCTGAAGATAACATCAGTGCAGCGGATAACAGGATTGCAATCGGTTTTCTCAGTTTATCCAATCTACATTCGCTCCTATGCGCCTGAAAATATAAGCAAGTTCCTTACATATTCAGCGTAGTGGTTTAACACGCCCTAGTACACATGAATCAGTCAATTGAGCCTCAGACCATACTTCTTCCGCTGATCACACCTCCTCACTCAATGAAACCGGTTTCATTCAAGAGCAAAAAAAGCCCCGTTTACTCAGGCAGGTGCAATCATGCACGTTACGGAGAACCGAGAACCGTTTCTTTTTTGCCCATGTTGTAAAACAGGTTTCTTAAACATAGAATGTAACCGCTTTCTAGAATTAGAATATCGTTTGCTTTTAAGGCTGTCAACCATTCTTTTGTCCTATTTCATCCTCCTTGTAATGTGACAAAAAACGCGTATTCCACATGCTCTATGCAAGTGAAATACGCGCTTTTTAGAATACTTTGGTCGTCCAGGATTCACAGTTCCATGTGTCTGTCACGACATCACGGTAAAATTCAGGTTCGTGAGAGATCAGCAGTATGCTGCCTTTGTACGCTTGAAGCGCACGTTTCAACTCATCCTTCGCATCCACGTCCAAGTGGTTCGTAGGCTCATCGAGTACCAGCAGGTTGGTTTCATTGTTGATCAGCTTGCAGAGACGTACTTTCGCTTTTTCTCCACCGCTGAGAACTGCAACCTTGCTCTCGATATGTTTGGTCGTAAGTCCGCACTTCGCCAGAGCCGCACGCACTTCAAACTGGGTATAGGAAGGGAACTCCTGCCAGATTTCTTCAATACATGTATTATAATTGGCATCCTTCATCTCTTGTTGGAAGTATCCGATTTCCAAGTGCTCGCCGCGCTGGACATTACCTTCCAAAGGCTGAATTTCACCCAAAATGCTACGCATCAGGGTAGTTTTACCGATACCGTTTGCACCGACCAGAGCGATTTTCTGACCACGCTCCATCCGAAGATCAAGCGGTCTGGACAATGGTTCATTATATCCAATGACCAGGCCTTTGGTTTCAAAAATAAGCTTGCCCGACGTTCTTGCATCACGGAAGTTGAACTGTGGCTTCGGTTTGTCCTTAGCGAGTTCAATCACGTCCATCTTGTCGAGCTTTTTCTGTCTGGACATCGCCATGTTGCGTGTTGCCACGCTCGCTTTGTTACGCGCTACGAAGTCTTTCAAGTCGGCAATCTCTTGCTGTTGACGCTTGTACGCCGATTCCAGTTGTTGCTTCTTCATCTCGTAAACTTCCTGGAAGTGGTTGTAATCGCCCACATAACGTGTCAGATCCTGATTTTCCATGTGGTAAATAAGGTTGATTACGCTATTTAGGAACGGAATATCGTGTGAGATGAGAATAAATGCATTTTCATATTCCTGCAGATAACGTTTCAGCCACTCAATATGCTGTTCATCCAAATAGTTCGTCGGCTCGTCGAGGAGAAGAATATCCGGTTTTTCCAGCAACAGTTTGGCGAGCAATACTTTCGTCCGTTGTCCACCGCTCAGGTCGTTAACGTCCTTATCCAGACCGATGTCGGTCAAACCCAAACCACGCGCAGTTTCGTCGACTTTAGCATCGATCATGTAAAAGTCCTGGTTCGTCAGTGTATCCTGAATGGTACCTACATCCTCCAGTAACTGCTCCAGTTCCTCGGGCGTAACATCGCCCATTTTGCCATACATGTCGTTCATTTCCTGCTCCATGTCGAACAGGTACTGGAAGGCCCCGCGCAGCACATCGCGGATCGATTGTCCTTTGCTCAGCACCGCATGCTGGTCAAGATAACCTACACGCATACGTTTGGACCATTCCACCTTACCCTCATCCGGCTGAAGTTTACCTGTAATGATATTCATGAAGGTTGATTTACCTTCTCCATTCGCCCCGATCAGCCCAATATGCTCACCCTTAAGCAGGCGGAATGACACGTTGTTAAAGATAGCACGGTCACCAAAACCGTGACTTAATTTTTCTACATTTAATATGCTCATTCATGACACCTTTTCTATATAGACTTAATTCTTTGTATATTATAAGCGTTATCTCCCGCACAACTCAACGTCCTATTTTAAAATTAATCTTAAAAGTGATGTTCCATTTGCCTTATCACAGCGTATGCGGTAAAATTTTGCCTTAAACGAAGTACAACCATATTATAGAACGGAGCTCTCAGCGAGAGCATCAGGTGAATGTCATGATTGAAGTAAAACAGTCCAAACTGGGTGATGGCGGTGAGTTTAACCGAGGGGTATTTGCCACGGAGGATATCTCAAAAGGTCAACTGATCCATCAGGCACCCGTTGTACCTTACCCGAATGAAGATCACGAACATATTGAGAAAACGATTCTGGAGGATTACGTCTTCGAATACGGAGCTAATCATACCGCGATCCTGCTAGGATACGGCAGTTTAATTAATCACTCCTATGAACCTAATGCCACGTATGATATTAACTTTGAAAATCACACCTTTGATTTCTACGCGTATAAAGACATCAAAGCTGGCGAGGAAATCCTCATTAACTATAACGGTGAGGAAGACAACATGGACCCGCTATGGTTCCTGGATGATTACGAAGAACGTATGCGTGAAATGCAGGACAAGGAGGAACTAGAGGCCGAGCTCACTCAGGAACCAGAACAGAAGTGACCAGAACAGTGCAGAGGCAATTTTATTCTAAAATGTAATATTGCGCCACCATTAACCGCTCATTGAGTGTAACGCGATTAAACATGGAATCTATGTTACATTCTAATGTTGATATTTGATCATAAGAAACCCGCCTTTGTTGAAAAGGCGGGTTATTACAATCGTGTCCCGTTAGCGCAACGACTTACTCTGTTGTATTTCGTGTTCCTCGATGTAAAGCGGCTTCTAAGAAGGCGGATCGTACCTTATCGCGACTATAAGAGCCAAAATGGTGCCGATAGCTATAGCCCCATAGCCGAAACGAAATATTGAGCCTAATCCGACAGTGCCCGCATGATGTTGGATTTCGCTTCTGCCGCAATCGTTTCATTCCCGTCATCGATCGCTTGCATTAAGATCAGTATAGGTATGTATACAGCGATCAGCCGCGCCAGCAACTTCGTTTCCTCGTCCGCCCCTCCGTACGTTTCGAAAAACACGCCGCGAGCGTAAGGTGGTAAAAAGCTATAAGCAATGCTTAAATCGCAAGCCGGATGACCTACGCTCAGATCACCCCAATCAATGATTCCGGAAACGATCCCGTTCTCATTCACAAGCATATTTTTGAAATGAAGATCTCCATGTAGCACTTTATTCACGGCCTCGACACGGTCCTGTGGCAGACTGCCAATATATGCTTCGATCATACCGAACTCTTCCGGCGACAAGTGTTCAACTACCTTCGACAGAAAACCCTCCATTTTCACTTTGCGCGATGCAATGTCCGTCAAGTTTCGATGATCTTGCTGGACTCCGCACTCCAGCGCCGCCTGCACCGGAAACTCATGTAATCTCCGCAAAAATTTCGCCAGCGTCTCTGCCGATAAAGCCCGGTGTTCTTCTGCCAAACCGATTGGGAAATCTCCTGGCACATGGGCATAGCCGAGAAATGGTGCCGGGTATTCGTCACTTGCTTCGCCATAGAATAACGGTTTCGGATAAGGGATGGTCAAATATGCATCCAGCTTCGGTAGCAGCTTCCCTTCCATACGAATCGCACCAACTGCAAACGTCCTTCTTGGAAACCGGAATACATACTCGTTACCGATGAGAAAAACCGTATTGTCCCAACCCCAGCCCAATCGCTTCACTTGCTTTGATGACAGCTGAGGGAATTGTCTGCCGATCAGCGTCCGCGCTTGCTCTTCGTTAACCTCCCACTCCGCATCCCATACATTTGTTTCTCCCATAAATTGTCTGCCTCCTCGTTTCTTACGTTATTTAGATGTTAACAATACAGCGTACTTTCCAACCATTATCGCACAACGTATCAGCAAATTATTAAAAGAAGCAGCTTTTCTATATATGATAGCTGCTTCTTTTGAATTTCAGATGTTTTCATATGCGATATGATTTAATTTTCAGCCTGCGACTCATATCTCGGATGCAATTTATGCACTGATTCCCTTAAAGAGTCTATTTCTGTTATATCCCCGCGTTTACCCGCTAATTGGTGGATCGGTATGCAAATCTTCGTCTGGTGCAGTATAGGTCCATCTTGTAAAAGCAACCTCAAACCCTGCCCGTTTAGGCGAGCAAAGGAACGGACCTGCTTGCTTGTCCGCAGGATAAGCGAATCTCGCCACCCGAATGGTACGCCATGGATGTTCGTCTGTACGCGCACGAATAACAACGGATTCCTGATGGTAGGATGCACGAATGGTAACGATCCTTCCTCCCCACTCCGGTACAGGTGACAGTGACCAATCCGAGAATTGATCTGTGACAACAGCCCCTACATGCACCACGCCATCATTGACTTCAACACCGGCTTTGATCCACTGATGCTCTCCGTGCCACAACATCAATCCTGCCTGATCATACAATTCTGTGAAAGAACTTAGATCAAACGATACTTCAACAGCCTCCAAACCGTCCCACGGTGCAAGCAATGCATGTCCATTCCGATGACAGAAGCCATAGAACGTCTGTTCCCAAAAATCACTACCCTCCTGTGCCTGTACAATCAATCTTTCTCCGTCATGTTGAGTATGAGCAGGCTCGGTTGTCCACTTGCCTTCGTTAAGCTGAACAAAATTTGATGACATCGTCAATTTCATCCTTTCTTCAATAATGAATGTATGTTTCGTTTATTTCCTATTCGACATTTCCTGTAGAATTACCTCGTGTGATTTATTTTTCGACAAGGTGGTATAATGGCATAAGAAGCACAGTAAATCTTTTTTCATTTAGAACGAACTTATATAAAAAGGAGTGCAGACCATGCGTATGCAAATTACAGATCTGGCAGCGAAACGTTTAACAGCAAGTTTGAATGACCAACCCGGTTATTTCAAAGTATTTTATGATATGGAAGGCTGCGGATGTAATGGTGTTGTCGTGCTACTGATTGTGGATGAACTGGCAGCTCTGGATGAGCAGATTGAAACCAATTTCGTTCCCTTCTACGTTGACCCTAAGCACCAGCTTAACCTGGAATCCATCATGAAATTGGATGCCCAAGAGAATTATCCTGCCTTTACGCTCAGCAGTGACTCTGGAGCAATCAGCAATAACCTTCGCCTTCGTGATGCACGTGCTGCCGCTGTAGGGACACCTAATGCGGTTAACGCTTGCACACTATCATAAACAGCAGGTAAGCAGAGCTTCCTTATGCTTGGATGAAGCAGCAACCTCGAAAAAGGCATGTTTTTGGGGGACGAAGATTCATCTAACCTCTCTCAATCCAAAGGCTACTGCTTACTGTATCTATTCAAAGGTTTTCCTAGCTTACTCTGGCACTTCATGCTTGGCTCGAATTCTAACGATCATGAGGAACCTTATTTCGCCCCAAATCAATGGTTTGGAAACCTAACGATCACCAGTAACGTTATTTAGGCAGAAAACGGCTCTTTAGACTGAAAAAAGGACCATCTCTCCAAAATAAGCTCTCTGGTGATCGTTACAATTTCAAAACACGAAAAAAACGGCAAATAACGTCTCTGGTGATCGTTAGATTTTTTTGCATAAGCCAGCACTACTGTTTTCCTCATTTACACTGGCTATTCTTTCGTCATCTTCTCTGTCTGTTAACCCGACCTGAACTCCTGCTCCCAAGTTTTTCATTCTCATCTCCCAACTCGCTCTGGCTTACAATTTGTCCCTCACTTCTACTTCTGCTTTTACTTGTTGTACCGGTTATACTTCTTATACTGCTTTTACTTCTGCTTTTACTTCTTATACTGGTTATACTTCTACTACTTCTACTACTTCTACTACTTCTTCTTTCACTCTACTTCTTCTACTAATTATACTTCTAATTCATCTTCTTTCACTTCTTCTCTTATTTCGCTCCTATCATCATCCCCTTGGCCAGTACCTCATTATGAGAAAAAAATTCTAGCAAACTTTGTTTACAAGTCGGAAACATTTGGAGAACCTATGGATATAATCCTCCGGTATACTTGGTTTATAGATTAATATATTCCAAGGAGGAACTCCCATCATGTCATCATTTACTCGCAAATCCATCATATCGACACTTCTCGTTGGCTCAGTACTTGCGGGCACTGCCTTTACTACACTCCCTGTCAGCCAAATGCTCAATCCGGTCGCTTCTGCGGCAAGCTCGAGCTTCTCCCAATTTTTGCATGATAACGCCCCAAGCCGTACGATCACGACCTCTAGCAAGGGTGTTGCTACCGTAACGAATCTTTCCAGCACCGTTGTACTTGTGAATAAAAAAAGAAATCTGCCGTCCACTTATGAACCGAAAGATCTGGTGGTGCCTAACATCCCATTTAGCTTCTCCGGCTCCAGTCCGAAAAAGCAAATGCGCAAAGTAGCTGCTTCAGCCATCGAAAAGTTGTTTGCCGCAGCTAAAAAAGACGGCATTGATATCAAAGCCGTTTCCGGCTATCGTTCTTACGCCACGCAAAAATCAATCTTTGACCGCAATGCCAGCGTTAAAGGTGAGGCTGTCGCCAATAAAACTAGCGCTCGCCCAGGACAGAGTGAGCATCAAACCGGACTCGCCATGGATATTTCCAGCGCTTCCGCCGGTTATGATCTGCAGCAAAGCTTTGGCAACACCAAAGAAGGCAAATGGCTGAAAGCCAATGCCCACAAATACGGCTTCATCATCCGTTACGGCAAGGATCAAGAGAAATTGACCGGATATTCGTACGAACCATGGCATGTCCGGTATGTCGGTGTCTATATCGCTGGCGAGATCACGAGCCAAAAACTGACACTCGAGCAATATCTGGAGCATGCAAAATAGAGATTAACTTGATATGGAGCTTGTTCAGTTTTGTTTGATTCTGTTCAAACATGTTGTTCATCCAAACTTTTTGATAAAACAAACCCGGAGAACGGGGCACAATAGCCCCTTCTCCAATTAAAGTCCATAGGTCCTCAACGGTAAATCAATTTTGGACACCTGTATTCTACGATTAATTTTGGCGAAAAGCGCTGGCTCCCATACCAATTACAGTTCAAAGCTTCAAGGACAACAAACTTCAAACTTTTCAAGCTCCGGCAATGCGCCGAAACAAAGGTGGCAACCGTTTCACACCTTCGGTACCTGCCCATGTGCTTGCACCTGCCAGCAAATCATTATGGCACAGATAAAGGGCTACATTGTACACCAGATAACCCAGTATGAGCTCCACTACCACAAACTTTTTCAGGGTAGAAGATTTAATAACATACACCCGGAACTCATGATGGTGCAGCCGTGCTAATTTTAATCTGTGGATGAACGATATCATGACTCACCTCTGCCGTTTTCTACTAGCGTATGGCGAGTACGTCTTGTCTTATTCAAAAATAATACTTACATAAAGTAATTAAGTATGTTATATTCACTTTGTAAGCAAGCAAAATTATACATAAGCGAGGTAAACAACATGAGCGAATTGGACCATTTAATTAAAAATCGCAGATCTGCTGTTATTTTTGAAGAAGGAATTGAAATTTCGGAATCGGAACTAGAAGAAATGTTTGCTTTGAACAAGTTTGCACCATCCGCATTTAACCTGCAACACACTCACTATCTTGTATTGACCGATGAAGCTCAGAAAGAAAAAGTCTATGAGGCTTCACAGCAATATAAAGTGAAAACAGCTTCTGCGGTCATCGTTGTATTAGGCGATGTTAACGCACATCATCATATTCGCACGATTAATGAAGGCCTGCTCAACCTGGGCGCACTGACTCCATTTCAATACGAACAAGAATCCCAAAGTGTTATTGATTTTTATGAAACTCGAGGCAGATTTTTCCAACGCGAGGATGCTATCCGTAATGCCAGTCTGTCTGCGATGCAGTTCATGCTGATTGCTCAGGATCGCGGCTGGGACACTTGTCCGATGATCGGATTTAATGCAGAGGAACTTCAGCAGAGCCTGGGCATTCCGGATCACTACGTACCTGCGATGATGATTACGATTGGCAAAAAATCCGAATCCAAACAGAGACCACGTGGATATCGCAAGCCCATCCATGAATATGTCAGCTTTAATAAAATGAACGCCGAATAACCACGTCTGCACCCTTTCACATATTGTAGCTACTTTTCGCCAGACCTAATAAATCTCATAGCGATAATCGAAGTGGTTATCTTGACTTATCATCCTTATCATTCACTTTGATGTATCTATCTTCTTTAGGATCATAAAGATATACAAAAAGAGCCACGACATCGTGGCTTTTTTGTATTCTGCTACTTGATATCGGTTCATCGGTTCAATACGTTTCGTAAATCAACTCATTCGAGATCTGAAGACCGCTATCAAACTCGATATAGATATAGAGCTGTCCAGCCGGCGTCTCCCCGACATCAAATCCCAGTTTCAAGCTGCCATCCGCTTGGAATTCTGCATCAGCGAGCACTAAAGTACTCAGATCCTCATCGGGATGAGCTTCGCCAATGATATTAAGCGCCCTTTCTCGTAAAACATCCCATTGTTCCCAGGCAGCCTTGAACGAAGCCGATAACGTATCCATACCGGCCTTCGTTGAAATTTGTGCGGTTACTCGCAGTTCTCTTTCCTCATCTTGCAAATTCAAATAATACACGGTTGTTTCATTATCATATCGAAAAGTACCCATGCCCGGAACTTCATAATCCGCTTCAACAATCAGATTATCGCCGTATTGAATGTGCTCGAGCTTGTAATTTTGGCGGACATCGAGTGATTTTAGCTTATTTTCAGAACAATACAGCTCCACCAGTTCAGTATTATGAGAAAGACTCAATTCCCGAATATGATTGTTGAAACACCGCACACTTTCCAGACGAGGATTGGAACGGAGGTCCAAACATTGGAGTTGATTATGATGACAACGAAGCTCGGTCAAAATGGGACATCCTGTGATATCCAGATCGATGAGATCATTGCTCGCACAATCTAAATTCATGAGCTGGTCATTGCTTGCCAGATCCAGGGAGAAAAGTGAATTGTAACTGCAGGCGAGCTTCTGCAATTGTTTTAGATGATCCACTTTCAACTCAGAGAGCATGTTCCAGTGGCATTCAATGGATGCAAGCTTGTGATTATGTGACAACTCCAGTTTACGCAAACGATTGAAGCTGCAATCCAGTGTTTCCAGCTCTGTATTGAATTGAAGTTGCAGGTCGAGAAGCTGATTTTCTCTGCATATTAACGTTTGCAACTTCAGATTATGTTCAACACTTAGGCTGATCAACGCATTATATGAGCAATCAAGCAGCTTAAGCTCGGTAAAGTACTCAATTCCTTGCACGTTTTTCATGCCGACTTTTGGAAGTTCTAGGATCTCCACTTCACTCACATCTTGTACACGAATATAATCTCGTTGTTCACAATAATTGGCTAATATGTATTGCCTGAAATTCTCATCCGTAAAAGCACTTGTAATATCCATTCCATCCACACTCATCTATGAATCCCCTCCCTAAACAGTTTACACATATTCAATATCTAAATGTCCATTTCGTTCCTATTCTAAGAGTTCCATGAGAGGTTTTCAATGCTACCAGATGTCCATTTCTGTGCCGAGTCCTCTACTGAATCAATGTTATATCAAGTTTACCGAAAAATATTATGTAATTTTTTTTATAACATGTTAGCATACTTCAAGTAAGCACTCTATTCAAAAAGGAGATGATGATCATGGAAAAGAAAAACATGTGTCTCGAAAATCTTGCCTCCGTCCGTATTGCTTATGTCCGTCAAACTGGACCTTATGGCCCTTCAAACATCCAAGCAATGGAAGGTCTGAAACAATGGGCTGCGCAGAAAGAACTATTGAAAGAAGACACCGTTCTGTATGGTATTCCTCAAGATGATCCTGTATCCACACTCCCGGAGCATTGTAGATACGATGCCTGCATTGTAATTAGGGATGATTATAACCTTGAAAAAGAACCTCATCTCAACATTAGCTCAGGAAGCTTCTCAGGTGGAGACTATCTCGCAATCATGATTCCGCATACGGCTGAGGGCATTCAGAAAGCTTGGGATGAAATTATCCCGCAATTACAATTGCAAGACTATCGTATGGATACCAAACCTATTATCGAAAGATATCGTCCTCAACTGCTGGCTCAACATTTATGCGAGCTATGTATTCCTGTAACAAGGAATTAAAACAACTTATGTCACTCATTTCTTATGCCAAGCCAAGTTTTTATATTACTTCATCTTTCTAAACAAAAAAGCGACTTCCATCGAAGTCACTTTTCTCTAATTACATCTGATATTAATTTGAATTTGATTCAAACCTGGAAGGCCCAGTTTCCTTTGCGGAATACCGGCTCAATCGTGCCATCCTGCAACTCTCCATCGATGTCCAGTTCCGCGGAACCAATCATGAAATCAACATGCGTGAGACTTACATTACATTCATGTTTCAGCAGTTCTTCATTCGACATCGTCGTGCCATCCTTCATATTGAACGGATATGCACTTCCAACAGCCAGATGGCAGGATGCGTTCTCATCGATACCCGTATTATAGAAAATACGATTCAGGTTCGAAATTGGGGAATTATGCGGCACAAGTGCCACTTCTCCCAAATAACGAGCACCTTCGTCTGTCGCAAAAAGATTCTTCAAATGTTCTTCGCCAGAAGCCGCTGTATAGGCAACAACCTGACCATCTTTAAATGTAATTCGCATCTGATCCACGAGTTGACCGTTCAGGTTCAGCGGCATCGTGCTGCTAACATAACCGTTAACACCGCTGCGCTTCGGCATCGTAAATACCTCTTCTGTTGGCATGTTCGCTACAGTATAGACGCCTTGTTTGTTCTCACTGCCACCGCCGCCCCATATATGGTTTTTGACCAGCTCGATCTTCAGATCCGTACCTGGTGCGCGATAATGCAGACTCTTGTAATTTTTCTCATTCAGCAAATCGCTCATTTTGTTCAATGTCTCGATATGCTCTTTCCAGTTCTGTACGGCATCTCCGCCGTCCACACGATTCATCTTGAAAATGGTATCCCACATCACGTTGATGCGATCTTCCTCAGGAATATCGGCAAATACTTTATTCGCCCAAGCTTTGGTTGGCGCTTTGATCAAACACCAGCTAATTTCATGATTACGAGTGTATTTCGAGTATCCTTTACGCGCCTCTGCTGCCGCTTTGGTTGCACGCGATACTTTGGTTGCTTCAATTCCATTGTACAAGTCTGGGTCAGGTACTTTAATCGTCAGCGTTGCTCCTCCGGCTTCGGCGAACCGTTCCATCATGTCGCCTTTCCACTTCGGATAATAGTCAAAGCTGTCATCCGAACCTTGCTCAAAACGGCTACGTGTAATTTGATCGTCCTCGAAATCAACCTGCACATAATTAGCTCCGGCTGCGTATGCTTTTTGGACGATCAGACGGGTGAATTCCAATGTTTCAATCGGTGCTGTCACCAGCAGATCCTGTCCCTTCTGAATGTTCACACCAACCTTGACCACCAATTCCGCATATTGTTCCAATGATGTTGCAAAAGACTGCTCAAACGAACTCATGTTAAATTCACTCCTGCTTCGGTTAAGATTCGAATTGCTGTATTCTTATAACTTCATTTTCATAGATGCTTTTCTGCTTTTCATCTTTATCCTCTAAATTGCTTCATGCATAGTCCAAATACTAAGTGTTGCGTTTTTCCTGTTCACGGAGTTCAATGCGGCGGATTTTACCGGAGTTAGTCTTCGGCAGATCTGTCACAAATTCAATTTTACGCGGATATTTATAAGGCGCTGTCCATTCCTTCACATGTCTTTGCAGTTCATGCGCGAGTTCAGATGAAGCCAGTGCTTCATCTCTCAGCACAATAAACGCTTTGACGACATTGCCGCGAATTTCATCCGGACTTGCAACGACAGCACATTCTTTCACGCTTGCATGTTTCATGAGTGCTTCTTCTACCTCAAACGGACCAATCGTGTATCCCGAGCTGATGATGATATCGTCACTACGTCCTTCAAACCAGAAGTAACCTTCTTCATCTTTACTTGCCCGGTCACCAGTAACAAAATACTCTCCGCGCTGGTTCGCTTCCTTGCGCCCCTCGTCCTGATAATAAGCACGGAAGAGTGCTGGCATGTCCTGATGCACAGCTATGTCTCCCACTTCGCCCGCCGGCAGAGGTTGTCCATCTTCCCCGATAATTTCGATTAATCCCGGGGTAATCGACTGGCCCATGGAACCGATTCGCACAGGCGCATCCTTCAGACTGCCGATTAACAGTGTGCTTTCCGTCTGTCCGTATCCATCCCGAATGGTAAGATCGAAATGGCGCTGGAAGATTTCAATGACTTCCTGATTGAGCGGTTCGCCCGCTGATACAGCGCTGCGCAGATGGGATAAGTCATAGTGTCCCAGATCATCCGTTTTGGCCATCAAGCGGTATTCGGTCGGTGTACAGCAGAGCACGTTGATCTGATGTTCCTGCATCAATTCCAGATAACGCTTTGGCTTGAATGAGCCGTTGTATACCAATCCTGTAGCCCCTCTTCCGAGCACCGACAGGAACGGGCTCCAGATCCACTTTTGCCATCCAGGTGCTGCTGTTGCCCAAACGGTATCCGACGGCTGAATATCCAGCCATAACGTGGATGCGATCCGCAAATGAGCATATCCCCAGCCGTGACTATGTACGACTCCTTTAGGATTACCCGTGGTACCCGAGGTATAAGCCAAAATGGCCATATCATCACGGTGCGTCTGAACAGCAGCCATCTCGTCAGGCTGATTCTCCATCAGCTGGTGTACGTTAACCCAGCTTTCTCCAGGCACAGTATGGTCACTGTTAGGTGATGCAACGATACGATGGGCAAGTGCAGGCAGGTCGGAATCCATTTTTTCCACTTCCGATGTTGTCTCAGACCATACAATCACTGCCCGAGCCGATGAATGCCGCAGACGATATTCCAGATCTTTCGCACGTAACATCTCGGAAGACGGGATGACGGCAATTCCGAGTTTCAAACAAGCAATGTATATGACATAAGCAATAATCCGGCGTGGTACCATGACCAGCACCCGGTCTCCTTTCACGAGTCCAAGCTCACGCAGCCCCCCTGCCAGACGGTTGGCCTGTTTCAACAGTTCACCATACGTAATTTCTTCTACTTCTTGCTGATCGCTGAGCCATCTAAGTGCAATCCGGTCTGGCGGGTGATTCTCCATCTCGGATGTCAGGTTATAGGTTTCAGGCGAAATCCACTGTTCAAAATTCAAATGGAGCCTCTCCTTTATCATTCAAATATATATAAATTGAACAGGTTTACACATCCACTACGATGACAGAATAACCTTCCAATCGCTGTTATCTCCAGGTTTTTCTGTCCTCTCCGTTTACGTGTAAAAAAGTTCATTTATATAGCTTCTTTATATTATACATCAAATCCTAAGACCAGGTACTATGAACAGCAACCTTTTTTATTATAAAGCAAGATTTCCTCACTCATTACATGATAATTAAGGTCAACTATCTCTGGAAGTCATGTATGCTGAAGGTGTCAATTCATCACTCTCAATTACAATCGCCGTCAAACCCGTTGTCGTTTTAGTTTCATGCCATTCTCCGGTTTCCCAGAATACAGCCTCTCCCGCATTCACTTCAACATAATCGTTGTTACCACTTCTGACCCGGCCTTCCCCTGACATAATTAACATCAACTGTGGTGAAACCGCCTGGTGGTAACCAACCACACCATTAGCGGGTATATGCATACAGCCTATATGCGCGTTCCCACTCGTTTGAATGATTCGGGCCATCACAAAGTTTGAATCAAATTTCGTAATCTGCTTGCCGCTCTCTTGATCAAATCGATACAACTCCATGATGCATCCCCTTTTCTTGCTCATCTAAAAACCTAATCACGAATCATTCCAGTATAAACCTTATACCATCCGATACGCCAGTTTTCTCCTTTCGTACAACGCAAAAAGTACCTCTTCTCAATTAGAGAAAAGGTACTCATTATAACACATTCTGCATTCAATTCTTTCACCAAGGGTAATTTCCGATGCCATCCAAAATGGACTCGATCTCGCTCAGCTCCGCAGCTGTGAGTTCCGGAGCTTTGAGCGCAGCAACATTCTCTTCAATCTGGGATACTCGGCTAGCTCCAATTAATGCAGAAGTAACGCGGTTACCACGTAACACCCAATTGAGTGCAAGCTGGGAGATTGTCTGTCCTCTTCGCTCTGCTACTGCCTGCAGTCCTTCGAATTTGGCAATGCGTTCGTCGGTGTATGACTCTTTTTTCAACGTTCCGGTTGGATTGCTGCGTTCCGCTTTAATTTTGTCCACATATTTATTGGTTAACTGACCGCGGCCAAGGGGGCAAAAGGCGATGGAACCTACACCTTGCTCATCCAGCACATCTTGCAATCCGTCTTCAATCCAGCGATTTAACATAGAGTAGTTCGGCTGATGAACGAGACACGGTGTTCCGAGACGACGCAGAATGGTCACCGCTTCCTGTGTCTGCTCTGCATTATAGTTGGACAAGCCCACATAAAGTGCCTTCCCTTGTCTTACGATGTGATCAAGCGCTGTCATCGTTTCTTCCAGCGGCGTGTCTGGATCTGGACGATGATGATAGAAAATATCGACATAGTCCAGTCCCATACGGCGCAGGCTCTGGTCGAGACTCGCAATCAGGTTTTTACGTGAACCCCACTCACCGTATGGGCCGCTCCACATATGATATCCTGCCTTTGAGGAGATCAACAGTTCATCTCTGTAAGGACGCAGATGTTTATGATAGATCAAACCAAAATTCTCTTCAGCGGATCCCGGAGGCGGTCCATAGTTATTTGCAAGATCAAAATGGTTAATTCCAAGATCGAACGCACGTAAAATCATTTCTTCCTGAATATCCAGCGTGCGATTGCCACCAAAGTTCTGCCATAATCCGAGTGCAATCTGCGGCAGTTTAATGCCTGATTTACCAGAGCGCACATAGTTCATGTCATCATATCGTTGTTCATTTGCAATATAAGGCATCGTTATTCACTCTTTTCTGTAAGGTTGGTCGCTCAAGACGTTGTCACCCCTTTATCTTAGTCATTTTGGAGCAAGAACGATATGGATTATCACTATATTGATATGGAAAAATGATCGGTATCTATCCATATTTGTTTCATTTCAAATGACAAATACTACGTTGAATATGTTAAAATGCAAGAATCAACCACCTCACAACAGGAGTGAACGCTGTGATTACATATATGTTCAAAAACAGTCATTTCCAGGAGCTGCAGCTTCTTCATTATGGTACGGAAGCTTGTACACCCGGACACCATTTTGGCCCAGCGATGAGAGACTACTATAAAATTCACTATGTACTGAACGGCAAAGGTACGTTTGAAGTTTCCGGCAAGACATATCATCTGCACAAAGGCCAGGGCTTCCTCATCGTGCCTCACTCCGTGGTGCATTATAAAGCCGATCTGGATGATCCATGGGAGTATAGCTGGGTGGCGTTTCAAGGCTCGCAAAGCTCTTCCTTTCTACAACAAGCCTGTTTATCCGAGCAACACCCCATCTTTGATCTCGGGGATGAAGATGATGAGATGCGCTCCTGTCTGCACCGAATTATTCATTCTCGTACAACACACAAAGGCTGGGAGATTAGCATGACAGGATGGCTATATCAGTTTTTTGCGATTCTAATTGATCATGCCCATGACGAGAACTTACAGCCTACCGCCGATTTTGGCAAAGAAACTTATGTGACACAGGTGATCGATTTTATTGAAATGAACTATGCCAACGCCATTACGGTACAATCCATTGCTTCTCATATCGGCTTGCAGCGAAGTTATCTGTGCTCACTCTTCAAAGATCAGATCGGGAGCAGCATCCAATCCTACCTTGTCCATTATCGTATGCGCAGAGCAGCCGAACTAGCACTCGATCTTAGCCTGAGCATCGGTGATATCGCCCGTTCTGTCGGTTATAATGATCAGCTTCTGTTCTCTAAAATGTTCAAAAAAGTGATGGGCGAAGCCCCAACTTATTATCGCAAACAAAAAACAGCACCTTCGGTGTAACGTTCTACACCAAGGTGCTGCTTATTAATGAAACATGAATGAGTGCTTGCACTGAAACCCTCTAAAGGAATGACGCTACCTGCATTAAAATAGCCTTATACGTTTTCAGGCATGGCAATCCCAACAACTTGCACTTTAACTTCTTTCACGATTACGCCTGCCATCTGCTCTACCGCTTGCTGTACGTTGTGTTGCAGTTCCTGGCAGACCTCGTGCATCTTACGGCCATACTGCACATTAATACGCAGTTGAATCGATGCTTCATCATTTTGAATATGAACGTCTATTCCTTTTTGCAGACTTTTGCCGCTGATACTTTTGGCAAGACCTTCCGTCAACCCGACAGACATGGACGACACACCTGGTGTGGTTTGTGCAGCCATGCCTACAATTTTAGACACAACATCATTGGAAATATGGACGGTTCCTAAGGGAACCGCTGGAGGTGCGATATATTCCGCTTCGGGTGCAATGTTTTCAATTTTTTCAATCATTTCAGACATAAGTTCCTCTCCTTATGATCTTTTTTTGATGTTCTAAGTATGGCTGTTACCCCTTCTATTCTACCATGGTTTGCGAACAGTTACATTTCTGCTCTCTGAGCAGGTCAGCAAAAGCTGCTAAACATTCTGTCACTTCTCATTCAAGAACATCTGATAGATTCGAACCGCAATATTTTCACAATCATATACACTGTGATAATAATTAGATATTAACCAAAATTAAGGATCGTGCAATACTGAATCGGAGAAATGATCTGATTTTGACAGTAACCTAAAAAAATAAAAGCCCTGACCTCCCGGCCAAGGCTGATAAAACGTAGTGAAATGTATAAGTTGTACTGCTAATTTACACCAGCTTCGAATACATATGACGCAGATAACGCCAGCGCACCAGTGCAAAGAATACAACCTGCATCGTGACAAATACCATGAAGATTTGAAGGCTGTGTTCCAGAACAGAAAACTGAACCAGCTGATAGAGTGCCGCAAATGCCACCGAGCTGTGAATCAAGGCCACCAGAAGCGGTAGGAAAAACATCAGCACGAGTTGTCTTGTTACGATTTTGCGAAGTTCCGGGCGGCTGAGTCCCATTTTCCCAATCATGCGATATTGTGCCTCATCTCGCTCCAGATCTGCATACAGCCTGAAATAGGTGAAGCTTGCCGCAAAGGTGAAGAACACAATACCGATCAATCCACTTACGATGAGAATAATGCCATTGGTTTGTTTATTATTCAGCCAGTCTACGACAAGAGAAGTGAACTGAACATACCCCTTCTCCGGACGGTCTTTCTCAATCGCATCCAGCAATTCCGGAGCAAAACTGCGCGTAGCCATCCAGTCTTTTACCACAAAAAACGTCGTCTGATCGGAGTAAAAGTCAACATCCATCTTAATCTCTGCAATGTATGCTTCTCGAATCTTGGAATACAAGTCATCAGAAACAATGTAGATGCCAGCCTCACCTTCCATCGGAATCACGATGTCGGTTGCCGGTGGCAACATCTGCATTTGCAAATGCTGCTGTTCACCAATATACAAGTCAGCAGAGTATGGGTAACTATCCTCTTTCGTATCTAACAGTTTATTGCGTGCAGTAATATTAGGTGCTGTATTAAACGCCAGATCATTGCGATCCAACACCCGTTCTTCATAACCAAGCGCTTTGGCAAGACGGTTATATGAACTCAGTTTTACGATGTAGTTGTTATTGTTCTCATACAGAGGCTGATAACTACCTTTTACATATGGAACTTCATGATTAACCAGCGTCTCTTCAATTTTTCGCATCTGACGATCAACAACCGCAGCATCCGTAAAGCCTGAATTCGTATAGGTAAAAGCATATGGATTCGTCATGGAAGACAGCCTTGGATCACCTATAGTCAGCATGCTGCCAATGCCTGTAAACGCGGAAGCAGAGATAACACTGACCATAAAAAACATCACGGCATTATCTTTCATACGATAGGTGAGCTCGGACAGGAAGAGTAGATTGGTTTTGCGTAAAAATAACCCTTCATTCTTTTTCAGTGCCCGGATGATATAGACACTAAGCTGCGTAAACAATAGATATGTGCCTGCAATGACACTGAGCACACTGCCAAACAGTAACGGGAATAAAAGCACCCCCCACGCAAAGATAAATACGCCGGTATATCCTCCACCAATCAATACAACCGAGAGCAGCGCAAGCATACGTGATGCTTTAGGTTCAGGCTTCGGTTTCTCCTCCGATTTCACGAGATCAATCAGCGTTCCCTTACGGATCAATAATGACGAAGATAGAGCAATAACCACAAAGAGCAACAGAAATGCTCCAGCTGTTAAGAGAATTCCTTTGAGTGGAAAATAAAATCTCAGACTGTTCTCCACCGCAAGCATGGAACCGCAAATGAGCAAAACTAATTTACCGAAGATCAGTCCAAGTCCGATCCCCGCCACAATGGAAGCTATGCCGATACACATATTTTCCATAAACAAAAGTCGGTTCATCTGCTTGCGAGTCATGCCAATGATCAGAAAGATACCAAATTCCTTCTTCCGAGTCTTCAAAAATGAACCGACCGAATACAGCAAAAACAGGAAGGAAAATATGAAAATAATGATTTCGGCGATCATCAGACCCTGGTTAGCAAGTACCGTCACCGTTTGTGATGAACCTTTCAAACCATCTTGTAAATCCGGATGAAACAGCAGCAACGCATAGATAAAAAAGATCATAACCGAGAACGTACTGCTTAGAAAATGAGCTAAATAAATCCGTTTGTTTCGAACTACGTTATTAATGGCGAACTGGCGAAAATTCATGTCCAGAGCCTCCCATCAGGGATAATACATTTATAATCTTTTGATAGAAGGCCGCCCGATTATCACCGTAATGAATTTCGTTATATAACTGACCATCCTTAATGAAGACCACTCGGCTACAGTAACTAGCTGCAACCGCATCGTGGGTGACAAGCAACATTGTTGCCTGATCCTCTCGATTGCGCTGTTCGAGAATCTCCATCACATCCTTTGCTGCCTTGGAGTCCAGATTACCTGTCGGCTCATCCGCCAGAATCAATTTGGGAGAATGGATTAAGGCTCGGGCGATCGCTGTCCGCTGCGCCTGCCCGCCCGAAATTTCATACGTGCGTTTGTTCAAAATCCCTTCAATGCCAAGTTTGCTTGCCAGTTCCGCTACTCGTGCATTCATCTCCTGCACGGAAACACCATCCAGCGTTAATGGAAGTACGATATTTTCTTTGACCGTCAACGTATTAAGCAGATTGAACGATTGAAACACAAATCCCAATTCTCTACGCCGGAATAAAGCCAGCTTATCCGAATCCAGCTCAAAGGGGTTCTGACCTGCGATTTGCAACTCCCCTGATGTGGGATGATCAATCGTTGAGATCATGTTGAGCAGCGTTGTTTTGCCACTGCCGGATGGCCCCATGATACCCACAAACTCTCCTTCTTGAATACTAAGGTCAATGCCTGACAAGGCCTCGTATGAAACAACACCTTTATAAATTTTGCTGATCTGTTTGACAGAGCATATCTCCATACGTACAACTCCTTCATCGCTTCATTTGTATTTTAACTTTTCATCCAGGCTAACTTCTGATATCAGTCTACCCGAAACTCCACTCATTCTCCTATGGGTTAACCTTTCACCAACATGACAATATTGTAAGGTTCAGCTAGACTCTGAAAACTGCAAAAAAAAGACGCCTTCCTCACAGCACGGCAAAAGGCGTCGTTATAACTTATATTTTGATTTAAACTTGTTTCCAAGCTTATTTTGTATTTCAGGTTTCTTTCACGACCTTATCTTTCAAACCGAAAAAGTAATTCGCACGGTGGTTCCTTCCCCATACACTGATTCAAGCTCAATCTGATGATTCATGCGTGTGAGCACTTCTTTCGCAATATACAGGCCCATACCTGTAGATTCCTTGAAATGCCTGCCATTTTCCCCGGTAAAAAAAGGTCTAAACACCCGGTTCAGGTCTGACTTGGGTATGCCGATCCCATGATCCTGAACTTCCAGTATAACTTGGCGCTCCGCTTCATAGGCGCGAAGATGCACTTTCTGTCCGCTGCCTACTGCATATTTGATCGCATTGGATAAAAGCTGTACCAGTACAAATCGAATCCACTTTACATCAGACTGCACGACCAGTGAATCATCGATTTGCATTTCAGGATAGACATGGTTCCGAATGAAAAATCGTTTCAGCTCATGAATCGCTTCTTCTCCTACCGCTCGCAGTTCAACCGGTTCAACGCTGAAGTCCTGCTCAAAGGTATCCAACCTTGCGACATACAGAACCGTCTCCAATCCCCGGCGCATCTGATCTGCTTCCTCACGAATACTGCGAAAACGAGCATCATCGTCCTCCTGCTCCTCCACAGTCAGCTCAATAACAGATAACGGTGTCTTCATCTGATGTACCCACTGGTTTATAAACGTAAGGTATTCCTGTTGTTTTTGCTCAAGCCGGCTTAGGTGCGCGTGATACTGCGCATATTGCGAATCCAGCAGCTTTTCCAAGGAGGTTGACAGCGGTGCAGCTTCATGGAGCGCTACCAATTCATTCAGCGAATTCACTGGTCGTGTCATACGACTGTAAAAGGCACGATGGGACATGTAACGATACACCAGATAGCTGGCATACAGGAACAAACCTAATCCTACAGCGTATAGAGCCGTTTTCCAATGATTGTATCCATCGTACCAGAACACCGCCACCACGGTCAGCATCATCGCTATCACCCAGCACGTCAGAGCGAGATGTTCACGAATAAGCAGCTTCATAACTGTGATACCGCTCTCCAGTTATTAATTAGCCTGTAGCCAGAGCCTCTCACCGTTTCTAGTGCATCCGTAATGCCTAACTCGGCAAGGCGTTTACGTACACGTGTAATGTTCACACTTAGCGTATTGTCATCTACAAACGAATCATCCCAGAGCTTTTCCAAAATGGTTTCCCGACTGACCAACTTTGGACTACGACGCATCAGTGTTTCGAGTAAGATTGTTTCTTTCTTAGTGAGCTGTACTTTTAGATCACCGAGTTCAATCTCCAACCTTTCCAAGTAAACTACGAGTCCGTTCAGCTCCACTTTGCGTTCTTCATCACGGGCAGCATAGTCCCCATATACCCTGCGGAGCTGGCTACGTATTTTGGCCATAACAATCTCGTGTTCAAACGGTTTGGTGATATAATCATCGGCTCCGTTCTCCAAAGCCATAACTTGATCCATCTTTCCGCTCCTTGCGGAAATAAACAAAATGGGACATGTCGATATCGTACGAATCTGTCTGCACCAGTAGAACCCATCGTAGCTCGGCAAGTTAATATCCAACAATACAACATGAGGTTGAATCTGCTTGAACTGTTCCGTCACCTGCTCAAAATCTTCGACCAATACAGCACGGTCACCATAACGCTCGATATGTGATTTCAATAGTCCCGCAATTTTGGGATCATCTTCGATAATCATAATGGTATACATGAAAAAGCTCTCTCCTCTAACCTGTGATGATGGCATACTTGTTTCAATTCATAGCCAAATCATAACACAGGATAGATCAGCGGGCATCGACTTGCTTGCGCCAGCTCCGAATATCTGCGTTTAACTGCTTCACATCTCCTGTGGCCTGTTGCTCGTCCGATAACTTGTAATGCTGCTTTAACGCCAGAATACGATACACACTTTCATCAATACGGGATTCCTTGATTTTGCCTGATTTCACTGCATGAATTAAGGTATCAAAAATCGTTTTTGCACTCTCATAACTATGAGCCACCAGCAAAATATCACTTCCGGCCTGAACGGTAGCGACAGTAGCTTCGTTTAACGGATAGTTCTTCGAGATGGCTCCCATGCTTAAATCATCTGTGATCACCACACCGTCATACTTAAACTTACCGCGCAGATGATCCCCGATGATCACTTTCGAAAGGGAAGCCGGATAACTTGGGTCCAGCTTGGGAAACAAAATATGGGCAACCATGACTGCCTCGGCCTGTTCTTTCACAGCAGCCTGGAACGGAATCCACTCTAGCTCCGCAAGCTGCTTTTCCGATTTTTTTACTACAGGCAAGTCCAGGTGAGAGTCCACAGAAGTATCGCCGTGACCAGGAAAATGTTTGACCACCGGAATAACGCCTTCACTACGCAGTCCTTTCATCTCGGCGATCCCCATACGTGTAACAAGGTCAGCCGTAGTGCCGAAGGATCGATCCCCAATGACCGGATTTTTCGGATTACTGTTAATATCGAGCACTGGAGCAAAATCAACATTAAAACCGGCAAGTTTGATCTGTCTGGCCAGCAATACGCCCATCTGCTCGGCAAGCGCAGTGTCGTTCGTTTTGCCTACTTTCCGACTGGAAGGAATGGACTCGACCGCGTCTGGCATGCGGCTCACCTTGCCACCTTCTTGATCGACACTCATCAGGATGGGAACCGGGTTTTGCTGATTCGCCTGTTTGATCGATTTCACAAAAGCAGCCGTTCCCTGAAGCGTTGTTACGTTGTTGGCATAGAAAATAATGCCCCCGACCTTTTGGCCCGCAATCATCTGTTTTGCTTCTTTATCTAACGTTGTTCCCTGTACACCAGCCAGAATCATCTGGCCTACTTTTTCTTCGAGTGTTAGTTGTTGAAGCTGTTCTTTGATCGGGTCATTCTCCTCTTGCGTTTCATCCTGAGGCTCTTCTTGGGGCTCTTCTTGCACTTCATCTTGCGATGAACCCCCATTATTGCTGGAAGGCTTATTGTTATTGTCCGAACTAGTGGCTGACCCACTACTATTGCCAGTTGCGGTAGAGGGCTTTGGTGCCTGTCCACATGCCGCTAATAACAAGATGGTCACCGCAAGCAGAGACAACATCTGTATTAATTGTTTTCGCCGTTTCGAGCCAGGTTTTCTATTCTTGTTCAAGGATGCTCATCCTCCTTCTTATGTCTTGTCCGTTATGGGATTGTTGAGGCTTGTTTAGGCCTAACCTTACCATATGGTGAGGGATTTTCAAAATGAGACTTGCATGTAAAAAAAGTTCTTTCTTTTAGCATTAAAATATGGAATATGTAGACTTTTTACAGAGAGCGGGCGATAAAAAATCGAGGTTATGCAAGGTAACTGCGGAATTCGAGCGGTTTTCTATTGTGAATTTTTCATATGATGAAATATTTATTTAAGAGGATTGTTTCACAGGATTGGAAAACATCATGAAGATCGTTATTGCGAAAATAATGGTTTGAAGATCGTTATTTCCAATGATGGTTGTTATTTCATCAATAAAAAACCGCCTCGCGGCGGCTTTCATTTTGACCTTTATTTGTTTTTCATTTCATTGTTATGGATGTTAATAGACTTATTCAGAACTATTATGAATTTTTCATACGTTGAATTTGTCTAGTATAATTTGGATAATACTTCGCTTGTAAAAGGAATGATATCGGCATTACGTCCCTCCTGCACTTTGAGTGGCCATTCTGGATCACTCAAAAGTACACGTCCGAGAGCAATTAGATCAAATTCCCCTCGCTCCAACTTGTCGTTCAGTAAGTCAAGATGAGCGTCTCCTGTTTCTTGTTTTTCACTTCCACGCTCGACAAACTCTGCCTCTAAACCTACCGAACCAACCGAGATTGCCGGTTTGCCTGTTATTTGTTGGGTCCAGCCAGCAAGATTGAGATCCGAACCTTCGAATTCCGGTAGCCAGAAGCGCCGTGTAGAACAGTGAAAAAGGTCTACGCCAGCTGCACTAAGCGGCTGCAGAAACTGTTTCAGCTCTTCAGGGGATTCGACCAGCCTTGCCTCGTAACTACCCATTTTCCATTGTGAGAAGCGAAGAATAATCGGAAAATCAGGTCCCACTGCAGCACGACAAGCTTCGATCACTTCGACTGCGAACTGTGTTCGGCTTACCGGGTCTCCACCATACTTGTCAGACCTGCGATTGGTCTGCGCCCAGAAAAATTGGTCGATCAAATAGCCATGCGCTCCGTGCAACTCAATACCATCAAATCCGATTCGTTTCGCATCAGCTGCCGCCTGAGCGTATGCCTGGACAAGCTCTTGAATCTCTACTTCAGTTAAAGGTTCGTACGCTGCTTCGCCAGCCATACTGATCCCTGAAGGACTCACCGGTTGAGCTTCTGCATTAGGCAGATCTCCTGAACGCCGGGCAGTGCCGACATGCCAGAGCTGAGGCATGATTTTCCCGCCGACGTCGTGGACAGCCTTGACTACATTCGCCCATCCTTGCAACGCTTCCTCACCATAGAAGAGCGGAATCTTTTCACCGCTAACTGAGGACGGATGATTAATGCCTGTGCCTTCTGTAATAATAAGTCCCACGCCGCCAGCAGCTCTGCGGCGGTAATAGTCAGCGACATCAGGCCCCGGCACTCCGTTCGGCGAGAATCCACGTGTCATAGGCGCCATAACAATTCGGCTTGGCAAGGTAAGCTTGTCGGACGTGAACGGTTTAAATAAAGATGAAGGTACGTTCATGATTTAGTCTCCTTTGCAATGGAAAGTATACATCTTGCACTTACCTTGAGTTGTGACATGCTTCGAAACATCAAGCAGTGGTCATACGACTGTGGACTGTCATAAATAATTTCTCTTTATCCATTTTATAGATTCTTATTTTTATTTTCAAACAAATTTCTCACATGAAGCTAATACAAAAAAAAGAACAGCCATTAAGAGCCGCTGTCCATTGATGTCGGGTGCTGCTGATGATACTGCGTAAATATACATGAAGATCGCCTTTCCCGGTCACCAACAATGTAGATGCAGCATAATATATAATCCATAATCTTCCTTATTCTTAATTCGAATTTACAGGAATATCATCTCGTTTCGCTCGCAGCAGTTTACCAGAAGAAGTTGACCCGACATCGGGATCCGTACCCAAGCCAAAATAAAAATCACCATCATGCTCTTCAAATGACTTGGCGTAGGTATCCTGCGTAAATCGCAAAATTTCACTCCAGGTTGTCAAATCACTTGATTGATAGACCCTGTTCAAGTAAAGATTGCTCTGTTTGCGGGTATACGTTAACACGTACACTCTATCATTACGCACCAGCAAATCTGTGGGCAATGCATTCGAATCAGGTAGATCGACACGCCTAGCCTGATTGATATCTGTCATCACATTTAATGATTTGGGCAGCAATTGACTGTCATTAAACACACCGCCAGCAATATACACCAGCTTGTTGTTAAAATTAATATTTTTACCGATTTTATTATAAGGAACCGTGCCTTGCTGATAGGTTAACCCCGGTAACATTTTATTGCCGTAAATGACCACATCTCTTTTTTCCAAACGATCATTAATCTCCAAAATATTTGTCTTGTCATTCCATATTTTATTGGCAGGATACATCATCGCAGAGGCATATAATTTTCCATTGATTTCGAACAGAGTATATGCTCTGTTGCCAAGCGAATTAATGGTAGCAAATTGCTGCCAGCTTTGTCCTTCATTATGCGAGATTAATACCGTTGGTTTGGTTTCCGTACCAAGTGCTGCGAACATCTTACCTTTATAATATGCAAGATCATAAACATGCACACCTTTTGGCAAATTACGATATTTGGTCCACACCTCTCCATC
This sequence comes from Paenibacillus sp. G34, assembly GCF_056856875.1. Classification (NCBI taxonomy): domain Bacteria; kingdom Bacillati; phylum Bacillota; class Bacilli; order Caryophanales; family Paenibacillaceae; genus Paenibacillus; species Paenibacillus sp. G34. The sequence continues at coordinate 2,863,924 of NZ_CM166469.1, read as the reverse complement.
CAGGCGATAGAAATTGCCCCAATCCCAGCTCTCGCCATGAGAGTCATGGCCAGGGATATACAGTTTTCCGTTCAATACTTTATAGAGATCAATCTGCTCTTCATCCACGTACATTTTCGTCGAAGGTATAATGCTTGGGTTGCTGTTCGTCACCGCCTGTGTCTCAAACTTGGCATTCGCTGCATCATAATATACGACGGGTATAGGTCCAGCATTTTGTGCAGGTCCCGCATTACTGCTATTACCATGACCCAGGTATATTTTTCCATTGTAAAGCTGCATGTCCCAGATGTTATTGGCGTACGGCGCTTTATTAAAGGGTCTTCCGAGCAATTCAAGCTTGCTTGTCACGTCAACCGATTGAATCGGTGCATTTGACACCTGAACATCTCCTCGCTCTGTTGCCACCGGTCTTGTAGCTGGTGTATTCGTCTTTGGCTTGGAGTTCCCCATTAGCATCCAACCTGCGCCGGCGACAAGAGCCAGTACGATCGCTGTCCATGTAGCTTTTCTTTGCATGTCCGCTTCCTCCTTCAACTTGATCACTTTCAAAAATTCAAAAAAGATACAAATTGTATCTTTTTATAGTATGTAAAAGGTGCTAACACTGCAACAAATTTCGCCCTTTTCAGCAAAAAAAAGTAGACTCTCACATCCGAAGATATGATGTCTACTATGGGATTTGGGGGTTATTCTGCTTTAACCAAAATTTTCACCTGATTTTTTTCTTGAAGCAATGCTTCAAAGCCGTGTTCTACAACGTCATCCAGTACAATTCGTTTGGTAACGAGCTTCTCCGCCGGAAAAAAACCTTTTTCCATTAAGCGAATGACAGCCGGAAACACATCGCGATAACCAATAATCCCGTTCACTGTTCGTTCTTTCATCACTATAGAGTTGGGCTGAATCGGGGCTTCTTGTTCAAAAATACTTACAATCATCAGTTCGCCACCAATACGTGTGGAGTCAATGGCTTGTTGCAACACACGCGGGACACCCGTTACTTCGTAGGCTACATTCACTCCACCTTGCGTGCGCTGGTGAATCTCCTCAACCACGTCCACTTCCGTAGGGTCAATCACAATTGCACCCAGCTCTGCTGCTTTTGCTTTACGCTCCGCTGACAGCTCCACAACATAAATATCGGATGCTCCCGATGCCTTTAGCGCTTCAATCACGAGCAACCCAATTGGCCCTGCCCCAAATACTGCCGCAGTGTCGCCAACGTTAAGTTTACTCTGGCGCACAGCATGAAGTGCTACTGCAGAAGGTTCAACCAGCGCACCCTGTTCGTAGGAAATTGAATCTGGAATAGCATGAACCATGTTCTCATCTGCTGTAACGTATTCCGAGAAACCGCCTCCGCCTCCGGCCAGACCCAAAAATCCCATCTTATCACACAGATTGTATCTGCCCTGTTTACAAGCTTCACAATGACCGCATGCATAAATTGGCTCTACAACTACACGGTCACCAGCCTGAAAACGAGTCACGCCTTCACCAACTTCAACCACCTGACCGGAAAATTCATGCCCCATAACAACAGGTGCTTTCTCCCCTGTTAAGGGATGTGGTAGTTGAGCGGGAATAAAGATAGGCCCGGCTGTATATTCGTGCAGATCGCTGCCGCAGATCCCGCACCATTCCACTTTTATTTTCACTTTCCCTTGTTGAGGCTGCGGTTCAGCAATATGTTCCAGTCGAAGATCTTTGACACCATGCCATCGCAATGCTTTCATTTCATTCATCTCCCAAATGATTAATTCGTATAATTTCGGAAACGTTTCCGTAAATTAAATATGTCACATTTGAGATACACTGTCAAACAAATCTATCCATAAATATGTCGATTTCGTGTGCAAACCCGTCGATTAATTTAATAATTTGTTCTGAATTGGAGAAAAATTAACCCTTTTCTTATCAGATTCCCTTCATCCTTAATGATTTATTAGAAAAATAAACATAAAGATGCATAAAATTACATTGTTTTCTGATAGTTGACGGGCTACTGGACTGCTCCAATGGTATAATCAAGTTATCTACATACCTTGCCTAACATACATAAACCGAAAATACGGAATCGTTTCCGATGAAGTGAGGTCAATTATAAAGTGAGTAAAGAACAAAAAATCACCATTAAGGATGTTGCTGAACGCGCTGGGGTCGGAATCGCAACCGTATCGCGGGCTATTAACAACTCAGATGGAATCAGCAGTGCAACGCGGGATAAGGTCATGCACGCGATTGAGGAGCTAGGTTTTGTGCCTAACACATCGGCACAGAGTCTCAAAATACGTCAAACGCACCAGATTGCACTCGTCGTTCCGGACATTCGCAATGCCATCATTCCCGAAATCTCTTGGTCTGTTGAACAGACGGCAAAACAGCATGGATACCATGTTGTGCAGATTAACACAGCAGGCAATGCCAGAACAGAGCTTGAAACGATACGTAATGTTAAAAAGTTACACGTCGACGGCCTTATTTTCATGCCGCTTGCTTATCCCAAAACACTACCTGGACTGATCGACAAGGCTCCTCTTCCGATCTCGATCATTAATTATGGAAAAAAACTTGAGCCGGACATCAAGGCAGACATTGTTTCTTTATCACAGCTTGAAGGAAAGCTCGTCATGGATCACCTGTTCAAAATTGGCCGGACCCGGATTGCTTATGCCGGAGCCCCTAAAGACATTATCGAGGATCGTTATCGTGCTTATGAGCAGGCTGTCGGTCATGTGGATATCTCCCTTGTCTACTTCGGCGAGGATTTCTCACTTAGTACGGGGGCAAGTGCAGCAGACTATTTCTACGGCTTGACCCATATGCCGGATGCGGTCTATGCGATCAACGATATGGTTGCGATTGGACTTGTAAACCGCTTTAAAGAATTGGGTGTACGAGTGCCTGAGGATGTTGCTGTAGTAGGCATTGATAACAATCAATGGACAACCGTATCATCGCCCCAGATCAGTTCCGTATCCATTATGGGAGAGGAAGTTGCTCGGCTCGCTACGGAACTGTTGCTTAAACGAATTCGTGAGATGAACACATCGGATTATGAGCATATCCAGTTTGAACCTCGCTTGATTGTCCGCGGGTCCAGCGTAGCCATGCTTCGTTCCTCATCACACTAGATGTGTGATATGGCACACCATGATTACGAAGTCACATCATGTTCCATTGATACGAGAACACTTGTTTACTTAGATACGAGGACACTAAATTAATATGGATACGTGGACACTTCAATGTTGCATAGATAGAATGTCACTCCAATCCATATATCATTATCGCAAAAGGTGCTGTAACAGGGATTCTTTACGTCTCTGTTATAGCACCTTTTCTTCATGATTATTGATTAGATTATTCATTTGTTGGGTCTCTCATTCTGGTGTCGCTCCATATTTCAGGCGAATAGAAATACAATGCCTTTAATTAGAAAAACCGTTAAGACTGCGATGACCATCACCTTGCCAAACGCTCGAATTTTCTTCACAAACAAATCTAATCGGGAATGGTTTACACTAAATAGAGACTCACCTATTGCAATTAATGCGACCGTTACAGCACAGGTGAGAACGTATTCCAAAATATTAAACTTTCCTGTTGCCAGCAGAAGAACACTAAATAAAAAAAACGCTACCATTTGGATTCGATTAAATATAAGTTGCATGTAACTCCCCCCTTACAAATACATACGTTACAAGCAAAGGTGGGGTTGTAAAAATTGTAAAAAATTCTTCCTTAACCTCCAAGCATACTCGCTTCGTTTATGTCATGTTTCCTCCTGCTCGAGCAGAACTTTCAATTTAGCATTACGGCTTTCCAGGAAAGCCTGCATATATTTTTTTAGAACAAGGCGCTCTACGGCCCATCCCAGCAATCCGAGAGGAGCTTCAAAGTACAAAGTATCTCTCATGCAAGTCTCACGTTCTCCACATACGCTAAAATGATGTTCGTGCCGCATGCTTTTGAACGCCCCCTTCTCCATCTGATCAACAAACAATGAAGGTCGCTCATAAAGTGTGATACGTGACTTCAACCGTTGTTTAATCCCAAAATGCGTGGCCTCAAAAGTAACCGTATCACCATATCCGATTGGGCCACTGATTACTCCTGCGACGGCTCGTTCTCGCGTGTGCTTCCACACCGTCTTTGTATGTATGTCAATGTCACGCGCCAGATCAAAGCAACGTTCAATCGGAGCTTGTATGATGGTTACTGTGGTTACCTCAATCATCAGCGGTTCCCTCCGTTCTCCCGAAATTCCGTTGATCCTTCGTGAAATCCTTATTTCAGTGAAAACATAGAGAGCGCTATCGCAACACAGCTAGCGCTGCCTGGATACTTTGCTCAATAAATGAACGTTCCGGTCCCGACTTCATTAGCACCGTTATTCCTATCATAGAAACAAGCAGAGATTGTGCCACAAGTCCAGCATTTAAATCTCCTCTTATTTCTCCACTTTGTTGTCCTTTTTCGAGTGCCTCTCTGAAAATAACGGCTAAATACATCTGATGCTCTCGTGATAACACGGCAAATTTGGGATCATGAGGAGCCAGTTCAACCATCGTGTTAATACAGAAACACCCGTGACTTGCATTACCTGTGCCCCCCTCTGTTGCAATACGCTCAAAAACAGCACAAAAAGCTTCTTTAACGGACTCTCCTTGACCAAGCATTGCTCTAATCTGTGCGGCATGGGAGGTCGTATATCTACGAAGGACAAGTTCAAATAATTCCTTTTTATCTCCAAAAGCTGCATATAAGCTGGGCCGTTGAATTCCCATTGCCGTTGTTAAATCCGTTAGTGACGTCGCCTCAAAGCCATTGACCCAGAATACATGCATAGCCGCATCAAGCGCCTGATCTGTATTAAACTCCCGTTTCCGAACCATAACACCGCTCCTTTTTTTATTGAACAGTACAATTATATTTTAACCTAACGCATTGAGAAGTCAAAATACCTGTAAGTCATACCACTCTTCTTCCCTTCAAAAAAACAGTTTGAAAGGATAATTTTTAAACTTTTATAACTTATTCCCCGAATAAACCTTAAATCATTTTTTGAAATCATTATCCTCATTGACATTTATACAATAAAAATATAATGTTAATTCCTATCATAATATACTGATTGGTACAAAATAATTTTACATTCGAAAGGATAGCGATACAAATGCAACGTTCTTTTCAAGATTCAGAAATAAGCACTTCGACAAAACAGAGTATGACAAGCACACTGGCTTGGGTGTTTGCAGTTTGCAGCGGTCTTTCCGTAGCGAATATTTACTATGCGCAACCTTTGCTGGATTCCATTGCACTAGAGTTTGATTTGTCTACTGCAACCATCGGCTCTGTTATTACAGTTACTCAGATTTGTTATGCATTGGGTCTGTTAATGCTTGTTCCGCTTGGAGATCTGGTTAACCGCCGCAAACTGATCATCATACAGATGCTTTTTTCGGCATTTGCTCTAATTGTTGCAGGCACTTCTTCTTCAGAATCAATTCTTTTCTTAGCTATTGCGATGGTTGGGTTATTAGCTGTGATCACACAAACATTCGTTGCTTACGCAGCCCATTTGTCTTCCGAGTCCGAACGAGGTAGTATCGTAGGCCGGGTCACCAGTGGTATTGTCATTGGCATCCTGCTTGCCCGATCTGTCGCCGGTTTAATGAATGACTGGTTGGGCTGGAGATCGGTTTATTTATTTTCTGCTAGCCTAACGTTAATCAGTTTATTTGTATTGATGCGCATGCTGCCTCACCAATCATTCAAAGCATCTAAACTTGGCTATTTTCAATTGCTTGGTTCCACGCTGCGACTATATGCAGAGTTACGTGTTCTTCGAATGCGAGGCATCCTTGCCATGTTCATTTTTATGGCGTTCAGCATATTATGGACTGCCGTAGTATTACCACTCAGCGCGCCTCCAATCTCGTTATCTCACTCACTTATAGGCGCTCTTGGCTTTGCAGGCATTGCTGGAGCACTCGCTGCCGCCAAAGCAGGTCAACGGGCAGATCGTGGTTTAGGACAGAAAACAACTGCCATCTCTCTTATTCTTTTAGTGTTATCCTGGATTCCGATTGGATTGTTACATACTTCTTTATGGTTCCTGGTTGTCGGTGTAATTCTGCTCGATCTTGCTGTGCAGGCCGTACATGTGACCAATCAAAGTCTGATCTATCAAGTCCGCCCGGAAGCTCAAAGCCGATTAACCGCATCCTATATGATCTTCTATTCTATCGGCAGTGCAATTGGCTCCTTAGCTTCTACACAAGTATATGCCTGGTCAGGCTGGAAGGGGGTATGCTGGTTAGGTGCAGGTGTCAGTACCGCGGCTTTGTTGGTATGGGTCGTGGATCGTCTGTCTGATCGGCGGGTTCCAGCCAAGCGTAATGGTTAACTATGATTGGCAGCTTTTCCTCACTAAAAAACGAGCTTCTCATCCAAGGACAAGAGGCTCGTTTCAACGGTCTTCTTTTTCGTGACTCAAATCAATAATTCGTTAATGGAAAGGGTGCGTTCTTTGGAGAGATCACGGTACTCTTCGGACTCCACTTTGATAAGCGGTTTGAAAATATCGGACGCATTGTTCATAACAATAACACCCTTCTCTCCATTGCTTAGCAGCACCTGTTTGCCAATAAAGTTAGGCAGCAAATGCTGCATTAGCGCTTGAACCGCCTTTTCATTCAATTTACCGAATCCCATGCCATAGATATCCCTGAGATTGTTGATCAGGTTCGGATTACTTGCTCCATGTTTACCGGTCCGCATACCAATGTAAATATCAGCTACGGACACAATTTGGGTATACGGATGAATCTCACCTTTTCCGAGTTGCATTGGATAGCCTGAGCCATCTTCTCGTTCATGATGCTGCAAAGCTACAAGCGCCGTAACTTCGTCTGTCATCGAATTTTTAATAATTTCATGTCCGTAGATGGTATGGCGTTGCAATTCAAGCTGCTCGTCCACCGTCAATGGCTCTGTTTTATTCCGGATTCGAAGTGGGACTTTACATTTGCCGATATCGTGCAAGTATCCTCCGCGACTGATCTTGTAACATTCTTCCTGAGAATATCCGAGCCAGCTAGCAATATAGAAGGATAATAGACCTACCTGAATCGAATGGGTGTAGTTGTTAACGTCATCACGTTCCAGCATCATCAGGAGATGTACAACGTCCTTTTGCTCATCAAGTCCCTCCACCATCGGTTGCAGAGCATCATCCACCATCGTTGCATTAAACTTGCCTACCGTCAGCGCTTCCAGAAACGCATTCTGATAATTATGTACAGTTTGAAGGAATTGAGACTTCATCTCTTCCTCAGGAGGTTGTTCACCCGTGCTTGTGCTGCTTGTTGTACTGTTACTTTTTGATTCCGCTGCATGTTTCATAGATGCTGCAAAGAACTCCGCTTCGGTAATTCCTTCATCACGCAATTCAATATCTACGTAATCCACACGATGCTGCATGAGCAAGGTAATATCCTCACTTCGAATGACAGTCCCCTTTCCGAGAATGTGCAATCCTGCATCACTAAAAGTATCCGCTGTCAGACGGTCCCCGTCTTGCAGGTTCATAATATGGATTCTCAATCGGAACTCCCCCTGAACAAATGATTATAGTTAACAGCACCCAGACCTTCGGGGCCAAGACATACCTATACATCTTATATCGTATGAAACTAACATTTCTTACATAGTCCAAATGACCTTAATCATATAGGCAAACATGAACATCTAAGACTTTATCCTCATAGGCAATACGGTATGATCCCGGGTTTTATTTTCGCGTATACGAGATTTCATCAAGACACGCCCTAAACAAAAACAAACTCATCAAAAAAGGAAGCCCGAATAACTCGTTTGGACTTCCTCACTTTGTATCAGCATCTTCTGAAAAAGTTACTTGATATATCGAGAACTATATAAGACGTTCCGATAACTCCTTACAATTTAATGGATTCCAGGCTTGCTCCTTTTACGAAAAAACGTTCAATCCCTTTCTCCACAGATGCATCGGGAATGAGCGGCGGTGCCTGATGTGGTTTCACCCGCGCATCAATAATGATCTGATCACAGCCCCAGTGCTTGTGATTATAACTGCTGTTCACTCCGTACATGTCATGCGACGGGTTGCTGCGCGTAAACGTAGCCCATAAGAAGTTGCTGAGGTTTGCACTCAGGAACGAGCTGTCGTCACACACAATAATCATCGGGCATGCTTCCAATCCCCCACGTTCATGCAGAACATCCGCGAAGTCTTTCATATCCCTTGCCGTGTCAGCATAATTCGTGAAAGCAGTTGTCTGAATCGAAACCACACCCGGCATAATCAGTTGTGGATTTTCATAACCGCGAATATTTTTCAACGACTCCGGCACTTCCTTGCACAGATCACGAATCTTGTCACCGTAAGCGGCCAGTACAACCTTACTACCACTATTCAGCCCCGTACCGGAGTAATCTAGTGTATCAATCGTTGTATGGGTATGAAAATGTATATCACGCTGCAAATCCATTCTTTCCAGTATATAAGTCAGGAATTCAACTTCCTTATGTGTATCGAGTGGCTGCTGATCTTCGGCTGTAATAAACAAATATTTCGCCAAGCTGAGTTGTCCTGTCCCCAAAATTCGGTTAGCAATAGTCAGCAACTCGGTTGGCTGCTTCACATCCGTATAAGGGGTGTAACGTTCACTGCCAATGGCAAACAACAATGGATGTACACCAGCAGCATCCACGGCATGTACCTCTTTAACACCCGGAATTTCCTGTTTGATGGCATCTCCCGTAATTTCATGGATCAAATCACCAAATGCCGTATCCTCTTGCGGCGGACGACCTACAACCGTAAACGGCCAGATTGCGTTAGGTTTGGCATATACTTTATGCACACGCATGAGCGGAAATTCATGAGTCAAGCTGTAATAACCCAAATGGTCGCCAAAAGGACCTTCTGGCTTGGTTTCGCCTGGGTAAATCTCACCGGTAATCACAAAATCCGCGTCATTACTGATGCAGTACCCATCCTTGTAGCTATATCTGAAACGACGTCCGGCAAGCAGGCCGGCAAAAGTCATTTCACTTAAACCTTCTGGCAGTGGCATCACTGCCGCTAACGTATGTGCTGGCGGCCCACCGATGAAAATGCTGACCTTCAACGGTTCTCCCTTTTTCACGGCTTTGGCCTGATGGATTCCGATTCCGCGATGAATTTGGTAGTGCAGACCAATCTCCTGATTCATTTCATAATCGTTGCCACTAAGCTGTACACGATACATGCCCAGATTAGAATTCATAATGCCCGGTTTGTCCGGGTCTTCTGAATACACCTGCGGCAAGGTTACAAACGCCCCTCCATCCATCGGCCAGTGTTTGATCAGGGGCAGATCCGAAATCTGAATCTCCTGCGCCGATACCGGAAGGCTGATGGATTTTTGTTTCGGCAATGCCTGCCAGGCGGCAAGTCCTGTTTGAATATGCTTGAATGGTGTTTTGAGCGCCTTCATAGGATCGTCTCGCACATCCATAACCCGCTGTACACCTTCCAGTGTTTCACGGAACATGAATTTGCTACGTTCAATGGTGCCGAACAGATTCGATACGGCTTTGAACCTGGAACCTTTTACATTTTCAAATAATAGCGCAGGCCCTTTAGCCTTATGCACTTTCATATGAATTGCAGCCATCTCCAGATTCGGATCTACCTCTTCCTTAACCCTGATCAGATGACCATGCTGCTCCAGGTCGTTAATACAATCTTCCATATTGCGATATTTCATCGGATGGCTCCATTCTATATATTATAAAATCGCTAGATTATGTTCATATATTCACATAGACGCGTGAGAAGCTTTTTCTATCAAAAGTGTGCTGAGGCGTCCCTTCTATATTATCAAATGATCTGCCGCTAAACAAAGCTTTCGTTAAAATTCGGATTACACGGACGTAATTTGTTGTTAGAAATCAAAAACACCTGTCGTTCATTCAACGATAACGTTAAACGAACGACAGGTGTTCCATGTTGATAGAATTACCTTTTAATAAACAATCATTTCGAAATTAATTAAATCAATCCGGCTTTTGCCAGCAAACGTTTCACAATAGCTGCCGTCTGCGCACGGCTAATGTCAGCGTCTGCCATCAGTTTCCCGTCAGCACCTTGCACTAGACCTTGCTTAATCGCTGATGCTACAGGCTCTGCAGCCCACGCTTGGACTTTGCTGCCATCACTGTATGAACCCAGCAGGTTCGCAGTTTCGGATGCATCCGCTTTGGCCAGGTCTACCAGTTTCATCGCACGTGAGACGATTGTCATCGCTTCAGCACGGGATATTTCGTCGTTTGGACGGAAGCTGTGATCCGTGTAACCGGAGATCAGTCCGTAGGAAACTGCGGTTTGTACTTCATTTTCATACCAGCTATCTGCGTTCACGTCTGTAAATGTCGTCGTTACGGCACTTTCAGGAGAATGCAAACCAAGACCTCTGAGCAAAACAGCGGTAAACTCTGCACGTGTAATACTGCGGTCCGGTGCAAATGTGTTATCTCCTGCACCTTCTACAACCAGACGTGAAGCCAGATCCTCTACATCCGTGCGACTCCAGTGATTGGAGATATCCGTGAACGTTGCCGGGTGGTAAATCAACGCATACGTACTGTTTGTCAAGCTGTTAATTACCGCGGAATCATTAGTTGTACCTTTGATCACTTTAGTTGGCACATGCAGCATCGTAGCATCCGCCTGAAGCACAACACCCGTGGTAATCTTGGAGCCGTCAGTGTCTTTAGGCAAGGTGATCGTGCGCTCTACATACGAATTGAAGCGATTCACATCAACCTGTTGTCCTTGGTAAACGGCTTTGACTTCGAAATCAACCGGAGCCGCAATTACCGTTGTATTATTCATTTTGCTTGCTGCTGCCTCAATTGCTGCTTTCTTGGTGTCATTGCTTGGTATGATGGAAATTTGGAACTTTACATCTTCCAAAGATGCTGAGCCACCAAGCTGTCTTACGATCTGATCGACCTTGATTTGACTGGCTGGAAGGGTATACGTTCCTGTATCCGTTTGGATAACAACCTGTGCATTGCTGCCTTCCATTGTTTTGACCAGTTTACCGTTCAATTCACCAACGACCGCGTTCGTACCTGTGCCTGTAACTGGAAGCAACAACGTACGAAGTCCGTTCCCCACTTGATTAATCACTTTATTGTTATCTACATGGATCGTTGTTGTTACCTTGTTATCTAGCGTTGATGTTGATGCCGTTGCCGACTGCTCCTGCTTTTGTCCGTTCACGTAAATGTCCACACCTTTAGTTGCCACTGGAGTTGAAGATGTGGTTGGTGCAGATGTTACTGGAGATGGCGCTGCTGAGCCCCCACCTGATGAACCCGTCGAAGGCGAGCTAGAGTTACCGCCTGAGTTAGCTGTTGTAATGGTGATTGTTCCACCTAACATTTCAGAAGGTGGGCTCTCATCTACATTATTAACACGCCAGTGCTCACTGTCAGTTTGATTAGTAGTCAGCTTTGTTTTTCCTGGAGCAGCGCCGATTTTAGCCTTTATCTCCAGATCAAACATTTGCTCGCCTGTATCAATTAGATGATTGTTACCTGTTAAATCCACCCAGACAATACGCACCCAGCCTTCGTTGTTATTGATATAGGACTCGAACTTAGGCATCATTTCTTCCTCTGAAAAAGATGCAATGGTACTGTATGCTTTAGGTGTAATGCGCAATACTTCTAAAGTATTCATATCAAAATTAATCTGCATATTATATGCTTTTACCGGATACTCAGCCTGTTTCAGCGTTACTGGCAAATGGACCGTTTTCCCCGCCTGTACACTAACATCGGTAAATTCAACTTGAGAGGTCTTGGCAGTGTAAGCACCAGCTGATCCAGGCACAACAAGCGATGATAATAACGTCAGCATGATCAGACCAGACATTGTTTTTTTCATTTTTGGACGTTTCTTTTGGGGTTGAAGCATGTAATTAACCCTCCATATCTAAATTAATATTGTTAGATGATAATTTTTGAAGCAAGCTAAAATTTTAACTAGTGTGGTACCTGTGTTGTAAATGTCCATGGAACACCATTTTGTTCTACAATAGTCCCTTGCATATAAGCCTTATCAGCCTTAGATCTGAAAGCGTCTCCAGAGATTTCAATTGAATAATTTTTATCGTATTTTAAACCATGGTTGAAAATATATACTTGATTATCAACTACCCCATAAAAAGCTGCCGATGAAATCTTGTAAGACTGCTCAATTTCATCATTTGTCAGGTTCCTAATGATAATACTCGAGTCACTGTCTAAATTCGCTTCCACTGGTTGGCTATACGTAATAATAAATGGTTGATTCACGTAAACTTCTGTAGAACCATTCGATGGCGAAAGATTTACGATATCACTCTGCTTTATCGCAACAGTTGACTCACTACGAATGACTATCGGTTTACCTTGAGGACGATCAGATGAATACGATTGAGGCGTAACCTGTAAAAAGAGATATTTCTCTTGCTCGGTAGCAGTAATCTTATATACGGCTTCAGTAGCTCCTATAATTTCTGTTTTATCTAATCCACTTGCTTCGGAACCCCGATACCATTGATAGAGCATCGATCTGGGTGTATCACCGTCAGGATCATAGAATTCAATGTGACTTGCTAAAGTAGCGCCTACTTTCAAATCCCCATATAACTTACCATTCAACGCATAAGGCGCGTCATCGACTTGCTTAAAAGTTAGCACATAACTATTATCTTTAGCACCAAGTGAACTGTTCGCGTAACCACTCAGCAAAGCATCCATGTCAGCCAATTCTAGTCTACCGCTTCGATCCACATCCGCCTGATTCATCTCTACGTCAGAGAAGCCACTACGGGTTAACATGTTACGAAGGTAACTATGTAGTAGAACCGCATCGGCAGAATCAACCTTATCATCACCGTTCAAATCTCCTCTTTTACTGATGTGAAGCTGGATATTGTCTGTGACGATTTCCTGAGGCTCTAAATCGGTAATGATATTTTGCGACTCTGATTCTATCAGGCTAAGTTGCTGATTAGGAATATAGTTTGCCTGTAACTTTATGTTGATTACGCCGCTTCTATAAGGTATGACTACCAATTGATTTCCTTCTATATATACGTGTGCTATTTTGGGTGCGTCCAGTTGATATACATTTTGAGCAACGGCGCTGATCCCACTAAACTTCCCTTCTGGAAAATGAGTGCTCAGATCAATCGTTATTCTATTATCAGTTTGCACATTAATTGGTACTAGAGGTGAATTCGTATCTTTTGAAGAACGATTTAACCATTGGATATCATCATTAAGTACAGGCCCTGAAATTTGGATACTTGGACCAGGTGCTCCTGCTACTGGAGGAAGTGATCCGGCTAAAGGTAAAGCAATACTTAATCCAAGCGCGGCCAACATGCTTTTTTTCATGATCGGCTTTAATTTTTTGTGTTTATTTTTCCCCTTCAATTCATGTTCCTCCTCGTGTTTATCTCATTTTTGTATAGATACATAGCAAGTATAACGACCTATTCTGAACGGATTCTGAACAGGTCCATAGAACTATTACCAGTTAATATTCGACAAAAAACGCCATGGGATAAGCTCCCATAGCGTTTTAACCATCAAAAAATTTCCATTTTCGATTCATTTCTTGAAAAAAAAATTTCAATACGAGCAGATTCCCATGTGGCACTCATTACTAAACATATATTCCCACCAATCCATATATACCATCAACAAAATATGTATTCCAATATATTACATGTTATACTTCATATTAATATAGTAAATTGCACTGCCAGCAGTTAGCTCAAGTTCAGAACATATTACCGACAAAGAGGAAAATTAACAAATTTGGTTCTTTGGACAGGTCATTTGAGGTAAATGCTTAGAGAAAGGCGGTTATATTATAAAAAAACGAATTCGAATTATACTCATTATTTTCTTCATTAGTTTTATTGCGCTGTTCATCTTTTATAAATTACCTTATAACATTGAACAAGATTATACAGCTAGTACATTAGACGGAGAAACGATTCAAATTCAAGTTGAGTTGAAAGGTTATCGCAATTTTTTTACACCTACCTGGTTTAAAGGGATCATGGTCATTGATCATCAGGTTTACGATGTTTTTGAGCCTGACAGAGCAGATCGTCTAATGACTCAGATAAAACAAAAAATGAATGGAGACATTTATTTTCCAATGATTGCAAATAAAAATCGAACAAAGTCGGATGATTTTTATATCATTCTATGGACTGATCCTAAATTTAATAAATTATATTTTATTCACGCAAAAAATGATTCTCGCTATTTTGCCCCAGCAACTAACGCTTCATCTGCTAATCAAGTTTCGGATGAAATGCAGCAATACTTGAAATGAAATATAACAAGTTTTAAGGAACCTTTACTCTCGCGCAAGTAAAATACACTTATCTGAGCAGGCATCCGGTGAATGACCCAGCCATAACCGGGAGCCTGCTCAGTAAACTTCCCTTTAGTAATTCATTTAATGAAGAAAATCCCGAATATTTAAATCCCTTCCACAATTCGCTTCGCGCGAATGTTTACTTCCCGATATAACTCATCCTCATCTATGGTAAGCAACTTTCTGTCCTGCATCAAGATCTTTCCGTCCACAATGGTAGTATGCACATCTGCTCCATTCGCGCTATAGGCCAGAAGCGACTCTACATTATGAACGGGTTGCAAGTGAGGTTTAGCAAGGTCAATCAGAATGAGATCTGCCTTATAACCAGGTGCCAGCAACCCTACTTCATTCTGTATTGAAAGCAATTTCGCACTCCCACGGGTTGCCATATCAAGCACTTGACGTGCTGGAAGCCGGGTTGGATCACCGTAGTCCAGTTTTTGCAGCCAGCATGCAGCCTTGATTTCTTCGAACATATCCAGTGTTGTTGCACTCCCTGCCCCATCTGTCCCGATTCCCACCGTAATACCTTCGGCGATCATCGCCTCTACCGGGGTGATACCACATCCAAGTTTCAGGTTACTAACCGGATTATGAGCGACACCGCCGCGTATGCCCTTCAGCCTGCTAATGTCTTGTGGATTCAGATGTACTCCATGAGCCAGTAGCACATGTGCTCGCTCAAACATGCCTGCTTCCTCCAAATACTCCGTCGGTGTCATACCATAACGGCTACGAACCTTCTCTACCTCTTCCTTCGTTTCGGCCAGATGAATGTGTAGTGGAGTATCGCCCTGAACAGCCATCGCAATGACCTCACGTAACGGTTCCATCGGGCAAGTGTAAGGAGAATGTGGCCCATACATCGTTGTGATTCGACCATTCGCTTTCCCTGACCAGCGCTGCACCAGGTCGATCGCTTCCTGTAGCCTGCGTCCTCCATCATCCTCCATAAAAACCATGCCACGTGTCAGTGATGCACGTATTCCCGTTTTGTTGACCGCTTCCGCAATCTCATTCATATGGATGTACATATCGGCAAAGGCGGTCGTACCGGAACGAATCATCTCTGCAATGCCCAATTGGGCTCCCCAGTATATATCTTCGGGTGTCATCCGTCCTTCGGCAGGCAGCATCTTGCGCTCCAGCCAATCCATCAACTTCAGGTCATCCGAAAAACCTCGAAGCAGGCTCATAGGTGAATGCTGGTGAGCATTCACAAGACCAGGCATAGCTAATTTATTTCGACCGTCGATCACGTTATCCTCAGGCTTAGGCATGATTTGACTGGCGATCTGCACGATCTGATTTCCTTCAATACGAATATCTCCCGTAAACGGCGCTTCGGCTTCTTGCATCGTTAGAATCGTCGCTTGCTGAATCAAAATGCTCATGTACTTACACTCCTCTGGATTGGATATATTTATCACCAAACCAGCGTAAGGCTTCACGTAGCGGCAAGGTCAATCATTTTATTCGAGCAGTCGCCACTTGATGAAACGTTTGGATAAATGGCCTCGGGTCGATCTCCACCATATACGGATACACTCCTGTACTTGTATGCAGATAGAAAAATCCACCTTCATCTCCCATCCGGCGAAAAGACATATCAAATACTTCCGTAATCAGAAACTCCCTGTATTTGGTCACGATTCGATCCGGGTAAAGGGTCATGGTACGGGCATTCATCTCAAATTCCTGCGAAAGGCCAGTCACCTCTCGCTGTACTCTGTAATAAGGCAGTACGGCGATACAGTCCATGTTCTCCCTCCAATCGTGCTTGATCTATAGTTCCATCATAGCAGATTGCAGTCTACGGACAAAAATATCTCAAAAGGGTTGCATCCATCAGTCATGTTTATAAATCTTCGTTACCACATTTAAAGGCTGAACCAGTTCTTCCTGAATATCTTGTAAGGAGAAACATTGTTCCACATGATATACCCCCGGCTCTCGTGGGTCCACGTAAAGTTTTGTCGCCACAGCTGCGGCCACCTCTGCTGTTATAACGGCTTCTTTTTCGCCAATAACAAGTTGTTGTATATCGATCCGTTCTGCATTTCGCCACCCTGACACATCGACTTTTACAGCAAACATCGGCTTGCCTCCAGGAATCAAAGCAAATGCTTTTACTGCCATCTCACGAACCCAGGCAAAACGCAACAGCTTCAGCAGCCCCGCTCGTCTGGATATCGACAATGCTCTGGTAATCCAGCGAGAATCCAAACATAATCGCGTTGACACGTTCGGGATACGAAGTGTTCGGGATACAGCCTGTTGATCTGAAAAAGGGAATCGATAAGCCCTATGCCGTCCCAGCCCCTCCCCAAAATCAATCGATTTGCCGCCGCTCAGACTTTGTACTTCGACTAACTCTCCTTGCTGCATGATTTCATAATTGGCGTTCATATGATCTACCGTCCATTCAACAGCGGCCTTGCCATGTTTTTCTCCAAGACCGAGCATCACCGTGATGTCCGTCTCATCCACTTGATCAAGTTGCCCAGCTGCTTCACGAACAAGCAAGTTAGTCACGCCGGGTGACAATCCAACACTGAGAATTGCAGTTGATCGGGAAGATTTCATCATCGAATCCAGTCGCTCCACTTGTTTTAGAAAATCAGCCTTGGCAGAAATATCGATATAATCTGCTCCGGCTTTGGTACAACTTTCAACGAACCGGGTATCGTTCTGATCTACACACATGATGACAAGTTTAACGTTTTGCAACAGTGCAGGGTCTACCCTTTCCATAATATTCAGTTGCATCGGCTTCACAGCCCCACCCGTCTGTTGACTGAATTGTTCAGCGCGTTCCCGGCGTGTACCTGCAGCCCATACTTTGCCCGGAAAAACCGCTGCGAGCTGAGTACAGATCATCTGTCCAACTTGGCCATATCCACCAATGACCCAGATTCGATCCTTCAAGTTACCTTGATCCATATTAGTCTCGGATTGCATAATATCCCTCCACCCAGAATGCCCCGAAATAGCGGGTTATCCGGGAAAAACCACACTCCGCGAGCAAACTCACCAAGGTTTCAGCAGATACGGGATCGGATGTTCGACCGAGAGATGCGGCAAAACGCTCCCATTCCTCGGCAAGCACACCTGCTTTCAGCATATGTTCTTGCCATGCCTTCATCATGACAGGATAAGCCGGAGAATCCAGGTCTGCATTAACAGATGCAAGAATTAGCGGTGCTCCGGGTTTGAGCCTTTTGGCGAGGTGCAACAAAAAAGTCTTTTTCGCTTCCTGACCTTGAATAAAATGAAGCATTAACATGCTCGTTGCCCCGTCGTACATGAAATCTTCAGGTATTTGTTCGATCGTCACAGAGAGAAGTTTGACCCGATTCTTGATACCAGCTTCTGCTACTCTTTTTTCCGCCAACGCCAACATGGAATTAGAGGTATCCATGCCTGTCAACAACCAGTCAGGATGTTTTGTGCCCAGCAAAGTGATCTCTTTTCCGCCTCCAGCCCCAGTAATTAACACCCTATTTTCGTTGTTATCTGCCATTGATACTTGGAGAAGATTTTCCATCAGGTCATGCATATGAACATAACCCGGTATTTTAAGCGCTATAGATTGTTCATAACGAACGATGTCGGCGCTATCCCAGCTCATAGCTGAACGGTCATCCGACTGAATATAATCTGTCATTTCATCTCGTTTTTCAATCCGTGTACCATCTATATGATCTTTCATTGCAACTGCACTCCTCTTCATTTCGATGTTAGACTTGACTCTGTATTCGTCTAATTTCATTATAAAAGGATACAGACAGACTACTATCCCATAAGTGTGGGATATTAAAGTACTTGGGAAGGATTGAATCCACTTGACAGACCTGATCGCTCAACAGAATGTACACCGGATTACTTCCCTTGAAAAAGGTAACTGGACCTCTCGCACCTATCGGGAAGCTGTTCTTAAGCAAATACAAACGGTTATCGCATATGATGCCTATTGCTTCACCACCGTAGATCCTTCTACCCTTCTCTCTACAGGCGCTGTGACGGAAGATGGCATTGAAGCCATTCATGATCAGCTATTTATCAATGAATATATGGAAGAGGACCTCCATAAATATGCAGATTTGATCCAATCCGGTCAGCATGCTGCCATTTTGTACGCTTCCCTTCAATCGCGATCTGAGGCAAGTACACGTTATACAAATATTTTGCAGCCTGCCGGATTTGGGGATGAGCTTCGGGCTGTGTTCGTGAATAACGATGTTTGCTGGGGCTATCTCACGTTATATCGTAAACAAAACAGACCTGTATTCACCGAAGAAGAACGGTTGCTCATGCAGCAATGGACTTCCTCCATTGCATTTATGCTGCGAACGACCCGTCTTCTGCTCATTGAGGAGCTTCAAGGTGGAAGTCCACGAGAGCCTGGCATTGTTATTTTACGTGCTTCGCTTGAACTTGCAATGCAAAACTCAGCTGCACGTTACTGGTTATCTGAATTGCGCCGCTTGGAGCAAGTTGAAGACCATGTCCTGCCGCGCCCCCTTCGCGCGGTAAGCTCCCATCTGCTGCAATCCATTCGAAAAAGTGAATCTACAGAATCATGCAAATCAGATCGTCTGCAGTCCAAAGTATGCGTGCAGTTGGCGGACGGTCGCTACGTTATGCTTCAGGCAAGCGTGATGCAGCATGTAGATTCGAACGAGCCTTCGGACAAACCGGATCAAATCTCCGTTTGGCTTGAGCAGGCCATGCCTCAGGATTTACTTCCGCTCCTGTCTGAAAGTTACGCTCTATCCGCTCGCGAGCGTGAATTGCTCGCCTATGTACTGCGCAGCTATTCCTCGAAGGAAATTGCAGCGGCCATGCATATTTCAACCTATACCGTTCAGGATCATCTGAAGTCCATCTTTGCCAAAACAAAGGTGTCCTCCCGCCGTGAGCTTATCTGGCATTTTGTTTCCCGTTTTCAGTTATCCGGGGAACCGGAGATACCAGAAGTGTGAGTTATGTACAACAAAAGAAGCTTGCCCATAGGCACGCTTCTTCTGTTTGCATTACATATTTTTGATAATCCTAAACCCATTGAAGGGTTTGAATTGTTGAATAAACATCGATATTCATTATGCTCAACTCGCCTTACTATTGATCCGTATATCTAACTACGATTTGGCAGGTTTAGCTGAACGTTTGGCTGCACCTGCATTTTTCGTATTTTTAGCATTCTTCGTGTTTTTAGCGCCTTTGATGTGATCCGGCTTTTGCGTATTTATTTCTGTCACTGCAACTTCCTGTGGATGCTCTACAGGGTACAATTTGCGGAATAGCAACGTCTGTAGCACTAAAAACGAACCCCCAACTGTCCAGTACAGTGGCATAGCTGCCGGTGCCGAAAGCGAGAAAAATGCCATCATTAGCGGGGAGATATACCCCATTATCGCAAACTGTTTTCGCTGCTCCGGAGCCATATTCGCCTGTGATACTTTCGCCTGAATCAGATAAATGACTGCCACAACAACAGCCAGCACATAGTCAGGCGCTCCGAGCTTAAACCATAGAAACGAATGGGACGAAAGTTCAGGCGTCAGCCGAATTGCCGTGTAAATTCCTGATAGAATCGGGAGTTGAATCAACAATGGCAAACAGCCGATATTCAGCGGGTTGAACTTATGCTTTTTATACAACGCCATCGTCTCTTCCGATTGTTTCTGCCGGTCAGCCGAATCCGTCTTTCCCTCATATTTTTTCTTGAGCGCATCCAGTTCAGGTTTCATCGCATTCATAATGACGCGTGTTCCCTGCTGAGACTTGGCTTGGCGCATCATGAGCGGTAATAAGGCGAGACGAATAATCAATGTAATGACGATAATCGCAACGCCATAGCTTCCATTAAATAAACTGGCGATATGCTGAATCAGATACGACAGCGGAAAAACAACGTAATGATTAAAGAACCCTGGCGTTGATGAGTTAATCTCTGATACATTGTTACTGCATCCGGCAAGCAGCATGACCGCGAATAAAATCGCAATCAGACCATAGATCCGTCCCTTGCCAGACGTAAGTGTGAACCTCTTGTTTGTATTATTTTCCATGTATATCCTCCTTGTTGATTGCTTGATTCAAGTCTCAACAAGGAAAAACAGTCTGGTTCATCTTCATCCGGTGCTTCTTTTCGTCTGACCATGCGGCTCCAGTCTTCCGACCTGCGCTGTAAGTTCAAGCCAAGTGCCGGAAAAACTGGTTCGATTCCGTCCCCAGCGCCACCTTCCATCCAGTACTCCGTCATGCCACAGTGAAGATGGGCAATATAGGCGTAACTAACGGTGAAAATCAGACCAATGGAGAATATATACGGCAATAGCTCATGTAATTCAAACAAGAGATTCACCCCCTTCATACGTTTATTTTTACATTATAGCACTTACATATTAGATTTGCATAAATGAACTGCTGAGAAATCCAAACTCCGCTCTATCCTGTTCTTCATTTGGACAAATCTAACCTAGCGTGATGTCTCGCAAAATTAAATGAAACCCAACTCGCATCTTTCACATGCATGTCTAGAACTTGTTTACGATCCATCAAATGAGTCTCTAATTCCGGAAATTCTTTGCTTGCAAACTCTTTCAGTAACGGTAAAGTATCTGCAGATAAACTTGCCAAATAGGCGGTATCGATGTTGCCTGTCTGGTGATAACGTTCGATGTTAAGCTCCGCAATTCGGTTATCCATCCCCATATAGTTCATTAGCGTATAAGCCGACAGTCCAAGCACAATGTAACAGCGAATCAGCGGTATCTTTGTATATCGAATCCGTAGCGCAGCGATGATTAACAATAACCCCAGAAAGATCATAAAGGCATGAACAAGGAATCGAATGTAAGTATATCCATACGCTTGTTCATACAGATTCAGACGGACAAATGCAGAACCTAACATGATTGCAGAGCAACATACCAGAATCAGGAGCAGCACCTGCTGTACGATTAAACCCCTTCTCCCTTTGATCTGAGTATATTGCAACACAACAACCAGGATGAGAAAGTTCAATCCAGTGACCAACACTAGCTCGGTAAAACCATTTCTTGCATACTCGGCGTAAGACAAATCCTCTGGCAAATATCCTTTCCCTGCCCCAAACAGGTATGAAAACTGTACAAGCACAAACAAAATGTAAACACTGTTCATGACCGTTAATATTGTAGCCGTGATAATTGAATCCAGCTTGAATGGCTCTTCTTGCTTAGGCCCGGACTGCTTAAGAGGAGTTACGGGAGTGAATACAGGTATACTCTCTCCTTCCTTCTCCGAGTTAGGCTTAGATTGCTCAGCAACTTGATGCGGCTGAACTGCCGATAAATCTGGACTACTTTTCCAACGGGCATTCTCTGATCTCTCTGCTTCATATTGCATCGGCTGCACAAATCCCCAGACGTAAGCGAAAAACATGATGGCTGCCACTATAATCCAGATGATTCGGGGCAGCATCGGCATGAGTGCGAGTTGATCTAACCACTCTGGAAAGCCAGATAAGTAGGCATTAAAGACACCATCCGCAGAAGACAATAAGGTGAGCACCACAAGCAGAAAAGGTATTGAAGCCAATAAACCGATCAGCACTTTGAATACGATCACTTTTTGTGTTTTATCCATTTTGCGCCCTCCGGCTCTGACCATCATGGAACCAATCGTTCCCCAGTGACGAATCGTTTGCGGAAGCACATGGTCTATCGCTGTACCAATCAAACGTAACTCCCACCATTGCCGCTTCTTCCTCCCCATGGCATAAGCCAGATGCAGCATGACAAGACTTGGGATAATCATGAAGTTGAGTACCTGAAACAAAACATTATCAAATAACAGATATGTCAGTGATAACAGAAGAATCACACTTGCGATCCAGACATCAACAATCGTTAATGCCCTCATTCGATCTCTGGCAAATATGTACATAAAACTATAAAACAGGATAACAAAGATCGGATACGACACCCCGATATCAAGGTCATAAAATAAATATTGATGCATAACTGCAAGCAATACAGCCGTTAGCAGCGTAATTATCGCACGATGGGGTGAAGACATTATTTTATCAATCATGGGAAATACCTCCATTTATCTATCTACGTTTTATTTTAGATGATAAAATAAGAATATAAATAGAAATATTGATCGATATAACTTCTTATTTTAGATATTTGGTTAAGAAATCGAATTAGGCCATCAAGGGGGAAGCTTCGTTGAAACTGCATCAGCAATATTTGCTGCTACACAACCAGCTAGGAGATACATCAGAACATTCCATTACTCTTGCCGACCTCGCTATATTGCTAGATTGCACCCACCGCAACACACTAACCATCGTGAAAAAAATGGTTGCGCTTGGTTGGATTAATTGGCAATCCCAGAGAGGGCGAGGGCGGCGTTCTACGCTGTCTCTACTGATACCGGCCGACCAAATTGCTGCGGAGTATATGATGCAGGCAATGAATCGCCGAGAGCTACAAGAAGCTGCTGATCAGGTTAGAGCTTTTTCCAATTCAATGTCCATGCAACATGTTCTGAATCAGTGGCTGCTCGGTTATTCTGGACACCACACGGAATCTGGGTCCAACAATGAGCCGATTGATACGCTCCGTTTACCCCTTCGTCAACAGCTTCATGCGCTCGATCCGCTCTATATCAATCTGCTCGCAGAGTCTTTTGTGACCAGCCATGTTTATGATGGGCTTGTACAGCGGGATGAACACGGAGAGATTATGCCCTGTTTGGCGCATACGTGGGATGTATCGGGTGATAGACAAACATGGATTTTCCATTTGCGAAAAGGGGTTTATTTTCACAACGGCAAGCCGCTTACGGCTTCGGATGTTGTCTATACATTTGAACGATTGCAATCCACGGAACGCCGTACGTTATACCGTGAGGTGGTGCAACAGGTGCATTCCGTTGAAGCGTTGAATCCACTAACCGTGCGCTTTGATTTGAAGAAACCTCAGGAATTGTTTTTGTCCTTCTTGACGACTAGCCGGGCTGTCATTGTTACGCCAAACTCAGATGCAGATAAGGCACAATTGCCAACAAATCTGATAAAGCCTATGCCCAAACCGGTAGGAACGGGTCCTTTTAAAGTAACCGCATGGGATGATCACCTGTGCAGACTTGAAGCTTATCCAGCCTACTTTCAGGGGAGAGCTCTCATTGATCGGGTGGATATTTTGCAAATTCCGTGGAGTACTTCGGTGGAAAATGTTGATGAAAATCAGGGGCTCGGATCAACCGAACAGGTGGAATCGCCTTTCTTCCACCTTGTACATAATCCATCCAAAACGGTAGGTAAGGCATGGACACAAGCAAGTTCAGGTGTGACCGTTACCAAGTTGCTTACGTGTAACACACAAAAAACCGGACCGTTAAACGATCCGGGTGTACGAGCCTACTTGAATCAGTGTATTGATCAGGTACAAGAGAATGTGCCGAATCGGCCTCTACATCAGGATTACAAACCGGAGAGTCACCAATATTCGCTGGGGCCTTCTCCTTATGATGAGCCCATTGCATTGCACATAGCTACCATTCCGCAATATCGGCTGGATGCTGAGTGGCTTGCACTTGCTTTGGAACAATCCGGTTTTCTATGCACCATACACACAGGAAGCATGGAACAATTCAAAGGAGATTGGCGACTTGAATCCGATCTGATTCTTTTCTCTCTGATTCAAGATCGGGATGTGGAGCTTCGCAGATATGATTTGTTTGCTACCTTATCTGAGCATCTGGAGCACCAGTCTCAAATGCTGGTTCAACATAGGTTAGAATCCATTGCCGCATCCCCATATGCAACAGAGCGAAGCCAAACGTTGTCCGAAATGGAAGGGTACCTTCTCCGTGAACATCTGATGTTCATTTTATCCCAAAAACCTGTAGAAACTGCTTATCTTCCTTCCGTTCGCGGAATGTCATTCAACAGTCAGGGATGGGTTAATCTGCGGCATATCTGGTTCCCCTCAGAGAAGTTGTGAACCTTGAAAGCTCCCCATCATCTTTCAGGTAAAGTCAAACTGTGCCCCTGGCGGGTACAGTTGTATTACGGCTTAAGGAAACCGTATCCTTCCGGCGATAAACACCAAGAAGCAATCCGATCATGGCGTATTCAAGTATCACATGGGAACCATAGCCGATAACGGGAAATTTAACACTCATGATGGGAACTACTCCAGTGATGATCGCAACTGAATAACTCAGTTGAAGTGTAAGTGTAGCCGTTATAGAAAGGACAATGATTGAACCAAACTTGTCTTGTATACGCGGCAGCATTTTAAATAATGTACTTACAAACCACACGAGGCCAACAAAAAACAGCGCAAAGGCAGGCCATCCAAACACATCAACGAGCATCACCCCGGGAAAACTCAGATAAAGATATTTTAAAGTTGAACCTGTCGGAATGCTCGTTCCATTCCCCCACCATCCCGCTGTTTTGATGATATCGATAATAGCGTTATTCGTAAATCCCATACCTTTTGGATCTTGATCTAGATTAAATACAATAGACAATCTTTCGAATCGACTATATTTATCTGTTATAAGTAATAACAAGGTTGCAGCCACTCCGCAAAAACAGGCTGTAATCAGCATATACAACCATTTTCTTGTAATCCATCCGAAGAGTAGCAAAGATATACACCCAAATAACGATAATCGGACCCAATCCGAGATTTGATAAATAAGTACCATAGGCAAAGCTACTAATGCAATGTAGGTCAAGATCATTTGTACATGCAGACCCGAACGAAAATGAGGAATCACAATTCCGCCGATCGCAATCGGCATTATCCAAAGTGCAGATGTGGTAACATCAATGGACAAGCCATATGGTAATGAAAGGAATCTATTCATGCCGCCATACGAGTCCGCTATCACCGGGGTAATCCATAAGAGGACATTCATTAGAATGTATACCCACCAAGCAGAATTAATCCATTTCCTATAGTCAAAAAAGAGACAGAACAACATGGCTAACATCCCCATGCTTGTATACAGTAGATGAACAGATGAGTATTCATATCCCAAGCTTAATACACTATTCGTATAAATCCATGACAAAACCAGGCCGATTATAGCCATGCCTATTACTCCCGCCAATAATCCCCAGTGCATCTGGTGACGGTGAATTTTGTGCATTCTTCTGCCTAGATCAGCCGGATCACCCATTTGTTCAATAGCATATGCGGCAGCTTCCTCCGATGTAAATCCTTCCTGCTCCTTGTCATAAATCATCTCTTCGAGATGATTCCCGAGTTCTTCACGAAGATCATTATGTACTTCACTCGCCTTAACATGACCACAGATTTGATCCAGATATATCTGAATTTGCTGCTTTTCTCCTGTCTGCTTCCCCTGCTCTATCGCTTCCTTCAGATTCATCAGGTTAAACCTCCTTCACCGATTACACGATCTATTGCACGGCGAAATAAGGACCATTCTGCTTTCTTCTCCTGTAATGCCTGTATGCCTTGATCTCGAATGGAGTAATATTTGCGTTTTCTGCCCTCTACCTCTGCCCAATAAGCCTCAACCCATCCCTCGATTTCCATGGCATGCAAGATAGGATACAATGTACCTTCTTTGAGACTAAACACGCCCTCGGATTGACGATGCAGTTCCTTAATTAGCTCATAGCCATACATGGGTTGTGTATGAAGTAACGTTAAAATCAATGTTTCTGTACTTCCTTTAATCATTTGTTTATTGATCGGCAAGCAAAACTCTCCTTCCTAAACACATCGTCTAATACATCGGAAACCTATGCATAGTTAACCTAGGTGTCATATTACCTTATTATTCCTTTTAAGTCCAGCCCGGTTGATCTATTTATGTTAAAATACCTCTATCTGGCCCTAACCTATGAATAGAATTTTTTGCGATCTTCAAAAATTTAGACAGACTGTTATCACATATTAAAGGAGACATTATCGCATGAGCAAGAGTAAACTCGTTTTCTTTCTCGGCGGAGCCGGAAGTGGCAAAACTACACTCGCCAAAGCGCTCTCGCGTAAATATAAAGCTGCATTTTTGGACATGGACATCCTTCTTCGTCCAGCAGCAGAGGCCATCATGACGTTGCAAGGGCTTGATCCATCAGACCGGGATTCACCCGAATATAAACGGCTATGTCGTGATCTGGGTTATCGAATTACGATGGACGCCGCTTTGGATAACGTACAACTTGGTGTAGATACTTTCGTGGTTGGGCCTTTTACCAAAGAGACCGAGACGCCCGATTGGATTGAGCAGGAACTCGCACGCATCGGACGCTCTCTCAATGACACCGATGTTCGAGTCGCTTACGTTTATTTACAGAACGAAGCATTGTATCACCAACGAATCACAGCGAGACAATCTCCATTAGATGAATGGAAACTGGCTAACTGGGATGCGTTCCGTTCATCTCTTGAACGAAAACGCGTGGCCTGGCCGCTTCCGTCCGAATCTGTTGCATATATCGACAATTCCAGTGATGATCTCGCGATTGCTTTTGCTGAATTGGAACGACGAATGTATGAGTGAAAGGATTTTGAGGTGCTAGAGTTCGGAGATGCTAGGATTCTGAGGTGGGAAAATTGCGAGGTTCGGGAAGGTTGGAGCTGTCCAGGTCCAGGTCCAGGTCCAGGTCCAGGTCCAGGTCCACAAAAATTCTAACGATCTCAGGTAACGTTATTTTCCGAAAAAAGGCCTAAACACACTCGAAAAGTTATTGAATCAACGAAATAAGCTCTTTGGTGATCGTTAGAATTTTATTTTGTCGTTTTTGGAGGAAATAAGGTTCGTGGTGATCGTTAGAACTTTTAGGGTGAGGATTAGATCTCATTTTGCATTGCTTTTGAGATACGTTAACGTTTTTGTATCACCGTTCCGTTCAATCGCTCTCTCCATTCCACTCTTCCCATAACCTGCTTAATACACTCTAGTTTCGACGCGGTAAAAAAACCACGAAAGAGTATATCCTCATCTCGTGGTTTTTGTGTTTGTGTCGTTCTATGGTTTCTGTCGTTCTGTGCTTTCTGTGCTTTCTGTGCTTTCTGCGGTTTCTGCCGTCTTGTGTTATCCGTGTTTTCTGTGGTTGGTTCTATGTTTTCTGTACTTACTCGCGCTCGTTGTACCTTGTACTTCCCCAATTCCACTACTGCATCACAATTCGTTCGCCTGCTTCATTTTCTCCCGACGTTCAGCAATACGAGCTGTAATGAGTTTATGACTTTCGTCAATCTCCTCGGGTGTGCAGGCCGCTTTCAGCTCATACACCTTCACTGGAGATCGATCAATGATATCCAGGAATGAATCAAAATAAGTCATGTCTTGACTATGAATATACGGACACCAGTGGTCAGACAATCCTACCGTTTCATGGATATGCACGCCCACGACATGATCGATCAGCGCATTTGCTTCGCGCACATTGTCATACAATCCCATGCGATCCATCATCATGCCGTGGCCGATATCATACCATAATCCCAGCGGAGCACCTTTCATATGACCAATGATTGTTCCTGCTTCCTGCAGCGTTGGCATCTGATAACAGCGTGAACGGGTTTCAATACCAAAGTTCACACCATATCCGCGTTGCTCGGACAGATCACATACCTCTTCCAGACTTTCCTGAATACGTTTCAAGTAATGGGCACTTCTAGCCTGTCTCTTCTCCAGCATCTCCTGCCACAACGCTTGATAAGCCGGTGAATCCTTGCCTTGCTCGTGATAGATCTTTTTCAGAGCTTCATCAATGTTATACTCAAACGGCACTTCCCCAGGGTGAACAACAACTGCCTTGGCACCGTAGCGATGAGCATATTCGGCAGAACGAAGCAACAGTTCAATTGCCCGTTTACGCCGCGGCTCATCATCAAATCCAAGTAACACGGAATCCGTACCGTAATCCGGATCGGCTACATGCGGAAACGTGTTGTGCACGCTCGATACACCCACTTGCCCACGTTCAATCATCGGTTCAATCGTCTTTAATAGCTCATCCGTCACATTATAATTCAACTCCACCTGCCTAAATCCAAGCGACAGAATCTCTTCGATCATGCCTTCGCCCGTCGTATGGCGTTTGATATTCCAACATGTCGAGAATGAGTATTCTTTCTTGTCTGTGTACATTTACTCTGCCCGCCTCCTTCCTTTAACCCTACCATAGCCCTTCTAATAGCCTTGTAATATCCTTCTTTCTAATAGCCCCTTCGAATAGAGCCTTCTAAAACGTCCATTCATCGTCTCTTGCCTAACCCTGTGTTAACCGTCTCACATCATCGATCTATTCACTGATCCCGAGTTCAAACCTCATCCGGTTTTCCGTCATGCCCGGAACATAGAGGTAAATTATTTCAGCATAATCCGTATACATGAGCACTGTCGGCGCTGGCGCTTCTGCTTTTACAGAACAGGTTAGCCCCGGAAGCGTCCAGCGTGTTGGTTGTAAATGCTGTGGATGCAAGTGAGGTCCTTTAATTTCAAAATAAACCTCGATCTCCTCCGCCGTATCCAGCTGCACCTCAATTTGCAATGACTCCGCCGTGACCTCCGCTTCAAAAGTGATGCCGCGCAAATGACTGTTCCAGTCTCCACCTGTTTCACGCCGAACAAGACGCAGGTAATACCGCTCTCCTGTCTCGGTCTGCCAATGAATCGTTGCCGGATGCATCTGGCCGTTGGTATTGCGACTGCCGGACATCGCTCCCATCATTCTTCTCTCACCAATCCAGGCCGAAGCGGTGCACAAATTTCGATTCGCTTTTGGATCGCTCCGTTCGCACAGCTCCATGAACTGCTTTTGCACAAGTCGATCTCCCTGATGGGCTTTGAAATACGGTACAGCCTCTTCAGGGACATCAACACCCAACAACGCGATCATCGGATCATGCCCCGATTCGCAGTTCATGCCTGTTAGATACTCGTAACCTTCTCCTAACAAAAGATAGAGAAACACACCGATGGAGCTATGCTCCCGCATCTCCATATCATACGCACGAGCAAATGGCCCGGAGAGATTCTCCAGATTGGCATTGTAATACAGTGCAATATTGTTCCATAGTCCATGTTCAATCTGGTGAGCAATTTCAGTCATGCGCTCAGTTATGGCATACTTTCGGAACATGCCAAGTACGGCGAGATCCACCCCGTAATAGGTCGTGGTATTGAACTCAGCAAACGTGCCTCCGAACTGCTCAAACTCCTGTAACAGACTTTCGGCCTGTGCATCCGCATGCTGAATCCAATCCGCTCGCTGGAACCGATGTCCATAATAATGGGTAATAAAAATATGCATCAGTTCAATATTGGTGTTCATCGGAATCACATCTGACCGTCTGCGATCCACAGAGCCTTGAACGGCACGCACCATCGCTTCATCCATCCGCTGAATAAGCTCATCTGGTAGATGCTCTACAAACTCCGCTGTGGCAATCGCACACACGCAAGCAATAAATTCCCGCCAGTTTGGATCGTAACTGATCCAGACCGGGGGCAAAACAGCGTTCACAGAGTCATAAAACAGTTCTCTCAATCGTTTGGCGTCCGAGCCTTCCTTCAATAAATCATTCTCTTGCTGCAGATTATGAATAAACTGCGCAGACACCTTCTCAAAGGTGCGTTCCAGGAAATATGCCGTGCCTGGCGCAAATGATTTCCATGCATAATGACCCGCGGGTGGGTGCCCTTCATTCGTCTGGGTCGCGAAGGTGCCGTGATAAATTTCTTCCGGTGCATCATATTGATAATCAAGCACTTTATGAAGGACACGAACAGCCCGCTCCACATCGCCGGGCTCCTGACGAATAAGCAAACCCAGCGCATAATGCGCACTTCCTCGTGTACCGTGCTGTGATGCATCGTCTTCAAAGCTGCGAAGCAATGCAAATTCATCGTCATGAAAACGATCCATCATGACCATGGACTGGTGAACCAGATGCTGCTGTTCCTTGGACATCTTCTTAACCATCGGTTGTGTCATGCCTATGACCTCCTGAGACGTTAACCTTTCACAGCACCTACCATTACACCGCTGATGAAAAATCGCTGCAACCACGGATAGACGAGCAGGATCGGCAACGTCGAGAATATACAGCTCGATGCTTTCAACTTTGTACTCCGTTCTAAATTTACCTTCATAGGCCTCAGTTCCTTCCGTTTTTCTTTAGTTTCTAATCTATCTGTAGCCTATTTGTAGTCTCTTTCTATACTTGTTTCTACGCTAACGGGTACGCCCTTCTCTGTTCTTTGGCTTGTCGGCTGACGATGTACAGAATGATTGCCCCCATTGCCGCACTGATCGTACAAGCCAGATACATCGTTGACGGGCCGCCCGTATCCAGTAAGTAGCCGTTAAGCATATTCCCCACAATGCCTCCGAGTCCTGCGAACACCATGTTAAATAAGCTTTGACCTGTCGCCTGCATTTCACGTCCAGTAACAGACGCTACATATTCCACTGCCGCGATATAGAAAAATCCGAACGACAATCCGTGCAACACCTGAACACCAATCATCACTTCAGGACTCGGCCACAACCATTGAATTCCCCAGCGCAACATGTAGGCTCCCGCCGCCAGCAACATGGTTCGTTCATGTCCCCACCTGCGTAACACATAAGCGGCTACAAGCATGGAGGGTACATTAGTGATAGAAGCGATCAAAAGAGCTGTACCCGTCAAGGCAACTGAGCCGCCAGCCATCTGAAATGAAATAACAAAAAAGGAGTTAAACGCCGTGAGCGTCTGATTCACCAGAAAACAACCGGTGAGAAAGAGAAGGAACGTACGATTTCGTAGCAATCTTGCCAAACCTACGGAGAAGGTTACCGAGGACGAGGAAATGCTCGTCTGCTTGGGGAGTGTGCCCGCCAGTATTGCGCTCAAGATGTTAAAAAGCAGAAAGGGCAACCATAACATATGAATAGAAAACTGGGAGAGGTACATCCCTGCAGCGAATCCGCCAAGCCCTGTCCCCAGGCTTCCGAACAGCCGAATCATACCGTATGAGGTATTCGCCGCTCTTGCTGCCGTTACCGCATAGGAGTCAGCTACAGGTATCTGTGTCACTTGAAATATAGTGCATAAAGTATAGATCAAAATTAAAATAATGTATACCTGAATATTATAAAAATACGCTAACGCTGCTGGAACAAGCAGGCTGATGACCAAAACAAGGCGTGTCTTTTTGAATTTATCCACCAAAATTCCCCAGACAGGCTGGAGAATGATGGATATTAATGTTCCAAAGGCCATAATAAATCCGGTATCCTTACTCGAAAAACCCTGTGCAACCAGAATGGGATTGATGTAAGGGTTAAAGATGCCTCCGGCAAGTCCCATAAAGAGATATAAACCCTGCAATTTAATTAATACCGCTTTTGCTTCTTTGAATTCGGCTTTTGTTTTTTTTGTATTAGCCGTCATATGTCTATCGCTCATCCGGATCTCCATCCTTTTATTTCTGTAGTCTCTGTGTATGGTTTACTCCTATCACTAGCCTTTACATACGTTCAAGATGACGTCTAATGGAAGCGAGCGCCCCGATAGCCCCTGCTTTATTGCCAAGTTCTGCAATGACCACTTGGATCGGAAGCACAACATAACGTTTCAGCCGAGCCTCAACTTCATTCAGATAATAGGTTGGATTGGATGCAGCTACTCCGCCACCGAGCACAATAATCGATGGGTTCAGCAGCGCCGTAATATTAGCGAGTCCTCTTGCCATATAACGCATTGGCGGTTCCAGAATTTCAAGTGCAGCTACATCGCCTGACTCAGCCGCCTTGAACACATGTCTTGCTTCAATCTGCTGCACTTCGCCTCCCGCCAGACTCCAGATCAGGGATAGTTCATTTCCTTTTCCCGATGTAAAATAATGCCTCGCCCGCTCCGTAATTCCTGTGCCAGACGTAATTTGTTCAAACACACCGAATGCATCTCCATCTGCCACATATTCAGAAGTCAACCCTTCGTCACCTGCAATAAAATGTCCGATCTCGCCAGCTGCCCCCTGCTGTCCACTGTAAAGTTCTCCATTCAGGACGAGTGCAGCCCCAATGCCCGTACCCACGGTTACCATTACACTATGACGATGTCCTTTGGCTGCTCCCTGATCCACTTCTCCCATAGCTGCCATATTCACATCGTTATCCAGAACGATCTTTCCACTGTAATACTTGGCGATAATCGGCCGAATATCTTCTTCGGGCCACTGAAATGCAGGAGCGTTTCGAAGCACAGCTTCATCTTGCAAAATAACACCCGGGAAACCTAGTCCGACACCCGCGAGCTGATCCCAATCACATCCAACTTCCTCGCAGAACGTTTGTAATTCGGCAAATAACCATTGGAAAAAGGATTCCGGCTGATCCGCGGCTTGCGTCGGCAATCTACGCTCATGAACTTCTCCACCGCCCTTCCGCGTGGATAACAACATTAGTGTTTTAGTACCGCCAATATCAACACCGGCGATCCATGAAGTTTTTCCCTTTAATCCTTCATTCTGCAGATGTCTCAGGCCATCCAGCTCTGACTGCTGACTTGCCGTGGTGCCTTGAACCGTTTCTGTCATTACACTTTCCTCCTTGGCAGGTATACTATTAACTGTTAGTTGAACGTAGTACAACGGTTTTTCAAAAAGTTCGAATCAATATAGGCTGCTAATCTTCAAGTGCCTCTTGCTGGAGATTCATCATGGTCTGCTGCAGCGCCACTTGCACAGCCCCAGTCACGACGGCTCGTTCTCCGAGCTCCGAACATATCAGCTGTGGCTGCACCGGAAAGTGCTCGGCAACAGCTTTCCTTAGCAGAGGTAACAATACATCACCATTTCCGCCAATGCCGCCTCCAAGCACGATTAATTCAGGGGCGAGCAACGTGCTAATCTGACGCAACGCCGAAGCGATCATCTGACTGTACTCCTTCATCATGCTTAAAACCCATCCCTCTCCGCTCCGAGTCGCCGCAAAGACATCCTCAGGTTGCATCTCTGAACTGAAAGGCTCGCTCGAGAAATGGCGCTTTGCTAGTCGCATCAGTCCATCAGCCGACAACGCATCCTCCAGACGCCGGCCATCTTCCATGCGCATCTCAGCTACTTCACCGGTTAAACCACCCAATCCATGCAGCAAATGTCCCTGAACCATAATACCTGCACCCGTTCCAGCCCCGATTGAGAAAAATATAAAAAGCGGTGAGTCCTTTGCAGCCCCTCTGCTGTATTCACCGAGAGCAGCGAGATTCACATCATTGTCCAAAATGACGTCACATGGAAAAGTACGGTCTAAAGCATCACGCGAGAACTCCTTCTCCATACCTGCAAGCGGGGCTACAATTCGGCTAATCTTTCCTGACCCGGGCAAGACAACACCCGGAATTCCAAATCCGATACAGCGAATATCTTTCCACTGAAGCCCGTTTTCCTGAAGCAACTGATCCACATAGCCGTAAAGCACATGAAGTACAGGCATTTCAGATGATTCGAATGAAGGATGACTGCCCTCCACTTCTGCCTCTTCAGGTGACTGAACGAATTCTGGCCCTGACACTCTTTTCATGTTTC
Organism: Paenibacillus sp. G34; assembly: GCF_056856875.1. Lineage (NCBI taxonomy): Bacteria > Bacillati > Bacillota > Bacilli > Caryophanales > Paenibacillaceae > Paenibacillus > Paenibacillus sp. G34. Next base: position 2,829,852 of record NZ_CM166469.1, on the reverse strand, counting down.
GATCCATTGGCGGATAGGTGGAATATGTAACGATTTTCCCATTCAAGTCAGATAAGGCAATTCGAATACGTGTGGCCCCGATATCAACCCCGCAGACATAATAAGCCGTTTCATTAAATTGAATTAACGTGGCCTTGCGCCCTTGGGCGTTGTCGGCTCTGCCTGTCTCCTTCACCAGATTACGTCCGATCAGGTGCTCTACCGCTGATGATACTGTCGGTTTACTAAGTCCTGTTTGACGGCTGATATCCGCTCTCGACATAGTGCCTTGTGCTATCAGGGCATCCATAATCAAGTTTTCATTCAGATTGCGGATATATTGCGGTGTGCCAGCCATTTTATCACCTCCACTTCATAGTTAGTTAAGTTTCTTAACGAATTAAATTCAATATATCATCCACTTTGGAGTGTGTACAGCATATTTTCCGCCAATACATCTCATGCAAATGACATCCCCTACAATCACGTTGAATCAGAAAAAAAACGACTGAATAAGCTTTTATTTTTATCGAAGGCCATATCATTCCATAACGTAAAAAGGACGAAGCGAGAATTATCTCCACTTCGTCCTTTTTACATTGAACCAGTAAAACAAACTATGACTTCGAAAGCTCAATAAAACCTTCTCCGAATACGTCGCGCACGTCATGAATGGTGATAAATGCAATCTCGTCCTCGGCTCGTACAATTTTCTTCAGCATCGGAACTTCTTGCTTGCTGATCACAATATACAAAATCTCTTTCGGATTCTTCGTATAATAACCGTGGCCGGACAAAACCGTAACCCCACGATCCATCTTCTCAATGACCTGCTTCGCAATCTGATCTTGTTTGGCTGAGATGATCATGACTGCCTTTTTCGGATTGAGTCCTTCAATGATAAACTCCATCGTTTTGGTTCCCACAAATAGCAACACAATCGTACACATCAAGCCCTGAGGCCCAATGATAAAGTAAGAAGAGAACGCCACAATCAGATCAAAGAAAAGCAATCCGTAGCTAATATTCCAGTCCAGGTATTTGTTCGCAAGCCGTGCCAGAATGACCGTACCTGCCGTTGTTCCCCCTACTTTAACAATTAAACCGATCCCGAGACCTGCAAATACACCTGCAAAAATAGTATTAACCCACAGTTCATCTGACGCAATGCTCCAGCTTTCTGTCAGGTGCAGGAACAGCGAGTTAAAGATAACCGCAATAATCGTGTATACTGTCGTCGTTCGATCCAGGAACTTGTAACCTACGAGTAATAGAATACCGTTCAGGATCAGGTTCATCAGTCCGGGAGACCAGTGAAACAGATAATACAAAATGATGGTGATCCCTGTCACGCCACCCTCTGCCAGATCATTAGGGATGACAAACAAGTTTACCGCCAGCGCAAACAGAAACGCACCAGCCATAATAAATAAAATATCCGTGATTCTTCTTTTCATTCAGCGCTCCATCCAATCCATCCAAAAATAATAACATAGCTTATCTAAACCTTCTAAAATCAATGTACTTATCTAGATCTTCTAAAATCAATGTACTTCATCTAAACTCTTTAAAATCAATTTACTTGGATCTTTTCAAAATCAAATCAGGCTTCATCTACATCTTCTAAAAATTGTCTCACCTAAGCTAACACTTCCAAAAATAATTCTCTACCATATAAGCTGTCATATACACTCCAGGATAGATTCTACCATGCTCTTCGAAAAATTTGTATACATAATACAAATTGTTGCGTCATTTGTGCAAAGGACATTTGAATACGTCATCTTTTCGTGCTCTGTATCATGTAAAACGGAAACTGACCATGACAAATATCATGGTCCATACTTGATATTTGTCATTATAGCAGGCTGACGTTTATGACTTACCGTCATGCGCACATTCTTTTACAATGATAAAAACGCTTCCCAAAGAGTCCTGCCGGGGATCGTCAGAGTACAGACCGCCATGGTTTGTACGCATAAGGAGGAACATGTATGAGTAGAAGCAAAGAAATGGCGCTAAAAAAAGAAGTCACACCTTTTGAAAAAAATGATCTCAAACTTAGCATTCGTCAATTAATCAATACATTGTTGCCGCTCTTTCTATTATGGGCAGCTGCATATTTCAGCTTATCGATCTCGTACTGGCTGACGTTCCCTATCGCACTCGTGGCATCGGGATTTGTGCTTCGAACCTTTATTATTTTTCATGACTGCTGTCATGGCTCATTCTTCAAAAGCAAACGAGCCAACGATATTCTTGGCACCATCACGGGCGTATTAACCTTGACACCTTACCAACAATGGAAGGCCGAACACTCGATCCATCATGCAACAAGCGGCAATCTGGATAAACGCGGTGTAGGTGACATTTGGGTCATGACTGTGGATGAATATAAGTCTGCCACACCTTGGATGCGTCTTTTCTACCGAGTTTATCGTAACCCCGTCATTATGTTTGGCATCGGACCAATCTATGTATTTCTGTTTGCCTATCGTTTTAACCGCAAAGCGGCAAGGCGCAAGGAAAGAATTAATACCCATTTAACGACTGTTCTAATCATTGCGCTGTATAGTTTCATGTGCTGGCTGATTGGATGGCAAGCTTTTGTCATGGTGCAAGCACCCGTATTTTTCTTCTCTGGTTTCTTCGGCATCTGGCTGTTCTATGTACAACATCAGTTTGAAGAGACATATTTCGAACACGAAGACGAGTGGAGTTATGTGAAAGCAGCCGTAGAAGGAAGCTCTTATTACAAGTTGCCGAAGCTGTTGCAATGGGTTAGTGGGAATATCGGCTTCCACCATGTGCATCACTTGAGTCCGCGTGTACCGAACTATTATCTGGAAGATGCACATAACGCGACGCCGCCTTTGCAGAAGGCAACCACCATCACGTTACGTTCCAGCCTCGTTGCGCTTCGCTTCCGTTTGTGGGATGAGGAAAGCAAACAATTTATCAGCTTCAGAGAACTGAAACAACCTTCACGCAAAAACTACGTTCCGAATCCGATTCGGGTAACCAATCAAGCGGGTCTGACAGAGAAGCCTTAGGCTCTGTCGGATTCGTTTTCTTGTATTCAGACGACAGTCATGCTACAGTCAGGCTAAAGTTGAGTAATACCTTTTTCAAGGAGGAGAATGATATTCAGAAGTGGTCACAGCTTTTTTATAAAAATACAGGCTTGAACCCGTACGTATGGCTCGTCTTTTTCATCCTGCCCTTCTATTACATCTCTCAATATTCGCAGTTGTGGACCTTGGTTACCGGCATTATTATCATTATCGTATTTTTTGTCTGTTATCTGCTCGCCTTCATTACCAAGGGATGGCAGGTTTACATGTGGATCGGCTTGCTGATTGCCATATCCGTTACGATGACAATTGCATATGATTATGCCTATTTCTCATTGTTTCTAGCATTTTTTATTGGCAATATTAAAAATAAAGCCGGCTTTTTTACCCTCTACTCGGTAAATCTCGGCGCAAGCTTCCTGACGGTCAATTATGGCTTTATTAATCAAAGCTCGATGTTGCTTAGCCAGTTTCCCTTTGTCTTTATCAGCTTGATGGCCTCTATCCTTCTGCCAATCAGCACATATAACAAAAACAAACGTGAACAACTCGAAGGTCAGCTCGAAAGTGCCAACAAACGACTGGATGATCTGGTGAAAATGGAAGAACGGCAGCGAATTGCACGTGACTTGCACGATACACTCGGTCAAAAACTCTCTCTGATCGGACTCAAAACGGATCTCGCCAAACGTTTGCTTCGCAAAAATCCGGATCAAGCGATCGTTGAACTGAATGAGCTCAGACAGACGGCAAGCACAGCTCTGAAGGAAGTTCGCGAGATGGTTACAACGATGCGTGGAACGCAACTGGTTGATGAATTGTTCCGGGCGGAGCAAATCTTGAAAGCCGCTTCCATTGAATTCATTTTACATGGTAACCCAAAGCTGCAGGATACATCTCAATTGAATGAAAATGTACTCGGGATGTGTTTGAAAGAAGCAGTAACCAATGTGGTCAAACATAGTCAGGCAACGGTATGCACAATTCGGATTGAGGAGACACCCTCCCACAACCTTTTAACGGTGCATGATAACGGGGTAGGCATCGAACGGACTCGCAAGCAAGATCGACGCGGAACGGGCATACTCGGGATGAAAGAACGACTGGAATTTGTGAACGGCTGCATGGACATTCGGTCAGGTACAGGAATCGAAGGTACATCGCTGATCATCCATGTGCCCAAACTGGTACGCAAACCGATAAAGGAGGCAGAAGAATGATCAGAATCGTCATTGCTGAAGATCAGCGCATGATGCTAGGCGCATTATCTTCGCTGCTTAATCTGGAAGAGGATATGGAGGTGGTTGGACAAGCCAGCAATGGTCAGGAAGCCCTTGCACTCGTACAACAACATGCGCCTGACATCTGCTTGATGGACATTGAAATGCCCGTCAAGAGCGGACTCGAAGCTGCCGAGGAACTCAAAGGAATGAGCTGCAAAGTTATAATCCTTACGACATTTGCAAGAACCGGATATTTCGAACGTGCACTCAAAGGCGGTGTCCGTGGTTATTTATTGAAGGATAGCCCGATTGAAGAACTTGCGGAAGCCATCCGTCAAGTGATGAATGGCAGACGTATCTTTGCGCCAGATCTCGTCGATGAAGCTTATGTAGAGGAAAATCCTTTAACCGAACGCGAACATGCTGTTCTTGGCCTCATGGCAGACGGAAAAAACACAAAAGAAATTGCTGGCCATTTGTTCATCACAACGGGAACCGTTCGGAATTACATCTCCATCATTCTCAATAAATTAAATGCAAGTAACCGCATTGAAGCAATCACTCGTTCCAAAGAAAAGGGATGGTTCAAATGAAAGAACCGGTATGTACGTTAAGCCGATTTGGACTTGGATACGTGCAACCTCGATACGATGTAATAGCAAAAAGCTTGGCTCAGGAACCCTCTCCTTATGCCAAGCTTTTTTGGTTTCTTCATCTGAGTATGGACTGGTTTCTTTACCAGCAGCTTTATACAGAGGTTCAAGATTATTTTACGGATACAACCATACCAAGTGCCTCCAGCGGTACCTGCTCCGTTTTCAACTGGTGAATTTGTTTACCGTCCTGCCATGAGATAGTCACATGAACTGTTTTTCCCCCACTGGCATAATCCACCTTCACAAATCCCTTGTCTTTGGGAGCAGGCAAGCTATGTGACTCCAAATACTCGACCATTTTCTTCGCGATCCCCGGATTGTTCATCTGATCTTCTGAAACGGAGCGAATTTGTAATGTCCACCGGCCTTCCTTCCAGGTTAAATACTGACTGCCGGCAGCTCCTTCCACCATGCCTTTAATTCCATGCCCCAGATCAACCGTCATATCCTTGGGAATGTTCTTCAGATCTGTGTCGGGAAAAAGTTCAGATTGATTTGCATTCTTGTAGGATTTCACCTCATAACTGGCAAGCCAGGGCGCTGAACTCTCGGTTTCCGTTAATGATGGATCATTTAAAGCCACTGCTTTGTTCGCAGCGTAGAAGTTCACATGCAATGACTCCAATGTGTTTGTTGTGATCACTGCACCCAAATATCGGTTTTTAGGCAGTGGAAAAGACGTTGGCAACGAAGCACTTGGCATCTTTAACTCAGCGCGAACCGCCTTCACCACTTCCTTCACATTCGATAATTCCGAATCTGATTGTTTTCCGTTAGCGTTTGATACGGCTGCATCTTCTTTTCTCGATGTAGTACTGCCTGAGCTGCTTGAAACTGCATTTGAATCTACATTCGCTGATCCGGCCTGATTCCCGGATTCATTAGATGCAGTACTTCCATTTCCGGATTGTGTTTGTTCACCAACGGTTGTCGAAGAGGTGCCACCAGCCGATGCTTGATTAGAGTCTGGTCCTCCGCATCCAGTCAGCGCGAGCAAAACTGCTGTCGTCACCGGAATTGTCATCCATAACGTTTGTCTTTTCATGATGTGTACCTCCTATAGATTGAAACAACCGGTTTCCTGGGACCTGTACTTAACGTTTGTCATTCCAGAAATTCACAGGCTGTACGTTTTTCGTTAGAATTTCGAATTGATATCCTTCTGCCTTTAACGTTTTTAACACTTGTGGCAGTACTTTCAGTGTCGCTTGCTGATCATGCATAAGTACAATAGGCGTTGTTCCATTCTTTTTCACATTGTGAACCTGGGACATGATATTATTGTATACTTTCTGATGATCTTTCTTGTATTTCCAGTCCAGTGAATCGACATTCCAATCCCACAGATGGAATCCTCCTTGGCCAAGAAGCACGTTGCGGAAAGCTGGTTTCATATAAGGTTTACTACCATATGGCGTACGAACAAGGCTCGTTTTAACTCCGGCTACCTTGTTCAAGCTTTCATTAGCTTGCTGCATTTCTTTTAATCCGCTATAAGCCGATTTATAAAACTTGCCGGGTACATGGGTTACTCCATGTAATCCGAGCCCGTGGCCATCTTTTACAATACGTTGTGTGGCTTTCTGATATTGTTCCATATGAGGCCCGAGCATGAAGAATGTAGCTTTGACTTTATATTGATCCAGAATATCGAGAAGCTGACCAGTATGGGCTGTAGGACCATCATCGAATGTCAGATATACCACTTTGGCACTCGCCTTGCTCGCTGCCTTCTCAGTGGATGACGATGCGGCCGAAGCAGACTGAGGCATAAATATCAATGGTAAGAGAAGTAAAATAACAAATGTAGCGACGAATGATTTACGAATATTTAGCATAATAAAATCTCCCTTGTGTGTGTTTTTCCCCAGGTGTGTGTAAATCGTTTCTACTCGTATCCCATGGCGATTAATTTTAATAGTATCAGAGACACCACTCTCTCTTCTCTCTTCAAAGGCTACGGTAGAGTTACACTTTTGTTAGATTAACTTAAAAATTAAAACGATTTTGATAGATTTGATCTTTGAAAACCACCTCTAAGCATAGATCTATGTTGACATATACTCTATTACCCCATTTTCACAATTTGATAGACTTATCTTCCTTTCTTCATTCTGCGCACAACAAAAAAGCTTGCACGTATGCAAGCTTTTTTCCGTATGAGTCACATCCTAAGGGGCGTGGATCATTTCGTAAAATGGTCGTACCATCCTTCAATACGTAAAATGGTGTACCGTCCTTCAATAATGACGCAACAGGGTATACGGTATGTACTTGTTTGTTCCATTTTAGACAGCATTCTGTCCTGCTTACTCCGCAGGAGCCGTAAATGAACGTTTGGCGAATTCTGCATCCAACATGTAGAAGGCGTTGCTGTCATTTTCAATCCGGCGTAGTTTCTGAATAATGTTATCAAACAAAGCTTCCTCTTCGACCTGCTCATCAATAAACCACTTCAAGAAATACATCGTAGCGTGCTCACGCTCGTTCAGTGCGATATCCGCCAGAGCATAGAATTTCTTCGTATTTTGCTGCTCATGCGCATAACCGTGCTCAAACACATCCAGCATAGAGCTGTATTCGTTCTTCGGCTCAGGCATTGCTGCCAGTGTAGCGCGGTGTCCACGATCATTAAGGAATTTATAAATTTTCATACCATGAAAACGTTCCTCTTCCGCTTGTACGATGAAAAAATTAGCAAATCCATCCAGACTCTTGCTGGAACAATATGCAGCCATCGCCATGTAAACATGAGCGGAGTAAAACTCAAAGTTCATCTGCTCGTTCAAAGACGCAGTCAGTTCTTGACTCATGAAAAACACCTCTTTCTGTGGGAATGGTTCCATTCTAACACAACACGAAAGTGGCTTGCATCCGATTTTCTACATTTTTCGCCAATGAGAGTGACCCTAAGTCTTGGCTGATTAAAAAAGCTCTGCCATGACGGCAGAGCTTTCTTTTATCATTTTAATGAAAATGATTATACCAAGAACGCTTTGGAGATGATTACCAACAGGATGAACAGAACCAGAATTGCGCCTACAGAAGTGAAACCACCATAGCCGTAACCTCTTGTTTCTCCACCTACAACTTCGCTCATTGATTGTACCTCCTCTGCAACAGGTATGGGTTATCTTATGCAGAGAACGGAACTTTGACAGGGCGAATGCCCCATTGTTAAAATGCTGATTGCTTATTTTTGAATTAGTACCGCGGAGACTGCACTTGCATGATATCCATGAAAGGCACTTTCGCTGTGAATTCTTCTTCGGTATGTTCAACATGAACAAGACGTGTACGGGAATCCATTTTGACAATAATCCCCTGCACTTGCTCTTCCTTGCCCCAGACTGTTAACAACACTTCTGAGCGCTCATGAAAAGCCTCTACCAATTGATTCCCCAACTCCTCCAGTTCAAACTCATCCCGTGTGGGTCTTTTTGCAACTTTTGCTTTCGCCAATGCAGCTGCCTCCTCTACTCCGACGTCCCGATTCCACGGTTGTTTGCCGAGTGCATATTCAATTAGTATACCATTCATTTACGTTTGTGTAATGTCATGACACCTTTTTTCGGCAAAATCCTCCCTGTATTTCAACTTGAATTCCCCTCTCCAACTCATCCCGACTATTCATCCCGATCCTCTACCAGAATGCTGTATTCGTTCGATCTGGACTCTCCTGAACGCTTTTGTCCGCTCCATTCATAGGTGTAAAGAGCCAGCAAATAGCCCTTCAGTACACCGGTTTGTTCGGGTGCAAGCAGTACAAGGTAGGACAATTCTTTCTCCGATTCCGCTCCCAACTCACCGATGTGGAGATACCTCGGGGTCGAATATTCCGGAACATTTAACTGCATTTGGCTCTCCTCCTGCCCCGCCCATTTGGCGCCCTGAGGCAGAATATTCCCCAACTGCACTCGTGCAGGCAACGCACCCTTATTACTGACCCTTACTTTGAAAGTCACTGTTCCTCCTTGCTCAACAATGGTGGGGAAAACCTCTACATAAACTTGAATCACAGGCGCTCTGAGCTCCAGAACGGCCTCATTCGAAACGAGTCTACGCTGAACTATACGAGAATCCGGCAAGCGGAATGTGTAGATTAACACGGCCCGGTTCACCAAATTGCCCTGAGTGGGAATGATTGTATCTGTTCCTTCCACTGCCGCTTCAATCTGGGCCTCAAATTGAATATGTAGCTCAGACCGGGCAGTTAATGTACCCAGATCTACCCCTGTGTTAGGGTTAGTGCCTGGGCGTTTGACGCCATTCCAGCTCAGACTTCCTTCAACAAAATGTATTGCCGTGGGAAGAACATCCTGTAGTTTGGCATCCACTGCGTAACTGCTCTGGTTAGACACCGTGATATGATACCGCACCCGGTCTCCTGGTGTTGCCGTAGCAGGTAACACCGTTTTGGATAAAGATAGCTGAGCTTCAACAATAAGCAGTGTGACCTCATTGGAATAAACCGTTTCCCGTCTGCCTGCAACGATGTATCTCAAAACAGCCTCACTTGATAATTGGCTCGCCCCTTGACCGCTGGTTACCTGGACACGATACTGCACTCGAACGACATTTCCTGGTCCGATCTCCCCTAGATCAATCCCCGCATCCGGTGTGACCTGGGGGGCGAACATATCGTTAATTGTCACACTAGCCGGGATAAAAATGACACCTTGCGGCAACATCACCGTTAACTCGGCATCTGTCGCCGCAGCAAAACCCGGATTACTCACCAGAACCGTGTACATAAGGATATCCCCAGCAAAAGTGTGGCTCCGGTCCACTTGCAGACTCACTTCGAGCCTTGACGTTTCGATACGGATTTCAACAACGTTGGACTTCTCCATGCCCGTAACTGTTCTGCCTTCTGTGGTCACAAACTCATAATTCACTTCTGCCTGATTTAGCAACCTAAGAGCCTGGGGCACTCGCACAATGACTACCTGAAAGTGATAGTTGAGTACTGCACCCGGTGCAATCTCTGCGGAAGGCAGTCCTTGCGTAAGGGAGACTCCTGGCAATGGGATCCCATCCCGCAACACGCTGTTCGGCAGAAGTGAAGTTTCAGAAGAAAGCGGGTCTACCACACGGACAATTGCCGTGCGGTTACCCGTATTAACGATCTCAATCTGATACGTCAGCGACTGACCCAGAACAGCTGTTGTTGCATTACAACTTTTGCTTACCTTGATTCGAGGGCCAATCCATGGTGTAACAACCGTGTTGGAATAAGCCACCTGTTCCAGTTCAGTCGTGCCCGAGCTGAATCGAACCAGGGACTGATTCTTTAACCAGTGGGACAACGTACCTGGAATCTCGCTCATATGACCACAACCTCCACATTAAATGTAACTGTAGTAGAAGCCCCGGCAGCAATAGAACCCAGTGTGATACCTGTATTCGGATTACCTGTCGGTCTGGCCACGCCGTTCACCACTACACTTCCCGGAACAAAAACAGTTCCGGCGGGCACAGGGTCAACCATGACAACGTTGTTTACCGTTTCTATACCGCTATTGGTGACCACCACCGTATACGTGATTACATCACCAACGACAGCATCGATTGCACTCGTGCTTTTGACAACCACAACATTCGGAGCTGATACCGGAATAATGAGCACATTAGACGATACCGTTCCAGTTAATACGCGTCCGTCTGGTGGGCTAAATGTATAGTTCGCTACAGCTTGGTTACGCAGTTGCTGATCTTGAGGCAGTGAATCGACTGTAACTCCTAGGGTAACCGCAACATTTACAGAGCCACCAGGAGGGATGTTTCCTACGACAATACCCGTTTCGGGATTAGCCCCTGGCTGAGGAACACCATCGATCAGGACGCTGTTCGGCAGTAGCACGGCACCAGTCGGGATGTTATCGGTTAACGTAAGATTCGCAACCAGATTACCGCTGTTATTAATTGTAAATGAATACACGATGTCGTCACCAATCGTGGCATTCGATGTGCTTGCTGTTTTGGAAACTGCGATAATTGGCTGGTAGATCGGAGTGACAATCGTATTGGAATACGCCGCTCCAGAGAACACACCCGATGTAAAGCTTACAGATGATTGGCTGCTGACTTGCGGCGGTGTTGGCAGTGAGTTGACACGAACAGCGTAAGATACTGCAATTGACTCCCCGGGAGCCAAGGTACCGAGTGCAATACCGAGTGCAGGGTTCGCCGAAGGACGAGGTGTGCCGTTAACCAAGACACTTCCTGCAACAAACGTAGTCGCCGGGTCGATGGGATCCGTGAGAACGATGTTGTTAACCGGGTCAATACCACTGTTGGTGACAACCATCTCATACACAATTGTGTCACCTACGACAGCATCTGTTGACGTTGTTGTTTTCACGACGGTGACATTTGGTGCTGAAACTTGAATAATTAGTGCGTTTGATGTAAGGCTTCCGCCAAGCGTTCTTCCATCCGGTAGCGTGTACGTAAACGTAGCTGACGCCTGATTCGTGATGGATTGGCTCACTGGAAGTGTTGTAATCACAATTGAAAATGTGACGACGGTCGTGGTTGATACCACACCAAGGGAAATACCTGAAGCAGGGTCAGCACCAGGCGCCGACGCTCCATTAATCACGACACTATTCGGTACAAACTCCGTACCGGCAGGAATAGTATCCGTCAGTGTAACCGTAGCACCATAGTTTCCCGTATTCGTGACAGCGATGCTGTAAATGACGGTGTCACCCACTGTGGCAATGGCTTGATCTCCTGTTTTGACCGCAGCCAGGATCGGCTGATATACCGGAGTTGAGACTGTATTGGAGAACGTTGTAGCTGAAAAAGCTCCTGACGTAAAACTCACTGTAGATTGATTGTTCAAAACAGCAGAAGCTGGCAGGCTTGTAACACTCACACTAAATACAACGGTTACGGTAGCTCCAGGTGCGATGGAACCTAAGGTAATCCCCGTAGAGGGATTTGCATTTGGACGGAGCACTCCATCCACAAAGACACCGCTTGGCGCGAGTACTGTACTCGCTGGCAAAGCATCCGTAAATATGACATTGCTTACATTCGCGATACCATTGTTGGTCACTGCTATGCTGTATGTTACGATATCGCCTACAGACGCGGCAGTAGACGTTGTTGATTTGACAACAGCCACGTCGGGTGCAGACACCGGAATCGTCAGAACATTAGACAGTACTCCTCGGGTAATACTTCTTCCATCTGGCAATGTGAACGACAATGTAACTGAAGCCTGATTAACCAGTTGCTGCGGACTTGGGAGCGTCTCAATCACAACGGAAAAAGTAATTGTCGTTGTTGCTCCTGGGGCTACATTTCCCGCAGGTATACCCGTCGCCGGACTGGCAGCAGGCAACGGCTGCCCGTTAACTATCACACTGTTCGGGACAAGCACGGTACCCGCAGGCAAATTGTCTGTCAGATTAATCTGCGCTCCGAAGTTCCCCTGATTATTCACACTAATGGTGTAACTCACTGTATCCCCAACGGTCGCATTCTGTGTACTGGCCGTTTTCTGTGCAACTAATACAGGTTGATATACAGGGGTTAGAACGGTGTTGGAGAACGTTGTACCTGAAAATGTGCCGGAGGTGAAACTTACGGTTGATCGGTTGCTCAGCTGATTGTTCGAAGGAATTCCATTAACGGTAACGCTAAATGTAACGGTTGCCGTTCCTCCAGGTGCAAGTGTACCCAGCGGTATTCCGCCAGATGGACTCGCTGCGGGTTGTGATACACCGTTTACCGTTACACTGCCCGTAACAAATGAAGCTCCGGATGGAATAGGGTCTGAAAACTGTACACTGTTTACGGGTGCAATACCGCTGTTCGTCACCAGTACGGAATAAACGACCGTGTCACCCACAGTAGCTGCTGTAGATACTGTGCTTTTAACCACACTTACATTAGGGGATGAGACAGGGAAAGTAAGTGTGTTGGACGTTGCAGTTCCTGTCAACGTTCGGCCATCGGGGGGTGTAAAAGTAAATGTAGATGATGCAAAGTTACTGAGCTGCTGCGGAGATGGCAAGGAATCCACAACAACCGCAAATGTGACAACTGCTGTTGCACCCGCCGCTACAACACCTACTGGAATGCCAGTGCCAGGCGTAACTCCCGGCTGCGGTACACCCGAGACAACCACACTGTTAGGCACAAGGGTTGTCGCTGCCGGGATGGTATCCGTGACAGTAACATTCGCCTGAAGGTTACCCGTATTACTCACCGTGATGGTATAAACGACGGTATCACCGACGGTAGCATTGATCGTGTTTGCCGTTTTAACAAGAGCAATCTGCGGCTGTATAACAGGAGTCTGCGTTGTATTCGAAGATGATGAACCCGAAAAGGAACCTGAAGTAAAGCTGACCGTCGACTGGTTGTTAATCTGTGAAGGGATCGGCATAGTTATCCTCACCTCAAAAGTTACGGTTACTTCAGCTCCTGGCGCCAAAGTACCGATTGGGATGCCGGCGGTCGGATTGGAGAGCGGTGATGCGCTCCCGTTCACCAGGACACTTCCGGGTATTAATGGGGTGTTCGAAGGCAGTGGATCGACAAATATGACATTGTTGACAGCGGTTGTTCCATTATTCCGAATCACAGAGGTGTAACGAATCACATCCCCGGACACCGCATAATCAGCGTTATCACTTTTAACAATGCTTACATTAGGCAAGGACACCGGAATGGTTACCGTATTGGATGAAATAAAACCTGCAATGACTCTTCCGCTTGGCAAGGTATAACTGTATGAGGCAACAGCTTGGTTAATCAACTGTCTTGGATCTGGCAGACTTGTGACAGTTGCAAGGAATGACAAGGTTACAGACGCTCCGGCAGCCAATGTCCCAAGACTGATTCCCGTATTCGGACTAACGCCCGGAGCTGGATTCCCATTAATCAGGACACTGTTTGTCACAAATACGGCTCCGGCAGGAACCGGGTCGGTTAGTGTAACCGTTGCTGCTATATTACCTGTATTCGTGATCTGAACATTGTAATTAAAAGTATCTCCGACAGTAAGACTCGAAGAACTTGCCGACTTAACGACTTGAATGACTGGTTGATAGACGGACGTGTTCACCGTTACAGATGAAGACACACCATTAAAGCTGCCTGAAGTAAAGGCAGCACTTGCCCTGTTAGTCACCACACCAGATGTGGGAACTGCCGTAACCCTCGTCTGATACGTCACCGTTACGCTTGCCGAACTGTTTAGTGTTCCAATCGCGATGCCTGCGATCGGACTTGCATTACGCTGGGCGCTTCCATTGATGGTGACACTTCCTGCTACGAATTCAGAGCCAGAAGATGGAGTGTCCGATAGAACCAGATTCTGTACAGCGCTTGTTCCTGCATTCGTAAGCACAACTGTATAAGTTAATACGTCCCCCACAGTAGCATCTGCCGTATTCACGGTTTTAGATATGCTGATATTGGGAGCAGAAGCAGGTATCCGCACAACATTGGATACTGAACTGCCAGACAGATTACGCCCACTTGGAAGTTGATACGTGTACGAAGCCGTACCTTGATTCTCCAGAACAGGTGGTGAGGGTAACGATACAAGTGATGCACGAAACACCACCGTCGCACTCCCTGAAGGGGGGAGTGTCCCAAGCGTGATGCCTGTCAGCGGACTGGTTCCGGGCCTTGCTGTGCCGTTAACCGTTACTGAATCCGGTACAAACGTAAGGCCGGCCGGAATCGTATCCGTCACATTGACTTGTGCAGCAATATTTCCGGTATTGCTCACGACGAGGGTATAGGCAATTTGATCCCCTAGCGTTGCATTCGTTTGACTCGCCGATTTCACGATGTTAATCACGGGCTGATACACAGGTGTAGTTATTGAATTTGAATTTGAAATGCCTGTAAACGCTCCAGAACTGTAGGACACAGAGGCTCGGTTAAGTAGTGATCCGCCCGTAGGCACGGATTGTACACTCACCTGAAAAGTCACCGTTGCAGAAGTCGCAGCATTTAATGTTCCCAGAGTGATTCCACTTCCCGGATTGGCAGACGGCACACTCGTCCCCCGAACCGTTACACTTCCAGGAACAAAACTTAACCCGGATGGAAGGCTATCCGTCAGAATCGCATTGCTGATCGGTTGTATGCCCCCATTGGTTGTTACCACCGAATACGTGAACGTTTCTCCTACTGCAACATCCGTGACCGTTGCTGTTTTAACAACGTTAACATTGGGCAAAGTTACCGGGATGGAAAGTGTATTGGATGCCGCCGTCCCCGTAATGGTCCGTCCGTCTGGTGAGTTAAATGAATACGTCGACGTAGCCTGGTCAACCAAGGTAGGCGGTGTAGGTAGATTGGTTACCAGTACTTGAAAAGTAATTGTAGTAACACTTCCTGCAGCCAGTGTACCTAAATTTACGCCTACGGCCGGATTCGCTCCTGCAACGACCGTTCCATTAACACGGAAACTTCCAGCTACATAAGTACTCCCTGCTGGAATATTATCAGCAATCGTAACATTTGCTCCTACGTTACCTCCGTTGGTCACCTGTAACGTATAGGTTACTTGGTCACCTACCGTGGCATTCGTTGTATTCGCAGATTTCACGATCGACAAGTTTGGCGAATAGACAGGAAGAGTTGAATTATTAGAAGGTATGACACCACTAATGATGGGACCTCCGGCAACACTTTGAAAAGTAAATGCGGCATTTGCAGAATTGACTAGTTGCAAAACACTCGTATCATTTGTAATCTGAGCACGGTACGTGACGACAACACTGCTGTTCAGGGCCAAAGAGCCTAAAGGTATCCCTGATGTCACATCCAGTGTCGGCCTTGACACACCACCTACCGTGATGCTACCAGGTACAAAGGTTAAACCGGCAGGTAGCGTATCCGACAGAACCACACTGGCTGCACTAGCCGAGCCGCCATTCGTAATTGTTGCGCTATACGTGACGATGTCTCCCGCTACAGCCCCCGTTGCTGTAAATGACTTCGCGACAGTAATCCGTGGTGCATTAATATCCACCTGAATGGCATTTCCATTCACGATATACGCATCACCAGAGGTCGTTAATGTTAGGACTGCTGAAGACTGATTGTTAATCAGCCTTGCGGAGACATCCACATTGGTGATATCCCAGCCCTGACGTCCCCCGACAATATTGGTTCCTGGCGCTCCATTGATCTGGTTGCGGGTACCAAACGTTCCTGTCGTATTCAGGGCACCCGTATCACCATTAATTTGTGACGCAAAAAAATTGGCCGCCAGATTGTTTGGCCCAGACAGCGCGACTGAAGTTGCGGAAGTTGCTCCGAATAACGCCTGATCTCCTGTCCGATTTGCATCCCCCTCCTGCGCACTGAACAGCGCCCTACCTCCCAAGGCTCCAGAAACTGGCGTTGCAAAGCCGGTAAGGGTGGTAACAACTGGCGCTGAAGTAGATTGAACCAGTACTCCTCCCGCACGTAAAGACATGTTTCGAAAAGGCAAATTGCCATTTTGGTATATGACGCCCAGTGTCCAGCCCGCATGGTTGGCTGTAGCATCATTGGTGATTACAATCGTGCCTACGACCCCGCCGGTGACATATGTACCTGCTCCCCCATTTTGCACAAGAGTGGTGACGTTAGCCGAGCGTACATAACCCGCTGCGTTGTTTCCAAGGTCAAACTGATTATATGTGGCCGGATCTGGCGTAACACTGAACGTGCCCGCAGGGGTGGTAAACGAAACCGGATTATTGATTGCTGAACTCAGATTGACCGTGCCATTGATATAACTTCCGCCCCAGATCAACTCCGCATAAAGAACCGTACTCCCTGCTGGCAAAACCAGAATTGCAGCTGAGCTGTTGCTCTGGTACAGGCTGGTTGTCCCTGCGGGATACGTCCCGAAAGTGGAAGCTGTGTTGATCGTTGTAAATCCGCCGATACTATCTTGCGTTCCCGGCACCCCTGCCGTTTCGGAACGGCTTAATCCCAGAGTATTGCCCGTAAATGTAATTGCCCCTGTAGCGTTGACGGTTGAACGAACGACAAGAGGAATGGATTTCACCTCCCCCTTCAGCAAAATAAGAATCCTGATATAGAGCCTGTTATCAGTCTATGATGCAGGATCAGGAAATTTGTATGTCCACTTCTGAAAGTTTGTATATCCTCTGGATTATTATGTAAGGTTTAGTGTCATGTTTAAAATTTTATCTCTTGCGTTTTGCCGGTTGTATCTTATAATCAATTTATACGAGAGTAATCTGTCGTATCATTTTGATGCAGTCAGCGGTGATATATGAATAGATCAACAGAACATAGCAGCCACATCCCAAGCGAATATGAGATCAAGCATTCCAAATGGATCCGTAAAATGCTTCATGCTTATTCAGTTGTTGTTGCTGCACATTTTTTAACTCAGATTGCTTGTTACCTTTTCTTGCAATATGATCGCGCCCCCCTGGATTTCATCGTAAACGTGTTGTTTTGGCCTACTGCTCTAGCTGTTTTTTGTATTTTACTCACCAGTTACATGGATCGAAGATTTCCTTCCTGTTCGTTCTACACAATGTCCGTTACCAGTACAGTGACCGCTTGGACTATTATTCATGTCAATTACGACATTCGGATTATGCCCGCCATATGTCTTTTGCCGATCTTTGCCTCTGTTTTGTTTTTTGACAGCAGGCGTGTGTGGTTCATTTGTTTATTACAAATGGCAGGCTATGGTCTGCTTCTAATAGATCCCGCTTATCGCGCATATCTTAACTCGTTTGACATGGTTTCCATTCCAGTATTTTTGATCCTGGCCACCTATGTGGCACAAATTATTGTAACCAGCGGGGTTGAGGTACTGGACGATTTGCAGACAAGCATGAACGCCAAGAAAGACCTGATCGTACGGAATGCCATTATCGCCAAACAGTCCAAAACAGACGGGTTAACCAATCTTTATAATCAAACCTCGTTCAAGGATTATTACGAGAAGGCTTTTGAGTATGCCAATCTAGGAATGAGTCTGCAATTGGCGCTAATTGATATCGATGATTTTAAAGTTATCAACGATACATATGGTCATCTTGTAGGCGATATTATTTTGGAAAAGGTATCTCTAATCATTCAGGAGAGCATTACGGCTAGTGATATTGCTGCGAGGTATGGCGGTGAGGAATTTGCTTTGTTAATGTTTGATCAATCCTTTGAGCAGGCGTATGACTTGGTTGAACTCATCCGGCAAAAGATTTCACTAATGGGCCATCTGGAGCTAGGAGGGTCATCCATTACAGTAAGCATCGGTCTAAAGGGATACAACCTTGATCTAAGCAAAGATAAATTATTTGAAGAAGTGGATGCTTGCTTGTACGCCGCCAAACGTACGGGTAAAAACAAAACGGTAACGTCACTGGTTGCCTCCTGACCATTTAAGAGCCAGTAATACAAAAAGTTGTGTGGTGTCCCGAAGCTCTGGGGCATCACACAACTTTTTCATTTTCATGCGAATCCGCCTATCTCAATTCGCTATATGCTCATTCCCTATTCTTCTGCCCATTCCCAGCGATGGCGATATTGCTCCAGCCTTGGGTGCATTTCTACGGGCTGACCGTCAATAATAAGCCGCAACTCCTTAATCCAGTCTGTAAAAGAGTCAAAGGAAGCCCACTGATTAGCCATCTCTATGGTCATATATAAAAAAAGAGGAGCCGGATATTCGGATTGAATATGTCGCAGAGCTGTGTCAATCGGCGTATACTTTTTTCGTTTCCCCTCTAAGCCCTCTACCCGGATTGGTTCGGACGCGTGATTACGCCGCCATTCGTGAAGACGATCCTCTCTTTTGTAAAAGGAATGGACTGCATCTCGGCTCATTCGTTTTACTGTGCTTTCATGTAATGGGTAGAGCACTAGCTGCTTGAAAGCTCTTGCATTCGTAATCGCCACAGCTCGTTCTAATTGTTCGTCCGTCACATTCTGGAACGAGTCGTAAAAGATCAGTGTTCCCTTGCGACTGGGTGCAACAGGTTCATAACCAAAAGGTACGTTAGCGTATTTTCCAGACAAGCTCCCTCCTCCTCTCTCTTCTCAGTTATGACACATTCCGTACTCACCTAAATGCATAATGAACTCAAACTTCATGTATCTATTATAACCTAAAGATTCTCATCCAACTCGGAAAAAAAGGTAACTCTGTTCTTGCCCGCACGTTTGGATCTATAGAGCGCTTCATCAGCCATTCGAATAATCTCACTTGGATTGTTGCTATTCGTCGGATACTCCGCTCCTCCAATGCTGCAGCCAATATGCACACGCTCATACTCAATAATGAATGGTTTGTTCAAACTTTGAATGATATCTTGCGCATACTGGATCGCTTCTTGCCTCGGATTATCTCCGATAGAGCGAAGTACAATCAGGAATTCGTCACCGCCAAGACGTACCGTTATACCGTCCTCATGACTTAGTGCTGTAAGTCGCTGAGCAACTTTTTGCAGCAAAATGTCACCGGTCTGATGTCCCAGCGAATCGTTCACACTTTTGAAACCGTCCAGATCCAGATAGAGGAAAGTCAACGTATGATCCTCGCTCTCTGTCTGCAGAGATTCCTCAAGATACGTCTCAAGAGCTGTACGGTTCTTCAATCCGGTCAGCTGGTCATAGTGTGCAAGATTTTGCATCACAACCAGTTCTGAGTCTTTATTCATGATCGAAGATACCATGTTTCGCAGTGAACGTGACAATGCTTCAATCTCCTTCAGTCCTTTGGTCTCAGGGATGTCAATATTCTCCCCTGCGCTGAGACGATCTGCAACACGGGTTAATCGAACCAGAGGTGCCGAGATTATTCTGGAGAGAAGCCAGCCAATGGGTGCAAACAACAGCATTACCACGATGCCAGCAAAGATGTTAAACCACATCAGATCAACGACAGATGAAAAGGCTGCCGATTTACCCTGACGAATGATAATGGTCCAGCCCAGCCCCGGATATTCTTTATATCCCTGACTATACGCTAAACCGGTAACATATTCCTTGCCATCCGGCCACTTTTCAGTGGACCAGCTGCTTTTACTTTTTCGATGATCTCCAATTCCCTCTAGATCAAGCGGTTTGCCTACCCACTCTTTGGGGCCGAGAAGCACGGTGTGCTCTTTTTTGCTGACGATAAAGAATTCAATATCTTTCTCCTCACGTTGTAACGGTACGAGTACGGAAGCCTCGACTTCTTTGGCCCACGCCCAACTGAGATGCGCTGCTAATACACCACGAATTTGCCCTTGACTATCCTTAAGCGGGAAGCTGATATCTACAAATTGCAATGGCTCTCCCGATGGATTAGGCAATAGCTTGGCCAGCAACACCGCATTATGTACATCTCCAATAAATTTACCCTTGATCCCTTCCTGATACACAGGCCGTTCTGATAAATCTTCGCCTAGAAGAATTCCATCTGTAGCGGCTAACACTTTTCCCTTTGGATCCATGAATCCAACCCAGGAAAAAGAGGGAAAGCTATTTTGAAGCTGATCCAACAGCATTTGGATATCCGCGTAATTAAATTCATCATTCATAGAGGCCATGTTGCCAAGAAGATTCATTTCACCAGATCGAGAGTACATGAAACGATCCAGCTTGTCCACGGTCTGTAAAGCCGTGCCTTCCAGGGAGTGTCCAATTTCGGTTTCCACTGCATCAAATGATTTTTGGCTGAAAACATATCCAATGGTTAAGATAACAAACAGAGATAATACAGCGAAAATGACGGTGAGCACCGTTCTAAGTTTAAATGACATAATTCCTCCTGCACATACGGTGAACCGCTCTTACAATCTCAACCATCCACAGCTCTACGCTGCAAAATGATAAGAAATAGCTCTCACTTATTTTGAATTATATCGGTATTTTAGTTTGCATTTTTAATATATGTACCCATACAAAATTCATCCGAAATTTGACCGGGTTTCTTCTATTCAAAGAATAGTCACGATTCTGTATATACAAACTTGGGTTATGTAATAGAGAGAGCAAGCAAACCCTTAGAGGATTGCGCCTGTATGTCCCACATAGAGAATGACTAGAAAATAAACATTGGGGGTGTAATTATTTGAGCCTGCTTCACATTGCTGTTATTTTGCCTTTTGCAGCTGGTATCCTTCTTGCCTTGTTACACAGACTCTTTCGTAAAATTCATCTAGGATGGGCGGTATTACTTGTACCGACATCGTTATTCATTTATTTTGCAGGCAAGATCCCTGCTGTGTCTCAGCGTCACCCGGTATCCGGCCATATTCCCTGGATTCCGTCCCTCGACATCGGATTTAATCTATATTTGGACGGACTCAGTTTACTGTTAACGCTGTTGATTAGCGGAATCGGCGTACTTGTTGTCTTCTACTCGATTTTTTACATGAGCAAAACAGAGGCGTTAAACCGCTTCTATCTCTATCTGTTAATGTTTATGGGAGCCATGCTTGGTGTCGTATTGTCAGACAACATGATCGTCCTGTATGCATTCTGGGAACTGACCAGCATTACATCATTCCTGCTGATCGCTTTTCATTACAAACGCAAAGCCTCCACATCCGGCGCACAAAAATCGTTCCTGATTACGGTTTTTGGCGGATTCGCCATGCTTGCAGGATTTATGTTGATGTATCTGATGACAGGCACATTCAGTATCCGTGCAACGATTACCGAATGGGGACATATTCAGGATAGCGCTCTGTTTCTACCGGCCCTTGTTCTGATTCTCATTGGAGCCTTCACAAAATCGGCACAATTCCCATTCCATATCTGGCTGCCTGATGCCATGGAAGCTCCAACACCCGTTAGTGCGTATCTGCACTCCGCCACCATGGTCAAAGCCGGACTGTATGTTGTTGCCCGTTTCACACCGATCTTCGGTGGCCAAGGACTCTGGTTCTGGCTTGTAACAGGTGTGGGCTTACTAACGCTGGGTTACGGATCATTTTTGGCCGTGAAGAAAAATGATCTCAAAGCTATTCTTGCCTATTCGACAATCTCACAACTTGGTTTGATTATGTCCCTCTTCGGGATTGGATCTGCTGCTCTCTATTTCGGATATGGCGAATCTTCTACTATGTACACCGTAGCTATCACGGCTGCGTTGCTCCATTTATTCAACCACGGCACCTTCAAAGCTGCCCTGTTTATGGTGGCTGGCATCGTCGATCATGAGACAGGTACACGGGATATTCGCAACCTTGGCGGACTGGCAGCATTCATGCCCGTCACATTCAGCATAGCGCTGATCGGTTCACTTGCCATGGCAGGTATTCCGCCTTTTAACGGATTCCTTAGTAAGGAATTGTTCTTTCAAGCGATGGTCCAAATTAAAGACCTCCGTATCTTTGGAATGGGCTCCTGGAGTATTGTGCTGCCAGTCATCGCGTGGCTTGCCAGCGTTTTCACGTTGATTTATGCCCTGATATTCGTGTTCAAAACATTCCTCGGTCGTAGCCGAAACGAGTTGCCTGCCGAGAAATTACATGAGGCGCCTGTCGGGTTGCTAATTCCGCCGCTCGTTCTGGGTGCGCTGGTCATCGGTTTTGGACTCTTTCCGGATTTACTGTCCGGGTCACTGATCGAACCGGCAATGGCGGCCGTTCTCCCATCCTTACTGAATGGGAATGAACGCTTTGATGTACATTTCTCACTATGGCATGGCTGGACTCCCGAATTGTTCATGACCATCGGTGTTGTTATTCTCGGGGTCATGCTCTACAAGTTGCTGCCACGATGGAGGAATATTTATGAGCACTATCCACAAGGTCTAACGATTAACAACATGTATCATGTGGTGTTGGACAACGTACAGCACTATGCACGTAAATGGACAGAAGCCTACATGAATGGCTCCGTCCGTAATTATCTGGTTTACATTTTTTCATTCACCGTGGCATTACTGGTCTACGCTTTCTTCCGCTCTGGTGAAAATATAACCTGGAATGTGCAGGATAATGCACCTTACTCATTCTACGAAGTTGTGTTGTTGGTCACACTGATTGCAGCTGCCGTTTCCATTCCTTTTGCCAAAAACCGCTTGTCTGCGGTCATTATGACTGGTGCTGTCGGTTATCTGGTTACACTGCTCTTCGTTCTATTCCGGGCACCTGACCTAGCACTGACACAAATGATTGTAGAGACCGTCTCTGTAGCTCTGTTTCTGCTCTGCTTCTACCATCTGCCTGAATTACAACGTGGCAAATCAAGTCCACGTTATCTCACCGTCAATATGATCGTTGCCATTTCTGTCGGCGTTGTCATGACATTTGTAGCACTCGCTGCAAGTGGTACAGCATCTCTTGACAGCATCTCGTCTTTCTTTCTGCAGGAAGCTTACAGTTCGGCTGGTGGTAAAAATGTCGTGAATGTACTGCTCGTGGATTTCCGCGGTTACGATACGTTGCTTGAGATTATGGTTCTTGGCGTAGCGTCTCTATCCATCTACTCCATGATTAATCTGAACCTCGAAGCGAAAGATCTCGGAGCCAGACTGAAATTTCGCAAAAAAGAAGAGAAGCAAGACGAAGAACCCGAACTTGACGATGAAGCGGACAACACCAAAAAATACGGAAACCGCGAGCGCAGCACATTGTCCTGGGATACGGTTCCTTTGCAAAGTAATGATGTTTTGCTGCAAACGACAACGAAAGTGGTTGTCTTTATTATTCTGACCTTCTCGATGCATCTGTTCTTTGCCGGACATCACAATCCGGGCGGTGGTTTCATCGGTGGTCTCGTCACAGCAGCAGCCTTGGTACTAATCGCGCTGGCTTTCAGTACCGATACGATTCGCAAAGCACTGCCCATCGATTTTCGGAGCTTGACTGCTATCGGTTTGGGTATAGCTTTGCTCACCGGCTCAGGTTCATTCCTGTTCGGTGTTCCGTTTCTCAGCCAGACGTTCGGATATTTCGAATTACCTCTCCTGGGTGAAACAGAGCTTGCTACTGCCATGCTGTTTGATCTGGGCGTATACCTCGCTGTGCTCGGCGTCACCATGACTATCATTTTACAGATCGGGGAGGATCGTTGATATGGAAATTTTGATGTGTGTGGCCGTAGGTATTTTGTTTGCGGTTGCCGTCTTTTTAATCTTGTCACGGAGCCTGCTCCGTATCGTACTGGGAATGTCCATTTTGACACATGGAGTGCATTTGTTGTTGATCACCATGTCGCGTCTTAAAACCGGCGCGCCTCCACTACTCGGAGAAATGGCAGAGAAATACGTCGATCCGCTTCCCCAAGCGTTAATTCTAACGTCCATTGTCATCAATTTTGGACTGACAGCCTTCTTCTTCGTTCTTTCTTATCGCTCGTATCTAAAGCTTAGAACCGACGATATGGAAGAAGTAAGGAGGCGTCCATATGAATAATCTTGTTGTTCTGCCGATTCTGCTTCCATTGATCACGGGCGTGATCGCCCTGTTGTTCTTTCGTAAAATCAATATACAACGCTTCGTCAGCGTGATTGGTCTATTGGGCACTGCAACGGTCTCGACCCTACTGATTACTCGTGTTGCACAATCTGGCGTCCAGACATTGAATATGGGTGGCTGGAAAGCTCCTTACGGGATAGTGCTTGTTGCCGACATGGTTGCAGCACTGCTCGTTGTAGCGGCTTCAATTATTGCGCTTGCCTGCCTGCTCTATGCTTTTCGAAGCATCAACAAAGAACGGGAGCAGCATCACTTTTATCCCTTCTTTCATTTTTTGATCGCAGGTGTGAACGCTTCGTTCCTGACCGGTGATCTGTTCAATCTTTTTGTCAGCTTTGAATTGATGCTAATCTCTTCCTATGCTCTGATTGTGCTCGGAGGCACGGAAAGGCAATTGCGTGAAACAATCAAATATGTATTGATTAATATTGTGTCTTCAGCTTTATTCGTAGCTTCTATCGGCTTCCTCTATTCCATTACAGGTACGCTGAATATGGCTGACTTGTCGGTTCGCATTGCCGAAGTGGGACAGAGCGGGGTTGTCACGTTAATTGCGGTTCTTTTCCTGATCGTATTCAGTATTAAGGCCGGTTTGTTTCTTTTCTTCTGGTTGTCCGGCTCTTATGCAGCTCCCCCAGCAGTTGTTACGGCGTTGTTCGCAGGATTGCTCACCAAAGTTGGCCTGTACGCCATTGTGCGGACATTCACGTTGATCTTCTATCATGACCCGGACTTTTTCCATGCCTTAATTGGATGGATGGCTGGTGCAACGATGATTCTGGGTGTTGTTGGTGCAATCTCGTATCGTGATGTAAACAAAATTCTGATCTATAACGTGGTAGCCGGAGTAGGCTTCGTTGCATTCGGGATGGCCGCTGCCAGCCGCACTGCTCTGGAAGGGCTGCTATTCTATATGCTACATGACATGTTAATTAAAACACTGCTTTTCCTGCTCGGCGGTGCTCTTATAGCCGTAGCCGGTACATCCAGGCTCGATAACATGGGCGGATTGATCCAACGTTATCCCATGCTGGGATGGATGTTCTTCATCAGTGCGCTTGCGCTTGCAGGTCTGCCTCCATTCAGTGGATTCCCAGGAAAACTGATGTTGTTTGAGGGCGGATTAGAGGCAGGATTATATGGTTTAACTGCTGTTGCGGTGCTCTCTAGCCTGCTCATGCTGTATTCGGTACTCCGCATCTTCATTCAGGCGTTTTGGGGTGAGCCTCCTTCGGGCATGGCAAGACGTCCTTACGCGGTGAACGGATTGTTGATTCCTGCCGGCATTCTCTTTGCTTTCATCATCGTCATGGGTCTGGGTGCTGAAGGCATGTTCCAGCTTACCTCCCGTGCTGGCGATATTCTGCTGCATCCCAATATTTATATTGATGCCGTATTGAAGGAGTAGATGTCTATGGCCTTTCAGATTGTACTCAATCTTATTATTACCTTTGTCTGGATGTTTCTGAATAATGCTTGGAATGGTGTTGGTTTTCTCGTAGGATATATGCTTGGACTGCTCTTGATCGGAGGCATGAGGCGTTTCTTCCCGCAGCGCTTCTACATCGTTCGAGTCTGGGCCATTTTCAAGCTGATTGGACTGCTGTTCAAAGAACTTGTACGTGCAAGTATCGAGGTCATTCGCGAGATTATCAAACCACGGCTTGATATTCGTCCGGGTATTTTCACCTATCGTACACAGTTATCCTCAGATTGGGAAGTTACCCTGCTCTGTCTGCTAATCTCATTAACGCCAGGTTCACTGCCGCTTGAAATTTCGGGTAATCAACGTAAGCTTTTCATCCACGCACTGGATATCAAGGATGAAGAGAAACTGCGAAACGATATTCAGAATACGTTTGAAAAAGCAATTATGGAGGTGACACGTTAATGTTATCTTCATTACTGTTTATTTCACTGCTCATTCTATCTCTGGCGATTTTGGCCTGTTTATATCGGGTTCTTCGCGGTCCGTCTATGGCTGACCGGATTACTGCACTTGATACCATCGGAATCAATGTCATCGCCATCGTAGCTGTACTATCCATGATGCTGAAGACACAGGCTTATCTGGATATCATCCTGCTAATCGGTATTCTCGCTTTTCTTAGCACAGTAGCATTTGCACGTTATATCGAACGAGGGGCGGTGTTCAAAAATGAAGGAGATCGTTAGTGGCACCGCTGAAACGGCGATTGGACTGCTGGTGCTGCTTGGTGCCCTGCTCAGTGCACTCAGTGCCTTCGGACTTCTTCGCCTGCCCGATGTATATTTAAGAGCCCATGCTGCTACCAAAAGTATGACACTTGGCGTGTTTTGTGTGCTGAGCGGTGCCTTTTTCTTCTTTTGGTATTTTGACAACTATATCAGTGCTCGTCTGTTACTTGGGATTCTGTTTGTGTTCATCACCGCACCTGTCGCTGGGCATCTGAACGGGCGTGCAGCCTATCGCACCGATGTCCCACTCTGGGAACAAAGTGTGCAGGATGAACTTGAACCGTTGTTAAAAGGGAAAAAGATGAATCACGAAGAGAAGGATATGATGGAGTAGCTTATATAAATTTAATGAATAGTTTACACGGAACACTCCGATGACAGAATAACCTTCCGATCGCTGTTATCCCCGGATTTTTTGGATTCCCTTTTCCAAAGGGGAAAATCCGGTGATAAAGGCGAACGCTTAGCGCTTCTTCAGGTTTTTTCTGTCCTCTCCGTTAATGTGTAAAAAAAAATTTTTCAACTTATATAGGTGGCGAAAATAAGTAAAAAATCCCCTGGAGATATCGCGCGTAAGCGGCTTTCCTCCAGGGGATTTCTTATATAACCTAAATATGGTTTGTGTACTTCAAATACAGATAGAACTTACCCAACACACTACTTTCTTATCAGAAACCATTTAAGCCTTGGCGTTTCAGATCCGCAGCCACGATTCGAGCAAGTTGTGATGCCCCTTGCCGATTCAGATGCAAGCTATCGCCATTCATGTACAGAGCAAGCGTAGCTGCCGGCCCAATGGAAGTGAAGTATGCCGAGCTGAGCTTGTTCAGATCCACGAGTGTCACTCCCTCTTCCTGTGCCAGTGCACGCGTAGATGCGTTATACCAACGGTTCTCGGCTTGATGCACATTGGCCGAATTGAAATCTGTTGCTCGGCCCTGTGGTGTAGAGAGAATCACCGTAGCCCCTTTATTTTTCGCCTGTTGCACCATATTTCGCATAATTTCTTTGAACTGCGCCTCAGTTGTATTGTTCTTGGCGTTGGTATCGTTAATTCCGAGCTGTAGAATAAAATAGTCACCCGGCTTAATATACTTCAGAATCGCTTCCATCTGACCATCATCACGGAACCCTCTGGCAATTTGCCCGCTTGTGGCCATGTTACGAACCTGGAAAGTTGTTTTGTTTACATAGGACGGAAGCAGTTGCCCCCAGCCTCCCTGCACGCTGCTAGCGAGCGGGTAATAGTTGCAAACCGTTGAATCTCCACCAATATAGATTGTACGATTCGTGACAGGCTGGTTGGACAGTTTCCGAATTTCAAGGGCACTTAGCGTAAAAGCAGTACCTGCCTTGCCTTCCGTCACCAGCAGATTCAACTGTCCGTCGGTCACCGGAATCTGGAATTGATCGGTTGCGCCGTTGCCCGTCATATTCATGATCTGATAGACTCCTTCGGCTGCCACACTAGCTCTGGCGGTGTTACCCAGAGTCACTTTGACCTCATACAGACCATTCGGCAGGTCAACATTGAAGGTGTTATCACTTTTCGTACCAAATTTCAGAAATTGAACGGCATCACTTGCAACACCACTACCTGATGCGGAAACATTTTTCATATTAGCCGGAGTGTTGAAACCATAACCCCTTGCAGCTGTATAGGCCGTTGTGGCAGACACTCCAGTATATCCGTTCTCCACTGCTCCTGCACCAAAATCGAATTTGTAATGATCCGATGCCGCCTCGGTTACGTCTACTCTGTCACTTCCAAACCCAACCGCAATCATACTCGTAGCAAGTACAGTACATAACATCATTCGTAAAGAAGTTGACCATTTCATCATACACTGCTCCTCTCGAATTCAAATGATACGATTTTGTACCCCTCCGAATGCAGATCATGATGAAATTTTACAGAGACAATTACAATACCTGTTCAAGCCAATCATTGGCCTTTGCACCGCTAATCTCGTGTCCACCTTCGAAATAATCTGCACCTAGTGCTTGCCCCGCACCAGCATGTTCATAAATCATTTTCAACCGTTCATGGGCCTCTCGCGCCGAATGAAGCGGAAAAACAAGATCCTCACTTCCTATCTCCAAAAAGAGAGGACGCGGAGCAATCAGACCGATGATGTCCGGAAGTTCTGCCTCCAGCAAAATGCCCGGGATATAATTGTCGAGACAATGATTACGGTCCAGAATGCTGCCATGAAACGTGCTTGCATAACCGCTGACCACGACAGCTTTACATCGCTTGTCCAGCGCTGCCGTAAAGGCAGTAACCAGTCCCCCACCGGAGATGCCCATGCTTCCAATCCGTTCTGAATCCACTTCTGACCGAGTCGATAAATAGTCTACTACACGCATTGTTTCATAAACCCGATGTCCTGCAAGCGTTTTACCCACCATAAGCAGATGTGCGGCGATCTTCGTACAGGAACTTGCCCCTGGCAGAGCATCTCGATCTTCATCCAGCCTTCTGTCCCCAAATCCAAGCAGTTCTGGAGCAGCTACAACATATCCACGCTTCACAAGTGCGACTGCAAAGTCTTTGTGTAATCCAGGCTCCCCTGCCCGTGGCGAACCATCCGGCTCCATTCCGCAAATCTCCCGGCTCCCATAGCCGTGTCCATGACAAGCAACAATAGCAGGCCTCTTCACATCGGTAGCGCTTACATTATCAGGGATTAAAAGATAAATGGGCATCCGTAATCCCTCATACGTTGTGATCTCAATCCGCTCCCGGATGTAGCCATCACATGGAACACGTTCCAGTACGACAGGGTTCAATGCAGCGGGCATCATTGGAAAATCGCCCAGCTTTTCTTGGATACGTGTAAGCAATTGATTTTGCCATAACTCCAAGGGTTGATCTGCATCAAACGCAGAACGACCTCGAAGTGTGGTTTGTTGCTGCAGATAAGCTTCGATTTCGGACATGTTTCAGTGTACCTCCTATAGGTGCTGGAATGATGCTAATGATGAATTGTAAAATTTGGTAACCCCTATCTATTATAGTACTAGAAGTAACATCGTCGCCACCTTTAGTTTACGGCATTAGACCACTTTTTCAACTTTAAAATATCCCATTATTAACTTTGAGAAAAGTATAGCCATCACGAAGATTCCCAAACTTAACCCAACATAACGAAAGTCCAGACCACTGAAATCCATCCGAAGGACGTTTACAGCTGGAAATGCCGCTACAATGCCAACCAGAATCAATATGCGATAAACCTTCAATATCAGTTCACTTCCATGTGTTGCCCATACGATAGCGTTCGCAAGATACAAAAAAGCAGCTATGCCGAGCAGTATCGTTAACGCAGAAGAAACCAGACTGACGGATCCTACCGAACGGAATCCGAGTACAGTGAAAATACACCAGATTAGTATCCCATTAATCATGGACATAACAACAACACGAATCAACGCGAACAACCAGACAGCAAGCATGATTTTCTCTGGTCTGGATACTACAGCAAGCATAAAACCCAAGTTTTTTTCGGCCTTTTCTTTAGTGAAGAACTGTAAAATATGGGGAATGCCTACGTATAAAGCAAACACAAGTGCAGACGACAGGAAACCAACAGTCATTAAGCTATTCGTAAACATCAATCGATGTTCACGTGTCTCATTTAACTTATGAAGTAGCGGAACCATGCCCTCTATAGATAAACCAAGATTCGCTTCCAGCTCCCCCAACTGACTGATTGTAAAAATAAAAAACATTCCCAGCATCAACACCTGCATGGTCAGTGATCTTTTCCAATGAAGAGTTTTCACATCTTTGCGTAATAACGGCAGCATTTACAGCCCACCTTTCTCTCAAATTGTTACTTAATCTCACTCTCGAATAGTGGCTTGTTTGATTTTTTTGTAGAAATCCTCCAGCGAGTTTTTTTCCTTGAAAAATTCCTCTACTTCAATGCCATGTTGTAATAAGAGTTGTAGAAGATGCTTGACAGAGCCTGATCCCGACATAAAAGATACAGACTGTTCATCCTGATTCATTACATAAATACCCTTTACATTATGAAGAATCTTTACCGCGTGTTGCGGGTTACTGCAAATAACGATGTAACGTTCGGTCACTTCTGTTATTGTCTGAATGCTCTGATCCGCCACGATTCTTCCTTGATGAATCATCACAACCTGATCAGCGATTTTCTCCAGATCAAATAGATCATGAGAACTAATGAGAATTGAAGTACCTTGATCCGAACAGATCGCACTTAGTTGGTCTCTCAAAAAAAATTTAGAATCCGGGTCCAGCCCGTTAAAGGGTTCATCCAGAATTAATAACTCTGGCTTGTGTAACAATTCACGTATAATCCTAAGCTTTTGCTTCATTCCTTTGGAAAAATGCCCTACCTTCAAGGAAGTCTTCAATTCAAACTGTTGCACAAGTCTGTTGTAGGGTTCTTCGATTCTCGCTCTGGGTATTCCACGGAGTCGTGCGAAAAACAGTACATTCTCCCAGGCTGACATCTCACCATACAATCCGCCCTCATCGAAAACAACTCCCAAACGGTTTCTGCTCCCCTGACTCATGTAATAGGCTTGCTCTCCAAACACCGCACATAGTCCCTGTGTAGGAGGATACAGACCTGTAATACAACGAATCATAGACGTTTTGCCCGCACCATTCTCCCCGATCAAAGCGGTGATTTGCGCCGGACGGACAACCATATTTACATTATGAAGTACAGGCTTACCCTGTAAGCTCAAGTTCAAACCATGTATTTCCGCCACTTGAGAGCTCATATTTTACCCCTCCTGAGTATTCCAACATGCATATGATAGGGTAATGCTATCTATTTTCATAGGATGAAAATCACTATTTTTTTCTAAATTAGTTAAATAAAAAAGGAATATTCCAAACCTAAATTCAGGTTTCAGAATACCCTTGATATAACTAGAGACGACTGAATTCTCCTGGCTACAAATCCCCTTCTTTATTTACCTACAATCAGCCAGGCAGCCACCAATTCCATCTTCCCATCAGTTTCATCAAGGAAGGCACAAGTACAAGGCGGATCACGGTAACATCAATAAATACCGCTGCTGTGATCCCAATGCCTAACTGTCTTACCCCTTCGACTTCAGCGAATGCAAAAGGAACCGTTACAGCCAGTAAAATGCCTGCTGCAGATGTAATTAAACGGCCTGTGGAAGCCAGTCCTTGTTGAACAGCCTTGTCGCTGTCCCCTGTTCGTCTGTACACTTCCTGGATCCGGCTAAGCATGAAAACGCCGTAATCCATTGATATGCCAAATACCAGTCCAGCAATGAAAACCGGGATCATAATCGCCACAGCTGACGGTTCCATACCCAGATGTCCTTCGTTAAACACCCATACCAGTATGCCAAAGGAAGCCGCCAGGCTTAGCAGGTTCATCAGAATCGCTTTCAAAGGGATGAGTAGGGAACGAAAAGCAGTGAGCAACACCAGATAATTGCTTACCACCACAAAAACCAGCACTTTGGGCAACTGCTGCACAATTTCATGCATGATTTCATCCTCATCAACCGCTTCGCCGCCATATTGAATCGGAATGCCCACTTTCCCGGCTGTTACATCATCTGCCCTTGTCTCCCAGAGCCATTCTTTCATCTCGTCTGAACCCGCTTCTCCGTATACCCCCACCGTTAACCGGATAAACGAATCCGATATGTTCTTTGAAGAATTGATGTTCACCACGTTTCTATCCTGTTGAAGCTTGGTCACTTTGTGGTTAGCCAACTCCCAATGTGACGCTGTTAATGGCACTCCCTTTTCCCCAATGATGATATCCACCCATGAAATATGCTCCTGTCCAAAGTTATGCTCGATCTGCTCCAAAGCTTGACGTGACTCCATTCGTGCAGGTAGCGAAGAAGCATCAGGAACGGACAAATCCATTCGTGTAACGGGAAACACACACCATAACAGAAGTGTTGTACCTGCGAGTCCCATCCATACAGGACGCTTCATGACCGTCGCTGACCAGCGATGCCAGAAGTTGGTTTCAACATTCTTATCCTCTGTTCGCTGGTCTGAAATACGGGATGTAGACAATAAACGTGCAAATACTCGGTTCGCATTTAGGGAGAGAATGGCAGGCAACAAAGTGATATTCAACAGCAACGAGAGTACCAGCACGATTATAGCCCCGAGCGATACACTGAGGAACATAGGCAGCCTGATCCAGAGCAGCCCCAGCAACCCCAGGAACACACATGCCGCTGAGAACAGCACCGCTCTTCCCGCTGTGCGCAATGTCTGCCGCAATAGCTCATACTGCATTTTACGCTGAACCACGTTGTTGCTACGCTCGAAGTTGAGCCTGCCTGTATTTACGTAACTCCGCTGTAGTTCTTCCCTGTACCTGCTCAAAATAATAAGTGCAAAATCAATGCTAAGCGCCATTCCAACCATTGGAATCACGTTAATAATAAAATTGGACAGCTCCAGATAGTAACCAAGTAGAGACGTTATTCCCATCGCTGTAATGACTGCACTGACACCCATCATGACGGCAATACATGCTGCGTAGAGCCCCCTGAATGCAAAACAAAGCACGCATAGTGCAATCGGTAACCCCACAAGCTCGGCTCGTTCCAAATCCTGAAAGCTCAATCGATTAACATCCTGTTGCACAACTGATTTTCCTGTCAATTGTACCGTTCCGGGCAGTTCAGCTTGCTTGTCCACTTCGAGGAGCTCGCGTAATTGAACTAATGGCAGTCTCATATGATGAGGTGCAATATCCATATTAATCAGTGCATAAGCCTGATCTTCACGTATCATTTTTCCTTGTGTATTTGCATCGAGAGGAGAGATAATTGAAGATATGGCTGGCATGGTACGGACTGCTGCAAGCTGTTTCTGAATCCATGTCCTAAAGGCCGTGATAGAAGTATCGGGATGTTTATTAAAAAGCAACACCACCGGATCAGGCTTAGAGCCAAATTCCTGTTCCAATATTTGTTCCACGGCTTGAGCCTGTCCATGGACCAGCTTCAATCCATGATCCTGAACCAGATCAGGCAACTTCCACGCCCAAGCGGCTGACATCCCGATGATAAACACCCAGCAGATTATAATAAATCGCGGATATCGGCTGATGAGGGAAGCTAGGCTTCGATAAATCATACCCAAGCTCCTCTGCATATAGAATTTAATCTTTCTTATGGATAATCAACACGATGAGATAAAATTTATGTAGTACAAGTCTATTCGTGACCAGACATAATTATGTTTGTAATGAAACAAAGACAAACAACCTCATGCATGAGATGCATGGGGCTGTTCGTCCTTACTGTTTCATTTCACATCCAATTATTCGGGCCGAATGACGGTGAATCGATCACCCAGTTTGGCATAATCGTTACCCGCTAAACGGCTGACCGGTTTTAACTGATCCATCAAGATATACCCTTTGTCTGAAAGATAAACCTGCTCGCTAAAATGATATTGGACAATCCGAACCAGAAGCAGATCACTTACAGGCAAGCCTGCATCATTGGAGATCGGAATATGCTGGTACAGCTTGCACTCCATCCGAATCAGTGCTTCCTGAATTCCGGGTACAGCGACCATGGAACTGGGTATAGTTGTCAGACGAGTTCTTTCCAATTCGCTTTCATGTGGCTCCAATAAAGCCGCCGTTTCATTCACGTCTTCAATGATATTCTCGTCACACATGTGCACAACGAGTTCTTTATGGGCGAGAACATTACGTGCCGTATCCTTCATGGTCCCATTTTTGCGTCCAACCGAGATGGATAACAGTGGCGGATCAGAGCTCACGATATTGAAAAAGCTAAATGGCGCTGCATTAATAATTCCATCATGATCTGAGAGTGTAGTCACAAAGGCAATCGGACGTGGCACAATCGAACCGCTCATTAATTTATAGTTATCTTTGGCCGTAAGTTCTTCCGGATTTAATGAATACATATGTAGCTCCCCTTTCCTGCTGGCATGGGGCATGAGGTTTATCCTCATTCCCTTTACTGGCTTCATCGTTATTATATATGCATGTCATCCATTAAAACAAAAAATAATTAGACGAACATGTCAAAACTCAATCTTGTTCCATTTTTCATTTCCACTGCATACTTACTGCAGAAGGACATATTTCAACAAAATCACACATGGGCGAAAGCCGTCATATGCTGTTTTCAGAATAGATGACAGGAAGGATGTTTCTGAAAATGAATGAGATTTTTTCGCCTTTTGCAGGTTACGGAGATGGTCGTTATACAGGTTATGGAGATGGTGCATATACAGGTTATGAAAATCGTTCGATTCAATTCCCTCCGATCTTCCCGGGTGGAGGCGGTCTACCGGGAGGGCAGACTCCGCCCGGCTTCTCTGGAAGCCCAGGCACGTATCCTCCATTTATTCCTGGTGGTGGGACTCCTGCGGGCCCATTTTTCCCTGGAGGTATACCAGGCCCAGGCCCAAGCCCGGGGCCAACTCCAGGTGTACCTGCACAGCTAGCACAAGGGAATCTGCCTTCCTTGCTTAGTGCTTATCCTCGTCCAGTCGGTCAGCCGCCTGCCGAGATGTTATTTTTGTATAACCTTATCAAAAGCAGTCCTGGTCTGCTGCCACTGTTCCTGCAGCAGCAACCGCAAAGCCTCACACAAGCCGTTCAATTTGCCCAAACAGGTGCGGCCGCGCCACGTGATCAAGAGCAGCGTGTACTCCCTAACTTCTGTTATAACCGTTGGTCCCTCGTATTTACGTATAATGATGTGTATCTGATGTGGCCTGCCATTAACCTCTTTGGCTTTGTCGTTGGCTACTTCTATCCATTCCAGACACCAGGAATTCTGCTCAACACCCAGATTTTATTTGCCCTCTGCTAGAGACGCCACCTCACTTTTTCAGGGTTTCTGTCCTGATAAACAAAATACTGCCCGCACTTGGAAACTATGCTTCCGTGCGGGCAGTTCGTGGTTATAACAAATAAAGACTATACAGATGTATAGCTGCTCTGTTTCGATTTGTTTCTGTTAATCAGGACGAAATACAGAAGTAAAGCCCCTAAATCAGCACAGGCGATCACAATACCCATTGGCACAGCTGTCTCTTCTCCCCCAAGACCAACAAGCGGAGCTACGAGTCCTCCGAACAAAAAGGTCATGACTCCAATTAATGCCGATGCACTTCCAGCGGACTTCGCCTGATCGGCCATAGCCAGCGCAAACGAAGCCGTATTAATCAACCCCACACTGGAGACGACCAAGAATAATGGAATTAACACGGTAATTAGTCCGCCTCCAGCCAGAATCGCAATAAGCAAGGATGTCCCTCCCACAGCTGCCGTAAGCAACCCAGCAATTAACAGCCGTGTCTCCGATACTTTGCCAGCAAGTCTGCCTGCAATCTGACTAGCGAGAATTATGCCCAGACCATTAATAGCAAAACATATACTGAACATTTGAGGTGACACCCCATATATTTTCTGAAGCACAAATGGTGATCCCGATATGTAAGCGAACATGCCTGCCATTGCGAAACCTTGTGTTAGAGCATATCCCATAAAACGGCGATTCCTGGCGATTCTGCCAAACGTGAGCAACGTCTGCCTAAGCCCTCCGCTTGATCTTTTTTGCGCAGGAAGTGTCTCCCCTAGGCCAAAAATGACCGCAAGCAGCGCTAGTACACCGATCAGACTGAGCAAAATGAATACGCCCCGCCACGAGGTATACGTTAGTATTTGTCCGCCTATTATTGGTGCTGCGATGGGAGCGACTCCGTTAACAAGCATCAACAGAGAGAAGAAACGAGTCAGTTCAGGACCTTCGTATACGTCCCTGACTACTGCACGTGAGATGACAATGCCCGCCGCTCCAGCCAATCCCTGAATGAATCGTAACGCAACAAAGGAACCCATCGTTGGGCTAACAAGGCATAATACGGATGCAATCGTATAGAGTACAAGTCCGACAATCAGCGGTATTCTGCGACCTCGCACGTCACTTAATGGTCCGGCAAGCAACTGTCCCAGCGCAAGCCCAACCATACATGCCGTCAGACTAAGTTGAGCATACGACGTGGACGAACCGAATTCTTCCGCCAGCGTTGGCAGGGCTGGCAGATACATATCCAGAGACAGCGGTCCGAAGGCGGATAGCGTCCCAAGGATTAGCGCCATTCTCACTCGCGGCGTAGCAGGGATGTGTAATGACGCGGGTTTACTTTTCATCCAAAACATTTCCTTTGCCTTCAGATTGTGCTCTAGTGCCCATTCTTAGTCCTCTCCGCCTCCAAGCAATCTTAGCAAGTTATTCGGCAAGGTAAACTGCTGGTTATTAATAATAATGCGGCGTAGCTCCTCTTCATCCCGCTCATTCTCGGCGTCCTTGATCTCCTGAATCTCGCGGTGCAACCGTTCCATCTGATGATCCAGTGCATTGGCAGAGTCTGCTGCATTTTTTAGTTCTCTCGTTAGATGCTCAGGAACGTCTTTGTTGTACTTATAAAAGATTTTATGTTCCAGACTCGCCCAGAAATCCATCGCAATCGTACGAATCTGAATTTCCACACAGGCACGTTCCTCGCCATTGGACATGTATACCGGCACTTCAACAAGCAGATGCAAACTTTGATACCCGTTCGGTTTCGGATTTTGGATATAATCCTTCACTTCCAGCACACGCAAGTCACTTTGGTTGCACAGCATGTCCTTAATTCGATAAATATCAGAAATAAACGAACATGTAATACGCACACCGGCTATATCTTTAATATTCTCCTTGATGCTTTCAAACGTGAGCTCATGGTTTTTACGGAACATTTTATTCATAATGCTCTCGGGAGACTTCAATCTCGACTTGGTATGCTCAATCGGACTATAGTCATGAAGCGACTGGAACTCTTCTTTTAGCACTTCAATTTTGGTTTCCATCTGGTCCAGCGCAAATTTATAGATCATCATAAATCGTGTAATTTCATATTTGAATTTCTTGAACTGGTCAATCGGATGCGGAGCATTCATCATCAGTTTCTTCCTTTCTTTTGACACCTCTATGATTTGATAACCAACATGTATACGTTCATGCGAACGCTGGTCTTATGACATGTCTTCTATATCATTATAAAACATCTGAAATGAATAAACGAATTTTAGAGATGTACGGGTGCCGCTTTGGTTGAGATTTCGTTTTGATGAAGGCGGTACAATAGCTGTATACTGGAGAAGTTATGTTTGCTTGAAAGGACGGGAAATAATGAATCACAATCACCTCCAGAAATACGCTATGTTGCTGCTCTGCATGTCAGCCGGCATGGTCGATGTCATCGGATATCTAGGACTTGGGCATGTTCTCACAGCGAATATGACAGGAAACATCGTGCTGCTAGGCATCGCAATTGCCCGTGCTCAGGAATTTGTCGTACTGCGTGCTTTGCTCGCTCTGATCGGGTTTATTGCAGGGAATGCAATCGCGGCACATATGCTTGGAAAGGTCAAAACCAAAAATGGCTGGTCCCCGCGGGTTACTGCCGTATTCTCCGTTGAAAGCATACTACTTCTGCTGTTTGCAATCCTGATGATCAGTCCCTTTTCCGAGCAATTATCCTATTTGTTAATTGTACTGCTTGCGGTCGCGATGGGGATGCAAACAACGGCTGCCCGTAGAATTGGTATTGCGGGAATCTCTACAACGGTGCTCACCAATAATCTGGCAGCCGTAATTGAAGATGCTGTAAGCATCCTTCATCGGTTAAAACATGCCAATATCCGCTCCTTGGTCAAAGCGCTGTCCACTGACGCCTACCTGCGAGCAGGTGCCGTTGTGATCTATCTCGGCGGGGTCATCTTCGCAGCATTGCTTTTCCATCATGTGCCCCTAATAGCGGTCTGGGTTCCCGTACTGATCATTGCTGGCGTAACGCTCCAGGCAAGATTCGCGGATTGGGGCAAAGAGTTAGAGCTACAAAGTAATACAGAGTGAGAGAAAATCTTGCGATTATGTGCTACTGAAACACATTCATAAAACTGAATGATTTGTTGAAGAGTGCATTGCAAGTGCTTCTTGCCTGATCCATTGAACCAATTGTTTTGCCGCTGGCGACAACTGTTCTCCTGCCCGAGTACAGATAGCGATCGTATTCTGTAACTGTACGTTTTGTACATATACACGGGCAAGTTTGCCTTGATTAACGTCCTCTCTTACAACAAGGGATGAGATGAAATTAGCACCATATCCTGCCTTTACTGCGCTAATCGTTTCGTTCAATCCGTTGAACTGAAGTGTTATGCGTGGAGAGGGCAGGTTATTGGTCGTACACAAGGCAGCCAGTCGTTCTCGTGTTGCACTACCTCTCTCACGCATAATGAATGGCTCAGCTATCATCTCGTGCAGTGCAATGTTTTGACCTGCATACGGATGATCTGGATGCACCACAAACCACATTTCATCCTCGAATAACTTATCCCAATGCACGCCCGGATGACTGACTCCACTTCCTCCGTATATCGCAATCTCGGCTTCATAACGCAGTAACTGGTCAAAAGCCATCTGTGTGTTGCTTGTGCTTACGACAAGCTCAACATCCTCATGTGTCTGCTTGAACGTGGCAATCCAACGCGGCAGCAAAAAATTGGCCGGCAAGTATGTCGCCGTCAGACGAATCAGTCCTTTTTTCCCCTCCCTCATGTCCTCTACAAATTGTTCCACTTCCTGTTCCAGCATGAACAAACGCTCGGCATATTCCATTAAATGTTTCCCTGCATCTGTGAGTACAAGCTTTCGTCCTTCGGAACCAAACAGTCCTATGCCTAGTTCACGCTCAAACCGTTTGACCTGAGAAGATACCGCAGGTTGACTGATATTCAATTCTTCCGCAGCCCGGGTAACTCCGCCGTACTTCACAATGGCGTGAAACAGTCGTAATCCATGCAAGTTCATACATCTTCTCCTCCTCGTTGCTTTTTGACGTACTGATCCAACATTGTATCCATCATAATACATAACTTAATTATATATTAACATACAAAATATATATTTTATTTATATGTAAATCACCACTATAGTTGAATTATAAGAAATACGAATTCAGCTAAACAGAAAGGAAGATGTGTAATGAGTAAGTATGATTTGAATAATAGCCAGGTTAACCAGCCCGCCCGTTGGAATGAGGTCGATCACTATTTGAACAGCCTTCTTCTTCCAAACGACAAAGACTTGCAAGCTGCACTTGAAGCCAATGCAGAAGCAGGGCTACCGTCACATGATGTCACACCGAATCAGGGAAAGTTCCTTCAGCTATTGCTGAAAATACAGGGGGCCTCGCGCGTACTGGAGATTGGAACTCTAGGTGCTTACAGCACCATCTGGATGGCCAGAGCTCTGCCAGATCATGGACGAATTGTTTCGCTGGAGTCAGAACCTAAACATGCGGCAATTGCACAAGCCAATCTGAACCGAGCCGGACTAATGCACAAAGTAGATCTTCGAGTAGGCCCGGCACTAACCTCTCTTCCAGATATTAAGGAAGAGTACAAAGAACCCTTTGATCTGATTTTCATCGATGCTGATAAACCGAGTAATCTGGATTACCTGAGATGGGCTTTACGTCTGACACGACCAGGAAGCTTGATCATCGGAGATAATATTATCAGGGATGGGGAAGTCATTCACTCGGACAGCGAAGACCCAAGAGTTCAAGGAGTTCGAACCTTTCTCGAATGCATCGGAGAACACCCTCATCTTGAAGCCACAGCCCTGCAAACCGTAGGTAGTAAAGGATACGATGGATTTGTGATTGCTCGTGTCACAGATTCCCCTGTAACAAAATAAACAGTGGTCAATTCTTCCGAAAATCTGCCTTTCCTGTTACACTGGAAACACTGCACAGGCAGACTGGAGGGAATCACTTGAGAGCTTTACGACAGATTCATGTTGAAATTGGCGGGTGGTCTCGCAATATTCAACTTTTCTTTCTGGCAAGTCTGCTTTATCAGATCGGGAACGGCATGTTCTCGGTTCTTTATAACCTTTACATTCAGGGCTTAGGTTACGATGACACCATGAATGGTCAAATTGTAAGTATCCAATCTCTTGCTACAGCAATGATGTTCATTCCTATTGGATTTAGCGGTGACAAGTTCAGCCGCAAAAAACTGTTGATTATCGGTGCGCTATTCAGCGGTGCTTTTTTAATCGGACGATCCTTCGATTATGCCGCGAGCGGGTTGATCTGGTTTGCTGTATTTTCCGGCCTGTTCGCTGGAGTTTTCCAGGTACTCGCCATTCCCTATCTCGCAGAGAACGTCAAAAAAAGCCAGCGCCTCAAAATGTTCAGTTATTATTCCTCTTTGGTGCTGGCTTCTCAGGTTCTTGGCAGTCTGGGCGGCGGCGTGCTTGCAGATGTGCTTCATTCTGCCGGAATGGCCAAAGTTACCGGATTGCAGACGGTACTATTTATGGGTGGGGCTGCGACACTAGCCGCATTTATTCCGTTGCTTTTTGTAACCGAGAATCAGGAGTCTCCGGCAGATATAAATACGAAACAGCTTCAGCCTGGACAACAACCTGTTAAGGGAGATGAGGCAGAGCACACTCGTGCTGCAAGTACACCATCGTCCGTAGATGATGACACCCTTATTAAAAAAAGAGATACCAAGCTGATTGGTCAGTTTATTGTGACACAGTTGCTCATCGGACTAGGATCGGGGCTCGTTGTGCCTTATCTGAATTTGTATTTTACGAATCGCTTCGCCGTTTCGTTAAGCGGCATGAGTATCCTGATTGCACTCGGTCAGATTATGACCATTGTATCCATGCTCATCGGCCCAACGTTAGCTGCCAAAGTTGGCAGTGTACGGGCTGTAGTTATTTTTCAAGTATTATCACTGCCGTTTCTGTTATTCACTGGTTTTACAAATCTGCTTTTCATTGCATCTGTCAGCTTTCTGTTCAGACAAGCTCTGATGAATGCTGCTAATCCGATTCATTCTGCGATATTAGTAGATCGGATCTCGGACAGACGCCGCGGCATTGCTAATTCCATGATGCAAACCTCATTTATGATTGGCTGGGCCACGATGGGACCAGTACAGTCATATCTGGTTACTACCTATGGAACCTATTGGGGATATGCGATTACGTTTAGCATTACGGGCTGTCTCTACGTCATATCTTCCCTGATGTACTTCTTTATGTTCAGAGAACCCAAGCCCTCTGCTGCTGTCCTTGCAGACAGAACTGAATCATAAACAACATAAAAAGAGTATCCTCATGCCGTAGCATTCAGTGGATACTCCCTTTTTTGGTTATTCCCATCGGCTATCTACCAATATTTTGGATTATAAACGAGAACGACAATGCCCAGAGTCACTACCGCTGCCAACACGACAAACGTGTAATATCTAGGTTTATGTTCCGGACTTGGTGCCTGTTCATCATAATGATCGGAGTTGCGACGATAAGACCCCATCCACAGATCGCTCATCATATGGCCAACAACTTTCACTAAACGTTTTATCCAATCCATAAATAAACCTCCTCTCATAACCGATATTATTCCATATTAAGTATAATTAACCTTATGAGATCAGACAAGTCTGTTCACCTTTGGCCTGGTGCTGTCTGCCACTCCAACTGTGTCAAACGTTCAAATGCCTCCGGATCAGTGCGACCGCACATCTCTTCCTCAGCCTGCAATCCGCTGCATACTGCTGGGCGGTTGTCTTGCCCAAATATGCCGCAACGATTGTCTTCCGTCAGTTGTATGCAACGCACTCCCGCAGGTTTGCCTTCAGGCATGCCAGGAATCGGTGATGATATGGATATGACAATACAACATGCGGCACATCCAGTCCTGCATTCCACGATGTTTCCTCCTCTGTCTAAATACGGTTATTTTGAACGATTCACCCACGTCCAGGTTCTTGCCAATCCCTGAGCAATTCTGCGGTTCATGGCCTCACTGGTAAAGTACCCTCCGTGACTCAGTGGATTCCAACTTGTAGCTGGTCCACCGACATGCACCTCAATATCTTCCTTCACAGCAGCCGCATAGGCCGGGTCAATGGGGCGTAGTGGATATCCCAAAATATCATTGCTTTCAAAAAAATTAACCCACTCCCCTTCGAGCTTTGGAAAGTGATATGAGGCCTGCGGCGCAGGTACCTGAATGGGACGGCTAAAGTTGTCATAGCGTAAGCTCCACAGAGGCAACGTTGTACCAAAGGAGTAAAAATTGGTCAGCGTATCTCCTCGCTCCAGAGCTGAGTTCACATCCACAATTTCGGGTATTCGGCTGGAAGACG
Organism: Paenibacillus sp. G34; assembly: GCF_056856875.1. Taxonomy (NCBI): domain Bacteria; kingdom Bacillati; phylum Bacillota; class Bacilli; order Caryophanales; family Paenibacillaceae; genus Paenibacillus; species Paenibacillus sp. G34. The sequence goes on along the minus strand of NZ_CM166469.1, from coordinate 2,786,993 downwards.
GGTACTGCAGATCATAGAAAAAGTTGCTTGCAATGACAGCTCCGAGACTATGAGCGACGACACAGAGCGGTGCTTCTGGCCCATTGCGCTGTGCAAGAACATGCATTGCCCGGTTCAGCGTTCGATGTACGGCATCATAATGATGTCCTTGGTTCTCTACGGGTTGGTAAGCCACCGCATCAGCGAGATAATGTATGACAAAACGGCGTAATCCCTGATAATTTAATCCTGGTGACCGAACCAACTGCTGAAACAAAGCCTCTTCCCGCTCCTCGAACACGTCCGCCCAGAAGACAGGTTCTATATCCAGCATCTGTTTCGCGGCGCCTGGCAGCACCATGACACGTTCCATTTCTTTGCTGAGACAAGCGATCAGCTTGTCTGCATAATCTTCCTTTTGCATACCCAGTCCATGAATGACCATCACCGCTACCCGAGTCATGGCTTTCCTCCTTATCATTTGACTAGGAACACGCTTTACACACCCACTGTATGAACTGCTTTATCTCCATATGACTGAGTTTAACGTTATACACCAGACGCGCCCACATCGACTAATTATAGAAAATTGTAATTACTTGATGACATAACTATTTTATCATGATACCTATGAAAAATAACACCTGTAAACGTCAAAAGAAGCTGCATATTCACAGCTTCTTTTGACTACAAAAACGGATACGGACTTATCCTTTCAGATGAATCTTCAGAACTCCACTCTGACTGGAAGTCACATCTCCCGTCACCGTTTCAACCCGTTCAACCATATCCTGGCCATCCGGAATAATGACAGGCGTGATGAGCGGATAACCCGCATCTTCAATTACTTTCCGGTCAAATTCAAGTAGCTTCTGTCCGGCTCTCACACGATCACCAGTATCTACATACATAGAGAAACCTTCACCTTTAAGGGATACCGTATTAATACCGACATGAATTAACACTTGCAGTCCGCTCTCATGTTCCAATATAACGGCATGTTTACTCTTAATGACATGTGCCACTTTTGCGTCAAATGGGGCAACCACTTGATTCCCCGAAGGTTCGATTGCGATGCCTTCACCCATTTGTTTCTCGGCAAACGCCGGGTCAGGAACTTGCTCCAGCGGTACCGCTTTACCCGTCAATGGCGCCATAACTTCGAGTGTTTTTGCAGATGCATTTCCAGACTTCGCTGTACTGCGATTACGCTCAGCCATATCTGTTCCTGCTGCTGTCTCAGCAGATGTGATACCCGAAGCGGACTCTCCATTCGCCATGAGTCGGTCTTCTTTTCTCAACTTCGCCCGTCCAAACACAACGGTCAACAGGAACGGCACCACCAGAACGATGGCCATACCGATAAAGAAGACACCCCATTTATCCGGGAAAATGGACAGGAACCCAGGCACACCGCCTACACCGATGGACGTGGCCTGAACATTATTCATCGTAAGCAGTACACCACCAATGGCGGAACCGACCATACCGAAGATAAACGGATAACGGTAACGAATATTCACACCGAAGATAGCTGGCTCGGTCACTCCGAGGAAAGCCGATACGGATGAGGTCGCCGCAAGCCCTCTCATTTTCTTCTCCCGTAACACCAGCATCATCGCAAGTGCCGCCGAACCCTGCGCAATATTGGACAAAGCCAGCATCGGCCACAGGAAGGTACCACCTTGACTACCAATCAACTGCACGTCAACGGCCAGGAAGGTATGGTGCATACCGGTAATAACAAGTAATGCATACAGTCCACCATAGATCAAACCACCCAGCGCTGCATACGAATCATAGACGTAAATCAAACCGGATGTGATGGCGTTTGCAATTGCAAACGTAACCGGTCCGATAATCGTAAATGCCAGGAATCCGGTAACCAGCAATGTCACAGGGGCTACCACCAGCAGTTTGATGGAATCATGCACCCTTTTATTCAGGAGAATTTCCATCTTGGCAAGCAGATATGCCGAGACCAATACAGGCAGAACCTGACCCTGATAACCGATCTTTTCAATCTCCCAGCCAAACAGATTCCAGGTCGGAACCGTGCCTTTGTTTACCGCGTCAGCGTAACCATATGCACTCAGCAGATCGGGATGTACCAGAATCAGACCCAGCACAATCCCGAGCAGCGGACTGCCGCCGAATCGGGTCACCGCAGACCAACCGATCAAAGCAGGCAGGAATGTAAACGCAGTGCTTGCTATGGTGTTAATGATGGAGGCAAGATCTTTCCATGCCGGATACACATCCACTAATGATTTTCCATCAAAGAAGATACCAGGACCTGTCAAAATGTTGTTAATCCCGAGCAGTAGACCCGCTGTAATAATCGCTGGCAAGATCGGAATGAAAATGTCCGAGAGCGTTTTGATGGCACGCTGCAACGGATTTTGCTTTTTGCCTGCGGTTGCCTTCACATCATCTTTGGAAGACCGTTCGCCTCCGGTAATCTGAATCATCTCTTCATAGACTTTATCCACTAGCCCTGGACCGATGACGACCTGGAATTGACCTTGGGAAGAGAACTGCCCTTTGACCAGATCATTCTGATCGAGAAGCTCTGTATCCACTTTGTCCTCATCATATAAAGCAAACCGTAGCCGTGTCACACAGTGTGTCGCCGCTTCAATATTGTCTTTGCCGCCGACGGCCCGGACGATCTCTTCGACCTGTTTTTTATCGATTGCCATAGTGTCACTTCCTATTTATAAAATGGACTTCATTCTGTTACTGCTGGATTAACCACATATAAGAAGCATACGGACTGAGCGTGATTTGCTGCTTCAGCTCAGGTTTTGCATCGGTATTACTGACAAGTAGTTCAGGTGATTTACCTGCAATATGATGGTTCCAGACCTCTTCAGGAACTTGAAATGCGGTATCCTGTTTGCGGAAGTTCGACACCACGATTAATGTCTCATTCCCGTTGGTGCGTGCATATGCAAATACTTCAGGGTGGGCATCATCCAACCGTTCGTACAAACCGTCAGTCAGCACAGCCACCTCTTTGCGCAGCGCAATCAATCTCCGGTAATGATGATAAATAGAATCCGGGTTGGCCATCTGCTCTTCCACATGAATGGACGGATATCTCTCATCCACCTTGAGCCAAGGTGTTCCGGTTGTAAATCCAGCATTAGCCGTACTATTCCACTGCATCGGTGTTCGGGAATTATCCCGGGAACGCTCCTTCACAATCCGGAAAGCTTCTGCGGCCGTTTTGCCCCGCTCTTCCTGCAACAAACGATACATATTCGTTGACTCAATGTCGCGGAACTCGCTAATGTCATTCCAAACGGGATTAGGCATACCAATCTCTTCGCCCTGATAGACATAAGGCGTGCCTTGTAATCCATGTAAAGTCGTTGCCAGCATTTTGGCACTCTCCGCACGGTAATCTCCATCATCTGCGAAGCGGGATAACGCACGTGGCTGATCATGGTTGTTCAGGAAAAGTGCATTCCAGCCACCACCAGCCTGCATTCCGGTCTGCCACTCACTGAACAATTGCTTCAAGGATTCAAAGTCGTATGGCATGAGCTCCCATTTCTGTCCGTCCGGATAATCCACCTTCAAGTGATGGAAGTTAAAGGTCATCGAGAATTCTCTGGAAGCCGGATTGGAATAACGAATACAGTGCTCAAGCGTAGTCGAGGACATCTCCCCTACCGTCACCATGTTATAGGGTCCAAATACCTCATCATACATTTCCGTAATATATTCGTGCACGCGCGGCCCATCCGTATAATACTTGCGTCCATCGCCCGGTGACACGCTACCATCGTCGTCCGGGAAACGCTGGTCTTTGGAAATGAGGTTAATGACGTCCATTCGGAAACCATCGACTCCTTTTTCCGCCCAGAACTTGATCATGTCTCGGACAGCCTTGCGTACTTCTTCATTCTCCCAGTTCAGGTCTGCCTGTGTTTGATCAAACAACGTTAGAAAATATTGTCCAGTCTGCTCATCATACTGCCAGGCTGGCCCACCAAATTTAGATTGCCAGTTGTTAGGTACACCGCCGCCCGGCGCGGGGTCTCTCCAGATGTAATAATCACGATATGGATTATCCTTGGATGAGCGAGACTGCTTGAACCATTTATGATCGGTAGAGGAATGATTCACTACGATATCTATCATCAGCTTCATATCACGCTTTTTCAATTCGGCTAACAGTTCATCAAAATCTTCCATTGTACCGTAGTCTGGATTAATTCGATAATAGTCCGCTACGTCATACCCGTTATCCCGCTGCGGGGACACGTACACTGGCTGTAGCCAAACAATATCGATTCCCAAATGCTGCAAATAATCCAGTTTCTCGGTCAAGCCTCGAATGTCACCTGTGCCCGATCCCGTTGTATCGTTGAAGCTCTTCGGATACACCTGATACACCGTAGATTTTTTCCACCACGATGACGGTTCCTTGTTCTTCAAACTCATGTTAACGCCTCCAATATATTGTATTGCCCTTACCAACCCCGCCTGTAACTTCATCATCTATATTACATAAGTAAACATGTATATACAAGTTGAAACGGAAATTTGCTTTTATGTACCTCTTCTACAACTTCCCCATTAATGCTTGCTCTGTAACAACTATTTTTGAACTCACGTTTCGTAAATGCCCTGATACATGTATCCGTGTGGAAAATTTGGACACGAAAAAAGACGAAACGGATTACTTCCGCTTCGCCTTTTTTCTTATTTTATAGCTTTTGTAGCTGTATGTTTTATATATTTAACTACTGTCCATGAATCAACTCATGAACTGGCAACTCATTAGAAGAACAACATTTACAGGGAAATAGAATCCCCAGGTGCCATTACACGTCCTTCTAATCCTTTGGAAGCGAGTTGTTGCACAAAACGCTCTGCATCCTGACGAATTGCAGGGAAAGTATCATAGTGAACAGGAATTGTGAGTTTGGCGTTAAACCATTCCGCAGCTTGCAATGCATCTTCAGGCCCCATTGTATAATGTCCGCCAATCGGCAGGAATGCAACATCGATATCATGACGATCGCCAATCATCTTCATATCACCAAACAGACTTGTGTCGCCAGCATGCAATACTGTTTTCCCACCAATATCAATAATAAAGCCGGCAGGCAAACCTGCATACATAATGCGTTGTTCCTCTTCCAGTACAATACCGGACGTATGGAACGCCTGAATCATTTTCGCCTTGGCAAATTCCAGATCCACCGTACCGCCCATATTCATGCCAATGGTATCCAGTCCTTTCCACGACATGTATGTAGCCAATTCCACGATCGCGACAACTTTGGCATCATTTGCTTTGGCGATCGGCTCAGCATCGAGAATGTGATCCATGTGAGCATGCGTTAACAGGATTACGTCCGTCTTGATGTCCTCCGGCTTCGTAACCGCAAGCTCATTGCCTCGCAAAAATGGATCGATCATGAGTGATTTATTTTCTGTGCCCAGTTGTACACTGGAGTGTCCGTGGTACGTAATATTCAACAATTCAGATTCCTCCTGACATTAATATAAGTTGTCCTCTCCGTTGCTGTGTGAACAAAAAACTCAACTTATATTTTTAGATTATTATAATTCAGAACGCTCTGCGAGCGCAAAACTGTCATCCTTGTTACGCTGGTCAACTAGCAATACATAATAATCACTTCCATTACGCCGCTAGCGCGTTGCTTATTCGCGGCTCTTACGCTTTTTGCAATATACCCTGGCTTCATACGGTTGCAATAAAATCGCTCCTTCATCCGTAGAATAACGCCTGCTCACATTGCCAATCATTAATTTGACGTCATCTGCATTCCAGCCTTCTGGCCATACCATCTCCGGCTCGTTTGCACTGAAATTCATCAGAATCAACCATTGCTCATCATCCAGTGTACGAGTATAAGCATAAATATTCGGGTCATCCGGCAAAAGCAATTCATATGCGCCATAGATCAACACATGGTTTTGCTTACGCAAGCTAATTAATTGACGGTAATAATGCAGAATGGAATGTGGATCCGTCTCCGCATCCGCCACATTGATGTCCTTATAATTTCCGTTCACTTCGATCCAAGGTTCACCTGTAGTAAAACCTGCATTCTTCGACTCATCCCATTGCATCGGTGTGCGTGCATTATCCCGGCTTTTCAGCCAGATCGCCTCCATCACCTCATGCTTGGATTTTCCTTGCCCGATATAATGATTGTAATAATTTTTAGTTTCAATATCCCGATATTGCTCAATGTTGGGGAATGCCACGTTGGTCATGCCAATCTCTTCCCCCTGATAGATGTAGGGCGTTCCTTCCAGCGTTAACATCCAAGTCGCCAGCATCTGCGCAGAGCGCACGCGGTACTTGCCGTCATCACCAAAACGTGAAACCGGTCGCGGCTGATCATGGTTGCCCATATAATTGGCGTTCCAGCCCCGGCCGTGCAGCACTGTCTGCCAGCGGCTCATAATTTCTTTTAGTTCCTTCAGCTTCCACGGTTTATAATTCCATTTGCCTATACCGGAAGACTCAGCATCAACAAACATATGCTCAAACTGAAACACCATGTTTAATTCATCCCGATCCGTACCCACATAAGCTAAAGCCTGTTCCGGCCCAAGCCCCGAAGTTTCTCCCACCGTCATCGGCCCATATGGTTTCAATATCATATGATTCAACTTGCGGAGGATGGAATGCACCTGCTCCAGATTGGAAAACAGCTCATATGCCTGCACCACAGGCAGATTATTCGGGTTATGCGCATTGGGCAATCCATCAGCTTTGGCGATATGGGCTACTGCGTCAAAGCGGAAGCCATCCACCCCTTTTTCCAGCCACCAATGCACCATTTCATACATTTCCTCCGCCATCTCCGGATTGTTCCAGTTCAGATCGGGCTGATGCTCCGAGTACAGATGCATATAATATTCATTCGTTTCCGGATCATGCTTCCACACCGAACCTCCAAAATAGGACTCCCAGTTGTTCGGCACCTGCCCGTTTTTACCGGAACGCCAGATGTAATAGTCACGCCTTGCATTGGTTTTGGAAGAACGGGATTCCGCAAACCAGGCATGTTCATCCGAAGTATGATTCAACACAAGATCCATCATGACCTTGAGTCCACGTTTATGCGCTTCTGCAAGCAGTCGATCGAAATCCTCCATCGTCCCGTATTTTCGTAAAATCGCATAGTAATCACGGATATCATATCCGTTATCATGACCTGGTGAATCATAGATAGGACACAGCCAGATGACATCTACACCGAGCTTTTGCAAGTAATCAAGCTTCTCATAAACTCCCTGCAAATCGCCATACCCGTCTCCGTCGCTGTCCTTGAAGCTACTCGGATATATCTGATATACCACACTTTCTTTCCACCAAACGATAACACCCACCTCGCTTCCCTCTCTTATAAAGCACTTCACCCGTTAATATGTTTTATCCGAAAAGAAACCCTTATAAACACCCGAGCCTTGAGTTTTATGCAAAAAGACAAAAAGACTCGAAACCTCAATCGCACCATGCGATCAGCTTCGAGTCTTTCTTGACCTTGTTTTCCCGCCAAACGCGCGGTAAGGTCTATTTTAGCGGGATATAGATCTTCATGTCCAGCCGCTCGGGCGTTGACTTCCATACATCAGTCACTTCAAAGTCCGGTCCCTCCCGCCGTTCGTACTTGGATGCAGCTAACCAGCTTCCGTAGATCATTTTGCGCACATCCTGCTCTGAGCCTTCGGTTGTAAACTCGGCATACAGCCCGCCTGGAATCTCCAGACAGGTATATCCGGGTTCCAGGGAATCCTCACTCCCTGCACTTTCCTCCCCTATAATAAATGAAAATGCTCCATCCTCCTGAAATTGAGCTGCAACGCCGTACGCCATATCGGGGCGAATCCGGTCTGGAATGTTCATGAACTTCTGCTGGCTTCCGAAATCATGATAGAAACCAGGAATTTCTGCGTAATGCTGCTCATTGTTCAGATTCGTTGGATATTCGTAACCTATGATGCAGATCGGCTCCAGCGTCACCAGACGCGGCGGATTCATGTGGAAATCTGTACCGAGTTTTGAACGATATTCATTAAAATCAATCCTCTGCTGCATCTGCTTCTCCGTCAAATGCTCCTGCTCCTCCTGCTTGCGATACCGGGCCGGTGTAATTCCATAGTGAGCATCGAAGGCTCGGGTGAAGGCTTCCTGTGATTGATAACCATAACTGAGCGCAATCTCCAACACACCCTGAGCCGTATTCCGCAAGGTTGCTGCCGACTCCGTTAGTCTTCGTCTGCGCACGTACTCCAGAACGGTAAAACCTGTAATAGCCTGGAACAAGCGTTGGAAATGAAATGCTGAAAAACTTGCGGCAGCCGACGCCTCCCTAATATTGAAAGGCTCCTGCAAATGCTGCTCCAGATGCTCGATGGCGAGCTGAATTCGTGAGTAATGATCCATATATACGTCTCCTATTCATTTGCGTGATATGTACTCTACTTTGTCTTACCTTACTGGTCTGTTTCTTCACTTAGTATGACTGAAATACTCAGACATTTTTTGATCCTGAATGCGAACGTAAATAACAAAAATCTCTTGTTCATGTCTGCAGCCCTGCAGCAAACTTCGCCACGGCAGACGCAGACATCAAACAAGAGAAAATGAACTTCCGTTTGTAAAGCTAATTTAAATGCTAAGTTATCTATTCTTTTTTTTACATACACGCCTTCTGTAGGCTAACCATTCCAGTGTCCTGACACGGGATGAATTCCCCAAATATCCGTTGCGTACTCACTTATTGTACGGTCACTGGAGAAGATGCCCGAATGCGCTGTGTTAAGTACCGCCTTGCGAGTCCAGCCGGAAACATCACGATACGCTTGATTAATCGCCGTATGAGCATCCGCATACGCCGCAAAATCACGTAATACAAAATATTCATCCCCATGCGCAAGCAACGAGTCATAAATATCCCAGAACTCTCCATCCCGATCACAGAATGCCCCCGGATGTACTAGTTGCTCCACGACTTCGCGGATACGTTCATCCTGATCCACGATTTCGTTCGGACGGTAATTGCCATTCCGATAATATTCCATCACCTCATCCGCGCGAAGTCCATAGATGAACATGTTTTCTTCACCGACCTGCTCTGCCATCTCTACGTTTGCCCCGTCCATCGTACCGATCGTCAGTGCGCCATTCATCATAAATTTCATATTGCCTGTGCCGGAAGCTTCTTTTCCCGCTGTTGAGATTTGTTCACTCACATCTGCTGCTGGGATGATTTTCTCGGCAAGCGAAACAGAATAGTTCTCCAGGAAAAAGACTTTCAATCGATCGTTTACCGCTGTATCTCGATTCACGGTGTCTGACACTGTATTAATCAGTTTGATGATCTTCTTGGCAAAATAATAACTCGGCGCTGCCTTCGCCCCAAAGATAAACGTGCGCGGTACCATATCAAACGAAGCATCGCTTTTCAATCTATTATACAGATGCATGACGTGCAGAATGTTCAACAGTTGTCTTTTGTACCCGTGTAATCTCTTGACCTGTACGTCAAATACAGAATCCGGGTCAACGGGTACCCCCGTGTGATCTAGGATGTAAGACGCCAGACGATTTTTGTTATCTCGTTTGATCGCACGAAACTGTTCCTGAAAAGCGGACTGATCCGCATAATCAGCCAGTTGTTCGAGTTTGCCAGGTTCCGTGATCCATTCATTGCCGATCGTCTCTGTAATGAGATTCGACAGCTTCGGATTGGCATGCATTAACCAGCGGCGGTGTGTAATGCCATTGGTTTTATTGTTAAATCGCTCCGGATACAAGGCGTAAAACGGTGCCATCTCCCGTTCTTTCAAAATCTCGGTATGCAGTGCAGCGACACCATTGACACTATGACTGCCTACGATGGCAAGGTGTGCCATGCGAACCTGGTCATTCGCGATAATCGCCATATGTTCGATGCGATCGGAATCACCGGGATAACGATCCAGCAGCAAACCGCAGAAGCGTTTATTGATCTCTTCAATAATCATATAAATGCGTGGCAGCAACTTGCTAAGCATAGCCACCGGCCACTTTTCCAGGGCCTCGCTCAGTGTGGTGTGATTCGTATAAGATACGGTGCGTGTAGTAATGTCCCACGCTTCGTCCCATCCATAGCCCTGATCATCCATCAGAATCCGCATTAGTTCGGGAATCACCAGTGTCGGATGGGTGTCATTGATATGAAACGCCACTTTATCCGGCAGACGGTCATAAGAGAGCCCCAGTTTACTGAATGTACGCAATGCACTCTGCACACCTGCGGAACACATAAAGTATTGTTGCTTCAAACGCAGCAATTTGCCCTCGTATTGGGAATCATCCGGGTAAAGGAATTCGGAGATCGACTCCACGGAACGGCTGTAGTCCAGGTATCCGTAATAGTTCGAAGGGGTGTCCACTGACGTTTCCCGTTTCGGCTCGGCACTCCATAACCGTAATGTGTTGACATGTGGCTGACCATAACCGATAACAGGTACATCATACGGAACAGCAACAACCGATTCAGCGTCCTTCGTCACAAAATGGTAATGTCCATCCTGCTCGTAAGCCTCAACGCGGCCCCAGAACTGAACTTCAACCTTTTTGTCTGGACGCCGCACTTCCCATTCATTACCCTTATCCAGCCAATTGTCAGGCAACTCGACCTGATTGCCATTGATAATTTTTTGCTCGAACAAACCGTATTTATAACGGATACCACATCCATGTCCCGCATAGCCGAGTGAGGCCAAAGAGTCTAGAAAACAGGCAGCTAGTCTTCCCAGTCCTCCATTGCCTAACCCCGCATCCGCCTCCTGTTCCTCAATACACTCTAGCGAAAATCCAAGTTCTGCTAGACTGTCGCGAACCAGTTCCAGTTCATTTACGTTCAGCAGATTGTTGCCGAGCAGACGTCCAATCAGAAACTCCAGCGAGAAGTAATACACCTGTTTATCCTGACGCTGCTTGAATCCCTGATTCGAAGCTGCCCAGTCCTGACCCACATATTCACGGATCATACTGCCGAGCACGTGGTACACGTCTTCCTTTGTCGCTTCTTCAATTGGTTTGCCCAGTTTGCTGACGAGATTCCGTTGAAAGATCGATTTAAACGTTTCTTTGTTGTCAAACAAAAGTAGGTTCCTCCCGGTGAAATCCTGCGAGGTTAGGGCGGTTCGTGACTAGTTCGAAGGCATGCGGTTACACCTTTTAAAGCTGGACGTTGGAGCCGAGCACCCGTTTCAGTCACGAATCATTCTTTCGATCGCTGTTGTCTCTTCCATTTCCTGATCACCTTTTACAAGGTTGAAATGGGGAGACAAAGGCGAACGCTCCGCTTCTCCAGAATTGATTTCGTTCCCTCCACTGCGTCTGCACCAACATAGCAACTTTGACGGTGGCACTTCATGCGTTCAAACAGACACAAACCTGAAAACGTACCCGCAGGATTTTATTTTTTTATTTATAGTTATGGATGATATCGGACGGATTGTTGCTTTAAATAATAGTGCTTTTGGCCAAAATATACGGATTCGACGGGGCACCGATCAACGTCTGCCCGCCGGTCAGCTTCACGTCTTTATCCAGAATGACGTTCTCCAGTACAGTGCCTTCGCCAATATAACATTTCTGCATAATGATCGAACCCTTAATTTTCGCTCCCTTGGCCACATGCACACCCCGGAACAGGATACTATCCTGCACTTCACCACCAACAATGCAACCATTCGCTAGCAGAGAGTGTCTGACATCCGCTGATTCCAAATATTTGGCGGGTGCTTCGTATTTGATCTTGGTTTGCACAGGATCTTCTTTGAAAAGCTGTTCGTATTGTCCTGTATTCAGCAGATCCATGCTGTTGCGGTAGTAGCTGTCAATCGAATTAATTACGGCATGATATCCTTGATAAGCATAGGCCGCGATTTTCAATCCGCTCGGATTTTTCAAGATAGCGTCACGGAAGAAATGAGTTTCACCATGTTCAATGCAGCGCTGCACCTGTTTGAGGAACAGTTGTTTTTCCATGATAAAAATCTCCGTATATATATTCGTATGGTCGGCACATTGGTGAATGTCCACCACATTGCCATCCTCATCATGATCGACTTTGACGCAGGACTCATGCTCAGGCAGCAATTGGTCTACTCTTTTGCAAACCAGCGTGACGTCCGCTCCCTTACGAATATGATATTGATAGACATCCTGAAGATCAGCTTTAGTCACATGTCTGCTGCCTGCGTGTACAACGTATTGCCCCGCGCCTCTATGGAAGAAATCCAGATTATTGTGGAAATGCTGCAAATCTCCCTGCGAAGTGTCCGTCGGGTCGTTCCAGTCCGGGGGAAGAATAAACATGCCACCATGTTTGCGATCCAGATCCCAAGGCTTACCATCACCCAGATGATCCATCAGCGAACGGTATTTGCGGCGAACAAATACACCTATGCTTTCAATACCTGCATTCATCATGTTGGACAGCACAAAATCGATCAGACGATAACGTCCGGCATAAGGCACCGCGGCTCCGCAGCGAAAGTACGTCAATTCCTTCAATTCTTCCAGCTCATGGTCAAGGTTAATTACTCCGATCAATGATTTCATCGCGCGCACCGTCCTTCTTAAACCATTTTGGTAGAGCATAAGTCTCGCATCTGCATTTGCACACGATGACGGAGATCTCCCTATTTAACGTTAACATTGGTCTTATTCCTTGGATACGCAAATTAATTAGCAATTCCTTGACGTAATTGTCGTTCCAGTTCTTCCTGATCTACCAATAAAATATCACTCTCGTCTCCCGGCGCAGGGGCTATCCGGGTTCCGTCTGGGATAACTAATCCTTCAGAGATAATTGCTTTTTGGATAGAAACATTCCGGCCAATTTTAACCCGTGGCATCACAACGGAATCCATCACCGCACTGTTCTCTCCTACCTCTGTTCCATAGAACAAGACAGAATGATTTACCTCTCCGTGTACGATGCTGCCCTCACTAATGATGCAATTGCGTACCTTGGCGGCAGGCGATATATATTGAGCAGGCTGGTTCGGGTTACGGGTGAAAATACGCCAGTTGGGATCATTCAGATTCAGCGGCGTCTCCTCATCAAGCAGATCCATATTGGATTCCCACAGACTGCGAATCGTTCCAACGTCTTTCCAGTACCCTTCAAACGGGTAAGCAACTAAAGATTTATCATTTTCAAGCAACAAAGGAATAATGTCTTTACCAAAATCGTAGGAGGTAGATGCCTGTTGTTCGTCCTGAATCAGGAACCGTTTCAGCACATCCCATTTGAAGAGATAGATGCCCATGGAAGCAAGTGTGCTTCGGGGCTGGGAAGGTTTTTCTTCGAATTCATAGATGCTGTAGTCCTCATTCGTATTCAAAATACCGAAACGACTCGCTTCTTCCAGCGGAACGTCAATCACTGAAATGGTGCAGTCGGCATTTTTTTCCTTGTGATACTGGAGCATTTTATCATAGTCCATCTTATAAATATGATCACCGGACAGAATCAGCACATGTTCGGGATCAAATTGTTCAATAAAGTTCAGGTTACGGTAAATCGCGTCTGCTGTACCTCGGTACCAGTTACTTCCGTCTTCCCGCTCATGGGGTGGAAGTACATAAACCCCGCCATTTTTGCGATCCAGGTCCCAGTCACTGCCAATACCGATGTAGGAATGCAACACAAGCGGTTCGTATTGGGTCAACACACCAACGGTATCAATACCCGAATTCGAGCAGTTGCTCAGTGGAAAATCAATAATGCGGTAGGTTCCCCCAAAATAAACTGCTGGCTTTGCCAGTGATTTCGTCAATCCCTTTAATCGTTTACCCTGCCCTCCGGCGAGCAGCATCGCTACAACCTCTTTTTTTGCCATCATTACAGCCTCCTCCACGTGCATTCATTCTGATTCATTTCAGAGCCCATAATCGATATTCTGTTGTGAAAACACGGCTGTCTTGATTAGGAGCATGCTGTACAGATGTGTAACGGTATAAGACATCGTGTATATGTAACGGGACGTCTTTCGTTTGTGATCATCTGGATTGGTTGAGCGAATCTAAGCAGTGAACATGTTTGGGTCGAAGTTTTTTTTCAATTCAAATAAGGCTGGCGGTGTGTCGATGAACGTTAATCATGTAGATTGGGTTTAGCATCTGGATCATGTTGATCATGTAGAAAATGACTTTAGTTGCGTTGAAAACTGGCAAAAAATGAGCTCTTAGAATAAGTGCTTATTACCCATTAAACAGGAATTCAATCGGGGAATCTTGCGGTAACGGCGAATTTGAAAAAAATTAGGGCAACACTGGTTTGAACCTTATGTGCTCCTGTAACTGCCGCTGTTATTTAAATCTATTCGCTAAACACAAATTAAAATCCTTTTGGTAATAATATGGTAAAATCAAACTGCTTGATTGGGAGGGTTCGCACATATCAAAAAAGCCGGATCTCTCCGGCTCTATACATCGGCTATTTTACACTCTAATTCACCCGTATACTTACATAAGCTTTCAGGTCATAGACGACAGGGCTAGCACATATTGCCCCTGATTAGTTGCTATTGAGAGGATATATCTTCGACTATATTTATCTTTTAATTGGCGTTAAATAATCTTTCGGAACAAGTCGATTACCTCATCCTTGGATGGTTGATACGGGTTGCCTGGTGCACAGGCATCTTTCATCGCATTACTTGCGAGTAATTCCACGTCGGGGTTCTGCACACCGAGTTCGGATAATTTTTCAGGAATGCCCACTTCTTTCGCCAGCTCTCGGATTGCCGCAATTACATAATCTGCACATTCTTCATCCGTGCGCTCTTTCACATCCATCCCAATCGCCTTGGCAATGTGACGGAATTTGTCCGGCACATGTTTGGCGTTCATCTCCTCGACATAAGGCAGCAGCATGGCATTGCATACACCATGTGGCAAATCATACACTCCCCCTAACTGATGCGCCATGGCATGAACATATCCAAGACCCGCATTATTAAAAGCAATGCCTCCCAAGAAACACGCGTATGTCATATACTCCCTGGCTTCCAGGTCGGTTCCATCCTTAACCGCTCTTGGTAAGTATTCAAAGATTAACTTGACCGCCGCTGCAGCGGTTGCACTTGTAACCGTAAAACCCCCAGGTGTAACCATTGCTTCTACCGCATGGGTTAACGCATCCATGCCCGTAGCTGCCGTCAAGCTGGCAGGTTTATTCAGCATGAGCTCGGGGTCATTCACCGACAGATCAACTAGACAGTTTCGATCCACCATCACCATTTTCACTTTTCGCTCCTCATCTGTAATCACGTAGTTCATCGTTACCTCGCTTGATGTACCAGCTGTTGTATTCACAGCTACAAGCGGAACCGATTTGGTTTTGGATTGATGCAGTCCTTCATATTCACGGATATGTCCACCATTCGCAGCAACGATACCAATCGCTTTGGCAGCATCCTGCGGTGAACCTCCGCCTATCGATATAATGGCGTCACAGCCATGGTTCTGGAATACTCGTAATCCTTCATGCACATGATCGCATGTTGGATTGGGCTGTACCTCATCATATACGACATAGTCTAACCCTGCTTGTCGCAGTGTAGATAATACACGCTCAGCGACACCTGACGTAACCAGTGCCTGATCTGTAACGACCAGTGCCTTGCGTATACCCATCTGTCCAATCATTGGAGCTGCATCCTGCAAACACCCTCTACCCATCAAATTCACGGGTGGAACATAATATGCATGCGTTGCCATCTGAACCAGCCTCCTGTAACCCTGATTTACTACCTTTATTGTAACTGAATCCGTTTGCAGCTATAGTGAAATAAATCACAATCACTTGATGAATGTTACATTGTCCTATCTAGTTACAAGGAAGTTTAAAGCTTATTTTTTGCTCTTTTTATATTTTTTAGTTTCTAATTGTTTAGTTTCATGGGCTGTTTGCGTATCTATTCGCTTACTTTCATCGATGCTATGCATCTCGTACTATCTTTCTATGATATTTATGTGCAAAAAAGACGACTCACACCCCCGAAGAGTCTAAGTCGCCTTATCTTGCTGCATAGCCATAGCGTATTTATAGCGTATTTGTTACCTAGGAAATTTGTACAACCCTAGGAAGTCGCTACACAACGCCCAAGTTCTAACGATCACCAGAAGCCTTATTTCCCTTCATTCTCGCATAAAAAAAATCTAACGATCCTCAGCGACGCTATTTAGCTCATTTTGAGCAAAACTGAAGCCAAAACGTGCATATTCCAGCAAATAACGTTCCTACGGATCGTTAGAATCGTGGATCACGCCAAAATGGCGAAATAAGCTCTGTGGTGATCGTTAGCCCATACCACAGCAGGCAACACAGTAACATGCGGAAACCTTTTCTATTCGTACACGTTACGATCTCCTGCTCACCTTTGTATCCATTTAGTACTGGTGGCGTTGCATTATTGTAACCTAGCATTATACACTACAGCTTGCTTACTGCTTACCCTGTCTTACCTCATTACATCTAAATTGTCCTGTCTCACTCTATCCAGCCAGTCTCGGCTGACCCACTTTACTTTACTTTACTTTACTTTACTTTACTTTACTTTACTCCGCTTTACTTCCTGCCCCTTACTTAAAGGGCTTTGTCGTTTACACCATCAAGCCATGCTTCAATATCCCCAATGACAGAGGACACACAGCCGTCTTCAAACGGTGATTTCAAACCAGCAAGCTCGACCAGACCTGTGAAGGACAGGCTACCACCTGCTTTGCACAATGTCAGATAATCCGCCCATGCCGACTTCATATCTTCATTGCTGCGTTTCCAGAACTGGAATGCACAGATTTGAGCCAGCGTGTAGTCGATATAGTAAAATGGCGATGAGAAGATATGACCTTGCTTATGCCAAAAGCCACCTTGCTCCAAATACGCGTTGTCTTTGTAGTTAATATGCGGCAGATAAGTCTTCTCAATGTTGCGCCAAGCCTGCTTGCGTTCTGCTGGTGTCGCATCCGGGTTCGCATAGACAAAATGCTGGAATTCATCGACAGATACACCATATGGAATAAACAGCAGGGCTGAGGACAAATGATCGAACTTGTACTTGTCCGTATCTTCCTTGAAGAACAATTCCATCCACGGCCATGTGAAGAACTCCATACTCATGGAATGAATCTCCGCAGACTCAAAGGTCGGCCAGTTATATTCCGGTACCGCAAAGTTACGGCTCTCGTAAACTTGGAAAGCATGTCCTGCTTCATGTGTCAATACATCAATATCACCCGACGTACCATTGAAGTTGGAGAAAATAAACGGTACTTTGTAATCGTTCAGGAACGTGCAATATCCGCCGCCCTGTTTACCTTTTTTACTAACCAGATCCATCAATTCATTCTCGGTCATCATCTGGAAGAACACATCGGTCTCTGGCGAGAGCTCCGCGTACATACGTTTGCCGTTCTCCACAATCCAATCTGGATCACCTTTGGGTGTTGGATTACCCGTCTTGAAGCTGAAGCCCTGATCGTAGAAATAGAGTGTATCCACATCAATCCGGCTGCGCTGACGTTCTCTGAGCTTGGTTGCAACAGGTACGATGTAATCTCGAACTTGTGCGCGGAAATTCGCTACCATCTCAGCATTATAATCCGTACGGTTCATACGATCATAACCGAGCTCCACGTAGCTTGGATAGCCCAGCTTTTTCGCAATCTGTGTACGCACCTTCACCAGCTCGTCGTAAATGCGGTCGAATTCCGCTTCATGCTCTGCCATAAATGTATAGCGGGCTTCTGAAGCACGTTCCCGCATGGAGCGATCGGTAGACAGCTCAAACGGATGCAACTGAGGCAGTGTGCGCTCTTCCCCTTCAAACGGAATTTTAGCGGAAGCAATCAACTGATTGTATTCCGTAGAAAGTTTGTTTTCCTTCTGGAGATCTTCAATGATCTCCGTGCTGAATGTTTTCAACGCCTGATCGGCGAGCTGGAACAGTTGGGTTCCCCACTTTTTTTCCAGTTCCGCACGGAACTTGGAATTCACCAGCGCACGGTAGTAATCCGTGATATACTCCTGAACAACAGGCTGACTTTCATCCAGAAACTCGTTCTCTGCCTTATAAAACTCATCGTTGGTATCAATGGAATGTCTGATATAGACGAGCTGTGCCTGGGTTTCGAAATCACTGCGCAAGGCATTGATCTTGTCCATGAATTCACTTTGCTCTTCCACTGAAGACGCCGCTTCGAATCCCTCCAGCAGTTCACCGAAAGCAGTCTTGATGTGTTCCAGATCGGGACGTGTATACGTGTATTCACTAAACTTCATTTATGTACACCCTTTCCTGTTTGGCAAATTTCGGGGAAAAACCCGAGAAGCTATTCCCTATTATACAAAAGTAAAGCCTAAAAATCCCATCTTTACGAAAAATATTTGTCCATCGGTCAAATGCTTTCCAATCGGAACTGAACCCTTCACATCGTTGCGTGAGGTATCTGTATGATCCGTTTAAATGTATGGCTTTATCATATTTGAATCGCATCAGCACAAATAAGCCTGCCCGCATCAGCGAAGCAAGCTTATAGGCTTGTCTTTTTCAAATGTTACAGTTGATTTGCAAATTAGTGTTTATCTTCGTCAACAATCTTATAGAACCAGCCCATTCCAATCATACCCACAACCATAATCACAGCCAGAATAATAATATAAGTCATGAATGTACCCCCCTTGCCCGTATATTCATCTCTATACTAGTGTACACGCGGAATGACGGTTTGAATTGACCGAAGATTGACAAAAATACGAAATCTTTAATTTTAATCAACCCAAAACATCACTTTTGGTATTCTTTTCTTCAAGTTACATCCCTTGTTATCTCACCACAAGTCTTGTTTTATACGACTTGTTAGCATCTGCAGACGTTCCGTTGTATACTATACTTCTGGATTGGATGGATATGGACATTACCTCAACATATTTTCACAGAAAGGCAGGAGCTTCATGTCAACTCGCATTTCTTTACACTCATTATCACTTGCTCTTGTGCTTGCCTTCATGCTGATCATGTTATCCGCCTGTGCGGATGGAGAAGCCCATGTGACTGTAAATACAAACGGAACCGCAGATCTGGATCTAAATCTAAGTGTGTCGGACTCCGCTCTTGGCAAAATTGGACAAGACAATATGATGCCTTTGCTAGCTGAAGCATTGGAACGGAATAACTTTAAGGCAGAAGTGACCAAACAGGCTGATCAGAGTGTGTTAAAAGCAACGACCCATTATGAAAAAAGAAATATGACCGGGTTCGATTCTTCCAAGCTGCCACCAGGTATTCAGATCGAACAATCAACGACCCCAGGTTTCTTTACGTCCAAAATGCATATTGTTGCTAAAGCTGACCTTATGGAATCCATGCCAGATGGGGATATTAAAGACAAGATCAACAATGTTCCAGGTTTTCTCAAACGACTTTTGTTAAAAGATGTGAAATTTGATTTCAAACTGTCTCTACCGATCCAAGCCGAAGATTCCAATGCGGATCAGGTGCAGGATGGTGGTAAAACGCTGATCTGGAACATTTCTCCCCTGCAAAAGAATACGCTGGATTTGACCGTACAAATTCCGAATATTCGAAATATTCTGATCGTTTCCATCATTGGCCTTGTGCTGATCCTGGCCCTGCTCATCTGGTTTCTCATCCGGCGCAGACGGGCGAGACTATTGCAAAAACCGACGGTACATCGTGGAAATTCATGACTCTCATCCGGCTATTTGATTTGTGACTTGCCAAACGGTGTTATGGATAGTAGAATACATCCGTACTGTGAGAACGGTTAACAGGATGATTTAAGCAAAAACTAAAGAGGTGAACAAGTTTCATGAATATCCGGGAATGCGCCCTGCCTGGTATCGGGGTTAAGTACCAGTTCCATACAAAAGGCGGTAATCAATTAGTCATCATTAAGCACGAAGACGGACGCCGTGAGTTGTTTTCAGTAAATCCGCAGGATGATGAAGAACTCACGCTGATTGCAGAATTGGAAGATGATGAGTGTGTAACCCTCTCAGGATTAATCGGTGGATGGTCTTGAGTACTGGGTTCCATCACATTACAGCAGATTGAAACACTAAAAACAGTTGCCCCAAACACCATAAAATTGTATCTTTACAAACACGCAAAAAAACCTGTACTCCAAAGGAGATACAGGTTTTTTGTATTGGTTATTTGTTGAGCGCTTCCTGATCTGGCCTCAAAGAGTGCAAAATCAATTCACTTTCTGAGCATGTATATAGGGCACCCACGTGTTCAGAACGCGAATAATCTCTGACGAATGGAAAGGCTTGCTTATAAAGTCCTGCATTCCGCATTCCAAGCAGGCTTCTCGGTCGCGTTCCCCGGCAAAAGCTGTAATTGCTGCAATCACCGGGATCTTCGGATGGGTTTTCCTGATTTCACAAGTCGCTTCGATCCCATCCATCACAGGCATTTGAATATCCATAAAGATCAGATCGTATGGCGTTATCGCGAGTAAATCTACAGCCTGCGCTCCATTCTCCACGACATCACACACCCCACCGAATTTGCGTAGCATCTCCTCTAACAGATGACTGTTCAAAGCCTGATCCTCCGCAATTAAAATACGAATTTCCTGAGCAAGATGTTGACGTTCTGGCAGTTCAAGCGCTATAGCAACCTCATCTTCTGCAGACAGTACTTCTTCTTTCCACTTCTCTAACACAAGGGTAAACTGGAATTCCGCACCCTGACCAACCTCACTTTGGACACCGATGGCTCCACCCATTAGCTCGACTAATTTCTTGCTAATGGCAAGACCTAAGCCCGTTCCTCCAAATTTGCGATTAATGGATGGGTCCAATTGGGAGAAGGATTGGAATAATTGATGCTGCTTATCCAAAGCAATGCCAATGCCTGTATCCTTAACCTTAAACGACAGCAGCAGATGATCCGGGCCATATTCTGGCGAATGATCTATCTCCGCACTAACCGTAACGCTTCCCTTTTCGGTGAATTTAACCGCATTGCCCACCAAATTAATAAGAATCTGACGAATCCTTGTCTCATCTCCGCTCACACGTTCAGGAATCTGTGAAGAGACCTCACTATATAGTTCAATCTTCTTCTCAGCAGCTTTGATGGAAAACAGCTCCATTACACTGTTCAGCATGTCCCGAATATCTACTGGCCCTTGTTCCAGATCCATTTTGCCTGCTTCAATTTTACTGAAGTCCAATATTTCATTCAAAATGTACAGCAGCGACTCCCCGCTATCAATCATAATCTCCGCAAATCCTCGCTGCTCTTCGTCCAGTTCTGTTTCCATCAACAGATGTGCCATTCCCATAATCCCGTTAAGCGGTGTACGAAGCTCGTGGCTCATAATAGCAAGAAACTCGGACTTTGCACGATCGGCGTGCTCTGCCGCTTCCTTTGCACGAATGATTTCTTTCACCGACGTCATATCACGGAACACCAGCACGGCGCCACGCGTTTTCCCTTGATCCATAATCGGCTTAAGCTGGAACTCCGCGAGAAAGCTCGAGCCATCCTGCCGCCAGAATACCGATTCTGTCCGCGGCAATGGCCTTCCTTCACATACAGCCCGCAAAATAGGCGTACCTTTCGCCGGATAAGGAATTCCTTCACTCTGCATCTGTATCATCATTTTCTCCAGAGGTTTGCCATTCATCTCGTTTGGACAGATGCTCATCATCTCCGCCGCAGCAGGATTGGCAAAATTCACATTCCCATCCAGATCCAGCCCAATGACCCCTTCGGACATTCCATTCAAGATCAGTGCTCTTTCGTAACTTAAATTTTCAATCTCTTCGACATAACGTTTAGCTGATGTAACATCACTCGTAATTCCATATACGCCAACGACTTTGTCTTCCAGTAAAATAGGAACATTGATGACACTTGTCTCAATTCGCTGCCCGTTTTTGTGAATCAAGCCAATCTCGTAGCTCTGAGCTATGCCCTTCACCGATTCTTCAAAGTGATAACGTGTCTTCTCCAGATCTACCGGATCAATCAGATGATCGAAAGGCCGGCTTAACAGTTCTTCTCTCGTATGGCCTGTCAATTGCTCCTGCCCCGCATTGGCTTTCAGCAGATTTCCATCCAGATCCAAGGAAGCTACTCCAAGCGGATTACAGTCAAACAACGACGTATACTCTTGTAAATTCAACTGCTGCTGTTTACTTTCTGTAATGTCTCGAGTAACTGCGACCATCTCCTGCAGTTTGCCTGACTCATCGCACACATAATGGGTTAATGTATCCGCCCATATAATGGATCCGTTCTTGTGTTGCAGCCGATAACTAATACGTTCCGGTGTGAGTCCATCCATCTGACCGCGGATGTAGGCCTGTACGGCCGGAATATCCTCCGGGTGAATGCAGAACATGCCGGATCGTCCTATCATTTCTTCAGGCTCGTAACCGAGCATGTTTCTGCTCGCATCAGATACATATTTGAATGTACGCTCCGCGTCCGCCTCATGAATTGCAATCAAATCCAATGATGATTCAGCCAGTATACGTGAAATACGACTGCTCTCTTCCAGCTGTTTACGCTGTTCAAGGAGTCGTTCCTCCGCCTCTTTTTGCTTTGTAATATCTGCAGCTTGTACCAGTAAATACAATGGCTCTTCCGTTTCCTCGTCCCGGACAATGCATGCTCTGATCGTTGCCCACAGCAACGTACCATCTTTTCGTTTCAAACGCACCTCTGTTTCGTACATCGGCTGTTCACCGTTGGTCATTTCCCAGAAATTTTTACGAAACTCTTCGTATCTGAGGTCTTCTTCATAAATCATATGTACAACAGAAGTATGCAACAGCTCCTCTTCCGTTGATGCAAGCATCTCGCAAAAAGCGGGATTCAACTGTACCCACAGTCCATTAACGTGAGAAGCGACAGCAATGCCGATTGGCGCGTGTGTGTATAATTGTTCGAACAAAGACCGGCTCTGTGTGATGGAGTTCGACACTACATATCCTCCCTTACCGAGAATGTAAATGTTGCTTTAATCTAAGTGTGAATGTTGCTTTAATCTGGGTGTGAATGTTGTTTCGATGAGAATGTAATGTTATTCGTATGAACAGATCGAACGGAACATAACTTTACTATAAGAGTAGTACCCCAAATACCCTGATCGTTAAACGATACAGAAGCAAAAATCTCAGACAAAAATCGACATGTTCAGATCTTCGGCGTCTCAGCATATTCAACGTATTGAAGAACGGAGGTTATTGCCCCATGATTATTGTTGCGAATCAACCGGTTCAACTGTTTCCCTCCGAGTGGTCTGCCTTTGAATGGTACTGGGTACAGCAGCTTCAGAACCGTCCAAACCGATATGTGTATCAATCCATGGATCACCTGCACTTCGAATGGAACTTAAGAGAATCTCTCGTAGACGCAGCCGAAGGACTGAACCGAAGTGGAGTCAGCTTTGCCTCATTTGAAGACTCCAGGTGTAACCCCGCCTTCTGGAATCGGAATGCCCAAGGCGGGTTTGAGCTAAGACCGGATGTAACACCTGCTGACGGCATCAGAGATATATGGAGAAACGGGCGTTTATATGCCTTTGAGTGCGCAACCGCTACCGTGATCGTGCTCTACGGAGGAGTGCTTGGGAGCATACGTGAAGATGCCTTTAATTCATTATTTCGTAACCTGCTGCTATTTGACTGGCATTATGACAGCGATCTGCGTTTGACAGAAAAAAACGGCAAGGAAACCGCACTTCCGGGAGACGTGCTCTATTTCAAAAATCCGGATGTCTCCCCCCAAACCCCTGAATGGCAAGGTGAAAACACCATTATGTTGCGAGAAAACTGGTACTATGGACACGGCATTGGCATTGCAAGCGGCCCGGAGATTATCCAGACCTTAAACCAGTTTCGGTTTCCCGGCAGCCGAACTTCAGCCTATTTAATGGATATGGTCATTTATCCAGACTTTCTTTACTTATCCCGTTATGCCAAAAATGCTTCCAGTAGTAACCCAGACGCATCCACACCTGTACTGCCTGGTCAAATGTATGTTCGCGTAGGCGGAAGCCGTTAT
The DNA here is from genome assembly GCF_056856875.1 of Paenibacillus sp. G34. Lineage (NCBI taxonomy): Bacteria > Bacillati > Bacillota > Bacilli > Caryophanales > Paenibacillaceae > Paenibacillus > Paenibacillus sp. G34. The sequence continues at coordinate 2,762,894 of NZ_CM166469.1, read as the reverse complement.
CTGCGGACTTAAATAGCCGATTATGCAGTCAACAACTGGTTCTTGGAGTATAACACCCCATACTTAACTTAGACAAAAGCCCAATAGAAAGCTGCCATCAGGCTGTCTTTATATTGGGCTTACTTCGATAGTGATGTATTACTTCAGCAATTATCATTCACCCGCACCAAGCTGCTTATAAGCCATAAACATCCAGTAACCGGCTATAATGTTGGAATTATTAGTTCAACGGGTCAAGTTGAACTACGACCTGCTTACCGCTAACCTGAGCACCCGTAGTTTTACTGCCGTGTTCTTTTAACGCCTTGCACAATTCTTCTGCCCACACTTTACCTGCGTCTCCTTCTTTGGCACCATGTACCTGGATGACAAACTTCACGGAATCACCTTTTTTTAGAATTCGTTCTGCTTGTGATTGCTTTACATCCCGGTCATGATCCTCCATTTGCAGATGCAGCCGAATTTCCTTCACTTTGCGTTTATCAGGGGATTTGCTTGCCTTTTTCTTTGCTTGCTGCGCTTCTTCGCGCGCCGCACCCGCACCGATCAATTTACACGGTGGCGGGCTAGTCATCAAGGACAAACATACGAGGTCTACTTTATACTGTTTGGCCAGCGCCAGCGCTTCGCGTGTGGACATAATCCCTAGATCTTCACCATTCAGTCCGGTCAGTTGTACCTCGGATACTTTGATCTTTTCATTTTTGATGATCTGAGCCATGCTTCTACCTCCTTGACATGAAAAGCCTGTCCTGATCACTGAAGATCAGAGCAGGCTTCTTGGTATTGATTTCTGCTAATTCAATATGTGGAAAGGTTCCGTTCCGCTAATTACAGCGTGTTAAACGCTTCAGTCAGAACCGGTACGATTTGAGATTTACGGGATACAACGCCTTTAAGTAGTGCTTTGTTGTCTGTGAGCGTTACGTTATATGCTTTCTCAACCGCTTTGGTAGATGCACCATAAGCCAATCCAACGGAGTCATTGTTCAGAATGTCCGTAACGACAAACAAGAACAGGTCGAGTCCTTTGCTGGAAATAATTGCTTCAATCGCCGCTTCAAGCTCTGGCTGTTTTACCAGCACATCATTCACGTCAACTGCGTTCACTTGTGCGATCTCAACTTTCGCTGTACCCATTGCGAATTCTTTCGCATCGAGGGAGATCAACTCAGCGATTGTTTTCTGACTCAAGTCTGCACCAGCTTTCAGCATGTCCAGACCGTAGCTATCTGCATCTACACCGGCAATTGCAGCCAGCTCACGTGCTGCAGCTACATCTTGCTCTGTGCAAGTTGGAGATTTGAACAACAAGGAATCCGAGATAATCGCGGACAACATCAGACCCGCGATCGGCGCACTGATTTCAATCCCGTTTTCTTTGTACATTTTATTCAAAATCGTTGCAGTACAGCCTACAGGCTCCGCACGGAAATACAAAGGCTGGCTTGTCTCAAAATTAGCAATACGGTGATGGTCAATAACTTCAACAACCGTTACGTCTTCAATGTCGCTTACGCTTTGTTGACGCTCGTTGTGATCGACCAGAATGACTTTGTTTACTTCGTTCGCCGCTGTTTTGATCATACGTGGTGCTTCAACTTTGAATTGATCCAGTGCAAACTGCGTTTCGCCATTCACTTCGCCCAGGCGCACAGCTTCGACTTCCTGTCCCAATTTGCTTTTCAGGTCTGCATACGCGATTGCTGAGCAGATCGTGTCTGTATCCGGGTTTTTGTGGCCGAAAATTAGTACTTTTTCCATATTCGTAGCCCTCCGTCAATTCGAGTTTAAGTTAAACTTATCCTTGTTTGAATCATACCTTACTGATTATAGCGCTTATACGTCTTAATTCCAATCCCTTTACAGCGAATTAATTATAGCTTATACAAAGGGCTGTTTTGCAAGTGACACATGCCGCGAGCAAACAAGATGCGATTATTCTCAACAGATAAACCTGTCTGTTCTAAATTGCAGAGGTATTCGCTACATTTGCAATCAGATGTCCGTCCAGCTTGTCACCCTTACACAAGGCTTGCACGAGCTCCCGGCCTGATTCCGGGGTCATTTTTCCATACCAGTCCCCTTGCGGATATACAATCGTTACACATCCATCATCACAGCGACCATTGCACTTGGTACGTGTTGTATGAATAAATCCTCCAGCCTGCTGTTTCGCAATTTCGTCCCGTACCGCCTGAGTGACTTCTTCTCCGTCATTACGCATACAAGTTCCACCGTTACAGAGTAAAATATGGTGCTGAAGTTGATCCAAATTATAGATAGCCAAACTCGCTTCATTCCTCTCACATCAGTAGAATATGTATCTTTTTGATAATTGCATAGCATAACATTACAACTCTATAAATTAGCACATCTATCCAGGTTTGTGCAACGAAAACTGTAAACCTACAACTCAGGGTTCGGCATCTGGTTTCCTTTTTTCACAAAGAACGTCTGCAAACAACCTTCCTCATCAATTTCCAGCAGATTTAACTGGGCACCATAAGCACATCCACCGTCGATACCGATCTTGTCTCCCAGCGGGTCCATCCAGATTCCAGGCTCATCCTGCAAATATTGCACAGGTGTATGTCCAAACACAACAATATCCTGAAGCGTCGTCGGCCTGCTGTAAAAAGGTTCGCGAATCCAGATAAAATCCCGTTCAGACTGATTTCTCCATTCGGCCACATCCGGGTTAATCCCGGCGTGCACAAAAATATATCCAGGAATTTCATACGACAGTGGAAGCCCGTCCAGAAAATGTAGATGATCCATATAATGAGAGCGCATCCATTGTTTGTCCCGAGCATAGGTCTGCCAGTCCATCCGATCTCCATCATACGAAACGTCCAGATAACTTGCCAGTGTCTGTAATCCCCCATTTCGAATCCAATGTGAGTCGTACTCTTCCACATCATTTGTCAAAGCCTTGACCATCATGGCATCATGATTGCCCTTCAGAACGATGATCTTATTCTCCTGCTCCTGTTTTAGCTTCATAATCTGCTCAATGACCTGTTTGCTTTTGGGACCTCGATCTACATAATCCCCTAGCAAAATCAACTCATCCTGCGAGGCATTGTAATGAACCTGTTCCAGCAATGCATTAAATTCATCATAACAACCGTGGATGTCACTGATGACACATCTGCGCAAGTGAATCTCCTCTCTTTCCGGGTGAGCCACAAATATAGACTGGAACCCTCTCAGCCAGCGGCCACACAACTGCAGCCGAGCCGGGCAAGGTTCCAGTCCCAACCACATTTATATTCCCGCTCCTGTAGACTTAATCCTGCTTTAGTCCTGATGAAGGCCAAAAGCTTCTGCAATCAAATGGAAGGAACGCAGACGTGCCTCAAACGAATGAATGGCAGATGCAATGATCACTTCATCCGCTTCATGACGTTCAGCCATCGCGATAATTTTATCCTTCACCTGATCCGGCGTGCCGATAATCGAGAAGGATCGGCGCTGACGAATCTGTTCCATTTCCATCGCTGTATATGGATAGTTATTCACCGTTTCCAGAGAAGGGAAGGACTTCTGTTCTAGTCCGCGTCCAAGTCGCAGGAAAAACAACTCATTGCTGCGAGCCAGTTCAGCGGCTTCTTCTTCGGTATCTGCACAGAAAGCGGAGACCGCAATCATAGAGTGGGGCTTGTCGTTCAGGATCGAAGGTTTGAAGTGGCGGCGGTAGTGTTTCATCGCTTCCTCACCACCTGGCGTTCCGAAAAACTGGGCAAAGGCATAGGCAGTACCTTGCGCTGCGGCAATTCTCGCTCCTTCCGAGCTGGAACCCAGCAACCACACTTCGGGAATCGTTGGGACGGAAGGGCCGGCTACAAGAGAAGCAAAACGATGATCTTCAGGCAGCTGCTCATGGAAATAACCTCCAAGATCCGCAATCTGCTGCGGGAAAAACTGTACATTTGATGACTTGCCCTCGTTCAAAGCCCTGCTCGCAATAGGCATGCCTCCGGGCGCACGGCCAATGCCGAGATCGATGCGTCCAGGGTGTAAAGCTTCGAGCAAACGGAAGTTTTCTGCCACTTTATACGCGCTGTAATGCGGCAGCATGACTCCGCCCGAACCGACCCGAATACGTTCTGTATGGGCAGCCACATGGCCAATCATGATCTCCGGGCTTGAAAAGGACAGCGCACCGCCGCCGTGATGCTCGGACATCCAAAACCGGGAATACCCCAGTTGTTCGGCATGCTGTGCTAACGTCACTGCCTCATGCAAGGCATCTTGCACATTGCGGCCCTCACTAATGTGTCCATGTTCCAGTACACTTAGTTTCATATATATTCATTCCTCTCGTCTGTAGGGTGATGTAAAGTAACGATCTTTCCTGTTGCTTACTTCTTCATTGTAACATTAAAAATTACAGTTTCAAACTTTACCTGATTTATTCTTATTACCCCGGCCATTTGGAAAAGAATACAAAAATGCAGCCAGCTTCTATGCTGGCTGCGTTACGGGATGTTTATTTCTAACTATCTTATTTGTCTATCTTACTTGTCTAGATTTGCCAACCTTAGTTGTCTAGCTTGATTATTCACGTTACTAAAGTGACATTCCACTACTCAGCTCATTTAAATTAAGGTGCTCGTTTAGGCAACAGCTTCACGTACTCATCAGACAACTTCATCAGACTAAGCACATGCTCATAATCGGAACGATACGGTTCCAGATTCGTCACCGGTTCATAGGTTTTGAGTGAATAAGCAGTTCCATCATCAAACCCTGCTCCCGGAATGAACATAATGTCATTGTTGACAAATGAACCTGTCGGCAAATAATAACGAATACCAAACGCGTTGTGATCCATATTCAGCAAGTCATGACCGAATGCTGTGAACTTCTCCTCCTGCAGCGATACGCCCATGAGGTTCATGACGGTAGGCATGATGTCCAATTGACCTCCTGGCTGCTCGATCACTTGCCCTTTCGTTTGTTTCGGTGTATGAATCATCAGCGGAATGTTGAACCGGCTTACTTTTCCATCGTATGGGATATTCAGGTTTGCCTGAATCTGCTCTGTAATTTCCGGTTCCTCTGGTAATCCAAAGTGATCTCCATAGAGTACAAGCGTTGTGTTATCCCATAGCCCACTCGCTTTCAATTCGTCAATCAGTTGACCTACCGCGTAATCCGTATAATTGATCGCTTGCAGGTAATCATGCAGCAGTTTATTTGTGATCGTCGCCGGAATTTCAATTCGTGCGCGATCCGCTGGCACAGTAAACGGCGAATGGCTTGAGGCCGTGATAAACTGAGCATAAAACGGCTGTTTCGCAGCCTGATGCGCAGTCATTTTTTCGATACCCACCCGATACAATTCTTCGTCCGATGGCCCAAAATCGTTGAATTTGTCATTCGTGAAGCTGGGTTTATCAAAGTATCGGGTGAATCCGAGGGCAGGATACATCTTGTTGCGATTCCAGAAGGTTACGTCGTTAACGTGGTATGTCTCCGACTCATATCCTTCTTTGGCCAGCAGTTTAGGCAGGCTCGGAAGGTCACGGTCACTATACCCGGCTGACATCGGTACGACTCCTGTAGGATATATGGATGTATTCGACATAAACTCCGCATCCGACGTATTTCCTTGACCGATCTGTTGGAAGAAATGAGAGAAATAATAGCTTTCTTTCGCAAGATTATTCAAAACCGGTGTTAATTCTTGCCCGTTCAACGAAGCGTTAATCGGAAAATTTTGAAAGGACTCCAGTTGAAGCACAATCAGGTTGCTACCTTTCGCCTGACCAAAATACTTTGCCTTTACCGCTGCGCCGTTTGTCGCTTTGTTCTGATAAGGATACTGGCTCACCAGTGCATTGATCTTGGCAATCGTTTCGTTAATGTTGCCACTCGCAATGGCCTCATTCTCTTTGCTCGTTAGTATTGCCGAGGACACTTGATAGTTCAGGAAACCGAGGTTTTCGGCCCGCACCAGTTCGTTATCAATGGTTTCCCCTTTAACGATAAAACTGCCAGACAACACGATGCAGAATGCCGCAGTAAGCGCAACACCCAGTTTTCCCCAATAGCGTCTGCGATTTCTGCCAAATGTCAGACTGCTTTCCTGGTAACTGCTGCGATATGATCCTCTGCTCCGTCTAAGTCTGAACAACCAGATCGGCACAGCAAGAACAATATCGAGAAAAAATAAAAAATGTTGTGGACGAACCAATGGTCCGATACTTCCCCTGACCTGGGCAACCTGCCCAAGTTCACTTAGCGCAGTGTATGTCGGAACCGAACTGAAATGCGCATTATACAGCGTGGCTGCGAATAGAAGAAGTGAGAACAGAACATTAAACGCTCCATATACCGTTCGTTTCCAGCTTAGCGGAACAATTAGATCCAGCACACATACAATGGTGAGCGCAGCGAGTGCATCAGTTAACATTCCCACGCCAGACAACCCATTGAAAAAGAAATAACGCAGAAGCGATAACTTCAGCAGCATTAAAATAAACAAGACGGCAAATAACGTCCGTGAAGATGGCTGCCTGCTTTTATTTGTCGATGTAAACATGGTCGTTTTCAACCCTTATCTGAAATTTTTACGTTCATTTTACAAAACGCATATTTCAGTATAACAGTTTTCGTGCCTCTGTTCCATTGAGGTTATGCTATCTAAGTAGAACTAAAATGATTTACACGGGCACTCCAAAGACAGAATAACCTTTCAATCGCTGTTATCCCCAGATTTTTGGAAATCTTGTGATAAATGCGAAGCCTATGCTTCCGACGTAGCTTTCTTTCAGAAAGCTTTTAGCTTCGCTTTTACAGGTTTTTTCTGTCTTCTCCGTTCTTGGGTAAATGAATCGTTCTACTTATAAAGACGTCCACACTGGCTCAGATGTGTTTTAATGAAGGACAGGAGACAGGACAAGGATTGACTCAAGCGATCGTTGAAATATCCTCGTTCTTCATGCTCCGGTTGTCACGTGATGCTCGAAGGGCTGCCTGTGCTGCCGCAACCCGAACCCATGGGATCTGCTCGGGTCTGCAACATATATCCCCTAGCCTGGCCTCATGAATATATGCAATCGACGCTGTATCCTGAATATGCTCACTGATTATGAATGTTTTCAGATGTGGCTTCCGAGCTTTCCCTTGAGCAGCAGCCGTCTCTATTAAGCGACCTACGTTGTCTATATCAAGGGTATGCTGAGCATTATATTTGATGTAAACAGCGTCACCGAGAGTCCGCTCTTGCTCCGCTACTTCCTCACAAACGCTACCAAATACGGAGTATGCCAGCTCATCAGCATCAAAGGAAATAAAGTCCGCATAACGCGCAAACTGTGCCGCAGTCAATGCGGATCTGGATGAGTTAATCGAGGCTCCCACTTTGTACACACAATGGCGGCGCTCTTCACCAAGCAACTGGTCTGCTACATGATCCACCAAATCCCTCATCTGTTGCATCTCATGCGCTTGTTCTACATGCGGGATTATAATTTCTGGACGTACCCACAGCCCGTTTTGAATACATTTGACCGCTGCCCGGAAAATAGCCTCTAGCTGCATCTCATGAATGTCGGATAAAATGACAGCCAGATCATAGCCTTGCTGATCCAGCTCATTTAAATTCGGCAATAACTTCTGTAGTGGAAAATCAAACAATTGAATAGTCACTGGGCGTCCATCCATTCCTTCGAAAAGAGATTCCATATCAGACTGTTGCATCGGCAGTAATCGCTCCAACCCGCGTCTGCGTTCTTCTTCCGTATCCGCCATTATCATCTTCTGCACAAAAGGTTTTCGGGATGGAGACAACAACATCGTCTCCGTTGTACATAACCCAATGCCCTCTGCACCTCCAGCTCGTGCCCGCCAAGCCTCATCCACCTGTTCCACCTTTGCCAGAATAGATACCTCTTTTATTTCATCAGCCCATTCCAGCACAAGTTCAAGTTCTGGCAACTCCTGTGGCATACACTCTGGCATATCTTCGGATCTCATTCGAAGGATGGCTTGCTCTTTTGAAATTAGCCCCTCATTTACGAAATGGACTACGCTCTTGAATGCCGCAATTGAACTTAATTTCGCAGGCATCACATGTTGTATGCGGATGGAAGTCATGTCAACCACATAGGTGAGTTCCTGCACAACACCTGTGAGGCTCTCTAATTCCGTACAGATCTTCTCCAGCTCTGTGTAGCGCTTTGTATTATTTCTTTTTAAATAAGAGAGTGCATGAACCATGCCAGACTTGCTTCTCGAAGGTAGATAATCCCCCATCATGCCTTTCTCCCCTGTTACCGGATTACGAGTGTAGACTTTCCCAGTGCCTCTGTAATCCGCATAGTTTCCTTGTACCATGGCTTGAATCAACACAGGGGTTCCTACTCTTGCTTGTTCTTTTACGCTATCTTCTGGCAAATCATCCCTATCATTCATCTGGTCGGCAGAACAGTGCACCGCACGCACCGCAGTTTGAATCTGAACGTATACATCTTGTGGAAAAGGACTTCCGCCAATCGCCTGAATCAAGGCTTTCTTTTCTGCAATGAACGATTCGAGCTCCGCCTCTCCCGCAAAAAATGACTGAGGGTCTTCTGGCTGTGCAGCAGTGACATAAGGAATTCCATGAACCATATGCCCGTACTGTTGAAGTACGGCCAAATAACATTGGAGCGCATATAAACGATTGCCTGTCTGATGAGCGAGACCTTCGACAGTTTCATCATTCAGCCCCACATAAGATATACCGTTTTTCTCTGTAACTGAAGAATAAACAGCCTGATCTGGCTGCACGTCAAGTAGAAGTGGACGGTTGGGGTCGCCAAAAGCTGCACCTGTTTGTTGTTCCAGATGCAGTATAGCCCTGTCCAGCTCTCCCATGATCTCATCGGAGTGATGACCAGAACGGGTAAACCATGCACGGCAGCCTTCCTCCGTGACGATCATTCCCTTTGGAACAGACCATCCCATTTGCATCAGTTTTGAGAGAGCAGCCCCGATACTGTGCGTCAGCCCTTTCATTTGTAAGGTACCTTCCTCCAATAGCAATACCCGTTTTGTCATTTGCAGCGCTCCCATCTGCCGTCCATGGCTGTGATCGAATGAGCAGCGTTCTTCATCCGTGCTGCCTTCACTCTAATGTTATGTCGCAAGAGCATCATCAAAGACTACAGGTTCAGCAATTTGTAATCGTTATTCTGTTTTTTTGTTAAATTCGAATCTGTTAAAAAGTAAAAACTCCTTCAGCTCATGCTGAAGGAGTTTCTTTAGCCATATCCACTACCCTATAAACCGCAAGATATCGTCAATTTTCTTCCCGTGAGAGAGTACACCGTAGTTCATCCACGTCAAAAAATCGACCTCGTAGACATTTCCGCATTTCACTGCTGCAAGCTGCTTCCATTCCTTTCTGTCCAGCAATTGTCGTTCCTCTCCAAACCTTAAGGAATCACGAGTGTCGAACGTAATTAACAGGTGATCCGCATCAAGCTGAGCCAATTGCTCCAACCCGATCTTGACTCTGCGCTCACGCTGTGCCCACTTACTCACATGTTCATGGGGGTTGAGACCAAGATCCCGATAAATAACCGGACCCACATAACCACATTGATCACCGTATAGTGTGATTTCCGAAGCCGAAACACGCAGAAAAGCAACCGTTTCTTTGCGCAAACGTACTTGAAGATGTCTTTTGGCATCAAACGCTTTTTCTTCATACAACTCAACAACTTCATGTACGCAATGGCTTCTTCCAAGCACATCCGCTGTAGATTTCAAAATAGCACGCCAATCTTCACCATCTTGTTGCAAATAATAAACGGGCGCTACCTGCTCAAAACGATCCAAATTCCATGTTTTATACCCCATATCCAGCATAATAAATTCCGGTATATGCCCAGCATGAAACTCGGCATCCTGCTGACTGATATCAAATTCAGGTACATCATCCAGTTGCAAGTAACGTTGTCTGCCCCAAGCATGATGCGAACCTTGCAATATCGGTTTTACTCCGAGCGCCAACAGGAAATCCTCCAGATAAGGTGCAAATATACGCACCTCCTGGCGGTGGTGACGACGATACACGCCGGGTGAGACACCAGCATATTGCTTGAAACGGCGACTAAAATAATACTCATTACTGAATCCTACATGACTCGCAATATCATGCAGACGATCATCCGTTATCTGTAAAAGTTGTTTCGATCGCTCCAGTCGAACACGGTTCACATAATCAAGGGGAAGCTGACCTGTCATTTTTTTGAAGTGTCTCGTATAACTTGTTCTGGAAAGACCTGCTCGAGAAGCAAGCTCGTCCACTGTGAGCATCTGATTGTAATGCGAATCAATGTAATGAACGGATTGTTGAAGATGGCTGCGATTAGATTGTAGCTGAAGCTCAGGATCATTTTGACGAATGACATTTCGGAACCACTGCTGGAACTGAATTTGCACATCCCACACGTCATGCACATCTGTAACATGCTTCTGACGGTATAATTGCTCCATACACTCCAGACATGCACTCCAAGGGGTGTATGTAAACTCGGTGAACGATACTGTGTCATTCGTACCCAAACTTAGCCGGTGGTTAGTAGCGTTCCGTTCTACGTTGTTCTGATTCGGCATTGAATGGATGGAACAGCTGTCAACCATAATCGGATTCATATCCATTTTATAAAACCTCAACGTCTCTTCATCTCCACCCTGAGCTGTTACAGAGAAAGAAACATCAGCTCGCACCAAACAAATCGTACCCGGTTCCAGCTTGGTTTGGCTATCAGAACAAGCTAAAATGCCCCTACCTTGCACCACAATGATGAAAGTATGAACATTGGTTTGCTTAGATGAATATGTTGAACTTGTTTCCAATGTAAAATCTACATATTGTATGTTTTGTAAGGAGCAGAGCCACGGCTTGGTCATCATGTGCAATATTGAAGCGTACATTGTACATCCATCTTTCTTATATGAGAATAGTTATCAATTAGATCAAGTGTAAACGAAAAAAGAAAGCTCTTCAAGCCAGACTGAAGAACTTTCTTTATTCAACTCACTATTTATGGCGTCATTTTTTCCAGCAAATCATCTATCTTCATTGAATTCGCAGTAACTGCCCCGGACTGCCAGTGAGACCGCTCCATCATGTAGACATGTTTATTTTTGACCGCAGGAAGCGACTGCCACAGTTTTCCGTCCAACATGTGGATGGCCTCCTGATTTTCTGGGGAATCCCAGTTTCCGTTAGAAGGGAACACGATGATATGATCTGCATCCAGACTGGGGATAGCCTCTTCGGACAGAATTTCTTGATATTCTTTCATATCTCGTGCGAGTGGATGTGGAGTAAGTCCAAGATCAGAGTAAACAAATCCGGTATATCGATTTTTGACCCCAAATAAAGCCAATCCTTTTTCTGCTACGTTTAATCTCACAACCGCAACCGTCTCATTTCCGAGGGTTTGTTGTAATTTTGCTTTTGCATCTGCAATTTTTTGTTTGAATTGCTCTTCAAACGCAGCACCTTTTTCGGGCTGCCCTACAATATCGGCAATTGTCGTCAATACCTGATTGGAGTCCTGGAGAACGCTCTCCGGCAGACGGTAGGTTGGGGCTACTTTGCTATATTGTTCGTATTGTGTTGCATCTACCCCACCGTCCACAATGATCAGATCCGGGTTGTATTGCAAAAGTGCCTCGATGCTTGCTGTCGTATCAAACTTCGGCGCATCTAACTTCAAATAATCCTGTACTCCCCAAGTGGGATGATACCACTGTACAACCGGTGTAACACCCAGCGCCTTGAGATAGTCCTCGACATAAATACCCGCAATCCGCTGTGGATGGACAGGGATCGTTACTTCTCCAAACTCATCCTTCACAACACGTGTCTCGTTGTTCGGAGCCTCCGTTTCTACAGTGGTGCTCTTCTTGGCTTCTCCCTGTGATGCTGATGTTTCCGTCTTTGCACTGCAACCGGATATCACCATTGCTGTGAGTAATAACAACATCAACCACCCTTGAATTCCTTTGCTCCGTATTGCCATCATGCATTTCCCCCTATGTATAATCTGTAGATGTCATCATGAGAAAAGAATATTTTAATCTATAATGATAATCATTCTCATATAACTCTTTAGGTGAATTGTACATGATGTTGACCTGAGGTCACAATACACATTTGAAGACTCTTTTTTATACAAACGAAACAATTTAGATAAACATAGCCTACTCATTTCCTAATGAACTCAAAAAAGCCACTAAAACAGCGGCTTTAATGAGCCTTTATTCCTTTTTAGTCCCTATGCTTTAACATAACGCTCAAGCAATTGGTTCACAAACGCATCCTGCTCGCCATCTTGCAGCAAATAACAACCGATCAACCCAAAATCATCGCTAACATAACCGGCTAACTCCGGTTCACCCGTCAAACTTATCGTTCGTTTAAAGGCAATCTCCCTGATCTGTCGCAGCACATCATCTTCTGCGACAGCAGAGTCCCCAGCATATCGCTCATAAGCCTGCATCCACTCATCAGCAAATGGAGCTTCATCACGTTTATCCAGATACGCCTCTACATCCAGCCCTTCGAAATTTCGTTCGCTGAGCAAGCGTTCTTCTTTCAAATCCTGTAACAGGGTGTTTACATCACTTCTACTCATTCTTTCACTCCTTCGTTCTTCTTTTTCGAATACATCTCCGGTATAACAAAACGTCTCATGTGTTTACTAGTGTCTGCTGTAAAATGGTCCAATCCCCGTTCCTTATATTCATCAAGTACACATCCAAAAATCCGGGCAATGATACCACAATCCGCCAGCGCATCATGTCTGTGAATACCTTCTGTATTCAAATCGTAGTACCGGATCAGAAAATCCGTGGAGACAACATCTGTTATCTCAGGATGAATATACGTGAACATCGCCTTGGTATCCAGCACTTTATTGGTGAACATAGTTAACCCGTGTTCTTGACAATGGCGTTCTAACATAGGCAGATCATATTCATATCCAGCGTGCGTCACGAGCACCTCGTCACCGATAAAGCTACGAAATTGCTCATACACTTCATTAAAAAGCGAAGCCTTTAACATTTCTTCATTTGTAATACCCGTAAGTTGCTCCACAGCTTCTGGAATCATTTTCGACGCCCGAACTAGAGAAGAGAAACGGGTTTCGCCAAGGCCCTCTTCCCTTTTATAAGACACTGCGCCAAACTGAGTAATACTCTCCACAGTCGTATCAATTCCTGTTCCTTCCAGATCAAATATGCAATATGTTCTATCCCTCAGCGGTGTCACACTTAATTCCTCCACCGTATATGTACCCGGCAAAAACGTAATTTGCATATCTTTCACTCCCACATTCTTGTAATCTGTAACATGTTGTCAGCTCTATCCAAATCCATTCTGTAGATATCCGGCATCGTGGTGCTCTTCCAAAACTCGAAACCGCAATCCGGGTCATAACGCTGAAAAATAAGGGTCATGATATCACCATGTGTACCAATCACGATCTTGTTCCCCCTGTGCTCGTCCAACACCTGTTCAATTATGTTAATGGCTCTCGCCTGAGCCTGAATTCCAGACTCTCCACCTGGAAAAGCGAACGAAGCATCAAGATACAACTGTCGCTTGGCCTCATGAAAATCATCATGTTTGACATGGGAACCCGACAACGCACGTTCACGCAAATCTTCAAAGGTCAGCACAGGCTTTCCATACAAGTCAGCCAAAATCTGAATGGTTTGCATCGCTCGAAGATACGGACTGGAGTAGAAAAACGCTATGTCCTCTGCGTGCAAAAGATTGGCCACTTTCTCCGCATCCGAATCCCCCTGCTCAGTCAGTCCACGCTCGCGCTCCTTGCCTTCGATGAACCTGGATTCTGCATGTCGTACAAAATACAAGCTTGTATAAACTCCTGTGCTCATCCAGCCATCTTTCCCTTCTTCTCGATTACAATCAGACAGGTGCTATCAGGCAAGGACACAGGTTTCCCCTGTTCATCCATAAAAACAATCCGCTCTGCTAATGCTTCGGTATACCCCTTTTGCAGGAAATGACGTAGCATAACGATCTCCGCTTGCTCGCCCAACGTTTCACGTATGCATTTCTCATAGGCTTGCGGTGTAAATACGCCAAACTGCTCCTGAATTTCGTGCACATAAGCTTCCTCACCCCATGTATAGGTGTACAGAAACTCCATTGCATCATTAATCGGCATCATTACTTCATGATCCGATATACGTTCAAACGTAATCGTGCGCCCCTTAAAATCTGCTGCATAACGCTCCAGCCAGCGCAACCCGTCCGGCTCTAGGAATCGAATTCGTCTTTTCTGCAACTCGGGTTCGCTCATAATACCGTCTCGGATAAGGATTCTTCCGCCTGGGGAGAGCACTTGAAAAGCACTTTGCAGCGCAGCCGCCACCGTATCTGTATTGAATCTGCGTCCGTCACGTTCAATGTAGGAATATAACTCATGCAGAATGGAGGAAAATATCACCGTGTCCACTGTGCCAGGCTCGACATACTGATCAAGCTGCAGCGCATCCCCTTTCATCACATGCCAGCGATGGGATTCCCGTTGCTTTTTACGCTCCAGCGCTTCGATCACGTTGGCCGAAATATCGATGCCAATCGCCTCAACTTCCGGCTTCTCCTGCTCAATCAAATCGAGCAATATGCCTCCCCCTGGACCAATGTCAAGCACACGCTTGCCCACCATGTAGTCTAGTAGCACTTTTTTGTAATCCCCCGAACTGTTCATATCCGAAAGATACGTCTCTTCATTGTGGAACCGGTCATACGCATCCCGGCGCAAGCCAAACAGATCGAATAACAATAATACCGCCTGTTCGTACAACGGAGATTTCTCTGCTTCAATGCAAAATGCAATCAGTTTCTCGGCCGCAGGCGAGAATTCAAAGGTCACAAATAGCGTATCTGGCAGATCAGGATATCGTTCAACCCGATGTCCCAGATGTGGATAAGGCAGTTGCTCGCCAGCGATAATCTGTTCCCACGAATACTGTTCCAAATATTTTTCGATCATACGTTTCTTGTAGATATTCAGCTTTTTGAGGCCTTTGTAGTCATAATACATCGTGTTCATTAGCGGTTCAAAGCTGATATGACGAATGGAAGAGATCTCGGAAGAATCCATTGATTCTCCCTCCGTTTCCCTATCCCATTCTCCGCTGTGAAGTGCGAGCATAAATACCTTGACCATCTCTTCAAGTGAATAATCCCGCATGGCTGACTCGACATACCACAAGGTGCGTGATGCAATTGGAGCTAGCTGCTGGGCGATCGAAAACTGCTGTTCGAGTTTGGCATACGTATTATCGATCGCTTCACCTTGCCGGATCGAGTTGCTTCTCAGACGGGATAATCGTTCTTTCACACTCCAATCGGTGTGCTCGGTACCTGTTACGATCCAGTCCACAATCTGCTCTACTTCGTCCTGAACATGCTCCCAGAGCCCAGGATCAACGGCAGCAATAATACATTCGTTCAAAGCCATCAGCAGGGTGCGCAGTTCACTACCGGTAACCCAGCCCTTGGTCATTAAAGAACGCAATGGTGTATTCTCCGCAAACGGAATTTCTCCCCGTATGTATTGTCCAATTAATCCGTGTGTTGATATTAGAATGCGAATGATCTCCTGTTTCGGAGACATTGCCGATTCCAGTTCTTTCGCTCCATCCGTTGCATATAGACTATATAGCTGAGCTGAGCCAATATTATGTACAAACAGATTGATGCCCTGCTGCTGCCACGTTCTGCGCTGTTCCAGCGAACCTGCTTTAGCCGTCTCGGACCAGGCCAGCACTTCCTCCAGCAGCTCTTTCATCCAGAACGAAAGCCGGATTTCGTCCAGCACCTGAAGTGTACGCTCAGAGTAATCCAATACTGCATTGGTCTTCTGAAGCTCGGCAATAGAGTGAATACGTTCCAGATTGATTCTCGGCTTCTCCGCCGCTGCTAACCATTGCAGCCATTGCGGCTCATCTTGCAAGTATGGTTGTGACTTCCCTGATTTATAACGTTGGATTACTTCCAGCGCGTCCAGCATGGATTCTCCACCCTCTTTATCTCATGATGTTGTAAGAACCGTTTCATCCAGCAAGCGGAGTTTGTCCCTCACAAACTGAAGTAAGTGCTCCGCTTCCGGTAACGGCAAGTTTTCGTCCAGACGAGCTGCAGCTACGGGCAACATCCAGGCATCAATCTGCTCACGAGAGATCCCGGAAAGTGAGATGTAATGAGCTAAGTACTGCTGCAGAATCAAACTTCGAGCCTGCTCAAATCCTTCCCGAATCGCAGGTTCTGCGTCGTCTGGCAACTTGCCGCATTTTAATATTACCCACGTTCTGGCCACATCACCCGCAGGATCACCCGCCATCCCCGTCATCCAGTCGATGACACAATGTTGTCCTCCGTCTCTGCTCAGCATCACATTATCAGGATGATAGTCACCGTGACAGATCACCCGCTGCTCAGGCAATTCGGACAAATAATGAATCAGGCGCTCATGTTCAATAGCAGAAAAGCTGGATACGCTTAGAATCGCATGCTCCAGAATCTTTTTCTGAGAAGGCCATGTGTTGTCCTCAGCCTGTATCTGGTGCAGTTTATAATGAATCGCAGCCATTGTCGATGATAACTGTTCCAGTAATTCCGGCTGCTGAATCATCAGAGATAAGAGGGTTGTTCCCTCAAACCTTCCAAATACGATGCCTGTGCGCGTATTGTGATGTATTTGTTTTACAGTACGAGGTACAGGCAGCCCCATATCATATACGAACTGACTGATGTGATATTCATTCTGTACCGCTTCTTCTGAAAACCCTGTCCGGTATAATTTTAAAATAAGATCATCTGCATAATGGTAGATTTCCGCCGTTCTTCCTTGCCCCATCAGCTTCATGTACTTATCCTCCCGAGTATGGACTCCTCATATTTAAAGCTTTTAGTCTTGTTCGCTTACTTGAACTCAATCCCTCTTACTTTGGAAAAAATCAACGTATCTACCCATGCACCTGTGCGATCCTGCTTTGTTCTGCGCAATACTCCTTCCAGGGTGTACCCTGACCGTTCAGCCACCTTGGCACTGCGGATATTCCGCGCATCACAACGAATCTCAAGCCGATTGGCCTGTAGATGCAAAATCGCAAACTGTTCAATCCCTCGTACAGCCTCTGTCACCAAACCTTCACCCGATCTAGAGGTCCGCACCCAGTAGCCAATCTCGAAGCAGCGTGCGTTCCAGTCCATCCGGTGCAGACCACTACTGCCAACAAACTCGTCCGTAATTTTATCGCGCAAATGCAGCATCAGATCACTGCGTTCCATAAATTTCATTCTGGCTTTTCGCACGGATGCTTCTGACTCTTCTAATGAAGGAATATTCTCTGCAAAAGGTAACCACGGTCGTAGCTCATTGGCACTTTCCCGAATAGCTATGTTTACATCTGCGCCATCCCCCCATTGCGGGGCTCGAATATTCAGACGTTCCGTGTGAAAACTCTCAGGAAAATCGAGCATTATAGGAAGCAACACCCTTGAATCTGTCATGAAACCTACTCCTCCACCTGAAAAATCGAGTCAATAATCAGCGGAAGTTGGTCTCTGACGGAGGCAGCCCCGAAGACGGACCTTGCGTGCACTCCCTGTTCTTCAAAAACCTCTACCATCAGATCCGAGAACCCGTTCAGCACCTTATGGTGCTCCTGATAAGAAGCAGATGCGTTGATAAACCCCTGCACCTTCACGACCCGTTTGACACGACCCAGCGATCCGAGCACATCTCGCACCACAGCAAGTACCTCAAGTCCGGCGTTCCGGGCAAAGTCATACCCCTGTTCTGTCGTAAATTCCACGCCAAGCTTGCCGCGCTCATCCGTAGCTGGGCCTTTTCCTGAAACATACATGATTCCATTCACAATTACGGCATTTGCATATTTCCCCGCAGGAGCACTGGATTGCGGAAGCTTGATTCCCCGTTCCTTCAATCTGGCTTCGATCATACTCATCCTCAGGACCTCTCTCTCATTTTCCAATAAGATCACCTCTGATGTTATCATGTTATCGCATTTTTATACTTTTTTAATTCCATCCCGTTCGTTGTATTCCTGCCTGTATGTTCTCGGTGACATCTGGACCGCTCGCTTGAACATCTTGCCAAAATGAGAAAAATTACCAAACCCCGCCAGCAAGGCAATATCGGTCACTGACTCTTCACTCTCACGCAATAGACGCTGAGCCTCCTTCACCCGCAGTAGATTCAAATAATCACTGAAGGTAAAACCCGTCGTTTGTTTGAACAACCGGCTTAGATAATGGGAACTGATCCGAAACTTGCCTGCTACCTGCGGTAGCGTAAGCGAGCTCTGGTAATTTTCATTCAGATAACGAACGACGATCTGAATCTTCGGGTGAAGAGCAGGTTCTTGATCATCCATTTGTATTCGTCCCAGATGACGGTGGCGGTGCGTAAGCAGCAACAACTCCAGTGTACGGTGACGCAGCAACATCCCACTTCCCTCGTCAGGCTTTCGCATTTCCTTCACCATCTCCGCGACGATCCCCTCGGTCACTTTGGCGATATGAGCGGGGAATCTCACAATGGGTATATCCCAGCGAAAAGGCTCGGTTAACCCCTCGGCCAATTCGCTTGAGACCAACATAGCAGGAAATAGTCCAGGTTGCAGGTATAACACAATTCGTTCATGGCCTTGCATTCCGCTTTCCAGTGTTTTATGTACCGTGCTACGGTTCACAAATACCAAGTCCCCTGCTTTAATTCGATACGACCGATCTTTAATAAAATAAATACGCTCTCCAGAGAGTAAATAATACAATTCGTAATGGTCGTGAAAATGATCACTCGGCATGGAGTAATACCCGATACGGCGATCGTATTCCATATGTAATAAATCCGTTGTATCATGGTAGTCCGCACGAATAGCTTCGGTCATGTTGTTCTCTCCTTTTTCACAATTATAGCAAAATAAGCGGCATTTGAAAGCGTTTACGCATAAAAAGCGGCGAAAGAAGTGCTCCTTTGTTATAGGCTAAACCTACATTCAAGGAGGCGATATGCATGGGTAACAAAAAACGTTATGTATTGGTCGGAACCGGCGGTCGTGCCGAATTTTTCTATGGTGCCTTGACCCGGGATTTCAATGAAACCTCAGAGCTGGTCGGCTTTTGCGATATTAATCAAGTGCGTATGAATTATGCAAATAAGTTGCTGCGAGAAAAATATAACTATGCTGAAGTACCGACGTATTTGGCAGATCAGTTTGACCAGATGATTGAGAACGAGAAGCCAGACTATGTTATCGTGACTAGCGTGGATCGGACTCACCACAAATACATTATTCGGGCCATGGAACTGGGCTGTGACGTAGTTACAGAGAAACCGATGACCATCAATGAAGAGAAGTGTCAGGATATTCTGGATGCCGTAAAACGTACCGGACAGAATGTACGTGTCACATTCAACTATCGTTATGCACCGCATCACACGAAAATACGGGAGCTTATTCTGGACGATGCCATTGGCAAAGTGACGTCCGTGCACTTCGAATGGCTTCTAAATACCCGCCACGGGGCGGATTATTTCCGACGTTGGCACCGGGACAAGCGCAATAGCGGCGGATTACTCGTACACAAATCGACGCATCACTTCGATCTGGTGAACTTCTGGATTGGCTCACAGCCAGATACCGTATTTGCATTTGGCGATCTGATGTTTTACGGCAGAGAAAATGCCGAGGATCGCGGGGTTACTCAATTTTACAACCGTGCTACAGGCAACCCGCTCGCTCAGGATGATCCATTTGCCCTGCATCTCGATTCCGATGAGCATCTGAAATCGATGTATCTGGATGCCGAAACCGAAGATGGATACCAGCGCGATCAGAGTGTATTTGGTGAAGGCATCAATATTGAGGATACGATGGGTGTTCTCGTCCAATATCAGAATAAAGCTATCCTGACATACTCCCTTGTCGCTTATCAGCCATGGGAAGGTTACCGCATCGCCATTAATGGAACAAAAGGACGCATCGAGATGAGCATTATCGAACAATCCTACGTCAATTCACTGGGCGATAAGAGCAAAGAAGGCGCTTTGATCGGCAAAACGCTGCGCGTGCTTCCAATGTTCGGCTCACCTTATGACGTTGATGTCGAGGAAAAGGAAGGCGGCCATGGCGGAGGCGACCCTGTATTGCTCAATGATCTGTTCGGCGCGCCGTCAGAAGATCCGTTCCATCGTGCAGCCAATCATGTGGATGGCGCCCGCTCCATCCTGACGGGTATAGCAGCCAATCGTGCGATTGCAACAGGCCTTCCGGTTAAGGTCGATTCCTTGGTACAATTCTAAAGTCGTTGATAAAGGCGAACGAACACATTTGTTATACTAATATAAAGCGCATATTAAAAAAGGCAAAAGATCAGAGAACTGGTATCTCTGTTCTTTTGCTTTTTTGGTTTTTTTATTCCTCAAACACATCTCATCTCAGTACGTACGTATTAACCGGCATGAACATGGGCTGCCAAGTATTCACGTTCCTCCTTGCCCCGTTCATATACTAGGTATAAATGACGAACGGAGGATGACTTATGAGCTGGCAGCATCTTCGCACAGGCAAAACACTTCAGCAGCGGTTGACCCAATTTCAGGGACATCTGGCTGAGCTTAATGCCCCGCGTACCGGTCTGGAGCCTGGACGTATTCGGAAGGTATTCCCTCGTAACTTTGTCAAAATCAATCATCAATTATTTATTCCGCTCAGCCTGAATTCCATTCGTGTATTCAACATTCCACGCACACAGAGAGGAATTCAGGTCGGCATTCGTACAACATTTCCTTCGCGCAACGCATTCAGGAACATCAGACTGGTTGGCGTTGGACTCAATTATATTGAGCTGCAAGGTAAAGGCAGAGTCCCTTCGCGTATTCTGTTTCCGCTTTCCAGCGTGGAGTCGATTTATCGACCTCGCAAGCGAACCTATAAACGGAAACGTGGCTGTATCCGCCGCAGGTAACCCTGAAGTAGCTGTCCAATCGATCTAGCCTTGAACGAAAAAAGCGGCGAGAAACGTTTATCTCCGTTTCTCACCGCTTGGCTTCATGTCCTTCACAGGTGCATGCACATTAACTCAGCACCATCCAACTACCAGACTACTTCCACGGAATTTAGGCTACACCCCTGTCCAGACATCTTTGGCATAACGACCTTGTTCCTGAAGCTGGTTAAGCCAGACTTCTGCCTCTTCTTCAGTTTTGCCTAGAATGTCTGCATAAGCCTGTTTGAGCGTTGCCTCCACATCGGGAGCCATCTTACTACCATCTCCACAAATGTATAGGTGCGCCCCTTTTTCCAGCAAAGGAATCAACAGAGGTGCATCCTCTTTCATTCGATGCTGAACATAACACTTCTCTTCCCCTTGAAGACGGGAAAACGCTGTATGAAGCTGTACAAGTCCCTCTTGCTCGGCGGCTTGTAGTTCGTTTTTATACAAATAATCATGTTCGGGATTGCGGCATCCAAAGTAAAGATGGGCTTCCCCAACCTGTTCACCTTGTTGTTTCGATACATGCCTTGCTTGCAAGAACCCCCGGAATGGCGCCACACCTGTTCCCGGACCCACCATAATAATCGGCACCTCCGGGTGGTCAGGCAACTGAAATCCGGATTCCGGGGTACGAACAAACATCACTACCTCTTCACCAGGCTTCAGTCCGGCCAGATAGTTGGAAGCAATGCCTTTATATATCCCTTGTCCGCTCCACGCAGGTGCCTCTACCACACTTACTGTAATGCTCGCTTGTGCTTCTTGCACTCGCGGTGAGCTGGAGATGGAATAATATCTGGCCTTCAACGAAGGCAGAAGCTCCAGAAAACGTTCAAATGGCAATTCACATGCTTCATACTTCTCCAGATAGTCCAGCATGGATATCCGTTTACTGCGCACCTCATTCATATACACCGTTTCATCCAGTAGCGCCTCAAGCTCCTTCTTATGCGGAGGACAGACCGTATGTGCAGCAAGTTCTCTCAACTGCGCACGTGTTGCAGCCTCCTGCAACTCTACACTGTGGCTGAGCAAGTCATACAGGTTCACTGGCTGTTGCAGCGGAAGATGCGCTGCGCTTCGGCCCGATGCATCCAATACCAGATGTTCGGCTCCCGTAAATCCGTAGCGGCGAAGGACTCGCTCCACCAGCTCCGGCGGATTTTGAGGAAGAACGCCCAGATGGTCGCCTTCCTTGTACGTGATTCCCTCCGGAAGTTTAATCTCCAGATGTCTTGTACTCCGCTCGCTGCCTGCATCATGAAGCTCCCGATTCTCCAGCACAGCAGCTACATGTGCATCATACGTTTCTACAAGCGGAGTAACCGCCATGCCACTGACAAACTGTACGGACAAGGAGTTGCGGTCACTTGTTGAGCCAGCATTTAGCTTCAAATCCAGCTTTCGCGCCAGGTCAGGCCATAACTGTTCCGTCCAATCCTCCACCTGCTTCTCAAAATCACCACTCGCATCCGACTCACCAAGGGATGACAGGCGCTTTGCTCCCCGCAAGGCAAGCTGTTCATCAATCAAACGCGGAATGCGCTGATACGTACTGGCCCAGTTGTGATCACCGCATCCAAGCACAGTATAGTTCACACCCTTGAACTCATCTGCATCTGCGTGACCAATCCACTCCACGAACATTTTGGCGTTGCTTGGCGGCTGGCCATTATAGGATGCACTGACAATGATGACAGCTCCTTCTTTAGGCAGATTGCCCACGCGGTCATCGAGCGCAGCGACTTCACTGCGGAAACCTTGATATCTGGCGGTATCAGCAATTTCACGCGCGATGCCCTCTGCCGTCCCCAGATTGGAGCCGTACAGGACAAGCATAGGGGTATGATGTGCATCCACAATATCTTGCTCATTCTTTTTCACAGCAGTAGCAGGCTCTTGCACAGCCAAACCAGGTACAGCCAACACGGGTTGACCTCCGCGCGGACGTACTCGTATAACAAAATTGTCAGGTTTAAGTGTCAAGGTCTCTTTGACCTTCAATTGATAATTCGCATGATCGATGAAGTCAAAATGTTTCAAAACCATGCCCAGCACCAGCGTCGCTTCCTGAAGAGCAAACTGCTGACCGATGCATGCGCGTTGACCGTTACCGAACGGTTTGTACGCGTTATGAGGCACTTTGCTCGGATCTTCGAACCGCTCAGGCCGAAACTCTTCTACATCGTCTCCCCACGCCTCACGGTCACGGTGCAACTTGGGAATGAGCACGCTGACACTGTCTCCTTTTTGAAGCGGATATTGTCCGCCGAGCACTGTATCTTCTTTAGCATACAAGGAGAATGCTGGCGCAGTTGGCCACAAACGCAATGCTTCGCTCAGCACCATACGGATATACTTCAATTGACGAACCTGGTTGTATGTTGGCACCGGATCTTTCAGAATATCATCTGCTTCCGCCTGAGCTTTCGCGAGTTTATCCGGATTCTTCATCAGGTAATACACCGCAAAAGATAACAAACCACTCGTTGTCTCATGCCCTGCAATCAGAAAAGTAATAATCTGATACCGGATATTTTCATCATCCAATGTTTCACCTGTCTCCGGGTCTTTGCCGCTTAACATGTGAGAAAGCAGATCATCTGCCCCTTCCTGCGGCTGTGCCTTGCGTTCTGCAATGATGTGATCTACCAGTGAGAACATGGAGCGGATATCCTGCTCAAATTGTTTCTTTTTGCTAATCATCAATTTATCCTGCAGACGCAGACGCTGTAAAGAACTCATGGATTCATCCAATGCCCTTACCATGCTTGTAATGAATGGATGCGGTTCTTCCCGATAGAAGCTGTTGAAACGGTAATTGAATCCGCATAGGCCAATCGTGTCCAAGGTCAGACGGGTCATATCGTCGGGCACATTGACCGTTTCATCGGGATTCAGTCTCGACCATTTCTGCACCAGCTGTACGGCAAGATCCACCATTTTGTTATGATACCCCTGCATTGCGCGCTGGCTGAAACTTGGGAGCAGAACATTATGTGCCTTTTTCCAGTTAGGCTCGTCTGTCCAGCTAGTAAAGAGTCCATCTCCGGCAAAAGCACGTACCTTGGCGAGGGGAGCCCACACTCGTTTATCAAATTTGGATTCGTCCGTAACCTCGGCTACATATTTCTCACTCGAAATATAAAGCTCACTTCTTCCAGGGTAATCCATGCGAAAAATAGGACCGTACTCACCTGCCAGCTTAACCAAAGACTGGGTCGGCTCGTCAAAATTCAACTGCGGCAGATTACCTAACGGGCCGTACGTTTTGGGCTGAGGCACTGAAATGGATGACATAACTCTCACTCCTTCTTTTTCTCAAAATGTAAATGATGAGTTCCGAGGCATAGCATGTTAAATCAAATTTCACTTGAATCCATCTTTTAATCACGTGTTATGTGTGTAATATGTCGTACCCAAAACCAACTGACCATAATCGTAATATAGTCAATTTGAAGTAAAAAAAATGGGCAATTCTCTATGTCTACCTTTACCATATCATTTCCAGTTCCATTCTTCAACTGTCCTAAAGTTTTAGCTTATCCTCCTGGGATCCTCACTCCTCTAATAAAACAAAAACTGCCCTCGGCTGAACATTTCACCATTAGGACAGTTTTATATTCACAATTGCTCACCCGTTTCAGACGGGCAAGAGTTCAACGGGTTAACCGATAATTAAGCCATACACAATGCCTGGGCCATGAACCCCGATCGTCAAATCATTCTCAATATCAGAGGAACGGCTGGGACCCGAAATAAAATGAATACCTGCCGGTAGCTGCGCGCGTCCTGCTTCGTCGAAGCGATTCAGTGTCTCTCCAAGCCTTGTATGAAGCCGTTCAACCGGAATAAGCAAGATCAGCACGGTCGGCAGAAGGCTGACTGATCTTCCCTTCTCCGGGGAGGAAAGCACAGTCACAGAGCCTGTGTATGCCGTCGCATAATCCGCCATCACGACACCGATATCCGCTTCGGCCGCCCGGGCTTTCCAATCTACATCCGGGGCAATGTTCCACACGGAAACTTGTACATCCGGAAGCTGTTCCTCCAGCCCAAGATCGGTAAGCACCTGTTCATTCTGGCGAATCAGGTATTTCGCGCTTAATTCATGAGCTTTATTGGTAATAAATGCTGTGGCTTCTTCCATATTCTGAATTCGGACGATATGAGCACCGACACTGACAAAGTTATCCGTAAACGCCTGAATTCGCTGCTCCTCATCCCATTCCAGCTCATTCCAGAAGTCCGGTGCACCTCGAAAAGCATGGACTGGAGCATGGCGCTGTCTAGGCCTTTTTAACTTGGCGGCGATATCGTTCATGAACTTCTCCTGTCTATCGCGTGACTTTTCCTCCATAGCTGCAAGCCACTGCTGATGTTCACTTCCCATGCTTCAAGCCTCCTTCCCCGCGATCGCGAATAATCTGTTGCATACGCTCATGGACAGATGAATCCATAGCATTATGCTGCTGGTCCAACTCTTGCTCCAGATTGTCCCATTGCTGCCGGAAAGATTTTTTCGCTAGACTGGGAGCCACTCTGTACGAATTCCAACCTTTAAGCGGTCCCAGCTTTAACGAAATTCCATCATTACGAACAACCGCCTTCTGTCCAATCTGCCCAAGCCGAATAGCGACAGCAAAACGTTTGGAATTCGCCACAACAGCTGCAAATCCTCTCATTCCCATGCTCTCCAGCTTATCTCCATGGCCGTTTTCAACTTTACGTCTGCGTAAATAAACGAGCATGTCATGCAATGGAATCTTGACGGGACAAGCTTCATAACAAGCCCCGCACAGACTCGAAGCACTTGCAATATCGTTCCACTCCTCAATGTTACCGTTTAAAGAGGGAGTCAGCACGGCTCCAATCGGGCCACTGTAGGTTCCGCCATAAGCATGACCGCCAATGTGCCTGTACACGGGACAGGCATTAAGACATGCTCCGCAGCGAATACAGTTCAGCAGTTCCTGGAACTCGGGATCACCAAGTTGCAGAGATCGGCCATTGTCCACGATAATAATATGCATTTCATCCGGGCCATCTGCATCTGCCGAGCGGCGTGGGCCTGTAATTCCCGACATGTACATCGTGAGCTTCTGCCCAGTGGCCGAGCGCGGCAGCAAGGTGGCCATAACCTCCAGGTCTTCCCAAGATGGTATGATGCGTTCCATACCCATCAGTGTAATCTGTGTTTTCGGGACGGTAGATACCATACGAGCGTTGCCTTCATTTTCAAATAACACCATCGAGCCTGTCTCGGCAATCGCGAAATTGCAGCCCGTCAAACCAATGTCGGCCTCCAGAAATTTTTCACGCAGCTTCTTGCGGACAAATCCGGCCAGTACTGTCGTATCCGGCTCCAACACTTCTCCAGCTTCCTTGGACAGCAGCTCGGCAATTTGGTATCTGTTTTTGTGAATCGCCGGAATGACGATATGGGAGGGAGCTTCCCCCGCAAGCTGTATGATGTATTCGCCAAGATCGGTTTCAATGGCTTCAATGCCTGCCGTTTCCAGCACATGGTTCAGATGCACTTCTTCCGACACCATGGATTTGGACTTCACCACACTTGTGGCTTGCTTATGAACCGCAATGTCCAGTGCAATTGACGCCGCTTCCGCAGAAGTATCTGCAAAATGGATATGCACACCGTTCGCACGGGCATTGTTCACGAACTCATTTAAGTAATAATCGAGATACGCAATCGTATGCAGACGGATCTGACGTCCACGCTCCCGCCATTCTTCCCAGTTACCATGCTCTTCCGAGGCTGCCTTCTTGCCATTACGCAAACGTTCTGTCGTAAACTTCACGGCCTTGCGAAGAAAATCATCATTCAGTGCCAAACCCGCGCGGGATTTGACCGTTTCATTCATAACACCCGGTTGGCTCATCCGGTCTGCACCCCCTCATATAACAGTTCAGCCAGATGCATCACGCGTACAGGCTCGTTTCTGTACCGAAGGTTGCCCGCAATATTCATCAGACAAGCCATGTCTAGTCCAACAAGAACTTCGGCTTGTGTTTCTTTGACATGATCCACCTTCTCCGTCACAATCGCTCCTGAAATATCCGACATTTTGATCGCAAATGTACCTCCAAACCCGCAGCAATCTTCTGCATGAGGCAGTGGGACCAGTTCAAGTCCCTTTACATTGGAAAGTAAAGCCAGCGGTTCATCCTTCACCCCAAGCAGACGGCTGCCGTGACAGGAAGGATGGTACGTTACCTTATGCGGGAAATGTGCGCCGACATCCGTTACACCCAGCACCTGTACGAGAAATTGCGTGAACTCGTAAGCCTTGGCTTCCAGCCGCTTTGCTTTTTCCAGCCATTCCGGCTCATCTGCAAATAGCTCGGGGTAATGATGAATCATATAGGTACATGAACCTGATGGACACACGACAAAGTCGCTGTCATCAAACGCTTCTAATATGGTTTTGGCAGCAACACGGGTTTCATCCCAGTAGCCACTGTTATACGAGGGCTGACCACAACACGTCTGCACCTGTGGAAACTCCAGCCGAACGCCGTGAGCAGCGAGCAATCGAACCATCGCTTCTCCCACTCGGGGATAGATGGCATCACTTAGGCAGGTTATAAACAAGGAGACTTTCATCATTACACGCTCCAATTAATAATTTATTTCGAGTGAACACTCCGTTATCGTTATACGGTGCGAACCTGTACATCATACGCTCTGCACAGAGAAGTCTGCTCTTCATTCAAAGGTTCATCGGTAATAATGGTGTGCACAGCGTTCAACCCCGTCACACGAGCGAAAGCCCGAATCCCAAACTTGCTCGCATCAGCTAGCAGAATCACCTGATCTGCGATCCCTACCATCGTTTGCTTCAATCTGGATTGAAGCTCATTGGATTCACTGATACTACCACTTTCGAGGTGTACACCCTTGCAAGATAGAAACAGTTTGTCAACATGATAGGTTTCGAGCGAACGCTCTGCGAGTGGTCCAACGAAGGATAAGGAACGAGATGCCAACTGTCCTCCGGTGGAGATCACTTCAATGTTGTCCCGACTGCTTAATTCCGTGGCGACTTGAATCGAGTTGGTTAACACGGTTAGTGGCATATCCGGCATATTGGCTGCCATATAACCTGCTGTTGTACTGGCATCTAGCAAAATGCGATCCCCGGCTTTAATCAATGCCAAAGCCGCATCGGCAATTCGTTTTTTCTCGGACATGTGAGTTGTTTCCCGAATCCGGTAAGGAATCTCCGGCTGATCCTCCTTCACGCTGACCGCTCCGCCGTGTGATCTGCGCAACCTGCCGGCCTGTTCCAACCGATCCAGATCACGGCGAATGGTCTCTTCGGTTACACGGCAGCGCTCACTCAGCTCGGATACTCGCATGCTGCCCTTGATATTCACTAACTCCACAATCCGGTCATATCTTTCCGCCGCGAGCATGTCTACACCTCACTCCCGGTTTCTGTCTCTGGTGATATAGCATTTATTCGTAAAAACCGCTCATATGCTTCTTCCCATGCCGACCGGTTATCCTCCGGCTCATATACCTTTACAGGAAATGAGTCTCGAATAACGCGGCGTGCTTCCCAAATATCCTTAAACGCTCCGCTTGCGATCCATTGCACAGCCATATTCCCGATGGCACTTCCTTCCGCCGGGCCTGCCCATACGGGCTTGCCGAGGGAGTTCGCTGTCCACTGGCATAACAGTTCATTCTGAATGCCACCACCCACCATATGCAATCCGCTGAATGACTGGTCTGACAGCTGCTCCGTCCACTGCAGAACCCTGCGGTATTTCAAAGCAAGACTTTCCAGGATGGCTCTGGCTATACTGCCCTGATCCTCTGGAGCACGCTGTCCTGTCTTCTGGCAATATTGACGAATGCGTTCTGTCATATTGCCAGCGGGCAGAAACAACTCATCATCCGGATCAAAAAGGCTGGCAAACGCCGGAGCCGCCTCTGCCTTCGCCAGTAATGATGCATAACTGATTGCTTGCCCTTCGCGCTCCCACTGTCGCATGCAGTCTTGCAAAATCCAGAGCCCCATAATGTTTTTGAGGAGTCGATATGTGCCGCCTGCTCCACCCTCATTCGTAAAGTTCAACGCCAGACTCTCGGCACTGATCACTGGTTCATCAAGCTCGGTTCCCATCAGAGACCATGTTCCGCAGCTTAGATAAACAAAGCTTCGTTCCGTCGCTGGAACGGCCACCACCGCCGATCCGGTATCATGCTCCGCTACAGCCAGAACGGGAATAGACCCAAGGCCGATATCATCGCGTATGCTGCTACGTAGCTGTCCAACAGGGGTCCCGGGCAAAACTACATCTCCGAAATATTGGTCAGAAACACCAATATGGGTGAGAAGTTCACGGTCCCATTGTCCAAGCAGAGGATTATATAACTGTGTTGTTGTGGCATTGGTGAACTCATTCACCGCTTCCCCAGTGAGAAAATACCTTAATAAATCAGGGATCATTAGAAAACGCTCCCCTTCACGCAATAATGGAGAATCACCTCGCTTAAGTGCTGCAAGCTGATACAATGTATTAAACGGCAGAAACTGAATCCCTGTACGTTCAAAAATTCGCTTTGCCGTTAACTCCTGACAGACCCTATCCATTACACCGTTAAATTGTGTGTCACGATAATGATAGGGATTACCAAGTAGTTCACCGTTGCTGCCGAGCAAACCAAAATCCACGCCCCAGGAGTCAATCCCCAGACTCTCCGGAACTTCACCTTGTTGTTTTACAAGCGTCAACCCTTGAAGCACTTCATGATGCAGCCGCAATATATCCCAGTGCATCCGTTCTCCTACTTTTACAGGTTCATTTTTGAAGCGATGAATTTCCCGGGTTTCGATCCCTCGATCATTCAGCTGCCCCAGTATAGCTCTGCCGCTTCCCGCACCCAAATCATAAGCCAGCACACTCACTGCTTTCCCACCTTTCGGCAAATCATCGTCTTCCAACCTTCACATCTATCTTGAAGCCTGAAGTCAAATCACACTGAACAACCACCATGACTTATACCTTAATCTTCACTTAACCCTTTTCCTTCTGTAGCGATTTCATCTTTACTTCTCGCCCGAATATCTCTTTGTTTGTTTTTGTTTAATATTGTTTTGTTTTATTTAACGAGTATACCATCATTGTAAGCGTTTGAATACCCATGAATTCGCTATTTCCATCCCATAACAAAAACGACTCACTCCCTTTCGGGAGGAGTCGCTGCTTCATTTTCACATATAAAAAGGTTCATTCTTGGTGCCAGATTGTCCTGATTGAGGTTGGATATCACGTTCAAAATGTTTGAAGCGTGTACCCTGATAGGTTAACATGCCTCGATCCTGCTCCACCAGCATACCGTACATTTGACCGCCAACATTTAACTCCAGACGTTCCCCATTGTCAAACTCAAAGGTTACGTAATAACTCGTTCTCGCACTGCTGTCCCCACTTCCACCACGAACCTCGGTTCTTTTCGTCACAACTCTGGAATGTAAGGTCAGTACAGCTGAAGCATTGTTCGAAGACCAGGTCCGCACACCTGAGAAGATCGCATATACGATGACGCCCGCCACAACGAGAAACCCGATACCGATCACAATAGGCACAATCGTACCCATCACTCCAAGCTCATGGAGCCCAGAAAAAAAACCGCTCTGATTGCCTTCAAATCCCGGCACGCCGCTCATATCATCGAATCCCCCGAAGCCATCTACACTCAACTGGCCCACTGACGAGAATATGCCCGTAACCGCCATAACACATCGTTCCTTTCCCCACGCAAAATAACCCATGTTCCTTTTCCCGTTCGCAGCGTGTTACATTGGCAAACAACCCTTCTGCCTTGTCCATATACTATATGAGCCGGATCAGGAATACAGACGTTCAAGTTCGTCAACAAGACTGCCGACATAAGCAACTGCCGTACGGATCGGTTCAGGTCCGGACATGTCTACACCTGCAAGCTTCATCAGTTCCTGCGGCGTGAGACTTCCCCCGGATTTTAGTGCTTCAAGCCAGCGGTCCACTGCAGGCTGTCCTTCCTCTCTGATCTTCTGCGCGGCTGCTGTTGACGCTGTTAAACCTGCTGCATACGTGTACGGATATAAGCCCATATAATAATGAGGCTGTCTCATCCACGTCAGCTTGGCACCTTCGTCCACCACCAGCTCAGGCCCCCAGAACTCCGAAAGAATCGCACCTTTCAGTTCACTTAACGTCTTTGCCGTGATTGGCTTGTCATTCGTTGCGAGCGTATATACCCTGCGCTGTAATTCTCCCTCCAGCAGATGAGTAACGAAGTTGTGATAATACGTGTTAAGCAATTGCAAAATGACCCAACGCCGCATTCTCGGATTTTCAGAACGGTTCAGCAGATGATCTGCTAATAACATTTCGTTCATTGTAGAAGGTGCTTCTATAAAATAAAGAGACGGCCGTGTATTCGTAAGCCGTTGATACTTGCCAGCCAGCATAAAGTGGCCTGCATGCCCCACTTCATGCGCCAGTGTAAACGCTCCGCGCATGTTATTCGCCCATGAGATTAAGATGTAAGAGTGCGCCCCA
Organism: Paenibacillus sp. G34; assembly: GCF_056856875.1. Classification (NCBI taxonomy): domain Bacteria; kingdom Bacillati; phylum Bacillota; class Bacilli; order Caryophanales; family Paenibacillaceae; genus Paenibacillus; species Paenibacillus sp. G34. Next base: position 2,731,234 of record NZ_CM166469.1, on the reverse strand, counting down.
TAGATGGAGGAACAGAACGCCCCCGTGGATTTACCTGCATTGTCCGCATAATCAACCCAGCGGTCATTAAAGGCGCGTTCAACAATCTCCCCATACTCCGGCCCAAGTACATCCAGTGCCTCACGAATCAGCGTGCAGGCTTCCTCATATGTAATCGCTGGACTGAATTCTGGATCAAGCGGAGCCTTAAGATCACAAAACATCAGTTTATCGAGTCCAAGCTCACGTTTTTTGAGCGCTGCCAGTCTGCGCATATGCGGAGCAAGTTCCTTTTGAATAATATCCAGAACGTTATTGTACATCTCCTTGCTCACTTGCTGCGGAGCCAGTAGCATGTCCGTCACATCTTCATATCCGCGCAGACGGGATAACACCACCTGTTTCTTCACCTCGGTAGCGTATCCTTCAGCAAACGTGTTTTTGTATTGATTCAACGTTGCGTTAAAGGAGGCGTACGCGGAGCGGCGCAGCTCGGTATCAGGTGACATCTCGTAATTATTTTCGTAAAAAGACCATGATAAAGGACGGGATTGATCCTCCCCATCCAGCGCTTCATCAAAAGACATATCTGCCAGCTTGCCGCGCTGATAAATTCGATAGGGCGAATCCAGCACCTCGCCGAGTGAAGCAAGCACTTTCTCGGTTTCAGGCGAAAGCCGGTGAGCTTTTTCCTCCATCAGCCTTGCCACACTACGCTTGTACGGTGCCAGACCCGGAAGCTCACTCAAATACTGCTCAATCATGCCTTCCGGCAAGGAAACAATCTCGGAGTTGACAAATGACAGGCTGGACGACAGGTTGGACAGAATATCACCAGCTTTAGCAGCATTCTCAATATTCACCGGGTTTGTGCTGTCCTCAGACTGTTTTAGACGCGCATAAGCAGCGGCCTTGCCGATTCGTTCCTGTAAAGTTTCACGGGCATCCAGGCAAGCGAGTAATTGCTGAGCACTTTGCCCCAGTGTACCTTTGAAATTTTCGATATCAGCAGCGGCACCCGGCAGGGATAGAAGCTCCTGTTCCCATTCCGTATCGGTTGTAAACAGATCGCTCAGATCCCAGGTCGCTTCCACCACAACATCAGCGCGTGTACGTATTTTTTCCATCTTGATTGTCATCCTCCTTGCATTTCCAATATCTCTCATCGTAACATAATCCGCCAATCCATACATGACATCTACTGATTATGAGACTTTTGGTTTAAATCTGGAGAAATCAATCCGGCTGGAAAATTAAAAAACGTCAAGCTCCGGAAGTGTCCCGTTTACTTGACGGCTTAGACAGCATTTAGTCAGCTTTCCAGATGACATTTTCACCATAGTTTTTACCCCAGTTGTACATGGCATGCAGTACTGGCATTAAACTCTGACCATGGTCTGTAAGCGAGTATTCCACTCGGGGCGGAACCTCGGCGTACACCTTACGCTCGACGAGTTTGTCTTCCTCCAGCTCTCGTAGCTGATTTGTCAGCATCTTTTGCGTAATATGGGGGATCAGGCGTTTCAACTCACTGAAACGTTTCGTTCCCTCCAGACCCAGATGCCACAGTATAATCAGTTTCCATTTGCCCCCGATTACCGCCAGCGTTAATTCCTTTTCACAGTTGATTTCTTTTAGATTAATACGTTCCTTGACTTCGGACGCCATGGCTCCAAGCCCCCTTTATAGTTCATCTGTATATAAAGCCTGCTTCCACATTGGGCAACTTGTGTGTGATCCAACCCTAATGCCTCATTCTACTACAGCATGGGCAGAATGCAAAGCTCGTTAATCTTGCCTGCAGAAAAGACCGAAATCCATGCAACAGCACAGGACTCCGGTCTATTTCATTTTTTAGCTATATTAAACGCACGTGCTTTTCAATCGAACTACTCCAGATTTGCGTGACGACTGAACATATCTGCACCCGTCATGCCTTTCATCTCCATCATGGTGAGGATCAAGGCATCCATGCTTAACAATAAGCTTTGTTCAAACAAGGAGCCCATGGGCTGGATGGTAACATCTGCTCCAGCTCCTGCTGTATCCTCTTTCGCTGAGGCTGTCAGCCGCACAACTGCTTGGGCCATCTGTGCAATCGTGGACTCCGGCTTAATTGTGATTAAGCCTACAGGAGCGCCCGCTTGATTCGCTTTCCGTGCCATCGCGGCCAGACCGCCCGTCTCTCCAGAGCCCGAACATAACAGCAGGAAATCCGCTGAGCTAATCCCTGGTGTCACGGTCTCACCCACCACGTAAACGGCAAGTCCCATCTGCATCAATCGCATCGCAAAAGCTTTTCCCATCAGACCCGAACGACCTGCCCCGGCTACAAAAATGTGCTCCGCAGCCAGTAGTTGTTCCGCCATCTCCTGCATCTCGGCATCGTCAATCTGACTTAACGTACGTTCCAATTCCTTCAGGATTTCTGCGGCGTATTGTCTGCTGCTCATAAGCCTTACCCTTGTTTTACAAGGCGCTGCATTTCAGATGCCACAGCCGCTTTATCTGCTTGTCCTGTGATTCCGCCACCAACAATGACCAGGTCAGGTTGTGCTTTGATTACTTCTGGCAATGTGTCCAGCTTGATACCGCCAGCAACGGCAGTTTTCGCATTTTTCACAGCACCTTTGATCGTTTGCAGGTCTTCGAACGGGCTTTGACCAACCGCTTGCAGGTCATAACCCGTGTGAACACAGATGTAGTCTACACCCAGAGCGTCCACTTCACGTGCACGTTGTTCCAGGTTAGGCACGTTGATCATGTCCACGAGTACTTCTTTGTTTTGTTTTTTCGCTTCTTCTACAGCGCCTTTGATCGTCATGTCGTTACTTGCACCCAGAACGGTAATCAAGTCTGCGCCCGCTTCAGCTGCTTTCATGATTTCATATCCGCCAGCGTCCATAATTTTCAGGTCCGCAAGGACTTGCAGGTTAGGGTAGGCTTCCTTCATTGCTTTTACGGCATGCAAGCCTTCATTAATAATAATCGGTGTACCGATCTCAACGATATCAATGTATGACTCCACCTCTTTAACCAGTGCGATACCTTCCGGAATGTTAACCAAATCAAGTGCGAGTTGTAATTTCATGTTTTATGTCTCCTTTGTAATTGAAGTTGATTAATGATGCTGTATAAGTTGAAATAAAGATTTACACAATCCACTCCGATGACAGAAGAACATTCCAATCGCTGTTATCCCCAGATTTTTTTGATTCTCTTTTCCAAAGGGAAAAATCCGGTGATAAGCGTATGCTTCCGATGCAGCTTTCTTGCAGAAAGCTTTTAGGCGAACGCTTCGCTTTTCCAGGTTTTTTCTGTCCTCTCCGTTAACGTGTAAAAAATAGTTCAACTTATATAGATCCAAATGTTTATTTTTACCGCCAATGATCCGTTGCTGAGGCCAGCATCTCGTAATGGTGGTTGCTAGTTCATTGTAGAGCCTGACTATCTATTCAGGAAGTACGCACTTTCAAGTGAGGTAGTTACTTCGAGGAAACTATTGAATTTATTTCGTTGTTATACGAACTTTATTCCGAAGAAACATCCATCTTACGTCGCTCCCCCATCTAGGTTCTACTCATCGTTATCAACCTATACCTCTTGTACGATCAATCCGTAAGTTCAATTCAGCAGCCCTTTCTTTGTTTTAGAAAACAGAAAAACCCCACCTTCCCAGGCAGGGCCATCTAGATCTTCGTACCAGCGTAAGCTGTATGTTGATCTCTTCTTTTATATCAACCTATTACAGATATACAGGTTTCACACATACCGGCTTGGATACACCTGTGCTGTGACCTGTGTATTTCAGGCGACCGCTCTCCTGATCTACCGTAAAAGTAACCATGTTGTTGGTATCACGGTTAGCTGCAATCAACATTTTACCGTTCGGTGTCAAAGCGAAATGACGCGGGTGCTGTCCTTCTGCGGAGACATGTTCTACCAGGCTCAGATGACCTTTGTCAGCATCTACCGCAAATACGACGATGCTGTCATGTCCACGGTTGGAACCATACACAAAACGGCCATCGTTCGAAACCGTAATCTCAGCAGTTGTATTCTCAGCGCCGTCATAGCCGTCAGGAAGCGTTGAAATATTGGAGATTTCAGTCAGTGTACCTGCAGTTGCATCATACTTGTAAGATGTAATCGACGAATCGACTTCATTGATCACATATGCAAACTGACCATTCGGATGGAACGCCAAGTGGCGTGGTCCTGCGCCCGGATGAGTTTTGGTTTCACTGTGAAGTACCAGTTCGTTTGTACCAGCGTTAATGGAGTAGATCGCAATTTTATCCGCTCCAAGATCCTGTACCATCATATATTTTCCGTCAGGGCTGAAGAATGCGGAGTGCACATGTGGCTTGTCTTGACGTTCATGGTGCGCGCCATGCCCCTCATGTTTCTTCTCGTCCAGAAGGGCTCCAACCTCACCATTGTCTGTGAGTGCCTGAAGACCCACCAATCCACCGTGATAGCTGGACAAGATCAAATATTTACTGGAAGGATCACGTTGGATATGACATGGCGGAGCAGAGATGGAGTCCTTACGATTCAACAACGTCAATTTACCTGTGGAAGGATCTAGACTCAGTGCCACTGCTTCCGACATTTTATTGCCTTCGGCAGATGCCGTTTCACCAATGGCATAAAGCTTGTTTGCTTCCGCATCCACGTTTACAAACGTCGGGTTTTTCACACCCGCAATGCCGTCCAGCTTCGCCAGACTACCTGTATCCTCATTTAATTCGTATGCGTAAATGCCCTCATTTTCCGCTTCGGCATAAGAGCCGACTAGCACGAGCAAGCGTTTTGATTCACTCATTACAGTTTCCTCCTCTATGTGTATGTAATCTTGTTGCACCTCTTCTATAATAAATCTGCCATATCAAAATAGCAATCCGATCCCTGCTCGCTCCACAGGAGCCCCCGCATAATGAACGCAATGCGATGCTTATTCGTAGAAATATGATGCCCTTGTACATTCAACTGTCGAGCATTTCCTGCTATGATAAGATAGGTTTTTCATCCAGAAAGGACTGAACAGATTGTTTACCTCGTTTTTCATTACACTCTACCATGTATTTCTGCCTATATCCCTGCCAGTGATTGGCGGAGTGTTGTTAAAACACTTCAGAGATTGGGATACTCGGCCACTATCAACATTTTCACTCTATATTTTAAGCCCTGCGCTCATCTTCCATACCCTGCTTCATGCAGAGATTACCTGGACCGATGTTACAAGCACCTTTTGGTTCTCCATCCTCAACCTGGTTGCCCTCTGGGCCCTTGCCGAGTTGCTGAGCCGAATGTTTGGTCTGGGTGCACCGGAAAAAGCAGGTCTAACCCTCGTCTCCACATTTACCAACTGTGTGAATTACGGGCTCCCGCTTGTCCTGCTTGCCTTCGGTCAATTTGGACTGGACAAGGCTTCGGTTTATGTTATTGGACAGATGATTATTGTTAATACGGTAGGTATTTTCTTTGCCGCAAGATCCGAATTCACGGTAAAAAACGCGATATTATCCGTGTTCCGCATGCCCACCATCTATGCAGCTGTGATCGCTATCATTCTCCGCGGCTCCAGCATACATCTGCCTGAGGCACTGGATGGAGGCATATCGATGATGGCTGCTGGTTACTCTCCCATTGTTCTGGCGATCCTGGGCGCACAGATGCTCAGACCCAAGGGAGATACGGCGCCTTGGCAGTCTAATGTCCGTAAGGCATTCTGGGCAGGGCTTGTCGTGCGGCTTGCTGCAGCGCCTCTCTTGGCTTGGCTTATTCTGAAAGCACTGCAAGTCGAAGGGACATTATTTCCTGTGCTGCTCATCCTAGCATCCATGCCAACCGCAGTGAACGCCGTTATTTTGGCTGAACAGTTCGGCGCATCTCCACAATTTGTATCCCGTTGTATTCTGTGGACCACCGCTGCATCCATGGTCATCCTGCCGATTATGATTGTGATGTTTTCCTGATCAGCACAGGCGTTGTGCCGCCACCAGAGGCGTTTGCCGCTTGGCGGCGCTTCTCCAGCCGGCGTTCATGCCGCCGATGAAGGGCTCTGACATAGAAATATTTCACAACAAAATACGAAATGAATCCCAGGATTAAACCGAGTACACTCATGCCTGCCAAAATATCGAGACCGCCAAGCAGCAATTCACTTACCGCCGACCAGTTTCCGTGAAACAGTTCCCTCCACGCACTCTCATGCATAGGTCCCTGCCCCATACTATGTGCTGGCAAAATCCATGAACCAATCTGTTTTGCCAGTGGCATGAGAATAATCGGCAGGAACGTCAGCTTGCCTACGACATTACCTACAATGGCTGCTGGCATGGAACCTCCAGCCAGGCGCACAATCGGATAAAACACAAGATAAATCAGGGACGCGGTCGAAATTACGATCAGTTCAAGACCAAAACCTATGGCAAATCCGGTAGATACCTTGTGGGCACCGCCCGGAGCACGTAAAAGTTTGAGAAAATTCAGTTTCATCGCACGAGTCAAACGTGCCATTCGATTAGGTTTGCGCTTCTGGTTCTTCATCCTGAATTTCTCCTTATTTTGCACAAATGACGAATAATGTCGTCTACCCATCCATTATATCACACTGCGTCAGCTCCAGTGGTTACAATCACGGGACAGGTTTCCATCGCCACATTACCCGCTACAGCGCGGGATATCATACAGGCTGCCTCCGCCTTATGTGCCAATTTCTCAGCTTTGCTCAAGTCCGATTCGGATGCATCTTGTGGAAGTACAATTCGCGGCCTGTGCACAATGCGTTCATACGTAAAGACGTTGTTTGTCACATCCACCGTTGCCTCCGACTCAAGCGTCAACTCATCTGGTGTAATGTCTGAACGCTCCAGCATCGCGGCCAAGGTGATCAGATAGCAGGTTGCCGCTGCCCCTAGCAGCATCTCGTCCGGATTGGTTCCTGTACCAGGCCCGCCCATCTCCTGCGGGATGGAAATGACTGTTTTTAAACCGCCTGCATCAATCTTGCCCTCACTGTTACGTCCGCCATTCCAAACCGCTTTTAAGTGAAACGGATGTTTCATTGCCATCGATCCTTTCTGTACCGTTTATATAAGTTGTAACTGAGATTTTACACAGTCCACTCCGATGACAGAATAACCTTCCGATCGCTGTTATCCCCAGATTTTATTGGATTCCCTTTTTCAAAAGGGAAAAATCCGGTGATAAAGGCGAACGCTCCGCTTCTTTAGGTTTTTTCTGTCCTCTCCGTTAAAGTGTAAAAGAATCATTTAGCTTATATAATTAATAATCGTTAATACAATCGTTGATTGCTGTTACACACGTATACACGTAATTTGAAGCTCATTTAAAACGTCAACATGTTCGTCCTGCACACCCTGATCGGTAATCACCTTCCCGACACTCTCCATGCCGGCCACTCTTGTAAAAGCCTGAATATTAAACTTGCTCGAATCGGCAAGCAAAATTACTTCGTCCGCAATCTGAATCATCTTCTGCTTCACCAAAGCTTGTAATTCATTCGACTCGCTGATGCCCTTGGTCAGATGCACGCCTTTGCAGGACAAAAACACCTTGTCCACATGATAAGCATCCAGCGAACGCTCTGCTAGCGGCCCGACAAAAGACAGGGATTTCGAAGCCAGCTGCCCACCTGTCGCAATAACACGAATCTGTTCCTTCGTGCTGAGCTCCGCTGCAACCTTAATTGAGTTGGTTAATATCGTAAGAGGGATATTCGGTAGTCCGGCTGCCATATACCATGCTGTCGTACTCGCATCCAGAGCAATCCGGTCGCCCGCTTCCACCATCTTCACCGCTTCACCAGCAATACGGCGTTTCTCATCTGCATGTGCAACAGCACGCTCAGGATAAGGAATCTCGGATTGAAGTTCATCCTTGTATTTCACACTTACCGCTCCGCCATGTGAGCGTCTTAGCCTGCCCGCCTGCTCCAGCTTGTCCAGGTCACGGCGAATCGTCTCCTCCGTCACCCCGCAGCGCTCACTAAGTTCGGTAACACGCATGCTTCCCTGCGCATCCACCCATTCCACTATTTTTTCATATCGTTCCGCAACGAGCATCATCATCCACTCCAAACCGTTAATATACCCTTTAAACTTATCTTCCCATCATACCATAGAGCGGTTGGAAGGAGAATTTCTCCTGTTTCTATTTGGAAAATCCCCAATTCGAACCTATTAAGTTATGTACAAATATTGCTTATTTTAGCTTCGAGATGTGAAATGGGGTCAATCCCTATGTACGTTACATGAACGACATACGAATTGACCCCATAGGTGTGTATCAAGTTTTATTTGAAGATGTAGTTGTAAATTTTCGACTAAGCTCAATGAGATACTCTCTGAATTTTCCTTGCAAATCTTTATTTTTCAAGGCAAAATCCACTGTCGCTTGCAGAAAACCGAACTTGTCACCTACATCATATCGGTCGCCTTGGAACTGCAAAGCGATTAATCCTTGATTATGCGCGATTCCGCGCAAAGCATCAGTCAATTGAATTTCACCATTGGCTCCTGGTAATGTGTTCTCTAAGTAAGTAAATATCTGCGGATCTAAAACATAACGTCCCATGATAGCTATGTTCGATGGAGCACTATGCTTAGGCTTTTCAATCAAATCAAGTACTTCACTTTGATTCATGTTATGCGCACGTGCTTCGATGATCCCATATTTATGGGTATCACTCCAGTCCACTTGTTGTACGCCTACCACCGACTTTTTTTCAATTTCATACACTTGGATTAACTGCTTCAAACATGGAATTTCACTATCAATAATGTCATCTCCCAGCAGTACCGCAAAAGGTTCTTTCCCAACAAATTTTTTCGCGCACAAAATGGCATGTCCTAATCCAAGAGGTTCCTTCTGACGTATATAATGAATATCTGCCATGTTGGAAATTTCAAGTACAACTTCAAGCAGATCCGCTTTATTCTGAAGAGCCATCTCTAATTCGACTGAGCGATCAAAGTGATCCTCAATTGCCCGTTTATTTCTACCTGTTACAATCATGATGTCTTCAATGCCTGAGGCGATGGCTTCCTCTACTATATATTGAATTGTTGGTTTATCTACAATAGGAAGCATCTCTTTTGGCTGGGCTTTAGTCGCCGGAAGAAAGCGTGTACCCAGACCCGCTGCAGGAATTATGGCTTTCCTTATCATATTTAGAACCACCCTTCTCTAACGTATTTTCATTCACGAGAGAATTAGCTATTCATATCAATACAACTTCCCCGCTGGATGAAAACAATTTTGCATAAAGATGGGTTAACTCTTCTGCGACAGCATCATCCCTGTTTGCCAGTTTGAGTAAGCTGTCAGCCGTCTTTAATTCAATCTCCTGATGAGTCCAGCGGTAAAACAGGTACGCTTCCAAACTCTTGTGCTTTAGACAAAAATATAAAGAATTCTTTTTGAAATCCTTCTCTACTTGGAATGAATTCCCCCTGGGATGAAACTGATGAAAATTGACTAGCTCTGAACAGAACCGAAAGGTGCCTCCTGCTTTATAGAGACGATAGGACAAGTCTGTGTCTTCCATTCCCCAACCTTCATATTGCTCATCAAACATACCAATCTCTCGAAGAAAAGAATGGCGTAGCGACATGTTGGCCGTTGTACCGAGAATCCACTTGAGTTGAAAGTCTTTGAGTTCTTCGCCATATTCGGCAAAAAACTCAGGAAAGCTATCATAACCATCCATTGTCGTATATCGCTCCACCATCTCGCGGTTATATGGGTTCAAATGTTCTTCTGTTATTAACGGAACAGACATTCCAGGCTTTATATCCTTTGTCATAGCTGCAAATTCAGGATTTTGGCGAACAAGTATTAGCATGTCCTGTGCACTAAAGGGTAATTGCGCCTTAAGAATAGATAGCATATTTTTCTTCCAACCTATTACAATTGTTCTATCATCCGCTTCGAGAAGCTGGTTAATATGGCTTTCGATAAAATCTGGCGGAACAATGCGATCATCGTCATTAAAAACGATAATGTCTCCTTTAGCTAGCTGTAATCCGATGTTCCTTGCTCTGGCTCTGCCCTTATTTTCTTGATACAAATATTGAATATTTAACAGATTTTTATAATAATCAACAACACGTTTTGTACTGTCCGAGCTACCGTCATCAATAAGAATAATTTCAAAGTCTTTACAGCTTTGACTTGCAAACGAAGCAAGCGTTAACTTTAAATATTCGGCTTTGTTATAAGTTGGCATGATGACACTTGCTTGAGCCACAATGTTCACCCTTTTCATCTAGTTATATTAGCCTTGAACTACACTTAATGTTTGAAGTATTTTCTCTTGATCACGATCCTTTGTAACATTAAACATACCTGCACCAAGTTTATAAATATGAGCGTCGTCAAATGAAGCAAACGCATCCCGTGTATCAAAAATGGGAACATGTAAATCTTTCAACTCTTCATAATCAAAAGACTTGTGCGCCGTCATTAAAATGCAGCATTCATATTGTTGAAAGGCATGGACATCGTAGTCGACTGAAAACAAGGTCTGACCTTTTTTAAGCCGGATATATTCAACGTAAGGATCGTAAAAATCAACATTGGCCCCCTCGTCCATGAGCAGCTGAATCAACTCTAACGCAGGAGATTCCCGATCATCATTGACTTCTGGTTTGTATGCAACACCTAACACCAAAATTTTGCTTTTATTGATGGGAAGGGACTTTTGATTAAGCAATTGCTGAAGCTTGCCTACAACGTAATCCGGCATGCTGCTGTTAATGCTGTTCGCTAATTCAATAAATCTGCTAAAAAATTTATAGTACTTGGCTTTCCATGACAAATACATTGGATCTAACGGTATGCAATGTCCCCCGATTCCGGGTCCAGGGAAAAAGGGCATAAAACCAAACGGTTTGGTAGAAGCCGCCTGAATGACTTCCCACACATCAATGCCCATCTTTTCACTCATCATTGCAATCTCATTGATAAAAGCAATATTTACACTTCGAAAAGTATTCTCTAGCAATTTTGTGAATTCAGCTACTTTAGGTGAAGAGACCGTAATGACTTCTTTACATATTTTCTGATATAGTTCAGAAGCAATGTGTGAGCACTCCGGCGTGACTCCCCCAACAATTTTAGGTGTATTATTCAGTGTGAAGTCTTTATTGCTTGGATCGATCCGTTCAGGAGAAAAACAAAGATGGAAGTCTTTTCCCACCTGTAGTCCTACTGCTTCAAGACGTGCCTGAATAATCTCCTCCGTACATCCGGGATAGGTTGTACTTTCCAAAATGATTAAGCTTCCTTTTTTCATATAGGTTTCTAAATAGTCAACCACAGAATAAATCGAAGATAAGTCAGGGTCGTTATATTCATTTAATGGAGTAGGAACACAAGCTATGATGACATCAGCATATTGGATGAATGAAAATTCATTACTTGCCATAAACTTGCCGGTTTGACTGACTTTCTTTAAAGTTTCACTGGAAATATCATTAATGTAAGATTCGCCTCTGTTTAATTGCTTCACTTTGGACACTGACAAATCAATGCCTGTTACTTGATAACCCACCTCAGCCAGATTCAGTGCCAAAGGCAATCCGACATAGCCCAATCCAATGACCGTGATCTTCGCTTTCAAGTTCAATACTTTACCCTCAAGATTCATGTCTTACCACCTTTCACAAAATCATGAATTTAGTTTGATAAGTGAAAAAATCACAGGTTATTTATTAACAACAGAATTGGGGTTAATGACTTTTCGTAAATCGATTTCCTTGGCCCGCTGAATTAACTTGTCCCAATTTTCAATAAGCTTGACATGAAATTCATATTCTTGATTCGCTTCCCTTACAAGATGCTCGGAGTGTTCTATAATGTAAGCCCCCACCTGAGAGTAGTTTTCATCGAAAGGAATTAACACTTCATTAGCTATACGGTCTATACGTTCAACGCGATCATCCATGCCAAGATTGGAGAATTGGGATACATAAGATTGGATTCTTTGTACAACTTCATTGGAGATCACTTCTTTGCGATCAGATCCAAATGTTTTATTGAGATCGCTATCATAGATACTCATGTAAGCATTAAAATAATCCGCAAACTTAGAGACGCCTTCCCAGTATTTCATTTTGTTTGCTAACTGAAAATCATCTTTTTTGTATTCATGGAACACTTCTCTTGTGTGATGAACGGACGGAATACCAAGCGCTGTCGCTGTGTCAAAAGCAAAGTAATCTGCAGCTGCGGTATTACGTCCAGGCAAGTTAGGCAGCTTCTCATGAAGCTTGTACACAGCCACGTTCCCGCAATCCGGGTTTAAACCATCATTCACAGAAGTAACAAGCGTCCTCTTCTCTTCTTGAGTGAATGGCTGATCGAGCTGAAAAGCAGTATTACAAATCTCGACGACACTCTCCTTGGGAAAACCGAGCAACTCATATAATTTATAGATCGGATCAAATGAAACACGAGCAAAATCTCTTACATCTAAATTCCATTCACCGTAATAGTTCCCCCCTACCACCCAGATTTCCCTGTTCACAATGGACTCCTCATCCGTATTTATCGTTATATCGCTGCATTGAGAGACTGATTTGCCTAGATAATCTAACTCCACCTCAATCGGATATAATTCTTCTGCTTCTAACTCATCAAAAATCAGTCGGGTATCTGAATCTCTTCGATGCAGAGCATCTGCACCAAGCGAGCAGGTCATTAAAAACAGTTTATTCATACAATTACCGTAGTCTGTATGCTGTGCTAAAAATACGTTTTTGAACTGGGGATCTTGACCATCCAACAATAAATCGAAATAAGTTTCCTGCATTCCAGTGGTTAAATGTATGATTTCAATCTCCGGATATTTGAGTTGCAATTGATTGATAACCTGGACATTATGTGCCACAAATTCCTTGTCATTCGTCTCAGGAATAACAATTGGAATTTGGATTCCATATTTCTTTTGCGCAAAATCAATCTCTTTAATATAACTGGTCAAGCATCTTTCGATATCACGATTTGAGGGAATAAAATAGACTGATTTCATTGGGCATGCTCCTTTGTTAAACGAATATATTTTTGAATATGACAACCCCAGCCGAGCTTCGACTTGGCAATATTAGAGTTGTGAGAATAACCAAAGTTTAGATAAGACTTCGTTTCGTAGGCATCATCAATTGCCTTTTTTAGAATAAGATAGTTGGCTCGCAAGCTTCTGAATTTTTTGTCTGAAGCATTGATCCAATAAAACAAATTATCCTCGTTTTGTAGAAATAAACTTCCGGCAATCACACGATTCTGATCCGTCAGAGCAATATAAAGCCGAGCTTCCTGCGAGTGAAGAAGTAATTCCTTTAAAAGTTCATAAGGCGTTAAATAGCTTGCCTGAACACGTTCCATCGTTAACTTGTAGATCTCATAGAATTGCAGGAGTTCTTCTTCGGACTCATATGATTTCACATAAACGCCGGCCTTTTCAGCAAACCGAATATCAGTCCGTACACTGCCTTTGAAAAGCATATCCTGATGTTTCCTATATTCAGCAAAATCCAAAATATACGTTTCCATCACTTGCCGATCGAAGCCGGATTCACTCATGTCCCAACGGAGCACATGCTCCCCCATCGGCGGGAGTGTAATTGAAGAGATGATGCCATACGATTCCGAAAGGAGTTGAACAATCTCTAAAAAAGTATGGACATCTTCAGGAAAAGGGATAATCCCGCCATATCCTACCGCTCCAATCTGATATGACAAGGTTCTGGTATTTTTGTATAGCGAAATGGTATAGTCTTGCCCCTTGCAACCTATTTCCACTGGGACAAACTCAAAATCAAGGTATTTTTCGACAAGTGCCGCAAAAACAGGTTCAATGAAAGGTGTCCGTGGACTCATGATCTGTTGAGTATTCATCATATTGGCGAATGAACCTTTCCAGTTTTTTGATATGACGCGGGGGTGTATCCGTATGAATGGGCAACAACAAGATTTCACTAGAAATACGTTCAGAGTTGAAGCAATCGTGAAGTTGAAAGATCTGCCTGTACCTCGCTATTTTGTGCAGCGGATAATAATAGAAAGTCGTTTGTGCCCCTCTTCGCCCAAAATACATTCCAATTTCTTTTCTTTTGTGGTTGGGCACACGTATAGGAAGCAGGCATTGCTGATCACGGGTAAGAATAAATTGCAGTACTTCATGTCCAAATGTCTTCTCCAGAGCATCTATTAAACTTGGTAAATGATGCTTTTGGCGTTTTAAATCTTTGAAAAAACGATGTAAACGAAGTAGAGCCATTCTTGCTTGAAGCAGGGTGATGCTTTTCGGTACTCGCTTATGAAACTGCTGTGCATGATGCAAAGCCGCCAAATCGGTATAACGGTATTTAATTCCCAGGACCTTGCGCCCCCAGCTATACTTGCTGAATCGACGACGAGTAACTGCACCGAGATACGAAAAACAGGAATCATGACGCAATTCATCCGTAGCATATTGCGTAAATAGAATCTTTAGCTCATCTGAATGAACGATCAGTGCCCCGCCGCCAATAGAAGATAGTGGTTTGGATTTCCCAAATGAGATGACAGAAAAAAAACTCTTTTCTGTAGTACCGGAATATTGCGGAGGCATCGGAAACGACTGTGCCTCGTCAAAGATGACAGGCATCTTCAATTGAAGAAGCAGATCCATAAGCTCTCGTTCGATCGAGCGCGAACCAAACAACGCAGGAATTAACAGAGCTGTTCTTTTCACACCAATTAAAGAACGTATGAACTCAAGCTCCGGCCGGAAATCGTCTGTAATGTCATAGACGGCAAACGTGAGACCAGCCGAGATTACCGAATCGGCTAATTCTGTACACGAGTAAGAAGGCACGTAAACATTTTGAATTTGGTAAACATTTTTTAGCGTAGTTAATAAGGCAGTTATAGCGGAAGAAGCACTGTCGAACAGGTAAATCTGCGAAGTGTCTTGGATATCAAAAACGTTGGCGATATGATCACGCAACTCAGAGAAAACTTGCTTGTCATTCCGCTTCAGATTAGATAAAGCGCTATAACATAATGATGCGTACCGATGCTCTGAAGGATATAACAAATATTTGATGTTCTTCGGAGGTGTGAAGTCACTATTCATTCCAATACCTCCCGATGTTATCTGAAAAATGTTATTAAGCAGTCTCTCAACTTTTCTATATAGTTTTTAACTTCGCTTATTTCAATAAATTCGTCTTCCGTATGAGCCTGAGCCAATTGGCCGGGTCCAAAAATAACTGTCGGATATCCGAAATGGTGGAATACGGAGGCATCACATGCGCTTGGAAACTCCTCATGTCTAGCCCCTCTACCGAACTTCAAACCCTTGTTTTTCATAGGATCAATCATGAAATTTGGAAATTGCACTGTGTAGGGCGATAATGCCTGCCTAAACAGTTCCTGCAACTTTTGTGTTGTATATCTGCTGTCACTTGCAATGACTCCTTCAAGTGTTAAGTCCTGAATGGGTAGACTGGGATCGGATCCGCCTGAAATGATACCCACATTTAGATGTAATCCTTCATGCTTTTCTTTGAACGAGTGAATCGCATTGAAAAGTGTCGTTATATCGGCGACTTGGCTGTGATGCTGTGCATTCATGTGTATGCTTTTGGAGCGAATGTGAATCTGAAAAGGAAGAAAACCAAGGGATGAAGTACATATGGTCGTGTTTGTGGGTTCAGCAATAAGTACTTCTATACATTCATGCCGATCGGGAGCATAACCATGTTCCTCCAGCCATTCGCAAGCACGAATCGAACCGTTACCTCCAATTTCCTCATCAATGACAGAAGTGAAGATCAACTTTCCTTTTGTAAAGTGTTCTTTGATTAAACTCAACGTATAAACGAGAGAACTAAGCCCGATGAGCATATCGGTAGCTCCTCTGCCAAGTAATTTCCCATCTGCGATGTCTCCACTAACATTCCAAGGTAATGCCGTATCTTCTTTATTACTGTTCAGGATGTCTACATCAATATGCCCGTTTAAAATGAGTGTCGGTCCGGGGTGCCCTGAATCAGCAACCGCATATAGATTATGCTTTGTCATCTCCCGCCCCTGTTGATAAAAAGGGTTATACTCCCAAGGATGTCGTATGAAATCTGTACTAAGTAACTCTGAAATTGTGAACACGTCTAAATACGTTACCCATCCCTCTTGCTCCAGCTCCTTTTGAATCAGAAGCTGAGCTTTTTTCTGGGATTCAGGCCTGGTGAAGGTCGGATATAAACGAATGAGCCTGGAACCAAGATCAAGGATACGCTCATGTACTTGATTAGAAACGGTAGCCCTCATGTCAAAGAATGCTCCCTTACTACCTTTTTCGCCCAATCCAGCATGTTCAGAACATGCGAGCGGCGTGTATAGTCTTTCTCTGCAATTTCAAAAATGATTGCTTTATTCGCTGCTACAGCGTCCGCGTATATCATGTTCAAGGCTGACTCGTACTTACTCTCTTCCACACAACTCTCCACAGGAAGGACACCTTCCCGGCAAATCGTTTGAGTGAAGGGATTGGCCATTTGATCAAATGCAGAAAAGTGCCAGTGTTTAATTCGGTTCATGATCTTGGTGAAATCCATGTAGTCGCAGAGCTGGTAACTTGGCAGAATCTCTTGGAATGTAGGATGATTACTGGCAAAATTCATCGTGTATACTGTGTTAAAATAATGGCAAATATCCCAAGTAATAAACACATTTTCTATCTCTGCATTTTGAAAGTCTTCAGTAAATAAAAACAGAGGATCTGCATCATCGTATAAATTACCGATAGGAGGTAAATTTTCTAAACATACCGAAACATGACTTCTGGCCTGATAAATAACATCCTGCAAACAATCTAGAAATTTGGATCTGAGATCGATCAGATTTTGATGTTTATATTCATCTAACAGATACAACTGATTGGAATGAACAACAACATGAGGAATACCAAGCTCTTCTGAGCGCTTTAAGGTTTCAATTAAACGTAATTTTACGAATGGATCGGAAACCATATTGCTGTTGTTCACGGGAAAATGAAAGCTGGTGTTCGAGCCGCCGAATAATTCAACAGCACGACAAGTATTTTTCCAGACGGTGTCCCAGGCAGAACCGATTAAATCTTCGCGATTGAAAATAGCAGCTTCTACTTTTCCAAATAGGTCAGCATAGTGCGGCTGAAGTTGATCGTCGTGAATCGCATAGAAGGAGAAACCAAAGACATTCGGTTTTGTCATTGTGATATCCCTGCTTTTTGGGCGCTCTCCATCTTTTTTGCCCAGGTAATATACTTTTTCAAACCTTCACGCAAAGATACAGAAGGCTCATATCCCAGATAGCTTTGAGCTTTCGAAATATCGACTGTTCGCTGTTGCACGTCAGGTTCATCGGAGCCAGAGATAATAATCTTTGAACTTGATTTAGTCAGCTCCACTATGTGGTGTGCCAAATCCTTAATGCTACACTGTTCACCGGGATTACCTAAGTTAAATGATTCTCCCTGAAAATCGGAATGTAAGGCACGGATAACCCCTGAGACAAAGTCGTTAATATAACACCATACTCTGGTCTGTTCTCCTGTTCCGCTAATCACTAAATCCTCATTTTTCATCGCCTTGCGAACAAAACTGGAAATCGCATTGTTTCCGAAACGATACTCTCCATAAACATTAAATGGTCGAATAACAATAGTTGGTATGGATTTCTCTCTGTTATATGCATAGGTTACATGTTCGCTTAGTACTTTACTTGCAGCATAACACCACCTTGCTGTCTCTGGAATTCCGATGGAAAATTCATCAATTTCCTTCGCTGCCACAGTGTATTGTCCATATACTTCACTTGTACTAAAAGTGAGATATTTTTTCAGCTGCTTTTGCCTGTCTGCCAGATCCAGTGAATACAAGCAGCTAAGATAATTGGTGTTAATCGTAAGAATAGAATCCTCAGCCACCTTGTTTATGCCTAAAATCGCTACAGCATGGACAATGTAATCGTAATCCGTTCCTAACTCCAACACACTGGAACGATCCGCGGCATTTACTTGTATATAAACAACATTATTCAGACCTCTCAGATAGGCAACCGTTTGCGTAAAAGGTACTGCATCTGCGATGGTGACATCATGATCTTGCGCAAGTTCCTCTGCAATCGCTGAACCTATGAATCCGCCTCCACCTAAGAGTAAGTACTTATTTCTTTTCATATACTCATCTCCTTTTCATTGGACAACCGCATCTCAGTATTCACTAGCCCCTTTTTAATCCAACCCATTCGCTTCCAGCGGTAATAGAATATTAGGCCTCTCAGCCACTCATCAATGATAAAAGCAATCCACACTCCCTTTAAGCCGTACCCAAGCACATTTCCCAAAATAAATGCAACGGGTACACATAATCCCCACATACTTATTAGTCCAAGAAGGGTTGGAAATTTGATATCACCTGATGCTTTCAAAGAGCTGCTCAAAACAAGGTTAAATGCCCTGCCAGGTTCTAGTAATATAGACAGCGCAAGCAGTACTTTGCCGGTTTCAATAATATTTCGATCTGATGTAAACAGCCCAAGCACAGTTTCAGATAAGAAGTAACATAACAATGCTATGCAAAGGGAGACTAATGAGGAAATTTTCAAGCTGAAAATAGCTTGTTCATACGCTTTTTTATGCTCTCTTGCTCCTACGAGATGACCAATAACAATTTGTGTTGCTTGCCCGATGGAATAGGAAAAGATCATAATCAAAAGCATAATATTGTAAGTAATGACCTTGGTGGTAATTGCAACGACACCGAAAAAAGTGACGAAATATGTGATAAGGATTTGAGAAGACTGGTAAGAAAAACTCTCTCCCGCTGTGGGAACGCCTACCTTAACAATGGATTTCGAATCTTGTATAAAATGATTGCGATCCAATTTGAGTTTCAACTGGAGCTTGCGTTTATATAGGTAAATGATACAAATCACGGCCAGCAATCGACTCACACATGAGGTAACTGCAACACCTGTAAGCCCTGTTTCGGGAATACCCATAAATCCGAACAATGCAATACAGTTCCCCAGCACATTGACCACGTTCATTCCCACAACAACAAACATCGGTTCTTTAACAAAACCATAGTTTCTCATCGTGGTACTAATACAAATTAGAATGGCCTCGAATAGAAGAGAAACGCTCACAATTTGTGTGTAATGCACACCAAATTCGTACGCCTCACCAGAGAGATTAAATAGTCCAAACACATAAGGCGCAGAGAAAAAAAGTACAAAAATGAGAACTAAACCGATGAGTCCATTCAGATATACTGCAGATTGTGCAATGTTAGCAGCTTTAATACGCTGGTTTGCTCCAAGCATTTGCGCGATCAGTATACCTGAGCCCATAGCCATAAATTCCAGGATAATAATGAACATGCCAAAAATTTGTGATGAAATGCCTACAGCAGCAACAGCTTGACTGGAATAATGCGAGAGCATCACTGTGTCAACATTACCTAATACGATATGAAAGAAAGCATCCATGAAAATAGGCCATGTTAGCCGAAATAAGTTGAACTGCCTTGGCTGCAATACAACATCCTCCTTTAAGTCCGCCCAAGCTTCAAATCCTTACTTTAAAAAATAGTTATATACCTTAACAACTGCGTCTACAACGTCTTGTAGATCGCGATCCGTCATCATAGGATACAAAGGGATTGTGATCAGTTCATCATATATGGCTTCAGCATTTGGACACATTCCTTTGTGATAGCCAAGGGACTGATAATATGGATGTAAATAAACTGGAATATAGTGAAGATTGACACCGATATTTTCGGCAAGCAAAGCTTGAAAAATGGTATCTCGGTCTACCGAGAAAAAATCTTTTTCCCATCGCAAAGGGTACAAATGCCAACTGGAAGATACGTCCTCAGACTGTTGCTGGAATGCTAGTCCCGGCATCTTGTCAAAAGCCTGATTATACAGATCCGCCAATTCATGCCGCCGCTCGACGAATTGCTCCAGTCTTCTTAACTGACTTGTGCCCAATGCAGCCTGCATGTCTGTGATTCGGTAGTTATAACCGAGGAATTGCATTTCGTAATACCATTTTGGCGAACTCTGCTGTTTTAGCATCTTATCATCACGTGTAATCCCGTGATTTCTGAACATCAACAACTTATGGTAGAAATCCTCTCGATCTGTTACAACCGCCCCACCTTCCCCTGTAGTAATATGCTTAACGGGGTGAAAGCTGAAAATCGTCATATCTGTTGACATCCCTACTCGGCGGTCTTTATAGATTGAACCGATTGAATGGGCAGCATCACGTATGGTGATTAGCCCTCGACTTGAAGCCATATCCTGTAGCTCGTTATATTGTGCAGGTTGTCCAGCAAAATCAACAATGATCATTGCCTTGGTACGTGAGGTGATTTTGTTATGAACCTCCCGATGGTCTATGTTGAAGGTAACGGGGTCAATATCGGCAAAGACCGGTTTTCCGCCCATATATAATACGCAGTTACTACTTGCAGCAAAAGTGAGTGGTGAAGTAATCACTTCGCTTCCCGATTCGACGCCGGCAGCATAACATGCAGCATGCAGCGCAGCAGTACCACTGGAAAAAGCAACAGCATATCGAGTTCCTGCTTCCTGAGCCAGTGCTTTTTCAAATTTAGGAATTTCAGGGCCAGAAGAGAGGAAATCACTTCTTAAAACACGAACTACACTCTCAATATCAGTCTCATCAATAGATTGTTTCCCGTAGTGAAGAATAGTTTCTCTCACCGGTTTGGCTCCGTACATGGCCAATTGTTCTTTTTGCATGTTCAGCATCAAAATCTCCTCTTTTCCAATTTGATTATGAAGTGTCAGCACAACCTAGATCGAAAACGTTTTTGAAAAAGTGCTGCTATACCCTCAATTTTGAATTTAATTCTGCAAGCATCTGCTGCAGTCTCTTAGGGTATCGCAAGCTTAAGTCGTGATTTCACAGGCTTTTCTTCCCCCTTTTTCAACAAAAAGGTCCGTATATGACCTCAATAAAATGAAAAAATATGTATTATATTAAAATATATAGCATTTTTTTCGTTGTAACACCGTACATAAAAATTGTAAATATTTACTACAAAATTACAAAAAAAGGCCTAAGCAAGAAGTTATATCTTGCTCAGGCACTCTTCTATTTCGAAGCAGTTTCATATTTTTCCATCACAAGCATATCTACGGCCCTTATACCGTTCTCCCAAATCTCTTCAGGATAATCTAGAAAAAAGTCTTTTTTGATATCGCATATCCGAAAACCCAATTTTTGATAAAATGCAAGATTGTTTATACTGGAATTTGCCGTCCCCACAACAAAATGTGTAATCCCACGTTGTTTATGTACGGATACGGCTTTGTTTATTAGTAACTTGCCCAATCCTTTGCCTTGGTGATTGGGAGAAACAGCAATATTTTTGATCTCGATAGCGTCGTTGTGTAATCTGAACGTTACGATGACCCCCAAAGGGTCAGCAGAATCATCCGCAAGATACCAGACGTCCCCATCGTCCAAATATTCCATAACTTTGTCTTCTGATTCATCTGCAAGCAACAACAGTGGCATCATCTTCCGTTTTTCCAGTTGGTCTGTAATTTCATAAATATGGTAACCCAGCAGTAATTCCCCCTTAATATCAGTTAAGCTACATATTGTATTCGTTCATGTGTAATATAATAACTAATTATGCGTAAAATTACATTCTCAACTTCAAATCATTTTTCCCTTTAAAACATAAAAAAATCACTTTCAGTTCAATGCATAAAAAAAACGGCACGAGTTCTGCTACTCGCACCGTTTTAAGCTATCTTAGGTCTTCATCTGAAACCTTAATTAAAGTTAAATTATTTATTATCGTCTGCCATAGGGAACCAGCCCGGTGTATGGATAATGGCATTCCACAATCCGTCAGGGATGACCAGACGTTCCTGATCCGATTTTGTCAGAATAGTCTCAATATCCTCTTCACGGCCGCTCTCGATCTTCTCGACCCAATCCGGCTCAATAATGAGTTCACGTCCAATCGCAAGCAGCGGCACCCCCGTCTCCAGTGCTTCTGCCGCTTCATCTGCGGTATGAATCGATCCTACGCCGATTACAGGCACTTTACCACCGACGCGATCCAGAATAAATTCGATTCTGGCACGTGTATCCTCTTCACCACGTCTTGGTTTTGACCAGAATTCATTTAAGGAAACATGCAAATAGTCGAGATTTTTGTCTTTCAAAGCATCAATCAGTGCATACGTATCCTCCATGGTCAGGCCAGGCGTTTCAGGCTCTTCCGGCGAGAAGCGGTAACCGACAATGAATGGAAGCTTGGTATGCTCGGCAACGACACGCTGTACTTCGTCTACCACGGCGAGAGGGAACGCCAAACGTTTCTCTACACTGCCACCCCAGCGGTCTTCACGGCGATTGGAATGTGGAGAGAAAAATTGCTGGATCAGATAACCATTAGCGCCGTGAATCTCAATACCGTCAAAACCGGCTTCAATCGCACGGCGAGTCGCTTCACCGAAATCACGGATGACCGATGTGATCTCTTCATCCGTCATTTCTCTTGGTTCCGGTGAACCTGGACGTTCACTTGCGACTGCACTAGGTGCAACCACTTGACCAGCAGGAACGGCTTGCTCTGGTGTCAGACGTCCTGCATGGAACATTTGCAGCACAGCAACAGAACCTTGTTGTTTAATGGTCTCAGCCAGACGTTTCAGGCCTGGAACAAAGCTGTCATCATAAGAACCAAATTGAGCGGGAAATCCAATGCCGTTAGGTGTGACATGCGTTACTGCTGTAACTGACATACCTGCTCCGCCCGTGCGGCGTGCATAGTAAGCAAGCTCAGCATCCGATACTGTGCCATCTGGATTAGAAGACATATGAGTCATAGGAGCAAGCACGATTCGGTTTTTCAGTGTAATGCCGCTTGGCAGTGAAACTTGTTCAAACATTTTCGAATACTTTGGATTCATTCGTGGTTCCCTCCTGATATTATATCTTTTTAAATAGATATATAGATATATACATCCCGTTACTGTAATTATTATAATTACGTTTTTACTCAATTGCAAATTTTATTTTTCCATTCCTTGTAAGACTGAAACGAAAGCGATGAAGAATGTAAAACAGGACAGAGTGTCCTCGGACGCCCCATCCTGTTCTTTTAACCATTCCGGGAGTTCAGAAACCCCGAAGTCAAAAACATAAACGTAGCTATATCTTCAGAAAAGCTCAGTAATACCTAAGGTATTCCTCAGTCAACTCATTGCTCAGTAACTCCGAACGTAAGCAAGCTTCTGCTCCATCTCTTCCACACATTCATAACAATCATGTTCGTCATTCGCCACCATTGGCGTAACCGGGTACAGATTCATCTCTGTGCGATTGTATGTTTTAAGCAGTGGCAGCAGTTGTGTCACTCTGGTATTGGCCGGATCGAGCCAGGTGTTGATCTCTTCATCCATGAGAATAGCCGGCATCTTACTGCCAAACTCACGGGTCGCAAGGTTCGCGCCAGCCATAAGCATCGTGCAGGTGCGGAGCGGTTGCTTGCGTGTATCTTTCCAAATCTCATACAGCCCTGCAATGCCAAAAAGTCCGCGATCCGGCATCACAACACGCACGGCATACCTCTTCTTACCTTCTTGTCGCCAGTAATACAGTCCGTTACAAGGAATTACACAACGTTTGGTTTCCACCAGTTTGTAATACGCGGGATTTTCATGAACCGTCATCAAATTGGCGTTCACCGCATCTCGTCCCCAAAATGGAATGAACCCCCATCGGAACTCATCCATTACACGCTCTCCATCCTGATGAAGAATGATGGGTGTATGCTGCGTTGGGCTAATGTTATAACGATTTTTATAGTAATACATGACTCGTTGTACCTGGAAATGATCCCGAACTTCGTCCAGATCGGCCGCGAGTGAAAAGCGTTCGCACATCATCATACACTCCTTTTCCTTAGTAAGGTTGAGTGTATTATTTGTGAGTTAAG
Organism: Paenibacillus sp. G34; assembly: GCF_056856875.1. Lineage (NCBI taxonomy): Bacteria > Bacillati > Bacillota > Bacilli > Caryophanales > Paenibacillaceae > Paenibacillus > Paenibacillus sp. G34. Next base: position 2,707,196 of record NZ_CM166469.1, on the reverse strand, counting down.
GGAATTTATGCATACTTCCCCGGACAGAAAGTGACTTGTTGTGACAAGCATTCTCTTGTGGCACAGGCTTTTTCCTTTTTCCCACGACAAAAACAATGACTTGAGACTCATTTCAGGTTCACTTTTACTTGTTACTATAATAGAGAAAATATACATTTATTGGAGGTTTTAAGTATGAAAAGGAAGTTCTTGATGAGCCTGATGTTGTTCTCAGCGCTTGCGATGTTTGGCAGCACGATCTACGCAGCAACCTTTTTGAATTACGGCTACCCGAGCTCCACCATCCCGATCCGCACCTACAACTACGCTTCTGCATGGCAGGGTCCGATGGATACTTCTCTTGCCAACTGGAACAATGCCGGAGCTAAAGTGAAATTCGTCAAAACAAATAATGCTCAGAACACGATCACCGCTGGCAACTTTAACAATACCGCTTATGGTGTCAACTACGCCTCCGTCTCCGGCAATCAGGTTGTCAGCTTCCGCATCGAACTCAACGCCTCCACGATTACTGCAGATGCATCCAACTTATCCAACTTTATTCAAAGCGTGTTTGTCCATGAACTGGGTCACTCCGTCTGGCTTGGTGACAACCCGACAACAAACAGCCCTTCCATTATGTCTTACACGCGCAATCGTAATTCCATGACCAAACCGCAAACTTTCGATATCAATAATGTCAGATCCAGATACTAATACGACGTATGTAATTCATTCAGAACTTTCAAGCCTATTATCAGAACTTTCAAGCCTATTATAAGGAGGATTCCGATCTATGAAAAAGAATCGAGCACTCGTATTGCTTACCTCATGCATAATGATCCTGTCTGTCGTTGGCTGCTCTCCAGCCACTCCAGGTGCTTCTCCCCCAGAAGCTCCCCTCACGATTATCGCTTCCGAGGATTATCCCAATTATGGCAATGTTGACGCTTTGTCTGACCGGGCTGATACCATCGTGAAGGGCAATGTAATGCAGACCCGGGTCGAAGCTTTGGATGACTCCGTGCAGACTGACTTCCAAGATCCGAATATTAGTAAGGCCGCCGGAAGTTCGGCAGATGCACAGGTTTCTTTTGACAAAATCTATACGATCTATAGGGTTCAGGTAACTGAATCTTACAAAGGGGGTTACACAGCCGGGGATCAGCTTGAAGTCAAGCAACTAGGCGGCCAACTGGGCAACACCGAAATTGTCAATGATGACAGCCTCACGCTTATGCCAGCCAAAGATTATGTACTTTTTCTTGAGACCTATGCGGACACCCCTGCAAGCCTGCTGAACAGTGTTCAGAGTCTCTATGTAGTCAAACCTGCTCCGAAATCAGGTCAGGCCAGCCAGCAAACCGCATCTGAAGTGATTGTCAGTGCAAATCCGGAGAACGATCTGACGCTCAGCCTGAGCGAACTTGAACAAATCAAAAACGAACAGTCCAATCCATAATTCTTCTTTAATGCTTCTTTGCTCTACATAAAATAAAGGAACGTGCCGCTCGGAAAACCGGGCAGCACGTTTTTTATTATTGCTCTGACGACATCTCCACCACCCACAGCTAACATGTGGCATATACCGGAAGGGTAAACCAGAAGCAGCTTCCCTCTCCCTTGGTACTCTGCACCCCGATTTTACCTCCATGCCGTTCTACAATAGATTGAGCTATTGCGAGCCCAAGTCCCGCTCCACCATTACTTTTACTGCGAGCTTTATCGATTCGGTAAAACCGTTCGAAAATACGTGTCGTTTCTTCCGCTTCAATTCCCTCACCTTGATCGGTCACCGCAATTCGCAAAAATGCTCCCTGCTCTGTTGCAGTAAGCGTGATTGTGCCTTCAGGTGAAGAGTACTGAATGGCATTTTGCAGTAAATTGGAGAGCACCCGTTTCATCTGTGCAGGTACCATCATAGCGGCTGGCAATCGATCAGGCAGCTCAATCTCAACATTCAGCTGTTTCTCGGCAAGATGGAACGAAAAACTTTCGAGCGTGCAAAGCAGCAACTCGTCGACATGGCTGGGCTCCGGATCAAACGGCTCCCCTTGGGCTTCCAGACTCGATAGATCAAACAAGTCCTGTATGAGCCCTCCCAGCCTTCTCGTTTCAAGGCGAATCGTATTCAGATAACGTTGAAAGGTAGCTTCATCCTTGATCACATCGTCCTCGAGCGCTTCAACAAAGGCCTGAATCGACGCCAGCGGTGTGCGCAAGTCATGAGACACATTGGCAACCAGCTCTCGTCTGGCCGATTCGGAGTGATGCAGATGATCAAAGCTATCCTTTAGCCTGGCGCTCATTTCATTAAATTGCTGTGCGAGCAGTTTGAATTCCCGCGGTCCGATGAGAGGGACTTCCGTGCGGAAATCCCCTTCGGCCACTCGTATTGTATGTTCAGTAATACGTGATATTGATTTTTCCAAAGGCTTGGTCAGTACATACTGAATAACAAAGGAAAGTACCCCCACCCCAGTCGTTACCCCCGACAACCAATAAAACTGTTCAATCGTAAGCAGCATTTTGGAATAGCTAATGAACAAACAAATCAACAATACACCAATGCCTAGAAGACTCGACAAAACCAGATACGAACGTAGTTTCATGATGACTCACCTGCAAACTTGTAACCAATACCCCAAACGGTTTTAATATATTTCGGATCTGAAGCATTTTGCTCGATCTTCTCTCGTAATCTCCGAACATGAACAGTTACTGTGGTCGTATCTCCTTCGTAGCTAAAGTCCCAGATTTCACTTAACATCTGACTACGCGAGAATACCTGTCCGGGGTGACTCGCCAGCAAATACAACATCTCAAATTCGGTAACCGTTAAGTCAATCAGCCGTCCGTTAATCTCTACCTCGCGTTTCACAAAATCAATCGTCAGCCCTTCATAACGAATCGTATGTGAGGATTGTGCAGATGCAGATGAAACCTGTATCGTTCGCATTCTCCGCAATATCGCTTTGACACGCAGAACCAACTCTCTCGGACTAAACGGCTTGGTCAGATAATCATCCGCTCCCATCGTCAGACCCATCAGTCGATCCTGCTCTTCCCCGCGAGCGGTCAGCATCACAATGGGCACATCCTCGGTTTGCCGAATCTCGTTACAGATTTCCCAGCCATTTTTATGTGGCATCATCAGGTCTAGCACAATCAGATCTGGCGTGTGACTGCGCCACAGCTCAATCGCTTCCATGCCATCCTTAGCTGTTACAACGGTATAACCTTCCCTTTCCAGATACCTTCGGCAAACATCTGTTATATTACTATCATCATCAGCGACCATGATAACTTCATTCAATGAACTCACCCCATATTCAGAACAAGCATTTTGAATCATCATATCACAGGGTGATGATCATGCTTCAGTAAATATTGAGCTGTTTTACTTTCACTTTTTACGTTTATTTCATCGCCTTCACTTCATAGCCTTCATAGGCATCATATATTTGGAGATGACCATGTCCGTCACATATGTGTTGCCCTCATGGATTGTAGGCATCGACTTCAAGCTAACCTGCATGCCGTCTACCATCATTTTTTTAGAATCAACCCACATTTTAATGGTTTTAGCCGCAGGCATCATACCTTCTTCCATCATCATGTCGTCCTTCATCATCATATCGTCCTTCATCATCATGTCATCTTGCTTCATTTGGTCATCTTCCATCATGGTGTCATCTTGCTTCATCATATCATCGTCCATCATCATGTCACTTTTCATTTTCACATCATCTTTCATTGTCATACCATCTTTCATCATCGTGTCGTGCATTTTGTCCATATACATTAACGTTACCGACCGGTCTTTGCTGTCCCACATAATGCTGTAACCATACATTTTGGCCGCCTGTCTCAATTGAACAAGCTCCATGCCATCCTTTTTAATCATCTTCATCTCTGTAGCGCCTGCATTTGCTAATCCCGAAAAAGTTAAAGACATCATCAAAACTGCTGCTACCATCGCTTTTTTGCTTTTACTTGTTTTCATCATTGTTATCACTCTCCATGGTTTAGTTGCTTGCATGGACTACAATAAAGAAAATAACTTACGATTCTCTAAGCAAAATATTACGAAAGCATTACGATGTAAATATTTGTATCCCCCTGTAAATAAAAAACGGTTGAAATCCTCTTTTCGAGAGACTTCAACCGTATCATTCGTTTGGCTACGTCTTATTTTCAACTTGTCTAACAATTAGTTCACACGAATAAAATCAGCCATGGATCGAACCTGGACCGCTCCTGGATTCGAAATGACTTCTGCTTGCTGTAATCCTTCTCTTGAGGTGAACTTCACCTTTACCGGAAGACCAGGAATCAGATCAAAGAAGTTATCCGAAAACACCCCTTCGACTTCCGAGGACATCCAGACCTGTTTGGCAAGCACGTCACTTTCCAGCACCAGATGCACACCATCCTCATCGGCTCCTCCGCTGACCTTGATGTTGGCCGGCTGAAGCGCAAGCTCTTTGGCGGGCAAAAAATAGTGCTCCTGACCAATCTCCGTTACACCTTCTTGATGAAGATCCAACCGAAGCAGCGTTGTCGCAGGATCACGACCTTCAAGCCAATCTGCATTACGCAAAGATAACAACTTCTCACCAGAATTCGGCCCCAAGCTTACTTCGTGTGTTTCCTCCCGATGCACGGCTCCATCGAATCCAATCAAACGAATGTGTAATCTCCCCTCCACCGGTTTCAGTTGATCGGAAATCACATAGATATCGGTGACTTCTTCTTGAGTACCATCTACGGAGACCAATACATCATTGAAACTACGCTTCGCATAATATTGCAATGCCTTCCAGCGACCAAGATAATCCATACCCGCCCACGAAGCGACAGGCCAGCAATCATTCATCTGCCAATATAACGTGCCCATACAGTACGGTTTACGGCGGCGATGGGCTTCGATTGCCGTTTTCATTGCTTCTGCTTGAAGCACCTGACTCATATACAGGAAGGATGGGAAATCCTTCGGTTCATGCAAATACATATCCATATACTGCTTGATCAGTCGATTACCCGCACCATTCTTCTGATGTGCAAGCATGACCTCTGACTCCAAGGCCAAGTCTTCTTGCTCCGCATACGTGCGTACCGACTTGTATTCCGGAAACGACTGGAATCCATACTCACTCATAAAACGGCCGACATAAGTATTATAATTCTCAAAAGGCTCTACATTGTGCCACACGCCCCAATAATGGATATCCCCTTCCGATGTAGACGGATGAGCATGCTGTTTCTCGTCTCCTGTCAACGATACAATTGGGGAAGAAGGCCAGTAGTCGATGCCAGGTGCATACGCTTCGACCACTTCTGGCAGTAGGTCATGGAAAATCGCTTCATAATCTGCCCAGATGCGCTTGCGCTGTTCGGCGTTGTAATCTTTTTTCCAGCCCCAGCCACCATTTTCATTATAATGCGCCCAAGCCGAATCAATCTCATTGTTGCCACACCACAGTACAATACTCGGATGGTTACGTAGCCGTTTCACATTGTCAATCGCTTCATGGCGGACACTGTTCAGGAACGCTTCATCACCCGGATACATGCTGCACGCGAACATAAAATCCTGCCACACCATGATACCGTATTCATCACACAGGTCGTAGAACACATCCTCTTCATAAAAGCCACCACCCCATACACGCAGCATATTCATGTTGGACTCAGCGGCCGATATGATCTCATGCATGTACCGTTCTCGTGTCACTTCGGTGATAAAACTGTCATTCGGAATGTGGTTGGCTCCTTTGGCGAACACCGCAACTCCGTTCAATTCAAAATAAAAGGAAGCCCCGGCTTCGTCCGAATCGCGCACAAGACGGATGGAACGAAGTCCCGTTTTGACCTCGTAGGCTGCGACAGCACGCTCACCCTGAAGTACTTCGGCAGCAAATGCATACCGATACGCTTCACCCAGTCCACGGCTCCACCAGAGCTTTGGATTCTGAATCGAGATTGGGACCTCTACCGTATGGGAACCGGCTTGCAAAGATACGGCCTTCTCCCACCGCTGACCATCTGTGCCTACGCGAATAACGGTATCTATAGGCTGAGAGGTTTCCACTTCTACAACGGCGGTGACTTGTGCCAAAGAGGCATTCACTTCATTTTGCCGGATAAATAGATCATTAATTTTCACATCTGTCCATCCCTCAAGCCTAACTTCACGCCAGATGCCACTGGTGACAAAACGTGGCCCCCAATCCCAGCCGTAATGATATGGCGCTTTGCGAGCAAAGATACTTACTCGTTTATCCCCGAGACCGCCCACGTCAGATTGGTCATTGGATGCAGGCAAGGCATATCCCAGCTTTTCCAGCTTCGGCAGATCCTCCTGAATGGGAGAACGAAAATGAATGCGAAGCATGTTCCCCTGTTCCTTCACTAATGCTTTTATATCTGCCTTCCAAACCCGAAACATGTTATCCGTAGACAACACATGTGTATCATTCACATATACATCCGCATACGTATCCAGTCCGTCAAAAACAAGTTCCAAATGCTCCTGTCCATAGAGTGAGGCCTCAACATCAAAGATTGTACGATACTCCCAGTCCTTCTTGTCGATCCACTGTACTTCCCTCTCATTCGTTCCATAGAACGGGTCGGGAATTTTGCCTAATCTCAGCAGATCAGTATGTACGCATCCTGGCACCTGAGCCGGCATCCACTCCTGATCTTCACACGCCTTGAACGTCCAGTTTTCAAACAGTTGCGATTGGTTTATGCTCATGACAGCCTCCCATGTGGTTCGTAATAAAAGTTTTTTGTTAGGTTTTGTTATTACGATAGCAAACAATTAACAAAACAAAATTAACATGTTAGCTACATAATAGTCAATGCATTTGTTGAATCAAATCCATCTTATTATCTCATCCATCACAAAAAAAGACATAGAGAGCTACCTACCTCTCCATGTCTCTATGAATATGTTTTGTTTTTTCTTCCCAAACTCTGTAAAAACCAAAAAACTTTACTTCATTACGCTAACAATGAATGATACTCGTCCCGCATAATAAGTTCCGCATGAATCAGCTTACGTTCATGGGGAGCTTCGGGATTATTTATTCGCCACAAAAGTTGATCCACAGCTCGCGCTCCGAGATGCTCTTTGTGAATATGTGCCGTAGCCATAATAGGGTCATCCGTCCGCGTATTATCAAACCCTGTCACAGCACACTGTTCTGGAACCTGGACGTCACGACTCCGCAAAGCCTCAATCATAATGTAGGCAGTGTGGTCATTCGCACAGACGATCACCTCTGGAATATCTTCAAGGCTCATGTCTGTGATTGTTTGCTGCATATCCGTATACTCCTGCACCAACAGTCCCGCAGGCTGATCTGAGTGTAGCTGCATTTCCTCAAGTCCCATCCGATATCCCAACCACCGTTCCCTGAAACTAACAGCATCAGGCAACTGTCCAGCAAACAGGAACCGCTTGTATCCCTTGGTTGCAAGCATAATAACCAATTCTTTCATCCCTTTTACGTTGTCAGTAAATACCGTGTCCGTATGAATTGCCGAATCCTCGTGATCTACCATGACAAGCGGAATACGCAAACGGTAGATTTCCAGCAAAACTTGCGTCGAGATTGTACCCACCGTAATGACACCTCGAATGGCGTCTGGATTAAGAACCGAAAACATATCATCGGAAGAAGGCTCCGTGAGCGTCAAAATATCCATACCCTGCTCATTCAAACGCGCCGAAATCCCGTCGAATACAGGGCCCCAGTACAAGGAAGAACGATTTTGAGATCGTATATTGGGAAACAAAATCAATATGGTGCCTTCCTGTTTCTTCTCGAACTTTTTGCCAGAAGATATAGGAGACTCCATTGCTTTATATTTTGGTTCTATTTTAAAATAACCCAGCTGTCCCGCGGTTCTGACTATCATCTCGCGCGTATGCTCACTGACCCCCGGCTTACCCGTAAGTGCACGGGAAACTGCAAACTTGGATACTCCTGCAGCATCTGCAATCTGCTGCATGGTCACTCTTTTGCCCATCTTGCTCACCTGATTCTCCTGATTTTTCATCCAGTGTAGCATAAAACCCCGAATGAACAAAACATGTTTTGTTCTTTCGAGGTTTGTTAGGTTAGAAACTGAATAATCTGTGACTTCCGTTTATCTATGGCCGACTGTCTTCAACTAAACAACTTTAGATGATTCCCATCCATATTCAGCTAGCTCTATAACACCGGACGTTTTCTTCGCCTGAACACAGGCTGCGACAGCTTGATCTCCGTAATGAGTACGCCAATCAGCATCAACGCTGCTCCGCAGTATCCTTGCAGCGTAAGGGACTCCCCCTGAAAGATAAAAGCAAACGCAGCGGCAAATAGCGGCTCCAGCGAAAAGATCAAGCTCGTCCTTGTAGGAGAAGCATGGCGCTGGGCAAAAGTTTGCAAAATATAACCAAGCCCACTGCATAATATGCCAAGACCCAGGATCGATGCCCAAGATTCCGGTGTATCCGGCAGTTGCGGTGTTTCAAACAAAAATGTGGCTGCGGTTCCCCACAAAGCTGCTACACCCAGTTGAATGATTCCCAGTGTAAGAGGATCATGCTTCGGTGTATATTTACCTGCAAGCATAATATAAACGGCGTAAACCAATGCCGCCAGAATACACAACAAATCCCCGAGATGCAGGCTCATTTCATGTTGAAGCGTTAATAGTCCAAGCCCTGCTACAGCGACCACAATGCTGACACCTAGTCGTTTGTCCGGCAACCGACGGCGCATGACTGTCGTTATAATTGGCACAAAAATAACCGCCAAACTGATTAGAAACCCCGCCTGAGACGCTGTCGTTCGCTGTACACCATAAGTGATGAATACAAACGCGGCAAACAGAGCTGTACCCAGCACACCTCCAGCAAGGAACGTACCACGATCTACACTTCTCAAACGGCGGTGAAAGAGAATTCCTGCCGCTATAAAGGCGATTCCAAATCGTAAAGCAATTAAATTAAGTTCCTGTATGGATGCTAGTCCCGATTTCATAAACAGATAAGAAGAACCCCATATCACGGTTGCAAGCAGCATCTGCACGTCTGCTCTTCGTGATGTTTGAATCTGATTTCCCTGTAACCCACTCATCTTGCTTCTACCTTCATTCTACTATATAGTCTGAGCTGCGTTGTATGTACCAAACTAACTCGCCTTGGCAAGTATAAACGATCTCTTTGCATTATAAAAATGAATATTTATAATAGTTAATATGAAATAAATTCATGTATAGAAACATAGGCTAACTTGGAAGGAAGTCATTGTATAATGTCACTGATTAAATATGAAATTTTAAATACAGTTGTGGAATACGGCAGTCTGACCAAAGCCTCTGAAGCCCTGAATATTACACAATCGGCCGTCAGCCACGCTATCGCTAGTCTGGAAAGTGAATGTGGTTTCTCTTTGTTACATCGTAGCCGTTCCGGGGTTCGAGTCACCGCAGAGGGTGAGCGTATTCTTGGTTATACACGGGAGATCACCCGCTGGGCAGAGCTGATGAACCAGGAAATCTCCCTGATCCGCGGGGCAGAGATAGGTACGGTACGAATCGGTACTTTTGCCAGTGTCTCCACCCAGTGGCTTCCCGGTATTCTCAAGCAGTTCAGGCTCCGGCATCCGGGAATTGAGATCAAGCTGTGGGAAGGTGATTATGCCGAAATTGAAAACTGGCTGGCCAGCGGTGCCATCGACCTTGGCTTTTTGTCCCTTGGCGAATCCTCACCATTTGAAACCATCACATTGCAAAAAGACAGGATGATGTGCATCCTGCCTCTGGATCATGCTCTCGCTACCGAAACATCTGTGTCGTTTGAACTTTTACTGGAACAGCCTTTCATCCTTCCCAAATGGGGTGGAGACAACGAAATCGAACGTTTGATCCGGCAGCACGCTGCCAAATTAAACGTTGTCTATGAAGTTGCCGAGGATCAAGCCATTATGGCCATGGTTCGGAGCGGACTTGGCATCAGTCTGCTTCCCGAGATGGTGCTGCAAAATCATACCGACTCACTCGCACTCGTGCCACTTGCAGGTGACCCTTACCGAATGATTGGTTTAGCCTGTGCTTCGCTTCAGAATCTGTCGCCCGCAGCAAGACGTTTCATTGAAGAAGTCCAGCAATGGCTCAACTCTGGACGAGAAGATTTCCAGTCAGAAAGTTTAGTGTAGCATTTTGGATAGTCAACTAACGTGTTAACGATGCTTCTAACTTATTCCCAGACCCGATCAAGCTGATCCGCGTAGTAGCGTATCGCCCGGCTATAGTCCGTTATCCGCTGATCTCCAGAAGTTTCCGCGAGTTGAACGAGTAGCCGCTGCATCGCTTCTGCGTGCGCTCCAAGATTGTAAAGCACCATAGCATAGAACACTTCAAACTCCCGGTGCTCTGGAAATTCCGACATCCCGGTAAGCAGCCATCTTCTGGCCTGCTCGTATTGTCCGAGCGTACGATAAGTGCTTCCGAGACCAAGAATAGCCCCAGCCCGATCTTCTGACGACAGTTTCAGTTGCAATGCTTTTTCATAATAAGGTACAGCCTCGCTTTCCAGACCAAGTGAATCATGTGCCCATGCGAGTTGATACCAGCCTTCTCCATGTTGGGGCTCCAGCTCCGTAATTTGGTGCAAGAGCTCAATGGCCTCCTGTGCTTTGCCCTCCTGCCGCAACCGTATAGCTTGCTGCAAATCATTCATGTAGTTGTCACATCCAATAAAATTAATAACAAAAAGCACATTTTGAAAGACAGGAACAACTAGCGTTGTCCGCCTTTTCCCATTCAAAATGTGCTTTCTGCAGTGCGTTCAGTGCCCTTCATTCGATTCCGAACTAAGACCACGTTGTGTTCGCAACCATCACAATAAATATGAGCATGAGATAATTAACCGAGATCAAAAAGTTAATCTTGGCCCACTTCTCATCATCCTGTGTTTTCAACCCGCTAAGCGTATGTATAAACCAGATGATGCTACTAATCAGAGATATGATCAGAAATACCAGACCAACGTAATCAAAATAATACAGCAGGAATACGGCAGGAATCAGCAGAAAAACGTAAGGAATCATCTGCCACTTCGTGCGTATTACTCCTTTGACCACCGGTAACAACGGGAACCCGGCAGCACGATACTCTTCCACGCGGCGAATACCCAGCGACCAGAAATGTGGAGGTTGCCACAGGAATAACAGTGCAAACAACAACCAGGCTCCTGCATCAATCTCATTGGTTACTGCGGTATAACCAATCACTGGAGGCATCGCCCCTGCAATTCCACCCAATGACGTGCTCCACGTCGAAGTGCGCTTTAACCACATCGTGTAGATCACGATATACGCAAACCAGCCAAGCAAAGCCATCCAGCCGGATAGCGGATTCACCAGTAGAAACAATACAGCTAAACCAGCGACTCCGAGGACCAAACCGTAACCAAGAACAAATCCAGGCTTCAGATGATTAATGTAATCCATTCTTTTTTTCGTTCGTTCCATCTTTTGATCCAGTTCACGATCCCAATAGTTGTTAATGACACAAGCCGAAGCAATCACAAGCGTTGAACCAATAACGACCATAAGTAGAGATAACCAAGCGATATCCCATTTTGAAGCAACCCAGAAACCGACGGCAACCGCAAATACATTCAGCCTTAACAGTCCGGGCTTGGTTAAAGCAATCATGTCTTTAAGCATCAGAAGCCTCCTGAATGATGTGAAAACGCCATTCCTATAATGATACATGTCCCATCAATGAATTACAATCGCTTTCATGCATTTGTCATAACAAAAAGCATCCTCCTCCGCTGTTCGAGCGGAAAGAATGCTTTTTTGTAATTATTTGTGTAATCTCTTTTTAAGGAATGTACTGCTGTACAATTTTAATCACTTTGCCATCTTGAATCGTGAGATGGTAAGGGAACACAGACATATCCATAATTCGTTTATCCCCGTAAAGTGACTCAAACTTGGACAAACTTATCGGCTCATTCCACTGGATCTCTGCACCTTGAACCGTTCCATCCCGATCATACAGCTGCATAAGAACGTTGGCGTCAGCTTTGACTTCAACCTGCTCATGCTCTTTATTATCATTAACAATATAGTAACCGTCAGGTGCTTCGTCTATACCCGCATCCGGATTACGTTGTTTGAATATTGTATTGGCTTCCTCGCCCTGATACCAGCCGATTTTATCTACAGTCAGCATTAATTTGCCGTCTTCCACACGCATTCCGTCAATATATGCTGTGTATACTTCGGAATTGGCCAACTGAGCCTTATTAGCAGAAGGTGACTGAACATTGGTACGCTCCTCCGCATTCGCAGGGGTAAGCAAATATGTAGTCAGCACGATGATGCCAAGTAAAGCCACTGCTGCACCAATGATCTGAAATCTCCATTTTTTCGCCGCGTTCTTCATGCCCATCTCTCCTTATTTCACTATATCTTTACACAGCACACTCCGTTAACATGTGAAAGAATAGTTCAACTTATTTAATCAACCTTAAACGATGCTCTTCCAATTATTAAACGAAAGTTTTGCTTCTCAAACGGACAAGTCATACATTTACGGTTCGTTTACGTTGTAATCATCATACGACATACCACTTTCTGAAAAGTATCAGCCAGATTAAAAATAGTTACAATTCACGTCATCACTCCTAGGCTTGTCCAGCACATGACATAGAGAAACCCCAAATCAGCTGCATTCGGGGTTTCTGCTGCATCTATATTAATCTATGCTTGTACAGGCTGTTTATGCCTAAACTCTTTTAATGACTCGTTCTGGTGTCTTGCGCCAAACGAACCAGCATGTGAGCAAGCATATGACGCTCTTCTTCTTTACCTACATTCCAAAGTTCCTGCAGGAGTTTCTCTTCCCGGTTACGAGGTTCTTCGTTTGCCGCCAGATGATCCGCGACTTTTTGTGCAATCTTGGCCATCTGCTCTTCACTTAAACCGATGGATTCACCCATAGCAATCCGTTTGGCGAGGTATTCTTTGAATGCATCAAAATTTTGTAAAATCTGATCTCTTTCCTCCGGTGCAATCTTTTCGATTGCGTTGTCTACCTGATCTGTGGATACCTGTCCGTCTTTATGGATCACATGATTTTGTTCATTCATACTTATTACCTCCTTCAGTTTAATTGAATGTATCTTATTCTTTGGCTTATGTTGAGCCTGTAATAAGCTTCACAAGCAAGGGTCATATATAATATAAACGTTCTGCTCAAGTTTAATCATACGTTTCAAAAATGGTAGTTGGGTTAATCGTTTTACATATACATGTCGGTGTATGGTTATGTTAGTAAACATCGACGACTACGGATTTGAAGGAGGAAATATCATGAATAACAAGCCTAAACATGATAAAACGAACGACGAACTTAAACCAGGCGTGAATACCGTAATTGAACCGGACAAAAGAAATCCGGGTCCAACGGATATGATTGAAGGTGTCGTTGGAGATATTGTAGATAACATTCGTAAAGATTTTACCCATAAAAAACATGATCCATCCTCGGATAACAATACAGCGGATAAACCAAGTAAATAAACATTCACACCCAAATGATCTCGGGAGCAATCTCTATATTCTAACTTCTAACTCCAGTCTTTATAAGGTGTGCTTGAAAACGTTGAGAGAAGCCAATCAAGACGTAGTCTAGCTATTTTGAAAAGAATCGCAACAAAAACAAGTCTTCCTTTGTGCCGATTTGGCGTAGGAAGACTTGTTTTGTTATTTTTTTTTTAAACCTTGCCACTTAACCTTTAACCAGCGTCTGCAACGCTTTATGAATCCAGATCGCCGCTATAGCACCTTCACCCATCGCAACGGTGGCCTGCTCGGCATGAAGACCAAGATCCCCGGCAATCCACACCTGAGGTGCCGCCTGCATGCTGCGAGGATTAGCCTCCACATGTTTATTATCCGCGATGACAGCCCCCAGCTGTTCAGCCAGCTCATAGTGCACCCGGTTACCACCAAACGCGATAAATCCACGATCCGATTCGAAAATCTGCCCATCCTCTGTTAATACGCCTGTAATATGACCGTCTTCCATCTGCTGTACTTCCTGTACCGCTGCTTCGAGATAACGGACTCCTGCTTGCTTCATTTGGCGATGAAGCTCTGCGGAGATCGCAGTCTGTTCATGATTAATATATAAGAGATCGTCCGTACGTTCGATTAAAGTCATCGCCATATTAGCCCCGGCTTCACCAGCGCCCAACAGAATGGTACGTTTCCCCTGAATTTCATACCCATCACAATCAGGGCATACATACACAGTTCTGCCAAGTGTAGGTTTCAGACCCGGAATGTCCGGTATTCGATCCGACAAGCCGGTTGCCAGAAGCACGGTTTTGGTCTCATAAACGGTTCCAGAGGAGCCCTTAAGCCTGATCTTTTCTTCATGCACACGCATGGCTTCTATAATTCGATCTTTTTCAAAAAAAACACCCGTTTGCTCAGCCTGCATCCTGCCAAGTGCTCGCAGCTCTTTACCGGACACCCCATCTGGGTAACCGAGGATGTTATGATACGTTCGGCACAGCGTTGACCTGCCCTCTCCAGCATCCACAACCAGTACTCGATGCGACAAATATCGTCCTAGCTGGATGGCTGCCTGAAGCCCTGCGATCCCTCCGCCCACAATGATGCAATCAAACTCTCGCATGTGTATTCTCCTCCTGTATGTCCAATAACTTCTCTTTTTCGCGTGGTATACTTACAGGACAATACCTGTCCTTCTATACATTAAACCGCACAAAGAGGCTTAAACGGCCTGACTTATTCCATAGCTTAAACCAAAAATAAAAGACCCAAACCTTCGTTTTCATTAAACGACAGGTTTAGGTCTTCAAGTGTTTAGAACCGATACGATTCGAAGCGCATGGCATTGGTAATGGCATCCCACACATCCGCAGTTTCTCCGCCCATATACCAGTAGGCCAGCCCTGCAATGTTTTGTTGACCGCTCATCAGCACTTTGGCTGACAAAGAGCGACTTTCTTCCGCCCAAATCTCTCTTGCCACAGAACTCGACATATAGTTGATAATATACTGATTCAAACGTGAATCCCAGTGTCTTAGAGATCCTGATGCCGCTGCCCGAACCCCTTGTTCTCCCAGCGTAATGTCCCTTGAAGCACCTACTGGATTCACGGTGGACCAATCCCGCGTATATAACGGAAGCGCGAGAATCGTCTTGGCACCCTCTACCTCGGACAGCATCTTGGCCAGCGCTCTTTCCACCCACGGAAGCGAAGCTACAGAACCTGGCTTGGGATCGCCATTCCAATGCTCCTCATAACTCATGAGCACCATGTAGTCTGAGATCGCCCCCAACTTAACGTAGTCAAAGGCTGCCGTCCAATCCGAACCCAAATTGGGAGATACGTCTACGGATACGACAGCACCTAGAGCGTGCAGAGATCGAGTTAACGAAGTCACAAACGCAGTAAAGCCTTCGCGATCGACAGAGTCTACATTTTCAAAATCCACATTAATACCGCCAAGTTTATATTTTTTCACATAAGCACTTACTTGACTGACAACCACTTTCCGGTTCGCCGAGCTGGACAACATCTGATGTGTCATCTCTTTATTGGAACGGTTACCCAGCATCGGCCATAGCGCTCTGCCCGTAGCAGATGCCCAAGAGAGCAATGTGGCATTGGCGTGATCCGAAACGTTCATATCTTGGTTCAGGAAAAACCAACGCGGAACGACCGTGTTCACAGGCGACTGCTCGACTTGTCTTATAAATTCTGCTGTCGATGAATTGTACTGCCATCCAAGTTGAATCCCATGATCCTGCTTCCGCTGAATTTGCGTGGCCCATGTGTAGTTTTGCAAGATCGAATCCAGCATCACCGCAGCCTCTTCCCGTGTAACTTGGTCAGCTGGCCGGAACATGCCGTTGCTTCCGCGCATCAATCCAAGCTGATGTGCCTTCTGTACATACGGACGAGCCCAGCTTGAGATGTCCGTTGCGTCCCAGTATGTATTAGATGTAAGATCGTTGGCCACAGGACGCTGTTTGAGCATACGAACGAGCAGCGCAGCTGCCTCTTCCCGTGTGATGGATGCATTCGGTTGAAACTGACTCTGACCCTTGCCCTCAAGAATGGATAGATTAGTCATCGCGGCCACATTACCGTAATACCAGGCACTTGTAGAAAGATCCGCAAATGGTTTAATGTTGTTTGAAACGGGCTTTAGTCCGAGCAAGCGCACCGCAAACGATGCAAATTCAGCTCGTGTGACCGCTTTTTTCGGTTCAAACGTGTGCTCCGTTGTTCCTGCCACAATCCCTTTCTGTACCAATCGCGTAATGGCTTCTCTTGCATAGCTTGTACTTGTATCCTGAAAGGTAGGTTGCTGACTCCCCGCTGCGTGCACAGTGCTTCCGCTGCCAGCCACTGAACCGATTAAAATGGCACCGCATAACACCATCTTCCATATGGGATGAAAAACTTGTATAGCTCTATTATCATTTACTATTTTCACAATAAAAGGCCTCACTTCAATGGATTACGATCTTCATTATCGTATCAAATTGAAGCGAGGCCGTATGTGGTTAAATATTGGTAATGTTAGTAATTACTTGTGTACTTTGACACACTCTTCCTTACTTGTGTACTTTAACGCGTTCTTCGATCGGTTGGAACTCTTTCTCGCCTGGGGTTGCGGTTGGTTTACCAAACGGCATCTGAGCGATCAGTCTCCAGTGCTCTGGAATATTCCATTCTTGCTTCACTTTTTCATCAATTAGTGGATTGTAGTGTTGCAAGGATGCTCCCAGTCCTTCTTGCTCCAGTGCAGTCCAGATAACCAGTTGCAACATACCGTTCGATTGGTTAGACCAGATCGGGAAGTTGTCTGCGTACGCAGCAAAGTTTTGTTGAAGCTGTGCTACAACATTATTGTCCTCGAAAAAAAGAACGGTACCGTAGCCGCTACGGAAACCTGCCATTTTCTCCGCTGTGGATTGGAAAGCTTCTTCGTTACCCACAACTTCACGCAAAATCTCTTCCGTGTGATTCCATAGTTTATCATGCTGTTCACCAAGCAATACAACTGCTCGTGATGTCTGTGAGTTAAATGCTGTTGGGGTATACTTTACCGCTTCTTCGACGATTTCCTGAATTTTCGCATCCGAAATTGTGGATTCCTTGCTGATTCCATAATAAGATCTTCTGTTCTTCAACGCATCAAAAAAAGTAGACATTCATATACGCCTCCTAAGTCATTTGTTTGTTCATTGCTAACAAGGTAACTATAATATAGTAACATACATTAGTCAATAAACTATTTTATTTTCACAAATTTTCATCTCTCTTGCGATAGTCTGCCCGGTACTTCTCTTCTGTAGACGAATTACTTTTGGTTTGATCCTTATTTTTCTCTTCCTTTGCTTCCATATTCAGATCTTGCATCGGAATCGGGTCCACGGTTTGTTCTTGCTCATACTGATCCAGCATGCTTTCGTGTCCTGTTTCATATTGCTCCGGATGATCATGCATCTGATCTTGTTTTTCATTTTTCTGTTGCTGATCCGGTGTTTGCTTTTCCATACCTGTTCGCCTCCTGTAATAACAATCCTCGTTATTTAAGATGCTTATGGTTAGTATGACAGTTGTTGTCTCGATCATTGGTGTCTGTCTTACCTTTCTTTACCTGTTCCACTGAAAGTCTAAACATCTGTCGTTGCGTGAAGGGTCCTGAATCCTGATCGCTATTATTTGTTTGTTCTAAACTAAAACGAAAAAAGCCGACCATATAAATCCGCTGGTCGACTTCAGGATGACATCCTCTTATTCTAGGTTAAAACTACTAAGCGATAAGCTTCGTTCAACTTCTTTCTCGGCCTCAGAGTTACCGATGCAACTGACTTCGATACAGATCCGGCGAGCAGCCCACACTTTGTTTAAAAATACGGCTGAAATGAGACAGACGCTTAAAGCCGGACAATCGACTGGCCTCCGTCACACTCATCTCGGGCTGAAACTGAAACAGCAGTTTTGCCTGATTAATACGTCTGTCATATAGATACTTAAATACGGTCAGACCCGTCATCTCTTTGAACATACCTGCCAAATACGGTTTGGACAGATGTAACTCCTGAGCAAGATCGTCCAGACTGATGTCATGCATATAATGAGTATCTACATAGCGGATGATATGCTGGACATGTCTTTCTTTTTCCGATGAAGAGCGCTGTTCCTGTACATGCCCCTGACAGATCTCTGCCACACAATATAACAGATCACATACCCGGATATTCATACGCTCCTGCCTGAATCTGGACGAGTGAGAGGATAACTGATGCAGATCATAGAGCAATCCTTCAAACTCGGTGCGGATCTCACCCGTGAGATTGACCCGGCAATTACCCAGTTCATCGAACGGCTTCAGCACTTCATGGATACGCTCCGGGTGCAAACTTTCGCGAATGGCAGAAGGATCAAAATGAAGCGTAGTCCGAACATAAGGTTTGCCGACTTGGGGATGCGGCCGGTGCAGTGTCAGCCCATGCATTAACACCAGATCCCCCGGTTCCAGTTTGTACACACGATCCCCGATAATATAGGTGCATTCCCCATCATGAAAATAATATATTTCATAGTGCGGATGCGAATGGAATCCGTCCGAATTGCCTGGGTCAAACTGACTCGTAGCTCTGTAGGTATACGCCAGTGGAGCATTAAACTGCATCATGCTAGGCACGTCATTACCTCCTGTACAAAAAGAAAGCGGGATTCCACTTTATACTTGGTTGCCTCTCCGATGCTGAGCTGAATTTATAACAGCTCTCGGATACTCGCTTTAATCTCATCCATGGAATCAACTGGCTCAAAGCGCCGAACGACTTGACCTTCTGCATCAATCAGGAATTTCGTGAAATTCCATTTGATTGCATCGCCGTGCAGCCACTCTGGTGCTTTGTCTGCCACCATCAGCTTGAGCAGTTTCGCCTGAATGTCGTTCTCATCAAAGCCCGCAAACGGACCTGACTTTTTCAAAAAGTCGTACAGCGGATGCGCTGCCTCTCCATTCACATCCATCTTCGCAAACATCGGGAATTTCACCCCGTAGTTGATCTGACAGAAAGACTCTGCCTCTGCACTGCTACCCGGCTCCTGCTCCGCAAACTGATTGCATGGGAAGCCAATAACTTGCAAACCCTGATCCTTGTACTCATCATACAACTTCTGAATATCGTCGAATTGATGGGTATATTTGCACTTGCTTGCAGTGTTCACAATCAGTACGGGCTTTCCTTCATATTGAAAAAGCGGAAAACGCTCTCCACTCGTTCTGGTCACAGTGAAATCATAGATCGTTGGCATAAGTCGAAGTGCACCTCGCAATAGTATGTAGTTAAATGTTTTGTAGAGTCACTTTCAATTATATACGAAGTGAGGCCTCACGAATACTAGGATTGCAAAGCCACATAAACATCGATCTCATTATCGACACTTTCCGGCTGGTAACGTTTGTCCCAGATTTCGAAATCATAACACTCAGGTAAGTGTCCAGCATCATCTAACCACTGTCTATAGATGTAGTCATATGTATCACCTATGTCGGATTCTGGTCCTCTGTGCGTACATGTAACGTATGAGCGAGCTGGCACATGATGAATAATCATTTCAGGCGCCGCACCCTCCGGCTCGTTTACTTCATAGCACAATACATGTGTGAATGGATGCACTTTGGCATTAAAGTCCTCATGGGACGGATAAAATTGCATCAAGAGAACCTGATCATTTTTCCGATGCTTGATCTCGTCTTTGTTCTTTATTAACTTATCATAAAGATTCTGTCGTAATCCTGCCTCAAACTCTTCCACCGTAGCTTCAATGCGATAACCTGCAACGTAAAATGCATCCAATGTAACGATCTTCGTTTCCATCTTCTTCTCCCCCAATGAACCAATAGAATACAAACCGTATTAACGTTGCATTTGCCCGAAAAAGATACGACAAAACTATGTCCACTCTTGCCAATGTTGCTCCAGAAAAATCACTTCTCTCTCATAGTGAGCCAGATGACCTTCTTCAACCATCTTCACAAAGGCTATGTCTCCTGCTGCGGCACGATCCTCTAATGTTTTGCACATAAAGCGAATACGTGACACGACCCAATGTTTCAGATCATGTGGAACATCTAACCCGTAAGCTTTCATAAACATCTCAATGCGTTTCTTTCGAACATTTGCGTGCGTTTCTCTATCGTATGAAGCAACTGATTTTCCTTGGCCTTCAAGTTTAGGCGAAAAATTCGCTAGGGGTACGCAAGTGTATAAAGTGTAGGCGATATCCCACAGCCGTGGCCCAGGGCAAGCCATATCAAAATCAATAATCCCCTGCGGCAAACCATGCCTGAAAACGATATTGTATAAAGCAAAATCGTTATGGCAGACGACTTCGGCTTTCTCTGAATTTGTATTTACTGATTCATGTGAGCGTTCATCTCTACCTATACCTGGATAAAGGTTATCAGGCTGTTCCACCGTGGTGAAATTTACGGTTGCATCGTGATAGGCTTTTAATAAATGGGCAACGGCAATCAGAGATTCGTCTGACCACATATAACTTTCGATCTCCGGATAATCATTACCAGGGACATCTCCGTCAAGGTAAGAGAGTATTTCCCTGCCCTTCTCATCCATGCCCAGATACTTCGGCGCCTGATGGAAGCCCTCTTTTTCCAGATGCAACAGCAGCTCATGTACATAACGATTCGAGTTGCTTCCCCGGCGAACCGTATCTCCAACGCGCACAACGTCATTCACGTTACCACCTGTCAACTTCTCCTCCGGTAGTTCAGTCAACTTGAATCCTCCTCTATTGATAATTCTCTGGCCGCTCGTATTGATATTTATTTTTGTTTTTATGTTTGTACGTTCCCGGGAAACCGGCAACCAGCAATACAAATCCAACAAAAAACATGAAATATACGAGTAGTCCTGTGGGTACATCTACCTTCTGCGTAACTTCTCGCAAACCTTGCTCCGATCCGCTTCCCGACTCAACCAATGCTGCTGATAATCGGATAGACATTCGTTCAAGTGTGGATATGAACACACTCGCAACCATTAACACGACACCCAGAATCTTGTTCATCTGATTCAAAATATAACCCCCTTCTTATTCAAAACAAATCTCACTGTACACTCCGGTCAAAAAGGTCTTTAGCGTTTGAGCCAGTGCATAGTGGTTGGGCAGGTCTTTAGCAATGACACCTCCGATATTACCTGCCTCGCCATGGGTTAGGCAGGTTAGTTGAAGCTCATTCGAATTCCCATATATGAATGAGACCAAGTATTCCAGAGGCTGTTCTTGATATAATCGAATTTTGGTACCTGCCCAGATCGGCTCCTGATCCTGAATCTCATCCATTGGAATCCATACCTCTGTTGTCAAAACAACGACCTCCTCAATAGACCTCACTTCCATTGTAATCCATGTTCTTCCATTAAGGAACTTTCTATAACACTTTTAACGAGCCATGTAGCAGCTTTTCATCCCGGAGTTTTCACATATCCTTCTACGAATGAAGCTATACCTAGTTTCATGAGGTCGTGTTTCTCTGTATATCAAATAGCACCGTCATTTCTGACGGCGCCTGGTATACTCTTTTACTACTCCCGAGTTGTCTTACGTAGCTAAAATGTGATGCAACTGCATATGACTTTCGAGAAATTCAGAACGTTCGACATGGTACAGATCATATATTAATTGCTTTGCATTAATGGCTTGCGT
Source organism: Paenibacillus sp. G34 (assembly GCF_056856875.1). Lineage (NCBI taxonomy): Bacteria > Bacillati > Bacillota > Bacilli > Caryophanales > Paenibacillaceae > Paenibacillus > Paenibacillus sp. G34. Next base: position 2,685,397 of record NZ_CM166469.1, on the reverse strand, counting down.
GACCTCTGGGTAAAGATCGTTGGAATATTTAACGTAAGGTAGTTTTGCTACCGCTTTGCGGGAGCGAACATTTTGCTTGCGAATTTTCATAAAAACCGTCTGAATATCGTGTTCAAGAAACAATTCCGTCAAAAAAGCGGACTTCGCTCGCTGGCTATATCCAAGCCCGAAGTACGGTGCACCGATCCAAGTCGCCAGAAATCCAGTCTGGTTGACAATGTGATACAAATCAATGGTGCCGATTGCCGTTCCAATCTCATTCAAAATCGTACGCGTTATGGCCGTTCCCTGTTCTTCTTCAGCGATTAACTGCCTCGTCAAAAACATAAATTCCTCTTGCGACTGACATGCATAACGAACATAAGGGGAAACTGCGGGATCCATCATCAAGCTGTGCAGAGATTGACATTCATGCAGCTCACGCTTCTTCAACATTCTGTCTACCACCCAATCCTTCAAGTTCGCTAGATCAAAGCAAAATTAAGTATAACCATGATTGTGTGGCATTTAATGAATTCTGCTTACGGCTTGTGTAAAAATTCATCAATAAATACGAGTGAACCGGCACCCATTTTTTCGGAAAAAACACACTAAAACGGCATGTTCCTGGTTATAAGAAACATACCGCTCGATTCTTGCTTCTGACAATATCAATTATTGCATGCCTTGCATGATCGCATTAATGATATTTTGTTGTGTTACCGTATTGTTAAACCGGTTGAACAGCGCGAATCCATGCTGGCCGTTGAACCCGTTATCCCAATAAACCGGAACCATTTTATATTTTTTCGCCTTGGCAGTCACGGCTTTGGCATAAACCGCTCGATAGGTACTATTGCTGGAATCATAAGAAGATTTGTCAATGGAACCGAACTCACCCATAACGACTGGATAACCTTGAGTCACAAATTTATCGTACATGGACTTGAACTGAGATTCCAAGTAATCCTCTTGCCCCCATGTCGATCTTTTGGAAGGATTCGTCGAGGTAGCTCCCCATTGCGTAATGTTTCCGTTCTCTTCACCAGCAAAATCCCATGGCGAGTAATAGTGTGCTGAGATCATGATTCGCTTCTGAGAGCTTGGAATGGCGGAAGATCTGAAATTATCACTTGGAACGACAAAACCGTAATTACCCACAGTATAGTCAATGTTTGTGTTCCAGCCTGGTACGAGCAACCATCTTGCATTGTTGTTGCCACCAGTTTTGCGAACGGTATCGACGAAGATCTGATTATAAGCGTTCAAGTTACCATAATATGACGTATTCGGATTGTTGTAATTACCGTCGAATACCTCATTCATCGATTCAAAAATAAGACGTTCATTATAATTGCTGAACTTGTTGGCAACTTGTTGCCACACCTTTTGGTACTTTTCACGAATGACGTTCTGATTGCCACTGTTCACATGTAACCAGGAGCCCGGAATCGAGTGGAACCCGTCACCATGCATATTGATGACTACATATAAACCTTCGTTATACGCATAGTCCACCACTTGCTGTATACGATTAAGCCAAGATGCATTCACTGTATAATTGGGAGCGCTTCCAATATAGTTCAGATAAGAAACCGGAATACGAATTGTTTTAAAACCTGCCGCTTTTACCTTTTTGATCAGCTCAGGTGTGATCGTTGGATTGCCCCATGACGTTTCATTCGGCGTACCGTTCACGGTAGCTTCCAACTGATTACCCAGATTCCAGCCTGCCCCCATCTCTGCAGTAATCTGCGCGGCAGTTAATGATCTCATGTCAGCAGCCGACGCTTTGGAGCCCCATCCCGCAAACGCCGCTGTGGCCATGAAAAGCAGTGCCAAACTGGCTATGCCAAATTTTTTAAACGTTTTCGTCATAACGATACCTCCGCTTATTTTATTTTTGAACAAGCAGTGCAGTTATTCTAGTGATTCATCTGGCTGGTTAAAGAAAGAGATTGATTGATTACATTGATTAGATTGAAGAAATAAGAAAATATATTCCTCCCTTCTCTATGAACAGATTATGCGAAAAAACGGTCCGCACCAACATAATAACACAAATATGGTAAATAAAGTTCATTTTCTTGTCCATTTTGACAGGTTATTACACTTTCTAATCCAAATTGAAATGTTCAATCAGCCAAGCCATGAATTTCCCCTTCTCTTCAAACTGAGGATAATGCGCGGATTCATGAAATATAACCAGTTCTTTCTCTGGTGCTTTTAACGTTTCCAAGTAAACCTTGGCCGCATTAAGGGTCGTCATATAATCATATTGCCCCATTAGGAAATAAGTCGGAACTTGGATCTCGTCCGTAATCTCAGGCAATGGGTGATCCAATGATTCTCGCACAAGCCGATCTTGCAATTGGAGAACCCCGGTATAAAATCGAATGACATCCAATCCATTGTACTCGGGATTTATCAGAAATCCTTTAACATAATCAGCGTTCTCGTTAATGAGTCTGGCTGAACCGCCATACTTTTGCACAAACGTTCGAGGAGTCAGTCCTTTCCCTTGCTGTACAGAATCACGCAATAACTCCAAGTGTTTCACATCCGCTTTGTTTCCTGACGCGTTTGCCTGTTTTATCGTATAATCCAGCGTCTCCATTTCACTCTGAATGGTGTCGGCCACCTGTCCAATTCCAATATAAGCTCTAAACTGTTCTGGAGCTTTTGCAACTGCCTTGATGCCGATATACGTCCCAAAAGAATGCCCGACCAGGATCACCTGCTCTTGATGCAGTTCCTCAGTAACATACGTTGTCAGAGCGATTAAATCATCTGCAAGTACATCGGTTGTCAGCTTCGAATAATCCTCTGCAAAATGGAACGACTTTCCGCTACCGCGCTGATCATAATGAACAATTGTAAAATGCCGCTCGAGCTCACGCTGATATTTTCTTACATAAGGAATCTCTGAGTACCCAGGCCCACCATGAACAAATAACAATACCGGATTGGCTCGATCCGCTCCCCTGATCATCACTTCGTGCCCTTCACCGTTAATGACGACTTGCTCTAGACGGTTTATACTGTTCTCCCCTTCGATACTCGGTGTCCATGTAGGAAAAACGAGAAAAAGTACTATAATCGCTATGATGGTGAAAATGGTGTATTTACAAACTTTAACTACCTTTTTCCGCATACGTCCTCCTTTACTTTAACGGATAAATCCAATGAACAGCCTCTTTCTGTAACTCATCCTGAAATATGTAATTGTGATCCGCACCGACAATGCAGAGAATTCTTTTACCTGCGTGATCCTTCATCGCATTTTTCGCTCGCTGTATCATAATTTGGTTACGAACCTGCCAGCGCATATTTTCCGACTTGGGGCTAACCTTACTTAACCATTCATATTTCATTCTAGTAACTTGATCGAATTCAATCGAATTAAACGGAATGTTCCCATACGAGCTGGTTTCCATTTGCTTTATAAACCAGGCATCATCCTGCTGCTCTAGTTTTTTACGTTCTTCAGCTCCATACCCGATAAATGGATCAAAGTCATGCCACACATCGAGTTCAAACCAATCAATAGGAACAAAAGTAATGCGATGTTCTTCGCATAACGGAAAAATCAGTTCCCAATATTCACTGGCTGGTTCTCCCCAGTACCCCTTGTCCTGAGGATCATTCAAGTACTTCTGCCAGCTCAGCGGATGCACTTCACCACAAATCACATCTGGTTTGAATTCGTTAATGATCCGCTCGTATAGAGACAGCGAACAGTTGTAACGCTCCCTAAGTTCTGCATTGTGAATGGTCCCTAACAAACCAACGGTAGTCATTCGTCAATCTCCTTTATTTCCAATCTAAAATCTTTTCCATCGCTTGGCGCCCGTATCCCCGATCCTGGAATGGCTCGTCAATCATCAGCCTCAGGATACAGTAACTGCCTTCTGCGATGGATGGCAGGTCGTACCCTGACCTCCGTTCTGGGAAAGTACTTAACAGGAAGCCACACTAGACAGATTGTAGGCAACGAACCGCCGCTGTCCCTCCGCGACCTCCAGATTAAATACGGCACGCCGATTGTCGAGTGTAATGTTTTGCAATGTAATGGTACTCATTCAAACTCCATTATTTGTATTTCGATTAGCGAGATACTCATCCTTCGTTAATCCGAACATAATAAAATCCATATGTTTCCCATGAATATAAACAACTTGACGACGAATCCCTTCTTGCACACACCCTAGTTTCTGCATCATTCTAGCCGAGCCTTCGTTACCTTCCAGCACATAATCGTTGAACTTGTGAAGTCTTCGCTCCAAAAAAGCATAACCAAGCAAAATATTCATCGCGCTTGTCCCATATCCCTGACCACGATAAGGTTGATCGATGACAATACCGATACTGAACGTTCCGTTCCGCTCATCAATGCTGTTCAGATTAATGCCACCGATGTTATGCCCTTCAAGATTTTCGATTGTAAACATGATACGACCATTGGTTGATGAAAATGCTACATTTTGATCTATAAATCGTTTAGCTCCAGTGATCGTTGGCGGAAGTTCAACAGCACATTCAAGCAAGATGCGCGCAGGAGTGTCAAAGCCTTCTGTATAACAGTTCTCCCAGTCATCTTCTTCAAAGGCTCTCAGCCTCACCTTGTCATCTTGCCAGTAATACTGGCTGTAATCGATTGTTCCCATAAAAATACCTCCCTTTAAACAGCATATGTTGACATGGTGATTCATCTTATTTTCAATCTGTAAATAATCTCATCATCGGAATTGGTCAGATTCTCGCTTACGAATGACATACTTGTATATAAGTGCTGGGCAATAGGGTTGTCTCGTTCAACGGGATGAATCTGAATGATTTGTGTTCTCATGTGATCTCCTTATTCAACATTTAAAACATTTTGTTGCAAGTTTATAAGTAGAATTGATCTTTTCTACAGCCTGCTTCTCATTCGTAATGACAACTACATCCTTGCCATGTTTACTCGTCATCTCTATGATATCCTGAACGTCATATTGATGGTTCCATTTCACCATCATCTTGCACAAATTGCGAAAAGCCTGTTTGTAATTACACTCCTGCACCCCTATTCGAGATAGCAGAAACCTTTTAATAATCCGATAATCTCGAACCAACACATGGGGATGCAACACAAAAATCAAATCTGCTTTAAGAATAGATGGAGAAGTCCATGGTTTCAGCTGTGCTCCTTCAATGATCCAGGCATCCGAACTAAGATTATCCATTTCATAGAAGGCAATGTTATATTTTCGCGACAGTTCTCTAGCTAAAGTCGATTTACCGCTTCCACAAGCGCCAATAATGCGAATTTTCAAGACCTACTACACCTCGATTGAAAATACGGCAACTTGTTTCCCTAGGATGTCGACATCCTTCTCATGGGTCATGCCATTCTTTTCCGCGATCCGCATCGAGCCTGTGTTTCCGTGCTGGATCAAGGAAATCAAACGTTTCTCCCCTTGTTGCAAACCGTGCTCCTTCCAGGCTTTGGCTTGCTCATACCCGTAGCCTTGTTTCCAATAGGGCTCTCGTACCCAATAACCGACTTCCAGCTCATCGGTGCCATCAATCACTTGTGGTATCAATCCAGACGTTCCAACAAGCTGCTTATCTTCTTTGTTAAAGGCAAGTAAAAGTCCTTTACCTGCCTTGTTCCATTGAATAAATTTATCTAGTGTCTGCATCGTTTCTTCTTTCGTCCATGGATTTCCGTGGCGAATATATGTCATCACGTTTGGTTCACTTGTCATCATATATAAATGTTCGAAATCATTCTTAGTGTATTCACGAAATATAAGCCTTTCTGTCTCCATCCTATACACCAATCCTCGCTTTAACATCTTAATTTAAAATAGTCCGATCCCTATTCACGGTGGAGGTGAAAAATTGCTGCTGTATCTCCCGCCTAAACACTTCGGCGTAGCGATGTCTTCCCAGTTGATCATAACGCTCCTGTACTCGCCTTACATGTTCTTGATCAGCTTTTATCTTGCGCTCAATCTCTTCATACTGCTCCATCGTATCGTATTCCCACATCGCAAAGATCTCACTGGTCGCTTCATCCAGTTGTGTGTGCCATCGCCCGATCAATCGTGCTCCGTATTTCAGTTGTGCAGGCAGCAAAATATCATTGAACAGTGCATTAAATTCATCTACAAATGAAGAAGCAATAATATACGTTTTTCTGCGATAAATCACGGACATAGCCTCCGGCTCTATAATTTGAAGCGGCACCCTTCAAACGGAAGATCATTTTGGATCAGATCAACAGCTGCTGAGATAGCGTTTTTTTGATGATCAGACAAGCTACCCTCATCCCCATTCCAATCCTTTAACCACCAGAAGAATGAGCTTATATTTCGGTACTCCATGAATAAAGGAATCCGAGCGATCCATTCCTGACTTATTGGCTGTTGTTGCACATACCCTTCCAGAAAAGCGGTCAGAAACGTCTTCGCGAACTCATCCTTCGTTCCCCACTTCGGATCATGTGACCCCCACCACACCGCATGTGTAGCCGCGATCCCAATATCCAGAGCATACCAGCCGCGTATCGCATCATCAAAGTCAAAGACATTAAGCTCACCCTGATCAATCAAAAAATTATAAGGATGGAAATCATAATGAATTAGGCCATAACCTTCGGCCTCTCTGGGCAAATCCGTCAGTTGTTGCTCCATTGCTCGAAGCTTCCCTAGGAGCAAGGCATAGTCACCTGTGTGGAGATGTGGGTTCTCCAGTTCCAGCGGAGTCCAGTCGGCTCTAATGAACTTCGGATCTTCGGGCTGATAGCTCTGTGTTAGATGGTGTAAACTGCCCATGACGCTTCCCCATCGAGTAAATAAATCCGTATCCCATACACTCCAGTCATAATCAAAGAAATATCCAGTCGCTCCTTCAAATACCGCGGCAACATAACATTTATCCTGATCACGGCACACAGCAGTCAAATTGCCTTCTACCGTAAGAATGGGTAGTGATGCTCGAACCCCCTTGGACACCAGATAGCGAACCCAGTGGACTTCTGCCTGGATAGATGTTTCATATGCTGCCGGTTTCTCCGATAACCGAAGAAAATATGTTCTGTCTTGCTGGTTGTATTTGTAAACCACATTAGTAGATTGACTTACCAAAACCAGTGACTCAGGAACGATGCCAAAGGATTGAGAAGCCTGTGAAAGTATTGCTGTAGACACCATCTTATTTCAGCTTCCTTTCCTAGCCATAAGTAAATTAGAATTCATCACACTACAATTCCACTCGTAATTTTCATATTCGGAGCATACGTCATATACTTATGTTCATTGAATTCCTTGGCGAATCTCTCCTCTGCCTCATATTGATGGATCGCTTCCTCGGAAGTTAATCCTCGTCCAATGAGGTGGGCAATGACTTCTTCTCGGTTACCCGGGACGGCCCCTAGCCCTTCTTCCTTTAACGCGTTATACAACGTCTGTTTATCCGCTTCATCCATCTGTTGATCTACAAAGTTCACACGATCGCTTACTCGGCATTCCACGCCTGTAACACCAAGCTGACTGAGCAGTGTCGGAATCTTCATGCCTATATTTCCATCTTTGCCACTCTCTCTAGCAGCCTGCTCATACAACTCCTGAAGTACGCCAAGCTTCATGATGCTGGACTGCTCAGTGCCATCCAATGCATAACTCGCCATGTTTGCAATCCAGTGTGGCTCGAAACAAATAATCCTGCCTCCGGCCAACACACTGCCGATCATCTTTTCCAATATCACGCGTGGTTCTGACATATGTAATAAAAATGCATGACTTATCGCAATGTCGTAGACTCGCTCAACCTGCACGGTTTCAATATCACCCTCTATGAAGTCGGCTTGATAAGCACTATGTGAAAAGAGTTCTTTGGCGTGTTTGATCAGTTCCAATCCTCGATCTACACCCGTGTACCTTGAACCAGCCGGCAAGAGCGGCAATAACTTTAACCCCATGTAACCAAAACCACATCCAAAATCTATCATATGTACGGCTTGTTCAATCTTCCATACGCGTTGAACCAGGAATTCGAGATAATCATCGTTATAATAGAGCGAGCGTGTATTTCTAAGATACTCTATTTGATTATCCCAATAATATTCAGCCAATAGATATGCCCCCTCTATGTAAACGCATTCACATATTTAAAAGACTTCTTCTAACTTCATTGACAATTCAGCATATCCCATTCTACTCCTAAAATATGTCATAGTCTATCTAAATTCAGGTTAATTTGATCCCTAACCTCCAGAATTCCTCACCAAACAGATAGCCGTTCTCATATCAGGGTTTCTCCCAAAAACCTACCATATCATTAGGAGTTTGAAATTGTATGCCTCTTTTCATATTGCCCCTCTTCTTTTTACCCTTTCACTTTCTGCATAATAATATCAATCACTTCGTTCGTATCCAGATGATCCGTGGGAATGCGGGTTTCAAATACATCTGCTTTGAACGCTTCCACACACTTCGGTGCTTGTTGATACTGCCATCCGCCGAATTCATCTCCCCGTTTAGCAAGACGTCCATATATAGTCTCTAAATCAGCCGTCAGACAAAAATGATACAAGTCTGTGTCGATCTCCTTAAGCCCATTATAGATGTAATCAAAGTTAGCTTTTTTATAGAGCGTCATAGGAACAATCAAATGTTTATTGTATTTTCCCTTCACCTCTTCGGCCGCCTTCGTCGTCAACACTTTCCAGAGTTCGATATCCTGAAAATCATCCGTGCGCTCCTGCTCTTCTCGATGCTCCTCGGGGAGAAGCTTCCGCAGCATATAACCTATTTCTTCGGGGTCAAAGATCATGCTATTATCAATTCTTGGCTGTAACGCCTTCGCTGCTGAAGTCTTACCAGAACCAAATGCGCCATTAATCATAATGATCATAAAATCACTCCTTCACATGGAATCATATCGGATTAACACTATAAGTCATATTCTATAACAATGCAAAATCCCGTCGGAATGGTCCAACAGGATCATGCTAAAACTTTCGATTAACCATCTCACGCTTTGCACTTTCTTGTGTAAAAATATCCTCTCGGGGCACCATGCGTTTGGGCAGAGTGCGCCCTGCCATAATCTCTTTAGTCGCCTGCATGAGCTGAGGACCGAGTAACGGGTTACATTCAACCACTGCGTTAATCTGCCCGTCCGCCAAAATTTTCAGGGCCTTCCGTGAGCCGTCTACGGACACAATGATAATGTCCTCTCCAGGTTTCAACCCAGCTTCCTGAATCGCCTGAATGGCACCAAAAGCCATTTCATCATTATGAGCAAAAAGAACCTGCGGTTGCTCCGCTTCCGAAACCTGAAGAAAACGGCTCATGACCTGCCTGCCTTTGTCCTCTGTAAAATCAGCAGGAGCACTTTGTGAGAATACAATATGGTCCTGATTACCCAAGATACTTCTAAACCCTTCACCCCGCTGGATCGAAGGCGTTGATCCACTCGTGCCTTGCAGTTCAGCAATTCGAATCGTTCCTGGCACATTCCGCAGTCGATCCTGAATGTATTTTCCCGCTTTCACACCCTCTTCATAGAAGTCCGAACCAATCGTTGTTACAAATAGAGAGGTATCCTGTGCGTCTACAGAACGGTCAACGATAATCACGGGAATCCCTGCTTGTTTCGCCTCTTGAAGAATGTCATCCCAGCCGGATTCCACGACGGGCGCAATAGCGATTACATCTACGTTTTGTCTGATAAACGAACGAACAGCCTCAAATTGTTTCGTCTGAGACTGCTCTGCATTTTTCAGAATAAGTGTAATTCCCGACTCTTTGGCCGCATCCTGAATAGAAGTTGAATTTGCGATCCGCCAGGCACTCTCGGTGCCCAATTGGGAAAAACCTAGTTTAATGGGTTCTCTAGAAGGTGTGTTATATTCCGGTGATTGCATCCATTCCTCTAATGAGGGCAAGGATTCGATATTCGATGGAACAGGAGGGGGCTTAGACTCGGACTCAGCTGCGGTGCAGCCAGCGAGGCACAACAGAAGCAGCATACCCAACCAGCCCACAACTTTTTTCATCAGATCTTTGCCCCTCCCTTAACATCATTTAGCGCAGCCAACTTCTCTATACAACCTGACTTTACGTCCTTATCACACCTCATTGATGCCAAGAGATTCAAACGGTTCATGTTGAAGCAGGCTACTGCAAAGTTTTGGCGGATACTCGCCGTTCGCTCAGAAGACGCTGGAACAAAATAAAAACAAACAGCATCAAACCGATGACAATCTTCGTCCACCATGAACTGAGCGTGCCTTCGAAACTAATTATAGTTTGGATAATTCCCTGGATCAATACACCAAGGAACGTGCCTGCCACGTAACCCACACCGCCGGTCAGCAGCGTTCCGCCAATGACAACCGCTGCAATCGTATCCAGCTCTAGCCCCATTGCATGTAATCCGTAACCGGATAACATGTAGAATGTAAAAACAACACCCGCCAGTGCCGAACAAAACCCGCTTAAGGTATAGACGAATATTTTCGTACGCGCAACAGGTAGTCCCATCAGCATGGAAGATTGCTCACTTCCACCAATCGCATACACATTGCGCCCAAAACGAGTGTAATGCGCAAGAAAGATAGCAAGTAGTAAAACGACCAGGGCAATGATCACATTGATGGAAACGAAGCTGCCACCCGGAAGCGGAATTTTGGCTTGTGCTACATCGGTATAAAACGAGTTCGTAATCGTGATGGTGTCTGTACTGATGACATAACACAGCCCTCTTGCCAGAAACATCCCTGCTAATGTGACGATAAAAGGCTGGATTTTAAAATAATAAATAATGGCTCCCATCACAGTACCAAACACCGCGCCCATAACCAGCACCATGGGAATAACGACGGTAGGTGGCCATCCTTGTTTTTCAACCAAACTCGCACTAATAATTGTTGTCAGAGCGATGACTGAACCTACAGAAAGATCGATCCCTCCAGATACAATGACAAAGGTCATGCCAATCGCTGTAATAATCAGAAAAGCATTATCAATCAGCAAATTAAACAGGACTTGAGTGGAAAAGAAACCTGTATAACGGAACGAGCCAATGGCAATCATTACGGCAAGCAAGCCAAAGGTGACCAGGACCGGGAGCAGCTTTCGATTAAGATACATGGCGATTCACCCCTTGTTCAGCTGGATACTTCCGCTTTTTCAGACGAACTGCCATGGACTTGCGGAAGGATTCGGATTGGATTAAACATACGGCGAGCACGACGAATGCTTTGACAACCAGCGTAACCTCTGGAGGCACACCGATCATATAGATCGTTGTTGTTAAGGTTTGAATGATCAGTGCTCCAACCACCGTACCCATCAAATAGAACCGGCCGCCATTGAGTGACGTCCCGCCGATCACGACAGCCAGAATGGCATCCAGTTCATACCAGAGTCCTGCGTTATTCCCGTCCGCACTGGACACATTGGAACTAAGAATCAGTCCTGCAATGCCAGCACAGAGACCACAGAACACATACACGGCGAGAATGACGGTTTTGGAACGGATCCCCGCCAGCTGGCTGGCGCGAGCATTATTCCCAACCGATTCAATGAATAGCCCAAGGGCTGTTTTTCTGGTGAGCAGAACCGCAATAAGTAGCACGGTCAGCACGATAAAAATCGAAAACGGTAAAGCCGCAAGTGAACCCGCTCCAATGTACTGATACTGCGCGTTGGACACCGTGATAATCTGTCCATCGGTAATCAACTGTGCAATACCACGTCCAGCGACCATCAGAATCAGCGTTGCGATAATAGGCTGGATCCGCGCAACCGATACCAGTGCTCCGTTCCACACACCCAAGACCAGAGCAAGACCAATGGACAATGCAAGTGCACTCAGAACAAGCCAGAGCGAGCTTTGATCTGTTCCTTTGCTGATCGTCATACATGCCATCGCCCCCGATATCGCGACAATGGAACCTACCGACAGATCAATGCCGCCGGTAGCAATTACCAGGGTCATGCCGATGGATACCAGGATCAACGGTGCTCCGAAATTCAGAATATCGATCAAACTTCCATATAAATTGCCTTCACGCATCACAAGCGAGAAAAAATCCGGCGAATAGAGCAAGTTAAATAACAAAAGTAAACCGAGCATACATAGCGGCCAAAACAAATGATGTTTTCGCATCCTGCTAATCATTACGTTAACCTCCTGCCATGGCTTTCATGATTTGCTGCTGATTGATCTGATCCCCAGCAAGTTCTTTGACTTTCTTCCGGTCACGCAGTACAGCAACTCGATCGCTGACCCGAATTACTTCTTCCAGCTCTGAGGAAATGAATAGAACGCCCATACCTTGCTTCGACAGCGAAAGCACGAGTTTCTGTATTTCCGCCTTTGCCCCAATATCAATGCCGCGTGTAGGCTCATCAAGAATCAGCAGATCCGGATTCATTAATAACCAGCGAGCAAGCAATACTTTCTGCTGGTTGCCACCACTCAGGTTTTTGATCAGCTGCTCCGGATTTTTAGGATGGATCTGCAGTAAATTAATATATTTTTCAGCGAGTTCATCCTGCTTTTTACGAGAAATCGGTTTAGACCATCCCCGTGTCGCCTGGTAGGCAAGAATAATGTTCTCTCTGATGGTCAGATCGTCAATGATACCTTCGGTTTTGCGATTCTCCGAGCAGAATGCAATATGTTGATCAATCGCATGCCGCGGCGACTTCACTGTGTTCCCTGTGTCCGCAACAGTCAGTTTTCCTTCATCGGCACGATCTGCGCCAAAGATCAGACGAGCGATCTCGGTACGGCCTGATCCGAGCAAGCCAGCAAGACCAACGACCTCTCCCTTACGAATGGTCAAGTTAAATGGATCGATGGCTCCTTTTCGTCCAAGCCCGGTCGCTGTAATCATAACCTCCCCTGCATCAGGGCCTGCTTCCGTCTCTGCCATTCCTTCGCCCGTTTGCTTCGGAAGTTCCTCCAGCATTTCAAGCTCTTTACCAATCATCTTCAGTACGAGTTCCATACGTGGAAGTGTTGCTGCAATGTACTCCCCTTCCAGTTCACCATTCCTGAGCACGGTCAGACGATCCGACATTTCATATACTTGGTCGAGAAAATGCGTCACGAACAGAATCGCCAGCCCTTCACTCTTCAGCTTGCGCATAATCTGAAATAGCTGCTGCACTTCATTTTTATCCAGGCTGGATGTTGGTTCATCGAGAATAAGTACTTTGGCCGAAATGCTAAGTGCTCTGGCAATCGCGATGAGCTGCTGTACCGCTACCGAATACGACTGCAAAGGTGCTTTCACGTCAATTACTAGATTCAATCGTTCACGCAGAAGCTTCTCTGCATCGCGGTTCATTTGTTTCCAGTGAATACGTCCAAACTTCATCGGCTCGCGACCGATATAAATGTTCTCTGCCACGGTTAGATTCGGGCAAAGATTCACTTCCTGGTATACGGTGCTGATCCCCGCTCTTTGTGCTTCAAGTGGTCCCGATATAGCAAGCGTCCGATTGTCCATCGTCACGGTGCCTTCGTCAATCGAGTAAACACCCGTCAAGACTTTAATTAACGTCGACTTTCCTGCCCCATTTTCACCCATCAATGCATGAATTTCACCTGGAAACAGACGAAAGCTGACGTTAGAGAGTGCTTTAACGCCCGGAAAACGCTTGGTGATGCCCGTCATTTGCAGGATGGGTACGTGATTATCATCCATATCAAATCTCTCCCACTATAAATTAATAAAAGCCCCTTATATTGTAGAAGCCGTTACCCACAATCGGCAGATAGAAAAAAGTCATTTAGCGACAACCAGGTCGAAAATGACTTTTCGGTGTTAACCGCATCTGTTTTTAATATTCGCGTGTAGGCAGTGCTTCTTTGGCCTGCTCCGATGTAAAGGTGGTTTCATCCGTAACAATACGGGCTTCAATCTCTTTGCCATCTACCACAGCCTGAACCGCCTCCATCAACTGAGGTCCGAGCAGCGGGTTACACTCCACGATAAAATTGATTTTTCCATCGGCAGCTGCCTGCATACCATCTTTCACGGCATCGACAGAGATAATGGTGATGTCTACGCCTGGTTTCAAACCCGCAGCTTCAATGGCTTGAATGGCGCCAAGTGCCATATCGTCATTGTGCGCATAGAGAACATCGATCTTTTTATGAGCTTTGAGGAAAGCTTGCATAACCTCTTTCCCTTTGGCACGAGTAAAGTCGCCGGTTTGTGACGCAATGACTTTCAGTTTGGCGTTGGAACCAATGACTTCCATGAAGCCTTCTTGGCGGTCATTCGCTGGAGCAGAACCCGTTGTACCCTGAAGCTCCACGATATTGATCTCTTCTTGGGTATCTTTATATTGGTCACTCAGCCATTGCCCTGCTTTACGGCCTTCTTCTACAAAGTCGGAGCCAATAAACGTCTTGTACAAGGATTTATCCGCTGAATCCACAGCACGGTCAGTCAGAATGACAGGGATGCCTGCATCCTTCGCTTCTTTCAGAACCGTATCCCAACCGGATTCTACCACTGGGGAAAAGGCAATTACTGTTACCTTCTGTTGAATAAAGGAGCGTAACGCTTTAATCTGATTCTCCTGTTTCTGCTGTGCATCGGAGAATTTCAGATCATACCCTGCTTCTTTCGCTGAGTCCTGAATCGATTTGGTGTTCGCTGAGCGCCAGCCGCTTTCCGCACCCACTTGGGAGAAACCAAGTGTAATCGTCTTGGAAGTGGCAGGTGTACTGCCGCTGTCCCCTCCAGAACTCGATGGATTTGTACCGGATGCCCCATTACCGCTGTTACAAGCTGTGCTGACAAGCATAACCATCGCGAGTGTGATGGCGAGTCCCCACTTTTTTTTGCTTCGCATCATGTAATCCTCCCTTTTTCAGTTCACCTTGTGTGGTGTGATCACATTATAAAACGCTTACAATGTTAACTGACATGGAATGTGATACGAATTTTATGTAATAATTTAGTAATTGTAGAGACATGGGATGAAAACGTGTAATTTTTTTAGAGAATGGTGTACTATTTTGCGATACGCTTTCATTGTCTAAATTCATGATATAATAATGCTAACTTTTGATCCCGATCCCTTCAGATGGAGTGAAATACGTTGAAACTTGTTAGGTGGATAGCTTCAAGCCTCAGGCTTAAATTACTCAGCATGTTCATCATCCTCAGTTCTGTACCACTGATCATCGTTGGATTGATTTCTTACCATAAGTCATACACGGTTGTATCCAATCATAATAAAGCCTCCACACAACTGGCTGCTGACCAGCTTGCCAGAAACATCGACATCATGTTTGAAGATACAGAACAGCTGCTGGAACTGGGCAAAAATCCGCAAGTTCTACAGTATTTGTATGCTCAATCCGAGTCCTATGCTGAAGCCAAAGCCATTTTGCAGACGTACAATCTCTACAGGGAAACCTACAAATACGATAAGGTGCTTAATATCTCGTTTGTTAACTTCTACGGCAAAGGCATAAGTGAACGTAAAGGGGTATTCAAGCTGGATCGTAACCCGCTCCGCAATCCCTATTTTCAGTATCTTGTTCAGTACCCGAACGCTATTTTACGAATTCCTCATGCCGCACCAGATGCTGAGTATAACCGTTTGGATGGATTTGCATATCCAAAACAGAATGCGCTTTCAATTATGACAACCGTCAAAGAACGGATTACACATGAAGTCATCGGCTTTATTGTGATTGATATGAATGATTCATTCATTGATGATTTTTTGACAACGACGAAAATTAAAGATTCCGGCTTCTTTTATATTAATGATCAATATGGGAAAACACTTTTCAAACCACCTGCGGGCGAGGCATCTCTCGCCATCATCAACCAGATTAACTCGGTTCCTCTCCATGCACAGCAAGATAGCTTTAACCTATCCGCAGGCTCCAAACCACAGTTTGTTGTATATAGCACGTCCAAGCAAACCGGATGGAAAATCATCGGAGCAGCGCCTTTTCAAGAAATTATTGCTGAGGCCAACAGCATTCGCCAGTTAATCATTATCAGCGTTTTGTTAAGCGCATTCTTTGCTATTTCTTTATATTTTTTCCTAAATAACCGACTCATTCATCCGATACAAATTCTCATGAACAAGATGCGAAAAGCAGCAAGTGGATATCTGGAAGTCAAGGTTACCCCCACCGGTTCGGACGAAATTGCGGATCTAGGGCAAAGTTTCAACATCATGCTGGAGCAAATTAAAACTCTGATCGACAAAAGCATCAAAGAAAATGAACAAGTCAAAATAGCCGAATTACGTACGTTGCAAGCACAAATTAATCCACATTTTTTATACAACACGCTGGAGTCCATCATCTGGATGGCCGAAGCCGAAAAAAAAGAAAGTGTGATCAAGCTGGTTCAAGCCCTTTCCAAGTTCTTTCGTTTGAGTCTTAATAAAGGATTTGACTGGGTCACGATCCAAACGGAGCTTGAACATGCCCGCAATTATCTGGTAATCCAGCAGATGAGATATCACGATATTTTGACATATGAAATCAAAGTTGATCACGAGTTACAACAATATCCAATCCTGAAAATGACGCTGCAGCCCCTGATTGAAAACGCCATCTACCATGGCATTAAAAACAGACGTGGTCAAGGGCTCGTCTCGATTCAGGGTTACGCGGAGGATACAAGTATCGTGCTTACCGTGCAGGACAATGGTATTGGCATGACACCCGAACGATTGACACAGTTGAGAGAAGAACTGGAACAACCGGCAGGCTCACGTTCCCTTCAAGAAGATGAACAAGATGGCGGATTTGGCCTGCTGAATGTGCATGATCGAATACGGCTCTACTTCGGCCCTTCCTATGGCGTTGAGATGGAAAGCACCTATATGGAAGGCAGTACATTTAAGATTCGCATTCCAAAAAGCAAGGAGGTTCAGCAATGAAAAAAGTGATGATTGTTGATGACGAGATCGGTATTCGTGAAAATATACGGAGTAGCGTAGATTGGGAAAAGGAAGGTTTCCACTACTGCGGAGATGCGCCAGATGGAGAGCTGGCGTTACCTTTAATTGAAGAATGGGCACCTGATATTCTCATTACGGACATTAAAATGCCTTTTATGAACGGTTTAGAGCTGGCCTCCATCGTTCGTACACAAAGACCAGAGATCAAGATCATTATAATGAGCGGCCATGATGAGTTCAGTTATGCTCAAGAGGCAATACGACTTGGCGTTACCGAGTACTGTCTTAAACCCGTCAGCGCGACCGAACTGCTTCAGACTTTGCATCAGGTCAGTCAGAAAATCGATGAAGAAGAACAGCGAGTGACCAGCCGTGCAATGACCAAAGAAAAACTGCTTGCCGATCTTTGCGGAGGTCTCATTGGCACAACCGATGCCATCGATTCAGCCAAAAAGCTTTCGCTGCCTCTTTCAGCCAAATTTTACACTATCGCCATTATTGATATCCGGTCGCCAGATGACTCTCAACACTCGGAAGAGTTATTCCATAAAATGTTTGGTTTTCTGGAGAAAGCCTGTGGCGGGCAAGTTGAACTTCTCCCCTACGTTCGAAGCCGAACCGAGCTGGTGCTGTTGCTGAAATCCGGTTCCGAAGACAGGATCACATCGTATCTTGAACAACTTCGAGGATCGATACGCCTTGAACTGGAGCAACAGTTCAACTGCTGTGTCATTCTTGGCATTGGTAGCAATCAGACACGCCTTCAAGGTATTCATGTTTCTTATCTGGAGGCGGATGAGGACAAATATATTACTCGTTTGACCCAACAAAACAAAGCTTCGCTTCGTGATACTCCTCTGAATGATAAAATGAATATTTTGCTGGATCGCAGCCGCTTTCTTGAATTTCTCAAGATTGGCGGGCCGCATCTACGTGACAGCTTTGTACAGGAATTCGCTGCTCCTTTACAGTCGGTTGATTGGAATTCATCATCATATGGCTTGTATTTGTTAAACGACCTTACGCTTGAATCTTTTCGACTGGCCAATCAACTCTTCCGCATGGGGGCCGACCCAGATGAGGATATTCCAAGCCTGCAGCAGATGATCCAGGAAATAACAAGCTGGGAAGGCTGTACTCAATACCTGTGTAATCTGTTGAATCAATTATGGCAGCGAAGAGCAGCATCTTCTGGCAAATACAGTGATGTCATTGATCAGGTTAAAGCGTATGTGTCACAACATTATAATAACGAGCAGGTTTCATTGAAGACGATCTCTGCCCATGTGCGCATCAGCCCTAGTCATCTCAGTAAAATTTTCAGCCAGGAAACCGGGCAGACGATAACAGAGTACTTAACCCAAGTGAGAATTGGCAAAGCCAAGGAACTGCTGAAAACAACGAACAACAAGACTTTTGAGATAGCGTTCAAAGTTGGGTATAACGATCCGCATTATTTTTCAAACATTTTCAAAAAAACAACAGGCATCACCCCCAAAGATTATCGTACACATGGATGTGTATCATTCGAGACACCAAGATTAGATATGAAAGCAGAGCCGATATATGAATAAGCTGAAATCTGCCGGCTGGTTCATGATTATGATGGTGTTCGTTTTATTGGTAACTTCGTGTTCATCAGTCACTTCTAGTCGCTCAATGATAACGTCAAGTTCAAGCGATCTATCGCCTAATAGTCAGGAAGCTAGCCCCTATGTCGCCACAACGGTTGAACCGTCTGAGTCAAACAACAAGACATTCGGAATCATCTATCCGATGACCTATCCGACATATGAAATGATTACAACGGATGCTGCACGGGCTGCTGAAAAACATAATGTCACCTTGGCCGTCAATGCACCGGATGAGGCCAATACCGAACAGCAAATTCGCATTGTGGAGAATATGATCAAACAGCACGTTGACGGTATTGCCATTTCTCCTGTGGATTCTACCGCACTAACACCTGTGATTGATAAAGCAATCGCGGCAGGTATTCCCGTGGTTACGTTCGAATCCGATGCCCCCTCCAGTGAGCGAACTGCTTATGTCGGAGCGGATAATTACCGCACAGGCCGACAGTTTGCCATAACGACAGCAAAGCTGCTACATCATGAAGGCATGATATTGGTCGAAAGCGGTCTGGAGGAGATGCATGGTTTACAACAAAGATTGAACGGTTTTGTTGATTATATTCGTAGTGACACAGACATCGAAATTTTGGAAGTACATTATAATCAGGGTAATGAAAATCGGGCAGTATCGGATATCGAATCCATGATTGAAGCCCACCCCCATTTCAATGCGGTGGTTGGGCTCGATTTTGTTTCTGTCTCTGCATCTGCCCTTGTATGGAAAGCAAAAGGATTGAACCGTCACCTCATTGCTTTTGGTGACAGTTCGATCAGTGAAAAAGGGCTGCTGAATGGTCAACTATCAGCAGCAATTTCGCAAAATGAGCGCATGTGGGGAACGAAAATTGTTGAAACACTACTCCGTGCAAGTGACAGGCTTCCAGTTGAGGATTTTAGAGATACGGGGATTACTGAAATAAACCAAGATATGGTTGCACATGAATAGTTTTAACTCGTTAACCAAGCAATACACCAGGGCGTGTCTTGAAACTTACTGAAGTGCATCGTTTTCAGCCCCCCCCTTGCTTAAAGAGGAGTAAAAACCCTAGAGAGCAGACTCGTAAAGAGTCTGCTCTCTAGGGTTAGGCCTAATCTTTAAATCATGTACAATCCTCATTTTTCTTCGTCAACTGGAAGCCGCAAGCCTTCGATCAGGATAAACAATGTAAGTGCTTGCCCGTAACCCATCGGACTAATCGATATATCTTTATAAAACTGGGCATCGTGTCCCACTGGCGTTCCATAAGACACTTGCTGTACAACTCCGGATTCATCAATATGTTGCAACACGGCTTCAAGCGCTTTTAAACCGGTACTCCGATAGGACTCGTCCAGGTACCCATAGCGGATACCCTTAAGAATGCCGTAACCAAACGCAGCCGTTGCTGAGGTCTCTTTATATGAATCTGGATCATCCAGTACTGTATGCCACATGCCATCCTCATGTTGCAGCTTGCTAAGTGCTCTGACTTGCGCAGTCGCTGTATCCAGCAGATAAGCCTTAAGCCCATCTTCGATCGGAGTAATATTCAGGAAATCCATCACACCAGCCGTATACCATGCATTGCCTCGTCCCCAATGAACAGCACCATAGTTATGATTTTCATTGAAATCCCAACCGTGATAGAACAATCCCGTTTCTTTGTTGTATAGATATTTAATGTGCACAAGAAATTGTCGCTTCGCTTCTTCTACATACTCTTTTTTCTTAAAATACACCCCTGCCTTAGCCAAGAATAGTACGGTCATAAAAAGGGTGTCGATCAGTATTTGGCCATCATTTGCGTCTCCAGTAATCATATGCTGAAACGCACCATCTCCAGTTCGCAGCAGCCCCTTCATAATCCAACTGCTCCACTCTTCGCAGACACGTTCGTATTCCTTGTTTCCGGTCAGTTCGCACAGAGACATCAACGTCAGCATGGGCGCACAAGTATTCACATTTTTTTCGGGTAAGCCTTCCATTAGTCTTGCATTGTACCATGATTCGAGAAATTCCAGCACCTTGGCATCCTTTGTTGCTTCATAGAGCTGGAGCAAACCATAAAGGCCAACACCCTGCGGCCATTCCCACAAGTGAATGTCGATCAGTCCAATGGGAAACTGTTCATTAATGCTTGTGTTTTTCATCGATTCCATTGCATGGGATACCTTGTTTATTTTCTCGAGAAGCACTTCTTGATTCGGCATCATTGCTCTCACTCCCTAGATTTATTGCACACGTTTCAACGTTCTATGTCCTGTACCTTCAACTGACCTGTTACTCCATAACCGTTATGCACGATTTCATCTTCTTGAATAAGAAAAGGTTTGTTCATTCCCCACTGAATGGAACCATATACAGGGTCAGTCATGCTGAGCGTTAGGGCAGTACGGTCAAATTGAGGACTTGCAGACCGGACCTCGTTTATAAAATGGCTAAATGATCCGAATTGTCGCTCATTTCCTGCCCTAATGATCCAAGCATTACGTACTCCAGAAGAAATAAGTTCACGTTCTTTCGTTACTCCGTTCTTCTCCATTTGTGCCCCATTGGCTGCATAGATTGCTGCATACCCCTGATCCAGACGGGCAAAATGCCAGTTCTCATGCTCCACCCACTCTGTGAAGGTATTCGCAGGAAAATAAGCATGTGTCCAATCGGAAGTATGATCCGCAGGAATATCAAACATCATCAGCGCTAATCCTTCATGCTGTACAACGTCGGGCAATATCCCGTTTCCTGCCCAAAAACAAGGCCGGCCATCCCCATGCTTGTATATCTCGGCTGGATGATTCACCCAAATCTGCGCTTCTGGCGACAGTGACAGATGATTCACATGCTCCTGATATCCTTGTTTGCCTGGCCGAAAGCGTGTAATAGTGGATAAAGCATATTCATTTGTTCGATAGTGGTAGAGCTTGGCATAGCCCCCCTTGCCCTGTTGATTGGTGAACTCCAGTTGCTGATTCTCCCCAAGTATTAAGTGTTTCTGATACGCTGCAGGAGGATTATAGTCGGACAAACTAAGCGCTACATTGCTTATGGAATAATTATTCACATGACCGATACCATAACCGATCCAACACATAGAGGTCGTTCCTGCTGCATAACTGCCCAGAAGTTCTTTCTCATAGCTGCGACCGAATGTTGTAGACATCACGCCTCGATGCATCTGAACCGAAATATAATAGAATAACAGATCCATTGCCTTTTTCGCTTGCTGTCTGAGCTGTTCATTGTGTGCAAACTCATAGATATGCAATAGCCCAACAGCATCAATCGGAATATACGCACTGGAATTCCATTCTGCCAGTCCTTCTTCCATAAATCGTTCAAACCATAAAGAAAGTCTCTGCTCTGCCTTCTGACGATGCACTTCACCGGATTCACCACTGTTACTGAATATTTCATCCCCAAACAGTTGACCTGCTAACAGCTCATTGGTATGGAACAACAAGGCATGGTTCTCACTGAAGAACCACATCACATCATCGCCCGGTTCATCAATCCAATATCGATAGTCCAATATGCTTGCTTTTACCCGATTCCAGAATGATTCACTGAACAAACCACTATTTCGTTCATCTCTCCAAAGGCGAAACAGTCCTACTAAATAAAAGTCACTGCAATCTTTCCGCTGCTCAATCCCTTCCACACCTTCAAGTAACATATTCTCCGCTTCTTGCCGATTGCCATTCGTTTTTAGCATAGCAATCGCTGTATGAATGTTAGGACTGCCCTTCTCGGCTATACATTGCAGAGCCAGCGCTTTACGATCTTTAATATCCATAGCTTGCTGAGCAGCCTCATCATAACTGGTGTCGTAGGATTGGCAGCCGAACTTTTTCGTCAGTACTACGTTGGATACTGAAATCGTCAGCGTGAAGTATACATAATGATGGCCGAAATCATTCGTATGTCCCAGAGCCAGATCATTCTGCTTCTCGGCTATGCGAACAGTCTTATTTTCCGTGCCATCAAAGAAATTACCATACTGGATATCAACCTCTCTAACGATGTCTGGCAAGGGAAGCGGCAATCGAAGCTTGATCTGCTCACCTCGGAAAATATCTGAAGGAAAATAAGCTTGTTCCAAGGATTGCTCAGCGGATTGTACATCCTCTTTCAGATGAGGAGCAATAGGCAATGAAATGTGCAATTCCTCACTTCCAAGGTACTCAACTGCAAAAGCATACATCGTATCTCGCTCAGCCAGATCCTCCCAGCAGGCATAAATTTCATTGATTCCAGCTATAAGTTCAGCTTCAATAACGACTTCCTCTTCCTTGTTACGAATAAGTGGTACAAAGTCAGTCACTAACTCCCCGTTGATCCACAATGTTAGACTGCCATAGGTTCTTATCCGAAAAGAAGCCTTATGGTTAGTCGAAGAGATGAGACGTGTCGCCGCATAACTGCGAAGATGTGTCGGTACAAACCAAAATCCTGATTTCTCTACTCGGGGATTACCCCAGGGAGAGTACAGCTCCCATGGCATGCCATTCTTTTCTCCACTGAATGCATCGCCCGGGCTCGGGAACCCACTCCAGTGATCAAAAAAACGATCCACAGTCTGAGATCTCCTATTTTCAACAAACTCCTGTCTGCATGGGTTCTCATGAATAGCAAATCCATCAATAAGCCAGTCGTTAATATCTCCCTCCATCGTAGTTGGAACAAAGGCAACAGGCTCTGTATATATACCGCTGATCATCCAATGATTGATGACCTGATTACCGCCTAATTTCATCGGTTTGTAATTCAAAGTATCTATCCCGTCACAGGTCGGTTCTAACATTCAACTCATCCTTTCATACCTGAAGTAATCATACCGCTGACAAAATAACGTTGGAACACCATAAAAACAATCAGCACAGGAAGCATCGTTATAACGGACATCGCAAGCAAACTGCCCCAATCCACGTTGTATTCACCAATAAAATTAGAGAGAGCTAACTGGATCGTATATTTCGATGGATCACTAATCGCAATTAACGGCCATACAAAATCATCCCATCTCCACATGAAGGAGAAGATCGCAAGCACGGCAAGAATCGGCTTCGCTATAGGAAGAATGATGCTCCAGTAAATTTTCCATTCACCTGCGCCATCCATCCGCGCTGCTTCCATCAATTCATCTGGTACGCTTAGCAAATACTGCCGCATAAGGAATACACCCGTCGGGGTCGCAGCCGGTGGGATAATAATCGCGAGCAGGCTATTATACATTCCAAGTGCGCTGAGCACCTTGAAGATCGGAATCATAATGACTTCAATCGGAATCATAAGTGTTGAGATAAAACCGATTAAGATGATTGAGCTTCCCCGGAAGCGGTACTTTGCAAGTGCAAAGCCTGCCATGGAATTGATCAGTAACAGCAACACTGTTGAGGATAGCGTTACAATGGTACTATTCATAAAATACAGGCCAAAATCACCTTTCCTGAAAGCCTCTTTGAAATGCTCAAAGGTAACTGGCTGCGGCCACAGCTTGGGAGGGAAGCTGTACAGATCGCTATTTGTTTTCAGAGCAGAGATAACGACCCACAAGACAGGCAGGAGCCACAGCACTGCGGCAATACTTAACATACTGTAGATGATAACTTTGACCCAAGGTTTCATGACCATCATGTAGCCCCTCCTTTCGATAGACGGAATTGCAGAGCCGAGAATCCGCCAATAAGGATAAACAGCATCACCGACATGGCGCTGGCAAGGCCAAGCTCCTGCCTGTTAAAGCCAATCTCATAAATATATTGAACAATATAGGTAGTATCCTTGCCTGGGCCACCACCTGTAAGCGCAAACATAAGTGGAAAGGCTTTGAACGCGTCAATCAGAGCCAACATAACGACAAGCAAGCTTGTAGGCTTAAGTAGCGGAAGTGTGATATATCGGAATACCTTTGTTCCAGTCGCCCCATCCAAGCGGGCAGCTTCATAGTAATCTGTAGGTATCGCCTGCAAGCCCGCAATAAAAATGACCATAAAAAAGCCTGCACGCGACCATACTGTCGCAATAATTACAGCCGTATTTGCCCAGAACGAAGAGGTTAGAAAGCCTACAGGTTCCACCCCAACCACAGTTAACAGATAATTCAGAATGCCAAACGAATCTCCAAAAATCCATTTCCAGGTCAACCCCACGATGATGTAAGAAATCATGGTTGGCCAGTAAAATATAGCCCTGAAGAATCCACGCATACGAATCTCACGGGCAAGCAGCAGAGCAATACCTAAGGCTGCCGCATAAATTAGCGGCACAACGATTACTGCATAAATTCCCGTTCTTCCGATGGTTGACCAAAACTCTTGGTCTCCTATAATTTTGATATAATTTTCAAGGCCGTTAAACTTCATCGGATTCAATCCATCATAGACATGGAAGGAGTAATAGAGGCCGAGTAAAGATGGGAATACAATGAACGTTCCAAATATTAAGAGATTGGGAAGTATGAACAGATAAGGAGCAATCAGAAGCTTCCTGTTCTGTTTCGCCAGCGTTTTACGTTTTAATGGTTGTGCCTCACTCATATGCTTGCCCCTTTCTTATGCGTTAAGCGAAAGGGAGCCTAACAGGAATCAATAAGCCCCCAAGTGTGAATGAACGATATGACTTTACGTTTTATTGACTTTTAATAGCTTCATTAATCAGCTTGGCCGTCCGATCCAGGGCTTCTTGCGGAGTTGCCTTGTCTGACAGAACATCCATAATATTATTTTTCAAATCGGTTGAAATCTTGGAAATAAGCGTTTGTCTGGACCAGTCATTGGCCGCAAGCGGCGAACTATTTTTCAGTTCATCCGAGAAGATTTCAAACATCTCCTTGCCAAATTCATAATTCAACGTGGCGCTATCCTTCCGCGGACTCATAAACAACGACTCCTGATTATATTTGGAGTTCACTTCTTTCGATGTTAAATATTCGATAAATTCAGCAGCCTGCTCCTCCTGCCCACTACCTTGGAAAGCCATCAGGAACTTTCCGCCTGGCACGGAAGAACGCTGTGTTCCTTTTGGCATATAAGTGACGCCCCACTCAAAATCAGTAATGTCTTTGTAATTGCTGATCATCCAGTTTCCAGCCCAGTGAGCAGCAACTGTTCCGGAACGGAACAGATTGTTTGGGTTCTCCCCGCCAAGCCATACCGATTCTGGCATAATCCCTTCTTGATGCAACTGCTTGAACATCTCCATGGAGCGAATACCCGCTTCACTATTAATTGCTGCCGCACTGCCATCCTCCGTCAAGATGCTTCCCCCATTCTGGTACAACAGTGTAGACCAGCGATGTGGAGTGACATCCCAAACCATGCCATACCGTGCTCCGCCTTTGTCCATTACCTGTTTTAATGCAGCGATATACTCATCCCACGTCCATACGTCATCAGGAGAAGTCGGCACTTTGACACCGGCTTTATCAAATAAGGTTTTGTTATAAATTAATCCATTCGCTGTGACATCCATCGGCGCTGCTACGATTTTGTCATTCATAACATAATAAGGCTTCAAAGAATCAATAAATTGATCCTGAAATTGCGCAGCATTGTCTACATAAGGGGTGAGATCAACGGCTTGGTTCGCAAAAGATCCTGTATCCGTTACACGGCTCAGAGCAGGTGGTTTGCCACCAGATAACATCGTTTTTAATTTGGTTGGAAGATCTTTGAAGCCAACTTCAATGAGATTAATCTTCACTTTGGCATTGGTCTGCTCATAATCTTTGATGATTTGCTTGATCACTTCGCCTTCTTTTCCGTCAGAGAACCATAAAAAATCAAGAGTAGACTGTTTCGATCCTTCATTGTTACCTGTACTCGAGCAAGCAGTTAGCACAATAAGCAACATAACCATTACCATACTAGTGACCAGCCTAAACGTTGTTCTCTTTGTCATATCAACATCTCCTTAGATGAAATTAATGAATTTCGGCTTCGTTAAGCATTTCATTTTTTCGAAACAACTGTGGTGAAACACCCACGTATTGTTTAAAAGCTCTACTGAAATACACAGGTGTGTTAAAGCCTAATGTCTCGGATATGGACAAAATCGGTGCATCCGTTGACAGCAACAGCTTTTTGGCTTCTGCAATTCTTTTGCGTATGACATAGTTGCTGATAGTGTATCCCGTTGTTTCTTTAAAGGAATGACAAATATAATATTTATTCAAATGTAACGTTTTGGACAGTTCATCGAGCGAAACATTCTCCGCGTAATTTTGGTTCAAATAATGAAGAACCCGGCTTACGCTTGACTGCTTTTGAGAAGAAATCAGAATCGGATCGACGGATTGCTCACTAGTCATTTTACGATAAATCCTCAGCAACAACTGAGTAAGCATCAGCTTAACCATCGTTTTGCATCCTGCACTTCGGGCGTGCATCTCCTCTTTAATCCCCTTAAATGTACTTGTAATGTATTCACGCTCCTCCGGGGACCAATGTACCAACAAACCATTGGGGTGACGGAATATGGACATGAGATTTTCCAATTGACTCAGTTCAAGCATGTCTAATAACAATAATTCCGTAAAATTAACAAAACTTCGCTTGTATACAATCTCTCTCGAAGGATTAATCCGATGAGGGACTCCGCCTCTGAATATAAACATATCCCCGGGCTTCGGCTTATAAATTCGATCACCGATTAAGAACGTTGCATCCCCTTGGATGAAATAATGAATCTCATATCCATTATGTGTATGAATGGGCCATTCATCTTGAAAATTATCCGCTTCTGATCTCACATAAACTTCATTTTCCTGCAAAGCCATATTCGTCGGGGTGTGTATGGTTAACATCAATAAAGATCTCCCTTCTCAGAATACAAAAAGCAATATAGTGTAATAAAATAAAATGATAGCGCTTTACAATGAATTGTATCACAGTTTTTTCGACCTAATCAGAACAATATTGCTGTATTGTTGATCACAATTGTTGCAAATGATTAGAAAGTATTTCATACAAACAAATGCTGGAAATAAAAAAAAACCGCTGTCCAGCACTTAGGCTAGAACGCGGTGGATAAGACAAACAAGGATGCTAGGAATTATTGAGCCGGGACATTCGTATAAGAGCGATTCTCATACTCATCTTTCAGAATACTCATAACGATGCTGTCCCAATACTTCCCGCTTTTATATATTTTTTTACGGTATCGCCCTTCTTCTAAAAAGCCACATTGGAGATAACACTTGCGTGCTGCCTGATTATACTCATATACTTCAAGTTCCAAGCGATTCAGATTGAGTTCTTCGAAAGCGAACTTCTGAATCAGGCGGATGGCTTCACTCCCGTACCCTTGGCCTAGGTACTCTTTTCTTCCTATGACGATAGCTAATGAAGCAAAACGGTTTTTCCAATCTAATTTATACAGGTCAATCTGACCTATATATTCCTGCGATTCTATCGCTCCCACCACAAAGCTTTTACTCAAAGCCTTTCCTTCAACCATCGTTTTGAAAAAGGTTTCAGTTTCATAGCTCGAATGAGGATACAAGAAGTTGTCTGATAAATTTGCCGTAATGTTCGGGTCGTTGACCCACTTCTTCATATACAGCAGATCCGCATCCTGATACTCTCTGAGCATAATTCGTTCTCCATATATACGAGACATATCCGTTACCTCCTGGTATGTTTCCTGGCCTTATCCTTCTTTATTAAAATATCGATGATGAGACCTAACCCTGTCCAAAAAAGCAGATGAAACCCATAAATAAGCGGCTTGAATAGGTGTGTTGTCTCCGGGTTCATATTGATGTCTGTTAGCGGGCGGTTTAATAGTGGATTGAAAGGATTTGTTAAATATATCAAAATGTTTTTATCGTCATTACCCGACAGATTGTTGAAACACACCAGCAATGAGAACAGCACAAACCAGAAGGTCAGCTTTTTGAATATGTTCATCTTCATTGTACCTCCTCTCTAAAAAACTTACCCGATCCGTTTAATCAGGGCTAGAGATGTTATTGAGCTGTTCAATATAAACTTTTTTGTGAAAATGGAAAGATGGGAAAGTTGAATAATCCCAATATCCTCCTGCGGAGTCTTCCGTTCGATGTGGTTGTTCAAATTGACTCCATATTATGGAGTCATCTGTCTCTGTGATTTTCACCAACAACGGCCAGCAACCTGGCAGTCCGCAGTTACAGCCCAGGACTAGGGTTTTTCCTTCATAATTAAAGATATCATCCTCTTGTAGCCTGCCTGTAATGTGTGCTTCAATATGATCTACTAAATCGATATTAAGCCCTTCATATAAACCAGCAATTTCAGACTCGAATTGAGCTTCGTAACGCTTCATTCGCTCAACTAAAGATTCATTATTAACATAAATAGCAATAACGGAAGCTTCTTGTTCTTCTGAGTATTCAACTTTAAATTCAATTGAATCCATAATCTTATCTCCTGTTTGAATAAATTGTCGTTCTTAAGCGGATATCTCCCATCAGTTGCACTCCAAAGCTCGGACAACCTCACCATCGATAAGTTCCTCACTGATCCGTTGAAAACCAAGAGATTCATATAACGCATTAGCAACCACATTCTCAGGTCTATGCCCAATCAAGATGCGTTTGCAGTCTAATGCCTTTCGCATCCATTGAACCAAGGCAAGAAGTGCATCTTTTCCATATCCTCTGCCCTGACATTTACTATCTATCATAAGAGCAGGAAGCCAATAGTCACCCGCGTCATGAACTTGATCGGAGTACACTGCAAAACCAACCAGATCTGAATCATTATAGATGGCCATGGGCTGAAAATCTGTGACAAACCTGGACTCCGCCAGCCAATAAACAACCGGTGCAGGAAACGTTTTTTTCTGTTCTTCACTTACCTCAAGCCAGGTACACGCAAACCAATCATTCGTCGTAACTGGCCTCACCTGAATCGTCATTTAAAATTCCTCCTAATGGTTTTCTTGCTTTTTCGATACACATATTCAACTGTTTTCTCATGTTGCATCACTCCTTTCACGTAGGTTTATGTATTTCAGTGCGATCTATCTCGCTATGCATTTACACAAAAATTCGTTTGCAGCGTCCATTCTAATCTTCGTAGCCATTCCTTTTGTACGTTCGGTTGAGCTTTCTTGATTCGGTTCATAATCTGTATTACTTTGGATGTGGAGTAAGCTTGAATTAAATCATGGGTTACTTCGACATTTGTACGTTCTGTATATGCACCTAGTAAAACCTCTGACAGTTCCTTTGCCATGTGAGGATAATGAAGATGCACAAACCAAACCACCCATGCCACATCAAACAGCGGGTTTCCCCAACCTGCCCATTCCCAATCCAAAATGAACATTGAGTCATTGTACAACATTACATTATGCGGTCCGAAATCCCCGTGAATCAGAGTTTGACCCTCATGATCCGGAATGCTTAATACTTCTTTTGCCATACTCTTGATTCTGCTCGGTACGAACTCCAGTCCATCGACAGCTACAACGGATTTCATGATGATCGGCAACTCTTTATCTTGGTTATCTCGTTTGACGGAGTGCACGTCTCTGGCGAGATACGTCCCGAGCAGCCCATATATTCTCATGCCTTGATCAAGTCCACCTTGATCCAGAAGTGTCTGCGCGTTGACGCCTGGAACATAATCCATCGTGACAAACAGCCATTCGTCCTGCTCAAAATAATCATGTATTTGCGGAGTAACTCCAGAATGTCTTAACAAGTTCAGTGTGCTTATTTCTGTCCCTGCATCTGAATTGTTCACATGATAGATTTTAGCGATTTTCTGCGAATTCGCCCCCTCAAGCAACAGAGTCGTATTCGTATAGCCACCTGTTAATTCAACGATATTCAAATTCGGAAATCTGCTTGACAAGATATCATGTATCACTTCATGCATTCCTTCTTTCTTATTTCCTTATAAGTGCTATTCGCCTATGGGTATTCAAATCTGATCCCTGATCTCCACTAGCATCGGACTATGCTTAGTCAGTTCAGAGAACTGAAAAGATTGATTAGCAACCAAAGCTGTCCAAGCAATGCTAGCCCCTTCTGACTTCCAGACCGAATAAACATACTTGGAAAAAGCATATCCATTCAAGACGTATCCACATTCTTGTAGCTGCCTGAACAACATTGCACTTTCCTCAGTCTTCTCAATATCTGCTAGGATACAAGCCAGATTGTTTAGCGCAATGTGAATATCTCTCTGTGAGTTTCTGCAAGAGTTCATGTCTTCCCAGCTGCCGATAACGGCCTCTTTTTTAAAGTGATCCAAGGAAGACCAATCGATTTGGTCTATGAAATGCATCGTTTCATGTAGCAGCAAATCCACTTCTCTTTCGTCTCTCGAGTGATACAAATAAGCGAGGCGCTGTTTGTTATATACAATGCGGGCAAAAAGAATATTATCCCACAGCTCATCTTCTTCAATGAGCTGTTTCATATGTTCTAGAACATATGGGATCTCGTTGTATCTTTCTAACGCCCAGAACGTACCGCTCAATGCACGGTGGCTCTCAAAGCGAACGGCGCGATTGGAAGCGAGCTTCGGTGCATGATCACAAGCGTATTGGTACCAGTCAATCCAATGCCCGAGATCATTCCCTACAGACAATGATAATGCCTGTGTCGAATCGGAAACGATCCAGTGTAACTGATCCGGGGTAAGGTTTTCTTTCCCCCATTCGAAGAATGCCCGATGATTGGTATAAAGTGGTTCCGGTTTTCTTAACAAGGCGTAGCCATCTGAAATATTCCAATATACCCAGCCGCGTTCAGGCACAGACAACTTGCTAGATTGCTCGTATTCTTCCAGTAAATCAATCATGCCTTGATGATCCCTTTGGGTTACGAATTCCTGAAAAGTCCGGATTATATCCATTCGAATCACCGCCCTTTATAGATATATACATTTGAGATGTATAACTTGAAAGAAAACAATTGTCAGATTGCACGTGTAAATAAGTTCTGCTTATCTCCCTATGACAACGGCTTTGTACCACAAGCAGTAATGAAGTTCATCATGGCATAGGCTTCTGGCGAATGATTTATGGCTTCGAAAGCTCCCTGTAACTGGGCAAACTCCTCCTCGCTAATGATCCCCTTTTCAACGAAATGTACAAAACGTTGCAGATTAAATTGCTGCTTAAAGCCTTCTATCCCCAATAAATCGCTATGTTGAAGAACAGCATCCGTGTCAATATGAATGTATCCGCTCTCAGAAAGCAGTCGCGGCAAACTTCTGCCAATTAACCGGTTACCACCATGTTGTGCAACATAGTCCGCAATTTTCATTAATACGGTGTGCAACGCCGGTATATCCGGATTCACTGCCCCAAAAACACCATCGTCAACATCTATAATAGCAAGTCGGCCACCGGGCTTGAGCACACGATAAATTTCTTGTGCTGCTTCGATCGGATGATGCAGGTGAAGAAAGATGAGTCTAGCTACTACGAAATCAAACGTATCATCCGGCAAATCCATCTGATAAATGGATGATTCCACAAATTGCAGTCGCTCAGAAGAAACGTCTTTCAGCCGTTCTTTGGCTTGTGATTGTAACGTATGATCAATCTCAAGCGAAGTTATCTCGCTGTCTGGCAAGCTGTTCAATAATTGCTCTGTTATGTAACCAGGCCCGCTTCCAACCTCTAATACACGCATTCCATTTTTGAGCCCATACCAAGCCAGATTACGGAATTCCTTAGACCATCCCATAACGGCTTGTATCCTTAACCTCTCTAGTTCTTCTTGAAAACTTAATACTGTGGTTTGGGAATTATAAGTTGAACGTGAGTCCATCGTATTTCTCCTCCTGCTCTTCATTGAGATTGTAAATCTACATGATTACACTTTTTATTACACTTTTTTCCTACCTAAAAAAAGAGCCACCTTGTGATGTTTCTCGATCATTCCGCCTGCATCATCAATAGAATCTTTAATTCTTCCTAAAAGTAAACGCCGAACATCCTCAGAGAGCTGCTGATGCTTGGAATTCGTATTTAACAGCGCGGTATATTCATCACTCGAACAGGACTGTATCCAGTTATACTCCTTGACTTGAATATCTGTGAACAAACCAGAATGCTCCGTTATTTCTTTACGCTCTCTAATGACTTCATCGGGTGAAGGATACTGAGAATCATCCAAATGAGAGGCTAACGCAATGTAATGGGAACGAATCTCTTGATGTAGCTGATCATAGCCTGGAACATGAATCGTCCAGAAAAATCCTATGCAGCCCTCATCCTCGAGCAATTCTGAGGCTCTGCGGTAACCGAATTCTGGATCAATAAAATGAAATGCAGTTCCTGACACCATCATCTTGAAAAGCTTTCCTTCATTATTCCACTCTTCAAAGGAAGTGTTGATGACTTGAATCGATGGATACGATTTGAATTTATCTGCGGTAAACTGTGCCAGATTACTGCCTAATTCAATACACGTAATGTTTGTATAGTCCTCACTTACCAGCCCTCCAGTTGCCTGCCCTGTTCCGCAACCGACCTCTAGAATGGAATCACCCTTCTGAAGCTTCGCGTATGTAAAAATATCCTCAAACATCTCACTCGGATAGACAGGTCTGTACCGATCATATTCACTCGCCACAAGATTGAATGTCTCCTTGTTTTCCATAGAATCAGCCTCCAATTTTTACTAGCATTATATTCTCATTTTCATTGACTAAACTCACCATATTTTATTATTCTTGAACATAAGTGAACAAACCTCTCAATAATGGAATGATACTGTTTCTGTTGCTTAAGATATTAAAATGAATCGGGGTGTTCCGATGAAAAGTATCTTTGAACCCAAGCATGCTGCTGAAATTACAGAGCGTATGGATCAACTCACAGAAGATTCTACACCTCAGTGGGGCAGCATGCAGGTTTCTCAAATGTTAGCTCACTGTTCTGCTTTTCACGATATTCCCCTCGGTAATACGTTCCCGCCAAGAGGTCTGCTTGGAAGACTTGTTGGACGGTTTGCCAAACCGATGTTTTACAATGAAAAGCCCTTACCTCAAAATATGTCGACCATTCCGACAATCGTGATTGATGATGATCGAGAATTTGGGGCAGAGAAAGACAAGCTGAAACAGCAGATCACCACTTTTCAAATAAACGGCCTGGCACAATGCGCTCAACATCCCCATCCTTTCTTCGGAAAACTGACAACTGAGCAATGGGGAAAAGGAATCTATAAACATCTGGACCATCACCTAAAGCAATTTGGGGTTTAACCAGGCTCGGACAGATCACATCATACGAAAAAGCCCATGGCAAAATTCAAGCTTAATAATACATCTCTACATGTACCAAGCTCCAATATGCCATGGGCGATATCGAGTTAAACACTTATCCTTTACTTCTTACTTTCATGCACCGCCAGTTAAGGTCACAACCGATTTCCCCGGAATGTATACATTAAAAGATGACTCCTCTTCCGTAGCTGTAACTCTCTCCTGACAAACCAGATCCAGTTCCGCATTGGTCACGTAAGACTCCATTGTATTGACCATTCCATTCAGACCCAAGTCATGAAGATGAACTTGAACATACTTGTCATGTTCACCATGATTCACAAAAACGGCAGTCACGGTTTGCTCTCCTTCATGGACATAAGCTGAACCTAACAAACCGCTGTCGGCTTCCTCACCTAGCCCGGTCAAGTCGATTCGCTTCGAACCAGGCCGAATGAATCTGCTATAGTTACCAAGTACCCACAGCATTTTCGAAGTTAGTATATTTTGCTCGTCGCCTGCTTCATTGAAATCCGTATAGATCAATCCATCCTTGTAATCCACTTTGGAAACCGCAGTCCACCATTGCCATGCGGCCGCACTCGCTTCTACCAGATCAAAATGAATCGTTCTTGCAACATGAAGCGCAGGCTCAATGCCTAAATCACGTCCAGGTCCATAGTCTCCCAAAATGCAATACTCCGTTACCCAGTATTTGCTGTCCGGGTCATAGTGTTTCATGTTGGTGTGCAGTAGCTTTCTAAGTCTGACCAACCGATCATCACCAGGACTTCTGTAGTCAGACCAGTACGAATGTGAAGCGATTTTATTCCCTATGGCTTCTTTCACCTGAGGATCACCAATCATGTCCTTTATGTACTCCCGATATTTCCCTGTGCCTAGTTTGTTAGCCCCGCTTGAATAGATGCCGCTGCCTGCAAACTGACGATAATATTCATCGTCAAGCAACGACGTGATTTCTACGCCGTCCGGTGCACTGATCCGTGCGTTCAGATCCGTCTGCTGCAGTTGGCGGTACAATTCAAGAATCACTTGTTTCAGATCATCGTTATTGTAACGATTCCCCTCCTGCCAAGACTGGTTCCAGTCCCAAGTCGGCTCGTTGATTGGACTAATATAGTCAAAGTCGAATCCTTTTCCCTTGAAATGGGTTAATACGTCAATCAAATAGGACGCAAACTTCCCTTCATAACCTGGCTTCAGATTCGTTGAACCCACTTCAAGATCAGGCTGAGCATGACCATTTTTGGTCATCCACACCGGCGGGCTGTTCACAAAAGCGATAAGTGTCTGCACGCCTCGATCCCGAGCGGCTTGAAGAAACCACTGTTGGCCCGACTGTTTATTCCAATCATACTCGTGTTCCTCTGACATTTTGAAAGCTTCGGCCCGTCTCCATGGGTCGGGGATCTGCTCCTGGTCGGTTTCTGTTGATCCTGCGCCTATGTTAAAACGCCATGCGGACAACCCGATTCCTCTCTCCCTGGAAAATAACAGATCGGCGATCTGCGCCTTGTTTTCCTCATTCCAATGCTTCCCCAAAGGTTCCATCGACCACGCATCCGATGCGCCAAAATTGTCAATGCTCTGATAACAGGTCTTTCCATTGATCGTAACATGTACATCCGGCTTATCTTTTGTTTCTGGATTATCTCGTTGCATCCCTCATCCTCCTCTTCCGGCTCTAACTTTTCAGACATCTGTACCAACGACTCATTACTTTGCTATGGATAAGAGACTGCCATATGTATAGACAGCCTCTTATGAATTCAGAGACCTTCACAAATGAACAAGTGAAGATCCGCTTTACATTTGTCGTTACGATCGCTTTTATCCTACAAGACCGGAACGTTCCACACTCTCCACGAAATGACGCTGAACGAATAGGTAAATGATAATCAGCGGTAGAATCGCCATCAACACACTTGTATTCATCATCATGGACATGAAAAATGGATCTTGTGTATAAGATGCCGCCGCCTGACCACCACCTGTTAGATACGTAGCAATCGTAAATCCGGAGGAAGACATCATCGACGACATGACTTTCGGTTCGTTCAGATACATATTAGTAAAGAATGAGTCATTCCACTGCCATACAAACGAGAACAGCATGACTGTAACCATCGAAGGTATTGCGTTAGGCAATATAATACGGCCAAACGTTTTGAAATATCCTGCACCATCCACGTATGCCGCCTCTTCAATCTCACGCGGAATACCTCTGAAGAACTGGCGGAAAATGTAGACGTACAGACCCGTTTTCACACCCATCCCAAGGGCTGCGGAAATGAGAAACGGCCAATACGTATTGATTAAGTTGGCTGGACTGCCTCGGAACAGCTCGATCAGACCCATCACATCAAAGTTTTTAAAGTTCAGATAGAGTGGAATCATGATCGTCTGTGAAGGGACCAGAATGGTAAATATTACGGCTGCAAACAGAAAACCGCTGCCCCGGAACTTGATTCTGGCGAAACCGTAACCTGCCAGCACACAGGTTATCGTCTGAAGTAACATAACCGCAGAAGACAACCATAGAGTATTCATGAGCACGCCGGGATAATTCATCGCCGTGAACACAAGTTTAAAGTTTTCGAGCGTAAACGTACGCGGAATCCAGATCACCGTTGGATCATACAGATCGGACATGCTTTTAAAGGAAATCGATATTTTCAATAAAATCGGGTAAAGAATGACAAATGAGATACCAAAGATCAGGACAAATCGAACGAGAATCCATGCCCACTTCTTAATCGCTTCGAACCAGTAGGCCGTAGAACCCAAGCGCTGTAGCCATTCCTTCTTCGCAGGCGGCTGTCCTGCTGCGGTTTCTGTCTTCATGTCAGGCCTCCTTCAGAATTACTAATTTTGATAAAAGACCTTACGGGACACCAGGGCGGTCGTTACCCACAGGATCAGTGCGATAACGCCGAAATACATCCAGGACATCGCCGCACTGAGTCCAAAGTTAAAGCTCTTGAAGGCCGTATCTACCACAAGCCGACTCGTCTGATCACTGATGAAGCTATCCACGATGGTATACACCAGATTCGTCAGAATCAACGGGCTCAGCATCGGGAACGTAATTTTCCAAAAGGCTTCATAGCCCGTAGATCCTTCAATTTTGGCAGCTTCATACAGCGATGGAGAGATCGATTGAAGACCCGCAAGGAAAATCAAAATCTGTACGCCAGACTGACTGACAATCTCGTAAATCCGACTGACCGCACCTGTCAGATATTCAACCAGAATTGGACTCATGCCCGATTCAAGCAGCATAATGGTCAAATCCAGATTTTTCATCACGGACAGTCCGCCGCCCGTCATATCATTGGCACTACGAACAACGGATTGCATCAAGTCACCGTTTTCGATACTCGCAATAATACCTGAGGCCAGAATAACTGGAAGGAAAAAAATGGCTCTCGCCAAAACCCTTCCATGAAACTTCTGATTCAGAATCACGGCAAAAAACAAGCTGAAAATAATAATTAACGGTGTATTCACGACGATATTGACCACAGATTCAGTCAGCATCCTCACATAGGATTCATGAGAGAATAAAGCCTCGCGGAAATTCGCCAAACCGATAAATTCCAGCGTAAACCCTTCATTGGACACCTGTAGATTGCTCAGACTGTATCGGAACGATGAGATCAGAGGCACCATGAACAGCAGCAGGAAGCCGATGAACCAAGGCAGGATGAAATACAAACCGTAATATCTGTTTTTCTGTTCTAACGATAATTTCTTGAGTTTCATTCCGGCGTGTCACCTCCTACCTTGTAGCTCTTCGCTGCAACACGTATGCCGTTTAGTTCCACATCAGCATCGTTGTAATTCACAATAACCGTTTTGCCTTTTTCGAATGTCGTTTGATAAACACCCTTACTCAGCTTCTCATGTTTCACAATGGTTTGATTCTGTACATCCTGTAACACATTGCTCAGTTCCTTATAGCGCTCAGCGGATTCCTGAATCCAGCGCCGGTAATCGGCTGAATATAACGCGTCAAAACTCGTCAATTTGATCGCAGATGGATCTGCGTAGAACCACGTGTAATATGGTGCCGATCCGGTTTCAATCGCCCGCAGCATCTGTACATGGGAATCTTGGTCATCCGCCATGTTCCATGCCTGCCCTGTGTATTGGACGTAGCCGTGATAGACCAGTTGGAAAAAAGGGACCGCTTCATCGGTGATGTTAAACCCGCTGTTGCTCACAGGTGCATCTACAATATGTCTGGCATAGGGACTCGCATAACTATTGCCGCCTTCTACAAGAAGAGAGGCATCCGAACTGCGCACCTGTTCAAGCTGCTGTATTGCAATTTCTTTGGCCTGTTCGCGATTGATCACGTTAGCACGGTTGAAGTCGGAATTCAGCTGGTCGCCTAAATCTCGAAGCGACAGACCTGTAAGTCCTGTTTCCTTGTAATCTTGCAAAAACCCGTTCACAATGCCCGGCACCGCTTCCGGACTCAGCACATAGCCAGGAGATGCTTCATCATCCCGTGTAAAGGAGGAGATATGGTACGGGAATAACTGCGCGAGTTTACCTGTAATTTGGCGTGAAGCATACGATTTCTTGAATCCTTTTGCTTCTGGGAACGCCTCCAGGAAAGATACGTCCGGGTATAATCCAAAACCATTTTCTTGTGTGTAGGCCTGCAGGTTTTGCAAACCTTTAGCGCCACCAAGCTTTTTATCTACATCGATGGACTTCGGCATATTATGATGAATGCCTCCGCCAAACCACCCCGAGTACCGAAGCTGGATGTCCTCTACACCCAGGCTTTGCATTTCTTTTAAAATATCCTGCGCCTCTTCAAACGTCGTCAGAGGTTCATAGGCATTGTACGGGATACCCAGGAAGAATTTTTTCTTCGGAATGCCACCAATCAGTTCGACATAGAAAGGCAACGCAGTATCATCAGCCAAACGGGTGAGTTTCTTTTGCTCCGTTAGATAATCCCGATAAGTCGAGGCCATGCCGGAATAACTCGCATTGTCTGCATTCAGAAATTCATATACAACGGCCATCTCGTTATGAAAAGGCTGTGCCTGAAACCGTTTGACTGTGCTGGAACGCCAGCCATTCGTCAGGGTAACCTCTTCCATGCTGCTCAGCGCAAAGCTTGAATGTACGGTGTTGTACTGATTCAATCTGCCGCTGACATCTGCCTCGACGGACGCAACTGCATCACCTTTCTCGATGACCGCAAGGTAACCTTTGTCTCCATAACTCATACCGAACACAGGCATTCTTGCCTTCTGTTCTTTCTGAATCTGGGTGAGCTGGTTCACGGCATGATCGCTACCATACAGCACTGTACTGTATGGGGATACAGACGTTTTTTTGTTATTAAAATAAATCAATGATCCTGATCCGTCCGGCACCAAGCTATATCCTTCATCCTTCGGCCCGCTGGCACCGAAAAACGGCAGCAGAGACAAAGATTGAATCTTCATCGTATCTGGATACTGGATACCATTCTCCGGAATCGATACGCGCAGACGTCCTTCCTCCAGCCGATAGTGGACAGGCACAACGACACTTGTGCTTCCGCTTTCCTCTTCACCATAAGCCGCTTTATCAATTGCGATCTGTGCCTCATCATAACCAACAGACTCAAAGATGCGGGTAACTTTGGACAAACCTACACCTTTCAGAGAAGAGTCCCGTCTCTCGAAACGTTTGTTCTCCTCATCGTACTTAAAGCGCTTCTCGATTTCTTTCTGATCTTTTTCTTCCAGTTTCGCGAGAATCAACGTGTTAAAGCGTTCCTCGCTAATATATTTAGGGATAGCTTCAATATCACTTTTGACTTCACCCAGCGTGTATACGATGTTGAGGCCGTCCTCTACTTTTTCAACTTCAAACTGACCACTCTCTACACTGTGCGTAAAATTATCGTATTTGAGCGCATTGCCCGTATTATCGTAATACGTCAATTCAAACTGCACATTCAGCTGGGATTTGTTATATCCGGTCGCAATGGCAT
Source organism: Paenibacillus sp. G34 (assembly GCF_056856875.1). Lineage (NCBI taxonomy): Bacteria > Bacillati > Bacillota > Bacilli > Caryophanales > Paenibacillaceae > Paenibacillus > Paenibacillus sp. G34. The sequence goes on along the minus strand of NZ_CM166469.1, from coordinate 2,645,606 downwards.
CTGCTTCACGATCCTGTGGATTGGAAAACCACATGGCACCATTCTTCTTGTCCTTGACCGCAATCTCTGTGGTTTCCGGCTTTAGATACAGGATCAGGCCATCCTTTTCTGCAACAGCTTCCATCCCCTCAGGGACAGCTACTGCTTCCTTATTCTGTTGATTCGCCGATGCTGCCTTCGCTCCTGAGCTGGTCGCAACGGACTGCTCTTCTCCCTCACGTGAAGCATCCGCCTTCTCCTGCTCCGATGAACTTTGTTGTGTTTCAGACGACTCAGCAGACGTATTCTTACTCGTCTCTTGTGAATCGCCAGATGTGGTTGCCACCCGTTCCGATACGGATTCCGCATAATTGACATTTTGAGACGTGAACAAACTTGCGATGAGGATAGCCGCTGCCAATGCGGTACGCTTTTTTCTCATATCAGGCACCTCCTTTCTTCTCCTATTCGCGCAGTGTAATCTCTTGAAAGAGGGTATAACCAAAACTGATAATTTGCTGGATCAGGCTAAAGAAAAGCAAGCCCAGGAAGATCACAACACCCATTACTACGAGCGTAAGCAGCATGGTCATAATCGTTTTCATGACCGAATACTGATGTACCGTCTTGGTTCCGATAAAAAGCAGCCACACAAACCAGATGACACCGAACGAATCCAGCAAGTAATAAAAAGAAGATTCGCGCAGCGTAATCACATTACTAAGCAAAATATTGGGAATGTTAACCAGAATAAGCGGAAGCATCGCATATCCTGTTGCAATCAAGATGTCTTTGAACTTGCCTTCCCCGTCCATCAGCGTGGTCAGCGACCAATTGGCAATACACCAGAGGAGAAAAGGGAGTACGATATACTTGAACTCGTTAATACTGTTAAGTGAAAGTGGATAGTTGTCATTGACAACATATCCGGCAAACTGTCGCTTCAAGATCATTGTTACCGTCACGGCAAGCAACACCAGTAATGCAACGCGCAATCTACCTTTATTTTCATATTTCAAATCCCAGTATCCGTCAAACGGACGTACCGCGACATGTAGAGAGTATTTGAGTTCCTTAATTAGCGACATCTGTGGCCCCCCTCTCATTCCGTGTTCTGGCGATCCGGCGCCAGACGATAACGCTGATTAACAATGCAATCGCTACAGTCATGTACAACCCGAAATATTCGCGCATATATTCTCTCCGATACTTAGCTAAAGCTTTGGAATAGTATTCGCGGTCATTCCCCAGCTTAAGATAGGTCATGGCTTCCTTGTACTTTCCTTCTCGCAGCATTGATTTGCCGATCCCGATATAGGCCATCTCATAGTTCGCGTCAAGGCGCAGTACCTCTTGCCATAACTTGGCGGCTTCCGTATGTTTACCAGAGCTGTACAACCGATTGGCCTCATTAACCAGGCTTCCAAAGGTTGTCGCCTTGAACTCCGTAATCCGGCCGAGATCTCGATCCAGTACGTAGATAGCGTCTCCATGGCTTTCGATAGCGACCGGATTTTTGAACGTACCGATCTGATTGCCCAGTTGACCTATGACATAGAGGAGATTACCGTCCTCGTTATACGTGAACACCCGTCCTCTAGTTGAATCTAGTGCGCGATAGACACCGTTACTGGACACCTTGATATCCACGAAGGAAGAGCGATTGAAGGTCAAATCTCCGACCGGTGCAAATTCACCGTTGACCCGTAGTACATCAATACCGGACGGATTCAATCTTTTGACGGAAGAAAGCGAGTTTTTATCCGCTGTTGTGGTGTAGATAAAACCGCCATCATCGATGTCCGCGTTGTTGAACTCCAGCGGGATAAACCGAACCATTTTCTCACGTTGTTCCTTCGTAGATACGGTTTTCCAGAACAGATCGACTGGATCAAACTGCACACGATTGGTACCCATAAATCCTGTGAAACGTCCGTCACTGTCGAACTCAATCAGTCCTTCGAAGACCCCACGACCAACCACATAGATTCGTCCAGCTTTGTCCACGATCACCTTGCGAGGAAAGTATTCAAAGTTATCACTAAGCACATCCGACTCTGGTGCACCGATGGCACGCACAAAAGTACCATCTTGATTCAACTCTACGATCCGTCGGTTTTCGGTATCTGCAACGTAGATTTGACCAGCTTCCGTCACGAAGAGTCCCTCAGGGTTGTTAAAACTATCCTTTTTACCGTCATGGTTAAAATCTTGAATGACCCGAACCGCTTCCCATTTCTCATTTAAGACAACGATCCGTCCATTGCCTGAATCCAGAATATAGAGCAAGCCATCTTTCGCAGCATATAAATCCAGCGGTGACTGCCATGCTCCTGTTCCGGCCTCTTCCCCTGTGATTACTCTGGAGGGAAGAAACGCAATCGGTGACTTCACCGAATCTCCCCAATAGTTGTAGGTATATCCCTCATACGGTGCCGCATGAGCCTGGTTATGTCCTAATCCAGCAATCAGCAGGGAAGCTACCAGAACGATTAGCCATGATTTCACTCTCATCTGTAACACCCTCTCCCTTAATCCTTCATGCCGGATGAAGCCATCGTTTGAATGACATTGCTCTGCGATAATACAAACGTCACGATTGGCACCGTCATCATGATCACAGCCACGGCAGCGCCTACCCCTGCACGAGCAATCCCTCCTTGCACAATCTGTCCCATGGCATAATGCATCGTTTTGAGTTGCTCACTATAGATGAAGCTACCGCCATCCGTTCCCCACAGCATCTGCATCATCAGGATGAGCAAGGTTAACCAAGCCGGTTTGACAAGTGGCATAACCACCTGAAAGAAAATTCGGTATTCGCTCGCACCATCCATTTTTGCCGCCTCTAGCAGTGCATCCGGGATCTGCTCCATAAACTGCTTCATCAGATACAAGCCGAGCGGATAAGCAAAAGCCGGAATAATGATCGCTTGATACGAGTCCAGCCAGCCGAGTGTCGACATGATCATATAGTTCGGAATGGCCGTGACATGCGGCGAGAACATCAATGACAAGACGATCACCGTGAACAAAATCTTATGTCCGCGAAACTTGTGTTTCGCCAGTGGATATGCTGCCGCCGAGGCCAGCATGATATGACCGAATGTACCCGCCGCCGTAATAAACACCGTATTAAAAATGTATCTTGAGAAGGGGACCCATGAATTTTTCATCACCTGAAACAAATCCGAAAAGTTCTCAAACGTCGGATTCCGAACAAACAGGGTTGGCGGAAATATGAACAGCTCATCCAGCGGTTTAAACGCATTATTAATGACATAGATGAGCGGAACCGCCATAAATGCGCCAAATCCGCCAAGTAGCAGGAACAGCAGGATGTCGACCTGCCAGGATCGGTTGATTTTTCGTTTCATACGCAGGGCTATTTTCATCTGCTATTCCCCCACTCTCTTCAGAAGCTTTTGTACAAGCAGGTTGGAACCCAGCATCAGACCGAATAACACCGTTGCAATGGCAGACGCATAACCCATTTCGAAGCGAATCGTTCCGTAATCCATCAAGTGAGTGACGATCGTATGTGCACCATACTGCACACTCGGAAAACCGGCCAGCGCCGTAGCGACTTCGGCCACCGCCAAGGACGCGGTAATCTGAATAACCGCACCAAACATCAACTGAGGGCGCATCGAAGGCAGCGTAATGTACCATAACTCCTGCCAGCGATTCTGGACTCCATCGATTGCCCCTGCTTCATATAGCGTCCGATCTACGGTCTGCAAACCCGCAATAAACGCCAGGAAACTGGTTCCCAGACTGAGCCACAATTGCACGAGCATGATAATCGCCAGCATATATTTAGGATCTTGAAGCCACAGGATCGGCTCATACAGAATGCCTGTTTTCATCAAGAAACCATTCATAATACCGTAAGAATCCCCCGAGAATATAATTTGCCAAATAAAGAACACATTACCCGAGATCGAAGGTGCAAAAAAGATCAGGGTCATAAAGGCTCTCACCTTGGGATTCAGCTCATTAATCAGCCATGCAAATACAAAACAGGCGATGTAACTGATCGGGCCGGTAACGACCGAGAAAATAATCGTATTTTTGAGACCAATCAAGAAGACATCATCATTCCAGAGCAGCTTGGAATAATTCTCCCAGCCGACCCACTGCGGAAACTCCAGCATATTGAAGTTGGTAAAACTGAAGAAAATAGAGATGATGACGGGAAACACTGTAAACAGTAAAAATAACAACATATAAGGTGAGAGTAGAACATACAAATGTTTATCCCGCTTCATATCTCTGACAAAGAGTTCCCATTTACCCGGCATGCCGGCAGGCGTGCGCTTGGGCTGAGAACTAGTTTTGGTCACCATGTCTGCCTTTTGCAAAAGAGTCCCTCCCTAGCGCATTCCGTCCAATTTAAACTCTTTTCGTTTCTGTTGAATTTCATAGTTAATTTCCTGCACATAATCGTAGATCGCATCCGTGGAATTGGTACCGTTATTCACGACCTCACGCAATGCATTATCCAGATGGCGACCTGTAAAGTAACCTCCAGGAACCTCCGGAACACCCTGCACCCACTCCCACTGTTCTTCCAAACTGCGGTAATCGCGAATTGGCCACGGCAATTCCTGTAATGCTTCAATGTTGGCTGTCGGATAGCGCGCCGCAGCTCCCATCAGACCTTCCATTTCCCGTCCGAATCGAACTTGTGCATCTTTACTAACCCACCATTTCATGAATTCCCACGCGGCATCCTTGTGCTTGGATTGTTTCAGCATGACCGTCGCCGTACCACCACTCGCCACATCCCGTTTGATACTTCCGTCCTTCTGCTTGATGCCTGGAACCGGAACGAATTCCCATAATCCCTTGATTTCTGGAGCGGACACGGATAAATAGTTATAGAAGGTATAATCCATAATGCCAACTGGCATTTCCCCTGTTCTAAAACGCATCGGGAAATCAAACGTGAGCGGGAGCTTATAACTGGTATAGAAATTCGTCCACTCTTTGAACGCTTCCAGTCCCGTTTCCGTATCCATACCACTCTTCGCACCGTGGTCTTGATAGAATGAACCACCCATCTGATAAAGCAGCATCGCATACGCCCGATTGACCTCAAGTACAGGTACACCTGTAGTTTGAGCAAGCGGCAGTGCCATTTCCATGTTGTGCTTCTGCAGCACCGGAATCATGGCATATACGTCTTCCCACGTCTGCGGTGGCTCAAGGTCAAGCTGTTCCAATATATCTTTGCGGTAAAATAACATGTTGAAGATTTGCTGTTCCGGCAGTGCAAATACTTGATCCTCAAATTGATAAGGAACCATGGCACTGTCCCTGAACTGTTGGATCAATTCGTGGTACCCCGGATACGTAGACAGATCCTCTGCCGCATGCCGCATCCCGAAGTTAACCGGTACATCATTGCCTACCTGCATCGCCACATCCGGGCCTTCTCCTGCAAGCGAGGCACGAAGCAACACGTCCGCATTGACCAGCTTGAGATTTACACTTATGCCTGTTAGCGGCGTAAATGTGTCATCAATCATCGCTTTTAATACCTGCGCCTGGTCGCGGCCTGTACCAATCCAGACGGTAACGGACTTATCTTCATCCGCTGTGCTACCGATGGTATCGTAATCTTCAAAGAAGGAATGGAAGAAAGACGAAACCTCATGTCCGGCTTTGCGGAAAGCTGAGTCATTTGCTTTTGGCAGCTTCTCATCAGGTGAAGCCAGCAGCAGATAGTCAATCTCTAAAGGCTGTTCACGCACTTCCAGGAGCCAAGAACCGACGCTACCCACATTAATTTTGAATTGAGACAACCGTTTCTGAACCGTTTCCGGTTTGTCGGCCAGATCAGCTAACTGATAGGCTGTTTTATTCAAAATTGCCGTTTTGTCGCTTTTCTCCCCTGTCAGACGAATTAGCTCTTCAGAAACCGCATTCAAAATATCACTTTGTTTATGAAATACATCCACCATATCCGGAATCTGTTTATCTAATTGATAATCACGATACGGATCAGGTACATTACCTGTGATCATCAGAATTTTTCGATACATCGCATTGATTTCAAGCACACTAGCTTCAACCTGACGGATCAAAGGCGCAATAGCCCCCAGACTGACCTCAAGCTGCAAATCATGTTTTCCTTTGGTTAAATAAAATAAATACGGCTCTTCTTCGCTCCCCAAGACGTTCATCTGCCAATCAGAATCATAGAAGAATGGAATCTGTGTCATCTCTTTGAATGGAGTTTTGTTATCAATTTGCAACGAGCGGGTGGAGTATATGCCCCGCAGCAATTCCTGTCTGCCTTTGATCGCTATCTTATATAAGCCATCCTCTGGTACATCCATTTCCCATGCAATCCATTGCCCCGGCACACGCCAGTTGTTTCCGCCAATGGTGTTCATCCTGATTTTGGAAACATCATACGGTTCTGTCGATGTGCTGGATCGATCTGTAATGGGATACAATGTCGGTGATGACTTGGTTGCAGCCTGTTCCCCTTGAACTTTGATCAAGTGTCCACTGGTTGCCGCGTATCCCTTCGATTCGTACTCCTGCTTAAGTTCAGCATAGGATGGCGGCTCTTCGTAATGATGCAGTTTGATCGAATCAATGACCATCGGCTCCCGTGTTGATACAAGCTTTATGGAGTGTTTCCCTGCTGAAAAATAAAACTGGTACGGCTCTTCATAATAGCCTTCTTTATCTCTCAGGATGGACTCCTGCCACATCGGTGCTTCAATCTGACGCGGACGCAGATCATTGCCTCTGTTGTCTTGTTCGATTTCAGACTTCTCATTGACCCAAACCCGATGAAAGCTAATATTGCGTGCACTGTTGAAAGGGATCTCCCCATCAATCCATAATTCACGTTCGATGGCAGAGCTCTTTCCTTGAATCGGGTAATAGCGCAAGGTCATGTTATACATTCCGGATTCCGGAACATCCACGTCCCATTGCACTGAACCACTTTCCTCTGTTCGTATGAACTTGCCCGTTTCGCCGCCGAGCTCCGTGATCATCTCGGGTTTCATTCCTTCAGCAGCTGTGTAATCTGCTCCTTGAATGACAATTTCCCTGGAAGGCTGCTTCTCGTTCTGGAATTGCTGCAGATAATAATCATAGCTACCCTCAGTAGCAGATTCCGATATCGGCATCACACGGCTCGGATCTGATGTTCGATTTCCGGTTTTCGAATTACCGCTTGCACCGGAACTGAATATCGCATACACCACGACGAGCATTAACATGACGACAACAATCGTCACTCGGGATAATGTGAATTTCACCCAATGCCCCTCCTTTAACTGACTCTCTTAAACGTAATGAGATGAACGGCCGCATACTGTTTTCCGGCTAACGGGAACAGACATGGGGCCGTCAACTTATATGCATTATTTTTTCTTGTCCTGCTCTCCACTTAACACTTTTTTCACGGCTGCCTGCGCAGGTGCGATGACTTGTGCAACACCTGTGGAAGGAGTGATTTCCCCTTTAACAAACTTCTCGGTTACGCTATCCAACTGTTCCTTGATGCCCAGACCGCCGAAGCGTCCGCCAAACAAACGTTGTACCTTGCCATCATCATTCATCGCATTTGCAATTGATGCTTCATCCGGCAATATATTTTCAAGGGACAACCTGCGATTTTCTTGCCAGTTATCAAAGTCTTGCAGGTCTTCCCAGATTTTGACGATGACATCTGCATCCTTCACACCCTTAGGAATCACGTAAGCTGCTGTTTGACCAAATGGTTCATGATATGTCTTCGCTTGAGGTCCCTTCGGCATATAAACATATCCCCACTCATCCTTCAGCTTATCTACGATCCGGCCTTCAACCTCCCAGAGTCCTCCTGGATACATCGCGATCGTGCCTTCTCCGAAATATTTGGCTGGATCTTCCCAGTCGTTTCCTCCGTTAGCTTTGATCACTTTATGCTCGTTGTACAGGCTATGCAGGAAATTAAGCGCTTCCATAGCTTCGGGAGAATTAAACGTCACTTTATTGGTCTGCTCATCGTATAATTTCCCGCCATTACTCGCGATCAGCATCTCCGAAAGTACGTAATGCGCTCCAGCGAGACCATATTGATCCATTTTACCGTCACCGTTTCGGTCAACCGTCAGCTTTTTGGCGGCATCCAGCATCGTATTCCAGTTCCAGTTATCCTCGTCCATTAACTGTTGCGGGTCTTTTATACCCGCTTCTTTAAAAATCCGTTTGTTATAGAACATCCCGCTTTCATTCGGTGTATACCAGCTTTCTAAGCCATACACCTTGTCACCACCAAAGCGCATCGAGTCAACAACATCTTTCTCCACCCGAGTGTCTTTGAGATAATCATCCAGTGGTGACAAGAATCCGCCCTGCATTAGTCCCCAGATGAAACCATCGGGAATACGGACAATTTCTGCAAAAGGTTCGTTGGCAAGCACCGAGGAAGACAATTTTTCGGAAGTAGACCAGTATTCGGTGTTCAGATATTTAATCTTCACGTTATACTTCTCTTCCACCAATTTGATCCGCTCACGTGCTAGTTCATCTGACTCCGAATCCCCTTTTGGTGTGGCATCCCACCAGTGTGATATTCGAATGACCCGTCCGTTCAGATCAGGGGCTGGCGTAGCCTCTTCCTTCTCTTCTTCTTTCGCTGGGGTTGTGTTTGTCTCCGTTTCAGCTGGTTTAGCAACAGGCTCGGCTGGTTTGTCATTTGAACTGCTGCATGCAGACAAAAGCGTGATCAATGCGGCAAACAAAACAAAAAACATTATTTTGTTAGAAATCATTTTTTTCAACATGGGCTGCCTCCCTCAAATAAATGATTTTACCTTAGTGCCATTACCACAAAGCCTCTAACATAAGATACAAAACCAAACCTGTAGCTCCATAGCTTACTCCCTACTTGCTTTTTTCGCCCTTCAATACTTTCTGGATTCCTGCCTGGGCAGGCCCAATGATCTGAGCAACACCTGTCGATGGGGTCACTTCACCTTTCACAAACTTTTCAGTTACACTGCCAAGTGCTTCCTTAACACCTAATCCTCCAGCACGAGCACCGTATACCCGTTCAACCTGTCCGTTGTCATTCATGGCGTTAGCGATTGAAGCTTCGTCAGGCAAAATGTTTTCTAACCATAGGCGGTGATTATCCTGCCAGTTGTCAAAGTCCTGAAGTTCTTCCCAGATTTTGACGATGATATCCGCATCTTTTACGCCCTTAGGAATAACAAAACTTTCGGTACTGTTGACTGTATCCAGGTAAGTTTTGGCTTTAGGACCTTTAGGCATGTAAACATATCCCCAGTCGTCTTTTAACTTATCCAGAATGCGGCCTTCCACTTCCCACAATCCGCCGGGGTACATCGCTATATTTCCTTCTGAGAAAAATTTGGAAGGGTCTTCCCAGTCATTGCCGGCGTTAGCCTTCACGACTTTATGATCGTTGTACAGGCTATACAAAAAGTTAAGCGCTTCCAAAGATTCGGGTGAATCAAACGCTGCCTTTTGTGTTGCCTCGTCGTACATTTTACCGCCGTTGCTTCCGATCAGCGTTTCGTGAAGTACGTAATACGCACCCGACAGACCATACTGATCCATCTTGCCATCCCCGTTTTTATCAACGGTTAGTTTCTTCGCTGCATCCAGCATCGTATCCCAGTTCCAGTTATCCTCTTCCATCAATTGCTGGGGATCCTTCAAACCAGCTTCTTTGAAGATTCTTTTGTTATAAAACATTCCACTGTCATTCGGAGTATACCAACCCGTCAAGCCATATACTTTATCACTGCCGAATCGCATGGAATCGATAACATCCGGCTTGATCTGCGTATCTTTCAGATAATCATCCAGTGGTGTAAGGAATCCGCCCTGCATGAGGCCCCAGATGTACCCGTCAGGCACACGCACAATCTCTGCAAAAGGCTCATTGGCCATCACGGATGAAGAAATTTTCTCAGATGTTGCTCCGTAATCAGTATTCAAATAGGAAATTTTCACGTTGTATTTTTCTTCTACATTTTTGATTCGTTCACGAGCACGCTCATCTGCCTCTGAGTCTCCTTTGGGAGATGCATCCCACCAGTTCGATATCCGGACAGCTCTGCCTTTCAAATCCACTTTCGGCTCCTGTTTCTCCTGTGCAGGTTCAACCGCCGCTTCTTTGTTTTCATTCGCAGGCGGCTGAGTCGCAGTATCAGATGGTGTTCCTCCACCACTGCAACCAGCAATAATGGTCACCATTAAGGTGAACATCACCAGCAGGCTATTCCTTTTCTTTCGCACAAACTTCATCTTTCACACGCTCCCCCTCAAAGTTAGATAAAGATGAATCAAGCTTGCATAACGCTAGGATGACTTCCTCGAATGACTTAACTCATCACAAGGCTGTCATAGATGGGAACTTGAAAACCTGTATTACCCCTTTCAACAGAAAGCGCTTACGAAGTTGTCAGGAATTAATGAAACGGATTTCATGAAACCCATTTCATTATAGTATCATAAAAAGCCTTGGGTCAATACATATTCTGTTATTATTTAGAATATTTTGATCACCGTCATTTCATTCCGCACAATTTCAGGAAAATAAAACACTTAAAGGACATAAATTGGAAGAACCCTCTAACATCAAATGAAATGACATCGTAGAGGGCTTCAGTAATATATGAAATACGAATTTAAATTTGAAAATTTATGAATGATTCTACTTCTTGAGTCCATTTCCCCTCTTCATCCGCCAACAATGTCTTCCATCCGAGGTGTTTAGCCGAATGCAAATTTTTCTCTTGGTCATCTATAAACAATACGTCTACTCCGCCTGTCAGATGCGTTTCAACCAGTTGATATATTTCAATCTCCGGTTTGCATAAACCTACTTGATTCGAGATCGTTACACTTTTTGCATAATGGCTTAAGCTATCCAGATTCGGTTGTATCCATTCGCTGCAATGATTGCTAAGTAGATGAATATCGGCGAACTTACTCCAGCGCTCAAGGTACCCAGCAGCAGGTAGCGGAACGATTGAATCAAATAGGATGTCTCTTGCTCGGCCGATCGGTAATTCAGGAAACACTTCGCCTAAGGAAATCCAAAACTCTTCTTCCTTCATCTTCCCAGTCCAAAGCTGTTTCTTAATGCTCCCAAAATGCATTTTTAATTGATCTGCTGACAGATTCGTTTCCTGAATCATTTCTTTCCAGCACATTAACGACATATTACTTAACAACACACCTGCAATATCTAAAACAAGCTGTGGCTTGTCTCTCATCACATCAACCTCCGGTTCATTGATAATACTGAATTAAAGATGTGTCCACTCCGTGATTATGTAAATCATCTATTCAATTTGTATAAGCAGCATAACCGTTTCAAATCACTTAAAAGCATCGTGGGGCAAAAAGGCATGCACGCCTTTCACACCATTCACAATTTGCGTGATACGCAGATCAATTACCGCGCTTCCAAGCGCAATCGCTTCTACCCTCTTCAGGCCATATAACTCACCCATCAGGTTTAACATACCATCTAGCGCTTGCACTGTTGCCTCATTCAGATCCTCATCGAAACCAAAGGTAAGCCAGCCAGACGGCGTATGTGCACGAGGATTGGTCAGTTTCATATCATCTATGACACTTACTGTGACATCTACAAGCTCCATAGCACATTCAATCGCCTGACAACTGACTTCCCCATCACCTTGCCGTGCATGACCATCACCCATTGCAAGATAACCGCCGTCTACAGGAATAGGTAAATATAACTTACTTCCCTGAACCAGTTCCTTACAGTCGATGTTTCCTCCACAATAGCGTGGCGGCCACGTCGTATGAATTCCGCCTGATTCTGGCGGCATGCCCACGACACCCATGAATGGATTTAAGGATACGGCGTATTTCTTTCCCTGCACTTCACAAGAAGCGCTCATCGCTTGTCGATCAATTGTCCAATTCAGAGACAGCTCTTCAACCTCTGTTAAGTGCAATTTCTGGTTCTGCCAATTCGGATATCCGCCTGCGGAAGTAAAACCGTAACTGCCCGGTATGATCTCGTTGAAAATGATCTCTAGCGTTTGGCCCAGCTTCGCTTCTTCAATGTAAATTGGACCAATTAAGGCGTGACCTCCATCTTTTTCACCTTGTCGTGGAAAAGGTTTGATCCGTTTCGCATAACTTTCTCCTGTGCCCCAGCCCGCGTCCAGCGTCTGAAAACGGATGGAATCACCTGACTTGATGTTTAAAATGGGCGTAACCTCATTGGAGGAATGAACCAATCAGGTGTTCCTGAGCTAATGTAATCGTATGAATACTCATAATAATCCCTCCTCAGCAAGATATGTTTTTAACGGTTCCATATGATGCTCGTCATGCCATATAAAATCTTTAAGATATTGGGGAATATAGAACTCGTTGCCCTCTGTGTCCACAAATCGTTGATAAAGCTTCTCCTCCGATAACCTTCGGATATCATTCATAATTTTATGACGGTATGTGATCGCCTTGTCGATGATTTCAGACGTCTCTGTACGGCTCCCGTACTCCACAGCTTTGCGATTGAACTCATCAAAATCCAGATGCTTCAACGTAATCTGCTGATTCAGAGCAATCTTCTCGATCGCTTCCTTGTAAAAATATCGATCCCATAACATCATATGGCTTACGATGGATTTGATCGTCCACTTTCCTTTTTCCAGACTGGAATTCCAGATCTTTTCTTCGAGTTGAGTCAACGTCTTGACAAATAGCGTCCATTCTTCAAAAGCTTGAAGCAAATGTTCCATTTCTTTATTCACACCAAACTCCCCCTTCTCTTTGTAGAAGATGAATCATCTTATTCGCCCTTGCTCGTAAGCAACTGTTCGAGCGCTTCTCTCGTCTTTGGATGCAATATAACATCTTCCGAGTTCATCATGCGTTCTGCCAGATTGGAGTCTTTGACTCTACGACCCCATCCTCCTCCCAAACTGACTATTCCCCGCCATCTACAATGGTTTAGCATGATTGAAACGATGTATTCCGAATTGTTGGAAGTCTGACTGTAATACAGCATCTCTCAGAGGATATAGATTTGTCGTGAATCTCAACTCAACCCCTCTGGCCAAAAGCCTATCTACCAGATGATCTATTTTCTCTATGTAACTTGGTGTAACCACCTGATCCGAAATATAGTACCCTGCGGTTTCATCAAAAAGTTTAAACGACGCTGCATCCATATGATACCGATACAACGTTTGCTGCACGATCCTGGAGTACCACTCGTTCTCAACCGTTACAATAATTTCCGCGTTTGTGTGTTTAAAAAATAGCTCATGATGCTCCTCACTAATGTCTTTTGTTCTTCGAGTAACAATACGAGGACAATCTCTAGGAAAGTAATAACTGAATTCATGCTGCTCATCAATCGCCCAGACAACAGCCGGAAACTCAGCTCGATTCTGCTTCGTTCTTGGTATAAAGATATGAATATCAGATTCTTCACTGAAATGATATAGCATTGGATACACCTCTGTTCGATGAAGTTAAGTCTCAAGCAGTGTGTTCAATCCTTTTCTAATTTCATATGCTAAATTACCTTTAGCTAACAGGCTCTTAATCAGATCTTGATTCACTGATTCTTTGTTGTTCTGTAAGTACGCCAAAATTAAATCAGCTTTCTGATTCCGTTCCATCATATAATAAGCAACGTACCAGACTTCGGGACTTGAAACGTGCATACCGTGCCATTTTACATTTGGAATAGGGAATATAGGTAACTCCAGTCGTTCACCATCTACGTCAAAAGCAAATCCGCCAATGACATCCACGTTTAACGACCCAATCTCCATTCGATATTCACTTGCAAAAGGTTTGTCGCCACTCTCTTTCTCGACCCACTCATATCCAGTAATTGCTTCTATAATTTTGGATTTTGGGCAATCGACCATCAAATCCCAATCATTGACGGACTGGACTAAGTCAAGAAAACTCAACATGGCACTTCCACCCAAAGAATATGCAATATTATTCGCTTCTAGTTGTTTGATTAATGGTAATATTTTTTGTGGATTAATCATCTTTCCCACCTCTAGCATTTGGTTTATATCAAGTCACTATCATCTAACAAGATTAATATAATATCTCAATCTGGCTATACTCTCTATCTGTCTCTTGATCTCTAAACACATTTGGGTCATTCTTTCTGGTAAATAACATATTTATTATATTTAATTCGTAGTACCATTCTCCCGTATCATGGTAGATGTGCCTTCCGTTGTAAACCACTCTTCCATATTCGTTCGCACTTAATCCAAATGCTCGCTCTGTCAAGGGGCGATATCGTTTGTCATATCGGACAGGTTTCCCACATTCTGGGGAGTAGGTGAAGGTCACATCATACTCGGAAGATTCGGATTCGGGCTCCTTATTATCAATCACAACACAACCCAATTTGCAATTTTTTGCAGTAGGCTTCATAATAACGCCCTTATCTTGAACCTTCTCAAAACCTTTCTTATTCTGCAAAATGACCAGCCTGTGGTAAGGCAGGCCATAAGACGTGTCGTAACTGAACAGCATATCCGGTAAAATGAAAGATTTCTGAATATCATTTCGGGCAGTCGAAAATGGAGCCCCTCTTACTTCCTTCTCCCATCGCAGCGTAATATATTGAAGAAGTAATTTTTGTTGATTCGAATGCTCTTTATTCTTGCCAATTTGCATTTCTGTCCTTCCTCTCCTACCTGTTGTGCTGAAATAATCAAGAAGCTGGAACATCATGCTATAGACGTCCCAGCTTCATTTTCAATCTCTTTGTTTCATGCCACAGAAGACACTTTATTCATTTTTGAATAACTTGTTTATAATCATCTCGGCACATTCTTCAGGTGTATGTTGACTCGTATCTACCGAGTACGTGTACTGAATGTCGGAAGCCATAATGCGATGTTGCTCATCGGACTGGTCTTCTCTACGGTCTCCCCGCTCAATGTTACGCTGACGACAGATATCGAGAGGACAGTATAGCTCCACAATGTCGAGCGGGTATCCTTCAAATATCTTTTTCACTTGTTCATAATGCGGTGCAAGCTCCGGTCTCTCTACCAAAATCCCATCGATCAGCACATGCTTGCCATGGTCTGAGAATACCTTTGCTGTGTGATACATCATGATGATGGCTTCGCTTAGGTACTTCCAGTAATCGGTCTGTAGATGTTTATCCCCGATTGTATTTTCAAATAAATCGTTCGCCACAACATAAAAGAACGGATCGTCGTATGACTGCATTGCCTCTACAATTGATGTTTTTCCTGAGCTCGTTACACCGTTCAAAAAAATAATTTTGCCTTTATCCATTATGTTATCTCCCTTTGCTAAAATAAGAATTTATAAATATTTTACAGCATGAACTAACACACACACTCCAACGCTCATTAATTCGAGCGAGATCGTTTACAATATTTTAGAAGTCTTCTACCAAGTAAGTACCATTCTGATAAATTAAACAATTAAGCTGCATTCCAAAGGCACATCCACCGTCAATGCCAATCTTATCTTCAGCAAACCAAACGTCCGCTGATCCATGTATGTCTTTCGTTTTGGTATGTCCAAAGACAACTTTTTTGTGAAGATCTTCGAATGCATGGTGGATGAATTTATCTTTAATATACATAAAATCATGCTCGGGTTGTTGCCTCCATTCACTGTAATCCGGATTCAATCCAGCATGAACATAAATATGATTTTCATCCTCGTGAAATAAAGGTAAGTTGCTCAAAAAATTAATATGATGACTATAATCCGCCTTTATGATCTTCCTTGCCTTTTCTATCATTTCACTCGAAACTTCATCGTTCAATTGACAGTAGCTTTCAAGGGTTTGAATTCCTCCATGTTCCATAAACTTGGATTGAATGGAGGACTTCCCCTCATGTATGAGATCCACGAATCTTTGGTCATGATTTCCTTTTAATGCGATAGCGCGATGTTCTTGTACTAATTCCATGACCTTAGCGACGACTTCTCTACTATTAGCACCTCGATCTACGTAATCTCCCAAGAGGATCAACTGATCATATTTTGAATTGTAGTCTACGTTAATTAACAATTGATTTAATGCATCAATGCAACCATGAATATCACTAATCATGAGAGTTCGATTCATAGAAACCCTTCCTTTTGGATCTTCATGCAGTAAAAACTGACATTTGAAAATCGGTTATATTCTTCGATGTGCTTTAGCTCAAATTTCAATTCAGTCAACAGTTCGAATAGATCTTCTTTTTTGTGGTATCTATCAAAATCCATATACATGAATTGAGCGTTCGGTTTTAACACCTCAGATATTTTCTGCAAACCTTTGCGGTATTCGCCGGTCTCTTGAAGAGCAGAGCCAATCATGGTGACCAGATCATAAGTTTGAGGCAATTCACATGCTAAAAAGTCCTCACATATAACAGTAGAGGCATTGGGATGGCCCTCCTTTTTTTGTCGGTATTTGAATATGTCACATATATCAGAATCAATATCAATACTTGTTAAACTACCTGCCCCATTCAATAAGTAACCGATATAATCGTCCCATTCCCCTACTCCAATTCCAATATTAAGCGCCTTCATTCCGCTGAACACATTAAAGTATTTAGTTAAAAAATCTCTTGTCTCCAGCTCCAAATACAGACTCGCAGGTGATAAGTTCCATTGATAGGCTTCCTTCTCCCTCATATGTAAATAATAATTTAAGAGATTTTGATCATTCATCCCGATCACCACCTGAGAATTTATAATCAGTAACTTCAGCGTACGATTACCTGATGTTATTTATATTGCTCCTCAAATTCTTTGTCTCTCTTTTTCATTTCGGTAAGCGAATGTTGAAAGAAAGCGATGTGACGAATGAAGTAAACTGCTCCCACCAGGATGCAGATTCCTCCAACCCAGTAATTCAGATTCAAATCCATCTCATAATTGATCGGACTATAACTTCCCGCCCCTGCAGCCTGAAATGCGGCATATCCCAGTTTGGGAATGACCTCTTCAATCGTTTTGGTAAGTGTCACTAAGCTGATTCCTACAATTATGAAAATAAACGAAAAAATCATGGGGATTGGCTTCAACTCAGGTGATCTCCTTTCCAGACGAACCTCATATTATTTCGTAACTCCTCAACGATTTCAGATAGTTGTTCTCGGTTGTAATGTTGAGTATAGAGTTTATTTTGTTCTTTTAATTCTGAGCATGTTTCAAATTCCTCTAGTAAAACCAAACTGCGCTCACCCATCTGTACTTCTGCTGATCTCGATTGGTCCCTGGCAATCAGGGTACTTCGATCTACCAACAATACAACATAGACGATCCTGAATTGAAAATCTGTTAACTGCTGCACAAACCATTCTATTTCTGAAGGGAAAGTAACGTAGTCAATGACAACGTCATAATCCTGTTCTAACAGATTCCGGGTTAAGCTCAGTATATTTTTCCATGTCAGATCAAACGTCTCTTTACATAACCATGGTTTACCTCGTCCATTCACTGGAATATGACTGATTGTATCTCCCGAAATATACGCACTTTTGCTCAATGCCTGAACAAGCTGTTGTGATGTTGTCGATTTTCCTACCCCAGCCGGCCCCGAGATCACGTATATGGTTTGACTCATATTGTCCTCACCTTCTATTTATACATCTGGATATACCACATATCGAATCCTAATTCTTCGTAAAATGATGCCGTATCTTTCCATCTCCGATTGGATGATCCAACCAAAGCCCTCTCAATCTGGTGCTCACTTGCTTTATCGATTAAACAAATAATGAGTTCTTTGCCGATCCCTTTACTCCGATGTTCAGGATGGATGTAGACCTCATAAATTTCCAAATAACCATCAGTTTGAGGAATGACCGGCTCTGCGTTTCCACACCTAATCTCTCCGAAGGCATAACCAATAACCACACCATGTAACCCCACAATATAAAAGTATTCGTTCAGCTTTTTTTCTAATTTTTCTGGAGTCCAGGCCACATTCTCGTAACCTACTGTAATGTCTTCTTTTTGCCACAGATTAGAGAGAGCAATAATGTGTGTAAGATCTTCCTTTTGCCCCATTCGGTAATGGTACATATGCAAGTCTCCTATCGAACTCAGTCAAGTTCTGCAAAAGATAAAACGGTCATGAGGGTTCCACACATGCAGATCATCCGCAATGTAACCTCGTAACCACAACTTGTCGTTTATACGTCTGAGGTAAAAGCCTTTTGGAAAAAGATCATCTTCACTAAGAGGATCAGAGGCTATTGTGAGTGAACCTGATGGTGCTTGATTTCCTTTTTCAGGGCTTGATGTACATGTCTCAGGTTGATCCAAATACTGAATTCTAAGAAAGGGAGCCAAATCAATAGGACATAATTGCAAACCGAGAGTATAGGCCATTTGAAAGAGTTGCGAAGTCGTAGCTCCATCTGTAAATCCCAGATTTCTGACCAATATCTCGACCGTCTCTAGTTGCCTCTTTGTAGGAGCAATGATAAATTTCTCATCATCCAACAGTTTAATTCCGTATTCGTTCATTTGAATTGAACACTGCTGCAATTTATGTTTAAGTTGCGGTTTACTTAATCCCCCAACTTCGACGACTCTTATTTTCACGGGGCAATGAGGATAAATTTCGTTTTGGTCAAGCATTCCTATTTCTGTGACACTTTTTAAAGATTTAATCTGGGCAATGTGATGCTGTCCGTGCCATACAAATCGTTGAATAGCGATATCCAGCGAAATGGTACCTAGTACTTCTGTTCGCAACTTCCGCTTGAATTGCTCAGGTTGTAAGCCGCGTAGCAGCGTGAGAAATCGTTTGTGCAGTATTTCAAGCAACTGTATTGAATCTTCCATTGCCAAATCTTGATACTCTTGTAGCGATGCCCATAAATCTTCCCGATACGAGCTTGCGAGCGGTTCCTCTTCGGTTAGCGCTCTTTTGAATCTTATGTACGCGTTCATATCATTGTCAGCAAGATGATGTATTATTTGAGTGATCGTCCAGCCGCCTGTACGATAAGGAGTACGAAGTTGCTCATCATTAAGCTCTTGTGTAATCTCTCTTAAGGTTTTCGTAATCTCGGGAATTTGATCTATGATGTGTCTTCGATTCTCATCAGTGAATTCAAGACGGGGCTCAAAGTGTCCAATCGGAAAACGTATCATTTCATCTAAGTCCATATTTAACACCGCTCCAATCGTTTACTACAGGATCAAATCATATCCAATATAACCCACAATGTTCCATTTGCGAAGTAAAAAAATAAAAAAGAAGCAGCCATAATCCTACCGGCTAGCTTCAATGACTCATCTTATATAGTAAAATTAGGCATAGTACCCTCCTTCTTTTAGATACGAAGCCGTTATTTTATAATGTTTATAGATCTTACTAAATGCCCGGTTTGCTTTATGTTGATGTTCTCCATCACTTAAACACGGCTTGGTTACCTTAACAACTTCTTTCATATCTGTATCCATACTGACTTCACCTGAGAGAAGGCGTTCTAAATTCAATTCAAACCGCCCTTCTAAATTCTCCGAGCAGTCTCCGTAAGCATACGTTGCATTACCGTCATTGACACAAATTAATTTAAAATCAATACATAATGCCATTCATTCACCCCCTCAGTTTACAAAAACTGCTTCATTTTCAATATCCCAACTGCAATTAATATAACCCAACTTGTTCCATTTGCGAAACCTAAAAATAAAGGGGCTGTCTCAAAAGCCCCTAAAATCACACATCGGTGAAGAGATATAACACCGATACGTCCAAAAAGGACAAAGCAGAAGCTCATCCTGCTTTGTCCTTTTTTCGTTTTTCCGTCAGTGTAGCTTTTTTAAGCAGATTGTGAGCAAGGCAAAGCCACCCGACCTCCAGGCTTACTTTTTGCAAGCCGCGAAGCAGGAATCTTCGGAATCCCCGATTGTTTTTGAGCTGTCCAAACACACTTTCTGGCTCGATCATGCGCCGAACGGAAAGCGTATATCCTTCCTCACTACGCAACCGCTCTCGCATCTCGTTTTTTTGCCGCATGTAGGTCATGCTGACCGCAATCTCTCGGTTACCTTGAGCCTTGGTGCATGTCGATTTCAAGGGGCACTGGCTACAATCCTCACTCCGGTAATGACGGGTTCGAATCGTGTAGCCGCTCTCCGTTTCCGATCGGTTTTCAACCCGGAAATGCAACGTCTGTCCTGCCGCACAAGTCCATGTATCTGACGTTTCATTGTAATCCCAGTTGTCGACTTTACCAATGGCTTGCCTAAAAGCCTTTGTTTTTTCTTTGTGATACGTCCCGTATTTGACGATCCCTTGGATATTTTTTTCTTCCATATAGCTGTAATTTTCCTCACTACCATACCCAGCATCGGCAATGACGATCTTGGGTCTTTGGCCAAGCATTTCTTCCAGATGATCCAGATGGGGCTTCAGACATTTGGTGTCCGTGGGCCGCTGATGCACACTGTAACCCAAAACAAACTGATTTTCTGTTCCGATCTGCACATTGTATCCCGGTTTCAATTGACCATTTCGCATGTGGTCCTCTTTCATTCGCATGAAGGTGGCGTCCGGATCGGTTTTACTGTAGCTGTTTCGCTCACCAGCCGTTTGGATTTGATGCTCGTATTTGTGCAGCCGGGGCAGCAAGTCCTTTCGCAACTGGCGCACCGCTTTCTTGAGTGTTTTGTCCTTGGTTTTTTCGCTGAGTTTTTCCTCCAATTGCTGGACGGCTTGCTCCAGCTTTTCCGCTGTGAGCGCCGAGGTTTCACCAAGTTCAGGCAGATCCGCCCCCGTGTGGAGGGCATCTTCTTCGTTTTCTGCTTCTTCGATGGCTTGAAACAGGGTATGTACTTTTTCTTGCAGCTTGGCCTGATGCTTAACGACGGCTTTTTTCCATACAAAGGTGTAGCGATTCGCACTCGCTTCAAGCTTGGTTCCGTCCAGAAAATAGTGATCCAAGGATACATATTGCTCCTGAACCAGCAGCTCCAGTACATGGGTAAACACAGTTTCCAGTACCGTTTTCATCCGCTCGGAACGAAAGCGATTAATGGTACGGAAGTCTGGCTGCTGTCGCCCGGCGAGCCACATGAACATGATATTTTCGCGAACCGCCTTGGCGATTTGCCGGGAAGAATAGATGCGCTGGGTGTAGGCGTAAATGATGATTTTAGTGAGCATTTTGGGATGATAGCTGTGGCGACCACCACCAGGGTATGCGGCGTTGAAAATGGAGTCGCTCAGGCCATGGACGGCCTCATTCACAACACGGACGAGGTGATTTTCGGGGATATCTGTCTCCAAATCCATTGGCAAGAAAAGTTGATTCATGGTATATTGAATGTACAAAGAAACCGTCTCCTTTTGTAAATGGTGGGTCGCACTTCCATTTTACCAAAGAACGGTTTCTTTTTGTTGTATAATTTTGGAGAATAGGGCTATCCCAAGTTTTTTTTATGACTTATGGGACAGCCCCCAATCAATTTCGAAATCTCTTTATTTCATTCTTGTATATTTTCTAGCCTACAATCACTACTATTTTCTTATAGTTTGTACCATGTTTTATAACCCTCAATGTTTGTTTCCGAATAGTCACTAGCGTTAGATGTTTTGAAATATCTCGCATAATAAGCATGTTCAATTGTTTTCTTATCCTCATCCGTGTTTATATCAAGATAAATTTTGGATATTTCTAGTCCCCATTTAACGCTGCGAGCAATCTCATTCATGTTATCCACTGATGTAAATCTCTTAATTTCTGTAAGAATCGCTTCCAGTTCCTCTTTGCTAGGTTCTTTGCTCATGTCTATTCTGTAATAAAGATTTGGGCGGGTAAACGTAAATTGAACCCTTTCAATCAACGGAGAAAGTTCCTTCAGCTCTTTTGTTAATTCTTTAGTTGAATCGGTATTGATCTTATGTGTAGTGCTGCAACCTGTAATAAGAAGAAGAATACCTATTAAAAGAGGAATTAATTTACTCATTCTGAACTCCAATCATTGAGTATTTGTATAAGTTACTCTGTGCAGCCCGGTTTCCAATATCACTAGATATCCTTCTCATATCTCAATGCTAAATCTCTATTGGAGTTATCCAATGCTTTAGAGATCATTCCAAATGATTGTGAATTGATTCCTTCAATCAAAGGAGAATAAAATACGATCGCATTGATCTCTTCATTAGCCACATCTAATCCCTTCGCTTTGAAAAACCTTGCTGAATATTTATTTTCAAATCGATCTTTGGAGCAAATTTCTTCTCCCGTAACCTCACTCATTTCAATAGATACCCTGAAATATTCCTCGAATTCAATCCGATCCTTTATTAACGTCCATCTGAATAAGGTAATCTCTTGACTATCCGGCCTTAAATAGGCATGACATCCTGTGCCATCCGCATGAAATTCTAATTGTGTATCTTCAAATGCATCATAAAAAAAGGCTTCAGAAGACCACACTCCTATAAGATCGTTAACACCAAAAAACTGCACTGGCTCAGTCATATTTGGATACCTCGTTTTATTTATTCGTCTCTATCAGAGAACTTCCTTGTGCTCATGCCTCTAGTTTTTCCATTGCCTTTTTATATCTCTCTAATCTATTGTAATCATATTCCGTCGGATTCTTTATTCTTGATATATTCATATTCTCTTGAATATCAGCGATTTTCACAATTCTTGCGATTGGATTCGTTGTTGTCTTCTCAATAAATTCTTCGTAACTATCCTCTTTAGATTTTGTCAACAAATGAACGGCTGTTAGAATTTCTTCGGAAAAACCCAATGTCCTTAACTCTCCTATTGTGACTTCCGTGTCTTCAATGACATCATGGAGAACAGCCACGATTTTCTCTTCCATGCTTTCAACCCTATTCATTACAGCCAATGGATGTAAAATATACGGGTGCCCACCTTTATCAAGTTGTCCTTTATGAGCTTTTAAAGCGATAGATATGGCTAATTCAATGTCCAAAATGATCAACTCCTTATTTAAATGGGCATTTCAATATATTCAGATACTCTTGCTTTTAATATTTCAACTAATTCGGTTTATTCCTTATCTTTCTTCACTTATATTCTTCAGATTACCTAGCTCGAATTTGTTTCTTTAATAACATGATTTGTCCAATATGATATGCATTATGAATGCTTAGATTAGAAACAACTCCCCACCAAGGAGCATTAAAATATTCTGGAAGTTGCTTTATGAGTTTGGATTCATCTGTTTCTTCTAAAGTAACTCTCCAATTGATAAAAACATGCTCAAGTCTATTTAAAGTTTCCTTCCAGCCAAAATCATTCAATTGCTCTTCATTCAACGAAAATGTTTCATCATTGTTAATCCCATGATTTAATACAAACTCTCCAGCCTTATAACGCTCAAGCCATTTCTCATTCCAATAAATAAGATGATTCATGATGGACCAAATCGTTTGTTTGTTCTCATCCTCAGTAAGTGCTTCTTCCATTGTTACATCTTCCAGTACATCCTCAAGCGGAATAAACCAACTCTTATCGTTATAACATGCAGATATTTGATCTACTAAAATGGATTTATAGGTCATGGGTTAATCCTCTTCTCTTTAGGTAATAGTTCAATATGATTCCATTTTATGACCACTTACATGTTCCTTATAAAATCAGGCATTCTTTTCATAAATCGTTCGTTGTCTTTTTCAAAGTCAAACAGAATTGTTAATTGATTTTTCAATGATTTCTCCAGGTCTTCTGCTGGCCCAGTAACTTCTTGCTAAAAAGCCTTTGACCGTTTCGATGTTTAGCAATTCTTTATTGTCACTAAATAGAAATTGTCCGAAATAAATATTCATCTAACAATCCTCCCCAATGTTGTTTCTGGTTCATCTTGTTAACTCTAAATAATTCAGGTCGTAAACTTCTCCCGAAAAATTCAATATTCCAGAAAATCCACTGAGCTCCCAATCTCCATTTTCGTTGGGTGTGAAAATATACTCTCTGTTCCAGGACTTTAATTTTTCATCAGCACCGACATACTCTTCTTTGATTTTCAAAGTCGTTTCATTGAAAAATTCGTTATCAAATGTACTCTTATCTACAACTGCTTTAGTTATCTTTATGCCTTCATGGAAGACAGTCGGGTAAAATATATTTTTATTAATGGATATATCTGCGTTGGGCTCAGCATCCATATTATTGATAAATAATATGGATAAAATATCCTGTGCGCGGCTTCCAAATTCTTTAGTAAAAGATTTCTCGATTTCTTCATACTCCAGCTTGGATACCTTCATACAATAACTTTAAGTTTCTATTCTCATGTTTGTATAATATGCTTTAAATCCTGCCCTGTCCCAAAACCTTTTCCCATCAGGGTTGGTTTCTAATACATCAATTTCAATTCTCTTTACGTCGTTAAAACGCAATTTCTTCAAAAGCTCTATTCCAGCAATTCCATACCCCTTATTTCGAAATTCTCGTCTTATAAAATATTGTCTCACATAAACTTGTTTCTCATCGTTATTGAGTAAATCCCTCTGATATTTATAGAGTGAGTAGCCAATAATGTTTGCTTCTTTCATGATCAAATCAATCTCCCAAGAATCTTCGAGAAATTCACACATACGTTGCTCTAGTTCTTTAATTCCCATTGTGTTAGAACTTTTCTCATCTTCGATCAGCTGCTTATTCATTTCTGCCAAAATTTGAAGATCCGAGCTCCTTGCACTCTGTAATCTAAGAGTCATAATTTCAACCTCCTAGTAATTATAAAATCATTCATGCATTAATCGCTGTCTCAATCATATAAATCTTTGATTCCCTATTCCAAGTATGATACCCATTGCATATATGAATCCAGCCATATTTCTCATAATAATTGATATGATCTGTACATAAATACAATTTATTGTATCCGAGTTTATAAGCTTCTTGTCTCGCGTGCTTCAGCAGGATTACTCCAAGACCTTTTCCTCGGTCCTTTTCATCAACATACAGATTTGATAAGTACGGCCATAAATCTTGTCGACTCACAAAATCATTATTCATTAATGAGTAGCTACCAATGATTTCATCTCCATTTATCAACAAATACCATCGAGGTAGTGGACTTGTTGTTGTCATACTAGAAGTTATACACTCCTCAAATATTCTTCTATGTAATCCCCATCTTTGGGCAACATACTCGATAGCTTCTTTTAGCAGATTTGGATAATCTCTCAAGTCAATTATTTGATGTTTCATAAGTTCCCCCCAATGCGTTTACCCGCAGCTAAAATATTATGTTAATTGTTATATCAGGTTTCTTAAGTTTTCTTACCCATGATCGCTTCTGTATTTACTTATGTGATCTTCTAATGTCGTTATCGCTTCTTCATACATTTTAATGACCTCATCCAATTCGTTCTTCAATTCTTTATGTTTTTTCCAATATTGTTTCTCTACTCGCAGTATCGAACAAAATAAATCTCCGATATATAAATCTCCTGACCCAAACGGGTTCTGTATTAATCGCTCTAAGGCTAGGGGTAAAAGAAAATCTAGATTCATTTGCTGCACAATCAAAAGTCTTAAATCTTCATTATTCAATTCGCAAAGAGTTTTCCCCCTCGTTCATTCAATCCTTGCCTTACAATTTGCAACAATTCTTCTTTGTGATCTGCGTGACATGCAATTAAATAAGGCTCTTCTTTCATTCCATTAAACGTATTTCCTTCAAAATCGATAACAATTCCACCCGCTTCTCTAACCATCAAAATACCTGAATACAAGTCATCACCTGCCGAATTGTATAGAACGATTCCATCAATATCCCCTTTAGCCAACATACACCATTGAAGCGTAGGAGCCCATAATCTTAACATTCGCTTAAATCTAACATCCATGTATTGTCTTAATTTAACTGCTCGGGGATCGTTTTGTACGCTGTGACCTTGAATCCAACCTATATTTCCTTTGAAAATATTCGGGTTACTTTTCATTTGTATCCGTCGATTATTACAGCTTGTCCCTTCACCAATAACAGATAAAAATAAACGTTCGGTAAGAGGTTCGTAGACCACTCCAAGAACAGGCTCTCTTTTGTACATTAAGGTAATAGATATCGAAAAAACAGGTAAACCAATTGCAAAATTATTTGTTCCATCTAAAGGATCAATTAACCATAACCAATCGTCTTCATGCCCGATAAACCCTGCCTCTTCACTGTGTATATGGTGATTTGGAAATATGTCTTGTATTTCTTTGATAATGATCTCTTCACACATATGATCAACTTCAGTAACCACATCCCCAAATTCGTCCTTAGATCTCAGTTCAACAAAGTTATCGAACTTCTCTTTAGAGATCAAACCTGCTTCGCGAATAATTGTTATTGCAATCTCTTTTGCGGTTTGAATAATTTTACGATCCATTGTGCACCTCATTTGGTTTTGATTTTAACTGATTTCATCTAGCCTCTTCACATCATTTCGATAAGCTTCTACATGTTCTTTAAATTCCTTCAAGTCGGAACAATCGAACCAGCCACTTTTATTGTTAATCTCATATAGCAGCGGGTAACCATAATTTTGAATCAGAAAATCCCAGCCCACTTCGTATATAATGGCTTCGAGAATCTGACAATAATCAAATAATTGTTCAACGTTCTCTTTAGTCATTAAATCTCTCTGCAAATAAGTTGTTCCATCAGGTTCTGGAAATATTCTATATGCACAGCAATTATTTTCACCATTTTGTTCCATAAGCAACTTGATACCTTCTCCACATTTAATATTCCTCTACGCACTCACATACTAAATTTCCAAATGTTTTTATATCTTTAAGGTAATCGTATCCTTTTGGATTCGGTCCATTTTGATTATACATTCTTACTGCGACAGTATTATATTTAGGGATGACAAGACATGCACATCCAGTAGAACCTAAAGATTGAAAAGAACCAGATGGAAGCTTATGGCCTAACTCTGTTGAAGAACGCGGCTCATCTTGTACAAACCAAAAAAAACCGTTCCTTGGTAATTCATGTTTTAGATCGGCTGGACTGATAATGGAGGTAGTTTGTTTGAATATTTCTTCAGCTAAAATCTGTTTCCCATCTATAACTCCTCTATTTAAATGCACGTAACCCCAATAAGCCAATTCTCTTGCACTCATAAATAAGTTAGCTTCAGTGCCCTTCTCATTTGCATATTGTTCGTTAAGCCAAACTAATTTATCATTATGATCTTTGCACCATCCGGTTTGTTTAAATCCCATAGGTAAACATATATGTTCTTCAATGAATTGAGCTAACGGCATCTTAAATAATTTCTGAGTGATCTCAATAAGTAAATTAACACCCACATTATTATACTTCCAGCTAGTTCCTTGTAAAAAAAATCGACTATCAAGACTCTTGAGTCCATGAGTATGGGTTAATAAATGTCTTATTGTCGTACGGTCCAAAACTTCGTTATCTAAGTCATTTAAATAGTCGATTACGAGATCATCTAAACTTTTGATTTTTCTTTGCTGCAATGCAGCACTAATCGAAAAACCTAAAAATGTTTTTCTGACTGATGCAACATTAAATCGTGATTCCGCATCAACTGATCGACTATTCTTAAAATGTTCATGTACTCCAGAATACCACTCATTCACGATACGATCGTTATGAATAATAAAGGTTGCTGCTGCAGTTGCAGAAATTTTGTTCTTTACCTCTGAAACGTAATCATTTATTGCCTCAAACGACTCTACCTCAGCTTTTTCTAAACTCAACACTTCTTGTTCACCTTCCTTAATTTCCGGCTAGGCTGATACTGTTTGTGGAGGATCAAGGCTTCAGAGCAAAACTGGGGTTCATTCCATTCACCCATTTAAGTGTATTGATTCGATTTGTTCTCTATCAACGTTTATTATTAATATATGCTCATGGAGCAAGTTATCCCCACAAGTAATTGTTGCACCATAATCATCAGCGCTATTGAATGTTATATCTACAGTGTATACTTTTATTTCATTAAACCAATCCTTATCTACCCTTTCTCCATGTTCATTCTCA
The DNA here is from genome assembly GCF_056856875.1 of Paenibacillus sp. G34. Classification (NCBI taxonomy): domain Bacteria; kingdom Bacillati; phylum Bacillota; class Bacilli; order Caryophanales; family Paenibacillaceae; genus Paenibacillus; species Paenibacillus sp. G34. The sequence continues at coordinate 2,617,601 of NZ_CM166469.1, read as the reverse complement.
TAATAGTTTCGTAGTGCAGTCTCACACACAGTAAACCAACGAATATAACTCTCAATCGTATTTTGTATCGTTTTCAAGTGGACATCAGTAGATACATATATCCGTACTTCTTCTAATTTCTCACCTTTCATAATATTCTTGAAAATCTGTATAGGAATACTAACAGTGTAGCATCTGTATCGTTCATCACTTTCTTCTACTATTTCAAATAAATTATCAACTATCAAGTAAACACACCTCAAAGACATTTATGGAATTAACGTTAATGAAAACTAAAATCTATTTCGATTTTTCGTATAACGTTACTGTATTCCCGACCCAGTGTATAATGAGCATCAGACAAATATCCTACCTATGACATATGTCCGCAAATTCTTATCATTCAACCAGTTTTCTAACACAACAGTCATTTTTTGATATTCTTCAAGTGCATTAAGTGTGTGCATCACTTGTTCGGTTCCCATCTCTTGTTCAATTCCATCTACACATTCAATCCACAATGAACGCTTAAGGCTGTATTCTAACCAGTCCAGTTTGCTTAAATAGCCGAGTTCCAACACAACGTTCCAATCTGCTTCTAGATTTCCATAAAGCTGTCGATATCCGCTTAAGAAAGCTTTGAACTTGCTTTTGTTTAGTTGGCTCGATTCATCGATCGACCAATAAATCGCCGTTTCAATCAGATCATGTTTGGGATTGATTTCACCAGCCGACTCCCAATCAATAACTATGGGTTTATCTTGGTTCCACATGACATTTTTAGGTTCCAGATCGCGATGACTGAATACTTTTTCGGCCTCCAACAGCTTGACTGATCGGTTTGTTTGTTCGGTCCAGAAAGTTAGCTGCTCGATACGATCGAATAAATGTTTTGTCCAAACAGCCCTTGAGTCCTTTCCTATGTTTAATTTGTATTGCTACAAAATTCTGTTGAGTTCTACTTCTTTGCCTATAATAAAAGACTTCACCATAATGGAGGCCTCATGGCATACCAATTTAAAATTTCCTTATGTGTACTTTCAATCTTTATGTTATATGTTTCTCTGTATTCTTCTTTAATATCACTAGGATCAAATCCATACCATATATAACAATTAACTAAAAGATCTCGAATCTCATCCATTGAATCTTGAAGAAGTAGTTCTAATATTTCCGTAGTTAAACGATCGTGTTCATCAACTGGAGCACCACCTTCAACTAAATTCACAGGATCAAATCGGTTAACTATTTCTCTTAATTCTAAAAACATCTTAGAATCTTCTAAAATTCTCATTTTATTGTTTTCTTTAGCTCTACCCTTAAAATCCATGTGTTCCCCCACCTATCATTCTACTAATAACTCTAGTTGTTTTTCTATTATTTCAATAACATCCTTTTTTAATACAATATTATGGCCTGATATCCATGTTTTCACATCTAAATTTTTGTATATATTTATTGTTTCTCTGTAGTGCTTTGTATCACAGTACAGAGATGGAATGATTTCCTCCAGTGTATCTCCAATATTATCCCCTACATTAATGACTTTTTCTTCTTCATCCAGCACACTTATAGAATCGATTGTATGTCCTGGTGTATAAATTAATCTTATTTTATCTTCTGGAAAGAATAGCTCATTTTCAAACAATAGATTAGGAAGACATTTCTTCACTTCTCCCATGCTGAATTTTGAATATTTATTAACCATCGTGTCCCATTCTTTTTCAATAATGTCTCTACAAAGTTGATGAGATATTATTAAGCAATCTTTAAATGCATTGTTTCCAAAAACATGATCCCAATGATAGTGAGTATTAATAATAATTAAGGGCTTACCGACTTGTTTTATGTAATTTACAACAGGTTGCAAAAATTCGGAACCAAGACCAGTATCAATTAAATAAGTGTTCTTAGACCCCAAGATTAAATGAATATTCAAATCAAAAAATTGATTACTGCAAAATAAAACGTGTTTATTACTAATCTGTTTAATGTTCATCGTTTTTCACCCTTCCGGTTATGTGACGTTACTCCCTACTTAGATTTGCTTTCCAAATCTGTGTTTTAAATAGTACTTCAATCCAGCGCGATCTACATCTGAAAACTGTTTCTGGTCTTCTATCATCAATTTATAGATTTCATCAATAGTTGCCCATCTAATATTTGTAGTTTCATCTCCTACTTCTAAGAGGTTACCTTCAACCTTACATATAAAATACATACCCATAGAATCAACTGGACCCTTTATCGTTTGATATACACAATAAGGTTCTAAACACTCAACTTCAAAATTCGGGTTAATCCCACGTGTATCTATACGCTTTTGACTACCTTCCACTTCTATTACTGTTAAACCTGTTTCTTCGAATACTTCTCGTCTCAGACCATCTAATATGGATTCGAATAATTCTAATCTTCCACCTGGCAATTCTAATGATATCTCATCCCTTTTATTTCGTGTCTGTATGATGATTTCTATATTATCGTTACCTTTACGTTCGATGATTGCCCTTGCATTAACATAAAACATCAAGCATTCTCCTTTCAATTTTTTATGTTGATCTCTAATTGTAGTGCAGTAGTTTCACATAACGTTTCCGTATTTACGATCCAACACGTATGCTGGGTGGACGATAAATGGCGTACTAAGGAAGAATGCCGCAGTGTGAATATTAGTAGTTACATACCTCTTTGAGATTCTAAGTAGGTCTTGTCTGTGAACTCTCTGCTTTTGCTGTATCCAATTCTGAATCCATTCGGTGCCTTAAACTTTGTGTCCAGAAATATAACTTCCCGCCACTTCGAGCGATCCATAGAAAAGCGTTAAACATGGTTCGTTCATCTAATTTTGACAGAACGTCCTGTTGTGTAGGGGTCGCCTGATCCATCTTCCTCGCCCCCTAGGCGACCGAGGGCAAATTTTGTTAATAGATGATACACTTTATTATTCGAATTACAACATAGAAGTCCTGCTTACTTTATAAGACCAGTTTAGCCAAAATTTCGCCGTCTTCATCTAACTCTCCTGTTTCTATAAAACCAAGAGAAGAATAAAGTTTCCTTGCTATCTTATTCTCGGGCGAATAAAGAATCATGACTTCTGAGGCCTTTCCATGGGGCAAAGTTCGAAGTAACTCAATTGACTTTTCTATTGCTTTTTTTGCCATATCCTTTGTGCTGATATCGTTTATCTATCATAAATCTAGATTTGTCTCCCCCTTATGCCCCTCGTCCACTATTGCAGCGTAGATAAGATGTTATGAATTTTCTTTTTGAGCTACCACTAATATTATTCCAGATTTAATCGTTTGTTTTGTCATCTCTCACCAATTCACTTTTTGAATAGTACTTAACTATCTTCCCATTTTCATTTGCATATTCAATTTCTTTTCTTGTACTACTACCAATGTAACCGCCTACATCAATAACAAATATTTCATCTGACATATCAATCTTACGAAAATGGATTTCTCCAAATAATTCTGACTGTTCGTTGGTAATCCCAATTCCTTCGCTTTGCTCAAAAAAAGCTAAACTAAAAACAATGTTACCCTTAAGGGTTAAGTATCTATTGGCCTGTTCAAATTCATCCTTGAATTTTGTTGATCCACATAGTGTTATGACTCTCATTGTATTCACCTCTGTTATTTTTTCGCGGATTTCATAACGTTGGGCATTCCTGACTTCAAAGCGGCATAAAGCAACAAAGCTTTCGGGTCGAATGACTTGGCTGGTTGAATGACCCTCGTGAATAAGCTTCTTCGATATCCCTCTTGACGACCAAGGAGCCTTCGCTTCGGAGTAGGAATGTAATCTTATTCAATGAATGGAGCCACAGCTTGAATATTATGTTAGATGAAGTACCTGTAGTCATTGACCTTACACTTTATTTATTTCGTTTACCTCGACCGATTCCAATATCTAAAGAAAGATCTATTTTCAGTTCAACTATCTTTCATTTTTTCCATTTGAATTTCACGCATTAATAAGAATAACGGCAGTCCAAATGAAACGCCAACCGTTAATGTTCCAATGATCGGTATCCACTTATGCTTTACGCCAATTCGCTTTCCTTCATATAAAACAAATCCAATCAAAACAACTGCAGAAATTATTATGTCCAACCAGGCAAATGAACTAATTCGATTCTCTGTTGCTTCATTAAAAAGTATCATCAGATTGAATCCGTTTTCACTAATCCAAGGAATAAACTCCATGTAAGGAATTATTATTCCTAGAATTGATAACAATCCAAAAAAACATTTCAAACCTCTCACCCCCGCAACTACTATGAATTCTCTACAAATCATGCTTTTTAGCTAAATTCCATTCTAAAAAATGGTTTATATCATTTATTGCATCTATAATCGTTCCCCTATGTTCTTCATTATTCTTTAATTCTTTTAGTACCACCGGTTTTATTATTCTTTTATCAAGCTCTCCCTTTGTTCTTGCAACATGAGCTAACCCTAATATTGCATTTGCCCTAACATGAGGATGGATATGTTGGGCCAATTCCAGACACCGTTTTTGAGCAATCCTCCAATTGGAATGATACATCCCCACCGACAACGATACTACAACCAGCTCTTTAATCACTTGTCGTTCTAATATTTCTGTAATCTCTTCGTCGTTGTACTCTCTTATCTCTTCGTATTTAAGCTCCATGAGTTGCTCCTACATATTTTTTTTACTTTGGTTGATTTCGTATAACGTTCCTGTATTCGTGAAACGACCCAGCCTTAGATAGCTCTTATCTTAGGCTGGGTCGTTTGTTGTCTGAGCTTCGTTCCATAATTAGCATCTAACACCAAGGGTGATAACCCAGCAGCGTGAATACTTTGTTATAGAATGTCAGCTTCCTCTTGGATATACTAGCAAGATCTTTCCTTTGGGACTAGTTCTTTTCCTTTTCTTTATCAACTAAATGTTATCCATAGGGATCACATAGCACTTAAATGTCTTATACAATCCATACCTGACTCAGAGTTTGATGGAATTCTGAAGCGGCAAGTAAGGATACCATACATTCGCATCTCCGACGTAGCCCTTTTAAGTAATCGGCAAAAACACCAGAACGGCGAAATTGCGGACGAACCATACTATTAATATTAGCTTCAATCCCTAACCCTTATTCCTTTAGTCATTACGATTTCAATAGATATTTATTGGCTCTTGCCTTCTTATTAATTTCTTTTAGTAAATTCTCTTTATAAATTGAAACACTATATGGAATTTCCCTATGGTTATCATCCGGATAGATATTCTCCGCGTAAATTATAAAGTTGTTTAAATCCATTTTCTTTATAATGTAATAATTCCCTTCAAATTCTCCATTACGAATGTGCACCGACTGAATAAAATCAAAGATAGCTTCATAGAGTTCTTGAGATGAAATCTCTTCTTCTAAAAAACGTTTGATCTCCTTTTGGCTGCTAATCAATCTCTTTCACTTCCTTTAGCTTCTTCTTCGTATTTCATCAAAAAATGATTTACTTTATTCTCATATTCTTCCCAATTGTACTTTTCGTTTTTTATGATTAATTTTGGTATCTCCCATTCCTGAACGATATTGAACATGAAATCCTGGTTTTTCGTCCAAAAAAGTCCCGCTTCAATAAAATCATTATCTGTATAAAGTCCACAACGATCTTGTGCGAACTCAGGTCCACGAACACTACATATCCATCTCCAATGTTGTTCTACCTGTGTTTGATAAAAATAAATTAGGATAGGATCGAGACGACTTAAAATAAGTTGTACTTTCTTAGTCAAATCTAATATTCTGTGTTCGTCCATTTGCATATTAAAGGCAAAGCCAAGCGTATTCTGAAAAACGTAACTTTCCATAATTGTAACTTCGTCTCGCCCTACTCTTTCATTGACAAAATCCGTGAATAGTTGTTCAACTTTTGTAGTAAACCACTCCGCTTCATCTTGAATAGCAAAAGAAGTAAACGTCTTATCGTATATTCGCAACGGGTGGTTCTCTTCCAATTCGTGATAAAACCTATTCTGAATATTCATTTCATTCAACTTAGAACCTATTACTTTCCCAATCGTTGACTTACCGGAGCCCGGCATTCCATCTATTAGTATCAATCTTGACTTCATAGGCATTCCTCATTTCTATATTTTTATTACTTAATTTCTTTCACAAGGTCTTCCCATTCTTCTATTGATAATTTATTGGATATATTCTTCAAATTTTCAGGAACACTCACAAAACACATTTATTCTAAACTATTTCCATCCGGATCATTGAAATAGACTGAAGCATCTTACCAGTTTCAGATAACGCTCCTGTATTCATGAACCTCGCATAAGTTGTATGCTGTAATGCCTCTCCGAAATCCTTCCCGTAGACACTGGCTCCAACGGATCCGCTGAATGAATATTTTGTTATGTGAAGTTCCCTCTTCTCGAATAGCTATCGATTGCTTTACAATCGATTTTCTAAGTCATTTATTGTATTTAACCAGATTGGATATTCTTCTGATTCTTCCCATAGCTCTTTTAGTTCTGAATCTTTCTTAATTTTCTTAACTGCTCGTTTAGCTTTTGAAATGAGTTTTTTTCCTTTTCCTTTATTTGTATTAATCCAGTCATATAGATCTTCAGTATTACTTTGATTATTCAATATCTCTTTCCCTGGGCTACCTTGTAATGCTGCAAGGATCTCAATTGCGCCTAGAGCATTTGAGGCTAAATCTGCCTCAATATATTCTTCTTCTAATACTTCTTCAATCGTCTCTTCAATTAATTCGATGTCATCAGAATCAAGCAAATCTGCCTTCCAATCTAATACATCATCGTTCTCAAAAATTCCAGTTCCCCATGCTCCCATCCATTAACCTCCAAAAAGTATCATTATGGTTTAAAACTTTTAGGGATTTTCATATAACGTCCCTGTATTCACGAGCTCATCTTAAATATGATATTATACAACGGTTCGTTCTTCGTGGAGTGAATCAATTACAATTCGTTTACTCATTTCTCATTTCACCCTGTTCTTTTGAAAATCACTTTTACTTTTAGGATATCCTCCTCTTTTATATGCACTTAATGAACATTCGCATTAGGATTCTCTGGACTGCATGTACTAACTAAAAAAGCATATTTGAAATTAAATAGGTTTGCGAATATTTTTCTTTAATTTCATTCATTATTATCCGCCAGTGATCCTCAGCCTTTGACTCATCCTTTAAATCGTCCATATTAAGATTTAATTTAAGATATGTTGTAATTTCATTTAATTCTAAACAAATCTGCTTCCACTTTTCGAAGTCTTCTTCAGTACGAATCATATCCAATAAAAGAGATTTTAGGTGTCCGAAAAAGTTTCTAGAATTGATCAGTGATGTTGTTGCAGTGTTTTCGGCGACACTATAATCTGATGCTATTTCTAATAACCAAGTTTCTACTCCTTCTCTTGCATCAGGCGAATCATCATTTATTAGCTCTATTATTTTTCCAATTTTGAATTGTGGTATCTCCAATCCATAACTATAAAAGTTTTCAATTTCGGTAGTATACCTCTCATTGTTTTTTGTTTTATAATCAAGAATTCTAAAATATGAAAAGCAATTAACAACAACAGAAATAACCAAGCAAACGGAGAGTAAACGAACAAGACATTCTTTTCTCATATTTATCTCCTTTGATTTCCCGACTTTTATATTGAGTTAACATAAGTAAAGTCTTTCTCCAAATTCCTTCATCTGTGTTCCCATTCTCTGCAAATCAAATCGGATTTGTAATGGAGTGTCACCAATCCATGCACCCACATGAATATGTGGATTTCTGGAATATCCATTGTTCCCAGCTTTCGCAACTACTTGACCCGTCGTAATGATGTCACCTTCTTCAACACTTATGTCCATTACATGGGCATAAGTAACAAGAACACCATCTTCTCTGGCAAATACTATAGAACTCGCCCTTCCTGGTGTAAAAGTTCCGGGAATATTAGTTATCGGATTTATAAATATAGTTTTCACAACTCCATCAAATGGAGCTAGTACATCGGCACCCCATGTATACCAATCCTCATTGAGCATACCATCACCATCATACATCCGCATCCATCCATCTTTAAATCTGGTGATCATGCAATCTCTACCTAATGCATCACCTATGTACTGGTATTGCCCTTCAGGATGTTCAATTGTTAGAAATAAATGATTGAATACAGGATTTATAATCACTTCGGAAATATTCAAATCTTTCATCCTTTCTTCATTTATGTTTCTTCAAAACTAGTTTGGGCGAATGCCCGCAGTAGGGATGATGTGTCATCGAATGTCAGCGACTTCTTTGAATAACTAACATTCATTCTTTATCCCTTACTCTTCTTTTCGTACTTCATGTAACTGATTCGTTCCCACTCACTTGGAACGTGTAGCCATATTGCTGGAGCAAAGCATTTGCTGAAGAGTTCATCTTTGGTGAATTCAAAAATATAGGTTTTGACATTTTCATTTAGTAATTTGATTTCTTCTGAAGTAATCTGACCGTTTTCTAATTGGTCATAAGTATTTTGTGGAATATCAAAGCTTTCATAATCAACGCCCATTTCGCTATACCATCCCTCATAGTAATCACTCTTGGGTCCTCCCATTCCATGAGGGCAACTATATTGTTTCATATTATCTTCTGAACAAAGGCACCACCAAGTAACACCATTAACAGCAATACCAATATCCGAAAGCTCAAGTATTAGGTTTTCAATTAAATCAAAGTTCGTAATAATATCGATGTATCCACTTCCAACTGACTGAGATCTATACTTCTCTAATAAATCCTCAATATTATTCTGAATGAGTTCATAATTCGATCTCAGAAATTCCAAATAATTCAACTTCTATCACAACCTCTATAATTATGTCTCTATGTCTCTATGTCTCTATGTCTCTATGTCTCTATGTCTCTATGTCTAAGTATTTCTTCCAATCGTTTCTTTTTCAATTGATGTTGCTTCCTTCAAAAATAATGCTGTTTATTGTGTTCTATAATTATTCTCAAGCTTTAAGTATCTTTCAGATAACATTCCCGTATTCACGACTCAGCTCATGCTTGGTTCCGACGATTGCCGGATCAAGGACGTATGTCCTCAGCGTGAATATTCTGTTATATGTTGTCACTGCTTTCACTGCCTTTCAATGAGTGAAGCTTTCTTTGAAATAAGATTAATAGTCCAGTCGTGAGTATCATCTCTAAGTAATATTTCATGTTTTTTAAGTTATACGGCTGAGGTGCCATAAGCAAGATCGTGACTATTTATACTCCATATTTTAGCATTAGGCGATACGAATCGATCAATGGTACCCTTAATTGTATTTCTAAGTTCTGTATTCATATATCCTCCTTCAATAGCACTATAATATCTTTGCTGTGATTGATATAACGTTACTGTATCTACGAACTCGAAAGGCTTAAAGGGGAGAAGTGACTGCTTATATAGAGTACACTTCGTATTCTTTTTCCATTTTGTAACCTAATTTTTCTGCAAGAGCAACGGACTCTATATTGGCTGCGTCCCAGTTTGGGTGGATATTTCGGCTCAGGCACTCAAGAATCAATCTTGATGCGCAAGCAAGTGCCAAACCTTGGCGCCTGTACATGGGATTTGTCCCAATTGTAACCTCAATACACCCTTCATGATAAGTATAAGAAGAAGCACCGGCAATAATCTGATTATCCTTGAGGATAACAAATCCAATTCCATGCTGCATAAATTCTTCTAAAGAAGAGAAGAAACAACAACAATCTGCCATAAAGGGATCTCGCAATACCATTGGGTAAATGTGTTCATCTATGGATACGATTTTGAAAGCAGTATCTATCATTTTTATGTTCTCTTCTAACTGTTCTACTTGGAAAGTCGGTTCTTTCTTAAAGGAATACCGGTTAAACTTTTGGAATGAATCTGAGTAATGTTGAGATAAAAGGGATATCCAAGAAAATTCATTCGTAATTATGATTTTCCCCCTGCATTCTTCAAGAACATACCGCAATGGAACATCTACTTCTTTCAAAGCTTCGACACTTCCAAGTAAGAATGCGAAATCTCCTGCAATAATTACGGAGTACATGGGCTTCTTCTTACTGTCAATCCATGTCCTTCCTATATTTCCTTCTATATTTGCCAAAAGAACTGTATTACTTCTATCGCTGCATAAAAAGCGAACAGTCTCGAGCTCATTCTTCGCTAATTCTAACACCATTTATTCCCCCTCGCGGCTATTTCTTATAATGTTCCTGTATTATTTAAGAACCCCAACGGAGTTGTCTGCAGAGAATCCTTCTGGGTAATATTCTTCGTCCATTAATTCAACATCAGGATACCTAGTAAACACAGTTTCAAATTCATCTGTTTCAATTAAGAAATTTATTACTTCATAGATCCTTTTTTTACTTCCAATATCAATTAGAACCATATCACTAGACCAGAAATACCCCCCATTCAACCATTCTCCGGTTTTTCTATTCTTTTCTCTTAATGTTACAATCCAAAATCAGTTAAGCCTTGATCTTAACGTTTCAATAAATTCATATTCATTCTGTTCTAACCATTGCTTTCTAATAACCAATTGATTAAGTATGAATCGAAAGTATTCTTCTATCTCCCGTCCTGAATAATATTGACCTATGTAAATACATATCAATGATACATAGTACATTTGCATCAAAAAGGGAATCCTTTTAATTTCTTCATCTGTTAATGTCATATGTTGAGAATACTCATCCAAAAATAATTCTAGATTTAAAAGTGAACTATCGTCAAATTGAAGAAGGTGGTTCATACAAATAGCTAATTCTAACGCACGAACATCATATGAAGCAAAGTCAAAATCTAATACCCCATTCATCTTTCTTGTCTGGTTATCAATAAGCAAATTAAAAATTAATATATCATGATGAACAATTTGCTTTGGTAAATCGTCTACAATGGATTCATTTCTTTGAACAGTTTGTAATGTATGTCGTAATATAGATAATTGATTACTTTCAATCTCAAAAGGTGGCTGATCAAAAAAACGGTTTACAGATCTTTCGTTAGATAATGGATGAAGATTGTATATTTTTGAAAACTTAAATTCTTGCATTAATAAGTCACATTTAAATTTCTTGAATGCAACCGATAGTTCTCCAACGGTTTTTCCATATTCCTTAACATCTGATACCCGTGTTAGGTTAGGAACTTCCCCTTCAATAAAACGCATAACTGAACCAAATTGACCATTTGATAGCTCGACAAATCTTCCCCCTGTCTTGGCAATTAAAAAACCAGGAAGCTTAAATGATAGATTAATATGTTGTTCAAGGAATGTCGTTAATTCAATTTCGAATTTTAATTTCTCTAGGTTTTTTGAGTGGTTGTCATATATTCTTGCAACATATTTCTTATTGTTAACGGTTAATACTTGAGAGTAATTAGTAAGACCAAATGGCACTGATTCAATGTTCTCAACTGTCTCATTAAAATAATATGTAATCAGTTCTTCGATTAAATGTTCCAATATGGTTTCCCACTTTCTTTGTCATATATCGTATAACATTGTTGTATTCACGACACCAGCGTACGCTAGATGGCCGGCGAATACCGGTCCAAGCGCGTATGCCCGTAGCTTAAATATTATGTTAGATGTTGGATGCGTTTTCATAGAGGCGCTCTCAAATTTCACTAAGCAATTTCATAATTGACATAAAGTTATTTAATCCCAGTCCATGTATAATTGTATTTCTAATTTTTCTTCCTCACAGTCAGGGCATCTCAAAGAATTTCCTTCTATTTCATCTAGCATTGGTTTTTGAGGCATTTGTACATGACAACGCGGACAGTCATAACTATTTATATAAGAATAATCTTTTGAGATTAAATGTAGAAATGTACGATTCAGTAAATATCCACATTGCTCGCAAACGTAAAGTCCGTCATAACATTCAAAATGTACATCTTCTTCATTCATATATTTTATGATTTGTTGTCGCCCTTCTTCTTGTTCATACCACTCCAAAATAGTCTTCAAATTTATATAATTAAAACCAATTCCCAAAAAAGCTTTATGATTATAAGAGCACTGTCTGCAATCCAATGTATAGGCTACTCCCATATAAATAACCTCTCTCATTTTGAAAAATGGATTTACTTATCTTTCATTTTTTCATCTAACGTTCCTGTATTCACGATTCAGCATATGCTGAGTGTCCGGCGAATGCCGGACCAAGTACGTATGTCCGTAACGTGGATATATTATTATGTGATGCTCCAGACCTCTTCGAATTATACTACTCTATTAATCCCTCCAACTTACACTTGAATGATCTTCAATCTCTTGTAACAAGAATTCCTCGAATGTATCAAATAACTTAATAGCTGATGCTGGGTTCTCCATTCCTTCGTACCAAAGAAATACAGGTGGGTTCTCGCCCATATTGACATCAAAAAATCTAATTTCATACCCTTGGTGCATTGAAAAGACAAATGAAGTATTTGGTAAAGTAATAGGGTTATTATTCTCTTCTAATAATTCTTTTGCCCATCCTTGAATTTCAATAAGGTTCATATAATGAACAGCTGTTCCTTGAAATAATCTGCCTGATTCGTGTCCAACCGCAAACAAAAATTCTTTGTACATTCCCGGTAGCGTATAACCAATCTTATCCTCTAATTTCATTATCTCTTCTTCAGTACAACCAACGAGAGGAGTGTTAATTAGTTTCTTTTTCATTAATAGTATTCTTATATCCTCTTGTTTCATGCTTTCACCTCTAAATACTCATTCTGGAGTTTCACATAACGTTGCTGCACTCCTGTAGTTAATTCCCTTAGATCGCTCTTATCTTAGGAAAATTAATGTGTCACTTGAACCTCTTCCTAGAAGCGCCTCTAGCGACCTAGGTCGAATGCCCCGCAATAGGAATGTGATGTTAGATTATTTTATCAGACAACATTGAATTAGCTCTCAAAAATCCTTTAGTTCTTTCATTATATTCCTCCCATAAATAATCTTTGTTTTCAATAATTAATTTGGGTATTTCCCATTCTTCAATCAATGATTTCATAAATTCTTGATTCGGTTTCCAATCTCTTTCAGCTTCATCTAATCCTTCTTGAGTATGTAAAGAAGCTATCCATTCTACACCTCTTATCTTACCAATTTTTTTCCAATTTCTTCTAACATTTAATTGATAGATATAAATGAGAATAGGATTCATGTTTCTTAATATATCTACTAATTTGCTAAATAGTTCTTCAATCTTTAGCCTGTCCATTCCCCTGTTATATGCAAAACTTAATGTATCTTGAAATAATACACTTTCGATTATAATAACTTCCGATTTATTTTTATGAGATTCTACAAAACTATTAAACAATTCAACTACTCGATTAAAATAATACTCTGCTTCCTCTTTATCTTTTAAGGTCGTAAATTTACGCTCCCATATAAAAAGTGGGTGATTTTCAGTTAATTCATGATAAAAAATATTGTTTATTTCTTGCTTATCCAACTCTTTAGATATCATTTCCGAAAGCGTTGACTTCCCAGATCCCGGTATTCCGTCTACTATGATTAGTTTATGACTCATTATATATTTTTCCTTCTTTCTGATAATTTCACCTAACGTTATTGTATTCACGAATCAGCGTATGCTGAGTGTCTGCAACGTGAATATTATGTTAGATGATGTAATCGACTTCTCTTTGCTTTCTCATGTTTTTCTCTTATTAATGCTTCACTTATTTTCTTTCTAACTTCTTTCCCGATTTCGGAAGGTACTATTTCGATAAATCCAATCTCTCCATTAAAGACTTCAATTAGTCCTGATTTTGTTGAAAGTCCTTCATGGCTTAATTGTCCATTTTCTGTTACTGAAGGTTCAACAGTATAGAAAGACCCACAACTAGGGTCTCCACATTCGCACAAACTGATAATACGAAGTCCTTGTACTTGTTCTAACAAATCCAATCTTTTTTCTTTTTCAATTTTTTCAATCATGTCATTTGCAAGATCAGGAAGTAGAGAAACTAACTTTAAATGAGGAGAAGATTTCATAAATCACCGCTCTTTATAATTATATGTTGTTATATACTGTTAGGATATTTCAGCTAACTTTGTTGTATTCACGAACCCGAGTGGCTTAAAGGAGCATTAGCGACTGGGTCGAAGACTTAGCCTCGCAGGAGTTGCCTGCCTGTATCAACTTCCCCGAAATTCCTCAGGCAGACCAAGGGGCGTAGCCTCGCAGCTTGAATACGTGTTAGCTAATGTCGACTTCTTCCTCGAGTTACTTTCAGTGCCCTTAATTAGTAAATAAACCAACGATCTTCGTTACTTCTACTTCACCCACTCTTCTCGAACCTTCCATGAAATATCCTTTAGTTCCAACTTTAATTCTATGTTTATGAACTCTTTCTCTCATTTCCTCAAATAAGATCCACATTCTAGCTGTACCAGAATTATTAATTGGTCTATCATTGTCTAAAATAATATTTCCTTCTTCATCCTCAAACTCAGGATGAATTGCAAATATTCCAATTTCTTTGATATCATCACCTGCATACGAAAAATCACATCTATAGCCTTGTCTAGGTAATAACCTTCTTCCTCCTTCTTCAGTACTGTAAAATTTGTATTTAATATTAAAATCCTGAGGATGGTTTCTTATTGTTTCATATGGTATCCACATATAATCTACTCCTACTCAGTGTGATTCGAAATTAGGCTTTCAACTGATCTTTAATCTAAGTCAATTTCAGCTAACATCTAATTTATGCACCTCGGATATACAGCATACCCCGTGTGATATTTGCGAAGAGAAAATTGGTGGAAAAGGGAGGATTCCTCGGTTACTCAGTCCCACAGCAAACCGTACTCACCTGAGGACTTTAATATCATAGTCTTGCAAAAATTAATTTTTCGCAATAACCAAAATAACGCTGAATCACCAAGCTCTTATAGATTCAATGGTTTTGTTAGAATATCCATAAAACTACTCGAAATAGATCATAATTTGATCTTACGATTTCTTCAATTTCTTTTCCAAATCTATATATTTCCAATAATACATTAACCCTTCTCGATCAACATCTGAAAACTGTCTTGGATCATCGATCATCCTTTCATAGACTTCATCAACCTTTCTCCATCCGATATTTGCGGTTTCGTCTCCTGTTTCCAAGAGCTTCCCTTCCACCTTACATATAAAATACATGCCAATCGAATCCACTGGCCCTTTAATCGTTTGATATACACAATACGGCTCCAAACATTCAACTTCAAAATCCGGGTTGATCCCACATGTATCTATTCGCTTTTGACTGCCTTCTATCGATATAACGGTCAAACCTGTTTCTTCATAAACTTCTCTTTCAGTCCATCTACTATGGATTCGTAGAGTTCCAATCTGCCGTCTGGTAGTTCCAGCGACTCCTCAATCTTTTTATTTCGAGTCTGAATTATAACTTCTGTTCTATCCTATCTTTACTGGTTAGCGTAATCTACTTAGGTGGTACGGTTATCTTATCGTCTGGTAAGCAAGACCTGTGGCTCCAGAATCAAAGGTCTTGTTTTCAATCAGTTTAAGTTTGATCCTCTCCTTGATACCTTGGAATAACGGCAATCCCTTACCGATCAGAACGGGAGAAACCGTAATTTTATACTCATTAATTAAATCAAGCTGCATAAGGTGATTTGCGAACCTAGGACTACCGAGGATGACCATGTCCTTGCCTGGCTGCTGTTTGAGGTTCTTGATCTCTTCCTCGACATCTTCTTTCACCAGTCTTGAATTGTTCCATTCGACTTTCTCCAGCGTGGTGAAAAAAACGATTTTTGCTGTCTTTTCGATCCACTCGGCATGATCCCGTTCATGTTGCGAAACAGATGGATTAGTAGGCATAGATGGCCAGTAACTGTGCATCATCTGATAAGTCCCCCGCCCCCAAATGACAGTGTCTGCCGTACTCAGAATTTCTTTCCCGTGCTTCTCAAAATCAGCATCATATGAAACTCAGCCAATGTCCATTCCACCATTCGGCCCTTCTACAAAACCGTCAAGCGAAGCGTGCAGAAATAAAACGAGTTTTCTCATTTTCTCCTTTGTTCATGAGGGATTTCATCATTATACATCAACCTGGGGGGTGTTTCTTATAAATTGCTGATGGAATATTCTACTCATCCACAAAAAAACTCTATTAAATTCTGCAAGTTTCACATTGATGGACTAAAGCCTAATGAAGAAAGTGATTATACTATTCGCCTGCTCTTTTTGTCATATATCATAACGGTTACAATTGAAACAAGGACAATCACAGCATTTGCGACAATTGTTCCCGTCCAAGTCATCGTCATGGTGCCAAAGATGGGGGATGACGCATTGAACATGGTGTGGAATAATACGCACATAAACACACGGCCTTTTCCAGATATTTTGTAGATTGCCCCGTAGAAAAACCGAAACGCAAGGAGTTGAACCGCAAACATCCAAAAGTTAATGAGCCCCTCTCCGTGATTCGTCCCCGGAATGAAGAAGAGAGGGATATGCCATAAGCACCATATTACTCCAATAATAACAGAAGACAAAATAAAGCCGTACTTTTTGTCAATCCTAGGTTGCAATATGTACGACCAGCCAGCTTCCTCCAAGCCACCGATAATAAGACCACCAGGCAGGGAAAGGAAAAACGTATAAAACGGAAGCACCATTCCCGTGCGATCTGAAACTGCAATATGTATCAAAAAATACATTGCAAGCCCTGCAAACACGAACAAATAGAGAGATATGTTATTTTTGGCGTAAAAAACAGTTTTTAACCATTCCTTAAAATCTGCTATTTTGTTATTTTGTTTCAGAACAATATACGAAGCAATAGCAGGCGACAAAATATAGATTGCAAAAGGGGTGTTCATTCCGAATTGCTGTAACGAGTGAACCCAATTGTGAACCGAATAACCAAATTGCCCAAGAGCGATTAAAGCACCTGAAAAAAGATAAGCAATTAAAAATGTCAGCATTGTAAATTGTACTATGATTTTTCTATCTGTCACGATGTCTTCACCTCGCATTGACTCTCCTCTATGAGATCCATTTCCGTCAGGAGATGTGTATGGAATATAAACTATTGTGTTTAATATCAAAACTCAATTTGCTTTAACTTCTCTGGCCATTGTTTCTTCCAAATGCTTTTCGGCCCCTATTCATCCACTAGATAATTCCAACTTGTTCCACTCAACTTGACTTTAAGATCTGACACATCATAATTACTACTTTGTGGTTCTGCGTAATGGGGAGCTTCAAACTCAACCTGGAGATTGCTTACTAACCTGCTCTTTTCATAGCTTTTTTTGTTTTGATTCATCTTTTTCGATGTGTTATCATATTCTTAAATAAAGACCAAGTGAGGCGAACACTTGGTCAGTACAATTGGCTTGGATGGTCTATTTCCTTCTAAGTCTCAGGTAATAAAAACCCACCTTCGGCGGTCAACCTTTGGGTGGGTTTTTACTTTCTCTTGTTGTTATTGATGTACGTTAAGAGTGCAAGAATAAATGTTCCAAATAATAACATCAGAGTCATCGCATCTTTCACTTCCATGGTCTCACCTCCTTTCGAAGGGAAACCATGCCCACCCAAGATTCAATTGTATCTATATTTTACCTGTGTTTACATCTCCGTACAAGTGTTCTTATCTACTTTCTTGTATTATTCCTATATTCTATTTTTAGCTTATCATTTCTATCATATAACGTTGTTGTATTCATGAACCCCGAGGGGCTTGTATGCTGAAATTCCTCCTCGAAACCCTCCCGCAGACCCAGGCTCCGATGGAGTCGAAGCTTGAATACTATGTTATGAGATGTCATTGGCTTCTGCAAACTATCCCCAAAACATTCCGTTGTGTCCTTCATCTACGATCTTTAACTGTGTTTCAAAATCTTCACTCGGTTCTATGTCATCTATGAAATGCCATTTTCCTTTACTGTCTTGCCAATATATTTTCCATTCATTGTCACCTAATCTAAACTGAGCTACTGGCATCTGCACCCATTGATCACTTTTGAATCCTTGTCTTTCTTCGATTAATGTCACGTGATTTCCTCTGATTTTGTAACTAATTTTAATTTGGCTTTTCACATGTTCCGGTACTGCATTTTCGGTGTACTTGTCCATAATCTTCATAATCCGCTTCTTCGTAAAATCATCCATGAATTAGTCTCACCTGCCTTATTCTCTTTTGCCTTGATTATATCACGATGATTTCTCATAACGTTGTTGTATTCACAACCCTCACTGGTAAGGGCGCTCGCCCCGGGTCCGACGGACTTAGCCAGTGCAGGGTTGTCCGGTTGCTCCAGCTTCCCCGATAAATTATTCTTCTTCATTTCCTAGGTTGTTCAATTTATTTGCAATATCTACTTCTGAATATCCAAACCAAGTCATTTCATATAGACATAACGCTACTATTTGTTCATTTCTAAATCTATTTAATACTTTCATGTCAATAAAATATCCAAGCCATTCATCCCACCTGGAAGCTGATAAATCCCAGTAACCTAACCACTCTGTAGAATTATTCTTTCCATGAACTCGATATTCTTCAATCTCTACCTCATCATTAAATGAATATTCAGAAAAATCTTCTGATTCTTGTTTATCGATATATATGATCATATTCTCTTCGTTGGTACTTGTATCTTTTAATAACAAATCATTAAATATTGATCTTAAATAATTCTTTTGGTCAATATAATCAGGATAATAAGAAATATATCGATCCCACACTTCATCAAATTCAACTTTATGTAATAAATCTTTAAAAGTAGTCATGAGCATTAACTCCTTGATTTTCTAGCTCTTTGCAATGGTTTTCGATAACGTTCCTGTATCCACGACATCCCACCGACTTAAGGCTGCGCCAGCAGCCGGCCGCGATGCGGTTAGTCGGTGCGGATGTGCCCGCTGAATTTACTTCTCTGCCGTTCGCTTCTCGCGGACCGAGGGCCGTCAGGCCCGATGCATGGATATGATGTTAAGTACTGTCCCTGACTTCTATGATTTTACCCACAAGTCTCTTATGTCACATTATAATTTGGATATCATTGGACATACATGAAGTTCTGGTTAGTTCTGGTTTAAGTACTTTTCATAATATACGATTGTCATCTTGTCGTTAATTTTTTTTAGCTCTCCTTATCCTAATTTTTCATAGAGATAGCAGTTACCATGTTCCTCTAATATGGTATCAAGTTCCCACTTTCTGGCATCCTTATGCATCAGTTCAATCTCAGTAAATACTTTTTGCGCTATTCCTCTGCCTTGATACTCAGGCAAAATAAAAATAGGGCTAACCCGATAAACAAAATCTTCTTTTCTAACTATTCTGATAGCGCCTACATAAAGGTCTAAATTTCTTATGAGATAGTAATCAGTAAAAGATTGATTCATTCTACTAATAATCCTATCGACAGTTTCATTGGCCGGACTTGTTTCATAGTCTTTATATTTCTCTAACAATGGAATAAATGCTTTGACTTGCATTTCATGTATTAATGATGCTTGATCTAATCCAGATCTGATTAAGTCTATTTCCAAAATATATCCCTCCAAAAGATCATGTCTCTTTATACTCTTATTTGCTCTTCAGGGTTTGCACATAACGTTCTTGTATTCACGAACCCTCACTGGCTTAAGGGCGCCAGCCCGGGTCGATAGACTTAGCCAGTGCAGGGTTGTCCGGCTGCTCTCGCTTCCCCGAAATACCTCTGCTGGTCCGAGGACCGGATGGCCCGATGCGTGAATATCATGTTAGGCGATGTTGCTAGCATCTTCGAATGCGCTTTCTACACTACTTTCAGTTTCTCAATTTTTTATATTAAAATGTCTTCTTATAAATTGAGGTTGTTTTATATGATGATCCTAAACACACCTTCGCTAAATAAAGAATTTGACCAAGGTGTTCGGAATAATGAGTTGCACACTGTTGTAAAACCTCATAAATTGTTTTGGGTTTTCCTCGCACTTCTATTTCTCTTAATAGATCTTCGTTTTGCAATTCTTTTATGCTTTCAATCAACAACTTAAACGAGTTATCAATTCTATTTAATAACTCTTCCTTTGAAACATACAATTTTCTGCTAAATTCATTATCCCTAGATCTCTCATCTTGATATCCATGTATGCCTGTTCCAATCCTTTGATTTATATTCCCTTCCATATGAACAACCAAATTTGCTATTGTATTACTCTCATAATTAGGTCGATAATTTACTTCATTATCATCTAATTGATCTATTCCCTTCTTCATGGTGTCTCTAATCTCCTCAAATTTTCTTACTAACTGAATAAATATTAAGTTATAAATATCCATGGTTCCACTCCTGTCTTTATCCTCTTAATAGTGATGTCGCCTAACGTTCCTGTATTCACGACGTCCCACCGACTAACTGCGCTTGCGCAGTTAGTCGGTGCGGATGTGTCCGTCTGATTCCACTCCCCTGCTAATCCACCTCGGGCGAACCGTGGAGCCGTCAGAATCCGAAGCGTGGATATTATGTTAGGTGAAGTTCGTTCTTCGAAGCCTATACTACTAAAGAATCTTTAATATTTGTAATATCTGCATTATTGCCAATGCAAAACCAGCTAATTGCGCTATAACTACAGGGAGCTTTACATATAGTTTTACTTTCATTGATTCATTTGCATTGGTGAAGAGAAAAAATACAACATTCACTAAACCTAATATAGTTCCATAAACTCCAAATATTAATACAGGAAAAATCAACAGATTTACCCACCAAACACTATAGTAGTAGAATAAAAAAATCCAAATCGCAAATATTCCTGCTCCAACGCCCAGATTGTCAAATCCTATACCTTTTGGGTTTGAACTTAATCTATTTAATTCAGTCCCTAACCCTATAACTCCAATAATTGCAAATAAGATACTTACAGTTAACGTGATTATCTCAAACTTGAAGTACGAAGGAAATGAATATAAAACTAGTGAACAGATCAGAAAAGTTAAAGCCAAAGCTATTCCGCTCTGGATTTTTTCTTTTTGAGATTTGTCAGGTTTATTTTTTTTTGTATTTTCCATCTTCGCTTCCCCCAATATTATCTTCAACGAATTTCACCTAACGTTCCTGTATTCACGACTCAGCGTATGCTGAGTGTCCGGCATATGCCGGACCCAGGACGTATGTCCGCAGCGTGAATATTATGTTATATGACGTTCCACCTTCTATGAGATACCTTCTAATTCATCGATTAATTTAGAATCTATCACTCGCAACGAGTTTTTATTATTCCAATAATGTCTTTCTTGTCTACTTGTTAACAAGAATATTCCGCTGATTCTTTGAGATTTAACGAGGAAGTCTTCTCCTGAAATATAGCCCTTTTTCTGAATAACTTCTTCATTGGTTTCTCTTAACAATTGGTTAATTAAATGAATAGAGTCCATCATGTCGTAAACTTCATGAGTTTCATTGTCAGCATAAATAAATATTATATTCTTTTCGCCTTCAAGTAACTGCCGTGTCTTCTCAAAGATTATATCTCCAAATTTTCTATCTTCATTTCCCGAGTATGGAGTTCTGAATAGTCCTCCATATTTCCTAATCTCATTATGAATTCTTCTTTCTTCTGGAATACTTGATATATAGATTTCTAATCCATCTGCAAATTCATCTAGTGTCAACTCGATTGGCGCTCCTATATCTTCTGGCAACTTAGAAAGTATAGAATCAATATTGCCTATAATTTCGTCTATTTTTTGTATTAATTGTTCAAAAATTTCTGCTTCTTCTATTGCACTTATGTTGAGAGACAAACCAAAATTCCTATGAATATTCTGTTTAGCTTTTATCCAAAACAATTCAGTGAATTCATCTCTTTTAAACTGTGATAGATTCTTTCTAATTCTTCTTACTTCAAAGTAAACTTCGCCGTCTGTTTTCGTAATAACTTTAAAATCTGGAGATTGTTGCACCTGGTGTAACGGTTCATATTGTAGGTCAGTTACTTCATCAAGCGTCAACAAGAAAGAAGCACATCGTAGTTCTGTTAACACATCGTAAAGATCTTCTTCAGATTTTGCTCCTCGAATCTTACTTAATATTTTAGTTTGATTACTTGAAAACCAAGAAGAAAACCTAATTGATTCTTTGCTCAGCTTGATGAGTAAATTCTTTACTTTATCTGATAAGGCACTTAAGTAAGGACTTCTAATAATAATATCTTCCATAGAAACACCTCATGTCTGTTCAATATTATTTTGCGCTGATTTCCTATAACGTTCCTTTATTCATGAACCCCAAAGGGGTTGTCTGCCGAAATTGCCTCATCGGAATCCTTCTAGCAGACCAAGGCTCCAACGGAGCCCCAGCTTGAATATTTTGTTATGTGAAGTTCCCTCTTCTCGAAAAGCTATCCATTTCTTTACAATCGATTTTCTAAGTCATTTATTGTATTTAACCAGATTGGGTATTCTTCTGATTCTTCCCATAGCTCTTTTAGTTCTGAATCTTTCTTAATTTTCTTAACTGCTCGTTTAGCTTTTGAAATGAGTTTTTTTCCTTTACCTTTATGTTTATCGATCCAGTCATATAGATCCTTTGTATTACTTTGATTATTCAAAATTTCTTTCCCAGGATTACCTTGTAATGCTACAAGGATCTCAATTGCGCCTAAAGCATTGGAAGCTAAATCTGACTCAATATAATCTTTCTCTAATACTTCTTCAATCGTCTCTTCAATTAATTCGATGTCATCAGAATCAAGTAAATCTGCCTTCCAATCTAATACATCATCGTTCTCGAAAATTCCAGTTCCCCATGCTCCCATCAATTAACCTCCAAAAAGTCTCATTATGTTTCAAAGTTCTTATGGACATAACGTTCCTATATTCATGAACCCCAGAGGGGTTGTCTGCTGAAATGTCTCCTCGAAATCCATCGGCAGACCAAGGCTCTGAAGGATCAGCTGCATGAACATTATGTTATAGGATGTCAGCAACTTCTTCGCAACCCTTTTATATAAAGAAACGAAGAAACTAGTTTAATAGTTTCTTCGCCTCTTTTAATAACGTGATGGAATTTGTGATCTAGTTATGTTGCTCTTATCAAATGTAGAATATTTTCTTTCTAGCAGATAGAATAGGCTTTTTTCTGTTGCATCTAAAGTGTGATAAGGGCCTAACTTTATCTTTTTTATTGGTATCTCAAGATCACTTCTTGCTTCTTTATTGAAAATAATGTAAGGAATAAAGCAACCTCTCAATACTCTAAATTCTTCACTTTTAGAAATGAGGCTGTCTTTTTTGCATATAACCACTATTCTTTCTTCCATTTCTGAAGAATATGCAGAATGCTTTATGGAATAAGACATATTTGCTAACTTTAAAGCAAGCTGATCAAATTTATCTCGCTTATTTTCTATATCTTCTGCATTAAAATGAATGAATGGAAGTAATTCATCTCTTACTGCTTTCTCATCTCCATTTTCACTTAAATATTTTACTTCCGTAATTGTCACTCTGGAATCAGGATCTTTTTCTTTAAAATAATTTGTCAATTTTGAAATGAAATCATCTTTATCAATCCCGACGCTGTACCCTTCATTTTCAGAATAATAATTCCAAAGAGGTAATGAATCATCTGTTTTGGAAAATGAGAGTATGTAATGATTGTAGTTATTTAAATACTCTGATAATTGATTAATTATATATCCTTGAACATCTTTATCCACCTTTTTCTCTTTAAAGAACGCTTTTAGTGGATCCATAATCATTACCTGTTCAGAGGTGTCGTTTAAATAATCGCTTTTTGTAATCCAGAACGTTTGGTTTAACATTATGCTTTTCAAAGCTTCAGCGCTAGTGTAATGATAAATTAAATTGCTCATAATTATTCATCATCTTCCTCATTCAAAAAATATTCTAATTCTTGAAGTTCATACTTATCCTTAATTTCACGGTTTGCAATATTCTGAATGATTGTTTTAAGATCTTCAATTGATATTCTATTCTCTACATCATCATCATTGTCATGGACATAAACAAATCCATCTTTCTGACTTCTTTCAAGATAAAGATCATCACTGTATAAACCTATGTTAAACTCTGTATCTTGAAGGTCTCTACTAATGCAGGAAACGGTTTCATACTTAGAAATAATTTGTTTTATCTCTTTAATTCTAAGTTTAATTTCATTCTCTTTTGTGGTCATATGTAATTCCTCCATTATATACTTATGCTCTAAATAAGCATACTTCATTTCTAAATTCTTTTCTACTTGAAATTTTTTTAAAAATCACTCGCATTTTATAGGATTTTTCACTTTTCAGTTTTAAGCTGAATTCCTACAACGTTCTTGTATTCACTAACCCTCACTGGCTTAAGGGGCGAAGTCCTGGGTCCGACGGACTTAGCCAGTGCAGGGTTGTATGCTGATTCATCTTCCTAGAAATTACTCTGTAGACCAAGGCTGAATGCCCCAAAGCTTGAAACATATTGTTATGCGTACTTAATTCCTTCCCGAGAAACTCACCAATATTCAAGCTGGTTACATTCCTCTAAAACGAATTTAATATGAAACCCTATTCCAATTCCTGAATTGGCATTAAATTCAATTATTTGATTAGATATCAAGAAAGATTCAGACATCAACGCTGCAAATTGTCCAAAATCTATTCCCATAATGGAGACTCCACCTCCACCAACAATTGAATTACAATGCACTTGTAATTGTTTTGCTCTAGCACTAATTTCTTGGAGCTGACTTACACCTGAAAATCTTCGTTGCGTAACTATTCCAATAATGGTTTCATCAATCACATCAATAATTGGTCCACCTGAGTTTCCACCATTTACTGATCCATCAATATAAAATCCTATTTGACTTACCAAACCAGAAACATATGCTTTATGAACTAACAAATCATTAATTCCATGTGGATACCCACTAAAACATATCTCAGTACCTCGATTAACATAGTCTTGAGGTCTAGGTTTAAGAATTACCCTATCTTTAGAAATTTGATTACGCACCTTAAAAATAGCATAATCGAAATTCCCTTTATCAGAATACGACAATAAGTCTAATCGATAGACCTGACCGTCTTCGGTCAAAGCTTGTACATCAACACCAGAGGTCAAGTGATGTTCAATTACATGATGATTTGTTATCACTAGTTCATCATTGATAAAGTGGAATCCTGAACCACTGCTTGTACCAAATTAATTTTTAGCGTTGCTTTTGCTAATCGTTCAAACATAATGATTTTCTCCTTTTGTTTTATAAATTATTGCATTGATTTCACATAACGTTCCTGTATTCACGACTCGACGCATGTCGAGTGTCCGGCGAATGCCGGATCAAGGACGAATGTCCGCAGCGTGAATATTATGTTATCCGATTCCTCCAACAACTTTGATTTACTTACGAGATTATTCTCTAATGTCTTGTTCATTCCTTTGCTTCAATCAGTCTTTCGTCATCTCCCACTATTACTAAAACTGGTTTTTCAAAAGCATATTTGAGTAATATCAATTGCTCTTCTAAATGTTCTTTACTATCACCATGAAGTACATTTTTTCCCCATATCCATGAGGTTGGCTTATCATTCTCATAGAAAACCTCACAGATCTCATAGGAGATCAAATCATTTCCCCAATCTTTTTTTATGATCCGATAATTCCAGTATGTACTCATTCTTTTCCCTTCTTTGTTGGAGAATTTCAAATTCTTTTTCTGCTCTTCTCAATCAATCATTTGTTCAAATCATAGCTGGTATTATTCTTGTATCATTTTTGCATTTAATTTTTAAAATAAACCATATTAAATTTTGCTTATATGCTTAATTTCATCTTTGCGTCTGATCCATTTGAATATTTATCATCAATTTAAGCACTTATGGAGGTTTCGGATAACATCATATCCACGAACTTCGTATATACCTCTCATCTCAATCTCATATCCGAACTACATCTAATATAACCCAATTTGTTCCATCTGCGAAGTCGAAAAAGAGAAAAAGCAGTCCCTTCACTGCGCCGTTTGTTAGTACGAACTAACAAGCGTACCTACAGCTTCACTAGGACTGCTTTGCCTTATCTAAAAGCTTACTGCCTCATACCTAAAATCTTACTCCCTACTCCTAAACCTTATTTGCCACCGACACTCCATACCACGCGTTCGCTCATCGCTTTATGCTGGGCGATCAAGCAGAGTTCTGCTGCTTTGAATGCATGCTCCTGTGTCATTGCGGTCTCGGTACGATCCAGACAGTCGCGGATGAGCTGACCGAAGAATGGATAGCCGACTTTGCCTTTGACGTTGTATCTGAACTCACCCTCATGGTTAACCAGATACACCTGATCTCCTTCTGGCTCGCGTGCAATATCGATGTATTTGCGCAGCTCGATGTAACCGTCTGTGCCGAGAATCACGGTACGTCCATCGCCCCAAGTGCCGAGGCCGTCCGGTGTGAACCAGTCTACGCGGAAGTAGCCGGATGCGCCGTTATCACCGATCAGGGAAGCTTCACCGAAATCCTCCAGTTCCGGGAACTGTGGATGGTTAAAGTTATTGACCCGGCTGAAGGCTACCTGTGCATCACTGCACGATGCAAAGGTCAGGAACTGCTCAATTTGGTGACTGCCAATGTCGCAGAGAATACCGCCGTATTGTTCATGGTTGAAGAACCAATCTGGTCGTCCGCCCGCATTCAAACGGTGTGGCCCTGTGCCCATGACCTGTACTACTTTGCCGATAGCTCCTTGTTCAATAAGCTGTCCCGCATAGATGGCACTTTCCACATGCAAGCGTTCACTGTAATACACCATGTATTTTTTGCCCGTACGCTTCACTTCTTCACGTGCCAAGTCTAATTGCTCCATCGTGGTGAACGGGGCCTTGTCTGTAAAATAATCTTTGCCTGCCGCCATTACTCTCATGCCGAGTGGCGCACGATCTGATGTTATAGCTGCGCTTGCTACCAGCAGAACCTCCTCATCTGCGAGCACTTCCGCTTCCGATGTGGCTACCTGTGCCTGAGGGAACTGTTTACGGAATGCCTCCACCTTCACTGGGTCCGGGTCATATACCCATTTGAGCGTAGCTCCAGCATCCAGCAATCCGCCAACCATACCATAGATATGTCCGTGATCTAACGCTACAGCTGCGATCGTGAACTCTCCCGGTTCACACACAACTTCTTTTGTTATACTTTTGGGTGCATAAAACATTCCGTCTTTAGCCATGTTATCCCATCCTTATTAAAAGTTATATTCAAACGCATATAGAACAAGTTAGAATTTCAGAAGTCATCGGAGTGTCCCGTGTAAATCTCCAGTTTCACTTATTTACATCATCATTTAAAGGTCTGGCTCAGATCGGCAGGCTGACCACCCGCATACGCTTTGTCTTTCTTCGTAGTTGAATTGGCAATCCGCTCCTGCAAGTGCTCATAGAACAAGTCTTCATTGATCGGCAGATCAACCCAGTTATCCGTCCATGTGGAGAGTAACATCGCGTTGGATAACGTTAAACCGTGAATACCATCCTGCCCTGGAGCGATCAGTGGCGCACCTGTGCGAATCGCATCAACCCAGTTGCGGATTAACCCTGGATGACCTGTCTCTATTCCTGTAATCGGCACATCACATTTCCAGCATTCGGGCTGTCCGAATCCTCCCCTAAAACGTTGATTGAACTCCGGCTCCGATTCACGTAACCGCCAGAAGGTGAGCTGTCCGTCTTCGATGACGATTTTACCGCGGTCGCCGCTGACCTCAAAGCGGTTGGTTCCTGGCGCTTCACCCGTGGTGGTTACAAACACACCGGTTGCTCCATTTTCATACTCCACATAAGCGGTCACGTCATCTTCCACTTCAATGTTCCGGTATTTACCGAAGGCGCAGAAGGCACGCATACGAACAGGCATCATGCCAATCGTCCATTGCCACAAGTCCAGCTGATGCGGGTCTTGGTTAATTAACACGCCGCCGCCTTCGCCTGCCCATGTTGCACGCCAGCCGCCGGAATCATAGTAGCTCTGGGAGCGATACCAGTTCGTAATAATCCAGTTGGTACGCCGCACCTCACCAAGCTCACCTGAGGCAATCAGGTCTCGCAACTTGATGTACAGCGGATTCGTGCGCTGATTGTACATGATGGAGAACACTTTACCGCTTGCCGCAGCAGCCTCATTCATCTCTCGTACCTGCTTCGTATACACACCCGCCGGCTTTTCAATCATCACATGCAAGCCATGACGGAATGCCTGGATGGCTTGTTCGGGATGATCATAGTGCGGTGTAGCCACAATAACAGCATCAATCGTTCCAGAACTCATCATCTGCTCCGCATCCTGCCAGTAGGTTACGGTGGACGGAAGATTACTCGTTACCCAGCTCCCCATCTCTTCTCTTACATCACAGACGGCTACCAGCTCAGCACCCGGTACTTCTCCAGCCACTAACGTTCTGGCATGTGACGCTCCCATATTTCCAATACCAATGACCGCTACTCGAACGATACTCATGCTTATTCCTCCTCGTGTACGCGACGCTCAATTTCAGCAAAAACGTCGGCAAAATGTTGCAACATCGCTCTGGAATCCAAAGCTCCGCTAAAATCTTCGATGCCATAATAACCGTCATATCCAACCGCCCTCAGATCACGGACCATCTGCACCCAGTCCACCATACCTTCCGTCAGCGGAGCCCAGTGGCACTGCCATGACGTACTCAATATTTGTTCAGAAACACCGTTCGCAGGAAGCGCGCTCCGATCAGATGTGTTGCCGGCATTATCCTTGTACCATCCAGCATTTTTCACATGCACATGGGCGAGATACGGGCCAAGAAGTTCTAGCCCCATGCGATGGTTTTCATACCCTTCATGAACCATATTGCCTGGATCATAGAGCACCCCGACATGCTGCGGGTCAAGAGACTGCACAAGACGGTAGGCTAGTGAAGCCGTTGGCGCAATCGTTTGATGATGCGTCTCAATGATTGCCTTGATGTTGTACTGTTTTGCCATATCCTGAACTTCGTTTAGGTAACGAACGGCCTTCTCGTATAACTCCGGATAAGCTGTACTTCGGTCATAACCCGGGACACCAACACGCATCATGGAAGCGCCAAGTTGAGACGCAGCTTGGAACGCTTGCTCGGTTGCAGCCATGTCTCCACAATTCAGATACGGCACAAGAGCAATAGACTGTCTACCTTGAGCCAAGGCTGCTTCCCGAAAATCAGGAACCTGTTCCTGCCACTTATCCGGATCAATAGAGCAACGATTGTTTCTCCAGAAGGAAGGCTGTTCAGACAACGCATCCTCCGGTATTCCGCGATATCTCCACTCAATACCATCAATTCCCGCTGCTGCAGCTGCAGAAGCAAGCGCGTGTGCATCCAGATCAGGGACTGCAACGGTGAATATGGACAGCTTCATGTTCTTGACCTCCTTTTATGTAAGCGTATTCATTTTATGTCGTAAACGCATTGTATCACTCTCTTGAACACTCACATAGTGCATAACATAAACAGATGAATGACAGATAACAATCCGCACATATTCCCCATTCAGAGATAACCCTGCTAACCAAAATCAGGCTACCAACTAAAAAAAGCATCTCCAAATCAGAAATCCATTCTGATCAGAGATGCTCTTCATATGAATGATATTCAAACGGTGTTCAAGCAACTTGTCCCTATAAACCGATCTATTCCCGGTCAAAAAAAACATGCTCGGCCTGCAATTTTCCATCTTCTGCCGTCATAATTCCGAACGAAAAACGTTTCTGGAATCGCCGGTCCGTCGGTGAACCCGGATTAAATACAAGCAGGTCATCTACCGTATGCATCACAGGGATATGTGAATGTCCATAGATCACCGCATCTAGCTGCTCTCCAGCAAAGGTCTGAATGGCGTTCTGCTCCGTACCTTTTGACCCACGGTGACCATGTACAATTCCCAACCGTAACCCTTCCGCCTCAACAATACGGGAAAAACCAAGCTTTTCCCCAATCTCGGAAGGATCGGTGTTACCAGCGACGCCCTCCACCGGAGCATATTGGCTTAGAAGCTCGTACACGCTCCAGTCCGACCAGTCACCCGCATGAAGAATGAGATCGGCACCTGACAATGCGTTAACCAAAGGTGCTGGCAAAGTCCGTGATTTCTTTGGTAGATGCGTATCGGAAATGACTATGATTTTCATATGACAACCGCCTTCCCTTAGTTAGGCTTTTGGTTCGCCTCTAATTGTGCAGCTTGCATCTGCTGTGAACAGGTACGTTCCATATCTTTTAATGTAATCGTTGCAAAAAACTGTTCCACCTTCGACTCCGCGATCTGATACAAATTCGAAAGCAGCCCATCCATTTGCATACCCACCTCGCAATTGGGATTGCAACTTCCATGAATCGGGAATAGGGGCCCTTCATCCTTGGCTGCCTGATAGATCATATCCAGCGTAATCTCACTGGCTGGCATCGCCAGATAAAATCCTCTTGTGCCTGGTGAAGAATTGACCAATCCAGCCTTTTTCAGCCCTCCCAGTATACGTCTGACAACGACAGGATTGGTATTTACACTGCCCGCAATTTCTGCAGACGTGATTCGTTCAGGCGCGCTGATAGAAAGTAACAACAAACAATGCACACTGACCGAAAAATGAGTACTCATGGTTAACCACCTTTATTTAATATATTCCCACATGAAACATCGTTATTCTGTAAACAGATCCTTTTCAGGACGTGCTCTGACTTTAAGTTGTCGCACCGTGTACTCCAGTTGCTTCACGATGTCATCCAGTTGTTTGCGATCAATCTTATTCGGGTCATCTACAGGTTTGACCGAATTTTTGAGATCACGAATGGTCAGCTGCTGCTCCTGCCATTTATCCATTAAATCGGCAATATTTGCATAAAAGCGCTCGTAATCCTTAATCACCAGATCCAGGTATGCATCTACCTCATCCGGGTCGTAACCACGAAGTTTATAATTAAACTGTTTCTCATGAATAGATAGAGCATCCAGCTGTACACCCAGTTGTTTGAACAATTGTCTCTGTTTGTCCAATCTTCGTTTCATATGTTCATCCATCTTGACAACCCTCCATTATAGCCGAGCAGCGGTTCGATTCGTCCGAATAGAACATACGGCAATTTCTCTCTCTATTTTTTATAACACATAATTCATCAGATATAAAACGAAACAGCCCTCTCATGCGCAAAATGATTGCTTCACTTGCTTTTCGGGTAAGAAGTCACTACAACCCCTCAAGCGGGAAAGGAGCATGTCCTTATGAGTACATTAACCCAAGAGCAACGTAAAGAATTGCAGCAAGCGCTACTGGAACAGCGTGAGGATCTGCAACGTCACTTTGAATCCAGCATGGAGGACGGCGCACCAGCAGAATCGTTAAAAGATTCAACAGGCGAGCTGTCCTCTTATGATAATCACCCGGCAGATGCGGGAACAGAAACGTTTGAACGCAGTCGTGACCTGGCAATCGACGATACACTAACCGAAGAGTTTAATCAGGTTAATGATGCCCTCGAACGCATGGAAGATGGCACATACGGAACTTGTGTCACGTGTGGTAAAGACATTCCTTTTGAACGTCTGCAAGCCATACCTTATACCGCCTATTGCATCGATGATACTCCAAATCGGGACGTAAGCAATGATCGTCCTGTTGAGGAAGAAGTCATGACGATGCCGCCAAGTGGAGCCGGAGAAGTGAGACAGCGTAATGCCGGCAAGTTTGACCAAGCGGAAGCATGGGAAGCTGTCGAGGAGTACGGTACATCCAATTCCCCTGCGATGGCCGCCAAACGAGATGTGCACGATTACGATGAGAACATGTAAAGCAGCAAATAATCCGACCTAGTCCAGACTATGCAGATTTCTGGGATAAACGTGTTACCGAGGTTATCAAGCAGAGAGTTTAGTTTATAAACTATAGAACAGACTATCACGATTTAATAACAAAAAGCCGCCACTGGCGGCTTTTTATGTTCTATGGATCCTTGCTGCCCTTTTTTTAATTATCTTCCTATAATTATTAAATGTTCCGTTCCAACCACTCACTCAGGTCCATTGTGCATTCTACATAGAAAGAAATAACCTATTTAAGTTACAACGCTAGCCATCTGTAGACCCCGAAGCCTCGCGGCTTCCAGAACGTCCAGATCTCTTCTCCCCCTACTCGGTTGTACCGGGTGGTATGTCAGATGTTGTGGATGCCTTTGCAGGCGCCTTGGAAGCAGACTCTTTTCCCTTTTTCTGTACCGTTGCCTTCTTCTTCTTAGACCCGGAACCAGCTTGCTGTGAAGCTTGAACCTCTTTGGACAGTGCCGTGAATAACTGGAAAACCTGATGATCCGCTTTCTGTCCATCTTTGGTTAAATACGGCTTGCACAGCTCTACAATCTTCTGGTATAACTCCTCGACTTCATCCGCCGTAGCGTACAGCGTCATGTCGGAAATAAAACGCTTTTCCTCGTTATCATGTTCTGCATGATTCATAAAACGCTGACGGCTCTGCTCAAACATCTCGTTCAGCAGTTTAAGTGTCTCGGAGCGAAAGACCTGTTTAAGCGGTGAATTCTCATCCTCTTCATCCTTGTGCCGCAGATGAATTTCACCCGAGAAGGGTTCATAATATTTGGCGATAATGCCGTTGATTTCACGTGTGGATACCATGCTTAGGAGGCCGATCTTCTCCAGCTTTTTTACATGATAATGCACCTTCGCAGGCACCTCGCCCATCAGATCCGCGATTTCCTTCACGGTGGACGGTCGGCTCTGGCGATTAAACATATTCATAATCTGTATCCGGTACGGATCAGAGTATATCTTGATCTCTTCAATCGTTGAAAGCACTTTATGCTGCTGCATACCTGAATCCTCATTTCCGGGGTACCTGCCTGCCCTTCGTTCCTTATATTATAGCGTTCAGACAGGACTGCGGTCAAAAGGACTCCCTCACATCTCCTGGCGAAAACTTTTACTGGCAAGCAGCGAAATCGCCGATAATCCGAGTAGAACACCAAACAGAATGAACAGGATCGGCATGGAGAACCAGTCTGCGAGAACCCCGGACAGAAGGCTGCCGAGCGGCGAAACACTTAATACCAGCATACTTTGCAATGCAGAGACTCTGCCGAGCATATGGGAGGGAGTCACCTCCATCAGATAAGAAACCAGCGGTGTTGTCGCAAGCGGAATGCCCAGACCCATAAGCAGACAGAACACACCTGCAACGGGAAGCTGGTATGACGTCATGTAAGCCGGAAGTGCAGTCATTGCGTAGCCGCAACCAAGCATAACAATGCCGGTGATGACCAGTACACTTTTGCGATAACGAGCCCCGTTTTGTGACATCCACAGACCACCAAGCACGATCCCGCCAACTAAAAGCCCACTAAGCAGACTTAATCCCCATGCACCTGCTTGCAGTGTCTCCATCACGTAAGGTGTACGCAGTACGTTAAATGGCATCAGGCAGAAGTTAACCCATGCGAAGAGCGTCGAAGAGACCAATAACAGCGCATGTTTACGTAGAAAATGAAAAGCTTCCGCCATATCGGAGATTATACTCCTGGCGCCAGAGGATATTGCCCGCGGTGACATCCATTCCGGATAGTCCACCCGGCTCATCAGGATTGCACTCACCGCAAACAAGGCGGCGTCGATCCAGATCGTCCATGCTATGCCCACGGTTGCAATCAAGGCTCCAGCCGCAGCAAGACCTGCAAGTTCGGCCAGCCGGGTAGCCGATGAAGTCATCGCATTACCCGAAAGCAACATGGACTGAGGCAGTAACCTTGGAACACTGGATACCTCAGCAGGTGACGTAAAACATTCCAACAAGGAGTTCAAGATGGTGACTACGAATAAATGCCAGACTTCAAGCTGACCTAGAGCGAATAAAAGTGCCGTAATACCAACCAACACTCCCCGTCCGGTGTTGGTCATCACGATAACTTTTTTCGGGGATAATCGATCAACCAGTGCTCCGGCAAACAAGCCAAACAGAATATTCGGCAGAAAATTAACCGCCAGCAATGTTCCCATCAGCACCTTCGAACCGGTCAAAATGTAAACCATCCAGCTATAAGCAATCGAATCGATGGAATCCCCAAAGCGGGACACCATTTTACTCAACATAAATTGGATATAGGGTCTGATTCGAATTAATTCCCCCAACCCTTGTTTCCCAGCCACAGCACCTTCGTTCATATCTCTCCACTCCCTAACGTTAAAATATTTTTCATGTTAATATTATTTTAACGAAGTTTATGCAAAAAGCAATATAAACGTGAAAATATTTTTAACGTCGGATTAAAAATAGACCTGGCTGCGTTGTCCAGCTGATTCAGGCATACAAAAAAGACTCTCATCAATAGTGATGGAGTCCTCTGAAAATCATGTATTTTATGGATTAGCCTTCAAAGTATAGTCTTCCGTCCAATGGCGTATCGGTACAACGCAGTTTCAGCAGTTATTTAGATCGGACTATGATCCACCAGCACCCTTTGACGCCTGCGTGCAGATTCCAGACAGGCATCAATGACACGCATGTTCCGAATGGTGTTGTCCGGACCGAATGGCAACGCTTCTCCCTCAAGGGCTGCAGTCGCAAACGTCTCCACCTGTAGCACATACGAGTTGGATACCGAAACCCGTTCCTCCCGGCTCACCGAATCGGTATGAATGATAATCTGAGGCGGAATATCGCTATTCTCCCAGCCGAACACTTTGGGCAGCTCAATGCGTCCTTCGGTACCGAGAATCTCCATCTCAGCCCGTCCTGAAGCCCACATGCCACAGTCAAAGGTCAGGGCGACCGAGTTCGGAAACTCGATCAATCCCGATGCCATCATATCTACGCCGTCATGTTCCTCCGAGAACAGCGCATGAACGGTAACCGCCTCTGGCTCCTGTCCCAGATACATGCGGGCAGCAGAAATTGGGTATACACCGAGGTCAAAAATGGAGCCCCCACCCATATGTTTTTTGAATCTCACATTATCTTTATCATCAGCGGTATTACATGTAAAGTTACCATGAATGGCTCTGACCGTTCCAATCTCGCCACTCTCGATGATCTCTTGAACCCGTCTGTGTTTTGGATGATATCGATACATAATGGCTTCTGAGAACAAAACCCCTTGACGTTCGCATACTTCGATCATCTCGATGGATTCCTTGGCATTCAAAGCCGCAGGTTTCTCGCATAACACATGTTTTCCAGCCTCAGCAGCTTTAATGGTCCATTCTCTATGCATATGGTTAGGTAACGGAATGTATACAGCCTGGATATCTGGATCAGCAATAAGCTCTTCGTAACTGCCATAGGATCTGGCGATATTCATCTCTTCAGCCAGCATTTCCGCTTTTTCCTTCGAGCGGCTGGCAATGGCCAGCACTTCACCACGTTCGGACTGCTGTATCGCAGGAATGATTGCATTTCTGGCAATCGTTGAAGTTCCCAGTACACCCCACTGCAGAGGTCTGTTCATGCTCATCTTCCTTTCGTACCGTAATTATCCGCTTCTGCCTTGTGCAAAATGCCAAGACAACGATCCAGATCGGCTTTCACCTGTTTCTTGTATAATTCTGCTTTGGCTGCACCGTCATCCGTGAAATGATAGAGAACGATCTCCTGAAAATCCACCTTTGGATCATTGCCCTTTAATTTTTTGGTTCGATAAAAGATACCCTGTTGGACTAACTCATGTAATGCACGATATACCTCACTCTGAGGCGGTACATATCCGTAATCTTTGAATTCCTCTTTCATCGCTTCCAGCATTTCGTAGCCATAGCCTCTGTGTTGCTCCACCATCGTTATAAGATAAACTTTGATAAATGCCCGCTGTGCAATCATAAAAGCCATGCTCGTTCCCTCCTGTCAGAACCTGTCTACATCTCATTATAAAACATATGTTCTGATCCTGCCATCTTGCTCCTGATCTTGCCCTTGTGACAGGCTGCTATTGGGAATAAGCAAGATAAAAGACGGATTAAAACGGCTGGAGTAAGCAAGCAAAGATGTTTATTATTGTGAAATTTTCACATGATGATATATTCATTTTTGAGTCGAAGCAGTCGTTTTACTGACTTGCGTCTGCTTGGGTACAACGCCGACGATCCATTTTCCCCATTTCAGACATGAGATTAGCCAGGTCAGCATACAAGACACCCCAAGTGCCACTAGCCAAGTGACGATCATGCGTACCGATGGATTCCATCCCCATGCCACGTAAAGCCATTCATCTGGAATATAACTGTAACGAAGCACCAGCATATGCATCAGATAACCTCCATACGACATGCCACCGATCCATCCCAACCAATAGAGAACTTGGGGTTGACGAAGCTTGCCAGCAAGTTGGTACATGACCATAATCGAAGCAATCAGGAACAGAATCATATCGGGCCTGATCAGGCTGACGGTATAAAAACGGATTTGAATGCCTTCGGGCTTTTGAAACTCCAGCATTAATAGATAAATAAACCGTAGCCCCAGGGTGATAAACACCAGCCAGTATACCCAGCGCAAACGAACAATCCATTCCTGCCAGCGCTGAACGGAAAGTCCCGCCACCGCACCAAGTACAAAATAAAAGAAGAAGTAGATGAAATTACGGTCTGCATAGGTTGTAAAGGCATCCGTTAGGACCGGGATTTGCAGACGCTCCATCCATCCGGCAATGTTCCTTAATTGATCGGATAGAATCAGAAACATTACGCCTGAGACCAGCAATGCAGTCATTCTTCCCTTGGCTTGGTAACGATGGTGCACATATCGGATGCCACGCAGAAATAACGGAAAAAACACGTAAAACTGAATCAGCATAATGATATACCAGAAATGTGAAGCTGTTTTGCCTGTTACCAGCTTCAGAGCGAGATCAGGAATGTCCTGCCAACCGAAATCTGCCCAGTTGCGCGGCGCAAGTATAAAATAAATGAGAGACCAGACCACATAAGGTAAAATCACGTCCATTACTCTTTTGCGCATAAACTGGCCATAATGCAACTGATCCCCAGTGTTGTAGAACAGCACCATCCCGGTTATAAATATAAACAACGGTACCGCAAACTTGGCGAGCATCAGTAACAAAGCCAGCACGACGCCATCCTGAAGTCCTGCCTGCGGAACCAGGGAGTAATGCGCAATGGAATGCTGCAACACGACGGCTGCAAAAGCGATTCCTCTTAGTGTTTCGATTTCGGTAATCCGTTCTTTGCGAGGCAAATCACTCAACCTACCCTTCTTGATTATTCTAGAAATATAAAACAAACTTTTCACTCATGGATAGGAGGCCTATGGCCCATGAGCAGACTTTTCAAGCTACAACTGGACTCATCACTTTTCTCAGTCTCTTGCTTCTTGTCATTGGTTTCGCACTTGCGGTACTGCTGTATGTACTGTTATTCCCTGCCTGACAACGCAAAAAACAATATTTGACTTAAGAAGTTGCAAACCTATAGACAGCCAAACCCCGTATGGTTACAAAAACCGGCCTCCTCAGCGGAGACCGGCTGTAGTCCATGTTTAATTTCCATGCATCATTCCTATTTCAAAGCCGTTAACTTAGAGTGAGTCCACATCTGTTCTGTGTGCTCAGCCTTGACGTTCTTCATGGAAAGATTTATCAGCCTTTAAACAAGGCATCGCCTTTACAAAAAGGTGTTGTTGCCAAAACGAGCGGCTTTGGTCTGCGCTTCCATCCGGCGCTCTTCCATATCCAGATCCGAACGAACCTCAGTCGCGTTCACATCTTCACCGTGCAGAGAGTCGATGTTCGAATGTGTGTGACGCTTCAAGTTGAACACATCGTATACCGTGCTGTCTCGGTCGGACGAGTCAACCAGCAACAGAATTTTACCATTCTGCACATATTCTTCATACTCTCTCGCATCTTCTTCTGGAATGCCCAGCCCGACGAGTCCGCCAACGAGTCCGCCGGCTCCTGCACCTACAGCTGCACCTGTGAAGGCCGCTGCAATGGGTCCTGCAGCCAGAATCGGGCCGATCCCCGGAACAGCCAGCGCACCTATTCCGGCGAGTAATCCGGCTACGCCTCCAAGCACGCCGCCAGTGGCAGCCCCTGCTGCTACTCCCTCCGGCGCTTTCGTGCCTGTTTCTTCCCGAATGGCCTTCAGCTCATCTCTATCCTGGGTAACAACCGATATTTCATCAGACGTAAAACCTTCTGCTTTCAAACTTTCAATAGCTTGCGATGCCTCACGCTCTGTATTAAACACACCTACGATTTTCTTCTTCATAGTGAATACCTCCTCAGAATTTTGAGTGGTTCGCTTCGCTATGTTATTACCCGTCATTCTTTCTTTCAAACGTTCTTGGGCTGATAAACGTATGCACGGATACTAATTTAGGTCAAAAGAACGAGCTTCCATAAGGACGGAAAATGAAGATATTGAAGTACATTTTTTATCGCGGTTTTGCTCGATTCGTTGCAACCGCTTCAAGTGGATTATCCGGCCAGTAATGCTTCGGGTAACGCCCTTTCAAATCTTTTTTCACTTCAAAATAGGTCTCGCGCCAGAAATTGGCTAAATCCCGTGTAACCTGAACAGGACGCTGCGCTGGGGATAACAAATGAAGTGTGACCGGAACCAGTCCGCCTCCGATGCGTGGTGTCTCATGTTGACCAAACATCTCCTGTAATCGAACAGCCAGGATCGGATCTTCCGGATTACTGTAATCCACCGGAATGCGTGAACCACTTGGAACCCGGATATGGGTGGGAGCCTCTTCATCCAGTTGTTGCCGCTGCGTCCAGCTGAGTCCGCCCAGAAGCACGTCATGCATCGATAGACGCTTCAGATCAGTCGCCGAGCGCATGCCCGTTAAATAAGGTGCAAGCTGTTCGGACAGCTCATCGGTCAGTTGATCTTCAATCAGATCAGGCCAGTCCGGCAAGTGCAGATGCAGAAAACGCAAGCGATCCGCAAGTTGGCGGGATGTTTTGCTCCATGGCAGAATGTCTGATCCTTCCTGACGTATACCCGATATAAGTGCTTCAAGCACCTGATCTTCTGGTGGCTTCACGATCGGGCTTTCCTTGATGATCAGCGCTCCGATACACTGCCGCTTGTGCGCCCGCACACTTTTTGTTGTGCGATCCCAAGCCACAAGCACTTCCTCGTGCAGGAGATGCTGAGCGGCACGCAGCATCGTCTGCTCCTGCAATGGCGCAGCCAGCAGGATGCGCGCATCCGCGCCCTGGTCGTCTGCCTCGGCTGCGACCAGGTAGGCGGAACGGCTCAGCGACTCTGTCCCCGCGAGCCGCACCCCTCGGCCGCTGCTCAGCAGATAGCGGCCGTCCTCCCGGCGTTGCCCGATCCGGTCCGGATACGCGAAGGACAGCAGCAATCCGCAGCTGTCCTCATCCGGCCGCACCGGCTCGGCCGCCGGGCTGCCGAGCGCCGAGCGAAGCTGGCGGCTCTCCTGCAGCATGCGCCGCACGGCAGCACCGTCTGCGCCAGCTGCTGACGCTTGCGGCATGGCGCTGCTGCGGCCTGCGGCCAGCAGCGCTTCCACGCGCGGGCGCAAGTCCGTGCCCGCGCCGCCAGCACTTGCACTGCTGCTGCGGAGGCCTCCGGGCTCCTGCAGCAGTGCCGCCAGCGTGCTGGCGTAGCTGGCCAGCCCAAGCTCCGCCGCGCGGAGCAGCATGCTGGCCAGCCGCGGATGAACGCCGAGCGTGTTCATCCGCCGCCCAAAGGGCGTAATGCGGCCTGCGTCATCCAGGCCGCCCAGCTGGCGCAGCAGCGCCTGTGCCTGAGCGTATGCCGCATCAGGCGGGGTGTCCAGCCAGCGCAGCTCAGCTGGGGACTGGACACCCCAGGCGGCAAGCTCCAGCGCCAGCGGCGCAAGATCCGCGGAGGTGATCTCCGGGCGCGCTGCTTCAGGCAGCGCACCATGAGCCTCCTCGCTCCATAGCCGGTAACACACCCCCGGGGCAATACGCCCCGCACGTCCGCGCCGCTGGTCAGCGGACGCCTTGGATGCCGGCAGTGTCACAAGCCGGCTCATCCCCGTTCTGGGCGAAAAAGCCGAAGCTCGGCTAAGCCCGGCATCTACCACCACTTTTACACCCGGAAGGGTAAGACTCGACTCCGCAATCGAGGTGGACAGCACGACTTTGCGCCAGCCATCTACAGCAGGCCGAATCGCCTCATCCTGCTTCTCCGCAGACATACTGCCATATAACGTATGTATGTTCACCTGTGCAGGAAGTGAAGCTTGCAACACTTGCAACAGTTCCCGTTCGGTACGATGGATCTCTCTCGCCCCAGGAAGAAAAACCAAGATATCTCCCTCTTCTTCACTCAAAGCTCGAATGATCGTGCGAGCCGTCCAGCTCTCGAGTTCAACTGCCGCAGGTTTAGGGACATATCGTGTGTCCACCGGAAACGTGCGCCCGGCACAGTTTACCACGCGGGTTTCTTCACCCAGCAAATTGCAGACCGGAGCCGGATCAAGCGTAGCCGACATCACCAGCAGTTTCAGATCAGGACGCAGCATCGCACGGGATTCCAGCGCCAATGCCAGACCCAGATCCCCATGCAGATGCCGTTCATGGAACTCGTCAAAAATAATCATCGCCGTATCCTCAAGTCCCTGATCCTGCTGCAACATACGGGTCAGCACACCTTCAGTGACCACTTCGATACGTGTAGCCGGGCTTACCCGGGTATCCATTCGTACACGGTATCCGATCGTCTCTCCTGTTTTTTCTCCCAGTGATGCAGCCATTCTCGCCGCAGCTGAACGGGCTGCAAGCCTGCGCGGCTCCAGCATAATAACTTTTTTGCCATCCAGCCAAGGCTCCTCCAGCATGGCGAGCGGTACAACCGTTGTCTTTCCTGCTCCCGGTTCTGCGATCAAAACACCCGTGTCCTGATCACGGAATAATTGCTGTAACTCCGGAATAATCACATTTATCGGTAAATCAGTGTACATATCATCGCTCCTAATGGATGTCTACCACTTTAATCACTTATACTTTTATCACTTACATAAGTTCAATATTCGAATGTTAGCATTATAACAAAAAAAGCCGTCCCGAAGGAACGACTATACGAATCTATGACTTGTAGCGATTACACCCAAGGTCATCCAGTCTTTAACGTTTCAGCTGATGGGCTAATCTTTAGTTCACAAAAGGTTGTTATCTTATCCGTTTACTGCCCTGTCA
The DNA here is from genome assembly GCF_056856875.1 of Paenibacillus sp. G34. Classification (NCBI taxonomy): domain Bacteria; kingdom Bacillati; phylum Bacillota; class Bacilli; order Caryophanales; family Paenibacillaceae; genus Paenibacillus; species Paenibacillus sp. G34. The sequence goes on along the minus strand of NZ_CM166469.1, from coordinate 2,576,359 downwards.
TTGAACAGATCAACTGAGCAGAGACTCCGCACCATCAATCACGATCTCGGCCCCGGTAATGTGTTTGGATGCACCGGAAGCGAGGAAACTTACCAGATCGGCAACATGCTCCGGCTGTCCTGGTCCGTCAGCAAGCGGCTGCTGTCCTTCGGGGAACTCCATCGGAATGATAATGTCTTGCAAATCGTCCGTCTTGATTGTACTTTGATCAATATTCGTTGCGATTGCACCTGGGCAGATCACATTTACTCTGATCTTGAACTTCGCCAGTTCCAAAGCCGCCATTTTAGCAAAAGCAACCTGTCCCGCCTTTGACGTACTATAAGCCGACATCCCAAAACTGGAGAAACGCTGATTACCATTAATTGAACTTGTGATAATAATGCTGCCCCCGCCACGCTTTTTCAGATGAGGGAGTGCATATTTTACCGTAAAAAATGTGCCGTCCAGGTTTGTCGTAATAATCTGCTTCCAGTCCTGCACCTGAATCTCCTCGATTGGAGCGGATACTCCGTTAATGCCTGCATTGGCAAAAACGATATCTAGCCCACCGAACAGTTCCACGGTTTCCAGTACTGCCTTCTCAACCCGCGCCGGATCGGAAATATCCACATCAAATGCGCGCGCAGCCCCTTCATGGTTCGCATTAATCTCCGCTTCTGTCTGTGAAATCCGATCATTTACCAGATCAAACAAGGCCACATGTGCCCCTTCATTCGCCAGTTTGAGTGCCGTTGCTTTACCAATTCCCGAGCCTGCTCCTGTAATAATAGCCACCTTGCCCTGAAACGGTAATCTGCTGCTGTGTTGTGTCATGCCCAATCACTCCTTCGATTTGGAAATTATGTACGAAGATTCGATCCAACTTGATTTCAATCAATTCTTCACAAGATTACCCAAAACGAGCAGCTTTTAAATCAACACCCACAACTTTTTTCATTTTTCAGGCACGTATGTACACAGGCCATGTACTCTGGCAAACGCTCCTCATCCCATGTCTGCTTTTACCACTCCAGTTCAATGAAAGCGGCATCATCCTCAAGTCCGCCCGTATGGGCAGCATCCAGCAATACTTGGATATGCTGATCGGGGATGTATGTATCAATGGCATCAAGATCATTCAGTCCATCCGTATACAGCTGCAGACGAAATGATTCACTTCCTGAACCTTTCAATTCAAAAACATGGGGCTTGCCCCCTATAGAACCTTCTCGCGTAGACCAGCGTTCACTCGTCTTGCAATGCTTTTGGAATGGTTCCGACTGTTCCTGTCCATTACGCCAGAGTCGTATTCTGGAATCTCCTTGCCATGCCAACCAAGCTCGGCTCTTTCGACCTCCAGATGTAAGTTCAATGCGTCCGCATACATACATAGCCTGGCTTCCCTGACTTCGTTTCTCCATCAATACCTCCCGCAACAAAAGCGGAGAGGTATCCAAAGGCTGTAACTGTTCAAGCTGTTCGGATGCAGCCCCCGTTAAATTTTGAAGAAAGCGCTCCACCCCTTCAGCTGTTAACGTGGCCGTCTTTTCCAGCCATTCAAGCAGTGCACTGCCCAGAAAACGTGCAGCAAAATCACCGAGATAACTCATGCCAACTCCATCGCACAATACAAAATGACAGACATTGCCTTGCATGCGAATAGCAACAAAGTCTTGCCCTGCGTCACCTTGATTGACGCTTTCTGCTGCACGTCCATACCCGTATCTGCATTTCAGCTTGCCCTGGTAACGAGTTAACGGCTGTTCCCCCGTCTGCACGCTTACATAGCGAAAATTGTCATGCCGCTGCTTCGCATGACCTCCCCGATCACTGGCAGACAATGTCGCCATACGTATTGCTCGCATGATTCCCCTCCTATCTCACAGGTGTCGCAGCAGACATCTGGAATCCAATGGATACCAGTTCTGCACAAGTACCAGGCAACATCATAAGCGCGCCTGGTGCAAGCAAATAATCTGCCTCCACCAACATTTCCCGATAGCTTTCAGGCAGCACGGATGACATATTGCGCAACTTCTCCCCATGCTCGTCTTGCAGATTGGTCTCTGGAGAAATGCCTTTCCAACGTCTAGGCTCCGCGATAGGAGCTTCAAGCAAGTGATCACTGATAAATATATTTTCAACCAATACGTTACCATCGGGAACACTCATGCCCATAATACGTTTGGCAATCGGTTCCGGGTCTTCCCCTGTCGCGACACCATCGGTCATGTGACAGACAAGCGGGGCTGGACAGTCTTGCATATTCGGTATTTCCGCTTGCAAAATTTTCTCTGCCTGCAAAAACGCCTTTGCCGAATCCGAGAAACGTCTAGGTGTCAGATCTGGTAGCGAACCCACCGCTGCCACCTCATCAATCCCTTTAATCCCGTTCAATACGTCGTATACATCATCACTGTAAGCCAATATTGCGATTCGGTAACGAGGCGTCAGCCGATTTCCCTTGGTCGAACGAAACACCATTTGGCGAATCGCCAAGGATAAAGCATCATAAACGATGTCAATTCGGCGACGATTGTCCAGCACCATATTCATGGAAGCGCTGATATCAATTAAATAAATAATAAGTGCAGGTGTACGCTGTGATGCTTGAATTGTGTAGTTCATCTAGAGTGTGTCACCTCTATTATTTAATATAAATTTATAGGTCAGGCAGTGTATACTTGGAATTACTCAAAAATTTGTTGAGCGCACTCATCCGCGCGGCCACTTTCCCTACACCTTTAAAATACGAAGCATCTGTATTATAGAGGTTTTTGAAGTCACGGGCATAGGAAAGTGCGTTATCTGTTTTTCTGCCTTTTTGCGCATTATACGCCTTGTTATAGTTTGCAATCAAAGTCACGACATTTTGAGCACGCTTTTTCTTAAGGGCTTCCTTCTGTGCCAGTTCCTGCTTACGTTTTGCTTCGGCGGCAGCTTTCTGCTTGGCTATTTTGGCATCATTTTCTTTTTTCCAGGCCAGATAAGCTTCATATTTCGCTTGCTGATCATATTTTGCCTGCAATGCCTTTTGCGCTGCTTCCTTTTTCTGTTGCTCCTGCTTCGCCAGATAAGCCTCATATTTAGCCTGCTTCTCATACTTTGCTTGCAAAGCTTTTCGTTCTTCCTCTTGTTTCTTCGTTTCCGCTTCCTTTTTCTTCGCTTCTGCAAGCTTTTTCTTCGCATCAGCTTCCCGCTTTGCCGCTTCTGCAGCTTTCTGCTTTTCTGCTTCTTCCTGCTTGAGCTTGGCGGCGGCTGCATCCTGTGCCGCTTTTGCTTCAGCCAGACGAGCCGCTTCCTGCTGCTTAACCTCGGACTGATCGGCGAGGATTTTGACTGTTGGTACACCACCAGCCAGCAGTACAATAAGCACCGCCGAAGAGATCATGAATTTTCTGGATCGGTAAAACGGAATTGGTACCGGCTCCGTGCTCTCCGTCTTCGCATTCATTTTCTCATCCAGTTCCTTGATCGCAGCCTCAACTTCCATCTGCATCGCACTGTTATCCGGAATGAAATGATACAGTGAACGGTAAACTTCGAGCGCAGCCGCAGGTTTGCCTTCATCCTCCAGAGCTCTCGCTTGCAAAAACAGACGATTTACAACAGCTTCTTGATCCCTGGATTGTTTTGAATCTAAAGTATGGCTGGCTGCAGCATCCTGATTTACAGCTTTTGACTCGTCAGAGTCCTTCGGTGTTGCAGTCGCATCAGACTCTGAGGAAGCTGTCATATTCTCGTCTGGCTCTGCCAGAGCAGCAAGAAAGGCCTCCGCCTGTTGTGTATCCGCCGCTGCGAGTGCAATGTACCATTCCCCAAACGTTGGACAACTGCTCAGATCATGACTTTCCCATGCCCGGATAAAGAGATCCGACAATTTGGAACCCCAGCGATTCTCTAGAGAACCGCGCATCGCGAAATAACGCTCGCTCATGGTTTGCATCTCATGTTGATCAAAATAACTCTCGCCCCAAGCCTTCTCTACGATAGCGGGGTCAGACCAGCATAACATCTCAGCGATAATAACAGCTCCGGCAAATCGATCTGCATAAGAACTCCACAAACCGCTGTGTACTGTTCGATGGGCTGCATAACCAGGTGAACCAGCAAGCAATGCATCTGGTCGATCCATTTTAGAGCCGTACATCTGTTCCACATCAACCAGTTCAACTGCAGAAGTCAGTGCCGAGTTCTGCACTTCGGAAAAAAACGGAATCATTACATTGGGCGCAGACATATCACAATGTGCGAGTCCACGCTGCTCCATTGCAGAACCTGTACCTGCAAGTGCTCTAGCCAGCTGCAGACTTTCCTCCGCTGTCAGCTGCTTTTGATCACTGATCACATCGAACCAGGTCAGACCCTGTACCCATGGCATCAGTACTGCATATAACAGATCGGGGTGTTCTCCAATAAGCGCTCCGTTTCTTTCCGGAGTGAGCACTTCTCGTTTGCATACCTTTAAGCCAGGGAGTTCACTGTACGGCTCCATATGCTCGGACTGATAGACCATTGCCGGGATACGGAATTTAGGAAAAAATACTTTTAGTGCTTTGGCCCCATGAATGGAGTCGCCGCGGGGAATCAATTGATAAACAATTCCTTGCCTGCCGGCTTGAGCATAAGCAAGACCAGGCGCAGCTGGATGCTGACCAATCGTATAGGCAATATCATTAATCACCACTTCATCCCCGGGATTCGGTTGAAAAGACATGCTCATCCCTCTCTCATTCTTTGTGTTATAGTTGCGGCAAAAACCGGGTGTAGTCCACCCGGTTTTTGCCGTATTTGTGCAATTTTCAACTTGCTACCCGCATATAGTCAAGACAATTTAAGTTACTATATTGTCCGGACCTATGTAAGAGCAGATTAACGAGATTGGTCTGCTGTGCGGAATTTAGTCGCGATTGCTGTAAGTTCTGCACTAATGCTATTCAGCGTTTGAACGAAAGATTGCATTTGTTTGCTTGCTTCCTGGAACTCTTGGAAGAAACGTTGTTTTGTCATACCTTCCCATTGTCCTTCCATGCTTGTAATGGATTGAGTCAATGTAGATACGATCTGCTGACTTTGTTCTCCACTTTGTTTGAATTGATTGGAGACCTGATCCAGTTGTTCTGGGGTAACTAAAATACGTCCTGCCATTGTTAAATTCCTCCTTGATGTGTGCAATTATTTTGGTTTGTTCAAATTGTACTATACAAGGATCACTCGGACAAAAGCCGAAGGACCTAATCCTATTTACCCCATTTTTAGCATATGAAACTTCAACTAACAGACTATTTACAATTTATTTCACGTCCAGTTGCACTACGTCTGTCAGGACTTTTATGAAACTACAGGTTCAGTTCCTCTTCTCTCTCGAAAGGAAGGGTCTCTGAATCTCCATGCCACCGGTTCAGGCTGCATTGCTTGTACCAGTGTCGCTGGAGAACCATCAGGAGGAGCAGTATCCTGTATCCGATATACAGCTGCCATAGCGGATAGAGGGTCGGATACAACAGCTACATCAGCAGCATGCGCAGGCAGAATTTCGCCACTGCGGCCGCTCTGAAGAACATTCAGCATATTGACCGCATTACCATAGGCCACATTGACATGACTCAGCACGGAACGATATTCCATGTCTACTTGTTGGAATAATACTGCCTTGCGGCCCAGTTGCACACTTAAGTCCATCAAACGGCGAAGGGCTTCCTCACCCAGCCGCTTACTACGATTCCATTCGCTCATCACCGCTGCACGGGACTCGATATCCCAATCCAGCGAATGTATCGCTTGATCCAACACTGTCATTTTTTGCTGTATTTGCTCCGCTGCATACTGAATCTGCCTGCTCAGTGCCCGAAGCACATCCGGTTCCACACGAATGCGCATTTACCATCACCTTTCCTCTTCCCCTGCAGGCTGTTTAAGCCAGTCCAGCAGCATTTCGTGAAACTGTTCTTTTGTTGTCAGTGCTGCAACAAGCCAGTCGTCCGAGGCTGTTGAGCTCATTCGGAATAACCAGTTGGAGATCGGGCTCGCAGTAAATGCCGCCGATTGTGACCGCCAACCTTCCTGCCCCCATACGAGCAACCTGAGTTCTCCGTCCGATTGCTTGTCTACCAAGCAACGCGCTAATGCCAGTGAACCTTCAGAATCATTTGTTTCCTGTGAAAGCTCATCCGCAAGCGTTTGTACTTCACAGCCTTTTAGCCCATTCATGACATCATAAAACTTTTTCTTGGAACACATCAGTGCCGGTTTCTCCACTGGAGAATGACCACTCCACTTCATCCGTTCAATCAGGACATCAATGGCTTCACGCACATTTCCCAGATCACTTAGACGGAACGAATCGGGAACATCCGCAACGCGGGTGACTTCAACGACGCGTTCATCCGTGCAGTGTATATAACTTTCATGCGACTTGCCGTTAATCGTATAGCGGAGCCAGCATGCTCTGTCGGATAATCCGGCAATGGCTACTCTGGAAAACACGGTTGGTGTCATGATCAGCTCATCGGTATCTTGATCCTGAATCAAGTAGCCTTTGTCCAGCAAAGAAGTTTTGACGCGCTCCCATTCCATGGCAATATCTTCTGCCATATAACCGCGGAACGGATCTTCCACGCCGAGCAGTCGATCTGAACCGAGGATGCCAGCAAGGAAAAATAGTTCCTTAATCTGTAGCGTGACTACCTTTTGCTTAGAATCATGAACCGTCAACATTATGAGCCACCTCCCCTCAAACTACAACATGCCATCGGTCACGAATTTCTGAAATCCAATTATTCATTTTCCAGCTGCTATCACATGGAACTGCACCTTTAACCCTGGAATATTTGCGTTTTATATAATAACCTTGACCCGGTGGCAGTACCTTCAGCCCACCTGTGGTACCCCCGGACTCCGAATAAGGTATACGGAAGAACGAGAGATCATTAGGGTCCAAAGTCCCGAATAACAATCCGCTTTGGGAAGCTTTTACATCACTTACCCAATCCGAACCGAACGTTGGAAAGTCCGCTGGAACCCCGGAGAGAATGACATGAATCCCCCGGTCTCTACCTTGGCGAACAATGACACCGAGCTGATCTTTTACATTAAAATCGGTGAGTTGTTTGGATAAAGTGTCCGCATCATCAATAACAAGTACGATATCCGGACCTCCCTTAATCTCACCGCGTTTTAGAACTTCATCGTACAACTCCTGAATGACAGGTGCAAGCTGTTCTTCCCTTGATACATGTCCACGGACATGGGGCAAACTGCTGATTTCACCCAATCCACCTGAGCCATACCTCATATCTACCGTGTATATTTGCACATCCTCAGGCGAGGCATGATAGGCCAGTGACAACATCCAGGTTTGCAAAAATGTCGTTTTACCGCCTTCCATAGGACTTGCCACCATAAAATGCGGCCCTTCACGTAGATTGAGTTCAAACGGCTCCAAATCGTCCGTAAGCAGACCTACTGGTACATTCACCGTTGAAGTCTCCCATGCTTTACCGAAGGATCCCGTGCGAACAAGAAGGTCTTTAAGTTTGATTTCTTCCGGTAGTGGTGCAATTTGTGGTGTTTCTTCCCCCGTCCACTCTTGACGAATCGTTGCAATGGTCCGCCGCAACGCGGATGAGCGTTCACCCTCATCCGCTCCGGAAGACGGTAGCGCAGCCTGAAACATTAATGGAGGTACTTGCCCTTTCACTAACCCTCGGCCAGGAGGAAGCTGACTGGGAGCCTTGGAAGGGCGTCCCACAGCATAATAATAATCACTCGGATCAGACAGTTCAAACGAAACGGCATTCTGAATGTTACTTCTGAATTTCTCGAAAATATCGGTGACCCGATTAGCGGTGAGCACAAAGGTAATACCTAAACTTCCGCCTTCTCGCAAAATAGTCTCAAGCGATTCATTCTCATCTGGATAAGCATTGCGAAAAGACATATAACCGTCAATAACTACCAAAATCTGTGGGACTGCAGCATGAGCAGTACGACGATAAGCCGAAATCGTTTTAACCCCAGCCTCCGATATCATATCTTTGCGCTGCGCCGAAATTTTCAGAATGTAACGGAACAAGCGCTTGATACGATCCTCTTCCTCAGCCATCATCACTCCGCCGATCTGTGGTAGCCCCGCAAAGTCTTTCATCATACGGCCCATATCAATAATGTATCCGTTCCAAGGCTCTGTACGCTCCGTAGAGGCAAGAGACATTAATAACGTCTGAACAAAAGTCGTTTTGCCAAGACCAGGCATGCCATACACGACAAGATGGCCCTGATCCATGGGCAATGCCAGCGGCAACTGACGCTGATTCGGCAAATCATCCAGCATACCAACCAGCGGTTTAAGCCCGCTCGCTCCACCCTCCAGCAGAGGTTCCCTTTTTTGCACCTGCTTCCAGTCATGAAGATAATCCAGTTCCAGCGTCTCTGGCAACGGTGGCAGCCATGGCCCAGGCAAACGCTCTATGCCAGCCTCTTCAGCAGACTTTGCGACATAATCAATAAATACCTGCAGCTGTTTCGGGACATCCTCTCCCTTAAGAACAGCTCTTCGTTCTCCCGTTAACAGCGGCTCACGCTTGCCGTTCAGGCGTACCTCCATTACGGGTAGCACCGTAGTTGAATCCTCCTGCTGGTTATAAGGTGCACCGCTCCAGGCGAATTGCATTTCTTCAAAAACTTCGTCACTGCCGACTTGAAAATAACCTCGACCAGGCTTGGTAATCCAGGCAGCGTTCGGAATTTTAATCATATCTCTGCTGTCCCCTTCACTCTGTACACGAAGACAGATGCGGAAACGGGAGTTACTCCATATTTTATCATCCACGACGCCGGCAGGCTTTTGCGTTGCCAGAATAAGGTGAACGCCAAGCGTCCGGCCGATGGCTGCAATACTGATCAACTCGTCCATGAACTCTGGCTGGTCACGTTTCAGTTGTGCAAATTCATCAATAATAATAACAAGATGGGGCAAAGGTTGTTCATGTCTGGAACGCAAAATTTTGTAATACTCATCAATATGTTGCAGGTTTCCAGCATCATTTAAAATTTTCTGTCTTCTAACCAGTTCTGCCCGAAGCGATACATTAGCACGTTCTATCAGATTGCCGTCCAGATTCGTAATGGTACCTACGACATGCGGCAGGTCAACAAAGGTGTTGGACATGCCCCCGCCTTTATAGTCGATCAGCATGAAAGCCAGGTCATGCGGATGGAACTCGGCGGCCAGTGAAGCAACAATGGACTGAATAACTTCACTTTTACCTGAACCGGTTGTACCCGCAATCAAGCCATGCGGGCCATGCCCTTGCCGCTCGATTTTATCATGCAAATTAATAGAGATTTTTTTACCGCCAGCCCTTACTCCCATAGGTACAGGCAGCGTATCCGGATATCTGGTTTGTGCCCAGCGAGACACCACATCCAAATCTTCCACATGTGAAGTGCTGAGCAAGTCAAATAACGGGAGCACTTGCGGAATCTCCGAAGCAGAAGAGCGCTTTAGGCGGATCGGTGACATATATCGGGATAATGCCTCTGCTGTCTCCTTCGAGATCACATCCGGTTTATACGTTTGTGAGATGACATCCGCATCTTCCGTCTTTTTAATATAAACTCCTTTGTCCTTGGAAGCTTCCATAATTAACTGACAGTGCATTGGCAGTGATTGTTTACGGTTCGCCAGTACAATTGTGCATACATCAATCTCTTGCGCAGCCTCAAGCAACAATGGAAGTAAAGGTTCTTCTTCAATGAGCTGAGTATCGGACAGAATAACAACATAACAAGGGGTTTGCACTGTCTTTTTATAACGGTCTTCCTTATTGTTACGACGACGGTTCAACACGGAAAACAAGCTGTCCGCCAATTGATGCGCACTGCTGTGCCTGTCGGCCATATATCGCTGCCCCTGATCCTCGTCCCAGATGTGGGGTAGCCAGCGGAGCCATTCCCACTCTTTGCTATCTTTTTCTTCATAAAATGCAGCAAGCTTTAATTCATCCGGTGAGTGCCTTACCGTGAGCTGCGAGAGAATAACCCGCAGTGAAGCCATCACTTCTTCCCGATCCCCCACAAGCCCCATCACTTTGGATTCGAATAAAGGCAGGGTTATCGTAGCATCAGGCACAGTCTGGAATTCAGCAGCGAGTCCATGGGCTGCCTCAATTAATTCATCCTTTTCATATCCATCGATGCGCGGCACCTGAAGTTTAATGCGAAAAGGAATTTCTCCTGTACCGATACGAACCTGTAGAAAATCATCATCTTCCGGAGAACGCTCCCAGAGGGAGCTATGCCGGTTCTTCACGACCTGCAGGCACACAGACGGATCACCATGAATCTCATGCAGGCTTTTCACCTGATCAGCCTGTGCTTCCTTCAGCTCTTCACGGTGTTTATCCAGCTGTGCGAGATACATCGCTTTGCGTTCCTCAATCTTTTTGCGATACGATTTTTTATTGCTCAAATATACAAAGAACGGGATGGTATACGATGTAAGCATCATCATAACCGTCATCATCTGGAACATCATATAACTGCTGTTATTCATTTTGTTAGTCATATTGATGTATACGTAGAAACCGATGCTGACCATCGTCATCATCACGGGAACAACGATTGAAATCATGGAAAACGTAGGTTTGTTGGGTTCTGCAGGCGGCCTGAGGATTTCGAGGTTCTCTTCCTTCAAAACCGGTGTCATTCTCGGAGAACGCTGGTATAACACATTCACGAAGAAAAGACCTCCTTTAGTTGTTCAATTAATGAATGATACGCTTTATAACGTTATTCGTTGCTCTCCTGTTGAAATAACGAGCGTCTTCCGTAGATTGGAGCCTCTTCAGAAGTCGTTGAAAATGCGCGTTGCACACGTACACAGCTTCCTTGGCGAAGCCCTGTTTCCATTAACTGCTGGGTGTTCTGAGGACTAAACCACAGTCCCTCCGGAAATTTAGCCTCCAATATATACTGAATCCCATCTCCAGGTGCCTGTCCGAATATTCGTACACCGAGCAGTGTCTTTAGATGTTCAATGGTGCATTCATCCGGAACCTCAATGTCGAACCATTCGCCTTCCTCCCGGCCGGAATACACGGTTAGAATCATGTGAATCCCTCCCAAGGTCTCATATGTAAATTGTCCTAATGTCAGATTAAATCAAAAAAATGCGAGTGAAACGGTATTCCATCCTATTTTCTTATATAAAACCCTTGTTTGCAACGTATCCGCTGTAATTTTGTTACATATGACCCACGTATATATTAAAATATCGTCCATTTGACTCAGAACTTTCGTGTCATTGTTCCATTTAGAAATTGCAACGATGCGAAAATATCGTACATTTTCCCATTTAATAGTAAAATAAAACGATGAATCTGGGACTTTTATTCATTCGCCCACAATTGAATTGTGAACACTTTTCAAACTTTATCCACCTTTATGTTTTCATAAGCTGATTTTAAGGTAATTTTAAGCATTGGTATTTAATATTACCTGTATGAAATAACTCTCGTGAGGTGATTTCAAGTGAGAACTCTAATAACTTTTCAAGACAAATCAATCCCTGTATATTTTAATCAAGAAAACAAACAACCTGTGCAAAAAACATTAAGATTGCTTAGCAGTGCTCTCGAGCACAAGATCAGCAACGGCAAACGCGCTTTGCAAAAATGTCTGCACTCTTTGATTAGTATTGAAATTGTTGGCGGCGAAGCTATTCTTCACAGCCGCAGTGAAAATGACTCTCTTGCTCTATCGTTATATTGAAGAAGAGTCCAGTAACCTTCGTTTATACGTTACCGTGAAAAAGGAAGCTTCCCTATAAAGGACAAGCTTCCTTTTTGACGTGGTTTAGCGGCAACCTCCACATGGCTGATCGGACAACATTACAAGGTAGGACTTCTCCTGACGTCATTGCCAGTAACACCCTTCCACATGCCCTTATTGCAACCTTTCGAGCACATAGGCCGCATCTTGCTCTTCAGCAATCTCAGCTTTCCGAATGCGAATGACAAATAATCTAACCAAATTTGCTCGTGTATGTTCTTCCTGACAGGTATTTAATTTCCTTAAAATAAAGCGGTCAATGGACATGAATTCCAAGCCCCTTTGCCAAGATATTTACGGAGCTTTTCGCTCCGTGTATCCATAAATAACCAGATTGGAAGCTACCCAAACAGCTTTTTCATTGTATCCAGAGAAGTGCTTTCATCCGTTGTAAAATGATGCAAAATCCCGTCCTAATAACGCTCAGACGGGATTCATGCAGGTCCTGTCGTTTCATTGGGAACCGACTCGGATAATTAGTGGATTGTATGACTCCATCCAGGCGTATTCGACTTATTCTACGCCGGGAAACTCCCGAAATTGATGCTGTAGACTGATCCAGCGTGTACGTGTAAATTTTTCAATCGCCCAGTCTCCGCCGAAACGACCGATGCCAGAGGATTTCTCTCCACCAAACATGACATGAGCTTCATCATTGACCGATTGATCGTTCACATGCACCATACCGGATTCAATCTGCTGTGCTACCTGATATCCCCGCTCCAGATTGCCTGTAAATACAGAACCACTAAGGCCGTAGGGAGTATCATTAGCGAACCTGATAGCCTGCTGCTCATCTCCAGCTTTCATGATGATCGCTACAGGGCCAAACAGCTCCTGTTGTACAATCTCTTGTTCCGGTTTCACATCAGCAAGTACCGTGGGCATAAGCACACTGTCCTGATGTGTTCCACCAAGCATTAATTGAGCACCCTCATCCTGAGCCTGCTTCACGAGTTCAAGCAGTCGTTCAACTTCTTCTTTGCGGATTAGCGGTCCTACTAGCGTTTTCTCATCAGCCGGATTGCCAGCGTGTATGTTTTTCGTTTTGTTTACAAAGGATTGAACAAATTGGTCGTATATATCTTCATGCACAATAATTCGGTTTAGCGCCATGCAGATCTGGCCCTGATGCAGGAACTTTCCGAATACGGCAGCCTGTGCCGCATGCTCAATATCTGCATCTTCTAAGACAATCATCGCATTGTTCCCGCCAAGCTCGAGCGCCGTTTCCTTAAGGTGCTCGCCCGCAAGTTTGCCAATGCCTTTTCCCACTTCTGTGGAGCCTGTAAATGAGATCACCTTAGGGATTGAATGTGAAACAAAATAATCTCCAATCTCGCTGCCACTTCCAGCTACAACATTTAACACGCCCTTAGGCAGTCCCGCGTGTTCAAACAAATCCGCAATCAACCAGCCCGCTGTGATCGGGGTGTCCGAGGCCGGTTTGATAACTACACCATTGCCAAGTGCGATTGCGGGTGCGACGGATCGCAGACAGAGATGCAGCGGGAAATTCCATGGTCCGATGACACCTATAACGCCTTTAGGCTCACGGATTACCCGATTTTCTTTGCCTGGCGTGTTGGATGGGATCAGTTCCCCTTTCATCCGATAAGGAAACGAAGCCGACTCGTCTACAATCCGTCTCGCTGCAGCAAATTCCGCTTCAGCTTTGATTCTAGTACTGCCTGATTCCGTAATGAGCAGTTGGATAATTTCTTCTTTTCGTTCATCCATTAGGCTGGAAACTTTACGAAGTACCTCTTCTTTAATAGAAGGTAGCGTTGCTTTCCATTCCACGGCACTCTTTTGCGCAGATTTATAAGCCTGATCTATATCCTCCTGACTGGAAGAACGCCAGGTCGCGATAACTTCACCCGTATACGGATTGATGTTCTCTATCATTTTCTGACCTGAGCCCTCTACCCATTTGCCTGAGATATATTGTTTAGTCCACGTTCCCGCCTTATGTTGGTTATCCACTAAAGTCATTACGCACGCCTCCGATCTTCAGATTAGAATGTACATAAAAAAATGATGTCTCATTCATTGACCTTGTTCGAAGTTAGGCAAACGATTATCGCAACGTAAAACGGAGTGAGTAAGACTCAAGCTTGGATAACATGACCAAGTTGAACGATCAATCAAATGACGTCAGATCAGACCAGCCGTAGGCGATCTCTGCCAGATCTTCGTTCCCGATACGAATCCACTGGGTTTGAATAGGGATACCACCCATTTTTTCATAGAAACGGCACGCTGGATTTCGCTCCAATGCCCAAATGATCATCGTGCGTATCTGGCATGTTTGGAGGTGATAAACTACCCGTTTGACGAGTTGTCTCCCAATTCCAGAATGCTGATAGGACTGCAACAGGTAAATCGCGTATAATTCTCCCTCATAGTGTAACTTACCTTCACGGTTCTTACCTCCGCAGGCAAAACCGACAATTTTCCCGTCTTCATCCTCAGCGACGATTACAATCTGATCTTTTTCGTCAGAACGTAACTGCTGCTCCCATTGGTTTAATCTAGATTCTGTAGTCAAATCATCCAAAACATGATCTGGCACGATCCCCCGATATGTTGTTTTCCAGCTCTCTGTATGTACATGCGCAATCCCATGTGCATCCACTTCACGTGCTAGTCTAATTCGCATCGGTTTCTACTCCCTTTCTCTCTTAGGACGAATTCCTCTCACATTCAAAGAAGCACAACCCGGCCTATGGCCGGATCGTAACTCGGGTCCCTACAGATACCTTGGAAGACAAATTCAGCACATCCGAATTGTACATACGTATGCAACCATGCGATACGGATTTGCCGATTGACCAAGGTTCATTGGTTCCATGAATACCGTAATGCGGTTTGGACAAACCCATCCAGAGTACACCAAAAGGCCCTCCCGGATTCTCTTGTTTGTTGATAATTGTAAACTCTCCGCTTGGAGTACTGGTAAGCATCTTACCTGTAGCTATGGGATACCCCTTTACAACTTGATCTCCATCCAGCAGATATAACATGTGGTCAGACAAGTCCACGATAATTCTGTAATTTGGCATTACGACATCCCTCCTGCCCTATCCTATGCAAGACAAACAGGGATGCCCCGCCTTATATCAGTCCTGTTCCCAATCTTTGATCCGCTGGGTATGCTTGGCCTTGCGTGTTTTGATCGGTTTGCTTGAAGCTGTCCGCTTACGCGAAGCGACTTCTTCCTTGCGCCGCTGATACTGCATCTCTTTTTGCATCTTGAGGAAGTTATTCAGCCTTTTCTCATCCAGTTCACCGTTTTCAATGGCCTCTTTAACTGCACAACCTTCTTCTTTTGTATGACTGCAATCCATAAATCTGCATGCACCAGCCAGCTCATCAATTTCACCAAAAGCCTGCGACAGGCCATCTTCTCCCTCGTCCCAGAGATGAAGTTCACGCATGCCCGGCGTATCAATCAAGACGGCTCCCTGCGGCAATATAAACATTTCCCGATGCGTTGTTGTATGTCTTCCACGGCTGTCCCCTTCACGCACGGATTGCGTAATCTGAACCTCCTTGCCCATCATCCAGTTGACCAGTGTCGACTTGCCACTTCCGGAGGAGCCTGTGAGTGCTACAGTTGCTCCTGATTTCAGATACGTTTCCAGCATGTCCTTCCCTTGTCCTTCTACGGCAGAGATCGCTAGTACTTCCACGCCGGGGGCAATCCCTTCCACTTCATGGATTCGTTCTTGCACCGCATCACTCAGATCACTTTTACTCAGAACGATAACGGGTCTTACTCCCCCATTCCAAGCCATTAACACATATCTTTCAAGTCTTCTAAGGTTAAAATCATGATTAAGCGCTGCAACGATCAGAAGAGTGTCTACGTTCGCTGCAATCAGTTGTTCTTTCGTTACCGGGCCAGCGGCTTGCCTGGATACACGACTCTGACGTGGCAATACATGATGGATAATCACTTCCTCACCTTGTTCTCCTGCCACAGCTACCCAATCGCCAACAGCAGGTGCAAGTCCTGTCTCCAAGCTATCATGACGAAGTTTTCCCGACACTTTGCCCCAACATTCTCCGTCTGCTGTAACCAGACGCAGCATGTGTCCGTGATCCGCAATTATTCGGGCTGGCCGTCTGGACTCCAAGCCCAACTGTTCCTCAGACCATCGTTTCTCCCATGCCGCAGACCAGCCATAATTTTCAATCCTCTTATTTTCCATACGTTGATTTATAATAAAAATTCCTCCCAGATTGTTTA
Organism: Paenibacillus sp. G34; assembly: GCF_056856875.1. Lineage (NCBI taxonomy): Bacteria > Bacillati > Bacillota > Bacilli > Caryophanales > Paenibacillaceae > Paenibacillus > Paenibacillus sp. G34. The sequence continues at coordinate 2,560,290 of NZ_CM166469.1, read as the reverse complement.
CGTTTTGAGTTTAAGTGTTTTTAAATTCAATTTTTTTGTTTCGTGCTTGCTTTCGGCTTCATTCTGCATCTCCGATTCAGATCTAAACAAAAAAGCCACAGGTTTGTTTATACCCGCGGCAATTCATAGTTATGCGAATTAAAGAAACTCCATAGCATATTGAATAACGGTTTTCCTATCCCTTCGTTATCCCAGCTCTGAAACTCCCCTTATCAGCACACAAAAAAGCCACGGGTACGTCTCCCGTGACTTTGTCTGAAGGTCTATTGATCGTTCGCCAAAATTTGGATATTTCTATCCATCTATAGCAAACTCAATCTACCTTGATCCGTTCCGGAGACGCTGTTCTTATTCAACTCCACGTATACTGCCGTTAGATTTGTCATGAACATCGCCTCCCTTGTAGAATATGCCATCATGTTACACAGTCTGCTGCTCGTTTGTCAAGAGTATTCTTTTTTCTTACGTACTCGCTTTATTTCACCTGATCCCATCTTGTCCACATCTCTCGAGGATTGAGCTCATATACTCCGTCTTCGCGATACATGAACTGATGCATGATAAACTCCCGGCGAATGGTTGCGAAGTCCTCATGATAGTTCTGAATAAACATATTAATTTCTTTCTCACTGTACTTGCGCCCGAACTCTAATTGCTCTACCAAATATTCAAGCACTACCAGCTTTTTCTTGTACTGTGCAGGAATCTGACGAAGCCGACCATCCTTGGAAAAAAAGTTTCTCATAATGGACGCTTTAAGGGTCTCATTAACATCTGTCATATCGGATTGCTCCTTTCTTTTGAATATAAAATCAACCGAAGCTTGGGCGTGTTCACGGATAAATGAAGGGTTCAACGTAAAATAAACCGTATTTTTATCTCGCCGTTCTTGAATGAGCGCGGCTTCTCTCAGCTTGGCAGCATGATGAGTGACCGTCGGCTGAGATAAATTAAGGCGCTCCGCCAGCGCTTGTCCATGCAGTTCTTCTTCGGAGAGCAGCAGAAGCATCCGAAGCCGGGTAGGATCAGCCAAGGCTTTGTGATAAGCCACAATTTTCTCAAGCTGCATCGTTTTACACCTCTCATTTAATTAGATGATCATCTAATTCGATATTAATCTATATTCACTAGCGAGTCAATTCAAATTCATTCTGATTTTCGTCCCATTGGGTTGTATGTCAAAACTGGCATTGAAGTGTTATTTACGGTAGGATTATATTGCTTGTAATGAAGGAGGATTAAGAACATGGAAGATGTCATTATTATTGGCGGAGGCCCATGCGGTCTGTCCGCGGCAATTGAATGTGAGCGGGTAGGATTGTCCGCAGTCATTATTGAGAAACACAATATTGTACAATCCATCTATCTTTACCCAACGCATATGCAGTTTTTCAGTACAGCCGAGTTGCTTGAAATCGGGAACGTGCCATTTAGTAGCCCCAATGACAAGCCGTTTCGATATGAAGCACTTGCCTATTATCGCAAAGTAGCCGAACATTTCGGCCTGCGCGTTCATAATTATGAGGAAGCCCGTGAGATCCAGCGTAAGGAAGACGGGACTTTCGAGGTACATACGGTTAATCGGCGCGGAGAAACCATTGTACATCAGGGTCGTCATGTCATCGTGGCTACCGGCTATTTCGATCATCCGAATTACCTCGGCATCCCTGGAGAAGACAAGGAAAAGGTGACCCATTACTTCCGGGAGGCTCACCCTTACACTCGCACACGCGTAGCCATTATTGGCGGAAGCAATTCAGCTGTTGATGCCGCCATGGAGCTTGTCCGCGTTGGAGCTCATATTGATATGGTTTACCGAGGCACGGGTCTATCCGACCATATTAAACCTTGGGTTCGCCCTTTATTCGAAAGTATGGTACAGAAAAATCACATTACACTTCATCTCGGTTCACGTGTGAATGAGATCATGGATGATTCAATCCGAATTGTACACACCGACGGTTCAGAGAGCGAACTGGAGAACGACTTTGTCCTCGCTATGACCGGGTTTAGGCCAGACCGTCAGTTGCTGACCTCCATTGGCGCTGAGATGTCCGAGGACATGGATAAACCGTTATACAATCCACAGACAATGGAAAGTAGCGTACCAGGAATTTACGTGGGCGGTGTTATCGCTTCGGGGCGCAATGCCAATGAAGTGTTTATCGAGTCAGGCCGCTGGCATGGACGTTATATTGCTGAGCATATTATTAGCAAAACAGCACATGCCATTGACCATTCAGAACATATCAACGGCACAAATCGCGCTCTGCCTGAGGAGCAATGAAGTCGATGGACATGACCTCCCTTCTGTTGCTTGTGTTCGCGGCACTTGGCATTATTAGCAGCAATACACCAGTAACCGTTGCAATGGTATTTCTTCTCCTGCTGCGTGTACTAAACGTCAATCAAGCTTTTCCCTGGCTTGAAAAATACGGACTCACCGTAGGTATCATCATTCTTACGATTGGTGTTATGGCTCCTCTCGCCAGTGGTAAGATGAGTCTGCAAACCATCGGTGAATCATTCCTGCACTGGAAGTCACTTCTAGCGATTGGAGTGGGCCTGCTTGTTGCATATTTGGGTGGACGCGGCGCCTCACTGATGAGCACACAGCCAACGGTTGTAGCGGGTCTCTTGATCGGGACGGTTCTTGGAGTTGCCTTGTTTAAAGGCGTGCCTGTTGGGCCGCTGATTGCAGCAGGCATCCTGTCCTTGCTTTTAGGTAAATCCTGAACCGTACGGTACGGTAAAGCGTGTAGGCTTTTGCAAACTGGCTGTATTTTCCACCGCTCTGTGCTATACTTCTATTCATGCAAACAGATGCATGCACTTTGCAACAGGGATGAACATCTTTCTCACCTTGTCAGATGAACTCATTCAGCACTTCACGACGTTTATCGTCCTCAGGAGGATTCAGGAACCATGTCACGTCCCTTTGTTACCGAAGCCGTGATGGTGGCTATCTACGGTCAATTACTTGCGCCGCCGGCGCCTGTGGAATATATCGTTCCTTACACCACCATCCTTGAACTATACGAATTTCAGAGCAGTGCTGATCCCATGATGGATAATCCTACAGATGATCAGCATGTCAAAACCAAAATCAATGAATTGATCTCGTACTTTGAGGAGCCGTTGAATAAGAAAAAGATTGAACGTGCCCTGGCTGTACCTTGGGCAAAAAGCCCTGCTATTCTGTTTGGCGATCATGCTTGCATTACGATTGTTAACGCGATGGATACCGCACAATATGGAGAATACTTTGACCCGATTGAGACAGAGCTTATTCTCACTTCTCAGCGTTTGGGTATTCCAATCCTGACCGATCAAGTGGAACTGATTGCCCGAATCATTGAATCGGAATCCCCTGTGCAGGTGTTTGATATTGATGATTTCGATTTTGCGATGGATGACGAGCCACTGGATCAGGTTTAATTCAATGCAAAACATATACTCAAATATATGCAAAAGACCTCAACTTCCACTGTGTAGTGGCAGTCGAGGTCTTTTTTTGAATTCACACATTTCAGTTCCGCACTCTGGGTTCACACTGTACACATTACAGATTAGCAATACTTATACCTGAAGTTTATTCTGTTACTCCAAACGTTCGTACTGCATGCACGTATTACTTTAAACCAGACTGTTCCAGTAGCGTTTGGCTGATGCTGTTCATCGGAGGCAGTTCATTCGAATCAAAAAACTTTAAACCAGCATCGCTGTTTACACGCGCTTCCACAAGATCATCCTGTATAATTCGGGCTTTGAATAAGGCAATAACATAGTATTCCTCATCACCGTTCGCATGTACTTGCCGTAATTCTGGGCCGGAGTATAATGCTTCAAAGTTCATCAACTCTGTTGTCCATCCGGTCTCTTCCCAGAGTTCACGATGCGCAGCCTCTTCAATGGTCTCACCAGGACGCATCTCTCCAACAGGCAGCCGCCAATGCCCCTGTTCGGCATGCTGGATGAGCAGTAGCTTACCTTGTTCGTTTGCGGCCATCACGGCCGCTTTTACCACAATATTAGCCCGTTTAGCAATGTACTGGCCTATATCCCGCGCCGGCAGATCCACTCCTCATCCCTCCTTTGTCCCGATTACAACACTCACCTTTCAAGCCTTAATCAAGTCAGACTGCACAATTTTACCCGCTAACGATCACCAGAGAGCTTATTTGGCTAATTTAAAGACGTTTCGATTTCTAACGATCACCAGGAATCTTATCTACTCTCAAACCTCAGAAAAACACATCAAATCTTCACTTTTTCAGAAAATAAGGTCTGTACAGATCGTTAGAATGCTGAACAGTCGAAAAAGGTGCACATAGCGCTTCCTGTGATCGTTAGAATGTAATACAGTCTATAGCTTGACAGGGTCACCCTATGTTGATCTGTGTATTACCTGCGATTATTGATCTGGTTGAGTACTTGACCAGTGTTTACTACACTTCGGTGTAACGATATTCAATATCCCGGCCTTCATCAACGACATCCACATGCAATTGATGCCCTTTCAGATACCAGTAATCGTGATCTTCCATAAAAAACTGGATACCGGATACTTCAGTTTGGTCTGCAGGATGTCTCGGTTTTTCAACGGCAATCCCCAATGAAAAACCTGGATGAAGACCTCCGCCAGAGCTGTAACGGGCAAAGAAGCGGATGCTGTCTCCCTCATTTAGGTTCAGTTCTTCTTTGTACCAGCGGGCAGCTTGGTCGGATACATGTATGGTATTCATATGATGTCAGCTCCTTTTGTATATATATGTTACATCATATCGCTAGAGCGGCTTGAACACAAACCCTGCAAATCATATGAAGGCATACGTTGTTGTGAAAAATGTTTGACAGACTGTAAAAGCCGGTGGTAAGATGCAAACATACGAGGTCTACATTGCATTTATTTCCATTAACAAGAAAGGGTGATTACGGTGTTTAACAAACATATGTTGGTTCACATTAACACACAATTAAATACCGGAGTATCCCCGAAATCATTTTTCCGTTCATAAGACAGCACTTCAGGTGTCTCTTTTTTACCAGAGCCCTGTGAAGTTTGCTCACAATATCTTATGTGCGGCGGCGGCTCTGCTCTCGGAGTCCATGCTGCCGTATGAAGAACCAAGACATACCGCCTGCGTGCGGTGTGTCTTTTTTTGTGGGTTTTATTGAATTGGACTGCGCTTAGATGGGTTTTAAGATGCTTTAACCATCATTTCGAACGAATTTTGCATTTCTTGGACAATGAAAGGAAGGGATAACACTTGTTCTCTGTACTTAAAAACCTGGCCTGGTTCTTCAGGCTGGAACGCAAAAGATACCTGATTGGTGTCATTTTGCTCATCCTTGTGGGCGTTGCTGAACTGCTGCCCCCGCGCCTTTTGGGGAACGCCATCGACGAGATCGTACGTGGCTCCATTACGAGCGCCTCATTAACATTTTACATTTCGCTTATTCTTGGGACGGTCATCATTATCTATCTGATTACGTACATATGGATGCACAAATTATTCGGTGGAGCCAATCTCGTTGAACGGTTGCTGCGCTCCCGCTTTATGGATCACTTGCTGCGGATGACGCCGCCCTTTTTCGAAAAAAATAGAACCGGGGATCTGATGGCTCGGGCCACCAATGATCTTCGTTCTATAGCAACAACCGCAGGTTTCGGTATGCTCACACTAACAGATTCCACGGCATTTCTATTAACCGTACTGTTCGCCATGGGTTTCCTCGTCAGCTGGAAGCTGACCTTGGCTGCAATTCTGCCCCTGCCTTTTATCGCCATCGCTATGATGATCTATGGTAAAGCGGTGCACCAACGTTATACGTTGGCACAGGATGCCTTTGGTGATATGAATGATCAGGTGCTGGAGTCCATTGCGGGCATCCGTGTTGTACGCGCGTACGTGCAGGAACGTCTGGACGAGAAACGATTTGCTGATGTCACGGAGGATGTATACCGCAAAAACTTGGCGGTTGCCCGAATGGATGCTTTATTTGAACCAACCATTCGACTATTCGTAGGTCTGAGTTATGTTATTGCACTGGCTTACGGTATTTATCTTGTGTTCCACAATGAAATTACACTGGGAGACCTCGTATCTTTCAACATGTATCTCGGGATGATGATCTGGCCGATGTTTGCCATCGGTGAATTAATTAACCTCATGCAACGTGGTAGCGCTTCTCTGGATCGGGTAAACGAAACGTTATCCGTAGAGCCTGCTGTTCAGGACAAAGAACATCCTGTTCATATTGCGCAGCCGGACGAAATCGTTATGAAAGATGTGACATTCCGCTATCCAACCTCTACTGTGGATAATCTGAGTCATATCAATGTTACCATTCAACGCGGAGAGACGCTTGGTGTGGTAGGACGCACGGGAAGCGGAAAATCTACCCTGCTCAAACAATTGCTGCACGAATACCCTGCTGGATCAGGTATGCTCAGCATTTCAGGACATTCCATCGAGGATATTGCGAAGGATGATCTACACAGCTGGATCGGATACGTACCACAGGAGCAAGTATTGTTCTCCAAATCGGTTCGTCAGAACATTCAGTTCGGTAAACCAAACGCGTCGGATGAGGTCATTATGGAAGCAATTCGTACCGCTGCCTTTGACGGCGATCTCGGAACGTTGTCTGACGGTCTCGATACACTTGTAGGTGAAAAAGGTATCGCTTTGTCTGGTGGACAGAAACAGCGGGTATCCCTGGCTAGGGCTTTTATTGCTGACCCAGATATCCTTATTCTTGACGATGCCCTGTCTGCTGTCGACGCTCGCACAGAAGCTAAAATCATTGAAAATATTCGCAACAAACGCGCTGGCAAAACAACATTGATCTCGACACATCGCCTGTCCGCTATCGAACACGCAGATCGGATCATCGTGCTGGAGCACGGTAAAATTACGGAAGAAGGCACTCATCAGGAACTACTCGCCAAAAATGGCTGGTACCGTGAACAATATGAACGGCAACAGGTCGAGTCCAATCTGTCCACGTAGGAGGTAACTCATTTGAAGTCCAATACAGGTAAAAGGCTACTGGATTATGCCTTGAAAGCCAAAGGCACATTCATCGCTGCCTTAATCATGCTGACGATTGGGGTTGCGGCTGAACTCGCCGGACCCTTTATCGCCAAATCCATGATTGATAATCACCTGCTCGCCATTGAGCAGCCATTTTATGAGACTGCAGCTTCGGAAGAAGCCGCCGTTTATCAAGGGAAAAATTATAAACGTGAAGGGTTGTTCGCACCAGACGAAACCAAAGGAGCCGAGGTACGTATACTGCAAGCCGGCAAAAGCTTTTATTTCGTGGGCGAGCCGGTCAATGCTCCTGACGGCGATCGTTCCTATGCGAACGGAACCTTAACCGTAACTCGCGCAGGTGAAGTTACCGGTCAATACGCGGCAGTTCCGCTCTCTGCCGGTGAACTGTTTGCTTTTTACAAACCCGAAATGCCAAGTATCTATCAATTAATTGTGTATTATCTGATCTTTCTTGTGATCTCCGTTATTATGGAGTTCGGTAAAACCTTCTGGCTGCAGTCCTCTGCCAACAAGGTCATTCAGCGGCTTCGAAATGACGTGTATGCGCACATTCAGCGGCTGCCGGTAAACTTTTTTGATAATCTGCCCGCAGGTAAGGTCGTATCCCGGGTAACCAATGATACCGAGGCCGTCAAAGATCTGTTTGTGGCGGTACTGTCCAACTTTTTCTCAGGCATTATTACGATAACAGGAGTTTATATTGCTCTCTTCCTGCTCGATGTACGTCTGGGTCTAATCTCCCTGTTTGTTGTGCCAATGCTGATTGCGTGGATTGTACTCTATCGCAAATTCGCTACCCGTTACAATACGATCATTCGCTCGCGGCTAAGTGAGATTAATGCAATCATTAACGAGTCTATTCAGGGCATGTCCATCATTCGTGTGTTCCGTCGCCAGAAGCAAACTCGCCAGGAATTCGAAGAGCTGAATGAAGACTATATGAAACATCAGAACAAAATGCTCAATCTGAATGCCTTTACCTCTCATAACCTGGTGAATGTGTTGCGGAATATCGCCTTTGCAGTTGTTCTTTGGTACTTCGGCGCAGGTGCGATCACAGGTACAAGTATTATTTCACTGGGTGTACTGTATGCCTTTGTTGACGTTCTCGGGCGGTTGTTCCAGCCGATCATCGGTATGGTGAACCAGCTTGCGAACCTTGACTCCTCTCTTGTCTCTGCCGGCCGTGTATTTGAGCTGATGGATGAAAAAGGAGAACCTGTTACAGACGGCTCGATGCCGAGGTATAAAGGAAATGTCGTTTTTGACGATGTATCGTTTGCTTATAAAAAAGATTATGTGCTGAACAATATCTCGTTCAGAGCATCACAAGGCCAGACGGTGGCCCTCGTCGGTCACACCGGTTCCGGTAAAAGTTCGATCATTAACTTGCTGTTCAGGTTCTATGATCCGCAAAAAGGCAAAATTACGATCGATGGACAGAACGTTAAAGAATTGCCTAAACAGTGGATTCGGGAACATATGGGCATCGTGTTGCAAGATCCGTATCTCTTTACGGGTACCATCGCTTCCAATGTCAGTTTGGGTGATGAAAAAATTTCGCGGGCACGGATTGAGCAGGCACTGCGCGATGTAGGTGCAGAACGTATTCTGGCGCATCTGCCGCAAGGCTTTGATGAGCCGGTAGTTGAGAAAGGTAGCACGTTGTCCGCAGGGCAGCGTCAACTGATTTCTTTTGCACGCGCACTCGCTTTCGATCCCGCGATCCTGATTCTGGACGAAGCCACCGCCAATATTGATACGGAAACGGAAGCTTTGATCCAGAACGCGCTGGAAGTCCTCAAAAAAGGACGCACCACCTTTATCATCGCTCACCGTCTGTCAACCATTCGCTCTGCAGATCAAATTCTCGTTCTGCATCGTGGAAGAATTGTCGAACAGGGCGCGCATGAGGATCTGATGGCACTGAAAGGCCGTTACTATCAGATGTATCAGTTGCAGCAAGGGGCTCAAGGAGAAGCCATCCCCGATGGTTCTACTCAATCAGCTGCTTCCTTCAGTACGGCTTCGGCATCGCTCGCAGGAGGAAATGCTTAACCTTCTTTACATCCAAATTCATTCAACAAATGTTATGCAACAGATCTATTTCGGATTTCGTGACGTATTTAACACATATAACCCGCTTTGCACAGTAGCCTTCTGGTTACTATACAGAGCGGGTTTTGTTATCGTTTCGAATTATTCACTACAATTAATTCCATCCTTTCAGAGTATACCCCATATACATGACTGTTTCTCGGGCAAGGAACGGAATTTGAGTGTTCCAGGTCTGATAGGCTGTTGTTTGTGTCGGTGATGGGACGGCGTCCATACCAAGTTCAGTTGCCATTTTCATCGATCGTTTCATGTGCAGAGGATCGCTAACAATGGTGTAGGTCCGATATCCTTCCCGCCTCCCTACTTCCAGCGAGTTCACCAGATTCTCTTGGGTAATCACCGACTTCATCTCCATCTGGATGTGCTCTGGTCTTACGCCATGGGCAACAGCATACTTGCGTCCTACCCACGCTTCCGTAGGAACGCCTTCAATACTGGAGCCTCCTGTAAAAATGAGATTACGTACCGTACCTGCCTTGTACAGCCGGATCGCTTGTTCGATTCGTTCACGGAATACCGGTGAAGGATATTCCCCTTGTACCGCTGCACCCAGCACAATTGCTGCATCGGATGACCTAAGTGAGTTGGTATTCATCTCCGAAAGAATGCCTGCGGCTGTGACACCTGCCCAAATGATTACGGCTACGAGTAAGAGTGAGATAAACAGAACTACCCGGCGTTTCATTTGATGTTTGTGTCTGCGTTGGACTGAATGACTGGTACTCATGCTTCCTCGTCTAGTCTCTGTTCCTGAAAACTTGCGGCATGCATTCGTTCCAAAGCAGCCCATGCTGCCGCGGACTCATCATTTAATCCCAATGCTGCGATCCAAGCAGTTATATATTGCTGGAGGGTCATCTCCAGTTCTTGTGCACGTTCTTTGAAATCATTCAATTCCTTAATCATACGAGTTCGACCTTCCGGACTGAACGTTTCATGAATACGTTCCTTAAAATAATGATGCACGATCCGATTTCGCTGCTGCCATAATTCATTTAATTGGTTCGTTTCTTCTTCTGAAAACGTAAAATGGTGGCGTGCCTCATGAATAAGCTGGCCGAGTGAACTGCTCATTTTTCGCTCGTATAACTCCTCCAGCTCTTCCTCGGACACAACTTTGCCCTGTGACATTTTAGTTAACAAAATAAGATTAACCAGTTGCTGTTCCAGCGCCTGTCCATAATATACGGCCAAACCGTAATAGGCAAACAGTTCCTTGGAGTGTTCGCTGTCCAGCATGAAATCATTCTGGAAATCCGTGTTATGCATGTGCGAGCGCTCCTTTCCATCCGTGCATCTTGGCTGTTTATTATGCCTCTATCGTAACCAAACTGCAAACAACATTCAAGTTGCCGGAAAAGGCAGCGTCTAACTTCGGATTTTCTTACGCTGTGTTTAGCTAAAATGAATCCATAGCAATATCACAATAGCATCGTTCACATCCGTTCAGGAGCCTGCACACCTAGTAAAGACAAGTTGAAAGCCAGACGTTTAGCGGTGTGCTTTGCCAGCTCCACTCGAAAAGCTTTGATGGCAGCTGGAGCATCCGCAATCCGTTCGGCGTGATAGAAGCGGTTAAAGGCCTGAGCAACATCAATCGTATATTTGGCTATGACCGAAGGTTCGTTGCGAAGCACTGCTCTCTCCAGATAAGACGGATAGTCACTAAGTAATTTTAACAGTGCCCATGACGTATCGCCGACAACCGTTACTGATTGGTTATTCTTAATCTCCGCAGCAGAATCGTTCATGTCCAGAACCGTTTCCTGCTCCTCTCGTGATACATTGGCGGCTTTGGAAAGCACACTTTGAATCCGAGCATGGGTATATTGCACATAAGGGCCAGTCTCTCCTTCGAAACTCACCGCATCCTCCAGCGAAAAATCGATGTCATTCAGCCGATTGTTTCGCAGATCACCAAAGACAATAGCCCCGACGCCAACAGCTTCGGCTACTTGTTCAGCTTGCTCCAGATTCGGATTTTTTTCCTGTATAATTTGCAAGGCACGAGCTACGGCTTCATCCAGTACTTCCTGCAGAAAGACAACCTTACCCCTGCGTGTGGACATCTTCCGTCCCTCGAATCGCATCAAACCAAAAGGAATGTGCTCACAATTTGCTGCCCAGCCATACCCCATCTTTGACAATACCGTAAACACCTGACTGAAGTGGAGCTTTTGCTCCCCGCCAACAACGTACAACAATCGATCTGCCTGGATCACATCATGGCGATAGAGCGCTGTTGCTAAATCCCGGGTTGGATAGATCGTCGTTCCGTCCTTTTTGATAATCAGACATGGTGGCATATTCTCTTCGTCCAACCTTACCACAAGAGCACCATCACTCTCTTCCAGTAGCCCTTTGGCTTGAAGATCCTCAACAACGGGACTCATCTTGTCATTATAAAAACTCTCACCCAGCGTATGATCAAAATCAACATGCAAACGTTCATACATCCGGTTGAACTCTTGCATACTCACTTTTACGAAGAATGCCCATAACCGCTTGGCTTCCTCATCCCCTTGTTCCAACTTGCGGAACCAGTCCCGTGCTTCAATCTCCAAAGACGGATCTTGCTCTGCTTCATCATGGAATCGAACATACAATTCCAAAGAATTACGGATCGGATCTGCTTGCAATGCTTCTTCATTTCCCCACCGTTTATATGCCGCGATTTGCTTGCCAAACTGCGTTCCCCAATCGCCCAGATGATTCACACTGATCGAGGTATAACCTGCTTCGTTATAAAGACGATACAATGCTGCACCAATAACGGTCGAACGCAAATGCCCAATACCAAAAGGTTTAGCAATGTTAGGTGAAGACATGTCAATCACAACACGTGCCCCTCGTCCGAGTTGCAATTTGCCAAATGTTTCGCTAGCTATCTCATTAAGTAATTGGGGTGCCAGTGCATGTCGATCAAAGCGAATGTTCACATAAGGCCCCGCAGCTGTAGCATCCGTTCCAGTGGCCTGCAAACCAGTTGCAATCTCACTGGCAATAACGGCGGGTGCTTTCCTTAGCGACTTAGCTAGTGAATAACAAGGAAATGCGGCATCCCCCATCTCCTCCTGCGGTGGAACTTCCAATAATCTGCACACTTCTTCCGGTGTGTGTCCGGTCAAAGGGGCAATCTGAGCTGCAGCCTGTTTCATTAACATTTCAAACACTCCTTCTCTTAATTAAATGGCTAAAATAAACGCAAAAAAGCTCTCGTCTCTTCAAACAAGAGACGAGAGCTGTATTTACAGTTCCCGCGGTACCACTCTAAGTGAACAGTTTACTAACATGCATCAAATTGCATATCAGATATAACCGATCCGCTCGGTGCAAATAACGGTTGCGGCCGGATTACCCTCAGATCCATTAAATGTACTCCTGATTAGAGTTACCTTGCATGGCTTCGGATAACCATCTCACGGGTGCGCTTCACGCAGATCATCGCATACCGGCTTACACCTCACCCGGCTCGCTGTCATGGCCTGAATCTGGGCTACTCTCCCGATCACGGATATTGCTGTTTCAATCATTTCAGATCATTATACATATCCTTGTATGGATTGGCAACCCTGTTATTTGGTCTAATGATACAAATCAATTAAGCAACTGCTGCCATTAAACGGCAAGCTTCTGCACATCTGCGGCAAGCTTCTGCGCAGTCCTGACAGTGATCATGTCCATGCTTTCCACATTCCGCTGCACAGGCTTCACATGCCTTCACACACAGTTCACAAATTTCACTGATAAAATCACTTCCACGTGTCATTGCTTGTGCAGCAAATGCACAAATATCAGCACATTCCCGATTCATACGAATACAGTCACGCAGCATGGCCAAATCATATTCTTTCAGGCTCGATATGTAACATACGTTGCAAGCATTCATGCATTCCAGGCAAGCATCGATACATTGTTGGTATTGTTGTTGTGTCATTTAAAGTTACCTCCCAGGCAAAGTTTGCTATGCTTCTTAATACCCATCTGGGAGGAACTTTGAACCATTAGCCTAGTCTTGTTTTACCGCTTCCAATTCCAGCAATTGTTTACGAATGGCAGTTTGGTCAAAATGCTCACCGATAAATACAGCTACATTGGGCACATCACCTTGTGGTGTAATCTTCATGTAATCCGATTCACGATAGGCATATTGAAACCAGAACCGGCTTGCCGTATCGCGAAACGATAGGATTCCCTTTGCGCGGTATATGTCCCGCGGCAAAGCAGCCACAAACTGTTCGAACGCTTCGCTGTTCACGGGTTCACTGAAATAATGCGTATAAACCATAACATGTTCATGTGATGTGTGAGGTTTGGATGCATGTTCATGATGAGCGTCTGAATCGTCATGATGATGGTCATGTCCATGATTGCATCCATGTGTACGGCATGCGTCTGTATGTACATGAGACTCTGCTGCATAATTTGAATTTTCAACTACTGCACCTGACTGCTGAATGTGAACGTCAGCACCGCTATGGAGTAAATGTTCCATTTGCACTTCACATTTGACCGTAGGAATCACTGGTGCAAAGCCGTTCCACTTGTTCAAGAGCTGTTCCAAATCCTGTAGCTGCTCTGCTTGAACCCGATCGGTTTTATTTAATAGCAACATCGAGGCACAGCGAATCTGTTCTTGCATCAGTTTGAAGGTTTTTCCCTTTTGCTCCTGATACAAGCCGGACAGATGGGCCGCATCCACTACGGTGATCAGACTTTTAAGCTCCAAACGCATATATAACGAAGTTTCCGTTACAGCATCCAAAATCTCCATCGGATTTGCCGCACCGGTCGCCTCGATTACGATGACATCAGGCGACTCTTCCTGAATAAGATCTGCAAGCTGAAGTCCAAGATCGCCCCGTACGGTACAGCAGATGCATCCGCCCAACATTTCTGTCATGGGCACTTCCTCATCCACGATCTGACCATCCAGATTCACTTCACCCAGTTCATTCATCACAACCGCTGGACGCAGATTCTGTTGCTTCCAGTATTCAATAAGTTTCACAAGCAATGTTGTTTTGCCACTGCCCAAAAAACCAGACAAAATATATACAGGAATGGTTTTCCCTTGTTCATTGTAGTTATTCATCATCTACACACCTCTCTGCCAATCACTATCCTAGTCTGACTCTATTAGCGAGTGTACACTATCCTTCAATTGTTGTGCAATACGCCTATTCTGTGTTGTTGTGTGTTGTTCCGTACATCGTTCTTAATCGTTTTTTGCAAACCCCTCCTGCAGAAAACTTCATTGCCGGATTTATATGAATGGTCTATGCTATGAGAACATGTTGATTCAAGGAGGATTATCAATGACCAATTCGGTTGAGCAGCACCGTCAAGAAGCTCCACAAACCGTCGCCTGTATGATTGTTACTGTCTCAGACACACGCACCAAAGAAACGGATACGAGCGGTCAACTCATGCACGAGTTATTGCACCAAGCTGGCTATCAGGTGGTGGAGTATGTAATTACTCCAGACGAGACAGAACGCATTCAAAGCATTCTGCAAGATGCCGTTGTACGAGATGATATCGAAGCCGTGCTGCTGAGTGGAGGCACAGGCATCGCTCCCCGGGATACTACGTATGAAGCCGTCTCTTCCCTGCTGGACAAAGAATTGCCTGGTTTTGGTGAAATATTCCGTTACCTCAGTTATACCGAGGATATCGGTTCAGCAGCCATTCTAAGCCGAGCGGTCGCCGGAACCATCGGACGTACAGCCGTATTTTCGATGCCAGGCTCTCGTGGAGCAGTTAAACTAGCCATGGAACGCATTATTTTACCTGAGCTACGCCATGTCATGCGTGAAATATATAAACCCGTCTGAAGGATCAGACGGGTTTATATATTCATCTTTATTTTGCTCACACAAGACTTATGGTTGGAATTAACTAGCTTAACTTGAGTGAACTTAACTTTATTTTTAATTCATGTCATTGGAAAAGATGTCTTTCTCTCTTATTTGATGAAGCACTCCCTGAAATACCTGCATAACATCCTGCTCATATACATCCTTCTCTCCACCAGAAGCCGTATAGACAAATGATACATGTCCTTTACTGCGAATGGTCGTTCTGCCCAGTGCATTCTCCAGAACTGCATTCTCTCTGCGCTCGCCATACATTTCTTCCATTCGTGCGGCCCTGATGTTTGCATCATGATAGATATGCACTTTGACGATATGCCTTGCACTGCCATTTAATAAGTACATATAAGTCATGCCACCATCACCATCATCCTCAAACATATTATTCATCAGCTTTATGTGTTTGGCAGCAAAACCTTCTGTTAGTTGTTTGGCTAACCTACCGTTTAACCCGTGACCTTGCTGTTTTGCCCTGAAATTGCCTTCCGTTGTTGCTTCACGTGTGTAAACTTTTCTTTCCTGCTCAATCGATGAAGACATACAAGCTGCCAGAGATACCACACTTAGAAACAGCACGCTACCTACCATTACGGTGCGTTTTACTTTCTGACCCGCCAATTTCCGTTTTTTCTCATTCAGCGACATGTCTAACCTTCCTTTCTATGAGCCACAACAGGGCGACTCTCTCAGGTAGAATTAGCATGTCTAAGCGATAAACATTTTATTCCAAACATTATTCAGACAGAATACGTACAACGGTGCGTCCGACTGCACCACCCTGTAATATATTTTCTAACGTGTGTGGCAGCTGCTCTAGTGTATTCTCCTGGATACCCAGCGTAAGAGCCCGTTCCGGTTTCCATTCACCGCCCAGCTTCCTCCAGATGTGTTCTCGACGTTCCATGGGACAATATACCGAATCAATCCCAATCAGCTGGATACCACGCAAAATGAATGGATATACCGTCGATTCAAAACTGTTGCCTCCAGTTAACCCGGACACGGCAACTGCTCCGCCATATTGTACCTGCTTCAACCGCTCGCCCAGTGCCGGACCCGCTGTTGGATCAACAATTCCTGCCCATTGCTGTTTAGCCATGCTTCCCTTGATCGGAGCGTCCGCCTGTTCACGCGAAATCACTTCGGTGGCTCCTAAGCTACATAGCAGTGCCTCTTCTTGCTGCTTTTTCCCGGTGCTCGCTGTCACTTCAAAGCCAAGCTTGGCAAGGATGGCAATCGCCATACTGCCAACGCCTCCCGTGGCACCCGTAACTAGAATTTTGCCCATTTCGGGGGTTACACCAGCGTTTAATAATGCGTCTACTGAAAGCGCCGCTGTGAATCCAGCTGTACCAATTGCCATCGCTTCCTTTTCACTTAATCCTTGCGGTAAAGGTACCAGCCACTCACTCCGCAAACGAGCATACTCACTATATCCCCCATAATGAGAAACACCGGATTCAAATCCAGTGCTAATTACCCGATCCCCAGGTGCGAAGCGCCCGCTCACGGATTCCTCCACCGTTCCAGCCAGGTCAATACCAGGCACCATCGGATAATTGCGAACTACGCCTCCATTCTCTTTTGACGCAAGTCCATCTTTATAATTCACACTGGAAAAGTGTACTTGTACTGTCACATCACCGTTCGGAAGGTCTTCCTTTTTCAGTTGTTCTATACCAGCGGTTACTCCCTTTTGATCATCCTTGCGTATTACATAAGCTTGAAACTGTTCTTTCATCGGTATCATCTCCTTATTTTCGTTCCGTGAGTAGATATATTAATGGTCCTGCAAGCGGCAGCAATCCTGCCCATGCCCAGTAAGTTGTCCGCCCGTTCACTCTGGCATCCCTGGAGATTGCCATCGCGGACAGCAAAGTTAGCACACCAAAGTCAATTGTCATGATATGTACAAACGAGGATTGATTGAACGCTTCTGCAAAACGTTCTGGGTTTCCCTGTATCATTGCATAACATGCCGATCCTAATGTTAAGATTAGCAAGATCAGATGGGTCAGCTTATGCGATGCCACTCGCGAAATGCCAGATTTCGGACGTTCAGCAGATGGCCGATGATCAGATGATACTCCTTTTTGAAAAGGAGAACTCAGTGCATAATACGGCAACAATGCAAATGCACCCAGCCCAAAAGAAAACAAAACGAACGGCCATGCAGGTACACGCTGATCCTCACGTACTCTTACTGATTTTCGTAGTAAAATGCAGGCATAGACTGCCGGGAAAATACCCAGCCACGAAAACACCGTAAGCAGCCAAGGCTCCTCGCTTTGGAATGTAAGCAATTGGTTAAATACAGGGTCATTCCCAGGGGGATTTCCCGGCGCCATAAATAAAGCGTAAGCTATAAATGCAACCCACAGTAGTCCAAGCACATATTTCATCAGGCAACCCTCCTCTACCTTTCATCCCCTGTCGACATGAGTTTGAAACAGAACCATTCTCACTCCTCGCTTCTTGTTCCAAAAGGCATTTTCTTCTGTCGAAGCTACGCTAAGAACATGGCGGGATTTGACGTTTCCTGCGCTTTCCCGAGAAATAATTTTGTTTATCTTACTTAAAGCAATGCTTGGAGCTGGAGATGCAATGGATGCTCTACAAGAGTCGCTTTACGAGAGTCACTTCACAAGTATAGCTTATCAAGTGAGTGTACATCTTCCTCTGGTATACTTCTATGAACCTTCACACATGTTAGGTGGGATCATCATCCATGTTTCATCATATCAAAAAGGCATAAGCCGGTATTTCTACCAGTTATGCCTCCTTTATTCTCGCATATCGTTTACGAATGTTACTCTTCTGTTGATTTTACATGCTCTGCTATCAGCTTCTGCTTCATATTCCATGCTGCAGGGCTGATGTTCACACGGTAAATCTCTGGATTCAGCTTCCGCTGGTATTCAGGCCAGAAGAGGTTCAACTGCTCCTTGTGGTACGCACGTATTTCATCCAGTGTAGGCAGATCATATACCTTACGCCCATTTACAAAAATCGGCTCCAGCATATTCACTGCTTCATAGCGAGTCACCGTCTTTTTCAGATAAGGATGTAGCGGGTTGAACAGCTTGAGCGGCCCTCCCTGAAGCGGTTGCTCCTCATCCGGATAGCAGATGTAGTCTGCAATGGCTTTACCATGCTTCGGATCAATGATCCGGAAAACTTCTTTTTTACCCGGTGTAGACACCTTCTCGGGATTGGCCGATATTTTAAGCGTTGGCAACATTTCTCCGTTCACTTCACGCTCTACCAGTTTGTAAACACCGCCCAGAGAAGGTTGATCTGACGCCGTAATTAACTGTGTACCGACACCCCATGTGTCGATCCGCGCACCTTGAGCTTTCAGGTTAAAAATCGTATTTTCATCCAGATCATTCGAAGCTACGATTTTCACATAATGCAGTCCAGCTTCATCCAACATCTGACGTGCCTGAATGGAAAGATAGGCAAGGTCGCCACTATCGAGGCGAATGGCATTCATCTTTTTGCCCTGACTCTCCAGCCATTTGGCCGTTTTGATCGCATGAGGAACGCCGCTATTCAGCGTATCAAACGTATCCACCAGCAGTGTCACCTGATCTGGAAGCACTCTTGCGTAGGCATCAAACGCCTCCTGCTCCGTCATAAAGCTCTGCACCCAGGAATGTGCATGTGTGCCGGCAGTCGGAATGCCAAACTGTTCACCAGCCAGCATATTGGATGTGGCATGAAAACCGGCAACATACGAAGCACGCGCCCCCCAAATTGCAGCATCTGCTTCTTGCGCACGGCGTGTTCCGAACTCCAGCAGCGTATCCTGCTGCGCTACCTGTTTAATACGGGAAGCCTTCGTTGCAATCAGTGTCTGATAATTCATGAAGTTAAGTATCGCTGTTTCCACCAACTGCGTTTCCAGAATACAGCCTTCAACCCGAATGAGCGGTTCGTCAGGAAAAACAATTGCACCCTCCTTCATGGAATGAATCGTTCCCTGGAAAGAGAACTGAAGCAATTCCTCCAAAAAGGCCGGATCATAATTCTCTGGTTGTTTGGATAAAAACTTGATATCTTCCATGGTGAAACGGAGCTGGCTAATATAATTCACAATGCGCTCCAATCCGGCAAATACGGCATAACCGTTGCCAAAGGGAAGCTTACGGAAGTAGGCCTCAAACACTGCCTTCCGTTTGTGTGTACCATTCACCCAGTGCGCATACATCATGTTGATCTGATATTTATCCGTATGTAAAGCCAGGCTTGTTGTCTGCATTTGTCTCATCCTCTCTGACTTCCGCTCGTTTCTCAGATCGTTCCTGAAAATACGGGCATAAAGCTGATTACACCTTAATACTCGGTGGCGAATCAGGCCAAAATCGTTTCACTTGCCTTAACCACCTGTGCCCCCATACTCGAACGAAAGTGCCCTAGAGCCCATTCGTGCCCTGCAGGGTTAAAACTGGCCACAGCATCCTCATAGATCGTAATATGGAATCCTTTGTTATACGCGTCCACAGCGGTATGCAATACACATATATCTGTACATACCCCAATCAGTGCGATATCTGTTATGCCTCGTACACGCAGCTTCAGTTCCAGGTCTGTTCCGCAGAAGGCGCTATATCGAGTTTTATCCATCCATCGAATTTCGTTCGCGCGTTTCTCCATCACCTCAGCCAGACGACCATATAGTTCTCTTCCCTCTGTACCACGAATGTTATGAGGTGGAAAAAGTACTGTTTCCGGATGGTAAGGATCATTTTCTTCGTGCAGGTCTACCGCCATAATCACTTCATCCTTGTTATGGAGATACGCTTCCGTAATTGCCGCTACCGTTTCTTGGATCTCTACAGCTGGCTGACCTACAGGCAAAGCTCCCGTAACAAAATCCTCTGTAAAATCAATAACAATCAATGCTTTCATCGTCCACACTCCCTTTTGGATATGGTTGAATGCATCTTCCGTTTACTTACGTATAAATCGATAAACGAGGTACAAGCTCAGTGAATCGGTAAAGCTGAGCTGGACGCTGAGAATACTGATTCGAGCTAACCAGATTGCCTTCTTCGTCACGCACTTCCTCGACAATTCCTTTACGGCTGCGTGTAGATGTTATTTTACGAATAAAATTAGGTTCTTCGAAATCGGGCACCACACTCTGGATGACCTGATATAATTCACTTAACGTAAAATCACGCGGGAGAAACTGTCTGGCAATCGTAGTCTCCAGCATCTGCTGCTGGATTCGTCTGTATGCATCTTCAATGATCGTTCTGTGATCAAAGGCCAGTTCCAGCTCTTCCAGTGCTTCCTTGATCGTAAACAATCCCACATCCTCAGCATCATCTGCTGCCTGCCTGTGTTCAAGCATCCACTCCTCAACAAGTGCAAAGAAAGCGTGAGAGATAATCCATCCCCTCGGGTCACGACCCGGCTGACTATAAACGTTCAGGTATTCCAGATGTCCACCATCTACGCCGGTTTCCTCCATTAATTCGCGTTTCGCTGCACCATAAATGGACTCATCTTCTTGGCAAAATCCACCAGGCAACGCCCATCTTCCAGCAAACGGCCAACCCTTGCGTTTAATTAACATGACCTTCAACTCCCGGATTGGGAGGGTTTTCGTTACCGTTTTGCGTTCACGTTTCGTCAGGGTGAACATGACGATATCCGCAGGAACCCCATCCGGGGTACGATATTTCTTGGAACTATAATTACGTGCTTCCAGTTCATCGTTCGCTGGTTCAATGTTAATGTGTTTGTTATTTTCGCTCATGGGCACCACCGACTAAATTCATTTTGATAATCTCATTATGACATAATAATATCTTTTGTCAACCGTGGATTCCAATTCCTATCTTCAAGCTCTCGATTTCGCTATGCGGAATGTAGCTGTAGCCATACAACCCAGCGTTCCCGCTGCGTCGCGAACCTCGGCCTGGGTTGTGATGCTTCGCCCGGCCTGATGAAGCACAGTAGACGTTACAATTAGTTCCCCTTGTCTCATTGGCGCAAGAAAATGCACATTCAGGTTTGTGGTGACACAACTATCGACCTCCATCGCAGCTGCCGCGACCATGCCCATCGCCTGATCCATCAGTGATGTAAGCACACCGCCATGAATGATGCCCATCGAGTTGGTATGGTGTTCACCCGCTGTCAGCGCAATTTGAACTTCTTGATTGCTGCCCTTTAAATAGCGGCATCCGAGAAATCCCCAGAACCGGCCATCGCCGTCTTCCACCATTTTGTCCAATATACTCATGTTTCATTTCTCCTTCTATTCTACATGTTGTCTAAATCACTCTGGATGTCGTTTATCATTAATGCCTTTTTAACGTTTTCACATATTGTTTTCACATATCACTGTATGCACGTGCACTTACCTGGGCTACCCAAACCAAATAACCCCACATCGTGGAGCACGGCCTTTAACATGTTTTTCATGAGTCAGGCACTTGCCGCTCCATTCGGTATGTTTTCATCATGTCAAAAAGGCGCGGACTGCGTCCGCACCCTTCCGTTCATTTAACCGCAGCTGGTCGGAGGTGAATCCGTTCCTGCTTCGACATTGACTTTGTCGGATACTGTATCCCGAATAACCGATATGACCAGTTGAAGCAAATAATTGATGTCACTTTGACTCTGCTGGAACTCCGTGACGAGCGGAATGCTGTCCAGTTCGTTTTGCAAATCATCAATTTCCTGTTCGATTTTACTGACCATTGCGCTATTGTTAAAGCTTTCAAAAGCAACGATTTCCTTCTGCTTCTTCTTAATCGTTGCAATCAATTGCTGAATGCGCTCATGATCTCGGATCTTGGCTTCCGCCTGTTGAAACTGTTTCACTTCTTCGCTCGTACCGAGCATATCTGCCAGTTCTTTGGCCTTTCCCATAATGTCGTCGCGTATGATCAGATTGCGCGTATCGTAGGTTGGCATTCCGTAATGGTTGTACTGCACTTCTTCCTGCGCCACTGTGATCGCTCCATTCGTATGAGATGATATAAGATGAATATTGGGATTGCACTTAGGTCAAAGAGCGGTGCTCGAGTGGACGCTCCAGGTTCGGATCGTTCTTTCGATTGCTGTTATCTCCGGATTTTTTCGATCCCCTTCTCAAAGGGGAAAATCCGGAGATAAAGGCGAGCGCTTCGCTTCTTCAGAATCGATTCCGCCCCCTTCGCTACGTCTCGCCGCACCCCTGACCTAAGTACAAAAGAATATTCATCTTAATTAGGGATGTTGGTATTGAAAACAAAAATCTCATCTTGTTAGGTGAGTTGTTGTAATAGTAAGGCTTGAGTGGACGCTCCGGGTTCGGATCGTTCTTTCGATCGCTGTTATCTCCAGATTTTTTCGATCCCCTTCTCAAAGGGGAAAATCCGGAGATAAAGGCGAGCGCTTCGCTTCTTCAGAATCGATTCCGCCCCCTTCGCTACGTCTCGCCGCACCCCTGACCTAAGTACAAAAGAATATTCATCTTAATTAGGGATGTTGGTATTGAAAACAAAAATCTCATCTTGTTAGGTGAGTTGTTGTAATAGTAAGGCACGAGTAGCCTCTACTGATTTGCGGCTACCGGCTCCGTAAGCAAGTTGCCGCGAATATAAAACGTCATCGGATCGGTAATTTCTACTTGTACAAACGTACCGATCAGTTCTTTAGACCCTTCAAAATGCACCAACTTATTGCTGCGAGTACGCCCAGCCAGAACGGTCGAGTTGCGTTTACTCTCGCCTTCGACGAGCACTTCAACAATCTTGCCACGTTGCTGCTCGTTACTGCGCTGGCTGTACTCGTTCACCGTTTCGTTTAGGCGTTTCAGACGTTCTTTTTTCACTTCCATCGGTACATTATCTTCCATCACCGCTGCAGGTGTGCCTTCACGCGGAGAGTAGATGTACGTATAGGCAAAATCATAACCGACTTCGCGCACCAGTGAAAGTGTATCTTCAAACTGCTCATCTGTTTCACCAGGGAATCCCACAATGAAATCCGTTGTCAGAACCACGTCTGGGATCGCAGCTTTAATCTTCGCCGCCAGATTCAGATAGTGTTCCCGCGTATACTTACGGCTCATACGTTTGAGCACTTCCGTACTACCCGATTGCACTGGTAGATGGATATGCTCTACGAGATTGCCACCTTTAGCGAGTACCTCGATCAGATGATCATCGAAGTCGCGCGGGTGGCTTGTCGTAAAGCGTACGCGCGGTATGTCTATTTTGCGAATATCATCCATCAAGTCACCAAAAGTGTACTTCAGGTCCGTAAAGTCCTTACCATACGCATTCACATTCTGCCCTAGCAGTGTAATTTCCTTGAATCCCTGCCTAGCCAGTTCTCGCACTTCTGCAATCACGTCCTCTGGACGACGACTGCGTTCTTTCCCCCGGGTAAACGGCACAATGCAATATGTACAGAATTTGTCGCAGCCATACATAATGTTTACCCAGCCGCGCATGCCTTCCCGTTTCTTCGGCAGGTTCTCAATGATGTCGCCTTCCTTGGACCATACTTCAACAACCATCTCTTTACTGAAGAGGGCTTCCTGAATCAGGTGTGGCAGACGGTGTACATTGTGGGTACCAAAGATCATGTCGACGAAACCATGCTTCTGCATAATTCGGTTAACGACGCCCTCTTCCTGAGACATACATCCGCATACTCCAAGCAATAAGCCTGGGTTTTCCAGCTTCAGCGTTTTCAGATGGCCCAGTTCGCCAAATACCTTGTCTTCCGCATTTTCACGAATCGCACAAGTGTTAAGTAGAATGAGATCCGCAGCTTTACGATCTTCTGTAGCTTCATAACCCATCGTTTCCAGCAGACCTTTGATCGTTTCGGAGTCATGTTCATTCATCTGACATCCATAGGTGTATACGATATAATGCTTGCCTTTTCCGATCGTTTTCAGTTCATCGGGAACTGCAGTTTCATACAGAACCTGTATATCCTCTTTGCCCCTTTGTTTCTCCTGACGATGGTTCGGTTCCGCTTTGATATTAATCTCGCGTCCGCGAATTCTAATCTTTTTGCTGAATTCATCTTGCGAAATTACTTTGGCATCGGAGAAATCAAAATATTGGGAGTAATCCTTTTTTGAGTCTTTAGCCATTTCCTTCGGTCACTCCTTACAGCCTCTATTCATAAAAAACATTCATTTCATCTTGAAATACGCACGTTTGGTTCTTCATGCTTCAAAAGAGCATTACAGCAAATTATAACATGAATTGGGCTGTAGTTCCACAAGCAAACACGCCCGCTTTCGAATGGATTCCGCCGTTCAACTCCGTCTTTCTCACAAAAAAACCTGAGCACTCTGACTCACACAGTCCAAATGGACTGGCTTTGCCAGTGTACTCAGGTGTCCTACCCTTATATATAACCTTCATTCAACAGCTACTGCTGCGCTTGAAGGCCGCTTAAGGTTATTAATCGATGATTTCAGCGGTGTCGCCATTACGAGCGCCTGCTGCATTTGCTTCATCTGTATCGATGTGCATATCCAGTGCGAAAGAATCGGATACACGAGCCAGTACATTTTCGAGTACCAGGCCACGCTCTCCACCCAGACGGACTTTCAACATTTGTTTGTCTTCAATGCCCCAGTTTGCTGCATCGGAAGTATGGAAGTGGATATGACGAGCCGCAACGATTACACCTTTGTCGATTGTAACTTCGCCAGCTGGTCCTTTAATCGTGATTCCTGGTGTGCCTTCGATGCTTCCGGATTCACGTACAGGTGCTTTTACACCGATTGCAAAAGAATCCGTCATGGAGATTTCCAATTGTGTTTCTGGACGAACAGGTCCGAGGATACGCACTTTATCAAACTGCCCTTTCGAACCAATCACCGCTACCGTTTCGTTTGCAGCATATTGTCCGGGCTGGGACAGAGGTTTAAATTCAGTCAGTTCATAACCTTTGCCGAACAAAATGTCAACGTGCTCTTGGGATACATGAATGTGACGGGCAGATACGCCCACAGGTACTGTTTTACTCATCGTAAATTCACTCCTTGTTTATCTATGGCCTATAGACAGGCTCTTAACAATCCAAGTGGTATTATACTCCTTTTTATCATGAAATGAAAACAAACTATTGAAAATTCATGAAATACACTTATTTCTGCTGAATGTTATGCATTTCACAGCACATATCTTGAAAAAGTGAGATTTATTACATCTTTCTTTCTGCCTTTTTTTACTTTTCTTCCTACCCTTGTTCTTTGAATTCACTCACTTGTTTCAGTTTACCCTCTGGCAAGTGTTCCCCGAGATAACGCATCGCATTCCCCCATAACCAGCCTTGCACTAAAGCTTCGTCGTAGTGCTTCAGCAAAATCTCCGTCAGTTTTGGGTAACAACCCGCATGTTCCAGACCTTGAACTTTCGTCGAAATCCCGTCAAAATCAGACCCCATCATCAAATGATGAGCTCCGCCAAGCGCACAGATTTGTTCAATGTGTGGCAGCAAATCCTCTATTTGCACTTCATCCTCTTCTCGAACAAACCAAGGTACAAACGTCAAGCCAATACGTCCATCTCTCGCAACTATGGCCTGAATCTGGTCATCCTTCAAGTTACGTACATGCGGACATACGCTATAGCTGTTTGAATGTGAGGCTATGAAGGGACGTTCACTCAGATCGGCTAGTTCCCAGAAGCCTTTTTCCGATAAATGAGATACATCTAGCAGCAGCCCGATCCGATTGCAGAGACGTATCAGTTCCTTGCCTTTCTCTGTCAGACCCGCCCCCCGCTTTTCCATAATACCGTCCGCTGCCCAGTTGGCATGATTCCACGTAAGCCCAACTATGCGTACCCCCATCTGAAAACACAATTCCAGATAAAACAGGTTGCCCTCCAGTCCGTCCACGCCCTCCAGCGTGATAAGCCCCCATGGAGAGGTTTTCACCTCCTTTTGCAACTGTACTGTCTGTTCACGCCAGAGCAGTGTCTTGACCCCGCTGGAGCGCTGTGCGCTCTGTTCCACCTTTTTACGGTACAGTTCCAGTTGCCCCATCACATGTTCAAACTTCCCTCGGCCGAGCACTTCTGGCAAATAAATCGCAAACGCCTGTAGATGAACACCCCCTTCTTGCATACGCTGTAGATTGACATCCAGTTCGGGAACACTCTCAAAAGAAAGTTCGGGTTTCATCAGCAATTTGCTTAGTGCATCACAATGGAAATCAGCGATCCGCTGGCCTGTTCTCGGCATTCATACCCCTCCTGTTAACATATAATTAAACATTTCCGCTCCAATTCATTTGAAAAATAACGCAAAAAAACCTGTCTACTTCATTCGTAAACAGGCTCATGCATAACTTAATTCATGTATTATCTGGGCTCCACAATCAGCTTAATGGCCGTTCGGTCCTCACCGTCAATCACTATGTCTGTAAAAGCTGGAATACAAATCAGGTCAACTCCGCTTGGTGCTACAAATCCCCGGGCAATCGCTACCGCTTTAATGGCTTGGTTCAGTGCTCCCGCTCCAATTGCCTGCAGTTCAGCATTTCCACGTTCACGAAGAACTCCTGCAAGAGCGCCGGCTACAGAGTTAGGGTTGGACTTTGCTGAAACTTTTAATACATCCATGGTAAGTACCTCCCTGGGAATGTTGAAAGTTTGTTTCCACTTACTAGATGTTATTCGCGGGAGGCAAAAAAATTCCTTCTTTTTAGCAGGGTTTCACGGCAAAATGGGACAATGCCCCTATTCCATGCGCCACTCGTCTTCCATTAGACGGATTTTCTCGATCCGTGTGGCTGCTCCTGTAGACTCGTCAATATCCACGATCACACCATGAAAGTGCCATTTGCCATCATCTACAACAAAACGAACCGGAAGTTGGGTATAGAACTTACGTAACACCGCTTCGCGCTCCATGCCAAGGATACCGTCACGTGGGCCGACCATGCCTGCATCGGTCAAGTACGCAGTACCCCCAGGCAGAATACGTTCATCGTTGCTCTGTACGTGGGTATGTGTTCCTACAACGAAGGATGCTCGTCCATCGAGATGCCAGCCCATAGCGATCTTCTCCGACGTTGCTTCCGCGTGCATATCCACAAGAATACACTTATAGTCCCTACGTAGCTCATCCACAATCTCATCCGCTGCACGAAACGGACAATCAATAGCAGGCAAGAATGTTCTGCCTTGTAGATTCACGATCGCAAGTTCTTTACCTTCTCCTTTAACCACAGTATAACCTCGTCCAGGCGTGCCTGGTGGAAAGTTTGCCGGTCTGATCATGCGTGGCTCATCATCTATAAAATCAAAAATATCCTTATTGTCCCAAGTATGGTTGCCCAGCGTAATGCCATGCACACCCCAGTTAAAAAACTCATTGGCAATCGCGCCTGTAATCCCGCGTCCTGCCGCAGCATTCTCACCATTGACAATGATCACATGGGGTTTATATTTCGATTTCAGGTATGGCAAGTTCTCTTTAAGCGCTTTACGCCCTACGTTACCTACGATATCCCCAATAAACAAAACTTTCATGATTTGTTGCCTCCTCAATTCCTACATGGCTTATCAACAGGAAAAGTGGCCCACTGAAGCGGCCACTTTTCCAAAATGCTCTATTTTGCGTATTCAACCGCCCGGGTTTCCCGGATCACGGTGACTTTGATATGACCTGGATAGTCAAGTTCATTCTCAATCATCTTCGTAATGTCACGTGCGAGGCGGAAAGCTTCGGCATCATCAATCTTCTCAGGCTGCACCATGACACGAACTTCGCGGCCAGCTTGAATGGCGTATGATTTCTCTACACCTTCGAAGGATTCCGAAATCTCTTCCAACTTCTCCAGTCGCTTGATATACGTCTCCAGCGTTTCGCGGCGTGCACCTGGACGTGCTGCGGACAGCGCATCTGCTGCACCCACCAGCATCGCAATAACCGAAGTTGCTTCGCAGTCCCCGTGATGGGAAGCGATACTGTTGATAACTACTGGATGTTCCTTGTACTTCTTCGCCAGTTCCACGCCAATTTCGACGTGTGATCCTTCCACTTCGTGATCCAGCGCTTTACCGATGTCATGCAATAAACCTGCACGTCTTGCCAAAGTTACGTCTTCTCCAAGTTCTCCAGCCATCAGTCCTGCCAAATAAGCGACTTCCATCGAATGTTTCAGAACGTTCTGACCGTAGCTTGTACGGAACTTCAGGCGGCCCAGAATCTTGATAAGATCCGGGTGCAGACCATGCACGCCCACTTCAAAGGTAGCTTGCTCACCGTATTCACGGATGCGCTCATCCACTTCTTTACGTGATTTCTCCACCATTTCTTCAATACGCGCCGGGTGAATCCGTCCGTCTGCCACCAGTTTCTCCAGTGCAGTGCGGGCAATTTCACGACGAATCGGGTCAAAGCCCGACAGAATAACAGCTTCTGGCGTATCATCGATAATGAGGTCAATCCCGGTAAGGGTTTCAAGCGCACGGATGTTACGTCCTTCACGACCGATAATTCGGCCTTTCATTTCTTCATTAGGCAGTGTTACAACGGATACCGTTGTCTCTGCTACATGGTCAGCCGCACAGCGTTGGATGGCGAGTGTAATGATCTCGCGGGACTTTTTGTCCGCCTCTTCCTTCGCTTGCTGTTCAATGTCCTTGATCATTTGAGCCGTCTCATGACGGACTTCCTGTTCTACGTTGGACAGTATGATACTGCGTGCGTCTTCCATTGTGAGATTGGAGATTCGTTCAAGCTCCGTCACCTGGTTTTTGTAGATCATTTCGATCTGCTGCTGTGTTTCATCGATACGTTTCTCTTTGTTAGCCACTTGCTCTTCTTTACGTTCGAGTGATTCCAATTTTTTATCCAGCGACTCTTCTTTTTGCAACAATCGTCTCTCTTGTCGTTGAATTTCGTTCCGACGTTCACGAGTGTCCTTTTCAGCCTCGGCGCGAATGCGATGAATCTCGTCCTTCGCTTCGAGCACCGTTTCTTTCTTCAGTGCCTCTGCCTCTTTCTTCGCGTTCTCCACGATTTGTACGGCAGCTTGTTCCGCACTAGAGATTTTAGCCTCTGCAAGAGATTTGCGAATAAAATATCCGACTCCGAACCCAATAACGAGCGCGGCCACAACGAGAACGATCGTGATAGCGATTTCGCCCATACTGTTCACCTCCTCGTTGGTTCCTCCAAGGCACTCCTTGGGTCAACTTTTCTGTTTTCATACTTTACATATGTTTGGGAATAACGAATACTCACGGCGATCCCCCGCCGATTTTCATTTCACATGTACATGACTACATGTACTATTCACCGTATCCAGTGAACCCATAATTAAGAATGGTATAAATCTGTAGAAACCGAAACCGCTTTTTTGGAAGGAAAAAGGGTTGTCCTTTTCTTAACAGACTCATGTCCATTTTAGTATTTGACGAAAGAAATTGTCAAGAGAATGCAGTATTGTTAGTCTTCGCGTCTAGTCCCATAACAATGCGTCATCATCTTCGGCATCTTCTGCCCCATCCTCTTCTATTAAACGATTCACAACCCGGCGCACCAAATCCATGCTAAAACCGCGTCGTATCAAGAAAGGGAACGTTTTACGTTTCTTCTCCTGCACGTCCCCTCGAACTTGTTTCCACTTCTTACGGCCAGCTGTTAATGCGGTGTCGAATTCTGCATCTGCACTCACATCATCCAGTACCTCCGCAATAAGTTCATTCGTAATGCCTTTTTGACGCAATTCTTGTCTAATCCACAGTTTTCCCTTCCGTTGCCCCTCCATACGCTGTCTTGTCCATTCCTTGGCAAACAGGTCATCATCGACAAGCTTTTCTTGCTCAAGCCGATCGAGGACCTCTTCAATAATTGGTGCCGCGAACTCCTTTTGCTTTAGCTTTTGCCGCAATTCATGACGTGTCCGCTGCTTAAACTCCAAGAAACGCAGTGACTGCACGTACGTCCTCTGCCGTTCATCCGCAACGATGATTTCCTCTAGATCTTTCTTCATAAAGATGTTACCACGCGTCATTCTATACTTGATCATTACATCTTCCAAAACCGTAAGAGAATAGTTACCAAACGAAATCCGATAGCGTGCTTCACGACTTTTAGTTCGCTCCACCAAGGTTATAATAAGTTCTTCATCGTCTGGAAATTGAGAGATGCCGTTTAATTCTGCTTCTTCATGCAAATCTTCATCATGTGTATCATATCCATACTGATTTTGGTGATGCTTCACTACGATACTCACGCTCCCAATGGATTGTATTTTGGCTCAAAAGTACTTCCCCTTTGCCAACTCTTAATATGATTCAGATATAGCTTAGGTCATATATGGCATAGATGCTAACAGCCTCTGTCCGGAATGGACAGAGGCTGTTAGCATCGCGAGAAACCAATCCTATTTAACTAGATAAGCTCAGTACTCGCTTAATATAAGTTTTATGTCAGGTCAGAAGAAGGAAGACCTCTCCCCGTACAGAAAGATTACTCATTAATCTCGAATAATTCCTGTTCCTCAGCCGCTTCTTTTTCTTGCTCTTCACTTGTCGGTGCAGGAACCGCCGTCGTCAAATTGCTAGCTTCACGAATTCTCTGCTCAATCGTATCTGCAATTTCTTTATGTTCTTTCATAAATTGCTTCGCGTTCTCACGACCTTGTCCTAAACGTTCGCCTTCGTAAGAATACCAGGCACCACTTTTGTTGACGATATCCAGCTCTGTACCGATATCAATGATACTTCCTTCTCTGGAAATACCTTCACCGTACATGATATCAACTTCTGCTTGTTTGAACGGAGGTGCCACTTTGTTTTTCACAACTTTAATACGGGTACGGTTACCCGTAATGTCATTACCCGATTTGATGCTCTCAATACGACGAACATCCAGACGAACTGTTGAATAGAACTTCAACGCACGACCACCTGGTGTTGTTTCCGGGTTACCAAACATAACGCCAACTTTCTCACGAAGCTGGTTGATGAAGATGGCAATTGTTTTGGATTTGCTGATCGCACCAGACAATTTACGAAGTGCCTGTGACATCAAACGAGCCTGCAAACCTACGTGGGAATCACCCATTTCCCCTTCAATCTCTGCTTTTGGTACAAGGGCTGCTACAGAGTCAATAACAATGATGTCTACTGCACCACTTCGTACGAGAGCTTCGGCGATCTCCAATCCTTGCTCTCCTGTATCCGGTTGGGACAAGAGCAATTCATCAATATTAACGCCTAGTTTGCTTGCATAATTCGGATCAAGCGCATGCTCGGCATCGATAAATGCTGCTTGTCCACCCACACGTTGAACTTCAGCAATGGCATGCAATGCCACAGTTGTTTTACCTGAAGACTCAGGTCCATATATTTCAACAATACGGCCTTTAGGCAAGCCGCCTGTTCCTAATGCAATATCCAAAGCCAAAGATCCGCTGGGAATAATTTCCACATTCATGTGAGTTGACTCACCCAGTTTCATGATGGAACCTTTACCAAATTGCTTCTCTATTTGACGGAGCGCCATATCAAGCGCAGCACGACGGTCTGACAATAAACTCACACCCTTTACTGTTTATAATATAATGATACCTTGTTTTAACTCGTTTGCCAAGCTTTTTTTCGAACATACATTCGTTTTTTTATTCAGGCCGAGGCGCCTCTTCCTCACAAAAATAAACAAAAAATAGAAAAAGAACCGTAAACAAGGCTGTTTAAGCCACATTTTACGGTTCTTCCGTCTCTACTCATTATACTTCCTCAATTATGCAAATGCAATCTGTTACGCAACTCTCAATCAATAGCGACCAATTTTTTCCACAGTCGATACAGAATCGCTTTTGCCGAGCGAATGCGGACCGTTTCGCGATTACCATTAATCCGGAGTTCATGAATTTCAGTATCTTTACCACGCTCAGCCAATGCAATAAATACAAGTCCAGGCGGTTTACGTTCCGAATACCCTGGACCGGCTACTCCGGTTATAGCCAAACCGAAATCAGCATCGCCGATCATACGGACTTGCTCAGCAAGAACCTTTGCCACCTCTGGACTAACTGCGCCTGGCGCATCTTCACCCTCCAGGTAACTATGCGGCACATTTAGCAGTTTTTCTTTGATTTCATTGGAATAACATACGATGCCGCCTTTCAGCATGGATGCACTTCCCGGTACGGAAGTAAGGCTCTGCATAACAAGCCCTCCTGTGCAGCTTTCGGCTGCACTCAAGGTCAGTCCCATATCAGACATCATGGTAACAATCGTGTACTCTATAGGCACATCCTCGTTAGCGTACAGGTGTTCAGACAAACGTTCACGGATCTGGACCTCCATCGCATCCAGCTTCAGCTTGGCTTCTCCTTCGCTTGGAGCCTTGGTAGAGACACGCACAGTCACTTCCCCTTCACTCGCGTAAGGAGCGATTGTAGGGTCTGTCTGCCCGTCAATGAGATCAAGCAATCGATCTTCCAGTGCGGATTCACCAATGCCTGCGAATTTCAGCATACGTGAATAAATCGGCATTTCTTCTGTAAGAGCATGCTGGAGCAACCAAGGCTTTACTTCCTGCTCAAACATTGGAATCAGTTCCTTTGGAGGACCAGGCATCACAATATAATATTTTTCGTTATCCGCAATCGCGTTGCCGGCAGCAAGTCCCGTTTCATTCGCCAGAGGAGTTCCATCCTCAATGACGATGGCTTGGCGACGATTATTTTCCGTCATCTCCACATTACGATCCCGGAAAAAACCTTCGATTTTATCCATAGCCATGCGGTCGATATGCAGCTTCCGGTTGAGTACAGCAGCCAGCGCGTCTTTGGTCAGATCATCCTGTGTTGGACCGATTCCGCCAGAAAATAAAATAATGTCTGCGCGTCCCTGCGCGATGCGTATGGCTTCACTAAGCCGATTCAGATTATCTCCAACTACCGTCTGAAAATATACGTCGATCCCCATTGCAGCAAGTTCTCGGGAAAGGTATCTGGCATTCGTATTTACGATCTGTCCAAGCAACAGTTCTGTTCCAACTGCGATAATCTCTGCCTTCATTCCAGCTTCCTCCTGTGCACATGTTGAGTAGTCAAAGGGCAATAGGATAAATTCCTATTGCCCTTTGACCCGATGAGTCTTTCATCATTACCCATTCCAGCATAAATCATTACGCTTTTGATAAATGAAGCAAGTTTTTGTTTTTGATGAAGTAGTCAATTCCGGACCAGATCGTAATCAGAGCAGCTGCCCATACCGCGATCTCATCAACATGAATGCCTGTGTATGAGAACGGAAAATTGTTCAGCAGCATCAAAACAATCGCTACGATCTGCACTACCGTCTTCAGTTTGCCCCAAGCACTCGCAGCAACAACCGAACCGTCCAGCAAAGCAATCTGGCGTAGACCGGTCACGGCAAA
This sequence comes from Paenibacillus sp. G34, assembly GCF_056856875.1. Classification (NCBI taxonomy): domain Bacteria; kingdom Bacillati; phylum Bacillota; class Bacilli; order Caryophanales; family Paenibacillaceae; genus Paenibacillus; species Paenibacillus sp. G34. Next base: position 2,526,845 of record NZ_CM166469.1, on the reverse strand, counting down.
TTCACGGCTAATAATAACGACTGCAATCCATGAATCCAGCTTGCCCATTTGAACCAGTGAAATCAGAACAGCGGTAACGAGCAGCTTGTCTGCCAGAGGATCCAGCAGTTTGCCCAGATTGGTAACCATGTTGTTTTTCCTTGCAAGATAGCCGTCTATTCCATCCGTGCTTGCAGCAACGATAAAAATAAAAGCAGCAATTAACTGATTATACGGAAGCGTAAAGCTTCCAAGATGCAACGGCTCTGGATAAAACGGAAAATCCACCAGCAGGAACACCATCAAAAAAGGGATTAAGCAAATTCGTGCAAGCGTAATCCGGTTGGGTAAATTCACAAGACGCCCTCCCTTTGTATCCTTCATTACTTCAAACATTCATCTTAATCCCGTATTCATCATCTGAAGCAAAGAATGAACGTTTGAACCGTCGACTTGTATTTACAAGAAAGCCTATGTAGAAACGCAAAAAATAAAGTCTCCCGCTCAAACGCAAAACCGCTTTTAAACGCTCCGGTGACTTCCAGAAGTGTACTGCTTTTCACAAAGTCAGCAAACGATGAAGACTGGACTTGATGTATGACTGCCAGCAATGCACATTCAGTATAATATACGTACCAATACAGTGTCAAAAGGACATTGTTGCCCAAAAATTCTTATTTAAAGTTGGTATATTGCAGATCCAGCGGCAAGTTAGCTCCATTAAGCAATTGCATAACGGCTTGCAGATCGTTTTTGCTTTTTCCAGTCACCCGAAGTTGATCGCCCTGAATCTGACTCTTCACCTTCAGTTTGGAATCACGAATGAGAATATTAATTTTTTTGGCGACATCCTGATCAATTCCCTGTTTGAAATTCAAACGCTGGCGAACCGTACCAGAAGAAGCCGGCTCTACTTTACCATAATCCATGTTTTTCAGCGGAAGCCCACGCTTTGCCATTTTGGATTGCAGAACCTCAATAACAGCTTTTAATTTGGTCTCATCATCAGACACAATCGTTAGAGCATCTTTTTCCAGTTTCAGGCTGCTTTTGCTGCCCTTGAAATCATAACGGGCACCAATTTCCTTTTCCGTTTGTGTAACGGCATTGGTCAATTCCTGCAAGTCCATTTTGGACACAATATCAAATGAATTTTCTGAACTCAAACCGAGTCACCCTTTCAGTTAATCATATGTTCTGTAACATTATAGAGTAAACTTCAAGCAAAAGTCTAATTTTAGCTATGCCTACCCATAGAAAAAAGCATTTTTGGTGTACCTTCTGGTCACCAAAAATGCTTGCTGGTTCAACTGCCTCTAATACCGGCTACGGTCAGGCTGCCTGAACATATCGAGCACACCGAGTACGATATGCGCAAGTCCAAAGCCCAATATTCCGTAGCCCCAGGCATTTGGAGTCAGGTAATAACCCAGGAGGCTGACAATGATCCCTAAACCGGTTACGATCCAGCTGACTGTCACGGCCTTCCACCTCACTTCACCATAAGTTGACTGCAATTGAAGACGAGTTTATTGTCCCCTGCAGTCAACCAGGTTATTCGTTGCTGGTGCTTCCGCCGCCATCAGAGGAGTCACTGTTCGTTGTCCCAGCCATTCCTTCAGTTCCCGTGGAAGAAGCTGTGCTGTCTGAGTCCAGTTTAAGACGAATGCGGTTGGTTGCTTTGCCATCCGTCACGACTTGACCGCCAACATCAATTGTCGTTGCTGCCGCATATCCGGACTTAATGTACATTCCTGTACTATCCAAAGTAAATGTAAACGTGTCACCGTCGGCTGTATTACCATACTGGAGCTTCTCACCGCTGGAATTCTCGCCTTTATATACCTCAAGCCAGCTGTTCCCTGTCGCCTTGATCGTTACGGTTACAGGCTGACCTGCGCTTCCGCTAACTTTAAAGTTTGTGATATTGCCCGATTTTCCATCCTCTGAAACTGTAACCGATCCAGGTGTGCTTGGCGGTGCTTCCTCTTGGTTCTCACCTGTTTGGCCATCCGTCTGTCCGTCAGTTTGTCCATCGGTTTGACCGTTATTTTGCTCACCGGTCTGACCATTCGCTTCACTACCGCCACCGTTTCCACCAGCCTCACCTTTACCGGTATCCTTAGACCCCGAATCCGTTACAGGCGGTGTCGCCGCTTGCCCGTTGTCGGACGACGGATCAGGTTTGTCATTAGCAGGTTTCTGACTGTCTGTGATTTTCGTTTCATCCAGCCCTTGTGGGTTGGTATCATCGCCCTTGTTGTTTGCCATATATATATACAAAAGAACGAAGATCAAAATAGGAAATGTCCACATTAGAGCAACCGACATCCAGCGATTACTCCGTTCCACCGGTCGGTTGGAGCGCTTCTGGATCACTGGCTCCATCGTCGCTTCCGTAGCCTCTGCGGGTACGTCCTTTTTATGTCCTTCCAGCAGCTCATCTGGATTCAGTCCCACTGTTTCCGCATAGGTTTTAATAAATGCACGCACATAGAAGCTACCAGGCAGCACTTTATAGTCCCCTGCTTCTATAGCCTCCAAATACCTCTTGCGAATTTTAGTCATTTCCTGTACATCGTCGAGACTCATCCCTTTTTGCAGCCGGGCCTCTCTTAACTGCTGACCCAGTTCAGACATGCCATCTCCTCCTTATGTTTATCTCTTCAGTTGTTGCTGATCTATTCCATGATGCCGTACGGAGCTTTACAGTTCGTCGGTGTAGCTTGCCGTAAACGTATCATAAATAATTTCTTCATTAGGATTATTGCGCAATTCAATAATAATATCAAAATCATTGTAATCATATTCGGATTCCTGTACAAAGATATCCGGGTGCTCAATAACCTTGGTGCTTGGCATCGACATGATGTCCTGCAATAGGTTGTAATGTCTTTCACTGGAGCGAATTGTGCTGACAATTCCATCAATGATAAATACATTGTTGGGATTCAATTCGTCTTCGGACATCTGGCTACGGATCGTTTGACGAAGAAGTGTAGAGGATACAAAAGTCCACCGTTTCATGGCACACACACTACCCGCAATGATTGACTCTGTTTTGCCAACCCGTGGCATACCACGCAAGCCGATAACCTGATTGCCTTCTCTTTTAAATACTTCACCCAAAAAATCAACAAGTAACCCAAGTTCGTCACGAGTAAAACGAAATGTTTTTCGATCATCCGAATCGCGGTCGATATACCTGCCGTGACGTACAGCAAGAATATCAACCAATTTCGGTTGACGCAGTGCCGATACGGTAATGCTGTTGACTTTACCAAGCATTTCGCCAAGCAGACGGATTTTCTCGTCATCGTCTGATTCGAGCAGCATCCCCCGTGTTTTGCCTTCCACACCGTTGATGGTCAATATATTGACTTCAAGCATCCCCAGCATAGAGGCGATATCCCCCAAAAGACCAGGTCTGTTCTTATGTATTTTATATTCCATATACCATTGTTTAGTTTCCATATATACACCCCGTAATGCATTATTCCACATTATTCGACAACATCCGAACGTGTCCATTGGACGCTATTTCGGGTCATCTTCTAAAAATGGGTCACGTTAATGATATATAAAATGAAAATGAATTACAAGAACAGCTCTGTAATCCGTTTGTAATCATTAGAGAAAAGCCCCCTTGCGGGAGCTCTTCATCTCTTGCCTTATGCGTTTTGTTTGGCCAATTTGACCATCAGGCACGCAATCGTACGACGCTCATCCGCATCGCCGACATCCCATAGTTCCTTCAATGCTCGGTTGGAATGGTTCGCAGGATCAACTTTCTCATCAAGAAAGTCACCGATTTCGTATGCAAGTTTGTTGATGGTCTCTTCACTCATTCCCATCCGCTCAGCTTGCAATACGCGATCGCCCAAGAACTTCTTCCATGTGTCAAAGTTGGAAACCACTGTTTTGTCTGTTGACATGATAAATCCTCCTTGGCTGACGCATGAGATTTAAAATCAACAGTTGTAATATGTGCTTCCGGGACATTTTATATACGAGCTTTCTAAATAAATCACGACTACATGTCCAAGTGAGAACGCTTTTGCTCTCCCATTTCACTCATAAGCCATATCAGATCCGAAACGTGTTCAAACAAAATTAGGTCAGCCAGCCTCCATTGGGGCTAATAATCTGTCCATTGATGTAACCCGACTCGGGCAGCGCGAGAAAATAAACCAGTGACGAAATCTCATCCGGCTGCGCCAAACGACCCGCAGGAATCTCTTCCTCCAGCATCTTCAGTTCACTCTGGTCCAAGTGGTCTAACATCGTCGTTTGAACCGCACCAGGGGCAACGGCATTCACCGTAACTCCGGAGGGGGCAAGCTCTTTCGCAAGTGCCTTCGTGAAGGCATTTACCCCGCCCTTGGTTGTGGAATACAGCACTTCACAAGAAGCGCCAGATAACCCCCAGATGGACGACACATTAATGATTCGACCGTATCTTTGGGAGATCATATGAGGCATCATCTCTTGTGTGCATAGAAAAGTACCTTTCAAATTAATCGCCATCACTTCATCCCAGATTTCTTCTGTCACATCCGCAAGCAAACCATAGTGAGATATGCCTGCGTTGTTCACAAGAATATCCGGAAGCAGATCATGAGAAGCTAGCTTCTCCCGCATGCGCTGAATCTGTTCCCGGCTACGAAGATCTGCTGAAACCGTCATAATGCGTCCGCTTCCCTGCTCCATACAACGTCTTGCCGCTTCATTGGCCGCTTCATGAGACTTCATGTAGTGCAACACCACATTCATGCCTACACGCGCAAATCGCTCTGCAATTGCAGCTCCTATGCCTCCGCTTGCACCGGTAACCAGAACTGTCATTTCCCCTATAGCTTTCACGATCGTTCCCCCCCATACTTCACTCTTGCTCATTAAAAGCTTCAAAATGTCCGGTTCCCTCTCCAGATCACGGATTTACAACGAGCGATACCGCCAACTGATCCCAGCGAATATGCTCTTTCAACCGATGATTCACATCTTGCAGTGTAATCGCTTCATATAGCGATATCATATTGAAAAAGTCACCGCCACGGAATTGCTGACGTGTGAATTCATTCGCAATGTTTTCAGGTGAATTAAGCATTCTTAAATAACCACCGATTTTCTTTTTGCGCGCACGCTCAAAATCGGAAGCATCAAATCCTTTTTGCTTAATCGCTTCGACTTCTTCGCGTATCCGTTTCAACAATTGATCCGGGTCTTTCGTATCCCCACCAACCGCAGAGAAAGCATATTGCGGCGAACTGATATAGTCATGCCCAAAACTGTCCGAGATCAGATCTTCATCATACAACTTCTGAAACAGACGTGTGCTGGAACCAAACAACAGATCCATCATCAGCTGCGTAGTTGTGTCCCGGCGCAAAAGCTCCTCACCTGTAAGTCCAACATCCGTTTCTTTAAATCCAAACAAACATTTCGGCAGCGAAACAGATAACTTCACCTCACGTCTTGCCTCTGCAACTTGGTTAGGCTCCGGCTCAAAAAAGCGCTGAATTTGCCCCTGAGGTTCAACATTTTTCTTCTCCTGATTGGAACGAATCATGCTAATGACCTGCTCCGGATCAACGCCGCCGACAACAAACAAGAGCATGTTACTTGGGTGATAAAATGTGTTATAACACGTATACAACGTTTCTTTGGTGATCGTATTAATCGATTGGACCGTGCCCGCAATGTCGATATGCACCGGATGTTTTTGATACATTGCTTCAATCAATCCGAAATAAACACGCCAGTCTGGATTATCGGCATACATATTAATTTCTTGTTCAATGATCCCTTTCTCTTTATCGACATTTTGATCTGTGAAATACGGATTTTGCACAAAATCAACTAATGTTTGTATATTTTCGATTATATTTTCTGTCGCTGAAAACAAATAAACGGTCTGATCAAAACTAGTGAATGCGTTCGCAGAAGCACCATGAGAAGCAAATGTTGCAAAAATATCACCCGTAGGCTCTTCAAACATTTTATGCTCCAGGAAATGAGCAATACCGTCCGGAACCTTCACCTCGGCCTGTCCTTCCACCTTAAAGTGATTATCCACTGACCCGTATTTTGTTGCAAACGTAGCATATGTTTTCTGGAAACCTGGTTTGGGCAAAACATAAACCTGCAGTCCATTATCCATTACTTCGTAATATAACGTTTCCTGCAGATGTTCATAGTGAATGCTCTCCACGACTATTCCCCCTTCTCGTCCCGCAAGAAATAAATCGTATCCAAACGGAACTGCTCTGCGGCTTCACGAACATCCTGCTTGCTGATCTGCTCAATCTGACCAAGCAACTCTTCAGCTGTTCTCTCCTTACCAGACAACTGACGGTTAAAATCATAGGCAATCATCTCAAAGGCAGAATCCTGCATTTCTTTCAGCAGATTACGAATCATCGCTTTAGTCTGAGACATTTCTAAATCCGTAATATTGCCATTCTTCATCTCATCAAGCTGCTGCTTGATAATGGTCACCGCTTTTTCATAATTTGGAATTTCAATCCCGGATTGAATGGTCGCAATACCTTTATGTCCGTCATATCTGGAAGAAGCATAATAGGCAAGACTTTCTTTTTCACGAACATTGACAAACAGTTTCGAATGCGGATATCCGCCAAGAATACCGTTATACATCAGCGCTGCTGCGTATTTATCGTCTGCATACGTTATGGAAGTGCGAAGACCCATATTCAGCTTGCCCTGGCCAATGTTTAGCCGCTCGATAACTGTATTTGCCTCCTCATTCCCACGAACTGCTGCCTGAGCTAGATAGTCAGAGGAAACCGTGCGCTCCAGGTTAAAATGACGCTGAACCATTCGCTCCACTTCTTCTAGTGTCGTATCACCAACCACATACAAGTCCATGCTTGCTTCCCTTAGCCAGTTTTCATAAGCAGCTGTTAATTCTGGAGGTTCGATGGCTGGCAGTACTTTTCGTTCACCCAGGGGATGAAGACGGTACGGCTCATCATTGCACATTTCTTCGATACACCGTTCAGCCGCATAACGCATTTTATCGTTAACGATGGACTCCAGCTTTTTACGAACCGTCTCGCGTTCTGCCTGTACATACGACGTTTTGAAGTGTCCATTTTCCCTTGCAGGCTTGGTCAACACTTCGCCAAGAAAGGCAAACGAACGGTCCAGAAGTTGCTGCTCCCCGCCCCCGACAAACGAATCATTTATAGTGTCCATACGGAATTGAACAATCTGATAATCACCGCGTTTATAGACGTCAAAACCAAATCCTGCTCCGTACAAATGCTCCAACTGTTCTCGAAATTGCGTTGTTTCCGGATATGATTCCGTTCCTCGTCTTAGAACAAACGGCGTTAACGCCACATGCGTAACCGTGTCCTCTCGTAGAGGAATCCCAGCATAAAGGGAAATCGCAAACGTTTTGAAACGTTTGGTTGGAAGCACATGGATACGTAGCTGTTTACGGCTACCCCGTTCGAATTCTTCGGTATTCAATGTCAAAACCCCTTTACGGCGTCATTTAGATAACAAGTCATCATCAAGCTTAAACGTAACAACCATTTTAAACCATCCAAAAGCCAAGAAGCAACCGAAGTCATGACCTCCGGTTGCTTCTCCGCCGATTACATGCAGAATATATGCTGCCCGATCGTTTTCACCTGTGGACGAGTCCATATCCATTTCGATGTGGCTGTTTTCGGGTTAAAATAATACAGACATCCACCGGAAGGATCCCAGCCGTTCAAAGCCTGCTCAACCGCCTTTTTCGCCTGAGCGTTAGGCTCCAGATAGATTTGTCCATCTGCTACGGCTGTAAATGCTCCCGGCTGAAAGATAACGCCCGAAGGAGTTGATGGGAAACTTGCGGAGTTTACGCGATTCAAAATAACAGCAGCTACGGCTACCTGACCTTCAAACGGTTCTCCGCGTGCTTCTCCATATACGGCATTCGCCATAATTTTGAGTTCATTCTCGGTGAGTCCCAGCGCATTGGCAGAACCCATATTATCCTTCTCATTATTTGCAGTATCTCCACTTCCACCTGTATCTCCGCCAGATGCTCCTCCTTTATGCAACGGTGGTTCTGTAGGTGACCATTTGGTGGTGGCATTGTACAGCTTTAGTTTCGTTTTTGCTCCAACCACGCCGTCGGCCTTCATACCGAATTCGGACTGAAACCATTTAACGGATTTCAGCGTGCTGCTGCCGAAATTGCTATCGATTTTCCCGTTGTAGAAACCAAGATACTTCAAGCGTCCCTGAAGCTCATATACATCCTGACCGTAACTGCCAACCTTCACAGTATTGTTGCTGAAGGTCGGCATAGCTTTTTCCTCTGCCGGGATGTTGTTCTGGACGTCACGTTGAGGTGCTGTATGCTCAGGAAGCAAATAACGGATTCCCAGCGCGGATATCAGCAAAATAGCGGTGAAAAGCCATAGGTTCATTTTTCGCATCGACTATGCTCTACCTTTCTTTTGTGGAATTTAACAGAATCGCTACCGTTATTATGACAAGTGGACTTGTTTCCTATGCACCAAACCATCCGATCTCTGGGGCAAATGGCAGAACCTCAAACGTTGTTATACAAAAAAAACTCCAACCATAATGGTTGAAGGTTTTCAGAGCTCGTCTACGAGCTTATTTTACTCTGTTGATACTGTTCCAGCGAAACAAGGACTTCACGCGGCTTGCTGCCTTCGTACGGCCCAATCACTCCTCTGGCTTCCATTGAATCAATCAAACGTGCTGCACGAGTGTACCCTACCCGCATTCGCCGTTGCAAGAGTGACACTGAAGCTTGCTTGGCCTCCAGAATAATCTGCACAGCCTGTTCATAAAGCTCATCTTGCACTTCTTCCGTTGCCTGATTTGAATCATCAACTTCGGGAACAAGGGATTCATCATACTGTGCTTCGCCTTGACCCCGAACGTAATTCACGATACTTTCAACCTCTTCATCACTCATAAACGCACCTTGAACCCGAATCGGCTTGGATGCACCCATCGGCATGAATAACATGTCGCCACGACCTAACAGTTTCTCCGCTCCGCCCATATCCAGAATGGTACGTGAATCGACTTGAGAAGATACTCCAAACGCAATCCGTGAAGGAATATTGGCTTTGATGACCCCCGTAATAACATCGACGGAAGGGCGCTGTGTAGCAATAATAAGATGTATGCCGGCTGCACGAGCCATCTGTGCAAGACGCGCAATGGCATCCTCTACATCTCCAGCAGCTACCATCATCAAGTCAGCGAGCTCGTCCACAATGACCACAATGTAAGGCAACACCGCCGCCGGGTTATCCTTCATCAAGTTGTTATATCCCTCAACGTTACGTGTGCCTGATTTGGAGAACAATTCATATCTTTTCTCCATCTCGACTACGATCTTTTTGAGTGCAAGCGACGCCCTCTTCGGATCGGTCACAACCGGTGCCATCAGATGCGGAATTCCGTTATATACATTCAGTTCGACCATTTTGGGGTCAACCATTAGAAACTTGACCTCATCCGGCTTCGCTTTATACAGAATACTGGTGATTATGCCATTGATACATACGGATTTTCCTGATCCGGTAGCACCAGCCACCAGCAAATGGGGCATACGAGCCAGGTTGCCAATGATCGTCTGACCGGATATGTCCCGGCCAAACGCAATGGTTACTTTGGATTCAGCCTCCTGGAACGTTGCAGTCTCCATCACTTCACGCATCGTGACAACGGATACCTCGCCATTGGGAACCTCAATACCAATCGCCGATTTCCCCGGAATAGGTGCTTCCATCCGAATATCCTTGGCTGCCAAGGCAAGGGCGATGTCGTCCGTCAGACTGACAATCCGGCTCACTTTGACCCCGATATCTGGTTGAATTTCATACCTTGTCACCGCAGGGCCTCGGACAACCTCCAGAACTTTCGCACGTACGCCGAAGCTCTCCAGCGTCGCCTCCAGCTTGCGAGCCGTTTGCATATAATCCTTCTGATCCCCGCCTTTTCCGCTATTGTTAGGCTTGGAGAGGAGACGGAATGAAGGTAGCTTGTACGGCTTCGGAGGTGGAGGTGGTGGCGCAGCTGGCTGCACAACATCTCCTCCTCCCTGGGCAGATTGATCGGTTCCGGAGTCTGCCGATTCACCCGACATGGGTTCTCCATTGACTATCTCATGTTCAGGATCGGTGTGAAGCGTATCCACTGTACCACCTGTATCAGACCAATCAGCTTCAACCAGTTCATCTGTAAATTTGATACCAGATTTCTCCGCCTGATTAGCAGTGCTGCCGTTATCGTCCAGATCATCAGGGAACGGATAGGCATCATCCAGATCGTCGTCTTTATCCGGCCCCTCTGCTCTGACATGCTCAAAAAAGTCACGAATGATTGGTGCCGAGTCAAGCTTAGTCTGTGCTATGGGTGCCGCAGCAACGGCCGCTGCTCCAGTTCCATTGGCCTTTGTCATAGATTCAGGCTCACCATACCTTGAGTCGGATATCGATTCTTGTCCAGCGCGATAAACAACCTGTTCGGAATCAAGCTCATCCATATCTTCTGATTGTTTCGACGACTGACGGTGTGCTCCCCATTTCCCAAACAACTGGAAGAATATTGGAGCCTTACGTCTAGGAAGCTGTCCTTCATCGGAATCGTTCAGTTCATGCTCATCATCTTCCTCTTCATCATTAACCGGTACAGGTACTAATTTACGCGCATTGCCTTTCGTACCATTTGCAGAAGCAGAACGTTTCGCTGGTCTGGACTCGAGCTTTTTATACATGGAGCTACCAGCATCCCAGATCTTTGTTCTAAATATGCGTATCAAATCAACATAGGACAGACTTGTAATAAGCATGAAGCTAATCACAAACATAACAATCATGATGAGCCTTGCACCAAGACTACCGAACAGCCACAAGAATAGAGCGAACTGTCCTGCACCCAGATACCCACCGCTAATATCCTTACCTAGCATAGAATCACGTTCCCCTGGTGCAGCGGGCGTCAATAATTCAGTTTGCATATCATTATGTACCTGAGTCAGAACTGCACCTGGTTCAAGTGCACCCACCGGAATCAGCTTCTGATGCATGGCGGATATTGTACTCATCAACGTTAACGCAAAAACCAGTAGAACCAACCCTGTCTTGCGAGTGGTCCAGCCGCTTGGCCACTTTCGGTGAATCATCACCATCAGACCGTAATAAATACCCACCAGTGGAATCGCAAAATAAAACTTACCAAGCATGAGTCCAAACATCTTGGAAAGCGAACGTCCCACGGTGGCTTCACCCGATAGTGCTATGACTGCCAGCGTTATAAGCACGATGCCGTAGATTTCATATTTTAAGACGCCGCTAAATCCAGCGCCCTTTTTTTTCCTCTTTTTTCTTCTGGCCAAAATCAGGTCACCCCCAGAAGAATATTATACCATACAAATATAATCCGTACATATGTTCTTTTTCTGCGCCATTTGTCTGAATTCGTCGTGTTATGTTGGACTCGTGTTAACTGAAAGCGGTACGGTTGAACCCGGCTGGTTTGCCGGATCCAGATAAGCTTCAAGTGGACATTCAAGTAAACGCACGATAACCGCTTCCGTTTCATTGACCGGTCTGACTTGCATTAATAAACCGTTCATGCGAATCTCTTTTATATCCGCGGCCTCTGTCCACATGCCAGACCATAGCTGCTCTGGTGGCATTACGGTATACATTGTGCTCATTGCGTGTATCCTCCCGCCTGCATCGTTTGTCTCTTATCTCCCATAAGCTTGTTCAATTGTGCAATGGCTTGGCCAATACCACCAACAGCATCCATCAGGCCGTACTTCACCGCGTCTGCACTTCCCACCGCAGTACCGATGTCCCGATTCAATTCCCCTGTCTTGAACATCAACTCTTTGAACATCTCTTCCGAAATGTTGGAGTGGGATGTTACAAAACGTACAACACGCTCCTGCATCTTTTCCATGTATTCAAATGTCTGCGGTACACCAATAACAAGTCCGTTCATTCGAATAGGGTGAATAGTCATTGTTGCACTTCCCGCAATAAGCGAATACGTTGAAGCGACTGCAATAGGTACACCGATACTGTGTCCGCCTCCAATCACTACAGTCACGGTTGGCTTACTTAGAGAGGCAATCATCTCAGCGATCGCAAGTCCAGCTTCCACATCGCCACCTACCGTATTGAGAATAAGCAGAATCCCCTCAATCTTCGGATTTTGTTCTGCTGCTACCAGTTGCGGGATAATATGTTCGTATTTTGTTGTTTTATTTTGCGGGGGTAAAATTAAATGTCCCTCCACCTGACCAATAATAGTCATACAAAAAATGTTGGATTCGCTGGCGGGCGACTGTGTTTGTCCAAACTGCTGAATCGACTCCGTGACTGGCGAGATGTGCTTGTCTTCCTGTACCGGAATATCAGGTGCCTCTGTCTCCGGCTGATTGGACCTTGGTATTTGCTTGTCATTCAACTGCTCGTTCATTAATGATGTCCCCTTCTCCTGAAAGATGTAATGGTTTGATCTTTACCTTAGTATGGGGAATCTGCCAACAAGCTTATACTTTCCTTGAACAATCATTTCCATCATTCAAGCCTTGGAACTCATAATCCTCTTAAAAAACACAAAAAAAGCCCCTTCTCTACGAGGAACCGTCCAATATTACTCGTAGAGAAGGGGCGACTGTGTGCCTTAATTATATGTTTTTCATTAAACTTATTTTAAACTTCCATAATGATTGGCAAAATCATCGGTCTACGACGCGTTTGCTCATACAGGAAACGTCCCAAAGCATCTTTAACATTTGTTTTAAGTGAAGCCCACTCATTCACGTTTTCGCTCATCAGCTTCTGCAATGTGCTGCTAACGATACGGTTAGCCTCATCGAGAAGTCCTTCGGATTCACGTACATACACGAATCCGCGGGAGATGATATCCGGACCAGAGACGATTTTACCATCCTGCTTGCTGAGTGTTACCACAACAACCAGAATACCATCCTGAGACAGCAATTTACGATCACGCAATACGATGTTACCTACGTCACCTACACCCAGACCGTCAATCAACACATTACCGGCAGTAACTTTCCCTGCTTTACGTGCTGCTCCGCCTTGAATCTCCACAACTTCACCGATATCTGTGATGAAGATGTTGTCCGAGTCGATGCCCACGGATTCAGCGAGAACCGCGTGACGACGCTGCATCCGGAATTCACCGTGAATTGGCAAGAAGTATTTCGGTTTCATCAGGTTGAGCATGAGTTTCAATTCTTCCTGGCTACCGTGACCGGATACGTGAACGCCGCTGTTAGCACCGCTGTAATGTACGTTAGCTCCCAGACGGAACAGTTCGTCAATTGTACGGCCTACATACTTTTCGTTTCCTGGTACTGGTGTTGCTGCAATAATAACCGTATCTCCAGGAAGGATGTCCACTTTACGATGCGTAGAACGTGCCATACGTGTCAATGCTGACATTGGCTCGCCCTGGCTACCTGTGCACAAAATAACTACGCGATCCGCCGCCATTTTGCCTACTTCTTCCGGTTCAATGATCATACCGTCCGGAATTTCGAGGTAACCCAGTTCCGAAGCAATACCTACAACGTTTACCATGCTACGTCCGATAACTGCAACTTTACGTCCAGTGACCTCTGCTGCATTGATAACCTGTTGAATACGGTGTACGTTGGAAGCAAATGTTGCGACAACGACACGCTGGCTCGCTTTGCGGAAAATATCTTCCAGTACGATACCTACATTTTTCTCCGATGGTGTGAATCCAGGTTTCTCCGCATTAGTACTGTCAGACAGCAACGCGAGTACGCCGTTCGTTCCGATCTGTGCCATACGTTGAAGATCTGCATATTGACCATTCACTGGCGTATGATCAAATTTGAAGTCACCCGTGTGTACAACTGCACCTTCCGGTGTTTCAACACATACCCCAACGGAATCCGGAATACTATGGTTAGTAGCAAAGAATGAAGCTTTCAGCGTCGAACCCAGTTCGATCTCCGAATCTGCGTTGATGAGAATACGTTTCGTCTCACCCAGCAAATTAGCTTCCTTCAGCTTGTTCTCTACCAGACCAAGTGTAAGCCTAGTTCCGTATACCGGTACATTCAAGTGTTTGAGAACATACGGTAAACCACCAATATGATCCTCGTGTCCGTGAGTTAGAATAATACCGCGTACTTTATCACGGTTTTCAGTCAAGTACGAAATGTCAGGGATGACAATATCAATACCAAGCATGTCTTCTTCCGGGAATTTAAGACCAGCGTCTACGACAACAATGTCGTTCGCGTATTGGATAACATACATATTTTTACCAATCTCGCCTACGCCGCCCAATGCAAAAATCATCAGCTTTTCGTTATTATTATTATTATTTTTCTTAGACAAATGAATCTGAACCTCCTATGGTAGTTGGACGTCGTACCTTATTATTTATTGTAAGTTAAGAAAAGTAGTTCAAACATTACACACCCGTGAATCAGGAGTGAATGTAAAAGAACACCTTTATTCACGATATTTGGAAGAAGTTCTTCGAAGTTATTTCCCATCACCAACTCGTTGGATCTGAATTGCCCCTCTTAGCCGTCCCTTCCTTTTTCACCGCAAAGCCACACCATCGAAACGATGTCGCTTTCAATTTCAAAAAAATACCGCACCCAGTCACTTGACATCATTATACATGATTAAAAACAGAAAAAACAAGTCACTCTCTCGTTAACCTGTAGGTTTCCCCTACCTATCAAAAAAGAAACCTTACACTGCTCATCAAAAAAAGAACCGCTGCCTCAACCTGAGAGGTGCGGTTCTTTCGTGAAACAAAGCATTCATGCTTATAATTAATAAACGATTGCAGATCCAACTGTTATTTACAGTTGAAGCAAATTTTTAATATATTCCTGCTCCTCGGCCGTTGGCGGAATCAGAGGCAAACGCACTGAACCAACGTCCAAACCGCGCAAGGTCAGAGCATATTTAACCGCTACCGGATTTGGCAAAGGCTGCGGGCACTCAAACAGCCCTTTGAAGAGCGGGAAGAGCCTCTGGTGAATTCGTGTGGCTTGAAGTGGATCGCCACCGTAAAAGGCATCGATCATCTTTTTCATCTCCGCGCCCACCACATGACTTGCCACGCTAACGATGCCATGAGCACCAACAGCAATAGCTGATAGACCGGCTGCATCATCTCCAGAATAGACTCTGAAATGTTCCGGTGCACCCGCAGCGATTAAGGTAACCTGCTCCATAGAAGCACATTCCTTCGTTGCCACGATGTTCGGAATTTGTGCAAGGCGTAACGTGGTTGCGGCAGACAGATTAGCGACAGTACGTCCGGGCACATTGTATAGCATCACTGGCAGCTTCGTTGCTGCAGCAATAGCTTCAAAATGTTTGTACATCCCTTCCTGACTCGGTTTATTGTAATAAGGGACTACCAATAATACGCCGTCCGCCCCGACACGTTCTGCTTCCTTCGTCAGATGGATGGAGTGTGCCGTATTGTTGCTGCCTGTTCCGGCAATAATTTTGCACCGTCCAGCCGCATGTTTCACTGCAAATTCGAATAATTGAACTTTCTCCGCATCACTAAGTGTCGGTGACTCCCCTGTTGTTCCAGAGACCACGAGAGTCTCGGACTTTTGTTCAACGATCAGATAATCGATGAGACGTGCCGTTTCCTCCCAATGTATCTCTCCTTGTGCATTGAACGGAGTGACCATTGCTGTAATCAATCTTCCAAAGTCCAACTCGATTTCCTCCCTCAAAACAGGTCTGACTTCGCTAACTCAGTATTTATAAGTGAAGTTCAAATGAGGCATGAAGTGCCCTAAGAGCCTGAACCATATCTTCTTTTTTGACAAGCACCCAGATCGTTGTGTTGGAATCTGCCGATTGCAGAATCTGAATGTCTGCGAGGGTCAAAGACTCTACAATACGGGCCATAATTCCGGGTACACCGTTAATTCCTCCGCCAATGACAGATACTTTGGCACAACCCGACAAGCTTTGAGGCTTCAGACCAATTTCCTGCAATACACGTATAGCCTTCTCGGAATCACTATCAAACACGGTATAGACAACTCCCGAGGGGGTAACATTAATAAAATCAACGCTGATTGAATTTTCAGCCATCGTTTTGAAAACTTTCAATTGCAGACGATCTGTTCCACCGGGAACATCCACTGTAATTTGCGTAACATTGCTCACATAAGCAATACCCGTTACATAACGGTCAATAATGCCTGTCTGTACATCTTGAAATCCTTCGGGATGGGTAACAAGTGTACCTTCTGTATCGGCAAAAGTTGATCTCACCCGTACCGGTATTTGGGATTGCATTGCGATTTCAACCGCACGAGGATGAATGACCTTCGCTCCATGATGAGCCATATTGCAAATCTCCGCATAACTTACGACAGTCAGTGGACGAGCATCTTCTACAATACGGGGATCAGCCGTCAAAATGCCGTTTACATCTGTATAGATGTCCACCATCTCAGCTCGTAATGCTGCACCCAGAGCTGTTGCAGATGTATCACTGCCTCCGCGGCCCAGTGTCGTAAAATCACCTTTTTCTGTCTGTCCCTGGAATCCGGTTACAATGACAACACGACCAAGTTGAAGCTGTTCCAGCACACGAACAGGACGGACATCCAATATTCGGGCATTCCCGAAATTGTCGTCCGTCACAAAACCCGCTTGTGCACCGGTCAGCACTGAAGTTGGAATGCCCTCATGTTCAAGCAAACTGCTGAGTGTTGTTGCGGAGATAATTTCACCACAGCACAGCAGTAAATCTTTTTCGCGAGCAGATAAAGCATTTCCGTTCTGTGCAGCCCAGTCCAAGAGTGTATCCGTAGCATAAGGTTCGCCGCGGCGACCCATCGCTGATACGACAATAACCAGGTTTAATCCTGCTTCAAGCTCACGTTTAACATGCCGGAGCACATGCTCTCTCGCTTGAACGGTAGAGAGCGACGTACCTCCGAATTTTTGAACCATAATACGCATCTTTATTCCTCCATTTGTGTACGCAAGAAGACTGGACACGGGTCAAATCAACAAATGCATAACCCTTGGGAGCGTTCCGATGCGATAATCTCAGCAATGTATACGGCATGTATTTCAAATACATCTCTCCTGCTTGCTTCATGATCACTCTTGGCAAGCAGGAATGCCCTTATGAACAGGAACGTGGTAGAAGTAGCTATGCAATCCAGCTATCGTCCCCCATGATTTTCTTTGTCTCTCGAACCCTTCTTCATTTCTCCAAGCGTATAACCGTTATTGCCTTGGCCATAATTCTTATGCCTGTGAAGCGCGCTCCACAATCATCGGCTGCAGCTGTTTGCCTTCCAGTGCACTCCAGCAAGCTTCCGGAATTAGCTCCATTTTGGCAACTAACGAATTTGGTTTTTTCATTGGATCATCTTGACCAAATGGCACAAAATACAAATATTTGGCCACTAATAATTTTGCAATATTTGCTGCATTCAAACCGAGACCATCATTTGTCGATATCGCCAGCACAAGCGGACGCTGATTACGCATCTGCGCTTTAGCAGCCATCAGCACCGGGCTGTCGGTCATTGCATTAGCCAGCTTGCTTGTTGTATTTCCTGTGCATGGAGCAATGACCAGCACATCAAGCAGTTTGGAAGGCCCCAAAGGCTCCGCCTCAACAATTGTAGAGATGATGTCATTACCCGTTATATCCTTCAATTGTTTTTGCCAATTCTGTGCCGTGCCGAAGCGTGTGTCTGTCGTGAGTACCGAGTTTGAAATAATCGGAATAACATTTGCGCCTTCGGACACAAAGCGGCTAATGACCGGCATAACCTCTTCAAATGTACAATGAGACCCCGTAATTGCGTAACCTACCGTTTTACCCTGCCAGTTCATGATTTAACCTCCCGTGCGTTCTGTTCTTCCAAAAGCAAACGGATTAACGCGTCGGCAATGATGCCGCCAGCCGTCTTTGGAGCAACAATACCGGGGAGGCCTGGTGCAAGCAGCGCCTTGATGCCGCGTTTGTCTGCATATCTGAAATCACAGCCGCCAGGAGCGGATGCAAGGTCGATAATGACTGCTTTTTGAGGCATTCTGGACAGGATTTGTGCTGTGATTATCATAGTCGGTATCGTATTAAAAAGCAAGTCAACATCCCCGGTTTGGGCGGCCAAATCCGTTGTCATGAAAGGCTTCCAGCCCATGATTGTTGCGCGGGCAACATCTTCATTTCTACGGATTCCCACCCGTACGTTGGCCCCAAGTCCCTGCAGAGTTTTAGCCAGCGTAAACCCTGTTCGGCCGATGCCAAGCACGATGCATTCTGATCCGTGAATCGTAAAATCCGTTTCTTTAATGGCGATGGCGATGGCTCCCTCCGCTGTCGGAATCGAGTTATACAGTGCAATGTCATCACGATCAAGCACTTCCACAAGCCGAAGGCCGTTCTCCTGGCAAAGTTCACGTAAAAACGGCTTTGCCATGCCTGTGAACACGGTACAATGCTCCGGTAAGGCAGCCATATGTTCCTTTTTCAAAACAATAGGATCACTACTAAACGAAGAGCTTACTCTCCCTTGATCATCGCAACTAACTACTGGCAGTACCAGCACATCTGCAGAAGCAAACACATCTTCCTCAAGTTCGCGGTGTTCAATTCCCGGAATAACTTGCTCCAGTTGATCGAAGCCTACCACACTTACCGCTGCATCCAGCTCGGCGCACTTTTGAATAACTTCAAGTTGCCTTGCATCTCCGCCCAGAACGACAATCCGGACTCCGGTCAGCATCGGGACGTCACTCCTTTCACCACATGTATGCCTTATCGTATGCAGCAGCCCACAGGGGGGTGAAAACAATAAATGAAATGAACGCCAGTTCAACATAAAAAAGCCGCCCTGTGAAGGACGACTTTGATGTAAGTTTTTCTTGATATTCTTCAACTAGTACTTTTAGACAAGGAAAAGATCTCATCCGTTATGGTTACTTACCTGTATGACCAAATCCACCTTCGCCTCGCACAGTCTCTGAAAGTTCTTCCACTTCGGTCAATTCGATGACAGGCACTGTCTGGAACACGATCTGTGCAATACGTTCTCCGCGCACAATCGTAAACGGTTCCTGCCCCAGATTAATGAGCAGCACTTTCACCTCTCCGCGATAATCCGCATCAATGGTTCCTGGTGTATTCAGACAAGTAATACCATGTTTAAACGCCAGCCCGCTTCGTGGTCGAATTTGAGCTTCCAGCCCAGCTGGCATCGCCATCGCAAGTCCGGTCGGAATCAAGGTACGCTGCCCCGGCTCTAGCACCACCTCTTCTTCCAGTGCCGCCACCACATCAAAGCCAGCAGCCAGTTCGGACATTTTTTGTGGCAGTTTAATATCTTCGTTACCCGGTAACTTCTTTATTTGAACGTAATGCAACCAAATCATCCCTTCTCAGTCCAGCAATCGTCTTGTCTGAAGCACCTACCATTGCGAGTGCAAACGGCTCTGCAAACATCAGATCAAGCACGGCGTCGATGTCTTTCATTGTAACTTGCTCGATTTTAGAAATCATTTCATCGAGCGTATGATGTCTGCCAAGCATCAATTCGTTTTTCCCCAGTCGGTTCATACGGCTGCCCGTGCTCTCCAGACTCAGAATCAGACTACCTTTCAGCTGTTCCTTGCCTTTACGGAGTTCATCTTCGGATAAACCATTGACAGCTAAATCATGCAACACTTCTTTGGTCAGATCAAGCACTTCTTTCGTCTGTTTCGGTGCTGTACCTGCATAAATGGTGAATAAGCCGCTGTCTGCATGAGAGCTGTGATAAGAATAAACGGAGTAAGCGAGCCCGCGCTTTTCACGGATTTCCTGAAACAATCTAGAGCTCATGCCCCCGCCGATCGCATTGTTAAGAACAACCATGGCAAATTGAAGCGGGTCTCCGATTTTGCAGCCCGGAAACGAGATACAGATGTGATTTTGCTCCGTTTTCTTTTTGTGGAAGAGCTGACCGCTTTGAAAGGCTGGCGCGTTCACTTCCTCAGTTACACCTTTGACATCAAACGCACCAAAGTGTTTCTCCATCAGATCAATCACACTATCGTCGATATTGCCCGCAATGCTGATTACCGTGTTCTCAATCGTGTAATGTTCCTTCATGTATGCACGCAAATGACTGGAATCCATCGCTTTAAGACGTTCTTCTGTACCGAGGATTGGATAAGCAAGCGGGTGTTCTCCATATGCAGCCAAAGCCATCAAATCATGGACCATATCGTCAGGCGTATCCTCGTACATTGAGATTTCTTCCAAAATCACATTTTTCTCCTTGACGAGTTCACCGTCGTCCATTTTGGAGCGGAAGAACATATCGGACAACACATCAACCGCAATTGGCAGATGCTCATCCAGTACTTTTGCATAATAGCAGGTATATTCTTTGGAGGTAAATGCATTCACGTTACCGCCGATCGCATCAAATTGCTCCGCGATTGCTTTAGCATCAAAACGATCCGTACCCTTAAAAAGCATATGTTCAATAAAATGGGATACCCCGTTATTTTCTGTTCGCTCATTCCGCGAACCTGTTTTGACCCATATTCCAAATGACACGGAACGACAGGTCGGGATTTGTTCCATCACGACTCTGAGGCCATTGCCCAGCTGAATTTTTTTCACGGTTGGCCCTCCTACATCTCTATAATTGCCCTGATCTCAATTATGAAAAAATTGAAATCGACATTTGGTTCCAACTTTTTGATATTAACAAAAAAACGGCGTTCACTCAACCGCATGGCCTTGCACCCGTTCAGAAGACAACGTTTCACTTACAGTTCCTAACGACAGTCCTTTGGCGTGAATGGAATCAATCATACCTTTTAATGCCCCTGCAGAGGAAGCTGTAGGATGCATGAGAATTAACGATCCGGCCTCGGTTTTATTCGCAATTTTGGCAATGACGGAGTCTGGACTTGGTTTGCGCCAATCTACTGTATCTACCGTCCACAGAACAGTTTGCAGCCCCATGGATGCCGCAATATCCACCGTTTTTTGATTAAAATCACCCGAAGGCGGTGCGAACCAACGATTTTCAACACCAAGCGTTTTCTTCAGCAGTTCCTGGGTTTTGCTTATCTCCAGTCTTGCCCTCTCTGCACTTAAACGACTCATATTCGGGTGTGAATACGCATGATTGGACAGCTCGTGTCCACGCTTTTGAATTTCCTTGGCCATTTCGGCGTTCTTACTCAGCCAACTTCCATCCAGAAAAAAAGTAGCTTTCACCTGCTCGGTGTCAAGCGTGTCCAGCATTGGAACGAGAAACTCATTCCCCCAAGCCACATTGATCATAAAAGAAACCATCGGTTTACTTGCATTGCCTCGATAAATCGGATGTGCACCCAGGTCTCTTAACTGAATTTCCGGTTCGGTCTGGCGATAAACATAAGGAATCTTGGTATTGAGTGTACCGCTTAAGGCCTTGCGATAGGTAGCTTCCACGTCAATTTCAAGACCATTATAACCGGGGATCGCTTTCCATACCCGATCGAGTCTCGCATTCACCGGTACAATTCGAGTTTCAGCAGCCTTATCTTTAATCGCAGACAACAACGATTCTTCTCCGGTCGCTTCCTTAAACATATCAAATGCATTCTGCGTGCCTGGGCCATCACGGATCTCCGTAATGTATGTACGTACACTGTCGACTTGTCCGATTAGCATGACCGCTGCCACACCCGCGAGAACAACCGCCAGTTTTTTGGATTGGTTTCTCACAGCTCCATCCTCCTGCCGTCTTTGTCCCCATCATATGAGGACAAGGGCCGGAATATGAATAAAAACTGCAATCTTATGAATAGTCGTATTTTTTGTTTAAACGTTAAAAAAAGAGCCAGAAATTCGCATTCTGTCTCTTCATTCAATCGTGCATATGTTATTCAAACATCAGCTACCTAGGATTGCGCTGGAGCTTCTGCTGTCAGGACGGCTTTACGGGACAAATTGATTCGACCTTGCGGGTCAATCTCCGTTACTTTTACTGTAATGGAATCACCAATCGCCACAACATCTTCTACTTTCGCTACACGCTCAGTAGACAATTGAGAGATGTGAACCAGACCTTCTTTATTTGGCAACACTTCAACGAATGCACCGAATTTCTCAACGCGTTTTACTTTGCCGACATAGATCTCGCCAACCAAGACTTCGCGTACAATACCTTCGATAATCGCTTTGGCTTTATCATTCATCTCCTGATTGGAAGAAGCGATAAAGACACGTCCATCCTGCTCAATATCAATTTTAACACCGGTTTCTTCGATGATTTTATTGATGATTTTACCACCAGCACCGATAACATCACGGATTTTATCCGGATTGATATGCATAGTCGTAATTTTAGGCGCATATTGGGACAATTGCTCACGAGGTGTTTTCATCACTTCGGTCATTTTACCCAAAATGTGCATACGTCCTTCTTTGGCTTGAGCAAGCGCTTCGGACAAGATTTGACGATCGATTCCATCAATTTTAATATCCATTTGAATCGCTGTTACGCCTTCAGGTGTTCCTGCTACCTTGAAGTCCATGTCGCCCAGATGATCTTCCATACCTTGAATATCACTCAGGATGGATACATGGTCTCCATCTTTGATCAGACCCATCGCCACACCAGCTACTGGAGCTTTGATTGGTACACCTGCGTCCATCATGGCAAGTGTACTTGCACAGATACTTGCTTGAGACGTAGAACCGTTGGATTCCAATACTTCAGATACCAAACGAATCGTGTACGGGAAGTCTGTTTCAGAAGGAATAACCTTAGACAATGCACGCTCACCAAGGGCACCATGTCCAATTTCACGACGTCCTGGCGCACGAAGCGGACGAGCTTCACCTACGCTGAACGGTGGAAAGTTATAATGATGCATGAAACGTTTCGTTTCTTCCAAACTGATGCCATCCAGAATTTGAACGTCACCCAGTGCACCTAGTGTACAGATACTCAGTGCTTGCGTTTGTCCACGTGTGAACAGACCTGAACCATGTGTACGCGGAAGCAGGGAAGTATCACATTCAATTGCACGGATCTCAGCAAGGCCGCGTCCATCCGGACGTACTTTATCGTGAGTGATTAGACGGCGCACTTCTTCCTTGACGATATCGTGCAGCACTTCTTTCACATCTTTCAGCAGTTCCGGTGATTCGATGTATTTCTCTTCAAAATGAGCAACCGTTTCGTCATTCACGACATCAATCGCATCTTGACGGGCATGTTTCTCAGCAATTTTAACTGCTTCCACCAAACGTGCACTTGCAAACTCACGCACGCTACTGTTCACTTCTGCATTAACGGCATGCAGTTTCACTTCCATTTTTTCTTTACCGGCAACTTGTACAAGCTGTTCAATGACTGTCACAATGTTTTTGATCTCGTCATGTCCGAACATAATTGCTTCAAGCATTACTTCTTCCGGCAATTCATTCGCTTCGGCTTCAACCATCATGATCGCATCTCTAGTTCCTGCAACCACGAGTTCAAGTTCGCTGATTTCAAGCTGGGCAATCGTTGGGTTAATGATGAACTCTCCATCAATACGACCAACCTTCACGCCACCAATCGGCCCGCTGAAAGGTACATCGGAAATGCTCAGTGCTGCTGAAGTCCCAATCATTGCTGCGATTTGTGGTTCGCAATCCTGATCCACACTCATAACAATGTTCAGAACTTGTACATCATTACGGAAACCTTCCGGGAACAATGGACGAATCGGGCGGTCTGTCAGACGACTTGCCAGAATCGCTTTCTCGGATGGTCTGCCTTCACGCTTGATAAATCCACCCGGAATTTTACCTACAGCGTACAATCTTTCTTCATAGTTCACCGTCAGTGGGAAAAAGTCCAGATCTTTCGGCTCACTTGATGCTGTCACGGTACACAATACTACAGTATCTCCGTATGTTACCTTAACGGCAGCATTTGCTTGCTTGGCCAAACGTCCGGTTTCAAGCGTAAGCTTTCTTCCTCCAAGCTGCATTTCAACACGTTGTTCCATGAAATCCCTCCTTTAGTTCGTTCCTATCACAATGGATTCTGCATATTCACAGTATTTCCTGCTTGTCCGGCATTCATTAGCTTTGGTCGGACAGACTGCAGGCTGGCTTGCAAAACAAAAGCTCCTTGCGGAGCCCTCAGCTACAAATATATGGCAACATGTTCATCTACAAAACAACCCGGCTGTAAGCTCCGCTTGTCCTTTTAAACAAAAGAAAGGCGGATAACAGCCAGGTTGATTTTGAAAACATGTACGATAATTAACGACGCAATCCGAGCTTTTCGATCAGTGCGCTGTAACGTTTAACATCTTTGTTTTTTACGTAAGCCAAAAGCTTACGACGTTGACCTACCATTTTCAAAAGTCCACGACGTGAGTGGTGGTCTTTCTTATGCGTACGCAAGTGGTCTGTCAAACTTCTGATGTTTTCCGTAAGGATAGCAACTTGCACCTCAGGTGATCCAGTATCGGACTCATGAGTTTTGTGCTCGTCGATCAGTTGTTGTTTACGTTCTTGAGTCAATGCCATCCTATTCACCTCCTTCATTATAATCGCCATTAGCCTCGTCACCGCCGGTGAGAGCGTGTAACCAAGCTAAGGTTATTGTTGTCTCTTTCGACAACGTAGTACATTATACCATACTTGCCCGGACAAAGTAAATGTAAACATCCATTTTAATCAAAGTTTTTAGGACAGCAAGCGAGCTGCAGTGAGTGCATCTTCACGGATCTGAGCAATCAAAGCTTCAATGGAATCGAATTTTCGTTCGTTACGAATGTAGTGCACCAATTCCACTTTCAGTTCCTGATCATAGATTTGGCCGTCAAAATCAAGCAGATGTACTTCGTATGTCGGTCTCATTCCATTCTCGTGAAAGGTAGGTTTGACACCAAGGTTCATCACACCTGCCAGTTCTTGATCGCCAACATTCACTCGTACAGCATATACACCTTTGGCTGGTGTAACATAGTGATCGGTAAGTTCGAGATTGGCGGTAGGAAAACCAATGGTCCGTCCCCGTTTCTCTCCATGAATAACAGTTCCTCTGACACTATAAGGACGCCCGAGCCACTGGCTTGCCTCATCCATCTCACCACGCTTCAAAAGAGCACGAATCAACGAACTGCTTACTTTCTCCCCTCCAAGCAAGAACGGGGGAACAGTCTCTACGGTCATTTCTCCATGGCCCAGCGCACGAAGCATCTGCTCATCGCCGGCTCCTTTGTGACCAAAGCGAAAATCAAACCCAACAACAGCTGTACGCGTCTCAATAGGAAGTAACAGTTCATGAACGAATTGCTCTGGGGAGAGCTGTGAAAAGGATTCATTGAACTCCACAACATAGAGTATGTCTACGCCCATGTTAGCCAGAATTTCTTCTTTGTCTCTGAGAGGCGTCAGATAACCCTCGTAATCCCCTTTGCGCATAACTTCCTTCGGATGTGGATGGAAGGTCATGACAGCCGCCTTCATGCCTGATTCCTTTGCAATGCGAACAGCAGACAGAATGACACTTGCATGTCCGAGATGCAGCCCGTCAAATTGACCAATTGCCAGCACTTGGGGATGTGTACTCAGTTCCGCCGATTGTAATGTTTGCGGATAAGTTAGCATTACGGTTTTCACAATCATTCACCTGCATTTCACTTGATGGGCCAAGCTTGAACCTCGTCATCACTCCAAGCCCGGTACCTCTTTATTCTGGTAAGAAGACTTTAACAGCCCTCACGGTTGGTTTCAATTCATCCCGCTCAAAAATCCCCAGAAATGTTCCATCCTGAGCATACAAACGCAGTAGCCCTGGCTTCTCCACAGGCGGATCCAATAACCGTGCAGACAGCTTTTGGCCCTGTAGAGCACCCTTCGTCTGTTCTTCTCCAACTTTATGCGCTGGGATGGAGGAAATCGCTTCATCTACAGGAATCAAAGCTTCAGCAAGCGTACCTTCATTCATGCGCTGTTCCACTTCTTCGATACGAAGACAGTGATCAGCTGATATTCCGGCGGAGATCGTCCGTTCTAGTTTAACCATAGTAGAGGGATAACCAAGCTCGCGGCCAATATCTACGCACAGGGTGCGAATATAAGTTCCTTTTGAACATAAAGCGCGGAACGATATATCGGTTGCTTCATCAGTGGTCTCTATTCCGGTAAGCTCCAGCTCATAGATTGTAACTTCTCGGCTCTTGCGCTCAACCGTCTTACCCTCACGAGCAAGTTCATATAGACGTTTTCCATCTACTTTTACCGCGGAATACATCGGTGGAACCTGGGAAATGGTACCCATAAACTGCTTAAGTACCTCCTGCACTTGCTCCTGAGTTACTTCTACAGGAGATTCTGAACGTTCAATAACTTCACCGGTTAGATCCTCGGTGTCTGTAGCAAGCCCCAGCCGGAGTGTCGCCAGATATTCCTTCGGAAGTTCCTGCATATACTCTACCACCCGTGTCGCTCGTCCAAGACATAACGGGAGAACCCCGGTTACCTGTGGATCGAGTGTACCCGTGTGACCGATACGCTTCATTTTCAAAATCCGACGCATTTTGGCTACAACATCATGGGAAGTAAATCCCGCTGGTTTATATACCGGGAGAATACCTTCAAACGGTTTTACCATTGTGTATTCACCTGCTTCAACACTTTTTCCACGCTTTCTTCAACCTTGCCTTCCAGTCGGCATCCAGCTGCGAGAACATGTCCGCCGCCACCAAAAGTTTGTGCCAGTGCTGCAACATCTATTTTACCGGCTGAGCGCAAGGAAGCTTTAACAGCATTATCGTTGATTACTTTGAAAAAGATACCTACTTCTACCCCACGAATGTTACGGGTATAGTTCACGATTCCTTCCAGATCTTCGTTCGCTGCCCCACACTCCTGCATATCTTCCGGTGTAATAACAACCCAGGCAACTCTACCGTCTTCTGACATTTGCAAGGATGAGAGTGCCTTGTTCAAGATGCGGATCTGCGGAAGAGTGACCTCTTCGAGCAGCGTTTGTGCCAAATACGGCCCATCCACACCATGCTCCAATAAACGAGAAGCAACAGCCATCACATTGGGACTTGTATTCGCATAACGGAATCCACCCGTATCCGTCAGCATACCTGTATATACTGCCGTAGCTATATCCTTATCCCATGTAATATCGAAGAGTTCCAGCAATTCAAACAGAATTTCGGCCGTAGCTGCTGCATCGGATTTAATGATGTTCACTGTACCATATCCGTTATTCGTAGGATGATGATCGATATTTAAAATAACTGCGTCTTCCTCGAAATATTGACGTGTGAGCCCCACTCTGGCAAAGTCCGCACAATCAACACAAATGATCGCTTTATACTTACGCTTCGGTGGTTGTTCGGTCATGTTCACAATGGCATCCGCATGATACAAAAAACGCATGCGTGACGGGATTTCGCCCTCATTAATCATTGTGAATGTCTTTCCCAGACATGACAGCAGCCAGCCCATCGTTACCGTCGAGCTGACTGCGTCACCGTCCGGCTGTACATGCGACACGACCAGGTAATCGTCATGCTCCAGCAGGAATTGTTTTCCTGCTTGGAGCGCCTGTTCATAAGTGTGCATTGCCGTCTCCTCTATTCTGTTACTGGGATTCGTTTTTGTCGTTGTCGGAACCAATATCGCCAAGCAGCTTTTCAATCCGGCTGCCGTATGCAATCGATTCGTCAATCTTGAATATCAATTCGGGAACATGACGGAAACGGATACGTTTGCCGAGTTCCGTGCGCAAAAAGCCATTTGCTTTGGCAAGTGCCTTAAGCGAGTTATCTTTCTGCTCCTGTTCACCGAAGACACTCAGATAAACTTTGGCTTGCGACAAGTCGCCAGTCACTTCAACTCCCGTTACGGTAATAAAACCGATCCGTGGATCTTTCAGCTCTGACTGGATAAGCAGACTCAGTTCTTTCTTGATCTGCTCTCCCACTCTACCTGTACGAATCTTAGCCATTGTTGTTCACCTCATACTTCCTTGCTTATCGTTGTACGGTCTCCATAATGAAGGCTTCAATAACATCGCCTTCCTTGAGATCGTTGTATTTATCCAATGTGATACCGCACTCATAACCTTGAGCCACTTCTTTGGCATCATCTTTAAAGCGTTTCAGGGAATCCAGCTTACCTTCGTAAAGCACAATACCATCACGAATTAGGCGAGCTTCCGCAGAACGCATCATTTTGCCCGAAGTAACCATACAACCTGCAATGGTACCCACTTTACTGATGGAGAAAGTGTTACGTACTTCAGCATGGCCAATCACTTTTTCTTTGTAGATCGGATCAAGCATACCTTTCATTGCTTGTTCAATCTCTTCGATAACACTGTAGATGACGCGATGCAGACGAATGTCTACTTGCTCTTGATCCGCAGTGATTTTCGCCTGATTTTCAGGACGAACGTTAAACCCGATTACGATGGCATTGGAAGCTGCAGCCAAAATGATGTCGGATTCCGTGATCGCGCCAGCACCGCTATGAATGATCTTCACGCGTACACCTTCGATTTCGATTTTCGCAAGGGAACCTTTCAATGCTTCAACCGAACCTTGCACGTCACCTTTGATAATCACGTTCAAATCTTTGATCTCGCCATCTTTGATGTGTTGGAACAGATCATCCAGAGTTACACGTGTGTTCGTACCCAAATCGGATTCACGTTGCGTAATCGCACGTTTTTCAGCGATGGAACGAGCTTTGCGCTCATCTTCGAACACCATGAACGGATCTCCCGCACCTGGCACTTCAGTAAGACCTGTGATTTCTACCGGAGTAGACGGTCCAGCTTCTTTCAAACGACGGCCCTTATCATTGACCATCGCACGTACACGACCGAAGCAGTTACCTGCCACGAACGCATCCCCGACTTTTAATGTACCATGCTGTACAAGGATACGAGCAACCGGGCCACGACCTTTATCCAGCTCGGCTTCAATCACCGTACCGCGGGCACGTTTATTCGGATTCGCTTTGTATTCATTTACTTCTGCAACGAGCAAAATCATTTCAAGCAAACCTTCCAGACCCATTCTTTGTTTCGCAGATACGTTGACAAAGATGGTGTCTCCGCCCCACTCTTCCGGAACGAGTTCATAGTTGGTCAGTTCCTGCTTCACTTTGTCAGGATCAGCACCCGGTTTGTCGATTTTATTGACTGCAACGATAATCGGCAGACCAGCGGCTTTGGCATGGTTAATCGCCTCAACCGTTTGTGGCATAACGCCATCGTCCGCAGCAACAACAATAATCGTCATATCCGTAACTTGTGCTCCACGCGCACGCATTGCTGTAAACGCTTCGTGACCCGGAGTATCCAGGAACGTAATTTTCTTGTGGTTAATTTCAACTTGATATGCACCGATATGCTGCGTGATTCCGCCCGCTTCGCCGCCAGTTACATTCGTAGAACGAATAGCATCCAGCAATGTTGTTTTACCATGGTCAACGTGACCCATGATTGTTACAACCGGAGGACGGGATTGAAGATCTGCAGCATCATCATTCTCTTCCACGGTTTCAAAACGGTCATCTTCAAGCACAATCTTCACTTCAACTTCAACACCGAATTCACCTGCGAGCAGAAGAATAGTATCAATATCAAGTTCTTGGTTAATGGTTGCCATGACACCCATACCAATAAGCTTTTTGATAACTTCAGAAGCATCCTTGTGAAGAAGTTTCGCTGTTTCACCAACCGTCATGTCACCACGAACGATGATTTTCTTCGGTGTGTTATCGATTTTTTCACGTTGCACATACTGTTGCTGATTTCTGTTACGGTTGTTCTTGCCACCGCGGTTATTACGGAAGTTACCACCACGATTGTCGTCGAAACGACGTCCACCGCCGCCATTATTGGAACGGTTACCGCTATTATTACCGGTACTTCCTTGACCACCTCTTCGTTGGCCACCTTGTCCTTGTCCCTGCCCTTGGCCACCACTACGGTTAGCGCTATTGCTGGAGTTGCCACCACTGTTCGGTCCTGTTGTTCTGTTAGGTCCGCTTGAGTTTGATCCTGTCGTTCTGTTAGGACCACCACTATTGTTCGGACGTTGACCCGACCCTTGCGGGCGTGAAGCCGTGTTTCCTTGACCGCTTGAAGCTGGTCTTGGACGATTTCCGGTTTGTCCTCCTTGGCTTGAGCCTTGGGAAGAAGAATTTGTTCTGTTACGGCTATCTTGGCCGCTTGATCTTTGAGTGCCATTGTTATTGTTGGAATTTGGTCTATTGTTCATACCTACCTGCTTTTCCTGTTGTATTTTTGTTTGTACGGGACTTCCGGTTGTGTTGCTGTTATTCGGCGTGTTCACTCCGCCGCCCGGCTTGTTGCTGTCCACTGGTTTGTCACTGCGTACAGCCGAAGTTGCAACAGATTTTGCTTCGTTGCCTTGTTTCGACGCGGCAGTGGATTTAATATCCTTAAAAAATTGTTCCACCTTACCGACTGAACCATTCTCCATAACACTCATATGATTGTTAACAGGAATATCCAGTTTCTTAAGAATGGTAATAATTTCTTTACTACTCATGTTAAGGGACTTCGCATATTCATAAACTCGCAATTTTTCCTTGTTTTCCTGTTTACTCAATATACTCCACCTCCGACATTATACCGACTTGCTTGGAGATCATTTTTGCAAACCCAAGGTCTGTTACTGCAAGAACCACCCGCGTGTCTTTACCGATGCTTGACCCTATACGGTCACGATCTAATCCGATAAGAAGCGGAACCTTGTAAGTAGCACATTTGTCGCGAAATTTCTTTTGTGTATTCCCCGAGGCGTCGCCTGCTACAATAACCATCTTGGCTTCACCTGAACGGATCGCTTTGTGTACAATCTCATCACCTGTAAGAAGTTTACCAGCGCGCATGGAGAGCCCGAGGTAAGATAACACTTTCGTATCACTCATGCTCTTCACGCTCCTGTGCAGCTATGAATTCATCCTCAACTGCGACGAAATCCGCAGCGAGTTGTTCATAGATTTCTGGTGAAACTTTACCCTTAAGTGCTCGATCCAGCGCCCGATTTTTTAGTGCAAGCTTGAAACAAGACTCTTTGCCACACAGATATGCGCCGCGTCCAGACTTTTTACCAGTCAAATCGATCAGCACTTCGTCCTCTGGCGTTTTAACGATGCGAATCAGTTGCTTTTTGGGCATCATTTCCTGGCATGCCACACATTTACGCAGCGGCACTTTTTTAGGTTTCATACGTCAGCGCCCCCCCGTGCTTTCCTTTAGTCGACGGAGACGGAATCCTGATGCATTTCCGAAGAAGAATCTTTTTCTCTGCCGAATTCCTGCTCCGCCTGGCTCTCGCTCTTAATGTCGATTTTCCAGCCCGTTAATTTGGCTGCCAATCTGGCATTTTGGCCTTTGATGCCAATGGCAAGGGACAGTTGATAGTCAGGAACAATCACCCGAGCCATCTTTTCTTCCTCGAACACATGGACTTCCAAGACCTTGGAAGGACTCAGTGCATTAGCCACATATTCATCCACTTGTTCGGAATAACGAACGATGTCGATTTTCTCACCGCGCAGCTCACCCACAATGGTCTGCACGCGCATTCCTTTTGGACCTACGCAAGAACCAACTGGATCAACTTCCTCGTTGCGAGAATGAACTGCAATTTTGGAACGAAATCCTGCTTCGCGAGCAACGGAACGAATCTCAACAACGCCATCAAAAATCTCAGGCACTTCCAGCTCAAAGAGACGTTTCAAGAGACCCGGGTGAGTACGGGACAAAATGATCTGCGGACCTTTAGTCGTATTTTCGACCTTAGTAATGTACGCCTTGATACGGTCACCGTGAACGAACTTCTCATTTGGCATTAATTCGGTAAGCGGCAGTGCCGCTTCGATTTTGCCCAGATCGATGTAGATATTGCGCAAATCCTGACGCTGCACTACTCCCGTAACGATATCTTCTTCCTTATCCACGAAAGCATTGTAGATCAGGCCGCGTTCGGCTTCACGAATCCGCTGGGTAACAACCTGTTTGGCCGTCTGTGCGGCGATACGTCCAAAGTCACGCGGCGTAACTTCAATCTCCGCAATATCTTCCAACTGGAAGTGTGGGTTAATTTCCCGTGCAGCAGGCAACGAAATTTCAGTGCGTGAATCCAGGACTTCTTCCACGATCAGTTTGCGTGCATATACGCGAATAACCCCCGTATTGCGGTTCATGTCAACACGTACGTTCTGTGCCGTATTAAAATTACGCTTGTAACTGGAGATAAGTGCAGCCTCGATCGCTTCAAACAGCACATCCTTGCTGATCCCTTTTTCCCGTTCCAATTCATTCATTGCTTCAATAAAATCCATACTCATGAATGTTGATCCCCCTTTCAAACATGGCATCCCATACGTAAAACGGCGAAAGGCTCGAAACTTGTGAGCACCTTGCCGTTATCGTGAGATGTGTCTTTTTCATTAATCAAGTGAACAAGGCACTTTAAAACAAAATGGCCAAGCGCGCACTGGCAACCTTCTCGTATGAAATGGTGTGCTGCTTCTTACCTGCTTCAATCACAAGCTCCCCATTGTCAAAGGAAAGCAGCTTGCCTTCGAATTCCTTTAATTTATTCACCGGCTCGTAGGTTGTAACAAATACGTTTTTACCTACGGCTTTGGCAACATCCTCCGCTTTTTTCAGTGGACGTTCCGCACCGGGAGAAGACACTTCAAGGAAATAGACAGACGGAATCGGATCGTTCTCATCCAGCTTGACGCTCAGCTTTTCGCTGATCAAGACACAATCGTCGATGTCGATACCACCTTCTTTGTCGACATACACCCGTAAAAACCAGTTGCTGCCTTCTTTGACGTATTCGATGTCAACCAGCTCGAAGCCTTGTTCATTCAAGTAGGGTTGGATCATTTCTTCCACGGTAGATTTAATATTCGTTGTGCTCAAAACCGATAACCTCCAACTTAGGTCACACCAGCTCTAATCGCTGGCTGATGATTAAATACCCAAGATTCTTGTATACCAAAGACTAAAGAGTGGGTTTCCCCACTCTTTAGAAATTCGTACTATCTCGTTCACTTCAAAAATTATAACATAGTCTGGTAATAGTGACAAGTAACCATCCTTGGCACAGCAAACCATACTAATGAAGGAAAAATCAAAGTCTGTGGCCTCAGTACAGAACAAATGGATTCATTCTGCTTTTTTTCATTTAGAACAAAGAGAGTTGGTTGCTCTCAGGCAAACCACGGAAACATCCCATGTTGGTCAGCAATTCAACAATCGTTTTAGTCGCTTTGGACTTCTGCTGGAAGTCCTCAATCGACAGAAACTCACCATGTTCCCGGGCTGCAGCAATGTTACGAGCGGCGTTATCGCCAATACCTGCCAGTGCGGAGAATGGAGGAATCAATGACTTCTCGTCCACGATGAATTTTGTCGCTTCCGAGCGGTACAGATCAATCGGTTTAAGCGAAAAGCCACGGGCAGCCATTTCCAGTGCCATTTCAAGAACAGGAAGGCTGTTTTTCTCCTTTGGCGGTGCCTGGAAACCGAGTTGTTCAATCTCTACGATTTTGCGGTAGATGGCATCATAACCCTGACACACCAGTTCAATGTCCAACTCGTCCGCACGCACGGTGAAGTAAGTCGCATAATATTCAATCGGATGATACAGTTTAAAGTATGCCGTACGCACTGCGGAAATAACGTAAGCAGCCGCGTGGGCCTTTGGAAACATGTACTGGATTTTGAGACAGGAGTCAATGTACCACTGTGGCACTTTGCAGTTTTTCATCTCATCGATCCATTCCTGTGGAAGACCGCGTCCTTTACGTACACTTTCTGTAATCTTAAACGCCAGGCTCGCATCCATTCCCGCTTTATAAATCAGGAACAACATGATGTCATCCCGGCAACCTATTACCGTTTTGATGTTGCATGTGCCGTTCTTAATCAAATCTTGCGCATTACCAAGCCATACACCTGTACCATGAGAAAGACCGGAAATCTGCAACAAATCGGCAAAAGACGACGGCTGGGATTCGACAAGCATCTGACGAACGAATTTGGTCCCCATCTCCGGGACACCGAAGGTGGCAACAGGAGAGCGGATCAGCTCTGGAGTTACACCAAGAGCATCCGTAGAGTTGAACATGCTCATTACTTTGGGATCATTCATCGGAATTGTCGTTGGATCAACGCCAGTAAGATCCTGCAGCATACGCATCATGGTCGGATCATCGTGCCCCAGAATATCAAGCTTAAGCAGGTTTTCTTCAAAAGCATGATAGTCAAAGTGGGTTGTTTTCCACTCGGCTGTTACATCATCTGCCGGATACTGGACAGGTGTGACATCTTCAACCTCAATATAGTCCGGTACTACGACGATTCCGCCGGGATGCTGTCCCGTGCTTCGTTTTACACCGGTACAGCCGGATGCCAGACGATTCAGCTCGGCGCCGCGCCACTTCTTTTGATGTTGTTCTTCATATTTCTTCGCAAAACCAAACGCCGTTTTCTCAGCTACCGTTCCGATCGTACCCGCACGGAACACGCTTTTTTCACTAAACAATATTTTCGTATAGTTATGGGCATGTGGTTGATAATCACCCGAGAAGTTCAAGTCGATATCGGGAACTTTGTCCCCTTTAAAACCAAGGAAAGTTTCGAACGGAATATCCTGTCCTTCCCCTTTGAGTTTTCCACCGCAATCAGGACATGGTTTCTCTGGCAAGTCAAATCCACTCGGTACACTACCGTCAAGGAACCATTCGCTATGCTTACATTCAGGATTCACACAGATATAATGTGCAGGAAGTGGATTAACTTCTGAGATACCCAAGAACGTTGCTACGACGGATGAACCCACCGATCCACGCGAACCTACAAGGTAACCATCTTGATTTGATTTTTTAACGAGACGTTCCGAGATCAGATAGTTGGCAGAAAATCCGTATTTGATAATCGGTTGCAATTCTTTTTCCAAACGGGCAATAATAACTTCTGGCAGTTCTTCACCATAGATTGATTTGGCCGTGTTGTAGCACGTATTACGGATTTCCTCATCTGCGCCCTCCAAAATCGGGGTAAAGAGTTTATCCGGGAAGAGCTTGATTTCCTCAAAACGGTCTGCCAGCTGAATCGTGTTAGTTACAACAACTTCGTATGCTTTGTCCTGTCCAAGAAACTGGAATTCCTCCAGCATTTCGGCTGTCGTTCTAAAGTGAGCATCGGGTTTGCGCTGATCTTTAAGCGGACTGAACCCCGTTATGCCATGAATCGTAATATCCCGATAAATTTTATCTCTCGGCTCCAAATAATGCACATTGCCTGTAGCGATAACAGGTTTGTTCAGCTTCGCTCCAATATCTATGACTTTGCGAACCGCAAGTTTCAACTCCTCGGGTGTGGCAACAAGTCCTTTGTCCACCAGATGCATGTACATCGTCAGTGGCTGAATCTCCAGAATGTCGTAAAACTGGGCAATCTCCTCAGCCTCTTCTACCGATTTATTGAGGACAGCCTCAAAGAACTCTCCTTTTTCACAACCGGATATGACAACCAATCCTTCGCGCAAACTTACCAGCTTGGACTTTGGTATACATGCAACACGTTTGAAGTACTCTGTATGTGACAGAGAAACCAGCTTGTACAGATTCTTCTTGCCTATATCATTCAACGCGTAAATTCCACAGTGGAAAGGACGGGTATTCGACAAGTCCACTCCAACAAAATCGTTCAGGCGATCCAGCATCGTCAGACCTTTTAACTGAGCTGCATCATTGATAAGTCCATTCAAGATACCCGCGAGAGCAATTGTATCATCAATGGCCCGGTGATGGCTTTCCAGTGCAACTTTGTACTTGTCTGCCAATGTATTCAGCCGGTGATTTTTCATTTTTGGATATAAAAGACGAGCAAGTTCCAGTGTATCTAGCACCGGGTTTGGCAACTCAGGCATGCCCAGATTTTTGAGTGAAGCCTGAATAAAACCCATATCGAATCGTGCATTATGCGCGACCAGTACACCATCTCCTGCAAAGGCAACAAAATCACGAATAACCGGCTCAAGCTCAGGTGCATCCTTAACCATCTCATCGGTAATGTTTGTCAACTGTTGGATGTTATATGGAATTCGTTCGTGCGGATTAACAAAAGTAGCAAACCGATCTACTTCTTTGCCCTCTTGAACTTTAACAGCAGCAATCTCGATAATTTTGCTTTGTGTAACCGAGAGACCGGTTGTCTCGATATCAAATACGATATACGTAGCCGTCTTAAGATCTATCGGTTGCGGACTTAGGACAACAGCTACGGAATCGTTCACCACATTGGCCTCTAGGCCGTAGATCATTTTGATTCCATTTTTCTTCGCTGCCTTGGATGCTTCCGGGTAGACCTGTACACCGCCGTGGTCGGTGACTGCAATTGCCTTGTGTCCCCAATCAGCAGCTGTTTTCACATATTTATCAATGGACGTTACCGCATCCATCGTACTCATCGTGGAGTGCAAGTGGAATTCTACACGTTTCTCCTCCGCTGTATCCTTCCGGGATGGAGGTGCCTTGATTTCGGTCAGATCCGAAGGAATCATGGCCAGTTCAGGAATTTGCATAAACCGGTCATATTCTACACGTCCACGAACTTTTACCCATTTTCCATTAGCCAGTAAGCTGAGAATTTTGACGTCTTCTTTGGTTTTGGCAAACATCTTCATTTGCATCGAATCGGTAAAATCCGTCAGATAGAAAGTGAATAGCGTGTTTCCATTCCGCAGTTCCTTGCGGTCCAGGCCAAAAATCGTTCCCTGAAGTGTGATTTTCTTCTCTTCATCCTGAACTTCCTGCATAGGTACCGCCGGTTCTTTGATTTCATAACCCATTTGTAACCGCACATCACCTTGATCTTCATCCTCCGGCAGTTCGGTTTCGATGACTTCGCTCATCATTTTTTCAATAACCTGTCGTTCTTCTACCTTTTTCTGAGCCTGGAATTGCTCCATGGCCTCCTTGTTGCTTCCCGCTTCGCCCACCTGCATTTTAATACGCAGTGGCAAGTGAAAATACTTCTCGTAGAATCGAGTAATAGCTTGGTCAATCTGCTTTTTGCGAGCAAGTTCCATAGATGTGGAATCACTCATCGTCAGTTGCAGCAGATCGTCTTCACATTCCACTGTCGCACGATTCATCCAACCATTTACAGACGGAATTTCACGAGTAACCCACTCCAGAAACAGGTTCCAATACTCATTTACGATATCATTAGACAGCACCTTGTCTGTATATTTAAAAACAAATGTAATTTTAGCTATATGATTTAACTTCTCCTGAATATGCAGACTGAACGTTCGATAGATCGGCGCTGGCACCAGTGTGTCCTTTCCAATCTGAATATGCCATTCGCGATTCGTACGATTGGTCTCGACCTGTTCAATCCACCCATCCAGGAAATAAGGGTCAGTCAAACCTACCGGAAGTTCTGCCTGTTTCATCAACAACTCAAACCGTTTTCTCTTCTCCTCAAATCCACTCATCGTGTTCCTCCTGTGCCCCCTTAAAACATGAAAAGCCTCTGTATTCAAAAATGTCCCCGATCCGAACCCGCACCGATCCATTTTATCCGACAGAAGCTCTTCATTCATTACTAAACCGGTGAATAAGCTCTCTTCATCAAGCCGTCAACTAGTATGCTCTTGCAAACACAACAGTGTGCTGCGCTTTTTCACCACACGCCAGGCATGTGTGCTTTTCTTCCGCAGGCTGGAACGGGATGTTCCGGCTAGTTGCACCCGTGACTTCTCTTACTTTATCTTCACATTCTTCCGATCCACACCATCCTGCCAGTGTAAATCCACGTTTGTTTTCCATTAGTTCTTTCATCTCATCCAATGTATCCACGGAGTAGAAATTATCTGACATAAATGTACGTGCTCGATCAAGCATGTCAGCCTGTACTTGTGTCAACATCGTTTGAATCTCTTCAACGAGGTTTGCTTGCTCAACCACTTTCTTCTCTCCAGTAATACGGGAGACAAGAACACATACGCCGTTCTCCATATCACGAGGGCCAATCTCCAAACGGATCGGTACACCACGCATCTCATACTCGTTGAACTTCCAGCCTGGACGAACATCACTGCGATCATCCATTTTCACACGAATACCTGCTTTTTTCAGTTCAGCAAACAATTCATCCGCACGACCTACAACGGCATCACGTGTTTTTGGCGGTCCAATCGGGATCATCACCACTTGCGTTGGTGCCACTTTTGGCGGCAGCACAAGACCACGGTCATCTCCGTGAACCATAATCAAAGCTCCGATCAAACGTGTACTTGTTCCCCATGAAGTGGTATGCGCAAGTTCCAGAACGTTATTACGGCTCAAATATTGAATTTCAAAGGCTTTGGCAAAGTTAGTCCCCATGTAGTGAGAAGTACCTGCCTGTACGGCACGTCCATCCTTCATCATGGCTTCAATCGAAAACGTATCCACTGCCCCTGCGAACTTCTCGGATTTGGTCTTCTGCCCTGTAATAACCGGAATGGCAAGGTATTCTTCCACTACTTCACGGTAGATTTCAAGCATTTTCATCGTTTCTTCGCGAGCTTCTTCTTCTGTTTCGTGCGCTGTATGGCCCTCTTGCCACAGGAACTCACTCGTGCGAAGGAACGGCAACGTTCTCTTTTCCCAACGAACCACGTTAGCCCATTGGTTAATCAATACTGGCAGATCACGATAGGACTGAATCCATTTGGAATACATATGTCCAATGATCGTTTCGGAAGTTGGGCGGATCGCCAAACGTTCTTCGAGCTTTTCTCCGCCTGCTTCAGTTACCCAAGGCAACTCAGGGTTAAACCCTTCTACGTGCTCTTTTTCCTTTTGGAAAAAGCTTTCGGGAATGAACATTGGGAAGTACGCGTTGCGATGGCCCGTTTCGCGGAAACGGCGATCCATCTCATCCTTGATGTGCTCCCAAATTTCGAAGCCGTCCGGTTTAAATACAATGCAGCCACGAACCGGTGAGTAGTCCATCAGATCTGCTTTTTTAATAACATCAATGTACCAGCGAGAGAAATCCTCACCCTGCGGTGTAATTTCTGTCACGAACTGTTTATCGTTTTCCTTTGACATAAGACTCCAGCGTCCTCCCATAACGACTAGTACTGAATACTCAGCACATAGTCAAACCGTAATTATCCGTTAATTAAACGTAGTATATCATTATATGTTACAGCCAGCATTAGCACAAAGAGCATCGCGAACCCGACAAAATGCACCATACCTTCCCGGTTAGGGTCAACCGGACGTCCACGCAACGCTTCGATTCCGAGGAAAACGAGACGGCTTCCATCAAGCGCAGGAATCGGGAGTAAATTGAAAATTCCCAAATA
Source organism: Paenibacillus sp. G34 (assembly GCF_056856875.1). Taxonomy (NCBI): domain Bacteria; kingdom Bacillati; phylum Bacillota; class Bacilli; order Caryophanales; family Paenibacillaceae; genus Paenibacillus; species Paenibacillus sp. G34. The sequence goes on along the minus strand of NZ_CM166469.1, from coordinate 2,487,375 downwards.
AAGGCTTAGAATCGCCGCCCATCTTGTTAATTGCTCGATACCTTGCTTGGCGATCTGACCAGTTACCTCAAACGTACGCACAGGTCCACCAATGTCATCCATGCTAAACTGATTAATCAAATGTCTGAATCCTTCAAAGATAACCCTGGTCGTATCCACCATAGCTACTCCCGAGAACTTGAACATTTCCACGAATCCAACGGAACGAGTCGGCAAGACAGGCGCAATGCCTACCTTTCCGCCTTCCTGACCTTCTACCGCACGAGGTGTGATCGTGACATTAAATGTCTCGTTCCCCCGGCGCAGAGTCCATTCCATCGGCTTGTCTTTGGACTCAGCAATCATGGATACCATCTTCTTAGAATCCGTACCGATAACTGTACCGTTAATGGTTTCAATGATATCGCCCTTTTGTAGATTCGCTTGATCTGCCGCTCCGCCTTTAAACACTTCACCGATCTGCAAATTCTTTGGATTTTCCACCGGAACGCCTGCCATCTGTGCATAAACAGCGAACAGAACAAAAGCAAGAATAAAGTTCATGAGTGGACCTGCAAAAATTGCCATAGCGCGTTGAGCAACCGTTTTACTGCCGAACTGTCGATCTTTAGGCGCAATTTGTGTCTGCTTGCCTCGGCTGACCAACATTGCTTGTGGATGTATTTGATAATGCTGCACTTCGCCATCCACATCCAGTTGTAACTTAAGCGCGTTCTCCATATCAATGGAGATCACTTCACCGCGAATTACATTTTTACGGTTATCCAATTGGTCCAGATAGATCATTTTGACCTGATCGTCCACAGTTCGTACCGCTATGGTCTGTCCTTCTTGAATCTCAATCAGCTCCGGGTCTTCTCCTGCCATCCGTGCATATCCGCCAAAAGGCAGCAAGCGCAGTGTGAACTGCGTCTCATTTCTTTTATATGAGAATAATTTGGGACCAAAACCGATCGCAAATTCCCGTACAAGAATGCCGGCGCGCTTGGCAAAATAATAATGCCCCCATTCATGCACCGTTACGATGACAAAGAACATAAGCACCGTTAGAAATACCACTTGTATGGTTTCCAATCCCTATTCATCCTCCTTCACGGCACGTACCGCAGTCTGTCCCTCTAGACTATCATTATTCTCTAATGCCGCACAAGAGAATCCCTTCTTCCAGTTTGTCTCGAAAAAAGAGATTACAGCAAGGACGCAAGCTTGCGGCTGTCCTGATCACAGGCAGCGATCTGCTCCAAATCAGGTTTGTCCACATTCCGGTGCGCTTCCAGCACAGAAGCAATGATATCTTCTATTTTAAGGAATGAAATCTCCTTTCGCAAGAAACGGGCTACAGCAACCTCATTGGCTGCATTAAAAGCCGTCGTTGCAGTTCCTCCCATTTTACCACATTCATATGCCATTCTTAAACACGGGAAACGGTCCAAGTCCATCTCCCTGAAATGAAGTTGTCCAATCTGAGCGAGAGACAACCGTTTTGCTGGAGAAGGCATACGATCAGGATAAGTCAGCGCGTATTGAATCGGGACACGCATATCCGGAGTACCGAGCTGCGCAATGATACTTGTATCTTCGAATTCTACATAAGAATGAATAATACTCTCCGGATGAAGAAGTACGGTAATCTGTTCATAATCAAGACCAAACAACCAATGTGCCTCAATGACCTCGAGTCCTTTATTTACCATCGTTGCAGAGTCGATCGTGATTTTCGATCCCATGGACCAGTTAGGATGTTTAAGCGCATCTTCTACAGTCACATGCTGCAGCTGCTCACGTGTAAGAGCTCGGAACGAACCCCCTGACGCAGTCAATGTAATTCCGGCTACACTTGAGCGGTTCTCTCCGTTTAGACACTGAAAGATGGCCGAGTGCTCACTATCTACAGGCAAAATAGATACGCCTTTTGCTGCAGCTCTTGCTGTCACGATATGACCAGCCGTAACCAAGGTTTCCTTATTCGCAAGTCCAATTTTTTTACCAGAATCTATCGCTGCAAGCGTAGACTCTAGTCCAACACTACCTACGACAGCCGTAACAACTGTGTCTGCTTCAGTTCCTGCAGCAATCTCAATAAGACCTTCCGAACCGTAATACACTTTTGTGCCTGCTGGCACATGTGAAGCAACCTTGTCGGCAAGTTCCTTGGAACCTACCGAAATCTTTTTTGGCTGGTAACGTCTTACTTGTTCAATCAGCAGATCTGTATTGCTTCCAGCAGCCAGCGCTTCCACTTGAAAGTGCTCCGGATGCATATCAACAACTTCCAATGTTTGTGTGCCGATCGAACCGGTCGAGCCAAGAATCGCTATTTTTTTCATTGCTGCACCTCACGTCTAATGAATCCAATGCTTCCAGGCGGTTAACTCTGTCATCTTGCACCTGTTTCCTCCTAATAAGGCAATAGCATCAGTATATGTACAAATGGAAACACCACAATCCAGCTGTCGCACCGATCCAGAATACCACCATGCCCAGGAAGAAGATTGCCTGAATCCTTAATGTTGTATACGCGTTTGTAGGCCGACTGGATCAAATCTCCCATCTGACCTACTACTGCACAGGCTATCCCGATCACAATCGCTCTCTGCCAAGAAAGCAAACCATCCGAAACTAGGGCAAACACCACGGAGGTGACAATAGCAATGAAAATACCACCGAGCGCCCCTTCCACGGTTTTGTTCGGACTGATTGAAGGCCAGAGTTTGTTTTTCCCAATCCATTTCCCTACAAAGTAAGCTCCAGCATCACTTGCCCAGATTGAACCCAGCAGCAGAAACGTCCAGAACAGGCCATGATGTAGATGTCTAGACTCTGCGATGTAATAGAATCCCGTTCCAATATAAAGCACGCCTATAAAAAGCATAGCCACCGTATTAATAGGCAATCTGTTCTTGGTAACAACTGAAGCGGTCATCAAAATCAACATGACCATCCACAAAATTTGAAACAAGGATAACGGTCTTTCATCCCAAACCATTTCCCAAGGAAATACAATGGAGATAATCCCCGCATATCCAATCAGGGCTACGCCTGAAAAAGGCTTCACCCCGGTCATTTTTACAAACTCATAATAACCGATGAGAGCCATAAGCAAGACTAACCCATGATACCAGGGCCCGCCAAGCATGCAAAACCCCAAAAACAACACTCCTGCAATAATTCCTGTCGTTAATCGCTGTTTCAACGGCTTCATCCTCCATCTATTTCAAACCGCCGTAACGCCTTGTTCTGCGCTGATATTCGGCTACTGCTTCAAGCAAATGCTGTTTGCCAAATTCGGGCCAGTATATATCCGTAAACCATAATTCACTATATGCAAGCTGCCATAACATGAAATTGCTCAATCGCAGTTCTCCGCTCGTTCGGATCAACAAATCCGGGTCGGGCAAATCTGCGGTCAGCATATGTTTGTCGATGAGTTCAGGTGTGATATCTTCTGCAGCGAGTTCCCCCGACTTTACCTGCAGAGCAATCTCTTTCACACATTCCGTCATCTCACGGCGGCTTCCATAGTTCATCGCAAAGTTCAATACCAAACCAGTATTATGCTCCGTGAGGCGAATGGCTTCCCGCAAAGCATTAACCGTATGTGAAGGCAAATGCTCCTCATGTCCCATCATACGGATACGCACATTTTTTTCTATCAGTTCTTCCAACTCAATAGCCAAAAATTCTTGCGGAAGTCTCATCAGAAAATCCACTTCTTCTTTTGGACGCGTCCAGTTTTCTGTCGAAAAAGCATACATCGTTAGATATTTGATGCCCAGTTCATCCGCCGCGATGGTTGCACGTTTCACTGCCTTCATGCCGTTCTGGTGCCCGGCTATACGCGGGAGACCCAAACGTTTGGCCCATCGTCCATTGCCGTCCATGATGATGGCGACGTGCTGCGGGATATTATCCTCGGATATAGTCAGCGTTTCCTGCTTGTCAGCCCCATTCCACCACGACCGAACCCGTTTGATCATTCCTGTTCCTCCAAAATCCCTGAAGTTTCTTCATCTGAAGCTTGGAAAAAGAGACAAAACCCCACCGTATTGGAGGGGCTGCGCATGTCTTACACTTCCATGATTTCTTTTTCTTTGGCAGCAAGTACCTTATCGACTTCAGCGATAAATTTATCAGTCGACTTTTGAATGTCGTCCTGATGTCTCCGGGATTCATCTTCGGAAATCTCGGACTTTTCCATTTTCTTAATATCATCATTCGCATCACGGCGAATGTTACGAATCGCGACTTTGCCTTCTTCGCCAAACTTTTTAGTCAGTTTGACAAGCTCAGCTCTACGCTCTTCCGTCAGCGGCGGAATAGCCAAACGAATCATACTGCCATCGTTAGCCGGGGTCAGACCCAAATCTGATTTCATGATGGCACGTTCGATATCACTCATCGCTGATTTGTCCCAAGGCTGAATCATCAGTGTACGGGAATCCGGTGTACTGATATTCGCCAGTTGGTTCAAAGGCGTCATTGCACCATAATACTCAACTTGTACACGATCCAGAAGAGCAGGGGTTGCACGACCTGCACGCAAGGTAGCCAGGTCACGGCGCAGTGCCTGAATCGCTTTTTCCATACGCTCCTCAGCATGTTGTTTAACTGCTTGTGGCATTAATCTACACTCCCTTTAACGATTGTTCCGATACGCTCGCCCAGAACAACGCGTTTGATGTTACCTTGTTCAGTAATGTTGAATACAATCAACGGAATGTCGTTATCCATGCAGAGCGAGGACGCCGTCGAATCCATTACACCAAGGTTTTTGTTAAGTACATCCAGGTACGTCAACTGCTCGAACTTTTCAGCTGTACTATCTTTGAATGGATCTGCCGAATAGACACCATCCACTTTATTTTTAGCCATCAAGATGACTTCTGCCTCAATCTCCGCTGCGCGCAGTGCTGCTGTTGTATCCGTGGAGAAGAACGGATTACCTGTACCTGCTGCAAAAATAACGACACGGCCTTTCTCCAGATGACGAATGGCTTTACGACGAATGTACGGCTCAGCAATTTGCTGCATAGCAATCGATGTCTGCACACGAGTTGGCACTTCAATCTGTTCAAGTGCGTCTTGCAGCGCCAGAGAGTTCATTACCGTCGCGAGCATACCCATATAGTCCGCAGTTGCACGATCAATCCCGTTTTCACTGCCAGCAATACCGCGCCAGATGTTTCCGCCGCCGCATACAATCGCAACCTGCACGCCAAGCGCAACTACATCTTTCACCTGCTCAGCAATGGATGAAATCGTTGCTGCATCAATGCCATAGCCGTTTTGACCGGAAAGAGACTCTCCGCTCACCTTTAAGACAACACGTTTAAATACTGGCTGTTCCAATTGTTCACCCTCCACTTTGAATTGAACACCCTTCAGTGTCCAACCAACAAAACTTTCTCGCGCATGGACTCCTGCTTAAAAAGAAAGGAACACAGAAGTGTTCCGCTCTTTTAGGAAAAACGATCAACCGATAAGTTCCTGTTTTCCTGAGATATAAGGGAGTTTACGCTTCGAAGTTTCATCATTCTTATATCTTCGAAAATCATTCCTGCTTTGTCGGCTTGATCAATGTCTTATTTGTTAACTTGGGACATAACTTCTTCTACGAAGTTATCGACTTTTTTCTCAAGACCTTCACCCAGTTCGTAACGAACGAAACGACGGATGGAGATGTTTTCACCAATTTGGCTGATTTTTTCATTCAACAATTGGGAAATTGTTTTGTCTGGATCTTTAACAAAAGTTTGTTCCATCAGGCAATATTCTTCGTAGTATTTACCGATACGGCCTTCAACCATTTTTTCAATGATTTTTTCTGGTTTACCTTCGTTAAGAGCTTGAGCTTTCAAAATTTCTTTCTCTTTTTCCAGCTCATCTGTAGGAACTTCTTCACGTGTAACGAATTTAGGGTTAGCAGCTGCAATTTGCATAGCTACATCTTTAACGAAATCTTTGAATTGGTCTGTTTTACCAACGAAGTCTGTTTCGCAGTTAACTTCAACCAATACGCCGATACGTCCGCCAGCATGGATGTAAGATTCTACAACACCTTCAGTAGCTGCACGTCCTGCTTTGCTGGCTGCTGCGGAAAGGCCTTTCTCACGCAACAATTCAGCTGCTTTCGTGATATCACCGTTTGCTTCTTCCAGTGCTTTTTTGCAATCGAGCATACCTGCGCCCGTTTTTTCGCGAAGTTCTTTTACTGCGCTCGCATTAACTGCCATTATAAATTCCCTCCAGATTAAGTATTGTACATACACGTACACTCTAAAAAAAGGGCAGTGAGAGGTTATCCACCTACCAACCACCCTTTTCATTTAATTCATGAATGTTATGTTCGAAGACTATTAAGCGGAAGTTTCTTCGCCTTGGTTAGCTTCGATAACGGCATCAGCCATTTTACCTGTCAGCAATTTAACAGCGCGGATCGCGTCGTCATTACCTGGGATAACATAATCGATCTCGTCTGGATCGCAGTTAGTATCAACGATACCAACGATTGGGATACCCAATTTGCGAGCTTCAGCAACAGCGATACGCTCTTTGCGTGGATCGATGATGAACAGGGCGCTAGGCAGGCCTTTCATATTTTTAATACCGCCCAAGAATTTCTCAAGACGATCTTTTTCTTTGCGAAGCAAGATAACTTCTTTTTTAGGCAGAACAGCGAAAGTACCGTCTTCTTCCCAAGCTTCCAACTGTTTCAAACGATCAATACGTTTTTGAATAGTAGAGAAGTTAGTCAGGGTACCGCCGAGCCAGCGTTGGTTAATGTAGAATTGACCAGCGCGTTCAGCTTCTTCTTTAACGGAATCTTGAGCTTGTTTTTTAGTACCTACGAAAAGAATAGTACCATTCTCGCCTGCGATTCCTTTAACAAAGTTGTAAGCCTCTTCGACTTTTTTCACCGTTTTTTGCAAATCGATGATATAAATTCCGTTTCTTTCAGTGAAGATATAACGATCCATTTTTGGGTTCCAACGACGAGTTTGGTGACCGAAGTGTACCCCAGCTTCGAGAAGCTGCTTCATGGAGATTACTGCCATCTTCACACACCTCCTAATATGGTTTTTTATTGTGTCCTCCGCCAGCATCATTTTTCGCTAAGACTCTCCATCAGGAAAGCACCCTCAACAAAATTAGCACAGCGTGTGTTTTAACACCGTTATCTAATATAGCATAAGTGGAAGCACGTTGCAACATTATCTGAATCTAAATTTATGGTTTGGTATATCTACCCGTTGCTTCGGTCATCAAAAAGAACCGTCCAGTCCGAGCATGCATGCTCAGCTTGACGGTTCTTTGGTGATTTTGGCGATAATTGACTTAAAACTCTCGCCTGTTTGAAGAAAATAAGTACCTACTTGGATCTTCTTATTAATGCCCTGAGCTTTACCTGCCTTGATAAAGGCTTGTGCATCGTCCACAATGCCAGCTTCCTTCAGATTTTCGGCAACCATAGCCAAACTATTTCCGGAACGCACCTTAAACGTTACAGCTGGCCCGTTAGGTTTAGTTGGCGTCACAGGTGTATTGGTTTGGGGTTGATTTGTCTGTGGTTGCTTTGGTTCTGCAGGTTGTGCAGCAGAAGTAGTCTGCTCTGGTTTTTCAGCCGACTTTCCTTGCATTTGACTGCTTTCCTGCTTTTTCTTGCTCACCCATTCCGCTTCAGTATACACCTCGTCTTGAGCACCGACCAGTTTCATATCCAGACTCTTTGCTGCTGTTTCCAGTTGTTCTTTCGTCCAATTGTCAGTTTGCATCGGATCAAGATTACTGTCAGAAAGAGCCTTTTGTCCTACTGTGGCTAGTTGAAGCAAAATGGCACCGATCATCATGCCACTCCCTATCCCAATCCACAAAGATCGCTTGTCCATGGTCAGACCTCCTCCCGCTCTGCAAGTTGCAGTATTAATTGCACCTCACCAAGCTGTATGCCTGTTTGTCTAGAAATAGCATCCATAGACTTTCCTTCATCATACAGTCTAAAAAGCTCTGTGTAACGATCCTTAATAGATTCACGCTTCGGCTCCCTTACAGGCTCGTTCTCAAATTGTAATGCCGATGCTGTTTGTTGATTCGCTTCAGCCCTGACACTATCCCTGAGACTCTGTGCCTGTAAACCTTGTGCTCCCTGACCGGTTACAATATCTGCAGGTGGTAGTGAGATGGCTTCAGCATTCTTTGCTTTTTCCTGTTCCAGTTGATCCAGTCGTTGTTGCAATTCCTGAAGCTGTGACTTCATCCGCTGATCTGCTGCTGTAGCTTCCCCTTTAAGTTCAGCCACACGTTGAATAAGAGCATCGTTATCCTGTTCAATCTCTGTCATATAATGTTCGAGTGTTGACTCCATCTCTTGCACCAGCTGATGCGATGGCTGCTGTATCTTGTCTTTTCGAGGCATAATGAATGCATAAGCAATTGCACAAGCTCCTAATATGACAATAATGATCCATGGTGACAAATTGTTTCTCTCCTTTTGTTAGGACCACACGGTGGCGCAACCTTTCAGCCTGTGTATAATCTTTTACATAGACAGGTCAATGTGTTTGCCTTTGTATGGATGCTCGGCAGGTTTGAGAGGCTCCTGCTCCTCGGTTGTATCCCGTCCATCCGTCCCACTATGCTGATCACCGCCGCCCGCATGACCATCACGCACCGAAGTATGCGCTGTCTCTGCCATGGCCTCGCTGCGCTGCCTTGCTTCATTCGCTTCTTTCGTCGTCTGTTCTGCAAGCAGATTCTGGTCGGTAACCGGCCTCTGCTGGGCTTCACTTTGATATCGTCCCGCTTCACTGGTTCGCGGCACCGCAATCTGCAACTCCACTGCTTTGAAACTCATACGCTCACCTCACGGTTTCGGATGGATTCCTTCATAAGCTTGTAGCTGGTTTTAAACGTACGGCACCATGGTAATATCCCCATCTTGATAATAAAATGACATTCGGCTAACGGGATCTTTAATAAATTTCGTATATCTGCCGATAACTATTTTAGAGCCCCCATAGATCATCTTCAAAATATCAACACGAGCTCTGCTTGTATCTTCAAGTACCTTTTCAATTTCCAAGATACGCATTTTCATTTCGTCAGTCTGATGAAGAGCCGATTTTTGAGTTGAGTTTAATTTGATTCTCATTGCCATCTTGTCTGGCGTTAGTTGTCCTGCTGCAGCCAGCTGATCAAGTAGAGTCAATGCTTTCTTGGTTTTATCCAAGGAGTCCATCTGTTCTCTCATGTCTTTACGCAATTCATTCATTTCGTTTCGGAGTCTTGGTAGCACGCCAACCTCAATCGAGGTAACTGTAGACATCGTGTTGCCTACAACACGCGCAGATACATGCTCTCCGGCCTGAGTTGAGCCGCCAACGATAAGGCCTTTTGTTCCTGCACAGATTACAGCATGACCCGCACGAACATTGGAGTGCATAATACTTTGGGATACAAGTACATCTTCACCTGCATCAACATTGCCATCTTGAATGAATGTGCATTTCACATGATGTCCGGCATGAATTAAACCTTTGTTGTAACCGATGATCCCGCCGGTAATTTCGATCGAGCCGCCTGCCTCCAGTTCTGCTCCTTCGACACCTCCGACGACACGAATGTCACCTGCCGCTTTTACCTTAAAGCCAGTAAGTACATTACCTCGGATAACCACGTTGCCCACAAAGTCAATATTCCCATGCTTATAATCAACATCGCCATTAACTTCGTACACAGGAAATACATTGAGTTTGTTTCCATCTGTTCTGCTCACCAGGCCGTCAATTGCAGCATACATCGCAGCGCCATCTGGACTGACAACAACATTTTTCCCGATTTTAAATCGAGCTTCTTTTCCGGGACGAAAAGGAATTTCCTCACCAGTCACTGCTTTGCCGGGTACACCATCAACAGGATCGATACGCTTGGCAATAATCTGACCGCTGCGTACATTGTCTAACCGGATCAGCTCTTTGTAATCCACTTTTCCATCTTCTGCTTCCAACGGCCGCTGTTCGCTGTCATCTTCTTTGCCAATCAAAACTTGAATATATCCATCGATTCCTTGTACAGGAGAAACGCCTTCGGCTATCTTGCATTTATCTTTCAGGTAGGCAGTCGGGTTATTCACAAAAACTAATAATGCTTCTCGCAATAGACCATGTTTGATGCCCTTGCTCTCCACAAATTGTTCAAGCTCTTCCGTGGTACAGGAAAAGCCTTCTTCTTCATTGTAATATTCAAGATAAGCGGTACATTTATCATCGGATAAAACAACGTTTAGTGATTTTTCCATAACAGTCCCTTGTGTCAACGCAGATCTTCCTCCTTATTAGCCTGTCCACTCCCTATACATGTGGTTAACTTCTGCTCTCTAGTCTTTACGCATCAGTAGATCTTTTTGCTTATCCAGTGTGCCACGAAGCCGCAAGATGGCTTTGGAATGTAATTGGGATATACGAGACGGCGAAAGAGACATAACCTCTGCGATTTCACTGAGAGAAAGGTCTTCATAATACAAAAGGGAGACCACTGTTCTTTCTTTCACTGTCAGTTTCTCAAGCCCTTGCACCAGCGCTTCTTTCAAATAGAACTCATTGACCTTATAGTCCGGATTTTTGGCTTTTTCATCTACCATTAAAGATAGACGTGTCTCAGACTCTTCTTCCCGGATCGGATCTTCCAGCGAGCAGAGCGACATAACTGCCACCTCCTGAAGCATATGTTGGAAATCCTTGGTTGACACGTCCAGATACTGACTCATTTCTTCATCACTGACAGAACGCAGATAGGTTTGCTCCAATTGTTGGTACGCATCTTCAATTCGCTTCGCTTTTTCACGCACAGATCTGGGAACCCAATCCCCTTGACGTAAACCGTCCAGTATGGCTCCGCGAACCCTCCATGAAGCGTATGTCTCGAATTGCAAGCCTCGTTCATAATCGAATTTTTCCAATGCATCAATAAGTCCCATTACCCCATTGCTTTCCAGGTCATCTTTCGGGACATTTTTGGGTAAACCAACTGCCAGACGACCTGACACATAGTTAACAATATGAAGATATTTTTCGATCAACATTTTTTTTGCTTCAAGATCTCCGTATTCTTTCCACTTTTCCCACAGATCTGAATGGTTCAAATGTGAAGCTTTACGCTCGTTCAATTGATTTCACCCTCCTTATTTGTCTGTCAGGTGACGAACGGCCTGCGCCAATTCCTCCGGGTCCTTGGTCCGGACGAGTTTAGGCGGATCCAATGGGGCAAATCCCGTTGGAGCTTTCGTCTCAGATGGCGGATGATCAGCCCCGGCGGAGTCGCTCTGTCCATTCTTGAGCAAGTCATTCAGCTCTTGTCCATCGTCTTCGAGTTTGATGTCCACCTGTGAACCTCTTAGATCTTGAATACCTTCTGAATCATAACCGAATCCATTTTCTACACGAGGACCAAGCAATATTCCCAATCCCCAACGCAAACCATATGCAAGGACATACCAGGCTGCGAATCCTATTAATCCGCGTATTAAACTGGTCATCAACACATTGCTGCTGAATGCTACAAAAAAAGTCAGAACGAATCCGACTATGCCTGCTCCAAGATTAATGCGGTAGTTTCCTATCATTATATTATAATTCCTTTACACCCATTTGTACGCTACGAATAGTTAAAAGACCTGTCTCACAATTCATTTCGATAGTGCGCCCGTAATTTCCTCCTGTATCTTCGCCAAGTAGAGGAATTTTGAGCTGTTCCAACATTTCCCGACAGGAATCTGCATTCCGGGGTCCAATTCGCATCGTGTCTCCTGCGCCTGAAAAAGCAAACATCTGTGAGCCTCCGGCCATTTTAGAAACAATTCGTGATTGTGACGCGCCCATCTTTAGCATTTTCTCAAGCAATTCTGGCAACGCTGTATCTGCATACTTTGCCGTGTTCAGTTTACCCTCCCGGGCAATCTCAGAACTCGGAAGCATGACATGCGCCATTCCAGCGAGTTTTAGCTGGGGGTCATACATCGTTAGTCCCACACACGACCCTAAGCCAGTTGTACGGATTACGCCAGGAAGTTGAGCGATATTCAGATCCGCCATACCGACTTTAACGATGCTCTTGTCCTCAATCATGGTCCAGTGGCACCCCTAGCGATTCAAAAATCTTCGCAAATGACGGCGGGTCAGGAATCAGGAAAAACTGTCCCTCCACTTGATCTTCACCCTCAAAGAAAGAAGTATCAATTAATAATGCGGCATCGCCCATCTCTCCGAATTGCAGTAGCCCATAACTAAGAATCGCTCCAGCCATGTCAATAGCCAATCCTGGAACCGTTGGATACATCGATAGCTTTGTGAAATCCGCCAGAGAAGACAAGTAGGAACCGGCAAGGATGTTCCCGATCTCAGACAGAGCGGAGTGTTCCATATCCGTGAACGCCAAACCTTCTTTTAGCTCAAAACCAGCAAGACGGTTCAATAACAATTTTGCAGCCTCAGGTGTCATCATAAAGAAAAGGTTACCAGGCGCTTCGCCTTCAACACGAAGAAATATGGTAACTACAATGCGCTCATCACCACCCACTTTTTCAGCAATCTCCTCAAAAGGAAGCATCTGAACGGTGGGTACACCCATATCAATCGGTCTGTTAAGAAGCTGAGACAACGCCGTAGCGGCGTTGCCTGCTCCAATATTACCGACCTCTTTGAGCACATCCATTTGGAAACCCTCAAATCGGTTAAACATCTCCACGTGCTAGCCCTCAACACTTTCCAGCTGCACAATCTCGCTTTTATTTAATACTTCATTAAGATTGAGCATAATCAACAAACGACCATCTTCCAATTTTGCAACACCACGAAGATATCTTGCTTTCACGCCACCAACCACTTCTGGCGGAGTATCAATCGAACTGCTCTTAATGTCAATAACATCATTGGCTGAGTCAACGATAAAACCAACCTGCATATCGTCAACCCCTACAATAACGATCCGTGTTTGATCTGTATACTCCGTTTCCGCAAGGGAGAAGCGTCCGCGGAGATCAATAACCGGAATAACAACACCACGCAGGTTGATAACTCCTTTTACAAAAGAAAGTGTTTTGGGAACGCGGGTAATCGGCATCATGCGCTCAATGGTCTGAACCTTGTCTACCTCAATTCCATACTCTTCGGTTCCCAATTTAAAGACGATGACTTTCAACTCTTCTTCCATGTAAAAAACCTCCCTATTCGAATTAAAACTCTATCATCATGCTTATTTAATAAATGCGTTTGGATCAAGAATCAGTGCTACTTGCCCATCTCCAAGTATTGTCGCACCGGAGATTCCTTCAATTGCAGGAAGATACGTGCCCATGGACTTCAGAACAATCTCGCTCTGACCAATGAATTCTTCAACAGCGACAGCTGCTAGACGCTCCCCTTTTCGAATCACAACAATCTCGGTTTCTTTCTCATCTGCATCGTTGAAATCCGGCACTCCGAAAACTTCGCTTAATGAAAGATACGGAATCAAGGACTCACGGAACGTAATCATTTTGTTTCCATGAATATTACGAACTTGTTCACGTTGTACAATAGCGGTCTCTACGATTGATGACAATGGAACAGCATATTTCTCTGAACCAAGACGCACAAGCATCGCTGCTATGATGGACAGTGTCAACGGAAGCTGTACAGAGAAGTTTGTCCCTTTGCCTGGCGTGGACGTAATCGTTACATTACCGCCAAGCGAAGTGATTTTTGACTTTACAACGTCCAGCCCTACGCCCCGACCAGAAATATCCGAGATTTTATCAGCCGTACTGAATCCTGGAGCGAACAACAATTGATTTACCTCATCATCGCTCATTTTCGCGCCTTGCTCCTCCGTCACAACACCACGTTTGATCGCTGTTTGCAGGAGTTTGTCACGATAAATCCCCTTACCGTCATCTTCAATTTCAATAAATACGTGGTTACCACTGTGGAAAGCTCGCAGATTAACTGTACCCATTTCCGGTTTTCCAGCCGCAACACGCTCCGAGATAGACTCTACACCGTGGTCAACTGCATTACGCAACAGATGCACAAGCGGATCTCCGATTTCATCAATAACTGTTCTGTCCAGTTCTGTTTCAGCACCTGTAATGACGAGATCGATTTTTTTGTCCAATGTTTTAGCCAAGTCACGAATCATTCGTGGGAAGCGGTTAAAGACTGTATCTACAGGAACCATCCGCAATTTCAGTACGATATTCTGCAAGTCCGTACTCACACGGCTCAAGTGAGCTACAGTATCCGACAGATCGTTATTGCCTGTCTCACTTGCTAATTGTTCAAGGCGTGAACGGTCGATCAACAGTTCGCTAAACAAGTTCATCAGCACATCGAGTCGCTCAATGTCAACACGAATCGTACGTGAAGGTGCGGCTGCCTGTTTCGGTGCTGCTGTCTTCGCGGAAGCCGCTTTAACTTCTTCTTGAGGCACAGAATCTAAAACTGGGGCATCCTTACCAGCTAAAGGAGCCGGTTCAGCTTCTACCGCAACGGCGGCTGCAACCTGATTCGTCATCTGCTGTAACGTTTCCTGATCCAGCTGAATCAATTTGGCACTCTCGATTTCAGAGATGCTCATAATGCCCTTTTCCAGTTCTTGCGCCTCTTTGGTCGTTATGTAATACAACGAGAAACTGCGCTCAAACTTTTCTTGCTCGATATCCTGAACAGAAGGATAAGCTTTAACAACCTCACCTGAACGCTCAAGCATGTCAAACACCATGTATGCCCGAACACCTTTTAACTGGCTATGCTCACTTACAAGGACGTCAACATAGAATACACGGTGTCCTTCTGCTATAGACTGATCAAGGACTGAATATTGGAATTCGTCCAGCTCTACAGCATTGGAGATCGTTGCATCCTTTTGCTTATCTGCTTTTGCAACAGGAGCATTTCCTCCTGTCCATTCACCACTTTCAATTGCCTGGAGCGAGGCAACAATGGAGGTGACATCCGCTTTACCTTCCCCGCCTCCGGTAATATCCTGAACCATATTTTCCAAAGCATCCAGACTCTTGAACATGGTATCAAAAATATAATCCTGCATTTTCAGTTTTTCATTACGCACCATATCGAGTACATTTTCCATTTTGTGAGTCAGTGAAGCCAGATCTTCGAATCCCATGGTTGCCGCCATACCTTTGAGAGTATGAGCTGAACGGAAGATGACCTGCACTATGCCCAGATCTTCCGGATTCGCTTCAAGTTGTAGCATGTTTTCGTTAAGGGATTGCAGATGATCATTAGACTCATCAATAAACATGGATAAATATTGGTTCATGTCCATTGTGAGGCACCTCCTCCGTAAGTTACACTCCGTTATTTCACTGCTTGAACAAGTCTTGGCGCAATCTCCTGCAGTGGCAGAAGATGACGCACGCATTGCAGCTCTACAGCTGAACGCGGCATTCCATAGACAACACACGTTTCTTCATTTTCGGCAAAAGTTGATGTGACTCCGGTCTCATATAACTTTTTCATCATACGCGCCCCGTCGCTTCCCATGCCTGTCAGAAGAACAAGATGTCGTTGTAAAGATGTAAACGGCAGAAGCGACTCAAACATCGTATCCACTGAAGGTCTGTGACCATTCACCTGTTGATCCTCACTCAGCTTCAAGATGAATCTTCCATCTGCTGCCTTATGTACTCTCAAATGGAATCCACCAGGCGCGATATAAGCCGTCCCCTTCTTAAGCATCATACCGTCTTCTGCCTCAACCACATGGAGCGGACTGAAAGTATTCAACCGTTGAGCCAAGGAACGGGTGAAATTAGGTGGCATGTGCTGCACAATAATGACCGGCGCCGGTAAATCTGCTGGCAGCTGTTCCAGTAAGGTCTTGAGAGCTCTTGGTCCACCTGTTGAAGAACCGATCGCAACAATTTTGTTGAAAGATCCTTCCATCCCCCCCGAAGCTTTATAAGCCGTGTTAGGCTTGACTGACTCTTTCGCAGGTACAGGCATAGAACTGGCTGCTGGCTGCTTTGTCGTGAGACGAGGTGCATCTGGCGGTCTGACCTCTTTGCGAGCTTGCAGTGGACTTACAGGCGGCTTGCTCGCTTTATCCATATTCGAACGCACAGGTTGATCAGGCTTAGCTATGATTTCCTTTTTAGTGATCGTACGATCCGGTTTTGGCTGAATCGATGGGACACTTGGTTGCTTTTTAGCCTGTACCACTTCAGCACGTTCTTCGAATGAACGCTCACTTTTCGGGAGTACCGGCGGAGCCGTTTTAGCGATCGGTTCACCATTTTCCCTCGCTCGCTCTTCCTTCTTAGCCAGTTGTGCCGAAGAAATCACAGTATTGCGAGAGGCCTCCATTTTCTTGATCGATTCTTTACGCTCAGCTTTTCGCTTCACTTCTTGCATGGCTGCACGCATTCGTTCAATCAGCGCTTTGCCAACCTGAGCGATATCCTGATCATGCACGACAGACGGCTTACGAATAAAGTCAAATGCGCCAGCTTCAAGAGCCATAATGGTCTCTTTCATACCTTGTTCATTAATACCAGAGAGCATAATCACTGGAATGAAGGAATCCTCCATAATTGATTTTAGCGCATCTAGTCCATTCATTTCGGGCATTTCAACATCCATCGTGATCACATCAGGTTTCAGCTCTAAGGCTTTTTGAATGGCTTCTTTGCCGTTTGACGCAGTGGCTGTAACTTTAAACTCTGAGTCCGCTTCAATTAAATCCGTCACAATTTTGCGCATAAAAGCGGAATCATCGACAACCAATACTTGATAGACCGCCATATTGTGGTCACCTCTGTTTCCTTTATTCAGAAATCATGTTGTTCGTTTAAGCCACTTTTTCATAAATCCCCTGATTCCTGACAAGGTTCCGGGTTCCGGATTTGCAGGTACAGCCAGATATCGAAGGGCAAGTTTCTGTATATCTTTAGAAGCCTTGCAATGGGGATAGGCTAAGCGATAAGGCATCTGTTTCTTCACCGCTGTAACGACCTGAGCATCCTCAGAGATATACCCCAAAAGCGGAATATCTGTTTGCAAAAACCTTCTCGCCACTCCAGCGATTTTATCCGCTACACGCTCCGCCTCCTTTTCGTCTTCAACACGGTTTACGATCATTCGAAAAGGTGTTGCGTGCTCCTGGCTGTGCATTACTTTGACTAAGGCATAGGCATCGGTTATTGAAGTCGGTTCAGGTGTAGTTACAATCAGGCATTCATCAGAAGCACTGATGAATCTCATATTTTCCCTGGAAAGGCCAGCCCCAGTGTCGAAAATGACGTAATCCATCTCTTGCGCAATGTCCTCTACCTGACTGGCGAAAAACTCCAGATCACGATCAGACAAGGAGAATAGTTCCTTCATTCCCGACCCCCCTGCAATATATGGCAGGCCATCAGCACCCAGTTGTATGATTTCCCTTATAGTTTTATGTCGGTATAATAGATGATACAGATTATAGGAAGAAGAAGTTCCCATCAAAACATCGATATTTGCCATACCGATATCTGCATCAAAGACCAGAACCTTTTTCCCCATGGAGTGCAGTGTCAGTGCAAAGTTTAGTGTGAAGTTGGACTTGCCTACACCGCCTTTACCACTAGCTACCGTAATAATTTTGGATGAACGGTTATTCGTTCTGTTATCATCGCTCTCAAGTGGCGCCGAGACCAAACTTCGGAGTGATGCTGCCTGATCCTTCATTGTTTTCCTTCTCCCAATAATACATTGGATAACCATTCCACATCGGGCTTAAGCAGATCGTCTGGCACATTCTGACCATTTGCGACATAAGCAAGTTTAAGCGGGAAACGATGAAGAAGATTAAACAACGGACCGCAGGTTCCTGTTTCATCCATTTTGGTAAAGATCACTTTATCCAATCCATATTTACTGAAATGCTCCGTAATTTGCACCATATCCATGCTTTTCGCAGTCATACTCATGACCAGAAAGGTTTCACTGTTCTCAACAGGAGCAAGCAAACTCTGCAGTTCGGAGACAAGTAATTCATTTCTATAGTTCCTACCTGCCGTATCCATAAAGATCAGATCACAGTGTTCTAATCGGGAAATGGCACGCTGCGTATCACCTGGGGACTGCACAACTTCCAGCGGCACATTCAGAATCGATGCATACGTTCTAAGCTGTTCAACGGCGGAGATTCGGTACGTATCTGAAGTAATGAAACCAACTTTACGTTGATTTTTAAACATCTGTTCCGCAGCCAGCTTGGCAATCGTTGTCGTTTTACCGACTCCCGTTGGGCCAGCCACATAAACAATACGGGTACTCGGCAAGATGCCCTCTTGAATGCGATCTTTTAGAAAAGTCGCTACCTCCAAACGCAGCGCCTCATCAACATCCGATTCCTGTATTTCACCCTGGGCTAGCCCCTGCTGAATGGGCTCAAACCAAGATTCCCATACTTCGGGCCAGATTTCTTGTTCAGCCAATCGCTCTTGAATATTCAATAATTCTTCAGAGATCGTTGACTCCACTGTACCTTGCTTGGAAAGCTTGGTCATCATCTGCTTCAAGTCCTGTATCTCATTCATCAGCTTGTCCTGTTGCTGTTCCGAACCACGATTTTGAATACTAGGCGTTGAACCCGAAAAATCCGCCCCTTGCGGTCGCGGTTTATGCTCACTGTTCAGAAAATCTGAACCGTAATCCATCTTTTCATCTGTACCGCTTACCTTGGATACAGATGGAACAGCCGCTGTTTTCCCCTGGACACTTTGGTCCATCGCCGCTACAGCCTCTCCTTCTTCGGAACCAGCCACAAATGAACGAGCGGTTTGAGCATAAGCTTCAGGTACAAACGAACGAGGCACAGGTGTAAATGATTGTTGAACCTTCTTAACAGAAGATCCCTTCGCCTGATTGTTCTGTTCTTTATCAACTGCTGCAACCACTTCGATCCGTTTTTTACGGAACATCCCGAGCACTCCGCCCACCTTGATTTCTTTGGTGGACAGAATGACGGCGTCACTTCCCAGGTCTTTGCGAATTTGAAGCATAGCTTCGGGCATGGTCTCAACAACGTATTGTTTTACTCTCATAAGTTCACCACCCCGATACTTTGAATTTCAACATTCGGCTCCAACTCACTATAGGAAAGCACCGGAATATCCTGCATCGTTCTTTCAATCACCTGACGCAGATACATTCGAATGGTTGGAGAAGTTAACACGATGGGCTGTTGACCCGATTGAATTAAACGATTTACTTGTTCACTCAACTTTTGGTAAACACTTTGCGTAGAGACTGGGTCCAGTGCAAGATAACTGCCTTGGTCCGACTGTTGCACACTTTCAGCAATTTTCTTCTCGAGTCCTGGTCCAACCGTAATCACTCGAAGCGTTTCCCCTTTTTGCGAAAATTGTTGTGTAATTTGGCGTGATAAGGATTGTCTGACATATTCCGTTAACACATCAGGATCTTTCGTATACGTTCCGTAATCTGCAAGTGTTTCAAAGATGGTTACCATATCACGGATAGATACTTTCTCACGTAGGAGCTTGGCAAGCACTTTTTGTACATCGCCAATCGAGAGAACTGAAGGGATGAGTTCATCCACCAATGCAGCATAATTCTCTCTAAGGTTATCCACAAGCGCCTTCGTTTCTTGTCTTCCAAGGAGTTCGTGCGCATGTTTCTTAATGAGTTCTGTCAGATGAGTCGCAACTACAGAAGGTGGATCGACTACCGTATATCCAGCAAGCTCTGCCCGATCTTTAGTCACTTCATCAATCCATAGTGCAGGCAAACCAAAAGCCGGCTCTGTTGTTTCTATTCCTGTTACAGACTCTTCGTCATAACCAGGACTCATCGCGAGATAATGGTTCAGGAGCAATTCTCCGCCCCCAACCGCATTACCCTTAATTTTGATTACATACTCATTAGGTCTTAGCTGAATATTGTCCCGAATACGAATCACAGGTACAACCAAGCCCAGTTCAAGAGCACACTGTCTTCGAATCATAATAATCCGATCGAGCAAGTCTCCGCCTTGTTGATTGTCAGCCAGTGGAATCAAGCCATAACCAAACTCGAATTCGATCGGGTCTACCTGAAGCAAGTTAATAACACTTTCAGGACTTCTGACCTCTTCAATCTGTTGCTCTTCTTCCAACTGCTCTTCCGCTTCCTGTTTCATATTCAGATTGTTCTGCATTCGCCAAGCGGCAAAAGCAAGCATACCTGCGAGCGGGAGCGTTGTAATCACATGAATTGGCGTGAAGAATCCCAACATTGCAATAACAAAAGCTACGATATAGATGAGTATCGGATATGTAAACAACTGGCCGGTAATATCTTCTGCCAAGTTTCCTTCCGATGAAGCTCTGGTCACGATCAGCCCCGCCGCTGTTGAAATGAGAAGTGCAGGAATCTGACTAACCAATCCGTCCCCTATGGTCAAGACCGAGTATGTGGAGAGTGATGTTGCAAAATCGAGACCGTGCACTGTCATACCGATAATAAATCCACCGATCAGGTTGATCAGGAGAATAATGATACTTGCAATGGCATCCCCTTTTACGAACTTGCTGGCACCATCCATCGCTCCATAAAAGTCCGCTTCGCGTTCAATTTTGGAACGACGCTCACGCGCTTGCTGTTCATTGATCAAACCGGCATTCAAGTCCGCATCAATACTCATTTGTTTACCGGGCATTGCATCGAGTGTGAACCTTGCTGCTACTTCAGCTACACGCTCGGATCCTTTGGTAATGACGATAAACTGTACAACCACCAGGATCAAAAACACGATAAATCCAATGGCTATCTGTCCGCCAGCTATCCAGCTACCAAAGGTAGCAACAACGGCTCCCGCATCACCTTTACCAAGGATTAGCTTCGTTGTTGAGATATTGAGTGCCAGTCGGAACAATGTAGTAATGAGCAGCAAAGCGGGAAATATGGAAAACTGCAATGCTTCTTTGCTGTTCATGGCAACAAGCAGGATCATCAAAGCAATAGAGATGTTGACAACAAGCAACATATCGAGCAGCCAGATCGGGATCGGGAGAATCATCATCAACACAATGCCGATAATCCCCGCAAGGATAGCTAAATCTTTTGTTTTCAATGAATGTACGGCCTCCGATCCCTTTTATTTCGTTCTGCCCTTAAGTTTATATACATAAGCCAGCACTTCGGCTACAGCTTGAAACAAATCGGCCGGTATAGCGTCACCAATCTCAGCTCTCTGGAACAATGCCCGTGCCAGTGGTTTGTTTTCCATCGTAATTACACCGTGTTCTTTGGCAATTTCTTTAATGCGAAGAGCGACATAATCCTGCCCTTTAGCAATGATTTGCGGAGCATCCATCTCAGATCCCTCATACTTTAGCGCAACTGCAAAGTGTGTCGGGTTCGTGATGATTACATCTGCGTTCGGTACTTCCTGCATCATACGCTGCATAGCCATACGACGTTGACGCTCCCGGATTTTCCCCTTAATCAGCGGATCGCCTTCCATTTTCTTGTACTCATCCTTGATATCTTGCTTGGACATGCGTATATTCTTTTCATAATCGTACTTCTGGTACATGTAGTCGAATACGGCAAGCACTAGCAGTGCAACTGCAATTTTGACACCAAGATTCAAAGTAATTGAAGCGGCGAACTGTAAAATTGCATCCATTGAAAAGTGTGATAATGAAGCAATATCAGACTGGTAACTAATAATCGTGCTGTACACAAGGTAGCCGATAATAGACATTTTCAAAATGGACTTTGCAAATTCAACTAACGAGCGAAGTGAAAAGATATTTTTAAAACCTTTGATTGGGTTTAATTTCTCGAGCTTTGGCTTCAGACCCTCACCTATAAGAAGAAAACCCACTTGCATGTAGTTAACGATTAACGCAATCAGTGCTGCGCCAAGCAAAACGGGTGCGAGCAACAACATCACTTCAATCCCGTAACGCATCATCAGTGCCATTACATTTTCTTCAGTAACATTCATGCTAAGCCGATTAATAAAAATATCCGTAAACAGCTTTACCATGCGCTCTTTATAGAACGAACTAAACATCATCATGGTCAGAAATGTAAACAGGAGAATCGAGGCACCAGATAACTCCATACTTTTAACAACCTGGCCCTTTTTTCGTGTATCCTGCCGCTTTTTAGGGGTAGCTTTCTCTGTCTTCTCCCCAGAAAATAACTGGAGGTCAAGTTGAAGTTTCATCTGAATCCTGTCCTCCGTTTCACTCATCCCGGCCTTTGTCCGATCGTTCCAAGCAGTTTTTCCATCGAACGGAACATGACCTCAAACAATTGGCTGAACACAAAGGCGAAGCTGGGAACCAGCAGGAGCAAAATAGCAATTCCGACGAGCACCTTGAGCGGCATACCTACGGCAAATACATTAAACTGCGGAGCCGTTTTGGCTAAAAAGCCTAATCCTACATCCGTCAGAAACAGCGCGACCACAATCGGGGCTGCCATCTGAAAAGCGAGCATAAACGACTCACCTAACGTACGTATGAGGAATTCCGCAATGCTACCATCAGCCATCTTCAAAAAGAATACATTCGATAACGGAATCCACCGATAACTGTATACGATGCCATCCAGCAAATAATGATGTCCATTCATGGTTAAAAACAATAGCACAGCAAAGGCATATTTAAAGTTACCTGTAAGAGGTGCAGATGCACCTGTCATCGGATCATACACATTAGCTATACCAAAACCAATCTGAATATCAATAAACGCACCTGCAGTCTGTACAGCCGTCATCAAGAGATAAGCCACAAATCCCAGAAGCAGACCGATGAGGACTTCTCTGATGATCAACAGAACGTAACTCAAGTCAGTTGGAACAGTCTGATGAATGCCAAAGCTCATGTAAACTGTCAACGTAACAAAGGCAGATATTCCTACTTTAAACGAAGCAGGTACATTTCGGGCTGAAAAGACGGGTGCAGTTACAAAAAATGAGCCAATTCGACAAAACATAAGCAGAGCGACAGGGAAACTTTGCAGCAATGTCTCCATCGGCTAAAGCCTACCCTATGTATCTGTACAAATTATCGAGTATGTTGAACGTGAAATCGATTAATAAATTCAAGATCCAAGGCCCGAACAAAAGCACCGCGAGCAGTACTGCGACAATTTTGGGTACAAAAGCGAGCGTCTGCTCTTGAATCTGAGTCGTTGCTTGGAAAATACTAATCATAAGTCCTACAACCAGAGCTAATATGAGCATAGGTGCACTGGCCAGCAATGACGTGTATACTGCTTTTCCGGCCAGACCGATAATAAACTCCGAAGTCATGACCGTCCTCCTTTAACTCTCCGGTTCAAGTATTAAAACTCAGCAACAGTGACTTGACTACCAGATACCACCCATCCACCAGAACAAAGAGCAGTATTTTAAAAGGTAATGAGATCATGACCGGGGGAAGCATCATCATACCCATGGCCATGAGTGTACTCGCCACGACGATGTCGATTACCAGGAAAGGAATAAATATCATAAACCCCATCTGGAAAGCTGTTTTGAGCTCACTGATTGCATATGCCGGTACCATTACCGTGATTGGAATATCCTGATACGATTTCGGCTGTTCTGCCTGATTGTATTTCATGAAGAGCAAGATATCCTTCTCACGCGTATGAGTAAACATAAATTTCTTGATCGGATCTGCTGCTTTTTCCAGCGCCTCCGTCTGGGTCAAATCTCCTTTAAGATAAGGCTGCAACGCAACCTGATTAATGGAAGACAATGTTGGAGACATAATGAAAAGCGTTAGAAAAAGGGCCAAACCGACCAAAACCTGATTCGGAGGCATTTGCTGGGTTCCGAGTGAAGTTCGGACAAACCCAAGCACAATCACAATCCGAGTAAAACTGGTCATCAGTACCAGCAATGCCGGGGCTATGCTAAGCACCGTAATTAACAAAATAATAGATAATGAACTAGTACTTGGCGTATTGCCGTCACCGTTCCCAATCTGTATATCGATGTTAGGAATTGGCTCGGCAAAAGCCACCGTAACGGATGCCAGGCTGATAAGTCCTATGAAACAACACGCTAACCAAATCTTTTTCTTCATGAATCCCTCGACCGATCTGTAGTATTGTCTTGATCCAGGATCTTCTCCATCTTCTCTTTACGGTTTGGCATCTGCCGAAGTTTGGATTCAAACATCTCATGAAAAGAAGCAGTATCCTCAATTTCCAATTCCCGAGGCGGCTCTTCTTTACGAAGACGTTTAGCGAGCTTGGCAATGATCGGTGGGAGATTTCCTTGCTGTGAAACAGCATCCCGTTCAAAGGAATCTACAATTCTCTTTGCTTCTTCCAAATCCGAAACTTTATCCAGCAGCTGTATATTCTCGCCAACACCAATCAAATAAACGTTTCCGCCAATCTCTAAAATTTGCAGTGACTTATTCTGTCCTAGTCCGACCCCGCCCAGAATGCGAATGGTTCCGCTACGAAACCATTGCTGATTTCGTTTGTTCAAGAATCGGATCAGGTAGACAATAAGAACCAGAATGACGGCCAGGACAACAATCACCCATACTAGCTGTAGATAATAATTGATTCCCGCGCCAGCTGGTTCTGGAGTACCACCCTGAGCCATCAACATGTTTCTTAAGCTCCCAGTGTTTTGCTGATTGCTTCGATAACCCGATCAGATTGGAAAGGTTTAACGATAAAATCTTTAGCTCCAGCTTGGATAGCATCGATAACCATCGCTTGTTGTCCCATTGCAGAACACATAATTACTTTTGCATTTGCATCTATTTTTTTAATTTCTTTCAATGCAGCAATACCATCCATTTCAGGCATTGTGATATCCATTGTGATCAGATCCGGACGAAGTTCTTTAAACTTCTCAACAGCCTGAGCACCATCCGGCGCTTCTCCTACGACTTCGTACCCATTTTTGGACAAAATGTCCCGGATCATCATTCTCATAAATGCAGCGTCGTCTACGACTAAAATTCGGTTTGCCATGTTGGTTCAAATCCTCCCTAGATTGTGCTTATTGTAATTTCTGAATACGGTCCCATTGGCTAAGAATATCTATAACACGAACACCGAAGTTTTCGTCAATGACGACAACTTCTCCCTTGGCGATCAGTTTGTTATTGACCAAAATATCGACAGGTTCACCAGCCAACTTATCCAGTTCGACAATCGAACCTTGTGATAATTCCAATATATCTTTAATTTGCTTTTGGGTCCTTCCTAATTCTACGGTGACTTTAAGGGGAATGTCCATCAATAAATTCAAATTGTTCTCGTCTACATTAGCAAAAGTCCCATTTTGCAAATTGGCGAATTGAACAGGCTGTACATTCACATTCCTATTTGGTGCACCGCCATAGTGTTGAGGCTCACCGTAGGCTGGCTGCGGTGGCATATTGTATGGCTGCTGCGGTGGCATACCGTATGGTTGCTGTGGTGGCATCCCTTGAGGCATTCCCATCGGAGCTTGACCATATCCACTATAGTCCTGAACAGGCTGCTGTGGAACATGCGGCGGCATCTGTTGCTGAACCGGCGGCTGTTCCATAACCGGTGGCGGCGTTGGAGCAGGAGGCGCAGCTGGTGGTGATGCTGGTGTCGGCGCCAGTGTTGAATCTACAGGAGCACTCGCTGTAGACTCCTGAGCTCCTCCTATCAGCATATCTACCATGCTTTTAGCAAAATCCACAGGGAGCAATTGCATCAGATTAGAGTCGATTAAATCCCCTACTAATAGACGAAACGAAACTTGAATAAGCGTTTCATCTGGCGGGAGGTTGGTCACACCTTCGCCACTTTCCAAATTGAGAATATCAATCCCTGGAGGAGAGATATTAACAAAACGGTTGAAGATCGTCGACATGGATGTGGCAGAAGACCCCATCATTTGGTTCATTGCTTCCTGCACGGCACTAATGTGAATCTCGTTCAGATCTTCATCAGCAGGATTCCCCTCGCCACCCAGCATTAGATCAGCGATAATTTGCGCATCTCTCTTTTTAATAACCAGAGAGTTAATTCCCTCAAATCCATCGACGTAATTCACATGCACAGCAACATGAGGTTTAGGGAATGCCTCTTCGAACTCTGTTCGACTAATAATGGATACTTTAGGTGTTGTAATATCCACTTTAAGGCCTAGCAACGTAGACAGCGCAGTTGCGGCACTGCCAAACGTAATGTTACCAATCTCCCCCAGGGCATCCTGTTCCAGTTCCGTCAGAAAATCATCTACCGTTTTCTGAGCAGGCTCGGAACTCGATATGGATTCCGATTGCCGGAGCAAAGCATCAATCTCTTCCTGGGATAAATAATCCTTACTCGTCAAATTCTTCAACTCCTTCGGTGACAACTTGATCTATTTGCACAGCCACACGGTCCTTAATGGTTCCCGGACTGCCGATATACTTCAGCCTGTCACCAACTTTAATGGAAAGCCCCTCTTCCACCGGTTTATTTAGCGTAATCACATCGCCAACCGATAAGCCTAAAAACTCAGCTATCGAAATTCTGGATTCACCAAGTTCGGCTACAACAGGTAATTTGGCTTTGTTTACTCGTGATCTCAACGCTTCGTACTCTTCCGGAGCTCTTGTTTTCTTCTCCGAAACAAACCACTGATGCGTTGACAACCGGGACATAATAGGCTCAAGAACGACATGCGGTATACACAAATTGATCATGCCCGTGGTGTCGCCAATTTTGGTACTTAGCGAGATCAAGGCAATGGTCTCATTGGGGGATACAATCTGCATAAACTGCGGATTCGTCTCCAACGCTTCCATTCTTGGCGAGATATCCAGCACTGTTTTCCAAGCTTCCTGCAAACTTTCGAAGGCCCGGCTGAAAATTCGCTCCATAATTGTCGTTTCAATTTCCGTCATGCTTGCAATTTTGGTCGGAGCACTACCCGTACCTCCAAGCAGACGATCCAGCATCGCGTATCCGACGTTGGGGTGAACTTCCATTACCATTCGTCCCTGTAATGGTTCCGCTTCGAAAATGTTCAAAATCGTCATCTTGGGAATAGAACGAATAAACTCGTCATAAGGCAGCTGTTCTACCTGCACGACATTGATCTGAACGAACGTCCGCAACTGGGCCGAAAAATA
Organism: Paenibacillus sp. G34; assembly: GCF_056856875.1. Classification (NCBI taxonomy): domain Bacteria; kingdom Bacillati; phylum Bacillota; class Bacilli; order Caryophanales; family Paenibacillaceae; genus Paenibacillus; species Paenibacillus sp. G34. The sequence continues at coordinate 2,460,251 of NZ_CM166469.1, read as the reverse complement.
AGTGGTGAGAAAACGAGCAAAGTTTTCGTGAATACGCGTCAGGCTTCGAATGTGATCCTTCGAGAAACGAACTGCCCGTTTAAAATCGTAAGACCTGATTTTCTTCTGAGTTTCTTCCTTTTTCAATTCCTCGGCGTCCATTTCACCAGAGGAAAGGGCTGCTAATAGGGCGTCAATCTCGTTTTGTGATAATACATCCACCATGTTCTCACCCCCTTACCGATCTACAGCTTGTTCTATTCATTACATTGGTGCTATAACAATGTCTGAAACGTTAGTGCTTTTCAAGTTCGGCTCAGGCAATGCTTCATTAATCAGCGCTGTCAGTCTTTCATTGAATTGTTTCATACCTTTAGCCGTACTCAGTGCCTCAGCCTTGGTATCCGTAAGCGCCTCTATAATGATTGGCTTAACCGTAATACTTTTAATTTTCTCAAAGTCTTCTTTAGCTTTCTTATCCGATAGCTTGAAAGAGAAACTAACCATAATAATACGGTCTCCATCAGCCAGATTGGTCTTAATTGGTCCCAGCTCGGACGAAACCTCTACAATTTCATCTGCAGTCAGCTTTTTTTCTTCAGCAGCTGCCGCCGTATGTGTATTGTCATTCTTATCTGGGAATTTCATAACTATAAAAACTACGACCACAATGAGTGTGATTGCAAGCAATGCTGTTGCAATCCAGGGCATCATCTTTTTCATCAGGACTCCTCCGTTTGCTGCACTTTAATCGTGGCTGCCTGAACTCCAATTTCACGGTTGTATTCTTTGATCTTGGAAATCACTTCGTCGGCCTTCTCAAGCACGATCAGTCTTTTTCCCGTTACCAGAGTAATATACGTGTCCGGCGTCTCTTCCACGATCTCGACCATCAGCGCATTTAACCACATGGGAGAACCATTTAACCGCGTAACTGAAATCATGCTAAGCCCCCTCAATCAGAGTGGAGGAGCAAGCTCCCCCACCATTCAAAATTCTAATCAGTTATTAACGCTTCAGGTTAACGACCTCTTGGAGCACTTCGTCTGATGTTGTGATGATCCGGGAGTTCGCTTGGAAACCGCGCTGAGCAACAATCATCTCGGTAAATTCATTCGTCAAATCAACATTGGACATCTCGAGCTGGCCCGCAACGATAGCTCCTGTGCCGTTTTCAGCGCTATTTGCTGTCACCGGTTCGAGCGCACCATCCGGATTAGCATTCGCCGTCATACGATACAAATTGCCGCCAATTTTCTCAAGGCCTGATGGGTTCACTACTTTACCAATACCAAGCTGTACGTCAGCCCCAGTTGTTCCGTCAGCCATCGTTTGGTTAATCGATCCATCTTGACCAATTGTGAATGAAACAACATCTTCACCAATCTGAATGTTCCCTCCGCCACTATCTAGTACAAACAAACCATCAGAGGTAACCAAGTTGCGATCGGCATCAAGTGTAAAGTTACCTGCACGTGTCAAGTATGGAACCTCTTGATCCTCGCTCAGACGAACCAGAAAAAATCCATCTCCGTTAATGCGAAGGTCAGTAGGTCTATTCGTAGTCATAGGACTGCCTGCCAGATGCATTGTGTCAATGGAACCTACCGACACACCTAGGCCAATCTGCTGCGCATTAACACCACCCGACGGGGTATCCGTTGGAGCAGTGACGCCTGAAGTCGTTTGGCTCATAATATCTTTGAACATCACACGGCTTCCTTTAAATCCAACCGTATTTACGTTCGCAATATTATTACCAATAACATCCAGCTTCGTTTGAAAACCCCGCATCCCGGAAACACCTGAGTACATTGATTTCAACATTTTACAAAATCCTCCCAGCGTTAAAATGGTTGCCGCATCAGTCGGTCAGCGGCATTCCGGCTCCCGAGAAGGGCCAGCCGGCTATGAAATAATTACAGCACTATCGATTTGAGTAAAGACATTGTTTTTCATACTTGCGCTGTCCATCGCTGTAACGACGGTGCGATTTTTGACATTAACGATAAAAGCCATATCCTGCATCAAAATCAGGGATTCTTTGGCTCCCTTGGCGGCAGCTTTGTCCAGTGCAGAACCAATTTGCTTCATCTGCTCCGTTTTTAATTCAATACCCCGCTGTTCTAAGCGTTTAGCCGCATGGTTGCTAAGCTTGAGCAGATTATCTTCCAACACTTGAGCAAAAGGCTTAGTCGGCGCACTAGATAGTTCTCCCGTTTGAGGTTTGCGGAGCATATTGGGAGTGACAGGTCCTGTATACAATTGACCAACTGTTATACGGTCGCTCATATGTTTTGCTCTCGATCTTCTTCAGGTTCACTCATTTCGGCATTAACAGCGGATGGATCATTGACATTAGAATTCTCGTTAGTATTTACGTTAGAATTCACAGCATCATTTGGAACGTCCTGGACAGGAGATTTCGTCTCTTCATCCTGCTTCGCACGATTCACTTGAATAATTTCATCCAGCTTGATTTCGTCCTTGCCCACTTTCGCGTACTGCACACCATCTCGCACAATTATAGAGTCCACGATTCCTTGACGAAGTGCACCACTGTCTGTTTTATCAGAAGAAAGCCAGCTGATCTCCATCCCAATCATGCCTGATACGGCCCCAAGTGACTGATTCAATGTTTTAAGCTGTGTAGAGATGTTTACAAGTTGCTCCACGGAGCTAAATTGGGCCATCTGAGCGATGAACTCTTTATCTTCCATCGGCTGCATTGGATCCTGATTCTGCAACTGAGTAATCAAAATTTTGAGAAATTGATCTTTACCCAGCTCTTTGGTTGCAGCACTTGTTGTCGCTTTATTCACAGCTGAGTAGTTGGGCCACACATTATTCGTAGAAACAATTTCATTTGCCATATATTCACCTCATCCCTGTTTAAGCTTCTGCACTAAATGAATCTCGCCTTACTTCGTTGCCTTCCACTTGTTCACTACGCCAGTTGCGAAGCTCTTCTTGCAACCCGGCTGCTGTTACAGCTTCATCGGTATGCTCCCCACGCTCTCGGGAACGGCGTTGCTGCTGAGATTGGTTTCCTTGTTGGCGACCGCCATCCTGATACATTTCGGATCCAAGCGAACTGTTCTGAGTTACTTCGAGTCGCTCCACTTGAATGCCCTGTGACTGTAGCGAGGAACGGAGCTGCATCATCTGTTGTTCGAGCATGTCTTTCGCCATGACATGTTCTGTCATGAACCTAGCAACCAATTGTCCGTTTTGTAACGTAATCTGTACATCCAATTTCCCCAAATGCTCTGGACGAAGTGAGATTGTAGCTTCGGAAAATCCTTTTTGATTCACGATATCCAGTTTACTCACCACAAACTGTGTCATTTCCTTAGCAAAATTTGTAGCTTGCATAACAGGCTCTGCGGGCTTACCTGCTGTTGTGCCTGAGCTTCGCAAGGATAATTCTCCAGCTGTTACAATGTTAGATTGATGGCTTACCGGATCCACGTCGATAACAGATGTTGAATCGGACTTAGCTGTAAGTGCTGTTGCTTTGGATTCTACTTGAATCCCTGATTGTGCAGTGATCTGAGATGCCTTTGCTTCTGTTTTGGGCAATGTTGTCGAAGCAGCACCTGATCCTTGAATAGACGGATCTTTTTGCAGTGAGAACGTATCTAGTATCGATTTAAGTTCAGACCAGCCTTTTTTGCCATCCGTTTCGACTCCAGCTTCCTTCAACTGACCTTGTAACTGCTGAAGTAATTGTTGGAATTCAGGAGCGCGTTTCAACGTAGCACTGTCTGGTTTTAAAACTTCTGCTGACAGTTGTGTTAACACGTCCTGTAGTACAAATCGGACTGCGGCAGGATGCTGAGAAAGCTCAACAGCAGATGCAGCTTTAGCAGCTTGATCCAGATTAGAAGTGATTTCGCTCAACGTTGTCTGCTGATTGCTGTCTGAATTATTGTTTAATAATGCATACAATTGCTGAATCAACGATTGAAGACCTGCAAGTAAAGCCGGATCATTTTCCAAAGCTTTATCTAACGTATCCAGATCGCCAAATAACGTTTCAAGCTTACCACTTAAATCCGATGAATCAGTATCCACAAATAATGAACTTAACGTTTCCGTTAAAGATGTGTTACTACCTTCGTTGTCTGAAGCAAAAGTAAACATCAGAGGAGCAGACGTTTTCGCTGTTACTGTACCATTCGTTGAATCAGTGCTACCTTCGCCTGTTCCACCAGCCAATGTTTGTGCCAGTGTCTGCAAGAACTCGCCGCCAGTTTCCGTAACCGAACCTTTGGACTGTGCTGTAGATGCCTGTGTTGAACCAGAAGTTTTTGAAGAAGCTCCGGCGTTCATTTGATATACGAGTGACATTTTTTCACCTCCCCTCCATGCGGTAAGATTAAAACTGTTACTTGTTCCCCATTAGCCGATTCAATACCTTGGCTGTTGCAACCGAATCTTCTTTTGACATGTTCTCAAGCAGTTGTGATCGTGTCGCATCATTGACTGAGTTAAGTATAGTCAATGTTTTGTCCGGGCTTATTTTATACGTTTCGAGCAAAAGTTTGGCTCCGCTTGACGCAGACATGGAGGCAAAGGTTTGGCTCAACTGATTTTTATCCAAATTTTTACTATTGGATGTCGTTGCAGTTGCCGCTGCTGTTTCCTTTTTCAAACGGGACTGTAGTGCATCCAAAGCAAGATCGCCTGAAGGCTTGGCATCTTTCATCAGCATACTCACATCTGCCGCGGTTTTCGGATCCATCTTTTCCAGCACCTTCGTTCGGGCAGTCGACTGCATCGCGTTTAACATAAGCACCATTTCTTCATTTGTCATATTTTGCAGAATAGGTGCGGCTTTGCTCGGGCTCATATCAGCATACATCTTAGCCAAGCTTTTTATCTGTTTCTGATAGTCACTTTCACTCTCTGGTTGTGCAGCTACTGCCGTTTCAGCTGCCTTGTTAGCGTCATCCAGTTTCTTTTGCAGTTCAGCCGTTTTTTGCGTCTCCGCGGAAGCAGCGTCTTTGGCCGCCTTCAGTTCAGCTTCTTTCGCAGTTACTTGGGATTTCAATTTCTCAATCGTTGCTTCTGCGCTTTCAACCTGCTTCTCGCTCTTCTCCAGCTGCTCCTTCTCAGGATCAAGTACTGGATCAGGTACCCAATCTTTGACTACAGGTATTTTTTTGGCAAGTTCAAGCGCATTATTCCGAACATCTACATTAAATAGGGTAAGCAATACACCTAACAGCACAACCGTAAATACAATCGGGATTGAGATCATGAGAAACTTTTCCCATCCACTCCCGGATTCTTTTTCGATATCAGTGTCATTAACAGCCACCGTTCATTCCTCCTTCACGAGACAACTTCGCATCCCAGCTCACATCAGTTCGCGCGGGCTTTGGCGGCGAAGCGTACAGTAGCCATCTCGTCCAGATCGTTCTGTTCCCGGAGGAGCATCTCCTGCTGAAATCTGCCTTTGGCCTTATCTCTCGCTCCAAGCCACACTTTTTCGTCAATCACTTTACCATTCAGAAAGCTCTGATTCCGCTGCACATTGACTTGAGCGTGCTCGACATCACTGCTCTTACGCGATATACATTCATCAAGATGATATGCATAACGCTGCATTTCCTGCAAACTGGATACAGAAGCACAATTTTCAGTTGCTGATTGAATAATGTTCATCAGATTAGCTCGATCATTGATCAATTGCAACAGATGTTCTTCTTCCGTCTGGAGCTTACCAATCGCTGTGGATAACATCCATTCTGCCTGTGTCTTCTCATTGCTTTTCAGGTCAACAACCTTCTGGAAATGATATCGAAATTTCATCGTTCACTCTTCATCTCCTTGCGAATTCAAGAATCAAACGCTCCTGCACTTCACTTAACGTTACTTTTTCATCGACTTTTTGCTTCGTAAAATTCCAGATATGATCAATTTGATCCATCGCTTCATCGATGGCTGCATTTGATCCACGTTGATAAGCCCCGATGTTGATTAAATCTTCGGACTCCTTGTACACTGCCATCAGGCGTTTCATATTGTTAACCGCATCAATCTGGTCTTCGGGAGCGATGTCCTTCATAACCCGACTGATACTTGCAAGTACATCAATCGCTGGAAAATGACCTTTATTAGCTATCGCGCGGTTCAATACAATATGACCGTCCAATATTCCCCGCACTGCATCTGCAATCGGTTCGTTCATGTCATCCCCGTCAACCAAAACGGTATAAAAGGCGGTAATGGAACCTGTTGGCCCTGTTCCTGCACGTTCCAGCAGTTTTGGAAGACTTGCAAAAACGGAAGGCGTATAACCTCTCATCGCCGGTGGCTCCCCTACCGCCAAGCCGACTTCCCTCTGAGCCATGGCATAACGGGTAACCGAATCCATCATTAACATGACGTTCATGCCCCGATCTCTGAAATACTCCGCAATCGTTGTTGCTATAACAGCACCCTTGATTCGAATCAGAGCCGGCTGATCTGATGTTGCCACAATGACGACAGAGCGTTCAAGGCCTTCCGGACCAAGATCCCGTTCGATAAAGTCACGAACCTCACGTCCACGCTCACCCACCAGTGCAATTACATTCACATCTGCAGCGGTATTCCTAGCGATCATGCCCATCAATGTACTTTTTCCGACACCTGAACCTGCAAATATACCCACACGCTGGCCCTTTCCTACAGTGAGCAAGCCGTCGATTGCTCTAACGCCCACACTCATCGTTTCAAGCACACGCGGTCTATCCATCGGGTTAACAGGGGTATTGGAAGTAGAATACATCGGCATTCGAGACGGCAACAGTGAACCGTCAAGCGGCTGTCCGAGTCCATCCAGCACTTTTCCAAGCAATTCAGATCCTACTTGTACACCCAAGGGTTTGCCGGTTCCGACCACGTCACAGCCCGGACCAATGGATTGAAGTTCTCCCAGTGGCATAAGTAGCACCTTGTTATCACGAAATCCGACAACCTCTGCCTGCAAAGGCTTGGCAGATTTACCAGGGTAGATGTAACATACATCCCCAATGCTGGCGTCCGGACCTTCTGATTCCACCATAAGTCCAATAACCTGAGTTACTTTTCCGTTTATACGCACAGGATCAAATTGTCGCAGATGCTCCATATAACGCTGTGAACTAAGAACCTTCATGTTGATGTCTTCGCTCCTCATCCTCAAGTGCTATGCGGATCAGTTCTTTTTTAATCTCGGCAAGCTGTGTATCAATTCTTGCATCAACACTTCCAAATGAAGAACGGATGACACAACCCTTATCTTTAACTGTAGCATCAGGCAAAATTTGCAATTCTGCTTGTGAATCAATCGAAAGAGCCAGTTCCTCCCGGGCAGCCTGTACAAAAGAGAACTGTTCAGGTGCTACACAGAGTGCGATCTGTCCTTGCTCTCTTTTTCTGGACAAGCTCTGACGTATCAGCTCAAGCGTGTGTTCTGGCTCTACTGTAAGCTGTTTATCAATAACTTTCTCTGCGATGCCGCATGCAAGTTCAACAAGAAACGGCTCTGCTTCCTGAATGATCTGTTCTTTGGCAACATAAGCTTCCTGAAGCACGATTTGTGCTTCGTTCATCATCTCTTCGATCTTCACCTGGAGATCCAGTTCGGCCTGTGCTCTTCCCTCTTCGAACCCTTGCTGAAAACCTTGGGCGCGGAGAGCTTCGGTCAGATGTTCATCCTGCTCTCGTTGTTCCTGCCACCAGCGATCAATCTGTTCTCGGGCCTCCAGAAGCATTCGCTCTGCTTCTTCCGAAGCATCACGCACCTGCTTTTCCGCAAACTCCTTGGCATCTTCCAGCATTTCAGCAGTAAGACGTTCTGTCTCTTCATCCACTTGTGCCCGAAGCTCTTCCACTTCAGAAACTACCGCGCCGTCCTCATCCAATCCCGTCTCATCTTCACCACCATAATAGTGATGATTCTCGAGCTTCTTATGGTCTTCGACAGGGACATACTGGAAAGATTTAATCAAATTAGACAATGATATCATCTCCTCCACCACGTGCGATAATGATCTCACCAGATTCTTCCAGTCTGCGGATCGTACCTACGATACGTGTCTGAGCTTCCTCCACATCACGGAGCCGCACAGGGCCCATGAATTCCATTTCTTCCTTGAATGTTTCAGACATCCGTTTCGACATGTTACGGAATACAGCTTCACGCACTTCTTCGCTCGCGACCTTGAGTGCAAGCTGCAGATCCGCATTGTCGATATCCCGAATAATACGTTGAATGGAACGATCGTCCACATTGACGATGTCTTCGAATACAAACATCCGTTTTTTGATCTCTTCTGCAAGTTCCGGATCCTGAATCTCGAGGGAGTCCAAAATTGTACGTTCCGTCCCCCGATCGACACCATTCAAAATCTGAACGATGGATTCGATACCGCCCGCATTTGTGTAATCCTGCGTTACTGTCGAGGACAGTTTCTGTTCCAGCACACGCTCCACCTGTGAAATAACTTCTGGTGAAGTACTGTCCATCACGGCTACTCTGCGAGCAACATCCGCTTGTTTCTCCTGAGGAAGTGAAGAAAGAATGGCTGCCGCTTGCTCGAATTGCAGATAAGACAACACAAGCGCAATCGTTTGCGGACTTTCGTTCTGAATAAAGTTCAGAATTTGATTCGGATCAGCTTTACGCGCGAAGTCAAAAGGTCTAACTTGCAGCGTAGCTGTCAAACGATTGATAACTTCAAGCGCTTTAGTGGAACCGAGTGCTTTCTCCAGAATTTCTTTAGCGTAAGTAATACCACCTTGAGAGATGTACTCCTGCGCCAAGCAAATCTGATGGAATTCGGACATAATCATGTCCTTTTCGGATGCGTCAACCTTGCGCACGTTGGCAATTTCCAACGTAAGCTGTTCAATCTCCTCATCACGCAAATGTTTGAAGATTTGAGCAGATACTTCCGGACCTAATGTAATCAACAATATTGCTGCTTTTTGTCTGCCAGTCAATCCGGCATTGCCTGCCTTTGCCATTGCGTTCACCTCTATTCGTCAGCCAGCCACGTACGCAGCAGATTGACGAATTCGTCCGGCTTTTTCTTGGCCAAACTCTCCAATTGTTTGCGCACCTGACTTTCGTTCGTCACACTGTCCAGTGTTATGGACGGGAACTCTGTTGCTACTGGAAGCGGGATTTCTTCCTCTTCTAGAATCTCATTTTGTTTACGACGACGACGTACCAACAAAATAACTACCGCTGCGATTAAGACCGCAATCAGTGCTCCGCCACCCCACATTATTGCAGGTGTTAACTGGAAGCCCGTATTTGCATCTGCAGCTGTTGCAAACCCTTGTGACATGACTGAGACTTTCTTCGTCAGGTCTGCGTCAGTTATTGTTGTGCCTGAGTCTGCCAATGATGCTCGGACGATATTTACTAGAATATTTTCAATTGCATCTCGAACCGGTTGTTGCAACTCAGTTTGCCCTGCGGGTGGTTCAACCGCCACGTTGATGGTTAAATCTTTTACAGTATATGGGCTTGAAATGATATCTCTGGCAATTCGATTCACTTCATAGTTGATCGTGCTTGATGATTCTTCCGAATTCGCGTTGCTATTTGAATCAGAAGAAGGATACCCCGGAACGTCCTGTTGGCCTGTTCCCGCTACACCGCCTGTCGGAGTTCCTCCGCCAGTGTAACTCTTCTGGATTTGTTGCACGCTGATTTCGATGCCCTTCATATTCTCTTGATCAACAGGCGAAACCATGTTTTCTTTACTGGTTACTTTATCAAAATTCAGTTTTGAGAAAACCAACACGTTAACCTTGTCCTCACCTACAATTTGAGAGAGGAATTGTTTAACGTTGTTTCGCACTTCGCTCTCAAACTTTTTCTGTAAGGCCATGTTTTCCTGGACTTCAGATGACAAGCCGCCACTGCCACCGCGAGCGGTTGGAATCAGTTCAGCCTCATCCGTGTTCGTGATGGTGATATTCTCGATTGGCAGGTTCGGAATGGCCGTTTTAACCAAATTAAAATACCCATCCACGGCTGCCTGGTTAGGATGGTACCCCGGTTTAAACTGCAATGCTACGGAAGCCGATGCTTTGTCCTGCTCTTCCAAACCTGCAAAAATGTTATCCTTTGGCATGTTGACAAGGACTTTCGCATCTTGAATTCCCTGCATGCGCTGAAGCAGTTTTTCAACTTCTCCGTTTAACGCATTGTTATATTTCACATCAAACTCTTTATCTGTCATGCCGATTGGTGAAGATGAGCTTTCAAATGCTTTATAACCCAGCGAACCATTTTGAATGATACCTTGAGAACCGATATTCACTTTGGTTAAGGCTACATCTGTGCTAGGCACAGAAATGCTTTTTCCGTCCTCGCTAAGTTTATATGGGATATTTGAAGAGTTCAGATAATTGATTACACCAGCTGAATCACTTGCATTTAAATCTTTGAACGCAACTTCATACTCTGTCTTGGATAACTGCATCGTGAGAACCACTGCTGCCAAAATCAGAAATAAGAAGGTTGAAATAAATAATGTTTTCTGCTTTTTGCTAAAGCTATTCCAGTACTGTGATGCCTTATCTCTGTACTGGGCAATTCTCTCATTCACTCTGTCACCCCATCCGAAACTTTGCTTAGTCTGTCCTGACAAAAGCCTGAGCGTTCTCCTAGCTTTGATCAGGAGCAGCATCGCAGCTGCTTGTCGTTATGATCAGCACTACTGTCCGCGCAAATGAACTCTTATAATTGCGTGCGCATAACCTCTTGATATGCCTCAACCACTTTGTTACGTACCTGAGTGGTGAATTGCAGACTAAGCAGAGCCTGTTCCGAAGCAATCAACACCTGATCTACATTCGCCTTGCCTACCAAAAATTGATTTGACATTTCATGCGCCTGAGTTTCCTGTGCTGCGACAGAACCCAACGCATTTTGTAAGTATGTACCGAAGCTCTGAATGCTTTCGGCTGGTGTAGAAGGTTTGTTTTCAGTTGCTGCGCTCTTCATCTGCAACGGCTGAACTCCCTGAGTGTTAAACATATTGTTCTGAATCACAAATGTCCCTCCCCTTATCTCTTCTATTTATTGGTTGTCGAAGGATGCAACAGTTAGCCTTTTCCAATTTCCAATGCTTTGGAAATCATTGCTTTCGTTGAATTCAGTGCAGTAACGTTAGCCTCATAAGAACGCGAAGCCGAGATCATGTCGACCATTTCTTTTGCAATATCCACATTAGGCATGAATACATAACCTTCTGCATTGGCATCTGGATGAGTCGGGTCATAGACCGGTTTGAACGGTGACTGATCATCCCGAATCTCAGTTACTCTGACACCGTCACCTGAACCTCCGCCACGCATCTGATTTTGCAGCATAGTACTAAAGGATGGTTTATTCGGTTCAAGCACCACCATTTTCCGCTTATATGGAACTGCGACCCCATTCGACACGCTCGCGCGCGTGGTTTCAGCATTGGCAATATTGGAAGAAATGACGTCCATACGCAAACGTTGAGCTGTAAGAGCCGAGGCACTGATTCCAAAACTGTTGCTAATGTTCAACGTGGTTATCTCCCTTCTACGCCTACTCGCATCATTTTAATTTGTTCGTTAACCTGCTGAATATAAGCGTTATAACGCAATTGATTGTCCGCCAGAAGGCTCATTTCTCTATCGATGTCCACGTTATTCTGGTTGTTATTCATGGAAGTGGACTGGTCCATATTAACTACAGGTGTTGGTACTGAAGAGGAAGGACCTATGACAATGTGCCTCGGATCCGTTACTTTACCTTTAAGAACAGGTAAATCACCGTTCATCTGTCCCTGTAACATTTCTTCAAAAGAAACGTCTGATCGCTTGAAATACGGGGTGTCGGCGTTCGCTACGTTGTCAGCAATCGTTCGTTGTCTCATGTTCGACGCATCGAGTGCACCTTGTAATCTTTTAAAGCTAATATCATTTAAAAGATTCACGATACCCCTCCTCTCATTAGTATATATGGAAAAAGATTGAATCATTTTGCGTGAAACTACTGTTGTTTTTTCGACAAAAACATTCGTGTTTACACGGTTTTCTAGGACTTAAGTAGAATTAACTCTGATGTTGTCGTATAACATAAGTTTCTTCGAGTTTGGGATATATTACAATAAGAAAAAAGCCCTATCTTTTCTGAAAGAGAGGGCTTTTTGTGTATTTTCTGCAAATTATGATTTTTTTCGTAAATATTCAGTCCCAAATCAAAAATGTCTTAACAATCTAGTGGCCTATCCTTAAACATTCTTAAAATAAAACTCATTTTCCCTGCTTGCTTTTTAGTCTAAACTCTTCCAAATACACATTACTTGAGAAGGATAGATGTTTGTTAAGTTTAGCATTATTTACCGCCAGATTAAGGTTTTAAGCTTATAACAAATTGTATTTTTATGAAGTTAACTCTGTTTTTTTTCGTACTTTATGTATAAGAATTCATAGAATGCCTCATTTTTCACGCAACACTTTCTTAACAATTGTATGGGTCACTACTAATTTATAATTGTAAAACAATTGATGCCTTCTCCATTTTCCACAAAACGACGTTTTGCGCATTTACGCAAGTTTTCCCAGTTAGAATACATAACAACAGATAACATTTAAATAATTAAAATTCTTTTAATGGAAATACATGGTGGATAAAAATTGAGAATACCCACTAATCCACTACCCTTTATATCAATATCTATGCGGCACAAGTCCTAGATTCTGGCCCCAATGATTGCCACTTCTCTTTTATCGGTCTAATGATCAAAAACTGTTAGATGATAATAAAAATAAAAGGGTTGTACTGATAACAGAACGTCCGCACAGCATAATCTGCAAAGAAATACAGAACATGTTGATGAATGCCCCTGCTTCTCAGGTACAACCCTATTTTCCAATTTAAATTATGATCTTATGATCAGGTATAGTTACATAGACTTAAACGCAGATGACTTTGATTAAAGAATATATTGGCTTAAGTCCCGATCAGTCGCGATATCATTTAACTTTTCACGTACATATTCTGGTGTAATCACCATGCGCTCTAACGTAAGCTCAGGAGCCTCAAAGGACAAATCTTCCAAAAGCTTCTCCAAAATAGTGTGCAGACGACGAGCACCAATATTCTCAGTATTTTGATTCACTGATTCCGCCAGCTTAGCAATCTCCCTGATTGCTTCTTCAGAAAACTCAATCTCAATATTCTCTGTGCGGAGCAAATCAACATATTGCTTCGTTAACGCATTCTGAGGTTCTGTCAGGATAGAAACAAACTCCTCCAGAGTAAGGCTGTTTAACTCTACACGAATAGGGAAACGCCCCTGAAGCTCAGGAATCAGATCCGAAGGTTTGGCCACATGGAATGCACCTGCCGCCATAAACAGAATGTAATCCGTTTTGACAGGCCCATACTTGGTCATCACTGTCGAACCTTCTACAATCGGTAGAATATCTCGCTGAACACCCTCTCGGGAGACATCCGGGCCACTTCCGCGGCCTTGACTGGCTACCTTGTCGATCTCATCGATGAAAATAATACCTGTCTGCTCTGCACGTCTTATGGACTCCTGAGTCACATCATCCATGTCAATTAACTTGCTCGCCTCTTCCTGGATAAGCACTTTACGCGCTTCCTTAATGGCCAGTTTACGTTTCTTCGTACGACGCGGGAGCAGGCTACCAAACATCTCTTGCATGTTCATGCCCATCTGATCATTCCCCTGACCAGCAAACATATCCATCATGTTCGGTGTGCTGTCTTCTACGTCAATCTCAATGATGTCATCCTCCAGTTTACCAGACAACAGATCAAATCTGATTTTGCGACGACGTTCCGCAACACCTGTATCGGGTTCTGGTTCCTCCTGCTCCTGAGCAGCATTTCCATTCCCGTTATTACCAAAGATCATCTCAAAAGGATTACGCTGGCTTTTGGACTTGGACTGGGAAGGAGCCAGAATATGTACAATGCGCTCGTTAGCCGCTTCTTCCGCTTTATCCTTCACTTTTTCAGTCCGCTCCAGCTTGACCATACGCAAGGAAGTTTCGATTAAATCCCGAACCATAGATTCCACATCACGTCCGACATATCCCACTTCAGTAAACTTGGTCGCTTCGACTTTGACAAAAGGTGCACCTACCAGTTTTGCAAGACGACGTGCAATCTCCGTTTTACCCACACCCGTAGGTCCAATCATCAGTATATTTTTGGGTACGATATCATCCTGTGTATGTTCTGGCAAAAGGCTGCGACGATACCGATTACGAAGCGCTACTGCCACTGATTTCTTCGCCTGTTTTTGACCTACGATGTATTTATCAAGTTCGGTAACAATCTGTCTTGGCGTCAAGGCTTGAGAATTCATAATGCTTCCCTCCTACAAGTATGTTGGCGTCAATCAACTACAAGAACAAAGAATCTCCTTAACGTAGACCGGAGCAGATGCAGCATCATGATCCTGTACGGGAGATTTCTTCGTTCTTACAATTCTTCGACGATAATATTACTATTCGTGTACACACAAAGCTCTGAAGCCACCTGAAGAGACTCACGCGCGATATCTTTTGCTTCCATCTGCCCAGCGTGACGTTTAAGTGCCCTCGCAGCTGAGAGAGCAAAATTACCGCCTGAACCGATGGCAATGATATCATCATCTGGCTCAATAATCTCGCCACCACCTGAAATAAGCAGCATTCCTGTTTTGTCCATCACAATCAGCAAAGCTTCGAGCTTCCGCAGAATCCGATCTTGCCGCCAGTCCTTCGCAAGCTCTACTGCAGCCCGCTGCAAATTCCCATGATGTTCTTCCAGTTTACCTTCAAATTTCTCAAACAGGGTAATCGCATCAGCCACTGAACCTGCAAATCCGGCAACAACCTGTCCACGATATAAACGTCTTACTTTTTTGGCTGTATTCTTCATTACAACGCTCTGGCCCATGGTTACCTGACCATCGCCTGCAATTGCAGCCTTGTCGTTATGACGAACAGCACAGATCGTTGTAGCATGAAATGACATATCCATAATATCAGCTCCCCCCACGAATAATTTATACGCGTTCCGGAACGGTTAGACCTTCTGAAGCAGCAAATTTGGCGATCCCATCCAGTGCACGGTTAGCGAGTGCTTCATTCTTTTCTTTTTTGTTACGTATTCTAGTTTCCAACTTCGGTAGCAAGCCAAAGTTAGCATTCATTGGTTGGAAGTGCTTGAAATCCGCAGTCGTAATATATTGAGCCATGCTGCCTAATGTGGTTTCAACAGGGAGTACGACAAGTTCCTGCCCGAGCGCCGCTTTAGCTGCGTTCATCCCAGCAATTAGGCCGGATGCTGCTGATTCAACATATCCTTCTACTCCCGTCATCTGACCAGCAAAGAACAGATTAGGACGCTCCTTAAACTGGTACGTTGGACGAAGCAGTTTCGGCGAATTAATAAATGTATTCCGGTGCATAACACCGTAACGAACGAACTCTGCATTTTCAAGACCTGGAATCAAAGAGAAGACTCGCTTCTGTTCTCCCCATTTCAGATGGGTTTGGAAACCAACCAAGTTATACAACGTTCCCGCTGCATTATCCTGTCTGAGTTGCACTACAGCATGGGGTAATTCACCCGTATGCGGGTTAACCAGACCTACCGGTTTCATTGGACCAAACAATGCCGTTTGTTTACCCCTTTTCATCATGACTTCAATGGGCATGCAGCCTTCGAAATAAATCTCTTTTTCGAATTCCTTAAGCTGGGCAACCTCCGCAGTAATAAGAGCCTCATAAAAGACATCGAACTCTTCTTCCGTCATTGGACAGTTCAGATAAGCCGCTTCTCCTTTGTCATAACGAGAGGCAAGATATACCTTGTTCATATCGATTGAATCTTTTTCAATGATTGGAGCAGCAGCATCATAAAAATAGAAGTACTCCTCACCCATCAATGCCTTGATCTGCTCGGACAATGCTGGCGAAGTCAATGGACCGGTCGCAACAACAACAATGCCGTCCTCTGGCAGTGAAGTAAGTTCTTCGTTCACCACTTCAATCAGCGGATGCTGATGCAGGGTCGATGTAATCTCACCCGAGAAGCCGTCCCGGTCAACAGCTAGTGCTCCGCCTGCCGGTACAGCATGTCGATCGGCCGCACCCAGCACGAGCGAATTCAACATTCTCATTTCTTCTTTCAACACGCCAACCGCATTAGCCAATCCATTGGCACGCAGAGAGTTACTGCAGACAAGTTCTGCAAACTTATCCGTATGATGAGCCGGAGTTTTGACAACCGGTCTCATCTCGTACAATTTCACACGCACACCGCGACTGGCAATCTGCCACGCCGCTTCCGATCCAGCTAGTCCGGCACCAATAACCGTTACTTGTTGTTCACTTGTCAAAATCATTTACCCCCATAATATGCTAATCCGTTGATTCATCTTCCGATTCTTCCACCGGCTCCTGATGATCACATGAAGTACATTGTAATCTTGTTCCCTTTTTGTTTCGCTTCTCAATCATTAACGACCCGCAGCTCGGACAAGGTTTAGCCGAAGGTTTATCCCATGATACAAAATCACATTCCGGATACTTGTCACAACCATAGAATATACGTCCTTTTTT
Source organism: Paenibacillus sp. G34 (assembly GCF_056856875.1). Classification (NCBI taxonomy): domain Bacteria; kingdom Bacillati; phylum Bacillota; class Bacilli; order Caryophanales; family Paenibacillaceae; genus Paenibacillus; species Paenibacillus sp. G34. The sequence goes on along the minus strand of NZ_CM166469.1, from coordinate 2,443,652 downwards.
ACTACGACGTTCTACGACATGACCTTCTTTACACTTCGGACAAGTTACACCGATATCCTTAATAATCGGTTTCGTATTGCGACAATCAGGGAAACCTGAGCATGCAAGGAATTTTCCAAAACGTCCAAGTTTGTATACCAGCGGTTTGCCGCACTTCTCACAGATCTCATCCGATACCTCGTCTTCGATCTCGATCTCTTTCATTTCTTCCTCGGCGAACTCCAGTCGTTTCTCGAAAGATTCATAGAATTCAGCCAGCACTTTAACCCAATCCTCAGAGCCTTCCTCCACATGGTCGAGATCACCTTCCATGTTAGCGGTAAACTCCACATTCAGAATTTCCGGAAAAAACTCTTCCATCTGCTCGATGACCAGCTCTCCCAGCTCTGTCGGCATAAATTTTTTCTCTTCGATCGCAACATATCCGCGTTTCTGAATGGTCTCCAGTGTCGGCGCATATGTACTCGGTCTACCTATGCCGAGTTCTTCCAATGTTTTCACCAGCCGTGCTTCTGTATAACGGGGTGGTGGCTGCGTAAAATGCTGTTTAGGCTCAATCTCCTGCTTCTCCAGCACGTCTCCGCTTTTGAGTGGAGGCAGCAAACGATCTTCCTCTGTTGTACCATCGTCGTTACCTTCAACGTACACTTTCATGAATCCTTGGAAGCGCACTTTGGAACCTGCTGCACGGAAGATCGTATCTCCAGCAGCGATATCTACCGAAAGTGTATCCAAAATAGCAGAAGACATCTGACTTGCTACAAAACGTTCCCAAATCAGCTTGTATAAACGGAACTGATCACGACTCATGAACGATTTAATCGAATCCGGATCACGCAAAATGGAAGTCGGACGAATTGCTTCGTGCGCATCCTGAGCATTCGAAGCCTTTTTGGAATAATTCCGAGGGCTCTCTGGTGCAAAGGTCTCGCCATACTTGCCTATGATGTATTCTTTTGCTTCTTCCTGAGCTGATGCAGCGATACGCGTCGAATCTGTACGCATGTACGTAATGAGACCGACTGTACCTTCTTTTCCAAGGTCTACACCTTCGTAAAGCTGTTGCGCAACAGACATCGTCTTGGAAGCCCTGAAATTAAGTTTACGTGCCGCTTCCTGTTGCAGTGAACTTGTCGTAAATGGCGCAGAAGGATTGCGCGTGCGCTCCTTCTCTTTCACTTCCTTGATTGTAAAGTCAGCGCCTTCGATCTGTTTCAGAATCGCCTGGACTTCCTCTTCACTGCCAAGCTCGGTTTTGGTTCCATTTAACTTATGAAACTTCGCTTCAAACGGATTGCCATCGGCACTCAGTTTGGCAGTAATGCTCCAGTACTCTTCCGGTTCAAATTCATCAATCTCATTTTCACGATCCAATATAATTTTCACCGCAACGGATTGAACACGTCCCGCAGATAACCCTTTTTTCACTTTCTTCCATAATAGTGGACTAATCTTATATCCAACGAGCCGATCCAGAATCCGTCTGGCTTGCTGAGCATTGACCAAATCCATATTAATTTTACGCGGCGTTTTGAAAGCGTCCTTAACCGCCTGTTTGGTGATTTCATTAAATACGACCCGGCAATCAGCGGTGTCATCCAGTTCAAGCGCGTGTGCCAAATGCCAAGCAATGGCCTCACCCTCACGATCCGGGTCAGCTGCGAGATACACTTTTTTCACTTTCTTACGTGCATCCTTAAGTTCCTTCAGTACTGAACCTTTACCGCGGATCGTAATATATTTCGGATTAAAATCATTCTCTACCTCAACGCCGATCTGACTCTTTGGCAAATCGCGTACATGTCCCATCGAAGCTTTCACGATGAACTTGCTGCCTAAATATTTGCCTATCGTCTTCGCCTTTGAGGGCGACTCCACGATTACGAGTGCATCCGCCATAGGTTCATCCTCCTCTCAGTCATGAAACTGTTTCTTGCTATATAAGTTGAATTTAAGATTTCACACTAAACCTCCGATGACAGAATAACCTTCCGATCGCTGTTATCCCCAGATTGTTTTATTCCTTTATTCAAGGTTAAAATCCGGTTATAAGCTTATGCTTCCGATGCAGCTTTCTTTCAGAAAGCTTTTAGGCGAACACTTCGTTTCTTCAGGTTTTTTCTGTCCTCTCCGTTGTTGTGTAAGTTAAGCGTTCAAATTATATAGTTAAATACTTCACTTCATACTTCGTATTATATACTCCACATACTGCACAGGTTGCAGCATCGTCATACCCTAGCATATTTGGTTCCTGGTAATTGGCTAATCTGCTTTTTTATGATTAAAGATAACAGAACTGAATGTAAATGTCCAAAATCCCAACCTAACCGATCAATTAGTTGATCCAAAGATTGCTCTTCCTGCTCAAGTAAAACGATAATACGTCGTTCGTCAGTAGAAAGCTCTATATCCGGAAACAAACCTTGCTCTGCTGGTCCCGAGTTTTCTGCCGAACGTCCTCTATTGTAAGGAAGTTGTTCTGCATTTTGCAAGTCCAAATGATACTCTTCCAATAAATCAGCCACACAAGTGACTAATTTGGCACCCTGTCTTATTAAATTATGTGCCCCTCGACTCTTCGGAGAAGTAATCGGCCCTGGAACAGCAAATACATCTCTGCCTGCCTCGAGCGCTGCATCTGCGGTAATGAGTGAACCACTTCGTATATCTGCTTCTACAACGAGCGTTCCCAATGTTAATCCTGCAATAATCCGATTTCTCTCGGGAAAAAGTCCCTGACGAGCCCTCGTTCCGAGTGGGTATTCAGACACCAGCAGACCCGTTTCGGCAATTTGTTCGGCAAGACTTGTATTTTCCGGTGGATACACCGTATCTACCCCTGTACCAAAAACAGCAATGGTTTTACCACCAGCTCTCAATACAGCTTCATGACACACGCGATCAATTCCTCTGGCAAGTCCACTTACAATGGTTAACCCCGCTTGAGACAATTGTTCAGCAAGCCTTTCACCAACCTTACGCCCATAAACTGTTGGCATACGTGTCCCAACCATCGCAATTGAAGGTGTATTCAATAACTTAACGTCTCCTCGAGCATACATAATCCAAGGTGGCTGGACGGTTTCCTTCATTAATATGGGATAATTCGAATCCAGATAAGTAATAACCTCGATTCCACGATCATAAACCTGTTCTCTTCTGCTTTCAATCCAGTTGACATTAAACCCTCTCGTCAAACGAGCTGCCTGATCTTTTCGAAGTCCAGCCGCAATCCAGTCTCCTTCCTCATAATAAAGCAATTCCTGCAGCGAGTGCTGACCTGACATCAATTTAGAAATACTTTTCTTCCCGATGCCCTCCATTTCATAAAGCCCAAACAAAATCCAACGTTCTTCCATGTTTCTACCTCCCGTGAAGGATAGAAAAACTCCCCTCATATTGTGTGATAAGCAACGATAAAATGCAAGCGTTTGCACTAACTACACCCTCAAGTTCATTTGCATTTCTTAAAAAAACGCAAAAAAGCAACCCTTCGCCCTATTTAAAGGACAAAAGGTTGCTTACCTTTACCGTTTCCTGAATCAACGACTCCAGAAATGAGTCATTTCCGAGCTGTTTCTTCTATTATAACGGAATAGGATTAATGTGTCGTGCACAAATTCAAAATACCACGTTCTTCAAGCACACTCACCAATGTAGAGCCCATTTCAGCCGGTGTTGGAGCAACTTTGATGCCGCATGATTCCAGCTTCGCAATTTTCTCTTTGGCTGTACCCTTACCGCCAGAGATAATTGCACCCGCATGTCCCATACGTTTGCCTGGAGGCGCTGTAACACCACCGATGAATCCTACCACCGGTTTAGTCATGTTAGCTGCCACCCATTCTGCTGCATCCTCTTCCGCAGTACCACCGATCTCACCAATCATGATGACAGCGTGCGTCTGTGGATCTTCATTGAAGCGTTTCAAGATATCGATGAACTCGGAGCCCTTAACTGGGTCTCCTCCGATACCTACCGCAGAAGATTGGCCAATACCGCGAGTTGTAAGCTGATGAACAGCCTCATACGTCAGTGTTCCACTACGTGAAACGACGCCCACATGTCCTGGCATATGGATATAACCAGGCATAATGCCGATCTTACACTCACCCGGTGTAATAACACCTGGACAGTTAGGACCAATCAATACTGTATCTTTTCCGTCCATGAAACGGTCTACTTTGACCATATCCAGAACCGGAATACCCTCAGTAATACAGATAACCAAATCTAGTTCTGCGTCAACGGCTTCCATGATGGAATCTGCTGCGAATGCAGGAGGAACATAGATGACGCTCGCTGTTGCGCCAGTAGCTTCCTTCGCTTCCTGCACCGTGTTGAATACCGGCAGGCTGACTACTGAACCGTCTTCCAGCGTGATGTCAACATTGGTTCCGCCTTTACCTGGCGTAACACCGCCTACCATCTGGGTTCCGTAGTCCAATGCGCCCTTCGTGTGGAACATTCCCGTTGAACCCGTAATGCCTTGCGTAATGACTTTTGTATTTTTATCGATCAAAATACTCACGTTGCTTCACATCCTTACGGTTATTTTTCAATTCCCGGACAGCTCCGGTACGAAGGAATGAACCTATTTTACGAGGGCAACAATTTTCTGTGCTCCATCGGCCATGGAATCAGCAGGAACGATATTCAGGCCGGATTCACCCAAAATACGTTTGCCCAGTTCCACGTTAGTTCCTTCAAGACGAACAACCAGCGGTTTGGTCAGGCCAAGCTGCTTCGCGGCTTCAACAACCCCGTTGGCAATGACATCACAACGCATGATACCACCGAAGATGTTAACAAAGATTCCGGCTACTTTGGCATCAGACAGAATGATCTTGAATGCTTCTGTAACTTTCTCTGTTGTTGCACCGCCCCCAACATCAAGGAAGTTGGCCGGGTCTCCACCGTAGTATTTAATGATGTCCATCGTAGCCATCGCAAGTCCCGCACCGTTAACCATACAGCCAATGTTGCCGTCAAGCGCTATGTAGCTGAGGTCGTATTTGGAAGCTTCGATTTCTTTTTCATCTTCCTCATCCAGGTCACGCAGTTCTTGAATGTCCTTGTGACGGAAGAGTGCGTTGGAGTCAAAATTGAGCTTCGCATCCAGCGCGATAACGTTTCCATCTCCGGTAACAACCAGCGGGTTGATCTCGGCAATAGAGCAATCTTTTTCGACAAATGCCTTGTACAACGCAAGCATGAACTTCACAGCTTTATTCACGAGTTCATTCGGAATATTAATGCTGTAAGCCAGTTTGCGTGCCTGGAACACTTGCAACCCGATTGCAGGGTCAACTACCTCTTTGAAAATTTTCTCAGGTGTAGCTTCAGCTACTTCTTCGATCTCTGTACCGCCTTCTTCGGAAGCCATCATAACTACACGTCCTGTAGCACGATCGACAACAACACCCACATAATACTCTTTGCGGATATCGCATCCTTCTTCAATCAGAAGACGTTTCACTTCTTTACCTTCTGGTCCTGTTTGATGGGTTACTAATACTTTGCCCAAAATTTCGGATGCATAGGCACGAACTTCCTCCGTGCTCTTTGCTACTTTCACGCCGCCGGCTTTACCCCGACCTCCTGCGTGAATTTGCGCTTTAACAACAGTCACCGGACTGCCCAGTGCCTCTGCGGCCGCAACCGCTTCATCGACTGTATAAGCAACCTTTCCGTTTGGAACGGTAACTCCATACTGTTTCAGTACTTCTTTTCCTTGATATTCATGGATATTCATTCTCGAATCCTCCTATCAACATGACTGCAACAAGGCGGGCTGGTAGACGAACAAAAGACATATGTTGACTATTTTCACTTAAACCCAATTCATTGTAACATGTTTTTAAAACGCTTTCCTTAAAAAAGTAATGGTTAATAGACAGCTTTTTGATATGGATATGATCCCTTTTTGTGAATGCTTGGATATATATGGGAAAAACCTTAGCCGAATAGACTAAGGTTCTGCCTCCCATGGAGACTTTTATTATTATTTTTTGGCGGTATTCATATTCGTTTCATGAACTTTCTCAAGCAAGCCCTTAAACTGTCCCAGCAACGTTTCGAACTCTGTGCTGTTCAAGCAAGCATCTCCCTGAATGGCTTCAGGTATGGATAATGCTTTATTCTTAAGCTCACGTCCCGCATCGGTTAGTGTAATCATCACTTTACGTTCGTCTTGTGCAGAGCGCTCACGATGGATGAACCCAGCCGATTGCAAACGTTTGAGAAGAGGCGTCAGCGTGCCTGAGTCCAGGTATAGAGCCTCACCAATCTCCTTCACCGTACATTCCTGCCGCTCCCACAATACCATTAAAACCAGATATTGAGAGTACGTTACACCAAGCACCTCCAAATAGGGCTGGTACAATTTTGTGATTTCACGTGAACAAGCGTATATGGCGAAGCATAATTGATTATCTAGCTTTAAACGGTCTGTCTGCATGTTATCTGTCTCACCTGCCTAATATACTTTAAATTACTTATTTTAGGGCTTAAATATACTTCTCTACCATTGTTTATGGCGATTGGAGTTTCCCTTCTTTCTATCTTATCACAAAATAGATAAAAAGAAGAATAATTGAGCACAAATTATTTCATCCCACCATTAAATCACGTTAAATTAAGTTGCATAAAATATAATTATAAGTGATCAAGTATAACAAAGCAATTGATTTACTTCTATAACTTCGAAAAGGAAATCTCAGGAATATGGGAAACTTATGGTAGCACATTCATGCCGGGTTGACGCTCTGATTCCTTTTATATAAAATGCTAGTAGAAGCTGAGGAAGCACCTTAATTCGAGACTGGCTCGCCATGCGCGAAGCCTACAATTCGAGTGAGGTGTTTCTTTGTTATGTATGGAAAATTGTATAGCTCATGTCTATACGGAATTGACGGCGTATTAATTGAGGTGGAAACCGATTTATCCAATGGGTTACCCCTGACTTCTATTATCGGACTGCCTGATTCGGCAATCAGAGAAGCCGTGGAACGGGTTCGTGCAGCAATTAAAAACTGCGGTTATCAGTATCCTTTGCAGCGCATTACAATTAATCTGGCCCCCGCTGACTTGCGCAAGGAAGGTTCTTCCTTTGATCTTGCTATTGCAATCGCTCTACTTACGACCAGCGGACAGGTCGTTCTGCCTCCACATGAACGCACTTTGGTACTCGGGGAGCTGGCTCTGGATGGCTCGATTCGGCCTGTGCCGGGCATTTTATCCATGGTTGACCTAGCTAAAAGGCAAGGATTCACCTCTGTTCTTCTTCCTTATGAAAATGTGGCAGAGGCTTGTCTGATCCGCGACATCGGAATTTATGGGATTCGCCACTTGAAGGATCTGGCTCCTGATTCCACGAATACATCTCAAAGTTTAAAGTCCAGCATAGCCTGGGAAGCAACAAAAGCAGGGCCTCTCATTTTAAGGGACTACAGTCATCTGCGTATCTCGGGTTTGTCAGGTGGACATTTAACTCAAGGGAGAAAGACCTGCTCTTTCTCATCCGAAGACTACAGTGATGTGCTCGGACAACACCACGTCAAACGAGCACTGATGATTGCCGCTGCCGGAATGCATAATATTATGCTGGTCGGCCCGCCTGGTACGGGTAAAACGATGCTGATCAAACGACTGCCCACAATTTTGCCTCCTTTGTCGGAAGAAGAAGCGTTGGAAGTAACTAAAGTGTTAAGTGCGGCAGGACATTTAAAAGAAGCCCCTCAAGGACTGATTGCAGACAGACCCTTTCGGTCACCTCATCATACGATATCCACCTCCGGCTTGATTGGAGGTGGCGGCATTCCAAAGCCAGGCGAAGTTAGTCTCGCTCATCGCGGAATTTTGTTTCTGGATGAACTACCGGAGTTCCAGCGTCAGGTTCTTGAAGTACTAAGACAACCGCTTGAAGATCAGACGGTTACAATCAGTCGGGCAAGAGCTGCGTTCACATTTCCTGCACAATTCATGCTGGCCTGTTCGATGAATCCTTGTCCCTGCGGTTATCTGTCGGCTCAGGCGGAGGACCAGCGTTGTATCTGCAGTCCAGCACGCGTTGCAGCATACCGGGCGAAAATTTCCGGCCCACTGCTGGATCGTATCGATCTGCAAGTCGAAGTCCCGCCGCCAGGAGATTGGCGTATGGCTGGCACGTCTCCTTCATCTGCCGAGATGCAGTCCAAAGTGATGGCTGCCCATTCTATTCAGGCCAAACGGTACATGAACCGTTCAGTGCGCTGGAACAGTCAGCTCTCTGGCACATTTTTACGGAAGACAATACATCTCCCTCGTGAAGCAGAGCAGTTATTGGATCAAACGATACAGATACTGAACCTGAGTATGCGTGCCCATGACCGAATTATGAAAATGGCTCAAACCATTGCTGATTTGGATCATGAAGGTAAGATTTTGACTGCCCATGTGGCGGAAGCGATCCAGTATCGCCAATTAGATTTGAGTTTATTTTGATGCTGATGTTCAGCTACTAAATAAAGCCGTATAAGAACTCTTTTTGCATAAGTAATGAAGAGTACCTATACGGCCTGGATGACATGAAGAATCACTTTCAAAAATGAGCCCGCAGGTAAACGTGATCATAAGATGTCCATCTCCAGCACTTTTCCTTTTGGTTTGAGCTTCCAATGAGTAGATTCTATTGCAAATAAAAAAGACCACATGAATGTGGTCTCTAATCATTTTTTATTCAAATAAAGTTAGCTTATCCCTGGCAGGGGTACGCTCTTTCGCTGATGGAATGACGTCCGGATAACCCATATAGATCATGCCAATTATTTTTTCTCCAGCCTTGATGCCAAGTGACTTTCGAAACTTGGGTGCATATAAAAATGGTTTGGTTACCCAAAACGTACCAATCTTTTCACTCCATGCTGCGAGCATAAAGTTCTGGACCATAGCACTGACCGCGGCAAAGTCCTCATCCCAAATCGCTTGTCTCGGGTCTTCCTCCAGAACGACCAGTAAAACGGCAGGTACCTGCTGTACACTGGACGAATATTTGTTGTCCTCGCCCATCTCGGCTTCAATGGCCTCTGCGAGCTTTTTGCGTCCTTTGCCATTGAACAATACAAATCTCCATGGCTCACGCAATTTATGGTTAGGCGCCCAAACGGCTGTATCCAGCAAATCGATGATCTGCTCTGTTGGAACAGGATCTTTTTTGAATTTTTTGACGGTGCGGCGATTCTCGATCGCATGGCGGACTTCGTTGTTCGTCTCCTTCGTTTTACCCATGGGTCATGCCTCCCTTTCCAAATAGTACACGTCAGGTTACAGCTTTCATTATACACCCTTCTGCTGAGAAGATTCAAAGAAAGGCAGATAACAAAAACTCCATTTTATTTTCGCTTTTTCTGTGAAATTCAATCTGACATGTTGAATTTCATATTGAAATAGGGAAAAACTTTGGATTATTTTAGGATGCGGATCAAAACGGATCGAATAAAAAAAGATGAACTATAGACAGTAGACTTGTCTAAAAGCTCATCCTCTTATCGTTTAACTCCAAGTTAAAATGCATTCTCCAGATGATTTACGGAGATAATCTCCCCTAGATTATTAATTATCACGCCAATTACGTCAAATCGAATCTGACGGCTATGTTCTCCGCTCATTTGCATATAAACTGCTGCCGTGGAACGCACCTGTAGCATTTTGCGCTGATCGACAGACTCTTGCGGGGTACCGAACCCTGAATTGGAACTTCGGCTTCGAACCTCAACAAAAATCAACAACTCTTCAAAAGATGCGATAATGTCCACCTCACCACTACGGCAACGCCAGTTCTGCTGCAGGATACAATACCCCTGTTCCAATAACCAGCGGCAAGCTTCATCTTCGCCGATCTTTCCCTTTTGCTGACGAGTCAGCTTGCCTTCCGGCTTCCGTCCAGATCCCCGTTCTACCATGATTCGTCATCTCTACGGCCGGAGGCAAGCCGATCGGCTCGATAAACATAAGTAAGTACTTCTGCCACCAGCTGATACAGTTCTGCCGGGATCTGTTCATCCAAATCCAGTTTGGAGAGCACTTCCACAAGTGCCGCATCCTCCTGTACGGGTACGCCATTTTCTTTCGCTTTGTCCAGAATGGCTTCAGCTACTTTGCCACGACCTTTGGCTACGACGACAGGTGCTTCACTTTCCCCTGGAACATATTTCAGCGCAACTGCTTTTTTAGATAACAGGTCCGGCTGCGGTGATTCCTCCTTCATACCTTGAAATCCACCCCTTTGTATCGCTCCGGGCTATAATCTGCTGCTGTCATCTTACGCTCCATGCCGTGCTCCTGCCCTGCAGGCCAAGGTTCTGCTCGGAAGGTCAACAACTTATATCCAAGCTTGTCGAGTGATTGATGGATCACTTCACGTCCACTTTCCAAAATTGCTCCCATTTCCTCACGATCATTAAGCACTCGCAAGCTGACAATATTATTTACTACATGTACATCGACAAGGGTATGTCCCAGGCTTTTCATGTCCAGATCAAACAGCAAACGGCAATTGGACGCGTCGAGTTCTCCGCGCTGACCGCGGCGTGACTGAATCTGCACAGAAGCCGTCTGTTCTCCATCCGGACCCGTGATGGGGATAAACCAGTGCATCTGTGCAAACGCTGCACCGCGATCCGTTGTAAGCAATAACTGCTGACCTGTCAGATATTGAACAGCTTGATTGGCGGCATCTTTCAGCGCCGCCGGAGCACTGTCGCTGCTGGCAAGCTGCAGCAGCAAGCCCTTGAGCGAGTCCGCGTTTGCCGGACTCGCTGCCTCGCCCACGCGCGACTGCATCGCCGCGCCGTGAACGGCCTGCTGCTCGTGCTCCGCACCGAGCAGCTTCAGCACGCGCCCCACCCACGGGTCTCCCCCGTGGGTGACAGGCGCGCGCGCTGCCGCCGCTCCCGCAGGTGCGGCGGCAACACCGCCAGCCGGCGGCGCATCAGCGCCGGCTGGCAAGGGCTGCGGCGAGCCTGCGGCAGCCGCAGCCGTCTGGCCGCCCTGCTGCGCAGCAGGGGCGGCCTGAGCTGCCGCGCCCGGCTGTGCCGGTGCGGCAGTGGACGCGCTGCGCAGCGCGTCCAGCAGCGCCAGCAGCTTCGGCGCCAGCTGGGCTGGCGTAGGCGCCGCGGGCGCTGCTTGCCCTGCTGCGGACGGCGTCGCCGCAGCAGGGGTGTCTGTGCGGCCGTCTGCACGTACGGCCGCACCTTCTGGCTGGCCCGCACTTGCACGGCCAGCCGCAGCTTCTGCCGTCCCCGGTGTACCCGGGCGGCTCACGGCCTGGCCCGCATCGGTAGCACGCGGGCCCTCGCCTGGTATTCCGGTACCCGCCGGAATACCAGCATTTCCTTTGCCAGCTGTCTCAACCTGGCTGGCAACATTCTTCGCAGCAGCCTCAGCCCCTGTCTGTCCACCATTCGCCTGGCCTGCATTCAGCGGCACGTTACCTTTGGCTTGTTGCCCCTGGTCTGATGCCGTACCTTCAGCAGCATCTGTAGTCACTCCTGCACCCGCCGCTGGAGTGGTCTGAACCTGATTCGGCTGTGACGCTACAGGAGAGGCTACGGGTATTCCGACTCCTGGCCTGCTCACATTTACCGCTGGCGCTCCCTCTTCTGGCTGAACGGCAACATTAGTAAAATTTCCAGAAGCTCCCGCCTGTCCTGTTGCTGTTCCTGCTTTGGACCCTGCCGCTGCTTCTCCACCAGGAACCGGTTTGCCTGACGCCTGAGCCAGCAATGACTCAAGTTGATCCGCAAGACCACTTAACAACTGATGCAAAGGTGGTCCAAATACTGTCTGATGTAATCCTTTCACCGTTTCTGCTGTAACAGGCAGGCCCCGCTGAAAAGCAATCCCTGTCGCCTGTACCCATTCCTCCACAGGCACTTGTACAGGTTTGGCTGACATCATATTTTGCACCATGGCTACATTATCCTTAGTCAGCGGAAGCCCACTGCGTTGCATGGCAAGGAGTAGTTCCCGATTGTCTTTGGTATCAGTCAGGCCAACCTCTTGCAATAAATTATTAAATGAAGCCTGCGGTATTTCTGCAAGCGAACCCGCAACAGGTTTCATTACGGTTATACCATTTTCTCCAGGAGGCTGAACCTGTAGAAGTGTCGTCTCACCAGGACGGAGCGGAGTCTCCAATTTAGCACGCACTTGCACACCTTGAATCTGGAGTACAGCCTCTCCTCCATCATCCGATACACTGACAACAGAGCCGCGAACGACCTGGCCTTCCTTAAGTTCAAGAGCCTTGGCATTTCCGGGTTTATTGTCTCCCATTAGACCACGAATCATCGAGCTGATATTCAACGCGTCCCCTCCTTTCCGTTTCCTTTCAGTTAAAACAACGTTTGCTGTTCACCAAGTAAATTACCGAGGAAGCTACGTCGATGCATCGGAGTTGCCCCAAGGGCCATAATCCGTTCCCGATGAAATTGTGTTGCGTAGCCTTTATGTACCGAAAGACCATATTCCGGATATAATGTATCCCATTCTTCCTTGCACAGCCGATCTCTCGTTACCTTGGCAACAATTGAAGCAGCTGCGATAGATTGGCTGTTTGCATCCCCTTTAATGATTGACAATTGCGGTATATTCACATCTACCTTTTCAGCATCCACCAGCATGTAATGAGGCGTTACATCAAGTGCCTCTACCGCACGTTTCATCGCCAGTCTCGCGGCTTGCTTAATATTCAGACGATCGATTGTTTCCGCATCCGCATATCCTACCCCTACAGCCAGCGCATTTTCCATAATGATGTCATACAACATATCACGCTTTTTTTCGGAAAGCTTTTTGGAATCATTGACCCCTTCCAAAATCAACCCTTGGGGCAGGATCACAGCCGCCGCTACGACATCTCCAAACAAACATCCGCGTCCCACTTCATCGATTCCTACAATATATTCAAACCCGCTGCCCCAATACTCCCGCTCATACAACAACAAATCCTTGGGTTCGCTAGCTTCTTTTTTCTTTTTCTTCGTCTTGCGCTGCTGATCTGGCAGTACAAGCTCCGGCATTTCATGGTTAGCTGTCATTCTGTTCATCTCCCTCACCCATGCTCCATTCAACGGTGTAATCCCATGTAATATATAATTAGACGTAGACATCGCATCTTTGTTCTGCTTAACTGTATTCCTGTACAAGTTTCAAGTTAGAACTGTTATTAAACAAAGATCCTGATGTCTTCATTTATCGGTTGTTATTAAGGTAAATTGAATACATACAAACTCATGTTCTGCAATTTTGAGCCACCATTTATCATATCATGATTTCAGGAGACCTCCCATACTGTACAAACAATTCCACCAAGCATACTTTAATTCATTTTTTTACCAGTAGAATAACCGTTTTCGTATGCTGTTTCGCCTTCAAACACAAAAATGACCGTTCCCGGTAACCCGGTAACGGCCGCTTCTTTCGGCTCTTGTGGAACTTTTTTTTAGTAAGGAGCTTCCATTGAGAAACGTCCCATCTTACCCGCACGTAATTCCCTTAGAAATGCTCGTGATGCCTTCTCCAAATCGATACGTCCACCGCTGATTACACACCCACGAACTCGGCCGACCTGCTCCATAATAGCAATTACACTGTCTGAATCGTCTGCATCTCTGGAGAATTCCTGGAGACCATATCTCTCTTCCAGCGCGTCCCAATAGTAACGCATCAGATAACTAATTCCAAAAAACGCAATATCTTCTGCATTCAGAATTTCTTCTTTGATCGCACCTGTTACAGCAAGACGGTATCCCACATTTTGATCTTCAAATTTCGGCCACAGAATACCCGGTGTATCCAGCAATTCCATTTCCTTGCCGACTTTGATCCATTGCTGGCCTTTCGTTACACCTGGACGGTCTCCCGTTGCTGCAATGCTCCGCCCAGCCAAACGATTGATCAATGTAGATTTACCTACGTTGGGAATACCGACAATCAACCCTCGAACGGCTCGGGGATTAATGCCTTTGGCCAATTGACGATCAATCTTTTCCTTAAGAATAAGTCTTGCCTGAGCAGGAATATCTTTGACATTGGTCCCCGTCGAAGCATCCACAGGAAAAGCGGTAATGCCTTCTTTTTTAAAATAGTCAATCCACTCTTGGGTCACTTTGGCATCCGCCAAATCCGACTTGTTGAGCAAAATCATGCGGGGTTTATCCATCAGAATCTCGTCAATCATCGGATTTCGGCTGGAGACAGGCAGACGGGCATCCAATAGTTCGATGACCACGTCAATGAGCTTCAACTTGTCCTGAATCTGGCGTCTGGCTCGGGTCATATGACCTGGAAACCATTGTATCGTCACCTTGTCTTCACCTCATTTAATACATACTTTGAATCTTAGTGGTTAATCCACTTAATCTCTCCAACTGGCCAGAAAATAACATCCGCACGGCCAATAATATCCTTCAGCGATACATAACCAATCATCCGGCTGTCCGTACTGTTCGGTCGATTATCCCCCATTACAAATACATGACCCGGCGGCACTTTGCCATCAGGGAATTGTTCATTCGGAAAATCCTTCACATTATATGTTCCACCATTCGCTTCAGCAGCATCGATTGCACCTTGGATATAGGTCTCGTTAACCTTTTGTCCGTTAACTGTTACCGTATCACCTTGAACCTGCACCGTATCTCCAGCCACTGCAATGACACGTTTAATGAAATCTCGTCCTTCCGAAGGTACATGGAAGACGATAACTTCACCACGTTTCGGCTCACGGATATCGTACAGAATCTCATTAACGATGACACGTTCTCCTGTCGAGAAATTCGGCTGCATGGACGGCCCGTCCACTACAAATGGCTTAAAAAGCAGCCAGCGAATTAAAATGACCAGTACAAGTGCAATGACAATGGCCTTCAGCCACTCGACTATTTCATTTTTCGCTTTTTTAGATCGATTATTTTTTTCTTCGGCAGGTCTGCCCTGGTCCTGTTGAACTTCTTGTTCCATTCAAGATCTTCCTCTCTTCACAGTACATGATTATAGCAGTATACATTCAGCTTTTTGCGTCTTCCCTGCATAATGGCTAGAGAAGGCAAAACCTCAACCAGTTATGTAATTCTTGCAGCCAAGCATTACAACCGTACATTGAACCACAAAATTCAAATGCCTTGGATAACTGATGTCACAATCCTCCCGGACTTTACGCCGCATATCCGCCATACCATTTTACTCGGAAGTGTACCTCCGGTTCAACTTTTCCCGGACAAAAACGAAAAGGGCTTGTCTCCAAGCCCTTCCCGGTATCCGTTATATTAACGAATTTCTTTAATTCTCGCTGCTTTACCGCGTAGTTCACGAAGATAATAAAGCTTCGCACGACGCACTTTACCACGGCGAGCCACTTCGATTCTATCGATTTTAGGGGAATGAAGCGGGAAAGCTCTTTCCACACCTACACCGTAAGAAATTTTACGAACTGTAAAAGTCTCACTGATTCCACCACCACGGCGTTTAATCACAACACCTTCGAACAATTGGATACGCTCACGAGTTCCCTCGATTACCTTAACGTGCACTTTCAAAGTGTCACCAGGACGAAAACTCGGAATATCTTTGCGAAGTTGTTCTTGTGTAATCGCTTGAACGATATTCATCTATGACTCCCTCCTTCCGTACAGGCGTTCATACTTCTTCCAGAGATCACCTTGTCTCCTTCATTATCCATAGAGGACCGCCGTATTCCACACAACAGACTTATTGTATCACGCACCATATCAAAACACAAGCAGAAATAAACAAATGATGTGATTGAATGCTGCATACGCATCCAAATTTTCTTGCTAATGGCTTACTTAAAAAGTTATGTGTAGCCAATTCCTCAGATCCTGCATAATAGGTAAAGTTTTCAGATCGATTTTAAAAAATCAACCTCTTTGCAGGATAAAATAATGTAACTTTCCATCATAGAAGATCGTCTATCATATAGTTAAAAGCTCATAAACATGGGCTACTCAACTTTTATAGAAATAGATGAATGTTAAAGGAGAACCAGGAGAAACATGAAGTACTCAAAAAAAATCTTACTAGCCGCACTTGCCTTGCTCATAAGCACCATTACACTATACGCTTATGCTGTTAATCATCCCACCGCCAACACGTTATCTCACAAGGCTTGCTCGTCTTGGAATATCGTACAACGTAAATTCTTTACGTTAACTCACTCTGACTTTTCGATGTATTCCAAGCTGGACCCTTCAAAGTTGAATATCAAACAAGGCACGGCTACGAAAGTCCCTGTACTCATGTATCATTACGTTACACCTAAAATAGACAATCACGAACCAAAGAATAAATCCATCATTGACTTGGATGTGTTCGAGCAGAATATGAAGTATTTATACGAAAACGGGTACCGAACCGTTACTCTGGCTCAGCTCGAACAATACGTAAACGGTGAAATCTCGCTACCTGAGAAATCCATTGTCATTACCTTTGATGACGGATACCAAAACAATTACACGTTGGCTTATCCCATACTCAAAAAATATCATTTCCACGCCTCCCTTTTTGTGATAGGCAGTCGAATTCAATCCAAACCGGTCACTTTTGACCCCAGTAAAAAAAGCGACATCTCCAAGCAAGAGATGGCCGCAGGAAGCGATGTATTTGAGTACAATAGCCACACCTTTAACCTGCATCACAAAGGATATTCGGTATGTGGAGACGATTTGCCCGTTACGCTGGATACCAGCTTGCTCGATCATGATATTGAACAAATCAAAAATATAGGGATCAATACGCCATATATTGCCTACCCTTATGGGTATTTCAGTGAACAGATGATATATAAACTCCATCAACATGGATATCGTATGGGCTTCACGGTTAGACCCGGATTCGTTCATCCTGGGGATGCACCTATGGTGTTACCTCGTTTAACTGTTACAAATGATACTGATCTTCCTACCCTGCTGCGAACGGGTTCCAATATACTTAGTGAGCGGTTTTAAACTAGTAATGTCTTCAACGAATTCGATCAAACCTTGATTAGATCAAAAAAGCCGAGGGTACAGTGTAAACTGTCCTCGGCTTTATCTTTTTTATTTCTTAACTTGTTCAGATCGGTATTGCTCCAGCCACTTTCGTTCTTTCTCCGTCAGATCAGCCGTCTCAAGCAGTTCCGGCCTGCGCTCCAACGTACGAATCAGAGACTGCTCTCTGCGCCAAGCCTCGATATTCAGATGATGTCCGGATAAAAGCATATCCGGTACCTTCATGCCTCTAAATTCAGGCGGACGGGTGTAATGGGGATATTCAAGCAAACCTGTACTGAAAGAATCCGTCACCGCACTTGTCTCGTTACCAAGAACACCCGGAATCAATCGTACAATGCTATCAATGGCCACCATGGCAGGAAGCTCTCCGCCCGTCAGAACATAGTCTCCAATGGATAGTTCATCCGTCACCAGAAATTCACGAATACGCTCATCATACCCCTCGTAATGACCGCAAATAAAGATCAGGTGATCCTCTTGAACCAGTTCTTCGGCTTTTTTCTGTGTAAATGTCTCACCCTGTGGACACATTAGAATAACACGTGGGGCTTTCATCGTGGCAGCTGCTTCTCCCCGTTGCTCCAGTACATCCTCTACCGCAGCAAAGATCGGGTCGGGCTTGAGCACCATGCCCCCACCTCCGCCATATGGCGCATCATCCACAGTGTTATGTTTATTGGTTGCGTAATTACGGAAATTGGTAGCCCCCAGTGAAACAAGCCCCTTTGCCTGTGCTTTACTCAGTATGCTTGTACCAAACACACCGTCAAACATTTCCGGGAATAACGTCAATACATCAACCTTCATGTTACAGCAGTCCTTCCATCAGGTGAATCTTGACCTGCTTCAGTTCTACATCAACATCCAGAACGACATCATCAATCACAGGAATCAACACTTCTTTTCCAGCTGGTGTTTTGACAACCCATACATCATTCGCGCCTGGGGTCAGAATCTCTGAGATTGTTCCAAGGGTTTCTCCCTCTTCTGTGATCACAGCACATCCTACGATCTGGTGGAAATAATACTCGCCCTCATCCAGTTCAGCTAGGTTTTCCTTGGAAACCTTCGCTAGACCGCCTTTGAACTTTTCTACTTCGTTAATGTTTCCATATTCCTTCAGACGAACGACATACATATTTTTATGCAAACGAGCAGATTCCACCGTTACGAGCACCGGATGATTATCCGGAGTAAACAAAAATAACTCCGCATTTTTGGCGAAACGCACTTCCGGAAAATCAGTCAAAGGCATGATTCTCAACTCGCCGCGAATACCGTGAGTATTAACAACTTTACCTACATTCATAAACTCTGCCATACAATCCTCCTACGAAATTCAATCAAAATAAACAGGTACTTCGACTCTCGCGCAGCCGTTCCGGCGACGGTTCGTTCTTCCGATCGCTGTTACCCCCTCATTTTTTGAACTATTTTGAAAAGGTGAAAATGAGGTGATAAAGGCGAACGCTAACGCTTCTCCAGAATCGATTCCGTCCCCTCCACTGCTCCGAAGTCACTCATACCCAAAAATATTTTAATTTAATATCTAATCCAACATATTAAGTTCAGCATGCACGAAAAGGGGCTAGGACATGCATCCTAACCCCCTTTCGTATATCTTTAAGATATGATATCAACGGTAACCCGTTTATCCATCTTAACTGCTGCTGATGTGACGACCGTACGCAGAGATTTTGCGATTCGTCCCTGTTTTCCGATCACTTTCCCGACATCATCGGGATGTACCGTCAACTCATAAACGACAAGCCGGTCTTTCTCAACCGTCCGAACCGCCACATCATCCGGATGATCGACCAAAGCCTTAGCAATTATGCTTACTAATTCTTCCATAGATGACCCTCCGAATCAGCACCTTATTTAGATAATTTAGACTCGTGGAATTTCTTCATCACGCCCGCTTTGCTCAGCAAGTTGCGGACAGTGTCGGATGCTTGCGCACCGTTTTGAAGCCATTGCAATGCTTTATCTTCATCGATCTTAACAACAGCCGGTTGTTCAACCGGGTTGTAGTAACCGATCTCCTCGATAAAACGACCGTCACGTGGGGAACGGGAATCCGATACCACTACGCGGTAGAAAGGAGCTTTGTGAGCACCCATACGTTTCAGACGAATACGAACTGCCATTTGAAAATTCACCTCCTTCAATGAAATCTGGTTCTTATGCAGCCTTACATTCAATCAACGGAAAGGAAACTTCATTCCTTTGCCAAGACCTTTCAACTGCTTCATCGCTTTGTTCTTGCCGCCTTTAGGTCCCATCATATCCGAGAACTGTTTCATCATACGCCGCATCTCGTCAAACTGTTTGATCAGACGATTTACCTCTGCGAGCGATGTACCACTTCCAGTGGCAATACGCTTCCGACGACTATGGTTAATCATGTCTGGGTTCCGTTTCTCTTCGGTTGTCATTGAATAGACAATCGCTTCGATCCGGCCCATCTGTTTGTCATCCACCTTCAGGTCTTTCGCTTGTTTCATCTTGCCCATACCCGGAATCATATCCATGATCTGGTCAATTGGTCCAAGCTTTTTCACCTGATCCATTTGCTCCAGGAAATCCTCGAACGTGAATTCTGCATTCCGCATCTTCCGTTCCATTTCCTTGGCCTTTTCGGTATCGATGTTAGATTGTGCCTTTTCAATCAGGGACAGCATGTCACCCATGCCGAGAATCCGTGAAGCCATACGTTCCGGATGGAACGGTTCAAGTGCATCAAGTTTTTCTCCGAGAGAGGCAAACTTGATCGGGCAGCCTGTGACTGCTTTGACAGATAGTGCCGCACCACCACGTGTATCTCCGTCCAGTTTGGTAAGAACAACTCCTGTCAAATCAAGCTGCTGATTAAAGTGTTCCGCCACGTTAACAGCATCTTGACCCGTCATACTGTCGACAACAAGCAAGACTTCATCCGGATTCACTACGCTGTGAATCTGGCGTAATTCTTCCATCAGTTCTTCATCGACATGCAATCGTCCCGCTGTATCAACGATAACATAATCGTTTCCGTTGTCTTTGGCATGTTGCAGACCTTGACGCGCAATCTCCACAGGGCTTGTCTGATCACCTAGTGTAAACACAGGCGCCTTAATCTGTTCTCCTAACACTTGTAGCTGTTTGATCGCAGCAGGACGATAAATGTCACCCGCAATCAACAATGGTCTGCTATTTTGCTTTTGCAGCATCTTCGCCAATTTACCGGAAGTAGTCGTTTTACCCGCACCCTGTAAACCAACCATCATGATTACCGTTGGTGGTTTGTTTGCCTTGGCCAGTTTGGCTTGACTTCCACCCATCAGATCCGTTAACTCTTTATTAACGATGTCAATGATGACCATTCCGGGTGTGAAGCTGTCCATCACTTCTTTGCCGACAGCTTTCTCTTTCACTTTGGCGATGAATTCCTTGACCACTTTGAAGTTTACATCCGCTTCAAGCAGTGCCAAACGCACTTCACGCATCGCTTCAGCTACGTCTTCATCAGACACCTTGCCTTTGCCGCGCAGCTTGCTGAACACATTCTGCAATCGGGTCGTTAATCCTTCAAATGCCATGATCCCACCTCCTTAAGCTTGAATACGTTTTGTTAGAACGATTCGTCCCACTTCACTGTGAACAATAGTTATTCGCTCAGTTGTGCAACGAGATCGTGTATTGGTTTGTTGTTTTCCTTGGTAACGCCAGCGCGTTCCAATGCATGTTGTAAATCTTCAAGGCAGCGGCTGCGTCTTTCATACTTCTCCAGCAAACCCAGCTTGCTTTCGTAGTTTTCAAGCACTTGCTCAGCACGCTTGATATGTTCGTATACCGCCTGGCGGCTGATCTCAAACTCGGCTGCAATTTCACCAAGTGAAAAATCATCATGAAAGTAATATTTCAGAAACGTCTGTTGTTTCTCTGTAAGCAGTGATTCATAAAAGGCAAAAAGCAAGTTAATCCGGTTTGTCTTCTCAAGCCGGTTTTCTTGACTCATATCGGGGCACTCCCTTCGTCAAGGAAAAACACTTTACACTCTTGCAACGTTCCTAATAATACCTAAAACAAATCAGGATGTCAAGCAAAAATACTTGTCACAATAAAAAGAGCTACAAACTCAGTCTATAAGAGTTCAAAAATGCCAGATTCAGGCGCTATAGACCCTTCCTTTACTCTCTTCCCTAATTCGAATGGAACTCTAATTACCGAAAACAAAATAAAAACGAATCGTCTCCATTACTAGGTAGAGACCATTCGTTAAGATAAGTAGAGACCATTCGTTGAGATAGGCAGAGACCATTCATTAACGCTTCTAACGAAGCGGTGTCAGATAGACGATGACCGCAAAGAAATGCAGTATGCTACCCGCGAGTACAAACAGATGCCAGATCGCATGGTGATACGGAAAACCTCTCCATACATAAAACAAGGTACCCAGCGTATACATCAGACCTCCTGCAACCAGTAGCACGATTCCACCTGTCGGAATAGCTACCACAAGCGGTTGCCAGGCAGTAACGATTAGCCAGCCCATCGCGATGTAGAAGATTGTGGACATAAACAGGAACTTCTTTGTAAAAAAGGCTTTGAAAATAACTCCAGCGAGAGCAATGCCCCAGATGATACCGAACAGTGTCCAGCCAAGTGTTCCTCGGACAGCAACGAATAAAAATGGCGTGTATGTCCCTGCAATAAACAGATATATGGAGGAGTGGTCAAAAAACTCAAACAAGTCTTTGGCCTTCCCCTCTTTGAGTGCATGCACGAGTGTTGAATTCGTATAAAGCATCAGCATTGTAATACCATAAATCGTAAAACTGACAACATGCCATGCCGTGCCTTTCATACTGGAAAATACAATCAACAGCACTAACGCAGCCACACTAAGCGCAGCACCAATTCCATGTGTTACAGCATTTGCGACCTCTTCACGGCGGGAATAGGTATAAGTATTGGCCATATCAACCTTCCTTTCTAACCCATGGCTATTTCGATTATCTTCCATTATACACGTATTGCCGATGACATTACACGTGAGCTCTCACATGATGCAGCGGCAATACGATAAACCTAGTTATTCATTTAAGCCCGAGATCAGGCTTGTGTATTCTCGTCTTCCGCGACCTCAGCTGACTGCTCCTGAATTAATCCGGCAAACAGCGCGTGTACAAACTGCTCGGAATCAAACTCCTGCAGATCGTCAATCTTCTCCCCGAGACCAACCAGCTTCACAGGCAAATCCAGTTCCTGCCGAATCGCAACTACGATTCCGCCTTTCGCTGTTCCATCCAGTTTTGTTAAAACTAGACCCGTCACACCACTTTTCTCTCCGAAAAGTTTAGCCTGATTCAGGGCATTCTGTCCTGTCGTTGCATCGAGCACCATCAGCACTTCATGCGGCGCGCTCGGAATCTCACGCTGAATGACACGATAGATTTTGTTGAGCTCATCCATCAAATTGCTTTTATTTTGCAAACGACCTGCCGTATCACACAGCAGTACGTCGGCCCCACGCTGTTTCGCAGCTTGGACCGCATCATACATGACAGCCGCCGGATCAGAACCGGATTGTTGCTTGATCACATCTACTCCAGCACGCTGTCCCCATACTTCAAGCTGCTCGATTGCTCCGGCACGGAACGTATCTCCCGCAGCCATAATCACTTTTTTTCCTTGCTGCTTGAAACGATGCGCCAGCTTGCCGATGGTTGTTGTTTTACCAACACCATTCACACCGACAAACAAAATGACCGTAATGCCGTCCGGATTCATTTTCAGTTCATTGTTTTGCTCACCGCGAAGCAAATCCGTCAATTTCTCAGACAACACCGGCTGCAACTCAGCCGCATCCTCAATTTTACGTTTTTTCACTTCTGCACGCAGATCTTCAATGAGATTCATGACGGTATTGACGCCTACGTCTGCCCCGATCAGAATCTCTTCGAGTTCCTCGTAGAATTCCTCGTCAATTTTTTTGCGGCGAATAACCAGATCGGTAACTTTCTCCACAAGCCCCTTACGAGTCTTTTCAAGTCCATCTTTGAACTGTTTGGTTACCGACTCCGTTTTACTTGCGATGCTGTCTCTCAGCTTTTTAAAAAAACTCATAAAGCCCCTCCATCGTGTACATGATCAAATCGTAATTGGTAATGATTTTTATAAGAAATTCAATGAGTCCTGCTTTAAGGGAGCACAACTGTCTCGATTCAATCAGGCAATTTCAGCTTCGTCATCTTCCAGTTTAACCGAAACGAGCTTAGATACTCCGCCCTCTTCCATGGTAACCCCGTACAGAACATCTGCTTCTTCCATCGTGCCCTTCCGGTGCGTAACCACAATAAATTGTGTTTGTTCAGAAAACTCACGCAAATATTGTGCAAAACGAACAACGTTGGCCTCATCCAGTGCAGCCTCTACTTCGTCCAGTACGCAGAATGGCACAGGTTTCACATGCAGAATCGCAAACAGCAGAGCCATAGCCGTTAAGGCCCGTTCTCCACCTGACAACAGCTGCAGGTTTTGCAGTTTCTTGCCTGGCGGCTGGGCTACAATATCAATCCCTGTATCAAGAAGCCTTTCAGGGTCCATCAGCACAAGATCGGCACGTCCCCCGCCAAACAGCTTCGTAAAGACGGTACCAAATTCACGGCGAATGGCATCAAACGTAAATTTGAACCGCTTGGCCATTTCATCTTCCATCTCTTTGATGACCTGATACAGTGTTGTTTTGGCTTCCACCAGATCATTCTTCTGTTCATTCAGGAACTCATACCGCTCATTCACCCGCTGGAATTCTTCAATCGCACCGAGGTTAACATCACCAAGAGCGGAGATCGCACGCTTCAGCTTCTGAACCTCTGCCTGTGTACTCTCCACATCCTCCGGTACCGGATAACGTTCTTTGGCAAGTTCATAACCCAGTTCATACTCATCTGTCAGCTTGCGCAAAATATTTTCCAGTTCAACATCCAGCCGGTTTACGGAAATTTCAGTCTGACGCATCTGCTCTTCTACCGCTTTGAGCTGTGTGCGTTGCTCCTTCGTCTCACTCTCAGCCAGCTCCAGCTTCTTCGACAATTCACTTCGCGCAGCACGTTTGAAGTCGAGCTCCTGCGAAGTCTTTGTCTTCTTCAGCTTGTACTCATTCAGATCTTCAATCTGTTTTACACTCTCGGTCTGTGTTTTCTTGAAATCAGCTTCCATTGAAGCGAGCAACGTTCGATTCTGGCGAAGATCTTTTACAAGAGAATCGACCTCACGTTCCAGCCTCCGTAGTTGCTCCTCATTTGAAAAGCGTTCCTGGTCCAGCTTACCTTCCCGCACTTTCAGTTCGGTCAGCTGAGTCTGCAATTCTTCTTTTGCAGATTCATTTGCTTTCCGAGCAAATTCTGCTGCATGAATGGCACGGTGAGTTGCTTTTTCCTCTTCCTCAAGCTGCTCGAGCTTTTTCTCAGCTTCAACTCGGGATTTGTCCAGTTCCTTGATCTCTTCGGTAAATCCACTCTTTTCCTGACCTGCCACAGCAACCTGCTCCAGCACATGGCGCAGTTCATGTTCAACCTGCTTCATCTCCATGGAGGCTTGCTGTTCGGCGTTCCGGGTATCATCACCAGACTGGCGCAACTGATCCAGCTTGTCCTGACACTGTTCTAGCTGAGCTTTGACATCGTCCACGCTACGATGCAGCTTCACAATCTGCTGCTCAGTGTCCAGAATATCCTGATCCAGTTGATCCAGTTGTCGCTTGCGACTGAGCAAACTGCCATTCTTTTTGTGCTGACTGCCGCCTGTCATGGAACCGCCAGCATTGACGACGTCCCCTTCCAGGGTCACAACACGGAAACGATATTGACAGCGTGCCGCAATTTTATTTGCAAACTCCAGTGTTTCCGCAATAATGACATTACCAAGCAAACTCCCAATAATCGAGGCATATCTTGTATCATACTGCACAAGTTCTGCGCCGATACCAACGAAACCGTCCATACCCTCAACCATCGAACGCTCTGCTGCCCCAATTGCCCGCGGGCGAATAACATCCAGTGGCAAGAAGGTAGCACGTCCCAACTGACGCTGCTTCAGGAAAGCGATAGCCTGTCTCGACACCGCCTCGTTCTCCATAACGATATGCTGCAGCGCAGCACCCATTGCTGTCTCTACTGCAAGCTCGATCTTCTCGGGAACTTTAACGAGTTCTGCTACTGCACCATGTACTCCGTTTAACGTTCCTTTTCGCGAAGCTTTGAGCACTTCTTTTACACCCAGCATGAAGCCGTCGAAATCATCCTGCATTTCTTTCATCGTGTCCCGGCGGGACACCTGTGCTTCCCGTTTTTGCTCCCATTTACGTACGGTGCTCCGGCTTTCTTCCAGAAGCTTTTGCAAAGACTGCAACCGCTCACTTTCCGATATATATCCCCCGCGCAATTCACTGATTTCCTTACCTAGCTGAACAACTTTTTTCTGGATTGCAGCCTTGCGGCTTTCCAGCGTTTCTTTCTGTTCTTCCCATTTGCCGGATTCCTCTGATGCACGGTTCATTCTGCGCTCCAGCGTTTCTTTTTGCTGGTCCACATACCGAATTTCGTTCCGAGCCTGCGCCATCTGATTCATCAGTTCCAAAAGGTTTCCCTTGAGACTTTCTTCCTGCTGCTGACTTATGCCACCCGTAACACCGATCAGCTTGGCTTCTTCCTCGGACAACCGATTTTTCACATCAGCCAGTTCCAGTTCAAGCTTGCCAAACTTCTCCCGCAAGGCAATCAGTTCAGCTTCACGCTCCCGATGTCTCTCCTCGCTCACCGCTAGCGTTTCTCTCAGTTGCTCCTGGTTCGCTTGCAGATTACGCGCACGTTCCCGAAGAAGTTCTCCATGTCCTTCGCTTTTTTCTGTTGCCTCACTGAATTGCAGCAAAGCAGCCTGAAGCTCTTCCGTCTCCGTTTCCAGCAGACGCAGGGCATTTCGATCATTTTCCAGCTTGGCATCATGTGTGGATACAATCGCAGCTAAGCCAACCTCTTCATGTTTGAGCGACTCCAGACGTTCACTCGCCTTACTCCAAGAAGCATGGATCTGTTCAATCTGATACACATACATCGAAATTTCCTTCGATTTGAGTTCAGAACGAAGCTGCTTATAATGCATAGCTTTCTCAGATTGTTCCTTAAGGGGACCAATCTGATCTTCCAGTTCAGTAACAAGATCGTGAATACGCAGCAGATTCTGCTCGGTTTCATCCAGCTTGCGTGTCGCATCCCGTTTACGAGATTTATATTTAACAATTCCTGACGCCTCTTCGAAGATTCCCCGACGATCCTCCGAACGAGTACTCAGAATTTCTTCAATTCGTCCTTGTCCAATAATCGAGTAAGCTTCTTTACCGATCCCCGTATCCATGAACAGTTCGGTTATGTCTTTCAGACGACAGGATTGTTTATTGATAAAATACTCGCTGTCTCCGCTGCGATGAACACGACGGGTTACGGTTACTTCACCAAAATCCAGGGCTAATGCATGATCCTCATTATCGAGCGTAAGCGAAACCTCTCCGTAGTTGACGGCTTTACGCGCATCGCTACCCGCAAAAATAATATCTTCCATTTTGCCGCCACGCAGTGACTTGGCACTTTGCTCCCCGAGTACCCAGCGGATACCATCAGATATATTACTTTTACCACTTCCGTTCGGACCGACAACCGCCGTAATGCCACGAACGAATTCCATTTCCGTTTTGTCGGCGAATGACTTGAATCCACCCAATTCTATTCGTTTCAGAAACATAGGGCTTCTCGTCACCTCCTCTTGCAAATTTCAAACAATGCTTGTAGCACCTAGTTAAAGATCCGAAGATTTCCTCCCGAGTCTCTTTACAAAAAAAAGAGCAAAAAGCAGTCCGGCCGTTTACTTCCGCCGGGGCGGGCCCGCGGGCTGCTCTTTGCTCTTCGTTTGTCTAAGCGTTGCCTGGTATAATTCAGGCTTCCGGAAGCTTCAGCCGTTCAAGCGCCGCAGATGCCGCCTGTTGTTCCGCCTCTTTTTTGGAACGTCCTGTACCTCGGCCAAGCCGTTCTTGACCCATATGGACTTCCGAGACAAACTCACGTTCATGGGCTGGTCCCCGCTCTTCTACGATCCGGTATTCCAGAGCCCCCATATTGTGATGCTGTGTGAGTTCCTGCAACTCTGTTTTGTAATCACTCATTTGCAGCTTGCTGCCAACAACGATTAACGGGAAAACATGCTGATCCAGAAATGCTCGCACAGGTTCAAGACCCTGATCCAAGTATAATGCACCAATAAATGATTCAAACACATCCGCTAGAAGAGCCGGGCGTGTACGTCCTCCAGTTAATTCCTCACCTTTTCCAAGAAGTACATATTGACCAAAACTAAGCGCTTCAGCAAATTTGACAAGGGAAGGTTCACAAACAATGGATGCTCGCATCTTTGTTAGTTCTCCTTCCGGACGGTTAGGATACAGATGATACAAGTACTCCGATACAGTCAACTCCAGTACAGCATCGCCCAAAAACTCAAGCCGCTCATTATCCTGATGTTGACTGAATCGGTGTTCGTTTACATAAGAAGCATGGGTAAACGCTTGTTTTAGAAGCTGCCTGTTGTCAAATTTGATTTGAAGTTTTTGTTGTAACTGCTTCAGATCTTCACTCAAACGAACTAGCCCCTTATGCTTCAAATTTTTTGAGAATGATGGTAGCATTGTGACCGCCGAATCCAAATGAATTGGACATCGCTACATTCACTTTGGTTTGACGTGGAACGTTAGGCACGTAATCCAGATCACATTCAGGGTCCTGATCCTCCAGATTAATCGTTGGAGCCAGTGTCTGATGTGTCAGGGATAATCCGCAGATTACAGCTTCCACGCCACCTGCAGCACCAAGCATATGGCCTGTCATGGATTTCGTCGAACTAACTGCCAGCTTGTACGCATGATCACCAAACGCCTTTTTGATTGCCAGTGTCTCGGAACGGTCACCAACCGGTGTTGAAGTTCCGTGTGCATTGATGTAGTCCACTTCTTCTGGATTAATGCCTGCATTGCGAAGTGCCATCGTCATGCAACGTGCTGCTCCATCTGGATCTGGTTCAGTCATATGATGCGCATCACCTGTCAGACCATAACCGATCACTTCGCCATAGATGCGTGCACCACGAGCCTGAGCATGTTCCAGAGATTCGAGAATCAGAATACCTGCACCTTCACCCATCACAAATCCGTCACGACCTGTATCAAAAGGACGGCTTGCCTTCGCAGGATCATCATTACGTGTAGACATCGCACGCATCGCACAGAAACCTGCAAGTCCTGTTGGCCTAATGGTTGCTTCAGCACCGCCGCAGATCATCGCATCTGCATCACCATTTGCAATCAACTTGAACGAATCTCCAATGGAGTGTGTTCCAGTTGCACAAGCGGTAACAACGTTGATATTGGGACCTTTGGCACCAAGTGAAATGGACATCTGTCCAGATGCCATGTTTGAAATCATCATCGGGATAAAGAATGGACTGACACGTTTAGGACCCTTTTGCAAGAGCGCGTTGTGCTGATCCTCCCAAGTTCCCAATCCACCGATACCAGAACCAATGGATACGCCAAAACGCTCTGCATCAATGTTCTCGTTGATCTTGAGACCACTGTCTTCTACGGCTTTGAAACCGGCTGCTACAGCGAACTGTACAAAACGATCCATCTTCCGTGCATCTTTTCGATCCATGTACTCTTCCGGGTTGAAATCTTTGATCTCGGCTGCAATCTGTGTCGTGTATTCACTAACATCAAACGCCTCAATCTGAGAAATTCCGGACTTTCCTGCCATTAAACTGCCCCAGAACGTTTCTAAATCTTTTCCGAGCGATGTCATTACGCCCATTCCGGTAATTACGACTCTTTGTTTCAACCGACTCACCTCTATATCGACTGCATTACGCAAGTATTTTGTGGGAATATCCGCAGACTCAGATGCGAGACGCCTTTCCAAAGATCAGCGTAGCACCCCTGTCTGCGGGATGTGAAAAACCAATGAATGATGAGAAGTCCCGCCTGTTCAAAAACAGGAGCGGGACTAAATTGACTTTAGGTATGAGATTGTATGTAGTTTACAACTTCACCTACGGTCGTAATTTTTTCTGCATCTTCATCAGAGATTTCCAAATCGAATTCATCTTCCAATTCCATGACCAATTCCACTACATCCAAAGAATCAGCACCCAAATCTTCTTTGAAAGATGCTTCAAGTGTAACTTCAGCTTCGTCTGCGCCCAAGCGGTCGACGACGATGCGTTTTACACGCTCCAATACATCGGACATCCGGTTCACCTCCTCCTTGGTATTATACGAGAATCGCAGGCAAAATGCCATAGAAGACATATGCGGCTCCCGGCCGGGGAACCCGGCCTTTTTCCGGCATTTCGGATCGTCCAGCGCCCGTTCCCCGACTGTAAGTTCAAGTCCAGGAAATTTACATGTACATGCCGCCATCGACATGCAGTGTTTGACCTGTCATATAAGATGAAGCTTCTGATGCCAGGAATGTAACCACTCCTGCAATTTCATCGGGCTGACCCAAACGGGACAACGGAATGCCACTAAGCATACCATCGACCAGCTCTTGAGACAATTCCTTTGTCATATCGGTTTCAATGAAACCTGGTGCAACACAATTCACCGTAATCCCACGAGAAGCAAGCTCTCGGGCAGAAGCCTTCGTTAAACCGATAACTCCCGCCTTGGCAGCTACGTAATTGGCTTGACCTGGATTACCCAGAACACCGACAACAGAAGAAATGTTAATAATTCTTCCTGAACGCTGCTTCATCATTGGACGTGTTACTGCTTTCAGACAGTTAAACACCCCTTTGAGATTTGTTTCGATCACCTGATCGAACTCTTCTTCTTTCATACGCATGATGAGGTTGTCCCGAGTAATTCCTGCATTGTTTACCAGAATGTCGAGATTCCCCCACGCTTCAAGTGTCGTTTTCACCATTTGCTCCGCTTCACCCATCAGACCTACATTCGCCTGAATGGTAATAGCCTGAACACCTTTTGCTCGAATCTCGTCAGCTACCGCTTCTGCAGCAGCCTGACTGCCAGCGTAGTTTACAGCCACATTCGCTCCAGCTTCTGCCAGGGCAAGCGCAATGCTACGACCGATTCCGCGGGATGCTCCGGTTACCAATGCATTTTTACCTTCTAACGGTTTAGACATAACCATTCCTCCTCTCCCTGAATCTACACAAGTAATAGTTTTGCTTATGTGATTTAATTATTTCAGATCAGTTGCGGTTGCTTCCAAGGTTTCGAGACTGTTTACATTGTATAATTTTACGGTTTTATCTGTTTTTTTAATCAAACCGGTTAATACATTGCCTGAACCAATCTCAATAAACGTATCTACACCTTGCTCAATCAGCCATGTCACACTGTCTTCCCACAAAACCGGAGAATAGACCTGAGACGTAAGCAATTCCTGAAATTGTCTATCTTCAGCAGGTCTTGCAGTTACGTTAGCTACCACAGGAACTTTTGCAGGTGAGAACGTCACTGTACTCAACTTATCGGCCAACCTATCAGCAGCACCCTTCATCAATGAAGAGTGAAACGGACCACTAACTTCAAGTGCAATTGCGCGTTTGCCACCTGCCTCTTTCACCCGTTCTGACACGGCAGCAACACCTTCTTTTACACCTGAAATAACGATTTGTCCAGGACAGTTAATGTTGGCCAGTTCAACTGCATGTCCGCTCTCTGACACTTCACGGCAAAGCACCCCCAGCGCTTCCCGATCTGCACCCAGTACAGCAGCCATCGCTCCCTGTCCCCCTGGAACTGCTTCTTCCATATATTGACCGCGCGCCCGGACAATTTGCACAGCATCCTCAAAGGATAGAACCCCTGCTGCCACTAATGCACTATATTCGCCCAAGCTATGACCTGCAGCGTAGTCTGCTTCAATCCCTTTTTCTTTGAAAGCCTCCAGCAGTGCAATACTCGCAGTGAGCAATGCCGGCTGTGTAATGGATGTCTGTTTCAGCTCCGTGTCTGGTCCTTCAAAGATCAGGTTGCTCAGCGAGAAACCTAAGGCTTCATCTGCTGTACGAAAAATAGTTGCGGCTGCAGGTACAGATTCATATGCATCCTTCGCCATACCTACTTTCTGTGATCCCTGCCCAGGAAATACAAAAGCGATTTTACCCATTTCATTCATCCTCCAGCTGTCTAGTTTACCATACGAGTACGGATGCGCCCCAAGTCAAACCGCCGCCGAAACCAACCATCAAAACAGTATCTCCTGCTTTCATACGGCCTTCTTCTGCTGCTTCAACCAGAGCAAGTGGAATAGATGCCGCCGACGTATTCGCATACTTGTCTACATTGACAACCACTTTCTCTTCCGGAAGCTCCAGACGCTGCATTGCTGATTGAATAATTCGTACATTTGCCTGATGCGGAACGAATAAATCTACATCCGTACGATCCATACCAGCTTTGCGAAGGACTTCAA
This sequence comes from Paenibacillus sp. G34, assembly GCF_056856875.1. NCBI lineage: Bacteria > Bacillati > Bacillota > Bacilli > Caryophanales > Paenibacillaceae > Paenibacillus > Paenibacillus sp. G34. The sequence continues at coordinate 2,412,070 of NZ_CM166469.1, read as the reverse complement.
TCGTTGCTGTACCCATAACACGAACGGCAAATTTAAACACTTCACGGCCGTTCATATAGATATAATGCTTTTTGTTCTCAATCGTCTCCGCACTTGCTGGCAGGCGTGAACCACCACCCTCAATGTTAAGAAGGCTGCCTCCTGCCCCTTCTGCACCGAGATCAAATGCTTTGAATCCACGGCCTTCCGGAACTTCACCAACGACTACCGCACCCGCTCCATCACCGAAAAGAACACAAGTGTTGCGGTCTGTGTAGTCTGTAATACGTGACAGGCAGTCCGCACCAATCACAAGTGCATTGTTATACATACCACTTTTAATGAAGCTGGTTGCCGTAGCAAGACCATATACGAACCCGGAACAAGCAGCAGACAGATCAAATGCCGCAGCTCCCTTGGCTCCGAGTTTGTCCTGCAGAATGCAAGCTGTTGACGGGAACGAGGAGTCAGGTGTAATTGTTGCAACAATGATCAGATCCAGATCGCTACCAGTCATGCCAGCCGATTCAAGAGCCTTCAAGGCTGCTTCATATGCCAAATCAGAAGTGGCTTGATCCGGTGCAGCAATATGCCGCTCCTTGATACCTGTACGGCTGACAATCCACTCATCATTCGTATCGACCATTTTTTCCAAATCACTGTTTGTCAAAATTTTCTCTGGCACATATTTACCTGTACCAATGATCCCTACTGGGCGCAAATTATTCATATCGTCACTCACTTCCCGCTAATTTCCTTAGATATGCTGTCCACCAACTGATTCTGCACTGCAATCCGCGCCTGACGCACGGCGTTTTTGATCGCATTGCCATCCGCCGAACCATGACTTTTCACGACCAGTCCACTTAAACCTAACAAAGGGGCACCACCGTGCTCCGTATAATCAAGCTTGCTCTTGAGACCACGCAATTCCGGCATGAGCACCGCCGCAGCCAGTTTATTTTTGAAAGACGAAGTAAACTTGTCTTTGAGCAGACCAAAAATGGCACCTGCCGCACCTTCCAGGGATTTGAGCAAAATGTTGCCGGCAAACCCGTCACACACGAGCACATCACAGGCGCCGGTAAGTACATCCCGTGCTTCTACATTCCCCACAAAACGAATAGGCAGTTGTTCTAAGAGCGGATAGGCATGCTTGGTCAGCTCATTTCCTTTGCCTGGCTCTGTCCCTACGTTGAGCAAGCCCACTCTTGGAGAAGCAATGCCTTGTACTTTTTGTCGATACAAACTACCCATTAGCGCGTATTGTGCCAAATGTTCCGGTTTAGCATCCATGTTCGCACCGAGGTCGAGTGCAAGCACGCCCACATCATCCATCGTAGGAATCATCGGGGCAAGCGCAGGACGTTCAATCCCGTCCATCCGGCCTACAACAAGCAAACCTGCTGTCATTAAAGCTCCGGTATTTCCTGCCGAGATCATCGCGTCGGCTTCCTTCTCTTTGACCATACGTCCAGCTACAACCATCGAGGAATCCTTTTTGCGCCGTACCGCTTTTACCGGTTCATCATCTGAACCAATCACTTCGGAAGCGTGCCGAACGCTCAAGTTGGACGGCCTTGCTTCAGACTGACTTAAAAGAGGTTCAAGCTTGGCTTCATCGCCAACCAGGACGATCTGTGTATCCGCCCATTCCGTAGCCGCGGCAACAGCACCTTCTACGGTTGACGCAGGGGCATTATCGCCGCCCATAGCATCAATGACGATTCTCATTCCAAATGACCTCCTTCTTTGATGTCTTCTCCACCTGAATGATAGATCACAAAATTCCCTTGAAACACCATTTCTTCACCTACATAGGTGAACACTTCAACTTTTGCTTTGCCCTTCTGACCGGGGATGGATTTGACATAAGCCTTGGCTATGCATTTCTCTCCCAAACGAACCGAACGAACAAAACGGATATCTGCCGAAGCTGTTAATGCAATTTCATCATTAATGACAGCGACTGCCAGTGAATTGGCTTGTGCGAAAACATAGTGACCACGGGCAATACCCGTTCTAGAGAAAACATGTTCCTCTTTGATCTCAAATAAGGATATTCCGCTCTTGTCCAGTTGCAAATCCACGATATCTCCAATGATCTCATGCAGGGGTAGTGACCGCACCTGATCATACGAGCGCTCTGCCATCAGTTTCATCCGTTCACGAAGCTCGGGTATTCCAAGTTCCAGTCTGTCAAGACGGATCGTTTGAATACTTACCTTTAATTGACGTGTAAGCTCCTGATCGGTCACAAACGGATTCTCATCTATCATTTTAGTTAACTGTTGTTGCCTCTGTCTCTTCGGTAAACGCTCGATGCCTGACACCCCCCGCTGTATCGTTTGTGGAACCGCCCCTTCGGTCAGGTTCAATCATTCAAATCTTACTTCTCTATATCCTGCAACCCCCCGCTCACCCAAGGGAGCTTCTCATAAAAGTGTATGATGATCTGTATGTAACGTCAAATCTTAGAACCTGGTACTAAACTATAGTATATCTCATCCTGTGTCAAAAAGAAAGGCTGGTGTAACAAAATCACATCACTTCGGCAAAGCGTCGATTTGCAAGTCTTCTCAATACACGCTACTGCTTACATACTGCTATCGCCGACTTCTTCCTCACAAAAAAAAGCAACACCTCATCGGAATGAAGTGTTGCTTCATGTCTAGCTATTATTGAGAGATGATCTCTCTTGCTTTGTACGTTCCGCACACTTTGCACACGTGGTGACTCAGTTTAAGTTCGCCACATTGTTCACATTTCACCATGCCCGGTACAGCCAATTTAAAGTGAGTACGACGTTTGTCGCGACGCGTCTTGGACGTTCTCCGTTGAGGTACTGCCATTATTCCCACCTCCTTATCAAAATCAACCTTTACAGGTAGTTGTTACGTTCGATTTTCAATCATGCTCATTTAAAAAAATCCTTGAGTCCTGCAAGCCGCGGATCGATAACCTGGGTATCACAACCGCAGTCACCTTCGTTCAGCTCATGGCCACACTTGGGACAGAGCCCCTTGCATGTATCACTACAGAGCGGCACAAACGGAAGATCCAGCAGAAAAGCTCCCTCGGCATAAACCTTCAGATCAACGCTATCCCCATCCACATAGAGTGTATCGTCATCCTCAGATAATTCCTCCGGCTGTTTTCCCTGCTTGAATTGCTCATGAAAATCAATATGAAAATGTTCACTAAGCGGCTTAAGACAACGAGAGCACAACATGTCCACCCCTACTGTCAGTTTGCCATGAACATCCACAACGTCTCCCTCTCTGATCTCAGCAGATAAATCTGCAGTCAGCGGGGTAACGGCTGTGATATCTTGTCGGTTAGAAACCAGATGTTGAATATCCCATTGATCATTAAACGTTATGGGACGATCACTGGTCGCCACTTTGCGAAATGGCATTAACATGTTTCATCACTCCAAACGAAACCAATTTCATAAATAGTTACCCTACGAATGGCGGCAGTATACAGTTCAAGACGATCCTAATATGCGCGTTCATTCCTGACTGTATGTATTATGGCTATCACCCGCAAAAGATTTATGAAACTGACTTAACAAACAAAAATCATTATACCGATTTTCCAAGAGGTTTGTCAACACTTTTAACTTTACACCCTTTTTGGAAAACGGTAGCTCCGACGAAACCGTCACATCTGATCTATTATAGACCTACTCCAGAATAACTACAAGTCATCTCTAGATGTATACCAGTGAAACTATTTTCTGCTTACACCTCATGTGCATCTCTCCATAAATATTGGTCACTAATCGTTAACGAATGGTGTGATCTATGTCACACAGGCCAGTCAACCTGCTGTCTATACTGGCTATAAATCGAAAGCACAATTAACATACATGAGCATTTTCACAAGCTAACTTTGCAGACCATATATCAATGATAATCGGGAGGGAAATTACATGTTAAGCCAACAAACGATTGCTGTAATCAAATCTACTGTACCCGTACTTGAAGTTCACGGTGAGGCCATTACACGCCATTTCTATCAAACGATGTTTGCGGCTCACCCGGAACTGCTGAATATTTTCAATCATGCCAACCAGAAACAAGGTCGTCAGCAAGCCGCACTTGCCAATATGGTTTACGCCGCAGCCCTGCACATCGATAACCTCGCTGCCATTCTACCAGCCGTTCGCCAGGTTGCTCATAAACATCGCAGTCTGGGCATCGTGCCTGAGCAATATGCTATTGTAGGTACTTATCTACTGCAAGCTATTAAGGATGTACTCGGTGATGCCGCGACGGATGAAATCTTGACCGCATGGGGTGACGCCTACCAAGTTATTGCAGATGCCTTCATAGGTATTGAGCAGGATATGTATAACGAAGCCTCGAATCAAACGGGCGGATGGGACGGTTTCCGAAATTTCAAAGTTGCGAAAAAAGTGCAAGAAAGCGAAGTCATCACTTCATTTTATCTCATGCCGGAAGATGGCAAGTCTATCGCTTCATATCAACCAGGACAATATATCAGCATTAGAGTCCAGCCTGATGGACAGGAATTCACTCAGATTCGTCAGTATACCCTGTCCGACGTACCCGGCAAACCCTATTATCGGATATCCGTAAAACGCGAATTGGGCGGACCCGATCGCCCAAGCGGATTGATCTCTAATTACCTTCACGATCACATTACAGAAGGCAGTATGGTAGAAATCTCTGCTCCAGCTGGTGATTTTACATTAGATATAGAAGATCAGCGTCCTGTTGTACTGCTGAGTGGCGGCGTAGGCTTGACGCCAATGGTCAGCATGTTAAATACGCTGATTGAATCAAATGACCGGCGTTCGATCACCTTTTTACACGCCAGCCCGAATGGAATATCTCACGCATTCCGCGATCATGTGAACCAACTGTCTCAAGAGCATTCGAATCTAAAGGCATACTATTGTTACACGGCTCCTGTTGATTCCGATCTGGAGAACAACTTGGTTTACAAGCAGGGATACATGGATGCGGCATGGCTTCGTCAAGTCATTCAAGAACCGGATGCGAACTATTATCTGTGCGGCTCTGTCGCGTTTATGCGTTCGGTATATGCAGAGCTTCTCTCGACCGGAGTGGCAGAGGATCGTATCCACTATGAATTTTTCGGACCAAAAGCCAGCCTAGCTCCCTCTTCCAAAAATGTTTGAGTGTATAACATAGTCGGTGAATGTTTGAGTATATAACACAGCCGGAGAATGTGTAGAATTCATCTGAAGGAACAAGTACAAGCATTGCTTATCGTGGACGTGGTGCTTCATTCATAGGTGGTTTCCTATAAAAGTATTTCTCAAATATATTCAGGACTAAATTTTAGGTACAGGCGACATCTGCGGATGCTGATCCTGTGCCTTTTTTCATGATTTGCTCTAATTCCTGCTCTCCTCTATGATGGAAGTGGTACATATGACCTTTGACGGTCAACGATTTTTTTAAATGGGATACTGTAAAGATTATATCCATGGGTTCATTTTATGTGCAGATACAGAGAGAGCAGAGAAAATGTGAAAAACGACTTGTAAGCCCTAAACTTCTTTTTGAAAAGATAGATACCGTTAAATAAGAAAGGAGTAACACTCGTGAAAGCTGTGGGGGTTATTGTAGAATATAATCCGTTGCACAACGGACATGTGCATCATCTGAATGAATCTCGGCGGCTTAGCGGAGCAGACGCCGTTGTGGCCGTGATGAGCGGCCCTTTTCTCCAGCGTGGCGAACCTGCCATCGTTGGTAAAAGGGCACGCGCCGAGATGGCGCTCCATGCCGGCGCCGATCTGGTGCTTGAACTGCCGGTTGCGTATGCGGTTCAACCGGCGGAGTGGTTTGCCTTTGGTGCGGTATCGCTTCTGCACCGCACCGGGGTTGTAGACTCGCTCTGCTTTGGCAGCGAGTCCGGCGACATAGACAGCCTGCAGCGCATTGCGCGCGTGCTGGCTGTGGAGCCCGCAGGGCTACGCGAGGATATCGCGCGCCGCCTGCGGGAAGGCGCCAGCTACCCCGCCGCGTACGCAGGCGCGGCGGCAGCGCTGGCGCCCGGCGGCGTCGATGCTCACGACGCCGCGGCACTGCTGGAGCAGCCCAACAATTCGCTTGGGCTGCACTACCTCATCGCGCTGCAACGGCTTGACAGCGCGATCCAGCCCTTGACGGCGGCGCGTACCGGTGCCGCCTATCACCAGGCGACGCCCGGCCCGGGGGCGATCGCCAGTGCCACTGCCGTCCGCCGCCTGCTGCTGGCGGACGGTCCAAGCGCCGCCGCACCATACGTGCCGGCGGCAACGCTTGCCATTCTGCAGCGCGAATGGCAGGAAGGGCGCGCTCCCATGCACTGGGAGCGCTTTGCACAGCCGCTGCTGCACATGGCGGCTACCCGTCGTGCCTGCGAGCTGGAACGCATCGCCGAAGTCACGGAAGGACTGGAGCATCGGCTCATTCGTTCACTCGCCCAGCTCCCGGAGCCTTCAGTCGAAGCTCTCCTGAATGCGCTCAAAACCCGGCGATATACGCGCACCAAACTGCAGCGCATGCTCGCCCACCTGCTCCTGAATCACACGAAGGACGAGTGTTCACCAGAGCGGTTAGCGAGCGGACCCGGTTATCTACGTGTCCTCGGCTTTACTTCCAAGGGCCAGAGCCTGCTCAAAGAGATGAAAAAAAGAGCTTCTCTGCCCATTGTCATGAAGCCCTCCACGTTTGATCACGCTCAACTGGAGCTGGACATTCAAGCGCAAGCCGCCTACGCGCTTGCACATCAACAGCATGATGCACGCAGCATATCACGCATCATGTATAGCGACTACTACGATTCACCTGTGAGAATGTGATTGAACATTTGATTGAGTAACGCCTCATTCGATACATAGGTGCAATATCACGCCTGCCATAACATTCAGCAAAAAATCCCTTGTGCGCCGCCAATCCGGCCGTCATCACAAGGGATTTTGTCATTTGTTTTTTCAAAAAGTTCTGAGCCTGTTTCCTCTGCCCGGATACTACATTGCATTACGATTTCACAGACAAGGTATTCAGATAAGACAGAGCATCGTCAAGCGTACTTACAGGTACGAGCTTCATCGGGGTATGGATTTCTTTTGCTTTGGCCTCGGCTTCTTTGTAATTGTCTTTCGGCACGAAGAAAATCTCGGCATTTTTACGATCAGCAGCAACAATTTTATGTTGAACGCCACCTATGGCACCTACGACACCATCTTTCGTAATCGTGCCTGTGCCAGCAATACGATGTCCTTTGGTCAGATCCCCAGGCGTTAACTGATTGTAAATCTCAAGCGTAAACATCAGCCCCGCAGATGGCCCGCCCACCTGAGTACTCGAGAATGTAATCTGTTTATTCGGATCTTCCGGTTTCACCTTCTGAACCGAACCGATCATCACCCCGAGGCCCGTTCGCGTCTTGCCTGTCTTACTGTCTTTGACTTCAACCAGCGTCACATCCCGACTGATTGTCTCACCGCCCCGTTCCAGCTGCATCTCCACCGTATCTCCGGCTTTTTTATCCTTCAACTGCTCGGCAAGGATGGTGTTATCCGGTGTAGCTGTCCCGTTTACGCCCATAATAATGTCTCCGGGCTCAATATCCCCATCCGGCTTCGGATTTTCCGAGAGACCAAATACAAAGATATGCTCAGGCACAATAGAGTACGCGATGCCCGCTTTTTCATACGCTGCTTCCATGGCAGATGATTGCGAGTCACTCATGAACCAGACCTGTTCAGCCGAATATTCTGCCTCGCTTTTGCCACGCAGACGATCTTCCTTTTTATCCACTTGCGCATTTTTATCAAAATACGAAGTGCCTAACAAAAATAAATTAGCATACGTTGCCGACACGGTGGTCATCATGAATACGCCTTTTTCATCCTTGTCACCGTCCTTTACGGTAACCATGGGTTTAACTTCATCCGCGCTTCCAGGCTTATATATAATGTATGGCGTTGGCATGTATACCGTAAGGTAGACGATCAGAGCCACCGCGATCACATAGATCGAAGCTCTGAAAGCGCCCGATTTCCGGAACCGATTCATCTCTTGAGCCTCCGTTCTTTGTATCTCTATACAAGCTGAACCCAAGCTCTACACTGGACTGCCGCTCTAGCAGCATCCACCCTGATTGGAAAATAACCTCCATGAACAACTCCGAGAGGGTTGCTTTCGTGTAAATATTTAGCTCATCTTATTTTATATTATGTTTAATGCAAGTCTAACACCTTGCCGTTCCTGCATACAATGGTACAGGCCGGATAGGCCGCTGTATCGCTCACTGTCTGTCTGGTCAAGGCCGAACCGTTTTCGGACGTCATTCGGCCGTCCATTACAATCCCGATGCCTGAAAGGCGTTAATCGATATGAGGTGAAACGATGTCCGTATCAAGTGAGGTTCGAAGTCCGGGTTTAATGCGAACCGTATTTCTGAGCAGTGGTGCTTTCTTGCTGGTTATTGCAATAGTTGCATCTCCGAAGGATGCGTTTGATGCCTCGATTCAAGGTCTGGACATCTGGTGGAAAATTGTATTTCCTGCTCTGCTGCCATTCCTGATGTTATCACAAATGCTGACCGCGTTTGGCTTTACCCACGCTTTGGGCGTGCTGCTCGAGCCCTTAATGCGTCGTTTGTTCAAACTACCCGGCCATTCTGGCTATGCGCTCGCCGTAGGCATGTGTGGAGGCTTCCCAGCCGCTGCCGATGCCATATCCCAATTAGTCAAGGATCAACAAATGACCGCCAGACAGGCGGTTATTATTGCGGCGGCAGCTCATTTTGCCAATCCGATGATGATTCTGCTTGTTGTGGGAGGCGCTTTTCTTCATCAGCCTGCCGCCGGATATTTTCTACTGATGATACACTGGATTAGCGGCTGGATCGCAGCGGCTGTTGGCATTCGTCTTCTCCCACCATCTCGCAAAAAAAACCTTTTGTCAGGCTCGTCCTCACCCGACAAGAGTATTCAATCTCTGACATTAGCCCAATATCAAACACAGACGGCGAAAAGTCAACCGTCCCCCTTACCTCCAGCACCTCGAAAAAGCAATATCGGTTCTCGTATGCTGCTCGCAGCCAGAGAAGCGCATAGCCGTGACGCACGAGGATTCGGAAAATTGCTAGGTGACACCGTATCCCAGGCAGTACAGACACTATTGTTAACCGGAGGTTACATCATCGTGTTTGCTGTATTTATCCGGTTACTCTCGATTTATCTTACCCCTGGCATTTCAGTTGCATTTTGGCCATCCTTGTTTGAGCTTCACCTGGGCACATATCACATCAGCAAAACGCTACTAGCGCCTGCTATACTTCTGGCGTTGCTGGCAGGCGCGCTGGGCTGGGGTGGATTATGCTCGCATTTACAAGTCTCATCGATGCTAAAGACAGCGATTCCTGGACTGCAATCCATGCTGTTTTTTGTGCTCGTTCGATTGGGACATGGATTAACTGCCTTCTGCCTTACCCTCTGGTTATGGGAACCATTTAGCCGAATGACCACAGAAGTTTGGACTACCTGGCAGACCGTCGCAGTGAAGCGCTCAGACTCTGTATTCTCCTGGGCATTCCTGTATTCTTCAGACACCACGAACACATTACCAATGATCTGGAGCACCTTCCCTGCAGCAATGATAGGCCTCTCTTTACTTCTCGGGGTGATGATTGCTCTTTCAGGCCTTACTTTATGGATTAACCGCCTTTTTTCTCGCTGATCTTTTGGCGAAGCGCAGCTTCAACTTCAGGCGATACCAGATCCGTTACGTCACCATGATAGTGAGCAATTTCTTTAACAATACTGGAACTGAGGTAGGAGTATTTCGGGTTGGTCATCATAAAAATCGTTTCCGCATCCGGATTCAACTTGCTGTTAGTCGATGCGAGTTGTAACTCATATTCAAAATCGGTTACGGAGCGGATACCGCGAACGATAACCTGCGCTTCCTTTTGCCGCACATAATTAGCAGTCAGATCACGGAAACTATCCACTTCCACGTTTGGTAGATGACTGGTTACAGTGAGGATTAACGCTTTGCGTTCCTCTACCGTGAACAGCGGATTTTTACTCATATTGTTCAACACAGCGACGATGACACGGTCAAACTGCTTCGATGCTCTCGCTATAATGTCGAGATGTCCCATCGTTACGGGATCAAAGCTTCCTGGGTATACGGCAATGCGTTCCTGCCGATGAATCATTTCAGTCATGAGGAGCCTCCTCTTCTGTGATGCTGTTTTCTTCATCCTCTGCCGCACCGGGTACATAATCGTAAATGGATACAGCCGTCTCCCCGTACACCGCTTTACGCGTTTGCTCAAACGGGCCAAATTGCTCCGGGTATTCATGTTTGGATTCATACTCAAGCACCATGGTTGCACCCTCTTCGAGCAACTCCAGTTCGTGCATCGTTAACATTAACTCGTGTCCGTTCTTCATGCGATAGGGCGGATCGAGAAACACCAAATCAAATGTTACGTTACGTTTCGCCAGCGCTTTGAGCGCACGACCTGCATCATTCCGGTATACAGCCGCCTGACCCTCCAGCTTCGTTGCCTTCAGATTTTCGCGGATCACTTCAATACTTTTCGGTTCCAGATCAACAAAAACAGCCTTGTCCATGCCGCGGCTCAGCGCCTCGATCCCGAGTCCTCCACTGCCTGCAAACAGATCCAATGCTGCTCCGCCCTCAAAATAAGGGCCAATCATGCTAAACAACGCTTCCTTCACCTTATCAGTGGTCGGACGCGTACCTGTGCCGGGAACAGCCTTTAGCGGCCTGCCCTTCGCACTTCCAGATACCACTCTCACGAATGTGTCACCTTTTCTCTCTATGTAAGTTTATTGATAAAGCTATCGTACCACACTCAGGTTCGGTTTGAAAAACACTGCTTCTGCCTATACAAAAAATTGTTGACGGATTGTTGACGAATATGTATAAAAAGGAAACCCTTGGGCCATTCTATAATTATCGACATCACAAGTGTCGTAGACAACCGCGGAGAAGACTTACGTTTCCCCATAAGCTCTTCGTCCGGTTTCTCCTCTCCCATGAAAAAGAAGCTCTCAAAAGAGGGCTTCTTTTTGTTAAGCAATTTATCGAGAGAAAAATCGGGTTAATGCGAAAAGTACAGACCATAAAATGATCCCAACAAAGATAAAAAACAAGAAAACTTTAAAAGCATCGAAAACAGAATGAATCGTAAACCAGCCACTTAACAGCAGGATCGGATAAATAGTTACAAGCATTACAATAAAATGGATACCGCTTTTTTTCGCCAAAGTCCAATGTTCTATGTTATAAATAACAGTTGCAGCACCGACAAAAAGAGCAATCAGACTTGCAACAAAAGTGCCTTTAGCGTCAGCATATTTCCCTTGATAATAAAGAATCAGAGCGATACTGCTCATAATCACGAAAGGTATTCCACCTCTTAATAGTGCATTCGTCACCAAGATTTCCAACCTTCTTTCTCAAAAGAAATAGATATACATTTTCTTTATATTACTATATTAGAAAGTGATGTGTTTGAATATTCAAACATGGAAATCATGCGGTATCTAAGAAAAAGAACTTCAGGTCTCGCCCTTCTAAAAGATATCCATGAGAACATAAAAAGATGACTCCTGTGGAATACAGAAATCACCTTTTAACTGCGGCTTACAATGATTTAATGTCCTCTGCAACTTTACGAACCGGAATCCATACTTCAGTGATGAAATCCTTCTGCCGATCATCCACCCAGTAATACTTTTCTATACAGGGTCCTTCCACTTGTTCAAAACTCGTTGACGGGAACCACTCGGTGTAGATCCGTTTCCAAACATCCTGAATACTCAAGTCAATCTCGACATCATCTGTCATCGTCCCTCGACTGTCGAAAACGGCATAAGTTTGATCAGATACATGAAGAACGGTAAATTCATCCGATACCTCAATGCCCTCTGGTGCTTCTGCTCCCATCAAATACCGCTTCGAGCCATCCTCAGCAAAATCAAAATGATACCCATATAACAATGTTCCATCCGATTTCTCTAACAACTCGAGTATCTGATCATGAGTCCCATCTTTCCAAATCCCCTCTACAAATACGGGGATCTCTTTATACGCATCTTCATGGATGATAATACTTTTTCCAAATATAATAGAACCTTTTTCCTCAACAATTCGATAATCCATCTCTGATTCCCCTCTAACCTGAATTTGAAAGGAGATTCGAGGAAATGCTTTAAGTTTCACATTCATTTTCTTTGCCTCAAGAGGTGTCACACCATGCATCCTTCGAAATGCTTTTGTAAATGCTGCTGGACTTTCGTAACCATACTTAAGTGCAACATCAATAACTTTACATTTTGTTCCCGCTAATTCCTGGGCCGCAAGTGTAAGCCTTCTATTTCTTACGTACTGGGTAACCGTTACGCCGGTTACTGCATGAAACATTCGCTGGAAATGGTATTTCGAACTCATGCCTGCCCTAGCAATGTCTTCAATCTCAATCGGCAAATGTAGATGTCGTTCCACATAATCAATCGATTGGTGAAGCAGTTTAAATATTTCCAGGATCTCTCATCTCCTTTCTTTTACAGTGTAAAAGAACCCTTTAAGATCTTCTTGCTCAGAAATGCTCTACTTTGTCTATTACTAAAAAAACCGACTAATCAGTCGGCCAGATACTACTATTTTGACATTTTAATTATTTCTTATAGGATACTCTAAGAATCATTGAACTCATTGTTTTCTACTCATACTTCTTCTGCATATCAACTAACTCCGCTTCCTCTTCCGTCTGCAACCATCCAATTTCTTTAAGCCACCCACCCATATCTTCAATAAATGCATCCGTATCCAGATGATCTATCTTATACTTCTTCATCTTGTCACTCACAAATGTATAAAACGCATGGCTTAATTCATATCGCTGTTTACTTTTGCTCCAGGTCTTATAACGGTCTTCGCTAACCGTCATATCGAAATAGATCACCTTTTCTGCCTTCACATGTCTGACGCTTGATTTGCGCCCATATTCATCCGGAAGGCAGCGGAACACAAAGTACAGTTCAATATCACACGAAGCATATTTTTCAGCGGCTTTGTCAAAAACAGGCTGCAATTCATCGGATAGGTCAGCAACTTGGGTCAACCCTGACGTATCGGTTGTTTTGTCCAGAATCAAAGTACAGCCTCCTTGTCTCGACAACTCAAGTACATTCTTGTTTAACACGTTCTCTTTCTTTTCGATTCGAGATGCGCATATTGATCAATGGTACGAGAAGTAAGACAGACGGCAAGAACATAGAAGATGATCCTGATCTGATCGCAGAGAACGCAACAAAAATCAGTGCAAGCCAAGTTATGATTTCCATGATTTCCAACTTCGTTAACGTCACTTTAAAAGCTTTTTTTGAAATGATGCGAATCAGGACATAAGCAATTAAACTATAGAAAGTAATCATACCCAGTAATGCGAGAGTAACCATTAACATCATCATTTTGAATCACTCAATTCTCATACTTTTCCTTAATCTTACTACAGAAGTAGAATTATGTCTCTTGAATCTGTTACGACACTCTGAATATTCAGAATGTCAGTCACTTCGTAACTTTTATTTTTCTTCCGTCACAATCGTTGCATTATAGATCACAACACGTTTCCCGTTCAGGTCAAACAACACTTTATTGCCATACTCCGTATCCTGCACATCAATCTTGCCTTCGTAAGTCTGAATCAGCTGACCTGAATTACTATACACTTTCACTACACGTTCCAGCCCGCCAGCATTATTCGATCTCATCGTTTTGAGTGCACGTTCACCGGAAGCCGTATTGAAATACCATATAAATGATCCAACAATGATGCCTAGAACGGCGATCACTGTCACCCACACCCCTGTTTTTGCTTTTCTGCTCATCCTGTCCCCTCCTCGGTCTCTTTGTCCTTTACATTACGAGAATGGAGCAAGAACGGTTTCAATAAGGGGAATCTCAGGACTTATTAATTACAGGACTCCTGTATCATAAACCAAAAAAACAGAGGCCCCCATCCAAGGGAACCTCTGCTTCTGATATAATCACGTTTCAATTCAAGATACCACAACATTGAAACCACTGGCAACAGTACTTGTTGTTCTTGCCACACTTTATTCCTTACAGTGAACGAATAACGAATTCAAAGCTCAGCTCACCATTGGAAGGAATTTGATATTCCGGATGTACCGGAGCGCCCCAGCTATCGTCACCGCCAACACCCATTTGTTTACCGGCTACAGTCACGACAGTGTAATGCACGGGTGGCAACTCATAGACATGTTGTGCATTTTCCAGTTCAAACGCTGTATACGGTGATACATTCAATTCAACCGGTGCACCGGAAGCTTCGATTTTGAAACCGCGTCCTGCATTGTCCGTCAGCTTAGCCCAGCGTACACCTGTACGGTTGCCCGACTCCTGCGGTACGAGATATGGAGCCATCGTATCTGCAACCTTGCTGCCATGAATGCCTAGACGAGCGCCAAATGCGCGATCCGAATAGTTTTCCTCTGGACCCATCGCCAGCCATTCCACGTTCTCATAATCGGGAGACGTTCTGAACGACAGTGCGTGGATTGGCAAGTTTGGCAATCCTTCGGTACCTTTGTACGTGTTGTGCACATGTACACTTCCATCCGCAAGCACCGTATAGATCACTTTCACCTCTACATCTGACGAGATGTTCAATTTATAGGTGAACTCAATCCGGTATTGATTCGATTTTTGTTCATGTTTCCATTCTACAGAACGTGGCAACAGACTAGCAGCGTACCATGCGCCTAGCTCGAAACCCATTGCTGTACCCTTATCATTGTCTGTCGTTGCACGCCAGAACAGTGGTGCAGGTGGAATCGCAATCGTTTCACGCCCAGAGAATTTCAGGGAAACCAGTGTTCCAAACTGCTTGGAGAACAAAGCATGCGTTTGACCAACGCGAACGCCGATGTTGACGTCACCTTCAACCACCTGAATATCGCTCACAACGTTTTTATCCGTTGCATCAGCTGCTTGATTACCTTCTTGTGTGAAAATGAACTGACCGAATGCTACTTCGTCACCTTTGTCTGCCCACAGCGTTGCTTCTTTCAACACGAACGCCACGTTTACAGCGTATTCTCCACCTGCAAGAGCTTTTGCATTCAAAGGAAGCTCTACTACGGTTTCACTTTCCGCAGGGACATTTACATCCAGTGTGCCGCGCAATACTTCATGTCCTTCACGCTCCAGGCTGTACACCAGTTCATACGCGGAAGTATCTGCGAACAGATTCTGGTTCACAATTTTAACGCCATCACGGCTTGGGAACAGTTTAATGTTCTGATACAGGAATTTAACCTCCTGCATTTTAGCTGTTACTTTGCGATCTGCGTGCACAATCCCGTTGCCGCAGAACGAATAATCCGAAGGACGATCTCCAAAGTCTCCGCCATACGCCAGGTACTCTTTACCGTAACGGTCTTTTTTGTAGATCGATTGGTCGATGTAATCCCAGATGAAGCCACCTTGATACATCGGGTACTTGTCTTCCAGTTCGGTGTATTTATGCATACCACCAATGGAGTTACCCATCGCGTGCATATACTCACAGCTAATATATGGTTTGGACGGGTTATCGTTCAGGAACTCTTCGATGTCAGCCGGCTTCGCATACATCCGGGATTCCATATCACTTGTTTCATCGAAACGGCGGTCGTGGAACACACCTTCATAATGAACCATACGTGTCGGGTCTGCCGATTTGAAGTATTGTGACACTTTGTAGATCACTTCACCGCCATGGGATTCGTTACCACAAGACCAGATCAGAATGGACGGATGGTTCTTGTCACGCTCTACCATCGAAATTGCACGATCCATAACAATGTCATGCCATTCCGGCTTATCGCCAGGGATTACCCAAGAAGGCTCTACCGCACCAAGCTTTTGCCAAGAACCGTGAGTTTCCAAGTTCATCTCATCAATCACGTAGAGTCCATACTCATCGCAGAGCTCATACCACAAGCTTTGGTTCGGGTAATGTGATGTACGAACGGCGTTCATATTGTTTTGTTTGATCGTACGCACATCCCACAGCATGTCTTCCTTCGTTACAGCACGACCACGGCGGGGATTGAACTCATGACGGTTTACGCCTTTGAACACAATGCGCTTACCGTTGATGTGCATCACTTTATCAATCATTTCGAATTTACGGAAACCAACAGCTTGAGGAACAACTTCCACAAGGTTGCCTTCTGCATCATACACACGGATGTACAGACGGTACAGATACGGAATCTCTGCACTCCAAAGGTTTACTTTACCGATTTCTTCGCGAAGTTGAACCAGACCATTATCAACGACATTACCGCCAAAAGTTTTGACCGTCTTCCCGTCCTTGTCCAGAAGTTCAGCTTCGATCCGTGCACCCGCTGCTGCTTTTCCTTCCAGTTTCAAATCCAGTTCCAACGTACCGTTCGTATACGAAGCATCCAAATCCGTGCGAACATGAACGTCACGAACGTGCGCAGCTGGCACAGTATACAGATACACATCTCTGAATATACCGGAGAAACGCCAGAAGTCCTGATCTTCTAACCAGCTGCCTGTACTGCGTTGATACACCTCAACCGCTAACTTGTTCTCCCCGTCGTGAAGGAATGGTGTCAGATCAAAGTCAGATGGCGTGAAGCTATCTTCCCCATATCCCACAAATTGTCCGTTAAGCCACACATAAAATGCGGATTCCACACCTTGGAATGAAATGTATACCGGGTTTGCTTCCCAGCCTGTTGGCAGATGGAATGTACGAATGTAGCTACCTACTGCATTTTTATCCTGTGGCAGAGCCGGTGGACGAAGTTCATTCAATCCATCCCAAGGATATTGCGTGTTCACATATTGAATCTGTCCGTACCCTTGCAGCTGAATATGTCCTGGCACTTCAATATCATCCCAGCCTTCGCTGGAGTACTCGGAAGAATAAAATAGTTCTGGACGGCAATCCGGACGAATCGCATAGTTGAATTTCCATGTTCCATTCAGATCGTAACGCATTGACATCGTAGCGGAAGCCTTTGCCTCCTCCATCGTGCTGTAGTAACGGTGATCGGAGTAGGCATGAAGACGGTTGACCTCAAATACACTAACGTCACCTAACCAGTTGATATCTGCTTTTGTTGCTTTCATCGGCTCTCTCTCCCTCTATAATACAAATTTCGTTATGGATTTTCGTTGTGAGTTCATTGAAACTTACGCTGCAGTTTCTCGATCTGCATCTATACAAAAAAGATAGAGGTACGCCTGTACAGGCGTCCTCTCTTCTTTCCTGCATTCGTCCAGTTGGACGTAATATGCACTTATGCTTATTTTACGGAACCAACCATACCTGCAACAAAGTGTTTTTGCATGATGAAGAACACCAGTGCAGTTGGAAGTGTTGCAATAACAACTGCTGTCATAATAACGCCGTAATCTGGAGCATAACCTGCGCCCAGGTTGGAGATCAGGAGCGGAATGGTTTGCTGATCTGGCGTTTGCAATACGATGAGTGGCCATAGATAGTTGTTCCAGCTGCTCATGAATGTAATGATCGCTGCTGCTGCGTATGTTGTTTTCATCGTAGGCATGTAGATTTTCAAGAAAATACCCAGCTCGCTCAGACCGTCAATCCGACCTGCTTCCAACAAATCTTTCGGGAACATTTTGGTGTTCTGACGGAAGAAGAAGATCAGGAACGCTGTTGTGATGGTCGGGATAATAACCGAAGCCATTGTATTAATACCGATTGCCGGTGCTGCACTCGAAATGGTTGCAAACATCCGATAGAGCGGAATCATAATCGCTGCAAACGGGATCATCATCGACATGAGCAGGATGTTAAACACGATATCGCGGGATTTTGTCCGAAATACTTCAAACCCGTAACCCGCCATGGAACCAATCAAGAGAGCAAGAATGGTTGACACGATGGAGATAATCGCTGAGTTGCTCAGTGCCTGAATCAGATTCGTAGTGTCGAGCAATTTGTTGATGTTTTCAATCAAAGCGGAGCCCGGCAGCAACGTGCCTCTAGTTACGTCTACTGATTTGTTTGTAGCGCTGACGATCATCCAGAAAAATGGGAAGATGGAAATAAAAGCGACGAGGGACAGGAAAACATATGTGAAAATGCGTTTTGCTTTTGAATTAGCCATTTTTATTATCACCTGCCACTTTGAACTGGATGATGGACAAAATAATGATCAGAATTACGATGGAATACGAAACGGTTGCTGCATAACCGAAGTCCGGTGAATATTTGAACGAAAGGTTGTAGATGTATTGTGAGATCGACATGGTCGCGTTACCTGGACCACCTTTGGTAATATTCATAATTTCATCAAAGATTTGCAATGTACCAATCGTTGATGTAATGGACGTAAAGAGAATGATCGGTTTGAGCAATGGTACAGTAATCTTGAAAAATTGAGTGAAAGCATTGGCTCCGTCAATCTTCGCTGCTTCATAGATCGATTGATCGATGTTTTGCAAGGATGACAGATAGAAAATCATGTTATATCCGGTCCAACGCCAAGTAACGGCGATTATGATCGTAATTTTAGCCCAGAACGGGTCGGTAATCCATTGAATTGGTGTGCCGATAATGTGTAAACCCAGCAAAGCTTGGTTCACCATACCATCCGGTGCAAACAAATATTTGAATACAACCGAGTAAGCAACAAGTGAAGTTACACAAGGCAAGAAAATTGCAGTACGGAAAAAGCTCCGGAAACGCAGTGTGCTGTCATTCAGCAATACGGAAATGAACAAACCGAGAATGATCATTAAAGGTACTTGAATGATTAAGTAAATGAACGTGTTTGATAATGCCGTACGGAACGTGGTATCAACGAGCAATCTTTTGTAGTTCGCTAGGCCCGAAAACTCAAGGTTGGCACCTTTGCCTGACTTGAATGATAAGAGCAGCGCTTGAATCATCGGATAGAAGTAGAATGCTACAATTCCGACAACAGCCAGCAAAACAAAAGCCCATCCAGTCAAATTATTTTTCTTTTGGAGACTGTCTCCTGTATTTATGGCTTTCACAGTATGGCTCCTCTCTCTCCATGCAACATGGTCAGAACCTACAGAGCCTCTCGCCATGTCCAGCTCGACTTGCGCCAGACAAGGGAGACGGCTCCGTTGTTTCCTAGGTTCTATAAGTTACCTTGGGATATTAGTTTAATTGTGCCTCAGCTTGTTTTTGTGCATCATTCAGAACGTCATCGATTGATTTACCGTTCAGGTATGCTTGCATTTCAACAACCAAGATATCTTCGATTGCATAAGTGTTGCTACCATAGTTTACTTTTGGAATTTCTTTTGTCCAGTTAGCGAAATCAGCGAAGATTTTTTGACCGCTGAAGAACTCGTCTGGTTTGTTGTATGCTTCACCATCAACAGCCGGCGTGTACGTACCGATTGCACCGATTTTAGTCAACAATTCTTGATACAACTCTTTGTCGGAACCAAAAGTTTTAGCCATAAAATCAGCCGCTTGATCTGCACCAGGAACATCATTCATGATGTACCAAGAGCTACCACCCAAGTTGGATGCGTGTACAGAGTTTGCTTGACCAGCCATTTTCGGCATTGGAGCTACAGCCCATTTACCGGATTGGGAAGCTTCTTGACGAACGGATGGTGAGAACCAGTTACCTGTAGGAATTGTTGCTATAGCACCGTTATTGGCGTTGGCAACGAATTGGCTCCAGTCGGAATGCAATTTAACAATGTTAGCATCCATCATTTTTTTGTATGTTTCGAACGCTTCTTTCAATGCAGGGTTGTTGTTCAGATCAGGTGTTTTACCATCTTCAGCTGTGTACCATTTACCTGCAGTTTGGATCATCATACGGATGATACCCAGGTCGTTCGGGTCAAGAGACAGAAGCTCTTTACCTGTTTTTGCTTTTACAGCTTCACCGATTTTGATGTAATCATCCCACGTGATATCTTGCAGGTCAGCAGCTTTGTAGCCTGCTTCTTCAAGCAAGTCTGTTCTGTAGTACAAACCAGCTACGCCGGAGTCAAACGGAATACCGTATTGTTTACCTTCGTAAGAAGTTGGTCCAATTTTATACTCTGCAAAATCGGATGCTTTAATTGTTGAAGACAAATCTTTGAACGCATCTGGATAAGCGCTCAGGAAGCTTTGTGCACGATAGTCTTCAATCAGAACTACGTTTGGCAGACCGCTGCTTGTTCCGGAGTTCAATCCAGTGTTCAGCTTCTGAATGATCGCATCTTGAGCATTTTCAATGATGTTGATTTTAAGATCAGGGTTTTCTTTTTGATAAATGGCTTTAGCTTGCTCCAGAGCAGCAACGTTAAATGCTTTATCCCAAGCCCAGATCGTAATTTCTTTTGCTTTCTCGCCGCCACCACCGCTAGCAGCTTCTTTACCTCCACCGCCGGATGAACATGCGGACAACAGCAATACGGTTACGAGCATCAATACCCACATTTTTTTCAAAACATTCAACTCCCCTTCGACCTCTTTGTTTGTAAATTTGTTTGCGTTTTCTGAAAGCGGTTGCTTCCGATGTATTCATCTTATCATTCCCATTTCTCCATTCGTTAGTAAAAATTTTGTGCAGATTTGTCTTCTTATTGCCACAATGAAAACCTTTACAGAAAACGGTTGCACTTAATTTGGTTTTTTGTACTTTCTTTTGATTTTGTACTATTTTGAGCTGAAAATTTTACAAATATGCAGTGAGTCCGTGATTTTGCATATGAAAAACCCCTCATCTCCGGGGATCAGAAATGAAGGGTTGTTGTATTTTGAGACTTTTTGTTATCTTTTTCAACTCGTAATCAACGGCAACGTTACAGTGACTCTTGTCCCCTCGCCAACGTTGCTCATAATCGTCACACCATAAGGTGAGCCGTACAACAACTCAATTCGATCATGCACGTTTCGAATACCTATGCCACTGAACAGTTGACGATTATTTTTCGGATTGGGTAGTGCTCCTTCTACATTAAGTCCTGCAATACCATCTCCATTATCCATGATCTCACAAACCAATGATTCCCCTGCGCGGGAAACCATCACATGGATCGTACCCGTTTCTTTTTTGATAAATCCATGGAAGAAGGCATTTTCGATAAATGGCTGAATCACCAGCTTGGGAACATGAAAGTGCGTGCAGTCCGGAGCTACATAAAAAGCTGCTTTGATCCGTCCGCCATAGCGCACATGGTTAATGAAGACATAATTTTTCAGGTTCTCGACCTCTTGCTCTACTGTTACCGTCTCTCTGACATCGCTAATCGTATTTTGCAACAAACCAATTAGCGCATTAATCGTTTCCGCGGCCCGATCTTTATTGCCCTGCTGTACCAGAACTTTGACAGAAGCCAGAGTGTTATACAGAAAATGAGGATTAATCTGGCTTTGCAGCGCCGCGAGCTCGGCATTACGTTGCTCTCGCTGCGTCTGTACCAACTGGTCCACATAATCATGCAGTTCGTCTAACATGTAATTGTATGCATGCCCCAGTTGTCTGCTCTCATAACTGCCACTGATCGGGATATAGTTATCCAAATCACTCTTCGTAATGTTGGACATCTGTTTGACCAGTCTGCGCAGTGATTTCGTCATCTGACTTGTAATCAGGAACACCAGCAACAGAGCCGCAAACACAATTGCAGCGCAGATCAAGGCGACCGTTTTCATATCAATCAGCTGTCCCATCGCAGATTCTTTATCCACAATGTTCACCATGTACAAACGGTAAAATGGTAAATATTCAGATACGATGATGCTTTCCTGCCCCATGACTCTTGCCGTAATATTTTTGGGTGCTGTTTCATTCATCGTCTGGGCATAAGATAACAGTTCACGTTGCGTCGTACCGATCCAGTCTTCCCGGTTAGAGGATACGATCTCCCCTTTTTCGTTCATAATGACGACATCATTGCCTCGGCTTGTAAAATTGGCATAGAAATTACGAAACGACTCTTCTCTCATCGTGATATAAACGGTACCGTAAATCCGGTTTCTCGCTCGATCTGTCAGCGCTTTGGTCGCAGAGATCATTTGCAATTTACCCTCTTTGGTTTGGGCCTGATAGTCATCAAAGATCAGACGGCTCGGCGACTCGGTCGCTGCCTTCGTGATCTGATCCTGTTTCAATTCTTCCGCTGTTTTCTGAATGTATGAAGGATTCGTAGAAAAACTTCGTCCATTGACACCCGCAATCGTAATACCTACTTCATAAAACTCAATGATGGATTGAACCCGCTTCATCGTTTCACGCATACTGTAGTACGATCTGGACATGGTAACCGAATTCCCATCTCCATCCGACAGGAACCCTCGAATCGCTCCACTCTGGGCCACATTGTTAGTCACCGCAGCGATGGAATCGTTAAACGCATCAAAATTCGTTTTGATCTGGCTGAGCACCTTCGAATTCGTGATACTGAACGTTTCTGTAAACAGGTTGGTTGACATATGAATTGTTGTCCACAATATAAGCACCGAAACCAGGACAATACTGACAACCATAACCGATATTATCTTGGGGAATAATCCGAGGCGCGACAAGCCATTTTTCCACTTTTTCATGAAGTAATCTCATCCATTTCTAGTTAAGCCCAAAATTTACGCCGATAACGACTTGGAGATAGTCCTGTGAACTTTTTGAACACTTTACAGAAGTAACTGTGATCTGAATAGCCTACCATGCTGCTAATTTCCGATATCGTGACATCATCCGATCGCAACAATTCCTCCGCTTTTTCAATGCGAATCTTGTTCAGATATTCATTAAATCCTTCTTTTTTATGAGAAGAGAAGTAACTGGATAGGTATGACGGGTTAAAATGAAAGTGTTTGGCCACTTCGGACAGCCCCAAGGGCTGGTCATAGTTTGCATGCATGTAATCAAGCAACATCGTCATATTCGGGTCACTTCGTCTGCTTCCTGAACCGGAAACACATTCCTGAACCTCCGTCATGAATTGATCCAGAACCAGCATCACTTCGGTAAGGGTCGAGGCTCCATCCACATTTTTAAAATACGTATATTTACCCTCTTCAAGCCCAGCTGACTGCACATCCATATCTGCCAGAGTAATCGTAACATTGAAGATCAAGTTACCCAGAAATGATTTGATCTCAAATACATCAGCAATATAGTCTCTCCCAAGTGTCGCTGCATGTTCATGTAAATATTCTCTGGCTGTTTCCACCCGATTGCGTTTCACATGCTGCAAGAACATATTAACGTTGAATTGATACCCTGCAGGATGCATCGGTGGAAGCTCACCATCAATCAAAATAGAACGATTCGTATAATAGAAGCAAAACTCCATTAGTTTAATCAGACGATCACGATAGATTTCACCCATCTTTTCAAATAAGTTAAATCTCTCACTGAGCACCCACACTGGAGCATTTTGCCCAGTTCCTGCTTCCTCGGCCCATTCCTTGATCTGATCCACCATACCTGCGTCTTGCTCAGGTTTTACATTTAACAACATAACAGGCAGTCGGCTATCTGCTGGTAAAACGACACATTCGATCTCAGGCATACGACGCCGAACTTGAGCTTCAATCTGTTCATGATCCTGATTTTTCAAATGGCGATCAACAGGCTGAAATGCCAGTAAACGAAAAGCACCTAACGGGAAACTTTCACGAATGACCGGCATTTCGTTGTCTTCATCCAGCGTAAAACCAGACAACATTTTCTCCATTAATTGACCAAGCCGCCAGCCATCATGAGAAGGCTCGTATTGAAGCTCAGGTATTTTACCAGCCGTACGTCTTAGCACTTCCAGAAGTTCATTGGTGTCCAGCTTGGGCTTCAATATGTAATCTGCCGCTCCATGCTGCAATGTAGATCGAACATATTCGAACTCACTGAAACTGCTCAGCACAATGACCTCAATATGCGGATACCCCGCTTTGAGTGTACGAACAAACGTTTCACCATCCATAACAGGCATTACAATGTCGGTAATGACAATATCCGGTTTTAGAAGCTCCACTTGTTGCAAGCCCTCTTCACCATTGGATGCTTCTCCAACAATATTAAATCCTTCAGCTTCCCAATTCATGTGATGCTTGATGCCCTGTCTAACCAAAAATTCATCGTCAACAATCAGCACCTTGCATAACCGGTTCATGATCGCGACCCCCCTGTCTCATCTATCACTCTATATCTATACGGTTTAGCCCTCTATATGTTGGTTATCGAACTCTCCCCTTGTTAGCGGTTACATGAACAATATAATAATCGTACATATTGTTATATCTTAAATCCTATGTTTAAGCAATAGTTACTACCTATAGTTTACACTATAATTCGACAAAACAAGAAGTCCCAAAACGCCGCGACCTACTCTGGCATCTTGAGACCTCTTGTTCATTATTATTTTCTCAATTCAATCATAAACCGAATGTTACGGCTCCATTCCCCATTCAAGTTGTCCAGCAACATATCCAGTTACTTTGGACCAGTCAGCATAAGAGGTATGTGTCCCTTCAAAGGAGTAATCATCCGTTTGAGTGTAATTGGTCCAATTGTCTTTGGAAAAGCGAGTCTGGATTTCCGTGCTCTGTCCTACGTCTAACGTTCCTGCAGTTGCCTTGAATCCAACCTCTAACATATGATCCGCTCCTGGCAATGCCGGATTAATGGAACTGAACGTACCGGTAACATTGGCACTTCCCACAGCAGCCCAATCGCAGAAGAAATTTTGAGGCTGACTACCGTCAATCGTATAGTAATATCGAATTTTCACATCGGACAGATGGAGTGGAGTCGTGCCCGTATTGGTGAGTCTGAATTTAGGAGTGATTGAACTGCCCGTAGCTGACGTTGTACCGTTGTACATCTCAATGCGAATCGTTCCACCTGGAATCACAACCGTAGTGTCCTTAATGGTCAGGTTCAGCACAGCAGGATTACCTGCACTGAACTGGAATGTTAACGCAACTGAGCCCTTAGGCAATGTAGCTAAATAGCTTTGTTGAAGCACAACCTCATTACCGGCTACGATATAGTCAGTGCCAGCCGTAAGTAACATGTTACCATTACGAATCGAAGTCAGTGTATTGCCATTGAGAGTTAACGCGACAGGGATGTTAGCCTGATGATTCGGATTCAGATCAAATTGAGCTGTTACCGGAGTAATGGTTGAATTCGGTACAGTTGGTGTGCCGCCATTACCGTTAACCGGGTCAGCATAGAATATTCCGCGTCCATTGGTACCCAGATACGCTCTGCCATAAATGCGCGGGTCCCCTGTAATGGTAGTTACACGAGCATACTGGTGCTGATCATCGTTAATCCGCACCCAGCTCGCTCCACCATCGTCAGAACGGAAAAATCCACGGGTTCCGTCAATCTGTGCAACGATATACAAGGCAACAACACTTTGGCCTGGGGCTGCTTTACCAAAACCAACGCTGTCCGCTTCTTCTACATTGGCAAGCTTGGTAAAAGTCGCTCCAGAGTCTGTTGAGTGCCACAGACCATAGGGGCCCTCTTCTTCATTCCCTCCAGCAAACCACAGTTCACCTTCTACACCTGGAACAGCGTCGAGATCCGAATTGCCTGAGGCAGGAAGCCCAGTAGCCGGAGATACTGTGAATGTTGCACCACCATTAACACTAACGTAGATTTTCCCTGCGGCAAAGCCATAAAACTTGTCAGGGTTGACCCGGTCGGAAATCACTTTGGCCCCCGCAGGTATACCTGTACTTGCCGTCCATGAATTACCGCCAGCAGAGTAGAACACTCCGCGATCCGATGTGCTCCATAACAGACGATTGCCTGTGGCTGAAATGGCTACTGTCCCGCCTCCAGCTGTACCTGAAGGTTCTGAACTAGCTTTGTACCATGTTTTTCCTCCATCACTGGATAAACCAATCGACTTCGCGTTGGGATCAACCGTATAATCCGCTTTGCCCACACGTACCATCGTGTTCGGGCTAAGCTCGGCAAAATCAAGGCTTTCCGTTGAAGGATAGTTTGGATTGGTGAACATGGTGGCTGGAGCTTGAGTCAGATCGTCATGACGGAACCCAGCAACGTCACCCAATCCGCTAACTAGATGGGCCCCGCTTGGCGGGCTGATCAGATCGATGACATTCGTTTCTTCAATGCCTTTGGCCATGACCGAAATGTTGATTTTCTTGTCGTCATCCCAATCAGTTAGATTGTTAGTTCCGTAGATCGTCGCACCGGTTCCATACATCAACCGATCCGAATCAAACGGGTCAATCTCCAGAGCAGCAATCATCCAGCCCAGCTTCGGTGAAATTTCAGGCGGAGCAGGATTAACACCGAAAGTTAACCAAGGTGCCGCGGAAATATCCTGCGTGTATCTGAATTTACGATCAGGATATCCTTCAAAGTCCCAAATACGTGTCCAGGTGTCCCCTCCATCTTTACTACGGAACAAGATGGCATCTGGCCACCAGGAGTTGAGCGTAGCAACCATCATTGTGCCAGGCTCCTGTGCATCAATGGCCAAACCGCCATATCCATAGTAGTTATCTGAACTACTGCTGGGTACAGGACTAATGTTCTTCCATACTCCGGTTGCTGTGTTCAGCTTCCAGACGTCCCCTTTGGTTCCGTCATAGGGGCCAGCACCATTGCTGTAAGTGATATACAGGCTTCCATCCACGTCCATTTTCCCGTGATGTGGCAGATAACCCGTTGGTTGTCCGGCAACCGCAGTCCAAGTCAATCCTCCGTTTGTACTGCGATAGATGCTTTCACTTTTGTCGGCTACCCCAACGTAAATCGTCTGTGATGCCTGTCCGGCAGAACCACTCGTTTCATCAAAGGTGATCCAAGCCAAGCCTACAATGTCACTTGTATATTCCGTAGCAGGATTTTCAACATAGTTACCCGGATTCGGAAAACTGGTCACTTCACTCCAAGTTACTCCATAATCTGTACTTTTCCATAGTCCGTTACCGCTTCGAGCTCCAAAATACAAAATGCTGTGATCATTCGGATCTACAACCAGACGCTCTCCCATGGAACGGCCAGGCATATTACCTCCTACCTTGAAGGGCAGCTCGGTTTTCTCCCACGTATCTCCGCGATCAGTGGAACGGAAAATATATCCGTTGTCCTTTACCCATGAGTTCGTATACGTCCCTACAGCCATATACACCCGATCCGGATCAACAGGGTCGGAGGCGAGTGCATCTACCCCGTTATTGTTCCAGTCGTCCCAGCCTACAAAGTCAGTAAGCGGAGTCCAGCTACTATCCACAGGGTTCCAGCGATAAGCTCCTCCTATGTCAGTACGCGCATAGATCAAGTCCTTTTCAGATTCATTAAAGATGATGCCGGGTATAAATCCTCCGCCTCCGCCAGTAACGACGTTTTTCCATTCGTAGGCCTCACTTGGCGCTGCCTCTGAAGTTCTTGCCATCCCCAGACCACCCAGTGAAGCTGTAACAATCGCCACACTCAAACTCATGATTCGGAGCTTGCTCATCCACGTTCTCATCTCAACAACTCCTCCTTTTCACGTTTGTACATCTTGGCAATTCGGTCTATCCCCGCTGTCTCATCCTGTTGATGATGGCGTATCAGACGAATCCATACCTTCTCCTGTAGAGCAGCCTCACCTCCCTTCACTCATGGTTAAGCGCTTACAAAACATATCGAACACCGCTATAAAATGGATAATTCTCTCAATAATAACATTCGATAGAAAACGTTTTTTCCCTCTGTCAAAAGAGCCGCTTTTTCAAAAAAATTTGTAAATCTTAAGGCTTGTCCGAATATCCTAGTTTGGGACAACAAAAAAGATGCTGTTCTCACAGCACCTTTGATTCATCTGTATTATCGTCTGGTCATTTTAACTAAGCTTTTCGTCCATAAGCATGTGTTTCTTGTCCCCGGACACCCGGTTTAACGACAAATAACGAACCAGCTTGCGGCATTTCCTGCAAACGTTCCTCTTTAATTCCAATGCGTGCGGTAGTGATATATAGGTCCTCAAGGTTTGGTCCGCCAAAACAACAGGAAGTCACCTGATCTGCAGGCACTTCGATCTGATGTAACAGTTCCCCTGTCTCCGGGTTCCAGCGGGTTACTCTTCCTCCACCCCAATGGGCAACCCACAGCATACCTTCGGCATCCACAGTCATGCCATCCGGGAATCCCATATCTTCTGGCACCGAAATAATACTCGTTCGATTGGAGATCGTGCCAGCAGCCAGATCAAAATCAAAACGATCCACGGAACGTGTTGGCGTATCAATGTAATACATGAACTCACGATTCGGGCTCCAGCCGAGACCGTTGGAAGTGGATACGTGCTGCACCATATTGCGCACAGGTTTTCCTTCCTCCAAGCAGTACAATGATCCGGCCTTTTGCTCGTTGTTCAGACTCATCGTGCCAGCCCAAAAACGTCCGTATGCATCACATTTCCCATCGTTGAAACGATTGGTGGATTTGTCTTGCTCGGGGTCTGCGATAGCCTGCTTCTCCCCCGTAAGCAGATGATATGTATAGAAACCGCTACGGAGTGCAACGATCACTTCATCACCGCGATAGGGCACCACCGCTCCGACATGTTCACCCACGTCATAAGCCTGATCCGCACCAGTCACTGGATCGTACGCATGCACCTTGAAGCCTTCAATATCTACCCATAACAAACGGTTATTTTCCGCATCCCAACTTGGTCCCTCTCCCAATTGCGCTGGCGTATCTACAACAACAGTTACATTACTCATATCATCGCTCCTCCTTAGAATTTCGTATTGCCTGTCCATTCAAATCCGACTGCATCCAGAAAAGCCTTGCTCAACACCATGTGTCCTGTAGCATCCGGGTGTACGCGATCATGTGTGAGTACCGATGTATAGAAATGATCCCACAGCGGCGCAAATGCTGCTTGCGTATCCACAAACAGCGCATCGTACTCCGATGCTACCCTGCGAACCGCATCTCCGTAAATATCCATCGTCGCCCGCATCGGATCTTCCGGGTTGGCCTCAAGATAATACGGTGTCATAAGCACTAACCCTTTCAGATTCGGGCGCACCGATGCAACCAGCTCACGTAATGTCGCTTCGTACTCTTCCAGAAATACCTGTGAGTCAGCCAGCGGATGATCAAACTGACGCCACACATCGTTAATACCGATCATAATTGTGAGCCAGTCCGGTTTCAGATCAAGTACATCCTGTTGCCAGCGTTGTTTCAGATCACGCACGGTATTCCCACTATTACCCACATTCTGTACTCTCAGCATCAGTTCGGGGTAAATGGACCGCAAAAGGGCATATACTTGTGCCACAAATCCATGTCCCAGTCCTGAACTACCTTCACCTACAGGATGTGTACGTCCACAATCGGTAATGGAATCCCCGATAAAAAGAAGTCTGTCATTCTTTTGCAATTTCATAGCGTTGTTCTCCTTTGCTAGATATTAAACCGTAATACACTGACAAACTAAAATATGTACCGACATTACCAGCCTTGATTTTTCAGCCAAGTGAGACACAGATCAGACCATACCCGAACCGTAGCATCGTGCTCCGCCAGTCCCAGGCCGTGTGGACCTTTTTCAAAAATGTGAAGATCATATGGAATCCCATGTGCACCCAATGCCAGAGCGTATCGCAAACTGTTCTCCACGGGTACAGCCTGATCATCACTCGTATGCCAGATGAATGCTTCCGGAGCATCTGCTTTAACCTGCTGCTCTGCACTAAACGCTTGAACCTGTTCTTCGGTTGCATCCTCGCCTAGTAAGTTGATACGAGATCCTTCATGTCCATATGACTCCATCGTGATCACAGGGTAACAAAGAATGACACGGTCCGGACGAGAACTTACCCGTTCAATCGGATCCTCATGTACCGGTTGACCCTCGTCATACTGCGTGCCCAAAGTGGCTGTGAGATGACCTCCTGCCGAAAAACCAAGCACTGCAATTTTGGAAGGATTAATCCCGTATTGTTCCGCATGAGCCCGTACATAACGGATTGCACGCTGCCCATCCGCCAGAGGCGCAGGATGACTGTGAGGTGCTACCCGATATTTTAGGACAAAAGCACTGATACCAGCCGCATTTAACATTTCAGCAATAGGTGCTCCCTCATGATCAGCAAGATGGCCGTAACCGCCCCCTGGGCAGACAATGATAGCGCTCTCGGAACCCGGTTGAATAAAAGGAATCAGATGTGGCATTTCGTCTTCATGACCTACAGCTGCGTATGGAGCCGCCTGCTCCCACAAAGGAATAATTGAACTCATGATCGGACTCATCCTCTCTCATGCATATGAAATAGTTTCGTTTAATCGTTTTCGATTCTAGGATTCGATACCATCATAACGGCAACAGGAAGAAGCATCAATACCCTTCTGCATATCTTTTTGTTCAACCTTGGCTAATTAGTACAAGTTGCGAAACTGTTCAGGTGTGACCCCTTCAATCCGGCGAAAGGTGGCCACAAAATGGCTGGTATCCCGAAACCCAGACCTCCCCGCAGTCTCCTTGATCGTAAGTTCCATACTGCCTGTCAGCATTTCTTTAGCTTTACGTATGCGAAGCAAAATGAAGTAACTGTAGGCCGTTATGCCGAAGGATTGTTTAAACAGCGTATTCATATGCCTGGATGAGATTCCAGTAATCGATGCCATCTGCTCTAGCCCAATATCCGGGTCACCATAATGTTGCTCCATAAAAGCAAGCAGCGGAGCAAGTCTTGTTACGGCTTGCGAGATGGAGGAACGATTGCCGGTCATTCCGTGTTTTTTAAGTAATATTAAAAAGCGGTACATGTCCGCCGAAGCTTCCAGCCCGGATAAATCCTGGTCACTCTCGATTGAACTCAGCACATGCTGAGCGTAATCGCTTAGTGGACTATCTGAATCCCACTGTCGAAATGCTGCTTCGCCCAAACCGAGTGAATCGACAATGGCGTTACACTGCGAACCGCCAAAGGTAATATAGATCGTCTCCCACTCCGTTTGAACACGATCATATTCATGCGGCAGGTTTGGGGGCAGCAAAATACCAGAGTTCTCTCCAACAATTGCAGAGGTTCCCGAGAGCTTGAACTCCCCTGCTCCCTTGACCGTTTGCAGCCAGTGGTAACACGGATAACCTGCAGGTCTGTAGACTTTTTCCTGATTTCCGTTATAGCCTATACTCTCGATATATAGCGGAAGCGGCTGATCCCTCGGTGTCATAAAAAAGCGTTGATGTCCAGGTGAGATGAGCATGATAACCTCCCCAAATCTAATTAAATGGAGTTCCATATTCTTATATGGATCATTACTTTTATTATATTTTAAAAGTCATATGTATCATATAGTATAGGATTATTCTTATACAAGAGGTGAGCACGTTGATCAGCAGCAAATTACCCAAAATGTTTTATGGAGGCGATTACAATCCTGAACAATGGGATCATGAGACCCATCTGGAAGACCTCCGTATGTTTAAACTCGCAGGTATAGATATGGCCACGATTAACGTTTTTTCCTGGGCACTGATTCAGCCTGATGAAGTGACGTATAACTTTGATTATCTGGACCAATTAATTGAACGGCTGTACCAAAACGGAGTATACATCTGCCTTGCCACAAGTACCGCTGCTCATCCAGCCTGGATGGCCAAAAATTACCCCGATGTTCTACGCGTGGATGCGGACGGACGCAAACGGAAATTTGGCGGACGGCACAACTCCTGCCCGAACAGTCCGACCTACCGGAAGTACTCCGAAATCATCGCAGACAAACTTGCTGAGCGATACAAAGATCATCCCGCTGTGCTCGTCTGGCATATTTCCAATGAGTATGGGGGCGACTGTTATTGTGATAACTGCGAGAAAGCATTCCGCGTCTATCTCAAGAAACGTTATGGAACTATTGAACAGGTTAACCAAGCCTGGAACACAAACTTCTGGGGTCATACATTCTATGATTGGGACGAGATCGTACTTCCAAGCAACCTGAGCGAACATTGGGGTCACAACAGTTCTTCTTTCCAGGGGATCTCGCTGGACTACTCCCGTTTTAACTCGGACAGCATGCTCGAATGTTATCTGCTGGAGTATCATGCGATCAAAAAACATATTCCCGATTCCGTCGTGACAACGAATTTGATGGGCTTTTTTAAACAGATTGACTATTTCAAATGGGCAAAATACATGGATATCGTGTCCTGGGATAGTTATCCGGGTCTTGCGACACCGATTAGCTATACCGCCATGGCTCATGATCTTATGCGCGGTCTCAAAGACGGTCAACCCTTTATGCTGATGGAGCAGACGCCAAGTCAACAGAACTGGCAGCCTTATAACTCACTGAAACGCCCTGGGGTCATGCGGCTGTGGAGTTACCAGTCCATCGCACACGGCGCGGATACCGTGATGTTCTTCCAGCTTCGCCGTTCCATCGGTGCATGCGAGAAGTATCATGGTGCCGTCATTGAACATGCAGGACACGAACATACACGGGTGTTTCGAGAGGTCGCGCAACTTGGCCAGGAGTTGCAACGTCTTGGTGACACAACACTTGATGCCAGAGTACAGTCCAAAGTAGCGATTGTATTCGACTGGGATAACTGGTGGGCTATCGAAAAATCAAGCGGACCGACTGTAGCTCTAAAATATGTAGATCAAATTCATAAATATTATGCGGCTTTCTTCCACAGAAACATTCAAGTGGACATCGTCAGTGTAGATACCGATATCAGCGCATATGATCTGGTTCTTGCTCCTGTTCTTTACATGGTCAAACCCGGCTTTGTTACGAAACTGGAGCAGTTTGTAGCGGCAGGAGGTACATTCCTGACCACTTTCTTCAGCGGAATTGTCAACGAGCATGATCTCGTAACCACTGGCGGTTACCCGGGTGAGCTTCGCAACCTGCTTGGCATCTGGGTCGAAGAGATCGATGCCTTGTTACCTGAACAGAAAAATAGCATCGTTCTGAAGGAAACACTGGGCACACTCGAAGGCGTATACGAATGCGGTATGTTGTGCGACCTCCTGCACAGTGAAGGTGCCGAAGTAATTGCAGAATACGGTGAAGATTTCTATCAAGGCATGCCTGCACTTACACGCAATACCTTTGGTCAAGGAGAAGCATGGTACGTCGCCTCTGATCCGGATGACATTTTCTTGGATGGACTGCTTGCCGAACTTGCAGCTTCCAAACATATCAAGCCGCTGTTGGAAACCCCACAGGGTGTAGAAGCAAGCGCGCGAACCAAAGACGGGGTGACCTATCTGTTCGTGATGAACCACAATGCGTCCATACAATCTTATAACCTGGGTGACACAGTTGTTCGTGAATTGTTAACGGGTCAGGAAGTTACCGGAGCGATTGACATTGAAGCTCGCGGAGTACAGATCTTTGCATGCACCACGTAGTGGTATATCTTATCCGAAGCGCACATTAATTCGTTTGGCTTCGAACCTGAATAAGGCAACCATCCGGCTTTCTGCTGTAAACAGAGCCGGATGGTTGCCTGGTTTTTATTTTTGCAATAGATGCATCCAGTTAGAGAATTACTCCGTCTTTGAAGATCGCGATCTCCCGGAAACCATGCTGCTCACTGAGAGTATGCGCCCGTCCTGAAGCAATATCAATAATCTGACTGAATAATTGCTCTTTGACCTGATCCATCGTCTGTCCTTCAAGCAGTTGACCTGCGTTAAAATCAATCCAGTGCTTTTTACGATTCGCCAGATCCGATTGCGTTGCAATTTTGACGGTAGGAACCGGGCCGCCAAACGGTGTACCACGCCCTGTTGTAAACAGCACGATATGAGCTCCAGCGGCAGATAAAGCTGTCACGGAAACAAGGTCATTTCCAGGTGCCTCCACAATGTTCAGACCGGTTTTGGTCACCCGTTTACCGTACCGGAGCACATCGACAACAGACGAGCGTCCTCCCTTTTGCGTACATCCAAGTGATTTTTCTTCCAGTGTTGTAATTCCGCCAGCCTTATTCCCCGGCGAAGGATTTTCATAGATATTTTGACCATGATTCACGAAATATTGCTTGAAGCCATTCACAAGGTCTACCAGATCGTTAAATACATGCTCATCCGAAGCTCGGTTCATCAGAATCGTTTCCGCACCAAACATCTCCGGAACCTCTGTCAAAATTGCTGTTCCACCCGCAGCAACGAGCAGATCGGCTACAGCGCCTACAAGCGGATTCGCTGTAATGCCGGACAGGCCGTCTGAACCTCCACACTTTAAGCCAATTTTCAGTTTGCTCAGTGGCAGCGGCTGTCGTTTCTCTTGCTCCGCAATTTCAACCAGCTCTTCCATTAAACGTAGCCCTTCTTCCAGCTCGTCTTCGGTTTCCTGCGCTTTAAGAAAACGTACCTTATCCCGATATTCTGGTGCGATGCACTCACGGAACTGATCCACCTGGTTGTTCTCACAGCCCAGACCAATCACAAGTACCCCACCAGCGTTGGGATGCTCCACCAGCGAAGCGAGTAGCTGCTGTGTATACTTCAGATCATCTCCGAGCTGTGAACAACCGAAAGGATGCGGAAAATGATACACGCCGTCAACACGGCTACCGAACTGAGACTGTCCCATACGGGCAAGAGCTTCACATACCTTGTTAATACATCCGACTGTATTGACAATCCAGATTTCGTTACGGATTCCCGCTTCCCCATTCGGACGCAGGTATCCATCGAACGATCGCAAATGTTCAGGAGGCATGTCAATAGTCATGGGTTTTCCCGGCTGATATTCATATTCAAGCAATCCATGCAATCCTGTCTTCAAGTTATGGCTGTGTATCCAGCTTCCCCGGGCAATGGCTTCCTGCGCGATGCCGATAGAAAAGCCATATTTCATGACGTCCGCTCCCAGAGCAATATCCTTTACGGCGATTTTGTGCCCTTTAGGTACATCATCCAAAAGTGCGAACGAGTCCCCTTCCGGCAGATCAATACGCTCTCCCTTGACATAATCTCGAAGTGCTATAATGACATCATCCTGAGGCTGGATCGCAATCCAATCACTGACTGTTTTTGTTGTACTCATT
Source organism: Paenibacillus sp. G34 (assembly GCF_056856875.1). Classification (NCBI taxonomy): domain Bacteria; kingdom Bacillati; phylum Bacillota; class Bacilli; order Caryophanales; family Paenibacillaceae; genus Paenibacillus; species Paenibacillus sp. G34. Next base: position 2,376,989 of record NZ_CM166469.1, on the reverse strand, counting down.
TTCTTTCACCTTCCAGTCTACCGATTTCATGTACGAGTGCTTCTCGCAATCCTTCTTTTGCATTCAGGTTTTCTCCCCAGATCACTTCATTGGAGAGCACCGCAGCAACTCTTTTATCCAGCTCAGTAGCTCCATCGCTCGAATAACTGTAACCATGCCAGTGAGATGCCAAAGCTGCGAGTACATCCGGATCATCTCTTAATGAAATAGATTCTCCGTTTAAAAGCTCTGCCGTATAACCATCCTGTGTCTGCACTGGACGATATAAATACAGAAATCCTGCAAAACCTTGAATTAAACGCTCAGGCCAGCTTCCCTGACTCTGTTCATAGGCCAGAAGAGTCGGCAGTACACGAACCTTGAATTTTCCAGCTGTATTCAGTGCAATATCCTGCAGCTTATGATCGATATACGGATTCAGAAAACGTTCAAACACTTCTTCCGCATATTGCTCCAGTCCAAGCTCAGGCATATCCAGCGCAGGCACAATCTCTTCAAGCACCGCTTGCCTGATCCATGAACTAAACTGCGGGTCCTCCATCGTTTCTCTTACATGTTGTTTACCGCGAAGCAAACCCAGAGATGACATCAGTGTGTGTGAACCGTTCAGGATTCGCACTTTCCGCAGTTGATACGGCTTCAAATCTTTAACCCAGTGCACATTAAGCCCTGCTTGTTTCAATGGAAGGCGCTTGTCCAGCGACTCCTCGCCTTGAATCGCCCAGAAATGATAAGGTTCTGCCGTATTGATCAGTTGATCCTCATAACCCCAGCGTTCCGTCAGTGCATCTGCCTCTTCTTGGGTAGGCGCACCCGTCACAATCCGATCCACCAGATTGTTCAGGAAAAGGTTATGATGTTCGATCCAGGACCGGAAGCCGTCAGAGAATCCGAAATCTTCACTATGACGGAGCACACATTCACGCAGAACATCGCCATTGCCCTCCAGCAATTCACATGGCAGATGAATAAGTCCTCTCGATGGATCTCCACCAAAACGTACATACCGCTGGTGCAGGAACACGGTCAGTTTGCCTGGAAAAGATTGAACCGGTTCCCCTGGAATATATTCTGATTGTATATATTTCAAGCCAGATTCTGTCGTATTCGAAATTACAAATTCAAGCGATGGCAGTTCCGCAAGTTCCAGAAACGTCTGCCACTCCTCGTACGGATTAATAAATTGCGAGAATACCGAGACCATTTCTGTACGTTCTACACGTTTCCCTTCAGACAGCCCACGCGTAATCATTGTGTATAGTCCGTCCTGATCACGGATCTGCTCCAGCTTGGCCTTCCCACCAGGACGAGGCTGCGTCACGGCTACTGAGCCATGAAACTTGCCTTGCCGAGCACTCTCATGGAGCATCCAGTCTGCGAATCCTCGTAAAAAATTGCCTTCCCCGATCTGCAAAACTTTGACGGGACGTTCAATCATTTCTTTGCATTTGCGCTGACTATCATTTCCGAGCAGATGCATCTTTAATCTTGGCCGCTTTGTGCTTGCAGACATGGACACTCACCTCACCGATTATTTGCGAATTCAGAATGCAAACCTCAAAAGCTGGCATCCTTTTATTGTAAACGCTTTAAATTCATTGTATCATCATTAAAAGGAAATTAAATTGCTTATATTGCGTTAAATATACTGTTTTATGATCAGAATTGTCATCTTACCAGAGACATTTGTCTCCAAAGGAGTCCCTATGGAACATTTCCCAGTACGCACCACCATACAGACTGAATCGGGCATACCGTTCCGTCTTGTCTATAGCGATACCAAATCTCCACAGAATGAATTGCCTGATCATCTGCATGACTGGCATGAAATTATCTATGTCTACCGAGGACAGGGTAGTATTTTCATCGATACGGGTCTTGAAGATATGCAGGAGGGCGATTTATTTCTTATTCCAGGCAGCACCGTGCACCGCGCGTTGCCGGATGCGGGTAACCCGGTTACCTCGTCGGCTCTGTTCTTCAGTCCTGGGCTACTCGCCTCTACTGCCGGAGACGTGTCCTCCTCCTTGTTACGCCCGTTCGAGCGCTGCCGCAAAAGCCGAGTATACAAAAGACACCTGGACCAGACCGAGCGGGCAGAAGTTTCTGCCATGATCGATAATATTCATGCCGAGTTCCGTTCCGATCATCACCTGAGCTCTCACGCGGCACTGCTCCGACTGCAGCTCTTGCTTATATTCCTGGAACGACTGGAATCAGCGGCCGGACCGACTCATACCACAACGTCGCTTCCAGCTCCATCATGGCTATCTTCCATCCTGTCCGACATTGATCATAAACTGCGAAGCGGTCTATCTTTACCTGACCTCGCACACCAAGCCGCTGTGTCTCCTGCTCATTTTAGCCGGGCATTTAAGCGTTACACGGGCATGACTCTAACAGATTATATCTTGGCTCGCAGAGTTATTATGGCGAAAGAACACCTCGTTCAAGGGGACGAAACGATGGCTGCTGTTGCAGACGCTTGTGGCTTCGATAGTCTTCCTCATTTTTACAGACAGTTCAAGAAACTGACGGGCACTACACCAGCCGCTTACCGCAGGACGATGGTGCGTAATCGCTAAGATGGACATTCAGGGATTCACTCTCCACATCCTTATGATTCGACGTGCAATCTCATATAAGGTGAATAGGTTCTATTTCCTATACAGGCACATAATCTTTCTATCATATACAAACGCCTATTCTCCCTACCATATACACACACATATTCTACCTATCATATATAAAAACATATTCTTCCAAAGGGTGATATGGTATGATATTCAAGGCGTGCATACGCGATTAAAATGTAACTGGAGTTGAATCTGTGATTATTAAATTTCTGATTTTTGGTCTGCTTTGGCAGATCATCGGCAATCCGTTCCTTGCCATTCTGATTTTGCTCGTCATTCTGTACTTTCTGGATCGTCGCTTTGTTGGCGTATTCCCAAGCTTCACCAAACCCCTCAAACGCATGCGTAACATTTCCCGGCTGAAACAGCAACTGGCGATAAATCCTAACGAAGTATCTTCCAAGCTGGAATTGGCCAGACTGCTTATCGAACGTAAACGCTACAACGAAGCACATGCCTATTTATTAGAACTGGAACGGCCTTACGAACAGTCTGCAGATTACTGGGAAGCTTTGGGCACAACCGAACTATATTTGGGAAATATATCCGAGGGTGAACGTCATATCTTGCACGCACTTGAGATTAACCCCAGAGTGAAGTACGGGCAGCCATACCTGAATCTTGCTACAGCCTTCAAGGATTCAGATCGCGACAAAGCACTTCATTATGTACAGCAGTTCCAAGAGATTCATTCTTCCTCCAGTGAGGCCTTTTATCTGCTTGGCTCGGTGTATCGTTCATTAGGGCGTAATGATGATGCCAAACAGGCTTATGATCAATCCTTGAATGTGTATCGTAGCTTGCCAAAATATAAAAAACGTCAGGAACGACGCTGGGCTGTCCGCAGTTGGTTCCGCAAACGAGCGCTGTAGGCTGGACTCCTTCGTATGTCAGCAGGCATCATATAGGAAACCTAAAAAGTGCACGGGTTATACTCTCTGTCCGAGAGCAGAACCCGTGCACTTTGTTTACAATTCAAACCTATTATTTCGTTAAAAGCTCGCGTAATTGTTCCTCATTCCTACGCATCCAATCGACTCGCTGCTTCAGCTTCTGGATCTGATCCACAGCCACTTCCGGCTCATCCGTTCCTTCCAGCATTCGGCTGATAAAATGCATCACCACGTCGAGGCTACGCAGCAAAATCAACTGGGGGATCGCTGCGAGTTCGGTGGCACTCAGTTCAACGTGCCTTCTAAATCCCTGAATCAAATTAGCCTGCGCCTGCCACATCCATTCTTCACTCTTGTCTATCGTCAGCATGTCAGACATCGGAACGGCTAGCTCCATCACCCGCAGATCCCAGGTAGCAAACTCATAATCAAGGATCGCACTCACGTTTCCGACCGGATCCACCAGCACATTGGATGCATTCACATCGCCATGCACGAGCTGATGCGGAAGCTGCTCCATACCGCGCAGTGCTTCGAACAAACCTGGCAGTTCATGTTGTAGCTGTCTTAACTCCTCTGTACATGCTGTCAGCTCCAGTGGCGGTGAAGCACATAACTCCAACAAAAAGGCTGGAGTACAGAGTGGATAAGCATCTTCAATCCGGTAATATGGAGGGTATACCGGTTCGAGTTTCATTTCAAGTCTGGCAAGCGCTGCTGACAACTGTCCTGCCGCCTGACCCAATTCGAATAACTGATCAGGAAAATCCCATACGGGATTGACACCTTCCAGATAACGAAACAAAGTTACTATTTTTGTGGCACCCGTGTGATAATCCTGAATGACCTGGTACGTCTTTTTGTTTTTTCGAACAAACTTATTATTCTCCTTAGATTCCCGACTCTCACAATCGTTAGATAATGAAATGACTGGTTTAGGCGATTCAAGTTCAAAGTCGATATCAGACAGTGCAGTAAGCACGCCATGTTCAAAAGCTATTTTCGCTTGATCATTATGTGTTTCGTATTGTCTCATAACATAAGTTTCATCACTTGTATGCAACACAAAAGTAGAGTTATTCATGCCACCCTTGCTGCGCTCACCTTGCCATTCTGATGTGAATCCATATAAGGCTAACACTTCAGAGATCATTTGCTTTTCAGCTGAAAGAAGAGAATTTTGCTGCTTGTTAGACACCGATTTTAACTCCTCTATATACTATAGTTTGAACGAACTCTTTCATCATATCGGAAGTCTAAGGACAGGTCTAGTTTTCTTCAGCTTTCAAGCAAAAGGAAAATAACCCGTTCGATTCAACTGATCAGCGATAACCCGATATCCCCTTGCGTTCGGATGGACTCTGTCCCAAAATAATAATTCCCGTTCCCGTCCTTCAAACTTGTCATAAACTTGTGCGCATGAATAATTACCTGATCCGGCACCATTTAGATAAGAATTGTACTGCCGCACCCAGTATGCCGCATCGGTGGATTGTGGATACGGGTTGTACAATCCTATGGAACGGACAAAGTACTTCTGGTCTCCTTTTAATTGCCGAATTTGTCTCATGACCTGAGATACATGATGACGTGTTTCACCCAGCACCTGTGTCATTTTCCCGGCACTTGGAATACCTCCGCTAGCTTTAAATGTACGGATCAGATCGTTTCCACCGATGGAGATCGTAATCATATCCGCTTCACGCAGCGCCTGACGTACCCGAGGATTCCCGTTAATCATCTGCTGCAGTTCTCCCGATGTTAGCCCGTTTACCCCCAGATTGTCCATGGATACAAATGTACGAAGATTCATTTCAGCCATACGGCGATATATTGGAACAAATCCGGTTCCGAGCAATGCTCCTGTTCCTACCGTCAAGGAATCCCCTATAGCCACATAACGATATACCATCCCGCCACCCCTCTCGCTGCTGATCTTCCTGATCATTGATGAACTCCCTATATCCTATGAAGATAGGTCTGGCAAAGCGCGGGATAGTGTCCTTAGGCAGACATCTGTCTTTGTGTCCATTTTTTATAATATGAAAAAGAAGAAGCCCCACCGCATCATGCGGCAGAGCCTCCCTTCCATATGAAATATCAATATATCCTTGATGACACATGCCAGATGATTACATGCCAATGGTATGATTCGATTCGGAAGATTCCGACTGTTCTTTGTTACGGAACGGCCACCAGTTGGCCCGACCAAATGTCTTCACCATTACAGGCACGAAGAATGGCAGGAATAACAGGGAATACAGAATCAGACCACTTAGCACAACGGTCGCAATTTGCATCATCGAGAGCACCCCTGAAGGGTACATCGCGGCGAAAGTTCCACTGAGAATAACCGCTGCAGACAAAATAACGGTTCCCATGTTTTTCATCGCGTATAAGATCGCATCTTGTACTCTCATGCCTTTGTTTTCGTTGAAACGATCCATAAGGAAGATGCTGTAATCGACGCCAAGCGCAATCAGCATAACGAATCCAAAGAATGGCGTAACCCAGCTGATTCCGGCATAACCCATGATATTCACAAACACCACTTCCGTAAGTGCCATTGATGTGAAGTACGCAAGCAGTAGCGAAATAATGAGATAGATCGGCATGATGACAGAACGAAGCAGGATTACCAAAATGATAAATGTTCCTGCGAGCATCAGCATAACGGTACGTGTGTAGTCTTTATTCGAAATCGACTGCAAATCTGCAAACGTACTGGTTACACCGCCCACCGCAACATCGGCTTTTTCAAGCGCACTGCCTTGAACTGCACGATGTACTGCCGCTTCGATATCCGGCACACGGTCAATCGCTTCTGTACCATACGGATTTTCTGCAAAAATAACATCCAACGTCATCGTCTTGCGATCTTTCGATAGATACGTGTCAAACACTTTTTTGAAGTCTTTATTATTCAAGGCCTCTTCAGGTACGTACCAACCTGCGAGATCCGAATCCGGTGAATTTTGGAGTTGTGTCAAATAATCCTGAGCAGAATCGAGACCGCCCGACACCTTCTTGATTCCATCAACACTTTGGTTCAAGCCATCTGTCAGTTGTGTTAATTGACCACTGAGATCCGAAAAGCCCTTCTGGATCTTCTCCTGTCCTCCCTGAAGTTGACCCAGACCGTTTTGGATAGAAGGGATTTCTTTGATCACTTTACCTTGACCATCGGCAGCCTGTTTCAATCCTGTCTCCAGTTGACCAATACCTGTTATAATCTGACCCAGACCATCAGCCAGAGCCTTCTGTCCAGATGCTGCGGAAGCAAAACCTTCATTCGCCTGATTGATTCCAGCCGCTGCTGCACTCAGATTCGTCTGAATTTGGGACAGTCCTTGCGCAAGCTGCGCTGTGCCTGAACCGGTTTGACCAATCGTGCCTTTAATGCGTTGATAGTCAGCATCTTGCTGCAACTCAGGGAAACGCTCCTCCAGAGCAGAGAACGATGAGGTCAGACTCGTCAAGGCCGTTGAAATACCTGTCAGTTGCTCTTCCAGTTCCTTCGTTCCATCACCCAGTGCAGCAACCCCTGCTCCAGCTTGACGATAGGCCTGCAACAACTGGTTATTCGCTTTGGCAAGCTGGTCTGCACTCGTTTTGGCTTGTTGAAGTCCAGCTTTCAGATCCCCTGCGCCAGATGAACCGTCCCGAATGCCTTTTTCAATACGCTTCAATCCATCGCTAAGCTGCGTAATACCCGATCGCAGCTGAGTTGTGCCCTTAGTCAGCTCTCCAGCTCCACTCGCGGCTTGTTTAAGCTGAGGCCCATTTTTACTCAGTTCATTGCTAGCTTTGCTAAGACCATCGCTTATTTTGTCCAGACCTGTCTTCCCCTCGCCCAGACCATCAGATAATGTACCTACTTGTTTTGTTACTTCAAAATCTTTAATCTCATCCCCTGTTGGACGTGTCATACTACGAACGCCTGCAACCCCGGGAACCTTCTCTACTTCGCGGCTGATTTTCTCTGCTACAGCCATGTATTTTGCATTATCCATCGTTTCGTCGTTCTGAATAACGATCTGACCCGGCAAAGATTCACCTGGGCCGAAGCTATCCGAAATAATGTTAAACGCTTTAACCGAATCGTATTTGTCACCGATCTCGTCAAGACTGTTAAATGACAACTTCCCGTCATATGTCATAAGAAGAGGCACAGTGACTGCTGCAACAATCAGCAGGGCTGCCCACGGACGTTTAAGGGAAAACTTCCCTGCTGCCCCGTAGATCTTGCTTTCGGCATGTTCCAGTGAACCTTTGGATGGCCAGAATAATTTTCTGCCCAGTACTGCCATAAAGAATGGCACAATCGTTACAAGTGCCAGCATCATCACGGCGATTCCCACGGCTACGGCTACCGCAGAGCGGTACAGCATAAACTGGGCAAAACCGATTGCCACGAATCCAACCAATACTGCCAAAGCTGAGAAAAATACCGTTTTACCTGCGGTGCGATATGTAGCAATAATGGCATCCCATGTGTTCTCATGGTGCGCGAGCTCTTCCTTAAACCGGCTGATCAGCAGAATACAGTAGTCTGTTCCAATCCCGAACATGACTGCAACCATAAAGATTTGTGTGAACGTGGAGAGCGGGAAGTTAACTCCATCTACCAGGAACGCAACAATCTGCTGAGACACGATATAACTGATACCCACTGTCAGCAGCGGTACAAATGGAGCTACGAACGAACGGAATACCAGGAAAAGAATAAGCAGAATAAAGACCACAGTAATGTACTCTGATTTCTTAAGTCCTTCCTGAGAACTCTCAATGGTGTCCTCATCTATCAAACCTTTACCTGTAATATAATGTTCGACATTCACTGATTTCAGCACGCCATTCAGGTCATTTTGCATTTCCTTAACCGTGCGATCACCCATCTCAATCGAGAGTGAAGTCAGAATGGTTTTGCCATCCTTCGAAATCATTTTGTCCGATAGTTCCGGCTGGGAGAAAGGCTCCAGCACAGACAAAATGCCGAGTTTTTTCTTATCGGCTTCGAGTAGTTTGACTGCCTTTTCTGCCTCTTGTTTGCCTGTTGTTCCAAGACCATCCGGATTATAAAACACCAGTGCGATGGAGGTCCCTTTTTGTTCCCCATTTTGGGCCGCGGCTTCATCCAGAATCGCTGCTGCTTTTGTGGAAGAATACCCTTCCGGAACAGAAAACTGTCCCTTTTCACGAATCAATTCGCTCATGTTTGGCGCGGTGAACATCAATACAGCTGCGGCGACAATCCACAGCCCCATAATCCACCAGCGCCCTTTTAATATCGCTCTCATTGCTCCTCCAGCCCTTCTTCTTGTGTTAGCAGTGCTGCCAGCTTCTCAAAAGAATCAATAAAATTTTGAACAGCTTCCGGTGTAAAATGTTTTAGGTAAGGTTCCAGCAGCTTCTGAATCTCCAATTCGGTCTCTTTGTACATCTGCAGGCCAGCATCCGTCAAAGTCAGATAGATAACGCGGCGGTCACGCTCATCACCTGTTCGATGCACCAGATTACGGTCGGCCAGCTTGTTAACTAGAGCCGTAATGCTGCTCTTGCCTACACATAGAAGCTCTGCGAGATCCGATGGGGTGCAGGCAGGTTTCTCGTGAATGAGACGTAGAGCACAGAACTGATCGGTTGTGACCGTCTGGCCTACCTTTTCACGTATGCGTGTATCAAATCGCTTGGTTACCAGAAACGAAGCGTCCAGATAACGATTCACCAAGCTTTTGGCATCTGGCGTGTTCATGTACCTTCCTCCTTTCAAAACTAGTTCATCTAACGAACTATTCATCAGCAAAACTATTCTATAATGAAACTATGTTCGAGAGCAATACTTTTTTCCTATTTTTAAAACAAAAAAACAGGACATCCGGCTCAGCACATATGCCAAGCCAAATATCCTATCTGATTTCTTTCATTCCAATTATATGTTGAATGTGTTACGCGCATACGCTGTTATACGTCATCCTCATCCTCATCCTCTTCTTTCTCAAGCACACAGCGGAATCTCTCCACACCTGGGTATAATTCGCCAAGACTATAGACGACAAATCCTGTGTTCCGGTAAAACTCCACCGCTTCCTGATCTGTCTCTGCGATCAAAGTATCTGGATTGTACTCTGCAAGCAGCTGTGAAATCATGCCCCGCCCATAATTCTTGAACCGATTCTCCGGCAGCACGGCAATATGGCGAATGGTAATTTCACTAGCTCCTGTATGTTCATAGCCAATCAGACCGACCAGCTGTTCTTCATCCTCATATCCAGTCAGAAACAGATTACTTTGTGTCACATACTGCTGTACCGTCTGATTAACCTGTTCAGGGTCAGGAAAGACAGCGTAAGACAACAACTCCTGTACTTCTGGTTCCTGCAGTCGTGGCTTCAAATTTTTCAACAAATCTATTCCTCCAATATACATACTTCTCGGGCAATATACGTACTTCTCGGGCCGAGAATAATTAAAGCTTATTCAATCCTGCGATAATAAAGGCGTTCTCAACCCGTTATCGTATTGTAGACTGTAATTTTGCAAAGTTCAAGACAAGTCCATTAATCTTTCTGCACCGCAAACCGAAGCAGCTCACAACGGAACTCTGTTGGTTTATCATACTTCTCTTCCTGGATCGTCTGGGTCACATGCTCCTGAAATAGGATGTTCCACCCCTCGTAAGCTTGCTCCAGCAGCACAATGGCCTCGGAAGTAGACAGATTCAACTCAATCAACGGCTCGATCTGACGGCCTGTCTCGATTTCTTTTTCCTCTACACTGGTGCTCATCGTAATACAATGAATGCCCCCGATCCTTGTTCCTGCCTTTAACCGCTCTACTGTTTCAAGAAAGGCCTCTTTGCTGGATGTGTGTTCCAAACAGGAACAAGCCGCAATAAAATCAAAACCATTCGGTGGAATCTGATAATGCTCCACATCTGCTTTTTCAGCCTGTACGATGTGATCCACATTATACTGTTTCGCATACTTGCGAAGTCCATCTACCGCTTCATCCAACAGATCCACGCCAATAACCTCGCTGTTTGTATCTACCAAACGTTGTGAAATTGGAATCGTATGCCTGCCCACACCACATCCCAGGTCCAGCACACGTAATTCTTGTTTATGAACAAGCAAACGTTCCAACATCTCCATCACCATAGGCATGGGTCTGGACATCCATGTTCCATCTTCAAACAATTCATTATTTTTATAAAAGTTAGAATGATATCCCGCTTCGGCTTGACGAGCAGCCTCAAATTGTTCTTCTCTCATTCCGGTACCTCCTGTAATGGATTTAGTCCCTTACAGTAACGTTCCCCCAAAAACGAAGAAAAGAATCAGATAGATAATCATCATGATCATACTAGCAGTGACAAGAACTTTCCCGGCATCCCGTTTACTGGCATGGTCACTAAACAACAGCACTCCACCGACGGTCATGGCAATGGGGGCAAAAAATAATGTCATGATCACAAGTAACCCCGTCGAGTACTGATCCAGTGCGGATTGTTCGTACTCCATCATGTGAGGTTGTTCCGGTTTGGACGTTTTGGTCGTGACCATGTTGCCGCATGACTTACATTTGAATTCATCCGCTCCCATAGGTTTATGACAATACGAGCATTCTCTTGAAAAACGTGGCATGTCTTCTACCTCCAAGTGAAATCTAGGTTTGTTAGTCAATCTAGAACTAAGAACTCAACAATACTTAGGGAATCAGTGAGCTGATTCCTCTCGATATGGCATGTGTTTCTTCAAAAAAGTGTCTAGTACTGCTTTATATTTCTCGCGATCCACCTGAAAGGCAGTGCCATGGCCTGCACGAGGAATCGTAAGCAATTCCTTAGCGGTTGGACAAGCTTCGTACAAACGATAGACCATATCCGTTGGTACAAAGGTATCCGCTTCTCCATGAATGAACAGCACCGGAACGCCTACTTTAACAAGTTGTTTCAAAGCCGATGCTTCCTTAAATGAGTATCCGGCTTTCCACCTTGTGATCAAACTGGTAACCGGAATAAATGGAAAGGCAGGCAGTTTGTACAGCTGCTTCAACTGAAACGTCAATTCTTCTTCCACCGATGTATACGCACAATCCGATACGATGGCTCTAACCTGAGAGGGCAGTTCTTCACCGCCTGTCATTAGTACCGTAGCTCCTCCCATCGATATACCGTGTAGTACGATATCTGTATTCGTACCTACATGTTCCAGTACCCAACCGACCCATTGAACATAATCCTTCCGGTCTAACCAGCCAAACCCGATGATTTCTCCTTCACTCTGACCATGTCCACGATCATCCGGCATCAATACGTGGTAACCCAGCGTCTCGGCGTAAAATCTGGCGAAACCTGCCATTTCTCTACCTTTTCCGGAGTAGCCATGGGCCAGAATAACCGTTCGTGCAGATTGGTTCTTGGATGGAAGCCAGATGCCAGAGAGCCTGAGTCCATCCTGAGACTGAATGGTAACCGTCTTGCTATCCTGAGCATCAAGCCAGTGTAGATCCGCAGCACTGCTGATCAGTTCATTGTCTGCTTCCGTTTTCAGATTTGGATTATCGACCAAAAATGTTTTCGGGGTACGCCGAATGGCTGTCTTGAAGAAATAGAGTCCGCCGGCCCACAGCAGAGCCGTTATTATTATAATGAGAGCCGCCAGGCCGTAAAATATCATGAAATAGATCCTCCCTTGCTGTCGATAAGGTACAGCGACTCGGTAAAATAATACAACCCTATCATGGCATAATTCAATTTTTATTAGCCTGCTGAAGTGCACCACACGCAGCCTGATACGCGGGAAGAAGCTTATCAAGCAAAGGCTCTGCCTGATGAGTTTGCTCTTGCTTAGCGTATTCCTCAATCTGACTGAACAAGGTTGAAAGGTAACTGATGCCGAGACTCAAACTCCCCGATTTTAAATCATGTGCTGTCTCGGCTGCGGCCTCATGATCGGCTGAAACCACATGTCTGCGCAAGTCCTCGATCTTTCCAGGCGTTTCCGCACGATACATCTCCAGTAGCATACTGAGTAACGTTTGATTGCCATCCGTGTTTAATTCAGCAATTTCACGAACCACGTTCATATTTAGAATCTGTACGGGTTTCGATGCGGAGTGCCACTTCCGAATGATGGAGCCCAGCACCTCCAAGGTAAACGGCTTGCCGATAAAATCATTCATTCCAGCCTCATAACACTTATCTTTTTCACTTTGCATGACATTGCCAGTCATTGCAATCATCGGCGTTGGTTGGCGCATCTCATCCTGCTCAATTGTCCGAATCTGACGAGCGGCTTCGATTCCATCCATCACTGGCATCATACTATCCATCAGAATCAGGCTGTATTTCTTATGACGAAATGCATCTACAGCATCTTCCCCATTAACTACACATTCAAGCTCTGAAAAACCAAGTTTTTTGAGTTGTAGCTGGACAAGCTGACGGTTAATGGCATTATCATCAGCCAGCAAAATCGGCAAGGTACGAGAATCTTTTTCAGACTGATCTCGATTCACCGAAGCTTCCTCTCCATCCGTTTGCTGCACAATATCTTCGCTTTCGGCCATCTGCAGTCCAAGCTCAAGCTCAAACCAGAAAGTAGAACCTTCTTTTTCTTTACTCTCAACGCCAATCTGTCCATTCATCAGAGTAACGAGTGACTTGCAGATCGACAAGCCAAGACCTGTACCTTCATATTCCTTCGAACGTCCCTGTTCTGTCTGCATATAAGGCTGGAATAGACGAGCCTGATCTTCCTCTGAAATGCCAATACCAGTATCATGCACCTCGAACCGAACAAGCTGTTTACTTGCATGTTGTTTCACAAATTTAACCCGCACCTTAACTGAACCATCGGTAGTAAATTTATTTGCGTTCTGAATCAGGTTGATCAGTATTTGTGTAATTCGGGTCGAATCCCCTTCAAGTACAGCAGCGATTTCCGAATCACAATCAATCAAAAACTGGTTTCTTTTCTTATCAATCTGCGGCTTAAGCAGACGGAAGATGTGATCCAGAATTTCCTGGAGCTTCACCTCTCCCTGCTCAAGACGCACCTGACCTGCCTCGAGCTTGGAAAGATCCAGAAGATCCTGAATTAATTTGAGCAAGAGTTTGGCCGCCTCCTGGATAACTGTCACTGATTCCTTCTGCTCCGCCGATAGAGGCGACAACGCTAATAATTCTGCCATTCCCAATATTCCGTTCAGCGGTGTGCGGAAATCGTGACTGATGACCGCCATAAAAGCACTTTTAGATTCGTCAGATGCCACTGCCTGCTGGCGTGCGGTCTCAAGACCAGCATTATTCTTACTGAGCTGCCGCTGGAGCGTAACCAGTTCATTATTCATATCCGAAAATGCCGACAGTGTTCGCTCCTCTTGTTCCTTGCTTCGAATCAGTTGATCCGATAACTGCTCGATCGTTAGGCGCAGTCTCTGTATCTCTTCATTGTCATTAGACATCACTTCAGCCCTTCCCTATTCAATTACCTTGCTTGCACTGTCAAACGATACCGGATGATTCAGTAAACGCTCAGCAATAGCAACCGCCTCGTCCGCTCCAGGTGCATAACCGTCAGCACCAACTGTTCGCCATAAATCCTTGTCTATATTAAACGGATAACCGCCTACCATCACTTTGACATGAGCCGTTTCTGCATGGTTACGAATACGTTCAATCAACTCTTTAGCCAGATGAAGATGATAAGTCATCGTCACCGAAATCGCTATTACATCACTCTTATGCTGCTTGATCGCTTCCACAATACTTCCATTGGGCACATTAGCGCCGAGATAATACGTATCCCAGCCTTCCATTTCAAATACATCCGTGAGCATTCGCAGCCCAACCTCGTGCTGTTCACTCCCCACGCAGGCAGCGACCAGTTTTTTACCCTGATTTGGACCGATCATCCATCTAGAATATAACCGTGAAATAAATGATTGCGTTGCTGCTGTGCAAAAATGCTCTTGACCTACACTAATCTGGCCTTGTTGCCACAGCCGACCAATCTCATATTGAACAGGCTGGAAAATGTACCGATACATATCACGGATCGATGCTCCACCATCCAGTTCCGACTCGATAATTTCAAAAGCTTCCCTCCGCTGATTGTTTAGCAGATATTGCAAATAAACCTCAGCTTCCATTCCGTAGGGCATCGAGGCAAGAATAAAACTGGACTGGGTTTCCATTTGCTTCGTTACATCGATCCCCATCTCCAAATATTCTAATAGAAACTCACGATGCGGTTGTTCGAATTCTTCATTTAATGCCTCTTTGATCAGCTGAAGGTTCATTCCCAGATCCTCTGCCGATACCTGGTAGCCTGCAAGTAGCACTTTTAACCATGATATATAGTGAGTGAACAAACTGGGACTTTTCACAAGCACACTTTCTGCCAGATAGCTCAGACTGTACTGTGAGTCCTGTTTAGTTCTTATTTTCCCAATCGGACCGAAACGCTCCATTAAGTCGGGCTGCAACCGATACTGCATTTCGGTTATTTTCTCAGCCAAGATCCCTGCATCTTGAAGTAAACGTTCTCCGGCCTCCCGATGACTCATCGACGCATTCCTCCTTTTCTACATCCTGCTAACGCACAAAATCTATTTCATCTATATGATTCCGTTCATATGATTCCGTTCAAGGCAACTCTGCTAATCTATTATACATGAAGCTGGGTATTTACTTTCGACGTTATAAAACAATTTTCCTATATTATGCAGCCATACGCAAGCCATATAGCCAGTATCCGAGGTACGTTGCAGACACAAAAAAAACGGATCTACGTTATAAACGCAGGTCCGTTTTGCCTTCTGCAGCAAGTCCAAGCTTCTTCAGCAGACGTATCGCATCCACTTTTTCGGAAGGCTCAAGCCCCTCCAAAATGTCGATAATGACTTGATGGTGCTGTGGGAATATTTGCGTGAATAACTGCTTTCCTTCTTCCGTTAATTCAGCATATATTACCCGGCGATCCTCCTTGGAGGGGCGTCGAAACAGTAAATTCTTGTTTTGCAGCTTATCAACAACATACGTGATATTGCCACTGGACATCAATACTTTTTCACCAATCTTTTGCAAAGCCTGTGGTCCTTTATGATATAACAAGTCGAGTACACCAAATTCTGTGGAATTGAGTCCATGGCTTTGGATGTCCCGATTGGAACGTGATGTCACTGAGTTGTAAGCGCGAATAAGAACCACAAACAACTGCAATGACAGTTCCCGGTTATCCTCCTTGTTCAGCATTTCTATAATCCTCCATCAGTTATATACATTTCCGTCCGTTTCGCCGGATCGCTTCTGTTCCCATTCCTCACGCAGCATGCCCATTCGAATTGAATCATAATATTTCCCAAGAACGACCCGGCATTTCCGCATCCGCCCCTCGATCTGCAGTCCTATCTTTGCAGCAGCCCTCATCATTCGTTCATTGCCAGACCAAGTAGTCAGTCCAACTCTCACAATAGGCATGTGTTCAAACAAATGACTTGACCACATATGTAGTGATCGTGTACCAATCCCCCGCCCCCACCTGGCAGGTTTGTAGATTATAATTCCCATCTCCAGCCACATGGATAGCGGATCTTCGATATAATAACTAATCATTCCCACGATTTCTCCGTCTGCTTCAATGACCCGGATGGATTCCGGACGTCCTACTTTTTGATCTGCTTTCAACCGTGCGTGCGTATTGTGCTCGTATTGTTCGTAATGCACAGGCTCCAAAGGATAATAAGGTGCATCCCATTTCTTCCATTCAGGATCGTCATCACTGTAGATCAGCTCATATAGTTTAATAATGTCGTCTTGTTCCACTACACGAAGAACAAGCTCATCATCTCTAAGAGGCAGTTCTTTCATATTAAATCATGACACCCACTCTCGATAAATTCATTGCGGACGGTGAAGCTCATCTATAGTGCCATCTTCTTTCGCGATGATCACAACGTCTGCCATATTCACGAATAGTCCATTATCCACGACACCTGGTAGCATATTCAGTTGCACGTTAAGCTTGGCTGCATCAGCAATGGCTCCCATCTGACAGTCTGCAATCAGATTTCCGTTATCTGTAAGGTATTGTTCCTCTCCGTTCATTCGCCACTTCGGCTGACATCCCATTTTTTCAAGTGTCTGAAAGGTCCATTCTGAGGCAAAAGGTACGACCTCAACCGGCAAAGGAAATTTCCCGAGTTTTTGTACAGCCTTGCTACCGTCGGCAACAATAATCAGTTTATTGCTGTTCGCAGCCACTATTTTTTCACGCAGAAGTGCTCCGCCACCGCCCTTGATCAGGTTAAACTCCGGATCGACTTCATCCGCTCCATCAATCGTCAGATCCAGTCGTCCGATTTGGTCAAAAGGAATAATCGGAATCCCCCATTCCCGTGCCAGCTTGTCCGAAGCCTCTGAGGTAGCCACTGCCTGAATATTCAGACCTGCCCGTACCCGCTCCCCAATTTTACATATCGCAAAATATGCGGTTGAGCCTGTACCCAAACCAACCTTCATTCCATCTTCAACGAACGCTGCCGCATGTTCTGCCGCAATCTGCTTCAGATTCATTATTTAACCCCCGCCTGCTCTTAATTTGTATGAAACCATATGTATTTATTATAGATAAAACCTCATCCGATGTATATCCATGCTTCCAAGCCAGATGAGTCCTTTCCTGATGATAAATGGTGTAATTTTTCTCGCTATGTTATAGAATACAGAATGAAACTAAAAAATGGCAATTTTTAATAATAAACAGTACTAATTACCTATAAAAAGAATCCTATGTCCATAAATACGTAAAAAATTAAAAAAGTTTTAACAAAACTATTCAATTTAACGACATTTTACACGACATAATAGATATAGATGTGTTTTAATAATTAGACACACATGGTTTCAAAAGGTACATAAGTCTTGCATAGTAATCAATAACCAAGACCATTGTCTCATATTCCCCTAGGAGGAGATGACTGAATGAAGTAACTTTTTTACACCGTAAGCACACCTTACAGATTCTTAATTTATAGAAGATCAGGAGTGGAGTTTAGTGAAATCATTGAGTTGGAAAAACATGTCGTTTTTCTCCAAAAATTTATTGCTCTCATTTACCAACATTATCATTATCGGCGTGGCTTTGATTGCAAGCAGTTATTACTTCCAAAGAACGGTTCTCGTCGATCAGCTTCATGGACAAGTCGCACAGATTACGAAAAAGTGGGCCCAAGATATTAATCCTGCAGATGTACAAACTGCAATTACAGAGCGTAGCTACGAAGGTACTGCACAGACGAAACTGAGAGCCTATTTCGATGAGATGCAAAAATATTATCCTAACATTGCACAAGCCTATATCTTTGGTGTGGAGCTTGGCGGCGACAACAAACGGTTAACCTCCCTTGTTGCGATGCCAACGAACCTGAGAGAGGCTTTTCAGAGCGATAACGTAAATATTGGCGATATGTACGAACAACCGGTCGTTGTAGCCAATGCCCTGAAAGAAATGCTGAATACCGATCGTCCAACGTTTACGACCTTTTATTCTGATGACTTCGGAACCTGGACAACCATTGCTTATCCAATCAAAGACAACAACGGCAAAATTTTCGCTTACTTCGCTGTCGATGCGGATGCCAAAGCAGTTCCTGCAGGTCTGAACTCGTTGTTATTAAACGGAATTATTATTCTCGTGGCGTTCTTGCTCCTGTTCCTCATTATTCAATACCTAGTCGTTAAAAACACCCTCTCCCCGATTCGTCATCTGATTAAAGGCATTGATGAAGTCAGCAGAGGTAATTTGGATGTCAACATACCGACAGGAAAAGATGATCTGGGACTTGTTAACGAGAAATTCAACGTCATGGTACGCCGAATCAACGACACTATCGTAAAAGTGCAAATGACTTCTCAGGAAGTGAATCAATCCGCGAAGGAACTCTATGAAGTCTCTGAACGCAACAGTGACAACGCAGACACCATCAATAGCAACGTCACCCATATTTCTTCCAATATCCGCTCGCAGGAACAAGCTACCCGTGACAGCGCACGTGCAATGTCTGAGATGGCTACCGTCATTCAGACCATTGCGAGCAGTTCCGCAAGTGTTGCGGATGAGGCCTATGAGATGGAGCGTCGTTCACAGCAAGGTAACAGTGTGGTTCGTCAAGTATCTGAACAAATGAACCTGATTACTCAATCCGTGAAAAATACGGCTTCTGCAATCGAAGTGCTGGAGAGCCGTTCACAGGAAATCGGCGATATCCTAAACATTATCTCAGGGATATCGAGCCAAACTAACCTGCTCGCTCTTAATGCATCCATTGAAGCTGCTCGTGTAGGTGAAGAAGGAAGAGGTTTTGCCGTGGTTGCCGGCGAAGTACGTAAGCTCGCCGAACAGTCTGAACAGGCAACCAGTCAGGTTGGCGTATTGATTCAAGAAATTCAAGCCGGTATTAAACAAGCCGTGCAAGCCATGGAACAAGGTACTTCTGAAGTAGATACGGGTCTCTCCGTAGCAGATCAGACCGGTCAATTGTTCGATGAAATCCTTGAAGCGGCGAAAAAGGTATCCCATCAGATTCAGGAAGTGTCAAGTGCAACTCAGGAAATTTCAGCTGGCACAGAAGAAATGACCGCAACAGCCGATGACTTGTCTGCAAGTGTAAGCAAGACAGCGGATAGCAGCGAGAAGATTTCTGTATCTGTGGACGAGCAAAAGGCATCTCTGATTACACTGGTAGACTCCTCCACTCGACTTAATGATATGTCTCAAGAGTTACAGGAGTTAATCTCTCATTTCAATGTAAGCAGGCAAAAATAAAAATAAACCAATATTCAGTTACAACCAAGGAGGATACCTGAAGTGATTGAAAACCAATCATTATCCCTCTCCGTGGAATCTGGCTTACCTGTTCTTCAGATTCCATTGGATTATGGACGTCGCCAGCAAACATTCTCTTATGAGTCTACTCATATTACATTGAAAGCGTCATTGAGTCGTGAACTTAGACAGAAGTTTGAGGAACAGATGGTGTACCCTGCTTTCCTTTCAGCTTATGCGGCCTTGTTATTCCGATTGTCTGCTGAACAGGAGCTAGCGATCGGAGTACTTGCTCCCGACCAGGCTGCTTCTTATCTTTCAATACAGGTTCAAGGAAAGACAACTTTCAGTGAACTACTTACACAGATCACGCAGCAGCTTCAGATTCCTTATACACAACAAACCGGAGGATATCCTGAGACATTGTTCATGCTGAACAGCGTACAATTGCCTCAGGCACCTCAGGTGATGAATTGGAACGTTCGTTATGATCAGGATGAAATGATACTCGATCTATTTTATGACCGTTCGTTATTACAAGAATCAACCCTTTTGCGGTATGCAGAATATTTTCAGACTTTGCTTCTCGCTCTTTTGCGTGATGATGGCAGAGCCATTGGCGCAGTAGACATTCTCTCGGCTTCAGACCGTTTGATCTATCGAGAAATGAACGACACCGCAGTCCTTGAACCAGCCCATTCAACAATTCATGGCTGGTTCGAAGCAACTGCCGCAGCGTACCCGGATTCCCCGGCGATCACTTCACTTTCTGCGGCTTATACGTATCGCGAGTTGAATGAACGCGCAAATCAGGTAGCTCGTGTTTTAATCTCAAACGGATTGAGGCAAGGTGAATTCGTCAGCATTTTTATGGATCGCAGCCTAGATACGATTATTTCGTTGCTCGGTGTTCTTAAAGCAGGCGGTGCCTATGTGCCGATTGATCCTGAACATCCGCAAGAACGTAACAGTTACATTGTCGAAGATACAGCCTCGCCGTTTGTACTGACAACCGAGGCCTCGTTTGATCAAGCCAAAGAATTATTCTCCAGTATTTCTACGGTACGTCAGATTCTTTCCGTAGACGGACGGCTTGCAGGATTTGCTGCCAGCAACCCCAATCTGGATATCAAACCGGATGATCTCGCTTATGTCATTTATACTTCTGGCTCTACCGGAAAACCGAAGGGTGCACTCATCGCCCATCGAGGTGTCACTAATCTGGGCAGTGTCGTACAGCGCGACTGCGACATTCAATCCGGCGATGTATTAACTCAGTTTGCCACATACAGCTTCGATGCATCGGTATGGGATACCATCGGCGCTCTGTTCTATGGTGCTGAGCTTTATCTCTTGTCTGCGGAAGAGCGGGTATCTATTGAAGAATTTGCAAGTGCAATTGAGCGAACAGGCACAACAATCATTACGATTTTGCCTACCATTTTCTTCAATCAACTGGCCTCTTATCTTTCAGATGAAGGCTTTCATAAGCTGGCAAAAGTGCGCATCATCACCGTAGCCGGAGAAGCACTCTATGGAGAGCAAGTTCGGGCTTTCCAACGCAAATTTGGCAATCAGATTGACATTGTTAACGTGTACGGTCCGACTGAATGCACAGTGGCTACCACTACACACCGAATTAGTGAACAGGTTCCAGGACACGTCGTTAACATTCCAATTGGCAGACCTATTCATAACTACAAAGTATACATTGTCAACGAAGAGCAGCAACTCTGCCCTGTAGGTGTACCTGGTGAAGTATATATCTCCACTCCTGCTCTTGCCAAAGGATACTTGAATCAGCCAGAGCGGACGGAACAATCCTTTATTGATAGTCCTTTTGCTATGGGTGAGAAAATCTACAAGTCCGGAGATATTGCCAAATTGCTAGATACAGGATTATTGGAATATGTGGGGCGCAGTGACTCTCAGCTCAAAATCCGAGGACACCGGATCGAGATCGGCGAGATCGAAGATCATTTGGCAAGACTGGAGCAGATTCAAGATGTTGCCGTAATTGCGAAAAAGGAAGCGGACGGCCAAAACATGCTCGTAGGCTACTTTACATCCAAAGATGGGAGCACACTCTCCGTAGCTGACATCAAAGCAACACTTTCAGAGAAGCTGCCATCATACTTTGTACCGAAGTGGATCTGCCAGCTGGATGAGATGCCTATTGCTCCAACCGGAAAAATCAATCGCAAAGCTATGGTATCCATGCCACATGCTGAACGTCATACCGAGAAGCTAGACCGCGTGATGCCTGAAACAGAAACGGAATCTATTCTCTTCCAAGCATGGAAGGAGATTCTACAGCATGAGGAGTTTGGTGTCGAAGACAGTTTCTTCAGCATTGGTGGTGATTCCCTGCGTGTCATCCATGTATTGGTTCTTCTGAAGCCACATTATCCGCAGCTGAAAATCGCTGATTTCTTTGCTGAAAAAACAATTCGCGCGCTTGCTCGACGTGTAGCAATTTTATCAGAACAACGTGAACCAGTTAAACAGACATCCACTGCAGATGGCATCATCACTCAGCTTTCGGAACATCCTGTGGAGCTATCTTCCCAACTTGGTTACCCAGACATTCTTCAGCCTGAACATGTGCTGCTGACTGGTGCAACCGGTTATCTCGGCTCGCATGTATTACAGCAGTTAATTGTAACGTCTTCGGCACGCATCTACACCCTTGTTCGTCGCCCAAGCAGTGATATGACAGCCATGGAACGTTTGAGCAAGGTGATGCAAGGTTATTTCGGCAAACAACTTGCTGACCAGCTTGTGAATCGTGTCGTTATCGTTGAGGGAAATTTGGAGGAAAAAAATCTGGGGCTTTCCGCCGAACAGCAACGTTTGCTCGAGAAAAAAATCGATCGTGTCATTCACTGTGCGGCTGATGTACGCCATTTCGGAGAGGCGGCTCAGTTCGCTAAAACCAATGTCGAGGGTACAGTTGCTTTGTTAAACCTGATACGTCACAAAAAAGGAGCTTCGTTCCATCACGTCTCCACGATGGGTATACCTGAAGATCTGGCCCTAAGCGGACAATGGGAATCTACATTGCAATATGACCGTTTCCCGGAAGATCTGCATGTGGACAACGTCTACTCAGACAGTAAACTCGAGGCCGAAAAAGTACTCATGACCGCCGCAGAAGAAGGCGTGCCGGTCAGCATTTACCGTGCAGGCAACCTGACATGCGATTCTCATACCGGTCGTTTTCAGACTAATATCGATAGCAATGCCATCTACCGCATGATCAAAGCGATGCTGTTGCTGGGCAAAGCCCCTGCCGCGGACTGGCTGATGGACTTTACTCCGATCAATTATGCCAGTGAAGCGATCGTACATCTTGCTTTGCGTCAAGATACAGCTGGACGTGTGTTCCACATCTGTAATCCGGAGCCGATTCACTATGACACACTAGTTGAAGCGGTAAAGCTCGCTGGTTATGACGTCGAAACCATGCCATTTGAAGACTACAACAGCTGGTTATTTGATGCGAGCATAGCAAAAGAACCGGAAGCTTTGCAGCTGGCCATTGCCCAGTTGGAAGGCGATGGAGCGAAAGATTCAGCATATGCCTACGCATCACCTGTTACAACGGCATATGTCGAACCAGCCGGAATTTTCTGCGCCAAGACCGATGAGCGTTTCATTCATACTATGTTGGACTATGCTGTTCAAATCGGTTATTTCCCAGCACCGATTCGACCAAATTATGGAACAACAAAGGTAGCAGAGTAAACGGGTTTTGATCATTGATTAAGTACAACTGGAGCTAAAGTAATAAGCCAAGTTCTCGCCCATTACGGCAAGAACTTGGCTTTTTTTACTGCCCATCATTGAGAAGGCTTAGAATCATGTCATTACGTTCGTCCACAGACGGTGCTTCTGAGCTTAAGCCACTTCTCGGTTCTATATCCAACGAATCACCGCAATGATCGCCAGATGAGCCGGATAGAAATAACGCCAGATCCATCGTGGCCCTTTCAAGCGAAAACCTGCCTGGTAGTACTGTGCGATAGCTATACCGGTTGTCGCAAGCACGCTATACATCTGGAGAAAACTATGGTGCAGCATCAGGTAAAGAACATTTAATATAACATGTGCCATAACCAGCACTGGCCCTTTGAAATACCGGAACAACAGCACCAATATCAAACCATACATACCATAATCCATATGCGTCCATTCCATAACCAGTCCTGCCCCGATTGCAATCGGGATACTAATCAGCTTCGAAGGTAGTCGATCCAAAGCTAGCAGAACCAACAATGCCGACCAGAGAGTCCAGACGACATTCAGCGAAAAATGATTAAACGCAGCCATAAACGGCACTTGGGAAATCACTGCGATCCAGAATAACCGCCATATGTATTTCTGTACGTTACGTGTATGCTTGTAGCCGATAAATACGGCAAACGCATAGATTGGAAAAGCGATACGACCGATAATTCGGAGTTCAATCACATGTGGAAAAAATACAGCTCCTATATGATCAATCAGCATCGTTATCATGGCAAGCCACTGCATCATATCTGGTTATCCCTCCATATCCCGTCAACAACAGCTGATGTAACTGTAACATTTTTATCAAGATTTATTTTCGTACTCAACGTTACATTCATAATACATGAAGCTTTGATCCTGTGTATATCCTTCGGATTCATATAAGGCTTGTGCCTGCCGATTACTGATCGCTGTAGAAAGCGAAATACGAAGAATATGTTGCTCCTTAGCCTGTTTCATAACGGCCCGCAACAGTTTTCTGGCTATCCCTTTCTGTCGATACTTCGAATCCACATACAGGTCGTTTAGAATCCAGATCGGTCCCATCGAAACGGAACTATAACTGGGATAAATCTGTACCAAACCCATGGCTGTATTAGGCACCCCCGATTCTTCGATATGTTTTTCCTGAATGGCAACGTCGGTGTTCACATCTATATCTGCGTCAGAGGATGAACCTTCTTCTTTTCCTTCGTTACACTCAGCTATGTAAATAATTGAATCCTGATTAATCATTCGTTCCTGAATAAAGCTGGACGCTCTCTCCAAATCCGAATCCTGACCATAGAACATACGGTATTCATTAAAAAGCCTGGATACCTCAGCAATATCACCTGGCTTTGCTTGTCTGACTCTAATTTCCATGCCCTTCATTCCCTTCATACTGTTCATTCCTTTTCCTTCATACTGTTCATTACATCATATTATTACATTACATTCCTCGCAGCGTATCATTCTTAAATTCATTGTAAAAGAAACCATGCCTTTCTCCCATTCATCAACCGGAGTAAAGTTTGCATTTATCTATCCTTCAGACTGGACACTTTTTCTGTACCGTTCTCTACATTCAGTCCATTATTGATAACCAGATGCAAACATCCTGATCTCAAGATGATTCAATTCATCATAGGGAAATATATAAAAACTAAAGCTCAGGCAAACGTAAAAAAGCGACGAAAGCCTCGCCAGCTGCGTCGCCATAATTTTTAATAGGTTTCTGAATTCAACCGCTCTTGAGCGGGTCCCGGTTCAGGGAAAATAACTCCCTTTTTCAAAATGAGGTTCGCGTATTGAGCACGTTCCCCCGTCGCAACAATGACATAGGCCTTGGCAGCGCGCTCATAAAAATCAAAACGATCCTCGTATTCGAGTGCATCGCTCATATCCTCGTATTCTTCAATCAACCTCCGGTAATCTTCCCAGATGATCGGAATAACCGGATCTCCCTTAACCACTTGCATTACGGCTGCTGGCCGCTCTACATAAGTATCCAGCGGAAAGAGCTTTAATATCGCTTCTAGTAGCTGTGCGGTGCCTATACCATCACAGCGTACTAAACGCTGCGCATGACTGGCGGCCGGAAAATTGGCATCGGTGAGAACGAGTTCATCGCCATGCCCCATTTCGGACATCAGTTTGAGCAACTCGGGCGGAAGGATGGCAGGAATATTTTTCAGCATCGTTAAACGCTCCTTATATAACAGATTTTATTATTATGGAAGCCGTTTCATCCTTATTCTAACAGGATTTTTTACGCTTTGCATCGTTATACTCGGCTCCTTTCCTTCAACAATTGTCTTTGACAAAGTTACTTGTTCCACATATAGTTGTTATAACAAGTATATGAATTTTAGAGATATTCCTCTACGGAAAGCGAGGTTCATCGATTCATGGATTATTCTTTGGAGCAATCTGTTGGATTCATGCTCGGACTCACTCACCGCAAAACAGCTGCCCTTCTAGCAGCACAATTCAAACCCTACGATATTACGACAGAGCAATTCTCCGTGCTTTTTAATGTGGTGCGTAAGGAAGGCGTTAACCAGAAAGAAATGGCAGGGTATGTGTTCAAAGACCAGCCTACCACTGCAAGGATCATTGATTTATTGGAGAAAAAAGGTTGGGTCGAGCGCCGTACAAGTGATCAGGACCGTAGAGCGTACCTGCTGTATCCTACCAAAGAGGGCAAAGCATTAATTGATGTGCTTGTTCCGATCGAAAGAGAAATGAATAAAAAACTTGCAGAAGGTATACCGGAAGACCAGATGGAAACATTTAAACATACTCTTTCCCTCATTAATCACAATCTGTAACTATCACAACTCAGGGGGAATGTTTCACCATGAAAGATCAATCTGCACCTGTCCGATTATGGACGACTGATTTTATTTTACTTATGTTATGTAATTTTCTATTATTCTTGCAACTACACATGATCGTTTCACCACTACCCTCGTATGTACAGGATCGATTCCATGCCAATGCATTTCAAGTCAGCCTGTTTACCTGCCTGTTTGCATTAAGCGCCATTGCGGCACGACTCTATTCTGCCAAAGCACTGGAAAAGGGTTTGCGTAATGCAATGATTTATATCGGCTTGTCCGTAGCCCTGCTTGCCACGCTTGGCTATTATTTTGCTGCGGGTATCGCTGTTCTGCTTCTGCTCCGTATGGTGTTCGGTGTTGGATTCGGACTAAGCAGTACTGCATTTCCGACCATGGCATCTGACATTGTACCTGTTAAACGCATGGGAGAAGGGATGGGATACTTTGGGTTGTCCACCAGCCTTGCGATGTCCATGGGGCCCATTATTGGCGTTACCTTACTGCAAGGAGCCGGATTTGTCACACTCATGCTAAGTACTGCTGGTGTGATCGCTGTAATCTATCCACTCAGTTATACCCTGACGCGAAAAAAGGCGGCCCGAACTCCACAAGTTGCTGCAAAGCAGGCATCTCAACTAAAGCAACCGAATGGCTCCGTTGCATCTGTTTCAGGTAGCAAACCGGGTTCTAAAGCCAAGGCGCCATTTAACCGTAAACTGATCCTGCCAAGTGTACTGAACGGTTTGCTGTCTATTACGTACGGCGGACTGGTCGGATTTATCGTTTTGTATGGTAAAGAAGCACACTTAGCTAACCCTGCACTGTTCTTTCTGTTTAATGCACTGGCTGTTCTGCTCGTCAGACCGTTTGCCGGTCGAATTTACGACAGTAAGGGGCCAAAAGCATTATTGATTCCTGGAGCGATATGTATCGCCATTGGACTGATCACGCTTTCCTGGGCAACAACGATGCCTATCTTGTTTGTGGCTGCTTTTATCTACGGCATTGGCTATGGTTCCATGCAATCTTCGTTGCAGACCTGGATGATTCAGGTGGTATCCCCTGCTCAGCGAGGCATGGCGAACGGTATGTTTTTGAATACACTCGATCTTGGTATTGCCACAGGCGCACTTCTGCTTGGCTCCATCGCCTCCCTGACCAGTTATACGGAAATGTATCGTTATTCTGTCTTATTTATGGTCATGTTCCTGCTCATCTATCTGATTCAGGGAAAACGGAGCGGCAGCTTCCAGATCGAAACGCATCCGCTGTTATCACATACCCATATTGCTGCCACGGATAATACTCCATCAACCGGCTCCAATGATTCACACAGAGAATCCAAGAAGAGAAATTAATGGAGTTTCGTTTCACTTCATAACGTTTTTTAACATCACCTTATCCGGAACATAGGTATTTTTGAAAAGTTTCAAACTAACCTCATCAGATGTGATGAGGTTAGGACAAAAACGCGTTTACATCTGGCAAGCAGCTGTACTGCCTGCCCAGACGTAAACGCAATTTTTAGGTTTACCTTTTACGTAAGGCATCATTCAGTTGTCCAAACTGGTGCCCAAACTAAAAAGGACTTTTTTTACGGCGCAGGGGTGAAGGTCTATATCCTTGATCGGTTTCACTTTCTTGCACACGCCTTTTGCGGAGCTTATCTTGACCGTCCTGACTGCCTCGCTTCTCTTGCTGATCCTGCTTGTCCTCTTCATCCCGCTTCTCCAGATCCTTCTCCTTTGATCCAGTACCCGAGGACGGTTCTCCATCCTTATTAGGTTTCACTGCGAGCAATGTGAGCAAGCCTCCGACCGCACCTGACGCAGCCAGAATGCCAAAAAGCAAAAAATGATAGGAGCCAATCAACAAAGAAACAACGGGCGGGCCCAAAGAGACTCCGATAAAACGCATGCTGCTGAACAATGCCGTAATTGTACCGCGTTGCTTTTTATCCACACCTTCTGTAATCAGAGTATCCAGACAAGGCAGTGCAGCCCCAATACCGGCACTTCCAAGGGTAAATAATCCAACAACAACGTAGATATTATCGAACATGCCTATGATCCCCAGTGATACAGTTACTAAAGCTAGTCCAGCAAAACCGAGCCATTTCATACGTGATTTATTTTTACCTATCCACTTCCCGGCCATAAACGAAGCCAGACATAACGAAGCCAGCGGGATCGCTAAAACAAGCCCTTTGACTACACCTTTGAGCGCAAATTCACTCTCCAGCGTTTCAGATAGATAATAAAGAACACCAAAAATAAGAAACATGCAGATTCCGCCGATCGCAAACAAAGCGTATAACCAGCGTCCCTTTTCTTTGAGTACGTCACGGATGGAAGCAACAAATTCCGAAAATGTAGGCGGTTTTTCCTTCCTCTTCGGTGTTTTCACCAGGAATATAACAAGGATGAGCGAAATAAGACAAAGCACCGGAATCGCCAGAAACGGCGAATACCACAACCATACCGCCAGCGCCGCACCGAGAATCGGACTAAGCACTTTGCCAAAGGTATTCGAGGTTTCAATAATGCCCAGACTTTTACTCACCTCATCTTCATTCTTGAACATGTCCCCGACAAGAGGTATGACAATCGGAAATGCACCTGCTGCACCTACTCCCTGCAAAAACCTTCCCCCAAGAATCGTCCAGTAAGCAACATCATTGTTCAGTATCCATGCAGCAACCCCTGCGATGGCCCCTCCAACGGCCGCAATGACAAGACTGGGAATAATAACGGCTTTCCTCCCGAATCGATCCGATAAATATCCTGCCAGAGGAATCAGCAGAATGGCCACTACAGCATATACCGTAATCAGCATACTGACCTTGAATGAAGATACCTTCAATTCCCGTTCAATCTGTGGCAAAATCGGTATAAGCATGGAGTTCCCCAGTGTCATAATAACAGGGATGGAAGCAAGTGCGACAAGGTCCCACTTTTTATCAGACATACCCTAACCACCTTCGCAGATTCTACACACAACAGCGTTATTGTCGGTTAATCTGGGGGCGATTATTCAGCATATGTCAAAATGGATAGGTTCCATTAGCGGAATTGTTCGATCTTCCATTTTTCCAACAAATCCAACGTACGCTCCTCAAATATTCGGCCATCTTCCGGTTGGTCTACCTGATGCTGATGAACGTAGGCGTTAAAGTATGAGGACAATAGACGATACGCAAGCCGGCGTGCTTGCCCTTCTGGTGAGGATTCAAGGGAACGGCCGTAACCTGCGTGAAATGCGGCTGAATCCGTGTTGAGGATGGCCTCATATTCCCGATCGGCGAACATCGAACGATCTCCATCAATCACAGCGGCAATACTCATCTTGTCTTTTTCCCCCTGCACAAGCACATTGGCTGCCCATAGATCATTATGGACAAGCACAGGTTGCTTGATCTGATCAAAAAGGGCTCTGTGTTGCTGGAAGACTGCCGTAATCTCTTCCCCGACACCAGGCATATACCCTATTTGAGCGGCCTTTCTGCTTATTTCTTCGGCTATCTTCAGCAACACCTCAGACCAGTGATCCGATCCGCGAATCGAGCCGTCCGCCTGAGGCCAACCGAATGATGATCCTTCGATACGATGCATCGCCGCCGTATACTTACCTAATTGCGTATATAAATGTTCCTTATCCTTCGCTTCGATAGATTCGTGATCCAATTGCAAACTCGGGATGAATGTCATAAACATATAGGTTCGCGGTACTTCCAGACCACTGTCATCACAAGACAATACTTCGGGTGCAGGAATGCCTGCCTTACGGTAGTGATTATACACGACAGGTTCCGAGGCCATCATTGTGCGTTCAAACGAAAACAAGGGATCACGCTCGATTTGCTCCCCGCTCTTTTCAGTCCCTGGATGTTGCACACGTTCGGGAGCAAGTCGCAAAATGATATCTGTGATTGGTGTATTCTCCAGTTGAATGCGATATGTTGTATTAAAAAGACCGCCTTGCAGCAACCCAAACTGTTTTACGATAACGTGATCTCCAAAATGTTTGTGTACCAGTGAATAAAGCAGTTTCGTTGATA
The DNA here is from genome assembly GCF_056856875.1 of Paenibacillus sp. G34. NCBI lineage: Bacteria > Bacillati > Bacillota > Bacilli > Caryophanales > Paenibacillaceae > Paenibacillus > Paenibacillus sp. G34. Next base: position 2,346,953 of record NZ_CM166469.1, on the reverse strand, counting down.
TTGGGCTGTGTAAGCCCGAATTAGGTTTTTGATCTTGGTGTTGATTTGCATTTGCATGTTGATCTTGGTGTTGATTTGAGTGTTGGTATGCCATATTGTTTTCCCTCTTTTCATTCTCTCCTCGAATGTACTAATCAATATTCCAGTATCAATAAACAAACAGACGGCGCCCTCAGGCACCGTCCCTTTATGGTCTATTCTAACATGTTACAGCTCGATTGTAAGCTTGCCTGTACCTGCTGCTACAGCTACGATCACACCTTGTACACCCGCTTCCTGTGACCCGCCATCCACGCTGGATACGGAATGCACACCGCGAAGTACGATATTCCACGGCTTGCCAGCACCTTCCGCTCGGACTACCAGCTTCGAACCGTTACGTGTGACGGTCACTTGCAGTTCACGCTCAGCACCTTGGTTGACAACAACCGCTTGCGCAGTATGCCCATCCGCAAGTTCAAACAAATGCAGGAATACATTGTCCGCAAAATCATAATCAGGCTTGCTATCAACTGCACCTACCGCGATCAAACTGTTCGGTTTGATCATCATTGGCAATGTTTTGAAGTCATGATTCTCACTGATCCAGCGTGCACCCTGGACTTTTTTCCCTGTCAGATAATTGGTCCATGTTCCTTCAGGCAGGTAATAACGAACGTCACCTTCTTTGTTGAAGATCGGTGCAACGAGGATCGAATCTCCAAACATGTACTGTAAGTCAAGTGTCGCACAGGTTGGATCGTCCGGATACTCCAGTACCATCGCCCGCATCATAGGCAGACCCTGCACAGAGGACTCTACCGCGGAATTGAACAGGTAAGGCATCAGACTAAGTTTAAGTTTTGTAAAATCGCGCACGACATCGACAGCTTCTTCATCGAACAACCAAGGTACACGGTATGATTCATTGCCGTGAAGACGGCTGTGGGAAGAAAGTAATCCGAACTGTACCCAGCGTTTGTATACATCTGGCTCGGCTGTCGCTTCGAATCCGCTGATGTCATGGCTCCAGAAGCCAAACCCGGAAAGACCGAGAGACAATCCACCGCGCAGTGATTCTGCCATGGAGGAGTAGTTGGACGAGCAATCTCCGCCCCAGTGTACAGGGAATTGTTGACCACCCACGGTTGCGGAACGTGCAAACAATGCCGCTTCGTTTTTACCCAAGTTTTCTTCAAGCACATCAAATACTGCTTTGTTGTACAAGAATGTGTAATAGTTGTGCATTTTCACCGGATCGGAACCATCATAGTAGACAACATCGGTTGGAATCCTCTCACCGAAATCCGTCTTGAAGCAGTCCACGCCTTGATCGATCAAGGCTTTCAGCTTGCCTTTGTACCATGCAGTCGCTTCCGGATTCGTGAAATCCACAAGCCCCATGCCGGCTTGCCATTTATCCCATTGCCATACACTGCCGTCAGCCGTTTTGACGAGATATCCCTTTTCCATGCCTTCATCAAATAGAATTGATTTCTCAGCAATATACGGGTTGATCCATGCACATATTTTGAGGCCCTTGTCCTTCAAACGTCTTAACATACCTTCCGGATCAGGGAACATGTCTTTGTCCCATTCAAAGTCACACCACTGGTACTCCTTCATCCAGAAGCAGTCGAAGTGGAAAACAGAAAGTGGCAGATCGCGCTCAGCCATGCCATCAACAAAATGATTAACGGTCGCTTCATCATAATCCGTAGTAAATGAAGTCGTTAGCCACAGACCAAATGTCCATGCCGGCGGTAGAGCCGGTTTACCCGTGAGCTTGGTGTAGTTATCCAGCACCTCTTTCGGATTCGCACCGCCGATAATGAAGTACTCGAGCGTTTCGCCCTGCACACTGAACTGTACTTTGGATACATTTTCAGAAGCAATCTCGTAAGATACCTTCTCCGGATGGTTGACGAATACACCGTATCCTTTGTTCGACAGATAAAACGGAATATTCTTGTAAGCCTGTTCACTGCTTGTACCGCCATCCTCATTCCAGATATCCACGACCTGTCCGTTTTTCACAAACGGCGTGAAGCGTTCACCAAGGCCATACACATACTCGCCCACGCCCAGCTCCAGTTGTTCCCGGAAGAAAGCCCCCTCTGTTGCTGACTCGATATAGGCCGGGCCTCTCCAGCCGCTGCCAGTTAGACGTTTTTCATTATAGTGGAAGCCGATGTCCCAGCCTTTTGTTTTGTTCACGGTTACACGAAGATTTCCGCTTTTTAACTCTGCACCGTTCTCATCCTGGACAATTTGCACATCGGTATTCAGCGTGTTCAATGCAAACTCGGGGCCTGGATTGGACTTGCCCTTATGGTGGTTCAATTGCACACGGATGACATCAGGCATGGGGGAACTGTAGGTAGCTTTGAGCAGCGTTCCGTTCAGCGTATCGCCTTTGCGCTCAATGCGTTTGGTTGCTGCATATACAGTAAAGGAATCACCCTTTTGTACAATATCTCGAATATCCGCCGGATTTTGAACATGATATCCGTCACGGATCTGCCAGTAGCCATCGGTAAATTTCATCTTGGATTACCTCCTTCGGTTATACTATAATGATATTGATATAAATGATGAATTTCTTCTTATATTTTGACTGATTATATCAGTATTTTGATATTTATAGCATGTTCAGGGCGGATTTACCGATTGAATTGCAAACGATTACATCTATTTATATTCATAAGGGAGGTTCCATAGTGGAACGTGAACGTTTACGGGAAGATCGAATTCACGGCAACGCCATGTACCCGGTTAGTGTATACCCGGACATTCAGCAATTAAACGGGGACAGCATTCTCGATTGCCACTGGCATGATGAGATGGAGTTCACCATGGTGACGCAAGGCTCCGCCGTGTTTCAGATTGATATGAACCGAGTTGAAGTGAAGGCCGGTGAGGCTGTTTTTATTCATCGGGGTGAGATTCATGCAGGATATCTGATGGGCGATGAGCCTTGTATCTTTTCTTCCATTGTATTTCATTCAGATCTGCTCGGTAGTCATACATTTGATGCGGTGCAGGAGAAGTTTATCGGACCTATTTTGCGAAAAAGTATACAACTCCCCTATCACATCAAGGCTGATGAAGCTTGGGGTTCAGAAGTTCTAGCGTACCTGAAGCGCATCTTCGCAGATCACGCGAGCGGGACAGAAACCTGTGAGATATCCACAAAAGCATACCTCTATCTCATGCTCGCCCATATGTTTGAACAGCGGAAGGCACTCCCGGTCAAAGGTGCAGTTAACGGGGGAACACCGGATAAGATGGAGCGTCTAAAATCAGTTCTCGGTTACATTCACAAGCGATATCCTGAACCGCTCAAATTGAAAGATCTGGCGGGTGAAGCGAATATGAGCGAAGGACATTTCTGTCGTTTTTTCAAACAGATGGTGCAGAAGAGCCCTGTCGATTACATTAATTATTATCGGGTACAACAGGCCTGCGCACAGCTTGAGAATACGGATCATAAGATTGTGGATATCGCCATGGATGTAGGATTCGAGCATCTGAGTTATTTCATTACCACCTTTAAGAAACACAAGAACACAACTCCGTCTCAGTACCGTAAAGTGTTTTCCAACAACATGACCCTTGCGCCTGCTGCGTTTACAGAGGTTCAGATAATTTAATGAAGGAAAGCAAAATCAGGTCATCTCTTAACACCAAGAATCTCTTGTATAAAATGATACTGCATAAAAAAAGATCAATAAAAAGGTGCCTTCAGCAATTACGCTGTAAGCACCTTTTATTTACGTTAACCCCTACGAATACGAAACTTGATCTACTTTCTTAACGTCTTCCAGGAAGAATACTCATGAACCGAAAAACCATTAAAGGAAGTGTGAGCACTCGCCATTTTCTCCACTAATTTCAACTGTTCCTCCATGTAGGCATCTCCCTCTTCGTAAAAGGTTATAAAATCGCCTTCCTTGCTTTGTTTTGTTTCCACCGCAATAGATATTTTCTTACCTACAGAAGCCGCATCGATAAGTTCATCCTTTGCCACATTATAGATCGCGGCAGCTGTATCCCGATAAGCCATAATCGTAATGGAATCAAATTTGCGGATCATCCAGCTGCTAACTGCCATCGTTGAACCCGGAATTTTGTAATTGTCCAGCCAGAACGGCAGATCAGCTGCCACCGGCATATTCATACGCGCAGCACGGTCCACAATATAATCTACATTTCCCTGCCACTGCGTAATCACGCTGGCTTGGTTGGTCTTCCACTGCGGATGTACATGAGGTTCAATATCCAGATGAATACCTGCAAACTTCTCACTAGCCAGTGCCTGTGCCTGATAAGTTACGATCCAGTCCATAAAGGAGGCAATCTGTTCACGGCTCTCGGTCAGTCCCCAGGCGGAACGCCCGTCCATTACATCAACAGCAATATTCTGCGCTCGCGCTAGCCGAATAAAATTTTTGTATTCAGGGAATTTCACATCCCGGTTCATCTGTAAATAGATCGTATTAATTTTGTTGTCCGCAGCAAACTTCAATATATCCTGCGCATTATTTCGAATCTGCATCGTATCCCACACCCATGTAGCTCGCACAGGACGATCCAGTTTGCCATGAATCGTGGCATAACTGTCCACCGGTTCAACGGAACCTACGGCAGCAACCCGGGTAGAACATGCCGTACTTAAACATAAAACCAGACAACTCATCAGCAGAATAAAACGGAATTCTTTTTTAGTTTTCATATTTGTACACTCCCTTGAAGTTATGGCAGCTTTACGTATACATCCGGAGGAATGGATGTCGTTTATTATTCATTTTTTGCACTTTTGTGGAAGTACGTTGAATTCAAACTTCTTTTATACGCAATATCACCTTTAAGACTTACGACGAAAGAATCATATAACTTATTTCGGGAATTCACAGTTCTGAATATATAGTTCAAAAGGCTCAAAATTTAATGTTATATGTAAAAATATAAATTTAAGTCACGACTTCAGTCTGTATTCTTCTTCTAACGCTTCGATTCTGTAGACCTATTTCAACGAACTGGATTTTTAACACGGTTACTCATTTTCTCCAAAATAAAAAAAACCGCCCGAAGGCGGTCTGTGATTTCATTTTTCATCTCATCTTTTATTTCTGTGATGTCCCAGCTTGATCTGCATTCGGTTCATCAAACAGAGATACCCGTTCAATGCCCTCTGCAGAGATGCGCACAAGTCCAATGTCAGATAACCGTAGTTCAGGGATAACCACCAGGGCTAACAGAGATAACGTCATAAAAGCATTGTTTAACGTGCAACCTGCCGATTGTAATGCTTCGCTAACTGCTGTTGATTGCTCTGCTACAACTTCAAATGGTTCCACCGACATCAGCCCAGCAATACGAAGCGGAAACTCCGTCACACCTGCATGTGTTACAACGGCTACACCGCCTTGCATACGAATGACACGATTACCAGCGTCCGCCATAAGTGCATCATCATTGCCGATAATCAGCAGATTATGACTGTCGTGGGCTACCGTCATGGCAATAGCGGCCGGCGAAGTGAACCCGATCCCGCCGACCAGTGCCACTGCGCGATTACCGGTTTGTTTATGGCGTTCCAGCACGGCGATTTTGCATACCTCACCTGTGGCAGGCAGAACCACCTTGCTACCTTGTACATTGACTTGAACGTGCTTCTCCTTCGTTTCCACATGATTCTCGGTCACATGGATAATGCGTGCGCCTATAGTACCCTCCACAATAGGTGCAGCCAGCTCCAGATCCTGTGGCTGAATGTTTGCCTCGAGCTTCACCGTATTGAGTGCTTCCTCAGGATAAGTGAAGGTGTCCCAAACCGCTGTCATTTTACCGTTCTCGGCTACGACTTGCCCAGCTGCAATTGTCATGCCTACACGCACATCCGCAAGGCGTCCGTCTAACAAAATAATATCGGCAATGTTACCCGGAATCACCGCTCCGATATCACGTGCCACACCAAAGCGTTCTGCCGTATTAATGGTAGCCATCTGGAATGCTGTAACAGGCTTCACACCTTGCGAAATCGCCAGTCGAACGACAAAGTCCATATGTCCCTCTTTCAGCAAAGATTCGGAGCTGCGATCATCGGTCACCAGCATCATTCGCCGGGTATCCAGTCCAAGCTCCGTACATGCTTTGATCGTCTCGGCGACATCATGCCATGCAGAACCCTGGCGCATCTTCGCGTACATCCCAAGTCGCAAACGCTCCACTACATCTTCTTTCGTAACACACTCATGATCCCCCGTGACACCGCTCGCTGCATAAGCAGGCAGACGCCAGTCGTCCGAGGCCCAGGTAAAATGTCCATCGGCTACTTTGCCCGCACGCAGCGTTGCTTGAATCTCCCCGATCATCGTTTCATCTCCATACACAACCCCTGGGAAGTTCATTACTTCGCCCAGACCGATCATGTCCGGCCCCCATGAAAGTGCCTCTGCTACCTCTTCCGGCCCGATATAAGCTCCTGTCGTTTCCAGTCCCGGATGCGTGGAAGGTACGCATGAAGCCACTTGCATATAAGCTGCCATCGGCGTGGTACGTGCTTCATCCAGCATAAGTCGCAGTCCTTTAAGTCCAAGTACATTGGAAATTTCATGCGGATCAAAGAAACCACCCGTCGTACCGGATGGCAGGACAGCTCTTGCGAACTCGGATACTTTCATCTGCGTGCTCTCGATATGACAATGACCATCTAACAACCCGGGGGCAATATATTTCCCATTTGCCTCAATAACGCGGGTATGTTCTCCGATCGTATGACTTACATCTCTGCCAACATACGCAATTCGCGCCCCTTGCACGGCAACAGACATGTTCTGCAGAATTTCCCCCGATATCACATTCACCAGCGTACCGCCCCGAATCACCAAAGTTGCCTTCATATCTCCCCGGGCTGTAGCGACCAAATCCGGTACGCAATCGGCCATCAGCGGCCGTTCAAAAGTTGTTATACTCAATTTGCCTGCCTCCTTCATGAAATTACCTGTTCCGTTGCCTGTTACCCCTACAATGCATTATTTTTCCCCATCGTCGTGCAACGCTCAAAAAAATAGATTGTTACGATTATATGAGCCTGAGCTGCATGTGTAAAGAAAAATTACATCTATTGAATACATGCACAAGGAGATTCGCCTTATTTATCAATAAGAACTAAGATATGTATGCTCATGTCACTATTGTTAGCAACTTTCTCTTCATAACATACACAAAAAAAGGTCAACCAGAACTGATCTGGCTAACCTCATCTTGTAGAAAAATTCACCGCACCAACATACCGCTCGGATCAGTCTTCTTTTTACTCTACACGAGTTGCAGGAAGATCTTGCATCTCATACCACTCATCAGACTGTGAGGTGATAAATGGACTTGGCTTTCCTAACGAATAAACATGCAGTAAATGCATCGCCCGGGTACAGGCGGTATAGAACAGCTTGCGCTCTTGTTCACGAGAATAAGCTTCAGCCGAGCCATTATAGATTAACACCGCATCAAACTCCACGCCCTTGGCCAAATAAGCCGGAATAACATGGACACCCTGTTCGAAGGCCAGTGTTGTTTTTTTGATCAGCTTAGGGGCCGCCTTCAGCTTTTGACTTAGTATGGTGTGCACTTCCTTGCTTTCCTCAGCCGTCTTACAGATTACCGCTACAGATTCGTAACCCTCCCGCATGAGATGATTAAGATCTGCCGTAATTTGTTCCACATGCTGCTCCAGATCAGAGGATACGATAACTTTGGGTTTCTCCCCGTTCCGGTTAAACGGAATAATCTCTTCCCCGCCAGGAACCATCCCCCGTGTAAATTCCACAATCTCCATCGTGGAGCGATAACTGCGTGTCAGCACAATAACTTCTGTATTCTCTGGTCCGTATAAATCACTTAAAGGCCCAGTACCACTAAGTACAGAGGAATGCGCATAAATAGCCTGATTGAAGTCACCAAGGGCCGTAATTTTCGCATGAGGAAACAGCCTTTTCATAAATGCCAACTGGAATGCAGAATAATCCTGCGCTTCATCAATAATGACATGGCGAATGTTCGAGTTAATATGGAAACCGAGCAGCATTTCGCGCAAATACAAGTACGGCGTGATGTCCTCATAGGCCAGCTCCTGCACTTTTAGTCTGCGCAGTGTCATGGTCGAGATTTCTTCCCAATGAGCAGGCAAAGGCTCTCTATCAAGTAAACGAACCATTTGCGCCTGATCCTGGAACAGGTTTGCATACAACTGACGGATATCGACAAAACGTAGTGATTTGATCCATTTTCGCAAAGGTTTAAGTCGGTCACTGACGACCATTCTGGCCAATATATCTCTTTCCTGCTGGAAATCATCAAACGTATGTGATTTCCCTTTTTGTTTGCGTTTTAACCGTTGGTACGCGCGCTGCAAATCTTCAGCTTCCATCAGATCAAGCTGTTGATCCACCCATGGCGCGTTCAGTTCGCTTTTCCCAAAAGTCGAAAGTTCCTTGAGCAACCAATCCCGTAACAGTTCCAGACGACTCACCAGCTTAACAGACGAACCAAAGCTGTAGAATTTCTCAGCCATCGCATCTGCATCCACGATCGCCTTGCCCTGAAAGCGTACCGGCTTGAATCTCATCCCGCCCGAGAGCATGCTTTCCTTATAGCGGGTGATAACCTTCAGGAACGAAGCAGAGGACTTGAAACGTATACTGGACATTCGTGCATCGTAGCCAGGCTCCTCGGTTCCCGTAAGCACATACTCCAGCTGGATAAATGGATCCTCGAGCTGATATTCGCGGCCTAAACGGCGTTCCAGATATTCTTGAAACGTCGTCTGTAACATGTTCTCCTCGCCAAGCTCTGGCAATACCGTAGATACGTAGCTGTTAAACATCGGGTTCGGTGAAAAAAGAACCATCTGATCCGCTTGCAAGTGCTCGCGGTATTTATAGAGTAGATAAGCGACTCGCTGTAGAGCGGCTGAGGTTTTGCCGCTGCCAGCTGCGCCCTGAACAATCAACATGCGTGTCCGGTCATTACGAATGATCCGGTTTTGTTCCTTCTGAATCGTTGCGACAATACTCTTCATTTGTGCATCAGACGTTCGGCTGAGCACAGCCTGAAGCAGCTGATCTCCTATCGTTACCCCTGTATCAAACATAAAGCGAATCCGGCCATCCCGAATAACGAACTGCCGTTTCATCTCGATCTCTCCACTAATCTCGCCGCTTGGAGTACGGTATGAGATCGGACCTGGTGCACCATCGTAATACAGGTTGGAGATCGGTGCACGCCAGTCATAGATCAGGAAGGATTCTTCCTTCTCATCCAGCAAGGACGCAATCCCCAGATAGATGCGTTCTGCATCCGGATATCCGTTCTCCTTAAAATCGATCCGTCCAAAATAGGGGGAATGATGCAATCGTTTCATTTTATCCAGTGCCGCAGCTGTATTCAGATGACTTCGTTCGCGGTCTGACAGAACCTGCGATTGTTGCCGCATGCTCGTTGACGTCTCTCCGACATCATCAGCTTCACTGAAGTTCATCGTTACCTCATCCCAGAAGTCTTTACGCATCCCAACTACTTCGTCCCGGAAGGAGCCCACCTCTTCTTCCAATGTAGCGATCTTGCGCTCGATCTGATCAGTAACGGTGTTCACCCGTTCCTGTTCTTTATCCCACTGTTGCTCTGTACTCATAAGTTGTGCGCCTCTCTTTCCCCGGATTGTGTCTTCGAATATCCATTTGACAAGCCCGAAAAGGCAATGGTATAATTATTAGAAAGTAAACATTTTAATTTTATGTTAATTAATTCTAATTCCTGAAAACCATTTTATATTCTACCAGTGACAGCGTCCCGATGCAAGCGGAGACGTTATTTGTTGTTTTAACGCTACTTCTTTAAATCCTCAATTGTAGTTCTCCAGCGAGCCAAAGCCCCGATCTGATCTTTTAATTGAAACGTGATGCCAGACGTAATTTCCGCATAAGGTGCCTCATCTACACGAAGTTGAAGGATAGTACACTCATATCGATCTCGCGGGTGAACAGCTTCCGCTAGTTCAGGCAGCAGACGAACTTCAAGTCTTACATGTAATAAACGCTGTCCTTGCACTGCAATTAACGTAGCCTTACCCGTTTCCATCATATTCATACTCGTCTGCGTACCTTGCCAAAGTGCCAAACGGAGGCAATTCGGGTTTAACGCGATGACTTCCCCCATGCTGATCATAGCGAGATGTGGCCACTGCGCGTCAGTTACGGTCAGCAATTGCAATGCCTCATGTTGCTTGCTCTCCAGATTGCTTCCGTTAAACCATTCCATGAGTTCTGTGTCCAACTGCGTTAGATCCATCTCTTCTACCCCCTCAATTCGTTCATAATCGTTGTCATTCTTCTCATTTCATATCTTGAATTCACCGATAGACCAAACAACCCGGACGCTACTGTCCGGGTTTGGTTGTTTCTTTATTGTATCTGATTTTTGCAGCTAAGGCCATTTCAGCCAGTTCAGCATACTGTCATGTGACTCTTTGTCTTCACTTGACGTGTGTACGTGGTCTGCGAGCCGGTTCAGACGTTCCAGTTGATATCCATAATCGTATATAGCGGCGGCCACAATGGACAACCTTAACATACCGCCCTTATCGACATCGAACTGGGTAATGGCCTGTTCCATAAAATGGTCATTTTCCGTTACAAATTGTGCAGCTTCTTCACCGTTTGGTTTTAATTTGTCTTCGAATTTGAGCAAGGCATGTTCATGGAATTTAATGACCCGTTCGAGATGGGTATCAAAAAACAGATCCATTTCGGATGTTCGCTGTGCCTGAAAGTAATGACGTTCTACCGAATCCAGGACATCGTATCCCTTTTGCAAACTGAGCAGCATTTGCTTGTATACAACCATCTGACGGGTTTCACTGAATTTGGCACGCTTCATCTTCTTCTGCTCTTCTTCGAACAGATGATATTTGTCTGATAAAGATTTGATCGACCCGCCAAGATTGCTTTTCTCTTCCCTGAACACAACCTCTTTAATCTCATCCGAGATCGACGTTCGAAGTAGCAATGACATCCCGTTAAACACACTTTGGATCTGCTTCACAAACTGCACCTTTGGTTTAGGAGGAAACACCGAGATGTTAATCAGGAAGGCCGATATGATGCCCACAAGCGTTAACAAGAAGCGATTCAGAGCAAAATGCCAATCTCCAGAAGCCTCCATAATGGATACCACTGTAACCAGTGTCAGCCCTACCGTTTCACCCATATTTAATTTAAGACAAATCATAATAACCAGCACAATAATTAACCCTACGGCAATGGGTTCATTGGACAGCACCATGCCCCCAAGCAAAGCTACAATTGCACCTAGCGTTGTTGTCTGCAACTGATCGAGGAAATACTTCCACGAACGATAGATAGAAGGTTGCATGGCAAATATCGCTGCGATCGCGGCAGGCACAGGAGATTGCGGATTCAGGAACAAACTGCTCAGAAATAAAGCCAGCGTGACCGCTATACCTGTCTTAAGTACACGTGCCCCGAATGACATGGCATTCACCTCCTACTACCCGACATGTTCGTTTACATTTGATGATAATCATGTTCATTATTACCCCATATTTCTATTTTGGCCCGAATAACTTCAGGAGAACGATTTATTGTACCATGAGCACTCGCGCCTTTGCTATTCCCAGTTTCAAAATGTACAAAAGAACATAATAAAAAACTTCATCCTTTCGGCACGTTCTGAGCATAACTTAACCCAAAACATACAAAAGGATGAAGCCATTTTAATAAATATGAGAACAAAACTTCTCTTGGAGTCCGGCTTTATTCCTTTAGTTAGTGATCCCAAAACCGATTTTAACGGTCTGTTCCTTCCCATTCCTGCTTGAACTGCTCAACAAACTGCACCATATACTCATGACGCTGCTGCGCCAGTTCCTTGCCGTAGGATGTATTCATCAGATCTTTAAGTTTGAATAATTTCTCGTAAAAATGATTGATCGTTGTGCTGCGCCCATTGCGATATTCCTCTCGAGTCATCTGTTCCCTCGGTGCTAAGGACGGATCGTACATTTCACCCCCACGGGCACCTGAAAAGGCAAACGTACGGGCAATGCCAATCGCTCCTAGCGCATCAAGCCGGTCTGCATCCTGCACCACCTGTGCTTCTAACGAAGTGACGGCCGCCCCTTGACCACCCGCATAAGATATCGTGCTTATGATGTTCACTACCGACTCACGAGTGGCCGACTCCAGGGGCTGGGTATCCAGCCAAGCATGCAGCTTCGCCATACCGGCCTCCAGACTGTCATTCAGCTTCTCATCCGGTACATCATGCAACAGTGCAGCCAGTTCGCATACAAACAGGTCTGCACCCATGTGCCGAGCCAGCCTGACCGCTAGAGTAGTTACACGCTCAATATGTGACCAATCATGCCCGTCGGAATGTCTGGACGCTTCTTCCTTCACAAAAGCACGAGCCGCACGCAGAATGGTTTCATTAGTAGATGAATCGGATGCCATCAGGATTCTCCGCCTTCACGCGCTTGTTCACGCGGGACACGTCTCGCCACACCTGTCCGAATTGCCGCCTCGATAACAAGGCTGCGCATGGATTTGACGACCTTATCGTTAAATACACTAGGGATAATGTAATAACGTGTACGCTCTTCATCCGAGATGGAAGAGGCGATCGCCTGGGCAGCAGCCAGTTTCATCTCTTCGTTAATTTCCGTTGCCCGGCAATCGAGAACGGCTCTGAACATCCCCGGAAAACAGAGCACGTTATTAATCTGGTTCGGATAATCCGAACGCCCTGTAGCCATGACCGCAACAATATCTTCAACCAGAGCAGGCATAATCTCAGGTACGGGATTTGCCATCGCAAATACGATTGGATGGTCTGCCATCGTCTGCACATCCTCACGCGTTAACAGATTGCCGCGCGATAAACCAATGAATACGTCGGCATCACGGATTACTTCACGCAGAGAGCCTTTCTCCAGATCAGGATTAGTACGTGCCGCATATTCGGTCCATACCTCGTTATCATACGTATTCGTGCGCACGATTGCTCCGTCACGATCCACACCGATCAGTCGCTTCGCACCTGCGGATAACAAAATGTTGCTGCAAGCTACACCCGCTGCTCCGATGCCGCACACGACAATTTTCACATCTTCGATGGACTTGCCAACCAGTTTGAGCGCATTGATCAGACCTGCATACAATACAACGGCTGTACCATGCTGGTCATCATGAAATACCGGAATATCAAGCTCTTCATTCAACCGTCGTTCGATCTCGAAACAGCGCGGTGAAGAAATATCCTCCAGATTAATGCCGCCAAATGCCGGTGATATCGCTTTCACGGTGCGAATGATCTCTTCGGTGTCCTGTGTATCCAGGCAGATCGGGAACGCATCTACACCCGCAAATTGTTTGAACAGCATCGCTTTACCTTCCATTACCGGCATGGCTGCACGCGGACCAATATTACCGAGTCCAAGCACTGCGCTGCCATCGGAAACTACCGCTACGGTATTTCGTTTAATCGTTAACGAAAAAGCTTTGCCGGGTTCTTCTGAGATAGCGGAACATACGCGAGCTACATCCGGTGTGTACACACGGGACAGGTCTTCCCGGTTATGAATGGGTGTCTTCGGTGTAACTTCAATTTTACCGCCAAGATGCAGCAGAAAAGTACGATCCGATACGTTAACGATGGACACGCCTTTAAGCTGGCGTACCGCTTCTATAATTTTGCTGTTATGCTGCGAATCGGTGACCGCGACAGTTAAGTCTCGCACACTGACATCCTGATTGGTCGAAATGACGTCAATGGCAATGATGTCTCCCCCAGCTTCCGAGATGGCCGAAGCCACTTCGCCAAACTTGATATCTTTCGTTGTCATTTCCAGCCGAATAATAATGCTGTTGCCGTCCAGATTTCTCTGATTCATTTCAATTCCTCCCAGACAATGAAAGTCTTAAGTTGACAAGTTACGTGTTTGTCTTCGCTACGTGGACACGATTATCCTTTATCTTGTCCAAAAAAAGCCCTGAAGTCCCACATAAGACAAAATAAAAAGATTGCCCTGGCACCTGTTTAAAGGCCCAAGACAATCCATTTTGTTATCTCTCTATGTGTAACATTCGTTCGTTCTTCGGATCATCAGAAGTATTCGAAACAACCTATTTCCTAAGAACGCCAGAGCCCTATTCATATCTCAATTCTGAACCTACTTGCGATTCGCCGCTCTGCGCAATACACGAATGTCATACGGCTGTAAGTTCAGACTTGCTTCAACGGCTTCTCCGCTAAGTATATCTGTATACGACTGACTATCCAGCTGAACCTGCGTTTCATGCTCGGTGTAGTTCTGAACGAACACATAATCGGAATCACCGTCAGTGCGTACATGTGCAGTAGTGCCAGCAGCCAAGTCTGATTTCAGTCCACGCTCCAGATCCAGATCTGCGATCAGCTTGCCATAAAAGTCATCATAGAACGGCGCTTTCATTCGAGCAGCCATGTAATAAGCTTTACCTTGACCTAGCTCGTTCACGGTCAAAGCCGGACGTCCTGCATAGAAATCAGAACGATACACGGCAAGTGAGTTTGCACTCTCCAGATGAATCAGGTCGCACAGTTCAATTGCATCATACTCCGAAATGAGTCCCAATTCATTACCCTGTGCTGGAATAATTCCATTGAGTTCACGATCATGCAATCCGTCGATCTCTTCTGACCAGATACCGAGCGTTTTACGAAGCGGACCAGGGAATCCACCCAGGAAACACAGATCATTCTCGTTTACAATGCCTGACCAGTAGGTTGCCACAAATGTGCCACCCTGCTCCACAAACTTCTCGATTCGTTCGCCTACTCCTTCACGAACGAGGTACAGCATCGGCGCCACCAACACTTTATACTTGGAAAGATCGGCTTCCATGTCGATGACATCGACTGCCACACCTTTTTTCCAGAACGCTTCATAGTGAGCTTCTACGGTCTGCTCATATTTCACTCCGATGTTGCGCGGCCCCTGTGAATCGTTTACAGCCCAGCGGTTTTCCCAATCAAAGATAATTGCAACTTCAGCCGGAACTGTTGTCCCTACAATATCCTCCATGCTTTGCAATGCTGTACCTACATCAGTCACATCCTGAAACACACGGGTGTGTTCTGTACCCACATGGTCTACTACTGCACCGTGCAACTTCTCGCTTGAACCACGGCTTTTTCTCCATTGGAAATACTGTACACTATCTGATCCATGAGCTACCGCCTGCAAAGAGGACAACAGGTGCATCCCAGGACGCTTCAACTTGCTTACATCCTGCCAGTTCGTGGAGCTTGGTGTGCTCTCCATCAGCAGGAAAGGCTGTCCACCCTTAATGGAACGCACAATATCATGCATCATTGCAATTCGCGATGCCTGCTTTGCATCGTCTTCTGCATCATGCCATGTCGGATAACTGTCCCAGGAGAGGAAATCAAGAATATCCGCAAACTTCCAATAGTTCAGGCCACCGTAGAATTCCATCAGATTTGTCGTTACCGGCAGATTTGGATTTTTCGCCTTCAGTGGCTTGGTTTCATGTACGATGAAATCCGCTGTCTGATCGGTCACAAAACGACGCCAGTCCAGGTTCATCGCATGAACCTGAGTTTCTCCATGGGGTGCCGGAGATTCGACTTGACTCCAATCCGTCACCGTATGGCTCCAGAACGTTGTCCACCATGAGTGATTGAGCTCATCCAGTGTTTTGTACTTGTTTTGAACCCAGCCGCGGAAGGCTTCCTGACAATAATCACAGTGACAGTCTCCACCGAACTCATTCGAGATATGCCATCCGATGACAGCTGGATGATCCGAGTAACGCTCTGCCAGCTTGCTGTTCATCGCCGTTACTTTTTCACGGTAAACTGGAGAGGTGTAACAGTGGTTATGGCGGAAACCATGCAGGTTACGAATTCGATTCTCCGATACACGCAGCACTTCAGGATACTTTGCCGACATCCAGGCAGGTCTTGCACCGCTTGGCGTTGCCAGAAAGGCATAAATCCCGTTCGCCGCAAAGCGATCGAGCACCTGATCCAGCCATTCAAACGTATAGACACCTTCTTCCGGCTCAAGCGATACCCAAGAAAAAATACCGATAGACATCACATTACACTTTGCCAGTTTCATCAAACGAATATCTTCTTCAAGCACCTCTGGATAACGAAGCCATTGCTCCGGGTTATAGTCAGCACCGTGTAGCATGTGTGGGGCTTTGGAACTTACGGGTGGAAATTTGTATGTCATTATGAGAACTCCCTTGCTGTTGAATTACGATTAAAATAATAAATTTGCTCTTGCACGCCTTCTTAAACGAGGGTTGTGGCATTCAGTTCTTGCCCTGCCGTTAACGCCTTGAATGATTCGAGCTTGCGTCCTTTAAAATCAAACATCGTCAGATTTCCCCAGTTATTCGGGTGTCCTACAGACCACTCTTCTTTGCTTGGAATCCAGGCAGGTTCCCAATAATAGAATCCATGGCCCAGGCCCCCGGGAACTTCACGAATAATCTGTAACATATCCTTCAAGTATCGGGTTTGCCCTTCTACCGTTGCAGGATATCCGGGTAGCAGCATGTCTTCCTGATTCATGATCCACTCTATGCCTTCTGGCTGTTCGAGCGTCCATGGATATGCCGTTTCAACCACGTTGATCGGTTTTCCATAGCGTTTGGCCAGATCATTCAGGTTATCACGCAAAGCATCCAGTGTTCCGTGCCACCAAGGATAATAGGACAGACCGATAACGTCAAATTCTACACCTAACGCCTCAAAACGATCATAGAATTTACGGCTTTCGGCATTATCTCCACCGCGGTCAATATGAATCATGATTTGAATAGAAGGGTCCACGGATTTAACGGCTGCAATGCCATACTTCACAAGCCCTGCAAAACGTTGCCACTGTTCGTCTGTATCATGTTCTTCACCGCCGACACGTCCATCATCCCATAACATGCCTGGTGTAATTTCATTACCAATTTGAACCATATCGGGCAAGGCGTCGTGTTCCTTCAATGTACGGAGTACATCCGCCGTATATGTGCATACGGCCAGTTTGAGCTGTTCGTAAGGCAAATTCTCCCATGCTTTCGGTTTCCACTGATTGGCCGGATCGGCCCAGCGGTCTGAGTAATGGAAATCGAGCAGGAACTGTAAACCCTGTGCCTTGATTCGTTTCGCTACTTCTACCGTACGCTCCAGATTACAGTATCCGCCGGCAGGATCGTTCCAGATGCGAAGTCGTATGGCACTTACATCATTCATTTTGAGAATGGTCAGCAGATCTTCCTCCTTGCCGCGCTCATCCTGATATGTTCCCCCATGCTGTTCAATCTCGTCCATAAATGATACATCCATGCCAAGAATGAATGGTTGATTGGTTGATTGATTCAAAATATCAGCCTCCAGTAATTAGGGATTGGGGTTCAGCCTTTAACTGAGCCCAGTGTCATACCTTTTACAAAGAAACGTTGAAGGAATGGATATACAATAAGGATCGGCGCACTTCCAATAAAGATTTGGGCTGCACGCACGGTCGTTTGAGAGATCGTTTCCATCTCCTTCGGATTCATCGCCATCGTACTCATATCACGTTTGATAATGACTGTCTGCATGAAGGTTGCCAAGGGATAATCTTTCGCATTATTCATGTATAAGAGACCGTCAAACCAGGAATTCCAGTGGAACACCATGCTGAACAATGCAATGGTTGCGATGGAAGGCATGGAGATCGGCAGGAAAATACTGAACAAAGTTCTGAAATGATTCGCACCGTCGATCAGCGCTGCCTCCTCCAACTCTTTCGGAATACCGCGGAAGAAGTTCAGCATCAGGATGACCAGGAACGTGTTGACTGCACCTGGAAGTACCAGCACCCAGAATGAATCCATCAGACCAATCTTCTGAATAACCATGTAGAACGGAACCAGACCACCGTTGAAAATCATGCTGAATACAAAAATCCATGAGTATACCGTTCTGCCTTTGAACTCACTATTTTCCTTGGACAGCGGATATGCCGCCAAGAAGGTAATCAGTAGTGTAATGCCTGTACCAATGACAGTTCGCAACAGCGAAATCCAGAGCGAGTTCAGGAAGATTGGATTATTCATTGTTTTTTTATAGGCTTCGAGGGAGAACCCTACCGGCCAGAGGCTGACCAGATTTGCATCTGCTGCAGCCTTGTTACTAAACGATACTGCCAACACGTGGATCATTGGCACAATACACATAATGGCAATCAGAATGAGAAAACTGATATTGATGACATTGAAAATGCGGTATGATGGTGATTTATGATACATCGTA
This sequence comes from Paenibacillus sp. G34, assembly GCF_056856875.1. NCBI lineage: Bacteria > Bacillati > Bacillota > Bacilli > Caryophanales > Paenibacillaceae > Paenibacillus > Paenibacillus sp. G34. Next base: position 2,328,587 of record NZ_CM166469.1, on the reverse strand, counting down.
GTCCCTTCCTTCTATGTTCATTCGATTAGAATATGCGGTATCCGGCGTATTTTTTGGCCAGGCTGTAAGATACAAGGATCAGAACCATACTGATGACGGATTTGAACAATCCAATCGCGGTTGCAAAGCCCATCTCTCCATTTTCCAACGCCGAGCGATATACGAATGTATCAATGATGTCTCCCGATTGATATACGAGCGGATTGTACAGGTTGAAAATCTGGTCGAAACCTGCGTTGAGTACGTTACCCAGAGCCAAGGTTCCAACGACCATCAACATCGGTACAAGAGATGGAATCGTGATGTGAAGCGTTTGCTTCCAGCGGTTCGCTCCGTCAATCTCTGCCGCTTCATACAACGCCGGGTTAATGCCGGCAAGTGCTGCCAGGAAAACAATCATGTTATAACCGAATTCCTTCCACACATCCGTCACAATGATTGTTGGACGGAACAGACTGTTATCCCCAAGGAAGAAGTAAGGCCCAAGCCCAAATGTACCGAGTACCCGGTTCACCAGTCCTCCCGTTGACAACAAATCAAGGAGAATACCGCCCAGGATAACCCAAGACAAGAAGTGAGGTAAATATACCAACGTCTGGATCGTACGCTGAATGGCCATCTTGCGAACCTCATTGAGCAGAATGGCGAACACAAACGGAACAAACAAGTTAAAAATCAGCTTGAGTACAGCGATGATCAGCGTATTCCAGATAACCTGCAAGCTGTCCTCTCGTTCAAATAAATATCTAAAGTTATCAAGCCCGATCCAATCCGAGCCACTGATACCAAGCCATGGTTTGTAGTCCTGGAATGCCATAACAATTCCGCCCATAGGCACATAACTGAAAATAATCAGAAAGATGATGGCTGGCAGCAGCATTACGTGGAATGGCCAAGTTCGTTTTAAAGTTCTCATGATTGCTCCCCCTGTAATTCTTCCTACTCAAGTACTTCCTGAGTGGCTCTATATGCAAATTATATCAACCTTCCAGCACCCCCAAACAGCGCATAAAAGCAATATAAATGGCACAAAAGCAACTACTTTGGACATGTACTGGAACGAGGAACTCTTGGAGCAGATAAGCCGCTATTTTACGGGATTTTTCAACAATTACATTACGACAAAAAACGAAAAACGCACAGACCGCTATCGTCTGTGCGTTACTTCTGGTTTTACATATTCACCGCGTATAGCGGACTATTTTTTCACGCCGTCATACCACGTGTTAACCTCTTGAGTGATCTGATCGCCGCCACCGGATTTCCATGTTTGAACATACGTGTCAAACGCATCGACTGGACTCTTGCCATAGATGATCTCATTAAAGGTTTGGTTCTCGATTTTGTTGAGGTAATCCAGTTTGGATTTCATCGTTTTTGTCGTTGGGCCTGTGAACATGTTTTTGAACGAAATATCTTTCTGTTCAAGCAACACTTTCGCTGCGTTAGGCGTCTCTTTACCATAGTTCGCTGCTACATCTTTTTCCAATTTGGTTTCCGGCTCTTTGCCATCGGCCAAATTCATCAAAGCTTTCATTTGTGCATCCGGAATACGCGCACCATCACGCACGAGCAAATAACGTACTACGTTGACATGCCCGCCATCAATGTCTTCATACCGTTTTTGTTTTCCGTTTGCATCTAATTGATAGTCATAGCCTTCAAACAGACCGTTATCATATTCACTTCCCGGTTTCGGGTCTGCATAATTATCAAACAGATAGTTTTGATACGTAAAGAATGCTTCCGGGTTAGCCATATCTTTCTTGATCAAAGTAACACCATTGACAAATGCTGTACCATGGCGCATCGCTTTACCATCAGGACCACTTGGGATCTCGATTGGTTTCCAAACGGCACCTGGGACGTTTTTCACCGTATCGTTCAGTGGCCATCCACTCATCCAGTATGGACCTGGAATGATGCCGGCTGTACCTGCAACGGCCGGTTCTGCCGTTTTATTTTCATCCCATAGCGCTGCTTCCTGAGGAATGTAACCTTTCGTCAGCCATTCATTCAGCTTCGTCAAACCTTGTTTCATACCCGGGTTAATCGAACCATACTCCAGCTTGCCATCTGCACCCACATTCCATTGTTGCGGCAAGGTACCATATGCACCAAAGATCCAGGATGGATCTCCCATCCATGTGTTCATGGATTTCTTGAAACCAATGCTCAGCGGTGTGACTTTGTCTGGAGCTAATCCATCCGGATTTTTATTTTTGAACGCTTCCATCACGGCTTCCAGCTCGTCAATGGTTTTTGGCGCTTTCATGTTCAGCTTGTCCAACCAGTCTTGACGAATCCAGAGCAGGTAGTCGTTGTTGTACGCGTAATCCAGTACGGGAATACCCATTCTTTTACCGTCACGGCTGTATTGATTCCATACGTTTGGATCTTGCTCCATTGCTTTTTTCCATGTGTCTGAAGCATATTTATCGAACAACGGTCCAACTTCCTGATACATACCCGAGTCAATCAAATCTTGAGCAACCAGATTGTCCGGTTGTCCGATCGTAACGATATCAGGCATTTCCTGACCAGAGGACATCGCCAAACGAAGTTTGGTTGCGAATGCACTGTTCGTATCGGTTACGGACCAAAGGGATTTAATATCAATACCGAATTTGTCCTTCGCCCATTTGGTAGCGACGTTATTTTCCATCGATTCGCCGTTTTTGAATTTCAGTTCCGGGTCAATGCCCCACGCTGTCGTAATCGTTACTGCCGGGTCATACTTTTCTTTGTATTCATTCTGAGCTCCCGTGGAGCTTGGTGCTGCACTCTCTTTGCTTTCATTGCCGCCCGAACATCCTGCAAGCACAACCGTCAGACATAGCGTTGTAGCGAGAAGCGACAAGAATCTCTTTTTCGTTGATTGCGCTCTCATGTTGTTCCCCCTTAAATCGTTTTGGTTACCCTTTCATTATAGGACGGGTCAGGCACATCAGCCTATGATACGAAATCAAGATTTCTGCACCTTTGGCAACCTATATCCGCGAAATATGTTGTATTTATGTCTGATCCCGGAATTCATTCGGTGTCAATCCATAATGTTTTTTGAACATTTTGCTGAAATATTGCGGATTTTGATACCCCAGTTCACTCGTGATCTCATATATTTTTTTGTTTGTGTTTTTGAGCAGATACAGTGCACGTTCCATACGCATACGAATCATATAATCGCCTAGCCCCTCGCCTGTCTCTGCTTTGTATATCTTCGAAAGGTATACCGGGTGTAGATAAACCTTATCTGCAATCATTTTTACGGAGAGGTCTTGCCCGGTGTCTCTTGTTACCAGTTCCTGTACCTGTTTGATGACATGTCTGCGACTTTGTGCACCCTCCTGATCGGACAGTTCCTCTTGCAATTTCGCCAGCATGTCCATCGCCCACCGGCGTAGCTTCTCTGGTGATTGGATTAACTGATGTGCCAGCAACAGATCAAACCCCGCATGATCGATCTCGTGTACCAAGTGACCCTGTTTGTGGGCAATATACATAAAAGCATTGGTAACAGACAAGTACATCTCATACATATGCTCTCTGGACAAGTAAACCTGCTCCGCGGCATCAAAAACAGCATTCAATTTTGCAGCTGCCGCTTCCCACTGTTTGGTCTCCAGCAACTGAGGTAGTACAGGCGGCTTGTACAACTCTTCTATAGCTTGGGTTGCATCAGTTTCAGTTCGTTTGTTCAAGTTATTTTCCATATCCATATAGATGATTTTGTGTTCTTCCGGCCCTGATAGTATAAGGGAACCCAGACTTTTACGATAAACGTTGGTCAGTTCTTGAAAAGGAAATGGCGGGGTCACAACTACCGATAACTCCCCTTGAAGGTAACGCACGACATGCTCACGGAAGGTCTCAACTGCAACTCGCATGTTCGTGCTCCCTAACCGGGATAGCTCTGCCAGTTCCCGGTTCTGGAGAAACATAACCAAACAATCATGAGGCCCGCGGCTCCACCAGACATGGTACGTCTCTCCCAGTACTTCCTCTGCGATATTCCCCACAGCGAAATCCATCAGATCAAGCGACTGTTGATCCATGGTTGCAAACCGCCCAGCCAAGCGGATCAGCATCATCGCAGCAGACTGCTCCGGCTCCATATGAAGCTCATATTGTTCTAACTGCTCACGCAAAGCTTTGGATGAAATGACTCGGCCGAGCAGCAAATCATGCATTAGATTCTCTCTTAAAATCTTGTAATCGGATTTACGGCTGTAGAGCAGACGATGATACTTGTCGAACTCGTCCCATTCATCCCGAAGTGAGGTAATCGCCGCGGAGACTGAATTCATAAACTCATCATCGTTGACAGGCTTCAAAATATAATCTGTTGCCTTTAATTGAATCGCTTTTTTGGCATAGTCAAAGTCACTGTGTCCTGTCAGCAGAATACAGCGCACATGAGGCCAGCGCCGGTTTACTTCCGAAATCAAATCAAGACCTGTCATACCCGGCATACGAATATCTGTAACGACGATATCAACTGCATTCTCCTCCATGACCTCCAGTGCTTCCTTGCCCGATGCCGCACGCAGCACTGTCGTGACTCCAAGTTCCCCCCAAGGAATCGTTAACTCCAAACTTTCCGTTACATACGTTTCATCATCAACAAGCAATATATCAATCAATGTAGCCACTCCCTCTTTCACTTATATTGACTCTTCGTCCTCCATCAGAGGTTGTTGTTCCACTGGCCATGACAAGGTCACACGCACTCCACCAAGCTCCGATGCTGAGAGGTCGATGCCGCCCTTCCCTCCATACCTGAGTTGAAGCCTCTGGTTGACATTCCATAACCCGCAACCCATCTCCTGATCCATCGTGCCTGCAAGTTTGATCAATAGCGCTTCGCGAGCTTCTCGTGTCATCCCTTGACCATCATCTTCAACAACTAAAAACATAGTGCCGTCGCGTTGCTCACCTGACACTCGAATCTCGCCAGCCTCGGCATCCGGTTCAATGCCATGGATAACGGCGTTTTCAACTAAAGGTTGTACGATTAGCGGCGGTACCTCGATCCGAAGCATATTTTCCGGCAAATCCAGCGTATAGTGGATGCGCTCCATACGCATACGTTGAATTTCCAGGTAGTTGGTTACAAATTCAATCTCTTCTGATAACGGAACGACATCCCTTTCCTGTCTTGTTGTATACCTGTAGTACCTCGACAGATTGTGAGACATGGCCACAACGGCATCGACACGCTTCAGCTTCGCCATACTTGTGATGAACGAGAAACAGTTATAGAAGAAATGCGGATTAATCTGGGACTGAAGCTGCTTTAACCGGGCTTCCCGGACATGGATCTGCTCCAGATATACGTGTTCAAACAACTGCTGTATCTTTTCCACCATGGAATTAAAACGTTCGGACAAAAAGCTGAATTCATTACGACCTTTGGGCTCAATACGAACAGAGTAATCCTCCTGCTTCAATCGCTGAAAACCGCGAATCAGTTGCTTCACTGGCACTTGAACTTGCACATACAACAAGTACGCAGCAATACAACTCATCAGTAGCAGACAGATCATCGCAGAATAAAACAGGAGATTCGACTGGTGAATCGGTTTCAAAATATCAGACAGTGGCATATAATCGACCAAATACCAGCCGGTTGTACTCGATTTCACAGAATTGACCATGTATGGCTCATTCCCGATGACGATCGTGCGATTTTCCACGTCTTGCAGTGCATGGCTGGATAACTCTTTAATTAATTGATTGGTTAACGTGTGGTCTGATGTCCGATTATAGATCACCCCTGTTCCTTCACGAAAATAGAACGGGTCGTGTCTGCCGTCGCCTTTGAATTTATCGAGCATATCGCGGATATTGTCACTGTCAAATTCGAGCTTGATGATCGTTTCTGCGTTCTCCGCAGGATTCTCGATGCCATAAGGAGATACGGTGATCCAACTGAACTTGAAGCGATCATTTTGCCCATCCTTAATCTTGTGCACATCCCAGCCAGAAATGAGACTTTCTTTTAAAGCCTGCTTGTCGTAAGTACGAGCATCTCGCTCCGAGATCACCCTGCCGAGGGAGGGAGAGTACAAATATAATTTGGTTTCCCAGTTAGAGGAGCTTTCCTGAATACTCAGCTTGTTCTGAATTCGCTTAACGAGATTGATTGCATCCAGATCAAAATAACGGCTCTCCGCAAAGATGCGCCGAAAGCTCGCAATATCGGGGTCATGAATCAACAAGTTAGGCCATGAAGATAACAACTCAATATTGGTATTGACCTGATTTTGAAAGAATTCAAGCTGATTGCTGTTCGAACGGTTAAGCTCTGCCCTTAGTACGGCTGTTGTTTTATGATTCGAATACCAGTACAGAAGCACAACGGGAATAAGCATGATCAGAATTAAAATGACCATCTTGGAAAACAAATTTGTCCGGTATGACATGGAAGTTTCATCTCGCTTCTCTTGATTTTCTAATTTCTATAGAAGTTGAACTACCGATTTTACACAGTCCACTCCGATGACAGAATAACCTGGAGAGTAGCGGTTATCCCCAGATTTTTTTGAATCCCTTTTACTAAGGGAAAATCCGGTGATAAAGGCGAAGGTTATGCTTACGATGTAGCTTTCTTTCAGAAAGCTTTTAGCTTCGCTTTTTCAGGTTTTTTCTGTCCTCTCCGTTAAAGTGTAAAAAATTATCAACTTATATCGTGACATTAATTTTAGTCAAGTTCGCTGTAAATACAATCTATTTCTTGCACATGAAAATAAATAGAGTGTGCCACTATTCATCGTACGTGTTATCAACTCGATCGAAAAGGAGATAAAACCAATTTTTCAGCACTAAATTCAACTTCCGCACACAAAAAAACCGGCGGTAAGCCGGCTCTGTTCGTATGCATTGACTCCCCTTTACGTTTTCCTTCTGGAAGTGATTTATTTATTGTTATGTACTTGAAACTAGAGTCTTGCATATTACGAACTAAGGAATGTCATAATCCAGAACACTATTGGTTCCGTCAACTGCCACATCTAGTACGATATCCTTCAAATTGCCCCTGACTTCGAGCGGACATTCTGCTACACCAGAGAATTCAAGTTTTCCAGTGAAGGTCTTCCTTGGCTCAATCTCTATTGGCATCGGCTCTAATCGAACCGACTTTAAGGAATCGGACAGCGGATCATCCTGATTATGATAACTTCCGGCCAAGTCAGGTTTAACTGTGGCAACAACCGCGGAGTTGCTGTAGTTTTTCAGCGTCAATTTACAGCTTGCCAAGGCTTGTCCATTGGATGACACATCATAAGTGCATGAACTGTCATTCTGCATATAAGATATGCTGCTCATGCCCTTTGCTCCCCATTTCACTACGTACATCAGCTTGTCTGTCATAAACGAATAACTGAATATGATGATCAGGACAGCAATCCATAACGTTCTTGCCAAGAGTGGAAAATCACACACGATTTCCTTGCGTGTAAGATAATATCCACAAGCCAGCATGCCAAGTCCAAAGTACATCGTAATATGTACACCACTTAAATATGATGTGGTATAGGGGGATATGCCAAGGGATAACAACAATGAATCGCCTACTGAAAAACCGAGATGATGTTTAAAGGTAAAGATGATGGCAAATAGCAATAATGCCCCTGAGAACACAAGCCTGGTTCTCGACACACAAACACCTCCTAATCAACCTCCTGATTATATCATATTTTTCCTATTTTTGATTAACAATCCAGACACAAAAAAGGAGTTATCGACTTTTCACCGATAACATCCCCTTTTGCGTCCTGCCAGACGAAGTACATTTGATGTTAATTACTTCGTCAGAACATTTTTTTATTTTTTAGCCAGGAATGCATCCAATTGCTCCTGTTTGGCCGCGATAATTTTATCAATACCTGCTGCTTTCAATTTTTCCAAATACTTCGGAATCATTTCATTCGGATCAACGGCACCCGAAGTCATTCCCGGCTTAAATTGTTTGTTGACGTTATTTACAGCCGCAATTTCGTTTTTAACCGACTGGCTGTTAAACGTGAAGCCAAGGGCAGGAGATTTCACGCCTTTCGCGTTAAACTCTTTGAACTTTTCCCATTTCTGTGGATCTTCGTTATCCCACAGATAGTTCAGGAACTGGTTACCCAGTTGCCATTGTGCACCTGGATTGTAGGTACGGTTATTCGCATCTACGCCGTCAGGCAACTTGATAATGTTATCTTGACCTTCTACTTTTACATAATGTTTGCCTTCAATACCGAAGTTGAGCAAGTTGTTAATTTCTTTGTCGGAGTGAAGTAAGTTAATCACTTGCATTGCTTTCTCCGGCTGTTCGGAAGAACGGGAGATGGCAAGCATCGCACCAGAGGCATCGCCAGTTGTAATTGTTGGACTTGTCATCTCAATTTGCGTGAGCGGATGTCCTACGTACCCTTCTTCTTCCTTATCTTTACCTGGCTTCATGCCATCCGTCCACATGAATGCTTTCCCGGCTTTTGCCTGGTCTTTCGGGAATACATTGGACGTTGCTGCATCACTGTTGATGTAACCCGCTTGGTACCATTTACGTGCAAGTTCGGCTGCTTCTTTGAACTCCGGTGTTTCCACCTCGTTCAAAACGGTAGTCTCCCCTGCTGTCTTAGAGATTACGCCAGGTACCGACGCATCACCGAGGTAATCCCAATCCAGATTTTCCAAGAGTCCGTTACCATTCGTATTGGACATGTAGAACGGAGTAACAGACGGCTCGTTCTCTTTAATGGTTTTGAGTAGCGGTTCCAGATCAGCCCATGTTTTTACTGCGGTCAGATCCAATTTGTATTTATCAGCCAGATCCTTGCGTACCAGCACGCCGCGTGTTGCCGCAAGTTCCTTGTTCGTTGGTACGCCATAGTTGACGCCATCCACCTGGGAACCTTCCAGGAAGGCTGGGTCCAGATTTTTCTTGATATCCTGACCATGTGCGTCAAGCAGATCATTCAGCGGCAGGAATGCCCCCTTCGCCACGTTTACCGTGTAGTTCTGCCAAGCAGCTGTAAAAATAATGTCTGCTTTTTCCCCTGAGGAGATCATCAGGTTCAGCTTGTTATCCCACTGTCCCCAGTCCACCGCATTGATTTTGATGGTTGCTCCAATCTTTGGCTCCATCTTTTTATTGATTTCCGCTTCAACAAGAGCCACATCTTTCTGTGGTGTTCCCGGATAGAACAAGGAAACCTCATAAGGCTTTTCATTGCTAGTGTTCGGTGTACTGCCTTCAGCACCCGGTGTTGCAGAGTTCCCCTTGTCGGACGAACAGCCAGCAAGCACCAGTGCCAGCGCCATGGCCGCCGCCGTCATACGTGACCATACTTTTAATGATTGAACCAATTGAACCCCTCCTGTTCATATGATGGACCCTTCACCGTTTAGCCCCAATTCCTAATAAACGGTAAGCTTTCTGTATATGCCCTTTCGTCTATCTTCGGTTGATCCTACTCACTCCCTAACCGGCCGGAGTTATCCTTTCACAGCACCCACCGTCAGACCTTTGATGAAGTAACGCTGGAAGAATGGATATGCCAGTACAATTGGACCAATACCAACGACAGCCATTGCCATTTGCAGCGTTTTGTTTGGCAGATTGAGAAGTCCGCCCTGCGAAGAAATCTGTGAAGAAACGTTGGAGTTGGTTGTTAAATATTGAATATCGAGCAGCGTCCGGTACATAAGGTACTGAAGGCTGATCGTCCGGTTATCCGAAATAAAAATCATACTAAGGTACCAGTCATTCCAGTAGTTCAGCGTACTGAACAGCGCAACAGTTGCCATAACAGGCAATGAAAGCGGCAGTACAATTCGCAAAAACGTTTTCAATTCACCTGCTCCATCGATACGAGCCGATTCCAGAATGGATACGGGAATGGAGTTCGCAAAAAACGTACGCATGACAAGGACAAAGAATGGTGACAGAAGTAGTGGCAGGATCAATGCAAGGATCGAGTTTTTCAAATCCAGCACGTTGACGTACACCAGATACCAGGGAACCAGTCCTCCGTTAAACAACATCGTGAAGAAGATGAAAAAGGCGAACCAACCGCGGTACGGTAAATCTCTCCGCGATAACGGATAAGCATATAGTGCAGTCAAGGCCACACTTGTAATCGTACCTACGACCGTAACAATGATAGAAATTCCATAAGAGTGAATGATCTGATCCATATCTTTAAATAGGAATTCATAGGCTGTAAGGCTGAATTGCTCCGGTATGAGCTTGTAGCCATTGGCAATAACCGTTGTCTCGTCCGAGAAAGAGATGGCGAAGACCAGTATGATCGGCACGATACAGGCAATGGCATAGAATAGAAACATAAAATGAATGACGGCTGCGGAACGCTTGGATACAGCTAATGGATCACGTGTTTTCACAACTGACTTGCCTCCTCTCAAAATAATGCATTATCTTTGTCGATCCGTCTAACGATGGTATTCGACACCAACACCAGGACAAAACCGACAATCGCTTGATACAAACCTGCTGCAGATGACATCCCGATGTCTCCACCTATGAGGAATGTCCGATATACATACGTATCAAGTACGTTGGTTACAGGGAAAAGCGCACCTGATTCCAGTGGAACCTGATAGAACAAGCTGAAGTCTGCATAGAAGATACGGCCAATCTGAAGCAGTGTCATAATAACGATTAGCGGAATCAAGAATGGAATGGTGATAAAACGAATCTGATGCCACTTCGATGCACCATCCAGCACAGCCGCTTCATAATATTCTTCATCAATGCCCACAACAGCGGCGAGATAAATGACAGCATAATAACCAATATTTTTCCACGTATTCACCAGCGGCAGGATATACGGCCAATACTTCGGTTCCGAGTACCAGTCAATCGGCTGTCCTCCGAACATTTGCAGTATGGTTGAGTTCATAAATCCCGAGTCCTTGCCGAGGAAAGCCAAAACGAGATAACTAACCACGATCATCGATAAAAAATAAGGCAACAACATCAGCGACTGATACAGTTTGGACATCGCTTTGTTTTTAACCTCGTTAAGCAAAATGGCGAGTCCTACACCGACAGTAAGATTAAGTGCAATAAACACGGTGTTGTAGGCAAGGGTGTTTCGCGTAATCTCCCATGCATCGCTGGTTGAGAACAGGTATTTAAAATTATCCCACCCGCTCCACGGGCTTCCCCATATTCCATCCGCGTAATTTACATTTTTGAATGCGATCAGAACGCCGAACATCGGCATATAATTGTTTACCAGCAGAAACAGAATGCCTGGCAAAAACATCAGGTAAAGTACCTTGTACTTGCCAAGATTGTACAACACGGACTTGCGCTTTCGAACCGTGCCTTCCGGTATCTCCGATATCCGTACGCCCTTACCCGCTTGGGGTTGTGTCTTCATAACGTGTTCTCCCTCACTCCTCTTGAATTCTTCCTCAGGATGAAGCTCCGTGCGCCTCCTGTGGTTCAAGTATACGGCGGGTCGATCAAGTCCTCTATCTGCTGTGGTGACCTATTCAGTTATCAAATTATGACTTTCATCCCATAAAAAACAAACAAAAAGCGCAGCATGCTGCGCCTGATTACACGGTTCTGGATTGTTTGCGAAACTCCTGCGGCGTAATGCCGGTGCATTTTTTGAACATTTTCGTAAAATGAGAGTAGTTATAGTACCCGACTTTACCCGCGATATCCGTCACCTTGACGGTAGATTGAGACAAAAGCGTTTTCGCCATAGCTACTCTGCGCTGAAGAATGAATTCGGACAGGGACATTCCCTTCTCTTTACGGAACAAGCGGGACAGATAAGCCGGGTTAAATCCGGCAAAAGCAGCCAGTTCCTCGCGCATCAGCTCTTCACCAATATGGTTCTCAATGTAGATACATAACTGATCCACAATCGACATCGGATTATGATCGTCCGGGTACAATATTGGAATGACGCGATCAATGAGATCAAGTGTCCACTGTTTTAACTGCGGCAATGACCTTGTAACTACCGTTTCTTCCGGCTCCCGTTCTCCGGGGTACAAGCTGCGGATGGATACATTTTTCTGATGCAGCAGCGGGTAGACAACGTGTAACATGGCATGGAAGTAGAGCCGCAGTATCTCTGGAGATAAACCCTCCTGGGCAGCAAGCAACTCGAAGATTTCATCCACGCGTTCCCGCAAATCTTCTACTTTACCTGTTTCAAAAAGGATAGACAGCTCCGAGAACCATGGGATGGGCAAAAACCGGTCTTCTTGATCCCGATCTCGCTCATCGTAAACAAAAACCTCTTCCAGCTCCTTAATGTTGCGCCGCTCCATATCCATCAGTTCATTTAACATACCTTGCAGTTCGATTACAGATACGGGTGCACCGACATAACAGGACAAACGGCAATAGAAGTATGTGCCACACTCCTGAATATAACGCTGGCAGCGCTGTTCCGCTTCACCCGCAGCAAGGATAACGCCATCTTGTTCATAAGCGAGCACAATGTTTAACCCGCTGTGATCCTGGAATACCTCACCCGGCTTATCGCCGAGCAATATTTCTCTGGCTGCATTGCGGAGAGCATATTCCAGCACCTCTTCATCGCGCAGATTAAATTCGCGCACCCACTCTTCAACTGAAATCACGATGGGCAGTACGCGCACCTCGGGATCAATCTCTGCACCGTACAGTTCAGCCAGTTGCTGTAGTCGCTGTGGTGTAAGGGTACTTCTCTGAGACACCGCATCCTTCCAAAATCGTTCCGTCAGTAAAGGTTTATGTGTTTTCCACCGGTTGTATACGGTTTCGTAAACTTCGTTCGTGCGGGTGCGCTGTTCTCCGTCACTGATCTTCTCCAATGCCCTTGTAACGACTTTGAGAAGTTGGTCAGCGGGAGCAGGCTTCAACAGATAATCAAAGCTGTTCAGTTTGATAGCGGTCTGGGCATAATCGAACAACGCATGACCTGTCAGAAATATCGTCAGGATGCCGGGGTCATGCTTCAATACCCAGCTCTGTAGGTCCAGTCCCGTTTCCCCGGGCATTTCGATATCACATATCAAAATGTCGATGGCATGGGTTCGAATGACCTGTCTTGCTTCTTCGACATCACATGCCCCAAACACCTGATCTATGCCGGTCGCCTTCCAGTCTACCCCTTCCAGCATAGCCTGCAAGGCATACACTTCATCATCCACGATTAACAGGTTCCGCATGAGTTCCCCCTTCTTGCTCCTCGGTCTGAGCAGGCAGATAAATGTTTATTGCAGCGCCTCCGTCTATCCTATTTTCAAACATTATTCTGGCCTCCGGGCCATACTTCACTAACAACCGATGGGCAACATTCCATATTCCGATATGATGGCCCCCGGGATCTTTGGCATATTCCCCCCGTTGCAACTGCTCCAGCAGCACTGATTCGAATCCTACGCCATTGTCCATAATTTGAAGCTGGAGCGTACCGCCTCCGGCCTGAGTGCCCGCTGCTTCCGTCAGGTGGGCGGTAATTCGAATTACAAATGACTGCATTCTGCGTTGAAAACCATGGATAATTGCGTTTTCAACAAAAGGCTGAATTGTCAGCGGCGGCAGAACATATTGCCCCACATCCTCGCCAATATCCAGTTCAAAATCAAGCTTGCTCGGGAACCTCAGCTTCTGAATCTCAAGATAATGCCGAATGTGCTCCATCTCTTCATCCAGCGTAATCACACGTTTGCCAGCTCTTAAGCTAGATCTGAAATAATCCGCCAGATGACCCGCCATCTGCTGTACGAGTTCATGTTTTTGCAGGGAGGCTAAGCTGTGAATAATATTCAGAGAATTCAGGTAAAAGTGAGGATTAATCTGCATCTGCAATTGTTTGAATTCTGCCTCCCGTGTCCGCAGCTGCTCCTCATACACGTCAATCTTCAGATGTTGAATCTCTTGAATCATCTGATTGAAGCTGCGTGTCACAAACTCCAGTTCAGACGAGGATGGCGCATCCAGCGTCACATCCAGTTCCCCCCGGCTAACCCTTCTCATTCCCCGAATCAGAGCGTTCATTGGACGAAACAGAAGCTGTCGCAGAAAAAAAAGTGCCGTGATCAAAATAACGGCTGCCCCGATCGGAAGCAGTCTGATGATCTGCTGGAAAAACGGCAGATTACGCATCATATCTTCCTCTGGCAATAACACGACATAGTTCATCTCCGACATTGCGGAAGGAATGCCAACCATTAAATATTGACGAGCCGCGCTACCCCGTTCAGAGATCACCTGATATGGACTTTCCAAACCGGTCAAATGATCTGCGACCAACCTGATTTGTCCGGCATTCAACGTAGAATCCGATAAAGCTCTGCCATCAGGTGTAACGATAACCGCACCGCCTCTGTCCCCCGATTCAGCAAATTGTTGCGAATCATTCAGCGCATTCATATCAACCAGTGCTCCGGCATAGAACTGCTGATTAATCCGTACCGTTTTCACAAGCGCATTAAACGATCCTCCGCGAACAATGCTCCATTCCGGCTTCTGAATATCACCCTCCAGTTGCCGCAACTGGGCAGGCATATTACGCTGTACCACCGATTTTTTAATATCATAATTACCTGCGGTCGCGAGCAACAGATCATCATTCACCGCATCATACAGATAAAATGAATCGATGAGATTGTAAAATCCGATATCGGTCATAAATTTGTTCATAATTCGCTGCTTGGCAATGGTGTAGTCTCCGCTTCCGTATTGAAGAAAAAACAGGGAGATTATATCAGGGTCCCGCTCGCCCAAGCTGTATAAATATCGATTGGTTTCCTGTAATACACGCTCATTCTGTTCCACGTTTTTGGCCAGATGATTCATATTGGTAAGGGATACTTTGTCACGCACGACCTTCATGGCGTACACGTTGTTGTAGTACAACAGCATAAATAGCGGCAACATGATTAGCGTGAGTCCCACAATAAATTTAAAGCGCAATGAACGGATCAAGTTCATACATTAACGTCCTTTTGATTCAGGCTGAGCTGAATTTTTCTAATTTCTCCCTGAAGATGGCATGTATATTGTAATCACCTCGGTTTGACGTTGTCTATCAGGTCCGGTGACCCAAGGATGTGCGTTCTTGTGACTTGATATAGCCATATGCTCTGTCGTGTGATGCTTCGTTTCACTCATATAATTCTCTGAATGTAAAAAAAATCCTGCTCTATAAGCTGAACTAAAGACGTTTACACCGAGCACTCCAATGACAGAATAACCTTCCAATCGCTGTTATCCCCAGATTTTTTTGATTCCCTTTAATAAAAGGGAAAATCCGGTGATAAAGGCGAGCGCTCCGCTTCTCCAGGTTTTTTCTGTCCTCTCCGTTAAAGTGTAAATGAATAGTTCAATTTAAGAAGCAGGATATATCCTTTGACTCTCATAACCTCCTTGAACATCCGGGCTTGACATGCATAGGATATAGCACTCCCAGGATCGATGACCCGGGATACAGGGAGGCTGTTATGATGATAAATATTCAACTCATCCCGTTGCATTATGTCTATTTGGCTTTTATTATCTTGATTATCGCCGTCATGGTTCGTCGCAAAGACACAACGATCATCTGTGTCGCAGGCATTATGACCATTGGACTGCTGGCAACAGAAACGTTAAGTGGTTCTGTCACCGGGGTTTTCAACAGCTTTATCTACGCAACAAAGGAATTATTAAGTACAATCTTTATCATTTCAATTATCGTTGCGATGAGTCGTGTTCTGATCCGAACAGGTATTAATGAAGTCATGGTCACACCGCTCACCCGATTTATTCGCACGCCTCAAGCTGCATACTGGGGCATTGGACTTATCATGATGGTCGTCTCTTTATTTTTCTGGCCATCTCCTGCAGTAGCCTTGATTGGAGCAGTACTTTTGCCCGTAGCCGTTCGGGTAGGATTACCTCCAATTGGAGCTGCCATCGCGATGAACCTGTTTGGGCATGGCATCGCCTTGTCAGGAGATTACATTATCCAAGGTGCTCCCAAACTTACTGCAGACGCAGCAGGTATTCCAGTTACTTCAGTGATGGCTGCCAGTGTTCCTCTCGTCGTCGTCATGGGTACGGTATCTACTTTTACCGCCTTCTGGATGCTTCGCAAAGAAATGAAATCCACCCAGTGGAAGGAACAGGAGCTTGAGCAGCCACAATCATCAGCATCTGAGTTACAGTCAGAACCCCATTCCCCTACACCCTTCCCGACAATGCCTCTTCGTCTGAGAAAAACATTCGCTGTACTCATTCCGTTGTTATTCGCACTGGATGTCGTACTGATGTTTGTGCTGAACCTTCAGGGCGGGGATGCAACGGCACTAATCGGCGGAACCGCCGTCGTTATTCTTATTGCTGTTTCCATTGCCGCACATCGTCATAACGGATCAGAGGAAACGACTAATTATCTTATCGAAGGATTCCAGTTCGGATTCAAAGTATTTGGTCCGGTCATTCCGATTGCCGCATTCTTTTATCTCGGGGATGCTGCCATTACGGAGTTGTTTACAAACCCCTTACCTGAGGGCTCACACGGGATCGTCAATGATCTTGGCGTTGCACTTGCGGGGATTGTGCCGATGAATGGAACCGTTGGGGCAATTACAATGACCGTCACTGGAGCTGTAACAGGCCTGGATGGCTCAGGTTTTTCGGGAATTTCCCTTGTGGGGTCCATTGCTAGCATGTTTGCAGGCTCAGCAGACTCGGCGCCGGTACTTACCGCACTGGGCCAAGTAGCTGCCATCTGGGTTGGAGGCGGAACGTTGATTCCGTGGGCGCTAATTCCGGCAGCCGCCATCTGCGGGGTCAGCCCGTTTGAGCTGGCACGGCGTAACCTGAAACCGGTTATACTCGGATTAACGGTAACTACAATTGTAGCGATCTTTCTCATCTAAAATGTGACGCGTGACCTGGCAAAGTCCCACAGTTCCGTTTCCTGCAGGCTGGCTAGATCTCGCATTGCTATGTAAGGATCACCCTCTAACCCTAGTACATGAGCGAAGGCAGGCTCTGTTTTCCACCCTGCTTGCTTAAGTCTGCGAATCTCGCGGTGTCCCGCCTCTCCCCAACATTGTAACAAACTCCATTCCACCTGCATGTGAAGGTAAGCATTTTGCTGATCAATAGGCACCGATTGGGCAAATATCTCGACAGGCCATGCCCCCAATTTCAGTTCACATGTAACATATGCTTTCTGATCTGAATTACCAACTCCGTATGTCCACTGTATTTTGCCGTTAAGCGCAATAACCTCGAGTTGACTTCTCACCGCTGCTTGATAAGTGTCCAGGTCGTCCACATAACACAGCACATCCAGATCGCTGTCAGGAAGATCAACATCGATCGGTACCGTTCCAGCGGGGTAAGCGGAGTAGGGAGCAAGCATAACTAGCAGTCTGCTATCCTGCAGGACACGGTAAGCATCTTGCTGACGTTGATTACCAGCCGACAGATGGGTCAGCACTTTATCGGTAGTATCCAGCCTCCCCTTCATGCTCATTACGATGGATTACCTGCGGAAATCACTTGTTTCACTCGTCCCACTTGACCATTCGTCAATCGCACTTTGATGCCATGGGGATGTGAAGGAGAATTGGTTAACAAATCCTTGACGATTCCTCTCGTCAGTTTGCCTGAGGATTGATCTTGTTTCAGTACGATATCAACCTCTAGGCCAGGTCTGATGTCAGCTCGCTTTTGTCCATTCAATATATTCACCTTCTCTAATGTTATATTCGGCTCTAATCTAAAGACTTAATCTATTGTAGACGTTTCGACTGTAAAACAAAAGCGTGTGACTGTTCTCCGAAACGTTTGGCTTCATCTCCAACAAGCCCGAATGCATTTGCTTGAAAAAATTCATGTCAAACAACCGCAGACCATGATTAATTCAGGAGGCCTGCGGTTGTATGTAACATAAACATCATTTTATGCGGTCTTGCTTTCAGTTCTGTTTGCCCTCCACAGGCAAGGGTTCCTTGCTGTTCATCTTACTGGAACTAGTGCTGCCTCTTTGGTAAACCAGACGACATCCCATCCTTGGCAGCTTCACGAGCTTTAACGGCAAGAAGTTCGGATACGGTAACAAACTGAAAACCTTGCTCCTGCAGTTTAGGCAAAATCGTTCGCAGGGCATCGATCGTGTGGGATCTGCTCTCCACTTTGTCATGAAACAAAACGATGTCTCCATTGCGAGCATTCTTTAACACTTTGTTCGTAATCGCGGATACACCCGGTAGAGCCCAGTCTCGAGTATCCTGATGCCAAGACCATAATACGATGGTGTACCCTTTTTGCTTAGCAGCCTGAATCACCATGTCGTTGTAATACCCTCCAGGTGGTCTGAACAACAATGGGCGCTGCGCACCTGCACTCACAATCGAAGCCTCTGCTGCTTCCATGTCTTTCATGTATTTGTCCGCTTTTGTGGAGCGAACGGCATACGTGTGTGCAAAAGTATGATTTGCGATCTCATGCCCTTCCAGCTGCTCCTGCCTGACAATGTCAGGAAATTTCTCTGCCCATTTCCCGAGTACAAAAAAGGTTCCCTTTGCATGATACTGTTTAAGCAACGCTAAAATTTGCGGTGTCTGAACAGGGTCTGGTCCATCATCAAAAGTCAGTGCGATCAATTTGTCCTGTGTGGGAACTTCCCACACGATCTCGCCCCGTTCTTCGTAATACTGACGATTCTTCTGAACGGGCTTGGCATACACTGAACTTGTCAAACTGCTAAGTATCATTCCGGTCAGCATGAATAATGCGATGAATCGGGTGGCTTTCAGGGTCATATCGTATCCTCACTTTAATTTTCATACGTCAAACTCTCCGTTAGCATTGCCCGATTCATGTGAACTCATGAATGTTGATTAATAATGATTAATCGTTTTTCAGAGCAGTTGCTTCTACATCATTGATATAACGACGTAATTTGGCTGCAACATCGCGTGTAATCTCCCCGTTCTCATATAATTGCTGTACGGTATTACGCTGCTCCTGAATGGCTACCATCTGAAGCTCCAATTTATCCTGATTAAACGGATCTTCAGTCGTCTTATCCTGATTCCAGGCACGCAGTTTCGCAATGACCCGTTCATATTTAGAGATGACCGAGAGGGCCGCCACACGATTGGTGTCATTCATCTGTGCTCGGATAGCCTTGATCGCTGCCTGGGACGTACGCAGCTTTACTTTGCGAAACAGTTCTGCATTTTCAAGCATAAAGGGCTGTTCTTGTTTGCTGGAACGGTTTGTGAACAGTTGGCTGAGCATTCTTCCGATTTCATTAAGCGACGCCAGTAGCTGAGTGTTCGTCCGGTTGGAGAGCATCATCTCCTTGCGATCCAGCCAGTTATCACATTTGAAAGCCGCTTCGGGACCAAGGGCATTTTCGTCCATCATCACTTCAATTTCTCTACGCTCCGCACGGGTAGCGATCAAATTGATAGCTGTTTCCTGTTTCTGCAACGCTTTACGGTTATCTACACTAAGTTGCCCTGTCACCTGTTTGATATATTTGGACAGGTCGGATACAACGGCCAGTGCAGCGGCTTTATTTTCTTCGTTCATCTCGGATTTGACCGCTCGAATGGCGGCATTCAGCATAATGTCCTGTGCTCTCCGTTCAGACTTATGTGGTGTGTTTTCCTCGGAGGATTTCCCCTCGTCCTTGGCTAACACAGGCAATAACACACTTGCAGCAATCAGAGAGAACAAAATGACGCCAGCTGCCAGAAAAATAATCAAATCTCGCTCGGGAAACGGGGAACCATCCTGTAGTACAAATGGAATCGAAAATGCACCAGCCAACGTTACCGCACCTCTAACCCCCGATAAGGAGAGAATTGTAATTTCCTTGAAACGGGGTTTGCCAATAGAGGACTTGGCACGTAACCATTCATTAACTTGCCAGAACAAGTAGATCCACAGGAAACGAAGCAGAACAAGTAGTCCTGAAATCAGCAGTACATATCCTAACACTTCAAAGTTATTAAATGACACGTTCACAAAGATCTTACTAAGCACATCGGGAACCTGTACACCTAGAATAACAAACACCAGGCCGTTCAAAATAAATAAAATAACAGACCAAGTGCTCGCAGACACCACTTGCATCTTAATCTGAACCGATTCAGCCCGGTCACGTTCAATCGCATGAATGATCCCGCCTGCAACCACAGCCAGAATGCCGGAAACTCCGATCTCTTCACTCACCAGATAGATGACAAATGGAGTCAGAATCTGAAGCAACATATGGATCGTTACATCCTCCATTCCCAATCTGCGAATCCATACCCCAAGCCGAATGAACAGAAAAGACATGAGCGCTCCAGCGATCAAACCTCCTGCTGCGATTATAATGAAACTAACTGTCGCTTGGGCGAGTGAAAAAACCCCCGTAACTGTCGCCGCAATGGCAAATTTAAATGCGACCAGGCCCGAAGCATCATTCATCAACGCTTCGCCTTCAAGAAGTCTATGTATGCTTTTGGGCAGATGCACACGTCCAGCCATAGCTCCTACAGCCACTGCATCTGTCGGAGAAAGAATGGCCGCAAGTGCAAATGCGGCAGGCAGTGGAATGGTCGGGATCAGCCAGTGTATGGCATATCCGGCAACAGCAACCGTAACGAATACCAGCCCGAGCGCGAGCAGAAGAATCGGCGCTCGCAGATTCCATAGTTCGTTTCTCGGTGTTCTTTTCCCATCGTTGTACAGTAAAGGAGCGATAAAAAGCACAAAAAACAATTCCGGATTCAGTGGCAGGTGCACACCAGCCGGTAACAAAGCTGCAGCTATACCTAGTGCAATCTGAATAAGCGGAACAGGGATGAACGGTATAAACCGGTTCAACACGTTAGAAAAACCGATCAGTCCCAGCAATACAAGTACCGCAATGAATAGTTCCATGATGACAACCCTTTCCGCTGTATAAGTAACAAATTGTTCATGATGCCTTATTTTAACAAAAACATAGGTGTTTATAACAAAGTTTTCATATTCATTTACCCAATTCAATGGAGCTGATACGCATCGTACCAAAACATTTTGATTGAGTTCATATATAAGATGTACAATATGTGAGAGACATACTCTGTTAGAAAGGAACGTTCATCTATGGCTTTTGGGATCAAACGGCAAGAACTTGCAGCATGGAAAGAACGTGTCGCTCGTGGGGAGATCGCTTATCTCACTCATTTCTGGATCGATTCCAGATTTCCTGGCATCACCAGTGTTACCAAAGTAGGCTGCGCCGACCTGAATCGTCTGGAAAAATGGTGCAACGAACACGGTTTAGACCCACGTTACATTCATCGGAGACAACCCTTCCCCCATTTTGACTTAATGGGCAGCAGACAGAAAGCCATACTTATACAAGAAGGTCTGAACGATCATGTATCCCGCTTTCATCTATAGGCACTGCTGTAACACGTAAAACGCCAGTCTTCACAAATTCATGCCCGGTAGTGGGGACGAATAGATGAGGACTGACGTCTTCAGGTGTCATACGCATTAACGGTACGTCTGCTCGAAAGATTTCATATCTTCCAGCAGCTTCATTTCTATTTTCTTGAGCATGCCCAGCATTAACTGCTGCTCCTCCTCCGTAAGTGCTTGTAACAATTCCCATGTCATGCGACCGCGGTTGGCATTCAGCGTTCTGGTTAATTGCTCTCCCTCGTCCGTTAAGGATAACCACACGATTCTGCGGTCTTCCTCGCTACGTTCGCGTTGAATGAGATTCTCACTTTCCAGTTGATTAAGCACAATGGTTGTTGCTCCGGATGACAGACTGAGCTGACGAGCTACATCAACGGCCATGCAGCGTTTTTCACGTAAAATCATGCCTAATATATGGATTTTCGTTGGATTCAGTTTGCAGTTCGTTTCCGACTTTTGCTTCTGATCCAATACTTTATTTTTATATCTGAAGAAGGCCTCCATCAATTGATCAACGTTTGCCAATTGCGAGTTTCGCTCCGTATTCGGGCTCATATCCGTTCCTCCTGCCTTTCATCATAACCTGCCTTATATTGTAACATATTTACACACATTTGGTTGTGAAAAAAAACGAGGTACCCTGGTGAGCAACTGGATTCATT
Organism: Paenibacillus sp. G34; assembly: GCF_056856875.1. Lineage (NCBI taxonomy): Bacteria > Bacillati > Bacillota > Bacilli > Caryophanales > Paenibacillaceae > Paenibacillus > Paenibacillus sp. G34. The sequence goes on along the minus strand of NZ_CM166469.1, from coordinate 2,306,486 downwards.
TCTTTGTAATAATAAAAAAATTTGAATTTGGCCTATTGTATATAAGGAACACTTTGTTTATAATAACGTATATCCTTTTAAGTTACTTTTAGTTACTTAATGATTTAAATAAATCTGTTATCATAAAGTAAACAATTGTCATCCACATATCTTTACCATTATATAGCAAGGGAACCATGCACATGAAATCGATGAAACCTCAAACAAGCGATATCAGTCATACAGATGTATGTATCGTTGGGGCAGGGCCGGGAGGCGCCTTGCTTTCCTATCTACTGAACCGGAAAGGCATCTCTACATTACTCATTGAGCGACAGCCTCATCTGCATAAATCGTTCCGTGGAGAACTGCTGAATGCAGACGGAGAAGCTATTTTGAAGAAACACGGATTATATTCCCACATTCAAGAGCAGGGCTTATTGCATCTGGAGCAGATTCAATATTGGGAAGAAGGAAACATTATCCATACCATTAACCCCGATCCAAGCAAAGGGGAGTATCATGTTGGCGTGCACGTACCACAAGACCATCTTCTCGAAGCGATTACGGCCCAGACTGAAGCACTAAGCCCGTTACATCAGGTTCGCTTTAATACAGTCATGACCGGTTTGCTTCGGGACAAGAGTGGTCGTATTGCTGGCATTAACGTGCGGCAAAATGGTGTTCCTGCCTCCATCCGAGCATCCGTAGTAATTGGTGCTGACGGCAGATATTCAGCGGTACGCAAACATGCTGGCCTTGTACCCGAGATTCGCAAGCACGGCTACGATCTGTTATGGGCACGTATTCCTGCCCCATCAGGATGGGAACCTGCCGTTCGCATGGCAAGCATGGATGGTCAGCAGCTCGCGTTATTTTCACAATACGGCGGTTATGTACAGATTGGATGGAACATTCCCGAAGGAGGGTATGCCAAGCTGCGTGAACAGCCCTTTGCTCCTTTTGTAGGTAAGCTGGTAGCCGCCTTCCCTTGTCTTGCCGATTCTGTCGCTGCACATATTAAGGACTGGAGTGACTTCGTATTGCTGTCCGTTGAGAGCAGTTATAGCTCCAAGTGGACAGATGACAATGTCGTGCTTATTGGGGATGCTGCTCACACGATGACGCCAACAGGAGCGTTTGGTCTGAACGCTGCGTTAGAGGATGCCGATATTCTCTCTGAACTGCTCTTGCAGTTGGCAGAGGACGAGTTCAAATCTACCGAGGTGTTGCAGCAGTTGCAAGCCATTCGTGGCTCCAAAGTACAGCAACAGTTGTCACGCCAAGTGGAGATGGAATCCTCTTTTCAGCAGCGTTATGAATCCTTCCGGTAATTAGAGATCAGGCTGCCAGTATAGATTTAAACCAAAAGTAAAGAAGCCATGTTAGTCCCTTACGGGCTATCATGGCTTCTAACTTATCAACGAGGTTTATCTTGCTCTGCCGGCTTATCAGGAACAGCATGATCGGGATGTCGCTCACCATACTTCGTGTTGGGCGACAGGTTGCTCTGATCATATACGGCTTTTTCCAGACTATCGATTCGACGAAACAACTTTTTACCCTTACGGATAACATAAACGATGAAAATAACCATCAGAATCATAATCAATAGAAATATGAAGATTCCGGGAAAAAACACAAAAGACATTCTGTGTACATCCTCCTCTCATGTTACATATTTCAATGTTGTCGGAATGTACAATCGTATACTACTCTACGTAGAATGCTTACACCGGTTTCAAATCTCAATACCATTCATCGCACTTACCGTCAGCTCGGTGAGTGGCAAACTTTTAATCTCTGGATGCCGAAGGGTTACGGTTCGACTCTCCCCTGGAAGCAGATCAAAATAGTTATCACTGAATCGAATTCGTCCTAGAGGCAGTTCCAGCTTCACCATACGTGCAATCGCACCACTCGCAGTAACGGTAACCGATTGTTCCTCTTCGTTCACATGAACGCTGAGCTGGCACTGTGGCAGCGCGATATCCTTAGGGTCACGCAAAAAGTAACGATTCATGGGCGCATTAAATCCTTCGGCCTGCAGCTCTACCATCACTTCTTCCGCCTGTTTTATGCCGAGTACTTCGGCCTCCTCCAATGTTTCGATCTGCATCGAAGATTGAGCAGGCGCATTCACTTCATATGTGGTGGAATGCAGCCGCTCTCCATGAAGGTCATAAACATGCAGCCGAAGTTGTCCCGCCACTTCATCCTGTGTATCGTTAACGATCCATAAGGCTAGCGGTTGTCCAGGCTCATGCTCCAGCGACAGTAGCACAGGGTAAAAGAACGTTTTTGCATAATAAAAGGAGGCCTTAGGCAGCAGTTCATAATCAATCATCGACCAGCTTGTACCTGGCCAACTGTCATTTAGTTGCCATACCAGAGCACCGCTGTTACGATCATTGATTCGTCTAAAATGTTCAATACCATAGCGCAGTCCCTCTGCCTGCGTCAACATGGAAAAATTCATGTATTCCTCTATATTCTGAGGAATGCCCGTGTACCCTTCCATCAATAGAATGCCTTTCTGATGATTGGTATCCTTGTTGCGATAGGCCATTTCGGGACTACCCCAGTAAAACTGACCAGCAGGCATATTTTTCTCCAGCGTGTACCGATTAGCCGAAGCATGCATGCCAAATTCACTGCTGAACAACGCATGGTCCTTTTTATAATTTCTAAACGTGACTCCTTCAATGCTGTAATCCAGCACCGGTACTTCTCCTTGTTTCCTCGGATATACAGAACCGTGCCACACCTGCCAGTTATGTCGATCTCCGGTATCCGGATCATTCGCGTCCTGTCCATGGTTTCCGCCATAAGGTGAAGAAGGCCAATATGGACGAGACGGGTCAAGCCGCTCCAAAACCTCAGGGATTAACTCATGGTAGATATGTTCCCCATAGAATGGACTTGTGATATCACCGCTCGCCGTCTTCATGTCGAACAACCAATCGATTTCGTTGTTACCACACCAGATCGCTAGCGAAGCACGGTTACGTAAACGAAGGACGTTATTCTCAACCTCCTGCTGTACATTGTGCATGAAATCACGATTGAAATCCGGGAATAGCGCATTGGCAAATGCAAAATCCTGCCATACGAGCACCCCTTGCCGATCACACTCATCATAAAAGACATCTTTTTCATAGATGCCCCCTGCCCACACCCGTAACATATTCATATGTGCTTCTACAGACAACTCTACAAGTTCATGGTATCGCGAGCTCGGAATTGTTCCAATCAGCTGATCTGCAGGTATCCAATTTGCTCCCTTGGCGTATATTTTGACTCCGTTCAGTATAAAAGCAAAGCGCCCCTCTCCCTGCTCATTATGCAGCGCCAGTTCAATCGTCCTTATGCCATAAGGTTGGTCATAACGATCCACAGCTATGCCATCCGCATACAACGTAACTTCCAGGTTGTACAGATAGGGTTCACCCAGATCATGAGTCCACCATAAACGGGGGTGAAGCACGTCTAACTCCGTCTCTGCTTTACCCTCAGTCACAGACAATGAGGCAGAACTTGCCACAACATCTCCATTGTTGTTCAGAAGGCGAATATCACAAGTGGTAACAATAGGCTCTGTCCGTTTATGCCTGCTGCGGAAAGAAAGAACCGATTGTACATTTGCCGTGACTTGGACTCGGGCCTGTTTCTCACTCACAGACTTCGTTCGGGCGTACACATTCTGCAGCTTGGCAACCGTGTAGCGCTCCAAGCGTACAGCTCCCCAAATGCCCACTGTTACGATGCGCGGCCCCCAGTCCCAGCCAAAATTCATTGCTGCTTTACGCAGCCAAGGGCGTTCTTTCGTATACGAAGACCAGTCAAACATCTCCTTATCACGATGATGAAGATGAAGTGGATCAAATCGCACCGCAATGGCATTCCAGCCGCTTCGCACCAGACGGGTCACGTCCAATGTGTGAATCATTAGCATATTAGCTGTTTCTCCAACCTCATGTCCATTGACATACACCGTAGCAAACGTGTCCAAACCCTCAAACACTAATTCAATACGCTCCTCGGGTGATGCATCTGAATCCAGATTAAAGGTAGTGCGATACCACCATTCTTTCTGCTCAATCCAGCGACTCTTGGCATCGTTATGTCCAAAATAAGGCGCATCAATGATACCACGTTCTGCAAGTGCTCCATGCACATCCCCAGGCACCGTTGCCCCGATCCAGAATCGGTCATCCAGCGCTGCAGCAGCGACATCCATTGCTCGCTTTTCTCCAACTTCGTAATGTTGTATCTTCCACTGTCCTGATAGATCCTGACTTGAACGATAAACGTTTACCATTGTACCCTTGCTCCTCCCGTCTAGCTGCCTGAAGATTTGATTATAAGTGCCTGCTCCCGGTATTCACTCGGTGTTTTGCCTGTATGCTTTTTGAACAGCCTGCTAAAATATTTCACGTCCTCATAACCGCTAATTGCTGCGATTTCACTGACTTTCGCCGGCGACACAACAAGCATATCCATGGCCCGTCTGATCCGCATGTCCGTCACAAAGTCGCCAAAGGTCACGCCCATTTCTTTTTTAAACAATTCACTGAGATGTCCGGGATGCAAATGTACTTGCCCCGCTACCTGCTGCAAACTGACATCCTGTGTAAGTGAAGTTTCAATATAACCGATCGCTTTTTGCACATGGGCAGCCTGACCTTGTCCCATACGGCTGTGATATGCTTGCATCAGATCATACAGATGATGAAACAGTTCATCCCCTATCTCTGTATATGTCTTATCCGGTTCAGGGGTCCAAGGTTCAAGTCGGGCTGGTTGTTCTCTTCCAATCGCCTGTAGTGTCCGCGCAAGCCAGCGGTGTCCCGCGATAACTGCCGAGTTCAGACAGGCTGCATAGGATGCTGGAGTGACGTCAGGCTCAGCAATCAGTGTCGTCATCAGATCACGTATCCATGTGGTGAGAGTGACCGGATCATTGTCCAGTAGCAACGTACCGAGAGTTGTCTCCTCTTCGTGTGTCAGAACCGTTTTGCCGCCTTTCCTGCCGCTGATTTCTTCATAGCGCCATACTTTGGCATCTACCAGACCACGGTGGCGAAAAGCTGTCAGCGCCGTTTGATAGCTATGGTTCAGTCCGGTGGCGTGATCAACAGGCTCACCCATCGCTGCCCGAAGCGAACATTTTAACCATTGTTCCACCCGTCTTAACCCATCCTCCAGTCTGTATCCGCTTACGCCCATGTCGGAAGCATAAGGCAGGATGCAGACAATATGTTGCTTCTCAATCTGAGCAATCGCTCCGGCTAGAACGTCTTCCAACATATTTTGAACAGCGAACCGGAGCAACGCATCCGAAGAGCGCCCCCAGCCCTCGGCATCAATCAAAACAACTTGTCTGCTCATAGACAAATCGCTATCCCTACCTTGATGCATGGGTTGATTGGGCAACTCTGTTTCCTCACCAAACATCAGAAAGGCTGGACAATTCACCGAATCGGTATTGCCTTCAATTACCCACCCGGCAAACTGTCTTTCCCGGTTCTCACGCAACCATTGTCCTTCGCGCGACTTTTCTGCCCACCGCTCGGTAATTCTTGACTTGGCTTGCAACACCGTTTTGATGATCTCTTCCGGTTTACTCGTTTTCAGCAAATAGTCCGTGACCCCATTGCGAATAGCCTGCTGAGCGTAAGAGAAGTCATCGTAACCCGATAAAATAATGACCTCAAGCTCTGGGAGCAAGTGTAATGCCTCTTCCGCTAGCTCTAGTCCCGACTTACCATTCATCCGGATATCGGTCATCAGAATATGCGGGCGCCCCTCGGCTAGGCGTGTCAAAGCCTCTTCTGCAGAAGCAGCAGGATGAAGGAGTTCAATACCAAGTTCATGCCAGGCAATCACACTTGCGAGCCCGGTGCGAATAATAACTTCGTCGTCAACGATTAATAATCTCATGGCGATTCCTCCAGGATTGGAATGGAGAACGAAATCCGGGTACCCCCGCCCTCTCTGCTGTCCACTTCAAGCAACGCATCCGTTCCATAATGGAGCAGCAGTCTTTCGTTCACATTACGGAGACCATACCCTCCATCGGACAACGTATGCTGCAATTGCAGTTTCTCCCCTTTTTGATTCTCTTGTGGATGATTGCCGGATAAAGGCATGTTTCCCTCATCCGTGGGAATAAGATTTGCCCTCAATCGCTCCAGCTGATCCGGAGCCATTCCTGCACCATCGTCCAGCACCAGAATATTCATTCGCTGAGCCACCGCATCCTTCTGAATCATAATCGTGATGGTCCCTTGTCTTCCTGCCTGCTGAATCCCGTGAATCATTGCATTCTCCACTAATGGTTGTAACAGAAGCTTCAGCATCATTTGCCTCTCCAATGCAGGGTCAACAATATAATGCAACACGAACTGATCTGGAAAACGAATCGACTGTACCCTCACATAATGACGGATATGTGCAATTTCTTGAGAAACCGGGCAGTAATCCTCTCCTTTATTCAAACTGATTCGTAAAAAATCACTTAGTCCCTCTACCATATCTGCGATCCGGTTTTCTTTGGACATCAGTGCAATCCAGTGAATGGAGGAAAGCGTGTTATAGAGAAAATGAGGATTAATCTGTGCCTGAAGCACACGCAGATCGGCTTCTTTTTTTCGAGCTTCACCGCGGATAGTCTCTTTCTTCAGCATCTCGATATGCGCACCAAGCAGATTGTAACTTTCGCCCAACTTGCCAATCTCATCATCACTCTCTGACCGAAATAAGGGCAGTGGACGCTTCGGGTCAATTCGAGAAAGATGTCTGGTTAATAAGAGCAACGGCCTCGTAACCCTACGAATCGTAAACCAGATCAGGCCGCCACTGATTAATGCTGACAACGCAACTGCAATCGCTGTCAAAATTAAAATATAACTATTCTCCGACTGGTATTGTTCATAAGGAACCGTTCCAACAAGCGTCCAGCCCGTCAATTCCTCAGGGTAATAGAGAACTGTACGTTTTAATTCATTTTCGCCATACGTAGTCGTTCCGCTATACCCCTTCTGAATGCGTGTAATGAGTCCTGGTTCGAGATCAGACACATGAAGCCCGAGCCGGGATTTATCCATGGAGGATAGTACCTCTCCTGTGCTGCCGATCAATTCCAGTCTGCCTTCTCCTCTGCCCAGTCCAAGTGCCGGCCATCCTTTAGAGATCATCTTTTCATTTAAGCTGATGGTGAGCCAGCCGATCGGACGATAATCGTGAATACTACGGATGGGCCGAATCAAAGTAATAACATTCTGAATCCCTGCATAATTGCGGACAGGGTACACCCCCGTCCACCTTTTATCTGCATTTCCACTGGGAAGCGTAGGGTAAAACAGATTCGTCCCTTGCACCTCATACCAAGTGGCTGTTGATAACGCAGCGTCAAAACGTCCAGGATAAATGGCAATGTTCGCAATGTATTTTTTGGATGCAGCCAGATTCGTCATTCTACCCAAAATGTCCAAGCGATCCCGTTCATGGTCCTCATCACCGCTTAAATACTGCTGAATATCCCGTTCTCCAATGAGGAAAATGGATAAATTCTCAGCATCCTGGAGCATGTAACGAAGATTCGCCTCCACTTGTTTCAACGTATCCATCCCCGACAGTTTCGTTTTTTCCTCTGTAATGCGTGAAGAGAACAGGAAAGCAAATAGGCCGAGCGCCAGTAGCGGCACAATCATTGAAGCTGTAACAACCACGGACAGCTTACGCTGTAGTGAAGATGTAAGCCAGCGAACCAACTTTGTTCCTCCTTTGGATACGCTTTCGCTTACCCTTTGACTGCACCTGCTGTCATGCCCTTCATGACCTGTTCCTGAAAAATCAGATATACAATAATTGTAGGAATCACAGATAGAGTCATGGCAGCAAGCGTTAGACCATAATCGGTCTGATATCCATCTGCAAAGTTCGCAATGGCAAGCGGTAACGTTTTCAATCCGGTTTTATTAATAAATACAAGGGCAAAAGAAAAATCATTCCACGCATGCAGGAAACTCAAAATGGTCACGGTGGAGAGTGCAGGCAGCGACATTGGAAGCATAATTCGGGTGAAAAGCCCCCACAGCCCCGTTCCATCCATAAACGCCGCTTCCTCAATATCACGCGGAATGCTGACCAGATACGCTGTAAGTACAAAGATCGCTGTAGGTAATGCAAACGCAGTATACGGCAGAATCAATGCCCAGTACGTATTCAGTAATGACATCTGTTTCATCAAAATAAATAATGGAACAAGTGTACTATGGATCGGAATGAGCATACCTACAACGAAAAACGTCATGATGAGCCCTTTCCAACGAAACTGAAATCGTGCCAGAATGAATGAAGCCAGCGCAGCTATAAACAGCGTTAGGATCAGCGAGCCAATCGATACCGTCAGTGAATTACCGAAGGCTGTTCCGAGCTTCGAACTTTCCCATGCATTGGTAAAATTGGCCACATTCCAGTGTGCCGGTAGGCCAAAAGGTCTGCTGTAGAAATCCTCATTTGTTTTGAACGCACTAATCACAAGCCAATAAAACGGATACAATGTTAAAATACCATAGACCGTCAGCAGCGTCCAAACGATTCCGCTGCGTATCCGGCGAACAGGATGTCCTGAGCGGCCTCGCCTTGTTGTCATAGACACAGGTGTAACTTGCATGAACATGCCTCCTTTCTATCGGTTTTCTTTGCGTTTCCGGCTAGTCACCCACTGGCTTGTTCCAATGAGCAGCAAGGAAATCAAAACAATCGTTGTAGAGATCGCACTACCGAAACCGTAGCGGTACGTTGTAAACGTCGAGTTATACATGTACGTAGCAAGCAGTTCCGTTGCGTGGGCCGGTCCGCCCTTGGTCATAATGTAGACGAGATCAAAGGACTTCAGACTGCCTGAAATACATAAGATAATTGCAACTTGTACCGTGCCCCAAATCATCGGCAGAGAGATCGACACCAGTTTGCGGACCCCCGAAGCTCCATCGATTTTGGCCGCGTCATGGATTTCACCCGGGATGTTCTGCAAAGCGGAGATGAAAATAATCAGATACAATCCAACAAAGCTCCAGAGCAAGGGTGGCACAAGAGAAAATATCGCAATCTTGGCATCGGACAGCCATTGCAGTTTCCAGCTCTCCAGCCCTAGTGCATCCAGCAGGAAATTCAAGATACCGATCTGCGGATGATAAATGTACTGCCAGATCATCCCGATAACCACAGTTGACAGTACCATCGGCAGAAATACGGCCGAGCGCAGAAAGCGCTGAAGCGGATTGCTTTTGTGCAGCATAACTGCCAGCATAAGTGCTAATGGAATCTGACCAAACACCGAAGCCAGCACAAAAATGACATTATTTTTTAAAGCACGCCAAAAGATCGCGTCATTCCAGATTTCCACATAGTTGCTCAGGCCAATATACGTCGATGCCCCAATGCCAGACCAGTTGAAAAAGCCGTAATATGCTGACCACACAACCGGTACAAACACAAACAATGCATAAATGATGACAGCCGGAGCAAGCCCCAGCATAATGAAACGCCGACTTTGCAATGCGTTCAATCGGTTCACTTCCCCTCGTTATTGCCATTCTCTTCTGTCCGTCATCGGACTTTAACCACAATCTAAAAACCCCTCCCCTGCCGGGAAGGGGAATGAACTGTGCTTTCGTTAATCAAATCAGTAGTCAAAAGCAGAAAGCAACCTATTGATTCATTGCATTCGCTTGCGCTGCTTGAATTCTGCCTGCAATATCCTCCGCTTTGCCGCCCATAAGCAGCTCCTGCAATCCGTTATTAATGACCTCAACCGTAGCCGATCCCAGCTTGGAATCATATACCGGTGTGATTTTCACTTCCTGCATCAGGTCATACAATTCCACGAATAACGGATGTGCTTTGGATTTATCCAGATCAATTTTGTAGCTCACCAGTGTGCTGCTATCCAGCGTAGCTTTCTGACCGTCCGGACCAGCCAGTGCATAGAAAAGTTCCATTGCGGCTTCTTTTTGTGCACCATTCAACTTTTTACTGACACCAAGACCCGTACCAACGACGCCTGATGTTGTTCTTGGTTCACCCTTGCCGCCTTCCACAGGGGGCAGAATCGTAATATGTGTATTGTTTAGCACCTCTTCCGGTGCATTGTTAACGAGGTTTGCGAGCGCCCACCCGCCGTTCATGACCATCGCTGTTTTCCCTTGAAAATAAAGCTGCATCATCTGGGTTTCATCAATACTGTTGAATCCGTCCTGGAAAGCCTTGATGTTGCCAAGCTCCTGCATCTTCTTCAACGCTTCAATAAATTGCGGATCCGTGAAGCTTGCCCCATCCTGGGATACCGCTTTCAAAAACCAGTCTGTACCCGTCACCCGATCAGCCAGCGTACTGAAAATAGTGGACTGGGCAACCCAGCTCGTTTTATTACCAAGAGCCATCGGAATAATTCCTTTTTCGTTAAACGAAGCAACCGCCTGCTCCAATTCAGCCCACGTTTCAGGAATCTTTACGTTATGTTCTTTGAAGAGCGCCTCGTTGTAATAAATAAAAGAGCTTGGTGCCAGATTCATCGGAACGGAATAAATATTTCCATCTACTGTGTATCCATCCAGCGCATTCGGAATAAAATGTTCTTTCCATTCCGGCTTCGCATCAAGTTCGGCATTGATTGGTTGCAGCAAATCTCCTTTTACGAACTCCTTCGTCATCGCATCTGGCCACATAACGAATAGATCCGGCATCTCGTTGGCTGCCGCCACCGTGCGCAGTCTTGTTTTGAGACCGTCCGTTGGCAAACCTTCATCCACCACTTCAATCTCTGGATGTGCCGTACGGAAATCCTCGATAATCTTCCGCATCGCCACCGCTTTGGCGTCCTGTCCGGTCCAGTTATGCCAGATGGTCACGGAGACTTTGTCTTTTCCACTGCCTGATTCGGATGAATCACCGCTTGTGCACCCTGCCAGAATAACTGCAAATAAACTTAATGCCAGCATGCCTGAAAACCACTTTTTCCACATCGTTATACTCCCCCTTGAGCATTGGATACCTGTATTGTAAATGGTAACGCTACCATAGCGTAAGGTGACGATCCACGGATGCAGGGGTGAATAATATCGGTTCCCGCCCGGATATCAAAAAAATCTCTCCCAAAACAACGTCATGAAGTCAACATAACTTCAATCGCATTGCTGTCAGGGAGAGACTTTAAAGATGGATTCATACTCTATTGGATAAACCCATAACGTCACATTAAAAATTAAAATACAAAGATAAGTTCAAATTATAGATTCAGTTTATCAACTTGTTTATCGAAGACTGTTTTTCACCAGAGCTGCAAAAGCTTCAGAACCTTCAGCGGTCAGATGCACTCCGTCTTTTTCAAAATATTCGTCATGGCCTTCACTCGCCTGATTCCAGTCAATCAGAGAAACATTACTGTAACTGGAGGCTGCCTCCGTCAGAGCCTTATTGACCGTTCGTTCCCAAGGACGCGGCACACGTACTGTGACAAGGTATACCCGGTTTTTATCCTTCAGGCCATCCAGCACAGCTTTTAAATTTTTGGAGTTAAATGCACCATTCGTTCCAAGCTCTAGCACCACCTGGCTGCCCATTTGCTTGTTACGCTTCAGATCCTTCAGCACATCCCCGGCTTGCCACATCTGACGACCAACATGGCCATCGACATACACACCGGATATACTCTGCTCCAGATAAGGCTTGGCATCCAAAATAACCGAGTCTCCAATAACCGTGTATTGGATTTTTCCGTTCTTTACGACGGGTGCTGGTGAAGTGTTTTCTTCACCTGAATCGGTTGCATCCTTGGTGCCATCATCAGATTTTGAACCCGATGGATCTTTTTCTTCGTTGCCAGAAGTGGACGAAATGGAATCAGGTTGATTCTCGGACGCCTTGTCCTGATCCCCGTCTACATGGGAGGATTCTCCCGGTTTAGTTGGTTTCGACCCTTCTGCTGATCCGGCTTTAGCTTCGTTATTTCCATTCGTTTTTGCATCAGACCCTGATTCAGGACCAGACTGAGATGCTTGATTCTTTTTCCCGGAATCCGAAGGTTTTGTTGTAGTCGGTACAACATCCTGCCCCTTTTCTTCAGCAGACTTCTCTCCGTTCAACACGGTAGACATCGATACCGAATGAGAATCTGAATTGGCCGCTGCGGGCATCACCATCTGTGACACGGTATAACATAATAACAGCAACGTCATCAGAAGACCTGTCCGTTTCCACCAGACATGCCGGGGAACGAGGGATATGCGCCCTTTTCCCCACAATTTAGACAAGGATGCGCGAAATCCATTATACCGAATCGGGTTTTCAATATATTTTAGTGACATGGACGCAAATACAACGGTTGCCGCTACCTGTAGTAGCATACGCACAGGATGTGAACCGCCCGTATCTACAGCAGGACTGGTCAGAACTATGATGGGATAATGCCATAGATACATTCCATACGAACGCTCACCAATCCAGCGCAATGGTTTTGCCCCAATGAGGCGTGCCAAGAAAGACGAAGGATGCGCGAGGACAGCCACCAATATTGTCGCGGCAGCCGCTTGCAGCACCATCCCGCCCTGATACAGGAACGCGTCGTATTCACTGGTATTCAGCATCATATAGATCAACACCGCTAGGGCAGCAACTCCTACTGCATCCAATACAAGCTTGTTTACCCCAGGCAGTGTTCCAGACAACTTGCGACTCGGCCAGACTACAGCTAGCGCTGCTCCCGCAAGCAATGCAAATGCCCGGGTATCTGTCCCATAATATACACGGCTTGGATCCAAATCCGGGTTATACATGATAGCCATTGCACCAGCTGACAGTTCAGCTGCGACAATGATGAACACGACGAGCCATCCTTTTCTTTTGAACAACACAATCGTTGCGATCAACAGAAGAGGCCAGATCAGATAGAACTGTTCCTCGACAGCCAGTGACCAGAAATGTCCAAAAGGGGATGGAGGGCCGAAACTTTCAAAATACGAAACATGGTGAAAAATATACCACCAATTACTTATGTACGTAACACCGGATAAAATATCCCCTCGCAGTGAAGCAAGCCGGGACGAGTCTGTGCACAACAGCCAGAGCATCACAACCGCCGTCATCGTTAGCATGCCAGGCAATAGGCGCCTAAATCGCCTTAACCAGAAATCTCCTAAAGCAATTCGACCATGTTCCCGCCACTGAGATAACAAAATATCTGTAATCAGGTAGCCCGACAGAACAAAAAATATACCTACACCGAGCAACCCGCCCGGAATAAAATCTAAATTTAAATGATAAGCAATGACGCCAAGTACCGCGATGGCTCGCAAGCCATCCAGTCCGTTCATATGCCTCTTTCGTTTCACTGATTGTGACATGTGCGCCCCTCCTTGTTACTTCGAGTCCACATCCATCGAGATCGGGGCATCCTGAAACGTTCGGTCATTCTGGTTGTTATTAACATACGTATTGCACCTTCCATCTTTCATTTACAACATAAAGAAGACGAATTGCCTATAGATTTAGTTGTATCAAATGTGAATATAAACTATATTTTTTCGTGAGTTCACGATTACGATTAGCATTATACGCCTGAAACCAGCTTTATAATTTTCAAGAATAATTACAAACTCATTAAGCTGGTGTAACCTTTCCTACCAGCACAACCAGCTGTAAAATCATACTCTATAATTAATGTTTAATATAGTGCTTTTCATCGACTGGACATAATTACCTGAGTCTTTCAAATAGAAAAAAGCTGCCGACTTGCTCAGCAGCCACTATCCATTATAAACCTATCTCCGAGCGGATTGAAAGTTTTGCTCATAATTGCTTCTTCCTTCCTAGGACTCTAGAGGTAGGATGGATGGAAATATCAATGCATTGAATCCAGCTTGCGTCTATGAATCATGGAAAGAAATATAACGGTTGTAATCGCACCATATACGATCGGTGCAATGGTCACCAGTAGCTTCTTGAGTAGCGTTTGTGCGTCATAATTAACTAACACATTTATTGTACTATTTAGAGGAGGCAACAGCACAATCATTGATTTGAATCCGTCTGGCAACACATTTTCTATACCTTGTACAGAAAGTGTAATAACAATAAGCACACTCAACATCAAGAAGGACATTACGCGGGAACGAATAAACTTAGAACTAAACCAACAGGCTAAAGTAACTCCCAGCCAAGATGAAACCAAATGATAGATCAGGGCCATGCCTAACTCTTCAACACTTGGATTTCGATCAAACTTTTGAAAAATGGCTGGAAAAGAAACGGCATACAGAGCTAGTGGAATGGTAAAAAGCCAGCAATACAACAATTTCGCAAGATAAAGTTTTATTAAACTGCCACTATGCGATACCGTCACCGATTCCTGATTTGTCGTTTCCATATCAATCAACGTATAACAAAGGCCAGCAGAAATAATAAAAAGAAATGTTGTTGAAAAGGCATAACTAGCCATTACTGGATTAGGAACGACACTATATACGAAAATAATCCCCATAAAAAATACAAAAGCAGCTGGACCATAACGATAAGAACGCATGAAACAGGTATGTAAATATGACAGTAATGGGATCATGAGCCAAGCTCCTTTCTTGTTAAGCTTACAATCTCTCCGCCTTTATTTATAAATTTTGGTAAAAAGCTGCTATAATCTTTATACATAAAAGTCATGACCATATAACCATTCTCGCTTCTTTTATATGTAATATCGGGGAAAAGTTCAAGAAGATGATTAACAACACTCACCTCTATGCTGCCTTCAAGTTCAAAATATACGAGCTTCAGTTCGGAAGACGTATTTATACTCTCCTTGCTTAGTCTTCCTTGATGAATCCAGTATGTGTTGCTTTCCAATTGACTTGCTAATAATGGATCGTGCACGGCTGCCAAAATCGCTGTACCTTCATCCTTAATTTTTTTCAGAGAATGTAGCAAATGCCCTGTTGATTCTTCATCCAATCCTGAGAAAGGCTCATCTAATACTAGGAGGTCTGGCCTTTTCATCATAGCTTGCATTACATTTGTTTTTTGCAGCATACCTTTCGAGAAATGACTCATCTTCAAATGATCACTTTGTTCAAGACGAAAAAAATCATGCAACTCCCTGATGCGGTCTTTCAGTTCTTTACCAGTCATACCCGATATTCTCCCCATGTGTGTCAAATACTCCGTTGAAGTCATCCTTAGTTTAGATAATCGATCAGGCGTATATCCAATCACTAGATTTGTATGATTAAGTAACCTTTGTCCCGAACTTAAGGGGATTAATCCACTCACCATTCGGAGCAATGTACTTTTCCCGGATCCATTATTTCCTCTTAAAATAATACAATCTCCTTGACTAATCGTAAGCGAAATATCTGTTAAAATGTCTCGCCTACCATATTTCTTGGAAGCTTCTTTTAATGTTAACAGTGCCTTCATTGTTACTTTCTCACCATCCCTCACTAACGATCTCGTTTTCTTTCTAATGTAATCCATGAATAGTAGAGCACCCAGAATAGAGGTGGAAATATAGCTACTGCAATATATCGATGGTGATATGGGAGCGTAAAAATGGTAACTACGGAGATTGGTACGATTATAGCAAACAAAAACAAGTACTTTTTCCAATGTTGATTCATGATAGATGCTACCTCCTTCATTCGTCCAGAACCTGTTGACGAACATGAACTTGAACGGAACGTATTCCTCATTTGTCTAGATTTGTAAGCATGACGTCCTTATTTTAACATATTTAAGAGTAAAGGGATTTCTAATGATTAAATATTTCAGAAAAATGTAGATTTGATGCACAGAAAAAACGAAGTGCCAGTAAGTCAGCACTTCGTCTGTAAAACTTTTAAAGTTGCAGGTCCCTGTTCAGGTGCATTAGCGCAATACTTTGTTTCGGATTTGTTCTGGAACGGTTTAATTACACTTACTGTATCCGCAGTTGCTGCATGTTTTGCAGCCTTCCACATTGATCAGCGACGCCGAGCCGCATGAAGGACATAAGTCGATAGATTGCATGAAAGTCTTATGTCCCTCACCTCCCGCGTTGTTGATATTAGGGGTAGGTTTCTGCATGTTAAGCAGATCTCCCTTTATATTGTTGGTATTGTTAGTGCTGTTCGGACTATTAGCACTGTTCGACTTCTTCACTGGAATGTCCTCGGTTTTCTTTTCACTCTGCGCTTCGATCGCTTCATCCTTATATTCGTGCTCATTCATCTGAACATGGCTTTCCAGCGCTTTCGCGACGGCATCAGCTATGGATTCCACACGGTTAGCTCCAAACCCAATGGCACCTGAACCTCCGATGCCTTTCAAATGTTTGATAAGCAGCTCCACCTTATGACCATGATCGCCATAACGAAGGAATAGTGAGCATACTCTTCCCAGTGCTTCAGCCATGGCAAAAACATCCGAACCTGCCTTGCCTACGTTGAGGAAAATTTCGCCAGGCGTTCCATCCAAATCATTAATCGTAATATAGGCCATGCCGAACGGCGTATGCATCTTATACGTTGCACCACGCAATACTTGTGGGCGGCGTTTATACTGCTTATCCACTACATCTGTGATCTGTTTTAGGGCTGGCAAGCTGGTCTCCCGCTCTGTATACGCCGAACTTGCTACCGAAACGGACTCAGCTGCCAGGCTGTTGAATTCCTCTTTATCCGCATTCTGCTCCTCAATAGCTGAGGTGTCTTCTTTCTTCGAAGTAGAAAGTACTTGAACATCTCTACTGCCGTCCCGATAGATCGTTATCCCTTTACAACCCAGATCAAAGGCTAGCTCATACAGCTCTGCCGTATCCTGCACCGTAAAATCAGCCGGACAGTTTGCCGTTTTCGAGATCGAACTGTCCACCCACTTCTGAATGGCAGCTTGCACGCGAATATGATTTTCGGCCGAAAGATCCATCGCCGTCACAAAATATTCCGGGAGAGATTCACCAGGATGTTGCTCCAGCCACTCCTCGGCAATCGGCACAAACTGTTCATCATACCCCAAACGGCTCTGGCGAAAATACTTAAAAGCAAAATACGGCTCAATGCCAGTCGATGTGCCCACCATCGTTCCGGTACTTCCCGTAGGCGCCTGAGTAATCAGCGTCACGTTACGAATTCCTTTTTCACGAATCGCTTCTCCAACCTCCGGGTACGCCTCCGTCATCTGTCTCATAAATCCGCTCTGCAAGTAAGGTTCTGCCTCAAACGCCGGGAACGCACCTTTCTCTGCGGCAATCTCCGCTGAAGCCAGATAGGCTTCCTTTGCCATAAATCCATACAGTTTATCGAGAAAATCTAGCGATTCAAGACTGCCATAACGGATACGAAGTTTGATCATCAGCTCCGCAAGTCCCATGGTGCCTAGCCCCACCCGGCGTTCACGCTGCTGATTTAATCGATTTTCTTCAAAATGATACGGCGTTGCGTCAATCACATTATCCAGGAATCTGGCCGAAATGCGCGTCGTTTCCGCCAGCTCTTCCCACGCCACATCGTGGTTTGTTTCATCATAAAATTTGGACAAATTGATCGCCGACAAATTACATACTCCCCAGCCTGGAAGGCCCTGTTCCCCACAAGGATTAGTACAAATGATCGGATTAAAATACCAGCTGTTCGACATCTGGTTGTAATACTCCATAAATACAACACCGGGTTCGGCTGATTTCCAGGCGGATTCAATAATCGTATGCCATATTTCCCGTGCCTTCACTGTCCGGTATGGAATAACGTTATGGCCTGCATCTTTCCATTTGGTCAGATCCCCATCCCACTGCGAATCATAGTCCGGGTCACTCGTATCGGGAAAAACAAGCTCCCAATCACCGTCCTGCTTCACAGCCTCCATGAACGCATTGCTTACGCAGACAGACAGATTGGCATTGGTCACTTGCCCCATCGTTTGTTTAACCGTAATAAAATCCAGCACGTCCGGGTGCCAATCGTTCATCATTAGCATCAGCGCGCCACGTCGGCTACCGCCTTGTTCAATAAGCCCCGTCGTATAACTGAACAAACCGCCCCAGGATACCGATCCGCTGGACGAGCCGTTCACACCTTTCACCACAGCCCGCCGCGGACGAAGGGAAGACAGATTAATACCTACGCCACCGCCACGAGCCATAATTTCGGTCATTTCAGTCAGCGTCTTCATAATGCCGCCTCGGCTGTCTTGCGGAGAAGGAATGACATAACAGTTAAACAGCGTCAACTCATCACTGGCCCCTGCGCCAGCGGCAATACGTCCCCCGGGAACCAGTTTCCAGTCATCCAGCACCAAGCGAAATTTCTTCTCCCAAACCGCCTGTTGTTCAGCTGTCGATTCAACAGATGCCATCGCTCGGGCAAGACGATCCCACATCTCTTCCGGTGTTTTCTCTATCGTAAGTGTCAACTTCTCCACATCAGTCTCTATGATGATATCGCTACGTGTCCGCACTTTAATCTGTCGTCCCTGCCGCTCTATAATCTCTCCAACTTCCTTCACTGGAAACTTGGGATCATCTTTCGTTAATACAAGTACAACATCT
The DNA here is from genome assembly GCF_056856875.1 of Paenibacillus sp. G34. Classification (NCBI taxonomy): domain Bacteria; kingdom Bacillati; phylum Bacillota; class Bacilli; order Caryophanales; family Paenibacillaceae; genus Paenibacillus; species Paenibacillus sp. G34. Next base: position 2,287,933 of record NZ_CM166469.1, on the reverse strand, counting down.
CCGATTTTTGCATGTTTTGAATCGGCGTCCTTCCATGCGTAGCGGTCCAGAAATATTTTCTCGCTGAGCCCTTCCAGCTTCTGTTTGTTCTCATGATGCTTCACTTCTTGGTTCGTTTCTGTATTGTTGGATGCCATCTCTGCAATCAACCTCCCCGAATAAACCGTTCATTTCAATATAAAATGCTGTTCTTAAGAATAAATTATGCCCAAATACTACATGTAGTGATTTATAACCAAATTATTACACTATATATTGATTTTATATGTGATTTAGTTCATAGATTCTTTGAAACAGGTTATGAACTTGCCTTCCTTCGTCCATACTATTACCTACGAATAACACGTCGTCTTTATTTTGAATGATTTATTTACACAAGAACGGAGAGGTCGCATCATGAACCGGAAACATCCGCATCATCTGAATCAATCTGTATCTGAATTACCTGTACCGCTTGAGTTTGATCACAGCTGGTTGGATCAGCTTGAATCTCGTTTGGACAAAGGCGGGCCTTGGGGAGATTACCGACTCTTTCAACTGGGTATTCAGGCGGAAGAAACCAATCTCATTCCAAATTTTGACGAAATCCAGTGTCTGAAACATTTACAGGATCTGACCCCGCTTCCTCACCAGATGGATACGGCGCGCAAAGTATTATTCGAAATGTCAGGCCGAGCCATTCTCGCCGACGAAGTAGGTCTGGGCAAAACGATTGAAGCCGGCCTGATTTTGAAAGAATATATGGTTCGTGGTCTGGTATCGAAAGTGTTAATTCTTGTCCCCGCTTCTCTGGTATTGCAATGGGTACGTGAACTCAATTCCAAATTTGGCATCCCAGCAGTTGCACAGAAAAAGGTTTATTCCTGGCAAAATGACGTTGTTGTTGCTTCTATGGACACTGCCAAGAGAGACCCGCACAAAGATATGTTACTAAGTATGGACTATGACATGATCATCATTGATGAAGCACATAAACTCAAAAATAAAAAAACAACCAATTATCAATTCATGCTGCAATTACGCAAAAAATACTGCCTGCTACTCACTGCTACACCTGTGCAGAACGACATGAGTGAGCTCTTCAATCTCATTAACCTGCTGAAGCCCGGTCAACTGGGTCGTCAAGGTGATTTCGCAGCCAACTTTGTTGTGGATAAACGTGTTCCCAAAAATCAGGCACAACTCAAAGACGAGCTATCCAAAGTCATGATCCGTAACAGGCGTGGCGAAGGCCCCGTGCAATTTACGAAGCGCAACGTCTCTAACGTGGATCTGCAACTTTCCCCTGAAGAGCAAGCGCTATATGACGGGGTAACCTCGTTTGTCAAAGATCAATACCAGGAAGCAGGCGGTAACCTTAGCAGCATGCTTTCGCTCGTCACGTTGCAACGGGAAGTCTGTAGCAGTCGGGACGCCGTGTTTGTGACACTCGTGAATCTGTCGAAAAAGTTGCCACTGGATTCCCCACTGCGGGATAAAATCTGGGAACTGGTGGCTCATATCAAGGCAATTAAAGAAAATACAAAAGCCGAAAAAACGATGGAATTGATACGAGATATGAATGAAAAAGTCATTATTTTCACGGAATACCGAGCGACGCAGGAATATCTGCTGAATTATTTTCGTAACAACGGCCTGACGGCTGTCCCCTATCGTGGCGGGATGAACCGCGGCAAAAAAGACTGGATGATGGATCTCTTCCGCGGGCGTGTACAAGCAATGATTGCAACGGAAGCTGGCGGTGAGGGCATCAACCTGCAATTCTGTCACCACATGATCAACTTTGATTTGCCATGGAACCCGATGCGGGTAGAACAGAGGATTGGTAGGGTACACCGACTCGGTCAGCAGAATGACGTTAACATTTTCAACTTGTCTACCAAAGGTACGATTGAGGAACATATCCTGAATCTGTTGCATGAAAAAATTAATATGTTCGAGATGGTCATCGGTGGACTGGATGTCATTCTTGAACGGCTGGAAAAAAAGGAATCGATCGAAAAGAGTCTGTACAAAATTATGCTGGAATCGCAGAACGAAGAAGATATTCGCCGTAAAATGGACACCCTCGGACAGTCGCTGAACACAATTCAGCGCGAAGTTGCTGACGAGGTGCCTTTAATCACCAAACTTGATCTTCACAAAGGAGGCCACTGATCCATGACGATGTCACCGCATGAGATTCAGGCTTACGTCCTGACCTATCTGGAAGCTCTGGATTGTCAGATCATGGAACGATCACCTGTCCATGTAACCGTTAAACTGTCACCTGAAGCTGACAAGGCACTAACGAATCGTCCATATTACTGGGGATTTGTCGAACGTGTCGGCGTGGAGCCAGAGACAATGTCATTTACATTTGTTTTTGACCCGGAGGCTTATCAGCAAATGTTGGAAGCCGCAGAAGCAAGGACTAAAGCTGCCCAGCCTGCTGAAGTGTCTCCTGAAGCAACCCCTGACACGCCCAAAGATACGATTCTCGGACGTTACTTTGGCATTACACCTTCGATGCCGCAGCTGGGCCCTGGGCGCATCCTTCGGGAAGATATCGTATATGGAAGTCGCAGACTGCAACAGATTTTTGAGGCAGCTCGTGAAGGTGGTGCCTTTGTTAACTTGTTTGAACAGGCCGCAAAACGCCAGATAAGAGCCGCAGTTCCGGCCGTGTATGAACCTTGGCTCGGGGTTTGTTTTAAAGTAGAGTTTGCCTGTGATCTGAAACGGGAGGAATTACACTTCCTTGGTATTTCATTACGTTCGGGTGAAATTATCGAGAAGTTTGGCAGTAAGTTGAGTCGGCGGGACCTTAGTCCAAGACTGGCGGAAAATATGCACGCCCAAGCACCCAAAATTTCGCTCGCTGATGCAGGAGCCGCACTCGAATCACATCTCACCCAACACTTAAGCAGACTTGATTATAGCTGGGCGGAAAAAGCCAAGGAACGTCTGCAACTCGAACTTGATGTGGTAGATGCTTACTATGAAGCTGTGCTACGTGAAGATATGCCTGAGGTGGCTGAAGTAGACACCGTTCGTGTTAAATCAAAGCTTTCATCAAAGGATTCAAATGTCCAGACGTCAGCTGAGGTTCTGGCCGTCCCCGCTCCATCAGTCCATAATCGGGTTCGCGGCCTATTATTGGAGCCAACAACGGATGACATAGAACTGGCTGCCGAACCAGCTTTTATAGAGGCGCCAGATCAGGACGAACCCGAACAAGAAAAAGCCAAACAGGCAGTCATGGATCGTGAAGCGATGAAATTGCAATATGAGACAAGGCGAACCGAGATGATCTGGCAGTATGATCCCAAGGTGAAAGTCACCGCCATCAGCAGCGGCATGTTTCATTTAAGATAGACGAAGACACTACTTTTCCTGCAAATGCTGGCAAAAGTAGTGTTTATTCATGACTGGCAAACCGACAGGTTGCAGCACCCTTTGCATCGTCTCTCCTCTATAATTAAAGTCAGGAAGAAGGTGTTTATGTTGAAAAAATGTTCCACGACAGAACGAGAAAGCTATGGGAAGCCTATATATGTCTTCCTATGTATGATCATTGGCTTCGCCCTTTTCCCGTTCTGGCCGACAACTCATGCAGCTGTACCCAACAGCAGTTTGGCACCGGCCGCTGTAGAGCAATATGCACAACAACAGGCCAATGCACTTGGCACATCTGATCCGGAATGGCTCGCAGCCAAGTTTGATTATTATCCGTTAGGGCCAGGTACCCATGGCTGGTTTGTGCACGCCAGTCTTCAGGATAAACCTATTGGATATATGATTATATCCATAACCTCACAAGGAGAACTCATCCTTAGCGAGTATGGCCAGGGTGAACAAGATCTGTATAATAACGAGCTACTGGGACAAGCTCTAGAGCGACATGATTTGAGTTTGAGCACAATACAAGCCTCAGGCGGGAAGCTCACACGTCGTTATGCTTCTCCCCTTTTGGCATATTGGAAAGTGGAACGTATACATGATTCGGCCTTATACATCGATGCATCCAACGGAGATTTATTGCCTGATGCTGTCTTAAAGCGGATCGAAGCCAACTTTGAAAGGCAAACGCAATCTTTCAACCTGACGGAACTGGAAAAGAAACAGGTTATACCTGCCGTCACAACATGGATAACTAGTCCACTTCAAGTACAGCCGGCTTTTGATCCTTCACAACAACTGACCTGGCTGACATCAGAACCGCTGCAGCTCTCTCAGGTCCAGCAACAGATTCAGCGCATTCCTACAACAGGTCATACCGATTCTCTCATCTTCTCAGCAGGAGAACGCAATCTATTCTACGGGGGCCCATTGCCGGTAAGCGGGTACCAAATGTGGCATACGGAAGAAACAGCAAAAGTTGTTCTTTACGTAGGACTTGGGGGTTTTAACTCTACACAACGGTTTGTTCCCATAAATAAACTGTTGAATGACGGACATTTTTACGCTCTCAACATTCGCAGCTCCTTTTAAACCTCAGATACATCATAAAAAGACGCATTCCTTTTTAAGGACTGCGTCTTTTGAGTTGGTTATGGCGAATGTCAAATACTACAGTTGAAAAACTAAATCTTTTTTCGGCAGGTATTGTGTCATTCTCGTTAGGTATGCTAGCACTTCTTAGTGAATTAAAGGTGTTAAAACAACCGTTCACTCCGAATCTTTTTTTCTTTTTGCCACCCACAGAGATACTGCAAACGGTATCATGCCAAACCATTTCATCGACCACGGCTCTTTTCTTCTGCTCTGTGCTCTCCGTTCTTTCCGCTCATCCTTCGGAGTGTCGATATAATGCACCACACGCTGTGTAATATATTTAACAAGCTCATCACTTTTAGCCATGATACAGCCTCCCTTTTCTTCCGCACATTCGTGAATTAATGTTATTTCTATTGTGCGCAGGATGTGATTGAACTAAACATTTTTTGTGCAAGCAACGTATGAAATGATGTGAATTGCACAGTCTAATGCCAAAGGTATCCATCATGTCTCACTTTTAACTCGGATACCTATTTTGTTAAGGAGTGTGTTTTCCATGTATAAGCTGCTGTTGACTGTTTCTGCTGCCCTGCTGATCAGTGTTTATTCTCTTCCCGGCCTCTCCTTCGCTTCCACGCTGATTCGCCATGATCCAGTTGCCAATCAGCCATCCAGCATGCCAATTACCGATGGGGATGCTTATCGCTCAAGCCATCATGCTTTTGCAGCACCCATTATTCTGCTGGATGTTGGGCATGGCGGTATTGACGGCGGCACAACCGAAGCAGGTATCTTAGAGAAAGATATCAATTTAGCGATTAGTCAAAAGATCTATCTGCTGCTTCGCAGCAAAGGTTACGCGGTCATCATTAACCGTCTTGGGGACTACGCGCTCAGTGATGAGAACCGCTGGTTGAATACCCGTTCACGTCATATTAGAGATCTCGCACAGCGCAAAAGTCTTAGTGAAGAAGTAAGCACGGATATTGTCGTTAGTATTCATGCCAACTGGAGCCCGCGTTCGGCTACTCATGGCCCTGTAGTGCTTCATCAGAAAGAGGGTCGTAGCTATTTGCTGGCACAATCGATTCAAGATGCCATGAACCGCTTATGCGGAACGCATCGTGACGTCGTATGGGGCAAGACATTTTACATCTTGAACTACGTGAAACAGCCGGCAGTGATTGTGGAGACCGGTTTTTTGAGCAATGCAGCCGACCGGGCCAGAATTAGTAATCCCGCAGAACAAAAACGGATAGCCCAGTCGATTGCCGAAGGTATTATTTATTATCTGTCGGTAGCGTAGGTGCGGCCTGCCAGTGCCATACATCTCGTACCATCTCTCCGATGCCTACGAATTGAACCTGGTTTTGCAAGCGGGAGACTGAATCCCGAATCACGGCAGAGGTGTTCATGCCTGTATGCCCCACGTGTCCAATGACGACGCAGCTTTTCTTGTCAACCGCATGCTTCGCAGCCAGATCAAGCTGTTTGCGAATGTGAGCCTTCGTATTTTGGTCATCCAGAAAAATGTCATTTCCCACCGGGGGCAAATGTTTGGCTACGGCAAGCTCACCAACGACGGAGCGAAAGTTCGTACGGCTGTCAACGAAGAATAAACCCCGCTCAAGACATACATCCAGCACAATAGACATGATACGTTTATCAGAAGTGATCTTGGAACCCATATGATTGTTCATGCCAATGGCATAGGGAACATCATCAATAGCCTTTTCCACTCGTTCACGAACCTGCTCATCCGTCAGATTGGATGTGATTGCCCCTGGTCCGAGCCACTCAGGCTTTCCCTTCTTGGGTTCCATCGGCATGTGCACAATCACATCCATCCCTTTTTCATGCGCAGCAATTGCATCTTGTTTCGTTGTTTGCAAAAAGGGCATCACGGCCACAGTCAGCTTCACAGGCATATCCAGAATCTCCTTCGTACCCTTCATGTCATTACCGACATCATCAATGATAATGGCCAATCGATTGAGCTGAGAAGCAGATGATGAAGTTGTCTCCGGTGATTTGGCAGAGACTTCAGTTCCGCCTGATCCAATGACTACACTTAAGACATACAAACAGATCCAAAATTGAAACCTCCGTGCACCCTGTTTCCTTTTATTTCGCATCATCCCCTGCAACCCCCTCTAACGTATTGTTCTCATTGTTTGATATCATGGGCACTTATATGTAATCCCCCTTTCCCAATTCATTCTAGGACAATCGGAACACAAAAAAAGCCTGCATTAAAGCAAGCTTTGCATTCTGTATTGGAACCATTAACGTTTCAGTAAAATGATCCATTTTCCTGTGATTGGAGGTTTCAATCTCTTATTCACGATGAAATGCCTGAGCTAAACGCTCCATACAGTCGATTCGAATCAACTGACTGCTCTCTGCCTCGGGAGCAATTATGCAAATCCGATGATCCAGCATCAGATGCATCAGCAGTTGAAAACCCTGCTCAGACCCTTTTCGATCTCTTGTAAAAGGGCATCTGCTACTGCCATTTCCCTATGAAAATAGCAATGATGTCATAAAAATATAAAAAAATACAAAGAACTGCAATATATCAGGTATTTTTTAAAGGAATAATATAGTAGAATTTACAAAACAAAGATTTTTGTCCAAGTTCTCCGTTAAACATCTCTATATTGAGAGGAAGTGATGCCCACCCTTTTCGAAGCTATACCGAGGAATTTATATTTCTTGTCCAAGCTTACGCTAGTCAATTATATCGAGGAGAGTGAGCACATTGAAGTTAAATCTCAAATTTAAAAAATCAGTCAACATTATGTTAGCCTGCTTAACAGCACTACCATTGATGTTAACCCCAACGAACGTATCCGCAGCAAGTGACGCTAACATTAACTTAGCATCAGAGAAACAAGTCATCCGTGGCTTTGGCGGCATCAACCATCCAGCTTGGATCGGTGACTTAACTGCAGCACAACGTGAAACCGCTTTCGGGAATGATCAGAACCAACTGGGATTCTCCGTGCTCCGCATCTGGGTTGACCCGGATCGGAATAACTGGTCTCGGGAATTGGCTACAGCCAAACGTGCAATTGAAAAGGGAGCTATCGTGTTTGCATCCCCTTGGAATCCTCCAAGCAGCATGGTTGAAACGTTTAATCGAAACGGTGATCCCAATGCAAAACGATTACGGTATGACAAATACGCTGCTTACGCGCAACATCTGAATGATTTTGTAACTTATATGAAAAATAACGGCGTGAACTTATATGCCATTTCCGTTCAAAACGAGCCGGATTATGCTCATGAATGGACTTGGTGGACACCGCAAGAGATTCTGCGTTTCATGAAAGAAAATGCAGGCAGCATTCAAGGAACCAAAGTCATGGCTCCAGAATCCTTCCAATACCTGAAAAACATATCTGACCCTATTCTGAATGATCCGCAAGCTCTTGCTAACATGGACATTCTGGGAGCACATTTGTACGGAACACAGTTCAGCAATTTTGCCTATCCTCTGTTCAAACAAAAAGGAGCCGGCAAAGAGCTCTGGATGACTGAGGTATATTATCCGAACAGTGATAACAATTCCGCTGACCGCTGGCCAGAATCGCTCGATATCTCCTACCACATGCACAATGCAATGGTGGAAGGCGATTTCCAAGCCTATGTATGGTGGTATATCCGTAGATCTTATGGACCAATGAAAGAAGACGGTACGATCAGTAAGCGTGGTTACAATATGGCTCATTTCTCCAAATTTGTTCGCCCAGGCTATGTCAGAGTTGATGCTTCCAAAAACCCGGATACAAACACTTTCGTGTCTGCTTACAAAGGAGATAACAAGGTCGTCGTCGTAGCGATTAACCGCAGTACTTCGGCAAAAAGCCAACGCTTTGTGTTGCAAAATGGCAATGCATCCACTGTATCTTCATATGTAACAGACAGCAGTCGTAATCTCGCAAGTCTTGCACCAATTAACGTTACCAATGGCGCATTCACAGCTCAACTTCCAGCACAGAGTGTAACCACATTTGTTGCTAATATTACTGGTGGCAACGGTGGCGGCAATGTAGGCACTGGCACCACATATGAGGCCGAAACAGGAACAACACTTACGGATGCAGTCATTGAAACAGCTTATCCGGGCTTCACCGGTTCTGGTTATGTTAACTTCAACGCTTATACAGGCTCCGCAATTCAATGGAATGATATTAATAACGCAATCACAGGCACCAAAAATGTAAAGTTTCGTTACGCTTTGGAAAGTGGTACGCGGACTCTAGATATTTATGTTAATGGCACAAAAGTACTCAGTAATGAACCCTTTACTCAAACAGGAAGCTGGTCAACTTGGGGTGAAAAAACAATTCAAGTGCCTATGAATTCAGGTACGAATACACTCCGGATCGTAACAACAGGCACAGAGGGACCGAACATTGATAACATTACAGTAACTGCAGCATCATAAGTTATTTGGTTGTTGCAGAAAACCTAATTTTCTTTGTTCGTCTGAGCCCAGTACTGTAATTAAAGATTGTTGATTGTCCTTGTAGCATAAGATAGAAAAGACCCCTTAGGCAGAAGCCTAAGGGGTCTTTTCTATCTTATGCGGTCGAGAGGACTCGAACCTCCACGGGGGGTTAGCCCACACGGACCTGAACCGTGCGCGTCTGCCAATTCCGCCACGACCGCATATATTGTGTCTTTCCAATTATTATCGGCGACAAGAAATAATATACCACGCGCAGTTTAACATGTCAACATACACATCTATTCATCACCGAATAAGTGCGAATCCGATATGTATCCGATTCGCACTTATCAGGCTTGCTTCAGATTAAGCTTATATTTCAGTTAGCAGTGGGCTTACTTAGAAGGTCCAGTTAAATGAATGTTCTACAGCTTGGACGGCCAGTTGCCGTACCATGCATAACCGCCTCTTCTTTCCTTTTCAATGTCGCTTAGCTTATATTTCACAACGCCATCACGTCCCACAAAGATCGGTTTGTCCGTACCGAGTTCATAGAAACGGGCCCAGATCGGTGATGCACTGGAATCAGCAATGATTCGGCTATCCCCATTCGCTCTCTCATACCGATATCCTGTAATTTTTACTTTGTTAAACCAGGCTTCGGCACCTTTGATGGATGCAGTGATTCTTGAATTAGCTGGTCTCGTTTTCAGAAACTTCACAATGTTTACGCTCTCACCTGCCGTTAATGAAGGCACTTCATAGATTCTGCCCCCGGCTGGTCTTAATGAACTGGAATCATGCTGTTGTCCCCAAGCCGTTAACTTCCCACCCGATACCACCTGGGTATTTAGGATGGCATCCACTCCTTTGGAAACGGCATTTTTACTGCGATTTGCTAGAGAACTGTCGATAAAGGAAAAGTTCCCCTTACGTCCTGCGACTTCATCGAGCAAGTACAATACATTAATCATTGCATCATCATTATAGGTTATATGTTTATGATAGCCGGAGCTTTGATAGACTTGCGGCCAACCACCATTAGAGTACTGCATATTAAGCAAAAAGTTGATGCCTTTGATCGCTGCAGCCGAATATCGCGGGTCATTTGTTTTTTTGAACTCACTTGCTAGTCTTCTGATTTCCGAGTATGTAGCTTTGTTATCGATCGTCGATTTGGCCCATTCACCTGACGTCTGACTGTAATCTTTTCTCCAGCCTCCATCCGGTCGCTGATTTTTTAAAATATCGGATAGACTCGCTGTTGTACCGGAAGCATCAGCTGCCGATACAGTTGGTACAGGAAGGACAGCCATTCCTGCTACGGAGAATACCATAGAACACGCCAGTACAAATGTTACTAATCTTTTTGCCTTCACAAGACAACACACTCCCCAATTCACAAATTTGATTACTCAACCAAACAAATCCCAATGAAAACAATTTAAATACAAATTTTGTATGTATTAAATGTATGATATGCAATAAATAAACTTTTGTCAATATATGCAACAACACGCAAAAATTCTCTTTAATTTAACATATAGGAATAACTCTTTTAGCTCTTGACAAACTTGTTTATTATCCAGTTCTCTCTCTGATGAAACATTAATGACTTTTTTGTAATCTTTAGACCCCTCTTTTAAACATTATTATGACGAAAAATGATAATTCCGCTAACATTGAGGCTAAATGAAGTGTTTTAAACCGGTTTGACAATTACGCATTTATGCAATATAGTTTCAAATAGTTACAAAAACTTAATTATTCATTTGCCGAGTTTCAGGATTGAAAACGGGGGAACCATTTTGGGTGAATTATTCTTATACATAGGAAATATAGGGAACCTTCTACCGAACCCTTAGCTAACTCCGTAGGCATCGAAGGGAGAACATTGATTTTGAAAAAACTGATTATTTCCATTTTTGGAGCTGCAGTACTATTTACATCCGGGGCAACAAGCACAGAGGCAAGCACAATTAATACGGTGGTTAACAATATGACAGGCATCCCGTATAAATGGGGCGGCACAACCATGGCTGGCTTCGATTGTTCCGGGTTTATGAGATATCTTTTTAACAAATACAGCATTGAATTGCCACGAACGTCGCAGCAACAAGCAAAAGCCGGCACACCTGTCTCCAAAGCAAGCATTCGTACAGGAGATTTGGTCTTCTTCAACACAACCGGCAAAGGCATCTCCCATACAGGAGTATACATTGGTGGAGGTCAATTCGCGCATGCTTCAAGCAGTAAAGGTGTCAGCATCACCAAGTTGTCCAACCCTTATTTCAATGATCGTTATGTAACAGCAAGACGGGTGACAGGACAATTTATGTATAATAAAATGTTAGGTAAAATCTAAGCAGACATCTAAGTAGTCCATTCCCCTTCGACATATGCATTAACCATAAAAAGGAGGTCCCTCTCTAATCGGGGACCTCCTTTTCGATGTGAAAATTCAGATTCTAATGCAACGCCTTCTGAACACGCATGGCTCCCTGTGACAAGGCATGTCCGCCTCCTACTGCTCCAGCGACAGCCACGGTCTCCATAATCTCCTGATCAGTTGCACCTTTGGACCGAGCTTCCTCAACATGATAAAACGTGCAAACTTCGTTATTAGCGAACAATCCAATACCTAATGCAATTAACTGCTTCGTTTTGGCATCAAGCACACCAGGCTGGAAGCATTCTCCTGTAAACTCATGATATGATTTCACCACATCCGGGAGAACATCGCTCAATGCGCCAATCTGATCCTTATAAGCATGAACTTTATCATTCATCAATGTCATAGCTTTAAGCACACCCTCTCGGCTGTAAATACAGCGATTTTTTCCACTCACTGTATTTATCTTCTCTCGCATGAGTCACAAATATGCCAAGTCTCGATGGTAAATCCAAACATTTGGTTTGAAGAATACGCTTTGGTGAATCCTTTGAAAAATGAATACGCCTTTGAATAAGCACTCATGCTATTTATTCACTGAGGGCACTTTGACGCGGCTCACTGAACAGCTGATAACGGTATGACCGATCCAGCTTCACCACACGGCGATTCTGCCTGCGAATCAGCACTTGTTCGTCATCCCAAGCTACCACGATGCCCGTTACATCGTTAGACTCAAGCTCATCGCGCACTACTCTTACCTTTTCCCCTGATAATCGCAGGGCATCCAACTCTGTATCACTAATCATATTTAGACTCCTATATTCAAATTTCTTACAAAAAGAGACCTAAATGAAAGATCATTTAGGTCTCACGTGACTGTATTGGACTGTCATGTCATTCGAAAAAAATGTCCCGACTGAGAGTTACCGCTGCGCGTGCTCTTTGCTGTCGTTCTTCTCGAACCAAAAATCAAGCACTTTGGCGGACATCACACGTTCTTCAAGGTACTCCACTTGGTGCGGTGTAAATTGTTCTTTCCAAGAGAAGGACAACTCTTCACACAAGCCTACTATCGTCAGTAATTCTGACCAGGCAACATAGCGTTTGTACCAGAAAAATTGAGGATGTTCAATCATATAGGGATAAAGGTCATCGAATTCCGTATGTTTACAATCCAGGGCACGTTCAAAATGAACTTTCGATTCCGCCAGCTTATCAATAAAAAATTGGTCTGTTGCCGGTTGGTTCCCCATGGTGTTGCCTCCTCTCCCTAACATAACCCCATTATAAAGGAAATCGGCGTCCATGCAAAGTCATAGTTCAAAATTTAGGCCCTATTTCCTTCAAAATGTCATATTTCATTATCGTCGAATTGCACGGTGCCATGGTTCAGTGAACGAATGCGGACAAGAGCCTCCACTGGAATCCCTTGCTCCCGGATCGTGCGGGCACCAGCCTGGAAGCACTTCTCGACCACCACGCCAAATCCCACAAGTTCTGCGCCGGAACGCTCAATAATTTTGATGACACCGCGCGCAGCGTCTCCGTTCGCAATAATATCATCAATGAACAAAATGCGGTCATTCTCATGAATGAATTCGCGAGATACCATGATATCCGTTACGATCCCTTTCGTAAAGGATGGTACACGTTCGCAGTAGGCATCAGGATCGGCCAGAAGCGTTTTTTTGCGGCGGGCAAATACCAGAGGCACCCCGAGTTCGTGTGCTGCGGCAAAAGCAACCGGAATCCCTGAGGATTCAACCGTAATCACCCGCGTCACTCCACTCTCGCGAAAACGTGAAGCAAATTCCCGTCCCATCTCCATCGTTAATGCAGGATCAATCTGATGGTTCAGTAGACCATCCAGCTTCAATACCTGATCGGAAATGACGACACCTTCTTGTAAAATTCGTTGTTTTAATACGTCCATGATTTGACCTCCCAAGCCTATCCTATGAGGTTTAAAGTATCATATATCCAGCTACAAGTTCAAGCGAAATCAACCACAAGTCCATAGAACCCGAAAATTCAGACTCGTTAGCCGATCCTGCAGTCATGACTTTCATCGGTCAAGCATAACTTGTACTATGGTACCCGCATGTCCAACAATCCCGGGACCTGAAAGGGGAAACACATGAAACAGGTATTCCGGGTGCTGCAGATTGCTTTCACATACATCGGAACTGTTGTCGGGGCCGGCTTTGCTACAGGACAGGAAATATTGCAGTTTTTTACCCAGTATGGCAAGTGGGCCACAATCACCATTGCTTTGTCCACCATGCTCTTTGTCTGGCTCGGAACCAAAATGATGCTTATTGCTCATGATACCCGTTCGCGTTCCTATGAGGATCTTAACAAACATCTGTTTGGCCATAAAGCTGGCAAATGGATCACATGGGTCACTCTTATTGTTCTGATCGGTGTAAACAGCGTCATGCTCGCCGGAGCAGGTTCTGTTTTTATGGAACATCTGGGTTTACATTACCAAACAGGTTTGATCATCACTTTGATCGGTACCTATCTTCTTCTGGGACGCGGAATGCAGGCCATTCTGCAAATGAACAGTATTGTGGTGCCCATGATGCTTCTGTTGTCCCTGCTTATGATTTTCAGTACACTCCATCATCCCGGTGTTTTTCGTTTTGTCACACTGACAACAGACAGCAATCCGTTTCAGGTATGGATTTCCCCATTACTTTACACCGCATTTAACCTTGCGCTCGCTCAAGCGGTACTTGTACCTGTAGGCAATCAGATTCGTCATCGTAATACATTAAAATGGGGCGGAATTCTAGGCGGGATTGGCGTAGGTTTTATGCTGATGGCAGCCCATTTTGCCATGTCGGCCCAGATGCCAGGCATCATACAGTTTGAAATCCCGATGGGAAGTATCGCTTTTCAACTAGGATGGATAGTACAGTCTGTATATGTCACACTCATTTTCATGGAAATATTCACAACGTTCGTTGCCGACATCTACGGCATGACTTTGCAGCTTCGACAACATGTCGATGTTCATCCCCGGTTAATTACACTGATTATCATGATGTTGTGTTACTCGTTCAGCCAGTTTGGCTTCAGCTCCCTTCTTTCCGTTCTTTATCCCATTTTCGGATGTATGGCACTCTTTTGGGCGGTTAAACTCTTAATCAATCGCTGGGGCACATTTCGGGGGCGGAATAACATATAATAGACTCCTCATAACTAGGGGTAACGCATATTAGGCCATGCCTGAAATGCGCTGCTCTTAGTCATTCAATTAACGTTTCGTTTTAGGACGCGTCTTGAAACCTATTAAGTGGGGTTGTTGTGTTACAATATCATATGAATATTAATTTAATGAAGGACTGGTCCTTATGAAAAAAGCAGACAAGTTAGCCTCCTAAATTCAATTGGTTTTATACAACAATTTAGGAGGCACATCTAATGAATTTTAATAAGATTGATTTTAACCATTGGAACAGAACAGAGATTTTCCATCACTATATGAATCAAAATACGTCTTTTAGTCTAACGAGCGAAATCGATGTCAGCATCTTATATCAGCTCACTAAACAAAAAGAATACAGATTCTATCCTGCGTTTATCTTCTTAGTCACGACTGTGATCCATTCTCACCGTGCGTTTAGAACGGGTTACAATGATGATGGAGATTTAGGTTATTGGGATACGTTGGAACCACTTTATACCATTTTTGATCAAGGGACTGAATCTTTCTCTGCCATTTGGACTAGCGTCACCAAAGATTTCAACGCGTTCCATCATGCTTATATTTCCGATGTCGAAACGTATAAAAGTTTAGGGAAGTTGTTTCCCAAAGTACCTATACCTGAAAATATATTTTCTCTTTCTATGATCCCATGGACATCATTTACTGGATTTAATTTAAATATAAATAACAATAGTCACTACCTTCTGCCCATTATTACAGCAGGGGGATTCATCCATAAAGACAACTCCATTTATTTGCCATTAACTCTACAAGTTCATCACTCTGTTTGTGATGGTTACCATGCAGCATTGTTTATGAACTCTGTGCAAGAATTAGCAAGTAATCCGGAGGATTGGCTGTTGTAAAAATTCATTAAATACACAAAAGCCGCTGTATCATTACAGCGGCTTGTTCATACGTTCGCTTTCCCAGTTTTATGGCTGGAATTGCAAATACATTTTTTTCAAATCATTCACCGATCTTCCCAGCGAGTACATGGTTTTGGCTTTTTCACAAGCAGAACGGGCCAGCTCGTAGCGATATGCCGGGTCCAGCATGACCTTTTCCAACGCATCGGCCAAGGCAGGTGGATCTTCAGGCGGCACAAGCAGTCCGTTCACTCCATCCTCGATCTGTTCAGGTATCCCCCCCACATCCGTACCTACAAGAGCCAGGCAGCTTAGCGCCGCTTCAGCGAATACTGAACCAAAGGCTTCTGCACGTGATGGCAGTACAAACACATCAAAGAACGGCATAAACTCTTCAGGATGCAGTGTATATCCATAAAAAATCGTCTCATTATAGATTCCCAGGCGCTGCGCTAGCTCTTCAAGATCAGGACGAATCGGACCATCTCCAATAATGTGGAGCACGTAATCATGTCCTCTATCCTTCAGTTCGGCACAGGCTTTAAACAAAATATCCAGTCCTTTGGCCGGGACAAGACGGCAAACCGTAACCAATTGGGGTACCGCATTATCATGAGGGATCGGCTTGAAGCGTTTCTCATCAAAACCATTCGGTATAATTCCAATGCGGCTTGGATGTTTCACATATGGGCTCAAATATTGGCGAAATGAATCTGATACCGTTAACAGACGTTCTGCACGATGCTCAAGCTCTCCATAGATGGCCTGCAGGAATTGATGCTCCAGCCCATTCGGCTCGATACGACCATTCAGGATAAGCTCTCTTTCGTAACTGGAGTGAATCGTCTGAATAAGGGGAATCTCAGGAAACACAGATTTCATGGCAAGCCCTGCAATAGGATGATGAGCATGAATCAGATCATAGGACTTCTGAATACGAAGCCTGGTCCACCATAGATAGTCACGATACGTTTGAATGTACTTTTGCACTACAGGACTATCCTGATAGATGGTCCAGTCAAATGTTTCAAATTGCACTTCCTCTCGCCCTTTGTTACGAATCCGCTTAGGCAATGAGAACAGATCCATTTCCCACCTCGGACTTGCGAACCTCTCCTGCATATAAGGAATCATAGAGGATACACCTCCGGGCTGCTCCGGAGGAAAGAATAGAGCCTGTAGTAATTTCAACGTTATTATCCCCCTTTCCACTTCATTTCTCTTTTCCATATTCGTTTATGATATATTAGAACATACGTTCAGTAAACCGGCTCTTAAGCCTCCAACTCCGTTCTTCGCACGAAAAGTGTATTTTCATGCATTTTATTGCATAACATTAATGTTTATTATGACATAGAAAAGCATGAACATCCACCGTTTTAACTACTAAAATGTTGATTCGTATATACAACATATTCTGTCTTCTTTCCGTACAGAAGCTTATATTTACAGTTTTGTTCTCGACTACGGAATAAGTCGTTCAGACAAATACAGCCGGATAAGCTTGATAGCTTCCGGCTTTTTTTATCATTTTCTCAACAGTTTGTCACGGAACCCCTCTTACAACTCAATCATTTTCTCATAAATGCTGAATCCATCATGCCCCCCTGCATAACGGAATCCATTTCCTGCATAAAAAGAATTTAACGTTACGTTGTCAGCGCCGCAATCAAGTCGTATGAGCGATTTTTCTTTAAATTGTATGCCGCTGGTCGACCATTGTAATATGGACTTTCCCAGACCCGTTCGTGCATATTTTCTCCGAATCGCGAGCCGATGCAGATAGAGTGCTTCATCTTCCGCATGGGCCTGATCTCCCCATAACTTGATATCCCACGGACTTGGCTTCTGCATGAGAATGACCATTCCTGCGATCTCTGCCTCTTTTTTGAACACAAAAACATCGCCTCGCTGTATTGCAGAAGGTGTATCATGGGAATCTTGCCCTTGAAGCAATGCATTCCATTGGGAAGAATTTTGACTTTTCAGCCAAGATGCTGTCTCCACAAGCACTGAGAGTACCTCTTCCGTGTCCTCTGGCTGTGCTTGAACAGCTTGAAACCCATCATTAATATATTGGTTGCGAATTGTAAATGAGTGCGTCATTATGCCCCTCCTATATGCTCCAGTTTCGACCGCTCGCTTCCCTTGGTTTGGACTACGTCCAAATCCAAAAGTCCTCCCATTCGATACCATCGCAATTGCATTAATTAAAAGAACTAGTCGTAATAATAACGGGAAAATTTTTTTTCGTCAAAATCAATTAAAAAATGTTCAAAAAAAGGATAAAAGGCTTTCGCCTCTTACCCTTCCAATCTGGCTTCATCTATAATCTGATTACGGTACAGCATGGTGAGATGCAAGGAGTCAAATTCGATCTCTTTGTTCAGCTCCCGCATCAGCACTTCCACCAATGTTTTCCGCTGTGCACTGGTACCAGGCACATCATAATCCATATAACCTGTCAGATCTGAATGTGACGTATCAATGGTTGCCGTACCGACCGGGAGACCTCCGCGTTCCTGCACGAATAGATCATAAATTCTGAACTCCCGATCTCTGTTCTTAAGCATGACATAACCTGCTTCTTCCACTTCTTCCGGCTCGATCAAATCGTCGATGGACTCGAGGGGTTGCTCAGCCTCTTCATCTTCGTCCTCTTCTTCATCAAACTCCTCGGAAAAATCACGGTGCACCCACTCGAGCGTCTGCAATTCGTTCCCCTGATGCCACATCCGGATCGTGATCGTATCGATGACCTCCTCATCCAGTTCCCGTACAAGCAGCTCTGCCGCAGCTTCCTGCACAGTTTCATCAGGTTCGTCATACCAGTGAATCTCTCCTTGTGCATCAGCTCCATACTGTTTCAGCGTAGCTTCTGCCATCTCTTCTCCTTCGACATCATTGAACACATAGCTCGATAGGTTACGCCCGGCACTGACCATCTCCATTTCCAGAAGATGTTCCCGGTCTTCGTATGTAAAAGAATCATCCCGAGATGTAGGAATCATATTCACCTCGTCAGGTAATACATCGTCATAACGGCTCTCGTCATACGCTAGAACTTCTTCTGATGCTGTTGTTCCGCCAGAAGACCATATCACTTCCTCATTAATGTCCGCTGGCTGCAGGACGGAATGCAACGTGCCACAGCTCACCAACACTTCATAGTAGGATGCCGCCACCGCATCCCCAAGTGCGCGGATATAAGCATGGACCTTATCTATAATGAGCTGTTCCAAAACCTCTTCTATAAATTCCTGTTCCAGTTGCAAGCTGCCTAACAGACGCTCACCTTCCCTGTATATCAGTAAAAGTGAGCCCACATATCGGCCATCCACCATAATATCCTGCACTTCGCCACTGGTTGTTCGCAGGTCTCTCATTAAATCGATCTGTATCATTGCCAGTCCTCCTCATTACTAACGTATTCTCCTAGGATGTCCCCAGAGACAGTAGTTTATGAGGCACTGTGCAATTTTCGCAGGCCCAGTGAGCCCTTTTTTATAGATCAGCTAACAGTCCAGAAGAAGTTATACCGACAGAATATACTTATGGATGGCGTGCGCAACGCCTTCATCATTGTTGGACAAGGTCACTTCATCAGAGGCTGCTTTCACCTCTTCAGGAGAATTATCCATCGCAATCCCTTTACCGGCAAAAGTGAGCATCGTAATATCATTGAAATAATTACCGATGGCCATAATCTCAGAAGACGCAATGCCTTTGGAATCAGCCAGCCTTTTGAGCGCCGTTCCTTTTGAAGCTTCGGGATGCATCAAATCAATGAAAAAGTCACCGCTGCGTGTCATGTAATAAGGCAAATTCCAGGACGTCCATTCGCGCTGGACAGCGTCCATCTGCTCGATCGGGCCAAACGCTGTAAATTTAGCGAGAGGTTCAGTCATATCTGCCCAACGGGGGAGCTTAAGCGGCTCAGCCAGGAAATTATAATACATCTGCCTTACCTGTAATTCCAAACCTTCGGGTTGATCCACATATAGACCAAAGGCGGTATTGATGTCAAAATGTACATCATTTTCACGGCAGTACGTCATAATAGGTTCCAGTCCCTGGGTGTCCAAAGCAAATTGATGAATGACTTCCCGGTTATCTACCTGTGCAGTAACAGCACCGTTATGCGTAATGACATACCCATCCAGTCCCATCTGTTTCATAAAAGGAATCGTGTTAGCCGGACCGCGGCCTGAACAGAGCACAATCTCCGCCCCTTGGCGTGAGGCCTGAATCAACGTTTCTTGTGTCCATTCGGTCAGCTCATGATGATCATTCAATAAAGTTCCGTCAACATCCAGTGCAATCAATTTGTACGTCATATGCTCCTCATCCCATCTGTGTTTAATTGGTTGCTTTGTTATTTCGCAAACAAGTCAGCTCTTCTTCAGTTAATTCGCGGTAACTCCCGATCGCCAGATCGGAAGCCAGCTTCAATTCTCCCATGGCCACACGTTTCAGGTAGATGACACGTTTGTCCACTGCCTGGAACATACGTTTAACCTGATGAAACTTCCCTTCATGGATAATTAGCGAAATAAGCGATACGATGCCTTCATCTGTTTCTTCATATCCCAGCACAGTCAGCTCCGCCGGCATGGTCTCATACCCGTCATCAAGTTGAACGCCAGCTGCAAAACGCTGCACATCCTCTTCATCCACTTTCCCGAGCACCCGTGCCTCGTATGTTTTGGGTACATGTTTTCGAGGGGATAACAGATCATGGGCAAGAGGGCCATCATTTGTCAAAATAAGAAGTCCCTCCGTATCTTTGTCCAGCCTCCCTACCGGGAATGGTTGAAAAACACGATCTTCTTTGCGTAACAGATCCAGCACCGTTTTATCCCGAGCATCTTCCGTCGCAGATACAACACCCGGCGGTTTGTGAAGCATCAGATAGATCATTTCCCGGTATACAATCCGCTCGCCATCCGCTTCAATGATGTTTATTGCCGGATCAACCTGAATGCCGCTGTCCTTTACCACTTTGCCATCCACATGAATACGTCCCTGCTTCACCAATTTTTTAAGCTCGCTGCGTGTACCTATACCCATATGACTCAATATTTTGTCTAAGCGCTGCGTTTGTTTACCTTTTCCACTCATACCGATGTCCACCTCCAGCCTGCAGGGTATTCATTCTTCAATACACCGTCTAACCATTTGCCCCAACCCGCAGCATATCCATCCACACATACAAGCACGTAACCCTTGGTTACTGTTGCTTCCTGAACATTGACCCTTTCCTGCTCGATGTTCAGCGTTTCCCCTTTCAAGTACCTCACTGCTTCTCCATCAACAGAAGAAAGATTTACACTTCGACGCGCCTCCGATGCACGCAAAGCGCATGCAAGCGGATGGGAAGGCACGAATCGTCCATTTTTAACCGTTCCCATAAACCATCCGGGGCGAATCACTTTCAGTCCCTGCAAACGAGCGGCACCTACCGCCGACTGATATACACGATCCCCGTAACATACCGTTTCACCTTCAAGCGGCAGCTCCAAATTTTCATGTACAAACTGAGTGTAGACCGCTAATGGATCAACGGAGCTGGAATCCGCACCTCGTCCTTGCCCTCGCTCAGACTTGCGACCACCAGCCTCTTTCCCTTTCTTGCCTGGTTTCGCAGTGTGTTTACCGCCTCGTGTACTTTTGTCGTTGCTTTCTCTGGATTCAACCCGTAACAAACGTTCCTTTTTACGATCGGCTTTGGTCATAGGAAGCGAAGCCGATCGTAAAAAGGAACGATCCTCACTTGGGTCATGCAACAATTCGGACTCATGTACACGTTGTCCGACATCCTGTCTTTCTTCATACAGCTCTTTACCTGACTTTCCATTGAACTCATCAATAAGTTCTTCTGAACGTCTCCTGCCACTCTCAATGTGTTTTAACACAGCAACATAATGTCCTTCTCCTTCTAACATGTGAGGCCATAATCGGGCGGTGCCGCGCGTCTGATCCAGTACTTCTTCTGTCTCAGCTGCCTGCTCTGGTAGCATCTCGCGCACCCAATCCGGGCGTCCTGGTCCAAATCCAGCGCTGTCAGGAATATCAACAACTGAGAAGTCATGATTCATTTTCAGAAACTCGGCAATCATCGCTTCGTTTTCTTCCGGTGCAAAAGTACAAGTCGAATAAACAATCGTACCTCCCGGTGCAAGTAACCGCGCTGCCGTATCCAGAATATCACGTTGCATCAGCACACATCTCTCCACTGAATGATGTTCCCAGGATTTCACCATGTCTTCATCCTTGCGAAACATACCTTCCCCTGAGCAGGGCGCATCAATCAATACTTTATCAAAATAATGAGGAAACGCAGCCGCGATGTGTTCGGGTGACTCATTCAGTACAACGGCATTCCTTATGCCGTATAATTCTACGTTTTTTGCCAATGCTTTCGTTCGCTCCGCATGAATATCATTCGTGACCAGTACTCCATTACCTTGCAGCTTGGCAGCAATCTGCGTGGATTTACCTCCAGGAGCAGCACACAAATCAAGGACGTGATCTCCAGGCTTTACATTCAACAGCTCCACGGGAGCCATTGCACTCGGTTCCTGAATATAATAGAGACCCGCGTGGTAATAAGGATGCAGGCCAGGCTTCACCCCATGAGGCACGTAAAAACCCGTTTCGCACCATGGAATAGGTCTTAAGTCAAACGGAGCAATCTCTTTAAATTGGTCCATTGATATTTTAAGCGTGTTTACGCGGAGCCCGGCATGCGGGGATTGTTCATACGATTTCATAAAAGATTCAAATTCATCGCCAAGCAAACGTTGCATTCGCTCTGCAAAGCCCAAAGGCAGCTGTACGGCCATAGTTCCACTCATCCTATCCTGTTAAAATGACATATTGCTCTATGTTATCATATCCTGATTTTGCTTGCCTATCCTATCATGTGTATTCCACTACAGCGTGTAATGTAGTATAATGCTAATAGATTGTTTTATCAGCAAAAATCCGGTTGTTTATGCATATTATCCCAGCCTGCATTTTTGTTGCAATTTTATCTCGATATGAATAATGGGGGATGAACAATGAATTCCAAGAAGAAAAAGAAAAGCGCCACAATCCTTATCTTCCTCGGCATACTAGTCGTCATGATTGCTGCGCTGGTCCTCGTGAACCAACAATCCAAGAAACAGATGGATACTGTAGAGAACGCTTATGGCATTGCAGCTTCCAAGCTTAATCCCGCAACAAGAGAGTTGCTCAAAGATCCCAACTATCAACAAATCATTCTGCCGGCTGATCTGAAAGCTAGAATCGATAACAAGGATAGCTTTTTTGTTTATTTCTTTGCTTCAGACTGCTCACACTGCCGTGCAACGACACCGCAATTAATGCCGCTCGTGGACAGTGAAGGAATCAAGCTTCCACAATTTAATCTACGTGAGTTTGAAGAGGGTTGGACCGATTACAATATTGAATTCACACCTACACTCGTCTATTATCAAGATGGCGTTGAGAAAGACCGCATGGTCGGTGGCCTGAAAGAGAACGGAAGCGACAACGGTTATTCGCTGGATGACTACAAGCAATTTTTCGAAAAGTATAAAGGAAATGCTGCCCCAAGTAAAAGCTAACTTGAATGAACTCTAGGGAAAACTAAATTCAATAAATAAAAACACCCCGACAATTCCTTCACCGGAATTGTCGGGGTGTCTTGTTATACAAGACATAGGATATATAATCCTAATTATTTGCATGATGATTAGCGTTCTCGTTGTGCTCGTTTAACTCCGCTTGCTGTAGCGCCTTCATTTTCTCTTCGTAAATTCGTCCTCGGGTTGGACTTCGCCGCTGCGGAACATTAGGTTTCAGCTCTAGCGACCTGGTCTGTATCTGCTTCACAAGCGCCTTATCCTCAATAAGGATAGACAGATCACGATACTCAAGTGTTTCAGGTTTGTTTTCCTGTAACTCTCTCACAAGGTTACGAACGTCTGCCTTCAGAGCTCCAAGCTGGATACCGAGACTAATGTCTGGATATGCTTCCAGCAACTCTAGTGAACTCTGCAGCATCATTCGTCCACCGCGAAGATTACCGTTTCTGTAATGATACAGCCCTACCGCGATTTGCAAAAGACCTTTGTATAGTGGATCGTGATTACGTTCCAGCCACAGCTCCTCAAGCACTTCATGACATTCGAAATAGTCCTGATCCCGATTGAAATAAATCAGATAATCAATGTAGAGCGGTTCATAACTGCTCATCTGGATTTTCGCCCTTTCTGGCGTTGTTCAGAAGTTCCTTCACATCATCCAGCAGCACTTTGAGCCCATCCATATCATTCCGTTCCCAGCAGTCATTAAATCTTCTTTGTGCTTCAATCGCTTCATGAACCAGATGATAGAAATACAATTGTTGAATGATGCTCAGCGTTCTTGATACGATATTGGAGTCATCCTCGAATGCCTTCTGCGCTTCAAGAATTTGTAAACGAATCGCTGACATCTCGTTATCCAGAACAAAAGCAGCTTCTGCCGTTTTCTTCAGTCTTGCTCGCATATCTTCTGGCAGACTTTCCCGGTATTTATAGCTCAAAGAGTGTTCAATCGTTGCCCAAAAATTCATGGCAAGCGTCCGAATCTGAATTTCGGCAAGTACTTTTTTCTGCCCCAAGGCTGTTTGTACAGGATACTCAATGATCATATGAAAACTGCGATAACCGCTTTCTTTGAAGTTGGTTATATAATCTTTTTCAATCAATACCGTTAAGTCTTTCCGAGCCCTGATGTATTCAGCCACCCGCCGAATATCATCCACGAACTGGCACATAATTCGAATCCCAGCTATATCCTCTATCCCTGTCTCCACATCATCCAGTGCTACATTCAGACGTCTTGATTTTTCCAGAATGCTGGAGATTTTCTTGACACGGCCAGTAACGAATTCAATCGGGGCATATTCTTCCCGCTTTTTCAATTCTGCCCGCATCGTCTTGAATTTGACCTTCAATTCCTCTACCGCTTGTTCATAAGGAAGTAAAAATGTACCCCAGTCTCTACCGTCCATGGTTAAGCCTCCTGTCTCTATAGCATCCCCTGTTCTTATCCATTATACATGATGTTTGCCGGGGGGAAGAGTCCCGATCCATGTTCTACTCTTCCTCGCTTCTATAATTCGTGTTCTGGGGTTTCCATAGCTTCTTAACGGTGGTCTGCACCAACCGCCTCTGATATATGATGATAACCGTCCTTACGGAGCAATTCGCGTAATCCGGCGTGAATCCGGCGATTCACTTCTGGCCCTTCATAGATCAACGCAGTATAGATTTCCACCAGACTTGCCCCGGCTTTAATTTTTTCATAAGCATCCTCACTTGTAAAAATACCACCTGAGCCGATGATCGGAAGCTTGCCTTCGGTCTGTCTGTACACCTGACGAATGATTTCCGTTGAACGTTCACGGAGCGGCTTGCCACTGAGCCCGCCCGTTTCCTTCGCATGCTGATGCGAGAGACCTTCACGGCTAATCGTTGTATTTGTAGCAATAATACCCGACACCCCACTCGCTGCAATAGTACTGACCATATATTCAAGTTCCTGATCATTCACGTCAGGCGCTATTTTGACAAGCACAGATTTGGCTGTTCCGCCAGCTTTGGCCTGTTGACGATTCATCTCTTCCATGACCGCAGCGAGCAATTCTTTCAATTCATTCCCATGTTGCAGATTACGCAAATCCGGTGTATTTGGTGAACTAATATTAACCACAAACAGATCTGCATAAGTATATAACGCCTGTATGCATTTTGCATAATCCAGATGAGCTTCCTCATTCGGAGTAACTTTGTTTTTACCGATATTCACCGCTACAGGGATACGCCGTTCCTGAAGACGTGCAAGCTCGCCTGCCATCGCTTCTGCACCCAGATTGTTGAAACCCATCCGGTTCACCAGCGCCTCATCTGGCGGCAAACGGAACAGACGCGGCTGATCATTGCCAGACTGAGCGAGCGGCGTCACCGTTCCCACTTCCATAAAACCGAACCCGATCGAGGAAAATCCAGTTACGGCCTGTCCGTTTTTATCCAAACCTGCTGCTAGACCAACCGGTGTAGGAAAATGACAACCAAACATGTCCACAGCCAGATCCGGGGTTTCACGCACGCCGTACATGACACGCAGTCCAGACGGAACTGGACGAACGCTGCCTACACCACTAAGGCCACCAATAATCAGATGATGGGCCTGTTCAGGGTCCATTTTGAACAATAAAGGTTTAGCAAGACTTTTGTATAACAAATCATTCACTCCGTTCTGGTTCGGTACGCCATATGGCCAATCCCCGTCTCTTATATGTAAAAAACTCTACTCACAAGTCTAGCCTTTTCTTCCTCAAAAAGAAAGTCATTTGCGCATAGACAAACAAAATTCAAATCAGATGATCTATACATAAGAAATCAACCCACCTACTGGAAATAGCGGGCTGAATTCTTTACAATGAAAGCATGGTTACTCAATACCAGTTCGATACCTAATAAGGAGGAAAAAAGTCATGGCTCAGAAACGTAAACCACCTGCATTGCAGCAAAAAAAAGAAGAGGTTAATCGCAAAGCCATCATATGGACAGCAGCCAGCGTTGGAGGTTTGATCGTTATCATTGGTGCTCTGATTATTATTGCCAATATGTAGATGATTCAGAAGGCTGTGACCGAACCTACATATGGAGATCGCTGAACAAAGCGGATGCTTACGGATAAAACGAACATACGAAATATAAGCAAGATCAGTTTAACCAGTGATACGTTTTGTTTGGATTGTTCTGCTGTGGAACAAGTTTGTACTTATACCGCTGTTCGGTCTTTGGCACAGACGTAAGCTCTGGCAGCAAATTTTTACCAATCTGCACCGGGGTTCCCTGCGGAGCAAGAGCAAACAGCTCCTCCACATCCGCTTTGCTCATTCTTACACATCCAAGGGACTCGTCAAGTCCGATGCTATCTGGCTCATTAGTCCCGTGGATGGCATAATTCGTATTTGAAAGTTGCATGCCTCGACTTCCAAACTCTCCATTCGAGTGACCATTCGGATTAACAACTTTATCCGTAATGACATATGAACCCTCAGGTGTTCGCTCCCCGCCAAGCCCTACTTCATACATCCGAACAATCGTGCTCCCGCTTATGAGTGCCAGCCTGTGGTTACTCTTATCAATAACAATCTCGAGCGGTTTCTCTAAGAAGGGCTGTCCACCCAATGTATCAGCAAACGGAGCCTTTTTCCCGTTGGATAGTTCAGCAGCCTGTGATTTCCCGATTGCGGTAGCCGCCCCCTCTCCAGCTTGAGCCTTGGCTTGAGACATCGCTAACAGTTCAGGAAACATCTCGCTCATTTCATTTGAAGTTTCTCCCAAAATATTGTTTGGAAACGGCTGGGCCAGGGCGGTGACACTCTTTGGCCATGCTTTGTGTTGCTTATGATATGAGATAATTGCACTGGATAACGCCGCAGCTGTCTCCTGTTTGGTTGTCCAAGAGAGCGCCATTCGTTTGATCTTGGAGGATACTTCGGGAGGTTTGCAGTTACATTGTTTTGCATCATAACTCTGGGCCGTAAGCTTGCCTTTTTGATTCGTTTGCATAATATATTTTACAGGCATATCCCGTTTCCAGATGGACCACGTCTTAGTTCTCTGCATGCCGAGTACAGCCGTTGTTTTAACCCCGGCTCCTGATCCGGACCAGGCAGCAGCAAGTGCTGTTCCTCCATCATTTCCATTGCCAAATCCAGCAGCAGTGAACACATTATTCTGTTCCACAGATGCCTGACTTGCTCCTTGCTGCTCTTTAGCAGGCATTGCAGCCGGCATGTCATCCTCTGATTCCAGAGCCGCAGACAGAGCGTCCGCTGCCCCACGATGGGCACCAGGAGCATCCGCAGGTGGCAAACCCGCTAACAAGAGAAACATTAGCAGCGTCAGCCACATTTTACGTCTGCGTCTTTTTTTCTCTTTTTGTTCAGACATCTCTACCAATTTATCCTGGTAATCCATCCATATATCAGCAGGAGCTTTACTACGTTCAAAAGCTTCATACACTTCGCCCGCTTGCTGGAAACAATAATTCGCCTTCGCTTCCTGTCCTTCGCCCAGATATTCTTTGCCTAGCAAATACCAGGCCATTTTATTATCTGGATGTTTCTTGACATATGACCTTAGATCCGTGTTTTGCATCTAATCCTCCACTATTCCGCCTTGTGCTTATAGAGTATATATCGGCAGCCAGAGGCAAAATATGCATAGGACTTCAGTACTTGGTACTAATCATATAAACATATAAAAAAGCACACCTTCTGTCACTGGGACAAAACATGTGCCTTAATGTACAATATGAAGAAAAAATTAACCTTCTTTATTAAAAGGCTCGTCCGCTACTTTAATGGAATCTGTAGGGCAACCATCGCATGCATCCTGCATATCATCGAACAAATCATCAGGGATGGCCTTGATTCCTTTGTTAGCATCACCATCAAAAATGACTTCTGCCAGACCTTCATCATCATAATCATAGATATCTGGAGCTGTTGCTCCGCAAGCGCCACATGCGATGCATGTATCTTTTTCAACCCAAGTATACTTACTCATTATACAATCTCTCCTCCTAGGATTCTCCACGAACCGTGTTTTTATCTAAAAACATATTAAACCAAAGTTAGAATAATTACAAATCAAATTGCAACAACCACAACTTTATATTATCCCTGTTTAGTCGAAACTTTGCAAGTTATCTTTTTGCAATGAAGTCCCTCTTACTTTGTGGTTGCGAAGCAATGCGGAAGGGTCATCCCCCAGCATACCTGCGGTCACCACCGCATTCTCACCAAATTTGTCACGAAGCTGATCCATAATTCGAATTAAACTTTCCTTTTTTGGCTTTTCTTCATATTCAAACAAGTCCATCTGCACAGCCGACTCTTCTCGCGGAATCAATGTCTGCAACGTGATACCAAGCATTCGTACTGGCTTTCCATTTCCCCAGTGTTTTGCAAAAAGCTTACAGGCCTCACGATAGATGACCGCCGCATCCTCTGTAGGTATATCCATCATGCGCGACCTCGTGATCGTTTTCATGTCAGGGGTACGAATTGTGATCTGGATGCCTTGACTGAGCATTTCGTGTTTGCGTAATCTTCGGGCGACCTGATCACTGATGTTGAGAAACACTCGGTGGATATCCCCTATTTCAGAAACGTCGGCTGGCAGTGTCGTTGTATGCCCAATCGATTTATTCGCTTCGCGCTCCGCAAGGACAGGCGAGTGATGAATGCCATTAGCCGAATTTTTGAGCCATGTACCATTCACACCAAACAGGTCTATCAGCATTTTTTCATCCGATCTAGCCAATTGACCGATCGTATCAATCCCCAGCTTTTTAAGCTTCTCGGCCGTCTTCTTCCCAATGCCAAACATCTCGTTGCACGGCCTGTGCCATAAAATACGCGGAACGTCCCTCATCCGCAAAATCGAGATGCCGTTCGGTTTTTTCAGATCCGAAGCCATCTTCGCAAGCAGTTTGTTCGGCGCAATCCCAATGGAACAGGGCAGGCCAAGTTCCTCCATGATTCTCTGCTGAATCTGTTCAGCGATTTCAATAGGTGTACCGAATTGTTTGGAACCCGTAATATCCAGATAACACTCATCAATTGAGGTTGCTTCCAGCAGCGGCGTATAACTATAGGCAATTTGCATAAAAGCTCTGGAGTATTGACGATACAGATGAAAGTCAGGACGAATCACAATAAGGTCTGGACATTTTTTCATCGCCTGATGTACAACCATCCCCGTTGAAATCCCCCTGCTTCGGGCTGTGTAAGAACAAGTGACGATAACACCTTTGCGGAGTTCACTACTGCCAGCGACGGCAGTTGCTTTTCCTCTATATAACTCCGGTTCCTCTGCTTCGTGTACAGAACAATAGAAGGCGTTCATGTCCACATGCAGAATCACTCTGCCAGCTGATGGATAATAATTACTTACATCAATTGGAGGATTGTTGTCTGAAGACTTCACGCCCCCCACCCTTTCTAACCCTCCCGGCTGGGGAGTTCACTTTATTTTCGTTCAGACCTATTGTTGTTCTTGATTACGGCCCGGACAACCAGACCAATAATGATGAGCGGCACAACCGCAATTATTACATTCTCCCATACTATAGTCACCGTTATCCCCTCTCTTCCATTAAACCAAATTATAACATAGATGCCTGTTTCGTATCCCCGAACGCTTTTTCACATTTAAATGGGCAAATGTTTACGTTAACCTGCGAATTCAATGTAGCATTTGGCTATAATGATGCTATAATAATTAATTATACAAATTCACGCGTTTGGGACAAATCCATCAAACCAGTTTAACACAGTGTAGCGTTGCTACACCGAAGGATTTATCCATTAACATTTTTATCTGCTTTTCAACCCTATGATCAAAACTTATAAAAAAAGCGCTTTACCTTAAAGGAGGATCTTCATGTCAAAGGCCATTTCCATCTTCGATACGACTTTACGTGACGGCACACAAGGAGAGGGTGTCAGCTTGTCGGCAGATGACAAACTCAAAATTGCCAAAAAGCTGGACGACCTAGGTGCTCATTATATTGAAGGCGGAATTCCCGGCAGCAACACCAAGGACATTGAGTTTTTCAAAAGAGTCAAGGAGCTGAAGCTGAACGCCAAGGTCGTTGCATTCGGAAGCACACGCCGCAAGGGCAGCATTGCCAGCGAAGATGCTAACCTGAAGCGTATGATTGAATCCGGGGCACAAGCCGCAACACTGGTCGGAAAATCATGGGACTTTCATGTGCATACCGCTTTGCAAACAACGCTCGAAGAAAATCTATCCATGATCTATGATTCCATCGCATTCTTGAAGCAAAGCGGAATGGAAGTGATTTTTGATGCCGAGCACTTTTTCGACGGGTTCAAAAATAACCCCGAGTACGCACAAGCCGTCTTGACCAAAGCTCACGAAGCCGGAGCGGACTGGCTGGTGATGTGCGATACCAACGGCGGAACGATGCCGCACGAAGTTCACGAGATCGTGTCCAGTCTGCACCGGACGCTGCCTCATGCTCATCTTGGTATTCACACTCATAATGACTGTGAGCTGGCTGTTGCAAATACCCTCAGCGCTGTACAAGCTGGAGCTCGTCAGGTTCAGGGCACAATGAACGGTTATGGCGAGCGCTGTGGTAACGCTAATCTTGCTTCTATCATCCCTAATTTGCAGTTGAAGCTTGGTTACGAGTGTGTGTCAGATGACTCCATGAAACAACTCACGAATGTCGCCCGCTACATCAGTGAGATTGCTAACGTGAATATGCCCATCAACCAACCTTATGTGGGTAATGCCGCCTTTGCTCACAAAGGCGGGATCCACGTATCAGCCATTTTGCGTGATTCACGGACATATGAACATATCGTGCCAGAACTGGTCGGCAACAAGCAACGTGTGCTTGTCTCTGAACTGGCCGGACAGAGCAATATCGTATCTAAAGCACAGGAACTCGGTTTAGAATTTGATCCAAGCAGTGCGAATTCACGGCAAATCATTGAAAAAATCAAAGATTTGGAGCATCAAGGTTACCAATTCGAAGGTGCTGATGCCTCACTGGAATTATTGATTCGTGAAGCGAATGGCGATATGAAAGAACTGTTCACATTCGAATCTTTCAAAATGCTCGTGGAGAAAACGGCTGGTAAATCCGTTGTATCCGAAGCTTTTGTCAAACTCAATGTCGCTGGAACAAGTGTGTACACCGCTGCAGAAGGCAACGGTCCAGTCAACGCGCTCGATAACGCGCTTCGGAAAGCACTTGTGCAGTACTTTCCTTCTCTTGCTCATATGCACTTGTCTGACTACAAAGTTCGTGTATTGGATGAGAAGGATGCCACCGCCGCCAAAGTTCGTGTATTGATCGAATCCAAAAATACAGAGAACACCTGGAATACGGTTGGTGTATCCGAGAACGTCATCGAAGCGAGCTGGGAAGCGCTTGTACACAGTTTCAGGTATGCACTGCTTCAGGAAAATATCCTGAACGAGCCGGACCCAATCTCGATTCCGACTCCGGGGCTAATCAATCATTAAGATTTTAAATCCAGCCTAAACACAAACCAACTTCTTATTTCCCGGAAAATAAAGAAAGCTTCTGCAGCCATTACTGATGGCAGCAGAAGCTTTTTTAATTGCTGAACACGTGAGCACATAGGCTTTTAGTTTTCAATCAACTTTTTAATTTTTTTCTCCAGCTCTTTTTCTGGCAATATGCCAAGAACGATCTCTTGAATGACTCCACGAGAATCAATCAGAACATTCGTTGGAAATGCAACGCCATTATATTGAGCATACACTGTCCCTTTTTCATCAAGTGGAATCGGGAATGTAAGCTTGTACTCGTCTACAAAAGCTTTGGCATCCTTCAGTTTATCATATGAAGTAACATTTACACCGTACAGATCCAGCTTGTCCTTGTATTTTTCCGCGAAATGGTTTAGTTCTGGCGCTTCTTGTTTACATGGGTCACACCATGATGCCCAAAAACTTACAAAAGTCGCTTTTTCTTTCGCCCCACCCACGCTATAAGTTTTACCATCCAGCCCCGTCAGAGAGAACGGCGGTGCCAGCAAACCTGCCTTCGGCCCTGTTTCCGTCGGCAGAGGTTGCTCCTGTTTAAAAACAGCTGCTATGCCACTATCCTTATTCTGAGCTAACGCTATACCAACAAGCAGAACAACTCCAAGCAGTATGTATATGTTACGTTTCATCATCCGCCACCCTCTTGTCCAGTCAAAGTATCCAAATAGTGTCACAACGATCCTTTATGATATTGTACCCTTTTCCCTTAAAATTTTACAATCCAGATGGAACAAAATAAAATAAAAAGGACTCCTGCATAAGCAGGAGCCAAAAGAGAGAGGGGTGAATACAAATGGCAGCACTTCACGGGCAGCAAAATACCTTAATCCTTCCCCGCTCGGTGGAACAGGAAATGTCCAGGCACATGCATCTTTCGCTGCCGCAGGAAGCCTGCGGGGTTGTGCTGGGTGAATCCGCAGCGGGCGGCATACGAATCAGTCGGTTTCAGCCCATTCGTAACGTAGCGCCTGACCCGCTGCATCACTTCTCGCTGGATCAAACGGAATGGATTCAAAGTTTTTACTCGGAAGGTACCATCGTTGGCATCTTTCACTCCCACCCGCGTACAATACCGATTCCTTCGCAAGAGGATCTGCAAGCCCTTCCGAACTTCGCAGGTGTGGTTCAGACTTATCTGATTGGCGCACCTGATCTTTCGGCCTCAACTTCAGTCTCAAGCGTGGCGACGTCAAGCATGCTCCTGAATGCTTACCAGATTATATCGAATGAAGAACAGCGACGACGAGGAGCATCGTCTCCTATACCCTCTTATAGCCTGGTACCAATAATGTTACGCATGACTTAATTGGGTGTAGAGGTCTCCCAATGTCTCAATGTTTTTTCGTTGCATGTCCTCGAGATAACAAGACCATAACCGCGCCGTCATTTTAGCATCTTCAAGCGCATGGTGTCGCCCGAAGATGGGAATACCTCTGGATTCCAGTAATTCATCCAGCCCGTATCCGGGTCTTGTGGGTTCAAGCCAACGGGCGAGCATCATCGTGTCAATCAAACGATGGGTCAGCCTGACTTTGGAGGTTCGCCATAACGCTGCATTAAGGAAAGCACGGTCATGCGCACTCGCATGAGCAACAAGTACATTCCCACCAACAAAGGACATGAAATCATGCAGTCCCTTCAGCAGTGTTGGCGCCTCTTCTGTCATCTGCTGCGTAATCCCCGTAAGCTCAGTAATATGCTTCGGTACCGCCGTCTTTGACTGTACCACAGTGTAAAACTGCTCCTCCTCCAGTACAACACCGCCGCGAATGCGCACGGCACCAAAGGAGAGAATCTCATCTCCATGCTGGGGTGAGAAGCCCGTTGTTTCCAGATCAAACACCACTGCATCCAGTTCTTTTAAAGGTGTATGCAACACTTCTGGTCTACGCTGCTCCCTCATCATGGAACGGATGAACGCCATATGTTGCGCCGTAGGGGCTCCCATAATGGAAGCGATGGCGGAAGGAACCCCTCCCTGACGCAGCGAATTCCAAAATCCTGTACTGCCCCTTGCCGGCTCTCTCATGGACGTCTCCTTTCTGCAAAACGCAACTGTCTTTGCAAAGCACGATGCACTCGCTTAACGAGTCCCAGTGTCTCTCTCAGATCATAATGAATCTGCTTTTGTTTCATTTGTCTTTCATCCAAAAAACCACTGCTCTGCTGCAAATCCTCCCGGATAACAACGGGTGTGTTTCGGCGCAGTTTCAGAGCAGACGTAAATGCACGCTGGCACGTATCCGTTAACTGAAAAGGAAGCGCCTCAAGCGAAGTCAGTCTCTCCATACGTTTTAACGTCGATGATTCCTGTATCCCATGCTGTAAAGCCAAAAACCTGGCACTGTTGACCAGCGGAATATACACACCGTATTTAACATCAAAACCGCCTGCGTGTTCACCAAATCGCTCTGTAACCACGCGGCCCAGTATATTTAGTGTCGCCTTATGTTTCACTGTATTACGCAGCACGGCATCCGAGAGTTCAGGCACTCGGCGAAACTGTTCATAAAAACTCGCAAGCCAAGCATCTGCCAGACTTACCTCACCCGCAATAAAACGCATATCGGAAGCAATAATCAGGTTACGTACAGGCTCCCAGTTCAGGTCAGAACTCCATTCCAAGAGTTGCTCCTTCCAGGATGCCAGTGTTTTACGCCAGAGCGGCTCCGAGCACATCACCTTGCCCTCACATTTGGCATAACCCAACTGTGCCAATAGATCGGCAATACGTATTCCCAGTTCCATAAAATATTCTTCTTTTCCTGCATGCGGAGTATCGCTGATAATCATGCCATTATCCTGATCACTCCATAATGTCGCTTCTTCCCTGCCGGAGCTTCCAAATACGATAAAGGCATAGGGGACGGGAGGCTGGCCGAAGCCCTCCTCTACCATCCCCTGAATGCATAACTCTACCGCTTTCCGTGCAATGCGGTCATGCAGTTCATTTACCGTCTCGTACCATTCGACCAGCGACAAGGAAGTGGACAATGATTCCTGGAGCTCTCTCTGTAAAATGACGCGAGCCTGGCGCAGTTCATGTGCAGAAGCGGCACCATCGATCCCTTGATAAGACCAGGAAAGATTCGTTGTTGAGATAGGTTCCATCATATCCAGCCTCCTTGAAGCAATTTCAATTATCATTTACCTCAGGAGCTGAACGTACCGCCCGATTTGGAATCAGCATGTTTCATTTGCTCAGGATAGCCGTACGTACCATGTTCGCTGAGATCCAGACCCATGGTTTCTTCTTCTTCAGTAACGCGAATACCCATTACAGCTTTCATACCGCCGAGAATAATGAAGGACATCACGAGTACGAAGGCAAATGCGCCAGCAAGACCTAACAATTGAACACCTAGTTGGTGGAATCCACCTCCATAGAACAGACCCGCTTGACCTACACCTACTTTTTCAGCAAGTTCAGGTGTTGCGAACAAACCGGTGGAGATGGCTCCCCACATACCAGCAATACCATGTACAGAGAACGCATAGATCGGATCGTCAATACCTTTGCGGTCAAAAAATTGAGCCGTGAAGAAGGTAATGATACCTGCGATTGCACCAATGACCAGTGCAGCCCAAGGTTCTACGAAAGCACAAGCACCAGTAATCGCTACGAGTGCAGCAAGCACCCCGTTCAACATGCTAGGAATATCTGATTTCCCAAGGACTGCCCAGGAGATCAACAGTGCAGCAACACCACCGGCAGCCGCAGCTACGTTTGTAGTGAGTGCCACATAACCGAAGAATCCTTCACCCATTGCAGACAATGTGCTACCTGGGTTGAAACCGAACCAACCGATCCAGAGGATAATAACCCCGAGTACGGAATACACTTGGTTGTGACCTGGAATGATGTTAGGTTTTCCATCTTTGTTGTATTTTCCGATACGTGGTTTTAGCAAAATAGTAGCTACCAGAGCCGCAGTTGCACCGGTCAAGTGAACGACTGTTGAACCCGCGAAATCCTGCATGCCCAGCTCTGCAAGCCAGCCGCCGCCCCATACCCAGTGAGCAACAACCGGATACATAATAATGGTATACAGTGTACCAAACACGATATATACGCTCATCTTTGCACGTTCTGCCATACCCCCGCAGGCAATAGCCAGCGAGACAGCCGCAAATGCAAGGTGGAATACAAATTTAATCGTTAGTGGAACATCGGAGAAAGCAAGTGATTCAAAGGAAGCTGCCATGTTATCTCCACTCATAAAGAAACCGGTTGTTCCGAAGAATCCGTTACCGTTACCAAAGCCTAGGCCAAAACCAAGTCCCCAGAACGCAATAACTGAAATACCCAATGTCAGGATCGTCTTACCCGCAATATGTCCTGCATTTTTCATTCGTGTCGAACCTGCTTCAAGGAGCGCAAACCCACCTTGCATAAAGAACACCAACACTACAGCCAGAAACGTAAAGGCCGAGTTCAGACCGCTTTGAAGTTCAAGATTACTCGGGCCCTCCGCTGCCGCTGCAAATGCACTCATTGGGAAAGCCAGTAAAGTAAGCATTGCTAACATTGAAACCAACCATTTCTTTCTCATGTACCCCACTCCCTCTTATGTTATGTTTATTAACATATCGTGAAACTCTTAATGTCATTATAAGCAGAAGTAAGGAAAGTTGACAAGAGTATTTTCATCATTTTCAAAAATATTTTATGGGAATAAAGTCTTACGTCTTTTTCTTGCACTTAAGTACATAATCACTTGCTTTAAGCACATAGATATAGAAATAAAGCAAGCTATTGATCAAAGCATAACGTTTGACTGTATGGTTCATGATCATGTATCATACTTATTAGTAAGAAAAATTAGGCGTGTTCCATGTGAAGCGCATGAGGAAACCACATTTCCCTACATTTGAACTTGCAAGCGAGGTGAATATCATTGGGGATATGAAACTTTTTCGAATTGGCGAACTCGCCAAAACGGCTGGTGTAAGCGAACGGACAATTGACTATTACACGAAGCTCGGGTTAATCGCTCCCGAAGAACGAACACAGAAAAATTATCGTCTCTATAGTCATGAAACCTTAACCAGACTTGAACGTATTGTACAGATGAAACAAGAGAAGTATAGTCTCGAAGAGATTAAACAATCTCTTGAAAAGTGGCGTCTGGTCAGCACAGAAGAACAAGTAGCCAGCAAACTGACAACACTTGAACTCCATGTGCAGCAACTTGAGCGAGAAGTCAATGAACTTAAACCACTGCTTGGAGAGATGAAACCTGTACAAGCTCGTAAGATGATGGCAGGCCTACTTACCAAAAGCGCCGGTACGATGGAAGCATTGAAAATCTTGCTTGAAAACACCATGATGTAGCTTATTATGAAAGCGGAGGAATGGATATGAGTTTTAATAACGGTATGTTCGTATTGATCATCATCGCATTTTTGCTCTCGTTATGGGCGCAATTTCGCGTTAAAGGCACCTTTAGACGCTGGTCAGAAGTACCCAATCAGAACGGAATGACCGGTTATGATGCAGCCCGTCATATGCTTGATGCCAATGGCCTGCACGATGTACCGATCGAACCGGTTCGCGGTTCACTTTCTGACCACTACGATCCGATCAACCGGGTTGTACGTTTGTCAGAACCTGTATATTATGAAAAGTCCATCTCGGCCTTATCTGTTGCTTGTCACGAAGTAGGTCACGCCATTCAACATAAGGAAAGTTACCCTATGCTAGCATTGCGTCACCGCATCTTTCCAATTGTAAACTTTGCATCTGGACTTGCACCATTCCTGTTGATCGCAGGTTTCCTCTTTAACGCGATGAACCTGGTGGGAATCGGGATTATCTTCTTCTCCGTTACTGTAGCATTTCAATTGATTACATTGCCGGTCGAGTTTAACGCCAGCAATCGAGCTCGTGAGATTATGGTATCTGAAGGTTATATCCGTAACGAAGAAGAAAAAGGCGTAGCCAAAGTGTTGAATGCCGCAGCTTTGACTTATGTTGCCGCTGCATTGATCTCTTTACTTGAACTGATTCGTTACATCGGGATCTTTAACAGCCGGGATTAATGGTTTCAGCCACTCATGAAAAGTTAAATAAACAAAAACAATACCCCACCGTTATCCGGATGGGGTATTGTTTTGTTGTAAACCGAAGTATTGAAGTAAAAACGAACGGAAAGACTGCGCAACAAGTGGCAATTTGTCGTCTGCACGGTGAATCAATCCAATCGTTCGGGTTACTTTCGGATGGGAAATCGCCACATGTGCAGGTTGTAGGGGATTCGTCTGGAACAAAGCCATTTCCGGCAGCAGACTAACACCCATACCTGCAGCTACCAAACCACGAATCGTATCCGTTTCCTCGCCCTCAAAAGCAATTTTCGGTGTAAATCCAGCTTCTAGGCAGGCATGCCATACTATTGGCCGCAAAGAATATCCTTTGCTAAACAAGACAAACTTTTCATCCTTCAACTGCTCCAATGCAATCGTCTCTTCTCCCGCTAGCGGATGATTAGGTGGCAAGATGGCATGCAATTCCTCAGTCAGTACAATATCACCTGCAACCTGATCATGCTTTTCCGGAAATGGTGAAATGAAAGCAAGGTCCACTTCCGCTGACAACACATCCCGGATCAATGTCGGGTACATCCCCTGCTTGAATCTGAATTTCACATTCGGATACTTCTGACGAAAAGCCGCCACTACAGATGGAATAAGATGAATCCCCAGACTATGCGGGAAGCCAATCCGAATCTCCCCGTGCTCCGGGTCAAGAAACTCATGCACTTCACCCACAGCCTTGTCGAGATCCTTCAAAATACCTTCAACTCGTTTGCAAAAAAGCTGCCCTACCGCAGTTAACTGCAGATTACGCCCTTTTTGCATAAAAAGATCTACACCAAGCTCTTCTTCTAGCTGATGAATCTGTCTACTGACCGCAGATTGTGCCACGTGCAACTCCTCTGCTGCCTGTGTAACATGTTCCTTCTGTGCTACTTTTAGAAAATAATGTAACTGTCTTAATTCCACTTGCCTGATCGCTCCAATCTGTTATACCCTGCAATATCGTTGACCGCATTCCATCTTGAGAACGTTCCGACTATTTCTTGAAGATACGAGGTTTCCACAAGCGAATGATCAAACCATAAATAAAGAACCCTCCGAGTAAACCACCCAAATGCGCCATCCAGCTGACGTTTGCAACCGCAAAGGAAAAAATGATACCGAATAGCAACAACGTATACAACGTTTTGCGCGATGTCTCATCCATGATGTTCCGTTGGAACAGAGCTATGTAGAGAAACGCACCATAGACGGCATAGATTGCACCAGACGCCCCTAACAAAATGGTAAGCTGACCAATCGATTTGTACCATGCAATGGCTAGAATATTCCCTACTACACCTCCGCCCAGATACAATACACCATATCTCACAGACCCAAGCAATCGCTCTAAAGGAGGAGCAAATACAATGAGCGCAAAACTGTTGAACAACAGATGATCAAAACCTCCATGAAGGAACATGGCTGTTACATAACGCCACCACTCATTCAAGTACGCACCGTCATTAATCAATGCTCCAAAATGAAATAAAGTCGGAACACTTCTCGCCCCGCCGTTAACCGTTAACACGATGAACATAACAACATTTGCAATTAAAAGAATCGACGTCAAAGGGAAATACTTCAAATAATCTTTCCAATTTTCATAACGGATAAATATCATAGATTTTCACTTTCACTCCACCCTGTTAAAATCAGACCATCTCTTGAATCCATCACAATAATATATGCCCAGATTGGACAATGTCTTTCATAAAAGATTATAATGGATTTTGGCACGGATCACCAATTTATAAGGAGGAACATTATTTATGACACAAGAACGTAAAGGCGCAGCCACATTCAAAGGCAACCCTATCACATTG
Organism: Paenibacillus sp. G34; assembly: GCF_056856875.1. Taxonomy (NCBI): domain Bacteria; kingdom Bacillati; phylum Bacillota; class Bacilli; order Caryophanales; family Paenibacillaceae; genus Paenibacillus; species Paenibacillus sp. G34. The sequence goes on along the minus strand of NZ_CM166469.1, from coordinate 2,248,447 downwards.
ATCGGACCCGAATTGAAAGTGGGCGATCAAGCACCTGACTTCACTGTGAGCAAAAACTTGATTGAAGATGCATCACTGAAAGACTTCGCAGGCAAGATCAAATTAATCAGCGTTGTTCCTTCCCTGGACACTGGCGTATGTGATGCACAGACTCGCCGCTTCAACGTTGAAGCTGCCGATCTTGGAGAGAACGTTGTTGTTCTTACCGTTAGCGTAGACCTTCCATTCGCACAAGAACGTTGGTGCGGTGCGGCGGGCGTTGATCGTGTAGTTACCCTTTCCGATTACAAAACACGCTCTTTCGGCGAGAACTATGGTGTTCTAATCAAAGAATTCCAACTCGACATGCGTTCTATTTTTGTTGTGGATGCCGAAGACAAAATTACATATGTGGAGTATCTGCCTGAAATGACGGACTCCCCTAACTTCGAGCAAGCCATCGCCGCTGTAAAAGCTTTGCTGTAAAACAACTTTCATATGTGCAGAATAAAAGCGAGGAAGGTCAGCCTTCTCTCGCTTTTTATTATTTCATCATTTATTTCACTCATTCGCCTTATACTTGCTAAGCTTTTTATCCAGTACAGAGAACAAGTGCATAATCGTACGATAGTTTGAACCCAGATCCCCCATTGAACCGCGGGAAGCAGAGTACATATCCACCGCACTCCGAACAGGACTTACGGAAATAATGGATACCGTAATATCCATCGTGCGCCCAAATGTTGTGCGTTTCTCCAGTATAATTTCACCTACCGAGTGCACTTCATGGAGCACTTTATATCCCGGAATTTTTTTGAGTGTCGAAGAAACTTCTTCCCAAGCTTTCTCTTTAGATAAATTGTAATACCTTGTTTTTAATTTGGGATCCTTGGCTCGATCGCTGGTCCCCTCCATACTTCGGATGATACCGACGAGCGTTCTCTTTAAGGTCAAGACCCTTCCTCCTTTGAGTGTAACCGTTCCATTATGTATTCTAGTGTAACATTGTTCAAGTAGTAACAAAAGGGTAAGCATCATATTTAACAAAAATACAGAGATAAACAATAACCCGAATCCGATTTTTTATCAGATCCATCCATAAACCAACATAAAAACACCCCGGCTTCCTCGTAACAAGGAAAGTCAGGGTGCTGTACATGGTAAAATTAGAAACCCGCCTATGCCGTCCGGCTACATTGTCTTATGAACCTGCTTGGCAGGTGGGTGACTGCAAAAATGCGTTTGAAGTCCCCATGTCGTATAGACAGGGCTTTTCAGCAACACTTTGTATTAATCTCCCGAAGACATCATCATTGGTTCAAAACAACGAATAACCGAAACGTACATCGCAGGATGTACAATTATTATATCCCTAACTGTGTAAAAAGTAAATGCCATACAGACATGTTTTATTTTTGCTGTGTTAAATCTTTATTATCAGAAGGCTCAGAAGTTTGCGGTTCGCTCTCTTCAGCTGATTTCTCAGCCAGCGCAGCAGCCTCTTCTTCTTCTTTCTGTAATTGAATCTTTTGCATTTGCTCCTGCATTTTGTTATAGGTAGCATAGAAGTTAAAGAACGCAAACCAAGCCACGATGCTCATAATGAAAAAGATAAATAACACCGGATAACGCAATCCGAAATAGAACAACAACCCGCTTCCCAGTAATGTGGAGAACACACGGAAAGGTCTAATCAGCGTTAACAGAACTGCATTTTTGATAATAAGGCCGATCGACATATGGTAATGTACAACCATAGAAAAGAAGTTAAACAGGGATACAAACAACAACAGCAACAACACGAGCATAATTATGCCAACCAGTTGCATATTACGGAACTGCGTCATATAAACCGTATAGTCCAGATACATGATCGCGAACAGTAGTGTGTAAAAAATACCCCCGATTAAACTTTGTTTGTAGTTTTCCTTGTAACCTGTAAAGAATGTACGAAAGATCGGCACATCCGTATCTCCCATATTCCATTTACGAACAACCGTGAACAAAGCCGAGGTTGCCGGAAACAGTGTAAGCGGTGCCACAATGGCTATAGCCCAGTTCATTTGTAATGATTCGTTCGCGAGATTCTGCTGCATGACGAGCAGTTTCATAACCATGAAAAACAAGAACGGTGACGAACAGATCGCCCACAAGAGATTGCTTGCGGCCAGTCTTGTGATCCATTCTGTCAGCCGGTAAAGCCCGCCCATAGCTCCTTTAAATTCCAAACATTTCTCCTCCTCCACACCTTGCGTCTAACCTAAATTCTAATATTAATATACCTTATTATATATAGGAAAAGCCAGCACTTCCCGAAAGAAGATGCTTGCTGACATCCTTGAACGCTCTAATAAATGGAAAGTTTATGAACTTTTGCAAAGTAAAAAAAGATGGAGCAGCTTCCTGCCCCATCCTCATTAAATGTTACACTTATTCGAAAGAGTTGTCTCTAGCCGGACGACGTCCTTCATTGTTGCTTGGACGCGGTTTGCGATCACGGTTGTAGCCGCCTTCTCTGCTTCCACTTCCACCACTGCTGTTGCGGTCACGATTGTAACCGCCACGTCCGCCACCACTGCTGTTGCGATCACGGTTGTAACCACCACCGCCGCCACTGCTACGGTTACCGCTGTAACCTGATGGCTTGCGTCCGCCAGAACGAACATCTGGTCTGCGACGTTTAGCACGGATTGGATCTTCAGGAGTCAGATCAACCTGAGCATCTTTTTTGTCGCCTGTCAGGAGTTTCAAAGCTGCGGACAACAATTGTACGGAATCATATTGCTCCAGCATTTGAATGGCAATACCTTTGTATTCGTTCAGCTCACCGGATTGTACAATCTCCAGGAGACGTTCAGCCGTTACACGTTGTTTTCCTTCAACCGCTTCTGCCATCGTAGGCAACGGTTTACGCGGAATGCGGTGACGTGTTACACGCTCGATGAAGTGCAAGTGATCAATCTCACGCGGAGTTACGAAAGACCATGCTGCACCCTCTTTACCCGCACGACCTGTACGGCCGATACGGTGAACATAACTTTCCGGATCTTGCGGAAGGTCAAAGTTCACAACGTGTGTTACGCCGGATACATCGAGACCACGAGCAGCTACGTCTGTTGCAACGAGTACATCAATGCTACCGTCACGGAACTTACGCATTACAGTATCACGTTGATTTTGAGACAAGTCGCCATGCAAACCATCAGCGGAATATCCACGTTTTTGCAAAGCTTCAGCCAATTCGTCTACACGACGTTTAGTACGTCCGAATACAATTGCCAATTCTGGTGATTCCATATCCAGCAAACGGCTAAGAGCTTCGAATTTTTGACGCTCAGGAACTTCGATATAAGCCTGATCAATCAATGGAGCACTAACTTGTTTAGGAATAACAGAAACGTGTTCTGGATTAGTCAAGAATTGTTGAGCCAATTTTTGAATGTTAGGAGGCATTGTTGCAGAGAACAGCATCGTTTGACGGTCATCTGGAACTTGTTTCAGGATCGATTGAATATCCTCCATGAAACCCATGTCGAGCATTTCATCTGCTTCGTCCAACACGACAGTTTGTACATCATCAAGTTTGATTGTTTTGCGGTTGATATGGTCAAGGAGACGTCCTGGTGTACCGATGATAATTTGTGGTTTTCTTTTCAATGCACGAATCTGGCGTACGATATCTTGTCCGCCGTAGATTGGCAGGGAGCGCAGACCTTTGAAGCGAGTAAGTTTTTCGATCTCTTCAGCGACTTGAATAGCAAGTTCACGTGTAGGTGCCATAATGAGGGCGCGGATTTTATCATCCGTTTTGGAGATTTTGCTGATCAACGGAATACCGAATGCTGCGGTTTTACCCGTACCAGTTTGAGCTTGACCGATCAAATCTCTTCCTTCAAGTGCAAAAGGGATTGATTTGGATTGAATCGGCGTTGCTTCTTCAAACCCGAGCTCAGTGATGGCTTGCAGCACCAGTGGTTCAAGATTGAAATCAGTGAAATTTAAATTTGTCAAAATTATTCATACTCCTTTTATATGGTGGACATGGTGGACAATCCACTTTGTTGTCTGTATTCTTAAGTAGCGTTAATATTTATAGGGTATCCCAACGGGACGAATTATTTTCATGAACGAACATAATTCCATGAATGGGTCCCCAAGATAAGACTAAAACTACAATCATGTGTTTGAAACATTTCAAATTTTAGCTTTCGATTTGGGAAAAGTTTCCTACTCAAGAATATCCACAAATCATTATATCATAAAACTATTCAAGATTACCAGCAATCTGGTTTTAAATAAAAATGAGGTGATTAAATTGCCCAAAATAATTTGGCACTCTTTGGTGATCATTTTGGGTGCTGCAGCGATTGCTTGCGGCTTTAACTGGTTTTTGCTTCCCCATCAGCTTCTGAGCGGTGGAGTATCCGGTATTTCCATGCTTTTAGGTTATTTTACCAATCTGAATCTTAGTATAATGTATTTTGTTCTTAACATCCCCCTGCTCGTTGCAGGTTGGTTTATTCTTGGACGACGTTTCATTATATTGAGCATTGTATCGGTAGCAGCCACTTCTTGGTTTATTGGACTGCTGCCTGTTTCTGCTGTGGCAACCGATCCTTTGTTAAGTTGTGTGTTTGGCGGTGTGCTGGTTGGAATCGGCACAGGGGTGTCTTTTAGAGTCGGTGGCTCTACTGGAGGCCTCGATATTGTCGGTTCCATTTTCACTAGAAATCGTGATTTCCCTATCGGCACTGTCATGGCTGGCATGAACGGAGCGATCATTTTGTTAGCCGGTTATTTGAATAACAACTGGAATATTGCTCTTGCCTCCATGGTATCGATCTATGTTACAGGTAAAGTGCTGGATCTCATTCATATCAGTCACGTGAAGGTTACCTTGTACATCATCACAAACGAAACCGAAGCCATGTTGAAAAAACTGCTGAGCAGACCCCGTGGAGTTACAAAAATCAAAACCCAAGGGGCATACACGGACATCGAAAAGGATATGTTAATGACTGTGACAACCCGTTACGAATTAGTTGAGATCAAACGGATTATCAAAGAAACTGATCCAAAGGCTTTTGTTAACATCGTGGAAACGGTAGGCGTTATGGGCTCATTCCGCCGAAGCTAGACATCCGCCCGTTAACAATTCATAAGTTTGTGGTATAATAATGGTGCACCGCTCTTAAATATGTTGTAAGCAGGTTCTAACCTTTACTTTTCACAAAGCCATATGCTTTCCCGATTCGCGCCGAATGACTTACCATTTTGGAATTCGAGTAGGAAAGGGTGATTATTGTGGATACGGAAACGGTAAAACTGTTTGAAATTGTCAACAAATGGTGCCCGGAAATGCTCCCTTTCTTGAAACCGAATGAACTCGACTCTTTGATTGTTCTCCGGGATGGGCTGGGCATCCTGGAACAGGGAGATGCAATGGAAATCATTCAGTACAGTATTTGTGAGCATCAGAATGATGTATATATCCAATAATTTTTTAGTCCGTTTACGCCGCTTCTTGACGAGGAATTTCCTCAGTCAGGGAGCGGTTTTCACTTTCCCACTTGTTTCATAAAAGGATTAATATGGTTAAAAGCACGGAGGCTTTGCTGTATAATTCAATTATGGAATGTACATAAAGGGAGTGGAAAAGGATGAATATACTATGGGCCTTGTTCGCAATGGCCTTGGGAAATTTCGGAGGAACGTCGGTAACTACGGATCTGGGTCATAGCAGTAATAGTCAACTACCCTCGTTAAGCAGTAGTTTTAACACTGCCATTATTCAATCACAAAAAGAACAAGTCGTCATCGACGCTAACAACCCTCCTGCGAAGGTAGACCCTCAACCCGATGCCCCTATTGTTAAAGGCATATATGTCACCGCATACAGTGCAGGTGGTGCTCGGATGGCACAATTGCTCGAACTGACAGATCAAACTGAACTGAATGCTATGGTTATTGATGTCAAAGATGATCTCGGATACATTACCTACCCCACGAAGAACACAGCAGTGAACAAAATGGGCGAAGCCAAGTCCTTCATTCGGGATATCGATGCCTTGATGAAACGATTAGAAAAACACAAGATCTATCCCATTGCGCGTATCGTTGTATTCAAAGACACCATTCTGGCTAAAAAGAACCCCGAGCTTTCCTTCCGCAATCAAGACGGCTCTGTATGGGCCAACGGGAAAGGAGACAGTTTCGTGAATCCCTACAGCAAGGAAGTCTGGGATTACAACATTGAAATTGCCAAAGAAGCTGCCAAGCTTGGTTTCAAGGAAATTCAATTTGATTACGTTCGATTTCCTGAGGGATTCGAGACACGTGCAGATAAACTGAAGTACTCGCAAACCGATCAATCACGCGTTGACGTTGTCGCAGAGTTCGTGCAATACGCACGGAAAGAGCTCGCACCACTTGGTGTCCGAGTTTCGGTAGATATTTTTGGTTATGCTGCCTCTGTGCCGGCAGCCGCAGGTATTGGTCAGGATTTTGTGAAAATATCGGAAAACGTGGATGTCATCTCGCCTATGGTCTATCCAAGTCATTATTCTACTGGCTGGTATGGCGTGAAAGATCCTGATAAAGACCCCTACACGACGATTAAAGGTTCCATGAAGGATACACACAAGAAGCTTGACCCTACGAAAGAACTCAAACCAGTTATTCGTCCATGGATTCAAGACTTCACGGCAAGCTGGCTGGGTAGCGGACATTATATCAAATATGGCAAAAAACAGGTAGAAGATCAGATCAGGGCGATGAAGGAAATGAATGTGGATGAATATCTGCTGTGGAATGCCTCCAATCGTTACACACCTGGTGTACAATACAAATAAATTGAACTTATAAATTCAAATATTCATTTGACCTCATTGATCATCCTCAGATCGCAAACGCTCTTTGTCTCAACCTCGTTCCATTTGTAGTGGGAACGGGGTTTTAATGTTTTATTGTCATCGTTTTACTGTCATCGGTATCATCATAAGATCCATTTCGAACCCCAACCCACCTGCTACACTATCCAAATTCGTAAAAATCCTCTACAATTAATAGCTGTCTGATGTGACATCAGCATGATAACTATATAGATCGCGAGGCATTTTTAGTGAATATGAATACATCGAGTTTCCCACAAAAAATCAGACAGTTCCTGATTATATTTTTGCCCATCTTTACTACTCAGATCGCACTTTCGGCCATGTCATTTTTCGATACCAACATGTCCGGCAAATTCTCGCCCGCCGATCTCGCAGGAGTGGCAATAGGCACAAGTCTGTGGATGCCTGTGCAGACCGGGCTTAGCGGGATTCTAATGGGCATAACTCCTGTTGTTTCTCATCTGCTTGGCTCAAGGCGGAATGATCAGATCGGTCATAGCGTGATTCAGGCACTCTACCTCGGAATAGCCGTAGGTCTCATTGTGCTAGGAGCAGGTTCTCTTCTGCTGAGTCCTATTTTAAGTGGGATGCCTCTGGAGCCGCATGTTGCAAATGTAGCGTTTTATTTCCTATGCGCGCTTGCCTTTGGTATCATGCCACTGTTCGGGTACACTGTGCTACGTAGTTTCATGGACGCACTTGGACAGACACGTGTCACCATGCTTATCACGCTGGTGTCCCTACCCGTTAATATTTTGCTGAACTATCTGCTCATCTTTGGGCGGGGGGGTTTTCCTCAATTAGGCGGAGTTGGTGCAGGTGTAGCCACAGCTTGTACATATTGGCTTATTTTTCTGATCAGCCTGTTTTTCGCCCATCGCATGGAGCCGTTTGCTCAATATGGTGTTTTCCGGCAATGGTCACGCATCTCTCTGAGCAAATGGAAAGAGCTCCTGGTCATCGGAGTTCCCATTGGATTCGCCACCTTTTTTGAAACGTCCATCTTTGCCGCAGTCACGCTGCTAATGAGCCGATTCGATACGGTCACCATAGCTGCTCATCAGGCAGCATTAAACTTTGCCTCCACGCTCTATATGTTGCCTGTGAGCATCTGTATGGCCCTTACCATTCTGGTTGGCTTTGAAAATGGTGCAGGCCGACTGAAAGACGCCAAACAGTATAGTCTGCTTGGCATTGGAGGAGCAATCGGGCTATCTTTGGTTACAGCGATCATTTTGGTGGTTTTTGGAGAGTCGATCGCAAGAATCTACTCGAATGAACAGGAAGTAATTACACTAACCCAACATTTCCTGATCTATGCGATCTTCTTCCAAATCTCGGATGCCATCGCAACTCCGACACAGGGAGCACTACGGGGGTATAAAGATGTCAATCCGGCGTTAATCATTACCTTTGTCGCTTATTGGATTATCGGTCTGCCCGTTGGTTATTTCACCGCAACTTACACTTCACTTGGGGCATTTGGATACTGGATTGGTCTTATTGCAGGACTCGCAGTGGGGGCAACTGCGCTGTTGTGGAGACTGTTCCGGGTGCAAAAACAAGCTTCCCTTCGCGCATAAGCAAGAAGCGTACTCCCCGCAAGCTTCTCTTCGCGTAAATGAAGGAGAATACTCCATTAACAAGGATTAGAAAAAAGGCTAAAAAGTAATTACCGGCTAACCTGATAATACAAAAAAGAGCACGGCTCCGAATCATACGGACTGTGCTCTTTTTTTTGGAAGAATTTATTGAGACAAGCGTTGTGCAAGCTCATACGTTTCCATATCGAAAGCTTTTTTGGTGTTCACCACTTTATCAATATCGGTCAGAACGAGCTCACCTTTGACAAGTCCGCAGCCTTTATCCGTTTCACCCGCAATCAAACTACGCACTGCGAAATCACCAAGACGGCTTGCAAGGTTACGGTCAAACGGTGTTGGCGTACCACCGCGCTGAATGTGTCCGAGAACGGTAACACGCGGCTCATACGTCGGGCAGCGCTCCATCAGTTCTTTGGCCACGTCTTCGCCTTTACCTACGCCTTCAGCTACGATGATAATACTGTGGCGTTTGCCGTGTGCGAAGTTTGCTTTCATACGTTCAGCCACCTCGTCCATGTCGAAGGGTACTTCTGGTACCAGAATGGTTTCTGCTCCCGAAGCAAGTCCGGCATGCAGCGCAATGTCTCCACAGTGGCGGCCCATAACCTCAACGATGGAAGAACGTTCATGGGAAGACATCGTGTCACGCAATTTGTTTACCGCGTCAACCACGACGCTAACGGATGTATCAAATCCGATCGTGTAATCCGTGAACGAGATGTCATTATCAATTGTACCTGGCAAGCCCATTGTGTTAATACCAAGCTTGCTCAGTTTGTTTGCACCATGATATGAACCATCTCCGCCGATAACAATAAGTCCATCAATACCGCGTGCGCGTAAAATGTCTGCCCCTTTTTGCTGGCCTTCAGCGGTATAAAACTCTTTACAACGTGCAGATTGCAGAACGGTTCCCCCACGCTGGATAATATCCCCTACACTGCGCAAATCCATCGGGAAGATGTCGTTGTTCAAGAGTCCTTGGTATCCACGTTGAATACCGAACACTTCCAACCCGTGAAATAGTCCGCTGCGAACAACCGCACGAACAGCCGCGTTCATCCCCTGTGAATCACCACCGCTCGTTAGCACTGCGATTTTTTTTACTGCTGTCATGATGTTTCTTCCTCCTCTAGTTTCACTTCAGGCTCCGCAATAATACACCTGACTTACATATGCTTTCGTATCCAGCGACTGAAAATGAAGAAAAACACACGTGTAATCGGGCTTTTCTTCATCAGACGTTTGGACACAACACGAACTTCCTGTTGTTCGCTGACTTTGGGATCAGACAGGTAAATGGCTATCAGTCCTTCAATAATCATCCGGTGAAAAGCACTTCCCGGAATCCTCTGCACATCACTACGAGCCATCTCCACAATAAAAGCAATTCGGTCAAGCATCATCTCAACGTTCTCATAGTAGTTACAGAAGTTGAGATCCCCTTCAACACGATCCTCATCCTGATCAATTAAATAATCGAGCATGATGTGTAGTGCACATACGTGCGGAAAATAGGCCGTGTGGATTGAAACCGCCTGCTCTTCGGTCAACTGATCGTCACTCGCAGCGAGGAACAGCATAAATACACCCAGAGTAGAGCCAGTAGCAGCGGCAAATTCGTTCCAGCGAAACTGAGGCGTGCGGTGGCGATGCTCCGACCACCATTCGAGCAAGGCCGTTTCTCTCAGTTCCGGTTTGATGTGCTTATATACCTGCAGGTCCGTGTATAGGCCTGCCAGATCCTGTATTTGTGGCTTGGCTGACGCATATCCCGGTAGCTGACGAGTCAGCTTCTGACATGTTGTCACCAGATTCCGCAAGTATCCACCGTCATCTTGCTCCTCACGGAGCGCATAATAATTGACAGGTGTCGCCTCGGGATCTACCGCATCAAGCATGGATTGATGGAGCAGACGAAAGTCATCCGGGTCCATCGAGGTGCTGCGGTCACACAGATTGTCCAAATAATCACTTATGGTTTGGTATGAAACGATTAACGGAATGAGAATGTGTCTGTTCGGCATATCGGCCAAAGCATAGACGGTTCCACCTTCACAGTGAAATTGTTTATCCTTCAGACTGGCAAGTGCTTGTGTACGCAATTCCTCATTTGGAATTGTCTCCGCCTGAGCACGCCATCCATCTAATGCCTTGCGCGTTTCCGGAATGGTGTATTTGTACACCCCTCTCATCAATGCCAGCGGTCCTCGCGGGTACTGATGACGTTTTCGATTTGATTGGCTCAAAATAAATGTGCCTCCACTTTGGTTGAATACGTATTAGAGCGATTTTAACCATTCCTATTATAATATGATCCCCTTAATTGTACAAATGATCTGCCGCATAAACCGCGTAAAAAATCGCATCCCCGTCCAAAACTTTATGATATACTATGCATATTTCTATCCATCAAAGGAGTCGTTGACATGTCGTCAGGTGAACCACTTTCGTGGAGACGGTTATTTTCTTTTTTTGTGCCACTTGGCATCTCCGCCTCTCTAGTTACGATATCACACGTAATCATTAACAGCACACTCGCACGTTCTGCTCATCCGGAGACTGTTATTGCAAGTTATGCCATTGCCGGAAGTTTGCTGACCCTCACGGAGCGCCCCTCCACTTTACTGCGCCAAACCTGTTCTGCGTTGGTGCGTGATCGCCTCTCTTTTCAGGCCCTTACGTTTGTAACGAAAATATTTCTGGCCTGCGTGTTACTGATTGGGTTTCTAATCGTTTACTCCCCCGTCGGTACCGGGGTGTTCAAATATTTATTTGGTGTAAGCCCAGAGTTGCTAGGCAAAGTGATTGATGTTTACGAGATTCTGATGTATGTCAGTATTTTTTCTGTCATCCGTAATATCTACCAAGGCATTATCATCACGAACAACCGAACCAAATGGCTCACGATCGGCATGATATTTCGATTAGCAGGTATGTACGGATTATCTCTGTATTTCATCTACACAGACTCCGTTAACAGTGGACGTGTAGGCGCTATCATATTTGCTGCAGGTATGATGATTGAAGCTCTTGTCAGCTACTTGGAGGGCAGAAGCATTATGCGGAAAATGCCTGCTAAGCTTGAGGATCATCCCGTTGAGAGCAAAGGAGATGTGTATCGTTTTTACAAACCCTTGCTTTTATCCAGTTTTGTAGCACTTTTTATAGGTCCTGTGATCAACATTGTGCTTGGTAAAACAACTGGAATTGCGCTGGCTATCTCTTCGTTTGCTGTAGCGAGCAGTCTGATGCAGCTCATGTTGAGTTTTTTCACCTATATTCATCAGATCGTGCTGAATTTCTATCTGATCGATGCGAAGCTCGTCAAGAAATTCGCGCTTGTTACTGGTTTTATTCCGTTTGCTTTGACGGTCTCCATTGCGTATACGCCACTAGGACCATGGGTTTTCGAAAATATTATGAGCGTTCAGGGCCAGTTGTTGGAGCAAAGTCTCTGGACACTTCGCGCTTTTGTGCTCTTCCCGCTAATCTCTCCTTTTCTGGACTTCAGCAATGGTTTGATTCTGCTGCGCGGACAGACCAAAACGATGTTTCGTTCACAAAGCGCCAATGCCATCTGCACCATCATAGTGTTGCTCATTCTCGTCAGCATTTTCCCAGCATGGAACGGCATGATCGGGGCTGCTGCCCAATCCCTTGGTTTACTTGCAGAACTGGTTATTGTCTGGCTGGTCATCCGGCGCACGCAAAAAGAACCAACGATGTCTGTCCCACCATCTGGGAGGTCTTCATCCATGTAAGACTAATGGCATTTAGAAAATTAACGAACAAAAACAATTAAATATTGAATTGTAATTCAAGATTGGAGCTTCTCATCATGAAATCAAGCCTTACGTCCCGACCAGATCAGAACTGGCTTCGGGCACTGATGTTTACCATCTTTGGGTCCACCGCACTTGTGGTATCCTACTTTCAGCTCTACTTCAGCCATCTCGGCTTCAGCCCGGCCGAGATTGGTTATTTGTATGGCATTGGTCCACTCATTTCTGTATTCTCTAACATGTTCTGGAGCATGGCGAGCGACAAGTACAAGACCGTACGGAAAGTAATGATTCTATTGCTTGGCGGTCAATTAATCACTGGTGTACTCTTGGCCAATGCATCAAGTTTTGGCGAAGTGTTTGTGCTGGTAACCTTATTTTACTTTTTCTATTATCCGGTCTACCCGCTTTCGGATACGATGGCGATCACTACAGCAAGCAAATATGGTCGTAATTTCACGTCCATTCGGGTCTTTGGCTCAATCGGATACGCCTTTTTCGCACTTAGCATCGGATATGTGCTTGGATCTTTTGGTGCCGAATGGACGATGTGGATCTGTATCAGCCTAGCAACTGTAACCTTACTGATTAGCTTTCAATTACGTGATCAACCCTCCGGCGGCGGCAGCAAAATGGAGTTATCCGGTTTGTGGGCTATCTTGAAACGCAGAGATGTTCTTGCTTTTTTCGGTTGTGTGTTCCTGCTCGCTATGGGACATCGGATGAACGAAGCCTTTTTGACAATAACGCTCAAAGACTTGGGTGCAAGTGAGGGATTGATCGGCTGGGCCTTACTCATCTCCTCTGTCAGTGAGATTCCGATATTTTTGTTATTGAGCAAGTACGGCAACAAATATAAAGAGCTTCCACTCCTCACCTTGGCTGCCTTAATGTATACGGTTCGATTACTGCTCATGTCCGTTTCACACACACCTGCTGCCGTGGTTCTTATTCAGACCATGCACAGCGTTACCTTCGGTATCTTCTATGTCACTGCCGTTCGTTATGTCACCCGGCTTGTCCCTGATGACTATCGGGCAACGGGCATGGCTCTCTTTACCATTGTATGGTCGAGTGCTTCCGGACTGTTAAGCGGAACCTTGGGGGGCTTGCTTCTGGAGCTTACCGGACGTCACACGTTTTATCTCACGGCGATGGCCTTTGCCTTGGCTGCCTTGATTGGTTTTGGCACTCAATTTATTCGTACTTTCACCAGCCGTTCATCGTGAGTTTTGTAAAATCAAAAAAAGCACAGCCTCCGAATGGGGACTGTGCTTGTGTTTGTTATGTTCAGCTATAATCGATCATTTATAAGAAGTCCGAATGTAACGGAAAAATCTTACAATTTAGTTACGTTAGCTGCTTGAGGACCACGGTTTCCATCAGTGATTTCGAATTCTACCGCTTGACCTTCTTCCAAAGTTTTGAAGCCGTCGCCTTGGATTGCGGAGAAATGTACGAATACGTCCTCGCCGCCTTCAACTGAAATAAAGCCATAGCCTTTTTCTGCGTTAAACCATTTAACTGTACCTTTCAAATGAACAACCTCCTAAAAATATCGCCATCTATGGCGAATACCTTCATTATACTGTATGGGCTTCCATTTTGCAATTTATCTTTTCCAAAAACGATGAAAAAATTTGCTTTGCATCGTAGGGTACGGTATCATTTTACCAAAACCGTTAGTTTGGAGACTACCTATGATAAAAAAACACGAAATATACAAAACAGACAAGTGGAATATGATGACTGTAGAAGTCCAAGGCAAATATCTAGTTCTGCGGGAAATTTCCGAAGAGTGGGGCGAAGAATGCCATACCTTCCTCAGCCGTCCGGCATTGATGCATTGGGCTGAGCGTCGTTTTCCAAAGGAGGATTTCGAAAATCGCGAAGATGAATGGCGTGCGCTAATGGCAGCCTTCAAGGGAGTTTAATCGATGCAGCTGGATTCAGGCAATGTCGTTATCTTCATCATTCTTGCCTTTGCACTCGGGTTCGCTCTGATCCTGGGACGTAATTCCGTGCCGGATCGTCTAAGAAGAGGAATGGCACTAATCGCTACGCTGCTCGTTTGCTTTGCCTTTTTCCTCATCGTATATTACCTCGTTAACATGGGAGCCTGATTCAAGATACTGAATGTGATCACACGCAGTTCAAGGCGCTCAAATATTTCAGCTGTGCCCAGGTCATACTATACGAAGTTATTTGGATTTAATTTTTCCAAGTTATTCGTGTGGTAAGGAGGAAGGCTGTTGAAATATCAGAAATCGTTATCTGTTCTTCTGGTTCTTAGTCTGATTCCTTCATCTCCTGATGCATATGCACAGGAGACGAAGGCGGCTATGCCGGTATTTTCAGCACATGAAGCACATAATCAAAGGAGGATTCCCATGAGTAAACTATTAAAACGTTCCGAAGTACCAGCCGAGCATACTTGGAAACTAGAAGATTTATTTGCCGATCAGAAGGCTTGGGATCAGGAATATGAAGAAGTATCTTCTATGATGAAAAAAGCCTCCGAATTCCAAGGCAAATTAAATCAGCCGGACGTCCTTAAAGCCAGCTTCGAATTCGAAGACGAAATCGGGCTCAAGCTTGAACGGCTTTTCGTATATGCTCGCATGCATCAAGATGAAGACACAGCTAACCCTACATATCAAAGTCTCTCCCAAAAAGCTCAGAAGCTCGGTGTACGGGTAGGCGAAGCTCTTTCCTTTGTTACACCCGAGATTCTTTCTTTACCGGATTCAGAGCTTGACGCTCTCATTAAAAATGAGAAATTATCCGCATACACCTTTACCCTAGAAGAGATGAAACGGGAAAAGGCTCATGTGTTAAGTCAGACTGAAGAAGCACTGCTTGCACAGGTCGGTAACCTGTCTCAGGCTCCCCAAACCATTTTCAGCATGTTGAACAATGCAGATCTTAAGTTTCCACGTATTAAGGATGAGAACGGCAATGAAGTTGAATTGACTCATGGAAGCTACATCCAGTTTCTGGAGAATCCAAACCGTGAAGTGCGGGAACGTGCTTTCAAAGCAGTATATGAAACTTATGCAAAACAGAAAAATACGATTGCCGCAGCACTGAATGCCAACGTAACCAAAAATATGTTTTATGCCAACGTGCGGAAATACCCTTCAGTAATGGAAATGAACCTGTATGGTGATAACATCCCAACGGATGTTTATAACAACTTGGTAGACACGATCCATGAAAGCCTTCCCCTCTTGCACCGTTATATGGATCTACGTAAAAAGTTGCTTGGTGTAGACCAGCTTCACATGTACGATCTGTTCGCTCCACTTGTGGATGAATACAAGATGGACATTACCTATGAGGAAGCCAAAAAGACTGTGAAGGAAGGTCTGGCACCGCTCGGCAAAGAATATGCAGACGCTCTTCAAACTGGATATGATAACCGCTGGATTGATGTATACGAAAATGAGAACAAACGCTCAGGCGCTTATGCTTGGGGTGCTTATGGCACTCACCCATATGTACTGCTCAACCATAAGGACAATCTGAACAGCATGTTCACATTGGCACATGAGATGGGTCATGCGTTACATTCGCATTATTCAGATACCACCCTTCCGTATCGTGATGCACAGTATACGATCTTCCTTGCAGAAGTCGCTTCCACGACAAACGAAGCTCTGCTCATGGATTATATGTTGAATAAATCCACTGATCCGAAGGAAAAACTGTATTTACTTACGTATTATGCAGATCAGTTCCGGACTACGGTATTCCGTCAAACCATGTTCGCTGAGTTCGAGAAAATTATTCATGAACGTGCAGAACAGGGTGAAGCACTCACACCACAGCTTCTATCCGAAATATACTATGATCTGAATGTAAAGTATCATGGTAACGATATGGTCGTTGACAAAGATATCGAGATGGAATGGGCACGTATCCCCCACTTCTATAACAGCTTCTATGTTTATAAATATGCTACCGGATTCTCGGCAGCGACCAGCTTCTCCAAACAAATCCTGGAAGAAGGTCAACCTGCAGTGGATCGTTATCTCGGTTTCCTGAAGAGTGGCGGCAGTGACTACTCCATCAATATTTTGAAAAAAGCAGGTGTCGATATGTCGACACCGCAGCCTATCCATGAAGCGATGAGTGTTTTCAAGGAATTGATCGAACAAATGGAACAGTTAACCAAATAAGGTTGCAATCCCCTGTAATCTATATCCCTTGCCCAGACGGGCAAGGGATTTTATAATCAAACAAGATACAGTTCGGTTGAAAAAGGGTAATGCATTCTAGTTCGCAATTGGTCCACAACAAGGAGGCAACATCATGAAAATGCAATGGGCGCTAATAGCAGGTCTTGTTTTTGCACTGCTGACAGGTATTTTCGCAGTCATCAATGTAGATTCTGTTCAGGTTAACCTTTTGTTCAATACGGTTCGAGTTCCATTGATTTTGCTGATTCTAGGCTGTACGTTAATTGGGGGTATTATTGTAGGTTCTTACGGAATTTACCGTCAATATCGATTGCAACGGGAGAACAAGCGGCTGCACCTTCGTGTAGCTGAACTGGAAGCTTCTGCAGCCAGCGCTCCTGCATCTGTTTCGTACGATAATCTGGATTCCATAAGTCCAAACGATTCTGAATATGATCAACAGCTACACAACGATGCAATCCAAGCTCAGCACAAAGGAAACAATACAGGTACGTTGTAGCATCAGAGACAGCCTGCTGGCGGATCGGAATGGACATACATTCTCCCCAGACAGGCTGTATTCTGTTGGACCAGCGCCTGCATGATTAAGGAGGATTATAATAATGAGTTTTACCATTGATGAATCTTACGTTCTTTCTTTTTTAAAAAAATTGCTTGATACACCCAGTCCCAGCGGATACACCTATCACATTATGGAGATGATTCGCAATGAAGCTCAATCCCTAAACATCTCCTGTGAACTGAACAACAAAGGTGGAGCTATGCTCACGTTGCCTGGTAAAGATTCTTCCAAAACCGTTGCTCTAAGTGCGCATGTAGACACCCTTGGTGCCATGGTGCGATCTATCACTTCTTACGGCACTCTAAAACTGACCTCTGTAGGCGGTTTTACGATGCATAGTATCGAGAACGAGTATTGCTCCATTCACACAAGAGACGGCAAAGTGTACACGGGAACCATCCTCTCTTTACATCCATCTGTGCACGTATATCCGGATGCACGTACGTTCGAGCGCTCAGAAAATCATATGGAAGTCCGGATTGATGAAGTTGTATCTTCCAAAGAGGATGTTTTAAATCTGGGCATTAACGTAGGTGACTTCATCTCCTTTGATGCACGGGCTGTCATCACACCAAGCGGTTACATCAAATCTCGCCATCTGGATGATAAAGCCAGTGTGGCTGCCCTGTTTGGTATCCTTGAATCTGCACATCGTGAAGGCTGGAAACCGGTACATAATGTTTCTCTGCTGATATCCAACTATGAAGAGGTTGGGCACGGAGCTGCCTATATCCCAGCTGAAATCAGTGAAATGATCGCTGTAGATATGGGCGCTATGGGTGATGACCTGAGCTGCAAAGAGACCGATGTGTCTATTTGTGCTAAAGACTCTTCAGGTCCTTATGACTACAATATGACAAGCCGTCTTGTCGAGCTAGCCAAACAGGACGGCATGGATTACGTGGTGGACATTTACCCTCAATACGGGTCAGATGGCAGTGCTGCTCTGCGTGGCGGCAACAACATTCGAGCTGCTCTAATCGGCCCCGGAGTTCACGCTTCGCACTCCATGGAACGCACGCACAAAAACGCGGTGATGAATACAGCCCGGTTACTCGCCGCATACATTACCACGAAGTAAATAAAAAATAACGTCGCTTCGTTTTTCAATTCACTTTAATTTAATCAATCTACTAAATGGATGTAACGAAAAAAGGACACGCCCTCTCTGCACATGATCAATACGTGTGAGAGAGGAATGTGTCCTTTATTATCCCAACTGGCAACAATGCGAAATACGGCACATAAAAATACGTTCATTAGTTGAGAGTTCAGTCACGCATGTTCAACATAATCGCGATACTTACGCCCCTGAACGTCAAGTCGGGATTCGTGATCCTTAATTTCACTCCGTAATACCTGTAATGTCTGACTCACCATGCTTAGCCCGTGTTTAACCTGTTTTTCGGCGCTGCGAATTTTGTCCTGAATCATCCAATCCACAAAGAAATTATCAAAGAAATAGTCTGCAAAAGACAGCAAACCACCCAGATTCAAATCCGCATTAACCGCCATCTCCACATCTTCCAACTCTTTCTGAAAACGTCGAAGACGCTTGCCTGCATCCATAATAGCTACTTGCGCATCATCCATACGGCTACGCTTGATATGCGTAGAGAGTACACCTCCACCCATCATGTCATAGATGCCCCAATTCCCCGCTGATTCCAAGGCTTTCTCAGCACGTTCAAGCGCATATACCAGATACTCACCTTCTCTGAGAGCTTCATTAAGCTCCTGTAGCTCACTCGCCAGATGCTCCTGTTCTTCTGCTAATTGTTGCAATTCTTCGTCCTGTTTAAGCAAACTTTGTTCTTTCTTTCCCCATAAAACCTGGTAGTCACTCTCCCAGAACTGATATTGAGATTGTCTGCGAAGTTCCTGCTCGACTTGTATCCGCTGCTCTTGTATATCCTGCAACATTCGGCATGCTGTATCATATGCTGCCTTGCTCTCCAGCAATTCCAGTTCCTCTTTCTCCAGACGTTCCGTCTTCTTACCGATCAGATCATAGAAAAATGAGGCTAAACTCGTACTGTTCAGCCGATCAACATCTCTTTGTTCCTTCTGAAGAGCTATGGTACACTGCTCCACTTTCATCCCCCACTGTTTCTCCTCATCTTGAAGCTTGTGAAGACGATTCGTCCATTTTTCATAGATTCTTCCTTTTTCCTTCAGCACAGCAAGTTGTTCATTGATTTCCTTATTAATCAACTCAATACTCCTCCCTTCTATGGAATTCTTTACTAAATAAAACGTAATGAACAGAGATAACGTTTCATATTTATCCGCCTTACCTGAATCATTATTTATATTTCAACAAAAAATGCCTTTCTCCCAAGCGACATTCGGCCGCTTTATGAGAGAAAGGCAATCATATGTTTTGCACGCAAAATACAGGTCAGGATTTGTTCTGCTCAATCTGTTCTGCCAGCTCATTCAGTACAGTCCAACGTTCCATCAACTCATCCAGTTGGCGCTCTGCCTCGGCTTGCTCCGCCATTAATTCCTGTAGACGGGCTGAATCACTGAATGCTTCTTCCATCTCCTTATTAATCCGAGCAAGATTTGCTTCAGCTTTCTCGATGTTTTCGTCGATCTGATCATATTCACGCTGTTCTTTGAAACTGAATTTCAGTTTAGGTTTTGCCTGCGCTGATGCGGGAGCCGATGCTTCTGGACTTTTTTCGATGACCTGTTTCTTGGCTAATCCAGCACCACTTTCTTGACTTCCAGGGGCATTTTTTAGCATCCATTCTGCATATTCACTATAGTCACCAACGTGTACTCGGATCGCTCCGTTCCCTTCAAACGCCAGCACTTTGTCCACTGTGCGGTCAAGGAAGTAGCGATCATGGGATACAACGAATACAACGCCCGGAAACTCATCCAGATAATCTTCAAGCACAGCAAGCGTTTGAATATCCAAGTCATTGGTCGGCTCATCCAGCAACAGAACATTCGGTGCTGCCATCAAAATTCGAAGCAAATACAATCGGCGCTTCTCTCCGCCAGATAGCCGGGCGATCGGTGTCCATTGCGCTGCAGGACTGAACAAAAAGCGTTCGAGCATCTGGGAAGCAGTAATCAGTGAACCATCCGCTGTTTTCACATTCTCGGCCACTTCCTTGATATATTCGATCACTCGCAGCGTTTCATCCATTTCCTGATGCTCTTGAGTGAAGTAACCCAGGTTCACGGTTGGGCCCAGCACAACTTCTCCAGCATCCGGCTGCAGTCGGCCTGAAATCATCTGTAGCAAAGTTGACTTACCACTACCGTTCGGACCTACAATGCCCACCCGGTCGCCAGGGACTGCAATATAACTGAGATCATTGATCAGCATGCGATCATCAACAGATTTGGAGAGATGTTCAATCTCCAATATCTTTTTCCCTAAACGTGTAGAGCCAACAGACACTTCCAGTGAACCAGAACGTTGAATCCCCTGCTGATCTTTAAGTTGTTCAAAGCGATCAATTCTCGCCTTTTGTTTGGTCGTCCGCGCTTTGGCTCCCCGGCGAATCCATGCAAGCTCGGTACGCAACAGATTTTTCCGCTTTTGCTCCGATGCAGACTCCCGTTCTTCCCGTTCAGCCTTCAGCTCCAGAAACCGTGTATAATTCGCTTCATAACGGAATAAACGCCCATGATCAAGCTCGAGCATGACATTGGCCACACGATCGAGGAAGTAGCGATCATGCGTAATCATCAGCAGCGCGCCGCGACGCTTCTGCAAATACTGCTCCAGCCAAACAACGGAATCATTGTCGATATGGTTCGTCGGCTCATCAAGAATAAGCAGTTCACAAGGATGAATTAACGCGGAAGCAAGCGCAACCCTTTTTCGCTGTCCACCCGACAAAGTGCCCATATGCGCATCAAATTGCTGTATGCCCAGCTTGGACAGAATGCTCTTCGCTTCGCTTTCCATCTGCCAGAGCTGTAACTGCTCCATCTGTTGATTCAGACGCATCAAACGATCATTCAGAGCGCTATCCGACGGGTTCAATTCAAGCAACTCCATCGTTTCCGTGTACTCACGCACCGTTTTCATCTCGGCACTATCACCTTCAAACACCTGCTGCAATACCGTATTGTTCGGGTTGAAATCCGGATTCTGTGCCAGAAACTGCACGCGTACGTCATTACCGATGGAGATCTGTCCCTCGTCAGCAGGCTCCAGACCTGCGATAACTCGCAAAAACGTGGATTTCCCCGTACCGTTCACACCAACGACACCGATTTTATCCTGATCTGCCATACCAAATGAAGCATCTTTGAACAGTATTTTTTCACCATAACTTTTTGCAACTTGTTCTACCGTCATTATATTCATTGCCCGTTACCCACACTTCTCTATAATTTGAAATGCTCTATCCTGAACTCATTTTTAAACTACTATACGATTCCTATCTCCTTATACCCGCAAAAAGGAACGGCATCCGTCCAAAAACAACGCCGCTGCAAAAGCGATTCGTTTGTTCAGATCTTGCTCATTAAATTCCGGATTCAACATGATATCCATCTTCAGTCGGTCCAGAATCCCGATATAGGCTTCAGCCAGCAACACAGGCTCAGGTACGCCTGCACTCTCAAGAACATTGCATACCATGCTCATATACTCGTTCATAAAAGCCTTCATAAATTTCATTAGATCCGGGTCATTATTCGGTGCCATAAAAAATAATTTTGTATGATTGCGCCGTTCATAATAATACGTCAGATGTGTTTTGGCGATAGCGCCCAGCTTGTCACCTGTGTTCTCATGTGCTTGTAATGCATATTCCAGACGGCTGATAAAACTGTTACAATCCCGTTTGGATACAGCGACAAACAATTGTTCCTTGCTTTTAAAATATAAATAAATCGTGCCTTTGGCAATACCAGCCTCATCGGCAATATCGGACATCTTGGTTTCGTAGAATCCTTTCGACCCGAAAATGCCGTAGGCAGCATCCAAGATAGCCTCCGATTTGTCTCCCTGCACCGTATTCAACCTACATTCCCTCCCTATGAAGCCAAAATACTGCCTAACCCGATGGCTATGCATGCACCAATCACAGAACTCAGCACATTGACCAGATCATTACTCATCCACGACCAGCCGCGAGCGTTTATCGTTGGCTGACCACAATGCTCATGAACTTCAACCTCACGTCCGCATACCGTACAGCGATACATCTTTTGTACGGTTGCACCCAGATACGAATCCGCGAACGCTCCAGCCAAACCTCCAATCAGCCCAACCAACACCCAGCCAAACCACCCTGTATGATCTATACCACTTATTGATGCAAAAATAAAAGCTCCTGCACCAATGACAACACCGCCCACAGCAGCAGCGAAACTACCCAATAATGAAACCCCGCCCGATGCTCCAGATGTTAACGTCTTCCAAGTAAGTACAGAACGAGGCGGCTTGCGGCTAAGACTTCCGATCTCTGTTGCCCATGTGTCTGAAGTGACCGTCGCCATGACCCCGATAAAAGCATACATCCACGCCGGATGAGGAATGAACCAATTCGCCAGACATAACAGCATGCCTATGCCGCCATTTGCCATCACTTGTCCGGCGTCCCGATTACCTGTCTTGGCATAAGACTTCTCCATCTCCTGCTTTCGGTCTTTGCGAAATCTGGAAAGCAGTGTTGACGTGATGAAAAACAACAGCAGTGTTCCGAACCAGAACAGATTGCCTGCCCCGTAATATATGGTACCCATCAGAATTGCTGCAAGGCATCCAGACAGGGTTAGCGATTTTTTAGCATAAGCAGCCCCTACTACCAGTGAAGCGCAAACAGCTCCAATAATCCAATCCATAAGTTCTCCTGCATGTGATACTTGTACCGTCCACATGACGTTTATTTTTTTGAAAGTTAATTATACCACGGTTTGAGGCCAATGCCGAAACCGAACTTAGCCCCGAACAAAACCTTATTTATTTTTAAGTTTCGCTTCAGGTTCCCGAGTTACAATAAGTTTAGCTCAAGCAACGAGAACAACTGCGATTTATTTCGTATACAACGATAGAAACGAGGAGCATAACGATGAATATGAAAAGAGTTTTTATACTAGGTACAATGATTGTTACGATGTCTTTCGCCGGATCTGCATGGAGCAAATCAACCATCTACCCGATTCCCGAACCCAAATGGTCTATTGTTGACCTGGATAACAGCAGTGAGAATGAAGACGATGAACTTCTTAATGCTCTGAACCAGGCTTCCGAAGAGGAACTGGCGGAGAAACTGTATCAGGGACATTCGCTGCGAACGATTGCAGAGAGTAGCGGCGGTAATTACGCCAAAGCTATTGCCATTCAGATCAAACAGTTACAGACTCAGCTGGATGAACGTCTTGCTAACGGAAGCATCAGCTCTGAGCAACATGCACTTCAGTCCATGGAAATTGCAGAGTTGATCACAGAGAGTGCTGACAGAGCATATATCTAGTCCATCTTTCGCTTCAATCTAATATTATACAAGGCAGCGAAACGCAAAAAAGAGCGCAATTACGCACGCCCCCCTTGCTAACATGAATCTATGTTGATTTGTGCTGTATTGCCATTCATCTTGCGGATCACTTTGCTGATCGTTTACTCCGCTGCCTTGATTGTACACGCTCCCAGAGCTTCGCCATCCCATGCCAGTTCAAGCACATCTCCTGCCATAGCAGCCCCTACACCTTCTGGTGTACCCGTGAAAATAATATCTCCTGGTCCCAGCCCATAATGATGCCCTACATAATCCACAATATCCTGTAGACTAAAGATCATGTTGATGATATTTCCACGCTGAACCTGAACACCGTTCTTCGTCAGAGTGAAATCTTTCTCTTGCAGTGCCGCCGCTCCCGGGAATGTCTGAAAGGCTGTAATTGGTGCGGAGTTTTTAAACCCTTTTGCTGCCGTCCACGGGTGCCCTTTTTTCTTAATCACCGTCTGCACATCACGCAACGTAAAATCAATACCGAACGCATAGGCATCCACCAGTTCATCGACACGTACTCCCGGCTTGTAATCCTGACCTATACGAATCACCAGTTCGGCCTCATAATGAACTTCACCCTTCGAGGCTGGCAGTTCAAGCCATTCTCCATTCAGAGCCACAACAGCATGAGAAGGTTTCATAAAAATCATCGGCTCATCTGGAACAGCATTACCAAGCTCTTCGGCATGAAGTTTATAGTTTCGTCCTACACAATACACATTACGAATATTAGTTAACATAGAGCTGTAACCACCTTTGCTGGATTGAATGCTACATTTGTTAGTTCAACTACAGTTTAGATTATGGCTTAGATTAAGGCCTGAAAAAACGGCTGCTCGTTTCCTGAAACGCGTCTTCCCAGACATCAGGCCGATTGGTACATATCATCACATCTGGATCGATGGCTGCTAATTTTTTCATACTTGCCTTGTCATCTACCGTCCACGCCATCACTCGAATACCTGCAGCTTTCATTTCGGTCATCAGCGCTTTGTCTACATTGGTGTATCCCAGTGAGAGGAAAGTACAATGCATTTGTTTCAGCACTACAAGCAGATCCCCTGGTTTCGCATCGATAATGAGACCGGTTTGCAATTCAGGTGCAAGCTTTTTAACTTCAACCAATGCAGCTGGTTCAAAAGATGTGATAACGACATCATGCTGCATATGCCTTTTTCTAATTTCGTATATCACTGCTGCAGGCAAACCTGGGTACATGTCTCCTTGTGTCTTCAATTCGATGTTTAATCGAACTTTGCCGACAGAACGATCCAAGACTTCGCTCAGCGAGGGGATACGCTCACCAGTGTAGTTCTTGCCCTTCCATGATCCTGCATCCAGTTGTTTCAACGCAGACCAATCCATATCCTTCACGGGGCCCTTGCCATTTGTCGTACGCTCCAATGTGAAATCATGGATCACTACAGGTATGCCGTCACGGGATAACTGTACATCCAGTTCCATCCATTGAACTTCCGGTCTTTCCATCGCCATATTAAAAGCCGCCATCGTATTCTCCGGCGCTATGGAAGAAAACCCACGATGTGCCACGCACAGATTATTCATCATCATCTCTCCTCAGCAGTACGCTTCTTAGTTAGGTATAGCAACTCCATCCGCGTTAACCCTAATTCCTGGTGACATCTTAGCCATCTGCTGGAGCAGAAGCCTATTGGCATCGTCAAGCATCGGCACAGCCTGCCCCAGAGCGGCCTCATACGGTATTACTTTCATACTGCATGCAGCTTCTCGGCTACAGCGTGCTTGAAAGACAGCTGTTTTCCACGTTTCTTCGTTCGTCGACTTAGTGAAAATAAAATTCCCGGTACTATATGCGATCCATTTGCCTTTGTAGTACTCAAGCCCCTGCAGAACATGAGGATGACCACCGATAATCAAATCGGCACCAGCATCGACAAACTCATGTGCAAGCCTCGTCTGATCCGCATTCGGGGTACCCACACGCTCTTCTCCCCAATGGGCTACAACAATAACCAGATCCGCTTTCTTCCGGGCCGTCTTGATGGCTTCAACCGCTCTTGTAGAGTCATACGCCTCTGCAACTCCAGCCCGATTCCCATCCGCTTTCCAGCTTGTAACGGGAACAACCCGGCTGAAACCAAGCAAGGCAATCTTCATGCCTTTGCGCTCGAAATAGGCAGGCTCATAGGCATCTGCCTCATTCATGCCCGCGCCAGCATGCGCGATTCCATAATCATTGAGATATGTCAACGTATCAACCAAACCCTCCACGCCCTGATCCAGAATATGATTGTTAGCCAAATTAACGGCATCAAATCCTGCTGCAGCCATCGCTTGTAGAGATTTGGGCGAAGATTTATACACATACGTTTTATCCGTAGCACCCGTACCTCCATGGGTGACCGGGGTCTCCAGATTACCGATGGTTAAATCGTCTCTCTTAAACATGGAGCCAAGCTTTGCAAATGGATAGTCGTATCCGTTCTTTTCCAGCAATTCCGCAACTTTTCCGGAAAATTGAATATCTCCGACAAAATGAATGGTGACACCCTTGGACGAATCAGATGTTGAAGGTTTCCCCTTGTCATTACCCGTCTCACCCGAGGTCCCTTTATCCGTGGTTGCAGGATTTGTTCCCGTTGCAGGCTTCTCACCACCAGCTCCAGATGTTTCACTTGTACCCGATCCAGAACTATCTCCAGTATTGTCCGGATCTGCCTCAGGCTTCTCATCAACCGCGGAAGAATCTTCATCAGGGGTATTAACAGATTCAGTATCTGACTGATTCAGTGCGCCCCCACCCTCGTCTTTCGATCCGGAAGGCGGCTCCTGCTGCGCTATCTCTGAATTCGCAGGCTGAGATGGTTGCTCTTCACGTGTGTTCAGCATGTAATATAAGCCGACAAGAGCAATTGCTGCAATTAATATTACATTTACGATCCTGATTTTTGTATTACGGGTTCGTCTTGCTTTTTTCTTTTCTGAGCTTCGCTGTGATCTTGGGGGATACATAAGCAACTCCTCTTCTTAACAAAAGATCCATATGAATACCATTATATCAAGCATATTCTGGATGTACATCCTATAAAAAAAGCCGCCCCTTCTGTAGATACTGCTACATCGGGACGGCGGATATAAAGTTCACGCGCTCACTTCGCTGAAGTAAGCTGTGTAGCTGCCTGTACAGACATTTCTTTGGCTTGTCGGATACAGTCCGGCAAGCCCACGCCCTCATAACCGGCCCCGGCAATGAAAACACCTGGAAGTTTGTCTCCAAGCTCCTTACGAAGGTTAGCCAGATGCTCAAGATGGCCCACAGGGTACTGCGGCATCGATTTACGTAATCTTGTGATCTCCGAAAAAATCGGAGTGGCCTCAATGCCCATCGTTTCTCTAAGATCTTTCATTACAAGCTCGGTAAGTGCTTCGTCAGGAAGCTCCACATTCTGTTCATCTCCGGAACGGCCAACATAACAACGAAGCAGGACTTTGTCATCGGGACTGGTATGCAGCCATTTGGTCGATGTCCATGTGCAGGCCGTAATATTACGTCCCTCTTTTCGCGGTACAAGGAATCCTGATCCATCGAAGACATGCTCCACTTCTTTTTTCTCAAAGGCAAGAACAACGTTAGCGACAGATACATAATTGATCGCATCCAGGGCTGATGTATCCACATGGGGCTTGAGCAACTCAGAAGCCACATAGGTTGGCACGGTGATGATCACGTCATCTGCCTCTAAAAATTGTCCGTTATCAAGTTCAACGCGATATCCGGCGTCCTCGCCATCCAGACGTTGCAAAGATTGGGCAGCTGTATTCAGACGCTGATCGACATCATGCAATTCGTGAACAAGCGCATGCACCAGACTTTGCAATCCTTGACGGAAGTTCAGAAACGCACTCCGTTTGGTGCCTGTATGGGTCTCGGTCGGTTTGCGTCCTGTCATCATGCCTCGAATTAAGCTGCCATAATCTCGCTCCACCTCTCCGAACTGCGGGAAGGTCGCTTGTAGGCTAAGCTTTCGCATATCTCCTGCATATATACCCGCCAGAAGTGGCTCAGTCAGGTTTTCCAGCACTTCCGGGCCAAGCCTGCGCTCAATCATGTAACCGAGAGATTCATCCTCTGTTGTGCGTTTGGGTGGAATAATAAAGTCCATTAGCGCCCGCAATTTTCCTGCAGGAGACACAAGTCCGCTTCTAAGGAACGGTCTCAGTTCTGTTGGAATACCAAGCACCAGACCCGCTGGCATCGGATGAAGCTTTCCACGCTGCATAATATATGTTTTCTTGGACTCCGGATTCTGGCTGACGAGTTCATGATCCATCTCCAGTTCCTTCGCCAGATCAATCATTGCTGTTTTGCGAGCCAGGAAAGAGTCAGGACCTTTCTCGATTACAAATCCGTCCCGATGCAACGTTTCGATCATACCACCCATAGACGAACTCTTCTCAAGCAAGGTAATCGCAGGTTCAAAACCAGCTTCCCTGTAATGCTTGCGGATATAAAATGCCGCGCTGAGGCCCGTTAGGCCCCCGCCGACAATAACAATACGTCTTTTCTTGTCATCCATTAGTTATCAGACCCTTGCTGCCATTGGCTAATAATAGAGTCACTCAATGTCTCCATATACAGAGGATCACTGTTAAGCGAGTCAATGCGCATCAAACGCATGTCCATTTCTTTCGCAATCGCTTTAGCTTCAATGTCGAGATCATACAACACTTCCAGATGATCCGAGACGAAGCCGATTGGAGCCACAAGCACATCCTCTACTTGTTCACGCGATAGTTCTTGCAGTGTGTCGAGGATGTCCGGGCCGAGCCACGGCTCGGCAGTTCTTCCGGCACTTTGCCAAGTAAACTGCCAGTTTGTAATCCCAACACGAGAAGCGATGGCTTCGGAAGTTTCCAGTAATTGATTCGGATATGGGTCACCCATATCAACAATTCGTGCCGGAAGACTGTGGGCACTGAACAGCACCTTCACATCTCCGCGTTTCGCTCCTGCTTCCTCGAATGCATCAAGCTTAGCACTTACCCGCGTAGAAAGAGCCTGAATGAGCTTCGGATGCAAATGATAACTTTCGATAAAGGACATCTGGATACCAAGCTCTTCAGCTTTTTCCCGTGCACGTTTGATGTAACTGCCCACACTCATCGTGGAGAAATGCGGCGCAAGGACAATACCAATGGCATTCTTAATACCATCTTTCGCCATCTGTTCCACACCATCCTCAATAAAAGGATAAGCATGTTTTAGTCCTTGATAACAGCGGAATTCAACCTCGCCGCGACGCTCATCCTTTTGCAACGTCTCCTGAAGGTTTTTCACCTGGTTATCCGTGTTCTCACGTAGCGGGAAAACACCGCCAACAATCGCCTCATACCGATCTGTCAGCTCTTTCAATTGTTCCGGCTCAGGCGAACGTCCTCTGCGAATATGCGTATAATACGCTTCAACACTTTCCATATTTTCAGGTGTGCCATAAGACATCACCAGTACGCCTACTGTATTAGTCATTGCTTACCGTCACTCCCGTCTTCAAAGCTGCTGCTGAATATTCATGAATATATGCCGTTAGTTCTTTTAATTTATCAAGAGAGGCTTCAGGGAACAAGCCATGTCCCAGATTGAAAATATAACCCGGATCTTTAATCCCTTCATCAATGATGACTTTCGCCTGTTCTTTGATTAATTCCATTGGCGCAGTCAGGATATACGGATCGAGGTTGCCCTGCACAGCGAATTTGCCACCCAGGCGTCTGCGTCCTTCTGAAATGGAAACTCTCCAGTCCAGCCCGATGACATTCGCCTGCAAATCCTGCAGGGTTGGCAACAACTCACCAGAGGCCACACCAGGGAAATAGATTTTCGGTACATTCAAATCGGATAATTCGGTAAAGATACGAGTAATCGTTGGTAGCACATACGTTTTGAAATCTTTGGGAGAGAGTGCCCCTACCCAGCTATCAAACAACTGAAATGCCTTACCGCCATTCGCGATATGAGCACGAATATATGTAATGACCATATCACCAAGCTTCTGCATCAGTTTGTGCCACACTTCAGGCTCACTGTACATCATTGTTTTCGTTCTGATATACCCTTTCGAAGGCTGACCTTCGATCAGATAACTTGCGATAGTAAACGGAGCCCCTGCGAATGTAATCAGCGGAACGTCCAGTTCCTTGTCCAGAATACGGATTGTTTCCAGAATGTGAGACAGGTCACCTTCCACATCAATGGGACGCAATCGATCAACATCGGCAGCAGAACGAATAGGATTATCGATCACCGGACCAATATTTTTTACAATGTCAAAATCAATCCCGAGTGAAGCAACCGGATTCATAATATCGGAATACAAAATAGCCGCATCCACACCCAGTTTACGTACAGGCATGAGTGTAACTTCAGCCGCCAGCTCAGGTTGCTGACATATTTCAAGCAAGGAGTACTTTTCTTTAATTTTGCGATATTCGGGATCGTAACGTCCAGCCTGACGCATGTACCACACTGGCACACGGTCTACCTGCTGTTTGAAACTGGCCCGAATCAGACGATCGTTATAGCTCATGTAAGAAGCCTCCAATTGTTTTTGGACTCATAACTACCATTATGCCCTTTTTAAACAGCCGTAACAACCATATGCGGATGTGTTCCAAGTGACAATACTATGACATTCGTTACACCCTAAACTATTCCATTCGTTAAGCCCCTCCCTATATGCCATTTGTGATATAATGAAAGAATCGGTTTTTTTGAGAGTTACAGAAAAATCTTTGAAAGGAAGTGAAAGCACATTGAAAATGTGGAAAGTCAATCTCATTGTGCTTTGGTTTGGACAATTCCTGGTCAATGCAGGCATGACCATGATTACACCTTTTTTATCGCTATTTCTTGCCAGAGATCTTGGCGTTGTAGGCGAGCATGAAATTGGTATTTGGGCCGGGTTTATTTTTGCAGCCAATTTCCTCACCTCTTTTTTGTTTCAACCGCTCTGGGGCAAGTTGTCAGATAAATACGGACGAAAAATCATGTTGCTTCGCTCCGGATTCGGGATGGCGGTTGTCATTGCTTTGATGGGTTTCGTACAGAATCCTTGGCAACTTCTTCTCTTGCGTTTGCTTAACGGAACGATCTCCGGATTCAATCCGGCGGCTGTTGCCCTGATCTCAAGCACAACACCGAAGGATCGCATGGGGTTTGCCATGGGCATTAGTCAGTCTGGTCAGGTTGCAGGTACCATTCTGGGTCCACTTATTGGCGGATTGCTTGCAGATGCTGTGGGCTTCCGTCCTATATTCTATATTACAGGCGGATTAATCTTCGCAGCGTCCATGCTGGCCATGTTCCTGGTATGGGAGAAATTCGACCGCCAAGAAGCCGCAAAGTTACCTGATCAATCCGTATTATCCGGTTTGAAAGAGCTCACTAAATCGCCACAGCTACCGGCACTATTCGCTGTGACATTCCTGCTTCAATTTGCGATGATCAGTCCGATGTCGCTGTTGCCTATTTATGTGGAGAAACTGCATGGAACTCAAGTGAATGTCGCATTCTGGGCTGGCATGGTCGGTGCTGTCACGGGTCTATCCAACATGGCAATGTCACCGGTGCTTGGAAAACTCAGTGATCGGATCGGTTCGCACCGGGTGCTCACCTTTTCGCTGATCGGGACCGGAATTATGCTTATCCCTCAAGCTTTTGTTCAAACGGTATGGCAACTCATCCTTGTCCGTTTTGTGATGGGTATATTTATGGGCGGGCTGCTCCCGAGCGTAAATGCACTGATTCGCGGGTACTCACCTGACAACATGATCAGCAGGGCATTCAGCTTTAACACAAGTACACTGGCGCTAGGCAACATGCTTGGTGCAATTATCGGTGGATTTATGGCCGGATTCATCGGCATCGAGGGACTGTTTATCGTATCTGGTGGCCTATTATTGCTCAATATGGTATGGGTTCGATTCAAATTGTACAAAAGACCTGTCCGTATCGAAGAATCGAAAACGACTTAAATTTTCTATCAGAAATAAGAAGCAAAAGCTGATATGCTCCCATCATAGTAGACAGTAGAAAAAAACAAAACTTTCTACGTCTACTATGATGGGAGTTTTTTTAATGTCTAAACGAAGCCAGGTGTCCCTTGAAGCGAAACTACGTGCAGTGAAGCAGTGCCTTGGGTTGGGGTCTAGTCCAAACCAGGAAACCAAGCAATTAGGATGTAGTGCGTATACGATCAGGCAATGGATATGGAAATATAAAGAAGAGGGCTTGTCCGGATTAGTGGAATCAAGAACAAAGCATGCGTACTCCAACGAGCTTAAACAAGCTGCCGTGCAGGATGTATTATCTGGACGTTCCTCCATAGAAAAGGCAATCCAAACCTATCATATTTCAAGCCGAAGCGTTTTATCGAGATGGATTTCCAAGTATACTGGGGAGATCGTATGGAAAAACACCCTTCAAGGTAAAGGACGATCTCACATGAAAAAAGGACGTAAAACCACATTCGAGGAACGAATTGAAATTGTAAAATATATCCTCTCACATGAACTGGACTATCAGAAAGCGACTGAGAAGTATGTTAAGTGCCATTATTGATCTATACGATAACTCCATTGTTTCATGGGTACTGGGTTATTCCAACAACAATAAACTCGTGATGGATACGCTGGAAAAAGCATACGTCAAGCATCCAGGTGTGTCCC
Source organism: Paenibacillus sp. G34 (assembly GCF_056856875.1). Classification (NCBI taxonomy): domain Bacteria; kingdom Bacillati; phylum Bacillota; class Bacilli; order Caryophanales; family Paenibacillaceae; genus Paenibacillus; species Paenibacillus sp. G34. The sequence goes on along the minus strand of NZ_CM166469.1, from coordinate 2,216,225 downwards.
CAATGATCCAAAGCGACAGAGGCTTTCAGTACACGTCTCATGAGTATAAAAGGCTCCAGTTGAAGTACGGATTTACAAAGAGCATGTCTCGTGTAAGTCGCTGTTTGGATAACCAGCCCATTGAACGATTTTGGGGCACTTACAAGTCAGAAAGTTATTATCTTACGAAGGCTGACACCTATGAAGCTTTGTACTGCGCAGTTCGTCGTTATATGCGTTACTACAACAACTACCGTTACACAGAGTGTCTGGACGGTCTATCTCCGAACGAATACCGAAGAGCAGCATAACAAAGATACCTCAGCACGTCATCCGAGCTAAGGTATCAAACGAATCATTTTTGTTTTTTTAAGTGTCTACTTGACGGGGAGCAGTTCAGACTGGCCTGAGAGCGGCTTTTCTATTACACTCGTCGTTCGTTGAATTGAATCGGATATTCTTTCACACCAAATACAAAAGCGCTTTGAATCGGCTCCAAGGCCGTTTCAGGGACTAACTGGATCTGCTCCATACGCTGGAGCAGCGTATGCAAAGCAACTCTCGCTTCCAAACGTGCCAGCGGCGCACCCAAGCAGAAATGAATTCCGAATCCAAATCCCATATGTCGGTTCGGCTTACGATCGGATACGAATTGATCTGCCTGTTCAAACTGGGCACCGTCACGATTGGCAGCCCCCACCCAGGATATAACCTGTTGACCTGCCTTGATCGCCTTGCCTCCTAGTTCTGTATCTTCCCTCGCAACACGTCCAATGGCTACAATCGGCGGATAATAACGCAGTGTCTCTTCTACGGCACTGGCCACCTTGTCCGGTTGCTCACGCAACTCCTCCTGCAGTTCGGGTTGTTCAGAGAGAATGCGCACAGCATTTGCAATCAAATTGGTAGTTGTCTCATTCCCTGCAGCCAGCAGGAGAATGCAAAAATTGACCACTTCTTCCTCCGTCAACTTCTCTCCCTCAATCTCCGCATCTAGTAGCAAAGAGATAAGATCGTCCTGAGGCTTTAGACGACGCTGTTCCATAATGTCTGTGAAATAGGCGTACAATTCCTGGATATTCTTCAGCTTTTCTTTCTCCAACTCTTGAAAAGCCTCTTCACTATCATCACGCGCACCTTTTACAAGCACATCAGACCACTCTTTGAATTCACGCCGATCCGAAGCCGGAACACCAATCAGTTCAGCGATAACGATGACAGGTAGTGGCGTTGCAAGATCATCAATCAGGTTCATCCTTCCACTAGGCAAGTGCGGAGCTAGCAAATCATCCGTGATTTCCTGAATACGTGGTGCAAGAGCCTCTATCGCCTTTGGCGTAAACGCCTGATTGACCAAATCGCGAAGTTGCTTGTGCTTTGGTGGATCTGTCGTTAACATGCTGGTACCGGCACGGTTACGTTCAGAAGAGAACAGCTTCGGATTTTTTAACACATACTGCACATCTTCGTACCGAAACACATCCCAGCATTCACGATGCTCATCATATCGGACTGGAGTGTTCTCACGAAGTTCTGCATACACCTGAAAGGGAGATAGTTGTCGCTCCTTGTTGTGCAGTTCCCGAATAGGAATGTAATTGGCATATTTTCGGGGTGCTTGTTTCATCGTGTTTCCTCCAATCAATAATATATATTTATTTACATATAAGGTTCATATCCATTATAACCACAACTGGATAACGATTCCAACTATTTCAGCATAAATAAGCCTCTCGTCCCAACGTATGCTACCAACTACCCTTGTTGTGTCGAAAGATAGTTATGTTAATTAAAGTAACATTAAAACCCCTTCCCTCTTCCACTTTCCTCTTCACCCTATCTTTCGATTAAGAATTTATAAAATTTAAATTCAGCTATTTTCTCTATTAAATATCTATTTATCTATCAAAAACATTGATTGTAAGCGTTATTCCTATGCAATATAACATTTGTTATATTACCTAACATTAAATAATATTATATCAATCTACTTACATAAAAAAAGAGAATACCTCACACAAAAATCACTTGAAGGAGTGTGTCAGCATGAAAAAATCATCTAACCTTCGCCCTTGGGCCGTATGGAGTACCGCCGCATTTACCGCATTAACTCTATCCCTGTCCCCGATCGGAACTTATGCCGCTCAAGCTGCTACGGTAGAGGTAAAAGGCACTGTCGGCACGGTTCAGAGCATCCCAGCCACGCCTACACGCAATACCACCATCCCCGCAGTGCCTGATGCTTCCAAACAATCCCCACTTCCTAATGTGCTTGTGATCGGAACAGGCGGAACGATTGCAGGACAATCCGAGGACGCAACCAGCTTCCAAAATTACAAGGCAGGCACATTGCTCATTGCTGACATGGTCAAAGATTTGCCAGACAAACAGAAAATTGCGGATGTGAGCACACTGCAATTCGGCAATTCCGGTTCCGGCTCCTATTCGATGGCTGATTTGTACGACTTGTCACAAACGGTAGATAAAGCATTAGCTCAATATGACAGCGTAGTGGTTACTACAGGCACAGACACGATGGAGGAAATAGCCTACTTCCTTGATATGACGGTTCAAAGCGATAAACCCGTTGTCATCACAGGTTCGATGCGACCTTGGACGGTAATTGGCTCTGATGCCCAAGCGAATCTGTACAATGCAATTAAGCTGGCCGGCAGCGGCCGAACCAAATCATTTGGCACCGTATTGATGCTCAACGATACTATTCAGCTTGCACGCGGGGTAACCAAAACTAATGATTATCGGACAGACACTTTTGAAACACCAATGCTTGGTGCTGTTGGTTATATTGATGAAGCGAACATCCGAATTTACCGCGCTCCGGCACGTGCTATGAAACCCGAAGGCACCACAAAACCCGCATTCGACCTTAGCAAAATTACCAAAGCCGATCTAGCCAAAGTGGAGATCGCTCTCTCTTATCAAGAAGCAGGCGGGGGAGCGATTGAAGGCTTTGTGAAAAGTGGAGTGAAAGGCATTGTCACCTCGGGTACAGGGGCAGGTGGAATCTCAAGAGCAATGGGTCAAGCCCGTACGAAAGCTATTGAAGATGGCGTTATTTTCGTCACGACAACCCGAACAGGTTCAGGTAGCGTGTATGGAGGCGGTAAAGGTATTATCGCAGGAGATAATCTCAGTCCACAACAAGCACGAATTCTGTTGATGCTCGGACTTTCCTTCAGTGACGATTTTGATACGATTAAAAAGTGGTTTGAAACATACGGTACACCAGAGGTATAAGTGATCGGACAATTATTGCCAGATGTTCGCCAAAAGGCCAAAGCAGAGATTCATCCTGCTTTGGCCTTTTTTCCCATCCTACCAGACTTTATAATGAATAATAGACAACAGTGGGAAAGGAACGTTAACACACATGGACTACTATTTTCTCGAATCTCAGTATACCCGCAGCCGTTTTCTTAGTGGTGGCATCACGTTTACTCCTACATTTTAGTTAAATAATGCTTAAAAAGATAAAAAACTAAAAAAACGAGTACCGCAATGAGTAGAATATATATTGGCAGTATTAAAAGTGGAACACGCCCTATCAAATACATAAGGGCATAAAATCGTGTCCCACCGAAGTTCTATTAATATGGTGATCTTTATTTCACCCAAGCCAGTGCCAAGCCGTCATAGTCGGGCAGCATGGTTGTGACAAGACGTGGGTCATTTGCCATCTGCTCGTTGAAACGACGCACAGCAAGCACGGCCGGGCCTTGTTTGTCCGGATTAAGCGTGCGACCGCGTAGGAAACAGTTGTCCCCTACAATGACTGCACCCGGACGCGCAAGGCGAATCGCATAATCGAGATAGACCGGATAGTTTTCCTTATCTGCGTCAATAAAGAAGAAATCAAAGGTACGTCCTTCCTGTGCCAATTGGTCCAGACTGTCTGCTGCAGGTCCGATCCGGTATTCGACTTTCTCTCCGAATCCACCTTCTTCCAAATGTCCACGAGCCATAGCCGCATATTCTTCTTTCAACTCAAGTGAAGTCAGACTCCCCCCTTCGCTCAGCCCACGAGCCAGACAGATGCCGCTGTACCCGCCCAGCACACCGATTTCGAGCACAGCTTCAGCTTTCGAGGTTTTCGCCAGAAAGGTCAGCAGGCGCCCATACGCTGCAGCCACCGAAACCTCTGGCATACCATTCGCTCGAATGGCCTCTTTTACTTTTAACAAAAGATCATCTTCTTGAAATAATTGATTTACATATTCGTCAGGGGTCAGAATCACCACGAAGTTCCTCCTTGCAAACTTGGACTATTTTCCATACAGATGCCCTTGAAAAGCTTTCCGCTAAATGCCTTGGATAGCTTTTCATATGGATGCCAATGTTTTATAATGAATGTTTGTTATCCAACACAGACTATTTGAACGTTGTATCACCTGCATTGAAGTTTTTGCGGTTAAGCCGCATTACTCATTGTAAGTTTTTTCACGGAAAGCGGCAAGGCCGCACCGTTACTATATTTGCCGCGAGAGGGTACACCCTCTGCGGCTCGAAATGGAGTTGAATGAATTCATATGGCTCGATTGCAATTAATTGCAACCTCTGCAATGGGACTTGAGGCTGTTGTTGCCCGGGAACTGAAACTACTGGGATATGAGGATGCCAGAGTCGATAATGGCCGCGTATTTTTCACAGGAGATTATATTGATATTTGCCGCTGTAACCTGTGGCTCAGAAGTTCGGATCGTGTACTGGTCAACATGGGAGAATTCCCTGCGACTACATTTGATGAATTGTTTGAGGGCACCAAAGCCCTACCATGGGAAGAATGGATTCCGGCAGACGGCGAATTCCCGGTGGAAGGACGATCACAGAAATCACAGCTAAGCAGTGTGCCCGCTTCACAAGGTATTGTCAAAAAAGCGATTGTTGAAAAGCTGAAGCTGACGCATCAAACGGAATGGTTCCCGGAAAATGGGGCACGTTACGTGGTTGAAGTTATTCTGCTGAATGACCGCGCCCTTATTACGCTGGACACAACAGGACCTGGACTCCACAAACGTGGATACCGCAAACTTGTAACAGAAGCGCCACTGAAGGAAACCCTGGCAGCCGCTCTGATTCAGCTGAGTCGCTGGAATGTCACTCGTCCATTTTACGATCCTTGCTGCGGTTCTGGCACCATGCTGATCGAAGCTGCAATGATCGGATGGAACATTGCACCAGGGCTTCGCCGCACGTTTAACTCTGAGAATTGGGATGTGATTCCTGCTGAACTGTGGGAACAAGCGCGTGAGGAAGCGTTCGATGCTGTGCGTGACGATGTGCCTCTGCAGATTTCAGGCAGTGACATTGATCCCGAGGCAATTGAAGTTGCGCAAGCGGCGATCAAAAGTGCGGGTTTTGCCAAAGATATCGAAGTCAGCGTACTGCCAGCTCACCGGGCCAGACCTCAAGGGGAGTATGGAGTTATAATTACCAACCCGCCTTATGGCGAACGTCTGAGTGAAGAAAAAGAAGTACAGAAGTTGCTTCGTTCTCTCGGCCGTAGTTATCTGGAGATGCCGACCTGGTCGTTTTTTGCAATCACCTCCACCAAAACATTCGAAGAATATTTCGGGCACAAAGCGGACAAGCGCCGCAAGCTGTTCAACGGGCGGATTGAAACCCAGTATTATCAGTACTTAGGGCCATTGCCACCGCGTAACAAGACACCACAAGTTTAAAGATATTTTTTGGATAGCAACGCTCTTACCTTATGGTAGAGCGTTGCTTTTGCGTTTTTTTGCGTTTTTTGTATTTTCACATTTTTTTGTTTGCTTGATACCACTAATGTAACCAACGTCTATTTGTCTCTTGGCACGCTCAGACGTATACGACAGACCGATATGACAAGCATGGTTGAAATGCCAAGCGGTCACGCTATAATATATGAAGCCCTGTTTTACATTCCGTTAACAAAAAAAACAAATAAAGATATGTAATGTAATCAAATCTCTGGCATGGATTGCTACTCAATAACAAGGGGGAAACACCATGATTGTTACACCGCCTATGCGAAGTTCTAAAACGCGCGGGCTCTTACTTCATCCACTGACGCTATATGTTATTTTCACCATACTCATCCTGCTTAAACTGATGCTGTTGCATCATAACCTGCACGCGTATAACATTACCATGGGACTGCTCGACAAAGTAATCGCCGTCGGCTCGTTGCTGCTTCTCTCCTTCTGGGTCTGGTGGTTACCACGCAAAGGCATGATTGCAGCACTTTCTATTCTTCACCTGCTTCTTACTGCGCTCATCTACGCCGATATGGTCTATTACCGTTACTTTCAGGACTTCCTGACTGTCCCGGTATTGTTACAGGCACGACAAGTCGATGCACTTGGTGATAGCATTGCCACTTTAATCTATGCTCGCGATTTTTGGTTTTTTGCCGATTTGCTCATCGTGCTTCCATTTGCAGTCTTAATGTTGTTCGGCAGGCGTTATCGCTCAGGTGAAAAAACCGGCATGTACACGAGCAGTTATAACGAAAGTTACGGAGGGTATTCCTCCACTTCCTTTACTTCCTTGACTACTCGTAAAAAAGGTCTTCGCCGGCGCTTGTTAGCAGGCTTTACAGCTCTCGTGCTTGGACTCGGACTTGGCGCTGGCCCGATCTATTATTACAGCAAAACCTGGGCTAAAGGGCTGTTTGATAATAACTGGTGGAATGTGTCCATGTACAATGTAACCGGGTTGCTTGCTTTTCACGGCTATGATGTGTATTCCTACGTCAAAGATAATATCGGTTCGGGCCCCGAAGCCGATCCAGCTGATATCAAGCAAGTCAAGACGTTTTTTGAAGAACGAAAACAATTAAACGCAGGACAGCACGATCAGGCCTTGTATGGAAAATATAAAGACAGCAACGTCATAATTGTGCAAGGCGAAGCCTTTATGAATTTTATGATCGGACAAAGCATTGGCGGACAGGAAATTACACCCCATTTTAATGAACTGATGAATGAAAGCCAGTATTACAGTCACTTTTATCACCAGACCGGGCAAGGCAGAACATCCGATGCTGATTTTGGCGCGAACATTTCTTTACATCCTCTTCCTGTAGGATCGGCGTTTGTGCGTTATGCGGATCATGCTTATGACTCACTGCCTTCCATTCTGAAGGATCAAGGTTATAGCACCAACGTATTTCACGCCTACGAGAGCGGCTTCTGGAACCGGTATACGATGTATCAGAATATGAAGTATGACAAGTTCTACAGCAAAAATGATTTTGTGGAAGATGACCCCTTGGGCTGGTCTTTGTCTGATGTTTCTTTTTTTCGGCAATCCGTAGAGAAAATGAGCAGTGAGGTCAAGGAGCCATTTTATTCATTCCTCATCACACTTAGCAGCCACCACCCATATTCCTCCATTCCTAAAGATAAACAGCAGCTGGATGTGGGTGAATTCCAGGGCACAATGTTCGGAAACTACCTGCAATCGGTTCATTATGTGGATGCCGCACTCGGCGGTATGGTGGAGGATCTCAAAAATCGGGGTTTATGGGAAAATACGATTTTTATGTTCTACGGGGACCATGACAGCTCCATTAAGGATAAAGATCAATATGAGAAGTTTGTGAAACGTACCCTGAACGACCTCGATATGGCACAGATTATGAACGAAGTACCACTACTGGTTCATTTGCCAGACGGTGCTGAAGCAGGTACATTGGAAAAACCTTCGGGGCAACTGGACATCACACCATCCGTGCTGCATTTGCTCGGGATATCGGATGAATCCTATTATCACATGGGAAACAATGTGTATGATGGCTCAGAACGTTTAGTGGCGCTGCGTAACGGCACTTTCACGAATGGCAAGGTGTTCTATATCCCGTCGGATGATTACATCTACGCAAATGGAACTTGTTATGATCTGTCTACTCATGAAAAGACCGACATCAATGCCTGCAAATCCGGTTTTGAGACAGCATCCAAGCGTCTGCACGTTTCCGATACGCTAATTACCTATGATTTGATTCGTCAATTCCGCGAGGAGAATGTAGCCAATGTGGCCAAGAAACCATAGACGCCTTAGTTAAAACAAACCATCTCAATTTCAATTAAGTCAGACTATAATTTCTTACAAAAGGGGAACAACATCTCATGTCATCTAGCACCCATTCACACGATATAGAACAAAAACTTTTTGATGCAGCCGTCAAGTTTGTTAAACAGCGTTATCCTCAAGGATGGGGCGGGGCAGGCGCCGTATACACGGACGCCGGCTCTCTCCTCATTAGCGTGGCTCCTGAGGTGATTAATGATGCTGTACATCTATGCATGGAAACCGGAGCTTATCTGGAAGCTCATAAATTAAATGAACGTGTAACCCACTCTCTCTGCATTGCGCGGAATGATGAGCACTCGGCATTCCAAGTGCTAACGCCATGCGGGATCTGCCAGGAACGTCTCTTTTACTGGGGAGAAAACGTTAAAGCGGCTGTATACGATCCGTCTGGACAGCTTATTTTCAAAACATTAAATGAGATTCAACCCAACCATTGGTCAAAGGCTTATCAAAATAAAGTCGATTAACTTGCGAATTTTAGAAAGTGTCTTTATAATTGTAACTATAAAAGTTTCAATTGTGAATTTAATGGAGGTTTTAAAACAATGAATATTGAAATATGGTCAGATTTCATGTGCCCTTTCTGTTATATTGGTAAACGCCGTCTTGAAAATGTACTCGAGAAATTCCCTCATCGAGATGAAGTGAAATTGCAGTTCAAAAGCTTTGAGCTTGATCCTAACGCAGAAGTGAACAGCGGAAAAACGAATGTAGACTATCTGACATCCAAGTACAACATCAGTGAGGAACAAGCTCGCGGGATGAATGCACAAATGAATGCCAATGCTCGTACAGCAGGGCTCGAATATAATATTGATGCCATGATTCCAACTAACTCCTTTGCCGCTCACCGTCTGACCCACTGGGCAGATACTCAAGGTAAAGCACTTGATTTGAGCGAGCGGTTGTTCCAAGCTATTTTCATCGAAGGAAAACATACCGGTGACCATCAAGTGCTGGCCGATCTCGCTCAGGAAGTCGGCCTGGATCGTGAAGCTGCGATTTCTGTTCTGTCGAGCGACCAATTTACGGAGGATGTACGCGCCGATCAGGCAGAAGGTGCACAGCTCGGCATTCGTGGTGTCCCATTCTTCGTGCTGGATCGTAAATTTGCCGTTTCGGGTGCACAACCTGACGATGTATTCCTGGATGCGCTGCAGAAAGCATGGGATGAACGCTCCCCGTTCACCATTGTGGAATCTGATGATTCCGCAGCAGACGGTAACGGTGTATGCACAGAGGAAGGCTGCGAGGTTCCGCAAAACAAACCTTCTAACTAACACAAAAAAGCAGCAGATCGTGGCTAAGCTCGTGATCTTGCTGCTTTTTTATGTTTACAGCTCTCGCACTCCGAAGATCATTCTCCTAGTATCTCTTCAATGAAACGTTTCTGCGGAAGGATGAAATCGATTCTGTAGAAGCGCAGCGTTCGCCTTTGTTTTCAAATTTCAAACCGTTAAAAACTTCAATCAAGGAAATTTGAAAACAACAGCGATCGAAAGAACGATTCATCCTTGGAGCCCACAACAAACGTTCAATCAACTAGTTACTATGAAATCAGCTTCGCCCTTAATCCCAGAATAGCTGATCCGGATGTGGTCCTGTCCGTTTATCCGCATCCAATGCATCAATCTGTCTGAGCTCGTCCGGTGTCAGTTCAAAATCAAAAATATCCGCATTCTCTCGAATTCGTTCAGGCGTAACCGATTTGGGAATCGTTACAATCTGATTCTGGATATCCCACCGCAGAATGATCTGAGCCGGCGTTTTGCCGTACTTCTGAGCCAGTCCCTTAAGAGTTGAATCCTGATTCAGCTTACCCTTCATAATTGGACTCCATGCCTCAAGCTGAATGCCCTGAGCTCCGCAGAAATCCTGCAGTTCCTGCTGGATCAATCCCGGATGTAGTTCCACCTGATTCACCGCAGGCACTGTACCACCTTCATCTATAAGATCACGCAGATGATGCACCTGAAAATTACTTACACCAATCGCGCGTACACTTCCTTCGCTATAGAGACGCTCAAACGCTCTCCACGTCTCTTTATACTGATCACGGCCTGGCCAGTGAATCAAATATAAATCAATAACATTTAGACCAAGCTTCTTCTGGCTGGCTTCAAAAGCTCGAAGTGTCGAATCATAACCTTGATCATCGTTCCAGAGCTTGGTTGTTACAAACAACTCGTTACGGGCTACGCCGCTGCTCGCAATGGCTTGTCCTACTTCTTCCTCATTGCCATAGATCGATGCGGTATCAATGCTCCGATACCCTACTTCCAGAGCGGTCTCTACCGCCTGTTGCACTTCTTTCCCCTTCGCCTTATAAGTCCCGATTCCAAGCCATGGCATTGTCACTCCGTTGTTCAGAATTGTGCAATCTGTAATATGTTTAGTCATCCTGTACCTCCCGTATTGATTTTTGCCTGCTCTCGGTCTATTAACCTTCTGACAGAATTTTAAGCGCTGGAAAAAAAACCAAAAAACCTGCAGACCATCATGGCCTGCAGGTTACGGCGTAACAGGAACAGTTTACTTCTTCCCTTGCCTGTGCTGATTCTGGAGCGATTGCAACCTTTCCTTCTCCTCAATGAACATTTCCTGTGCTAACTCGAAGCCCTGTCCACCCAGAGACAACTCAGCTTGCTTCATCGCCTGCTCGGTATGAGCCAGCCGCTGCTCTGCCTGCACAATGGTCTGTACATTCGGATGGGACATAGCCTGGGAAACAGCATAATGAAGCTTGTTCACCGCATTTTGCGCCTGAGATACGGTAGTACCCGCTTGCAAACTGGAATCATAACGCTTCGGCATGAGTTGTTGCCTCCTCGGAATCATATTCCTGTTACCCCATTAGCATGGATTGAACGAGCCGAGCTTATTCTTATTATGAAATTTACTTGATGAACTTGGAAACCTTCGTCAGCACTTCCTCTTCTGTAGGAGCACTGATGTATCGGCCGTTGATAAAAACAAAAGCACGCTTCGCACATGGGCCGCAATAAGATTTACAACCGATCTTGATTTCTGTGCCAGGAGCCATCTTCTCGAGCTTAGGCACAATGGATTTCAATCGGATATGGTTACATTTTTCACATACGCGGATATCGTTAGCCATGAGTTCCCCTTCTTCGCTCCCTTAGTGGTCGCCGTGGTTGCCTTTGGATGGATTCGTGATCACAAATCCTTCTTGTGGCAAGTAGAGGTAATCAATTTTTACGCCATCGAGCATGGGTTGTCCATTTTCCAAAATAACGTCAATGCCCTTGTCTGTAGACACTACAGTGTCATTATCTCCTGGCGTATCCAAGTCAAGGCCGTAATGCGCATGGTCTCCGTGTGCATGTGTAATCACAACACGCAATAGTTTACCTTCGTTCTCCGGCTTGTCCAGTTCAAGCTTCAACACTTTCGCTGCGTTACGAGTAATTTTGCAGTTCATTCAATTCATCTCCTATATTATCATTGCTGGTTGTTTCAACAATTTCAGCATTCATTTTTAAACTCCAGCATCTATTGTAAAGAAAGTTACAGCTAATCGCAATAACATTGATGCGAAAACGACATGAAGTCATATTTTCGACACGACCTCAGTGCAACCTCAGGATGTTAGCTTCTCCATCAGCACAGGATATTTACGTTCAGCTCGGCTGAAAAACCAATTTATTATTAAGCTTCGATTAAAAAGATAAAAAACGAGCGCAGCTTCAGCGCCCGTTCCAATTATAGGTCTGAACAATGGTTTCGTCTCATGCCTGCTGACCCGTGGGACCTGCTTCACGCTCTCCATGGGATAACAATTCTGCAAGTAGCATGCCCACTTCCACGCAAATGTCATCGAATTGCTCCACAGGAAGTGGATTCACTCCCAAGCCCACCTCTACAGTAAAGCCCGGCCTGCCAAACGTTTGAATAAACCAGTCCTTATAACCAGCATCGCTTCCACCAAGCTTTACCGCTTTATACCCGGATGCTTTGGCAAGCTTGCGCGACAGCGGTGCACTCTCTCTGGGTTCCAGATCCCGGTAATTCCAATAGATTTCTTGACCTTGGCTGTGCAGGGATACAACTGCGGCAAAAGCATGTTCCTGCGTCCAATGTGCAAGCGCCTGAGCCTCAGGTTCCGTCAGTGGAGCCTTTCCCGCATAATCCCGCGGTCCGGGCGAAAGAACGCTTCTGCGCGCAACCTCTTCGTCCCAGTGCGCCGGAAACTGGTCGTTGAGATCCACACCTCTAATGTTCGCCTTCCAATGTGTAAAGTGTGGACGTCCGCCATTCCATGCAAGTAATTCAGAAGCATGCACATGATGATTCACTACACCTTCCTGAACTAGTTCTACTCCGTCCGGGTTCACCATAGGCACCGCCCATAAGGTTGTCTCCTGCATCCAGCGCTGTGGATCGTAGGCATGCCAAAGCGAGTCCGAGGAATACGCCTCAGCGTACTCTTCGATAAACCTCATTAGAACTGGCGTGGTTAACCATTCGTTGGCGTGAACCGATGCGTTAACATGGATATGGCGGGGGCCTTGACCGATTCGTACATAGGGCAGTTTTTTCCCCATCACACTTGAACCGATCTCTCCCGTCTCCACGCAGGAATAACGCGCTTCCATTCGCTTTATATCTCTGATCAATTCACGATATCCATATTCACCCTCAATGTTCACGATGGTTTTCCCACCAGCCTGAGGAATATTTATACAGCAGCCACCCCAATCCTTCACCTTGGCGAGTTCGGGATTCCTCTCACGAAGCTGATTTTCTGATACTCCAAAACGCTCTGCCGTTTCCGGCACCGTTTCTCCCGGCGGCACCGCATATCTGCGTCCAGTCCCGGGCATCACGCGCAGCATCTGACCCGAAAGCAGATACGGCTGTGCTGCAGCTTCGGGATTTAGCGCACACAACAACGCCTGGGTCATTCGAAATGCCGAAGCAATCCTTGGCAGCGTATCTCCTGTTTTCACGATAATCCATTGCAGTTCCATGTTGTTCTCCCTTCTACAGGATCTGATTCACCCAGCCTGGTTCTCGCCTAGATGTGTCTGTCTTATCGTATGCGAGCCCGGTTGTCCGTCATGTGACATCATTCGCAGCAGAATTTTTTGTTTAGCTGCATGAGCAGAACACAGTTGCACTTTCCACGGGAAAATATAAAAACCCGAACCTGTACAGGTTCGGGCATCAAAGCATATTAGCACATATGAATGCAGCTTACTCTCTTTTTAACATTCCGAAATCCGATGATTACAAAAGCATTCCCAAAGTTATAACGAACGCTATTACGACAACTGCGTTACTTGCCAAACGACCGGAGTCTTCGAGATTTGTTCTCCCAGCCACTGCTTCGTAATATTCTGGAACATCCGAGGATCACCCGTACAGAAAAACTGATGCACAGGCGTTTCATCCCCGCTTGCAAGCTTGCGTTTATCGTATAAAATGGTACTGATTTCCCTCGCCGTTTCATCGGCTGAACTGATCAACTTGACTTCCTGCCCCATGACGTCCTGGATGGTATCCATCAGAAACGGATAATGAGTACAACCCAGTATCAGGCAGTCTATGGGCTGTTCTTTAATGCCCCCGAGTGCTTGATCCACCGTATCTGTTGTATGTTCGGAGCGGAATTCCGCCTTCTCCACCAGTGGTACCAGTGCAGGACAAGCCAGGCTGACCACATCCACGTATGGAGACAACTGCTTGAGCGCTGACGTATAAGCCCCACTTCCAATCGTGCCCACAGTCCCGATCACACCGATTCGCCCCGTGCGTGTCGCCATGATAGCTGCCCGTGCTCCAGGATGGATAACCCCAATAACAGGAACATTCACCTTGGCCCGTATATATTCCAGTGCGGCTGCTGTCGCCGTGTTGCAGGCGATAACGATCACTTTCGGATTAAACTGGATCAAAAAATCAACGATTTGCTCCGTAAATTGTTTCACTTGTTCGGACGAACGGGGTCCGTACGGTGTCCGGGCAGTGTCCCCAAAATAAATGATCTTTTCCCGCGGGAGCTGACGCATCACTTCCTTCGCAACGGTCAATCCCCCCACACCGGAGTCTAATATAGCAATAGCTTGCTGCACGAACACACCGCTTCCTTCTTCATTAAATTCTTCTGATAACCATATATCAAAAAGCTTTCTACCTACCCTATGAAATTTCCGGCAAAAAGGTACCTACATCTTACCCGATTTCATCATCGTGTTCAAATTTATAATCAAGAATTCTGTTCGCAGATAAGGTGTAGACACACAACAAAGCAGGCTTTCCACCGGATCGGGGAAAGCCTGCTGGCACCACAACTGCTTAGTTTTCGTCTTTGGACTCATCGGCAGAAAGCTTTGCAATGTTTTCCGTGCTTTGCTCTGTAGGAACCAATTTCAGGCCTTGATTTTGAGCGGAATCCTGCGTTTGATCCTGAATCTTGATCTCAGACTGAACTTGACCCTGTACCTCTTCAGCTGTATCTTTATCCGCAATCGCAGCAGAAATCCGGATTTCTTTGCCATCCGAAGAGCAGTGCCAGGACTGAATATCCTTAATGACCACATCCGCTGTTTCCTTCACTTTGGATACGATCTGTGAGCTTTGCTCTCCCACTTTCACAGCTAATTCCTGACCTTTGTCTGTGACTTGACGAGCACCTTCCGAGATATCTTGACGCAATTCACGTCCTGATTTTGGCGCAAGCAACAATGCCGTAACCGAACCAACAACTGAACCGATTAAAGCACCCCACAACAAGCTTTTGTTCGAATCTTTCATGATCCATCTCTCCCTCTCATTGGATTACACATCGGTTTATGAATCAGCGATAGAGCCTGCTCATCTGGGCCAATGCCTACTCTGTTGATGCATTATAAGCATGATGGGCTTGACCTGACACTCCAGATTAAAAAAAAACGGGGAATAACGTCGCTCTGGGTTAAGATGCCCATCGTAATCCTCTTTTACCGAACCGTCTGCGGTATGGGCACAGCGTGCTCTTCTCCCGGATTCAGATCTACGACATATCGCCCTGGTGCAATTAATGCAAACTGATGCTCACAGCGCCAGCGCTGTCCACCGGACGAGCCCAAGGTCTGACCATCCTGTAGCACATCCCCCTGATCAAATATGTAATACGCAGCTCCCAGCAGTGTCTGAGCCACCGTGTCAGGGTCAAGCCCAGTAAAGTGACATTGCACATCAGGCACGCCAAGCGCGGACAAACCTACGGTATCCATGACCAGTTCCCGGTTTTGCTCCGTTCCTCCCGCATGATACATTCGCACATTCATTGCTGCGTAGAGATGCTCTTCGCGTTCTTGGGATTGCATATAAGCTTCAGGTTCAACCACTTTGTCACTGCCGTACCAGTACATCGCATCACAATTCAGCGTCTCCAACACAGCCAGCACCGTTTTCTGGAACAGATCCAGACGTTGCTTACGAGGCATCGCCGCCGTAAACATATCATGAATCCGAATGGAATACCGAGCAGAATCTATAGCTTGTCCTGCTTCTGGCCAGTGCCAAGCTTGCTGCAAAGCACCTGCAAAACGTGTACGCTCTACAATCTCATGTACGGGTAGGAAACAAGTCTGAGCGGGAATACTGCCTTCCTGGAAGGCAACTTTATGTTCCATATGGTAGAACACCAGCATCTCCTGCGCTCCCTTTTCATTCTCCCCTTGCTTTACATCAAGTCTTCCTTGCCCTGTCCGTTTGATGAGCGCTTCCTGTAAAACATGGCGACTCACTTCTGGCTGTTCATTAAACAGGAACTCCACCATATACACCGGGTGAAAACCTGAAGACATCTCATCGCTTTCACGCTTTCCTTGATCTGTCTCTTTGGAATCATTCTCCATACCGCTTCCCTCATTCCTTACACTGTTCCCTGACCTTCATTTCCCTGAAAAGGGCCAAGTTCTTTTTCCACATAAGTGCTTACCTGGCCGGAGAACTGTTCCAGCATATCCGGCAAGGCTACACTTAGTGGATGCAACACCGTTCGCTGCCAGCTGTAATAATCTTGCACAAGCGGTTTACGCAACGTGACGAGTTGACGCAAAATCCCGTACGTAGATTCGTCAAATACGTTCTCTTCATAATTAATCTGAATAATATCATCGTAACTGCTTGCATCTCTCATAATGAAACCGTCAATGAGATAACTCCCTACATCAGTTACAATCTCAATTGCAAGATGCAGGCAGCGTTCCTGCACCATCCCCATCACCAGACCGCCATCCCAAGCCTGTACAACCTGCCTGAGCCCTTCAGCCACTTCAGGTATTGCGTCAAGCCGGCGAGCAATCTGCTCCCTGTTCACATAATACATTCATTCACTTCCCGTTCAGTGAGTTATCGATTTCGTTTTCCTCTGCGCTTAAGCCAGAAGATCATGACAGGGCAAGCGATCAGAAACACAACAAAAATATATAAAAATTCCATAACGTCTCTTAAATCGCTCATGAAGATTCCCCTTCAAATACAGAATAGAATCAGTAAAACCTTAGATCACATAGTCAACAGCAATGGATTGTTCTCTGACTTCGTTCATATACTTAATGACGTCCTGGTGGAGCGGGTGAACCTGATAGGCCTGGAGATCTTCCAACGAAGCAAACTCCGCCGTCAGCGAAATGTCGAACGATCTGTCCGAACGCAGTACATCGATGCCGACCTCAAGTGAGATGAGAACATCAATCTTCCCTTCCAGATTACGCAGAACTTGGGCAGCAGCCTCAATACTTTCTGCGGAACGGTCTTTCATTTTGAACAGGACAATATGCTTAATCATCTGGGTAAACACCTCGTTTGATTTAATGAATTGAGCTATTAGCTATGTTTCGTGTATCCAAAATATATCATATCACCGTCTATTACGAAAGGATGCTTGTATGCGTTTCCTGAACAGTGGTAATGAACGGGACTAACTCTTGGTTTCCTTCGTTGATTCCGACTGCCGTTCAGAAGACAGTGCCTCATGTCCTGCTCTCTCTTCCTCGCCTTTCGTAGTCTGGACATGTTCTTTCGGTTGAACATCCTCTTTCACGGGATCAGGGCTAGCGGAAGTCTGCTGGGGCATGTTCCATTCCCGGTCAGGCAAACTGCTCTGTTCCTCCTGTTTCTTGAGCACCGCGATAGCCTGTCTCAGCTTGCCCGGCAACGGCAGCCCTATTTTGGCATAATTCTCCGTTATGGAGATCAATTCATTCACCAAGTAAAAATAAATAGCCCCTCCCTTGATAATATCGGTTCCCATAATCAGATCAATGCGGTGAGCAAGCAGAACAACGGTCAACATTAGCCCTTTACGCGCAAGTCCCCAAAAGCCAATATTGCTGTTTAATCCCGTTCCTGTTCTCACAGCCGCTGCCAGACCTGTAACATAATCAATAGCCATAGCGATCGCAAGCAGACTGAGCAGTTGATCCCATCCGCCAAAAGCGAACGTCACAACCGCACCCGAAATAGCAGTAACCGAACTAACCGCTGGGCTCACGTTCCTCACCTCTCCCTGTAATTTCTTGATTGGAGTACTCTACAATATATGTGAGAATGAGAGATTGTGATCTTACATTTGCCTTGCTGAACTTGCGGATTTAATATTTCAGATTTGTGCACTTTTACGTTTAAACACGATGGGCAAACTCACAATTATTTTTGGAATTAAGGGAAAGAAACTGCATGAAATCAGCAAAAATCACACAAAAGTTCTTAAGACCTAATTATGGGCAATTAGAACCAATTAATTTGTAATCATGTACAATTCATTCCATCTTTTTTAGTGAATCATTGTAATCTAGGAATATACTAGGATGTGAACGTCGACAGGTCTAGTTCATAATTCCCTCTTTCGTGTAGAATGACGCACAAGCGGTTTTCAAACCAGTAAATGCGGCACTTGAAAGTACCCCTTTATTTATTGTAGTATTTGGTTAAAAAAATCGGAGGAAATATGCCTAATCAACCAGAACAACATTCCATCCAGGCGTGGTCTCTGATCAACCGTAAATATTTGGGAAAAGGTGTCCGTGTCAAACGGTTCCGTAAACCGACACGCTGTCAAATCCGCAATCGCGTTCTTCTTGCCGTGCTGATGGCCAACGATATTAAATTGTCTCAGCTCGCTGAAGACCTCTCGATATCCTCACGTAGTGTAAGCGCGTGGGTGTATGAAGGGCGAATACCCGGCAGTACCAATCTGGACAAGACTTGTCAGTTGCTTGGCTACCCGCGTCATATTCTTTTTAATGAAGAGGTCGTGCGTAACAGTCCTGTAATCTGTCAACCTGAGCCTTCCCGCTTCATGAAGCGGACGGTAACCCGCTCTCCGGTAAGTAACCGTATTTTGACCGGCTTGTGTATGGTCCATGATTTGTCGGTGACAGATGTCAGTCACTGGATCGGGGTTCACCCCGGCACTTTCCGCAAATGGCTGCATCAGGGAACGCTGCCTTCTGCCGCGTTTCAGGAACAAGCGGAACAATTTTTCCGCATCCCGAAGACTATTCTGTTCGCAGATGTCATTCTTAAAGATCGTCGTAATCACTAAAACAGCGAACAGCCAGAAGGCTCTGTGCTCCCGTTTGGGGGCCAGAGCCTCTTTTAGTTCAATACGCCGTAATGATGCATAATTTACCTGCAAATGCTACAAAATGAAACTGTGTAGGTACAGGTTACGGCTACTTGTATTGATCAATGATACATACGCCAATCTACCATTAGAATAAAAATGGAACTGTTTCATACTCCTCACTATGTAAAGAAGGTGAACGAAATGAAGTCATCCAAACATCTGGGGATCGCTCTCGGCTTTCTCGCAGGAACCACCTTTGGTAGCGGCATCGCTTTTCTGCTTCGCTTTGAACCCGTTCAGTTGATGTTTTGCGTTGCCATATGCGGTTTAATTGGCATAATATCCGGTTTGCTGACCATCACCATATGGCACAGTCGTGTTTAGGAGCGTTATTTGCTTTATAGCTCATGCTCTATACCGCAGGTAAATGAACCTAACCCTTCTTCCCTATCCTCTCGCTTAACAACAAAAGAGAATGAAAAAAGGCTTGTACATTGCCATATCGGACAACGTACAAGCCTTTTTTCATTAGATGCGGTCGAGAGGACTCGAACCTCCACGGGGGGTTAGCCCACACGGACCTGAACCGTGCGCGTCTGCCAATTCCGCCACGACCGCATAATATGTATCTTCTCATTATCAATGAAAAGCATATCCGGTGAAGCAATTCCTTGTTTTACCGTAATTCAGAGTATACATGCTCCAATTTTATAAAGCAACAACTTTTTTCAGTCTGCCTTAAACGGACATTTGTCCTTTTTTCACAGATCTAAACCATCTATGTTAATTAGTACAACTGTTCACAATGATAATGAATAACGATAAATAGTCTTATGAAGGGGATTTTCATGTGCAAAATTCGAAACTATGCTTTATTGGAGCTGGATTCCACGCCTCCACGAATATTTACCCTGCAGCGATCGAAGCAGGTGCAAGCATTCAGGCTGTAGCTACACGGAATCTGGAACGTTCTCAGGCGGCTCTGCTTCGCTTCGGCAGTTCAGGTCGAGGCTATGACCATGCCCGCCAGATGCTGGAGCAGGAAACCTGTGACGGAGTTGTAGTGGTTGCCCAGCCTGCGGATCAAACCAAACTTGTTCTGGATTGCATTGAGGCCGGTCACAACGTCTACGTGGACAAACCACTCGGCTGGAATACAGAAGAAGCCGCAGAGGTAGCCGAAGCTGCAGAGCAAGCTGGCGTTGTGGTCATGGTCGGTTTTATGAAACGTTATGCACCGATCTATCAGAAACTCAAGACACTCATTGATGAGAGAACGCTCGGTAAAGTGCGCTCGTTCCAGATCAAATTTGCCGTAGACAGTACGCCCTTCTGCGAAAATGAAGAACAGTTTATGAAGCTGGCTGCCATACATATGGTGGATCTCATGCGTTATTTGTTTGGCGAAGCCACGCAAGTAACAGGAACTACGGTAAGAAACGGAAAACACATTAACCAGAGTATTTCCTTGATTTTTGATGAAACTGTCATCGGCAATGCCTATTTTACAGGAATGAGCGCCTGGTCACGTGAAAGCGAAAGTGTGCTGGTTACTTTTGAGCACGGATTTGCACTAGCTGATGAGATCAGCACACTTACAATACATGAATCTCATCAAGGAGATCAACTTCCATGGAAGTCTCTAGAAGAACATGATTCGGTATACACGCCTTCTGGCACCCCGATGTCTGGTGCCTATAGGGATCTTTATCTACGAGGCTTTGTGGGTGAGATGAGACACTTTATGTCCTGTTGTCAGACGGGAGCTGTTCCACTCTCAAGCGCACGCGATAATGTTCGCACGATGGCTTTATGTGACCGAATTCTGTCATCTTTCATATAGAAACAGAAACAGACCCTGTTCATAAGGGTCTGTTCGTATTCTTCTGTTCACCTGTTTTTCTGCGCTACTCTTCTGCTTTTTCCACCGTCTGAATGACGACGGTTCGATTGCGCCCTTCTTCTTTGGCCAGATACAACGCATTGTCCGCGAGATGAAACAACTCAGACTCGGACCTAGCGTGCATTGGAAACTCTGCGATGCCTGCCGAGATCGTAACCGAACGGTCAACAGCCAGCACACTCTCTTCAACGGAAATCCGAATCCGTTCCGCTGTCTCATATGCCATTTTAGAATCGTAATCCCTCAGCAGTACAACAAACTCTTCCCCGCCAAACCGGAAACAAACGTCCTCAGGCCTTACAGACAGCTGAATCAGCCTCGCAATCTGTTTTAGAACCTCGTCTCCGGTCGAATGTCCATAGGTATCATTAATTAATTTAAAGCGGTCGATATCAAGAACAATGATCGCAAACGGAATTTCAGCATGAATCCATTCCCGGATCACTTCTTCAAAGGTTCTGCGGTTATTCAATCCCGTTAATACGTCGGTTCTCGCATCGTATACTAACTGATCCGTTTTGTTTCTGAAACTTGTCATTGCACCGATGACAGTCCGGGTAAGCAGGTCTGCTTCCCTGTTCCAATGTGGTTTCACAACAGGTAACTCCACTCGCCCTTTGTCCACTTGCTGTACGAGATCTGCCAAGAATACAAACGGTTGCACAAGCTTGCGAGCAACTCTTAGCACAATAAGAGTTAATACTATAAAAGGTACCGCTATGTATAGCAGCAACAGCCCGATCTGGCGATTTAACTGATCATATACGACTTGGGTTGGGGATACGATGACCACACCCCAGTTAGTTGCTGGTACTTTATGATATCCTGCAAGCGTATTAACCCCATCCAGATTCGTATATTGCTCTTGTCCTGTCTGGTTTTTCATCAGTTTCTGAACCACTGTGTTTTCACTTATATCTCTTCCGATCCGGTTGACATTGGGATGAAAAAGCAAAGTCCCCTTATGGTCAACAATAAAAAAGTACGTTCCATTGCTGGTCTTCAGTTGACTTCCAAACGACAAATCGAGTATATTATTTTCCTGCAAATATATACTTCCGCTAATCATGCCTTTGAATTTCCCCTCTGGATCAACAATCGGTTCACTGAGAAAAACAATTCTGCGCTTCGTTCGCGGAGTCAAATAGGCATCCGATATGTATGAGGTTCTTGATTTAATCGCAGCTTTGGCCGCTTCGGAGCTCACGTGTTTACCAACACTGACCTGAGAATAGGGGGACATCGACAGTACAAGCCCCGTCTGATCGGCCAGAACTACAGCGTTAAAATAATCGCTACTGTTGTGGATCAAATCCAGTGTAGTATTCAGTTTCTCCTTGTCATTGTAATCGACATCTTTAAAATGCGCTGCACCGTACTTTAAACTTTTTTGCATCGATTCAAATAGTGAGTTTAGCGTTTGGCTCATCTGTACCGCACTTTCATAGTTAACGGTAAGAGTATTGTTAATAAGAGTTTGTTTCTGGGTGGTATACGAAGTAATCACCATAATTGTAAGTGTCATCAGGACAGAGATCGTAACGAACCCACCAAGTAATGCAGTAAGACTGACCTTTTTGAATTTCTTGACTTTTCTGCGTAATCTGGAATATCTTTTATTTGCAATCATGTTTGCTTCCCCCGGATTTTCATAAAAAGGCATACCTCTACCATCATATCTTAAAGTTGTTAAGAAACAATGAAGAAATGATGTATCTTATCATTTATTTATTGGATTGACGAATTTATGACAAAATAATGCCTCCGGGAAACGCGAGAGTCCTTTTCACCTATTTATCCTTCAATGATATAACCCTCTTGCAGGTTTTGCTCTACAAAACCCGCCATATACCGTATCTGAACATCAATCGGGCGATGACTGCCCATCAATATACGATTCTGGATGACATTCGGCTCCGCCGGGAGCGCAAAGGCGCGTGTGTAAGGAAATTCTGTTCCTAAGGTTGTATAGAGCGCATTCACAAGTTGGTCGTTCCCTGAACGTCCAAACACATTAAGCAGTACAGCACCTTCTGCATCAAGCTTATCTTTTACCATGCTGAAAAAAGAACGGTTTGTGAACTGCTCTGGGGTGCCTGTAGCCGTAAATGCATCAACAACGATATAATCATATGTTCCAGTCTGTTCCCGTTCCAACAGTTCCCGACCCTCACCAATCAGTACCGGCGACCCTTTATATCCAAAAAAGTGCTGGCTGATTTCCACAACCTCAGCGTCCAACTCCGCTACCTTAACTTGTCGATCGAAGAGGTAGGAAGGAATGGTCCCTATGCCCTGACCCACCACGAATACACGATTGAAGTGCGGATCATTTCGTTCCATCAGATGTAACATAGCTTGCGGATACTCTAATACGATTCGGGAAGGTTGTTCGAGATCGATTGCACCTTGAACCGCATCATTCGAAAACTCTAAGACACGGAAGTGCCCTTTTTCCCCATAAAATCTCTTCGTCTCATATACAGTCAACTCATGCTGTTCACTTTTATTCCGGTATAGAACTCTCAAATTTGTGCCCCTTTCACGTAAATACGTTGAAACTGTGAAATCAGTGCTGTAAGCCAATGGCCTCGTGTAGTGCCTGTACATAAGCAACGCCAAGATTGGAAAGTGACGTGCTTTTATGACAGATCCATCCCACATTAATCGTTTCTTCACATTCAAGCGGAACCGGAATAATCTCGTTACCATTTAGATCTGCGCTGAGCACCCCAGTAGAAATCGTATATCCGTTTAGACCAATAAGCAGATTAAACAAAGTGGCTCGGTCATTCACCTGAATGCTTTTAGGATGTGATAATGTACTTAGAATTTCTTCGGAAAAATGAAAAGAATTATACTCTCCTTGATCAAAGGACAAGTATGGATAATCTTGAAGCTGCTCAATGGCCACAGACTCCTGTTTGGCGAGCGGATTGTTTACACTGATGAAGATATGCGGTTTCGCTGTAAACAGGCTTGTAAACACAAGACCCGCGTCCTTCAACAATTTGTTGATGACTTTGGCGTTGAACTCGTTCAGATAAAGAATGCCGATTTCACTGCGAAGACTTTTCACATCCTGAATGATCTCATACGTTTTGGTCTCGCGCAGGGCCAGTTCATATTCATCCTGACCATACTGCTGAACAAGCCGTACGAATGCATTCACTGCAAATGCGTAATGCTGAGTAGATAACGAAAAATGCTGCGGAGACGGCTTGGCATTCAGATAGCGATTCTCCAACAGTTCAGCCTGCTCCACGACCTGACGTGCATAACTTAGGAACTCTACTCCTTCTTTGGAGAGGGTAATACCTTTATTTGTCCGTTCAAAAATAGTAATGCGAAGCGTCTTCTCCAAATCACGAATCGCGTTGGACAAGCTGGGCTGAGAGATAAATAGACGTTTGGCAGCTTCGTTCATCGAACCGTGCGTGGCAACCTCTATTACGTATTTAAGCTGTTGTAATGTCATGACGTATCCCCTTTTTTCTCATCCATGGTAAACGGCAGCACAGGTCACGTTCCCTCATGAAAATGTATTCTTTTTGGTTAATCCCGTCAGCAAATGCTCCCCTGTAATCGGAAAATTCTCAGGAAACATGCTACGCTTTTCGAGCTTCTCCTGAATAAAATTCACAACCTGTTGCATGGAGGCAATCTGTTCCTCTACCTTTTTCTGATAATTAATCAGCATCTCCCGTTCCTCCGGGAAATCGTTCAAATCCGATTCCAGTGACATTCGCAGAAATGGCTTCATCTCCTCCAGTGACATACCTGTTTTCTTCATACATGTAATCAGACTCATTGTCTGAATATCCTGCTCGGAATAGACCCGATGGCTACTGGCTTTACGCTCCGCGCGGGGAAGCAAACCAATCTTCTCATAATAACGAATGGTATCTTTGGATAATCCCGACCGTTCTGAGGTCTCGTGAATGGAGAACATGGTTTGAACACTCATCCTTATCCCTCCCGTATACATAACTCTTTCTATCATATAACTTGGAGCTGGCTCCAAGTCAAGCCAAAATTCTCCCTCTTGACTTGGAGGCAGCTCCAAGTTGTAGAATGACCTCTCCTACAGATTAATCGGCGAATCTACTGATCTATTCAGGCATCACGATTAATTCTGACATAACATGAAACCATTTGGAGGTTATGATGATGAACCAAGCAAACCCGCTTCGCACAGCCGTAATTACAGGCTCTACCTCAGGAATTGGTCTGGAGCTTACACGAAAACTTCTAACGGAACAATGGCAGATCTTCGGCCTTAATCGCTCCCCCTTTCCTGTAGACGATACCGAAATCCAGGCTGCATTAAGCTCGGGGCAGTTAATATCTGTTCAAGCTAATCTGACGAATTATGCCAGCCTTCGTTCAGCGCTTGAACAGATTCGTTTACAGACGAAAGCAATCGACGTTCTGTTCAACAATGCGGGAGGCAGCGCATCCACCCTGCAATATTCGGATCAGGGACATGAGCTGCACTTTGAGCTTCAAACTGTGGTTCCTTATCTCATTTACCGGGAGCTTTACGATCTGCTTCGCCACGGGCGGATGAAAACGGTAGTGAACACCTCCACAACTGCTTTTGGCATGATGAGAACGTTCAATCTCAACATGCTGGAACGGCCTACCTCGTTTAAGAAGCTATTCGGCCCGTACGCAGCATCCAAGCTCGCCCTCTCGTTGTGGACTCAAGAGGCTGCTCCCACTGCCATGGCAGATGGTATTCGGCTTCTTAGTGTCGATCCGGGCGGTAACAATACGCTGAAAAGCGATAAGGCTTCCGGTTTGCCCTTTTATATCAGACCCGTGATGAAACTTTTTTTTGCTCATCCGAGTCGTGGCGCATCCCTGCTTCATGACGCAGCCATCGGGACAGTGCGACATGAATCCGGTGCGTTTCTTGTCAACAACAAAACAACCCGCCTTCGTTTTGGCGAGCAAGGCGCTACTGTACTTCAACGGGTAAATGAAATCTACAAGCATAATTTTTTGAATACTCAATATCATCTTTGAAACGTACCGATTTCCGATCTCTGTCCTAAAGAGGTATGGTTCCAGACTTGACCGAATGCGGTCGAGTCTTTTGTTGTTTTGATTCTTTTTATGTTTGTCCTTCATATTTTCCAAGCCTGCTTTCATAGGTGTAAGCATAGTGAGTAAGCCGTATGGATTGTAACGCGGCGGATCGGAAGGAGACAATCGTGATGAGTAAAGAAAAACAACCCAGTGCTCCACCATTCATCATCCCACAGCCCATTCGCAGTGACGGTGCAGGAGGACCCGATTATGGACCACGGGATGTACTGAGAGACAGACAAAACCCCGATATGCTCGTTCCACCTCAGACGGATAACGGCTTGTTACCTAACCTCAGAATGTCCTTCTCGGACACGCATATGCAACTTAACCACGGTGGGTGGTCACGCGAGATTACGGTACGTGACCTGCCTGTCGCCACTACGCTTGCGGGAGTGAATATGAGCCTGACTCCAGGCGGAGTGCGTGAACTACATTGGCATCAGCAATCCGAATGGGCCTATATGATCTGGGGAACGGCCCGGATCACCTCTGTTGATCAGAACGGGCGAAATTTCATCGCGGACGTTGGACCGGGTGATCTTTGGTTTTTCCCTAAAGGGCTTCCTCATTCGATCCAAGGTCTGGAGAATGGGTGCGAATTTTTATTAGTATTTGATGACGGTAGCTTCTCTGACCTGAACACACTATCGATTTCTGACTGGTTCGCCCACACGCCGCCAGAGGTATTGTCGCTGAATTTCGGCGTTCCTGAATCGGCCTTTCAGTCGATGCCCAAGGAGCAGGTTTATATTTTTCAAGACAGCGTACCTGGTTCAATTGCAAGTCAGGAGATTCAGTCCCCCTACGGAACGGTTCCTCTCCCGTTTACCTATCGTTTGCTTGAACAAGAGCCCTTGATCACACCTGGAGGCAGTGTGCGTATTGTCGATTCCACCAACTTCCCCATCTCTACCACCGTTGCCGCAGCACTTGTCGAGATTAAACCCGGAGCGATGCGTGAATTGCACTGGCACCCCAATGCAGACGAATGGCAGTACTATTTGACGGGTGAAGGCAGAATGACCGTCTTTGGTGGCAATGGTAACGCACGCACCTTTGATTGCCGGGCTGGAGATGTAGGATATGTTCCCGTAGCCATGGGGCACTATATACAAAATACCGGTAAAGACACGTTATGGTTTCTGGAAATCTTCCGAAGTGATCGCTTTGAAGACGTCTCACTCAATCAGTGGATGGCTCTAACTCCTCGCGATCTGGTACGAGACAATCTGAATGCACCTCCAGAGTTGCTGGATGCATTGCGTAAAGTGAAGTGGCCTGTCGTATAAACTAGCCTAAACCTGTCTCTTTTCCACCCAAATAACTCGTTTTACAAATAGGAATACGACATTCATATTATGAAAATAAGGCAGGCTTACCTTCGAAAAGGTACGTCTGCCTTTATTGATGTTTCTGTTTAATCACTCAGTGACTCACGGACTCTAATACTCTTACCGCTTAAATGCCTGAATATACACACTTTCCCCTTCAAAGCTTAGAAGCCCACCTTGATCGTTCTCCACCACTTTAAAATAATGCCTGACCTCTTCTTGCGCATGCAGCAAACGTGCTTCTAGCTTATTCAACGAAACTAAAAACATAAAAAAGCATCTCTCCATGAATACATTCATTGGAGAGATGCTTAGGGTGAATCCTCTTACACCTAGTTGTAATCCGACGATTCGAACCTACATTAGTGTAATACGATGATTCAACCATACATTAGACTATTTTATTACTTAACAAGTGTAGGTGACTTCTTCCACAATCCCAGAATGAGACCCGAGATCACAGAGCCAATAACAACTGCGAGCAGGAACAGCAGTGTGTGGTTAGCGAGAAGTGCTACAAAGACACCGCCGTGCGGAGCGGGAACATTAATGCTCCACAGCTGTGTAAGTCCACCTGCTACCGCAGAACCAATAATACAGGATGTCAGTACACGAAGCGGGTCAGCCGCTGCAAATGGAATTGCACCTTCTGTAATAAAGGAAAGACCAAGTACATAGTTTGTTAGACCGGATTTACGCTCTTGCTCCGTGAATTTGGATTTGAAGAACGTTGTTGCAAGTGCAATCGCGAGTGGAGGAGCCATACCGCCAGCCATAACCGCTGCCATCCATGCACCGTCTGTGTTACCGCTGGATGTAAATACACCAATCGCAAAAGTATAAGCCGCTTTGTTAAACGGACCGCCCATATCAATCGCCATCATGCCGCCGAGCAGCAAACCAAGCAATACTTTGTTACCTGTACCCAGATTACCAAGTGCATCTACAAGCCATGTGTTCAGGGACCCAAAAATCGGATCAAAAACATAGAAACTAATTGTACCTACAATCAGCAAGCCAAGTACCGGATAGAGTAGGATCGGTTTCAAGCCATCAATCGCTTTTGGAAGACCTTTCAGCGCTTTACGCAATCCAATAACAACATAACCCGCAAGGAAACCGGCAGCTAGACCGCCAAGGAAACCTGCATTGGAGTTTACCGCCATCAAACCACCAACCATACCAGGCATCAGGGCTGGACGATCACCGATACTCATCGCAATAAATCCGGCAAGTATAGGAATCAGGAAATGGAACGCGCCTGTTCCTCCACCTATGGTTTGCAGCAATTGTACGATCGGATTCTCAGGACTTGCGAGTTGTTCAAACAAGAAGGAGATGGCGAGCAGGATACCACCGCCGACAACAAATGGCAGCATGTGTGAAATCCCGTTCATCAAATCTTTGTAAATTTTGCTTCCCACGCTTATCTTGCTATCGCCCGCACCTTCATCCTTCGCGTTGTTTCCACCCTGATTGCGATAGATTGGCGCATCGCCATTGACCGCCTTGCGGATCAGCTCTTCGGATTTACGAATACCGTCACTTACTGGTCTTTGCAACACAGGTTTACCGTCAAAACGAGCCATCTCTACGTTTTTATCAGCAGCGATGATAACACCTTTGGCACGAGCAATCTCATCGGCAGTAAGCACATTCTGTGCACCTTCGGAACCATTGGTCTCAACACGAATGTTGATGCCCATTTCCTGTGCTTTTTTCTTCAATGCATCCTCAGCCATAAACGTATGAGCGATACCTGTCGGACAAGCTGTAACAGCGACAACAAAGTCATCTGAATTCGCATTGCCAACAATGACACCGGAGTTGCTTTTCACGTTGTTAGTACCACTTTCAGTCGAGGAGGCTTGTGCAACTTTGTCCGCTTTTGCTTTCTCTTTCTCAGCTTCCTTCTCCGCAGCTTCTGCTTGTTTCGCATCAAACAAAGCGCTCACTTCTTGAGGCGTATTCGTGTTCATCAGTTCAGCGATGAAATCGCTATCAACGAGCAACCTTGAAAGAGCCGCTAATGTGCGGAGATGTGTATTGCCTGCGCCTTCTGGGGCTGCAATCATGAAGAAGATATGAGCAGGCTCGTCATCCAATGCTTCGAAGTCCAAGCCCTGTTTACTTTTTGCAAAAACGACCGTTGGTTCATTGACCGCTTTGGTTTTTGCGTGTGGCATAGCAATACCGCCGCCAATGCCAGTGCTGGACTCGGCTTCTCTTTTGTAGATCATTTCCTTGAACAGCGCCGGATCATTAATCCGTCCACTCTGGTCAAGACTAGCGATCAGTTCGTTGATTGCTTCGTCTTTCGTTGATGCTTGCAGATCCATAATCATCGTTTCCTGGATCATTAAGTCAGTGATTTTCATCATGGAACACTCCCTTAAGTTCGGTCGGCCTGCACATGTCAGGCCTTACATCAGTTCTTCAATTCACTTCGTTCTTCTTGCTTCTTAAAGCGTTGTAATCGTAACCTGATTACGCAATTGTTCAATAAATTCACGTGTAGCGAGGTCATCCGAGAAAGCTGTCGCACTTCCTGAAGCCACTCCCGTCTGGAATGCTTCAAGCAAGTCTCCTTGCAGCACGTACGTGCCTACAAATCCGCCAATCATGGAATCGCCAGCACCAACTGAATTTTTAACCGTACCTTTAGGTACCGTTGCATGATAAACCTTTGTCTGCGTGATGAACAATGCCCCTTCTCCCGCCATGGAGATCAACACATGTTTCGCACCAGCTTCAAGCAATTTACGCCCGTAAAATACCAGTTCTTCACGCGTTTCGATGGTTACGCCAAACAATTCAGCTAGTTCATGATGGTTCGGCTTCACCAGCAGTGGCTGATGAGCAAGTGCTTCCATTAATGCAGGCCCTGTCGTATCAATAACAAACTCGGCTTCTGTCTGCTTGCATACATGAATCAAACGATCATAGAAATCAGAACCAAGAGATGGCGGAACGCTGCCAGAGAGGATGACGATATCTCCTTTTTGCAAAGAGGACAGTTTATTCAATAATTGCTCAGCCTCTTCTGCACGAATCGATGGACCGAGTCCGTTGATTTCAGTTTCGTCTCCGTGTTTTAGCTTGATGTTGATGCGAGTATCATCTGCAATGGTTACAAAATCCGTTTGAATCTTGTCTTCCTGCAACTTGTCATTAATAAAACGTCCCGTGAATCCACCCAAAAATCCAATAGCTGTATTTGCAGCTCCGAGTTGATTCAAAATTCGCGAAACGTTAATGCCTTTACCGCCTGGTAGTTTCAAATCCCGATTCATGCGGTTTAATCCGCCAAGGTTCAGATCGTCCACTTCAACGATGTAATCGATGGACGGGTTGAGTGTAATCGTATATATCATCGCTATCCCTCAATTATTTTAGTTTTCTGGGTGATTACCGTCCGCCAATGTTCTGGCATTCGCTCCGTAATCAGATCGGCCTCCTCCAAATCAAACAATTTGGCAAAAGTAATATCCCCAATTTTGCTGGAATCAGCCAGCACATAAGATTTCCCTGACAATTGATGTGCACGCCTCTTAATCAAGGCTTCCTCCGGATCAGGCGTTGTATACCCCATTTCAGGATCTACTCCGTTACTTCCCAGAAAACACTTGTCAAACCGGAAATTGTCCATGTTCTGCAGCGCAATGCTGCCGATCACCGCTTTGGTATGAATTTTCATCATACCGCCCAGCAAGTAACTGCGAATTCGTTTGCTTACCAGCGCCTCTACATGGGAGAGTCCATTGGTGACCACCGTTACATCCCTGGCTTCTATAAAAGGGATCATAGCCAAGGTTGTAGTGCCTGCATCCAAGTATATGCATTCACCATTTTGGATCTCCTGTGCTGCCAACTTGGCAATCACTGTCTTTTGTTGAATGTTTTTGAACGTTTTCTCCTCCATACCTGGTTCTAATGACTTTTCATTCACCAGTGAAGCACCACCATGAATACGTTTGAGCATCTGACGACTTTCCAGATCAATCAAATCTCTTCTAATCGTGGATTCAGAAACACCCAACACATCAACAAGCTCCTGCAACTTCACAATTCCCTGTAAATGTAAGCGCTCTACAATTGCAGCATATCGTTCTTCAGTCAGCATATGCATTCCTCCAACTGCTTCTATAGTATCATAAATTCCGTAAAAAACAACCATTTTCATTCAAAATAATTTAAAAACCTTCAAAAACTTTCATCATTCGACTGATTTTAATGTCCAAGTGTAGGCGGATTTCTGCTGATGTCTCGTCTTAGTCCAGTTGCTTTCAGTAACTGTCGTCTGAACGGCCGCCCTCCTGCCTTCTGTACCAAAGATAAAGGAATCCTGATTCAGGGCCAGCGTGTCTTATCGATACCCGGATCTCCCAATTGTTACAGAGATGGATTTGTAGTTCGTCGTGCTCATTAGGGCTTCTCATTAAAAATCCTGCAACACCGCCGCTTCTGGTGGCAGTGCTGCAGGATTTTGACGTTCTAGTACATACGGATTATTTCTACAATAACTCCGTGCTTCCCACTTCCGGCTTGGGTTTGAGCCATTTACCTTCTTCATTAATAAAAGCGCCCTTGAATCTTCCCATCTCCAGTTGCTCGATCAGCTTCTCCTCATCCGTTGCCAGTATCTCAATTAACTGTTCTAAGGTGTAATATTCATCTGGATCATAATCAATTAAGATGGGTACCGCCGTATCATATAATTCCCGGATCAGATTCTCGAAAGAAAGTCGCCCAAGATTGGGCATCTGCCGAAAGACCTGTAATGGTTGAGAGACCATATTACGGAATGATTTGTTCTCGAGATTCATCCACAACGTGTTACAGGCTTGCACACTCATATAATTTTGCTCTACATCATAGAACTGTACTTCCTCAATTTTCATAAACTTCTCTTGAAAAGCTACAATTTTGGTTAGAGGTACATTGCGTACACGTGATGTCTTTTTGACATGAGCCCTGAATTGCTCATAGTTCATTTGTTTGATTTGTTTCTTTTGTTCCATTTCTTATCCCTGCCTTTAACATGTTCCAAACGACATTTTACAATAA
The DNA here is from genome assembly GCF_056856875.1 of Paenibacillus sp. G34. NCBI lineage: Bacteria > Bacillati > Bacillota > Bacilli > Caryophanales > Paenibacillaceae > Paenibacillus > Paenibacillus sp. G34. The sequence goes on along the minus strand of NZ_CM166469.1, from coordinate 2,184,169 downwards.
ATCGACACCGAGTGTAAGTCACAGTGTGAAAATACAAAAAAACGCGCAGCGTCGGGAGCTGCACGAAATACATATTATGATTGAATTTATGACTCATCTATGACTGTACTTATGATTGTATTCTGGGATTGAAATCTAGAAAGTCAGTGTCTCAGCCAAGAACACCACGATTCGTCCACGTCTCTGTGAATTCCGGATCATTGTAATTATAAAACCTACGAAGTGTCTCTTCCCGATCATCTAGAAACAATTGGTCCGCTATGCCTGAAACCAGTTTGGGAATGGCGCTCTTTGTTCCCGAAATCGCTGAAGCTGACAAACCACAGCTAGCCAGGGCAGAATAATTGAATACAAACAATCCATGCAATAGCGCCTTACCCTGTTCACTTGTACTGGTCATTGCAAAGCCGGGACTCAGATAGGGGTGTGCATCGAGCAGCACGTTACGATATTCCGGTGGGGCTTCGTAGCAATCTTGCCAGCGAGCAATATACTGCTCCACAAGATGAAGTTCAGGGCGAAGTGCTGGGTCGCTGAGCAGGCCTGTACTGATAACAAGAAAATCAAATGTATACACGCCATGCGCGGTTTGTATCTGTGCTCCTTGATCCGTAGCTTCAGCACCAAGCCATGGAGAGTTCAGATGTAACTCGAATCCAGGCCAGGAAGCAGCCCGGTTAAATGTATCATTGGTAGGCGGCTGATTGAATTGGAAAAAGTGAGAAATCACCTGATACTTGTCAGCAATAGGCAAGGCATGAAACCGTTCGATCATGCCGGATTGTTCCATTTGGCGAATCGGATTCACTTGTGGCAACTGTGCACGCCTTACAAAAACATGAGCTTCAGCCACACCTGAAGCAAGCGCGTGATTCGCATTATCAAAGGCCGAGGCCCCGCCCCCGAGCACTGCAACCTTTTTTCCTTTTAACCGTTCAAAATCAATCATTTCCGAAGTATGGGCATACAACTCTCGCGGCAGATGATCTGAGATTAGCGGGGGTACATGCCATTCCCCGCCTCCTTGAATACCGGTGGCAAGCACAACTTTCCGAGCCAAAATATGTTTTTCACGAATTCCGTTTTCGATGACATGCAGACGATGGATTCCATCCTGCCCGGGTTCAATCAACTTTAACTTGGTTTCGTTTTGTACAGGCAGATTTAGCACTTCCCGGTACCAACGCAAATAGCTCATCCAATCCCGACGCGGAATTTTATCGATTTTTTCCCAACCCTCAACACCCGCTTGTGCCTCCCACCATGAACGAAACGTCAGAGAGGGTATGCCTAAGTCAATGGAAGTCAGGTGTTTTGGTGTCCGAAGTGTTACCATACGTGCATAAGTTTCCCATGGCCCTTCTTGTCCAGCCACATTTTCGTCGATGACCAGAATATTCGAGATCCGTTCGCGCAAAAGCCCAAATGCAGCCCCAAGGCCGCTCTGCCCTCCGCCTACAATAACAACATCATACACATGCCCTTCTGCATGGTCTCTTGCACGAAGCCAGTTGGTACCTCCAAAACATAAATACGCTAAATCACGCTCCACACGTTCATTCAAAGCTTCGAGGCCCATGCTTCATCAACCCTTTCATGATCTGTCCAGGAACAAGCTTTGTTGCATCGTGCATGATCATCTCTAGGCTACATTACAATATCCGAATATAATTAGGGTTATTATATGAGTTGAATTCCATCAGGGGAAGCTAACAGAAACGTAATTGTTATTCAACCTAAAAAAGATGGGTATACTTGTTTCTTCATACTAAAGAGGATCACTGTGATGAGAAGCGGAACAACTCTCTCTGACGCGAAAAAACAGCTACCTTCGGAGAGTAAATACACCGACCGTAACTGTTTTTTTACGAAACACGTCTTAATAATCACGATTTCAAAAGCATCCGCTGTCGCGTTTTTGAATCTAATTTTGGACAAGTGTTGCAATAGCCATGGGTGGAACTTCCGCTACCTACTTGATAAGCCAGACAGCAATATCGACGGATCAGAAGCGGCGGTCCCTGCCAGTCCGGATGTTCAAAACGCTGTAGTTTAGCGAAGAATGTATTATGATTGGATTCCTCTAACCATATGTCTGCATCATCCTGAATGAGTGCAAGCCGTTTATCTGTCTTCCATATTGCGTGATCTTCGATCATTCGTGTAAGCAATTCTTGCACATTATGAGCAACCAGCGCATTCATAACCTTCATACTTGCTCCCGTTGCCGTAGCAACCGATTGGAAAATACGCCTCAAGTGCAGCTGTATACTGTCCCGTAGCACACTAATTTCCGTCCTCCGCTGAGCCAGAACCCCACTAGATGGAGCTGCTTTTGTTCCAATCCCCAACTGCGGACCAATATCTAGCCTTCTTTCCAAGCGGGTCTCATAGCGCATACCGCCTGTGCCATTCAATTCAAATCGGATAACATCATCCTCAATGTTCAGAAGAGTATCGTATAGACTGCAAGCTGCGATTACACCCATAACCCATACGGAATATCGTTTCGCGAAAAGGGTACCCACTGCTACACTTCCCTGACCACCAAGTTCCAGTCCTTGTTGGATCGCTTGTTCTCGCAGTATCAGATCTCTTTTCTGCTCATATAACAAATCTCTGACACCAAACGCATATTGGAAAGTCTCATCGTCTCCACGAACGCTCGTCACAAAAGAAGTGTCCAGAACGGCTACCATCTCTGTATCGTCATGCTCTGAATAACGTACCATCTATTGAATCATATCTTTGATTTCTTTTATTATTTCACTTCGTCCCATAGCTCCCCATCCTTTAAACAACCAGAAGGAGTCGGTTTGATAGACTTGATTTGCTCCAACCGCCGGAACGCTCTTCCAAAGTGCACTCTCTTTCATCTTGCTTGAATAGTCCTGGGCATTTGGATCAACTTCAAGCACAATAAAACTCGCATCAATATCCGATATTTTTTCCATGGAAAGATCCTCACGTTGGTCAGCAGGTGTCATAGCAGAAGGTTCAAACCCCAGATCATGATACAAGAGTGTATTAGTCGGGTGACCTTTTGCCGCATAAATCTGCAAGTTCTTCTCCCTTACTCGCAGATAAGCCAGTTTTTTCTCATCCAATTGTTCGATTTTAACTTTAAGTTGATTGGCTTGTTGCTCTACCTCCGCAATTTTTTCTTTGGCCAGATCAACCTTATTGTACATTCCAGCAATGGTCAGCAGATCCTGAGTCCAATACGTTGTATCATCTGTGTAGTCCGTCCAATCGTTACCCAATACAATTGTAGGGGCAATTTTCTCCAATTGATCATATGAATTTTCGGCTGTTCGACTTTCTATTACAATCACATCCGGATCAATCTGGACGATGGCTTCAAGGTTGGGACTATCTGCCGAGCCTACCGTTGGAACCCCCTGAAGCTGATCTGCCAGATAAGGCAAGTAATCACCTCCGTAGCGAATTTCTACGTTGACGCCTGCAGGTTTTTCTCCAATCGTGAGCATGTGATCAATATAAGCTGCAGACAACACAACCATACGCTCAATTTTTTGTGGTACAACCGAAGTTCCTTTCAAGTGTTTAACATTTTGTGTACCCTTCTCTTCTGCCGCTGTGTCCTGTTTCGGAGATGTTCCATCTGTAGCTTCAGTAGTTGTCTTGCCACATGCCGCCAGAACGAGCACGAGCAGAGACAACAGAATCATATAGGCTGTTTTCTGTCTTGTCATTCGTTGTCATTCCCCTTCTCCACTTAATAATAATAATCATTATCATTATGGTAGGGAAAAGCGTACGAGCTTTCCATAGATTATTTCACTCTTTTCGGTTGCAAAATATCACCCTACAGTAACACCAAGCTGCTCCGCGACATATCGCATCGCCGCCAAACGTCCCGTCGGACCCAGCGTTTTGAAGAAAATATCCGCTGCATCATAAACGTGTCCTTCTTGTACAGCTTTGGATGCCAGCCACCCATCCGCCTTCTGTAAACATTGTAATTGAATACGTGCTTCTTCCGTTGGATCCACCATAATAATTAGATGATCCGCGTTGTATAGCTGAACATCATTGATGTTCAGCTCCACTGCCCACTGCTTAATAGGGTAGTGCCGGGGCATCTGAAATCCCAGATCATCATACAACAACGCGCCAGTCTGATTGTCGGAGCCATATATTCGAACAAACCCCGAGGAAACGCGAATAAACATGGCCGTCTGATTCCCCCATTTCGATTGAATACGCGCTTGAAGATCCAGGCTTAATTCTGCATGCTGTTCAATCCAACGAATAGCGTGCTCATTGCGTCCCATAATATCGGCCATGTACATCAGACTTTCGCCAACTTGATTGGTGTGTTTAAGGATAGCTGTAGGAGCAATATGATGCAGGGATTCATTCGGCTCCATACGATCACTTGTAATGATCAAATCTGGCTGCAATCTCCTCAACTTCTCATAGTTCTGACTCAAACTGTCCAGGATAAGTCCTTGCGAAGGATTGGCTTGGGGGGTAGACATAAGGACAGGAGTAGCCACTCTCCGCACATAAGATAAAGCAGACACAGGCTTCAATCCAAGTGTTAAAACAACATCATCCAGTCCGTAATACAATGTTGCAATACGGCTGACTTTGTTTTTCATATAAAATGTTGGAGCCACACCTTCACTTTTCTTAAACACCTTGCTGAAATAGTGTTCGTCCCTGTATCCAACCTGCTCCGCGATTACCTTGATTTTGTCTCTAGAAAACAAAAGTTGCTTGGCCTTTGCCATGCGTTGTTTCAGGATATACTCCATCGGTGTCATCCCAAATTGACGTTTGAATGTTCTTATAAAATGATTCACACTTAGTCCCGCCACTTGAGCCATTTCATCCATCCGCATTTCCTTCATATAATGGTGCGACATATAATCCATTGCCAGATCCATTCCTGCCTGAGGTTTAGCCATTGCTTCCACACAAGTTAACAACCGAATCAACAACTGGTGTAAAAGATGTTTTTTGGAGGCGCTGCTCTCCAACCCGGATGCAGTGTGGTTTTTATAGACTAATTGATCCATCATCTCTTGAATATCTCGCCTATTGGAAGAAATTTGGAGCTTGCCCGTAACAGGAAAATCAAATGTCTCGGTTTGCCACACATGATGTTTTCGAACAAGTCCCACACCGGAAAATAAGATAAGCTGATATCGAACAGGGGTCTTCATATCCGGTTGTAATTCCAAATGCATGCCTGGGCTAAGTATAAAACAATCGTCACGGGACACCGTATGCATTACGTTGTCGATTGTCAAAGTCCCTCTGCCATCAGTTATTCTACATAAGGCGAACCTTTGCCATACCCGGTGTTGGATTAGACCTGGAATGCCAGCATAATGGCAGATGTGTACAGAAGAGAAATATAGCTGCTTCATTCTTTTGATCCAATCATTAGTCTCCATGATAGCTCCCTTTCTTTATTGCAGCCCTGCTTCTCACCGAATGAAAAGTTTACTTTTTGTTTTTCACTAGTAGTCGGCTTATATGGCTAAACAGTTTGCTGACCTAGATTTTCAACGAGAATATGTCCATTGATAAAACAGTTGCCATTCGTTCAAATGAAGGGTTTTAACGTTATCTACACGTTCCATTTAATTATAAATTAAGTGATAATAATTCTCAATGAAATGCAAATAGAGTTAAATCCTACATCTAGGGATAACCTATACAAATGACAGTTTAGCTTTCCGAATATCTGCCGACTAGGTGAAGCAAAAAATCTATTTATTTCTTTCTTCCAACCTGTTGCATTATGATAAATGACATGTTATATTAATTGAGCCATCAATCATTGACGTATCAACTATTGATCCATCAACGATTAAGAGCAGCTACAGAATCATGAAGCAATGGCATTGTATACTGGCAACTTTAATTATTTGTTAACATACGCCGTTGTTGATTGGATTCACCCGGGAGGTCTAGTCATGACACGTATGGTTTCCAAAGAAGAGCAGATTATCAATCTGCTAAATGTGCTGGGGAACAAAATCAGTCCCAAGTTTGAACGCTGTACCGGGATCAGTTCCTCTCGTTTTGAAATTCTGCACGAGCTGGATCAGGTAGATGAGATCAACCAATCCATGCTTCAGAAGATCATTAACATCGACAGTGCAGCAATTACACGCCACCTGAAACAACTCGAAGCAGACCAGATGGTTACGAGACGTAAAAATCCCGAGGATAATCGGGTGACATTTGTTCGTCTAACGGATCATGGGCGCAAACAGATTGAAGGATACAAGACAGAGAAAACCAATTATATCCATCAAATCCTGGATGGTTTCAGTGAAGCTGAAATTCAGGCACTCGCCGATTTCTTGGAACGTATGCAAAACAATTTTTAAACCATATATAGAGGAGAGATTTCCATGTCTACAACACAAAGCAAATTCCAAAAAACCAATGATTTTAACGAAATTACGTACGGTCGTCGTTCCGTCAAATTGTATGATCCCGAAGTGAAAATCAGCCGGGAAGAAATGACTGAAATTTTGGCAGAAGCTTCCCGTGCCCCATCTTCCGTCAACATGCAGCCTTGGCGCTTTCTGGTTGTTGATACACCTGAAGGCAAAGAAAAGCTCGCGCCACTTGCTAAATTCAACCAAAACCAAGTGCTGACTTCTGCCGCTGTGATCGGTGTGTTCATCGATATGAAGAATGGCGAGTATTTGGAAGAAATTTTCGGCAAAGCTGTTGAGCATGGATTTATGCCAAAAGAAATCGCCGAACAACAAGTCAAAGTGGTTAAACCTTATTACGACAATATGCCTGCTTCCGCTCTTCGTGACGTTAACCTGATTGATGCTGGTCTGGCTTCCATGCAATTGATGCTGGCTGCACGTGCTCACGGTTATGACACGAACCCAATCGGTGGTTATGAGAAAGATCAAATCGCAGAAACATTTGGCATGGACAAAGATCGTTATCAACCGGTTATGCTGATTTCCATTGGTAAATCCGCTAAAGAGGGACACCCTTCTTACCGTCTGCCTGTAGATACAATTACAACTTGGGCATAATTAGACTCAAACCACATTTGCTTTTAAGTTGCTCAACTGACTTCTATATAAGAAGAATTCGCAAGAGCATTTGATTTTTTACTCATACATTTACAAAATACAATTTGGAGGTCACAACTATGATTATCATCCACGCACATTTGCAAGTACAAGCCGCTCAAGAAGAAGCTTTCCTGGCTGCTGCCAAAGAACTGATCGCTGCGACACGTCAAGAAGAAGGTAATATCAGCTATGATCTGGTGAAAAGCACAGAACGCGAACAAAGCTATACCATGATTGAAATGTGGAAAGATGAGCCAGCAACCGCTGCTCACAACTCTAGTGCTCATTTCCTTGCGTTTGTTCAACAAGCTGCGGCATTCATGGCAGCACCAATGAACGTTGAAGTGTTTGCCGGCGAAGCGGTTAAACAATAATAATTAAAAGAATGGCATGAAATACAACGTGTTTACTCGCTTATTATGAGGGAACGACACGTTTGATACAGATAATAAGGACCGTCTGGATTTCACCTCATGGTGATTTTAGGCGGTTCTTTTGCTTGCTAAGAAGCAGGAAAGAGTCAATATATTTTCCCATGTTCCTCCTGAAATGGTACAATGATAAAGGCTGAATACATAAACCATTTGGAGGTATATGCTGATGAATATGAAAAAAGGACTGCTCTCCGGTTTCCTGGCTCTTGCTCTGACTTCAACTCTTCTCGTCTCCACTAATGTAAGCGCAAACAATTCTTCTGACACACGTTCTCCTCTCTCCTACTCCCTCGTGACCAAAGGTTACGATTGGGGCCCAGGTGTTTACAAAATCATTCTGGATACAGGAATAGCTATTCAAGCAAATACACTTACTACAGACTCGTTCAAAGTTCTTGCGGAACGAAGTTATCCGATGATTAATTTTCAAACACAGCAAAAGTATGATGGTTCTGACAGCAGTAGCAGATCGATAGAAAGAGCCTACCTTTCCGACAAAAATGGCAAGAAGATCTCCGAGTCCAGTGGACAATATATTACAATTGAAATGAAAGTTCATCCAGATCTGATGACAAGCAGTCCGTTTACGTTTGATCTTCAGAGTTTTACCAATCGATATGCAGACCTTCAATATACGATTATTCAGCAAAAATCACTGCAGGATAGCGCAGGTAATACCATTGAGCATCTAACCACGAGACCAGATACGCCACACATGATGATTGAACAAGGTGTTGATGTGTTTGATACATCCGGCAAATTCAGTTACAAGGATGCCAAGTTTGGTCAAATTAATCTAACCTATGCTTCCTATATGCCTGAAAACAGCAAGAAAAAACCATTGATTATCTGGCTTCATGGTGCTGGTGAAGGAGGAACGGATCCAAGAATCGCCCTGCTGGGCAATAAAGTAACGGCTTTAGCCGATGACACCATCCAAAAGTATTTTGGAGATGCCGCTGTATTGGTGCCCCAGACTCCCACTTTCTGGATGAATGACGGAACCGGGCAATATACCAAAGACGGAAAGAGTATGTATACGAAATCGTTAACTGCGTTGATCAAACAATATGTGAAACAGCATGCAGCGGATATTGATACGGATCGCATCTACATTGGCGGTTGCTCCAATGGCGGATTTATGACTCTGAACATGCTGCTTGCGAACCCGGATTACTTCGCAGCCGCTTATCCTTCCGCAGAAGCATACGAGGATTCCTTGTTAACCAAGCAAGATATCGCCAAGTTGAAAAATACTCCGATCTGGTTCACAGCTGCAGGAGCGGATCAGACGGTGGATACGTCCAAAACGTCAACAGCTACCTACAAACGCCTGATTGCTGCAGGCGCCAAAAATGCCCATTACTCCTACTTTGATAAGGTGTTGGATATGAGCGGACTGTACACCAAAGGGAACGGGGATAATGCTCCATATGAATACAATGGGCACTGGTCCTGGATTCCTGTTTTAAATAATGACATCTCCAAAGACTTCAATGGCAAACCTGTAAAAATTAAAGGCAAGACCGTAACGCTGATGGAGTGGCTGGCTAACCAAAAAAAGTAATTAGGCAACAAACATAACCGTGTCTGTAATCTGGGCTAAACTACATTGGGTAGCGTCCGGGAGCCGCGATAAGCGGCTCCTTTTCCATGACCTCTGTTTTTCAATTACAACTGTTTGATTACATTTACATCCTCTCTCATTTTAGACTGCGTGCCGGAGGAATGCTTTGCGGGTTATTAAACACATTTTGGGGATCATATTTAGCTTTAACTCTGCGCAAGCGGGCATAGTTCGCTCCGTAGTATACAGGCCCCGAACGTTTGATTCCCTGATCTGGTACATTAATGTACGAACCGACGATGTATGGCTGTAATTTTTTGCGTGTGTTACGCACAATCGCAATATTTTTTGCTGCCTGAGACGGTTTGGTCCATGAACTGTTCCATTCCACATAGAACTTGGCTTTACGCCAGTAAAATGCTGTGGAGGTAGGTGATTTACGGCTAACGGCACCGCCCCAGTTCAGGAAGAAGAATCCGGCGAACTCACCCTCCACATGTTCCAGAAACTCTCGCATCGATTGGATTGCCCGATCCGGGAACGGTTTCCGGCCAAATCCGGAGGAAAATTGATTACTGTACCTTTGGGTAAGCACTGGATCGGGCGGCAACAGAAAAGTGACGGCTTCCGTGTAAGGGACTGACCGTATGATCGTCTGGGAAGGTGTACCCGTGCTGGTCATCGGTTTTAGCAGCCGTAGTGCCTCCGATTTGGAACCAAGAAACAGACCTTCCATACTAACATTCCCGCCCTTTTTGGGCCCGATGGACAGTTCACTCCCGAGCCGCGTATCCACCGATGGAGCCCACTTTTGCCACACTTTGAGCAACTTCTCGAATTGAGCCCATGGCCAGGTAATTCGGTAGACTGTTGCTCTCGCTGGTGCACGGCGTACTTTGAATTTGTAACGGGTGTAGACCCCGAAGTTGCCTCCGCCACCACCTTGCGATGCCCAGAACAGATCTGCGTTACAGTTTTTGTTCGCACGAATGATTTTCCCGTTTGCATCCACCATATCGAATTCCAGCAAATTATCACTGATCAGACCAATCGTGCGTTGAAGAGGACCGATGCCTCCTCCCAGCGTAATACCGCCTATACCGACCGTAGGGCTATCTCCAAATGGAGCAATAAATCCCTGACGTGCGAGTGTGTGTGCAATTCTTCCAACCCGGTTTCCCGCTCCCACAACTGCTGTTCCTTTTGTTTTGTCCAGCTTGATGGTGTTCAGATCACTGACATCAATGACAATCCCACCGTTCACCTGTGACAAATTAACCTCAAGTGCATGTCTCCCGCTTCGCGGCCGGATCGGTACGTTATTTTCTCGAGCCCATTTGATCGCATTGGAGACATCTTTCGTTTTTTGGGCAAAAACGAAGACTTTAGGATACCTGTCGGTATGCGGGTCCCAGTTTTTACGTGCTGCCTCGTAGCCCGGATCTCCTTTAAAGATGACGCGTCCAGTCAGTTTTGTTTTTGTTTTTGTTTTTGTTTTCATGTTTGTTTTCAAACATCCCACTCCCTGCGTTATTGATCGTTATACAGCACTTCTGCATTAGGCATTTTATACTGTATGACCGACATCCGCGGAGGGAATGGGCTGTGGAATGTCCTATACGCAAAAAAATCCCCTTAAAGCAAATAAACAGCTTTAAGGGAATTATTTTTCACTTCGTAATCGTCATTCTGGTAATTAAAACAAAAACTACATATTCACTACGACGTCTGCGTCACAGTGAACTACTTACCATCCGGCTCAATTTTGATGAGCTTACGTGGTTCCTGCTCTTTTTCGCCGTACCAGACGAGCACATCAGCGAACAGATCCATGATACGAATAAAGTTTTTTTTGTCGGCTTCCGTAATCTGATCTGCGAGCTTAAATATATCATCAAAACAAAGCTCTCGAACAAATGCGGTGTACTTCGTGTATACCTCTCGACCTTTGGCTGACGGTTTGACATAAATATCTTTGCGGTTACCACTCAGATGATATTTTTCCAGTAATCCTTTTTCAGTCAAATTCTTCACATTTTTAGAAAAGGTACTGCGGCTAACGCCCAAACGCGCGGCCATTTCGGACATCTTCTCTTCCTGATCCTCTGCTTCAAGAATATACTCGAGTGTCTGGATCTGAGCAGCAGAGAAGGTCATATCCGTTCCGTAGCTTCGTTGCAGCTTGTAGGTGTTCGAGTAGGCATTGCCGTATTTGATAATTTTCTCAACAAGCTCCCGATGGGCACCCATCCAATCTAATTTCATGCGTAATCCCTTTCGTCTTCAGAGTCTCTATCTCTCTAATACTCTACTGAAATCAGATTCGTTTTTCAATCCATGAGATCGCTTCTTCAATCACTTCATCCCGTGCCGTCTCATTAAAAATCTCATGCATGAGATGTGCATAGATTTTCAGTGTTTTATCTGCCGAAGCGATATCTCCATAAAAGTCACGGGAATCCTTTTCGCTAACCAGCCCATCATTCGCTCCATGTAACACAAGTACCGGATCGACAAATTGCTTCGCATGTTCTTTCAGCCATTCTACTCCATACCCCAGACTGTTAAATAAATCTACAGAAATCTGCTTTTCTACCAGCGGGTCACTAGCATAAGCGGATACAACCTCAGGAACACTGCATACGCCGCTGCCAAGTTCATTCGGGAAATACGTGCCTGCTGGCAAAGCCATCGGCAGTTCTCCAGCCACTTTCGTATTAAATCGCGTAAGCGCTCCTGACAATACGATGCCCTTTACTTTTCCCGGATATTTCGTTCCGAATGATGATGAAGCAAAACCGCCCATACTATGTCCAATGATATACAGTGGTGTATCGCCGCTCTCTTCCAGTGCCACCTCCACTACTGCGTTGACGTCATCAATCAGATGATGAAAATCACTATAAAACGTACGCTGCCCTTCCGATCTCGCATGACCCCGATGGTCAAAACGATATACGTTGAATCCACGCCCGTTCAGTTTCTCTGTCAAATAATCATAGCGGCTGGCATGCTCAGCCAATCCATGTACGATGACTACGGCTGCCTTCGCATCCTCCACTGTATTCTTGCTAAAATAAAGCTGTGTTCCGTCAAAGGATTTCATCGTTGTTTCGATAATGTTCATCATATTCCCATCCTTTTCCTTATTTTTTATGTCCGTTATGAATAATATTGTTTCTTACAGAAACAATATATCATCCTCTTGAAGCGTTTGTCCACTAATTTTTAAAGCGTTTACAATTACATTTTATGCTCATTATGACCTGCAACGACAGGTCGTTGGGCGTAATTCAGATTAGATATGACTACTTGTCCCACGGAGTTCAGGTTCAGCAGTGTATCCATTTATTTTTTATCTATTGTAAAATGAACCCTGTGTCATTTATATTATAATAAATCACGATTCATTTTTAGAATAGGGGGAATTGATTCGATGTCTCCGAAGTTATCCGACAATCAAAAAGAACAACGAAATCTGCAAATTCTAGAAGCAGCCAAACGTGCATTTGAACAAAAGGGCTATGGGGCAACAACGCTAAAAAATATCGTTGAAGAAGCCGGTATGAGCAGAGGCTGGATCTATCTGTATTATCAGAGTAAAGAAGAAATCTTCGAGGCACTGCTTCATTGGCAAGATATGCGGTACAAAGAACACATTGAAACATTGATCCACTCTTCGTTATCCATCTGGAAAATTATTCAGCGTCTCTATGAACAGCAATTGGAGGACCTGCTCCGATTTCCAAATGCCGGCCTGCAGTCTGCTTTCTATGAATACGCCCTAATCGGATCACGGGATGAGGCACGCCGGGACTTGCTGACCAAGCGATATAATTCGGGTATTGCCCAATTTGCAACCTTAATTCGAATCGGCGTAGATCGGGGTGAGTTCTCACCTGACATAGACGCGAAGGACATCTCCAGAATAGTTGCATCGTTTCAGGAAGGTATCATGACACACTCCATCACGGTCGGCACGGAAAAGGCAAAAACCAGGATGCAGTTTGAGGCGTTAATCACTTATCTGAAAACAATCCTAAACCCAATGACCATTCAAGAGGCTGACCATTCGGAGGAAAAATAAATGAAGGAACTTTTCCGTAACCCTACTTTTTTGAAGCTCTTTCTGGCGACCTTCACTTCACAGCTGGGAAATGTCATTGGAAATATGGCGTTTGCTTATTATATGGTGGATCGTTTCAGCAACCAGCCGGCTTTAGCCAGTATGGCAGAGCTTATGTATTCACTTCCAACCTTGGCCGTTTTCTGGATTGTTGGTGTCGTTGCAGACCGTTTTGATCGCAAACACATTGCTACCTACAGCGACTGGATTAGAGCGTTGTTAACCTTGTTATTGCTTCTTTTTGTTCACTATGATGTGCTGTTTATGTGTTTTCTGATTCTGTTTCTGCGCAGTTCGGTTTCCAAGTTTTTCGGACCGGCCGAAATGGGGCTTCTCCAGGGTAGCATCGGTCAAGATCAGTACGTTCACGCATCTGGACTTATTCAGATCATTTCAGGAGTATTTATGCTTTTTGGATTGAGTCTGGGAGCAACGGCTTACCATTTCATTGGGATCGAGGGAGCTATTATCGTGGACTTATGCAGTTTTCTGTTGTCCGGTTCACTACTCGCTTGGGCCAAATTTCCCGAACAGGCACGTATGCCAAACGGAATAAATCGCGTACGAGATCTTCGATTTTCTATTGTCATGAGAGACTTCTGGCAGGGGCTTCAATATATTGTACATCACCGACTTCTGCTGATTTTAATTAGTGGATTCATGTTTTTTGGTGTAGTTAATGGAGTTTTTTCCGTCCTTCCAATCTTTTCAATGAAGTACAAACTTAGCCCGGATCAGTATGTTATCCATTCATCCCTTGTCACTGTCTTAATGGGAATTGGTTTCTTGATCGGCAGCATTTTGGGTCCGATTCTAATTCGGCGTTACACAAGAACGCCCATTCTGATCACTTGTCTATTTTTAGCAAGCTTCCTGTTGGCGGGGTTAGGCCTTGTAACTCGGGTAGAGCTCTATTTCGTTATTATTCTAGTCGCAGGAATCGCGATAGCGCCCATTAACATTGCACTTGGAAGCTGGCTTCCAGAACTTGTACCGCCTCAGAACATGGGACGTGTGAATTCACTCATCGAACCCGTTATGATGCTGGGCCATTCTCTAGCACTCGGAACAATCAGTTTAGCCTTCCCTGTGTGGATCAACGTTACATGGCTTCATCTTACACTGGCTATATGCACAATCGCCGTTAGTTTCTTTTACTTAAGATCACTTCCGAGGCTTGTTCGCAAAGCAATAATCCCTGCTGCAACTGAACAGGTTACATCTTAAATTTCTCATAAAAACAATATATCCCCTGCTATTCATCGGATACACTACAGCATTCAGCATGATCCCGATGTTTATTTCAGGGGCACTACATTGATATCACCTCACAAACTTTTTGCCGCTACTGCTATCAGTCTTCATTAACTTTTGTATGGCTCCACTTTTCTCTTATTCCATTTCACTAGCTTGCTCCGTTTGTTGCCTCAGGTTGCTGCTTCCGGAGATTCCTTCTCTTCCTGTTACGAATCATTGCGACAATCCACAATAACAGCGGAAGTAGAATAAAAACAACAGGCAAGTTAAACGGTACGGCTACAAGCTTCGGAAAAAGAATAGAGCTATCCACAAAGTTCCGTGGCAACATAGATAGTATGATAGCAATTGGAGATGCGATAAAGATGAAGCTCCGCCAACGCTTAACCCCTAGCCACTGGGCAGTCCCGTAAGATGCTGCAAACAGATATAAAGACACCTTGATAAAAATCCCCATGATCCAGATCGCAACGACGATCGCATCGAGATTCTGCAGGAAACCAAAGGAAATAAAACGAACCAGATTAAGAAACGGATACGTTTGTCTGGATGCCGTAGAATAACCAAAGATGGCGATACATTGCATCGCTGAAAGTAAGGTGAAGAGACCAGCTACAATAGACCCTAGAAGTGCACCCTTTACACCTTTTCGTGGATCAGCCACAAAAGGAAGAATCATCATGAGCAATATGTTATCCCCCAGAAATGAGGCGGTTGGCAATGCCCCTTTCAGCAGTACGGTGAAGGTATTGTCCATAATAATCGGCTGCAGGTTGTCTAGTTGAATCTGTGAAATATTGAGGAGCAAGGGCACCATAATACCAAGCAAGATGAGAGGGCCCAGTACCTCGCTGCATCTTGCCAGCACCTCAATACCAGCATACGTTACATAGACCGCCACAATAACCATACCGATGATTGGAATAAGGACAGGCGTCAATTGAAGGATGGTGCCAATCATAAAATCACCATACTGTCGCAAGATAATGCCTAGCACTGTAAACCAATATAATACATAGATCAGAATAATCACATGCCCCAGAAACTTGCCCAGAATTTTAGGTGCATAGCTGATAAGAGACTCGTTGGGATACATAATGCTTATACGTGTCAGCACATAGGCAAGTCCTACGGAAAACATACTGGAGAGTAATATGGAAATCCAGGCATCCTGCTTGGCAACAGCAATGGACGGATTAATCGTAAGCAGGATGGTCATACCAATCTGCATCGTGGAAATCAGCCAAAAAACCTGATTACCACTAATTTTTTCCTTGTACATGAAGACCCTCCTCTCCCTATTGTTTCTGCTGGGTATTGAACATGCCTGGGCGCAAAATATCGGCTTGTGCATTTACTGTAATTTTGAGTTCTGGGAAAATAGTGCTCCATTCTTTCTCGTGTTTTTTCCACAAAACAGGATATTTACGGTGAAATGCACCAGCAAAATTAAAGATATCCGCTTTATATTTGGTTTTAGCTTCATGGATCGCCAGGTGAATACGGTCTTCTATATTTTCTTCCAGTTGTTTTTCAATATTCGCCAAGCTATCACTGCTCTGGTCGATGTTAATCTCCGTTGTGTTCTGAATCAACTGATTTTTGCAATCCACATCGATTCTGAGAGACCATTCCCCGTTCTTGTACATGGGTGTAATCTTGGACCTGTTCCTCAATAGTTGCACCGACAAGGTCCCCTTCGTGTGCTCTGGACGAATCGTAATGATCGCATTATTCATCTCATCTACAGCCCACAAGATACCACGAGTGATTCGGTTATCCGCTACACCTACCAACTTATGGTTGTGCATGATCGCTGTTCCGTTAATGTAACCAATGCCTTTGGATGGGTCATCCTGTCCCGGAGCTTGTAATATCTCGACCCAAGGGAGTAAAGCCGCTCTACTCTCATCCTCCAGCATCTCCATTAAATGTGCCATCGACGAGTTGATGCTCGTTTTGTTGACGGCCATCTCACGCAAAACTTCAGACGTATTTCGTTCCAGAATCGAATGTTTTTCTAATACTTCTCTGGCCTTTCCCTTGGTGACAAAAGTAAAAGCGCGCTCGCGCGGCTCGGAATCCCGCATGAGGAAGTCTAAATCATCCTTTAAGCCCTGCTCTACCTTTTCTGAACCAAATAAGTAGACTTCGGAATGCCCCCAGAAAATTTTGCGCGAAAACTTCATCTGTAATTGGGCTAGAGCATCTGCTATATTGACACCTTGAGCGGATTGCACAAACGTTGTGCCACTTCCACCCGTTGCTTCTCCCCCAGACTGACTGCTCTGTGTTGAACCTTGAGGGATAAAGATCTGAACACTGACTTCAATCGCGTTGTCACTTGCCTTATCAATGGCTACACCCGTGACAAGCGCGAGATCATTGATCTCCTTACGATCCCAACATCCAGCCAGCAGCAGACACAATAACAAAACAGCCAACACTAGACAAATAGAACGTATCCACCGCTTCATGGCGAGGCTCCTTCATCACCTTGATCCGGACGATTATTGGAGGGTTGCCGAATTTCATTTTTTCGCCCTGTCAAACTTGGTCTCTTGCGATTAGCCCATATTGGCGACACCATGAAGCTGTCGAGCATTTCACTCCACTTCATAGGCGCAAGGGGCTGCAGATAGGGAACACCGAGCGATCGTAAGGAACATAGATGAATAATAATGGCGATGACGCCAAGCATCAGACCGAGCAGACCAAACATTCCTGATAGAAACATGATCGGAAAACGTAACAGACGAATAGCGATACCCGCGCTATATTGTGGCAGCAAAAAAGATGCGATACCGGTAATGGCAACCACCATGACCATTGGGGAAGAAACAAGACCAGCTGAGGTCGCTGCCTGTCCAATAACAAGCGCGCCGACGATACTGACAGCGGAACCCACCTGTTTGGGCAAACGCACACCTGCTTCTCGTAGTGCCTCAAAGGAAACTTCCATTAGTAGCGCTTCAATCAGCGCAGGAAACGGAATCTCTTCCCGTGATTTCGCGATACTAAGCAGCAATGAGGTGGGCACCATTTCCTGATGAAATGTCAAAATGGCTACGTAAAGAGAAGGCAGCACCAGCGAAATAATCAGGAACAAAAATCGCAGCCAGCGAATGAAACTGCTTATGACATAACGTTGGTAATAGTCTTCCGGTGATTGTAACATCGCAAAGAAAGTCGTCGGGGCAATGAGACAGAATGGTGTGCCATCCACCATAATGCCGATTTTTCCTTCAAGGAGAGAAGCGCTGACTACATCCGGTCGCTCTGTAACCTGAATCTGCGGGAATGGAGAATAGGGATGATCCTCGATCAATCCCTCGATATAACCACTTTCCAGCACACCGTCAATATCAATTCTCTTGATGCGGCTGTGAACCTCTTCAACTAGTGCATGGTTAGCGATGCCGTCAATATGAGCGACAAGGACCGACGTCTTTGTATATCGCCCGACCTGGAACGGATCTAATTTTAGAGAGGGGTCTTTGATTTTGCGCCTCAACATCGAAGTGTTTACACTGAGTGTCTCTGTAAATCCTTCCCTTGGCCCACGGATAATGGATTCCGCTGCTGGCTCCTCAATGCCCCTTTGCTGCCAGCCAGCTACCCCAATGGCAATACCAAACGGCAGTTGATCTACAAGCAATGCGACACAACCGTTAGCGATATGGTTTAACAGATCCTCAAAGCTTGTCACGACGGTGAGCTGGCTTGTGCTAACTATGGAACATATGTATGCGAAATCAATACGTGTATTGTCTGCGCGCGCTTGCAGGAGCGGGGCCAATACATGCACATCAAGCAACGATTCATTGACCATGCCATCAATAAACAACATAAACGCTTCTTTGTTGCCCGCAAGTGGAAATGTTCTGGTTTTGATATCGGTGGAATGGTTGTATATCGTTTGAACAATGTCCACATTCTCCGAAAGCTCGGTGCTGAAGGGCATCGTTCGGTAATCCAAAACGTCGGCCATCTGAACGCTCCTTAGATTGGAAAAATAGTTTTATCGTTCAACATGAAACGTAGTAGCACATCATTCAATGTAAGGATATATTTTCCCTAATCGGTTTTTTTTATTCTTTTAGCGTGAAAAAACAGCAAATAAACCACTTCAAAATGAAGTGGTTTATTTATGGAATTGTATCTCTAGTGCTCTATCTAAACTTTTGCCACATGATTCATTTCTTCAACAGCAGTTTTACCTGCAATTCGTCCAAACGTAAAGATATCTGTCAGGGCATTACCGCCCAAACGGTTACCCGCGTGAATCCCCCCTGCCACTTCTCCAGCAGCATATAGATGGGCAATTGGCTGGCCGTTCTCATTCAATACACGGGTTTGGGTATCAATCTTGATGCCACCCATTGTATGGTGAACCGCAGGTTTTCTAGGCGTAGCGTAAAATGGAGCTTTCTCCACTTTTAAGCTAAACGTATCCTTATGGAATTCCGGATCAAAGCCCGCATCCACATAAGAGTTATACTTATCAATTGTCGTTCTGAGTACCTGAGGGTCCATACCCACTTTCACTGCCAGCTCTTCAATCGTATCCGCTTTGAAAAGAGTGCCTGCTTCCACCTGCCGATCTATCTTCTCCTGGCTGGTGTTCGCTGCGGTTTTCTTAATCTCGTCGTCAGCGATTAGATAAAATAAACTTCCCTGTTCAATGGCCGCTTTAGTCAAGACATCCCGTCCGGAAAATTCATTAACAAAACGCTCACCTTTTTTGTTAACAATGACAAAGTTCTCAGGTGGTACTTGCAGTCCACTGAATAGTTCGCCAGTCTCTGGATCGGCTACAGGCATCATTTGGGTAAAGCCCATTCCGGTTAGTGCCGCCCCTGCACTCTTGCCAAGCGATATTCCATCCCCTGTCATCGCGTAGGAATTCGTCGTTTTGATATCGTCATCGATGTGGCTCCAGTACGTGTTATATTCCTTGAGCATCTGTGTATTTGCACCAAAACCGCCGCTAGCAAGCACAACCGCTTTCGCATGCACGGTGATTTTCTGGCCATTTACTCCAGTTGCAATAACACCTGCTATTTTTCCATCTTCGATGATTAGCTGTTTAACCGGACTATCTGTAATGATTTGTCCGCCATTCTCTTCTACATACCTGCTAAGTGCGATGATAAAGGCAGAGCCATAACTTTTGACAGGTTTATGACCACGTCGCCACAGGGCACCCACTGGAGCAAATACGATGCTCTTATCATATTCGACACCGATCTCCTCAAGCCAGTTTACACTCTCCAAGGCACGGTCAGTAAGTACTTTGACCAGATCGTACTGCCCATAGATCATGTTGCCATTCAGATCCGTACGTTTGCCCCCAAAATACGTTTGCATTCTATGCAGCAGCGGGGAGTCGAATAGATAAGCTTTTTCTGTTCCGAACTTATCCTGATACGCTGTAAACTCTTCTTTAAGAGCATGGAAATCATCTATATATTCGGGATGGATCAGGCTCTCATCCGTACTTAACAAATTCTCAATGGTCTGTCTTTCACCTGGGTTCTCGTTAAACTGTTGCTGCCACACCGGATCTGCGGCATTGACAGGCCCCCCTGAACGGATCGTATTGCCCCCTACAGCTGGATATTTCTCCAGAACAATCGCGCTTGCCCCATGTTGCAAGGCTGTTGCAGCAGCACTTAGACCGGCGCCACCGCCACCTACAACGACCACATCACAAGTATATTCTTCATCATCCTTCATCTGGCTGCTGGCAGGTTTTGCACGTCTTTTCAGAATATCCGGATTAACTCCGGCAAGCTTAACCGCTTTGGCTACCCCGTTAATGACCGCATTACTGGTCTCAGAAGCACCGGAGAGCGCATCCACATTGAGCGTCTGTCCTTCAATAATTTTATTCGGAATTCTTACAAAAACAACATCAGCGATGCCCTCAGTTTCCCCCTTCGCATCAATATCGATACTCTCGATTCGATTTGCACTAAAAGACACTTTCATCGGCAAATTCCCACTGTGACCAATGGCATTGACCTCATACACACCCGGTTTATAAGTAAACTCTTCTTCCTCATTCAACTGATTAGAAATTTTGGCAAAACGAAGGAAACGCAGGAAACATACTTCCAAGAAATCAATCGTTCCTTCATGATTCAGGTTGCCTGCTTCGTCAAACGCTTTATGCGCACTTCCCAGCAAAAACTCATACCCTGGCATCACATTAGCTTCAACACCCGGTGCATCCAGAATTTGACGAAGATGCAGTTGTGCACGCGAGGAGCCTTGTGTTCCCTGTGACGCACCAATAATCATGACCGGCTTGCCAGCCAGCGGATGGATTTCAAAGCTCAGCCATTCGAGCAGGCTCTTAAGGGATGAAGGGATGGAATGATTATATTCTGGAGTTGCAATGATGACACCATCACTTGCGATAATTTTTTCATTAAACGTTTGTATAATGGCACTGTTCGTCTGGTTATCGGATTGATTAAACATCGGAACATCGGTAATATCGAGAATTTCAATGGCTGCTCTGGACTCAAATTGTTTTTGCATGAACTGAAGCAGCTTGCGATTATATGATTTCTTTGCATTGGTGCCAACGATCGCTATGATTTTCATTGTATTTGCCCCCTATTCTTGCCAGGAAAATTTTTTCGTTTTTCTCTTCAACGTCCGTTTGGACAGTAGCTCTGTAGTGATCTCCGTAAACAAAACAAACTCCCTGAAAATCTCTTCAAGCTCCGCTACTTTCTCTGCGCTGATTAAGCTGCCACTATGATCAAATGCACTCTGCGATTTTCCCAAAAGAAACTCGCTGCTAGGCATCATTCTCGCACCAAGCTCAGGTGAATCCAAAATCTGTCTGAGATGCGCCTGCGCTCTGGAAGAACCCAGTGAGCCGTGTGATGCACCTACGATCAGAACAGGTTTGTCCTTCAAGGTCTGAGTGGTGTAACTGATCCATTCCAAGGCACTTTTCAATACAGCGGGAATCGCATGGTCATACTCCGGAGTCGCAATAATAACGCCCTTTGCATTAGAAATCTTCTCCAGTAAGTCCTGTACCTTCTCTGGGATGTTCACCTCAGCATCCTCTATGTCATCTTTTTCAACAAAAGCAGGCAAATCTTTAATTTCAACAACCTCAATCTTGGCCTCACTTGAGAAGTGCTTTTGCATAAATTGAAGCAGCGTACGGTTCGTTGATTCATCCGAATTGGTGCCCACGATAGCTAAATAATTCATCGTAATCCCCTTTCTGTCATTCGAAAATAATGTTCGTCAATGTCACACTCGATCTTTCGGCATAACTCTAACATAGGAATGGAAGTTTGATCTAATAGTTATTCATTGCAGTTTGATAACCAATTTGTTATAATCAGCTCAAATTCAAAGTTTGTTATTTTTTTCACAAAGGGTGAGGGACATGTCTAAATTAGAATCACAGGATATTTTGTGTTACATCGACAGCCTTTTGAAATACAGTAACTTTAGCAAAGCCGCCCAATCACTGTATATTTCTCAGCCCTACCTGACTAAGGTGATCAAAAAAGTCGAAAGTCAGTTGAACTGTGAACTGATCACGCGCAGTAAGCTTCCCTATCGATTAACCGAACAGGGAAAAATATATTATCAGTATCTAACGTCACTTGAACATAGCTACGCCAAGCTTATGAGGGAAATCTCATATGCATCCGATATCGGCAATAAAGTGTTACGGATCGGAATTCTATCCAGTCTGGGTTCTTATTTGACGCCCCTTTTTTTACCCACTTTTTTGAAACTTTATCCGGGTTATAAAATCAATCTTGTCGAGGATGTGCCTGAGAAAAATGAGAAGCGCATCCAGAATCATGAACTCGACTTTTGGATTGGGCAAAATTCAAGCAGTATCTCTCCCAATCTGAACTCATTTCGTTGGGGCAAGCACAGCTACCGGGCTGTTATTCCGCGCGGCTGTGAACTATACCAGAAGAACGTTGCCATCATACCGGAAGGCAAGATTGATATAAGCACCCTTTTGGGACAACCACTCGTTTTAACGTCCAAAGGCTCTGCCGTCCGTAAACAGATTGATCAATTACTAAGTGTGCACAAGATACAACCGAACATCGTGATGGAAAGCAACGAAATTCACACGGTATTGAAACTTGCCAAACATAATGTAGGCCTGACCATAGTTCCTGAAAGTGTCCGGATCGATGAGATGCCTTCGGAATACAACATCTACCCGATCCCGATTGATACAATGAGTCTGGACTACTTTATAGCACATCATGGAGAAAGAAAGCTCACTAGTGTAGATCATGATCTTATCCACACCTTTCTCAATCACGGACAACAATGCGCAGTGTAGGAGGAGGTCCGCATGAATACTTTTACGAAAAAGATCCCTCTCATGGGAACTCAAATTTCTCTATATATCGAGGGGGAGAATGTAGAAGAGCTGGCTCAGGAAGCAGAGAATATGCTTTTCCGTTACGAGAAAGTGTTTAGCGCCAACAGTGATCACTCACAGCTCGCGATGTTGAAACGGGAAGCCGCGTCCCACCCACTCCAAGTAGACAGGGAACTGTATGAACTTATCAAGATAGGCAAAGAACACAGCCTGAATGAGGATTCTTTTTTAAACATTGCGATAGGCCCGTTAATTAAATTGTGGAGAATCGGATTCCGCGAGGCACAGGTGCCAGAGGATGCAGAGATTAAGGAGGTTCTGGCGTTCTTAAACCCCGAACATATACAGCTGGACGATAAGCAGCACACCGTGTATTTATTAACAAAAGGCATGGAAATTGACCTTGGAGCCATCGCTAAAGGTTATTTTGCCGATCAGGTGATGGCATTTTTCAAGAGAAACGGTGTAATCTCAGCTATGGTCGATATGGGTGGAAATGTGCTAGTTCATGGAGATTCCCCCTCGGGTTCAAGTCACTGGAACGTTGGCATACAGAATCCCTTTTTACCGCGAGGCCATGCAGCAGCACTCGTTAGCATCAGAGAACAATCCGTCGTTACATCAGGCATATACGAGCGTGTTTTAGAAAAGAAAGGCCAGCAGTACCACCATATATTCAGCAGTAAAACCGGATATCCCATTGAAAGTGATATCGCCTCGTTAACGATTATTGCAGATAGATCGCTGGACTGTGATATCTATACAACAGAATTTTTCGGGTTAGATGCAGTCTCTATTATTCATAAAGTGAATCAAATGAAACATATCGGGGCCGCCGTCATCACGACTGATGGAAGCCTGGCCTATACCGACAATCTGCACGGAAGAATTGAGCCGATATCAGGCTAAAGTTATGAGACAGTTCAGCCGTAATATGGGCACTACCACAAGATGTGATAACGTTTTGAAATATTAGTGTTTTATGCTCAGCGCATCATAATCTTCTTTTATCTACCGTTTATTTCGATGGCATTTCATCTTCTTTAATCAATTTGTAGTCTGCTGTGAAGGTTCCCTTGGCAAGTACTCTCACTAGTGTTCCTTGATCGAGTCTGGTGCTGGTGCTGAATACTACTTTTTTCGTCTCTCCATTTTCTGTGATGCCCTGATCTCTATACTTATATCTGCCGTCATCATCTTCCGGTTCAGCTTGAACCTGAACGTATACATATTCCTCTTTGATCAATGGGTTAAAACGATCCAGTGGCTCACGCATGAAGATATAAAGACCAGCGAGTATAACGATACCAACAACACAAGAAATGAGAATCCTTTTGTTCATTTATTTCATTCCTTTCTATAGTGCATTAGTGACGATACTTCTGTAGTACCGGATGGTAACGACCATAAATGCTAAATAAATGATAATATAAGCCGCCATACTAATGAGGATTGGTGTCAACATGCTCGCAGCGATGAGAATTGTACTTATCTTCAAGGCAAAAGCAGCATGGGTTAGCCCCATTCCCAGCGGAATTAAAAATACAAACAGCTGTTTACGGATAATGCCTCTCATTATATCGCCAACTTGAAATCCGAGCTGTCGCAGTGTCCGATAATGAGATTTCTCTTGTTCGGCCTCAGTCATCTGTTTAAAGTACAAAATACTTCCTGTAGAAAGGATAAAGACCAAGCCGAGAAAACCGGCAATGAAAATGAGCAACCCGAAGTTCTGACGCGATCCCTCATAGGTGGAATAAAAGTCCCGGAGAAACAGATCACTGTCCACACTTGATCGAAAAATATTCGAAGCGGTATCCGTTCGGTCACGATCCAATATGTTAAAAACCTCAAACGTCACCCCTTTTTTGTATTCATTCTCCGAAATTCTGTCCTTCATTCGCTTGTACGTTTCTTCCGAAACGAGTAATTGATCGCCACGGAAAACGTAATTCATGACATTCTGAAGCTTGTGCTTGGAGACAGTTAACAGATTGACTTCATCGTTGGATGCATACTGGACTTCTTTCAGAGGGGGAACTTCCATACCTTCGATTACTGCTCTCGAATTATGATAGATGGCTTCATTTTTTGGAGGAAGTTCCAGCTGTACTCCTACCTTCGCCATCCGCTCTGCGGAGAAAAGTAAAAAGGGTCTGTTGCTGTGACTTGGTTTGGACTTTTGTTGCTGATCCACCCATGAACCATTAAATTGAATGGCGTCGACCTGGTATTGATCGAATGCAATTTGTGCCGTTTCTAACTTACTGGATATTACTGCGGCTTCCTCTGGCACATCCACTGCAAAGTCAAATGGCATCGCCAATCTTACGTCCTTTTCAATGGAATTATATAAGGAATAGGACAGTGAAATCATCGTAATGGTCATCGCAGATAATATCGTAATTAAGGTTAACGAATTGGCGTGACCTTTCATTCTGTGCATTAAAGGAGCTACCGAAAGGCTGTTAACCAAGCCGAGATTTCCATTTTGCCTTTTTCGATACACATATAATATCCAGCCTACAGACGTACGGAAGACCAAATAGGTTCCGAGTATAGTACTGACAAGAACGATTAACATGAGCAGAATCAGAGCATCTGCATCGTATCCAATAAAGGTAGATACATAATAACCAAACGAGATGAGACCTACTCCTGCCGCGCCTAAAATACCTGACACGATGCTAGGACGTTTAACAAAAGTATCTTGTTGATGATTCGCCTGAAACAATTGCAGCAATGTACTCCGATGCACCGTCCATATGATTTGTAAGGAAGTGATCACAAGCAAACAAGTAAATACAGCAATCGTTTGCAGTAATGCCTGGCTGGAAAAGGTTAAGCCAAACTTGGCATCAAGCCCTAAGATGCTCATTAACAGTAAGAGAAACAGCCGCGAGAGCAATGTTCCAACCAGCGTTCCGATGAATAAAGCACCCAGGCCCAGAATCGTATGTTCCAAGATCAGCACCCGAGCCACCCAAGCCTTGGACAAACCAATCAGTTGATACAATCCAATCTCTTGACTACGCCTTCTGATAAAAATATTCGTCGCATACATCGTAAACATAATCGTAATAAGAATGAGCAAAATGCCTGCGATTTGAAAAGCTGTTGAGAAGTTCACGCTGGTTCGAACCGTCTCGATTACGGTCTGATCACTTTGCAGCGTAGAAAAGATAAAATACAAGCCAATACTGAAAATCATCGCGAAAAAATAAAGATAATACATTTTGATATTTTTCCGCATGCTTCGCATTACTAGTTTTCGTATATTCATTGCGGACCGCCTCCTCCAAGCACAGCCTGCATATCCAGAATGTCTTTGAAGAAGGATTCTCGCGTTTTTTCTCCCCGGTACAATTCAGCAAAAACCTTCCCATCCTTTAGAAAAACTACC
Source organism: Paenibacillus sp. G34 (assembly GCF_056856875.1). Taxonomy (NCBI): domain Bacteria; kingdom Bacillati; phylum Bacillota; class Bacilli; order Caryophanales; family Paenibacillaceae; genus Paenibacillus; species Paenibacillus sp. G34. The sequence goes on along the minus strand of NZ_CM166469.1, from coordinate 2,157,896 downwards.
CGGTTACAATAGCTGGAAGCCAGCGGGTCATGAGTAACCATGAGAATGGTAACGTGACGTGACTGGTTAATCTCATGTAAATTTTCAAGTAAATTAGAAGCCGCTTTCGAATCCAGAGCACCCGTAGGCTCATCTGCAAAAACAAGCGACGGCGAATGAATTAATGCCCGTGCCGCAGAAGTACGTTGCTTTTGACCGCCTGAAATTTCAGTGGGATACTTATCCGCTAATTCCTCAATGCCCAGGATGGCTGCAATCTCTCTAAACTCATATTCAGCTTGGGATTTACTCATTTTTGTTAAAGACACAGGTAGCAATATATTTTCTTTTACCGTTAACGTATCGAGCAGATTGTAATCCTGAAAGATAAAACCTAGATGCTGACGACGGATATCAGAAAGCTGATTATCCTTCAATTTCGAAATTTCATGTTCTTGTATGGAAATCTTGCCATCCGTAACCCGGTCAATCGTTGCTAACGTATTGAGCAGTGTGGTCTTACCTGAACCCGAAGGTCCCATAATACCAACAAACTCTCCTTCCGTTACGCGAAGATCAATGCCCTGCAAAACCTGTTGTACATTTCCTTTTGAACCATATGATTTACGTACGCCTTCTGCATTTAAAACGGTTTTCGGTATCTTTTGATGTGTCATCCCATACACTCCAATCGAGTTGTTCTATATACAGTGTAGTTCTTTTCGACATCCGGGTCGTAAGCTTTAGATGATAAAACAGACTCGAATGTGATATTTTCGTCACCTTGCCGATGAAATAGGAATGTAAATCCCCAACTAAAAAGCAGCCAGGCTTTAAAAATAACCTGACTGCTCAATGTTTGCTCGGTTTATAGTAAGGCTCGTCTTAGCTGTTCAAACGGATTGTCACTCGTGAATATCATCGAGATCGATGTTCCGTTACCCATGACTGAGGCAACCTCAAGTCGTACATGTAACTTCTTGCTTATTTCTTTCGCCAGATAAAGCCCCATTCCGGTAGCCGAGTTCTGTACCCTTCCATTTTCGCCCGTAAACCCTCTATCAAATATGCGTGGTAGATCATGTGCCTGTATGCCAGGTCCTTCATCCTGAATGGTGACGTTCACGGATTTATTTGTATGGAGCTCTGTGTGGATAACTAGTTTTCCGTTGGTTGGGCTGTACTTGATTGCATTGGTTAAGAGCTGTCTGACCACAAATCTGCACCATTTTTTATCCGTATACACGGTAGACGCGGTGTCCCCCATCATCTCAATAGATATATTTTTTTCCATACACCATGTCGATAACTCACGAATTTCCTCTCGTAATAGCTCTTTCACTTCCAGCTTCTCAGGTAATAAATCGGCATCCAGGTTAGCTAATCGTGAAATGTAGAGCTGCTGATCCACTAATAAGTGCATCCTGAGCCAAGACGCATGTAACCGCCCAGTCAGCTCATTCGAACGATGAGCATCCATCGTGATTTTCATCGCCGTAAGGGGTGTTTTCATCTCATGAACCCATGAGGCAAGATCCGTATGTTCCATAAGCTGGTTGGACTGATCCTCACGCCGTTTATTTTGATGATGTTGATGAATGTTTTCTAACAGAGCATACACCATCTTCTCTGAAAAATAACTGCGAGGTTCAGGAATGTCTTCGAACCAGTCTTCCTCGATGCGATTAGAAAGGGTGAGCAAGGATTTATAATAAGCCGTTTCCTTTTGATATCTCCAAACCAAAAAAACTAAAAAGATAATGAGGAACAATGAATTCAAATAAATAAGAGATTGAGCCTCCACACGGATGCCAGCATCCAATTGGATTAAGGCATTGGTAAGCAGAAGCAATAAGCCAATCAAGGCAATCCAGCTTTTTTTATAAATTAGATAAGCGATAAACAATAGGAACCTCCTATAGAGTAACGGCCATGTACCCCAGACCTTTTTTCGTTACAATTCCATCAGCCAACTGAAGGTAAGACAGCTTTTGACGTAATCTTGTGATGTTGGCTGTCAGCGTATTGTCGTTAATGAATTGATCATCATCCCAAAGCATCTGCATCAGTTCATGACGTGAGATGATTTTGTTATTGGATTTCACTAAAGCCGACAGGATAAAAAATTCATTTTTGGTCAGGTCAATCGTCTCACCATCTTTATGAATTTCACCGCTTTTCAGATCAAGCATCGCTCGGTTCCATTCAATCACATCAGAGGAAGCCTCTTCATATGTATAGGTCCGGCGAAGAATAGCCTGCACCTTGGCGATCAGTACATCCATGTGAAACGGTTTCGGAACGTAATCGTCCGCTCCCAAATTCATTGCCATCACCATATCCATCGGATGATCTCTGGAGGAAAGAAAGATAATCGGCACTTTGGACACAGCACGAATTTGCCTGCACCAATGAAAGCCGTCAAACTTGGGAAGCTGTATATCAATCATGACCAAGTGTGGGCGATGTTCCACAAAAGCATCCATCACCTGTGCGAAATCCGTTGGACTACTCACTTCATATGACCACTGACTTAATCCTTCTCGAAGTGCTTCAAGAAGAAGATCATCATCCTCAATAATAAAGATATTCATGTTCATGGTAACACCCCTCATCTATATACTTATCCATTCTAAAGTAAAAACGACCAGAAAAACATCTAGAAGGACTAAGCGTCCTTCATTAGCAGTTTCTGGGGATTTACTCGTATCTATACTGAATGAAGATTTACACCACTACTACGATAACAGAATAACCTTCCTACCGCTGTATTAAATACGAGTATCTAAAATCTGTAGAAGTTAAAAAAACCGCCATTGAAGGCGGTCTAAAAATGTTCCTTCTCTGCAATTGTTTACAAGCCATAATTTAATCAGAATGTTTCAATCACTTTCTGAATCTTAGATTCGGAAATTAAATATACAGGGCCTAGGATATCAAGCTTACCATCCTTTACACGAATAGCATTCTCCTGCTCTGCCGCATAAACATTCATCTGTTCAGATAGTGGAAACAGGTAACCTTTAACAAACGTGCTATAGTCGCGTCTAGCATGAGATTCATAGGCAAAATGATCAAAGTTCAAACCCTTATAAATCGTAGTTGTTCCATCCTTAGGTGTAGTGTCACTCGAAGATATCCATTTTGCAGACATATTTAATGCACCCGCGCTTGCACCGAGGATAACGGCATTGCTGTTTTTAATGACATTCGACAGCTCATATTCCGCCAAAAACTCGTGTTGCTGAACAGGATCTCCCCCACATAGAAAGATGACAGAAGCGTTCTGAATGAGCTGCTGAGCCTCTTCTTTCTGCATACGATAATCAATGAAGTGATATTCATCAAAACTAAGGCTAGCCTGAGTTAACCAGGTCCATTCCGTAATATCCTCAAAGTTCACTTGCTCTCCTTCATGATCAGACGGCTCAGCGCTAATCATTACAAGCGATTTTCTATCTGTGATATCCTCTTGCAATCGTTCAACCAGTTTCTCTGGAAAAAAATTATTAAACCAACTGAAATAGTAGTGAGTGTTCAAACTGTATTAACTCCATATGTATAATTGAAGTTTCAGACGATTATCCTGTGACGGAAGGAATAACAAAGTCGCGAATGATAGATCTTGGATTCTTCCAATTTCGTGCAGCAACCTTTGCCGTGATAACAACGACTATATCCAGTTCAGGAATACCACAAATGTATTGCCCTCCGGCACCTGCTGCAAAAAATACCTTATGACCTCTTTCCTCGCTTATCCACCAATGATATCCGTACGTTCCGATTGACTCCGACCCACCACTTTTTTCACTGGTAGAATCTTTAACCCAAGAAGAAGAAATGATCTGTTTATTATCCCAAACTCCGTTATTCAGATATAAATATCCTAGCTTCGCCATATCCCGTGATAATAACTTTAGATCACAAGCTCCATATGGAATTCCCTTAGGATCAGCGAGCCAAGTTCTCTTTCGAATACCAAGAGGAGAAAAAAGGTGTTTGTCAGCAAACTGTTCAACTCCTTGATTCGTTACTTTGGCTACTATGGCAGACAATAAATGTGAATCCGGACTTTTATACTGAAAGCTCCCCTTTAAGGCAGGGTTAACAGGTAATTTTAAAATAAAATCAACCCAGTCATTACTGCGAATCAACCGGTCAGTCATTCTTTCAACTAACCAACGATCGGTTTGCCAATAAAAACCTGAACACATTGTCAACAATTGCTCAACAGAAATTTGTCCTACTAAAGAAGTTCGATCAGAAATGTATTCAGTGAATATATCCCCTAATTTCTCATCAACACCAGATAGATATTTTTCATGAATTGCAATTCCAACTAATGTCGAAGTGAAGCTTTTGGTCACAGACCTCATATCCATTAAGTCTTTCTCATTAAATCCATTAAAGTAACGTTCATTAACAATAAAACCATCTCTAATTACAAGCAAACTGTTTACATTACTAAAGTTCTCGAGAATGTAATTATTAGCTTTTGCAAGGATACCTTCATTCATTTCTTTCTCTTCAGGGGCGGAAGTCTGCCAATCATCGGTAGGCCAATAGCTTCGTTGTATTAATTTGTTTTCTTTAGAATCTTTCATGATCTCTCCCAAATTCATAATTTTAGATATTTCGAGATTATCGATTCCTTATCATTCACTAGATCCCGGGGTGAGCCTTGAGCAATTACATATCCCCCTTTATCTCCACCTCCGGGTCCAAGTTCAATAATCCAATCACAGAATGACAGGAATTCTGGATCATGTTCTATAACGATGACCGTGTTCCCTTTTTGAGTTAAATCTTCTACTAATAACATTAATTTAGAAATATCAGAAGAGCCCAGGCCAGTCGTTGGTTCGTCAAGAACATAGAGCATATTTGATTTTCGAATATGACCTAGTTCTTTCGCCAGTTTTACTCTCTGGGCTTCACCGCCACTTAGAGAAGGAGTTGGCTGCCCTAACTTCAAATAGCCCATTCCTACGCGCTCAAGAGTATGTAACATATGCACAATCGATCGATCATTTTTAAATATTTTTGCAGCATCCGTTATTGAGGAATTTAGAATATCGAATATATTGTTATCTTCATATTTCACTTCCAGAATTTCAGTTTTGTATCTTCTGCCTTTGCATTCCGAACATTCACGGGTAACCTCGCCAATTAATTGTACAATCCCCTCACCCTTACATGTTTCACATTGTCCATCAGAAGAATTAAATGAGAAGTGTCCGGGACCGTAACCTCTCTCCTCAGCCAAAGGCTGCGAAGAAAATACCAAACGTATTTTATCCCATATTCCAATATAGCTTGCAGGGATAGACGTTTTATGTCTTCCAATTGGAGACTGGGATACGGCAATACAGCCTTTTAACTCCCCATATCCCTCTAGTTCACAGCTTATTAATTCATCGCGAATTTCAGAGTCGTTCTCATCATCATTAATATCTGTCGACTTTTTAAATCGCTGTTTTAAAAGAGGCACCATTGTATCTGATATCAAGGAACTCTTTCCACTGCCAGATACTCCCGTTACACCTATTAACAAACCTAAAGGGATACTAACCGTAAGATTTTTAAGATTATGAACATTTACATTTTTAAGCGTAAGTTTTGGCGTAATATCGGTAACCCTCCGATATTGGTTCTCTTTTTTTCTTGGTAAAGTATATTGCTTTGATAAATATTTCCCTGTAATCGATTTTGTTGCTTGTAACATATCTTCGATGGAGCCTTGAAAAACAACTTCTCCCCCTTTTTCACCAGCCTGTGGTCCAAGTTCCAACACATAATCCGCAGCCTTGATCACCATAGGGTCATGTTCTACTACAATAACGGTGTTCCCTGCTTGTTGTATTCCCCTTAATTTATGAATAATCAATTCCTTCTCCATTTCATGAAGACCAGAAGTTGGCTCATCAAAAATATAGGTTAACGAATCAAAGGCAGATTCGATGTGATACATGAGAAAAAGCCGCTGAATCTCCCCTCCGCTTAATGATGGTAAACTTCTATTTATCGATAGATGAGACAAGCCCAATTCAATAAGAAGATCAAGTCGTCTAACAATTAGGTTTATAATCGCTTTACCGTTCGCAGAAATCTGTCCTGATTGTATAGTATCGCTAAAAAAAACTTTAAGCTCATAGATACTCATGTTCCCTAAATGACCGATATGTTTGGCATTTACAGTCACTCTGCGAGCTTCTTCTCCAATTCGAAAACCCATACAAGTTGGGCAAGTTACTCTTGAACAAAATTGAGTTTCTCCTACGCTTCGTGCTCGATCTGTAGAACTCATTCTTCTTTGTATACAAGGCAATAGACCTTCAAATACATCATGCACTCCATAATAAATGAATTGTTGAGCTTCATCGGAAAGACGACAAAATGGCTGTGTAAGGTCTATATTATTGATGCTTGCAAAGTTACTAAGTTGAGCCAGTAGTGACTTCCCGAAAAAACCTAAACCTCTGCATATTTCTATTACATTTTTATTCTTATTTGGTACAACCTTATCTCTCATTAATTCGAAACTATATCCTCGACCTCGACAATCTAAACACATTCCGAGTCCTGTATTAAAAGAAAAATAGGGAGGAGTGAGTCTGCTTTCCTGAATCCCACACTTCTCACAACACAAATTGCAATCAAGTGCAGTATTACATCTTGAGCATGTCATCTGCCCTTCCAGTGAGAAGAGCTGCCCCAATAATTGACTGATATATGTACGAGTTCCTACTACGCTACGTGGGTTCGATTGCCGAATAATTCTTTGCTCAACTGAAATCGTTGGTGACAGACCCGTAATCTCGTCAAAATGGTCTTCTTGATGGGTTTGTCCAAAAAAACCGATCGATTGAAGGTAACGATTACGTCCTTCCTCATAGAGGATATCAAAAGCAAGTGTTGATTTCCCTGATCCACTGACTCCTGTCACTACAGTGAGCTTTCCTTTTGGAATGGTTACGTTTATATTTTTCAGATTATGTTTTCGAGCATTCCTAACCTCTATAAATTTCATTTTTAATCCGCCCTAGTATAGAGTATTTTTCATTCATTGTACTGCTCTTTTGATGAATAATACAACCCGCCAAACACTCTGAAATCCTTGTATTTAGCGGGTTGTTTAGTATAGAACCTTTAATCAAATTCAATTCATAGCCACTGACCTATATTTAACAAGCTTACATCAAATTCCATAAATTATAGATCATCATTGCTGCTTCGTCACGGTTAGCCGTTTTCTTCGGCGCAAACTCATCATTACCTACACCGTTTATGATGCCTGCTCCTTGTATTGTCTCTACCGCTTGCTTCGCATAGTTTGCGATGCTTGCTTTATCCTTGAAAACTCTAGCTTCACGATCTGGTAATTTTAGTTGCTTCACTTGGATTGCCTTGTATACCATAACGGCCATATCTTCTCGCGTAATGTTCTCGCGTACACCGAAACTACCATCCGGTTTCCCGTTCACAATCCCCAGCTTCTGCGCGATTGCGATATTTCCATAGTACCATTCTCCTTGTTTCACATCACTAAAACTTGCCGCCTCGCTCTCATCCGATAAATCCAACATATTCATCAGCATCGTGATAAATTCTGCTCTTGTCACCTGACCTTTCGGATTAAATTCGCCATTCCCTACACCCTTTACGATGCCTCTTGCTGCCAATGCCGAGATCGCATCTTTCGCCCAGACTTGGGTCACATCCTGAAAGTTCGTTGTAACATACGCTACCGTATACTTACTTAGATCCGTTGGTTTGAACTCTACTTGACCTGTCCCTGCATTGTATTTACCATTCATCACGACTCTTAGCTCTCCGTTGTCCTTCACATCGTATACGATGATGTTGTTTGGATTCTCAGAAGCCTTCAGCGTATATGGAAATGCAATCACAAGATCATCTCGGCCATCGAACTCCGTAAGCTTCTTACTATCAAGCGTTAGCTTGATATCGTATACGATCTCATCGTTCAACCGAGCTTGTGCGCTAGCTGGCAGTTGATTAGCTGTTATCTTCTTAATCAATAATCCTAACGTTTTCCCTGCGCTTGTTTCTGCTCCAAGCCGTTCGGTAGCCAACGTTACGACTGCTGATCCTGTGTTAACCTCGATGTGACCTACCTTAGAAGTTGCACTTGTTAAGCGGGGATCAACCGCTAGCTCAACGGTTAGCTCGTTCAAGCTTGGATCTCCTTCAAGTTGTACCTGTAGCTTACCACCGGTCGTTTGATCAAGTGCACGCTTCACCGTATCTGGGCTTAACTTCACTATAGAAGCACCGTTCTCATTAACAACTGGCTTAATGTTTATCTGACCGTTGTCCATCACCACTGGCTCACGTCCACCGGTAGAAGCTGGTGGTACTGTAGGGGCAGGGATGTTACCGCCACTGCCACTGCCACCGCCACCATCTCCATTATCACTGCTTGGTGGTTGTGCTGTCACCGTCACTGTAGCGCTGGATGATAAATTACCATCTACTGTAGTTACTGTTATTATTGCTGTTCCTGGTGCAACTGCTGTTACTTGACCTGTCGCACTTATAGTAGCTACAGATGGATTACTTGAGCGCCATCTTACTTCCTTTTTCGTTGCATTTGCCGGTGTGATCGTAGCTGTCAATTGCCCTGATTGACCTTCTACGATGGACAATGTCTTTTTGTTCAGGCTAATTCCGCTAACCGGTATCCTCTTCCCACTGAGTGCATCATACTCACTTTGTGTAATCGGAATGACCGTTCCGTGACGCGGACTAGCGGGTAAGTTGTAGTTCGAAGATAATGTCCAGACACCTGATGCAAGATTGGTTGTCTCGAATGGAATATAACCTCTTCCACCAAACTCATCTACGAATAAATACCACTTTTCTTCTGTATTCGACTTGAAGATGGTTGGCCCCTCGACCCATTTCATGTTACCCACACCTTGATTAATCATCTTGAAGGTTGGATCTAAGATCGAGTCACCCATCTCCTGGAAAATCATCTTGCCAAATGGAGCAGTAACTCCGTTGTCTCGTTCATCCTTCGTAAAACGATACACTTTTCCATCATGTTCAATCATTGTTGTATCAATGATGGAGTATCCATAATCCAAGTATACTTTCGGTTCAGTAAACGTATAGAAATCTCTTGTCTTGCTATACATCATTTGTTGATAAGCGTTACCGGTATGGGATGCATCATCAAACATTCTTGATGCCCAAAATACGATATATTCGCCTGTTGTCTTGTCGTACATGATTTCTGGTGCCCAGGTATTACCCGCTTCTTCCGGTGCAACCTCTACCATGCGTTGATCTGTCCAGTTGACGAGATCATTCGATTCCCACACCATAATGGAACGACTGCCCCATGTCTGTGCTCTGCCCCAGTTACCATTACCGTTGATTTTGAGATCGGTGGCGATCATGTAGAACTTGTCGCCTTCAGGCGAACGAATAATGAATGGATCACGTACTCCCTTCTCCCCTAAGGTAGAGGTCAGTACAGGTTTACCCTCATTCAATTCTCGCCAGTTCAACGGATCATTACCGTTACTTAGTGCAAAATAAACTTGCTCACCAGTTGAAGTACCTTCCCCAGTGAAGTAGGTGAAGAAGTATCCTGCATATTTTTCATCAGCAGGCCGTTCCTTGACCTTGGCAATAAACTCCTTCGTAGTGGATGCTGAATTTAAGGTAATCGTAGCTATAAGCTTCACGTCTACATCTCCACTACCATGGATCAGACGTTGCACTTCACCAGTCCTTGAAAGGACGTTTGGTTGAGCCGAAGTCCAAGTAATCGTTGATCCATATAATCCAGATGCCGGTAAGGAGAGATGACCTCTTACATCCTGAATGTTATGCACAACTAGTGCTGCTTTTGCTTCATCTACAGCATTGGCATCGCTCGGCAATGCTTTAACCATCAACGTAAAAGTTTTGTTTGTTGTCTCTGCACCATCGGTAAATACCGCTGTTAACGTTACAACTTGATCACCAGTTGCGTTATCTGGTCTAGTCACGACACCTGTAGTTGAGATCACATTGCTCTTATCCGTTGTCCAGCTTATTGTTGTGCCATAAGCACCTGAAGTTGGCAAGGTTACATCGCTTGTAATCGCATCTTTGGATGTATTCGAAGCAAGCAGTTCATCGATTGTTAATTTCTCTGTCGCAGCCGATACAAGCATGCCCTTCATTGAAGCAATCTTCTGATCCGCACGAGCCTTAAGAGTTGTAATATCTGCCGCCGTCATAGCACCATCATAGATTTGAAAGTCTGCAATCAACCCGCCGAAGTATGGATCAGCCGAATAAAATGACTTGCCAATGTATCCACTGCTGCCTGAAGTATTTTTTATTTGTTCTAGCGTCATTCCATTCGTTGAGCCTGATGCAACAGCAACACCATCTATATAAATGGTTAGTGTACCATCCTTGCCTGAAACAACCGTCGTAACTACTTTCCATTCATTATTCTTTAAGCCCGTGGTAGAAGTTGAAGACTCATTATTCCAGGCATTCGTCGCGATGCCTAAACGCGCTAGACCGTTAGCATTATAACGTGGTGTGAAATACATGTAGTGCGTACTATTATTTGGTCTTCCTAGTGCATACAACCACTCCGCAGCGTTTTTACCGCTCCAGTTCACAATCGATGAAACCGTGATATCTGTTAATCCATCGAGAATTCCTTGTGGCAGTTCTACATAGGAGTCCGTTCTACCCCCTTTAAAGCTCAGCACACCAGCATCTTCTGTACGAATCCATTCTGCTTTAGACGGATTCATCCATTTTCCGTTGAATTTTCCGGTTTGGTCCTTAACCGTCGCAGTCGCATGATCGATATCATTCATATCGTAGTGCAGAATGAGCTCAGCCCCAGATGGCTGCTCTACTGGAGGAGTAACGTCTTCATCTGCTAATGCTGCAATCTCTTGACCAGATAATACACGATTATAAATACGGAAGTCATCCAATTTACCATCAAACAAACGATCAGAATTATTTCTGGATTTACCAATATAATTCATCGTTGTTTGCAGTAACATTCTCGGTTCAACATTAAATGTCGAGCTACGTTTAACCTCTTTCCCATTCACATACAGTACTGCTTCAAATTCATCCATAGTAACGGCAACATGTTGCCAAGTCTTCGTTGGTAATAGTCCAGTATTTCGCAATGCATATTTATAATCTGATCCGAGTTTCGTGCTGTCATTGCTAAATTTTTCTGTAAAAGGGGTTACGACAGCGAACTCTAGACTACCTGTATCGCCTTGAGTACTCAAGTACATGGTGTTGCGGTTAACCTGTCTGCCTGTTTCGGAAGCAAAATCAAAAATTCTTTGATTGGCTTGATTTTTGTCCATTTGAACCCATGTAGAGAACGTAGCCTTCTCCAGATTCAAAGATTGAATCAGGTTATCTGGCAGTTTCACATATCCGGTTGCCCCATTAAGTTCTAGCGAAGCCCCCGTTTTACCGATACGATCCTCTTCATTAATCGTTGCTCCACCTACTAGTGTTGCGTGATGGCCATTCCCCGAAATGTCGTTCAACGTTGTACCATTCACAGTATTTGCATCAAATGAGTAATGTACAACCGGGTCTGTTGATGGTGCAGGTCCCTTCAAAGCATACTTCTCTTGCAAAGTATTGTACTCCGCACGTGAGATTGGAATCACTGTTCCGTGCCTTGGTCCTGGCGGAAGCGCATATTGATCACTGCTTAATACATTGTTCATATATTGCGTGCTACTATCCAGATCTGTTGTATATCGTACATGATAAGGCCATGAATCCAGTAACAGATACCACTTGTCTTGATGAATATCCTTAAATATGGTTTGTCCTTCGTTGTTTCCATTTTTTCCAATCAAGCCAAGTTTGTTATCACGTGTACCCGGAACAGCGTCGTATTGAAGGCCATTGGCAGTAATACCGTCCTTGTCATAGTAGAAATTTGGTGCTTTCTCTACATACACTTTGGTATTGACTTCTGATTTGGTAAATCGATACAACATATCATTATGCTCAATAAACGTCGTATCAATGGTTGGCAGTGACTCATCGATCATGACCTTTGGCTCTGAAAAGTTATAGAAATCTCGTGTTGTTGCATAATACATCACATTATACTGACCTGCGGGTCTCCCGTTATAATCACCGTATGTCTCTGTATTTTTCATCGATGATGCCCAAAATACGATATACTCTCCGGTTGCAGAATCATAGATCGCTTCAGGCGCCCACGTATTTCCTGCTGTCTTGGGAGCAACCTTGACCATTCGCTGCTCGCTCCAGTTAACGAGATCCTCCGACTCCCAGACCATCATATAATGACTACCTGTAATTTGAGCCTGGTCGAAATTCGTACTTTCTCCCATTTTCAAATCGGTTGCCAGCATATAGAATTTATCACCTTCTGCTGAACGAATAACGAATGGATCACGAAGTCCCTTTTCTCCCATATTCGATTGAAGGATCGACTTCCCATTATTGAGTGCTTTCCAATACAATGGATCTTCGGCTGTAGCGAAGGAGATTTCTTCACCACCCTCATATTCACCTGTAAAGTACGCAAAGAAGTACGCATCAAGCTGTACTGGCGCAGCTGCTTTTTTAATGGTAAGGTCAAATGTACGCTTTTTAGAAGCTGATTCATTTGTAATTGTGGCTGTTAACGAAACGGATATATCCGTAGCTTGACGGCTTACCCAGCCTAGCTGTGTAGCATTACCAGCCGTTTCAGCCGTTCCTTTAACAACATTAGGTTTGCTAGACGTCCACGTAATAGTGGAGCCTTGTTCACCTGTAGTCATAAGACGTAAGTTGCCTTTAACGTTGTCTCGATTGTAGATCTCTAATTGTTCAGCATCCAGATCAACCTTCTGCTGGTCATCAAATTGCCTCAAGATCGTAATAGGGAATACAGCCGATGTAGATACGCCTTGATACGTTAATGTAGCCGTTAGCTCTGCTTGAACATCGTTTGACTGAGCATTTGGACGTTGTACAGTGCCACTGTTAGAAATAACCGCAGGCTGACTGGAACTCCAGGTGATACTTACGCCGTTTTTACCGCTTGTCGGTAAGGTAACATTCTTCGTTATTTTATCCGCACTCTGATCTGCCTCGTCCAAGTAACGATCCATGCGAAGTTGATTCGCTGCATCATCAACAGTAAGCTGACGTATTTTCGAGATGTGAGTTACGGCTTCTTGTTGATATAACTCGCCCATTTCTTGCTCCGTCAACGCACGGTCATATACTCGGAAATCAGCTACGCTTGCTTGAAGATATGGATCGTTCGCAAAGATGGACTTTCCGATAAAACCAGAGAACGTAGAATCCGGATTAATGATGTCTGACAGTTTTAGTCCCTTCGCATTACCTGAAGCAGCCTTTACGCCATCCACGAATAATGTGATCGTGTTGCTGGCTTCAGAAAAGGACACCGTTACATGCTTCCACTGTCCACCGATCAGATTGGAGTTTGCGCTGCCTGTGACTAATGCTTCGTTCGGCCAGCCATTTTTGGATATACCTGTAGCAATCATATTGCCTGATCCGCTACCGTGACGTGGGGTTACGAAAAAATATTTGTTCGTTTCCGGTGTTAACACCGTACCCAAACCGAAGATCCAGCGATTCGTACCATCATTCGTCCAGTTTACGATGGAAGATACGGTAATCTCATTCAGACCTTGTAGTAGATCAAGTCCATTGGAGCCCTTAGGAATCTCGACATATCCACTATTGGATGTAGAGCTTCCACCATTGAAGGATATAAAACCAACCTCACTGTTCGAAATGAATTGTCCATTATTTGCATTTTTAAATATCCCATCAAATGTAACTTGCTTGTTGGCGACATCCTTCAGTACAAGTTGACCATCTACTTCTTCAGTGGTTTTCATGTTGTAATGAAGAATCAGATCATCATTTTGCGACTTGGCTTGAACGTGAATAGCGGATACAGCTGTAAAATCTCCATCTTTCGTTTGTACCGTAATGGTGGCTGTCCCTTCACTAACCGCTGTAACGTTACCCGCCGAATCGACATTCGCTACACTGGAATCACTCGATGTCCAGGTAACTCTTTTATTCGTTGCATTCGCAGGTAAAATTGTAGCCACGAGTGTCTCGCTGTCCCCCACTGATAAACGAAGTTCAGGTTTATTAAGCGAAACACCCTTAACCGCAATCTGCTCAATAGAGGCGTCCTTAGATAGCAAGGTGACGATAAACGCCTTCGTTGTTTGGTTCGCACCCAAAGAAATGATTGCTGTTAACGTCACTTGTTGCTCCATTTCTCGTAAAAACACTTCCCCCGTTGGACTAATCGCACTCTCATCACTGGAAGTCCATGATATCGATGAACCGTACTTATTAGAAGAAGGAAGTTCAAGAGATTCGGTAACAGCAGATAGGTCACCTAATGTTAGCTCTTTTTTGCTTAGTTGTACTTGCTTTTCATCGAGCGAATGTTGATATACTCCAGCGACATCATCACTACTTAGTGCCTCTCCGTAAATTCTCAAATCTTGAAAGCTACCTGCAAAAGTAGCATCCCCTAAATAATTGGAGCGACCGATGTAAGCTTGCAAATCCGTGCCAAAGCTTGCTGTTGTTTTCTCTTTGGCAACGGTGCCTGTACTTACTCCGTTAATGTAACCTGTAATAGAGTCTTCTGTGATGACCGTTGTATAGTGAACCCATTGACCTTCGTACTGTGACGTAGAAGGGCCTGATACGCCTACCTCCGTCGTCCAAGGCTGGTCAACATTGTTTTGATCTGTAACAACCGACTTAAAATCACCACTTGGATTGGATGGATTAAACAGCCAGTAATTCGTTGGCAATTGATTTTCAGCTGCTGGCGTACCGTAGAATAATGCTGCGTAGTTTCCGCGTCCGGTGTTACTCTTGATCCATACAGATATGGTTGTGTTCTCTTGATGATCGAACAAGCCCGTAGGAAGTTGCACATAGTTCGTATTGCTATCTGTCCCACCAGGCAGAGTAAGACCATCAGCATACGTAATGTTGCCTACTGCCGTTCCATGCTTACCATGACCTGACGTATCCAATACATCCTCAAGCAATGGATAATGCGCCAACATCGTTGGTGTTATTGGGTCAGCTGAAGCTTGATTGTTAAATGGCATACCCCAATTAAAACAGCTACTGAAGGTCAACAGTAAAACCAAAGTGATGTTTGTCATTCTCTTTCGCATAGCATTCTTCCCCTCGTTTAATTTTCAGAAGTACACAAAACCATAGCTCGCTTTCGAACCAAGACCCCTTCACTCAAGAAACTAGAGAACCACCCCAAAATGAATACGCTTACATTTTTCCATATTACGTGTTCCGCTATTTCAATTCAATGTACTATCATGTTAATAACGTGGACTTTTTTATTTCAATTTGATATTTGATGTGGACTGAAGCGTTGTCCCTATACCTCGAAGTCATCGTTTTTATACCTCGAAGTCATCGTTTTCATTCCAAAATATACTCTACATTGAAATTAAAGGATTTAACACCAGATAAACATAATATATATAGTTGGGCGCTTGTCAACTTGATAACGCTTCCAAATACGGATGCGAGTAAACCATGAGCGTACCGGATCAAAAAATAAGGAGGATTGCATCTATGCCAAAACGATTTAGAAAAATGCTCGCGTTCCTTTGTTGCTTGGTAATGGTGGCCTCGCTAATGCCTACGAGCTATGCTGTCGGCAATGACAACATCGAGCACGTAACCGTAACGAATGAAACACCAACTGCCATTTTCGGAACTCCCGAACTCGGGTCAAACGACCCCCTCTGGAGCCAAACCATGGAGCATCACATCAACAAAA
Organism: Paenibacillus sp. G34; assembly: GCF_056856875.1. Taxonomy (NCBI): domain Bacteria; kingdom Bacillati; phylum Bacillota; class Bacilli; order Caryophanales; family Paenibacillaceae; genus Paenibacillus; species Paenibacillus sp. G34. The sequence goes on along the minus strand of NZ_CM166469.1, from coordinate 2,142,043 downwards.
GCACGGTACCCACCGACCCCAGACCCCATGCCACGGGTACAGCCAGAATCCTTTGGGATCATGGCTACCTGTATGCCCGCGTAGTTGTGAATGACAGTAATCTATATCAGGGAGCTGGCGGAGATCACCGGTACGACAGCCTGGAGTTTTATGTGGGTACCGGTACCAGTGGCTCGAACCAGTGGCGTGTCAGCGCGACGGGGGTATTTTCAGGGCAGGCCGCTCCAGGCAGAGCTGCATGGACCCAGATCACGGATTCCGGATATATCGTGGAGATGAGAATACCCAAAAGAGATTTGATCTTACAGGAAGGAAATCTTACCTTCGAGGTCTATATCAATAACTCGACAGTAAACGGCGGTGACCGCTATGAAGTCGTTTCCTCTTTTGGAGTTCCAGACGCAGCTTATACCAGCTCTGATTCATTTACAGACAGCCTGCAGCTCATCCCAGCTAATGAATTAGACACTAGATTATCCATTACCGCCACTGCCGGACCGGGCGGCTCGATCATGTCGAACCCACCCGGCGATGTGCTTAGAGTAGACCCAGGCTCTAACAAAGAAATATCGTTTACCCCCGATTCCGGTAAAGTTGTGGATACGGTAACGGTAGATGGCGAGACCGTGACCCCCTCTGCTGGCACTTATACCTTTACGAATATTCAAAATGATCATACCATTCATGCGACATTCAAAAACGATCCCGACGCAGACATACTTCCCTTTGTCGTATGGAATGACAACTTTGCCAGTGGCGAGTACACAACGGCTGTTATCATTGACTTAGGCGAGGGGAATGCGGCGTTAGGCTCCAAGCTTCGTCCAGACTTGTTTGCCTTATCGGCCAGGAATACGACCCTGAACGGTGAAGCGGTTACCTTACAAGGACCACGCAAGATCACAAGGGTATATGCTAATGATGAACCTAAGGTACGAGGCTATGTGGGGCCGGTAAGCAATTCGCCAGATTATCAGGACGGACTGGCGAGTGGCCGCTACATCGTCGTTGAGTCTGAGTTTTATTCAGAAAGCGGCGGCAATACAACACTGGATGGCAGTAGTAACTCTACAAAACAGGTTTACACCCTCATCCCAAAGGGTGAGATCGTACTGACAGAAGGAAATCCGCTTCAAAACGTAGTTTTTGAACAGGAAAAAGTTGTGAATCCCATCCTTGATAAGTTCACAACATTCGCGGATCATTCGGTCAATCGCTCGCTCTACCTTCACAAGGATAAAGATGGTAACGTGATGAAAGGATTACCGCTGTATGTGTATACCCATGGCATGTCACGCGGCGGAACAAACGCAGCGGCAGACCAAAAAGCAGCCATGAAATCCGCCAACGGTTCCGTCGCTCTGATGAAAAAAATGGCACAGAATCCTGAAAAATACGCCAGCCACATTCTGAATATTTCCTATAATGGCGTATCTGTTCCCTCAACAGAGAACGTTAAGAAGGTCATAGATTCCCTGATTGCCAGCGGTGATGTAAATCCTAACCGTGTTTACGCAGCAGGCTTCTCCTGGGGCGGCCAATATACGAACAACTTAGTTAACAGCTATCCCGGCTTCTTCGCTGCCGCCGCACCTATGGCTCCAGTAAGCGGTTCACCGAATGCTAACGCCAATGGTGCTCACAACACCCTGGCCTATTGGATGTTTTTAAATGCTCATAATGTTGGAAGCTACCAGACTAACCTCAATAACTACATCAATACGAATATGCCAAAAATGATTAACGCGAGAGCTTCCCGCTTTGAGAGTAATGAAGTACTTACATGGCCATACAATCAATTTGATCAGCCGAATCTGAGGCCGAATCCCGCCAACACACCTGTTCTGGCTGATTATATAGCGCATGAAGTTGAAGCGGCGGTTCTTTACAATCAAATAACGATGGGAACTTGGAGTATAGCTCCCACGGCCCAGTCCTCTAATTTGCCAGCTTGGAACAATGACTACACCGATGTCTTTGATTGGATGTTCGCGCAGCGAAAACCAGTCATGCCCTAAGCGCGAGCGGATTCAAACTGAACAATATCTAACCTTAAGTGGACCCCTAAAGAACCATTTTTAGAAAAAGTCCTTACATTACTCCCAATAAGAAGACAGGCTAACGATGTAATTCATCAAAAAAACGCCATCACTTAAATGTGATGGCGTTTCTCTTTGAGTAGAGCTATCATTGAATTGAATTCATTAACGCGTAAAAATATTGAGGTTCATGCGTTTTATTATGATGATACCATGCGTCTAATGTCTCTGGAGAGAATACATCTAGCGCTCTTAAAACATGAACAGAAAATTCAAGTGGAGCTACTCCGGAAGCGGTGATCAGTTTCCCATCCGTAACAGCAACGTCCAATTTGTAATATTCTTCGCCTGTGTAAGACGGACAAATCATTTTAAGATACGCCAGATCATTGCTTGTATGCGAGCGGGAATCTAACATGCCTGCTTGAGCAAGTCCTATGGAAGCTCCGCAAATCGCTCCAACTACGATCCCTTCCTGTAAACACATCTCGGCAAATTTTATTATGGGCCTGTGAATATCCTCTGTCCATGTGTTTCCCCCAGGTAAAATCAATGCATCTACGCTTGTAATGTTGCACTCATCCACTGTAATATCAGGTGTTATTTTCAATCCACCCATCGTAGTTACTGGAGTCTTTTCGATCCCAACAGTAACGATTCGTGCTGGAGCTATCCCCTTTCTAAAGTATCTTCCTGAGTTCAACTCGGCTGTTAAATAACCTATTTCCCAATCGGACATGCTGTCAAAAACATAAAGATATACTGTGTTTTTCATTTTTGAATTTCTCCCTTTTCTTATCTATCAAGGACTACAATCCATCGATAATCACTGACTATCTCATTATAAAATAGCTTCACTGACATCCGCTGTCAGTGAAGCTATTATTGTTGATAATATTCCATTAACTCTGTTGCAATAGCAACAAGTCTGTCTTTCACACGCTGGGGTTCGATGATTCGAATGGACTTACCATAGGATAGAAGAAAATAAGGGACAGAATTATGAATGGATTTTTCCTCAAATAAAAAGATGGCTTGATTAGATGTTCGCTCTTGCAGATGATGACCGAAAAACCAATGCATGCTTAGTTCGTCTAACGCCTCCGGCCTGCCTTCGATCCTTAAAGAAATTAACCCTTCCTTCCCCACAAGATCAGGTAACAGGTTTTTCATAAAAAAGTCACGGCTAGAAAAAGCTTCAGGACGCTTAAAAATGAGTTGAGTACGCTTGATTCGTAAAATCCGATCTACTCGAAAACTTCGTATTTCATTTCTTCGGTGGCAAAATGCAACTGTATACCATTTATTGTTCCAGTATACGATACCATACGGATCGATCATCCTGTTCTTTGGCTTCTCATCATGATTTGTACGGTAATCCATCTCTACAGTGATTTCCTTTTCAACAGCATGCTCTAATTCTGCTAATACGAGCTGACTCGAAGGGCTGACCATGCGGTTGATCACTTCAAATCCAGTTAATTGTTGGTTTAGTGTGCTCTCCTGTTGCTCATTCGAATACATTTTCAACTTGGATGTCGCATTCTCTAATGTCTCAGTCAATGGATATCCGGCTTCTTTTGCAAAAATAGCAGCATGAAGAAGTGTCTTCTTTTCTTCCATATCAAATAGCAGAGGCGCTCTGATAAAATGATTCAGCAGACTATATCCACCATGATGACCTGCGTCAGATATGATAGGCACCCCACTAGAACATAGTGCATCAATATACCGATAAACGGTTCTTATATTGACTTCTAACTTTTCGGATATTTGCTTTGCAGTTAACTTCTCTCCCGAGTTCAACATCCATAGGATGGCTAACATATTATCTTTTTTCGGCATAAAACACCCCCTCACTCATTTCATCATATTAGGAATTCCAGATACGTCAATTGCTTACATTCGTTATAGGTCTTATTAAAAATCACATTTTTGCGACTCGTGAATTTCACCTTATTATGGTTCCATTCGCTCTCCTTTGAGCAGTCATTTTCACTACAATAACTCAACATGTAACTAAGTAAACCAAAAAAATGTAGTCTCAATTTCATCTATCTTATTGAAGTATTTAAACAGAATTCTATTTAGTAATAAAGTTAGAAATTATCTTAAACAGACTAAATCGTGTATTCTTATGCGAAAGTGTGAGATATTGCTCAAGGACAGTATGAGATAATATCGCTTCCTCCAGTGCTCTATGGAGAAATCCCTTAAAATTTATTAGTTCTTCTTCCAATTTACTTTCTGTATACTTTACTATGTCCTCGTAAGCAACCGAACCACCATATTTGTTATATTCTTCAACGAACTCATTTTTACTTAGCATACCATTATTAATTTTTTTAAATTTCATAAATAGATCAGATAAATATGAAATTTTCTCTAACCTATTTTCAATAGCCTTCCGAAATTTATCTCCTTCAATCAGTTCCCAATCAAGATGCGTTTCTCTATACAGTCCCAATTTAAGTGTTTCATACCTCACACACTTGTTAATTCTCAGATAAATATAACCAACTTTCAAATCAGAAATATCTTTTAAGACTTCATTTATCTTCTGTAGATGAACTTGAAAAGACTCAAGCCCTTTGTAAAGATCTTGAATGTTCCTGTACTGGAAATGTCTCCAAGACTCTCCCGTCTCTCGTTTTAACTTATTATCTTCAAATAAGTAATTATCAGTCTTCGTAACTAACTGACAATAAATATTCGGTAAAGAACTGATTTTATGATTAAGTTCGGCAATATTAGTGTATGACCCGGTTCTAATTTTCCATAACTCGTTCTCTATAGTTTCCTGATATCTAATTACTTTTTCATACTTCTCCTCATTGACTTTCATCATAGCACGCCATTTAAATGAAGAAGAAGATAACCGTAAAAGGATCAGCAGAGAGAGAACAAATAGACTAAAGCTAACAAAATCATTTACTTTCTCATACTCAAATTTTGTAAGGGCTAAGTAGACCTCATCAAAAGACAATTGTCTAAGCCAATTATAGCTTGTTATAGGGGCAGTAGGAAAATAGTACATAGCAATTGTACCCCAAACCACAAAATTAGTAGGGCTAACTGCAACCATGCTAATAAATAATGCATTTAAAGTACGAGATAGCACAATCGGACTGTATTTATCTGACTTTTTAAACACATTGTCACTTGGCCAACTATATTGAAATAAGTGTGGTGAAATTTTATATAAAAGCTTGTCAAACAAATAGAACCATTCAGAGAGCAGTCTTATTGTAGAAATGGATCTTCTCTTTCTTGATAATTCATATAGATAAGCCAACAATTGGGAGAAACTAATTATAAGCATATCATAAACTACCAATAAAACAGTCAAACAAACAAGCAAGAAACTATACATGAGCAGAATCCTCACAACTATCCAAGTGCCCAAGTTATCTATTAAAGAAATAACAAGAATTATGTATTCATAAACATTCAGAATGAACGACCACATCATTGAAGACCTCACTCACTGGAAGTATTTTAATTAATATAGACACCAAGCTAATATTTTTCTAAAACGCAATAATCCATATGTTATATTTTATAACATTATTTTATAATTACATCTTATTTTCTTCATCGTCTGCTGTAAAATCTTTATTATGCTAACTCGAAATTAATTTATAATTTCTTTGAAAATAATCATATCTTTAGTAACTCCAAACACATACAGCTATATATTACCTTCATTTTCATCTTCATCTCTTAAGTAAACCTCTAAATTATATTAAAAGGTTTTTAGACTATTGGGCTAAATCGAAAGAAACTTCTAGCATTAGCTTCAGACTACGCCTCTTATATAAAAGGCATTCTGTGAACCCTTTCCCTATAAGTCAGTCCATATAAACTAAAACTTGAAGTTCACTCCTTATACGCTCAAAACACAAAAAACCGCCCCTTTCGGAGCGGCTTTTCCTTAGTATGGAGCCTAGGGGGATCGAACCCCTGACCTCATCGCTGCCAGCGATGCGCTCTCCCAGCTGAGCTAAGGCCCCAGGATATGATGTTACATCTTGTCCAGCACTGCTAAAAACTCATTTTACAAGCGACTTCTATATCATATAAAATCCCTTCTGGACTGTCAATACCCTTCTGAAGCACCGAAATCTATGGAGAAGAACATTCATGTTACGGGCACAAACGGCATGGCATATACCAGACGCAGCTCCGGATTGCTCTTCTCCTTTTCCCCCACTACATTAGTCCTCCAGATCTTCCTTGGACAGCAGTGACTTCAGTTCTTTCATGAACATGTTAATGTCTTTGAACTGGCGGTACACCGAAGCAAATCGCACGTACGCCACCTCATCCACCGGAAACAGCTGCTCCATTAACAATTCACCAATCTGACGACTCTCTACTTCAGCTTCGGCTGTGTTACGCAGTGACTTCTCCACTTCAGATACCATCATCTCAAGCGTTTCCACCGATACCGGACGTTTCTCACAGGCACGAATCAAACCACGTAGAATTTTGTCGCGGCTGAATTCCTCCCGGCTGCCGTCCTTCTTAATGACGATTAACGGTGTTTCTTCAATCATTTCAAAGGTTGTGAACCTTCTCGCGCACTGCTCGCATTCGCGGCGGCGGCGGATGGATTTGGATTCATTGGCTGGTCTGGAGTCCAACACTTTGGTACCTAAATAACCACAATAAGGACATTTCAACTAAGATCACTTCCCACTTTTACTTTTTACCACATATTCCCTGAGCATATCTTGTAATGAAAATCGCATTCGCGACACATAATACTTTTACCAACCCGCGAGGAGGTGAACAGCAATGGCACAAAGCAACGGTAACTCCAATAACTTGGTTGTAACTAAAGCTTCCGCAGCTCTGGAGCAAATGAAATATGAAGTAGCTCAAGAACTCGGAATCAGCATCCCACAAGATGGATACCAAGGTAACATGACTTCTTACGAGAACGGTTCGATCGGTGGATACATCACGAAGCGTCTGGTAACAATTGCAGAACAGCAATTGGCAGGTCAATACCAATAATTATCTGCATCGTAATACGTTACACAGAGGAGCATGGGGCGGCCGGTACACTACCGGTCTGCTCCGTGCTTCTCCTTATCTCTTTTCCCAGCAATCGCTCTAGAACGTATCGTAGATCTTCACATACTGATTATAATAGTAAATAACCCGTTGTACATAGTGGCGTGTTTCACCAAAAGGAATATCTTTCACCGTTTCCAGTGTTCCATCCCATACACCGTTTTTCAGCCAGCTGCTGACCTTCCCCGGTCCGGCATTATACGCGGCAATCATCACAATTTCGTTGCCGTCGAACTGGTCTGACAGATTCCGTAAATACCATGTCCCCAGTTGAATATTTCGTCCGGGTTCATGTTTTAATTCCTCCAGCGAAGTGTGGGGAATCTTGGCTTGTTCCAAAATCCAGTTCGCCGTATCGGGCATGAGTTGCATCAATCCGATCGCACCACGCTTCGATTCTTTGCTGGTCTTGAAATTGGTCTCTACTCTGATAATAGAGGCGATCAGAAACGGATCAACTTCATAACTCTGAGATTGTGCGCGAATTTCTTCCTTGTATTCAATCGGGTAAAACCACGTCATCCAGTTGCTGTTTAGAAATAACACAAGTACAAAGGAAACAAACATGATCAGCAATACACGTTTTTTGCGCAATATTTTCATAACAAGCCCTTATGCGTTAAAAAAGATTGCAATTGCTGCTCCGTCTGCGCCCATGAACCGCTGTTATCAATAACGATATCTGCCCGCTCTTTTTTGCGTTCAATATCCATCTGTGCTGCAATACGCGCTTCCGCATCAGCCCGGCTCATCTGATCCCGGCTCATCAGTCGCTCCAGTTGTACTGCTCTAGGTACATATACGACCATAACTTCCGTAAAACCTTCCTCAAGACCCGACTCGTAGAGCAACGGAATATCCGACACCACCAGCTTGTCCGGATGGTTCAATTCGTATGCAGCCGCTCTCTCACGCATTTCCTTCCGGATCGCAGGATGAGTGATGGCTTCAAGCGCTTTACGTTCCTCAGGGTGCTGAAAAACAATACTCCCTAACTTTTTCCGATCCAGTGTCCCGTCCTCATTCAGGATAGCTTGTCCAAACCGCTGAACAGCAGCAGCCAAAACGGGATGCCCAGGCAACATAACTTCCCGGGCAATAACATCTGCATCGATGAGCAGCGCTCCCTTACTGGCCAGATAGGCGGAAACACTGCTTTTGCCTGTTGCGATTCCGCCCGTTAAGCCTATATTCATCGTCTCACCTCATAACAGCTTTATTACTCCTCAAAACAACTTGAATATTCCCATAATCATTAACAGCAGGGCCGGTAGAACTGAGAGTTTCTGCATCCAGCGCTGTGCTGCAAACCGTAATCCTACCTTCATGCCAAGTGACAGAAACGCCCCACTAAACAACGCAATCACCAGTGCCGTCCACAGCGTAGGGAATCCAAGCAATGCCGCACCCAGACCTGCCCCAAAAGCATCCAGTGACAGCGCGATTCCGAGCCACATCGCTTCCTGTGCGGAGATACTGCCTGAGTTATCCATGTCCGCTTTGGACGGGCTGCGCAAAATTTGAATAACCACACCTAGCTTGCGCAGTTCCAGTGTAAATACCATGCGCTCCACCGAACCATCCGTTGGCGAAGGCTGCACTTCCAGAACCATTAATTGATTCTTGCCTCCAGATGTCAGACCCGAATCTGTAGTCACTCTTCCTTCTACCAGCTTTTCCTGCGACACTCCACTTTCAACTTCCTCACGTTCTTTGCCCCGCCGCCTGATCAGTTGCAAAAGCGACCACGCACCGATCACAATCAGAATGACAGCTCCCACAATCGAAGCCACACCTGGCGACACCACATGAGATAATAACACGCCAACCTGCATAGACAATGCGATAACCAATCCCGAACAAAGCGAAATAATGGCAATGGATAAGAGCGGAATCTTGGTCCTCCGAAGTCCATATGTAATTCCAACTCCGAAACCATCTAAACTCACTGCAAAAGCAAGCGCCAGTAATGAAATAAAATGATGCAGCACCCCGGATTCCTCCCCTGTGCGGTACGTGCCAACTGATGATGTCAGTATGGGTATATGCCCGCTTATTTCTGCCATATCAGTATATGGAGGGAGGAATCCAAGGGTGCTATGATTTCATCATTTCATTGATTCAGTTCTGGTTCGTGAGATCAAAGTCGCTGACAATTCGGGCAAAAATGCGTGCCACGTCCGCCAACGACACTTTTTTCAATCAACGTGCCGCATGTATGACAAGGCTCGGCTTTGCGGCCATAAATTTTCAGCTGATGCTGGAACATGCCCATCTCGCCTTGCCCGTTAACATACGACTTGATCGAGGAGCCCCCTGCATTCACGGCATCCTGCAACGTAGCTACAATGGCTTCATGCAAAACCTTCAGCTGTGCTTCGGTCAGCGTCTTCGCAATCGTCTCGGGATGTATACCTGCACGGAAGAGAGCCTCGTCCACATAAATATTCCCGATGCCAACCACATATGCCTGATTCAGCAATACAGCTTTAATTTTGGTCGTACGTTTCCCCACTGCAGCGCGGAATGCGTCCACGGTAAAAGCCTCATCCAGTGGTTCCAGTCCAAGCTTCATGAGCGGTTTCGAAACCAGCTCTTCACCTGCGCTGAACAGATGCATCGTTCCAAACTGACGAACATCCTTGTATCGCAATTCCGTGCCATCATTGAAGTGGAAGATGACATGAGTGTGTTTCTCCACCTCTTCGTTCTGATGGTACACCCCGTAACGTCCCTCCATCCGCAGATGGGAGACGAGCACAAGCCCGTCCAGCAAAATACGTAAAAACTTGCCCCGGCGCTCAACACCAATCACGGTATGTCCTGCCAGTTCCAATGCAAATGCTTCTATATCGTCAGGCCGCTGAATAATCCGCGGCAAATTAACGGTAACATAGTCAATCGTTTTACCTACAATAAGTTGATTCAACGTTCTTCTGACTGTTTCGACTTCCGGTAGTTCCGGCATGATGTTCTCACCTCCCTTATATTATAACGGAAGATGACGCTCAGCGGGACCCCTTCTTCTCTATTTTGCTTCATACCAGTTCTCACCAAAGCTAACCTCAGCTTTGAGCGGCACAGACAGCGGAAGCGCCTTTTCCATCACTGAAGGCACAAGTTCCTTCATCAGCTCCAGTTCATCCGCCGGCACTTCAAACACGAGCTCATCGTGTACCTGAAGTAACATACGACTCTGTAGCTTACGTTCGCGCAGCGCCTCGTCCATCTGTACCATCGCCAGCTTAATGATATCAGCCGCAGTACCTTGGATCGGTGTGTTCATCGCGGTACGTTCTGCGAAGGAACGTAGATTGAAATTACTCGCGTTGATTTCAGGCAGATAACGGCGGCGTTCCAGCATCGTTTTCACATAACCGTCCCGGCGTGCATCCTTCACAATATCATCCATATACCGGCGCACACCCTGGAATATTTCGAAATACTGATCGATGAACTGTGCTGCTTCTTTCCGCGTAATATTCAAGTTTTGCGATAGACCGTAATCACTGATCCCGTATACGATTCCGAAGTTAACCGCCTTCGCAGAACGACGCATGTCACTGTCCACATCCTCCGGCTTCACGCCGAATACATCGGAGGCAGTCTTCGTATGGATATCCATATCATGTACAAAAGCTTCCTTCAGACGCTCATCATCTGAAATGTGTGCCAGCACACGCAGTTCAATCTGAGAGTAATCGGCTGCGAGAATAGACCAACCCGGCTCGGACGGTACAAAGACCTTACGAATTTTGCGTCCTTCTTCCATACGAATCGGGATGTTCTGCAGGTTCGGGAACTGACTGCTCAGTCGTCCTGTTGCTGCAATGGTTTGACGATAGAACGTATGCACCTTGCCATCTCTATCCGATATCTCTTTCAGCAAACCTTCCACATAAGTGGATTGCAGCTTGGCAAGCTGGCGATATTGCAAAATGTGCTGCACCACATCGTTGTAAGGAGCGAGCTTTTCAAGCACCTCCGCATCGGTGGAGTAGCCTGTTTTTGTTTTTTTCACGACAGGCAGGCCCAGCTTATCAAATAAAATCTCGCCGAGTTGTCTTGGTGAATTCAAATTAAACTCTGTACCGGACAACTTGTAGATTTCCGCCATCAGCTTGCCGATCTGTCCTTCAAACTCACGACCAAGGGCTTGTAAATCTTCTGTATTCGCCTTGATGCCCTGCTTCTCCATGTCGGCAAGAATACGGGATAACGGCATTTCGAGCTCATGGAACAGCGAATTCATCTCATCGCTCTCCAGCGCTTGTTCCTGAAGAGGGATAATCGCGGCCAGCGCAGCGGCTTTCCGGCATAGGAAATCGCCCAAAACATCCGCCTCTGGTACTCTGTATTTAGCCCCTTTCCCCAGAACGCTATCGTCTTCAACCAGTGAAGGCAGCCCATACTTGGACGTCAGCCCGCTGATTGTCTGATTCGACTCGGTCGGGTCAAGCAAATAAGCAGCAAGCTGCACATCAAATGATGCACCTGCGAATTCAATGCCATGTGCATGCAAAGCCAAATCCACACGATGCAGATCATATCCACGCTTCGGCTGGTCGGCACTTGCAAGCCATTCCCGTACAGGAGTTGCCGCATCAGACTTTAGTAATTCCGGAGATATGAACGTATATTTCTCCCCGGCACCTACGGCAAGACCAACAAGCTTCGCCTGATGCGGATTGTCACCATGCGTTTCCACATGCAGCACATCGATCGAATCCAACATATCCATCAGATCAGCTATGTTATCTTCTGTTGCAATCGTAGATTCAACCTCAGCCGCTGGAACAGCCTCTTGCTCGGAAGCCACGCTACCGCTAAAGGACAAGCGCTCCAGCAATGACTTAAACTCCAGCTTAGCCAGTGCAGGCCCTGCACTAGCTTCTTTCAATCCATCAAACTGCATATCATCCCACGTCTGCTCCAGCGGAACCTCACGGTGAATGGTCGCCAGCTGTTTGCTCATGCGTGCATCTTCGGCATGGGTTTCAATCTTTTCCTTCATCTTGCCTTTCAGTTCACCCGTACCGTTCAGCACCTCTTCCACCGATCCAAACTGGTGCAACAGTTTCAGCGCCGTTTTCTCCCCAACACCCGGAATACCCGGAATATTATCGGAAGCATCGCCCATCAGACCTTTCAGATCGATAATCTGTAGTGGTGTCAGACCATAACGTTCCTTAATCTGAGCCGGGTCGTACAGTTCAATCTCCGTAACCCCTTTACGCGTCAGCCCGATATGTACATGCTCGGAAGCAAGCTGCAGCATATCCTTGTCACCCGATACAACGAGAACCTGTCTGCCTGCATCATCCGCGCGTTTGGTCAGCGTTCCGATAATATCATCCGCCTCGTAACCTGCCAGTTCAAACTGGGCGATCCCGAGCCCTTGCAATAATTCTTTGAGCAAAGGGAACTGCTCGGACAATTCCGGCGGTGTTTTCTCCCGTCCACCCTTGTACTCCTGATACCCTTCATGGCGGAACGTCACTTTCCCCGCATCAAACGCCACCATCACATGTGTAGGCTTGTGTTCTTCCAGCAAGCGCAGCAGCATCGTCGAAAAGCCGTATACCGCGTTCGTATGCAGACCTTTTGAATTCGTCAGGGGAGGCATTGCAAAAAATGCCCGATAAATAATGCTATTTCCATCTATAAGAATAAACTTGTCCATTCCAGCACCTCGCGTATCATATGGTCAGACTGTACTTACATACCTACTCTCATGATACCATACCTGCCACCTACATCAAAAAACTTCACAACCCTTTTCACCATATTTCTTCCGCAAAAAAAAGAACCTCCTTCCCAGTCAGCCTGTACACAGGCCAGCCGGAAGAAAGTTCTCTCATTTCGATCATCAGCTCTTATCTTGTATGAACATATTCAATGCTTGTGCAGCAGCGCCTGCCAACAAAAACTTACTGGTTCAGGTCCGGACGCTGACCTGTAACCAGGTACACCGTGCTCTCGCCAATGTTGGTCGCATGGTCGCCGATACGTTCAATGTAGCGCCCAACCATCAACAGCAGCATCGCTTGTGATGCATTTGTTGGGTGATCTGTCATCAATGTATAGAGATCACGAATCATGTTGCTGTACAGCTGATCCACCTGATCATCCGTTTGCGCCATTTTATAGGCCAGATCCGTATTTTCCTTCAGATAAGACTCAATGGACTCATCAATCATGGATTTCACGACTTCCGCCATACGCGGAATATCGATCAACGGCTTAATCAACTCCTGACCTTCCATACGGATCGTTACCTTCGCCACGTCGAGGGCCAGATCACCCATACGCTCCAAGTCGCTGGAGATTTTGAAAGCCACAATAATACGTCTTAAATCCTTGGCTACGGGCTGCTGTGTAATAATCAGCTTGGAGCCCAGCTCCATGATTTTGTCCTCAAGGGCATTGAGATTCGCATCATTCTTAATGATGATCTGAGCTTTCTCTACATTCAATGTCTGCAAACTCTCAATCGCACCGTCCAAGGCATTTCCTACATGTTCCCCCATTTGTTTCAGCAGGGAGCGCAGTTCTTCCAGCTCTTGATCAAATTCTTTTCTGCGAATCATAGATTTCATGTCCTCCTTCTCCATCATCTCCGGGTAAGCCGGGATCATCCTGTTCAGCTCGCCTTAACCAAACCTGCCGGATATATAGTCCTCGGTCCGGGAATCTTGCGGTGTGGAGAATAACGTCTCCGTATCAGCTGCCTCCACCACTTCACCATTCAGGAAAAACACGGTACGTCCAGAAACTCGCGCTGCCTGGTGCATGTTGTGCGTAACCATGACGATGGTATATTTATGATGCAACTCTTTAACCAATTCCTCGATTTTCAGCGTGGATATCGGGTCCAGCGCCGAAGTTGCTTCGTCCATCAGCAGCACATCCGGCTGTACAGCCAGTGCCCGTGCGATGCAGAGACGCTGCTGCTGTCCGCCAGAGAGACTTAACGCCGATTTTTTCAGGACATCCTTCACTTCATCCCACAGTGCCGCGTGAACCAGACTCTGTTCTACGAGTTGATCCAGCTCTGCCTTTTGGGTTACCCCGTGCAGACGAGGTCCATACGCTACGTTATCATAGATGGATTTGGGGAAAGGATTCGGCTGCTGGAATACCATTCCTACCCGTTTGCGCAGCGTCTCCACTTCAATTTCATTACTGTAAATATCTGAACCGTTCAGCATAACTTGTCCTTCCACACGAACTCCCGGAATCATGTCATTCATCCGGTTCAGTGTGCGGAGCAATGTGGATTTACCGCAACCTGACGGTCCAATAAATGCTGTAACGGTTTTTTCCGGCAAATCCATCGATATATTTTTAAGCGCGTGATGCGTATCATAGTATAAATTAAGTCCATCGATATGAATGAGGTCTTTCATGGATGCTCACTTCTCCTTCGCTGCAGGGATTATCGGATTCCCTTTACGTTGAGACTGGCGTTCATATTCTCTAGCAATCAGCACAGTCATCTTTAATATCCTAACGTAACATTGTAAAAACAGTACCACCTTCATGTTAACGGAATGTAAAAACACCTGAAGAAGACCTAGGGCGTTAGTTCAACGTCCCAGGTCTCTCTTTTTCGCTTGTCGCAATTTCCGTTATATGTTGTAACTCGACTGTGCTATGATTCATAATTCTGAATGATCCGCTATCATGGCCTTCAGCTTCAACTGGATATTCTCTGCGATCCTGCCAGCCTCCCCGCCTTCGGTAGCGATGGTTTCAACAATGCTGGACAACGCATGTACCGAACGGTTTAACTTTCCGAATGTCGCTGCTCCTTCCTTCACATACACCGCACTGTCATCGATCTCCGCTCCACTTGCCTGAATGAGAGATACCGTCTGCCCAGTTAAATTCTCAATTTCCTGAAGCAATATTGTCATGTTACCTGCAACTTCTCGAGTCTGTTTGGCAAGCGCCCGGATCTCTCCGGCCACGATCTGGAACCCTCTTCCATATTCTCCGGCGTGAGCAGCCTCAATCGATGCATTTAAGGCCAAAAGTCCGCTCTGATCCGCCAGCGTTCGAATGGAACGTGCCATACCCGCACCTGTTTTGATGGATTCGAGCATCTGACTTGCGTGTTTGCCCTGATCCCCCATATGCTCATGAACCTGAAGGTAGGAAGACTCAACCTGGCGCAAACGCCCTTCTCCCTCATTGGATAAAAGGATGACTTGGCCTGCTTCCCGTACGGTTTGATTCGCCGCTTGAACCAGTTCATTTACGGCCTCATGGATGCGTGAAATTTCCTGTCCGCTCTCCGTCACAGTGCATATACGGTCTGCGGATGCCTTCTGCTGCAGCTTACGGGAAAGCGACATCACATCACGTATTGTGAGTACACCAAGCAAGCGATCCTGCTCCGTTACAAGCAGGCAGTCATAGAAATGATCCTCATCCCGCCGAAGCGCGGCATCTATAATAGCTGCGGGTTCCATATGTATATCTACAATAACCGGTGACGTATTAGCTGCATTCACAACCGGTTTACGATAAAATAAATCCGCGGCGAACCTTCCGTTTAATAAACGATATAAGGTCTCACGCATCAATAATCCTGTCGGTTTCATGTGTTCATCACAGAGTACAATGCAGGAGTGCTCCAATCCGTCACTCAGCATCGCTGCCGCTTCTCCGCAGGTGGTATCTCCCGTTGCTACAGGCACCTGACGGAAATAGTCGTATAACGATACGTCATTCTTATCCTGAAATTCAATCACTGATTCATCTGGTTCCAAGTCAGGCGTAACCGATGATTGTTCTTCTTTTTGTAAATCAATGTTTAAATTCTCAGGTCTAGCTTCTAACAAAGTGGGCATAATTACACATTCTCCTTTACGTGTTAGCTCCGCCCTAAGGTGGGATTATAGGTACAAAGTATCACTTGGATAACATCATCCTACTCCCCATAAATGAAGAAAAATCTTCCTTTGTGTAAAATCTAGGTAAAAATAAAACTCCCCGATCATTTAGCTAGAATGATGGGGAGTTTTTCTTTTGACAACCAATTTATAACCTACACCACGGATGGAATCAATATGAACGGATTCAGGATCAAGCTCCAGCTTTTTGCGTAATGAACTGACGTGTACATCCACCGTGCGCTGTCCTCCAATATAATCGAAACCCCAGACCGCATTCATCAGGTCATCCCGAGTAAGCACAACTCCAGGTTTTTTAGCGAGATATAACAGGACTTCGAACTCCTTCGGACGCAGGCTGATCGACTGTCCTCCAAGAGTTACTTCATACTTTAACGGATAAATTTCAAGTTCGCCAAGGATAATACGGGAGCCGTCTTTATCCTCAGGCTGCGGCAGATCATCGCCATTGGAATAACGTCTAAGTACCGCGTCTACCCTTGCCAAAAGCTCGGATACACCAAACGGTTTCGTAATGTAATCATCTGCACCCGATTTCAGCCCTTGCACAACCTCGGCTTCACCGTTCTTTGCAGTAAGAATAATAACAGGTGTACTTACTCCTTGAATGCGCAGTTTGTTTAGAATATCCAGACCATTCATGCCTGGCAGCATCAGATCCAGCAAAATCAAATCGAAATCCTGGGACAAGGCTCGGTCATATCCTGCTGACCCATGATCCTCTGCCGTTACGTCATAGCCTTCCTGTGTCAGGTTATACGTAAGTAATCTCGATAATGTCGGTTCATCTTCAATAACCAGCAAACGCTGTGCCATGATACCCCTTCTCTCTTCATAGGTTGTCTGTTGCCACAACACTTTTTCTATCATAGCACTAATTTGTTAACGCTGTGTAAAGCAAATGGCTCATTTTACAATTTGCTTCTATACGCCTACATTTCTTCTTGAAGTAAACTAGATTTCTTCCTCCTGAATTAATGGCAGGGTGACACGGAAGGTGCTTCCCATGCCCAGTTCACTATCAACCGACACCTTTCCGTGATGCAGCTCCACCAAGTGTTTAACGATAGAGAGCCCAAGTCCCGTGCCTCCGGAATTACGTGATCTGCCTTTATCTACGCGATAGAAACGTTCAAAGATTCGCGGTAAATCCTTCTTGGGTATGCCAATTCCTGTGTCGGACACCGAGAAAACCACCTGTTCTTCCTCACTCTCCTGATCCATCTTCACTTGGAGTTTTACTCTTCCACCCTCAGGCGTATAGTTAATGCCATTTGATAAAAGGTTAATGAAAATCTGCTTCATTTTATCCTCATCCGCTTCGATATACAATTCCTCCGGTACATTCATTTCCAGACGAATTTGCTTTTTCTCCGCCACCTTGGACAAGGTTCCCAGCACCATTTCGAAGAAGGAATGCACATGCACGGGCGAACATTCCAGAGGTGCACGTTTGGATTCAATCTTGGATAACTCCAAAATATCTCCAATCAAGCGATTTAGCCGGTCACCTTCATCATAAATAATCTGCAGGAAAGAACGTTCCGTTTCCTTATCCTGTACACCACCGCTAAGCAAAGTTTCTGCAAAGCCTTTAACGGCTGCTACAGGTGTTTTGAGTTCATGTGAGACATTGGCAACAAATTCGCTACGCATGGATTCCAATCGACGAATGGCGGTTACATCCTGCAAAAGGAACAACATCCCTCGATATCCACCATTATCCTCTGACATAGGTACACCATCAAGTCGAATCAGCCGTTCTTCCGGGTTAAAAACACTCACTTCTTCGTGCATACGTTCCTGAATAGCCACGCTCTCTTCAATCGTGCGTGTCAGCTCGTAATGCCGCTTGAGTTCCGTGTAAGGTCTCCCTGTAACTTTCGCGGCCTGAATGCCGAGCATACGCTCTGCTTCCCGGTTGACCAGAGCTATCGATTGCGCTGCATCAATCATGACAATCCCGCCCGTCATATTGGCCAAGACACTTTGAAGCAGTGCTTCATTGTCTCGAATGGTTTTGAGCTGGGACTGCAGACTATCTGCCATGCCGTTAATTGCCAGACCCAGCTGGCCGATCTCGTCCCTGCGTGTAACTTTTACTCTGGCATCATACTCCAGCTTTGTAATCCGGTGTGCCACTTTGGTGATATGCTCGATGGGTGACGTTAAACCTCTAGCTACCCGGTAACTGACAAATGCCACAATGAGAAAAAGCAGTCCCAGGGCAGCAAACATAATCATCCATCCGCGTTGAAGTCCTTGATCCACCGCTTGCAAACTCATAGACAGACGAATAAAACCGTCGAATTTGCCACTTGGCATTTCAATCATGTCACTTTGATCCGAATTAACAGGCAGCGCGACATACAGCATGTCCTGCCCTAACGTTGCACTATATCGGATGGACTGTCCAAAAGTCCCTTCCATAGCCGTCCGGATCTCTTCCCGATTCAGGTGATTATCCATTGTCGCAGGGTCACTCTCGGAATCGCCGATGACGACACCGTCTTTATTAATAAAAGTTACTCGCGAGTCTGTTAGACGATCCAGTTCCAGCGCTCGGTCCGAGTAATATTTCCGAGTTTCCGCTGATGTCGGATTGGAAGCATCGTGAAAAGGGAATGTCGCTTTTAACAAATTAATTTCACGCACCATCGTTTGTTCCAGTGCGGCAATATGAGTAGTCTTGAAAACTCTGCCCATCGTATATCCGGCTACAATGACGGATACGCCAATGAGCACCATCATAATCAATGCCAGGCGAATGCGAAACGGTCTCATTAATCTCTTCCCTCTGTTATATTTTAGTCCGTTGAACAACAAGACAATTTACATAACCACTCTGATGACAGAATAACCTTCCAATCACTGTTATCCACAGATTTATTTGATTTCCTTTTGCAAGGAAAAAATCCGGTGATAAAGGTGCAGTCTATGCTTCCGATGCAGCTTTCTTACCGAAAGCTTGTAGCTTCGCTTTTCCAGGTTTTTTCTGTCCTCTCCGTTCATATGTAAATGAGTAAATTCAAATGATGAAACAAACCATTATTTTTCAATTTATTTCGGTGCGGTCACCGCGCGTTGTTGGATGTGAAATGACCAAGAATTCCACGTCATGTGCACTTCGATTTTGCATTTGATGCGGCGCTCCCGGCGGAATTTCGATACCTTCGTGTGTTGCCAGTACATAATTTTCTCCACTCAGCTCCATATGAGCCTCACCGCTAAGAACAAAAAAGAATTGGCGACTCTTTACATGTACATGCCTTGTTTCTGTCGTGCCTGCGGGCATTCGCTCATGAATCACACTAAGTGTCTCACCTTGAACCAGATGCCAGCCATCACACTGAGCCCCCCATATATAATGTGCTGCCTCTTGTTTGCTAATCTTCATATGAGTGCCTCCCGAATATGTTATCCGGTCTATCATATCACATATATTGAGATATCTTTCCATGTGAAATGAGCAACAAGTCTGCCTTATTCCCCTTTGACTCTCTTCATTGCTTTAAGGTCAGACTTATATAAGGTATCATAGATATATCAACGCAGGTACAGACTTTTGTAAATCACATCTTACAATAAAATTCAACTTCCATCTCTTTTTCCTGAATCCTTTTCTTACTTCGAAAAATAGAAACAAAGAAAGACGGAACGCTATGATACTTTAGCGTTCCGTCTTTCTCGATACAGCACGTACCCTTTCAGCCTGAGATTCAATAGCACGGGTCACAACTTATCCATTAACGACTTCGCCGCCGTTCACATGCATCACTTGTCCGCTAACATAAGAAGAGTCATCGGACGCAAGATACACATAAGCTGGTGCCAATTCATCTGGCTGCCCTGGACGTTTCATTGGCTGTGTTGCTCCGAATTCACTTACTTTTTTCTCATCGAATGTCGAAGGAATGAGTGGTGTCCAGATCGGACCGGGGGCTACCGCATTCACACGAATCCCTTTTTCAATCAGATTCATCGATAAAGAGCGAGTAAATGACGTAATCGCCCCTTTGGTAGAGGAATAATCCAGCAGTGTTGGGCTTCCTCGATAAGCAGTAATCGATGTTGTATTAATGATTGTACTTCCTTGTTTCAGATGTGGCATAGCAGCCTGTGTTACATAAAACATACCGAAGATGTTAGTACGGAACGTTTTCTCCAGTTGCTCTGGCGTAATATCTTCCAAATTTTGCTGCGGATGCTGTTCAGCCGCATTGTTAACCACAATATCAAGTTTTCCGAGCTCATCCACCGTCTGCTGAACACTTTTCTTCGCGAAATTCACATCACCGATGTCACCCGCAATGAGAATACACTTGCGGCCCTCCTGTTCCACCTGACGTTTCGTTTCCTTGGCATCCTCATGCTCGCTCAAATATACTATCGCCACATCGGCTCCTTCTTTGGCATACGTCACGGCAACAGCCCGTCCAATACCGCTGTCCCCTCCAGTGATCAGGGCTACCTTGTCCAGTAATTTACCTGCCGCCTTATACTGTGGTTTCTCAAACTCCGGTTTGGGAGTCATCTCAGACTCAATTCCTGGACGCTGATCCTGATGCTGTGCAGGCATCGTTTTTTGATTTTGCTGAGTCGTACTTGGCATTGTACATTCTCCTTTCGAATTAAACATGCTGGAAGTTAGAAAACTCGGATACAAATCATATCCTTACTTGTTTTTCGTTCCTCCTAAGTCTCACTCTGTAGGATGGCATGAACAGATCAGATTATTCTTCTGCGTATTCGGAGCAGTGATCATTCCGTAAACTGCTTCTAATGGTTACTTACCATTTTTATGGAAATTCAAACGATAATGTTAACGATAGATTTTAAACATGTCTGAGTTAATGTCTATTTACTTTTTTTTCAATTCCACCTTTTTCATGTTTCAAAGTGTATTCCTAAGCAGCAGAGGCTGATGTACAATGGGAAATATACAAGATGATTATAATTTAATTCGACATGGAGATCTGAACATGGAATCGCATATTAATTCATACATCACACTTGTGACTACTTCAGCCGTACTGAATCTGTTTCTGTGTATGTATACGTATTTCAGAAGAGCCCATTTTCCAAATGCCCGCATCTTTATCCTGTACACGGCTTCGCTGTCCGTATACACTTTCGGATACGCGATCGGTCTCGCCAGCAATACTTTGGAACAGATGAAGTTTTGGAATATCGTCCAGTATATTGGCATGCCCGTCTCTGCTCCCCTTGGCCTCATCTTAATGATTCGATATACCGGAAAAAAGTTGTCCTCATGGGTGACCTCAGCATTGTTTGTCATTCCTTCCATCACGGTTTTCCTAGTGGCTACAAATGATTGGCATCACCTGTACTACAAAAGGGTTTGGCTGCGTGAGGACAGCACAACACCTATCATGGCAATGGATATCGGTCAGTGGTATGTTGTACACGGAGCTTTTACTTTTTCTTGTCTCTTATGTGCAGGACTTATCTTAATCGCACAATGGCGGCATACCAAAAAGATGTATCGTCGTCAACTGCTTACGCTGATTGTTTCGCAGATTATTCCGATGGTTGCTGCATTCGTGTACCTGCTCGGCGTAACCCCGTTTGGTTTAGACCCTGTTCCTATACTGATGTGTGTCACATCTGCCATGTATATTTGGGCTATTCTGTCTTCACGTCTGCTAACCATTGTGCCAATTGCGAAAGAAAGCATATTTGAGAGCATGCGTGAAGGTGTTCTCGTGCTAGACAGTTCATATCGTCTTGTTGATTTCAACCGATCGCTCCGGCTTATGTTGCCTGATATCCAAACAACGATGGTCGGACAACCCTTGAATGAGATCTGGCTTAGTCTCGCAGGAGACACATTCCCTGTTGAATACGGCAGAGAGGGACTGCAAACTGACCTTTACTGGCACTTGAATGGTGAAACGGTCTGTTACCAAGTCAGGACGTCTTATGTTTTTAATAACAGTTCTCAAGTTGTAGGTATTCTTATTATGCTGATCGATATTACCGAACAACGCTTTTTGCAGGAACAGCTGAAGCAGCTCGCTTATTTCGATGGTTTAACCAAGATTTATAATCGGACTCAATTTATAAACAAAGGAAAAGAGCTACTGCAAGAAGCTAAGCTCAATCTTCAACCTGTCTCCTTTATCTTGTTTGATATTGATCATTTTAAGCGCATCAACGATACCTACGGGCACGACTCTGGCGACCAGGCTATCATTCATGTTGTTTCGGTGTGCAATCGTTACTTAAAAAGTGAAATGTTATTCGCCAGGTACGGCGGTGAGGAATTCGTTATTGCTCTTCCCAATATGACACTACAGGAAGCATATGATCTCGCTGAACAACTGCGAATCGCATTTTTGAATCAACCGCTAGATATACAAGGCGAGTCCATCTCGGTCACATCCAGCTTTGGCGTGTCCCAAACCGGCAGTGAGTCGGATACGCTGGAATCTTTACTGCGTGACGCCGATCATGCCCTGTATGAGTCTAAACGGAATGGTCGAAATGCCGTGCGTATGCACGCTGGAAGTGTTCATTAACAGAACTTTTTGATTGCCGGCAACTGTTGGTTGTATTTGTTGGCATGCCTGCGGTAAACTTCCTGGCTTGGAACGAAATTCAGTAACCCTGCTTCTTCAACGTTTTCAGTCACACCCTAGAAGAGTTTATACAAAAAAACAGACAACCTCAGGGCTGTCTGTTTTTTCTCTACTCGCCTATCTATTGGATCAAGTCCATGCTTATGATACTCAACCTTACTCCACAGTTAATGAAGACGTCCCCATTTCCTGAGACATCAGTCACCACCTGTAGCTCCGCTTAAACTGCTTGTCCTGAATATCTGCAAACGCTTTACCTCAAGATCATAGACCATCTGGGATTGATGAATCTATAGGAGTTATTTTAGAAAATTGTTCTCTCTACCATCAGATACACCATGATGAGCAAGAACACCGCAAGTAATGTACTGAACATACGAATTTTGCTTTGGTATGGTGTGACATCCTTGTTATTTTTTACACCTTCTGCTGCAAGACGCAGCGGTTTACCCATAATTCCGCCAATCGCTGCAATAGCCAGAAGCAGCACTACGACAACAGCCATCCAGATGTGGGAGTAACTACCCTTGGTCATCAGATAACCACCTGTAAGAAGCTGGATAATAAGTGCATACTGCGCAACTTTGTTTAACGAACGAAGTGACGCGAATGCTCCCTCCTGTGCTGGCAAGCTTAATGTGCGAATTTTACCGACCACAAATGGCAGAATCAGATAAAATCCCATAGCCAGTGCTCCGATGATATGGAGCAAATACATAATCATTGTCAAAATTTTCATCCTCCTCAACATTTTCGCTGTGCTGTATATCACATTTTATTATACTGGGGAACTTATCCAAAGAAAAGAAAACCTCCGTATTTACGGAGGTTTTCTCATTTTCAAGTTCAAAAAGTCTTCAAAACTTAAATATTAACGATTGAAATGACGTTACGCACCGAATCTGCAGACGTATCAAGCGCCGCTTTTTCTTCGGCTGTCAACTCCAGTTCGAAAATCTTCTCAATGCCGTTGCCTCCCAGAACGGTTGGCACACCGAGGAAGAGATCCTGATATCCATACTCACCTTCAAGATAAGCGATCACCGGAATAATGCGTTTTTTGTCCTTCAAAATGGCCTCCGTCATCTGGACCAGTGAAGCTGCTGGAGCATAGTATGCACTGCCATTACCCAGCAGGTTAACAATCTCACCGCCGCCTACACGGGTACGTTGCACAATCGCATCAATGCGATCTGCTGGAATCAGGGTATCGATTGGAATACCGCCCACACTCGAATATCGAACGAGGGGTACCATATCGTCACCGTGACCACCCAGCACAAAGCCACGTACATCTTCTACGGATACATTTAACTCCTGCGCAATGAACGTGCAGTAACGGGCCGTGTCGAGCACACCCGACTGTCCAATCACGCGGTTTTTCGGAAAACCGAGTGTCTGATACGCTGCATACGTCATTGCATCTACCGGGTTGCTCAGAATAATGACAATGGAATCAGGGCAATATTTTTTCACATTTTCACACACGGACTTCACGATACCTGCATTCGTATTCACTAGATCGTCACGGCTCATGCCCGGTTTGCGGGCAATTCCAGCTGTAATGATCACAATCTCCGAACCAGCTGCATCCTCATAGTTGGAAGTTCCCACGATATGACTGTCGAACCCTTGCACAGGGCTGGCCTCCAGCAGATCGAGTGCTTTACCCTTGGTCGGATTCTCCAGTTGAGGAATATCAACCAGTACAACATCCCCAAGTTCCTTCTGGGCAAGCATCAGTGCAGTTGTGGCACCCGTAAAACCGGCACCAACGACTGTGATTTTTTTGCGCTGAATAGTCACGATTCACATCTCCCCTTACAGGTTTTTGTTACAGGTTTTTGATGATTTGATCAGCGAATTCGGAACATTTCACTTCTGTTGCGCCGTCCATCAGACGTGCAAAATCATACGTTACCGTTTTATTGTTAATGGATGTTTCCATGCCTTTGTAGATCAGGTTAGCCGCTTCTTGCCAGCCCAGGTGCTCAAGCAACATTACGCCGGAGAGAATTACGGAACCAGGGTTCACGACGTCTTTATCCGCGTATTTCGGTGCAGTACCGTGTGTTGCTTCGAAGATAGCATGTCCAGTTACGTAGTTGATGTTCGCACCTGGTGCGATACCAATTCCGCCAACTTGCGCTGCAAGAGCATCGGACAGATAGTCACCGTTCAGGTTCAATGTAGCGATAACATCGAATTCACCCGGACGAGTCAATACTTGTTGCAGAGCGATATCAGCAATTGCATCTTTTACGATGATTTTGCCAGCATCTTCAGCTGCTTTTTGAGCTGCATTCGCTGCATCTGTACCGTCTTTTTCTTTGATTACATCGTATTGTGCCCAAGTGAACACTTTATCGCCGAATTCTTCTTCAGCCACTTCATAACCCCAGTTTTTGAAGGCACCTTCAGTGAACTTCATGATGTTACCTTTGTGTACCAGTGTAACGCTCTTACGGTTGTGGTCGATTGCGTATTGAACCGCTGCACGAACCAAACGTTTGGAACCTTCGGAAGATACCGGCTTGATTCCGATACCGGAAGTTTCAGGGAAACGAATTTTGTTAGCGCCCATTTCCTGTTGCAGGAACTGGATTACTTTTTTCACTTCTGCAGAACCTTCAGCGTACTCGATACCTGCATAGATGTCCTCTGTGTTTTCACGGAAAATAACCATGTCAACCAGCTCAGGACGTTTAACCGGGGAAGGTACACCATTGAAATAACGTACAGGACGCAGGCAAGTGTACAGGTCAAGCTCTTGACGAAGTGCCACGTTCAGGGAACGGATACCGCCGCCGATTGGCGTAGTCAGTGGTCCTTTGATTGCTACGATGTACTCACGAATCGCTTCAAGCGTATCGTTCGGCAACCACTCTCCGTATGTATTGAATGCTTTTTCACCAGCAAACACTTCATACCAAGCGATTTTTTTAGTACCGTTATATGCTTTTTCTACCGCTGCATCCAGAACGCGTACAGAAGCTTTCCAGATGTCACGGCCTGTACCGTCACCTTCGATGAATGGGATGATTGGATTATTAGGTACTTGAAGCGTACCGTTGTCAATTTGAATTTTTTCGCCTTCAGTTGGGAGTGCAAATTTTTCCAATTTCATAATTACAATTCCTCCTAAGTTTTGGTTTCACAGTATGAAGCATACCACATTTTTGCAGGAAGGAAGGGCTGTCTCTACTCGGCAGTATAGCCTCGTATTCACAAGCCCCTCGCCTCATCTATATGATTATACTGTTTTTGCTAAAGTTTAGCGAAGATCGATGGAAACGTATTTCTGATCTGTTGGACCCGTGTACTCGGCACGAGGACGGATAATGCGGTTATCTGCAAGTTGCTCCAGAATATGCGCTGTCCAACCGGACACACGGCTGATCGCAAAGATCGGTGTGAACAATTCCTGGTCAATCTTCAGTTGAGTGTAAACGGAAGCGGAATAGAAGTCGACATTCGGCTTCAATCCTTTTTGACCTGTCACGATTTCTTCAATCTTCACGGACATCTCATACAAACGGGTATCGTTGTTCATCTCACCCAGTTCTTTGGACATCTTCTGCAAATGCTTCGCACGTGGGTCACCGTTTTTGTAAACGCGGTGTCCAAAGCCCATGATTTTCTCACGGTTATTCAGTTTCTCCTGGATAGCCGCTTCCAGACGATCCGGTGTACCGATCTCGTCCAGCATTTTCATAACGGCTTCGTTTGCACCACCATGCAGAGGTCCTTTGAGTGCACCGATCGCAGAAGTTACGCCTGAGTATATATCAGACAGAGTCGCTACCGTAACGCGGGCAGCAAATGTTGAAGCATTCAACTCGTGATCCGCATGCAGAACAAGTGCTTGATCAAGTGCTTTTACCGCCGTTTCAGACGGCTCTTCTCCTGTCATCATGTATAAAAAGTTCTCAGCGATGGAAGCGCCTTCTTTTGGTGCCACAGGCTCTTGTCCTTTACGAATACGAGAGATCGCCGCTACAATCGTTGGCAATTGGGCTTGCAGCTTCACCGCTTTGTTTTCATTCGCTGCTTCTGTCATCTCATCCGCTTGCTCATCATAGAGTGCAAGTGCGGAAACTGCGGAGCGCAGAGCTGCCATCGTGCTGATGTGTTTTGGATACAACTTGATTTGGGCGATCAATTCGCTCGGAATCGGCGCATAATCGCTCAGACTTTTACGAAGTGACTTCAGTTCAACTGTGGTTGGCAACTTGCCAAACCAGAGCAGATAAGCAACTTCTTCAAAACTTGCATGTTCAGCCAAATCATCGATATCGTATCCACGGTATGTAAGCACACCGTCTACAATAGAGCTGATCGAAGAGGTTGTTGCAACGATGCCTTCCAGACCTTTGGTAGCTGTCATATTACATCTCTCCTTTAATAAGCGAAATCAGGAATCATTTAAAGTCATATCAGTGCCGAAATGCACCTAACCTCTTTTGTAAACCGTTTCATTTTAAAAATGACCTAAGTTGTCAAAATTCGGTTTTCTTATCTGTCAATCGGTATTTACTTATATCATCATACTGGATTTTGTCGTTTATGTGAACATGATGAGAGTTCATTCGCACATCAAACATATTTATCGGAGTGATAAAGCATTTTTGAAAACCTTTACACAAGCAGGGTTTACATTTAATGTGTGTTAAACAATTCATGCCATTAGTAATTGTAAACAAAATATAATAGCAAAATGTATTGCTATAATTTGTAAAGATAAGGCATACTCTAGGCAGACGATGTGGAAATCAGGATTCGGGCACACAGTTGCAGACTGTTCTTTTTAGCGTTTCAAAAGCTTACGATTGCTCTATATTAATAAGATAAGCTCTTGACTGAATAAAGGAGAGTTGAACCTTGGATCGAATCATTCTCAAACGTTTGCTTCGCGGTCTGTGGGTCATTGTCGCTACCTTTCTGATCGCTGTAGCCGTGTACCTGTTGTTCCCGCTGTTATATCCTTTTGTCATTGCCTGGATTATTGCCTATGCCATGAATCCGCTCGTAAAGCTGCTCCAGAATAGACTTCGTTTTCCGCGCTGGCTCGCGGTTACCTTATCACTTCTATTGTATTTTGGAGCCATCGCTGTCATTTTATCTGCGGCTGTTACTCGTATGGTTAAAGAAGTCATTTCACTAACCACCAGTTTTGACCTGCATGTGGACGAAATCAAAGAAACGTTTGTACGCTGGACACAGAACGATACGATCCAAAGTTTGATAGCGCAGATTAACGATTTTTACAAAGAAAACCCGAACTATCAAGAAACCATTAACAGCAACATTAGCAAAACAACCGAGACCGTCGGAACAGCAGTAAGTGACCTTGTTACCGGTTTTTTCAACCTGATTTTAAACCTGCTGACCTCGCTACCTAATATGGGTGCGGTTCTCATCGTGGTACTGCTATCTACCTTCTTCATTAGCAAAGGCTGGACGCGTCATAGCATTACCGTCTCTGGTTGGGTTCCGTCTGCCGTTCGCAAACCGATCTCCGACATCTGGAATGACCTCAAAAAAGCCCTCTTTGGTTATGTGCGCGCACAGCTGATCATGATCTCGATTACAGCGCTGTTCGTCATGATTGGGCTACTCATCCTTCAAGTCAAGTCAGCGTTCACGATCGCTCTGCTGATTGGTCTGGTCGACCTGCTCCCCTATCTTGGTGTCGGTCTGGTAATGGTACCTTGGGCTGCGTATTTGTTCATGAACGGGGATATCTATCTTGGCATCGGGATTAGTGTTATTTATCTTATCCTGCTCATTGCTCGGCAGATCATTGAACCGAAAGTTCTCGCTAGTAGCGTCGGGTTAGACCCGCTTGCTACATTAGTGGGCATGTTTGTTGGTTTGAAGTTGTTTGGTGTGCTAGGCCTCATTATTGGCCCGGTGAGTCTTGTAATCCTCGATGCCTTTAATCGCGCCAATGTGCTTCGTGACCTTAGGACCTATATTATTAATGGCAGAGTCCGATGAGTCTGAGTTTAAGAAACAAGCAACTTGTAAGTCTTCAATTAAATCGCAAAAACAAAAATCTCCGTTCCCAGCAGAAGTTGTCTGCGGAACGGAGATTTTTTAGGTGTGAATAAAGATAGATGCTCTTTTATTTCGGACGGCGATAAAATGTAATACTGCCATTTCTCATCTTTTTCTCCAGCCAACCCAGGAAGAACAGTCGATATACTGGACGTGTTAACGGAAATACTAAGGTAAAGCCGATTAGGTCCGTTACAAAGCCGGGAATCAACAGCAAGAATCCGCCGACAAAAACAAAAAGACCATCGACCATTTTCCGCCCAGGCACCTTGCCACGTTCCATCTCCTGTTTGGCATCCATCAATACTTTTCGCCCTTCAAACTGCAACATGGCTATACCAATCAAGGACGTGAGAATCATAAGAAGCAATGTTTTTCCGGCCCCGATCCAATCACTCATCAGAATGAAACCAAACAGCTCAATCACCGGAATTAATAAAAGTAAAGCCCACATCCATTTTCGCATTGATATGTTACTCCTTTCCTGAAAACCACACCTTTTTAAGCGCGCTGTATAGCTCCGAGGCGACCTTATCCAGTCTAACCGGCTTCCAGTCTAGATTCACCCACACATGCTGGGTAGAGCCCGTCACCAAGCGTTCACCAGGGAGTGATTCTTCATGTGCCCACACCCGTTCACCGACAGCGAGTGAGACATCATATTCCTCAGACATACGTCTTATGTCGTACTCGTAGTTCAGGCGCAGGCCGCTAAAAGCAGTGATTCGAGTGAAGATGATGATCTCGTCATCGTACCGTGCCGGCTTGTGATACTTCACATCCAGACCGGTTACAGGAAGCAGCAGTCCCTGTTCCTCCATTTTACGATATGTATACCCCATTTGGCGAATCATCTCGGTACGACCAATCTCGAACCAGTTCAGGTAGTTCGCATGATAGACGACACCCATCTGGTCACTTTCCTGATAACGTACACGAAGACGGGCAGTATACCAGTTACCATGACTTTCTTTTTGCACGTACTCAACCTCCTTGGCTCTACCATTCATACGCTTCAAAATACAGAATCGTGTCATGAAGATGGAAAAAAAGCAACGGGACATCAAGCCCCATTGCTTCTTTCATGTTACTTACCGAATCATACGCTACAATTAAGCGTTGTTTGGAATTTGGCTAACTTTGATCAGGTTTGTAGAACCGGAGCGGCCCAGAGGTACACCTGCTGTAATCACAACCAGGTCTCCTTCTTTAACCAGTCCTGATTTTACGCCACCTTCAATTGCATTTTCGAACAAAGCATCCGTAGAATCTACCAATCTTCCTTTAACCGGAGTTACACCCCATGCCAGTGCCAGACGACGGGAAGTTCTGTCTTCTGTCGTCACAGCGATGATTGGAGCTTCTGGACGATATTTGGAGATCATACGAGCTGTATGTCCGGATTCTGTCGACGTGATGATCGCTTTAGCGTTCAGATCTTGAGCGGACAGAGCAACGGATTGACTGATCGCTTCAGTAACCGTTGTTTGTTGCGCAACACGTTGTTTCAGATACAACTCTTGGTATGGCAGAGCGGATTCTGCTTTTTCTGCGATACGGGACATGGTCAGCACGGACTCTACCGGATATTTACCGGCAGCTGTCTCACCGGACAACATGATTGCATCTGTACCGTCAAAAATTGCGTTAGCTACGTCACTTGCTTCCGCACGAGTCGGACGCGGGTTACGTTGCATCGAATCCAGCATTTGTGTAGCTGTAATAACCGGTTTACCCGCAACATTACATTTTTCGATCATGCGTTTTTGTACCAGTGGTACTTCTTCTGCAGGGATCTCTACACCAAGGTCTCCACGAGCAACCATCAGGCCGTCAGACACTTCAAGGATTTCGTCCAGGTTGTCGACACCTTGTTGGTTTTCGATTTTGGAGATAATTTGAATGTGACCTGCATTATGTTTCTCGAGCAATTCACGAATTTCAAGCACGTCGCTTGCTTTACGAACGAAAGAAGCTGCGATGAAATCGATACCTTGTTCGATACCAAACACGATATCGTTAGCATCTTTTTCAGTGATACCCGGCAGGGAAATCGCAACGCCCGGAACGTTAACACCTTTTTTGCTTTTAATTGTACCGCCGTTAACGATACGGCATTTGATCTCGGTGCCTTGTACTTCCACCACAGTCAGTCCGATCAGACCGTCGTCGATCAGAATTGTAGATCCAGCTTCAACATCCTTAGGAAGATCTGCATACGTAATGGAAAGACGATCTTTGGTTCCCAGAATTTCTTCTGTTGTCAAAGTAATGTACTCGTCCTGAACCAATTCAATTGGCTCAACTTCAAGTTTACCTGTACGAATTTCCGGTCCTTTGGTGTCAAGCAGGATTGCTACAGTTTTGTTCAGCTCTTCACATGCTTGGCGAATCGCTACGATCCGTCCGCCGTGCTCATCGAAATCACCGTGGGAGAAGTTCAGACGGGCAACGTTCATGCCAGCCATAATCAGTTTCTTGGTATTCTCCAGGGATTCACTGGATGGGCCAATCGTACATACAATTTTCGTTTTGCGCATTTTGGGTTTCCTCCGATTTTAAAGGTCTAACTTTATATCTCTATTTTTCTTTTTCCAACTATTAAATTTACTATACTTTCGATCATTTGTATAGGAAATTCGTCACATCATTCTGCATTTCCCGACAAATTTTTCACAGGTTCTGCTTCTAGCGGCTGTTCCGATGCTTCCACTTGGACAGATTCTGCTCCGGATTGTGGTTCTACTTCACCTGTAGACTCGCTTTTTTCAGCAATTTCTTCCTCTGTTGCTGGTGCTTCAAAGGTTACTGAGCCAATTTTCCGGAATTTCTCGTAGCGATCCTGTTTCAACTGCTCCGCACTCCACCCTTTCATCTCTTTCAGATGACGAACAAGAGCTTCTGATATCGCTGCCGCAGCTGTATCGTAATCCTGGTGAGCCCCGCCACGCGGCTCAGGGATAATCTCTTCGATCACTTCCATCTCAAGCAGGTCTTTCGCTGTAATTTTCATCGCTTCAGCAGCCTGATCCGCCTTCGATGCATCCTTCCACAGAATCGAAGCAGCACCATTCGGAGAAATCGCCGAGTAGATGGCATGTTCAAGCATAAGTACACGGTTACCTACAGCCATAGCCAAGGCACCGCCACTTCCGCCTTCACCAATAACAACAACAATGACTGGAACGGACAGCTTAGCCATCTCCAGCAAATTACGGGCAATCGCTTCCGATTGACCTCTCTCTTCTGCAGTATTACCCGGATACGCTCCTTTAGTATCAACAAACGTAATAATCGGGCGACCAAATTTGTCAGCCTGTTTCATTAGACGCAGTCCTTTGCGGAACCCTTCCGGGTGAGCACTTCCAAAAAAGCGGGCAATGTTGTCCTTCGTATCCTTTCCGCGCTGTTGGCCAAGTACCGTTACGGTTTGTCCATTCAGCTTGGCGAGTCCACCAACAACCGCAAGGTCGTCACCAAACATACGGTCACCATGCAATTCGGTAAAATCAGTAAAAATAAGCTGGATCAGATCCAGTGCTGTTGGACGCTGCTGATGACGAGCCAAATGCATCTTCTGAGCTGGTGTTATGCTGGTGTAAATCTCTTCTTCGAGTCTATGATAACGTTCTTCGAGACGGGCTATTTCTTCGGTGAAATCAATCCCTTTTTCCTGTCCAAACTGAACGAGTTCTTCAATTTTTTTGCGCATCTCAATCAGAGGCGCTTCATATGGCAAACTACCCGCCATTTAGACCCCTCCCTTTTCACTGTGCATATCGAGAAGCTTGCCAAGGGTTGTCCGAAGTTCTTTCCGGTGAACAACCATGTCCAGTTGACCATGCTGGAGGTTGAATTCTGCGGTCTGGAAATCATCCGGCAACTTCTGACGGATCGTTTGTTCAATTACTATTCTGCCTGCAAAACCAAACACAGCGCCAGGTTCAGCGATAATAATATCGCCAAGGCTCGCGAAACTAGCCGATACCCCTCCGGTTGTCGGATCGGTGATCACCGAAATATAGAGCCCTCCTTGCTCGTCCAAACGAGCTAAAGCCGCACTTGTTTTAGCCATTTGCATCAGACTCAGAATGCTCTCCTGCATCCGTGCTCCGCCCGAAGTAGAGAAAATAATTAAAGGAAGCTTCTTCTCAATGGCATGTTCAACAGCACGGGTAATTTTCTCTCCGACTACAGAGCCCATACTGCCTGTGAAGAAATCAAAGCTCATTACAGCAACAACAACAGGAAGGCCTTCAATGGTCCCTTCTCCTGTTATAACGGCTTCCTTCAAACCCGATTTCAGACGTTGCTGCTCCAGCTTGCTACTGTACCCCGGGAATCCGAGTGGATCAACCGAAACCATATCGGCATCATGCTCAACAAAACCTTCTTCATCCAGTACCATTGCAATACGTTCCATGGCGTTAAGACGCATATGGTAGCCGCAGGCAGGACATACTTTCAGGTTTTTCTCCAGTTCCTTGCTATATTGAATGGTGCCGCATTTGCTGCACTTGTTCATAAGCCCTTCGGGTATTTCACGTTTTGGGCGCTCGACGGCTTCTTGACGTTCACCTGGAATTGCACGCTCGGAAGGTATGGTAGCGTACTTCCGTTTCTTTTGGAATATATCTTTGAACACAACTACACCTCTCCAGCCAATAATTTGATGGCCGCAGGCTGCAGTCCGCTGTAACAATCAGCTTGATCTGCATGCTGCGGTGAACCGCTTACGCTTGTAACTCATGCAAAGCTTTAGTCCTTGACCAGCATTTACAACAAAAAACCCGCCGATACAAGGCAAGAATCAACGGCTTGTCTCCGCACGATTGATGTTACCTGAAATAACCGATTAACAAAAAAAGAAGGAAGGACAGCAGCATAACACACATGCAAGTCGATTCCTCTTTCCGCTTACGCGGTTAGTCCCTTATGTACCGATGGTACTTTTTGTTATCTGCCAAGGCACTTCAATATCAAGTGAATCAGGAATGCAGAATGGAATTCAACACTTCCTGAACCTCCTCCAATTCCCCAGAAGGGACGCGAATCTCATATTGTTGCTTGGATAAACTGATGGGACGGGTCTGTACCAGAAAACCTTCTTCCGAAAGCTTGGTCTTGATCTTGTCCGCAACCTTTGCTGTCGGCGCAATGTAAATCACCGTCCACATGCCATGTCCGCCCCCTAAGCTAATGTTCAGAGCCCGTATATTGGACTAATGATACCATACCTCCGTTTTTTTCTGCAAGGAAGGGTTGAAGACCTTTAGGGAGAAAATCGGATGATTCGGGACATTGACCGCTGCTTGGCGAACCAGAAGGTCATCGTTATGTGATGTAAGTCGCAGACTTTTTCCACTCGGCAAAAACCTTCCAGGGCAGCCATAGCCGCCCCTGATTCTTTTAAACAGGTTGAAGGGATACCCTCGCTATTTACATGGTAATCATGGATTTTAAACGTCTGAAGAGTATTTCTTGGCTTTAATATTTTTGTGTGCGATCCGGGCGGAGGCTGCGGCGGCCAGACCAGCGACCAGATCATCGAGAAAGACATGAACCGCAGTTTTTTGTTCGTTCAAGTCATGAATTACGCCCATCTTTTCTTTATCCAGATATCCAAAACTGGTCAGACCAATCATGCCATACACATGCGTTATCCCTATAGCCAGAGTCTCGTCCACTCCGTAGAGGGACTCATCTGCTTCCATAATGGCTTGCAACGGTTGGGGCAGAAGTTTTTTTTCAGCCAGTTCGTCAAGCGCAATGCCTGTGTACAGCGTGTACTGTACCTCTCTTTTTTGCAAAACGGATTTCACGCTGGTTACACAGTCGTCCATGGTCAATTCCGGGTGGTACCCTTTCTGCAAACGATATACAATTTCTGCGATAGCATCAATCTGTACACCTCGCCGGGCCAGCATAGCTTCCGCGATCTCATATGACATATCTCGACCTCCCGCATCAATCCCCCGAGAACCTCAAGGTTCTTCGGTGTTCTCAAGTGTATGCAGTGAACTCGCAAAATGTTCATAAAATGTGCGAATGTACATGCTCAAACGCATGTTGCCCCGCGGCTATTCCCCGATTTGCTCAAGTCGTATGCAAGGATTGTTGAAGATAGCGAACCACAGCAGATCTGCTAGTGGCCAACAAGTAGAGATCATGGCTCATAAAATAGCATTTTCCGGCGGTTTTTGCTGTTTTTCACCGGAGTAGTCCTTCTTACGATTGTTACACATAAAAAAGTGTATATTTACGCAAGGTAAATATTCTTGTTGATTGTTGGCACTTAACATAAAAGAAGATTACGCTTGACGCTTGCTAAAACTTTTATGTAGAAAAAAAGAATGTCCGCCGTTCTATATTATAAACGGCGGACATCTCTGCTGAAGCCTGAAGGTGGTCATCCACCTGCTTCAGCCTATTTGATTTTGACTGTGCCTTCACCAAGCATCTTCTCCATTTCGGAGAACAGTGCCGGTGAAGGTTTGATCCGGTAGGCGTCGCTCAGGGCGAGCAGCTTCTGTTGCTGCTCGTAGAAGAGCACGGTCGCCACCGGGCCAGGGTGCTGCTGGAGCAACTCTTTGAGGCGCGCCAGCAGTTCGGGCTTCTCGGCCTGCGGGGTGAGCTTCACGAACACCCGCTGCTCGGCCCCACGCGGCGCGCGGCCCTGCTCTGCCGCGCTAGCCGCTGGCGCTGCACTGCCCGCGCTTGCGCTGGCTGCGGCGCCTGTGCCTGCCCCGCTGCGCGTCGCGGCAGGGGCACGGCTTCCGCTTGCGCGCGCAGCGGAAGCGTCAACGCCTGCGCTGCTGCGCTGCGCTGCGGCTCCTGCGCCCGCCGGCCGCTGCGGCGAAGCCGCCTGCGCCGGGCGCGAAGCGCTGCCGCTGCCGGGCTTGCCGCGGCGCTCGCGGCTGCGCAGCTGCTGTTCCAGTGCCGCCGGTGTCAGCGGCGACACTTCCTCGGCCAGCAGCTTAAACCCTTCGTCCTGCTGCTGCACCTTGGCACGCACGACGAGCAGTTCACCTTTCCCGACATGCTGCTGGCTCCGCCGCCATACCTCGGGAAAGAGAACCACTTCGCAGCGTTCGACCTGGTCTTCCAGCTCCATGAACGCCATGGCCTTGCCCTGTTTCGTCGTAATCGACTTCACAGACACCACCATACCTGCGGCGACGGCCATCGTATCGTCAGCCGCCTCCGTCAATTCCATAATCCGGTCAGCTCCGCTCGATGTGAGCACATCTTCGTAATCATCCAGTGGATGACCGGACAGATACAGCCCAAGCAATTCACGTTCCAGTTCCAATTGTTGACTTGCCGAGAATGGCGGAATTTCAGGATATTCAATCTCCCAGTTTGGTGTCTCCACAAAGTCAAACAGCTGAATCTGCAAGTCTTCACGCTCTTTACGCCATTTCAGAGCCGCTTCAACCGTCTCATCTAACATCGCCAGCAATTGAGCACGGTGTCCTGGCAAGCTGTCAAATGCCCCCGCCTGAATCAGCGATTCAATAACACGTTTGTTGCACACCCTCAGATCAACACGGCGACAAAAATCGAGCAGGCTATCGAACGGTTTTTCCTGCCGAACAGCCATGATGCTTTCCATGGCCTGCGTACCTACATTTTTTACCGCAGCCAGCCCAAACCGAATGGCTCCTGAAGACCATTTCGTTACTGCGCTACTCTCCTCATCGCTTAATTCAGATGCCTTTTCCTGAATCTGTCCATGCGTCTGATCGCGATTCTGGTTGTGTGTCTCATCCTCAGACTGAGCATACTCGGCAGCCTGCATCCTATCATGATCCCGCTTTTCTTGCTGATCATGAACCTGTTCCGATCCAAGGACAGTGTCCGATACAGATATTCTCACCAGACCCGGCTCTAACTTATGGCCCGACTCTTTCGAATCTGACTTAGTAGATACAGCCTGCCAACCTTCGTCGTATCCACTTCTCTCCATTTCCGTTAAGTGTTCGTTATTCTCCGGCATAGGCCCAGGATCATCGGGTAACGGCACCTCTCCGTAATCCCCATGTTCCTCATAGTTATCATAAGAAACACCTTCACGGGCTTCGGGAGCTTCAAGTCTTTCGGGTTGTCCACCTGTAACTGCAAGCTCACTGTGCTTATCCTGTTCAATACCACCCAATTCCCCTGCTTCACCGTTCTCCTTCACAGCAGACGAAGCAAACACAGGTGTGAACAAAATGCCACTCTCATTCACATCCGGTGGAAGCACATTAATCTGCATGTGACGGCATTCGACTACATATTCTGCAACCTTGCGATGGCTGCCCATAACAGCAGTAAGCATGGAGGCCATGAAATGGATGGGATAATGGGCTTTCAAATATGCCGTTTGGAACGCAAGGACGCCATATGCTGCTGCGTGAGCACGCGGAAAACCGTAGTTCGCAAACTTGACAATCATATCGTAGACGAGGTCTGCTTCCGCTTCGCTATATCCCTGTTTCAGACTGCCCTGAACAAAGTGGCCTCGTTCCAGATCGAGCACTTCCCGTTTTTTCTTCGATA
The DNA here is from genome assembly GCF_056856875.1 of Paenibacillus sp. G34. Classification (NCBI taxonomy): domain Bacteria; kingdom Bacillati; phylum Bacillota; class Bacilli; order Caryophanales; family Paenibacillaceae; genus Paenibacillus; species Paenibacillus sp. G34. The sequence continues at coordinate 2,104,795 of NZ_CM166469.1, read as the reverse complement.
CAGCTCGGCGAAGCAAATCCGCTTCTCCCAAGGAAAAGCCCGCCATGCGGGATGCTATCTGCATGATCTGCTCTTGATACACAATGATGCCGTACGTATCTTTCAGAATCGACTTCAGATCATCATGTGGATATTCCACTTCAATCTGACCATGCTTACCCTGAATGTATTTGGAGATAAACTCCATCGGACCTGGACGATACAACGCCAGTACGGAGATAATATCTTCGAACACACTCGGCTTCATTTCCTTCAACACACGGCGTACTCCGGCAGATTCCAGCTGAAATATACCCATCGTATCACCGCGTCCCAGCATCTCATACGTAAGTGGATCGTTGTCAGCAATCCGTGTAAAATCGGGAACTTCTGCGTGCTCCCCAATCCAGCGCAAGCACCGTTCAATAATGGAGAGCGTACGCAGACCGAGAAAATCCATCTTAAGTAGCCCAATAGACTCCAGATTTTCCATAGAATACTGCGTTAAAGCTGTACCCTCACTACCTTCTTGAAGTGGTACAGCATCTGTCAGCGGGTCCCTGGAAATGACAACACCCGCAGCATGAGTGGAAGCATGACGCGGCATTCCTTCAACCTTCATCGCCATATCCAGTAGCTCTCGTGTCTTGGGTTTCGTTTCATACAGCATCTTCAGCTCAGGCGTAGCTTCCATTGCACGCTCGATGTTGATACCAAGCTGTGCAGGAATCAGCTTCGCTGCCTTGTCCACTTCTCCATAGGGTACATTAAGCGCCCGCCCCACATCACGAACAGCAGCCCTTGCGGCCATCGTACCAAATGTAATAATCTGCGCAACATGAGCTTTGCCGTACTTATCTGCCACGTAATCAATAACCTCGTCACGCCGCTCATCACTGAAATCGATATCAATATCGGGCATGGATATGCGTTCAGGATTAAGGAACCGCTCAAAGAGCAAATTGTACTTCATCGGGTCGACATCGGTAATGCGCAGTGTATACGCAACCAGACTTCCTGCCGATGAACCCCGTCCTGGCCCGGTAACAATGCCTTGCTTGTGCGCATACGCGATGAAATCCCACACGATCAGGAAATAATCCGAGAACCCCATGCTGTCGATAACACGCAGTTCATAGTCCAGCCGTTGATCCAGCTCTGTTCGGAGCACCTCATCGTTCCAGCGATCAGAATCGGCATAACGTGCGTTCATGCCTTCCTCACACAACTGACGCAGATATGCTGATGGACTCAGACCTTCAGGCAATGGACGGTATTCTGGCAAAATCGATTTGCCAAACTCCAGCTCCAGTTCGCAAGAATCTGCGATCCGCACCGTATTGGCAATGGCCTCCGGCACATGAGGGAACAGGCGAGACATCTGCTCTGCGCTCTTCAAAAACAGTTGGTTTGTTCCAATTCGTAAACGTGTTTCGTCGTCAACGGTTTTGCCTGTCCCAATACAGATTAGCACGTCCTGCAGCTCTGCATCCTCTTCGGATAAATAATGGGCATCATTCGTTGCGACTAGTGGAATTTCCAGTTCAGCTGCGAGCTTGATCAGTTGAGGGTTGACTCTTTTTTGCTCAGCCAGCCCGTGATCCTGCAATTCCAGATAAAAATCGGAGCCAAAAATATTTTTGTAACGCATTGCCGCACGGCGTGCCTCTTCTTCACGTCCATGCAGCAGATGTTGGGGAACTTCGCCGCCCAAACAGGCGCTCAGACAGATAATCCCCTCATGATGTGCTGCCAGACTCTCCATATCGATACGCGGTTTGTAATGGAAACCCTCCAGATGTCCGATGGAACACAGCTTCATCAGGTTACGATAACCGGTCATATTTTTCGCCAGCAAAATCAAATGATGAATCGGTTGATCCTTCCGGCTTCCCCGTTCCTTACGAGAACCCGCCGTCATATATGCTTCACAGCCGATAATCGGTTTAATTCCCCGTGCTATGCAGGCTTTATAAAATGGAATAGCACCATACATCACGCCATGATCGGTCAGCGCCAGTGTCGTCATTCCCAGATCTGCGGCTTTATCCACGAGATCCGGAATACGCGCAGCGCCATCCAGCAAACTATATTCACTGTGAACATGCAAATGCACAAAAGAACTCATGTTTTTTTACTTCCTTTCCCCGCTTACAGTGGCAGCTCTCATCATTGATGCTGTGTGCCGCCGTAGTGTACTTTATAATGCGCAAAATCCGAATCATCGAAGTTCGCGTAAATATGCACCTACATGAATGTTCCCGCTAAAATTAAATCTCTATCTAAATATAAGAGTTTATTATTCTATTTTATCATAACGTCAGGGGGCTCGCCCATACATTAGAAGTACAAGCTGCTCCCCCTGTTGCTAACCAAAGACAGGAGGTAGACTGCTGGTCTGAAAGGGGTGTTACGGGTGAGCACTTTTTTATCCAAAGCCATTCTCGACTTTTTTATTGCATTCGGAATCGTGCTGGGCGGCGCGATGATTGGAGGTATAGGGGCGGTTATCTCTCTCCAGCCTCCCACACAAACGATGCTCGATATTTCCGGCAAGATCAAAATATGGGCACTCGCTGCCGCTGTGGGCGGTACGATCGACCCGATGCGTGTGATTGAGAGCAATTTTCTGGATGGGAACCTGTCACCGGCAGTCAAACAAATCCTTTATCTCATCTCAGCCTTTATGGGTGCACATATGGGAACCGAACTGGTGAAATGGGTGTGCGGCGGGGGCAGGGGTTAATGAAGATGACCCATGATAACTCCGCATGAGATTGCCTCCCTTCTCCCGTTACCGCCCGCTGATGCGCATGACTGCCGTATTTGTGCTGGGAATGATCGCTGGATGTGTCGTGTATAACGGTGTCTTTCATCTCAGTTACAACAAACTGTGGCTGAATAATCAGGAATTGCAGCTTCAGCTGCACCAGAACGAGGAGGATATTAAAACACTGAAAAAATACAGTAAACGCCAAACGGTCATCAAAGAGATCAAAGTTCGTGCCGAAGAATCCGACAAAGGCCCGGACGAGGCTTCGCTGAAATTGATGCTGCAAAAACTCGGGGACGAGCTTGAAGTCCTGCGAGGCAGAGATGTATTTAACATCGATGAATATAGCAAAATGACACGTATCATGCTTAACCAGAAAATTTATAAAGTCAGAGAAAAAGAATATTCCGTTCAAGTTAAAACGATGCTTGTCATGGAAGGCGTTTTGCAGGTCTGGGTACAGATTCGCACGCATGTTCCGGCTTAATATCCGAAAACTGCAAAAAAACTGCCCTTGTTTTCATGTTCACATGATACAATAAGGGCAGTCTATGTTTTCCAGAAAAGGAGCTGCTTCTGCGTGTTGATCGAAGTATTCAAATATGTACTGATTGCCCTCTTCGCTATCGCTATGGTCTGTTCTGCACTGAACAGCATTCGTTCACGCCGGACATCCGACAACCATGAAGCGGGTTTGTACCGTTCCTGGACGAATATCTGGATGGGCTGCATGCTCATCATTCTCGCGCTAATCCTGATGTTTGTTTTCACCGGTTCTACCTTATCTGTCATTGTGGAAGCGCTTTTCCTGGTCATGGGAGCCTATAACGTATTTGCCGGTATTCGCAATCGCAGCTACTATGCCAGACTTAAGCAACATTCCAGCGACTCACCTGCTTAGGCTGGGTTCTTCTACAAGCCTAAGCGTTTCGGAGTAAATCTGGCTGGGACAAGGGTTTTGAAAAAAGAGAGCATGCCCGTACAATCGGGTGAATAGGGTATGCCGTATAGGCTTTGCAGCATAGCTGCTAGCTTTACATGCTGAGATGCCAATGCTTCACAGCAGATAAACGGTCACCTTTTCCCCTGACCGGGCTATCGCTCTCTTTTTGATGTGCCTGGATATGATGTTCAATCGATCGGTTTCGAGAACATCTGCGCATTTATTTCAAGCATGGTCTATGGACTGCAGCGTCATGACTGCTTTGCATACCACACTGCCCTCGCGAGTAATGACGATATCCATTTTACACGTCCGGCGACTCGTCTCCAGAATCATGGGGCGTACCATAATCTGATCCTCAATCTGCACCGGGCGGACAAAATAAGTCGTTACGTTATCGACCACATGGTCATTACCTGTGACGTCCCAAGCTGCTCTTCGGGCAGCTTGTGTCATGACATTCAACAGTACGCCTTCCGAGATCGTACCCAGATCTGTAGCCATCTGGGGAATAATAAAGCCGTGGAACAACAGTTCATTCTGCTCCCCGCGCTCCTCCGCAAATCCGTTCCAGATCAGATGATCAAAGGTTTCACCAAGCTGAGGTTGCTTCTGCGCATCACGCATGGCCTGCAACACTTCCTTACGCGTAACGGAAGCAATAAGCTTACGATTACGATCAACGATGGGGAGGAAATCAATGCCTTCCCATGTCATGATCTGCGCAGCGGAAGCAAGGGAGGTCTGTAACGATGCCGTTATCGGGCGACGAACAACACACTTTTCAATACTTTGATCTGCCTGCAGTTCGCTAACATCTTTCAGACTTACAATCCCGATGACCCGGTTCCATTCATCTACTACCGGAAAGCGATGCTCCCCTGTCTCCGACACCAACGTATGAAAATCTGCTGCGGAACTCGTTACTTTAAGCACCTGCAATCGCGGTTTTTGGCCGATGATATCCTCTACCAGCATAATTTTTTTCTTGATCAGCCGGTCAAAGATAGCCCGGTTAATCATGGAGGCCACGGTAAAAGTATCATGTCTGGAGGAGATAATCGGCAATCCCAGCTCATCAGCCATAATCCTTACGTCTCTGCTTGTACCAAAACCACCCGTAATCAATACGCCGGCTCCCTGTTCCAATGCCAAGGAGTGGGCATCTTCCCTGTTCCCGACAATAAGCAAACTTCCGGCATCAATGTATCGTGCCATCGCCTGTTCCTTCATCGCTCCAATTACATATTTGTGCAATGGTTTGGTTAACCCCTCATTACCGCCAAGAACATGGCCCTCCACAATTGTGACAACATCGGCAAAAGTCAACTGCTCCGACATGCCCCGAGGTCTTTTCTCGATCCGCACTGTGCCGATTCTCTCTTTGGTCACGACCAATCCGAAGTTCTCCGCCTCTTTGACGGCACGATAAGCTGTCCCCTCACTTACGCCCAAATCACGCGCAAGTCCGCGCACTGAGATTTTGCTGCCTACCTTCAGTTGTTCGATATGCTGTAGAAGCTGCTCATGCTTCGTGACGTTCTCTTCCTGTCCGTCCATCTGTACCACCCCCGAGGTTACATCTGTACCATACTGTATCTATTATAACACGACCTTAGGAAAATAACCCCATCTGGAACCTGAACTTGTTAAGTAAAAAAATCTTGCTTCTATTGTAAAGAATCGGATCATGGAGGCTCTGCCTAAATACACAAATAAGACCGAAACCCCTTGAATCAAGGATTCCGGTCTTACCCTGCTCACACCGATTTACTCTGCTCTTGCTTGTCCAGCAGCTTCATCTCCCATTGCCGTAACTTCGCCCGGCGTATAGCCTCCAGCGCACGTTTCTTCTCCTCGTCCACGCCAAGAATGAAATGGAGGTGAGCACCTACAATCAGCAGAGAGAACAGCACCCACACGATGCCAAAAATATTAACCCAGTCCATTCCGCCAGCAAAGGAAATACGCGGAAGCGCAATAACCAGCATCGACAATGCAATCAGCAAATAGATGACATGTTTTGTTTTTTTCAACCTCTTCACTATTCACAGCTCCTTCGTTCGTTGATCTGTGATAAGCCGAACCAAAGTTATTTATACGTTTCACTCCAATGACAGAATAACCTTCCAGTCGCTGTTATCCCCAGATTTTTTTGATTCCCTTTAATTAAAGGGGAAAATCCGGTGATAAAGGCGAACGCTTCGCTCTTTCAGGTTTTTTCTGTCCTCTCCGTTCTAGTATAAATGATAAGTTCAACTTATATAGGTCAACTCTATATAGCTAGTCTATGAACGGTTCAGAGGGAATATGAGAGGAACAGAGAAAAAACAGACAAGTATATGCTTATTAAGCTTATAGCTTAAGCTTCTGCTCCGCCATACAGGTGAGCCAAGCTGTCTGCGATAATTTTATTTACATCCTCAATGATCACACTAAGGCGACGTTCTGCATCAAACAGGCGGCGGATGTTCAGGTTCAGACTCAATACTTCAAAGACTTTTTCCATCTTTTCCATCTCGTCCGGTGCTGGCATATCTCCGCTCATCATGCGTTGCTGCAGTTCCATCTGTTGGTTACGGAAGTTGTCCAGCATTGCTTTGGCTTCTGGATCAGCTTCAATCAATTTCATCGCAGAAGTAATTTCCTCTACCTCGTTGCTCTCTCTTAGTGCTTTTGCCAAATCATTGGCTTTGTCATAAATATTCATTATAATTCCTCCTCTAAATTGGTTGTTCATCCGTGTAAGAACATGCATTCTATGCACTCAAACAAAAGGTTCGGGATCAGGCCGCCCAAAAACGCCCCAAATCAAACACATTTAATTCCGGGTGGGTCAATCACCAAGGGGTATATGTCCTCATATGATGAAGCACATGCCATGTTCAGATGCCGTTCAACTTCAAGATCAGACATCAAGCTGCCGCCCGGAAGGAGATCCGTGATGTCCACTAAAAAAGTAACGATACAGGTTACCGGCTCGGGCATCCTGCAGGACGACGTCATCATGCTGGGCGAAGGGGTTCTCAAGACACTTAAGATTCCTTCGGGAAGACCTCTTCAACTGCAATTCGGTTCGTACCGTCGTGAGGTTACCGTTATTCCAGTTCCACGGTATGACGGACTAAGACTCAATCAGACGGTAGCCAGTAAAACCGGCCTTGTTCCCCGTTCAGTCCTGAGGTTATCTTACCGTGCTTCCAGCCATACACTTCGCCTGGGGCCCTACATCAGCGTTATGATCAGCCAGGATTACCCCGATCAGCCCGATCGACCCTTTGGCTCGATTACGATGTTCTGCCAGGAATTAGTGCATGCCTGCCGGAAGCAGGGCGCCTATGTATCCTTTTTCACACCGGAGGACATCGGAGCAGTAACCGGCTACATGAAAGGCTGGGTATATGATGACGGCTGGAAAAAGACCATTCTGCCAGTAGCAGATGTAGTCAATAACCGGCTGACGTCCCGCAAACTCGAGAACAAACCTAGCGTACAGCATTTTATGAAAGAAGTAAAATCGCTCTATGGCACACACACATTTAATGAAAAGTTTCTGGACAAAAATGAGGTGTTTGACGCACTTAAGTCGATCCCGACACTCAAACGGGTGCTGCCCGAATCCCATTTGCTCAAAACATCAGCAACCCTTAAGACGATGTGCCAACGTTATCCGGTCATCTTTTTGAAGCCGGTGCGCGGTTCACTGGGCAAAGGTATTATCCGGGTATCTCGCCAGGCAGAAGGAGGTTATCTGACTCTGGCGACAAGCGTTGGAGGTACCCGCAAACAATCTTATGCTTCTCTGGATAAACTGTATGCCAGTATGTCCGGAAAAATGAAAACAACGCGCTACCAGATCCAGCAAGGGTTAACCTTGATAGATCACAGCGGCAGACCGGTTGATTTCCGCGCGCTTGTGCAGAAGAACAAAACCGGCAAATGGAGCGTAACTTCCATCGTCGCCCGGATTGCAGGTGGTAGTCACTACGTTTCCAATCTGGCGCGAGGTGGAAGTCTCAGCACGGTCAAAGAAGCCGTAGCCAAAACTCAGCTATCCAGCGCCGCCAAAGCTTCCGCATATGCAGGACTGCACACGGCTGCACTGGATATTGCTAAAGGAATTGAAAGTGCTATTCCTGCCCATTTTGGTGAACTCGGCATAGATCTGGCGCTGGATACAAATGGACGCGTATGGTTGCTTGAGGTAAATTCAAAACCATCCAAAAATGATAATACACCGCTGAGTGAGAGCAAAATTCGCCCATCGGTCAAAGCGATGCTTGAATACTCCACATATCTGGCTGGATTCTGAAGTGTTATCTCATAAAGGAGGTGCAGCAACATGTTTAATTCGACTCAGATCTACACCATGGCTATACTCGTCCGAGAAGCAGAAGGCTCACCTCCCTTTGCAGATGAACGATTCTGCCGCAGGCTTTGTGTGGAAAGTCCCCGTTACGGGCTGCGAATCATCGTCATTCCGATTCCGATCAAATATATCGATGGCACCCTTCAGAGAGCATACATCTATCATCAGAAGCAATGGAGAGCCATTCGTATTCCTGCGATTGATCTGGTAATGAACCGCTGCCTGCACCCACTCTCCAAAAATGCAAAGCAGCAGCTGGAACAATATTTACCTCATGCCTCCGGTCTTCGCCAGCGCTCTTGGTCAACCGCACTTCCTGGCAAATGGGAGGTGCATCGCGCGCTAGTCAGATCAAACAGGATTCGGGCACTGCTTGCGCCAACATCCAGGGTAAGGTTATCTATTCCCTGGGAAATATGGCTTGCACGCTGGCCTAAAGGTTTATTTTTCAAATCTGCATCGGGAACTCATGGCAAGAACACCTTTCGCCTATCCAAGGGAGATACGCCATCTGTCTGGATCGTGGAAGGACGTAATACAGACAATGAACACTTTAATATGACATTTCATCGAGCAACAGACGTATCTTCCTGGCTGGAATCACATCAGGCTGTACAAAAGTTGATTGTGCAGCCTTATCTGGAGCTTAGCCATCATGGAAGAGCATTTGATATAAGGGCACTGGTACAAAAAAACGGGCAAGGGCGCTGGACGCTCACGGGATGCATGGTTCGGGAAGGAGCTGAAGGCTCTCTTACCTCGAATCTTCACGGCGGGGGTAACGCTTATCCTGCTGATGCATACCTTATCGAACAATATGGCAAAGACCAGGCTGCATCACTACAGCAACAGATCAAACATGCTGCCGCTCTCATCCCTCCGATGTTAGAGAGCCATTTCGGCAGACTTGCGGAACTTGGACTTGATTTTGGAGCGGATGTGGATGGCAGACTGTGGTTAATCGAAGTGAATTCCAAGCCAGGTCGCACCTCATTTGCCGAGGCGAATGACAAACACATGCACGCTCTGACGTATACACAACCGCTTGCTTACGCCCGTTATCTGCTGCAACAACATGTTCTCGCGGACGTCTCACGTCCAATGAAAATGCCGAATTCATCCAGCAAAGCTGGCCTGAAACGCATCCCGATTCCAGGCGACTGAGGCCTGTAATGCCTGCTTGCCAAGGAGCACAAGGATCTTTTTCAGGATAGGAGGATAAATCATGAGTTTGACCTTTTGTAACCTGCATTTCACCCAAAAACCCGAAAAAGTGGTGTATGTATCTAATGCTTTAATGAAAAGCCTCAATCTGTCTGGAAAAAAGACGATACATCTGCGTTTCGGGCGTGATCGCGTGCCAGCCACCATCAAACCCATTCGCAAAGCCGGGAAACATCTGTATCTCGCATCAGGCATCCGTAACTTAATGAACGTTCCGAAACGCGGAAACATTTATCTTCGCAACCTTCAGGATGGTGAAGTACAGCTTGGACCGCTCATCGGAGTACTGTCCGATGGTTCATCTTCAAGCTCAAATCCATTTGGTTCCCGTACAGGTTTCATTAAACAGCTGCTTCGTGAAGGAAGCCGCAAATCCTATATCTATGCCTTCACCCCGCGCGATATCAACTGGCAGAACGAGACGGTTTCCGGTTACTTTCTTAATGAGAGCGGGACTTTTTTCCGCAGGACGGTGCCATTGCCCGATGTCGTCTACAATCGTTTACCGAGTCGTCGCTCTGATTTCTCGCCGGCGATCAATCAGCTTCGTGAACGGTTTATTCGCCGCAAAATTCCTTTTTTCAACTGGAGCTTCTTCAATAAATCGGATATTTATAAATTACTGGAGAACGAACCGACCGCAGGACGTTACATCCCTGAATCTATTACCAACCCAACGATTGAACAGATGAAGGAAATGCTCGAGCGGCATCAGTTCGTTTATTATAAACCAACCGCGGGCAGTCTCGGAAACGGAATCTATCGTTTAACGTATTCGCCCAAACGTGGATATTTTGCACGTTATCGCAAAAAAGGCGGGAACGCCTTGCTGCGCTTCGGTTCGTTTAATAGTCTCATGCGTATGCTTCAAGGTCGACATGGCAAACAATTACGCGGCTATGTTGTTCAACAGGGAATACGGTTAATCGAAATTGACGATTGCCCTATTGATTTTCGTTTTCACATGCACAAAAACGGGAATAACCAGTGGGTTGTTGTCGGCATAGGCGCCAAAAAGGCAGGACGGGGAAGTGTCACAACCCACATCAAAAATGGCGGCTCTCTAATGACCCCTGAACAGGCGCTCAGCCGCAATTTCGGGGAACGTGCGGGCGAGGTTCTGCAGCAGGCGAAATCCGTCGCTATTACACTGGCCCAGGCGATTGAATCCCAGCACCAGCATCTGATTGGTGAGATTGGCTTTGATCTGGGCATTGATCAGGAGGAACATGTATGGATGTTCGAAGCGAACGCCAAACCCGGGCGCTCCATCTTCCGTCACCCTTCACTCCGGGTGGAGGGCAAATCGTCGGTGGAACACATTTTGGAGCATTGCCTGTATTTGAGCAAATTCCGGAAGAAGGAAGGCATTTGATGAGCCTTCATGATGATTTCAAACCTGTGATCGCCGTGCTCACCATGCATGATCAAAAGCGGATGTTCAGAGGGAATCATCAAAATTTTCAGGATATTCTGCAAACAGGTGAAAGCATGGGATATGTAGTTTATATCGTGACGGTCCGCGATCTTAATGTGAGCGGACCTACCGTGAAAGGATATACGTACAACAAAGGGAGCGGCAAATGGACTTCACAGCCGTTCCCCCTCCCTCACGTGTTGTATAACCGTATCCCTAATCGGGAAGACGAGCGCAAGCCTTCGGTTCAGCGAAAAATTGAAGAATGTCTGGAGTCCGGCATCGAGCTGTATAATCCTTATTTTTTCAATAAATGGAATCTGTTCGAATGGCTCAAAAAATCCAAGTCTACCCAGCAACTGGTTCCCCATACCCGGCGGATGCGCAGTGCATCTTCCCTCGGTACGGTTTTGCGAACCTATCCTTATCTGTATCTCAAACCGGAGAGCGGAAAGGCTGGCAAAGGCATCATGATGCTCAAATTTCAAGAAAAAGAAAAACTGCCTTACCGACTTAAAATACAGAATACTCGGAAAAGTATGACGTACAAGGCAGCCACCCTATCCAAGTTATGGGCCCGAATTCGCAAAGAAACCGGACATACGCCTTACATTATGCAGCAAGGTATTGAACTCGCCTCTTCCCACAAACGCCCATTCGACCTTCGTGTGCTTGTGCAGAAGAATGGCAAGGGCCAATGGAGTGTAACCGGAATCGGAGCACGACTCGCAGGCTCGCGCAGTATTACAACTCACGTACCTCGCGGCGGCACTGTAGAAGACCCCGAGAAGCTGCTTACAGAGCTATTCGGGGAAGAAATGGCAACGACGTTAATGAAGAGGGTAAAATCCACCTCACTCATGATAGCAAGACAGGTTGAGCGTGGCTCGGGATATACGCTTGGTGAAATGTCCATGGATCTTGGAGTAGATGATCTGGGCGAAATCTGGTTTTTCGAAGCCAATGCGAAACCGATGAAATTTGATGAACCACAGATCAGACGGCGTTCGCTGGAGCGTATTTTCCAGTACAGCGCCTATCTTGCCCGTCAGTCTGTACGATGACGGGCAGGAATACTGCATACAAAGAAGGTGATTGTTTGTGTCCTCACCTGTTCTGGGCATTATGACATTGTATCTGAATGAACACCGTGCTCTGGAAGAACGAAGCATCTACCGCCGAATGATTCTTGAGGGGCGCAAACGGGGACTCGATATTTATGTATTCACACCTGCGGATGTACATTCTGGCGGCAGGCAGATTGAAGCGATGGTGTATGACGAAAAGAAAGGCTGGTCCAGGGAATGGAGAGCATTCCCTGATCTGATCTTTGACCGATGCCGCATTCAGCGCAATCACCGTTTCCAGCAACTGCTTGCCTTTCGTGAGAAATATGGGCATCTACTCTTTCTGAACCGACCGTTGCGTAATAAATGGACCATTCATCAGACACTTTCCGAAAAATCCGCCTTTCGGCAGCATTTGCCGGAAACGATTTTATTTCAGGACATGTCCGATGTGAACCGCATGCTCAAGACCTCTCCGATCATCTATCTGAAACCGATCAACGGTACAGGTGGACGCGGCATTCTGCGCGTAGAACGCAGCATCAAGGAACCCAGCACAGTGCTTGTTCAAGGCCGGGATCAGAAACGTCGCATTATTACACCGCGCAAGGTTCATTTATCCAGACTTGGCCCCCTGCTCCAGCATTGGAACATGAAAGATAAATATTTGGTGCAAAAAGGGATTCAGCTCCAGCTTCCAAACGGAAGGGTACATGACTACCGCATGCTGGTTCAAAAGAATGGAGAAGGCGAATGGGAACTTACAGGATGCGCAGGACGTATGGGCGCAGAGAAAAGTGTAACCTCCAACCTTCATGGCGGCGGTCAGGCTGTTGCCATGCAACGTTTGATGAAACAGTGGATTCCCGAAGAAGAGCTGCGCGAAGAAGTCACGGCAACCGCAGAGAAATTTGGTATTGATGTGGCCTCATTCCTGGAGGATACGTACGGGGATCTGTGCGAGCTTGCACTCGATTTGGCGATAGACAAGAGCGGACAGATCTATCTGCTCGAGGTCAATCCCAAACCAGCCCGTGAAGTCTTCGCCAGAATTGGTGAACGAAGCATCTATTATAAAGCGATCACGCAGCCGCTCGAATATGCCTTGTGGGTGTACCGCAATCGTCCTCTCGAAGCAGTCAGGAAACCTCTTTCACCCAGGCCTGTTACTTCTAAAGCAACGAGAGTCAAGCGCAGACGGAGGGTGAAATAAACCAACTCGCTGAACATAGCGCGTAGCCTGCAAGCCGAGCAAAGTAAAAAGGATTGAAGGTTCAATAATACTTTGAGCCTTCAATCCTTTTCCAGTCCTACTTCAACCTCGCTAGCTTTAAGCATGGTGCACATCTTTTGATCCAATTACAGCATTTACATTTGGCTTATTGTTACTTCCAGTGCACTTGGTGTTCGTCGATCACAATCCGGGCTTCCTCGCCAAGATACTCATAAGAGAGCGTGAACCTCATTTGATCCGGCTCAAGCGCAGTCCCCGTAACTTTCACAGCCTCTTCTGATTCATCAGCCGGCAGGCATATAGCCACAACTCCCACTTTGCCCGAGAACTCAGCTTGGCCCTGAATAACAGCTGTTTCGGACTTCGAGCCGTAGATTTCCGATACCCAACCTACCTGCTCCGTTACCTCAAATGTGTCACTGCCTTCTCCCGCCATCAAAAACTTCATGCAGAGTTTGACTGAACTATCATCAAATCGAATGCCTGCTCTCTGTTTAGCCTGGTCTTCCTTCCGTATCACAAGTCTCGCTTCCGGATGCAGATGGAATCGCTGTTCCAGTGTGTGTGCCTTTTCAGCATCCAGCCAGTCCACCACCACAAGCAAAGGTACCCTTTTGCCTGCAAGCACCCACCGACGATGGCTAACCGGATCGGGTAGATGTGTATATCCATCTTGTGAAGCATCCATAAAGTGATAGTTGCCATGACTTTCATAGCGGTCTGTTGTCGCTTTTGCCTCAGGCTCACCCCATTGTTGTGTAGATACATATGGTGTCTGATCCGTCCCGTCTACGGTAATCGTATTATGAGCCCGTGTGCTTTTGAAATAATGACGCCACTGACCTTCTTCGTACGTATAACGTCCCGTATCCGTGAAGAACAGTCGGTTATTCCACATCCATTCGATGTTCAAAGCGTCCGCATGACCGTGAGCACCACCCATCGAGGCTGCATCAAAGAACAGATACTGACGATCATCCCTCATTACATAATATCCGGTCTGTGGAAAGGTACGGCTCGTCAATGAACGGGAAGCAACAGCCTGCAACCTGATGCATTGCTCATATTTTGTAGCGCCCACCAGCCAGAGACATTCTGAACTATCAGTCCCGCGAGCCATGAGATTCTCGTCTCCCAGAATCGCACCTAACAGCGTCAACCGCTGCCTTCCGTCACTAAGCCAGTCCGAATCTCCAATGCCTGTCGATTGGTGATCGGGTCTAATCATGGCTTCGGTGAATGCGGCCATATTCCGTAAACATTCCCCATACCACGCCGAGAAGGGATGTCCCGAAATACCTGCCAGCAGATACGGTGTGCCAAACATCTCAATACTTGCGTTATGATAGTGGGTGTTCAATTCGACCTGAATGCCCTCTTCATTCAACTGGTGCAGCAGGCACAGCTCCAGCCGTTCGGTAGCCACTTGACGCCAGAAGGGACTGCGTGGATGCTCCTTGTAGAAAGCCGCGATCATAAACAATCCCTGCATGTGCATAATGGCATGATTGATCTCCGTACTGCCGAGATAATGCGTCAGGAATTCCGCATGCTCCTCCAGTCCTTGCAGAAATTCGGCCCGAAAGGCATCGTCCAGTTGCGGACTCGATTCCATATATTTGTACGCGGCAATCCAGGATTGCACACGTAGACCGGTTTCAAGCAAACGCCAAGGACCTGGTTTCTGAAAAAAAACAGCCTCATCATATGCCAGATGAACAGGCACCGGATTCTGTTCTCGCCATGTACGATAGTGATCGATAAAGGTAGTCACATATAACGGGTTGCCTTTCATCAGATAAGCTTTACCTAAATCAAGCATATGCCAGTGCCTGTTGATGCCCCAAGTGAACTCCAGATCATTGGTCGGATTGTGAAGCCAGTCCACCGGCGTCCCCAGTGGAATCCAGTTAGTCAGATCATTCGTATATGGCACAATAAATTCATTGAGAATAGCCCGATTGGCAATCGTCACTGAATTTCGAGCTTCCTCCGGAAAATGCTCCTGGTAGTACAGAGCCGCCTGTTGTAGTTCATCTGCCGAAAGGTAAAAATCACTCATGCGTCTGCCTCAAGAAAATCCTGACGGAACGGCGTGAACACGTCCAGTATGATCGCATCTTCCAGCGCCTTTACTCCATGTGGCACATTCAAGCCGGCATAAAAGCTGTCTCCGGCTTTGAGAACTTTGGTCTCATCGCCCACCTGAACCTCAAAACTGCCCTTTACAATATAACTGACCTGTTCGTGTTCATCGTGGGAGTGAACTTCGCCAATCCCCCCTTTGCTGAACGTAACCTCTACCATCATTAGTGTGCCGCCCATACCCAAAATTTTACGCGAACTTGTTTCGTTAATGATATGTGGTTTTACGGAATTCTGGTCAATAATCATTGGATATTCCCCTCTCCCAGGTAAAATAATTTGAAATTTAGTAACGTTAAGCGACCGAAGTATGAATACGACGGCCGCCATGTTTAGGTTTTACTCTTCTTTGGACAGTTTACCCTGAAGCTTGGATGAATCAAAGGATGGATCAGCTTCAATTTTAGTCAGGCCTGCCGCTTTGCTTTTCTCAAGAGCCGCATTATACCGTGTGTTCAGATCCTTGATCACGCCATCCAGATCACCACCAGTGAATATATAAGCGGAGAATGCTTCAGCCCATTTCATACCTTCCAGAGAACTCTCTGTAATTACACTTGGATTGGCAGGGAAGATCGCGTCATACTTCTTAGGCAAGAAACCTTCAATGCCTGGAATGCTAGGTTTTTTATCCGAGCTGAGTACTGCAGGAATCAGAGAGATACCGTACCCTTTTTCATAATACTCGCTTTGCAGATCCGTGCTGTATACGTACTCCATGAACTTCCATGCTGCTTCTTTGTTCTTCGAGTCGGCATTAATGCCGATATATGAACCACCAATGACTTGTGAAGCGCCTTTAATCGTACCATCATCTGTTGGTACAGGTGCTGCACCCCAATTTTCTTTCGTCGGGAACTGATCTTTATAGACGCCCGGCTCACCGGAGTGATTGATGTACATCCCGATTTTGCCTTGTGCGAATTGCGCTCTCAGTGGGTCAATATCCAGGCTTTCCACACCCGGCAACATGCTGCCATCCTGATTCATTTGACGAAGTGCCTCGGCAATGGACTTGTACATGCTGAAGTCAAACTGACCCGTCTTATAGTTAAAACCGTCGATTCCTTCGTTCGTGCTTGCACCAGCAATCGTATTCGCCGCTCTCCAGAAACCGCTGCCACTTTTGAACGGGCTGGCGAAGCCATAGATGCCTTCGCTTTTTCCTGCTTCCGTAATTTTCTTCGCGTCCGCTACCATTTCGGCAATGGTTTTAGGCGGAGAAGCAATGCCTGCTTTTTTGAAAATATCTTTATTGTACACCAGTCTCCAGATCTGGCCTGTATTCGGAAGTGTATAGACTTTTCCATCAATCGTGTTTTTATTTTCGATCATGCTGTCTTTGAACGTTGCCTTCATGGCATCGCTCATATATCCGTCGATTGGGGCAAGATACCCCTTCTGGTAATACGTTTGGAAATCGTCAATTTGAAACACATCGGGAGCTTGTTTACTCGCAAAAGCGATATCGACGGCCTGCGGATAATTGTCACCCATGACGGTCATTTCCACTTCGATGTTATCTTTGTTCGTCTGGTTAAACTGATCAATCTTGGATTTCATAAAATCAGCATCGTGGCGATCCGGAGTCCAATAGATCACTTTTGTTTTCCCACTGCTCTGTTCCCCGCCGCCAGCCGCTGCCCCGCTGTCCGTTGTCGTTCCACTGTCTGTTGAACAACCGGCTACGGTTAATGCAAGCACAGCACTAAGTGTAGTCATCATCCACTTCTTAACCATTGAAATGCCCCCTTATGCTTGTCTGGACAACCTGTCTGGTTCCCCGTTACCGTAATGATATACGTTCCACTTCTGTCGAAGTGAGGGACATTCTGACTATGCAAGGTGGGACAAATGACGATCTCTGTCTTATCCGTTCTCATACATCTGCCGAAAATGTGTAGGGGTCATCCCGCAATACTTCTTGAAAAGGCCACTGAAATACGGTCTGTCCTCATACCCCAGCATCTGGCATATTTCCTGCACCTGCACGCCCGCAACCAGCAGTTCCTTGGCCTTTTCCATCCTGAGCTTCGTAATGTATTGGATTAGCGTCATGCCGGTTTCTTTCTTGAATGCATTGGCAAAGTAACTCGGACTTAAGTGAACCGACTGGGCACACATCTGCAGTGTCAGATTTTCAGACAGATTCATGCTGATAAACTCTTGGGATTTACTGATCGCCTGTTTGACATCCGTAAGCCGTTTCTTGTCCATAATCTCGCAGCCCATGCTGCTGAAATGTTTGATATAGGCTCCCCAGCCGTCAAAGGTCAACGAGCGCATCGCTTCAAGCACGGTCAGATCTGCTTCCAGACGAAGGCGCTCTTCTTCTGTGATCTCATCACAGAACGCCCGGTAGATCGCAAACGCGAGTCCTGACAACAGACGGATCATCGTCAGTGGTTCGGGGAAACCTTTGGCGTTCTGCCAGACTCCCAGAATATCATCGATAATTCGGTGACAGGAACTCTCATTGCCGCATTTCAGTGCGTAAAATAATTCCTTTTCCTTTTCCAAAGGATAGACGGGAGCGACAACTTCCTGATTCTCCAGTTCTGCATAGTTGAAAATGCAGTTCCCTTCACTGTAAAAACGGTAGGATATCGCCTTATCCGCATTGGCATAGGACATCCAAATTTCCTGTGGTCTCCGGGCAATGGTACCCAGACCAATGGAGATTGTCTTTTTGCTAAATTGCTCCACATTGTGACGGCATTGCTCCATGAGCTCAGATACCTCGATCTGGTCTGATGTATTAAATATAGCGGCCAGCCGGTAACGATTCTCACGCAGTACAATGCTTCTCGTATACCGATTCAATGTTTCGCTGACAATATTCTGTACTGCAAACGGAACGATCTCTGCATCCAGATGCATTGTTGAGCCGTAACGTGTATACCCATCCACCTCAATGACCATCACATTCAGATTGGAGGAATCCAGTTCCATGTTAAGCTCATCCCACCGGCTTTCGTTCAGGAACCCACCAATCTCATGGCGTAGCAGACCCAGAAGATAACTGTGACGTTCGTACTCGCTGCTGCTAACCGCTTTTTGTTTCAGCTTCTGAAGTTGCTGCGACTTCGCCTGTTCATTCTCAATGACCTGTCTCACTTTCAGTACCGCACCCAAAATTTCTTCAGGGGTAAACGGTTTGAGCAGATAATCGAAGGCTCCCAGCTTGATGGCTTCCTGGGCATATTGAAAATCGGAATATCCACTGATAAAAATAAATTTGGTTCTCAGACCGGCGTCCATTGCCCGCTTCATGAGTTCGAGTCCGCTGAGCCGAGGCATTTTGATATCCGTGATCACAATGTCTGGCTGCTGTTCAACCAGAAGGGACCAGCCCTGCTCCCCATTGTTCGCTGTGCCGACAATCCGTACCTCATGATCCTCCCACGGAATAGTGGAAGTGATGCCCTTGACCACGGCCTGAATATCATCCATAACACACATCGTCAGTTGCTCCATACGTACGCTCCCTCCTAGCTAATCGGAATGGTGATGACCACTGTAGTCCCCACATTTATTTCACTATGGAATACAAGCGATGCTTGCTCGCCATACTGTAGGCTTAATCGGTCCATCAGATTGGATATGGCATAGCCCTTCCGTTCGCCCTCAGCTAATTCTTCTGCGTGAACTTTCGCCACATCCATGCCGCACCCATTGTCCGTGACCGCAAGTCGCATTGTATCTTCATGACGATCAATGCGGATGAGAATGTGTCCCAGATCTTCCTTGTCATTAAAACCGTGCAGGATCGCGTTTTCAACCAGCGGCTGGAGCAAAATTTTCAAAATTTCGATACTCCTGCACGACTCCTCCGCTTCAATCCGGTATTCAAACAAGTCCTCGTAACATTGCTGCTGCAGCTGCATATATTGCTCGACGTGTTTGATCTCCTGCTCTACGGTGGTTATGTCTTTCCCATCATTCAAACCAAGCCTGAACAGCAGGGATAGAGACACAATCATGGCGCTGACATCCTGCTTCTCTCCGCTCTCGCTTTTCCAAAACATCGTATTTAACGTGTTGTACAGAAAATGAGGATCAACCTGGGCTTGAAGCGCCTTCACTTCCAGCCGCCGTTTGTCTTGTTCCGTGTCGCGTACCTCTTCAAACAAAATCTGAATCTGATCCAGCATCCGGTTGAAGCGATGTCCTACGGCGCTGACTTCATCGTCATATTTACTGCGAAACCGCACGTCCAGGTCATTGTATTCCACCTCAACCATGAGACGCCGCAATTTGTTCAGCGGTTTCAAGAGAGCAGAGGATAACAAGTCGGACAGCCCGAGCGCAAGTAAAATGCAAAGCAACATAATCAGAATGACCAGCCAGCGGATCTTCTTAAGTGGAGATAACAAATCGGCCTTGGACTGCACACTGACCATAACCCAGTCCTCATTCATGGATAGAGCCGAGTAGTTCACCAGCATGTCTTGCCCCTGTCCGTTCGTATAGGTGAAATCACCTGCTCCGCGATTTAAACGTTGTGCAAATCCAGGCTCTGTTACCAGGTCAAATGTTCCTGCCCCCGGACGAATGACTTCACTTCCGTTTTTATGCAATAAAAACAATTGTACCTGGCTGTTCATCAGATCCTGATTCAAAATGTCCCGCATCGCGGCTTCCCTCATGTTAACGACCATGTATACCTCTGAGAAGGTGTGGTTGTCGATCACAATCGGTTTGAGCAGCAGTGACAGGACATTACCCCGGGACTGAAATAAGGCAGTGGAGTGTGAACCGAACCACATCGTATTCCAGCCTGGCTTTTTGACAACCTCACCATATTCGTTATCAAACGCAGTGCTTTGATTCGGGAAGTCTTTTGTCGAGAAAAAATTGCCGATCGGTGTCTTCAAATATGCGGTATCAATCAGCGGCTCTACCAGCTTCAACTGGGCAAATGTTGTCTGGAGCAGAGAGAGATTCTGATAATAACGAGCATCATTGTGATTACGCACGTCCTGCATCACCTGTGTGAATGTGTCACTCAGCATGAACGAGTAGGATGAAACGACGATATGACGCAGATGCTCGTCCATCACCTGTACGGATTTGTTTAGAATGCTCTTCTTTAATTCAAGAGCGTTCCGCTCTATGCTTTTGGCAGCGAAGAGATAAGAGCAAATGCCCGTCACACTGATACACAAAACAACAAGAAAAATATAAATAAGTTGTATTCGTTTTTTCAGAGACATTTTGTAGAAATAAGACATCATAGGCGGTCGCTCCTTGAACAAGGACTAGCCCTGTCCGCTGTAATTAAAAAGAGTATAGCACAGCGGATTCTGCACGGAATACCGTTCCCCCCAATATCTCTTCCTCCGCTTTACCGACCTAACCTTTGACAGCACCCAGCGTGACTTGCATGAATGATTTATTCGCAAAAATGTATACGACTAATAGTGGCAAAATGGACAGACAAGCCCCAGCCATCATTAATTGCACCTCAGCTGCAGCCCCAATTCCGTAGCGAAGGTTCGCGAGACCAACCGGCAAGGTTTGCAACTTGGGATTACTCATCGTGAATACAAACGGAAGAATATATTCATTCCATGAGTTCTGGAAAACACCCAATCCCGCCACAGCCAGACCCGGACGCAGAAGTGGCAGAATAATCCGCCAGTAGGTGGTAAAGAAGTTACAGCCATCAATCATCGCAGCCTCGTCCAGTTCACGGGGGATGCTCTTGAAGAAGCCTACGAGAATGAAGTAGGTTGCCGCATGGGCACTGATTAATATGATGATGACACCCCACAGCGAATTATTCAGACCGAGCTTGACCATGAGATCAAATTGTGGTCTAAGTACAACTGCACCAATTGAAATAAACAACGTGGAGGCCATAAGCAGGGTATACGCCTTTTTGCCTTTAAAGTTCACCCGATCCACCGCATAAGCTGCCATCGAAGATACCAGCAGTGTACCTACCGTTGTAGCAATACTTACAAAGACGCTGTTGATCGTAAAGCCGGAAAAATTCGCGGTCTTCCACGCCTGAGCATAGTTCGTAAATTGCCATATCTTCGGCCAGATCGTTGCTCCTCCGGTAAGTTCCTGGTTGGTTTTGAACGATCCTAATAACACGAGGATGATCGGGAACAGGGACAAGATCGCAATGATCAGCAAAAATATAAAGAGGATGGTTCGCTTCGTCCAGCGAGTCCAGCGGAATGAGCTTGAATTCGAAGATGCAGGTGCAAGCACGGTTTGAGTCATCATCGTTCCCTCCTAATCATGATTAGTAGACATCATTAAGTTTTTTGGAAATCTGGAAGTAAATGAGCGTCACTGCCCCTACAATGAGAGCTGTTGTGAATCCGACTGCACTTCCGTAACCAAGCTGTTGCAAAGATTGCGTGTCCGCCGAAACAGGGAACAACAGTTTAAACAGGTACAGGTACATGACCTCTGTCTTGCCATAAGGTCCCCCCTCGGTTAATACCATAATACTCTCGTATCCTTTAAGTGCTGTCGTGATCGCAAGCATAATAATCATCTGCATCACAGGTCCAAGTAATGGAATCGTTACATTGCGCAATTTCTGGAACTCGCTCGCTCCATCCAGTGATGCTGCCTCGTATAACTCTTCAGGAATACTTTGCAGACCTGCAATAAACAACAACATGTAGTTACCTACAGCGCCCCAGATGGCAATTATGATCGTTGTCAGCATCGCATGGTTCGCATCCAGCCAGCCAATCGGCGAGGATATGATGTGATACTTCGTCAGCAGCTGATTCAGAATGCCGTTATATGAATTGAAAATGATGAAGAAGACAATCGCCATAACGGATGCACTGAAAATCGTTGGAAGATAGAAAACCGCTCTGAACAAAGAGCGTCCACGCCATTTGCGATTCAGGATAATCGCCAGAATCAGGGATAGCGGAATCGTGATGACGAGTTTCCCCAGTGCATATACCCCTGTATTTTTGACCGAATCCCAGAACTGTCCATCGCGCATAATCCGTGCAAAGTTATCAAGTCCGATGAAGATCGGCTTTCCAATGCCCTGATAATCATAGAACATGTAACGGAGAGCCCATAGCAACGGATAGATTCCGAATACCAGTGTAAGAAAGAGACTTGGGATGATGAAGATGTAAGCGTTCAGTTTGGATGGTTTCATCAGAATCGGACCCCCTATACCTTTTGAATGAAAGTATAGTGGGATTTACGACACATGCGGGATAGGGAAATCAACTTTCTACAGGGGAGGATGTGACTTCGTGCTCCAACCCCCAAAAAACCTGCACAGGCGTAAAATCGCCCAGGCAGGTTTATGATAAAGGGTGGATATATTAAAAATTAAGCCGAGTTACCGGCTCATTCTGCTTCTTCATATAGGCGGAGCAAATCCGCAAAATCGGAGATCAGCGCATCTGATCCGGCAAGCTCCTCGTCCCGGCCAAACCCGGCATAAGCACAACCAATGACAGTTTGGTTGTTCATTTTGCCCGCTTCGACATCGGAAGAACGATCCCCTACCATCCATGCATCCTGAATCCGGTGTTTCTGTAGCAGAATCTGCACCAAATTGATCTTGGAAGGTGTTTTGTACTGGCCCGCACTATATACCCCTTCAAACAGCGGCATAATCTCGTGTGCGAACGCAACGCCTTTCACATAATCCTCGAGACCGTTACTGGCAACAAACAGACGAACTCCCTTAGCTTTCAATGCTTCCAGCGTTTCTTTCACACCGGGATAGAGTTTCGAGTCGCCTCCATCGAGTCCTTCAATCTCCAATTGCAACAGTAATTCATCTGCACGGCGATGAGCCGCTTCGGATGCCTCAGGCATAACCACTTTCCAGATATCTTCAAGCAGCATACCCAGACTCCCAAGCATCCGCTCTTCCGGCGGAGTTTCTCCTTCAAAATGTCCCTCTGCACGCAAGGTATCAAATAACTGCTGGTAGGCAGGCAAAAGCAAGGTCTCTGTCTGAAACAGCGTGCCATCCATGTCAAAAATCATCGCTTCCGGTTTACGTAAAACATTTTTTGTTGTCATATTCAAACCGCTTCCTTTCGGAGTAAGATTCATTTATTGGCTGTTCCGAAGCGCTTCAAGTACTTGTTGTGCCTCATAACCATCGTGGAACGTATAAATTCTGCCAGGTTTGCCCTGAATTCTTGCGATTACATGTTTCAGAACAGGCAACTCACTGGAGGATTCCAGCACTTCTACGGGAGACAGCGGCTGTCCGATCTGCCCGCTCATCAGTTCCTCCCAGTTTTCCAGCGCAAGGGTACCTTCGGTGCCATATACAATCATGGACACTCTCTCTTCACCCGCAAAATGAGAAATCCCCTGCAGATGAACACGGGGTCCGTCCTGTACTTCAAGCACAGCTTGTACTTCCTGTTCACATGCATTCGGTTGATCTGCCGGATAAGTCACTTGAGCGTTCAGTACACTTAGCCGCCCGAATACATTCTGGATCATATGAATCCAGTGTATGCCAACTTCAAGGATAAATCCTCCCTGATCACGGCTTGTAATCCAATCATTCTGCTGCCATGAGCGCGGCCACTGCGGGAATTGCAGAATCAGGTCAATTTTGCGAATGTCACCCACTGCCCTTTGTTTAACCATCTCTTGCAGCTTTAACACGGCAGATTCATGCGGCATCGAGAAATGAATAGCGTGAACCACGCCAGCTTGTTCCGCGGCTTCCACCATCCTGCGTGCTTCGTCTAAACTGTTCGCGAGCGGTTTCTCGCAGAATACATGAATCCCACGCTTCAGCACTTCCATTACGACCGGATAATGATATTTAGGGGGTACAGCAATATACACAAGGTCAATCTGCTGCTCATCCAGCAGCTGTTTGTAGTCAAGATATGTTTTCACCGATGGATGGGTTGATGCAAAAGCCTGCATTCCTTGCTCATTCGCATCACACACCGCAGTTATCTCCACGGGTATATCCATTGATGTATTCTCCGCTTGATGAATCATATGTAAACCCATCTTACCCAGGCCGATTACAGCCATTTTCAATGATGTCATTGCGTTCCCTCCAATTCATTCTCAGTATATCAGAAATCTGATGTTATTTAAGTTGAATTAAAGATTATATACTATCCACTCCGATGACGTATATGCGAATAGTTCAACATATAGACACTCTGTTTATTCATCGCACTGTTGCATCATTGCGTTAATGCAACTAGGTAATAAGTTGCATAACCTGTTTTCTATATGTGAAATCGGATTCATAAAAATCAAATCGTTCACATCTTAAGCATCAGGAAATTCGAATCAGGAAAAGGATTGACAAAAAACCACAAAAAAAGATACGATTTCTAATACCAAGTAATCCTTCTTCTTACAACCTTAGACAAATACCAACATGCACAATCGGATAAACCGCCTGGTTCTAAAAACCTACTACTTGAAACGAGGTGTCCACGCGTGAGAACTGTTGCGGACTATTTAGCAGAAACACTGCGCAATCTGGGTGTCACTCATGTATTTGGTATTATCGGAAAATCAATCTGTCCTGCTCTTCTGAAAATGGTAGATTATGGTCTGGAGTTTATCCCTGGCCGTCATGAAGCCAGTTCAGGCTTTGCAGCATCGGGTTACGCATTGCAGACAGGCCGCCTGGGAGTGGCTTTTGCCACCTCGGGCCCTGGAGGAACCAATCTGCTCACAGCAGCAGCCCATGCCAAAGCCAACAATCTTCCCGTCTTATTCCTTACCGGTCATCAATCCATTCAGGAACTGGGCATCCCGCAGTGCCAAGATTCCTCTTCTTACCTGGCCGATCTGGCCGAAATGTTCAGACCCGCTACACTGTTCAGTAAACTGGTCGAGCGTGGAGATCACTTTGGAACCATTCTAAATCATGCGATTTCCATTGCACTAGGCCCAAACAAAGGCCCTGTCCATCTTTGTCTTCCTTTTGACGTACAAACCGAGCAGCTTTCAGCGTGCCGTATCGTTACTCCTGAACCTGAGCCATTGCTTAGTATCCATAATCTGAATCGAATACTGCCTATAACTCAGCAAGCCCGGCGTCCATTGATTATTGCAGGGAAAGGCGTAACTCGTTCCGGTGCACATGAAGAATTGCAGCAACTGGCTGAGATATTAAAGATTCCTGTTGTGACAACTCCCGGCGGCAAAGGAGCCATCGCATGGGATCATCCCTTGTATCACGGTCCATGTGGCGTAGGCGGTTTCCCTCATGGTGATGAGATGCTGAATGAAAGTGATCTGTATATTGTTCTCGGATCGAGGCTTAGCGATATGACGCTCTGTAATCTCAAGCCGCATAATCATCCTAAGCAGTTGATACAAATGGATACTGATCCCACTTTCGTGGGGAAAATTCTTCAATCTCAGACCTTACATATCACAGGCGACATCAAAGACAATCTGCAATATCTGCTTAGCACTCTTCCGTCCTCCCTTACATCTGCTTCTGAAGATGTCTCAGAGTCATTTGAATATCAATCACCGTTACCGGAATTGCCGCATTTGTCCCTTGCTTCCGTGCTGGATCAGATGAGCGACCTGCTTCCCTACGATCATAAATTATTCGTGGATGATGGCAGCCATGGCTTTCATGCCGTTCAGCGTTACAAAGTGAAGAAACCCGGCAGTTTCATATTTGATGCCTATTTTGCCTGCATGGGAAATGCCATCGGCATGGCTATTGGCGCCAAGGCCGCTTCGCCGGATGAAACGGTTGTATGCATTACCGGAGACGGATGTTTCATGATGCTTGGCTCGGAAATTAATACCGCCGTATGCAAGAATATTCCTGTCATTTTTATCGTTGTAAATAACAAACAGCTGGACATGGCACTGAAAGGTATGGAAAAAACGACGGGGCGCACGGATGGCACATTATTCGAGGTTCCAATGGATGCCGTCAAATTCGCGGAATCTCTGGGAGCTACGGCTTTTCGTGCAGAAACGTTATCACAGTTCTCTGCAGCACTGGAGGCATCGCTGGAGCTAAAACAAGTCGCTGTCATCGAACTGCTGACCGATCGGGATGAAATTCCGCCAACAGCTCACCGCGTTGTCAATTTGGATTAGGAGGCACGAATCATGAGTGAACAGGTGACACAAGGATTAGACCGCTTTGCCAAGCTTTCCGGGGAATATGGTGCAAAGGCACTGGCCCCGATTAAAGAGCATTTCCCGGAGTTGTCCGAATTTATTATGGGAACGGCATATGGTGATATTTTTCAACGGACAACCATTACGGACCAGTGGAAGGAAGTCGCTATCATTTCGTCTTTAATCACGCAGGGACAGTTCGAACAGCTCGGTGTTCATTATGCTATGGCTCTAAGCGTAGGGGTTACGGTAGATGAACTGAAGGGCGTATTACTCCATCTGGCTCCGTGCGTAGGCGCTCCCCGTATTATCAGTGCCTTTAATGTGTTGCTTGCCACGCTGGAGGAAATCCAGTAATTCAATGTTCTACATTTTTATACATGATTCGACCTTTTTATTGATCTTTTTACATTATTACCTTTATAATATGGGTAAATTATCCTTCCGGCTTAACAACCTGGTAGCCTCTTTTTAGGGTCTAATGGACGGCATCATTCCATAGAGGATAGCTTTCACTCATATTACAAAGGAGAGAAAACACGTAATGGGAAAATTTATTCTAAAGACGGATGCTTCAAACAAGGTGTTGTACATTGAATTGGAAGGTTCTTTTTCTCAAGAGGACGGTCTCCGTTCAATCTCGGCGTATCAGGATACGATTACCTCTATCAATACCAAGGAGTTCAACCTGGACATTGACTGCAAAAAGCTGAATGTCACTGCTCCTGAAATTGTACCTCTTCTTGAGGGATGTCTGGCCATGTTCAAAAAGGATGAATACAAAAAAGTAGTCCTGACCCTCGAAAACAATGCCATATTAAAAATGCAGCTTGCCAGACTTGGTCGGACCGTAGGGCTGGACAATCTGGAAATTATTTCGGCGTAGCTCCCTGACTCGTTTGGTGTTTTAATAGCAGCTCTGCCTTTCCACTAAGAGGAGGATGATGATGGCTGGAATTCGTATTGTAGATATTGATATGTATCACCCTGAAACCAAGGTGCACAATGACTTTTATATTGAACATTTTGATGCCAGAGGGGTCGATATTCGTGGTTTGTTAAAAGCACTCGGACGTGAATCCCGTTACAAAATTGATCGCGATGACGAAAATTCACTGACGATGGCCTTCGAGGCAACCCAAAATCTGCTCGCTAAAACCGGATTCACCGGCCAAGATATCGACTTGATTGCGTATGCAAGCCAAACACCAGAATATATTTTCCCTACGAATTCCTTAATGATTCACCATTTAATCAGCGGAGCACCTCATACCATCTGTATTGATAGTAATGCCAACTGCGCAGGTATGACTGCGGCCTTTGAACAGGTTGCTCGGCAAATGCTCGGCAATCCCAGAATCAAACGGGCTTTGATCATCGGTTCAGACTATATCGCTCCTCATGCCAGTCCGGATGATCCGGTTTATTTTGCAAATTTCGGAGATGCAGCCGCAGCTGTGATTGTCGAACGGGATGAACTTGCCGTGGGCTTTATCGATTCCATCTATCAGACAGATACCTGTGTGTATCAAAATTCCCTTTTTCCCGCCGAAGGACTAGCTAAGCTAGGAAGTACCGGTGTGGATGCAGGAGCTTTTCATGTGAAGTTCACACCGTTTGACGATTCAATCTGTGTCGATGCTGCTTCAGACTCCATTCGTACGTTGCTGACACGGAATGAAATCAGGCCGGATGAGATCAAAGCTGCTTGTTTCTCCCAACTGTCGATTGCCAACATCCGCGCGGTATCCAAAAATATCGGTATTGATGATGAAGTCGCTGTCTATATTGGAGACGAGTTCGGTTACACTTCCACCAGCAGCCCGTTTATAGCACTGCATCGAGCGATAACCTCCGGTAAGGTACAGCGCGGTGACAAAGTGTTGTTCTGGACCGTTGGAGCAGGGTGGCAAAATGTTGCCATGGTCGTTGAATACTAAAAGCACTTACTCATACATTCGGTTAATTCTGCAGGACGACTTTGGGGTCAACAGGCCTTGATCACTCGTCCTTTTTTTGATTTTATTTATGTAATCTATTAAGTTCAACTAAAAATTTTACACAGTCCACTCCGATAACAGAAGAACCTTCCATTCGCTGTTATCCCCAGTTTTTTTTGAATTCCCTTTTCCAAAGGGAAAAATCCGGTGATAAAGGCGAACGCTTCGCTTTTCCAGGTTTTTTCTGTCCTCTCCGTTAACGTGTAAAAGGACAGTTCAACTTATATCATTGTACCTAAATATAAAAAGCAGCCCACCTGGACTGCCTTTATCTCTTTCGCAACATATTTACTTGGCTCATCATCAATATATTTTCTTGGTTTCCCGATCGTCCTTTAGAATCTCAACGGCCTCCCTGAATCGCAGTGAATGCACAATTTCGCGTTCCCGCAAAAATTTCAGACTGTCTTGCAAGTCCACGTCATCCGTTAAATCAATTAACCATTGATATGTAGCCCTGGCTTTCTCTTCGGCTGCGATATCCTCGTACAGATCGGCGATGGGATCGCCTTTTGCCTGAATATAGGAAGCCGTGAAGGGTACACCAGCAGCGTTGTTATAAAAAAGCGCCCGATCATGTCCTGCATAATGAGCATCCAAACCAGCCTGCTCCAATTGCTCAATCGTAGCATCCTTGGTGAGCTTGTAGATCATCGTTGCAATCATCTCCAAGTGAGAAAATTCTTCTGTCGCGATGTCATTCAGCAGACCAATAATTTTGTCTGGAATGGTATAACGCTGATTCAAATATCGTAAGGCTGCCGCAAGTTCTCCATCCGCACCGCCATATTGTTCCATCAACAGCTTTGCCATATGAGGATCACATTTACTCACCCGAACCGGATATTGTAATTTCTTTTCATATACCCACATGTACAGGACGCCTCCTTTGATTTTATACTTGCCAAGGCCATGGTGTCTGGGACCACTCCCACGGATACTTGGAAAAAGAATGACCAAAATTCGTCAGTGGACCATATAACTGCTGAAACTCATGTGCAACACGCATCCGTTCCTGGCTGAATTTATTGTACTGCTCGATACTTTGAAAATCCCCCGGATGTGTATCCAAATACAGATTTAACTCGACCAGAACAAAATCTAGCGCCTGCAGTTCCTCTAACAGCTCGTAATACTTGGCGTCACAGGCCTTAGGCTGTTCCTTCTCCATCACTCTCCACCGCCCTTTCCTTTGTTTTCTTCGAAGTGTACGGACTATACAGTGCTGGCCACAACGTACCTAATCTTAAGGCTTCGGCAGGACTGTACTGTGGCCACCCCATCGGCTGAAAGGGGATAAATAATTGAGGTGGAACCAGATACGTACGAATACCTAGCGGTTTGCACGGATCAAATGGACCCACAAAAGGAACATAAGCCCGAACCTGAGGATCTTTCAATCAAAACGCCTCCTTTATCATCCGATGATATGCATTCTCTCTTTCCTTCATAACATGCATTCTCTCTTCCTTTCATAACATGCAGTATATTCCCATCATTTCCTGTCCTTATAACCATATGTCGTATTGGGCAGGATAATCCCTTTTTGCAGAAACTGTGCGAAGAATTTTGCTATTTCCTAAAAAGCTTATTCTCACGGTGCAAAAAAGACCCTCGAAAGCCGCCTGAGCGTTGCTTCCAAAGGTCTTGATTGATTACTACAATTATTATCATTTTGAATCGGCAGCAGTTCACTGCTCCTCTTCCGTGCTTGTATCTTCTGCTCTCGTCTGCTTATATACTTTCACCCGATTAATTCGTAAACGTGTGGACTCTTCGACTTCAAAAACATAGCCGTTCCGTTCACGCGTTCTCCCTTTGGCCGGACTGCCCTCCAGCTCCTTGAATAACCAGCCGCCAATGGTATCTACTTCTTCGTCCTCAATAATTGCTCCCGTCCATTCATGAACTTCTTCAATCAGCGAACGTCCGTCGATCGAAAACGCATTACCGATCCGTTCCATATGTGGACGCTCATCTTCGAACTCATCATACAGATCCCCAACGATCTCTTCCAGAATCTCTTCTGCCGTGAGCAATCCTGCAGTACCCCCATATTCATCTACAACAAGGGTCATCTGAGAATGTTTTTTCTGCATTAGACGTAACACATGACTGATCTCCATCGACTCGGGTACGTTCAGAATCGGACGCACCATTGAAGCCAAATCCTGTTGTTGCTCCGGTTCCGCCAGCAGCAGGTCCGTAATATGGATAAATCCGATAATCTCGTCTTTATCCTCCACCGCTACCGGGTATCGGGAATGTTTCGTTGCATTGATGATTTTTAGATTTTCCTCCAGCGACAGATGGGTATACAAACAGTCCATATCTGTACGAGGCAGCATGACCTCCCGCGCCAGCATGTCGGAGAAATCAAAGATATTATCCATTAGTTTGATCTCGTCCTTGTCGATGACCCCGCTTTTGGCACTCTGCTTCATCAGGATGCGGAGTTCATCTTCTGAATGGGCTTCGCTTTCACTCGCCGGTTCAATACCAGCCAGACGTAATAAAGCATTCGCTGATGCGTTAAGAACCCAGATGAACGGGAAGAAAATTTTATAAAATAACAGCAACGGTGCCGATAAAAGCAGCGCTACACCATCCGTTTTTTGAATCGCCAGCGATTTAGGAGCAAGCTCACCAAGTACGATGTGCAAAAACGTGATGATACAGAATCCGATAATCACGGATACCGTTGTAATCAGGCTTGTATCGGAAACGCCTAGCTTAAACATCAGCGGTTCTACAAGTAGTTTGGAGATTGCCGGCTCCCCTAACCAGCCCAGTCCGAGAGATGTCAGTGTAATCCCGAACTGCGTTGCCGACAGATAGGCATCCAGTTTACCGTTCACCTTCAAGGCATAACCAGCTAGGCGATTTCCTTCACTCTGCAATTGTGTCAGGCGTGTCTGTCTTACTTTGACGAGAGAGAACTCTGCTGCGACAAATACACCATTCAAAAATACGAGCAAAAAGACACAGACCAGATTAAATACCAGCTGTCCAAAGTGAAATTCGGTGTGAATGCCCAAGATGTAACTCCCCTTCTCTGTCTATTTCAGGAATGCACCTGGAATATTAACGTAAAATAGCTTTTCTCGATTTGAAGTCCACGCCTTTATAGTACATATCAGCCACAAGCAAGTTGGGTCCGCAACAGGATGCAGCATCACAGTGGCAGTTTACCGTCTGATTGAGCGGATGCTCTGCAGACCATTCGTGAAATACATCATCCAGTTTACGATCATGAATATTACCGAATGCAGGGATATCAGCAAAATCAGTCACGTATACGTTACCTGTAAACATATTGACATTCACACGGTTGCGTCCATCTGGATCATTGCGAACAGTCACATTAGGTTCACTGTACAGCCGGTTAATCAGTTCCCGATCCTGCTCGGCTGCACTGCAAGCGAAGAAAGGTAACGTTCCGAAAAGCATCCACATGTCTTTATCCCGTACATCAAGCAACCGGTGAATGGCAGATCTCATGTGATCCAGCGACAATACCGGTAGAGAGGATGCGAAGTTAGAGTTATACATCGGATGTACTTCGTGCCGTACACAGCCCATTTCCCGGATCAGTTGATGAATGCCCTCCAGCTTATCGTGCGTACGATAATTAATCATCGACTCAGCAGAGATAAACATGCCGGCCTCACTCAACTTACGCGCGTTCTCAATCATCTTTTCATACATCTTCACGGCAACTTCACGTTTCACCGCTCTACCACTGTTGGCAAACCCGACCTGATGGAAATCATCCGCGTTCAAATAGTTGAAGGAAATGTGCATCACATCGAGATATGGGAGCAACTTCTCATATCGGCTGATATCCAGCGTCAGATTGGAATTGATTTGCGAGCGAACTCCGCGGTCCTTAGCATATTTAAGCAGAGGAATGATCATCTCATCCACCGTCTTTTGGCTAAAGCTGGGTTCGCCGCCCGTCAGGCTGATCGTCTGCAGATGCTCTACCTCATCCAATCGTTTCAACATGAGTGAGAGCGGAAGTGCGGGTGCCTCTTGCATCGTAAGCATATCCCCTACGGCACAGTGCTCACAGCGCATGTTGCACAGATGTGTCACTGTCATTTCTACACTGGTCAGCACATGGCGGCCATATGTACGTAGAGAGCCAATCGGATCCCACGGATCATTCGTTGGCGATAAAGGCATCGGTTGTACCGATCCTGAGTTTAGCATGGTCATAGTTCTTCACCTTATTCCTTTTATTAACCTAAAAAGTTTTATTTACATCATATCTCAGATACTCTTTTTGGGAGTTATCTTTTATCATAGCACAATTATGAATCTTCCTGCACAGCCAAACCCTGACCATTACATGACAAAAAACGCTCATGTTTCATTCGGAAATAAGCTTCACGTTCCCGATATGACCACCTGAGCGCATACTCTAAACTTGGTTTGCTCAACTATTCAACTGTTCATGCTTCAGAAGTGCAGCAGAATTCCCCACGCCCTCCACTCCTGTAATCATAACAGAAAGTTTTGTCGCAAGGTTTATTTCGTACGGTGCGCTGAGCATCTGTCCTTCAGCATCCTTGATAACACGAATTAACGGTCGCTGCGGCACCCGAGGTTGTATCGCTGCTACGACGCCAACTTCTCCAGTACTGAGGGTTACGGAAATACCTACGGGATAAATCGCGACACAGTCTCTAAACTTTTCAAGCATCCACTGCTCATAAAGGGTTCCAGAGCCTGTGTAAAGCACTTCAACGGCTTGATGTGGCAATAAGGCTTGGCGATAGACCCGGTTGGTTGTCATCGCATCATAAGAATCGGCAAGAGCAATCCACTTCGCATATTCATGGATTTCATTGCCTTTCAACCCGAGAGGATAGCCACTCCCATCAATACGTTCATGATGCTGGAGTGCACAATGTGCTGCCAGCAGAGGAATCCCGGGTTCATCCTTAAGAATACGGTGTCCGTACGTTGTATGCTGCTGAATGATTTTGTATTCCTCATCACTAAGTCGAGAAGGTTTATGTAAAATGTCGGAGGAAATCTGTGTTTTTCCAATATCATGCAACAGAGCACCAAGACCGATCTCCATAAGCTGCTGGCGCGTATAACCCGAGGCCACCCCGAGTACAAGTGTATACACACAAACATTCAGCGAGTGATTATATAGGTCAAAATCGCTGGAGTTCATGTCCATTAACATGATCATCGCTTCTTTTTGACTGCCGATATCCTCCAGAATGCTGTTCATTACACCGCTAAGCGCTTTACCAAAGTGCGTGATCCGGTTTTTACTTTTGAGGCCAGACATATGTTGAAATTGCTGTTTGATCTCCACAAGTGCCCTTCGCTTAGTTTCTTCCTGTAACATATCGGGCACGATAATGTCTTCTGTCGCAGCATCCTGAATATAGACGTATCCAATCCCAAGATCTTTCAACCGTCCGATTAATCGGCTCGTCAGTTCTACATCTTCACTGAGTAAAACCAGACCTTCTTCACTAAAAATTCGTTTCCCCAGCTTCATGCCAGGCTGCAATAAGTTTATATGTACTAAACGCACAGCCTATCCTCTCCCGCTCCGTAGATGTAATGAACACTAGCCGCCGCATCAGCAGAAGGCAGTCTTGTTCCTGCTTTTAACTTAGTAACCAGCGTTTGCGCAGGCTATCCTCCAGCGCCCCTGGTCGTTTCAATTCCTCTTCCAACAAATCCCGTATAAATTCTGGAAGATAATATTGTATGTTGCTTCCTTGAGCCAAAGAAGGATACCCCACATTAAACGTGAACATGTCAAGCGTTCCGATGACATATTCCCGCTGATCATCCATAGCTTCACCGTTCACATAAATGGATTTGATCTTATGATAGGCTGGCGCGTCGGGATCATATTGAATTTCTAATCCGTCGACACACAACGTCCCGAGAATTCGCCCTCGAAAACCAAATCCCACTATGGGTTTAGAGATGAACTCTTCCAGCAGTGACTGCTCAAGTGCTTCACGAATCTGATAACCTTTCAAGCCTATTGTACAAGCATTTATAGGAGATGGACATAGGGAATGTAACATTCCTTTGGTAATGCTTCCTTGCGGGAGATTTCCGAGCAACTGCCCTGCATTGACCAGCGATAACTCAGCTCTGGTAAAATGCCGAACGGCTTGTGCAAGTAATGTAGCGAAAGGAGATTCCATCTCGTAAAAAACGGGCAGCATCCGATCCGTGATGACAGCTGTCTGATCCAGCACTCTTTCAGCTTCCGCACGATTCGTAGCAATAGCCAAGGACACCTTTTCCTCCAGCAGGTTGCTTTGTACGGGTACACAACCACTGCTCACCAGCAGAAGAGGTTCTGATTCTCCCGCTCTTTCAAGTACGACTTTCCCAAGCCATTGCCCAAATTTCCCTGCTGCTCCCAGCACGGTCTTATCCGTTATTAAAGGCTCTTCCAATATATGATGGGTATGCCCACCTAAAATAACATCAATGCCAGCGACCTGCTCTGCCAGTCTTTTGTCCGTTGAAAGACCTAGGTGTGACAAAATTATAATCACGTCCACTTGCTCACGCAGCGTCTTGACCTGCTCTCTTAACGTTTCTACGGGATCCGTTACTTGCCAGCCAAGCAGTTCATAGAAGGTGTTAAATGGCGCGGTTGCTCCCAGCAGACCAATCCGAAAGGGTCCCTTTTCGATAATTGTCCAAGGCTTCATCCAGGCTGGCGGACGTCCTGTATCCTGTTCTAGCACATTGCCGCATACAATCGGACAGAGTAGTCCGGTGTAAGACTGGGCGAGCTGGTCTGGTGTAAAAGTTAACCCCTCATTATTTCCAATCGTAATGGCGTCATAGCCTGTCAGATTTAGCACATCTACGTTAGCCATACCTAATGTGCCTTCCGTTTCAACTGCCATTCGATCCATATGGTCGCCAATATCAAGGACAAGCAAGTGCCCACCCCGGGCACGTTCCTCATTGATCATAGCAGCGATGGCGCTCATGGAGCCAAAATGACTGTGTATGTCATTGGTATGCAGAATCGTTAATGTTTGCTTCTCGCTGCTGCGCATTACACTGCCTCCCCTGCCGTTCATTAAACGTACATTCTTCTAATGGATAAGCATAACATTTTCTACGTCGTTATGATATATTTATAGGGTTTAGAGATCAAAAAGGAGCGATTCATTCCATGAAATTGACAATTCAACTATTTGCAGGTATTGCAGAACGTTTAAATACATCCCAGTTGGAATTTGAGTATGAAGGTGATGCACCTACGGCTTCCCAACTTAAAGAACAATTGAGTCAGGCTTATCCTGAAGCCTCATCGCAGATTCGTTCCTCATTTCTGGCAGTAAATCAGAGATATGCTCCTGCCGATACATTACTTACAGCAGATGACGAATTGGCATTGATTCCTCCTGTATCCGGAGGTGACGGTACTACGAACCCGGATGAGGACCGGCCACGTACACAAGAACATCGCACAGAAGACGGTCTGTTTCTGATTACCAATGGGCCCTTGTCTGTCGAGGACACCACTAATTTGGTCATCACGGCCAATCATGGTGCTGCCTTAACTTTTGTAGGTACGACTCGCGAAATGACCGGTGAACAGCGCACGGTACATCTGGAATATGAAGCATATGTACCTATGGCTCTGTCCCAAATGGCTGCAATTGGCACAGAAATTGCAGAACGCTGGCCAGGTGTACGCAGTGCAATCAGTCATCGAATCGGCAAAGTTGACATCGCCGAGATCAGTGTCGTTATCGCGGTATCCTCGCCTCATCGCAGCGACTGTTACGATGCGAGCCGTTATGCCATTGAAAGGTTGAAGCAAACTGTGCCAATCTGGAAAAAGGAAATTTGGGAAGACGGCTCGGAGTGGAAAGGCCATCAACTAGGCCCCTGGAACCCTTTGGACTAGAAAAAATGGGTCTATCCGCTGTTTACAAAGGTATATGAACAGTAAATAAGTCGTTGTCAACCCATTTTTTTCTTGTTATTATAATGATATGTGTCGATATTAGTCGAGGAAAAGGTGGTTTATACGTGAGAGTGCATGTTACAGATCTTAAACCCGGCGACCTGCTAAAAAATGATATCTACAACACTTCAGGTCTCCACATGCTGATGAAAGGTTCCGTTCTCAGTGAAGATGATATATCTAAACTGCTGCATCATGGAATTGATTTCGCAGATGTAGAACATACATCCAACCTTCACTCTGATGAACAAAACTTGCCTTCCGATCAGACCCGTCTGTTAACCAATCTGTTTAACGACACGATCAAAGGCACAGAATCTCTGTTCCAACAAGCCATAGAAAAAGGCTTTATTGATGAGTCACAGGTTGATGAAATTTTGGGAACCTTAACGGGACAACTCGAAAAACAAAAAGACGTTGTTTCCCTGCTGCTTATGCTGGATGGAGACAGTGACTACACTTACAATCACTCCTTGCAAGTCGGTATGCTCGCTTTTTATATTGCCGGCTGGATGGGCTATAGTCCCGACGAATGTCTTACGGTAGCCAAAGCAGGGTATCTCCATGATATTGGCAAGTCCAAAATTCCTTCTGAAATCTTACATAAACCAGGTAAACTAACGACAGAAGAATTCGCAGAAATGAAAAAACATACCTTTTACGGTTACGATATTATTAAAGCTTCCACTGAGGATGAAATCATTGCTATGGTTGCCCTTCAACATCATGAACGTGAAGATGGGAGCGGTTATCCACATGGCTTGCGAGGGGATGAAATCCATCCTTATGCTCGTATAACTGCTGTGGCTGACGTATACAGTGCGATGACAACAAATCGGGTATACCAAACCAAGCAAGAGCTGATTTCTGTTTTGTGTGAATTGTACAGTCTCAGTTTTGGTCAGTTGAATGGCGAAGCAACCCAGGAACTGATCAAACATATGCTTCCGAATTTTATAGGCAAAAAAGTACTCCTCACAACAGGACAGACTGGTGTCATCGTCATGAATAATCCAGCTGACTACTTCCGCCCACTCGTTCAGACCTCTACGGCCTTTATTGATTTAGCGAAAGAAAGAGATATTGCGATCGTTGAGATTTACGTTCAATAAGTCACTATAACAGAAAAAAATAATGAAAAGGGAAGCTCAGCCGAGCTTCCCTTGATCTGTCTTACGTATATTCAGTATATTGAGTTACACACAGAATGCTTTTGTAATGATAACCAACAAGATGAACAGTACCAAGATAGCGCCAACCGACGTACATGGATTGTATCCACCTACACCGCCTACACCACCAACGTTGCCTTTACAGCCATAACCTACTTCGCTCATGTGATTGCCTCCTCTTTATCAGGTATACCCTAACATATGACGCTTCCCCGCCGGAGGAACTGGGCGAAACGGCATTCTTCGCAATTTGGTTTATAGCCCACAGGATGTGAATTATACTGTTTAAAGTGGGATGACATTCAATCCTCTTTTTGTATCTGTACTCCTCTTTCCTTCCGATACATGATCACAAGTGTTCTCCAAAAATCATAACTTCCTGTGTCATCCTGAATAAAGGGACGATAATAAGCCAGTGCTTCCTGCGCCCAATCAGGGCAGCTCATTTTGGATAATCGTTTCTGCTCTTGGATCCACTTCCCTTGAAGCTCCAGTTGCTTCTGCATCAGCACGAACAATTGCTTTTCCTCACTTGTCATTGGCGGGCCCTCCTCTTCCTGCGAGACTGTTCCATATTCTTTTAACAAATATGCTGTTGGTTCAACAACTCCATTTTCACTTGCAGTGTATCCGTATGAAGGTGAGCTTGTTTTACGAATCTCATAATGTACATGTGGACCTGTGCTCTGCCCTGTACTTCCCTGATATCCAATAAGCTGACCTCGCTTCACCTTCTGGCCTGCACGGACAGCAATACGAGAAAGATGAGCATAACAATGCAGGTGTTCACGATGATCCTCCAACGCCACGGTGAGCCCGTAACCGCCAAAGCCGGAGCCTGTGCGTCCTTCCGCTGCAAAACGTACTGTTCCTTCAAGAAAAGCGTATACAGGGCCATTCCAAGGATCGGTGACCAGGTCAACCCCTCGATGGAACGTCTGGCCTCCATGTATAGGATGAATTCGATAACCGAATGAACTAGTAATTCGATACCCTACGAAAGGGTTTGCATTCATAGCATCACATCCTTTTCTATCATTTAATGCTTAACTCTATGAATTGGCCTGTGCTCTAAGTCTTATTTTTTACAATTTTAATCAAGGATTACTCTCTTTATGGCATAAAAAAAAGACGAACCATGACGGTTCGTCTTTTCTCAGTACATTTGTCTTAACCGATGGAGCCTTCCATCTCGAACTTGATGAGACGATTCATCTCAACGGCGTACTCCATTGGCAATTCTTTTGTGAACGGCTCAATGAAGCCCATGATGATCATCTGCGTAGCTTCCGCTTCGGTCAGACCACGGCTCATCAGGTAGAAGAGTTGATCCTCAGACACTTTGGATACCGTTGCTTCATGCTCCAGCATGATGTTATCATTCATGATTTCGTTGTAAGGAATTGTATCCGATGTGGACTCATTATCGAGAATGAGAGTATCACATTTGATGTTGGATTTCGCGCCCTCAGCTTGGCGTCCAAAGGAAGCCAGACCACGGTACGTTACTTTACCGCCGTGCTTACTGATTGACTTGGATACAATCGTAGAAGTTGTATCCGGAGCGAGGTGAATCATTTTCGCGCCTGCATCCTGGTGCTGGTTTTTACCTGCAACAGCGATCGACAGAACGGAACCTTTAGCTCCACGGCCTTTCAGTACAACTGCAGGATATTTCATCGTCAGTTTGGAACCGATGTTTCCATCGACCCATTCCATCGTTGCGTTCTCTTCAGCAACCGCACGTTTGGTAACGAGGTTGTAGATGTTTGGTGCCCAGTTTTGGATCGTTGTGTAACGAACACGTGCATTTTTCTTACAGATGATCTCAACTACCGCACTGTGCAGGGAATTTGTGCTGTAAATTGGAGCAGTACAGCCCTCTACATAGTGCACGAAGCTGTCTTCGTCTGCAATAATCAATGTACGCTCGAATTGACCCATATTTTCGGAGTTGATCCGGAAGTATGCTTGCAGAGGCACTTCACATTTTACGCCTTTTGGAACGTAGATGAAGCTTCCTCCAGACCATACCGCACTGTTCAACGCAGCAAATTTGTTATCTGCTGGCGGAATAACAGTCGCAAAATATTCACGCAGGATCTCCGGGTGCTCTCTCAGAGCCGTATCCGTATCCATGAAGATTACACCTTGGTCTTCCAGTTCTTTTTGCATGTTGTGATATACAACCTCGGACTCATATTGAGCCGATACCCCTGCCAAGAACTTTTGCTCTGCTTCTGGAATACCCAGTTTATCGAATGTTTCTTTGATCTCGGAAGGAACTTCTTCCCATGTTTTCCCTTGCTTTTCCGAAGGGCGAACATAGTATTGAATATCGTTGAAATCCAGTCCATCCAGATCGCCGCCCCATTTAGGCATTGCCATTTTCTCGAACTGTTTCAAGGATTTCAAACGGAATTCCAGCATCCACTCCGGTTCATTCTTGATTTTAGAAATTTCCGTTACAACTTCTGCCGTCAGACCTTTGCCGGTTTGAAAGATGGATTTATGCTCATCGCGAAAACCATATTTATACTCTTCCATTTCTGGTGCTTTTTTAGCCATCTTGCTCGACCTCCCTATCGTTATTGTACATTGTCCTCTTCGTCAATTCCTTTGCGTAATGCATTCCAGGCCAGAGTGGCACATTTGATGCGTGCAGGGAACTTGTTTACACCGGATAGGGCTTCGAGATCTTCATAATCGTCGAAATCGACTTCTTCCCCTTGCATCAATGAGGAAAAACGGTTAGCCAGATCGAGTGCCTGTTCGATTGTCTTGCCTTTGACAGCCTCGGTCATCATCGATGCCGAAGACATGCTGATCGAACAGCCTTCTCCCGTATACTTGGCCTCCTGGACGATTCCGTCATTCAGCATCAGCTGCAGTGAAATCCGGTCGCCGCACGTTGGATTGTTTAAATTCACCGTAACGACGTCATTGTCAAACGTTCCGCGGTTCCGCGGGTTTTTGTAATGGTCCATTATAACACGTCGGTACAGATCATCAAGTTGCATCGCCAAAATACTCCTTTGTCTGGATTAAGGCGCTGACAAGCCGATCTACATCTTGCTCGTTGTTGTATAGATAAAAGCTCGCACGAGCCGTTGAGCTTACTTCAAGCCAGCGCATCAGCGGTTGGCAGCAGTGGTGTCCCGCACGAATCGCTATACCGCTCGCATCCAGTACGGTAGCGACATCATGTGGATGTACATCTCCCAGATTAAAGGTTACTACGCCAACATGACGTTTAGCTGGTCCATAGATGCTTAGTCCATCAATCTCTGATAGGCGTTCCGTTGCGTAAGCAGCCAGTACACCTTCATGATGAGCAATTTCATCCATGCCGATCTGCTCAAGGAAATCAATGGCAGCACCCAATCCTACTGCTCCCGCAATAATCGGGGTTCCGCCTTCAAATTTCCAGGGCAATTCCTTCCAGTTGGAGTCATACAGTCCCACGTCATTAATCATTTCACCGCCGAATTCAATCGGTTCCATGGACTCCAGCAGCGCCTTTTTGCCGTAGAGAGCACCGATACCGGTCGGTCCGCACATTTTGTGACCAGACAGCGCATAGAAATCACAGTCCAGATCTTGCACATCCACCTTCATATGCGGTGTGCTTTGTGCGCCATCCACAACAATAACTGCACCGTTGCGATGGGCGATTTCAGCGATCTGTTTAACGGGATGCACGATTCCCATCACATTGGATACATAAGCAATAGCGACAATTTTAGTATTGCTGGTTATCGTTTGCTCCACATCAGACAACTCAATATGACCGTCTGGCTGAAGCGGAATGTACTTCAATGTGGCACCTGTCTCCTTGGCAACTTGCTGCCAAGGAATCAGGTTACTATGATGCTCCATCTGCGTAATGACAATTTCATCGCCTTCTTTGCAGTTGGCACGGGCATATGACGAAGCCACCAGATTCAAGGCAGTCGTTGTGCCACGTGTGAAGATGATTTCCTGCGTGCGACGAGCGTTGATAAACTTGGCAACCTTCTCACGAGCACCTTCATAAGCGTCCGTTGCCCGGCTTCCAAGTGTATGCACACCGCGATGCACGTTGGAGTTCTCATATTCATAATAATGTTTAACCGCATCAATCACAGCACGAGGCTTTTGTGAAGTTGCAGCACTGTCTAGATATACGAGCGGGTGTCCATTGATTTCCTGGTGGAGGATCGGGAACTGCTCGCGAATGGATGGGTTCATTGTCCCAGCTTCTTCTCAATCAGGGACTGCAATTGGGTACGCAGTGCTTCCAAAGGAATATCCGCCACCACCGGTGCGAGGAAGCCATAAATGATCAGGCGTTCCGCATCCGTACGGTTAATCCCGCGCGACATCAAGTAATGGATCTGCTCTGCATTCACTTGACCTACAGAAGCCGCGTGACCTGCTGTTACATCATCCTCGTCAATCAGAAGAATCGGGTTGGCATCTCCGCGTGCTTTAGGGCTCAGCATCAATACTTTCTCCGTTTGCTGTCCGTCGGCTCTTGTAGCACCTTTCTCGATCTTGGTAATGCCGTTGATGATTGCCGAAGCCTCTTCACGCATAACCGCACGTGTAATCATTTGGCTTGGCGTATTTTTACCGAAGTGACGAGCTTCGGTTGTATAGTTAATCTTCTGTGAACCGGAACCAACGGCAATCACTTTGGAGTCCGAAGTGGAACCATTGCCTTTCAAGACACTCATTGTATTGCTTGCTGTATCTCCATTGTTCATCTCACCAACGATCCATTCAATGGAGCTGTCATTTTCCAGAACAGCACGGCGGAAGGATACATCCGTTACGTTAACGTTCAGTTGGTGAACCGTTGCGAAGCGTACTTTTGCACCTGGTTTAACAAACACTTCGACAACGCCATTATGGAATACCGGTGCAGAGAGCTCACCAGACACATAGTTGTCTACGTAAGTAACCGAGCTGTTTGCTTCGGCAACAACGAGTACGTGAGGTGCAAAGGTTGCAGATGCATCATCTGTAAGCATTACTGCTTGAAGTGGAACTTCAATGTTTACATTTTTCGGTACATACAGGAACACTCCGCCATTCCACAACGCTGCATGCAATGCGGCAATGGAATGTTCATCGGCTTTCACCGCTGTGTTCAGGTAAGGCTTGACCAGGTCAGCATGCTCACGAACGGCAGTAGCCAGATCGGTGAAGATAACCCCTTGTGCTGCCAGATCAGCAGACAACTTGGAATATACTGCACCAGAGTTGCGCTGGATCACCAGACTGCCTTCTGCTTGATCTTGAACCAGATCTTTGATTGATGCAGGCACTTCTTCCAGCGAAGAAATCGCTACGCCTGCTTTATATGTGCCATACTCGCTGATACTCCAGCGTTCAATTTTTTGCTTTTCCAGTTTGGGAAGCGCCAGCTCGCCCGCAAGCTTCAAAGCTTCGAGCCGCTGCTCGGTCAACCAGCCGGGTTCATTATTGCTTTCCGACAAGGCGCGAAGCGCTTCAGATTCAACCGGAAGAATTGTTTGTGTAGTCATTTATTATCCTCCTCCGCTTTGTCTTTACGCGTCTTGACCTACAGTTTCGTCTGTAATTCCCAGTTCTGCTTTTACCCAGTCATATCCTTCAGCTTCCAGGCGTTGAGCCAGTTCAGGTCCACCAGATTTCACGATGCGGCCTTGCATCATAACGTGTACATAGTCTGGAGTGATGTAGTTAAGCAAGCGTTGATAGTGCGTGATGATCAAGAAACCGCGATCTTCGCTCTTCATTGCATTAACACCGTCTGCGACAATTTTCAGAGCATCGATGTCAAGACCTGAGTCGATCTCGTCAAGTACAACAATTTTAGGATCAAGCAACATCATTTGCAAAATTTCGTTCCGTTTTTTCTCACCACCGGAGAAACCTTCGTTCAGGTAACGATGAGCAAACTCAGGGTTCATATCAAGTTCTTTCATTTTCCCTTCCATTTGACGAATGAACTTGATCAGGGAAATCTCATTACCTTCACCGCGGCGAGCGTTGATTGCACTACGCAAGAAGTCCGAGTTGGTTACACCTGCGATTTCGCTCGGGTATTGCATAGCCAGGAACAGACCCGCACGTGCGCGCTCATCTACAGCCATATCCAGTACGTCTTCACCATCGAGAGTTACTGTGCCGTCTGTTACTTCATATTTAGGGTGTCCCATCAGAGCAGAAGCCAACGTGGATTTACCTGTTCCGTTCGGTCCCATGATTGCGTGGATTTCTCCACCTTTCATTTCCAGGTTGATGCCTTTCAGGATTTCTTTACCTTCAATGGTCGCTTTCAGACCTTCAATGACGAAATTCGTAGTCATGTGTAATGTTTCCCTCCATTGATTAAATTGATGTTTGCTGTCGAAAAGAAAAAGCGCCTATTATATCTGAACAGGGCTTCCCCTGACTTTCTCTGTTTCCTCATACATCTCTAAAGCAATTTCTCCTTGCCACTC
The DNA here is from genome assembly GCF_056856875.1 of Paenibacillus sp. G34. Lineage (NCBI taxonomy): Bacteria > Bacillati > Bacillota > Bacilli > Caryophanales > Paenibacillaceae > Paenibacillus > Paenibacillus sp. G34. The sequence continues at coordinate 2,060,906 of NZ_CM166469.1, read as the reverse complement.
TAACGCACATTCTTCATACGCTGTAGAGCAGCAATCACTTTAGAATAATTCTAAACTGATTCTCAATGATTATCAAGTCATTTCCTATCAATTCTTATCCTTCTCAGAAAACTTCATTCTTTATGATTCTATAATAAATGACTGTTTGAATCAAATCAGAAAACTACTTTCCATATGTAAGACAGTGATATAAATCACAAAATTCACAGTTTGTTCAGCTTCCACATGGAATGAAAAAGGACTTATCCATTTCTGGACAAGTCCTTTACAATTACTTCAAATAAGCTTTCGCAAATAAGCGATTACATTCTGAGTGTCTCGTTAATCTTCCGTACCTGATCGGCAAAATCCGCAACGTCCAGCACCGGCGTCATTTCGCGCGGCACCAAACCATTCGGAATGGAAATCCATGAACGGCAGCCGTTATACTCTGGCAAAACGGGAATCTCCATCGGTTCCTGCAGACGGTACACACGGAGAATCAACACGTGGAGCGGATCTTTCTTTTTCCACTTCAAACGGGATTCAGCAAAATCCGCTGTCCACATGTGATATTCCAGAAGTCGATCCAGCATCTCCTGATCTCGAATCTCCAAATCCTGCGTTACTTCAGCATACGCTGTAATGCGGACGGTTGAAGCTTCAGGCACCCATTCGGCCAGCGACTCTTCAACATAGGATTGATCCGAGGACTTGATCAGTTCTTTACGCTGATGCTCATAAGTCGGATACAAGTAAAATGCTGGACTTTTCAACTCAAAATGTTTCGTTTCCTCCACAATCCCGCCTTTACGCATCACCATGATCTGGCGACCGTTTTCCAGCGCTTGGATGGCAGAAGCCCATTCCTTTAAAGCCGGTACCGCGCTTGTGTCAAACATCGTGTTAGCCCTCCCCTGTCACTCTTGACAGCAGTATAGACGCTAGGCACCTATCTGACAACTTTTAGCAGACGACACCGAGACTTTACGGATGAAAACATTAACCTCGAAGTGGGTTACGAACAAATCTGAGTCCGCCCTGAAACGGTTTAACCCAGGTATGCACGAAGCATCCACATATGTTTCTCCAGATCGGCTTTGAAGCCTGTGAGCATATCTGCAGTCGGCTGATCTTCAGCCGCATCGGCCAGATCAATGCCTTCTTGATATTCATTGGAAAGAGTAGCGAAGTCTTCAATCAGGTTTTGTACCATAGCGTTTGCATCCTCTTTGCCGGAAGCTTCCTGGATCGAAGCCATTTCAAGATACTCTTTCATCGTTGCTGCCGGGCTGCCTTTCAGTGTGAGCAAACGCTCAGCGATTTCATCCATTTGTACTGTAATTTCGTTATAGAACTCTTCAAATTTCACATGGAGTGTGAAAAAGTTCGGGCCTTTTACATACCAGTGATAGTTATGGATTTTGACATACAGCACGTTCAGGTTAGCCACCTGACGATTAAGTACTTGTTCAACGGATTTCGCTTGATCTGTTTTGTTTTTTGTAGCCATATTCAATCCCATCCTTTTAATTAAAATTTTAGCTGTCCAGCATCATTTCAGGTGACCCTGCATGCAAGACAGAGAGTAAATGTTAGAACCCGCTAATTTCGCGGAAGTGTTGTGCGGCGCGGTTTTATTCAACCGTCCGGCCTATTCATTTTTACCCGTGACCCCGTTCTTCGAATCACTACAACGCAAGCTTGTCTCAAAAAAAAGTTCAAAAACCACGCTTTATCCGATATACTGTCATAAACCAAGCAAAGAAGTGGGTTTTCCTGTTTCTTCATATATATGGAGGTGGCACCTTTGACTCAATATCATCCTTTAACCCCACAAGAAGCGATCGAATTAGCCAAAACTTTACCAGGTCCATTTACGGCAGATGCGAATCTGGATTGTCGTGAGATCGGTGACGGCAATCTGAATCTCGTTTTCCATATCACGGATCAGAACTCCGATAAAAGTATCATTATCAAACAGGCGCTTCCTTATGCGAAAGTCGTTGGCGAATCCTGGCCGCTTTCCCTTGTACGCGCTCGCATTGAACGTGAAATATTACAGGAGGAATATCGTCTGTGCCCAGGAATGGTGCCCGAGGTGTATCATTATGACGATGATCTTGCATTAACGGTCATGGAGGATTTAAGTGACCACGTTATTATGCGTAAAGGTCTAATCGACGGTGCCTCCTATCCTCTTTTTGCCCAGCACATTGGAGAGTTTATGGCGAGAACCCTCTTCTTCACTTCCGACCTCGGCATGAACCAACAACAGAAGAAAGAACAGCAGGGACGATTCGTCAACCCCGACCAATGTAAAATAACAGAAGACCTCATCTTTGATGAACCGTATCGCATTGCACCCAATAACAACTATGAAGCAGCGATCGAGGATGAAGCTGAAGCGCTTCGTACGGACGAAGCACTGCATTTGGAGATTGCCCTACTCAGGGAAAAATTTCTTACCCATGGGCAAGCACTTCTTCACGGCGATTTGCATACAGGCAGCATTTTTGTAACACCTGAGTCGACCAAAGTCATTGATCCTGAGTTTGCTTTCTATGGACCGATGGGTTTTGACGTAGGCGCCGTTCTGGCGAACCTGCTTCTTCATTATGTTTCGCTGTCTGGCCGTTTTCAGGATCAGTCTGCACGGAATACACGTGAAACAGAGTTACTGGACATGGTACGTGATGTCTGGACTGAATTCGATACTCGTTTCCGTGCACTGTGGACTACCGATCTCGTTGACCCAATGGCTAAAACGCCTGGTTATCAAGACCTGTATGTACAGCAGCTATTTCGAGATACGATCGGTTTTGCCGGGGCTAAAATGGTACGTCGCATCGTAGGACTTGCCCACGTCGCTGATATCGACACCATTACGGATGCTACTGAACGTGAACATTCACAGCGCAAGGCACTGGCTGTTGGTAAAGCTTTGATTAAAAACAATCGTCACGTAAATACAATTGGTGAGATTCTAGATCTCGTATCTTCTGCCCTCGCAACGGTTAAAGTCTAACATTATTGAACGGAGGAACATCCATGACAACCCCTGAACATCAGCCTCTGTCTTCGCTAAATTGGAAAAAGGACAAGCTTGAAATGCTCGATCAGCGTCTGCTGCCCGAAACGATTCTGATGCTGAAACTGTACACTCCTGAAGAAGTATGGGAGTCCATCCATTCCATGAAAGTACGCGGCGCGCCTGCCATTGGTATCGCAGCAGCCTTCGGTGTGGTTCTCGGAGCCAAAGCTTATGATGGGATCGCCATCCAAGGCTGGCTCGATCATGTCAAATCCGTTTGCGCACACTTGGCAACATCCCGTCCAACAGCGGTTAATCTATTTTGGGCCCTAGATCGCATGATGCAAAAAGCTAACCAAGTGGTAGAAGCTGGCCTGAGCCTGGATGAAAGCACAGATGCGCTTGAAGCAGAAGCTTTGTTGATTCAAAAGGAAGACGAAGAAGTGTGTCGTATGATCGGGGAGCATGCTCTGCCTCTGTTCCAGGATGGTATGGGCGTGTTGACCCACTGTAATGCGGGTGGCCTGGCTACAGCCAAATATGGTACGGCAACTGCTCCAATGTATCTTGCTCAGGAGCGCGGCATGCACCTGAAGGTATTTGCTGACGAGACACGCCCCGTTCTGCAAGGCGCCCGGCTGACAGCATTCGAGTTGCAACAAGCGGGAATTGATGTAACGTTGCTGTGTGACAACATGGCCGGCATGGTCATGTCCAAAGGGTGGGTACAGGCTGTCATCGTTGGCACAGATCGCGTAGCAGCTAATGGTGATGTTGCCAACAAAATTGGAACGTACAGCCTCGCTGTGCTCGCCAAGGCACACAATATTCCTTTTTATGTTGCGAGTCCGTTATCAACCATTGACTTGTCCACAGCGTCCGGCAATCTGATTCCAATCGAGGAGCGTGCTGCCGAGGAAGTGACCGAAGGATTCGGCAAGCGAACTGCACCACAGGGAGTGAAGGTATTTAATCCGGCTTTTGACGTAACTCCAAACGAATACGTTACTGCCATAATCACGGAAAAAGGTATTGTTCGTGCGCCTTTCCAGGAGAACCTCGCGGCTTTATTTGCAGAATAAGACAAGAGAAGCTTGAACAACTATTGAAGATAACCTTACAAAAGAGACTACCGAGAATTATCTGAATAATTTGTAAAAAACGCAAAGCGGAGATAGTTAGCATAGACCAGCAAAGTCTAATGGATCAGTATATTCAGGGAAAAGGGACAAGAAGGATTACATCCAACTTCGTCCCTTTTTTTCTGTTTCTGTCGTGTGCGATAGCTCCGGCACTTGCTTCAGATCATTTTTAACAATGCTTCTACCCCTGTCATGCCCGCAGTAATCCCCATAGCCTCTGCCTCAGTCGTCACCGATTCCATTGGTGCATGAAGCAGTTGCTCCAATGTTCGCACACCTACGGCCCGCGCTGCCACAATCTTGCGATCGCCTAGCTTCTCATTCAAAAGCCCCACATCAAGAGCGCCGCACATGATATATCCTTTGGATGTATTAATCGTTAACAGTGTCGTTTTGGGAAGTTTCACTTCGACCCCAATAAGCACATGTTCTCCCACCATAATCGGCTCCATTGTCACCATAATCTCACGATCCACCTCCTCTTCAACAGATCACGATAAGTGTATGCCTTTTGATGAATCACCGTGTGGACACCTGCCGTGAAATAAGAAAAAGTGCTGATTATGAGTTATACAATGGATCAAGCAAACATAAGAACAGAAGAGGCAAAGGGCAAGTCTATGTTTCAAAATCAGCCGATTTCTATGCCTCTAGCACTATGATTTCCATTATATTAGTGCTATAGTATATTAGAGTACATATGTGCTTACACATTATTTAACGGGGCTGGGATGAATGAAACAAACCTTATCCAATCAAGATGACGTCGGCTATTTATTTAATGTCGATATACTAATTAAGAGCCGTTCAAATGCATTGGCACTGCAGTCCCTGATCGAGTTCATAAACAAAGAAGAACAAATTGCGGACTTTCGGATTCACTCCGGAATTGAGCTTGGTCATATCATTGAAGCCATGACTCAGGCTAAGACAAATTCTCCTGACTCTAATCAAGATTTCATGGATTCACTACAACCATCTACAGAACAGTTAACCTCCAGCAAGTCAGACCAGATCATTGGTTCGGTTTCGTCCAAAACAAAAACACAAGAATCAGTTGCTAAGGAGTCCGCTCCAAAAAATGACGAGAAAAAATTGACTGCCGATACTTCCCATGTTGCTGATTCTAATTCGTTCGATGCCTGGATTGAATCCTTAATTAAAGAAAATCGTCTCACCCGAATTGTTGTAAACAACAAACACGGCAAACATCAAAGTATTCCTTGTCGTATCCTCAATTTTGACCGTGATAACAATGTGGTCAGCATTTACCATGTGGATGAAAAGCAAGTTTACACGTTCCGAACTAACGAAATTGATGAGTTCTTACTCTAAAACAACAGATGTAAACAAATACTTAAGACGAACTTCATTCAAACTAAAATTTTCACCACAACGTTCAAAAAAAAGCAACCTGATCTGGAATGCGAGAAACATTCGGATACAGGTTGCTTTTATTATATTATTGTTTTTGTAACAGAGAACATTATAAATCCTTCTTACCTCTTTGCCAGACATCCATTGCAAACAGCAGCCAGCCAGCAATAAAAGCTACGCCGCCGATCGGTGTGATCGCTCCTAAAATTTTAATACCCGATATGCTAAGTATGTACAGGCTTCCCGAAAAAATGATGATACCTGCAAACAGCAAACGCGCGGCCCATTTCAGCTTCATTGATGCACCTAGCTGCCCAGCGGTTAATCCAACAATAAGCAAAGCCAGCGCATGAATCATGTGATACTGAACGCCTGTTTCGTAAGTAGCAATTGCACTAGCACCAATTTTGTCCTTAAGCATGTGTGCACCGAAAGCACCAATCGCCACAGACAGCATGGTTAATATGGCTCCAAGCATCATCCATCTTCGTTGCATATCCATTCTCTCCCTTGATTCGTTTCAAACTCCTTGACTCCATATATTGTAGCGAATTCAAGCTGTAAAGTAAAAGAAATGCCTTATGAATATCTGTTTCGGAATCGCTGGACACTATACAGGGTAATAAACATTTAGTATCCTAATAACTTATGATATTTTTGAAGGAGGAACAGCCCTGATGGATCATCACAATTCTCAAAACTCCAATAACCATAACACATCATCACCTTCTAACAACTCGAATCCCTATCACACGGGTGACAATGACTACACATTTCCACCAGAATCAGCCGAACCATCTACAGTACAATTGAAGCATTCGGGACCGGGTATATCCAGTTTCATTGTTGGGCTTGTCGGGCTACTGGGGCATGTCGTGACATTTGTAATGCTTTCCCTCGCACTGAACAACAGTATGGAACTTCTGGGGTCATCCATCAGCCGAGAAGAACTTGCTATCCATCCGGCAGTCGTCCTGGGTTCTTTAGCTTTTCTCGTCTGTATAATTCTTAATTTAGTCGGAGCCATTCTTGGTATCATTGGATTGGTGCTCAAAAATCGCAGAAAAGTCTTTGTCATCGTTGGTACAATTCTGAACGGGATTCTTATTTTGTTGTTCGCAGTACTTATACTTGGCGGAATATACTTGACCTAATGCTTCCCATGAGAGTCACGGTTCTTTATAATTAAACTTAGGCGGTTTTTACTTTGCCCCGTTATACTTAACATATGAATGACCAATATTTGAATTCTAAAGGAGATCGACATGCCACGAATCAAAATTTTTGCGGACAGCACCAGTGATCTGGCTCCGGAGTGGATCCAGCAGTACGAAATCGGCATCATTCCTTTGTATGTGGTGTTTGGTGAAGAATCCCTGAAGGACGGAGAAGAGATCAAACCAGAGCAATTGTATGAACGTGTAAGTCGCCATGGTTCTCTGCCCAAAACAGCAGCACCTTCACCCGCTGATTTCATAACCGCATTTCAACCTTACATAGAACAAGGCGACGATATTTTTTATATCTCCTTATCTTCTGAGCTCTCTTCCACCTATCAGAACGCTCTTCTCGCCAGTTCTGAATTCCCGGAGGGACGAATTTCCGTAGTTGATTCCAAAAATCTCACAACAGGCATTGGCTTGATGGTTATGAAAGCTGTGCATGCAGCAGAACAAGGACAGACCTTGACCCAGATTACTCAGCAGATTGAAGCTATGAAACCAACGGTGCGTACAGAGTTTGTTATTGATACACTGGAATATTTATATAAAGGCGGACGCTGCTCCGGTATGCAAAATCTGATTGGCAGCCTGCTTAAAATCCGTCCCGTCATTCGCGTAACCGATGGTAAAATGTCACCTGCATACAAAGTGCGCGGTAAACGAGAAAAGGCGTTGGAACAAATGTTGCAAAATACACTCAGCAACAAAGAACAGATCGATAAGGATTTAATGGTCGTCGTTCATACCATGGCTGAGGAAGATGCGATAAACCTGAAAAAGACGCTACAGGAGCAAACCGGAGCACGCGTAGAATTAACTACGGCGGGTTGCGTCGTTTGCAGTCACTGCGGTCCCAAAACGATCGGAATCATCTATAACACCATCCACTAGGATGAATGAAAACAGCACAAAAGGGCATGCTTAGCGAAATTGCTAGGCATGCCCTTCCCTATTGCAAACGAGAGTATACCAATTAGGGCTTGTCTTGAATCCTACTGAATTGCATCTTTTCCCGCATTTTCGCCCCCCTGCTGTGTCAATCTGCCTCAACGTGCACCGGCACGCCTGCGGAAAACAACTTCTTGGCCTGGAACGGAAATTCAGCAAACTCTGCTTTCTTCAGCGTTTACAGACACACCCTAGTTTCTTCGTTACAAATTCATGTTAGTTAAATCCAACCTATCCTAAGCCAAAACGTCTAATTCTACAGCATTTGTCTGAGCTTGAATTAATATGTTTTCGTTTTTAATTCGTCCAGACTTTTGAAAACATATCCTTGCTTTCTTGCTTCATCAATGATGCCTGCAAGTGCCTCCGTATTGTCTTTGGACACGGAATGCAATAAAATTACAGCTCCAGGATGTAGCTGTTTCTGCACCTGCTGATGAGCATATTGCGCCCCGCGTTGTACATTGGTGTCCCAATCTTTATACGCTACAGACCAAAACACATTGACATATCCCTGCGCATAACTCTCGGCAAGTGTACGATTGTTGAAAATACCGCGAGGAGGACGCAAAAAGGTAGCTTGCTGCCCTGTGAGACGTTGCACCTCGGAATTCACTTTTTCCAATTCTTCTTTAATTTGAGTGTTCGAGATTCGAGTCATGTCAGGGTGACTCCACGAATGATTTCCCACAATGTGCCCTTCGGCAGCCATACGTTTGACAAGATCGGGCTGATCTTTCAAATAATGTCCTGTAACAAAGAAAGCTGCGGGCACCTTCTTCGTGCGTAGCACGTCCAGAATTGCAGGTGTGAACCCATTCTCATAGCCATTATCAAAAGTCAGATACAGTTCTTTTTGTTTGGTATCCCCCAAAAAAATGGCATGGTTGTGCTCCAAAATAGATTTAAAACCTTCCTGATCGATGGAAGGCAGTTCGCCGTTCTGACTTTTCTTAAAGCCAAAATGATATGCTCCGTTAATGGGAGATGCTTCTGCCTGTGATGTCAGCATGCTAATTGTTAACAAGCCGAGCAGCAGATATAGCACCATTCGCTTCATGTTATCCGCTCCTGTTCCTGAATATTCGGTTTGTCTCATGGTCTACAAACACCTTTAGGTAATATTCCACAGGAGCGTCTATTTTATGTAATCATTAGCGTTATATCCGTTTATTCTCGCGTGAGGACTGCGTTGGTTGATGGAAAAGCTCAAGTAAAGTCTGAGGTTTACCGCTGGTAGCCAGCCAATCTTTTACTGTCTGGATTGCACGAGTCTGACCGTCCCCTTGATCCCGCCAAGTTAGAAGCTCTATCACTTTGATGATGAGTGCTGACATGTTATGGTTGTCCTTTTCAGAGCGCTCAGCACGTAATTTATGATATAGAGCCTCCTGTTCCCAATCCAGTAAAATTTCATCTCCGATCGTCGGTTTCATGAGTGTGTAAGCCCGATTGCAGCCTTCGCAACGAACCGTATTGACTTGCTGCTGCATAAAATAGGTTTTCACTTCCTGACCGCAATCAGGGCATTTGAACCCTACTTGAATATGTTGAATGTTGTCACTCATGATATTTGTCCTCCTGCTCTCTATGTATAACATCTATACCCGATATACATAAGGTTCACGCTGCTTTTCCAGAGAATTTTCAGAAGCTATAATCTAGCAAATATGTTAAAATATTATACATACGATTAGGTAAAAAAAGGTGGGGTAATATGTCGAAGGAAGAGCGTAATATTACATGGCAAGCATCGAGTCTAAATCGGCAGGATCGGGAAAATAACAACGGACATCGCAGTCGCACAATATGGTTTACAGGTTTATCCGGGGCGGGCAAATCCTCCATTGCCTTTGCACTAGAGAGGTATTTGCATGAACAAGGTGTTCGCTGTTATGTGCTTGACGGTGATAACGTACGGCATGGATTGAATCGAGATCTTGGTTTTACTGCAGCAGACAGACAGGAGAACTTACGACGTATCGGAGAAGTGTGCAAGTTGATGGTAGATGCGGGACTGCTTGTGCTTTCGGCATTTATTTCCCCCCATGCTGAGGACCGGGAGATGGTTCGGCAACTGTTTGATCCGGAAGACTTCGTTGAAGTCTATGTCCGTTGTTCCATTGAAGAATGTGAGCGGCGTGATCCGAAGGGACTCTACAAGAAAGCTCGCAAAGGTGAAATCCTTCATTTTACTGGCATCTCTGCCCCCTATGATATTCCAACGTCCCCGTCATTTATCATAGATACGGAACAACACAGCCTTGAGGAAGCAATTCAGGAGATTGTAGAGCATCTACAGCAGATTGGTGCTTTAGTTCTTCCTTCACACCTAACAAAATGACATATGAAAGGCGTCCCTCTGCGGCACGCCTTTTTTCAACTCTACTCCTTTTTAACAACACTTCTCTATTAGTCCCCTCTATAACGCATAACTTTCAGTTTACTGTCCGGCTGCGCCAGCTTGCATATGAAGCAGCTTGCTGAATGTGCCTGCCGAGTCCATAGATAATTGCTGATAACCACCTTCTTGGATGACACGCCCTTCTTCCAGGACGATTACACGGTCTGCCGTTCGAATGGTGGATAATCGATGTGCAATGACAATAATGGTGACATGCCCTTTCAATTGTTCGAGCGCTTCATGGATATGCTGTTCATTTTCACTGTCCAGTGCACTTGTTGCTTCATCCAGTACGAGCACAGAAGGATTGCGAAGCATGGTTCGAGCCAAAACCAGACGCTGACGTTCACCACCCGACAAGCGTATCCCACGGTCACCTATAACGGTATCCAAACCTTGAGGAAGCCTGCGAACGAATGAAGCGGAGGAGGAAAATTGAAGAGCCCGCCACATCTGCTCTTCACTAGCGTCTGGATCAACCAGACGTAAGTTTTCACGAATGCTTGTATGGAACAAAAAAGGATCTTGCGACACATAACCGATCGAACTTCGCCAGTTCAATAACTGTTCCTCGTTCAAAGGTTTTCCGTCGATCAAGATACGACCGTCCTCAGGCTTCACCAAGCCCATAATAAGATCAATAAGTGTGCTTTTCCCCGCCCCGGACTTCCCTACAATAGCAGTCATGCCTTGAGCCGGAATAGACACCTGCACGTTCTTTAATGCATATGTGTCACTTCCCTCGTAACGGTAATTCACGTTTTCACAAACGATATCGCGAACCAGATCGATGGCTACCACAGGCTGAGCAGCAGCAGATGCAGAACTATTGGACAGTTGTCCCATTGAACCCTTTTCACTTATCTCACGGCTTTTTTCCGTCTGTACCTGCAGCTCTCTCACCATCCGAAATGCAGGCAGCATCGAGCTGATATACTCCATATTGGACTGAATTGCGGTAAATCTCGGCCATAATCGTGAAAAAATTAAAATAATCAAGAGTAGGCTGGCTGGAGGCACCGACATCACTTGTAGAGAAAGATAGATAAACGCCGCGATAATCAATGCCGCAGACACCCGATGTATGAGCTGTGTACCCGTGTTCAGTTGACTGAACTGCACCACATTACGCTCGATCTGCCTGCACATGCGGTCAAACCAGCGAATATGTGAATTTTCCAGCATATTACTTTTGATGTCCTTAATCCCGTTAAAGTGCTCGGTGATCCCGTAATAGTAGCTTTGCGAGAATTCCGAAGTCTGATCCCCAATCTGTTTGGCACGTTTAACGAATTTTCTTAACAGTACGAATAATAACAAACCACTGACAAGTACAAGTGCTGTCAACTTGGCGGATAACCAGAAAGCGAGGCCGATCTGAATCCCCGTAAAAATGAGAGAAGCTGCCATTTGCAACATTAGATTTGTTCCCTGACTAACACGAGCGAGCTCTGTTGTTAATATATGGTTAAAATCGGATTTTCGTTTTTGGAGGAAAAAAGACCACTGTGCTCTAAGGATCGCACTATAGGTTTCCAAGCGCAATGTTCGTACGAATTGCTGCTGAATACGGGTACTGCGGATGGTCTGCAGACGCTGCATCCATGCCTGTCCAGAGACGATAAATACAAAAGCGGACAAAACAAGTATCAATTGACCTTTTTCCGGAAAATGACGGAGTGCCTCGGTTAACCAGGGTATATGTATGCCAGATGTCCCCATCTCAAAAACACCGATTAAACTAAGCATAGGAACGAGCATATATATGCCGATCCCTTCCATTAAACCGATACAGATCATAGCCAGCAGATTCCAATATAAAATGGGTCCGGCAACCTGATGTAGTTTTCTCATAAAATATTTTAATTCAGAAATCATACTTTTCCCCTCTCTGTCATCGAGCTTCGTTTGAAACGCCGCCAGAACCAGAGAAACGGACGTAACGGAAAGTACAGAAAAAACAAAGGACGTGGAAGCGGCAGTTGATGCACGTCCCAGGTACTTGGATATAAACGTTCAATAAAGAAAAACCATTTCTGCTTGGGGCTTCGAAGGGCAAACAAATAGGATCGATAGTTGTGCAGTTCTTCCGGACTGTTCAACATATCATTCATAAACAGCGCACCTTCTCTTGCTAATCGTTTTCCCGCGCGCTCGCGCATAGCCATGATCAATGTGTATGGCTCATTCAGCGGTGTATGCAGCAGACCCGAGGCAAGATGTAATGCCTGCGAACCAATCGATAATCGGCCCTCTGCTTTCAAACGCCGCTCTACCTTTTTCATATCCATAGGCATGGTGCGAATCATCTGATCGATGTCCAGTAGCCACCGCAGTCTGAACCAGCCATGTCTTGCACCATGTGTCACCAGATAAACCCACAAATCTTCTCTTTCCAACATACGTACAGGTGTCTGGGTATATGAGCTGAACCGGCTTCGTTTCCACAACAACTCAAAATCGGTTTCTCGGCCAGAGTCAGGATTAAGCCGCCAATGGACCTCCACTTGAGTCCGCTTTTCGGGATGAATATAACAGATGTGATGTTCCCTCCACTTCCAGCTGCGAACCGTGAGTGCCCTCTCGCCCTCCTTACGCTGATAACCGAGATCCGTGAGAATGCGTTCCGCCGTCTCGACCTCTTGAACTGGAATCAGAATATCCAGATCTTTGGACGTTCGCATGGACACATCACCATAAAGATCATGTGCCAGAGCAGGTCCTTTCAAAGTAATCGTACGAATGCCCCGCTCCCGAAATGCTCCGCACACTTGCTCCATCTCAGCCGTTAAATGCAACATACGGAAGGTATTGGTTGTATACTGCTGCTTCAAACTCATCATCACTGCCTCGGGAACAAACGGAAGGTTCATTTCTTTTAATTTCACATAAATGACGGAATACAAACGATGATGAACCACAAGCTGTACAAAAAGAGACCAATTGATATCGCGCACCTGGCCCGCAATCTCCTTGGAAGTTAGAACTGTAAGATCACCTCTAAGCATACTCAAGATCAGCTTGAGTTCCCCCGGAAACCCTTTTGAATACCATTCCGTTTCATGAGTCATAGACAATCTCTCCAGATCCCTTCTCAGGACATCGATTGCCAAACACGCCGACCACCGTATATTGGTCCATCGTATCCGCTCCTGTCACGATCAGCTTCCCGCTCCGCAGCCAGGCGTGTGCCATCAGTTGTCCTTGCTTATTCCGTGCAGTGCCCATATATAACGTACTTGCGATATTACGCCGTTCCAGCATTTTCATTGCAGCTATGGCCATGACGAGGCATTGACTTTCCCATAACGTATATTTACTAGCTATCATAACGGCTTTCGATATGTTCCTTATTTCAACCACTTGATTGCGATTCAGTCCAGTAACAGGCGTCTCAACCATGGGCGTACCCAGCCCCGGAGCAATTTTGGCAAATGGTCTTGCCTTCTGGATACGTGCCCATCCCAGCAAGATATAAGACTCCCATATCAAACGCCGCATCGTACCCGAGAGTGAGAAATACGCCTTCACTTTACTAAACATTGTCCTACACTCCGCGCGAAATGTTGATTAAACCTTCACTTGAGAGGTGTTCCAAAAAAGCCACAACCTGATCACGGCATTGTTCTGCCTGAATGTCATATTCTGTAGCAAGCGTCTCAATCAATTCATTCAGCGTTCTCTTTTCTGCAATCAGTTCCCAGATTCGTCCGCCTGTACTTCCCAGATTGTAATATTTCCCGGAACTGATGCTCATCATCACCTTTTCGCCACCCATATCACTGACCAAGTTGCCATCCTTCCGGGTTACGACGTCATTTGCATCGATAGGTGTAATTGCTGTCATATTTCTATATGCACTCCTTTGCGTATATGATTAATGATCCGATCCACCATCTCAAATGCTGTAAAATTGTGCCCCGTTCTGCTCATTCTGTTAATCTCCACACTGGCTGAAAGTCTTGATGCTGTTTCAAACAACCATTGGGCGAGTCCTTGGCGTTTCACCAGTCCACTGCGAAAGGTATGAGAGCAGAGCAAGTGCAGACGTTCGAGACCCCTTACCTCCTGCAACTGCACAGAACCAGATTCCTGATCCGGCTCAGGTACAAGTTCGTAGATTCCCCCAAGTGGAACAGCCCTCTCGTAAAAGTAGTGCTGAACCGGTATGGCATATTTCGTAATTTCAGCATGCACGGTTGCATAATCCTGCTGTTTCATACCGAAACCGTCCAGACTGGGTTGCCATAATTTCTGCTGGGGATATCCAGGGGACACGATGGCCCTCCCTCCAGCATCCCAGGTTAAGGCAACTACATCATCAGTGAGAAGAGGGTACCCGCGTGATGCCAGTGCCGCTGACAACGTGGACTTTCCTGCTCCGGAATGACCGACGAACGCGTATGCCCAGCCATCAATTACAACTGCGCTACCGTGCAATGGAAGAATGCCCCGTTGCATCATAATTACGGACATGCATGTTCCGAGGATAAACAACCGGACTTTTTTTTCATCGGCTCCAGATACTGGAGAGACAACGATCCTTTGCCCGTGCTCCATTAAAAACAGACCCGTATCTTCGATTCTGAAAAAAAGACAACCGTCACGCGCCACAAAGTTGGCGCTGCCAACATCCCATTTATCCCATAACCCTGCCAGATCAAATGACTCGATCTGTACATCAGCTATATCCTGCTGTGTTTCGGCAATCATAGCTGCACGCTGCAACTCAGGCATCGGAATCTGACTCAACCAGCGTAAACCATATGCTTCATAGTACAAAGGCAACAATAAGGGCGCCTCCTTCATTTTTAGATATGAAAAAAGCCCTGATATTCACAAGCTCAATATTAGGGCGGAGGCGAAAAAGCTGGATTGGTTGCATTTCCGCCCTTTAAGTATGAACTAGCTGGGGAAACTACAAAATTAGGACGTTGGATCGTACAAGTCGGCATCGTGAACAGTGATCCAGTCAATTTGTCTGTATCCTACCCCTGCCATCGTTTCATTCACATCCAACACTTCAAGAACGGGTGCTTGCCATTCCTTTTTTTCGTTTTGCATTGTATTCACCTCCTTTCAAGAGCTGTATGCTCTAGATCAAAACTTTTGAATAAAGCGATATACAATCAAACTGTGCATCATCAAACGCAAATCGGGATGGGATGCGAGTTCGGGCTTGGGACTTGGAAAATTAGCCAGAGCTGATTTAATCCGATCCGTGTTTAATATGCCTGCTACCTGGCTGTCAGAACACAAGGTTTGCAGTTCCGAAGTAAATGCCTGCCAGTCAGGTAAAATACGATGTAGCCAATCTGCCGGCTGTACTCCCCGCACACGCTGATTGAGTCTTACCTTATCCGGCAATTCCGGTGATGTAGCTCGGCGAATGAGCGAACGATCCGTTCCCTGTCTTACATACTGCTCAATCGGCACAGAGAGACAAAATTGGATCACTCTTGGATCACTTGTAGGATCGCGTTCCCATGCCCGGTAACGAAGGGAACATTTGGTGGCGACGGCCCCATTTTTATTCGCGATCGCCAGATTGTTGAACTTGTCGGCTCGTACCTGAAGTGCATCAGCTCGTGCACCGCCCTGTAGCACAAGGATGGATTTGAGCCGATCCAGCACGCCCGTTCTCTGAGCCAACTCCGGATGAATTAATTGAGTACCTGCAGGCTGTGCTGTCCCTTTGTTTTTACCTTTAAACCAGTCAGGAAAAGCTTTACGGCCTGTGATCCGGGCAATGCGTGAGAATGCCATGCCTGTTCGTTCGCTGTACTGTTGCATCTCACGGAACCAGCGGAAATATCGGCCACTTTTCAATAAACTGGCGTAATAGTCAAGTGCAGGGCCCCAGGAGATCGTAAAATTACCACGTGCGCCTGTTAGCAAAATACCCGCATCCTGTTCACTCGCTTTTTCATAAAATCCGCGGATCCAGAAAGAATTCTCAAAGTATTTATAAGGCATCTCCATCATGTTCAGCCATGTATCCACCTCACTGAGCGGACTGCGTCCTTCGAAATCCAGATAGTTTTCCGAGATATTGCCTACGTGATTAACGGTAGAACGAATAAATGGTCGCTCGTCTGCTAGTAACGTTTTCGACGTATAATCCGTAAAATCCGGAACAGGCACGTAGCTGTACGCATGCAGCTGTTTCCCCTGGCTTCGGAGCGTTCCAGAAGCAAAACCGGCAACAGCTCCTGAATCCAATCCGCCACTTAATGCCGCTGCCACTTGCCTGTGCGTTCGTAATCGCGAGCCTACAGCTTGGCTGAACACATCACGAAAAGCTTCCACATATTCTTCATCTGACTTGAGCTGAAGCGGTTCGACATCATCCCAACGATGATATTGTCTAAGTTCAATCTTCCCGTTTCGGAACGTCAACGTGTGTGCAGAGGGCAGTTGATTCACTCCCCGATACACCGTGGAATGAATATTTGCCGAATCATGCATTTCAGGAATGGCCAGAAATTCGGATAACCAGTTTTCGTCAAGTGCCTTCTGCACCCCTCCAAGCTCAAGCAATGGCTTCATTAATGTACAGAAAGCGAACCTTGAACCGTCATGACGGTAATAAAACGACCTCATACCTGTGATATCCCTCGCAGCAAACAACATGCGCCGGCGTTCATCCCAGATCGCAAATACAAAGTCCCCAAGTAGGTGACCGGCCACACCTTCTCCCCAGCGCTGATACGCTCTTAGAATCAATTCGCTGTCCGCCAGTCCAGCCAGCTCTGCTCGTGAAATCTGCAACTGATCCGCTAGCTGTTCCCGATTATCCAGAATGGCATCTGCGGTGATGGTCAATCGGCTATCTTCATCATAAAGAGGCAATTTCTCGTTCACAGACTCCAGCGTGATCCACTGGGCATGACAACTGAGGAATGCTTCATCTCCCTTCCATACCCCTGTGGTATCCACCGGGATATGTCCAAGACTCGCATAGAGCCGCCAGCTGTCCTCCCATAGAGCTTGCTGACCTTCTGTATGTACGATTCCAGCTATGGCACTCATGACTTTCCTCCCCGAACGATCTTGCGCTGGGATGCCCATGCGCTGATTCGATGACCAAATGG
Organism: Paenibacillus sp. G34; assembly: GCF_056856875.1. Classification (NCBI taxonomy): domain Bacteria; kingdom Bacillati; phylum Bacillota; class Bacilli; order Caryophanales; family Paenibacillaceae; genus Paenibacillus; species Paenibacillus sp. G34. The sequence goes on along the minus strand of NZ_CM166469.1, from coordinate 2,043,705 downwards.
TATCCATGATTTTATACGATGTAATTTGCTGTGGGCAGCATGCAGCTGTTTCTTCAATCGTTCCCGCTCCGTATACCCACGTTCCAGCCGCTGATCCGCTGCTCGAAGAGCTGCCTGCAGCTGTCTGATCGTGGCCATAGCGGCTAGTGACGGGTCAATCTTGGCGCTTTCCTTTTCCTCACTGCCGCTGTGGATCGGAGACCGATCCTTGGCTCCATTCATCGGTGCATTCATTCGGTAATTCGGCTGCCAACGGCACTCCGTAGCCACCGCGAGCTGTTGCCCAAGCCGCTCTAGTACCTCCTGATCAGGCTCCGCCTGAAAGCGGACTCCTGTCCACTGTTCTGCCGCTTGCAACTGTTCACTGTATCCCATCCTATGAAATAGATTCGCTCCGAGCACACGGCAATACAGTTCAACTTCTTGCCGTTCGAGTATATTTTTCCAGTTGTTAACAGAATCTTGATGAGCCTCCTGATGAGATGAAAGGAACGGATCCCCCACCCCCATACTGTAGAACATGTCAGCTTTCGTACTATGAACAAACTGTCCATAACGCTCCATGCCTTGTTCATAAGAGATACCTAGAAAAGCGCATAACTTCTCAAGTTCTTCCTGTGGTCTCATGGCGAGCTGCTCATACTTCAATTCGTAGGCGCATGGATGAGCCTCGGCAAAATAATCATTTAATCGAGTTAGTCCAAGCGTCAGATCTATGGCTTTCATATTGAGTTTTGAACTATTGAGACTTTGGATCAGATCAAAACTTTCGCCGGTATGGCGATTTACTTTTTTAAAGGATGCCGCTACAGAAAGGGGATTACGCTGAAGATGAATGCGTCTGGACTGCGGAAACAACCGATCCAGCCATTCAAGCATATAATAATAACGCGGAGATTTATCAACGATGAAGTCTGCTCCGCTCCCTTCCAGGAATCCATTATAAATTTCGAGAGCAAAGCTTCTGCATGCCTTTTCGAAAACATCTTCGGACACCATCGCTTGATAAAATTGACGGATGATGGAACTGCCACCGTAAGCGCGAGAGTCAGCCTTGGACAAATCGACGAGATTCATCAGAAACCACATCTCCTGCGTGGCAAATATGCGACTATGATTTTGCAACATAACGGTGGATAACGAACTGCCACTGCGGGGAACGCATAATAAAAAGATAAGTCCGTTTCCTTGCGTATCTATCAATGGCAGCCTCTCCTCTGTAAATTTATAAGAATATGCGGTGGGATCGGATCGACCGAATGATCATTGCCTCGTTAATGACAGGAAATTTCGACACTCTAGGATACAATATGTATTTATACCTTTACTCTATGATACAAAATGTATCATGTCAATCTTTTATTTTCACCTTTTCATAATTTATTCGTTTGCCCCTGATCTAAGTACGTAACAATGCAAAAAAGCCTCCAGATCCTGTTATGAGATGAACAGAATCTGCAGACCGCGATAATCAATAACCGATACGACACAATGACCATATCAATCTTATCTAAACCAAACTGACCTAAGCTAACCGAACCAAATCTAACTAAAGTGAACTTATCCGGTAAAAGTAACTCCGTTCCCTTTTCCCCTCATACCCATGCTTTGAATACGTTCCAGTTCTTCCTGGTCGGCTGACCGGGCATCCTGCATACCTTTCTGCACCTGTACCGTCAACAATACCGCAATGCCTGCTACAAAAAAGAAGATCAGCGACAGAATCCCCCAGCGGGTAGAACCTGTAATCTGTCCCACGTAACCAAATACAAATGGGCCAAAGATCGATGCGAACTTCCCTGTAATGTTAACAAATCCAAAGTACTCCCCCGTTCGTCCAGCCGGCATCAGATTGCTAAACAGGGAACGCGCCGTCGATTGACTAATGCCCTGCACAACGCCAACCAACCCTGCGAGCACATAAAAGTGAAGAGCTTGGGTCATAAAGTAGCCAAGTATAACGATACAAATATAAACACTCAAACTTACCAATAACACCTGCTTTGCTCCCCACCGCTGCGCCCAAGCACCCAGAAGCAGTGTACAAGGAAACCCGATGAATTGCGTAATTAGCAGCGCCAACATCAAATCCGATGTGCCAATGCCAATGCTTGTCCCATAGATTGTGGCCATCAGAATAATGGTATTAATCCCGTCATTGAAAAACCAGAATGCGACCAACATCCGAAGCAACTGTGGAAAACGCCGGATCTGACCAAAGGTTTGCCGTAATCTGCGTATGCCAACCTTTGCGTAACCTGTTACGGATGCAGGCAACTCAGGCGAGGCTGGTCTTCTAGGTGCATAGCGGAAGATCGGAAGGGAGAACAGTAGCCACCACAGCGAAACTGAAATGAATGCAAGCCGCGTGCCGGCAAGTGTACTGGGCATTCCGAACCAGCCCGGCTGCTGAATCATTAACAGATTGATTGCAAGAAGGAGTCCTCCGCCAATATAACCATAGGCGTAACCTTTGGAGGACACCATATCTCTTCGTTCTGCAGGAACTAAATCCGGTAGCATCGCATCATAGAACGTATTCCCGCCCGCAAATCCAATCGTGGATAAAACCAGAAGAGCAGACGCAAGCAACCAGTCTCCTTCCCCAACTGCACTGAAGCCGAGCGTCGCCACAATTCCGGTTATCGCAAATACACGCAGGAAATCTCCTTTTCGTCCCGATAGATCAGCCAGTGTTCCCAGCAGCGGGGTTAACAGCGCCACACATAACATTCCAATCGAATGTGTATAAGCAAGGTAAGAAGCCGCAGTATCTTTGTCAAGTGTCGCCGCAGCCACAGAAGCATAGAATACAGGCAGCACCGCCGCCAGTACGGTTGTTGCATAAGCCGAATTGGCCCAGTCATACATAATCCACGCTTTTACTGCACGTTTATCCACACGTAATCCTTCCTTTACATGCATCAGGGTTCGATGCTTAGAATCAGACCTTTTTCTCTATTGTAAAGGAAAGATATCACATATGATCATGGTTTTTGTAAAATTTAAACATATACCTCGCTTCAACCTATTGTAAAACGAATTCGGCGCAATTCATTCATTTTAGTTGAGATCGCATCACATATCATCCCCGCCCGTGAATATACTTAATTACCGACAGGCCAAACTGTGCCGCGTAATCAATGGGGGGTGCCTACATGTCAAATTCACACCAGCCTTACTCTTTCGTCGTATCCCGGGAAGATTGGTCGCTTCACCGCAAAGGGTACCAAGACCAGCAGCGCCATCAGCAAAAGGTGAAAGATGTCATTAAGCAAAATCTGCCCGATCTGATTACTGAAGAAAATATCATCATGTCCGATGGACAACAAATCATCAAGGTACCCATCCGTAGTCTGGATGAGTACCGTTTTGTGTATAACTATCAGAAGCAAAAACATGTCGGCCAAGGGGACGGCGATAGCCAGGTGGGTGATGTCATCGGCCGTGATCCTGCGTCCCAGAAGCCAGGCAAAGGCGAAAAAGCTGGCGATCAACCAGGTCATGACATTGTGGAAGCCGAGGTCAGCATCGAGGAATTGGAAGATATCCTTTTTGCCGAACTGGAATTGCCGGATCTGAAACAAAAGGATAAAGATTTAATCGAGACACATACCGTGGTCTTCAACGATATTCGCAAAAAAGGCATGCAGTCCAACATTGACAAGAAACGTACGATATTGGAAAATCTGCGCCGCAATGCAACAACGGGCAATCCGGGCATTCATCACATCAGTCCGGATGATCTCCGTTACAAGACGTGGGAAGACAAAATCATTCCACAGTCCAATGCGGTCATTATCGCGATGATGGATACATCCGGGTCGATGGGATCATTTGAGAAATACTGTGCCCGTAGTTTTTTCTTCTGGATGACCCGTTTTCTTCGTCGTCAGTATGAGAAAGTCGAAATTGTGTTTCTGGCTCACCATACGGAAGCCAAAGAAGTGACGGAAGAGGAATTTTTCACTCGTGGCGAAAGCGGCGGTACGATCTGTTCATCTGTATATATGAAGGCACTAGATATCATTGATAAACGTTACCCGCCTTCGAGTTATAACATCTACCCGTTCCACTTCTCAGACGGCGATAATCTGACCTCGGATAATGAGCGGTGTGTGAAGTTGATCGGCGAATTAATGAAGCGCAGCAACATGTTTGGTTATGGTGAAGTGAATCAATACAATCGAAGCAGTACACTCATGTCTGCTTACCGCCATATTAAGATGGATCAGTTTATGTATTACGTCATCAAGGAAAAAGGCGAAGTGTACAAAGCGCTCCGCAGCTTTTTTCAAAAAAGAGAAGGAGGCAGCCTGGGATGACCGATGAAATCCGCGAACTTGAATACGCGATTGCTGAAATTATGGAGATTGCCGATGGATTCGGCCTCGACTATTACCCGATGCGCTACGAGATCTGCCCGTCGGATATCATCTACACCTTTGGTGCTTACGGCATGCCAACGAGGTTCAGCCACTGGAGCTTTGGCAAAACGTTTCACAAGATGAAAATGCAATATGATTTTGGCCTGAGCAAAATTTATGAACTCGTCATCAATTCCAACCCTTGTTACGCCTTCCTGCTGGATGGCAACTCTCTGATTCAGAACAAATTAATCGTCGCCCACGTGCTCGCACACTGCGACTTTTTCAAAAACAATGCCCGCTTCTCCAAGTCCAACCGCAACATGGTCGAGAGTATGGCAGCTACGGCAGATCGGATCAGCAATTATGAGATGGAATATGGCACAGAAGCCGTTGAATCCTTCATCGATGCAGTGATCGCTATTCAGGAGCATGTGGACCCACAGCTCATCAAGCCGAGGCACCTAGACAAACAACGTTACATGGAGATGAAAATCCGCGAACAGCGTGGTGATAAAGCCCCTAAACCGGAAGGTCAATATGACGATCTGTGGTCGCTCGACAATCTGCAAACCGAGGAAAAGTCCACGGACAGTTTGCAGGTGCACCATTTTCCACCTGAACCGGAGAAAGATATTATGTGGTTTATTCAAGAGTTCTCCGAGGTGCTCACCGATTGGCAGCGGGATATTATGAGTATGATGCGTGAGGAAATGCTCTATTTCTGGCCACAGATGGAAACGAAAATCATGAACGAAGGCTGGGCTTCGTATTGGCATCAACGTATTATACGCGAACTTGATCTGAGCAGTGAGGATACCATCGAATTTGCCAAGCTGAATTCTTCTGTTGTGCAGCCGTCCAAGCAAAGTTTGAACCCTTATTACCTGGGACTGAAGATCTTTGAGGATATCGAACGCCGCTGGGATCACCCCACGCGAGAGGAACAGGAACGATGGGGGCGCCAGCCAGGCCAAGGCCGAGCCAAAATGTTCGAGGTACGCGAGTTCGATTCAGATACTTCCTTTATCCGTAACTACATGACCAAAAAGTTAACCGAAGATCTCGACCTCTATGTGTTTGAGAAAAAAGGTCCAGACTGGAAAATCACCGACAAGTCTTGGGAAAACATCCGCGACCAGCTTGTATTTTCCCGTATTAACGGCGGCTCTCCCTATCTGGTCGTACAGGACGCAGACTATCTGCGTACCGGCGAACTCGTATTGAAACATCAGTATGAGGGGATCGAGCTGGATCTGAAATACATGGAGCGCACGCTCCCGTATCTGTACCGTCTCTGGGGACGTACGGTGCATGTGGAGACCCGTGTGGAAGATAAACCGATCTGGTTCACCTATGACGGCAAAAAGCACCATCGCAAGTTTTTATAGGCGGGAGTGACGAAGTTCGGATATATCATGAAAAACAAAAAAGAGGCAAGTTCCAGATACTACTCAGGAACTTGCCTCTTGGCCGTTTATACATGATTTTCCGAAGACTAGAATCTATATTTGCGATTCATCGCACTATGCTTAAAAGACGTAATTACATAGCTTTCCCCGCTTTCCATTACTTTGTAAGATACAACGTAACGATCCACGATACAATAATATGTATTGTGGTACTCACGGGATGGCATTAATGTACCCATGGTAACCACCTTTTGTTCCACTCTACGAATCAAATTAACCTTATACTCCATCGTTTCTTGATCTGTAAAATGTTCACTCTTGATCTGACGAAGTCGATTCATCGCCGTTGCGGTCCATTGAACCATCAATTACAGCTCACCACGCTTCACCAGTTCAATCAGGTCATCTGTTGAATACAGCTTGCCTTGCTCGATGTCTTTCTCGGATGCTTCAATCATTTGTCTTATTTCCGGATCGGAATCCAAATCATCCACCGGGTTATACACTTCATATTCCAAGCCTGCAATACGAATAAATTCCTTATGATCTTTCTCATAGGATTCAATGACGGTGCCATCAGGAGCTTTCAGACTAAAGTTCATCCCTTGCAACCTCCTTTGATGAAATCACAACATCTTCTGATGAAATGTTTAATCTGATTATAGCATATAACCAAGTAAGAACTTAGTCACCCACTGTGATATTCCTGTATTTAATCATTTCTCATTTGTATCTTAGAACAGAAAAGCGGCAAGTTCCCGATACAGATCGAGAACTTGCCGCTTGGCCTGTTATACCGAATGAAACACCGTGTTACGTTCTCCCAGCAAACGCAAGGGTACAAAGAAATTGTTTTCCACTTCATTGGCTGGTAAAGGCCTGCTGAAATAGTAACCCTGGATCTCCCGACAGTCATTTTGCATCAAAATATCGAGTTGGCCTTTGGTCTCAATCCCTTCTGCAATCACTTCCATCTTGAGATTCTGAGCCATCGAGATAATTGTGGCTACGATTGCCTGATCACTGTGGCTTTCGGTGATATCCGTGACAAACGAACGGTCGATCTTGAGTTTGTGGATCGGGAAATGCTTCAGATAACTCAGTGAGCTATATCCCGTGCCGAAGTCGTCCAGACTGATCTTCACACCTAGAGCGGAGAGCTCGTTTAGAATTGCCGTGGATACCGCTGCATCCATCATCATGCTCTCTGTGATTTCCAGTTCCAGATATTTGGCTTCCAGCCCTGTCTCAGTTAAAGCATTCTGTACCTGCTCCACCAGGTTGGACTGGTGAAATTGCTGGCTGGACAAGTTCACAGACACCGGAATAAGCGGCCCGCCACTAGCGTGCCACAGCTTCATCTGTCTACAGGCTTCACGAATCGTCCAGTTACCAATATCGTAGATCATGCCGGTCTCCTCGGCCAGCGGGATAAATACATCGGGGGCAAGCAACCCTTTAAGCGGGTGTTGCCAGCGAATCAAAGCTTCTACCCCGATCATTTGGCTGTCCAGCGTACGAATCTGCGGCTGATAGTACAGCACCATCTCATTACGCTCCAGTGCTTTCCTTAGATAACCTTCGAGCTCAATCCGTTCATAAAGTTCAGAGTCGAGCTGAGCCGTATAGAACTGGTAACCATTCTTGCCATTTTTCTTCACCTCATACATGGCGGAGTCGGCATGTTTAATCAAAGCATCCGTTCCAACCCCATGTTCAGGGTACATGGAAATACCGATACTGGCTGTAACGTAAAAATCATTTTCCTTTAAACGATAAGGTTGCTTAATCGCTTCCACAATTTTTTCTGCAAGTCGAACCACTTGTTTCTCATCCGCTTGTTCTCCTGTGACTACCATGGTAAACTCATCCCCGCCCATTCTGGCTAGCGTAACATTAGAGGTTGCCTGAGGGTGAGAAGCTTCGATTACGGTTACAATCCGGTTACTCACTTCTTTCAGAAACACATCCCCGATGGAATGTCCCAGAGAGTCATTAATCATCTTAAACCGGTCAATGTCCATGACCATGACAGCAAACTTATTCTGTTTCTGTTCACAGACATGTATCGTAGAAGCCAGCACTTCATCCAGTTTGCGTCGGTTAGGCAACCCTGTAAGTGGATCATGCAGAGCCTGATGTCGAATATTTTGCTGTGCCTGGGTCTCTTCTGTAACATCTTTAATCAAGATATGGCTCCCGACATGGGTGTCATCAATGATGACCGGAATGACCGCAATACTTAGATCAAGGAGTTCATCTTGTGTATTTCTCATTTTCGCCATGTAATGCCGCTGTTGCAATTCCTGGTTGTCCCACTTGTGAACGTTATCCTTACTAGAACACTGTACACTGATCTGCTCAATAATCTGGTTAATCGGGCGGTCAATCACCCTCTTCTCAGGATATCCAGTAATTGTAGTGACTACAGCGTTAATGCCTTTAATGATCCCTTCGCGATCTACGGAAACGATGGCATCCGAATGATTATGGTACAGGGCATGATACCACTGTTCATTTTCACGAATACGTTGATCTTTCTGAATCATCCGTTGATTGATAAAATTACCGAATAACGTGAGACCAATGGCCACAATCGTTCCCGCTGTAATAAGGTACGCAATAACCTCTGACTCCAGCTGTCTGCTGAGACTTTCAGGAATGACTTGAACTTGATGAAAATGAGCTGCTGCCATTCCGGTGTAATGCATGCCTGTAATGGCCAACCCCATAATGAGTCCACTTCCTATTTTGTAGATCCAATGATGTTTAGATTCCGGACGATTGAAAAAAAACATCAACCACAGCGCTGCATAGGAAGCAAGTGCTGCGATTAGAACGGATAACGTTACAAGGGCCGGCTCGTAGGTAATCGGAATCGACATCGCTGCCATGCCCACATAATGCATAGAGGTGATACCTGCAGTCAGCAACAATCCGGCAAAAACAAGTTTACCAATTCGGTTGGACGGGCGACCTGCAAATTCCAATGCTACCCCCGACGCGATAATAGCTAACAATACGGACAAGATCACCTTATCCATGGAATAGGAGACGTGCATAGGCAGCACAAAAGCGATCATGCCAACAAAGTGCATCGACCAGATACCCAGTCCCATAGAGATTGCCCCGCAAGCAACCCATAAGTGACGCGCCCTTCCACTCGTCAAAGATACACGGCCTGCAAGATCAAGTGCTGCATAAGAGGCTAACGACGCGATGAAATAGGATAAAATAACAAGTTGTAGATTGTACGTGCCATGTATGTGCTCCACTCACTCTGTCCTTTCAGCAGGGTAATGCTCATATGTATGTTAAATGTAAAAAAGAAGCGAGTGCGCTGCCTGGATGACAGGCACTCCCTCCTTAGCATTTGACTTTGCGACTAGCGACTTAGTCATAAACCGATTGGCACACAATGAAACCCGCTAATGATGAATGTTTATAGTCTAAACGTCCTAGCTCTGAAAATCAACACTTATTTCCAGAAGCACAGCGTATTTCACCCTAGTCACTCAATAGTTTCACTTCATTAAACATCCTGATCTAAAGCGTATTCAGTAGTTCTACTTCTTCACCAATAGCAGACTACCGAATCCAGACGTATCGCGGTACGAATTGCCTGAAGGATCGCTCCACATGAAAACACTGCTACGTTTGCCATCCCCTGCACCGTCATCATTCACCTGAAGATCGAAACCAATCCATTTGCTTTGCTTGGAGCTAACATTTTCCAGTGGAATGGCTGCCTCCACCACGTATCCATCTTTCGTCAGACGTGTACTTGATTTGAACAACTCTTTACGGGCGTTGCCTCCAAACGAAGTTTCGTTATCGAAGTTAACTCGATACTGAGCATCATCGTCCTCATAACTACTCGTTTGATTTTTATTCAGATCAATGAATAACTCAATGGAGTCCTGCTCATGTGCATTCGCGCTTTTTTTGCTGAGTAAAGGATCTTTGACATCAGCGAGCACGTAGAGATATTTTTCATCCCACAGCAATTTTGCCTTTGCCTTGGCACCGGCATTTCCGGCAACCTTAACATCCGTTGTGATGGTCACTGCTTTTTTCCATACCTTATCTTCCTTACCATCTACAATAGGAGTGCCATACGTAACTTTGACTTGTTTCAATGCCGGTCCCAGCTTAAGCTTGCCCCGACTTTCCTTTTTCTGTGGTTGCTGATTATTCGTATCGTTCCAGACAATAATGGACGTTTTACCGTCAGGCTGTTTATCCGTGATACGGAAATCCAGAGATAATAGTTTGCCTTCGGCTAGATCAGCTGCGGAGAACGGTAGTGATGCATAGACAATATATCCCGATTTATTCTCCTTCACTTCGTACAGCTTCTGATCTTTGCCTTTGCCGCCATCCCGATTGAAAATGTATTGCCCATCTTTCGGTGTCGTACTTTTCTTGCTCGTTGCCAAATCTTCCGGGCTGACAAACACTTCTACCTGGTCGCCTTTCTGACGTGTGGCGTCTTTAACTTCAATACGCAGGTTCAGTTTTTTCCCATCCCATAATGTCTTCACTTGACCTGTAGTACCTGCTGCGCCTTCGATGACATGTGAAACCGGCTTAGCCTGAACAGCTCCCCAGAGAATATCCTCCTGCCCTTTACGGTCTGGCAAGGATACTTTGGATTGTGCGGCTGTCCATTCATTTCGATATACAGGCAAGGACGCCGGATCAACTAACGCCCAGTATGCCGGTTTGGCTTTCAGTTTGCGGTCAAACAGGAGTGGTGCATCCTTTCTGCCTTTGACAGGGAAATCATCCAGCCATGTACCGTCGTCTGCAAGTCCCCATAACGTCACACTGTCCATGACACCACGATCGTCAAACTCTTTGAACAGGTCAAACAACGCGCGGTATCGATAAGCCTGCTCCAGCATCATCTCATCCGTTACAGGTTTCTCCTGCTCCGAGTTCCCTGAATAGATCGACATATCCAGCTCTGTTACTTGAATGTGAACCCCCAGAGCAACCGCCCGGTTGAATGCTTCACGAATTTGTTTTATATCCGGTCCATACATGGACACATGCATTTGAAAACCGATGGCATCAATCGGTGTACCTTTAGCCAGCAGTTTCTCTACAAGTTTGACCATATCGTTCATTTTGCTGACGCTGCCTTCAATACCGTAATCATTGATTACCAGTACCGCATCAGGATCAGCCTCCCGCGCATAACGGAAAGCCAGTTCAATGTAGTCACTGTCATCTCCGTCGCCGTCTACATCGCCAATGATATCCCGCCATTTCGAATTGCTGGCCTGATCACGCAGACCGCCGCCATCCGAGATGACTTCATTGACAACATCCCAGGTATGCACTTTGCCCTTGTAACGGCTCACAATCGTTTGAATATGTGTTTTCATACGTTTCAGAAGTTGCTCACGTGTGGCTGGCTTGGATGGATCATTTGGATCGGTAAAGAACCAATCCGGCACTTGACTGTGCCAGAGCAACGTATGACCTCTGACCTCCATATTGTTCGCTGCAGCAAAGTTAACCAGCCGGTCTGCCTCAGACCAGACAAAGTTGCCTTCTGTCGGCTGCATGGCATCCATTTTCATGAAGTTGCCTGCAGTAATACTTTTAAAATGTTTCTTAAGCAGATCCGAGTGCGGATCTTGTGGATCTAGAGCCGTTTGGTCAATCGCTGCGCCAAGAGCATAAGATGTCCCCAGCGTTTTGGCCAAATCCGGGATATCCTTCTCAATTGCGATCGCTTCCGTCGCTGTAATCTGAACATCATCAATGTAGAACGGAATCGTGTCTGTCTCTGTCACTTCAGAAGACTGCTTCCACGGTGTCTCGGCATACATCCGCAATCCGCTTACACCCGTGCTCTCTGCCGGCACGATGACATCTGCTTCGATCTTCTTCCACTCGCCTTTATTCAGCGTAGTGGAAGCAAAGGTTGCATATTCCAGCTTAGTTGCGTCACCGTTAAATTCCTTCTCCAATGAGCCATTGATCACCTGTGTTGCCGGCCCTTCATCATACATCGCCCAGAAGGAGACATGAACTGTACTTCCCTTTTGTAAGTAAGGCAGTACCTCTACCAATGGTCCATGATAAGTTTCCGTTCGGGAGGAAGTTTTCAAACTATGGTTACTATTGTGTCCGATGCCGCTGACTACCTCCAGCTTTTCAGTACCACGAGGCTTCCATTTTCCGATATTCCCATCTTCAAAATTAGCGTTAAACAAAGCTTTGCCCGGTTCTCCAGGTTCTCCCGGCTCACCCGGATTCTCTGAAGCAGGTTTAACAAGACGAATCTGGAATTCGTCTAACAAATAAGCCGCTGTTGCATCCGTGCTCTCCAGATACAGTTGCAGGCCACTGCCTTGCTCATAACTATATTGCCCTTGCAGCTTCACCCATTTCTGATCGGTTACTTGCTCGGCTGCGTTAACCTGATCGTACTGCGTATCCCCGTTGCCATCGAGGCGTTCCACGGTGAATTTCAGATTAGCCGGTGCTGAACCAGCAACCAGTTTGACATAACCAGAAATTTCAACGACAGCATTCTTGTTTACCACATCAGACAATGACAGTGAAGGCCCATTCCAGGCTTCCGTACGTCCCGTTGTTTTCAGGGAATGTGTACCTTGGTATGCCTGATCCCCAGTCACCCCAACCGTCACTCCGCCCCGGGCTGTCCAGCCTTGAGTTGTTCCATCCTCAAACGAATGAGACAACAAAATGTCACCTGCATTCGCTGCACTTGCCTTCTGTTCTCCTGCTCCGATCCCTGGCAGCAAACTAAAGATTAAAACTGCTGCCAAGCATAACCTCAACCATTTTCCCCGCACGTAAACTCCTCCTTGTGAAATTCGTCATCCATCCTGTAACGCGGTCAAACATCGGGCATTTCACAAACACACTTCTGCATGCATGGATATCCTCTGCTGGTCTGTTAACTGGCAACAATTCATGTTGCACGGATGGGATCAGGAACATTCAATGCACGGTCCTTAACCTCCTCAAGTGAGCCTGATTGCGCCCAGGGGTACCTGCTTTACTTTTAAGTAAGCGGTTACATTATCAAATTTATGTCATGATACCTTTTACTGTAAATATGGAAATTTAGTGTCCACCCCCCTCTTTTTATACTTATGAGCGCTGCTTATGCCGTTCGCTCTGCAAAAGTAACGTATTATTCGGTAACAAAAAAAGCACAGCCTATGGCTGTGCAGGTAGCTCTGGATACGTTTCATTTACTGGAGCTGTCGTCTGTCGAACAATTAAATTCGATGGCTCAGTCACGACAGGAGGTGTATAGGTTGGATTTTCAATCATCGCAATCAGATATTCAATCGCTCGAATACCTATGGTGTAGATATTCTGATTCACCGTTGTTAGTCCCGGCTTAAACACCTCAGCATAATACGTATTGTCGAATCCGACCACTGAGATATCCTCTGGCACACTGAAACCATGTTTCTCAATCTCATGGATCGCGCCAAATGCAGACATATCCGAGGCACAGATGATCCCTGTAGGTTGTTCCCTAAGAGCTAGCAAACGCCGAGCTGCCTTGGCACCGCCATCAAATGAGTAGTCACAGACTTCCAGATAGATCGTTGCATAAGGAATGCCGCATAAACGAAGCCCTTCCTTGTATCCATCTAAACGAAGGTTAGCTACAGCAGGTCCAAGTGTACCTGAAATGTAGGCAATCTTGCGATGCCCAAGCTCATGCAGATGCTTCACTGCCATAGCAACACCATTTACATTGTCTGTCGTAATGTAACCTGCACGTTTGCCAAACAGATCGGTATCAATAAACATCGTTGGAATCTCTGCTGAGACTAGTTCCTGAATGCTTTTATTTTCCCGGCCTTCCCCGAAAACGACAACGCCATCCACATTTCGGCTACGGCAGTGCTTGATGAAAGAATATGTAGGGTCATCAAATCGTGTTGATAATCGAACAAGATCATAACCGCTATTTTCCAAGGCTGTTTTGATACCTTCAAGTAACTCGGACACAAACGGGTTCGTAAACGGAACCGTAAGCAATACCCCTACTGTCCATGAACGACGTTTAACCAGTCCACGAGCAACCACATTAGGTTGATATTTTAATAGTTCGATAGCTATATTCACTTTTTTGCGTGTTTTTTCACTAACATCCGGATAGTCGTTCAATACTTTGGAAACGGTTGCAACAGATACTCCCGCTTCTTTGGCTACATCATGGATAGAAGCCATCTCATCACCTCGACCTCTTTTTAAATCGCCTGTCTCCAGCTATATTTCTATAACAACAGCAGGTTTGTCTACCCATTATAGCTTATTACAGCCGGAAACGGTACGGAAGTTCAGAGCGTACTCGAGGTTATCATGAATGCTACAGTTTCCTCAAATCCGTTGCAAGCTTCTCCATCGCTGTCGCAAAAACGGCAAGCTCCGATGAACGTGATGCCTGACTTCGTGCCCCGCTCGACGTACGGTCCGACTCCTGCTGCACTCTTTTTAGGATTTCCATGATCTGATTCAGATTGGATTGAATTTTGCTTTGCGCGTCTCTGGAGCTCGCCGCCAGCTTACGTACTTCGCTTGCAACCACTTCAAATCCACGTCCGAACTCTCCCGCATGTGCCGCTTCAATTGCAGCGTTTAAGCCAACAAGGTGACTTTGATCCGAAATTTCACGAATCAGCTCACCCATTTTTTCGATCTGCTGCATTCCTCCAGTTAACTCTTCAAGGAGTACATGCGCCTGATCCTGGGAAACCACCGTTTCCTTCGCTACAGCGGAAATGGATAGTGCATTTTCATTTAACTCCGTAATCATACCGGTAAGCTCCTGTGTAATCTGTGTGATCGCTTGTAATGTACCATCCTGATCTGCAGTGAGTTGGTGAAGCTGCTCTTTTTCTTTTTTTTCATAGGCTTCCAGAACAAGCTGAGAATCCAGATTGAACATTTTGCTTAGTGCATGTATGACGTAGTGCCACGAATCCGGGATAAGCTGCTTAAATATAGTGGTAGCGATATCCAGATATGCCATGTAAGCACCAAGATAATAGTTGGTGGTCAGTCCAATGCGCGAATGTACTAATCCAATGGTGATTCGTTGTTCAATATATGCATCATCCACGATCCCGTCTGTCATGGATAACCAATACATCCGCTGTGTTTCCTTCAAGCGTTCAATATTAGAAAACCGTGCGATTAGTTCTATTAATTCAGGATACTTCCCAACATGCTTGTAGAAGTGATCCACCACTTCTTCAACAACTTTTTCGAAGACAGGTCGATGATCAGCAAGTAGTTTTAAATCCTGTGCAGTTAACCCCACATAATCCAGTTGTTTTTGCCTTTCAGCCGAAATGCTGCTCATATCCGATCGGATCAACTCCTCAATAACTTTTTCAATCAAAATTAAAACAATTTTAATTGATTATAGACTAAACTACCTAAACACACATATACCCTAAGAACTATTTAATGTGGGATTAATTATAATTAATTGTATATATATGTACATTATTAGATTATTTTAATGTAAAAAGGCCCTGAATCTGTTGTGAAGGAGCCTCACAACAAATCTTCAGGACCTAATTCGGAATGGTGCAGCAGGTTAACGGTTAAGCAAACTTCCTACGTATCTTAACAATTCATTGGCACTTGCAGCTGTATATCCGTGTTCTTCGATAAGACGTTTAATGACTTCATTCATGCGCTTCAATTGTGTGGCATCCGGTGTTTTCGTCGAGGTTGTAATCTTGACGATATCCTTGAGATCAGCGAACAGCTTTTTCTCAATGGCTTCCCGCAGACGATCATGACTGCTGTATTCAAACTTGCGCTCTTTACGGGAGTATGCCGAGATCCGAATCAGAATCTCTTCCCTGAACGCTTTCTTCGCATTTTCGGAGATCCCAATCTGCTCCTCAATGGAACGCATGAGCCGCTCATCCGGGTCCATCTCCTCATCTGTCAGCGGATCACGTATTTTGGACCAGTTGCAGAACGCTTCAATGTTATCCAGATAATTTTCGAACAACGTTTTGGCTGACTCTTCGAACGAATAAACAAAAGCTTTCTGCACTTCTTTCTTCGCAAGTTCATCATACTCTTTACGTGCCAGAGCAATAAAATTCAAATACCGCTCGCGTTCTTCCTTTGTGATCGAGGCGTGTTGATCCAATCCATCCTTGATCGCACGCAGGATATCCAGCGCGTTAATGCACTGAAGGTTTTGCTTAATCAAAGCGCTGGATATCCGGTTAATCACGTACCGTGGATCGATACCGGACATGCCCTCGTCCAAATATTCATTTTGCATTTCTCGCAGATCGGCTTCTTTATACCCTTCAACCTCTTCGCCATCGTACATCCGCATTTTTTTCACCAGATCCATGCCTTGTTTTTTCGTTTCCTTCAATCGTGTAAGTATGGAAAAGATCGCCGCTGTGCGTAGCGCATGCGGTGCAATGTGCACATGTTTCATATCACTTTGCTGAATCAGCTTGGCGTAAATTTTCTCTTCTTCCGACACCTTCAGGTTATACGGAATCGGCATGACAATCATCCGCGACTGCAAAGCCTCGTTTTTCTTGTTTGAAATGAAAGACTTATACTCCGATTCGTTCGTATGTGCCACAATCATCTCATCTGCACTGATCAGTGCGAAGCGTCCCGCCTTAAAATTGCCTTCCTGCGTCAGGGATAACAGGTTCCACAGAAACTTCTCGTCACATTTCAGCATCTCCTGGAACTCCATCAAACCCCGGTTAGCCTTATTCAGTTCCCCGTCAAAACGATACGCCCGCGGATCAGATTCTGATCCAAATTCGGTAATCGTAGAGAAGTCAATGCTACCTGTAAGATCAGCAATATCCTGGGATTTCGGATCTGACGGACTGAATGTACCAATCCCTACCCGGTTATCTTCAGAGATGATGACCCGTTCCACCGGAACCTTGCTGATATCCCCACCAAATTCGGTGCGAAGTCTCATCTGGCAGGAAGGGCAGAGATTGCCCTCAATGCGCACTCCGATCTCTTTCTCTACGTCGGGCCGCAGCTCCAGCGGAATGAGATGTAGCGGTTCCTCATGCATCGGGCATCCCTCGATGGCGTAAACAGCCCCTTTTTCCGTACGCGAAAATTGCTCCAATCCCCTTTTTAGCAGGGTCACCAACGTGGATTTCCCCCCACTGACCGGTCCCATCAGAAGCAAAATCCGTTTACGTACATCCAGACGGCGTGCAGCCGAATGAAAATACTCCTCCACCAGTTTTTCAATGGAACGGTCCAATCCGAAAATCTCCTGCTCGAAAAATTTGTAACGCTTGTGTCCTCCGGCCTCTTCTACCCCAAACGATTCAATCATCTGATACACTCGTGCGTGAGCCGTCATTGCCGGAGTCGGGTCCTCTCTCAGCAGTGCAATATAATCTTCAAATGTTCCGTTCCAAGACAAACGGTCACTCTCTGCCCGATATTCCGCAACGCGTTCAAAAATATTCATGCTTGGTACCTCCCATGGCTCCTTTAGTGTGATTGTCAACCATTCCGAATGGTATGAAGAAATCAATAGAATTGCAGCTCCTGCTTGAATACCCTTCTGCGGTCCGGCTTAGTCCCGCTTCCTTTGTTACAATGGTCTTGTATGGATGTGAAAAGTGTATTACATACCTATGCGGCAACTTGGATAAGTTGACCTCTTTTTTTCAAACCTCGCCCCTGAATTTTACGCATGTGCTGTTCTATCAGACATCTCGTGACCTCAGAAAAAAAAGCATGAATATGCTATAATGTAGGTTCTATTGAAGGAAACTGGAACAACGTAATGCAGACGGGTAGACAACTTCAGGAGAGGAGCAGAATGTATGGCTGTGCAGTATGAAACGGAACTGTATTCCCCTGTCAAAACTTTTTTTGAACAGCGCGGCTTTGATGTCAAGGCAGAGGTGAAGCATTGTGACCTGGTCGGGGTCAGAGCGAATCAGACTGAGCCACTTATTGTAGAGATGAAAAAAACGTTTAACCTGTCTTTGCTGTTGCAAGGCATGCAGCGCCTTAAACTCAGCCCGCTCGTATATCTGGCAGTAGAGCGAAACCGGAGTAAACGCGGCGCCGTTAATCAGCGCTGGGGGGAACTGACCGCACTGTGCAGTCAGCTCGGCCTGGGGTTAATGACGGTCACCTTTTACAAAACCAAAGCACCTCTGATTGAAGTATTATGTGAACCCGCTGTGGTGTCGGGTATTGGCAGATCCATCCCGGTAGCCCGGAAGAGCGGTATACGCCGCCAGCGTCTGCTTAAGGAATTTGATGAACGAAGTGGAGACTATAACATAGGCGGAAGCAGAGGCCGACAGCTGATGACAGCCTATCGGGAAAAAGCTATGCGTGTCGCAGCTGCGCTAAGATCCAGTGGTGAATCTTCACCAGCGGCTCTTGCACGGCAAACCGGTGTAGGCTCAGCGGCAGCTATTTTACAAAAAAACTATTACAACTGGTTTGAACGTGTTTCCCGCGGAAAGTATATGCTCACCATCAAAGGTATGGAGGCATTAACCGAACATGAACTTATGATTCAGGATCAAAATCTGACGGCAGGGGAAACGGACGTATGGACTAAGCATGATCAAGAGGGCACGTTCTATGTTGGCTCAGATGAATCCTTCGATTCGACGGATGAAGAACTTGCTCGGATTGCCGAGGTCACCGAACGTTATCATCTGGGCACCATCAAGAACTGAAAGATATGATGAACGATAAAGACCCTTTTGTAGTTTGAGTTACCTGCATCCCATGTGAAAGTATAGCTAGGAAGTCCACCCTCGCCAAAAAATACACAAAAATGCCCGTTATCTCCTTCCGGAGACGACGGGCATTTTCCGTAAATCATGTTGAAATGAATTAGAAGCTTGCTGCTACTTCTTTAGCCAATTTCAAACCAGCTTCCACGATCTCTTGGGAACGATCCGGAGCTGCATTATGACCTTCTACAACAACAACCTCAGGGTTTTGAATGCCCCAGAAGCCAAGTACGTTCGTTACATAACGAACGGACATTTCAGCAGATGCCATAGGCTCTGCGGAATATACGCTACCACGTGCGTTCAGCAATGCTACTTTTTTGTCGCCTACCAGACCTACTGGACCTTCAGCTGTGTATTTAAACATTTTGCCTGCTTGGCTCAGGTAAGAGATGTAGTTAACCAGTGGTGCTGGAACAGTGAAGTTCCACAGTGGGAATGCAAATACCACTTTATCAGCAGCCAGGAATTGATCCTGCAGTTGTGCAGCCAGTGCTGCTGCTTTTTGCTCTTCCGGAGTTGCTTCGATGCCGTTAGCTGCTTTGTAACCACCTGTGATTACAGTGTTGCCGTAGTATGGAAGATCCGTATTGTAGAGGTCCAACTCAGTGATCGTATCACCTGGGTGGGACTCTTTGTATGCGCTCAGGAATGCATCGTACAATTGAACACTAACTGCTTGATCCGCAGGACGGTCATTAGCTTTAATAAAAAGAACGTTAGACATATTAAAATTTCCCCCAATGATTAAAATGTATGAGTGCGTGCCCTGAACTCGCAACCGTTGTTGCCTAGTATAAGAAGTCGATCACTCATTAATTCATATTATATATAAAAATGTTAGTGGATGCAATAACGTAATCTCTTTGGTTATAAAATAAACTTGAATTACTGTGTATCCTACCTTCTGGTTGTTTAGGTACGAGCGGTAAATTCCGAGATAGCTTCGCTAATCAGATTCATGCCAAGCAGCAGCTCATCGCGACCTGGGCGGCTGAAGTTTAACCGAATGTACTGTTGATCCAGCGTACCTGTGGAGCATAACGTTCCAGGCAAAAAGGATACACCCTTCAATAAAGCTGCCTTAAGCAATGCCTCACTGTTGAGCCCTTCCGGTAACTGCACCCATAGATACATTCCACCCTGAGGGATGTTATAGCTGCATCCTTTCCAGCCTGGTCTTTTCAATAATTCAAGCATCAATTTAAGTCTTGTTTTATATTCCCTGTTCAGCATGGATAGATGATCACTCCATCGAAAAGGAGACTGTGCAAGCAACTGGTATAACAGCCGCTGGTTCATTGGGCTGGACTGTCCGTCTGCAATTCGTTTGACGGAGGTCATCGCCTGAATCAGTGCTGGATGGCCTGCTGCCCACCCTGTGCGGAGTGCTGGAGCAACCGTTTTGCTGAAAGAGCCAATATAGAGGACATGTCCACCCTGATCTGCGTTATCCAATGCAAAGAGTGAAGGATATTTGCGATAGAAGGCGGCGGGTTCCAAGCCATCAAAGTGTAACTCGCCATAGGAATCATCCTCAACAAGCAGCACACCATACCGCGAGCACAGATCAAGCACGGCTTCTCGCCGTTCCATGCTCCACAAGATTCCCGTGGGATTAGAAAAGCTGGGTGCAGCAAAAAGCAGCTTCGGTCTCACCTGCTGCATGTGCTGTTCCAATAAATCTGGCAAAATGCCATCCTGATCTCCCAAAACGGGTACAATCGTGGCCCCCTGCATTTCCAATACTTCAAGACAACCAGGCGAAGTCGGATGTTCAACAAGTACGGAGTCTCCCGGCTCCAATAATAGACGCATCACAAGATCAATAGCTTGTTGGGTGCCTGTGGTCAGCAGAATCTGATTGGAGACCGCCCGGATCCCCTTGCGCTTATTCCAATCGTTATTCAACCATTCCCTTAATGGGGCATATCCCCCGGGCTCACCATACTGCAAAGCAGAAGGGCCTGAACTGAATACGGACAGCGCCGCTTCCTCCAATAGTTTAAAAGGAAACAGTTCCTCTGCAGGCAATTCTTCAGCGAGAGAAATGAAATACTCCTTGCCAGACATCTCACGTATATCCCTCAGAGGTGAAGACAAAAGCCTGTTGGTACGGGAAGCAAAGAAATATTTCATGGATAGATCCCCCTTCATCCCTATTCCGAAACTGTTCTCGCAGCCGCCCTACAACCTATTCGGACTGGACATCAAATATAACTGAAAGGTTACCTTTCCGAACTAATCCGATATTGACCTGCCAGGACTAATCTGAATTTGACCTGCTAGCATCAATGAAGGCAATAATCAGGAAACCGTCTTGGACTGCCTTGCATGCAAGGCATAACGTTCGATGGCCTGCGCCCGGCTACTTACTTCCAGTTTCACATAGATTTTACGCAAATAATTGTCAATCGAGCGCCTGCTCACATTGATCTCACTCGCTATTTTATCATAGGTTACCCCTTGAACAATTCTTTCCATAATAAAAGTTTCTGTTTCTGTCAGTTCAATTAAACCTTCTTCTGCCTGTGAATCGGCAGGCTGTCCCCAGTCCTCACTGTTTAACCACGACATGGGAATAGAAACGTACCCTTCTCTTAGTCCAGAGATCAGATGAATCAGTTGGCTAGGCGAGGCCTGTTTGGATAACATACCGCTTGCCCCAAGGCTCATCAAATAACGAAATAACTTTACGTTGTCTTCGTCTGTCAGAATAATAATATGCGTGTCATTCGATAGCCCTTTTATTTGGGCAATGTATTGATCCGCCTGTCCTTCTGGAAGACGATAATCCATAAGAATCAGATCAGGCTTATGCATCCTCACCAATTCAAGGCCTTCTGTTCCCGTGGAAGTCATGCCTCGTACCGTCAGATCCTGCTGCTCTTCCAAGATTAATTTTGTACCCAGCATGCTGGTGGGGTGGATATCTACGATGACCACCTGCCATACTTTTTTCATTGTGGTTCCCCCTGTTATGTATTGGACAATTGACTTCTGTTTCCATCTATATCCTTTACGCAGTTTATGCGACAGTCCGAGTATAGATGAAGCAAAGGTCGGATTATGTCGAATAAAAAGGAAATACAGGACTAAAGCTCTCAAAAGCTCTGTTTTCTGACTGTATTTCACTGCTGAGCCGGCAAGACGGATCTCTTTCCATGCCTGAAATGATCAAAACCTAGTATAAATTTCCTGCATCTCTATCTAAAAAAGTCGAAAAACTCGCCCAAAGTTCCTACTTATTGCATCTATAAGAAATTGTATCCTAGGACTTCCTTCCGATGCAATCTCTTTTTCATCTATTATTTAAAGAATTTCATTTTTGCGTAATTAATTTCAGCATGGTAGAATGAGGATTGAATTTTTCAATCTATAATATATTGAACCAGGAGTGATGATATGAAACTATCGGACCCGTCTTCTGACATCCATCACACCCGGAGCGCCAAAGGCAAGATCAGATCATCGGTTAAATGGTTTCTGGTCATGTGGATCGTTCTCATTGCACTAGGAGTCACTGGAACCTACTATTATAGTAACCACCTCCAGCAACAGATGATCAACCAGCTTCAGGTCCATACTGATCATCAGATCGAGGCATTAAAAGCCGATTACGAAAAGCAGCTAACAACAATATCATCGGAAGTTGCAGCATTGCAGGGGCAAGTTCAGTCCTTCAATGAACTGCTGAATTTCACCAAGGATAATGCAAGCAACAAAACGGACAACAGTAACAAATTGTATACGCAGCTGAGCGAAGTGAAGAAACAACTGGAAGCTCTCCAGAAAAAGATGGACTTGCTCAAATGATTACACCCACGAAACAGGTTAATCGTTTTTTTATGCTTGCACTCGCTCCCTTTATAGGATTGATCATATGTTTGCTGCTGTTTCGTCCAGAGTTAGAAGTCGGAACTGTCGTTCCGTCGAACTTACCTGAGGAACGTGTAACCTCTCAGACCCAAGCAATTAGCAAAGAGCTTACGGGAGCAAAAGAGGCTGCTGTTCAAACTTCTTCTTCTATTAAAAGAACGACCCAGCTCTACAATAAAACTACTAGCACCATGTCAACTATTGTACAAAAGGCTACCGCTCAAGCCTCTCGTCCAGAAACCATCTATAACAAGCGGATTACCTCTAAACTGGGGGTTCCTTTGGATCGTGTAGACAGTGATCGGATCACCATCGAGTTGTATCGGGTTAATCCGGGTACTTACACGGGATATGCCATGAAGATTAAGCTGAAGGATCATAGTGCGATGCAGATGGCCTTAAATAGTGAACTTGGACGTTCAGAGACGACGATGCAGGCGGTCAAACGAAGCGGAGCCATTGCCGGGATTAATGCTGGCGGATTTGCCGACAGTGGCGGCAAGCGTTATCCACTCAGCACGACCGTCATGAACGGTAAGTATATTAACGGTTTTCAAGCCAGTTTCAAAGACCTCTTCTTCGTCGGACTTAACGATGCCGGCAAGCTGGTGGGAGGAAAATTTTTTGATAAAAACTCCCTGGATCGTCTACGTCCGCAATTCGGAGCGACATTTGTACCGATTCTTATGAAAAATGGACAGAAAACGATTATTCCAGATAAATGGAAGGTATCACCGAAACGGGCTCCACGAACCGTTATTGGCAACTACAAGGATGATCAATTACTCATTATGGTTGTCGATGGTTATAACGAGAACGGAAGCTCGGGAGCTACCCTAGAAGAGATGCAAGGAAGAATGCTTAAGCTGGGCGTGATGGATGCCTATAATCTGGATGGCGGCGGTTCCTCCTCACTAATTCTGAATAACCGCGTGATCAACAAACCTTCGGATGGCAATCTCAGACCTGTGCCTACTCATTTTTTATTTTACAAATGATGGGACAGGGCATTCCTTTTCTAACTAATATGGTTATAATAGAAGTAAATGAGCTTTTGCAGGAGGTGCGAAGTGTATGTCGTTTTCTCTGACATTCTGGATTATTGCAGTTGTATTAACGCTATTTATCACAGGCATTCTCACTTCATCCTACAACCAAGACAAAACAAAAGGCCTGTAAGGCCAAGCCTCTCCAAGGGAGAGGCTTTTTTTATATTTTCACATACAGCAAAAGACAAGACCTAAAAGGACGTTTATCTCCTTCCAAAGCTTGTCTCTTGCTATAAACAATTGATTTTTGACGCCAACCAACAGATGATACCAAGCCTCGTTTAGAAACTGACTGCACGTTCGTTTGGCATGGACAGCATAACATCAGCCTGATTTGGGCCTGTCACAGACTCTCCTTCTACCAAGGTGACATATATTCGTTCGTGATCGACAGGTTCACCAGCGATAATTTTTATTAATTGTTCAGCTGCAAGTGCGCCCCACTTTCGCTTGGAATAATCGATGCTTGCCAGCTTGGGCTGAACGTAGTTGCTGAGCTCAATATGATCAAAGCCAATCACATCGATCTGTCTGCCTACCTGAAGTTCACTTTCTGCAAGACGATCACATAAACCGATAGCCATCTCATCATTGAGACAAAAGACACCCGCTGGTTCGTTATACGTCTGTATAATGTAATTCGCCGCTCGCTCCCCTCCACTTCTCTCAAAATCTCCTGCGAGTTCAATCCATTTGACATCCGTCTGACGCTCTACAACTTGTCTTACGGCTTTCAATCGCTGCACGGAATCAAAAGAACCTTCCGGACCTGTAACAACGTAGATCTTTTTGTGCCCTTGTTCAATCAAATATTCCATGGCCAGTGTGGCCCCAGCCTTGTTGTCAAGCAGGACCTGATTAATATTAGGATGTTTTAACTCACGGTCAAGCACTACAATTTTATGTCCTCGATCGGCGTACAGCATAAGTTCCTCACTTGAGAACGTATGATCGAGAATAATCGCCCCGTCAATCATTCGCTCTGGTAACATCCGATGGGACTGTTTACCGCTGCATACAATAAGATCATATCCTTGGGCATTACATATCGCTTTCATCCCCGTTAACAAGTCTCCGTATACATCTCCGCTGAAGTCAGTCAGAAACACACCCAGAATCCGCGATTCTCTCTTTTTCAGTGTTCTGGCAGCCGCATTGGGAACATAGTTCAGTTCTTTAGAGATGGCCAGAATTTTAGAACGGGTCTCATCGGTCACTTTGTTGCTTCCATTCAGCGCGTATGATACGGTCGAGATGGAAACTCCCGCCTTTTTGGCGATATCCTTGATACTGACCATATTCTTCGCTCCTCTGTTATGTTGACCAGGCCTTTCATCAAGAAAGACCTGGTATTTAAAAATAGATCAACTTACGTTCGTTACAACATGAACTGGATCAGATAAGTCTGAAGGCGTGGCTCTGTGTATCCCGGCTGTTTGGTCCAACCATCACATGAAACTCTCCACGATCACTGCGATAGCTGAGATCAGCATGGTGATAACGTAATTGCTCTTCATTTAATGTAAAAGTAGCCGTGCCCGTTTCTCCCGGTGCAAGGGACAGCTTCACATAATCTTTCAACTCACGCATAGGACGAACCACCTCGCCGCTTACATCCCGAACGTACAACTGCACAGTCTCCACACCAGCATGATCCCCTGTATTGGTTACACGTACCTGAACCGTCAGAGATTCATTGGCAGTCAGCTCTTGTCCCGACACTTCAACTTCTCCATAAGCAAATGTCGTATAGGAAAGGCCATACCCAAACGGGAACAACGGTTCATTCGGACTGTCGATATATTGGGAAACATAACGATTCTCGGTATTATCCGGGTTGATTGGACGACCTGTATTGAAATGGTTGTAATATACCGGAACTTGTCCAACCGACTGCGGAAAGGACATCGTAAGTCGAGCGGACGGATTCACTGCTCCTGTGAGAATATCCGCAATCGCTGCTCCTCCTTCACTCCCTGGGAACCAAGCTTCGAGTACAGCGTCTGATTCGCTAATAATCCCATTCAGATCAAGTGGACGTCCATTAAAAATGACACTGGCGATTGGTTTGCCTGCCCCTTTGAGCGCCTGTACCAATTGTAACTGCGCTGCTGGCAAACGAATATCTGTCCGCGATCCGCCTTCTCCACTCATCTCGGAATCTTCACCCAGTGCAAGCACGATAATATCAGACTGACTTGCTGTTTCCAGCGCTGCGGCAATCTGCTCATCCGTTATAGTATGCATACCACTGCCTTGAGCCACAAGAACCTTACCTTGTGGGAGGCGCTCCTGTAACGCTGTACCCAGCTTCACCGCATCCGCTTTGACACCTTCACAAGACCACCAGCCAAGGATGTCTTCGCTTTGAGCGAAAGGTCCAATCAATGCAACTCTCGCATCCGATTGCAACGGAAGGGCTTGTCCGTCATTTTTGAGCAGCACCGCAGACTTCGCAGCAAGTTCCCGTGATACCTCACGATGTTCCTTGGAGAACACAATCTCGCGCTCACGCTCCGGATCAGCAGCTCGGAATGGATTTTCGAACAGACCAAGCTTGTCTTTGAGCTGTAAAATGCGCAAAACCGCTTCATCAACAAGGTGTTCTTCCACTTCACCCTTTTGAACCAGTTCAGGCAAATGGTTGACGTAACATGGCGTCATCATCTCCATATCCACACCCGCACGAATCGCACGATATGCCGCCTCCCGGTCATCCTCGGCCGCACCATGGGCAATCATCTCACGAATGGAAGCCCAGTCCGAGATCAGCACGCCATCAAAGCCCCATTCTTCGCGCAAGATACCACGCATTAACTTCTCATTTCCGCTGGCTGGAATACCATCAACGGTATTGAATGAAGTCATGACCATTTCTACGCCTGCATCCAGTGCCGCCTTATATGCTGGCAGATAGTATTCACGGAGCTGACGTTCTGACATATCTACCGTATTGTAATCACGCCCACCCTCCGCAGCACCATATGCGGCGAAGTGTTTTACACAGGCTGCAAGACGATCCAGCTCATCTGTCAAGTTATCCCCTTGGTAACCACGCACAAAAGCGGCAGCAAATAAACTGTTTAAATACGGATCTTCACCTGTTGTTTCCATTACGCGACCCCAGCGTGGATCACGAACCAGATCCACCATCGGGGCAAAGGTCACATGTAATCCCGATACTGCGGATTCACGTGCCGCAATCTCGGCACTTTTCTCCGCGAGCTCCAGATCCCATGAACAGCCAATGGCTAGCGGGATCGGGAAAATCGTTTTAAAGCCATGCACCACATCTGCCATGAATAACAGCGGGATGCCAAGACGGCTTTTTTTCAAATAGGCCTCTTGTACATCCATAATCGCTTGTGCACCGGATAAACCAAGGATGGAGCCGCTCGCTCTCACGGACTGTTCTGTAATACCCATCTCTTCCATCGGACCTGTAATCTGCCCCTGCGTATCTGTTCCTTCGTAGAAATTGGCAGTCAGCTGCAAAAGCTGCGCCACTTTTTCTTCCAGCGTCATCTGATTGACCAAATCTATCAACTGCTGATTATTCACGTAACCATCCTCCACTACATTTAATTGAAAGAAAGAACCCGGCTGCGTTCGGGGAGAGACCGCGCACCGGGTTCAATCGGACGGAGAGGCAGAACGCTCCTGCCATCCCCGTGTTGTTCTTCATTTCATTACGCTTACTTGAACTTTTCGTTCAATTCATCCAGATAAGGCTGAACCAGAGACATTTTGCTGTTAACCCACTCTTTCCAGTTGGCTTCCAAGTCTCCGCCTTTAAGGATCAAGTTCGCATATTCGTTTTGATAATCAAAAGATGCCTGACTTTTCGCTTTAGAATCGTACAAGTTAACATCCCAATCGTATGGTGCTAGTGATTTACTTTCAGTACCAAGCTTTGCTTTCTCTTGGAACAATTCTACTGCTCTATCACGATAATCTTTTTTGATTGCAGGGTTTACGACACTGAAGTCATCGCCAAGAAGATAAAGTCCTTCAAAACGTGCAGGGTACTTGTCTTCGAGTACCGTTCCCTCTGGCAGCAAGTTTACCAATTCTTTGTTGTCATCGTATTTCCAGTCCTTGCCTTCGAAGCCCATGTTGATCAGCAATTGTCCTTCTTTGGTTGCAGAGTAATCGATCAAGTCCATGATGCGTTCGAATTTCTCGTCACTAATGTTCGGATTGAAAATCAGAGCAGACCAGAAGTTCGCTTGCTCCATATTGCGGTATTTACCGTCATCACCAAGAACGATTGCTGTGTGAACGAGATCGTCACTGTTAACGCCGAGGTTCTTTCTCATATCAGAATCCAGACCTTGTCTATAAGAAGCGAGTCCACCAAGACTGGTTACAGCCGCAGTACCTGTTACTTTGAAGTTGTTTTGTCCTTCATTGTTTTTCCAAGTATAGAACTCTGGGTTAAGCAGCCCATCCTTGTACGCTTTTTGCATCAATTTCAAACCTGTCAGTGTTTCTGGATCTGCAGGGCCCCAATGGAACTGACCATCTTCACCTTTGTAGAAAGGAACGTCTGTCATCGCATGAACACTGTTCGGCATGATCATGTTTGTCATTGCATCGGCAGCATTGTAAGACAATGGCACCAATTTATTACCGACCTTGCCTGGGTCTTTTTCTTTCACCAATTCAGCAAATTGATTCAATTCAGACGTTGTGTACGCATCTTTCAGTTCAAAACCAACGGCTTTTGCCCAGTCTTTACGAAGAGCGATAACACCGATTTGGTTCGTCAGTGTGTCAGCGGGTTTGTTTTCAAAATAAATTGGTCTAGGAAGCACATACGTACCGCCTGTCAGTTCTTCCAATTTGTCGCCAAGTCCTGTCAGCTTGTAAGCCGCAGCAACGTTAGGCCATCTTTCTTTCCAATCATCCGGGAACTTGTAGAACAAGCCTTGATCGATGTTGTTGATGGCATCGCCGTGTACATAATTCCATACCGCTACATCCGGTAGGTCACCAGAGTTAATCCACA
This sequence comes from Paenibacillus sp. G34, assembly GCF_056856875.1. Classification (NCBI taxonomy): domain Bacteria; kingdom Bacillati; phylum Bacillota; class Bacilli; order Caryophanales; family Paenibacillaceae; genus Paenibacillus; species Paenibacillus sp. G34. Next base: position 2,015,181 of record NZ_CM166469.1, on the reverse strand, counting down.
GACGAAGTTTCTCACCCCATGAATCCCAGTCAATATAGTTGTAATCCCACTTGATGTTGAATTTGTCTTCCCAGAACTTATGGAACTCATTGTCCATATTTCCGGTTTTCACTTCGGTCAGATTCGCTACAGAAATGGTCAGGTTATCTTTGTAATTTCCTTCCGCATCCTTTTCGTTGCCACCATCCGAGCCTTTGCTGCTGTTGGAACAAGCCGACACTACCAACATCAAGAGACAGAGTGTGATCGCAAATAACGATTTGACTGACAACTTTTTACCCGTTTTCATGCTTTTACCCCCATGTTTTTAGTCGAATTTCTTGTGCATTGAAATCCTATGTGTATATCAGGTCTTGATAGCCCCTGTTAATACCCCTTTGGCAAAGTGCTTTTGCAGCAGTGGGAAGAAACACATAATTGGTACCATCGTCACAAATACTGCAGCCATCTTCATGCCCATGGAGAAGCTGCTCAGTTTCACTGCATCCACACTAGATGCATTGGAGGCATTCGTTGTGGCAGTTACAATAATGTTCCTTAGCACGTTTTGCAGCGGTAACTGATCTGCTTTTCGCAGGAAGATCATCGCGTCATACCAACTGTTCCAGTAGGCTACCCCGTAGAAGAGTGTAATGGTTGCCATAATCGGCGTTGCCAGCGGAAGAACGACGGAGAATAAAATCCTCCACTCTCCTGCCCCATCGAGTCGTGCAGATTCCATAAGTGATTCAGGCAATGTGTAGAAGTAGTTCATCATCAGAATCATGTTAAAGGCACTGAAGCTTCCTGCCAGAATGACAGACCATAACGTGCCTGTCAGTTGTAGTGATTTCATAATCAGATATAGAGGAACGATACCTCCGTTAAAGATCATGGTGAACAATACCAGGAAAAAGATAAACTTTTTAAATGGGAAATTGCCGCGGCTCAGTCCGTAAGCCATACTTGTTGTAAGGAACAAGCTGAGCGGCAAACCAATAACTAGCAAGATCAATGTATTTTTGTAACCCGACAGGATTCTTCCGTCAGCGAACAGCGCTTTATATGAATCAAGCGTGAACTCTTTCGGGAACATCAGGAACGGATTTTCAGCATACTCTTTTTGTGTTGCAAACGAGATCATAATAACATTCCAGAACGGAATCAGAATCATCAGCGCAAGCACCAGTAAAACGGCGAATATCATGTAATCAAGAAAGGTCATTCGTTCGGTGCCAATCTTGGGCTTTCTTCCAGCTTTGCTCATCTCACTTCTCCTCCTCTCTTATCGGAATAAACCGTCTCCACCAAGCCATTTGGCAAATCTGTCGGCCAGAAGTAGCAGCACCATATTCACCAGGGAACGGAACAAGCTGACCGCTGTCGAGAATGAAAAGTCGGTTGAAGACTGGAACGTAATCCGATAGATATACACATCGAGTACTTCAGAAACATTTTTCGTTGCCGCATTCGCCAAGTTAAAGATCTGGTCGAAACCGGAGGACATCAATCCGCCTACCGACAAAATAAACATCACCGTGATCGTTGGCATAATGTTTGGCAGCGTAATGCGGAACATCTGCTGCATCCGGGATGCACCATCGATCTGTGCAGATTCATATTGATCCTGATCGATACCGGAGATCGCTGCCAGGAAGATAATTGCGCCCCAACCGCTGGATTTCCAGATGTCAGTTAGCAGCAACATAGGAACAAAGTTGGATTCCGAACCCAAGAAATTAATCGTCGGCAAACCAAGTAATCCAAGTGCACTGTTCACTAGTCCGTCATACGCAAGCACGTTGATGACTACGCCGGATACGATGATCCAGGATAGAAAGTGCGGGAATGTCAGGACAGTCTGGAACCACTTTTTCCCTCTGCGCATACGCAGTTCATTCAGCAACAGTGCCAGAATAATCGGGAACGGGAACTGAATAATCAGTTTCAGAATGTTAATGTAAAGCGTCCGCCATACGGCATCAATAAAGGTTGGATCACGGAAAACGTATTTGAAATTTTCAAATCCGCTCCACGGACTTCCCCAGATTCCAAGGTTCGCCTTGTAATCTTTGAATGCCAGTGACAAGCCGCCCATTGGCATGTAGGCAAACAGGATCAACCAGACTAGTCCCGGAACAAGCAGGGTGTACGTCATCCGATGCTTCCAGACTTCAGTCCAGAGCGACTTGCCTCTCATGTTTGCCTTCAGCTTTTTGTTAGGTCCTTCGGCTGCAGGTTTCAATTTGCATCTCCTCACTCTACTATGGTGTTGTCGTTATAAAGAAAATCAAACATCGTTTTCAGATGTTGCTCCCAAAATCTCCATTCATGTGTGCCGGGTGTCTCGACATACCGAAAATCAAATGCAGTTCCCTGCATGTACTCGGCATACTCCCGGTTCATTTCCACGAAAGGATCATGATCTCCGCAGCAACTCAGAATCTTCGGCAAGGACTTACCCTGCTCCAGAAGTCTGGCTGACAATGCGTAAATATCCTGTTCAGCCTTAACCTGTAACTGTTCCCCAAAAACCGCTTTCATTTCCTTGATCATGCCTTCTGGCATATGAGGATCACGAAGACGTGCCTGAATATTCGTTACACCGGATAAAGACACCACTTTGCTGTACTGCTCAGGATAGGTCAGCCCACATTTCAATGCTCCGTATCCGCCCATGGACAAACCGGCAACATATGTTTTGGCTGGATCGGAATTCAGCTTCAACAACCTCTCACATATTTCGGGTAATTCCTTGGTGATGTAGTGGAAGTAATTCAGGCCGTATTCCATATCGTTGTAATAACTGCGATTAGCTTCCGGCATGATGACGGTACAGCCATGCTGGGCTGCATACATCTCAATGGTGGTCAAACGTTGCCATGTACTCGCATTGTCTCCCGCCCCGTGAAGCAGATATAGTGTACCGCCTGAAGTCTCTCCGGAGTCACTGGACACCACGTGTATGCTGGTGTTCATGCATAATGTGGGCGATCCGGTTTCGATAGTAATGTGCGCCATGATCGTAACCCCTTTCATCTTTGCTGCTGTTAACTGCGGTTTGCTTTTTCTTTCTCTGTGTGCCGTTACTTATAAGCTCAACTTGCTCCCCTGAACTACCTTTTGTTATCGAAACGATTCTCTCGAATCGTTTCAAAAACACTCAACATTGATTTACTTGAAGTTTAAATATCAATGTTTTACTTGGAAGCGATTTCTTCGAATCGTTTCGAATAAATCATAAGCCCGATGAGCAAATCCTGTCAATAACCTTTTTACATTTTTCGCGTTTTTTTATCAAAAAAGTGACCCGGTTGATTCATTTTTGATTCGAAAGACACTTTTTTTGCGAGTAAAATAAGGTTTAGCTAGTCATTATTACACCTGAATTGACAATGAACTAAGAATATACTAACATGAGTTCTAATTTTGTAATCAGATCACGGAAACGTTTCACCAAACTGAATTCATTCAGAAAAAAGCCTGAAACTGGAGGGTTATCATGTCCGAACAGCTTAAAGGATTCATAGACAAAATCACAGCAGAGAAACTTCTAGTACACTCTGTACGTGTACTACAGAACGGACAACTTCTGGATGAGTGGCATCCAGACGGTGATCGCCGGCGTGTGCAACATTCTGTAAGTAAATCCTTTACTTGCATGGCGGTAGGACTGGCCGTTCAGGAAGGAATTATTCAGTTAGATGACACATTAGGCGATTACTTCCCTTATGATCAAATACAGCTTTCTCCCACACAATTCCCTTCTCCGCGAGAGCTTACACTGCGAGATCTACTTCGCATGTCATCAGGTCACGATGCCCCGCCTCTCTGGGCTGACGAACGCGCCTCTTTAGAGGAAAAGGACTGGGTAAAACACTATATGTCTCTATCACTGGATCGAAGGCCAGGAGAGCATTTCACATACAGCAGTGGGGATACGTTTATGATCTCGGCCATGCTGCAAGAGGCTATTGGTCAGACAGTAAAAGATTACCTCATTCCACGTCTTTTTGAACCACTCGGCATGCTTGATATTGAATGGGAGACTTCTCCGCTTGGCGTTACCCTGGGATGTGCAGGTTTGTGGCTGAGTAACGAGGAATTAAGCCGATTTGGTCAGTTCTTGCTTCAAGAAGGTCGCTGGGATAACCAACAGCTGGTTCCAGCTGAGTGGATCAGAGCAGCTACTCGTAAACAGATTGAGACTACCGGAGATGGGGATTGGGGACAAGGCTATGGGTATCAGTTCTGGATGTGCTCGCATGATGCTTATCGAGCTGATGGAGCTTATGGTCAATTCTGCATTGTCCTCCCTTACAAAGAGACTGTCATCAGTATCAACAGTGAAGAAGAGAATATGCAAGGTATTCTGAACGCTGTCTGGGATGAGATCTTGCCTATACTTGCTTAACGATAAATAAAGAAGCAAAAAAAACGCCAAGGAGTTTATATACTCCATGGCGTTTTTTTGTTGCTTTTTATGAAAGCTGAGTCATTTCTTCTAAGCATTGTGCGCATATGTAACGCTCTTTAAAGTCATTGACATCTTCCATTGATCCGCAGAAAATACATTTCGGGCGATATCTTTCCAAGATAATATGATCCCCTTGAACTAAAATTTCTACAGGATCTCCCTCATTCATTTGATACCTTTTGCGCAAAGATTTAGGCAATACGATCCTACCCAATTGGTCAACTTTGCGAACTACTCCAGCTGGCTTCATAGCTACGGCACACCTCTCCTATCTCACTCTGAATTTCTAGGTACATTAGTACTATATCTATAGATTCGCCAAAATTTTGTCGAATCCTGCTGGAAATAAACATTTTTTGTCCTTTTTTTTGAAAAATGTTTTTTTAGCGAATTCTAACCGTCTTTTTAAGACGCGATTCCCTAATCCAGTCCTGGAAAATTTAGCTGACGCAGTGCTTCATATACAATAATCGCTGCTGAATTGGAAAGATTTAATGAACGAACATCTCCGCTCATCGGCATTTTCATGCTAGTTTCCGGGTTGGCAGCAATCAATTCAGGTGGAAGTCCCTTTGTCTCTTTACCAAACACGAGAAAGTCTCCATCCTGAAATTCGAAATCCGAATACCGGTTTTTAGCTTTCGTTGTTGCGTAGAAGAAACGTCCGTCCGGATATTTCTCCTGAACCTCGTCAAATGAATCATGATATTCGATATGAACCGCATGCCAGTAGTCGAGTCCAGCACGCTTCAAGGTCGCATCATCTGTCCGAAATCCCAGAGGACGCACAAGATGAAGATGAGTTCCAGTCGCCGCACAAGTCCGCGAGATGTTCCCCGTGTTAGCCGGGATCTCCGGTTCAACAAGAACGATGTGTAATGCCATATGTGTTTGATCTCCTTTTTATTTCATGTACATGTATACAACAATCCTCTAATTTTAAAGAAAAGCCCTCCACACGTCAATGTGGAAGGCTTTGCCATAGCAGAAGCACAGCTCATCCAAGCCTCGCTGCTACTATATTTGATCTTCTTTTTTTGATAGAGTTATCCGTTTGTCTGCTGGAAATGGTTCATAAAGTCGGTAAGTGCCTTCACACTCTCGTATGGAGCCGCGTTATAGATCGAAGCACGAAGTCCTCCCACACTGCGATGCCCCTTCAGACCTACAAAACCTTCTTGCTCCGAAGCTTTAATGAATTTCTTCTCCAGTTCCTCAGATGCGAGCCTGAACGTCACATTCATCAACGAGCGGTCTTCTGCTGCAACACAGCCACGATAGAAATCCCCTGAGGAATCAATTGTATTGTAGAGCAGCTCCGCTTTCTTGATATTTTTTTGTTCCACACCAGCCAGACCGCCTTGTTCCTCGATCCATTTTAACACTTCGTTCACCATATATACCGAGAAGGATGGCGGTGTATTATACAGGGAATTGTTATCTACATGCGTGCTGTAACGGAACATGGTCGGAATGGTTTTCGGAGACTCGCTCACCAACTCCTCGCGCGCAATAACAACGGTAATTCCCGAAGGGCCGAGGTTTTTCTGTGCACCTGCATAAATCATACCAAACTGATTCAGATCAAACGGTTTGCAGAAAATATCACTGGACATATCAGCAATCAGCGGTACCGATCCGGTATCAGGAAAAGCCTTGAATTGCGTACCTTCAATTGTTTCATTTGAAGTTACGTGCACATAAGCCGTACGTTCAGGCAAACTCAGATTCGAAACATCCGGTAATTTCATGAATTTATCAGATTCCGAAGAAGCGGAGATATGAGTCTCACCAATTAACTTCGCTTCAGACAGAGCCTTTTTGGCCCAGCTGCCTGTCATGATGTAACTAGCTGTCTGACCTGCCCCAAGCAGGTTCATCGGTAGCATCGCAAACTGTGTGCTTGCACCGCCTTGCAAGAAAAGAACTTTATAGCCTTTTGGATTACCTAGCAGTGACAACAAGCGCTCCTGCGCTTCATTATGTACAGACTCGTACACGGCCCCACGGTGAGACATCTCCATAATCGACATGCCTGTATTACGAAAATCTACAAATTCCGCCTGAGCACGCTCCAATACTTCTAGTGGTAACGCTGCTGGTCCGGCATTAAAGTTATACGCTCTCTTTGTCACAAAATCCCCCGCCCTTTCTATCCTTAACTAGGCCGTGTCTTAAAACTCGCTGAAGTGCATCTTTTATCGTCTTTTCGCCCCCTGCTGCGTCACTTCCCCTTGACGTGCCCCGGCACGCCTGCGGAGAACTTCCTGGCTTGGAACGAAAATCCGGCAAAATCTGCTCCCTTCGGAGTTTTCAGACACGCCCTGACATATGAAGTAAATATTATCGCTATGATATCAGTATTCCCTGACCGCTTCAAGGGGAATATGCACTGAAAACTCGTTAAAAGCCATCAAATTCCTTTATCACCCTAAAAAGTTAAAGCACTGCACTGTTTGTTTCAAGGAAAAGCCTCCGAGAAAGAATCCCGGAGGCTTTAATCTGGAACCCTTCGGTTCCGACTCCAACTGATTAGCAGTCGAAGTAGAGGCTGTACTCATGCGGATGAATGCGGATCGCAACTGCTTTAGCTTCATCGCGTTTGAGGTTGATGTAGTTATCGATGAATTCTTTGGTGAACACGTCACCTTCAGTCAAGAACTCGTTATCAGCCGCAAGTGCATCCAGTGCTTCTTCGAGGGAAGCAGGTACACTGCGGATGTTTTCTTTATCTGCATCAGAAAGGTCGTAGATGTTTTTATCGAGTGGACCATATCCGAGCTCCGTTGGGTTAATTTTGCGTTTGATTCCGTCCAGACCCGCCATCAGCATTGCAGAGAATGCCAAGTATGGGTTAGCTGTGGAGTCCGGTGTACGGAACTCGATACGACAGCCTTTAGGTGTTACCGCTGCTACCGGGATACGTACAGCTGCAGAACGGTTACCTTTGGAGTATACCAAGTTAACCGGTGCTTCGTAACCAGGCACGAGACGTTTAAACGAGTTTGTGCTTGGGTTAGTCAAAGCGATCAGTGCTGGAGCGTGGTAAAGGATACCTCCGATGTAATGGAGAGCCATTTCGCTCAGGTTAGCATAGCCACCTTTGTCATAGAACAATGGGGAATCGCCATCAAAGATCGATTGGTGAACGTGCATTCCGCTACCATTGTCACCGAACAGTGGTTTTGGCATGAATGTTGCTACTTTGCCATATTGACGCGCCGTGTTGTGCACGATGTATTTGTATACAAGCAGGTTATCTGCTGTTTTCTTCAAGGTATCAAAACGGAAGTTGATTTCAGCTTGACCCGCAGTCGCTACTTCATGGTGATGACGCTCGATGGACAAACCTGCTTCTTCCAACAAACGACACATTTCGCTACGGATATCTTGTTGAGTATCCACTGGAGCTACAGGAACATATCCACCTTTCGTGCGAACTTTGAAGCCCAGGTTGCCGCCTTCTTCTTTGCGGTTTGTGTTCCATGATGCTTCTTCGGAATCAACGAAGTAAGAAGAACTGTTCGTACCGCTCTCATATCGAACATCGTCGAAGATGAAGAATTCGGACTCTGGTGCGAAGAACGCTGCAGTACCTACGCCGCTTTCTTTCAGGAAAGCTTCTGCTTTAACTGCGATGCTGCGTGGGTCACGCTCATAACGCTCGCCATCCGGTGTGAAAATGTCACACATAACATTCAATGTAGGGTGTGCAGTGAACGGATCGACATAAGTCGCTTCAGGATCTGGCATCATAACCATATCGGACTCTTCAATACCACGGAAACCTTGGATAGAAGAACCATCAAACGCTACTCCATTTACGAACGTGTCTGCATCAACAGCCGAAGCTGGCAAAGAGATATGATGCGCACGACCAGCCAAATCTACAAAACGAAAATCTACCCACTCGATGTTGTTCTCTTGAATTGATTTCAATACGTTTTCAACCGACATGTATTCGTCCTCCCAAATATTCCGAACATTAAACAACCCCACGAAGAAAATGTCTATATATTCGAATTTTTTTCTGTCGTCATTATAAATTCTGAAACATAACATCGTCAATACTTATGTAAGGTATTTTTTGTGAGCATGTTAGGTATACTTACATTTTATAATATTCGAAAATGCATATAACAACGGTTATTATTCACATTTGACTGATTTAATGCGGTGAAGCGACCTCGAAAATAACCTAAATGATGGAAAAAACGTGACATCATAAATGTTTCTTATCACCTTTGATAATAAATATGTTCATATGTTCAAAATAGACGAAAAACCGGACATCTACCCAAATTGTTCACAAAGAACAAATTTGGAGCAGAGGTCCGGTTTTGACTTTTAAATCCCACTATCTACGTAATTTATACGCCTACTCGTGCCGGGAAAAATGCAGCAGGCTGTTTAGCCGTGTTAAATGTTTTGCCCACAATCGGAGCTAATTTCTCCAGATCTTGTAGCAGGTTAGCAAACTGGTCAGGGAACAAAGACTGCACACCGTCTCCAGTCATAGAGTTGTCGGGATCTGTATGCATCTCAATGATCAGGCCGTTAGCTCCTGCGGCTACCGAAGCTTTGGTCATCGGTTCTACCAGCTCACGGCGTCCCGTGCCATGGCTCGGATCAGAGATGACTGGTAGATGGCTCAAAGACTGCAAGACAGGGATTGCCGACAGATCCAGTGTATTACGAGTGTATTGTTCAAACGTACGGATACCGCGCTCACACAGCATCACATTCGGATTACCACCAGCAAGAATGTATTCTGCTGCATTAAGCAATTCATCATATGTCGCACTGAATCCGCGTTTAAGCAATACCGGCTTACCACACTCACCCAGCTTGCGCAGCAAATCAAAGTTCTGCATGTTCCGTGTACCCACCTGCAGAATATCCGCATACTCCGCACAGATATCTACGTATTCCGGCGTCATGACTTCTGTAATCGTGAGCAGGTCATGCTTCTGACCTGCTTCTGCCATCATGATCAAGCCTTCCACTCCCGTTCCTTGGAAGCTGTAAGGACCTGTACGTGGCTTGAAGGCACCTCCACGAAGCACTTGACCCCCAGCTGCTTTTACAAGTCCAGCAATCTCATCAATCTGTGCAGCGGATTCAACGGCACAAGGCCCGCCCATAACGACAAGCTCTTTTCCGCCAATATCTACACCTTTAATGGAAATGACCGTGTCTTCCGGATGGAAGTCACGACTTGCCAGTTTGTAAGATTTCGAGATTTTCACCACGTTCTCCACGCCCTTCATTTGGCGAAGGTGCTCTTGCATCTTAGGTTCCACTTTACCGATCAATCCAATGATCGTGCGATCCTCTCCGCGGGATACATGTGCCTGCAGCCCTTCCTTTTCAATCACACTAACGATATCCTGAATTTGGTCCTCCGAGGTAGCCTTTCCTGCAATTACGATCATAAACTTTCCCATCCTTCCTTGTATAAGAGCACTCGTTTTCTTCGTGCGTCTGATGTCTGATTTCTGATTTCTGATTTCTAAAACCCAAAAAATTCTGTCGCGCTTAAACGCTTGTTCGCTTTTAAGCTTTTAATCACTAAAGTAAATATAACACAGTTTCTTCCTATCGTCAAGAAGTGATATTTATGCCGCTCTCTCCCTTTCAGGCAAAATATAGACAAAAAAACATCCCGCTACGCCATATCCAAAAAGCGGATATGCAATACAGGATGTTTCCTATTCTTCTATTCGAACTATTTATTTTTTTGAATTATGTGGTACGTGTCTTCTCTCTGACCGGAGGCAACAATTTACTCATGTTCACGGTACGTTTGATTTCCCACGTTTCCGGCTGATCATGCTCATACTGCTCCAGATATTGAATAACTTCCTTGGTAATTGGTGTTGGTGTCGAAGCGCCAGACGTTACAGCTACTTTCTGCACACCTTTCAACCATTCCTGTTGAATCTCAGATACGTCCGATATCCGGTATGCCGTCACACCCGCAATTTCCTCCGATACTTGAGCCAGACGGTTCGAGTTGTTGCTACGAGGATCACCCACAACAATGACGAGATCAGACTGTCCCGCCTGCTCTGCCACAGCCTCTTGCCGCACCTGTGTAGCGAGACAGATCTCATTATGAATCTCGGCCCCGGGGAACTTCTCCAGCAACCGGCTCATAATATGCTTGATATCCCATTGACTCATGGTGGTCTGATTGGTAATCAAAATTTTGCCTGCAGGCACGTTCAGACCTTCAATCTCTTCTTCCTTCTCAATCAGATGAACACGGTCTGGTGCAACACCAATCGCACCCTCCGGTTCCGGGTGATTTTTCTTACCGATGTAGATAATCTCATAACCTTCAGCCGTCTTCTCCCGAATCAGATCATGAGTCTTCGTTACATCCGGACAGGTTGCATCCACGGTGGTAAGTCCCTTCTCCCGAGCCAGCTTGCGCACCTCCGGTGAGACACCGTGTGCCGTGAAAATGATCGTGCCGCTCTCCACCTGATTCAGAATCTCCATCCGATTAGGACCGTCCAGTGTAATGATACCCTCATCTTCAAAGGAATCCGTCACATGTTTGTTATGCACAATCATACCTAATATATAAATAGGCCGTGGTAGATCCAGGTTGCGTGCCGCCTGACGCGCAAGCACCATGGCGTCCACAACTCCGTAACAATATCCCCGCGGTGAAATTCGCAGTACTTCCACTTGGTTGCCACCCGCTTTCTTTTCGGCTGTATAGCCGATGTAATTGCAGTCTCTTTTTATTATACCTTTATTCGATAGGCGGGGCAAAGACTACAGGCAGCCAGATAATAAAAGTGGTTCCTTCTCCGCGTCTCGTCACGACTTCAACAGAGCCATTATGCTCCTCGATGATCCATTTGGCGATGGATAATCCAAGTCCGATGCCTGGCGTTGCTCCGCGGGATTCGTCTGCCCGGTAGAATCGGTCGAAGATAAACGGTACCTCGTCCCGTTCCATGCCAATACCGGTATCGCTGATCCGCAGTCCAACCTGCCCTTTGTATAACAGAGCATCTAGCGTAACCGTGCCTTCCGGTGTGTATTTAAAAGCATTCTCGATAAAAATAAACAAGACTTGCTGCAGATAATCTTTGCTTCCGTTTACATAAATACCGTTCAGAATCGACAGATCCCCCGGAAGCCAGTCGGCCTGACGATCCAGAAATTGGGCTCTGCGTGCCACTTCCTGCACCAGAATCTGTAACGGAATAGGATTAAGTTCGATTTTCTGACCTGTATCCGCTCTCGCAAGTGATAACATATCGCTGATCAGACGACTCATACGTTTGCCCTCATCAGCCATATCCTCAATTGCTTCCAGCGACATCTGCCTGATCGTTTCCTCATCCAGATTTGGGCGATCTCCACCCTCCTGATCCCACAGTTTTTTCAGGAAATCCACATTCCCTCGAATGGTAGTCAGCGGTGTTCGCAGCTCGTGGGAAGCATCGGATACGAATCGGCGCTGTGCCGCATTGGTCTCCTCTAGGCCGCGGAAGGACAACTCGGTACGCTCCAGCATGTTATTTACCGTTTCGATCAGACGGCCAATCTCGTCCTTCGGACCCGTGTACTGGATACGCACACTAAGATCGTCTCCAGACTGTATCTGATTAGCGGCATCAATCACATTAACCAGCGGCCGCATGGACTTGCGGGCCAGAATCAAACCCGAAGTAATGGCAAGCGCCATGGCCACAAGCCATCCAAACACCAGGATATTCCTCAGCGCCTCCAGCAAACGCTCCTGTGAACTGACATTTGCCCCTACTTGTAGTAGTCCCCTGATATCATTCGTTCCCTTAAGAGACAACGCCTGCTGGTTTACGAGAAAAGGAATACCATCCACAACCATTTTACTAATTCCTATTTCTTCACGTATATTTTGGATCTTGGCAATAGGAAATGTAATTCCAGATTTACCTAAATTGTCAGAACGCTTAAATGATCCACTCTGATAATCGACCAACTGAATATAGATTTGTGCTTCTTGAAGCTGACTCTCTGCAAAAGGTTCCAGGTCAAGCGTCTGTGATAACGGATTAACGCCTATCTGCTCCGTAATCCTCAAGCTTTTTTCCCTTAACTGCTGTTCTACTTCGTTGTACGTGTTAAAATATACAAAGGCATAAATGACCACACCCCAAAAAATCAGCACGGCTGCAAGAATCCCCGAATACCATGCGGTTAGTCTTAACCGAATGGACATGTTACGAGTCACCTCTCAAAATGTAGCCGGCTCCCCGGATCGTCTGGATGAGACGTTTGCCACCATGTTCTTCTGTTTTCTGTCTAAGCATCGCGATATAAACCTCTAGCACATTGGACTCTCCGCTATAGTCATATCCCCATATTTTATCCATAATGAGGTCTCGAGAGAGCACACGTCTCGGATTTTGCATAAATAGATTAAGCAATTCAAACTCTTTTGCTGTCAACTCAAGACGTTTGCCATCTCGGAGCACTTCGCGTGAATCGTTATCCAGAATGATATCTTCATATACCAAGCGATTGTCTACCACGTTGGAGATATCTGCTTTGCGACGTAGCAAAGCACGGACACGTGCGAGCAATTCTTCCAGTGCGAACGGCTTCACCAAATAATCGTCAGCACCGGTATCCAGTCCGGTCACTCGGCTCTGAACCTCATCCTTCGCAGTAAGCATCAGCACGGGAACTTTACTCCCTGCTTCCCTCAATCTACGGCACACCTCAAAACCATCAATCTGCGGCATCATCACATCGAGCACTACAATGTCCGGCTCCTTATCCATCAGCTTGCTAAGGCCTTCTGCTCCGTTGGAAGCTGTCTGTACCTCATATCCTTCAAATGCCAGGCCTCGGCGTAGCATAGACACAATTTTCTCATCATCATCTACAATTAAAATCGTTGAGCGCATGGTCTTTCTCCTTTACCCTATCGTTGTATCCCCATTGTAACAGGCCAAGGCCTCATTCGCACCTTCTCCATAATCCATGACAGAGAGGCTGTGCAAAAACAGAACAGAAACATCGTGCAAAAAAACGGAAGGGCCTCAAACCCTTCCGTTCTTCCGTTCTTCCATTCTTACTTTCTTACTTCCTGACTTCCTTAACTTCATCTACTTCATCTCTTGGGTGCCATTATTGCTGTTGAGTTTGCGACGTATTGAAATCATTCTTGTTGCCGATTTTAACTTTCACATCCATTTTCTTACCATCACGAACTACATTGAGTGTGATTTCACTGCCAACTTTCTGGGTCTTGATAAAGTCAATCAGTTCCTGACTAGTTGCATATGGTGTGCCGTTTACACCTGTAATGATATCATACGCTCTCAAATCAGCCAGATAAGCTGGTGATTGGTAAATCGTACTCGCTACCACCGAACCTTCTTTAATATCTGTTCCCATTTGTTTAGCCACTTCAGGAGTAAGATTCATTAGAGAAGCGCCAATAAACGGTACAGGTTCTTTCGGAACATCTTTGTTCTCTTTCAAATATTTCACCGCTTCAGAGATTACACTGGACGGGATTGCAAAACCGATACCTTGCGCATCCGCACTTACGGCAACGTTCATACCGATAACTTCTCCATTTAGATTCAGCAACGGACCACCAGAGTTACCCGGGTTAATGGAAGCATCTGTTTGCAGCAAGTGGCTGTATTCACGTGTCTTACCTGTTTCTTGATCCGGAATGCTGATCGTACGTTCTTTGGCACTAAGGACACCTGCAGTTACTGTATGTTCAAAACCTTCCGGGTTACCAATCGCTACAAGCCATTCACCGACTTGTGTGCTATTTGAGTTACCTAGCGGTGCTACAGGGAAATCTTTATCTCCGCTATTTTTCTCAATTTTCAACACGGCAAGGTCAAGATCAAAACTGCTTCCCAGTAATTTAGCTTCATATGGCTTGCTATTGTTTTCAAGTGTTACCTGAATCACGTCGGCACCTTGAACAACGTGCTGATTGGTCAGAATATAACCTTCTTTGTCAAAAATAAATCCGGAGCCAATACCCATAGGTACGAGTTGATTGCTCGCTTGAGGTTGAGGCTGTTGACCTTGTTCCTGATTTCCGTTAGGTCTACCAAGTCCACCGCCAAAGAAATACTGGTACAGCGGATCACTTGTATTCGCTCCACCCTGTCCAGAACCACGTGTAGACTGTTTAGCCAGCGTTTCAATTTTCACGACGGCCGGACTGGCTTGTTTCACCACAGACGATACATCCTCTTTACCTGTTGGCAGCAGTGATGCTGTTACGTTGTTTCCGCCACCCGTATTGCTCGGAGTTCCCTGAGCAGACTCTGTTCCGTTATTCGTCAGCGCAGCTTGGGGTGTGAACATGTTCGTTCTGTCGGCTGTGTACATCAACACGGTGATCACCAACATACCGGCGATGAAGGAGAACAAAAGTGATCTTACAGAAGACCTTGGTCTACGGCTGTTGTAATTCCAGTTGCCATTGTTATTTCCATTTCCTTGACCTCCGCCTTGGCTTGAACCGCCACCACCAGAAATTCTGCCCGCTTGCCCAGAAGCGTCTTGACTATGGTAAGAAGGTACAGGTTTTACTGGATCGGGTCTTGTAATCTCCACATTTCCTTCTTGCCTTGCCCCGTTAGTACTAACTGTATCTTCCTGATTCACGGACTGGAAAGGTCCGTAAGAGTAGTAATATGAGGAGTCATCATTTCCGGCAGGATTGCGATTCTCGTTTTGGTTGATTTCCTTTTCCTCATCTTGTCGATTTGATCTATAATTACGTTCGTCCATGCCTCTCTACCTCCCGATCTCTTATTTGCAAGAGATATTCTTTAACTGTCCTTATTTTGTACTTTGAACCTTAATCGTACCTTAAAAACAATTAAAAAGGAGATAAAAGCATGCAATAATTGCTGTTTTTTCCCGGCATAACAACATTTTCAGCCTTGCTTCTTCACCCAACCTTGCCGATGGGCATAAATCGCCAGCTGTGTCCGATCATCCATTTCACATTTCATCAGCAGATTGCTCACATGTGTCTTAACGGTTTTGATACTTATATGTAATTCTTCTCCGATATCTTTATTGGTTTTCCCTTCTGCAATGAGCAAAAGCACTTCCTTCTCCCGTTCCGTGAGCCCGGATTCACTCTCTCTTGCTGTCCGCTGACGGATTCCCCGCGTCAAAGCCTGCGAAACATCTCCCGTCATCACGGGCATACCTCTGTTGGCACCTTGTAGAGCGTAGATGAGCTCTTCGGCCGATACTGTTTTGAGTACATAACTGACCGCTCCTGCCTCAATCGCTTGAACAACGAGATCATCTTCAAGGAAGCTGGTCAGCATTACAATCTTCATTTCCGGAAATTCAGACATAATAGCTTGTGTAGCCTCGGCGCCATTCATCACAGGCATCATCAGATCCATTAGAATCAGATCCGGCATATCCGACTCTTTCATCTGACGAAGCTGATCCAGCGCAAGCTGTCCATTGCCTGCTTCTGCCATCACATGAAATGTAGGCTCCAGCATCAGATATGTCTTCAATCCCATTCGTACCATATCGTGGTCATCTACAATCATTACGTTTACTTTGCCATTCATTCCATTTCCTCCTCAGACACGTTCTGAAATTTCGGGATGAGCACCCTTACTGTTGTACCCGCTCCGGGCTTGGATATGATCTGCACTTGTCCGCCAAGCTTCTCTGCACGTTCACGCATCGTAGATAACCCGTACGACCCCGGTCTTTCCGCCTGTTGCACAAAACCTTGTCCATCATCGCTGATACTCATACTGATCTGATGCTCTGATTCACGGATGGCAAGACTAACCAGTCCGGCTTCAGCATGTTTAACAACATTCGCGACAGCCTCCTGAATAATGAGAAACAGCTGGTGCTCAATGGCATCCGACACTCCGCCATCCAGTTCCAGCTCTTTCACGCCTTTTAGACCGTTTTGCCGGCAATAATCAGGAAACCAGCTGTCCAGTGCGCCAGCCAAGTCGCGTCCTTCCAATTCTACAGGTCTGAGCTGGGCGATCAGTCCACGCATTTGGCGCTGTGCAATATGAGACATCTGAATTAACTGATCCAGCACATTCCGGCCATGCTCAGGATTCATTTCCAGCAAACGTGGCAAAGAGGAAGCAGACATATGCATTGCGAATAATTGCTGACTCACCGTATCATGCAGATCCCTTGCCATCCGTTTACGTTCCTCGATAACGGCACGCTCAGAAGCCTGTTCTTTCTCGATCACTTCCTGCTCGCCAAGCCGCTGGAGCAACCTCATCTTTTTCTCGATGGATTCCATCATCACATTGAATTCCTGGTACACTCGGCCAAAGGATGCATCATCCGCTTCCGGCATTCGAACCGACAGATTGCCTTTAGACACCTTCAGCATATTGAGATCCAAGACATCAATTTTGCGCTGAAGGCGTAATGCAGCGATATATCCCGTGACAATGGTTCCTACAATAACAACTCCAATATACGTCCAAGCCCGATTTCGATTAACCCCTGTAAGCACATCCCCGTATAACAGGTAAAATCCACCGAGTGTAATCAATCCGGTCAACACGAAATACATCATCAGTTCCCATTTGTTTGCTTTGAGAATCGTTCGAATCATGTGTTAACCCACCTTGTTCACTTTGACGTCACCAATAAACACACTGACAATAATGCGCACTTTCTTGCCTGCTTCCTGATAATGTGGAGTCTCTTCTTGTGCACTGCCCATGAAACTGCTTCGTTTGTGATCCAGTAATTTCATATCACCGATAAAGGAATTCGTCGTTAATGAAATACCGAGATCCATATCCTCAGGAATAAACAACTTAACATCGCCAATAAAATGTGAAATAACAATTTTAGTCTCACCATATGGAATTTGCGCCTTGGTCAAATCAATAACGGTATCACCAATAAATGAGGAGATGTTCATCGGTTTCAGCGTAAACACTTCTTTGCCCATATGAAAGTCACCAATGAACGTTGATTTATTAAATGTTTTTCCGTAGCCTTCTTCATACCCGTACTTATAGTTGTGAGAATTAGCGTGACCAAAGCCTCCAAATTTCTGCTCATCCGAATGTGAATTGTATTTCTTATTGGACTGTCCAAACTGTTCACTGTCTTTTTTCAGATTCGGTCCCTCTTCGGAATGAAAGGATTGATGTTTATCCGAGGGTTGCTCTTGCTTTGGTTTGCCAAATGTCTTCTCGAACTCTTCATCAAATGATGAGGGCATCTCCAAATCTTGAGGGGACAACGGCTTATATGGCTGCTCAGGCGGTGGAGGCGGTGTTTTGCTTCCATTTCCATCAGGTTTCCGATCCCGATGTCCTGATCCAATAAGCACATATAACCCTCCGCCGATCAGCAGAATAGGAACTAGATAACGGATAAACTCTCCCAGTGAGTAACCAATCACACCCAAGTTACGAGCCAGGAAAAAACCACCTATAGCAAGCACAATAACAGGTCCCATCGCAGCATATCCACCGTTGCGACGAATTTCGGTTAACCCTTTAACTCCCCACCAGATCAAAAAGACCGGCCAGTATGTTCTAAATAAGTAACCTATATCAATGTCATATCCCAATTGTCTGAACAAGATCAATGCACCGATAGCGATAAGAGGTATGCCAACCCACCAACGGTCTTGCGTAGATCGTTTCATCACACATGTCTCCTTTGTCTTTATACTATATCCAGTGTACCTCAGACATGCCAACGTTAACAGCGCCGACAGGTTGAAGTTGTCTCCGTCTTGAGACCGAGACCTGAGGATAATTTTGTAAATTTTACATTTTGTATAAAAAAATATGAAAACACCCCGGAGCAGTCGCTCCAGGGTGTGTAAATCATCATTTCTTTATATTGCATGATTTGTTTTTGTTGCTTTAATTTCACCGAAACTACTTTTGGTATTTGCCTGCACGGCTGGTTTGACCTGTGTTTTCTACACCAAACTCGGCATTATATTTTTCATCAGGTGTTTGGAAATTGTCTTGTACTTTGTTTTGAGCGGATTGCTTTACTTTAGACGCGGCGCTTCCATTCTCCTGTCCAAATTCAGCATCATACTTCTCGTTCGGCGTTTGGTAACCTTGGGATTTCTTTGCCACAACGAATCACCTCTCTCTTCATATTTACACTGCTTGCTGCAGTGCGGGGTTCGTCCCCAGTCAATATTATGTGAAGAGAGCCTTTCTGTTATTCAGGCATAACATTCCATCATTTTATTAGATGGCTTTGTCTAGCCAGGAATCCGGAACCGTTTTATAAACATCAATGGCTTTGGACAACTCCGCCAGCATCTGTTCAGTACATTTTCCAGCACCCTGCTTGATCACCTGAACCTCAACATCTTTTTTGCCCCATTCTTTATAGACCTGCTTGGTTGTCGGAAAATACAAATCGATCTTGTTACCTTTGATGGCTGAACCGGTGTCAGCAACAATACCGTAACCATAACCGGGAATATATAAAATGGAACCCATCGGAAATAACTTTGGATCAGCTGCAATGGTCGAAACTGTCTCCTTATCCCGCCGAACCTTCACCCCTGAATACGTAATGCCGTATTGTGGATGTTTTGGAGTTTTGCCTGTGGACTCAATTCCAGCGGTGTACCCCGTTGCGGTCACTTTCTGTGTCTCCAGAATTTGTTCTGAACGAGGTGCCAGCACTGGCATTGCGGGATCGACAGACTCCATTCCCCGTTTCTGCGGCATTTCAGGTTTGGGTAGGACCATCGGCTGCGGGGACCACATGAAAGCCATGTATACAAGTGTAGTCAATTGAGCCTCGTCTGTGTAGGTGAGTTCAGCTGGATTCGACCTTGCTGTCGGATGTGTTCTCCCCTTACTGGTCACATCATTTTTATCCTGGCTTTTGTATTCCTGAACGTGCAGTACAGTGCTTTCTTCCTCAAATATATAGGCCTTAGCCTCATTGTAACTCATCAAAATCCCGGCAAATACGAAACAGCACACGATGATGAACTTGTTGTTTGGATTGAATTTTAAAAGATGCTTTTTCATGGTATAACCTCCCCCTCACTTGCAAAGGGTTACCAAAAAGCATTCATTCTATACCTTGTCTATGCTATAGACTTCACATAGACAAAGAGACAAACAACAAATAAACCGTCTGAAAATCATGGGCTAGCCATGATCTCAGACGGTTTCGTTCATTTATTTTACAGAGCAAGAATCAAAATTAAACTTGTCTTGAAGCAATTTCTTCTTTCAACTGAGCAACAATCTCATCAACCGGCTTCATGCCCAGATCACCCTCTCCGCGCTTACGGACGGATACGGATGCAGCATTTTTCTCGTTCTCGCCCACAACGAACATGTAAGGCATTTTTTCCAGCTGGGCTTCACGAATCTTGTATCCCAACTTCTCGTTACGCAGATCTGCTTCTGCCGAAATGCCTGCACGTTTCAGCTTTGCTTCTACTTCACGCGCATACTCATCGTAGTTTCCGGATACCGGAATAACTTTGGCTTGAACCGGAGACAACCAGAGCGGGAATGAACCTGCAAAGTTCTCCAGCAAAAATGCAGTGAAACGCTCCATTGTACTGATTACGCCACGGTGGATAACGACCGGACGGTGCTTCTGTCCATCATCACCAACATATTCAAGCTCAAAGCGCTCAGGCAACAGGAAGTCCAGTTGTACAGTGGACAGTGTTTCTTCTTTGCCCAGTGCTGTTTTGATCTGAACGTCCAGCTTCGGACCGTAGAATGCCGCTTCGCCTTCAGCTTCATAGAACGGGAGATCAAGCTCTTCCACAACTTCACGCAGCATGCGCTGGGACATTTCCCACATCTCATCGTTCTGGAAATATTTCTCAGTGTCTTGCGGATCACGATAGGACAGACGGAAACGATATTCATGGATGCCAAAGTCTTTATAGACCGTTTGAATCAGTTCGATAACACGAGCAAATTCTTCTTTGATCTGATCCGGGCGTGCAAAAATATGAGAGTCATTCAATGTCATCGCACGTACACGGTGCAGACCTGTCAAAGCGCCAGACATTTCATAGCGATGCATCATGCCTAATTCAGCGATACGGATCGGCAGATCACGGTAGCTGTGCATATTAGATTTATATACCATCATATGGTGAGGACAGTTCATCGGACGAAGAACCAGTTCTTCGTTATCCATAATCATTTTCGGGAACATGTCTTCCTGGTAGTGCTCCCAGTGACCGGAAGTTTTGTATAGCTCTACATTCCCCAATACAGGAGTGTAAACGTGCTGGTATCCCAGGCTTTCTTCCAGATCGACGATATAACGTTCCAATGTACGACGCAATTTTGCACCGTTAGGCAACCAGATCGGCAGACCTTGACCTACAAGTTGCGAGAACGTGAACATTTCCAGTTCTTTACCCAGTTTACGGTGGTCACGCTTGCGCGCTTCCTCCAGGAAGTGCAAGTGCTCGTCCAGCTGTGCTTTTTTTACAAAAGCAGTACCGTATACACGTTGCAACATTTTGTTCTTGCTATCCCCGCGCCAGTAGGCACCCGCTACGTTCATCAGTTTGAACACTTTAATCTTGCTTGTAGATGGCACGTGTGGTCCGCGGCACAAGTCGAAAAATTCGCCTTGCTCATAGATCGTAATTACGCTATCTTCGGGTAAAGCATTGATTAATTCAAGTTTGTATGGGTCGCCGACTTCATTGAAAATGTTGATCGCTTCCGCACGGCTAACTTCTTTGCGCACGATAGGCAGATTTTCATTGACGATGCGTTCCATTTCTTTCTCAATCTTTTGTAAATCTTCCGGGTTAAGCGGATGTTCCAGATCCATGTCATAGTAGAAACCATCCTCAATGACTGGCCCTACGCCCAGATGAACTTCTTTGTTACCGTACAGACGTTTTACCGCCTGAGCCAGCAAGTGAGCTGTACTGTGGCGCATTACTTCAAGACCTTCAGGGGAATCCAGCGTTACGATCTCCACCAAAGCTCCTTCATGAATCGGAGTAGAAAGATCCACCACGATGCCATCCAGTTTACCTGCTGCGGCATTTTTGCGAAGTCCGCTACTAATCGAAGCAGCTACATCCTCAATACTGCTTCCGTCTGCGTACTCACGTACGGAACCATCCGGTAGTTTAATGTTTACTGCCATTTGTCTCATTCCTCCTGTAAATTAAACATCATCCATTTTCTTTGTCTTGCAATGGACTGATCATCTATTACGTATTCCGCTCCCTTAGAGGAATAACGGAAAAAACGCAAAAAACACCCGTCCCGGTAAAGGGACGAGTGTTATACTCGTGGTTCCACCCTAATTCAGCTGGTTGTTCCTGATAAACAGGAATACAGCCCTCATTGGCATGGCGGTAACGGGCATGACCCGGCAAATCCTTACTCACAAAACCGCCAATCATTTTTTAAAATGGTGGACAGACCGGTTTTATTTTCAAAATTGCAGCTCCAAAGGGGTAAACCATACGCGATATCCGGAGGAAATTTCAGCCCAGGTTCCTCTCTCTGCACCGATCTAACGTGTGGCTCGTGTCTTTGTCAACGCTTTTTGATTCTAAGTTGTTCCTGTTAAACATTTCCGTGAACATACCATCCATTCTCATCAGCATACAATCACGGATCAACAGTTATTATAATTGCCCAGATCGCCTGCGTCAAGACTTGCCAGCAATCCAGAACGGAGCACTTCGCATTCAGGACATTGGTGGCATATCTGCACCTTATCTTCGAAAATCTGACATATGGTCGAGATGATGGGCAACTCTGGTGTACTGGTATGAAGCATTACTTTTTCAGGTGATATTGAAATGAGCGT
The DNA here is from genome assembly GCF_056856875.1 of Paenibacillus sp. G34. NCBI lineage: Bacteria > Bacillati > Bacillota > Bacilli > Caryophanales > Paenibacillaceae > Paenibacillus > Paenibacillus sp. G34. Next base: position 1,992,887 of record NZ_CM166469.1, on the reverse strand, counting down.
ACTCACGATCATGTCTTCAATATCCATCTCCAGTTCAAGCCCTGGCATCTCCACGACAACTTGCTCATCCTTCTGAACCGGCAACAGATTAAGTCCTTCATCAAGCACCTGAAATTCATGTTTGCCTTTGTGAATCAGATGGATCAAGGAAACCTTCGCCTCCTGAAAAAAAACAAAGTACTTCAGTAACCCCATGAACTCTTCATACTGACGATCCATCCAGAATTCATCGAGTGCATATTCCACCAGGTCCTGTAATTCCTGTTTATAAGAACGGATACGGAAATTCATAATACCTTCGAGATGAAAAAAATGAATATCCTCCAGATCCTGCCTTAAACCTTTGGCTAATGTTGCACGGCGTCGTTCACGCAGGCCGGGTTGATCCAATTCACTATTCATCAGCAGAGGCATACAGATTCGATGAACTTTTTCGACCTCGTGCTCATCCATTACCGAACATGTTTTGGCAATAATATTTTCTACCATGTTACGTTCTTGCGTCTCCATAATGAAATCGGCTATACCCAAAGAGAGCAAATCACTGATACGCGGGAGCCATTGCTGGAATTCCTCGTGATTCTCATTGCCTCTGCACATCCAGACTGCTCTCCCATCCTGATGTTTGAAGGTAAGCCGGAAGCCTCTTTTGCTTATATGTAAACCTTTGATTTTTTCCTTGATGCATTGGTGAAAATGATCTGCTTCATCCTGCCCGGACACATCGGTCCATACTGCAAACAGTTCCATAAGAATCACTCCTTTCCTTCTCTTCAAAGTATATGGCAAGGCCCAAAGGGATATACGAAGCGGTTGATGGAAAGAGTGTCATGATTTCTCAGCACTACAGAAAAGGTTTGTAGGATACCTCAATGAAAGGTTTGTAGGATACTTCAATGAGAGGTTTGTAGGATACTTCAATTAGATTCTTTTGCCAAAATTCATAATGAAGGTTTAGTGAACTCTGAATGAATGGTTTGGAGATCAAGCAAAAATGTGTTATTATTTTTATAACAGTATCTTGACGGAAGGGGGGAAGCCAACCATGAGACAACAACCTAGACTGCTCCATCACATGATTATCATCATTTTGTGTGTCTTTCAGGCGCTGTGCTTCCCGATTCCAATGCAGACAGAGTCTGCCGTTGGCGTGTCCGTCGATGCCACTTCGAATAAAGAAGGGCTCGAAGTACTGTCTCCAATACCCGAGTCTCAGCAGAAACCTGTCATTCGCAAACATCCGCAAGTCATGTCTAAGCTTGCTGCAATGAAGCAAACCAAGCCTGTATTTCTTGTCCTCGCATTGTTAATCGTGCTGCGAATTCCTACAGCAGGTCTGTCTTTTAAGCCGTGGTATTGTCTGTTCAAGCGCAGATTGTTTCTGCTGCCTATTAAGTTTACCAGTATGTATTTATCCCTCTCTCCGATGGCACCGAAATACGCCTACGCTCGATAAGAGCCTGTTTGCCGTATTCGTCAGGCTGCCTGCGCATGGAGCCGCCTCTTCAATGAAGACGGTGTTCTCATGCATAACTTACAACCCTTTATGTAAACGTTAGTTCTGAAACTTGGTATGAACCACTTTTTATTGAAATGTTCTTTGTTGTACTTTTTTTCAAATTAATTAATTTTATTTCTCATTATATATTCGGCTGTGTCAGGAATTACTGGCTCTGTTTCCCCGCACCATTTGATGTTCCGTCCTGAGCAGCAGATGAACAGATGCGGGAAGAAAAGGCCTTCCTTCTATGGCCAGCCTCAATTACAAGGAGGCATACTATCCATGGATGTACGCGAAACAGATTTGCCGGGAATCGGCAAAAAATTTCAAATTGAAACGAGCAGCGGTGATAAAATTGTCATTATTATTCACGACGATGGACGCCGTGAAATGTATCATTTTGAATATGATGATCCAGATCAAAGCATCTCCATGATTACACTTGACGATAATGAAGCCAGACAGATCGCCGCGATCGTTGGCGGATTGACTTACAAACCGAAACAGCTTGAAAATATTGAAGTTACCTTTGACGATCTGATTATTGAATGGTACAAAATCGAAGCGTCATTCGGGTGCATTGGCAAATCCATTGGTGAATTGAATGTACGTCAAAACTCTGGCGCAACGGTTATTGCCGTTGTGGAGAAAAATCATAAAAAACACATCAGCCCAGGTCCGGAGGTTGTGATTAGCTCAGAATCTACAGTAGTTGCCGTTGGCGAACGCAACCAGCAGAAGCTTTTCAAGTCCCTCCTCCTGACAGGAAGGGGGTAACTCGATGGACCATTTGATTTTTGAAGTAGGTCTGGCACTTGTGCTCATTGCAGCAGCCGGCCTTTTATCCGCAAAACTAAGATTTTCGGTTGTTCCGTTCTATATTTTGATCGGGATGGCCGTGGGACCACATGCCATGCAAATCTGGCATCTGGATTTCCGGTTTATCGAAAGTCAGCCGTTCATCAATTTCATGGGTCGGATCGGTATTCTGTTCCTGCTCTTCTACCTGGGGCTAGAGTTCTCTGTAGGTCGTTTGGTCAAATCGGGTCGCTCTATCGTTGTCGGCGGCTCGATCTATATCGGGATTAACTTTACGTTAGGCCTTGCTTTCGGATTTGCAGCCAATTTCCCGCCAGCTGAAGCACTCATCATTGCAGGGATTACGACAATCTCTTCAAGTGCCATCGTTGCCAAGGTGCTCGTAGATCTGAAACGAACAGCCAATCCGGAAACCGAAATGATTTTGGGTATTATTATGTTCGAGGATGTATTCCTCGCCGTATATATCTCCATCCTTTCTGGACTTGTACTCAGTGATTCCTCCTCCATCGGAGGCGTGATCATGTCCGCTCTGATTGCTCTTGGCTTCATGCTTGTCGTTATCATTATCGGACGCAAAGCGACACCATTACTGAATAAACTGCTCAAGATTCGTTCCAATGAATTATTCTCACTTGTTGTTTTCGGAGCACTATTCCTTGTAGCTGGTTTCTCCGAAACAATCCACGTTGCTGAAGCCATCGGCGCTTTGCTGGTTGGTCTTGTACTGGCGGAAACGGAGCATGCTAAACGTATTGAACACCTGATTCTTCCGTTCCGTGATTTCTTTGGAGCCATCTTTTTCTTCAGCTTCGGACTTTCCATCGATCCGTTGTCCCTTGGTGGTGAAGCCATATGGCTGGCGTTGATCGCTGTCGTTATCACACTGTTTGGTAACTTCCTTGCAGGTATGCTTGCTGGACGAAGTGCAGGACTTTCACCAAAAGCATCTGCGAATATCGGGTTAACCATTGTGTCTCGGGGTGAATTCTCGATTATTATGGCTAACATGGGTAAGGCCGGTGGACTGTTACCATTACTCCAACCTTTTGCCGCACTGTATGTATTGATTTTGGCTATTCTTGGGCCATTGCTCACCAAAGAGTCCAAACACGTATTCCGTATTTTGGATAAAATATTCAAGTTCAAAGATCCTCGCAAGAAAAAAGAGGAACCTAAAGTTCTGCAGAAAGAAGGATAAGTGAGATGTCTGTGCTGAGCAGACCTATGATCGTATCAAGCGACTGAGCGGCTGCACGCCGAACTTTCTGTGAAGAACCCAGGGAGAATGGCTCGAAGCCGCACTGAAGGAGGATGACCTGTGAAAACACCTCTGATATCGGCTAATCCGGTGCCACGCGCTGCTAAGAGAAGCGTATCGCCATCCCGCTCCTGGTTGAATCTGTTTCTGGTCATCATTGGCGGAATATTGGCCTCCGTGGGACTTGAATTGTTTCTACACCCCAATAAAATTATTATTGGCGGCATAACGGGAATCTCTTCCCTTTTTGCACACTGGACTGAGCTTCGAATCGGCTTATTCTTGTTCTTATTCAATGTTCCGTTTATCTTTGTATCCTACAAGATTGTGAAGAAAAAGTTTGTACTGGTTACTGTTCTGGGTTTGGTTGTCTTTTCGATCGGTGCCATCGTGCTACATCCCATGCCGCCGCTCGTCGAGCACCCTTTGGCTGCTGCCATGTTTGGCGGGTTATGCCTGGGGCTCGGGATCGGGCTAGTTGTTCGGTATGGAGGGACACTGGATACGCTGGAAATCGGTGATCCGTCCTCCCGACCACCTGAACGTGTTTTTAGCGGGAAACGGATGCTTATCGAAAAAATAATCATGCTGCTTAACTTGATCATTCTCACAGCTGCTGGTGTTGTTTTCGGCTGGGATCAGGCCATGTATTCTGTCATCGCTTATCTGATTGCCTATGAAATGGTGTACCTTGCATTCAGGGGGTTCTCCCCCAAACGCAAAATATGCATTCTGACTACACAGAGCACTCAAGTTGAAAAAGCTGTACGCAATCGCCTGCGCAGGGAACCAGGGAGGTTCGACCCTAAAATGGAGACTTCTCCAGTTGCCGGGGCGGAAGGCTGGATCGGACAGATTCCCGGAACCCTTTATTACGAAGTTCACTTCCTGGAAATGATCTGGTTAAAGTCTATTGTTCGGCATATTGACCCTCATGCAGGTATTGTATCGAATCCAGAAAAATAAAATAACTAGCTCAACAAATACAAAACGCTCTCATCCCCGATGAGCAGATGGATTGGATTCCATCTGTCCATCGCCGCGGAAGAGAGCGTTTCTTCAATTAACCCTTACATTATGAAATTATAATTCTACGATGGCTTTAACCACTTGTGATTCTGGTAACAACCATTTGTCCATTGCATTTGGCAGTTCATCAAATGGCGCTCGATGTGTGATGTAACCGTCCATACTTAATTTTTTGTCACGCAATGTCGACAACACCTGTTCAAAATCTTCACGCGTTGCATTCCGGCTGCCCAGCATACTCATCTCACGCTTGTGAAATTCCGGATCATGGAACGTAATATCCGCCTTCACCAGCCCAACAAAAATCAGCTGTCCCCCGTGCGCCACATACGGAAGAGCCCCATTCATGGAATGCACATTACCTGTCGCATCAAATACAGCCGTAGCATAATCACCACCAGTGATATCGGATACTCGCTGCAAAGCCTGTTCGTCCGCCTGCACAGTCTCATCTACCCCAGCCCACGTTTTGCTCAATTCCAGCCTGTCCAGATTGCGATCCACCGCAATGACATATGCGCCTGCTTCTTTGGCAAAAGCCATTACCCCAAGTCCTATGGGTCCGGCTCCAATAACAACGACCCGCTCCCCTGGTTGAAGTGCAGCTCTACGCACGGCATGAGCCCCAATGCTAAGCGGCTCAACCATAGCTGTCTCGTCCAGTGATAATCCCTCTGCTTTCAGCAGATGAGAGACAGGTACGGTGATCCGTTCTCTCATACCTCCGTCCACATGTACGCCCATAACCTGCATGGATGCACAGCAGTTTGTCTTACCTGAACGACAAGCTATACAGTGCCCGCAATGCAGATAAGGAATAATGCTTACCTGATCCCCTGGCTGTAAACCAGCCTCATTTGGGCCAATCTCTTCAATGATGCCTGCAAGTTCATGACCAAGTACTCGAGGATACGTAAAAAACGGCTGATTGCCTTTGTACGCGTGCAGATCCGTACCGCAAATACCAATCCGCTGAATAGCAACCAAGGCTTCACCTTCAGCTCTTTCGGGCTGTGGGAGTTCCTTAAGCACCAGGCGATCAATTTCTTCACATACGATAGCTCTCATCATTGTTCCCCCTCAGATGCATTCTTCGTAATATTGCTCTGCATGTTATATTCCGCTAGTCCGCTTGCCCATGTTTCATTGTTTAATGGAGCCAGAATACGGAGTACCTCTTCTAGAAGCTGCTCATCTATAGGCTCTTCAACCCAGGCCGCGTTGTTGACAATGTTTTGCTGGCTCGCACTACTTACGAGAGTAGTTGGAATTTGTTCATTTGCTGTGGAAAATTGAACAGCCAGCTTCGCAATATTACTGCCTTGCTCCTCACAGAAACGAGCAGCTTTCAAGCAAAGCTCCTTCACTCGGTCACCTGCTGGATGCCAGTCCGGCGTCCCGCGTGTACTTAACAGTCCCATCGAGAGCGGGGAAGCGTTTACAAGTCCAACCCCTTTTTCCTCCAGCAATGGCAAGAGCGATACCAACGACGTATCATTTAAAGCATAATGGCAGTAGGAGATAATCGCATCCGCATCCAGCTGTGGTAGTATTTTTTCAAACAAAGGCAGCGGCAATCCACAGATTCCGGCATAACGGATCACACCCTGCTCTTTCAGTTCTAACAGCGTCGGAAAAGCTTCCTCAATGATAATTTCAGGAGCCACGAACTCAATATCATGCAAAAATAAAATATCAAGATAGTCCGTATGCAGCCTAGTCATACTCTCTTGTACACTATCCAGAATACGCTTGCGTGAAAAATCAAACTCGTTTTCCCCATAACGTCCGGCTTTGGTAGATAACGTATAAGAACTGCGCGGCAAACTTCGGATCGCTTCACCCAGTACTGTTTCCGCCTTGGTTAATCCGTAATAAGGCGAAACGTCTATATAATTCATGCCTGCATCTATGGCCGCATGAACGGTGCGAATGCCTTCGTCTCGGTCAATATCACGAAACACAGATCCCAGCGAGGATGCGCCGAAACTTAAAACAGGTACGTCTATTGCTGTCTTTCCAAGTTTTCTTGTTTTCATCGATTCGTTCCTCCCAGCAGGTTTGACTACACAAACTGTCCCTTCATTGTATCAGTTAAAAATCAATATAACATATCGTTAAATGCGTAATATATACTGTTTGATGATCTCTGTTCCTTGGTAAAACCACAACAAACTACTTACTACGGTTGACACCGTAACAAGATAACGTGTACCTGTACTGTATACGCACGACAAAAAGGGACAAAACAGGTTTGACCTGCTTTATCCCTAATGCTGCGGAACGAGTTACTATTCATTTCACGTGATGGTATTCGAATACAAACTCATAATAGCTATAAATGTAAATATTAGTTCTGCATGACGAAATCTTTAGGCACAATACCTTCCTCATCAAACATACGCAAAATATCATAACGGGTATTACGCTGTGCCGGAATGTAACCGGACTCCCGAATCAGACGAAGGATAGATTCAATATTTACTTTGTACGTTGCTCCCGCAGAGGATACAACGTTCTCTTCAATCATCGTGCTACCGAAGTCATTACAACCGAATTCGAGCGATTTCTTGCCAATTTCAGGTCCCATCGTAACCCAGGAAGATTGAATGTTCTTGATGTTATCCAGAACCAGACGACTGATCGCTACCGTTTTCAGGTATTCCTCTGGTGTTTGACGCTCCAGCTTAAGGTTTGTATTGTCCGGCTGGAATGTCCAAGGAATAAAGGCAAGGAAGCCTTCAGAATCGTACTTATTCGCAATACACTCATCCTGTGCTTCACGTACACGCATGAGATGCAGCGCACGTTCTTCCATGGATTCACCTAGACCTATAACCATCGTAGCCGTTGTATTCATACCGATCCGGTGAGCGGTCTGCATTACATCCATCCAGTCGCGCCATGAGCCTTTCAGACGGCTAATTTTGCGGCGTGTACGGTCATCAAGAATCTCTGCTCCACCACCAGGCAAGGAATCCAGTCCAGCCTCATGAATGGCACGTACTACCTCTTCTAGCGTAAGACCATCGGATACTTCAACCATTTTCATAATCTCAGCTGGCGAGAAGGAGTGCATCGTAATATTCGGGAAACGCTCCTTGATCGCTTTCAACAAGTCCGTATAATAACTGAAAGGCAGATTGGGGTTCGTTCCACCCTGCATCAGAATCTCGGTTCCGTTGACATCTTCTGTTTCCTTAATTTTCTGGAAAATCACTTCATCGGGCAGCACATAGCCCTCTTCTGACCCAGGTCTGCGGTAAAAAGCACAAAAACGGCAGTATACGTCGCACACATTCGTGTAGTTGACGTTACGCCCAATGACAAATGTTCTGTATGGTTCAGGGTGCATACGTTTCATAACCACATTGGCAGCTGCCCCGATTTTGTCCACTTCATCTGATTCAAATAACTGAATCGTGTCTTCCAAGTCTAAACGTTCGCCCCGAAGGGCTTTATCTAAGATACGGTCTACCGTACTCATCGTAAAAAAGCCTCCCTCGTAAAGAGAAAATAATACGACGATCACTCCCGGCTTGTTAAAAAAGCAAGTCCTGGCTGCAACATCGCATTTCTGTACTCCACATATCGTAACACAGGTTACATGTGAAAAAAAGCACCTTATGAAAAGGTGCTTAAAAAATGAGTTAAAATTTTGACATATAAAATCATTTATAATCCATTCAAACTTCAACTTATAAAGTGGACTGAAGTGCTTGCTCCAGGTCGGCAATCAGATCATCAATGTCTTCAAGCCCAACGGAGAAACGAAGTAGACCATCGGTAATCCCGCGCTCATATCGAACCTCAGCAGGCATAGCCGCATGAGACATCATCGTAGGGTACGAAAGAATACTTTCAACTGCTCCCAAACTTACAGCAACAATCGGCAGTTTCACCTGATTCAAAACAGCTTTTGCACGATCACCTGAACCTACGTCAAACGATACGACTGCTCCGTAGCCAGTAGACTGGCGCTCATGCGCTTCACGACCCGGATGATCCGCAAGTCCAGGGTAATACACAGCCGTTATATCCTGACGCTCGTTGAGCCAAGCAGCCAGCTTGGCTGTACTCTGTTCACTGTGAGCCATACGTGCACCAAGTGTCTTCATACCGCGCATCAGAAGCCAGGATTCCTGGGCTCCCAGAACCGTTCCAAGCCCATTTTGCAGCTGTTTCAGCTGTCTACCCAGTTCATCTGTACGCGCAACAGCAAGACCAGCCAGTACATCGCTATGACCGCCGAGAAACTTCGTAGCACTATGTACAACGATATCGACGCCAAGCTCAATCGGACGCTGATAGTACGGTGTCATAAATGTGTTATCCAAAATCGTAATCAGATCATGCTGCTTGGACCAGGACGTCACAGCGGCAATATCCGTAATCTTCAAGGTCGGGTTGGAAGGTGTCTCCATATACACAGCCTTGGTGTTAGGTTTAAGTGCTGCTTTGACTTGTTCTATGTCTGTCATGTCCACAAAAGTAGTCTCAATCTGCATCCGGCTTAGTATAGTCGTCAGCAGACGATACGTCCCCCCGTAAACATCCTCCGTTACAATCACGTGATCCCCTGCGGAGAACATCATGAACACACTGGATATTGCCGACATTCCTGACGAATACGCAAATCCGCGTACCCCGCCTTCAAGAAGCGCAATGTAATCTTCAAGTGCCTGACGGGTAGGGTTACCTGAACGGCTGTAATCATGTTGCGGTGGATTGAAGATATCAAAGTGATGGAAAGTGGACGCCTGATAAATCGGCACGCTGGAAGCACCTGTTGTTTTATCAATCTCGTCCCCAAAATGAAGCAGCTTGGTATCAAACTTCAGTTCGGGTGAATTGGGCTTATTGTTGTTGGTTTCGCTCATGAAGTTACGCCCCCTTCAACTTCCTGTTGTGCTGCCAGTAGTGCATGATTCAGATCGGCGATCAAATCTTCCGCATGTTCGATGCCTACCGAGAACCGAAGCAAACGATCGTCCACTCCAACCGCGTCACGAATCTCAAGTGGAATATCCGCGTGAGTTTGCACTGCTGGATACGTCATGAGTGATTCTACCCCTCCGAGGCTTTCAGCAAATGCAATTAACTCGATATGGCGCAGCAAGGGCTCTACATATCGTGCATCCCTCACTTTGAAAGAGAAAATGCCTGTATTCCCGGAGGATTGCTTCTGCTGGATCTCATATCCAGGATGATCGGACAACCCTGGATGAAATACTTCGGCAACCGCTGGATGTTCCAACAAGAATTTTGCAATGGTGAGTGCATTATACTCATGACGTTCCATCCGTAGAGCCAGCGTTTTCATGCCTTTCATTAATTGGTATGAATCACTCGGCGATAACACGGCTCCAATGGAGTTATGCAGGAATGCCATCTCTGCGGACAATTCTTCACCTTTGGTAATAATTAATCCAGCGAGCACATCATTATGTCCACCCAAATATTTGGTCGCACTATGAATGATGATATCGGCTCCAAGTTCAATCGGACGCTGGAAGAAAGGCGTTAGAAGCGTATTATCCACAATGGTCAACAGGTTGTGCGTTTTTGCCCAGGAAGCAACGGCGCCCACATCCGTAATCATCATGAGTGGATTCGTTGGTGTCTCGATGAATACGGCTTTTGTATTCGGCTGACGGATGTTCTCGAGTGCGGCAAGATCATTTGTATCCACATAACTTGCCGTCACACCGAACCGGGACAAAATCCGTTCTAGCAGACGATAAGTACCGCCGTACAGGTCAAGAGAAACAATCAGGTGATCCCCTTGACTGAACAAAGCAAAGATCGTTTGCAATGCCGCCATACCTGAACTACAGGCAAAACCAGCATCTCCGGACTCAAGTGCCGCTGCTGCTTCTTCAAGCACTTTGCGTGTTGGATTCGTCGTACGGATGTAATCAAACCCCGTGCTTTGTCCCAGCTTCGGGTGACGAAACGCAGTGGATTGATAGATCGGAAAGTTAACAGCACCTGTTACCGGTTCATTGATGGACCCAATTTGAGCTAGACGGCTTTCCATTTTCAACTTGTTATCTTCCATTACTGCATCCTCCTGTAATCTCGATTAGATTTGCGGGCCAATATCGTAAGGTGTTTCCTGATACACATAGTAATTGAGCCAGTTAGAGAATAATAAGTTAGCGTGTGCACGCCATGTTGCCGGTGGGATACGGGATGGATCATCTTTAGGATAGTAATACTTTGGTAGCGCGATATCCAATCCCTTGGCAACATCACGATCATATTCCCACTTTAATGAAAATGGATCATACTCGGCATGTCCTGTAGCAAAAATTTGCTTTCCATCTTTGGTTGCAACCAGGAATACGCCAGCTTCTTCCGATTCAGCCAGGATCTCCAGCTTATCGTTTTTCTCAATATCCTCCCGTCTTACCTCCGTATGACGGGAGTGTGGAACGTTGAAAACTTCATCAAATCCGCGGAGCAAAGGAACATGAGGTTTGTTGATTGTATGTGGGAATACGCCAAAACACTTTTCATCCAGTGGAACTTTGGGTACATCAAAATGGTGGTATAAACCTGCCTGTGAGGCCCAACATATATGCATTGTCGAGGTTACATTGGTTTTGGTCCATTCAAAGATTTCCTGAATCTCTTCCCAATAGTTCACATCCTCAAAATCCATTTGTTCCACCGGTGCACCCGTAATGATCATGCCGTCAAAACGGCGGTGCTGGATCTCATCAAATGTTTTGTAAAACAGGTCTAAATATTCTTGTGACGTGTTCTTGGATGTGTGAGATTTGGGATGCACCAGCACAACATCAACTTGAATGGGTGTGTTACCCACCAGACGCAGCAATTGTGTTTCGGTCGTTTCCTTCGTAGGCATCAGATTGAGTATGGCTATACGAAGCGGTCGAATATCCTGCTTGTACGCAGATGATTCGTCCATAACGAAAATATTCTCCCCTTCAAGCACTTCTTTTGCTGGCAGTGTATCCGGAATTTTAATTGGCATAGTGAATCGACTCCTCCTTTTTCATAGATCGCATTGGGTGCGAAAATCATGTTCTGAGAAGCTCTGCATATGACAAAGACCTCTCTCGGATTCCGAGAAAGGTCATATGTAAACAGATATGCGCCTCTCTCATCTCTCAGTTACAACAGCACCACAGGGGTGCTTGGTCGCTGCAAGAATTAGCACCGTGCGTTATATCGCCGGTTGCCGGGTTTCATCGGGCTGGTCCCTCCACCTACTCTTGATAAGATTTCGCTGTATTCAATTATAATTCAAATATATTAACTTTTACTTTAAAACATTACCGCCCTCACGTCAAGAACCAGTTGTTTGATTTGGGTCTACACTCGGAACCGTTCATCCTCTGTTGTCATACACTGCCTCAGAGCGCGAAATAGACACATTTTTGCGCTTGAAAGCACTCTGGACCAGCGGTATACTATACAAGTGTTTATAAACCCTTATGTGAGAGGTGACATATTAAATGGATGGCGACCCGAGGCCCAACTGGCAGTCGAATTCCGAACAACTGCATAGAGAATTGACATCAGCATGTCGGCAACGGGACGTTTCTTCCGTTTGATTATAGATTGATGAACGCAGTACAGCCCTGATTACCAGGCTCCGCTGCCGACCGGCTGATCTGTTCTTTTGCGCCCATATTAATGATGAAATCCGCCAAGACGGCGGGTGCAGAAGGAGTAGATAACATGAAAATCCGGTTGGTTAACAATGGTGTATTTATCCCGGTGGATGACATCCAGCAAGCGCTGACTCCACCAGCGGAAGGATTTTACTGGATTGATGCGGACGTGGATGATCTGGCTGTACTTCAGCCGCTCTTTTCCATGCATGATCTGGCTGTGGAGGACTGCTTGAGTGATGAGGAGCAGCGTCCGAAGATTGAAATTTATGAGAACCATTATTTTATCGTGATTAATAGCATTCGTTTTGATGATGAAGAGATTTTCCTGCGAGCAGTCAATCTCTTTCTCGGCAGACATTTTATCATCACGGTTACCAAACAAAAGATCAGCGAATTGCGTACATTGAAGCCCATCCTATGGGAACAGGAAATCAGCAGTCCTGATCGACTGCTTTATCTGCTGGTAGACTTGATCGTAGACAACTACTTTACCGTTGGAGATCGAATCGAAGCGCGAATTGAGAAGCTTGAGGAAGACATTCTGATGCATACCAAAAAGTCACATCTGAATGAAATTATTGGTCTGCGAAGCGAAATTCTGTGGCTTAAAAAGGTGCTGGGTCCTCAAAAAGAGGTCATCAACACACTCAACAAAAAAGATTTGCGTCTCATTGATGATCAGTTGCAGAAATACTTCAGTGATATCTATGAGAACGCCGTAAAAATATCGGAAACGTTTGAAACATACCGCGACCTAATGGGCAACTTGCGAGAAGCCTATCAGTCCAGTATTGCAAACCGAGCCAATGAGATCATGAGGGTGTTTACCGCTATTACTACGGTGTTCATGCCGTTGACCGTAATTACCGGAATATACGGAATGAACTTTGATAACATGCCTGAATTGCACTGGAAATATAGTTATTATGCGGTTATTGGTTTGATGGTCACACTAGGTTTAACCATGTTTTTCATTTTCCGCAAAAAAGATTGGATCTGAAACGACTATTACATGCGCAATATCATACCATTACACGAATGAATAAGACGAAGCGGTCCTTCTCGGGACGACTTCGTCTTTTTGATATCCATTGTTTTTGAACGCTTTTTAACTAACCTGCATTGCGCTCCGTTTCGGCATGCCTGCGGAAACGAATGCGAATCATACGTAACCGCTCGTACACTTGCTCCAAACTTCCTCCTTCAGGACGCTCTCCTCCATAAACTTTATGTAACACAGGCTTTAGAAACATATCTCCCAACTCTTCATAGGCGTTCCACACTGCCTCTTGTTCAGTCTCAGGCATGACGGCCAGCTCTACATCCAGCAAAGAATCCGTGTCATACCCCTCCAGATCGAGTGTTTCCAGCAGTTCGATTAATTCACGCCGGGATAATCCCGACCGAGCCACAATCGTTTCCAAGGTCTGTCCTGCCTTCATTCCTTCCAGCACATGTTTACGCGTGATGAATTTATCCAGTTCCTGCTTGTATTTCTGCTCTTTCTGCTTGTATAACCAGCTTTCGTACTCTTCTTCTTTCAACACTGTATACACCCAGTCTAACGGAAAAGATCTCAATCGTTCGACCCCACTCGTCATTTCCAGCCATTCCAGCCCATATTCCGTTGCTTTGCTCTCGCCAACACCTGGCAGTTGCATTAGTTCGTCCATCGTTTGTGGAACAAAGGCACTGATTAACCGTAGTAAACGATTCGTCGCTACAAAATATGGAGCCTTCCGGTCCGAAGCCGCTTTTTGCCTGCGCCATGTGCACAGTTCCTCATACAATTGCTCATTGCCGTACAATTCGCTAAAACAATGCAGGCGCTGTCCCGCATAACTGCGCAGCTTCAGATCCTCATTTTCGTGGTACAACCCATGCAGCAATGGACGATACCCTTCGCTCATTCGCATGGCAAGCTGGTGACGATAAATGTGCAGCAGCTCTTCCCACGACGTTCCTTCGTACCAGATCGTATCTTCCCGATCACCTGCTTCATATTGGCTCCATCCCAAATGCCAGGTATACTCCTCCTCGCCAATCCATAACTGGGCAATCTCTTCATTCTGATCAGACACTCTGGATAATTTGTTCATGAAGATAACTTCCATTGCTTATTCCCTCCTTTGGATGTTACAGCTTGTCCGATTAAGGAACGCACTCTCTGTTTCCAGACAGCACAAAAAAGCACCCCTCCTGCAAAATTACTGCAAGAGAGGTGCTTCCTCATTAACCGTACTATACTGTTGCCTATATCATAACACACTGGTAAAATTCGTCAATCCCTGGAACGGTTTATTTCGCCAATGCTAATTTCGCCAGTGCCAGTGAACCACACAAACCAGCATTATCTCCCAAACCTGGTGCAACAACATACTCATCCATTCCAGTGTGAAGTGACGGATGCTGCACATAACCTGCGAGCAGTTCCTGCAGTTTGCTGCGAACCATCGGGAACAGGTGCTCCTGCTTCATTACGCCACCGCCCATTACAATCTTCTGGGGTGAAAGAATCAACACATAATTCATCAGAGCATGTGCAAGATAATGTGCTTCGATCTCCCATGCCTTGTGGTCTGCCGGCAATTCATAAGCAGGTTGTTCCCAGCGTTTGTTAATGGCTGGCCCTGCTGCAAGACCTTCCAAGCAATCCCCATGATATGGGCAAAATCCTGCGTATCCATCTTCCGGATGTCTTCGTACGATGATATGCCCCATCTCGGGATGAGACAATCCATGCACCATTTTTCCGCCAACAACGGCCCCTGCACCAATGCCTGTACCTACCGTTATATACAAACAGCTATCCAGTCCCTGCGCAGCTCCCCAAGTAGCTTCACCCAGAGCAGCTCCATTTACATCGGTATCAAACGTCATGGGTACATCAAAGTGTTCTTTGAGTTTCCCCATCATGTTGTATTGTCCCCAATGCGGCTTCGGTGTTGTTGTGATGTAACCATAGGTTGGACTTCCTTCAATAGGATCAATCGGACCGAATGATCCTACACCCAGCGCTTCAATGCCTTTGCCTTCAAAGAAAGAGATGACGTGGGCCATCGTTTCTTCCGGTGTGGTCGTAGGGAAGCTTACTCGTTCCAATACCTCTCCATTTTCTGTCCCGATACCACATACAAATTTGGTTCCTCCTGCTTCAATCGCACCTAAAACTGTCATGTTAGTCCCTCACTCCCACGTTGGTTTAAAATAAAACTCGAATGTCCCAATGAAAATGAATCAGGCTCTGTGGTAAAGCTCAGTTATGCTCAAGCTTGTTTAGCCGCTTCTGCAAAGTCTGTCTCCAGCTATCCGAAAGCACAGGAATAGCCAAGAGAGCGCGCATGCCTTCCACATCCTGCTTCCCTTGATGCATAATCCGGTTAGCTTCAAGGATCGTCATATATGCAGCATTTGTACGAACTTTTCTGAAACTTGACGCAGGACCAACTTCCCCTTCTTTCAGCACTCGAAAATAAAAGCCGGTATGTCCACTTTCCTGAAAATACACAGGCAGCTCTTTATAATCATATCGTGCACTCAGCTTGAAGCATGGCTGTCTCGGCTGGCTGACTTGTACCTGCGCATCTCCTAATTCAAATACGTCACCAATGCGCACCTCTTCTTCCGTACAGCCTGTAACGGTCAGATTCTCTCCGAAAGCTCCCCAATTCAGCTTGCGATCCATCAACTGCTCAAGCGCCGCATAACGGCTGTAATCATATACACAAACCGCTTTATCAGGACCACCATGATGCACCAGATCCGCCTGGGCATCCCCAGTCATTCCGGTGAATGACAGGAATACCGGGGAAGAGACTGGATGTTTCACAATACCACTCAACACTTCATTCTTTTGACCAGGCAATAACTTGGGCAGGCCTACATTAATTGCGAGAACTGCCGTGCTACCATCTTCAGTTATCGGATCGCTTATCGGTGTCATGCCGCATCATACCTCCCGCAATTGTTCTTTTATCGAACAGAACCGCCAAACACGAGTGTATTACTTAACAACCTGCCTGGAGAGGTCAGCATCTTGCCACCTGCATACATGCCAGAGGATGCACCACCATCCAGGTTCATTGCCTGTTTGGCTCCCAGCTTCTGCATCACAGCTGCCCACTGTTTTATTGTAGCACCAGAAACGGTAGCAATCATAATCGAACCATCTCCCATGATTGCAATTCCGCTTCTTGCTCCGGATGCATTCAGAATCTTGGGATCTTTGAACCCTTCACCCGCCGGATTAACAGCGATCTTGCCATCTTTGACCAGTCGTGGACCAGCCCCCACAGCCGTAATAACATCCTGCCAAGGAATTTCCTGACCGGCCGCGTTAGTATACCTGTAATTCATCTCTACTGTGGAACCAACCGTGAAACGGTCTGCTGTGGACTTCTCCCGACCTGTGAAGACAAGGACAGAACCGTTTTTGGGAATCGCTACATTGGTGTTAGGTACTTTTTTTGTCACTACACCCTTTTCTATAACCACTGCTGTTCCGCCCTTAAATCCAACATTGGCTCCGCGCTCAGGAGTGTACAACATCGAGATACTTGCATCTGCAGAAGGCGTTCGGTTAATAAATGTTGCATACCAGCTGCGTGATTTTCCATTTGTATCTGTGACCGTGCCTGTTAAGCTCACTTGAAGTGAATCCATCATCGCCGAGCCATCGGCCTTAAAGCCGATCGACGTGCCATATCTTCCTATATGTATTACTTTTCCATTTGCTATTAACATACCGTAAGGGTCAGGTGCTCCGTGATACGCTTCAAAAAAAGCCCCATTTATCGCTGCTTGTGCGCCGTACGCTTTCACAATAGAAGGGAGTGTCGCAGTTTGACCAACCTGTTTCTTCGCAAGTCCTACCGTTACCGGTGTACCTTTGGGAATCGAAACAGTCTGCACGCTAAAACTACGTCCTGCTGCACTCACTTTCTGTACTTTCGTGCTAATCGCTGCTTTGGCTTCCACAGTCTGCGGTGCACTTACTGCCCCGGACAGTAAAACCGGAAATGCCAGGACGAGGGCGAGCGCCCCAGTCCACCACGTTTTACTCGTTTTTCTCATCATCATCTTGCTCACCCAATTGCCACTCCCATCCAAGAACCAAGGCTCTTCATCTCAAGTTGTTCAAACTTGTCCATCACCATATCCGGGTCTAGACGCAATTCACAGCCATCCAGCGTACACGCCACCGGAACTTCGCAGTGAATCTCTGCCAGTTTGCGAGACAGATGCAGCATATCGAGATCACTCTCAATTTTTTTGCGTACCGAAGGGGTAAGTTGATCCAAATTACTTAAGATCCCTTCAATTGATCCATACTCCTGTACAAGCTTCAAAGCCGTTTTCTCACCAATTCCACGTACTCCGGGATAATTGTCGCTGGCATCACCCATCAAACCCTTCATGTCAATGACCTGACGAGGCGTCAATTGTTTCTCAGCCATCAGCGTTTCCGGATTGTAAACCATGTAGTTGCCGTGACCTTTTTTCATAATAATGATACTTGTGCGGTCATTAATCAGCTGCAGCATATCATGGTCACCCGTCAGCACCATTACATTCATATCGGTTTCTTCGGTGTAATACTTAGCTAGTGTTCCGATACAATCATCGGCTTCAAATCCCTCAGCACCTATATTCGGAATGTTGAGACTATCCATTACTTCACGAATCAGAGAAAACTGCGGAATGAGGTCATCCGGTGCTTCGGCACGATTCCCTTTATACGCTGCGTATTCCTGACCGCGAAATGTCTTGCCTCCCATATCCCAGCAGCAGATCACATGGCTTGGTCCAAACGTCTGAACCGCATCCCAAAAATAACGGATAAAACCATAGACTGCATTGGTCGGAAGCCCTGCCTTTGTACGTCTGATATATCCGCTTGCAGATGTCGCATAAAATGCCCGGAACAACACTGCCATACCGTCCACCAGTAACAAAGTAGGTTCATTACGTTGATTCACTTGAATTTTTTCTCTCCTGTCCTGATTCCATAGAAAATTGAACTAAAGAATATTTACACTTGCCACTCCGATGACAGAACAACCTTCTGATCGCTGTTATCCCCAGATTTTTTTGAATCCCTTCTTCAAAAGGGAAAATCCGGTGATAAAGGCGAACGCTCCGCTTCCTCAGGTTATTTCTGTCCTCTCCGTTCTCGTGTAAATCTTTAGCTAAGTTTCTATAGCATATAAAATATCGAACTAATTCTATCATTATAGCATAGTTCCGCCAAGGATCGAGCAACCAAAAAAGCCCTGAATTTTGAACATTCAGAGCCTTTTTCACCTTGGTTCATTTAACAATCAATAAAATTACTCATTTATAAATTAAGCGTTGTTCCATTCCTGCTCGTACGTTTCTTCTTTGAATCCTACGGTCACTTTATGACCATCCGTAACGATTGGACGCTTAATCAGGCGACCATTGGAAGCCAACAAACGGATCTGCTCTTCTGTGGATAACCCTGGCAGCTTGTCCTTCAATTGCTGCTCCTTGTATACTTCCCCACTCGTATTGAAAAACTTTTTCACTTCAAGTCCACTCTTCTGAACCAGCTCCGTTAATTCGTCTTTCGACGGCGGTGTATCAAAAATAGGGATCAGTTCTAGCTCATGGCCTTTCGCTTCAAGCCATTTCACAGCTTTGCGACACGTACCACATTTGGCATATTGATATACTTTAAGTTTCATGGATTTTGCCTCCTCGGGGGCTCGGGTTTCGACCTCTCGCTTCCCTTGGTTTGCTCCGCAAATCCAAAAGTCGCTCCATCCCGATACCCTCGCCCTGCAGCTTTTTTTGTCGAATGCGGGCATATCGCCCCTCATTACGACGTGATTTTTCAACATTCATTCCAAAATCTCCAAAGAGAAATGTTGGGAGATTCCGTACCTTAAGACCTTAGAGAATTATGGGAATCAGGATTAGATTACCTTCAACACTGAGAATCTTAAAAACTTTAAAGTTTCTCTTTAGCCTTCGGCGTGCTGTTCAGGCGCTTTGCCCGCTCAACTCTAAGGCTCAAAACCTTAAAGCTCTAAAGTCTCTTTAGCCTTTGGCGTGCTGTTCAGGCGCTTTGCTCGCTCAACTCTAAGGCTCAAAACCTTAAAGCTCTAAAGTCTCTTTAGCCTTCGGCGTGCTGTTCAGGCGCTTTGCTCGCTCAACTCTAAGGCTCAAAACCTTAAAGCTCTAAAGTCTCTTTAGCCTTTGGCGTGCTGTTCAGGCGCTTTGCTCGCTCAACTCTAAGGCTCAAAACCTTAAAGCTCTAAAGTCTCTTTAGCCTTCGGCGTGCTGTTCAGGCGCTTTGCTCGCTCAACTCTAAGGCTCAAAACCTTAAAGCTCTAAAGTCTCTTTAGCCTTTGGCGTGCTGTTCAGGCGCTTTGCTCGCTCAACTCTAAGGCTCAAAACCTTAAAGCTCTAAAGTCTCTTTAGCCTTCGGCGTGCTGTTCAGGCGCTTTGCTCGCTCAACTCTAAGGCTCAAAACCTTAAAGCTCTAAAGTCTCTTTAGCCTTTGGCGTGCTGTTCAGGCGCTTTGCTCGCTCAACTAAAGCTCTAAAACCTCTTTAGCCTTCGGCATATTGTTCAGGTGCTTCGCTCGCTGAACTGTAGACACCTTTATTTACGAACATGCAGCTGCGTCGAAAATCATGGTTACTTTTCCGCTTGGGTATGTCCATTTGCGTCCTGCAGCACTTCTCTTGGCGCCGCCTCGGCATCTAAACGTTTCTCCAGTGCGGCCATATCTGGTGGAAATGGAGCCTGAAATGTCATACGTTCCCGGAGGATCGGATGTTCGAATATCAGTTCACACGCATGCAGCGCTTGGCGTTCAATCCACGTATCCCGTTCTTCCCTTATAGCCATTGTCTGTTCATCCACATGATGAACAGGCAACGTTTTGTACATTCGATCACCAATCAGCGGGCAACCAATGGACGTCATATGTACCCGGATCTGATGTGTTCGCCCACTTTCGAGTTTCAGGCTTATAGCACTGGCACTACCATCTGACCAACGTGAGAGCGTTGAGTAAAGCGTTCTTGCGGCATAGCCGTCTGGTGTAACAATACGGCGATGTGGTTCCTCAGGATCACGGTCAATTGGGCCGTCGACTGCTCCTTGTTCTGGAGCAGGGCTGCCATGCACCAGCGCGATATATTTTTTATCCACAGTGCCGGCGATCATCTGCTCAGATACATGCTGGTGCACATACGGGTTTTTGGCGATTGCCAGCACTCCAGATGTCTCCTGATCCAGTCGGTGAATAGGCCGGAAGCGGAATTTCTCGCCTTTTTGTTGCCAATAATGCACCACACCATTAGCCAAAGTACCGGTGTAGTGTCCATGGGTTGGATGCACGATAATTCCGGCATCTTTGTTTACGATCAGCAGATGTTCGTCTTCATACAGCACGGTAAACGGAATAGGCTCCGGCAGAATATCATCTGACTCCTCCTGTTCCATTCGAACCTCCACCAGATCACCCACACTCACCTTGACACTGATGTATACCCGTTCACCATTGAGCATAACCCCTTGCTCGGTCAGCTTGATTTTGGATAAAAGCTTGCGTGAAACCTGCAGGCGCTTCTGAAGCACGGTCTTTAGCAGCCAGCCGTCCTCCACTTCGGTAACCCTGTAGGCAATCGGCGCATAATACAGGCTCATTCTTTGCGGCGGAATACTTTTTTGCTCCGCACATATTCAATATCCGCAACTTGTTGTCTTGCATTGGCTGTCCGTGCAACAACAAAGAAATAATCCGATAGACGGTTCAAATACCGGCGCACCGACGGATTAATATCCGTATGCTGTCCCAGCGTAACGGTACGGCGCTCTGCACGGCGGCATACCGTCCGGCATACATGGAGTGCAGATGAGAGTTGACTTCCGCCAGGGATAATAAACCGTTCCACTTTAGGATTTTCGGCATCGTATTGATCGATCCACTGTTCCAACCGAGTAACCATTTCGTCCCGCACTTTGTACTTTGTCTCACTTATACGCACAAAAGCCAAATCTGATCCGCAGTCGAACAGCTCCTGCTGCACTTCTAGCAGATGTTCGCGCAAATCCTCGAACTCCCCATTGGCAGCGTCAATCAAGCTAATCGCTTGACCAACGAAGCAGTTTAATTCGTCAATCGTACCATAAGCTTCTACCCGGTCATCATCCTTGATAACCCGGCCTCCGATGACGGAAGTCTGGCCTTCATCACCAGTTCGTGTGTATATACCCATCATAATCCCTCCTATTGTGCATTTAAGCTATATAACAGATGTTGAAATATTTTACCCGATCCTCTTGCGCTTGCCTATCCTAATCTTCATAACGCAATTGTTGACCTTTCAGATCAATGGCGAGGCCGGACACCAGCATGTACATCTGCTCTGCATGTGTCTGTAGAATTCGGTTAACCGAAGCCATTCTTGCAGCAAAAATACGTTCCGCTTCCGACGGATTCAAGCTACCATGCATCTCGTTTGTAATGATAAGTATTTTCCCCTGATAGGACAGTAGTGCATCAAGCAATCGTTGTGTTTCCATCCGTTGTTGATGAAAATCTTCTGCTTCTCTGAAACTCGCCGCCATCCAGGATGTCAAACTGTCCACGATCACAATGCGCTGATCCGCCAGAAACAGATTGGATTCCCGATTAATCTGAGTCAACACTTCTGCAAGTTTCGGGCCGTTTCCCACCTGAATGGCACGATAATGAGCGGATGGTAATTCGGGTATAACGGGATCATGATCACCAGTGGATAAATATACACCTTCCCGACTCAGTTGAGCCGCATATTTCAACGCAAAACGCGTTTTTCCGCTACCTAAGCCACCTGTGACCGTAATCAGCAATCCGCTCCCTCCTTCCATACCTGATCTTTACAGTAATATTTATTCTGTCAGCGCTTTAAGTACTTTTTTTGATTCTTCTTTGTTAGCCGCTGACAATGGAATAGTGGCGAACATGTTGCTTGGGGCATAGTTTACATCCTTAAACATCTGCATATCCTCAAGCGGAATACCGTAAAGATGAGTTTCCTTTTTCATATCAGAACCATCGTCGCCCTTCCCTTTTTCGACCAATACGGATCCTTCAAATACGCCACGTTTATATTTCTTGGCATCAAAAGTATCGTCCAGCGGAACATTCGAACCGTTCTGACCATACTGTTTCATATCATTTTCCGGCAGAATGAAGATGTCGTGGCTACCAGCAGCATATTCAACCAATACTTTTTGAACATCATACATCGCACTGGTAATGATTTCGACCTTTGGCTCTTCACCAAGCTTTTTCTGCAAATTCGTTTGCAGCTGTTCCGAAATACCGGATGGATTCCCTTGATTATCAATAATAAACACCGTAAAGCCATCTTTGCCGCCACACCCAGCTAATATAAAGATTAATGAAATTATAGCAGCAAGTCCCCAAAATCTTTTCATTCCAGCTCCCCCTTATAGTCTCCTAAGTCCAATATATCACAATTGTTCCACGCAAAAAAATAACCTCTCTCCTCCAAAAGCAATTCGAGGCACACAGCAAAAAAGAGACCCTTTCGGATCTCCTTCTTCCCTATGTTATCCTATATCTTTTCAAACGTATAATCGAAGTATTTGTTCGTCAAATAAATGGTTACTTCGGTTTGACCGGATTAGCCTTCATGTATTCGTTAATTTTCAAGTCCAGCAGGCTGCTGATCTCAATCACAACATCGGATGTAAATGATTTCTCTTCCAGGAAAATCTGTTCCATCTTACTCCGAAGCATACGGATCTCATCTTCCAAGGAAATGTTATGCAAGGATGCGTGATCAGGGTTCACCGACCATCGGTCGCCATGATCGCTTTCTGCCAGAACGTGTCCACGATTCGTCGGTAAATCATATTCAACACAAAACAAAGCTAACCCCTCCTCGGAAAATAATTTTCCAAATATATGAAATCGTATTTCAAATTGAAATTATATCATAATATTTTGTAAAAGAAAGTATTTTTTTGGAAAAGTTCCAAATGCCTTATTTATATTTTGTTTCTTTCGAACTATTAACCCTCTTTTTGAACTTTGTAAACAAAATTTCCGATTCGTTCCAAAGCTTCATTCAACTGGGACACTGAGGTCGCATAAGAGCAACGTAAGAACCCCTCTCCTTGTGGGCCAAACACGTTACCTGGGACAGCAGCTACCTTGTTCTCCGTTAACAATCGTTCAGCAAACAGATCGGAACTCAGGCCTGTCTTCTGAATACTCGGAAAAGCATAAAATGCCCCTTGAGGTTCATGACATTCAAGTCCGATATCCCGGAATCCCTGTACAATCAAACGTCTGCGTTGGTTATAGGATTCGACCATTCGGTCTTTCTCGCCGAGTCCATTCGTTAACGCTTCTAGAGCTGCTACCTGCCCCATTGCTGGTGCACACATCACCGTGTACTGGTGAATTTTGAGCATGGCTGCAATAAGTTCGGGATGTCCACACATATATCCGATCCGCCAGCCCGTCATCGCAAACGCCTTGGAAAAACCGCTCACCAAAATCGTGCGATCTTTCATATCAGGAATTGAAGCGAAGCTGACATGTTTTTGATTATACGTCAATTCAGCATAAATTTCGTCAGCAATAACGATCAAATCATGTTTTTTGACGACTTCCGCAATCGGTAGCCAGTCTTCGTAAGTCATGATCGCACCTGTTGGGTTGCTTGGATAACATAATATAACGACCTTTGACTTCGGTGTAATGCTAGCTTCCAGTGCTTCAGCCGTTACCTTGAACTGATCCTTTGCATACGTCTCTACACCAACAGGGATACCTCCACCGATGGATGCAATGGGTGAATAGGCTACATAGGAAGGCTCCGGAATCAGAATTTCGTCTCCAGGTACAATCAATGCACGCAAAGCAAGGTCAATCGCTTCACTTCCACCTACGGTGACAATAATCTCATCCTTTGGATCATATTTGGTATCAAACTGCGTGTCCAGATAATTACTGATCGCTTCACGCAATTTCGGCATGCCTGCATTCGATGTGTAACTGGTCATGCCTCTTTCAAGTGAGTATACGCAAGCTTCACGCATATGCCATGGTGTTACGAAATCCGGCTCACCCACACCTAATGTAATAATATCCTTATTGTCACCCACCAGATCAAAAAACTTTCGAATGCCGGATGGGGGAATTTGCTTCACCAGCGGAGCCAAATATGAGGACATCGTTTTGTTATTACCTGTTGTCTGTTCATTCACTATCATGACACATCTTCCTTTACGGCGAGATCATGAGACGGTTGTCTTCCTGATGGTCTTCAAAAATAATCCCGTCCTGCTTATATTTTTTAAGAATAAAATTCGTCTTGGTTGACAGCACTGAATCAATCGGAGACAGTTTCTCCGATACAAAGTTTGCAACTTCACGCAGATTGCCGCCCTCTACTTCAACGAGCAAATCATATGCTCCTGACATAAGGTAAACCGACTTCACTTGCGGGTAGAGATAAATACGTTCAGCAATCCCTTCAAAACCACGGCCACGTTCAGGTGTAATCTGAACTTCAATCAGGGCTGTCACTTTCTCATCATCAATTTTGCTCCAATTCACAACCGTTGCATATTTCACGATGACGTGGTCTTGTTCAAGCTGTGCTACCGCAGCTTTGATCTTATCTTCCGACTCCCCCAGCAGCGTTGACAGCAGTGCGGGAGTCCTTCTCGCGTCTTCCTTCAACAGATCCAGAACTTTGAGTTGCAGATCGTTCAAATCTTTCATCGTTTTCCCTCCAGCGTCATCCAGGTTCCTAAAATGAATTAATACTTATATTACATGAATTTAACGTTGATGCATAGACAAAAGACCGCCTGCCCTCAATTCAGGCAAGCGGTGGTATGGTCTGGTCAGAAGTATGCTTCAAAACCCTTGACCACAGGTTACATGTAATAAGGGTTGCCGTAATTCGGCTGACGTGGAGACACGTTCGTTATCTGGCTGTAAGGATTATTTTGCGTATTTTTCTCCTGCACAAATTGTTGACATTTCTGCTGTGCCTGGTGCGCAGATTGAATCTGCTTGTCCAGATCCTGACGGGGTGCTTTGGCGGAAGCCGAATACATATTGTTCTGCTGCATCAGGTTGAACAGTTCCCCTTGCAGGCGAAGTGTATCGTTCGTCAGATCATTGAACATACTGCGAACCGTTGGACAGGAAGCTTCTGTGGTTGCTGTTGTATACTCTCGTGAAGTTCGTCTTAAATCGGCAAGGATTGTTTTTAACAAATCCTGTTCTTGCATAAAATTACCAGTTTGATTGTACATGTGTTCTCCTCCTATACGCTGATATTGCTAAGGCTGTCTGTCTTATTGAGATTGGGAAGGCGCAAGAGACTGATGCTGATGCAATGTTTGGATCAGTGTATTCAGATGCTGCTCATGGGAGCGAACATATTGATTCAATGCTTGCTGAATTACCGGTTGAGTAGAAATGGAAGCTGTAGCTGCGCATTGCTTGATCAGCATCTCCTCGTTTGAGATGGAATCTGCAATGTAGTTCAATTCCTTCGGGCTCAGTGCTTGCATCTGTGAATGTTGCATGTACGTCTTACCTCCTTGATCTAAAGTTTATGCGAGCTTATTGTTACCTCGAAATGCAAAACTATACCAATGTAATGACAAAGGAGCTGTTTGAAATGGATCTCGTCTATGGCACACCATACTGGCCTTCTACTTATAAAACGCATAATGACTATCCCTCTTTAAATAACGACATCTCGTGTGACTGCCTGATTATAGGCGGCGGTATGGGAGGAGCACTTACTTCCAGATTGCTTGCACAGCACGGCTTGGATACCGTTGTAATTGATAAGCGTAAAATCGCACATGGCAGCAGTTCTGCCAATACTGGACTGCTACAATATACCAATGACAAATCATTGACTTCGTGTATTAACACATTTGGAGAAGCGAAAGGTGTACGCTTTTATCAGCTATGCCGTGATGCGATGAAGCAGCTTACTGAAATTGCCGGGAGTCTCAAAACCGATCCCTGGTATATTCCACGAACCAGCTTCTGCTTTGCCAGCTCTGAGGAAGATGTTGCAAAGCTGGAGGAAGAGTATCAAACACTGCAAAAGTATGGATTCGATGCAGAACTATGGTATGCGGATGAGATCAAACGTCATTTTCCATTTGAAAAACCGGCGGCTTTGTACACAAAAGGAGATGCGGAAGTAAATCCCTATCGCTTTGTTCAAGGCTTGTTTGAATCAGCTACCCAATATGGAGCACGAATTTACGAGCAAACCGAAATGATTCATTGTGACTATGATGATGAAGGGGTATGGTGCTACACCTCCCATGGCAAAATTCGAGCTAAACAGGTTGTATATGCGGCTGGATATGAAACTCAGGAAATCAAAAAAGACAAGGGAGCCTATTTGAAAGCAACGTATGCAATTACCACCAAACCTCTGCCAGACCTGAGCCGTTGGCATGAGCAAGCCATGATTTGGGAGACAGCCCGCCCTTATCTTTATATGCGTACTACACCAGACAATCGAATCATTGTGGGTGGGCTTGATGAGGAAATACCTGGGCAAGATCAGCGTGAGTTACGTGCAAAGAATCAAGGCGATGCGTTACTTGAAGAAGTCCGGTCCTATTTCCCGTCGGATGCGCTTGAAGTCGATTATGCCTGGGGCGCTGTGTTTGGTAATACGCATGATGGTCTTCCGCTTATCGGTACTCATCCGGATTATCCACATTCATATTTTGTTGAAGGGTACGGGGGGAACGGAACGGTATACAGTATGATTGCGGCTTCCTTGATTGCAGATGCTATCATCGGCACTCCGAATGAAGATATAAAGTTATTTGCCCTGACAAGAACCAGCAAACCATCACCCCTGTAAAAAGCAAGAAAGAATATGGCTCCTTCAAAACTTTGTCGGATTCACTTGGATTCAAATGACAAAGGGTACGGCTAAGGGAAAATGAAACTCCCCCTATGCTGTACCCTTTTTAATATGTGTAATTATATTTACGAATCGCGACGAGCCGTCTCAACCAAAAGCCTCCGCATAAACATCCAGCCAATAAGCGGAAAAGCACCCAAGATAACAATGACCCAAACTAACATTGTAGTGGATGGCGAATTCACTACGGTGATCATAAATATGGTCAACCCAAAAAGTCGACCAGTCATTAGGCACAGCTCTCTTAATACGACAAGTTCAACCCTTTTTTCTACATTTTCGCCGCTCGTGCCCATCATGTCGAAACCTGCGGAGATCATCGGCAAAATATATAGCGGCATTGCTATTGCGCTTCCGATCCCTATAAAGAGCAGCGTCCCGTAAGTTACTTTCCAGAGCAGAGGGAATAGCACCACAAGCAACAAAATAGAACCTGTCAGCATCCCTTTGGATCGATACTGCGGTTTAAACCATTTTCCTGCAGCCCAATAACTGGCTAGAGCTACCGCTGAAGTAATGAGTGAGAACTGCCCAAGTTTATACTCCTGTGTTGTCGCCAGATATACAAGTAAAGCAATTAGAAAAGCAAATACACCTTCCCGCCCGCCCTGAGCAATTAAACCCATCGCCATTGGTCGCCATGGGCTTTTTGCTACCGATAGCTGACGGATTGGCTCTGACCAGCGGTATGTACCGCTGACTTTTCGTTTCTTTAGAAAGAAACTAAAGATCACGGCAATGATATAAATGACTAGGGATACGGTAAATATCAGCCGATAGCCAGTATTATCTACCATACGAGAAATGATCAGACCTGAAAACCATGGTCCTATAATGCCTGTCATGGAGCCCAACAATCCAACCCAGCCATTAAACAAATCTCTATTTTCCCGATCCGTAATTTCAAAGTACACCACATTAAAGGCAATCCAGAACAGCCCAAGTGCACAACCTAACAGCAACCCAAGCGGCCAGATCCAATCCACAGCGCTTGCACCCGTCCATAGAACGAGCATATAGAAAATTCCGGATAACGCGATGCCCAGTCTGAGCGCACTCATTTTGTTATGCTCTTTGACCCACTTTCCAGCTAGCCAAAACGTAATACCGATCGCGAGCTGCTGACTGACGGTAAACCAGCCGAGCATGGCGTAATCCGGGCGACTCTTCCAGAGAAACACGTTCAAAAACGTACCGGACAACGCTCCGGCTAACGCAAACAATCCATTCACGCCCAACAGCAGAATGGATTGTTTTCCCAAAGTAATCTTCATCTGCCCCTCCTTGATCACCTGAAGCAATAACATGAACAGGCTTTTCTTAGGCTTAACCTACCCCAAGCAGAAGGAAAACATGATGAAATTTTAGGTTTGTATAAAATTAGATTACAGACTTTATTTGATTAATTACTGTGCACTCAAGTTCTGAATCAACCGCAGGCGGTCATCTTCAGACAAACTGTATTGAACCTGAAAACAACCGGAGCATACATAGGTCAGCACAGTAAATGGAGGTAACAATACGGAGCCTTTGCCTGAAGCTGCATTAGCCATCGGTGTAAACGTATCTTGACTAGCTGCCTGTGTCCCAGCAAGGATCATAAATTCCCGGCAATTAGGACACTCAGGCACTTCCTCTTGCTGATCCAATTGCTTCTCCACGCCTTGTTCATACTGAATCAGATCATTACCCTCGTCTGCATATTTGTTCAATGTTCTCAGTTCCGGCAATTTCAGCTCCACTTCATCTCCCCATAATGAAGTTAAATCTGACATTTGCTCTTTATCGTTTGTAATATCCTGAACAGCAAAATCTTCTTCGCTTTCCTCAATCTCTTCGTCACCGATGTTAATGTTCAGCGTACGATACCCCTTCAATTCATTGTGACAATACGGGCACTCTTCTTCTGGCCCAAGTTCCTCATCCCACACAATCTCTGTTTGGCACCAAGGACATACTGTTGTTTCCATCATGTATCAACCTTTCTCTTTCAGATAATCACGTATTCAGCACATAGATTACACCGATGGCAAAAAATACAATCGATGCCGCAAACAAAATCCGTATCAATATTTTCATCATCGATCCCCCTAGACAATGCTTGCGCCAATAACAAAGGACAGTGAGACAGAAATGATCATCGATATCAATCCGACTGCACGGTTATCCGCTTCAATCTCCCGGTCAATTGAAAACACTGGCGTCAGGAACTCGAACAGAAAGTATGCAATCAGTAGTAAAATAAACCCGACAAAGGACCATGTCATCGCTTCATATACTGAAGATTTCGCCTGAATACAGAAACGTAGCACGTTGCAAATACCGAAGATTTTTCCCCCTGTAGCCATTGCAACAGCCACATTCCCATTTTTGATTTCCGTCCAGCATTTATATTTGGTCACCAGTTCGAAGCACGCCAGAAAAACGAGCAACTCCATGATTGCAACCGAGAAGAAACCGAGGACCATCCCCAAGGGATGAGACAGTAGTCCGTCAATCGCTTCTTTCACTCCCCATTCTCCTTCCGAATCTGCTGTCCAGTTTACCTGAACAGCAGATATTTTTCATTCATTAAATCCAGGCTATTCCAGTTCTGCGACGGTTACACCATTGCCGCCTTCTCCGTAATTGCCCAGACGATAACTTTTAATATGTTTATGCTTCCGCAAGTAATCCTGAATACCCGTACGCAAAATTCCTGTACCTTTGCCATGGATGATATACACTTGACCCAAGTTGGCAAGGAATGCTTCATCGATGAAACGGTCCGCTTCCATCAACGCTTCTTCCAAGTTAGCACCCCGCAGGTCCAGCTCGCTTTTCACATGTTCATCCCGAGTACGTTTCATGCCTGTGACCGGTTTTTGTTTTGGCTGCTTCGCTGCTGGGGCCGCCTGCTGCAATTCCAAATCATCCAGCGATACCTTCATTTTCATAATACCGAGCTGCACAACAGCATCTTTACTGCCAGCCATCTCCACAACATGCCCCTTCTGATTGAGACTGTAGACAAGAACTTCATCCCCAGGGCCGATCGCGCGGGCTTTTGGTACCGCCGTTTTTTTGACGGTTTTTCTCCGTTTCTCCGGCTCTGCTTCATCCAACTGTTTGCGAGCAGCAATTAATTTATGCTCTTTAACAGATGCGCCCTCTTCCAAAGCGAGCTGGCGAAGATCAGCAATGATTTTCTCCGCTTCCGCACGAGCCTTGTCTACGATGCTACGAGCATCATCCTCTGCTTTTTCGATCCGGCGGTCACGCTGTTGTTCCAGCTTTTCAAGTTCGGCTTGATGACGGCTGCGCAACTTCTCCATATCCTGGCGAAGAGTCTCTGCCTTCTCACGCTCTTGTTCAGCTGTTAGACGGTTCTCTTCGAGCGAAGCGATCATATGTTCAATCCGCTGATCTTCTTCCTTCACTTCACCGCGAGCGTAATCCAAAATGTAACCCGGAAGTCCTAGACGCTCTGCAATCGCAAAAGCGTTACTACGTCCTGGTACACCGACTAAGAGTCGGTATGTCGGGCTCAAAGTATTGATATCAAATTCCATGCTGGCATTAATTACGCCTTTGCGCTCATAGGCGTATGCTTTCAGCTCACTGTAGTGCGTTGTCGCCACCATCCGGCAGCCTGTCCGGTGCATATGCTCCAGCATGGAGATCGCAAGTGCTGAACCTTCCGCCGGATCTGTTCCTGCTCCAAGCTCGTCCAGCAGAACAAGACTTTTCGGCGTCATATTTTTCAAAATACGAATGATATTGGTCATATGGCTAGAGAATGTACTGAGACTCTGTTCAATACTCTGCTCGTCACCAATGTCAGCATAAATGGCATCAAATACACATAGCTGACTGCCGTCCTCTGCTGGAACAAACAGCCCCGACATGGCCATCAAACTCAATAGACCAATGGTTTTCAACGTTACCGTTTTACCGCCCGTGTTTGGTCCAGTCACGATAATAGAGGTGTAATCGTTACCAAGCTCCACATCAATCGGAACAACATGTTCAATCGGAATCAGCGGATGACGTCCTTTTTTCAGCTTGAGGAAACCCCTGTCGTTCATTCGAGGTAATGTTGCTTTCAATTCACGGGCCAAGCGTGCTTTGGCAAAAATAAAATCAAGCGATGCCAGTAAATCGACATCATATAACAACCACTCACCCTGCTCGCTGACAAGTGCCGTCAATTTTTGCAAAATAATTTCAATTTCGCGCTCTTCCCGAATCCGGGTTTCACGTAATTTATTGTTCATAGCCACAATCGATTCCGGCTCGATGAATAGAGTTGCCCCTGATCCTGACTGGTCATGGACAATGCCCCCGAAATAGGAGCGGTATTCCGCTTTGACAGGAATAACAAATCGATCTCCACGGATCGTAATAAGCTGATCTTGCAGCATTTTGGATACGGTGGACGAACGAATCATTGAATCCAGCTTTTCACGAATGCGCGCTTCTCCCCCGCGTAATTCACGGCGAATCTGTGCCAGCGTTACACTCGCACTATCAGCAACTTCCGCATTATCGTCGATACAGATACGAATCGCATCTTCAAGCTCTTTCTGCTCGGACAATTGGTCACTGATATAGAAGAGCGACTCCATTGGTTCATCCTCATGAAGTGCTGCAATTTGGCGTTTCAATCGTCTGGCCGTATGTGTTGTATTGGAGATGCCCAGCAGTTCATGCGGATTAAGTGTACCTCCAATTTCAGCCCGTTTCACGGAAGCTGTAATGTCTACAATCCCGCCAAAAGACGGGGAACCTTTCAGTCGCTCAAAGGTGAAAGCTTCATCCGTTTGTTGAAGTAAACGTTTTACTTCTTCCAGATCACTACTCGGCTCAAGTTGCTCTACTTTTTTCTTGCCTAATGACGTTTGAGCGAAGCTGATCAATGTATTTAGAATTTTGCGATATTCCAATGTGTGTAATATTTTCGTGTCCAAATGTACAACTCCTTCCAAACTATACCTGTATTATAACGAAAGAAACTTTGTTGCGCTATTTAACGAATCCTTCCACACATAACTTGAGACATGACGCCACAAACTACAGGTGTCAGGATTGTGCTATTCATTTTACTCACTTAGAGTTCCCATGTTTAGGCTCAATCCAATCTGAACAAAGGAGGTATCCCCATGAATTTTCTGGGCCATGTCGTACGATTTATTATTGCAGCTATCGTCTTAATGGTTGTAAGCTGGATCGTTCCCGGTTTCGCCGTTGGCGGTTTCTGGAGCGCTCTGATGCTTGCCTTGGTCATTGCCTTGCTGGGCTGGATCGTTGAAGGCATTTTTGGCAAAAGAGTCAATCCTTTTGGCCGAGGAATCGTCGGCTTTATCGTGAGTGCACTGGTTATTTGGCTGGGTCAATATGTGGTTGATCACGTTGAGGTCAGCCTGCTGGGTGCCATTCTCGCCGCTCTGGTCATCGGGATTATCGATCTGTTTATTCCGGTATCCACACCGTTTGATGCCGGACGCAGCTCCAAAAGCTAATCAAAGTCTACTGGAACGGATACATTCTTACAAGAAATGAAAACCTCGGATGGCCTTTTGGCCTGAAGAGGTTTTTTCATATTTTACGTTTTTACGTTGATGAGAATTCAAGCTTGATTAATTTTCATGAAAACGTCAAACCCGGCATGGTCAAGCATCGTCAGATTGAGGTATGATGACTTGAGAAATCATTCAAATTTTATCCATCTCACCTCACACGTTGAAGGAGGCACTTCATGAAGAAAGGTATCACATGGCTTGCTATCTGTATGTTCATCCTAATTCTAACTGCATGCGGAAGCGCCAAAGACTCTGAAGCATCCGAGCCAGAAATTACAGCCAATGAACAACTCGTAATCAAAGCAAGCAACTACGAATTCGAGCAACCTGAATACCGACTAAAAAAAGACGTGCCTGTTAAAATTATTTATGAAAACGTCAACGGAAATCACGGTTTGCTTGTACCTGAGTTCAAACTTCGGTTGGACACCCAAAAAAATTCCAAAGTCATTATCCCGGACAAAGTCGGAGAGTTCGAAATGTCATGTGCCATCGTTTGCGGCCCCGGCCACAGCAGTATGATCTCCAAAATTATTGTGGAAGAATAATTTTTCAATACAAGAGCCCCCGCAGCGACGGGAGCTCTTTTTGTATTATAACAAATTATGCAAGAGTTCGCTTGTCAGCACATCCACGGATGAAAGAGTCTATTCACTACGTCTGATCCTGCTCAATCAATTCAATCCATTCGTTATATTCCGTCTGTAATTTCGTATATTCATCGTGCAGCTGACGATATTCCGTATTGAGCTGCTCTGCTTTTTCTTGTTCCATTTCCCGCTCAACCTGCAGTAACCGAAGCTGGTTGGCTGCCAGTTCATAACGTTCGCCTATTTCACGGAGTTCATTCTCCAAAATTTGTTTCTCTTCATCGGCATCGGCTTGCTGTTGCTCCCGCTGCGACTGTTCCTTCAACAACTGATCTCGCTCCTGTGTCAATTCCTCCAGCTTCTCGGAACTTGCTGCACTCTCTCGCTGCCACGCGGTCACTTCATCCTCCAGAGCTGTCCAGCGCTCCTGCCACGCTTGTTCTTGTGCCGCCCATTCATCCGCACGAATCTGCCAAACCTGTTCGTTTTGCTCAATCGCCCGCGTTGCCTCTTCTAATTGTGAGTGAAGTTCTTCTTCTCGTGTAGTCAATTGCTGGATGCGAGAAGACAACTCCGTGTGATTGGCCGACAGATCTTCATGTTTAATTTGCCATTCGAGCGCTTCCTCTTCGGTCTGCGCAAGCTGATTCGCCTGCTCCGTATAACGCTTGGCAAGCTGCTCAGCGGACTGTCTTGCTTCGTTTAGCGCAACCTCTAACTCTTGTTTCTCCGCTTCAAGTCCACTTATCCGGGAGCCCACATTCTCTTCCCGTTGAAGAGCATCACTATAATCGTTACGGATCTGCTTATACTGCTCTTGCAGACGAATTAATTCTTCTTGGGCACTATGCAATTCATCGCGAGTATTATTTAAGTTCTGATGATGATCCTCTAACTTCTTAAGATTATCGTTTAACTCATTACGAGTGCCATGTAATTCTTCGTTTAATGATTTGAGCTCCGCTTGCAGAGTCTCGTTTTCTTTCTCATATCGAACAGCTTCTTCATTATAGAGCTTCGCCTCTTCCTTCACGACCGTAAGTTCATCATGCAAGGACTGGACACTAGACTCCAACGATTCGTTCTGCTCCGTTGCTTCTAAAATCTGATTCTCCAGATCGCCAATATCAGCCAATCTCTGTTCGGCGAGATCTTTCCATGACTGTTCACTCTCCGTAAGTGCAGTGATTTCATTTTGCAATGTACGCACAGCTGCATGTGCCTGCTCAAGCACCTTATGCAGTCTGCGTTGTTCCTCTTCAGACTTCGCTTCTGCTTCAAGCAGATGCTGCGCATCCTGTTCAAGCTGGGCATGCTGCTCCTGAAGCTTACGCAACTGAGCTGTAAGCGCCGATTCACGATCTACCGCTTCATTATACTGCTCTTGCCATTGTTGCTGAGACTCCTGTGTCTGTTTCAACGACTGCTCCGTCTCACGAAGTTTGTTTTGGAGATCCGTGCTATGACCTTTCAGCTGCTGCAATTGCTGCTGAAGCTCTGTAATTCGACGTGTCTGAATCTCCTGCTCCTGCATGTAGATCTCATGTTCCTGACGCAGTGACTCCGTTTGCGTACGCTCAGCCTGAAGTAGTTGTTCCTGCTCGGAAACCACTTCCTGTGCATGTTGAAGCTGACTCTGCACCTCTGCCAGCTGTTCCGTTATCTCAGTTATGCGAGCCTTGGCCTGCGTACGTTCTTCCTCAAGCTGACGTCTAAGCTTCTCCTGCTCTTGTTGAAGCAGTTCCTTAGATGCAGACTCTGCTTCCGCAGCACGGGTAGCCGCCGCTTCTTGCTCTTCTTTCAATTGCTCTTCATATACTGCCTCTTTCTCCATCCATTCCAGTTCGGACTGCTCGGAAAGAGCATTGAATTCAGCCTGCAATTGCTCAATGGCAACCTGACGCTTCTGCTCGGCTTCAGCAAGCAACGCTTCACGCTCCTGTTTTGCCTGCACTTCGAACGCATCTGCCTGCTTACGTGCATTCAGCTCAGCTTGCTCCAGACGCTGCTTCATTTGATTTTCAAGCTCGCCATATTGAAGAACCGCCTCTTCCTGAACCTGCTTCAATTTCGCCTCGGCCTGCTCCAACTCGGACAAAATAGCTGACTCCGCTTCTTCCTTGGCTGCTTGCACCTGCTGCGCCGCTTGAGCCTGCACTTTCTGACGCTCTGCTAACGCACGGCTCTCCGCTTCCTTCAATTGTGCTGCAGTCCTGTCCTGCAACTCTTTGTACTGAGTTGCCGCTTTGGCCTGCACCTGCTGCAGTTCGGCTGCCGCACGGTTCTGTGCTTCTTTAAGCTGTGAAGCAGATTGTGCCTGCACTTGTTTGAGCTGATTAGCCGCTTTTTCCTCTGCTTCCTTCACACGCGAATTAGCTCTCGCCTCCGCCTCTTTGAGTTGTGCAGCGGCTTGTGCTTGTAACTTCTGAATCTGATCTTTTGTCTGACTCCGCTCTTGTTCCAGCAAAGCATTCAGCTTGGATACCTCAGCCTGCTTGTCCGCTGTCAACTTTTGCAAAGCTTGTTCAGCTTCTATCTTCTGTTGCTTCATTTCAGCAAGAGAATCGTCTCTTAGCTGCAGTTCTTTTTGATGCTCACTCTGTATGGCGTTCAACCGATTCAATTCATTTCGAAGTTCTGTTCGTTCCCCTGTGAGCATTTTGAGCTCGTTTCGGATTTCCTGCGTCTGAAGAGACTGCTCAGCCATATGTACGGCCGCAAGTACAGCAATACGCGGCGTATCCAAACGGGAATGACTTTTGGAGATAGCGCTCATACGCTCATCTACCAGATTAGCTACTTGTTTCATATAGTCGGCACTGCTGCCAACCAGTTTATAGGAAGTCCCGTAGATCTCTACGGTGACGCGTGTACGATCAGGTGTTGTCACAGTTGTGCCCTCCTTCAAGTCTGTATGTTGATTCTAAGCTGTAATGACAAAAAAGTCACATCGATCCTCTAATGCTAAGGATTCGATGTGACTTCAAGCAATTCCTGCTAATCTTTGTTCAAAAAATTGACTTCTGTCCTATTTGCGCAGTTCTGCGTTAAATTGCTCTTCCAGACGCGTTACGACACGAGCATGAACTTCGGTAACTTCTTCGTCTGTCAACGTGCGTTCATGATTTCTGTAGACCAGAGCCATGGCCACACTTTTCTTGTCTTCGCCAAGCTTGCTGCCTGTGAATACATCGAATACCTGTACCGTCTGTAACAATTCACCTGCTGATTCACGAATGGCACGCAGCATATCGCCAGCTTCAATATCCTTGCTTACGACCACCGCAATATCACGCTCTACTGCCGGGAAGCGCGGAAGCTCGCGATAACGGATATCCGCATCTGCTTCCTTATAAATTGCTTCAAGGGCGATTTCAGCAACATAAACATCATTCAGATCATATTGCTGCTGCAGCTCTGGATGCAATTGACCGAGTGTTCCGATTAATGTGCCTTCACTGCCATCTTTACCATCCAGATATACGGAAGCCGAACGTCCTGGGTGGAATCCTTCCGGACTGTTTGCCACGAGACGAATACGTTGCTCCAGTCCCATGTAAGCAAACAGGTTCTCAAGTGCACCTTTCAGGTCAAAGAAGTCCACCTTCTCCGCTCCAACATTCCATTGCTGAGCTGAACGGTTACCCGTAAGCAACATAGCCAAAACTGGAATTTCATGCGGTTGCTTAGTCAGCTTCTCTTCCTCCGTGAAGAAAACACTGCCTACTTCAAACACAGCGAGCGAATCCTGCTTCCGGTTCATGTTGTATACAGCAGCATCCAGCATCTGTGGCAAAATGCTCGTACGTAGCACACTGCGATCCTCACTCATCGGCATAGCCAGCTTAACCGCTTTGCTTCCTTGAGTCAGCGCAGGGAACAGCACTGCTTTGTCCGGATGAACAAAGGAATAACTGATCATTTCCTGCCAGCCCGTTCCAGACATTACACCACGAATCGTACGACGAATGGCTTGTGGACGAGTATATGCCCCCGGTGTGGTTGGACCTTCGATCCATGTTGTTGGAATGTTGTCATATCCGTACAGGCGGGCAACCTCTTCAAACAGATCGACATCAAGCGTGATATCTCCTCTGCGAGTAGGCACTTCCACATCGAGAACACCCTGCTCCGCATCTCCGCATGCAAAATGCAAACGGGCAAAGATTGTTTTCACCTCAAGCAGAGAAAGATCCGTTCCCAGATAACGGTTAAGTCTGTCTAGT
Source organism: Paenibacillus sp. G34 (assembly GCF_056856875.1). NCBI lineage: Bacteria > Bacillati > Bacillota > Bacilli > Caryophanales > Paenibacillaceae > Paenibacillus > Paenibacillus sp. G34. Next base: position 1,955,270 of record NZ_CM166469.1, on the reverse strand, counting down.
GACATTTGAATGACCCGCTTCTCGGAAGTTTCCACTCCAGCTTGAACAATCCCCTGATGCACCACGCCTGATGCATAACGCTGAATGAGTTCAGCCGCACGATCCAGAGCTGTAATAACCGCACCCGGGTCTACTTCTTTTTCAAAACGCAAGCTTGCTTCGGAACGCAGCCCCAGTTGGCGCGACGTCTTCCGAACCGTTCCGCCGTCAAACTTGGCGGACTCCAAGAGCAGATTCACGGTGCCCTCCGATACCTCGGAGTTTTCACCGCCCATTACCCCAGCGATAGCGACAGGTTTTACGCCATCGGTAATGAGCAACATGTGCGGCTCCAGTTTGCGCTCCTGACCATCCAATGTCACAATCGTTTCGCCTTCATGTGCCATGCGAACTTCAATGCGACCGTTATCCAGCTTATCCGCATCAAACGCGTGCAGCGGCTGACCGTATTCCAGCATGACATAATTCGTAATATCTACGATATTGTTGATCGGACGAACGCCAGCCGCCATGAGACGGTTTTGCATCCAGAGCGGGGAAGCTCCCAGCTTAATGCCAGTCACATAACGAGCTGCATAGTGACTGCATTGCTCCTGTGCTTTGATCTCTACAGAAATGTGATTAGCCGCTTCATCGCCAGCTTCGACCAGCTGGTCTTTTGGATTCGGCAGTGTCACTTCACGTCCCAGAATGGCACCTACTTCATACGCTGCACCGCGCATGCTCAAAGCGTCGGAACGGTTTGGTGTCAGATCCAGCTCCAGCACATGATCGTCCAGACCGAGCACTTGGCTGATTGGCGTGCCAATCTCCGTGTTTTCCGGCAGAACCAGGATGCCTTCCTGTTGATCCTTCGGCAGCAATTTGTCGTTCATGCCAAGCTCTTTGGCAGAACAGATCATACCGAGCGATACTACGCCGCGCAGCTTCGCCTTTTTGATATCCAGCCCGCCTGGAAGCTTCGCACCCACAAGGGCTACCGCTACCTTTTGACCCGCATCCACATTTTTCGCGCCACATACGATCTGTAGCTCTTCCTCTTGGCCTGCGTCGATCACACAGACGTTCAGTTTATCCGCATCCGGGTGTTTCTCTTTGCTCTTCACGTAACCGACAACAACCTTGTTTACGCCCTGGTTACGGTTTTCCACAACATCAATCTCGATCCCTGCACGGGTGATTTTTTCTGCGAGCTCCTGTGGCGTTACACCTTCAAGGGCAATATAATCAGACAGCCAATCTGTCGATACTCTCATGCACGTTCACTTCCTTAATCTATATATTAGTTTGACGCTCATTGACGTTCTTTAACGTTCAATACCCTTACAGCCGTCCAAATTGTTTCAGGAAAGTCTGATCACTGTTATAGAAATGACGGATATCATCAATGCCGTACTTCAGCATCGCAATCCGTTCTACACCCATACCAAAGGCGAAACCACTGTATTTCTCCGGGTCATATCCGCCCATTTCAAGCACTTTCGGGTGAACCATACCGCCGCCTAGAATCTCAAGCCAGCCTGTTTGTTTGCAGACCCGACAGCCGTTACCGGCACATTGCACACAAGTTACATCCACTTCCGCACTAGGCTCGGTGAACGGGAAGAAGCTTGGACGCAGACGAATTTCCGTGTGAGCCCCGAACATTTCGCGCACAAATTGCAGCAACGTTCCTTTCAGATCACTCATACGAATGTTTTCACTGATCACAAGGCCTTCGACCTGATGGAACTGGAAGGAGTGTGTCGCATCGTCGTCATCACGGCGATATACTTTACCTGGGCAGATGACCTTCACAGGTACTTCACCTTTCATGCTTTGCATCGTACGAACCTGTACCGGAGAAGTATGCGTACGCATCAGCAGATCCTCAGTAACATAAAAGGAATCCTGCATATCACGCGCCGGGTGATTCTTAGGCAGGTTCAATGCTTCAAAGTTATAATAGTCCATCTCAACTTCAGGACCTTCAGCTACACGATATCCCATACCGATGAAAATATCTTCGATCTCCTGCACCACTTTCGTCAGTGGATGCAGTCCGCCTTGACGCCCGCGGCGTCCTGGCAAGGTCACGTCAATTTTCTCGGATTGAAGACGCTTTGCAGTTTCTTCCTTCTGGAATTGCTCCTGTTTGCTGTTGATAACCTCTTCAATCGCTCCCCGAACCTCGTTACCTACTTGCCCAATGACTGGACGCTCTTCCGCACTAAGTGAACCCATGCCGCGCAGAATCTCAGTCAGTGCCCCTTTTTTGCCCAAATACTTTACACGCAGATCAGCCAGCGTCTGCGGATCGTTTACGCCAGACAACTGCTCCAGCGCTTCGATCTTTAATGCTTCTAAACGTTCTTTCATGTGTAATTGCCTCCTTTATATGCTGTAATTGCAACAAAAAAAGGCCTTTTCTCCCCAAAAGGGACGAAAAGACCGTGGTACCACCCTTGTTAGACTCACGTTGTCACATCATATCGAGCTCTGCAACACGTTCTGCCTCACTTTGTACGGAATAACGACCGTTAACCGTTTACCCCTACTGCCGTCTCTGTGTCTGCACACATCATCAGGTTCAGGGAACCGCTCCGGAGTGAATTTCGGCAGCCTGGTTCTACAGAAACGCTCTCAATCTACGGCGCTTCCTCCCTGTCCAGAGGTACTGCTTACTTGTCTCCATCAATACGTTTGCTCAATTAAACTAACCTTTATCGATACCAATGATCGATGATCGTTCATTATTATATGCAAAATACGGTGAAATAGCAAGCTTGCCCAGTTGCTAATTTGCAGAAACACCTCGATCTCTCAGCTCTTTCAATCGCTGCTGAATGGCACGAATCTCAGCAGCCTCCGCCTCCCTCTCAGTCTCATTCTCGGTTGCCGTCAATCGCTCTGCTCCAGCAGCGCTTACCGGAGAAAGTAATTCAGACAGCCGCATCTCCAGCCGCAGACGTTCGTCGTCTGAATCACGTGTATCTAGTGCTGACTCACGTAATTGCACCGTTTGCTCCCAATCGGCCACACCGCCTTTGAAGAGCGATGCAGTTCCATCCGGCTTTAAGTCGCACAGACGGTTCGCCAAAGATCGGGTCAACATCCGGTCGTGAGATACGATAACCAGGGCGCCGGAAGCTTCTTTTAACACATTCTCCATCACTTCCTGGGTGTCGATGTCGAGATAATTCGTTGGCTCATCCAGTACAAGCAGATTGGCACCACCGAAATACAATCGCAGAAATGCGACACGGCATTTCTCTCCCATGCTTAAGTCCCCAATGCGTTTGAACACATCTTCTCGTGAAAATAAAAAACATCCCAAGATGGTTCGCGCGGCACTTTGCGTCATGGAAGGAAGAACGAGTAAGCTGTCCAGCAGTGTTGCATCCTCAGGTAATCCCTCCAGTTCTTGCGAGAAATAACCGATGCTAAGCTGAGGATGACGGCTGATCTTTCCCTGCGAAGGCTGAAGCTCTCCAATCATTAATTTCAGCAACGTGCTCTTGCCCGTTCCGTTTGCCCCACGCACGGCAAGACGATCCCCACGCTCGACCGCAATCCGCAAATCATGAAGAATTGACTGCTTTGGATCGTATGAAAAACTCACCTCTTCAAGCGCAAGAAGTTGACGTGCACCGAGTGAAGTCATCTGTAGCTCCATATTCAGTTTCGTCGCTTCCCGCGGTTTATCCACCCGCTCATTTTCGAGCCGTTCCAGCTGCTTCTGCTTGGCATGATAACGCGAGATATTTTTGTTGGCTCTGGCCTTGTAGAAGCTTTGGGTAATCTTCACTTCTTGGCCTCCTGCCGAGTTATGAGCTTTATGGAACCACTGCTGATAATTACGAATGGTCTCTTCCAGTGCTTTACGTTCCAACTGTTGCTTGCGATATATCGTCTCCTGTTCCTTCAGCTCTCGCTCTTTATGGCCTTTGTAATCGGTGTAACCGCCTTTATATTTCGTCAGTTTTTCTGTACTAAATTCAATCACACTGGTCGCTACCCGGTCAATAAATGTCCGGTCATGGGATACAAACAATACCGTTCCCTCGTAAGCGGATAGCCAGGTCTCCAGCCAGCGCATACTCTCTTCATCTAGATGGTTGGTTGGTTCATCCAGAATCAAAAAGTTGGGCTTGCTAACCAACAGTCCAGCGAGGCGTGCTTTTGTTTTCTGGCCACCGCTGAGTGAGTGATAAGGCCTGCTCCAGTGTTCTGTAGTCAAACCGAGGCGGGTCAACACCTTCTCCACCTCTGTTTCCCACATGTACCCGTTCAATTGCTCGTACTCCTCCATAGAACGGGCATATTCGTCAAGCAGGGAGGGATCTTCTGCAGCATCGGCATCACCTAATCGACGCTCCAGCTCTTCCAGCTTCCGTTTAATCTCATCGATTCGTCCACTCTCCCGCCTTACTGCATCCAATACATTTATTCCACTCGGCACCTCTGAACGCTGGCGCATGAACCCCCACTCTGACAAGGGAAGTTGACGATCAATCCGTCCACCCCCATCCTCTTCTCCGAGTATGATCCTCAAAAGTGTGGTTTTGCCGCATCCATTACGGCCCAGTATGGCAAGCCGTTCGCCTTCGTTGATTTCAAGATTTAATCCGGCAAACAATTCGTTTCCGTTCCATTCTTTTGATACTTCATGTAAGCGCACCAATGTCGTCATGAGTCCTCATCCTTCCTGAACTAAAAAATCAAAAAAACCGCTGGCATCAGCCGGCGGTTTAGCAATTTTTAATGGATTAACGCGTTTAAATACAGATATGAGGACGACCATAGCATGAACAAAGAAACCCTAATGAGGGTATACGTAAGCAGAAAAAAGCTGCTTCTTCCATACTATTTCCCTATAACTGAATCTGGACACACGAATCCCGTCATTGCTCAGCCGCTCGGCTGACTGCGTCATAAATCAATCTGCAGTTAACTGGGGTTCATTTCATGTGTCTTACTTCATGGGACGTATGGTTACCTCTCATTCATGTGTAGTATCAATACTCCGTTATTGTACCAGACCGTTGAAAAAAAGAAAAGGTCTGGATGTGGTAGGCATACTCAGAATGTAAAGCAAAAAGAAAAACCCTTGATCATCAAGGGTTTCTCGGTACTACCTGTTAAGCGGGTGATGGGAATCGAACCCACGCTATTAGCTTGGAAGGCTAAAGTTCTACCATTGAACTACACCCGCATAATAAACAATCGGGACGACACGATTTGAACATGCGACCCCCTGGTCCCAAACCAGGTGCTCTACCAAGCTGAGCTACGTCCCGTTAAATTCCGAAAGGAAGTTAACAGTAATTTTACAAAATTTAATATACCACGATCCTCACTAACGCGCAAGGTATATTCGTGTTTTTTTCCATAAATCTGGATACCAGAAACGCAGGAACGCTCTCGCGGCCCTGCTGCTCCTTACCCCGCAGGTTTGTCTACATCTCTCAGAAACCTATTCTCAAAGTCTGCCGCTTCGATCGGTTTACCGAAAAAGTAGCCTTGTGCCTCATGACAATGCTGATTACGCAGAAACAACATCTGTTCCTCGTTCTCTACCCCTTCAGCCGTAACTTTTAATTGCAAATGGTGTGCCATTGAAGTAATGGTTGATACAATAGCAGCGTTATTGCTGTCTTCCATGATCTCATTGACAAATGAGCGGTCAATTTTGAGCCGGTCAATCGGCAAATCTTTGAGATAATGTAGCGAACTATACCCCGTGCCAAAGTCATCAATACTGATATGTACACCAATCTCCTTGATTTTATGAAGCTGTTCAAAGGCCCGATCCTTGTCAAAGGTCATACTCTCCGTAATCTCCAGTTCGAGCCATGCCGGCTCAAGTCCTGTTTCTCTGAGAATACTGTTGATGCTATCGAGCAGGTGGGAATGTCTGAACTGTCTCATCGAAAGGTTAACGGACACACATAACTTGCGATAGCCTGCTTCCTGCCACAACTTATTCTGTGCACATGCCTCTCGCAGAACCCATTCTCCAAGCGGTACAATCAGTCCACTCTCCTCAGCCAGCGGAATAAACTCCGCTGGAGATACCGAACCCCGCTGCGGATGCTGCCAGCGCACAAGGGCTTCCATACCTACGATTAGTCCGCTTTGCAGGTTCACCTGAGGTTGATATACCAGATAAAACTGACCCCGAGCCAGTGCTTTGCGCAGATCATTTTCAAGCTGCAAACGTTCCTGTGCTTTCATCTGCATGGCATGTGCATAACGATTGAGTTCAATTCCCTGCTCCTTCGCACTATGTAGAGCCGTATCAGCATTTTGAATAATCTCTTGTGGAGACTCTCCATCATAAGGATAAATCGCCATACCAATGCCTAGCGTAAGGTGATACTCGCTCCCATCGACCGTGACAGGTTTCTCAAAGAGTTGCAAAATGGATCGTGTTCGGCGTAGAGCTGTATCTGTACTGTAAAAATCCGTCATCGTCAGCACAAATTCATCTCTACCCAGCCCAAACACCTCTTCTCCTGGGAGAGATGAGTGATTCAGACGCTGTCCAACCTGTCGTAGAACGCGGTTGGCTGCTTGTTGTCCAAGGGAATCATTGATGGTTTTGAACCGATTAATATTGAGTACCAACACACCGACGAGCTTTTCCTCCACAACTGCGTCATCCAGCATGAGTTGAAGCCGCTGGCTTAAGCGACGGCGATTCGGAAGACCTGTAACGTCATCATGGTGCGCAATGTAGTTCATTTTGGCCTCGGCGGCCTGTTGTTGCAGGAATGGGGTGTCAACTACAGATGCATAGAGTCCTTTCTGAATGAAAAAGTACCCTAAACAATTGCTGAGCATACCAAAAAGTAGATTAAGATCGTCCACTACACTGGCGGTGACATAATAACCCTGACCTAGCAAAAAACAGAGTATGCCACATAGGATAGGAGGCAAATCGGCATTTTTTGTCTTTTTCCACTGCATATACAGAACGATAGCCCCAGTAAAATAGAGTAGTCCTGCAACCCAATGCATACGAGTGAATACTTTGCCCAGCATAAGACCATCAAGCATCTCAGGCAGTAAACTCCACGGTTGAATAGAACATATGTACAAAATCAGAAAGGCACCTAAGGTAGCGCCGAACAGAAGAAATTTGCGCGGTAATGCAACATGCTTCTCATGTATGGTGTATATAAAAAGCAGTCCTGCAGAACAAACCAGTGAGCCCATCGTTGATATCATTAATGAGAAATCAGATTCCATCATCGCTCTACCCGGAACTTCTTCTGCAAATGAAACGATGTGCACCAGTTCAAATAGACCTATCATTAAAAAGAGTGTTGTCAGCAACACTCTGCGCAACGTCAATTTTTGGGTTTGAAATAGCCAGCTTTGATTATAAATCCCAATACAGGCGGCCGTTGCAGCGAATCCACCCAGAAGCGTTATCACCGGATAACCCGAAAAGACCAGATCAGAGCCTGAAGAAAAACGAAACCATTGACTTACGAGGAAAAACAATAAACCGCCGATGGCGACCCAACCTATTTGACTCTGACCTTGCATTTTAAACTTCATGCTATGTTCCTTCCCGGGATCACGATCCTGAAATACGTCTACAACTGAATTCTGTTTGATCTAATTCATCAAGTATATTACACATTTCGACAAAAACATATATTGACCATTGTTTAATTTATTTTTACTTATGTTCTATCTGGTACATAATAACATTTAAATCCGTATTCGTGAACTAAAAATTAGTTATAAGTAGGAATATCTATTCATAAAAATGAGTAAAAACAAGGCATAAAGAACTAAAAAAACATGGTTCTCCGGTTAGAGACCATGTTTTTCAAATTTACAACCGTATTTTAGACTATTTTTATTTATCGAAGTTCACTTCAGGTGTTGTCAACTTATCGTAGAAGTCAACGACGTTGTCTTTGTTCTCCGAGGATCGCAGCGCCATTGCTGAACGTGGATGTTCATCCAGTGCGCCTGTAATCATGTAAGGCAGGATGTAACCCCACTCTTCTTTTTCTCTAAGTGGAACCATAAGCTGTTCCAATACTTCAAGTACTGGGCGCAGATTATACTTCGTTCCTTTTAAATGAGCTACCAGTAATTCTGTCGGGCAGTTTCCTGCTGCACGTCCCATGCCATACACGGAAGCATCAAGCAATTCAACACCAAGTTCAGCGGCTACGAGCGTGTTGGAGAACGCGAGTTGCATATTGTTATGTGTGTGAACGCCAAGACGTTTGTTCGGGAGATGAGTCTTGAATTTTTCTACCAAGTATTTTACGTCGTTATGATCCAAGCTACCGTAGGAATCTACGATGTAAACGACATCAACCGAGCTTTCTTTAATCAACTCAAAAGCTTCCAGCAGTTCATTCTCCATAACATTGGAAAGTGCCATAATGTTCAATGTCGTTTCGTACCCGCGATCATGGAACGTTTGCACCAGCGCAAGCGCCTTGTCCACATCTTTACTGTAGCAAGCAACACGAATCAGATCCAGCATGCTCTCGCTGCGCGGCAGAATATCGTTCTCATCCACACGTCCTACATCAACAAGTGCAGACAATTTGGTGTTACCTTTTTGCGGAATCACTTTGCGAAGAAAATCATCGTTCAGGAAGCGCCAAGGTCCGGCATCTTCGGAGCCTTTAAGCAGCTTCGGCGAGTTTTTGTAGCCAATTTCCATATAATCAACGCCAGCTTCGTTCAGTCCTGCATACAGCTTTTGAACAAAGTCTACGCTAAAATCCCAATTATTTACCAATCCACCATCACGGATGGTACAATCTACAATTTTGCAATGATTTGTCTTCATTAATGTCTGCTCCTTTTCTGACCAACTTGTGTATTCCTCTCATGATACTTGAACGTGACAAGAAAAGTAAAGGGATTCCGTGCTTATTTACTGTAAGATTTCCAGATTCGGTCCATCTCAACCATATCAGGGTTATGTTCAGCTTTCTCCCCGTAGCGCACAGCATTGTACATCCCGGGAAGCTTACGTGCCATCTCTTCCTCCGTACCCTCTTTATGCTTCAAATGACTCTTCTTAATGCTTTCTGCTGCCTCAAGCGGCGTATGAGACTTTTCCACTTGGGCTCCACGCTCCATTGCATTGCCCACCCAAGTTCGATAGTAATATCGGATACGGTCTACAGCGTGAACTGGAACAGGTTCCTTTTTACGGAACCATCGCTTACGGACTTTAGTGGGAACTTCCAGCGTCTCACTTATATCGACATACTCTGTTTTCGGTTCTTGCCTTTTCTGCACAGGTTGTAACATTCCATTGAAACGCTCCGCCAGTTTATCCATAAGCTTTCTGCCCAGCTTGACTAGGAGCCAAAGGATTACAGCCGCTGCTATTCCAAAAACAATCCAGCCAAGTATTTCCCAGATTACAGAAGGTTCCGAAGGCGGGTCTCTCAATTCATCCGGCAGACTCATCGGCTCATTCGGCATCTCAGGTGTGAGCGGCGGTTCCTGTGAAGGAGAAGATCCCAATAAACCTCTGATCCATGCAAGCAAGCGATCCTTTAACGGTCCAAGCCATGCAGCAAGACTGGGAAAAGCACCGATACCAGCGATCACGATCAACATCCATGTAATCCGCAGATGGTTTGCCCGTGTGAATTCTCGCAGTACTATTCTGCGCCTGCCATCGTTAAGTATCGCGCGATCCAGTTGGGCCCTGTATTGCCCCACAATCCAACATCCAAAGCTGATGACTCCAGCAGCATACATATGGAGCGTATACATCTGCATCGGCAACATGAATTCGATCTGAGTTGCTGCGATTGTAAGCACAACGGCACTGATTGTACCCATGACCTGCAGACGCCACAGACGGATGGAATGATAACCAGAATCGAAATCCAAGCTCGTGTAAGCCGCAATAATTAACCCTGCTCCAAGCGTAATGACCTCCGGCAATGAAAGTGACACAGCCATGCTCGTGACCATGGTGAACAACATGCCTGCTACAATGGCTGTTAGACCTCTAACAAGTGTGCTTTTCTCCACAAATGTTGTAAATCGATACCGAATCCATTGACCAAACCAACCTGTCAAGACAAACAAACCGAATAACAGATATGGGAAATAGGCGGGGGTATAAAGCGATGTAATGGTCAAGATTGGAAACAGGTAAATCCCTATTGAAAGAACTGCCAAAATGGATATGATGTGTGTTCGTTTCATTCCATCTTTTTCACTCATGCGCTCACCGCCCCTGCATCCCGCTTCAACTGCTCTACAGGCAGGATCGTTACCCGATGTCCCTGTTCATGCAAACGTTCAATCTCATGTTGCATAGCTGCCGAGACATATGACGTAATCAACAAATAACTTCGGATTTGCTGCTCTTCTTCATTTAATCTTACCTCATCTTGCAAAAACTGCTCCATCGGCACCAAACACTTCAACTCTGTTTCAGCCATAGCTTCTAACAACAGTTCCAGATGAGGCGTACCGTAATCGGGTTCAATCCGAAGTACATCACGGCCTGCGCCTGCACGATAGCCATTATGAGCAAATCCAGCTGGCAAGCCTCTGCCAATCGCATCTACAGCTGCTGTGGCTGCGTAGCAAAGTGCTTTCTCAATCAATTCGGGCCGGGTCACGACACTCCACATCTCTGCTGAATCCTGAACATTCACGACGATCCATGACTGGGGATCTGCCGTCCAGCCTTGTTTGTACACCTGCAGTTCTCCTGTTCGTGCACTCGCTTTCCAATGAATACGATTCATCGGGTCACCAGCACCATAAGGTCGCACTCCCAAGATTAGAAACGGGTCTTCCACAATCCATCTGGCAACCTCCACCTCTCCTTGCCATACCTGATAGATGGCCGGCATATCATCGATGTTTACAAGTGAAGGATACACAATCATTGACATCTGTACAGGAATGGGCTTCGTAGAGCGCCATACACCAAACAGGTCTCCACCCGTCATCGTGGCTGTATCCATCGTATACACTCCACGCTTGGAGCAGACAAACGGATGTGTGCGAGTTATCCGATTATAAGGTTTTAATGTAAACACACTTTTATGGTTCTGATAAATATTGCCTTGACTGATATCCATGCCCGAACCTGAGCGAAAAATAAATGAAGCCGGCATCATTGCCTCAAGCCTAAGCCAAGGAACCGATATTCGTTTTTCATTGGATATTGTCTCAATCATCTCCAGTTCATCACCAGCATAACAGCGTGTTCTACTGAACTGTCTGCTGTACCTGAGATTTCTTAACACCGGACGCCCAAACCATATGCCATGCAGCACTATGACCAAACTTCCAACGACAACGATCCATAGAAGTTCCATAAACTTAACGACTTCCTGTAGTAAACGTCTCTGTTGGCACCTCGGTTTGGCTCAGAATCTGTTGAATGATTTGTTCCGCGAGTCCTTCCTGTTGTCTGATCCGATTGCGAAACACTAAACGATGAGCCAGCACGGGCTCTGCCAGCATTTTAACGTCATCCGGTACGACATAGTCTCTGCCGTGCAGTGCGGCCCAAGCCTGGCTGGCTTTTAGAAGCGCCTGTGCCCCCCTTGGACTGACACCAAGTGACAATTCCGGATGTTGCCTGGTCGCTTCAGTAAGCTGCACAATATAACGCATGAGATCCTCGTTTACGATAACCGTTTTATACGATTCCTGTGCTCTCAAGAGCTGCTCGCGAGAAATAATAGAAGACAAGTCATCCACCGAGCGACTGGCTACGGTTCTTCTAAGGATCTCTACACTCTCTTCCCCGGTTGGATAACCCATACGAATCTTCATCATAAATCGATCCATCTGTGCTTCAGGTAACGGAAATGTCCCTTGATTATCAATCGGGTTCTGAGTAGCGATGACGATAAACGGACGTTCGAGCTGTCTCGTTGATCCATCGATACTGATCTGACGTTCTTCCATACATTCCAGCAAGCTGGACTGTGTACGCGGTGTTGCCCGATTAATCTCGTCTGCCAGCACAAGGTTTGCAAACAACGGGCCGGGCCTGAATTCAAAATCTCCAGACTTTTGATTATAGAAATGAATACCTGTCAAATCGGACGGTAGCAAGTCAGGCGTAAACTGTATCCGTTGAAACGTGCAGTCAAGTGAAGACGCTATCGATTTGGCAAGCATCGTTTTGCCCGTGCCTGGAACATCCTCCAGAAGCACATGACCTGACGCAATGATCGCTGTCAGAATCAGTTCCATCGTGTGCTCTTTACCTACGATTACTTTGCCAACGTGTTCGATTAATTGAGCATTCATGTGATCCATATCCTGAATATTCATAGCAATCCCTTCCTTCCGCGATGCTTATGTATTCGCATTCATTTCTAACTATAACCCTAATTGCATAAACAAAAAACAAAGGAATCGGTGAGATACCGATCCCTTCTGATATCGCTCGTGTCAATACACCAATGGAAGTTTGATCATAAAGCTGGTGCCTTCACCTTTTTGACTATCTACAGAGATGGTGCCTCCATGATTTTTAATGATACGGTAGCTCACGGAAAGTCCCAGACCGGTTCCACTCTCTTTCGTTGTGAAGAACGGGTCAAACAGACGTACCAGCGTATTGTGATCCATGCCCTGTCCATTATCAGCTATCGTGATTTGCACAAAGTTATTTTCCGTAGCTGTCGTGATCCGAATCATGCCCGTATACTCTTCCCCAACTTCTTCAATCGCGTCCATTGCATTTTTGACCATATTCAGAATAACCTGTTTGATCTGCTTCACATCGATGGATACATTAAGCGGGGTGTCTTCTACCTCCAGCAAAATCTCGCAGCCTTTCATCAGCCCTTCACTCTCGGTCAGCAGAACAACTTCTTTCAGCAATGATTCTACGGTCATGACCGTCTTCTGCGGAGCCGAAGGTTTGGAGGAATTCAGAAATTCATAAATGATATCGTTTGCTCTGTCGATCTCCGTTAATATAATTCGTGCATACTCGTCTTTACCTAACTGCAGCAGATGGGGCCGAAGAAGTTGGATAAATCCGCGAATGGCTGTTAACGGATTACGGATCTCATGAGCAATCGATGCAGAAATGCGCCCAAGCATCGCCAGTTTATCGTTTTGATATGCGGTCTGTTCAATCTGTTTGTAGTCCGATACATCCTTGACACTAAACAGAAAATCGCCATCCATCTGATCACCGTAAGTAACGGTAACCAGCCAGTGCCTCCCGTACTCATCCGTCAATTCATGATAGCGCTTACGATGAAAGATTGTTTCCCGATAAATCCGTAAAATCTTCTTTTTCTTGAAGCGACTCATCTGTGGCAGACGCAGCATCTGCATCAATGTACAACCATTTAACAGGTCTCTGGGCAGTTCCAGCAGTTTGGCCATCTGAACGTTAATAAACGTCAAGATTCCTTGGTTGTCAAACAGCATGATGCCGCTATCCATATGTTCCAGCACGTTTTCATACTTATTGTAATCCAGATGCACTTGAGGAAGCACATCCGTTGGTTGAGGCACTGTATCCTGAAATTCACTGATCACTTCAGGTTCCTCCTTTTCACGTAAATGATAAACTTTGCCGTTCGGACATCATATCATCACAGAAACAGGAAGGGCCGATTTTGTTGTTGATTACCGGGTCCCTTTCATTAGGGGGCTGAGCCGAAAATATGGATGGCATGTCCGGACGCAAGCTGGTCTAATCCGGTTAATAACAGTAGTTCCGGAGAAATCATGTACGTTTTGCTCCTTTCCAGCCTTCTCCAATTCCCAAACGAAAACCTTTTATAACACTCCGCCTCTTTTGCAAGTCTGCTTTTATCATAGACAAGTTTAGGGAATAGAGTCAATCGGAGAAAGTGTCGAATGGGAATTTTTTTGCAAAAATAACAAAGGTTTATCTAAATAATACAAAAAACGAGGCTGCATCGCCCTTACGGGAAATCAGCCTCGTTTACTATCGCCTTTTAGAACTATTCGTCCATCCATATAACATCTTACTGCAATCTATAGCCCAGTCTTGTTATGCTGAATTTTAAGCTTCCGTTGACTCATGACGGCGAGGCGACGTTTCAATTCGCTCTCCCATTTCTCATCTTTCATTTCCTTGGCGAGCCGCAGCAGATCCAGTGACATATCAATCTGACGCTGAACGATTACCATCGCATCTTCACTTTCACGGTTTACGCAGTTTTCGAAGATGGCATCCTCGTCTTCAGTCACGTAGTCTTGAAAATCAATTTCAGAAGCTCCATCGCCATGCGCATACTCAGCAAGAATCTCGTATTCGTTCTCGACTTTGTAATGAACCTCAACCCGGTGACACACCGGACAAAACAGCAGGGGAACATTATGAACCTGGGTGCGGTAATGCTTCAGCGTGCCCTTTGTTCCCACCATACTTGCCCCACAACAGTAACTCATTTTTGTTCACCCTCCTTATTAGGTGCCGGGATTTTGGTTTTAGTAAAAATGCTCCCGTACACTTCAAAAACTTCCGAAAGGGAATCATTCAAACAGTGTATCACATTCATATACAAATTATAAATGCGGATTACCGGAATATTTACCGGGTTTCCATACCCTATTCGCCTTACAAGCCCTCAATTCCTCTTTCATATTAAAAAAAGAAGATATTCTTCTATTACATTATTAACACGCCTGACAGCTTGTTCAAACACCTTAATTTAGTTAACGTTGTCCTGTGGAAAAAGGTTGCAAAAAGCCCTCAATCCCGAAAGGGATGAGGGCTTGAACATTAACTGCTCAAGTGTACCTGGCTTACAGGTTGCTGTCGCCTGGTTTCCAGTTCATTGCACACAATCCACCGGATTGAAGTGCTTGCAGTACGCGAAGTGTTTCTTCAACACTACGGCCTACATCGTTGTGGTTAACGACTTGATATTTCAGTTCGCCTTCTGGATCGATGATGAACAGACCGCGCAATGCTACGCCTTCTTCTTCGATCAGAACGCCGTAATCTTTAGCCACTTGCTTCGTGATGTCGGAAGCGAGCGGGAAGCTCAATTGACCAAGACCATTGCTGTCTTTAGGTGTGTTGATCCATGCTTTGTGGCTGTGTACGGAGTCTACGCTCACGCCAAGAATTTCTGTATCCAAAGCTTTGAATTGCTCGGAAGCATCACTCAAAGCTGTAATTTCAGTTGGGCACACAAATGTGAAGTCCAAAGGATAAAAGAAGAATACGAGCCATTTGCCACGGTAATCGGACAGTTTAACGGAACCAAAATCTTGTCCGTCTCCTGATACTGTTTCCATTGCGAAATCTGGTGCTGGTCTACCTACCAAACGTTCTGCCATAACTAAAAATTCCTCCTTTGGGATTATGTAAGCATCCATATGGATTGCTCATCATCAGGATGCACGCAGGGCGCTTGTCCTGTCATTAATCGATTTGATACTTGTTCTCAAGTACAAATAAAATGTTATCATCCGCACTTCTCAAAGTCAAGATTATAAACGTTATTTTTTTATAATAATTATAAATAAGAAATTTCCGTGCCGAATTTGCATCGAAAATGATAAAGAACAGCCCTCTGTATTTTCCATTATAGAAACCAATAGACGGGTCTACTCTGGGCATCAAAGGGCTGTTTCTTATACGAATCACGGGATTGATCCTGTGATATGTTCATGTGTGAACAGGCAAACCGGTTAAAACTTAAGCTTTTTTCTGAATAGCTGCAACAATCAGGTCGCCCATTTCGGTTGTGCTGATCGCTTTGCTCTTATCAACAGCAATGTCACTTGTGCGATGGCCTGCATTCAGCACGTTTGCTACCGCCTCTTCAATCGCATCCGCACCTTCTGCATAGCCAAACGTTGTACGGAACATCAACGCGAGCGACAGGATGGTTGCAATCGGGTTAGCCAAGCCTTGACCGGCAATGTCCGGTGCAGAACCGTGTACTGGTTCGTACAAGCCGAAGCTTCCTTCACCCAACGATGCCGAAGCGAGCATACCGATGGAACCTGTCAGCATTGCTGCTTCATCACTCAGAATGTCACCAAACATGTTCTCTGTTACAATGACATCAAAGCTTGCTGGACGACGCAGCAACTGCATCGCGCAATTGTCTACAAGCACGTGCTCCAACTCAACATCCGGATAATCAGGAGCTACCCGGTTAACCACTTCACGCCACAGACGGGAAGTTTCGAGCACGTTAGCTTTATCAACGGAAGCCAGTTTTTTACGGCGTCCCTGAGCAATCTCAAACGCTTGACGCACAATACGCTCTACTTCCGAGACATTGTAAGCACAAGTATCCACTGCCTCTTCGCCATGTGCACTCTCACGTCTGAATTTTTCTCCGAAATAAATTCCGCCCGTCAGTTCACGAACAACCATCAGGTCTGTACCTTCCAGTACTTCCGGTTTCAGCGTGGATGCGTCTTTCAAACAGTCAAACACTACGGCCGGACGCAGGTTGGAGAACAATCCAAGTGCTTTACGAATACCCAGCAGTCCTGTTTCAGGACGCAACTCTTTACTGTTATTATCCCATTTCGGTCCACCTACTGCTCCAAGCAACACTGCATCTGCATTTTTACATACAGTCAATGTTTCTTCCGGAAGCGGTGTGCCCTTCTCGTCAATGGCAATACCACCAAACAGTGCGTGCTCGGTTTCAAAACGATAACCGAATACTTCCTCCGTACGTTTCAGAACTTTTTCCGCCTCGGCCACAACTTCAGGACCAATTCCGTCACCTGCGATTACTGCAATTTTTTTCACGTCTGCCATAGGTTGTCCACTCCCTCATCTTCATTCATCACTGATCCGCTCATGTTGGCGTTTCTGTGTAAACATCGTCTCATAAATAACTCTCTTCTTTGTATCATATTCTACGGTCATTTGACCAAGATATACAATCTATGACTTTAATAGTTTTTACCTATAAGAAGAAAAGTCATAGTATTCAAGCAGGGAGAACGATCGCAGGTACCCAAGTTGTTCGGTAGATCAGGGTAAGGTAAAATATAACTGAAATCAAATTAGTTATGCTGGAGGGATGTTCACCATGCAATATTCGTATTTGGGTAAATCAGGCCTTAAAGTCAGCCGAATCTGTCTCGGTACAATGAACTTTGGACCGGCCACTGACGAAAAAGAAGCTTTCCGTATTATGGACGCAGCACTGGATGCCGGCGTGAACTTTTTTGATACCGCTAACATTTATGGCTGGGGTGAAAATTCCGGTCTGACCGAAGAAATTATTGGACGCTGGTTCAAGCAAGGCGGCGGCCGACGTGAAAAGGTTGTACTTGCCACGAAAGTCTACGGTTCGATGCATGATGAAACAGACGGTCCTAACAACGATGCCGGTCTCTCCGCATATAAAATCAGACGTCACCTTGAAGGTTCTCTTCAGCGTCTGCAAACCGATCATATTGAATTATACCAGATGCACCATGTTGACCCTGTTATCACGTGGGACGAGTTGTGGGGTGCATTTGAACATGCAGTATACCAAGGCAAAATCGGATATGTCGGTTCAAGTAATTTTGCCGCCTGGCAAATTGCCCTTGCTCAGAGCGAAGCGAAAAACCGCCACTTCCTCGGCCTTGTATCCGAGCAACATAAATACAGCCTGAATTGCCGTCTGCCTGAACTGGAGGTATTACCGGCCGCTCAAGCGCTCGGGCTTGGCGTTATTCCATGGAGCCCGCTGGATGGCGGTTTGCTCGGACGTAATGCCTTACAGAAACTTGAAGGGACTCGCAGTGGAGGTATCTCAGAACGAATTGAGAAACATCAGACGCAGCTTGAAGATTTCGCCGCACTTTGCCGTGATCTCGGTGAGCCGCAGGATACGGTTGCACTTGCCTGGGTAGCCGCCAATCCAGCTGTAACTGCACCAATCATTGGTCCGCGCACACTGGAGCAATTCGAAACTGCATTGAAATGTCTCGATCTGACACTCGACGAATCCACGCTCAAGCGTCTGGATGAAATCTTCCCTGGTCCTGGTGGACACGCCCCTAACGCATACGCTTGGTAAATTTACAATAAAAAAAGTCTGACCCTTGTTGGACTGTACTCATAGATAGACTTCATCACGTCTACACTAAAGGTACAGTTGACTCCAGAAGGGTCAGACTTTTTCACGTGTTCGGCTTTAGCTTTACTATACCGACTATGGCTTTACTATTCCGACCTAGTTAGCAGGTTTGTAAATTTGTACTTCAAGCACACCGTGCAGTACTTCTCTACAAATTGACGTTCACACGGTTGGTGTACGTTTTACGTTTCTCAATGAGTTGGTTCAAGCCGTCAACATACGCACGAGCGCTAGCACCGAGAATATCTGTGCTCACACCGCGCCCTTGAACCGAAACTTGATTCTGAGTAAGGACAACATGTACCTCACCTAGTGCGTCTTTACCGTGTGTTACGGATTTGATGGAATAGTCCGATAGCGTTACTTCTTCTCCGCTCACCTGATCAATAGCGTTATAGATCGCATCCACCGAACCATTACCTTCAGCCTGTTTCTCCACTGTTTCACCATTCAACGTGGCAATACGAACCTTCGCCGTAGGCACGGATTCATCACCGTACGTAACAAAGATGGATTCCAGTTTGTACACCTCAGGTGCATCCTGTAATTTTTCTTCAATCACGGCAAGCAGGTCTTCATCCGTAACTTCTTTTTTCTTGTCTGCCAGGTCTTTGAATTGTGCAAAAGCACGGTTCAGCGCTTCATCGTCCAGCTCATACCCAAGGTCAATCAAGCGTTCACGGAACGCGTGACGACCAGAGTGCTTGCCAAGAACCAGCTTGCTCTCTTTGAGGCCGATCGTCTCTGGTGTCATGATCTCGTAGGTTGTTTTTTCCTTCAACATGCCATCCTGGTGAATACCGGACTCATGAGCAAAAGCATTTGCACCAACGATTGCCTTGTTTCCAGGAACAACCATACCGGTCAAACGACTAACCAAACGGCTGGTACGTGCAATTTCGGACAATTGGAGCGTAGTTTTCGCCTGGAAAAACTCCTGACGTGTTTCCAGCGCCATTGCGATTTCTTCAATCGCCGTGTTGCCTGCACGTTCTCCGATTCCGTTAATCGTACCTTCAATCTGATCGGCGCCGTTCAAAATGGCGGCAAGTGTATTGGCAGTTGCCATACCCAGATCGTTGTGACAGTGTGCACTCAGCTGAACTTTATCGATATTATGAACATTTTCTTTCAGATGTTTGAAAATATTACCGTATTCGTAAGGACTCAGGTAACCGACGGTATCTGGAATATTTACGACAGAAGCGCCTTCTTCCACTGCCATATTCACCATTTCCACGAGGAAATCATACTCGGTACGCCCAGCGTCCTCCAGGGAAAATTCAATTTTCGAAAATGTCTTTTTCGCATAACGGATCGCAGAACGCGCTGTGTCAAGCACCTGCCCTTTGTCCATGCGCAGTTTGTGCTGGCGGTGGATCGGTGAGGTAGCAAGAAACACGTGAATGCACGGATCTTCTGCACCTTTAAGCGCTTCCTTGACCGCATCGATATCCTGCTCTCTGGAGCGGGACAAACCGATCACTGTAATATTTTTAACCGCTTTCGCTACGGCGTTGACTGCGGCCAAGTCACCCGGAGATGCTGCTGGGAAACCTGCTTCCATCCGGTCAATGCCAAGACGCTCCAGTTGATGGGCAATCTCCACCTTTTCGCGAGTGTTCAGATTGACTCCTGGAGATTGTTCTCCATCCCGCAGCGTTGTGTCAAATACATAGATTTTACGCACCTTCGCACCCCCTGCTTATTATTCATTTCTGTAAACCAGAATAGCGGCTCACGCATAAGCACGGCCGCTATTTCCAGTTCACGCTGTAAGTTGCTTGAGTCCCTTAAGATGCTTGTTCAAAGAGTGAACGAATTGTTGCTTACTTTTTGATCCAGTGCATCATTTCACGCAATTGTCCGCCAACCACTTCGATTGGATGTTCAGCTTCGTTACGACGTGTTGCTGTCAAGAATGCACGACCGGATTGGTTTTCCAGGATAAAGTCACGTGCGAATTTACCTTGTTGGATATCTGTCAGTACTTCTTTCATTGCTTTCTTCGTATCTTCAGTTACCACGCGAGGTCCAGTTACATAGTCACCGTACTCAGCTGTGTTACTGATGGAATCACGCATGCTTGCAAGTCCACCTTCGTACATCATGTCAACGATCAGTTTCAATTCGTGCAGACACTCGAAGTATGCCATTTCTGGAGCATATCCAGCTTCTGTCAGCGTTTCGAATCCAGCTTTAACGAGGGCACTTACACCGCCACACAGAACCGCTTGCTCACCGAACAAGTCTGTTTCTGTTTCTTCACGGAAGGATGTTTCGATAACACCTGCACGAGTACAACCGATACCTTTAGCGTAAGCCAAACCGATTTCTTTTGCTTTACCTGTTGCATCCTGCTCGATTGCGATCAGACCAGGAACACCGAATCCTTCCACGTAGGTACGACGTACCATGTGACCAGGGGACTTAGGAGCTACCAGCAATACATCGCTGTTTTTTGGAGCAACGATTTGGCCGAAATGAACGTTGAAACCGTGAGAGAAGAGCAATGCCGCGCCTTGTTTCAGGTTTGGTTCGATTTCGTTTTTGTATACAGAAGCTTGTGTTTCATCCGGAAGCAAGATTTGAACCACATCTGCACGGCTAGTTGCTTCAGCCGGAGACAACACTTCAAATCCATCATTTTTAGCAGCGTCAAAAGATTTACCTTCACGAAGTCCGATGACTACGTTCAATCCGCTGTCACGCAGGTTTTGTGCCTGAGCATGACCTTGGCTACCATATCCGATCACCGCGATCGTTTTTCCTTTCAATACGCTAAGCTCTGCATCCTGTTCATAATAAGTAGTTACTGGCATGTTATAAGTCCTCCTTTGTATTGTAAAGAACCCTTCATTAATGAGCGGGTGTCTCAATGGACCGGTAATTTCCATCTTGGTAGAAAACTGCCTGATCAATGATGATCCGGTTGCTGCATATCAACCAATCCGTTCAGACACCCGCTCGTTAATGCGGGGGTGTGGCTCTCTTTTCAAGCGTTACATCACTAAAATGTTACTTTACAGCAGTTACTGGACTGACACAATTGGAACAGATAGCATTTATTTTACGCTAACTGTGCATTTTCACAAGTAAATCATTGTGTTCATGTATGGATCAGTCCATCTTGTTTCATTATACCTCTAGACGTTGCCTCGTACCAATGCTGTTACGCCTGTACGGGACAATTCACGAATGCCATATGGCTTGAGCAATTCGATCATCGCATCAATTTTATCCGTATCACCAACGGCCTGTACCATCAGACTTGCCGGGCCTACATCAACAACCGATGCGCGGAATGTTTCAACCACTCCCAAAATTTCGGGCCGTTCGGAAGGATCTGCCTTCACCTTGATCAGCGCGAGTTCACGAGCAACCATCGGTTTCAAGCTAAAGTCAACGACTTTGATGACGTCAATAATTTTATACAGCTGTTTCTCAATCTGTTCAAGTGTTTTGTCGTCACCAATCGTAACAATGACCATCCGGGAAAGTCCAGGCTCTTCGGATTGACCCACTGTGATACTTTCGATGTTATACCCGCGTCGACCAAACAATCCGGATACACGCTGAAGGACGCCTGGCTGGTCATTAACCAATATCGAAATCGTATGTCTTATCATTCTTCAGCATCTCCCATCAGCATTTGATCGATTGTTGCTCCTTGCGGAACCATTGGATATACATTTTCATCCTTGCGTACAACAAATTCTACAACGACTGGCCCCGGTGTATCCAATGCTTCCTGCCATGCACGCTCGGCTTCTTCCTTGTTCGTTGCCCGCAGTCCCTTCACTCCGTAAGCTTCAGCCAATTTCACAAAATCAGGGCTTCCTGCCAAATCGATGTGACTGTAGCGATTTTCATAAATCAGTTCCTGCCACTGACGAACCATACCCAGTACTTCATTGTTAATAATTACAATTTTAACTGGAATGTTATTGATCGCACAGATTGCCAGTTCCTGAGAACACATTTGCATCCCGCCATCTCCGTTAATGGAGATAACCAGACGATCCGGATTAGCCATTTGTGCACCAATCGCAGATGGGAATCCAAAGCCCATTGTTCCAAGTCCGCCTGATGTGACCCAGGAGCGCGGTTGATTAAATTTGTAGTATTGAGCTGCCCACATCTGATGTTGTCCAACGTCCGTTGTAACGATTGCTTCACCCTTTGTGGTATCATTCAACAATTCAACAACCCATTGTGGTTTTAACACTTCATCCGAATCCGTGTAGGTATACGGCTTTTCCTGTTTCCACTGTTTGACCTGATCTCTCCAGGCATCTGCACGTTCAGCACGTCCAACTTCCTTGTTTGCAATCTCCAGCACTGTTTTCACATCGCCTACAATCGGAATATCCGTCGCAATGTTTTTGCCGATCTCTGCAGGATCAATGTCGATATGGACAATTTTCGCGTGTGGTGCGAATCCGTCCAGCTTACCCGTTACCCGGTCATCAAATCGTGCACCGATGTTGATGAGCAAGTCCGATTGCTGAATGGCCATGTTCGATGTGTAGGTTCCGTGCATTCCTGGCATTCCAGTCCAAAGCTCATGTCCGCTTGGGAAAGCGCCTAGTCCCAGAAGTGTTGTTGTGATCGGAATACCCGTCTTCTCTACAAACTCGAAAAGCGCTTCGTGTCCGCCAGAGTAAACTACACCGCCACCTGCAATAATCATTGGTCGCTCTGCTTCCTGAATGGCCTGTGCCAAGCGATCCACCTGCAGTTTATTCGGTACCGTGCGTGGATTGTACCCTCTCAATATAACAGGTTCAGTGCTCGGTTCAAACAACGTTTTGTTTGCCGATACATCTTTTGGAATATCGATCAGTACAGGTCCTTTGCGTCCGGTATTCGCGATATGGAATGCCTCATGAATGATGCCCGCCAGGTCTTTTACATCTTTCACCAGATAACTGTGTTTGGTGATTGGCATTGTAATCCCAGTGATATCCGCTTCCTGGAAAGCATCCGAGCCGATTAAGCTGGAATTGACATTACCCGTAATGACAACCAATGGTACGGAATCCATATAGGCGGTTGCAATTCCTGTAACGAGGTTCGTTGCACCTGGACCCGAGGTCGCAATACATACGCCTACTTTGCCACTAGCTCGTGCATAACCGTCAGCTGCGTGAATGGCACCTTGCTCGTGACGAGTCAGAACGTGTTTGAAATCTTTAAAGCCATACATCGCATCGTAAATGTACAATACCGCACCGCCCGGATAACCGAAAACACAATCCACACCTTCAAGCAGCAAACTTCTTAGCAAAATCTCGGAACCGCTAATGACCTCCGGCTTCATCCATCTTTCACGTAATTCATCTGTTGATCGTACTTCTGGAATTTGAGCTCCCATCAGTCATCCTCCTCTCGAAATTTACACCATTCTGACATTAAAAGTGACAAAAAAAACCTTCCATCCCTGCAAACAAGTTCATGCTTGCGAGGGACGAAAGGTTATCGCTTCCGTGGTACCACCCAACTTTGTCCGAAATTTCGCAATAACGGACCTTACCAGGTATAACAAAACGATGTTCAAACGAACATAGTCGTTTCCCATACCTGTTGTCTGTAACGCAGACTTACGATTCTCCCTAATACGCATAGATTTGACGATCCAGTGCTTTTCAGGAAAACAGCTCCGAGGTGAGCTCGTATATAAGGGGTAATGGTGGTGGTTTCAGCAAATCCAGCCACTCTCTGAGCAAAAGAGCCCTTAAAACTTCGTCCTCTTCATAGCCGATGAAATATTCTCGTTAAATGTTAGGAACATTATATGATTCCTCCAACCGATAAGTCAATACCTGTTTTTGATAAAAATGTGTTGACCAGATCGACATACGCTCTCCACTCTATGTTTGCCCCAATGTCTGACCTTCATGCAGTCACCTTTTATCTCGCTCCAGGCATAAGATATACAGGCCGCACGACTAGCCTTGAAAGGAGGCTCCGCATGATCATTCGTCAGCGTTCATCCAAACTGGATGACGGCGCAATTCTAAGGCTAATCGACACACAGCTTGTTCCGTTATCACATATGAGCGAGAAGGAAATCCATAAAATCCGCAAAGAAATACCCCTGCGAATGAACAGGGGCATGACCTTTGTAATCTCACCGGAGCCGAATAAACCTGCTGTTGCATTCATTCATTTTCTCATGCATGGCGAACTGTTATACGTAGATATGATGGCCGTAAGTCCGAAAGAACAGCGTAAACGTTACGGACAGACGTTACTGCACAAAGCAGAGAGCTTTGCAGTATCACGCGGCTGCAGAAAATCCAAAGTCATGGTAGATGAAGGCAATACAAATGGAACTCACTTTTATCAAAAAAATGGATATCAGATGCTGAGATATATCATGATAAGCCGCTGTTACGAAATGGAAAAAAGGCTCTAGTTTTTACTAGAAAAATCCTGGTGGTCTCGGTCCAGGACCGTAAGGGCCATATCCTGGACCAGGGCCATACCCCGAACCTGGGCCATAACCGGATCCATATCCCGGGCAACAATCAGGTTTCGGACCTGGGCCTGGGCCATACCCGGGACCAAATCCAGGACCTTGGCCATAAGCGTAAGGTAACGTCGCAATGGCGAGTAGATCAAATAATACCAAAGGCAAAATAGCTTTGGTACGTACTTTTTTTCCACCTGAACGCCTGAGCACAAGTTTGTTCCCTGATACTTTTAACAGTTTCCCCGTAACCCGAGTACCGTCTTTTTTGACCGCAACAATGTTTTTGCCTATAAGTTTCATCGCTTCAGTACGCGTAACATGTTTTCTCATACTATCCCTCCTCCTCGGATCATTCAAAACAGTGTATTCGTCCAAGACTGGATTCGCCTGTTTCTTTGTCCCTACCGAGAAAGTTGGGTATTACAAATGGAGCAAACAAACAAAAGACCCGCTTAATAGCGGATCTTTTGTTAAATAACGTTTGGATACCAAATGTTATCTCGTTTATGTTATTACCTTTTACCTGGATCATACGGTTCTCCAAGTGCAGATGGCGCCGAAGAACGTCCTACAGCTGCTACAAGCACAATAAGCGTCAGCAAGTAAGGCAACATGTAGATAATTTCCTGGGGAATACTTTGTGTCCATTCAAACATCTGTACATAGTTACGAATCGCTTGAGAGAATCCGAAAAATGCTGCTGCTCCAAAGGCTCCAATCGGATTCCACTTGCCAAAGATCATTGCTGCTATTGCAATATAACCTTGTCCCGAAACTGTATTGTGCGAAAAAGTTCCAGTCGTAGTTAAAGTGATCGCTGCTCCACCAATAGCTGCAAGCGCTCCACTAATCATAACACCTATATAACGATAACGACGAACTTTCACGCCAACAGTATCGGCTGCACTTGGATGCTCACCTACTGAACGCAGACGAAGACCAAATGGTGTTTTGAACATAATGTAATACGTCAGGAATACAAACAAAATCGCCAGATACGTTGTTGGATAGACATTTTTGAAAAAGGCTTCGCCAAGCAACGGAATGTTCTCAAGGAACGGCACATTAAATTTGCTGAAGCCTTGTACCAAAGGCGAGTCACCTGAACCTTCGAACAGCAATTTCACCAAGTACAGTGTACTACCTGCCGCCAAAAAGTTAATGACGATACCACTGATAACCTGATCCGCTTTGAACGTAATTGATGCTACCGCATGAATAAGTGAGACAAGCACACCAAGCACGATGGCAAGAAGCACTCCCATCCAAGCCGATGTCGTTCCGTCCATACCCGCTTCTTGAGCATAGTGAGCACCAATACCGGCTGCAAAGGCACCAAACACCATAAAACCTTCAAGACCAAGGTTTGTTACTCCGGATTTCTCCGAGAAAATCCCGCCGAGGGAAGCAAAAATCAATGCCGTAGCAAAGACAAGCGTCGTATTGATAATTTGCCCGATTGTCAACAAGTCCATCTACAACACCTTCTCTTTCTTGCGCTTGGAATAGAACGGTTTAAGTACCCAGCGCACGATGCCTTGTGCGGCAATAAAGAAGATAATCGAACCGATGACAATTCGAATAATCTCAGGTGGTACATCCGCAGCAAAGCTCATACCTGCAGAACCATAAGTGAGTGTACCGAAAAGCAACGCACCAAGCAGCACTCCAAATGGATGGTTGAGCCCGATCAAGGCAACCGCAATCCCGTCAAAACCAGTACCAGGTGAGCCGGTCATCAACGTTTGATAATGGAACACACCCAAGACTTGGAAGGCTCCACCCAGACCCGCAAGCATACCACTGATAAACATGGCTTTTACAATGTTTCGATTAACACTCATTCCTGCATATTCTGCAGCATTGGGGTTGTAACCCACCGCACGGATTTCGAAACCTTGTTTGGTTTTCCACATGTAAATATAAAAGAGTGCAGCCATAACAAGAGCAATCAACGTTCCCATGTGAACTCGAGAGTCACCCATTAATTCAGAAAGCCATTGCAGACTTATTGAAGCAGAATCACTGATATCTGCCGAGCGGTTCTCACCTGAGAGCAATAGAAATTGCCGAACAATCAGGTTTGCCAGATACAAACCGATCCAGTTCAACATAATACTGCTGATTACCTCGTTAACCCCACGTGCAGCTTTTAGATAACCTGCAATCGCTGCCCAAAGCCCGCCAAACACCGCGCCCGCAATCAAAGCAAGTGGCGCGTGAATGTAAATCGGAAGACCTGTGAACTTGACACCAACGAATGTAGCTGCTGTCATACCTACAAGAAATTGTCCTTCGCCACCGATATTAAACAATCCGGCACGAGCCGCAAAGGCAAATGCAAGCCCCGTCATGATAAGCGGAGTCATTTCCCTTACAGCTTCACCAAAGTTGTACATGTCGCCAAACACTTTCTTGAACAAAGCACCGTAAGCTTCAAACGGGTTATATCCACCAATCATCATTACAATCCCGCCAAGAATAAGTCCCATAAGAATCGCCACAACAGGCAGAATAAATGAATCTCGGGTAAACCATTTTAATACTTTATTCATGCGCAGTACCTCTCTTTTGGGTGCTGCCCGCCATCATCAAGCCGAGCTCCCTGTCATTGGTTTCTTCCGGCAGCACCTCGCCAACGATCTGTCCTTCATAGATAACCGCTATGCGATCGGAAACGTTCATAATCTCATCGAGTTCAAATGAAATGAGCAGAACGGCCTTGCCTTGGTCACGCTGAGCGATCAACTGTTTCTGCACAAACTCGATTGCACCTACGTCCAAACCACGAGTTGGCTGAGCAGCAATCAGCACTTCAGGGTTTTTATCCACCTCACGGGCGATAATTGCCTTCTGCTGATTTCCTCCGGACAACGAACGTGCTTTTGTCTCAATGCTCGGTGTGCGCACGTCAAATGCTTCAACAAGCCGCTTGGCCTGCTTTTTAATCGCATCAAAGTTCAAGAAACCTCTGCGTGTATAGGGTTCCTTATAATACGACTCCAAAACGATATTTTCGCTCACAGAGAAATCAAGGACAAGCCCGTGCTTATGTCGATCCTCCGGAATGTGAGCAACACCTGATTCAGAGATATGACGTGGGGAGCGGTTGGAAAGCTCCTTACCTTCCAAACGGATGGATCCGCTATCCACTTTACGCAAACCCGTAAGAGCTTCGATCAATTCACTTTGACCGTTTCCATCAACCCCTGCAATACCAACAATTTCACCAGCACGAACATTCAGGTTCAGATTGTTGAGAACCGCGATGCCTTCTTTGTTTTTGGACATCAGCTTGCTAACCTCAAGTACGTTGGCTCCAGGTGTAGCTGGCTTCTTGTCCACTTTAAACGTAACGTTGCGGCCAACCATCTTCTCCGCCAGTTCATTCGGGTTTGTTTCCGAAGTTTTGACCGAATCAATAACTTTACCACGACGAATAATGGTTACCGTATCCGAAATTTCCATGATTTCTTTCAACTTATGTGTAATCAGGATGATTGACTTGCCTTCAGCGACAAGCTTTTTCATGATAACCATCAATTCTTTGATCTCTTGAGGTGTCAGCACCGCTGTAGGCTCATCAAAGATCAAAATGTCTGCACCGCGATATAATGTTTTCACAATCTCAACACGCTGCTGCATACCGACAGAAATATCATGAATTTTGGCGTGAGGATTCACCTTCAGTCCATATTGTTCGGACAAGCGCTGTACTTCTGCAGCGGCCTTTTTATAGTTAATATTGAGACCCTTCGTAGGCTCGGATCCCAAAATAATGTTCTCTGTTACCGTGAACGGCTGCACAAGCTTAAAATGCTGATGCACCATACCGATGCCAAGATCGATTGCCCGATTGGGACTATCGATGATGACAGGTTTGCCATTCACTTCAATGGAACCTTCATCCGGCTGATAGAGACCAAAAACAATGTTCATCAATGTTGACTTACCAGCGCCGTTTTCGCCCAGTAGAGCATGAATCTCGCCTTTCTGAAGCTGAAGGCTGATGGCGTCGTTGGCAACAATGCCTGGGAAACGCTTCGTTATTTGTTTTAACTCAACGACGGGGGTTGCTGCACCCATGTAATCACCCTTATAACTGATATAGTGTGGTTCCGCAAACGTAAGAAAAGCTCCTATCCGGAGCGCTGATACCTATGTTACTTTGTACAAATGTTATGACGACTTGATCAAATGTTCCCGCTTTTACAATCACAAGGCCGGTCAAGACCGGCCTCGATAATTATATTACAGCAGATGTCTATCAGTTACCTTATTACTCTTTAGGTACAGTGATTTCGCCGCTGATAATTTTTTCTTTGTATTCGTCAACTTTAGCCAAAACGTCAGGTTTCACATTTTTGCTGGAAGTATCTGCAATGCCTACACCATTATCTTTCAAGGTCAATGTTTCTGCTCCACCTTTGAAAGTTCCATCGATGACTTCTTTATTTACGCGTTTAACTGCTTCATCGACTTTTTTGATCATCGAAGTCAGTGTTACTTCATCACCAAATTCAAGAGATTGGTCTTTGTCCACACCGATTACCCATACATCTTGACCTTGCTTCTTGCGAGCAATTGCTTCATTGAACACACCGTTACCTGTTGCACCAGAAGCGTGGAAGATGATGTCTACGCCTTCGTTGTACAGTGTAGCTGCAGCCGCTTTACCCAAGTCTGGTTTGTCAAAAGCACCTGTGTAGTTTGGAATAAATTGAGCGTCAGGGTTAACTGCTTTAACCCCTTCTCTGAAACCTACTTCAAACTTTTTAATCAACGTACTTTCAGCGCCACCTACAAAACCAACTTTGTTCGTTTTTGTTGTCAATCCAGCAACAACGCCTACGAGGAAAGAGCCTTCTTCTTCAGCAAATGTTACGGATTTAACGTTCGCTGCGTCAACTACGCTATCAATAATCGCAAGTTTGGAATCCGGATTTTGGTCAGCGACTGTTTTGATCGCTTTTTCCAATTGATAACCGATACCCCAAGTCAGATCATATCCGTTCTTAACAAATTCATTCAAGTTAGGGATATATTCTTCATCGGATTTACTTTGCAGGTATTTTACTTTTGCACCTGTTTCAGTTTCGGTTGCTTGCAGTGCTTCCCAAGCGGATTGGTTAAAAGATTTGTCATTAACGCCGCCTACGTCAGTAACCATACCGATTTGAACATCGGACTTAGCTTCAGTCGCAGCACCACCGTTGTTTCCTCCGGCATTTGACTCTTCTTTCGGTTTGCTTCCGCATCCTGCGAGCATAACCGATACTGCCAGCAACATCACCAGAGACAAGCTGAGCATTTTTTTCATTTCTCTTTTTCCCCCTTAATAATATGTCCCTTTCAAATCTTGTCTGCAATTGCACGGATCAACAGCTATGAAGAGCAGGTTAGAAGCGGAATGTTTCGTTAATGGCTCTTTAAAAGCGCATTCTTCTGCATGCAACATCTGCTCATCTGTCGAAAAACCGAACATTATGACCCGAAAAGAAAAATTTAGGACTGGCCTACTAGAGGTGATTATACAATCAACCAGTGTTAAAATCCAGATGTATAATCACCAAAGTTCACTTATTTTTGTACTTTTTTTACTGAAAGCGCTTAATAATTTAACGTTTTAACACACTAACGTTATAGCGATGTGATGTTACATAACAAAAATATCACATCATATTCCAATTCAGAGCAAAGAATGTCTAATTCGTTTGCATTTTTACACCGTTCGTATTTTATGTAATGTCATGTTGCTTTATCCACCAACGGCGCTCGCGATCTGGATTTGCTTCCATTTCTACGATAAGTTTAGGTTGTTCTTCCTAGGCCGTTTTTATTCTGTAGTCCGTAAAAAAAGCCGCCATACTACGGCGGCTTACTTCATACAAATTTAAGCGTTGATTTTACCTTTAGCTACAGTAGCCAAAGAGTTGAACGCATTGATGTCATTAACGGCCAGATCAGCCAACATTTTGCGGTTCATATCTACTCCAGCAAGTTTCAATCCGTGGATCAGTTTGTTGTAAGACAAACCATTCATACGTGCTGCAGCATTGATACGAACGATCCACAGTCTGCGGAAGTTACGTTTCGTGTTGCGACGGTCACGGTATGCGTATACCAGGGATTTCATTACTTGCTCATTAGCTGTTTTAAAGATACGGTGTTTGGAACCGAAATAACCTCTTGCCAGTTTCAAAACCTTTTTATGACGACGACGTACTACAAAACCGCCTTTTACTCTTGCCATATTAAAGAACCTCCCAAATAAATATAAATGTATCCGTGGTATGTGTATGGCCGAAGCCAATCCCCCGTACGGAATCTACTATTTTGAATTAACCTTTCAGGTTAGCCAAACCTTGTTTCAAACGTCTCACGTCACCAGCAGCCATTACAGGGTTGCCGTTCAGTACGCGCTTCGCACGTTTGGATTTGTGAGAAAGCAAGTGGTTTTTGTGAGCTTTGTAACGAAGGACTTTACCGGAACCGGTAATTTTGAAGCGTCCTTTCAAACTGCTGTGTGTTTTCATTTTAGGCATGTTGTGTTTCCTCCTCCAATGTTATCAGGCTTTAGGAGCCAAGATCATAATCATACTGCGGCCTTCCAGTTTCGGTTGACGTTCAACGGTACAAAGTTCTGCAACTTCCACCTTAACGCGCTCCAAAATCCGTTGACCAATAGACGCGTGTGCAATCTCACGTCCGCGATAACGAACGGAGCATTTCACTTTGTCGCCTTCTTTCAAAAACTTAACTACATTACGAAGCTTCGTTTGATAATCGTGCTCCTCAATATTGGAACGGAACCATACTTCTTTAATATCAACAATTTTCTGGTTCTTACGGGCTTCTTTTTCTTTCTTTTGTTGCTCATAGCGGAATTTGCCATAGTCCATGATGCGGCACACCGGCGGTTTAGCCTGTGGGGCCACATTAACCAGGTCCAAGTTCAGGTCAATTGCCATTTGAAGTGCTTCACGAATGGGAGTGATCCCGATTTGTTCTCCTTCAGCTCCGACAAGGCGTACTTCCTTCGCCCGAATCTCGTCATTAATCATGTGATCTTTACTAATAACCGTCCACCTCCAGGTCATTTTGAATATCCTGTTACACAAAAATAAAAGGGATGCCGGTCAAGCTACCGACATCCCTGTAATCAACACAATTCTTCATGAGTATACACTTCATAAATTATTGGGATCGTTGACCAGCCAACGCATGTTGGTCAGGTGAGAAGTCGGACTTCTGCTTGTGATTCCATTTTGCTATTTGTTTAACGCACTTGAATACTATACCATCTGACATACATCATTGTCAACACATGCAGTGCATTTTTTTCTGAACAGTGTGACAGCGCGCATAGCAATGTATCATTTCTCGGATTAATCTATTCAAAAATTAGCCTTGTTTGCTCTGTACTTCATCCAGACGCACAACCCGAGTATGCTGCGTATGGCTCCACTGTTTGTTGTTCTGTGTGAAGAACGCATAAAACGTAATTGGGTACCAAGACAACAGATAGATCGGGAACAGAATCAGATACAGATACACTTTAGCAAACTTAACCTTTTCCAGTGCCATAGACAACAGGAACGTTAACACGTTCATACCGATGGCCACGAAACCAACCCACAATGGGAAGTACCCATAGATGTTAGCGATGTGTGGACCGTCCAATACGTAAATATCAATTGACATTATAGCCGTCAACAAGAATGTTAATAGCACCACATAGACGTTGGCACCGTACACAGCCAGATCAAACTTGACCAGACTTCTTTCCTTGATTGACTGCCATAGCAAAGGGAAGAAATATCTTCTTGCTACCGTAAAGTGACCCTGCATCCAGCGCAGACGCTGTCTAGCAGAAGCTTTGAATGTTAATGGTTTCTCATCAAATACTTTGGCATCATAGTTAAACACAGGATACACATTGCGCTGTACACTACGCATTGTAAACTCCAAGTCTTCTACCAGACTGGTAGCTCCCCAGCCAATTTCTTTCAGCAAGTTGGTCTCGAAGCACATCCCCGTACCCCCGAGGAAATTAGCCATATTCAGGTTGTGACGGGACAGTTGCCACAGACGGTTGATGTACCAGTATGATACACCATAAGCTGCAGTAATCCATGAATCCTCAGGATTCTTCGTATCAATGTATCCCTGAATAACACGTGCTCCATTGCACAGGTCATTATTCATTTCAAGCAAGAAGTTTTTTTCCACCAGATTATCAGCATCAAGCATAACTACCGCATCATACTGACGTGGCAAATCCCACAGGTACTTAAGCATCCACTCGATGGCATGCCCTTTACCTCTCAAATCTGGATTCGTACGCACACATGCATTCCAGCCATGCTGACGAACGATTTCTGCCGTGCTATCTGAACAGTTGTCACATATGACAAATACGTCGTACAGATCTCTCGGGTAATCCAGTTCCTTCAGGTTTTCCATCAATGCCCCGATAACTTGTTCCTCATTGTGGGCCGCAACAAGCACGGCAAATGATTTTGTTGCAGGATAATTCTTCTTTTTCTTTTTCTTATACAGACCGAACAGCGAAAACGTGAATTGGTACACGGCAAGCAGTGCCAAAATGACCTGCAGCGTGACAAATATAGCGTCCAACATCGTTCTCTGTTACCCCCTTTTATTAAAACCAAATTACTTAAGCATTTTCTCTTCCTGATTCTGCATTATATTTTTTTTGTAATTGCAGAATATGACCCTGTGCTTTTGTGTACTACGTTAATCATTCAGGCAATGTTTCAAAGCAATGGCTGCGGCCAGATGGCTGCTTTATCGATTCTGTATTCTTTTCAGCAATTTGTCAAAACCCCAATTCTACTTTTTGAAGCAGAAATGTGAACTTTAAACGCTGAATAGCCACTCCGTGATGCCACAACCTCGCATTCATGCCTGTTATATCTTATTTTCAGCCGTTTTCTCGTTTTTTATTTCTAAAGTCCCTTCTTTTTTCTGTGGCCTACTGCAACTCAACCGCTCCTCTACAACAAATAACGTAAATGGTCACCAAAAAGTTCAATCTAAAACTCACATTTTTTTACCTCATTTCAGCCATGTTGAATCATTGTATCTTTTTTGATGGAATGAAGTCAAAAAAATCCACTGGTTTTTCATCCACTCTTTTACATGAATTTTACGTTCTTTACATGTGTTCTTCTTGAAAAGGACAACATTTAAAAATATGATAAACATATGCCTGAAATAACCTCAAGGACTTCAAAAACGGTTATATACTAAACAGGTGCATACCGACACGGGTAACATCCCGGAAATACTGCCGCCCTCGGGGCGGCCTGACTGGCAGGAGGCCAATATGAGCCGTTTTTTCTTAAAGTTTCAAAAGATTGACCGTAATGTGTTTATGTGGATCAACGGCCGGCTTCATAATCGATTTATGAATTTCTGGCTGTACTATTTCACCCATCTTGGTGGAGCAACTTCTTCCATTGCAGTATCTTTGTTAATCTGGCTACTTGCCCCGGCTCCATGGAGTACAACTGGACTTCAAGCGTGCATCGCTTTAGCGGTCAGCCACATCCCTGTAGCGATAGCCAAAAAATTGTATCCTCGCATACGGCCCTACCTGGCCTTGCCTGATACAATAACGTTCCGCAACCCTTTGACGGACCATTCGTTCCCGTCAGGGCACACAACCGCTATTTTTTCGGTCACGGTACCCTTTATGGCCGCTGAGCCGTTTCTATTGCTAAGCTTGCTGCCTGTCGCTCTTATTGTCGGATTCTCTCGAATCTATCTGGGGCTTCATTATCCGTCCGATGTTTTGGCAGGAGCCACAATCGGTACTTTGGTCGCACTTGCTACAGTTGCATTCTGGCCTTAAAGCCGATATGTTAGACTCAGGAAAACCTAGCAGGAACAGGTGAGGCAAGCGTGGAGAAAAAAAGAATTTTACTATTATCTGAAGGATTCGGTGCAGGGCATACTCAGGCTGCTTATGCGTTATCCAGCCACCTACGAAAGCTATCGCCAAATATTCAGACCAAAGTGCTGGAACTCGGGAGCTTTCTTAACCCTAAAGTAGCACCACTTATTATTAATGCGTATAAAAGAACGGTGACCACTCAACCTAAACTCGTTGGATACGTATACAAGCAGCAATATAAGAAACCATTAAATCGACTGACTACCCTTGCGTTGCACAAATTGTTCTACACCCATACCCGCAGTGTGGTTCGTCAGTTGCATCCGGATGCCATAGTCTGCACACACCCGATTCCAAGTGCCGTTATATCCAGGTTAAAGCGGTTAGGCACAAAGGTCCCCTTATGTAACGTTTTAACAGATTATGACGCACATGGTACGTGGGTTAGCCCTGAGGTAGATCTATATCTCGTCTCCTCAGACGAAGTTAAGTCCAAATTGATGCGTCGTGGCGTATCCGTAGACAAAATCAAAGTAACCGGTATCCCGGTTCACCCTAACTTTTGGGAGCATCCTGGACATGACGAGATACGTGCCAGATTCAATCTGAAGCATATGCCAACCGTGCTTGTGATGGGTGGCGGATGGGGTATGCTAAGTGATAAGGTTGTTCATCAGCTGTTGGCTCGC
The DNA here is from genome assembly GCF_056856875.1 of Paenibacillus sp. G34. Taxonomy (NCBI): domain Bacteria; kingdom Bacillati; phylum Bacillota; class Bacilli; order Caryophanales; family Paenibacillaceae; genus Paenibacillus; species Paenibacillus sp. G34. Next base: position 1,920,113 of record NZ_CM166469.1, on the reverse strand, counting down.
TGGCATGAGGATATCCAGATTATTTTCTGTCTTGGACGTAATGACAAAATACGCGTCAGCATGGAACAGGACCCTCTGTTCCAGCAAGAAAATATCCATATCATTGGTTATACAACGGAGATTGATAAATTAATGGAAGTCTCCGATCTCCTGATTACCAAGCCAGGCGGAATGACATGCAGTGAAGGTTTGGCCAAAGGCATTCCGATGTTGTTTCATAATCCGATCCCGGGTCAGGAAGAAGAGAATGTACATTATTTCACCAGCAAAGGACTGGGTGAACGAATTACATCGCTTGATGTGGTGGTAAAATGGATGAACAAACTGCTTAAGTATTATCCGGACGTAGTGCAGAAACGAAAACGGCATTTAGCTGAAATCGCCAAGGTTCATCCTATGGAAAGCGCTCAGTGTATCATGAATCTTTTGCAGGATATGCAGCCCTTATCTTCAGAGGAAACACATGCCTAACTTGAATATTTTAACCCGAGCAAATATCGTCTTCATAACCTCTTTTCACGAATGAAAAGGTGCCTTCGAAACCGAAGGCACCTTTTTTATTTCTTGCATCTGCATTTCAATCAATTTTATACACTTATTGTATACCCGCAGATTTCAGATACTCCTGCCATTGCTTGGTATACTCAGACTGAATTTTTTCCAGACCTGCTTGTTTTGCCTTTTCCATAAAGGTGTTCAGCCCGCCTTCCACATCGGCAACAAGGCCTACGTTAAGCGGATACAAGTATTGTTTTTCAACTTGCTCCAACGCTGCTTTCTCTGCTTGATAAGGAGTCCAATCTTCGGCAAAACCGGTGAAAATATCTGGTTTCTTAATTTTATCGAGGTCTTTAAACATTGCTAGAACATCATCAAAGCTCTTGTCATACAACATAAACTCCGGATTACGCCATGCCCAGCCATTCATACCTTCACGCGGGAAGCCGTTGCTTTGTGCATCCCCGATCATGTGATAATATCCGTCTTTTACTTCAAAGTTTTTGCCTTCCACACCGTACTCGGTCAGCCAGTTATAACGTTTGTCGGTCACGAGTTTTTCATAGAAAGCCAATGCTCTTTCTGGATTTTTGCTGCTACGCGGAATGGCAAAACCGTTGTGAATCGGATGAACCGGCTGTGCAAACCCTTTCGCATTCGGATACGGGAAATATCCGAGCTTCCAGTCCGGGTGAGTGGACTGCACTTTGATAACATCGGAATTAAATTTGTTCGGATTCTCCCCGGCAAGAACGACAGCTGCTTTACCATTTTGCAGTAGGGAATTGGAAGTATCCTTCACGTTTAGTACGTTTTTCGGGAAAAATCCTTTATCCATCCAGCGTTTGTATGTTTTCAGATCCTCCAGATGCTGTGGTGAACCCCAGTAAGACGTCACTGTGGATGGTGTGTCATACATAATATCCAGCCCATACGGAAGCTGGCCTGCTGTATTCACCAGCTTGGAAGTCAACTGACGAACTCCATGTGTGTGGTTTGCATTGCTGTCTGCAATCGGAATCATGTTGGGCTCATTTGCCTTGATTCCTTCCAGGTAGGCTTCCAGCGTTTCCATTGATTCCGGCTTCGGCAGATTATACTTCTCGCGCAAGTCTTCGCGGTACGCAATACCTTCCGTTACATATTCGATCCACGTGGATGGAACCGTGTAGATTTTGTCATTGATTTTAACTGCATTCCACATATCATCCGGCACATGAGATTTAAGCTTTGGTGTCTTCGCCAAAAGTTCATCCAGTGGCAGGAAAGCACCTTTCTTCGCATAGGACTGGTAATTCGTCCAGTCAGCAGTAAAGATCAGGTCGATCGGCTGTCCAGAAGACAGCAGCAGTTTATATTTTTGATCCCAGTCCGTCCAGGAAGTGAAGTTGAATTTTACATTAGCGTTCAAATCCGCCTCGGCCAGCTTGTTAATTTCTGCTTCGATGACAGGCAGGTCTTTGGGAGCATCTCCGAGCATGTAAAATTGCAAAGTGACTTTCTCGCCTTTATTATCGGATGAGCCTCCCTGACTACTACCTTGCGCATTTCCTCCTGAACCGCCATTACAGGCAGCAAGCACTCCAGCAAACAACATCAGGGCCAGTACCATAGACAGATGACGAATCCTTTTATTACGCATATGCATCCTCCCTTTTTGTGTTAAACCTTATATATGTTAGCGCAGCCCCGCTATGCATCAGACCCTCGGGTAATTCATGACAGCCTGACGTCCCCAGCGTGTATACGTTCTAACCTTTCACCGCACCAATCGTGAGTCCTTTAACAAAATAACGCTGTACAAACGGATATAGGAACAAGATCGGGCCAGTAACGATAATGGCCATTGCCATCTTGGTCGACTCTGTTGGAACATCCTGGCTGAGCGTAACGCCCGTACCAATCGCCATCTGGTCAATGAAGGTAATCGTATTCATCGTGTTGTACAGATAAAACTGCAGCTGATACATATCCGGATTGTTGATAAACAAAGAGGATGTAAACCAGTCATTCCAGTACCCGAGGGCAAGAAACAGTCCAACGGTTGCAATGCCTGGCATCGCCAGTTTTAACACGATGCTGAAATAGATCCGGAAATCGTTGGCGCCATCAATCTTCGCCGATTCAATCAGTTCATCCGGCACAGCCGAGCGAATAAAGTTTTTCATCAGAATGATCAGAAAGGGTGTCATCAGCCCCGGAAAGATCAGTACGGTGTACGTGTCCGTCAGGTTGAAGTAGTTTGCGAGCATAATGTACCAAGGCACAAGCCCCCCGCCAAACAGCGTTGTGAAGTAGATGAAAAAGGAGAACGTATTCCGGTATTTAAAATCTTTGCGCTGCAGAACAAATCCAGCCATCGTGATAAAAAACAAGCCCAGTGTCGTGCCAACTACAGTTGTAAACACGGTTACCCCGTATGCTTTAAGTACCTGGGTCGGGAATTTGAAAACCATTTTGTAGCCTTCCAGAGAGAAATGCGTTGGAAAGAGATGATAACCGTCCCGAACGATCGATTCGTTACTGCTGAATGACCCAGACAGTATGAGCAGGAAAGGCAACAGGCACATTAATGACAAAATAATGATGACACCATAGGCGATTAGCTGAAACGCGAGATTAAATTCCGAATCTTTGGCACGAGTCTGGGTTCGAATCCTTCTTTGGGTATGCGTTTGTGTGCTCATGGTTATTCTCCCTTCTGCCCTATGGGCGTGCATATTCTAGAACAAGGCGTAATCCTCGTTAATTTTGCGGATGATATAGTTAACCGTCATGATGAGAATGAACCCGAATAACGATTGGTACAAGCCAGCTGCTGTGGCCATGCCGATATCGAAGGTCACCTTCAAGGAGCGGTACACATACGTATCAATGATATCCGTAGCATTATAAAGAACACCGTTATTCCCGATTAATTGATAGAACAAATCGAATTGCCCTTTCATAATGCTGCCAAGTGAAAATAACAGGAGAATCACAAATGTCGGTTTCAGCATCGGCACTGTAATGTACCAGATTCGCTGGAAGATATTCGCCCCGTCAATGCGGGCTGCTTCATAATACTCGTCACTTATTCCCGTTATAGCGGCCAGATAGATGACCATGCTGTACCCGAGATTTTTCCACAGATAAAAAATAATAATCAGAAACACCCAGATCCATGGTGTGTTGTAAATATCGACCGGCCCTGCCTCAAAACGTTTGAGTACGGTATTCACAAATCCGGATTCATAGTTGAACATGTTGTAAGCGATTACACTTAATAGTACAAATGAGATAAAATACGGCAAAAACATAACGGATTGCGTAATTTTTTTAAACAGCTTGCCCCTGATTTCACTGAGCATGATTGCACAGAAGATCGCAAGACCGTTCCCCAGTATAATGAAAGCCAGGTTGTACCCTACGGTATTCGTTGTAAGTTTCAGCAGCATTCCCGATTGCCAAAGGAACTTGAAGTTATCCAGCCCGACAAACGGACTTCCGAATAACCCTCCTGCAAAATCGTAACTGGTAAATGCGTAATAAATACCGACCATCGGAAAATACGAATTAATGAGAAAAAAGATCAGCGTGGGCAGCAGCATCAGAAACATGATTTTGTTTTTGTTCAATTCTTTGAGCATGGCTCGATCCCTCCCGAATTGTCGCGGCGATACATAATAGAATGTTGCTGGTGAATGTTGATCATAGAGGCTCTTGGTGTTGCTGAAGTTTGGTGATTCATATTGAGGCTCATGGTGATAATGCACCGGTGTAGCTCTGAATTTATTGTAGACTGTCCTCTTTGTTTCTGGATACTGAAGCTTCCTGCCGATTCATGAACGATGCTGCGAAATGCGATGTGAACAAACTGTACCAATCATGAAATGATCGCATGTACGGTCACAAAAGTAGATATCGTGCACAGCTTCAGTCAGGTGAACAATACCGCGAAAGTTGAACTTTATCTAGGGAAAACGAACCAAACTGGCTGTGTAGCATTGATGTAAACGCATACATATTATATAATTCAAGTTACCTTGCTCTTCTTGTTCTGCTTCATATGAAGTCCGGTTATGTCTTATGAAAAATACATAAGTTCACTCATATCAGGAAGTTCGAGGGGGAAAATGAATGCGCAAACGTTCAGAAGACAGTCCAAAAGTATTCGCGCGAATTCTAATGGGCATTATTATTAGCACAGCAGCCACGCTGCTCGTAGCATCGGCCATATTATACGTTAACTATAACCGGATTGCGCTGCGCCAAGTTTATCGTACAGATATGAACAGCCTCACCCAGACCAGCCGTGAAGTGGCCAAGATGACCGAAAGCGCCAAGTCACTCTCCTATCAGATTTATCAGGACTACACCATTTCTTCGCTGATGCTTTATTCTAAACCCAGTATCTATCAGATCACCTCCGCCATGGAGCAACTCGACAATTACCGCATGTCCCTTCCTTTCATTGAATCCATCTATGTATATAACTCCAAAAGCAATGAATTTTTCATCAGCTCCGACGGGGTCCGCAATGGACAACAGTCTGTCTCTGAGATTGATGACCAAGGGATCAAGCATATTCTCGATCGTTTCCATGACTATAAACCTTTTGTCCCTATCCCACGTACGTATAAGGTTGGATCGACCGAGGCTAGCGAAGTGAACAGTTACACGTACCTGTGCTATGACACCATTAATGACAACGCCAAATTAAACTATGCGGTTATCGTGAACATTAAAGATGACTGGCTTAGTCCCAACATAAACGCGGCGGATCAGCCAGGCAAAACGTTTATTGTGAATGAAGAAGGAGATTTGTTATCCGACCTAGGGGATCGACCGCTGCTTAACAATCTCGCAAACGAAACATTCATGCGTCCAATTATGCAAGATACAGAGCATTCTGCTTATTTTACAGAGGAAGTGGACGGGGAGAACTCACTGATCACCTACACCGCTCCAGACAGCCTGGGATGGCGTTACGTGCGAATTACGCCCTATGACGTGATTACAGCCGACATTCGCGCCATGCGCACGCATACCCTTCTGTTCTGCCTCGGGCTGCTGGCTGCGGGTTTGATTCTCTCTTACCTTGTATCGCGCAAGCTGTATCATCCGATTAATAACGTGCTTGTCCGTATGCGTGTAATGGAAGCTGAGCGCCGGGGTAGTCTGCACCTGCTCAGACAAGACTTTTTACGCGGTGCTTTGCAAGGACGGGAAAGCGTAACCTGCAACATGCTAGAAGAACGGATGAGGTTCTACGGTTCACTCATTGATGTACATCAGCCGTCAAGACTGGTGCTTTTGCGCATCGATCATTATACAGAATTTTGCGAGACTTATCGGGATGATACCAAGCTTGTCAAATATGCGATGATGAACATTTGTACCGAAACAGCAGACCTTCATTATAATGCGGAAGCAGTAGACATGGGTGGTGACCTGATTACGCTCTTGTTTAATGAAAAATCGGAGAATGACTCGCTCTCGGAGGGCGGAGATTCGCATCAGATTGAAGAATTGCTGCGCATGATGCAGGCCGCAGTCATGACACATTTGAAATGCTCTATCTCCTGTACACTAGGTCCAGAGGAAAACTCGCTGGAGGAATGCATTGAAGGTTACGCACGCTCTGCCGAAGCTTCGCTTCACCGCCTGTTCATGGGGCCGGGTTGCCTGATTCATACCTCGGATATCATGGCTTATCAGAGTAAGGAGTATACTTTCCCTGCAGGCAAAGAAAGGCAGCTTGTGGATTGCTTGATGACAGGCAAGACCGAGGATGCCAAGATGTTCTACGCAGATATCGTCAGTGAAACGGCAGCCTATCCGTTCAACGTCTTTCAGCTCGCTCTGTCCCATCTGACGATGACCCTTAATCATGTTCGCAATACCCTCAAGAAAAACAATCAGCTTACACTGGATTCCGTCTCGGGCAGTTTGATGCTTCCGGTGAAGAATGCTGAGGATCTCAGCGAGGTGCATGAACATTTTTATCGCATGTTTGATGAGCTCGGCTCCAAGGTCGAGGAAAAACGCACGCTCAAACACGAGGAACTCATTCGAAGAATCAACGATATTGTGGAGCGGGACTATGCTGATCCGAATCTGTGCCTTACCTCAATTGCAGAGGAACTGGGCATGTCGCCCATTTACGTCAGCAGACTTTATAAACAGCTTACGTTAAAAGGACTTACAGACGTGATCAATGAGACACGCATTGCCAAAGCGCAGTATATGCTTATAGAAACGGATAATTCCGTTTCGGATATTGCCGAGAGAACCGGCTTTACCAACAGCTCTTATTTTTATCGTATGTTTAAAAAATTCAACGGGGTGACTCCGAACGATTATCGCCGCAGAGAGCTTCATTCCGACCATCTCTAACTGATCTTGAAAAAAAGAGCGGTATCCGAGAGCAAAATTTTGCCCTCAGATGCCGCTCCTTCTTAATTAAGCTTCGTCTTGATCCTGGTCGTCACCAGATCCGTCCGTCGCTTCACGCACTTTATACTTGTCCAGACGCATTTCATTATAATCTCGCAGCGCCTCTTCCCCGACAATAACTTCGACTCGATGAATGTTCATGCCTTTGCCCATAAATTTCTGTTCGTACTCAGTCATGACATGCTCTTCATTCAAGCCGTCACGGTGAAGGTTCAGAGACAGATTGGTCATCTGCAAGCCGAAGTCAGCGATAGCGTTCAGGGAGAACTCAAACAACGTCTCTGAATCCGTTTTAAAATGAATCTGTCCTTTCGGGTTCAGCAATCCGATATATTTTTTCAAGAAACGTGGATGTGTCAACCGGCGGCGTGCATGTTTCGCTTTTGGCCAGGGATCACTGAAATTCAAATAAATACGCTCCAGTTCCTGCGGTTCGAATACTTCTTCAATCTGTTCAATGTTGGCCAGCGCCAGCTTCAGATTCGGAGGTGTCTCCACTTCAGCCTGACTCCACGCATTACGCGCTTTCTCACTGGCACGACGGACGAGCTCATCATACATGTCAAATCCGATGAAATTGTACTCTGGATATTTATAACTCATCTGACTGATGAATTGTCCTTTGCCCATGCCAAATTCAACAAAGATCGGATGATCGTTGCCAAACAGCTCGGCCCATTTGCCTTTGTATTGTTTCGGCTCCAGTACAACAAGATCCTCTTGCTGCTCCAGATTTTCTCTAATCCCTTTTCTACCACGTAAACGCATTTTATTCCTCCGTTTGTCTATACTTGTCTTAGACTTATTTTGCCGAAGAACGGACAAATTGTAAAGAGCAATGAAAAAGGAATCTCCGGACCTGCCACGTTGGGCAAATCTCAAAGATTCCCTTTTCGATTTATTTGGAATTGGGGTCCAACTACTTTAGTAGTTCATAGTCTACCTTATCTTGGTGTGAAAAATCAAATGTCTTTTCGAAAGCATCACGGACTTTTTGTCTTGCAGCCGCTTTCACTTTCGGATTTCCATTAAAACGAACGCCTGTCAGAGCCAGCGCCTCTTCTGCAGTCAGTTCAACAGATACATGCTGGAATTCATTATTTTTAACTTGGGAATTCATTGTATCACCTCACGGTATAGTATGATCCATGACGTCAACATTCATTCAAATGCCACGATGAAAACTACTCACTGGATGGTGTCTGACGCTGGTTTAAATATAACATAAGGTGTAAACTATATCAAGTAAAAAACGTTGATTTGACGGCCTTTTTTTTCGTTTACATTCCCCTTTTTTTCGGATTTTTGATACAATAAGTGACGAAAACCGCACAGCGTATGTATCCCCTGTTCCGATATGATATTACTTAACTCGAATTGAACCAAAAATGAATCCAAAGACAACATTTAAAGGCATTAGACCTTAAAGGAGTACCTTGAACATGAATGCACCCGCTTTACAACCTCCCTTGATGTGGGGGGATAAACGATTCCACACCTGGAATTACGAAATGCGTGATCAATTCAACAACAAAGTGTTTAAAGTAATGCTCGATGCAGGCTTCACCTGTCCGAATCGCGATGGTTCCATCGCCAAAGGGGGTTGCACCTTCTGTAGTGCAAGGGGTTCAGGTGATTTTGCAGGAAGCAGACGTGAAGACCTCGTGAGCCAATTCAATACCATTAGAGACAGGCAACATCTGAAGTGGCCTTCGGCTCATTATATCGGTTATTTTCAGGCGTATACCAATACCTATGCACCCGTGGAAGAACTGCGCGAATATTTTGAAGAAATTTTACAACAGCCGGGCGTTGTCGGTTTATCTATTGCCACTCGTCCGGACTGTTTACCGGATGATGTTGTAGAGTATTTGGCCGAGCTCAATCAGCGCACCTATTTATGGGTAGAGATGGGACTACAGACGATCCACGATTCCACTTCGATTTTGATCAACCGTGCACATGATACGGCGTGTTATGAAGAAGCAGTAGAAAAGCTGCGCAAACACAGCATTCGGGTCTGCACACACATCATCTATGGCTTGCCTCAAGAAACACATGAAATGATGCTGGATACCGGTCGTGCGGTAGCTAATATGGATGTACAGGGTATCAAGATTCATCTGCTTCATCTCATGCGCAAAACGCCCATGGTCAAACAATATGAGGCTGGTCTGCTTCGGTTTCTTGAGCAGGATGAGTACATCAAACTGATCGTGGATACTCTCGAGATGCTTCCGCCGGAAATGATTGTACATCGTCTTACTGGAGATGCCCCGCGCAACCTGCTTATTGGTCCCATGTGGTCTTTGAACAAGTGGGAAGTTCTGAATTCCATTGACCGGGAGCTGCGTGAAAGGGATACCTGGCAGGGTAAGTATTGGAGGGAAGCATAAATGGGCTTTTTGTCGGTTCTAAGTTGTGCGCATCAATGGATTGGTTCCCGGCTCCAGCCAGGAGATTACGCAATTGATGCTACCGTGGGTACAGGTGCTGATACACTGTTTCTCGCAAAGCAGGTGGGCCACCGTGGTCAGGTAATCGGGTTTGATATCCAAAGCGAAGCCCTGACACTGGCTCAGGCCCGGATACGGAATCATTCCGATAGTAGCAAGCTCGGATCTATTTCCATGCTGGAATTAAGTCATGCACGAATGGCAGAAGTTATACCGAACGGGTGGATTGGCAAGGTGGGAGCTATAATGTTTAATCTGGGATACCTACCAACGGAAGGTGCGAATACTTCGATTATTACCGAGACGACGAGTACCATCGCAGCACTCGAATCTGCTACGACGTTATTACGTCCACGCGGCATTATTACTGTCGTTCTTTATCCCGGTCATGACGGAGGCGCTCAGGAAGCTGAAGCTGTGTCAACATGGGCTTCTGCTCTGCCTGTCGAACAAGCGCAAGTTGTGATGTACCGTCAGATGCAACGAGAAACTTCACCTTATTTGATCGGTATTGAGAAAAAATAACAAAACAATTCCCTTTGTTGACCAAATGAAATACACTGGACACATTGACTGGACAAGCCATTTGACTTCATCCATGTCACCGTGTTTCCTCATACATGAATGCAACCGCATTCAATTGTTCGTCTTCATCTGAATGTGCCAGTCGTTTGACGGCCCGGAACTGGTTAAAGCGATTCACCATTTCATATACTAGAGGAGAGATATCCATGTCTACGCCATACCCATTACAATTCCAACCTGAATTCAAAGAACGTGTATGGGGAGGTCGCGCGCTGGAGCAATTCGGCCTTACGCCCCCTGAAGGACATATCGGTGAAGGCTGGATGATCGCAGATCATGCTAATGGTACGACCAAGGTTCTGAATGGCCCGCTTGCTGGCAAAGGACTTGACGAGGTACGTGAACAGCTCGGGACAGCCTGGCTTGGGTCCAAAGGTGTCTCGGAAAGGGGCGGACGTTTCCCTCTGCTGATTAAACTACTGGACTGTAATGATGACCTGTCCGTTCAGGTGCATCCTACAGATGATTACGAGGCTCTCCCTCCAGGAGAACTGGGTAAAACGGAAATGTGGTACGTTCTCGATGCCAAGCCAGAAGCTCATATCATCTATGGTCTGAACGAAGGTGTAGATCGTGAAGCGTTGAAACAGGCGCTGGAGAATGGCACCGTGATGGATACCCTGCGACAAGTACCTGTTGAAGCCGGAGATACATTCTTTATTCCTGCCGGAACAGTGCATGCTCTCTGCGCAGGTGTTGTCGTGGCCGAGATACAGCAAAATTCGGATACAACGTATCGGATCTATGATTATAACCGTCCTGGCCTGGATGGCAAGCCTCGTGAATTGCATGTGGAAGATTCCTTGAATGTCACTGCATATGAAGGCGCTGGGGCCACTACGATGAAAACCAACGATGCCGTAGCGGGTAAATGGCTGCAACTGGCATCCTGCCCCTACTTTGTTGTAGAAAAAGGCATCGTAGCTGGTCGTTGGGAACTCTCGACTACGGCAGACACCTTTACCATTCTTGTCGTATGTGAAGGTGAAGGCAGGCTTGAATGGACTGGCGCTGAAGCAGGCGAGCATCTGACATTGAAAGCAGGTCAATGTTATCTCCTGCCTGCGAATCTGGGTTCCTATACCCTGAGCGGAAATACAACCGTACTTCGCTCTTATCTTCCTTAAGCTTTAGTGACAGATGACCTGTGAAGGAGGAATTACACAAGATGCAGGAATCTACCTTTACATTGATGGGCAACGAAGGTACCCGTGTTCATGTGTACCGCTGGCTCCCCGACTCAGATGAACATGTTCAAGGCGTAGTGCAGATTGCGCATGGGATGGGCGAAACCGCAGCGCGTTATGCCGAATTTGCGAGTTATCTTACGAAACACGGATTTGCTGTGTATGCCAATGATCATCGGGGTCATGGAAAAACCGTAGAGAACACTGAATTGCTAGGCGATGCAGGTGTAGACGCATTCCGCTGGATGGCCAGCGATATCGTTAACTTGGGCGAGGTCGTATCTGAGGAACATCCTGAAGTCCCGCTCTTTCTCATGGGACATAGCATGGGTTCCTTTTTGGTGCAATACCTCATGTATGCCGATCATGAAAGGTACCATGCTTTTGTATTGTCCGGGACCAATGGCAAACGAGGACTGCTTCGGTTTGGAGAAAAGCTGGCACTGTTACAATGCGGTATTCAAGGTGACAATCATCGGAGCCTGTTGCTGAACGCCATCGTATTTGGCGGGTTTAACCGTGCTTTCCGACCAGCCACAACACCCTTTGACTGGTTGTCCCGTGACCACCAGGAAGTGCAGCGATTCATTGATGACCCAATGTGCGGGGCAATATGTACAGCTGGTTTTTTTCGAGATTTTTTTAAGCTATTGCTCGAAATCCATCTTCCGCAGCATATGGAACGTATCCCCAAACACAAACCGGTTCTTCTATTCTCTGGTGAAAGGGACCCTGTGGGGCTTCGTGGCAAAGGTGTGCTTAACCTCTACTCCCAGTACCAGAAGCTGGGACTGAAAGACGTGCAGTATCATCTTTATCCTGGAGGACGCCATGAGATGTTACACGAGACGAATCGTGCTGAGGTGGCACAAGACGTCTTGAACTGGTTGAAGCGCCATATGCCAAATGCAGAACGACAGGCAGAGCAAGTCCATGATCGAATAGATACAGCACAGTCCAGCTAGGGTGTGTCTGAAAAAGGGATCTTTTTGAAAGACTATTTCTGATCCAAAAACAAAGAAAATAACCCCCTGGTGGGACACAGTACAACTGTGCCCTACCAGGGGGTTTGCTCTATTGCGGAATCTTAAATCTCATAGGATGAAATAAAGTCCGTTGCAGACAGTAAAGCTCATTAACCTTCAATCAGCAAGGATTCCGGGTCTTCAAGCAATTCTTTTACAGTCACCAGGAATCGTACAGCTTCGCTTCCATCGATGATCCGGTGATCGTAGGACAAGGCAATATACATCATTGGACGGTTTTCCATCCGTTCAGCATCAATCGCCACTGGGCGAAGCTGAATTTTGTGCATCCCGAGAATACCTACTTGCGGAGTATTCAGGATTGGCGTAGACAACAGGGAACCAAACGTTCCACCATTGGTGATGGTAAATGTACCACCTTGCAGATCAGACAATGCGAGCGTATTGGAACGCGCTTTGGACGCCAGGTCTGCAATGCTTTTTTCGATTTCAGCAAAGCCCAGACGGTCAGCATCCCGCACAACCGGAACAACCAAACCTTCTTTAGCGGATACCGCAATACCGATATCGTAGAATTTCTTCAATACAACGTCTTCGCCATCAATCTCTGCGTTAATCGTTGGGAATTTTTTAAGTGCACCGACAACCGCCTTAGTGAAGAAAGACATGAAGCCCAAATTGATATCATGTTTCTCTTTGAACTTGTCCTTGCGACGTTTACGAACGTCCATGATCGCTGTCATGTCAACCTCATTGAAAGTGGTCAACATCGCTGCAGTCTGCTGCGCTTCAACCAAACGCTTCGCAATGGTTGCCCGGCGACGGGACATGCGCTGACGCTCTACCGGCTTGGCAAAAGTCGCACCTCCGGCTGCTGGAGCACTAGGCGTAGAAGCAGGAGCTTTAGCAGCTGGTGGCGCTGCTGGAGTAGGCGGCTGATTGCTATGGCTTTTCACATCATCCTGATATACTCTGCCAATCGGATCTTTGCTCTGAACTTGATCCAGTTCAATCCCGCGTTCACGTGCAAGCTTGCGTGCAGAAGGAGAAGCTGTCTTGCTGCTATCGGATGACTCAGGTGGAGCTGCAACAGCCGCTGGTGCCACTGGAGCTTCCGGCGCAGGTGCAGAAGCCGGCTTCGATTCAGCCACTGCCGGTTCGGAAGCAGCCGGAGCGTTTCCGCCCCCTGCTCCAGCTGACAGCGTACCAATCGTTTCACCAATGACTACCGTCTCGCCTTCCTGACGAATAATTTTATCGAGTACACCGCTCTCCTCAGCACTGATCTCGATGTTGACTTTATCTGTCTCCAGTTCAAGCAAAACATCACCTTGGTTAACCGTGTCTCCCTCTTTAACCATCCATCTGGACACCGTTCCCTCAGTTATTGACTCACCCATTGCAGGTACTTTAATTTCACTCACAGCTGTTACCTCCCCAGTGGAATATTATTCTTCGCCGTTTGTTTCAATGCTGCTGTAACAATCAATTGCTGCTCCATGCTATGCACAAGCTGATAACCGCTGGAAGGACTTGCATGTTCCGGACGGCCTTCATATCTCACGGCAGTGCCCTCAGGCGCGATCTCGCGAAGACGAGGCTCCATATACGTCCAAGCACCCATGTTTTTATTCTCTTCCTGCACCCATACCAGCTCTTTTAATTGGCTGAAACGTGCGAGTACACGTTTGATCTCTTCCGCTGGGAACGGATAGAGTTGCTCGACACGAATGATATGAAGCCAGGACAAATCGCCTTTATGCTTATCAATCGCATCTTCCAAATCAATGGCCACTTTACCACTGCACAAAATAATACGTTCTACGCGATCCGGTTTGGTACCAAGACCTGGTTGCTCCAGCACAAGTTCAAACTTGCCTTCGCTGAATTCGGCGGCTGGTGATGCAACACGCGGATTCCGGATCAAACTCTTAGGAGACATCATCACAAGTGGTCGTGCATCCTCAGTCTCTGTTAAGGAAGCTTGACGACGCAGCAAGTGGAAGTACTGTGACGCACTTGACAGATTAACTACCGTCATATTGTCTTCTGCACACAGTTGCAGGAAACGTTCCAAGCGTGCGCTTGTATGTTCCGGCCCTTGACCTTCGTTCGCGTGTGGAAGCAACATAACCAGACTCGATTTTTGTGACCATTTTGCACGTCCCGCAGACACGAACTGGTCAAAGATAACCTGTGCACAGTTGGCGAAATCACCAAATTGCGCTTCCCAGATCACAAGTGTGTCTGGTGAGTACACGTTGTATCCATATTCAAATCCAACGACAGATTCTTCCGACAGCGGGCTGTTATAGATGGCAAACGATGCTTTTGCCTGTGGCAAATGATGCAACGGACAGAATTTATCACCGTTCGTAGCATCATGCAACACCAGGTTACGGTGAGCGAAGGTTGCGCGCTCCGCATCTTGACCACTGATACGGATCGGTTTACCATCTGCCAAAATCGTTGCAAATGCCAGTGTTTCTGCAAGACTCCAGTCTACTTTTTCCCCTTCATTCAGAGCTGTACTCCGGCGTTGCAAAATGCGTTGCAATTTTGGATATACATTGAAGGTCTCCGGCCATTTCAGAAGATCCGCATTAATGCTCCGCAGTTTCTCCAGAGGCACTGCTGTTGGCGTGATTGTAACCGCCTCGGACTCACTGATGTTGCGCTGGTAGTATTCATGCACTTCATTTTTCTTCATCTGATCATAAGCTTCTTTTAAGCGCTCTGCTACACTATCACGAACACTCGCAATAAAAGCATCATCGATGACAGATTCGTTCTTAAGCATATCCTGATACAGATGGCTAACTGTCGGGTGATTCTTCACCTTGTCATACACGAGCGGTTGCGTTGTCTCCGGATCATCTGTCTCGTTATGACCATAACGACGGTACCCGATCAGATCAATCAGGAAGTCCTTTTTGAATCGGTTCCGGTACTCTGCAGCCATACGAATCGCGGCAATACACGCCTCAGGGTTGTCTGCGTTAACATGCACGATCGGTATTTCATAACCTTTAGCAAGGTCACTTGCATAATAAGTTGAACGTGAGTCGCTGCTGTCCGTAGTAAAACCAAGACGGTTGTTCACAATGATATGAATTGTTCCGCCATTTTGGTAACCCGGCAATGCTTTGAAGTTCAGCGTTTCAGCCACAATGCCTTCACCTGGGAAAGCCGCATCCCCGTGCATCAGAATTGTCGCTGCCTTCGTTACATCCTGCTTCGGATAACCTGGTTCACGGCGGTCATCCTGAGCTGCGCGTGCGAAACCTTGCACAACCGGATTGACATATTCCAGATGGCTCGGGTTGTTCGCAAGTGTCAGGCGAGCCTGCACAGTTTCCCCGTCTTTGACAAAACGGTTCGCGCCCATATGATATTTGACATCCCCCGTCCATCCATAGTTGATTCCTGTTGAACCTTCCGAAGGAACCAAGTCTTTGTTCGGGGCATGATGGAATTCAGAGAAAATTTTGCTGTACGGTTTGCCCAGTACGTGAGCAAGAACGTTCAAACGTCCACGGTGAGCCATACCCATCAGAATGTGACTCGAGCCTGCTTCTGTCATAAGACGGACTGCTTCATCCAGCATGGGTACAAGCACATCATTACCCTCGATGGAGAAACGCTTTTGTCCAACAAACGTTTTGTGCAGGAAATCTTCAAATTGTTCAGCTTCTACCAAACGTTCCAGCAAAGCTGTACGTTCACTCTGCGTAAGCGGAGCTGGAGATGTGCGGGATTCTGCACGACGATTCAACCATTCGCGCTCCTGCACTTCATGGACGTGACTAAATTCGTACGCAATTGGTCCAGTATAGATTTGACGAAGACGTTGGATAGCATCCCAGCCAGTCGTTGTCTGGCCGTCTGCACCTTCCCAGATCAGGGAAGCAGGCAGTGCTTTCAAATCTTCTTCATTTAATTGAAAGTGTTTGGGTTCCAGCAATGATGTATCTGTTGCTTCACTGATTCCAAGTGGATCAATATCCGCAGCCAAATGGCCGTACGTACGAATGTTCCATACGAGTTTGCCAGCTGTAACCGCTTTCTGTAATAGTTGAATATCTACACTTCCGGAAGCAGATTGGCCATTCCCGGAATTCGAAAGAGTCTCTGCACCCTTGCCAGACATCGGCGGGGCACCCCATTGCTCAAACAATTCACGATAAGCCGGTGTCACTGCACCCGGATCTTGGGTGAATAATTCATATTGTTCTTGCACGTATCCCATATTGGGACCATAGTAACTCTCCCAGGGTTTCATGTTGCCTTTCTCGATCGTCATCGACGTTCCCTCCGTCTTGATTTTGTCATAGGGTTTGACGGAAATCATTGAATAAGCCGTAATTCGCGTTCGTTCAACATTTTAAGCGAAATTTTTCATGAAGTCCAATCATCATGCTGTTCGTGGTAATAACGTTGTTCCGACGCTCCCGTCAAAGGTTTGTCTGCGTTTTCAAAATCAAAGTAATACAATGATTAGTTCTACCATCGCACAGATGTCGAATAATGTCCTGATCCGTTCGAAGGTTATACGTCCTTCCCCGTTTTTAGAGAAGTTCGTGTTCTAACTTCTATTCTATAAACTTTTACGCTCAGGAGCATTTCCTATTTTTAGCTCGATTGATGCATAAATTAGATGAATCGAATAATCGGTGCAATTCTGGGCAAGCCACAAACACCGGATTCCGTCAAATCCAGATCTGATTTCCGTATAAACCTCCTTAATAAGAATTGTGGTCCATTCTGTCCAAAAACAAACCGTCCATTTAAACATTAACCAATTCCCATGTCATTCAACAAGAAATTGGTTTTTCCGAAGTGAATCTGACCATCTACATATACAATGAAGCCGTATACAAATAGAATAAAGCCGCTCGAACGGAACTCCTCGCGGCCTTTTGACTGTCTGTCCTATCTTTATACCTGCGAAAGATTCATCATATATTTTGCAAAAGGAGTCAATTGCAGATCTTTCACTTGCTCTAACGTAAACCACGCTGCTCCCAGCGGGTTGCTCTGCCCGATAACAACATCGTATAGAATACCGATATGATGTACTTCCTCGGGTTCACCCTGATACTCCCACTCCACAACACGGATTGTGAAGAGCGAATGGAGAATTGCTGAGGAATGATCCCTGTTTCCTCTTCGAATTCTCGTATCAGTGCATTTTCCGGCGTTTCCCCGAATTCCATTCTTCCACCGGGCAGATCCCATTTTCCGTAATATGGGCCACGAGCCTTCTGGATCAATAGATAGGATTGTTCCCATACAGCTAGCCCATATACACCCACATGCGTATGCGTGTTCACTTGGGTACCCTTCCCTTCCTTCGATACGTTCAGCTTATTCACTTCTGCTCTACTTCTGCTCGTCATCTGCTAAGGCATTCAGGTCAATGGCCAGACGAATCATATCCACGCAATGGATGCCGTTTTCGATGATCTCTTCCTTATAGTGTCTTACAAAGTAATCCCGTTCCACGCCCGTAATTCGAAACCCGCAACGCTGGTACAATTTCAACTGATGAAAACTGGAATTGCCCGTTCCAATCTCCAATATACGACAACCAAGCCTTTTCGCCGCTTCCATCGCTTCCTTAATCATGTGTTTGCCAACACCTTGTCCCTGTAATTCCTCCTGCACAGCAATGTTCACAATCTCCGCTGTCTCCGGACGAGTTTTGAGCAAAACAAACTCTCCTACCATCTCTCCCTCATACTCGGCGATAAAACAAACTCCTCTGCTGAGGTATTCGTCCACAATCGTTTTAGAAGGATCTGCCATCAGCAAAAGTTCATACGGTTTTTCTTCATCCCAGTCCAATATTCGGAACGACAAGTTCATGCCAATCCCCACCTTTTCACATGCAAATTATTCTTTCCGTCCTTTTTGCAGAAGCCCTATGTATGGCAAATCTACAAATTACTTAGTTTTACTCATTCTGAAAGTGCCCAGTTCTCTGCTGTGCCTGTTATTCTTGATGTTTCTGCTGTTCTGCAATCTATGTTAGTCGTTCTGTTTGTTGCCTGTGTGTCCTGATTGATTGGAATAATGGCGAATAGCCATGCCTGTCGACCTCTGCATTCCTTGTTTTTCATAGTATGTTTGGATTTCTGGATCACACAATAGATCAATCATGTATAATCCCTCCAGACGCTGAAACATGCGCTTGACAAGTGTAGTGCCAATTCCTTGCCCCTTATACTTCGGCAACACTTCCAGCAAAGGAATGTATGCACTAAGTACGCCATCCGAGATGGCTTGGATGAAACCTACCACATTGCCTGTCTGCTCATCGACAGCCAGTTCAATCGCATACGACTGCTCTAACAATCTGAGAAACGTTGAAGTTGATGGCGGGTTCGGCCAACCGTCAAAGAACCCTCCACTTAATTGGTCACAGTTAATACCCGCCAGCGTATCCCGAAATACAATTCCCATCACCTGCACCTCCAAAACAAAGTAAACTTCATTATATCATAATATCTGGAACTAAATATATAGATATGGATACGATGTGATTGTTCCTATTCACTCAGGCTCAAATGCTCATGAATCAATTTCCATGCTCCCTCATTATCTTTTACAAATACGTTTGTAGCTCTCCCTTGTCCTGAAACATGATTCCCACGAACGTATCCTTCCCAGTGATAAGAATAAGTGCATACCGCCTGGCGCTCCTCTACTGCTATCCAATGCACATCCTCTGCACGATACACTTCTTCTTCCACCGTATTCCAGGCATTTTGGAAGTAGGCCTGAATTTCATCCAAAGATGTACAAGAACTATCTGTAAACCAATAGAGTGCATTTGGCGCTAACAGCTTGCTTACTTCGTCAAACCGATGTGTATTCGTGGCGTCAATATACGCATTCAATGCCTGCTCATATCCCATAATGCTTATGCACACTCCTTCTACCATCTGGTTTCAAAACTGGCGGGCCTCATATGATCACAGGTTGATCCGTGTATGTTTTGAAGGTCTCTTGCAAGGTTTGTCCGCTCGACTTCTCCCAAACGACGCTTCGTTCAAACGTACCTGAGTTAAAAAAACGCGGGAACCGCTCTGCAAACCAGTCCTGCATTGGCAAATCCAGTGCTTGCTTCACGGGCACCCATATTAACTCACCCTCTGGCGGATCGGTAAGAAGCTCTCCTTCATATGAAGTGACCAAGTAGTTAAATACCATGTATCTTAACCCCTGCTTTCGATCACAGAACTCATCCAGTCCTTTGTAGGTAATCTCCTTCGCAACAAGTCCTGTCTCTTCAAATACTTCACGTATAGCTCCATCCACAATACTTTCAGGAAACTCTACTTTCCCTCCAGGTGCAATGTATCCGGGGAATCCTTTATGATTCGGTCGATTCATTAATAAGACCTGATCGCTAACCGGATTCCACACCATACTCATCGTATAAATCTCAACCTTATAATTCATGTTCAGCCTCCCAAGATGCACTGTTCTCTCGTTTCACTAAGATTTCTGGAGATCATCCGTTTATTCCTGCTAGATTTTTTTTCACATCAAAAACGGACGCCTGCAACACCAGATGCCCGTTTGAATGATTATGTTATATGTCATTTTTACCTGAATAATCTTGGGTGCGCTTAACTATAACTCAGGATAACCCTGTTATCCATATACTGCGTTCCTTCCAATTAGCTCGGCGATATGCCTGTAACATGCCAAACTTGCGGATGCTGGCCTTGGGCACTACTTTATAAGACATCGTGACTTCGAATTCCTCATCAAATGGAAAAAAGGATAAAGCTACCTTCTCGCTTGTTGCCCACTCCACTTGAATTTTTGCACTTGGACAGGTGTCAAAGCCACAGCCGAGCCCTTCTGCAAAAAAATCATAACGCGCCGTAGGTGTACCTGGCTCCTCCATGCATAGAAAGAGACTGAGTTGATCACAGAACAGCATGATCTCTACATCGTTCTTCAGCCGCTGTTCCAGCCCTGCAGCATCGCCGCCCAGTTCTTGCTTCCAGTGCTCCTGCTGTTTCTGCTCTTCAAGCAGATATTGCCGGATGTCATCATCATCCTCCGGACTTGCTCCAAGCGTTTTCTGAAACAGTTCTGTATACATCAGACTGCACAACAAACCTGCATATGGATTCAGTTGTCTAACTTCTTCAATCCCCTTGCGGTAGAACACAAAACGCGGACGCAACGGGAAATCACGAAAAGAATACGGAATCTGACTATAATCGTTCCATAACGGTGCCGCATCCAGTTCAATCCATCCCCGGTCATGCTCCTTTGCCGCAAGGACCAACTCCTCTCGATGTGTTCCTTGGGGGAGCCACTCCGCCCTCCAATGCGCAGCCATGTCTCCAGCGACTATTCCATGCTCATGTTGTGCGGTCAAAACAAAATCATGCTCTCTCTCATATACGATCATTTGCTGTCACCCTTCCGCATGGTATACGTTGACTTTAACATAAATTGGGTTACACTTTCTTATAAGCCATTCTTCGTACCACGTTTAGCTGCTTTACACCTGTATACATAACGCTCTCTCTGAAACAAAGCATGTAAAGGTGTTGTCAGTTCGCTGAAATTTGGTACACTATTGATTGTGTCTTCGATTACATTACATACAGAAAGCGGGATCTCATGAATTTATACTCACCTTACATCGAGTTTAACCGCAAAGAATGGGCTGGACTCAAAGAACATCAGATCACTCTTCCGCTGACGGAAGCTGAACTGGAACAGCTAAAGGGCTTGAACGAAGAAGTATCCATTCAGGAAGTTGAGGATGTTTATCTGCCCCTTACCCACTTCATTGACTTATATGCCAGAGCTTCACGGGAGCTTGACCAACTAACGGCCTCTTTTATGAAAAAGCAAGCACTTCACACCCCCTATATTATCGGGATCGGGGGCAGTGTTGCCGTGGGAAAAAGTACAGCAGCCCGTCTTCTTCAGGCTTTACTCGCCCGTGGCAAGAACAAACCCAAGGTCGATCTGGTCACCACGGATGGCTTTTTATATCCAAATGCGGTGCTACAAGAGAAAGGCATCATGAACCGCAAAGGTTTTCCCGAAAGCTATGATATCAAATCACTCATTAAATTCATGGGCGATGTGAAATCAGGCAAGCCTGAAGTTAAAGCACCTGTTTATTCACATTTGGCTTACGATGTAATTAAAGGTGAAGAGAAAATGATCTGCCAGCCGGACATCCTGATTATTGAAGGCATCAACGTGTTGCAAGTAAAACGGGAGACCCCTTTACTGGTTAGTGATTTCTTTGATTTTTCCATCTACATTGATGCAGAGGAACAGCACATCCGGCACTGGTACATCGAACGTTTCAAGTTGCTTCGTCAGACTGCTTTTCAGAACAAGGATTCCTTCTTTCATCAGCGATTCGCCAATATTAACGAAGAAGAAACCATTGAAACGGCCAACCAGATCTGGCAAGACATTAACGCGAAAAATCTGCATGAAAACATTTTGCCAACCAAAGGACGTGCCCGCTTGATTTTGAAAAAAGAAGCCGATCACTCCATTCAGCAGATTCAATTACGCAAGTTATAAATGAAATACCCTAGCAGCCTCGATCGCCAAGCGAAGGACATACTGCTTATTACCCGTTAAATAAACGGTTACTACCCTATAAAGGAGAGAAAACGACATGCAAACGCTGGTGGTTCTCGGCAGTATTATGATGTTTCTGGCCGTTGCGCTGGGTGCCTTCGGGGCTCATGCGCTCAAACGCAAGTTATCCGCTGACATGATCAAAATTTATGAAACAGGTGTTCAGTATCATATCGCTCACGGACTCGGCATCATCCTGCTTGGATTGTTCGCAGATCGGCTGACTTCCTCATCCCTTGTCATGACCGCAGGCTGGCTCTTGTTTGCCGGAATTATTCTGTTCTCCGGAAGCCTCTATACACTGAGTGTTACAGGTGTCCGCAAGTGGGGAGCCGTGACACCCATAGGTGGTGTAGCCTTCCTCGCCGGCTGGGTTACCCTGTTATTCGCAGCATTGTAAGAAGACATTCATGTTCATCGACCCTACAGAGCGTTCCAGCTGAACGATTGTGATGCTGGAGCGCTCTTTTTTTCATTCATTCCAGCCAAAGTCTGGATATAGCGACCCTATGTCCATCCTCTCGGCAACTTCCCTCTTCTGACGAGTCTTGTGCCTGTCTCAAAATATATACATCCGGATTGGAAAGCTTGGCCCACTCGGAATAACCAAAAGAAGAATCGTAATGACGAATGATTAACGATAACAAATTGCCGTGTGTGACTATCGCTCCATGGCGTTCTGGTCTGCTCCAGCATTCCTCCAGCAATGCCAAACCTCTGGCAGCCGCGGTTCGAGACGATTCTCCGCCCTCTGCGGCCCAATCTTCATCCTCATATGTACGTTTCAGCACATCCATCCAGTTCGGCAGATTCTGTGTACTTAGCACTCTTTCCTGCAAGCGCTCATCCGTGTGAATGTGCTGCTGTATTGCCGCGCCTAAAGGTACGGCCGTTTGCACTGCCCTTTTCCATGGACTGGATACGATATAGGAAATCCCGTGACCGGACAGCATATCCGCCAATTCTCCAGCCTGTTTGTATCCCTCATCCGTCAGACTTGCGTATGGCTCCTGTCCTTCGGCTTTTGCGTGACGAATCAGAATAATGGACTCCATTGCCTACACCTCCGGTGGTCTAGTCTACAGTTTGTTCTCATTAAGATACTGAAGTGCAATACGCATTTTGTCCTGATCTTCCATTCGGCCTGCTGAACTGAAAAAAGATACATTTCTTGCCCGCTCCAGCCCAGCGCTTTCAACTTGCTCCTGTACATCAAGTCCAAGTCGCTGTTTCAAATGATTAATCGTACCCATGCTACCGTCAACAATCTGTATATGATCTGGCATTACTTGGCGCAGGATGGATGTGTAGAACGGGTAATGCGTGCAGCCCATGACCACTGTCCCATATTGTTCCAGATCCAGGTCGGCGAGCTTCGAGCGGAAGTATGCTTTTATTTTGACCGGATCAAACTCCAGTTGCTCACACCATTCCACCAGTTCAGGGAGCGCGAAGGAATCAACCCGGTGCTCATCATCCACGCGTGATACCAATTCGTTATACTTCGTTTGGCTCAAAGTCAAAGCCGTAGCAAACACCAGCACCCGCTTGCCGTTGTCCCGATTCATCTCGACGGCTGGTTTCACGGCCGGTTCCATACCGATGATCGGAATGTTATACATGGAACGCAGATCATTAACAGCCAAACTGGTTGCGGTATTACAGGCGATTACAATCGCGTCTGCTCCTTCTCGAACAATAGCATCCACGCAGGCAAAAATATAACGACGAACTTCATCTGCAGACTTCGTTCCATAAGGAACGTGTAATGTATCTGCGTAATACATATAGGATTCTTCCGGAAACTGCTGCAAAGCGGTATGCAGTACCGTTAATCCACCGATGCCTGAATCAAAAAAAGCAATTTTTTTGGTCAAAGATGTCACCTCTATAACGTATTCTTTCGGTTCCGTGAACCGCTCATTACTACTCATGATGACTGGAGGTGAAGCTTACAATCACAATAGGGCTATAAGAATAGTCCAGCGAATAATCTATTCTGTGCTCCGGATAACCTAATCTGTATTCGTCTTGTATTGTCTCAACCAATCTTTACCACTGTTCCAGTTATGCACCGGATTGTTATGGCCCATCATATCAGCACTGGCCTGAGCCATAATCCACTCCTTCAGACCATTGTCCGGGCTGGATTCAAGCTGATCCAGCAAAAGATTCAGGCCCTCTGAGCCCGTTTGAAGGATAGCTTCATATACGGCCTGATTGCCTGCAATATAATCATTCGGATTGCTGCTGGCAGCCAGAACCGGTTCTCTCACTAATGTATCCAAGCTTTGTTCGATGGTTTTCGCTACGGATTGATCATCTGTTGTAACAGCACAAGCTGATAAGGCTAACACAGTGCATATGGACAGCAAGCTCGTCATGATCCATTTACGTTTCATCGCAGCACCTCATTAAGAAAGTTTATCTTCGAATAAAAACTCGCCTGCTATCGTCCAGTATCGTTCATTTTCAGGAACCTGCTCTAAAAAATCCATATAACTTCCTGTCCAGCCATCCGGCATGTAATGCTCGAAGGAAGCAGGCTCCGGAAACATGGAGAAGAATAGCCGCCTGTCAAAATCCACAAGAAAGGACGGCACATACTTAAGCCATTCATCGCCCTCGTGATGGATCTCCCGAAATTGCTGAAGCGCACTCCTCAGTTCAGGTACGCTTACCTGTTCTTCCTGAATCGACTGTAGGAAAAAAGCCGCGGTCTCCTCATTCAACACATGGATACCAAACCGTTCTTCCATTTCTACGTTTAAAAACCAATATTCCCGTTCGGTGACATACCAGCGCCACACGCCCTGAAACCACACGCCAACAACTGTATTTTCAGCATAAACAGGCTCTGTTTTCATCCTTACATCTCCTGGCGCAGTTTTTGCTCCTTTACCGGACCTAGAGCAAGCTCCCATCGTTCTTCCGTAAGTTCCTGACCAGACAAAATCTGCTTTCGGATTTCTTTCACTTGAAAACCATATGCTTCATATAACCTGCGAGCACCAAATAAAGACTGATTAGTCCATAATGAAATGGAACGATATCCTTGTTGCTCTGCATACGGAATAACGTGCTCAATGAGCTTCCTTCCCCACCCTGCACCCCTAGCCTCAGGTTCAAGTAGAAACCATCGTAGCTGAGCCACCTTATCATTCACACGTGTCAGCCCAATCGAGCCATGAGGCCTCTGATTCAGCTCCACAATCCACATCATTTCTCTTGTGAAATCTCCCGTATAAGCGAAAGTTTGCAACGCATCGATAATAAATGCCGCAAAGCTGTCATCATAATTATACTCTTCCCGATAAATACGGATATGCGCTTCTATGACATATGGCAAGTCTTTTTGTATGAATGTACGAATCATATTGCTTATTCTCCTATTCCATCCAGCGATGAAGCAGTTTCTCCCCTTCACTTCTTCGTCCAGCAGCTTGTTGCTCTAGAAATTCGGGGACTTCACGCAGTTCGGCCGGACGATATCCTGCCCCACATCCACAGTTATGATAAGTTACACCATGACGATAGAGCATCATCACTTTGATCCACTGTTTGATGTCCTTTTGCTTAGGAGCTTGAAAATCATGCCCCATGCTTACCATTACCTCTGCACATTGCGGGCACTTATGTTCAAGAGTTGCCGCGGTCTCCGGGCTCAAATCATAAGGTGATACTTGTTTAAACGACTTGCGACAGTGAAAACAAGCATAGATCTCTTTATAAGGTCCAGACATTGCATATCGGCACATCGTCATCACCTCCTCATTATTTTCCATTATACGGGATTTTGTGCACGGTTACGAATATTCTATTGCATCATTACGCATTCGCTTCTCACCAGGCTGAACCAAACTCAGCGACAGATGTGCACCTCCGGGAACGATCCAATCCTCCGCCAAACAGTGCAAAAGCCATAGCCATTGGACACTCCTCTTGCCTTTTAAGTAGGATTCAATCTGGTTTCCCGTTATAAAAATACGTCATATGCGCCTCATCATACCCTTGTCCGCCCACTTCCAGGGCATTGCGTTCGATCCCGTAGGCTTCAAACCCATGTCCTTCATATAGCCGTCTCGCAGAAGCATTGGTAGTCACTACACTTAGGTTAATCTGCTTGAGATTCTCCAGATGTTTGCCCCGTTCCAGAATTTCGGATAACAATCGGGATGCCAGCCCGTTCCCTCGATGAGCAGGTGAGACATAGACACCCCAGATGAATCCCTTATGCCTGAGCTTCAGACCAAATTCCCTTTTAAACCCCATCATACCCGCAAGTTTGCCGTCAAAGGTGTACGCACCCAAAATGTAATCATCGGGCTCGTTATGTATGCGATCTTGCACTTCACTCATGGATAACTGACTGGACAACTCGTATGAAGCCCCGAAAGCTTCGGGGTGTGTCTGTAGCGCTTCAAGCCGCAAAGGCCAATACAGGTCAGATTCGTCCCGCTCGATATTACGAAGAATATACGAGTCTCTTACAGCATCTGTTCTCATCCTTCATCTCCTCCCAGTATTTTCAGTTCTGATTTTCGTTACCACGCCCATGACGATCCCTTTCCATCGCTTCCTGTACCCGGTCACGCACCGGAAGTTTGCTGTTGATATGTAGCAGCAAACCTACAATGATAATCAGCAGTGCAATAACAATGACTTCAAACATGAAACAGCCCTCCCTATAAAAAGGTTATGACTTCGCCTCGCGTATAAACACACCATTACGCACTCTTAACCTATTGAAGCCCACGGGCAATTAGCCACTCCAGCCATTTCCATGGCAGCAGTGCCTTTCCGATGATGAGTAACCGTGAGCCTTTGCCTAGTGCATATCGTAGCCGCGGTGCACGCATTCGTGCAATCCGTCCGATCAGATCAGCGACCTCTTGCGGATCAGGTGCAGTCTCGCTGGCCTGTTTGGAATACCGCAGAACTGCATCCAACTTATGTTTATAAGGGGAATTCTCCTTCTGGTGGATCTCTCCCAACCCTTTGTTCCAGATGGGTGTACGATATGCCCCGGGTTCAACCAGCACTACGCGGATACCGAATGAGGACATTTCATGGCGCAGACTTTCGCTGAAGCCTTCCACGGCAAACTTGGAAGCGGCGTATGGCGCATATCCCGGAAAACCGGATAAACCACTCACGCTCGAAAGATTAACAATCAGCCCGCGCTTCTGTTCACGCATGACAGGCAGAACGGCGCGTGTAACTGCAATAAGTCCAAACAGATTCGTTTCTATCTGCCGCCGCCAATCCTCCATCGACACCTCCTCAATAAATCCGCCTACAGCAAAACCCGCATTATTCACCAGCATGTCAATGCGCCCATACTGCTGAAGCACCGTATCCACAGCGGTCTGCACTGATTCCGAATCTGTTACATCAAGCTGTGCATAGTAGAGTCGATCAGTCACTCCTGCCTCCTCGGCACGGTTCGAAAGTTCTCCCTTACGGCTCAGATCACGCATCGTGGCAATAACACGATAACCTTGCTTGGCAAGTGTGATGGCAGTCAGCATACCGAAGCCACTGGATGTTCCTGTGATTAATGCTACAGGATGTTTAGCCCCGAGACTGCCTAATCTTGATTCTTTGGTATCTGATATTTGTGATAATTCGGTTTGGTTGCTCCTCCCTGTCGTACTTCTGCCATCCGCAGGGTTTGGCGAATCCTCTCCTATTTTGTACGCCCACACAGTCACTTCATCACCTCCGTTAAAGTGTCAAAGAATAGTTCCATCTATATTGCTCATTGGTCAAGCAAGCTTCATTAATCCATACGTCTCTCCACCCGCCGCAGCTTCGTTATCCCCGGTTCAAACGTATACGGCACAAAATGCACCTCTGGAAGCACACATTGCAGCCGCTCTGCTAATTTCCCCAGTTCATGCAACACAGCTGCCTGTACCTGCTCCTGACCCGCTTCTTCGCTGATCCGCATGGATACGTCCAATACTCCACTGGCACTTTGCACCACGCGATAATGCTCAATGGCTGGCGAGGCCGCAATGACCGCACGACTGATGAAATCCGGAAAAACAGAAACAGCCTTACCCACATGTTGATGTAAAAAATAAAGCGTATCATCACAGCGGCCCTCAATCCGCTCAATGGCAGTAAACAATGAACCACAGGCGCACGGCTCTGCCGCCTCGGTTAAGATATCGTTCAGCCGATACCGGATAATCGGCTGTGACGTTCTCGAAAAATCCGTGATCACAGGCACGAACCGCCGGGTGGCCGGATCAAGGTATTCTTTTTCAATATACACAATATCTTCATTCAGATGTATCGTTCCATGCTTGCAGGTCGCCCCCAAGAAACCTTCTGTACACTGGTACACCTGATGAACGTTCTGCCCGAAAACACGCTCCAGCACCTTACGATCCAGCGGATCAAGCACCTCGGCTACAGAAATAATTTTGTCGGGCACATGGGTTAAACGTCCCTGCAGATAAGCATCAGCCAGCATACGAAGCATGGATGGCGGAGCTACCCATACCGTGGGTTGGTATTCTTCCATGCGCTCAACGAGCACATCCACACGCTCCAGCAGGTCAAAATACTGAAATTGCAGTTTGCCACGCTTCACCGATTCATACAAATTGCTGTTCGCGCGCAAGAAAAAAGCGATCTTTGCAGGTGTCCATAGCCCGCCTGGTAACAACTTGGCAAGTACCGTTCCCGTCCATGCGTCCTGCTCTTGATCACTGACTAGAAATATGCCCCGGTTACCGGATGTGCCAGAAGAGAGTCCCACCGTTACCCCCTTGATGGAAGAATGCTTGAAGTCACGAGTATCTTCACTCTCACCCGCCAGGATCAACGCCTCTTTCTTCGAAATCCCAACGATGTTCAGGGTATCAAAATGCTGCATCATTATGGATTTGTCAATCTGCGGAAACTGTCTCCACTCGGATGCGTCCAGACCCTCCCACCACTGTTGATAAAATGGAGACTGCGCGCGAATCCGCTCGACATGCCGCTTGATTCGGCGTTCCTGCCAGCGTTCAAGCTGTGCCCGTGTACGCCATCTGCGCAGACCACGCGCCAGTGCATAATGAGTTACAATTCGAATGGGATTACTCATCGCCCCGTTCCTCCTGTGCCCCATTCGCTCAGCACCTCTTGGCAGTGGCTGGGCACAATGCGAATCGCAGGAAACTGCTGATGCAGCTGTATCAACTTGTCAAAGTTCTGTCTGTACTGCTGCCGATCTGACATAATGATGCCCGCAAGTGCATGAGGTCTGCGTTTTTCACGAAAAGCCCGACTCGACCATACCGCATCCGCACATAAAAAATATTCATGCTGTTCTGTCCGCAGCAACAATCCCATCATGCCTTCCGCATGACCCGAGACATCTACACCGAGCAGGTTGCCATCTCCAAAAATATCGTACACCTCGTCCCACGGGAAACGATCCGGAGCTGCTATACCCCTACGATCCGTCATTTCCGCCCATCGCTTGGGATGATCGTGCACGGGCATTGATCGCTGGATAAAATCATCCGGGAGCAGTCCAGCCAGAAATCCAGCCTTCACCGCCGCAATCGAGCCAAGAGAGCGAACTGCATCATATGCTCTTGGCAAATAAATGAACCGGGCCTCCGGGAAGTCCCTCACACCTGCGATATGATCCCCGTGAAAATGCGAAAGAATGACATAACGGATATCTGTTGCCTTAAGCCCGATCCGCTCCAGAAAATGAACAGCACTGTCTTCTTCCCGATATACTACGGGGGTGATATGACGATACAAGGCATTGGGCAGGCGAGCAGTCTCTTCAAAAAAACGAGCACTATATCCCGTGTCCAGCAAAATCGGGCCATGTTCCGGATGAAGGATACAGGCAAAACCTGCCGGAAAAGGAACCGCTCGCAAACTCCCTCCTCGCAGTGTTAGAAACTCAGGATGGGTACAATAACCCGCTGCGCCCAAATACAGTTTAACCGGCTTCGTTGTTAACATGATTCCGTCCTCCACCAATCTGCAAATTGCTGCAAACCCTCTTCAATAGACACTCGCGGCGTATATCCCAACTGCGCTTCTGCATCCACTATGCTTAATGTCTGCGGCACACCCAACGACCCGACCGTGTATCTGGTGAGAGCTGGCTCACCCAGAACAGGAATGAATCGATGAACACTTTCCAGCACACTGGCCACTCCATAAGCCATCGTATAAGGAATATTACGACGCTGCAGCGGCATGTCTAACATGTCAAAAAGAGTCTCGACCAGTTCTGCAAACGCCCTTGGATCTGCATTCGAAATATTATAGGCTCTCCCAAGCGAATCAGCAGAAGCTTCACTGCAAAGCATCAGGGCATCCACCACATTATCCACGCACGTCAGGTCAATCAACGCCTGTCCGCCATCGATCATCGGTACACCCTGTCTGGCATTCGCTGCAACGATACGCGGGAAAAGCGTCTGGTCATATGGGCCAAAAATAGCACGCGGACGAATCATGATGGACGGTAGTCCGTTACGATGTGCCTCCATCACGATATCTTCAGCGAGACGTTTGGTAGCCGCATAATGATTGGCAGGTTTGGCTGGTATCGGGTCATGTTCACGAACCTCATAACGGGGAATGTAATTAAAATATATACTTGGCGTGGAGACATGGACAAACCGCTGTACCTGACTGCGCACAGAGCTTTCAACCAGATTCTGAGTTCCCTGCACATTACTACTGTAAAAATCCCGATATTTCCCCCATGGTGACGATAATGCCGCACAGTGGAACACCACATCCTGACTCGCACATGCTGCATTCACAGCTTGTTGATCCCGGATATCTCCTTTCAAGAATCGAACTCCAGCCGTTTCCAAGGTGACGCCGATCTCTTGTTGTCGCCCCATACCGGTAACATCCCATCCTTCGGATGCAAGCCTTATCGCCAGATGTCTACCCAAACACCCCGTAGCCCCGGTCACTAATGCTCTCCTCATCGTTGTTCACCATTCCATTCTATGTCGTGAGTCAATGCTTCCGTCAGCGAAATCTGCTGTGAACGTGCAAGACGCCAAGCAGCCAGTACTACCGCAAATTGTTCGAAGAACGGCCGCCAATCCTGCCGTATATACACGACATCCCTCGCATCGCGCCAAGCCGCCCTCCATGCTCCCAAGCTACCTTTACGACGCCGGATCTGCCTGAGGCCGCTACCCAGCATTGGAAGGGCAAGCATGGCTTTATCACTACCTGACTGCGGGGTAACTTCTGTTCTCTGGTTTAATACCACCTCAGGTTCAAGCAATGCACGCACCAAGCCATCACCAGGATGAAACAGATGAATGCCACTGGTTGCCCTTGGGTTACATTCAATGGCGAACACCTGACCAGACACGTCTTCGATAAAATCAAAACCAATCTGCCCGCTAAAACCTACCGCCTGTACAAATTGCTGTACCCACGCTCGCACACCCTCATGCTGAACCTGTTCGAAAAAAACACTCGCGCCTATATTGCCCGTGCGATATCGGCTGTCGTAGGTGGCATGGGCAATCAACTGGCCTTCATGCACTACACTGTAGGTGCAAAGCCCTCGTCCTTGGATGTAGCGCTGTGCCACCCAAGGGAAGACAGGGGATAACATCTCTTCCCCCGGCGGATCGTGACGCACTCCAGCTATCGGCATACGCACTTTGGCAGCAAAACGAGAATAGACCGGCTTCCAGACCCATTCCCCTGACTCGTTCAGGACATGCTGAGTTTGCAGCCACTCCTGAGGACTTTGAATGAGATGTGTGTCGGGAACCGGCAGTCCCATAGAATTGGCAAGCTGAATAAAATCGTATTTATGATGAAGGGCATGTAACTGCTGCAAAGGAGAGGTGAGAACACGACAATGTTGCCGTAAGCGATCCATTCCTTGAGCTACATAAAATACTTCCTCACACATCGGAATCAACAGATCAATCTGCCATGTTCTGATCCATTGTTCCAATGCTGACAGGTAATCCTCCGTATGATGATGCGGCGGTGGAACAAGCGCACACTGCTCCACCGCGCAGGACGTTCTGCACAGATGTCGCTCCGCACTCTCTGCAATATATACAAGATGGCCTGACCGGTGCAGCATGCGGGCCAAGTCCAGCGTCACCGGAGCCCGGCCTCCGGTAAGGAGGACCTTGTATGAACGACCAGCTTGTGCTTGAAGCCCGCGTTGTCCGAATCTAGTAATCAAGGATGAGTCCTCCCAAGGATAAACCCGCCGCCGTTCCAATCATCAATACACGGTCACCACGCTGTATTCGTTGCTGACGAATAGCTTCATGCAGTCCCATTGGAATGGAAGCCGCAATGGTATTGCCATGACCTCGTGTAATATCCATGAAGCGTTCTTCCGGAATACCCAGCTTCTTGCGAATCAAACGCATAGCCATTGCACTTCCCTGATGAGGAATGACAAGCCCGAAATCCTGCATCTCGTTCCCGGAAGCTTGCAGCATCTCATTCATAAAACCAGGTAGCAGCTTGGACGCCATACGGAAAATGGCTTGTCCATCCATATGAAAGAGAAATGGATCTGGCTGAGCCACATTATATTGGGCTGCATGCTGCCTTGTGCCTCCGCCTGCAATCTCTGAAAACCGTGCTCCGCGGCTATAAGTACGCAGAGATGCGTGTACGATCTGTGAGCCTGACTCTTCAGATGTACGCTCAATGATGACTGCCGCCGCTCCGTCCCCAAACAAGGCTGCACTTTCAGGGTCTTTCCAGTTCAATCCGGCTGAGGCAATCTCGGTGGCTACAAGTAATACACGCTGGTAACGTCCAGCATCCACCATATAAGAAATGACATCAAGACCGTTCAGAAAACTCAGACAGGTCGCATCCATATCAAAAGCAGGCACACCCGAATCTTCCTCTCCCATAGCCTGTTGAATAAAGACAGCTGTACTTGGCAGCGGCTGTTCTTTCGTACCGCTTGTGCACACCAGACAATCGATCTCTCCAAAGGAAAGACCTGCATCAACTAGTGCCGCTTCAGCAGCCCTTGCCCCCATGTAGGAAGAAGTCTCCTCGTCCGAGGCGTAATAACGAAAACCTACCCCTGTGGCTTTGCTGACCCAGCCTTCCGGAACATTTAAACGCTCATCCAATTCCTCATCCGTCACCTTGATCTGGGGCAGATATTTCCCTGTACCTGCGATTCTTACTCTTCTAAGTTGCATATGCCCAACCTCTTCTCTTTCGTAGGTCTTATGTAAATTTTGTGCTAGTAATCATTAAACGCATATGCCTCCAACTGAATAATGGGCAATGGACAGAAGGGCAGATTGCTCTGCCCTCCCCATCACGATATGAATGATCTTCTGCACAGTGTATACACGATGTAAGAATACGTGTCTATCGGGCTTCTGCTTTTCTACTGCGCGCGAGTTACTTTGTTCGCTTGAGGAGATCCGTGAGCGCCGCATCCAGCGAAGCATACGTAAACGTGAAGCCTGCCTTTTCCATACGATCGGGAATTACCCAGCGGCTCTTAAGTACCAGTTCCGTTTCCGTACGGATGAATATGGCTCCAAGCTCAAGCATCCAGCGTGGAGACGGAAGTCCAATACTTGCCCCCATCTGTTTCCGCAGACTCGCCATCAGTTCCCGATTGGTCACCGGATGCGGAGACGAAGCATTAAAGACACCTTCCAGCTCTGGATGCTCTTGTGCAAACCTCACCATGCGGAACAGATCCTCAATATGAATCCAGCTAAACTGCTGGGTTCCTGCTCCCTGCGCTCCTCCCAGGCCAAATCGGACCAGATTCGTCAACGGTTCCATCACCCCGCCTTCACCAAGTACAATCGCAATGCGCAGCGCAATCTGTCGCGTAGAGGGCAGCTTGAAATCGAAAAATGCCTGCTCCCATGCTTTGGCTACCTCCACGGAAAAACCTGAACCGATCTCGCCGTCTTTTTCCGTCATAGGGCGATCTTCCGCATGTCTGTAAATGGTTGCTGTACTGGAGTTAATCCACAATTCAGGAGGCTGTGTACATGCCAGTATCGCTTCTCCAAGAATACGTGTGGTTTCTGTTCTGGAGTCGAAAATGATTCTGCGATTTTCTTCCGTGTAGCGACAATTCACAGATTTGCCAGCCAAGTTGATCAACATCTCTGCGCCTTCAAGCGCTTCAATGATGGCTGCTCGATCTTCCCAGGCGATGTGCCCGGATTGACGTGAGATCACGAGCACATCGTATCCCAGCTTTTTAAATCGGGGTGCAAAATCCCGGCCAACAAATCCCGTTCCACCAGCAAGTACAACCTTTTTCACGGTATCCCCTCGTTTCCCCAGATGGTCAAATGACATATATGCAGTTCATCCATATCAGATTAAACAGCACCAGAGGCCTTTTCGTTTGATATAACTCGCATTTTGTGTGGAGCGGAAAGCTACATTTAGACTCTTCCCTGCACACCAATCGCTGTATATAATCGATTTCTTTCTTCGTTTGCCCAGACATTCGTAGCATCCTGTTCAAGTCGATATTGTAGTTCATCATGAAAATCATGAATCATATAGCCTTCAGGTAAGTCACCCAATATAGTCGCAAAATCATACACAGGTAGAGCTCGCCGCCCTTCGCCAATCTGCTTAAGCCATTTCATCCAATCACGCAGTGTTAGCACACCATCCTGCCACAACTCGGCCTGTAGTCCAAGCACATCTTGCAATTGCTCATAATCCAGTACATCCGTGAAACGGCGACAAGCCTTGACACCCAGTTCGTACAATTCAATCGCCGCACGACGAATATCATCTGTTAGCTCCACTTCAAGTCCCTCAAAATAATCCTGAACCTGAATCTGCTGACCATCATCATATAGTAAGGGCGCATGGGCAAGCATTCGTATAATATCTTGCAGTTCGATCGTTGAAATGTTCTTTTGCTCCTCCAGAGCAGCTAATTGAAATGCTGTAATGATCATTCACTCCTGACTCGTTTCGTTCATCTCATTCATCTTTTGTTGACCTATAGTATAACACGCTTTTCTCCAATACTATCTGCGATGCACAAGAAGAATCAAGAGGTTTTCATACACATGCTTGACTATTACTACACGTTGTAGTAATTTAAATGTACTACGTAGTGTAGTAATTCATTTTCGTTATGGACGCATAACGTTGTAAAGGAGTGCTTTTGTGGTGCACCAAATTCAAAAATGGTCCGAAACCGAGCTGGAACTGATGGAGGTGATCTGGTCTTGTACTCCTCCGGTCACTTCTTCCGAACTGTTAGACATGTTTAAGTTAAAGGGAAAAGAATGGAAGGCACAGACTATCTCAACTTTTCTATCCAGACTTGTTGATAAAGGAGCGCTCACCGTAACCAGACAGGGTCGAACAAACTATTACGAACCTCTTCTGCTTCCCGAAGACTACAAACTCCAGAAAACAAAAACCGTACTCGATGGACTCTACCAAGGCTCTGTTAAAAATCTGGTTTCAGCCATGTACGACGGGGATAAACTTTCAGAGGATGACATTGCAGAATTAAAAAAATGGCTGTCGGAAAAGTAGGTGCCGATCATGAATATCTTTCTGGAACTGCTCGTAGCCTTGTCCATGGGCGGAAGCATGGCTACAGCCTGCATCCTTGCACTGCGCCTTCTGAATGTTAACCTTTTCCCGGCTCACTGGCGTTACGGTTTGAGTAAAATGGCTGTCGTTTTTTATGTGATTCCCCTGTCGTTCGGGATTTCCTGGTTTGCAAGCTTATTTCTACACACATCGAACACAACCGTTAAACCTTCCGACAGCGTGCGAAACATATTTGGGGGAATTCCTGCACCAGAAGAGTGGACTATATCTTCTACTGTGGCTTATGTTCTGCTCGGTGTTTGGGGAGTGGGCGTTCTCGTTTATTCAACGTGGCAGATCTACTGTTATCGCAAATTCACCAATGAATTAAAACGTACCCGAACGGATGTGCAGGAGAACAGCGAGGTAGCCCTTTTGCTGCCTGTTATCAAGAAAAAGCTTGGTATTCGGCGGCATGTTCGACTGGCCTATAGTCCGATTCTCCGTAGTCCTGTACTGGTCGGTTTGACTAAACCCACGATTTATTTACCTCTATCCGGTACAATCCACCTGGATATGAGACTGGTTTATCACCATGAATTAACTCATCTTAAACATAAGGATCTATGGGTCAAGGCCATCACTTTATTCGTCAGTGCCCTGCACTGGTTCAATCCACTCGTTCACCTTCTTCGGCAGGAGATTCATACGTGGAGTGAGTTTTCTTGTGATGAAAAGGTCGTGCAGAAGATGTCCCTTGAAGATCGCAAACGCTATGGAGAAAATATTTTAAGCGTGATGGCGGGCGCAAGAAACGTACCTGTACAATTTTGCTCCTCCCTTTCCGGGGAAGGAAAACAACTCAAAAGGAGATTAACAATGATGTTTGATGTAAAAAAAATGAATAAAAAGCATCGGATGATCACGATCGGAGCTTTATGTCTGATTGCCGTAGCTAGTACGTCCACAGCCGTATGGGCATCCAACCACACACCCAAAGTAGAATCAAAAGCAACTGAAGCTGTGCCTGCACCTGATACTTCCAGAAAAACTTCATCCCAAGCTGCTGAGGTGAGTGTTACTGTGCCTAAGGATGAGATCGCTGAAGCTTCTCCTTCAGCCAGCTCTTCCAGAGATACTTCCGTACGCCCTTCTGAGATCAGGGCTACTACCCCTAGGAATGAGATCGCTGAAGCTTCTCCTTCAGCCAGCTCTTCCAGAGATACTTCCGTACGTCCTTCTGAGATCAGGGCTACTACCTCTAGGGATGAGATCGCTGAAGTTGCCCCTTCCGTCAGATCTTCCAGAGATACTTCGGTACGCCCTTCTGAGATCAGAGCTACTACCCCTAGGGATGAGGTCACTGAAGTTGCCCCTTCCGTCAGATCTTCCAGATCTGATACAACCCCAGTTACTGAAATTAGAGCAGCTAGTGATCCTGCTGAAAAATAGGATGTGACGCGAACATCCTGTAAGCATACGTTACCCATTAAAACGAGAAACAGGACGAAGCATCTTCATTCCGCTTCGCCCTGTTTCTCGTTTTATTATAGAAATGCCTTGACTGCGCCAAAGTATTCACGAATCATATTGATCGGTTTCAAATACCCGGGTGAAGGAGCGGAAATACCATATTCTGCGGCATAGCCGTTTTTG
The DNA here is from genome assembly GCF_056856875.1 of Paenibacillus sp. G34. Classification (NCBI taxonomy): domain Bacteria; kingdom Bacillati; phylum Bacillota; class Bacilli; order Caryophanales; family Paenibacillaceae; genus Paenibacillus; species Paenibacillus sp. G34. The sequence continues at coordinate 1,883,117 of NZ_CM166469.1, read as the reverse complement.
GCTGCGATATATTTTGATCTGAACATATGGTAGTCGCTCGTGACAATCATAATTTTGGGATGATCCAGCCCGGAGGCAAGGATGATATTTTTAGAAAAAGCTAGATTCTCCTGCGTGCTTGTCGAGCGATCCTCCATAATAATTTGATCGGGCGCAATGCCCTGATCGACCAGGTAATTTTTCATCGCAAGCGCTTCGGGAATGGATTCACCTGGCCCCTGCCCCCCGGAAACGATGACTGGTGTCTCTGGGTAACTACGAATGTATTCCAGACTGGCATCCAGCCTTTGTTTCAAGGTCAGTGACAATTCAGTTCCCTTGATACCCGACCCGAGAATGATGACATAATCCGCTCGCTCTGTATCCTTTGAACCAAGCTGGGTAAAAACAAGGGCTTCAATAATAACAAAAGAAACCGCACCAATCCCGAAAATAACCAACAGTACATGTTTAAACCAGATGTGTTTCTCATAATCAATTCGTCTTAATATGATAAAGGTCGCCGTGAGGAGAGCAAAAAATTTCACCGCAAAGTTCCAGCCCCAGAAGATCAAAAAGAACACCAGACAACCGAGAAGAATTAAATCAAGAATATATCCTTTCTCCCGCAAAAATTTCTGTATCAGTACAGCCACACTCCTTTCGGTAATTAAGACCTCATATTTTTTATCTCAAGCTCTTATAATCGTTAGCTTCGGCCAGTGCTCTTGCCAATTCTTTTTGCACACACGTTCGTTGTAGTAGGCCGTATCCTTAAAGGCCGGGCTTTTGCGTACAACTAACGAATACAGATCCTCCAGCCCATAAGGGGCACATATCCTCATTTGATTGCCCTCATGTACTTGTACACCTATGGCTGTTACTTGCTCAGGCCAAAAGCGCAGTGCATCTTCAGTAGAGTGATACGGCATGTCTCCGTTGCGCAGGTGCATCCTGGCCTGATTTTTAACCGACCACTTCGTGTTACTTGTTGCAGTACGTAGCTCCTGCTCAAGTTCGTAATCCCGTTCCTCTCGGAGATCGGCAGAATCGAAATAGACAACATCAATGTCGCTATGTAATTCACGTCTGGCAAATCCATGAAGATCATCCCATATGTAATTACGAATATAACCCGCACCTATATAACAATCGGGTAGCTCTAGCGAACGCACAAGCCGCAAATCCTGCATGATCTGCTTATGTTGTCGCAACGTTCGGACAAACCGTTCTTCGTATTGCACAACAACCCCTCCTTAAAATAGACGGCAACGGATATCTTCAATCCTGTTCATTAGTCAGTTCATATGGTTTGTGACAACTATCTTTCAATATAACATGTTTTTAACCCTGGAATAAAATAAACAACTCCCCTCAAGCTGTCATTTTCAGCACATCCGAAACGAATGCACGCCTGAAAATCACGGTTCCTGAGCGGAGTTGTGATGTCATATTGATCGATGATCATTGGTGAAGATAACTAAAGCTTACGATCCAGATATTCAATACTTACTATCGAGGCTATTTAATACTTTCTATCAAGCTATTTAATCGGTATCCAGATTTGAGGCGCATGTTTCATGCCGCGGTAGACTTCCAGTTCAGGCAGCCAGGCATGTTCGTATGCATTTGAAGGGAACCATTCACCTACAATACGTTTCCACAGGTTTTGCATTCCCTGAGGCATCGGTTCCTCCACCTCGAAAACCACCCATTTGCTCGCGGGGAACGATAACGTAGATAATCCTTCCGGTTGCTCCCCTTCATACGTTGTTGCAATCCAGTACTCCATCTGTTTGTCCTTCATCTCGGCTTGATCCACACACACACCTAACAAACCTGGGATTACCCCATCATTTAACGCCAATATCCGATCCTCTGCACCACTGCTGTATGCTTCCTCCCACATATTACCGATTCCCTGTAAATGCTGCCCATCCACATACGAAAACCGTTGTCTAATGCCTGCAATGGAAAATGCCTCTTGTTCAACAATATGATGCTTCATTGGCTCTGCTCCTTGTAAACGGATTTGAATAACGAGTCGATTATATGACTGGACTGAAGCACCAGACTTGCGAGTCTCCCTTGGCGTTATACCATGTTGTCTGCGAAAAGCTTTGGTGAACGATTCAGGCGTATCATAGCCATACTTGAAGGCCAAATCCATAATTTTATGGTCGGATTGCAGCAGTTCATGCGCAGCCAATGTTAATCTTCTGCGTCTGATGTACTCTGCCACGGTAACATCGGTCATTAAATGAAAGATACGTTGAAAATGAAACGCAGACATGTGCGCTTGTGCTGCAATCTGTTCCACCGTCATAGGCTCCAGTAAATGCTCTTCCATGTATTGAATAGACTTTTGTATGGCTTCCACCCATTTCATGTGGTTCATCACTCCTTGCTCCTATAATACAAGAAGATGCACACGGAGGCCTGTCATTTTGTGCTTTTCTCTGTCCGGTACGCAGCATAAGCATGAGGTATACGATGTTCATTTCACGTCCCTACAGGACTAAACATCGCTCTGTCTCTTATATCATCCCCACATGCCAATCAGCAGGATGCCACCAAAAATAACAATGGAACAAAGGATGCGTTTCATGCCCTGCTGTTCTTTTAACAACCAAACCCCCAGAAAAGCCGCAAATACCGTACCCACTTCCCGAAGCGGACCCAACCTGGCCATTGGTGCCTGTTCCAATGCAAACAGAAAGAGCAAATACGACCCCGGATTCAGCAACGCTCCAAGCAGAATGGTCGAACGATTCACCTTCCACTCCTGACGTAAACCACCTGAGGCGAGCAGCGCTGGCGTTAATCCAGCCACAAAACCAATATTCGTGACCTCAAGCAACGCTAGGGGAGAAATATGCTGCAGATTTAATTTGTCCACAAATACATAACTCGTCGTACATAATCCAACGCACAAGGCCATAAGTATCGGCTTCGCCCCTTGCATTCCTGATCCTGCTCTTCCCTTCCTGCTCCCCACACCGCTCAGAACCGTGAAACCAACAATCATGCAGGCAATGCCTAACCATCCGAATCCTGACAACCTTTCTCCCAGAAAAGCAACCCCGATCAACGGCACCAGCAACGTACTCGTGCCCCGCATAATCGGATAGATCTGAGACAAATCGCCAAGCTCATACGTCTGAGACAACAGCCAGGAATATAGCGCCTGTAGCCCCATCGATACGATCAGTAGAACATAGGACGATATCGGTAACGATTCACGAGACAATTCCATCACCAGCACAGGCAGCAGTAATACGGTCGGAATCATCATAATCGACCATAGAAAAACACTTTTGTTCAAACTTCGCTTCGTAAACATACTCCAGACGGCATGTGCCATTCCTGAAGCAAGCACCAGAATTAACGGTAAAATCATGCTGTAAACGTTCCTCTCTGTTTCTATTGCTCAGGTTGATGCTCCGGCTGTTCCCTCATTACGGATCCATCCTCCAGTCGAAGCCAGGTATCAAACGCCCGCTCACCTTCACGCATCTGAATGACACGTCCTCCGCGTAGCATACCTTCCCTTCCGTAGGTACTGTGGCCACTCGAACGCCCGTAACAAAGACGTATCCCTTGATACTGGCCGTGAAAATCATTCACATGATCGTGTCCGCAGAACGTACCCATTACATCCCCCATCTCCAGCAGTGCAGCAAACAACCCCGAATTGACTTGCGCACAGCAGACAGGTTCATATTTGTTGCCATAGCAAACCTGACTGTCCCACATCAGTTGATATTCCGGAATCGGGATATGGAAAAACGCCAAGGCTGGCAGCTTATCCCCCGGGCTGCGGCCGGGATTGACGCGTGTGGATTCATCCATCAGCCATCGGAGCTGACTCTGCTGAATCCAACCATAACCGGGGATCGATTCCACGGTCGAATAACTCCCGGAATCGAGCAGATACAACACGGCTGCCGGAAGTCCATTCGCCCCGGCAATTTCCAGCGTGTAATTGCCCAACCCTGCAATATCACGCGAGCCCGCTTCCGTCACACTATGCGCATGCTCCTGAACAACAAGCATTAGCTCCGCCGGAGTAATGCGCTGCTCGGCATCATGATTGCCAAATACAAAAGCCCACGGAATTCCACAAGTCTCCACAACCGAGATTGCATCACGAAAAGCCTGCGCTGGATGCTCACATGCTTGATTCCCCGGTTCCACAGGCCCGGTGTAGATGACATCGCCTGTAAACACAACAAGATCAGGCTGCTCTAGCTTGATGATGGTTTGCATCATCCGCTGGGTTCGGAGATCTTCAGGCCGCCCGTCTTTCCAATGTAAATCGGTAAACTGTACGATGGTAAAGGTCCCATTTTCACGAAAAGCCAGCTGTTGTTTCAATCCTTTGTCCTCCCGAATACCACATGAATACGCATTGAAAGCAAGCAAGAACTTTCACTTCTGTCATGCGGTTTGATAGATTAGTTATATGTATTGCTGATTATGGCATTAATAGACTTATTTCCACTCTGTATTATTATGTGGTTTCTTGTTGTTTTTGTTGATTTATATGATATTATCCTCACATCAATGGTCTGTCAATACGTCTACTCACAACTGCCAAATGAAATTGACAAGTGATTTTCACAAACTTACACTATTAAAAACAACAATAATCCACACAAAAACCAATCGTCCAGAATGTAAGGAGGCACGATTTTAATGTCATTAACATACGAGGAACGAAAACAGACCATCCTTACCCAGCTTGCCACCCAAGGCAAAGTTCAAGTACAAATGCTAGCTCAGCACTTTCAGGTATCTACGGAAACCATACGGCGGGATTTAGATCGTCTGGAGAAAGAAGGCGAGTTGCGTAAAGTGTATGGAGGTGCTGTACGTGTGCGCTCCGGCATGATCGAAGCTCCCTTCCAGAAGCGCTCTCAGTTGCAAGTTCAAGAAAAGAAGGCTATTGCTGTGGCAGCAGCTTCCTTGATTGAGGACGGCGAGACCATCATGCTGGACAATGGCACAACCACACTCGAAATCATGCGTCAATTGCAGCACCGCTCGCATGTCACAGTCATCACGAATTCCGTACCCATTCTGGCTGTTGCTCTGGAATCTTTTGCTGGCAAAATTATTTTCGCCGGAGGTGAGATCCACACAGCGGTTCAAGCCTCCACCGGACCTGCCGCACACGAAATGCTGAGTCAGTTCAAAGTCAACAAAGCATTTATATCGGCAGGCGGTGTTTCCTTCACGGATGGTATAACAGACTATATCCTTGAAGAAGCTTTAATCTCGCGTAAAATGATGGAACGTGCGGAGGAAGCGATCCTCGTGGCGGATCACACCAAGTTTGGACGCTCTACGTTTGCCAAGATTGCACCTGTTGAGCATATATCTATGGTCATTACCGGCTCAGCTTGCCCGGTCGAATGGATCGAAAACTTTGGGCGGCTGGAGATCGAAACCCTAATCCTCGATTGACAATGGAATCTGTTTTCTATATTTTGGATATAATGATCATTCTATTTTTTAGTAAAAATTGGGTGAAGGAGTGTGTTAGCAATCATGAGCAGCAAAAAAGAAATGCTCCTGAACGTGTCCGAGGATTTGTTCTATCTGCATGGCTTTCATGCCATTGGATTAAAACGCATTATTACCGATGCTGATGTTGCTATCATGACGTTATACAACCACTTTGCATCCAAAGATGACCTGATTGTCGAGGTGCTCCTGCGCCGCGAGCAGCGTTATCTGGAGCAACTACGATTGTATGCAGATAACATGGCCCAGTCCGTTTTTCTCAATCTGGCTGAAGGTCATGCCAAGTGGTTGATGGAGCATGAAGCCAGAGGATGCCTTTTTTTACGAGCGAAGGAAGAGTTCGGGGCTGATCCAAATCATGTTATCGTGCAAACAGTGAACGGGCACAAAAAACATGTCATGACCCTGATAAAAAAATGTGATCCCAAAGCAAATGATCGGAACATCATGCAGTTTATGCTGTTGTTAGAGGGTTCGACGGCGCTGGCCGAAACGGAAAATGTAACAGATGTCTGCCGGGAACTGATTCACATGACGCAAAATAGTTTCAATTCATAACACAAAGGGTGAGTTCATATTTCAACTCACTTTTTTATTTCATAAGAAATATAATGATCGTTCTATCTAAAAAAGGCGGTGGAATCATAATGAAAAAGATAGTCCTGCCTGGCGTTGCCCTTATTGCTGTGTGTTATGCTTTTGGGCGTTTCAGTTACGGACTGTTTATGCCAGAAATCTCCGAGGCATTACAATTATCCGAATCGGCATCCGGGGCCATCAACTCGGCAACCTATATTGCTTATTGTCTTGCACTTCTGTCTGCACCACTCATTATCAATCGTAAGGGGCACCATTACGTCATACAGCTTGCAGGAATCAGTGCTGTTCTTGGCTTAATTGGTATTGGCTTGTCCCATGATGCCTGGCTGCTTGCCGTCAGCGTTTTTCTTGCCGGACTCAGCACAGGCTGGGCATCCCCAGCTCTCGGAAATGCTGTCGGTGCCGAACTTGCACCAGACCTCCACGCCAGAGGCAACAGCTGGATTAATACAGGAACCAGCTTTGGCATCACCGTCTCCGGCCCGCTGTATTTACTGTTCACCGACTACTGGCGTATAAGTTATATTCTATTCGCCATGATCGGAATAACTGTGTTGTTATGGAACAGACATGCAATTCCTGCAACCAAAACGCTTCCTTGCACCAAGTCCATCTGGTCTTGCATGAGACCGACCAGACCAGGTTCGGCCTTACTCATGGCTTGTTTGTTAACCGGTGCAAGCTCAGCAATCTATTGGACTTTTGCCCGGAACTTTCTTACGGATGAAAAAGGGGCCTCCGATTCGGAAGCCGTCCTTTTCTGGATTGTCATGGGCGTGACAGGTATACTTGGCGGATGTGCAGGCCGGATTATAGAACGAATTGAGTTAAGCTGGTCGTATCGAATAGGCATTCTGTTGTTATCCATCTCGCTCGGTGTTATTCTTCTGCCTTCGATGACGGCAAGTCTGATTTCCGCCACCCTGTTCGGTAGCACATATATTTTTCTCACAAGCATATTTATCGTATGGGCAACGAGACTGTTCCAACCGAATGTCTCCATCGGTATTAGTCTCGCTTTTCTTGCATTAGGCGTGGGACAATTTCTAGGATCATTTATGGCGGGATACACCATTGAGGTGTTTTCCAGCACAGCAGCTTTTACGACTTTTGCTATGCTTGGTTTATTGGGGTTGTTCCTTCGTGTAAAACCAACCTGAGCCGGCTACGATGCCGGCAGAAGACGGAAGGGAATTATACTTGTAGAATACTTCCGTTCAAGCCCGACTGTAATTGGACAGAGCTAAAGTTCACTTTGGTTCCTTGTCCGATCGGAGACTGAGCCACAATGCCAACCTGTATCTCTTCGGGACAATCCATACCAAAATAACGAACCAGCTTCCACTTCTCTCCGTTCTCGGAATAATGGAAGGCAAAACTTCGACCAGCCCTGGCCAAACGCAGATACGGCTTGGTTACATGTACTGGAGAGGACACACAGTCATCCGAGTCACCGCGAGTAACAACGCTCAGAATGGATGGCTGTTCTTCAAAATATTCAAAGCATACTTTCGCCCAAGTTGTATCATTCGCTCTGACCATCAAACATCCCGAATCATATTGTTCCTTCATTTCAACGTCTACCTGAGCAACGATACTGAAATCACCTGTAATCTTTGTATGTAAAAATGGTGCAGATTCCTTCACCGCCGCGCCCGCCGGATCAATGAAAAAGTCGCTGGCCGGCGGCACGGTAATTCTCACTTCTCCATTGTCGATGCACCATTCCTCAGGCTCATTCAACCACTCCAGATTGGCAGATAATCTCTTACCTGCACTCTGTTCAAACAGATTCATCATGCAACACTCCCTGGACTGTAAAATTATTTTGGAAAGATTATCTATGCAACTATTCGGTGCATCAAGCAGCAAATCCTGTTCAGGTATCGACCGCTCCCCACCCTTCACTTCATATATTGGACTTGCGGAACGGCTTAACAACACGTTCATCCCAGACCTGCACCTCAATGTATCGTTCAGGCCCCTGTTGTCCGGTCGGATTCCATTCCTGTGGCAAGCCATAGATTTGAATCAGTTCAACGATTTCGGCTTTGGTATACACCTGCTTGCGATATGCTTTACCGTCTTCATAACGCATCGTTGGAAAGAGATCGCCGTATGTGAAGCTCACAACTTCGGCTGGAAGCTCCCCCCATGGAATAATGACATGGTCCGGCTCCCCATACCAGGATTCTAACCATGGGCAGACACCGAGCGTTAGATAATGGGGGTAGTCTAGCGCCGGCTTCCCTCCCTTAGCTGTGAATTTCTTATATGCCAGCTGCTCTAGCCCTCGTCTTATTGTTATGTAGTCGGATGACCGCTGACTTGCAAAAACTCGGCCTCCCTTTCGAATCTGTTGTGAAACTGCTTCGGCTTCACTTTGAGACAAACTCGAGAGATTATGGAAGGGGCCTATACTTTTCTCAAAATAATGGTATCCATTAAGATGCTTCATGCAGATCATCTCTTTTCAGACATTGGATTGGTTCTACTTCCCCGATTAGATCCCGGCTTATCTCTCAATAGTTGACTATATCTTATGTTGTAATCTCAATTTAGTCTCATCTTTATTAATTAGGAATTTTTAACCAAAAGTGATAAACTAGAATTATGATTTACGTACACCTATTTCAGATTCTAGAAATGGAGGTCATCCTATGTTTGCTGTAAGCGCAAAACAAGTAGAGGATCATCTAATCATTCGCTGGCAGTTATCCAAATATGAAATCCCCCTCGCTCAGATCACATCTGTCACGCTGGATGATACATATGGAGGCAGTGAACCCTCAGCGATTCGAATTGGTCCTGTCGGTGGTACAACCGAACGAATTCTAATTCGCACCACAAATCAATCATACATTTTATTTACAAATAGTGTGAATCTATTTCCTGCGATTACAACCATGTTGACTCATTCAACAAGTTAACGATCTGTTTGAGTTCTTTTCATATTCCATAATCTTTAAAACTAGTGATCCTCATTTTATATTGCAAAAACGTCGGAGAATGCTCTCCGACGTTTTCTATTTGCCCCGTAACACTTTCTAATACCTGACTAGAACGAACTCCCATAGGAAAAACAAGTCGCACTCCTCTTAAGCAGGTTTCTTTATTTTGCGTCACTGGAAGAACCGAGAGATTCTGGAATTTTCAAAATAAAATTAATCATGTCACATTTGGACTTTTTGAGTTGTTATATGAGTATCAAGACAAGGAGGTGACCCATGCAGGCCGCCATCCCCGGGGATATGCAGATCAAGAAAGATAAGAATGAACGAATAGAACAGGTTGTACAGCGTGTGATCAACGGTGAACAAGCTGCCTATGAGATGATCATTCTTGAATTCGAACGTCAGATGTACACGTACTGTTATTACATTCTTCGTAATCATCAAGAGACAGAAGATGCTGTTCAAGAAATTTTCATTCGAGCCTACCAGAATTTGAGGAGTTATAAACGAAAAGTCAGTTTCTCCTCCTGGCTATATAAAATAGCCTACAATCATCTGATGAATGTGAAGAAAAAGCAGAGCCGCTGGCTGAAGCTCATAGACGAGTACAAACGCCAGAAACCTGTCATACAGAAATCTTGTGATACAACGCTCATTCAGGATCTTATGGAATATTTAACACCCGAAGAACGCCATATCCTGTTGTTAAAAGCCGTCGAACAATACACCTTTGAAGAGATTTCCATCATTATGAATGTCAGGTCTTCTTCCTTACGCAAGAAGTACGAACGTCTAAGACGCAAACTGATCGAACAGACAAACAAAGGAGGACTAATACATGGACAAAAGGCCCACCCGTATTCCTGACGAACAGGTTGAAGAATTGGAGCAATGGATTCGGAACACATCTATTCCACGGAGTAGTATGAGCAAGAAGATAATGCATCGAATCGAAAGAGATGACATGACGAGACCACGGACCGGATTGACAATGACAAAACGGACTATGGCCGCAGCTTCCATCGCTTTCCTATTGGGGGCAGGTGCTGTAGGAGCCGGATTTGTTAACCCAACGATGGCCAGTGCCTTGAAACAAATCCCGGTAATTGGATCTATATTTTTCAGTCTTAATTCCGATGAGATTCAACGTGCTTCGGATCAAGGTATCCTAATGCAACCTCAGGAGTCACTCACAATAGACGGCGTAACCTTGACACTTACAAACGTACTCTATGACGGAACACGGCTGAGCTATACGATTCAACGAGATGGAGAGCAGCTTCCTCAAGAGGTAGTAAGCCCTTATATTCCTATGGATAGCAAAATTATTTCGGGGAATTCAGAGTGGAAGAACGGGCGTCAGGTACCGGATCAACAACAGAAAAAGGGCTATATCAAATCACCTATAACCTTAATCAATGATACAGAATTGAAAGCTTCTAACGGCTTCACTTTTGGAGATGATATAGGCAATCCAAAAGCTGTATTCGCACAATACACCAATCTAGATCCGCTCCCCAACGAATTTGAGCTTACTGTTCGTGCAGCAGTAACTCGGGTTGACAAACCTTTTGAATTCAAAGTGCCCGTGAAAATTAGCAACAGTAGGCTTGTTTTACAGCCGAATGAGACCAAGAGTTACGAAAGTTTCACTTACACCTTGCAAAACATAGAAGCTAGTGCCACAAGTACCCGCCTTGTGCTCGAAAGTACCGGAAAAGTGCCAGCCTCCTCTGAGCAAATGGGGGGATACGCTCCAACCATGATGTACTACGATATCATAGACGATCAGGGCAAAGTATTGAAGCAGCACAGGCTAAGCTTCTATCACAAAACTCCCGATCTGGAGTACCGAGTCGATGAGTTGTATGATGCCCTTAGTCCGGATGCAAAATCAGTGATTATCAAACCTTATACATTCACGGTGAATACAAGTGATTTGAGCATCGTGGGTGAGGAATTGAACAATAAGGGTAATATTATAAAACATGGAGAGAAGACCTATATTAAAGAACTCGAAATGAACATTTCTCTTAAGCCTTAACTCTCAATTGATCTGCATCGTATTTCTTAATTCAACACGAAAATAGAAATAACAGGAGCCACGTGACAACAGATCCAAAACATCTATTGTCCGTGGCTGCTTGTTATTGATAACTTATACTTCATCATTTCAAGTCCAAGCAGATTCAGTAATCCATGCTACGTATCTGTACGTACCTCATCCCACGCCTGATCGAGATAACAGATGAGCCAGTTAAGTGCACGATGCCGTTCATAAGCTACGCCGGGATTCAAACCCTCAGGTGGCGTTTCCCCCTTCACCCGACTGTTCACACACACCCAGTTGTACCGATAGATTAAATCAGCCTCGTCCAAAATTTCACCTTTGGTGCGGAGAGTAGCATCTGCCAAAAATTCCTCGAAGCTGTCCTTTTGCTGTAAATAACCAACATCTTTACTTACGTTACACAGCTCTGTAGGTGAGCCCAATTCCTCCACGTACCCGAGTGCCCACAACATCACATGGTACGCCTCATATCCCCAAGAGAAACGAATGACCTCTTGCTGCTCTGCTCCATGCTGATCCAGAAACGACTTTTCATCGGGAGAAAAGAAGGCGGATGCATCATATTTATCAATCACTTCCTGCACAAGCGCAGCAGTGTCATCGTCACTTTCACCTGCTCCCAGACACTCGCCTTTGAGAGCGGCCAAGCAGAGAGCCACCGCACGCCTCGCGACCTCTTCCTTCGTTCGAATCTTCGTATCTTGCTCTCCCGCTCTTACCGGCAGATTAACATTATACGGAATTCCAAGTGCCGCCAGTTGCTGCTCTGAACGTGCCTTGCGCTCTACAGCATCCGCTGAAGGAGGGCGTGTGTCATCCAGATAACTGGTGTGCGCAGTTACTGTGTAATCTTCCACCTCGGATTCTCCGTTCACATCCAGAAGCAACTGACCCTGAGCATTCAGCAGGGAGCCTCCTCCCCAGAAAATAACGGCATCCAGTGCTTCAGCCAATTGTAATAACTCGTTAAAGAACTCTTCCGAAATATCTTCCTCGGTCTCAATGCCAACCACCATGTTTAAGGTGGAGCACTTAATCAATACCTTTTCCTGAAGCGCAGTATTACGTCCCTCAATCTGACTTAGAAACCCAAGCATGCCTTGAATCATTGTGGTGAACTCTTCTGGATGTGTCTGGCTCGTCATGATGTTGAATCCTTTTGTTTTTTTACTGAACCATTTCTTCTGGGTCACCTGAATGTGCGTCTGGTCTTCTTTCCGCTGGATAGCGGCCCCGGGATAGATGGATTGAATGATTTCATACAACTGGTCCAGGTCAAACTGGGAACTGTATATCGCACAATTTCTCATATTAATGTTCGCTCTCCTTCTGTGTCTGAATTCTAGTTAAAAAAATAATGCGTGCCCCAGATTGATCTTTGATTAATCCTTGTAGGGGTCAAACTCATTGCCACCAGCCATCGCCACACCTACCGGACGCAGGACATGATTGATTTTCAGCGTATTCGCGTGCGCATTCAGCACGTCTTGCAATTTTTTGTAGACAAACGGGCTTTCATCTGTACCTGCTCCGCGGAGCTCCACACCATAATCACGAATCGCTGCTTGCATCTGCTCTTCACTGATTTCGCCGCCCATACGCGTGCGAAGTTTGTAGTTCATTTTACCCGCCGCCTGCGTACGGCTCATGATCCGCCCTGCCCCGTGAACCGTGCTGCGGAAGGACTCGGTATTCTCCTGACTGTCGATCCCCTCTACAATCACCGAAATATCACCCATACTCCCGCCAACAAAACCAAGCTGGCTTGGCGCAAGCGGTGTCGCTCCTTTACGAACTACGACGACTTCTTCGCCCATATGCTGCTCTTTCCAAGCAAAGTTATGATGATTATGTACGGCATATTCAGCGCTCGCTCCAAGAATACCCAGCACCTGCTCGATCACGTAATCCCGTCCGGCGTAGGCATAACGACCCGCCAGTGTCATACCTGCCCAATACATATCCCCCATTTCACTGTTCAGGTCAAACAGGGTCGGCGGCTGATCCATCGATTCCCCCGGTGCTTTCCCGCTGAACTCCCGTCCTGCCGCCAGATTAAGAAATCCGCTCGCTACCTTATGTCCGAAACCACGGCTGCCAAAATGATTCGCAATCCATACCTTGCCTGTCTTCTCTTCCACAAAAACATCGACAAAATGATTGCCGCTGCCCACGGTTCCGAGCTGATTACGTGCCAGTGTCTTCAGCTTCTGTTGTAATCCGCTTTCGATGGTATCAAATAGCTTCCAGTTCGGATCGTCGAACAGCTCATGCTCCACCGGGGTTGGATTGTTCCGGCCTACGCCGAATGAGATGGTTGTATTAATATCATCCATAATGACCGCAATCCGGTCACGAATATCGTCCCACATCAGGTTCGTGCGTACTGCTTTGTTACCGCAGGCAATATCGTATCCAACTCCTGACGGACTGATCATGTTGCGGTAAGCAACCACGCCGCCAATCGGCTGCGAATATCCCTTGTGATGATCGGCCATTAAGGCGACGCCTAGCACATCTCCATATTTCGAACAAGTTACCGCCTGACTGACGGCATTTTCTAGCGGATCTCCCCAAACTTTAATGTTATCCACAATACGCATGTTTTGTTAACCTCCTATGTATTCTTTTTTCTAAGTTTAACAAAGATCCACCCTGCTCGAAACGCTACAATTCTATAGGTGTCAGGATATACCAAATGGTTGTAAAGTGCTTTCACTCTTATGTTCGCTCACAAAGAAAAAGAGAGCGTCCGCTAAGGTCCACTCTCTTTTTGTCGTATCCTAAGAACTATTTCTTTGTAATCTTGAATTTAAATTCCCACGTCGCCGTGTTACCAGAATATCGACCTCTGTTCTCTGTCACTACAACAGTCAGCGTCTTATTGGTCGATTTCGTGAATGAAGATAGTTTTACATTGGTGCTTTTACTTCCGTAATCCGGAATTTTGTCCTGCTCTTCTGCAAGAGCCTCTAGCTTCAACGTACCACTCGGTTTCATGTTCAGCGTCAAAGATGAACCTTCCTCCAGCTCTTTCCCATTCACACTTGCGCCGATTGCCCACTCATTACCGACCGAGTTATTCTCGACCAGTTCCGCACTGACCAGAGTAACCGTGACTTTAACTGATTTGGCTGCAGCGTAGGATGTTGGAGAACACACAGCAAAGACAAGTGCCAGAATCATAAAGACATTAGCCCATTTTTTGAACACAAGAGTACCTCCCTCTTCGTCTGTTCATTCAGTAAGACTATGCCTTATTCGCCATGCTTCTTAAGTAATCCTTCCGCCCTAACTGCAACTTATAAATGTTTTCGGTATCCTTGAACCAACTCGTCCCGAAAGCCCAGTTTCTCATAAAATTGATGGGCTTCCTTACGTTGATCTCCAGACACCAGAATAATGTAAGCACACCCCAGATCTTTGGCGATATGCTCGATCTTAAGCATCAGTTTCTGTCCAACCCCCTGCCTGCGTACCCGTTCAGAGACAATGACATTCTCCACGACCATAAATGGCTCGCAAGAACCGAGCAGATCCATGCACTCAATCCCCATAACTGATCCCACAAGTTTATCCTGATCATAGGCTCCCAGCACATAATAGTGACCCTGTTTCTTCATTTGTTGTAACGTCTTTTGCATTTGCTGTGCATTCATCTGCTGTGCATCGGGATGTGTACCCATTAATTCATGATACAGTTGGTTTAACTCGGGCAAATCCTGTGGTTCAATCTGCTTAATTGTAATCATCGCGTTGCTTCTGCTCCTTCTGATGTAATGAGATCTTTCTTGAAATAGTAATGTTGATGTCCTGTAGGTGCATTCTCGATCATCGTCATCAGCTCATACCCGTGTTTTTGGTAAAATTCAGGAGCCTGATACGAGAAGGTGTTCAGCATAATGAAATCACACCCCTTCTCTCGGGCCAAACGCTCTACCTCCTGTAGCAGTTTCGTTCCATACCCTTTGTGTCTCTCTTTGGCATCAACCCACAAAATATCTAGCTCGACCCAGTTCCAGCATAAGGTGCTCAGTACCCCTGCCACAATCTGCCCTTCCTCGTTTCGAATATGGAAATGAAGCTCCTCGTATCTGTTCTTTAAGGCCTCGCTCACATGTGCCGCATTGTAGGCGACCAATTGCTGGCGGACATAGGCTGAATCTGCTTCGGTACTTGGTGTAATGTTCGTATGTGACATGTTGTGTTCTCCTTCCCTGTTCTGCTGCTACCATACGCAAGGCTGTGATGACAATCTCACGTGCAATAATAATAACTGCAACCCACGAGCTAATCATATTCACCTGAACCATCATAATAAGTGCCACTGAGATGAGAAGCTTGTCTGCAAGTGGATCGAGTAATTTACCCAACCTGGTTATCTGATTATACTTTCTGGCAACATACCCATCCAGCTTATCTGTACAAGCGGCTAGTGCAAAAATAATTACCGCAACCATTAAACCCGGCTCCTGCTGATCAAGAAAGCACAGCATAAACAGCGGGATTAATGCGATTCTTGCCAGAGTGATCCGGTTCGCCAGATTCACTGCTCCTTCGCCTCCTCCAGTAACTTCAGGATTTCCAATGCCACATCACGTGGAGATTTCAGTTGACCTGACTCGTACGCGTCTCGAAATGCTCCGGACAGCGCAAATTCCTCTGCACTCTTTCCTCTCGCCACGGCCTGCAATTCCGTATCCACCATGCCCGGATCAAAAGCGATGATCTCTACCGGATTAGACTGTGCAGCTTGTTCTATCGCTACACATTGTGTGAACATGTTGATTCCTGCCTTTGATGTACAATAAGCAGCCATCGAAGGAGCAGGATAACTGCCCGAAGCGGAACTCACATTAATAATTTTTCGGCGTGCCGTCATATCGCTCGTGTGGTGAATAAAAGATGACGTAAGAATCATCGGCGCTGCCAGGCTAATATTCAGATGATTGCTAATCTCATCCGCAAGACACTGCTCTATGGGTTTTAACGGTTCAAGCATGGCCGCATTATTAATAAGTCCGATGCATTCCACAGAAAGAAGCGGAATCTGCTTCAATATGCGCGAGATTACATCGTCGATGTCATGAATGTCTTCAAGATCGAACTGGACATGAGTGTACCGTTCGTATGTATTACCCAAGTCTGATGCTCCGCGCGCTATGCCGTAGACAGAGTCACCTTTTTCCAAACAAAGTTCTGCAAGCTGTCTACCGATGCCTTTGGATGTTCCTGTGATAATAAATGTTCTGTTACGCATATGATTGCCACCTTTCAATTCTCATATCTGCTCTAATGCGCCGCAGGATTGATATGTATTTCATCTCTAAACGTGTCAGTCACGCTCTTCCGGTTTTCTCCACATGGTCACCCACAAAATAGGCAAACCAAAATACGGATCTTCCTGCCCCATCGACTTCATTGGGCGCAGTTCCACACACTCAAATGATTCCTCTAGTAAATACCGAAGTTTCTCCTCCGTAAAAGCAAGCCCGCCCCGCATCGTCTTCTCACGGTACACTTCCCAATCGTCCATGACATGTTCTGGTCCACCCTGGCCGCCAAATCCCGGTGCAAAACAAGTCATACCAAACAGACCTCCCGGCTTCAATGCACGATGAATCATCTCAATGTAAGGAATACGCTGATGCGGTAGCAGATGGTGCAGACAGCCCGAATCGTAGACGAAATCATATTCCTGCTCTGGCGCAAGCTCGAACACCGAACGACATTCAAAATGTACATCCAGTTGTTCTTCCGCTGCGCGCTCTTTTGCCCAGGCAATCGCAGTCTCTGACAGATCGTAGGCGTCAACCTGATAACCGTGCCCTGCCAGATACAGTGCATTCCGGCCGGGGCCACACCCCAGCTCCAGTGCTCTGCCCCCTCTTAACCGTCCAGCTTCTACATCAGCAACCAGATTCTCGTCTGGTTTGTTTGGAAAAAACGGAATGGGTCTGTCCCGATTCTGATAGAATGGTTCCCAAAATTGCTTGGCCGATCTGAAATCCGCATCCAGCATATCATAGAGATCCTGCACGCTTTTTATCGTTTTCTCCATAGCCCAAATCCCTCCTGTTTTATCGCTTAGAATGGGCACTTCTCCACTATTGTTACCCTGCTGTTACACTAGCATTTTTGCATGAGTTCCTACTCCATTCACTACACTTCATTATAACATTTTTAACCATTCATTCTCTATTTTTCATGTAAAAATTCAGTAGAATATGTATTATTGTTTCCATACAAAAAGCGAACAACATTACATGTCGTCCGCTTGAAATTCCAGCTATAAGATTACCACTGTGCAGCTATAAATACGTTTCGTTTTAGACCTTGCGCTCCATCACGGCGAAGTAATTTTTCTCATTATCTGCAAAATTAAAGACACGGCCTGTTGGCATCTCTACAACTTCTCCAACCGTTACATGTTTAGCCGACAAATCGGCATATAACCGATCAAGGTCATCAGTGAAAAACATCAATGAGGGTGTCCCCAAATTAAGCTCGGCCGACATACGTGCCACGACCTCTTTATCATGCAAAATGATGCTTGTCTGTGAGTCTTTCGCAGGCGCGACTTCAATCCATCGCATGCCTTCATCAAGGATGACCTCATCCACGATGTGGAATCCGGCTACCTCCGTCCAGAAAGCCAGTGATTCATCCTGGTTATTGACGTACAACATAACTTGGCCTACTCTGCTAAACATGCATTCATCACTCCTCTAATCAAGTCATCTCCGGTTACATCTATTCTAGATTGCCTCAGATTCCAGTTGAGTATAACACGCATGTCCTGTTTTAAGATAAACCATTTAGAGAAGCTAAACGTTTCATCACCCACATCTCGTTCTTAGGTTTAACTGGCTCTAGAATCACAGCAGTTTTTTGGTCAAATACAGCACCACATCATCGTCAATTATCGTCTCTTCCCCTGGCTGAAGGTAATGATCATCTCGGTGAAGCCCCCGCCCGTCTGGAATATATCCACGATGTGCGTATAACACCTGGGCTTTTCCATAATCCGCATATACACCTACACCAATGCCTGCCACGGCAGAGCGTTCCCTTACCACGTTCTCGGCGTGATCCATCAGCTTCGAACCGATCCCTTGCCGTTGGAACTTCATCAGCACATTAAAATCATTGATCTCCGGAATACCTTGTTCCTGAAATGAAGGATAACCCGAAGTCCAGATCACATTGACATAACCGGCAAATTCGCCATTCAATTCGGCGACCAGAGTCACGCGTTTCCCGTTCTGTTGCTCTTCCCAATACCGTTCATATAATTCTAGCGGTTTGTGCCACCCCTGTTCCTGAAATGCTTCCGAGATGACTTGCGCGTCCTGCTTGGCCAAAAAGCGAATATGTATATTACTCATGATGTTCTCCCTTCTGATACAGCCTTTTTTATAAGTAACACCCGTACGGCGAGGAGAGTTTGCTATACTTTCTTTCTATATTCCCAATCGATCTCGAAGCGAAGTGATCTGGGCAACATGATGTTTGCCATGCCATGCATACAGTCCCAGACAATAATCCAGTCTCATCGTATTTTTCGATGAAGGACTGTAGAACTGTTTCGCATAGTCTTCTTCCGAGAATGAGCTTAACAGTGCCGCCCAGCGGCGATGCAGTGCATCTAAAAGCTGCAGTGAAAACTCGATGTTCAGATCTCTCGAATCACTCAGTTCTGCCCAGCGCTCTTCATAATAAGGGCGTATCGTGGGCATATCCTCTGTCAAAGCGAGCTTGAAGCGAATCACACTGTTCATATGACTATCTGCCATGTGGTGAATGACTTGTCTCAGCATCCAGCCGCCCTCACGATATGGCAGGCTTAGCTGTTCTTCATTCAGTCCTTGTACCGCTTCTCTCGCACGTTCTGGCAAGTCCGCAATATCTTGAATCCATTGCTGTCTCTGAGCCGGCGTTATCTCACCTGCATGTGTAAACTGTCCAATCGGATACCTCAAGTCCATCTCAATCCCCCATATCATTTGTTTGTCACACATTAATATTACTCGTTCGATTCTATTTCCGGAGTATACTCCATTAGCCAACAGTCTCGCATCTGTCCTTCATGAAATTCATGTTGTGGCAACATTTTGACCCGTCTGAATCCACACTTCTCGTAACAAGATAATGCACGTTCGTTCCAGGCTTGTGGGTCCATAACAATTTTCCCGGCATGTTTCTCTCCAGTCAAATACGCTGTCATGGACTTCACCAGTCGTGTGCCAATGCCTATGTTCCAGCAATCCGTTTCCCCGATGAATTGATCGGTCCCATAGATGATTTCACCATTGTCAGCATAACCATATTCCGCACGTTCCTCTGGCTCAAGTTCATAGAACTGAATGTATCCAATTGGTCGACCGTCATATTCCACAATACAACGAGCAGCCTCATTATCCTGATTGTAAAAATGTGTTCTCACAAGCTCCAGATCATGCGGCTGATCACGACCTTCGTAATACTGCAGAACCTCCGGGTCAGACAACCATTTTACAAGAATAGGCTCATCCTTTATCTCTAGCAAACGAACGGTGATATCCTCCGTTTGATATAATTTGTTCACTTTGGCCCCTCCTTTACAATATCCAGCTTGTAACCCGTGGCCCAACTTAAATTTTTGCCTAACAATCGTTCATGATGAACATAATACACCTTCGGATCTTGAAGAGGCAGAGGTGATTCATCCAGTGCTTTCAACGTAAACCTCATGTTATACGTTCCAATATCCTCGGGTAAAGAAAAACCCACCAGGTCTTGTGAGAATGCCTGCATCAAGTGGTCTGCATTATGCCCCTCCTGCTGCACAGCCTGTTCCAGAATAACTTGACTATCATATGAAGTCCCCACAGATGAAGGCCTGAACCAGCCATTCGCCTGATCTCCAGTGAACGAAATTCCTCCCCAACCCGGAATGACAGGGAACATCATATGCTGCTTATCTTCTTCTTCGGTCCGAATAACATGCAGTACAACTTCAACGGTTTTCGAATCCAATGAACGTATGGTACCTGATACCGTTACATCCTGAGCAGTGATACTTGGTGCCAGCTGACGGTATATCAATATGCCCGCAATGAGTATCACCAAAATTCCAAGCATACCAAACACCATCGTTTTGCGCATTCCGATCCTCCGATCTCCTCACGCTTTTACAGCTTTCCAGATATATTTATGTTCTCGCACTGTTATTTTCCCACTTGATATACGATATGCATTTCAGCCCTCACCACGAACCTCAGATCTGTTATCAACATTTCTACGGAGTATATCATCTTTAGTTAGAGATTGAGTTAACCCATCTAAATGAGGAGAGGCCACCCAATCACTATAGGTTTCAGATCCATGCTTGATTGTATGAATTACACTATTGGCTGACATATATATATTATGGTGAGTGCCTGGCTCAACAATGATGAGTTCCCCTTGCTTAAGGATTTTAATTATTAATAATTGTTGTTCTCCTAAACTGGCATACGCTATCCATCCACTCTGAACCACGTAGAATTCTTTTACGTACACGTGCACATGACTATTTTGCCAGCCCCCATGAGGTGATGATGCTGTTCTGCAATAATAACTACCATCAGTTCCTATCAATTTTACTTTTGTATCACCATTTTCCATTTGTTCAATACATGTTGTTATATCCCCCGCTGAATGGCTAATGAGATCATTTTTTCGCGTCATATCCTCCGATCTCCTCACGCTTTTACAGCTTTCCAGATATATTTATGTTCTCGCACTGCTATTTTCCCACCCATCGTATGCTCCTTCAGCTTCACTTGCAATTGTTCACCGTACTCAGGCAGTGTGTAATCCGGGTTGCCTGGAACGTCCGCAAGGAAGAGAGCAAACTCATTTTCGTCAGGAAAAACCATAAGTGCCTCATGATATTCTTCGATCTCAATCTGCTCATACCGGTTGCGCTCCAATCGTTCACGCACCTTGGTTACATCTGTATGTATTCCAAACAACAGACCTCCCTGAGAGAGAATTCTTCCGTATTCGATAATGGATGTGGGTCCTCTACGATTATAGATCAAACCGAATTGTTCATCTTGGAAGGGTAACTCTTCTTTTGTTGTAGCACAGATAAAATCCACATTCTGAATTGTACTGGATTCCAGCCCCTCTTGGGCGATTTTAATCATTTCTTCCGAGTTATCGAACCCTGTAATATGAGCAGTGTGTGCCGCCATTTCAAGTGTAAAATCACCATGTCCACAGCCTGCATCAAGCACCGATGTATACGCAGGCAGCAACGTGATCAACCGTTCTTCAAAAATTTGTTCTGCGGACTTCCCCTCCCATAAGTACTGAGCTCGTCCTCTGTATCCTCCATTACGCCGTGCAATCATATCGTACCATTCCATGCTCATCGTCATCCTCCTCATCTGAGTTCAGTTATCTCATCCAATATTCGACAAAACCACGCTGATTCCCCTTCTTCTCTAAAAATTGAAACTCCTCTATTGCAAACGTCGTATTATGCTCGAAGTCATCTTTTACCCATCATAATCCATTGAGTCTGGAGGCTACTTGCATGTCATTTTTCAAGAAGATGTTGGCCAGTGTTGGTGTAGGCGCAGCGAAAGTGAATACGGAATTACATACGACAGAAGTCACGCCCGGTGGAACTCTTGCAGGAAAGGTGTACATTGAAGGCGGAGATGTAGAGCAGCAGGTCGATCAGATCTATCTATTGATCAAAACCCACTACATTCGGGAAAGCAACGATCGTAAAGTGAAGGAGACGGCTGTTGTTGCCAAATATCTGCTGACGGATGGATTCACCTTGCATCCGGGTGCAACACTCGAGAAGCATTTTCAATTCGATTTACCGCAAAATCTCCCGATTACCCTGCATCGTGCAGAAGTATGGGTGGAAACGGGGCTGGACATCTCTAGCGCAGTAGACCCCTCTGATCGGGATCTTTTACATGTCGTGCCTTCCAGAGAGATGGGAATCGTACTGGATGCCATTGATGTGCTGGGGTTCAAGCTTCGTGAAGTAACCAATGACTATGCACCAAGGCTGGGTGGCAACCTGCCGTTTGTACAGGAATTTGAGTTTGTGCCAACCACCAAGTTCCGCGGATATTTGGATGAACTTGAGGTTCTTTTTTATCCAATGGGGGATTCACTGGAGCTGTTGTTGCAGATCGACCGCCGTGCACGTGGACTTAGCGGGATGTTCTCCGAAGCGATGGGTACAGATGAAACTTATGTACGCTTGCAGCTGCATGAGAGACATTTGGAGCGTGGTGCACGTTCTGTCGCACAAGGCTTGGAAGAGGTTATTTCAGAGCATCTCTAAACTGCGGACACTAAACAATATAAAGAGAACAGCCCTTGGTTATCATCCATCTGATACCAAAGGCTGCTCTCTTTATCTCTTGCTTTTTCCCACAACATAAGAGCGAACGACGTAATACACCGTAGCAATAAGGAATGTACCACCAACACTTAGAGCTATCATCCAACCGCTTCCACTTGGCACATGTCCAAAATCAACTTGCGATGTCAAACCAGACGTTTGCCATTGTGTCGTCTGCGGAACGTGCTCCAATGTTAGAATCATGCCTTGAACTACGTTCCAACCAGCCAACAAAAGGATGAAAACAAAGCTAACGATAATGGTTTCAATTCCCACACGTTTGTTCAAACGCATTCATCTCTCCCCCTTATTCTTATCGAACGAGAAACTGCTCCAGTTGCTGCTTTAATTCCTCTTTATGCTTGTCTACATACTGGTACAGCAAGTCGAAACTTTCTTCATTATCCGCTTGAAAGCTTAATTGTTGACCTTCCTGCTCTACCTGCTGTAATAACTCATGGATCTGTGGACCATGTGTCTGTAGGCTTGTTGTGATGTCGTGTTCAGACAGACGTTCCACATTCTCACGTAGCTGCCCTGCTGTAATGCTTTGTTCCGCAAGGAGCTGTTCCACCTTTTGCAATATCATCGCATCTGTTTCATTGCCATATCGCATCAGAGCTTCGATGGTTTCTCTCAAATGCTGGCCGCTTGCATTCTCCAGATAACCAGTCAATCCGTTCATGGAAAGTTCCGTGTCGAGATCAACAATCAGCATAATGTCTCTGAGCACGATCGGCAGTTCCGCAACACACTCCCGAATCGTAGCAAATTCAGCCCTGTACATATCCATCGCAATGCTGCCCACGATTTCTTCACCTGACATTCCTTCCATGTGTTCAAGCGGCAGCAACTCCACCAGTTCCTCTTGTAACTTGTTCATCTCACTATATCCTCCTGCATCTCTCTGTATCCCGCTGTATCATTCTGTGTTGATACGTTCTTCCATCATACCAGAATATACTTTATAAAAAGAAATCGCTCCAAGTTGACATACATTTGACTCATGGAAAATAATTCGCTGTTATGATCTTGGCATCACAAGTTTTGGGGAGGGGGAATGATGCGTCTGGCCTTGTGGACTCGCGGTATTGACTGCAACCTCTATACTCCGTGCAAACGAGACTCAAGTATCCGCGAACGTTACCAGATCACTGCACCTCTCATCCTGCTCTACGTTGGACGCATTTCCCCGGAAAAAGATATAGCCACCCTGACAGCGACGATGCAGCAATTGCCAGAAGAAATACAAACCCACGTACACTGGATTATCGTTGGTGACGGGCCTGCCCTTCCCAAGCTCCGGCAAATGTTACGTTCACTGGATATCTGCATGGTAATGAACTTGCGTCGATGTATGCTTCTGCGGATCTACTACTTTTTCTTTTTATGATAGTGATAGCCTGTGCACAGGCCCTTTTTAATGGATTTGGCAGAGCAGTTATGTCCACCCTTTTTATCCAATCGACCCGGATGTGCGTACGCTGAGGAGGATACACCGACAAGCATAACCAGCGATAAAATGATAATAAAATCTTTTTTCATCTTGAAATTCACCTTTCTTTTCACGCCCTATGCTTTAGTTTTTTTTCACTTCACATCATTTCATTTTACATAAAAATCCACAAAATGGATATCCCTTATGCCAACTAAAGTCCCTTTATATAAGCTTAAAGTGTCTCAACGCATGAGTTATTCCATCCTCACTCGCTTTCAGCGTGACATAGTCCGCACTTTGCTTAACACGCTCTCCGCCATTTCCCATAGCGATACCTATTCCTGCGTACTGTAACAGATCGATATCGTTCTCTCCGTCCCCAAAAGCCATGGTTTCCTCTCTGCGTACATTAAGATAAGTAAGAATATTCTGGGCTGCTGCAGATTTACTGACTTCTCCCGCTTCAAGTACATTGCAAACGTATGGGTGGAATCGTACAAATCGCAGTGAAGGAAACTTCTCTCTATACTCTTTCGTTTCTGCCTCATTGGCATATAAGCACATACAGTATGTATCCTCATCCAGCGTCATCATTTGTTGCGGATATTCCATTATCCCAAGTGTCTCCCGAAGGGCTTGTGTCACACGGCTATCTGTCCGGCAGGCTCCATTCATGCTGAATAACTCGGTAAAATAGGAAACTGCATGTCCTTGAGAAGCAGCGTAATGACTAAATTCTCTAACCATTGATGAAGAAAGAATGGATTTATGTATCCTTTCACCACGGCAAGTAATCAAAGCACCGTTCGCTGAAATAATCGTTTCGATGCCTAGATGCTTGAACTCTTCGCATAGATGATGAGGCCTGCCCGTGACAAGAATGATATGAATGCCTTTTCGGATTAACGCACGGATTGACTCTTCGGTATGCTGGGATAGACTGCGATTCTGCTCACTGAGTAACGTACCGTCCACATCAAAAAATATAGCTTTAATCACGAGTCTTCATCCTCTCTACTACTGATCATCTATTGGCGTGAAATGCTTCAGGTCTGATTTTGTCTTGCCCCTCTTCTGAGCTTCTTCCGAAATACGGTGGTTAAACTGAATCACATCATTATGCGCAAAATAAATATATTCTACATCTGGCTCATCCTTAAACTTCACTAAGACAAGGAA
The DNA here is from genome assembly GCF_056856875.1 of Paenibacillus sp. G34. Taxonomy (NCBI): domain Bacteria; kingdom Bacillati; phylum Bacillota; class Bacilli; order Caryophanales; family Paenibacillaceae; genus Paenibacillus; species Paenibacillus sp. G34. The sequence goes on along the minus strand of NZ_CM166469.1, from coordinate 1,857,966 downwards.
GGGTGGCAGTTTTACGCTCCAGACGCCTTCTACGGATTCAATCTCATCAGGAGAATAATGTTTCTGCTCTGTTAAATAAGTTGTGACACGATGTGCATAGATCATTTTGTTGACTTTTACATATATAAACGGCGTAAGAATCAATAAAATAAGCGTTACGCCAATTGTCCAGGATACAATCTTCTTCGTTTTACTCACCTTATCGCCCCTTACTCGAATGGAAAAATCAGAACAAAAGCGAGCGAAAATAAACCTCATTCTATGCACGGTCCATCTCCACTCGCTCTCATTTTTCATCTTTCTTAGCTTGAGCTACCGGGTCAGCACCTCTTTGGAACGTGCCATGTACCACATCTGGAATGTGCCAGCCACGTCACTCGGTATATCGTTAACCTCATGATGCATAACAGGTTTGGCACGATTCACGGTATGGATAGAAGCCAGCCCGAGCTTACGTTGCAAGGGATGACGTGTAATCTTGATTTCAATGACCTTCTCCCGCTTGGAAAGAAACAGAGTTGACGTCAGCGCACCTGAGCGGAATTGAATGAACTGATCGTTCAGCGCATAGCGCGTATGATAAAAATTAACCACCCTGCTCGTAACAATCCACACAAGCAGTAGCAATGAAATCATCCACCATGCCTGTCCCATCCCGAACATAACCGGTTTGAAGTATGCCAACATACTCGTGACAATGATCCACAACCAGTTTGGTTTAAGTAAACGCAACCACAACGCTTTCCGAGGCAACTTCTGCATCTCCTGCGTCACATGGTAGGAAGGCAGAAGTTCTTCAATGATGCGATAGGCCTCTCTCACAGGCAAAAAAGGATATAACGAATTCATTTCCTGTCCAGTTTCACCCAAACTACCTGCGGTTGTAAGTTCTACTTCAGCAAGGCGCAGTATTCTTTTCATCGGTGACTGTGTGATCTTGACAGCCTGCACACGATCTTTCTGAATCGAGAACGACATCTTTTCCAGCATGCCCTTCGTAATATAAATCCGCTTGTCATCGGACGTAATCTGAAAATCTCCATATTTCACAAAGGTACGAACAATTCCAAGTCCAATAGACACGATGATCAGCAGCAGGATGATTAGACTCATCACCCACCATGATTCAAGCCAGGATAATACGAGACTTTCGGTTAAGGTTTCCTTCGGGAAGAAATCCTTCACCGTTGAATACAAGGAGAATAAGATCGGGATCAGCACCAGAAAGCTGAACGAGGTAAATGAAGCTTTGAGCACATCTTTGCGCGTTGAGCGATAGTGAACGACGCGGTCGAGTGTGGATTTTTCAACAGATGTAGAGATGCTGTTTGCTTGTTCTTGATCACCTGTATGGCTCACTTCGTTTGAAGATATACTTTCAGCTTCACTGGTGTCTTGCCCAACCTGCATTTGAATCTCAGATAAATGTTGAGCTACCTTCTTTTCTAACTGTTCTGCTTCAGAAACCGAAACGACCTTCAACTGAAATGTCGCATCATCACCCTTAATCCCCGTTTCGAAGCGTAAAGAGGTCACACCAAACAAGCGATGAAAAAAGCTCGTATGCCGACTCACATTTTGCACTTTCGTATACGGGATGGTTCGGCGGGTCCGACTGAATGCCCCCGTGTAGATATGGAAGGCCTTCTCATCTGCGGAATAACGGGTTGTAAACCATTTCCAAATAATAGACACCAGCGCGATGGAAACACCAACATAAAAAATGACCCTTGCGTAGAAAACCCATGCCCGATCTGATCCTGTACGGAATACGAATAAAAACAGAATAAAGGCAAATGTGCTTTTGATCAGACTACCCAGACTCCACAACAAGCTCAGTACATGATGCCGTTTGATCTCGGTCATTCATCCACCTCATTGATCTGGGCGTAATCCGCGATTTGGTTTCGCAGCGCAAAAGCCACTTCTTCCGGCAAAGCCGGTATGTGATGAGAAGAACCCATCGTTCCGATGGTTACCGAATACAGACCGTATTTCCGCATCAAGGGCCCTTGGTTCGTAGAAACGGATTGTACCTTGGCCATCGGAATCACCTGATGTACCTTATTCAATGCACCATGCTTGAGCTGTAAAAACTCGGCGTTAACACCATAGAACCAATAGCGATACATCCAAACCGGCTGCAAAAATATATCCCACACGGCATAACAAACCGATAAAACTGTGACTCCCCATAAAATCCAGCCGATCCACGGTCTCCAATCATAGACCGAATCCAGGATTAGTAATGCGGCCAATACAACGAAACCAATCACATTATAGATGATGGCGCTGACTCTCCACAGACTTACGGCATGTGGGGAAAGTTTCTGTTGCGGTGTACTCCATACTTCTGTTTCTGATTTCCCTGTTGTTTCTATGGTTTCTGTCATCCCAAACGGTCTCTCCTTCCTTTTCTTCTCTTTTTGTCTGTATACTTTACGAATAAAGGTGTGTATCGATGCAACAAGATGTAATAATAAAAAAGATGACTCCTGTTCACGTGCAGGGGGTCATCTTTTGTTTTCGTTTATTTTCCAGTAAAATCCTGTACTTCACACAACCATACCATATTCTCGCTACCTTCGCCCCAGTAGTCCTTCGTCACAACATAGGGCTCTCCAAACTTCCGCCGCCATTTCTGCTGTGCAATCCGATAACCACTGTCCAGACAAAATTGGGTAATTCCTCTTAACTCCAATTCGGTGACAAGTGCTGTTATAAGTGCAGAAGCAATCCCATTACCCTGCATTTCAGGCAAAACATACAGGGACCCAAGCGTTCCAACGTGATCCAGACGATGGTTGGTGCATTCCTGAACGACTTTTCCGCAAGGTCCATATGAGATCGTACCTACAACCTTATCTTCTTTTCGGGCAACAAGGAAAAAGGGGCTCGTCGTCGTTGGTTCAAGATCAGATTTATGCTTTAAAACAGCTTGTACTACAGCCTTTTTCTGTTCGATCTCTTCCTGAATTTCATCCAGAAGGGATCCGATTCCTTCCTGACGGTATGCTTCTGGAATCGTTGTCTCAAAAATATGATATGCTCCATCCACATCTGCTGCCGTCAGTGTTCCGATTGTTATCAACTTACCTGCATCTCCATTCATCTATAAGCCTGTATTCATGTTGTTTATTTGTCCGTTCGATCAATCTAGTCTGAACGCCGCTGAATGATTTGTCTGAGTCGATTCGCAGCCTCCCATTCAGCTAATAAGTCGATTAAACGTGGGACTGTTTTTTGAACAAAAGCGTGTACAACCTCTTCGGTAATGTAACACGGAATAATGCCCGGCGCTTCCCCATGCAAAAAAGAAAACGTACGCTCCCGCCAGCGTAGAATTTCATCCGCCGTTAAACGATTTGTCATTTCATACCCTGACGAGTTATTTAATGCTGACCAAACTTCTTCGCTCCAATTCATGGTGCGATACAGATTAAAATCAATCTGATCCGTCTCCCGATAATATAAACGGGAAAGTTCTTCCTTGGTTCGTTCGATCCCCTCACGCCGGTCAAGCTCTCGAACTCGTCCTTCGAATTCGGGATATACACTTCGAAACCAGTAATAATCCGTCATCACATGCATGAAATAACCGAGAACAAAGGAAGTCCAGCCTTCACTCGTGCGCTCGCTGATGTAATCACCATATAACTTTTGGAGACGTCCGGTATAATTGTCTTCTTTTTCAGGATAAAAATGAGTGTGCTGCTTGTCGTCCCGAGTCGCTCCCTCACGCATATGAATGGAATCCGGCGCGATATTTCCGAGATAAAATGCTCTCAGGTCCAGCGGTTTAGGCAACTTATCAGCCAATCGATAGGCTATGCTTAGATGTACCATAGGCAGAGGCATCGTCAGGTCTCCTTTTTCCATTCAAGGAATGCTTACATACTACAATCTCTCGTTAGCTCACCAAGCCTGCCACTCTCTCCGCCTGCATCCGGTCAAACAACTGTTCAAGATCCGCATGATACGCAGGTTGCTCCCTCACCAGCAAACGGATATATTCCGATCCACACTCGTAAAAAACAAGCCGGTTAAATGGTGCTGTATCGCCATAATGATTAGGCTGCAATTCATACTTGGCTCGAATCAAATTCTCGATATACCTTGCTATTCCTTCATTCCATTCCAGCCAGCTCCAGTATTCCGCTTGCTCTTCTGTAAGGGATTCAAACAATGCGATACGTGCCGCCTGAATTTCCTGAAAATCCTCATTCTTTAAAGCAGATAGAAGAGATTCAATTCGTTCAGCAACAATCTCATCTTCGTACGGGAATTCGTAATCGATCTCCCAGGTTACACGCTTCAACTGGGTCATTTTATGTTTAATCTGCAGACGGTCAACGATTCGCTCCTCGTATTTTCCATAGACAGAACAATGCACGTATTCATGGAACAGAAAAACCTTCTGCTCTAAATCTTTGAAAACAGAAGCTGTCACAATCGCGCACATGCGATTGTCCATATGATGTACAGGCACCGCGGCGAGACATTCATCGGGAAAATACAGGTCGTCCGGTACAGTCTTGACCCATTCGTATTGCCCGGATTCAGATGAATAATCATAGATATATAACAATGACTCATGCACTACAACAACCGGATGATGTTCTGCAAAAAAAGGATGCAGGCTGACCAGCTCGATCTGAAGCTCATTTAACTCGTTAATTTGCTGCAAAAATGTATCCATGTCTAACCCTCTCTCTTTGCAAAATAATACCTTCATCATACTAAATCGGCATTCGTAAATCACTGAGAGAAAAATGATAATATTGTGCGAGTCTTTCCGATCTGAAAAAGAAAAAACATAATACGAGATTAATAGCGCCCTCCGCGTTTCTCATATAAATAAATGTCCAGGGCGTGAATCCCTCGCTTGGCAAGTTTGATAAATAAAATTAATGCATAGGCACCTAAGCCATATAACGCTAGATTAAATAAAACCACTGCGATAGAGATTAACGGACCAATACCAAACCCAAAACCAATACCGGAATCAAACATCATATCCATTATTTCCTCCTAGTTTTTGATATAACCCGCCTTCGACAGCACATATTTGGTGAAGGGATTGATATCCGGAATCGGCTGAGTCAAGTCGAAGTACCTGAGCTCTAACCCTTCATCATCCATCACCATGGGACTACCCGTTATGCCACCTGCTTCATAGATTGCCATCACATTATAGATTTCATCTCCGTGCGGATAACGGTAATACATGTCCTGACCTGAAAATACGGTGATCAGCTTGTACGACTCTGCCCGCAGCCCAGCTTCTTCATATAGTTCACGCGCAGCAGCCTCTTCCAATGATTCACCCGGTTCAAGCGAACCGCCAATGGTGCCCCAATCCAGGCTATCTGTTCGTTTCTGGAGCAGCAGGTGATCTTGCTCGTTAAACACCAGTACGCACGAACCTACCATAATTAAGGGACGTGTACCCACCTGTTTCCGTAAATCCGTGATGTACCCCATGTTATCCTCCTAAGTCCATATGTAGTCAAAACATCGACAACTTCATTAGGTTCTGGATGGCTTCAATATCCCCTGATCTACCGAATGTTGTACGAGTTGTTGTGCATACTTCCACAGCGTTTCGGACCCATTTGCAATTTCAGCATTACGATTTAATACCTGATCACTCGTAATGTTATATTTTTGCCAAGTATCACCTTCATTCTGATGATTATGAATGATCGGCTGCAACCGATCCATGGATGAAGCAAACCTAGCTTCCGGTGTCTCCTTGGTCTCAAACTCCATCCACAGACTTAACAGCTCCTCAGCTTGGTCTTCGGGCAACATACCAAATAATCGATGAGCAGCCTTAAGCTCACGCTCATGTTTATCTGTATTTCCTTGGGTATCATATGCAAAAGTATCACCGGCATCAATTTCGACAAGGTCATGCACAAGTACCATCTTGATCACTTTAAGAATATCGATCTCCTTGTTAGAATGACCCTGCAATATTAAAGCCATCATCGCTAGATGCCAAGAATGTTCTGCATCATTTTCGAGCCGCTCGCCATGGATAATCCTTGTTCTTCGTTCAATCGTTTTCAGCTTGTCAATTTCAATTAAAAATTGGATCTGTGACTCTAATGTCTCATCCACGCTCTTACCCCCTTTAATTACTGACGCATGTACTATGAAACGCTGTACCAATACACCTGATAGTTAAAATCCAGAGATAAACCTGCATTTTGAGCTAAACGGATCGATCCTGTGTTATCAGGAGTGCAATCCCAATAAGGACAGAGGCCTGCTTCGTTACATTCGTTCATATAAGCTTGAGCCGCCAAGGCAGCATAATTTCGTTTACGATGACCTTCCAGTGTTTCAATATCAATGGCGTGTGTGTTTCCCTCGACAAAAGCAGAAAAACATATGCTCACAATTTCCTCCTCGTGAGTAACAACATAGCCAGCACCATGCTTCAGAAAAGCATCTACGTTTGTCCAGAATTGTTTTATTTTATCTGTAACAAATGAAAGATTATGCAGCTTACGGTCATTCACAAGAGCTATGTCTATCTTAAGTACCTCTGTTCCCTCGGCTGGTTGTGAAAAAACTCCTGAAGAAGAGGAGAGCTTGGCATTCTCTTTTTTCTCTATTCTTTCATCCGGTGACTTCAGCATGAATACATGTTGTGTATCATGGTTGAGTTCACTTGAGCCAGCCATATGCTCAAGCACCGCTTCCCAAGTATGATCAGTAACCCCAATCTCTACGTCAGAAATTTGTAATGTTGCCAATTCAGGATAGATATGATTCTCTATATACATTCGCAGTTCGCTTCGGAAAACTTCACTCTGTGCATTACCAATAAGCTGATAACCGGATTGCCCCTGAACCCATATGAGTGCTGCCTCAGGGTTAGCGGCATCGTCGACATAGACCCGTCCGGGATTTATGCCGGATGCTACCGCTTTGACCTCAATATTCCGGTAGGCATCAGTTAAATGTTTTATTTTATGAAATTCAGATACATTTAGTTCAGTAATCATATAATCAGTCCTATTTTGCAAGATATCAATCTAATCTACCTTCAATCTTCTACCTTCTGCTTTGCTCTAATTTCATTTTCAAAATTTTCCACGTCCAGGCACCATACCAGATGCCGGCAGCTGGAAACAAAACGAGTGCGGTCAGCAGGTTTACATAAAACTCACCATCTAGGGTTAAATTTTGTCCGCTCCATGACGTCATCACCAAGGTATACAGGAAAGCGAGTGGCAGACCCCAGCCCAAAACGCCGCGCACCAGAATATGATGCCTTTTTCCTTGCTGTAATTCTTTCTCCCATTTGATTCGTTGTGATTCTTTCATATGTCATGTTCTCCTTTAAGCTTGCATGGCTTCATGAATTTGTCTGAGCATATATTCGGCATAATCTCTTAGGCGTGCATGATCCACATTCACCGATTCACGTTCCCCGTTGTACTTAGCCAAACATTGCGAGATAAGTTCCTGATGTTCAGGCAATGCTTCTGCCACCGCACGTTCTCCAGCCTCTCGCTTGGAGTAAATCACTGATTCCTGAATATACAACAGCACGCGCGACAAACTTAATACGTAATAGACCGGATTATCCATGATTTCCTCCAACGCTGAATTTGCATCGGAGGCGATAGAATGGATGACATGCTCGCGGTTCGCCGTTCGAAACAATTCCTTGATCGGCTTGCCATACAGCACAATACCTCGATCATAGATCACCGCCATATGTGCAACAACATCCGGGTCTTCATGACCACCGCAGAGATAATCAGGATCATTTCTGTACTTCTCCCCGTGATATGCAGAATAATGAAACTCAAATGGCGTAGGGTATTGACCACGTGTTACAGCTGACTCTAGTACAATACTAATCTCAAACCCTTTCGGAATATTCATCTCATCTTCTATTCGTATCAGTTGGTCGGCAATTCTGCGATAAGTCTCAGAAGAGCGTTTCTCTCCGCATACAACTAAAATGTCAATATCACTCTGCTGCGGATGGAAACATCCCATCGCCATGGAGCCATGTAAATACACGCCTGTTAACGAATCGGTTAACTCTTCTTTTAATACATCGATCAGCCTGCCCAATATGGCCTTTTCGTCCACCTTGACTCTCTCCTTCTGTCATCACGTCAACTGTCTATCTCCACATTCATCTCCCGAACGTAAACAGCCGTGCCTCTGATTCGGACATCCATTCCGTCTTGCTCCCGACGTACGCTCACCTGAACCTTTCCATCTCTTCCAATCTCATGCCCTTGCTCTACTGTAAAATCAACCTCGTGAATCTCCTGATTCACATACGTCAAAACATAGGCGCCCATCACCCCTGATGCGGTGCCTGTGACAGGGTCTTCCGTGGTGCCTGAGTATGGCGAAGAGAAATGCCTTGCATGCATCTGAGCTTCTGCATCGCGGGTTGCGAAGCAGAAGGGATGTAAGGATGACTTGGGATTTTCAGATAAAATGTCCGGGAACTGAGAAGAATCCGGTTTCATTTTAACAAATGCATCTAAACGACGAATCGGAATTAATAACGTCCACGTACCCGTACTTCCGTATACGATAGGCATGGTCATGTCCAAATCATCCGTTGTCAGATGAATGGCCTTAGCCAGTTTCTCAATATTCCCTTGAAAGGGAACAAACCGTGGCTGATCCTGCTTCATCTCCATCAACCAACTGTCACCTTGTTGCTCAAACTGAATTGGCAGTATGCCTACGTTCGTTTCAATCATGATAGAGTCTTTTCCTTGTAGTAAATCACGTGTCTTAAGCCCATACATCGCCGCCATCGTCGCATGACCACACAGATTAATCTCGTGACCCGGAGTGAAATAACGCAACCGGACATCGGCCGTTTCAGACTTCAATACAAATACTGTCTCGTTAAAACCAACAGCATGAGCAATCTGCTGCATTGCAATTTCACTCAGCTGATCTGCTTCAAACACAACGCCCGCCGGGTTGCCCTTGCCTGGAATGCTTGAAAAAGCTTCATAGTGGTACACTTGGATAGCACGCATCTACTCTTCATCCTCTCTTTACAAAGCAGGAACTGCCCCGCCGTATAATTCAAGTGATTCATTTACAACAACAACAGCCCCACCATCCGGGCACGCATATACTCTGGTTTGATAATTTTGAGCGTATTCTCTGAATGATTGCATCATTTCTTCCGAACGATCCCAATGGGGTGCAAACTCGAAATCTACAAGAGCAAGAGCTTGAAGATCAGTCAAACCGATATGATTCTCGTCTGCATCCTCACCGTATCCAGCGATTTGAATCGTAGGTGTCATCAGGATACTGCCCGCGCTAACCCCAATCAAAATACCACCGTCACTGACATAGGAACGTAGCTGTTCAAACATATTTCGTTGCTGTAGCAAACTTAGAAAATAAAACGTATTTCCGCCAGATAAATGAATCGCGTCACATTGGAAAAGAGAGTCCAGCATGCTTTCCTCATACTCGGTATCCAGATCATAATACTGCACATCTTCCATCCCAAACTGGCGATAAAAACGCCGAGTGTGCTCGACATAAATGCGCTTTGGGTCGGAACAGGAAGGGATGTAACCGATTGAAGGCTTTTTGTGCTGAAACAAACTTCGAATTCTCTCATTCAGTTCATCATTGGGCTCAAAATACAGATCGCTAAGCAAAACCAGTTTACGCTGTGCCATTAGAGTAACCCCTCATCTTGTATTAGGATGTGTCTTAGATCGCTGCTGTCTTAGTCCATTCCATGCTTCTTAAAATCTCTGTCCAAAATGGAGAAAAAACACTGGTCCGTCCACGTATTCCGCCACCATAACTCTTCCTTGAAAATAGCTTCTCTTGTCATGCCTACATGTTGCATTAAAGCCGCTGACCTTACATTTTCGGCATTACACATGCCCACGACCTTATGTGCCTTTAATTCGTCAAAAGCGAATTGCAGCAATAACCGGGTCGCCTCGCTTCCGTACCCTTTTCCTGAGTATTCAGGCAGCACTGCGAAACCAATCTCCCAGCTTTTGCGAAAATCAACGTAACTCCACATTTGAACGATACCCACTGGTGTATCACTGACATCATTCAAGCGACGGATAACAAAATCATACGCATACGGTGTCTCGCCCTCAACAGGGAAGTGACTCCGGTACTTCTCCTTCACATCCTCTTCATTCGTTTCCACACTTTCCTCATAAGTCCACAAGCTTGCATCACATTCCAGTTTGCATATAAAATCCATATCCTGCTCGGTTGTGGTCGTAATTTTAATCTCTTGTCCGATGAATTCCATAATCGTTTATAAAAGTTAAACTAAACTAGTCTCCTTTTATATCTCCTCTCTAAAAATAATGATATACAAGTATGATCAAAAGGATTAATAGCGTTACATATTGGAGCTATTGCAATTGCCCATTAATATATCTACGATGGTTGCTTGAAGCATCTTGTATCCACAAATCCAGTTCAACCCTGCTTACATAAAACTGATCTTGAATTTTGATAAAGGGAAACATTTTCCCCTCAAAGTGGTGAAAAGCACTCAAACTGCTCTGCTCGGTCTTAATAATGCTCATGACCTGATCTTCATTCATGCCCAGATATGCAGCCGTCTCTTTCAAGGTCAACAAAACCTTGTCAGACAAGAGCGCCTGCTGTTCCACCGTCTGATTCAGAGTTCCATTACTTGGATCTTTGTCCTGATTCATGAGCAGTACAGAGCCAATAATAAATGAGACCCCCAAAATAAAACTGGCTAATAGTATCGAAAATGAAAGGGAAATGGACTTCATGTGAACCCCCTATTGATTCAGAATGTACCATTCTATTTCGAAAGATCAGTCACTAACGATAAACTGCCTATTTCCTATGTAAAAGGCTCAATATCCATAAATCGCGTGACATTTGCATTAGCAACATGTTCAAAAACACTTTCTCGGTCTGCCAAAGTTAATTCTCTCATATACAGTCTTTGTGTCTCCTTCGGCTGAAACAGCGTCACCATACATTTCTCCTTCTCGAGCTAAATATTGCGGACTGTGTAGTAACCTGCTTCTCCCAGAAAATCATCTCTGGTTAAATCATGCTCACCTAACAGCACTCTGTAATTCGTAATCGTACCATCATGGGACACGATGAACGTATGACCCATCTGTTTTCTACACCACTCGAGAAATTGCTCTGCTAATCGCGTGAACTGTTGTGCATTCATTTGATTTATGCTTTCTTCCCAAGCTTCTACTCCAACATCTATGCATTGCTTATCTGGATATAATACGCTGAGTTCTGCCCTAGAATAGATCTGATCGCAGCCTAAAGGAGTAAACTTTGGATCTTGAGGAAACATTCTTGGGCCAACCACGGGGCTGATTACCACACTAACACGCTTTCTCGGCGTTAATAATGCTGCCGTTTCAAGGGTGCGTTTCGTTGGACTTACCACGAGGGTATCGCTAGATTCCATCGTGATGTTTTTACGTAAGGTTACGATCTGAGCTTTCCCCTGTTCAGTCAACCCCGGGTGTAATCGGTTAAGTTCGTTCGGATAATTCAACAAATGCTCTGCGTGACCATGACGAATAAATGTAATATCCACTCGCTACCCCTCTATTTCTGAATGAAGTGCTTGGTGCCGCTGGCATCACGAAGATTAATGAGTTCTTTTCGCAAAAAAACAGGATATATCTCCATATGATCAAGCTCCTGAATTGGAAACCAGCGAAACGTTAATTCACCATTGCGTTCCAAACCATTAAACTGTGGTTCATTATAAAAGGAATGCCCTTCGGGCAAAGAGATCACATAGTAGAATCCCAATTCATGCATCTGCTTGCCGTCGTACTCATAAAAGTCTTCGCAAACAAATGCCAGCCTCTCTACCTGAATAGAAACGCCAAGCTCCTCCATCATCTCGCGTCGAATTGCATTCTCTGTTGATTCATTCATCTCCACCCGCCCACCAGGCAAGTTCCAGAAATCGTCCTGCTTCGCCTGATGTAAAAGAACTCTGTCCGCATCCATTACGATACCGGCAACACGAAAGTTAAATCGGCTGTTTTCTTGCATATACGATATGTTTCTGTTCAACGCATCCGTCATCGAGCCGCCCAACCCTCAACAAACCCATTCTGAAATCCGTTTACAAACGATGGAATAAACAACACGACTAGTAGAAGGAGGCTTGCGAACCCCCACCTGATGAATGATTTACGTTTACTAATCGCACCCAAGACGAATAACATTACCATTACAACAATCAAACCTATCTCTACAAATTCCATCATCTTATATAACCTCCGTTATGTATCATTCTTAGTTGCCCTATAGTTCTACCAATTACTCATAAATTTTGCCCATATACATCATCTGAGCACATCGCTTCCAAGGGTTATCAGGCTTCTCATAATGCGTTAATCCGTTCACGGATTCCTGCCCCCAATCTGCCGCAGCTTCCAAAAATGATTTGATCGAATCATTTTGCCATTCATCGGGACAGGCTTGCCGATCTTTGCTCAAAGCAATAAGGAAAGCAATAAAAGTTGCCTCATCCTGCACCTCATTCACAAGTTCAAATAATGTCTTCTGCACCGCGTTCTGCACCTTCTTTCATGTTGTACTTGTTAATCGATGTCCGCAATGATCCATTTCGCAGTATCACCATCTGCTTTCCATTTCCAAAACACCATGGTGGAGCTGGACTCGATTTCGTCTTCGTCCACTTCCGTAATCATTACAACACCTTGATAGAGCTTTTTTTGTTCCGTAATCGTAATGTCACCCATGGAAGTGATTTTACGAAAAGTATAATTCGGCATGTCGGAGATCGGAGATTCCGGCGCAAAGAGGCTCATATATCCCTTTTCATCCTGTTCATATAAGTAACGCATATGCGTATTCATTAGTTTGACAATTTCCAGCTCATCACCAGAATACTTGCTCTCATCTACATATTCGGGCGGGGCAACTTCATCTTGTGGCGTAGAGACTGCTGATTCATCTCCATCCACGGTTAATTCGTCATTCGTACTTACCGAGACCTCCGGTTGTTGTGTATCCTCAGGCTCTGTTTTACTCTGACAAGCCGTTACAAGCAACAACATAACACCAAGGATCAAAGCTAACCTACGGATCATTCCACTTCACCCCCAGTTCGTTTTCAACCGACAACTTCCTGTCACTGTCAAATTTTCTCCCAGGTACATCATAACCCATAATGTGGGATTTGCGAACACTATGGAAACACATCAACTTCCAGACCACATCCCTCAATCATAAAAAAACACGCTGCCTGCATGGATATCCATGCTATATGCAAGCGCGCTGGTTCAATTATTTAATTTACAAAACTATTTAATATCGCTGTGCCCCTAACTTGAAGCTCCTTCCCCTCCTCATCTTTCAAAAGATATTGGTAAGTTGATAAAATGCCCAACTTTCGTGAGTGTCCATTAACAAACAGTAGCTCCTTCTCACCATCAACAGTTTGCTCTGTGAACCTTCTACCGTCATTCAGATCATATGAAACAAGAATTCCATACTCACTTTCAAGCCAGGCCTCAAAATCTCTTTCATTTGGATTCGTTAGTGCCAAAATGACAACCACCAGAGCCATTACAGCAACGCCAATCTGTAATCTTCTGCTGCTAGTTCTAGTTTTCCTATGCTGCATTACCATCTTTGCTGGCCTCATTTCGTAACTCTTCATATCATGTTAAATGAAAATCAAATACCTCTTTACCTCTTTCTTATCTATTGAGCAACCCTTCATCAAACCATACGTCCTCATAATCCTCGGCAATCAAGAACCTCCATCCCGGAGCAAGTCCGAGATATCGATTAATCTTCTCGTCCCATTCATCAATATGAGCAACATGTAGCGGTACAAAGAAATCATCAGCTGCCGAATATTCCTCGGCCCAAATGTACCAGCCCGTCGTATCGCCTTCTGGCTGAATTCGCATCCCATGGGTAGGCTCGCGTTTCTCCTTTACGTTCCAGGCAATCCCTACCTTCAGATGGGGTTCACTCGGGACGTAATCTGCATTGTATTTCTCACACAGTTGCTTCTGTACGTGTATAGTGCTCTCCTGCTTCACAATCTCCCTCCATCCTTGGCATCAGATGCCGTAATAGCCTCTGTATCCTGATAACCATTCGTCTTTGGAAAAATCCACAAAATCGTACGGCTCGCACTTCTTGAGATAAAGCACCTGATCATGCGCTTGTTCGCCGCCCTTTTTTTCCAGATACACGATTGTTTCTTCAACACCTGCGCCGCAAAGCAGCTGCACATCAATGTAACTACCTGCGTCCTCATTTTTTCGTTTGGCTTGCCAGATCAGTTCAGTGTCCTCTACGTTCCCGATAGCAAACAACATGATGCACAGCAGTTTCAATACCTCATGATCCTCTGCTTCCCGGTTCTCCATCTCTTGTTGCAGCAGCCTACGAATGAATTCCCGCTGTTTCTTGTCAGGCTCCAGTCCGTATACTTGCAAAAGCTCATCTTCATTCATAGCTGTTCACCTGACTTACTTCAGAATGTCGTTTAATTCTTCCGCTTTTTTCCTGCTATCCATTCTAGCATAAAAATAAAACGCAATAACATGCAACACGATTGATAGAAGCCACATTCCCGGGAACCAAGGCGCAATCAACTCAAACATCTCTCTGGAAAACAACCAAATGATGCCCATGCCTCCGGCAATGTTACCTGTAGAAGAAATAACGATGTTCCATATCGGCTTCAACGTAAAATGGTTCCAAAGCGCGCTATACATCACCCCGAACAGCAACGCTGCAATAAGCGAAATGCCTGCCACATTCCACAGAAACGACATTTGGATCGGCTGATCGCGATAGAACATTGTCAGCAGTAGAATTAACCAGAGTGTAGTGACTGTAAATACTTGAAAAAATGAATGTTTAAGCTGTTGGATCATGATAATTTCCTCCTAAAGTTTTGGATATAAAACCGACTGACGGAGTAGCTGGAGCCGTCGCTCAGATTAACCTGAATTCTGGCATGTTCAGCAGCTGAAAAGTTGCTAATATGTGTGGTGTTGATCATCGTCTGATTGTTGATTCGTACGAATGAAGTATCTTGAAAATCTTTTTCCACATATTTTAGACGTTGGTTAAGCAAATATCTCTCTCCTGTGACGACACGCACCCCGCACATGCGGTCTTCCGATTCAATGGCAATGACACTGCTAAGTCTAATCCTCACCTGACGATTGTTTTTCGCCTGGATCACGACCAGTTCCGTCTCGGATTGACCAATTGCTTCCCGAATACGATCCCACTTTGGCTTCTCTGCAGGATGAGTTACTATTTTGGCCTCGTTAGGCTGCATTTCCTGATCCTCTTCAAATATGACTTTCACACGTTGCCCTCCTCTCACCACTCATATTACATATCTGAAAAGACACTTCCCACTAATTTGCGTTTTGTTGCATGAACCCGTAGTTGTGTTGCATTAAAAATAAAAAAACTACTCTTCAGAGTAGTTTTACGATCTTTTGCTCGTTTTTCTATGCCTCTGCCTTAACCTCTAAAACCAAGTCCTGATGCTGCCGTACCCACTCGTTCATCGTTGTGATCGCTTGCTGTGAAGCCTGCCGATATGCTGCGTATAAACGCTCCGTCTGCTGAAGCAACTGAGGGTCATGTTCCAAATCGGTTGGCGATACTTCGTGCCATGTTTCTCCGGATTTTTTTGCATCCGTTATAAGAGCTTCAATCTCGTCCAGTACATCAATCATCTCATTCAAATCAAAAAATTGCATGCCTTTCCTGATCCCGCTCCAGCTACGCAGATCAATCATATTATACGCTGAGAACCAATAAAACTCAGCCAGACTTGTGGTGTGATTGTGATATGAGTAAAACAGGTATAATGCTTGTTGCCCTTCGTTTAGCCGCATGTATACCTCTTTTTTGGCTTCCATACTCTGTCCGCGGACGGAGAGCAGCATCGGTTCAATACACAGCCAGCTTAGTTTTTGGGAATTTAAATCTTCTTTTCTGATCTCAGCCTTCATTATTTACTCCTCTCTACTCACTCTTTACTTGATTTGAACAACTCGGCCAATTCGCTCATAAGCATCCATAGGGAACTCATAACTCCATCGAGTCTTATATTCCTCTAAACCTAAGTCCTTCAACTTACTGAATTCCCGGTAAAATAATTTCGTTAGCTTAACTAAAGTTAATTCCTCTGATATCAACAAAGTCCCTTCTGTGACCACCTGTGAGCTAAAATTGTCATGCATCTCGTACACCATAAACCGTACCCGTGCCTGAGCGATTTTCTTGATTTTAAAACGGTATTCCCCTGGCTCCGTCTGCATCACCATGACAACTTCTTCCGCACCTCTATGTAGGGCAATGAGTTGCCTAGCCATATCCCCCAAGGCATCCGACAACCAGGAAACTGGAATTTCGATTATTGCCTGTGGTTGAGATTCAATCTCTATATCCAGCCAGCCATGTGGTTCGAGCTTCATCTTGATGTCCATCTATGTTGCCTCCCTACCTCATACTGTAGTGCAATATATGCTGAATACCGTGGTTGCCCATTCGGGTCAATCCAAGGTCAAGAAAACCAGATTTTACATACAACTGATATGCAGCCTTGTTTGCCTCATTCACAGCGAGAATGATTTCGTCAATCTCTGGATGAAACTCACGTACCCAATCAGGCAGTTGCTTCATGGCATCCAGTGCATAACCTTTCCCTTGATATTGCTCCGAGATCGACAGCGCACGAATGAGTATTTTGTGATCCGATTCCGCAGGCTCCACGTATTCTGACCCTTTATGTAAAACAAAGAACCCTACAGGCACAGCCTGCTGTAAAATAACAACCGGATCTTTGTCCGGATTGATCATAGCCTCTTCGATCACCTCGGCAGGCAATGCCGTGAAGTGAACTTGTTCATTTTTCAGCGTAAACCGGGTTAAATCCTGATGATATTGTTCTTCATAATGCACCAAACGAATAACTTGCCCCATCCTGTTTCGCCCACTTCCTGTCTGTCTTGCTACGTTTCCAAATGCTCGTATACGTCCCATTCTTTGAACATCGTACTCAAATCCGAAGCAGTCTTCTGGATAAAAGACGATATAGAGTCCATCGTTACTATATGTAAATCATCCTCAGGCTCGTTGTCCCGATTCCTGAAAAATCTAGCTTTTCTCCCCTATACTCGTGCACCTCCTGTACTGTCAGGCCACCAAACTCATATGCCTTTGCTGTATTCAGTTGATCTAACCATGCCGGAGCACCGACATATTCTCGCAGAATTCTGAACTCCAGCTTTTTCACATCATGGGTGTACACACTTCGTCCATTCGGGTCAGCTTCGTATGGTGGATAAATATGATAAGTCCACTCTCGATCAGTGTATATATGGGCGATGTAACCGCATAGATATTGTGAAAATTGAGGGTCTTGCTTCATGCGTTGTCTGTTAGATTCAATCACCTGCTGAAAATCAACATCTGTAGGAAATTCATGTTCAACAGCCATCAGGTGAGTTTTTGCCTTTTCACTTCGTATGTTCGTTCTCACATGAATGGAATCCGGTGCTAAACTCCCCAGCAATAGAGACGGAGATGGATGCGAACTGATTTCGGCTGCAACTGCAAAATGAACCATTGGCCAAGGCAATTTAAGCCCTCCTTTTATCCAAAAAATGTTATGATTTCAATGACGAAGCAGCGTGGCTTCACCTTGCATCAGGTCGATAAATACAGGCTGCTGAACCTTGTTGATGACTGACAAATCGATCTCATCCAGCTGATGAAACACAAGCTGAAGCGATTCTCTTTGTTCATCTTCAAACAAAAGCGTTCTATGATCCGCGGCCATGCGGCCAGCCAACTCTGCAGTAACATTAAACAGAAACATGACAAATACGACTTCATTTCCGTCAGGATATGTATAGTTCATTCTTTCACCCGTGTATATCGCGGCCAATTCGTAAGAAATCACCTCCAAGCCCGTTTCCTCTTTCACTTCCCTGATCATCGTCTCTTCGATCTGCTCACCGGCCTCCATACCGCCCCCAGGTAATCCCCAATTTCCATAATCCGATCTTTGTTGAAGCAAAATTCTCCCCGCATGGTCTCGAATAATAGCGCCGCCTGTTACGATAATGCGTCTAGTCATCGCTTTCCCCTCTTTCAAAGTTCTGTCTTCTTCATGTCTTTCCGCACAAACAAAGAAACAACAAGCGCAACGGAACTTATAAGCGGTAACCAAGCCATCCAGCCCATAATAATGAGTATAGGTGCCAGCATCAGAATGACTCCGAAAAACACCATCAGACGTAGCTTTTTACTAATGCCTTTGGCCGTCCAGATCAGCCCCGTGCAAGAAAGTACGATCAATAAAGCAATGTAGTATCCATCCATCCTGCTTTTCCCCCTTTGAGAATAAAATTAGCATTTTGATGAACAGTAAACTCCGTTTATAACATTCGTTATCCGATCAAGTAATCGACCACCGGGTACGAGATCACATTGCGATCCCTGTATGTGGAGGATATGGCCTCGGGATGTGTGCTAAGAATGCCGTTCTGTAACATCACGGGTCTGAATCCACGCTCCATGGCACCATTGTATGTGAACAGGACACACTCCTCTGCGGCAAATCCGGACACGATGAGCAGTTCAACGCCCAGATCTTTAAGTGTCTGCTCGAGATCGGTTTGCCAGAATGCATTAGAACTCTCTTTGGTGATCGTAATATCTTCCCCATCCACATCAATCTCGGGAATAACCTGATACTGCTCAGGTTCTGCTCCCTCCATGCCTTCCACATCTTGAACATGGACGACCACATGGTCATTGGAGCGAAGCACGTTCGCGACATGATTAATATATTCGCAGGCATGGTCTATGGCCTTCTGATCCATCTTTTGACGCACAATGCTCTCTTGCATATCCACAATTAACAATCCTGTTTTCATCCAATCTCTCCTTCTAATATCCAATCGTTTAATTCGTAGTTCTGCCTGTCGTTATCCAGTTAATCATCCCTAAACAATTCATGCAGCATTCGATCCCGATTCTCCAGAAAGCTGCGAGTGATCTGATAATGATCTGTATCCTCATACCTAATTTCGTGAATATGTCCGTCGTCAAAACTTAAAATATTGGCCCCCGGATACCCGAGCAGAATGGGCGAATGTGTCGCAATGATAAATTGCGAAGTACTCGACAAGTCATGAATAATCCTCAGCAACGAGAGCTGCCGGGCTGGAGACAAAGCAGCCTCTGGCTCGTCAAGCAGATAAATCCCCTTGGAACTGAAGCGGTTGATGAACAAGTTAAGAAAAGACTCCCCGTGCGATTGCTTATGCAACGAACGCCCTCCATAATATCGAAGCGATTCCGGCATCTGATCGACATGTGATGCAAATTGATAGAACGATTCCGATCGCAAGAAGAAACCGTTTGCCATTTTAGGCAACCAGGCCAGTCTTAGATAGTCCCCTAACGAGGACTCTGATGCATGTGTTTCAAACACATTATTTCGTCCGCCTCCGGCGGTATTAAATTCACATTGATGAGCGATGCCTTCAAGCAATGTTGATTTTCCAGATCCATTTTCACCAACAAAAAACGTAACGTTATTGCTAAACGCCAGTCGCCCCATGGAATGAATCGACGGGATACTGAAGGGATATTCCCCAGGTTGCTCAATCTTGTCTGACATTAATTCAACACTTCGAAGATACATGATCTACCTCCTGCCATAGGTTCATTCACGTTAACCCCTATGTCCATCGTACCCTATAATCCAATATTTTGGAAACCGCATCAATTGAAAAAGAGCGAGCCCGCTCGCTCACTCTTTATGTTCCTTTTCCATGTAGCTGTACACACTTGTTCTCGACAAAGCACCGTATTTAAGAACTAAAACAGATGCACACGATCCTGATCCTTAGGCTAATTAAAATACAAATCTTCGCTGTGCCCAGTAGCTGAACACAAAAATTGAAATTTCCGTCAGAATTTTAGCTGCCAATAGCGGAATGATCAGTTGTTCATTATACAAATATAACAAACCGTAGTTTAGTAGTAGCACAAGCACCACAAGCGAGAAATATTTCGGTAACGACTGCCCGATCTTGGAGCCCCTACCTACGGAAAATACATATTTGCGATTCATGGTGTAGTTGAACATGGAGCTACATAGCCTTGCTGTTACGACGGACAAGAATAGATGGTGTGTGAGATACTGCATGATAAATAATAATCCAAAATCAATCAGAGCAGATAGGACAGAAGACGTACTGAACATCAGAATCGGCATGTATATGCGAACCGAGTCTGCCAAAGGACGGAAATGGGATGACGCATTGTGGTCCAGATAAACCGTATCAATGAATTCTTCTGTAATTTCATAACCTTCCTTATGTGCGGTTAGCAGCATGTTCATCTCATACTCAAACCGTTCTCCGGGAATTAGGCACAGCCAGTCCAGCATGGCATATGGAAAACCACGAAGTCCCGTCTGTGTATCATATACCTTACTGCCTGTTGTCAGCGAAAATACAGTACGGGTAACACGGTTACCGAAACGACTTCGGACAGGCACCTTACCTGTAAAGCGACGACTTCCTAATACAATGCCGGGGCTTGTCTGAGCAAGCAGTGTCTCAAAGATGCTGCGAATATCATGCGGCAGATGTTGCCCGTCACTATCTGCGCATACGACTCCGCCTTGCGGTCCATGCTCTCTAATATATTGGAAGCCGGTCTTCAGCGCCCGGCCTTTGCCCCGATTGACCTCATGTGTCAGCACTGTACAACCGTACGCCTCAGCTGTCTCGAAAATTCCACGGTATTCAGCCCCGCTGCCATCATCCACGATCACAATAGGCCCAAGCTTAAATGTCTGCAACTGCATAACCAGATTCAATAAACGAACGTCCGGTTCATAGGATGGAATAAGGATCGTCATATTATTGTGCCTCCGTCAGATACAGAATGTCACTTACGCCACGCTCCTGATTACGTCCCAAAGGAGTGTTCACGACCCTGCCCATAAAATACATAGTGGATGAACCACCGCCGTCCAGGTTATATGCCTCGGTTGTGCCCAGGTCTTTCATCGTCTGGGCAAGTTCAGCCAGCGTCATCCCCCGGCTGTCATCCTGTCTCCCATCGACCACAACGAACACATAGTGGTTTGGAGCGATCATCCCGATCGCTGTTCGTGGATTCGCATCCTGAATGGAGCGATTGCCAAAGTTATTGTCGATTTTCACGCGACTGAAATCACTTGTAATTTCACCATTCTGTACTAGAATCGGCCCAAAGGATAATGTGTTCGTTACTCCTTCTGCCAGGAGTTCAGTAGAAGAAATATCATTTTCGTTGTACGTTCGGATTGTCCCGTCATTAAACAGGGCTAACGCATCCCTCGTCGGGCTATCACGATACAACACACCATTACGGATAATGACACCATCATCACGGAATCCGTAGTAGTCTCCGTTTATCGCAAAGATCGCGTTGTTTGCTTCGGCAATCTCCGATGTGTCCTCCGTGATATTGGTGCCAAAACTATTGTCCGCCAGCGCAGTTCGCAAACTGCTCGCGTCCTTCGCCTGTACATCAGCTACATAATAGGTAATCTGATCCGAGCTGGAGCCTGTCTGCACCTTCTGAATCTGTATCTTTAGATCATCACTGCTGTAACTCCAGTCATCTGACGTTGCATGTACACCCGTTTCAGTCGTTGTAGAATTGGTAGCCGAAACGCCATCAGATGCAGCATCCACACTTGAACGAGTAACTGCCGCGTTATCATCAGCCACAACTATCTGTACATGCCGAATCAAATATCGGTCAGCCAGGCTGTACAGAATGCTACCTATAACAATGACAGCCACAAGGGTAAAGGTAAGCCACCTGCGTTTTTTTCGGGAAACAGAAATGCTATGTTGGTCTTTCCGATTGTGTTTTTCAAAGAGTTTGCTCATGTAACATTCACCTCTCCAGATTCATTTACGTTCTAATGTCATATTAGGACCGGTAACTTAAATGAATCTGAAACGAAAAAGGCCTCCCGTTTCCATTAAAGGAAAGTAGAAGACCTCAAAGTTGAAGTTAGGTATATCTATTAAAACAATGCATCATACGCCGGACAAGGCCGGTTTTTGAGAAAATCCGTTAGTGCAGCGGGCTGCTGCGTATAAATATCCTTCAACGATGTACCACTATAAATGTTTCCAATCACGACCGGATGACACAGCTCACAAATCAGAATGTCCCCGTTACCATGCAAGTGTAATTGTTTGGTACCATCCACACAGTTCGAAAAATACACACCTGGCTGTTCACGCAGATTCAATTGTTCGGCAAACCGATCCATACATGTAAAATAGAGCGTTGTATCCGGCTTTTTATGTTCGATTAACGCCTTGACGGATTGAACCAACGACTCTTTGGAGACAATCTGGCTCCAGTCGGTGTGTGGCATCTTGATGCTGTTCTGAATCTCATGAATACGCACACCCAGATCATAAACTTTATCGCTAATCGCCAGCATCTGGTCCTGATTGCCTTTGAACAGCAACGTTTCCAGTACGGTTTCCAAACCCAGCTCCGTACACAGACGGATATTACGCTCTAATCTCTCGTACATGCTTGGATGCACACGGTAGTAGGTAGCGTAGGACTCCGCATCAGTGTAATTGAAAGAAATATGAATGTTGGACAAGCCAGCATCCCGTAACGCCATGATTCTGTCCTCTGTCAACAGACTGGCATTGGTGTTCAGTTGTGTATCGATACTATGCGCAGCACAGTACGTTACAATGTCCAGACAATCCTGGTATTTCAGCGTCACCTCGCCGCCGGACAGGCGAACCCGCTTGAGGTGCGGAAGATCACGAATAATGTGGATAACCTCTGTACTGCTAATACACTCGCCATCGTCTCGATTATAGGCGCAGCAGTAGTCGCATTTATAATTGCAATTCGAAGTCACTCCTACCTCTAATCCCTCCAGCTCGTATACGCCGGAAGTCTCCAGTTCAAGTGCTTTGTATTTGTTTTTGATTGTCATAACCCTTCCCCCTACTTATCTTTCAGCATTTCAAATCCACGTCCTGATAACCTGAAAATTATAGTGGAAGATATTCCGCAGGGGCTATGACATTATATACGTTCAGGAAGGGTTAGGCCTAAGAAATCATTCTTATATGTTGCCTCTATGAGCCTGTAAAATCAAGGCCACAGCCTATTCCTTTGCCAATGTCCTTCCTGCCAATTATATTGAACGCGTATATGTTTCCGATCAGTATCCCCCTGCCAAAACTCTACCTCCTGTGCATGTACAGCATATAACCGCCAATGAGTCGCAGCGAAATTAGGGTTCTCCTGAAGCCGTATCTTCTGAATTTCAATGGAATCATTCAACTCTTCCTCACTATCCAATAGCTGACTTTGGCGCTCCGTCATGGCTACTGCTTTGGCTCCAGGATTACGTTTCCGGAAGTCCTCTGCCCCTGCTCCGTCTCCTTCATCTTGAGCAATTCCCCTGATTCGAATCTGTCTTCCTAATGAAGGCCAGTAGAAGGTAAGTGCCACCCGTGGATTATCCTTCAGCTGCTTGCCTTTTCGACTGTCCAAGCTGGATGCAAAATAGAAGGTATCCTGAATCATGTTTTTCAAAATTAACACCCTCGCATCCGGATAACCATGTTGATCTACGGTAGAGAGCGTCATGGCATGGGGCTCTTTTACATTATTTTCGATAGCCAGTCTTAACCATTCCAGAAATAACTCTCCCGGCTGATCCGGTAGTTGTTCCATATTCCAAATGGGGAATGGTCCAGATAAAGATGTTAATTGACACAACAGATCTTCTGCTTTACTGCTCATCTGCCTGTCTCCTTCCTTATCGTATTGTCTAGAATTTAGCTGTTTACGATTTCAAATGATAAATTGTATTTGTGTCTACTATACTCCAGCCATCCTTTGTTTTCTCAATTGTATGAATACTCGTGTTGTCGATCGGATAAAAACTGGACGTATTGCTCCATTCCTTGTTAGCAAGCACATAATACAGAATATTGATTACCCCTCCGTGGGTGACGAGGAGAACATTGGATTTCATCTGCTTCGCCTCAATTTGCATACATAGGTTCTCGAACATGTTTCTAATTCTAGTATAAAAATGACTCGGAGTTTCTCCGCCCGCAAAAGCAGTATCCATCTTGAGCGTATTAAAATACACTCCAGGATACTTTTCATCCGCTTCCGCATGGAGCATACCCGCCAATTCACCATTGTTCATCTCACGCCAGTCGGCTGTATAGAGGCCTTGGATACCCAATGACTCTTCAATCGCGGCGCTTGTTTGCACAGCACGAGGGAGATCACTGCTTATCACCGTTTGAATATCATACTGCTCTGCATGTTCATACAGATACATTCCTAATGCTCTGGACTGAATAACACCTGCTTCAGTAAGTCCCCTTTGGCTCCAACCGCCCCGATAACCTTCTTCATCCGCACCATGTCGAACCAGAAAAATCTTCATTGCCTTCTGTCACCTCTCACTGTCTCATCATTTAACGAACAAATGTGTTCTGCACACGTTCAGACTTCCTAAAATACGGAATCCAAATTGCACAAGCAATGACAGAACGTGCAATGTCCCGAATTGAGCTTCCATCTTCGAGTTCTCTTGCTATCGGAATTTGATAGAGCAGCAGATAATCTACAACTCCAACTGCGAGGCTTAGACTGTAAAAAATAATCATCAGACGTGGAAGGATTGCTTTTTTCCGATAGAAAGCAACAATGACGTACACTGTAAATACCAGAAACAAGAGGTTGAAAACAGTTTCAAAAATAATTACCGGAGCCCAAAACGGATGGTACAAGCCTGAGTCCTTAGCAGTTAGAACCTCCCATGTCTCTTTGTTTAATATGGTTAACGTAGATTGGTTGATCTGTACCAGGAGCATAATTACTGTGAACCACAGCCCAATCTGGATAAGGATCAGCCAGCCTCCGAGCCCAGACACACCAAGTGGGCGGTGTTCTCTCATGGATTCTTGTAATGGTTCTTGCTGCATTTCTAACACTTCCTTCTCTCATGTTGTTATAACCGCTGCAATTCGATTCCATATGTATAAATACGCTATAGATTTCCTTCCTATTTCTCGCTCGAAAGCGATCTATCCCTCCCTATAAAAATTGACACAGCTTCCTTATTGTACTACAGGAGAGAAAAGAGGCATACCCATGATTTTCTCAGCTTCCTTTTTCGGAATCGTTATACTTTCACCATGTTCCGTCCAGTCTGCGCATGTCATAATTCAACATAACAACAGCAGCCTGCGATGCTGCTTAGGATTGTTTATAATAATGAAGGAGGTTTTAGCTATGCCTGAACCAAAATTAACGTTACTGCCTTTTGCCGATATTTCCAGTTATACCGAGGGTTTCGATATCGTCTCCGTACAGTGGGGACATGATGGCCTTGCATATATACTACTTATTAATCAAATCCCTGAACGAAAACAAGGTATGTTTGTGCAAACCAAATTAAAGGAGCCCTACACGTATAAAGTGCTGATCGTATCGGATCAATATATCCAGGAAGTCGTCATCGGGGGACAACAATATTACTATCATTACGTACAGCCCTTACAAGAACATCTGCTGCTCGTTGGTGCGCGCTGTACCTATTACGGAAACAATCAATATGATCTGAATGCCAAAGTATGTGATATGGAAGGCACAACGATTCGTGAATTTTTGCTAGGAGATGGGATTCAGAGTGTACAGGTGACGGAGCGTGGAACGATCTGGACCAGTTACTTCGATGAAGGTATTTTTGGTAACTATGGCTGGGATCAGCCTGTTGGAGAGACTGGATTGCTAGCCTGGGACGCATACGGGAATGTACTCTATAAAAATAACAGTGCCGACATTGCCGACTGTTATGCACTTAATGTGGTGAACGAAGAAGAAGTCTGGTTCTACTACTATACTGAATTTACACTTGGCTGTATTTCGGGAGGAGTCCAACCGGAGTCTACTCGAGTGAACTTCCTGAATCCAAATATATCAGGTTCCTCCGGTTTCTGTACGGATGGATATCACTTCCTGTTTGATGGCGGGTACGGGAAGCATGGAACATTTATATTCAAGAAAATGCAGAAGCCTGGTAGCCTTACCAAGGGAACGAAGTTCCAATTGCTGAACGAAAAAAAGCGACCTTTTCAACAGGCACGACAGGATTTTCGTCAGGATCGCCTGCTACTGAGTGAGGGGAACTTGCTGTATCAAGTAAAGATGGAAGAACTATTATCTGTTATAGGGTAGCTTCCAATCAGCTGAGGAATGAGGAAAACGATTAGAAAAAAGCTTAAGGTCATACTTTAAAAGACAATCCCTCTTCCTCCAGCGATTTACGCAATATGGGCATAGATGAAGGCCCGATCCCATGTAGCTTTAGAATCTCCTTCTCCGTATACTCGGCAAGTTTCGGTAAAGTCGTTATTCCTTCTGCTTCAAGTGCACGTCTTACTGGAGCAGACAGTAGACTCATAAATCCCGCTGTCGGTTTCCTTTCCGCCTCACACTTGGGGCAAGTCGAACAATCACTTTTTTTAACAAAAGTATGGCCCTTCTCACATGTTCGCCGTGTTCCTTTATTGGTTGTCATTTGGACTTTCCTCCTCTGTAACCTCTATATCCATGAACTGTTTTAATCTGGGGAGCGTTTTCTCCAAAAACCTTTCTTTATTCCTAATCTGGATATATAGCACCATGCCATCCGGATCTTCCGGTTCCAAACCATGTTCTTCTGTATAGGACAGATAACTATTGAACTGCTCGGGCACAGTGCCTTTACTAACGATAGCACAACTAAACCAGAAATCCGTTAATTCTAGAGCATTAATGATCTCTTTTTTTGTCTCTAATGCATACCATATAACATTTTTCAAATGCTGAGGTATATCAACATGCTTCAGCCACAACTTATTTTGATACCTCACTCTTGGATGAATGAAGTTCTGTACGGTTTCAGGATACTCTGTCAATTCATACTTCGTACACATCTCATATAACAACTCTTGAATTTCATTTAGCAAGCTAACTTCCATGTCGTCTAGTTCCTGCTTGCGAAACTCTTCTATCCATTGTTCATTGGTTAGATTTGCTTCTTTACTAGAGGATTTACGCTGTAATACTTGGACTACACTTGTTGCTAATTTGTGATCTGGGTCCCATAATACATCCGCATGGAAATGTTCTAGATTCATTTTCGAAAAAAATGCTTTATGCGGCTCTTTTGTTTTGTCGTATTCTATGAAATTAAATAATATCTCTTCATCGTCTTCCTTGAACGCTAAGATGAGTTCAGCGATTTCGGCGTTCGGCCCGTAGCCTAATTCATAGCCGATCTCCAGTCTGATGGAGTTCGATTTTAGAAATAGTTTCACTGCTGCACATCCTTCTTTATCCGTTGACATATGGGCTTTCTCCCGCCTTACCTCACTGGATTCCTGGCAGTACTTTATAATGCCATCCATGATGCTACCTTATGTTCAACCATTGAGGAAACGTTATATAGAGTAGAAACAGTCTATTATTCAACCTGAAGGAAGAACTGCATTCCGAACTCTGCAAAAATGGCCGCATACTTTTTCTCAAAGATTGCCCAGCGATTTTCCGCTCCGTATTTGGCCTGCAACTGCTGTAGATATTTCTGAGCAGTCGTCGTATCCCCATTTTGCAGCAGGAAATGAAAGGTTTCTTCGCTTAAATGCAGTGCGGTCTCCGCCATATAATATTCCACAATCTCTCTTGCGCTGGTTATGTTCTTCATGTATTCAACGGCGTCTTCCAGGTCGGACAGTAGTTCTTTTGAAAAGGTGATCGGGTCGGTGTCAGGTGTCAACGAGTAGCGGTCTGGGGCAGATGGGACAATCTCTTCAATCCTGCAGGTCAGATGAGCCTGCTCCCCCATCGTTTTACCGCCTGATGTCATAGACTGCAACTCCGCCAACTCCTTGGAATGAATCATGCAGTTAACATAGAAGCGAACGTGACTGGCCGTATTGCCTTGGGACTTCTGAATGTTGAATCCGTAAATAAGATCTCCCTCGACTCTTCGAAAATTCAGACCTTTTTTGGTATAACCGTGACGGGAAAACAAAGGTTTTACTTCATTTTTGATGATCTCTTTAAACAGCTCCTGCAAAAGAAATCCCTCCTCTATGCCTCGATTTTGTAAAAATACGGCCCGCACATGGATTCATGCGTATGCACATATGTCCATGTGAATGCCTTGTCAAAAATATAGATATCCTGCTGCTCATCAAAATCGGCTGCGGCGACTGTGCTGGCATTTTCGTAGACCTGTATATATGGTGAATGCTGATACATCACATATAAATCAATTTTCTCCTCCGCATCGAAGGCCGCTCGCGCTGCCTCTCCTTCCAAACACTCCTGCTGTTTGTAACTAAACATATGCCATTTGTACTGGCTGTAATGGATCGCTTCTTTTAAAACATCATCGAGGTTATGGGCAAACACCTCATCCCAGCGTTGAACTATCCCCTCCGATTCCTCGCACAACTCGGTCACTTGAACTCCCTTGTCCGCAATCATTTTCTCATACATATATTTGCGGTACACCATTTCAACTCGTGAGTAGACCATGTTGAGTTGCCTTTCCGGCAACACATCCAGCATACGATTAATCTCTTCTCGAACCATGGGTAAACCCTCCCTTTATGTAGATACTTTAAACTTACTTTATAGAAATCCTTATCGTGTACGGAGAAACATATATCTGCTAAGGCAGCAATTTCATTAGAACCGAACGGGGAATCACTCTACATTGCAAAACTGCAACAACACTCTGTGTCTGCATCAGCCTTTTTCTGCTTGTCGCAGCACATAGGCCAGTTCGTACATCTCGGCAATATCATGCCGATTCTGATCCCGGAAGCGCCGTACGGCTTCTTCGATCTCTACGATCTCAACCGCCACCACCTGCTCCCCATCCTCGGGATTAAGCGGCTCACCAACCAACTCCACATCTCCGTAACCAATCACCCTGACAAAATGCGGATGCGGAATATGCGGACGATATGGCTCAACTGCACTGGACGTACAGTGGAATTGTCCAAAAACCTGATAAGAGCGTAGCTCTGCACCTAGTTCTTCCATCAGTTCACGTTTCAATCCGTCCATGTAATGCTCTCCTGCTTCCAACGTTCCTCCGGGCAGTTCCCACAGTCCGTTATCCAGTTGAAACACGACACACTGTTCTCCGACAAACGGAATAATACTCACATTACTCACCAATGTCTCGTCTATTTGCTCGCCTAGCCTAAACTCCGCCTCAATGATTCCCCAGTGGATCGACGTGCTCAGTGCCGGAAATTGTTGTGCATCTATGCTGTTCATTCGCATCCAATCCTCTCCCAATGAAATTCATGATGTACTGTCATCCATTCGTAGCCTGAATCTTTACCTCAACGAACACGCCATTCCCTTCCAATTATAGTCGAAAACACAAAAAGAAGGCCACCTCCTGGCAGGAGCTGTGACCCTCTCATCGCACTGAAACTCACCGTTCAGCTTTATCTCTCATCAACTTATTTCGCCGAAATGTACATTTACAATCCTTTAACGCGCCACCAGCTTTCCCTTTTCCAAAAAAAGAACCCGGCTACAGAGCGGCAAAATCCGCTCATCATGCGTAACCATCACCGCACTCTTGCCCTGCTCCTTCACGAGCCGAGCAATCGTGCCTACAATATCCAGCCCGCGCTCCGCATCGAGGCTGGCCGTCGGTTCATCCGCCAGTAGCACAGCCGGATCATTCATCAGCGCCCGCGCAATGGCAACGCGCTGGCGTTCCCCGCCGGACAGCTTGTCAGTGTATGCTCTGCGCCGGTGAGAAAGGCCCACCGTCTCCAGTAGTTCACCTGCCCGGCGCTCGGCTTTGCTTTTGTCCATACCCGCAAGCTTCGCTACTACTAGTAACTGTTCCTCCACCTTCAGGTACGGAATCAGATTCGCACTTTGAAAAATAAATCCGAGCTGGCGCAGCCTTACATCCGAGATGTCTGTTTTACTTTTGCCCATAATCGAAGTACCGTCTAACAATACCTTGCCATCCGTGGGTTCGAGCAGTGCCCCTGCAATAGACAGAAATGTACTTTTACCGGAACCCGAAGGTCCCATCACCGCGACAAGTTCCCCTTCTGCAACCTGTAAATCAAGCTGATTCAGAATGGTACGCTGGCTGCCACCGTCATCAAATGTCTGTGTGATTCCTTGTAATTCCAGCCGGTTTCTCATGCTGCCGTCCTCCCAATCGCATCAAGCGCATCAATTTTGGTAACCTTCCACACCGAGAACAACGAACCCGCCATCGACATCAGGATGAATAACACACAGGTTAATGCAAGGGTGGAAAATCCTAATTGAAAAGGCATCGATGCAGGCAAAATGGATTCAAACAGCCGCACGAGCAGCACACTGATCATCAGACTGCCCACAGACAGCAGCAGCACTTGCAGCGAAACACTGCCTGCCAGATAAGCGTTTCGGGTTCCAATTGCTTTTAAAATGCCGAATTGACTGGTCTTCTGAATCGTAATAACGTAGAAAAATACCGCAAGCACAAAGGCCGAGATAACATACAGGAAAGCAATCATCATCAATAATGAGCCCTGCTCCTCCTTGTAACCTGGAATGGCGGATACTGCATCCGATTTGGTGATGATCTCTGTCTTAGGCAATGCAGCGCTCAACTTGCTCACTTGATCATCCGTACCTTTGACCGCGATGGCATTGTATACTGGCGCGCTCAGTGAACCAGATGGAGTCGATGTACCGATTGCCGTTGTATTGCTCGTTGCATTTTCATTGCCAGTAGCACCCGTGTCCGCTTTAGTGCTCATGCTTGTTCCAGCACTAGCTTCAATCGTACCTGTTCCCGATTTCGCTTCTACTCCACCTGTTGTAGGAGATGCCTGCACCGTACGTGATCCAGCTTGCAGCGCAAGCCATTCCTGCTCATTCATAAACACCACCGGAGCGTGACTGAACGATTCATTTTGCACAAAACCACTAACGGTCCACTCCGTTCCCGAGGCTTGATCCACCAGAACCGTACCGATCGTGACGCCGGATTTTGCCAGTTTCTGATCGACCACTACCTGCCCTGCGGACTGATCGTTGATTGCTTTACCTTCGGTAACCGTTGGCGCCAGCCAGCTTCCCGGGTTCACCATGAATAGGGGGACATCGATCTTCTTGGTATCGTCCGCTGGACTAACCGTGGTCATTCGGACCCCAAGCGGTTCCACATTATCCTGCCCAACAACAGCACGTGCCTCATCCAGCTCCTGCTGGCCCACCTGTGAACGAGTAAATCGATGATTCGAATCCTGTTCGAGTATAAAATGGGTTGCTGCCATATTTTTAATCGAAGCCGCGTTATCATACGACAGCCCCTGGGCAAGTCCGGTTACAAACAACACCAGAAACGAAACTAGCACCATGATTGTCGCAATCAAGGCGTATCGTCCTTTTGCAAACCTCATTTCCCGTATAGCCAAGTACATATGCTCTGACCTCCCTCTTGATAACCCAAGTATAGGAGGTGAAAATGAACGGAAAATGAATAACACATTACATCTGCGGAAGCGTTACGGTAAAGAGCGTACCTTCAGCTGAACTGGACACCTCGATAGTACCATGATGGAGACGAATAATTTTCTGCACAATCGCAAGGCCCAGGCCAGTCCCACCAGATGAACGTTCACGTGCATGATCCGCCCGGTAGAAACGGTCAAACAGAAACGGCAGATGTTCGGCTGAGATTCCATCTCCAGTATCCTGAATATACACGACACACGCTTTATCCAACTGCTCTGCCCGAACCTCAATGCTACGGCCCTTCGGCAGATGCTGCACTGCATTACCAAGCAAGTTCATCCAAACCTGCATCAGTAACACTTCATTGCCTGTAATCTTTATGGATTCCGGTACAGACATGCGCAGGGATAACTCTTTCTCCTCCAATTGCCATTGCAACACCTGAACCGCCTGACGGAATTGGCCTCTCAGCGCGAAAGTAGTTTGGGTTTGCGTCATATCATCATGACCCTGTTCCAAGGAAGACAGGAGTAACAATTGTTTACTGAGCAACGAGAGATGCCGGCTCTCTTTTTCAATAATGGATGCATAGTGCGCCCGTTCTTGCTCCGGTAGTTCCCGATCCGCCACCAATTGCGCAAATCCCTGAATGGAAGTTAACGGTGACTGGATTTCATGCGATACGTTCGACACAAACTGTTGCCGCGCCTGATCCACCCGTTCCAATTCACGGCTCATCGTCATAAAATGCTGGGCGAGCTGCCCGATCTCGTCACGTCTTGCTGTATTTAATTTCAGATTATAATTGCCTTGCGCAATGCGTTTTGTCGCTTCGGACAGCCGTTCAATCGGATTCACCAGATAACGCGTACTAAATAGGAAGATCAGTACACTGATACCCACCGTTAATGCCCCAATGAGCGCAAAGAAAATCCGTAACTCCCCAAATTGCAAAATAACATCGGGACGCATGAACATAGCATAGCGAGCATCCCCCACCTGTAGCGGAACCCCCACCGTATTGCTTAATTGGTTGTCAAAAAATCCGGTAATAAACGGTTGGCTCGGAAACTCGGCCACGCCATGATACACATCGCCGCCCAGGACCAGACGAACAGCCTGCCTGTCCAACTCCTTTTCGCGGAATTCACGGCCGTAAAACTGATCATCGCCTTGACCATCGGTGACATAGATTTCGTATCCTAATGCCGCTGCATTGTGAAGATATCGCTCTACCGTATCCGGCTCAGGCTGCTCTTCGGCAAACTTTTTCATCTCCATGGCGATACCGACCAACTTCTCATCGTTAAAGTCTTTGAGTTTAGCGTGATAATAGATGTTGGAGAAAAAGAATCCGAACAAACTACTGAAGATAATCACCGCCACCGTAATGAGAAATATGCGAACGTATAATGATCTCAATGCGATTTCACCTCGATTTTGTATCCAATGCCCCGCACCGTCTGAATCACAAAATCATCTGCATACTCGGCAAAGCGGTCACGCAATCGCTTGATATGTACGTCGACCGTTCGGTCATCTCCTTCATAGTCTACGCCCCACACGAGCCGAATCAGCTCATCCCGGGAGAACAAACGCCCCGGAAACTGTGCAAGCTGGGACAACAGTTCAAACTCCTTCATCGGCAAAAATAAAATCGACTGCCCGTCACTCACCTCTACATTGTTGCGGTCAATCACGATCCGGTTCATGCGAATCATATCGCTGGAAGTCCGATGGTATCTACGAAATAACGCTTTGACTCGATACACCAGTTCCTCAGGATCAAACGGCTTGGTCACATATTCATCCGTGCCCCGTAGGTAGCCTTCCTTCTTGTCCGCAAGCTGATCACGTGCGGTCAGCAACATAATAGGAATGTCGTAATGCTGACGAATGTAATCACACAGCTCTAGTCCGTTCATGCCTGGCATCATGACATCAAGGATCGCGAGATCGATCAGTGTCTCCTGTATGATTTTGACCGCCTCCACACCATCCTGTGCTTCATATACCCGGTATCCCTCCTTGGTCATGACATGGCGCAGCAATGCACGAATATTGGCATCATCGTCTGCCAGCAGCAGATGTTTCATCTCGTTGTCCGCCCTTCTATAGTGATCCTGCCCCGATGGTAGCACAAATGCGAAGCCATTAGCCAGTGCAGCTAAGTGGTGCAGTTGACATTACAACTGTCTGTGTGGATGCATGTTTATATTTTCGCAAATCTGGTTGACACTACTATGAGATCGAATTATAATAAGCTCACAACATATGAGTTATTGCTCATATGTTCATGTAAAGAGAAGTGAATCGGATTACAAACATGCTCAGCAACATAATCAGATGTAGCACGTAACGCGATATAATCACGCAACTTACATAACGGAGCAAGACTCCTAAGGAGAGGATTTACAATGTCAGGAAACCAACACAATCATGGACATGACCATGGACACAATCACACGCACGGCACAAATAACAAAAAGGTTTTGCTCTTTTCCTTCATTATCATTACGTTGTACATGATCGTGGAAGCCTTCGGAGGATTTATCACCAATAGTTTGGCACTCATCTCCGATGCGGGTCATATGCTCTCCGACTCCATTGCACTCGGGATTGCTCTGCTGGCATTTACATATGGAGCCAAAGCCGTCAATACGGGAAAAACCTACGGTTACAGACGCTTTGAAATTCTGGCAGCCACACTTAACGGCATCACGTTAATTGCCATTGCGCTTTATATTTTCTACGAAGCGATTGGCCGCTTTATCCACCCGCCTGAAGTGGCAACTATGGGTATGCTGATCATCAGTACGATCGGATTGCTCGTGAACATTCTCGTTGCCTGGATTATGATGCGTGGCAGCGATACCGAGGGCAACCTGAACATGCGCGGGGCTTATCTGCACGTAATCAGTGACATGCTCGGCTCGATCGGTGCCATTGCTGCAGCCCTGCTTATGATGTTCTTCGGCTGGGGCTGGGCTGATCCACTGGCAAGTGTTATTGTTGCGATATTGGTATTACGCAGTGGATTTTATGT
Organism: Paenibacillus sp. G34; assembly: GCF_056856875.1. Taxonomy (NCBI): domain Bacteria; kingdom Bacillati; phylum Bacillota; class Bacilli; order Caryophanales; family Paenibacillaceae; genus Paenibacillus; species Paenibacillus sp. G34. The sequence continues at coordinate 1,823,237 of NZ_CM166469.1, read as the reverse complement.
CACCAAATCCTCGCTACATATTCTCATGGAAGGCACACCGACCAACGTGAATGTTAACGATCTGGTGCAGACCATCCAGCAGGTCGATGGCGTCAAAGGTGTGCACGATGTGCACGTCTGGTCGATCACCAGCAACCTGAACGCACTGACTGCCCACATCGTGGTAGATGGAACAATGGATGTATATGCATCCGAGGTGCTGGTACAGAAGATCGAACATCTGCTGGAACACAAAGAGATCAAACACGTCACGTTGCAGGTCGAGTCTGAAAAGCATCTTCACGACACCTCCGTCCTCTGCACCGTCAAAGGTGACGCACCTGATGCACATGCGCATCACCATCATTGATTTTAGTGCAGGCTGACCGACACTTGTGGCGATTCGATGAGACAAAACAGGACGATTCCCGTTAAGGGATCGCCCTGTTTTTTGCTGTTATAACTTTAGCATCAGCGCTACGTTGGCACAGTATGCATAGCGTTGGCATTAGTGTTCACTTTGGCGCTAGCACTGGAACAATCATTAGCATCAGCCTCGGCATCGGCATTGGAACTAAACCTTGCTCTGTGCCGTTCGGTTAATGCTACCGTTTATACTGCAATAAATTCCAGAAACTCCAGCCGATTCCCAAAGGGATCATTTAAATAGAAACGCCTTACTCCCTCATCTGCTCTTGCTTCATCATCTACAACTTGGATACCGTGCTTGTGCAGGTGTTCGCGTAACTGCTCCAGCTTCTGTACATGAAAAGCCGGATGGGCTTTGGAAGCGGGTACAAAATCATGTTGCACACCGATATGAACCTGATGCTCGCCACATTGAAACCATACACCGCCGCGTTTCTGCAACAGTGCGGGCTTTGGGATTTCTGTCCAGCCCAGGATTTGATTAAAAAAATCTCTAGCTTCTTTCTCGCAGCCTTCAGGGGCAGACAGCTGAACATGATCAATGCCGTTGAAATGAAAGTCCATGTTATTCCTCCCCCTATCAAGTTTCATTTAGTGAAACTAAGTTTCGTTTTATACTTCCATTTTATAGATATAATTACAATAAGTCCAGAGTGTTTTTCGGCGAACTACATCGTTATGTATGCAAGCCAGTTGTTACCGCCTAAATATCTATTTCATCCCAATTCAGAATTACATATCCTAATTGACACAGCAGAATAACAATATAACTTATATTAATGATCATACTTCTCTTCAAATTTCTACTCTGCTTCTCATGTTCTTCTGAGTCAATTGCTCCGCGTCCCGCCCTCCATCCTATCCTCTGTCTCTGTCTCTGTTTCCGCAACATCACAAATTCCAGCACCCCGAAGGCTCCCCAGACCATTGTAAATAGTAACGACATGGCATTGACCACCGACAGCAGCATGAGTGAACCCATATCCCAACGTTGTTCTATCCCCCATTTGAACATTAAATTCACCATGATTGTCAGAGCAACCAGCCCAAAACCGATGTAGCTTAAATAAGGCGTAGACCAAGTTTCACGCCTGTCTCGCATTTCTCTTTCCCTCCTTAAGTTTCGATGTAAGTTACCTGTAGTACATCAGCTTTTGCGCTTCCATCGTCAGCCCGAATGAAATGAGCCGATCTTTCATCGCTCGATATACATCAGGATCATCGAACCCTTGTGCCTGACTGTCCCGGATTAAACTAAACAGACCCACCTGATCTGCGCTCGATATATAGGACTTCAACTGCTGCTCCTGATCGTGTGGGATCTCTTTCTCATGCCAAGGATGAGGCACTGCTTTCTTAGGATCACTCACTAAATCTTTCCCTAGCGCAACACCAAGTCCATCAAGTGTATCGATAATGACTTGCCCGCGTCTGATCTGCTGTGCTTCCTGAATGTAAGAGTATCCGTCCGGGATCGGCTGAAGATCAAATCGCTGCATAGCCAAATCTCGAACCTTATTTTTTTCAAGGTCCCAACGTTTCCCGTCAAAGTACTCACTTTGACTCACTTCCTCCGTCTGTTCTTTCACAAAGTTCAGGTACTGTTGTTTCGATTCAAATTCATTGAGTAGGAGATCCTCATGACCTGAAAAACTAAGCGCAAAAAAATCCCGGATATTGCTGGCCACAATCCTCGCATAATGTCCAAAAGCCATCGGGTCTACACAAATTATAGGCGCTAAACTCAAATCAGAAACATGTCCAAAATCCGTCAAAAATGAATAATGAATGCCACCCATGCCTGTATTGGCAAATACGATCGCATCCGCAGGAGAACTCAAATAACCCCCATGATCATTAGAATCGAATTGTAGAAAATAATCCGTCGGTGTCTCCAGATAAGATACTTCATGCTTGATTTCCTGCTCCCAATCCATGATGTCTTGCAACAATTCAGGAATCTTATAAGTGCTCGTCATTACACTTCCTCCTCCGTAATACATCATTTACACTTTAGGTTGTTGAATGGGGCGCTTCATTGTATCCTTACTCAACTTAAACGCTAACGATCACCAGAAGCCTTATTTGGCCTGTTTCGCTGCTTTTTATTTTCTAACGATCACCAGAGACGTTATTTCCTTGATTTTGCTTCAATATAGTGTATTTTTCAAGTTTTTGGATGAAATAAGCTCCATGGTGATCGTTAGAATTCTGGCTCCCTCATTTCAGGGAAAATAAGCTTCCTGGAGATCGTTAGAATTCTGACACTCTCATTTCAGAGCAATTGGAGTACTACTTAAGTCGTAGCGATACCCGGTAAACGTGCCTATAGATTCTTTTCATGAAGTATTAATTAAAATGACAAGAGCCCCGGCTTTAAGCCAGAGCCCTCTTATTACATTCATCGAATTATATTCATCGAAACGTTCCCACGATCCCTTTTATTCCACCAGCAATCCAGCCTCCGAAATCCGATCATTGATCAGGGCTTTCAGGGCTTTCAGGGCTTTCAGGGCTTTCAAAAAAAATCACTCATCTCCCGACGACCTTTGCAACGTAAAATAAAATCTGACCCCATTCGGCGTATTCGCTACACCATAGGACTGCTGATGCAGTTGGGTAATCTCCTTCACGATGGATAACCCCAGCCCGGTTCCACCGGCTTGACGACTGCGCGCATCCTCTTCGCGATAGAACCGATCCCATATCCGTGTCAGCTCATGCTCTGCAATGGAAGGCCCTTCATTTTCTACAACAATACACACTTGTTCATGCTCATGATCATGCTGGATATCTATCCGTATGCTACTTCCTTCATCCCCGTTGCGAATCGCATTGCTCACATAATTCAGCAAGACCTGCTGCATCTTCTCAGCATCGGCCCAGACATGCACATCCCGGTCACCTTGCACCTCGAACTTCATCTGCTTAGCCTTGGCGAGTTGTCTCATCTTCTCTACACATTCAGCTACAAGTTGATCCGCCGTAAACGATCCCATACGCAGCTTCACCGCGCCAGCCTCCAGCCGGGTCAACTCCAGCATATCGAGCACCAGCTTTTCCATCCGGTCGGCTTCTCGCAAAATGGTACGAATATAGCGTTCTCGTTTATTTTCGGCGATCTGATCTAGAAGTCCTTCCGCATATCCCTTCACCACACTGATCGGTGTTTTTAATTCATGCGAAGCATCCGACACAAAACGTTTCTGCAACTGCTCCATCCGGCTTTTATATTCCATCTCCAGCACCAGTTTCTCGTTCGTGAGTTGCAGCTCCTTCAGCGTACGATCCAGATTGGAAGAAAGACTGACGAGACTTTCGGACAGACTGCCCAGCTCATCCTTACTCTGAATCGGGGCCATGGCCGTGAAATCCAGCTTTGCCATGCGAGCCGCATCGCGATTCAACTGTAGCAGCGGACGTGAAACGATTTTGGAGAAGAAAAAGGACAGAACGACCATCAGCAATAGCCCCCCGGCAATACTGAAAAAGGCGTAATACACCTCCAGCGCGCCAAATGCCTCCCCAAGCTGCGTCAAGGGCGTTAGAGCAAACAGATACTCCACGACCTTGCCATCACGAACAATCGGTTGCACAAACACCAGATTATGCACACCGCTCACAGGTTCCTTCCATTCGGTATGAAATGCTTCGCCCCGCTCCAACTGCTCCCGCTCTGCTTCCGGCAAAGGAAACCACACGCGCAGCGCAGCCGCCATAATACCTTCCCTGTTATTCCACTGACCCGGCGCAGGCAACAATACCGAGTTTACGGTGCCACTGACCTCAATGACGCCTTCCCGATCGGCATTGTGAGGAAGCACCCCAACCGCGGGTGACCCCTCTTTACGAATGACATAAGGTGAGAACAAAGCGTGTCCCTGCTCCAGATAATAAGCACCTTGCACCGTCACGCGATCACCAGACTGCAAACCATACGAAGTTAAAGCTGAGATATCCGGGAAAAAGGAAACTGCCACAGGTAGTAATTGTCCCTGATCCGTGTTCAGTTGAATTCGAAACGGGTTATCGTAACGAACCTCACCCTCTTTACTTAGAATCGCCATTTGCACATGATTTTGTGTGATGAAACTGCCCATCACCATGGGTGTTTTCTCCGCAGGCCATTTCTGCCGGGCATAATCCATAGCGAAGGATGTTAGCTTTTTCTCCAAATCACTGGCTCGTTCATGCTGATAGAACCGTTCAAAGAACCAGAAATGTCCTGCCACAACCGTTGCAAAGAAGACGATATAAAATACGAGATTGGCAGCAAAAAGCTTAAATACGATCCCTCTCGTTTTCACGATTCAACCTCAAACTTGTATCCGATGCGAAACACCGTACGAATATATCCGGCATCTTCACCTAATTTTTTACGCAGATTTTTGATATGAGTATCCACCACGCGTGGATCGCCAAAATAGTCCACACCCCACACTTGATTTAACAAATGTTCACGCGTCAAAGGGAAGTTCCGATGCCTGAGCAGGTGTAGCAACACATCATATTCCTTATACGACAGCTCAACGGGTTGACCCCCTGACTCCACTACGCGTTTTCTCTCATATACCTTTATATTGCCAAAAGAAATGATCGGATCTTCCTGTCCCACCGTATTGTCCACACGCTTCATTAATGTCTCCGCTCGGGCAACCAGCACTCGCGGGCTGAACGGTTTCGTCACATAATCGTCGGCACCTAACTCAAAGCCCAGCAGCTTATTCTCTTCTTCCGATTTCGCAGTAAGGATAATGATGGGCACGGTAGACTGAGAGCGAATCTGCCGGCACACATTCCAGCCACTCACTTTGGGAATCATCAGATCTACAATCACCAAGTCTGGAGGACAGACATTATATAGTTCGAGTGCTTCCTCCCCGTTAGCTGCTTCAATAACTTGCCAATTGGATTGCGTAAAATAATCCGTGACCAGTTCACGAATGGATTCCTCATCTTCTATTAATAAAACGGAACGTCTCACAATTTTCCTCCTAAACACACATGAATCACACAACTGTTATGTATTATATCAACAATGATAATCATTTTCATTAAAAACGAAAAGGGGATGAACGTAATCCGGCATGTTTCTTTCAATTCATAATCCATCTCGTTCTTCTGCCGCTCGAAAACATTTTGGCCTGTCAAAGCCCGTCTGGATCGGCCTGATATTACTTATCCTGCTCCTGGCAGGCGGATATCTGGCCATGATCTTTCATCTACAACCCAGTCGCAAGGAACCGATCCTGTTCAACTGGTTTGCCTGGACGGACAACGAATCCCTGATTCGCTCGGTAACCTCGATTAGGCTGCCCCGAATTCTCGCTGCGGTACTTGTTGGTGCCGGACTCGGTATTGCGGGATGTCTGCTTCAGTCTTTAACTTCGAATGATCTGGCAGACCCGGAGGTTATGGGCATTAATCAGGGGGCCAATATGGCCATTGCTGCACTGATGGTGCTGATGCAGTTCCAGACATTCCGTTTCTTCACGGTGACAGCCTCCATGTTGGGAACAGCACTCAGCGGCATTCTCATTTATGTGCTCAGTGTGCGAAGCCGCTTTAGTTCTAGCAGTGTAGTGCTCACGGGACTGGTGAACAGTCTGTTTTTCAGTTCAATGACCACCACGCTGATCATATTTCATGATACCGATCTGTATCAACTGCTGCGCTGGATGGCTGGTGATCTGTCGGGCATGTCCTGGGAAGATGTCATGTTCTCGCTAGTCACTCTCGTTCCCATTAGTATCCTTTGTTGCTTGTTTGCATCCCAGTTAAATGTATTGTCTATGGGTGAGGATACAGCGATCTCTGTCGGACAACGGTTAACCATGGTACGGAGCGGAATCATGGTAGCCATTATTGTGCTCGTTGGCGCAGCAACAGCGGTATGCGGCCCCATCGGGTTCATTGGCTTAATGGCAGTACATATTATTCGTACGTTAACAGGTATTGATTATCGGGTAATTGTACCACTCGCTGCTCTGACAGGCAGTGTGCTTCTCGTGTATGCCGATCTGATCGGACGCCTGCTTTTCTATCCGCTGGAAGCACCGGTTGGACTTATTACTGCGTTTATTGGAGCACCATTCTTCATCGTGCTCATGCTCATGCGCGGGAGGAAACGTTCATGATACGTTTAAAAAATCCGTTCTCCCGATCCAACTTGAGCTTTGCTGCACTGATGACCGCAGTCTTATTCTTGATAGCGCTGGTATTTATCCTGTCGCTTCGTTTCGGGGCAACCCCCGTTACGTTCCATGAAATCATCGCCCAGTTTCAAGCGCAATCGGGCACGATTGTTGAGCTTCGGTTGCCTCGTGTTCTCTGCGCCATGCTTGTAGGCATTGCTGCATCTGTCGCAGGTGCCATCCTACAAACCGTCCTCCGTAATCCTTTGGCTTCACCCGATGTCATCGGGGCAACAGCAGGTGGCGGACTGGTGACCGTAGTCATTATTTTACTTGCGCCGTTAACACCCGCAATCTGGCTGCCTTTCTATTCGATGGCAGGTTCTGCAGCGGCAAGTCTGATCATTTTCCTGCTCGCTTATCGTCGTCAGGGCACGTCCATGATCCGTCTCGCCCTTGTTGGTATCGCGGTTAGTTCTGCATTACAAGCCATTATCAAAATGCTTATCGTTAAATATGCCATGAGTTCCAGTCAGGCACTGGTCTGGCTTAAAGGCAGCTTATATGCACGCAGCTTGCAACATGTGGAGATGTTATGGCCATGGACAGCAGCAGGTTTGTTAGCAGCCATGTTGCTCGTAAGGTACTTAAATGTCTTGAAGCTGGATGAAGCCGTGCTGGTGTCCTTAGGCACCCGGGTTCGCATGGTACGAACGCTGCTACTCCTCGTGGCTCTGGCTTTATCGGCAAGCTCAGCCAGCATATCGGGGAATCTCAGCTTTGTTGGACTTATTATTCCACATCTGTCCCATAAGCTGGTCGGAGAGAACTTCATGCGTTCCCTGCCATTTACCGCGGCGCTCGGCGCGCTGCTTGTCATGCTAGGCGATATGATTGGTCGCATTCTGATTCCTCCAATGGAGATTCCCGTTGGCATCATTACATCATTAATCGGCGCGCCTTATTTTGTATACCTCATTATCAAGCAAGGACAGAAAAAATAATTTTAATCTGGAGGGTTCATCCGAATGAAACGAACATCCCTATTTACTGTACTTATATTAACTCTTGTGCTGGTTCTCACCGCATGTGGCGGAGGCACGGCTGGCAACACCGCTGGTGTTACATCGGACAAGGAGTCAGCAGCGGCTTCTGCCAATGGCACAAATAACACGGACAGTAACAGCGCGTCCCCCTCTTCTTCAACCGCCTCATCATCAGAGCAGGGTTCAAACGAAGCCAATACAACAACGGGTCCGTCCATCACATCCAATTCAGATGGTTCATTTGTTGTAAAGAACGCTTGGGGAGAAACCAAACTCCCTGCATCGCCCAAAAAAATCGTTACCCTGCATTTCTCCTTTACGGATGAACTCGTTTCCCTTGGTGTAACGCCAGCAGGGATTGCAGGCTCTTATAAAGCGGAAGTGCTTGGTTATCTGAAAGATCAGGTGAAGGACTACACCTTTGTTGGAAATCACCAGCAGCCTAATCTGGAAGTGATCTCTTCCCTCAAGCCTGATCTGATTATCGCCAATGCCGATGTGCACGGAGCCATTCGTGAGGATCTGGAGAAAATTGCACCGACCATCGCACTCTACACCAATGGTTACGGAGACATGGAGCAAAACTTCGCTATGCTGGGAACCTTGCTTGGCAAAGAAAAAGAACATGATCAGGTCATGACTGAACTTAACCAGAACATTGAACAGACTCACGCTCAAATCCAGGGTACACCTAAAGTTATCGTCGTAAAAGCATTGGAGAAAAACTTTTACATCTGGATGAAAACATCCTATATTGCAACCCTGCTGGAGAAAATCGGCGCGGAATACAGCTTCGATGAGAACAAGTCCAGTCAGCAACAGACGCCAGGCAAGATTGACGTAGCCGATGTAGATCTGGAAACCCTTGTACAAGAGAACCCGGACTATCTGGTCATCTATGGGGCAAAGGCTGACCTGGATAAATGGATGAATAACAGCACCTTCCAATCGATTAAAGCGGTGAAAGATAAACATGTGCTCGTTGTTAATGATGAAATATGGGCACTGGGTAAGGGGCCTCTGTCGGGTGAAGAAATTCTAAAAGAGGCTATTCCATTCTTCACAAAATAATATGGTTTTCCTTAATGCAAAAGTAAAGCCAACCTTCCAAGCGAAGGTTGGCTTTATGTTATATACCGTTTCCACATATTCCACGCTTCGAGATACTCAGGCAAGTCCTGCGGATGATGTTTGTTGCTTAGCCCAATCCGGCAGTATAGATGAACCAGTGCTTCTTCCATCAATCTGAACTTATCCATAGTCACCTGTTCAAGCTTCTCGAATATTTCCCATAACAATGCCGGGTCGAGGTCATCGGGTGAGGAACAAAAAGCATAGAGAAAGTCATAGAGAACCGGGCCGACCATCGGAGATGGGTCAATGACCCCGATCAGTTCTTTTTCCTTGAACACAACATTATGGACACCTGCATCCCCATGCAAAAGAAACCTCGCCGCCTCATCCTTTTCAAACAGACGATTCACTGTAGATTGAACCAGATTGTAATCTTCCGCTGTAAGCACATCACCAAGATTCACTCTCGCCTCATCTATACTAATCTGATTAAATGCCTTCCATGTCTCGCGTGGATACTCCATTCTTCCCCATGGCTTTGTGTCCGGCAAACGCACATATGTATTCAATAGCTCTTTCACCAGCCGGGTTAACCAGGCTTTCTTCGCTCCCCCATGGTTATGAGTCTCGCCTTCCATAAAGCTGTATGCATAATAAGTGTGGTCCGAACTCGTAAAAAGAACCTTCGGCAGCAGCATCACTTCACGGTATTCATCCAGAAAATTACATGTAATACGAATCCCCTCAGGATCATCCCATTTCAAAATGTACCGTTCGCCCGAGTTCGCAAGCAGCCTGAACACCCGACCAGCCGTCGTTCCTGACAACTGCTTTACTTCCACGATGTGTTCGTGAATGTTGTGCTTTTGAAAAAGCTCGTTGATCTCCTTGGTGCTTGGGCTGATGTTCATCATATCTTTCTCCTTTTTCATTTCTCCTGTGTTTCATCTAATTTTCGCAAGCCACTTCTCTATTAATCCTCAAATGGACTATCTGCACTGGTCACTTCCTGTATAATGACGATCGGATCAGAGATCAAACCAAGCTCTTCATCCTTCGGATACGTCACAGCAATGGTAGGCTTAGGTCCCGCAAATGCCATCATCGACTCCATATCCTCCCACATGGTACATAGAAAAAAGTGTGCATACGCACCCTGATCGACGACCTTTAGATAGGCTCCGCGATTTCCCTTGACGGCAAGTGTATCTTTCACACCTGTTTCGTACTCATATTCCAGAAAAGCTTCCTTGTTCTCCAGCGGTACCGCTCCATGCCATGTTCTTGCGATCATCCCATCACTCCCCTTATACACTGAACATTTACTCATTCAAATTGCCAATAACCCAATGCACTGCCTCCAAAATATCAGCTGCAATATAATCCGGCTCAGTCTGAGCCCACTTATCTCTGAACTTGGTTAATGAGGATTCGCCCCAGCCTGTTTTCACCATGATCTTAGTCGCGCCTACAGCGTGTGCAGCAAGCATGTCTGTTTCGCCTACGTCTCCGATAACGATGCACTTGGTCAAATCCAAATCGTGTTGCTCCGCGGCCTGAAGTAACATGCCGGGTTTAGGCTTTCGACAGCCGCATTCTTCTTCATGTGAGCAGATGTAGGCCTGATCAAATCCATATTCCTGAAACTGCTGTTCAAACTCCTGAACCGTTGCTTGTCCGCGTGAAATTCGGTGTTGATTGGTGAGTGCAAATACCTTCATTCCGTTTTGCTTTAAGAGCATAATCGCTTCCTGCGCATTCGGATATAACTCAAAGTCTCTCGGATGAATAAAATGTCCTGTACCTCCGATTGTGCCATCTCTGTCGATAAAAACAGCCTGAACGTTTGGATTCGCAGTCATAAGGTTTGTTCACTCCCGATTTAAGTTATTGTATTAATCACTATTCACTAACTTAAAAGCCCCACCGCTTCACACAACGATTACACTTTTTCATCGATAATATGTTGGCTGTCCTGGCCTTTCGTATGTTGAAGCCCTCTGACTTCTGCTCGCAGATTACGTACTTCCTTCATCAGTAGATCAAGTTTCCTTGATGTTTTGGATGAATCCACAGCATAACGTACAACCGCTGCAATAATGAGCACAAAAATAATGCATACAAATACGGCAATCAACGCTGTAAATAACTCCATAGTCGTGTACATCTCCTTGGTGTCTATGAACTTATGTGCCTGACAAAACATAATTCAATTCATATTATTAATAAATATTCAATTTAATTGTAACATTTTTCAACTCCACCCGTTGTCTTAAATGAAGGAGGATGAAATCTGAAATGAGGAGTGATTTATATGCCGAACTATTCAAACAGTACCAGTCCTCCCTGCATCTATATCTCTACCGCATGTGTGGATCACAAGAAACGGCTGAGGAGTTAGTTCAAGAGACATTTTACAGAGCTATGGTATCCATGAAAGCGAAACATGCAGACTATGCCAGAGCCTGGTTATACAAAGTAGCCAGACATTTGTTTATCGATTGGTACCGGAAGAACCGCGGGGAAATGGAAATGAGCCGGGAACTGGAGAAACGAAGTGTAGAGAATACATATCGTACTCCTGAGGAAGTGCTCGCTGCTCGTGAACGGATAAAACTGATTCAACAGGTCATGAAAAAACTGCCCGAACAGTATCGGACTGTGCTGCTGCTTCGCGAGATGAATGAGCTGTCTTACAAGGAACTTTGCGAGGTTTTGGATATGAATATGAACCAAGTCAAAGTTACTCTGTTTCGTGCCAGAGCCCGATTTAAAGAAGAGATGTTACAGATGAAAGGAGAGAATGAATGATGTCCAAGCCAACGGAACCCGATGATCTGCCTGTACTCCATGCAGATGATTTCGAACCTCAACGCCCGGAATGGAGTCATAAGCAATTTAGACGAATGGTATGGAAAACACGCTGGAAATTTTTCCTGAACGCAGGGGGAGTTCTATTTTTAATATTTATACTCTATCATGTCTATCTTACGGCTCTGCATATGTATTTCGATCAATCCAAAGTGCGTAATGAATTCATGCGTTCCATTATTTCGGTGGTGGAGATGCATGGTGACGGACTGCGCGTCGAAAAAAGTCCCCATCAGACGTTTGAAGTCACTCCCTTTCTGACACAGAAGGCCAATCTGAAAGTATATCGCCTCGTCGGTTCATCGGAAGTGATCACTGGTGAGGTTCAAGCCGAACGAAGTATTACCGGCAAATTCAGTTACAAGATGAATAGCACAGGTGCTTATTTAAATGGTAACGAGCCCGGTCCATTTTACCTTCCGTATGACTTGGTTGACGGCCAACCTTCCCATGAGGACACGGAGGAAAACAGCAGTTCCAAGCGACTTCGTAAAATAGATGACGGACATGTTGCCGAGATGTCGATCTCATTGAAAAATTTAAAATCGCCCGAGCAATTGATGCAGCTGCTCTCTAAATATGATGTCCGAGTAACCGCGATGCCGATCTATTCAGGAGAAATGCAAGAAAAAAATCTTTCCTATTCGAGAGCAGGAATGTTTGACTATATTGTTCCTCATCTGACGCTTAAACCGCTCTATGAAATGGAAGACGGCGGAGGCCGATGGTTTAATTATTTTCCTAGAGACACTAAAGATCAGAATCTGGCCCAGTCAGAAGGAACGATGGAGGAACAAATCCAAGGCATGATGTCTGATCTGGAATGGATGACCAGCAACCTCAGTTATAACGGTGTTGATTGGGATCAACGAAGACTTAACTATCTGAAAAAGAATGGCATACAAGTATATGGAGCTGTTATAACAGGTCCCGTACGTGAATTGCAGCAGATTACCGAGAATCCGGAATTCAAGCATGTTCATCTGAACCGGGTAGAGATATGGAATTGGGATTAGAAATGCAGGGTTATAGTTAAAAAAAGAGATCATGCCTTTGTGCGAACAGGGATGATCTCTTTTTTTACATGCAAGAGTTACAAATAACGCATCCGAAGCAAGAAAGGTACACACTATGCTGATTACACTTCGGATAACCTGGAGGAACAACTGGTTCGTCTTCATCCTCTTCATCTGAAGAGATCCACTCCAGATATGACTGTTCGTCGATATCCTTTGCTGTAAACGCCTGAATCATCGTTAAAAAATGTTGAAGTGTGGTATGAGACCACTCCTCACCAGGTTCATAATCCAAGAGATGCCACCCGCTCTTGTTCATCGCCCCATGAATTACATTGACCATAAACTGTTTCATAAGGGCCACATCCTTCTTTAACCATGGCATCTCATTTAATTCAAATCCGACCGTTCCCCGCCCCACTCTATTCTGATCTCTCTGTGCTAACCAAATCACAAACTCTTTTTCCCGGTTTGTCTGGGCGATATGAGAGCTACTAAGAACCAATATTTCAATAAAAACCGAGGTAGCTGTGTTGGTCATTCGCAGAGATTCAATAGAATGCTCTGCTGATGACGGCAAAGATATCTCATTCATAACATTCCCCCTTCATTCGGTCTCTGCGATGATATCGGTGCAACGTACGATCAATTCAGGCATCGGTTCTCCGTCCAAAAGAACATGAAGTTCGTACCCCTGATCGATTCGGTACAGCTCCTGGTACAGCCAGTGACTGCCAACGATCTCACCTTCTTGCTTAACAATTTCAGGTGCTATCAACGTGAGTTTATTGATGTCAGTGAAGCCACCCCGGTTGTCAAAACTGATAACCAGATTATCGGCGTGCGATAGCTCAGTCACCTTGCAATCATGAAACTGCACCCGGCGGTAAACATCATCTTCAATATTCTGGTTCAACATCGCTTCTCTGTATTCTTGTCCGATACGTTCCATCTCTTGGGTATTCTCTGCACTCTTTTTCTTGAGTTGCCGCAGGACATCGCTTGTACAATACCCCAGTGCAAACACACGGATGTCAGCAATCTGGTTCAAGATCTCAGCAGGTAATTTCTCCGCATGGTATTGGAAGTTCCACTCCATCGCTTCTTTATACTTGTCTTTACATTGTTTCTCATCAAATGCAGGACGGATATCATATTCGGCAATCAGCTTCTCAATATGTGCTCGCTCTTCCGGCGGCATGTGGTACACCATCTGATCTTCTGCCGTGATCTCTTCCCCGCTAAAAGCTTTGTCTACACGGGTCATCACTTGACCATCACTCTCCAGCATGAAACGTGGATCGAAATCATACATCTCATGCTCTTGCTTTACATACTCTTTTTCCTTCCGTTTGTACAGTCGCTGGAAAAGAACCTCATCTAGCAACGCAGCGCCTTTATGTACTCTCAAGCCAAAATGAAGCCCTGTCTGCTGGCACGTTTCGTACCACTCTTTGGTTAAATATTTCATAGGCATCTCTCCTGTTTGTAGAGCTTTTTAATCTCTGATGCGAATTTGGCTGCGCCGGGAATGCGTGTACGCTTGAAAAACGATGTTAATTGTTTCGGATGATTCTTCACCAGATCATACTCAATGACCGTGTTTGCGATAACCGATCTCGTGAATCCCAACACCTCTACCACTTCCGACCGATCCCCTGCATCCAGTTCTTCGCCATCAGCAAATTCTCCGTCCGGATCATCATCCAGCTCTTCACTGAACGTTAACCGGGCTACCACATAAGACATAATCTCTTCCTTGTCTTCGGCGATTTGCTCCATAATCCACTGCACACATTCTTCTTCAGTCGGAGCAGGACCGTAAAAGCCCTCAAGAACATATTTGCGCTCTCTAAAAGTATCCATCAGCATAGATGCCTCATAACTAGCATGTTCGACAAATTTCACCTGAGGTTTAAGCTGAACAAGTTCAGCCGTAAGTTTTTTATACCAATCGCTGGTTAGAAATTGTTCTATGGTTTTCATCGCTACTCCTCCAGATTCTCCAGCCTCAATGTCCTCGAAAAAACCCAGCCGTGCTAGTCTACACCCAAGTTTGAAAAAATTTATGTTTGATTTCTTTGTCGTTCCGCGCCGCCCACTCACGAACAGCTTCAACACCCGCGGCCTCTTGATCTCTCTTAAAATAAAAGCATAAATCCATCGGCACAATCCGTTTGCCATGGCGTTTAAACCCGATTCGTCTGTAATTCATATAAATACACTCAATCTGAGAGGCATCGTATTTCTGTAATTGGGTAGAGATCACATGATCACTTTTCAATGTAATGCTAGGTTTGGTGAAAAATATACGCCATATTCCAAAAATGATGTAGCCGAGAATAAAGACGAATAAAAATATAGCAATGTATTTCATAACACCATTTTCACCGTAAAAAACATTTCTAGAAAACAAAACTACAATCATGAGCATACAAATGAGTTGAAGTATAGCTCTTGGATAAATCGTCTTATACGTCATGCAATATTCCTCCTAATCATTTTCTATATTAATCTGCAACCACTTGGAAGGTGTTTTTCTAGCAAAATGCTTTTCTACAAAACCCAGAATATCATCAATCCCGGGCAATGCCGCGTTGTGTTTGGCTTCGTCAAACGTCATCCATCGGTAATCGCTATGCTCATGATTCAACTGGACAAACTGATCTTCGTGCACATAACCTACAAATACGGGAGCCATATAGATATAACCCTCTGCCTGTGAATAGAACTGTTCGAACTGATTAGACGTGTATAAACGAATATCCGTGATGCCCGTTTCCTCACGAATCTCTCGAATCGCGGCCTCCCATGCCTTTTCCCCTGGCTCAATACCACCGCCGATATAACACCACTCTCCATGCAGCATTCGACCAGCCCGTTTCAGCATCAGCACATGAAATTCATTCAAATATTTTTTCAGAAGTATCACAGCAACCCCTTCACAGCGGATCGGTACAGTTTGTTTGGGTAGATCAGTTAAATCGGTTGAGTTGGCCGGGGTATTCTTGGTGGACTGCTTAGCTTGTGTAGCCCTATTGGCTTGTGTGTTGTGGTCTGAATGACTTAATTGACCCGTTTGGTTCACTCCGCTTACTCCTTGCGCATCCGTTGTATGTTTCACCGATTCTCTCCCCTGCCCTTCACGTTTCCCTGGAATTAAAAATCCTCCAGCACCTTAGACTTATCCCCGTAAACCTTATCCAGATGCTCTTCTCCCCAGTAACACAGAAGATCCAGCGCAGGCTTAAGTCCCAATCCATAAGCTGTCAGCTCATATTCCACTCGTGGCGGGACCTCGGAGTATACCTTACGCTGCACAATCTCGTCCTTTTCCAGTGCTCGGAGCTGTGTTGTCAGCATTTTCTGCGTAATCTCGGGGATTAACCGCTTCAGCTCCGACGTTCTTTTGCAACCTGTAAACAAATGATAAATAATGAGCGGCTTCCACTTGCCACCCATCACTTCCAGCGCCGCTTCAACGCCAACTCTATATTTCTTGGGAGCCTCGTTATTTGTCTTGCCTTGTTCCATCTTGATCTTCCCTCCGATATCTTTCTGAGCCTCATGTCATGGCCTTCATATCATGGTTCTTTATATCAGGGTTCTTAAATCATGACATTTCCATCAAGGTACATTTAAGTTCACGTTCAAATTTCATGTTCCTAGGGTACTTTCATCTCCCTATAGAACATCAAAGTGCGTACTTCCAGATGTTTTCAACTCTGTTTATAATAGCATCAGCAGAGGAGCTATGGCTACCGAACCAGGCTCCAGAAAGGTTGTGATTGATAATGAACGTATTAGTGGTGGTATCTCATTCGCGCAAAGATTCCCTGACCTTTCAGGTCACAGGTCGTTTCGTTCAAGGTCTAACAGAAGCAGGTCATCAAGCCGAAATCGTAGATTTGCACGAGATTGGTTTTGATCCGATCCTGCGAGCAGAAGATGAACCGGACTATACGCAAGATAATCAGCGCTTCTCCCCTCAGATTGAAACGGAGATTACACGGCTCAAGAAACACGATGCTATTGCTTTTGTCTTCCCTCTATGGTGGTGGCATCTGCCAGCGATGCTGAAAGGGTATATTGACCGTGTGATGAACAACAGTTTTGCCTATGGTTCGAACAAGCTGCATCATGAGCAAATGTTGTGGATCGCTCTTGCCGGTGTGACGGAAGAACAGGTGAATAAGCGTAACTACGGTGAATCCATCCAAACCCTGCTCAATGTAGGTATCGCCGATTACTGTGGTGTCTCTAATTCAAAGGTTGAATTCCTGTATGAAACGGTGGATGCCCCACCGGAACACTATGAGGAACTGCTGAATCAGGCGTACGAGTTGGGCGTTAACTATGCCAGCGCATTTGCTGAACAGTCAACAAAATAAATGGTTTAATGGTTAGGGTACATCTGTGGCTTTCACGATATAAAATAAACACCTTACATTCCGCTCCGCCTTTGGTAAAATAAATCACCCTTAGCCGCTTTTCATAAGCGGTTATGGTAAGTAAAACACCCCGGCATTACACATCAAAAAGGGCCACTCAACTGAGCGGCCCTTCCTGTGTTTCGTGCTATTTTAAGATCTGTAATTATGCTGCGGTACGATGCTGCTTGTTTTGTAATATACCAAAATTGTCCGCTGACTGCGCCTTGGTCTTCACGTTGTAGAATCTAAGCTCCTGATGGCGATGACAGAACATGCAGTATCCCTTCTTGTTCGTGGCGGCAAGGCGTCCCTCAATACCAAGGAACTTCCCCTCGTGCGGATACACGATGAACAAACGGCTGGTCGCAATGTCGATCCATCTCAGATACGTGGTGTGTACATAATCGATAGATTCCAGATCAGGCAGTTTGAGCTTCTTCGCCCGCTCAGTATAGAACAGGATCAGAAGGGGTTATTGGCACAGCTTCGGGTGGAGTATTAGGTCAATGAGGCACACAATATATTGCACACAATTACTCAGAGTATGACTACTACAATATACTAAGCTATTATTACAGTTTTTCTGATAAAAGTAGTGGATACATCTAAACCGGGAATTATTAATCATTTACTTCAGTTTAAAAACATCAAACGTAATGTTTGGCGTTTTTTATGGGAATTTCAGCACATTTTTTCTATAATATAGATTATTCATTGATTTTAAATTATAGAAGGAGGTGATCATTATAACAAAAAAAGCATTCTACCTACTTCTTTTTTTCCTTCTTCTTCTCACTGCATGTACTTCAGAAGACTCTGGAAAAAATCTTGAGACTGAAAATGTTCAAAGAAAAGAGTCTGCTCCTATGATCACAAGTATTAAGACTAACTTTCCTGAAAAAGAAGGTTGGGTCGTAGTTCCTGCAAACAGTTCTGATTTGACGGTCACTGTAGAGGCAACTAACGCGGAAACACTTCTGTTCTGGTCCGTTCCAACTGGGACAGAGACGTGGAAAGAAAGAGAACTAATTGGGTACGATACCAGTGAGAGCGATGGTTGGAAAATAATATGGAATATTGCGGGTAAGTCATTACACAATCGTCTAGTCGTTCAAGCATTAGGAAGTGATGGAAAAACGATCACTGATGAAACGATAAATATTACGAATGAGTAAGTCTCACTAGAGTAAAAAAACAGTTCCTCCTGTGACTGGACTTTCACCCGCTAGAAGATGCGTGCTTAACTGGGCATGCCACATCAAAAAGGGCCGCTCAACTGAGCGGCCCTTCCTGTGTTTTGTTCTATTTTACCATCTGTAATTAGGCTACGTTACGATGCTGCTTGTTTTGTAATATATGCTGCACACAACTCTCCGACCTTATTTCATCGTTGCCAGCAAGAATTTCTCCAACATGCTAATGTCCGTGATGCTCTCGTTGCACGCCTGATCATCCATACAAACATACTGACCCACAGACGCAAAGTTGTCCGCCGACTGTGCCTTGGTCTTCACGTTGTAGAATCCAAGCTCCTGATGGCGATGACAGAACATGCAGTATCCCTTCTTGTTCGTGGCGGCAAGGCGTCCCTCAATCCCGAGGAACTTGCCTTCGTGCGGGTACACGATGAACAAGCGGCTGGTTGCAATGTCGATCCATCTCAGATACGTGGTGTGTGTATAATCGATGGATTCCAGATCAGGCAGTTTGAGCTTTTTGGCCTTCGGGAACAGCTTTTGAATCTGCTTAGCTGTGACCTGAGGGTATGGAATCAGATATGCCTTAAGCTGATTCAAATATTGCTGCACGTCATGCGGCGTATTATACGTGGATAGCTGCTCCAGCAGCTGTTTCTGTTCCGGCGTCAGATCCTCGAAGATGCCTACGGCATTCGTACTGACGGTATAGCGGACCGTATCCAATACTTTGGGGTCCACGACCGAGCGCAGCGTTTTCAACAGAAATTCGGCTTGTTTATAGATATAGTTGAACTGATGATTATGAATAAATGGTGTTTGCATGGCCTTCAGCCCCTTATTTATAGTGGTCGAGCAAATAAGGTGCAAAGCCTGCGGGTCGAACCATGATATTGTTGTTGATTTCAGGGCACACGATCTCATGTTGTCGCGCCCTACACAAAGTCCGCCCCTATTCAGGCTTTGCGTAAGGCTTTCTAGCGAACGAGCAATCCGGCATCATCCCTATTGCCACGTCATAACCCCCAATGCAGTCGATATACGGGAATTATAGCAGGAATATAGGGAGAGAGGCAATTACAACGTTAACACTGCCTGCATCTCACCGCAGGACAACTCCTCACCTGTAAGTTGAAAACCAAGAGAGTCATAGATTTTCTTAGCAGGCACATTTTCCGGTTTATACGTTAGTTCTACCACTTTGCCTTCCCCACGCGGGGCTGAACGTGCATACGCAATCGCTTTCTCTACCATTTCTCTGCCGTAACCCTGGCCTTGGTACCGATGGTCAATCATCATTTTGAAAATGCCATAGCTGCTGTACTCGAAATTTCCATCTCCATCGTCATAATACATCGAAATAAATCCGACCATTCGTTCTTCCTTATATACTGCAAATGTAATAATGCTCTGCCCCTCATCCGAGGCTATGTACGCTTCTGCAAGTGCATGCTGATTCGAAGAGATGAATTGTTGCTGATCCGGAGAAACCTTGAGTTCAATACATTCAATAAAATTATCCCAAGTGATTTTTCTGAATTCCATTTCTTTTCCCCCTGCTCGTAGAGTGAATTGTAGATACTCCCCCATACATGCGCTAATATCTGTTCATCTTGTCTTAGTACTTCATCTTAGTACTTCTCTCTAAATCGTTCGGCCCACCAGTCCTTCTTCATTAGATATTCCGTTCTAATCGGCATAATCAAGTAGTCATCTGCGACTTCAATCGGCTCATGAGGACCGTTATAGATTAATTCCACATTCATATGAAAGGGGTGAATAATCCTGCCCGTTTCCACCTCAAACTCCCGAACATACCTTATAACATCCGGTTTACCTTCCCAGTAATACATCGCAGCCTTTCCACCTGCGGGCATGTTCCACCACTGGATGAAGGAGGGCCATTGTGCGATCAAAGCATCCCTCAGTCCCTGATGTTCGATGGCTTCAAATTGGGGTGGGTTAAACACAAAAGGAGATACATAGTTGTGGTTAAGGTGTTTAAACTTTACTTGGGCCTGTGATCGAAAATTGGATACGGCTGTCTGCCGGATCTTTGCTTCCGCTTTTTGTTGAATGCTGCCCATCCAGAAATCTTGCCACTTTGTCTCAAACTCCTGATGTAGCTCATCTGCTAAAACAACCTGCCTGTCAGGCCATGTACTGTGCTCATGGAAATACGTATTACATATGCCATACGCTCTGGCGACATATACCAGAAAGTTCAACTCAACATCGCTTGATATACACACAGACCAGGAATTCGAATCCGTCATCATAACGAGCTTTTCCTCCTCTCATATGTAATTTTCTATTTTTCCCATCGTACCATTTTATTCAAATAAAGGTAACCGGAGAGATTTTAGTTCAGCATGAGAGAAGCTACTTACATAGAACTGGTAGTACTGGTAAAATAAAAAACGGGTACAGTGCCATTAGTATCAATTGGGTTTCAATAGTTGAAGTACATATAGTTCGCGCCAAAAAAGGATGTGATCATTTGAAAAATAAAAAGATAATCATTAGCATTTTTACGCTATGTATCTTACTCCTATTCGGTTTTATGAGATGGGACCATCTTGAATCTGCGTCCAGCGCAGACTTTAAATATAAGTATGATCGATGGACAGGTCAGATATGGGTTGAATTCTATCCACCTCTAGCCTCCTCTCCCAATAGCATGGAGTTTCCACTCATTTACATTGATGAAATACAACCGAACGATATTAATAACTACTTAGCAAAACAAGCTCTTTCTGGAGAACTGGTGAACAAGTGGATTGAGAGAACTCAATATACGGACGGATACTTAGGTCTGCTATTGTTGAATATCATCGTAACTGTGTATAGTTGCTTAAAGATATGGATGAAGAGACGTAATACAAATCAAAACTTGCAAAAATCGTAGCTTAATATTCATGATGATTGCCGCTTCTGCGTGATCACACCATATGGACTCTGTCTGTTAAAAACCACAAAAAAGAAGCCGCCTCCCTGGCCTTCCCCAGTTTGGCAGCTTTCTTTTCACGTTACATTAACATAACTTGAAAACAAACGTTTACACATATTTCACTTCTCAATCCTTATTAACGCCATTCCAATTACAGCCTTAAGTCCCTACTCCTTCACGGCCCCGACCACAATCCCACTTACAAAGTAACGTTGCAGGAATGGATACACGAGCAAGATCGGCAGTGCGCTGATGAAAATTTGTGATGCCCGGATGGTCCGTTGGGACAGGTTCGCAATCGCTTGCGGGTCCATCTTGGTCATGTCGCCTTGCACGATTATCGTCTGCATGAATGTCGCCAGAGGCAACTTCTCCGAATCACGAATGTAGATGATCCCGTCAAAGTACGCATTCCAGTGCCCCACCATCATGAACAGAGACACGGTAGCAATAACCGGCACGGACACGGGCAGATAGATTTTCACAAACGACTGGAAATGACCTGCGCCATCGATAAAGGCGGCCTCCTCCAGATCCTTCGGCACTGTACGGAAGAAATTCAGCAGCAGAATGATGTTGAACACCGCCACAAGACCTGGCAGGATCAGTGCCCACAGCGTGTTCATCAGGCCCAGTTTCAGAATGAGGATATACCCCGGAATCAGACCCCCACTGAATAGCATCGTGATGACAAAATACCACAGGTAGACATTACGCGCGCGGAACACTCGCGTCTCCTTCGACAGCGCATACGCCGCAAGCGTATTGACGATGAGTGCAAGCCCGGTGCCCAGCACCGTCCGCTCCACCGATACCCAGAGCGAGGACAAGAAGTTGGAGTTATCAAACGTCTTGGCGTACGCCTCGAACGTAAATCCAATCGGCCAGAATGTCACAAGCCCTGCATTCGCAGGGGCGGACGAACTGAGGGATACCATCAGTAAGTGATACAGCGGCAGCAAGCAGAGCACCGAAAGGATGGTCAGAAACACATTGTTGAAGATGCTGAAAATGCGATAAGGTAACGTTTTATGATACATGGTTCGTCATCATCCTTTCTTAGAAAATTCGGTATCCGGCAAAACGATACGCCAGTCGGTACGAGATCACGATGAGGATCAGACTGATGACCGATTTGAACAGATTGACCGCCGTTGCAAAGCTGAACTGTCCGCTCAGCAGACCTTCGCGATACACAAACGTATCGATGATATCCGCTTGCTGATAGATTAATGGGCTGTACAAGTTGAAGATTTGGTCAAAGTTGGCGTTCAGCACGTTGCCCAGCGCCAGCGTCGCAATAACGATTCCGATTGGAATGAGTGCAGGAATCGTGATATACATCGTCTGCTTCCAGCGCCCCGCCCCATCCACTTCAGCGGCTTCATACAGAGACGGGTTGATGCCCGCCAGTGCTGCAAGGAAGATAATCGTGTTAAAACCAAACTCTTTCCACACATCACTGATGATGACGGTGAACCTGAACCAGTTGCCATCTCCAAGGAAGAAGATCGGTTTGATGCCAAACACCGACACCAGAAACTGATTCAATATGCCCGTCTGTGCCAGAATGTCGATCAGAATACCGGACAGTGTCACCCAGGACAAGAAGTGCGGCAGATACACTAATGTCTGGATCGTACGTTTCAGCGCCATCTTCCGTACCTCATTGAGCAATAGCGCAAAGATAAACGGAATGATCAAGTTCATGATAATCTTTGAGCAGGCAAAGAATAGGGTGTTCCACGTAATTTGCAGGAAATAATCATTGGTCCACATATACTCGAAATGCTTCAGCCCCACCCACTCTGAACCCGTAAACCCCCGCGCAGGTTTGTAATCCTGAAAGGCCATTAGAATACCTGACATCGGAATATATGAAAATATAAAGACCATAATGGCCGCTGGCAGCACCATGAAGTGCAACACCCACGGCTGTTTGTAGCGTTTTTTCTTCTTTTTTTCCAGCTTGTTGCCGACATTCGCCTGCGGTAGCCGTTGACCCTCTATTTTAGCCTCCATATGAACCTTCTCCTGTTCCCAAAAAAAGTTTTTGTGTGTCTTGGGCTTCTCTGATATAAATAGTATCAAGCCATTCCGAGGTCTGACTATATAACATTGTTAGGGTGGATAGGGTTTTGTTAGTTTGATCTATATTAATGAACTAATCGTATTATTTACACGAGCCACTCCGAGGACAGAATAACCTTTCAATCGCTGTTATCTCCAGATTTTTTTGATTCCCTTCTTAAAGGGAAAATCCGGGGATAAAGGCGACCGCTTCACTTTTCCAGGTTTTTTCTGTCCTCTCCGTTACATGTGTAAATAAAAACGTTCAATAATATAGTTAGATGTGAATGTAGAGGAGACTTTTTATGCATACATGGGAGCGCTTTAACGTTTTTCAAAAAGGAATCCGATCCCGCTTCAGCCTTTTTGCCAAAATCAATCTGTTAATCATCATTTTGTTCATCCCGATTCTGATCATGTATACCTATTCGAACAACGTCACCTACGACGTCGTCAGCAAAGAACTGCAAGTGTCTAACACCAAGCAGCTCACGTTCCTGTCCAGTCAGATCGACTCGCGTATCAATCAGATGATGGATTTCAGTCTTATTCTCTCGCGTGATCCGAATGTGCGAGCCTTCAACGGTCTGAACCTGTGGCAGGATAAGTACGACCAGATGCAGACGAGATACATCATTCAAGAGAAAATGACGCTCCAGACCGGCGTAACCGATCTCTGGCCTACCCGCTACGCGGTGTACTCCCAGCAGAACAAGGAGGTTATTGCGAACTACACCCGCGATACGGGTTATGATGAGGCGTATTTGAAAAAAAATATGAGCGGACAATGGACCTACGGGGATCATTCCACCGATTTGAAAGACGCCATGCAATCTTTCTATTGGTTCTATACCGATTCATTAGCACAACCGGGCATGCTCACGGGCAGCAATCTGGTCATTGAAGCCAGCTTCAGCTACGAGAATATTCAGAATATGCTAGACACGTACAAAGCAGGCGGCCAGGGCGATCCATTCTTTTATCACAAGGGCAATGCCCCTATTCTAAACCGCACCGCAGACAAGCAGTTATCCGGCGAACTGATCCGTTATCTGGACACTCACTCGCTCGAAGATACAACACAGGATGTCGTGGAGTTGGGCGGCAAAAACTATCTTGTCAGCACCGTCAAATCCACGTATCTGGACTGGCATCTGGTGGATGTCGTGCCGTTATATCAGATTTTGGAGCCGATCTCGCTGAGTCAGAATCTGTTTTATGCCTGCATGATTTTGCTGCTCGTTGTGGGTATTTCGGCGTCAATCTTACTCTATCGTAATGTGCAGTACCCGATCCAGAAACTGATCAAAGGTCTGCGCCGCGTGCAACAAGGTGATTACTCCGTGCGTTTGCACAGCAATAACCAGAATGAGTTTTCGTTCCTGTTCCACCGTTTCAACGACATGTCTCACCAGATTCAGGACCTGATCGAAAATGTCTTTCAGGAAAAAATACGAGCCAGAGAAGCGACGCTCAAGCAGCTTCAGGCACAGATTAACCCGCATTTTCTATATAACTGTCTCGGTTATATCATCAACATGGCGCAGATGAAGGACGAGCAAGCTGTGGTATCCATGGCGCATAATCTGAGTGCATACTATCGCTACACCACCAGGATGGAACGGGAAACCTCTTCATTGCAGGAAGAGATCAAGCTGCTCGTTAACTATCTGGATATTCAGAAGCTGCGCAATGGCCGTATTGAATATCACATCGATATTCCGGAGCACATGCTTGCTCAATCGGTACCGCGTTTAATGCTTCAGCCGATGGTGGAGAATTCGGTGATTCATGGTGTCGGGAAGTCGTATACCTCCGGGGAGATTCGTATCACCGGGGAGAGTGTGAATGGCTTTGGCAAAATCTACATTGACGACGACGGCCCCGGTCTCACGCCGGAGCAGTACGAAGCGTTGAACCAAGAAATGCTGGAGCCGTTGCAAGAGGAAGTCGGATGCGGTCTCTGGAATACGTATCAGCGCATGATCCACACCTTTGGCAGTCATTCCTATCTCCTGTTCGGCCCATCACCGCTTGGCGGATTCCGCACCGAAATCGTTTGGGAAATCCCCAGCGAGGATACTGACAAGGAACATGGGAACGACTCAGGCGGATGATTAAAGACAGATTGACCTGATCATCCCTTAAGGGCCTCGCATAACGATTGCACGTACTAAAAAACGCCTTCCAACCGCTCATTGTAGCGGCGGTAAAGGCGTTTTTCTTTCTTATTGGTATCTTCTTGCTTCGTATCTTCTTCGTACCCTCTTTGCTATCTTCTTGCTTTCTTTTTTCCATTTGTGACTACGTCTATACTTTCTTGCTCATCCGCTCATCCAGCCAATTCACAATATCAGCGGTGACCTCGTCCCGATTGGTTTCGTTCAGCATCTCATGCCGCCCGCCCGGATACAGCTTGTAGGTCACGTTGTCGATGCCCTGCTGCTTATAGGCGTTGTACAGCCGGATAATGCCTTTGCCAAAGCTGCCTACCGGGTCCTTGTCTCCAGCGAAGATATGAATCGGCAGGTTTTTGCGCACCAGATTCAGATTGTTTTTGATCCCGAGCTGCTCGAGTCCAGTGAAAAAGTCTGCAAAAAATCCTGTCGTAAACACCGTTCCGCAGAACGGATCACGAATATATTTGTCGACCTCTTCCTCATCCCGGCTAAGCCAGTCGAACTCAGTGCGGACAGGCTTGAACGCATCGTTGTAGCTGCCGAAGGACAACTTGTTCATCCGATGGCTCGGTACACGTCTGCCACGGCGACGAATCTCTTCTTTGGTTAACAGCGCAGCCGCATGAAGAATAAAGCGCACATGCAGTGTAGAACCCGACAAGATAACCCCGTCTAATTCTTCGCCATAGAGCATCAGATAACGTTGCGTAACAAACGAGCCCATACTATGACCCATCAGAAATAGAGGGAGTTCAGGATACTTCTTCTTAATGATGCCCGTCAGTTTATACAGATCATGCACCATCCACTCGAATCCGTCGCGATCTGCCAGATGACCCAGGTTCTCCACAACTTCTGCCGTCTTGCCATGCCCGCGCTGGTCGTGGATGTACACGATGTATCCATTCCGATTCAGTTCCAGCGCAAAACGCTCATA
Source organism: Paenibacillus sp. G34 (assembly GCF_056856875.1). NCBI lineage: Bacteria > Bacillati > Bacillota > Bacilli > Caryophanales > Paenibacillaceae > Paenibacillus > Paenibacillus sp. G34. The sequence goes on along the minus strand of NZ_CM166469.1, from coordinate 1,796,922 downwards.
TCGAGCCGCCGTCTCCGCCATGCCGTGGCAGATCTGCACCACTCCTTTGACCTGAGTGTCACTCGCAGGTAGCCAGTTATATACATGGATTCGAGTTCCTTCATCCGATGTAAAATTAAAATGATTTGTCGTACTCACAAAATCCCCCCGTAATGATTCGTTTTCTCTTCTTTCTCTTCTTTCTCTTCTTTTTCTTTTTCTTCGTCTTCTTCGTCGTTGTCATCTTTTTCTTTATGTATTTCTGTAGTTCCTCATATACTGCACGGTTTCCACATGCTGAGTGACCAGCTGTACATATTCATCCTACTTCTATAAGGAGGAGTTCAGCAATTGCAGTTTCAACCCTATATATCGGAATACTATTCATAAATATTCAATATTCATTCCTTTTTTTCAAGGACATATGTGCACGGAACTGTTTCCATAGAGAAGCAGATGGTGGTGTGATATACTGCTTGCAACACATGTCAGCTTAGAAGCGTGTAAACCCTCAAGCAAGGAGACAAAGCAACATGCAAATGATCATCGTAGACGATGAAGCACACTGGGTCGACAACCTGTCCATGACCAAACCCTGGCATACGCTCGGGATCGAACAGGTTCACCGGGCATACTCCGCTCGCGAAGCCCTGCAACTCATCGAAACCCATCCGATTGATATCGTAATCTCGGACATTCAGATGCCGGAAATGACAGGCATAGAGCTGATCGAACGCATCCGCATCCGGGACAAAAAAATAAAATGCATCCTCTTATCCGGCTACTCCGAATTCGATTATGCCAAGAAAGCCATCCAGTACGAAGCCGTGGACTACCTGCTCAAACCGCCAACAGATGACGAACTGATCGGCGCCGTGCAGAAAGCCATCGATCAGCTTAACAATGAATGGGCGCTTGTCAGCTCCCTATCGCGAACGCAGTTTACCCTGCGCGAGAATTTGCCGCATCTGCGTGGACGCCTTCTTTTGGAGACATTACAAGGACATCGGTTCTCCGCCAGCGAATGGGAGCGCAAGCTGAACAATTATGACCTACCCTTCCACACCGGAGATGCCGCGCTGATGCTGGTCCGTATGGAGGAGGAGTTCGGCCACTACGACAGCCATGATCAGACCCTGATCGAATATGCCATCATCAACATGGCGGAGGAGATTATGGGTGAGTTTATGCACGTGTGGGGTGTGAAGGAAGAGCACGGGTATGTCGTGTTTTTACTGCAATTGAAGGAACGAAGCGGCGATATTGGAAAAGAAACCATTCTGGAGAAGCTGTCCATCCAGCTTCAATCCAAAGTAAAACAGTTTCTGAAAGGCTCCCTATCCATTGTCATGACCGAGTGGTTCACCTTCCCGGAACAGATCTACGATCGCTTCCGTCAGGCTTCCGCCTATTTCCGCCAGATCGTCGGGGATGAGCGTGAATTCGTCATGCGGGTGACGGATGTCGAAGCACCTGCGGCACAAGGTCCGCTGGATGTGCTGTACACTCCGCCTACCTTCATTCAACTGCTGGAAAGCGGCCAATGGGATGCCGCCGAAGATAAAATCCGTGCCGTCTGCACCGAACTGGACGAGAAATGGTCGGAATCATGGGAACACTGTATGGAGGCGGGTTTTCTCATCACCGCTGCTTTCACGAACCTGGCTCATCGGAACAAGCTCACCCTGGCAGGCTTAATGGGCAGTGAGATCGAGCAACTACAAAGCGGAGAAGTCTTCTCCACCATCGGCAAGCTGCGCAAATGGTCGCTCGGCGTGCTCGTCAAACTCAAGGAAGGCACGTCCAACGAGGTCAAGGATACCCGATCCGAGTACGTGAAGAAGATTCAGGAGTTTACCGATAAAAACCTGCATCTGGATGTTTCTTTGCGTGTACTCGCAGACCATGTGAATCTGCATCCAACACATCTGTCCAAGATTTATAAGATCGAGACTGGCGAGGGTATCAGTGAATATATCGCCCGTCTGCGGATGGATCGGGCCTGCCACAAGCTGGTTACGACCACCAAAAAAGTATATGAGATCAGCCTGGAGATCGGCTATATGGACCCGGCGTATTTTATCAAAGTGTTCAAACGTCAATTCGGCGTGACACCGCAAGAGTACCGCGACCAGCATTAATATGAATACGGTTGTTAAAACTTGCTTTGGAATTACTGGAATTACGTTACGTTTATATAAGTTGATCTATTCATTTACACGTGAACGGAGAGGACAGAAAAAACCTGAAAAAGCGGAGCTAAAAGCTTTCTGAAAGAAAGCTGCATCGGAAGCATAAGCTTCGCCTTTATCACCGGATTTTCCTCTTTAAAAAGGGAATCAAAAAAATCTGGGGATAACAGCGATTGGAAGGTTGTTCTGTAATCGTAGTGGATTGTGTAAATTTTTTAGTTCAACTTATATAGATTGCGATAACCAAAGTTTTTACACTAAGAGAGTCCTATCGAAACTAACAAACTCATATAGATGCCCTCCCGCTCCACTTGGTACAGTTACAGTGTAAAGATCATACATCGTAGGGGGATTGAACAATGATCAAATTCAAAACATGGTGGTCCTTGCTCATGGTCATCGCACTCATCACCATCACTGCATGCGGCAGTGGCGAGTCAGCCAGTGAGAAAGGCACGAATGATACACAAGAGGCTGTCGGCTCTGCGGAAGCGGAAGCGGCGTTTGCCAAAGGAAAATACGACCCGCCCATCGAATTCAGCTCCGTGCTGATGCCGAAAAAATACGCTCATGGCGATACCAAAGAGAACAACGTACATGACCGTTGGATGCTCGAAACGCTGGGCATGAAGCACAAAGATACGTGGTATCCGGCCACTGACGATCAATACAGACAGAAGCTGCAGCTGGCAATTGCGTCTGGCGAGAAGCTGCCTGATTTCGTAACCGTGCCAACGAACGCGGTACTGACGAATCAGCTGATCGACTCCGGTCAATTCATCGCTATTGATGAGCTGTTCGAGAAGTATGCAAGCCCGATTCTGAAAGAGCACGCGGCAGCACATCCTGAGCTGTGGTACCCGTTCACCAAGGACGGCAAAAAGTACAACATGCCCATCATGGAGTACACGGATAACGACGATACCCTGCTCTGGCTTCGTGAGGACTGGATGGAGAAGCTGAACCTGGAAGCGCCAAAAACCATCGCAGACCTTGAAAACATCATGGACAAATTCAAAAACGAGAACCCGGACGGTCTGTCTCCAGACAAAGTATTCCCGCTGGCGATCTCGCTGAAAAACAACACCAACACCTGGATGGGCCAGCTCGACTGGTTGTTCGGTGCATACGGTACAATTGAAGAGCAATGGAACAAAGACGCAAACGGCAATCTGGAGTACGGCTCCGTGAACCCAGGTGCGAAACAAGCCCTTGCCAAGCTGGCTGAATGGATGGAAAAAGGATATATCCACGCCGACTCCGCGCTATGGGACGAAGGTAAATCCGCTGAGAGCTGGACCGCTGGCAAAGCCGGCATTCTGCCTGGCGCAAACTGGGTACCGGACTGGCCTGCTCCAGACCTACTGAAGAACGTACCGGGCGCGAAATACAAAGCTTACCCTGTTCCAGCTGGTCCAGACGGCAAGATCGGTACGAAATGGCAGAACTCTGGCGTCAACGCAAGTATCATGATCAACAAAGACGCGAAGCACCCGGAAGCGATTTTCCTGTACTACAACTACTTGCTGGATAACCTGGCGAATCCGAAAGCGGGAAGCCCGTACGAGTACGGCTTTGCGAAAGGATACGACTGGGATGTCGTAGACGGTAAACCGACCAGTGACAAAGAGAAGATCAAAGACTTCTCCAACGAATTCCCGTTCCTGACCGGCCCGGCGCGTATTCCAGATCTGTACATGAAAACACTCGTGAAACTCGCGAACGGCGAGAAAGCTGAGACACCTTACGAGAAACAAATGGCCGAATTCCGTAAACCGGAAAACTGGTATGCAGGTAAAGTGGTTATGTCCCAGATCGACATCCGCAAACAAAACTATTTCACAGGCGCAGCCACACCAACCATGGTATCCAAGTGGAATCTGCTCCGTCAGTCCGAGCTCGAAACCTTCAACAAAATCATCTACGGCAAACTGCCAATCGATGCATTCGATCAATTCGTAGCTAACTGGAAATCCAACGGCGGCGACCAAATCACCCAAGAGGTGAATGATTGGTTCAAGTCTGTGAGTGGGAAGTAAGGATTTGTTTTTGTGAAAAGTAGAGCACTAAAACCCGAGCCGAAGCGAGTTATTCACGCTTCGGCTCGGGTTTTTAAGTGTAGATCAGGGTCGCTCCCCCATGACTTATGGGTTCGCGTTAGTGGATCAGGCCTTCGTATCATTCTCCTCCGGCATCGACTGACTCAGCAACGATACAGTGAGTCGAATGCCATCTCGTAGCCCCTGCATGTACAACCGTTCATTCTCTATGCCTTTGCTGACAATGTTACGATTCTCCCATTCAATGTATTCAGGTGTTAGCTCAACCTCCTCGCCAGCAAACAAAGCCTCAAACGCTTCATCTGTTTCCCCACGTACCCGATTAAGTTCAGGATCATGCTCGATCTGGGCAGTCACCTCATCCAGCCTTGCCTGAATCGCTCGCTGCATCCACCGCGGAAAATCCATAGCTTCTCCTCCCCCACGCATTTATGTACTTCGCTCATTAACGTACCACTCGGCTATGCTTCGCTTTCATTTCACTCACTTGTGCCACCAGTTCATCCACCCTTCGGCTCTGTTCCTGAACCGCGGGATTGTCCCACAACGGAATCGCTTGCTTCAAGGATGCCTCACCAAGCTGATTAAGCTTGCGCCGTTCCTCTTCCAATACGTCAAGCAACCGGCTCATACATGCACCTCTCTGATGGGTCTAAACTGCGCCATGTCTTGTTAAGACTAGACATAAGCAATCATTTTAATGCGATTATCGGTTTATTTTATTTTAATTCGATATCCGCATTAAAACAACCATTATTTCTCATACAATGTGGTTGAAATGAGAGGTGTACATAATGAAGCATAGACAAGAACCACCTGGCGACAAAAATATCATCGGCTCCAAAGTAGTAGCTATCCGTAAAAGTAAAGGCATCAAACAACGTGAATTCTTAGCCAGGCTACAAACATTGGGTTTGGATATCAGTCAGACCAGTCTTTCACGTTTGGAGGGTCAATATCGTCTCGTTCAAGATTATGAAGTGTTGGTTATTGCCAAGGCATTGGAGGTTTCTGTGGGGTATTTGCTAGGGGAAGGGACAGGGTAAGTTTTAGAGGGATCAACTAATCGCACAAAATCCACCTACACACTTTGTAAACCCTTATGTTAGTAGTTTTTAAACAAAATAGAGACAGAGAAAAACAAACTTGAGGATAATGTTAGCAATAAGTAGTTTGGGTTCGGGATAAGAGCATAAATATCAATAAATCATAATAAATAATTCTCAAAGAATCGCTTTTATTGCTGAAATTTATGTAAAAATATATAAATTTAACAATTTTTAAATCTGGTGGAATATATATCACAAGTTGAAAGTTCAGACGGGGATAAATTTAATAGAAATGTTTTGCCCAACACGTCTTTATTACAGATGTTCGTCTAGAATAATTTAAATAAGCAAAGTAGTGTGGGGCTTGTTGTATAATTTTTAATGCTAAGCTAAAAATACTTGCGGTTTTACAGTTACCCTAAACTTATTTAGGAAATAATTATTCAAAGTCCTTTCACTTCCTCTAAACAAAACCGGAGACTTTTTTTTGATTTCAGTTCATTTTCTACTCTTAATTTATTTTATATAAAAGGAATGTTTAAAACATGAATTTTAAAGCATTTACTAAATACGATATATACACATTTAATGCTTCCCAGTACTCTTCTGTAGTGAACAATGTAAAGAAATCAAAAGGCTTTTTATGTTATGTAGATAGTAAAAACAAGCAAGGCAAGGTAAATACTCGTTTTGAGAATTATTTAAATGAAAAGCGACAGATGTATTTGTTGTTTTATCCTAAAAAGGATAATGCCAACTACGAACATGTTTATCGTTCAATTTTAAGTAATTCAGCTGTATCAAAAAACAGACTAAAAGCTCTTTATGACCAACATGGAATAAGCAACGATTATGAAATGGAAAAACAAATTTCATACCATGAAGAGGGACTTTCAATATCCACAAATCTAATTTACCTAGAAGAAGAAAAAATGCTGGAAGATGCTAAGGTAGTGAGTGAGAGTTTTGAGAAAATTGATAATGCTTACATGAGTGATTTTTTTAACGAATCAGAAAAAACAAGGTTTTTATTGCTTCCCTTTTTGTCGACTTATAGAGGCGAAAAAGTCACACCCCATGTTATTGCTACTGTTTATAAATCAGGTGTTATTACAGTTCAGACTGTGATAACTATGAATGAGGAGGAGCTTCAAGCACCGCAAGAACCTCCTATTACTTTGTATTTTGAAAATGTTGAATTTTATGAAATAAATAAAGAATATACATTAAAGAACCTCTGGTTGAAGAGAAAAAAAGACATTGCTACTATCTACGATATACATGAGCATTACCATTCTTATTTAAGTACTATAACTCAAGTGATATTAACGACTGACAAAAATCATAGTCGTTATTCTTGGGTTATAGCAGATTTAAATTTCAAAAAAAATAAAGGATTCGAAAATTTTTTGAACGATAATAAGCAAACTTTAGTTGGTTATTTAAAAAATACAGTTCCTGAAGTAACGGAACGATATTCAAAGGACAACCTAGAAAGATTTTTCTCAGATACGTTAATTGAACAGACAAATGCCCATGGTTTTTATTGTGCAAAGCAAGGTGCATTATTAATATATGGTACCAATATGTTACTTTCATCCATTAAAAAGCAGTTAGAACCTTATCGCGAACAATTAAAAAAAGAAGGTTTATATGATCAAGAAGTCTTAGAATACGCTCAAACCATAGTTTTTCACAGTATGTTTGAATATTTGCGCTTTTATGAGCTAACTCTCGTGAAAAAATTTTTTGCTAAAACAATATTAGAAGGTTTGTCGAAATCAGTTTATAAAAAAGTTAAAGATTTTTCAAAAATAAAAAATGACTTAAATATGCTTGAAGTAACTTACAATGATAATTTAATTTTTCAAGCAGAAGGGTCGCCAAAAGAAATGTACAAAACATTGTTAGAAAGATCAGGAGCAAATGAAACTGTAGAAGTAATTGAAAAAATTATAAAAAATACTAAAGAAACGATAAGTGAACAAAGAGACTCAAGTATCAAATCTAGTGATTTATATACTACAATATTGACTTCATTTTTAGCTCTTATATTTGGTTTTGCGGGTTTAAAAAGCTTTGTAGATAATGCAATAGCACGTATTCCTGTTGATTTTATCAGCAAATTTGTATCTAATCATCCTTATCGAACTACATTCGGACTGTGGCTGATTCTTTTAATAGTCTTGGGATGGCTAAATGTTAATAAAATCAAATCTTATCAAAAATAAATTCCTCAAAATTTCTAAGAAGAACAAGGTTTGTTTAACAAGCTGAAAAATTGTCGTAGGCTGGCTATACGTTATGATAAGTTGGCGACTTCATTTTTCGCTTTTTCATCGCTGGCTGCGATTTTTTATGGTTAGCTTGGATTTGAAGACAAGCCTTAGCAAAATTGTATATCGAAATTTTGGGATCATATGCTTCTGATCGAAATTCTTGAATGATTGAATTCAACAAGCCTCTTTCTAAAGTAATTTCGCCTAACGTTCCTTTATTCACGGTCCGACGCATGTCGGATTCCGGCGACTGCCGGACAGAGGATGAATGTCCTAATGCGTGAGCATTTGTTATATGCTACCTGTGTTTTTCAAATTCAACATTTTAATTAATGTTGAATGTAAGTTACAATAATTACAAGCTTTGATTGAATCATTGTGAAACTTTCCACTTAAAAGTATTACTAATTTAAGAATCTTTATTTACGTAATTTTCAAGAAAGTCCTCTAATTGTTTTTCTTCCTTATTACGATCTTCTTCGATTAATCTCCTCCATATATTTGGAGAGTCAGATTCATAATGATCCATAAATTCCATCTTATGAATTAATTCATCTAAGAAAACGTATGAATCTACATCCAACTCTTCGCTTACTTGTGACGAAAAATTATCTAAATCATTAAGTATATATTCATGTCTTTTCACTAAATTTTCTGCCTTTTTAAGTAAGTTTTTTTTATCAATACCGAATGCTGAAACAATTAAATCTTTATCTCTAAATGAATAATTAATAGCTATAGAAAACAAACGCATTTGAAGAAGTATACGAACTACTAAAGTGTAAAAATAAGGTTCTTCTAACTCATCTTGAATAGCTTTAGAAAGTGTTTTCAATTGCTTGTTAAGCTTCAAGTACTGTGACAAGAATACTGAAGATAATTCTATACGACTTCTTACAGAATAAATATTTTTCACTAAAGTTGCTTTTTCCTGACCGTAATTAAACTCCTTCCCGTACTTTTTAGCAATCTCAAAACTCATAATCAGGTTTTGGTCAGCATATGTCAGTTTTCCGCTTATATCTGCCAATATATTATTGAATAGATCATTCGTATTCTCTTTTAGCTGTATATTAAGATGATCTAAAACATATATCTCTAGTTCGTCAATAAATTTATTAGGTGTGATAATGGAATTACTGCATTCAATGTCTATATAATCTACGATTTTATAAATTAATGGCGAGTATAGGTTTTGCAAGCTTTCCTTATTTTGTTTTTCTGTATCACGATTACGTGTCAATTTATGTCCTAAATACTGCCCAGCAAATGCAGCACCAAACGCGCCAGATATGGTCAATAAAGGGGTAATATCAGCCATAAAATACTCCTAATGTATTTTTTAGTTTTAGGAAAAAATCAAACTAGCTTACTCTGTATTTTCCTATTCTTTCAGGTTGCATATAACGTTCTTGTATTCACGACCCGACGAATGTCGGGTATCCGGCGACTGCCGGATCAAGGACGAATGTCCGTAGCGTGAATATTTTGTTATAAGATGTCTCTAGCTTCTTTGAAATCACTCAAGTACGGTTTTTCTCAATGTATTTTTTAATCATCAACTTGGAGATATTTTTGCATTTCTCAAGTTCTTCAACTTCAATGATTTTGTTATTACCTCCATGGGCTACAAATTTATTTCTAGAGTTCACTAGTTTCTTTGCTTCCTTACTATAATCATTCAAGCCTAAATCTATTAAAGCTATAACAATTCTCTTCTTAAGTTCAATAAATCCTAAACTATGTATTGCACTACAGATTTTTTTCAATTTATCGAGATCAATTTCTTTATTTTTCACATACTCTTCTAGTTCTTTTGTTAAGGATTTCAGCTCGGCATCACTAGAAATTTCTTTTTCCTTTTTTCCTGCTTCAAGATATGTGTTTGCAATAACTTCTATTGCTTTGAAAAAGTTCAGAAACGCTTCGTTATGCCATTCTCCTACTTCAATCCCTTTCAAATAAGAATGATAGGCTGTAGTGCCGATATCATTAGAATTATTGATTCCCATAAAAATATCATTAATACTTTCTAACTCTGTTTCTGGAAACGGAACTCTTACTGAAACAGAGCTAGCGAAGCTTGAAACACCAACAAACTTAGAATCTCCATCACCTTTTTCTTGTTGGATATCTATAACGTGAAAACTAATTCTCTCGTTTAAAGTGAATTCCATAGCGCTCAAGACATCTTTCAATTTCATTTCTCCTTGCTTTTCGGCTTCTTGAACACCTTGAGCCTCAACTGTCAGTTCAGCATAATTGACAGCACCATCCCGATAAAAGATTATATTCTTGATTGCGACTCGGTTAAAGAAATTCAAATAAGATTCGATTTTATATCTCAATTTCCAAAAATTCATTTTATATTCTCCTTATTTATTAAATGTTTTTAGGGATTTCTTATAACATCTAATTTATGTACTTCTTAAATACTACACATTCTACCTATATCTGAACTACGTATATGATAACCTATGCAGTGATTTTTGCGAAGAAAAATTTGGTGAAAAAGGGAGATATATTCGATACTCATTCCTTCATGTCTATACGATCCAATGGATTTTGAACACGTCGAGTATTTGTAATGTCGAATCAAAAAGGAAGTCTCTTCTTCATCCCATAGGGAGTCAAGCGACCTTCCGATACCTTCTTAATGGTACTGAACTACTAATTACTATTTTCTGATAGAAAATAGTAAACAATTGAACCAGCTACTATTTCATCCGACGAAATCCCTTTCCCCAAACATATCCCAACATTCTTTTTAACCGCAATCGAATGATTGATCTGAAAAGAAACAACATCATATACCTGCTCTTCCCCATCCACTGTTTTAATCATGATCTGATCACCAATCATCTCTTGTATGGTCGAAGGAAGAAGGTCGTCCAACTCTTCGTTTGCCCCCATCACAATTGTTCCGTATTCAGGTGTATCGAAGACCAAACCTACACCAAACAGCATTTTTGTTTCCATTCTCTGACCTCCTTATCTCTGATCTATGAATAGCTCACCTTTGACATCTCGTACTCGAAGATCGGCTTTATGAAGTCTAACGATGGCATCTCTCAATAAAGCATAACGTTCAATAGAATGGAGTTCAGGTGCAAATCTTGCTACTCGAATGCTTTCTTGAGCTTCATCAAGAGCATAGTTTCTTTTCACAACCTCGGGCTTCAGAAAAATCTGCTTTCGTTAATTACTACTGTCATCGATTATAAAAAAACTACAACTCTTTCAACACTTGATTAAAGTTGTAGCTCCTGGTCCTGATATACTTTCTTCGTTATCATCTTAGTATATTTTAATCTCGTGATTTCGATCAGTTCATCTGGCTGCATCATGTTCAGGATATGACTATCTTTTATTAATATTTTACGATGCCCTCGTCCCAATCCTTTAACGATAATAATATTTGTATCCTTTTTCACATCTACGATTTGTCCAATCGTTACGAATTGTTCTTGGTTCTTGAGATCAAGGTAGGTTAGCAGCCCAAGTATACAAAATATAATAAAACCAGAAATGGATAATCCAGTTGTCCATGCAGGGGGATGATTCACGAAGTAGTTTTTGACAACTAATTGCACACCAATGATAAAAATAAAAAGTATGCTGAAGCCAAATTGCATTTTCAATTTCTTTTCAGCTCTTTCGCTCATAGGCCCTTCCCTTCTAAATCTTTTGCTCCATATCCGTTCAATATCCCACTCTCATTAATGGATCTTTGCGGAGATAAATCACAAAGTCTGGATTTGAAGTATGATATACAACGTTACCAGGCTCTACTCTAAAAAACTCTTTATTCGCATCTTGTTCGGATACACTACGAATTGGTCAGGGAAAAGTTCTCTCTTCCATTTCATGCGCTATACCTCCTATTTTTCTTAATGGATCAACTTTCTATCATTTTAACATATACCCTTACTTCATATATCATTCCTGTATTTATAACATCCGACCTAGTCCAATGTATTCTCACTCGAGTATGTAAAATGTACAAAGAAACCGTCTCCTTGGGTATATGGTCGCTCTCGCTTCCATTTACTACGAAACGGTTTCTTTTGTTTTTCCTCATGAAAAACTGCCTCTCAAGTCTAGGTCTATCCTAACACGCCTTGGTTCCGCATCGCTGGAGCTTCAGTCATACCCATGATGTTCAACCTTTTATACCGCTAAATGTAATACCGCTAATAAACGTCTTTTGAAGAAAAAAGAACAACACAATAATAGGCAATGTCATCAAGGTGGATACGGCCATTAATAGACCCCATTCGGAACCCTTTTGACTCTGGAATTGCTGCAATCCAAGCGAAACCGTGTAAGATGGTTCATTGGTTAAATAGAGCAAGGGGCCCATGAAATCAGTCCAGCTCCCCATAAATTGAAACAAAGCCACGGCTAATACGGCGGATTTGGCTAGTGGAAACATGATCTGTAAATATATGCGGAACTCACTAGCACCGTCTAAGCGGGCCGCTTCGCGCAGGGCATCAGGCAGTCCCATGAAAAACTGCCGCAATAGAAAAATGTAAATAGGCACTCCAAAAAATTGGGGTACAATCAGTGGAAGAGCTGTTCCTACCCAACCTAATTTAGTAAACAACAGGAACAGCGGAATCATCGTCACCTGTCCGGGAATCATCATAACAGCGAGGGTTACAAAGAAAAGTAAACCTCTCCCACGGTACTCTAACTTGGCAAAACTATATGCAACCAAGGGACAGGATATGATCACACCAAGCGTACTAGCGATGGTTATAATGGCTGTGTTTTTCAGATATGTCCAAAATGGGATATACTCCACGGCACGGGAATAATTACTCCACAGAATGGGACTCGGAATCCACTCGGGCGGGAATGTAAAGATTTGTGTGAGTGGTTTAAGAGAAGTCGAAAGCAGCCAAATGAACGGAGTAATGAAAAATGCAGAAGCAACAATTAGACATAAATAGGCTAACGCCCGATTGATTCTTTTGATCGCGATAGGACTCATCCCTTACTTCCCCTCCTTATTTCCCTTGATAATGAACCCAGCGTTTAGACGTAATAAAAATAATTCCGGTTAATGCCATAACGATAATAAATAAGATCCAGGCCATGGCGGAGGCATAACCCATTTTGAAATACCTGAATCCGTTCTCATATAAATACATGACGTAAAAAGTCATGGAATTCGCAGGAGTTCCTTGCCCTTTGGTCAACGTATAGGGAAGAGTAAACTGTTGGAATGCACCGATCATCCCCATGACAAGGTTGTAAAAAATAACGGGAGTGAGCAAAGGCAGGGTTACCTTTCTCGTTTTCTGAAACCAGTTAGCTCCATCGATTTGTGCCGCTTCATAGTACTCATCAGGGATATCTCCTAGTCCAGCAAGGTAGATAACAACCGCTTGTCCAATACCCCAAAGCGACATCAGAATGAGCGAAGGCTTGGACCACGACTCACCACCAAGCCAAGAAGGCCCATCGATACCGATATGCGCCAGCATCCCGTTAACCAATCCGAAGTTTGGGTGTAACAGCCACATCCACAGAACAGCCAGAGCCACTTGTGGCACAAGCGTAGGTAAGAAAAAGATCGTTCTGAATACAGCCATACCCTTGACCTTCATATTCAACATCATAGCGAGTGCCACACCGAAGAATATACTTAATGGAACAAAAAATACGGTAAAATAAATCGTGTTGGATATGGATTTCCAAAACAGAGGATCCTGGAAAAGATCTCGATAATTATTCATCCCGACAAATTCACCCGGCTGCAGAATGCTGTAAGTCGTGAAGCTGAAGTAGATGGACATGAGCATCGGAATTGCATAAAAGCACAGCAGCCCTATAGCCCAAGGGGAAGCAAACAGCCACCCAATCACGTTAGTTCTGTGAAGTGCCCGTTTCCTTGCCGATGGAATTGCGCTTACTTGAACGGAATCGGCTGGTTTCGCCATGTGCATTCTCCTTCCAATTGTCATTCATGAATAGGCAAGGAGAAGATTCGCTCCCTGCCTACCGAGCACCCTATTTGTCGTATTTTTCTAAAGCCTTATTAACCGTCTCTGTTACTCGATCCAGGTTCTCTTTCGGAGTACCGTTGCCGCGGGTAGCCTTTTCCGTAGCAGAAGCTAACTCATTCCACAGCAGCTGTCCTTCAGGAATAACCGGGCGGTTGTGTGAATTGGGCAAAATATTAATAAATTCCTTCATGATCGGATCGTCCTTGTAACCGTATTTGTCGTTAACCGAATCGATAACGGAAATTTGAGAGTCGGCGTTTAATAACGTTTGCCCCTCTTCTTTCCCTAAGAATTCGAGGAATTTCCAAGCAGCAGCGACGTTTTTGGCCCCTTTAGGAATAATAGCGGAGCCGCCTCCTGACCATGTCGTGAAATCCGCTCCCGTTGGAGTCGGTATCGGTGCAACGCCGTAATTGAGATCCGGCTTAAATTTTTCGATCCCCTTAACCGTAAAGTTTCCACTGATCTTCATGCTGACTTGACCGGAAATGAAGGGATCCATTTCCTCCGTGCCAGCTGCGCTTGTGAATCCGGCAATATCCTCGACATTGTATTTTTGGCCGAAGTCAGTCATCCATTGCAGCGCTTCAACGACTTTAGGATCATTTGCAGTAATTTTGCCGGTGGCAGCGTCCTGGAATTCTCCTCCAAATGCCCATCCCCAAGTATAAAGCCAGCCTTGCGAATACCACGGGATGAACCCGATCCGTTTGAAACGTTTACCTTCCTTGATGGTTAACTTATCGGCGGCCGCTTCAAGCTCGGCGATCGTTTGCGGTGGTTTGTTGGGATCCAGCCCTACTTCTTTGAAATGATCCTTATTGTAAAATAGCAGGCGAGAATCCGTATCCATCGGTATGGCATAAAGCTTTCCTTGATAACTGGATTCCTCCCAAGCAAATGGATAATACATTTCCTTACGAATTCCGGATTCTGCTGCCATCGAGGATAAGTCAGTCAGCGAACCTTGCGCAGCCCACGTACCGACCTTAAATCGGTCGAAAAGTGCAACATCAGGCGGATTGCCGCCTGCGACCGCAGTCAGCAGCTTCTGATCGGATCCCTCGCTGGATTCCGTGTAAACCAATTTCATTTTGATGGTAGGGTTTTTCTCCTCAAATGCCTTCACGACTTTATTCATATTATCTAAATCAATGGAGGTAAGGCCATGCCACATCGTAACCGTTGTATTCCCCTCTCCGTCCGGACCGCCAGAGCCTGCCTTTGTTGAGCAAGCAGTTAGAAGTAGTAACATAGCCAGAAAGTAAACAAGAATTGGAAATGCGATTTTTTGGATTTCCTCATTCAAAGTCCCCCTTAAGTTAAATGAATTCGTTTAACTTGAATTCCTATAGCATCCACTTCCTTTTCTGATCAATCCACAATTTATGTAAGCGCTAACAAGATTGGTGATATGAACGATTTGAAATCAGAAAATGATGAACGAAGTGAATTGGTTATAAGAATCCTACTAGTTGTTACACTAGATATACTAAGTATATTAATATGACATTACAAATCCTGTCAATTGCAATATTACGACATGAATAGGTATGACGTATGACTATAATTAGTTATCGAAAACCATTGCAAAGAGCTAGAAAATTAAGGAGTTAATGCTCATGACTACTTTTAAAGATTTATTACATAAAGTTGAATTTGATGAAGTGTGGGATCGATATATTTCTTATTATCCTGATTATATTGACCAAAAGAATTATTTAAGATCAATATTTAATGATTTGTTATTAAAAGATACAAGTACCAACGAAGAGAATATGATCATATATATCGATAAACAAGAATCAGAAGATTTTTCTGAATATTCATTTAATGATGAGGTAGAGATTGAAGAATATCGAGTTCATGGAAAGAATAATTCTACAGAGTGGTTAGGTTACTGGGATTTATCAGCTTCCAGGTGGGATGAATGGCTTGGATATTTTATTGACATGAAAGTATTAAATAGATTTAGAAATGAACAAATAGTAGCGTTATGTCTATATGAAATGACTTGGTTTGGATATTCAGAAGTAGATATTGCAAATAAATTGAACAACCTAGGAAATGAAGAAGAATAATTTATCGGGGATAATTCATAGATGACAATGGCATCCGATAACACTATATTCACGCTTGGGGCCATCCGGCCCTTGGTCCGGCAGAGGCATTTCGGGGAAGCTGGAGCAACCGGACAACCTTGCACTGGCTAAGTCCGTCAGACCCGCGCTGCGCGCTTAAGCCAGTGAGGGTTCGTGAATACAACAACGATATGTGAATCGATGTTTCGAGGTTCATGAATCTCCGGTCTCCCAACCTATTCCCTGATGTGAAAAAAGCTTTACCATAAGAAAAACGGCTATCGACATACTTCACAGAAGATAGAAGATGGACGACATCTAGAAGAAGTTTTTCCTGCGATATCAGGTCCGGAAGGTCCAAGCTTTGAAGTTGTTCATATTTCTAATATCAAAAAAAAGTGCCGATAAGCCCCTGAGGACTTCTCGACACATTGAAAAATATCCTTGATTTTGTTGGGTTGCACTGAGCTTGTATTCACCCTATGTGTTATTTTTCACGACCATACGATGTTCAATAATGTTCAGCTCGGGAACGGCTGCTCCATGCAGCTGAGAGATTAGCATATCCACTGCCAATTCACCCATCCGCTTCTCATCCTGCTTAATATGAGTGAAGATGGGTTGGCCCAAGTAATCATTCAGGGAGTCGAAACAAACAATCTCGAATTCCTCCAGAGATTTCCCCATCGAGTGGATGACTTGAGCCAGCATGGTAGCTATTAGAAATTCCGACGCGACAAATGCCTTTACATCAGGGTATTGTTTCAAAAAATGCTTTATTGTTTCTTTATCGCTTTCAATCGCTGTTCCATTGATGTTCATAGGAAGGGTGCCCTTCAGGTTCGTCAATACATAATCTTTGTTCAAATTCATCCCTTCCTGGGTGAAGGCAAACGTATAACCGAGCAGCCTTTCCTCCAATGTTGAAGTGTTCTCTTCCGGCGGAGATAAAAAGGCAATTTTTTTATGGCCTTTGCTAATCAGATGTCGCGTAAGATCCATGGCTGCTTTCTTATTTTCTGTGTATACCGAACAAACCGGAATTCCTTTTAGATATCTATCGGCCAAAACAATCGGAAACCGATCTAATACAAGCCGAAGCAGTTCCGAATTATAGTGTTGACCATGAATGGGGGTTACGATTAATCCCTTGATGCCTAAACCCATAAATAAGTCGATCGCACGTTTTTCCTCATCCCGATCCCCGCAAGTTCGCTTGATAATGAGTTGATAATTGTGCTCAGCGCTCCGCTTTTCCATCGATCTAAGAAGCCGCAGGCCAAACTCGTCAGAAAAATCCGGTATAATAAAACCGATCAACCGCTTATCATCCTCAGGAACCAAGGTCATTTTTACCTCTGAATAGTGCTTCGGTTCTTGTCCTCCAATTATACTATCGGCCACAAATGAACCTTTTCCTTGTATTCGTTTGATAACCCCGGAATCGGCCAATTTCTCCAGAGCCTTTTTAGATGTAATACGACTGACGCCAAATTGTTCAGCCAACTCTTTTTCAGAAGAGACTCGGTCTCCTTCTTTTAATCGACCTTCTTTGATCTCTTGTACAATATAGACATATATCTGCTCGTATAAATGCAATTCCACAAGACCACCCTGACATCATAATATTAATATACTAAGTATATTACACAAGAAGTCATTCGCAAAGTTAATCAGATTACCGCCGAACTTCTGTGGGCAATCTGCCAGTAACCCACATTCCCATTCAACTGAATGGAGATAATTTCTCCGAACTTTCGTGTATCACTTTATAAATTAACAATTAAATGTAATATAATTGTTAATTTTTATATAATTCACCTTTATAAATTTCGTATAGTGACATTTGTATGTAATGCATATGCATCAAACAATCTCAATTTCAAATAACTTTTAGCATTACATAGTGTGAATAAGGCCTACTCTGCCTTATTCGCGTTTAGTTATTGGAGGCGACTATGCGACAAAAGATATAACACTGCTTTTCTTTTTCATGGGTGGGACGTAAAGTTAGTGAAATCATACTATTATAAATGTACAAAAAAAACCGTCTCCTTTGGTATGTTGCTTCCAAACACTTCCACTTTACCAAGGAACGGTCTCTTTTTGTTTTATCATTTTAGATAATGGGGCAATACCTGATCGTTTACGACTTATGGTACAGCCCCCACGAGTTAGACGTTTCTTATCATCATAAAGCTACTCTCAAGCCAACAACGCCTGCTCAACCTGATCCACAATCCCATTAATCCCCATCGGTCCGTAACAGCCAATCCAGGTTGCCGCATCTAACGAATGTACTCGTTGCTCCTCGCCCCCACCAAGCATTTCCAAAACCCGCTGCTCTGTCGCGGATATCCCATCCTGCATAAGTTCATTACTCAGCAAAAAGTAGTGACTTGCCTGCACTGCGGGTAATCTCTCAACCGAAATATGATAGGCCGTGTCGGAGGTGTCTGCAACAAACAATGGCACAGGCAGACCTAGATCACGGTACAGCACCGCACCTGTGCGATGAGCGGCGGAATGCACACGAACGAGAGAATCCAGCGGACGGATCAGTGCCACACTTTTGCCTTCCAATACCGAGGCCAATTCCTCAGACAGCAAAGCCGTTCTACGAAGATAGTCGGCAATAATCTGCTTGGCTTCTGCTCGCTTACCTGTCAGTTCACCGAACAGACTGAGGATCGTTTGCCAGTTTTCATTACGTTTGAACATCACCACTGGAGCAACCCCGCTTAACCGTTCTAGATACTGCTCATGCACCTCGGTGCAGATAATCAGATCCGGTGCAAGTCGTTCTACCGCAGGCAGATCGGGGTATTCATATGTACCTAGTAACTTAGTATGGTGGAGTCCTGCCCGAAGAGATTGGGGGAAAGATAACACGCTACTTCCTAGTCCGACACTTCCTACCGGTGCCAAGCCCAGCGCCAGCAAATGATCAGCATACTGCACATCAAGGACAGCGATACGCTGCGGTGTTTCGGTGACGGTGTACTCCCCTTGCATATGGCAGATTACCGGGCCTTGGGCTGATTCATAGGATGAAGCTGTGCGGTGTTGCAATAAGGCATTCGCATAGTCTGCATCAGTTCTCGAAGCGGCAGCATACCGATAATGTAGCGGTGGAACGCCGTAATACTTTTTAAATGCTCTGCTGAAATAATACATATCCCGATAGCCCAGCTTGTCGGCAATGTCACCAATCGAAGCATCCGTATGACGCAGTATCCGTGAGGCACTTTCCATGCGCAGCTGAATGACGTACTCCATCGGTCCGAGATGCTTTTCTTGTTTGAAACGGCGCTGCAACTGTCTCACACTACAACCTGCAAGGGCAGCCAGCTCTTTCAGCTCCAGGTTCTGACGATAATGCGACGCAATATAAGAAGCGACCACATCCACCATATCGGACTCCGCGCCCCCCTGACCACGTTCATATGCCATGATCAGCTCGTAGACCATGCCCTGGAGCAAAGCATTGGCATAAAATCGTTCCAGCCCTTCGCCGCGGCGCCATTTGGCCACAATTTTCTCCGCGTTTTCGATCCATTCGGCGTGGGCTGCCGAGTTTTGTACAAAGGATCTGCGCAGCGGATGTTTTCGATACGAAGGCATAACAATAGAGGCTCCCTCCATGGAAGAAGCCTTGTATTTGATCACAATATAATGAATGTCTTCTGATCTGGCCGTCAACGTGTAGGATGATCCCTTCACCGTATGACAGGCAAAAGAAGCTCCAATGTGGCAACCTTCGCCATCCATTGCAAGCTCCCCTTCACCTCCGTATGCCAGCAGCAGCACATTAGAAGTTACATTGGTTTCGTGTAAAACGCTGCCTGTCTGCAAAGTACCGCTATATCCGTCAAGCATCTTGATTGCTGTATCACTCCAACCACTTGTCTGTTCTTGCAGCGGCATTTCTCTCATCTCCTGACAATCGCATCGGTATAATCATTGCTTTTGTCATTGTAGTTGAGATTCTTTCTCATTGTCAATTTTCGGACTCGGCACGGCTCTTCGTCACAGAGATCACCTCAAAGAAATGGTTCAGGCACGATGAGAAAAACGAATATACAGTTGTTAGACGAAACTTAAATAATGTTGATTATAATCTTGTTAATCCATAGAAGTATCCAATCATTTAATAGGTTTCATACATTTTTAACTTGTCTGTATAAGAATCACATGTATAATAGTGGTAATTGTAAGAAAGCTAATACATATGGGAAAATTAGAAATTAAAGAATTGATTTCTAATTCAGAGAAACCGGCTAAATTTAATGAATCTTGGTACTGAAAATGGATATGGTATTTATTGTGGTTTTAAGAGAGGAGGAATTCATGCCATGGTTTTAGATATAAGTGGCTATACGTTAAGAATCAAAAATAATCTCTTGCTTGATCACGCACATTTACATTTTCAACCAGGTGGTGTCAATCATATTGTTGGGAAGAACGGTGTGGGGAAATCCAGACTGGCGAAAGATTTTATTCTAAATAAGAGCGGTTTTTTCCCGAAACACTTGTCCTCAAATCTAACAATAATCTCAAGTTATTCTAATATTCCTGAAGATATTTCCGCCAAATTGCTTTTTAAGATATTAATTAAAAGATATGATCGGATGATGTTGGATCAGCTTAGTGATTTATTGAATATTGAAAATATACCCTCCAACATTCTCATTAAAAATCTAAGTGATGGACAGAAACAGAAGCTTAAGCTGGTATCATTTCTTTTAGAAAATAAGGAAATGATCATACTCGACGAGATCACTAATTCTCTAGATAAAACAACAGTCAATGAGATTCACCAATTTCTTAACATTTATAGCAGACAGCATCCAAACAAAATCATATTGAACATCACTCACAATTTATCAGATCTCAAAAACATCGAGGGAAGATACTTCCTCTTTCAAGACAAAAAGCTAGTGCAATACGAAAACAAAGATCAACTAATAAAAATTTATATTGAGGAATAATGACTATGATTGAATTTGCAAAAAGCCTATTTAATAAAGTATTTATGTTTCTAGCACTTATTTTTGTGTTGTCGTTCTTAATCGGTTGGTTCCTTCCTATTGGTCTTGATAAAGTTACATCGCTAAGTTATCGAGAGTATCTCTTCAGTACCTATACTGTCTTTACTCAATTTGGATTTTTAATGTTCTCGTTTATCATTGCTTTCTTCGTGAATAAGGAATATTCGAATAAAACCATTCTGTTCTATAGGCTGTTATCCTATGACAGTCTTAAATTTTTCTTGAATAAATTCGCCGTACTTTTTATTGAATCTCTTATTTTAATCACAATATTCCTTTCCGTTGTATCTATGGTGTATAAGGATTTTAGTCTGTTTTTTCTAATGTTGTTTTTGTTGACGTCTGTAGTCACACAATACATTCTTATCATTGGAACGATCAGTTTGCTTTCATCTAATATCTTGATGAGTATCGGTTTAAGTATTTTATACTGGATATTGAGTGTCGTTTTAGTAGCCAGTTCGGATAAATTAACATATGTTGCTGTTTTCGACGCTTCGAATTCCCTTTATAGACACGTCAACCAAGTGTTTGCACAAGGAAACAATTTCATTTCTTCAAGCAATGTATTAACGGTTATTGTGTATAATCTTATCTTATTTTTAGTGAGTGTTCTGATCGGTAAACTGATGAACAAACGTTGGTTAAAGCTTGGAATTGACTAAAAAGTTGATGTACACGTTGGAATTTGGGGCAATCTGATAGGAACTTTTTTACACAATTATGTGGATTGTCCCCTCTATAACAGGCAAAAGAAGCTCCAATGTGGCAACCCTCGCCATCCATTGCAAGCTCCCCTTCCCCTACGTATGCCAGCAGCAGCACATTAGAAGTTACATTGGTTTCGTGTAAAACGCTGCCTGTCTGCAAAGTACCGCTATATCCGTCCAGCATCTTGATTGCTGTATCACTCCAACCACTTGTCTGTTCTTGCAGCGGCATTTCTCTCATCTCCTGACAATCGCGTAGGTATAATCATTGCTGTTGTCATTGTAGTTGAGATTCTTTCTCATTGTCAATTTTCGGACATTTGAGGCAATATTCCCCTGACATATGGTACCAGAAACAGCAGGTGAGCCGATCACTTTTGGCAACATGCACATCGTTCTTACACTCGGTAAAACGGGTTAACGGATTCTTCCTCTCACCAAACACTTGCCCAGACGCCACCTGCGTCAGATAGGAGAAGTCCTCTCGAATGATCTTTCGTTCCTGCTCCGTCTCGCCTTCATCAGGAGCGAACAGTCGCCCGATCCGTACCATAATATTCTCCCAAAGAATGCTCATCGAAAGGGGTGCAATCGCAGCCAGTGTCTTTAACAGAGGTGTAAGCTGTACCGCGAACATCTCTTGGACTGCCTTTTCCCGCCAAACGTGTCTGTCTCCCGTCAGCTCTTCAGCCCGAAGCTCGTTCACCGCTAGAAAAGGAAATCGTGTACCCTCCTCATGTTCTTCGAGCTTCGGATGATAGAGAAAGCTGTTCTCCAGCTGAAAGGTTACATGCTGATGATGAAATGTCATCGCAGTCACGAGCGGAGTCGTCCATAGATAGCCAAGTCGCTTGGCTAACATGGAAGCGGCAACCTTCATGTCTGGTGCATCGATATAATGTTGAAACCAGCTGATATACTCTCGGCACGCCTCTTCGTCATGCAGCTCACTCAGCGCAATGCTACGGACACTATGTTCAGGCGGCTCGCCAAGCAAAATCGAATGATCCTCCACCGTCTCTTTCCATGCGTCTGTTGAGAGATATCGGCTCATATTAGTTCGATCCTAGCAGGGCTTCCGATGCCTGATCTACAATCAGGTTAATCGCAAGCGGTCCGTAGTATGCGATCCATAGTGTGGAGTTTACATCATACGTGCGGTTATTTTTCACAGCATCCAGAGACTTCCATACCGGATTGTTTACCATCGCCTCTGCTTCTGCGGCAAACAGTTCATCGGACAGTACAAAGTAACGATCTGCTCCAATCTCTGGCACTTTCTCCATCGAAATCTCTACGGAAGTATCATCCTTGATGCCTTCAACAAGTGCTGGCATTTTCAAGCCCAGGTCATTATACAGAATGCCACCTGTACGGTGCTCGATGCCATGAACACGGATACCTTCTTTACGCGGACGAATCAATGCTACCGTCTCATCACCCAGCTTCTCAGCCAGTTTCGTTTTCATTCCTGCCACTTTCTCTTCATACGCTGTGCGCACTTTCTCTGCTTCGTCTTGCTTGTCCGTAATCTTAGCTACTGTAGCTAACGTATCACGCCAGTCTTCGTAGAAATCGAGTACCAGGGTAGGTGCAATTTTACTTACACTCTCATATTGCTTCTCTTGGAAGTCGGTCATGATGATCAGATCCGGGTCAAGTGCAACAATAGCTTCCAGGTTAGGCTCGTCCCGTGTACCCAGCACTTCAACGCCACTTGCCTGGTCTCCCAAATATTCTGGAAAGTCGGTGTTTCCTCCAGCGATAACACTACCTGCCGGCTTCTCGCCAACCGCTAACATTTGATCCAAAAACTTAACATCCAGCACGGCCACTTTCTTCGGTTTTTCGTTTAGAGTGATATCACCCTTCATACCCTTGATCGTTACTGGAAAAGCACCATCGGTCTTCGTCTCTGTACTCGCAGGTGTATCCGAAGGTGTTGCCGCAGATTGTTTACCGCTATCTGTACCTGTTCCGGCACCGCACGCCGTCAGGACTAGAATCAGGGCCAACATCAAACCCATCAGTAATCGTGATTTGTGAGCAATATAGCCTTTGCTTCCGGCTGCTTGCCCGTTTGTTCCTTGTTTCATTTGTAAATCCCCCTTATGTATACTAGTGATAATGATTTTCATTATCGAAACATAAAGAGAGTATAAACGATCTGTATATCGTGTTACCATGTACTTTTGCGACATTTCAGTCGGACTAATGCGACATCGTGATTGATATTTTACCTATCTACTATGCGCCTTTTAATTTCTCAGCAATGTAAGCCTGTAGACGGTAAATGTCTGCAAGAAGTTCTTCTTCCTCCGGCGTATTGCCATACTCCCCCAACCAGCGCGGTGTGAGGAACTGCCAATCCTCTGTCAGGTATTGCTTTTCATCGCGATACTCCCTAATATGTCCCAGGAAATATTCCAGTGAGCCGAAGGATTGTTTCTGATTATCGTTAATGATGGATTGAGTATTCTCAATGATAGTATGTAACATTTGCTCAATATGCTCTTCTGGATTCATAGTGGATCTCCTCCAAAGGAATATTTTTAAGGATTCATATCCAGATTTCGTTCAAGCATTGCTCCTATTCGTTCAGCCATCACGGAAGGTGGGAGAGGTCTTTCATGCATAAACCACCATTCCACGACCCCAATGATCGCTCCCCCCACAAACTGAACCTCCACAATCTGGTCTTTCATTAATTCGGTGTTTATAACAGCTGGATCGCTCTCGTTCCCGTTCTGTAATTCTTGGATAAAAAAGTCCAGAAACTGCTTCCGAAAAAATGAACTGCCTTTACTCGCCAGCAATGCGGAGAAAAATAAAAAATGCTTCTCAAAGTATTCAAACCACATGAATACCATGTTGTTATAACCCGTGTCCATCTCCGTAGATTCACAGATTTCACGCAAATTCTCGATATGCTCTGTGATGAGTTTGTTCAGAAGATCAAATTTATCCGTGTAATGAAGATAGATCGTTCTGCGGCTGATATCCGCTTTGTCAGAAATGTCCTGGATCGTAATATGATCAAAATCTTTGTTCATCATCAGTTCAGTAACCGCCGTTTTGATCGCTTCTTGCGATTTGCGTATCCTTCTATCCACCTTTACCACCTTATATCACCCTTTTTCTTCATTGTTAATACACATTTTCAAACCATCTGTGCACAATTGCACGCAATCCAGCTTTTTAGCCATTGTAAGATTTTTATTTACATATACCATTATACACAGTTGATAAATAATACATTACTGTGCACTAATGCGCAGTAAGAAATGGAGTTTAACCATATGAAAATCGCAGTCATTGGGGCTACTGGAGGAACGGGAAAAAAAGTGATTGAACGCGCCCTTGCATTGGGGCATGAAGTTATTGCCGTTGCTCGTCGTCCCGAAGCCATTGCTCCAACGGAAGGACTTACCGTTAGAAAAGGGGATGTGTTCGATTTACCTGTTATGATTCAGGCCATTTCAGGGGCAGAAGCTGTCATCAGTTGTATAGGCCCTCCCCTCAATGTATCATCCACCTCCGCCAAGAAGGGCTTGGGTAATCTCAGTGCCGGTTTACGTACAATGAAGGCTAATTTCTCACCAGGCACAGTCATGTCTGAAGGAATCCCAAATATCATAACGGCTTGTCAGCGTACAGGAGTTAAACGTATGGTGATGCAGAGCGGCATTAATTTGAGCGATGGTAGAGAACTTTCTTATGTCAGCAGTCTCGCCGTGCGTCTGATGCGCCGTATTTTTTGGAAGGCCATTCAGGATAAGAGCATCGCGGAACAAGCGCTCATCCAAAGTGATCTCGAATGGGTCATCATGCGTGCATCCGTGCTTCAGTATGCGGAAAGGAACTTGGAGTATACGGCTGGTCCACTCGCTCGCATCAATCCAGTTGCTGCACTTCCTTTTGCAGATTGTGCGGATGGGCTGGTACGTGCGGCAGTCAGCCAGCCCGATTGGACCGGGAAAATTGTGAATATAGGGAGATAGGAAGATAGGTCGTTCGAATTGGAGGTTCGTTTAATTTCTTATATACTCTATGTAGGCCTTTGTTTAAAACCAAAGAATCGATGCCCCAATAATGATGGAGACATCGATTCATATCATCTAACTATGAGGTGAATCATGAGTATGCAACTAAATAGGAAGTATATCACTATAGTTTTCACCGTTGTCATTATTGCTTTTCCTATTATCATTGGATTCTTTATGTTAAACAAGGTTGTCGATCCGGAAGAGATTATGGTTACGAAGACTGAAGTTTCTCCTGAACTTATTACGATACAAGGTGGATTTGGAGACAGTATCCGCAAATATCACGGTTACAACATCACACATCATGATCATTCACTATTCATCCAGATCAAAGGTAGCAAGCTTCCCATTGGAGGTCATAAGGACTTCAACATCTCGTTCCCTAATTCTTATGGTAATATTGCTGAAATCTACTTAGTAGGGAATGACAACGCTAAAAGAAAGATTTGGCCCCAGCCCTGACTTTCATCTGAAGCCAAGTTGAGCTAAGCACCTTCTGGTTACTTCCGGGTCACTTCCTATTCAATTCCAATCCTTATCTATCATAAAATCACAGACTTAACGGACTTAGACATAACGGATGCCTGCCTTCCCGTCGCTCTGACCACCGCATTCCCTATCACTGCACCTGCTTTTAGACCCACTCTTGTTTGATTCTGCGAATCTGGCTGAGATGGTTCTGCACATGAGCGACAAAACCCGGAATGATCGCGGCTAGAGATACCGTCTCGCCTTTGAAGTTAATGCCGGTTTTCTCCCATTCTTCGTCGCTCAGCCGCTCTAGTAGTCCTGAATTGTACCGAACCAGACCATTAGCAATCGTAATCAACTGAGAAATCTGCTCTTCGTTTGCTTTTTGTCCCGCAACCCATGCATCCTGGTTAAAACCAGGCAGCGTCGCCTGTGCTCCCGCTAATATTTCACGGATGCGGAAGGATACAACGATACTGTGGTCCACCAAGTGTGCCAGCACTTCGGTAACACTCCAGGAGGATGGAGAAGACTTCCACCTCAACTGCTGCTCGGTCAGATCTGCAATCTCCTGCTCAATCTCTTCATAAGCGTGCACATATGCCGATATGATTGATTCTGTCTTCACTGTTGTGTTCCCCATGATTACCGCTCTCCGATCTATATAAGTTTAACTACAATACGGATGATAGGATTTGCTGTGCTTACACCAGTTCCCCCGTAAATGCTTCTTTCAGCAATTGAAATGAACGTGTCCGTTGTTCAAAATTAGGAATAATTGTTGTAAATACAAAGCTATTCACGTCATATTCCTCCGACAGCTCAAGCAACCGCTTCCGCACCGTTTCCTTGGTACCGCGTGTAATGTCCGCTTCGCGCTCCACCACCGTATACGTTTCTCCCGCCTGTCTTGCGAATTCCGCTGCCTGCTCCAACGTCTGAACATTCACGGTTTTGCCACTCGCCAGCGTTGCACGCACCGTTTTGTGCTGTCCCGCCAGCGCGTTCGCCTCTTCTTCCGTATCTGCTGCAATGACTGACAAGGCTAGAATGGCTTCGGGCTCTCCGCCATGTTCGGTGTTAAACTGCGTTCGGTACGTATCAAGTGCGGTCCGTGCCGTTTCGGGATCGCTGTTGATAAACAGCGCAAACGCATAAGGTAGCCCCTGCTTGGCTGCCAGTTCCGCACTGGAAACACTCGTGCCCAGCATATAAATACGTGCCGGCTGCCCTGGTAACGGATGAGCTGTCAGTCCTGGCTGTGCATGGGTTTCACCTGCCGGAGCGTTCAGAAAGTTTCTCAGTTCCACCAGTTTGTCATCCAGCGTTTCCGGCTCGGCGATTCCCTTTTGCAACGCCTTTGTGGAACGAGGTAAGCCGCCTGGAGCTCGCCCAATCCCTAGTTCAACTCGTCCCGGAGCTAGTGTCGCGAGCACATTGAAACTTTCAGCCACCTTATATGGGCTATAATGCTGGAGCATCACACCACCGGAGCCGATCCGAATCTTTTGAGTCTGAGCAAGCAAGTACGACACGAGCACTTCCGGCGATGATCCGGCAACACCTTCCGAGTCATGGTGCTCCGCTACCCAAAACCGGTCATATCCAAGTGATTCGCCAAGCTTCGCCAGTTCTACGGTATTTTTCAACGCCTCCGCAGCCGACTGGCCCGGAAACACAATGCTCTGATCCAAAATCCCTAATGTAAATGACATATCTCTTCCCCCTTGGATATTCCTTATCATGTTTCTGATCCCGTTTTCTTATATGGAATATGCAGTATCCGGTGTAATGCGTTTGAGAAACTGCTTCGTACGTTCTTCCTTCGGATAGCGGAACAGCTGCTTCGGCTCTCCTTCTTCCACAATGACCCCGCCATCCATAAATACAACATGGTTCGCCACTTCCTGTGCAAAACCCATTTCGTGAGTCACGATGATCATCGTTATGCCTTCCTCCGCAATCTGGCGAATAACCGCCAGCACCTCGCCTACAAGTTCCGGGTCCAGCGCGGAGGTCGGTTCGTCAAACAGAATAACCTCCGGATTCATCGCCAGCGCCCGTGCAATACCGACACGCTGTTGCTGTCCACCTGAAAGCTGACTGGGGTATGAATCGAGCTTGTTTCCGAGACCTACCTTCTCAAGCAAAGCGACACTCCGCGTACGCGCTTCCTCTTTAGCTACTTTACGAACAGCCACAAGTCCTTCCATCACATTTTGCAACGCTGTTTTGTGGCGGAACAGATTGTATTGCTGGAATACCATAGCTGATTTTTGGCGTAAGGCATGGATGTCCTTTTTGGCGTGTTTGCCGTAATCCAAGGTGAAATCACCGAGTGTGATATGCCCGGAGTCTGGTTTTTCCAAATAGTTAATGCAGCGCAGAAGCGTTGTTTTACCTGATCCACTGGGCCCCAGAATCGCAACGACCTCTCCGCGCGCCACCTTCAGATCAATTCCTGACAGCACCTTATTGTCTCCGAAGCTTTTGTGTATTTGCTTGAGTTCAATCATGACACGCCTCCCCGGTTGTACGACCTGAACCGCTTCTCTGCCACTGCGGTCAGTCTTTCAATCATGACGGTCAGACCCCAGAAGATGAGGGCTGCCGCCACATATGCCTCGAAAAATTTCCAGTTGGTCGATGCAACAATTTGCGCCTTGGCATTAATCTCCACGACCGATACTGCAAATGCCAGTGTAGATCCGTGCAACATGCCAATCAGCATGTTAGAAATGTTGGGTAGACTGGCTGCAAAAGCCTGCGGCAACACAATTCTGCGCAGTGCCTTCGTCGCTGTCATACCCAGTGAATACGCCGCTTCGATCTGACCGCGATCCACCGCGAGCAAGCCGGATCTGACAATCTCTGATGCATAAGCACCAGCCGTAATCGAGAACGCTAGATAAGCAAAACCGATCAATGGAATAGAAGAGGAGTTGAACCCCAGTCCGAGTGATGAAGACACGCTGTCAATAATCATCGGCAGTCCGAAATAGATCAGTAGCAGATGTGTAATCATCGGTGTACCGCGAATAAAGGTGACATAGGCCGTCGCCAGCTGGCTCAGTACAGGAATCCGAAACTGACGGAGAAGGGCAACCGCTGTGCCGATGATAAAACCAAGCACCACCGAGACCACCGTGATGGCCAGTGTAATCGGAATGACACCGAGAAGCTGCACGAAAGCGGTCCATACAAAGGAAAGATCAAAGCTCATATCGGAGCAAACCCCCTCTTCTGCACTCTCCGCTCAAGCACACCGAACACCCGCTCCAGCACAAAACTCAAAACAAAATAAATGAGTGCCAGCGAGATATACGCTTCAATAAAATGACGAGAGATCGTTGCCAGCGTAGACGATTTGCCCGTCATCTCCATGATACCCACACTGAATGCAAGGGATGTGTCCTTCAAGCTGCCAATCACCATGTTGGCGAATATAGGCAATGCCGTCACATAGGCCTGCGGCAAAACAATCCGGAAGAACGCTTGCGGGCCAGACATGCCCATGGCATAAGCTGCTTCGACCTGTCCCCGATCCACGGAAGCGACGGAAGCCCGAATCATCTCCACCATAAACGCTCCACTATTGAGCGAGTAAGTCATAATGACAAAGTAGATGGCAGGTGCACGGTTCGCATTAATCCCGAACAGACCCAAAATTTCCGGCACGCCGTAATAGAACAAAAACAGCTGAATCAAAATCGGAGTTCCGCGAAAAAAGGACACATACAGCTTAGACAGCTGTTTCAGCACCGGAATATTGTACATCTGCGGCAGTGCCGCGATGGAGCTGATGATTAGACCAAGCACCATTGCACTAACTACAATGAGAAGCGTAGTACTGATGGTGGGTAGGAGCTTTACAAAGTAGTCGATGACATAACTGAATTCAAATGGTGCACCCATCGTTGCGACCTGCCTTTCCTGTACGTGTTATTTCGTTTCTGATTGCGTAGCATCAAAGCCAAGCCACTGCTCACTCAGTTTCTTCAACGTACCGTCTGCCTTGATTTCCTTGAGTGCTTCATCGATGCGGTCAGCGAGCTTTTGCTCGTCCGGATCATTCTTGCGAAACATAAACAGGGTATCCGATTCACTGAGTGGTGGACCGACCAGTTTCAGCTCGCCGCTCGGATCAATAAGTGGAAGCGTAAAGTCCGCTGCTACAAATGCTGCAACCCGTCCAGCCTTGAGCTGTGCGATGGAATCGTTGGCCACACCGCTTGAATACACAATATCTAGTGCATTGTTATTCTGCTTGTTGTAGTTTTCCAATAAAATGGCCTGGGCACTTGTTGCTGTCGTTAGCACTTTTTTGCCTTTCAGATCATCAATGGAATGAATGGTATTGTCATCTTTGAGAACCGCGATTTTGTTCTTCCAGTGGGAATATGCTTCTTTATTGAATAAATATTTCTGTTCGCGCTCCGGGTTTTTCTCCATCTGATGCGCAACCATGTCAATTTTGTTCGTTTCGAGGCTGAGCAACAAGTTCGTGAACTCCATCGTCTGCAGATCGAACTCGTAATCATCCAAGCGTTTATCAATTTCTCTGACGAGTTCTACATCATATCCCGTCAGTTTGTTATTTTCGTCAATAAAAGCGACATTCGGAAATTGCGTGCCTGTTCCCACAATAATCTTGGTTGGTTCTTTCGCTCCGCCAGCTCCCGATGCTGTCTTCGTGTCTCCCCCGGTACTGCATCCTGTGAGCGCCAATACGATTGCAGTTGTAAGTGTTAGAACAGACCATTTTTTCATGTTTTTCTCCCCCGTTATGTGTGCGATTATTTTAAACCACTAATTCTTACATGTTAACTAGGAATTAATTGATCTAAAAATAGCATTCCAACAGAAACATCGTCAACGGGTTTACTTATAGAACAATTCTATATATAAATAAAATATTCGATGGGTGCGATTACACCTCACCTTAACATTACCGTGAGTGTCCACTTGCAATGATATAGACGACTTCTACATTAAACCTGATTCATTATCGTCATCTAACGGTGATCTCGGAGAAACAAGCAAAAAACCTAACGAAGAATCGTTAGGTTCAACATGTCTAACACTCTTATGAAACTATAACTACCCCTTCTCCTTCACTTATCTTCTATATAAGTTGAACTAAAGATGTTTACACGGAGCACTCCAACGACAGAATAACCTTCCCATCGCTGTTATCCCCGGATTTTTCTATCCTCTCTGTTTCTGTGTAAATAAATAGTTCAACTTATATAGTTATCTTCGACTTAACTTCTTAAATGCCGAGTACTCTTGCCCGGAGCTTATATAACTTAGTATTTTTTCCGCACATGCAGCTGAACTGAGTTCTTCTGTATTCAATTCCAAATCATACTCATCGTAGGCGTATATGTAATCGAACTGGGAATGAGCAAGCCCGATCTCGCGATCTCCCCGGCTCTGCTCCCTTCTGGTAAGTTCTTCTTTGGAGCAATGAACACCAACAAACAATATCGGATAATCCGCAAGCAAGTCATAAAAATCATTGAAAAACTTGTCATCGCTGATGACCGTATCCACAATTACATTCAGGCCGAGCTCCGAAAACAGTTTAATAGTTGAGTAGTACAATGAGCCAATCGGGCCAAATAGGATATCTGACATCACACCCGGCTCCACTTCTCTTGTTGGCTGCATATCTGGATATGTCGTATCGATGAACTGATCGTAGTTCTGAAAAAATTGATCTACGGACAGATGATGCAGCGGCATTTCCCCCTGCTTTTTCATTTCCAGCGCAATGCTTGTCTTGCCTGAACTTGACGTTCCGTTCAAAAAGATAATAAGTCCTCGTTCCATATGGTTCATCCTTATCTATTAAATTGGTGTTGACTAGCTGAGCCCTTCTCCCTTTAAGATATCCTTTGAAAATTGATCTACAGCGAGCCAGGTAGACACATCTTCTTCTACATACTTCTTCCAAGCGATTACAACATGAATTTCACATATTTCATCCGATTCCATCTGTGACATGGGCACATTAATCCCTTTTCCGGAGCTCAGAATGTACCCTTGTGCTTCAACATCAATACCTTCACCATAGGATTTCGGAATCCGATCCCCTTGGTTTCTCCTCATCATTAACAGCGTTCCGTCTTGTGTACCGAGATGTAACTGAACCGTTTGATTTTTATATTCAATCGCTTCGAGTCCTTCTCCAGTATCCGATCCACAGCTTGTCCAGTTATATCCCTCTTTCCACAAGGCTGTGAAGCTGCACTCATCAATCTGGTGATCATTCTTTGGTTTGATTCTGAACACAGCTCCCCAGCATTCTTCTACTGCCTGATCACACGCAAGTTCTACATCCACTCTACAAATCGCGAGTTCGCAGTCCGATGAGTCGTAGTAATACTTATACAACCATCCACCGCTGTTGAGCTTGGCGCAATCTGTTGCAAGATAGGATTGGTTGGAGACCGAAAGTGAGAATTCCACGGTGCCCATAGGTGTACATATAGACGGCATCGCAGGCATCGCCTGTTGAACGATGGTTTCTTTTCCATGAAAAAGCTTCATGTTCTCTCTCCTTTGAATTGTTGCTTCACAGCCATCATTCATTCCAGAATTCAATGATTTTCTGGTTTACCAGATCCGCTTGCTCGTGGTTAATCGCATGACCTGCATCTCGAATGATCTCAAAATTCAACTGGTTGCGCTGTAGCTTATGTATCGCTTTTGGATAGTTAGAGAGGATGTCATGTTCCCCGATCAGAAACTTGGCCTTTCCTACCAGTGTGGCAAGTTCCACATCATCAACAAATTGTATTCGGTGTTTCATCATAGACTTGTTGTTAAAATACTTCAGCAAATAATACCAGTGTCGCATCAATTCTTCATTCTCGGCAAAGACCGCATAGTTAGGGCCACATAATTTTCGAAGCAGCTTCTCACAATTTTTTTCCGAGGGGAACAATGCTTCAGGCATAAAGGCTTTCATCATTTTGACCATCACTTCAAACGTACTCGATGAAATTCCGCCTGCCAGACACATCGCTTTCCTGATTCTGTCAGGTCTTTTTAGTGTGTAAAAATAGGACAGATATGCACCATAAGACACGCCACAAATATATGAATTGTGGAGCTGAAAAGCGTCCATGATGTCATCCATCCATTTCACCTGATCAAACCGTTTGAAATAGTCGGCGTTCGGCTCACTTTTTCCCGATCCTCCAATCGAATCAACGGCTATGACATAGAACTTCTTGGATAGCTCGTTCATGTTGTACAGCCACATCATTGCCGCATTATCCGCAGTTCCATGGAACAGTAACAAGGAAGGGTTTTGCGGATCTCCGGCAGTAATCACATGTGTCTGTCCAAAGCTCGTTTCAATAAATTCCTCTTCAATATGAACATCATACGATTGCAGTAGCTTGTCATACGACTGGTAGATGAGCTGTCTTCCTTGAGGTGATTTATATCTCTCCATTAGGCACCATTTCCCTTCCCTTTACATGGATGCTTCTCTTTCCTTTTTAACATATTGTCTAAAATAATTCCTAAACACATCATAGATTTCCTGCACTTCAAGGATCTCTTCTTGGAACTTTTCCTGTATTTCTATTCTTTGTTTATATTCCAGCTCGATGTTAAATTCCTCGGCTTCATAATGAGTTAATAATTCAAAAAAGTACTCACAAGGCTCCTTCACTGCTTCACAACCGTCAGCATACTGTCCAGCTTCCATCAGAAAGCTGGCCCAGGATAATTCTCTTCTGTCGTATTTTATGTACAAACAAGCAATATACTGATCAAAATGTGTATGATTATAATAAGTACAAAAAGGTTCGGAGTGGATGTATTTGTTAACGATTTCAATAGCCGCACCTTGATATCTAATCGTTGCTAATTCAATGATCCAATACGGCGGCTCCTCGTATTCCATAATAATGTCATCACAAAACGGGTGGAAGTGTTTGTACCAGATTAATTTACTCTGGAGCATAATCCCGAGCTTACAAGCAAACTCTTTGCTAAGTTCAATCTTCATACATATACTCCTTCTGTAAGCTTGAATAGGATTAACGCTTGCCTATGAATAATTTCGTCTGAGTCCAATGAAGATTATAACCATAACGATACAACTCGAAGTATGGATACAGGCAGTTTTCTGCTTCCTGCAGACCTTCATAACGGGGCCATTGCAAGTAATAGGCTACCCAATA
Organism: Paenibacillus sp. G34; assembly: GCF_056856875.1. Lineage (NCBI taxonomy): Bacteria > Bacillati > Bacillota > Bacilli > Caryophanales > Paenibacillaceae > Paenibacillus > Paenibacillus sp. G34. The sequence goes on along the minus strand of NZ_CM166469.1, from coordinate 1,762,783 downwards.
ATCACAAGCAATAGAATAATAGGCTTCACTGAGGATTTCAATCGCTTCATCGTAGTCACTGCGAGAGCTAAGGAGATCTCCGAGAGCTTCATAAACCGCCTCGCTATCTTCTTCGTCCGTGCCTTGGATGGCTCTTTGCTCTAACTTGCCAAGTTCACCCTGCGGTAACACAACCACTTCCTGCACACAGGCCAGCTCTTGTAATGCTTCCTTAGCGATATCCGCTGATTCGTCATCTTCTGGCACCATAGAGAACAGACTTTTCAAGCCTACAATGAGCTCCAGACCTAGTCTTCGTAACGTTTCATCGGAAGCAACCTCATATCCACCATTGAAATAACCGGGCACATATTCGCCGGTGAAGTCCTCCGGATTCAACATCGCATAGATCGGACGTATTCTGTTCAAGAAAAACTGGCCCTCTGGAATAGGCTCAAATACTCGTTCAACACCTGCACCTGACGGCATAAACCACTGAAAAAATCCATACAGATGGTCTGCTTCAACCTGTTCGCCATCTTCTGGCATAAACTCTTCTCCACCCATTGCTAAACAATAGCGGCCATAATCTTGTTGATCCATACATACCCTCTCCCCTCTTTTTCGGGCAATCCTACCACTCTCTCCATTCTTCCGTAATATCTTCACCCTCCTTGATGTACAAACCAGCCAATCTAGCTGCCTTGTCGATAAAATCAGCCAGTTCATCTCGTTCCATCGTTTCAATAAAATAATCATGGGCTTAACTCGTTTAAAAAGTGATCCAGCACTTGTTCCGACATTTGTATTCTTTCTTCTGTGAACATATCGTCTCCGTATTCGACCATTCTTTTACTCTGAGTTTCGTCGGTTTGTCCTGAAAGAAGTTGGGCAGTGTCATTCGAGCTATTCCCTCCAACCTCAATATTATCTATATTTTACCTATAACCAAGATGACGTACTAACTCTTCTGTCGAATCACTTTTTCCTTATTCTTGCCAGAGCCTTCTCACTTTCTCTAGGGTTAGCCCGTCGAATTGTAATTGGTAGATATCCGGTTTCGTAGTCTGGTTCATAAAATGCAATCCGTAACTTGGATCGAATTCATTCATTATTAACGTCATGACATGTCCGTGTGTGCCGATCGCTATATTTCCCCCCTCATATTCTTCTAAAATCTGCTTCATGACACTCACAGCCCTATGCTGGCAGACTCTGTTCGATTCGCCTCCCGGTAATGCGTAGTCAGGGTCATCAAACATCTGCTGCTCAGCAGATGCAAAATCTTCATCCGCCACAACCCCATCGGAAAAATGTCTTTCTCGCAGATCCTCCATGATCTGTATATCTGTTTTCAACATGGTTGCCAGCCCCTCCAATGTCAAAACAGCCCGGGCATAAGGACTTGAAATGATGGTATGTATTCCTTCTTCCTTTAATATCTCTGTTACTTTAGCTGCATTCTCCCTGCCCTTCAAGGTAAGTCCTCTCGTCCTTTCTGTTCCTTCGTTGTACGGTGACTCAGCATGTCTGACCATATAAATGATCGTTTTCATAGGTTCCTCCTTACATAATCGATCTGGATAGACATCAATGGCCCAATAGGTCTTAACATTTATATATGTCAAGATGCCTCACCTTGTCTATTACAATAATATATAATAGAGTATCTTTAGAGTTTATTTCCATAAAAGGAGAATTAACACCTATGAGAATGAAATTTTTGGTTCTGACTCTACTTATCTTCTTATCCTTATCAGCAGGCTGTTCTAGTATGTCTACCTCACATAAGCAACGTATTGTAGAAACGGCCGCCCCCATAAGTGTTCAATATATAAAAAAGTATTATAATGCGGACTTTATTGTAACCAGTCACGAGATTGATGCTCCTCACATTCATCCACACCTATATCTGTATGGTTATATCAAGGGACATAAAGATGAGAAAGTTACCGTCTACTACGACTATGATAAACAGGAAGTTATCGATGTCGGAGGACCAGGCTGGTTTATTGATAGTCGAAATCTGTAAGAGGAGATACCTTCTTCCTGAGAAAATTCTACGTGAGAGAAGGATTCCATGTTGTTGTTGCTTAGGTATGGCGACCTGAAGCAAACCTCTGTGTCTATTTTCTGTAGTAGTTAGACGTAGTTGATTTGTGAATAATTTATCTATATTCGTTATGTTCATGATTAATCAATTTCTACATACCTCTCTATGCTATACCAGCGGGTTATCTCATAACGTTAATATTAATTAACGAGATTCAATTAAGGGAGAATGAACAACCATGAAAGTAAAACCTGTGGCTCTAATCCTACTTACTCTTTTGTTCTTCATAGCAGGCTGTTCAAGTATGTCTACCTCAGAAAAGAAACGTATCGTAGAAACGGCTACACCCATTAGTGTTCAATATATAAAAAAATACTATTATGCGGACTTTATTGTAACGGGTCACGATATTGATGCTCCTTACATCCATTCACGCCTATACCTATACGGTTACATCAAGGGACATGAGGATGAACATATTACAGTTGCCTACAATTACGATACACAGGAGGTATTCAGTGTAGAAGGACCAGGATGGTTTATGGATAGTCGAAATCCAAAAAAAGATATGCCTTCATCTTAAAAAAATCTGCATAGAAAGGATAATATGATGTCTCTTTTCCAAAAGAAATACATACTCATCTCCATATTAGGTGTGCTCGTTATCTCTATTGCTATCATCGGAATTATAAAGGTTCAATCCAAACCGGATCAAACCGTCTATACCGTAGTCAATCTTCCTGCCAACTCCATTACCTTTAGCGAAGTGGACAAGCTTCATGCGTTTGCTGAATTAATCGTGATTGGATATGCAACAGACCAGTTTGCGGATCGTGAACATGTCATAACTGCATTTGATGACGGAACCATGCAATCCTTCCACACCAACACCACTATTAAGATCAAGCAAGTCCTAAAGAAACCTGAGGATTTCCCTTCAGATCTAACCGAGTTGACAGTCGTTGAACCTGTCAGCCTGGATGGGAATGTCAAGTACACGGCAAATGATTATGTAGAACTACAGAAGGACGAACCAAGTGTGCTATTTTTGCTGAGAAACTCCTATGGTGACTACGGTTTGATTAATGATAACTTGGGAAAATTCAGCTTGGAAGGCGTAAGTCCATATCGCTTACCCGAATCCTCCACATCACAACAATTATCCGATTACCAAATCTTTCGGGATGTCGTTATGAAAAAATACCACCTGGACTAGGATTCAGCCCCAACGTTGGGGCTTTTTCGTTTGAATTTATACTTAAAAGGCTGTCACGGCAAATTTTACAATCGTTTATCCCGATCATACTCCGTCAATTTCTCTTCAATGAACGCCCATGCGCTGTTCAGATCTCGGTGAACCCAATCAATGTCGTCAATAGGCTCGTCACTATATTCTCCCAAAATCAAAGTTCGTATTGCCTCTTCCGATTGTTTGCCTACAACAAGTGCTTCTGGGAAAGGAATTCTCCCAGACTTGGCTTTACCGATATCAAAAACACGCTCGATCAGATCGCCCCATTCGTAGACCAGCTCACTAAAGTCCAAAATCAAACCGTCTGGTTCCCAGGCTTCCACTGCTGCTTCTCCGATGGCACACATATAAATAGCATCTGAATTCCCAGATGAACCAAAACCATACTCACCCATGAATTTCAAGATCATGATGCTACAGTAATTAACGGCTTGGGAATCTCCCATATGCACTTCATATTTCAAATCACTAAGCTCTTCCAGCTTTAATTGCTTGGTTACAATGTCCATAATATCCTCCACATATAACTTTATATTACTCTTCTATCCGAACCAGAAAATCACGCGTACATCTTGAGGCTCTCCTAACACGGAAAGCTTCGGGATCGTTTCATAAATAAAATCGGAACATATCTGTTTAACCTCTCTATATTCCATAAACGCATCACAATAAAAGCGCTCGTCCCAATTGAACTGCATAAGCTCTTCTAACAAGAGCCAGCTGTGGTCATAGAAGTCATCTTTACTCTCTAATGCCACTTGAAGCAGCTCGGGAGAAAGATCAGCCGGAAGACCTCGCGGGGCAGCTATAAACTTAAGATTACGGTCATTTCTGGTATTGGACAAAATACCAAACAGATCGTAGTTTCTAACTCCGCTGTAAAATTGATATGGATTGATCTGTACGAGTTGAGCAGCACACTCTTCCAGGTAGAGATGGTAGTTGGGATTCACCTTCCAGTGATCCTCGCTAACCCAACGGGCTGTGTCCTTCAATTCTTTTTCACTTTTCGGGATTTCGATCAGACTGCCATTCGCCCATTGATACTCTCTTCGGTAGTGTTTTTTCTCTACATAAAACCAAATATCTGTCCCCATAACTCCTCCTGACTTTACTGCGACTTTTTCGAATCATCGACTTCTACCTCTTTAAATACGTTGGTCCAATGCTATGATTTCACCTTTCCAGTTCAAACTTATGATTTCTTTGTCCTTCATTAAACACCAGTCAATGATCTCCCCTATCAGTCGTGGTGTAACTACGCCATCGTTCCATACGGGTGTTCGAACTCTTCGGTGACCCATATAATCTGCAGTCCACCCTTCAAACTCTTTACCGATAATCACTAATATTGGAGCCAAGAGATGATCTCTACTGCACTGTCCCACCTCATAAGTGACGATAAACATTTTATCTTCAGAAATGATATGTAATTTCATGATGCCTTCATCGTCCAGATCCGGCTTTACATACCAATAAAATAATCGATTCGCACGAATAATGCTGCGTTTATATTTCTTCCTTACGCCCATCCATTCACCTCATAGCACGGCGCATCTGATCACTTTACCCAGTTCATGATGAGCTGCTATTTTTTCATATAATTATAAACATTAAAATCATCATATTTCACATAGAATCCTTCCTTGATAAGCTTCTGTTCTTCCTTCTCAATTCCAAAGGAAAAAGCTGCGCCTGGACCAAGTCCTGTCTGACCTACTGCAATCTCTTTCCCATTCTTATCGTACAATTTCACATTAGTGTCCATAGATGTACTAATCCCCTCATCAGTAAAGTATCCATTATATATAAATACTCCCGATGGATCGTGCATATTAAAGATCGTCCTAAACGAAAAATAAATATCGTTACCTCTATTCACCACATCCAGCAGCAGATTGGAGTTGTGGATCTCGGCTGCTTGGATATCTTTTTTCATGGGTTCATCGACGTTAAACGTGATCCATTCCGGTTTCACAAAAATTTCAACAGGAATATGTTCTGATCTCAGCGTGACGGTATACCCATCTTGGTTCAAAACCTTCTCTGCTATTGCCTCGCTTGTGTATTCTGACTTGTAATACTGATATATAAATATCGCAGCCACAATCACAATAACCGTTGAAAGTAATGCCCTTCTTCTATTGTTCATATCTGTTCCTTTCCATTTCGGTGCTTAACTAAGACTACACGCTCATCTCTTCAGCGATTTGAATTAGAGCTGCTGCGGACTGCTGCTGGCCAATCAGTTCATACTGTAGCGCCTTTCCACTGCTTCCAACCTCAATCCAGATCAACCGATCCGTTCCGTGATTCGAAAAATAAAATGCTTCCGCGCCCCGAACGCGTAGCGGTTTCACCTGAGACAGTTCATCCTCTGACAAATAAATTCGGCTTTTGGTTGTCCCATAAATGTGAAGGGTCAGTTCCCCTTCTCCTTGATAACAAATTCGGACACCTACAAGTGTGTTGTTTGGATGCAAATCGCGGATCACAACCTGTTGTCCAGTGGTTCTGCTCTCTTCAGCCATAGCTTCAATCTCATCCGGTGTCAGATTATTGAATCCATAATAGACCTGAATGCTCTCAACCCCCGCACGGGCCGGAAATTGTGGCTGCCACTCCGTCAACTTTTCCTTCAACTGCTCCAGTCCGTGCTCCCATTCAACGGCAGCATAATTCGTCTGCTGAGTGAACTGGTGCTCTCCAGCATTTGCAATGTAAATGGCCTTTCCATCACCGGGTTTCAGATTGCGTATAATTTGATCTACAACGTAATCACTTTCCTGCGATTCCATCTGAATTCTACCAAGAAAATCACCGCTCTGACTCTTCATATCCATTGGTAATCACTCCTCAGATTTGATATGTATCGATTATTCAGATCAATGTACCTGCCACATGTTGAATTACATATTTAGTACAAATCCTGTCTTCTTACCTCTTTCAAACCCTGCTCTCGCATAAAAACGATGTACTTCTTCTCGCTGGGAACCCGTCATTAACATCAATTTATAACAATGATTTTGCTCGGCGATATCCTTGGCCTTCTCAAGTGCCAGTTGACCCAAACCCTGCCTCCTGTAATCTTTATGCGTTATTACATTTTCGATCAATCCATAGGGTCTGGCATTTCTAGTCAGATTTTTAATAATGACTACAATACAAGAAGCAACAAGTACATTCTCATGTTCCACAACAACAATGTGCATGTTCTTGTCCTGCAGCATTTCAGCCCAATGATCAGCCAAACCTTGATCTCTGTTTAGTTCAGGATCATTCGGTTGAAGAAACGTATACAGCAATAACAAATCCTCTAATTCATCTTCACGAATCAAACGAGCTTGAGTCATGCCACCTCACCTTTCTACAGAATCAATCGATCTTTTATACTAAAACCATGACATTTTCTCTCAATCTTGTCAATTCATCATACTATATTGGTTTTGTGCAAGGGTATCTTGTAAAAGGTGAAGCGGGACGCGACTGTGCAATAGCAACCCGCGTAAGGGTGAGGTGCTACACCGGGCTGTAGCACCTCATGAAGAGAGCCCCGCGACCCATAGTCACGAGGCTCATATTTATTGATTTTAGAATTTCAATCCCAATCCATGTATAATTGTATTTCCAACTTAGCCTCCCCACACGCTGGACAGTCCAGTTCCGAGCTCTCCGCATCATCAATAGGAGGTTTTGTCGGCATTTGCGTGCCACATCCGGGACAATCATGCCGATTCGTATAAACGTCATCTCCCGATTTTAATTCTAGAAATATACCGTTTAACAAGTTCTTACACTCTTCACAGACGTATAACCCATAAAAACACTCAAATGTTGTATCCGGTTTGCTCATAAACTCTCTAATGCGTTGTCGTCCTTCTTCCTGCTCATACCACTGCAAAATACTATTCAAATGCATAAAACTAAAACCAAAACCTAAAGAAACATTTTGGCTATAAGAGCAATGTTTGCAGCTTAATGCACCTGCTACGCCCACATTAATAACCCCCACTTATCTTCTTTCAACGCAAATCTTCACCTTCTTGTTATTTAACAAAGTCTAAAAAGGCTATGCCAGAAGGCAGTCATAGAACGTCTCATTAAAAAGGATCTGGTCTTCAATGTAGTTATCGGTATATTTGTTTAACATTCGCACGGCGACGGCTTTTTGTTCAGGCATAATCACACAATGACACCCTGCTGCACCTGTTGCATAGTACCAATTCTTCTTGTAATACCATCCAAAAATTCGATTTCGGTCTGCTGTATCATTTCTAAGTTGCTCTACTAATTGGAAGACTTCAAGAGGTATAACTTGTTTATGATCAACCAGGCCCTGATGCAGATGCAGATTCCCCCAACATGCCAAATCTCTTGCACTCGAATATAAATTTCTTTCATGACCTTCGCTCGATTCAATTCGAATGGATGCATAACCGTCAGCAGCTTGAAAATCACACACTAATTTCTCATGTGGTATTGCTGCCCATTCTGTATTACACAACTCCACTGGTCTAAACACGCGCTCCGTAATCAGTTGTGCAATGGTACACCCAGTCACTTCTTTGATCCATTTACAAGCCACTTCTTCTCGTTCCATTCGGTCCACACCAAAATATTTAGCACCTGATTTCGTAGCTAAATCTCTGATCGTTATACCTTTCAGTTCGCTTGCCGGCATATCTGTAATGATATCCGAAACCTTCGTATCTATTGATAATTTATTCTCGATAACTGCGATTGCCGTCGCAAGTCCAACATACGTTTTTCTTAACGAGTATAAATTAAACATGGAATCTGCTGTAACTTGCAGAGCTCCACTTTTAGAATGATGCTTTCCTGCATACCACTCTGTCGTTATTTTCCCGTCTTGAATAACGATTACTGAAGCAGCAGAAGCACCGTATTTCTTCGCCGCTTCTTGGGTATATGAAATTAATGGCTCTAACTTGTTATTCATAGTAACAGGCATGTCCATAACGTAACCCCCACTTTTAAGTATTAGACGGAATCATGCTTAATTACTTTTTCCATGATTACATTTCCATCGTTATCCTCAATGACTTGGTAATCCAGTTTTTTATATAAATTGTAGGCTGGTTCATTGAATTTAAATACACTAAGTTTTAGTGTACTCATTCCTCTATCTTTGGCATCCTGCTCAATCCATTTCATCGTTTCGAATCCATAACCCTTATTCCTGTAATTTTGCTTAACCAAGAAATCACAAATGAATCCCGATCTATTCTCTTTCTCATACCAGATAAAGCCAATCTCTTCTAAACTATCATTTATCATTACAAATAAGAAATTGTTCTCTGTTGATAGACCCATTGGGAGTATTTCATTAAATTCTTTTTCAGCAGATGTATAAGCATCTTCTTTATCACTACTCATGTTCGATCTGATTAAATCCTCTGCATAGTCATTAACAGACCATGCTTTAAAATTCTCAAATTCACTTTCTGTCATATTCCGAATAGTTATCATGTTCAATCCCCTTTTCGTTTAATTTCTTTAGTGAAACAATAGGATAATCTATCAAATCCTTTAGATTCATAGAATTCATGCGCTTTTGTACGTTGAAATCCGCAATTCAATATCATGTAAGAAAGCCCGTTCTTTGAAGCAAAATTCTCGGCATGGTTAATTAATTTAGTGCCTATTCCTTTTTGTTGAACATCTTTTTGAACAACCAGGCCATTAATTTGTAAGTATCCGATCCCGTATTCCAATGCCATGATTTGCACCATTGAAATACAACCAACTACCTTATTATCTGATACGGCGACTATTATTTTGTAGTTTTCATCTGAATTCAGTCTTTCGACCCGTGCAGATATATTATCAGAAGTAACAGTCGTACTGCCTAAGTCATTGTTCCATAACATGACTACATCAGCATAATCCGTCTCTTGGATTTCTCGAATCACAACATCCATGATTGACCTCCAGTTATATGTTTTTGTTCTTGCTATGCGGTTGCTACTCTTGATCTATATCGTAAATAATTATTTATTAATTGATGTAGTTATGAAATATAATCACATTATTGAAGCTCATCCTTCGGTCGATAAATTCCTTTGAGAGTATCAAAATATATCTTTTTAGCAAATTGTAATTCAGGTATGAGATCCAACCAGGTTACCGTGGAGCCTATAAGTTCATAATTAAAAGGTATGCCTAGCTCGCTCATATCCATCCCAATCCTGCTCCAAATCACCTCTTTATCATACTTAGTAACCTCAGCCACAATTACAGTGCATATCAAATCTGTGTCATCTGGACACATCAAAATAGGCAAAATCGCTTTCTCTTGGTCAGAATAAAACCGATTCATTAATACATCTAGTTCTTCTTTAAAACTAATCCACTCAGTCACTGTCGGGACTAAACCTAGAAAATGATGATCCGGATAGTACTGATCAAGATAGATATCGAGTGGAGTGCCATTGATAACAATTACAGGATGCTTAACATCGACATATTCACTCGTTTGCTCAAAGACTTCAAGTAGATCCATTTAAATCACTTCGCCTTCCATCATAACTATATTTTTTGATTCATATTGTATTCTCCCCAATCCTTCTGTTGGAAGGATTGTTTTAAACGCAGCTGATAGGTATTACCTATCAATTTTATCAATCCCTATTCCTTGTTTTGAAGATTTGTATAACATCGCTACTGCATTAGCAGCTCAGAGAAGAATACTCCTTATCCAACTTAATCAGCTTCCTCAGTTTTTTGAATTAACTCCTGAAGTCCCTGCTTAAGTAGGTTGCTCGAATCTCTTCGAACAAAAACTCCTGTAAAAAGTCATGAGTTGTTCTGGGAAAATGATACGTTCTATGTTTAAGATCTTGCTGTATCAATGAATGTTTGATTTTTGCAATAGGTAACCATTCTATTCCGATCTGCCCTATATCAGCTTGTAAGCCATTTAGGACCTTATTGGAATCAGGGATACATGTATACATAAAATCGATTGCATGCACTTCTTTCATAATTAACGAATACTCATAATTTTTGGATATGTACTCTCTAATGCACACCAATTTGCTATCTATAATATCCAGTCCAAGCTCCTCCAAGCATTCTCTTTTGAGCGACTGTCCTAACGTTTCATCTGGTTCCTGCGCTCCTCCCGGTAATACATAATAAATCCCTATATCCGGACGTTCTTTCTTAATAAAAAGCAACTTATCATCCTCAACAATTAATGCTCTAACTGCGTTTCTGATCATCTTGACCACCTCACAAGATACATGTTATTAGCTATTAAAACGATATTACTTATGTATTTCGTTTAGCCCCCCCTCCCAATCGTACTGTTAAAGTTCTGTATATGCTCTTGTACTTCCCCTTCATTATGAATTCTCCTGAAAACCTAACTTTTCTTTATACTCAGTAAGCAATCGACCTATAATATAGTTCATCATGTATCTTGAAACGCTTAAATCTCATATTGTCATCATCGATAACATTCGTAGCCTCCTTTGAATGGAAAACAATTAAATTGAAATATTCCAATAAGAAATTGAACGTCAATTGATGCAGCGCTTGGATCATAACTTTCGTACATTCCGAATTGCATTTCATATGCAAGTCATATAACTCTACAATACCAAAGGGAGGCATAACATCCTCATAATCAAAATCATTATTCGCTGTATCCGTTACGTAACTATTTTTGATCCAGGTAATCTTTGGTGAATGCTCCTGATATAAATCAATCACTTTACATTGAAAGTATAAGCTTTCATTATATTGAACATGTATGTCTGCAATACTTTCACGTTCTCCTTCTGTGACATTAATATGATGATCGAACACTAGCGCTTTGATTTCTGGAGACAAATATTCTACGTCTTTAAATCTTAAATCTTTTTCTTCGAGAAATGTCTTTACTCGCATAATCCCCCTCCAAACATATGAGCTAATTGATCACAGTACAGGTTATACTAGATGACGCACATTACTCATCCAAGGTAATTAATAACATAATTAACGGCATCTTCGAAATCTTTTGCAATAAAATCTGCTTCAGTATCTGACCATTTATGTCTATATTTATTCAAAGCTTCATTCCCCGCTCCTGTCAAAACTAATACTTTATGGCATCCGGCATGATAACCTGCCAATAGATCAGACCATCTATCTCCAATTACTACACAATTACTTAGATCTAATTGATTCTTCTTAGCTGCCTCAAGTAGCATTCCTGGGTTCGGTTTCCGGCAATCACATCCATCCGTAGGTTGATGCGGACATACAAACACATCATCGAGGCCGAAATCCATCATTTCTCTTACAAATGCGTCTTTTGTTGCTTCACCTCTTGAAATACCAGGCTGATTTGTAAATCCATACAGTCTAATTCCAAGTGCTTTTAGTTTTTCTAGAGATTTTTTTGTGTATGGAAATAATTCAAATTCCCCGGGGTAAAGGATCTCATCTGAACCACCAATTGTTCCATCACGATCAATAAAGACAGCTTCTATTTTATGTGCTCCCATAATCAACCTCCATATTAAAGGGTTTTCAACTATGACTACTAATTAAGTATTTCACTTTCTATTAACTTATATAGTTCATCAAATTCTTTACCGTTATTTAATCCATCGATTAACTTGAGAAGCCCATCTCTACCCACAACTTTGAACCAACGAGTAACTTCGTAGCATGCCAAGTTATAATTCGTCCAAGCCTCTTTCGTTCCATAATTATTAAATGATTCATGTGAGCCTAGTGTACTATAATCAACAGGATTCTCCCCATTATTCGTATTATCTTTCCACACTTCTTCATTGCCTGAATATCTACCATCAACCATTGTTGCTAGACCTTCATCAAACCAGACAGGTACCTTATTCTTATGATTTAATCGTTCTCTCAATTCTCCATGTGTGAACTCATGCGATATTACATTCTCATTTAACCCCTCTGGTCCTATAACAATATAATTCTTCCATGGATAATAATAAGTTTGACCCGTTAAATTTTCTGCATACTTGTTCAATGCATTCTCACTTAGAGCAACTATTAAATATGGAGATGAAACTCTGCTTCCGAATATATCAATCACTTTATCCTCTGATAACGTGACAAACTCCAGGAGTTGAGTTTTCATGTAACTCTCAGCGTCAGCTTCCATGTATATATTTTTTTCCATTTGATCCATATTTGAATAATCTACTAAAACAGCATTTACAGGTTTTGCATAGACTTTTAGAGAAATAGCAACAGTTGACAAAATCAATAATACGACAATCAAAGTAATAATCTTGCTTCTGCTGTTCAATAGCTTCACATGATCCCCACCCTATAGAATTTTCATTTACTTATATTCATGAATAACCGCTGTTACAAATTCAGTTTTTCCTTTGGTATAGCCCTCACGGTTATCTTTATACCTTTTTGCGAGGTCTTTCTTTAGATTTGAGTACGCTTCAATTAATTGAGGCTGTTGTCTTAAGATATCTCTAAAAATAATATGCTTTAATAACGCGTCACTTTCCTTACTACAAACATATAAATGATGCTCTGCTTTTCGATTCATTGCTTTGGTATAGGGAACTTTCTCATCCCTTCTTGCAAATGCCTCTCTGTTCTCAATTCCTAAATTCCCTTCGTGAGTGTAACCTAAATTGTCCAATTTCTTTATGACCTGTGGAATTAATTCCATTGAATCTATGACGATATCAAGATCTATAATCGGCTTTGCTGCAAGGCCCGGAACAGATGTACTCCCAACATGTTCAATAGATAAAGCCAGATCTCCTAAGTGTTCTTTCAATATTTCCTGCAATTCTAAAAACGTTAATGGCCAATCGTTATTATAATTTTCTATAATTACCGGTTTTGAACTCAATGTAGATACCTCCATAAAAGTATGACTTTACGAAGTTTCCAGGCAACCTATTTACGAAACGACCCAGCCTTAGATAGTTTAATCTTTGACTGGGTCGTGTCTGATCGGAGTTTGAGTTTGCTTCTATACGCTTCGATTCAATATGTTAATTACTTCATCTTTACTCTTATTTAATCTATTCATCATCTCGACGATCAGGTCATCAGAAAAAACCACAGTACTATTAATATTACTCAAATATTCTTTATAAGAGGCTACAGCGTCCTCAACAGGGATTGTTTCAAGTAACTTTACTTGACTGACCTCTATATTTAGAAATGTGGAACAGTACACTTTAACGCATTCCTCAATTACAGATATATCTATTCCCTTATTAGGATGCCACATCTCAAAACTTCTTGGTTTTAACCCATTCGCATTTAAAGGCAAATTAATATAAGGTAACTGATACAGATCTTCATCTGCCGGATCATCATAAAAGTAATGGTAATGAATCTGATCATCATTGATATACTCTGTTATTTTATCTGTGAATTCTATCTCATCAGGATCATCTAGTAAATCCTCTACGGCATGACGAAGATAGTCTTTGGTACAAATGCAAGTCGACCCCAGCTCATTTTCTGCCATTGGATCGTTATATATACAAATGTCTTCCCAACCGGTCAAAGAACATATACCATATATACCCCACCATAAATTATATGAGCTTGTCTTTACATAAACTGTTTTTAAGTTCTCCATAAACACTTCTCCTGATAACTTAAATAGTGACACACATGAATTTAAGATTTTTGATAGATTAGGTTCGTGATGTGATCAGAAATATTGTCTACATCGGTGGTTGAAAGATTATTTAAAACGATAACAGTCACTTGGTCATCAAGGTATCTAGTTATTTTGTTTTTGAACCCTACAATTCCACCTCCGTGGAACACACTTTTACGGGAGCTGTTATTAATCAGTTCATCCTTTATAAACCAACCATAACCATAACCAAATCCATAGTCAGAGAATAGACGCTTCATTCCGTCACTTGTAACTAACTTGTTAAAAGACAACGCGTGATCCCATTTATATAAATCTTCTGTGGTCGACAGCAGGTCACCCCCACCTGTTGCAATAGACATATCAATAAAAGCAGAATTAACAACTCCCCTTGAATTATCCAACTCGTAGCCGGACGCTCGTTGTGAAATGATATCGCTGTAATGATCGGGCCCTGTACTATTCATTAATAATGGAATGAATATATTCTTCGCCAGAAAATTTGCATAAGTCTGCCCTGTCACAACTTCAATCAGTTGAGCTAATAGTAGATAGCCCGAATTGGAGTACTTGAATTGAGAGCCGGGCTGAAAATCTAATGGCAGCTTCATGATTAACTCTGTCGTTAGATGTAGTGGGTTAAATTCCGTCATTAATCTCTTAAAATCTTGAAGTTGAGTAATATTAGGGATTCCCGATGTGTGGGTTAACAGATGATGAATCGTTATATTTTCACCAAAGGTATAGTTCGGGAAGTATTTAATTAATTCATCTCTCTCATTCAGAACCTTTTGCTCAAACAGCATCATTATAGCCATTGAGGTGAATTGCTTTGTTATTGAACCAATTCGGAATCTGGTTTCGGGAGTACATTTAATTAAATGCTCTCTATTGGCTAGCCCTACTCCCGCACTGAATATCTTTTCGTTGTTCTTTACTACCAAGACCGAACCACTAAATTTTTCATTCTGGCATTTATTTTCCAAGTAGTTATGTAATGCAGTCGATAGGCTATTCAATAGATCACCGCTTTCGGAAATTGGTCAATTAGATGATGATTAAACTACCTACAGAAATCCATTTCAATATAAGGAATATCATTCTGGATATTGTTCAAATAAAATTTCAGCGCTTCCTTGTCCCACTCACTCCAGTTGTTATAATTAGTAAAATCATAACTTCTATAAATGGCTGAAACTACTCCAAACTGTCTAAGATTGATAAAATCAGGTATTAATTTTAACCATGCATTATCCATGGTATTTTCTTTTACATATCCATCCATGAAATTATAATAATATCTCTTGGTGATCTCTAACCTTTGTTTTTTATCTACTACCCATGGGATCGGAATTTCATAGAATAAAGGAATAGCAATATCACTTACGAACCAACTGTATTCGGCTTCATCAAAATCAATAAAGACTACATCATCGTTTACATTCAGGTAATTTCCATGATTCAAATCTCCATGGATAATCCCATACGAATCCGTATTCTTCGGAAGCTGGCTGAGCTTATTCTTTAGAATTTCGTATTTGTCCATTACATAAGAAAGTTCCGCTGGTAAATACTCTTCCATATGTATAAGGAACTCTTTTTCCTGCCATTGTCTCCTGTTTAAATCAGTGGCTGCATTTAAATTCTTAGAAACTTTATGCATTTTCCCTGCATAATTCCCGACTCTCTGATAGAACAGATTGCTTTCTTCAGCGATTCTAGCCTTTCGTCCACTAGAAAACTCAAAAGAAGTTGCATAAAATTCTCCATCACCTATTTCCTCTACATATTTTCCATCCATAGAGATCACAGCTTTTGAAACAGATACATTATTGTTAGCCAAGTAATGAATAAAATTAATTTCAGATAAAATCTCTTTTTCAGTTCGATGTGATTTATGGGTTACCCGGAGGACAACACTTGTTTCTTTTGACTTTCCAAAATAAACAAAGTTTTGAAATCCTTCTAAATCTTTAAGACTCGATTCAACAATATTAAACTTTTGTGCCGCCTCATGAAGTACTTTCTTAGTAAAAAGTTCTCTAATATGCTTTTCCATAGAGTTTTTCCCTTTCTCTTCGTGATTTGCGCTTGAAGTTTTTACCTGTGTAATTCAAGCCTGCATCCTTTTTTGTCTTTAAATTTTCCAATTTCAAAAACAAAGTCATTCACTTTTTTGAATCCGTTCTTCTCAAGGACCTTTAGTGAGCCTGTATTGCTCTCCAAACAAGCACTTCTGAGAATTTGAAGATCTAATTCATTCCATGCAAATACAATAGCCTTGTGGGCTGCGATTGTTCCTATGCCTTTATTCCAAGCAATCCAGTAATCCAGTTCTGCTGTTTTCTCTTTTAAATCCACAGCATTCAGAGACATAACTCCCGCAAATTGATTGTCAGATAAAATAGTAAATACATAAGATATTCCTTGTTCGCGTCTAGCAATCACCATTTTTGCCCATGATTCTCCCGCTCCTTCCGGATAAGGATATGGAACATTGCTTGTCTCAGAAATTCGAGGGTCACTCGCATATTGCTGTACGAATCCGGCATCGTTAGGTAATACAAATCGAAGCGTAACTTTTATACGAATCATCTCCTAAAGAATGTCCTCTAAGTAAGTAACAAGAAAATTATGACTGTTCCTTAACCGGCCCTCCAATGTATGGAGTCTTCCCGTTCCAATAATCTATTACATGATTCCACCATCTTTTTGATTCTGGTTTTAAACATTTATCAAATTCACTGTACTCCATATTCTCATCCAGTAATTGGTTCTGAAAGGATTCAAGGATACCGACTGTAGCAAATTCTTTAACATATGAATCTCCATTCGTATGAAGCTGTTCAATAACTTCGAATAATGCATCGAATTCATCCGTCTTTTTTCGTTGATAACACTCAACAACATGTTTGACGAAGTCACTTATATCGACATAGATCAATCTCTCTTCTCCAAGTTCATAGTTCTCTTGGATGTACCGTTCGTATCTACTCTTATAAGAGGGCATAGCTATTAATAACCTGTCCATGATCTCTTCTTTTTCAATCATTGTCGTATTCACCTTCAGATTCGTGATCTTTGTTCCTAGTTTTGACGATTTAATCTGACGATCCTGTATTCACAACTCCCACTAACTTACCAACCACTGGAAGTAAACAAGATACAGTTAGTTTGTATGCATGTGTCTATAAATCAAATGCATCTTTAATTAATCTTGCAACTTCATCTGCACTTAAATCTGTATTATTGATTCTCAAATAGTTCTCTCTAGTAATTTCTCCCTCTTTAGAATTGAGTCTATGTTCTTTCATCGTTTTAATTAAGTCCATTTCAGATTTCTCAATATTTCTTTTTGTTGGCTTCTGATCAAGTCTAAACTCCGTTGTATTTCGTTTTAATCTTTCTTCGATCGTTGACTCTAATTCAACAAAATAAACTTCAGCTCCATTCTTTTCAAAGATGTTACATGTTTGCTGGACGAAATCCCAGTCCCCCTGAAGATCAAACCCCCACACGTAAGTAAAAATAAGTCCGTACTGGTTGCTGCCTGCGAATGATTCAAACAGTTCTCTTCTTACGATACTTGATAACCTCCAGGTTTCACTACCAAAACCAAAAAAGGGATGAAACAACTCAATCGACATATGATTGTGAAACAATTTTAATTCCGTTATTTTCGTTAATTCATGACCAACCGTCATCTTCCCAACGGCCTGTGGGCCAAAGATCAGTATGAACTTCATAGTAATCCCCCTATTCTTAAAATCTGCTGAAATCACTCCACTTATCATTTTAGGTTCGCATCTCTCTAACATAGGGTGTGACTGCAAAACAATCTTCCAGATCGCTCTCATCTTGAGCCCAGTAATTAATGGTATGGATATGTAACTCATAGTCTTTACGTAGGATTTGTTTTATTCTATTCCATAGTTTGAGATCATCCGTTCCTTTTCCTTCGGAAAGGTAGTCATCCAATGAAGAGATCATAATGATCATCAGTGTAAATTTCTCATTGTCACTTAATTGATGATTCTCGTAATACGTAATGAATTCATCTAATCTCGATGCATCCGCCGACGTATACTCCCAGTCCTGTGAAAATGGAGTGAGTGGCGGCAGATTTAACTTTTGTATGAGACTTTCCATGGATGCTTGTTCAACATATCTAGGAGTAGCCTCCTTCATCTGTCCCACCTCACATTCATTTTGATTTTCTGGAGGCAGCCATTGTATTTAAGGCATTCTCGAAATAGCGATATACTTCCTCTGCATTTCTCAGAAACTCTTCTACAGGTACATGACTACTATTCAAGTAACAAACATACAGATATTCAACTAAAGCGGGGTCAATCTCGCAATAGTTTAATATCGCATTTTTCATCTTCGTTATGTCGTCTTCCCATACCCCTGTATCTTCTATAATCAATGAGTATAATGCACGAAGTAATCTCTTCGAGTAACCTTTAGTATATCTAGTTTTCATCGCGTCATCACTAGCATTAGAAAGTGAACGGCGTACGTGTTCCACTTCCTTCTTGGTATCTGTATTTAAGTCTAAAATGAACTCTGGAGAGATGATGATCCGGGGTACTTTTTCACCAATGTCCTCCCCATGTATGCAAACACAAATGATCTTAACCCAAAAACCCCAATCATTCGGTCTACGTAATACATCATCCATCGAGCAAATGATCGTATCCATCTTCGTGACAAATGGGTATTCTTCCAAAAGCTTATCCTTGATATTCGACAATTTTTCGTAATCAATATCTTTGGGATTGGCACATACAATCGTAAAGTCTGCATCTGACTTATAAGGTTGAGCCATTCCTTTGGGAATTGAGCCACACATGTAAATGCTATGAATCTTATCTTTGAATTCGTTCAGGATATGCTCTACATACGTATCAACCAAATCCTTATATTCACTTTGTATATTAATTTGATTTATAACTTTTTCTAATATCATGTAGACTCCTCCTAAACGTAAAAACTTCTTTCAGCTATGTGTCCGGTGAATTCCTTGCTCGAAATGCCTCTACTATGGTTTCTTTAAGAATTGAATCATTCCTGCACCATAACCTTCATTGGGTCTCTCAACGAATCCAAATTTCTTATAAAAACCCTCTTTCCCTTTTGCTGACATGAGTCCCACTGAACTTCCTGACGGATAAGTACTTGTGATATACTCCATCAGTTCCGTCATTATTGTATTACCTAAACCTATCCTCTGATAGGAAGGTATCACGATAATGTCTTGTATGTAAAAAGTAAAACCACCGTCGCCTACGATTCTTCCATATCCTATGGTCTGCTCTTCAACCTCTATACAGACGGAATATAAAGTGTTCTTTAATCCAAGTTTAATGGCCTCTATATTTTCAGGATTACCCCAACCCACGATTTCCCTCAGATTCATATAATCTTCTACACTAATTTGTTTTTTGAGTATGTTCACTTCCATTAATATCACCTACGCTAAATTTATGTTGAGATTCCCTGCAATCCTCTACTGCACTTTGAATGCTTTGGATTCACTCGATAAGTTTATTTTCTTTTGTTTGCCATCATTATTCATCAAAAATTCGACATTTGTTTTAACTTTGTAATTGCCTGGCTGCTGGATAACGAATTGATAATATTCCTTACTTCGTTGATCTTGTCCATTATTTCTATATTCTTCACCTGGTCGAAGCTCAACCTGATAGCCAATAGCGTGTTCTAATAGAACATTTCCGTTTCGAAGGATTCTCTCGCCAGCTTCATTATAAATCTCATAACTGAACATGCCTGATCCATGAGATATCTCCACTGACCTATTTGATAAGTTTTTCAAATACCCTACGATTTGAAAAACTTCGTTAACCTTAACATTTTCAATTTCATCTATTCCAACCTGAAAGATTGAGTTAGAAGGATCTTTTTCATTATTGGGCGAACAGGCAGGCAAAAATAAAAATAAGATCAAGATCATTATTTTTACATTTAATTTTATCATTAGATAAATTCACCTCATACAAAGGTATCAGATAACCATTGGTATTCACGAATCCGAAAGCTTAAATGACGTATGCCCCGGCTGCGATGTAATTAGGTTACCAGGGATGTTCACCCTGTTATAGATTTATAAGGCATTCCTCAAGTATTCGTAATGGTTTCAATGAATCCTCATACATGTCACTAGTTATTGCAACAACCACATCCAAACTAGGTATTATACATATATATTGACCACCAAAGCCCAAAGCAAATATCATTTCTGTCCCACTTACTTCTGTATTGTTCATATTAAGGTGTCTTACCCACCAATGGTAAGCATAATGACCAATCGATTCATAAGTAAAATAATAAGGCTGCGTAGATTTTTCCAACCAGTCTGATGAAACAATACGAGTGTTTTTCCATTTCCCTTGTCGCAAACATAACGTACCAATCTTTAACATATCAACCGTGGTCATCGTCAAGCCATCTCCACCCCGGTTAATCCCTTTACTGTCTTCATACCAATGTACATTCGTGATGCCAAGAGGTTTAAACAGATGGAGGTGTGCGAATTCTATAGCTTTCATTCCTGTAGTTTTCTGCAAGATCGCTGTTAACACATGCGAACAACCAGAATTGTAATTCATTTTCTCTCCTATGTTATGTTCAAGCTTTCGTTCAAACACATACTTTATCATGTCTGAACTAAACTGCATTGGAGTGGAATAATTCCATTCACCGAATTCGGGCCATTCAAACCCCGCAGACATCGTAAGTAAATCTTCAATCGTGATGTCTCCTTTTCTAGGATCATCAAGGATATTCATTAATTCCGGAAAAAAACGAATAACTGGTTCTGTAATACTCTTTATGTATCCCTTATCAAGCGCAATGCCAATAAGTATGGATAAAATGCTTTTAGTGCACGAATTGATTTTTTGAGGATTGTTTTCTATTTTACGATTTTTGTAGTATTCAAACACTAATCGATCTTCTCTCATGATTAGGCAGCTTTTGATTTTTGTCTTTTTTATCGCTCGTGCAAATTCATCAAGCGCCTTCGAATTCATCCTATCATCCTTATCTGCATATTATTTTATCTAATGTTGTGTGTTCATGAACTCCAGAGGGGTTTGATATTTCTAGGAGAAAACGGCCACAACTCTGCTTGAATACGTTTTGATCGGATATTCCCGCCTTCGAGATATTTCTATATCTAACGCTTCTGTTCACCTTCTAACCTAAATGCATACACCGGGTAGCTCTCTTTCACTTCGAATCCCAATTTTAATGCCAGATTATGTGAAGGTACATTCTGGTGAGTTGTCTCCCACAATGGAATCATTCTATTCTTTAATAAATGATCGATTAATCGAATTGCAGCTAGAAGTGCGTACCCTCTACCTCTCTGCTTTTCTGCAAATGTATCCACATCAATAAAATACTCATCAAGAAAAACAAATCCATTATTTCTACAGATTGTAATCAATTCATTTCCGCTTCTAAGCTCTACTGCAGGACACGTTTTTGTTTTGAACTTCTGATCAACATAGGATAAATCATGGAGCTTTCTCGGTAGTATTTCATGCTCGCATAAGCTGATCTTTATATCATCCAATGATGAACTAGTAACATTGTTATTTTCAATGTATTTTTCTAAATTCAAGGTATACACTGACTCATAATGCTTATCTACTTTAAGCAAATGAAGCTCTGCTAGAAAGAGAGCATCCCAAGATTCAACATCGGCAGTATAAATCTCAAACCAACTGGTGTTTAATTGTTTACAATCCGCTACTACCACATCACTAATAAAACTGTTCAACTCTACTTGATCTTTATCACTTTTCGTATTTCCCTCGAGATACATCCATCTGCCTGTCGCCCATACAATTGCTATATTAGGTTCATGAATTTGATTAACAAATACCCTGCCTGGAAAGTTCCCATGAATTACAGACAAGGCAGGAATATATTGCTTCTTTTCTGTAAAAAATGATTCAACAAGATAATATTCATTAAGTTTTAATTCGATCATTATATTTTCCTCTTTCATTAGCTTGCTCCGGCACGCCTATGGTAAACTTCCTTGCTCGGAACAAAAATTCAGCAATTTTGATTCTTTCAGTGTTTTCAGATGCACCCTAGTTTATTTGTTATTTCTAAAATAATCATCTACTCGCTTTATATATTCAGCATACATATTTTTGATTTGAGTATTTACTTTTATAAATTCCGGTGAAGTTTGATCTAACAGTTTTTCTTTTTCGTCATCTTTCATATTAACTATATTTTTAGTGATAAGCATGACGGCGTTATTCATCTCGGATATTAATTCTGAAGCTTCTTCTTTATTTAAAGTATCTTGTTCGAATGATAAATCAGCAAACAACGGATCATAAGCAAGTGTCAGAAGATTTTTTAAGTCTTTGGATAGAAGAGTTGAAAAATTGTGAGTTGTTCGATTGACTAATAATCGATACATATTAGCTTCTCGGAAATCATTTTTAATATAGTATTCGTCTATTATTTTAGATAAACGATAGATTTCATCGTATTCAGTCGTCAAATTTTGTACTGCATCTTTCTTTAATTCATCGATCTGCTTGTATAAAAAAACATTATTCACTCCAAGCACAAGCGCTATAATACTCACGAAAATAAATAAAAATACCCATTTTCTATTCCTCTTTTTTTCCATCCATCCCCCTCCAATTCACATAAAATAATAAAAAGATTAATTTGTTTTCTTCCACTACTTACTCTTATTTATAAAATCTCTATAATCCATGGCATTTTTAATTTTTTGTAAGCAAGAAGAGGATAAATCATTATAAGTCTGTTTAATACTTTCGAGTTGTTGGAAAAAATCAGTTAATTGATTATCATTGAAATCTGTTATAATGACTCGCATCCTTCCTAATCTTATGCTTTCCCGGCCCCGACTCATGTCGGGTGTCCAGCGACTGTCAGACCCCGGGCTCATACCTACAGCATGAATTTCATTTTATCTGATGTTAATCGGCTTTAATGAAACAGTTATACTCATCCATTACTTTTTGTAGTTGTACAAGGTGCCGTTTTACATGCTGACATAAAAAATAAATATATTGATACACATCAATCTTACCTAAATTATTTACCGTCATGGTTGTTTTATAAAGTATTCCTTCTCCGTTTTTCATCTCTTGCAAGATTTCTTTACATTCCTGAATTTGATTATCTAGCAAAGTTTTTACTTGTACTAGTTCTTGATCTCCCTTAGGCTCCATATGTTCTGGTCTAATCCAAGGAAATGAATTATGTTCAGCTATGGCGTCGAGCTCGTTTAGATTGATTTGATAAGATTCTAATAATGATTCCAAATCTTTCTTTTGAGATAATTCAATCGCTTTTCGTCTTCCTTTTCGAATTAAGATCAATAAAAAGTGATTGGTTAACGTGACATGCTCTAATATTTGTTCAATACTCCATCCTATCTCAGGCCTAAAAGTAAGTGCTTCAGCATTTAAGTCAAACCAGCCTTGATAGTCACCCAAAGTTTGAGTCAGTTCTTTGTCTATAAAAAGAATCGTTTCGTTTATATTCATGCTTTCTCCCTCTTTCGAGTTGCTGACGAAAATGTTTGAATCGGCCCTTCCCAAGTATCATCTCTTATTTCCAAGTAGTTTCCATTGGTATATCTTTCAATTGTCTTTCTCCAAAATGCCTGAGCTGGCGTATTTGCTTCCATTTGGGCAACTTTCCAATGACCATTGAAGTTATCAAATAATTCATAGGCAACAAACTGCCCGACTTTCATTCTTCTATATTTCTTCATAACAAAAAACTCTGCCATCCAGTATACAGTTTGATCTGATTCATTTGTCCCAATATCTCTTACAAGAGCAAAACCAGCCAATTTATCATCTACTTTAATGAAAAATGGATATCTTCCGTCTTCTGTCCAATAATGATCTAAGTACTTGTACTCATAAAGCCCATTGGGGTTTAAATCATCATCAGGATCAAACTCACTAAAATCATATTTATATAATTCAAGAATATTCCGTAAAATAGATTTTTGCTCGTATTCAACTTTATGTATTGTAATCATCAACGTTTTCTCCTTTTGTAGTCTTTAACGAACCCGAAGGCTATTATCTGTACTTTGTTCTCATTCATTTATATATTCTAACACTTTTGGCAAATACTCTGCGATCGGTTTTGATGAATCTACTACTATATACTTCTCCTCTTCTGGTTTTTTACTGTTTTTTATGGTTCTATAAAATGCCTCATCAGATGATGGTGCTTCAATTTGACTCAAGAGTCTTTCTCGATTTTTCAATCGATTTTGAATTAATTCTATGTCTTCTGTATAACATTCCACATACTTATAACTCTTCCCGTGTTTTTTCGCTAATTCAACTCCGGTTTCTAATAAATTACTATACAAACAAGGGCTGTCCATGATCACGCTATGTCCATTCGATAAATAATAATCCACTAATGACCAATCTACATCATAAGATAATTGTCCTATTATTTTACGTTCTATCTCATAGCCTTGTGATGATAACGATTTCATAATTGCAGTTTTGGAAATGTCATGATCAACTATGACAGCTCCTGTTGTTCGGCTAATCTCCCTTGCTAATGTTGACTTACCTGACCCAGGGAATCCTGACATCTGTAAAAAGAACATACGTACCCCCTCCTTCATTATAGTATCTGCGATTCTTTCGGATAACATTGTTGTATTCATGACGCACCGACTTAAATCACCGCTATGTGTCTATTACGCTTGTTGAGTAGTCGGTGCGGATATGTCTGGCCGATTCAAATTCTTTCAATGGTCAATATAGCTACAAAAATCATCTTCTTTCACATCCATTTCATTAGTTCTCGATGGAGCATGGTTTTCCAACACTTTCAATATTTCTTGAAATGTAGTTTCTACATCACTACTTGAATTTATTATTCTATATTCATTCGGGAGTTTGTTCCTTCCCCTAATGAGAGAGTTCATTTTTATAGAAGTTTCCCAATCCGTGTAACTGTTCCCGTTATCTCTATTTAGGATTCTATATTTAATCACTTCATCTTGATCACTACAAAGTGTCAAAATAATATAGTTATACCCCTCAAATTCTTTAGGAATATCCAACATTCTAATATCATTAAGATCTGTAATAATAATATTTTTAAACCCATGACGATTATAGTTTTTTACGACCAACATCAAATTCTCAAACGCTAATTGTTCTTCTTCTTTTTGAGTAATTTGAACTGAAGGTGCTAGAGAGCGAAATTCTGGAATCCAACCAAATTCAAAATATGGAGTCCTAAAATGTTCATGTAACCTTTGACACAATGTTGTCTTTCCGTTCCCAGGCGAACCATGGAGAATAATAAAATCGATGTTCACAGTCTTCACCCGCTTACTAAAGAATTTTTGTCTTTATGCTCTAACGCTGATCCATTGAATTACTTGCAAGATTCCATTGTTCAATTATCTTTTCGATATCTTGCAAATCCCTTACAAGACCATCATATTCAAATTGATCTGTATAAAATGTGTCTTCCTTCCAGATTCCCTTCATACCAACATATTTACTAGCAGTAATATCATTAATGGGATGATCTCCAACGTAAACACATTCCTCAGGTTGAACACTCATCAAATCAGCTGCTCTAAGAAATATAGCTGGGTCGGGTTTTCTAAGACCTTCTATCTCAGAGATCAGTATTACATCAAAATACTTCTTTATCCCTAACGCGTGAATATTACTTGATTGAAAGTCACCAAATCCATTGGTAATCATCCCAAGTTTGAGGCCTTGTGCTTTGAGCTTTTCGAGCGTTTCCAATGTGTTTGGAAATGATATAGCATGCTTACAAAATCCACGTTTATAATCATCTAATAAGTCATTCCATTCGAGTGGCAGATCAAATTCCTTTATTAATTCCTTATAGACTTTGTCCTTCCATACATACCCGCGATTATCCAGTTCAATAAATCGGCTTACATACCTTTCCATATCTATATTCCTTGCTCCCTTAATCACCCGTTCATATTGATCGACAACGAATTGATACAGAGAAGAGTTACGATCCAACAATGTCCCATCGAGATCAAAAATAATTGATCGAATCATTGGTATCGCCACCTTTCAATTGGTTTTCACAATTCCCGGAAAGCTCCAAACGGACCGAGGAACGGAAGGTCCAGTGCGTGAATTTCATGTTATGTGGTGCTAACTTCATCATGGATTAAACTCAAAATTATGTTCCATTTGTATTCAACAATCATCCGATATATATAATTACTTCTTCCTCTTGAAATGCAACAGTCATCTCTTCTAATAGTTTGTCGACTCTACTAATTAAATGACTGGATTCATTTTCAGTTAGATTTCTCTTTGCCCATTCCTTTAATACAATTAATTCACTCGTTAGTTCAGGAAATTGATTTTCATCCACATCAATACCTGGAGAATAAAAATAGGAAGTGATCTCTAATTCCAACTCTTTTATTCCAGGAATCCAACATCTTTCGAAAAACGCTTCTGTGGACACCGGTACATAAAATCGTTTATCTTCAGGCTTTATGATGATTGCAGCAATTGACATGATAATCCACCTTGTTTTGTTTCATTTCTTTTATTGGTTTAGCATAACACTTTTTTATTCCTGAACCCCAAAAGGGGTATCTGACGAAATGCCTACTCGAAATCTGTCCGCAGACCAAGGCTCTGAAGGAGACGCAGATTGAATACTATAACTGATGCCAGTCTAATTCCCTCACAATTAATTCCTTGTCCATGTTGCCCGCGTATATCCAATTCTCATACCTACTCTTTCCATGTTTCGATGACTTTGCGAGCCATATGAGCACTGACTAACAACGAGATCACAATTTTTGTAGGCATCATGAATTCGTCTAAGTAATAAATTGGTTTGAAATCCTTTATTTCGATATTTCGGTAGTGTTGTCGCAAATGTTAATGAAGCAACCTTGTCCTCTATATACATTACAGCTACTGCAACTGGATCCCCCTGATCCAACCCCAAATAATAGTGCCATTCCAGGACGAGAAAACAGTACTCGATTATTTGCAGCTACGTGTTCTTTCCCATCAAGGGATAATCCTGTGCCTAAACAATGAATCTCTGCATATGTATCGAACTCATCTTCGAGCAATTCACGAATTTCCAGTTTATGATGATCACACGAATTTAGATTCCCAGGTTCACAAAAAAGCGTTGTATGAAATCCTGATTGATAAAAGCCTTTATTGTGGAGTTTTTTCAAGACTTCTTGATTTATCTTACCTGGGATGATTTGAATCTCAAAATTCCTTTCCCTCTGATTATAAAAGTCTAAGATATCGTCAATGACATCTTCAGAAATCATTCCCTTTACATTATTAAAAAGACCCCATGGCATAGTTTTACTATAAAACGCTGTGCTCTTTCCGAATTGTTTAATTTCAATTCCCTCAGGATTTCCTTCTCGCTCTCTGATTGCAGTCATTCGATCAACCATATAATTAATTTCAGATTTTTCTAAAATATCTGCTACTTCCAAATTCAATATCATTTCATCTCTCCCCTTCCTAGATTCGCATACAATAACTTTTGGGTCGCCTAAAGTTCCTGTGATCATGAACCCCATAGGGATTGTCTGCTGACAATCGTAATTCACCTCGCAGACCAAGGCTCTGAAGGAGACGCATCTAGAATGTTATCTTATATAATCCTTCACTACTTCTCCGAATCCGGCCACGGATCTCCTTCTCTTCTACACACCCAGTCGAAATACATCTCAGAATCAAAAGGTTCCTTTGCTATTTCAATGTCATTTTTCATCAATTTCATTCCATTCAGGTTTATTTCATCATTTAGGTAGACCAAAACGTCATGTATACCACCATCTCGTGATTGTTGAATGATTTGTGCCAGTAATTGTTTTTGTTCTTCAGACAGCGAACCAATGAATTCATTAACATTTATATTTTCTTCTGTCTTTGGCCACCCAGAGGTTAATACCCATCTTGATAATACTCCAGGCCGAATTTTGACTAATCCATCAATAAAATCTTTATAGTTCTGAAGACTGCTTGAATGTTTGTCTTCTTTCATATGCTCCTCCGCACTTTTTGAAATTTAGTATAACTTTCTTGCATCAACGAACCCGAAAGGCTTAGTTGAAGCGAATGTGAAACGGATCGCAGACTTAGCCTTGCAAGGTTGGAATGTGAATCCACTTCTCTGCAACTTCTTATCCGTGACCGAGAAGCTGGCGACGATGCGTGAATGCTGTCTTATACATAGGGGTCTTGAGTTACTTTCAATCCCCTAGATCTTTATTAACTTAAATTAGTTTGAAAAATAGACTAATCCCGTTGACTACAATCAAAATATATATATAAAACTTCACTTTTTTTATTCTCTGAACACTGTCTACTTTGATTTTTCCATTAAGAAAATACAATGCTGTTATTGATGCTATTAAACTTATGATACTAAACACCGTTGATAACATCCCCCACATAATAGAGTTCCCTCCTCATAGATAATGTGAAAATTGTTGTGATAATGAATTTTCGCATTATTTCTTTTTATACACTTCGTCCTTTTGTCTAATCTTCTTGAATTCACGACTTTAGGGTTGCCAAATGCCCGGCGAATGCCGGACCAAGGGCGTATGTCCGCAGCATGAATATTTTGTTAGATTATCTTATTTGAATCTCCTCTCATCAGGTCTCAGCTATAAATGTATAAGTCAAAATCGATCTCTGCCCCTAAATCATAAACGAACTTTATGATGTCTTTGTTTAAATACATGGCAGGCTTTAGATTGTTCTCAATATTAATCACAACTTCGAACTTACATTGAAGATTGTTCCGTTTAATTAACTTTACAACTTGATCTTTTTGATCCTGAAGCAAGGCTTTAACCTTATCAATTTGATCATTGATATCCAAAGACTCTTCGTAGTCTGTGGCTATTTCCCAACACGTTTCTTTATGAACTAGATCTCTTCGTATAAGATCCCCTTTAAGCCAAGTTCTTGTAGGAGTAATTAATAGTGTGTTTGTAATCTTATTGGGGTCAAATTGATCTCCGAATATACTGAACTCAACTTTAACATTTGTTCTTTCCATCTTGAAATTCTCCTCAATTTGTATGTCCGACAGGATTTAACCTAACGTTCCCGCTTTCACGAACCGACGCATGGCGGGTGTCCGGCGTATGCCCGCAGCGTGAATATTATGTTATTGGATGCTGGTGACTTCTTGCGTCTTCTTACAAATTAAATTCTAATTTCAGGCTCTTCTATAGTTACAATATCAACAATGTGATTTAATCCTGCTATTCCATAATGTCTATAAGGTCCTGGGTAATCCTCTGTTGCAAAAGTAGACAACTTTATAAAGTCTAAATATCTTGATTTTTTGAAAATTCTAAATATCTCTCCTTCAAATTCCTCGTATTGATCCCACATTGTATAACTTTCATTTCTAATAGAGAATCCAATATAAGATTCAAATTCCACTTCGATTATCGGAAATCTATCATTATCTTGAACTATTGTTGAACTTCCCTTGATATTAACCAGACCTAAATAAGGCTGTTCATTTGTTTCTCTATGAATTCTAAAACGTAGAATAAGCCTTGTACCCGGAGCTTCTTTATAATCAACTAAATCAACATTTATTAGGTCTCTTAATTGATTGTAAGTCATGGTTTTTTTCAGTCCTTTATTGTGCGCCGTTACTGTCTTCGAAGCATCACCTAAAAACCTTTATTCATGATTCCAACTCTATTTTTTACTTTGGTATACAAACTCAACTTCACCATCTAGCAAATATCGATATTCAAATAATTGCATTGTTCTTTCCCTAATTCTCTCCCGTATAACCGCGCCTAGGCTTACCGATCCTTGTGATCCAAGGTAACCATCATTAATAAATGTCTTCTCTACAAATTTTGTTTCCCTTAAGTGATACTGTAACCATTCTTTCTGCGATTCCATTAATGCTTCTCTTGGTTCTCTATCCAACTTAGAAAGAACCTTTTTATATATTTGATTCAACTCTTTATCCCAAATCTCTGTATATTTGCTTTCCAACGCCCCCCATCTCAAGGTTGTAATAATCTCTTTGGAGTTTTGAAATTCATTAAATTCCACTTCATAATCATGATCTATAGGATTTCGAAGCATTTCATCATAAAATTCTCCAGTCAGATCATAGTTACCAATGCTCATAGATAACGATTCTTTATAAGAAGGATTTGATTGACCTTCAGCTATTTCATTCAATTCTGTTCCATTACCTGTACTAATTACATCAGGAGGCATTTCAGATTTCATTATTGATTTAGTTTCGCTGTTCAAGGTAGTAGACTGACTAATATTTTGACAAGATGAAAACACTATCGTTATAAAAAATAAGAAGAGTATATTACCTTTCATAAATTATCTCCTTAAATATTATCTTTAATATTTACTGGCAATTTCTGATAACGTTCTGATATTCACGACATCCATTCCCCTTAAATAGCTCTTATCTCAGGGAAATGAATGTGTCCAGCTGCTTCCTCTTCTTCGAAAAACCTCTGCAGGACCGAGTGGCGAAGGCCACGAAGCGCGAATATATTGTTATCCGATGTTCATGCCTTCGTGAATAGCTTACAAATACTACTTGTTAGATTTCTTTTCTATAACTTTTAATATATTTCCCACACTTCTATCATCCCAAATAATTACATAACACTTTTCTTTATTTGACTTTTGAAGAGCGCCAAGTCGATGATTACCATCCCTCACACTTAGAGAGCCTTCTCTATTTTCAGCAATTAATGGGGACATGTCCCATCCACTTTCTATACGATTAGTGATTTGATTAATGTTATAATTCCACCAATCTTCATCTTCTACATATTCCATGTTTAATTCGGGACCAAGTGCTCTATCTAAATAACTAATATCAATTTCAATTGGCCCTAACCAAAATCGTCTTTTCATTTTTAGTCCTTCTGATAAGCCAACATTGTTTCCTTCGCCATTTAAAAAAAGATGAATCCATGTTTCTATATCATCATTTGCAGCGTACTCCATTGCAGCATCTAATGTGAATCTCGTCATAGCTACTCCCGCCCCTAACTCAAATATTGTCTTCTTAGTTTTTAAAATACCCTGCATGAATTTCGGATAACGTTCTTGTATCCATGAACCCCAACGGGGTTGTCTGCTGAAATGCTTCCACAAATTCGTCCAGCAGACCAAGGCTCCAGAGGAGCCGCAGCGTGAATATTATGTTAGACGGAGTAAAACTGTAGGCTCAGATACTAAGAGCCTCCCTCATAAATTGGTTCGGGAATTTTTTCAGCTTAACTAATGGAGTGCCGTTATTTATTTTATTCAATTCGATGATATTCATTTCTTGTATTGGTAGATAATCTTCAATCATGAATTCAGTCATTTTAACCATATCTGTCATTGATCCCAGGACGCTTCTATCATACGTCTTGATGAACTTCATACTGTTCGCATTACTAATGTAGTTGTTAATTAAGCGTTCAGAGACTCCTTCCGCCTTTAAGTTCTCTATAAGTGCATTGAGAAATATCTCTTTAAAGTTCTTATAGTGCTCCTTCCTTACTCCAAACAAAATAAAGCAATACCTTGTCTTATTATTCATAATAATCAAGTTATTCTTTCTAGCCATTCGAAATACATTGGCATGCCATTTGTAGAGTTCTTCCTCTAATTCATTGTCCTGTTCTTCAATAAAAGAGCTAGAATCAAATAGCTTCTTAGTACATGAGATTGTTATCATATATATTTCCTTTCACAGTCTATTTCAGATAACGTTCCTGTATTCATGAACCCTCACTGGCTTAAGCGCGCTAGCGTGGGTCCGACGGACTTAGCCAGTGCAGGGTTGTCCGGCTGCTTCAATTCCCCGATATGCCTCTGCCCGGACAGAGGACCGATTGGCCCAATGCGTGAACATATTGTTATCTAATGCATCCGTCTTCTTAATATACTTACATTGATTTCACCTGTATTGTCTAGGATCGTTAGGTTTATCGATGGGGTCAGGATATTTAAATTGCCATTCAATTATTTGATCTGTAATTCTGTCATATAAATCATCTTTTAAATATGGATCTTCAAAATCCCTTAGTCTATTTATATCTCTTCGTATTGATTGAATTGATACTTCTTCAAACACGTCTGTGTCGATTAATTTGGATTCAAGAAAGTCACAAAACATCTCAAATCCTTCATCCCAATTAGTATTTCCATTTCTTTGAGCTTCGTCTCTTAACTTCTCTACTGATCTAATCAATTCTCCTTGGACTGTTCTAGATTGACCTTGTTTAGGAACGTAATTAATCCATATATGTTTTGCTTCTTCAAAATATTTCATCACATTTCGCTCCTTGTACTTAACCTATCACGGATGTTTCAGATAACGTTTCTGTATTCACGAACCCCACAGAGGTTGCTGCTGAAATACATCTTCGGAATCCTTCCCGCAGACCCAGGCTCCGAAGGAGCCGCTACTTGAGTATTATGTTATATGATGGAAAAGCCTCTTCGAGATTGCTTACTAATCTACTTTGCACTTCACTTATCTTTTTTTCTTTGATTCATCTTTTCTCATGTGTTATCATATTCTTAAATAAAGACCAAGTGCGTCAACACTTGGTCAGTACAACTGGCTTGGATGGTCTATCCCTTCTTAAGTCATCGGAATAAAACCCACCTTCGGCGGTCAACCATTGGGTGGGTTTTTTACTTTCTCTTGTTGTTATTATTAATGTAAGTTAAAAGTGCAAGAATAAATGTCCCGAATAGTAACATCAGAGTCATAGCATCTTTTACTTCCATGGTCTCACCCCCTTTCGAAGGGAAACCATGCCCACCCAAGATTCAATTGTATCTATATTTTACCTGTGTTTACATCTCCGTACAAGTGTTCTTATCTGCTTTTTTGTATTATTCCTTTCTATCATATAACGTTCCCGTATTCATGAACCCCAAAGGGTTGTCTGGCGAAATTCCTCTCCGAAATCCTTCCCGCAGACCAAGGTTCCGTAAGGAGCCGCTGCTTGAATATATTGTTATAAGATGGTCGGGCCTTCTTTGAGTTTACTCGCACAAAGATGCTTTATTCTCCCTCAACCAATAAACCATAAAATCAAACAACTCTATCGAATGTCTATGAGTACTCTTACAATTTGGTAATTCACTTTTTATCTTTCTTACGTTGGTCTCAATTTCATCTGACTCAATAAAACAAACTAATCCTGGACAAAAATTATCTAGTGCTTGAAAATATCTCTTTTGTGGCTCAATAAATCTTAAATTCTGTTCAAATCCTCTTCTCAATCTAGTCTCATCATTTGATTTCCTTTGTCTCAGATTAGTTTCCTGTGTGTGTAGAATAAAATATTTGTCAGGAAACCCCAGCTTCCTTTGATTCAATAGTGGTCTATAAAAATTTTCAACAAATTCTAATGACTGCCCATCAAATAACGTAAAATCAAAAGCCCAATTGTACCAAAACGGCTGATATAAATCGATATCAATAATCACTAAACCATCTTTTTCTTTCTCGGTCGCAATCTTCCATCGGTCTACCTGCCTCTCAAAAAACCATTCTGGATAAACTAATTCTGGCTTTTCCCACCATGCTGCTACCTCAGGAATATGAAATGATCCATTTTGATTTGCAAGCGTCGCAGATGTTGTAGTTTTCCCCGCAGCACTTGCTCCCTCGATACTAATAATTGTCATTTGTTTAGATTCTCCTTATTTCCTTTTGTCCGACTTTCTTATAACGTTCCTTTATTCAAGACGTCCGACGAAGTCGGATGTGTCTGCTGAAACGCTTCTACAAAATTCATCCAGCAGACCAAGGCTCTTCTAAGAGCCGCTGCTTGAATATTATGTTATACGACGGAATCGCTTCTTGAGTCTGCCCTCGCTTAACTTTCTCAGATATAGAAATGCAAGCAATACTCTGTATATGATATTAGGCGAAGGTTTTCGACTCCATTGTAAATCCTTCAAGGGTTGTGGGAGCAGGGTATCCGTTACGCCATTCTAGCTGAACTACAGGTATTCGATAGAGTTTTGTGAATTTTAAAACATCAGAAATACTATCTTCAGGGAAGTCTTCTCCCAAAACCACACCACAGATAGCTTCTTCAATAGAGAAGTATTCATAAGTTATCGATGCGCTTATAAGCGCCCATCTATATTCTAGTTCTGATTTCCAATCTACTTGTTTCTCAAAGATCAAAGGTTTCAAGTATTTTCTAGTATGATAGTTAAAAAATTCTTGTGCGCCAAGTTTAAGAATTTTGCTGCAATCCAACGAAAAAGCATCAGATTGTCCGACAAAGTCCTTATATTTAATAGAGCCTTGATAAATATCTCCCAAAAAGTTTAATTGACTTAAAATCGAATCATTCAGTTTTTGTTTATCAAAAACCAAGCAAATACCAGTATGGTTTTCTGCATACTGAGCCCACATTCTAGGGCGACAGTATCCTCTGTGTATAATCAAAGAATGCCCTGTTTTAAATTTCTTTGGATCATCTCTAGTAAAGCAAACAACTTTACAGTGTTGTTGCAGTTTATCTTTAAATAAATCAGCTATTGGCGAAAAATCTGCATCTCGATTATTGGAATCGAGTCTGTAATTGAACTCCCAATCTTTTGATTCTTTAGGATCATTCGTATTATTCAATGGGCTAAACCGCAATTCGGCGTTTGCAAGAATGTATTGAAGTGCAGTATTTGAAGTTGTGTAATGATATAAATATTTATTTGGATCACTTATGTTATTTCTAAATGGGGTATAGATTTTAATCACTCCTTCTTAATCTTTTCACCCAAACTTCTCCACAAAATTGAACCTATCAGGAAATTTCGGACGCTTTTAATACTTCTCAAAGGTTGCCATAAAGTGTGGTGTTAAAGTAGATTTATTTCCAATCAATTATTTAAATGATTCTAAATGCTTGTTAAGAAAATTAATGCAACCTCTTATAATTATGTCCCTCATTTGACTGTAAGTAACGGTTACATCATATATTCTTTCTTCAAATACATCGTCTTTAAATTCCTTCAAAACAATTGAATTCATTATTGTTGTGCTAGAACCCTCGCTTTTAAAGTGGAAATTGGAGTAAGAGCCTTCATGAACAAAATCATTTCGGACAAAATAAAAGATATTCGCAATAATATTCATATGTAAATGCTTTGTATAATTCCATCGATAATCAACAATTGAACGAGTAATATGATCCAAAATAAATAACTGATCTTCTCTTAAAATAGATTCATTAAAGAACTTTCTTATAGTAGTAATCTTATCCTTTTTGGGGTTTAATGGCTTAGATATATTGTAAATGGCTTCTACGCATACCATCCAAAAAAATATCTGAATACCATATCTTCCGCCTCTGATTTTCATTTGATCATCTGCAAGTGTTATTAGCCTTGCTATATTATTAACTATTCTTCTTGGCCTAACATCAACCTCAGTGACTTTATAGCACCTTTTTATCAGAAATAGAGCCTGCTCTTCATCACCCAAAAAGCACGAATAAAATTCCAAATAATCATCATTAATATCAAATTCACATTCTTGAATGATTTCCAAGCCCCCTCACAAACAATTTCTTATAATATTTCTTTAGATACTGTAGACTTTTCTGCTGAATAACTTTCCAATACGTGCAACGGCCCCAACTCCTTTAGAGCCGGAGCATGAATATTATTTTTCAGGAAATTTAATTCTTAAATTCAAAATTATTATCTTTCTCAGGTACGTATTCAATTAAATCTGATAATTTGCAGTTAAATGTATCGCATAGCTTGAATAAAGTTTCCAGCTTTGTTGTTTCTATATTCGTTTCCCTATATAACTTGTTGATTGAGTTCCGACTTAAGCCCGATCTCACCATCAATTCTGTTATATCATCTATTCGATGTTCTGCCATGAGTTCTCGTATATTACACTTGATTACGTTCATTTTTTCCCCTCCATAGTTCTATCTTATCGTTCACATTAGTAATCATCAATGAAAAGCGAAGTTTTAACTCTATAAAGTCAAATATTCACCTTGTATTTAACTTTATGAGGTTATATAATAACTCTATAGAGTTAATCAAAGGAGGAATATTATATGATTAATACATTAGATTCACTAACAGAACCGCTTATAAGAATACGTCTAGAATTACTTTATACTGAGCTACTGGAATGTCATACGGAATACAATCAGCTTTCTTCGGAGGCAGATCAATACTTTAGAACACTTCGTGATGCTTTGCCCGATCCACTTCAACATACGGTTTTTCTTTACGAAGACGCTCAAATTTCTCTTCAATCCATCTTAGAAAGAAGTATCTACATACAAGGTTTCAAAGACGCTCTACAACTCTTCAGTGAATTGCAAAACTCTAGCATTTAGAGGATCATACGATCCTCTTTTCTGTTGTTCTTGATTCTGTCGTATAACGTTCCTGTATTCATAAACCCCGAAGGGGTTGTCTGCTGAGTCCGCTTCCCTGAAATTCATCCAACAGACCAAGGCTCCGTAAGGAGCCGCCGCTTGAATACTATGTTATCGGATGTTCCTGTCCTCTTCGAATTAGCTTAATTACTTGGAGTTCTCTATTTTTTCTAATATGATTTTATTGGTATCTCTGACGATCCATATTTTCGATACCTCGTCATAAGTTGCAATATAATTAGGTAAACCAGATCCTGACAACTGGTTTGTTTCACTGGATAGCGATTGTTTGCTCCGTAGCAAAGACATAATATTATCTAGAGCTTCGCGCATTGCTTCATCCGATGATATTCCATTAAATTTAAAGTTGTAATGATCATCATTGATTTTCACTTCAAACCCAAATGTTATTTGCTTCTCTTCCACGCCATTTTTCGTTATCTTGTTATATTTTTTGTTTTTCACTCTTTTAAAAGTCCGTAATATTACGATTTTTATGCTATCCCATGTTGCACTAGCAATAATACCTGAAACCAATCCCATAGCTAATGGAGAACTAACTAAAAATGAAAAAACATTAGAAAATTCATCAATCGAAGCATTAATTTGCCCACTTTTATCTAACGCTATAAATTGAATTCCATTCTCTTTCAAATCAGAGCTTATCAATAAAAGATCGCTTTCTTCAATAGACCCCGACACGTAAAACAAACCTAATTTATGTTCAGGTATAACTGTTTCTTTCATTTTGAGCCCTCCAAATAATATTTAATTACTTCACATGAATTTCCGATAACGTTCCCGTATTCATGAACCCCAAAGGGGTTGTCTGCCGAATTGCCGCTTCGAAATCCTCCCAGCAGACCAAGACTCCGCAAGGAGACACAGCTTGAATATTATGTTATAAGAAGGTCAGATCTTCTTGAAATACTCCCATGTTATATCAATCGTTTAAACAATGATTTTTTAATATATTGATTTCATTATCAATCAAACAGCGAAAATAACTTTTTGGACTCTTTCCAAAATCTACTTTCACTCTATTTGTTCCAGAATTATTGTGAATGACTTCAAGTATTTTCAGAAAATCCTTTTTTGGATATACTGCTTGAATTAATGCTACTACTCCACCATTGTTATAAGTATTAATGAAAATCCTTTTTAGCTGAGTATCGTGAGTCGCAAACATAAATACTTGATCAAGTGAATCTTCAGCATAATGATAACAACTCCAGTTAGATAAATAATTCAAATCCCACGCTTGGTTTTTACAGCCATTTAATATCTTGTGAATATCGCTACTACCTGAGTTTTTGGGAGCTCTAATTCCCTCTTGATTTGTGAATAGCATTGCTACATAAGTTAAAGTATTTTCAGAAATCCGTAAGTTTTTATAGTTCCATTCAAGAAATTCAATCATCTTCTCTACTGGCGAAAGTTCTTGTCGCCGATGTAGATATACTGTATGAATCATCGTCGCAAAGTGCATAAGTAAATGATCATCTTCCTCATTATAATTACTGCTTGTCATAAACGGATCTGCAGGCAAAGGACAAATTGGGATTTCATTCAATCTTCCTTGGGATAAACGTAGCCAAATCATAACCGGATAAAATTCAAAAATGTTATTAAACTCTTTAAGCTCTTTTTTAGGTTCAATATTACTTTTGATATTTGTTCCGTATTCCAACAAAGCCAGTCCTGCATTTGCAGAAACATTATTCATACTGATCCATGTCATAATAAGCCCAATTAGTTGCATTTCCTTTTTCTCTTTCAATGATCCATTACGAGCTAAGTTTAGTAAACCACTCAAAAGATTTCTATCTAGCAATAGCACTACTTGAGTATTCCTTTTTAGTTCTGAAAACTGTTCATAATTTATTATTCCATCTTGTGAGATTCTAGGATGAAATATTATTTGTAGCTTATTTACTGTTTCCCAAATGAGATCGTACTCTTCGCCGTCCATTACTAATAAATTCATACGTTCCCAATCCTTTTATTTAAATTTATCTGACTTTCTTATAACGTTCCTGTATTCGTGAACCCCGAAGGGGTTGTCTGCTGAAATGCCTCCTTGAAATTCTTCCCGCAGACCAAGGCTCCATCGGAGACGCAGCTTGAATATTATGTTATAAGGTGTCGACCGATGTTATCTTTTCAAAAATATCCAAATTAAAAAGCCATATAATATGGCTTTTTATAAGTATAGCCCTATTCAATACATGGACTTGTACTTTTTCTTATCTTCTTTTAATTTTATTTCTAATATTTTTTCTGATATTGCATCTGTAGATAGGGCTAATGCAAGTGCCATAATACCAAGAACGTTATTTACTTTATCAGAAATTGAGTTGAAATATGAATATAAAATTAAACTTGGTAATAAAATAACTACAAGAATCCAAAAAATAATATAGAAATGTTTAGCATGTTTTTTTCGATCTGTAACTAATATATCTGTCGTCGATAAAGTGACTTTATATAAAACCAAAGTTAACATAATCAAAGTGGCTATTAATGAAAACAAATTCACATAATTTAAAAAAGGCAAAGAGCTTTGATCTTTAGTAGATATAACAATAACACTAACCACAAATGACAGAGTCACAATAAACCATTGTATAGGTTGATATTTATCAGAAAAATTATCTTTCATTTACACAAATTTTCTTCATGTTGCATTAAATACAAACTAATTTTGTCGCAAATAAAACCAGCATAAAGTATATAATCTAGTAGCTCCTCAACAAATAGAGATTCTCTCCCAGCAAGAGACACAGAGTTTGTATAAGTAATAGAATTATCACTTTCGTCAAACCCCATATTTCCATATATAACTCTTTCCAAATTTACTATTGAGAGTTCTCGCAAAATACCTGAAATATTAATCTCGTGTTTTATATCATATATATTGTGACAGTAAATGAATAAGTGTTTAGGTTTTTCTTGGATAACTATGTTTACTTCTGCAATGTATGGATCTTCGTTTTCATCTCTTTGTCTGATTAGATTTACTTGAATTACTTTTTCATCTTGTATTGTTACTTCACTATATTTAATAGGAGTATCATTTAAAAGTTCCATAATATCAGATAAAGATAACGAGTTTTTTGTAATCAAAATATTCCCTCCAAATATGTAGTTATCAACTTACAATAAGAGCCTTACGTTCTTCACTTAGGAGATTACTTAGGTCATTTGGTATTGATATACCATCATCAAAATAAATCCCCTTAATTTCTTCCTTAAATTCTTTGTTTATAAACTGTGAAACTAAATTTTTTTGTTCTGAAGAAGATGGATTTTGGGCTGTCTCATAAATTTCAATTTTAAAAAAATCATTGTGATAAATCAACTTAAGTTTATTATCAGAATTAATTGCATAATAAGTATCTTTTGAGAGTTCTTTAAAACTAATCGAAAAATAGTTTTGCATGGATTTAATTGATGAATCAGAAAGTTTATCAGCAATTACTATCATTGAAATCATAATGCTACTCCTTTCTATAAAAACTCTTCTACTTCGCTTAATAAATTTACAAATCGTAAAACTAGTTTTTTGCAATTTTCGTCATGAAAATTTTCATTATAGATATCATTTATTTCGGTATGTATTTCAAGCAGATCATTTAATTTGATCGTAGCACAATTAGCTTGCTTTAATTTATCTAATGTGAATAATCGGACTTCAAAAGTATAATGGTCAGAAAGATGAGTTTTTGTTGCAAGATCAGATCTATTCTTACGCACTCTTGCTTTTACATAGTTCCCTTCATCTTCTATAAGTTGTGCTTCATACTCTAGCGTTCTTTTTATTAACCCTACATCAATCATAAACATATTATCCCCTGTCGAATTAATGATGTCTTTTCAATTCAATTCGATAAACAAAGTAATATTCCTTCTTTTATTTAAATTTTCAGTTCAATGGTTTGTCGATTTCTTATAACGATCCCGTATTCACGACTCGACGCATATCGAGTGTCTGGCGAATGCCGGACCCAGGGCGTATGCCCGCAGCGTGAATATTATGTTAAGTGAAGTTACTGCTTTAATTTCTTCAATTCGATTCTTTGTTTTAAATTCTTTGAGAACTCTCTTGTAGAATTTTGAACATTTCCTGTGTACTTTATCTCTGCTGCTATTTCAAAAATTTCTTTTTCAAAAATCCCTTCCAATTCCTGTGTACTACATGTTATTTCTTCTCCTAATAATTCTTTTATGACTGCTTTTTGTTCACTTTCAAAAACTAAAATCCAAATCTTTCTACACTTCTCTTCTGCTCTATCCAATAAAACTCGTAAGGCATCTTCAGCTTTATTTACTGATTTTATTGCGTTATTTAATTTACTATCTCCTACTCTGCCTTCCTGAGATATTTCTATCCAACTAGCAGGGTAAAAATACTCAATACTTTCATCTAAACTCGAATTCAAATCGGATAATCTCCCCCAGTATTCGCAAAAGTCTACATACTCTGCGGTAATCATTTCAATGGCTTCTATCCAATCTTCTTTTTTATTGAAATCGAATGGGGTACTTCGATGCTTCATTCCAAGGATTTGATTGAGCTGTTTAATTTTTGTTTGTTGATCTTTTGAAA
The DNA here is from genome assembly GCF_056856875.1 of Paenibacillus sp. G34. Lineage (NCBI taxonomy): Bacteria > Bacillati > Bacillota > Bacilli > Caryophanales > Paenibacillaceae > Paenibacillus > Paenibacillus sp. G34. The sequence goes on along the minus strand of NZ_CM166469.1, from coordinate 1,721,732 downwards.
TGAACATATGTACTTGCCTCCATGAATAAGACTTTAGTAATTTCACTTAACATCTAATTTATGTACTTCGTAAATACCACACATTCAACGTAATATCTGAACTACGTATATGATAACCTATGGGGCGATATATGCGAAGAAAAATTTGGTGAAAAAGGGAGAACTTTGAGATGCTCAATCTCCTATATCCATCCGATCCAATGGACTTTGAATACGCTGAATATTTTTCGTGCTAACATGCGTATATCGCTCTGTTGTTTGTGCACTTGTATGACCAAGAAGCTCCTGAATATAGCGTAGGTCTGTTCCATTTTCCAACAAATGTGTAGCGAAAGAGTGTCGCAAAGCATGAATGCTGCACTTTTTCACAATACCCGCTCGTTGTCTAGCTTCTTCAAAAACCTTTTGTACACTGCGCTCCGTGAGATTTCGATCCGAAGATTGTCCTGGAAACAACCAACGATCGGTTTTATATTCGGTGATGTACCTCTGTATAATCTCCCAAGCAAGATGGGAGAGAAGAGTTCTTCGATCCTTTTGACCTTTTCCCTGCCTCACAATAATGGTTTGACGCCCAATATCCAAATCGTTATAGCGTAGACGAACGACTTCGCCTACACGAAATCCAGCTGAGTACGTAAGATACAGAATCGTCTTAAGCTTGAAATTAGTCACAGCTTTCAGCAATTGGGTGACTTCTGTTTCGGACATAACATTGGGCAGCTTCACCTGCTTTTTGGGACGTATATATTGAAACTCGGCTGGATGAAGTAACACATGTTTACAATAGAATCGAATCGCACTAATCGTCTGATTCACACTAGAATGGGAAATTCCTCGCTCAAGTAAATCCAAACAATATGTTTGGACATGAGATGCACGGATTTCTGTATTCATCTGAGGAAGACTGGCCACAAATCGTTCAATCTGATTACAGTATGCTTTAATCGTTTTCCGACTGTATCCTCTTAACTTCAAAGCTTGCTGCAATTCCTCCCTCTTCCATTGTGTTTGCTCTCCACTTAACTTCCAGTTCCTTAAAAGCTCACTCTCTACCCACAACTCTGGGGAAATCTCTACATCTAGCGCATCAAAGTGCTTTGTAAACTCCTGAAGAGATGCATCTGAGTAGGGGATGATCCAGCGTTTCATATCAGGCTCCCACCTTCTTCCTGTTACCTGACGAATGGACTGAATATGCACCGTATTATATGGAATTTGCACATACAATGTATCTGTAGAACCTTTGGTTAGCATGATGACATCTTCTGTTTTATTGTTCATAGGACACTCTCCTTCAGCTTAATTGGATTTATTATGAGTTCTATTGAATTTGGAAAATAAAAAAAGGAAGACCATCTTCATCCCGTATGGGAATCCAATGATCTTCCGATGCTTTCGGACATATGGTCGCTGCACCTACATGGCAGCGGCTTCTTCTCCCAGCGGCAGCGTGTAATACTGCGCCTGCTGGTCTTCGTGCTGCTGGTATACGACGACCAGCAGCGTTTGCCCTTTCGCGGCAAGCGGGCTGGCGCCAGCTAGCACACGCTCAAGCCGGAACGGAAGCACGTCCAGTACGGCGTGCTTCTGCAGTTCCTTTTCGCCGAGTCTCAGATCGGCGAAAGCACGGGCACCCATGACCGTCTGTGCGGTCATGGCCGAGGTCATCGGCAACGCACGCGAAGCGTTGCCGTGCCCCGTGTCCGCCGTTCCATCCGCGGCGGACTCCACTGCGTCGCGCGCTGCAAGCGACGCAGCATCCCCGGCATGGCTGCCGATCACACCCGCCGCATCCGCGGCAGTATCCTCTCCGGCAGCCGCCGAAGTTCCGGCAGCGGCCGCTCCACTCGCGCCGCTGCTTTCCAGCCATGCCGAGCCAGAGGCACCGGCAACACGTGGCAATCGAACGTCTTCTGGTCGTTCAGCCAACGTTTTCATATAGCCCGCCCATTGATCTTTCTGGAGCACATCGTCCCACCAGATTTTACGCGGCTTATACTTATGTCCCAGGAAATAATCCAGCTTCATCAGACCAAGCACAATATCCATATGCGGCGTATTCCGCGACTCTAGGAAGCTATGCAGACGAGTAAACAAATCCTCTAGCTGATGCCCAATCTTCTGCCAGCCCTGACCCTCCCAGTAATCGCCAAAGGCCTGGAAGAAATCAAACGGTGAATCAAACTCCTGCTCCATCAGATACTTGAGCGTATGATCCATCCGGTGTGCATTCCAGTATTTCTCCAGCACATCCTCCAGGCGTTTCAGGCGCACGATGTCGCTAAACGGCAACACGTCACTGCCCAAAATCTCATACGGCGCATGATCCATGTACGTATAATTGTACTTCTCTGCATCCAGACGCAGTCCCGTACCGCGAAGCATTTTGAGGAATCCGAGCTGTAGCTCTTCCGGCCCCAAAGCAAACACATCGTTAAACGTCTTGCGGAACGTATTATAATCTTCCTCCGGTAGTCCCGCGATCAAATCCAAATGCTGGTCGATCTTGCCGCTGGCTTTGACCTTATTCACCGTACGGCTAAGCTTCGCAAAGTTCTGACGGCGTTTCACCAGTTCATTCGTCGGATCATTCGTGGACTGAACTCCGATTTCGAAGCGGAACGTACCCGGCGGCGCATTTTCTGCCAAATAGTCGAGCACCTCGGGACGCATGATGTCAGCCGTAATTTCAAACTGAAACACCGTTCCCTGATGATTCTCGATCAAAAACTTAAACATCTCCATCGCATAATCCCGTTTAATGTTAAACGTCCGATCCACAAACTTGATCAGCTTCGCACCCTTCTCGATCAGGTACAGAATGTCCGACTTCGTCCGCTCGATATCGTAATACCGCACGCCAACCTCAATACTGGAAAGACAGAACTGACAACTAAACGGACAGCCCCGGCTGGTTTCAAAATAAACAACCCGCTTCCCGAGTTCCGGGATATCCTCTTCAAATCGATGCGGCGAAGGCAGATCATTCAAGTCTGCTTTCGGGCGTCCTGGCATGAGAATAACCTCTTCCCCTTTGCGATACGCCAGTCCATACACAAAATGAAACTTCTTGCTGCCTTCAAGCTCCGTCAAAAGCTGATGCAACGTCTCTTCCCCTTCACCCATGACGATAAAATCGACATTAGGAATCCGGTTCATCCAATATTCGGTGTCGTAGGACACCTCCGGCCCGCCCAGCAAAATTTTCACGTCAGGCATAACCTTTTTCAAATTATCAATCACCTTGATCGTCTCTTCAATGTTCCAGATGTAACACGAAAACCCAATCACATCCGCCCCTCGCTGGTACAGATCCGACACAATATTCATAACCGGGTCTTTGATCGTATACTCCGCGAGTTCAATATCAAAATCCTTCTCACTGTACGCCTTCAAACACCGCAGCGCCAGCGAGGTATGGATGTACTTTGCATTCAAAGTCGATAAAATTACCTTCATGGTTCACAACCTTCGCCTGGACACCCAGACCATATATTTTTTGGGAAAAGTAAAGCTCCACAGCCATCCTTCCCCGGATGCTGTTCAGACAAACATCTACGCAACTCTAAGCCTTATCTATGGCCACACTTGCACAACTCACACCATTATCCGCGTCAGCACGCCCATAATGCAAATGCATCCGCGTTAGCACGCGCATCACGTGCCAACAAACGCGCAGGACCTATTAACAAAATTTAAAAACAAGATCTAAAAACAAGATCTTAAACAAGATCTACTAGCAAGGTCTACTAACAAGATCTATAAACAAGGTCTACTAACCAGTCCGTATGCCATAACGTCCGCATCTCATAAACAAATCCCCAATTTGTCCTTCAAAGAGTGGACACCTCTTTTAAAAACACATACACTCTCCGGCGGAATAGAAACACAATATATAGATCAGACCGAATAAGAATGACTATATATTGTGCCAGTACTCATTAACAACTTTTAACCTCTATGTCCACCCTTTGAAAGACATTCTCGCCCATTTTGTCTACTCTGCAAGGACACATTTCATGAGATACATTTATTACTTTTTGAGTCCGTTCCTAATCTGAGCTTGGCTCTGATCCTGTTACTGGTTCTAATTCTTGTTGTGTTTCTTGTTGTGTTTCTTGTTGTGTTTCTCGTTCTGTTTCTCGTTCTGTTTCTCGTTCTGTCCTGTTCTTGATCCCGTTGTGCTTCTTCTTGTGTTCCTTCTTCTAATTATGCTTCCGGTTCCGCTTCTGACTAGTTTCAGCTTCTGAACTATATAAGTAGAACTAAAGAACGTACACAATCCACTCCACTATCCTCATCAATTCAGGCTCATTATCAAATATCACCCATCGCCTATGGCTAGTGCAAGTCCGCCACCCTCTACTGCGAATACTCCGAGCGCTAACGATCAGGAGAAGCCTTATTTCGGCATATTCGGGCTTTGGAAAATTCTAACGATCCCCAGAGACGCTATTCTGCTGAAATCAGCTTGATCAGGTTCATTTTTCAGGATTTTGAACAAAATAAGCTTCCTGGAGATCGTTAGATTTCAAATGTCCCCCATTCAGGGCAAATAAGCTCCGTGGTGATCGTTAGCACTCCAGCTTCAAATTGAGCAGCCTGCCAGGGCTGGTAAACTTGCCCGATTACAGCGTTTCTTTAGAGCATGGACAGTTAAACGACATAATGTCGTTTCTTTGGTTCAATTTAAATATTCTCTGTTTCTGTCCATAACTCTATCTGTATCTAATATCTATCTCTTCAACTTTAGTATAATCTCTATCCCCTAGAACTGAATGTAATCTCCTTTAAGTTCTGGTTATAGGTTTAACATTAGTCTTCAGGCATTGCTCTTCAGGCGCAGGTCACTGACCACAGATCAGATATCACTGGTCTCTTGTCATTTATCCTCATTACTCATGACATATTCACTATCATATATCACTAACACATATCACTCATATTCATAAAAAGCGTCATCGTCCGTGTCCACTTCTTCACCCGATTGCTTCTGGAAGAATTCCAGGAACGGGAGTCCATACTTACGGTACTTGACCTCACCGACCCCTTTAATGGTCAGCATGTCACGTTCTGTCTTCGGACATACCACACTCATCTCGCGCAAAGTGGCATCATTGAAGATGATGTAGGATGGTACATGTTCTTTGGCGGCCAGATCACGGCGGATCAGGCGCAGTTGTTCAAACACGGTTTCGTTCACAGCTGAAGGCATTGCATCGCGTCCGCGGCGTCCGCCGTAGTTTGTACCGGAAGCTGTAGCTGCTGTTTTGCGTACGACACGCTGCATGACTTCGCGTTGTCCTTTCAGCACTTCTACCGCCAGCGGTTGCAAACGAACCACTGGATATTGACCCTCGGACAACATCAGGTAACCTTCGGATACCATCACGTTGATAATCTCGGCAATTTCGCGCTCTGTGCGATTGCCCATAACCCCGTATGTTGGCAAAGAATCGAAGCCGTAGTCCAGCACCTTTTTGGCACGAGAGCCTTTGAGTACCGAAGCCACAAGAGATACCCCGTAGCGTTCACGCATGCGGTGAATGCAGCTGAATATTTTTTGCGCATCGATGGTCATATCCACCAGCTCACGGTCGTCTGTACAGGAACTGCAAATACCGCATGGCTTGTCCTCGTGCACCTCACCGAAGTAATCCAGTTGCGCGCTGCGCAAACAACGCGTGGTGTAACAGTAATCGACCATCTGTTGCAGTTTGCGGTAATCATTCGCTTTGCGGTCACCCTCCATCGGGTTCTGCTCGATCAGGAACTTCTGGGTGATGATGTCCTGCGCTCCGAACAGCAAAATGCACTGACTCGGCTCACCGTCACGTCCTGCACGTCCGGCCTCCTGAACGTACGCCTCCATGTTCTTCGGCATGCTGTAGTGAAGCACGTAACGCACGTTGGACTTGTCGATTCCCATTCCGAACGCGTTGGTCGCAACCATCACGCGAATATCATCGTACAAAAACTGCTCCTGGCTCTGTGCACGCTCATCGTCCGTCATGCCTGCGTGATAGCGTCCTGCCGGCAAACCTGCCTGCAACAAACGCTGATGCAGATCGTCCACGTCCTTGCGGGTGGCGGCGTATACAATACCTGGCTCGCTGGCATGCTCGCGCGCGTAGTTCAGGACAAAATCCTTTTTGCTCTCGCCGCGCAGCACGCTAAACGCGAGATTATCTCGCCCAAGTCCGGTCACATACGTCTGCGGGTCCTGCAAACGCAGGAGCCGCAGAATATCGCCCATGACCTCGGGCGTCGCCGTCGCCGTAAAGGCCGCAACGACCGGCCGCTCCGGCAAACTGTCCACAAACGGCGCTACCGCGAGGTAGCTTGTCCGAAAATCATGGCCCCACTGTGACACACAGTGTGCCTCATCCACTGCCACGCAAGAGATTGGCAGTTGCCCCATCTCATCGCGGAACCAGTCCAGCTCCAGTCGCTCCGGCGCGACATAGAGCAGCTTCAGCTCACCGCGCTGCGCCGCGCGGATGCGCTCATTCACTTCTCTGCCGCTTAACGTACTATTAATATAAGCAGCGGCAATGCCCGCGGTCGTCAGCGCATCGACCTGGTCTTTCATCAACGAGATTAACGGGGAGACCACCAGCGTCAACCCCGGGTATAACAAAGCGGGAATCTGGTAACAGATCGACTTCCCGCCCCCGGTTGGCATAATACCCAGCGTATCCTCATATTCGAGCAGGCTGGAAACGATCTTTTTTTGACCCTCACGAAAATCGGGGTAACCATAATATTTTTGCAGAAGACCCTGCGCTTCTTCTAAAGTAGGTGCTTGCACACTCATGTAAAGACTCCTTACTTGTCACCGGTGTTCCTGCACCAGCTTGGTTCTATCCGATTCTGACATCCAAACGCGGCATCAGCGCCGCATCCTTGACAACAAAATGGCGTTCTCATGACTTGTCCGTCAAGCAAAACGCCGCTCCCTTTAGTTTAACGGGCACGGCCCGAATGAGCAACCGCGTTTTCCTGTAAAATAACTGAATCTTCTCGAACACAAATAAAACAACCGTTCATCCCGGGTGGAGACAAACGGTTGCTTTCCTTTTCATAACAAACTTTTTTAGCTGTCATATGCGGTTTTAGCTTTTAAACAGTTTTAGCTTTTAAGCGCTTTGACCTCGGACTCTGTTAAACCGCTGGCCTTGACGATAACCGAAACCTCAATTCCTAGTGAAAGCATGTTTTGGGCAATCTCCAAAGCTTTTTTTTGTTCCCCTTGAGCCATTCCCTTTTCCGTAGCCCATTCAATCATCGAGGCCTCATCATGCAAGTACTTTTGACGCTCCTCATACAATCGACGTGCCTCCCGATCCTGACTTAGAAACTCCAACGTATCCATCGCTTTTTTCAATGTCGGCTCATTCATTTGCACCACCTCCCAATTGGATTTGTCAGCACTCTTTAAGAACAAAAGCCAGTTAATTAACCCTCCTTCTATGGGGACAGATTGACCGTCAAGCTTGGAAAGTTCCATAAAGTGCACTTCTATATCATCACTCAGTTCAAGTCCAGTGTGATCTTCTCTCAAATGTAAGATATTATGATATTGCTCATTGGCAATAAATGAATAATTTAGAATATTAATCGTCACACACTTCTTCAGTTCCTTATAGGACTGTCCTTCCTGCAACTGGCTAGAGTAACGCTTACTCCAATAGTACAGGGTTCTTTTCTCAATATCGTATTTATTAAACAGCTGCATCTCAATGTTTATCAGCTTACCTTCTGCCGTTTTGGCCCAAATATCAAAAATCGACTGTTTGTCTAGAGGAGCATCTTTATTTGTATACGGGTTGAGAAGTACAATCTCCGTCAATGGTGGGTCACCTGATTCCGCAAACGTTCGGTTTAAGAACACAAGCAACACATCTTTGTTTTCCTCACTACCAAAATACGCTTGAAAACAAAATCGTTCCGTGGATCGAGCAAATCAGCTATCTGACCATCAACTCCGTTTCTATACATTATACCACGTCCGGTCTAGTTAATTGCATAATGAACTTAGTATCGCAAGTTACTTCCTTCTTCCAGTCTTACTCTCCCGACGACGCATCCCTGACATTCATGCGATAGTATAAGCCTTTCCGCTCCATCAGCTGCTCATGCGTGCCATCCTCAGCAATTCGTCCTTGATTCATCACTAGAATCCGGGAACATTGACGGGCGAGCTCTATGCGATGAGTTACCAGCAATCCCGTTTTCTCCTGCACCAAACGGCGAAGTTGTTGCATGACAAACTGCTCGGTCCGGTTATCCAGCGATGATGTCGGTTCATCCAAAATATACACATCTGAAGTTCTCATCATAAGCCGGGCAAGGGACAGACGCTGACGCTGTCCACCGGACAGATTCGCTCCTTTTTCTTGCAGGATCGCATCATACCGGCCTTCCTGGGCCTCAATAAATTCATGTAAACCAGCCTGTCCCGCTGAAAGTTTCAATTCATTTAATGTAGCGTCCCTGCCAAGACGTATATTCTCTTCGATCGTGCCTGTAAAAAAAGCCGGTGACTGCGGCATATACGTTAGCCGGGATTGTTGATCCTGAGCCATAATCTGCGCTACATCCTCATTCCCCAGCATTACACGTCCAAAAGTCGGCTTGATCAGCCCCGCACACACTTGGCATAGTGTAGACTTCCCGGCTCCGCTACTGCCTACTACAGCGATCAGTTCACCGGGTACCAATCTAAGCGTAATCCGATCCAGGATAGTTCGACCGCTGCTTTCATCCGCCACCGTGACCTGATCCAGTGTCAGGATAGGCTGTTCATTTTGCGTAAGTTCTCTGTGCCCTGAATTGTATTCTTTTACTTTATTTTGTTCCGCTCGCTGCGCTAGATTCAGCCATGTGGAGATGCGACCAAATGCGCCTATGCTCGCCTGCATTTGGCTCCACTGGCTCGACAACCCCAGTACAGGCCATACCACAAGTTCAAACAGCAAGCTGCTTGCCACAACCATTCCCGGTGACAAAGCGCCCCTCGCTGCAGCTAAAGCAATCAGAAATAATGCTGCCAATTGAGCCAGACCAAATACGGCCATCGCCACATTATCGGATATGCTTAAGGTCATCTGCAGCTTCGCCTGTACTCGGTTAAGTGATTGTTGCTGCATACGCAAGCGTGTGAGAAACCATGGCGAAGAGTTATATGCCTGGATCACAGGAACACCTTCCATGTATTGCTGAATCTGCTGCTGTGACTCACCCTCCATAGATTCCACTTCATCCGACAAGCGCACAATACGCTGGTCATATACCCTGGCCGTAAACCAGATCGCCGCCGCACTGACAAGTGCAATAACTGCAACCCATGCATCTGCACGATACAAGTACCCCAGCGAGAGAACGATAATAAAAACGACTGTTACTCCTTCTGCTATCGCCTCCACCACTTCTGCACCATGTTTCGTATCTTCTTTGATTCGCAGCATCACATCCCCGGATTTCTGTCTACGCGCCCACGGATAAGGCATCTGGTTGAAAAGCTGGAGCAGGTTCATTGACATATCCCTATGCATAGATTCTTTGAGCCGTACTAGCACATAGCGATGCATTGCCAGTAATGCGATAAACCCGATCAACACTGCGATAAAGGTTATCGCCGTAGCATTCAGTTTCTCCTGTCCGCCGTCATGGATTGCATCAACGAAAAATCCCTGCACAAAGGCCAGACCCCAATCGAACACCGCGTCCGCTGCAATAAAAAGAAACATAATGATTACCGCCCATCTATAGGGCTTCATAAAGCGCACAATAATCGGCCAAACCTTTCTCAGAGATGCTGTTTCCTTGGCCTTATTCACATCCTGATCTCCATCCCTGTTATGATGTCCATCTTCATCTATGCGCTTATGTTCCTCTCCATCTATATGCTGATTTCCCTCAACATCATTGTTCTTATAGTGCTCTTCCATCTGTGCTCTTGCCCTCCACCTCTATGCACTCATGTTCATTTTCCTTCGACACTGATGCTTCATGCTTCATGTGCATCTCTTTTGTGGACACGTTTCATTCCCTTCCTGCTTATCTTCGGATTCATCTTTCTGCTTATGTTCAGATTCATATGACATGCTGTTCCCCCAGTTTTACTTATCCTTCTACCTTTACCTTCGCGGGCTACCTCAATCTAATTCTTCACATTTACTTTTAAGAGTACTTCAGCTTTTTTACCCTGTTATTTGTTCAAACGTCTTAATTCTCTATCGATCTGGCTACTCTTTCGATCTGTTTACTCTTTCGATCGGTTTACAACTGTTCCGGCACTTCTCCGTATAATCGTTCTTCTGCATCCTGCTCCGCAAGGTAAGCAAGGTAACCATTCTCACGATTCAGCAGTTCACGGTGAGTGCCGATGTCAACAACCTCTCCATCCTGCATATAAATCACCTGATCTGCACGCTCAATCAAAGATAACCGATGAGTGACAGCTATAATCGTTGTGTCATACTCCGTTGCTAACACCGTAAATAGCTCGTTCAACTGTTGCTCATGCCACGGGTCTTGTGAGGAGGTTGGTTCATCCAGCAATAAAATTTCCGGTTTTCTTAACACTGCTCTGGCGAGACTGATCCGTTGAAGTTCTCCGCCAGACATGTGTCCCCCTTGCGGCTGAAGCTCTGTCTTGTAGCCGTTTGTCTGGTTCATAATGGCATCATGAGCAAGAGTCATACGGGCAGCAAGCTGCACCTCTTCAGCAGACAACCCTTCTGCACCAAATCTAATATTCTCCTCTACGGTTCCTGAGAAAATGAAGGCTTGTTGTGGAACATAAACGTGCTTTATATCCCTTTCTATGTCCTGTGCAGGGTATTTAAGGGCCGCCAATCCCACAGAGTCCTTATAGGCAAACGCTGAATTATTTGAGTGATTTGAATCATTTGGATTATTCATCTGGATTGAACCGCTCGCAGGCGTATTTAAACCAGCTATCACTTTCAGTAAAGTCGTTTTTCCGCATCCGCTAGGGCCTGTAATTACCGTAAGTTTGCCTTTGGCAGCTGTAAAAGAAATGTTCGATAACACTTCTTCATGCTCTGAATATCTGTAGAAAATCCGGTCTACATGAACACCTTCGGTCATAAACTTGTGCTGCGGCTGAGCGGCAGCCGGTTTCTTTTTTTCCAAATCCAACATTTCAAATACACGAGCCGCCTGAGAAGCCGATCCAATCACTTTACTCCATAGCCCTGACAATGCTTCGATCGGACGTGTCAACTGACTGCTTGCGACGAGAAAAGCTGCCAATCCACCCACATCCATATGTCCATGCAGAACTTGTAATCCACCGAGATACAAGATCAGGATCATGCCCCCGTAAGTGGAGACCCGTCCAGCAGCCTCCGTCAAACGCTGTAATACCGAAACAGACATCGTACGCTTAAATACCTGATTCATTCGTCTGCTAAACTGCTGCTGCATATAACCCGAAAGTCCGTAACTGCGGATTTCTACCGGGGCTTGAATGATATCGGTAAGCAATTCATCCCTCGCTGCTGCACTTGCATTTAATCGGTCATGTTCTCGCTGCAGTTTTCTTCCAAGCCCTGCCGTCACCAGAGGATAGATTAATGTGAATGCAATAATGGCGAGAGCAAGTTGCAGGTTCACCCAGCTGAAATAAGCAAAAGCCAGAACCAATTGAATCATATTTTTCGCAAGTTCGGTTCCGTGTTGATTGATGCCTTTCTGAGCCTCCGTAGCTGAAGTCCATACTCTGGATGTGAGATCCCCCGTATGATACTTTGCCAGTTCTTGCGTATCTGTTCGCGCAAGGGAATGTAGCAGCCTGGACTGTAAAAACACCTGGGTCTTCTGTTGGAATAAGGTCTCCGACCATGTTGTGAATAGGCTTACAATGACACGTAGCACAACAATCAAAACGCCGATGATCAACCCTGAATAAATAAGAGAAAACTGTGATTCCGCTGCCCCTTTGACCAATCTGCGAATGGATTCCAGATATCCTACTTCTACCAGTGAGGCGGCCAAAGCTGCAATGAGCAGTGGGATAATGAACATGCGATATTTTCCAGTTAGTGTCCATAACCTTGCCAGTATTTGGATGGGCTTATACGTTCTTTTGTCTGTTATCGTTTGGTCGGCTAACATATGTAATTACTCCAATCTTGTCATCAAATTAAGTATCTGGTTATGATATCATCAGTGATAAGGAAAAAATGAACATTTCTTGCTATCCCCTATAAATCAGGACGAAATAAGGAGTTTCTATATGCAACCAGATCTACTACAGACATTGGATACGTTGTTTGATTACATAGAAGACCATATTCATGAAAAGTTGACACTCGATCATCTTGCATCGATAACCCACATCTCCAAATTCCATCTACATCGCATGTTTAAACATGCCAGCGGGCAGTTACCTGGAGAGTATATTCGTGCTCGCAAATTAGCCCGTAGTCTGGAGCAGTTGGTCGATCTGAACTGGAAAATCATCGATATTAGCGGACATTATTCTTTTGAACATGAGCAGTCTTACATTCGGGCTTTCAAACAGGCCTTTGGCATAACCCCTCTACAATATCGCAAACAGGGTGCTGGTGATTTGCAGTTTACGGCCCGTATGACCTCATCGATGATCACGATCCTTCCGTACGGATATATTTTTCATCCCATTTATGTACGGAAACCTGCGATGAAGCTTATCGGTCAGCAATCCCGGATTCGATATGTGGATAACGAGGAATATTATAAATCCAATTCAGCAGGCAACCTTTTTTACGAAAAGTACTTTCATCTGATCCCTAACGTGCTGCACGATAACGTATATATTGGATTGACCAATGAGATTGAAGAACATTACAGTACCTATCAGCCATCTGTTGAAGTTACGAGTTTGGAAGAGATCCCGGAGGAACTGAACGGCATCGAAGTGCCTGCCAATCAGTATGCCGTGTTCAAGTTTGTCTGTGACTTTCATCCAAGCCTGATTAATATCGATCATCTGGACAGTGTCTGGACGTTTATCGATGAATACTGGCAAAGTCATTCCGGATACAGCAAGAGTGATGCTTATTATTTTGAAAGAATAGACGGCAGTCTCGCCCAGGAGCATTACGGAGAACTGGATATTTATATCCCTGCCAAACAGATTACGCTCTAAAGGAAGGTGTAGAGTTATGAAAAAAGATACGACTATGCGTCCAGATTCATCCATGATCTCTCGCAAATCTTGGGTTCGCAGGCATCCAATCGCTTCGATATGTATTGCCTTGTTTGTGTTGCCTATCTTGGCTTTGACGCTTTTCTTCACGCTTCGTCCCTACCTTTCCACGTTTGATCGTGCCGACCGAGGTGATCTGAGCTATTCCATGCCATCGCCGAATGGGGAATACACAGCCGAACTATACGGTGTTCCCTACGGAGGCGCAGCAGGCGGGGTGACGATCTGGGTAGACGTAAGAAAAACAGCCGATAAAGACGCTTCGAATGCCAAAAGCATCTATCGTGCAGAGTTCCATGGAGGAAATCACCTCGAATGGGAAAGTGACAATACCCTCCGCATCGAAAACTGGAACGAGTATAGCAACGAGACGGTTACCTTAAATATAGATGAAGACATTTATGATGGATGGGGCTGGGCTTGCAGCAGCTTGCGTACAAAAGACCAGTATGTACGATGCTTGGCACCTGAATCGTGATCAACATATGCTGATGCAATATCCTGACATCACGACTTCGCTTGGGAAAATGGATATGGACGATAAGTTCAGTTGTTCTAAACCCCGTTACACTGTTCATACTAAAACAAAGCAACAGCAAACCCCGTTTACCGACTTGCTCGGCTAAACGGGGGTTATTTTTATTAGGCCTCTGTGGAAGACCCGTATTGGATTGCTAATCTGATTGCTATATCTGAAAACCTTTATGATTCCTTCCACCAATGGATCGCTAGCTTCATCCTATGGGATACCTCATCTTCACTTTCCGTTTTTGTTCCTTGTTACATTGTTACATATGTCACCCTTCGCTTTCTTTCCGCTGTTTGCGAATGACGGCTTCGAGCTTCTCCCGATTCCCGATCAGACTTGGATCATCCGGCAGATACTTCCGAGCTTTGGTGTTATGCAAAAGCGCCTGCTCCCAGTTGCCCAGATGAGCATAACACAGCGAGAGCCGTGCATGTGGCAGCCACGTTCGGCAGGCCGCAGGTACGGGGCGCAGACCTGGATCGCGACTGCTCACATCCACCGCCTGCATATACCAGTAGATGGCGGTGATAATCTCCTGCCGCTCATGGAAACAAGCGGCAATGGCGCAGCAGAAATCGGCATGCGGCAAGTCGTATTGGAACGACTGCAGCAATGCGCCCAGCTTACGGCCCGGCTCGCCAAGCCGCTCATAACATTCCGCCAGCCTTGCGCAGGCAATGAGCCGATCTTCGCGGTAACCGCTGGGCTGCTCCAGCAGCTTCGCGTAACCGCGTGCCGCCGCCGCGTAGCGCTGGCGGTCATAACATTCGCCTGCATAGTAGAACAGCAGGCGTCCCTGGGCTATGCCCTCTTCGGCGATCCATTTGCGCAGAATGCGCACGTTTCGCGCCGAATGATTGCCCGCCTCGCGGCGATGGGTTACGGCAATATCTGCCGTAATGACCTCGCCTTGCGGGAAGCGCAGCTGCTCGTGCAGCCGGCCATGCCAGCGGCACCCGGCATCCCGCTTGACCAGGCGAAGCCGGCGGTCCGCCACCAGCGGACTTCCCTCCGGCCCCTCGGCCAGCGTATAGCCCATAATCACACCCGCCGTCTTACCGCCGGACGGCAGCTGCTCCTTCAACATTGCAAGCTTCGCCCGTTCCCCGGGCAACAGCACATCATCCGCATCAAGCCAAAGGATATACTCCTGCGTAGCCTGGGCGAATGACTCATTCCGTGCTGCGGCAAAGTCTTCATTCCATGTATACGTATAGACCCGGTCGGTATACTTTGCAGCGATGTCCATCGTCCGATCCGACGACCCTGTATCCAGAATGATAATCTCATCCATAAGGTCAGCCACCGATTCAAGACACCTTGCCAGTGTGCGTTCTTCGTTCTTCACAATCATACACAAACTGATAGTGACCACGTTTTGAGCCCCTTCCTGCCTCACGCGTACTGATGCAACCCAATCAAAAAAAGATTCTGCAAATCATAAAATTTTAAAGAGTTCTATGCGTTCTATGCGTTTTAAAATTTCTAACGATCACAGATGACGCTATTTAGCTCATTTCAGCGCTTTTGAAAATCTAACGATCACAGATGAGCCTATTTTCGTATTTCAGGCCCGAATTTGTGGAAGATTGCTGATTTTCAAGTAAATAACGTCGCTGGTGATCGTTAGAATTCTGTGAGCTTCGAAATGACCTAAATAAGTCTTCTGGTGATCGTTAGAAAAACTTGCCTCACTATACGCTGCATTCTCTATAGTAATTGGTACTGGTAGTGGGATTGGAATTGGGATTGGTACTGGGAATGGAATTGTTGCTACTGCTGGTGACTGTAGATGTCAGTGGTGTCCATGCTAATGATGCATTCACTGACAGTAATACTTGAGTTAGTTTGGTTAGCGTTTGAGAAGTGTGTGAAGTTAAGGTTAGTGTTCGCGTAACTAGTGTAGTTGGTGTAACTAGTGTAGTTGGTGTAACTAGTGTAGGTCGTGTGCTGGTGACATAACGTTGGTGTAATTACTCGTACTGCTCCTGGTGTCAATGGTCTAAATGCTCGTGGCACTTGAAGATGTTAGTCCCGATTTCGCAGTTAATGTTGACGATAAGAGTGTTGTTTATAGTGTCTGTATTTATTGTGTCGTATTGATGTTAGGGTTTGAGTCAGTTGGTGTTTGCTTAATTAGTGTTCTTGCAGTTAGTGCATGTGCTGGTACCGTACTCTCGCTGTGATTGCGGTTTGGTTACTGGTGTCACGGGTCCACATGCTAATGCTACAGTTGCCCATGTCCGCTCAAGTAAGTGGTGTTGGTGTTGGTGTTGGTGTTGGTGTTGGTGTTGGTGTTGGTGTTGGTGTTGGTGTTGGTGCTGGTACTTTTGTTAGTGTTACTACTCTACGCCGCTTACCCTTCCTCATTCTCCTGACGACGTATGCGTTTCAGCTGATCCACGGCACTGTCCAGCGCTTTTTTACGCTGTTTCATGGAGCGTAGATGTTGCTGCTCCAACTCTTCAAAATGAACATGATCCAGTTTCGTCCAGTCCAGCACCTGGTTCAGAGACGGTTTAACATCGAGCTGTATTTTCTGCCGTTTGCGCGCCACACAACATAGATATTTATGATGAACTTCCAGTTTCAATACTTCAAAAAACGGTAATAAACACATCGCCAGATTACTCGCATAGAACGTCTGTTTATGATCATAGAATGGATGATAGCCATAAGGAACGGTAAGGATGAGTGTACCTTCCTCTCCGAGCAGACGATGAACCTGCGATAGCAATGTCTCGGGATGTGCAAAATGTTCCAGCACTTCTCCAAGCAGAACGGTGTCAAACGTTGTTCTCGCCTTCCATTGCGTGATGTCCAGCATGCGAAAATCGACATGGTTGCGGACGGGCTTGGATTCTTTAGCCAGCTCCTCTTGCGCATAGCGGATACTTTCTTCCTCCAAATCCACACCTGTCACCCGAAACCCTTCACGCCCCAGCAAAATAGATGTAATCCCCTGACTGCATCCCACATCCAGAATGCGTTTGCCTCTGGTCTCCCGACACATCCAGTGCACGCGGGTCCTTGTCGCTTCATGAGAATCTTCGGAGTTGATCTGCCCGTAATAACGTTCGTTCACCCGGTCATGATTCGCCATAGCCATCTCCCGTTTTTCCGTGCATTTTTTTCAAGTCTTCATCCGCCTTTGTAACATCACCGGTTCCATAAGGATGATCTTTATCTGTTTCTTTATCTGTTTCTGTTTCTGTTTCTTTCACTTTCTCTGCATCTTCATCTAAGGTAACACTCTCGCGTTTCGTACTCGGGTATCTTTCACTTTCTCCTTTTACATCCGCCCCTGCGAAATCTCCCTCTCTCGTGACCTGACCGCTGTTACTATGACCTTCCGATCCTGCGACTTCATGTCCTGTATCTTGAGAATCCTCTTTCTCCATCCCTTGCTTTTCATACTCTACATGTTCTGTGTCCACATGTTCAGCATCTTCCACAACTTCTACATAATCCACATATTCCTCATGACCTGCATACTCCACATGTTCGGATTGCGCACCCGTATCCCCTTTAGCAACCTTCTCCTTCCCAAAGCTCTCTGAAATCCTGCTGTCATGTCGTTCCGGTTGACCCAGTACAACGATATGGTCTCCGCGGCATCCGGCCGTGGCGTTGCGTGTATCAAAAATCAGTGGTGCATGATCCGCCATCTCCTGGTAATCAAACGCAGAGTGGTCTGTCGTGATGATCACCAGATCGGCCCATGTCCATAATTCGGGCGAAGCAAGCCGGGACTGGAGCATGGAACCATCATCTTGACGGAATACGGGCACCATCGGATCGGTGAAAACAACGTCGGCACCCGCTACGCTCAGCAGCCGGAAGACGTCGAGCGCAGGGGATTCGCGCAGGTCGTCAATGTCTTTTTTGTACGCCATACCTGCCAGTACAACGCGGGCGCCGCGAATAGAATGGCCACGTTGTTCCAGCAGGGCTGTTGCACGCTGAACTACGTGCTCTGGCATTTGCCTGTTGGTCGCATCTGCAAGCTCGATGAACCGTAGCTCCGATCCCTGGCGATTGGCTGCCCAAGATAGATAGATCGGATCAATCGGAATACAGTGCCCTCCAATACCCGGTCCAGGATAAAACGGCATGTACCCAAACGGCTTCGTTGCCGCTGCCTGTAACACTTCCCAGATATCCACGCCCATCTGCTCACAGGCCGGGGTTAACTCATTAACCAGCGCAATGTTTACGCTGCGGAACGTATTTTCGAACAGTTTCGCTGTCTCGGCGACGGTTGTGGAGCTAACCGGCACGACTTCGTTCAGAAACGAGCCGTAGAATTGTGTTCCATAATTCAGACATGCGGGAGTCGATCCGCCGATGATTTTCGGTGTATTTTTCACACCATAATGCACACTGCCCGGATCAACCCGCTCCGGAGAATAACAGACATAGAAATGTTCACCCGCAGTCCAGCCGCACGCTGCTTCTACGGGCTGTTTCACATGCTCTTCCGTCGTGCCTGGATACGTCGTGCTCTCCAGAATGACAAGGCTGCCCTGCTGAAGATAGGGGGTCATCCCCCCCACTGCTGATGAAATATAGGATATATCCGGCTGATGTTTATCCGTTAACGGAGTCGGTACACAGATGACAATGACATCCGCACCTGCGACTGCTGCATAATCGGTGCCTGCCGTTAACAAATTCGCCTCCAGCAGCGTTTGAAGCACCTTATCTTCAATGCCGATAATATACGAATGGCCCGCACGAAGCTTAGCTACTTTGCCTGCATCGATATCAATGCCGTGCACCTGGTAACCGGACTGTGCCATCTCAACGGCCATCGGCAGTCCCACGTAACCAAGACCGATGACAACAGCCTTCAGGGAGCGGTCATGAATGCATTGAAGCGTGGTCTGCTGTGGCTTCGGGTAGAGTTGCTTCAATCGTTGCTGTTTCCGGCCATGGTGCTCTCCTGGAGTCTGTGCCTGTTTCTCCTTTTCGTCTTTATTTTTCTCTTCGGGATTCAGGCTGTTCTCACTCATCTTTTCCACCTCCAAACGTTCCGCCTCCCTTCCGTTAGTCGATATATCCTCCTGCACGCAAAAACGCAGCAATCGCCGGTTTATTCATCATTTCACTGTCAGAGCGATACTGATCAAACTTCACGCGTGGCAGATGATCATAATGTTTCGTAAGACCTTGATCGGCATGCTCCGGCAAAATGACATAATACTGCGCATCGTACTGGCGAGTACGCGGTGCTTCAAATGGCGAGATCAGCACTTCGTGCAGCTTCTCCCCTGGACGGATGCCTGTCACTTTGTAATCGCCTGACGGGCGACCTGCCTGTTCCAGCATGACAGATGCCAGTTCCGTCATGTTGCAAGCTTTCATTTTCATGACGAAGGTCTCTCCGCCCATCGCCGCTTCCGCTGCTTTGAGTAATAAATGAATTGCTTCGGTACGGGTCAGGAAAAAGCGAGTCATGCCTTCGTCTGTAATGGTCAGGCTTTTGCCTTCGTCAATCTGTCTGCGGAACAAAGGTACAACACTGCCGCTTGTGCCCAGAACATTGCCGCCGCGGATACATACAAACCGGGTCTTCTCGCTCAGCCAGTTGGCACGAATCATCATTTTTTCGCCCAGTGCTTTGGTCATGCCATATACGTTAATCGGATCGACTGCCTTGTCGGTGGATACGTCAATGACTTTCGGAATCCCCATACGGATGGCCGCCCGAATAATATTCTGAGTTCCAATCACATTTGTTTTAAATGCTTCATCCGGCTGATCTTCACAGACCGGAACATGCTTGAGCGCGGCCAGATGAAAGAGCACATCTACGCCTTGGCACGCTTCCTCCACTGCCCGGTAATCTCGAATATCTCCAATGATAAAACGCAGACGCGGATCATGATTAAACTCCCGCTGCATTGCAATCTGGGCATACTCGTTCCGAGATAGCAACCGAATCTCCGCCGGGTTCTGCGCAAGCAGTACCTCCGTTAGCTTCTGACCCCAGGAGCCAGTTCCTCCGGTGACCAGAATCGTTTGTCCTTGAATCATGGATGAATCCCTCCTGTTCAGATCATAAATTCACGTAAAACCTGTGCCATCTCCTCGCGGCTTAAGCGGTCTTTAGGCGGTACTTTTTTGACGGACGTATTGCTGGAATGCACGATATTGACATAGTTCCGCGGAGCAAGCAGTTCATGTGGCAAGTCGATTACGTTCCCATGCGTGCCTCGGCCCGGAAGCTTCACACGATATCCAGAGGCATACTCCGCTGTCTTATAGAGATAGACATAAAATTGAGGGGAGCGGTGAAATGCCGGAGCCATCTCGTTGTTCACACTGTCCCACAGATAACCATTCTGATTAATCAACGCCATCGTTTCTGGCTGAGGCTGCACATCATAGAGCTGTTGCACAAATGTTTTGTGATACAGATCATCCGAATCCAGACGGGCAATATAGATGTTTTCTACGTCTTTAGCAAACTCCAGAATCGCACGTACACTCTCGATATGGGTTCCAAAACGAATATTCGAAGGCAGCGGCTCCTGGCTCGCCAAAATCTCCTGCATCAGTTCCCCGGATTCTTTGGAAAGCTTCACCACTGTCAAGAAATCTTGATTGGTCTGAGCCTTGAGACAATGCAATGTAAATGTGCGAAAAATCGTCATACGACGCTCCAGCCATTCGCGGGTCAGCCGCTGCGGATCTAACCCGTAGTTATTGAAGTTAATCTCAATTACAACTTTCCTGGACATACCCTTCCTCCTCATGAACGCTGTAAGCCTATATGGCGAGTACAGACGTTTTCATAGTTTTTTTAGAATGAAATCTCGTATCTACGAAACTCGTTCCTCGCGCTGATCGCTTACACTTCAATTCTCTTAAATGCCAGCACTGTATAACGTATGAACTCCTGAACATTCCGGCACCGACATATGTACTGATTTTCTTATAAATAGATTGATATACACCCCAAGTTATCTCTTGGAGGTCGAACGCACAGATCACGGTTTCTCTCGCGACATAGAATAGAGGAGCTTGATTTTCAAAGGGGGCAGGCATTCGGTATGAATTCTACTTATCTAGAAATGCAGGACGTGCTGGATCAGCTTGAAGCAGCTTTGCAAGAGAAGCGTCCATTCTCACTGGTGCGTGTGGGGGATGGTGAAAATATCGTGATGTCGCAAGAATCCGTATGGCCTATGGAACAGGTACTCCAAGAGCGCTGGGCGGTCAAAGCCAATCTCGGACAAAAGGGACTGCGGCTTCCCAACCTGAAGATGCGGGACGAAGTCGCTGCTTCGTTGAAAAGAGCCAGCATTGTCGGTGTCCTTCCGCGTGGAGACAGCACCATCAAGGCTCCCGATTATCTCAAGCGGCCGCTAACGGATATGATCTTTGCTCACTACGGCATCGCGCCTGCGCTGACCTGTCATGCTTGTGTGAATCGTGAACTTGTGCAAGTACCGCGGTTCTGGCAGATGCTTGCCGGCAAACGTGTGTTGCTTGTAACGCGTGAACTGGATGAGTTACAGGCCGCACTCGTTAAGGAGCCTTATCACCTCGACATCGTAAGTACGTTAGCGTTTGACAACTATGATCAGATGGATGAGACCTTGCAATGGATTCAAACGCATCCGAATGATTTTGATGTTGCTCTGTTCTCTTGCGGGGTTAACGCCGTCATTCTTGCAGAACGAACAGCGGCACTTACTGGTAAAGTCGCCATCGATTTTGGCAAAGCCAACAATATGATTTTGAAAGGACGCGCCAACTAAGCTCCAGCTATTGTTTTCCGTTTTTTCTTCATACCCATGATCGTCAGCTCTACTTGTATTTCTACTTCTCTCTCCTTGTATCTCAATGTTCTTCGAATCTATCGTTGATATATCCATGCCCTTCAGATCTTGCTTTATCTATAACTCAAAATCCCCGCCTACCAAGGCGGGGATTTTGAGTTATATCTCGATTGGAATGATCTTGATTGCAATGTAGCTGAAACGGGTACGACAAACGTTACTATAAGATTGAATGACATCGAGCATGAATGATATTCATAACGCGGATCGCATGTGACCTAACTTCGCCTATTCGTTCTCTAAAATCTCTCTAAAGTCTCTCTAACATCTCTCTATAGTCTGTCCCGTCTTCCTTTAGTTTGTCGCAGCAATACCGTAGAACATCTCCGGTCCGGTTCGCACAGCTGTGGATACACCGGAGATGAATGACGTATATACATTTTCCAGCGCTGGTGGTGCAGCCAGATCCTGAGCTGTAAACGAATGGAACTCGGCACCGCCATTTTGCCCGACCGTTCCTTCTGCTCGATAGATGATGAAGAACGGATCGTACACAAAACCACGCACGATCTCTACTACAAACGTATCGCCCAGTTCTCCCGTAACACCCACCGTGCCGTTGAAGGTAATGATCGGATTAATGACCCCCTGGGTTTGAAGACCGATTACACCGAAAGGTTCAGGGGATTCAGACAAAGGTAATCCCGGTGCCCCTACGTATCCCGAGTTCTCCGAGGTTCTCATATCGAGAAACACGCCCATGAAGTAACACCTCCAATGCTATGGGATAACATATTCTATGAAACTGACAACTCTTCGGATTGGATGGTTTGCAGATTTGATGAACCTATTTTTAATTCCGCGCGGTTAATGGTATATTGAACTGCATAACGAAATGAACGGATCGTATGTACACAAAGGGTACAAGCTGTTCAGAAGGAGATAGTCATTCATGAATAAACGTAAACGCGCAAGCAACGGTACATCTGCCAAAGGGAAATCATACGGAGGCTCCTCCAAGTCGCGTTCCGGCCATCCTGGCACTTCATCATCCAAACCAAATTCCCCTCGTTCGGGAGAGGATACGAGTAAGGTTTCGGCTTCCCATTCGTCCGTGGCGCCTGCAAAAAACGGTGGCAAAGGAAGCAAACCGGCTAAGGCATCCAAGCGTCCAGGCAATGCACATTATCGCAAGTCCGAACCGCCAAGGCAGTACAAAGTAACGGAGCCGGATGAACTGCTGAATTTCCTACTGAAGCATATAAAGTCAGGACGTAATGCGGTGAAGTCCATTTTGGGACGTGGGCAAGTATCCGTAAATGAGAAAGTTGTGACCAAGTTTAACGAGCCGTTGACACCTGGACAGATCGTGTTCATCAGCAAAGAAGGCGCAGTTGCCGCTCCTTCCCTGACGGGCATCAACATTTTGCATGAAGACG
Source organism: Paenibacillus sp. G34 (assembly GCF_056856875.1). NCBI lineage: Bacteria > Bacillati > Bacillota > Bacilli > Caryophanales > Paenibacillaceae > Paenibacillus > Paenibacillus sp. G34. The sequence continues at coordinate 1,698,749 of NZ_CM166469.1, read as the reverse complement.
ACGACATCATTGTGATTCGCAAGGAAGCTGGACTGCTATCCATCGCGGCTGACAAAAGCGACGATCTGACCGCTTATCGCCAACTTATGACACATGTGCGTCGTACCAATGAACTGAACCGGATTTTCATCGTGCATCGTCTGGATCGGGATACCTCGGGTGTGATGATGTTTGCCAAAAGTGAAGAGGTTCAGCAACAGCTGCAAAATAACTGGAAAGAAAACGTACAAGACCGTGTTTATGTCGCACTGGTTGAAGGCGCAGTAGCTCAGGAAGAAGGCACCATCTCCTCTTGGCTGAAGGAAACCAAAACGCTGAAGATGTACTCCAGTCCCCGTCCAAACGATGGGCAGCATGCAATTACGCACTATAAACGTCTGAAGTCGAACCGTGAGTTCTCCCTGCTGGAGGTTCGTCTGGAAACGGGCCGTAAAAATCAGATTCGTGTGCACATGGAAGACCTGGGGCATCCGATTGCAGGGGATCGTAAATACGGCGCACGCACAAGAGATCTTGGACGTCTGGGACTCCATGCGCGTGTACTGTCATTTATTCATCCAACAACAGGCAAGCTCATGACATTCGAAACGGATATTCCGAAGCCATTCCTGTATCCGTTCCGCGGAGAAGCTACACCTGCACAATAACGTGCTCATACAAAGACGGACGGAATGCTGCAATGCTGTATCACACCGTGACTCCATTCGTCTAAAAGGAGGTGCTCACGTTTGCAAAACCTGTTTATTACCGGTTACCGTGCACATGAACTACAAATTTTTGGCCAGAAACATGAAGGCATTCCCTATATAAAAAAAGCCATCGCCTCCCGCCTTACTCCGCTTGTCGAAGACGGACTGGAATGGGTGCTTACCCCCGGTCAATACGGGGTTGACCTGTGGGCCTGCGAGGTTGTGCTTGAGCTGAAACAGAGCTATCCACATCTGAAACTGTCGATCATTACTGCTTTTCAGAACCCGGAGGAACAATGGAAAGAAGACAAACAGGAATATTACCGCTCCATTCTGGCTGGGGTAGATTATTATGGTGCAATTAGCAAACAACCCTACATCGGGCCGTGGCAGTTCACTGCACGGGACGATCTGCTGCTGCGCAAAAGCGACGGCCTGCTGCTCGTCTATGACGAAGATGCCGGAGAAGGCAGTCCACGTTTTGTGAAGGAAAAAGCAATCAAAAAACAGCAAAACGAGCATTACCCCATCATTACGGTCACTTCCGAGGACATTCAGTCAGTCGCGGAGGAAGAACGCATGAATGATTTTGCTTATGATGGGGATATGCCCTTCTAACTGTACAGCAAATGCTGTGCAGTTTTTTTTGCGATCTTGATGGACTCCGTTCTATTGGACTGGGCCCGGACTGGCCCTGTTATCCGACTGCATTTCGGGATCGGTGAGATGTTATACATCAATCTAAGACAGTGTTCATCGGTGTTTAGGGTGTTTATAGGAAATTGCCCTGCTCGCCCCAAATGGGAAACTCATGTTTTTTTTCGGTCTATGTTGGGTATAAAAAGTATTAAAACTGCGATTTCTATGTCGTATGGGACAAAGGGGAACTGCAACCATGACTTTAACGCCAGAGCAGCGTATCCAGCTGCACGGGTTCAATAACCTGACCAAGTCACTCAGTTTCAATATGTACGATATCTGTTACACCAAGACCAAAGAAGAACGTGAAGCTTACATTGAATATATCGATGAACAATATAACGCAGACCGGCTGACTCATATTTTGAAAAATGTATCGGACATCATCGGCGCACACGTCCTGAATGTCGCACAGCAGGATTATGTGCCGCAGGGCGCGAGTGTTACGATGCTGGTATCGGAAGGCCCGATCGTCGAGATTCCCGAGGAATCCTTCGATGAATCGCCGGGTCCCCTGCCCGATAATGTAGTCATGCAGCTGGACAAAAGCCACATTACCGTTCATACTTATCCCGAATTCCACCCCAGCGAAGGCATCAGCACGTTTCGTGCCGATATCGATGTGTCGACCTGTGGTGAGATTTCACCGCTGAAGGCGTTGAATTACCTGATTCATTCGTTTGATACGGACATTATGATTATGGATTATCGCGTGCGTGGTTTTACAAGGGATACGAGCGGGCGCAAGCTGTTTATTGACCATGAGATCAGTTCGATCCAGAACTATATCCCGGACGAGATCAAAAGCGGTTTTGATATGATTGACGTGAACGTTTATCAGGAAAACATTTTCCACACGAAATGTAAGCTGAAGCAATTCGATCTGGATAATTATCTGTTTGGATACACCAAGGACAAGCTGAGCCAAGCGGAACAACAGGAAATCACCGAGTGGCTGAAGCTGGAGATGGACGAAATTTATTATGGCAAAAATATTAACCGCTCTTCGGAGTAGAATGGAATAGAACAAAACGAGGACTAAAGACAATACAGATGAGTGAGTATCGGCTTCCAGAATAGAAGTTGGCTCTCATATGTTTGTCTTTTTTTTCGTTGCCTGTTAACAAGTTGTTGACCGGATATGATATCCACGGATGCTTAATGCTGATCTTAATCAGCTTGACAGTGTGTGGGCGAATTTCTTAAAATAGAGAGAACTGCATTCCGATGTGGTGAAGGAGGATCGAGGCATGTTCGAAACGAATACGACCAAGCGTAATGAATCCCTTTTGCAAGCTTTAAATGCCAGACACGCAGCCATCACGAACAACATCGCCAACGCAGATACACCCAATTACAAAAAAACAACCGTTGAGTTTCAAGATGAACTTAGACGTATCATCGAGAACGGTAATACCGGACAACTCAGGATGCAACGGACACATGAGAAACATTTTCCAGTCAGCAATCCGAATGCGTCCATCGTTCAGTATCGGGTTATGCAGAACAATGAAACAGCCATGAACAATAACAACAACAATGTAGATATTGACCGTGAGATGGCCATGCTTTCCGAGAATCAACTTATGTATAACTACATGGCTGATCGCGTCAGCGGACATTATAAAAAAATGAAAAATTTATTGAATGATTTAAAATAATGCGTAGCAGCCCTTGCGGCTGTTTTTTTGTGTGAAAATGTCTGTTCCCCGTTCCCTTTGCTCTGAGCCTAACCACCTCTTCGTCGCCAAGCCTTGGTGATCAACGTGTAAGTTCGGTAATATTTTCAACTGTAGTATAATGGTAAAGACGAAGAAACTTATATCCTGTAAAAGAGGTGCAACATGGCTCGTCAATACAATGCTTTTCAAGGCTCTAAGGTTAGACTCGCGCCACCCTGCCCCGAAGATCGTGTTCAGATCGCACATTTCACCGAGAACTATGATTATATGCGTAACATGGATACAGATATTGCGACTCCACAAACATCGGATGAAACAGGAGCGTCTTCGGTTCGCAACGGTCAAGATTTCGAATTTGCACTGCGCACCTTGGAGGATAACCGCTTTATCGGATTTGTCGCCATCTATCGGATTGAATGGAACAATCGCTCTGCACATTTGGCTATTGGTATTGGGGATGAGCGCGATCGTGGTAAGGGTTATGGTAGTGACGCACTCAATCTCATTCTGCGGTATGCATTCCATGAATTGAACCTGAATCGCATCGCTCTGGACGTCATCGAATACAACGAAATCGCAAGGGGAGCGTACTTGAAAGCCGGATTCCGCGAAGAAGGTCGACATCGTGCTGCGGTGCTGCGGGACGGTACACAATACGATCTGATTTCGATGAGTATTTTGGCAGCAGATTGGTCTGCTCAGACCGGGTATCCGGTTTCATTTCAACCAGGTGTTGTAATACAGGACGATTGCACGGCAGACTCTGCCAGTGTCAGCAACACTTCCGATGTTGTTCCCCAAATTGGCGTAGGTGCTGTAATCCTTAATGAACGAAACGAAGTGCTGCTAGTCTGGCGAAATCGTGCCCCGGAGCAGCATACCTGGAGCATTCCCGGTGGAAAAGTCGATGCGTATGAAACACTGGAAACGGCTGTTATACGTGAGATCAAAGAAGAGGTCAATCTACATATTGCCATCGGCGGTCTTCTCTGTACTGCAGAAACCATTCGTCCTGAATTACAGGAACATTGGATCTCCATGATCTACTCTACTAAAGTAATCGACGGGGTGGCTCGCAATCTGGAAGAAGGCGGAGCGATCGGCGAGGTCGGCTGGTTCCCGCTCCATGCGCTACCTTCGCCTCTTGCCAGCTTTGCCATCCCGGCATTGGAGGCAGCGAAGCGGCAATACACACAGAGACATGACACCGATATCTCACAATGAATACCTCTACGGGGAATACATTAACGCAACGCACCGTCCCTTTCATATTGCACGAATCCAGAGCTCGGTTCGACTGGAGAGGTCGAGGAGCTCTTTCATTGAAAACCTTTCGTTACGGAACCTCGTTATATGAAGCGGGCCATGGACATTTTTCCGTAGGACATGATCGATATTTACTCCTGAACGAAGGACAGGAATATCAGTTGCATATTGATTCACCTGTGCCCGTCGAATCTTTCTGCATCTTTTTTCCTCCTGGTATGGTTGAAGAGGTCGGGCGGAATGTCTCAAGCAGTGATCGCTATCTTCTGGATGAGCCTTATGCTCTGTCCTCTGCTGGTTCAATGGATTGGGTGGAACGAACATATTCGATGGAAGATCCATTGGGTACTGTGCTTGCACGGCTGCGTTCGTCCCACGTTTCTGAGCCCCTGGATGCCTGGGGATTGGAGGAGCAGCTTCACCAGCTTGCGTTACATATGCTCGTCTTACATCGTCAGATTCGCTGTGAAATAGACCAGCTTGATATGGTGAGACCTTCTACCAGGAACGAATTATATCGCAGAATCTACATTGCACATGAGTACATGACAGCCTACTATAGTCAGCCTATTACACTTGCAGAGACTGCCTCAGCCGCACAGTTGTCTGTAAATCATTTTCTTCGAAATTATAAGAAGCTTTTTGGCATTTCGCCGCATCAATTTTTGACAGAACGCAGGCTTCAAGCTGCCTGCCAGCTGTTATCAGACTCCGATCTCCCCGTCACGGAGATCTGTTATAGAGTCGGATTTGAGAGCTTAGGCTCGTTTAGCTCCCTTTTCTCCAGACGATTCCATCTCTCCCCTTCGCAGTATCGGATAAAAAGGTGATTATCGATAAGCGCCGCTAATATAAACTGTGTATCATGAAGTTAGCTCTGGATTCGCTTATGAACCAGCAACACAACCTAATATATCTATACGAACGTGGAGGTTATTACAAATGACAGATGAGAAACTGCAAACAGAACAGGTAGATCAGCTATTTCAAGCCGCACAGGATGGTGACGTGGCGAAACTTCAGTCACTGCTTCAAGCACGCCCCGACCTGGCAAACACCAATAATAAGGATGGACTGACACCTCTCGGATATGCCGCACATTTTGGACAAACCGAAAGTGTACATACCCTTATTGAGCATAAGGCTGATGTAAATGCCATCTCCCGCTCTCTTGTTTCTTTCATTCCTTGTAACACAGCCTTGCACGCTGCACTGGCTGGTGAACGTTCGGCGGAAGTAATCCGTCTATTGTTGGAACACGGAGCATCTACGAGCATCCCTGACAGTGATGGACAGCATGCACTGCACACCGCGGCCTTTCATACCGATCAGACCGTGATTATCGACATGTTGCTTGAATATGGAGCCGATCCCAAGGTGACTAATTCTTCTGGCGAAACAGCACAGGACATTGCGGAGCAACGAGGTAACAACTCTGTAGCGGTTCGATTGCAGGAAGTAGTGGCGAAGCTTATCTGAGATAAATAGATAGAGGGATTCAGCAACTTTACCTTGTGACTCCATGCTGCACTCGGGACACGAAACAGTACCAGAAACTAAATTTTAGGGTACGCTTATAACCGTTAGACTCTTTTTGGAGCAGCAATGCCCATAGGAGATCTACCGGTTTTTTGCTGTATAATGCAATATAAACTTTTCTGAAACGCAATAAATTCATATTTTTTCAAAATACAAGAACCGTTTGGCAGCTTTCTCTGTCTAATACGAAACAACATCAGCAAAGGAGGAGCCTTGTGACCCCTACCGAACTTACGCGAGCTGCACAAAAAGGGGATGCTGCAGCGTTTGCAGCCTTAATGGAGATGCATCAGAACCGTTTGTATCGGATCGCCTATGCTTATCTGCAAAATGATGGCGATGCACTGGAAGCGATACAGGAAGCAACCTACCGCGCATACCGCAAACTCAAAAAACTGAAAGAACCTACTTATTTCAGTACATGGCTTATCCGCATCCTTCTGAATTATTGTGCAGATGAGCGCAAACGCAAAATACGTTTCAGTCCCGTCACGGAAATTCGGGAATCCGGCCGCTGGGATCGTCCTGAGGATCCAGATCTTGCCGCTGCAGTAGCTACACTTGAACCGGAATACAAACAAATTATTATTCTAAGTTATTTCGAAGGTTTCTCGCTGACCGAAGTCGCTGACATTCTCGAAATCCCGGCAGGCACGGTCAAATCACGACTGCACCGCGCGCTCGGTAAGCTCCGGGATCAACTTGAACCGAAAGGAGAACAATCATCATGACCGACGAACACAATCCGTTCGAAGCACTGGAGGCACGTCTTCAAGAACGCAAGGCCGAATACGATACGATGCACGTCCCCGATCTGGCAGCATCACAAGCTGTTCAGGCCGGAATACGCCAAGCTTCGCATAAACGAAAAACGAAGCTGCGCTGGTTAACAAGCTCTATTTCGGCAGCTGCCTTGATTTTATTGTTCACAGGCTGTATTCGGGTGTCCCCTGCCTTTGCGTCCTTTGTCGAACAGCTGCCTGGCATGGAAGGTGTCGTCAGCCTGATCCGGCAGGATAAAGGATTAATGATGGCGATCGATCAGTCCCTGTTACAAAAAGTCGGAATCACCGACGAGCATGACGGGGGCTCTGTAACCGTGGAAGGTATTATCACAGACGACTCGCGCATGGTTATTTTTTATAAGATGAAAGGCATGAAAGATACAGAGAAGTTCGACTATGACATCGACTTGCTTGATGGAAATGGTAAACAGCTTCCTGTTGCCTTTAGCTATGCATCACCCAAACAGCCTTCAGAAGGTCAAGATTACGAGGATATTATTGACGTATCGTTTAATGAATCTTTGCCACCCGATCAACTGACGGTTGTGTTTAAGAACCGCGTAGAAAAAACAAATAATACGTGGAAGGTCACCTTCCCGGTCGATCATAATCTAACTAAAAACATGAAAAAGATAGTTCCTGTTAATCAAACTATTACGCTGGACGGGCAACGCTTTACTGTTGAACAGGCCACCTTATATCCGACAAGGCTTGTTCTGGATATAAAGCATGATGCAAATAACACCAAAAAAATCTTCGGAATCAATGATCTTCAATTAGTTGATGAACAAGGCCGTGCTTGGCGAACAGACGGAGCTTCCATAGGGGGCTATGAGACTTCTGTTTTCTTTGAAAGCATGTACTTCTCGATTCCAAAGAAACTAACCTTGCAAGGATCTGGACTTACAGCACTCGATAAGGATAAACTGATGATTAATATTGATCCGTCATCCAAATTAATCGAAGGCGGACCGCGAGACATAACTCTTCTTGACTATAAGACTCAAGGTAATGACACCATCATGCATTTTTCCGTTGCCAATACTGAAAATGGGACCTCAGGACTCTCTTTCACCAATATCAAAGACAGCATCGGAAAAGGTTTTGAAGTAAAAGAAGCGGGATGGAGCCCTTCCTATGAACATCGTGCAGCGGAAGCATGGATTACCATAGCTAATGGAGCTGCGGCAAAAGGAAAACTGAACATGGAAATTTTCTCTTATCCTGTTCAAATCCGTTCCCCGTTCTCCTTAGAGATACCTGTGAACAAATAAGCCATCAACCTGCAAAGAAAGGTGTGTTATAAGATGAACCAGCATTCCATCCGTTATCCGCAACCACTCGTTAAGGGCGACATAATTGGTGTGGCCGCACCGTCCAGTGGTGTAGGCGAGTCTATGCATCGTCATTTGGAAGAAAGCAAACATCATATGGAGCGTCTCGGCTTCAACATTAAGGAAAGTCCTTCCGTGCGTCACAACGACAAATGCGTCAGTGGCCCTAAAGAAACTCGTGCCGCAGAACTGAACGCATTTATGCTTGATCCTGGTATAAATGCAATCATTCCTCCATGGGGCGGACAGTTTCTAATGGATATTCTGCCGCTCTTGGACTGGGAGGCACTGAAAAAATCATCTCCCAAATGGATTTTAGGTTACTCGGATACGAGTACATTCCTGTTCGCTTACACATTGTTGACAGGAACAGCTTCAGCCCATGGTACTAATTTTATAGATCTCCGGTTAAGTGAGCAGTGTGCTGTTACTTCTCGCTGGTTGAATGTATTACAGACCTGTGCTGGTGAAGAGATTACACAAACTTCCTCCACGCATTATCAATCCAAATGGAACATGGCATTACCCGGATTCATTCTGGATACGCCATCCCGTTGGAAGCTACTTGGAGCATCCGAAGGTACGAATGAACTAACTAGCTTTTCCGGACGATTACTTGGAGGTTGCATGGATACCATTACATGCCTGATCGGTACTCCCTTTGCACCGGTAGAAGATTATTTGCATCAGTACTGCGCTGACGAGGGGACGATCTGGTATCTGGAAAGCTGTGAGATGGACGCAAGTGATATCTATCGCCGCCTGTGGCAGATGAGACAAGCCGGCTGGTTTGCCGGTGCAAATGGTTTCCTGTTTGGGCGACCTGACGGTTATTCCGACACAGATGATTTTACGTTTATTGATGCGTTGTCTTCTGCGCTGGGTGATCTGAACGTGCCTATCCTCTATGATGTGGACTTGGGTCACCTTCCGCCTCAGATGACTTTCGTGAATGGTGCATTGGGTCAGGTAAGGTACGAAGATGGCAGCGGAACACTGCACACGACATATGTGTAATCACCTTTTGTAGGCAGATGCATACCTTGAAGTAAGAATGATTTTATTTCGAGGAAGGGTTGTGCATCATGTCTGAATCACCATCCACACCAACCACTCGTGTTGTATACCAAGCCAATCAACCAGTGCTGCAATCCGTTCAAAGCGTGCGGAATATGCTGCATCATACGGTTCGTCAACATGTCGGCCAAAAAGTACAAGTTCAGAACATGGACGGTCAAGTCTGGGAAGGTGTCATTATTAGTGCAGACCGCGGAATTCTTTACCTGCAGGTGACACCAATGCATGGTTACCCTGAACCACGCGCCTTGTTTGGTCCAACGATACTGCCACTGGTGCTGTATGAATTGCTTGTTATCACCCTATTAATGTAGGCCAAAAGGCTTCGTCTCTTTCCTTTCGGGATTTGGGCGAAGCTTTTTATTACATGTCCCAGGATTGCTTGTGAGCGTGTGAAATATGATACAATGGTGTCGGTACCACGCCTTATTTCATATGAAACGGAGTTTGATCCGGTTGGAATACATACGTCATGAACCAACCTCTCCTGTTGAATCCGAACCGGAGATGCGTAACCAAAGTCAACATGCTGTTACTAAACCGTCTGAGCAATCCCAAGTCATCGCCATCTGTTTGCTTGCCGGCAAAATCATGCTGCAAAGTGGTGGGGAAACGTATCGTGTGGAAGATACAATGAAACGGATGGCTGCAGCGCTCGGATTGCCTCACTCACACAGTTATGTCGTGCCTACTGGCATCTTTTTCTCTGTAGATGCCACGGAGCCCGCGAAGCTGATTCGGATCTCTGAGCGTACAACAGATCTCGATAAAGTGTCTGAAGTTAACGCCGTCTCACGTCGCATCGGCCAAGGACAACTGAAGGTTCAAGAAGCCCATGATCTGCTGCTGGAGATTGAACGAAAACCATCAGGTTATTCGTACGCTGTGCAGCTAGGCGCTGCTGCCTTATCCAGTGCCTGCTTTACCATTATGTTTGGCGGAGGCTGGGGAGACTTTCTTCCGGCACTCATCTGCGGCGGAATCGGTTACGCCGCAGTCATCCTTTTTCACCGCTGGGTGCGCGTCAAATTCTTTGCTGAGCTCACGGCCTCCTTTGTCATCGGCATGCTCGCCTTTTTCCTCGTGTATGTTGGTGCAGGCTTTGAGCGGGACAAAATTATTATCGGTTCTGTCATGCCGCTCGTTCCAGGACTGCTCATTACCAATGCTGTACGCGACTTGATGGCTGGGCATCTCGTATCCGGTTTATCTAAGGGTGCCGAAGCTTTTCTGACTGCCTTTGCCATCGGTACCGGCATTGCTGTTGTGTTTTCACTTTTGATGTAAGACGGAGGGTTGCAGGATATGCTGCATTTTATTGGACAAGCCTTAACCAGCTTTGTCGCGTCAGCCGCATTTGGCATTATTTTTAATGCGCCTAGACGTATGCTGCTTCATGGCGGCTTTGTCGGGATGATTGGCTGGATTATCTATATTGTGCTGGAGTATGCAGCAGATGCTGTTCCAGCCACACTTGCCGCAACGATTGCCGTAGGTGTAATCAGTCAGCTGTTCTCCCGCATGTTCCGCGCTCCTGTCATTATTTTTAGTGTAGCAGGCATTATTCCTCTCGTGCCAGGAGGACTGGCGTATAATGCAATGCGCAGTTTTGTACAAAATGACTATAGTGCTGCCATGGGAATGGCGGCCAAAGCACTTATGTTATCGGGTGCTATCGCCGTAGGACTTGTATTATCCGAGGTGTTAAACCAGCTGATTCAAAGCATATCTCGTTCAGCCCGCGTAAAATCAACCACTAAATGACCTCTCCGGGTCCGGTTCAGGATATCACCAAAAAAGCCCATGGCCTGCAAGCCGGATTTTTAATTACACTCCGATCTTGCAGATCATGGGTCTTTTCGTTTTTGCATCAGATCAGAGTAACGAACCTCATCTCCTCTACTTGATAAACGTATTTTTTACGCGTACCGACTTCAGAAAATACGGTATAAAAATACAGCACGTTAGCAGTGAGCGAACAATCAGGTGAAATGCAGGTGTTGCATCCAGCACATGTTCTTCCCTTCCCACCTCGCTCTGAGCGATAAGAATCCAGGTAGCGATACCGATCACCAGATTGACAATGTACTGTACAATCATCAACCGCGGGAAAAGCCGCTTTCTTCGGTATAAAAGAACAAGATTCACAATAACGATGACGAATAGAATAACGCTGCTGATGAAGCCAAACCACAGAAGTGGCCGGATGACTTCCGCATAAAGCTGCGGATCAACACCGCGACTGCCTTCCCAGCGTGCCGGGTCCAAGATCACCGTAACCTGTGAAATATCCGAGAATAGAAAAACCAGCGAGGCCCACAGACTAATCTGGATTAAAATCAACCACCCGCCCAGGCCAGAGATACCTGGAAGTTCAGGCCGGGTGCCGCTTCTGGATGAACCCATCTCCAGTTCATCATCCTGCTTACCATATCGACTATCCATGATATCCTCCTTATAACAATATGAGAACATCTATTATAGCTCGAAAATTGAATTTGTGTTATAAAAAGGATAATATTCCCTGATAGATTGAGCACGATTACAAATTTATTCTTTCTTTTTATTGCTTGCTCCGTTTCATCACCGTCCCGAATAACTCTGCTGCAGTGCCGCTTCCCGAATGTAAGTAATGTTTGGCATCCGTATAATCAAATCCCATCCACACTACCCCCGTCCATTCCCGTGTATAACCAGCGAACCAGATATCCCGATTCGCTCCCTTGGGCGCATTTGTTAATGCCGCCTGTGTCGTGCCCGTTTTGCCAGCTACGTCTTCCTGAGATAGCTGAGCACGTTTTCCTGTTCCTTGAGCAACGACAAGTTGCAGCATACTGGTTATCTCTTGAGCTGTTCGCTTCGTGATGACCTGTTTATTTTCAGAGCTATGCTTATAGATCACTCTTCCTTGAGCATCTGTGATTTCACGGATCAGATGGGCACGATTGAATTTCCCCTCATTAGCAAAAACAGCATAGGCCTGCGCCAGTTTCATCGGCGAAATCCCCTGATGTAGGCCCCCAAGAGCCACGGACAGATTCATATCTTCATTCTGCAACTCAATCCCCAATCGCTGAGCGAACCCTTTAGCCTGTTTCAACCCGATCTCATGCAGTAGCCATACAGCTGGTGCATTAATTGATTTTTGCATTGCCTCGGATAACGACACTGTACCTCTGTATCTTCCTCCCACATTACCCGGCTGATAATCCCCGTAACGCGTGAGTCGATCAGGCAGCATACTTGCTGGCTCGAATTGTCCTGACTCTAACGCAGGCCCATAGACGATGACTGGCTTAAAAACAGATCCAGGCTGTCTTGCATCCATCAATGCCCGATTGATATCACCCTTTGCAGGCGTTCGGCCGCCCATCAGACCCTTCACTTCGCCATTATGTTGATCAAGGATAACCATGCTGGCCTGTACATGTTGATCTTCTCGGTCGTCCGGGAACCAGACACGCTCCGCAAAAGTTTCCTCCATGGCCCGCTGTGCACTTGCATTCAACCCGGTTTTAATCGTCCACCCTGCTGAGCGAATCTCGTTTTCACTCTTGCCGGTGAGACGTGAAGCCTCCTGCATTACGGCATCTATCGCAGATATATAAGAAGGTGAATCGAACCCTCGTGCTGGCCCAGTTAACATGTTCTCCGTACTTGAAACAGGCGGTTTATACTTTACAGCTGCCTCCTTCTTCATCTGCTCGTCTGTAATAATCCCCTGTTCATGCATCAGTGACAGTACCACACTGCGTCGCTCTTGGGAAAGCATTTCATTATCCACCGGATTATAAATAGACGGTCCTTTGGGAATACCAGCAAGCGTAGCGATCTGCCATAGTTTCAATTGATGCAGATCCTGCACACCGAAATAACGCCATGCCGCTGCCTTAACGCCATACTGCTGCCGCCCCATATAAATCTCATTCAGATACATTTCGAGAATTTCATCCTTTGAATACTTTTTCTCTATCTCTATTGCAATGGATAACTCATTTATTTTGCGGGTAACGGTCTTACTACCGTTCAGATACAAATTCCTGGCCAGTTGTTGTGTGATCGAGCTTCCACCTTGACTCCAATTCATATGAATCATATTTTGTACCATGGCTCTGCCCACACCAATAACATCTACACCGGCATGACGGTAGAAACGTCGATCCTCGGTAACTAAAAAGGCCTGTTTCATTATATCCGGCATTTCATGTAGGCTTGCATAGGTTGAATACCCACGGTTTGGTGTGGCTAACCTGGTGATTTCATGTCCAGCCTCATCAAGAATTAACGAAGACGAAACTTGTTGTATTGCCTCCGGTTGGTGACGAATAACGAGCTTCCCATACGAAAACAGATAAACATACAGCAAGATCAATAGAACTGCTGCAACAACAGCAAGATCGTAGAGTCGATACAATTTGCGTTTAATTTTCATACTTAACATGAAGTTTCCTCGGATTCACCCTTGATCGATGAACGATCCTGATTCGTCATGAGAGCAGCGATCGCGTTGATCTGATCACTTAATTGCCTTAGCTCCCCGTTGCTTAAGACCCGAGTTGGTTCAGGTGTCCGCCCCCTTGCAAGTTCATGGGTTACCCGGACAAGGCTTTGAATGTCATCCGTTATTTTCTGAGAGCGAATCCAGAAAAACAAAGCAAACAAACCTCCACCTATAAATAAAATGAGCGGTTTTTTCCCAATATGATTGATCCCCCAATGCACCATATGAGTGAACCACGCTGCCTCGTGATACATTAAGCGATATGCTAATCTCATGATCTGATACATAACAAAAAGAAGCACTGCGCTAAGAAGCGCACTTGCTCCGCAAATATATATGTATTTCATTCGAACTGTATTAAATCTGGAACTCATCTTCGGTACCCTCCCCATACTTCTAACAAAGTGATAGAGGTAGCATACCGAACAGTTCTTAAAGAAGCGTTGTTAACTTCTTATCAAATTCTTAATTTACATATCCAAAGCTTAATATGAGAGGTATGATATGAACATTCTACTCTTCCTACTCTTCCAATGGCGTATGGACGGGTGGTTTTATGGCTGGAAAACGGGTAACAAAATCCGTCCGGCCCTGATCGCTATAAGCGGCAATCTGCCCCTGATGCAGTTCTATCATGGATTTGGCAATGGCAAGTCCCAGTCCTGTGCCTCCTGTATCACGAGAACGTGATTTATCTACCCGATAGAAACGTTCAAACAAATGTGGTAAGTCCTGAGCCGGGATCGGTTCTCCGTAATTGCTGATACGTACCACAGCTTCTCCTTCTTCAAGAGCAAGGCCAATTTCCATTACTTTGCCCGTTGCACCATATCGAATCGCATTGCTGAACAAGTTTTCATAGGCTCTAACGAGTTCTCCCGGAGCAGCCTGAATCCATAATGGATCTTGTCCTCCAACGATCGTATAGGTCATGCCTGCTTCTTCAAGCATTGGAGCAAATTCTTCGGCGAGTTGCATCAGGAACGGGGGCAGATTCAGTGGTTTTAAAGACAACGGCAGACTTCCTCCGCTGACTCGCGTATATTCAAACAAATCATCAATCAGCTTGCGTAACGTTAAAGATTTCTCATACGCGATACTAACGTAATAACGCATTTCCAATTCATCCTGATACCGGTCCTTTTCAATATATTCCAAGAATCCGAGAATCGAGGTTAAGGGTGTCCTCAGATCATGCGAAATGCCTGTAATCAGATCATTTTTGGCCTTAACCGCACTTCGTTCCTCCTCAAGCGATCTCTGCAATTGCTCCGCCATCTGATTGATACTTGCCGCAACCACACCGAACTCATCGGAAGTCCTCACCTCAATCCGATGAGATAGTTCTCCTTTGGCTACCTCCTGAATTCCCGCTGTAATCTCATCCAGCACAACCATTACTTTGCGGGTGAACAGAAAGAAAAACAGCACAAAGCAGATGATTCCTACGGCAATCATCAGCGGAACAGAACCAATATGATTCACTAACCAGCGAACTACTTGTCCGGGGAAAGTGTAATTCGGATAACGCTGGTTTTCCAGAATCGTCTCGCCCACTTTGCCTGCCCCATACAGTATCACCGCAGTCAAAATACCGCTCAACAAAAATGCATAAATAAATTTCCAACGTACCGTATTAATCAGTTTTGAATTCATTGTAGAAACTCCCTGCCTGTAACATTCCACCTGCTCGTAACCTTCAACTTACATCGGTTTCATCATCTTATATCCCACACCCCATACGGTCTGTATAAACTTAGGATGTTTACTGTCTTGTTCAATCTTCTCACGAAGTTTACGAATATGCACCATAACAGTATTGTTGGACTCCATGAAATCTTCTTTCCAGACTTGACGGTAAATCTGCTCCATACTAAGTACTGATCCTTGATGACGAGCGAGCAGTTCTAACACAGCAAACTCACGGGGAGTCAGGTGAACAGGCTTGTCATCGACCCAAACTTCATGTGTATCGGTATTAATAATAAGATCATCAATTACCCACTCGTGCTCCTTGCTCTCCCTGCCCTCGTTAAATGTGTGATACCTGCGAAGTTGGGATTTTGCTCTAGCTACAAGCTCAAGCGGATTGAACGGCTTCGTTAAATAATCATCGGCACCAATACTTAAACCTGTAATTTTATCCATATCTGTGCTCTTCGCGGACAACATGATAATCGGCATTTTCTGCTCTTCACGGATTTTCATACAGGCTTCAATTCCGTCCATATTCGGCATCATGATATCCAAAACAATCAAGTCAACCACTTCTGTCTTCAGCAGTTCCAGCGCCTGCATTCCGTCATTCGCAGTAAAAATCCGGTATCCTTCATTACCAAAATAAATTTCCATCAATTTAATAATATCCTGCTCATCATCGACAAGCAGTATGGATGCTGGTTGTGCCACGGCATTTTTCCTTTCTGCTTCACAAATGCTACATCGGTTTAACCCAACTACTAATGCAATCTATCTGTTCACAGTATACCACCTTGGAATCATACTACGGAAATCATCATGATCATTCCGCACACGTTCAATCTTCATCATCATCTGCTCGGTCTCCTCTGGCTTCACGTTCTGAATCCACACCACGGAAGATATCAGCGCCATGGCCATATACAGAGAGTACATCTTCCAGAAACCCTCATCCGGTTCATGCCCATCAAAATATCCATGTATCTGTCCAATTGAGTATGGAATGCTGATCTCTGTAGCAAATAACCCCAGCTTCAAAAACTCATGCACAGGGTCGCCTTGATCTGCACGGTTAAAATCAATCACTCCTGCCAGTTCACCCTTGTTCACTATCAGATTAGCTGGATGAAAATCATCATGCTGAAAACCATCGGGACGGTCTTTCATCCATTCCAAATGTTCTTCAATAAAATTCAGAATATACTGATCACTGTCCATCACAACAGGGCACGCGTTGTATCGATCCACGTACCGTCGATGCTTCTTACTTTTCCGTATGTACCAGGACTCGGCCTGCTTCTCTATAGCTAACTGATGAATGCGCCCTAACTCTGCACCTGCTTTCAGGCCGATGGAATACTGCTGCTGCTCACTCATCGAAGGCAATATTTCGGAAGCATCTTCTCCCTCAAGATAACTCAAAATCATATATCCACTGTTCTCATCCAACCTGCCAACGCCAAGCGGTGTAGAGCATAGAACCCCCATCTCTCTCAACGCTGCCAAAACATGAGTCTCTTGTCGCTTGTCATCCATATCACGAAAAGGAAAGATTCGCAGCAACATATTTCTTTGATCAGGAACAACGACTTTGAACTTATGATCCAGGGAATATCCTCTGGATATACGTTCTACCTGTAGAGCATTTCGAAGTTCAGGAATCCCTGTCACAATCTCCAGCATGCCGCTCTCACTCGAAGATGAATTCTGGTTATACATAAATTCTACCAACTTAACCCCTCCATTATTAGATGTAAGTCACAAGTCGGCTTATGTCAAAGAATACCTGCATAAATTTACGTACATCCCCTCGTATCCCGGTTAATGCACTTTATACCTTTACCTGATATGTATTGATTATATGTATTCATTTAAGCAAACATTGCCGTTTGGGGTTCTTTTCCCGTCAAGGTTAACATCGTATAGAGTTGCCCCCTATGATGGTACATATGCCCCATCATCTCAAGCAGCCATTCCAAGCGACTATAAGAAGCACCCCAATAAGATGTTGTTACATGAAGCAACTCTTCCGTTGTAAACTGCATATATCGTTGATACAGAAAGTTTCGATTCTCAATAAGTGCCTGCTTGATTTGGTTTACGGAGCACACACGGTTCTCTTGATAAAATTGAGCCATCTCATCCTCTGATGCACCTTCGGATATGTACAAGTCTGCACGGCAGACTAAGGCCAGATGCGAGAGCAACTCTCTTATAGAACGCTTCCCTTCAATCGGAGTCAACTCTAAATCTTCTTCACTTAATTGGCTGCAAATATCAACTAAAGATGCAACCGCCGTATCAATATGTTTGAATGCAGACTGAATCAACATTATCACTTCCTTTTCATTCCATTATACAGAACATATGATCCCATTTCAAGTCATTAACTTCTTCTAACTATATAAACATGCTGGTGCCTCAAATTAACATATACGCACAAAAAAATCCCTCCTCCTCTTATAGACGGAATGCGGGACATTTTGTTACAACTATTGAATAATTATTCGCCTAATTTATGGAATGACAATGGTATAACATTCGAACTCCGTATAAATATGAATTATAACTTAACTGGAATAGATCGAACAACATGTGTGATCAAATTGTTCATCCTCCAGATCAGCGCTTCGAATGAAAAACTGCAGTTCACCGCAATCCAGCCACTGAAAACCTATGGCATCATGCGTATCTATTTTTAACAGCAGAAGTGTATCGGATAATTCCTCCCATGTGCGCTCTTCATCCCCATCATAATGAGCCGTTAACTTCTTCACACATTCCTGCTCGCTGCCGCCGTATACCTCTCCCAGCTCAATATAACTCAAGGCCTGATGTTCTGCATCAGGATGTTGTCCGTCAGGATAGCCAAACATTCCACCCCAATTGAGCGGGCTAGGATGGTTCCAATCCGATTCGAACGCCCGATAACGGTCAAACAAACTTCCTGCCAGCGTCCCCTCTTCATCAGAAGTTATTTCGCTAGCAATCCCCTGTTCATTGAGCGCGGTGGCGTCTATATATGCATATGTAGGAACCTCCAGGTTAGGCAGCACGGTAACCGCATGAGCTACGGTAGGTTCTCCTCCCAGTGCGGTAACCCCATCAGGCTCACGATTTACAAGGTTATGTGTAGAGGGTTCGTAGATCACCCGATGTTCAATTGGATAAGCAGCATCCACACTGCCAATGAAAAAGTATAACATCCCCCGCTCCGGCAACGTTCCGCGCCCGTCATTCGGCGTATACGGAGATAAATCCACCATATTCAGCTGGGCCAGAAAAGTCATCGGAACCCCATCTTCCGTAAGCGGCCAGTCCAGATCATCCGGCAGATCAGGATGTCCACCGACACGCGAATTTCCTGTTCTGCGATACTCATCGGGCGTGGATACATCCAGGCGAATACCCCAGCGCCCAGCATTCAGCACCAGATCGGCAATAGCTCCGAGACCGTATTCTTCTTCGAGGGTTTTACGTGCTTTTCTAGTCAGACGTTCACATTGTTCCGGCTTAATCATATAGATCCTCCCTTTTTGACGTTACACCTATGCTGAGACATATTCACGTTCACACCTGTATATTCTTCCGCCTTGTCTTTTTTCCCTGCTTTCTGTGTAAAAAAGAGGCTGACCTCCGTCAGCCCCTATCTCTTCATATACGATTGTTATCGATTTGAATCAGAAGACTTCTGTTGATAGGCAATCATATGCTCCTCACCATCCAGAAATTCATGTGACTGATGCGCAGCCATCACCCCATGATAACTGATATCCAGACCAAGGTCTTCCTCTTCCTCGGTTGAACGGACAGGAACCACTCTACCTATAAGCTTCAGCCCGAACCAGGTCATGGCGAATCCCCAAACGATCAGTGCGGTTAGACCCAGCACCTGAACGCCAAGCAGCCGCCAGCCGCCGCCCATGAACAAACCTCCGTCTGTAGCAAACAAACCTACAGCAACAGTCCCCCACATTCCCGAGACAGCATGAACCGGAAAAGCACCTACCGGATCATCAATTCGCATACGATCCAGCCAGTTGGTTGCCGCCATCATCAACAGACCGGAGACTGCACCGATAAATATCGCCGCCAGATCACCTACAAATGCACAGCCCGCCGTGATGCCTACCAGTCCTGCAAGTGAACCGTTAATGACGGACGGTGCATCGGAACGATTAAAGCGGAACAAGGTATAGAGCAACGTAGCCGCACCACCCGCAGCTGCGGACAGCATCGTCACAATGGCGATGTGACCGATTCTGACATCTGTGGCACTCAATGTACTTCCCGCATTAAATCCAAACCAGCCAAACCATAACAGGAAGGCGCCCACCGAAGCCAGCGGCAGATTGCTTGGCAACGCAATCGCACTTACGCCAAGCGGTGTGTATTTCCCTTTACGTGGCCCGATAATAATAGCTGCCGCCAGTGCAGAGAAACCGCCCAGTGCGTGAATCACCGCTGAACCGGCAAAATCCTGCATGCCGAGCTGACTGAGCCAGCCGCCACCCCAAGCCCAGTGTCCGCCAATCGGATAAATAACCGCCGTCATCAAGATGATATATAGTAGGTATGCACGGAAATTGATCCGTTCAGCTACGGCACCGGATACGATTGAAATGACCGCAATCGTGAACGCGGCTTGGAATAGCCAAAACGTCTCCAGGGATACCGGAACGTTCAGATGAGAGAGATCACCGTTCAGGAAAAAACCTGTCACTCCTATAAACCCTCCAGCATCTGAACCATACATCAAGCCAAAACCAATCGCGTAAAACAATAATGTGCCAATCGTAATATCAGCAAATACTTTCATGATGATATTCACACTATTTTTATAACGTACAAACCCAGCCTCCAGCAGGGCAAATCCGCCCTCCATCAACAAAATCATCGCTGCGCTGAGAACAACCCAGACCGTGTCGATCCCGGAGCTTAACGTTTCCAAAGTCATGCCTGTACATCCTCCGTTTCACTAAGCTGTCTGATCTCGCGGATAATTTCAGGCGAAAGTTCAATCTCTTCCTGCCGATTATGATTAGCGCTCTGAATACGTTCCATGATCAGATCAAGGTCACGGATGCGCCTGCGAATCTGCTCCATCTTGCGGAATCGTTCCTTCACTTGCACCATATATTCCACCGCTTGGTGATGAGAAGCCGGGCGCCCCGCAAACCATTTGCGAACAGGCGATAACGACTGATAAGCTATTTCCTCAGCTCTTCGCTTTTGTTCAAACTGTTCAATCTTCTGTTTAAGCGTTTCAATCTCATTTTCTTTTTTGACCTTCAACCGTTCGATAAGGTACAATAGATCGGACGATGATATTTGCAATGCTGTATGGTGATACATCTCGTCGATTACTAACATATCATGTCAGGACTCCTTACATATCAAGTTACTTGTACCGATTATAGTTTGCCGGGGTGTGCCCGTCAATCTTTTTTTGGTTTTACGGACGATGATATATACGATTCAGCATATCCCATCCAAGGGTATGTTTTTATTTTCTTCATAAATTCATCTAACAGAGGTGATTGTACGAAAAGTTGGCAATTACACATACTATGTTCTATGCTAAGTAAACAGGATTCGATATGTTCCGTTGGACATATGAAAACAGCAATGTTATTGTAATAAACCTACAGAGAGGATGTTATGAATGTTTGAACGTAATGACGAAATACGAGGCCGAATCTGGGAAGCTATCTCTGGATTAGATGAAACTCAATTGAACCAGAAACCTGCCCCGGAACAATGGAGCATTATGCAAGTGCTGCGGCACTTACATCTGATGGAAAATGTGATCACCAAACAGGCTCGGCTCGCCCTGGAAAAAGAACAAAATGTGTCCGTTGAGAAAAAACCTTATGAAATGTCTCTGGACCGCAGCCGATCTGTCGAAGCCCCTCCTCATGTGCAGCCCAAAGCTGAGCCTGAGACACTTGCTGATATTCGCACCGATCTCGCTGCGTCCCATCAAGCACTGGAACAATTTGCACAGGAGCATGAACTCGACCTGCTGCGCAGCAAGTCTTTCCCTCACCCGGCATTCGGTGAGATGGATCTTGCACAATGGATCGTTTTTACAAGTTATCATGAAGAACGCCATCTGGGACAGATTCAGGAGATCAAACAGCGGCTTGGTTTGTAAAACAGTCTGTAAAATAAATAGAGAAAAACCTCCGCATTCCACTTATTGTGGATACGGAGGTTTTTCTCTATTCAGATCTACGCCTTTTCCAGGCGGTGGTCTTCTTCTATTTTTTTGCCCATAATCACGAGATCCCGGTTGACGCCGTCCAGCACTGCCACCTCAGGATAGAATCCCCACTGTTCGAAGCCATGCTTGCGCAATAAACCCAGACTAGGCTCATTATGACCAAATACAAATCCCAGAATCGTTGTAACTCCCAGCGTAGGACAAGCCTCAAATACCGTATTCAGCAACAGCCCACCGGCCCCAATTCCTCGGCACTGCTGATCGACGTATACGCTGACTTCCACCGTCCCATTGTACGCCGGGCGCCCATAAAACGAACTCAAACTGGCCCATGCGACAACCTGTCCGTCCCGTTTCATTACCCATAGAGGACGACGATCCGGTGTATGCTCATTGAACCATGGCAATCGTTGCTCTACCGTCACCGGTTCCAAATCCGCCGTTACCATGCGGCTCTCAATCGTAGAATTATAGATCTCAACAATTCTATGCAAATCTTCAAGACGTGCGTATTCGATCTGTACCTTTTCCAGTGCCATTCCCTATTCCTCCATTAATCCAGCTCTTATATCATTTCGAAGCCAAGTTCACGGCTCTAATTTATAGAGGTTATTATAATGGAAAAGGGAAGCTGGCGTATAGCATGTAGAATATCCATACCGGGACAACAAGCGTTATCCAATAATAGTTCCGCCTGTCCTGCTTACTCTGGCAGTCCCTGAACGGTATTGCCCCGTGTCAACTCCTGGCTCTGATCGGCCCAGCGAATGTTGAGTGAACGTGAGGTGAACAGGTCTGGACCATCGGATACCTGGAAGTGCAAGTGAGCTTCACTGGAGTTGCCCGAATTACCCAGATCCCCGATGCGATCACCCTGCTTGACTTTATCCCCTTTTTTCACCGCTACACTGCCTTTTTTGATATGCCCCGTGATACTGTATTCTTTATTGCCATGATCGATAACCACATAATTACCCGCCGGCTCTTCCGGATTCATCACGCCAGGCACGTTATCCTCAATATCGTTCTTGATCTCCACTACCGTACCATCAGCAGCAGCATAGAGCGGCTGACCAAAGGCATAATAGTTGGCATTATCCTTGGCATCGCCCTGATAACTCGCCCCGTCTTTTGTCTGAACAATATCGAGTGCATAGCGCTGCGTTTCATGCTCGTAATGATAATTCTCCAGAACAGTATGACCTCCCCAGAAGACATACATCTCTCCTTTCATCGGGAACTGAAACTCAGTCTTGGTCAGCTTGTTATCTGTATCGGGATGCGGTTCCAGTGGAGTAATCCTCAATCCGGCAATCTGATGATCTTCTGTAAAATAGGCGAGAATCCCCTTGGTCCCTGTATCGTCTGTCCACGCATGTTCCGTCAAACCATTCATCTCAGAATCTACCACCTGCTTCCACGACTTCACTCCTTTCAAAAAGCTGTCAGCAGATGCCTTGAAATCTTCCAAGGAAACAGCTTGTTTCATGTCAGGAGTAAACTGATTATAAATTGCATCTTTGGAACCATTCGTTAGTGTATCGACTAGATTGTCTGGTGTTACCTGTGGATCTGTCGAACCAGCATTTGGTTCTTTGCTTGAAGAGTCACCGTTATCCTTTTGATCCTTCACCTGTTCTGCAGCTTGCTTCTCGGCCTGCTCTGCTTCGTCGGAGGTAATTTTGTTACTTGTACAAGCAGAGAGAACAGCACATGCTGTCACGGTTAAAAGGAGTAGTTTCCATTTCCTATTCATTATTCAACACCCTTTCTGTTTATCTTTTCTTTTTCTTTTTCTTTTCCTTTTCCTTACCTACCTCAAATTTACATCATGAGTCTTATGGTTAATCTAACCTTCCCTTACGTCTAGTTAAATTTATCGCCCTACCTAAGCTTTATAATTAAGCTTCTGTTAAGGCAACCTATCTTCCAATTGGTCTCAAGAATGTTATGATGGGCAATATAGCAAGAAGGAGAGTTAAGAGGAGGTTAGCATTACATCATGGATCATGTCTCACTACTGCTTGTTGATGATGAACAAGCGATTTTACATATGCTCAAAACCGTACTGCTCAAAGAACAGTTTCTCGATATTGATACGGTCACTACAGGTGAAGCAGCGCTCGAAGCATGCAACAACAAAACGTATCATTGTATCGTGCTGGATATTATGCTTCCAGGGAAAAGCGGCTTGGAAATCTGTCCTTTTCTAAGGCAGGTCACAGATGCCCCTATCCTGTTTTTAACCGCCAAAACAACGGATTATGACAAACTGACCGGATTTGCCGTTGGCGGTGATGATTATGTCGTCAAACCGTTTAACCCGCTGGAAGTCGTTGCAAGAATCAAATCATTGCTTAATCGCTATTTGCCTTCCAAAACGACAGCGGTTTCGCAACAACCACAAAGCATTTCGCCACACGTAAATACGTCATCAAACAACCTATCGCAAGGTATTTATGATTTTGGACGATTCCAAGTATTCGAACTGGCTGGGGAGCTTCGTGTTGAAGGACAGGCTGTAACCTGCCCGGCACTGGTGTTCCAGTTACTTCTCTTCTTCTGCAAACATCCGAACCGAATCTTCACCAAGTCTGAACTGTATGAACGGGTGTGGGGCTCAGAAGCCATCAGCGACGATAACACCGTTATGGTGCATATTCACCGCATTCGGGAACGCATCGAAGCAGACCCTTCCAATCCGGCGTTTCTCGTCAATGTGCGAGGTTTGGGGTACAAGCTGATCCAGCCTAGCAACTTGTCACGGTCATGAGTATACGCCGCAAGTTATTAACTCGGTTCATCGGTATGCTCACTGGCACCGTGATTCTGATTATTTTGTTAGGATCAATCGCTACCATCTGGGTTTTGCAGAAAGTGAACGAAGTGGATCTGGTCGATGACTTTGCAAACAACGGATTGGATCAACTTATTAATACCGCCGAGATCCTGCCGGATAACACCATACGATACGATCCCGATCTGCTCAAGCAAGTGGATAAAAATCACGGCTGGCTTCAGGTTCTGGATGAAAAAGGCTATGTCATCGACGATTATCACGTCCCGTCCGATGTACCAGACCACTACAAACCAGGAGAATTGATCGCCTACTGGGAAGCTAATAAACCATTTCCCTATCAGCTATCCATGTTGATCCGGGAGAAGGACGGGAAATATTTTACGTTGTTATACGGAGAGCGAAATGCGGCCAAATCCTTACTTGATGAAATCCGTCCAAAGCTTTCGTATGCCAGCGGCAAACTGACTGTGAAACCAGCGGAGCAAGAAACGATTCGCAAAGCAGATGCCTACATCCAGATATTGGACCCTTATGGAAAAGAAATCGACTCTTACAACAAACCGACTGTTGGCGTGCCTAGCCAGTACAGTATTCAGGATCTCGTTCTCCAAGTTCGTTACCCGAATCGTTCAGGCATATCGGTTGCCACATGGTACGATAACCAAAACGAAACGACTTGGATGGCAAGTGTACGGATTGATTCAACTGTTGCTGAGAAACAGAATCCGTACGCTTTTATTCTGGAACCTGCGCTGATCGTCTTGATCTTGTCCATAATTGCGCTGCTGATTTTACTCGCTTTCTGGTACGCTAATCGATTCGGTGCTCCGATGCTGCACATGCTTCAGTGGCTGCAACGTCTGGAGAAAGGGCAGTATGAGGAACCAACTGGAGCATCAGGTATTCCGCGGAGCCAACGTCGCAATGGAAAATGGAAGCGTAAATATCAAGTGTATGGTGACGTACTTCACTCCATGCAAGCTTTGTCCCATACACTTAAGCAGGATGAGGAACTACGGAAACAAACGGATTCGCTTCGAGAGGAATGGATCGCTGGCATCACGCACGACCTCAAGACACCTCTTTCCTCCATTCAGGGATACGCGCATATGCTGGAAACGGACAAGTACAGCTGGACGGCTGAAGAAGTTCGAGAATTCGCAGGCATCATGATCGACAAATCCATGTATATGGACAGGCTTGTGAATGATCTGGCGATGACCTATCGTCTACGGAGTGGAGGGTATCAACCCGAAGCAGCACGAACTGACGTAAATACGCTACTTCATAATCTCGTGCAGCGAGCCGAGCGCAACCCGGCTTATGGCGAAGGACGTATTGTTTTTCAATCTGCAGACGCACCTGTCTATGGGCTAGTGCACGTTCCTTCTTTTGAACGGATTGTAGATAATCTCACGGCTAATGCTCTGCTTCACAACCCGCCCGATTCTATTCTTGTTGTTCGTGTGCATGCTGGAGGGCAAGAAGGCGAATTCACAATTGAGTTTGCTGACAATGGACAAGGCATGAGCCCGGAGACGGTATGGAAGCTATTTGAACGGTATTATCGCGGAACAGATACGGGCACAAGCGATGTAGGATCAGGACTCGGCATGGCGGTCACCAGAGGTTTAATTGAGGCCATGAAAGGTCGAATTGAAGTGTCTTCCACACCTGGAGAAGGAACAACGATTCGGTTGATCTGGATGCAAAATGCAAAAGAAATGGACTAGCCTGTATTTGAATATTCCACTTGACCTTTCCATTTTCAGTCTATATAATCGACTCTCAAGTAACACCTGTTCCAATGATTACATTAAATTCTACACACTACAGGATCAACGGATCTGAAATATGCCTGTATTATTCAGCTCGTTGCATCCTTCATATTTAGCGATGACCAGAGACATGATTTGCATTGCGTGCTGCCCAGAGAGAGAAGGGATTGGTGAAACCTTCTTCAGCGAACGGATCCAAGTTACCCCTCTGTAGCCGTGGTCTCGAACCTCCGACAATGTACAGATATTGCGCAGATTATGTCAATTGATTATTCCAATCAATGATTTCGCAAGATCGTTACATGTACGGTCAGTAGAGCTCACCGCCTAATCCCCGTTAACGGATTCCAATGAGGGTTATGATGATTCTGTTTGCGGCGGCTGGCCGAGAGCAGAATGCAACATAACCAAATTAGGGTGGAACCACGAGCCAAGCGCACTCGTCCCTTCTCCGGGACGGGTGTTTTTTGCGCTTCCATCACAAATATATTGGAGAGTGGTTCACATGAGTCAAGAGAAAAAACCGGATTATGAAAACGAGCATTTATTGCATTTATCCTCGGATGATCAGCACACAGCAGCATCTGAATCGTTAGCAGCGGAATCATCGCTTGAAAAGATTGAAGTCCGGTTGCAAGGCGGTGCTGTACGTAGTTACAAAGCAGGCATCACTGTAGCCGAAGTTGCCTCTTCGATCAGCACAAGTCTTGGCAAACAGGCGATCGGCGGGATCGTGAATGGCCAGAATGTCGATCTGAGCGCAAGGCTGGAGCGTAACTGCGAACTCATCATTGTTACGCTGGATAGCGAGGAAGGTCTGCACCGATATCGTCACAGCACAGCACATGTGCTTGCACAGGCACTGAAACGGTTGTATGGCGCAGACCACGTGAAGCTGGGCATCGGCCCAGTGATTGAAGATGGATTCTACTATGATGTCGATCTGGAGCAGTCCATTTCCATCGGTGATCTTGAAACAATTGAGCGGGAAATGAACAAGATTATTCAGGAAAATTTGCCAATCCGCCGTAAGGTAGTTAGCCGGTCACAAGCTTTGGAGCTATTCGAAGCAAGCGATGATCCATACAAACTCGAGCTTATCCGTGATCTACCAGAAGATGCCGAACTTTCGATTTATGAGCAGGGTGAGTTTTTCGACTTGTGTCGTGGCCCACATCTTCCGTCCACTGGACGGATCAAAGCGTTTAAACTGCTGAATGTCGCTGGCGCCTACTGGCGGGGAAACTCGGACAATAAAATGATGCAACGCATCTATGGCACTGCTTTTCCAAATAAAACACAGCTGCAAGAACATCTTCACATGCTGGAAGAAGCCAAAAAGCGGGATCACCGCAAGCTTGGCAAAGAACTGGAGCTATTTATGTTCTCTGAAGAAGCCCCTGGCATGCCCTTCTATCTATCCAAAGGCATGACAGTTCGTACAGAGCTGGAGCAATTTTCACGGGAACTGCAATTGCAGGAAGGGTACCAGGAGGTTCGCACTCCGCTAATGATGAACAACCGCCTGTGGGAACAATCGGGTCACTGGGAGCACTACAAGGACAACATGTACTTTGCGGACGTGGACGATGCTACATTTGCCTTGAAACCGATGAACTGCCCGGGACATATGCTGATTTTCAAAAATACACTGCATTCCTATCGCGAATTGCCGATTCGCATGATGGAATTCGGTCAGGTTCACCGGCATGAATTCTCAGGAGCCCTGAATGGCATGATGCGGGTACGGACATTCTGTCAGGACGATGCCCATCTCTATGTGATGCCTGAACAGATTGAAGACGAGATTAATCGGGCAATCTCTCTGATTGGACAGATGTACGACATTTTCGGTTTTGATTATAAAATCGAGCTGTCCACGCGCCCCGAAGATTCCATGGGCTCGGAAGAATTATGGGATCAGGCGGAACAGGCGTTACGCAATGTGTTAGACGCCCGCGGTGTGGAATATCGCATTAACGAAGGCGACGGCGCCTTTTACGGGCCGAAGATCGACTTTCACATTCTTGATGCGCTGAAGCGAAGCTGGCAGTGCGGAACAATCCAGCTGGATTTTCAAATGCCGGAAAAATTCGACCTCACTTACATCGGCGAGGATGGCCTGAAACACCGTCCAGTTGTCATTCACCGAGCAATCTATGGCTCCATTGACCGCTTTATTGGCATTCTGACAGAACATTATGCAGGCGCATTTCCGCTCTGGCTGGCTCCTGTACAGGTGAAGCTGATCCCCGTATCGGATCATTATGCGAACTATGCACTTGAGGTGCAGAGCCAGCTACGGGCAGCAGGTATCCGAGTGGAAACAGATCTGCGCAGCGAGAAGCTTGGTTACAAGATTCGTGAAGCCCAGATGGAAAAAGTCCCTTATTCGCTCGTGCTTGGTGAACAAGAGAAAAATGCCTCATCCGCCTCTGTCCGTGCTTACGGCGAGGGAGATCAAGGCATTCAACCTATCGATGCTTTTATCGAGATGATCCAGCAGGCTGTGAAGAGTAAAATTTAATGGATACAGCATGAATGAACTACGCATAACAATTTATAGCCGTTCATCTGGTTGCAAACCAACTTGTTCTTCGCTCCATGTCCATAACTGCTGGGCGGCCGCATCATCCAAAGCATGCTCTTTCAAGCGCTGCTCCTTCTGTTGATAGAAATACCGCCCAGTCACCCCAGTGACATCCGAACTTGTTGCCAAGTAGATCGCTGTCCGGGCCCCTTCCTCTGGCGTCAGGAAAAACGGTAGCTTGGCAGCAAGTGCCATGATGCGAGTTCCAAATCCGGTGTTGCGGTCCACTCCGATGCTGGTTCCTACCGCACCTGGATGTAAACAATTCGCGGTAACGGAAGTTCCTGCGAGCTTACGGGCAAGGGTACGAGTGAAAAATACGTTTGCCAGTTTGGACTGAGCGTAACTTTTGATCGGATTATAGCCTTTGCGCAAATGTGGATCATCAAAATGAATTTTCCCGGCTTTGTACGCTCCAGACGACACGTTTACAATTCGGCCCTGTTTAGCCGCTTTCAGTGGTTCAATCAGGAGCAACGTGAGCAGGAAGTGTCCCAGATGATTGATGCCCATGCTTTGCTCGAAACCTTCTGACGTTTCTTTGCGTTTAACCATCACCACACCCGCATTATTCACTAGTGCGTCCAAGTGATCATAGCGCTCACGATATTGTCTTGCAAACTGACGTATGCTATCCAGCGACCCGAGATCACACAACATCAGCTCGATCTCGGAAGAGCCAGATTGTTGCAAAGCTTGTTGAAGCGCCTCTTGTCCTCTCTTTTCACTACGGCAGGCCATAATGACGTGATATCCTTGTTTTGCAAGTTCAATGGTGGTGGCCAGTCCCATACCGGAGTTGGCTCCTGTAACGATTGCTGTCTGAATGGACATGGTGTCCTTCCCTTCTGAACCGTGGGTTCCGTGAATTATTTTAACTAGGGCATGTAGAATATGCTTTCTTCAGCCTTTTCAGACACACCCTAAAAGCGCTAAGGCATTATGTTCCAGAATATGAGATAATACAGTGATCACCTAACATCATGATCAGATCATGTTCCATTCACATCTCGGTACCCATGGGAGGACAAGTCGTATGCTAACCCAAGAGGATTTCAAACATGTCAAGAAGCTCGCCAAGCTTGAGATTAAATTGCTCGAACAGGAATATCGCGACATTCTGAACCATGACGATTCCTCTTTATATGAAGAATACGAATGGCTGGATGAAGAACATTCATACGAGCTTACCCGCAAACGCAAAAACCGGAGATACGCTTCGCTAACCATGGAGTTATGCTCCGTCCTGGAACAGATGTTATTACAGCTCTACAAACGCACGTACCAGAAAAAGTTTAATTCGACCCAGCTCATGAAAACTCCTGCCTATCGGGCACGCTCCAACATGGAGATGCTGGAGGCTGAACTGGGCAAGCAGCATATTGTTTTGAAGTCTGGCAAAGAATCATGCAGCACAGCGCTTCATCAGGCTTTCCAGACAAGGAACAGATTGATTCACGAGAACTTCTCGTTCGTAGCCATTGTTAAAGATGGCAGCAATGAAGAGGATACGTTTGAAACGATTTTACATGCGGTGAAAAAATATAGAAAACATCTGAACTATGAACGTCCAGATTCAGAATAAAGAGTAAGTAATTACTTGCGCGTTGCATGATGCAGAATGGGTAAATGGAACAAGCTACAAGGTACAAGGTACAAGGTACAAGGTACAAGGTACAAGGTACAAGGTACAAGGTACAAGGTACAAGGTAAGTTTACTGTCCATTATTAAAAATACAACCATATAAGGAGGTGCTCCGGACACATATCCGGATATTTTATGAGCCAACCTATACCATCTATCACGGTGCTGACACTTAACATTCCAACACCTTCGGGCAATAGCCCCATACATCCAGTGCTGCTTCATGACGAAGACGGGTACACACTGGTAGACACAGGCATGATTGGCCAGTTTGCCGAACTACAATCCGCTCTCGAAGAGTTGAACGTCCCTTTATCCGACATCAAGCGTGTAATTATTACCCATCAGGACATCGACCATATTGGCAATCTGGGCGCTCTCCTGGATGCTATTCAAGGGCTTGAGGTATGGGCTCACGCGGATGAAATCCCGTATCTGACGGGTGCAAAACCTTTGATCAAATTCACACCTGAACGCCGCGCTATGCTGCCCGCCCCTGTGCTCGCTTTGGCAGATCAGCTTCTGATGCAGCTACCTGAGATTAACATCGATAGAACACTCGCGGACGGTGACATTCTCCCGCTTCAAGGCGGAATACAGGTCATCCATACCCCCGGGCATACACCAGGTCATCTGTGCCTCTATTTTGGTGAGCAACAGTTCCTGCTTGCTGCTGATGAACTTCGCGTCGTTGACGATGAACTGGTCGGCCCAGCACCGCCAGCCACTCCGGACATGCCGGAAGCACTGCGCAGTTTGAAGAAACTGACGAGTTTGACGGTGGATAAAGTCCTCTGCTACCATGGCGGAGAATATACACAACAGCCTGAGAAACGCATCGCGGAGCTCGCCGAGAAGTCGGAATCTTAGAGTTTTCATGTAATTATCGGGTATTCGGCACGTTGAAACCTAAGCGTCACACTATTGCGTCTTCACACTTTACAGGTTTACATAGACTTTATGGCGTGACGCGTTTATCGCTGCATTTCCTGTAATTCAAAAGCTGTCCTGCGCCTTCATACTGGCATGGACAGCTTTTTCTGAATTTCAACGTATGGACTCAGCCAGTTCTGGCAGAGTCATATCGAGCGAGGATAGCCCTCTCCTTACCCGATGCTACGTATATGCTTTCATATGCCTTCATGCACCTCCATGCACCTTCATACGTCTTCATGCACCTCCATGCACCTTCCATTCAGTTCGCCTGAATTCTAACGATCACCAGAAGCCTTATTTAGCCTGATTCGCTGCCTTTAATTTTCTAACGATCACCAGAAACCTTATTTACTCGAATTACTGATAATTTCGCCCCATTATGCACATTTTCGATGAAATAGCGTCTCTGGAGATCGTTAGAATTCTCATACCCTCAAAAACCTCGAAATAAGCTCTCCTGTGATCGTTAGAATAAAAGGTGGAGCCAGTTAACCAACGTTACGCCAAATCATATCACTTCAATCCACCCAACTACTCTCTTCTTATGACGCTTGCGACGCTTGCGACCGTTGTGACTTTTGTGACCTTATGACTCCTGTGGCCCTTATGACTCCTGTGGCCCTTATGACCTCTTTTAACTCTTTCGACCATTGTGACTCTTGTAACTCCTTAACATCCTAACTCCAAATTAGCCACATCTTTCTCCATTCCCCTCTTACTTCCACTCTCCATTTCTCCATTCATCCATTCTTCCATCCATCCACCCAACTAATCCAACCAATCCAGCCTAATAACTGCTACCCTTCTGGGGTAAGCACAATCAGTTTGTCATCCCCGTCACGCGGCGAGCCTCGTCCATCACGATTGTTGGTCAGCACATACAGTTGACCGTCTTCACCGGCACTAACATTACGTATACGTCCCCACTCATCTTCGAAAAAAGGTACCACCTGCTCGACCTTCGTACCGTCTTCGGACAATACAACTCGCAGCAACTGCTGGCCTCTCAGATTCGCAGCCACCAATGACCCCGTCCATGGGCCTTCTGTGATGAAGGCTACACCCGAAGGCGCCCAGGTATCATTCCCGCTATGCGCTAGCGGAGCCTGATAATTTCCGTTATCATCATCGTCGCCCTCCACTTCGGGCCAGCCGTAATTTTCTCCGGCAACAATCCGGTTAATCTCGTCATGGTTGCGCTGACCGTGCTCGGTCGCATAGAGATACCCGTTATCCGGGTTCCATGCCAGCCCTTGAGCGTTTCGATGTCCCATCGTGTATACAGGGGAATTCGGCCAAGGGTTATCTGAAGGGATCGATCCATCGAGACCTATACGCAGTATTTTTCCACCAAGGCTATCCTGGTTCTGTGCCAGTTCCGGTTCATAACGCTCTCCTGTGGTGATATACAATAGCTGATCCGGGCCGATTTTGATTCGTCCGCCGTTATGGTTCACACCGCCTGGAATGCCCGTCAGCAACTCTTTGTCAATCACCGCTTTCCCACCCGTGACTTTCAAGCGCAACACACGATTCGCAATATCCTGTCCGTCCAGATACGAGTGGTACACATACAAATAACCGTTGCTCTCGAAGTTCGGATCCGCCTCCAGCCCAAGCAACCCACCTTCGCCTTCTTCATTAAAAGGTGCTTTGAATTCGATCAGCGGCTCGGCCTCCAGCTTTCCATCCGTAATGACTCGAATGACTCCCGGCCGCTCCGTCACAAACATCCGTCCATCTGCAACCGTCACGATCTCCCAAGGTACATTCAGTCCCTCCACCAGTACAGAAGCCTGATATGGCACTACTGCACTTTCCTGCTCCTCACTCTTTCCAGTATGCTTCTCATTATTGCCTCCGGTTGCCGCCTGACCTTGACCTGCTCCCTCTCCTTGAGACGACTGTTGCGAACTTGGATTCGGATTGCCGGGTCCGCACGATGTGGTTAACAGAGCCATGCTAAGCAAAGAGGCATACAGCGGCACAGTTAATCGATTGTTCATGACGAATTAAAATCCCCTTTCCGTTTGATTTCATAGGCGTGAGTCTGTGTTCCGATTCTATATTTATCTATATAAGTTGAACTAAAGATTTTACACGGCCCACTCCGATGACAGAATAACCTTCCAATCGCTGTTATCCCCAGATTTTTTCGATTCCCTTTTCCAAAGGGGAAAATCCGGTGATAAAGGCGAACGCTCCGCTTTTTCAGGTTTTTTCTGTCCTCTCCGTTATTGTGTAAAAGAATAGTTCAACTTATCTAGTATATCTATGTCTCTTACTCCACCTGACGCACAAACTGTAAAGCGGTTTCGCCCTGTATTACCCTTGCCACTCTTCGCCTAAACGGTAAAACCACGCATTCCTTGGCTCATAAGCCACTGCCAGTTTAGAATTCTTTCAACATCTTCTATAATAGAAAGAAGAGACGCTAAAATGTTAAAAAAAACGATGTATTTCAAAGAGCGTACATAGGAAAGGTGGACATATCTATCATGAATCAAACTCCTTTATCAAGGCTGGAAGCCGATCTGTCCGGGCAAGGGCTAGATGCTATGCTGATTACAGATCCCAAACATATTTATTATCTGACCGGGTACGCAAGCAATCCGCATGAACGTTTTATGGGCCTGATGCTGGCACGGGGTGAAGACCCTCTATTGATCGTACCTGCTCTGGACGCCGATGCTGCAGCAGCCGCTTCGTCGGTATCCAACATTGCTACACATTCGGACACGGATAATCCTTATGCGTTATTTGATCGATATCAGGGACGTCTAAGCCGTATAGGTTTGGAAAAAGAATACGTCACCGTCTCTCGTTATGAACAGTTAAACTCCGCACTCGGCGGTGCAAATTTTGAAGATATTGGTTCGTTGCTGCGCGCGCTGCGTGTGAACAAAACGCCGGATGAAGTCGCTCGCATTCGCCATGCGATCTATTTAATTGAAGAAACGCTGCGCCAAGGTCTCACCCATGTACGTGCAGGTGTTACAGAAATTGAGCTGGTTGCCGAGATGGAATATCAGATGAAGAAACTCGGTGCGGACGGCCCTTCCTTTGATACCATGGTACTCACCGGGCCCAAAACCGGGCTACCGCATGGTACACCTGGGGATCGCAAGCTGCAACATGGGGATCTGCTTATGTTTGATATGGGTGTGTACGCTGGTGGATATGCATCGGACATTACGCGTACTTTTGCATTTGGGGACATTTCACCGGAACTTCAAACTATTTATAATACCGTACTCGCTGCCAACCAAGCCGCAATACAGGTAGTTAAGCCGGGCATTACCTGCGCAGCGGTTGACTATGCAGCTCGTCAGGTGACGATTGATGCCGGATACGGCGAGCGTTTTATGCACCGCGTTGGGCATGGACTCGGTATTGATGTGCACGAGTATCCTTCCCTGCATGGAGAGAACATGGATCTGCTTCAAGCCGGAACCGTGTTTACCATTGAACCAGGTATTTACACCGCGGCCGGCGGTGTGCGTATCGAAGACGATGTACTGGTAACCGAGACAGGTGTAGAAGTGCTTACCACGTATCCAAAAGAACTGCAAATCCTGACAGACTAAATCGCTTGGGATCTATGCTACAGCAGATGATGCACGCTGATATTCAGTCGAAGGCATTCACATATACTGAGCAAAGATGGACTGAGCTGTATTTTCAAATATCGCAGAACATACGCGTACACAAAAACAATGAACGCCAAAAAATCCCGCATGCCACATGGTCATGGTTTGCGGGATCTTTTATTGCTTGTTTCACATATGCTTGTTTCATATATTACACGTTACTCAATCACATATGGTGTAATCTTGACCTTGTAGATCATACGCCTAACGTGAAATACATGCGATCCGTACATACTACATCATTGCTCATGGTTACATTATTTCATTTCTCATGCTCACTATCCGTTAATCCATTTCATGAGTTATATCCTGCCAGTCCTCCAGCTTTGGAAGCTCCTGTTTCCCCCAGTAATCCAAAAACCACTGAATCACCTTCGTTGTATCTGCCGTGGTGTAGCTGTAATGCCGGAATCCGCTTTCCCCTTCCTGCAAACGGGTTTCTACCACCATGTGCCCCGGTTCCTCAAGCGAAGCTGCCTGCAAATACAGGCTTCCCTCTACCAGCTCTGACGGTTGCAGAACTACAAAATCATGCAATTCCAGATCCGTAATCAAATCTACAAATACCGAGGCATTAAGACTTTCATTCTCGTAAGTTGTGCCATTGCTCTCCAGTTTATAACGCAGTGCGGAATACATCCGTAATCCCCCTTTTATTCTCTATATAAATTATCCCCCTGCGGAGTCCAAATTGCAACTGGCTACGCAGGGGGATGTTAATGGTTAATCCTTGATTAATCCAATTTAAGTCATTACGCCTCATCATTAAACTTAAAGTTACGTGCGGCATACAGAAAGGGCGTTCCAACCGCAGTCAACACAAACTTGATCAGATATGTCGTCAGGAAAATTTCCAGCCACACATCCCATGGATAGATGAATACAAACGCGATTGTACAGAAGACGAGCGTATCCACGAAAGAACTGATAATCGAGCTGCCGTTTGTGCGAATCCACAGCTGATTACGTCCCGGTGCAATTTTACGCAGCCAACTGAACAACCGGACATCGAGAAACTGACTGATAAAATACGCGGACAGACTGCCGAGCGCCAGACGTGGCAACAGACCAAACAATGTTTTCATCGAATCCTGAGCAAAATCCGTCGGTGCCGCTTTAAATAATAACACCATCTGCATCAGAACCGTGGTCATAATCAGCGTAAAAAATCCAAACCACACCGCTTTCCGCGCCTCTTCCGCCCCATACTTCTCATTGAGAAGGTCACTGGTCAGATACATGCTGACATACATCGTGTTCCCCAGCGTCAGGACGATCCCCATAATATCTATCGTTTTGGTCACCTGAATGTTGGCAATCACTGTGGCTACACCAATCCAGGCATACAAGCCTTTTTTGCCAAACAAGCGATAACACAAAAGAAAAAATCCATACGTCACGAGAACGAATACCGCTCCCCAAACCAAATTAAACATGAACTCACACACTGCCTTCCTAGTTTTGATTACGCGGGATGGTTACGAACCGCGGTTTGGCGCAGCGCCAAAACATGAATACTCTATCACATTTCCGCCCCCTTGAACAGCACTAAATCCCTCCAGCATGGCATAACACCGTTAAGCCAACACATTTATCCTCAATCGCTCTGTACCCGCCATCACCCCGATCCCCCTATTTTATTGAAAAAAAACTCCCACCATCCATGCCTATCCTGCACATTCTCGTGTAATCTCACACGCAAAAGCCGCCCTCCGGAATGTCTCCGAAGGACGGCCTAGCATCAACCTCTATTGCAGATCGCTCTGCGCACTCTGCATCACCAAGCACATAAGCTGCGCGGCAAAAAGCTACGCTCCAGCTTACACATGAGCCGGGGAATCCAGTTGACGGCTTTGATCGTTAAACGTATCCCGATCGTTTTCTTTCAAAATTTTGCTTGTCAGCAGTCCGGATGTCATGGAACCATTCACGTTAAGCGCTGTACGACCCATGTCGATCAGCGGCTCAACCGAGATGAGCAATCCAACCAAAGCCACTGGCAGGTTCATTGTGGACAGCACGATCAGGGATGCGAAGGTTGCCCCGCCGCCGACGCCAGCCACACCAAACGAACTGATCATGACCACGAGGATCAACGTTACGATGAAATCCCAGCTCAGCGGGTCGATTCCCACCGTCGGAGCAATCATCACCGCCAGCATGGCCGGATAGATCCCGGCGCAGCCGTTTTGCCCAATTGTCGCACCAAAGCTTGCAGCCAAGTTCGCTATCCCGTCCGATACCCCCAACTTTTTCGTTTGAGTCTCCACATTCAGCGGAATGGCTGCTGCGCTTGAACGGGATGTAAAGGCAAATACCAGCGTTGGCAGTACCTTTTTCAAATACGTAACCGGGTTAAATCCGGACAGGGTGATGATAATCAGGTGAATGATAAACATGACCGCAAGTGCCACGTAAGACGCAATGACGAATTTAATGAGCTTCAAGATCTCTTCCGCATTGGTTGTGGCCGTCACCTTCGTAATAAGTGCAAGAATCCCGTAAGGCGTAAGCCTCAGCACCAGCGTCACAATCCGCATCACAACCGCGTAGACGGCATTCACCATACCGCGGAATGTTTCCGCCTGCTGCGGTTTTTTACGATCCAGTCCCAGTACAGCAACTCCGATAAAGGCTGAGAAAATAACAACAGCGAGTGTAGACGTACGGCGTTCACCTGTCATATCCGCAAATGGATTGGAAGGAATGAACTCGAGCACCTGCTGTGGAATGGTTTGATCCTTCACATCAGCCAAACGTTCCT
Source organism: Paenibacillus sp. G34 (assembly GCF_056856875.1). Classification (NCBI taxonomy): domain Bacteria; kingdom Bacillati; phylum Bacillota; class Bacilli; order Caryophanales; family Paenibacillaceae; genus Paenibacillus; species Paenibacillus sp. G34. Next base: position 1,661,090 of record NZ_CM166469.1, on the reverse strand, counting down.
CCACCTTCTGGATTTGAGCGGTTTCCCGATCTCCTCCTTGAATCTCAATGGAAGTCAGGTTGAAACCGAGACTTGTAACAATACTAACCCCTGCAGCAATGGCTGTCGTGATCAGTAGAATCGCAATAATTGAAAAACTCATTTTACCGAGGTTTTGTTTCCCCTTCAGATTCATGATTGCCGAGATAATCGACACCATGATGAGTGGAATCACGACCATTTGTAACAGACGAACATATCCTGAACCGACCAGATTGAACCAATCGACTGATTTTACAATGACATCGGAACCCGATGTGTAGATCAGTTGCAGTATGACACCATACACAACCCCCATACCGAGACCCGCAAATACACGCTTTGTAAACGAAATATGTTTCTTCTGCATCCAGTAGAGGACACCCAGCAGCGCCAGCATGACCACTACATTCACAATGATTTGAAATGTATTCATTACCTTAGTTCCTCCTCAGACATGTATAACCGGCTTGAACCGATTTTTTCTATTTATATGCTACCTTCAAGTGCGACAATGAACAATATAACACATATCAAACTATTCTGGTAGGTATTAATTGATATTATGTAATAAGCATGTTATAGATTCATGAATCATGAAAATATTTATGCAGTTTTATGAAAATTTTGCTATTCAACCCGCGGTTAATTTTGTAAAATGGGTATATCCGCTTATTCGAGAGTTTCGCAAAACTAAAAAATAGGTCTTTCTTCGTTAGTAAAAAAGGCCATAGAGAACGGAATAAGGGACAATGTTATTGAAGATGACGTGAAAGGGTGATTCTATGTTTCGCAAACGCACCGTTGCTGGCAAGATCAGGGGTACGTTATTCCTAGTGTTGTTGGTCGCCTCCCTGTTGTTCAGTATCAGTTTTTATGCCGTATCCATGAATATTATTCAAAGTTACGTGCTACCTCAGTTCGACAAAGTTCTGAATACGTCCATTCAGGATATTTACAAAAATACATCTTCATCCAAGATTTTGCAGATCCAAAGCGGCGGAGCAGGCGCTGAAGGTGCTGCCATGACGGTAGGTTCCTACCTGGCAGATCAATCCAAAGAACACAGTCTGGATGCTGCATACGTCATTGCTATACAGGATGGTAAAGCGAGCGTTGTTGTAGCTAGCATCAACTCCAAATTTAAAACCGGGGACTCGATTGAAGTAGAACCGTCCATGGTGGAAGCAACCGAGAAGAAGCAAGCAGTCATCAGCCCGGTCTTCTCTGATTCATACGGTGTACATAAAGCAGCTTTTATGCCGATTGCCGGAAGTAACATGCTCATGGCTGTCAGCATGGATGCCAAGTTTATTCAGGATAAAATTGCTCAAATTTTCTGGCTGTGCCTTGGTATTACAGCATTGGTATTTGTCCTTGGCTGGCTCATTTCAACAAGTATGATTAAAAGAGTCACGAAACCGATCGTTAAACTTGTAGAGCATAGTAAACGAATCTCTCAAGGTGATCTTACCGCCGAGTTGCAGATCAAAGGCAAGGATGAGATCGCGCAACTGGCCTTCAGCTTCCAGACAATGACACATAATCTCAAAGAGATGATTAGCCGCGCCCTGTCTACCTCTAATGAAGTCGTAGTGGGTTCCAATGACTTGCTCGAACGTGTGCAATCCATGTCCGGTATGGTCAAGAACTCCAGCCATGCTGCTGAAGAAGCAGGTAAAGGTAGCGTCAGTATCGCTTCCAGTGCATCCGAGAACGCAAGAGCGATGGAAGAGATTACACAAGGTATTATGCATATCGCGACTTCTGCTGCCGAAGTATCCGACCAGATCAATGAAGCTGCAACAGAGGCGCTTAACGGCAATCAGCTTGCACAGAATGCGGTGGAACAGATGGAACGTGTCGGACAGACGGCTAGCGAATCACTGCGTTACATTGAAACGATGAATGAACGTTCGGTAGCCATCGGTACAATCGTCACTTCCATTTTTGAAATTACGAAACAGATTAACATGCTGTCCCTTAACGCTTCCATTGAAGCTGCCCGTGCTGGTGAACACGGACGTGGGTTCGCCGTTGTCGCCGGAGAAGTCCGCAAGCTCGCGGAACAATCCAAGACGGCAACAGAAGAAATTGCCGATTATCTCGGTACCATCCGCGAAGATGCCGAACGCTCTGTAAGTGCGATGAACCGGGTGACGCAAGAGATCGGTTCCGGCAGCGCCGTTGTTCAGCAAGCAGGCTCAGCCTTCCAGCAGCTGAATGAATTGATCCAGAATGTGAATCTCACAATCCAGACGGTCTCTTCGTCTACACAACAAGTTTCTGCGGGTGCAGAAGAAGTCAGCGCTTCGGTCGAAGAGACGGCACAGATTACATCCAAGTCCCGTGAGAGCATGGAACGGATTGCAGATACCGCAGAGATGCAACTCAGCGAGATGGACTCTCATTCGAGCACGGTACGCCATCTGCATGAACAAGCTGTCGAGCTGCAAACAGCGATGAAGAAGTTTAAAATCGACTAATGATTGATTAAGGCTCAATCGAATCATCCATCAATGATGATCAAATATCTATAACCCTGCATTTGCTATATTAAACAACTTGAATCCTCGAATAAGCAAACACCCCCATAATAGCAATTTCGTTCAAATGAACGGGTTGCCCATCATGGGGGTGTTTGTTTTGCCTATGACTCACTCATACTAATTTTGCAGAAAATCTACTTTAATCATTATCGTATGAAGTCTGCTAATCCATTATTCAGGCTGTCTCATACCTGTAATCTCATACACTCGCTTCATATCCAGTGATGAGCGGAGTGACGCAGCCACCCGATCAAATTCCATTTCCTTACGCTCCTGAACGCTGTAGGTTTCCTCCAGCGGTGCAAGTCCTTTGGTCTCGCGCAGACCATTTAACCAGGAACGCCGGAATTGGTCGCTTTCAAACAGACCATGGAGATAAGTCCCCCACACTTTACCGTCTGTCGTCCCCCAACCTTCCAGAAAAGCCGGTCCACCAGCATGAGCAATTTCAAATAAGGCGGTTACCTGTTCAGGTTCGTGACATTCCGTTACCCCCATATGAATTTCATAACCGTTAACTGGTACTACGAAAGACTCAGCATGTTTTCCCCCATGCAGCCGGATCGGATGTTTAGACTGTACGCTCCCGGAGGCCCTGACCGTCTGTTTATGCTGGAGGAACGTTGTCGATAACGGCAGTCTGCCAAGCCCTGTGGCTTCTTGGGCCTGATTTGCCTCAACAGCATGTGGATCAAACAAATGTTGCCCCAGCATCTGATACCCACCACATATACCCACAAGCTGCACATGCTCATGTTTGATATGATTTGTAATTCTTTGTTCCAATCCGGATTCTCGCAGGAATAACAGATCACCGATGGTATCCTTCGTACCTGGCAAAATAATGGCATCTGGACTACCCAATTCCTCCGGTGAAGTCACGTAACGCACATTCACATCCGGTTCGCGGGATAATGCATCAAAATCCGTGAAGTTAGAGATTCGGGGATAACGGATTACGGCGATATCCAGTTCCGTATGTTCCTTTTTGCCATGCCGCAGGGAATCCAGGACCACCGAATCTTCCGCTTCAATCTGAATATCTCTTATGTATGGCAGCACACCAAGGACAGGTATTCCAGTCCGTTCTTCAAGCCAGTCTAACCCTGGCTGCAGCAGAGAGAGATCTCCTCTGAACTTATTGATAATAAACCCTTTTACACGGGCTTTCTCATGTGACTCTAGCAGTTCGAGCGTACCCACAATCGAAGCAAACACACCGCCGCGGTCAATGTCCGAGATCAGAATCACCGGTGCATCGGCCCAGCCCGCCAGATTCATGTTCACAATATCCCGATCTTTCAGATTAATTTCCGCCGGACTGCCTGCACCCTCCATTAGTATGATGTCGTAAGTGTCGCGCAGCCGATTTAAAGCATCCATTACAGTCTGCTTCGCTTCAGGTAAGAAATGCTGACGGTAATCCGCTGCGCTCATCTGGGCAAAAGGTACACCATGTACCACAATCTGTGAATGCATATCTCGCACAGGTTTAATTAGAATCGGATTCATATCGGTCGTTGCCTCAATGCCGCATGCTTCAGCCTGCGCCCCCTGGGCCCGGCCAATCTCCTTACCGTCTTCCGTGACATAGGAATTCAGCGCCATATTCTGTGACTTGAACGGGGCGGGCTTAAAGCCATCTTGCTTGAAAACCCGGCATAGTGCCGTTGTAATGACACTTTTGCCTACGTCAGAAGCCGTGCCTTGCAGCATGAGTACAGCCGCTGGTTGTTTTACCTGATCTTCCACCTTCCTCACTCCTGTCTTTCGTGCAATTCGCTTACTGCGTAACGAAACTATCACACGAGAATTCCCAACAGCCTATCTCTACAACCAAAACAGCCCTTGAAGCACGCTTAATAACATCAATAAAGCCGCCTCCAACAGTTCGTTCATGGCACCATATGTATCTCCAGTTAGACCTCCAAGCCGTGAACTGATCCGCGCAGCGACTAATCGCCCGATAAAATAACAAGCCAAAGGAAGTATGATCACTGCCGTTACAGGATACAACCACCACGGCAGTGATCCAAACCCGCTGACCATAACATCGGCGATCGCTGTATCTGGTTTAAACAGCCACACGGCCACTATGGTAATGAACCCTAGAATCAACGTAAGTCCAATTGCAGCACGACGTGCCCGCTGAACCTCTTTTCTCTCACCAAGACCTTTGAATAAAACGGCAAGTCCATCATCCCCGCGTGGATTCGGCCAAGCTGACATGGCATAGACCATAAACCATCGGCTCCAGATCATGGGTAGAATGAGCAGCGCACCATACACCCAGTTCCCCCGAGCAACGAAGTCTGCGATCAGCGCGGCTTTCATCATAAGCAATAGCACACAGGCAATGACACCCATGGCTCCCACGCGGCTGTCCTTCATAATCTCCAGCATTCGCTCACGGTTGCGATAACTGAGCAGGCCATCCGCTGTATCCATCCATCCGTCGAGATGTAGTCCCCCGGTTAGCCAGACCCACACGGTCAAAGTAAGAACTGCCGCCGGAAAAGCCGGAAGCAAGGCACCGCTCATCGCGCCGACAAGCCAGACGAATAGACCGATTGCAGCGCCGACGAGTGGATAATACACCACACTTTCGCGTAGTAATGGCGGCACAAAATCAAGCTGCATCTTCACAGGAAAACGGGAAAGAAATTGAAAGGCCGCTGCAGCCGCATGTTTCCGCTGCGGAACGACCGCACCCGCTAGGTCATCCTTCATAAGCGATACTCCTTGCTTTTTAATTCAACCGCAATACCGACTGTCACAAGAAAAACTTCACGACAGATCGCCGCAATACGCTGATTGAGCACGCCAGCCAGGTCACGATAAACCCGGCCAAGTTTATATTCCGGCACAATGCCATCCCCTACTTCATTGGTAACCAGCACAAGCAAGCCGGGGTATGTTCTTACCGCTTCCACCAGTGCATCCAGATGACCTTGTAACACATGGCTTTCGTCATGCTCATGGGCTAACAAAACATTGGTCAGCCAAAGCGTCAGGCAATCCACCAGAATCGTCGGTGCGGAAGTCCCGCTATGTCCTTCACCCATTCGGTTGATCAGGGCAGGCAAATCCAGCGGCTCCTCCATCGTGCGCCAGAGGTAACCCGAGTCCTCGCGCTGCTTCTGGTGCAACGCAATGCGTTCACGCATCTCGTCGTCATATGCCTGAGCTGTTGCGACATACCAAGCTTCTGAGGAACGCTGCATGCAGAGACGCTCGGCAAATGAACTTTTACCACTACGTGCCCCGCCAGTAACCAATACACTCATCGGGAGCCATCCCCTTGCACAGGCGACGACGCCGAAATAGCAGTACTCGGATCGGCATCCAAAATCTGATTCGTTCCATCAGAGACACCCGCACTTGCAAAAGTAGCCATCTCATTTAAAATCAGACACGCCGCATCAATCAGATGCAGACTGAGCACTCCGCCTGTTCCCTCACCCAGACGCATGTCCAGATCCAGCATTGGTTTCAAATCAAGCTCACGCAGCAGAGATGCATGTCCATTTTCATGTGAAGTATGGGAAGCAATCATATAAGCTACGGTCAAGGGAGCCAATTTTCTCGCGATCAGCGCTGCGGCTGTAGAGATGAAACCATCGACAACAACCGGACAGCGATGGGCCGCAGCAGCAATAATAACGCCGGTGAGTCCGGCGATCTCAAGTCCGCCCACCTTGCATAGCACATCCAGCGCATCTTCGGGGTCAGGTTTGTTAACGCTCAAAGCCTGACTGATAACAGCAGCCTTGCGAAGCACACCTGCATCATCCAAACCTGTTCCTCGCCCTACAGCAGCCGCGGGCGCAACACCGGTGAGCGCACTCATCACTGCAGCACTTGCCGTGGTATTCCCGATTCCCATCTCTCCGGTGACAAACAGCCGTGTTCCTTTTGCCACTTCTGATGTAACCACGTCCACGCCTACTAAAATAGCCTGAATGGCCTCATCCCGAGTCATCGCTGCGCCTTGGGCCATGTTGGCAGTACCTTTACGAATGTTGCGAGAGAGCAAGCCTGCATGTTCAAGGTCAGCATTCACACCGATATCAACACAAATCACTTCTGCTCTGGCATGACGAGCGAGGACATTGACTGCAGCACCTCCAGCCAGAAAATTCATGACCATCTGTGGCGTAACTTCGGCTGGAAATGCACTTATGCCTTCTGCCACTACGCCGTGATCCGCAGCCATTACGATCACAGCCCTGCGATCAAAACGCGGACGTGCCTGCCCTGTCATCCCTGCCAATCGAATCACAAGGTCTTCCAATTTGCCGAGACTACCCGGTGGCTTTGTGAGTATATCCACATGAGCAGACGTTTCCGCAGCAATGGTTGGGTCAGGAGCAACAATCTTATTTAATACTTGCTCCAACTTCTGTTCTTCTGTCTTCATTCAACCAGCACTTCCTTCATCAAAATAGAGGCTCTCTTCCTCTCGTTTAATCCATGTCCCGCCGCAGCAACAGTTGAGGAACAGCATGATCCGGATGGGATACCATCGCAGGTTTAACGCGAAAGATCTCTTGAATCTGCTCTCCCGTCATCAAGCTGTGAGGTGTCCCTTCTCCGACTACCTTACCTTCCCGTAAAGCCATAATACGATTACAGAACAATGCAGCCAAATTAAGATCATGTAGCACTGCTACAATCGTAATGTTGCTCTTCTTTTGCCATGCAGCTAATAATTCCATAAATTGCAACTGATATTTAATATCGAGAAACGTTGTTGGTTCATCCAGTAGAAGCAGACGCGGTTCCTGTGCCATCACCTTGGCCAGGGCTACTCGTTGCCGTTGTCCACCGCTTAGGGAATCCAGCGGTCGGTCTGCAAGTTCCGTGAGTCCCAATTCTTCAAGCACCCTGTCCACCACATGGGCTCCCTCTCCCGATTCACGACCTAGCCAGTTTTGGTAAGGGTAACGTCCCATCTCGACGACATCCCGAACAGGATAGGAGATCGCGGGCAAGCCATCCTGCTGCAAAACCGCGATCATCCGAGACAGATCCTTACGGCTGTAAGATCCGATATCACGACCAGCAATGCGGATCTGGCCTTCACTTAACGATTCCGTTCCTGCTATAAGCTGGAGTAGTGTGGACTTGCCGCTTCCATTGGGGCCAACGACACCCCACCAATCTCCTTCTGTGATCTGCCAATCTGTAGGATGAAGGGCATGATGATCACCGTATGTTTTGCCCGCCTGGACAACAGATACTAGAGCAGCGGCGGCATAATCTTTCTCGGCACTCACGGCATCATCCCTTTCCTCAGCTTTTTATTCCGATGCAACAGGTAAGCGAAGAACGGCGCACCGACAAAAGCAGTCACGACACCTAGCGGTATCTCAGTCGGTGCCAGCAAGGAGCGAGCTATGGTGTCTGCCCATACCATAAAAATCGCACCACCAATCGCAGACAAAGGTATCAGCAAGCGATAATCCGGCCCCACCAGCAAGCGTAAAATATGCGGAATAACCAAACCAACAAATCCGATGACTCCCGAAACCGAAACAGCTCCTGCCGTTAGCAATGTGCCTACAGCCAGCACAGATAACTTGAGCCTGTCCACACCAACACCGATATGGGCTGCCTGACGTTCACCCAGTGCCAAGACATTCAGCGAACGCGCCCGGCTCCATAGAAAAATTAGTCCAAGCAGAAAATACGGGAAAAGGATGGTCGTATACGACCACCCGCGTAGTGCCAGACTTCCCATCGTCCAGTATATAATTTCATTGATTGTCTGCTTCGACATGGTCGATAGGAAGGAAACGACCGCCCCCAAGAAACTTTGCATGACCACACCTGCCAGAATGAGGCTGTGTGTTGGTATTTTCCGCCCTTCACGAGCCAGAGACAGCACAAACCATAACGTGACTACACCAGTCAAAAAAGCAACCAGCGGCAGTGTCCAAATACCAATTATAGCGTACTGCAAACCAAAGAATATCAGGAATGCCGCCCCCACCGAAGCACCAGAGGAAACCCCCAGTGTGAATGGATCAGCCAGAGGATTGCGTAGCACACCTTGAAAGCCCGCCCCTGCAATTGCTAGTGAAGCACCTACGAGCATCGCAAGTAAGACACGCGGGAAGCGCACTTTCCAGATAATCTGTTCGGCAGCCTTGCTCCAATCAGGTGTAATCCAGTCGCCCACCCATGGCATTTTGTGAAGGAGAATACCAACGATGTCCCGGATGGGCAATGCCACTGAACCGATGCCCGTGCAGATGAGCACGGTAAGCACCAGCAGCGCCATGCCCATCGTTCCGAACAGGATCAGCTTTCTGCTCATTTGAACAGGTCAGGATAGATCGCTTTGGCAACATCTTTCAACCCTTGAGTTATACGTGGGCCCGGACGGCTGAGCAAGTTGGCATCCAGTCCAATCACAGCATTGTTTTTCATCGCCGTAATTTGATCCCAGCCGCTACGTGCTTTGATAATCTGATCCAGCGTTTTGGAATTTTCGTCGACAACATCATTTGTATACAGAATGACATCCGGGTTGGAGGCAATAACATTTTCTTCGTTAATCTGATACCAGCCCTCTTTGTCGGCAGCAACATTAATGCCCCCGGCTACGTTGATCAGTTCGTTCATGAACTCACCTTTACCTACCGTCCAGCCTGGGGAGAACTCGATGTATACTTTTTTCTTATCTTCCGGTTTTACGGCTTTTACCGCTTCGGTTACATCTGTTACATCCTGCTTCATCTGTGTAATCAGCTTCTGTGCCTGCTCTTGATGATCGGTAATTTTACCGAAGGTTTCGATATTGTTCATCACATCGTCGATGGATTTAGGATCCGTTTTGAAAATGGTAATACCCAGATCACGCAGCTTTTTCACTGCATCCTCGCTCAATGAAATCCCTCCGAATACGATATCCGCATCTGCTGCAATAACGGATTCTTCATTCGGCTTGTTAATACCGCCCATTTTTGCTTTTGTTGTTGCCGCTTCCGGGTAATCGTCATAATCGGATACGCCAATAATCTCATTATCCAGTCCGAGGGCAAACAGCGACTCCGTTTCAGCTGGAGATACCGAGACGATTTTGGTTGGTGCTTTTTCAAAAGTGAAAGACTCACCCGTTGCATCTGTAACGGTCAGTGGGTATTGAGTTTTCAGATCCGCTTGCGTTTGTTCCTGAGATTGCTCCTGTGCAGGTTGCTGTGAATTACCCGCTCCTTCTTTTGTTGCGGCATTACCGCATCCAGCCAGCGCCAGTGCCAGCATTGCTGCGCTCAACAGTGATGTGAGTGCTTTCCAGTTCTTAATCATTGATTTAAACTCCCCTTCTCTATCTGTACTATTGTTGTTGCTTTTGTTGTATACACGTGGCCACTCCGATTGCAGTACCATTTTCCGATCGCTGTTACCCCCAGATTTTTTTGATTCCCTTATTTAAAGGAAAATCCGGTGATAAGCATATGCTTTCGATGTAGCTTTCTTTCAGAAAGCTTTCAGGCGAGCACTTCGTTTCTCCAAATTGGTTCTGCACTCTCCGTCATACGTGTATAAAATGACTCCACTACATCGTGTGCAATAAGAAAAATCCCTTATCCTTAAACAAGGAATAGGGATCACGTCTCGCATACGGCTATCTGTACATGTGCAGCAAGGTAGCTGTTCATGCGCACAGAAATAGCCCGAAACGTTGTCCTTTCCTCGAAGGAACATCGGCTTGTACGTCCAGGGCTGGTAATCTGACTTACAGGATGACTCCTGTTTCACAGTGGCGGGACCGTGCCGGATTTGCACCAGCTTCCCCATTTTACCCTTGTGCGTATCATGGCTTGTCCTTGTTCATCATGAACATTGGCTTAGCACGCGGGACCCTTGGTCGTTAAAGATGATTAATTCAGATCAAACATAGTCGCAGTGCTCTTCGCACGAATCACGTCAGTTCAGGCCTCTCAGCCTATCACACCAAATATGTCCGTCCGAGTCACACTTCTGTTGTGATTATAGGGTATATTGCACCACCTTACAACCCGAAGAACGGAAAATCCACTTGTCTGCCACGCCAGTTTTCTCCCTGTTTTTCCATATGAACCTGAATGGCTTGTCCGGGGATTACATGTGTATCCCAGAACCCTAAACCAGGGATGAGCCTGGATAACATATAACGGATGACTCCGCCATGGGTCACAATAAGTGTCCTGTGTGAATTATTGTATGACATTGTATCTGAAGTCTCCCGGGAAGTTTTTTCTGATGCTTCAGGAGTAGACTTACCCACCTCATTTAGAGGTAGCGAAACAGGTGCTTCGAACCAAATATGATCATGCAGAAAAGAATCGATCCGTCCCGTAAATGCTTGCCAATCTTCTCCATCAGGCGGTGTAACTTCCTGTGGATGATCGATCCAGTTTCGATACAACGGATTATTCTTCAGTTGCTCGTATGTCAGACCCTCCCATAGCCCAAAATCATTCTCCCTCAGGCGCGGATCAAAACTCGCCTGTTCAATCATCTGCGGTGTAATGTGTGCCAGCGTCTGTCGACAACGAAGCAGGTCACTGCAATATACCGTGTCCCATCTAAGGTTGTGACACTGCTTACGCAGCGAAGCCAGCTCTTCTTGTGCAGCAGGCAACAGACCCATGTCGGTATGCCCCAGATATTTTTTTTCCACATTCCACAATGTTGTCCCATGACGGATCAGTACAATGCTTCGCTTCGCCGCAGACTGCTTAGATCTATGCTGCTCTAATTCACGTTGCTCTGGTCCATTCTGTTCTGATTCACAATAGTTTGATTCAGCTTGCTCCTGCCCTTCTTTAATTACCACAACAGCATCCCCCCTACTAAAAACACTCCCAAGGATGCTAAGAAACAAAGGCCCACAAAAGCGCCCGCTGACCAGAACATCAACCGGGTCGTTCGCACAATATCCTCCGCCTCCATCGGCCGTGTAGCCTCACCCATATAAGCGCGAAATGAAGCTACGCCGTGATACACGTTATGCCCGCCGAGCCTGATGCCTAGCGCTCCAGCGACTGCCGACTCGGGAAAACCGCTATTCGGACTGGGATGTAACCTCGCATCCCGGGCAACCATACGCGCTGCACCTTTGGCATCCAGTTTTAGCACCCATGCGCCTACAATTAACAGCAGAGCGGTCAAGCGAGCGGGAATCCAGTTCGCCCAATCATCCAGCCGAGCGGAGGCCCAGCCGAGATGCAGATATTTATCATTTTTATATCCAACCATGGAATCAAGCGTATTAACGGCTCGGTAGGCCATGGCAAGCGGAGCACCGCCAATGAGCGCATAAAATAGTGGCGACACAATGGCATCCACAATATTTTCCGCCACCGTCTCCACCGTTCCCCGAACGACCTCAGGCTCGTCCAGATGTGCCGTATCCCGTCCAACAATCATACCGAGTGAACGCCGTGCAGCAGGCCAGTCCTGCTGTTTCAAGTGGCGGTAAACTTCCACGCCTGCATCACGCAGACCTTTGGAAGCAATCGTTGTGGCAATCAGAACAACTTCGGCTACAGCCGCTAAGATCGGATGAATCAGACCCAGCAGAATGAGAAGCCCCCAAGTAACAGCAAAAGAACCTCCTGCAATCAAGATCGGGAATAAAATTCCGGCTCTTTTCAGACCTGCATCGGTGCTCACACGTGCCCGAATAACACGCTCCAGTGCCGAGATGCCTTTCCCCATACCGATAACGGGATGCGGAATCCAGCGCGGGTCTCCGATGCATCGGTCTAATATGTATGCAAGAATAATGATCCAAGCTCCAGACATGCTGATCCAGAACGACGATGTCCATAGATGCTCCAATTCAAATGTCATTACTGTGCCCGTTCCTTTCTTTCCATTGCAATCCGGCCTGAAGGCTTTCTGTCACCGTGTCATAAACCAGTCTGCCGATGGCCGCACCCAAAGCTGTTGCTGTGCCCGCGTAGGTGTGAATCAGCTGGCTATCATCTGCCGTAGTCTGACGTACAGCGAGCACAATCGCATCGGTTGTTGTACCGGTGGCCGGAAGTCCGTTCTCCGAATCGGCAACACCTGCATCGGCAAGCGCTGCGGCTTTCGCCTCTACCGCTGTCTGAACCGCATTGACCATTGCCCCTGAGGTCATCTGTCCATTAAACCACAGCATGATATTAATTGTGCCAGGAATATATGGAGTTCTATTTTGTTTTTCCCCATGGACATCAAACACGGTTCTCTCGGAACCTGCCCGTGCTGCATTGGATACGCCTGCAGTCGTACAGCACAACAGTCCGAACTCCGAACTCGTATACTCCTGAATGGAGGTATGCTCCAATCTGACGGCAGTTAGCAATCCCGCACACTGATCAGCTTGCTCTTGCCATTCATACAGCGCCTCTGCGATATCACGGGGCGGATCATCACACCGGTAGTGTTTGTCCACATAGATGTTAAATACGCGATTTAATTCGAGCATACCACCGCCGTATACTGCGCTGGAAAGTGCTAGAGAAGGTTGCGGACTCCGTGCTTTAACATGCCGTTCATGAGCAAATATGCGTAGACCCGGCCAGGAAGAGGATAAATAGATATTCTCGTCTCTTTTTTCATCTGTAAAATAGTTATAAAACGGGAGTGTCACAACCGCTTCCCTCCCTTTATTTTTTCGGTATGTTGCGTATGATCCTGCCGGCTCTCCTGTTCGGCAGATGCCAGATCAGCTTCCTGATCCTCGCTTCGTTCAAGCACACTTCCGAGCACATCAAGCAACTTGTCGTTGGCTTCAGCGCCTTTAACCGCAAAGCGTACATGTCCTGCATCTAGCCCCGGATACATCGCACAGCTACGAATGAGTATGCCTCGCTGTCCCAATGCCGCCTGCATAGAAGCTGCCGTCCAAGGCTCTGGCACACGCGCCAGAATAAAATTAGCCTCCCCTGGCGTCACGCTAAATCTAAAAGCCTCCAGTACTGTATGCAATCGCACACGCTCACGTGTAATTTGCGATATCGTTTCCTGTTCGAAACGTTCACCGCTGCGAAGACACGCTTCTCCTGCGATAAGTGCCAGTCCGTTGACGCTCCAGGTCACCTGTTTCTCCGTCATCGCCTGTATGTATCTTGCGTTGCCCATGGCGTAACCAAGCCGCAGTCCTGGAATCGCATAAAACTTAGTCATCGAACGAATGATGATCACATGCGAGTACTTATCCAAATCCGGAGCAAGAGACTGTCGCCGAGAAGCTGGAATAAAATCGATAAAGGCTTCATCAATAACGAGCACTGTATCATTTTCTTCGGCTTTACGAGCTAACCTGTGGAGCACCTCCACCGGATACTGCACACCATTGGGATTGTTCGGCTGTCCGAGAAAAAGCAAGTCCACCCTTTCCATTAACTGTTCGATATCTTCGGGTCTTGCCTGCCAATTCAGCTCTACCCGACCTGTAGTATGCATGACCTCCGCACCGAATTGCCGTGCCAAAGCGCGATATTCCGAGAAACCTGGCTCCACTGTTCCAACCTTGCGCGGAGCAAGTGCCAGCAGAATCAATGCCATACTTTCAGCCGCGCCATTGCCTACGGAAATTTGCTCTTGTGTTACTCCCAGACGTTCGCTCAGGAGTGCTTTGAATCCCCGATGACCCGGATCAGGATAACGAAGCACCGAATGCAAACCTTGCTGCAATGCTTCCAGAACCTCTCTGGGCGGTCCCAAAGGGTTGATATTGGCGCTGTAATCCAGAAAAACTGCAGCGTGGCCTCCAAACCGCGAAGCCGCTGTCTCCACATCCCCACCATGTCCGAACACTTCGATATAACCGGTCATTCTTCCGTCATCCTCTCTGTATGTTCTTTTTATTATGGATGGCATGTGTGGGATGGGTCAATCCTGTATTCCTTGTGAATTCATCTGCTGTAAAGAGTTATATCAAAATAAAGGGCATGTACGTCTTTTCTTTGTGTCCCAACAACAATTCGTTTACAATAGAAGAGGAATTTCAGGAGCTTCGGTTTTCTGATTCATGGGTACAAGCATCACTACATAAGGGGCTTCGCGCCTCTCACATACATTAATGGAGGAATGACCATGCTGTTTGTAGATAATCAGGGCATTACAGATCCTTCTGTAAACCTTGCGATTGAGGAGTATATTCTGAAGCATCTGCCGATGGAAGATGATAGCTATCTATTGTTTTACATCAACCGTCCGTCGATCATTATCGGTAAGCATCAAAACACGATTGAAGAGATTAATATCGAGTACGTTCAGGACAACGGTGTGCAAGTGGTACGTCGTCTTTCCGGTGGCGGTGCGGTATATCACGATCTAGGAAACCTGAACTTCAGTTTCATTACGGCGGATGACGGTCAATCCTTCCATAACTTCCGCAAATTCACCCAGCCTGTGGTTGAAGCCTTGCACGAGCTTGGCGTCAATGCCGAGTTGACTGGGCGCAATGATCTGCAAGTCGGCGAAAAGAAAATTTCGGGCAATGCCCAATTTGCTACCCGTGGTCGCATGTTCAGTCACGGCACGCTAATGTTTGATCTGAATCTGGAGCATGTTCAGGCATCCTTGAATGTGAATCCGGAGAAATTCAAATCCAAAAGCACCAAATCGGTACGCAGCCGTGTTGCCAACATTCGTGATCTGATTGACACCAATCTGACGATAGAAGAGTTCCGTGATGAGTTACTACGTCATATTTTCCGTATGGAGCCGCAGGACGTTCCTCAGTACAAGCTGACCGAGAAGGACTGGGATAAGATTAAAGAAATCTCGGCGGAGCGTTATAACAACTGGGACTGGAACTATGGACTGTCACCGGAAAGCAATGTGAAGCATACTCGCAAATTTCCAGTGGGCATTATCGACCTGCGCATGAACATCAAAGATGGACGCATCGAAGATATCAAAATCTTCGGCGATTTCTTCGGGGTTGGCGATGTGGCAGATATCGAAGACATGTTACGCGGCAAGCGTTATGACGAGACTGAGGTGCGCTCTGCACTGGAAGGTCTGGATGTGAAGCATTACTTCGGCAACCTGGAGCTGGAAGACTTTATCGGTCTTGTTTTCCTGGAAGAGTAAATAAGGAAATACGACATTTAGATGGGTATAGATTGTTTGAACGCATTTTTGATTACACATTTAACGGAAAAGACGGAATTCATATGAAGAAGCGAAGTGCTCGCGTCCGGATTTTTACCATCTATTAAGTTGAATCACTCATTTACACAATAACGGAGAAGACAGAACAAACCTGGAGAAGCGAAGCGTTCGCCTTTATCACCGGATTTTCTCCCTTAATAAAAGGGATTCAAAAAAAAATCTGGGGATAACAGCGATCGTAAGGTTATTCTGTCTTTGGAGTGTCCGTGTAAATCATCGGTAGTTCAACTTTTATAAATAAGCACTAATAAAAATCCAGTGATGATTAGAGCGATCATAAGATGAATCTGCATTTGTAGTGACTTGTGTAATCTATTTATTTCGTTCAATGAAATAGAAACAGATAAAAAAGGAGAGAAACATCACATGACTTACAAACTCATTGCTATCGACATCGACGATACCCTCATCAATGACAACAAGGAAGTTACACCCGCTACGCAAACAGCGTTGGAACAAGCCGTTGCACATGGAGTAGTAGTAACCCTCGCGACAGGACGCGCTTACGCTTCCGCACAAGCACTTGCACGCCAAACCAAGCTGAACGTGCCTATTATTACCTATCAAGGTGCTTTGGTGAAAAACTTGCTGGATGAAAAAGTACTCTATGAGCGCTATGTGCCGCAAGAGGCTTCACGTAAATTGTTCGACTACTGCCTGGAGAAAAATCTGCACCTACAAACGTACATCGACGACAAGCTGTACGCTCGTGAAGAAAACCAAAAACTGCTCGACTATGCCAAACTAAACGGTACGCAATATTACATCGAGTCCGACTTCATCAAAGTCATCGAACAACCAACACCAAAACTGCTCATCATCGACGAGCCAGATTACTTGGATCAAGTAGCTGAAGAGCTGCGCGAGTTGCTCGGACCTGAAGTGCACATTACCAAATCCAAGCCGTATTTCCTCGAAATTATGCACAAAGAAGGTACCAAGGGCCATGCTCTAACGTTCCTCGCTGACCATTTCGGTCATCAGCTTAGTGAGTGTATCGCCATCGGTGACTCCTGGAACGATCACGAGATGCTGGAAGTCGCTGGACTGGGTGTAGCGATGGGCAACGCCATCCCTGCGCTGAAAGATCTGGCAGACTACATTACGGCGAGCAACAATGAAGACGGCGTAAAAGAAGTTATTGAGAAGTTTGTACTGAACGCAGAGTAAAACATAAGAAGTTGTGCAAAAACAAGAAAGCCCGGATACCACGATGATTGTGGTTCCGAGCTTTCTTGTTTCTATCCATTTTTTGATGAGTGGATTATGATAGCTTTAAACTATTTCTTGTTAGCCATACGTTCCAGTGCTCGAACTGCTCGTTCCCGCTGGTCTCTCACTTCTGCTCTTCTTTCTACCTTAGCATCTATCCCACCTGCCGAAGCTCCCCACAAATGACCAATGATACTACCAAGTATACTTGGAACTGCCTGTTCAACATAATAGGAATCTACTTCTAGCACAATCCCAAGGTAGAACACTCCTCCCCAAAACAAAAATAGAGTAAAAAATGCTAAAAAACGATGAAAAAATGAGAAAAACAGAAAAATTAAAAATGGAATAATCCCGATTAAATATGAGACAATATGTATCTCTTCTTCCATGAAAGCCTCCAAATAAAGTTAATTTCTGTGACACTCTTTTCTTTCCAATTCTTTCTAATCCATTTTTTAAAATACTGCTAAATCTTATATATCCGGTTTGCTGCTATAATTCTAATAAGATGCTTTCGTTCGCTCTCCCTCCGGATCAAGTTAGTTACATTCAACAACAATATACCATATCCACGTTTGTCCCATATGTCTTTTTTTGCAAACAAAAAAGAACTCTCCAGTATGACATGTTGTTATATCATATCTGAAGAGTTTTTTGATATAGCCTCACATTCCTCTATCTCTCGAATTCTTTTTTCACTTAATGAGAATTTCGATCAAGAGCTAGGTTCACTTCGACTGAAATGGAGATTATCCTAGTTTTCAGTTATTTTTTTAGAACAATACCGAAGTCAAGAATGAATACTAGGATAGAAAGAACCACACTGGCTACGAAATTCAGGAAGATTTTTCTCATCATTTCACACGACTCCTCAAAGTAAGACCTTTCACTATCATATTATAGAGGAGATACCCGATATCCTAGGAACCCTGCACGATCACTTTCGTACGTTTCCCCTTCCACAACCAACCGCTCATCTTCTCATTCATGGCCAGTAAACCAGAGATCACCAGCACTACACCAACCCAAGTAATCCAGCTGACATGCTCTCCGTACACGATCGCACCGAGCCCAACGGCAATCGGTGGCGATATGTATAACCAGGTGGCTGGGAACAGCGGATTGGTGCGCGACATGATCCAGTAGAACAGACTGTGCCCCACCATCGAACCGATGACTGTCAGATAAATCACAGATGATACAGCAGGCAGTACATCCAGTGCCGACATATTCCATGACTCCGTCAGTGCGGACAGGATGAATAACAACGCACCGCCATACATCATCTGCACCGCATTGATCGCTACAGGACTCATCTCGCTAAACTGATGAATGACCTTTTTGGAGTATAAGGTACCTGCTGAATAACAGATTTCTCCTATTAACACAGCGATACATCCCCACAAAAATAGTGAACCCGCGCCGAGCGATACTCCTGGTAATACGACGAGCACCACACCTGTAAAGCCAATCAGGCAGCCCACAATCATACGCGATGATGTTTTCTGCCGTAACACTGCCGTTTGCATTAGCATAATCATGAGCGGCCCTGTAGCCGAAAGAATTGCCCCAACACCTGAGCTGACATGTTGCTCCGCCCAGTATAATGTGGCAAACGTGGCAAACGTTAAACCTGCACCGGTAATCAGCATTTCTTTGCGGAACAGCAGAGACAAATTCACTTTGCCCTTCATCCACATCCATGTAAACATTAAAACTCCCGCGATCAGAAACCGCAGCCCCGCTGATAGAAAAGGCGGCATGCCTGCCTCTACTCCAATTTTAATCGCCAGAAACGTTGTCCCAAAAACGAGACACATTACGGTAAATGCAATCCCCACCATGTCAACCACTCCTTTATCTGTTCTCCATCATAGCTCATGGTCTACAGAACAGAACGAACAAAACAGAACAGTTTTCCTTCATAAGCTGTTACAATGAAGTTCATAAGGAGCGTGAATCGGGTGGGCAAAACGTTAATGATGACAGATAACAGCATGAAACGGTATGAGCAAGTCATCCATTATCTCATGGTACGGATCGAAGCAGGCGAGTGGGCTGAACAGGAAAAACTGCCTTCGGTGCGAAGCCTGTCCGAACTGCTCGGCGTACACCGACTAACTGTGTTCAAAGCGTATCAGGATTTAAAGCAGCGCGGGATTGTCTATGTCAAAGACAAGTCCGGTTATTTCGTCAGTCCGGCGAAACCACTAGCGCTTACCGATCAGGCGGATGATCCATCAGTGTCGGCATGGCTCCATTGGGATACACTTGACCGGGTCCAATCGCTGGAAGCGGAATATCAGTTTTCCAAATCCTTAATCGATCCTGCACTACTACCCAATCGATACTGGGGCGAGTTAATGCGCGATCTGTTAGATCAATATCCTCGTCTACTCGGTACGTATTCAACGATCCAAGGCGATTTAGAGCTTCGTACCAGTCTGGCCAGCCATTTGACGGCCAAAGAACGCTTTTACCTGTCGTCTGACGAAGTGCTGATTACATCCGGTGCTCAACAGGCGATTGATGTTATCTCCCGTGCACTGGTCAAGCCCGGAGACCGGGTACTGATTGAGCGACCTACTTACGGCCCTGCCATGGAAATTTTCCGCAAACAGGGCGCACGGCTTGTTTTTACCGATATCCATCCCGAGGGGTACGATCTGGAGCAGATTGAGCATCTGATGAAAACAGAGAAGCCACGTCTCTTTTATATGACACCGACGTTTCAAAACCCTACGGGCATCAGCATTTCTGTAGAGCAGCGCAAACAGCTGCCGGAACTGGCTGAACAGTATGGCTGTTATCTGGTGGAGGACGACAGCACGTATGATATTTATTTTAAAGAGAAAACGCCAGCGCCTATCTTCACTTACGATACCTCCGGGCATACGTTGTACATTCGCAGCTACAGTAAATATGTTGTTCCGGGATTGCGCATCGCAGCTATTATGTGCCGTCCGCATCTCATGCCAGGGCTACAAGCGATTAAGGCTCTGACCGACAACGGGTCCCCCCTACTGAATCAGAAGTTATTTCTTCGATATTTTCAATCGGAGCGCATGCATCAACATCTGTCCAAACTGCGAACCGCGCTTCAGCTGCGAATGGAAGTGATGGAACAGTGTCTTCTCCAGACGGACTGGACGTGGACACGCCCCGAGGGTGGTCTGAACATCTGGGCCGAGCTACCGGAGGGGATCGACACAGGTAGACTGCTGCACCAAAGCATGGAGCACTCCATTGCTTTTGTACCTGGCACCGTGTTTGATCCCTCGCACGCATCGGGCATCCGCAAGCTACGCCTCTCCTTCTCCTACGCCCGGGAGCAGCAGATCCGGGAAGGCATGGAGAGACTGATCACCTTAGCGGCGAGAAGTTAAAACGAAACTTCGGTTGGGATCGATGACGAGAACTAGTTAGAGCAATAGAGATACGAAGGAGTACGGGAATCCAGGTGAGATACGGAAGTTTGAAGAGTGGATTGAACCTCGGGAAGCCTTAAAAATGTGCAGAATTCTGAATGTACCCACTGACAGTGGGTCAACGAAAGCTCAGAGAGTCAACGAAAATGGGGAAAGGTGTCTAAGGCTTAGGTCAGACAACTTTTTGTCTATCATCAAAATGGCTGTTTCCTCTGTGGGCACATCGATGTCCACTTCATGCCAACGCTAACGATCACCAGAAACCTTATTTAGGCGTTTTTCACAACCTAAAAAATGTAACGATCACCAGTGACCTTATTTCAATGGAAACATGCCATTTTTGCTTATTTTCCATCGAGATAACTAAAATAGCGTCTCCTGAGATCGTTACATTTTTAAATCACCTGAATTGTAGAAATTAGGCTCATCTGTGATCGTTAGCGCCCGACTACCCATGAACACACTTAGATTTATATAAGTAAATAGCTATAGTCATTTCCTTTCAAATCACCGCTCACAGATCTTTTCTCTCAAATAGCCGGATCGTGACGACATACGAAACAAGAAACAAAGCCACTATCGCTATGGCAATCCCCACGATAATGGGGGTTGTGATCAGCCCTTCTTTACCTGCAACATCAAGAATAAACGCGGTCGGTTGAGCAAGAACAATTAAACAAACAAAGAAAACTGTATTGATGATCCCCGCTCCCTTTTTGCTGAGTGCATAGAAAAGTGGCATATAAATAGATACCAGTATAAGTACCAACCCCATAGAAATGAGGATATCTAACAGGGAATAATGAGGTTTGTTGAGTTCAGGATAACTCAGGTTAACAATCTTGTGAATGCCGAAGGATACAAGCACTCCAAACAGGGAGTAGAGAATGGAAGACAGGTACTTTGCTTGCACGATCTGTTTGCGACTGACTGGAAGTGTAACTAAAAAGTTATGATTATGGTTTTTGATATCAATCATCGTAGCTAGCATAATCGAGCCAAAAGCCGTATAAATCCCTACGAGATACATGGACATTTCCATCTTCGGAATAAACGCCCAACTGAAAACCACCACATACACACCCACAATCCACAACGAACTTCTCAGTGCAATAAAGTCTTTGCGAAGCAGATTAAGCATGTTGACGCCCCCCTTTTGCCGTGAAATAAATCAAGTCTTCCAACGCGGGCCTATGCAAAAGAGCCTCACTGCCGAACATACGCTGTGCCTCCACTTTGTTGTCCGATAACGCTTCAAAACCAATCGATGTTTCACGTATGCCAACGAATTGACGCCGGGTATCCGCATCCAGTAGTTCCATATCGCCTTTCACAATGGTGTAGCGCTCAAGTACGTCGTCTTTGGCTTCATTAAAAATCAGCTTGCCTTGATTAACAAAAGCGATATAGTCCGCGATCCGCTCCAGATCCGTCGTAATATGTGTCGAGAAAATGATGGATTTGGACTCGTCCTGAATCATGTCGGCGAGTAGATCAAGCAACTCCCTCCGAAAAATCGGATCAAGACCGGATGTTGGTTCATCCATAACAAGCAGATCGGCATCATGAGACAGAGCAACCGCAAGCGAGAATTTGATCTTCATGCCTTTGGATAAATCCTGGATTTTCTTTTTCGGAGACAATTCGAATTGTTCCAAATAACTCTTGAATAAGGCATGGTCCCAGCGACTATAAAAAGGAGCGATTAAACGTGACATTTCCCGGATGGTCAAATGTTCATAATAAAAGCATTCGTCTGACACAATACCGAGCCGCTGCTTGATAGCCACATCACCGCTCGGATTCTCGCTGCCCAGCGTTCGCACTGTTCCCCGATCAGGATGGATGAGTCCGGTAATCATTCGGATTAATGTACTTTTTCCAGCCCCGTTTGGGCCAATGAGCCCTGTGATAAATCCCTGTTTCACCTCTGTGGATATGTTATCCACCTTAAATAATGGGTATTCTTTCGTAACATTCCGCAATTCTATCGCATTCATCGTGCCTATTCCTCCTCCAACAGCAAAGTAAGATGATGAATCAAATCCTGTGAGTTCATGCCCAGTTCCTTGCTCTCCTGAATAACCTCAAGCATCTTCGCTTCGAATTGCTTCATACGCCTCTCCCGGATAAAATCCTGATTTGCACCGGATACAAAACTCCCCTTGCCAACCACGGAATCAATCAACTGTTCCTTTTCCAGCTCTTCATATACACGTTTCGTTGTAATGACGCTCACTTGCAAGTCCTTCGCAAGTTGACGGATGGAAGGCAGGTGATCCCCTGCTGCCAGTTCTCCGTTAAGAATGCTTTGGCGGATCTGGGATAAAATCTGGATATAGATGGGATCGCTTGATGCATTGGATATCCGTATATTCATGTTCGTTCTTTCACCTCATTGCCATTGTTTCATATCATTAACCAGGTATAGTGTATATATATAATATATACACTATACCTGGTTAAGGTCAATCCTTTTTATCCATTTCTTTCTACCCAACAGAAAAACAAACAAACAAACAAACAAACAAACAAACAAACAAAAAAAAAACGACAGTCTCCTGTCGTCCCAATCTTTACATTCGTTATTTCGCTTGTATTTGGTTTTATGTTCCATTTGCTTCTTCAGTTTCATTTACGGTGACACTTATGCACCTGTAACAACCTTATCCACCAGACCATATTCCATCGCTTCAGTTGCAGTCTGGAAATAATCTCGGTCGGAGTCTTTTTCAATGCGCTCCAGCGGCTGGCCTGTATGGTCTGCAAGTAATTGATTCAGTCGTTGACGGTGCTGAATAATGCGGTTAGCATGAATCAGCATATCCGATGCCTGCCCACGTGTGCCGCCAAGGGGTTGATGGATCATGATCTCACTGTTCGGCAGCGCCATTCGTTTACCTTTTGCTCCACCCACCAGCAATATCGCACCGAAGCTCGCTGCCATCCCTGTACATATAGTCGATACATCTGGCTTAACGAACTGCATCGTATCATAAATCGAGAATCCCGCTGTCACCGATCCCCCCGGACTATTGATATACATCTGGATATCCTTATCCGGGTCCTCGGCACTCAAAAACAATAATTGGGCCACGATGGCATTGGCCATCTGATCCTCAATCTCTCCCGACACCATAATAATGCGGTCTTTCAGTAAACGTGAATAAATATCATAACTCCGCTCACCGCGAGCGGTTTGTTCTACTACGTAAGGTACAACGTTCATATAGGTCGCCTCCTTATATTAGGCAGCCATGGTGACTGTATACCTACCTCCATAGGACATCGAATTTCTGCTTGGAGTGGCAGTATCGTACATCACTGGCTGCATCGCTCGAGACGGCAGAACCTGCTGGAGAATCGTACCCGCCACAGCCATCGGATCATCGGTTCGATTCAGGCACAGATCAATGAGACGTGCAGTATCCCCTTGGCGGAAAGCCATCAGATAACTACGCAGCTGCTCTTGCTCGAGATCGGCGTGCTCTTCCCTCGTCCCTTGTTCCAATGCAGACTCTGTTCCTGCATTCTCCAAATTATGTCTGACCTTGGTTAAAGCTGTGCGGGCACGGCTTAATGCTGCTTTTACGGCACCTTCGGTTGTACACAGCGTCTCAGCAGTTTCTGCCGCCTTATATCCCATGATTTCACGTAATATATAGATCGCTCGCTGCCACGGTGGCAAGGTTTGAACTAAAATTTGCACCGCAGACTCCAGCTCTTCAAATGATCCTTCTTCCGTACATTCGGACATCACAGGTTTCATCTCTGCGAGAATAGATCGAAGCTTCTCCTGCTTACGAATTCCATCAATCCATGTATTGCGTGCAATCCGAATCAGATAAGCCTCCCAATTAAACGACGCGTCTGATCTTTCGGAAGCTTGCACCACCTCTGACGATAATCCCTTAAGACAGGTTTCCTGTACGAGATCCTCTGTCTCTGTCACTGATTTGGTCAATGACAAGCAATATGCATAGAGTGAAGCCATCAAATCAGGCAATATATCGTGCAACATGGGGTGCGAAATACGTTTCCCAACAGCATCCTTTGTACAATCCATATCATATCTCTGATTCGTTGTAGTAATCTGATTTATTGGACTAGCTTGATTCATTTGATTGGTAATTCCGCCAGCTCCAACATGATCCGTCTTGTAATTACGCGTGTTACTCCATTCATGCTCAAGTCTGTTGACTTCGCAATCTGCGGACTTCACAAAGGCCATCTCGGGGGCCCCCCTTTGCTGGTTCCTGATTAATAATATAATTTGAACTAAAAATTTTACACAGGACACTCCGATGACAGAATAACCTTCCAATCGCTGTTATCCCCAGATTTTTGTGATCCCCTTTTCCAAAGGGGAAAATCCGGTGATAAAGGCGAGCGCTTCGCTTTTCCAGGTTTTTTCTGTCCTCTCCGTTATAGTGTAAAAAATAGTTCAACTTATATTAATTAAGTGTTTCATTATGTAAACGAAGAACCTCCTGAAAAGGATACGCTCTTCTGAATTTATTTTTTACAACAAAATCTATTCCTCAATCTCAAATTCTCCAATTTCAATGCCGAATCCTGATTTCGCATCGACATCGAATCTTAGCCCAGCGTCACCGTCATGCCTGTTCGTGCTATGGTAATGCCCTGATCCAGTTTATGGTCCTGCCTTACATCTACATCATGTGACATATGTGTAAAATAAGTGTGTCCCGGCTTCAGCTCTCGCAAAAGCTCCTGCGCCTCCTGCATATCGTACACCGAACGCGTTGAAAACTCCGCCAGCTCATGCACAAAACTTGTGCCCAATACCAGTAGATCCAGTCCATACAACAGTTCCTTCTCGTCTTCCTTCAAATCTATAGCATCCGAACAGTAAGCCCAAGCATACCCCCTACGTTCCAATCGATAAGCGTACGAAAATCCATTGTGTCCGTGACACACTTTCCAGGAGCGAATCGTCCATCCACCGAGTTCAATCCCGTTATCCGTTTCCATAAAATCCATGTGACGAGCGAGCCACGGAAATTGTCCCTGTATCGTAACGATTACCTCACGCGGGGCATACAGCTTACCCTTCACGCCTAGCCAGCGGCACGCATCCGCCCATTCCGGCAGGCCGCCAATATGATCAAAATGCGCATGTGTAATCAGCAACTTATGCACCATACGCATTCCCTGATCTTCCATCTGAGAACGCCAGTCCGGCCCACAGTCGATCATAAACATCCCGTCTTCAGGCTGATCTTCCACGTGACTACCATCATGAATCATGACCGATGAACGTTTTCGTCGATTTTCTCCTGTCTGCCTCGCCTCTGCACATACCTCACAACTACAATACACCCTTGGGACACCCATGGCGTCGCCTGTGCCCAGAAATGTGAGCTGATTCATTCCGCATTCCCCTCTCGCTCCCTGAAGCCGATTCAGCTCAGATGTGATGTCTCTTCCTTCGTTATCAACAAAGTTGTGCCACAAATATTTTATGTAACTTGTAATCCCCTACCTCCGCTTTTGCAAAAAAAAGACTCTCCCACTCACAGCTCATCACAGCTGGCCGGGAAAGTCCGTCGTCTGACCTCGCTGGAAAAGCCCAGCGTCAGACATGATGGTTCCGTATGCGTCCGCTCACACCAGCGCACGCAGTTTCAACGTCAGTTCACGACCAGCAGGAACCTCTAAGGCATCCGTGATGACCCAGTTCCATGCCAGACGTTGCTCTAGCACCTCAGCCTGTTCTGCAGTCAACTGCAAACCGGTGATAACCCCTTCACCCACCGCGAAATCCTTGTCTGCTTGCAGATTAAATGCTTTTTCCAGCCAGATGCCAAGTCCTCCACGCGTATTAAACGTAATTCGATACCCGTTCCGTACAGCCCCTTCCAAGTCCTCACCATGCTCGTCCGCATAGGAGAAAAACGTATCGTACCGATAATGCTCTTCGGATACGCTATCAAATGCCGCTACATCCTTGGCTTGAATCGCTTTTAATATATCCGCTTCTGGCATGCCCTTGCCGCGGGCCTGCTCCAGCCGAATCGCTGTGCTTTGGGACAATTTGATCTCTGTACTCATTACGGTCACACCTCTCTGCAATTACGATTATGCCAACATGTGTATTAGTATACTTCCTATTATAACCTTTTCGTAGTAAAAAACCTCCATCTCGGCATGCCGTAAAATGAAGGTTCACATTCCTGTATAAGTTGAATTAATCTCTCTTACACCGAACACTCCGATGACAGAATAACCTGGAGAGTAGCTGTTATCCCCAGATTTTTTTAGATTCCCTTTTCCAAAGGGGAAAATCCGGTGATAAGCATATGCTTCCGATGTAGCTTTCTTGCAGAAAGCTTTTAGGCGAGCGCTACGCTTTTCCAGGTTTTTTCTGTCCTCTCCGTTATTGTGTAAATAAATAGTTCAACTTATATAGTTCATTGTTCAATGGGCTACAGTCCTGCCAGCACCTGATACCATACGCCGCGTTTGGAATACAGTGTCTTCCGCACCTCATCCCATCCACCCAGATAGTTGATATCAAACAGTCCCGCTGGTGTCGGGAACGATTCTTTCGTCTCGGCAAATACGTCCGGGTCTACCGAGCGGAAGCCGTGTTTCGCAAAAATACGCTGCGCTTCAGGTGTCCGCAAGTATGCGATAAAGGCTTCCGCCAGCTCCCGATTGCCATGTTTGTCAGCGTATTTATCCACCACCACTGCAGGATTTTCAATGAGTATCGTATTTTTCGGCACCACGATATCATAGTCTACACCCTTTGCGATTCGAGCGAGCAATTCATTCTCGTATGTTACGATGACGTCCCCTACACCGTATTCAAATGCCGCCATCGAGGAACGGCCACTCTTGTCAAGGGATTCAACGTTCTGGTGCACCTCTTCCAGAAATGCTTTGGCTGCGGCAGGGTCTTTCTTGCCCTCTTTCTCCTCCGACAGCTTCAATCCTGCACCGTAAATAGCATTAATATCCCACTGTGCACCGCCGGATGTTTTCGGGTTAGGATACAACACCTTCACGCCAGGCTTGGTTAAATCCTGAAAATCTTTAATCCCCAGTGGATTGCCTGCTCGTGTACCTAAAACAACAATCGAACGGGTAATCATGCCCTCATTCGGAGTTTGTTTCCAATCCGTAGTGACCAGCTTGGCCTTCACCAGTTTATCGATGTCACTTTCCATCGCCAGCAAGGCTACATCCGCTTCGAACCCGCCGACGATCGCTCTAGCTTGAGTTCCTGAGGCTTCATAAGACTCTTGAAAATTAATACTCTGTCCCGTTTTGGCTTTCCATTCTGCCTGGAACTTGGGCAACAGTTCACCTACCGCATCTTTCGCTACGCTATATGCACCAATAACCAGTGTGTTCGAAGAATCCCCACTCGAAACCCCGGCTGGCTGCCCTGGCTCCTGCTTGCTGCATCCGGCAGTCACACAGACGAGCACAAGCATCAGGATCACGTATAGAGGTATAAATTTCTTTTTGTTTTGGCTCGTCTGCATGGCCGCTCCTTCTTTCATTTCTGCTTTATTCTTAACATAACAGGCTCTAGATCATGACAGGCATCGGATCTTCTTTCAGTCGGTTCTCAACAACCCAGCTCTCCGAGTCGTTGAACAAATAGGCGCGGTGCACAAGCACACGAATCGTTTGCCCGATCTCCAGTGTCGTTTTCTCCAATGAGCGATAGGTGATGAGCTTATGACCCTCCACCTCAACTTCAACCATCCATTCACTACCGCGGAAGTGAAGATGTTTCACAATGCCTTTTTCCGTTGCAGACAACATCGTGAACTCGTTTTTGAGTCCAATCTCGATATACTCCGGTCTGATCAGCGCACGTGTATTGCCACCTTGCACCGCATGCTCGAAACCTTTCAGCTGAGAGGCATCCTCCACCACCGTGGACTCCCCAATAAAAGTCGCCACGAAAGGGGTCTGCGGATTTTTATAAATATCCCAAGGGGTACCCTTTTGCTCCAAACGGCCTTGGCTGATAATCATAATCTCATCTGCTACTTCAATGGCTTCATCCTGATCGTGAGTAACAAAGATGGACGTGATGCCTACCCGCTCGATCAACTCACGCAGCCATGAACGAAGCTCTTGACGGATCTTTGCATCAATGGCTGCAAACGGTTCGTCCAGAAGCAGTAACTGTGGCTCAGGCGCAAGCGCTCTGGCAAAGGCCACACGTTGACGCTGTCCACCTGACAACTGGTGCGGGTAACGCTGTTCGAAACCTTTCAGCCCAGTCAGCTCAACGAGTTCCATCACGCGATCACGAATCTGGGCTTTGGGTGTCTTTTTCACCTTGAGACCAAACGCAATATTATCAAAAACACTCATATGTTTGAACAACGCATAGTTCTGAAATACAAATCCAATGCCTCGCTCTTGGGGCGGCAGATGATTCACGACTTTTCCGTGGAAGCGGATCTCGCCCGACCCTGGGCTTTCAAGCCCTGCGAGCATACGCAGAATCGACGTTTTCCCGCCTCCGCTGGGGCCGAGCAAACCGATCAGATGTCCTTTGGCAATATCGAACGAGACATCTTTTACCGCATGAAAATCACCAAAGTGTTTGTTCAGATCACGAACTTCTACATGCATCTTAATGCACTTCCTTTCGCTTCTTGGCCCATTCCATCAGGAGCAGCAGTCCTACGGAGAAGGTTACCAGCACCAATGCCACACCGTTTGCGGCTGACACGTTGAAATTCTCTACATCCTGATACACCAGTGTTGTTGCTGTCTGCGTTTTATTCATAATGTTACCGGATACGACCAATACCGCCCCGAATTCTCCCAGTGAACGCGCTACCGTCAGAACTAGACCATAGACCACTGCCCAGCGGATGGAAGGCCAGGTAACACTCCAAAACGTTCTCCAGCCATAGGCTCCAAGTGTGGAAGCCGCCTCTTCCTGCTGCGAACCTAGCTCTTGCAGGACGGGCATAACTTCCCTTACCATCAACGGGAACGTAACGAACAACGTGGCAATAACCATCCCTGGAAAAGCGTACACCACATTAAATCCGATGCCCTCAAAAAATCCTCCCATGATGCTGTTTGGTCCAAGCAACAAAACAATCATCAAACCGCCAATAACCGGCGATACCGCATAAGGTAAATCGACAATGCTGTTAAGCAGTCCTTTCACCCGTTCACTCAGCCATCCTGCGCGGACCAGATAAATCGCCATCATGATGCCAAACAGTGTATTTAACAGGGTAACCACCAGAACGACCAACCCTGTCATCATCAGTGCGTGAAGCGCCTCAGGACGCATAATACCTTTAACAAAGCCGCCTGCACCATCCTCAAACGCGCCAATCAGAATCCGTCCGAGAGGAATGATCAACAGCAATGTGAACACTACAAACGTAAGTCCGATTAAGAGTCTTCTCATCTTCTTCTCCCCCGCATCTGTACGAGATTGATCAGCCAGAGGATCAGGAAGGAGAGTGTTAGAAGCAATACGGATACTGCGGCCGCTCCTGTCGGGTTATCACTTTCAATCTCACCATAGATAAAAACAGAAGCGGTTAGTGTTCTGCCCGGAATATTACCGGCAACCAGTACAACTGCGCCAAATTCAGCAAGCGCCCTGGAAAAAGCCAACATTCCGCCGCTAATCATGCCAGGAGCCATAGATGGAAGAATGACCTGCATGAATGTACGTGCCTTGGAAGCACCCATCGTGTACGAAGCCTCTTCCTCGGAAGGATCGATCTCTTCCAGCAAAGGCTGCACTGCCCGGATGACAAAAGGAAAGGTAACAAAGGTCATCGCAATTACAATTGCAGGCTGATGAAATACAATTTCAAACCCCATGGATTCAGCCAGTTTCCCGACAGCACTGATCGGGCCGAGCAACAGCATAATCATCAGACCGCCTACAGCTGTCGGCAACGCAAAAGGCAAATCGACGAGACTGTTAAGAAAGGATCTGCCAACGAATCGATATCTGGTTAACACCCAGGCAATCATGGTTCCTAAGACCACATTAATTATAGCGGCGACCACGGCCAGACGTACCGTTAATAGCACCGCCTTCCATGCGATCGGGTCCATGATGCTCTCAGCAAAATTGCTCCATCCTTCAGAAAAGGAATTGGCGTACACACCGATGATTGGAAGTACAATGAGCACGATGAAATATAACAATACGGTACTGCGAAAACCCCAAGTCCATCCCTTGTGACGAAGAACGGTGTTCATTACTGTGTTCCCTCCCAGCCTCCGGCTTTAACTCCGGTCGGCAGTCTACCTGATTTCATACGACATTTTCCTAAGTTGGATAAGTTTACTTTATTATTATTCCCATTAGTCTACTTGGTTTTTGCTTATCTGATACTTTACCAGTTTGCAGTGCTGATCGTCAATGCTTTTATTCGAACTATTTGATGCCTTGAATACACAAATTCCCCCATTTTTAATAAACGATTTCAGTACATTACATTGGCGAAATTCCGTTCAATGTAATCAAACATTTGTGTAGCCTTCATCCTTGTATACTTCCTTTTATAAATCGTTTATTTCTACCTGTAGAATCAATGAGGTTTGTTGATCTTCAGGTGGTTAAGTTACTATCTAGGGAGTTAAAATTGAGAAGAGTCATTACAACAATAAGGAGGAAAGACATGTTATACACAAAAAATATATCAACATTTGCAAGAGATGAAATGAAGGATATCACACGGGAAGTCAAACAAGTTGTACAAAGGAGCGGCGTGCAGAATGGCACCGTGCTCATTTATTGTCCACATACAACAGCTGGCATTGCTATTAATGAAAATGCGGACCCCGATGTTAAACATGATGTCTTGTTACGTCTCGATGAGGTGTACCCATGGGAGCACCCTCAGTATCGTCATGCCGAGGGCAATACGGCCTCTCACCTCAAATCAATAACTACCGGTCCATCACAGACTGTCATCCTTCATGAAGGCAGACTGCTTCTCGGACGCTGGCAAGGAATCTATTTTTGCGAATTTGATGGACCGCGTAACCGGGAGTATTTTATTAAAATTATGGAAGGTTAAGTTCCATCTCCAAAAAAGACAAACACAAACAGGCGCTCCACCCTGTACCGGGGTTAGGAACGCCTGTCTTCATCTTCAGCGTATGAAAATAATATCTTTCGCATGATAACGTAATAAAGAGTTAATGTTATGATCAATCACCGCCTTGAAGTGTATGGGCAGGCATAAGCGGCAAATTATTGCACGCCAGGCTGCTGACCCAAGTTACGGCACAATACTTTCACATGAGACAACGCAGAGGATTCGATCTCCGCAAACGTTAAACGGTCTTGAATATGATACGATATGAATCCGTGCATAGCCAAAAACAAAGTACGCGGCACATGCTGAATATCTTCTTCGGCACAGCCCTCTTCCTTCATATACTGCCGAATAATCGACGCAAACAGTTCGAAACAACGTCCTTGCTCCGTACGACAATAGGACAATAACTCCTCGTCCCGAATCATAAACATAATCTCGTATTGATACGGATTCTCCAGACCAAATCGAATAAACTCCATCAGAATATGCTCCACTTTGTTCACGCCGCCTGCAACCGGCCTGACCATGGCTTGCAATAGTAGATGTCCAAGATGGTTGAAATCCTCTACCACGATCGCATAGAATAACTCTGCTTTTTCTTTAAAATGATAATACAGCGACCCATGACTATACCCCAGATGCTGACCGATGCTTCGCATCGAAATGGCGCGGTATCCTTTGGTAATAAAAAGATGCCTCGCCGCCTCCAGTATCCGCTCCCTCGACAACTCCTGTTCGACTGCTCTTCTAGCCATATATTTTATTCCCCTTCAATAAAATAAAGCCGCTGTCCCTCCGTGATCCGGGATTGCCCTTGCGTCAAATCCGTGATCCAGGCAATAAATGCCTCGGTTTCACTATCCGGCGGAAGACAAGTTAACGTAACTTTATCGGTGAAAGCAGTTTCACCTGTACGCACTTCCCGGCTTCTTAACTCATTTTCCACTTTCCCAAGCCACGTATAATCCAGCTCTACAAACACTTCTCGGTGCAACAACTTGGTAATTGCTTCTCCTGCTTCAATCGCCGCTACAGCACCATCCGTATACGCACGGATAAGTCCGCCAGCACCAAGCATGATTCCCCCAAAGTAACGTGTGACCACAATTGCTACATTCTTTAATTGCTGATTCTTGATCACTTCAAGAATGGGTTTCCCTGCTGTACCACTCGGTTCCCCGTCATCAGATTGCTTCTGAATCTCATCCCGCTCGCCAATCATGTACGCCGAGCAGTTATGTGTCGCATTCCAATGTTTTTTCTTGATATCATCAATAAAAGCAATGGCTTCTTCCTCGGTTGTGACAGGCATAATATGACCGATAAACCGTGACTTTTTGATCACGATTTCCAGTTGCCCCGATCCCCGAACCGTTCGATAACGTTCTATCATTTCCAATCCAACTTTCCTTAAATCATCCATTTTACAAGAAAGCAGTTCCCCGCATATTGCGGATGAACTGCCTCGGTTAATTTACATCCGGGAACCGACACCCTGCAAAGGGTCGCATTCCCGAATGGACTTAACTATCCTTATTTAACTATATGAGCAGAGTCCAGAATTATTCGGAAAGTCTCGCTTCAAGCGCTGCTTTCTCTTCTTCAAAGCCTGGTTTGCCCAGCAATGCGAACATGTTTTTCTTGTATGCTTCCACACCCGGTTGGTCAAATGGATTCACACCCAGCAGATATCCGCTGATGCCGCATGCTTTTTCAAAGAAGTATACCAGATATCCGAACGAATATGGAGTCATATCTGGAATGTTCACAATCAGATTCGGAACTTGACCATCTGTATGTGCGAGCAACGTTCCTTGGAATGCTTTTTTGTTGACGAAATCCATCGTTTTTCCTTCTAGGAAGTTCAAACCATCCAAATCGTCCGCATCAGCCTCAATGGAAATGTGTTCGGATACTTCTGCGACTTGAATAACGGTTTCGAAGATGTTCCGGCTACCCTCCTGAATGAATTGGCCCATGGAGTGCAAGTCTGTCGAGAAATCCACGGATGCAGGATAGATCCCCTTGTAGTCTTTACCTTCACTTTCACCAAACAGCTGTTTCCACCACTCGGATACGAAGTGCAAGGACGGCTCGTAGTTCACCAGAATCTCTGTGCCTTTACCTTTACGATATAATGCGTTACGAACGGCTGCATATTGATACGCTTCGTTCTCCGCTACATTCGGGTTACTGTATTCCTTGGAAGCGTCAGCTGCACCTTGCATCATTTCTTCGATGCTGATCCCCGCTGTTGCAATTGGCAACAAACCTACAGCAGTGAGTACGGAATAACGTCCACCAACATCATCCGGGATGATGAAGGATTCATAACCTTCTTCGTTCGCCAGCTTTTTGAGTGCTCCGCGCTCTTTATCTGTTGTTGCGTAGATACGTTTGCGAGCTTCCTCTTTCCCGTATTTTTTCTCCAAAGCTGCACGGAAAATACGGAATGCAATCGCTGGTTCAGTTGTTGTACCGGATTTGGAAATAACATTCACGGAGAAGTCTTTGCCTTCTACCAGATCCAGCAAGTGTGTCACGTACGTGGAGCTAATGTTGTTACCTGCAAAATAAATCTCAGGTGTTTTGCGTTTATCTTTCGGCAAGTTGTTGTAGAAGGAATGTGTCAGCATCTCGATCGCTGCGCGTGCACCCAGGTATGATCCACCGATACCGATCACGATCAGTACTTCGGAATCACTTTGGATTTTGGCAGCCGCTTTTTGAATGCGGGCAAACTCTTCTTTGTCATATGCTGTCGGAAGGTCGATCCAACCGAGATAGTCGGAACCTGTTCCTGTACCGTTATGAAGCTGCTCGTGAGCCAAGCGGATCGGTTCAGCGAAATAGTCTACTTCGTGCTGGTTTACAAATTGCAAAGCTGTACTATAGTCAAATGTCACTTTTTTTGCCATGATCTCAAAAACCTCCTGATATCGGTATAATAATTCCGTTTTCCATGTTAAACAACTTGTCCTAAGGATACTTCAAATCCACCCTGCTGACAAGCTTACGGATGAACTTGGCTGTTAACATTCAAGAAGCAAAAAGGGCAAATCGAATCCGCAGCACTGCGGTTCGAGTTCCCCTTCTTGTGTTATTCCGCCGGGTACGAGCAGACGTAGTCGGTAACGCTGCGTATCTCCAGTTTGAATTTGGATTCAGCAGGCACGTGGAATGTAGCTTGGCCTTGAATCTCTTGCCACTCTTCTTCACCAGGAAGCAATACTCTCAGATCGCCGGATAGAATCTCCATAATTTCACGGGAATCTGTGCCGAACTCATAGTTGCCTGGAAGCATGATGCCTAGCGTCACTTTGCTGCCATCCCCCAAAATAACCGTTCTGCTGGTTACCTGACCATCATAATAAATGTTGGCCTTTTTCACTACACTGACTTGATCGAATTGTGACATGCGTACCCGCTCCCCTGAAGTTAATGAAAACAAAAGGCAACACAGATCAGGGCAGCCATGCCGCCCTTGACTCTGCGGAAATAACAACTGCCATGAGCCAGAAGCGCCGGAAGACGTTCGGCCCATGACAGACGGTTGAAGTATAAAGTTTTAATTACAGCAATGCTTTTACACGGCTAACTACGTTATCCACAGTAAAACCATACTCTTGGATTACACGGTCGCCAGGCGCGGAAGCACCGAATGTGCTGATTCCGAGAATGTCACCTTGATCTCCAACATATTTTTCCCAGCCCATTGGGTAAGCCATTTCGATCGCAAGACGAGCTTTAACATCCGGAAGAAGAACGGATTCTTTGTAAGCTTTGTCTTGTTTCTCGAACAGATCCCAGCTTGGCATGCTGATTACGCGAACTTGAATCCCTTGCTCAGCAAGTGCAGCTTGAGCTTTAACAGCGAGCTGTACTTCAGAACCTGTAGCGATGATCTGTGCTACCGCTTTACCGTCTTTAGCATCGGACACCACATAAGCACCACGTTTAACGTTCTCACGAGCGCCTTCTACAGTCCCTTCGAGGATCGGCAAGTTTTGACGAGTCAATACCAGAGCAACCGGGTTGCTCTTATTCTCGAGCGCGTAAGCCCAAGCTGCAGAAGTTTCGTTACCGTCAGCTGGACGAATTACCGTCAGGTTCGGGATGATACGCAAGGAAGCCAATTGCTCGATCGGCTCGTGCGTAGGACCATCTTCACCAACAGCGATACTGTCGTGAGTCAGAACATACGTTACTGGCAGATTCATCAGTGCAGCCAAACGAACAGCCGGACGCAAGTAGTCGGTAAATACGAAGAACGTACCGCCGAATACTTTCACACCGCTGTGCAGTGCCATACCGTTCATCGCTCCAGCCATACCGAATTCACGGATACCGAAGTAGATGTTACGGCCGGAATAGTCTTCCGGAGTGAAGTTCGCCAGGTTGTTCAAGTGCGTCATTGTGGAGCTTTCCAAGTCAGCGGAACCACCTGTCAGATGAGGCACATTATGTGCAAGACCGTTCAGAGCGTTACCGGAAGCTACACGTGTAGACACTGCTTTGTCTGTTGCCGCATATTTCGGCAGATCACGATCCCAGCCTTCTGGAAGGTCGCCGTTAATTGCTGTTTCGAACTGAGCAGCCAGTTCAGGGTATGCTTTTTTGTACTCCGCAAATTTCGCGTCCCATGCTTTGTTTGCAGCGATACCGTTCTCTTTTACTTGAGCAAAGTGATCGCGAACTTCAGCTGGTACGTGGAAGTTTTCTTCGTACACCCATTTATAATATTCTTTAGTCAGTTTAGCTTCTTCTGCACCCAGTGGAGATCCGTGAGTACCGCCGTGGCCGCCTTTACCTTGTTTGTTCGGGCTACCGTAACCGATAACGGTTTTCACTTCAATCAATGTAGGACGCGCTGTATCTGCTTGACCTTCTTTGATTGCTTTCTCAATTGCAGGAAGATCGTTACCGTCTTCAACACGCAATACTTGCCAGCCGTAAGCATCAAAACGTTTTGCGATGCTTTCGGAAGAAGACAGATCGAGTTTACCATCGAGCGTAATGTCGTTGGAATCGAACAACATGATCAGTTTGCCAAGGCCTAGACGTCCAGCCAGGGAAGCAGATTCATGCGATACGCCTTCCATCAGGTCGCCATCGCCGCAAATTGCATATGTGTAGTGATCAACAACGTTGAATTTGTCTTTGTTGTAGGTTGCGCCCAGTTGAGCTTCAGCCATGGCCATACCAACTGCCATCGCAATACCT
Organism: Paenibacillus sp. G34; assembly: GCF_056856875.1. NCBI lineage: Bacteria > Bacillati > Bacillota > Bacilli > Caryophanales > Paenibacillaceae > Paenibacillus > Paenibacillus sp. G34. The sequence continues at coordinate 1,624,403 of NZ_CM166469.1, read as the reverse complement.
TGACCCAGTGGTCCGGTAGTTGCATCAACACCAGCTGTATGTCCGAATTCCGGGTGACCCGGAGTTTTGCTTCCCCATTGACGGAATTGTTTCAATTCTTCCATAGGAAGATCGTAGCCGCTCAGGTGCAGCAAGCTGTACAGCAACATGGAGCCATGTCCTGCGGACAGCACAAAGCGGTCCCGGTTAATCCAAGTCGGGTGGTCCGGGTTATGAGTCATCGTTTTTGCAAAAAGCTGGTACCCCATCGGAGCGGAGCCCATCGGCATACCCGGGTGTCCGGAATTTGCCTTCTCAATTGCATCAATCGCCAAAGTACGTACGGTTGTAATCGACAGGTTGTCAATTGTAGTGTTCTCGTCCTTTTGAATCGCTTCGTTCTTGTCAGTCATGGTTTGTCCTCCTCATGTCTTTAGATAAGTCGGGTGCGCAAGCGAATCCCTCTCATCATACAAGCAAACCGCATAAACAATAAGTGAATCCGCTTGAATGTTTCATTTTGACTTATTCACTTTTGTATTGTATCACTTGGCGTGAAGCTTTTCCATAACCTTCTTTTAGAAAGTTACGGAAAATTCAGGTGATCCTCGCTAATCCATCGGATGAAGTATAACCTTTAACCCGAAAACCATACACATTTTAGAGATTAACGTGAAATTTGCATGTTCTGATTAACAGCTTTCGATTCGAAAGCATGGTGAGCGGTTTATTTTTCAAATATATAGAAATGCTTCATCTCCAAGGAGGGGTTGAGATGTCAGATGCTGTGCGACACCCGTCTCATTCGTTAAAATCATCATTACCCTGGTTATCCGGGATCATAACCGGAATCGTCAGTGGTGTTTTTCTGGGACTGTTTCTGAAAGCTGTTCAGACAATTACTGGTGAAAAGGTATACACCTTGTTGTTAAACATTGATTTTGTGCCAGGGCTCCCTCAGCGTCTGCCGGAATGGATCGAATTTTCCCTGCATCTTCTTGTTTCCGTTGTCATCGGGATTTTCTACATCTGGTGGATCAGACGTTCCGGCCGTCCAGGCCGTAAAGGAATATTTATCGGTGCCGCCTCTTCTCTGCTCTATCTCCCTTTGTCTCCGTTATCCCCACGTGTGCCTGATCTGAATGACGCTGTTGCGATTTCCTATTGGGTAGTTGGTCATCTTCTTTTTGGTGCTTTACTAGGTCTATGTGGAAAATATATGCACGCCAAAAAGCGGCCTCCAGTTCATCATTGAACCGGAGCCGCTTGGCTTATAATGCATCATTCTCTAAGTGATACACATTTAATTCTCTTGCGAGGTTACGGATCAACCTTGCGCAGTATTAAAGTATACACGTAGACTTAAAATACGACTGTTTTATTTTCGTGTACAAGAACACGGTCTTCCACATGCCATTTCACAGCACGCGCAAGTACAACACGTTCAATGGTACGTCCAATGCGTTTCAATTCAGGCACATTATCTCCATGGCTTACCCGCTGTACGTCCTGTTCAATGATCGGGCCACCATCCAGCTCTTCGGTTACATAGTGCGCCGTTGCGCCAATGATTTTAACACCACGGTTATAGGCTTGCGCATACGGCTTACCTCCAACAAAGGCCGGCAAGAACGAGTGATGAATGTTGATAATTCGGTTGCGGTAATGCTCGATAAACATCGGGGAGATAATCTGCATGTAACGGGCTAGAATAATCACATCCACATCGTTGCCGATGACTTCGAGCTGACGTTGCTCCGCTTCTTTTTTCGTATCCGCTGTAACCGGGATGTGGTGATACGGGATGCCAAATGATTCCACATAGTCCTTCATGTCCAGGTGGTTGCTGACTACAAGTGCAATATCAGCGTCGAGATCACCTGCCTGCCATTGCCAGAGCAACTCTACCAGACAATGATCCTCTTTGGATACAAAAATAGCCAGTCTTTTTTTGCGGCTCACCGCGGAAAGAGACCATTCCATCTTGAAGCGTGTGGCAACTTCGGCAAAATCCGTCTCCAGCTTCGCCAGATTGCTCTCCAGTTGCGGAAGATCGAATTCGATCCGCATAAAGAACATTCCGCCTGCCGGGTCCATCGTATACTGGTCAGACTGTACAATGTTCGCACCGTGTTGGTGCAAAAAGTGTGATACCGCTGCTACAATTCCCGGACCATCCGGACAGGAAATGAGCATACGCGCTCGATTGGCGCGGTTTTGATCATCAGGTCTTGTTTGTTTCGCATGAATCTCCATCGGGTTAATCTTCCTCCTTAATTAGAAAAAACATACATGAACTATATCAGGCAAGACTTGCAGGGATTAACCTGCAAGCCAAGCAATCAAGCGATGATTGATTTGTTCTTCATTCAATTGCGGGAACAATGCCGCCTCGGTTACCATGTCATACAAGCGTTCCAGCGGTTCACGCGGATCAGCTTTTTTGGCTTTGGCATCATTTTTGAGCAATGTCCACACATCAAGCACATAAGCACGGGAATCAAGCTCCTTGCCTTTGAAGAAATGCTTCAGCTGCTCTACTTCACTCAGGAACTCCTGACCGAAACGGCCTTCCACGTCTCCTCGTAGCAGTGCAATTTCAATTTCATACATCGGTCGCTGGGTTTTGGCATCTTTACCAATCCACGGCGTTTCCAGAATGAATGGACGATTATTCAGCTTCTCATGGTTTACAATACGGTTGATCGCATCAAAACCAATCCAGCCCGATCCAATCGGTGTATGACGGTCTTTGCGTGCACCGGCAGCATTTTTACTATCGTTAATGTGCATGACAGCAATTCGGTCAAGTCCAACCGTGCGATCAAATTGATCCAGTACACCATCCAGATCGTTGACAATGTCATAACCCGCATCATGAATGTGGCATGTGTCCATACACACCGTCAGACGTTCGTTATGTTTCACTTTCTCAATAATCTGTGCAAGTTCCTCAAAGCTACGTCCCATCTCCGTACCTTTACCAGCCATCGTCTCAAGCGCAATATTTACGTCGGTTTCCTGAATACCATCGAGCACTTCATTTAATCCTTGCGCGATTCGTTCTATTCCGTAATGAGCATCTTTGTCTGTAAATGCACCGGGATGCAATACGATATTTTTCACACCAATGGCATGAGTACGGCGAATTTCCTCCTGAAGGAAGTCCACAGCCAGTCCATATGTGCTGTCCTTGTAAGAGCCCAAATTAATGATATAAGGAGCATGAACAACAATCTCCTCGAATCCGCCTGCCTCCATCGCCAGCTTGCCTTCCTCAATAAACATCGATTCAATAGGCTTACGGCGTGTATTCTGCGGTGCACCCGTATATATCATAAACGAACTGGAACCGTACGAGGACGCTTCCTTCGTTGCACTCAATAATCCCTTGTCCGAAAAGGACACATGGGAGCCAATTTTCAGCATCAATAGATCCCCCTTTTTCTGAATTATCCCTTATCATAACGCGATTATCGAAATAAATCTAGAAATGCGATATAATTCGGATGAGAGGCTATTTTTGACAGCTGATTACGGAACATGGGACGCATTATTATCATGCCGTGAAAATCAATAAACCGAGGTGATTCCGCAATGATTTTTAATACCTACGCCCAGCTTTTAACGAACAGCTCTCCCAGTAACTGGTTTATGAATACGATTGCGTTCTGGACACTTTTGCTGCTTGGCAGCATGTGCATCGGTGGATTTTTCATGATGCGCAAGTTCCTCAAGGTGCTGCCGAAGGCTGACGGAAAATCGAAACTCGATTGGCAGAATCACTGGGTGGAGACAAGCCGTCACTTATGGACAGATGAAGCCAAGGCTTTTCTGGATCAGCTTGTTGAGCCTGTACCCGGCCCTTTTCGCGACATTGCCAAACATTCCATTGCTGCCGAGATTGGTAAAATTGCCGTGGAAGATCATGCCACCGAAGTGTCCAGAGATCATTGCATTAAAGGTTACATCATTGCGACACCAAAGCGGGACAACAAATTTCTAGTCAAATTTCTGGAGAAAAATAAAATTGACTATACACCTTATCGTCATTTGATGAAATAATCACTGGAGTAAATATACAGAGTTGAACAGGTTGAAAAATAAACAGGCCAGTATCGTTAGATATGGCACCGATTTGGTTAAATTAAACACATATTAGCTCCGTTCGGTAAGTCTTCTTAACCTATTAACTTACCCTGCGGGGCTTTTCGACCCCATTAGAGAGGATGTTCCATATGAAAATTGCCATTTGCGGGGGAACCGGATTTGTAGGAGGCGCTCTTGTGGATTACTGGTTACAGGCCGGACATCATGTGAAAGTAATCACTCGTAAGCTGCCTGACATGCATAACCCGAGTAAAAACCTTACATATATATCTTGGGAACAACTTGAAGAAACGCCACAGGAACTGGAAGGTTTTGATGCCCTGGTAAATCTAGCGGGTGAGACATTGAACCAGCGCTGGACAACCAAGGCTAAGCTGGAGATCGTGGAATCTAGGGTTACGACTGTTGCCCGGGTTGCCAGACTGGTAGAATCACTAAAACAAAAGCCGGAAGTCGTTGTCCAGGCTTCGGCCATGGCAATCTACGGAACTTCACCCGATGAAACCTTTGATGAGAACAGTCCGCAAAGGTCGATGAATTTCCCTTCTCGCGTCTCGGAACAATGGGAAGTTGCTGCCGATGCCATCAAGGATGTAAGACTGGTCAAAATCCGGGTCAGCCTCGTTCTGGGGCATAAAAAAGGGGCATTCCCATTGATGAAACTGCCCTATATGCTCGGATTTGGCGGCAAGATCGGCAGCGGCAAGCAGTGGACCAGTTGGATTCATATTATGGATATCGTTCGTTTGATTGACTTTACTATTCATAACAAGGAAATTTCGGGTCCGGTTAACGCTTCTTCTCCCCACCCGGTAACCAATGATGAATTCGGCCGTACCGTAGGAAAAGTCTATCATCGTCCTCACTGGTTCCCTGTACCTGGCTTCCTGATCAAAACATTGGTTGGTGAACTATCTGTCGTCCTGCTTCAAGGGCAACGTGTCATTCCGCAAAAAGCCTTGGATCACGGCTTTAAATTCACCTTCCCTACATTAACCCAGGCTCTGGAGGACTTGAAGCATCGCGGACTGTCTGACTAGACGGGAAAACAGTAAGCTGTAATGTTCATCCTGCCACTCGATAAACATAGACCGATTCGGCCAGGATGAACGTATCCCCATCCGTCAGTGGGTATTCTTTGTAGGGAGCCAGCAAATTCCCCTGAAGCTTCGTTCCATTAACGGAGCCCAAATCTTTGATCACATAACCGGACTGGCTTCGGCTCAACTCAACGTGAGCACGGGATACCCCTGTCGAACTATCTAAACATTGAACCATATCTGCAGCCCTTCCAATGACAAAAGACGCTCCCATCACATCTACACGTTCGCTCCGCTCACCTTTGTTTAAGGTTCGTTCCAGGTAATAAGATGGTACATTAGAACTTTTACTTTCCGTCGCTGAGAGCTCCAATTGCTGGAGGTTGACTGTTGCCTCTACGGCTGGAGCCGTGAATGGGAGCCCTGAAGTAGTGACACTCTCTTCTTTCTGCTCCTCTCTATATAATGATTCAGACAGATCTGGACGAGAAGGTATACGCTCTTCATAAACAGATTCTGCAGGTAGAACATCTATAGAAGGAACCTTTTCTTTTTTGGACTGGTTAACCGCATTCCAGCGCCAGCTCTCCTGATACATTTCCTCTTCGGCTTGGGGTCCCTTATCTTTTTTCCTGCCCAGAACAGATAAAGATAAAAAATTAAAATGATGAATGCCAGATTTATTTCGAGAATTACCCTTTTTCTTCCACAGCCAGCTTGCTATTGCAATTAACCCCAGACTTAGCGATATAGAGAGAATCAATCCATTCTGCCCGGGCTGTTCCATGTATATAAATCTCCATACTAATGCCATGGCGAGCATACAAATTAGCCAGATATATGTTGTACGTGAGGAGTTAGGAGCCGAACTTTGCTCTTCAATCTCCACGTTTTCTTGTTCTGTGGACACCAATAAAGGTGAAGGTGACTCTATGCGAGTAGAATCCTGTCCCTGATGAATACGGGGTGTGTTAACAACAGAAGGTTGTCCCTCTGTTCGCCTGTGTAAAAAAGAATGTGGACGGCGGTGGGTGTCGTCAACATCTAAATCCGGCTGCATGAACTGCTGTTGCTGACGTGGATGAACCTCTGACTGCACTGTATCAGACTTATGATAATCAAAGTTGACCTCGTTTTTCTTTTCTAGCTGCTGAATGTCTCTTGGTCGTACCGAATGGCCTGCACACAATTCCAGTAAAAGCTCACGTAACTGTTGAATATCCCACCGCTCATCATCGCATAGTTGCAACACACGCTGTATGCCCTCTCCTTGCAATTCCTGAACATGTGCCATAAGCCTGATCACCAAATCACGGAATGACTGAGGAGTGTGATCCTTCTGCTGAGCGTTCATCATGGGTACGTAAACTAAACCAAGCTCCCCCTGCTCCATAGATCCTTGGATGAAGATATAGTCCTCCTGAATCCATAAATTTTTCGGCTCCAGCATGTATTGTCTGCACTCTACTAGCGTATCTGCCAACTGAAACAAAAGATGGTACAACACCGGCAAGCCTATCTGCCCTGACTTCAATATCTGGGATAACATCTTGTAACCGGAAATGTCATATTGCAGCGTAACAATTTGATCAATCTCTCGTGTATGTACTGACAGAAAACGGGGAATTCGATTGGAGAATAACATACCGATCTGTACCCTGCTGAGCTCCTCCATCCGCAGTCCGTCTGCTTTTTCCAGAATCATAAATGCTCCACCATTACGTACAAAATCCCTCGTTAATCCATACATGCCGATCCTCTCTTTCATTGTTATTAATAAGTCGAACATATGATTATTCGAACGTTTACTAAGGCGATAGAACAGCCTTGCAAATGCCGTTATCCCCCAGTACTCCATTACTCCTGTGACAGAATATCTATCCAGTCATATAAATCCATGAACTGATGAAACCCGGTAGCACAGCAAGCATAAACGGAAATTTTAATGTTTTTTCGTGACTTACGAGTTGAAGAGAACCCAGTTTAAAGAAACGGATTAGATTAAATGCCATGCTACGTATCCGCTTCGCGGCATCTCTGCGAAATAAAAGAATGACTAAACCGATCACGCCAGCGTACAAGATCGAGTATATGATCACATGTACACCAAATGTAAATCCTGTCCACGCACCTATACCCCCAAACAATTTCACATCTCCTGCTCCGACTGCACCAATGGCGTACATCAAAAACAACATTCCGAAACCGGCGGCAAATCCAGCTAAAGAGAACAACATACCATCCCAACCTCCCCATGCGAGATGTGTCGCCACCCCCGTTACCGTTACGGGCAGAGTCAGCCGATTTGGAATTTTCATAGAGCGTATATCCGTCACGAAGGCAACCAGAAGATATACACAACAGATCATATTAAACCATCCCACCTATATCATCTCTCCTTATTTTCTGGATGCTACCGTGAACGAAGTTTCTGTTTGAGCACCATCCGCTGTCTCTACTATGAAACTCCATGTGCCCTCCGTTGTTCGAGTGCCAACAAACCACGTCCACTCTATGACTCCATTTTCGTTGGCAACGGCCCAGCCAATATGCTTCGCGGAACTCTCGCCAGACTTGTAAAAAATCGTGAGGTTGGCCGGCGATCCAGGCTCGACTTGGACCTTTATCGTTGCATTATTCCCTATAAATGCTGGATCCGGCTTCGATAAAACCGTTGCTGCTCCCGCGTTATTTCCTTTCCCGTCTCCGTTACCAGCCCCCTCTCCTGTATCACCAATCCATATCCGTTCTGCCGCAGCGGCCTGAATACGCAGAGGTTTACCGAGAAAAGGAATCTTCACAGGCAGCTCATAACTTAGCTCAAGCCTGAAATATGGATTCGTTTTATTCTTCAGATCAGGAATGGACACTCCGTTAACATGAATTCGTTCCATATCAAGCAGTGTAGTTTCAACAAAAGGTTGCAACAATGGCTTGACGACAGGGTCAAGTACCACTTCCAGCGCCGACGTTTTAATTCGTTGTAACGGTTCTTCACCATGTTTCGCAGCCGCTCGCACCCAGTCACTTAGAGGTGCAGGTAAAGAGGAGGCGTAATCATCAGCCCATTCTGTCAGGGAAAGCTCCGGCCACTTCCAACTCCCCTTAGAGCTTTCGCCTCCCGAAGAATCGGAAGGGGTGAATACTAGCGAGACGGGATATACCTTTGTTGAAAGCTGTTTTACCGTTTCACCCGCTGTACTTTGAAGAGCAGTTGAGATCAGCGTCATTTGAACTATAAAGATAAGGAACAGAATAAAGAATAAAAAAACAGGCAAAACCAATGAAGCCTCTAACACCATGCTGCCCTGTTCTTTTTGGGATTCAATCATCTGTTTTCTCAGTAACTTCAAGCGCTCCAATCTGCTGATCCGATCGATCCGATGTTGCATCTGCACACTTGTCCTTTCATCCTGAACATGAACCCGTTTATCCATTGCATCTCCATTAACATGTTTCCACCTGTTCAATAGGAATAATCCGCCTTCCGCTCAATGAAAAAACGTCCATCCTGCACTTGATCCCCACTGCCCATAACTGCGCCAATACTTCGCACGACTCCGGGTAAAAACCATAGTTTGATGCTGCTGCGCATCTGTCCGGATGCGTAGGTCTGCTTCTCATCCGGGTTTACACCTGTATTCAACCGGATCAAAGCAAGCATTCTTGACATTTTGCGGTCATTATTGCTGTGTATAAGCAGGAACAATCGCAAATGATCCTTGTACGTCAGGTTCACCTTGATATATTTGGATAATTCAACACTGCCGTCTTTCGCCAGCTTCACCATATCTTCTATAGCGTGCGTAATTCCGTATAGGATCGCAGCAGACAAAACAAGGAGCGGATTACCCAGCTTACTGTTCTCGGCAAGTCCTTCAGCTGTGCGAATGGCTAGACGCATGCCGAAGATTTCCGCATATGCAGACGCGATGTTACCTGAAGGATTATGAAATCCATATATGATATATTCCAGCTCCTGATTCTCCAGCTTGAACACGTCCTTAGCATCTCCGCTGCCTTCCGTCCAAGAGAACAGTTGACCAAAGTCCATGGAGTTAAAATAAGCAAGCGCATATTCATTCTGAAACAACTCATCCCCAAGGCCTTCCAGTAATCCCGACATTCCGCCAAACAGATGATCCATGCCCTTCATCGCGCTTCCACCGGAATCATAAGGATCACTTTCAATCCCCGCCTTTTCCGCTTGCTCGGAGATTCTTTCATTGAACGTAATGTTGGCATCATAAAACTGTTCGAGCTGTTTGAATGCCTGCCTCGAACCGGAACTCCCTTTTTCAATTTGGGTCAATAGTCGTTTCATTTCTTTCAACTTCCCTTTAGACTGCTTGTCATTCTCTTTACGCTGGGCATCCGATCCACGGCCATTTTCAAGTTCCCGTTTGCTCTGTGTAATGAGATTGGAAGGGCCGGTTCTCCCGTAGGCATCCATATATCGTTCTGCAGTCTGACTTGCCTGCCTGACCGCTGGTTTAATGGGGACACCACTCATCCCCGTCACATTACGAAGCTGTGCATTGAGTTCCAGACTATCTTTTCGCACACTGGAGAAGTCTGTATTTTGCGAATGAATACGAGTCTTTAACCTTTCAAACAAAGCATCCTCTCTCACGAGCTCCGAAGCGAGCGAACGAGCACTTTTTGCTTCATCACCTGAGCCTACTGATGGAGGAGTTGTTCCAGGCAAGGCAGAATTCCCTACGTTTTCATAACTGGCACTCTCGGAACGGCTTTCTCCTTCCGCAATCACCCGTTTCATTTCTTCATTAATCTCTTGAGCCTCTTCAATCTTGGTCTGCGCTTCCGCAAGTTTGGACTGATGTGCCTGCTGTGCCGGCTGTATAATCATGCTGATCCCTGTCACGATTTGATTTACCCCTGTTCGATAACGTCCCAATTCCAATATGTACTGCTGTTCATTCAAAGGTAATCCTTCATCTGCCTGTTTCTTGCTTAAGTAATCGGCGTAACGCGCAGCTCCCTCTGCTGCTGTCTCTGGTGCTGCTACAAGCATCTCTTCATAGATGGCCTGGGCAGGCGGTTTCATAATCAGGTCTGGAAGTTTCGTCAGCTTCTCGGCAGATTGCATCTGATTGGCGATAGCTTCATCCAGCAGTTTCTCACGTTTGTCATAGAGCTTTTGCAATTTTTTCAACAGGTCAACCGTATGCGCCGCTTCCTTCATCTCATCCGACATCGGCTTGAATCGATTAATCACTTCAATAGCAAAATCAACCGGAGCTCTATACTTCATATCTTCCTGAATTTGACGATTAAACATATCATACCTGCCCAGTTGACGTTCCATACGGAGCGAAGTCGTGTCCCATTGAATATCCAGAATCGGGAAACGATCTTTCACAGAGGAAGGTTTCACACTATCATTTAAAACTTTAGCCATGATTGCATCCCCACTGCTATCCCCATATGCAAACAATCCATATTCTCGAAGTGAAGTGTCATAAGCTGACATAACCGATCTCATCGCAGCATGTGCCATACGCTCCGTTTGAACTTTGAAAGCTGCAATTCGCGCATAATCAATAAAAATCGCTACAAACATATACACACCAGCCAAGATTAAGATGAGAAATAAAGTTACCGCTCCAGCTTCACCATCTTTTTTTCTGAACAGTGCTTCCCTCCTCCTTTGCTTATTTCTTGCTTTTACCAAAATACTGTACAACTTGTCCTGCTTCTGCAGCCGAAGCAGCCCCCTTCCCGCCTTTACCTTTAAACTTTGCACCGTAATAACGAGCTAAATCCACTGTTCGGATGAACTCAACCGGTTCTACAACTGCAGAGGAACCCTGTGTGAGCACACGATTGCCTGAATTGAATAAGAATGAAGGCAGAGGCAGAGAAATGACCTGCTCAAGCCTGGTTGTAACTTTCCGCTGGATCAGCGTATTTTGATATATCATTGTGCCTTTCATGACTGAAGGCATCTGACCGGTGGCTTGTGTTAATTTCTTTTCCGAAAGATTCCCCTCTTCACCTCCAGGTATAGAAACACTAACCTCATTGTCCGCGCCTGCCCATCCAAACAAAGCGCCCAATAACCGATCATCGGTTAATCGCCAGTACAGATGATCATAATCTCCAGCAGCATATTCACCTGTCAGTGCCTGCTTGTTACTGTTGTCCCAGCTATAGGCAGCTCGTTCCGAAGCCGCATAGGCGTGCTGATTCAAAAATGTTTTCTGATACATGTACATGGTGAAGAAAAGCAGAAGTACAAGGATAAACAATATGATCGGGAAGATCAGGGAAGCTTCGACGGTGAAGCTCCCTTCTTCCTTTTCCAGCTTATTTACCCGGGAAAAATTCATTGCTTTTTGTATCCACTTTGGTAAGCAGACTTGTAATCAATCGTGTAATTTCATTTTTAAAGATCAGCGCAATAATGATAATCACACCAATAATTAGAATCAATTCCAACGTACCCAGCCCGTCCTCTTCTTTCCATATTGCAGCTGCCTTGTTCTTTACCACTTCACTCATCTGGCCTCTCACTCCAATCATCTGACTTTTCACTTTCATCGTTTGCTCCCTACTTCAATCAATTGCTCCTTACTTCAATCGTTTGCTCCCTTACTTCCACCATCTGCTCCCCTACTTTAATCATCCCATTTCCTCCTACATATTCATCATCATAAAAGCAGGCGCACCGATCATGACCACGATTGTAAAAAAGATCAATACCATCGGAAACACCAGTTTCGAAGAGGCCTGCTCTCCCTTGGCCCGGCTAACCGCCTTGCGTTTCTCCCACAAAACATGTGACAGATCTCGCAATGCGAGTACAAAGTCACCTCCCCCACGCCGGAAATTCAGCAGCACCGTCGTTGTAAAAATCGTCGCTTCCTGTACACCGGAGCGGCGGCTGAACTGCTCCAAAGCTTGCTGAAACGAGTAGCCATTGTTCCAGTCTGCTACCGCTTTCCGCAGTTCGTTGTACAATGGATGATCTCGCTCCTTCTGGCTATTCACGCAGTGAATAATTGCACGTTGCACTGTTTCTCCTGCTCCAACCAGGAGCACAATCCGATTAAGCAACTCAGGTAACTCTATGAGGATCTCCTGATCTCTCCGCTTTACTTTCGTATAGAGATCCTTGTACATCGCAAGCGGCAAAGCGATTCCAAGAATACATCCTCCGGCTAATCCTCCCATTCCTGCATCCCCAACGATCCATAACAAACACCCTGCCATCAACATCAGCCATGAGTACGTCAACATTTCAGCACAATAAAGCAACGTCTTTTCACCGCTGTGCTGTATGCCATACATCTTCTGGATGGCGTGCTGCATTCGAAACATAAGTACAGGTAATCTACGGCCGATCTCAAACTTGTCCAGCATAAACAGAAACGGGCCATGCAATTTTTGCAAACGTAACCCTTCCATGGTCAGCTTCCGTAAATGTCTGTAAGCTCGCCCTCGGGTTCGATCAAGCACAACCCAGCCCACGCCAAGTGTTCCTCCAATGATGAGGGGAAGCAGCATCTTCTCAACTCCTCATACTCTGATATCCATAATGCGATGAATCCATAAATAACAGCAGACTAATACAGCAAGTGCTCCCGTGGAGATGAGATATCCTACCCCACTGTAGAGGGGCTCCATAAAATCCTTGGCCGTCAGGTTGAGAAATAATAGAAAAATGAAGGGTGCTGCAAACATTACCTTGGATTCAAATCTTTTCTGAGCGACGGCAACCATTATGTCCTGTTGAATATCCAGCTTTTCTCCAATCACTGCGGAGGTACGGCGTACCACTTCAATCAGATCACCACCCGTTCGTTTGCAAGTAATAAACACGTCTGCAAAATTCGTAATGTCCTCAATCTGCGCCCGTTCTGAGAAATCCTGCAAAGCCTCTTCAATCGGCTGTCCGTATTCCATACGTATTCGTAGTATTGTGAACTCTCGAATCAGGTCTGTATCTGCTTCAGGGTTCAACATCCGCAGATCTTCAACAGACTCCTTGAAACCATTCTCCACTGATTTTCCAGCAGCTAATGCCGAGGATAGGGCGTAGAGAGCTTGCTTGAAATGCAGGCTAAGTGTCATCCTTCTGCGTTCCAGCAGTACCTTTGTCCAAAACCTGGGTACCCATATACAACCTGCAGCCAACATGATCCCGGCCAACCAATGATGGTAAAATAACAAGCCCACGCCGAAAAATAATAAACCACTGACCAGCATGCACATTAAGCGTTGCCTTGAACTGAGCATGTACACGGTGTAATCCGTTAACTTCTGCCTGCCTTGCTCCACATTGCATTCCCTCCCATAATCATGTTTGAATCTCATCCTATTTCTCATTTTATTTTGTTACGCTACTACTGATTTTCTTGTCCGACCTGTTCATTTATCTGCTCTATGTATCCATCAAGCCATTCTCCAAGTCCAGCCATCTGAATTTTATCCACATTCATGAGTCTTCCCGCCCTGACAAGTCCACCGATGATACGTCCCTCCCGTTCCTCCTGTTCCTGAAAACGAAACAGCGGGTTCAGGAGTACTTCACCGTCCTGCATACCTATCACTTCACTGATCTCTGTCACGCGGCGGGAACGGTCTCGAAGGCGGGAAAGATGCACAAATATATCAATGGCAGAACTAATCTGCTGCCTTACAACGGTAATTGGAAGTTCCGCACCACTGAGCACCATCGTTTCAAGCCTGCTGATCATATCCGAGATTGTATTAGCGTGACCAGTCGACAAGCTTCCATCGTGGCCTGTATTCATCGCCTGTAACATATCAAGCGCTTCCGCTCCCCTCACTTCCCCAATGACAATCCGGTTTGGACGCATCCGTAAAGATGATTTAATCAGATCCCGGATGGAAATAAGACCTTTGCCCTCTGTATTGGCATTCCTGGTCTCCAGAGAGACGAGATTGGGTACCGTCACAATCTGTAACTCCGCTGAATCCTCAATCGTAATAATTCGCTCATCGGGAGGAATGAATTGGGACAACGCGTTCAGAAAAGTCGTTTTCCCTGAACCTGTGCCGCCCCCGATAAAAATGTTGTACTTGCTCCGCACTAACTGTTGTAATAACACCGCTGCTTCTTGATGCAAGGCACCCTTCTCAATCAGATCAGTCATCTTCATTGGCTCACTCGGAAACTTCCGGATCGTCATCGTTGGCCCCTTTAGCGCAATAGGCGGAAGCACAATGTTAACCCTCGAACCATCCTTCAGGCGGGCGTCCACAATAGGAGAAGATTCATTGACAATCCGGTTCACACCAGACACGATCATCTGAATAATATCCTCCAGCCGCTCGCTGGACTCAAATTGCAACGGAATCTGCCTGACCTCTCCTTCCTGTTCCACAAAGATCTCTTGATGACTATTGATCATAATCTCCGTGATGTCCGGGTGATCTACCAATGGTTGCAAAATATCTAACCCGCGAAAAGAATCAAACAGTCGCTGCACCAGTGTATGGCGTTCTCCTGAGGTCAAATCCTCCAGGTTCGGATCACCGAGAACTTTCCTCTCAATCCCTCGCCACAATTCCTCGTCCCCCGCAGAGGCAGTCAAATCAAGCGATGCTCGAACCTCACTGCGTATCAACTGAAACTGTTCTTCACGGCCTGGGATGTTCCATGAATGATCCGTCATAACGACCAAGACTCCTGTTGAACCACGCGTCCCGTCTGCCGCCCCTCTTCTTCCTCGCCTTGAATCAGCAATGCACATAATTTCTTCACTTCACGCTGGAAGATCGGTGAGCTAAGCATGACCTCTTCCTGATTCAGCTGCTTCCAGGAAGGCATATAAGGCAATACCGCATCCACATGCAGATCAGGTCTTGGCAAAGGATTCATCACTTGCTCCCGGTATTTGTTGATGACAAAATACGTACGCTCCAGCATACTTCCAAGCACATCCGCCCGGGTACGCTCAGAGTGCTGCAACCATTGCCCCCAGCGATGCATCGCAGCAATATCGTCCTCTACCAGCCATACGCAGGTATCCGCAGCTTCCAGGATTCCACTGCTGCGTTCATCCCAGCCTGAATCTCCATCCAAAATCAACACCTCATACTGCCCACAGTCGGCCAGATAGCGGATCAGATTCGTCGTGTCTGCTTTGGACATCTGCAACATTTCCTTGCGGTTAGCTAACGGCCAAAACACATCCGACTTCAATGGCTCATGTGGAACAACATACTCCATTGCTGCTTGTAAGCCCGGACCTCTTTCCTGTGTAGAACCTGATTCCTTCCTTCGCCCCTGCCCTTGTAACTGGCTACCTGTTACTTCCCTTCGATGAGCCTTTAGATCGTATAACAGCCTTGATAAACCTGTCTCTGCGTCTGTATGTTGCCGCTGACTGCCCTGCCTCAATCCTTTCTCCAAAAAAGGAAACGAGCTGTCCAGTGTCTCCAGATTGAGATACAACACAGCATAACCGGCAAGTCCCAGCTGCTTAGCCATATGCAGAGCCACAGATGTTTTACCGCTCCCGCCCGATGCTGATAAAACAGCGATTGCTAATGTTTCTTGGCCTGGACGTTGATTCCTCTTGCTTCGCGGCTGCCGGCCAGCATTCCTCACGGCTTCCAGTAGAACGGGTAGAGGCTGATACTTCAAGAGCCGCTTCGTCTCGTGTCCTTCGTCAGCCCCTTCACTAAGCATGAGCCAAGATACACCTGAGGCCTCCCCTCCATTCATTAGCCATGGATTCAAAAACTCAGGTTCTGCAATAATCAGATCAGGCATTTCGTGCTCTTCCTGTTCCGTCATATGATTCCTGAATGCCTCCCATTGGGAAAAGGCAGTAAATCGCATGTGCTCCCCTGACGAGCTAGTCTGTACATAATCAAGCCAGGCACGAATATAGTCTTTGTCCCTCGATACCAGTACCGCCTTAAGTACGATCAATTTCTCCTTCCCTCCCTGAAAAAAAGCACAAAAAAACACCGCCCATTACCCGCATAAAGTTGCAGGATATGGACGGTGCTTCCGTCACGTGCTATGAATGTATGGATAATATAACATACAATTTTTGGACGAGCAAGGGATTTATTCTAATCCATTGATCTAGGAACCATATGGCGCCCCAAACTCAATAATATTCCGGTCCGGATCAAGGATAAAAATCTGTGCGAATCCAGCTACGCTATCCGGTCTCGCTTCATATTCAATCCCTTGCTCTTCCAGCCATGCTATCGTCTCCGAATAACTGACCACCCAAAGCGCAAAATGTCCATCCGTTGTATCGATCCCTGCTTCCCGCAACGTATGCCCCTCTGGATGCTGCAGCAGATGAAGCTGCTGACTGCCGATCGCGTACCACGTACCCGTAGAACGAAACGGCGGGCGTTCGATTTCTTGCATACCTAATAAGCCGGAATAGAACTTTTTGGCTATCTCTAGATCTCGAACCGCCAGACTTACGTGATGAATATGTGCATATCTAATCATCTCGGTATCCCCTCCCCAATAGAACAAAGATGCATAAATTTTACTCAGTACAATGGACAACCGAGCGCATTATTAGCTATTATCCATCTTTATAAATAAATCATATATAGATATATTATAGCACTCTAAAGAACTTCCAAAACCCAAAAAAACACCCCTAATCCTTATCCGGTCTACCCATAGGTATTCCGAAGTAAGAATCAGAGGTGTTTCAGGTCTTTACTTATTTTGCGCTGTCCAGAGCCTCTTGCGGGATTTTGATTTCTTCAACTTTGTCATGGTTGGAGAACGAAGTGTCCATTTTCATGTCCATCGTCATTTTCTGATTGTTTTGCTCCATTTCCATCACCATCTCTACATCGATCTTCTCCAGAAGAGATGTCTCTTTGTTAATCAAATATTTCATTTTCATGCTCTTGATATTCATTTGATCAAGCATAGCCTGCATTTGGGCATCTGAACCGTTTTGTTGCATAACGGATTTAGCCAATTCCTTGACATTGTCACCCGATACATCTGCGTTCAGGACATAGTTGTCGCCCTCTTCGGAGATCTTAACATCTTCTTTTACTTTTTTGAATTGATCCAGCTCTTTTTCCGGATTCATACTTGCTTTCATCTGCTCGATGAGTGCCTTGCTTTGATCTTCAGGAATGGATACCCATTGGTCACCCACTTGGGAGTAAATTTTGTCAGAAGTAATATACTGTTTGATATTTTGCTTCTGTCCAGACATATCCATTTCCATCTCTTGATAGATCATCATCGGGTCTTTAATAATATCCATTTTCAAAGACGTTTTCACTTGCTGATCCTGAGATTGCTCACCAGCATCCAGTTTGATCTTCTGATCAATGTTAGCTTCTGTAGTGAAGCTTTTGAGTGCTTTTGTTGCTTCACCAGTTTTGGCAAGCAATTCATCCAATGTAGGAACAGCCGCATTTTGTTCCGCTGTATTGTTACTTTCATTCGTTGTTTCATTTCCTGCTGGCGGAGCTGCAGATTTATCTGTGTCATTTCCACATGCTGCCAAGCTCACTGCCAATAACGCCCCAATAATCATTGTCGTCCACTTCTTCAAGTTGTTATCCTCCCAATAATGTAAAAAATAATGTAACCCACAGTAATTACCCAGTAATTTCCGATATTAATCACCTTACATGAAACTTCTTTCTTATGGAAGCTTATCCTGAAAAACTGATACTTTTATACTTATAAAAATCGATCTTTAGTCTCAGGTGTAGGCAACATACATGCCTCTTCTTTCCCAAACCAGCGATAGCGATTGCGCGCAACCCAGTTGTATACTGCATTGCGAATGAATTTGGGCACCATAATAAACACATAGAGTAGCGGATAAGGAAACTTGAGACCTTTGGCCAACCTTAACGCTGCTGTTGAGCGTGTATAGTATTTTCCATTTTCAATCAATACAAACGTATCCATGCTGTCGGTTCTCAAACCACCCTTCTCCAGCAATCCTTTCGCTACATCCGACTGGAGTGAAGCAAAGTGATATTTCCCTTCCGGGTCACGCTTGATAATCCATTTCGTTATTCCCTGGCAAAAGTTGCATACGCCGTCTACAAGAACAATCGGGTGTCCCTCGTGTTTATCCGTTTGAGTTACTGTCATAGTATAGTGGCCTCCTATAAGGTGCTGTGAGAATACTTACCCGCTTTGAGCCATCTTTCTCACCGGATCGGAACTTTATCTTTCCTTTGTTCACTATGAAAATAGAAAAAAAGCGCAGGCTCAGTGCCTACGCTCATATCTGTCGGCTAATTACTCAGCCAGTGCTTTTTCCATCCACTCGTCATTAATCATTTGCTGATGCAGGTCACCTGACCATTGATCCATACATTTGCAGATGAAGTCTTTGCGACATACAGGACAAGGTGTCTTCTGCAGACGGCTGATCGCAGTCATTTTCCAATCCGGAGATTTGGAGTAGAATACACGACACTGTGTACCATCTACCAGTTTCATCGTAAATTCGTACAATCCGTCTTTTTCGTTTTTGCTGGCTACTTGCAGTTGTGCAATGCTTGGTCTATAAGACATGGATATCACCTGTGAATTCAAATTTGGTTCATGCTAATGACACTGACACTTTCAGTACTAAATCATATTAAAGAAATTTCAGGTCGATGTCAACTCACGCATGTCATCCGCCGAACAGAATATCCAGAATCGTACCGACCTGCCCTTGCTTCTTGCCTTTTAGCACATCCGGGTTAAAGACCTCCACATACCCGCAAGCCGTACAGCCCACAAACAAATAATGATTATGCTGGATATCAAACACCTTGCTGAGTCCCGCTCCTGACATGGAAACCTCCTTAATGCTGCATTCCGTCCCCCGGCATTTGGTACATACAAATTTTCTCTCAATCATCTCTTCAATACTCATGGCCGTTCCCCCTTATGGAATATGTGGCATGAAGTGACTGTACTTTTATGTAAAAGAGTACGCGCTAGGATGAGGAAAATCCTTCCCCATATTTAGATCAGGTTAACTTTGTGTCTAATAATTCGCTTGGAAAACAAAACCCTGCTGATCTGCCAGCAGGGCTTCGAGCTCGAACATAAAGTATTTACTAGATACCATGCTCTTTACTTCAAGCAGTGACTTGCAAAAAAAGAGCTCAAGTTCTGCTATTTACTAAACTACATTCAAAACAACATCAATGTTACCACGTGTTGCTTTGGAATAAGGACAGAAGTCATGCGCCTTGCGAGCAAGATCCTCAGCTTGGCTGTGATCTACTCCCGGCATGCTTACATCGAGACGCACTGCCAGCTTGAATCCGTCGTCTGTAGCATCTTTGCCGATCGATACGTTGCTGGTTACAACGACGTTTTCCAATTTCACACCTGCTTTACGAGCCACGTTAGCCAGAGCGCTCTCGTAACATGCACCGTATCCAGCTGCAAAGAGTTGTTCAGGGTTTGTGCCTTCTCCACCAGCGCCGCCCAGTTCTTTCGGCATTTTCAGATCGTGTTGCAGTACGCCGTCCGAAGAAGCCACCGAACCTGTACGTCCACCTTTTACCGTTGCTGTTGCTGTATATAAAGCTTCCATCAGAATCTCTCCTTCGCTACTAAAGTTTTAAGTGCCTACAATTCATTTTAAACTTCTGGCTCGATTTGAAACGCAAGATTGTCCGCTTTATCAGCTTTTACATTTGGCCGCATTTCATGCAATACCTGTAAAAGTCGTATCTTTTTACGAAATGGGTACGATACAAAGAGGCGCTTGAAAAATAAAAACCTTCGTCCAATTCTTTTTTGTCCGAATACATAAAAGTTGCACTAGACAAAAATTATTGAGGGTGTACAATGTAAATGCGAACATAAAATTTTAGATATATGGAATGTTGTTTCATCACATTCATTTGTCGCAGTATTTGTGCCAGAGCACAGCCTAAATATGATTTTCGTTTCGGCACAAGCCGACCACATCTTAATGTAAAGTCAGGTGATTTATGTATGAGTCAAAAGAATCCGTTCAACTCCGCATCCGGCAAGTTTTCCTCTGCAGCGGCAATGGCTCCTTCGCTGGGTGAAGCACACAGTTCCATGAAAGTGCCCAAGAATGCAGTCTGGTGGAAAAAATTCCTGGCCTTTGTCGGCCCTGGTTATCTGGTCGCTGTCGGTTATATGGACCCGGGGAACTGGGCTACTGGAATCGCAGGCGGCTCCAAATTTGGATATACCCTATTATCTGTCATTCTTATATCAAATATGATGGCCGTGGTGCTGCAAGCCCTCGCAGGCAAACTGGGCATCGTCACCGGGCGAGATTTAGCCCAAGCGTGTCGTGAGCGTTTCAGTGCACCCGTCGTTGTGATGTTATGGCTCTTGTGTGAGCTTGCGATTGCCGCTACCGATCTGGCTGAGGTCATCGGCTCAGCAATTGCACTTAAGCTACTGTTTAATATTCCCGTGTTATATGGGGTAATCATTACCGCAGTGGATGTGTTACTCATTCTTGTACTTCAAAATAAAGGTTTCCGTGCGCTGGAGATACTCGTTATCGTGCTAATGGCAACTATTGCTTTGTGTTTTGGTATCGATTTGTTTTTGGCTAAACCCGATATGGGCGGTGTGCTTCACGGATTCATACCTAGCGCCGAGATTTTGCAGAACCCATCCATGCTGTACGTCGCGATTGCTATTATCGGAGCTACCGTTATGCCGCATAATCTGTATCTGCATTCTTCTATTGTGCAGACCCGCCAGATTGAGCAGACCACTCAGGGTAAAAGAGAAGCTATCCGCTATACTACAGTCGATTCCACCATCGCACTGACACTGGCTTTATTCATCAACGCTGCCATCTTGATCGTATCCGCGGCTGTGTTCCACAGCGCTGGCATGACCCAGGTTGCTGAGATTGCAGATGCATATCATCTGCTGACTCCGTTGCTCGGCACCACCGTTGCCAGTATTCTGTTTGGTGTCGCATTGCTTGCATCAGGCCAGAACTCTACCCTTACAGGCACACTCGCGGGACAGATTGTCATGGAGGGTTTCCTGAATATCCGTATCCCGGCATGGCTGCGCAGACTGGTCACACGTCTGATCGCCATCATCCCAGCCGTCATCGTTACTGCGATTGTGGGTGAACATGGTGCAGAGCAACTGCTGATCTTAAGTCAGGTCGTTCTATCTCTGCAATTACCGTTTGCCATCATTCCGCTTGTTATGTTCACAAGTGACAAAAAACGTATGGGGGCTTTTGTAAACAAACCGTGGCTCAAAATCGTATCTTGGTCTATTGCCGCTATTATCGTAGTGCTGAATGTGTATTTGATTATCCAGACCATTATTCAGTTCTAACTTAGAATGCCATAATATATAAAAAGGCTGATGCACCACGGTATCCTCATACCGGGCGTATCAGCCTTTTTGTGTCTTTACTTTTTAAACAACTCGAAGCATGTATACCTCTAACTCGGGCCGGATCTAACTTCATGCTCATACAGGTCTGCTCGTATCCTCATCAGGTATAAGTAATGGAAGTAGTTCATCCAGAGACGCCACTGTCCAGTCTGCGCGCTCGTCATCCGATAGCTCTGGCTGGAACCTTCCGTACCCTTGCAAAATACGAATCGTGCGTAACCCCAAACTACGCGCTGGCATGATATCATTATCGATTCGATCTCCGACCATCACCGCTTCTTCTGGAGCGCATCCCGCCTGCTTCAAAGCAACCGCATACAACTCCGGATCAGGCTTGGACACCCCTTCTTCTGCCGAACATGCCAGAACATCAACATATTTTCGAAGTCCGTAGCTCTCTAGTCTTGCTTCAGTACCAGGGCTCTGATTGGCAATAATGCCAATACGATAGTGCTGCGAAAGCTGCTCAAGCACCTTGGTTGCGGAAGGGAACGGTCGCTCCAGTTCTTTACGGAATTTTAGCTTGTCCTGAATCTGAATGCGGTGATCTTCATCATGAATGTATGTACGTATGGCAACTTTCATGGGCCATTGTTCATACTTGCGATAACAGATTGCAAACAGCTCTCGCACCGCTTCAATTGTAACTGGATAACCGTAAGCGCCGGCTTCTCGAACAAACTGCCCGATGATATCGTCTACAGGCTCCCATTCGTCCACCAGCGTATCCCCCACATCAAAAAACAACCACTTCAATCCGGCAATATCCGGCACGCCGATTCCTCCTTGTAAGCCGCATTTTACCCTAGCTTGCACGCTGCATCCATAAAAAAAGAAGACCCACGACAAGCATGAGTCTCCTCAAATTCCGTTAGTCCATAGCTGCAATTATAGCAGGCACCTTACATCGAATCAATCACAAGCTGCTGACTTCAGCTTGCGGTTTGTTACAGCTATTGAGAAGAAAGCCGACTTCTCCATTCAATGAATATACGATTTTATCTGCTCCCATACCCCGATAAATCCCTTTAGGATGGCTCTGCTCGGTGATCACACACAAAGACTTTGAAGTCCACGAGCGGCAAATCTGCAGGTAACGGCAGGTCAAATTCAAACTATTTTCAAAAATAAATACATTTCCTACACTACCCTGCGGCAAAAACCATTTTTCAGCCGCTGCCGTATTCATACGAATGACGTGTTCTACCCCAATGCGGCGAAGTTTGCGCTCCTCACCAGCGCTGTTTGTCAGAACGGCAAAAGGCATTTTTTTGTACATCAGCAATTTAACAAATTTACGTCCAGCTTCATTCGGAGCCGTTACCAAAATCATCTCTGTATCCATCATTCGTTCCTCCCTTGGCGTGAAAAGACAACAAAAAAGAAGCGTGGGGACCAAGGCCTCCGGAACGCTTCTTAAATAATCCATGGCAAAAGCGCCATGAACCAGCGTGCGGTTTGTTGCCTCTCCCTTTAACGCTTACGAGGTTAGCTGACGGATTCGGGCGCGAGAGTCGCCCTATTTCCGGCTGTCACCGGAAAATTCACCCCATGGATGTCTGCTGCTGTAACACAGCACACCCTGTTGGTTCCCCCGTTTTCCACCCACTACGAATGGAAACTCAGCGATTAAAACATCGTTCGTAAATCTTAAGTAAAAGATCGATCGATATTATCGTTTGTTTCGTTTTTCATGTACAGTTTAATTAAAATTCAAATTACGATATGAATCATACACCCGTGCCATGATCATGTAAAGTGCACACAGATCACCGAATCGTCAGATTTCCGGCAATATACATTAATAATAACGCTTACAATGAGGTTATACGCCATCCATCTCATCCAAGCTATCTAATTCTCAGCCGCACGAAAATTAATTTGTACATTCCTCACCTATGCGGAACTTCCAATTAGCGAATGAACATAACAACGATAAATCAAAATAAGTTTTGCATTATTTAATTGCTTAAAATATAATAAACATATCAAGAAAAATAGGATGGAGGCAATCCCCATGTCAGTCTATGATTTCAAAGTAAACACCCTACGTGGACAAGAGATTGAGATGTCCCAATATCGAGGCAAAGTGTTGTTAATTGTGAATACCGCGAGTCAATGTGGTCTCACCCCTCAATTCAAAGGCCTGCAGGAACTGCAGGATAAATTCCAGGACGCTCCGTTCGAAGTGCTTGGATTCCCAAGCAACCAATTCGCGCAGGAGAAAGGCTCTTCCGATGATATTGCGGAGTTCTGCCAGATGAATTATGGCGTAAGCTTCCCTATGTTTGAGAAAATTGACGTCAATGGTTCCAGTGCTCACCCACTCTTCCAGCATATTTCTAAAGAAGCCCCAGGCTTGCTCGGCTCCAAAGCTATTAAATGGAATTTCACCAAATTTCTTGTCGATCAAGATGGTAAAGTTGTGAAGCGGTATGCCCCGCAGACTACTCCAGACAAAATTGAAGAAGATATTCAGAAACTGCTCAAATAATTTATTCTAAATATTTCAATAAACAATAAACAGCCATACGAAAGCAAAGAGCAGTCACTCTGCTTAAAGCTATAGGATGGCTGTTTTGCGTCTACCACGAAACACATTGTCTTCCTACGGCTCACGTTGATGTATCCTAACCAAGTCAAACGAACAACGAAAAAGAAGCTCTCCATCACGGAAAGCTTCTTAGTAATTCTTCATATAATGCGGTCGAGAGGACTCGAACCTCCACGGGCATACGCCCACTACCCCCTCAAGATAGCGTGTCTGCCATTCCACCACGACCGCTTGTCGTAAATTATCGGCAACAGAATTGATTATACCGGATTACTACTAAAAAGTAAAGCATTTATTAATTTCTTTATTAAGTAGCTCTCATCCCCTATCAAGTTTACCTTCAATCAGTAACATTTTTTTCTTCCTTTTTAGTCCATCAACCTTAGTCCCTCAACCATTACCCATTTAAACATTCCGTCATATTTCCTCGAAAAATACATATTATTAACCTGTTTCCACAAAAAAGAAGAAAACTTATACGAATAATATCGTGTACAAACATAACACAAACCAAACTATTTAATGTTATATATTATAACATTAATATAAATTAATCATAAATTTTATTTTTTATTTCATAAAACATTGACAAAACACGGACATTTATGTGAATATATATATCATATAATTCGGATTCACACATAAAAAATTAGTAAAATTCTAAAAATGTCATTAAAGTTAACACAACAAACCACAGGAGGCGAAAGATCGTGAACCGTGGGAATAAGTTGCTTGATTACGCCAAACTGCTTGATCCCTCTGTTCAAGTGGGAGGATTCACCCATTTTTTCGGCATAGATGCCCACATCAAGGAAGGCACCATTCGGACAGCCGAAGACCTCGAATCATTTATGCGTTGCCAGCTACACCCCAGTCTCGTGCGACTCGAAGGTATGGCCATCAAGGGTATCTATGCCGCGACAGATCATAAAGATACCTGGAGAATCGCCTTGATCGACAAACTTGTGCACATTCAGCGGACCCCTCCTGAATTGAGAGAGCAAGCAACAACCATAGGCAAACGTTTAATCAAACTTTCTCGAGCTTTGCACCCCTGGATCGATTTTAGCCCACTTGAACAGATCTTCGCCAAATACAACTCTGCTGGCTGCCTCTCCACCGTTCACGCCTGGATCAACCACCACCTCGACATCCCCGTCGAAGAGGCGGTTCTCGGTTACTTGCATTCAGCCATGAATGCATGCGTATCCGAAGCCTGCAAAGTTATACTCTTAAGTGAAAATGCTACTCGGGAACTGCTGGCTCGCCTGACCGCAGACCTCGAAAACGAATGGACTACTGTTAGCACTTCCTCTTCAGATGCACATATGCACTCTAATTCCATGTCTATGAAGTCATTATTCCCCAGCTTCCACATGCTCGGAGCGGGTCTCCACGCTTATAGAGCATAACCCCCATCATTCCCCTGACCTTTCTCCAGAACACACCAAAAACACGCCGCAAATCCTCTTGCTGGCGTGTTTTTTATATTTCATCTATTTAAACAACACGTATTTACGTAATAATAATTCATAAAATACACTTATTTCCGTATTTTTTAATTGTTAGATGACGAATTTACGTATATAATGGAATTCACAGCACGTATTCCTATCTATTTTACATGAAGAATGACCTGCTGAATACTATAAAATCCACTCAGGGGTGAACCCTATTGAACAAGAAAAAGCCAGTTACACCATTCGGATGGGCTATCAAACGACGGCTAACCGAGCTTCAGGTTGACCAGAAAACTTTTTGCGAACAACATGATATACCACCTTACCGTTTATCCAACCTTATTCACGGAACACGAAAAGCAACTCGATTCAGACATCAGGTCGCTGACATTTTAGACATCCCCGAGGATCTACGATAAGTTTTTTTCATCAAAGGAGGACTTCTCTCATGAGACATATTACATGTGACATTGAAAGC
Source organism: Paenibacillus sp. G34 (assembly GCF_056856875.1). Classification (NCBI taxonomy): domain Bacteria; kingdom Bacillati; phylum Bacillota; class Bacilli; order Caryophanales; family Paenibacillaceae; genus Paenibacillus; species Paenibacillus sp. G34. Next base: position 1,598,401 of record NZ_CM166469.1, on the reverse strand, counting down.
CTATCCTTCCAGTCCACCAATCATCAGTTGATCATTATAGATCATCATTGGATGATTCGAAGTTGCAACCAAGCCTGGCAGCACGGACTTCATAAACTTTTCTTACAAGCAGCCAGCCGGCATAATCATTACCTTCATCTGATGGAGGCTTGGGCCGCACAACAGAAAAACCTCTATCCAACCAAATTTGCGCAGTATCTGAGGCATAACGTCGTACCTTTTAACAAGCCCCATACATACGATATCTCTGTTACTACGCCACAAAACGAAGAAAAGTGGTTTCGTGTAGAACTCACTCCTTTACAGGATGAGCCAGATACAGACTCCCACCTCGCCTTAATTGCTCACACGGATATTACAGAGCAGAAAAAGACAGAGTTCCAGTTGCGTCAAGCCTTGACTGAAGCACGTACACTCTATGGGCTACTGCCCATTTGTGCCGTTTGCAAACACATCAAGGACGACTCAGACAAATGGAACAGCGTTGAACGATATTTGGAGAAACACACTTCAGTTGAGTTTACACATGACATCTGCCCAGATTGTATCCGCCAGTTATATCCGAAATACTCCAGCATTCTTGATAATCACAACTAAAAATCCCTCGATTTCTAAATAAAAAAACCTCCCTGCTGTCCGAAAGCATTACATTCGGCACAGATGGAGGTTTTTGATCATCCAAAGACACTTACGTTCCTTCCTGCTCTGACTTATTTCCGTCTTCCGATTCAGGTTGGTAACGATAACTGCCGGCATCTTTACTCTCTTTAAATTTTCGATAACGAGTGAACTCGATATACTCACTAATAAAAGACTGTTCTACAGCCGACAATTCACTCTCTTGGCAATTCAATTGCCGCAACACGTTAAAAAAATAATCTTCCCGCTTTTCCCGCACAATTGCTTCCTTCGATAAACGACCAATCATTAGCCAGTCCAGACTTACATCAAAAAATGAAGCAATTTCGATCAGTTTATTTGTACTTGGGATAGATTTACCACGTTTCCAGTCACCAAGATTGCCCGTGCTTATCTTCAGCTGTTGACAGAAGGCCTTCTTTGTCATCCCTCTTTCGGCAATCAGGTCTTCAATTCGCTCATAGATTGACTGCATGCAAGAACCGCCTTCCAACCGTAATAATCAACACAAATACCATATGATAGAATTATATCACAATATTTCTGAATGCTCAGCTTTTTATATCCAGGAAAGATTCCTCAATTAAGAGTAAAAGGCCTACCATACCCCCTACCAATCCATAAGAAAACAAAACAATTATGCAAGATCAGGTCCATGATTTCACCATCAAAAGAAAAGTGCCATAATAACCCCTCATAACAGCGCAAAACCAAAAGAAAAAACACCCCTAAATTAATTAGGGGTGCTTCACTCTTACATCTGATGCGGTCGAGAGGACTCGAACCTCCACGGGTATACACCCACTACCCCCTCAAGATAGCGTGTCTGCCATTCCACCACGACCGCATATTAAATTATAAAAGTGAGCCATGAAGGGCTCGAACCTTCGACACCCTGATTAAAAGTCAGGTGCTCTACCAACTGAGCTAATGGCTCTCGATCTAACTTCACCTGTTGCTATGCCATGCTTATCGAATGTTACAGAGCAGTGACTTCCAAAGAAATTCTGATTAATAGCGAATCTCTTAAAGGTGAAAAATGAGGTAATACTATGACCCGTAGGGGATTCGAACCCCTGTTACCTCCGTGAAAGGGAGGTGTCTTAACCCCTTGACCAACGGGCCTTATAAACAAGTTGTCTTTCTTGGCGACAAGAATGAGTATATCACAGAAAAATATAATATTGCAACACTTTTTTTATTCCCTTTTACAATCCAAAATTTTGCTTGTATTCAAAGGTCATTTTATCATCCGATCGTTCTAACTCTTTTCTCCTTATCTCGCTTCCTATTTACCTTATCTCGCTCCCCGTTTACCTTAACTCGTTAAATCCAAAATCACATTCGTGTCATAACTGTACTTTAATTTTGTAAATTAACGATCAAAAAACTTATAAAAACTTATTTTCACTTACAATATTGCAGATCACATTATAAATACTTATAATTAAACTATAGTACAACGCACGGTCATCCATGAATATAAGGAGGCTTTACGTTTGTTTCAAGAAGAACGCATGCAACTCATCATTGAGCACCTGCGCAAACATCATCGTATCTCCGCAGAAGAGATTGTATCTTTATTTGATGTTTCAAGAGATACAGCACGCCGGGATCTGATTAAACTCGAAGAGCAGGAAGCCATTATTCGCACACGCGGCGGCGCAATCCTCCCCTCGCCCCCACAAGAATTCAAGTCCTATCAAGACCGGTTGAAATATGTCTCTGAGGAAAAACGGGCCATTGGCAAACTAGCTGCGGCTCTGGTTCGTTCAGGGGAAACGATCATTTTGGATTCCTCCACAACCGTTCAATCCTGCGCTGAGAATTTGAACGGCAAATCCTGTACGGTCATCACCAATTCGATACACTCGGCTGATCTTTTATCTAATCACACCGCAGTTCAGATCCGACTGCTCGGTGGCAGGCTGGATAAGGAACAGCGTTATGTCTATGGAACACCTGTAATTGAAACCCTCTCCCACTACTACGTAGATAAAGCGTTCATTGGCATTGGCGGCCTCACCATGGATGGGTTCAGTGCTTCTGAAGAGGAAGGCAAGATTAAACATCAAATGATGAAATCAGCCAAAAAAGTAATTATCCTTGCCGATCATTCCAAGATGGACAAACGTTATGGTTATCGTTTTGCAGATTGGTCACTGGTGGATGTGTTAATTACAGATCAATGGCCGAATCAGGAATGGCTAGATTTTTTAAACGAACAAAAGGTTGAGATTCTAATCCCCGAACCTACACAAGATAAGGAGTTGTAAAGATATGAAATTATTTGCTACCGATTTAGATGGAACATTGTTGAATCGAGACAGCCAGATTAGCCGCGAGAACGCAGAAGCCATCCAGAAAGCGCAGCAGACTGGCATGAAAGTAACCATCGCAACCGGACGTGTATATTCAGATGTCGTGGCGATTAGCCGCCAAGGCGGGATTAAAACCCCGATTATCGGCTCCAACGGTGCGACCATACATGATGAGAACGGAGAACGCTTATTCCACCTCCCACTGGAACGTGAAACAGCCGCATCTGTCATGCAGTGGCTGGAAGATCAGCATATTTATTATGAAGCTTCAACTCAGATGGGCATCTACGCTGCAATCAGCACTCACGAAACGATGCTCGCTGAGTTGGAACGTGTCCTGGGCTCAAAACCAGGTGAAGATATCGAGCGTATGATTCACTCGATCAAGAAACACTACAACAAAAAAGATTATCATCGCGTAAACAGCCATCTTGAAATTCCAGCAGAAGCCTGTATCTACAATATTATGGCCTTCTCAATGAATCCCGAAAAAGTTCAACTCGGACGTGAATACTTTTCCTCCAGAACCGATGTGGCGATGGTTGTATCCTTTGAGCACAACTTCGAAATGCAACACCCGGATGTATCGAAGGGGAATGCCCTGACCAAACTGGCGGAGCATTTGAACATTTCGATGAAAGACACGGCCGCGATTGGAGATAACTTTAATGATGTTTCCATGCTGCAGATGGCTGGGCTAGGTATCGCGATGGGCAATGCCGAACCGGAAATTCGTGCGTTGGCTAAAACGATCACACTGACCAATGTGGAGCATGGCGTTGCTCATGCGATTCATAGCTTGTTAGAAGGCAAACCTATTGCTCCAGAGGAAACGATTGTCTCGGAAGGCTGATAAAGTACCATTGAAAGGTTAGTAACATTTGTGAAGTGAAAACAAGCACAGCGCTCTCATGACCCGAGCCTGTGCTTGTTTTTTGGATTCTGCAACATACCAGAAGTGTAACTCTCACTCGACCTCTTATTTGGCCGCTTACTCGATCTCTCATCATCCATTTAATTCTATGCCCGAAAATTCTCCCCTTGTCTCTCCCCAAGTCCGTAATAATGCCTGAAATTATAAATCAACGGATGCCATTGCTTCGGATCAATCTTATTGACATCTGAAATCAAATGAGAATGTGCGTGCACCTTCACCGCCTTCACTTCTACAATCGCCATGAATGACGTATGTCCCGGAGTTCGTATATGTTGTACAACCGCTTCAATCTGAAGCGGACATTCGGCTATTTTATCAGGTGCTACTTGAACTGATTGCTGAGATGTCAATCCTGCTATCCTGAACTTATCTTGGCAAAACGTATATCCCATTCGTTCTTTAACTTCTGGCACGGGCGAACTTCCTGTTGTCCGTCCCAGCGCTTCAACGTTTCGCCACATGGAAGCATCCGGCAGATTAATAACACACTCTGGACGATGACACAAATTCTCATAAGCTTTGCCCTGTGTACCTATCCCTAACACCAGACAGTCCCCCAGTGCCCAAGATGAGGATAGCGGAGAAAGATTGGTAAACCCATCTTCGTTTAAAGTACTAAGGATGATCACAGGGGTGCCATAGTATAAAATACTGGGATTAATCGTCTCGTGCTGATTCGCCCGAGCCGATTGGGTCGTTTGTTTTGTGCTATACTGCTGCATATCGTTGCTCACCTTATACCTCTCCTGTTCAAATTATGAATTGAAACCAATTGTAATACAGCATTATTTCAACTATCATCGAAGTATGAATGCATATCCGAATATCACAGTTATTGCTTCACTTATTGCCGATACAAGCCGCTCTATATTTCTCTCCGCTTTGTTGGATGGACGGGCACTACCTGCCGGTGAACTGGCCTATATGGCTGCCGTCAGTCCACAGACTGCAAGTAACCATCTTGCTAAACTTGTAGCAGGAGGACTGTTGGAAGTAGAACAGCAAGGTCGTCATCGGTATTATCGTCTCGCGAGCGAGGACATTGCGGATCTGATTGAAAAAATGGCCAGCATTGCCCCACCGGTTCAGGTTCGCTCATTGAAGCAATCCAATCAACTGCAGCAGTTAAGTTATGCACGTACCTGTTACGGTCATCTGGCCGGGAAACTTGGGATTTCACTTTGTGAAGCTCTGCTTAAGAGGGGTTATCTGGTTGAAGCCAAAGAAGTGCAAAGTAAGGATTATATAATCACGGAGAAAGGATCACAGTGGTTTAGCTCATTTGGAATCAAGCTTCATTCAAAACCGGGATCACGCCGGGCCGTTGCCCGTAAATGTCTGGATTGGAGCGAACGGCGTCATCACCTATCCGGCTTACTTGGTGAACAGCTCGTTCACCGCTTACTTGAACTAAATTGGATTCGTCAAAAAACAGGAAGTCGTTCTGTTGAAGTGACCGAAGCTGGAAAGTTAGGTTTGTATGAGGTTTTGGATATCTCCCTTGAAAAGCAATAGACGCTAAAAAATCAAAAAATCCTCTTCATATGAATGATTGGCACATTCATGTGAAGAGGATTTAACTATTTATTCAGAACGGAGAGAGAGGGATACTCTCACTTCGCTCGAGACTGCGATGTATCGCTATCGAAGTTTATGCTAAGGCGAACCTTTAGGGTTCTCATCCCTGGCATAGAAGTATAATCAAAACGGAGAGAGAGGGATTCGAACCCTCGCACCGCTTACGCAGTCTAACCCCTTAGCAGAGGGTCCCCTTATAGCCACTTGGGTATCTCTCCAAGAAATGGCTCCCCGAACAGGACTCGAACCTGTGACAACTCGATTAACAGTCGAGTGCTCTACCAACTGAGCTATCAGGGAAAATTAACTTGAATAACATTAATTTATCATGATTAATAATTCAAGTCAACCTGCCGCTCACCACTTTCTGCAGCCGAATAATCAGCGTATAGATCAGATGGTTTGAAGTGTAAGTTTTCCAGAACATCGACCGCAGCGATAACGCTTCGGGTCTATTTTTCGTTTACGCAAATATTCCATCCCGCAGCTCTTGCATACCAGTTTGTATCGATACGGCAGCGGTTTTCTGCCCTTGTCTCCGGGAAGAGACTGACAGAACCGTGAACCGCCCACTTTCTGCAAAAGTGCCTTGAATTCCGGGTCTCTATGCTGGTATCCTCTTCCTCGAATATGCAGATGATAGTGACATAGTTCATGTTTGATAATTTTCTCAACCTCGTCCCTGCCATACACTTCAAGCTGATGCGGATTTATTTCAATCCGGTGGCTTTTGAGCATATAGCGTCCACCCGTTGTTGTCAGACGACGGTTAAATATCGCTTCATGGGTAAACGGAACTCCGAAATGTTCCAAAGAAATCTGCTCAATCCATTGTTGCAATTCCTTATTTTCCATCATTCTCCTCTCTCTCCATCCGCTCGAGCACGCTGTTTTTCCCCTATAATACTTGAATTTTAACCGTTTCGTAGGCTACACTGTCAAGTAGAATGTATGAGGGGAGATTAATACTCGTTATGCCTACAATGCGCTATGTCATCCTGCAACAGGAGCGGCAATTACAGTTTGTTGAAATGCCTGCGGATTATGCTTATCAACTTAGTGCGCTTAATCTGCGTCTGCACAAGGAAATTGACAAACTCACGGCAACAGATGTACCCGTCCTGCCATGGGCTATTGCCGAATGTGACAACCTTGACCTGTTAAACGAAAACCTGACGATCATCGGAGGTCTTGACTATATCAATGGCCTTGAAGAGCGTTTTGCTGCTTTGCGTGAAAACAACTATCCTTTGATTTCCCTTCTTACCGAGATTCGGGCACTTCAGGCTCAATTGGAACAATGGTATGAAGAAGAGATGGAATCACTCTGATTCATAGGGAATCACATCTCTCAAAACCTGATGTATGAACATTTACTAATGGCTACACTTTATTCCTTTTATGTGATCAGAAATTCAATACAATACGAAAAGCGCACCTCTCACTGTAGGGTAATGCGCTTTTTTTTCATCCTCACTTTTTTTCATCCCTGCATATATGATGCTTCCTCACTAAGTATAAGATTCGTTTCGGTTCAACAGGTGATGACCTTTTTCGATTGACATGGAGTTATCCCGCACAGTCCAGGCTATAGCCACATATGCTAACGTACAGATGAATTATGCAAAAGGAGGAGATTCCTTTGCCTCAATGGCTCTGCAACCAACTCATGCGGGCGTTCCACAAAAAGGACAGTCGTCAAATCAAGTTACTGAACGAATGCTGGTATTTCTATCGCAACAAACCTGCCAGCAGTTCACAGCGCAACATCGAGAACGAAATCTAAGCCTTGTACACCAAACACCATACTCATCCATACCATTGCACCAAAAAAGATAATACTTAACAGCAAACAGCCTTCCCAATGCGGAAGGCTGTCCCATTATACGTTTACACGCGGATACTTCGACAGACGCAAGCTTTGACATCGGATCATGATGCCAAAACGCGATAATTAATCGTTAATTCGCAGATGCAGGTTTTTTCATCGTAAGACCCACACGACCTTTTTTCGTATCCACATTCATTACCCAGACAGTCACATTATCACCAACGGAAACAACATCCATCGGATGTTTAACATACCCGTTACTCAGTTGAGAGATATGGACAAGCCCATCACTTTTGATACCGATGTCAACGAAGGCACCAAAATCGATTACGTTGCGTACTGTACCTTGCAGTTCCATACCTTCCACCAGATCTTCAATCTTGAGTACATCGGTACGGAAAATCGGCAGCGGCATCTCTTCACGAGGGTCACGGCCCGGACGCTGCAAACTGTCCAGAATATCACGTAATGTAGGCACACCGACATCCAGTTTAACGGCCAACTGTTCTGTCTGCTGTTCAGACAGAAGTACAGACAGTTCTTTGCTTCCGAGTTTGTCCAGCTCGACCTGAAGCTCCTTGAACAGCTGATCAACCACCTTATACGATTCAGGGTGGATTGGCGTACGGTCCAGCGGATTCTCTCCTTCAGAGATACGCATGAAGCCTACGCATTGTTCATATGTTTTTGCACCCAAACGGGGCACTTTCTGTAACTGGCGACGACTTGTGAAACGGCCGTTCTCTTCACGATATTTGACAATGTTTTTGGCAATCGTTGCATTAACACCAGCAACATAAGACAACAAGGAAGGTGAAGCCGTATTAACATCCACGCCAACATGGTTAACTGCGGATTCTACAACAGCCTTCAAGCTCTCTTCCAGAACCTTCTGGGATACATCATGCTGGTATTGGCCGACGCCAATCGCTTTTGGATCAATTTTAACGAGTTCAGCCAGCGGATCTTGTACCCGGCGAGCAATAGAAGCCGCGCTACGCTCGGCAACATCCAGATCCGGAAACTCCTCTTGGGCAAGCTTAGATGCAGAGTACACACTTGCACCAGCCTCGTTCACAATCAGGTAAACCAAGCTCTCGTCGCCGTTCTCCTGAATGATCTCAGCTACAAACTGCTCTGTCTCGCGTGATCCAGTTCCGTTACCGATAACGATCAATCCAATATCATACTGCTTGATCATCCGGTGGAACACTTCTGCTGCTTCACGCTTCTTGTTATGTGGAGGTGTCGGGTAAGTTACAGCGACTTCGAGCAACTTCCCTGTATCATCGACAACCGCCAGTTTACAGCCTGTCCGGTAAGCTGGATCGACACCCAGTACACGTTTACCATGAATCGGAGGCTGTAACAGCAGGTTACGAAGATTCGCGGAGAATACCGAAATCGCCTGATTCTCCCCTTTTTCCGTCAACTCTGCACGCACTTCGCGTTCAATGGACGGAGCAATCAATCGTTTGTACGCATCTTCAATAACGGCACGCAAAATATCTTGCACCGCAGAAGCACCACGAATGATCTGGCTCTCCATATGACGATGAGCAGGCTCGGCTTGCACGTCTAGTCCAACCTTGAGAATCCCCTCACGTTCCCCGCGGTTAATCGCAAGAATACGATGCGGCGGCATTTTTTTAGCCAATTCACGATAACTGTAATAATTCTCGTAAACGGACTCTTGCTCCGTATCCTTCGCTTCTGAGGTCAGCATCCCGTGATCCAGTGTATATCTGCGAATCCAGGCACGAATAGCCGCATCATCGGCAATATTTTCAGCGAGAATGTCCTTTGCTCCTTGAAGAGCCGACTCTGCATCCTCTACCCCGAGTTCTGCATTAATATAACGCGCAGCCTCCTGAAGTGCATCTCCCTGTTTCGGCTGCTCCCAGACCCATACGGCTAGCGGCTCCAGACCTTTTTCCTTAGCGACGCTGGCACGTGTCTTCCGTTTCTGACGGTAAGGACGGTACAGATCCTCTACTTCCTGCAACTTGACAGCTTGTGTAATGGATTTCTGTAACTCTTTGGTCAGCTTGCCCTGTTCCTCTATAATACGGATAACTTCCAGTTTACGGTCTTCCAGATTGCGCAAATACACCAAGCGTTCTTCAATCTGCCGCAGCTGGTTCTCATCCAGTTCTCCAGTCATTTCTTTACGGTAGCGGGCGATAAATGGAATCGTATTGCCTTCGTCCAGAAGCTCCGATGTGGTGCGAATCTGCTTCAAGGACAGTGACAGTTCCTTGGCTACCTGTTTGATGATTCGTTCTTGGCGTTCCGCCTTTAATGTTTCTTCATTGGGTTCCAGAACCGTTCCCTGTTCAGACAAATAAATCCCTCTTTCCTTCCTGAATCGTTCATAATACTCATTTCAGGGCAGCTGTGCTGCATAATAACAGTATGGTCGATCATCCGAAGTTGATCTCAAGCTTTTCAAGCTCTAAATAACACTCTTCTCTATATTATCACAAAATCACGTTGAAATTTCTATCATTCCTATGGCACGTCTGTCATTTGCGTTATTGCACTCCTAACATCCTTCCCCGTTGAACGAAAAAAAAGACCGAGAACGTCATCATGACATCCTCGGGTCTTCTTCAAAATAACCAATTGATCTAAATAAGTTGAACTAGAGATTTTACACAGTCCACTCCGATGACAGAATAACCTTCCATTCGCTGTTATCCCCAGATTTTTTTGATTCCCTTTTCTAAAGGGAAAAATCCGGTGATAAAGGCGAACGCTTCGCTATTCCAGGTTTTTTCTGTCCTCTCCGTTAACGTGTAAAAGAAAATTTAAACTTATTTAGACCCGCTCAAACCGGAACATTTCGCTCAGGTAGTCTCCAGACTCACTACCCACAGCAATACCGCCATACATCAAGGCATCGCCTGTAAACGTCTCTGAGCCGCCTTTCAGGCGGTAATCCGCATTTGGATCAAGCCCTTTCAGCTTCAGACGTTGAAGCGGTGCATTCGGTTCAGAGAGCACACGGAAGTAGAATACAATCACTTCGCTACCATCTGGTGCAATGAACATCCATGCCGTTTCATTGCCTTCAAATGGACTGAGTAGACGACGGAAGGTTCCGTATTGTACCGTACTGCGAATTTCCTTGTATAGTTCGACCTGTGCTTTTACAATCGCATTCTCTTCGTCTGTAAACTTCGTCAGATCCAGCTCATATCCAAAGTTGCCTGACATCGCAACATGACCGCGAATCTCCAGAGAAGTGATCCGGTTCACCTGATGGTTTGGCACAGCCGAAATATGTGAACCCATGGAACTTACAGGATATACAAGGCTTGTACCATATTGAATCCGCAAACGAGAGATCGCATCCGTGTTGTCGCTGGTCCATGCTTGTGGCATGTAATACAGCATGCCCGGATCAAAACGTCCGCCGCCACCGGAGCAGCTTTCAAACAGAATATTCGGGAAGGAGGTAACGATACGCTCCATCACTTCGTACAGTCCAAGCATATAACGGTGAGCCGTTTCGCGCTGTCTGTCCGCCGGGAGCAATGCAGAGCCGACCTCTGTCATGTTCCGGTTCATGTCCCATTTCACATAAGTGATCGGTGCAGAGCCCAGTACATCGGACAACATCCGAACGATCTCGTCACGCACATCCTGACGGGAGAAGTCCAGCACAAGCTGTTGTCTTCCTTCGGTACGGCGGCGATCCGGCACATGCAGACACCAGTCCGGATGCTTACGATACAGTTCACTATCCGGGGAGATCATCTCTGGCTCAAACCACAGTCCAAACTGCATGTCCAGACCTGTGACACGGTTAGCCAAGTCATCCAATCCTTGCGGTAGCTTGTTTTTGTCCACAATCCAGTCGCCCAAAGACGAATTATCGCTGTCCCGATGACCGAACCAGCCGTCATCAAGCACAAACAGCTCAATGCCCAGCTTCTGTCCTGCACGTGCGATCTGCTCAATCTTGTCGGCATTAAAGCCGAAATATGTTGCTTCCCAGTTGTTAACCAGTACAGGACGCTCAGCATTGCGGAATTGTCCACGTGCCAGACGTTCACGGTACAGCTCATGGTAGGACTGAGACATACCATCGAGACCCGTAGCCGAATAAACCATAACTGTCTCAGGAGTCTGGAACGATTCCTGCGGTTCAAGCTTCCAGCTAAATTCAAACGGATTAATACCAACAGATACACGCGTTGTATAGAACTGATCCACTTCTGCCTGTGCAGTAAAGCTACCGCTATATACTAAACTGAATCCATACACCTCACCTTGGTCTTCATCCGTTCCCGGTGTCATCAGGGCAATGAACGGATTTTGCTGGTGACTGCTGGAGCCGCGGCGGCTCTCTATTCCTTGCAATCCGGAAGCGAGCGGACGGCGAACGATGTCACGTTCACGAGTCCAAGCACCTGAGAGCTGCAGCAATTCGTAATCTGCATGTGGCAGGTCTACAGAAGAGCTGAGTGCTCGCAGCACATTCACTACGTTAGCGCTCTCATTCACGATACGCATCGAGCGTGTAATGGCATTAAAGGCAGTAAACGCGGTATACGTTAACTCAATTTTAACACCCGACACCTGATCTTGCATTTCAATAATAAGCGTATCCGCTTCATCTTCGGATTCTACATACGTTGCCGGAAGTCCCGTTAACGCTTCTTTTCCCTTGACCAAACGATGGCCTGTATACGTAAACTCGGATACCGTTGAGCCATTCTCCAACTCTAGCTGAATCGCCGGGTTGCGGAAATCACTTGTGCCATAGACCGGCAACTCTACTGGTAAAGTGTCGAACGAAATCGTACGATCCTCAGGTACCGGGTTCGGGCTGAAGGATGCTCTTTCCGTCCGAACATGAAGCCAGCTCAGGTCGGTATCACGCAGTTTTTTGCCATAATACAAATGCACCAAATACCCCGAAGGCAATACCTGAAATACATAGCTCGCCTCGCGGGTCTGTAAATGAAACTGAAGTTTCTCCTGATTGATGTAAATGCTCATATGTCTCCTCCATCTATCTATATAGGTTTTGCGGGTAAACGGTTTCTCAGGTTCCATTATAACGAAAAGGTCATCAATGTTCTACGCTTTCACCAAGTCTTAACCAAAAGAGCGTACAACACCTTAAAAAGGTATCATACGCTCTTCTGATTACATTCTGAAATTGTGTGTCCCCTTCAGGAACATCCGTTGTCAACGGACAGGCACATCAACGTATAAATACCGTTCTGCCACCCTAAAAATCGATTAAGCCCAGGCTGATCTGCAAGGCTTCGTTGACCAGTTTCATGGTCTCCTCGTCCAAATGCGTAATCTTATCGGTTAGCCTTTGCTTATCAATCGTCCGAATCTGTTCGAGCAAAATCACTGAGTCCCGGTCAAAACCATGCGCTGCTGCATCAATCTCGACATGCGTCGGCAGCTTTGCCTTCTGAATCTGGGCGGTAATGGCCGCCACGATACAGGTTGGACTGAACCGGTTGCCGATATCGTTCTGGATGACCAGAACCGGCCTGACTCCACCTTGCTCAGAACCGACAACGGGAGAAAGATCCGCAAAAAAAACGTCACCACGTTTTACGATCACTGTCTACACCCCGCTAACTAAGCGGTCCAGAGTGCTGTCCGCATCTTCCTCCGCGTGAAAGGCTTCGGATGCCATGGTCAGGTTGATCTTCGCCATCTCCATGTATCCTCGCTGCATTGATTCACGGATGTAACGTTTCTTCCGCTCTGTCAAGTACAGCTTCATTGCTTGCCTAATCAATTCGCTGCGGTTGGAATTCTCCAGCGCTACGATGCCATCCACTTCCTGCAAAAGATAATCAGGCAAACTGATCATAATTCGCTTGGTGTTCTGCAAGTTGGCCACCTTTCTTCCACCCCCACAAACCTTTCGCCATTGTGAACCAGTATTACGCTTTTCCAGAACTTTTATACAAAGGAATATATATGCCCCGCGTATATCAAGTATGCTGTACTCCATTATAAACACGGGAATCAATATTCGTACAGACTAAACATCGCATTTCAGGATTTAATTCCTGACATCGTACATATTTCGAGATGCTGCGACAGTATTCCTTCTGTTCTGAAAAAAACTTTACTGGTAATCGTGTCCAATTTGCGAATTACGTTGTCAAAAGGGGATTGATTCTGGCGACTACCTCTCCTCCCCGGGTATAGACCCGAGGAATGCGATGAGCCATCATGCAGATCACTTCATAGTGAATCGTACCGAGCTGGTCTGCCACCTCACTAGCGGTAATTACACCGCCCGACTGGTGGCCGATGAGAACAACCTCTTCGCCGGCTTGAATTGCTTCCGCTTCTTCTGCGAAAGATTGTAGCGACACCATACACTGATCCATGCAGATCGTACCGACGACAGGAACGCGGCGGCCACGTACAAGCACCTGCGCTTTACCTGTCAGCATTCTTGAGAATCCGTCTGCATAGCCGATAGGCAAGGTCGCTATTCGTTCATTTTCCTGTGTAAAATAACGGGTTCCATAACTGACTCCCCAGTGGGACGGCAGTGTTTTGACCAGAACCGCTCTTGTCTTCAGTGTCAATACCGGGAGCAGCTTCACTACCTGATGATTCACCTCTGCTGAAGGATACAGTCCATACAGACTGATGCCCACACGCACCATATCATAAGATAATTCAGGTGTATCAATAGCAGCCGCGCTGTTCGCCGTATGTATAATCGGGATGACACATCCCTGATCCCGGAGCGTCTCTGCAACGCTCTGGAACCGTTGATACTGTTCCAGTGTATAGCTCTTGTCTTGTTCATCTGCTTTAGCATAGTGAGTAAACATGCCTTCAAGAATCACCTGATCAATTGAGGACACCTCTTGTATAAAATCAATGGCCTCATTGCCAGGCAACAGACCCAATCTGCCCATGCCACTGTCGATTTTGATGTGAACTTTCAAACGATTCACAAATGTGCCTGGCTTCACCTGTCTAATAGCCTCAAGCACTTCTCTGCTAAACAATGTGATCGTCACATCATGCTCCCAAGCTGCAGCGACTCCTTCAGGCGGCGTATACCCTAATACCAGAATCGGACTTGTGATGCCGTGCAGACGCAGTTCAAGAGCTTCGTCAAGAAACGCTACACTTAAATAGTCCACACCCAGTCGTTGCAATTCCCGGGCCGTCTCCACCGCGCCGTGTCCATAGGCATTAGCCTTTACACAAGCGAGGAATCTCGTACTCTGAGGCAAAGCCTCACGAAAAGCCGCCACATTGCTGCGCAGATGATCCAGATTAATCTCCGCCTGGGTCGGCCGATATTGTCCTTGCACGTTAAGTCACCTTCTCTAATCTTGTTAATCCGGCTCACGTCAGACTCCATCGTAATGCTACAGCATGTCACTGTCAAATGAACGAAAGTTTTACTTCTCAGATCTTATGCTGCAAGAGCCTGCAGAGTACCACAATCAAGTACAGAAGAAGGAGAATAAGCGATATTATTCCAGCTCCTCTCGTCAAATACGAATGACCTACGTATGACTGGGTATAACCTGCTTACATCGACTTATTACCCGGTTCACACCGCATAGAAGCGTTTTTTGCTTTTTTGGCTGAACTTGGCACGATCTTCTGTACTATAAAAATAAACAAAGCACCGGAGAAATGAATTCTCCGATGCTCTATAGCATTCCTTGGGACAAGACCGATATGCACTCTCTTTTATTTACCCGACTCTTCCTGCATGGAGGTCGCTATACGTACCATTTCATTCTCAGGCAGATCCGCGCTTGTAATCCGGTATTCCACGCCATCAGAAGTCCAGGTCAGTGTCTGTAAAGCATCTCCGCTAATCATGCCTGCCGTAAATCCTAGATCAACAAGGCGTGAAGGTGCAAGGGATACAGCACGATCCTGAGGTCTTGCTTCAAATATGGTGTAATTATAAGTTCCCTCATAACGAAGCAGGACGGAATAATCCCCGGCTTCCTCCAAAATCTGATCGTCCTTCAACTTGACGCCTTCCGGTGCATATGTCGGCTGAATGACACCAAAGCTGTCTGATTCTTTCGGCTCGGCCAAGGTAGGCTCCTCGCTGCCCTGCTCACTTGCTGCTCCTTCTGAACCTTCTGCTCCTTGTGTTCCTTGTTGATCCGTACCCTCACTTACACCGGTCTGCCCATCAACAGCTCCCTCGGTTCCCTCGGAGCCTGGCGTAGCCTGAGGATTAGCAGGCTGTTGTCCGGTGGCGTCATCGGTTTTCTCGGCTGGAGCAGCACCTGCATCTGTTCCTGCCTTATTCTCTTCTTCTGTTGCAGCCGTCATGTTGCGTTGCATGTCAAAGGCGTCTTTTCCAAACTCGGCCCCGAATTTGAAACTGTCAAACTTCACATCCACAACCACATTGGCATTGGAGTCGGATACCTCCACTTGTTTGGGTGCATAGTCGCTCTTGTTCAGCCAGATTTTCTGTCTTACAAGAGCATGTGTATTGTAGTTTGCAGCAACATCAAACACATAGGTTTCTTTTTCATCTGCAAACTGACGGGTCGTATCCCCTGTAATGCTTCGAATCAACGTTTCATACAAGTAAACTTGACCCTGATTATCTGGCCAGTCACTTTGGAAACGGAAGCTTTTATTCTGACTCGGCGTCAGTACAAACACACCTTCATCATTCCGAAGTACGATTTGCGTAACATCCTTCTTGGCATTGGTTAATGCAATACGGTAATACGAAGGCTTCTGATGCCATACCTCGACCTTGTACTGCTGCGGCGTTTCTCCGGTATGCAGCGTCATGACACCTGCTCCTTGGTAACTTTCCATCTCTCCAACGACTTCGTTCAGATCTTTGACCACAGCTGCCGCATCCTTCTTCCCGCAGGCGGCAAGTAAGGCCGATAAGACCAATACCATGGCAAGCATCCATGATATTCGGCGCATGACATCATCCCCTTTAGCACATGTTTTCACTTCAGGATTGTGCGTACAGCAGAACCCCTACTTGATTAGTACATGTTATGAGGGACTTGTTCGATATATGCGGACTAGTTTGACAAGCTTGGTATGAAACTGTGATAGACCAAAAGACGAGGGGCAAATCAGTCTCGGGGACGATGAAAATATGATCCATAAAAGCGATAATCAAATCAATTACATCGATGTCCGTTAATTGGAAATATTCACCATACTTCTAGATCATTTTACTAAACCGATTACGATCATCTCTGGAATATCAATGCGTTTTGGAGGGGATTTATATGACAAATTTAATTTCAAATCAACTTACAACGACAATGACATCACTTCAGACCAAACTCAAAGGTTTGGACGAATTCATTACCAGTCAACTTGAACAATGGAAGGGCGTAGGTACAGCAATCGCAATCGTTCATAAGGATCAGGTTGTCTGGAGTAAAGGATATGGCTATCGCGATCTGGAAGCAGGACTTGAGGTCACACCAGACACGTTATTCGCCATTGGCTCCAGTACCAAGGCCTTTACCGCGACGGCAGCAGCACAACTTGTGGATGAGGGACTACTTGAATGGGATCAACCGGTCATAAGTTATTTGCAGGATTTCCAGATGTTCGATCCGGTTGCTACAGAGCGCCTTACTATGAGGGATATGTTATGTCACCGTTCAGGTCTGCCAAGACACGAATTGGTCTGGTACAATTCCACTCGTTCCAGAGAAGAACTGGTGCACAGCCTGCGCTACCTTGAACCGAACCAGAACTTCCGCAGTAAATGGCAGTATCAAAACCTGATGTATATGACTGCCGGTTATCTGATTGGCCATCTTAAAAATGCGTCTTGGGAGCAAGTCATACAAAATAATCTGTTTCGCCCGCTTGGAATGAATGCCAGTCTGTTTTCAGTAGAGGAAATGCAGCAACAATCAAATTATGCCTTGCCATACATGGATCAGGAGGGAAAAAACGTGCGTATCCCTTTTCGCGACATTGATGCCATTGGCCCTGCTGGCTCCATCAACAGCAACCTGACAGATATGACGGCATGGCTCCAGTTCCAGATACAGCAGGGCAAATGGCAGGACAAAGCGCTTGTCTCCACAGAACAGATGTCGGAGACTCATCGTCCGCAGATGGTCTCTGATTCTCCATTTCACAGCAAAGAACTGCCTATCAGTACATACGGCCTAGGCTGGATGATAGAGCCTTACCGAGGACATGCCATGATTCATCATGGAGGAGCTATCGACGGCTTCGCTTCACAAGTAGCCTTTTTGCCGGATGAAGAGATCGGGATCGTTGTATTAAGCAACACCAATGGAAGTGTTATTCCATATACAGTTGCCTTCTATATCATGGACTGTCTGCTCGGGCTGGAGCCTACAGACTGGACCTCCACCATTTTGAGACTCATGGGCCAGGGAGAACAAGACGGACAGCAGGAAGCACAGGTAGAGGAAGAAACAAAGCCCGAAGAGACCCCAACCGCCCCTCCCATGAATATCCCAGTCTCTACTTATACTGGAATTTACCAACACCCTGGTTATGGTGAACTGCTCGTGCATGAGACGGATCAAGGATTGCAGACAAGATTGAATAACATTGACATGCCTATGCGATATGTTGGCAAGCATACGTTCTCTGTCTCACTGCTCCTGTTTGGCTTGCACATGGATTTTACATTTGAAGTAAGCGAGGATCAGCTTGCAGCTTCGGTCTCCGCACCATTGGTGCCTGATGCCAATGCCAATGTAATTGTTTTTACCAGAATTTAGTAATCCTCAAGATTGCCCAACGAGATTAGCAAACGAGAAATATAAATACATTACAACGTTTAACGGAGCCTTTTGAAGGCTCCGTTTTTATGCTTAATCAAGCTGTACGTGATCATAAAAAGTAAATAATCATATTCATTTTGTATATTATACTTTACATTCAGTCAATTATCATATACATTGTATTCATGGAGGTGAGTACGTGGAAGAATTACACAATCACGTTAGGGAGTTACGAGCCAGAGACCGATTGTCTCAGGCAGAACTGGCGAAGCTCATTGGAGCATCAAGGCAAACTATTGCTCTGATTGAACGCGGAGATTATTCTCCCTCGGTCGTTCTGGCATTAAAAATAGCTCATGTGTTCGGAGAATCTGTTGAAAAAATATTTGAATTGAAAGGTGGAGAACCACATGAATCAAACCGCTAATACCTCATCCAAAAAAAGAAGAATGCGCCTTCCGCTCTATGCTGCTGGCGGTGCTGTTGTCGGATTTATTTCCTCAGCCGCAATCACCAAGCTTCCCTCTGATCTGAACTGGACGCTGTCCGTTTATTATGATTATGACCTGCTATTTGCTCTTATCGCACTGGTGGTGCTCGTTACGATGATCTGGAATAGCATCAGTCTGGCACGTACGCCTTCTGTCCGTCCCGCGGAAAATGATGATGCAGATGACATGGAAGATAATCACTCCTTGATGTCACCTGCCGAACGTTCGCTGGGAAATGCAATGATGCTCAGTTCGTTCGGTGTCATTGCTTCATTTGCATGGGTCGCTCTTGCCTTGTCGTTATATGCATCGAGCAGAGACCTACCCCAGTCTTCGAATCTGTTTACGCTTGGTAATTTGGTCGCCGCTTGCATCGCTGTAATCATCGTTGTTGTGCTACAGAGCGTGACGATCAAACGTTACAATCGCTACTTCCCTGATCGCGCACTGGACTTGAACTCCCGCAACATGAAAAAAGATCACTTCGAAAAGCTGGATGAAGGCGAGAAATGGATTGTGTATCGCGCAGCCTACCGCTCGTTTCAGATGATGAACCTCCTGCTTGGCGTTGGCATGGCCGTTTCGGTGTTATATTCCATAGTGTATAACTTTGCTGCCTTCCCCATTGTTCTCCTGTCTGTCATCTGGATGATCAACCTCGGCGTTTATTTTCGTGAAACTTATCGTGCTCAGAAGCAGTAATACACTTTGAGCTACCTACTTTGGTAAAAATAACTAAAGGAGTGATGATGTGCATTTATTCAATCGCAATACCCGGTCCAAATGGAGCGCCTTGACCAGCGCATGTATGGCACTTGTTCTTTCTCTCAGCCTCTGGGCTCCCCAGGTTCAGGCTCAGACAGGGGCAACAGCCCCTGATTCTGAAAGCTCCAAACAGCCTGTAACACTGAATGCCGAATCGGCTAATGCTTTTCTGGATAAGTTCTTCGCCTCATCTGAAACCAAACCTCATTATGTTGGTGCATCTGTTATCGTTGTGAAGGATGGTCAAGTTATTGCTGAAAAAGGATACGGCTATGCCGATCTGGACCAAAAAACACCTGTCGATCCGAAAAACACCGCTTTTCGTGTCGCCTCAGTCTCCAAAACCTTCACAGCCGCTGCGGTCATGCAGCTTGTGGAGCAAGGCAAGGTCGACCTGAAGGCTGATTTTCAGACCTATGTGAAGGGTTTGCATTTCGAGAATCCATTCGATGCGCCAGTAACCGTAGAACATCTGCTGACACACACCACCGGGTTTGAAATCCGTGATCCACAGCCAGAAGATATCCACGCAGATCCTGATAAGTACATAACGATGGAGGATTACGCCGAGCAGCACATGCCTCCTGTTGTACGAAAGCCTGGTAGCGCCTACATGTACGATAACTTCTCGTTTTTGCTACTCGGGTTGATTGTCGAAAATGTCAGCGGCGAGCCGTTTGAAACGTACATGCAAGAGCACATCTTTAAGCCTTTAGGCATGAACAACAGCAGTTTTATGCTAGATGAAAAATTCCAGAAACAGCTTGCCACTGGTTATGATCCAGCTCACAAGCCGGTTGACATGTACTTCATTGATCCCAATCCTTTGCCTCAAGGCGGCATGTTGTCTACAGCCGACGACATTGGTAAGTTTATGATTGCCTTTCTGAATGACGGCAAGAAAGACAACCAGCAGATTTTGAAACCAGCAACGGTGAAAAGTATGGAGCAGTATCGCTCTTCCATTCACCCGCTACTGCCGGATAGCACGTACGGATTCGAAGCGCCGTTTCAGCTCCCCGGGGCGGGAAGCAGTTCCAAAGTAATTACCAAAGCAGGCGACCTGTCAGGTTACAGCTCTTATCTATTTTTTATTCCTGAGCAAAACACAGGCGTATTCCTGACCTATAATCAGAATGGAGCTCTTCGTAATCTGCTCTACCAAGCTTTTATTCAGAACTTCTTCCCGCAGTACGCTAAACCGGTACAATTTAAGGAATACACGCCACAATCTGCGGAAGAGTTGCAACGTTTCAACGGTTTTTATGCTGACCTTCGGATCAGTACACTTATCAGCAAGCTCCAAGCTGGCGGTGAAACGTCCAGTGGGTTAAGCATTAGTGATCCGTATCTGGGTGAACGTAAGCTGATTCAAGTGGAAGACAATCTGTTCACGGATGAATTATCAGGACAGTTCACAGCCTTCAAAACCTATGAAGATGGAACAACCTACATGAGAGAGCCGTACCTCAACCCATTCGGATATGCCAAAAAAGGTCAAAAAGCGGCGGGCTTCCTGGATGTTCAGAAGAGCAATCCTTATGCTCAAGCGATCCATAGCTTGCAATCGCTTGGATATTTCGAAAATGAAGCTAACCAGTCTTTCATGCCTAAAACGACTGTAACTCGTGCGGAATTTATCGAGAATATTCTTAAATTAAGTGGTCTCAAACCTAGCAAAACATCACCGCCTACTGACACAGACTGGGCTGGCCATGCCGCAGCTGGCTATATCCAGCTTGGTTATGAAATGGGGATGATCACAGGTGCAGACGAGAAACAGTTTAAACCCGATCAAGCCATTGTTCGGCAAGAAGCCGCAGTTATGATATGGAGAGTATTTCAGCTACAGTATCCAACCGAACTGTTTAAGGACGTTAAACTTGCAGGCCACACAGATGATTGGGCTGTTCCTGCAGTGCAAATGATGGTGAAGCTGGGCCTCTACGGCCCTGAAGTTAAAATCCTGGAGGACGGTTCTGCGGACTTCCTTTCACGCAAACCTCTCATTCGCCAAGAACAGGCTGCTATCATGTATGCGTTAATTACCCAGCCGACCGATCGCATCGTTGCTGAAATGATGGCCGCCCAGCAGCCAGAGCAACCGCAGCAACCAGATCAGTCAGGATCTGAGGAGATCACTAAAGAAGCCTCGACACCAGAGAACAAAACTGAGATTACGCCTAATCAAGCGACAGAAAGTGCTCCTCCAGCAACATCCGTTCAATAATTATGCTATATAAGTAAACAACAAAAAGGCTTGTTCGCAAGGGATTCCCCTTCACGAACAAGCCTTTTAAATTATGCAATTAACGAGGATACATGTGT
Source organism: Paenibacillus sp. G34 (assembly GCF_056856875.1). NCBI lineage: Bacteria > Bacillati > Bacillota > Bacilli > Caryophanales > Paenibacillaceae > Paenibacillus > Paenibacillus sp. G34. The sequence continues at coordinate 1,576,760 of NZ_CM166469.1, read as the reverse complement.
GTTTCCGTTGCGCTGATCAAACTTGGCTGCCGTAGCTTGGGCATAATCTTCAAAATAATCTGCAAGTTTGAGAAGATCTCCCGGGTCTCCCTCATATGGGAATGAAGCTGGCAGGCGCAAGCGATACCCCTCTGAGTCTTTTTCTTCCGACCAGCGCCGCAATAACGAAGCTGCCTTCGCATAATACATCATTTTGGCATACACATCTTCATGCTCGGCTCCGAGCACCAGTGTTTCTTCGAGGATATCAATCCCTTTGGCCGGATTCGTAAGTGTGAGATACTCCATCTGCTCTGAAAAACTCTGCACGAAATCATTTTCACCTTTGATCAAACGATATCCTTTAACCTGATGTTTATCTGCCTCATCCTTCCGTCCCAGACGATACAGCGGCATCAGAACTTCGGACAAGGTCAGATGTGGGATCTCCGCACAGCTCATGCGTCCTTTGAGAATCGGCTTGGCCACTTCCAGCACTTTCTCGTCGTCTCCTTTTAACATAAAATAACGCAAAATTTCATCCTGCTCACACGCCTCGCAGTCACTCATGAAGTCCCGGTCTAACATTCTGAACTTGTCATAGCTACGTTCCGCTTCTTCCAGCTCTCCAAAATCCATAAAGATGCGGAAACGGTAGTACCAGTAAGAACGCTCGCTGTACCCATAAGACTTGAACCTTGCTCCGAAATCCTCGAGCAATTCCATAATCTTCTCACGGGAAATTTCCGGAAAATCGGGCATTTTGCCAAGAATCCATTTATAAGACCACAATAACGTTTCTTCATCATACAGCTCTGGTTGCTGATCAAACTTGCCTAGTTGCCAGGAAAAAGCGATCAATGCTTTCATCGGATATCCACAGAAGGTGGCGACATCTACAATCTCTGAACGGGCTTCGTACGCTTCCTCAACCATACCGTTGACATCAGCCACCCGCGCTGCTTCCTCTAATAGACCAAGCTTCGCCGCACCATTGGGCAGCTGATAGGCCTCTTCCATCAAATCTTCGAAATCCATCTCTGTCTTCATCAGGCATCTCCCTCATGATTCGTATTTGCGCTTAAACCCCAGTCAATAAACCGAACAATTCCCTGGTTCAATACTTCAAGCTCCTGCTTGTTCATGGGATAATGCCCCATCATCAGTGCGTTAACATATAACATCTCAATAGCAATCGGTGTCATCTGATTATTCGGTGAAGTCAACACCCGTTTAATGATCGGATTGTTCACATTCAGATACAACGTCGAGTACCCTGCCGAATGAATACCCGATGACAACGAACCGAGAACAGAGGAAAATAAGTCTGTGCTCTCTTCGCTCGCTTTTTCCAGTGCACGTAGCGTGGACGATTCCTGCGAAAGGGTGAACAATACCGGCAAGTCAGCGGGCTTGAACCCTTTCACTTCTGCGCGGCAGCGGAAACGTTGTAACGCCGAATCTGCCAGGCGTAGCGCATCATAATACTGGTTACGTTCAGCCGGTGCAACATCCGTGAAAGTCATCGATACTTCATCTGGTTCAATTCGTTCGGTCTCTACATTATTCAGTACTAAAGGTAACATCCCCATCAGTTCTTTGTCGTAGATGTAACCTGCGTTAACGACCAGCATGGACTGTGCGGAAGCCACATGGTGAATCTGGCGGTATTCATCAATAGTGCTGGTGTAGTATAGTGTCTCCCCTTCATCAATCAGTTCACCCAGCTCCCGGTGTCCACGCGTTGTATCAAAAGGCAACCAGCGATGAATCATCGCGTAAAATTGCTGATCCTGAACAGCCAGCGCCTTCATCGAGAGAGCATGCAGACGAATCAGCTTCTGTAAACGTTCAGTCTGCTGTTCAGCCATTTCGGTCAGTCCCAACCGTAGGGCGTCTCCGAGATCGGAGCGCACTTCTTCCAGCTTTTCATTCTCATAAAAATGCTCTCTTGAAGCTGTCGGCTGTAGTTCATCGGTCCAGATCAGACATTTTACAAAGAACGCCCATTCCGGCAAAATGTTCTCGGCTTTCTCCGAAATCAGCATACGCTTCAGATAAACCCGGTGGGAACGCTTGGCATTCAAATTCACGGCGTGTGGCAACACGTACGCAATACCTCCCGTGCGCCCCGAAGCCGTTGTTAGCGGGATGAAATCCTGGAATTTCTCCCCAAGCAGACGTTCACCAAAGGCAAGCACTTCCGCACGGCAGGAACGAGCAAGCTCTGGACGTGTTAACCAGATCGGAGAATCCTGATTAACGATAGATTGCTCCCCGTCATGAATCAACGTGACCGGATAAGGCAATAACGCACCATAATAAAATAAAGCTTCTTTCACATACTCTGCTTCAAAGTAGTGTGCCGCTTCCGGCGTGCAACGCAGATATACTTTCGTTCCGGGAGACAATTGCGTGTCCAGCTGCCTGATCGTATATGTACCATCCGGCTTACCGCGCCACTCCATGGAAGGGCCGCCCTTCACCGATTGAGTCAGCATGACAATCTCATGACTGACCATGAAACAGCTCAGCAGACCAATACCAAAACGTCCAATAAACGATGTCTCGCCATCCAGCAATGCCTGTTGTCCCCGCTTCGAGGATTGTCCAATCATCGCTAGAAATTCATGGATGTCCGCTTCGGTCAAACCAACTCCGTTGTCCTCCACCATCATCGTCAATTGATCTCCGGTTCCTGTTAGCTCAATACGAGCTTCTCCCTGATATCCCGGTTCCACTTCCTTGCGTGCCGTAATCGCATCTGTTGCATTCTGCATAAGCTCACGCAGGAAAACTTTTGGACTGCTGTATAAATGATTCGATAAAATTTGGATCATTCCGCTCAGGTTGACCTGAAAACGATATTCATTCGGTGTACTCATGAATCACTTCACCTTTCCTCTGGGTCTAACACAGCACTCAGGCTGCTTTAATACCTTCACACTGAATAAATGGATGTGTTAGACGAACTCTTATGTATATATCGGCCTATACTCTATTACTCCATTATCTATAGCAATGAAACAGCAATCAAACGGCCTTCATACCTTCTTTTCAAGGATACATTGTACAGCCTCCCAAAAAAACAAACCTTAGACCCGATTTGGTGGAATTGCCCGGGGAAATATGCACTAGGATTTCAGGACTATTGAAGCAAAAATATATTTCTTTAGTCTTAGTTGAACGATCTGACACCACTGGACGTATAATCATCAAACTTAGAAAACGGACGGTGATTTTACATGATTGAAGTACGGGATATATATAAAAATTTCGGAGAGCAGCACGCGTTGCAGGATATCAGCTTCACAATTCAACAAGGCAGCATAACCGGACTCATTGGCCCGAACGGCTCGGGTAAAACAACCCTCATTCGGATCATGAACGGAGTTCTGGGCGCAAACAGCGGACAGGTTACCATCCAAGGCATGGATACGTCACGCGAAACGGAAAAGATACTGGCGATCTGCGGTACACTGACCGAACAAAGCGGTTTGTATGAAAATATGAGTGGGCGGGATAATTTACTCTTTTTCGCTGATGCCTTTGGTCTCAATCATGTAAATGAACGCATCGACGAGTTGGTGAAGCTGCTTGAGATTCAGGATTACCAGCACCGCAAAGTTGGTACCTATAGCACAGGTATGAAAAAACGATTGGGTCTTGCACGGGTACTGCTGCACCGTCCTTCGATTCTGTTTCTGGATGAGCCAACCAATGGTCTTGACCCTGACGGCATCCAGATGGTGCTTCGCATCATTCGTCAATTAAATACGGAGCTGAACTTGACGATTCTCATCTCCTCACACGTGCTTACTCAGCTTTCCGCCGTGTGTGATCATTATATTTTTATGGAAAAGGGTCGTGTTGTTGAGAAAGGGACTGAACAGGAGATCATTCAGCGTTATCAATCCGCACCGCGGCTAGAGGTCGAAGCTGATATGCCAAACGGTTGGGAGACAGGCACCTATTCGCCTGAGACGGTTACCGCGCATACAGCAACGTTTCAATTATCATCTCGTGAGCATATTCCGTTGTTACTTCGGGAGCTGACCGAGCATGGTCAGGTTTATCAGGCACGTATGGAAGGCAATGATCTGGAAAGCATTTATTTTGCGATAAGGGAGGCGAATGCACATGAATAATCGTCAAGCGATACGTGCACTCATTCGTAAAGATATTCGTTCTGTCACATCCAGCGTGCAACTATGGCTGCCTATGCTGATTGTACCGCTAATCATCGGAATCATTGTTCCTTCTGCTATGTTGTGGGTTGCATCCCGCGTGAATCTACATTCGATAAGTAACTTAAATGTGATCATGGAAACATTAGACAAGCTAATCCAAAGTGGTCAGATGCCCTCCATTGCTGCCATGACAACGGACAACCAACGTATTGTTTATTTTCTTGGCTTGTATATGTTCGCTCCATTGTTTCTCATCATTCCAGTGATGGCTTCCAGCATCCTGACTGCCAACAGTTTCGCTGGCGAGAAGGAACGCAAGACACTGGAAGGATTGTTGTTTACACCGATGAGCATGAGTACACTGTTTAGAGGTAAAGTTCTGGCTGCTTTCATTCCGTCAGTGTTGTTGTCCTGGGTGACCTTCATCATCTATGGGATCATTGCCAACATCCTGATGTACCCGATCTTTGGCACATTGATGTTTCCGAATTGGAATTGGATCATTCTGATCCTTTGGGTGGTCCCTACATGCAGTTTAGCCGTTATTCTCCTCAATGTGCTCATCTCGGCTAAAGTACGAGGATTTCAGGAAGCCTACCAGCTTGGCGGACTCGTTGTCCTGCCCCTGATTGCCCTGATTGCTGGTCAGGCCACCGGCATGTTAATGATTGGGCCATGGATGTTGCTGGGCACCGGTGCAGCGATGCTGCTCACGAGCTTTATTTTACTCCGCCTCGTTACCATGTGGAACCGCCGTCAGCAACTTGCGGAGAGTCAGATCTGATTGAGAAATAAACAGACGCGAGTTATGATGTGGAGACATGTACTTTGGGATGATTATAGAGAGGAATGGAACAACAGCATGGAATACAACCTACTCCAGAAATTAAAATATGCTTCACCATTAACGGCACAGGAGAAGCATATTGTGGACTTTATCCTGAACGACCCCGAAGTTGTATTCCATGCTACAGCCCATGAACTGGCTCAACAGACTTATACAAGTGCGTCCACCATTGTTCGCCTATGCAAAAAAATGGGTACCAAAGGGTACCCAGACTTTCAGTTAAAGCTTGCGCTAGAATATCAACAATCTCCTTCTTCCCCATTACGGACGCCGGATCATACAATCACAGAACAAGGCAATGTACTGGCTGCGATCGACTCGGTTCCCTACCTATATCACCAGGCGCTGGATGAGACACGCCGTATGTTGAACGCTCCTCTTTTAGTACGAATCGCGAATTGGGTAAAAGAATCCGCACGTATTGACATCTACGGTAGTGATATGAATTATTATTTGGCACAGCAGGCTTGCGCCAAATGGAACGAGCTTGGCATTGCGGCGGTAGCACACAATGGTCCCAACATGCATTATTTAAATACAATGAATACCAGTCAGTTCATCCTGTCTTTTGTCATATCTCATACGGGAGAGAACTCATCCATGATTGAAGCCGCCAGAGTACTGAAGAATATGCAACGGAAAGTCATCGCCGTGACCGAAGACAATCTTTCAACGCTATCCAGACATTGTGATGAAACGCTGCTAACCTATGGTTATAACGAACAATTGAGGTTGTCCAAAATGTCTTCCATGATCTCGGTACTCTATCTGTTTGATATGTTGTATATGGCGAGCATCAGCGACAACTACTGAGATTTATCATTCATCATTTATCCGCTGTAAATACAATACCCGCATGCCTGCGAGCTTCCGCCAGTACATTCATTACAGAACGGCTGTGTTCGAGCAGTTCATAACACCGGTTATAATCCTTAGCCAGATAAATTTCTCTGAACGCTTCCCACTCATAGTACAGCCAATTGGCTTTGTTCTGCGCATTAAACTCCTCGGCAGTCTCTTTCCCAATCTGAAGCTTGATTTCCCGACAACCGTTCGCTCCTCCTACAACCTGAAGGTACCCCTTTTCTCCTTGAATGAGCACAAAGTTCATGCCGCTCGTGTCCTTAGCCCCAACACATTCTGCAATGAACTCTGGATACTTGAGGACCACAACTCCTGATGTATCAATGCCGTTCTCATGCTGATTCGCCGTGTACGATACTGTATTCGGGCTGCCAAACAAATTCAAGACCAGATGCAGATTATAAATATTGATATCCATCAGCGCTCCACCAGAGAACTCGGGATTAAATACGTTGGGTGTCTGCCCCGCGAGAAGATCATTGTATTTACGCGAGTATTGACTGTAGTTACACTGAATCAGTTTGATCGAACCAAGCTTCGGTAGTTGCTCCTGTATAACTTTAATGTTCGGTAAATGAATGTTGGAGATAGCCTCAAAGAGCAACAGGTTCTTTTCTTTTGCAAGTGCAATCAGCGTTTCTGCTTCCTGAAGCGTGGACGTGAACGGTTTTTCACATACAACATGTTTACCATGTTGAAGTGCCTGATAGGCCTGTTCATAATGCATACTATTGGGCGAAGCAATATAAACGAGATCTACATTTTCATCCAAAAATAAGGATTCTAGGTCTGTATAGATTGTGCTTACCCTATATTTATCCGCAAGCTCTTGTGCCGTCTCCTTTTTGCGGGAGTACATGGCAGTGACTATGACATCATCCAATTCATTGATCGCGGATAAAATGGCATCTACAATGGAGCCTGTACCAATCGTTGCTATATTCATCCTATTGTTTCGCTCCTGTCGTTGATGGTTCAGTCGGTTTCTTCATTCACCTTCATGTTACCACGACCAAACTAGGCATAGAATGCTTTGAGACGAGATTGGTAGCATCATGCGCAAATCGATTTCAGGTTGAACTAAGTATGAAATTCAATTTCATTCTCTTTCTCCAAAAGCGTGCGAGAAGTCAGTGCAGTTGGAACAGACAAGGTGGTAATCATTGATGCGGATCAAAAAGCCTACGCCAAAACCGTTACTGCCAGCAAGGTGAATAAAACGTCTAATCTCAACCTGAGCAATGTAACCTATGTGATGAATCAGTTCGTGAATGATAAACCTGAAGTTGCCTACATCTCCGGCAAAAATGGTCTCTATGCTGTCAATGCATCTCTGAAATTTAGCAAAATAGCTGGGGATGAATGGGACACATTCCACTTGCGTGATGATGTTCCCGGAATCTTTTACAGCCATGCCAAAGATGAATTCCGTTTATACCATTCAGCAGCAAACGGAACAGGACAACAAGCAGTAAGTGACATTTTCCTGGACAACATTCTTTTAATTACAACGAATTAAGTTCGTTCCGGAAACGTTAGATTTCAGGTTTGATTGAGGATGACTCTTCAGCTTTCATGCTGGTTTGTCATCCTTTTTTGCGTTTATTTTCTACTTTCCCATACGCGTTTGTCATTCTTGCGATTTCAGAATTATCAAAACTAATTTTCAAAAACACCTTCCATTTGAGAATGATAATTGTTATCATTAAGAAAATAAGACAAAAGGATGGTCCGCATGAATGAATCGTTTCCCGTATTAACCGAAACCTCTTCTTTACCGCTGCTCTCTTCAATGTGCCGTGTACGTCGCGGGAGAAATTTCCGTATACAAGGCATGACGGTAAGTCGGCCCATACTTTGTCTTATTTTACAAGGCAAAGGCTTGCTGGCTCTGGACAACATCGTACACGAAGCACAAGCTGGAGATCTGTTTATGATCAAACCCGGCATAATTATCGACGCATTAGCTCATTCTGAGGTCGTTGAATTTCTCATGCTAAGCATGGAACAAGTAAGTGTGCAACGAGTAAGAGGACAATGGAAAATGACCGCCACCTCCTCCCTTTCCTTCGACTGGCAGACAGGCAAAATGCGCATCCGGCATGAACAGCAGGCAGCAGAACGAATGGCCAAGTTGTATGATTCCTATCGAGGTGAACAGTCAGACCACTTTGTCAGCATACATAGTCAGTTACATGAGCTATTGCAATTCCTGTCAGAGCATCGACTGGAAGCTAACCTCGAAAAGGTAGATCCCGCACTGGAACGCAGCATTTCATATATGCATCGTTTCATGAGTGAGGGCATCAGCATGGATCATCTGGCTAAAATCGCAGGATTAACACCAAGTTCATATTCCCGCAGCTTCAAAAAGGCAAAAGGCATGTCACCTACCGATTATCTAAACCGGTTAAGAATCGAAGAAGCCAAAAAACAACTGTCGGTGGAGAACTGTGTTCTCAAAGAAGTTGCCGAATCCGTTGGTTATGGGAATGAATATTATTTTAGTCGTAAATTCAAGCAATTGCTTGGAATTGCGCCAAGTATCTATATGAAGAAACATCGGTTACGCGTAGCCACAGTATCCGGCTCTGGCTTTGATGAGCATCTACGCTCTCTGGGACTGCAACCTGTTGGGTCACTGGATCTAAAACATCATTCAAAGAGCGGCACAGCAGAGCAAGAACGTGACCTAACCAACCAGCTGGATCTACTGCGTCAAGGTAAACCTGATCTCATTATTGGTGACGATTCCTGCCAACCTTATTATGATCAATTAAAAGGTATTGCCCCCACCGTCATTCTCGAATTGACCGAGGATTGGAAAGATACCTATAGCCGATTGGCAGAGCTTACCGGGCGTGAGAAGCAAGCACAGCGGTACTTCAAGGAGCTTGCACTTTATCGCTTAGAAACAGCCCCACACCTTGCGACTGATGCCAATCGAGATCGGATGCCAGTCGCATGGACAGATCAAACAAGTACTCGGCGTACAGGAGCACAATCCAGTGCTTCCAAACTCCGAAGACCTGTACAGCGTTTGCAAAAGACAAATTCGCTGAAGTCGATTACAAGTTTAAGTGTAATCGGTCAATAAAAAGTAAAGGGACCCTTCCAGAAGGAATGGGTCCTTTGCTTTGAGCTTATAACTGTTCTTTCATTTCTTCTTTAATCTCTTCTTTAGGAACAAGCTTATAGATTTCTTCATCTTCCATCGCATCAATAAGCCTGTCGAGCCATCGGTAGTACGCTTCGGCTTGCAATACTTTATGCATGTCCTCATGTAGTACTCGCAGAAGATCCGCATCAGCCTGTTCGTCAAGCTGGTTAATCAGCCGATTCATCTCGTCAACGGATTTGCGAAGAATCTGAAGGTTACTCTCCACCGCTTTTCTCCATTTAATAGCAAAATAATCCGTAAACGTCTGATGCCAGTCATACTCCACTTCATATAGATCTTTTCTGGAGCCTTTGCTCCACACCTTATTTACCATTTTCAGATCCAGCAGAGTTCGTACTCCGGTGCTCATGCTTGTTTTGCTCATTTCCATTTCCCGGCCCATATCATCAAGGGTCATCGGTTTTTCTGCGAAAAATAGCAATCCATATAGATGTCCCGTGGACAACGTTACGCCGTATAGATCCATATTTCGTCCAATGGCTTCGATAACGCGTTTACGGATCTTCATCACGGCAGCCTGCTGATCCTCTTGCAAATGGTCCAAGCTCATGCTTGCAACCTCCATTCTGACATTCCAGTCTTGGCAAAAAATCAGCATGTTCAAGCTCAGCTTACATGGGAAAGCATGCAACTGGATATTCTATAAGCTAGAAAACATCTTACACCCAATGGATTATATTGGGAACTTTACCATGCTGCAATTTGCCTACGATGTTCATTTAACCAAAAAAATAAGCTTTAATTCAGCTCATTTTCTATTGTAGGAAAAGCAATAATAAAAGTAAAGATGTCTGATTAGCCAGAAAAAGGAGATAGACAGAGCATATGAGAGGAAAACTTTGTACAGTTTTTACTGTATAAACATTATGTACTGTTTATTCGGTTGCTATACTGGTTAACTATTGTTAGAATACAAACCGTTACCCAGAAAGACGGGAAGCGAAGCAAGAATTACCGGATTTCGTGGCTGGGCACACAAGTGTATGGGCTTGTGACTGCTAAAAGCCGTTCGAAGTGCACAACACATCAGAAGGGGTGAAAACATGACCATACTTGAAGTGAAAAACGTGAGTAAACTGTTTGGCCCCCAAACCGAGCAAGGTCTTGAATTACTGGAGCAAGGTTGGGGGAAAGAAAAGTTGGCCAAAGAGAAACAGATAACGGTTGGTGTCAATCGGGTCAACATGGAAATCAAAGAAGGTGAAATTTTCGTAATTATGGGCCTGTCCGGTAGTGGTAAGTCCACACTGGTTCGGATGTTCAATCGCTTGATTGAACCAACATCCGGAGAAATTCTGGTTCATGGCAAAGATTTGCGAAAAATGAACAAAGAACAATTGCGAGAAGTACGCCGGAAAACAATCAGCATGGTATTCCAGAAATTTGCTTTGTTTCCGCACCGGACTGTTCTTGATAATGTGGAATATGGTTTGGAAGTTCAAAAAGTAGATAAGGAAGTTCGCCGTGAGAAAGCCAAAACCTCACTCGAACTCGTTGGTCTCAAAGGCTGGGAAGATAAAATGCCGGATGAGCTGAGCGGCGGGATGCAACAACGTGTCGGCCTCGCCCGCGCACTTGCTAATGACCCGGAAGTACTGCTGATGGACGAAGCCTTCAGTGCGCTTGATCCATTGATTCGCCGTGATATGCAAGATGAGTTGATTGAGCTTCAGGATAAGATGAAAAAGACGATTATTTTCATTACCCATGACTTGGACGAAGCGCTGCGCATCGGCGATCGGATTGCCCTTATGAAAGACGGCGCTGTTGTGCAGATTGGTACACCGGAGGAAATTATGATTCAACCGGCCAACTCATACGTGGCCCGCTTCGTCGAAGACGTGGACTTGTCCAAGGTCCTCACAGCATCACACGTTATGCGCCGTCCAGAAACAATCACGACCGATCGTGGTCCTCGTGTTGCTCTCGAGTTAATGCGTGAGCGAGGCATCTCGAACCTGTTTGTCATTGATCGCTCCAAAAAACTGCTGGGTGTCATTACAGCAGAAGACGCAACCCGTGCAATGCGCGAAAATAAAGTATTAAACGACATTCTGATTACAGATGGGCCGACCGTGTCGCCTGATACCCTGATTCATGAATTGTTTGAGATTGTAAGTTCAGCCCATGTGCCTCTCGCCGTTGTAAGCGAAACTGGCCGTCTGCAAGGTGTTATCGTTCGCGGTGCCCTGCTCGGTGCACTAAGCGGTGAAGTTGCAGAAAAGGAGGAAGCTCTGAATGATACCCAAAATACCACTAGCATCGTGGATTGAATCCATCGTTGACTGGATGAGCTCCTCGCTCTCCGGATTGTTTAAAGTAATCTCTGTCGTTATTCAGGAAGTCGTTGGATTTTTCTCGGGGCTGTTTATGTTGCCTCATCCACTTCTGTTCATCGCCATACTAGGCGTACTGGCATTTCTGGTAGGCAGATTGCCACTTACCCTGTTTACCGTTATCGGGTTCCTGCTCGTGGATAACTTGGGCTACTGGTCCCAATCGATGGACACACTGGGTCTCGTTATTACGTCAGGATTGATTTCAATTCTGCTCGGTGTGCCTGTCGGTATCTGGCTCGCATACAGTAAAACAGCTGCACGGATTATCACGCCGCTGCTGGACTTCATGCAGACGATGCCTGCATTCGTTTATCTGTTGCCAGCCGTTACGTTCTTTAGTTTAGGCGTTGTTCCCGGCGTTATCGCATCAGTGATCTTCGCCATTCCGCCAACCATTCGTCTGACTCATCTGGGGATCAAACAGGTTTCGAGCGAACTGGTAGAGGCAGCGGATGCTTTCGGCTCCACTTCGGCGCAGAAATTGTTCAAAGTACAGCTTCCACTCGCCTTGCCTACGGTGATGTCCGGTATTAACCAGACGATCATGCTGTCCCTTTCCATGGTTGTTATTGCATCCATGATCGGTGCACAGGGTATCGGTGCAGAAGTGTACCGTGCAGTAACGCAGCTACAGATTGGTAAAGGATTTGAAGCCGGTCTTGCTGTCGTAGTGCTTGCCATCGTGCTTGATCGCTTTACACAAAACCTGTTTATGCCTGGTCGCAAAAAAACTTCCCGTGTCTCCACGAAACAAAAGGCATGGATTACTGCAGCGGCAACACTCCTTGTACTTGTTGCTGGTTTCTCTCAATACTTCACAGGCAGCACAACATCTGCTGGTGGCAACAACGGAGCAGCCAATGCTGTAGGTAAGGAAGTAAACTATCAGATTATTGGTATTGATCCCGGTGCAGGCATTATGAAATCAACTGCCAAAGCCATCGAGGATTATAACTTGTCTGACTGGAATCTGATTGAAGGTTCGGGTGCCGCGATGACGGCTACACTCGACAAAGCCATCAAAAATGAACAACCGATTATCATCACTGGTTGGACTCCTCACTGGATGTTCAATAAGTATGATCTGAAATATTTGGAAGACCCGAAGAAATCGTTTGGTGATGCCGAGGAAATTCATACCATTGCTCGTAAAGGTTTGAAGGAAGATCACCCGGTTGCTTATGAATTCCTGAAGCGCTTCAAATGGACTTCGGATGAAATGGGCGAGATGATGATTGCCATTCAGGATGGTACATCCCCTGAACAGGCTGCCAAAGATTATGCCGAGAAACATGCGGATCAGATTGACGAATGGACAAAAGGTCTGACACCAGTCAATGGTGATGCGTTCAAACTGAGCTATGTTGCCTGGGATTCTGAAATTGCCAGCACCAACTTGCTAAAATATGTGATGGAAAACAAGCTCGGGTACAAAGTCAACGCACTTCAAGTTGAAGCTGGACCCATGTGGACGGGTGTTGCCTCAGGTGACGTAGATGCTTCTCCTGCGGCCTGGTTGCCACTGACACATGCTGACTACTGGGAACGTTACAAAGATCAGGTTGAGGACCTTGGAGCCAATATGACTGGTGTACGCACAGGTCTGGTTGTTCCTAAATATATGACGGACGTTAACTCGATTGAAGATTTGGAAACGGGGGCTTCAACTTCGGGTTCATCCTCTGAACCTGCGGCAAATGCCAACGTTGGAGATGAAGTCAATCACCGGATTATCGGTATTGACCCAGGTGCCGGTATTATGAAATCCACCGCCAGTGCCATTGAAAAGTATGGCCTGACCAACTGGAATTTGGTAGAAGGGTCCGGCGCAGCCATGACGGCTACGCTGGACAAAGCTTACAAGAATAAAGAACCAATTATCATTACAGGTTGGACTCCGCACTGGATGTTCAACCAATATGACCTGAAATATTTGGATGATCCAGATAAAGTCTATGGAGATGCCGAAGAAATTCATACCATCGCTCGTAAAGGTCTGAAAGAAGATCATCCGGTCGCTTATGAATTCTTGTCCCGCTTCAAGTGGACTTCGGATGAGATGGGTGAGATGATGATTGCCATTCAAGACGGTACGTCACCTGAACAGGCTGCCAAAGACTATGCCGAGAAACACAAAGATCAGATTGATGAATGGACGAAAGGTCTGACACCCGTGAACGGTGATACGTTCCGTCTCGGCTATGTTGCTTGGGACTCCGAGATTGCAAGTACAAATCTGCTGAAATATGTGATGGAAAATAAGCTCGGATATAAAGTGAATGCATTGCAAGTTGAAGCCGGACCGATGTGGACGGGTGTTGCATCAGGAGACGTGGATGCATCTCCAGCTGCTTGGCTTCCTCTGACACATGCTGATTATTGGGATAAATACAAAGACCAGATTGATGACCTCGGTGCAAATATGACAGGAGTAAAAACGGGACTTGTCGTGCCGGAGTACATGGATGTCAAATCCATTGCAGACTTAAAAGATAAATAAACACATTAAGTTCGATTATCGTTATATTTTTAATTCGTAACGTCCTTAATACTAGTTTCTTTTCTGTTACTCCTTCAAAAGTAACCACCTTCTACGTATATACATAGAAGGTGGTTTTTTCTTATAAAAAGAAAAGAGGCGAAGGGCTTTTGCCTGCTTCGTCTCTTTCTTATACGATTCACTATCAACAGTTGGAGTGAAGATCCTTACCAACTGATTTATTATTTTCCCGTACCAAGAAATCCTTCTTTGAAAATATTCAATACATATTCCAACGTGGTCGGGTCGCTATACGTCACCGATTTGGTATCCAATTCGATCACATGTTTGTTCTGAACGGCCGGGATTTTACCCCAAATCCCCGATTTCATAATCTCGTTATCCCGGGTCATGTCTCTACTGAGCACGATGAAGTCACCCATATATTCCGGAAGAACTTCAAGTGACAAGGAGTGATAACCTTCTTTTAACGTGTCATTCTTCACTTTTTCCGGCATATTCAGCTTCATCGCTTGATACAGTGCTTCTGTTCCGCGTGCCCAGTGATCTCCCATCGCGAAAACTTCTTTATCCGCGATTTCAATCGTGGATACTGTTACTTTATCACCATACTTGGCTTTAATCTCGTTGCCAATCTCACCGGCTCTTTTGGTGAAATCATCAATCCATGTTTGTGCTTCAGACTCTTTGTTCAGCACTTTGCCAATCTCCAGCTGCTGTTGCAGATAGTCAAGTTTACCCCAAGTGTATACGATGGTTGGGGCAATTTTGGACAGTTGTTCGAGATTTTTCATATGTGAACCCGCAATGATCAAGTCTGGGTTCAAAGCGGAGACACTCTCTGGATCTTCCTCGCTTACGATAGCAACATCTTTTAATTTATCCTTGAACAGCGGATTTTCTGCTGTCCATTTATCTACGCCCACTGGCGTTACATCCATAGAAAGGATATTGGGACCGTTCGTGAGAGCCACGATACGTTGCGGTTTAGCCGGAATCTCCACTGGCCCTGTTTCGGACTGATACGTTATGGTATCCGAAGTATTCGCTGCTTCACTGCTTGTCCCTTCTGTTGCAGATGCCTCTTGTTTTCCGTTATCTGATGCACCGTTTGATGCCCCGTTACCACATGCACTGGCAATGATCGTAAACATCATCAGCACGATGAACGGCAGAATCCATTTCTTTTTCATCTGTATAGTCCCCCCTAATCGTTAATGATAATCATTATCATTTTAATGAACGTGTTGATTATATGATATGAATCTATAGCATGTCAATCATTTATCTTTATTCTTTCGACAACAAAACAGCTTGCAGATCGATCTCCGCAAGCTGAATCATCTCAATGATATATTAGCTCCATACTCGTACAATCCACACGGCTACTGTAACCTGTTCGCTATAAATAGAAGATCCATCCTATCAACCCCCTGCTGCTTGTACTCTCACCATTTAACAGCGTCATCACCTCTGGTAGGATCTTTTCTCCTTACAGTGGTTATTTCTTCACCGTGCTGTTGTACTGATTGATTTTTTCCGTAATCTGTTTTGCAGCTGCATCGAGTGCCTCTTGTGACGATCCTTGTCCATTCAGCACCGTTTCAATCGCTCCTTCGACAATTTGTCTCGCTTCTGGAAAAACACCCATAACTGCGCCGGATGTTGCTGTCGAATCGGCTGAAGCGTGTAATTGGTCGACTGCTGTCTGGAACTGCGGATATTTCGTCATATTATCCTTTAATACTTGCTCATCGTAGGCTGCTGTCGTAATTGGGAAGTATCCGGTCGCTACACTCCAGTTGGCTTGTACTTCAGGTGTAGCCAAGTATTTGATGAATTCCCACGCGGCCTGCTGCTGGGCTTCCGACTTGTTATTCATAATGTACAAGCTTGCGCCACCAACCACGACCCCACCTTCTTTGGCATCCGCCGGACGAGGTAGGAAACCTGTTCCCAGTTCAAACTTGCCGCCTGAACCCTCGACAATTTTGCGTAGTCCTGCCGTGGAATCCAGTGTCATACCAATCTGCTGTGCCGTAAATGCTGCGGTGGTGTCGTCTGTGTTACGTCCCAAGTTGGCGAGGGTTTTCTCGTCAATCATCTTTTTCCACCACGTTAACGTCTTCACACCTGCCTCAGAGTTCAGTAAAGATTCCGTGGCCGCGCCACTTCTTCCGTTTCCATTGTTTACATAATCCGCATTCTGGTTAGCAAAAAATTGTTCCATAAACCAGCCGTAGATCGCCATTGACGCTGCCGGTTTACCATCTTTGGATAAGGCCTTAGCCGCTTGCTCGAACTCTTCATACGTCTTCGGCGGATTCTCCGGGTCAAGCCCTGCAGCTCTGAACATGTCCTTGTTGTAATACAAAATCGGGTTTGACGTATTAAACGGCATCGCGTTCAATTTGCCATCAATCGTGTAATAACGAATAATGTTCGGCTCAAGTTGGGACAGATCAAACTTGTCCTTATCAATGAACTGCTGTACTGGTGTAATCATGCCCGAGTCGATCATAAACTTGCTGCCAATCTCGTAGACCTGAATCAAATCCGGGCCGCTGTCTGAACCCATGGATGCTTTAAGCTTATTCAAGCTCTCATCATATTTCCCTTGGTAGATCGCTTTCACCTGAATCTCTGGATGGCTTGCATTGAAATCGGAAGCAAGTTGGTTAATGGCTTTTTCGCCTGCACCAGACATGGAATGCCACCAAGTCAATTGGGTCGTTTCAGCCGCAGCCGCATCAGCTTGTGCCCCACTCGCCGGGCTACTTGTTTCTGTTTTCGTACCACAAGCCGAAATGACCAACATCAGCGCTGCTAGCATTAGTGCAAAAGTTCCTCTTCTTTTCATGTCGCTCTCCTTTAGATGGCTCGCGTTAAAAAAACATTTGTTGAGACTGCACGTTGTAGCCGTTCCGGTTACGAATCGTTCTTTCGATTGCTGTTATCCCCAGATTTCTTGAACATTCCTATACTTAGGGAGAAATCCGGGGATAAAGGCAAACGCTTCGCTTCTACAGAATCGATTTCGTCCCCTCCACTACTAACGTGTGTGTTATCTCACAAAACCCTTTTATAAAAGGCGAGCCTCATTTTATTCGCTCCTGGCGGTTCATGCGTAATCTTCACAGTGATGCAGGTTTCCTTTATCCCTTAAGCGCTCCGGCTGCCATGCCTCGCACTAGCTGCTTCAGACCAAAGATCAGCAGCAGCAAAGATGGCAGGATCACCATCGCTGTTCCGGCAAACACCAGATTCCACGCCGTCGATTCCTGGAACTCCAGCATGGAAATTCCGATTTGAGCCGTTCTCATCTCGGGTGTATTCGTCACAAGCAGCGGCCAGAGATAAGAGTTGTACATACTAAGGAACGAGTAGATCGCCAGTGTACCAAGTGCCGGACGGGACAAAGGAATTACATGTGAGATGAAATAACGAATGTGTCCGCACCCGTCTATTTTGGCTGCTTCAAACAATTCCTTGGGCAGTTGCATGAAGAACTGTCTTAGCAGAAAGGTGCCAAATGCGGTTGCGAGAAACGGTATCGTTAACCCCTGATAACTATCCAGCCAGCCCCAGCTGCGAATCGTCAGATAGTTAGGGATCATCGTCACTTCCCACGGAATCATCATGGTGGCCACAAATATACTGAAGATGACGTTTTTACCTTTGAATTGCATTTTGGCAAAAGCATATGCAGCCATACTGGCTGTAATCAATTGACCCACCGTGGTCAACCCCGCCACCAGAAAGGTATTCCCGATGAATCGCCCAATCGGCACAATATCGAACACTTCGGCGAAGTTGGACAAATCAATCGCCATCGGGATGATATGGGGTGGATACGCACTCGCATCCTCAGGCGTCATCACTGCCATGAAGAAGGTGTACATCACCGGATACAATATTAGTGCAGCGCAGATCGTCAGCAACATATAGAGCAACGTTTGGTTCCATTTTGCACTCATTGGTAATGTACTTTCCTTTCTACCCATTTGAACTGAAGCAGGGTCAGCAGCATAATGACCGCAAATAGAATTAATGCCTGTGCACTGCCTGTGCCGAAGCGGAAGTTCACGAACGCCTCTTGATAGATGGAATACACAAACACATTTGTACTATCCATCGGGCCGCCTCGAGTCAAAATGTTGATCTGACCGAAGGATTGGAATGCACCAATGATCGATACCACCGTTACAAAAAATAAGGTTGGCGATAGCAAAGGCATGGAGATTTTGCGAAACGTCAGTAATGGTCCTGCTCCATCCATCTTGGCGCTTTCGTAGATCTCATCCGGAATTCCCTGTAAGCCGCTGGATAGAATGATGTAGTTAAAACCAAGATTCATCCAGATCGTCATAATGGAGATCGAAATCAAGGCCCAATCCGGGCTGGTTAACCATGGGATCGGGTCAATGCCTACTTTGCCAAGCAGATAATTCAGCATGCCCAGCGTTGGATGGAAGAGAAACTTCCAGATGACCGCAGACGAACCCACCGATAATACGACAGGCAACGAGAACACAAATTGAAACACCCGCATACCCTTAAAGCGATTATGGGTCAGAGCAGCCAAAATCAGAGCAACCAGCATACCCGTCGGTACAGTAAACAGAACAAACAATAACGTCACTTTCATGCCTTGCATAAATAGACCTGACTGGAACACCGCTTTGAAATTGTCCAGCCCTACATAAGCTGCAATCTGTCCGGTAGGATCAGTAGAATGCAGACTCAGATACACCGACTTAAACATCGGATAAAACAGAAACACGGCAAACAACAACAGCGATGGTGCCAGAAAACCATAGGCCAGCAGGTTCTCCCTCAACCGTTGCAACCGTAGTGAAGCAGTCCGACGATTGCGTGTACTTGAGGTTATGCGCCGTTTGATGGCAGGTAAGCTGATCTGGTTGTCAAGATCACTCATCTGAAGTTTTTCCTCCTTGATTGTACTTCTCGGATTGCACTTCCTAGATTGCCCCTCTCGGGTCACACTCTCTGTATACAAGCTCTGAGGTGACTTAATTCAACTGAACTCAATTGAACTCAATTGAGCTCAACACCACGATATCTAGTCTAATTTTCCAGTGTCATTGCAAAATGGTAAATGTATTAATTTAAAGTTAATCCTCATCCAGCCGTTTTACACAATTAATCATTGAGCAGAATGTGTTTTCAGCTTTCACACATACGCAAAAAACCGCAAGAAACCTCCGATCTGGAGGTCTCCCTGCGATAATATGTGTAAATACTATATTAAAACCTTAACGCTTCATTGATGAACTAGATTTTACATTATTTTTCCATTAACGATTCAGATGAAAAGGAACTGTCGTCACAATCACATCTTTATAATTAATCAGATAAGCCCGAATCATGAAGCTGGTCTGGTTATGCAGTACATTTTGCCACCAGTGCTTCGTAATAAATTGCGGAATCAGGATGGTGATATGATCGGTTTCAGCTGTTTTCCATTCGACGGTATCAATGAATTTCTTCAGTGGCCCCATGATGCTGCGATATCTCGATTTGATCACAACCAGACGCACACCAGGGTTCCATTCTTCCCACTTCTCCTCCATCTTCCTTATAGCCTCATCGTCAAAGCCGATATACAGTGCCACCACATGATCCGACATCGTCTGGGCGTAACTGATGGTATTCATTACCACCCGAGTAATGCCTGCCACCGGAATAACGATTGTATTGCCTTTCTTGGCCGGTTTATCCACCTGAATATCGATACGCAGTTCGTCTGCGATGTTGCAGTAATGGCTGCGAATGCGCATAAATACATAAACGACTAGGGGCAAGAAGATAAAGATAACCCATGTCTGCGTGAACTTGGTGAAAATAAAAATGAGTGTAATCGACAGTGTGGTCAGCATACCGATTGTATTCACCAGCAGTTTTGTCTTCCACCCTGACGGTTTAATTTTAATCCAGCGTATCATCATGCCGAGCTGCGACAGTGTAAAAGGAATGAACACCCCGACCGCATAGAGCGGGATCAAGTTTCCGGTATCCCCTTTAAATCCAACGACCAGAAGTGCCGACATGACGCTGAGAAAAATAATCCCGTTGGAGAAGCCCAGACGGTCTCCTCGCACCATAAACATATGTGGCATATATTTATCCTTCGCCATCATGAAGGACAAGAGCGGGAAGGCCGAGTATGCCGTATTTGCCGCAAGAAACAAAATCAGTGCCGTCACACCCTGGATAATAAAATACATCCATCCTCTGCCAAACGTAGCTTCGGCAATCTGCGAAATGACGGTTGCTTTCGGATCAGGCTTGATGCCGTATCCAAAGGCTAACAGCGTAATGCCGATAAACATGGCACCAAGGATGCATCCCATCAGCAGCAGCGTCCCGGCAGCATTCTTCTCCGCAGGCTGCTTGAAGTTCGGAATGGCGTTACTCACCGCCTCTACCCCGGTCAATGCGGAGCATCCAGAGCTGAACGCTTTAAGCAACAGGAAGATGCTGACATGCGACAGACTTGTTCCAAACTCCGGAGCCGCGGCATGCATGCCGCCAGCCATAAACTTGATACCACCCGAAATAATGAGAATGGCAATCGAAAAGATAAACAGATAAATAGGGATTGCCAGCACGGATGCTGACTCCGTAACCCCCCGCAGATTCATAACGGTCAAAAACACAATCATAATAAGTGCAATAATGATGCTATAGTCATGCAATACAGGAAAAGCAGATGTGATCGCATCGGTACCTGCGGAAGAACTTACAGCCACAGTCAGGATATAATCGACTAGCAATGAACCTCCAGCAATCAAGCTCGGTGTGGTGCCCAGGTTATCCTTGGCTACGATATACGCGCCGCCTCCTGTAGGATAAGCAAATATGGTCTGGCGATACGAAAAAATTAAAATGACGAGCAATCCCAGCACGGCGATGGAAATCGGAACCGAGTACCACAAGGCGGCGAATCCCGCCACAACCAGCACCAGCAAAATCTGTTCCGTACCGTAGGCCACAGATGATAAAGCATCGGAAGACAGGATGGCGAGTGCCTTCCATTTCCCCAATTTTTCTGCATCCAATTCAGCCGACTTCATTGGCTTGCCGATTAAGATTCTCTTCATTTTGCCAAGCATGATCATAACTTCCTTCCATCTCTTGTCTATAAGCTTCTTTGCTTCTCATCTGTAAGACATGGTCTGTTCTTATCTGTGAAGCATTGTTATTATGCAAAATCGCAGAGCCATTGACAATATGTCATTTCACCCGAAAATCGCCAGCGCGTGATAATGCATTCTACGATTCAATATTCGATAACAAAGCCTTTCTTGCTGAGTAAATTGAACGTTTTTGACCCAAAACGACGATTGTTTGCCTGAAAAAAGAAAATGACCTTCGGTTCAAAGAACCGAAGGCCATGATTTCCATATATTATGGTCAGCTTAATATAACAAAATTGTCGTATCTAACTTATTTACACTTCATTTTAAATGATACCTGGACGAGGAGTTACGCCAAATTGTTCTGTAAGTGCACGCAGTTGCTCATCCGTGATCCGCTGGCGGATATCGTGACCTGCAACAAGCATGTACACTTGTGCTGCTTTCTCGATGGTCTCAATCAGACCAAACGCTTCGTCAATCGTTGTACCTGTTCCAAAAATGCCGTGCTGAGGCCAGATCACTGCATGATACTCCTGCATTTTCTCCGCCGTTGCGCGGCCGATTTCATTCGAACCGGGCATCATCCAAGGGATGATCCCAACGCCATCTGGAAATACCACCACACATTCGGTACACATCTGCCAGAGTGTCTTGGTGAACTTGGCCTCATCCAGCTCATGGATGAAGGTCATGGCTAGTACATGTGTCGCGTGGTTGTGCATGACAACCCGGTGATTCGGGTCTCTTTTCAAACGTTCAATATGGCTCATAAAATGGGTTGGCAGTTCACTTGTCGGGTTCGCTCCGCCATTCAGTCCCCATAGCACTTCAAGCTCCCGGCCATCCGCCGATACACGCAGTACACCCAGATTACCTTCCGGGTCTGCCAGCACGTTTTTGAAATATTTGCCCGATGCCGTAACGATAAAATACTGACCTGCCAGCTCCTGCACGGAAAAGGCAGGTGTAATGGTGCGAATCACTTGATGAATATCGATATACGGTGCAACCTCTTCCTCTTTCAACAAATAGCTGACATTACCACCATTACGCTCATCCCACCCATTCTTCCACATATGCTGCGTAATCTCTGCCATCTCGCGTACAAATGGAATGTTGAATCCGGCAGGTTGCTGTCTTTCGGTCTGAAGGGTCACGTTCATGTTTATCCTCTCCCATGTTCAAGTTTAAAATCGGGCTTTCACGATCAAAGTAAGTTCCTTTTTTCACATTTATTATACCTTTGTTTATGTTTGAAAGTCAATGATTTAGACTTGTTTTATCTTTTGTAATACTTTATTTACGTTTGTTTATCTTTGTTGCGGAATCAAAACATGATAACAAGATAGAAATAAAACAAAAAAAATACCCCGCCGTCGCCCGGCAGGGTCAGTCACACATCTATTTAACACGAGAAGGGGTTTACAAGAGTTATCTTATCCCTTTTACCTTAAAAGAAGCTGAAAGCGAAATAAATATAGCATAAAAAAACAGTGGATCATCCCGCATAATGCGAAACTCGTTCAATGACATGACATATGGTGCTGCCTCTAACTAGTTTCCAGCATATTCATTTGGATAACGCCACATGAGGGATGTATTCAGCAGGCTTCATTATTTTTTTGCAACCGATAGAATGGCTGGACCGTATCTGCTGCTTCATCCCGCCGATCCTCCATATGCTCAAATCCCAACTTAATTAAGATATGATATGCCGCTTCATTATCAGGATGATGCTCTGCAACCAGAGCCGAAACTTCTAACTTGTCAAAAGCATAGCGAACAACAGCCTGTGCTGCTTCCTGTGCATATCCTTGTCCCCAGTGATCGCGTGTCAGCAGGAAACCCAGCTCATAGGTATTCTCTTCCGGTGCATAAGGGTACAGACCACAGCAACCGACAAACACGTCAGAATCCTTTTGAAAAAGAGCCCAGTACTGAACCCCCTCCTGCTTCTCACGCTCGATTTCCTGAGTTAGCCTCGCCTCCACCTCCTCTTCACTCAGCACATCGCTGCCGCTGATCCATTTGGTCACCGCATGATCACCCCAGAGCGCAAATGCGAGTGCCTGATCCCGTTCGTCCCATGTCGTAAATACAAGTCGTTCTGTTTCCATTAATTTTGTTCGCTTACGGTTCATTCTATCAACCTCCCGAATCCGAGGCACGATCTCAAGCGTGCGGTCTATACTATTTAATTAATCGTACCGCGTTCGGGATAAACAATTATAGTTTTTTCGCAAGTTTCTCGAATTGCTGGATATAGGGTTTAATCTCTTTTTCTATACTTATGATAAAGGAACGAAACGCTTTGGGATCATACTCATCCCCGACACCAACATTTTTATGTACTTTTCCTTTTTGATACTTAAAAGAGAAGAAATAACCTTCTTTGAGCCTTTTCAAAATTTCTCCTGCCTCACCCATAATTTGAAGTTGTATTTTTGCATCTTTATAAGAAAAGAAATACGGTGGGTCAGCTTCTCCATGGTGACGCACATCATACCCGGCAATCCACTGATCTTTAGCAAAGGTCCCTGTTTGCACTCGTGACTCCAGCATATCTCCAGTCAGACTAATCTCGTTGACACGCAGTACTCCTTTGCCTGCTTTTTGATCGCTTTTCCAGGTTCCTTCATACTGTGTTTCTGAGATTCGATCTGTTTCCTGCGTTGTCATCTTATAAACTCCCTGTCCTGAACGTTTGCCTTCAACCCAACTTCCATTGTAAGTTTTCGATTTCCCCCATGTCATTCTGCCTTCCCCGTGAGGTTTTCCGTTTTTGATCTCACCGTAATATACTGCTCCATTACTGTAATTTAATGTTTGCCTATCTGCTTGAACTAACATGGGCGCTGATAACAGCAAGGTTAAACCTAGACTTGCCCCTAGGATATAACAGAATAATTTTTTAATCATCTTATCTTCCCTTCTCTTCCCTGCAGATTACACTGCTTAATATAGTAACTCAACGCACCTTAGTATAATATCACTTTAAATCCAGATCACACCAGCAAAAAAAGACCCCTGCCGAACATGTCGGACAGAGGACCATAAGTTTCTACCACACCGGATTACGACAAAGCAACTTCAATCGTACCGGAAGCAGCACCTCCCTGGTTCGCCAGCAAAGCGAAGACCAGCACCTGACTTGCGGTAATGCTCAAACTACTGTTCACCGGAACAACATAAGTGACAACTGGAGCATTTACACGAGTGATGACGAGAGATACCGGAAACGGTCCATTGTTGTTCACCGTAACACTTGCATTGGTGCCGCCAGACAGGTTTTCATAGTAGGATTTACCCACACCCGCTGGCAGATTGTAGAACTGTAATGGTAAAAGGATGGCCATCAAAATCACCTCCTTTTTGCTTTGATACGGTATTCTATGTTTTAAATCTAGTAAAGCCACGGTGAATTGACCGTGGTAGAACGTACATTTATAGCTGACATGCAAGTTTAATAGACAGCTGTATATTCGTGAAAAATAAAACAAGCCCCACCGGAAATCGGCGGGGCTGCTTGTCCGAGAATATATTAAGCATACAACATAAAGAAGTTCAATTCGTGTCCCTGTTGTTTGAGATAGTTATAGAGCTGGGAGCGATGGTGGAACACATGAGTCAGCGTTTCGATCTGCCATTGCACCTGCAGATGGCCATGCTCTGCATAAAAAGCTTTGGTTGAGCGATTTAGAAAATCCTCTTCGCTAAGACTTGTGATATATGCTTTGTACGCCTCAAAATTACTCCATAGTTTCTTTTCAAGTTGCTCAAGATCCTGATTGCCGGATAGGCTGTTCTCAACCTGACCTACCTCAGCTTCACCTTTCTCTTGCATAATGAAAAGATCTGAAGCGGTAATCTGGATAAAATGATGCACCAGTTCCACAAGGGAACGCATATTGTCTTGCGGACGATACGCCCAGTCCTCTGGACGAATGAGACGAATTAACGAAGCCCCTGTGCGTACGCCTGTTTCCAGTTCCGTTAACAGATGCTCTCGAATTTGCAATGTTCCATTCATGATTCATTACTCCTTTGTGATAAGTCTATGATTCATAGTATAACGGAAGATACTGCCGCAGCATTGTACTTTTCGGACAACATCTGTTGATGTTCCTGAACAGCAACTAGCGGTGTATCACCGTAAAACTTGCGGAATTGCCTGATCAGATGCGCCTGATCGTAAAATCCATACGTCTGTGCCAGTCCAGCTCCGTCCGTAGCCAGGCCTTTGCGGATGCCATGCAACACCTGATGGAAACGAACAATTTCACTTAAACGCTTGGGACTGATACCCACTTGTTCGGTCATTTTGCGATGCAACTGACGTTCACTAACGGCTTCCCCCTGGGCAAGGTCTTGTATACTCAAGCGACCATTATCCTTGAAGATCCGGTAGAGTACATTACGAAGCAAATCTCGATCAGCATGATGATGAATCGGGTTGCTGCGCAGGGACACTCGACGGAGGTAAGACTCCATCACCTGCACACGCTGGGCAAAATCCCTCGTTTCCTCCATCTTCAACTGCAGCTCGTCCCATCGGTTTGGCCAGCAGTCTTCCAGTGGTACACGACGGTCTGTAAACAAATCCAGTGACTGACCGTGTAGAAAAGGAGCTCCCCCCGGAAAAAAGCGAACCCCAAACGTATAAGCTCCCGCCGGAGGCGCGGAAGGCGATAACGGAAAAGCAAAAGGCTGCATGTAATTGCCGCAATAGCTATACGTATACCTTGCTTGCTCTGGATTATAATCAATCAGGATGTCAGTGCAACCATCTGGTAGTACCCGGGCAGAGGCCGGAAATTTCAACATTAAGTCATTGACCTTAACGCCCATTCCATCTATGCCATACTTGTCATCTTCCATATGTTCCCGGGTTCCCGATTCCCAATAACAGGCTACATAAGGTGTAAGCACAGGGGAAGGACTATTCTCAATATAGTATGTACGGGGGTCCATTCCATTCATCTGTACCGGACGATACAATGCGTGTAGACGAGCGTCCATGCACTTCCCTGCCTTTCCCTTTAATGTGAAAAAAGAGCCTCATCTAATCGGTATTTCTCGGTATCTCTCAGTATCTCTTGGTTCACATTATATTATTATGCTCATTCTTCTCTCTCATCATATCATGAGTATGATCGCTCAGCTAAGCATAAAAAAAGTGCCCTGCTCGGAGGACAATCCGAACAGGGCCAGTCACACATCTATTTAACACGAGAAGGGGTTTACAAGAATAATATTAAGCTCCCAACCTTAAGAGAAACTGAAATCCAGATGAAGATCAGATCAAAAAACGAGCGACAAACAGATCATAAATACGAGACATATATGCTCTTGCTCAGCCTAAACCATGCAGTTTGCGAAATTTCTCGGGACTCATGCCCGTATGTCGTTTGAATATCGTACAGAAATAACTCGCATTTTCATACCCTACCTTATCGGCTACTTCATAGATTCGCAGAGCCCTCTGGCTGAACATCAGCTGTTTGCTGCGATTGATTCGTTCCTGGTTGACGTAAAATACAGGTCTAACATGTAAAGCTTTCTGAAACAACCGACATAGATATTGAGGAGATACAACAGCCACATCCGCCAGTTCCTTCAGCGACAAAGGCTGATCCAAGTGCTCTTTAATGTAACGCAGCACGGGTTTTAGACGTTCCATTTCATCATTATCGTTGTCAGACACAATCAGCAAGGGCTCCAAGTCGAGAAGCAAGGCATACAGATGTTTGGAGCTATCCCGATCATCGACAGCATCCATTGTATCCCCTGTACCTTCTCCATTCACAAGCATCTGCTCCAAACCTTGTAACAATTCGGGTTTTCTGAGCTTATATACTCCTGAGCTGGTGATTCCCGCATAGGCCAGTAGCTGACTTGCCTCCCGTCCCTGAAAGGATACCCACGCCAGTTCCCAGTGATCCGTAATAGGCCTATACTCATGCGGAATATCGGGGTAGGTGATAAACACCTCTCCTGGGCCAACGATATATTCTCCTTCATCCTCTATAATCAGCCTGCCTTGTCCCTGAATGACCTGATGAATCTGGTAATCGGGGAAACCTTCCGGACGCTCCGTTTCAAATTGGTGTTCCCAATACCCAACGGTCGTCATATAGACGGGCAGACGGGCAGCTTCATCTGTTTTGCCAAAAAAGATTCGTGTATTCATGCGGCACACCACTCTCTCCAGCTTTAGTTTCATATTGTGATATATATGGGCAATATTCTTTATTCTCTAAGTACCTGATCAATTCTATACTGTGAATATATTATAACATGATCAAAGGAGCTGCTGATATGCGAAAGAAACTTGTGCACACCCCTCCGGCTAACGGATATCCGGAATGGAACAACAATCCCGAGACGTTTCAGGTGAATCGTCTGCCAGCCCATGCCAATATGGTAGCGTTCCCAACAATAGAAGAAGCCTTGTCCAATGAATTCACTTCGTCCCCTTGGTACCAGACGCTAAATGGTTCATGGAAGTTCAGCTTTGCGGAAACGCCAGAACAGCGCATTACTTCTTTTTACGAAACCAGCTACGATGCCAGCAACTGGGATGACATCACTGTCCCGTCCAACTGGCAGTTGCAGGGCTATGATTACCCTCATTACACAAACATGACGTATCCTTGGGTGGAGCGCGAGCCTGAGTTAAAACCACCTTTTGCACCGGCAACCTATAATCCGGTCGGTTCATATATTCGTACATTTACAGTTCCTGCGGACTGGAAAGATCGTCCGGTTCTGCTGCACTTTGAAGGTGTGGAATCTGCTTTCTATGTATGGGTGAATGGAGAACTTGTTGGTTATAGTGAGGATACCTTCACACCTGCGGAGTTTGATATCACGGCATATTTGACGGACGGTGAGAACAAGCTGGCGGTTGAGGTTTACCGCTGGTGTGATGCAAGCTGGCTGGAAAATCAGGATTTCTGGCGCCTTAGCGGTATTTTCCGCGGCGTATACCTGCACTCGCCTTCACCGGTTCAGATCGCTGATTTCTTCGTTCGGACGGAACTGGATGATGCTTTACAGAATGCAGAACTTCAGTTGGATGTGAAGCTCTTCAATCATAACGCCGGACAACATGTAGACGGCTTGACGGTTCAAGCGCAGCTCTATGATGCGGAGCAGAAGCTTGTTTTGGGTCAGCCGCTCGCGGCAGAGGTTTCTTTTACCAATGAAGAAGAAGTAACGTTATACCTCTCTGCTCCAGTTGTGAACCCGCTCTTGTGGAGTGCCGAAACGCCTAACCTGTATACACTGGTGCTATCCATCCAGAATACGTCAGGCGAAACGGTAGAGGCTGTTCGTACCCGTGTCGGCTTCCGCAGATTTGAGATCAAGGACGGCTTGATGAAAATTAACGGCAAACGCATCGTGTTCAAAGGTGTCAATCGCCATGAATTCTCCCCTGATTCAGGACGTGCTATAGGCCGTGAGGATATGATTCGTGACATCGAGCTGATGAAAGCCTATAACGTTAATGCCGTACGTACATCGCACTATCCGAACCAGACGCTCTGGTATGAGCTGTGTGACGAATACGGACTGTATGTGATTGACGAGACGAATCTGGAGACACATGGTACCTGGTACTATGGACAAAAAGAAATGAACGACGACAACATCCCGGCAAGCAAGCCCGAGTGGCGCGACAACGTCATCGATCGCTGTAATTCGATGTTCCAACGGGACAAAAACTATGCATCCATCATCATCTGGTCGCTAGGTAATGAATCGTTTGGCGGCGATAACTTTATCGCCATGTACGACTATTTGAAACAAGCTGACCCAACAAGGCTCGTTCATTATGAAGGCACATATCACTACCGCCCTTCCGATTCGGCCAGTGATATTGAGTCCACGATGTACATCAGCCCGAATGATATCGAACAGTATGCACGCATGAAAGGGGATAAAAAACCTTATATCATCTGTGAATATAGCCATGCGATGGGCAACTCCTGTGGCGGTCTTCACCTGTACTGGGAAATGTTTGATAAATATGAGATTTTACAAGGGGCATTTATCTGGGACTGGGTGGATCAATCGATCCGTACCAAGACAGCAGACGGTGTAGAATATCTTGCCTACGGCGGAGATTTCGGCGAGTCGCCTCATGACGGTAACTTCTGCGGCAACGGACTGATTTTGGCAGACAAAACGGTTACGCCTAAGCTCGAAGAAGTGAAAAAATGTTATCAGAACGTTCGCATGCAGGCGCTCAATCTGCAAACCGGACTGATTCGCATCACGAATCATTTCCTGTTCACGGATCTGAACGAATATGCACTCGCTTGGACTTTGTCCCATAACGGAGTATCTGTGGAAAAAGGGCATCTGGACATTGCTGCGCAGCCTGGCGAATCCGTTGAAGTTCATATCCCTTACACACCATCTTCAGACCTGTACACAGAAGCCGTTCTTACTGTCTCTCTGGAGACCAAGAAGGCTACGAAGTGGGCAGATGCAGGACATGAGATTGGTTGGGAGCAATTCGTCGTATCTCCTCGTCTGCGTGCAATTCAGCAACCTGCTGCGGGAGCAAGTGATGCTCTTCAAGTGGAGAAACTACAAGATGGCGGATTGAAAGTGAATGCTGGTCAAGTTTCCATAAGCTTTAGTTCGGTTACTGGCGCACTTACTTCCTATCAGATTAATTCACAGGAGCAATTACTGGCACCTGCTCGTGCAAACTTCTGGCGTGCAATGACCGACAACGATTTGGGTAACAAACTGAATGAACGTGCTGCCTTCTGGCGGGATGCTCACGCGACGAACAAGCTGATTCGTTTCGAACATCATACCAATGAGCAAGGCTGTCATGTGACAACAGATTATACGTGGGATGCCAGCCCGGGAAGTACGCTGTCCATCACGTATCATATCAGGCCGAATGGCGAGCTTGAAATCAGTCAAACCCTCGTCTCCGGTGCAGGTCTGCCTGAACTGCCTGAGTTCGGTATGCTGTTTGAATTAAAAGACAGTCTGGATACGATCTCCTGGTATGGTAGAGGGCCGCATGACAACTATATTGACCGTCTGACCAGTGCACGCCTCGGCTATTACACCGGAGCCGTTCGTGATCAGTTCGTGCCTTACCTGAAACCACAGGAGTGTGGTAACAAGACGGATGTACGTTTTGCAGAGATTACTTCGGCTGTAGGCGGAAATAATGCAAAGAACACCATCGGATTGCATTTTGAAGCTAATGCACCGTTTGAAATCAATGCACTGCCATGGTCCCCTGAGGAACTGGAAGCGAACGACCATGTCTACAAATTGCCGGTAAGCTCGCATACCATCGCTCGGATCAATTACGTGCAGATGGGTGTCGGCGGTGACGACAGCTGGAGTGCTCGCACACATCCAGAGTACACACTTCAAGCGAACCGTCCATATCACTTCACGTTTACGGTGAAGCCTGTATAGAGCGAGATCGTGTGAGGAAATGCTGTAAAGGCGAGGTAGTACCAATCAGGCCCTACGAATGGCTTTCACTGTTAGATTGAGTGGCTAGAGGATGATGTGAAGTGCAACGTTTACTGAGCATCGATTAACTTTACTGCTCCACAATTAAATTTACTTTGGATCGATTTAATTTAATTTCATTTTATTTCTTAGGTTCATCCTCGTAGCAAACACAAAAAAATCTCTGTTGGCATAATGCTGACAGGGATTTTTTTCTATGTATACTGATCTTATCTGGTTACGACTTGCTGTCTGTGATCTGTGATCTGTCTGTGATCTGTGGTCTATGGTCTGCGGCTGGTGCTAACTCCTCGCTGCCTAATATCCAATAAATGGATTTTTTATTACCTTCTCTGTCGCTGTCAACTCTCACTCCATACTACTCTAATTTCCTTCTACCTTCGTAACCGTGTGCTCAGAGTACATCAAGCGCTAACGATCATGAGAAACCTTATTCGGGGCAAAAATATCTTTTCTACATTCTAACGATCTCCAGTAACGCTATTTCCTCAAAAAACAGCGTTCCAATCGGAAAATTAGCCCAATTGATCCAAATAGCGTCTCTCATGATCGTTAGATTTTAGAAACACGTAAAAAGCATCAAATAGCGTCTCTGGTGATCGTTAGCGCAAATCTACTTAATAATTGAGAACTGTAGCCCTACCTTTACAAAAATTCAAAACTACTCAAACGTTACACTCTCACTTTTGTCATTCCAGTTAATGTTAAAGGTAACCGGATCTTTGTTATCCACCGGATTCAATGTACCGGACTCGGTAACCGGTGTCTGTTGTTCTGCGGGTGTCCGTCCCTGACGCTCAATGTTTGTGCCTTTGATATTGTAGACGAAATCTTTGACAGTGCTCTCATCTCCTATGTAAGCAATCGCGTATGAACCTGTTGAACGCTGCAAGGATACATCCCAATGCGCACTTTTCTCATGTTTGATCTCATCCGAACCACAGGCAGCCAACATAGAGAACATCAATATCATACCTAACAACAGCGTTAATTTCATTAGTTTCATCTTCATTCTATCCCCTCCTATTTGTAATTTAACCAATATTGGAAGTGGTGATAAAAATATTGAAACCTCTGCGATTTTATCTCGTGTAACGATCTATATCCTCTTTCGCTGACTCGTGCCTTCTTTTGTGATAATCTTCGTGCTGGTGAACGTCATTTTTCAGCTTAGCCAAGAACCCCCAACCTGTAAAAAACATAAGCAGCACGGCAATCAACGCATAAGCAAAGCTAAATAGATTCATATAGAAATTCACAAAGATTGCAACCAGCATCAAACCCAGAATCCACAATACCCATTTTGTACTTTTTCTCACCTTTGTCCCTCCA
Source organism: Paenibacillus sp. G34 (assembly GCF_056856875.1). Taxonomy (NCBI): domain Bacteria; kingdom Bacillati; phylum Bacillota; class Bacilli; order Caryophanales; family Paenibacillaceae; genus Paenibacillus; species Paenibacillus sp. G34. Next base: position 1,544,846 of record NZ_CM166469.1, on the reverse strand, counting down.
TACTCGGTTGGAATCGTATACTCTATCGCACTCTGTGCATCCTCATACATACGCTGAAAAAGAAACACGGTTGCGCCAAAAAGAAAAAGGCCCCCTTTCGGGAGCCTTTCCTCTATGGGCATAACAAAGGTTTTACAACCTTATTACATCATGCCGCCCATTCCACCCATTCCGCCCATGTCAGGCATTCCAGCACCGGCACTTGCAGGTTCTGGTTTGTCAGCGATAACCGCTTCAGTCGTCAGGAACATTGCAGCTACAGAAGCAGCGTTTTGCAGTGCATAACGCGTTACTTTCGCAGGGTCAACGATACCCGCTTCGATCATGTTAACCCACTCGCCAGTCGCAGCGTTGAATCCTACGCCTGTTTGTTCTTTTTTCAGACGTTCCACGATTACGGAACCTTCTTCGCCAGCGTTAGCTGCGATTGTACGGATTGGTGCTTCCAGAGCTTTCAGGACGATGTTCACACCTGTTTGCTCGTCACCGGACAATGCTACACCAGCAACAGCATGATATACGTTCAGAAGCGCAGTACCACCACCGGATACGATACCTTCTTCAACCGCAGCGCGAGTTGCGTTCAGGGCATCTTCGATACGCAGTTTGCGTTCTTTCAATTCTGTTTCAGTTGCCGCACCGACTTTGATTACGGCTACGCCGCCGGACAATTTAGCCAGACGCTCTTGCAGTTTCTCTTTGTCGAACTCGGAAGTCGTTTCTTCCAATTGTGTACGGATTTGGCTAACACGAGCATCGATATCGGATTTGTTTCCAGCACCGTCAACGATGATTGTGTTTTCTTTAGTTACACGGATTTGACGAGCTGTACCCAGTTGTTCAACAACAGCGGATTTCAGGTCCAGACCCAGTTCTTCCGTGATCAATTGGCCACCAGTGAGGGCAGCGATATCTTGCAGCATTGCTTTACGACGGTCACCGAATCCTGGAGCTTTAACCGCTACAGCATTGAATGTACCACGCAGTTTATTCACAACCAACATCGCCAGTGCTTCGCCTTCGATATCTTCAGCGATCAATACGAGTGGTTTGCCTTGTTGTACGATTTTCTCAAGCAATGGCAAGATGTCTTGTGTGCTGGAGATTTTTTTGTCAGTGATCAAGATGTACGGATTGTCCAGAACAGCTTCCATTTTGTCCGTATCTGTGATCATGTATGGAGAGATGTATCCACGGTCGAATTGCATACCTTCAACCACTTCAAGCTCAGTAGCGAATCCTTTGGATTCTTCAACAGTGATAACACCGTCTTTACCTACTTTTTCCATAGCTTCAGCAATCAGTTCGCCTACTTCTTCGTCAGCTGCAGAGATTGCTGCAACTTGTGCGATGGATTGTTTTGTTTCGATTGGCTTGGAGATGGATTGCAATTCAGCAACCGCAGCTTTAACCGCTTTGTCGATCCCTTTACGGATGCCGATCGGGCTAGCGCCTGCAGTTACGTTTTTCAAACCTTCTGTGATCAGGGCTTGAGCAAGTACTGTTGCAGTTGTTGTACCGTCACCGGCAACATCGTTAGTTTTGGTAGCTACTTCTTTAACCAGTTGAGCACCCATGTTCTCAAATGCATCTTCCAGTTCGATCTCTTTTGCAATCGTTACACCGTCATTTGTGATGAGCGGGCTTCCGAATTTTTTCTCCAGAACCACGTTACGGCCTTTTGGTCCGAGCGTTACTTTCACTGCGTTAGCCAATGCATCCACACCACGAAGCATGGAGCGACGAGCGTCTTCACTGAATTTAATGTCTTTAGCCATTTAAGAAAACCTCCCTAGTATATTGTGTAAAATGGTATTGCTATATGGTTCGGTTAACCGATTAAAATTTGAAATTAGTCGAGAATCGCGTGAATGTCGCTCTCTTTCATAATCAAATATTCTTTACCTTCGAATTTGATTTCTGTACCGGCATATTTGGAGAAAATAACGCGGTCTCCTTCTTTCACTTCCAGAGCTACACGCACGCCGTCTTTCAGCACTCCAGCGCCAACAGCAATTACTTTACCCTCTTGCGGTTTCTCTTTAGCAGAGTCCGGAAGTACGATCCCGAAAGAAGTCGTTTGCTCTTGCTCCAGTGGTTCTACCAATACGCGTTCACCTAAAGGTCTGATCATGAAAAATAGCCTCCTTTTAAAATTATATAGCCTTGCATTTGTAGGTTGCAGCCATATGTATTAGCACTCGACAGTGTTCAGTGCTAACAACCAACTTTATGATACTCAACTTGAAGCATGATTTCAAGTCTTTTTGATGAATTCTTGCGAGAATTTACGTTGAATTTACATCCATACAGCTTGACCACTTATATCCAATAAGCCAAATTACGCCTGGCACAGCTGGATGAATGTTACATTCACGCTTCTATTTTACGAGATTCGTTGCCTTAGATGCAAACTTCGCCCCTCATCCCCTTCTCCATTGTATCCATTGACCGGCATAATATGCCTGCATGTCCACGCCGTTCTTCCTTTCGAACGGAACCAAAAGACCCGGAGCAGACTAAAACGTCATTACCGGGTCCTATACTTATAACGAGTGAACTAGCTCTCCACCTGAACTCACCAACCCTGGACTTTTCTATCCTGCATGTTGGTTGTCCTCTTTCCGCACATAACGGGCTTCAATCTCTTGATCCGCTGCCAGCTGCTTGCGATATACAATTGCGGATAGAAACACACTGATCTCATACAACAGCAACAGCGGAATCATGACGAGCAGATCGGATATTAAATCTGGCGGCGTAATGACCACCGCAATAAAAATCAGCACAAAATATGAAATTTTGCGCATTTTACGCAGACGAATCGGATTGAGAATGCGTAGCCCCGTCAGGAACATGATGAGCAGTGGCAACTCAAACAGCAGTGACACTGGCAACACAATGCCAAACAGGAAACTGAAGTATTGCTGCATACCATATGTCTCGACAAGCCCCATTTTCTCCGTAATCGTGGTTGTGAATGCAAGCGCCATTGGAAAAACAACATAATACGAAAAGGCGACACCCACCAGAAACAGCAGAAATACATAAGGTACATACTTCAGAGACGCCTTACGTTCTTGCGGCCGAAGACCAGGACTAACAAATTTCCAGATCTGGTACACCGTGAAAGGCAACGTAATGATAATCGAAAAGAGTCCAGCAATCTTCATATAGATGCCAATACCGTCCCAGAAGGAGAATGCATGCAGTACAAAGCCTTTGGCCGTCTCCGCCTTGGTCAAATAACGATAGACCGGGTCTGCCACGAAGAATCCAGCGATCAGTCCCAGAATAAAAATGCTCAATACATAGATCAGCCGCTTGCGCAGCTCACTCAGATGTTCGGTAAGCGTCATTTCTTCATTTTGCCGCGTCATGCCTGCCTCCCCTGGAATTCAGCTTTAAAATACAAAACCCTTCCGGCAGGAAGGGGTCTCTCTCATAGCCATAAAACTTATTCCGGCAGGCGTTTATCCACAGGTTTATCAGCAGCCGTTGTATCTGTTGCCACGGGTTTCGCTTTTTCCTGCTCTTTGCGACTGGAAGCATCATCGTCCGAAATAATATCACGTGCGCCTTCCTTGAACTCGCGGAACGTACGCCCGACAGCCCGTCCCAATTCCGGCAACTTGTTAGGCCCAAACAACAGCAATGCAATCACGGCCAGCAAAATAAATCCTGTTGGTCCAATCGAACTTAACATAGATCTTCCTCCTTGTTTCAAGCGTTCAACATGCGCATATCCGAAGCCCTGTTCATCAGATGTCTGAACTGCATTTGGATTTATGCCCATCATACCACAGATGTAACCACTTACATAACCCGTAAAATGTTATAGCTGTGCTTTATTTTCCTTATTGCTTGAATTGGCCTGTTACCATCAAGAGCGCTTCCGGAAGCTGGTCCATAATGGCTGCCAGATGTTCGTGCACACCCTTCGGCGTACCCGGCAAATTCACAATCAGCGTACGGCCGCGAATTCCGCACACCCCGCGGAACAACATCGCTGAGCGATTTTTGCTCATCACACTATATCTCATCGCTTCCGCCATGCCGGGAACTTCACGTTCAATTACTCGTCTGGTCGCTTCAGGCGTTATATCCCGAATGGCCAGCTCCGTTCCACCCGTTGTTAGTACGAGATCGGCGTGAAAATAATCGGTCATCTCGATTAATGCCGCAATAATCTCATCGGGCTCATCCGGAACGATCCGATACTCCACGATCTGACCACCAAGTTCCTCTTCTACAAGTTCCCGTATCACTTGCGCGCTTGTATCCTCACGTTCTCCACGGGCCCCTTTGTCACTGGCTGTCAGGATTGCTGTTCTCCACACCATAAAGATCACCCTTCTCCTCTATGAAAATAAATATCCGTTATCGATTGAAATCACCGTTTTTACCGCCGCTCTTGGACTGCAACATTGTCGGGCCGATGATCATATCCTTTTGCATCGCCTTGCACATGTCATAAACTGTAAGTGCCGCAGCCGAGGCCGCCGTCAGTGCCTCCATTTCGACACCTGTTTTGCCTTCTGTCTTGACGGTTGCTTCGATATGGAGTTCGTCCACGCCGTTATCATGAAAACGAATATCCACACCATTCAGTGCAAGCGGATGACACATCGGAATCCAGTCAGACGTTTTCTTAGCCCCCTGAATACCCGCAATCTGAGCAACCGCCAGCACATCTCCCTTACCAATACGACCCTGACGGATCGCTTCCAGTGTATCCGGGTTCATCGTGACCTTCGTTACAGCGACAGCGGTGCGCACCGTCACGTCCTTACCCGAAATATCCACCATCCGGGCCCGTCCTTGTTCGTTAAAATGAGTCAGCTTCCCACGGGAAGATTGACCATGGTTTACTTCTGAGTTCAATCACATCACAACCCTTTATTCGATATGTAATATACCTTCGGGTGTTATCAACAGATTCAGCCGTAGATCAAGTGGATCCATCGGAATGTCCGCCTCCAATTGGCCAGGTAATACCAAAGCAGCCATGAGGGGTCTTTTGCTTCGTTCAGCACATTGCATCTCAAGCTGCTCTGCAAATCGGTCATAATAACCGCCACCGTATCCGATGCGTCCTCCTTGAAGGTCGTAACCCAGTCCCGGTACGAGCACCAGATCCAGATCAGGCCAGTTCTCAGGGTGCAACACTTCACAAGATGCCTTAGGTTCAGGTATGCCCCAAACGCCTGGTTCAATATCCTCCTGGCTCGTTACTCGCCGCAATTCCATCCGAGGCGGGTCAGCGAGTACTTTGGGCGCTAGCAACACATCCCCCTGTTTCCATCCCTCTTCAAAAAGGAAAGCGGTAGATGCCTCACTCCCATAAGACAGATAACTGAAAATAATCAGCGGCTCACGCATGTGCCTGTTCTTGTTCAACCGCAGGCGATCCAGCTCACGCTTCAGTCCGTCATTCATTCGTGTGCTGGCCTGCTCCCGCATCTGCTCGTCCAATCGATCGCGCAGCTTTCTGAGCCGGGAGCGAAGTCGCTTCTTCTGTTCCGCATGATCCTGCATAATGCTGCCGAACCTCCTGTTGATCTGGAAGGTAAGAAAATATTTCATGCCATTACTTATATGTTAAGACAAGATGTCATCTGGATGATCAGTTTAAATGATTCATTTTCTGCAAAATCCTCATGGTATAACATGTCTTCTTTCAGTTTATCATTGATTGAGCAAAAAGACTACAAGCCGGAGCCGTTCCCAATCGGTGCATTTGCTCTGTATTTCATGTAAACTGGGATGTAAGTGTCTATTTCAGAACTCGATCTATGGAGGAACTTAATTCTATGTTGCTGCAAGTATCCGGAATTATTAAACGTTTTGGTGTCGATCCAATCCTGGACGGCGTGAACTTACAAATATTAGAGCGTGAGCGCATCGGCCTGGTTGGCGTTAACGGTGCAGGTAAATCGACTTTGCTCAAGATCATCGCTGGCGAGATGTCCTATGACGGCGGACAGATCTTCAAATCCAAAGAAACTACGCTGGGTTACCTCGCTCAGAACAGCGGCCTGCAGTCGAGTCGCAGCATCTGGGAAGAAATGATGAATGTCTTCGCGCATCTTACCCAGACCGAAGCAGAACTGAGGCAGATGGAACATGATATCGCCGATCCAGCATTAATGGAAGATGAGAAACGATATGCTGACCTGCTGGAGCGCTATGCAAGACGCTCAGACTGGTTCAAAGATCATGGTGGTTACGAGATGGAAACGCGTATTCGCAGCGTTCTGCACGGTATGGGTTTTGGAGAATTTGCACCTGATACCCCGATTGGTACACTCAGTGGCGGACAGAAGACCAGACTCGCATTAGCTCGCATTCTGTTACAGGCTCCTGATCTGCTCATGCTGGACGAGCCGACGAACTATCTGGACATCGCTACACTTACATGGCTTGAGGATTATCTGAGAGGATACTCAGGCGCACTATTAGTCGTATCCCATGACCGGTACTTCCTAGACAGACTCGTAACTAACATCGTTGAAATTGAACGTCATCGCTCCAAAAAATATACAGGCAATTACAGCCGCTATATGGAGCTGAAGGCAGCCGAGTATGAGATTCAGATGAAACAATACGAGAAACAACAGGATGAAATCTCCAAGATGGAGGACTTTGTTCAAAAAAATATCGTACGCGCTTCGACAACCAAGCGTGCCCAGAGTCGCCGCAAAGCATTGGAGAAGATGGATCGTCTCGACAAACCGCTCGGTGATCTCAAGAAAGCCCACTTTTCCTTCGAAACTGCCGTTATGTCTGGCAAAGAAGTGCTGCGTGTAGAACAGTTATCTGTTGCGTATGAAAAAGGTTCACCTCTGTTCCGCAATGTGTCCTTTGATCTGAGACGCGGCGAAACTGTTGCACTTATTGGGCCGAACGGGATTGGAAAATCGACGTTGCTGAAGTGCCTCACCGGAAGTCTCCGTCCTGTGCAGGGAGATATTCAGTGGGGTACCAAAGTACAGATCGGGTATTATGACCAAGAACAGACTGGGTTGAATCCGTCCAATACCGTGCTGGAAGAATTGTGGAGTGCCTATCCGGGCATGGAAGAGGCTCGCATTCGGACCGTACTGGGCAACTTTTTGTTCAGTGGTGACGATGTGCTCAAAAAAATATCCTCACTCAGTGGCGGAGAGAAGGCTCGTGTGTCCCTATCAAAACTCATGCTGAAAGAAGCCAACGTGCTTATTCTTGATGAGCCGACGAACCATCTCGACCTCTTCGCCAAAGAAGTTCTGGAAGCTGCATTGATGGATTACGAAGGTACACTGCTCTTCATCTCCCACGACCGGTACTTCCTGAACAAAATGGCGGAACGGATCGTTGAGCTTCATCCTGGAGGTGCCGAGCACTACCTCGGCAACTATGATGATTATGTGGAAAAAAAACAGGAACTGGAAGACATTGCACGCGAAGCAGCCGAAGAAAGGCAAGCATCTTCCAAATCTGCTTCTACAGCAACTACAAGTGTAAATCCAGCAGTTTCCGAGAAATCAGGTGCAGCTTCTTTTGAGGCAGATAAACAAGCGAAGCGCGAAGAACGAAACAGACAGCGCAGACAGGAAGCATTGGAACAGCAAATTGCTGAACTGGAGTCCGAGATCACATCGCTGGAAGAACAGATGGCTTTGCCCGAAGTGTATCAGGATTATATGAAGCTGCAGGAATTGCAACAGACATCCGAAGAGCACAAGATACAGCTGGCGAAGGCTTATGAGGAATGGGAAACGCTGGCGATAGGCTAGAGGATGTTTGTTAACAAGGAAAGAGCTGGGATAACTATCGCTATCGTTATTGTTGTGCCTAGGGCATATATGAATAAATTATAAATGTGGCCCCGCGATACGAAGGTAACGCGGAGCCTCTTTGGGTTAACAGGACACCCACAGTATACAGAGAACAGACTGACTTGAATTACCTTTATATTGCGACCCTCAAAAGCTCACTCGAGATAAATAAGTCTTGTTTTCACATTTGTCAACCACACTCGAATTACGCAAAATATTTTTATGAAGATCCACCTCATTTTTATCCACAAGAATGAGCAGCAACTCACGACATTTTTCATGTAATCAAACGTTGGTAGAATAAGCTTTGAATAAAAAAACCATATTTATCCACCGTTTTATCCACATTATCCACAGTGTTGTTGGTAACTCGGATGTATTCTATCCCCTGCAAGCTACTTGTTTCGAAAACACTTGTTGCAGGACCCAACCTCAGTTACCCACAAATTATACTGAATATGTGGATAACTATAGTCACACCTTGACAGATCCGATTATTGCTTTATAGTCCTTGTTCCATCATCTTCTTTTCGGTTCCAACAGAGAAGGGTTCCATTCCCCACATCGTGACGGAAAGGAACCCTTTTCAAGCCTTATTTTGCTATACCATTTTAATATTTCTAAGGCATCTTAATGTACGGACACCTCTTCACTTTCCACAGATTCCGCTTTTAGTCCTGCTGCATTACATGCCGCCACGTACGCCAAACCTGCGGCCATAACGATATCATGGTGCGTTGCCGTTCCTCTGAACTCTCGTCCGGCACGTTCCACCGTAATCACCGCTTCCGCGCTGGCTCCTTCTCCCCCACTCAAGGCATGCATCTCCATGTCTACAAATGTAATGTCATCTGAGATACATTGCCCAATGGCCTGAATTGTAGCATCGACAGGTCCTTTGCCTACAGCAGAATAAGCATGCTCTCCTGCACTCGTACGAATGCGGACCGCAGCCATACGGTCTGTCATGCTGCCTGCCGTCACCTGCAGTTCAAGCAATTCATAGTCCTGTGCCGGAATATTCATCGTTTGGCTGACCATTTGCAGCAACTGGTCATCACTTACCACTTTTTGCTGGTCCGCAGTGACTTTGAACACTTCGTACAACTGTTCCATCTGCTGCTCATCCGGTTCAAATCCGTATTTGCGTACCCGATCCTTCAGAGCATGACGACCGGAGTGTTTACCCAAAATAATCATACTACGCGGAATGCCCAGTGCTTCAGGGTCCATAATCTCATACGTATTGCGGTTCTTCAGCAAACCGTCCTGATGAATGCCCGACTCATGCTGGAAGGCATTGCGTCCAACAACCGGTTTGTTATAAGCAATCGGAAAGTGCATGGCCCGGCTGATTTGGCGAGATGTCTCATATAGCTGGTTCAGCTTGATGTTGGTCGTTGCTCCGATAACATCTCCGCGTGTTTCCAGCGCCATGATCAGTTCCTCTAACGCGCAATTTCCTGTCCGTTCCCCTATTCCGTTAATCGTCACTTCAATCTGAGAAGCACCGTTCGCAATGGCAGCCAGACTGTTCGCCACGGCAAGCCCGAGATCGTTATGGCAGTGCGCACTGTAGCGCACTTTATCGCCGCCTCTTGCTCCCTCACGCACGCGTCGGAACATCTCTCCATACTCATGCGGCAGCGCATAACCAACCGTATCCGGCAGGTTGATAATGCTTGCTCCTGCCTCAATGGCTACTTCGACCATCTCAATCAGATCATCCATCTTGGTACGCGCAGCATCCATCGCCGTGAACTCCACAGTATCCGTAAACTGACGCGCATAGGAAACCATCTCCCGAGCCGTAGCTACCACCTCACTGCGAGGACGGCGAAGCTGATGCTCAATATGAATATCCGATGAGGATATAAACAGGTGGATTCGGCGCCGGGCAGCATCTGCGGTAGCCTTCACCGCAGAATCGATGTCTCCTTTGACTGCACGTGCAAACCCGCAGATTTCAACCTGTTGCAATTGTCTTGAGATCGCCTGAACCGCCGCAAACTCCCCTGGACTGGAGATGGGGAATCCAGGCTCAATGACGTCTATGCCAAGCGCTGCCAGCTGGTGAGCCAGTTCTATTTTTTGTTCAGGATGCAGGCTGGCTCCGGGTGCTTGCTCTCCATCTCGCAGTGTTGTATCAAAAATTTCAATCATACGTTTATTCGGGTTTGTTGTCATTTTCATCAACCTCCATTAAATTTTCGAGATATCGTTTTGCCGGGTTCATAATAAACCTGCCATTGCTGGTAACAGGCGCAAATATGCTTTCGATCTCCATTCCATTCTGCTCTGCTATGTTTGTTTGCTAGAAAAGTTATGTTCAATGGTTGGTTCAAAGTGTACGTCGACTTACACTCTGAATTATTTCCGAGTCGGACTGATGCCCTGTACATCCCATATGGTTGTAGCTTTTGCCCACCCTGCTGCCGGCAGCAATACAAATAACCCGCCATCTCATCAAAGAGACGGCGGGTTATTCTCCCCTCCGCGGTACCACTCTCGCTTGATGGCCCAGCTTGCGCTGACACCATCCACCTCGTGTTCTCATGAAATGTACTGAACTACGCAACAGTCTGCGTTAAGCCAGTCATTGAATTCAAGAGAAACTCCCTGTAACGGGGGTTAGCCGTTGCTATGTACACATGAGCTGCCGCCTTGAAGGTAGCGGTTAAACGTATCCCATGTTTCCAAAGCTCTGTTCCCGGGCGAGATTCAAACGTTTCCAGCCACTGCGTCGCACCACCCCGCAGCTCTCTGAGCGCCATTGTCGTTCTACTGCTCCCGTTCATTACATTTGTTTGATATGTTAATGTTGCTCCAAAATTGAAATCAAAAAAGCCTGCCTTCTCCTGCATAATGCAAGAGACGACAGGCTGTTAACCTTCGCGGTACCACTCTTGTTGACCTCCCATCCCGTTCCAATAACGGTCTGAAAGTCCCCTCAATATTGTCCATCCATTCCCGACACTTACAACTAGCGTAACGGAGGTAACCTCCGTCTCGTTCTAATCCTAAGGTGAATCGATCACAATGGCCCTTTCACGGAGGCAACCCGTAACGATATACTTTATGGCTGGTTCCAGCCTTCGGGCTGTTTCTTGCTAGCCGTGTTCCATCGTTCCGCTTCCAGGTGAGTTTCAGGTTTCCTTCGGCTACGTTGCACCATCCCGCAGCTCTCTAATGACCCGGAGTGACCTTACTGTTCCTGTTCATCGCGTTTTTGATTCAGGAGATAACTCCTGTTTAAATTTGTAACTAATATACATTCTTCACAAACCGCTGTCAACCATTGATTTCAAAAATGAACAATCTCTTCTCCAAACACACCACGTTAAGTAGCGGGCTCCACAAAATTTTACGCTTTGGATTGTACTGACCAGGCTTCCAAAGAAAGACCAGGGTCTGCTTTGGCGTCAAAATCGGTGCCCTCGCCGCGAATCCATTTCAGATGCGCCGCCGCGCCGATCATGGCTGCATTATCCGTGCAGTATTCCATTGGCGGAATGACAAGTTCCAGCCCTTCCTTCGCACAGCGTTCCTGCAGAGCCGTCCGCAAACCACGATTGGCCGCAACCCCGCCGCACAGAAGCAACTGACGTGAACCATATTCACGAACAGCACGCACCGCTTTTTCCACGAGCACTTCAACGACAGCTTCTTGAAAACCGCGCGCTACTGCAGACGGCTCCAATGTTTCCCCGCGCATCTTGGCCTGATTCAGTGCGTTAAGTACAGCCGATTTCAATCCACTGAGACTGAAGTCATATGATCCTGCTTCAAGCCACACCCGCGGCAAAGGAACCACATCCTTAGCTTCCGACGCCATGCGGTCTACATGCGGCCCTCCCGGATAAGGACATCCGAGCGCACGAGCTACTTTATCATATGCTTCACCGACAGCATCATCCCTTGTGCGGCCAATCAGCTTGAATTTGCCCTCAGACTCCAGATGCACAAGCTCTGTATGTCCTCCGGATACGACAAGAGCCATTGCAGGATATTGCAATTCACGCACAAGACGATTCGCATAAATATGACCAGCAATATGATGGGTGCCGATGAGCGGTTTGCCAAGCGCCATCGCCAGCGTTTTGGCTGCGACGATACCCACCAGCAGCGCGCCGACAAGTCCAGGCCCCTGCGTGACTGCAATTGCGCTCAAATCACGCGGACGGATGCCGGACTGCTCAATAGCCTGTTCAAGCATCAACGTGATAACTTCAACATGCTTGCGTGAAGCGACCTCGGGTACGACTCCGCCAAACGCTTTATGCGTCTCGATCTGACTAGAGATCAGATTGGACAGCACCTCACGCCCATCCTTTACAACGGCTACCGATGTTTCGTCACAGCTTGTCTCTACCGCCAGAATATAGGATGGCTTTCCGCCTTGATTATCTATAAGATCGTTCATGAATCCATTACGCTTCCTTCCTCTTCGCCGCTCCGGCCTGCAGGCGGAAGTACCGCCCACATGATCATTGCATCCTCTCCGTTATCGGAGTAGTACCCTTTGCGCAGACCCGCCGATTCAAACCCTTTTTTCTGATACAAATTCTGAGCTACGATATTCGTCACCCTGACCTCCAGCGTCATTCGCTCCATGCCGAGATAAGCAGCCGTTTTCATTAACTCGACAAGCAATTTCTCGCCCAGTTTGCGACCCTGGTAGGCTTTTCTCACCGCAATATTGGTAATGTGTGCCTCGTCCATAATGGTCCACATGCCCGCATACCCAATGGCAGTGCCGTCCAGCTCCATGACCATATATTTAGCAAAATGATTATTCTTCAATTCATTGTGAAAGGCCTCTTCCGTCCAAGGGAGGGTAAATGCCTCATGTTCAATCTCCATCACGTCAGGAATATCTTCCACCGTCATGAGTCTGAACTGAAAATCCGTTTCCTGTCCTTTGTTCACTGCGTTGTCCATCCGCTCTCCCTCTCCCTTCAGCCTTTGCGCAGCAGATTGGCTTCCGCTTCGGAAAGCTGGGTGTAGTTCGGCACCAGGGCATGTACGTCGTCACGCTGACCTGCAAGCAGCGCTTCGGCGCCGAGGCGCCCAATCCAGCGGCCTTCCAGCTCATACGGGACGAGCTGGAGCGCCGTGTCTGCGGGGCAGCGAAGCTCTGCCGCTGCCGCCGCATGCTGGCCCGTCTCGCCGACGATCCAGACGGCAGAGGGCCGCTCTTCCGGCGCCGCCTCCGCCAAGCGGGCGGCGAGCTCTTCCAGCCATCCGTGCATTTCACGGATGGCATCCGGCGCCAGCCGGCGGGGCGCAGCGCTGCCGGCTGAGGCGAACAGCGCGGTATAGGCTTGACCGCGCCGCGCATCTACGAGCGGAACGATCCAGTGGACAGGGACGGCACTCGTGCCGTCCTGGTCCGCGGATGGCGTTCCGCCAGCCCCGGCTGCGGCATCATCTGCCGCAGCTTGCGCCTTGGCGGCGAGGCCGCTGTGCCAGCCGCCCCAGGCGAGGGCCTGCAGGCTGGACACCCCGGCAACGGGGATGTCCCAGGCCCAGGCCAGCGTTTTCGCAGCGGTCACCGCAATGCGGATGCCCGTGTACGAGCCTGGTCCAATACCGACGGCAATCCCGTCCAGCTGGCCCGGCTCTGTGTTACTGGCAGCGAGCAGCTGCTCCATCACGGGCACAACGTGCACCGAGTGATTGCGCTCGGCACGTTCATTGCGCTCTTCCAGCAGCGAGCGTTCTTCCATCACCGCTGCGGCCATTACTGCGGTGGATGTATCCAACACCAAAAACCGCTGACGCGGCTTTTTTTGCAAATCTTCCATCATTTTAAACTCCATTCTGTCTGAACTGTTCGCATATTGAGGCATACGCCTCACCATACCCATCCAGCGTTATCGTTCGATCTTCAAGTCCTGTCGTCTCAATCTGCACATGAAGATGCTCTTGCGGCAGCAACTCGGGAATGATGCTGGACCACTCAACCAAACTAACCCCCGTACCGTAAAAATACTCTTCAAGACCCAGCTCGTCCGCTTCTTCCAGCGAAATGCGATACACATCCATGTGATATAGCGGTAATCGCCCCTCGTATTCCTTGATCAGCGTGAAAGTCGGACTACTCACGACACCCTTCACACCCAAATGCCAAGCAAATTTCTGTGAAAAAGCGGTTTTGCCCGCGCCCAAATCGCCATCCAGTGCAATTACCATTCCGGCATGTGCCTGCGCCGCAAGAGCGGACGCAAGCCTTTCTGTATCTGCAATGCTATGGGACTCATATACCCACTGCTTATGCGTCTGATTCAATATACGCCCCACCTTTGACGGTTCCCCGTCTGAGTTCACTTTTGAACCTTATTATATCGGTCCCTTTCCTTGCCCGCAACATCAAAGGAACATGCTGGAAAGGCTAGGCCTCATAACCATCTTCCGTATAATTCCCTGAAAGAACATAACGAAAACAACCGGCACCATCCGGTACCGGTCGCACTTAACGGTTTTCAATAGATTATCGCTGGTCTTACCCATTATCTCATCCGTTATCCTTCCACGATATTTAGCTATCATATCGCTACATCATCCTGTAGTTATACAGTACTTGTCACATTTGTTATTGTTACTACTCCTCCAGACGATCTACACGTACCGTTTGGGTATTCCCCGGTCTGCTGCCCACCTGTACAGTCGCCATACCGTTGGCCTCATCTACATTTTCTATCCAGACAGGCTCCCCTTCAAGGGTCACAGCAATAGTATCTTTGGCTTCATATATTGCTTTCGCCCGCTTTGCATCCATCATATTATTCGTAGTCTCCTTCCGGGTCTTCGTTATGCTTTTCCTGAACGATCGTATCTGTTGTACTGTCACCAATATAACCATTATCCTCCGTCACCTGACCGCCACCTAATCCCTCATTCACCATACGATCGATATCCAGCATAAATGATTCACGATCCAGCGGCAGCTTCTCGGAAGTCACCGCTTCCCAATTCACATCGGCTGCTGGCGTATAAAACTCTTCTCCACTCTCGGCATCCTCCAGAGGATAGGGTGTAAACGTATGCTTGTGCGCCTCTTCCTCATCTCGCCTGTTCTTCATCTGGCACCTCCCCATCATGTTTCTGTTATCATCCCCGACTCTTGCAGAACCATACAAAATGCCGGAGAGTCATCTGGATATTCCAAACCACCATACAATCCAGATTTTACGACTATCCCTTACAACACCTGCCCATACTATTAACAAAAAGGACTCGAAAGGAGCCGCCCTTATGCATACGGTCTGGAAAGGTGCAATCAGCTTTGGTCTCGTACACGTGCCTGTCAAAATGTTC
Source organism: Paenibacillus sp. G34 (assembly GCF_056856875.1). Classification (NCBI taxonomy): domain Bacteria; kingdom Bacillati; phylum Bacillota; class Bacilli; order Caryophanales; family Paenibacillaceae; genus Paenibacillus; species Paenibacillus sp. G34. The sequence continues at coordinate 1,529,706 of NZ_CM166469.1, read as the reverse complement.
TCGGCTACAGAGGACAAAGATATCTCCATGCGTTACATTCACAATGTCTGCGGGAGTCCGCTTGCTTATGTACGCCAGTGCCCTTCCTGTGAAGTTGAAGTGAAATGGGAAGAGATAACCAAAGGATATGAGTACGAAAAAGGTAAATTTGTTCTGTTCGAAAAAGAAGAACTCGAAGCATTAAACGAATACAGCAACAAAACCATTACCATTCTGGATTTTGTGGATTTGACTGAGATTGACCCGATCTATTTTCAAAAAACGTATTACCTCTCTCCCGACCAGGCCGGTGGAAATGCCTACCAATTGCTCATGAACGCTATGCGGGATACAGGCAAAATCGGTATTGCCAAAATCTCGATTCGATCCAAAAGTAGTCTGGCGGCCATCCGGGTACTGGAAGATTGTTTGTCAATGGAAACTATCTTTTACCCGGATGAGATTCGTCCGGTGTCTCAGGTTCCCAACCTTCCCGAAATACAGAATGTGAACGAAAAGGAACTTACGATGGCCAAATTGCTGATCGACCAACTATCTACTCCGTTTGAACCTGGAAAATACACGGATGATTATCGAGCCAAACTGCTTGATCTCATTCAACACAAAGTCGCAGGTGAGGAAATCAAGATCGCTCCAGCCAAACCTGAAGCCAATGTAATGGATCTCATGGCTGCCCTTCAAGCAAGTATCGAAGCAGTCAAGCCTATTCCTGCGGACCCTGGATCAACTACGGCCAAGCCCAAAAAGCGCGCTCCCCGGAAAAAAACCGTGCAGGCAGTTGCTGGTGGCGAAACTGATACACCTGCTGCAACGAAACGTAAAAAAGCCCCAACCAAACCTAAAGCGTAATCTACGCATGCTGGTGAAGTAGGACACAATTTACAAAGTTGCATGTTCTGTCGACTCCCTGTTATTTGCTTGCATAGCCAGGTTCTCTGCTCATGTCTAACGAACCGTTATTGGATCATATTAGCCAAAGACGGCTTGCTCCCGGTTCGTTAGTAGTCGGCAGAATCCATTTTATTTATATATATCGATATCCTCTTTTCATCTACTTCACTCACCTCCAGATCACTTACACATCTATGACTATCAACGATCTACATATTTCGGTTAAAGTTATTGACTAAATAAAGTAAATATTTTATATTAACTTATGAAAAGTAACTTATTTATATTTATAAAGTGATGTATACCGATTTTTTAACACTTTGAAGTTATTCACTACTTCTTCATTCATTCCCGATACCAAGTACGCAGAATTAAAATTGATATTTGCAAGATATATCCCTCGTAATTTGCTGAACGTCGAACGTCCAACAACAAGCATTCATTATAAGGAGGAAATAACCATGAGTACCACATATCATATTCCAGCTACAACCCACTTGGGTGAAGTAAGTCTCAAAATCAGTAATCTGGATCGATCCATTCAGTTTTATACGGGCGTTGTCGGCCTCAAACTGCTGACACGCCAGGAGCATATCGCTACAATGACCGCTGACGGAACAAACGTCCTTCTTCGCCTTGAAGAAGTAAAGGACAGCATCACTTTACCTGAGCGATCCCATGCGGGCTTGTACCATTTTGCCATCCTGCTACCTGATCGTACATCGTTAGGACTTGCTATTCGTAATCTTGTCGCATCCGGAATCGATATTGGCCAAGGGGATCATCTGGTGAGTGAAGCTTTCTATATCTCTGACCCCGATCTCAACGGGATTGAAATCTACGCTGATCGTCCTCGCGAAACTTGGAAACGGGATAATGATAATAATTACATCATGGCGAGTGATCCGGTAGATGTGCAAAGTTTATTTGATCTCTCGGCTAATGAAACTTGGACCGGCCTGCCTGCTGGTACCGTTATCGGTCATGTTCACTTTCACGTCCGCAGTCTGGAAGAAGCCCGCAGCTTCTATACAGGCGTGCTCGGATTTGATATCGTGGGCAACTTCGCTAACATGTCAGCCTTGTTTGTTTCTGCTGGCGGTTACCATCACCATCTCGGGCTGAACATCTGGGCTGGTGTCAATGCTCCAGTTAATCCTGCCAATGCTACGGGCATTGACTATTTTACAATTGTGTATGCCGAGCCTGATGAGGTGGAACAAGCCGTTGAACGTTTACGCCAATCGGGCGTTGAAGTGACCCGGGATGCCGAAGCATGGTATGCGGTAGACCCACAAAATATCCGAATTCGCTTGGTTTCAGCAGCATAAAATCTAATTCGTGTTTCTATGAAAAGCCTGACCCTTATTCTCCGAAGCTTCATCAGGAGAGGAAGCGGCTCAGGCTTTTTTATATACCATCTGATAAATTCGGATATATTGGCACATCCTAACCAGAACTAAACCACGCCAAATGAAGGAGTTTTAGAATGATTGAAAAGGGACGATTGACCGTCAGGCAGCTCGCTTCGTTCATGTTCCTTTGCACGATCGGTGAACAGATCCTCGTTTTCCCCTCCATGATTACATCTTACGCTCAGCAGGATGCCTGGATCTCTTCCTTGCTTGGCGTAGCGGGAGGAATGGTAGTACTTCTGATCATGTTCACTGTATATAATCTGAACCCGCGGCTAAATCTGATTGAACATGTACTCCGAGTGCTGGGTCCATGGATCGGCGCTGCTGTCAGCGTGTTCTATCTTTTTTATTTTCTAATTAGTGCATCGACGTTTATCCGTGAAATGGGAGACTTTATGGCAACCGAGATTCTGAGGAACTCACCGCTATGGGTGCTTCATCTGACATTTATCTGTGCGCTGGCATGGGGACTGAGAGCAGGACTCCCTAACATTGGCCGAACTGCTGAAGTCTTGTTACCGCTCGTTGTTCTGTTCTTGATTATTCTCACCTTATGTCTGCTCCCCAAAGCCGAGCTCGACAACATAAAGCCCATTCTGGGTGAGGGTATTCTCGACCCATTCAAAGGTTTTATCGCTGTACTTACTTACCCGTACTGTGAACTATGTATTTTCATGATGTTATTGCCTTATACGGAACAGCGTACTCATCTGAAAAGAGATTTTTTGCTCATGGGTATGATCGGCGGATTAATGCTAACGCTAACACTAGGGATATGTCTGCTTATTATGGGTCCGTTTATGACACAGCATTACTGGTTTACTTCGTTTAATTTGTCACGCTTGATTAATATCGGCAACTTCTTAGAGCGTATAGAAGCGATTATGGCGTCTGTCTGGGTTATCGCTGTATTCTTCAAAAGTGTGCTCTTTTTCTACAGCTTTGTGCTTGGCCTCGCTCATCTATTTCGGTTGTCCAGCTATCGGAGTTTAATCTTTCCAGCTGCACTTCTTATCTTGGCTTGCTCCATCCTGATCGCACCAAATGAAACGTTTTATCTTAAAGTGGTCATTCCGTACTGGATTGACTGGGATTTAACTTGTGGCATTTTCCTTCCGTTGCTACTGATTCTGGTTCATCGTTTTAAATATCGGTTGCAAAAAAATTAACCTTCTCCCCACTTGGTTTAACTCAAATATACTGTGGCTGGCTGAGGGAAAGGAGTAGTACATGTTCAAACCTGTCATTCCCTTTGAACCCATATCCAGGGACACACTACCTGTAGGCTCGCAATGGATTGCACAGATCAAGTGGGATGGTGTACGTATGCTCGCTTATGAGAACGGGGAGGAATTGAGACTGATCAATCGCAGGTTACACGATCGGACGACCCAGTATCCCGAACTTGTGCGACCTCGCAATCTATGTTCTGGTGCCTCTTATATTCTGGACGGCGAGATCATTGCGCTCGATCCAGACACAGGCCGGCCTTCCTTTTATCATGTGCTTCGCCGGGATCGGATGAGCAAGCCGGATAACATTATTCTGGCCACCCATCAGATCCCGATTACATATATGGTATTTGACATTCTTTTTTATGATGGAAATTGGGTCACCAATCAGACATTGTCAGATCGCCAGCAGCTACTCCACCAAGTGCTTCATACCAGCCATCAAGTACAGGAGGTTACCAACGCACCGGATGCAACAGCCCTGCTTCATGTCATGAGGAAACATCACATGGAAGGCATCGTCTGTAAAGACCTCTCCAGCACCTACGGGATCGGAGGAAAGGACTCCCGCTGGCAGAAAGTCAAAATCATGCATGATCTGTATGCCATGATCGGGGGCGTCACATATCGCGATGGAATTGTGAATGCTGTTGCGATCGGCGTATATGACGGGCCCCATTTTATTTATATCGGTCATGTTGGAACAGGGAAGTTAAACATCAACCGCTGGCGAGAACTCACTTCACAGGTACAGCCACTGATTATCAAGGAAAGACCGTTCCATAATGTTCCTGAGCGCAGCGCAGAGACGACTTGGGTAAAACCTGAGATTGGACTTAAGGTGCAGTATATGGAACTGACACATCACCGAACGTTACGGCATCCTAGCATTCAGACTTTCGCAGACGTGACCCCGGAAGACTGTCTGGCAAACCAACTCCAGCAGGAAGATTAAAAAGGAGGTCATCTATGCCACACAAAATCAAAGGCTCCATCATAATCGAAGGTGTAGAACTTACCGTCACGAATCCAGACAAGCTGTTATGGCCTGAAGCTGGTGTAACCAAGGCTATCTACCTGGAAAAGCTGGCGGCGCTGGCCCCGTATCTGTTGACCTACACTCGTAACCGATTACTGACAACCATTCGGTATCCTCATGGCGCCGGAGGCACTTTCTTTTATCAAAAAAATGCGCCAGAGCCATTGCCCGATTTTGTGCACACTCAAGATCATGAAGGCATACGTTACATCGTCATGAACGGACTACCTGAGTTGCTCTGGCTGGGGAATCTTGCAGCGCTTGAATTCCACCCTTCGCTGCATGCCATTAACAGTACGCTGCCGTGTGAATGGATGATTGATCTTGACCCTTCGATGGAGCACGAGCCGAGAATCATGCAGGCCGCCTTAATTGTTGGAGAAACCTTGTCTTCACTTGGATTGCAATCCGTTCCCAAAACTTCTGGGGCTACAGGTGTTCAAATTATTGTACCGATTACTCCTGGCGTAACATTTGATGAACTACGGGACGTCGGGCACTTCGTAGGTAAATATGTTACGCAAAAGCATCCCGAATTGTTTACACTGGAACGGCTCAAAAAAGATCGGGGCGATCGGATTTACTTTGATTATCTGCAACATTATGGCGGCAAAACGCTCGCTGCCCCCTATACACCTCGCGCCAAGCCGGGGGGAACGGTCTCCACACCGCTCACTTGGGATGAGGTGCGCCGTGATGTCTCCATTCAGGATTATCACCTCATGAATATTACGGAACGCCTGAATACCACTGGTGATCTGATTGCAAACGTACCTCCGCAACCTATGGAAGTGATCCTGAAGCATCTCAAGAAAAAATAGCCGATACCCTGTATTCAGGATATCGGCTATTTGCTTACGACATATATGGTGCTGGTATTTTCTATTGTTTGTGCTGTTTGTGTCAAATCGAGAAGAAAGGAACGCTAATGGATGCCTTTTTTCTTGAAACGCCCACCCTTCACATCATGAATGTTACCGATGGCTACAAAAGCTTGCGGGTCCCAATCCTCTACAATGGACTTCAGCTTGGCTTCTTCCAAACGGGTAATGACAACAAAGATAATCTTTTTCTCATCCCCACTGAATCCGCCCTCTCCGTCCAGATACGTTACACCGCGTCCAAGACGATCCGTCAACGCCGATCCAATATCACGATACTTCTCACTGATGATCCAAACGGACTTGGATTGATCCAGCCCTTCATTTACGATATCAATCATCTTCATGGCAATATAATAAGCAATCATGGAGTACAGTGCATTCGGCCAGCCGAACACAAATCCAGCACCCGCGAAAATAAATACATTGATAATCAAAACAATCTGTCCTACAGACAATGGTGACTTCTCACTAAACAGAATAGCAACGATCTCTGTACCGTCCAGTGAACCACCTGAACGAATAACGAGACCTACCCCCACGCCCAGAATCAATCCGCCGAATACTGCCCCCAGAAGTGGTTCACCTGGTGTAAGTGCTGGAACTTTGTGCAGCAACGATGTTCCAATAGACATCACGACGATCCCTAGCAATGTGGACAATGCAAAGGTCTTACCAATCTGCTTGTAACCAAGAATTAGAAAAGGCAGATTGAGCAAAGTCAGGAATATCCCCAGCGGCAGATGTGTAAGCTCTGACACCATAATCGAGATCCCCGTGATACCGCCGTCGATGACGCCGTTTGGCACGAGGAATACTTCAAGCGATACAGCCATGAGCACAGCACCGATCAGGATCATTACAACACGCTGCAGCAACTTCAGCGTAAAGACCGAGCTTTTGACGCCGCGGTCGGCTTGCTTGGCCGTTAGTTCTTTCACCGTTACATTGGACATGGTATCCCCCCCGTAAAATCAGAATGTGAATCCATTTTATATATCCATTAAATTACTCCACGGGGAAGCTCCATGTAGAAATTGAGCAAACTGTATTCTGCATGTACTCTGACCCACCATCAAAACGGGCATCTAAAGGCGATATAAAATAGATTCAAGATGTACTGCTTGCCGGATCACACTTCCAAAAGAGAGCAAAAGGGAGCCTGTTTCCCCAGACTCCCCCTCCTTCATCACGACATGATTTATATAACTATTATATCATAAAAGATCAAATTGGAGCAAAATACTTAGCAAAAAGAAGATAAATTCAAAAAAAGTGAATTTATCCTCAGAAAACTGCCCTAAATCGGCTAAAGAAGCGGAGAAAGCATCCGAGAAAGTATTTCTGCCCCTTTTTGCAGGCGTGAGCGATGCTGGAATGCGAAGGTATCAATTTGGCTACACTCCTCCAGGTCACGTTCAAAATCATGCAGCAAACGATGAATTGCAGAGCTCTCGAACAATACAGCCGTTAATTCAAAATTACAGAAGAAACTTCGCATGTCCATATTGGCTGTGCCTACCGTTGCCAGCAACTCATCTACAATCATCACCTTGGCATGCACAAAACCTTTGCGGTATTGATAAAACTTCACACCTGCACGCAGCAACTCCTCAACATAAGAAAGGGAGGCCAGATGTACCAGCCGCGAATCGGATTGATAGGGAATAAGGATTCGCACGTCCACGCCGCTGACGGCAGCGGTCTTGAGAGCCTCGTAAAGAGCCGGATCTGGTATGAAATACGGTGTAGTTATATATATCCGTTCACAAGCGACTGAAATCGCGCCAAAACACATTTCCTGTATGGCATCCCAATCCTGATCAGGGCCGCTGCCCAAAATTTGAATACGTTCCCCTCCACTGCAAATATGCGACGGAAATAATTCCGCAAGCTGTGGTTCCATAATTCGTTTTCCCGAAGCCAGCTTCCAGTCATTCAGAAACGTGCTCTGGAGAAAATAAACCGCATCACCTTCGATCTGCACGTGAGTATCCCGCCAAAAGCCCACCTCCGGATATTGACCAAGGTAATCATCTCCGACGTTGATACCTCCCACAAAGCCAACCTTCCCATCTACAACTACAATTTTACGGTGGTTTCGGTAATTGACTCTGCGATCAATCGTCGCAATGAGCGGCGGCAGAAAAAAATGAAATTCCACGCCCGCATCCTGAAGCTTACGAATAAAACTCCAGCTGAGGTTATGACTGCCAAGTCCATCACAGATGAACCTGACTTTAACTCCCTCCTGCGCTTTACGGATCATCACCTGCTGAAAGCGAGTACCAATTACATCATCTCTGAAAATATAAAACTCGACATGCAGATGATGCTTCGCCTTTTCCATCTCTCTGAGCATAGCGGCAAAAGCCTCTTCCCCATTGGTAAGCACTTTGCTCCGGTTACAACCTGTAATAGGGCTCTCGGACAGATGGGATAACAGATTAAACAAACGGTGCTGATGGTTATACTTGTCACCTGGCATTTGAGCAATCTCATCTACGATGTGAGCCTGCTTCCAGATCGTTTCACGCATTTCGCGAAAAATTCGTGACCCGCCCTTTCGTAGCTTTTTGCGTTTACTGTAATCTTGGGCCACGAAATAGTACACGACGAATCCAATCAGAGGCACGCAAAATAATATAAACAACCAAGCCACCGCTTTGGCCGGGTTGCGGAACTCCAGCACAAGAATCGTAGCCGCTTGAAAAATAAAAACAAGTAAAATAATGACCAGCCAGAACATGCGGCCTCCTCCTCAACTTCCTACTATCTAATTTGATTATCTCATTTTTCATTATCTTTTTATCTGGCTTCGTATGATTACACTTCTTTCATTCTAACCAGCTTTGACGATATTGTTTCCAGCTAATCATAGATACCCAATGTCGACCCCATTCGTAACGAACACGTAGATAAAACTTTACATAAGCAGCAAAATAACATATTTTGGTGCATAACAGTTCTGACTGCAGCTTGTTATAAATGACTATGTCATCAAAGGTATATGGGCTTAAACAACGATAAAACCTGCTTCCAACATGGTTTCCTAATCATATATCTTCCAGACTCTTCCTCAATTCTTCAGGAGAAGGTGGTCTTCTTACGTAAAATTAGATATAATACTCGTTAAAAACTTATGACTTAAAAGGAGAAGAGTAGTGAATGGACAGTGAGAGGTATGCGATAAATTTGGTTTTAGTTGCAGTTTTGATAGGGCTATCGGCATTTTTTGTGGCAGTGGAGTTCGCTCTGGTACGAGTACGTATGAGCCGGATCGATCAAATGATTGCAGAAGGGAACAAACGGGCGCTTGCTGTGAAACAGGCTGTCGCCAATCTGGACGGATACCTGTCTGCTTGTCAGCTAGGGATCACGATTACGTCTCTCGGACTGGGCTGGCTCGGTGAACCTACGGTAGAGAAAATTCTCCACCCGGTGTTCGAAAGCATGAGTATCCCGGATTCACTCGCTTCATTCTTGTCATTTGTCATTGCCTTTGTAGCGATCACATATCTACACGTTGTTGTGGGTGAGCTTGCACCCAAAACGATAGCGATCCGCAAAGCTGAGACTGTTGCACTGTTGACGTCCGGCCTTATCATCTGGTTTAACCGAGTAATGTATCCTTTTATCTGGCTGTTAAACGGCTCTGCGAACCAGTTGGTTAAATTGTTTGGCATCAAGCCTGCTTCCGAACATGAAGATGCACACTCCGAAGAAGAGTTGCAGATTATTATCAATGAAAGCTTTGAAAGCGGAAAAATCAATCAGGCGGAATTTGGTTATGTGAGCCGAATCTTTGCTTTTGATGAGATGCTGGCCAAAGAGATCATGGTTCCACGGACCGACATGGTCTGCCTTTATCTAAATAAAACGAACGAGGAAAATCTCGAGATCATTCGGGAAGAACAATACACTCGCTTTCCCGTTGTTAACGAGAACAAAGACGATATTATTGGTATCATCAATACGAAACAATTTTTTCTGGAGCTGTATGGCAACGACGAACCTGTGGACCTGTCTTCCCTGATTCAACCCGTGTCTGCCGTTCATGAGACCACTCCGGTTAAGGATCTGCTGAAAAAAATGCAGAAGGATGGCGTGCATATCGCCGTTCTCGTTGATGAGTATGGAGGTACATCGGGGATTGTAACGATTGAGGATGTACTCGAGCAGATCGTCGGCGAGATTCGCGATGAATTTGACGCAGACGAAGAAGAAGAAATCCAGATTGTGAATGAACACTATGTCATTCTGGATGGCAAAGTTTCGTTGTCCAAAGTCAACGATATGTTCATGGCCTCGCTGGATGCGGATGAATGGGATACCATTGGTGGATGGCTCTACAGCCATCGTCCGGAGATGAACGAACAGGATGAGTATGAATATGAGAACCTGACATTTGTCCTGCTGGAAAAAGATAAAAATCGCTTCTATAAAGTTGCGATCGTTCCTAAAGAACCACTGAACATGTCAGACTACACTGATGAAGACGAGAAAGAAACCAGCGTTTAATCAAAACAAAGGTCTGTCCATCGTGATTTACGACGGTGGACAGACCTTTTCATTATGCTGAGTCCGAACCTGAGCCTGACCTCATTGGGCATCTGCTCGATCTTCAACAATCCGGTTCTGGATTTTCTTAAATATAATCTTAAGGATCATATAGAGCGGAATAATAATAATCATACCTAGAATGTTGCCAAGGTCGGCTCCAACGAGTAGCAGGATCACCGTAGTTAACGGATGAATATCGAGCTGTTTGCCATACACATAAGGAGAGATGAGATTATCCTGTATTTGCTGTGCAACGACGATAATGATCAGAGACCATAGAGCCATGGAAGGCGAGTCGATAAAAGCAACAATCACAACAGGAATCGCCGCCAGTAGCGCACCTACATAAGGGATAAAGTTCAGAATAATGGACACAACCGTTAACAATAACGCATAAGGCAACCCGATAAGAAGAAAACCGATAAACATGAGAATGCCCAGCGCCACATTAACGATAACCCGGCCTACGATATAATTGCTCAGAGCCTCATCAATTTCATGCACCGTTTCTTCCCCGTCTTTTCGGTAATGTCTCGGCAATAACAGCGTCAAGTTGGTTCCGAATTTGCTGCCTTCCTTGAGCATGTAATAGAGCATAATCGGAAATGTTGCCAAAATAATGACCAAGTTGGACACGACGGAAAACAGACCAGAGACATAATCCGTAACCTGCGTAATCCCCTGACTTAAATACTCTGACAATCTGGTGAACAAGTCTGAATCCTCAGGCAGGTAACGGGCAAGAAAACGATTGTTTTCCAGCGCTTTAATCTGCTCCACAAGGGAAGAAACAAGCTTAGGTGTATTTTCGATGAAATTCCATAACTGTTCCCGCAGGGAAGGCCACACGAGAACACTAAATCCTGCGATGAAAAGTCCAATAACGACATAAATAATGAGAACAGACAGTGCCCTTTTTATTTTGTGCCGTTCCATGAAGTCCACAAGCGGACGCAAAAGGTAATAGAAAAACCCTGCGATCAAGAGCGGGATAATAATGATATGAATCAGCGAAGTGAGAGGGCGGAAAATAAAGTTGACTTTATCCCCCAGATACACGATCAGCAACAGTAAAATAATTGCTGTGCATATGCGGTAAAATTTGTTGTTAATCAAGAAACATGATCCCTCCATGCGCGCCCTGACAAGGTGACTGCGTCAATAATATGATTCTAACATTACAATACCAGTATGTACCCTGAATAGACAGCTATGCCACATGCAAACAAAAAAAAGAGGCAGGAATTAACCCGCCACATCTCTTTTATTGAACACAACCCAGGATATCACCATAAAGATGACATAATATGCAGCGAGAACTGCCAAGGAGAACCCGAGAGTCATTCCCTCACTTGGACCATTCATTAACCCCATACCTGATGGTGAGTCCATATATTTACTCAGATCCATATTATTGAACAGAACATATTTAGCCCATTCATAACGATCCGGATTAAAGATCAGTGAAAATATATTTTGCGTGAACATAATGAACAAGGATAGACCGATTGCAAGCGCGCCCGAGCGAAATACAGAAGAAACCATGAAAGCAATCGCAAGTGTAATAAACAGGTCGATATACAGATATGCCCATCTCGTAAACGTATCTCCTGCGATTATGTTACTGTCTACCGAAACCTCATGAGAGAAGAGAATATACGAGCTAAGTATGGCCATTCCAATGACCAGTAGTGTGCTTAATAAACTAAAGCCCACTACAGTGAGATATTTGGAAGCCAGGATTTTACTGCGTGACCACGGTCGGATAAGTAACAGTTTGATGGTTCCCCATGTAAACTCACCCGCCACCGTTTCTGCTGCAATGACTACACAGAAGATGGTATTCAGAAAAAATGCGATCTGAACTGTTGTAGCCGCAGGCTGCCAAAACAAGGTATCACTTGTCCCCAACCCCTGCTTCATCAACACGGGCATTAGCAGCGATATCAGAACAAGAATAGCTAACATAACCCAAGTACGCACACGACGGAACACTTTCATATTTTCATTCAGCAGCAGATTGCCGAAACTACCCAATACCGCCACCTCCAGTCACTTGCAAGAATTGATCTTCCAATGTACGAGTCACACTACGAATGCCGTAAACCTGCACACCTTCACGGACCAGCTTGGCATTGACCTCCGGAATCTGTTCCCGTGAGAGATACAACACGACAACCTTACCCTGAATGGCTGCCTCTCCTCCCATGAGTTCGACAGCACGTTCAGCATCATTGACTTCAAATGCAACTTCAATTAAAGCATCTGAACCTTGCTCATCCCGCAGATTTCGAACATCAATCAATTTACCGTTTTGAATAATAGCTACGGTGTCACACATCAATTCCATCTCGGACAACAGATGGCTTGATACAAATACAGTGATTCCCTCTTCATGGGTGAGGAGCCGCAGATAATCCCTCAACTCCCTTATGCCTTGAGGGTCGAGACCGTTCGTTGGCTCATCCAAAACTAACAGCTTGGGTCTATGTAATATAGCCTGTGCGACACCAAGGCGCTGACGCATCCCCAAAGAATAGGTTTTCACCTTGTCGTGAATGCGGGCTGTCAGGCCTACACGTTCAATGGTCTCTGCAATACGTTCTTTAGTAACACCTGGTGACATGCGGGCAAAATGCACCAGATTTTGATATCCAGTCAGAAATTTGTACATCTCCGGATTTTCAACAATTGCCCCCACCTGGGATATCGCCTGTTCAAACTCATTCTTCACACTGTGTCCGGAGATGAAAATATCTCCTTTACTGATGGACATCAAACCTACCATCATTCGAATCGTTGTTGTCTTCCCCGCGCCATTCGGTCCTAAAAAACCAAAAACCTGCCCTGGAGAAATATCCAGAGTCAGGTCGCTGACCAATGATCGGGAGGAAATGATTTTACTGACGCCTTGAAGTCGGACGACCGGCTCCTGCTGCATTCAATCCTCTCCTTCATGGAAGGGCTTTATTTCATGCCCGTTTCTCATATGAGCATAGTGTATCATAATCTTTAGTATATTGTCCTGCAAACTGGGATTTACCTTCTCGTTTTGACTCAACTACACACGCCTCACAGCACCCAAGCGGCATTTCACTCCGGTAAAATCCAGTACGAAATACGTGATTGCCTCCATAGCCCTCTTGCTTCTGGGCAGCGTCTCTAGCGACCGACACAATCATCCCACAACTGACACAGTAAAAGCGGCCCGTTTCATTCAATGGAATACCTTCCCCTCACAGGGAGCCTCTAGTCCCTGTTATTTGTCGTTAGGCGCTGAAAATTGATACATTTTGTATCCTAATTCGTAATTTACTTGACACCGGGACTATTGTCAAGCTTTTTAAGCACCAAAATAGGTTCAAAATTCAAAAAAACGCTATAAACACGACAAAAGTCTCGCATTCATAGCACTTGAATAGGGACTAATGATACAAATCGGCGTGGTCAACCTCCAAATACATTACATTATATGTAATATTCAATATTTCACCTGTCGACGAATTATATAATTCATTACGATGAAGTTTTAGTGTTGTGATTCCTGTCATCTGGATAATACCATAACAGCGTCCACTGCTTGCCATCTTGTACAAGGTAACAAGTCTGCACCAGACTAAACTTCCCAAAGGTCCCGGAATACGTTTGTGTCACTTTGATTTTGTATGCTTCGGGAAAGGGCTTCACGCCCTGAATGATCTCCACATCAAACTCCCGCTCTGGCGGCTCCATCTCCAGTTCAAACGTCTGCACACCAAAATGCTGCATAAAGATGTGTGCTCTGTTCTGCACATAAGCACTCTTTGGGAACCGCTCTTTCATTAAAGGATGAAAAAGCTCCCAGGAGCTTCCGAAGTCACCCGTTTGTTCATATTTGTAAAACTCTTCTGCCACTGCCGCCGCCTCTGTAGGCGCATCCGCACGGAACAAAGCCGGCACACTTCTAATAATCAGCCACAACAAAAGCATTACAAATAAAATAAGCCCACTTTTTTTGAGCAGTGCATTACGGTTTCTTCTTCTTAACATCATTCAGCCCCCTTGTCCTGCCTACCCCATATGTATGATGGTTTGAAAACAAGTAGAAGCTATGCCTGGACTACACACTGCATTTCCTGGGAAATGAATTATTTTCTCCTCACTAGAGTTCGAATTCCTGTGTAAAGTGCAATGCCACAGCTTCCGCCAATCAAGTCTACACCGACATCCCAGATTGAACTCGTACGATTGGGGCTGAACTGTTGGATATACTCGTCAATGGAGGCAATCACTGCAACGAACATCAGCGCCAACGTAATACAAGTTATGCCTCTCACCCGTTTGTAACGCAGACTGCCATAGATTAATACTGCGAGTACAGCGTAGATTAATAGATGCGCAGTCTTGCGAAAGAGGAATTCTACAAAAGCATAAGGCCTTTCTTTTAGTGAATACTCGTGCCCATTATAAAACAGGTGCACATCGGGCAATGTAACCCCGATGTGCACCTGTTTGGTCAAACGTTGAAGCCATGGCTGAATATTTTGTTGTTGATAGGATTGGGAAGACATCAGCCAGATTATCGCAATCCAGACCCCTGCCAGCATTAGCCAGAACAACATTTTATACGAACGATTCTTCCGTTGATATTTCTGTTTTCTTGTTTCTCTTCCCTCCGCATTCAGCAATGTTTTCACCACTTTCCTTGCTGTTTCACGAACGTTGCCCTTACTGTTCTAGGTGCTGCGTCAGTAATCCGTGAATGCGCTCCTTTTCCTCTTGATCTACAATAAAATAATAAATACCGTTGATTTTCTCGCCTTTTCCCTTGATCTCAACTGTATCGATTTCTTCCAGGTCGCTACGATAATCCAGAAGCAGTTCTTTCATCTCATCAAATGTCAGATCTGTTCTGACATGTGTACCCAGCTCATCTAACATATTTTGAAGGTGAAGCACACTGGAGAATTGCATCGTATTTTTGAGCATCTGCTTCAGGACCTCTCGCTGACGATCATTCCTTCCCAAGTCACCCTTCGGATCATCATAACGCATTCTGGAGAACCCGAGAGCAGCGACACCATCCAGATGAATGTTTCCCTGCTCATAACGTTTACCCTCATAGTCAAAGGCAAACGGGTTGTTTACATCCACACCCCCAACAAGATCAATGATTTTGGAGAACCCCTCCATATCTACTTTCATATAATAGTGAATGGGAATTCCCAAAAATTGTTCAACTGTTGCAAGAGACATATCCACGCCCCCAAAGGCGTAAGCATGATTGATTTTGTCTTCGGTGTTGCGTCCTACAATTTCCGTTCGTGTATCTCGCGGAATATTAAACATCAGCACTTTCTTTTTCCCCGGATTCACACTTAGAACAATCATCGTATCTGAACGTCCTCGATCATTCTGGCGTTCATCCACCCCCAGGATCAAGGCATTAAAGGGCTCTTTGCGATTGAGTTCAACCTGGAGTCCGCCCTTCGCATCGGTTACCGAAACAGGCTTTACGGGGTTACGAGGCTCATAAATCTGATCAGCGGTTGATTTAACCGATTGATAGAGATAGATCGCATAACCAAATACAACGATGATCAAAAGGGAAACGATCCAAGCCGTCCATTTCATCCACTTTTTCATGGGGATCTTCCTCACTCATATTGTTGATATTCACTGGCAATTTAGATAATTGCTGTTGCTTTCCCTTCCACCTTCACGAGACCTGGACGTCCGACAGAATAATAGTGGAAGGCAGATGCTTGAATCTGCTCAGCACTATACACATTACGACCATCGATCATCACAGGCTCCTTCATCGTTTGGGCTAAGGTTGTCAGATCAACCTGGGTAAATTCCTTCCATTCTGTCAGCACACATAGCGCATCCGCGTCTTGGGCAGCATGAAGCGGGCTATCCTCCCACGAAATCGAGGCAATGTCGATCTCTTTACGGAAGTTAGCCGTTGCAATCGGATCGTAGGCTCTGACCGATGCTCCAGCATCAATAAGATGTTGAACAATATCAATGGCCGGTGCGTCTCGCACATCATCGGTATCCGGTTTAAACGCCAGTCCCCAGATGGCAATTGTCTTGCCTGCGAGTGACCCCAACGCTTCCTCCAGCTTGTAGATCACTTGCATACGTTGGTCCTGGTTGACCTGCACTACGGATTTCAACAGTCTGAAATCATAATCCACCATGCCTGCAATCTGGATCAGCGCCTGTGTATCTTTAGGAAAACAAGAGCCGCCGTAACCTATACCTGCCTTCAAAAAAGCAGACCCGATGCGTTTATCGTACCCCATGCCTTCTGCAACGCGTGTAACATCGGCCCCAACTTTCTCACAAATATTCGAAATTTCATTAATAAATGATATTTTGGTTGCGAGAAAAGCATTGGATGCGTATTTAATCATCTCCGCTGAGCGGATGTCAGTAATAATCAGATTGCTTGTTAAAGGCCGGTGAAGTTTCTTTAACGTTTGGATCGCTCGGTCACTGCTCGTGCCGATGACAATCCGGTCGGGGTTAAGCGTATCCTTGATGGCGGAACCTTCTCGCAAAAACTCGGGAACAGAAGCCACGTCGAATGGCTGGGAGGATATGCTGCGAATCAGATCGCGGATACGGTCATTGGTACCTACAGGAACCGTGCTTTTAGTCACGATAATTTTGTAGCTTTCGAGATGGGTGCCGATCTCCACAGCCACTTGCTCTACATAACTTAGATTGGCCTCGCCATTTGGTAGAGAAGGTGTGCCTACGGCAATAAAGACAATGTCTGACTGATGTATCGCCTCACCGATGTTTGAAGTAAATGACAGCTTACCTGCTTGCATGTTAGAAATCATCAACTCTTTAAGACCAGGTTCGTAGATCGGAACGACGCCCTCATTCAGCATTTGTACTTTTTCCTCATTGTTGTCTACACAGATCACCCGGTTGCCAATCTCCGAAAAACAAACCCCTGATACCAGACCGACATAACCTGTTCCAATCACCGCAATATTCATCTTGTTTTCCCCCAATTCACGCAATTTTGGATTATATCTTCCCATTCCATCTCAACGCGAACGATGTCCTCTTCCACCAGTTCACTGCCCATCTGTACCTCAATAATTTCGAGTTCAGTCAACGCTTTGACACTGTGTTTTCCCCCTGCCGGAATCACAATGACATCTCCTTGATGAAGCGGTCTGAGCTCGCCGTCCATAATGAATTCACCTTGTCCTGAGACAACGGTCCATATTTCATTTCGTTTGAGATGGTACTGGTACGAAAAGTTTTTATGGGGCTCGATGATGATGCGTTTGGTTAATACTTCTTCGCCTTTTTTATTGCGAGTGTAATCAAGCACTCTGTAACATCCCCAGCGACGTTCTTCATACATGGGGCGCTCAGCGCTGTCTTTCAACAATTCTTTGATCTGAGGACTCGCCTCTTTTTCACTGACCAGAATGCCATCAGGACTTGTTGCCACGATCAGGTTGGATACTCCCAGCACACAGACCGGAATGTTTAATTCATTAATCAGATGTGTATTCACCGTGCTGTTCGTCATGACACCTTTGCCCACGATATTGGTACTCATCTCGTCTGTCAGCGTGTTCCATGTACCCAGGTCCTTCCAATACCCCTCGTAAGGTGTAACCACAATATGCTGAGCTTTCTCTACCACCTGATAATCAAAGCTGATTTTCTGCAGTCTCCCGTACTGTTTCAACATTTCTTCATACTGGATAGGCAGTTCAAGCGAGATGAGCAGATTGATCAGATAATTGAGTTTGAATGCAAAAACCCCGCAATTCCAAAGGGCAGATTGTTCGATCATCTCTGCCGCTTCAGCTTCACGGGGTTTCTCTTGAAAACGGGATACTTTGGCGTAACGTTGTTCTTCTTTAGTTTCAGACCGTTCTGGAATAATGTAACCATACTTTTCCGAAGGATACGTCGGTTTCACGCCAATTAACGCAAGCTCTGCACCGGAGTCATCCAGCACGTCCTCCAGCTCTGTTACTTTATAAAAAAAAGACTCCTCGACATAGGGATCAACGGGAAGCATGGCTACCGTTTCATTTAAGCTGGCTCCCTGCACGGAGTACAAATATACGACCGCCAAGGCGATTGCGGGAAAGGTATCTCTTCGTTCAGGCTCGACCACCAGATCGACTTCATACCCCAACTGACTTCGCAAAATCTCCACCTGCGGTTTGCTCGTTGCAATCGTTGCTTGGCCACTTAACCCCGTATGCTGCAATTGCCTCCATACGCGCTGTACCATCGATTCCGTCTGTCCGTCCTCACCTTCAAGCACCTTCAGGAATTGTTTGGATCTCGTGTCGTTGGACAGAGGCCATAACCGCTTACCTGATCCACCGGAGAGAAGTACGATTCTCAATGCAACCACTCCACTCTATATATTTTAAGATGATACGGGACAGCTTTTCATTTGTTACACGGTTGCCGTTGATTCCATATACTTGGTCACGGGCGGAGCACTCGCTTTGGAAGAGGAGTCCATATTGGCTGTGTTCACTTCATGTGTCCATATCCGGTAATATCCCGAATTCTTCCCATAAGAGTTATCAATTAATAGGTTAGGCTTCGCCATCAGACAAGACAGGATGTGACCATGTAATCTGGATGTGTGAATCATGCGATAATCCGAGAAGCAGCGTACTGCCTTATTCACAAGGTAGTCACTATATTTCATCCATATGAATTGGGAGATGGCTCGCGAAGCAGTTTTCTTTAACCCATTACTGATATAGTAGATTAGCTTTCGCTCATATTTGTTGTACAAGGTGGGCCAATCCAGGTAATCTCCTTGCTGCTCTGTGGAATTCAGAGATTGTTGAGCTGCTGTCTGTTCGATATCTGTTCTAAAAAAATTCAATCTTTCTTTACGAGAGTTACGCTGGATCTCCATCGGCCATAATTGGTGCGCCATATCGGGAACTAAGTTTACCTTAGAGTTGGCGAAATGATCCGAGGCAATTTGAAACGATATCTCATCGCGAACATAGATATGCAAATCTGTATGCTGTGCAAATACAGATGCCGTTCTTTGAAGAATAGCTTGATCCTTATAAAATATCGTCTGAGGCAGAATCACGATTCGATGATGCGGATAATGCTGAACGATGCGTTCTCTTAATGATTGATGTGCTTCGTATAAATCACCGAAATTCCCACCACCATGAAGAACAATGATATGATCGCTTGGAATTTCAACTTGGTCATGAAAGTCATGGACGCTGTATCGTTGAGACACATGAATATGATGGTCTTTGAAAAAAGCCTCTGTTCCTTTCATAATAAGCAGATCACCACAATTGCTGTGAACGGGATAATCAATGTAATAGATCTTCGAATGAGGGGGCACAACTTCAAGGATCGATTCAAGTCGTTTTTTCAACTCATCCATGGGATGAATCTTTTGCACGTTTGACATCTCTTCTGGCTCCTTTAGATAGATTTTTTTCTCTCCATTTTTGCTTGAGGAAGGCCATATCTTCCTTGTTATACAACATTTTGTGCATCGGCATTTTGAAAATAATCGAAACGGATATTAATGACATCAACATACGTACAAAGGAACCCAGCAACAAAGCCAGCCCTAAACCGTATAACCCGAACATCGGCGTAAGCACAAAAAACAACGTAATCGTCACAGCAAGTGCAATGACCTGCCGCAGCACGATAACGCCTGGTCTCCCGAGCGCATTAAAAGCCGAAGCCAGAATCCACGATCCCCCGCCAACAATACACTCCAGAGACAACAGATAAAACACACCGCTTGCCTCCAGAAATTCCGCGCCAAACAACAAGCCAATAAAAAAACGACCAATCAGCATACTCGGTATGATGATGATCGTCATAAGTACCATACTAATGCGAAAAGCTCTGCCAACAAGAGACAACACCTGTTGCTGCTCCATGCCGGCGACCTTTGGAAAAATGACATTGGTGATTGCTGTCTGCACAACATTAAACATACGCGATAGGGCAAACACAACCGAATATAATCCGAAATCTTTGGGCGTCAGTAGAGCCAAAATAATAATTTTGTCAAACTGGCTATACAACGTGCCCAGTAACTCTACCCCATATACACGAAGCCCATAGCTGAATAGATGAATCCCTGTTCGAATCTGAGCCACCAACTTACCGATGGAACTGAATATTTGCTGACGCATCGCAATCATATAACAGGTCAACACCAGTATAGTGCTGGCAAAACTGATGATAATGGCTCTTTCCACGGTTAATACCTGCGCTACCCACAGTAGTACCAATCCTGCAAGATTCAATAAGGGAGCCAGCAAGCGCGACAGATTGTAAATATGGAACTTATCGGTACCTTGTGCGGCTGCCGCAAGTACACCCATGAAAAGCATCACTGGAACCATGGATATGGTATACCACCTTGCAATGGTAATGACAGATTCTGAATATCCGGATAGCCAGATAGGGATACCAAACCAACTGATCACTCCGGCGATGATACTGATCGGAATCTGAACGGCAAAACTCATGCTGATATACACAGGGAGTTGCTGACTATTTTTTTTGACATTGTAAATTAACGAGGTGGGCAGACCAAATGCGGCCAGACCCGAAATGAATGCAGGCCAGAATAAAACGGCTGCGAGCTCTCCCTTCCCCGTTGCTCCGAACATACGGGCTGTAATAATGGAAGTTAGCGTAGTCACAGCCATAATGAGAATATTAGCCATGCTTGTCATGACGATGGTCTGAATAATGCTTCGCTGCCTTGGTTTTCGGGCAATCGCCATGTTCATCAGGTGTTCAGCCCTCTGCCATTTCGGAAAGATCCCACAATCGTGCCGTTCCGATAAGATATTTTGACTAATTGGCTCATGACCTTCTGTACGTTATTCATACATAACAACATCATCAGACCTGCTTGTGCAATTCGAACAATATGTTTGAACACACCCCAGCCGCTCTTGTTGTAACGTGTTGCATCACTGATTCCCTGCCAATACATTCGCCGCAAGAGCCAGCGTTTATTTAATCTACTTTTGGAAATTTTGTGCTGCACTGACCCATATGGCGTATAAAATATGTCGTATTTCTCTCGAATTCTGCTAATGAGTTCGCTCTCTTCGCTCGAAAGCAAATTATTCCCTACGCGCCCCAAGTCTTCGCGAAATGGCTCAATGGAATCAAACACACTTTTTCGAAAAGAAACATTTGCCCCAAAGGGAAAATACGGCGGTTTCATCTCGGTAACCTGATCTGAAAAGTCCATCAACGTATACAGGCCAATAATCTCATCCGGAATCCAATCCGGCTTGCCACCTTCCCAGATCGGATCAATTTTCCCGCCTACACAGCCAATCTTCTCATCCCGTTCGAACACATGAATGACCTCACGAATCCAGGAAGAAGAGGCCAGCGCATCATCGTCCAGAAACATGATAAATTCTCCCCGCGCTTCTCGTATGCCACGGTTCCTGGCATAAGATAGCCCAAGCTTACTCTCAAAGATGTAGCGGACATGATTAGGCCAATCGGCATTCTGAAATAATTCCCTGGTGT
This sequence comes from Paenibacillus sp. G34, assembly GCF_056856875.1. Lineage (NCBI taxonomy): Bacteria > Bacillati > Bacillota > Bacilli > Caryophanales > Paenibacillaceae > Paenibacillus > Paenibacillus sp. G34. The sequence continues at coordinate 1,508,129 of NZ_CM166469.1, read as the reverse complement.
TATCTTTGGAGTTATTATCGATAACCAGTACTTCAAATTCAATATCTTGATCCTCTTGAGCCAGCACACTTTGGACAGCTTCAACGGTATCCTTCGCTCTGTTATGTGTACAAATGACTACCGATGCTCTCATAATTCCACCTCAATGCTTTGTTTTCGTTTCATTCTTCCGGCATGGCTTCCACTGTGTTTCAAGTAGTCTTCGTAACTCTCCAAATAGGTGAGAGACATCTTCTTCCAATCATTTCGAAGAGCCACTTCCCTGGATGCCTTGCCCATCTCGTTCAGATAGGATTTATCCTGCATTAACGTGTTAAGAATGACCGCCAGTCCATCTACATCATTGGCATCTTGCAAAATAACACCGGGAGGGATACTTTCATGATCGTTCTTGATCATTTCAGTTACTCCCGACTCCTCCGTAATAACAACAGGAATTCCGGAAGCCAGTGCCTCCAACACGACCAAACTGCAAGCCTCATAACGCGAGGGAAAAATAAATAGATCCACATTGCGCATGAGATACCCCATATCTCTCCGATAGCCCAGAAAATGGACCCGATCTTCAATGTTTAAATCTTTAGCCATTTGAGGATAAATACTTCGATCTGTAGATCCCGCTACAACGAGTTCTAACCCGGGTACAGACACCATCGACTTCAATACCGTATCCAGATTTTTTCTCGGACTGCTAATATCACCTGCAAATAAACCTACGACTCGGCCGGTGTTAATATCCATTCTGCTCTTCTCTTCAACATCACTGGGGTAAAATTCATGCACATCCACTCCATTATGAATGACCTGCACCTTATCGGGATGCGTGCCTAATTGAATCAATTCACGCTTTACTTTCTCGGAAACCGCAATGATTCTACCACTTTTGCGAAAGGCGAATCGTTCCAGATACGCATTCACCAGCGTGTACAGACCGAAATACCATCGTTTCCAGGAGCCGTGTACACGGAAGCTATGTACGGGGGATTTTATCCATGTACTGTGCACAAAGTGAACCGCATTGATGTCCCCTCTAGCCCAGGTGATAAAACCATTGACCATGACAAGATCAACTTGCTTTGTTTTTCTTAATTTGCGAATATGAGCGGCACTGCTCAAGGCAAACATCTGGTATCGTAACAGCTGGGGTAACCCCAGCGAAGGAAAAACTTTAATCCATGTAGCTCCCTCATATTCAAGAAGTTCCGGCTCCACCTCATTGGAAATCATAACAACTTCATGACCTTGTCTTAGGGTTTCAATTGCAATCTCATAATTAACTCTGCCCTGACCCTCCCCTTTGACAACCCTGTGAGTAACGATACATATTTTCATCCTTAATCCTCCCCATTAGGACATGAAGATTGTGGAACCCGTCCATTAGGCCAATTGCTTCAACAACTGTCCGCGATGCGACCACAAACAATAGTTGACCACCCAGTCGTATCCGTTATCCCCCATCGCTCTGGCTAGCCCATCGTCGGTCATTAATTGTTCGATACGCGTAGCAATCTCCTGATCATCAACAGGGTCTACGAGATAACCGGTGATATTGTCCTTCACGGCGTCGGGAATACCGCCACTGTTGCCTGCAATGACAGGCAATCGATAATAGTTGGCTTCCAGGAATACAATCCCGAACCCTTCCACGTCACCCTTCTCCTTGATATCCCGGCTTGGCATAATGAAGAGATCCGCACATTCATATAATTGCTGAAGCTCATCGTCTGTAGTACGTCCTGTAAATACAACAACAGATTCGAGTCCGTACTGAGTTACCAGTCGTTCGAGTTCTCCCTTATACGGCCCATCTCCGCAGATAACATACTTCAGATCAGGAATATGCGTAATAACCTGACTCACGGCTTTCAGTGTGACATCATGACCTTTGCGTTCCACAAGTCGCGAGACGGTGATCATCACTTTTTTGCCATGCAGACCATACTTATCCCGTAAATTCCCCTGGCTCCCTGTATCCGCGTTTAGCTTGTTCACGTTAAGTCCCGGTGGAATAATGACAATCTGAGACTCCGAAATCCCCAGTTCAACCAGCTTCGACTTCGTATATTGGCTATTGGCAATCACCTTGTCCGCACGCTTCAGAATGAACAACAGCAGTGGGAATAAACGGCTATTAACCATCCCCATCACATCCAGGCCGTGAACATAAGGAAAGTATTTTACTCGAAAAAGGAATTTCATGAATGGACCGGCTAAGCCAACCGGAAAGATATTCACAAAATGAATCTCATCTGTTTTTTTGCGCCATTTCAACAGAATCAGTTGCATGACCAGAACAAGCTGCGAGAGAATCATCAGCCATTTATTCGAATCTGAAAAGATCCGTTTCCGAATAATTTCAAAATCATGCTTCTGGTCGAATTGCTCAGACTCTGCGGTATCATTTATTTTATTGGTCAGCACCGTTGTCTCTTCTGCTGGAATCTGTGATATCAGCCCGTAGGCATAATCATGAATCCCTCCCTTTTCAGGCGGGAAATCAATCGCAACAAACACTTTGTTCATAGCTTATCTCCCTCACAAGAATACATTTCGCATGCTTACACCGTGCTCATAATAATGTTTACTGTATCCTTGGCACATTTGTTCCAAGAGAAGAAGGCTGAGTGCTCTTTGCCCTGAATGGACATTCGCTGCCCAAGCTCCGGATCAGACATCATCTCTACCAGACGTGAAGCTGCTTCCTGCGGGTGATGAGGGTCAAAGTATAGCCCTGCTTCTCCGCATACTTCCGGGATCGAACCACGGGAAGACACGATAACCGGACAACCAAGCGCCATCGCCTCTAGTGGCGGTAAGCCAAACCCTTCGTACAAGGATGGGAAAATAAAGCCGGTGGCATGTTCGTAGAGCGCTTTTAACTCCTCATCCGTCACATACCCCACCCAATTCACACCTTCCGAATCGTTCACGGCATGATTGCTGAACACTTTACTGTTCTTGGAGCCCACGATGACAACACTCAAATTCTGTGCTTTCACCTCAGGTAAAATGTCCAAGATCAGCTTGAAGTTTTTGTAAGGATTCATTGTGCTGACGGCCAGTACATAGGGGGAGTTAATCCCATATTTCTCAAGTGTGCCTTGAGCCGCCTGCCTATGATGAATATGATCGATGCCCAGATGTGTCACGGATACTTTCTGCGCGGCAATTTTACAATGTTGGATCAGCTCGCCTTTGGAGAAGTTAGACACGGTAATGACCTTTTTCGATATCTTGCCTAAACGAACCGTTAAAAACTGATACCATGACCGAAACGCGAAGGAAAATGCCTTTGGATAACTGAATACAGAAGCATCATGGATCGTCACGACCTGATTGCGTTTGAATGCCGGGCCTGTGTTACACAGGTTAATCAGCAATCCTTTTTTCGCGTAAAATGGCAACTCAAGCTGTTCCCACACATGTCCTTTCAGCCTGCCAACAATCCGGTGCCGAATATGTTTCAGTTCAAGATGAGTAACCACATTCGCGGGCGAGAGCAGGCAAAACTCTACTTTCGTACCGTCTACTTCTCCAGCGTCAATCAAATTATCGATTTCCTTTACCAGTTCAATGGCATATCGTTGAACCCCGGTAACGGTCTGTGTCAGGAAACGGGCATTGATATAGATTGTATTCATGCTAATCTCCATTTCTCTTAGAAATTTCCAAACGGGAAGCCGGCTGAGCGGTTTGGAAGCTAACTTCTACATTTCTCGCTTCGTAATAGAGACTCACAAACTCCTCATTCATTCGATCCGAGCTGAACTTCTCTTTATACACCTGATGCCCCGCTTCACCCATGGTTGCCAGCGTTTCTTGATCGAGATGCATTAGAATCTCTCTCAACCCTTCGAGTCGTTCGAGTTCAAAGATGTAGCCATTCACGCCATGCGTCACCAGTTCTGGCAACGAGGAGCGATTGCTTGCGATGACAGGTTTGTGGTTCTTCATGGCCTCCAGCGCGACCAACGGTAGCCCTTCCCACCTGGAAGGCATAATTATTGCATCACATTGCTCGTAATAATGATCAATCTCTGCATTATTGACCCAACCTAACCGGATCATATTGTCCGTAAAGGTCCACTCATTTTTCTCCAACACGCTGTCTCCAATGATGTATAACTGAATATGCTGCTGCAGTTCGGGATACTGTCTGAATGCGTCCAGTAACAGATCCAGTCCTTTCTGCCGATCATACCTGCCCACAAAAAGAAGCCGAATCATGCGGGCATCTTCTTCCTCTTCCCCCTTTGTCATAATGGCTTGTCGCTGTTCTTCGTGACTTTGGCGCTTGTGGGACTTGCGGTCACGCAGACCACTGTAAACGAAACGGGATTTGGCAGAAGACATGCCCATACGAATGGACTGCTGCATCTCATATTTTGAAATGTTAACAATATAGTCCGTTTTGAACTCCATTATTTTCTCAATCATGAAATAAGCCTTTTTATGCAGGGGTTTGGTATCCATCAAAAAAGACCAGCCGTGTGAGCAATAAAATATACTCGCTTTGCGCGGTGTGAAAAAAAATAAGCCCCTTGCGAGCATACCCGCAAATGAGCTGTGAACGTGAATAATATCCGGCTCGATCCGCCGAATAGCTCGGTGAATCTGTCTCATGGCTGAGAAGAAGTATTTCGGGTGGCGTTTGTAACGGTAACGAATAATATGTTCTGGCTCCAGATCAAAATCTTTTGCCGAGTTATGATCACTCATCAATACATAAACTTCAAATCGGTCACGCTGGTAGGATACCAGCTCATTTAAATATGTGGCTACACCACCCACCACATATTCTCCGATGTGCAAAATCTTCATTTTCGCTCACCCGCTTTATATGGTATATCACCTGCATTACGATGCTGATATAGTGCCATGCCTATAAACATCCAGAAAAAAACGTTCGCAGGGAACAGCTCAAGAACATTGGTTGTCATACTGGCTGCGGCCACCCCTGCACCGAGGGCTATGGCCACCTGCGGAGGTTTGGAGCCTGCCGGATCAGTCGAGCCATTCATTCGTTTAGCCAGTGTGATCAAAAGCCACATGAATAACATCAAAAAATAGGCGAGCCCGATCCAACCCGTCTGTTCATACAGGGAAAAGTACTGGTTATCCACCGCAAAATTGCTGGAGTTCAGGCCCATCATATGCGTTCGCCGGCTGGCAGCACCAACCGAACCAATTCCGTTACCGATCATGCCATTCATCGTAAATGGCGAGGTCAGGCTGCTTCCCCATGTCTGTAATCGATCAAGCAGAGATGAACTGGAGAGCAGATTTTTGGATTGCAGCAATCTGCCTCCGAAAAATACAACTGCAGGCAGTGTCATAAATACAACTGCCAGAACTAACATATTCTTTTTGCTGTACTTCCGAATCTGAAATAAAAATAGAACAACCTGATATACAAACCAGAGTAACAGTGCCGACCGAATCGTAGATAAGAGCAAAAAGCCGATGGTGAGCAGCTGGATCATCAGGCGAAAACTGCGATGTTTCACTGCCATTCTGGTATGTTCCGCAATGATGCCTGTCATTAACAGCGCATACGCATAACCATCCGGTGAATACGTAATGGAAGATAAACGCGGCACACCTTCAAGGTAGTTTTTGATATTCACTCCGTATACGAATCCCATAGTGATTAACTTTTCTATACCCAGCGCATATTGGGCGCACCATCCTGCAATGAGCATAATAAAAATAACCAGATTGGTTCTGGCAAATGCGTACATACCCCCATGCTCAGCCATAAACATGCCTGTAAACAACATCACCAGCGGTAAAAGTGTAATTTTAATTCCATAGACTAATGTGACCACACTGGAACCCAGAAGGACATTTAACGATCCGAGCACGATGAGGGAGGCCAGTATAAACAGGAATAGATTCAGAAAATGAATCTGCTGGCGATATACCCTGGCAAGTGTATATACCGCAAGCAGCAACATGCCTGCATCCTTTAACGAACGAATCACAATGTTATCCACATAGATCGAAATCAAACCATAGATGGATAGATAGAGAAGTAAGAAGTGAATTAACATCATAATGACTGAAGAAGGCGCTTCAGACCTCGTTTGAACCAACGATGGCGACTTGACGTTCAGAGAAGTCATGTACATCTGCTAGCCTTCACCTCCAATTAACTTCTCGTAAATGATCGCATGCCTGGTGAGAAGATAATCTTCATTAAAGGATAAGCTGTGTTCGCAGCATTGCAGCATTAATTCATTCTTTTCAGCTTCAGATAAGGCATAGTAATGAAGGATTGCGTCACGGATCGCATCGGCACGATGAGCGGTAAAGGAGAAGATGTCCGCATCCAGCAAAATCTCGGGCATGCCTCCAACCTTGGAAGCGTAGACCGGCGTACCTGCTTGATACGATTCAATCACTACTCTGCCAAAAGGTTCATCCCATGTAGAAGGTACAATGGTAAGATCCATCTTTTTCATCTGGGAGGTGATGTCCTTTTTATCGATTTTGCCCACGAACACGATCCGGGGATCAGCCCCTGCAAGTTCTTGTAATGGTTGGAACAACGGGCCGTCCCCATGGATGTAAAGTTTCCCCACGATCTGCTGATCCAGCTCTTTGACCGCTTCGATCAGGTATTGAACACCTTTCACTTCGGTTAATTGTCCAAAATAGCCAATGTGCAAAGGTTGCTGATGACGAATCGTTTTACCCGGTTCTACTTGCTGGACCTGATTATCGCGCTCAACAATGTTATGAATGATATGTTTGGACGCATGCGCAAAAAATCCAAGGTCCGTATGCTTTTTAAGCACATGCTCGGATATGCCAATGACCGAAGAGACCCTGCGACTGTAGTGTTTGGAAATCTGTCTGTAGAACCTGGAATATGCCGTGATGGCAATAGGCTCAATTAATGAAAAATCGCGCAAGGTATGCACAACCGGAATATCCAGTTCAAATGCCGCTTTCCAGATGGCAAGGCTTAGTCCCGGAATATTCTGAGTGTGGATCAGGGCAGGACGTTTCATCATCAGATATTGTTTAATATGCTGGTACTGCTTCACATTAAAAATATCCTGGATACGCCATAACACTTTGTCAGAAGTGCTGGCCTGCCTTGCCGTATCACCGATCCAGTACCGATTGTTAAATGGTAGCCGCGAGATTTCAATCCCGTTCACTGTATCCGTCTGCATCCCGCCCTCTTTGTGTCCACCAACCGTAATGACTTTAACGTCATAACTGGACTCCAGCGTCTGGGCCAGAATTTGTGTCGATATCTCGGCCCCCCCAATAATATGGGGTGGATATAAACTGTGAGCAATCAATATGGTTTGCACGCATCTCAACTCGCTTTATTCAGCATCAGTCTCTTCAATTCAGTGTTATCAAGTTTCCTGTACCTGCAGCATCGATCGATAGTGCTCTATCGTACGTTTCAATCCCTCTTCCAAACCAATTTCGGGCTCCCAGTTTAATATTTCTCGTGCTTTATCAATCACCGGACGCCTAACCTTCGGATCATCTTCAGGTAATGGCAGGAATACAATCTCACTGTTCGATTGTGTAAGTTGTTTCACCAGATGGGCGACCTCAAGGATCGTGTATTCTTTAGGATTGCCGATATTGATAATCTCCCCCTCAGCCCGATCTTCTGCCATGAAGGCTTGTAACCCTCGGATGTTATCATCCACATAACAGAAGGATCGGGTCTGTGAACCATCCCCGTACACCGTAATATCCTGATCCGTCAGCGCCTGCGTTACAAAATTAGATATCACCCTGCCGTCATCATTGCGAAGCCCGGAAGAGTACGTATTAAAAATACGCGCAACTCTCACGGAAACACGTTGTTTCGTGTAGTATTCATAACAAAACACTTCGCCCAGCCGTTTGGCTTCATCATAACAGGCCCTTGGCCCCCACGTATTCACATTGCCTCGGTAACTCTCCGGCTGCGGATGAATCTCCGGATCCCCATAGGCCTCGCTTGTACTGGAATACAGAAACTTGGCTCCTTTGATCCGAGCCAGCTCCAGCATATGATAGGTTCCTTGCGTGTTCACCCAGATCGTACCGATCGCATCTGCTTGATAGAATTTAGGTGAAGCAGGCGAAGCCAGATGATAGACTTCGTGCACCTGCTGATCAACGAAAATATCCATTGTATCGGGACGTGTAACATCTGCTTCATGGAATACAAAGTGAGGGTTCTCCATAACCCCTGCCAGATTGTGAATCACACCTGTTGAAAGATTATCGATCCCTGTAACCCGATGGCCCTGGCCGATCAAAGATTGCACGAGATGAGAGCCCAGAAATCCGGCAGCACCTGTCACTACAACATGTTTCATTACATCACACTCCAAATTATGATCCAATATGGTCAAAAGGTATTGCTTTTAATCATTACGCCGATGGTTCTAAAAATGATGGTGATGTCCATTTTCATAGAGACATTCGAAATATAGTGGAAGTCATATTGCAGGTTATGGTGAATCGGCTCCTTACGAGCCTCGCTTACCTGCCACAATCCTGTAATTCCTGGTTTCACCAGAAAACGTCTGCGTTCCAGATCGGTATAACATTCCTCCACAATACGTTTCATCTCAGGTCTTGGGCCGATAAAACTCATATCGCCTTTGATAATGTTAAGCAGTTGCGGCAGTTCGTCCAGACTCGTCTTGCGCAGTATTCTACCTAGCCTTGTGATTCTTGGATCATTGCTGGTCGTTGGAGAAAGGCCATACTTCGGCGCATCTGTGCGCATCGTTCTGAATTTATAGATGTTAAATTTGACCCCGTTCTTCCCGTACCGTTCCTGCTTAAAGATGACAGGACCTTTGGAATCCAGTTTGATCAAAATAGCCGAAAGTAGCATGACCGGTAATGTGATCAGCAGCAGCAGAATGGCGATAACAAAATCAGCCAATGGCTTCATCACATCCGTATACCCGCCAACACGTTGTGAGTATGGCTGCTCAAGTACTGCGGCATTCCCCTCTTTAACCAAGGTTTCCCCACTCCCAAAGTATTCCGGTCCTGATATCTTCACAGACTATCCCCTCCAGCTACAAGGATTTGATTCATTTGTTCCTTCATTAGAATCTCTTCGATTGCCATCAGCACCGGTACACGCAACTCTTTATTTTTGAGTGCAAAATCTAAAGTGGTAAGGATGTACCCCAGTTTCTCCCCTACATCAAAACGGGAACCTTCAAAGTCATAGGCACTGATTCCTTGATCGATATTCAACTTTTGCAACGCATCTGTAAGCTGAATTTCGCCTCCTGCGCCTACATTTTGCTCTTCCAAATATTCAAAAATTTTCGGAGTCAAAATGTATCGTCCCATAATGGCTAGGTTAGATGGTGCCGAACCTAGTGGGGGCTTTTCAACCATACTCTTAACAGAAGATAAACGTCCTTCTGTGTGCAACGGATCAATAATCCCGTAGCGGGATGTATCACTTGGACTTACCGTTTTCACGCCAAGCACCGATTGCTCTACCTTTTCATACTGCTGGATGAGCTGTTTCAGGCATGGCACTTCCGACACGACAATATCATCGCCAAGCAGCACGGCAAAGGGTTCATTGCCGATGAAATTCCGGGCACACCAGACCGCATGCCCCAGTCCAAGGGCTTCCTTCTGTCTTATGTAATGAATATCCACGTTGGAGGACTTCCGGACTTCTTCCAGTAAACTGAGTTTACCTTTCTCCAGCAGGTTGTGCTCCAGTTCAAATGCACTGTCAAAATGATCTTCAATCGCACGTTTCCCTTTGCCCGTCACGATGATAATATCTTCGATCCCTGAAGCAACCGCCTCTTCAACGATATACTGGATAGTTGGTTTGTCCACAATAGGGAGCATTTCTTTAGGCATTGCCTTTGTAGCAGGTAAAAATCGGGTTCCCAATCCAGCAGCAGGGATAATCGCTTTTCTCACCTTTGTCATAGATATCACCCTATCCATTTAGTTTTTTTATATAAAATCAAAACCATGAAAACATGAAACATATCGTTCATAAATAGGGCATTGAACCCCTCCTCACGTCACACCCTTGACGATACACGTCTAAGGTACACTACCCACAGTGTGACCGAGTGCCTACCTTGATAGAGGTATAGTAGACATGACCTTTAATGATGATCTAAAAATTGAACTTCGACTGTTCAAATTCACTGCCTATCCTTTTTCCCCATAACTGTTATTGCGGCTTTTGGGCACCTGCACATTGTTCAGCACCGCGCCCAGAATACGTGCGTTCACATGTTCAAGATGAGCTTTCGCCTTTTTGACCAGATCCTTCTTCACTTTGCCTGCATTCACCACAAGAATGACACCATCACACAACGAACTGATAATTAAAGCATCTGTCACGGTCAGAACAGGTGGTGTATCGAACAAAATAACATCATATGTTTCCTTCAAATCCTCAAGCAGTGCTGTCATCTTGCGTGAACCGATCATCTCCGAGGGATTAGGAGGAATAGGGCCGGAAGACAAGACATGTAAACCTTCCACCCCGGTTTCTCGGAGCACTTCCGTTACTTGGTATTGACTCGACAATACACTGGTCAACCCCACATGGTTGGGCACGTTAAACATCAGATGTACTGCCGGTTTACGTAAATCCGTATCCATCAGCAGAACCTTTTTCCCTTCTTGCGCATAAGTAACTGCCAAATTGCCTATCGTCGTGGTCTTCCCTTCACCTGATGATGCCGAGGCAATCATGATCGTTTGAATCTGACTGTCTATGGATGAAAACTGAATATTGGTTCTTAGCTTTCGATAAGCTTCCGAGGAAGTAGATCTGGGATTAGCCATCGTTACCAGGCCAACTCGTTCATTGGTTAATCGTGACATACTGTCCATCACCTACCTGTTTTTGAGATATGGATGAATGTTTGGATACACGTGTCTCATCTTTTCTAATCTTGGAGATGACAGCAAGCGCAGGAAGATTTAATTCTTTTTCCAATTCATCTTCCGTTTTCAACGTGTCGTCCAAATATTCCAGCAGGAATACAAAGCCTACTGCCAGCAATAGTCCAACAATAAAACTAATCAAAATATTGATGATGGGATTGACGTTAACAGGTTTAGAGGAATCCGTAGGTTTCGCTTCACTCAGGATTGTTACGTTGTCTACTTTCATAATTACGGGGATTTGGGATTTAAACACTTTCGCAACTGCATTTACGGTTTTCGCTGCTTTTTCGGAAGATAGCCCCGTTGCCGTCAGACTCATAACTTGGGACTCATTTGCAGTAGATACTCGAATGCTCTGCCCTAATTGATTACCGGTCATGCCAAGATCGGGGTATGTGGTTGCTACTTTATCGAGGATTGCAGAAGATTTAATAATCTCCATATAAGAGTTGATTACTTTGATGTTCGTCTGAATGGTACCGATATCCAGGCTCGGAACGCCTTGGGCATTATATGCCTGGTTGACGATTAATTTGGCACTCGCTTCATAGATCGGGACAGTAAAAAAGTAGTTTTTGACACCTGCACCAATACAAGCTACAGCAACGAAGGCAACAATGATCCAGATGCGTTTTCGTAAAATGTGTATATACTCTTTGAGATCCATCCTATATTCCTCCCATTCAAGTCAACCATGATATGTAACCATGTATTCAGTACATCGACTGTCGCTCACCAGAACAAAAAGCTGCGCTTTTTCTTTGCCGGCATTTCAGCCGAAATACGTTGATTATTCCATATGGATCGTGCATTATCTTGAAAATACTGAATATATCCATAACCAAAACGTCTTTCAAGCATCGGGTATACAACGTCCAGCTTGAATGTGCGACGCTGCGTATCATGTGCATCTGATGAAATGAAATGAAACCCGTTTTCTTTGCAAAAATGAAAACACCATTTCTGAACTTTTCGTCCGAAAAGCCCAGTGAATGACCCCGCCGTGAGTTGGCATAGTCCGCCTTGAATCAAATAATCAGACAACAGCAACGGCTTTTTCAAAATAACAAGGTTACGTTCCGGATGAGCGATAATAGGGGTAATTCCCGAGATTCGCAGTTCGTGCAGTATTCCGGGGAACTGTGAGGGAATATGACCAAAGGGCAGCTCCAGCAACATATAACGACTACCGGCAAGTGTGGAGCACTTTCCTGCATACAAGTCTTCAATCAGCCCATCGTGCACTCTGATCTCCTGACCGGGATCAATCTGCAAACGGATGTTTCGTTTGGCAAGCTCGGCACGAAGCATATGAACAGCCTGATTGACTACCTTTGGTTCATTGTTGTAATATCCGTTCAGGTGATGCGGAGTTGCAATAATGGAGGTAATTCCTGAAGCTACTGCCTTCTCAGCCATTGCAACGGACTGCTCCATTTGAACAGGACCATCATCCAGACCGAATAAAATGTGGCAGTGCATTTCAACGATATCCAAACTACCAGAAATAGTATGCTCCTCCTCGCTCCTTTATTCATTGCGTAAATGCTTTTGGTGTTAAAGAACTAATGCATAACGCTACGAAATATAGTAAAATGGCGTTAAGTACATGCTCGTTCAGAGAATATTCAGATTTAACCTAGTTTATATGGTAAAATCAATGTAACGATAAGGCTTTGGCTGAGGAACGGGATCTGTTGTCTTCCCATATGTAGAACGGGAAACTACCTCAAATTCAACTTCAGTAAGCATTCTGTTTAATTGTCCTGTTATATATAGTGTCTGCTCTTTCTGAATATGCAATTTTGAATGATACAATATCAACTCTCCAAAGGGCTGCTTCCATTGCAGCTTGGCATGAAGCCTGACGCACACACGGCTGTCTTCTACATCTAAACCTATTAGCATTTCCGATAATACGGGTAAGTTCAGGTCGCTCAGGAAAGTGATCGCTTGTGTATCCATACCAAGTAACAGGACGGGACGTCTTTTGCGGTCTGCCATTTTCCCATGAAACTCCTGAATGTACATATGGACATTTGGTTTAAGATCGGCCCATTCCTGAACCATTTTTGAGTTCATGCTTTCATTCCTTTAGAATGGATTCGCCATCGCGGTTGACACTCGTTTACTTTTGACAGGTATAACGCTCAATCCACGTGGAAATACTTAAAATACTAATAATGATACATTTTGTAACTCCATACGTTCAATTTACGATACAAAACGTATCATGTCAAGCAGTATTTGGACATGGTTCTTTTGATTTACGACAATATGAGCTGTCCTTAGACAGACCTATTTAAATAGTATCTGAGACGAATGAGGCGTAGTACATTTGCAGGAAAGCTTGCCCTGATCAAAAACTTGGCTCAGGATTGTTTCAATATATATGATGGTGTTCAGGGGGAAATAGCTTATGAGCTACGGAAATCGCATTGCTGAATTAAGAGAACAGCGGGGACTTACTCAAGAAGAACTTGCGACCTCCATTCATATTACCAGAGCGGCTCTCTCCCACTATGAGAAAAACCGGCGCAAACCGGATTTCGAGGTATTAACTCGGCTCGCCGACATCTTTGATGTGTCCATTGATTATTTGATTGGACGTACGAAGCAAAGTGATATGGTTATGGATGAAGACGTGCGTGAATTCGTGGATACGCTTGAATTGTCAGATAAGGAAGTGTTAGAGCGTTTTGATCTGATGATCGACGGTAAACCTCTAACAGAGGAAGAAGCGCGCCGTTTTATCGCTTTTGTACGAATGGAACGCAGTATGGATTAATCAGGCTATACCCGAGAAGAAAACCCAGTTTCCGAGTACTTCCACTCCGGTTTCTGGGCCTTTTTGTGTATCTTGAATTCCCTCCACTCGTTGGTGTGCTCTGAATCAAGAACGCTTGCTGTTGGAGGAAACGAAATGCTTCAAACGCTCCGGGTCGATTCCACATTGCAGTAAAACTTTCATGATGTCCATCTGGGTTGCTTCGACTGGTTTACCTGTCGGCTTAGAATCGCCCATGTTTGGATGCTTCATCTTCATTCCGCTAACCTCTCTTATCGTTATACTTACTCTGCACTCCAAAAACTAAACCTAATTATACGTTAGAACGTTCCTCGATGTTGTCGTCTCATGGCGATAACGTTTTTTGAGCGGGTTCTAATTTTGTCGAAAGCAAAAAGGAGCCGTATGACGCCGCTCTGGCGGCCATATGGCTCCTTTTATTTAATGCTTTTCTTTTATAAAGAGAACGAACGGAATATTAACCTCCGGTACGCGCAAGCTCACGCATATTGGCTTCGAATGCAGCCAGCAAGGCGGCTTCACCTGTCAGACCTGTTGCCTGTACACGCTCGATCTGTTCCGTCATACGTTTGAAATCCTTCGGAATGACACGAACAAATTGATTCAGGGAATCCTGCCATGTATCCAGGATACGCTGACCTGCCTCACTTCCAGTGAGTGCCACATGACGTTGAATCATGCCACGTAGATCTGCACTTTCGGCAGTATCTTCTACACGCTCCAAAAGAACCATTTCCAGATTGCAGCGTTGCAGGAATGTGCCTTTTGGATCGTAAACATAGGCAATTCCTCCTGACATTCCTGCTGCAAAGTTACGACCTGTATCGCCGAGTACTACGACACGCCCGCCTGTCATATATTCACAGCCATGATCGCCTACACCTTCAACAACCACTTTGGCTCCGGAGTTACGTACAGCGAAACGTTCACCGGCAATACCGCGGATATACGCTTCCCCACTAGTCGCCCCATATAAAGCAGTGTTTCCGATAATAATGTTATTCTCCGCTTCAAATGTCGCTTTTGGTGAAGGCATAACAATCAGCTTTCCTCCTGACAACCCTTTACCTACGTAGTCATTAGAGTCGCCTTCAACCGTGAGGGTCATGCCTTTTGGTACAAAAGCACCAAAGCTTTGTCCAGCGGAGCCGACAAATTTAAATTTAACCGTATCCTCAGGCAAACCAGCAAGACCATACTTACGTGTAATCTCACTACCCAGGATGGTACCCACTGCACGGTTCACATTGGTGATTGGCAGAACTGCTTCTACAGGTTGACCGGATTCAATAGCTGGCTGTGCGAGTGGCACGAGTTGTTGCATATCCAGCGTTTCTTCCAGTTGGTGATTCTGATGCTGTGTACGGTAACGTGCAGCGCCTTCTGGCATTTCAGGCACATGTAGCAATACCGACAGATCCACACCTTTTTTCTTCCAGTGATCCACAGCTTCTACCGTTTCGAGGCAATCTGTACGTCCTACCATTTCCTGAATGGTACGGAATCCAAGATCAGCCATAATCTCACGCATGTCTTCAGCGACAAAACGCATGAAGTTCACGACATGTTCAGGGTCTCCCATGTAGTTCTTACGCAGTTCCGGATTTTGTGTTGCCACACCAACTGGACAAGTATCCATTTGGCAGACACGCATCATGATACAGCCCAGTGCAACGAGTGGTGCAGTAGAGAAACCATACTCTTCCGCTCCAAGCAACGCAGCAATCGCCAGGTCACGCCCGTTCAGCATTTTACCATCCGTCTCAAGAACAACACGATCACGCAGATTGTTCAGCATCAACGTTTGATGTGTCTCTGCAAGTCCAAGCTCCCATGGCATACCCGCATGACGGATGGAGCCTTGAGGAGATGCACCCGTACCACCATCATATCCACTAACCAGGATAATGTCCGCACGACCTTTAGCTACACCTGCAGCAATCGTTCCGACACCCACTTCAGATACCAGCTTCACGTTAATTTCGGCACGCGGATTAGCATTTTTCAAGTCATAGATCAACTCAGCCAAGTCCTCAATCGAATAGATATCGTGATGCGGTGGCGGTGAGATCAGACCTACACCTGGTGTAGAACCACGAACTTCGGCTACCCAAGGATATACTTTCCGGCCTGGCAGCTGTCCGCCTTCACCTGGTTTAGCCCCTTGTGCCATTTTGATCTGAATCTCGTCAGCATTGACCAGATAGTTGGAAGTTACACCAAAACGTCCGGATGCCACCTGTTTGATCGCACTACGACGGGAATCACCATTGCTATCTTTTACAAAACGCGCTGGATCTTCTCCACCTTCACCTGTGTTGGATTTCCCCCCCACACGGTTCATGGCAATTGCCATATCTTCGTGAGCTTCTTTGCTGATGGAACCAAAGGACATCGCACCGGTTTTGAATCGACGCATGATGTTTTCTACCGATTCCACTTCTTCCAGCGGAATGGATGCTCCGACCGGTTTCAGCTTCAGCATGGAGCGAATCGTGAGCAATTGATCATTCTCACCCTGTACGAGTTTGGAATACTTTTTGTACAGCTTGTAGTCGCCCGTACGTACAGCATGTTGCAACGTGTGGATTGTTTGCGGGTTGAACAAATGCTCTTCCCCGTCATTACGCCATTGGTATTCACCGCCGGAATCCAGCACTTTATCATTGCCGTCTTTATCCGTGAAGGCACGGTTGTGATGTGTTAACGCTTCTGCTGCTACTTCCTCCAGACCGATACCACCGATTCGTGAAGGTGTCCAAGTGAAGTAACGATCAACGAAGTCTGATTTCAGACCCACTGCTTCGAAAATTTGAGCACCGCGATACGATTGGATCGTCGAGATACCCATTTTGGACAATATTTTAATAACGCCTTTAGTTGCGGCTTTAATGTAGTTTTTAACAGCTTTCTCATGGGAAATGCCGCGCAACAAACCTTGCTGAATCATGTCATCCAACGTTTCAAATGCCAGATAAGGGTTAACTGCACTTACGCCATAACCCAGAAGTAGCGCATAGTGGTGAATATCACGCGGTTCTCCCGATTCAAGCAAAATGCTGACTTTTGTTCTAGTACCCTGACGAATCAGATGGTGATGCAGACCTGCAACAGCCAGCAACGCCGGGATCGCAGCGTTCTCTGCATCCACACCGCGGTCAGACAGGATCAGAATGTTATGTCCTTTGTCAATGACACGGTCAGCCGCTTCAAAGAGCAAGTCCATCGCTTTACGCAACCCTTCCGCTCCTTCCGCAGCAGTGAAGAAGATCGGAATCGTCATGGAGCGGAAGCCCGGACGACGAACGTGGCGGATTTTCGCAAAGTCTTCATTAGACAATACCGGTGTATCCAGACGGATCTGGCGACAGCTCTCCGGTTCAGGGTTAAGCAAGTTACGCTCCGGACCAATCGTTGTCGCTGTCGATGTAACAATCTCTTCACGGATCGCATCAATCGGCGGATTGGTTACCTGTGCAAACATCTGTTTAAAGTAGTTATACAGGCGTTGCGGACGATCGGACAGAACAGCCAGCGGTGCATCATAACCCATGGAACCTGTAGCTTCCATTCCTGTAGATGCCATCGGCTCCAGCACTTTGCGCAATTCTTCAAATGTGTATCCGTAAGCCAGCTGAAGCTGTGTTACATTGTCATGTTTAGGATCTGGAAGTTCCGGTGCTTCCGGCAGCTCGTTCAGATCCATCAAATGCTCCTCAAGCCACTCCTCGTAAGGGTTCTCCGCTGCGATAATCGCTTTGACTTCTTCATCGGAGATAATACGACCCTCTTGAGTATCTACGAGCAACATCCGTCCTGGACGCAAACGATCCTTGTACAGAATGTCTTCCGGGGCGATATCCAGAACACCAACTTCGGAAGAAAGGATGATTCGGTCATCCTTGGTTACGTAATAACGAGCAGGACGCAAACCGTTACGGTCAAGGGTAGCACCGATCTGCAAGCCGTCCGTAAATGCCATTGCAGCCGGACCATCCCACGGCTCCATCATCGTGCTGTGGTATTCATAGAAAGCTTTTTTCGCAGGGTCCATGCCTTCATCTGTGCTCCAAGGCTCCGGAACCATCATCATTGCCACGTGTGGCAGGGAGCGTCCGCTCAGATACAGGAACTCCAGCGTGTTATCAAACATCGCTGTATCCGAACCGTCTGGATTGATTACTGGTTTAACTTTGGCAATATCGTTTCCAAACAGTTCACTTTCGAACAAGGACTGACGCGCGTGCATCCAGTTTACGTTACCACGCATCGTGTTGATCTCACCGTTGTGGATCATGAAACGATACGGGTGAGCACGTTCCCAGCTCGGGAAGGTGTTCGTACTGAAACGGGAGTGTACGAGTGCAATCGCTGATTCAACCAGTTCTTCCTGCAAATCCAGATAGAATTTACCCACCTGCTCGGTTGTCAACATGCCTTTGTAGACCACTTTACGGCAAGACAAGCTCGGCAGGTAGAAGGATTCTCCTTCCGCCTCGTCTGCGGAATAACGGATAGCCAGTTCAGCACGTCTGCGAATAACATACAATTTGCGCTCAAATGCAAGCTCATCTTTCACTTCATCCGCTCTTCCGATAAACACCTGACGTACGTAAGGCTTCGCTGCCAGTGCAGAACGGCCCAGCATCTCATCATACGTAGGTACATCGCGGAAGCCCAGGAAGGTCTGTCCTTCTTCTTCAATAATCTTCTTCAGGCTCTCTTCATGCGCAGTACGAACTGCCGGATCATGAGACAGGAACAACATGCCTACGCCATAGAATCCCTGTTCAGGCAATGCAAAACCGAGTCGGTCTGCTTCACTAGCAAAATAACGATGTGGAATCTGAATCAGGATCCCTGCTCCGTCACCGGAATTCGGTTCACTTCCTTGACCCCCACGGTGCTCCATGTTACTGAGCATGGTCAGTGCCTGACTAACGATATCGTGTGAAGGTACTCCTTTGATGTTGGCAACAAAACCCATACCACATGCATCTTTTTCGAATTGTGGGTCATACAGACCTTGTTTTGGAGGTAATCCGATGTGTCTCATGGAACGCAACCTTTCTATAATGAAGTATTTCGGAAAGATCAAGAACATAACAACAGGCAACATTGAAACGGGAGGAGCTGGCATTTCGCTTGCGATAAGCCTGCCTGCTGAGATGGAGAGATGATAGCTTGAGCCATCTGTTGTAAGCCTGGTATTGCGGTAAAGACCGCGATTATTGCGAAGGACTGAATCCGGTGATCCGGTAACAGCATATATACAACAATATGTAGCCGCTGGCACGACTACTCAAGATGGAGCGACGTTTTTTGATATAGTTCTATTATTTTAACACCGACCTAACATCAGCGCAATTTAAACTTTTTAATACCTCTGATAAGAATTGCTTTGCAGTACAGCTTTAGTGTATTGACGTTTAAAAACATCTCTTTTTCGAATAATTATACACATTTTATAGCAGAGCACAACTGATTTTAATTGCTGATAAAAGAAAATCGTTCCATATCCAGCCTGCGTTTGACCATATTTTCGCAATTTTCATGCTTCAGCTTCCAATCTAACTTTCTATTTTCATACCATTGAATACAAAATGGCCTGCAGCTTATTTTCGCGCCGCAGACCATTTGCACTATTTGACTACTATATTGCATAATTTCGATACATATGCTTTAACTTTTTTTTGCAGAAAGTTGTGTTGATTGTCGTCTTGCTTCATTAATTATACTGTCAAAGGCTGACCGTTCTCTGCTACTTCAGCTTCCTTCTTGGTACGTCGGCCGTTCAGGAGGAAGTATGTCAGCGTCAGCAGCACAGATACAACTGCATAGACGCTCAATATTTCAGCCTGATGCCACATCACATTGAAGTTACCGCTGGAGACAACGGCTCTGAGACCCATAATGCTGTGTGTCATCGGTAGCCACTGACTAATGGATTGCAACCATGAAGGAATTAGTTCTACTGGGAATGTACCCGCACTTCCTGCAAGCTGGAAGACCAATAGCAAGATGATCACATAACGTCCAGGCAAATCTAGCCAAGTAACCAGCGCTTGAACGATCAGCATGAAGGTCAGACCCGTTATAATCGTAAACAGATAAAACAGTCCTGTACTATGTGTCTCTAGTCCGAGACCGTAAAGCATAAAGCTTGCTACAATAACCGACTGGAAGATGCTCACCGAACCAAATATCAGTGTGCGGCTTACGAAACGATTCCAACCTGTTGCTCCAGGTACAGACGTTTCACGCATTTTCAGAACGATGGTAGAAATCAGTGATCCTACAAACAGACCGATAGACAGGAAAAATGGCGTCATACCCGTTCCGTAATTACTTACGTTCTCTGCCTTGTTCTCGGAAGAGCTAACCGGTTCTGCAAACATATTCACAACTTCATCTGTTTTCTTCACTTTGGATGTTTTCTGAGCTGCGTCTTTCAGCTTCGTTGCCAGTTCACCAGAACCGTCTTTCAGTTCTGTAAGGCCATTAGCCAATTTACCAGCTCCGTCACCCAGCTGTTTGGAACCGTCAGCCAGAGATGACACACCACCGCTAAGTTTACCGACACCTGACTGCAATGCAGCCGTACCTGTACCTAGCTGTTTCGCACCAGCTGCCAGTTGTGTACCGCCAGAAGCTGCCTCACCCAATTTACTACTGAATTGTTGTAAGCCATCCGAGAGTTTGGCTCCACCCTGACTAAGCTGTCCAGCACCCGCAAGCAGTTGCTTCTGTCCATCAACAAGTTGAGTGGCGCCTCCGAGCAGTTGTTGTTGACCTCCATGCAGTTCAGTTGCACCCGCGGCCAGTTGTTGATTACCTTGGTGAAGCTGATCCGCACCTTGAGCCAGCTTCTGCTCGCTCTCATGCAGCTGTGCACTTCCGTCAGCAACAGCCTGACTCGCGGCAAGCAGCTTCTGAACATCTGCGCTTGCAGCCAGCTCCGGGTTGCTTGCAGCCAGTTGTTTCAATCCGGCTGCTACACCCTGTGCTCCATCGGCAACTTTACTGCTACCATCCACAGCGGATTGCAGGCCGGTTGCCAATGTTCCACTGCCCTGAACTGCCGATTGCAGACCATCAGACAGCTTCGCACTGCCTTGTTCAGAGGATTGCAGACCTGCTTGTAGCTTGTTTGTGCCATCCAGTGAAGATTGCAGTCCGGAGGCCAGCTTGTCGCTTCCTTCTTTCAACTGGTCAGCTCCACTTTGAAGCTGGCCCGTAGCTGCTTCATGAAGTTGCTGTAAACCCGAAACCAAACTTGTAGTTCCATTTTCAAGTTTCGAAGCTCCATTATGCAGTGCATTAACTCCGTTACTTAATGGAGCTAGTCCATCCTGAAGTTTCAATGTTCCTGACGCAAGTTTAGCAAGGTTATCCTTAAGCTTCACTGCCCCGTCATCAAGTTTTCCAGCCCCAGTCTTCAAATCTCCGGCACCGTTGCCTGCTTCAGCCAAGCCATCCGACACTTCGGAGAACTTATCTAACAGCGTCTCTGCATAAGACTCTGTAACTTTGGCTGAAACTTTAGCCTTCAGATCTTTAATTGCCGTTTTACCGATTTGCGCGCCTACAAAGTTATAATTACCGTTCGGCTCATAGATCAAGTCAGCTGGTGCAGGCTTATCATCCAGCAATGTTGTAGCTTGGGACGAGAAGTTCTCTGGAATCGTAATCTGCATGTAATACTTGTCGTTTTGCATGCCGTCCTTTGCCTGAGTGGCACCCACAAAGTCCCATTTAAAATCTTTATTTTTCTTCAGTTCATCAATAAGGTCTTTACCTACATGAAGTGACTTCCCTTCCAATTCGGCTCCTTTATCAAGGTTAACTACGGCTACCGGAAGTTTATCAACACGACCGTATGGGTCCCAGTAAGCCGCCAAATAAATGCCGCTGTACAGGATCGGTATAAATAATATCGCAATTACAGGGATCAACACCTTCGGGTTTCTCACGGCTGATCCCAAATCCTTGAAAAACACGTTTAATGATTTCATGTCATTTTCTCCCCTTAATCTCTCTGCTATGCAGCAGGAATATCCAATATGAAAACAGAATGAAAATCTCTGGAAATTTTACCGAAATACGTGATGACCATTTCTCTCAAACGGTCACTTCAGGACAAAAAACAAACTTGCCCTCCGACAAGTTTTATTTCCTTATTGCATACCTACTACCGAATGGATCATGTTAGACACCAAGGCTACTCAGTGAATTGGTAATCCTCGAATACTTCAACTCTAGATCCTATTACATACCTTAAACCGGATTGATCGCGGCGATCCCTTCCATTAAGAAAAGACGAAAGTAGTTCTTGATCTCCTCTTTGCTAAGTGGCTCATGATGTTTACTCCAGTCCGAGGTTAAGGCGATATACAATCGAATCATCATAAATGCAACGACTTGTGGATCACAATCACGTATTTCCCCGTTATCTCTTGCCTTCTCCAGTTCACGAGTCAGAAAATCAGAAATGACTTTCTCTACTTTTTCCAGACCTTCTTTGGCCTGCAGCGTTCCAAAATCCTTCAATTCCTGAGACAATTTAACCAGCAACTCATGATCACGGCGAAATTCCAGCAGTGCATCCAGCACGCGAAACAGATTATCAAAAAAGGCACTTTTCTGATGTACTTCACGCTGCGCTATATTTTTCATCTCCTGAATGACTTCCACCAGGATCTCATCAAACAACTCTTCTTTGTTCGTGAAAAAAGTGTAGATCGTGCCTTTGCCCACATTGGCAATCTTGGCCACTTGATCCATTGTGGTCGCTTTGTATCCAAACATGGAAAATGACTGCGCGGCTGCATGAATGACCTGCTGTCTCCTGTCGATCGGAGCCATCTTATCTCCTCCTTACTTCATCTAAAATGTGACGAGTGATTCTATCGCTCTCTTTGGAATGACCAAAAATACAAAACAGTCATTCGGTCAAAAACTACAATATCACCTTAAAAATAAGATTGCAAGCCTAACAATAAAAAAATGTATTAATATTTTTTAACCGAAATGCAGTGGAAACTGTCAGCGTGGTCGTCTATAGTGTAAGATGACTTAAACAATCCGCACATAACTGAAGTTTTGTGTCTCAAAACATGATGTACTGTGTAAATATTTTTGGATGAAACATGATTCGCCGTTTTGGTGTATATTCATGTAATAACAAACCTAGCAGAACTGTCCTTTCAAAAAACGTACGCAAACTGTTTTCATTCAAATTTTAATTTTAACTCAAACTTATGAATAAAGGTGAACTCATGCGAAAACCAAGAGTGCTCTTATTATCAGAAGGATTCGGTACTGGTCACACACAAGCGGCTCATGCCCTTGCACATGGCATCAAAAAAGTCAGTCCCCATGTTCACAGTCGTGTTATCGAACTCGGGAAATTTTTGAATCCGACCGTCGCTCCGCTGATCTTTTCTGCATATCGAAAGACACTATCGGTTCAACCCAAACTTGTCAGCCTGTTGTACCGCACACAGTACAACAAATCTTTAAATGGCTTAACCAAACTGGCGTTGCACCGTATCTTCTATACCCAGACGGCGCAGGTCGTATCCCAGTTGAAGCCGGATATTGTAATCTGTACCCATCCGTTTCCTAATGCGGTTATTTCCAGACTTAAACGTCAGGGACTGAATATTCCGCTCTATACATTGATTACGGATTATGACGTGCATGGAACGTGGATTAACCCTGAGGTAAACAAATATCTCGTATCCACTCCGCAAGTCAAAGCCTTGCTAGAGATTCGCGGGATTCCTTCCTCACAGATTCAGATTACAGGTATTCCTGTGCATCCGGATTTCTGGGAAGCCGGGGATAAAGTCAAGCTCAGGGAAGAGATGGGATTGCAAAACATGCCTACAGCTCTACTTATGGGCGGCGGCTGGGGACTTTCTTTTGACGAGGAACATATGAAAGCTCTCGCATCCTGGGCTGACCGGGTACAGTTAGTCTTCTGTCTCGGAAGCAATCAGAAAATGATAGACAAAATGAAGGAACTCCCTTGCTTTCAACATCCGAATATTCGTATTCTGGGATACACGAAGGAAGTCAGTAAGCTCATGGATGTTTCGGACGTACTGATCACCAAACCAGGAGGCATGACATGCACAGAGGCAATGGCCAAGGGCCTGCCAATGCTGTTTATTCCTCCGCATCCAGGACAGGAAGAGGAGAACTGTGAATATTTTGTACAAGCTGGATATGGACAGATCATTCACTCTGCGGATGTCATAACCAATCGCTTCCGCGAGCTGTCCGAACAGCAGTCGGATCAAGTAAGTCGTACTAAGCACATGAAGTATAAGATCAGGCTTTCTTCGGCGTATGATCCAACCTGCTGCGCTCAGGCTGTACATGATTTATTGTTCCCCGCAACAAAGGAAGTTACAACTACGTCCCTAGAGCGCTTTTCAGCGGGTATTACAGCCAGATCCTTGTCTGGTACCAGACTACCTTTATAATCCCTCTAAGACACCTTAGAATTGGTCTGAGGACGTAATATTCATTACACAATCAATCCGGTGCGCTTAAACTATACAAGAATAATAAAAAGGTTCCTCTTCGCAAAATGAAGAGGAACCTTTTTATATCGTTTTAATTTCAGCGTATGATCTACCAAAAATATGGGTAATTTAAAGATAAAGCTGCTCACAAAAACAGCGAAATAAAACTGCTTTTCAGAATTTTCAGGGCTCATGTGATGCTCACATAGTTAACCACCCTGCCTGTTTGCAGAATTTTAAGGTCTTTTTATTTGTAAAATGTATGATGACCGATCGTTTTTACTTCTTTCTTGGTCCGAGCCACTGTCAGATCGTCAGCGAGCGTCAATGACAAGAAATAATACGTATCATCCGACACTTCTTTCTGTCCGTTCAGGGCGGCATTCACAGCTTTGATGCTGTCTTCATTCGGGGTTACCCGTTTAAGTCGTCCATTTGCCACAGGGCTAAACTGTGATTTCTGATGGATGACCTTATAAATGGTATCGGGAAAATTGGCTGACCGCAGCCGGTTTAAGACAACGTTGGCAACTGCCACTTTGCCTTTGTACGGTTCACCTTCCGCCTCTGCCATGACGATTTTTTGCAGCAGATGCAGCTCTTTATCGGACACACTGTAAGACCAGGTTGCGAGTTTTGCATCTTCCTGATTCAAAAGTTTGGTCCGCGTAAAGTAAAGTTTTTGGGGGGGAGTTGACATAGCAGCTGCCGCCTTGGCATGTTCTAATTTAGCCAATTTTAGAGCAGCTTCCTTTTTTGCTTTCGCTTCAGCTATAGCCTGCGCTTTTTGTTTAGCCGCAGCTACCTTCTGGTCCTGCTCTTCCTGAGCAGCCAAAAGCCAGTCTTTTGCTGGCAACGCATTTGTCCAATTTGCAGATTGCACAGACAGATTGGTAGACAGACTTGTCCCATCTTCCGTCATTCGCCTCTGTTCTTCTGGCAATGATGGGTTATTATGTGCCGAAGCCGCAAGCTCCGTCATCTGTTTACTCTCACTCGCTTCATTCCACTTCCCCGTCGCCTGAACGACGTTTACCCCAACTATACATACAAGCAGCACAGATAACATCGGTGCCACCCAACGATTCTTGCTTATAATTTCCATTCGAAGATTCCTCCTGTCGAAACAATTCCCTAATCTAAGTAACCAAAAAAAAAGAATTTGAATAACGATGGCTAATATTACATAGGGATAAACACAATGTCAATGTGAGTTTATGGTATTAAAAAGTTTTTCAGGAAAATGAAAACGTATCCACTGTCTCATACATTGGCGTTTGTCCAAGCCTTGTCACATAAAGTACAAAACCGTCTACAGTCCATGAAT
This sequence comes from Paenibacillus sp. G34, assembly GCF_056856875.1. Taxonomy (NCBI): domain Bacteria; kingdom Bacillati; phylum Bacillota; class Bacilli; order Caryophanales; family Paenibacillaceae; genus Paenibacillus; species Paenibacillus sp. G34. The sequence goes on along the minus strand of NZ_CM166469.1, from coordinate 1,482,529 downwards.
TTCCATGAGAAGCATGTTCTGTAACGATTTCGGAAACCCCATGATGTTCCATACCAGGGAACGATCCGAGATATTTTCTAGCTACTGTAACATGCGCATGATAAGGTCTTAACTCTGCTTCAAAACCTAAGTTTTTCGTTGCATTTACAATTTGCTGCTGTAAATGATGCAAACGTTCTACATCTCCGTTAACACCTCTCCAGAGAACTTTCGGTGTTTTCTCCAGACCAAACGTTCCCCAATCAGAAAGTTGCAGGTCAAACGCATGGAAATGAGTTGCTACGTCGTGCAGAGCTGTGCGAAGATGACCGACTTCGCTCATCAATGTATCTCCCAAAAATTGCAAAGTAATATGATAATCCCTGTGGTCTGTCCATTTGCGAAAATCAAGCTTGTTTCGTATTAGCTGTGCCTGCATATGAAGAAACTGCTGGACAGATTCAGGCAAACGCACAGCAATAAACAGACGTTCCCGTCTGGATGCATGTTCTTGAAGTTTATGGCCACTCATTGCATACACCTCTCTAAAGTTCGCTCTATTATTCCATAACTATGCATATCATTTCAACCTGGGTAAATATAGAGTGACATACAATATGGATTTTGCATATCAGACTTCATTCCTGCATTTTCCATATTCATGCACATCATGCACTGAATCTGATACACTTGACAAGACTAATTCATCGATCTCAGGAGGCACACACATTATGGGCAAAATCCTATGTTTTCCATCATTATCCGAAGAACAGCAGCAACAGATTCTACAAGCTGCACCAGGTTACACCATCAAAGTAGGTAAAGCCAAAGATCTGGATCCGGCTGAATTCCAAGAAGCCGAAATTATACTGGGCTGGTCTCCCCTTGTAACTGAACATGCTCTCCATCAGGACAGCCCATTGAAATGGGTGCAAGTCTGGTCCGCTGGTGTAGATAACCTTCCATTTGCAGAGCTGCAACATAAAACCATTCAGGTTACCAGCGCCAATGGTGTTCATGCCATTCCAATTACGGAGATCATTCTGGGCATGATGTTATCGCACAGCCGCTGGTTGAGACAAGCTATGTTGTACCAGCAACAGGCTGAATGGAAAAATCCTGGAAAAGCGCTGCCAGAGCTGCATGGAAAAACTGCGGTTATCGTTGGAGTCGGCGAGATCGGAACCGAAACAGCCCGTGTACTGAAGGCATTAGGCATGCGCACGGTCGGAGTACGACGCTCTGGAAAAGCCGTCCCTAATGTCGATCATATGTACGATATGTCTGGACTCCATGAAGCTCTAAGCCAAGGCGACTATGTAATTAATATCTTGCCGTTAACCGATGAAACGCGACATATTTATGATCAGGAAACATTTAACCATTTCAAGAACGATGCCTGTTTTGTCAATGTAGGTCGCGGCCCCAGCGTTAACACGGAGGCGCTGATGGATGCCCTGCAAAGCGGTAAAATTGCCTTCGCTGCTCTGGACGTATTTGAAGAGGAACCCCTTCCAGCAAATCACCCGCTATGGGGCATGGACAATGTATTGATTACACCACACATTGCCGGAAGCACAGAACAGTATACGGATCGTGCATTCCATATTTTCATCAAAAATCTGGAAGCTTACGTTGCTGGTAAAGCTCTTCCGCTCAACCTTGTCGATTATAGTCATAAATATTAACACAAACATCCGTTCCCATGCAACATCATGAAATGACGTATGTAACTTTCGAGGCAATCATTAGAACAAAAACACTCCACAAGGAAATCATTCTTCCTTCGTGGAGTGTTTATTATGCACACAAACGTATAATTACATGCATATCCAAATCATCACTTGACCATAACATCAAACACAAACCCAGATATGGCGTACAAATGTGCCTTTACGTACCGTTATATACTGTTCTATCGTCCAGCCCGATTCCAGCAAATGCTCCTGTACCCATTCTGTAGATATGACGACAGCCCGTTTGCATAACTCGCGTAATTTAACGAGCATAGCTCGCTGTTCTTGATCGGGAAGAACAGAACAAAGATTATAGGGCATGTCGAATATTGCCGAATCATATTTTTCTTCCAAATTCCGCATATCACCCAACGTAATCCGGTTTGCATCATATCCGAAATACGGTAAATTAACTCGTGCCCCACGCACAGCAAGTGCATTCAGATCATTGCCTCTTGTATCAATCCCCATTGATAAAGCCTCGATAACAACTGTTCCCATTCCGCAGCATGGATCCAGCAAACGATGATTTTCCACTTCTGGAACAGCGATGTTTACCAGTGCCCTGGCCAAAGTGACACCCAATCCTGTGGAATAGTTTTGCGGCTTCTGCTGATGAACTTGCCACGACTTGTTTGATTCTGTCCACTGACCGAAGATCCATTTTTGTTCTATTTTGATTAGTCCGAAAGTCACTTTAGGTTGCTTCATCTGTGCTGTTCCTTGGATGCACATCCCAATTTCTTTTTCAAACCTCCGTGCCTGAGCATAATCAGGCGGATGATCCCCTGCTTTCAGACAAACCACCTTAAATGTCTCATCTTGCTGCAAACGAATCCTTCGAGCTATAGGAAAAAGTTCAGCAATCGAGTCTGCTTCCCCCAGCACATCCAGTCGTCCATGAATAAACGGGCTTCTCCCCGGCAGGATACGTCGCTCAGACCTAATATAAGAGTCGCTGTCAATGCGCATTTCTGAAGACGGTTTAAACAATGTCATCAGTTCAAGCTGGCATAACTCACGTTCATTTTCATGACAGGCAAAAGTGTATACATATGTAGCCACAGTCATAATCACCCTCATTTCCAGAGTCTTCTATAAATATATCTTTAATTTGGAGTTTGCTTTTCAAACGAGATGAACTTCAGGTAGTTATTGTATCTAATGTTAGGCCGAGAGACAACCATACAGGGATATGATGCTCGTATATTAGGGCGTGTCTATACCCTAGAAAAACAAGAAAAAAAATAAGGGATCCCATTTACGGGATTCCCTTCATCTTGTAATTTTAGCACCTGGTCTTAACTCTATCCCTCTGCTATAATATGACAATTTCAAACAATTGTTTTACCCTGTTTCTACTATTATAAAGAGCGACTTATACATTGAATATAAAGATCGAATTATACTTTTAACTTTTCGATGGATGTGAGCAGATCGTCAGACAGTTCTTTCAATGTTTGAATGTTACTGCTGATGGCCTCCATAGAACCGACTTGTTCCTCAGCCGAAGCAGAGACTTCTTCCACACTAGCCGCCGATTGCTCAGACACCGCCGAAATCTGTTGACTGAAATCGTTCATTAGACCACTACTCTCTTCCATCCCTGAAAGTCCTTCCGACATCGTGGCGATCACCTCAACCATACCTTCAACGGATGTATTGATAGTTTTGAACAACTGACCTGAAGCAAACACACGCTCCTGCCCCAGTTCCGTCTCCTGAACGCCTGTACGCAGCTCATTCACAACCCCGTGTGAATCCTGTTGAATATCCTGAGTAATCGTTGTGATCTCTTCAACTGAAGCCTGAACTGCTTCAGACAGCTTCCGTACCTCGGATGCAACAACCGCAAAGCCGCGACCACTCTCTCCAGCTCGCGCCGCTTCAATCGAAGCATTCAACGCTAGCAAATTAGTTTGACGAGCGATGTCATGAATCACCAGAACCAGTTTGGAAATGTCTTCATTCTTGCGATTCAACTGCTCCATTTTGCTCATTGAGGATGACACTGCGCTGGCAATCTGTTGCATCTGCTGCACGGATTCTTCCATCGCTTTGCGACCGCTCTGTCCTTGCTCTAGCACTTGGTTGGACATCGAACGAAGCTGATTACCTTGCTCCGCGTGTTTTTGAATATGAACATTCAAATCTTCCACGGCACGAGCCGAATCCACAGCAGTTTGAGCCTGACTTTCAGCCGCCTTAGCCGATTCCTCCATTGTAATTGCAATTTGCTGACTGCCGATCTTGACTTCTTCCGAAGCGATGGCGAGTTCGCTACTCTGACGATTCACCGATTCAGCCACACGTCTTACATTCACCACCATGGAAGTCAGGTTTCCTTTCATCTCATTGACCGCTTTGGCCAAGGCACCTACTTCATCTTCATGTTTGGTATGTACATCCTGTACGTTCAATTGACCTTCTGCGATCAATTTAACAGCACTGATGACACGAAGCAGCGGTTTGACCACTTGTGAACGAATGATCGGAATAAATATAGCCGTTATAATAATCATAACAAGCACACCGATGAGCACAGACAACCTGCCATCTTGAACGGAACGAATCGTTTGGGCTGCCGAAGTATCGGATTGCTGCTGATTATAATTAACGAGATAATCCAGATCGACCTGCATCAAATCAAAGGAATTTGATCCTTTGCCTGCTACTTCTTTGGCAAGATCGCGCTGTCCTTCATCACTGATCCGGATTGCTTGAGCATTAATTTTGAGATAGTCTTCCCATTTGCTCTTAAATGCTGTCCAGTGCTCATTCTCTTCTGCAGACTTTTCCTGTTTATCGTAGACTGCAATCGTCTGTGCAGTTTCACGGATATATTTAGTACGCTCTTCGTTCAGCTTGGACTTCTCCCCTGCTTCAGCGTCAAAATAACGATAACTAAGTGACAAAACATGTTCTGTTGAATAATTTAATTGATTAATCTTCTGGATGGATGGCATCCAATTACCTGTAATATCATTTGTGTTGGTCTCGATCGAATTCATCCGGCCAATGATGGTGACGCTCAGAATAATTAAACAGAGGATTAACAAATAAAAGGCGATGCTGATACGCAGACTGATGCTCTTAATTTTAAATTTGCTAAACATATGATTTCCCCCTCATGACAACTTCCTCCACATTTGCAATTTAGTGCTATTTTCACGCTTAAAACCATCTATTGGCCCCTTGCAAAATACACTCATGTATATTATATCTGCATAATCGCCGTAAAGTATTATAGCATTCTTTGGTCAGAAAACGCTGTATTATATAAACTCTTGTTGAAATTTTTCGGAAGAATAGAATAAAAAAATGAGTTGCAACATCTGATACCATTCAGATCTGCAACTCATCGTTTCCTTAGCAGCATCTAACAACCGCTTAGGTCTGTTCCATTCAATTCGCCATTTAACTTGCTCTAATTCTCCCCTTCTCAAAAAGACTATTCAGCTCTTATCACGAATGCCCAGCTAACAAACGATAAGATTCAAGCCTGCGTTCATAATCAGGGCCCGCCGTTACTACGAGTATCCGGTTGGTATTCAGCCTATGTCCAATCTCCCGGATGTACTGCCACACTTGTTCGGGTGTCCCGGCAACATGCCGCTTTACTTCGCTATCTCCTGCATGGGGCGTATTAACCCGAGGCATATCTTTAACGGTTTCTTTGGGGATTGGTTTGGGCTGACTCCAAGCTAACGCATCACTTTCAGTCGCTGCACACATGACACTGATCGCTACCATCACTTCCGGTTCCTTCAACCTGGCACTCGGCACGAATTCCTCCCGATATCGGCGTACAGCCTCTACTCCATCCGAATCACCCATGAACTGTCCAAATACGTAACCCATTCCATACTGAGCGGCATATGCTGCACTCTTGACGTTAGTGCCTAGCATCCATAACGATAATTGCGTTTCCGGGATTGGGCGTGCTGTAACTGCAACATCCTCATACACATAACGATCTTCAAGCAACTCGGTTAGCGAAGCAATTTTGGCCTTAAGATTCGAGACATGCTGCAAATAGTTGCCGCTGAGAGCCATCGTTGCATGAGGCCCTCCACCTGGTGCTCGGCCTAACCCTAGTTCGATCCGGCCCGGATAGAGTGAAGCCAGTAGACGGAATGACTCCGCAACCTTGAGCGGACTATAGTGCGGAAGCAAAACGGCCCCCGACCCAAGCAGAATGGTATCCGTCTTGGCACCAATATGTGACAGTAACACCTCAGGAGAAGCGGAAGCTAGCTCAGCCATATCATGATGCTCCGACGTCCAATACCTTGTATACCCCCATGTTTCAGCTTGTTGAGCCAACAACACCGCTTGCTGAAGGGCCTGTTCAGCGGTCACATCATTCAGTCTAGGGACGAGATCCAGCACCCCAAGACTGAATTTTTTTTCAGAGCCGCCTTTAATCCACTCACCAAAGCGCTCACTAGAGTTTTCACTTAAGTTTGAAGTCATACCTCACAACTCCTTTGATATCTGCCCCTTCTCTTTGATATAAAGATCCTCTCATCGATACACCGTACAGCGTACTTCTTGCTTATACTCTAGTCGAGATCGTAGATGGAACCAACCTTCAGGCCGTAGAGCTCATTATATATTTTCTCGGCAAATGCATCCGTCATGCCTGCAATATAATCAATCACCATATGCTCCCAAGTCCAGATGGGTTGCGCTTTGGCTTGATCCTTCTCATATCGCTGCAGCCAATCGGACGGAATGATGGATTTTGACGTTTCCGGATCGAGGAATGCATCCCAGAGCCGTTTAATCATCCACTCACTACGTTTCTGCAAGCGCTGCACGCGCAGATCCCGGATCATCGTCACCCAGGCGAAGCTCTTAAGCACACTCACGGTGCGCAGCATGTCGAGGTCTTCTACACCTTCACGGACGAAGGTTACCTTTTTCCAATTCCCATCATCAATTACACCGAGGCTGCCCACAAACAAGCTGACCCAATAGGCTTTCACTTCACGTCGAGTACGCGAGTAATCATGCTCGCAGAAAGGCATTTTTTCATTCCAGATGCGCAGGAACGATGCGAGGACTTCTTCCACTTTTTCCGAGATCGCCTCTCTTGTCCAGCCCTTCCAGAACAGATCCTCCAATGTTGTAACTTTGTCTACAATGAGCCGGTTGACATGCTGGTCTTGCAGGAAATGCTCGTGTACTTCAATTTTGCCAGCCTTGATCCCATCCTCCAGGTCATGTGCAGAATACGCAATGTCATCACAGAGATCCATCAGTTGCGCTTCGAGCGTTTTCTTGCCTGCCGGGATGTTCCAGCGTTCCCGAATCTCACGAATGTACTGCCACTCATGTTGGTACATGCCCTTCTTGCTCTCCGTTCCTGGATACGGATACTTGTTAATCCCCAGCAAGACGGCATCCGACAGGTTCAGCCCGTCGATATCTTCGCGTTTTTCCAAATGCATAATGAGGCGGAAGTTATGTGCGTTCCCTTCAAAATGCTCATATTTCCGTTTCAATTCCGCTCGCACGTCGGATTCAGCCTTAGGAGCTTTCGCCGCGCGGCTTTTCTTCATGATTTTCTTTGTCTCGCTGTTAATCAGATCATCCAAAATCCCATCGAGCACTTCTTCACCTTTATGTCCAAAAGGAGGATGACCAAAATCATGTGCAATCGCTGCACATTCTACGACTTCCGAATCAATGATCAGGCCTGGGTTCTCTGCCTGGCTCCAGTCTACCTCCGGGTAATGCCGCAGCAGGCTTCTCGCCGCTTCTCGCGCAATCTGTGCCACCTCAAGGGAATGGGTCAGACGCGTCCGGTAATAATCGCCCGTGCCTGCGCCAAACACTTGCGATTTGCCCTGCAACCGCCGGAAGGTTGGTGAATGAATTAATCTGGAATAGTCACGCTCATATGCTGCACGAGAGCCCTCCAGCTTGGTAAGTTCAGGATATTGTCTATGTTCTCTCAGATCATGCCATTGCATGTAGATCACTCCTAGCCGACTGTCTCTATTTTGAGTGATTATACACAACATCTGCGGTTTCGAAAAGCAAAATCCGTCTGTCATGTCACCTCTTCTTACATCAACTTATGATGCACAGTCTTCTCTATGTATATTATACCCTGCAAAACTAGTGTCTGTGCATAGAATTAAGGATCTCTATCAGAACGGCACAAGGCTCAAGGACACGCAGATATCTCAAACATGCGCGTAAAACTTACCTCTAAAAATAGGATTTCTTCCTCATAAGATAGGAGTTCTTCCTCATAAGATAGGAGATCTACCTCTAAGGCTCTACAGCTCTGCAAGTTCTAAATCTCTACAACTCAACAGTTTTACAAGTTCTACAGTTCTACACCATCCCCGTTCCCCGGCGCTAACGATCCTGAGAGAGCTTAATCGGGCTATCTTCACGCCCTCCGGATTCTAACGATCACCACAGACGCTATTTCACTTAAAAGCTGCCAAAAAAACTAGAAAAGTCAAGCAATTGAGGGAAATAAGGTCCGTACGGATCGTTAGAATAAAAAGTGGACTAAAATGAGCCAAATAGCGCCTCTGGAGATCGTTAGAGCAATGCGGGTTGAGGTAAGGTGGTGACTGACCACCCTTGTCTTGAAGCAGGGCACTTGCATGCTGGGAACTGCACGCAGTGGAGGTTAATCAAGTTGTGCTCCATTAGTTCATTGAGTGAGAGGTACGCTACATATAAAAGAAAACCCGGCAGGCACTTACTCCTGTCGGGTCGACTTCAAATTAAGTTTTAACTTCAGCAGACTTACACCATCACTTTACAGATATCGTTCGTAAACTCCACCGGATCTTGAATTGGCAATCCTTCGATCAGCAGCGCTTGGTGATACAGCAGGCTAGTGTACAGGCTCAGCTTCTCTTTATCCTGCGCAAAGGCATCCTTCAACGATTTGAACACATCATGGTTCACGTTGATCTCCAGCACTTTATCCGCTTGAACATCGCCGCTGTTCGGCATAGCCTTCAGCACTTTCTCCATCTCGATTGTCAGCTCACCCTCGGTGGACAAACAAACCGGGTGGCTGCGAAGGCGTTTGGATGCTTTCACCGCTTTAACTTTGCCTTCCAACTGTGCTTGCATCGCTTCGAACAATTCCTTATTGTCATTGTCCTGCGCTTCTGTTTCTTCTTTATCGGCACTGTCTTCAATACCCAGATCCCCGCTGGAGATGGATTTAAATTCTTTTTCCTTGTAATTCATGATCATCTTGATCGCGAATTCATCGATATCGTCGGTGAAGTAGAGCACTTCGTACCCTTTTTCCAATACACCCTCAATCTGTGGCAGCTTCTCGATCCGGCTGATGGACTCACCTGCAGCATAATAGATGTACTTCTGATCTTCCGGCATTCTGGAGACGTATTCGTCCAGGCTCACCAGTTTGCTCTCTTTGGAAGATGTGAACAGTAGCAGATCCTGCAATGTGTCTTTGTTTGCGCCATAATCGCTGTATACACCATACTTCAGTTGACGACCAAACGCTTGATAGAACTTCTCGTAGTTCTCGCGCTCGTCTTTGAGCAGGCTTTGCAGTTGGCCTTTGATTTTGTTTTTAATATTTTTGGCAATCAGGCTAAGTTGACGGTCATGCTGAAGCATCTCACGGGAAATGTTCAGAGACAGATCCTCGGAATCTACCATACCTTTGACGAAACCAAAGTAATCTGGCAACAAATCGCCACACTTATCCATGATCAATACGCCGTTGGAGTAAAGCTCCAGACCTTTTTCATACTCTTTCGTATAGTAGTCAAACGGTGTATTCTCCGGGATAAACAGGATTGCATTGTACACTACAGCGCCGTCCGCGCTAATGTGCAGGTGTTTGAGCGGTTTGTCAAAACCGTACCGTTTCTCCATATAGAAGTTGGTATAGTCTTCTTCGGTCAGTTCACTTTTATTTTTACGCCAGATCGGCACCATGCTGTTGACCGTTTGTTCTTCCTTGTATTCTTCAAACTCGTTCTCCGCGCCTTCCTTCGGACGCTGGCTGGTCACATCCATTTTGATTGGATAACGAATGAAGTCGGAGTATTTCTTGATGATCGATCTCAGGCGGTACTCTTCCAAAAACTCGTCATACGAGTCTTCTTCGGTATTTTCTTTGATCGTCAGTACGATCTCTGTACCTACCGTATCTTTCTCAGCAGGTGTAATAGTATAACCATCAGCACCTTCGGATTCCCATTTCCATGCTTCGTTGCTGCCCAGCGTTTTACTCGTTACGGTAAGCTTGTCCGCCACCATGAAAGCCGAGTAGAAACCAACCCCGAATTGGCCAATGATGTTATGGCCGTCTTTGGCTTCGTTTTCTTTTTTGAACGCCAGTGAACCACTCTTCGCGATAACGCCCAGGTTGTTCTCCAGTTCTTCCTGCGTCATACCAATCCCGGTATCGGTGATGGTGAGTGTACGGTTTTCCTTGTCGATTGTAAGTTTGATGAAATAGTCTTCTTTGTTGAAGACGAGCATATCGTCGGTTAGAGCTTTGTAATATATTTTGTCGATGGCGTCACTGGAGTTGGAGATCAGCTCTCGGAGGAAAATTTCCTTTTGGGTGTAAATGGAGTTGATCATCATATCCAGCAAACGTTTGGATTCTGCCTGAAATTCTTTTTTAATCGCCATGAATGAAGTGCTCCTTTCGAATTTGGGTATCGAATGATCGGTTGAAAATAAAGGCAAGCTGCGCTGCAAGGTAGACATTCGATTTCCGAATCGTTGCATAGCATAGCCATATGTTCAACAGAACCATTCCATATGTACTGGTGTATATTCGCCACTCTGTTAGCACTCGAATAACCAGAGTGCTAAACCCTTCTTTTTATATAACATATGGGAAAATTGGGTGTCAATACGAAGAGGCTTATTTTAACAAAATGATTGATTTTAATTAGTAAAATGATGCCCCAGCTCCGTCTGGATGACCTTTCGCCTAAACCTATTTCCCAATGCTCATTGCTTGCACTGCTTGACGGCAATCAGCTCGAACCACATGCTCTATCTCAGTGTAACGTACTCGCTGCAGCAACACAAAAAAACCGCCTCGAATTAAAGCTCGTGACGGTGTACAAAAACGAGACGAGTTGATCAACAATCAGAAACGTTCGATACCGCAAGGAGTTGAATAGCAAAATGGTGTGAATAAAAACATCAGTCTAACGGCCGAAGGCGCTAACGATCATGAGAGACGTTAAAGAAGCCTTTTTGAGGTATTTCCCATTCTAACGATCTCCAGGAACGTTATTTAATGATATTCGGCAATATTTTGGGTAATCCTTAAAATTCTCGATACATAAGCTCTATGGTGATCGTTAGCCTGGGAAATATCCGGGAAATCACAAAATAAGGTTCCTCAGGATCGTTATGATTCCCAACGAACACCTAGGGAGGTGTCTAATAAATCCGAGATGTTCTGTTTTACTTTTTCACCATCTTGGGATCAAGGGTGTCGCGCAAGCCATCGCCCATCAGGTTGAAACCAAGCACGGTCAGCATAATGGACAGACCTGGAAAAATAAGCGTCCAAGGCGCTTTTTGGATATACTGGCGGGAGTCCGACAGCATTTTGCCCCACTCTGGGTCCGGGGGTTGCGCACCCATACCTAGAAACCCAAGAGCTGCCGCCTCAATAATCGCTGTACCTATCCCGAGTGTCCCTTGCACGATTAGCGGTGTAAGACTATTCGGTAAAATGTGCCGAAACAAAATGCGCCCGTTCCCCGCTCCCAGTGTGCGCGCGGAAGTAATAAATTCTTCCTGCCTTAAACTGAGCACTCGTGACCGTACCAACCGTCCATACGTTGGAATATTCACGATTGCAATGGCGAGCAACGCATTTTGCAAAGAAGGACCCAGAATCGCAACAATCGCGATCGCCAGCAAAATGCCCGGAAATGCCAGTAAAATATCAAACAGACGTGAAATAAGCATATCAGCCCATTTTCCATAGAACCCGGCAACCAGTCCCAGCAACGCTCCTGCAATAATGGAACCAATCACCGAGAAAAATCCAACCCAGAGCGAAATTCGTGCGCCATGTATCACCCGGGAGAACACATCCCGACCCAGGTCATCCGTTCCGAACCAATGCTCCGTCGAAGGGGCTTGAAGCCGATCCTGCAGCACCTGCTCTTTGTAATCATAGGGAGCGATATAGGGGGCAAGGAAGGCCAGTACGATAAAGAAAACAATAATGATCAAGCCTGCCAAGGCAAGCCGATTCCCCCGAAAAGTCCTCCACGCCTCACGCCAGGTCCCTGAATTGCTTACGTTTACTGTGTCAACGGCTTGCCCGGTATTAGTCGACAATTTGGCCATACAGGTTCTCCTTTGCTGAACATATATAATGAAAGACAAACAGATTGATTCCACAGAAGAATAAACGAGTCACCAGGGCTTCATCGTTGTATCACAGGTTGTTTCGAATTGCTACTCTACTCTATCTTCCCTACATCTTCCCTACATCTTCCCTACATCTTCCCTACATCTTCCCTACATCTTCCCTACTTATAACTGATCCTCGGATCAAACACCGCGTAGAGCAGATCGACAATCAGGTTGATGACCACAAAAAAGAAAGCCACGATCAGGATTCCACTCTGAATCACAGGATAGTCCCTTGAACTAATCGCTTCATATATATAACGCCCTACACCCGGCCAGGCAAAAATCGTTTCCGTCAGCACCGCGCCGCCCAGCAGCGATCCGGTCTGAATACCAATGACGGTCAGCACAGGGATAAATGCATTTTTCAGTGCATGTCCGTATACGACAAAAAACGGCCCCAATCCTTTCGCCTTGGCGGTACGAATATAATCGGAACTCATCACTTCGAGCATGCTGGAACGTGTCATTCGGGCGATTACAGCCATCGGGATGGTTCCCAGCGCCACACTTGGCAGAATCAGATGTTTTGTCACCGTCCACAGCTGATCCCAGCGTCCTGCAAGCATCGTGTCCAGCACATACAAACCTGTAATCGCATCGACGGGATCACGCGCGTTCATCCGTCCAATGGACGGTAACCATTGCAGTTTGTTGGCAAACAACCATTGCTCCATCAAGCCAAGCCAGAAGATCGGCATCGATACACCGACAAGCGCAATCACCATGCAACAGTAGTCAAACCAGGAGTTGTGCTTCCATGCACTGACAATCCCTGCATTGACGCCAATAATGACGGCAAACAACATACTCGCCATCGTGAGTTCAAGTGTCGCTGTCAGATAAGGTACGATTTCCTGGGCAATAGGCACCTTCGTGCGAATTGATGTGCCCAGATCCCCTTTCAGCAAATCGCCTAAATAGGCGAAATATTGCTGGAACCAGGGTTTATCCAGTCCAAGTTGATCCCTTAGAGCCTGCTTGGACTGTTCCGTTGCTTTTTGCCCCAGAATCGTCTCGGCCGGATCGCCGGGTATTGCATGAATGATGGAAAAAACGATCAACGTCATGCCCAGCAGAACGGGCAGCAGTACCAGCACACGTTTGACAATATAGCTGTTCATTTCCAGATCACCTGCCCTAAACGTATCGTGCACATCCATTTCAGATCTTCAGATAAGAGAAAAAGCACCAGCGAACACGTATGCTTTGGATAGTAAATTCCGGATGCAGATTCTGCCAAGCAAGTCATGTCCGCCAGCGCGTTATATTTGCGGTTATATACTTTTGCAGCAACGTTCTCTCACCAATGTTTATTCAAAATAAGCTCCCACATACGATTCGGTTCCCAGCGGAGAAGTGACAAACCCTTTCAGGCTCGCTTTCCCGGCCAGAATCGGTGTCGTATGCACAAGTGGAATCCAAGGTGCGTCTTCCTTGATGATGATCTGAGCCTGCTTGTACAGTTCGGCACGTTTGTCCTGATCCGTCTCTGTCTGTGCTTTCGTAAGCAATGTGTGAAGTTCCTCGTTTACGTAGTAACTACGGTTGTTGCCTGGAATGGCGTCTTTGTCCAAAAGCGTATACAGGAAGTTGTCCGGATCACCGTTGTCCCCTGTCCAGCCGAGCATGTAGAGATCGTCCTTCTCTCCGGCTTTGGAATCTTCCAGATAGGTCGCCCACTCGGGAGATTCAATCGTTGTTTTGACACCAATTTTCTCAAAATCAGCCTGAATCGCTTCGGCTACTTTCTTGCCATCTGGCATGTACGGTCGGGATACCGGCATCGCATAAAATGTTACCGGATCAGGCAATCCGTCAGGGAAGCCGGCTTCGGCCAGCAATGCTTTTGCCTTTTCCAGATCATAGGCGTAATCTTCAATCTCATCATTGTAACCCCACAGCGTTGGTGGCATCGGGTTCACCGCAGGCTTCGCCTGTCCGGCAAAGAACGCATCGATGATGGCTTGTTTGTTCACCGCATGGTTGAGGGCTTGTCTGACTTTCACGTTATCAAACGGCTTTTTCTTGAAATTAAATCCGATATACGCCACGTTGAACGGTGGACGTTCGATCTTCTGCAATTCGCTATTGCTCTCGAGAATGCTCAGATCATCCGGGTTCAGGTCTTCCATAATATCAATCTCGCCATTCTGCAATGCATTGAAACGAGCGGTGTTATCCGGGATGGAGCGCACGATCACCTTGTTTAGCTTCGGGAAACCTTCCCTCCAGTAATCTGCGTTTTTCTCCAGTGTAATCGAGTCGTTCCGCTTCCACTCTTTGAATACAAATGGACCGGTGCCTACAGGCTCACTTTTGAAATTCTCTTTTTTCTCCTGAATCGCTGCCGGGCTTCCTATGCCAAACGGGGTCATCGCAATATTTTGCAGGAAAGGAGCTTGCGGCTTGCTCAGGGTAAACTCGACTGTCGATTCATCGAGCGCCTTCACTTCCTTGATCACCCGACTCCCCTCTGGCCCAAACATGGAATCATAGTAGTCGAAGGAATCGCCTTCGAATTTATATTCACTTGCCGGATCACTCCAGCGATTAAAATTGAACACAACGGCATCCGCATTAAAGTCCGTTCCGTCATGGAACTTCACCCCGGATTTCAGCTTAAACACATACTTCAACCCGTCCGCAGAAATCTCCCAGCTCTCGGCCAGTCCCGGAACAACTTCGGTTTCACCCTCCTTGTAATCGAGCAGCGAATCAAACACCTGATGCCCAATCTTCAGAGATTCCCCATCGGTAACAATTGAAGGATCAAGCGCAACCGAGTCTCCGCCACGTCCCATGATCATCGTATCCTGGGCAGCCGCCTCTGTTGGAGGATCATTTCCTTCCGCAGGTGCTGGCGTATTTTCCCCGCCTTCCTTGCTACTGGAACAACCAGATAACACAAGTACGGTACTCAGTGCCAAAGTCAGTAAACCGGACATCCATTTTTTTCTCATTCGCATACGTACAACACCCTTCCCTGTCTCATAATGTGTGTGATGATTGCGTGAAAAAACGGCAACTCTGGCAGTGTGTGCGATGATGTGGTGGCGATGCTGAAGCTATCTAATTTGAACTAAAATTGATTTACACAGGCACTCCGATGACAGAACAACTTTCAATCGCTGTTATCCCCAGATTTTTTTTGATTCTCTTTGTCCTCAGATGAAATCCGGTGATAAAGGCGAGGCTTATTCTTCCGATGTAGCTTTCTTGCAGAAAGCTTTTAGCTTCACTTCTCCAGTTTTTTCTGTCCTCTCCGTTTTTGTGTAAATGAATCGTTCAACAAATAGCTAGTCATCAGATAATCCCTGGTTGTAATTATTTAAATTTTTGTATCATCTATTAAAGGCTTTATATGCCTGTGATACCTGCTTTATAGTGTTGAGAATGTTTGAAACGAGTGAATTAGAAGAGTGAGATCGTACTGTAAGTATAAAACGATTGAACACAGCCCGGATCAACAGATCGCAGAGCTAGTGAGAACCATGTATTTGAACCAAGGTCAATTCGAAACAGCCAATTTGCCTTTGAATGGGTAGAAGGATAGATCACCAACATTAGCGTTGTACGTTCGTTTCGTGAGTGAGTTAGTTTGTCTTCATGAGGTGTAAGATAGATTTGATCATTTACGGGTAGAAAAAGAATAAGAGAATTGAATAGATCGACGCTACAATAACTTTCTATGTTATGGTTTTGTCATGATGAGGAGGTTTGTGTATTAAATCGTGGTGAAAAACATTTTCGTGTAACTTACTTTACATCACATTTACCAAATAGACAAGGGATTTACAGACATACGTCTTCAACTTTATTACACGCGTCAGTATTAATGACATTATGTACAAAAAAGGAACACAACTCGACAATAATCGTCCGTGTTCCTCGCTGTTTACTCCATACATTTTAGATCAGTTCTATTAAGTTATACGAAAGTTTACTTTTTAAACAAACCTCTACGGTGCATCACGGTGATAAAACGATAAAAATCGTAGCTTGCTCCATTATCAATACTGAAAAGCGGGTTTTTGGAGTCATAGGCCAGTGCGGCATCTACAGCAGCTTTCGCCCAGACAGGTACTTCCATCAACTGACGTGCCTGCAAACGCTCAACCTGTGCTTTGAGCGCATCAAACGCGGCTTTCTCTTCGGCTGTCATCGGTTCGCCCCCTTTCGGTGGTACAGTTGGCGGATTCGGGTTCGAAGGATTCGAAGGTGTGCTCGGGTTCGACGGATTGTTTGGCTCTGTTGGATTCGCAGGATTGTTTGGTACGGTTGGATTCGTCGGATTTGGGGTTGGAGCAGCCGTTGCATATCTGGCTCGGAGCTGTGCCGCACTCCCCTCGAATTCATTCATATCCACATTGCCGCTGATGCCATTCACCTTGCCCGAGTCCGTATATTGCCAGAACGTCCAGCGCTTCCACGCTGGCTGATCATCAGGCACACGCGTATTGCTGTATCGCGCGATCCAGAGATCGTAGGAACCCAACGAAGTATCGAAATTGGCTGCAAACGAGTTGCCTGTATATATGATCGGTTTCACACCTGTCAGACGCTGCAATTCGGTTAAAAAGGCTTTGGCCACCGTATTCATCTGGGCTTTGCTCAGATTGCCGGGATTGTTCTCGTAGTCCATCACCGGTGGCAATTGCAGCGTTTTGGCGCCCCCGATTTGGTCTAGCATATTGGCATAATGCGCCGCTTCCGCCTTCGCAATCTCAACAGACGTTCCGCGGAAAAAATGATAGGTTCCCACCATCATGCCCGCCGCCAGCGCACCATTTACATTTTTCTGAAAATTCGGATCGATATATGTCCGCCCTTCAGTTGCTTTGATAAACACAAACGTCATGCCGCTTGCCTTCACCTTGACCCAGTCGATATTGCCCTGGTATCTGGAGACATCAATACCCTGCGTGTTGCCCGGGGTTCTATTTTGCAAATTTCTCACACCCTTTATGCGGCTAGTTTCTGTTTATATATAGTTAATGCGGACGGGTTAAAAGCTGCTTGTGTGCGTGTCCCTTATTGAAGTTTTTGCGTGCCCCTTATCGAAGTTTTAAGGCATCTTCCCATTATCTTTCGTTGGCTCTGTTTCTGTTTCTGTTTCATTCGATTCGTTACGAGGAAAGGAGTCCTTGGCAGGATCCGGGGAGGTGCCGGGGTATCCCCCAGCCCCTCCCTTCCCCTTCAGCACCTCGATCGCCTGCCGAATGGCCGGCGGAATCGGAGCACCCAGCTTGCCCCCATTTTCAATGATGGACAGCAACTCATTTGCGATATAAAAAAAGGCGACCGCATCCCTGAACAAATGTCCGTCTCCCAGAACACCGTCCACCAGATGAGCCACCGATACCATTGCAAATATAAATACCTTTCGCGCGATCCCAAACATGCCAACATTACTTTCAAGCTTGCCCGTCACCCCTGCTGCCGCGATGCCTGTCAGGTAGTCAAAGATGACGAAGACCAGCAATACACCGAGCACCCCAGACCAACCTCCAAAAAAATAGGAGGCCGAGCTGCTCATGAGTGCAATCCCCCATTTCCATAGGGTATCCCATCGCTCCATGGTTTCACCTCCTTAACAAAATTCGTATATATAGGACTGAAAATCAATATAACTCTCTGGAATTAATAATTCTCTCTAATCTTTTAATTCGTTCTTCGGGTGTTTCTATAATGTAATCACTGACGAAATCAGGCTCATTAATAGGGATCTTATCACCCATTAAATATTCTTTATTTGTCACGATATAGTTTTTGATATCCTCATTTGGGTCAAGGATTACAACTGATTCATTTGCACCTTTAATTTCGTTTGTCGCTACATATTGTATATCACGAATAATAACGATAATTTCCCTTGTTGAATTCTCAAAAAAATATGCATTCATTTAAATTATCCTTTCTATAAAAAATCACTGAAAAACCTGAGCACCGTATGATTTACTGATAGAGGAACTTGTTACAGTGTAGTTATCTAACATTAAAATGGAGGCGTATAATCTGCCACCAAAATTGTTATTAGAACCACTTATATTACTAAACACGGCTATACATCCATCAGACAACTCAAATGGCATTGATTGATTATTGATTTTACAACTACGCATATAAATTGATGGAACTCTAATTGCGTTTAAAAATCCGGCTCCCGAGTTTTTATTTACATTAAATATAGTCAATTTACTGCATATTTGTGCATATATTCCAAAAATATTTGAATTAATTATTTCTAGTGGAACTTGATAATTTCCATTAATTAAAATTTCATTACTACAATCATCAATGTCAAAGTATCCTTCAAGTCTAATTCTAGGATCGAATGAGAAATACAATGGAGCTCCATGGAATTCTTTAACAATAACAACTTCTGCAAATGTTTCATAAGAAGATGGGCTGTTATTCTCTACTTTTATTATTCTAACTCCAGCATTAAACTTCTTAAGAAAGTCCACTGCACCTTGTATAGTCGCAAACTGAGCCGTAGAACTGTTCTTACCAACTCTAACTGTAACTTCACCTCCACGTAAATCCGCATCTCTCGAAACCTCGTTTATCACAAAAGCGCTAATAGAGCTTAAGTAAGTAGCCACATAAACTACGGTCGGATCTAAATAGTTGTTTGGTAAAGTAAAGTTTTTGAAATGCTCCGCTCTAAGTTGATAGTTTGTTCCATTAATTTGCAGATACGTTGCTACATTTGCTAAGGAATTAGTCACATTAAACTGTAATTTAAAAGAAAATCCATTAACAACAGATTGTGTGGAATTAAAAGCGCATACGTAAGTGTTATTGGATGAACGGACAGCTGCAGAAAATAGATTCAATGACTTAGCAACCTGACTAATTTGATTATCAGTATAGGTTTTAGCATTTGTTGTTGCTTGTGAAGTGGATATCACGCTTGCATCCCTTACAGCCTTCTCCGTCGCCGCCACCGTCTCGGACGTGCCGTCCGTCTTGTTGGACAGCTGTACTATCCCCGGTTCAGTCAATGATGCAGGTGGGATGGCTGCATTTTGGAGATCCTCCTGCAGCTGTTGAATTTCATCCCTTGAAGGTACCTTCTTCCACGGCCCCCATCCGACATAGTAGTTCCTTTGAAAAACTTGTAAGTTACTCGGTTCAAAGGTTGTTAGAGTCTGGACCACACCAGCATGTTTTTCTATCGTCAAATGAAAGGCTACGCCTACTGGAGAATTAGCTAAAGTTCCTACTGTGGCATTCGTTGGGCAATAATATTCCCCTTCTGTAATATAGCTATTGAGATCCGATTCCGCAGGTATAAGGATGGATTCACGGGTCGCCACACCTGCATCAATCTTTTCAAAAATTCCGTTAATACTCTCCCGGGTTACATTCTCATTCCCCAAGGGTAGAGGTAGCTTCAGTCGATCAGTTTCTTTTGGCATTACGCCCACACCTCCAGTTCATTCCACGTCAAGGACGCGGCATCGAGTTCATCCCATGTCATCTGTTTGTTGTCTAGGTCGTCCCAAACCAAATAACGGTATTTATATTCCACGGCCATATGGGCCGGTTTTAGTTCATCGATGGCTCGTTTCAGATCATCGATATTGGGCGGAATGCCCATGGTGTCTACAAAACTCACCGTAAAGCTCCACCCTTCCGGCTGGAACTTTACATCCACCTTGCCCCCAGCATAGGCTTCAGCCACGTTTACAACTTGTCTTCCCGAAAACTTGCCTGCCCCGCGCAGCTTCGACTCCACCACGGCACGCCGCTGGTTCACAGGTTTGAGACGATCTGTCTCAATACCAAGCTCCTGCTCCCAGTAATCCATCCCCCAGGTCGCTGTGCGGACAAAAAACTGTTCCAACGTCTCATTCAGAGCCTGATACAGCAGATCCATCTCGCTACCTTTAGCTTGCATATCGGCCTGCATAACACGTGAAGTCTCATAATACTGGGGCAAATACGAGAACAGCTCCCTACCCTTCTCACTCGTCAGTCCAGCATATACTGCAGAAGGAGCACTCATGTCCTGTGTCCTCCTTTCTATTTCCATTCAAGGAAGAGGTAAGCTCACGGGACTGCTGCGCCCGGAAATAACTTAATCCTAGCCCCGGAGCTGCCTCGGCTCTGTCAAGCTTCTCCACCAGGGAACCCATCACATTTACCACTACCTGTCCATCCATCTTGTCGACTGCACCCCTCACACTACTCATGCACATCCACCGTCCCCAGCACAGCCACTTGGCTGGCGGTCATCTCGATATTCTGGTCGCTTACACCGTTCACGGTCAGCTCCGAATAGTCGATAATCGGCGGAATATCGAGCAGGATTGCGGCAATACGCGTGTAACGAACAAGTGGGTCGGCAAAAGCAAGCTGCTTCAAATACGCGGTCACCCCGCGTTCGATTAATGCCCGGACATCCGCCAGCGTGGCATCACTTGCCAAGGTCAGTTTCACCTGAATGTTCATCGGCACTTCCTCTGCGGGCATCACCGTCACCACAGGGCCAGCCGGGGCAACGCCCTCGCCTTGTCCATCCTGCGTTGGATCAACGTACTTTTGCACCGCTGCCACCAGATCAGATCCCGCAGCACGCTTGTCCGTATCCAGCAGATACAGCCCGACCGTTCCCGGCCCCTGCCATAGCGGGATTACTCGCGTTGCCCCGACGCCCGGCACTTCACTGGCCCATTGCACATACTGTGCCTTGTTGCCGCTTGTACCCTGATTGCGGACTTTGGCATAAAAGCGCTCCAGCAGCGCGGTATCCGCTTCGATGTCCGCACCGCCCTTGATAACGTCCGTGTTCACCACAGACGTCACGCCGCTTACTGGTGTAGACAGTACGGTTAACGTGCCTGCGGGTACATTGCTCTCTTTTCCAGCAACAAGCGCACGCACACCTACACTCCCCACACCATTCTCATCCAGCTCCACACGGCCCACCGTTTCATATTCAAGCGATGCTTCACCAGACACTTCGTCTGCGAGCGTAGCTACAACCGTACCTGCTGGCACGACTTTCCCCGGCTCACCCGTAAATTTCACGTTGCCCTGTGCCGCTACCGCCGCCCGGCGTGTAATGCCATGTTCCCCTGCCCGCAAATCCAGCTCCTCCGAACGAAAATTCGGATCACGGCTCGCCGCCGTACTGGCAAATCCGCGCCGCAGCAGCTCCTGCGCCCACAGCGCCGCTTCGGACAGCATAAAAGCTACCGGGGCCTCCGCATCCCACAGAAACGATCCTTCCGATTTATCCAGATCCGCGGGCAGACGATCCAGCATGCGCTGCATAATCTGTTCCTCCGTCTGGTCCTCCAAATAACGCGGAATCTCAGCCATCCCGTCAGATCACCTCACTTTCCAGAATAAACATCTCATCCTGCACACTCATCACCCGGCACGTAAACACACACTGCTCCCGGTCCCAATCAAACGTAAATTGGTCCACCGCATCCGTACGCGAATCAACCAGCAGTGTCTCCGTCACCATTCGGGCAATCTCACTTTCCATCACACCACGGCTATCCCCCTGACCGACCAGATCCTCCAGTTCCGAACCGTAGTCGCGAGAGTAGATCACATGTCTGTACCGCGGGGTTTTTACTGCTTTGATACACCACTGCACCCACGCTTCATGCGCGTCTGCCGTAGCCACTTTGCCACTTGGAGTCAGCACAAAATCACCAGCATTATAATCGAATCGCCAGCTTCGCCCAAAACGCACTTCTTCCGAAGCCGCACCCGACAGGTTCTCCTCATCTCCCCAGACCATACCCGTTTCCGGAAACAAACTAGGCATTCGCACTCACCACCTTACACAGCACCACAATATCGTTACCGCCATTCACCCGCATCGCCAGCACGCGATCTCCGGCTTTCAATCCTTTGCCCAAAGACCAGACCGCTTCTTCCACTTCCCCCTTTTGCAAAAGAAACCGTCCCGTGCCCGTCGTACCGCCGTCTGCCACGTCAGATATCCCGGAAATCGCTCCAGCCTGCTCACGCTCCGGCAATCCTAGCGTGCCTGGTAGCTCGGCCACGAGATAGTCCTGCACTTCGTGCTTGAAATCGTCCAGCTTCACACCGGACGCCGTGATCGTACCCAGCACTGCGCCCATACCGCTCACGGCCTGACGGGAATGTGTGCTCATCGCTCCCCGCATCACATCGGCAAACTGCCCGTACGGATCTTCTTTATTCAAGGTAAAACCTCCTTTTCACCAGCTCCGCCGTGCCCAGCTCCAGCATCATCGTGCCCGGCCCAGCTGACAGATCCCGGCTAACAGACATGACGATCAGCTTCAGGCCTTTCAGCATGACCGCATCTCCTGCGCGAATCGTATTGATATCCGGGGCCGAGATCGTAAACGTCTCCTGAATGCCTGTCAGCTTGCTTTTTGCCAGCTTCTTCGCGGCTGCCGCTGTTTTTACCTGATCGTCCTCGATCAGTTTTTGCAGTGTACCTAGCTGCTCTGTATCCCCCTGCTCAATTGCCAGTACTTTCGAAGGCACCTCTTTGCCATTACCACCGGAGTCAGAAGCTGCCATGACTTTTACTTTCGTAACTGCGCCTTCCAGCGTCCGCATCTGTGTCAGATCGATTAGCCGATCCAGCGCGTGCACCTTTGTATTACTGCCTACCTTGAACAATTGCAGCCCGCCTGGCGTCATGCGCGGATGATACATATCTCCCCCGGACTTGGCCGTTTCCTTCAAATCGGCCAACATCATCGCAAAAATCGTCTGCGACCGATAGACCGCCTTCCCCAGCTTGGTCTTGATCTCCGGCAGAGTAGTCAGGGGGATTTTCCATTCCTTGGCGTACGCTTTGAGCCGCTGTGCTGCCGTCTGATCCTTGGGAAACAGGAATTCATCCTCTGATTTTTCAAGATAAATCATTCGGTCGTAGATCGTGAGGGACAAACGCTTGGTACCGCTATTGGAGCTTTCCGCTTCCCAAATGACCGCTGGATGGAGAAGATGCACCATCGATTTTTCGCCAAAAGGAACCCCGCTGATCCGCACCACCATGCCCGGTGAAATCGCAGGTAAACCCGAAGATGCCGATACGGCTAGCCGGATGTTCGCCTGATAGGCGATCTGGTCGAGCGAATCCTTCAGCGTAATCGTCTCTACCAGCTTGGTAATGTCATGTTTATCATCGACAATGACCTTGTAGGTCATGGCATCACCAGCTTTTGCCCCGGCTTGATCCGGTTCGGATCACTGCCGATGATTTTGGCGTTGAGCTTGTAAATCTCGTTCCATTTGGAACTGTTTCCAAGCTCCAGCTTGGCTATTTTGGATAGGGAATCCCCGGCTTTGACGGTGTACGTCTTGCTACTTTTTTTCAGATCGGTACGAGAACCGGACTTGCTCGCAGCAGCACCCGAACCCACCTTCTCGACTTTGGAATCACGCCACGTTCGCAAGGTCAGGTCAAAATAAATATCGCCCGTCTCCCCGCCGCGAAAGCTCGAATTGAGCGAAATCAGAAACACGGGTACATTCACTCCGGTTCCCGCGATGATGAAACGCAGCGGCTTTTTGGAGATGAGGAAGGTGTTCAGCACATTCATTGCCACGCGTGGATCAGGAATGTCCGTCACCGTACAATAGGACTCGTCATATTCTTTGGGAAAAAAAGAAGAGAAGGTGATCTCCTTCACCTTCTCCCCTTGTGCAAAATCAAACTCGCCATGCTCCAGCATGTTAATCGTTTCGTACCCTTTGGACCTGGAAATGTTGACTTCTTCCGGATTCACGGGGAATTGAAACGAAGTGCTACCGTCTTTCAACGTAAATTCCATTTTCGCTGTATGAACCTCATCTTGAAGTACAGCCATATCTGCGGCCTCCTTTCTGCTTAGGCCATAATCGTTTTGCGATTTTGCATCGCGCGGCGGAACTCACCTGCAATCCGTTGCCCCACCTGTTGAGAAACTACATCATAATCAATAGCGTTCTCACGAACAGTCACCTGTACCGTACCTGGCGCAATATTTACAGCGATCTGGTTCGTCGTTTCCGTTTTGAAATCCTTAAGGTAACCTGCCAGACTGCCCATCTGTTCTTCCGAAATATGCACTGTGAGCGGTGATGATTTACCGCTCTGCTGCCCCGTTTGAGTTAGTGCCATCGCTTGGGATTGCATCAGACTTGTTCCTGCAAGCCCCGCAGCCGTTGATGAACCAAATCGATTGTTCATAAAGGCCTCGGGTCCGGTGATCGATAGAAATTCTGGCCTGTATGGTGGCGGCATCTGCGGTGCCGGAGGTACGGAAGGGGTTGAAGCAACTGTTGCAGCCGGAGTAGTCTGCTCTTCTTTGTTCGAACCAAGACCGAAGAAATTAGAAATTCCCTCCGTGAGACTCTTTGTTTTCTCAGAGACGAAGTCAGCAGCACCCGATAACGCGTTACCTAACCCTTCCGAGGCATTGGATACAAAGTTACCGATATCCTTGGCCTTATCCCCAATCCAGCCTCCTACTTCACCACCAGCCCAACCACCAACTGCACCGCCAATAACCGTACCGATCCCCGGCAAAATAAAACTGCCAATGGCGCTACCAATCGCCGTACCCGCCGTTCCGCCAATCATGTTACCGACAGCACGGCCTCGTTCCTCGGCAGGTGCACTCGCGATATTAGCGACATCTGCCAACATGCTGATTGGACCAAGCAATCTCTTGGCCCCTTTGGCAAAGCCACCACCCAACTTGCCTAACATGCCATCTCCCGAAAAGAGATTCGACATTCCCATTGGTGAGGAGGACATGAGACCGGAGCTAAACTTAGATTTTCCAACACCATTGTTCGTTGCATATTTCGAATCTTTCAAAACTTTTTGAAACATCTGATCCGAAGTGTCAGTAATTAGTTGAGGCTTAGGAGATGAGGAAGAAGTAAGTCTCCCAGCTTCGTTCTTACCGGCTTTTGAATCTCTTAATGCTTGTTTAAAAGCACGGTCGGAGGTATCTGTTAGTATTTTGGGTGTAGGAGTTGCTAATGGTTTATCCTTTAGCTCTATTCGTCTAAATCTTCCAACTGGTTCGCCTGGATTAGCAGCTTTGTTCTTTTTATCTTTTCGACCAGTCCACCAATCTTTCACTTTTATACCCTTATCAAATAAATCACCAGCATTGTTAGCAATATTTAATCCTGTGTCTAACCATTGAAGTCCTTTTTCCCACCATGCCTTATCCTCTTCTTTAGCCACATTATTAATCGTTGTATAGGTATTGTTGCTCCCAATCACAACGGACATGGAAGAGGCACTCGCCGGGATCATTTTCCCCATCGCCACTTCAACCTTCTGCTTTACCTCAACCGACACTGTTCCTGAGGCCTTCACGAGCTGATTACGGAAGCTGTTCAGTTTGATCAATGCACGATCCAAAGCCGGACTTAGCTGATCATCCAATCCGATTCTCGGTGTGATCCGCAAGCGGCTCAGGCGGACAGCGGTACTGTAGATACTTTCCAGTCTGCGACCAGTCATTCTCAGCTCATTGTTTACTTTGATCAATCCTTGATAACGAACCCGGTTCAAGCGATCCGTAGAGCGTTGAATCTGATCAAGGTAACGAAGCGTCGTCTTCATTTGTGTATTGGACTCGGATAACCCAATAATCAACTCTGCCATTTTTTCACCTCCTGCCTGTTGTGTTTATCGATTTATTTGAGCACTTAACGCCGCCATCTCTTCTTCCGAGAAAGCAAGCAACAGCGAGCGCTCCCCGCGTGGCAAAGACCAGAACTCTCCGGGACGGAGATGGTGACGCACCCACATATGATACAGGAACGTGGTCATCCCGCCGGAGTGAATCAGTTTTTTAGGTCTTCGATCTCCACGCCGAAGCCGGATAATTCAAGCACTTTATCACCAACCGCATCCAGTTCACCAGCCAGCAACATCCGTCGTACCGCTTGCTCCCCACCAGACAATTTCATGCGTCCTGTGATGCGGTTGTCTCCCCAACCGGACAGTTCCAGCCCGCGTACACTCATTTTCACCGTGGCCTCGGAGATCAGCAGGGCATTAAACGTTTCGGTATCCACCTTTTCCTCGGTGCGACCTTTTGTCGTTTTGCGAATCGTACAACGCTCGCGAATCTGATCCACTTTGGAGGACGTCAATCCACGCAAGGTGAGCAGCAGATCCAGACGCTGGATACGTACATTTTCTTCTGGCAGACGTTCCGCCGCTTCAAACAACTGATCCAAAATTTGTTCTTCAGACAAATTTTCGTTCATACTCATCGGTTAAAATCTCCTTTGTGTTTTCACATTTATCTTCTTATGTGATACTGCTTCCTCGTATCTGACGAATAGTGCAAGACACCAAAAAGACCGAGAGATTCCCGGCCTCAATCGATGTCCTTATCCGCATTGATTCATGACAATATCATCCCGCTACAAAACTTAGTTCGCTACAATCGGATTCAGCAACTCAAAACCTTCAAACGTAAAACCAGTCTCTTCCGGCACTTCCTCGCCCGCCGTCCAGTTGGCCAGCTGAATCTTATCTACCATACAACCTTTCAGCAGCACACTTTCATGTCCGTATGATTCCGGGTCGTCCAGCTTGGAGATAATCTGAAATTTAGCAAATCCACGCTGGATCATATCGGACGTGACCTTGTATCCCGTCATCGTACCGGTTCCTTTTTTGGCACCATTTTTGTGAACTTTCCAATCGTTGCCGACCAGATTCAGCTCACGCTTCTCAATCTCTACGCTGGCCTCCAACTTGTTAATGTTTGTCTGCCACACTCCGTCCATATGCAGCTGACCGTGAGTACCGAGAATTACTCTTGACGCATCCAACATGTATATTTCCTCCTTATTTTAAAAAGCTTTCTATTGCTACCTGCCCTTTTTCTTTCAGGCCAACTCCTTATTGCACGTAAAACGTACCAAACAACTGCTCCATCACATCCGTCAGCTTCACATTCCATTGCAGGAATACCTGATCCGCCTCCGGTTTCAGCACAGGTGCAGCGCCATAATACGCAGGGTCGAGCACGACATCATATCCTTCGGCTTCGATAACATTACTCTGTGCGAGCAACGCCAAATAGGCCTTCATTACACCAATCAGTGCCTGACGACCTTCTTCGGTATTGTTCACCTTGCCGATGTACGTATCTTCTGCGGAGCGCTGCAAATCCGTATTGATCGCATCCATGACCCGGATTGAACGGATTTTTTTCCATGCATTATTCTGTCCGGCAGCAGGCGTGACAAGCGTATTCACACCACGAAGCGCTTTCACCCGGCGTCCGTCGTGGAAGAAAATAAATACGCCATTCTGTACAGCCTGCTCCTGTTCAGCACGCGTCCAGCGGCGTGTTACATCATCGAACGGGGTTGCCGCATATGTCGTGGATTCATTCAGGCGCTGTCCGGCGATGAGGCCAGCTACATAAGCTGAGGTCTGTGCGGAGCTATAGAACGCATCGCCCAAACGTACGCCCGTACCCACATTAATTACACCTTCATGGTTCAGCGTAAGGGAACGAGCTGACGCTTTCTGAGCTGCCGTTGCAGAAGTATCATCTGCTGCGGAGCCGCCAAAGACAGCCATGACTGGCTTACCTTCATTACGCACCCGTTTCACCCATGCCGCAAAGCTGGCAAGCAACGCTGCATCCGGCGCATGATCCAGAGCGAGAACATCAAACTGTTCCCCTTCCAGCGCGCCCTGCAAAGCAATGTACTCTGCATTCGTCAGGGCATCATTGCCACTTACGCCGCCTTTGAAAGCCGCACCCGATACGTTCGTAACCTCGCCTGTCCCATCTCCAATCGCCTGCGCGGTGATCCAGAGGTTTTGCTCATCGGCATTGATCCCTTTTGCAAGAGCTGCTGCCGTAACATCTGACGTCAAGAGCGCATATAACATCCGATTGCCTTCAAACAGACGCACTTCAAATTTCGTATTATCAATCACACCCGGTTGGATCGTCACATAGAATCCATTGGCGCGGTCACCCGGATACTTCGCATCAAGCTGCAACACATCCGCACCGCCACTATCCTTTAACGTCAACGTAGCTGCTTTGGCTGCCGAACTTGCCACCCGATAAGCGAGCAGCTTCTTCGGTCCGCCGAGCAAAGCCAGCTTCAAAGACGTATAAGCCGTACCGTTGTCCAGTGCGTTCGCCGCAAACGTACGTTCAATCGCTGTTTCACTGCTCACTTCCACAAACGTGCCCACAGGACCCCAGTTTGCCTTCACCGGCACAACAACCGTTCCACGACTGCCTGCCTGAATTGCCGAAGACGCCGCCGCCTGAAAATTCATATACAAACCCGGAAGGACCGGACGATTTGATTGTTCCCAAGTTCCACCTGCCATTATTGGTTCACCTTCGCTTTCAAAAATTGGTTGATTCTTACCTGTACTTCTTCAATGGAAAACGTCTGCTGCGCCATTTCATGCAGCGCACCAGCCAGCACCTCTGCCTTTACAGCAAAGAGGGCTACCGAATGATTCATCAGTTCAGCCCGCGTATATTGCGGGGGAACCGGCACATCTTTTTTCACTGAACTTGCCATCTTTTTCTCACCTCGTTGGTTAACTTCAAAGACATAAAATATAAGTTGAACTAAAGATGTTTTACTGTATTCCTTGGTTATGGTGAATCTCACGCATAAGTGGTGCATTGGAAACGGGACGGCGTATTCGCTGTGTCAGCGTCAGACGAATCTGTCCATTCAGATACGCATCTGCTTGCATATCGGCTGTGGCCTCATCGACTGTGGCATAACGTGTATGTCTTTCGTCGATTGCGCTAGCTTCATTACTTTCGCTCCCCACCTGAGTCATTGGAATTCGCGATTGTAGCGCCAGTTGCTGGACCAGATGGCTTGTCGTCTGATCTGTCAGACCTGTATCCTCGGTGAGAACATGCCCGATCCACTGTTTGCGCACTTCAAGCGCCGATGTTCCTGCTACAGCTGTACTTAAGCCGCTTAAACGCCACAGTACAGACGGCATCTTATACCCGCCTGGCCAGCTATTGACATACACTGACCAGTCCGTGCTTAACTCGTTTGCTGTCCAAAGCTGCAATGCATCAAGCCAAGGATCACGCATGACCGCAACATTCCCGGCGGCACCTTGCGGTGGTTCGGGAACGTATACACCAAAACGCAAACTGCGCGTAACCATACCCGATCCGCTATCCACACGATCATTGTCCGTTGAACCCAGATAGAGACAAGTAAAACCTCCACCTTCCTCATCTTCCAGCCGCACCTGATGCAAGCCTGCAATCAACAGTGCTGACCAGACCTCCACCTGCGCTGCGCCCCCGTCTTCGGATCGGGCATATGGTGAAATCTTGATGATCCGCCGATACCCTGCCCAGGCTGACTTTGGTACTTCTTCAGCAAAAGCAATCACTGCACATGGATCAGACAGCACTTCACCCGAAGCAGGAATATCCTGCACTCGGCCTTCCCAGGCAGGTACAAGAGCTGTGAGCTTCTGCTTTAACGTCTTTTTAATACGTGTGCTCAGCCTAGTCTCTGATACAGCATTGTTAATTTCTTGGCTCTGCGCATTGTTCATTTTATTGCTTGTGTCAGTGTTCATTTCATGTCTCATAGACACATTCCTTTCGCCCCCTTCCGCTGCAAAAGTGATTTCTGCCCCGATGGTGCAGCAACCATGCGACAGGTCGGGACTCCCCCTTTTATCCGCAATTCAGGTGTATACCGGATCAATGCAAGGACAACTTCACCGCATGAAAAAGACCAGCCCGCTTGGCTGGTCTGTACATTAGCGTATGTGCTTTCGGTGCGTCCCTTTGCAATTGATCCGATAATACAATCTTACAGCCTTTTTTTCCTAGCGCGGACGGTGATTCGGTTGACTTGTGCGCGAATAAAGAAGGCACTTGGGCGGAAAAAAGACGACTCCAATCTAGTTCATTCTCACCTGCGGACTCAGCGTAATCTCAAATGCACGTCCCCAGATGAAATCAGGGTTGTTATATTCCAGCAGCGCACCGTTGTAAGTTGAATACGTTAGCTGCCCGTCACAGATCTGCCGGATTGCTGGATTTCCCTGCCCGAAAGCCGGTTTACTTGCGAGTTCAGCGGTATGCGTCTGCATGAGGTCGCGCAGCAAACTTTGCAGATGAACATAATCTTCTTCCGAATTAAACAGCACCATATTCTGATCCGCCAGTGTTGCCACATTGGTATACAGTGCATGTGCACGTGAATAGGTGCGAACATCGGCAATGGCTACTGCTTTGTAGCTGTAGTCCTTCAGGAACCGTTTGAACAGCAGCGAGCCGTGTGCATTCATCGCATCCCGCAACTTATGTTCATGCTTTTCCGTAGTGATCAGCGCAAATCTCGATTGCGCCATACCAACGGCAAGCCCGATTTTGTTCCCAGGTGTATTCCAGGCACTGTAACCAAGCACTCGTCCGGTATAGGGACTATTCAGCAATGCTTCAGCGACATCAACATTCGCGGGTCCTTTACCCACAAAATCAATCAGAATCGAAGGCAGCCCCTGCTCCCCATTCGTTGCCAAACGCTCTACCGCCGCCTGTACCTGATCCAATGCCGTAATGGCGATGATCTCCATATCCACTGCGGAATCTGCTGTATCCTCAATCAAAATACCACCGACAATATCAACGTGATGCACCACATTTTGGTGTACATCCATATATTCATAGGTGTTGATGATCGTCGAGCCGTGGGGCCCGTAATACTTCACACCATATTTCGTTCTCGCTCCACCGCTGAACAGCTGATTCGCCATTCGAGCGACCAAAGCATGTCCCAAACCGTCTGCATCCGGTAAAATGATCGCACGATCCGGATTTTGCCCATCCGTACCGCCCAGCCATTCGTTGATCCGTGCCTCGACATACTTGATCTCATTAATCTGAACCCCCTGGGTATTGGCATCGTCCACACCAACAGCAAGGAAATCAATATATCCCGTACGTGCCAACTGATCCAGAATGTAACGATTGGTTTTGAACTTATGCTGTCTTGTATTGTAGTATTTCTGTTTATCAAAATAAGTGGTTTCTCCATACTGTACTCCATCTGGAGAAACGTTATATCCTTGAATAATATCTTCAAATTCCGTAAAGGTCTGGCGTGGTTGCTGCATCAGAGCCCGGGATTCATTATACGCATCCAGTGCCAAGCCATCTGCAAATGAAGTCGTTGCAAGCCGCATGATGGTATCCATCACAAACAACGGTTTGCGTGGGTACTTTGTTTTGAGACTACGAATGAGATCCAGCAAATGAGTGGTTTGTTCATCATATGCGGGATACGTTCCCCCGCCGTCTTCTCGAAGCTGACGACTGCCGATGAGTCCACCGTAAGCAAGCATATCTGTAGAAATAATGAAGCCGTCTACCTTTGCTGCATGTTTAACAATAAAATCATAAATCTTGGATGAATTCCCGTAAATGGGTGTAGAAGTGCCGAGAAGTGTAGTGCCGTCGGTTGTTTTTTCCGTATCCAACCGGTTCTTGATATCCTTCAGGTTGGGTGTGACGATGTGAAGACCGGCTGCTTTCCCTTGTACAATTACGTCGTCCAGATTCGCCGGACGGTCGTCGAGTGGAACATACAATACTGTTTTCATATCATGTAGCCTCCTGTTTTTGATATTCTTCAATACCCGGACAGAGCAAGGTCACAATCACCGTTTGGAAAAAAACATCTCTTGCTAGCCTGATCCTCCTGGGAGAGCAACTTTCTGTTTTCTATATCCTGCAATCTGCACATTGCTTCCCTTGCTTCTGATCCGATAATATCATCTTACCGTCTTTTCCCCCTCACGCTGACGGTGTTGCGGATGAATTACGCCGATTTAACGCTTGATTTTACGCGAGGAAATGGAAATGACGAAAAAGCACCTGCCGCTTGGACAAGTGCTTGATTTAATGACGCATTGATTCTGAGTAATGGAACATTCATATCGTAAGGTTTACCCGATACATATACATTGTATAGAACGTGACATGTTCGTTATACTTCCTACGCAATAATATAACGGAAATTCTCCCAAATTTCAGGCATAGCCTCTCCATTTTTGGCATGGTGGTAGAAACTGAACGGGAATTTGAACACATGCCCGCCGTACCAGTCACGGCATCGGTGATCTGTCAGCCAGTATTCCAATTCATGTGGCAGCGCACGTGAACGCTCAGCTTGTGTTAATGGAAGCACATCAACAGGGGATTGCAATGTAGCATCCTCCTGCATCCCATCCATATCACGGCCCAGCCGCAAAGCTTTTACCATTATTAGAAAAGGTGGAATGCCTTTATAGAACAGAGCGGCGTAACCCAGCTCATAAAGCATATTTAGCGCATGTCCGTAGGTAAGCATGTGGCCGATCAGATCATGATGTGCCTCCGCCTGATAGATCGTGCGAAAAGCCCCCAACTCCTCCAGAATCAACTGAGACAACTGAATGGGATGCAGAATCTCAGGGAAACCGTCTTTCTCGTCCAGATGCATCCGGCGAATCTCTTTCACGGTTGTATTCACCCAGGATCTCCCCGGAATCGTACGTTCAAACGACTCAATTAATTGAGCAATTTGCTCAATCTCTTCTGCTGTGCCCCATCCTTCCAATTCACGAATGGCTTTGAGGCTAATGGCACCATAGATAGCTTGGTGTCCCACCCAGTGCAATTCACCGATCGTCCGCTCCAGTGCATCTGTAATACGCATCTCGGCTTCTTCCAGCGGCATACGCTCATTTGATGAAGCAGTCTGGTCGTTACGGGTTCCATGCTGGCGAAGCATCGCTTTCGCTTCGGCGGTAACGCTGCCAGCGGCAAGAGCCGTGAGACGATTTTCCCGTACCCAAAAATAAGCTGCAATCGCCCCTGCTCCATAATGGGCATGCCACAAGTCTCCTGTACGTTCCCGACTGGAAGCAATTGTCGCAAGTCCCTCCTCCAACAAACGTCGATCCAAGTCTGCCATCCCCCTTCAACTTATGGAAGCCTCGCTACAAGCCGGACTACCCTGATCTTTCAAAAAATAAAGCGTTTACTTCTATAAAATGATCAAGTGCAGATTGTTATGCCCTTTTGCTCTATATAAGTTCAAGCTGAAGATTTGTCACACAAACTTCGGATGACGGAGTAACCTTTTGCATCGTTTTTATCCCGCTAGAATTGAAGTGTTCCTACCTCGCGAATTGTAGCATCAAACGGAAAGATCTGCGCCTTTTGATCGGAGAAAAACCAGATGCGTTCCTTCCTCACCACAATAAACAAACCGTTACGATCACCTATCGGAGAAAATGTATCACTGCCCTCTCCCCAGCGGACTAGTCCGGCTTCCTCCAATTCCTGCACCGTGGCTGCCACATCTTCCGAAACCAGTCCGATTTCACACACCTGCAATATATCTTCCACCGAAAATGCACGCTCTTGCTCGTTATCTTCCCGGTGGTGGGCAATCAACTCCACAATATTTCCCGCTGGATCTTCAAAATAAAGCGAATGCGAGTCCCAGTTGTTGGAGTACGTTTCGTCCCGCTCCCCATCTGTACTTAAAGTCACCCGTGATGCCGCCCACTGCTTCGCTTCCTGAAACTGATTTTTCGGAATCATCCAGGCAAAGTGATAGAACGGCTCTATGCCTTTTACAACGGTTTCGGATGCTGCGTCCCACTGCTTGAATATCATCCGTGTGCTTCCGGCCTGCAAAGTGAAAGCTTCCTCCAATGGGTCAATGTCGGATACCCTCATGCCGAGCGTATCTCCATAGAAATGGTGCAATTCCTCCAGCTTTACGGTATAAAACAAGACTCGCTCAATGATCATACACTTCTCCCGTGCAGCCTCTCCCATTCACTCCACGGCACCAAGCCAAGCTCAGGCTTCGCCTCGTCTGGAAGCACGGCGATGAATTCAAGCAAATGACCATCCGGGTCGTTAAAATAGACAGCAACAGCTGGCATCCAGCCAAAGACATATAGCTCCCCTATGTCATCATCCTGAAAATTACGGGTAGTTATGCCCTTGTTTTCCAGGTATTCAACGGCATGTTTCATATCTTCCAAGGATACTTGAAAAGCAAAGTGCTGACGTTGCACCTGCGCCGGATCTTTCTCCCACAGACCAAGCATGGCATGGCGTTCGCCGCCAATCCAGTAAAATAAGTATCCGCGTTCCGGGTTTTCACTAGCAAGAGGTAATCCAAGTACCTTCTCGTAGAAATGATGTGATCTTTGAAGATCTGTAACATTCAGATGTGTTTCATATAAACCTTTAATCATGCTGTATCCCCTCCTTCTATTTCGTTAAGATGATGAATGTATGAATTGAAATGATGCCCCACTTGTCAGCCTGGATTACTCTACAGTGCGCTCCTTGCCGCCGTTAACGTCTGAGCCAGATTCAGAAAAGAACCCAGTACACGTTGCACCCGCTCCTCCACATCCTGACTTCCTTCGTATTCCTCGTATCCGTCAAACGTAGCCTCAAATCGTCTGCGCTGTGCACCGCCAATGGAAATCCATTCCGGAGCGTTAATACCATGCAGGTTACGTACCATGGTTTGCATTTGGGTAAGCGAACTTACGCCGACCGCTCCCCCGGCTGAGCTGATCGATAAAACCGGTTTACCGCTGAAATGGGCCTGACTTAGATGGTCCAGCGCATTTTTAAGCACACCGCTTATACTGCCGTGATACTCTGGTGTAGAAAGGATAACGGCATCCGCTGCAAGCATCACCGTATTTAATGCCGCCAGGTTCTCGTCAGTCTCTTGCTTTTCATCCGGAGCATAGAATGGAAGTGGTTTTTCATACAGATTAAATACGCTCGCTTCGTGTCCTTGTCCTTGAATGATCTCTGCGGCATATTCACCCAAACGTGTGCTTGTTGCGTTTTTACGATTGCTGCCTGTCAATATCACAATATTCATTGCTTTCACTCTCCTATGTTTTATTGGTTGAAATTTAATTTGTTCGACTTTGGTTATCCTTATTTTACCTTGATGTGGAGTGTAGATCGTCAGCTAATGGACTTAACTTCAGTACAAAAAAACTCAACCTTTCGGTTGAGTTCATACGACTTTAGTCTGAGTTTGTCTGAATTTGGCGACTACAGTGGTAGCCTGTAACTCATCACAGTTCCCAACCATTTCGAACAGCATGAAGTGCTGCCTGAGTACGGTCAGCAAGCCCTAGTTTATCCAGTAAATGACTGACATGTGTTTTGACTGTTTTCTCCGTAATGACCAGTCGAACCGCAATCTCCTTGTTGCTCAACCCTTGAGCGATCAATCCCAGCACTTCTTGTTCACGACGAGTGAGCATGCTCAACCCTGCATCAGATGAAACAATAGATTTACTCAAATGACCTGATTTATTGGAATGACTGGTTTCATTGGACTTGCTAGATTTATTGTTTTCGCTGGTTTGAATGCCTTGTTCTACAGTCTGCTGATCCAAACGCTGGAAAGATGGCGTGACTTGCCGGATTCGTTCCTCTTGAAGTGCCTCGGACATCACATCCATTGACGCCATAACATGCATGAGTTGACCTGCAGCCGCCGGATGTAATTCGACTTGACCGGAATGCACATTCCGGATCGCAACGGCTAAATCTTCAGGTTCGATATCTTTGAGCAGATAACCTTTGACACCTGCACGAACGGCAGGGACGACATGATCCTGATCCGAGAACGAAGTCAGCACAATGATTCGTGTATTAGGCAGCAAACTACGCAAATGCCTGGCTGTTTCAATGCCGTCCATAACAGGCATATGAAGATCCATTAACACAACATCCGGCCTCAGCTCCAATGCCTGCTCCAGAGCCTCCTGACCGTTCGACGCTTCGCCAACCACCTTCATATCCTGCTGGGTTTTCAGAAAAACGTGTAATCCCCGTCTCACCATGACATGATCGTCGGCAAGTAATATTGTAATCGGCATCGCTATCTGCCTCCTGACTCTATTCCGATTCAAACGGAAGTGGTATGACTGCGGCCACAGTTGTCCCTTTCCGCGAAGAACTCCATAATTCCAGCTTGCCTCCGATTGACTGTGCACGCTCTCTCATAATAGACAATCCGAGTGATTCCGAGGAAGGTTTACGCCGTTTGGCACCGCCCTTCCCCCGGTCTGAAATGGTGAGCTTCGCCTCCGTTTCATTCAATTCAAACAGTATACATGCTGAGGACACGCCTGCATGCTTACGGATATTGTTCAGTGCCTCCTGACCGATACGCCATAACCCTTCTTCAATGAAACGTGGTATCGAACGCATCCCCTTTCGGTCAGCGACAACCTGGAGACCCTGTTTTGCCCCATATTCCTGCAACGCACTTAATAGTCCGGCTTCAAGACCCGCTGGGCGAAGCTGCATAATTAACGCACGCATTTCCTTAAGCGCTTCCTGGGACAATGCTCGTATATCTCTCAGCACTTCTGCCGCCGGGTGCACCGGTTTCGTACCGGAGAGCATGCTTTCTGCACCTTTCGCCGTCAACGATAAGGAGAACAAAATCTGATTCACGGAATCATGCAAATCCCGAGCCAGCCGGTTCCGTTCCTCAAGCCTCGCCAATTCGCGGCGATGATCAGCCAGCTTCAGGCTCTCTCTGGAAGCAATGATATGCTCTGCCAGAGCCTCAAGCACTTCACGGTCTGCCTTAATCAAATCCTCGGATCGTGCTCCTGTACCAATGACGAGTATGCCAGGTTCTTCTGGTGAATGGTATGCAAGCGGTACGCCAATTCCTGATTTCAGCTCACTCGGTATGCGTTTAATCTTGACCTGGCCGAACACTTCTACAAGCTCATCCGCGGACAGCCATGCTGCGCGGTAATGATCCACGATCCGATCCATGAGGCGTGTCCCTTCCAAGGACAGCGATTTTTCCAGATCGAGCCGTACCTCGCCACCTGAATATATCGCCTGTATGTTAAATGTTCCATTGGTTTGTTGTATCAGCGCAGCGAATGGCCAGTCAAAATATTTGCCAAGCAGCCTTGCAACGGTACCAGGCAATGCATCCACCTCAGTACATTCATTGACGGCAAGACTTAATGATGTACCGAAATCCCCCAGCCGTGCATAAAGTTCTGCCCGCCGCTGCTCTGCGCGATACAGTCGC
Organism: Paenibacillus sp. G34; assembly: GCF_056856875.1. Taxonomy (NCBI): domain Bacteria; kingdom Bacillati; phylum Bacillota; class Bacilli; order Caryophanales; family Paenibacillaceae; genus Paenibacillus; species Paenibacillus sp. G34. The sequence continues at coordinate 1,445,252 of NZ_CM166469.1, read as the reverse complement.
ATTCGCTCCATCGCACTGCCAATCTGATAGGCCACTGCTTGCAAAAGCGCAAGCTCCCCATCGCTGAAAACCTCTTTGCCAGGCGCTGCCACGTTAAGAAGTCCTAGCATTCGCTCACCCGAGCGCAGTGGAACTGTCGCATGGTGGGTAATATTCTGTGTGTCTCCCCACTTGAATTCCACGGCATCTTCAAGACGCTTGCAGTTAATGATGTTGACCGCATGTTGCAGCCTGCCGTCCCGGAAACGGTTGACACACCAGCATGTTCCGAGCCGCATCGGCTCTTTATCGTTTCGCATTAAAGCCGGAGGCAAATCGTAGTCTGACACACAAGTATACTCTCCATATTCATCTATGAGAAAAAGCCATCCTGCCGTAAGGCCGGTCAGTTCTAGCAATTTGCCAACAACCGTATCCAGCATCAGGCTAAGGTCATTGGAGGTATTTAACGTTTCCGCTATCGTTTTGAGCGTCATCATTTCCTGCATTCCGACCTCTTCCGCCATGATGCATCCCCCTCCGGTGCTCCATCTGTGATTTTGTCCCAATTATTGTAACCAATCCTTTGGCGATATGAAAGCTTCAACTTTTTGCCGGATGCTCAGCCAAGCTTCTGCCGTTCTTTTCTCTTCGATGATAAAGGCTCCATATTGATCAGTCCCCGATCAGCCAAAGCCAGAGCCATTTTATAAAAAGCACGGGTGCGAATTTTCGTATACGTATCCTTGCTCACAGGCGGATCAAAAACATGATTGTATATTTTATAGTCAAAAACATCATCATCCTTCATATATCGTTCGTTCACCAACAAGCGTTCCTTCTCACTGAGGCGGAGGACGATATGATCTATGGTATCGCAATAAGCCTGACGTGCACGCTGGACATCCACATTAAAGATTGCTGTTCTTGCGGTAGAATCCCCTGTAACATTGGTGGCACCATGCAAACGTTCCGTGTAACTTGCCGTTACCAATACCTCACGTTCTTCAAAAGCAATCGTTTTATAAATTCGATACTTCTCCAATACAGCTTCAACAGCGGCCTGTGTTTTACGGCGGTCCAATTCGGGTAACATCAATTCCATATTTGCCATAGTTGTTCTCCTCCTAATTTTCATTCATTCTCTTTCTCTATCTCATTTCATTTGATCGACTCATGCTGCCTTATTCTCTTCTTCTGTTACCTTTTGGAAACAAGGATCTGTTTACGTTTTGTTCGTATTTTGTTCGTATTTCTACTAGAGGATACCACTTTCTGGAGATTGGAGTAAACCTTCATTTTGGGCCATTTAGACGATAAAATAAAACCATAGCTCTCATTTTCTATACCTTTTGGCATAATTGTTTCATATCTCTTTACCTAATGGTATATATACGATATAGTACAGATAATTACTGAACTCGTATAAGTCATTTGTTTTTTATAATTTAAGATGAGCGTTAATTTGCACGATAACGGAGAGGACAGAACGAACCGAAAGAAGCGGAGCGTTCGCCTTTATCACCGGATTTCTCCCCTTAAGGAGAAAAATATAGGAAATCCGGGGATAACAGCGATCAGTAGGTTGTTCTGTCATCGGAGTCCCTTGTGCAATAGCAATGGCTTAACTTATAATCACAAGCACTTATGACGAGTCGAAGGAGATGCATGAATTGTGGAGCACGCTTTTGGTCCTTATATGAAACAGCTGCGAGAGCAGCAGGGATTCAGCATCAACCAGCTCGCGGAAGCAGCTGGAATAAGCAATTCGCAGATTTCACGGATTGAAAACGGTGTGCGTGGTGTGCCTAAACCAGCAACCATCCGCAAGATTGCTGATGCACTCGCAGTACCCTACTCAGATATGATGAAACAGGCGGGATATATTGAAGCTGGGCATGATATGAACCAACAGAACGTACCGGAATGGGCGACGTACAAAGATCGCCGGGACTTTAAAAAAATGCTGGAGGATGATGATGATCTGATGTTCGATGGCATTCCGCTGGATGAAGAGGACAAGAAACGGATCAAAGACGTGCTGACAGGATTATTCTGGGAAGCCAAACAGATGAACAAACGAAAAAAGCCAGACAAATCGGATCAACGCCCATGAGACCAGAACGCGAGTTCAAACTTATTGAAACTGCAGGTGAAATCATATGGATGACATCGTAACGAAGCTGATTCGAAAACATCGAACCAATTGTCCGTTCAGCATTGCCCGGGCTGTAGGGATACAGATTCGCTTTACCAATCTGGGCAAATCCACCAAAGGGCTGTATTTCCGTAAACTTCGCCGCAGATTTATCGTGATACACAATGAATTACCGCCCGAATGGCAGCGATTTGTATGTGCACATGAACTGGGGCATGACAGACTGCATAAAGGAATTAACCGTTTCTTTCTGGAGGAGCATTCCTACTTTGCCCCAGGCAAACTGGAGAGACAAGCAAACCGTTTTGCCATTCAACTATTGACGGCTGGAATTACACCAGAGCCAGAGGAATCCCTTGAGAAATTTTGCTTACGTACCGGACTGCCGCGTGAAGCGCAGCATTTTTTTTGCAACATTTAAGAACATACGTTCCTTTCATGCATTCCTTTCAATGGGTATGAAACTAGCTTTCCTAACAGATTTACATGTTACTTTCAGGTTACTTATTTTTACTTAAATCACGAGATTTCCTCATCATAGTCTGTTAAAATACTACATGAGCTGTATAAACGCTCTAATAGATTACTATTTTGGGAGGTTTCGGATTGATGAAAAACTGGAAAAACGTTGTTTCACTTCTGCTAACGGTTTGTTTACTGTTTAGTAGTGTAGGTATTGCGGCGGCAGCAACGGATTCCGCTCCAGGCACAGGCAAACACATTACCATCCTACATACCAATGATATGCATGCTCGTGCAGTGGAACAATCTCCTGCCATGGGTTTTGCAAAAGTTGCGGGCATCGTTGACAAATATCGCAGCGAAAATCCTAACACGCTCTTGCTGGATGCAGGCGATGCGGTACACGGTACCACATTTGCTACGCTTGTCAGAGGCGAAAGCATTGCTCAGGTCATGAACGAAATCGGTTATCAGGCAATGGTCCCAGGTAACCATGAATTCAACTACGGCTCCGAACGTCTTATGGAGCTCGCGAAGATGATGAAATTCCCTATGCTCAGTGCAAACGTGAAGAAAAAAGACGGAACTCGTCTCTTCGAACCTTATCTCATCAAAGAAGTTGATGGTGTGAAGATCGGGATCATCGCTTTGACTACACCGGAGACGATGTATAAAACGAACCCGAAAAACGTAGAAGGCCTTCAAATTACAGATCCTTCGGCAGAAGCTAATGTCCTCGTCAATGAAATCCGTAGCAAAGTCGATGTTGTCGTTGTTCTCGGACATCTTGGACAAGATGTTTCCAGTACGGACACAAGCTTCAAAGTCGTTAAAAACGTGCCAGGCATTGATGTATTCATCGATGGACACAGCCATACCGTTTTGAAAGACGGGCTTGTCTCTGATCATGGAACATTGATCGCTAGTGCAGGAGAATATACCAACTATGTAGGTGTCATTGACCTATGGGTAGACGGCGGCAAAGTTTCGAAGAAAACAGCCACATTAGTAGATGAAACCGTGGCCAAAGATATTAAACCAAACGAGAATGTTGCGACACTCGTAAGTTCCATTCAGAAAAAACAAGAACCGATCCTGAAAGAAGAAGTAGCGAATACTGCTGTTCTCTTGGACGGCAAACGTGAACAAGTACGCGCTGGCGAAACCAATCTGGGTGACTTGCTGGCCGATGCAATCCGTGATGTAAGCAAAGCCGATATCGCATTGACTAACGGCGGAGGCATTCGTTCTTCTATTGAAAAAGGTATTGTAACTAAAGGTGATGTCATTACCGTTCTTCCCTTTGGTAATCAAGTTGTAACCCTTGATGTAAAAGGTTCCGATGTACTTGCAGCTCTGGAGAACGGCGTAGGCTCCTATCCGGAACCAAGCGGTGGTTTCCCGCAAGTATCTGGAATCACATTCAAAATTGATGCCGCTGCTGCAAAGGGCAGCCGTGTTCATTCCGTCATGGTTGGTGATAAAGCTCTTGATCCAGCTGCAACCTATACCCTTGCAACCAATGATTTCACAGCTGTCGGCGGTGACGAGTACACCATGTTCTCCAAGTATCCAACAACCGGTATGTACGGTGCACTGGATGAGGCGTTGATCAACTACATGCAAAAGCTCGGCGCAGTCGATATTAAAACCGACGGCCGTATAAGTGAAAGTAAAAAAGCTGCTGTAGAACCAGAAACACCAGATACTGAGGCTCCAGCCCCTGTACCGGCACCAGCACCAACCAAGCCTCAACCAGAGACACCAAAACCGGAAAAACCGGTCAAACCGGCACCGGAGAAACCAGCTCCCGTTCCAGCGAAATTGCATATTGTTAAATCAGGCGAGTCTCTGTACTCGATTTCCAAACAATATGGTACAACATGGCAGACACTGCAAAAACTCAACAAAATCAAAAACCCACACCGGATTTATCCAGGTCAAACCCTGAAATTGCCTGCTGCTTCTTAATCTGCAGTACCTCAACTGTAAAAAAAAAAGGGAGTCCTTACCCAGACAACTGGCTAAGGACTCCTTTCGATTTCATTGCGTTTCCATGTAAAACTCCGCTCGTTAAAGTCTCTTTTAAAAATCATGGATCTCAGCCTTGTACCGGGATTGCAAACAAAATCAAAAATAAATCCCTTGCATGCAGCTTACGGCATAAGGCAGGATGTCCATCCCATGCCGAACTAGGACAAATATGTCCATAATGTCCCTGCTCACGCGATTTATCGTGCAGATCAAGCATACCGGCTTTCACACCAGCTTTGCGTGTTTACACCCGAATGACTTCAAATCTCCGAACCTACAGCAGCTATTATGAGCAAAGGAGCAATTAAATCACTCTCCATACTTCAGCTATAGTCACTTGGTATGATAATTTTCTGTAAATAAACTGTTTTATCCTTCCAGAGTCCCCGTTTTCCTAAGAACATTCGGTTTATTCAGCTACAAGATAAAGATCGACATAATATTCAGTCCTATTATATATACAAATGCTATCTCTCATATCATAAAACCGATTATTATCCTTTTTAATCCAGATCAGGCTTAAACTCTCCGAATATGCTCTGTCACATAACCCACAGCTTCCTGAGCCTTCATACTGATCCGTTTCGTTTCACCTGAAACAGCAAGCATATGAGATCCAAGCTCCACTTGCGCTTCGGCAGCACCTCTGCCCACGACAATGTGTACAGGCAGTCCGATTAACTCGGCATCCTTGAATTTGACACCCGGGCGTTCATCCCGATCATCAACCAGCACTCGGAATCCGTGATCCAGTAGCTGTTGTTCCATCTCAAGAACAAGCTTCTGTTGATGCTCATCCTTCCAGCTTACCGGAATGAGATGTACATCGTAAGGTGCTACAGATACAGGCCACTGGATGCCATCCTCCGTGGCATACTGTTCAGCAATAGCTGCCATCAAACGGGATACCCCTATGCCGTAACATCCCATCACAGGCGCACACTGACGTCCATTACGATCCAGGAAAGCGGCTCCCATCGCATCACTGTACTTCGTACCCAATTTGAAAATGTGCCCCACTTCGATTCCTTTGGTAAATACAAGTGGTTCACCACAGGATACGCAGCGATCCCCTTCAGCCGCAAAGCGGATACACTCCACTTGATCCAGTGCAAAATCAATACCTGGACGCACGCTTGACAGATGCATATCCACCTCATTGGTTCCGGTTATTGCGTGTTTCATAGCGGCGACATCAGCGTCTATCACCATCCGCAGTCCAAGCCCTACAGGGCCAAGATAACCGACAGTAAGACTAGAATGTGCGGCGATAGTTGCATCGTCAGCCAAAATCAAGTCCTCTGCGCCCAGCACCTGTTTGAAGGCAATATCATTCAATTCATGATCACCACGGACAAGTGCCGCAACAAGCTGTCCATCCGCCAGATAGAGCAGTGTTTTGATCATATCCTCTGGCTTCTTACCCAGGAAAGAGCATAACTCTGCGATGGTACGAATGCCTGGTGTCTCCATACGTAACATCCCTGTGCCTTCATTTTCTTCATTTGATTCATTTGATTCATTTGCTTCATTTGCTTCATTTGCTTCATTTGCTTCATTTGCTTCATTTGCTTCATTTGCTTCTTTTACATCTTTTGCATCCTCAAGCACTTCAGAGTCGGCAGGTAAAAATGCAGCTTTCTCCAGGTTCGCAGCGTAACCACAATGTTTACATGTCACAATGGTATCTTCTCCTACATCAGCCAAAGCCATGAACTCATGTGTTTCCCCTTGTCCTCCAATCGTTCCCGCATCCGCCTCAACCCGAATGTACTCCAGACCACAACGTTCCAGAATGCGGCAATACGCTGTATTCATTGCCTGATAGGTTCGATCCAGTTCATTCCAATCCGCTGCAAAAGAATAAGCATCCTTCATGATGAATTCCCGTCCACGCAGTAATCCAAAACGTGGCCTGCGCTCATCCCGGAACTTGGTCCCGATCTGATATAACGTGAATGGCAGCTTACGGTACGAGTTAACCTCATCACGAGCTAATGCCGTGACCACTTCCTCATGGGTCGGACCAAGCGCAAATTCTCTCGCATGCCGATCCTTCAGACGCATTAGCTCTGGACCATACTGTGTATATCTCCCGGATTCCTCCCACAGTTCGGCTGGCTGCATGATTGGCAGTAGCACCTCCTGACAACCAGCACGGTCCATCTCTTCCCGAACAATTCGTTCAACGTTTAGAAGCACACGTCGCCCGAGTGGCAAGTAACTGTAAATCCCCGCGGCCAGTTGACGAATCATACCCGAGCGAAGTAGCCAGCGGTGCCCTGCTGCATCAGCCTCTGCTGGTGCTTCACGTAGTGTCGGAACAAACATTTCACTTAGGCGCATCTTCAATACACTCCTTATTTAATTAGATGTAAATGTCCTGAATACATAGGCTTTTAAACGCAAAAAGACACATTCGTCAAGGGACGAATGTGTCGTGGTACCACCCTTATTTAACTGCATACGGTTTCTTTCATGTCTCGCTCTCGCGTGCTGGTATACAGTCCTACGGGGCATAACGGACCCTTCCGGCGCAGGTTGCAGTCCTGAGTACAAGGACATTCTCTTGCGCAGCTAGCGAGGTAGGAATTGCGCAGCAGCAACAGGAATGTTACACCCATCCATTCCCTCTCTGTTGAAGCATGTTTGCGTAATCATGTCCTCGGTAAACGCTGTTCTTCATTTTTGATCACATTAGAACATTTAAACGCACTTGTCAATAAATACAATCAAAGAATTTGCCAATCAAAATAGTTATGATAAAAGCCTTCGGCGAATTTCACAACTAGGCTGACACAACTCCCTGTTCACTGTAGAATAGAGAAATAACATTTGAAGGATCGAACGTATGAATCCCTGAATGGAAATCTGTATTCTTCATAAAGGAGTTATCTTATGCCATATATTATATATGATCTTGAATTTACTGTAAGTCGCAATACACGTTACTCTTCAGAAATTATTGATATCGGTGCCGTCAAAGTGAGCGAGGACCCCGTTACAGGCCTTACGGTTACAGACACCTTTCATACGTATGTTCGTCCATCCAACAAATCCGTCCTGTCCACTGACACCGTTCAGTTTACTGGCATTACCCAGAAGGACATTGATGCAGCCCCTCTTTTCCCTTCAGCGCTAACTCATTTCATCAACTGGATGGGCAATGAACCTTATTATATGTGCTCATGGGGACCGGATGACCGAAACAAACTCATTTCCCATTGCCGGACACATCAGCTGGGTGTGGCCTGGATTACCAATCACAATGATTTACAACAGCAATGGTCCCGGGCCATGCACAAAGAAGGGAAGTTCCGACAGCTCGGGCTTGCTCAGGCTCTTGAACTATGTGGAATCGAATTTGACGGTACACAACACCGGGCTTTGGATGATGCTATTAATACAGCTAAAGTGTTTATGCACCAGTTCGACAAATTCAAACTGGAAAATAATTGCGCAGCGGATGATGAAGGCATTGCTTCCAAAGTGGTTTACTCCAGTGCTGAGGATGATGAGGAAAAGGAATCACCGTTTGGCAATCTTGCTAATCTCTTTAAATCCAAGGAGTAGATCGATATCCAAACGCCATACTCGCAGTCTGAAGTTCAATTTGGGCTGTACACTTTCCACCAGCGCTCCAAGTGTTCTTTCATCAGGGTACGACAATGTTCGGGTTCCAGAATCTCAGCCTCTGGTCCGTATCTGGATATCCACACAAAAAATCCCTCAGCGTCACTCACTGTAGTTTCAAACAATAGGGTACCTTCAGGCTCTACGGTCAAAACGGGGCGCACAAAGAAGCGTTCCTGCATCACGCGGTCCACAACAAGCGAAGAAAATCGGATCCTAACCGCAATCTCTTCCGCACTTCCTGTCTTGACCCAGGCAGTACGGAAATAAGACTGGATTAAATAATCATTTTTGCGGAAGGTACGTGGAATAATTCGTAATTCATGCAGCCGGTTGACCTGGAATGTTCTTATTCTCTCGGAGAGATGGCAATACGCTAACAGATCAAATTGATATTCCCTAGGAATCAGGCAATATGGATCAAAGCGAATCATCTCCATTTCTCCCTGAGACAGATACTTCCCCTCCATACTGTTTTGTGAAATTCCCGCTTGAAGCAACGTAAGGAGAGAATGACTTGGTTCATCTCCTTCACTATTTTGCCAATACGTAGCTCCCTCTTTAAACATTCCTCTGATCTGTTCAGTCCATTCCACTCGCTCGGTTCGGTTTTTTTGGCTTGAAGCTACTACTTTTTCATAGGCACTCTCGAAGGCAGGCTTTAGTAGCGGACGAATATCTTCCATAACGTCTGCAAGTTGCATAAAGGCTTGCGCTTCTTCGTCAGACCAATTAAGCGGATACATGGCAAAATGGCTGATAAACATGTACCCTCTTCCGTGTCCCATATTAGCGATCGGAATATGCATTGCGCTGAGGGCCTCCATGTCGCGGTATATCGTCCTTTCCGTTGTCTCGCACCGCTCCGCAAGCTCCCTAGCCAGAATACCTGGCTTGGCTTGTACCAGCGTGATAATGCGCATTAATCGGATTAGTCGGTCTGTCATTTTGCCAGGCCCTCCATGATGTTGTTTCAAATAGTATGATACAGCTCCATCCTTGACTGATATAGTATGGATATATACATTCGACTTGTTGTTAATCTTCACCTTCAAAACATATGTAAACTCGTGCTCTCTGTACGGTATTCACTTGACTACCTTCTCATTGATCTAACCATGTTCTTTGACATTCTGGCGATTGGCAGTAAACGTGATACCGTAATGATAACGAAGCTTCTCAACAATCTCGGCTTCTGTTAAATAATCCAGATCCTGTTTGCGTGCAGCTTCGATTAGCAGTGCATCGGCATGACGGCGCAGCATGTCGCTGCCTTCCTGGGTACGGCCTCGTTCATAAGCCCGTAGAGCCTGTTTGAGTAGTGGTACGGTTTCGTTCAATTTAATCGTTTTCTCTACTTTCGGGTCTTCTGGCTGCCTTAGCATGCCGAGATGACTTGTATACTGAATGTAGAGCTGTTCCCTGCGAAGAAGCATACGCTGACTTTGCTTTAACTTGCGGGTGCTCCAATAAGCAGAACATATAGCTGCTTTTCCTGAGAGATGAGGCCCTACGGCGAATTCCAGCAGGATCTGTTTGCTTTCTCCCTTAAGTACATCACCAAGTCGGAGTACAAAGCCAATATCCGTCTCTTTGGATCTGCACCCATAGATGCCTTTAAGCTGAACACCATATTCCGGTTTGAGCAATAGCTCTAAATCTCTCGACATAATTTTGGGTGCTATTTTCCTAAGTCTTTTGGCAGGGGCTCCGTAACGCCATTCTACCATCATATATACGGGATCGGCCCCCCCTGTCGGTATGGCCTCTTTATTCCACGAATAGGATACTTCAAAGACTGAGTTCACTGGTAGTCTCTCCCCCGATTTATGTGTATTATCTTCTAAGTTAGCAGGGTGAATGGACACTATATTGTCACGGAACATATGTTCTCATTACTTTTTTCCATTATATTAGTTTTATTCCCCTTATTCCGCCTAGAAGCGACAATAAACGACGAAAAAGCCTGGCTACTAGCCAAGCTTTTCACACCCTTCTCTATGACAAGTCCTAACTTAAACGGTCTGGTGATTACACTCCATTTTGTGCATGTATTGTGCACTGTCCGTCTCAGCAACAGGCGCATAAGTTACACTGTCAATAATCAGTTTGCGTCCGACTGGCTCACCATTTAAGGTAATCATAATCGTTTTCGTTGATGTGCTCTGGTTTGATGCGTACATGTTATTCTACTCCTTTAGTATTTACGATCTTCTTTCAATCGAAATATATTAATTTTAAGCATTATATTTCATATTTGTGAACATGATTAACCCGGAACGGAAGTAAATCATTCTGTTTGTTCTGCCCGGGGTACTGCTATCCTTGTATTACCCGCTGATTTTTAAAATTAAACATTTGTTTTTTTTCAATCTTTGTTAGCCATCTCGGGTAATAAAACGTAATCCTCTTGAACCCAACACTTGGTTTTTGACGTATAATGTAAGAGCCGTAATTCAACAATTGACGACGAATTTGGCGATGAATCGATCCTACCGAAGAAAGAGGTGTTACTCATGCCAAAATCCATTCAGGGTTATTTCATTCGGGTGTTTGTCACCACATGTATTCTGTTTACTGTCACACTAGCTTCTACTGCAAATGCAGCGAGTGCCAATATATTCTCGGATATTTATAGCGGCTGGGAGCGCGTGTCGGAATTACCTGGCGAAGTGAACGCACTGCAAGAGAGTTACAAGCAGACGCTAGAGCAATTAAACCAAACCTCCGCCCAACTTGGACAAGCCCAGGCGAATGTCGAAGCATTTAAGGCACAAAATGATCAACTCCTGGCTCAGAACCAGAAGCTAACCGAAATGGTCAGCAAACTGCAAAATGATCAGGATGCCAGAACAGCCACCACGCAGCGAATTCAAACGATGGTGATTACTGTCGTTGCTCTCATATTGGGTTACTTCCTTCTGATTCGCGTGATGCGCTGGGGAATGCGCCGCCGATCCAGCCGACTATAAAAGAACAGGAGCCACTGCATGCACATACATCTGAACCATGCTGAAGCTGGTGGAGCCGGACAGGTAGTCACATTTTCACTGATCCAGGATGACCGCCTTCATATTCTGCATCCGCAGCAAATCGTTGCTTTTCGCGGCTCCAGCAGTAGCAGACAAGATAAATTCATGAATATCTCGGGTATGTATCGCAAAAAAAAGCTGATTAAATCGGAGATTACCGGCCCATGCCAATTCGTGGCCGCCCTTCCTCCCGGTTTTACGATGAAAGAAGTACAACTTACAGAACACAGTGATTTGCTTTATGATTTTCGCCATTTGTTCTTCTATTCTGACGGTGTCACAATGCAGACCAAAATTCAGAAAATCAAAAATATGCTGATTACCCGGGATGCGGTGAAGGTGAAGTTTGCGGGCAATGGAACCATTGGATTACTCACGCAGGGCCAGGTATGCCAGCAAGAATTGCACCCCACCGCCCCAATCTATGTAGATGCCGGAAGCATAATCGCCTATCCTGAGAATGCTCATCTGGAATTAACCGTATATGGAAACAACCTGGCCAGTCAGCATATGAACTATCATTGGAAAATGACAGGACAAGGCTCGGTGCTTTTTCAAGCCGGACGAGAAAATTACAGGCTTCAGCAAGACATGAATGACGATGGGCTATTCAAACGCATTTTAAAGGAAGTTATTCCATTCGGTAATATCATTATTAAGTAACTTCGATTAAGAACATCATTATCAAGTAACTTTGATGAAGCAATTTTGGAATCTATTAAAAATAGGCGTTCGGCTGATGATATGGTATACTGTACCCGGACAATTAAAGAAGAAAATCCATGCCTATGGCATGGGAGAGGTTCGCGAACTCCCTCTACAAGACTTGACCCATGAAGGGTCACTACAGTCTTGCGTACAGATTTCCGTGATTACCTGTAGCTTATCCATACTCTAGGCTTAAGTTGTAAAAGGATATGGGCTGACGTAATAAGGTTGTCACGATGTGCGTAAAAAACTAAGGACACTTGCTTATAGCTGCTTTTTTTGATGCGGTTGTTAAGAAGGTGTGTTTTTTGATGGATGCCAGTTCATGAACTTCTCTGTTCTTCCGACATTCTTTGCTACTATGCAAGGGTGATCTCAAGAAGATGGAGAGGTTTTTTTATGTTGAACAAAGAAAAAGCGGTCGTTGTATTCAGCGGCGGCCAAGACAGCACAACGTGTCTGTTCTGGGCCAAAAAACAATTTGCCGAAGTTGAAGTGGTAACGTTTGATTACGGGCAGCGCCACAAGTTGGAGATTGAATGTGCGGCAGCGATTGCCAAGGATTTGGGCGTGCAGCAAACGGTTCTGGATATGAGCTTGCTGAACCAGCTCGCACCGAATGCGCTCACTCGAGATGATGTAGAAATCACCCACGAAGAAGGGGAGCTACCTAGCACATTTGTGGATGGACGGAACTTGCTCTTCCTCAGCTTCGCAGCCATTTTGGCAAAACAAAAAGGCGCTCGCCACTTGGTCACAGGTGTATGCGAGACAGACTTTAGCGGGTATCCCGATTGCCGGGATTCGTTTGTAAAGTCAATGAATGTAACGCTCAATCTGTCGATGGACTACCCATTTGTTATTCATACGCCGTTGATGTGGATGGACAAAGCAGCAACGTGGAAAATGGCCGATGAGCTGGGCGCTTTCGATTATGTGCGTGAACGTACCCTGACTTGTTATAACGGCGTCATCGGTGACGGGTGTGGTGAATGCCCTGCTTGTAAGCTGCGTAAAGCCGGCTTGGATCGTTATGTTCAGGAGCGTACAGTTGCTCATACAAGCACTCCCTCCACTGGAGTGGACACGCGATGAGAGAGCCTGGAACATTTCGAATCGTTGAACGGTTGCAGCGGATTGACCAGGATATCCTGCCCACGCAGTTAAGATATCATCGCAAACGCGTGCTGGTCAGCAAAGAATTTACGTTTGATGCGGCGCATCATCTGCACTGTTATGAAGGCAAGTGCAAAAACTTGCACGGACATACGTATAAAGTGGTTTTTGGCATCAGCGGTTATCCGGGTGAAACCGGGCTGACGGTTGATTTTGGACATATCAAGGACATCTGGAAAAGCCGGATTGAAGGTTATCTGGATCATCAATATCTGAATGAAACTCTTCCTCTCATGAATACGACGGCTGAAAACATGGTCGTTTGGCTGTTCGAGCAGATGGAACATGCTCTGCAGACGGAGCCTTATGCCGGACTTACAGACGGTGCACGCACGGAATTTGTGCGTCTTTTCGAGACCCCGACCAGTTATGCTGAAGCAAGACGGGAGTGGATGATCGATGAGTAAGGATGCACGTATACCTGTCATGGAGGTTTTTGGTCCGACGGTTCAAGGCGAAGGCATGGTTATCGGGCAAAAAACGATGTTTGTGCGCACCGCGGGCTGCGATTATCGCTGCTCCTGGTGCGACTCGGCCTTTACCTGGGACGGCAGCGGCAAGGACCAGATTCGCATGTTGACGCCGGAGGCGGTATGGGATGAATTGCGCCGCCTGGGCGACACGCGTTTCTCCCATGTAACCCTCTCCGGCGGTAACCCCGCCCTGCTGGCTTCGCTGGGCGGGCTGGTTGCCCTGCTGCGGGAGAACGGCGTCCGCACCGCGGTGGAGACGCAGGGCTCGCGCTGGCAGTCCTGGCTGGCGGACATTGACGAAGTCACCGTCTCGCCCAAGCCACCCAGCTCAGGCATGGACACCGACTGGGCTGTTCTGGACGATGTGATCAGCCGCTTGGCTGCTGGCCCGGCGGATCGAGACCATAGTCTGAAAATCGTGATCTTCGATCAGACAGACCTGGACTATGCCCGCCGTGTGCATGCACGGTATCCGGGCACGGCTTTATTTTTACAAACGGGGAACCCGGATGTTTCTTCGGCGGATACGCCGGATCTGGCGGCTTCGTTGCTGGAGCGTTACGAGTGGCTGATTGATCAGGTGAGTGCCTCGGACGATCTGAACAACGTGCGCGTGCTTCCGCAGCTTCATACGCTGGTATGGGGAAATAAACGCGGGGTTTAACCCTTTCCTGTTTCCAAACACAACCGTAACCGTCTAAATTGGAAATTGATTCGGTGCGTTTTGAATGGACGTTATGGGTGGAACGGGCGGCATGATGTATGTTTGTTTTAAATACAGGCTGTTGCACCTGTCACTATATATGCAAAATGATTACGAGGCCTACGGCTTCGACTGAATAAGAGGAGTGTTTATACACGATGAGACAACCTGACGAAATGCAAGATGTGACATTGCTGGGCAACCAGAATGTGAAATATACGTTTGAGTATGATCCGGGTATTCTGGAGAGCTTTGATAACAAGCATCCGTACCGTGATTATTTTGTGAAATTCAACTGCCCGGAGTTCACTAGTCTGTGCCCGATTACGGGTCAACCTGACTTTGCAACGATCTACATCAGCTATATTCCAGATATCAAAATGGTTGAGAGCAAATCACTAAAACTATACCTGTTCAGCTTCCGCAACCATGGTGATTTCCACGAGGACTGTGTGAACATCATCATGAACGACCTGATCAAACTGATGGACCCACGCTTCATTGAAGTTTGGGGCAAATTCACCCCGCGCGGCGGCATCTCTATCGATCCGTACACCAACTACGGCAAACCGGGAACGAAATACGAGCAAATGGCTGAACACCGCATGATGAACCATGATATGAACCCGGAGACAATTGATAATCGCTGATCCAAAATTATAGGATAGATAAAATTGGGACTCTCCCAAACTTGAAGTGGCCCCATTTTCTCACAATTGAAATCATAGAAATGATAGACCTTACCTGTTCTACCCAAATTTCCATTCAGAACAAACTGACAACGGTATGTAAATGGTCAAAAGCCAGATTGGAAATGTGGAGTTTTGGGAAATGTTGTGATAAACTGTAGACAATAAGGATAATATAAAAAAGAGTAAGGATGCGTCAACATCCTCACTCTTTTACAACAGCCGCTTTCAAGGGCGTGGCTGTAACCGGTAACTGAAATAGACCATTACCTTAGTCGGGGCGGTCTATTTCTTTTTGTTTTGATTATTCAATGCAATGACGATCGTTACGACCAGTCCAATCAAGGTTACTGTAAATCCCGCAAAACTGATCATCAGCGTCAGTACATCTTTTATCTCCACAGGCATCACCTCCTCACACAGGAGATTAGCCGACCGCCCATTTCAAGCCATTCTGTTGTTAAAACATATTATACCATATAATCCAACTCATAGTTATCCACTTAAACAAGCCTGAAAGATTGTTTCCTTACAATATTTGATATATAAAATGTGATAATCTGTATATCCAGATTGTTATCTGATTGTACTTTTATAGTTTACACAATTATATTGATTCCGCTACCATTTCCCTCCTGTTCCCCTTGTCGCTTCTTGCAATCTATCCTATTATGTAACAATATGCTTAATTGCATAGAATCTAACATAGGCGCTGATCCCTCGTGACCGCGACCAAAGGAGAACTGAACATGTCTACACAAACCACATTAGCCAAGGACGCCGCTGCGCGTTCAAAAGCCCCACCCGGATTGGATGCCCAAGGCACCGTATACCGGATACTCATTGCCATCAGTCTGGTGCATCTGTTCAACGATTCCATTCAGTCTGTCATTCCGGCAATATTTCCTATCTTAAAAGACTCCATGCATCTAACGTACACTCAGATCGGCTGGATCGCTTTTGCGATCAACTTTACCGCATCGATTATGCAGCCTGTTGTCGGCTGGTTTGCTGATAAAAAACCTACTCCGTCGATCCTGCCCATAGGCATGGGTTTCACGTTCACGGGCATGTTGTTGCTCGCTTTTGCCGACAGTTATATGATGGTGCTCATCTCTGTTATTTTTGTCGGGCTCGGCTCTGCTGCTTTTCATCCCGAAGGCTCCAGGGTATCTCATATGGCTGCAGGTCAGCGCCGGGGACTGGCTCAATCTATTTTTCAGGTAGGTGGTAATGCTGGACAATCCCTTGCACCGCTGCTGACACGCTGGATTTTCATTCCGTTTGGGCTGTTTGGTGCCATCGGTTTTACCGGCATTGCCGCGATGGGCATTGCTGTACAGCTCTACGTCGCACGTTGGTATGGTCAGATGTTGCAATCCGGCGCATATCTGCGTAAACAAGCGGCGGCTCGTCGTGCTCCCAATCCAGCGTTACGTCAAAAAATTGCTGCCGCAATTACGATTCTGATTCTGCTCGTATTTGTTCGTTCCTGGTACGTGGCTTCCATCGGCAGCTTTTACGCCTTTAACTTGAAAGATACGTTCGGTCTGTCCACGGAAGACGCGCAAATCTATATTTTCCTCTTCCTTGCTGCCGGTGCACTAGGTACGTTCTTTGGTGGCCCGCTCGCAGACCGATTCGGCAAACGTAACATGATCTTTCTCTCCATGGCCGGGGCCGCACCGCTGGCGTTGCTGTTACCTTATGCCAACTTGTTCTGGACGGGTGTGCTTCTGACGATTATTGGCTTTATCATGTTATCCAGCTTCTCGGTTACTGTGGTATACGCTCAGATGCTTATTCCAGGCAAAATCGGAACCGTTTCCGGTCTGATTACAGGTCTTGCCTTTGGTATGGGAGGTCTTGGCGCACTCGTGCTCGGCAACTGGATCGATGTCTTCGGTGTATCACCCGTCATGCAGATATGCAGCTTCCTTCCGCTGATCGGTATCTTTACGTTCCTGCTACCATCTGACAAGTTGCTTCATCGCTGGGCACAAGAAAACGGGAGCGAGGAGTAAGTTCGTTAACTGTTCATATTAATGTAGTTGGAGTTATTCTCAGTCAGAGGTGTTGTTAAACTCTTTCAGTTTAATCGGAGGTCCTTCTTATGGCGAGTGGTATCATACTTATCTTTTCACAAATTAGTTTCATCGTAGGCGTATTTCTAGCCACATATGGTGTCAGTAAAGGTTTTAAAGAGAACGCTCCTTTTAATTGGAAAGCTTTAATAAATGGCAGCTCGATCGGCGGACTTTTCCTCATCGCTGTTAGTCTCTACTGGATTTACGCTTTGACTGGCAGATTTCAACTAGGCTAAAGTAGCAGGAAATATATCGTTCCCACGACATACGAGTACGATTCTTCAAAATGTCGGACCGTCATTTATAACTAATCATTTATAAAAAGAGCTCCTGTCCATGTCTGAGTGATCCAGATTGGCAGGAGCTTTTTATAACAGTAAATCCGTGTCTATTAGCGAAAGAGAGATTTATTTCAAACGTTGCAGAATCAGCCGTTTTTTGTACAGCATTTTGCCTGCCTCAGCGACGTCCTGAATTGTATTTTTGTTGCTGACCGAACCAAAGATCATGCCCGCAACAGGTATCAACTGGAATAACTTTTTCCAGCCAAAAGACTCACTATATGAGTTGAACACTTCACGCCAGCCTTGCATTTGCGATATTACCTCGATCTGCTTGTCCGGGTTATCGTAGTCCGCCAGCTCATCAATGATCGCTTTTTTGCCTACAATATCGGCAGAAGAGAACTGCAGACATTTCACGATAAAGACGCGCTCCAGCGGGTCATCGGGATCATAACCGTAACACAGCGCCATCTCCTGCAGCACTTTTAGGGAAAGTCCCATAACGAGCGGAATGTCAGCTGCGATCGTAACAATTCCGCCAAATCCAGTCGCGGCTCCTTGTGCCGCAGCGAATTTGCTTCGACTTTCGGTGATGCTGTCCGCCACACGGTCCAGCACCTCAAGTGGTATTTTTTGCACACTATGAATTTGGGCCGTATTCTCTGTATCCCCATCCTGCTCTAATCGGTAGATGTAATCCGTTGTAATAGGGTAACCCGAGCGCTCGGCTTCATCTCGCAGAAGCTTGGCTACTTTTTTCTTCTGAACAAGAGACTGGCCACCCGTTTGCAAATACTGGCCCACTTCGTTCAGGGCGTCGCCAATCTTCTTTTTGATCGCTTTCGGCATCACTTTATCCAGCATGGCAAATGGCAAACGCCCAATCTTGTCCCATATGAACAGATCCTTCTGTTCCTTTTCCCATTTTAAAATATGCTCCAATTCCCCATCTAATCTCTCACGTGATTCCATATGTAATCCTCCTAACAAGTTGTAGTCATATCTCCACATATTGAACATGACGTTTTTCAGCCTTAGCATAAACGCCTCATAACGAGCAACCGAAATATGTTGAAAACAGTTTAAAATGAAGGTTTTGTGTTTTGTGTTTTGGGTTTTGGGTTTTGGGTTTTGGGTTTTGGGTTTTGGGTTTTAGGTTTAAGGTTTTAGGTTTAAGGTTTTAGCGGTTCGCCCACACTCTGTTTAATCTAGCTATGATGAACGTAAACAAGGATAGCCCCCACATATTGCTGAGCATCGTAGGTTAAAATGGAAAGTGTCAAAACCACCATTTCAGAGCTACACAGCAAAGGAGAGCTATCACTATGCAGTCTACCACAAAATTCATCGGTTTAGATGTGTCCAAAGAAAAAATTTCAGTTGCCATCGCAGACGAAGGGCAAACCAAGCCACGGTATTACGGGGCCATTGCGCATTCGCCTGCCGCTTTACGTAAACTCATTAAAGAGCTTGGGCCTGCAAATCAATTGTCCTTCTGCTATGAGGCCGGTCCGACAGGATACGAAACGCACCGCTGGATTGAATCTATGGGTGCACATTGTGTGGTCATCGCTCCTTCCCTCATCCCCAAACGTGCAGGGGATCGGGTGAAAACCGACCGCCGAGACGCAGAACAACTCGCACGTTTGTTCCGTGCTGGCGAACTCACGCCGATTTACGTGCCTGCCCCGGAGGATGAGGCGCTGCGCGAATTAGTTCGTGCACGCGAAACGGCGAGAGAAGATGTCCACCGCGCTCGTCAGCGTGTGCTCAAGTTTTTACTCCGCCATCAGATTCATCCGCCAGAGCATATCAAACGTCGTTGGACGAAGAGATATCGGACGTGGCTGGGAACAGTCACTTTTCCACACATCTCGATGCAAACGGCATTTACCGAGTACCTTCATACCTTGAATGAGATCGAGCAGCGGATCGGTCGGTTGGAAAAAGCGTTAATGGAAGAAGCGGCTACCCATCCCAAAGCAGAAATGATTCGGATTTTACAGTCTCTTCGCGGCATTGGCTTTCTGACGGCCATTTCATTGGTTTCGGAAATCGGTTCGTTTGCGCGGTTTTCTTCCCCGGCGAAGCTCATGGCCTACTTGGGCCTCGTTCCCCGTGAGCATTCGTCTGGAGCCAGTACTAAACGGGGATCTCTGACCAAAGCAGGGAATGGACGCCTGCGTCGAACGCTGATTGAATCGTCCTGGAGTTACCGTTACCGACCTGCGGTGAAAGGGGACCTCGCCTGCCGTCTGGAAGGCCTGCCCGCCGATGTGCAGGACATTTCATGGAGAGCACAGGTCAGGTTACACAACAAATTTCGGCGTTTGATTTCTAAAAAACACAAGCAACCTAATGTGGGCGATTGCCGCCGTAGCACGAGAATTGACCGGTTTTATCTGGGCGGTTGCGCGAACCGTGGAGCAGCCGAACACAAAGTAAGTTGTTTTTCATGGGTGCGAGACGCTCGTCGCAAGGGGAAAGGGTAAAACCCGGAGCTTTAAGCCCGGGGGTTCATGGAAAGGTTCGGGAGAGAATCCACGAAGATCGTTTGCACCAGGCCCGTTAGCGGCTGGACGTGCGTTTCTAGCTTGTAGAAGCTCTCCTTGACGAAGGCATAACATGTGGTAACCAACCCACGGATAGCAGCGTGCCAACCGTCGCTCGCATATGGACCCCCGCGCTTAGAGCTTAGGGCAAAATCGCAGCATTTTTGTGTGGAGCTTGACTAAAACGTTCATAGCAACGATCACAGATGAGCTTATTTGACCAATATCGGGCTTGCTCCAATTCTAACGATCACCACAAACCTTATTTCGCTGAAAACGCATGATAATTGCCCTTTTTCACATCAAATCCCACAAATAAGCTCTCCTGTGATCGTTAGAATTTCAATCAGTCGAAAAACGGCTAAATAGCGTCTCCTGTGATCGTTAGAAATCTGCACACCACGTCCAAGCCTTTTAAACAAAAAGTAATAAGCAATTCCGTTTATATTTTGTTAATTCATTTTTTTCGATGTAATGGTATACGCTTCTGCCTCTCTTCGGTTGCTTTCACGATCTAAACTTTCTTAATCCAGACTTCGAACTCCCACTGTTTAGATAACCTTTTCCTGAATCATTCATATCAAAAAGAGCCCTTTGTCAGCAAGATCTGCTAACCAAAGACTCTCATCTCTTATTCTATATCCAAAATGAAACTACTTCACCTCTGCCACGGACTGGCCATCGGGGACAGGAATACCAAAGTTCGGCGTTCCATCTTCATTCCATTGAATGACCTGAGCGCGTGCGTGACGGTTCGGATCGTAGAGCGGATCTCCCTCAATCTCTTTGTAGTTGCGCGCATGATAGATCAGAATATCGGTTTTGCCATCTGGCGAAACGGTAAAACTATTATGTCCCGGACCATATTGACCGTTCGCTTCACAAGTCTGGAATACCGGCTTGGGTGACTTCACCCAACTCGCCGGATCAAGCAAATCGGCATCTTCATCCGCCGTAAGCAATCCCATGCAATAATGATGATCAGTTGCACTGGCAGAGTAACTGATAAATAGACGACCATTCCGATGCAGCACAGCTGCACCTTCATTAACTTTATACCCGATGATCTCCCAATCGTATTCAGGTGTCGTAATCATGACCTGTTCCCCGCGGAGTGTCCACGGATTTTCCATCTCGCAAATATAAAGGTTCGAATTGCCGTCAATACTCGGGTCTTTCTGTGCCCAGACCAGATAACGAATGCTTTTGTGTTCAAAGGTCGTGGCATCCAGCGCGAAGCTCTCCCATTTGGTTCGAATCTGACCTTTCTCCTCCCACTTTCCTTCAAGCGGGTTAGCGGAATCGTTCTCCAGCACGTACATGCGATGATCGAACAAACCGTCGTTGGTTTCACTGGTATGCGCTGCCGCGAAATATATGTACCATTTTCCATCGATAAAATGAATTTCGGGTGCCCAGATATTAGCACTCATGGGCCCTGTCTCGCGCTTTGTCCAAGCGGTCACTGCTTCAGCTTCTCTTAAAGCCTCCAGCGTCTCCGCGCGCCGGATTTCAATCCGGTCAAAGGCTGGTACGGAAGCAGAAAAATAATAGTACCCGTCTGTATGACGGTATACCCAGGGATCAGCGCGCTGCTCCAGCATGGGATTGGTAAATGTAATGGAATTGGTCATGGGAATGAACCCCTTTCATATGTGTGTTTATGGCTTGAATCTATGATGTGCTCAGTGTGCTTACAAAAATATGGAGAGCAGGGCTGGAGGGGCACAGCAGTCGTTCGCGGGCGGCAGGGCCTTGGTGCTCTACTTGACCTCCGATTTCTTCCATTCACCGCTCCCGGTGGTGGAAATCGGATGGCAAACTCGCACACGCGGCTCCTTCCTCCCTCTCACTGCTGGTGCCCTCTGCACTGTCGCTCGCGACGTTTTCGCTCGCTGGCACACATCGGGCTTCGAGCCTTTAGGCTGGCTCGATAGCTTGTGGCGTTGACCGCTTTGCAGGGTCAACTTTCCCCGTGACAGTGCTCAAGCACAGCGGACGTTCACGGGTGGTAGGGCCTTGGTGCTCTCCTTGCACTCCGATTTCTTCCATTCAACGCTCCCGGCGGTGGAAATCGGATAGCAAACTCGCACGCGCGGCTCCTTCCTCCCTCTCACTGCTGGTGCCCATGCCGCTTCAGGCACAGCGGGCGTTCACGGGCGTTAGGACCTTGGTGCTCTACTTGACCTCCGATTTCTTTCATTCACCGCTCCCGGCGGTGGAAATCGGATGGCAAACTCGCACACGCGGCTCCTTCCTCCCTCTCACTGCTCGTGCCCCTCTGCACTGTCGCTCGCGATGTTTTCGCTCGCTGGCACACATCGGGCTTCGAGCCTTTAGGCTGGCTCGATAGCTTGTGGCGTTGACCGCTTTGCAAGGTCAATTGTGGCGTTGACCGCTTTGCAAGGTCAACTTTCCCCGTGACAGTGCTCAAGCACAGCAGTCGTTCGCGGGCGGCAGGGCCTTGGTGCTCTACTTGACCTCCGATTTCTTCCATTCACCGCTCCCGGTGGTGGAAATCGGATGGCAAACTCGCACACGCGGCTCCTTCCTCCCTCTCACTGCTGGTGCCCTCTGCACTGTCGCTCGCGACGTTTTCGCTCGCTGGCACACATCGGGCTTCGAGCCTTTAGGCTGGCTCGATAGCTTGTGGCGTTGACCGCTTTGCAGGGTCAACTTTCCCCGTGACAGTGCTCAAGCACAGCGGACGTTCACGGGTGGTAGGGCCTTGGTGCTCTCCTTGACCTCCGATTTCTTCCATTCACCGCTCCCGGCGGTGCGGTGGAAATCGGATGGCAAACTCGCACACGCGGCTCCTTCCTCCCTCTCACTGCTGGTGCCGTCTGCGCTGTCGCTCGCGATGTTTTCGCTCGCTGGCACACATCGGGCTTCGAGCCTTTAGGCTGGCTCGAAGCCCGAGATGGCGTTGACCGCTTTGCCGGGTCAACGCGCCCCTCGCTGACCACCCACCTAGGTCAGCGGTCTATTTCTCAGCTGCGCTGATTTGTTTGCCCCAGACCGCGATGCCGCGGTCGTTAAGGCCGGTGACTACCAGCGCAGGCTGGCTTCGCTCCCAATCCCAGGATGGGAGCAGCTTAAGCTCTTCCGTGGAAGCACCGCCCCATGGGCTTTCCTTCCACGTCAGCGTTAACGTTTGTTTGCCATCAAACGTCCAGGTGCCTGAACCGTTCTCGCTTTCGATTTTACCTTTGCTCGTCAGCGTATATGGCACTGCCTGCACCTGCCCGTTCACAGACGGATCAAGCGCCATGCCCTCCCATGTTCCGGCGATCATCGATTGGGGAATGTCTTGTGCGGTCTCTCCGGCATAACGCTCTGGCGACACGACAGGCCAGCCGTCCTTCGTCCATAGCATTTTGCGAACATGCAGATACGGCCAGTTTTTATCCGTCTCGCCCCGGGCATGATGCACGATGTAATAATCATCGCCATCCTTTAGCACGGAATTATGTCCTGGAGCAACCCAACCCTCGCCCTCGGTGAAGCGGTATCCGCCCAGAATTTTGGTGCCAATTTCATACTGTGGTAGATGTTCCGTATCCAACATCTTGTTGCCATTGATATCCGTATAAGGCCCCGTAATGGAGTCGGCACGAGCCACCCGCACGTTATAGTCTTCGAACAGAGAATCATAGGAAACGAATAAATAGTACTTTTGAAACTCGGGATTATACACAATATATGGCCCCTCTACCGCGCCCTCTTCGGTTGCACGATCCCTGGCTGCGATGCGGGTCCCGTATCCATCTTCCTTAAACTTGCCCGTGTCCGGGTCAAGCGGTGCAATGTAGATCCCGTCGAAAAATGAACCATATACCATCCACGGGTTGCCTAAGGCATCGAGCACCGGATTGGCATCAATGGCATTCAGTCCGTCTTTTTCCTGACCAGCTGTCTTCACAACCAGTCCCTCGTCCTTCCATGGCCCCTCGGGAGATTTGGAGGTCTGTAGCCCAATGGCCGACTGTGTGCTGCCAAAGCTCGAAGCCGAATAATACAGTCGGTACGTATCCCCCGCTTTAATAATATCCGGTGCCCACAGGTTCGTCGCTCCTGTCCAATCGAGTGCTTCCTTCGGAATACCCGGCAGAGCCTGCCCCACCCATTTCCAGTTGATCAAATCATCCGATTTTCGTACCATTACGCCTGGTTTCGGTTCCCCCGCTACTCGAACGTCTGTGGAATAGACATAGTAGCCCTGGTCCGTCTTGATGATCGCAGGATCATGAGCATTGTTCACCGTCCACTTGGATTCATCATCCAGAATCGAAAGATCATACATTTTGGTATCCTGCGGAGCTTCCGGAAAAACCGGAGGTTTCGCCGTATCCCCGCCATCTGCACAGCCCGTCACACCGATAACCATCAGTAACATCAATATCGCAACTCCCTTCCTTGCACGATGTCGCCCCTTTGGCGCTGTCCAATATTGATTAAATTCCCGCGCTTTTCGCCCTTTTCGCTCTTTCATTTCATTTAATTCTTCTTTTCGTCCTTTTTTCCTCTTCGTGTCATTCCACTCTTTTCGCTCTTCCCACGCTCTCCATACTCTCATTAACATCATCCTTTGACCCCTGATATCGCAACCGACTCGATAATCTGCTTCTGGAAGATCAGGAAAATGATCAGAACAGGTAGCAGAGCCACAATGGACGCCGCCATAATGAGCGGATAATCCGTTTGAATGGCATAGGTCGCGTTAAAATTAGCAATGACCAGTTGCAGCGTTTGCTTTTCAGGTGAATTCAGATAAATAATCGGTGCCAGATAATCATTCCAGATCCCCATGAACCAGAGAATCAGCTGTGCAGCCACGGCAGGTTTGATCAGCGGAAATGTAATACTGGAATATAATCGGAAGTAGGAGCTTCCGTCAATCTTCGCCGCCTCAATGATCGCATCCGGTACACTAAGCAGATACTGCCGCAAGAAAAAGATCATAATGACATTCCCGAACAGTCCAGGGACAATGAGCGGCAGCAAAGTGTCCACCCAGCCCAGCTTGGAAAACATCATAAATTGCGGGATCATGACCGTTGGATACGGAATCATCATCGAGGCCAGCAGGGCAAGAAACAGTTTGTTCTTATGTGGAAATCTTAACTTCGCAAAAGCAAATGCCGCAAGACTCGACGTAAATGTCCCAACTACCGTCACACTAAGAGCTACAATGAGACTGTTTTTAATCCCGCTGAGCAGTGGCCCCGCTTCCCAGATCTCTTTATACTTATCGAACCGAAATACTTCCGGAATCCAGACCGGCGGCAGTGCGAATACATCCTGCTTCTCCTTGAGCGAGGTGGATAACATCCAGAGCAAAGGCGCAATCATCGCAATCGCACCGATGGACAGAACGATAAATATAATAGAATTGGTTACTTTTCTTCTTTGACTATAAGACATCTTCCGTTCCACTCCTCTCCTCGCCCATTAATCTCCGTCGTAGGCTGATCTTTCATTAAGTTTGAATTGTACAAGCGTGATCACAAAGATAAAGATCCCCAGAATCATAGCCATCGCTGAAGCGTAACCCATCTGCAGGTTGCTAAAAGCCTTTTGCCAGATATAAAAGACGATCGAAGCCGAAGCATATTCCGGTCCGCCTGTCGGTGTCATAATGTTCATCTCGGTGAAGATTTGCGAACCCCCGATGATATTCGTCACCACGAGGAAAAAAGTTACCGGTTTCACCATTGGCCAGGTGATATTGCGAAAAATCTGAAATCCGTTCGCGCCATCGAGCTCTGCGGCCTCGTAATAGGTACGGGATACACTTTGCAGTGCCGCAAGATATAACAGCATGGTATAACCCAGACCTTTCCAGACAGTCATGATGATCAGCGCCGGTTTTACTGTATCTTTGTTCGCCAGCCAGTTGGGACCTTTAATACCAAACAGATCAAGGAACTGGTTCACCAGACCATAATCTCCGTTGTAGGCCCAGTTCCACATGATGGAGACCGCCGCCAAGGAAGAAATGACCGGTATGTAATAGATCACACGAAATGTGGTTGTACCCGGAATTTTACGATTCAGTCCCATTGCCAATAATAGTGCAAGCAACAGACCAATCGGGATACCAAGCATCAGGTAAAACGTATTAAACATGGCCTTGTAAAAAAGATCATCGGTCAACAAATCCTTAAAATTGGCTAGTCCGATAAAGTTCATCTGCCCCAGTCCGTCCCAATCGGTGAACGAACCATAGAGAGAATAGAGGAACGGGAACAATACAAAGATCAGCAGCCCCAGAATGGGAGGCAAAATAAACAAGTATCCATACATCTTCTCTTTGCGATACAAACTGGATTTCGTATTCACGTGTTCACCCCTGTTTCTAAGATCAGCATGTGGCATACATCGATTGGCCTTTTTGAATCATGGCTTCTGCTCTGTTCCGGTCAATACATGCCACATGCCCGTATGGAATCTGGCGATAAGTTCACTCCGTTACATCATGTAAAAAATCGTTCAATTTGTATCTTCTAACAAGCAAGATGCCAGCAGCATCGGTTCAGGCTGCTGGCATCCCCTTTTTCCTATCTATTTGTTCTGCGATTTTTTCTCCTGCTCCACCGCTTTATCCAGCAGTTTCTGCATCTTCGGTTGTTGTTGCTTCACATAGTCAGCGGCAGTCATCTTGCCATCGAGTACCGGCTGAATGTCGGTGAAGAACATGTCGTACCACTCCGCGTTGTAAGTATAATTACCTGGCAACGCTCGTCCGTAGTCTTTTACGATATCGATGAATTCCTGTTTATTTTCCGGTTTGGTCGAGGTGTCTTTCGCCCACTCATCGGCCATATCAAGCAAGTTCGGAATTTGCACCTTCGCGTCTACCAGTTGTTTCATGCCTTCTTTAGAAGCCGTAAGGTAGTTAACCAGTGCAGCAGCTTCTTCCGGATGTTTGGTTTTGGATGATACGCCGATTCCGAGGGAACCGATCCATGTTGCCGATTTACCTGTTGATCCCGCCGGGAAAGGCAACAGATCATATTCAAACGGAAGCTTTTCAAATGTACTCATGTCCCACGGACCTACAGGGAAGAAAGCCATCTCACCTTTCATCCAGCGCTGATACGTATCCAGTGTTTGTGCCTCTTCAATGGAAGGTGTGATCTTGTATTTGGTCTGCATATCTGCAAAGAACTGTAGCGCTTCCGCAAATTTCGGATCATCAATTGTGACTTTGGTTTTGCTCTCGTCGAGCCAGTCAGCCCCGTTGCTCCATACAAAAGATTGCAGCGCCCACTGTACGTTAAAACCTGTGCCGAATACGTCCGGTTTGCCATCTCCATTGGTATCTTTCGTTGCTTGCTGATTCACTTTGATGAACTCTTCCCACGTATATGGCTTGTCTTTGTCAGGGAAAGGAATGCCTTCTTTTTCAAAAAGGGTCTTGTTATACCCCAGTGCAAACGGCCCGACATCTTTAGGCATACCGTAAAGATCTCCTTGTCCTGCCATCTTGCCATCGTAACGATATAAGTCAACGCCATACTTCCAAATATTATCCAAATTGATATCTTTGTTTTTCTCAATATACGGTGTCAGATTCATGAGCACATTGCTGTTCACATAGGCCTTCATATCACCCGGTGTGAAATAAAAAACGTCCGGCATGCTGTTGCCTGTAATCGCCGCGCGAAGTTTTGTCGCGTATTGATCCGCTGCGGTAACGATGATTTTCACTTTGACGCCTGGATGTTCTTCTTCGAACTTTTTCACGACAGCCTGATACGCCTTCTGCTCATCCGTGCCGCCGCGGAACATAAACGTCAGTTCTTTATCGCCGCTCGAACTTCCGCTTCCCCCTCCGCAACCTGCAAGCACCAGTGCACTGACCAACATTAACAGCATAAACGTGACCCAACTCTTTCTCTTGACCATATGAACCCCTCCTGATCTGGACTTGTAAACGTATTCAATAGCATGAATCAACATTTCTGTTGTTAAATTTATCAAATCCAGATCCATTTAGTCAACACTTTATTAAAACATTTTATATTTATATAAAATAAAAATTAGTATTTCGGCCAACCATTCGTGTCCCATAACAAATCGCTAATGAGCAGTTTTGGATTGCCATTATCCGTTGCATCATAGGCATGGCGTACGATTAGATTGCCGTTAACCACGTCCTGCCCACCTGGGCCCTTCCATCTCACATTGCCTGTATCCAAAATTGTGCCGCCACCGTTCATCATATTTACTCCGTTTTTGTCAACGTAGGGACCTGTAATGCTGGTGGATCGACCGTAAACCATTTTGTAGGTGCTGTTCACACCTTTACAGCAGGAATCGATAGAGGCAAACAAATAATAATATCCGTTGCGGTACGTGATACTTGGTGCTTCAATCGCACCCCCGCTATTCGGACGGGCTGCAATTGAGGAGATGTTACCCGTTGGTTTCATCGTGTTTTTGTCCAGTTTTACAATCTTTAGACCACTCCAGAACGAACCAAAGGCCAGCCAAGGATTACCCGAAGCATCAATAACCAGTTCCGGATCGATCGCGTTGTAGTTATTCGATGTCGTTGATTGTAATACAAGACCCTCATCCTTCCATTGTCCTGCGCCAACGCTGTTTGCAGACGCCAAACCGATAGCAGATCTATTCGAACCAAAGGTCGAAATGGAATAATACAGCCATACTTTGCCGTTATAACGCTGTACGTCTGGTGCCCACACATCCAGGTCTTTCTGCGCAGGAACAGCCGAGTTCCACCAGGACGGTTCACGTAAGAAAATCTGCGGCACACGATACCATGACGTTCCGTTATCGGATTTCAGTACCTGAATACCAGGACCCGTGGAGAAGGTGTACCAGGAATTGCCCTCTTTGATTAGGGTAGGATCATGAACGGCGATATCCCCCGATAGATTCCAAAATGCGGCTAAAGCCCTCGACTGTCCTGCAAGCACCAGCATCAGAACCAACAATGTAGGCAAAGCCCAGCGCCTTGTGGATGAAATCTTCGAGTTTCTCAAACCATTCAAACGACCTGAATCTCTTAAATCCCCTGTGTCCGATGCCACCTTCACCAACTTAGAGTCCTTCCATATCTGCCACCTGGAACTCCTCCAAGTCTTCCACTCCAGCTTCTTCAACTTTCTCCACTCTAAACTCCTCAACTTCTTCCATTCTAAACTCTTCAATTTCCTCCATTCTAAACTCTTCAACTTCTTCCACTCTAAGCTGCTTAACTTCTTCCATGAACTGAACTTTTCCATACCGGAACGCCGCCTCTCCTGATTAAATGGTTGCTTTGGTTCATGAAGTATTAAATCAATTTAAGTATAATAGGATTATAAAAGCGGTTACATCACAATTCAATGGTATATTTCAAATATACATGAATTAATTCAATGTTTTATTTCAAGAGATTCGAACTAAAAATATAAGCATATTTTTAATTTTTTTAATGTATATAAAGGGGATACCTCCCTTTTCTCAGCTCTTTCTTTCCAGCATGTAATGATTTATAATTATCTGAAATAAAACAGTCTAATGTGCAAAAGTCTGCCTACATAGGCTTTGTTCAGAACGGGGAAAGGACATCCACCTATGATTTATATTAAAGATTTGATGTCAGGTGTGAATATTTTCAAAGCACTCAGTTCCGAAATTCGCATCCAGATTATTGAGTTACTGGCCAGAAACCAAAGTCTTAATCTGAATGACCTCGCGACCAAGCTCGGACTTAGTAATGGCGCCATCACAATGCATATTAAAAAGCTGGAGGAGAGCGGATTAATCGAGATTAATACCGCTGTTGGCAAACACGGCATCCAAAAGATTTGTTACCTTAACGAGGAAAAATTAATGGTTGATTTGCGCTCACAGGAGATCCACAACCGGTACGAGGTAGAAATTCAGGTTGGGCATTACAGTGATTATCAGGCAGCACCCACATGCGGGATTGCTACGAAAGACAGCATTATCGGGGAGTTTGATGACCCTCGCTATTTTGCCGACCCGCTTCGGATCGATGCCGAGATGATCTGGCTGGCCGAAGGATATCTGGAATACCGGATTCCCAACTATCTGAAGCCCAACCAAACGTTTAACGAAATTCAACTGTCTATGGAACTAGGGTCGGAAGCACCCGGATTCTGTGACAACTATCCGTCGGATATTTACTTTTATATCAATGGCAAAAAGATCGGCCTCTGGACGAGTCCCGGGGATTTCGGCGATACCCGCGGCACGTTTAATCCGGACTGGTGGCCTCCGCACTTAAATCAATACGGCATGCTAAAGCTGATTCGCATTACGAAGGAAGGCAGTTACATCGACGGATGCAAGATTTCGGACGTTACACTAGACGATATCGAGCTCGATTACAAAAGTGATATTCATTTCCGCATCGCGGTCACCGACGGCCCTGTTAATAAACGCGGATTGACCATTTTCGGCAAAAATTTTGGAAACTACGGTCAAGGCCTGCTCGCGAGAGTGCTTTATAATGTGCAAGAAGACTAGATAGGATCTGGCTGGAGAGTTTGCTTGAAGACGCTCCTTATTTTAGAAGAGTGCGAATCTGCACTCTTTTTTTATGCTTCTGGTGTGATCTTAGCGACCTCAAATTAGACACATGAGTATCAATGGAGAGATATACGCAGTGCATTTCTGCTAATGTGATTAGATAAGCTGCATGCTAGTCCTTGACTTTGCTGTGATATACTTATGGCTGTTTAGGAAAAGTGATGACGGGTGGGGTTCTTTTGAAACTGGAACGGTTAGTCTCGATCATATACAAGTTACTCAATCACGAGGTATTATCTGCCTCTACCCTTGCCGAGGAATATCAGGTATCCCCCAGAACGATCTATCGGGATATTGATGTGATCTGTGCAGCGGGGTTTCCTGTCGTTTCCCATCAAGGAATGAATGGCGGATATGGTATCATGGACGGTTATAAAATGGATAAAAGTCTGCTTGGCTCCTATGATGTGGATGCATTGATTACAGTGCTGACCAGCCTCTCGTCCGTGTTTAACGATGTGCGTGCACAGGGTACAATCGAACGTTTGCAGACAATTGGAGACCAACATGAGAGACCAAACTTAACTGTAGACCTGAATACGTATCGAACTGAGCCTGAGTCGCTTTCGCATCTTCGTGCAGGAATCATGCAATATCATGTCGTTCAGTTTGATTACATTAGTTCCAAAAATGAGCGCACGACCCGAGAAATTGAACCTGTGCGATTGCAGTTTAAATACCGTAGCTGGTATGTGTATGGATATTGCCGAAGCCGGAAGGATTATCGGGAATTCAGACTTTCCCGGATGTTAAACGTGCATCTGACCAACCGTCATTTTGAACCGCATGTTCTCCCCTCGGAAGAGCCGGCCCTCACTCCCCCTGTTACACAGGAGATCATGACAGATGTGGTATTTCGCGTATATCCGGATGCACTCGCGGAGGCGCTCGATCATTTTCAGCAGGCAGATAAACAATTTCATGAGGACGGGAGTATGACGATGCGCGTTCAGGTTCTTAAGCCTCTCCAAGCCACGTGGTTATGGTCGTTCTTGCTGAGTTTGGGAAGTGGCGCAGAGGTTTTGGAACCAGCCGCACTGAGAGACGTTCTAGAGACGCAGTTACGAAATGCTTTAAAACGTTACGACAAACACAATCGTTGAGGTCATACTAGCATTTATAGTGGAGGTACATGTTCGGGTAATGTGTCATTCGGCAAAATGGCCGGATAACTGGTCAAACTACGAGGAGATCGGATCGAGCATGTAAGTTACTGTATAACTCGTAAATGTAATGTTTTTGAGGTCTGGTGGGGCATTGTGATGTGGATGTCTTGTGATGTCTTACGATGTCTTACGATGTCTTACGATGTCTTACGATGTCTTACGATGTCTTACGAGTTCTTATGACGTCTTGTGCAGTCTGTTCACAGTCTTGTTGCAGACTTGTGTAATGGAAGTCTTATAAAGTGAAAAAAGAAGTATGACACGCTGTTGTCATACTTCTTTTTTTATACTCATTACAGCAACAAGGGAGGTACTATGACCATCCCATCATTCGCCAAAATAAAGGAGACGATATTTCATGAACCATCCGGAACAAATGTATCATTATCATGTTTGGGCTTCACAGATCATCATGCAACGTATTCAAGAGTTGCCAGCCGCTGTGCTGCATCAGGAAGTGAACAGTTCCTTCCCTACCCTTGCCCATGCGCTCAGTCATATGTATGCTGTGGATCAGATGTGGTACCTGGTGTTAACCGGAACCAGCATGCCTGAAGCTTTACAATTCTGCATGCCGCGTAACGGGGAGACCTTTGCCACAATAGAAACATATTTCGAGCGTTATGCTGAACTATCCACTCAATACCTGGATTGGTTCAGTCAGCAGACGGATTTGGAGCAGACGCTTCTGCTCAACAATCCCTTTGCAGGCGTGCGTCAAACCAGTTTCGCAGAAATGCTCCTACATCTGGTGAATCACGGAACCTATCACCGAGGCAATATCTCCACCATGTTACGTCAGCTCGGCCATGCTTCTGTCGTGAATGACTATTCTAGATTCTGGTACGAAAACTCCAATACTGCGGAGTAATTATCTCATGCTTAAAGTCCGTTGTGGCTGATAATAGTTTTGGATATGATGCAGTATGAAGGTCTTAAATAACTGTAATATGAAGGTCTTAAATATACTGTAATATGAAGGTGTTAAATACCATGCAACATGAAAGGTCTTGGATATGATGTCATCTGCTCCACTTGAAAAAACACTCCCCTTTACTTCCAGAGAAGAGTTAAGACAATGGTTACAGGAGCATGGGACTATACAGTCCTGTTGCTGGGTTCCTGTGAGTTTGAAGCCGCGCCCGGGTACCCTTTTATATCTGGATGCTGTTGAAGAAGCGTTGTGTTTTGGCTGGATTGATGGAGTCAAAAAGAAAACTTCCGATGACCTGTTGTTACAACGCTTATCTCCTCGTAGTCGCAAGAGCTCATGGACGGAGCTCAATAAGGAGCGCGTGCGCCGATTAGAAAGGCTAGGTCTTATGCAGGATGCGGGTAGAAAAGTTCTACCCGACATGAACCCTGAAGCTTTTGTTGTCGATGCCGAGATTGAGCGGAGGTTAACTGAGGACCGACAAGTGTTGGAACATTTCGCCGCCTTTCCTCTCCTCTATCAACGGGTGCGCATCGACACGATTCAGAGCGTTAAGAAGCAGCCCGCGTTATTTCAAAGCCGGCTCGATAAGTTCATCCAACATACAAAGGCAAATCAACTATATGGTCAGTGGCATGATGACGGAAGATTGCTGCTGGATTAAACTGTGTGTATGACCTGTTAGATAATTGGTGGGATCCATCGTGCATTACTAGACTCAGCCCCACTGGCATATCATGCTTAGCGTCAATGGTATACAAAACGGATCTTCCGCCAGGGAAGATCCTGTTTCTCAGTTTCTCTGTTCTCTTGTTTTACTTATTTCGCTTATTTCGCTTGTTTCTCTGTTCTCTGCTCTTTGTTTCTGATGTATTCGTTTTACTTTTGTTTTATCCGTTTCGCTTCTGATGCATTTATTTTTACTAGTGTATGCCCGCCTCAGAAATATTTTTTACTTCTGCCCTACTTTTTCTGCTTTTATGAAACTGCATACTTCACAATATTAGCGTCCTACTTATTTTAGATCTGTGATGCTCTGTTTTCATCCTTAGCAATCATGCTTCTATTCATTCACCGCACTATCCTACTTCGGCTAACGATCACAGGAGACGCTATTTAGCCATTTTTTGCCCATCTGAAATTCTAACGATCACCAGAAAGCTTATTCTCTGATTTTTAGCTATTTTTCAGGTGAAATTAGCCTAATGTGCTGAAATAGCGTCTCTCAGGATCGTTAGAATTTAAAACACCCTATTTTCACCAAAATAAGCTCTGTGGTGATCGTTAGCGCTTTAGGCGTCTTCAACTCTACTCTCCACGCACACAAAAAAGGCCAGCCAATAACTACTGGCTAGCCTGATTAAACCAAACAACCTGCCCAAAATTTCCTCATAATTTGATACTAACAAGGTCCCTTGACTGGTATCTGACTTGAACCATCTCATAGAGAATACGATCAGTTAACCGTTTTTTTAGGTTTTAGGTTTCGGGTTTTGGTTTTGGTTTTGGTTTTGGTTTTGGTTTTGGTTTTGGTTTTGGTTTTGGTTTTGGTTTTGGTTTTGGTTTTGGTTTTGGTTTGAGTTTTAGGTTTTGGTTTTAGATTTTAGATTTTGGTTTAGGTTTTAGATTTTGATTCTCTTGGTTTTCTGAGTTTCTGTATTTTCTTGGTTCCTGTGTTCTCGTGGTTTCTGGTTTTCCTCAAGCTGGTTTAATCATCCCTAGCAACCTACTGGTGAGGCGACCAAATTTATTTCACTTATTTATTTCACTTATTTATTTCATTTATTTACTACACTGATTTACTTACCAGAAGGCTGTGCTTCTGCGGTGTAGCCTGTTGGAATCTCGGCTTCGGCCGTCACTTTCGTAATGACCATTGGATACATCATGTCCGGGTCAGGTTGCACGATTGAATATTTTACAATAGCTTGTTTATCCTTCTCCAGTTTTACTTCATCGATCTTTAATCCATACCCCGGATGCGGCATCTCGGCCGTCAAGGTTACTTTACTTGTTTTGTCATCCACTTTGCTAATGGTTACCTCAGGTACGATGGCTTGCTGTCCTTCACCAGGATTCGTTGGAGCTGGTTCAGTTGAACCGCTATCACTGTGCTGATCCACAAACTCAAGCGCATTGAAAATCATACTTGCTGCCTCCATACGAGTAAGCGGCTGATCTGGACGGAAGTTTCCGTCTTTGTCCAGTTCAATGATGTTCATATTCAGCAGGTTCTGGACAGCAGATATAGCGTCCTTACTTAATTTATTTTCGTCCTTAACCTCATTATACTTCATAATCACTGGATAATTACCAGTTGTGTTAATGCCCTCATGCAATAAAATAATAAATTGTTCTCTTGTCATTTTGCCTTGCGGATTCACTTCTACCGGAACGGACAGGCCATTCTGAGTGGCTGCCTGCACAGCATCCGCATACCAGGTATTCGGACTGATTTTATTCTGAGCGGAAGCTTCCGCATATGCATTTTTCAATCCAAACGCTTTGACAATCAACTGAACTCCCTGCGGTTCGGACAAAGCAACATCTGGTCGGAACAAGTCTGCCGTTACTCCATTCACAATCCCCTTCGATTTCAATGAATCAACAACGGTCTTCTGACCTTCATCCTTAATGTCGGAAAATGCAAATACCGAAGCACCTCCTGCTGTCAGAGAAACGCAAAGTGCAAGTGTTGCAGCCAATCCTTTTTTATGCTTCATTTCTAGGCACCTCCATTATGATAGTAAAACCTGTTTTTCATCTTTTCATCCCTACAGACGGGACACCCTTGTAAAATGTTTCAGTTCTTTTCGCATTTGGTGAATACAACTTCATAACCGTGCATATGCATTGCCATGTATCGGCAATGTATTTTATGTTATTATTCTCGTCTAAAAACCCCCATGTAGACTGTATACATCGTGCATTTCACCTTTAGATGTTTATTCAAATTTTGGAATGTTACCTTAACATATTTGCTTTCAATTTTTGCCTGTAGATTTGTTGAAAGTGTCTCATCACATTTTCTATAGATCTCATAACAATTGCTTCATTAATCTTCGTCCTACCTTTTGAGGAGCCGGGATCTTATGATTCTGAAGGCATGAATACGGTTAGACTTTAATGGTTTGCGTCCTATACATCAAGGATGAGCAGGTTCATTGACAACAGACCATATTAGCGCGAAAATATAAATAGATTAATTCTTCGGTTACGGATAAATACCAATCAAGTTCGCATAAAGTAAGAGGGCATGACACGCTAATATAAGGTGTCTGCCCTTTTCTTGACTTATTTTGCCCAATGATGATCCTATGCGTTTCAAAGCTCTAACCTAACAAAGGAGAACCCACATCTATGTCCAAAAAAGGTTTGCTGCGCGGTTATGTGTTGTCCAACTGGTCCATCTATCTCCTGGCCGTTCTTCTAATCATTGCGTCTAATGTCGGTCAGGCCTCCTTGCCCCGTATTCTGGGCAGCTTCACGGATCAATTAATGCAAAATACACTCCAGATGCAAACGGTTATTCGTTACAGCTTATCCCTTCTCGCCATTGCGATTGCATACAACCTGTTATTTGGTACCGGCCAGTTCATGATTATGAAGCTGGGCCGGCGATTTGAATTTATAACGCGCGAGCGGATATTCCGCAAGTTTTCCGAGCTGAGCGAGCACTACTTTTCCAAGCAGGGTAACGGCAAACTGCTTAGTTATTTCATGAACGATGTCACTTCCGTCCGTGAAGCCATATCCAACGGGGTTACGATGATGACCAATGCCGTTTTTTTGTTACTGTCCTGCGTGATCATGATGCTGCTTAGTGGAATTCCGCTGACATTAATCCTGATCAGCATTGTACCTCTGCTGGCCATTCCATTCCTGGTTGTGTTTTTCGGTCCTCGGATTCGAAAGCGCTCCCGTGATGTTCAAGAGGCGCTCGCTACCATGACGGAATCAGCGGAGGAGCAGCTTGGCGGTATTCGCGTAATCAAAACATTTGCCACTGAGGATAACTCCCGTTCACGTTTTGGCACAACTGTTGATGATATCAAAAATAAACAACTGCGGTTAGTTCGTCTCTCTTCCCTTTTTCAGGCCACACTTCCTTTGCTCGGTGCAACGTCTCTTGTGATTTCACTGCTGGTTGGCGGCATTCTCACGATACAAAATTCCATTACACTGGGCAGTTTTGTCGCCCTGACCTTGTATCTGCGAATTATCATGGGGCCGCTTCAGCAGATTGGTAACGTCATCAATACGATGCAACGCTCGGGAGCTTCGCTCGAAAGAGTGAATGATCTTCTAGGCGAAGAACCTGACGTACAGGAAGTCCCTGAAGCGGAAACATTGCAAAACATGCAGGAAATTAAGATCAAAAATTTGACGTTCCGTTATCCAGGCAGTTCATCCCCTGCGCTAAAAAATATCCAGCTCCAGATTCACGCCGGGCGCACGGTTGGTATTGTCGGCAAAACGGGTTCAGGCAAAAGCACACTGGTCAAGCTGCT
Organism: Paenibacillus sp. G34; assembly: GCF_056856875.1. Taxonomy (NCBI): domain Bacteria; kingdom Bacillati; phylum Bacillota; class Bacilli; order Caryophanales; family Paenibacillaceae; genus Paenibacillus; species Paenibacillus sp. G34. The sequence continues at coordinate 1,408,099 of NZ_CM166469.1, read as the reverse complement.
GCTGCGTACATATGAACCTCCGGAAGGCAGTATTTTCATCAACGGCACAGACATTCGGGAACTGTCACTGGACAGCCTCAGGTCTCAAATCGCTTATGTGCCTCAGGACGGCTTTTTATTCAGCACCACGATTCGGGACAACATTGCATTCAGCAACCGTGAAGCACCGATAGATGATGTAGAAGACAGCGCCAAACAAGCGATGATCTATGAAAATATTGTGCGTTTCCCTGATCGTTTCGATACCCTGCTTGGGGAACGCGGACTTACGCTGTCTGGTGGACAGCGGCAGCGCACCAGTCTGGCACGCGGGCTGATCAAGCAGGCCCAATTGCTGATTCTGGATGACAGTATGAGTGCCGTAGATGCCGTTACTGAAACAGGAATTCTTCGCAGTTTGCGCAAGATCGGCAAAGACAAAACTACGTTGATCATCTCTCACCGCATCAGTGCCGTCCGACATGCGGATGACATTCTTGTACTGGATGAAGGACAGATTGTTGAACAGGGAACACATGCGGAGTTGATGGCTGCCAAAGGGCTGTATGCGGCTACCTATCGCTTGCAGGAGGAGGGGTTACATCATGTCTGATGCGGATGCGAATCCTAAACACAATAACCATAATTCTAAAAACCATGATTCTAACCGTACCGATCACTCGGACAATAGCAGTAATTCCGACAATACAGACGTAACATCGGAGTCCTCCACCAAAGAGCATCACAGTAAACGTGCTTCTTTTCAAGAAATGATGGGGTATGCCAAACCGCATCGCTGGGCCTTTGCCGGTATATTCTTATGCTCCCTGCTAGGCATATCGGCCGATTTGCTACAGCCCTACCTGGTGAAGATTGCCATTGATGACCATCTGGCCGTGGGTCAAACCAGCATCGGTTTCCTCATACAGCTTGCAGCCGTTTTTCTGGGGCTGGCGGTGATCAGTTTTATTTTTACCTATATTCAAAATAATCTGTTGCAACATGTCGGACAGAGCATCGTCGCTCGCATTCGCAAGGATTTGTTCAGACATATTTCCAAAATGTCCATGTCCTTCTTCGACCGCTTCCATATCGGCAGTCTGGTGACCAATGTGTCCAGCGATACAGAAACGATCAGCAGTTTCTTCACCCAGGTGCTGCTTAGTCTGATCCGGGATGGCATGATGCTCGTGCTCATTATCTTTTTCATGTTTCAGCTGGATCCCATGCTCGCCAGTTATTCGCTCATCGTTCTCCCGGTCATCGCTGTAGTAGCTGCCCTATTTCGCCGCAGACTGCGGAGTGCCTATCAGAATGCACGCACACGGCTTTCCCGTCTAATCGCGTTTACTGCGGAAAACCTCTCCGGCATGTTCCTGATTCAGGCATTCCATCAGGAGGAAGAGCAAAAAAAACGGTTCAAGGAACAGAACGCAAAGCATCTGGAGGCGAACATTACACAGGCCCGTTCCAATGTGATTTTCAACCGGACGTTTGACATCCTCGGTAACGCGGCGCTGGTCATGATGGTGTGGCTGGGTGGTCGCGCCGTGCTCGGCGAGTCTTTGCAAGTCGGGGTGCTGTATGCGTTTATCAGCTATATTCGTCAGTTTTTTCAACCGATCAACCAGATTACAATGCAATGGAACACCTTTCAGTCCACCACCGTTTCGATGGATCGGATCTGGAACATTTTAAACACAAAGCCTGAAGTACATGATCCGTCCCCTAATCAAGCTTCTCCGCTGGAACCGCAGCATGTGATGGGTCAGATTGATTTTAATGATGTCTCCTTCGGTTACAAGGCAGATCGCCCTATTATTCAACATATGAATCTGCACCTGTATCCCGGGGAGATGGTCGGTATTGTGGGCACAACCGGAGCGGGCAAAAGCACGCTGATCTCCCTGCTCAATCGGTTCTATGACGTTAATCAGGGCAGCATCCAAATTGATGGCACCGACATTCGCCACATTCCACAAGCTGTACTTCACCGGATCGTAGGTCTGATTCAACAGGAACCTTTCCTGTTCTCAGGTACCATTATTGATAACGTGAGAATGTTCAGGGAGGATATTACGCGTGAGCAAGCGATGGATGCTTGCCGATTTGTAGGCGCAGATGCAATGATTCAGCGTTTGCCGCAAGGATATGATACTCGTCTGTCCGAGCGCGGAAGCGGGTTGTCTGCCGGGGAACGACAGTTGATCTCTTTTGCACGAATCGTTGTATTCCAGCCGCGGATTCTTATTCTTGATGAAGCCACCGCCAATCTGGACTCACACACGGAGCAGCTTGTGCAACATGCACTGGAGTCCGTATCTCAAGGCAGAACAACGATTGTGATTGCACATCGCCTGTCTACAGTCATGCATGCTGACCGGATTCTGGTCATGGAACATGGCACCATTGTCGAGGAAGGATCACATCAGGAGCTGGTTGCGAGCCAGGGAGTTTATGCCGATTTGTACCAACATGCTCGCGAAGCAGGGCAGCAATCGAGTAAGTTAGGGTGAATGTCTTCCGCGTTAACTTGGATCGCGACACTTATAGCAGCAGAACATGTGAAATTGGTGTTTTTCGAGATATGATGCGTTTGCTTTAATCACACTGACGTTCCTCTGTTGTTTAATGATGTTCCCATGCATTTTATGAGGTCAAATCGATGGTTTGTTCAAAGTGTAATGAGTTGTTCAAAACTCCCGCATCTAAATGCTGCCCGAAGTCGTAAACTATACTACAGGTGCACACGTCACACAGGCCGTCTGCTGATGCAGACGGCACTTTCCATATGGATTCGCATTAATCGCATTATTCGCATTGAAAGGAGGATAACATGATGGTGTCTGTAACTTCCGAAGTACATCAGCAGGGAGAGATTCGCTATAGCCGCTTCACAGCCATCTGGAAAGCAAGCCTTTGTTTCCTGTTCCTCGCCTTATGTGTACTGCTCTTATGGGTCATCGTTTTCGGGCAGACCGAGAGTGTGGAAAAAATCTACTACCCTATGGCTGCCATTCTCGGCATGTGGATGGTTGGGCCGTTTTTCTTTATGTTTTGGACCCGATCCATTCAGCGCATGGCAATCCTTGTCTCCTGGGATAAACAATCTCTCTACGCGGGTCAGCGCAATATTCCCTGGAACCAGATTCGCAAGATTGAACTTGCTACTCCTGCACAAAGCAAATGGCAATTGTCCGCCTCACCCATGTATGCCTTGTATTTGAAGGACGGGACACGAGTTCATATTCACACCGATCATCTGTTTGGAAAAAAAGAGCTTCATTCCTCTTTGACTATTCTCCAAAAGTCGTTAAAGGAGCATCAAGGACCTGACCCGGATTGACCTTGTGTCATGATATCGGGTCGGGATGTTGAGTAAGGCTTGAATACTCAGGCTTGCAGTAAGCGCATACCTTAAGTTACATAAAGAGTACACCTGAAATTAATATTTTTTTGAATCATCTATGTGTGCCTACTGGTATCGTGATTTCTCTATACCGATAGAGAGGCTTGTTCTGTAATTGCCCAGAGGAAGCAGAGCTTCAAGCAACTCACCCAGTTGCTCCGTTGTGCCTGTCTGCACCTGCATTAGGTAACAACCCTCTCCGCTTACCCGGTGGACTTCAACAATGTCCTCACGTCCTGCCACAAATGCACGAAAGGCGGCATGTTTATCGCCAGAGTTCAGAAATACTGTGACAAATGCCTTCAAGCCAAGGCCAAGGCGGTTCGGGTTCCATTTTACCGTATACCCTTCGATAACTCCCAGATCCTGCAGCTTGCGAATTCTTGCCCCAACCGCTTGTCCTGTAAGATGCACTTCCTCTCCAATCTCCTTGTTTGAACGTTTGGCATCCCGGATCAGAATCCGTAAAATGCGTACATCTGTGGCGTCTATCATTTCGTTCATGAGAGTTCTGCATCCCTTTCACCTTGAAAATAGTTGAGCCGATATGCATTCAGCATGTTATGTACGTCGTCAAGCGGGTTGTATAACATATAGGATAATACTAAGAGAGAACTCAAAGGAGTGCAAATAAAATGAAAATTCAATTGATTCGACATGCCACCCTGTGGCTGCAATACGGTGGTCTAAAGATTCTGGTTGATCCCATGTTAATGGATGCCGAGAGCATGCCCGCTTTTTCAAACACACCCAATGAATTGCGTAATCCTAGAGTCGATCTTCCCGAAACTGAAACGGATTTTCTGAATCCTGATCTGTTGATTGTGACGCACATCCACCCTGACCATTGGGATGAAGCAGCCGCGAGCCAACTGCGTAAGGATATTCCATTGCTGTGCCAGCCGGGGGACGAGCCTATCTTTACAAAAGCTGGATTTACGGATGTAACCCCTGTCGATGCGAAGCATGAGCATTATTCAGTGCGATTCTCCCGTACATCAGGTCAGCACGGTACAGGTGAAATCGGCAAACGAATGGGCAATGTGTCCGGATTTGTACTTGAAGCAGACGAAGAACCTGTCACCTATATTGCCGGAGATACGATTTGGTGTGAAGAGCCCGCGGCGGCCATCGAACATTACCATCCAGAGGTCATTGTCGTCAATGCTGGCGGTGCTCGTTTCATACAGGGTGATCCCATCACCATGGACGGGCCGGACGTTGCCGCTGTGAAACGTGCTGCCCCTTCAGCTCACATGATCGCTGTTCACATGGATGCTATCAATCACTGCATGACCACACGCGCTGACCTCGCCGCCTACCTGGCAAAAGAGCAGTTGGAAGGCGAAGTGCTCATTCCACTGGATGGGGAAAGCTTCGAGTTTTGAATCGCAGCTGTAAGCGAAGGGGCACAGGTGCCGTCTGTAAGGTGGTTAGATAGACCTGACCCTCTGCAATCATCATTCGTATGATGTCACTTGCTCGCTGGTTTTTCTAACGATCACAGCAGACCCTATTTGGGCTGTTTTCGCCACTTTGAGATTCTAACGATCACAGCGGACCCTATTTAAGCGAAATGCCCACTTTCCCCTGAAATTCCACCCCTTTTTAACGAAATAACGTCTCTCACGATCGTTAGAATTAAAATGTGGCATTAAATGCCTAAATAAGGTTTCCTGAGATCGTTAGCGCAGTTGGACAGCGAAAAGGAACTCTACTGGGGAACTCTACTGGGGAACTCTACTGGGGAACTCTACTGGGGAACTCTACTGGGGAACTCTACTGGGGAACTCTACTGGGGAACTCTACTGGGGAACTCTACTGGGGAACTCTACTGGGGAACTTTACTGGGGAACTTTACTGGGGAACTTTACTGGGGAACTTTACTGGGGAACTTTACTGGGGAACTTTACTGGGGAACTTTACTGGGGAACTTTACTGGGGAACTTTACTGGGGAACTTTACTGGGGAACTTTACTGGGGAACTCTACTGGGGAACTTTACTGGGGAACTTTACTGGGGAACTTTACTGGGGAACTTTACTGGGGAACTTTACTGGGGAACTTTACTGGGGAACTTTACTGGGGAACTTTACTGGGGAACTTTACTGGGGAACTTTACTGGGGAACTTTACTGGGGAACAAATAACGGTATGCGAATATTCGCATACCGTTATTTGTTGTACGTTGGCCTTACCTACCAACTTAACAAGACTCACCGCAACTCAGTTTGAGAGTACTTAAATTCTTGTTTTGCTCCAACCTTATCTCACCAAGATTTTACGCTTTCGAAAAAACGCTACAGTGACTTGCATGGCCCCTCAAAGCTACTGCCAGCCTCTTATTGCACCTTCAAACGAATCACATTCCATGATGCTTTCGCCAGACTTGCGGTAATCAGCGTATCAGATATATCGGCTCCTCCGCGATTGTGCGGAACTACATTATTTGGCTGAGCAGCTGTGTTAACCGCTTTGAGGTCATCCGCTTCCAGAACGATGTGCTCAATTAGAGTGCATTTGCCAAAACTGCGTAGATCCACTTCAAGCGGCAGAGACTCTTGCAAGTGGCGGTTAACCGCGAATACAGTGACTTCCCCCTGCTCCTCATTATGCACTGCTATAGCCTCCAAATAGGGAACATCTGTAATTTGTTTTGTATCGTATTTCGGTGACTGAATCAACGGTACCAAAGCTGTACCACGACCATATACAGATGCATGCATGAACGGATAGAAGATCGTCTGTCTCCATGATGCTCCGCCCGTTTCAGTCATAATCGGAGCAATTACGTTAACGAGTTGAGCCAGACAAGCCATTTTCACCCGGTCCGCATGTTTCAGCATACTGATCAGCATACAACCTACCAGCAGTGCATCCTCGTGATTATAGATGTCCTCCAGCTGTGGTGGAGCAATCTGCCAAGGGTCCATTTTGGAGTCATTTTCATGGGAGTGATACCAGACATTCCACTCATCGAAGGACAGATACATCGTCTTTTTGCTGCGTTTCTTCGCTTTGATATAATCACAAGTTGCTTTCACTGTATCAATGAAACGATCCATCTCCAGCGAGCGTGCCAGGAAGGTTGGTGTATCATTATCCGGATTGCCGTAGTACTGATGCAGGGACAGGTACTCTACATGATCGTACGTATGATCCAGCACCGTTGCTTCCCAGTCCGGGAATGACGGCATGCCCAGATTCGAGCTTCCGCAAGCGACGAGTTCAATCGTTGGATCCGTCCATTTCATGACTTTGGCTGCCTCGACGGCTGTCCGTCCGTATTCTTCTGCGGTCTTGTGACCAATCTGCCAAGGACCGTCCATTTCGTTGCCCAGACACCATGTTTTGATTCCATGCGGCTGCTTGTATCCATGTTTAATGCGAAGATCACTGTAATACGAACCTTCCGGATGGTTGCTATATTCCACGATATTGCGAGCAGCATCCGCCCCGCGTGTTCCGAGGTTAACCGCCATCATCACTTCGGAGTTCGCTTGCTTAGCCCAATCCACGAATTCGTTAAAACCAAATTCATTCGTTTCAACTGTTCTCCATGCCAGATCCAGCCTGCGCTTGCGCTCAGATACCGGCCCAACGCTGTCCTCCCAATTGTAACCGGATACAAAGTTACCACCAGGGTAGCGTACAATCGGTACTTGCAGCTCCTTCACCATCTCCAGTACATCTGTACGGAACCCCTGTTCATTAGCCGAAGCATGCCCTGGCTCATAAATTCCACCATACACAGCACGTCCCAGATGCTCAATAAATGATCCATACAAACGCTTATCCACTTCACCAATCGTAAAATCTTTATCTACCGTCATTTTCGCTTTTTCCATGAATGATCTCATCTCCCTAAGATTAATGTAAAAATTAATTGATATTCTATGGATCAACGTTCATATTTATATTAAAATCGATAACAACACATATTTCAACCCGAAATTTAAAAAATATTATTCTTTTCACTGAATTTATGTTTAACTTAATTCTATAGATGAAAAATGGAGGAACACCTGTGATTAGAGCAAATACGGATGCCGAATGGCTTCCCTTATATGAGGCCCTTGCAAGCGAGGTTCGTCTGCAGATTATCCGGCTTGTCGCCGAAACACCGATGAATGTGAAAGATCTTGCAGCATCGCTCGGCCTGAGCAGTGCGATCGTCACCATGCATGTCCGCAAACTTCAGGATGTAGGCATTATTCAATCCAAAATGGTTCGCAAAGACGGTGGCACGCATAAAATGAACAGTTTGGCTGTCGACTGGATTGGCATCTCCATGCCCCAAGAGACGGGAGTATCCCGCAAGTTTCACGAGGTTTCCATCCCTGTCGGGCACTACACGCATTTTGACGTGTATCCTACCTGCGGCTTAGCGACATCTGATCATGTCATTGGCCAGTATGATGATCCCCGTTATTTCCTGGATCCAGACCGCATGCACGCTCATATTCTGTGGATGGGACGGGGATTTGTCGAGTATAAAATCCCAAACTATATGTTGACCGGACAGCAGATTGACGCCATTGAGTTGTCACTGGAGATCGGATCAGAAGCCCCTTCCGTGAATCCAAACTGGCCTTCAGATATTACGTTCACTCTGAACGGCATTCGTTTAGGCGAATGGACCAGTCCGGGTGACTCCGGTAATGGACGCGGCATATTCACGCCTGACTGGTGGAGTGATATCGTTAATCAGTACGGCATGCTTAAAGTGTTACGTATAACCCATGAAGGCACGTTCATCGATGGACAGCATCTGTCGAGTATCACACTCGCTGACATTCCAGTGGAACGCAATCAGTGGACGCTACGTCTCTCTGTAGAGGAAGATGCTCGGCATGTAGGCGGGATGACGCTGTATGGTGAGGGTTTCGGCAACTATAACCAAGACATTTTGTTCCGATTGTTCTATCACGATGGAATAGCAGCAGTATAAAAAGCATAAAAACACCTCTCACTCGCCCTTACTCTTGGCAAATGAGAGGTGTTTTGGTATGTTTCGAAATACTCGATTAAACTCAATTAGACTCAGTCAAACTTAGTTAGTCTGCCGAAGTTGTCCAACTTAGGCACGATCATCCGGTGCTCAACCCGGTGCTTAGTACTCGTGAGCAGTTAGCTACTCCGTTCGTTCCGGACTTGGCCGTTGACTGACAGCCCGGTAGGAAACGAATAAGCTTGTCCTACAAAGCACTGCCGCCAAAGAGGAAGCGGGATTCCCAGTGCTTGCCGGCAATATCACTAATCGTCACACCGCCGCCCGCGTTGGAGTATGTATGCAGTATTTTACCATTACCCAAATAAATACCCGTATGTGTAATCGTCGCTCGCGATTTGTTCACGCCACTGTAGGCAGACGCAGAAGTGCCTTTGTACGACATAAAGTACATCAGATCACCACGTTTCAGGTTTTTCCAATTGGTTGTGACCGTACCTTTCTTCTTCACATAATCTCCTTGTTGGCGTGAGTCTGCGGGAAGCGTAATGCCAAGTCCGTCAATAAAAGCTCGCCTTACAAAGCTGGAACAGTCAAACGTTGCCGTACTGTCGCGATCCGATGCATATTTATAGGGTGTCCCCATGTATTTCATTCCGGCCGCAATAACCTTCTCTACTGCAACACTTCCCTGACTTGTTGAGCCCTGACTAGAACCCGAGCCACTTGAACCGCTAGTCGTGCCCGTATTGCCTGCTGTTGATCCACCACTTATCACTTGTGTGTATTTGGATGAAGACGAGATATAACCTGTCCGATTAAAAGCATCTTTGATTTTATACCAATCCGAGCCGGATTGCTCTAGCACGGTTAACGTTTCTCCTTTGGAAACCATACGAATGACTTTACCAGATGACGCTGGTGAGGTTCGAAGGTTTACACCCCAGATGACTTCTACTTTCGATTGATCTGCCGCTGCTGCGGATACCTGTCCTGTGAGCGCTGCCGTTGTTAGACTTCCCATCAGCATGGCTGCTGTTACACTTGCCGTAACAATGGTATTCTTCCAGTTCATGATGTCGTGTCCCTCCGGATATTACAAAATTTTAACCAAGAAGCTATCTTCCTGGTTTGCCTTATTGTAAACGGGCATTCTCTAACGTTCATCAGCCCAAAGTCCTGCAAGGGTTTAGACAAGTGTGAGCACTAAGGATCAGGGAAAACGTTCTTCGGCTGGAAAAATAGAGCATACCCTACACGGAATGAACGGTTAATTTTTTGTAACTAATTGATACACCTTAGATTTCCACGTTTTGGTCAGGCAGACCTTTGCTACACGCGCATGCAACCTATGCACTAGATTTTAATATTTCATCTCAACCAATTGGAAAACATTACTACGTTTCATTCCGCTTCAATCTGGAATCCCTCTTTCACAAATGAAAATATATGGATTTAAATATCTACACAAGAGAAAAAACCGGGGATTCCGCCCCGGCTTTTCATTGGAAATATAATCAATAGCAGGTTTGAATAAAAGATCAGGCGTTCCGTTCCCGGCCCCAATTCCTGAAACTAACCCGTCCCCTTCATTTCAAGCTCCGCATGCTGATTCAATTATGGCTCCATTCCCCATACCTTCACGCCATCCTGATACGCTGTCACTTTCGTCCAGGCACCGAATGCCGTTTGGGTAGCATCAAAGGAGTAATCGTTCGATTGATCAAAATTCGTCCAATTGTTTTTGGAGGAACGTGTCTGAATGATTCCTGTCTCAGCCCCTGCCGCAAGGCTACCTGCTCCAGCTGTAAAGCTGATCTCCAGATACGTATCTGCGGTACCTTTTGCCGGCTCCACAGCTACAAATTTACCCTGCACATTGGCACTGCCAACCTGCGCATAGTCACACCAGAAGCTCAGATCAGCGGCACTGTCTTTCGTAAAGTAATAACGAAGCTTTACTTTGCTCAGATCGATTGCTGTCGTGCCTGTATTCTTCACATTGAACTGAGGTGTAAGAGAGTTGCCTGAGGCACCCGAGCCTCCATTACGATACTGCACTTCAAGTGCTCCGGTTGAAATTGGTGCAGCCATTGGTGTCAGCACAATCACATTTGAATTCGTCTGTCCATCAGCATTGATGGCAACCACTCTGTAGTTATAAGCCGTGCCATTCACTGCTGTTGCATCGGTATAGGTCAGTGCCGTCAAACCAGTCGCGAGATCGGCATAAGAACCCGTACCCGTCGAACGCTGCACGTTATAGGTTGCCGCTCCGGTTGAAGCCGTCCAGTTCAGCATAGCCGTTGCATCCCCGGCTGTTCCACTCAGAGTAAAGGCTCCTGGTATAGCTACTCCGGCCTGCGGTGTTGCCGTAACCTGCGCAGATGGCGCGGACTCACCAGCACTATTTACAGCGGTAATGACATAATAGTATGCTTTTCCATTCGTCAGTCCGGTGTCTGTAAACGTAGAACCACTAACGCCAGTTGCTACAGAAGTATACGGGCCACCGTTCACTTCGGCACGTTTTACGGTATAGGAAGTTGCTCTCGCTGCAGCATTCCAGTTCAGAACCACTTGTTTGTCACCTCCTGCAGCTGTTACGCCTGCAGGAGCGGCAGGTGCTTCCACGCCTGGTGTTTCGCTGTCACCAAGAAGACGGTCGAACTCTCCATAAGCGGTAGCCATATCAACCTGTGACCAGAAACGGTGGTACGTAAAGGTCGGTGCACCATTTTCCCACTGCTTCGTCGTTGGATTGTAAGATGTTTTGTACTTGTTATCCAGATAAGCCCAAGCCGGATCTTGTTTGATTGCAGGACGCAGATCGGAGTATCCGATGTACACGCCATTCCCGCCTTTTGCCGGATCGGAAGGTATACCTGCGGTGCCTGGAATCGTATTACCTTGACCGAACGTACCCGTCCAGTTCGCCGGGAGATAGATCTCTTTCGCGAAGTAACGGAAGTAATCTTTACGCTCTTCCTCTGTAACGATACCTACACCATCATTGTAATCCCAAGCTGTATCGAGCAACGTCTGAGCCAAGTCTTTGGCTTCCTGACCTTTCACACTGAGCGTACCGTTCTCTGCCTCAGTTCCAGCTGCGAAGAACGTCAATGCTTTGATATAACTTCCCAGTACCCCTGTATCCTGTACTGGATCTTTAGTAATCGCATGGAAGTTTGGATTATTCGTATAGGTGCTGAATCCATTCCATTTATCCGGCTGTCCTTGCCATTCCTGACCACCTGGAATCCAGAACTCGCCTGGAGCCGGAGTGGTTGCTACCTGAACATTTTTTCCACCGAGAATACGCTGTCCTGCAGCATTCAAATAGTAGCCTTGAGCATCCGTTACAGGGCGCTCACCAGCAAACACATAATCTTTGGTCCAGTCCACCCATTTTGTAATGACCTGTTTAGCCATTTTGAAGTTCTCAGAGGTCAAGTCACCGCTCTCTGCCAAAATGTAATACATCTCCGCCACACGCTCCAGCGGCCATGCCTGGAATCCGAACCATGTGTTGGAATCCGGGTCACGATATACTGGTGCTTCCTGATAAGCCATGTCATAGAACGTGCTCACACCTGCCGGATAAGCCGCATATGAACCACCGATGCTGTTCGTTGCCCCGCCGCCGATTGCTCCTTCATGGGATTGCAGCCAAGTATAGAATTCGAGCTGACGTTTTAACGTCGCATTCCAGTCCGCTTTGGCTGTAGGGGATTCTGGAATCAAGCCGCCTGCCGGATCAGACAGGGCATACGCTGCAACCGGGTTTTGATAGGCCTGGTGCGTGTGACTTGCCCCAATGCGCCATGCCCAGTCTCCGCCTTGACCCAATCCACCGCCCCATGACGTATACCACGCCATAAGATACATGTTGGAGTCTTTACCTGTACCCGGCGTTGGTGTACCGTTCTTTGCACTTCCAACCTTCTGGAAATACTTATCATACATACCATACCGCAGATAGTCACCCATCTTCTTCGCTTTATCGAGATACTCCGTGTTGTTGTAGCCCATTTCTTTCGCCCAATACAATACCTGTACCGCACGCGCATCCGCGTCCGTTGCATTTGTATACCGCCACTGTGCCGATGGAGCCTGATTTTCCTTCGTAAAGAGACTCATGAAACCTTCGCCTGCTTTACCGAATGATTTATCATCCTGGGATGGATGAGGAACAGCCTCCCACACGGACTCCTGCTCCCCACGCTGGAACGTATTCACATACGTTGTCGTATGGGAGGGATTCAGCAGATTTCCGTATCCATACCAGTCATCCACGTCGATCAGCCAGTGCATCAGATACGTCTGATTATTCCCGTAGGTTGCCTTAAGCTCAGCATCCAATGGGTCTTTTCCTGCCGCATATTGGCCATTGAGGTTAGACGGATACTGGTCAGGAAATGGCTTTTCCCCCGCATACGTCGCAGGACTGTTCGGATTATAGAAGCTCATTGTCGGCTGCTCTTCCTTGCCGTCCCCTTCATTCACCGGAATAATGTACTTCTCCATGTTATCCCAGGCCGCTTCCAGTTTGCTCCAATCTCCCGTGTAGTGACCGTACATCGTCTCCAGCCATAACCAGTAACTGTACGCCTCCGATGTAGACATATGGCCATAATCCGGAGCTTCACTCAGCAACGTTTCAATGGAATGATAGGGAATGCCTTCTGGAGAAAAATATCCGTTCGCAGGATCTTTCAATTGACCATATAATTGTAGAAAGCGTGCTTCATTCACTCCATCGGCCTGAATCTCAATCGCCTGATCGGCAGCATGTGCCGTTTGAGGGCCAGCCCAGAGTCCCGTGTATCCCGTCAGCATGACGGTTCCTGCCAGCATGGCAGTTAAACTCTTTTTTGCAGCTGTTTTCAACATGAATATATACCTCCCTGGAATAGTGGAAATTTAATATCAATGCTGCTGGTCTGACCATGCTGTTCTTTAGCCGCTAAGACTGATGGCTTAACTTATTTACCTAGCTACCACCCTTGCCTTTTGTCAGTCAAAACTCATTCATTTACGGTTCCAGACCCCATACCTGGGTACTGCCTTGATACGCGGTCACTTTGTTCCATGCAGCAAAAGCAGTCTTGGAACCGTCATAGGAGTAGTCATTGCTCTGATCGAAATTACTCCAGTTGTTTTTTGAAAAACGCCCCTGAATCACGCCCGTTTCTGCTCCGGCTGCCAAACTTCCCGCTCCGGAGGTAAAACTGATCTCCAAATACGTGTCCGCCGTTCCTTTGGCCGGGTTCACGTTCACAAACTTTCCTTGCACATTCGCTGTACCCACCACGGCGTAATCACACCAGAAAGTCAGATCCTCTGTGCCATCTTTGGTAAAGTAGTACCGGATTTTCACCGTGCTCAGATCGATAGGCTGTGTGCCTGTGTTCTTCACATTAAACTGAGGAGTTACCGCATTACTGGAATTCCCGGTTCCTCCGCTTCGATATTGCACTTCAAGCGTACCTGTCGAAACAGGTGGACCTGAAGGTGTCAACACAACCACGTTAGATAACGTTTGCCCACTTGCGTTCACAGCAACCACCTGGTAACTGTAAGAAGTATCATTAAGAGCTGTCGTGTCGGTGTAAGTTAATACCGTCAAACCAGTGGCTACATCCGCAAACGTGCCACTTGGAGCAGCGCGTTGCACCTTATAGCTCATAGCCCCTGATGCTGCTGTCCATGACAGGACATTTTGATTATTGCCAGCGGTTCCACTTAAGGTAAGCGCCCCTGGCACAGTTGAAACTGCCTGCGGTGTCCCTAATACTTGAACAGAAGCTGGTGATTCCCCGGCTGCATTGACAGCGGTCACCACGTAATAATACGTTTGGCCATTCGTCAATCCCGTATTGGTATAAGTCAAACCGCTGACACCCGTTGCAACGGTTGTGTACGGCCCTCCACTAACCTCGGCACGTTTTACTGTATACGATACAGCTCCGGCAGAGGCAGCCCAGCTCAGCGTCATCTGATTATCGCCCGGTGCAGCTTGCACACCCGAAGGTGCAGCTGGGATGGTCACCGGTGTAACACCCGGCTCCTGTCCATATACCTTCACTCCACCGTCATAGACGGGAATGTGTACACTTTTTACCGGAGTACCTGTCGTCAGATTCTGGTAGGAAGGATCATTCGCCGGATTCCATGCCCCTTGCGGTCCGGTAATCCTGAACTGAACTTCCTTGCGATAATTCCCCTCCCCGCCAGGATAGATTTTGGTATTGCTGAAGTTTGCCGTAATCGCATAGATCCGTTTGGCGGCATCGACCACGACAGGCTGGGATACAGTTGCACCTTCAGTAGAGGATACTGTGACTTGAACATCGGATACGGTGCGTCCCGCAGCATACACTTCACTCAAATCCAGGAAATATTTGAAGGAAAGCTGATCTCCCATCCGTGCAGGCCAACCTGAACGGTTATTAAGCAATGCACGGATTTCCGTATAATTGGAACCTGATGACCGAACAGCAGCTTCTACAAAATACTCGTCACCCTTGACTTCAGGAGCAGGGAAATTGGCAAGTGGCTGATGATTCTGTCCATACAGCAGATTCATCTTGGCGAGTGCACCCGTAAAGCCCGCATTGTAATCCGTTGCCACCTCGTTGCTCACATAATCTGAGATATCATCCGTATATTGATCTGATGCATTTGGTCCTCCCACCATAGCGCCGTATAAAATATGACGGTGATTCGCTGGAATATCTTCGTTGTTCATCCATGAGCTATGGGCCGTACGATGATGCGGATGCTGTGGCGGATTTTTTCCATATCCCACAACATAGCTGCTCTGACGAGGATTATCTCCTAAAATGTAATTCATCTGTGAAGTCGCAAAATTTTGATATCTGGATTTTTTCACAGGGTCACTAACCCAATCGGAGTACACGAATGCAATGAATGCTGCGTTCGCCGTATATCGGAGTGAACCCCACTGATCCAGCCAGGCCAATCCGCCCGGGGTGTAAGTCACACGCCCTCCATTCGTACCCACAGTCCAGTAATCGAGATTTCGCTCGGTTGATTGGATGAACTTTGTTGCCTCAGGCATATTCAAACTGGAGGTAATCCGGGCAAGCAGAATCTGGGCACCGTAATGTTTACTATCCCAGCCCTGTGTCCAGGTATAAGGCCAGTTCGCGGAACCGCCGCTTGTAGACCACCGATCTGCAGCTGCAAGCGCCTTGGACAAGTAAGCGTTATCATTTGTGGCTAAATATAGCCATGCTCCGCCCCATGCAAGCTCATCTTCATACCCTGTCCACGAGTTATAAAACGCCGCAGCATCAGTAATACAATCGGTGTATTTCCCCCGATATGTATCTGCAAAGTTGTACAGTTCTTTCGCATGCTGGAGCATCTTCGCGGAATATGCCGGGTCATCATCTGCAAATACGATGGAAGAAGCAGCCAGTGCAGCAGCCGTTTCAGCCGCAAGATCACTTCCCGGACAGGAAGCATCGATCTTGAACGAAGGACGGTTCATCTGCATCACCTCTGCCGGTCCCCACCAGGCATGATCGATGTTCCCCCCTCCGACTTGTCCCCATAATTCGTTTGGCTTCGTATGCGCTTTCATAAAATAGTCGGTTGCCCACCGAATATTGTCCTTGATTTCCTCCAGCTGTCCAGCTTGCTCATAGCCTTCGCTGTATTCCACCACTGACCAGGCCAGCATCGTTGCAGAAGCGGCCATTGGAAAACCAAATTTCACATGATCTCCAGCATCATACCATCCACCGGTCAGATCAACGCCGACATCAGCCCCATCTTGCATTCCCGAGTCACCGCGCCATTCAACTCGATTATTGGCAGGTAACGGGCCAGATCGCTGCGCCTCGTAGAAATAAATAGCCTTTTGAAGTGCTTCAGCATAATTATGATCTCCGGCGGCCGCATCCGCCTGACGTAATCCTGTATTCATAGAAAAGCTCCCTGCGAGAAGTCCTGCCGATAGCGTCACCATAGCAACGCGTCTCCACCAGCGCCCTTTCATAAATCCTGTTCATCTCCTTTTCTCGAAAGTTCCAGATGAATGCTTCCACAATTTCTGAGTGACCTCGCTCCTCTCTATGGTGGTAACTCGATGTAATTTCCACCATTAATTACCATTATAGTCGTTTGTTTGACTTGAAATATCAACATTGGTGACTTCTGGAATAACATTGTTGTGACCTGATCGGCGTGATATGACAAAAAAGCTGTTTCTGCCCCGGATATTCACGGGGAGAAACAGCTCCTTCGTTCTCTATTTTTGAAATCTATACTTTAAATTTGTTTACTTGTCCCTGCAATTCTTCTGCCATCTTGGATAACAAACCGGCAGAGGAAGCAATCTCTTCCATGGAAGCCAATTGCTCTTCGGTTGCAGCAGATACGTTGTGTACAGAACCCGCAGCTTCCGAAGCAATATTGGAGATTTGACCTACGTAACTTACAACCTCATTTGTGCTAGCTGACATCTCCTCAGAACCGGCGGATACTTCTTGAATTTCACCAGCGACCTTGTTGGCAGCATCCGAAATCTGTTCAAATGCCTGTCCAGCTGCAGCAACCAGCTCAATGCCGGCTTCCGTTTCATTGCTGTTTACTTTTACAGCCTCTACAGCATGATTCGTATCCTGCTGAATCAGTTGTACAATCTCTGTGATCTGTTGTGCTGAAGCTGAAGATTCTTCTGCCAGTTTGCGCACCTCTCCCGCAACCACAGCAAAACCTCTGCCATGCTCCCCTGCACGTGCAGCTTCAATTGCAGCATTCAGGGCAAGCAAATTGGTTTGCCGGGCAATGTTGTTGATTACTTCAGTAATCGTGCCAATCTCGGCAGAACGTTCTCCGAGTCCTGTAACCAGTTCTCTTAAGGATGCAATGGAGTTACGAACCGAACCCATCTGATCCACCGCTTGCTGAATAATCTTGTTGCCTTCTGACGACTGATTCGCTGCATCCACAGCAGATACAGATACACTTTGAGCCAGTTCAGCAATCTGTTCGGAGCCTAATGCCATCTCATTCATTGCCTGCGAAGAACGCTTCACGATATCAACCTGATTGGATGTTCCTACAGACAATTCTTCCACCGTTTCGGTGATTTGCTCCGAAGCTTTCGCGTTTTGCTCTGCACTTGCGAGAAGCTCTTCCGATGAAGCCGCAACTTGCTCCGATGTTTCCGATACGGATTGAATCATCGAACGCAGATTTTGACTCATTGTATTGAAGGAGGCTGCCAGAACACCCAGCTCGTCTCTGTTCTTCAATGTAATTGCCTCGCCTGTCAGATCACCGTCAGCAATCGCAGCTGCAGCTTCACTCATCTTTTTAACCGGACGAGAGATCATACTCGCGATGAAGAGTGCAATGAATAAAGATAGAATGGTTGCAACGATCGCTACAGCTAAAATGATTGTAAATGCATTCTCGGCAAGCTTGACAGATCCGGCAGCAATTTCTTTCGCACTGCTGTTCCCAAGATTGATTAACTGAGTAATCCGATCATTGGCTGTATACCACATTGGATAGGCTGCTGTATGTAGCGTGCTAGCCGTAGTATAGTCATTTTTGAGACCATAGTCGATAAACTCCGGCATTTTCTGCAAATAAGTATCGTAATTCGTAGAAAATTGTTCGTACAGCTGCTCTGCTTGAGGATCACCCTTAATGAAGTTAAACAATTGTTTGCGCTCATCCTCAATCTTGGCAAGCAACACTTTCAACGCTTCGTTCATTTTCTCCGTCTCACTCGGATTCTGTTCTACAATGATGCCTAGTGCCAGTCTTTCGACATCCGACACATCACCATTCATGATTCCGAGCAAACTTATGCTTGGCATAGCACTCTGGTCGATCTGTCTGGATTTGTCGGCCATTGCAAACACTTGTGTCAACGTGTACACGCTAACAAAGATCAGTAAAGCCAAAACAATCGAAAAGCCAGCCAATAACTTGCCACGAATCGTAAATTTCATTTTTCCCAATGCGTTCCCCCGCACTTTCCCCATCTTCCCACTCCTCCAACTTTAGCCCAATAAACTAATACATCTGTATAATATATCGACACACATGTTCTTGGAGTGAATATACCCAACCTGAATTTTATTAAATTTCACTTAACAACGAAATGAGAATATAAAAATAAAAATATTCTTTATTGAGAGTATTCCAGAGATGTTTACTGTTTAGAAAGGTATGAAAATCCCGAAATCTCCACAATGTGTGCCAATCCCTCATCGAACAAACAATTCGTAAAATAATGGCGTATTTTTAAGCATTTTCGGAGTTGAGGAGGACATTTTGCTTTCTTTTTGTTAAACTAGTTTGGGTATCTATCAGTTTATACATAGAAAGGTGAAGATTATGCTTAAAAAATGGTTATGGGGGACAGCCCTGACCTTGGCACTTGCTGTAACAGGAGTCATTGTCTACTACGGATATTCGATTGTTCATTTTGCCAATAGCATCTCGACTGCTTCCAGTGCCTCGTCCACTTCGAGCAGTGATTCAAACAACACACCAAACTCCGACACCCCCTCAGTGGTCATTCCGAAGTGGGACGGTCAGGAAAGAGTCAATATTTTGCTGCTTGGAGGTGACTCCAGAGGGGATGACGCTGGGCGTTCAGACTCGGTGATGGTTGCATCTATTGATCCCGTTTCCAAAAAAGCTCATCTGTTCTCCGTGCTTCGTGACACTTACGTTGAGATACCAGGCCATGGAAAAAGTCGCCTTAACGCTGCCTACTCCTTCGGGGGAGCCGAACTAACCAAAGAAACGGTCAGTAACCTGCTGGGTATTCCCATTCAGCACTATGTCTACACGGACTTTACAGGCTTTATGGCTCTCGTTGACGCACTGGACGGTATTGATATTGATGTAGAGAAAGACATGTACTACACAAGTAAAGCTGATAAACATATGTATGATATTGATTTGAAAAAAGGGCTGCAGCATATGGATGGCAAGACCGCCCTCCAGTATGTTCGTTTCCGGCATGATGCGACCTCCGACTTCACACGTACACAGCGTCAGCGTATTTTTATGACCGAACTTGCGAAGAAGATGCAGAGCACCACTTCGCTCTTTAAAATTCCTGATATGCTGGAAGCCATTGCCCCTTATATCAAAACAGATCTGAGTCCAACCCAGATGTTGAAGCTCGCTTCCCTAGGTTTTGATATTCGTGTAAACGAAATCGATCAACAGCAGATTCCGCCGAATAAATTGCTGACGAACGAACGGGCCGGAGCTGCCCAGGTATTAGGTGTAAATGTGCCCAAGCTTCAAGCTTATATTCAGAAGCTATTCAAAGAAGATAACCCACCTTCCGATAGCTCACAATCTGGTGAATCCAACGAGTAACTATCGTATATTAACTAGCAAAAAGGATGGCCTAGGCCATCCTTTTTTAGTTCCTTTTTTCGCCTATTTAATGCGGCGTTAATGTTTGGAGTTTAGTCTTATATGATGACCCTGGCTACCTAAGGGAGGAATGCAAATGAAAAAACCGAAAATAGCCGAATGGACCGAGCTTCGCGGGTTAGCTTTTCTGGCCATCGTTATGCAGCATAACATTGCTGAATACATCTATCGGCCGGACATTGAGCAGCCCGACTCTATCATGCTGACGATGATTTATCATCTGACCAGGTTTGGTACACCTACCTTTGTATTTTTATCGGGTGTGATGTTATTCTACCATCATCGCCATTCAAAACCGGATTATCCCCGCTTTATCGGAAAGCGGTTTGGTGATATCTATATGCCTTTCTTCATATGGACGCTCATCTACTGGTTAGCTGTGCGTGTATTTACTCCTGCTTTCTGGACTTCCGGTATGCCGGATCTAAGGAGCTTTATGGATGAACTGTTCATGCCCCAGACGGGGTATCACCTCTGGTTTGTGCTGATGGTCTTCCAGTTCTATATTCTCTTTCCGTTGTTTCTCGCGGCAGCTCACGCCGTTCGTAAGCGGCTGGAGCAACTCAAGCGTTTGACTCAGAAACAAGTTATGTTAGCGGTCATAGTCGTTGCAGCCGTACTCTATATCGGGCTCATGAAATGGTCATATTACGATATGTATAGCTGGACACAAGTGTTGTCAGAGCCATGGTCAAGCCTGCTGGAATACCGTTCATACTCGTGGGTTATGTATTGGTTTTACTTTTTACTTGGGGCGGTATGCGCCTGGACGGTGGAGAACTGGAGGAACTGGACGGTGAAAGCCCTACCTTGCACCATTGCCGTTTTTATCATGATGTATATCTGGATGGGATACGATGTGCTGCGCGGGTCGGAAGATACAATGAACCTAAATATTTCAACTTACCTAAAACCCAGCACGTTCATCAGTATTATGGCTCAGATGCTGATGTTCTACGGCTTCCTTGTTCTGCTGAATGGTAAAAACCTATGGTTTCAGCGTCTGCTCGCCTGGATTGGGCGCTATTCCTTCGGTGGTTATCTGGTTCACGCCTTGGTCATTTATGCCATCGCATATGTTACCAGACCGTTACATCTTAGCGGATGGCATCTGCCTGTAACGATCATCTCGTTTGCTGTCACCGTAATGACTGCTCTTGGCATTAGCTGGGCATTATCCAAGCTGCCAGGCTCTCGCTTCACGGTTGGGTTGATACGCAGAAAGACACAGGTGTCTAATTCGTTTAGAGCGGCACCCAAGAGCCGAGTTTTTTAAAAACGAATCGATAGAGATGACCCAGCATTTAGCTGTTATTATCAAGTGATACTGACGTCTAATCCCCTTAGAACTCTAAGATCTCTAGTGCACACAGTAACACACAAAGAGCGTTCTCCCTGCGGAGGACGCTCTTGATATTCTTCCTCTTCTGGCTTCGTAAGCTGGTCCATTTGTTCAGTGAAGCGATTATCTCACTTCGTTTGAAGTAGTTCGCCCAGGAACATGCCCCGGATGAGCAGGAACAGTATGGCTCTGCCGCTTTTGATGAACAAATTTTTGCAAATCACCTGTTAACTGATCCTTTAACTGATTCACCAGCTGCGTCTCACTGATCCCCTTAGCTTGCGCAATTTCAGCCAAAGACTTGCCTGCATGCAATTGTTCTTGCAATTGTTCAGGTGTAATTCCGATATATTTCGCTATTGCCCCTTTATCGACCATTGAATGTTTCCCATGGTGTGTGAATTCACGTCGCAATTCGGTAAGCGGTGTGTTCACAACCTTTTTCAACTTCACATCGATATTGGCTTTAGTTGCTGCGGCCTGTTCCTTGGTGAGACAGCCTTCTTTCACTGCATGATCTAAACGCTCTGACAGCGTCGGTTTTAGTTTTTGCAGTAACTGCTCCTCATTGAGTCCTTTGCGTTCCTTTGCAATCTGAGCCAAGGTTTTGCCGCGTTCCATCTCCTGCTTCAAATCACGGAGTCCAATCCCGAGCAGATCAGCGGTTTCACCGATCATAAACAGCCCGTGCCCCGCCTGTATACAAGGCTTTTTATTGCCTCCAGCCGATTCGGACGGATTCCCCTCTTGCGGCTCCACTGGAGCAGCTAAAGCAGTGTGGCCCGGTGCAACGGCGATAATAATAGCAGCTGCCCCGACTGCCAGCCATGATTTCCATTTGATCCTCATTGTTTATCCGCCTTTCCTATGTCAATATCCTCTGCCTTCCTAGTTTGAACCCAAATTACAACTTTTTATGCTATAAAATCCAAAATGTCATCAAATTTCTCTCAAATGATCACAAAAAAACCTATTTTTTTCAAAATATTTGAGTTATACTGTATGTAACTTCTTGATCTTACTGCATATTCCATAATCTAATGCAGGAGGGACGTTTTCATATCATGCAGCGAGAATGGCTAGATCCGTATATGCTTGACGTGAAGGCGGTGTTTGAGTCCGTTGAGGAGAGGCTTCGGCAATACCCTGACTCCCTGGCGGAGCACGCACTTGAACAACTCCGTTTGCTCAATCCCGTCCGGAGAGGCTCGGAACATAGTTCCATCGGTTACATTACTCCTTTATGGATGCAGTACACAGATGGACTCCCGCCAGATCAGGCTCATCAGCTTAGTACAGCTTGTTTGTTACACATGATGTATTTTCTCAATCTGGATGATGTCATGGATGAGCCAACTGAGGATGCGGTGCTGAAGTTATCTTTGGGAAATCTCTGTTACATGGATGCTCTTCAAGTCTATAGTGCATTATTTGGACCCTCATCTCCCTTTTGGAACCATTTCAGACAGGTTCTTCAGGACTGGGCAGTAAGCGTCAATGGCGAATTACATGTGGATTACTTTCAGCAAAATCCACTTCTTATCGCCCAAAAAGCTTCACCGTCACAATTAGGGGCCATCGGTTCCCTGCTTTTACTGGGGCAAACAGATCGAATAACTTCGATCTGTGCTGAATTGAATATCGTACTTATGACTCTTCAGATGACGGATGACTTTACAGACACGAAACAAGATGCTGAACACGGAAACTACAACAGCTACCTCTCTCACATATCCGCAGCACTCCAGCAAAAATATCCGACTCTCCCTCTTAATGAATCTATACATCACAATGTATTTAACTCACAATTCATGAACAGCTATGCAGGAATATCACATCACTTTAACGACATACTCACATCTTCTAACGACGCGTTACCACAATTTTTTTCCCTGAATTCTTATCTGTGCAAATCATTGGTACAAGCTATTCAGGAAATAGAACTGCGTAAAAAAGGACTTTATCAAGGTGGGTTTCACTACTGGATCAGCGAATCACAGTCCGAAATTGCTAATAAAGGGACAAGCTGATTCAGTTTAATCTAAATATGAAGGGAATGTTGACGATGATGGTGTCAGAAAAAACGTTGCATGAGGATATTATTGAGAAAGCTTGGACAGATGAGCACTTCAGACAACAACTACATTCCAATCCTAAGCAAGCATTGCGCGAGGCGTTTGGTATTACGATTCCTGATCATATCAAGATCCGTACAGTCGAGGAGCAGCAAGATGATTATGTTCTTGTCATTCCACCTAACCCTTCCAAAGTCAATTATGACGTCAATTGCGGACCGTGGAGATAGTTTTAGTCTTGCCAAACTAAAAAATCAGGGGTAGAACATTAAACTGGATATCCTTCCCGAGTCCGTCATTTAACGAACTCGGGAAAAGATACAACAGCTTCTGTTCCTACCCCTTTTGTGCTTTTAAAACTGATCTGTCCATTCATCGCTTCCACGATGCGGAAGGTAACCATCATACCTAACCCAGTGCCTTTGATTTTATTGGAGAAATACGGTTCTCCTAATCGGGATAGGGCTTCCTCACTCATCCCTTCGCCATTATCTCTGACATGCACCTTAACTATTCCATCCTGTGAGTATGCCCAGATATCAATCTGGCCTTGTCCAGCCTGAAATGCCTCAATACTATTTTTAATAATGTTGATAAAAGCCTGTTTGAACTTTGAAGAATTGCCACGAATATAAATATTCGGCGGGATATCCGTCGTAATCTTTCCACCCTCCAGATTAGCCATCGGTACAAGTATACCTTCGATGTGATCGAATTCTTCCGAAATATTCAATGAAATAATGTGATCGAATTCGGGTTTTGCAAAGGTCAGGAAATCTGTAATAATGCCGGAAGCCCGGTCGAGTTCTTCCAAGGCAATACGAACATATCCTTTATTCTTGTTATCCTCCTGCTCTGTCATAAGCTGAAGAAATCCTCGCGTCACCTGAAGTGGATTACGCACCTCATGAGCAACCGAAGCGGCAAGCTCACTAATGATCTCCATCTTCTCCGATCGCTGCAATTCATTGTTGAACAACTCCAGCTCTTTGGAGTACTCCAGTACTTTGTTATGCTTTTCCGCAAAACGGCTTCCCAGAATAGCAATTAACGAGATGACAAAGGCCACCATTGACCACTTCCACCACAAGAGATGGTACGCCCCATTACGCTGATAATACCATAACAGTTCGACTACACTGATCAGAGAAAACGTACCAAAACCGGATGCTAACAGGATTGCTTCACGGTTACGCTGCAGTGCTTTGGCTATGGTGCCAACCAGCAGGATGGTCAGTAAAATTACCAATACGATACCAACTACATGCTGTACTAGCAGACTGTACAACAGATCCCATTGCCCACCTGATACAACGTAAATAAACAATGAGAACACCGCTATTATGGAATAAGCCCATTGAATTTTTCTTAGTTTGGTAAATATTCCGTATACTCCTGGGCCAATAATTTGTTCAAAGAAATAACAAAGCGCCGGCATCCCGAGAATCATGGATAGATCAAACATAACTGAATACAGGTCACCATACACTTGAGAGAAAGTGTACAAGAATTGAGAGTAAGTGATCACCATTGTTCCGATGGAACCCATCACGACACACAGTGATACCCATAACCCTTTATGAAACTGCCCCAGGAAGAATGTGCAACTCAGCATTATTAGCGAGGTAAATACAAAAGTTGAACCCAGAATGATATCAATTAACCCATTATGGATATACTTCTCCTGCAACATGGAGTATGGCCCGACTTGGACATCACCTTGAATGCCCACCCATCCTCTTTCATTTTGTGCCCATACATAGAGTGTATTTCCAGAATTATCAGCTGATAACGGTAAAAAAACAGCATTATTGTCGTAATTATAATGGTAATTCTCATACACTTTACGATCTTCAAGATAAATTACAATATGAGTACCTTTAATATTTTCGAAACGAATCGCTGAACTTCCATCAGGCAAATAGGGAATCGTCAAGCGTGACCACAAAGATCCGGATGGTTCTTTCGTAATGTCCATCATCTGATCGGCGCTCTGTTTCTCCCAAATCTCATCTTTACCCATGGCCTCACTGATGAAACCTTGATCGCCCGCGTTCCCCCATTTCACTTCCCATCCTGTTATGGATACAGGCTGCCGAATCTCTTCTGGTGCTGCAAGTACATGTCCGTGCGGCAACCACAGAATCATCCAGACCGTCATCCACAAGACGATGATCGCTTTGGGTACATTTCTCATTCACAGCACCTCAAAGTTTTTATTTTCTCTTCTTCATATCCCCTCATATATCATTCGCCACCGTATATCATGTCACCTTCTTATACAAAATCAAAATTCACATATAAGTAGATTTATAGTCTTTTTTCCATTTTATTGTTATACAAGACCCATTAATCTCGTAAGTCCTCATACTGATTTTCGATCATCTCACGTTCCTTCTGTTCCACTTTCGTTCGAAACTCAAGCCATTGCTTCGTATCTTCATCATCGTAAATGGTCCATATATCGGTGAACAAAAAATCACGTAGCTGAACGACCTGACCGGACCAGATACCACCAACCCAAAATAAACCATCAGGGCGACGAATAACGGTGCGGGAAAATCCCGGCGTAGACGCTTTCTGTCCGATCCGAATACGCGTAATCATATTACCAAGTGTGTACCAGTCCATGAGGCACCCTCCTTATGTATCCAAGCTTTATCATAACATAGGCAAAACAAGAAAAGCTGTAAAAACGGGTTGGGCGATTCAACCTTGCGGATCATGTGTAATGGTTTCTCAAAGCAAACACTCACTAACAAGGAGATGATTACAATGAATGAGCCTCATCGTACGGTAGAAGTTGAACATAAGGATGTACAACACAAATCAGATTCAAGTATGGTCGCTTCTACATTCATCAAATATGCCGCATATGTCATTATCTTTTTTGGTTTTCTCTACTTCCTCGTGAAGTATGTATTTCCGAAATTCTAACGAACTCCTGACATAACCTGATCTATTTACGGGGACAATATCATGCTCGGTATGATAATGAAACGCTGAAATGATGGGTTTACTATGTAGAATTGTTTGTACTACAAACTTGTACGGAAGGATGTGCTGATCATGTCTGACAAACCAATTAGCAACGTAGAAAGCGAACGCTATTATGACCGCTACCAGAGGTCCCGTGATATCCCTCCTGAAACTGAAGTCCCGGAAGGTGACATGGATACCTTTGATGAAGTTTCTGGGCGCCGTATTGAGATTGAAATGGAAGATTCGGAGCAGCCACCCGTTACTTCATCTGATATAGATGAAGCAGGTTTGGAATCCCGCTTGACGGAAACTCCACTAGAATCTGTCCCTGATGCAGATTTGGTGCAACCGGGTAGCCCGGTGGACCCCGCCGCACCTGATCCCGATGCCTTGCATGGTACAGATCTGTTAAACGGCGCTGGAGCTGACGCTAAGCCACAACAGAATATCCTGCCGCCACGTTAAACGTTTGAATTGGCGTATTCTGACATTAGGAGGGGCTGACATGACCAATAATAATCAGAAAGAACAACGCGAAAAAACGAATAACCTTGTTACAGAGCGGGATATCGATCCTGATTTTGGACTCTTCACCGAAGACTCTTTCCCAGGTGCGCTGGAGGACGAAGATCAGCGGGATGCAATCCAACATGCCATTCCCGAAGATCATACGTCAGATAAACCCTCTTCGGATAAATCTTGAAGTGTAATCTAATGTAAAACATTGTGACAAGTGAACCGATATGTATGCGCAATTTTGCGCTGAATTTGATGCTGGAGAAACCTCACAAAGTAGGGGTTTCTTTTATTTTTCCACTTCAAAGCTTGCCCTCGTTTCTATAGAAAAGAAGATGACAACTACATCTCCGCCATCTCCTTTCCATATCAGAAACTTATTTGTATCCATATCAAATCCTAGTTACTTCTCCACCGCTTTGGCCGCTCCCGGAATCTTGTACTCCAGTCTGGACCATTTCACCGCTATTGCAGTAGCCAGGAGTGCTAGACCGTTAATGATAAATATCCAGCGAATAGGTATCCAGCCGCCAAGGACCCCACCGATAATCGGTCCTGCCATCGTTCCAATCTGAGCAGCAGACTGGTTCAAACTGAAAGCCCGTCCCCGAAATGCCGGTTCAGTAACTTGCACAATCATCGCATTGATCGCAGGAAACACGGCCGCAAAAAAGAGTCCGTAAACAAATCTTAGGATGCCAAACGCGACATAACCTGTAGTGAAAAATTGCAGCAAATTGCCTACCGCCCCACCGATCAGTCCAATCACTAACACTTTCCCAAAACCGATCCTTGACCCGAGCTTGCCCCAGCGCGGAGCCATAATGACCGTTGCAACCCCTACCGCCGAGAAAATAATCCCTGAGCTTAAGGAAGCCCGATCAGGCTGAACGCCCATCTCCATAACATATACCGTCAATAGCGGCTCGAGAATCATAACGGAAAAGGTACATATGCCCATCATACTGAGTACAGTAACAAACACACGATTCGCTCTCGCTTCACGGATATCATCCATAACATGCGAACGGGCTTTGTTACGATTAAAATTCTCTTCCTTGACCCAGAAGGTTGCAATGAGCGCAGACACCAGCACGACTATCGCCGAAAATAGAAACGCACTCCGGTTGCCATAATAATGGCTGACAAACCCACCAATCAGTGGACCGATAATACCACCCGTAGCTCCCGCTGTAGACATAATGCCCAATGCATATCCTGTCTTCTCCTCGGGTGTATTGGTTCCTACCAGTGCAATCGCCGCAGGCACAAATCCCGCAAGCAACCCTTGGAAAAGTCGAACCACAATCAGTGAATACGGATCTTACACAAAAAAATTAATCAGATACAGGATGGCCAGGCTATATCCCGATCGAATTAACATCGGCTTGCGCCCATATTTATCTGCCAGTGACCCCCAGAAGGGTGATACAAGAGCGCTTGCAAGAAAGGTAATGCCAAAAGAAAGTCCTGACCAGAATTCCAGATGATTGCGCACGCCCAGATCGCTGCTTAGAAATAAGGGCAAAAATGGAATTGAAATTGAATATGCCGTACTGCAAAAAAAGACACCGATCCACAATATGATCAGATTACGCTTCCAAGAGAAGTTCATATCCCCGCACGTCCTTTCCGTAAATGACGCCGGGACTGCCGTGTTTGGAGCGGACGGAACAGACCCGTACGTCCCCCTGATGCGGAAGCATTTTCCTTATTTTACACCCATGCTCTCTTGAAGACCATCCCCAGTTCACCAGATTAACACGGCTTGCATTGCCATTCTGCGCCTAGAAACGGTATGATAGTTGAAGAAATAACCAAACTATATTTCATGAAATTCGTTATACAACGAACCAAGGAGGAACCTATTCATGTTTTCACGGTGGAAAAAAACAACCGCAGTCTCGCTTGTCTTTGCGATGCTGTTAATCGTTGTGAGCGGGTGCGTACGCCCTGCAAGCAATGCTGCACAACCCTCGGTTCCGGCTCCGCCGGAGGGGCCAAAACCTGTAGCAACAATTGAGATGCAGGACGGGCAGAAGATCGTCATTGAACTGTATCCAGAAATCGCACCAAATACAGTGTACAATTTCATCTCACTTGCGAACAAAGGCTTCTATGATGGTCTGATCTTCCATCGGGTTATTCCTGGCTTTATGATCCAGGGCGGTGATCCTGAAGGTAGAGGTACAGGTGGTCCAGGCTATGCAATTAAAGGTGAATTCACCTCTAACGGTCATAAAAATCATCTGAAGCATACCCGTGGAGTAATCTCCATGGCTCGTGGAGATAATTTGGACTCAGCGGGTTCCCAGTTCTTTATTATGCTGGCAGATGCAGATCATCTGGATAACGCCTATGCTTCTTTTGGTAAGGTTACCGAAGGTATGGACGTGGTTGATGGTATTGCAGCACAAGAAATCGGTGGAGGAGACAAGCCGGTTACGGACCAAGTCATGAAAAAAGTAACCGTTGATACACACGGACTGGAATATCCAGAACCTGTGAAGATTACGGAGGAGAAGAAGTAACCTCTTCCAAGAACAAACAAAAGCTCTGTTCTGTGCATGTAGCGCAGAGCAGAGCTTATTTAATGATAACGTTTACATTAATAACTGAATCAAACCTCTTTTTCGGCCACGGATAACACCTCAATGTATCCATCCCAATAAATTCAGCCACCCGATAACCGCAATCCATAGTGGGAAACTAAAGGCCATCCCCCATGCAAGCCCTTTCAACAAGCTACGGTTTGCCTCCATGAACAACGACTCCTTTCTCCAGGGAATAGTCGTAGTATCGGTACCATTATATGGTTTTATACCTGTCTTCATTCGCCGTGACATGCCCTTTTTCCTGCATCTGCCCTTCAACTTCATGGAATGCGCACGATGAACCTGATATACTATGACTACTATAATGATGTGGACTATGATTTATGTTGTGAAAGGAGATTTTCCAAGTGGCTAAATCCAAAAGACATACTCCAGCACCCAAGGCGAAGGCTCAGAATCAGGACCAACCGACCACGCTGAAAGATTTACTGAGCAGTGATGTTCTCGAGAAACTGAAAGCACAGGCCGATGAAGCCAAAGCTGCTGAAGCGCAGCGCAAGGAACAGGAGCGTTTACAGGCAGAGGAAGCTCGTAAGGCAGAGCAAAAGCGCCGGGATAATGATTTTGAATACTTGCTGAATAACAGCTCCATGGACTGGAAGAAACATAAGTAATCAAGGGAGCAAAGAAAAAAAACAATGTTACTTTGGAGACAGGGTCCAAATTGGGCTCTGTTTTTTTATATGTATACATATGATTCACCTCCCCCATGTCGGGTATTTAGAAGTAGAGTGTTCAAGGACAATTCATACATGGAGGGATCAATGAATGGCTGAACAACGTTTGGAAGGCAAAGTAGCAATTGTTACTGGAGGCGGCTCCGGTATTGGTCAGACCTCTGCCATTCGATTTGCCGAGCAAGGGGCCAAAGTATACATGTTAGATCGTACGCCCGAGAACGCAGAGGAAACGAAACAGATCATCGAAAAAGCCGGTGGCGAAGCTTATGTGATTGAATGCGATATCTCCAAGCCGGAACATGTAGAAAAAGCCATCAACCAGGCGGCAACCGAAGCAGGCAAGCTGGATATCGTTTTTGCTAATGCAGGAATTAATGGCGCCATGGCTCCAATTGAAACGATGAAAATCGAAGATTGGGATCAGACGATGGAGATTAACATGCGTGGTACGTTTGCAACCGTGAAGTATGCCATCCCTCATCTGAAAGAACGCGGCGGCAGCATTATCATTACGAGTTCCATTAACGGCAACCGGGTATTCTCCGGCATCGGATTTTCTGCATACGCTTCCAGTAAAGCCGGTCAAACGGCTTTTACCAAAATGGCGGCACTGGAGCTGGCTCGTTACAAAATTCGTGTTAACGCTGTATGCCCGGGAGCGATTGATACGAACATTGACGACAATACGTATCCATCGGATGACCTGAAAGATGTTCAGATTCCAGTTGAGTTTCCTGAGGGACATGAGCATCCACTCAAGGGTGAACCAGGAACATCGGAGCAAGTTGCCAATCTGGTGCTGTTCCTTGCTTCAGATGAAGCCTCTCATGTGACAGGCACACGAATCTATGTGGATGGCGCAGAATCCCTTCTGCGTGGATGAAGTTATCTACACCTCCACTCTGATGACAGAATAACCTTCTAATCGCTGTTATACCCCAGATTTTTTTGATTCCCTTTTCCAAAGGGGAAAATCCGGTGATAAGCATATGCTTCCGATGCAGCTTTCTTTCAGAAAGCTTTTAGGCGAACGCTTCGCTTTCTCTGGTTTTTTCTGTCCTCTCCGTTCAAGTGTAAATGAATCTTTCATCTTAATTTTAGTGTAAAAAATCTAACAAACCCGCAAATTTTCTGGATGATCAGAATGTTTGCGGGTTATCTTAATTAAAACTAAGATTCAGGAAACTTAGTTTTTCGAATCATATTGTGACTGCTTTAACCTTTTGCTACTGATACGTTTCAGCCACTCCGGAATTGCAAAGAGCAACAGATATAACAAGGAGAACAACACCAGAGCCAGAATTTCTTCTCCAAGAATATAGACCGGATAAGGTCCAAGCATATCTAACACAGAAGGTGTGTTCGGTTTATGTCTCAGGAACATATAATTGGCATCAAGAAGCACATCAATAACGTACACCACGAGCGCAGCAATATTCACGAATATCATGGAGCCTGCAACAGATCTCCATCCAGGACGAAGTTGTTCCACCCATGTCATATAAAGTAGAGCAATAACAATCATCGCATGTGCAACAAAGAATTGAATGAAGCGGAAATGAGCAAAATCATATCCGAGATTTGGCGTTACAATCGCCATCAGAGCACCAGCGATACCTGAAAAAAGTAAAGCAGAATATAACCATCTTTTACGTGTCAGTAATAACAGAGCCGATAATAATAACGACAGACTACACAATTCTAGCGGTAGTGAAGTCTGCAGACTCCAAATCCCTCCATACATATACCAGAATTGTAGTACAATCTCACAACTAATCATGAACCCTGCCAGCACGATGCGCACTCTCCGGCTTGAACGTTCAGACATTAAACGAAGCCGATGCCGAACAAGAAATAACAGGACAACAAGTACAGCAATGATGATCATGGATACGATATGTGAAGTCGAGAATGCCGCAAAAGGCTCTGCATCATATGGGTCAAGCCAAGGTGGGTAGGCCATACCTTTCTTCTCTCCTTTTGTTCAGGTTAACAGGGGTTACTTTTTACAACGCGAATGGTAACTTTTCTCATTTTGCCACCGAAACTAATAACTGTCCAGCTTCATTCAGATAAGTATTGTATTTTAAATATCTCTATGTTAAGATAAAACCAAGAACAAAACAAACAAAAAGTTAGTAACTTTAAATTCCGCATTTCAAATATGATCTTAATTGATCTGAGCTTATTCTTATTAACCTTAGCGTTCTAATACATTCAGGAAAATTTCAGAAGATTTCAACTTTACCTTTAGGAGGAATATATTATGCTAATCAAAGGACTCCACCACGTATCCGCACTTACCGCACATGCCGATCAGAACTACCGGTTCTATACAGACATCATGGGCCTGCGTTTGATCAAAAAAACTGTCAATCAGGATGACGTCTCAGTCTATCACCTGTTCTATGGAGATGAAAAAGGAAATCCCGGTACAGAGCTTACCTTCTTCGAAATTCCGATGGCTGGACGTACACGTGAAGGGGTGAACAGCATCTCCGCTACTTCACTTCGTGTACCAAGTGATGCTGCTCTCGCCTATTGGGCTCAGCGATTCGACGAATATGAAGTCCCTCACGGAGAGATTATGCAACGGGGAGGCCGTGCGACACTGGCATTCACAGACTTCGAAGGCATGCGGCTGATTCTCGTATCCGACGAACATAACTCGGGTGTTGCCGGGGGTAAACCTTGGGACCGAAGCCCCGTGCCCGCCGAGTATGGGATCATTGGACTCGGCCCCATTCATCTGACTGTTCAGGATGCATCACTCACTACCCCTGTTCTCACAGAGCTGCTTGGATTCAGAGCAAAAGGAAGCTATCCTGCATTTACTCCAGGTCAGCCTGATGTGCTTGTGTTCGAATCTGGCGAAGGTGGCAGCGGTTCGGAAGTTCACTTGGAGGAGCGTAATGACTTGGAGCTGGAACGTCCTGGACGCGGCAGTGTTCACCATGTGGCATTCCGTGTTGACAATGAGGAAGAATTGCGACAATGGGTTGACCGCGTGCATCAGTTCCAATTCCCAAGCTCCGGTTTTGTAGACCGCTTCTACTTCCGTTCCCTGTACTTCCGTGAAGCTAACGGTATTTTGTTTGAGCTTGCTACAGACGGCCCAGGATTTGATACAGATGAGGACTTTGCAACTCTCGGAGAATCGCTCGCACTGCCCCCGTTCCTGGAAGGGCGCCGTGCTCAGATTGAAGCAAACCTGAAACCACTGAATACTATAATCCGCTGATGTCCGTAACAACCGGGTAAGCCAATTTTCAATAAATCAAAAATAAAACGATGATCACCCGGCAGCTCTAATTCAAAACTTGAATCAGAGAATGCCTGGTGAATCATCGTTTTTTATTAGCCAGCATACGTAGTCTGTCTTACTTAGTCAGATATGATGTAGTAAGTGGTACAAACAAGGCTGAACCTGGATCTTCGGATACAATCTCGACATACACAGCATCTGTACCTTTAACATCCACATCAAGACTCATCATACCGCTTTCCGGAGTGATGTTGAACTTTTTGAGTGTCGCGAGATCCTGGTCGTAGATATGAATCTCCTGATTTCCCTTCAGCGCGGCGAGTTCCAAGTGCAGAGAAGAATATTTTTTCCCCGTGTTGATCTGAATATCTTTCCCCTGTTTCGCAGGGTCATTATGAAGATACACATCTTTGTAATCTTTGCCTTTGTATGTGGTATCCTTAGGATCTTTGGTGTGCCAAGCGGTAGATCCCAGTACGGACGTTCCAAGTACACTCAGCGTTACATTGGTGTTTGTTACTGGCGCGGACCCATTTGATCCTCCACCGATGAGGACGGATGAAGTTGCACCATCATAATTGATCTCTGTTCCAAGCAAAGTACCTACCGCTCGAACCGGCAGATATGTGGTTCCGTTATATGTGATCGGCAATACTGTCTTGCCATTCGCATCCTTGGCTGTCACTGTCTCACCATTTAATTTCAGGGTGATTTTGCTGTTGAGATACGCTTTGATTTGCTCCAAACCTGTCGCTGCAAGTGCACCTGTACCAATACCGAGTGTCAATGTGCCCACCATCAAACCAAGTACGACTTTTTTCTTCATCAAATTCCCTCCCAGACGTTTAAATGAGTTGTCCTTTATACATTTAAACGACTAAAGCGTGAATGTCAATTGTTTTCAGCATTTTCTCGAAACTTTTTTTATTTCCAGACAGCACAAAATGAGGCTGAAGTCACTCCTTTTTTTTCAGCCCCATTCGATGGTCACACTTGCCATAGCATATCCGATATTTTATTAGGTATTTACATCTAAGACCTCGCGCTGCAGCGCAAGGCCACCCTTTGTTCAATCAAATGATTCGTAGTACTCTTCTTCGTATACTTCCGTATTATATTTCAAGTCGTTTGCTTTCCACTCTCCATTCTCATACACATAGGAAAACGTCAAATCACCGGCATACACCTCTTCGCCATATGCCCCAGATGTAGAAACAACAAGCTTTCCATCCTCCACGCTATAATAGGTCACACGGCCAAATTGTAACTTATCATTGTAGAGGCCATCACCGACTCCCTTCTCCACATGGGAGGACTCGGCTGGAACCCCATCCACGGCAATATCTATGTTGATCTGGTCGGAGTCTGTAGTCACTCTGGACTCCACATGTTCTTTCACAATCTCATCCAAAGTCTGCATCTTCATTACTTCCAGTGAAACCGGATCAAGAATATGTGCCTGACCCAGATAAATTCCGGTTCCGTGTCCCTCGGAATACAACACCACTATCTCTTTTTTACCGTCACCGTTCAAATCCAGTTCATGCACTTCAGGTTTGTACGATCCGCCCTCTGCTCTCCAATCACTAAATTCACGTTTCTTGCCGTTCGCCTCAACTACAAGGCCATTATATATATATCCAGAGCCTTCGACGCTCATCGGGTACACTCGAACATCGTTATTCTCTGGTGCCACCGAAACATCATCTGCTTGAACTTGCGTCATCTCTTTGTTGCTGCTCACTGCATCATTCATTCGATCTATATGGGAAGCCTCGACCGCTACGGCCTGGCTGGATGATTCATCTATATTAAGCTGTTGTTGCGACTCATTTGTCGTTTTGGCAGTTGAAGTTATCGAAAGTGTAGCCACCGCCAAAATAATCATCAGCAGGATACCTGTCCAAGTTTTCAATATACTGGGCTCCTTCTTCTGTTGTGATAATCCTATTATATCTTCATTTATCGCCCGCGCGTTGCAATTTTGTTAATCTTTCTTAAAAAATCTTTACAAATCTTCAACCAGGCGAAAAAACGTTCGTCTTTTACCATAATAAGCTAGATCGTGTCTGAAAACGCTGATGAAAGCAGCAGGTTCCAAGACACGCCCTAATTTTCCGGAAAATAAAAAACACTCCGGAAGCAGCTCAAGGCTGCATCCGAAATGCTTTGGTTTTATCGAGTAATCGATCCGTCAGTTGTCTTAACTCTTCTGCTGAAGATGATATTTCTTCCATAATGGCTGTTTCTTCGTGCGCAGCATCCATAATGCGTTTGGCTTCATCTGAGAAGGAACCAGCTTTACCTTGGATCTTCTTCACATGACCATGCGTTTGCTCCACACGACCTGTCTGTTCAGCAATTTTGGCACCGATATCATGAGCACCTTTCATAAACACTTCAACCGTTCCTGTCAGTTCATGCAACGTCTGATCTACAGAAATCGTCCGCTCCGACTCGTTCACTACTAGTCCATGCTGTTCATGGCTGAGCTGCACCGTCTCCCTAATCCGTTGCTGCACACGGCTGATCAATTCATTAATGCGATGTACCGAATCTTTACTCTCATCGGCAAGCTTGCGGATCTGTTGAGCTACTACAGCAAATCCTGCGCCCTCTTCCCCAGCCCGCGCCGCTTCAATCGAAGCGTTCAAGGCGAGCAGCCCTGTTTCTTCAGCAATATTTTTGACAGACTGTGTAATCGCTTCAATATCGGAAGCTTCCTTCTCCAGCAGCAACATAATATCCCGGGAACGATTGTGAGACTCCGCTAGCTCGTCCATTCCCTTCATCAATGATGAGAAGGTTTCTTTCGTATGATCTACTGATTTTTCCATCTGGCCAGATAGCTCTGTCATGCCCAAAGACTGATTTTGCATCTTCTGAAAATCATTCAGCATCTCGTCTGCGGTAATCAGAGAATGATGGGAAGTTACTTTCTGATCCTCTACACCAACTGCGATATGATCTACTGCTTCCGACATCATCTCGATTTGTTCGGCAGCTTGGGTAATCGCTTCACTAAGCGACTGTGCATTTTGAGAAGTTGTGCGTGTACTATCCGCAATATCGTTCACAATACTTCTCAGATTAGAAACCATTACGTTAAAAGCATCATATAATACCGTAAGCTCATCTTGCGTACGACGCTTCGGAATCTCCGTGGTCAAATCGCCGGAAGATACCTGTTGTGCTGCACGAGACAGCTGAACAATTGGACGAGTCAGATAGCGGGAAGCTATCCAGCCGAGAATGCCGTTCCAACATACTCCCATAAGCAGAATGATAGTTATGTATAGCCAGTTTGGCATATCAAGTGAAATCCAGTCTTTTACAAAAAAAATAAAAAAGCCGCTAGTTCCGTACGTAATAATTGAAATTAGTACCAAACCTGCAACAGTCTTTGCCCCTAAAGTCCATTTCATGTTCGCACCCCGTAGTCCTTTTTTCCTATTTTACCAATCTTGTACCAAATTTCATGTGACATATATCACTGAAAACGCTCTATTTACCTTTTGTATACAGTTCATGCATGACTTTCATACCATAAAGCTCATAATGAATAAGACAAGCTTAGGTATCCCTCCCTTGTTGCTATAATCATGATATGAAATTTTAAATTCCCCAATTTAAATTATTATCGGTTCCAAGGAAAGAATCATTTAGCTTGGCATCTATTTTGCTTAAATGATATACTGAGTGCGCTTCAGCAACGCTGGAGCCGAACTATTTTTATGATGCCACTGGAGGCGAACGAGATGTCTACTATGTCCACACGGACGGAGAAAGATTTTATCGGCGAAAAAGAAATCCCGGCTTATGCGTACTATGGAATTCAGACAGTTCGGGCTGTAGAGAACTTTCCGATTACCGGCGTTCCGGTTCACCGGGAACTGATCACAGCACTCGCAGCTGTCAAAAAAGCTGCAGCTATGGCGAACATGGAACTGAAAATGCTTCCGAACAAGATTGGTGAAGTCATCATCATGGCAGCAGATGAAATGATGAAAGGCCATCATCTCGATCATTTTATTGTAGACTCCATTCAGGGCGGTGCAGGCACCTCCATGAATATGAATATCAACGAAATTTTGGCCAACCGCGGACTTGAATTATTAACGAAAAACAAGGGTGACTACTTCCACTGTAATCCGAACAACCACGTAAACATGTCTCAGTCTACCAATGACGTTGTGCCAACAGCTCTGCGCATTGCGGCTTATCAGTTATCCGAGACCCTGTTAGGTACGATGAAAAAACTGCAGGAAGCTTTCCATAAAAAAGAAATCGAGTTCAACGATGTTGTCAAAGTAGGACGTACCCACCTTCAGGATGCCGTGCCTATTCGCCTTGGACAAGAGTTCGGTGCTTATGCGCGCGTGATTGGACGGGACATCGAACGTCTTCAATATGCAAATAAACGCATGCTCTCGATCAATATGGGTGCAACGGCTGTAGGCACAGGTCTCAATGCCAAACCCGAGTATATCATTAAGGTTACCGAGTATCTGTCAGAGGTGACTGGCCTACCGTTGCAGACGGCAGATGATTTGGTTGATGCGACGCAGAATACGGACGCGTATCTGGAACTCTCTGCTGCTCTAAAAGTATGCGCAGTTAGCCTGTCCAAAATCTGTAATGACATTCGCATGATGGCTTCAGGCCCGCGTGCCGGATTTAATGAGTTGCTTCTGCCACCTCGGCAGCCGGGATCTTCCATTATGCCTGGTAAAGTCAATCCGGTCATGGCAGAGGTAATCAACCAGGTTTCCTTCCAGGTCATGGGGAATGACCATACGATTTGTATGGCTTGCGAAGCAGGACAATTCGAACTGAATGTGATGGGCCCAGTCATTGCATTCAACCTGTTACAATCACTGAAGATCATGAATAACGGCATTGATGTCTTCACACGATACGCTGTGGAAGAATTGGAAGCCAATCGTGAACGCTGTGAGTTAATTATGAAACAAAGCTTCAGTGTCGTAACTGCCCTTAACCCGCATCTTGGGTACAACGTAGCAGCTTCGATCGTAAAAGAAGCTTTAAAAACCGGAATGACCCTGCAGGAAATCATTCTGGAGAGAGGTTTGCTGACACCGGAAGAATTAGAAGAAATCTTGCATCCAGAGCAGATGACCACCCCGGGGATTGCCGGAGAACATTTCCTGCGTAATATGGAGCGCATGTAAACAGATTGATGTTATGAGTAACCCATGAAAATTGCCAGAAAAAGAAGCCATGTTATCCGTTCCTTAACGGTTAACATGGCTTTTTTGAAATGTGACTTTTAAGAATAGACTTTCGATGTTAGCAATTGTCCAAGTCTAACCTGATTTGACATAAATGCATTACACGTCAGGCCCAGCGTTTCCGTTCCAGAGATGGCAGAATTCGCAGCTCCTCCCTGTATTTCGCAACTGTTCTTCGGGAAATAATAATTCCCTCTTCGGCAAGGATCGCAGCAAGTCGGCTGTCCGAGTATGGTCTGCTCATCTGCTCCGTGCGAATGACTTCCTTCAGTCGCCGTTTAACTGCCGATGCAGACGTCTGCTCTCCAG
Organism: Paenibacillus sp. G34; assembly: GCF_056856875.1. Taxonomy (NCBI): domain Bacteria; kingdom Bacillati; phylum Bacillota; class Bacilli; order Caryophanales; family Paenibacillaceae; genus Paenibacillus; species Paenibacillus sp. G34. The sequence continues at coordinate 1,369,278 of NZ_CM166469.1, read as the reverse complement.
ATACAAGCGTAATGCCCGAGTCAAAAAAAACCTTAACCTCATACACCCCATACGGCGTGTGTATATATTTTCCGTTTACAGCCCGGCTAACTGTTGACTCATGCATTTGTATCTTCTCAGCAACTACAGCCATATTAAGCGGCATCAAGGCATCAGGGCCTTCACTCAAAAATCGCTTCTGCTCATCCATAACAGCCCTCAGCACACGAAGCAACGTCCTGCGTCGCTGCTGCACACTGCGTATAATAGCTCTCGCCTCTGCTGCCCGGTTCATCCAGACCTCCCCGGGGGATGATTCCCTGATCCAATTGTTGCAAGCATCATTCATGGATACGCGCGGATTGCCTGCAGCAGGCAACTTAAGCACCATTTCCCCATGAACCAATTCTACAACTGCATCGGGGACAATATAATGTGGGCTTTCATTACACCCTATCGAACGGCAAGGTTTCGGATCGAGCCGAGTAATATAGTCATAGGCCAATTGTGCTTCGTACGAAGTTATACCAAGCCTGCTTGCTGTCCGTCCAGGATAAAAAGGAACCAAGGCCTCCAGCCCTGCCTTCACGATCCGCTCCGCATGAGGAACCGCTGCTGGATCACGCTGGATCTGTAATAACAAGCATTCCTGTAAACTCCGTGCCCCAACACCTGGAGGTTCCAAAGACTGCAGCAATTCAAGCCCTGCGTTCACTTCGCTCACGGACACTCCGAGTTCAGCCTGTACTTCGGATAGCTCAACCCTCAAGTACCCTTCATCACTCACGCATCCGGCTAAATAGACTGCCACCTTCTCCAGTCCATGCTGAACATTCAACAGGCGAATTTGCGAAGCAAGGATATGTTCCAGCGTAGGTGCTGACTCTTTGGCATGAAGCAAAGGATCATAGAACGCTTGCGTTTGCTGGTGATTTCTTCTTACAGGTTTATAAGGATAAACGGACTGCTCTTCCAGTTCAAGTAACGGATTATCTGCTGCGGCATCCCGCAAATAACGAATCAGTTCCTGACCGGGCATGGTCAGCAAATGAAAGGACTGCTTCATCTCCGGCGTGATGGACAGCCGGAACCGTTGTTCCTGCACCAACTGAACACCTAACATCCGATGCCCTCCTTATGTCATGATAGACACAATTGATTACTAAAACTATATCCATTGAACAGTGAGTGATTTACACAATACACTTCCATGACAGAACAATGTGGAGAATAGCGATTTCCAGATTACATTCTTCCTTTTCCAAAGGTATTTGCAGGCATAATACCATATCGTTCAGCCCTTGTCAGCATGTCAATACAGAGATGCTGCCTCCTGCATCATTTAATATTTTTCAGACACCAGCTTCGCTTGGGTAAACAACAACAGATAATCCCTGCCACCTGCTTTGGAATCCGTACCCGACATATTAAATCCGCCAAACGGATGCGTACCTACCAAGGCTCCCGTGCACTTCCGGTTAAAATACAAATTACCCGCAAAATATTCACTTCTTGCCTGCTCCAGATGTGCTCGATTACGGGAGATCACGGCACCCGTCAGACCATAGTCTGTGTTATTGGCAATCTCCAGCGCATCCTGGAATGAATCAGCTTTGATAAAAGCCAGTACCGGGCCGAAAATCTCCTCTTGTGAGATCCGGGCACGGGGTTCCACATCTGCAATAATGGTCGGTTCGATGAAATATCCTGCCGGATCTCCGGTGCCTCCTCCATGAACCAAACGTCCTTCCCCTTTACCAATCTCGATATATTCGATGATCTTTGCGTATGCCTTATCGTCAATGACAGGGCCCATGTCATTCACCACTTCAAGCGGACTACCCATCGTTAGTTTTCGTGTCCGTTCAATCACCTTTTGTAATACTTTATCATATACATCCTTATGAATAATGGCACGGGAGCACGCCGAACATTTTTGTCCCGAGAAACCAAAAGCCGAAGCCGTGATGGACTCGGCTGCCAGTTCCAGATCACTGTCACTGTCAACCACAATGGAGTCTTTACCGCCCATCTCGGCAATCACACGTTTGATCCACTTCTGACCCGGAGCGGTGCGTGCAGCACGTTCATTAATCCGCAGACCGACATCGCGGGAACCCGTGAAACTGATAAAACGTGTCAGTGCATGATCGACAAGATAGTCGCCCACCTCACTCCCTGGCCCAGGCAAGAAGTTTACTACGCCGTCCGGCAGACCCACTTCTTTCAGCAGTTCCACGAACTTTGCAGCAATGACTGGTGTCGTGCTGGCAGGTTTTAACACCACCGTGTTGCCTGAAACCAAAGCTGCAGAGGTCATGCCGGCCATAATCGCCAGCGGGAAATTCCACGGTGGAATCACCACACCAACCCCCAGCGGAATATACGTTAGTTCATTATCCTCACCAGCAATCCGTACAAGCGGCTGCGGCTCACTGAGACGCTGCATTTCCCGCGCATAAAACTCCATAAAATCAATCGCTTCAGCCGTATCTGCATCTGCTTCAGGCCAGGTTTTGCCCGCCTCATAGACCATCCAGGCGGAGAACTCATGCTTGCGGCGGCGCATCATCGCAGCTGCTTTGTAGAGATAACGGGCCCGTTCATTCGGGTCCGTATGTTTCCAGGTATGGAACGTTTCCGCAGCCGTTTGGATGGCCTTCTCGGCCAGCTCCTGATCGGCTTGATGAATCGTTCCAATCACCTGATCCTTAGCAGCCGGGTTCACGGAGGTTAACGTGCGGCTGCCGGTTACTTTTTGCCCACCAATAATCATCGGATATTCCTGTCCAAGTTCAGATTCCACCTTACGGAGCGCTTCCTCAAAGGCTTCCCGGTTCGCTTGCACCGCAAAAGCGGTAAATGGTTCGTTAACAAAAGGGATATTCATCAATGATTCCTCCTTCAGGATGTGGGTTCTACTCACTTTATAAGTTTCACAAAGATAATTTACACGAGCACTCCTAGGACAGAATAACCTTCCATTCGCTGTTATCCCCAGATTTTTTTGGATTCCCTTCTCCTAAGGGAAAAATCCGGTGATAAATGCGACCGCTTCGCTTTCCAGGTTTTTTCTGTCCTCTCCGTTATTTGTGTAAAAAGTTGTTCAACTTATATCGATCGCTGCTCGGATTCACGCAGCACTTACGTCTCATTCAAATATATGAAGCAAGAAGCGTGCCAACTCCGCTAGAACATGAAATATTTTTTTGTCTCACGGAGATAAAAATTTTCACAAAATAATTAGGGCATCAGCAATCGCATTCAACAGATTCTGGCACGGTTTTTGCTAGATATGTAAATACACAATCATGAATGTTTAGGAGGAACCACGATGAGTGTCGGAACGGAACTATACCGCAAAACGTTGTTAACCGTGGCTGGCAATAAAGCCGTAGAGAACCTGTCCCTCAAATACGGTAAAAAGCTGGCTGGCAAGTTTATAGCGGGCAATACACTGGAAGAGGCACTGGAAGAAATTCGTATCTTAAACAGCAAAGGTATCATGGCGACCCTGGATCATTTGGGTGAAGGCATCACCCATCTGCGCGAGGCGGCACTATACAGAGATGAATACGTGAGGCTGGTTGAAGGAATAGCGCATAGCGGTGTGAACTCCAATGTTTCACTCAAGCCAACCCAAATGGGGCTGGCGCTTGACCCGGAAGAAGGTTATCAGAATATTCATGCGGTTGCATCACGGGCAAAGGAACATGAGCTGTTCGTACGCATCGATATGGAGGACAGCCCGTTTACACAGGCAACTCTTGATATCGTGCGAAGATTGCATGCGGAAGGGCTGGATAATTCAGGTACCGTATTACAAGCTTATCTGCATCGAACCGAAGAGGATACACGCGATATGATCCGGGAAGGCATTCGGCTGCGTCTTGTCAAAGGAGCTTACAAAGAACCTGCAACGGTCGCATTTCAAAGTACAGCCGAGGTCATTCATCAGTTCAAAACGATGATTCGTCATCATCTGGATCAAGGCGTTTATACGGCTGTGGCCTCCCATGATGATCATATCATTAACTGGACGAAACAATACGCCAAGGACCGGGATATCCCTCCGGAGGCCTTTGAATTCCAGATGTTATATGGCCTGCGCATGAGTGAGCAGGAACGCCTTGCCCAGGAAGGTTATCGCATTCGTTGTTACGTGCCCTATGGCACAATGTGGTACCCCTACTATACCCGTCGCCTGGCAGAGAAACCCGCGAATCTCTGGATGGTTGTGAAAAACATGTTCCGCTAGAATATATGTAAAAAAGCTCTGGCCATGCCATGCATTGAGCCATTCAGCCATTCATCCATGCAACCCAACCCTACCAAGCCATGCCACCCAGTCTGTCTGGAGAACATGGCTCTTCCTTTTTTTGAATCACACAAAACCACACCTCTAACACGCCATCCCCATACAAAATGAATGTCTAAAAAATAAGAATCTACAATATGTAATGTCAAAATTTTTAGACAAAATAACTTTAAGTGTACTCACACTTTGCTCCTGTTTCGTTATCTCACTCCTCTCTCAGTTAGTTACACTTCAATTTTCAAGTTAATCAATGTCATATAATTTAACAAAGTACCCAAATAAAACTCCTATAAAAAGCCAAAATTTGCAGTAATATCAACAGTTTGTATCTAGTTCATTCAATGAAATCGCATACATAAAACTAACCAAATTTATAAACCGCTTTCAAACAATTCCCGAACAAAGCATGTCAAAAAATATATACACAACAACACGAGAGCGATATAATAGTACTAAATTCCAATCACTTTAATCCGTATGGTGTAATCGAGGTGATCCTGTTGAGACATTTACTTCCCACTCTGAAAGAACTAACACGAACAGATATGCAAATTTACGATGAATCCACCGTCCTGGAACATATCCTACCTTGTCCGCATCCGGATTCCGATGACACGGAAGCTCGTCCAGTATTTGTACGCTCTGCTACGGGAGACGCTTATCTCTATTGTTCGTTAATTGATCAACCAAACACGCTTGCTGAGCAAGGTCTGCCTTTCACATCTTCATCTTCATCTTCATCGTTTTCTACATCAACAGAATCCAGCTCATGTACAGTTAATCGCCCATTCTCTATCCCTGTCCCTATGATCTCGCCTTCCATGCAACTTGCACATACCCTTCCGTTGTTCGCCAAGAGCCCTCTTCTCATCGTCAAAAACAATCGTGACGAATGGGCCGGTTATCTCTCGGCGGCTGATGTTATAAACGCCCTGTTACAAGCTCATCGGCTGATGGAAGCTTATTTGGAGACCACGCTGGAGACAGCGGGCTCTGCCTTGTCATTAATTAATGAGGAAGCGAAGGTAGCCTACTGGACATCCGGTGCGGAGCATATTTTTTCTATCCGCAAAACCGATATCATCGGCCAGCCTGCCGCTAACTTTTTTCCACCCGAACGACTTCAATCGCTCAAAACGTTATATACCGGTGAGACGGTTTACCGCAAACAGCATCAGCCCCGACCTGATCTGTTCGCTTTGATCAATGCCCGCCCTGTCAGACTGGACGGCCGTATTGTCGGCGCTGTCGCTGCGGAGGTGGATATCACAACCGAGATTCGTCTGCATCAGGAACTGCTGCATATGTCCTCCAAAATTCAGCATTTGGAAAAAGCCGTTGCCCGGCTTCGTCCCGAGAGCGATCCTTTTGCCCGTATCAAAGGCAGCAGTCTTATTATGAGGCAATGTCTGGAGACCATCCGCAAGATCAGCACCACCCCAGCTACGGTGCTCATTATGGGGGAAAGCGGCACCGGCAAAGAATTGTTCGCCAAAGCCATCCATGATCTGCGTGAACCGGAGACTGCTCCTTTTATTGCGATAAACTGCGGGGCTATTCCGGCTTCATTGTTCGAAAGTGAATTGTTTGGCTATGAGAAAGGTGCGTTCTCCGGGGCTGATCCCAAGGGCAAAAAGGGGAAAATCGAACTTGCAGAGGGAGGCACCCTTTTTCTCGATGAGATTGGTGAGATGCCTTCTGAACTGCAAGTCAAATTGCTTCGCGTGTTGCAGGAACGAAGTTATTTCCCGGTTGGGGGTACACGTACCAAACAAGCTAACTGCCGGATCATTGCCGCGACCAATCAGGATCTTCCTTCCATGATCGCCCGCAATCAATTCCGGGAGGATCTCTATTATCGACTGAATGTCATCAATCTCATTATTCCGCCACTCCGACTGCGCAAAGAAGATATTTATGAGCTTACCCAGACCTTCCTGCAAGAGTTCTCACTGCTCTACAATCGTCATATTGAAGTCATTCCGCCAGAAGTGTTCAAACGGTTATTCGAGTACGATTGGCCGGGTAATGTCCGCGAGTTGCGTAATGTGATTGAACGCCTGACCATTTTAACGATGGATGGTGAGGTTAAATTGGAATACTTGCCTGATTCGCTTACATCAGCGAAATTAAATGAACCATCTGAACCGGAGCATACAGCAGATAGCCTCACGTTTGCATTTGAAGCCGGAGCAGATGATCCGGATGTGATGGAGACGCAGCAAAAAAGCCAACTGCCTAACCCTTTTGCAGCGGCAACGGAAGAAGTGACTGGCCAGATTGATATAAGTCACGGACAAAGTCCCGGCGACTCTTATCAGCAACAGATGGATGCGTATGAAGCTCGGCTTTTGCTTCAATATTTGAAGGCTGCAGGCGGAAACAAACGGACTTTAGCAAAACAACTCGGCATCTCCAGAGCTACGCTTTATAACCGCATGAAGCGGCTCGGTTTATAGTAAACAACGCCGCGTTGATTACCGCTTGCATATAAAGTTGAGTATCTTGCAAATTGAGCATCATGCAAAGCCAGAAAACGCTAGAAGAAGCTTATTCTTTCCTATGCTTTGCCTAGCGAAAGGACATAGCAAATCGGAGGAGAATTAGGAGAAAACGCATCGAGAGCACAGTCATTATCAATTCAACTCTTGGGCGACTCTAACGATCACCACAGACCTTATTTGCCCATTCTGACGAAGGTTAAAAATCTAACGATCACCAGCGACGCTATTTAGCTGGATTCCAGATGAAAACGGAATAAACTAAACGAATGATGCAAAATAGCGTCGCTACGGATCGTTAGAATTTCAACATGCCCATTTTGGGCGAAATAAGGTTTCTCCTGATCGTTAGGATTCGTGGGGGTTTGTTTATGAACCAATGTATTTACTGCTCACTTTCACACTTCACGCTTCACGCTTCACACTTCATACTTCATACTTCATACTTTATACTTCATACTTCACCCTCACAAAATTCTCGCTAAGCGAATCAGTGCAGTTCTAATATGGCGATAAAAGGTGGCTCTACTCATCGAACAGACCTGCGCAGCGGCAGTTGGATTGCCGGCGTGGGTCCAATAAGCCGCATGTAACAGCTTCTGATCCTGGGGAGACACCCCATGGATTCTTCCTTCCAGCAGATCCAATACATATAATTGCAACTGAATGCCATCTTTCACCCCTGTAACTCTGTCAGCATACTCCTGTAACTCGCCCGGAGAGCGAAGGTGCCCAAGCATTTTGCGCACTTCCTGCTCAGACCAACTCTTGTTACCTGCTCCTGTTATCTCGGGTTGTATTGGATTAACCGATAGGTCTGGATGCAGTAGCGACATTGCCCATGCACCGAATTGTCCGCTACGCAGATCCAGTTCCAGCACATCCGCCCGATCTTCATACCGATCACAAGCACGCGAGCACGTTCTCCGCATCTGAAAACCGATGCTCCGCAGAAATAATTTCAGATGCGGGTTAGTCGCAACAAGAATCGCTCTTGCTCCATCTCCCAGCAACGACAATCGATCCAGAACCATATCCCCGACAAGCTCCTCCCGTGTAAATCCGGGTACATCATCTCTTGCCGCTGCCAGCAAAGCGAAGTGTGTGTCACTTTCATCCGGGTCTTTCTGCAATTCTTCCGGTGCAAAACATTCTTTCATTTCATTCGGAAAATACTTCAGGAGCAAATCACTTGTCTCCCGGTGCACTAGCACTGTAATGAACATCGCAATCGTCCCGCCCTGCTTGTCCCGCTTCAAAACGATACCCTCAGGATATCGATGAGCCAGCTCATGCAAAAAGGGAGCATAGTTTGTAGACTGCCAAGGCTCAACACTGTATTCACACCATTGCTCCAGTAGCTTGTGCAAGGACGGCAGATCTGCCAGATTCATCGGTTCAAGCGGCGAGAACAAAGAATCGCGTGATACATCGGCATATTTACGAAACTGAAGCATGGACTCCTGACAGAGTAGGAGCATTTTCCGCGCTATCTGCTGGCGCTCATGTGTACCGACTTGTTCATGCATCAGTTTCAGCAGTTCAGCAATCCGAATACGCATGGACTGCAATCGGTTGGGCTCCCGCTGCCGAAAGTCCCTCATCAGATGTACTCGGGCCATATCGTGCAGAGCCAGGCCGTCCGGTGCAGAACGGATGAAGGACATCCGCCTCAGCGTATGATATTCTTCCGTTTCAACGGTAATATTCAGCGCAGCGGACAACAGCTCCTGATTTGCTGTCTCTACCAAGGTCAAAACCTCTACCATCGGATGCAAACGGGGTGACGTAAGCTCGAGGAGTAGTCTGGCACTGATCATATGTGATAGCTCAGCCCATTCGGCATGAAGAAGATTGCGCCCCTGATCAGCCGCTTCCACGGCAAGGGCAAGTCCAAGCGGATGTCCATCCGTCATTCTCGCGATGATACCAGCCACATTCGGCTTCAGTGATCCAGCAGTTGCAATATACGTAGTAACCTCATCTACAGTAAAATGCTGCAACTTCAGCTGCACCAGATGCTCATACAGCCTTGGGTGCGTTCGCCATGCTGCTGAAAGCTCTGGACGAGAAGCAAGTATAATCAGTACCCCACTTAGATGAAGTTTCGCAATGAAAACTTCCATAAACCAGCTCTCGAGCAATACTAGTTCCTCGTAGTTATCTACTGCAATAACGAGCCGCTTATCCCTTGGCATGCTTTTCAAAACCGAGAGCAGATGAGCACCGTGGCTGTTTAACAATCCCAGTTCCAGCCCAAGTGTTGAAATAAAATAATCCATAAACACGGAAGGTGTTGTGCCACACGCCCGTCCGTCCATCCATATAGCGGTTGCTCCCCTCTCCCGAGCGATGGACAACATTTCTGAAAGTAGCGAAGACTTTCCGATGCCACCCATACCTGTAACTGAAAATATAGTCATAGGCGCTTCTTCATTTTCAAACCACTGCTCTAGTGTCATTAGTTCTCTAGCTCGACCAACGAAACGCTTTCCGTCCCTGACAACCTTCTGCTTTTGAGATCCACTTCCGTTCCCCATATATATCCTCCGCACTAGATACTGGTACTTTTACTGTAGCTTACTTTTTTTAGAAAAATGAGACTATATTGAGACGCGCAATCGCTTCCGAAATGTTAGAATCTTGATAAAAGCCAATTTATAGAAAAAGACAAACTGTGGACTCTTCTACATCTATCGAACCATACCGCTTATGGATATCACAAAACGAAACACTCCGCCATTCACTCTGAGCAAGCCTGTACACGATTTCCCAACTTAGCTTCATGCTTTCCTTTCGTACCTACTTCAGCCCGATAATTCAGGAAAGGCGGATTTGTGTGAAAAAACATCTCGACATTTCTCATTTGAGCGGACAACTTGGCATCCATTCCAGCGAGCTTCAGGCGTGGTTAAACCTTACCGGCTTAACTGTTGCTGATCCACAAAACAGACGGGATCGAAGGTCTGAACGTATAACATTTCCATATCGCCTTTCAGTAACCACCTCACTATCTCAGGCTCCCTCTTCCCTTGCATCCGAACGTAATCGGGGCCGTTTCTCCAATACAGGGTCTCGTCGCCGGTCTCGTGCCTTACGAGGTATACGACGTATCAACAAGATGTAAACGAGCAAGAAACACCTACTATTCGAGCACAGCCCCTATCTCAAAAACGGTATTGTCATGACGATTGACCATCTCCGCCTTCAATCATGGCGTTAGCAAGCAATGCCATTTCCAGACACACCCGTTTTCCCTGTTGCATGTAATCCGGCCCCAGCAGTTCTTCCAGTTTCTCCAGTCGGTTATATAAGGTCTGCCGATGAACGAACAGCTGGGCAGCCGCATCTCTTTTGCACCCGAAATTCGCAAGATACGCAGTCAGCGTCTCTACCAATCGCAACTGGTGGTTTCGATCATGCTCCATAAGCACCCCCAGATGATCCATCGCAAAGGATTGCAGGAAAGAAGGTGGCATCGCTTTTAACATTTGATATATACCCATACGATCGTAAAAGTGAACATGTTTCATCGATTTTACAGACCGTGCTACTTCAATCACCTGATATGCTTCTTGAAGGCTGTCCTTCAAGCGAGTTAGTTGATTTCGAAGTTTGCCGAATCCGGCATGAATTTCGACTTGTTTGAGATTCGAACTGGCAAATCGCTTGATATCCTGAGTGATGCTCTCTAACATTTGCATTAGTTGCTGCTGTGAAGAAGCTCGTGTCTCTTCCTTTGCACAGCAGAGGTAGATTTGATTATTTTTGAGCATGATGAGACTGGTCAGATGATTTTTCTTCAGAAGTGAACGGAGCAGAACCAGAATATCCTGATGATTCGCCTCCATTCGTTCCCGGCCCGCTCCTTTCATGCGATGCTCAATCTCCAATAGACCTCCCGCGAACCAGTATTGTCCCTTCACCAGCAGACGAAGCCCCATACGTGTTCTCGCTTGCTCCTCCTGCTCAATGAGACCATTCATCAGATCCTGAATCAATTCATTCTGGTTACGTACCATTTTCTCTTCAAGAAATTGGGAACGAAGGGTAAGCGCCGCCGCAGCTTTGGCTGTGTAATCGAGCAGTAGTTTAAGGTACTCCACCGTCGCTGACGGATGCACAATCATGCCTATGGCTGAGAATACTTGACCAAAACAGACCACCGGATAACAGAGCAGCACAGTCTCTTCATCCATATGAAACCACAGCTCGGTATCGGAATCATTCAGATTCAGCTGTTCGACCTCCCGGCTGTACCAGCTATAAATCGCCTGCTCCATTTCCGGAGCTAGCTCAGGTACAAAACTGCCCGCTTCCATGGACGAAATGTACACCACCGGTTTTGCCGCATAGGCGTAGAGCAGTTCCAGCACCGCAGACATATCCGTACTCTGCAACGTTCGCAACTGAAGCTCACGTGAATAGGTCTCCAAGCTCTTTAATAACTGGTGCTGGTGGTTAATAAGTAGGGAGTGGATATCTTGCGTGATCTCAACAAATCGCACGGGTTGCTCAAACACGATGAGCGGAAACTGATGCTGGTTCGCCAGTTCAATTAACGACTCGGGAATCGCATGAATGCTAGTTCCAAACTCGACACATAATCCAGCCGCCTCGCGATTGATCAACTGCATTAGATACGCTTCACGTCCTTCTTCTGACTGAAGCCAAAGACCCGTGGATAAAATAAGATCATTCGGGCTCACAAAAGGAGAAACATTCGTAATTTCCAGCACATGAACCCAGCCCACCTGACGATCCAACCCATCTTGCCCTGCCGCAAGCCGCGCTTGGCTAAATACCGGACGTTGCAGGATATCTCTGACAGTAAACACACGGTCATTTCGCAAAGTTAATCCCTCTTAGTGTTATTTTTTCTTACATTATAATCCAAAGACATCTGTCCTGAACAGTCTGTTTCGACGAAATGTTGAGTCTTGTTTCTGATAAATAGACATCGTGTAAGGTGCAAAACAACTTGTGGAGTCATAAACTTGTAGTATAAGCTAACAACCAATAAATGGACGAGGTGCATGGCGATGAGAATCGGAATTCCCAAAGAAATCAAAAACAATGAAAACCGTGTCGCGATGACTCCTGCCGGGGCGGCTGATTTCGTGAGAGCCGGGCATCAAGTCTTTATCGAGCAAGGTGCCGGACTTGGCAGTGGATTTATGGATCAGGAATACATTCAAGCTGGTGCCCTAATTGTTGAGGAAGCCACGCAGGTATGGCAGGATGCCGAACTCATCCTTAAAGTAAAAGAACCTCTTGCCAGTGAATATCCTTATTTTCGCCCTGGACTGATTTTGTTCACATACCTTCACCTCGCGGCAGAGCCAGCTCTTGCTAAAGCACTGGTTGAAAAACGGGTGACCGCTATCGCATATGAAACATTGGAAGTCGGCGGCTCCCTCCCGCTCCTCACACCCATGAGTGAGGTAGCTGGGCGGATGGCTGCGCAGATTGGTGCGCAGCTTCTGGAGAAAACAGAAGGCGGCAAAGGCATTCTGTTATCCGGTGTGCCTGGCGTAAGCCGCGGCAAGGTTGTCATTATTGGCGGCGGTACGGTAGGTACCAATGCCGCCAAAATTGCACTTGGCCTGGGGGCGGATGTCACGATTCTGGATCTGAATCTGAATCGGCTGCGCCAGCTGGACGATATATTTGGTAATCAGATCCAGACGCTGGTATCCAGCCCTTCCAATATTACGTCCGCTGTCGCTGCGGCGGACCTGCTGATCTGTGCGGTGCTGATTCCGGGCGCGAAAGCGCCAACGCTTGTCAGCGAGCAGGTTGTGAAGACCATGGCACCCGGTTCGGTCATTGTGGATGTGGCGATTGATCAGGGCGGGATCGTCGAGACCATTGATCATATCACCACTCACGATGAACCCACCTATGTGAAACATGGTGTCGTGCACTACGCGGTGGCGAACATGCCTGGCGCCGTTCCGCGCACGTCCACGGTGGCGCTGACCAATGCCACCATGCCTTATGCGCTGCAGCTGGCGAACCACGGTGCAGCCGCCGCGATCCGCGGCAGTTCGTCCATTCGCAGCGCAGTGAATGCGCTGAATGGACACATCACGTATGAGGCGGTTGCCCGTGATCTCGGGCATGCCTATGTTCCCGCAGGACAGGCGCTTGAAGATGGCGCCGCCGTCCAATAAATCTTCTGGCCGTTCCACCCGGGATTAGGCTGTATCCAGCCCGTGGAACGCATAGAAGCGCAGTGCACCAGGAAGGATTTCTAGGGGCACTGCGCTTCTTTTTTTTGCATACAGGATATAGGCTAGAGACATCGCCAACAAAACGCGGAAAACGCACGTTAAGCCATTCGTTGCATAAAAAAAGCGAGCCCCCTTGTAGAGTAAGGGTGAGCCCGCTTTCCATAAATGTAGCAAGAAACAGTTCAACTAACGTCTCCGTTAGCCAACCATGCCGCAAGCGACACTACAGATTTACAGAAGTAAATCCATGAATTCTTCCAAGGGAGTTCAACGATCATTTATAACTTTTCTGCAACAATAGTAAACGTTTTGGGGATGCCTTTATCGAAGACGTCCGAAGATTGATTAGGCAGTTCTTCAAGGACCTTTATACATAGCCTGTTGCTTGCAATGGACGTCACGATCTCTCCGAGGGTCCAGTTACGTAAAAGAACTTTCTGCGCCTGGCTGCTGTCGTTTATAAATTTAGAAAAAGAAATTTCTTTTTCCTCTAATGACGTATCGAAGTAGTCGCCCGTTACCTTATGCTTCCGGATATTGGCTGTCGTGCCGCGAGATGAAATTAACTTTGTAGTCACTGGATGGAAATCTTGTAACACCAGCACTCCGCCGGGGTGAAGAAGTGCCTGTACCACTTTAAACAGCACCTCTAAATCCTTAAAGTAGTGAAGAATCCCATGTTCCATGTATACAACATCGAAGTTACCCGTTAACATTTCAGCCGGCAACTCAAGCACATCGGATACAACGTACTGTAAAGGAACGCCAGCAGCATCGGCTAGCTCCAGTGCATACTTTTCATTCTCAGAAGAAAAGTCCACGACTGTAACATCCGCGCCTAATAACGCCAATGCGACAGCTTTATTCCCATTTGAACCAAGCAGATTCGCGATTTTCTTATCTGTGACATCTCCGATAAAATCCAGGGCTTTGCCAATTCTTTTTGTCGGGTCCTGCTTTATCTTCATCGCGGCTTCGGCGGGTTGACCGAACCGGTTGATCCATGCTTGATATGCCCCGCTATTCCACGATCCCTTATTCTGCTGAGAAGTTCCCAGACGAATCACCACCAGTAGGTTTTATGTCCATTATACCGCAGATACCACTTCAAAAGTAGAAACCTGCCGTTTAGCTTAATCCGCTAACCAGTCTACTTTATTTTCTGATGCCAGCTGTCGAATCGTTTGGCATCAGTCTGTTGTTTATGTTAAACCACTCGTTCGCTGCATACCTCACGAAAGTTGCAATCCCGGCATGCCCGGTGCGAAGGCATCGGGGTGAAGTAGGACATGTCCTTGGGACGGTTGTAATACTCATCGGCCACACAGGAACGCATCTCCTCGATGTAACGCCCTACGTTTTCCTCCACTTTGCGAATGTCCTCTTCGGTTGCAGTAAACTCTTTATGTTTGCCGGTCAACAGATACTCCACCCGAATTTCAATCTGTTCCAACGGAACCCGGTAGTGCTCTCTTACATAGGAAGCGTACAGAATTAACTGATCGGAGAAATCATCTTCTTTGCCCGTCTTCCAATCCACAATGACAATATTTCCGTTGCTGCGTCTGTATAATAAGTCCATTTTCACATATACCCGTGTATCATGCAGCAGCATCGTATCCCATTTCTCAATCTCCAGAATCGTTGTACTTGCACGGGACAAATCTTCCCACGTCAGCGTCTGATACAAGTTACCTACACAGACGCCTGCGCGTTCTTTAATAATTGCGACCCGGTCGTTCAGTGTATCATCGCCATAATAAATTTCCGACAACATCGTATGATTTTTCGGATTGAGTCGCCATTGCTCCGGATTCATGGACTCTTTGTATGCCTGGTTCAGTAGATCACGTATCGTCTTCTGCAAAAAAACTTCACGGGGCTTGGGCTTGCCTTCCTCCCTGCTCCTTACAGCCGATTCACACATTCGGTGTGCCAGATCCCCGAATACCAGATACAGATTGCTCAGCTGCTTCAGACGATACAGACGTACCTGCATCTCATCTGCCGATTCTGTTTTCCAGCCGTTGTGGGCACCATAATAATGATAATAATATTTGCGCAGGCACTCATCGAACATACTCGCCCGCGACTGCGAATAAGACCACTGCGGGTATTGTGCCATATGATAATCTGCCTTTCTGTATACCGGATTCTTTATGCCAATGCTTCATCCTATGCCGTGGGGTGAGTTTGCAGGAAATATTGCAAGACTGCTTAGTAAAATATAACATCCGAACATTGCCATACATGCCCGCCCTTGCATATTGGGCTAGAAGATCCTTTTATTGCTCAAAGTATAAAGCCCTGGCCCTCATGCCGCAACCCGGCTTCCGTTATTTTCTTGTGCACGCAACCGTTTGAGGAACGATACGTATCGTTTATATAGTTACATCAGGATGAAGGGAAGTTATCGCTCGTCTTCATAAAAGGAGAGCATCCCAACCATTGCGAGGCGTTAGAATGCAGAGGTTATCTCGTGCGGAGGCAACGTGCGGAGGCAAGAGGTTATGACGCATACGCAGTAGAATGTCTCTGGCGACGCTAACGATCACCACAGACCTTATTTGCCCCTTTTGATGGAGTCTCAAAATCTAACGATCACCAGAGACGCTATTTAGCTGGATTTCAGTAGAAAACGGGATAAAACGGACGAATTAGGCAAAATAGCGTTCCTACGGATCGTTAGAATTCCAACATGGCTATTTTGAGCGAAATAAGGTTTCTCCTGATCGTTAGAATTTGTGGAGAGGTTGAAATGCATGGAGTATAGGGCCATTCACCCAAAGTTGAAATCGAGCACAAACGGTATTAATCTATTACGTAAATTAAGCTTAAGCTTTCCTATGATCCGCTAACAATTACAACATAACTGCAATGCATAATTGCAGTACAACTTAGAACCACGAATAGATAGAGCATGACAAATCTCCCTTACAAGACACTGTCTTTTCAACTACGGAAAATATGTACAGGCATATCCAAAAGGAGGCGCCACCCATGAATCAGCCAGATTGGTTCCAGGCGGAAGCAGCATTACAACAGATTCAAGTCATCGGAAGCGATCGGAATGAGCTGGTGAAGATCATCGGCGAGACAGCAGGAGTGAACTGCATTGGAATTGGTACGGATGCAGCTGTATTTACGTATGATCAACTGCCGCAGTATGCCTTCAAAATGTACTCGGATCATGCTTTAGATAAACTAAATAATGAAAAACAGGTCTACGCCCAGCTTAAGGGCCTGCCCTACTTCCCGACGTATTACGGCAGCGGCCGAAATATACTGGTCATCAGTTACGAACCCGGAGACACTTTACTCGAATGTTTGGAAAAAGGAATCCCTGTCCCCGAGCAGGTTATGCTCGATGTAGACGCAGCGCGAGAAGCCGTTCGTCGCCTTGGACTAAACCCTCGCGACATTCACCTGAAAAATGTACTTCTCCAGAATGGACGCGGCAAAGTACTCGACGTATCGGAGTATATTCAGGAAGGAGACGACCATCGCTGGGAGCATCTCGTATGGGCATACCACAATATCTATCCACGCATTGAAGGCACGCCTATATCTCCCCGAATGCTGCAAACAATCAAATGGACGTATAATCAGTTCGACCAAGCCAACCTTAAAATGGAGGACCTCTCCAGGAAAGCCAATCGATTACTCTCCAAATTTTTGAAATAAATGTGCTAATGCAATTCTATAAATCCACATGTGGTAAATGAATTCACTGTTTGCGGTTATACCAGGGCTTCTCCCTTCCTCAAACCACTCGAGTTTAGTCGATAATGGGCTAGATTAGAGTGGTTTTTGTACTTCCACATTATTTACTTCACATTTACTCTACTTTTACTTCACGCTCCTTCTTTCACGTTTCTTCCTTCCCCTCCCCTTTTCATCCTTCTGCCCACCTTTCAGCACTCTCTTTTCCTTCTCACCCTTCCGTCATTCCCCGTGCCTGCGAAGGCGTCATGCCCTTATACTGCTTGAATAATTTTGTGAAATAGTTCGCATTGTCGCATCCCACCTGAGCGGCTATTTCCGTAACTGTGAGGTTGCTACCTTGTAGTAGGCGCTCAGCCTCGCTCATTCTGCATCCGTTTACGTATTCTACGAGCGTACGTCCGGTCAGCTTTTTGAACATTTTGCAGAAATGATATACATTCAGGCCTACTTGACTTGCCGCTTCGCCAACAGACAATTTCTCCTGCGGATCAGCCTCGATCCGAGCAATCAACTGCTTGAACCGCTCGCGGTTAGGAAAATACACCGTACCCGCTCGATCCCGCAACTGATGCGGCATAAACGTCCGGGCCATCAGCGTAAACAAGGCATGCAGCTTGGATTTCACCACAAGTTGGTACGCCGGAGGCTGCATCGCCATCTCTTCCACAGCTTCATTTAATAAAGAATAATACCCGGCACAGGCTGCATTCTCTGCGGCTGGTTTGACCGGAAACCGCACACTGCCTTCCAGATAGGGCGCAACATACTGCTCATGTACTGGATCGCTCGCAAAATCCTGAAATAACGCACGATTGACCACAACCGAGTCATAATGCACATCTCCTTCATCCAACGCGTATCCAACATGCAGAGCACCACCCGGAATGATAATAACCTCTCCAGCCTCAATTTCATAAGGTCGGCTATCAATATGAAATACAGCTCTCCCCTTACGCATAATGATCCATTCAAAGTGTTCATGCCAGTGCAAATATAAAATGCATTCTTCCGTCTTTTTCGCAGAACAGCGATTCTGGAACAACTGAAACGGATGGGATTTATGATCAATTCGCGTATCTTCATGAAGCGCTTTCAAGTCTAGCATGGCTTTCTTCCCCCTCACCACAAAATCCGACTAATAAAGCACAAAATTGTTTAGAGCCTTCCCTTAGATCCACGGCTATAATGAGTGTGTCACGAAGTACTATAAGCCAATATTGGAGTGAATGACAACCATGAATCCATCCATTCGTATCGGAACCCTTGTAGGCGGCCATGATGCCGTTCGGGTCATTCCGCAGATTATGCAACACGGCTTCGAATCCTTTAACCTGACGTTCTGGCAAAGCACGGGCAATCTCGATCTGGCAGAAACCGCCAAACGCGTCCGCGATATCGTTGACGAACATGGCATCACCATTTCAGCTGTAAGTGTATTTGGTAATCCGCTCACCGGCTCTGGGGATAACGCCGACACCTTGGCAAGCTGGGAGCGTGTCATTGACCACGCACAGCTGTTTGGGGCAGACATCGTCTCCGGCTTTACCGGACGTCTGACCAATCAACCAATTGACGAATCGATTCCACGGTTCAAGGAAGTGTTCGGTGAACTGGCACGACGGGCGGCAGACCGGGGCGTACGCATTGCTTTTGAAAATTGTGATATGGGTGGAACGTGGCAGACCGGCGACTGGAATATCGCTCACAACCCTACCGCTTGGGAAATGATGTTTAATGCCGTCCCTGATGAAAATGTCGGTCTGGAATGGGAACCCTGTCACCAGATGGTCAGCTTGATTGACCCGATTCCGCAGCTTCGCAAATGGGCCCCGAAAGTGTTCCACGTCCATGGCAAAGACGCCACCATCGCCTGGGATATTGTTAAAGAACATGGCGTACACGGCCCGCATGAATTTGTCTGGCATCGCACCCCCGGCTTTGGAGATAGCAACTGGGCAGATATCATTACTATTTTGCGCCAGAACGGCTATCAAGGCACGATCGACATTGAAGGCTGGCATGACCCGGTGTACCGGGACGAACTCGAAATGACCGGGCAAGTACACGCATTGAATTATTTGAAACATTGCCGCGGCGGTAGTTTTGTGCCCAATCCGGTGTAAAGACATAACAACATGAAGACTGAAAGACTCAGTTACTCATGTGCCCAGAAAATACAAATGCTCGTCACAATCACATGCACTTCTCGCATGGAGCAATAACTTATAACATGGATCAATCACATCTATGCATCTATATGAGGGAGTTGAGCATATGACCTACCCTTATCGGGTTATCATCGCAGGTTGCGGGGCAATGGCAAACACCTGGGCCGACTATGCCAAAGAAAGACCAGATACAGAAATCGTGGGACTTGTTGATCTCTACGAGGAAGCGGCATCATCATTCGCCAAGCGCCACAATCTATCCTGTCCAACCTTTACGAATATTCACGATGCCCTTCAGGCTGTCGATGCCAACATCGTATTTGATGTGACCATCCCTTCCAGCCATTATCATATTGCGATGACCGCACTACAGGCCGGTTGTCACGTCTTTGGCGAGAAACCGCTCGCAGAATCATTCTCGGACTGCACGGATATTGTGCAAACCGCCCGTAGTACAGGACGTATTCAGGCAGTGATGCAGAATCGCAGATTTGATCCGCGTATTCGCGCCTATCGGCAGCTCATTTCCAGCGGAACGATTGGGCAGCCAGGATATGCAGGAGCAGACTTCTTTATAGGGGCACACTTTGGCGGTTTCCGCGACCTCATGGACAGCCCGCTTTTGCTGGATATGGCGATACATACCTTTGATCAGGCGCGTTATATCCTCGGCGCTGATCCGGTGTCGGTGTACTGTCACGAATTCAACCCTCCAGGTTCCTGGTATAAGGGCAATGCGATGGCGATATGTATTTTCGAGATGTCCGACGGATCTGTGTTCGATTATCGGGGGTCCTGGTGTACCGAGGGTGTGCCTACATCCTGGGAAGCAAGCTGGCGTGTGACGGGTGAAAAGGGAACCGCCATCTGGGATGGTCATGACAACATATATGCCGAAGTGGTTAATACACTCACGCTGGAGGCTGATGGCAAACCAGCATTCCTTCAACGCGGTGAACGAATCGAAGCCGAACTGCCTGTAATGGACAAAACCGGACACCACGGCTGTCTTGAAGAGATGTTCGCTGCACTTGAAGAAAAACGCCTGCCCGAAACGGATTGCAGCGACAATCAATACAGCATGGCTATGGTGCTCGCCTCCCTCGAAAGTGCACGTACCGGACAAAAGGTACGGATTGCAGATTTATTGAAAACAACAGGGCCGTCATCCTGAGCTTGAGCAAGATTAGGGTTAATGTTGTTTAAATATATATTTTCAATCGCCATAAAAGGAAGTGAGTCTTATTGGATAGTGAAAGTAAAATTATGATTTCTCCATTAAATGCGGACTTAGTGGATGATATCCATACGACTAACGATGATTTTACGTTATTCGGTAAAATCATCCCCAGTTTACAATCTGGACAATGGTCCTATGAAGAAGTTCTTTTTGATGAACCGAAGGAAACTCGTTTTCCAGATGACAAGCTGGATTGGGACGAATATATCAACCAGGACGATAAAATGTTGTTTTTAGCGTATATGAATCAGGTTTGTATAGGACAGATTAGAATCATTAAGGATTGGAATCGCTTCTGTTATATTGAGAACATTGCGACCAAAAAAGAGTATAGAGGTAGCGGAGTCGGAAGGCTGCTCCTCCATAAAGCAGAAGAATGGGCAAAACAAAAAAATCTTATTGGAATGTCCCTCGAAGCACAAGATGACAATCTGGGTGCATGCCGATTTTATGTAAAACAGGGCTTTGTACTAGGTGGAGCCGACACACTCAAACAGTCCTATACCCCTAATATTGATACCACTTTATACTGGTATAAGTTATTCAAGTAACGAAGACTCCGGCAACATAAGGAAAACAGCCGTTCCAACATTGGAACGGCTGTTTTTATTCACCTACAAAATACGCTTCTTCATCGCTTTGTACACCAATTGCGCAAACAAACTGTTGGACCATGCGAACCATGGACGCGTATACGTATCCGGATCATCGACATGAAAACCTTCATGCATATACCCCGTTCCCGCGTCGGTGTTCTCCAGCAAATCAATCATGGCGAGCATCTCCGCGTCATTGTCTGCCGTCAGTCCTTGCATGGATAATGCCATATGCCAGATGTACCCTGGTGGCGTGTGCGGACTGCCAATGCCCTTGGCCGCTGTTCCTTCATAATAATACGGATTTTCTTTACTCAAAATAAAACGCCGTGTATTCTGATACACCACATCATCCACGGAAACATATCCGATATACGGAATCGACATCAGTCCTGGTGTGCCCGCATCATCCATTAGACAGACGTTGCCATACCCGTCCGTTTCATAAGCGTAAATCTGTCCATACACCGGATGACGGTAGGTACCATAAAGGGCAATGCCGTGCCGGATTTCCTCCTCCAGGCGCGCCATACGGCTCACCAGCTGTTCGTCACGGAACACCCATTTTGCAATCTCCCCCATCTGGCTCAGCGTCACCGCGGCGAACATATTGGACGGAATATTGTAGTGAAAATCACAAGCATCGTCGCTTGGGCGAAAGCCCGACCAGATCATGCCCGTATAGTTTACTGGCATCCCCATTCCCTCGTTACGCAGTGTATCGTGCGCCGGGCAGTTACGCCGCATGAATCGATACGGGGATTGCTCTACATGACGCTGTTCCGTTTCCCACAGGTGCATGATCTGCTCCATGACCTTTTTAAAACGTTCATCAAAGATGTCTGTAAGCTCAGTCTCGCGCCAATATGTATATGCCAGCTTCATAGAGAAACACAGGGAATCCAGCTCAAACTTCCGCTCCCACACCCAAGGCGACATCTCTGTCTCATCATTCGCATCCCAATGCCAGCCGTTAGCCGTTTCGTTAAATGCGTTCGCATAGATGTCCACTTCCGCATAAAAAGTATGCCGCTTGACCAGACCTCCGATAATACGCTGCAACTGCGCGTCATGCTTCGCCAGCGGAACGTAATGGATCACTTGCTCCACCGAATCCCGTAGCCACATCGCGGGAATATCTCCCGTAATGACAAAGGTTGTACCATCATCCAATAGCTTGGTAGTCGTTTCGAGCGTGTTCGGAAAACAATTGCGAAACTGAGCCAGCAGCTTCGGTCTGTGCTTCAAGCGCTCGTCTGCTTCAGCCAAAACATCACGAACAGCTTGGGGTAATTCCAACTCGGGCATCGGAATTTTAGGTAATCTGAACTGATCCATGGGAGTCCTCTCCGTTTCTATGTAAACTGTTAATCAACCAAAATAGACTAATATAGACCTTCTAACAGGATTGTTGTTATTTTTGTTATTATATTTTATAATAACGTTATTAATTGTAAGTGTACCTGTTCCATGTAAGCACGTCAATTGACAATTAATCAGTTTTCTATTCAACTAGCTACCCATATGACACAAGTCATTTTCTTACTGATAAAATTAGGTTTATCCATCTGTCCATAAAAGGAGTAATCATATGTCTCGAAAAGTATCCATCCAAACGCTGGCTGACCAGCTCGGTTTGTCCAAATATGCCGTATCCCGCGCGCTCAGCGGTAAAACTGGTGTCAGCGAGTCCACACGTACTCGTGTTCTGGAACTTGCCCGCGCGCTCGGGTATCGTCAGAGTACACCTGGCTCGGCGAAACAAACTGCCACTACCACTCAGCCAGCCGCATCTGAATCTCCCTTCGCCCTGATCTGTATGAATCAACTCAATCGAGGTGAGCCTCACTACTGGCAGCGTGTCTTGTCAGGTATCATCTCAGGTTGTACCGAACAAGGCTGGCATCACGTTATTGTGTCGCCTTCACTAGATATGCCAGATAAAGAGATCACTCCCGAAAAGGCAATTGCTCCTCATCTGGACTGGACAAGATGTGCCGGGATTATCGTCATGGGCGCTTTCCCACATGCGGTACTGCAACGGCTCGTACAGACAGGCCGCCCCATGATTTTGGTTGATCATCAGGAGCCTTTGCTGAACTGTGATACGGTCAGCCATGATAATCTGGAAGCAGGGATAACTGCAGCCAGATATCTAATATCGAAAGAGTGCAGACACATTGGCTTGATTACTGATGATGGACGTGCCGCCAGTTTTGCACAGCGTAAGATTGGTATCGAGCTAGCTTTGGATCACTTTCATACGGATGCGAGCGAAGACGTCCGCTTTCAAACCTGGAATATAGCTTATGAAAACGGAGATTGGGTGAACAAGCTCGCTGCCACCATTCAAGGTTTGCCTGCGGAAGAACGCCCCGATGCTTGGATTGGAGCGAACGACGATATCGCCTTACAGTGGATGTACAAACTGCAACAGATGGGATTCTCCACGCCTAAGGATTGTCTGGTGATCGGAATCGACAATGTATACACCGCTGCCACCTCCTCTCCCCCGCTGACTACGGTACATTTGTGCAAAGAGGAACTTGGACAACGAGCAGCCCAGGCTTTGAAGCGTCGAATCGAACGCCCAGGTACTCCGAAAGAAACGGTCATGTTATCCACTACATTGATTCCAAGGGATTCGGCGTAGACTAGAATATCTACAACAAGTCAGGAATAATTTCAAACAAAAAAAGAGGACCAAATCTTAGGTCCTCTAGAGGGCTATCAAACAGGCAGAGTTAACTTTGGGATACCAGCTTCTCTACCAAGAGCCCACAATTTCTCCAATACAGTTCACTGTAAATATTTTCATTATGTTTTCCATCAATAATTTTATAAATTTCACTTATATATTGAGAAGTTTCCCTAGATAAAGGATTCATGCCTACTAATTTATTTATTTGTATGATTGTATCATGAAAATAGTGGTATGTTTCGCTTGATTCACTAACCCTATTTGGTGTTATGATTAGATAATGCATTTCCCTAATGGTTTCTTCTACTTCTCTTAATGAAGTTAAGTACTTTGGTTTAACCTCATAGAGATCAGAAAACTTCCCTTTAGACAAAGAATCAAAAATAACATAATGACAAGAAAGAAGTTCCTTAAAGAGATTAATACGCCGTTGACAGTATGTTAGTGCTTTTAAGACCTCTGGCTTTAAGTCATCAAGTTGATTTATTTCGTCCAAAATACTAGCCACATTGTTCTCAAACCAATCTAAATCAATTACTGATTCACTATTGTCTTCTTTTCTACTTAAACCGGAGTACTTCTCCAACGTATCGTTTAATTTTTTCAAATTAGATATGTCCTCTGTTAAATCAAAGAAGAAATTTGAATATCTTTTTTTATGAACAATCTCAGAAGTAGTAATGACTAGCTCAATATCTCCAAGGAAAAATCGGATCAAAGATTGTTCGAGACCATTAAGAATACTATCTAATCGTATCTTCTCATTATTATCTTCAAATACGAAAGGCTTTGTAGCGATTTCCTTAGATAAACTATCGAGAAAAGAAGGGGCTATAGTTAATAAATTTACAGTAATCGTTTTATAATCAAATAATTCAAGAATCTCTTTTGCTTGCACCTTCCCCTGTTTAAGTAAAGATATAATTACATCAAAAACTGTTTCCAGACGCTTCTTAACAAGATTCATTTCCTCTATTCCTATTTTATTCTTTATTGCTTCTATAAAAGGTAATATCTCATCAATAATAGTGATATCAGTAAGTAATTCACTTTGATTATCTATTAGTCTTAACCTATGTTCGGTTTTAGTTATGATTTCTTGTAAATACTCTTCTTCATCTGTTCTTTGAAAAATAATCACATGATACAATTTAATTTTCATTTCTTGAAGAATAACATCACTTTCTCTAAAGAGATTTTTAGATACATCCTGCAGCATGTGTTCTTTGATTAATTTAGATTCACATTTCGAAAGATAATTATTCATATTTCCAGATCTAATTATTAGTTCAAACTCTTCTTCAAATAAGTATTTTATCATCGCTATGTTAAAAACAATACGATGAAGCTCTGCCTTTTTTGCATTTTCAGCAAAAAAGGGATTCCTCTCATTTTGATAAAGTTTGTCCAAAAACATGAGAGCTTCTTTTGATTCTCTTAAGATACGTTTTAATCTTCGTGGATTATTTATTTTTTCTTGAAACAGTTGAAGTTCATTCTCATATTTTTTTAATTGAGATTCAATATCTTGAAGATTATTATCTTCCTTACCCTTCCGTTGTAATCTCTCTTGATGCCCCTTGTGAGTTTTATCAAGAATAGAAAGAATTCCTTTTTCTGCTTCGTCCATATGTGTTATAGCTTTATCCTTTAATATATCCATTTCATCTGAGATAAAACTAAGAGAACCGTTCTCTATCGACAACATTTTTTTGTGATTTAAATAGTAAGTCAAAATCTCTCGGTAGCTTACTTTTTCTAGATCGAATCGCTTCCCTATGAATTTATCCAAATATTCATGCGTAATCTTCTCACCAATTACTAAATTATAGTTCATTAGAAATAAAACCCCACAATATTTGAAATCGACAAGCTCTTTTATGAAAATTAATGTTTCAAGCATCGTGTTTTTTTCCACTCGGTCAAAGTCATCAACTACAATATATAGCCTACGCATCTGTCCTTTTGATGAATACGACAACATCTGATGTATGTCCTCTTCAAGACGCCTTTTCGTTTCTCTAAACTCCTCATTTTTCTCATTCTCGAATACACCTAAAATTTCCACGAAAATATCAATTTTATTGTTCTCTACTAACTTTCCAAATTGCTCAATATATTTTTTGATAGCGCTGCCCTTACCTGTATATATCCCACTATCCTTTAGAATTACCTCAAGTTCGGAAAAGAAAAAATTGATAAGTTTTTCTCTGGTATCAGTAATTGTTGGTTTAAGGAATACAACTTTATTTTTATCTTTTTTCAGTTCAGAGGTTAAAACCTGAATTAAGCTACTTTTCCCTTCACCAAAAGCTGCATTAATTGCTAATGCAAAAGGCTCTTGATATTCCTGAGATGTCATGTAGCTTTTTATTCTTTCTAGCTCTCTCTTTCGAGTAGGGAATAATTGGTCTGGGTTTGCAACTTCTTGGTCAGCCTCTTCTCCCACTTCATTTAGAGAATGAGGCACTGTTGATGTAACGTTTAATGAATTATATATACTAAAAAGAATAAACAAAATACTGATTAAGTTAATACAATCGACAATTTCCCAATTTGATGAAACTATAGTAAAAGGAACTGAGACAAGTCCAGAAAAATATAAAGCCTGAATTAATCTCCATTCAAGCTTCCTCTTCGTTTTCCAGTACAATACTCTCTCTTTTACATATGATATAACTATAAAATAAGTAATAAAAATAATTAGAGGAGAACTACTCAATAATACTCCAACCCACTTTACATTCGGAGAAATAACCAATATCATCCATCCAATTCCACAGACAAACAATATGTGGTATACAAAATGGGAAGTTATCCGCCACTTAAAATCTCTATATTTATAGATAGATATCAATATGTAGTAAACGGCTAAAATAACTAAGACAATTAAAAAAAAAGCTTTATGCATAACGTATGCTGCCACAATACGCATAAAAAAGGCCTGCGTTTCTATTCCTAAATCCCTAAAAAAAATTGTTAGTAAATCTGTCATCCTTTGACCCAAAAAAAGAACCTCCATTGTAATCAGTTTCATTAACTTTAATACATCTTACGTAACAGAATATCGTTAAATAGAACAAGATTCTCAATATTATTTGAATCATACCATACATAGAATTTTGATCAATAGAATTACTGGAATTAGACCTTGATATGCTATCCTAGCAATATTTAATTGAAAGGAGCAATAGAGAGCTAGATTTATTAAAAAGATCCCAATTAGATGAAATGGGATCTCTTCGTCTCGTATGCTTAAATCAGAATCTAAAAAATCTATACTTAGCACTAAATTATATTTGATTTTCTTAATGCCTTGATTGAATAGCCTACCGTTATTGATCCCAAGGCATACTTGAATTACTCGCAAGTTTTACTTTCCAATCCACATCCCCGAAATCACGATGCACCACGGTTCGTTTTAACGTCAATTTCGTCCCTTTATCCTTGTTAAAACCATGCACAATCAGCTTTAGGTCATTAACTACGTACTCTTCCTTATTATTGGGTTTGTCTCGAATACCCATCACTTCGACAGGATACTCTCTTCCCTTAGGATCGATTGCAATCCACTGATCACCATAAAACTCATTTTTAAAAACACCGCCTCCTTCCAGAACCAGGGAAGCTTTCTTCTCCACGTCTGTATCAGCTGATTGCTGCCCAGACTGATAACTGTAGTCCATTACATCTATCAAATCCCCAAGGTGATTAAACGAGGCAAATAAGCGATACGGATTATTCTTTCTGCTCAGATCAACTTCCATCGTCTGTCCCTCTTTCACAGGTATCGTGTAACCGTCCAGGACAAAGCGAATATTGTCTGCATTCAGTGTCACCAAAGACGGGTCCCATGTCTCCGATATCTTAAGTGGACCTCCTGCACTCACTTGGCTTAAATCTCGATAACGGAATTTGGCCTGACGCGCATTGGGTCTGCCCCCGTTGAAAATACGATACTCTCCCGTGTCCTTCACTTCAATATGATACAGAATCTCCATGTCCTTAGCCCAATCTTCTGCTGCTTTAGCACGAAGCTCCTCGTTCAGATTCACTTCCAGATCAAGCCGGGTTCCATTTGGCGTCTGCACCAATTGTGTCATAGCCAGTTCCAGCCCTTCCGGTGTTGTATAGGACGCATTCATCGGCGTTTCTTTGGACATTACTTTGGCTTGGGTCATATCCAGTTTAAACTGAAAGCTCCAGTCTACGGAGACCTTTTTATCCGTATAGGTTTTGGTATTCACATCATAACCATAGCCATCTCCTACATCTAAATGCCCGAAATCTCCACGAACTGTGATTTCATCAGGGATATCTTGGTGCAACTGAAACACAAGCTTATTAAAAGAGCCACTACCTTGCCTTGTATCAAACGCAAGCTCAGCAACATCTTTTCCGTTTTTATCCGTGATGTGGATATCCTCTGCTTTTGAGCCAAGCAGATACATTGCTGTCCCATCAGGTGCCGTTTGTTGCAGCACAAGTATAAGTTGAGAACCGTCTACAAGCACATCTTCAATCTTGAGTTTGTACCCCTGATCATTAATATCCATGTTCGGGTTCAACACAAGTCCAAGCGGTTGAAGCCGTTTGTAGTCGTCTGCCAAATCGGCATCTCTCAGAACCTCCGGGACAGGAATGTTAGGCAAAGGGGGGATATTTACGGCGTTTACAGGAGGCTGAACTGGCTTTTCCTTTGTCCGATCCCAAGCAGCCCAAGCCCCTCCTGCAACCAGTACCGCAACCGCTGCGGCGATACCCGTTCGATAAATCCATGTCCTCTTATGCGACTTTTTGGTTTCCCATGGTACCTGCACATGAGGTTCTTCCATAGACACATGATCCAGCTTCTGCATCACTTGTAATGTAAAATCTACATCCGGCCCCTCGCGGAACAGCTCCTCTTCCCACTTGCGGTCCTGCTTCTTCTCCTGCTCACTTGAAATGGGCTTCATAGGTCGATAAACCTCCTTTGCGTTCCATCTGCTTTCTCAGCATTTTCTTGCCTCGATAAAGTGCATTACGTACTTGTGCGTCACTCATATCTGTAATCGTGGCGATCTCTTCATAGGTCAGCTCATTGGTGTATTTCAAGAGCAGTACAAGCCGGTACGTTTCCGGCAACTGTTCAAGATGACGATGGATTTCCCTCTTCATTTCCTTGTGCATCAATTGTTTCTCAGGTGTGTCTTCACTGACAGATTCGATCTCCTGATCGGCGGTCATCATCGGTTTCTTTTTCCGCATATGATCCCTCATGATGTTCACCGCAATGGTATACACCCAGGCCGAGAAACTGCTCCCCTCTCTCCTGGTTGGCATATATCGATAGATTCGAATAAATGTGTCCTGTGCGAGATCCTGTGCATCCGGGTGACTTGCGCCCATTCCGCGCAGGATGCCGTAGACTTTATTTTTATATCGATCCACGAGCACACTAAACAGCTGTTTATCCCCATCCATAATGCGCTGAATCAGTTCCTCCTCTGGTATCAGATGTGTCATGTAATCCCCCTTCTCTACAGCGTCCATGCATGGTTCTGTACTATATAGACGGAAGCCGCCCTCGAAACCTCTCACTTTATCGTCAAAAAAAGAATCCACCCTCTCCGGCCATCGCCGAACGGGTGAACTCAATCCTACGAAATATAACGTGAAGTACGCCGATTTTTCCTATTCTCCACCGTTCTTCTCGGCCACGAAAGCCGCAAGCTGGGCATAGATTGCCACAATATCATCCATCGACATGCGTACAAGTCCGCTGGACGAAGGCGCAACGAACTCCTGAATCTCTTTCACAACCGGGTCATCCTGGAATCCCCATTCTACTTTGGAGCGTTTGCTGTATTGGGTGTATACACCTTTGCCCACAAAACAAGCGATATCCGGCCGGTATGTCTTCAGCTTTTTCCGCAAAATCTCGCGTCCTTCCGCATACTCTTCCTTCGTAATATCCTCAATGCCTTTGGTTGGGCGGGCTACGATATTGGTGAAACCATATCCCAGCTTCAGTAGCTCACCATCCTCTGTTGCATCATATAGACGCGGGGTTAGTCCGGAACGCTCCAGAATGCGCCAGAAGCGATTGCCTTTATACGCATAATGATGACCAGTCTCTCCCGATGTAATGCTGGGATTGAATCCAATAAACAAAATCGATAAGCCAGTATCCAGATGATCCGGGATCATAGGGTGGCACCTCCTGAACTTTTTTGACCAAATGCCCTTGCAGCTGTGTATAAAATGATATAATGATCGAAGTGTTTTCCGTAAAGAACTGAAATTTTCATGAAAAAGGAAGCTGAACCAATGATTGCAGACATCATGTTAGAAGTCGTCCTGCCCGTCTTTCTCCTGATTGCTGTCGGGTCCTGGATGCAAAAGGTGTTCAAGCTGGACTTGTACACCCTCGCCAAAATCAATTTCTATTGTATTACCCCCGCAGCCGTCTTTATGAGCATGTATCGCTCGAATATGTCCGGTGAGTTGCTTGGTACGGTTACGCTTTTTTACGCGATCTATGTACTCATTCTCTATATTATAGGCTCTGTGGTATCCCGCTCGTTCCGTATGAACAAAGGCATGAAAGCCGCCTTCAACAATAGTATCATGCTGGATAACGCAGGCAACTACGGTCTACCGATTAACGCACTGGTATTCAGGGGTGACCCGCTCGCCTCATCCATTCAGGCACTGGTCATGTCCTTGCAGTCTTTGCTCACCTTCACCTATGGTGTTCTGTCCATCCAGGGTGCGAAGCTCAAAGGAAACTACCGTGCAGTCATTATCGGTTTTCTGAAAATGCCTGTACCGTATGCGCTCTTGCTAGGGATTTTGTTTCAGGCGTGGAAGCTGCCTTTGCCTACATTTCTGTCCATGCCACTCACCTATGCACAGCAAAGTATGGTTGCCGTTGCACTGCTGACACTCGGGGCACAAATCGTGAAATATCCGATTCGATTATATCGTCTTGATGTGTATGTTAGCACATTTTTACGCCTGCTGATTGGTCCGGCAATCGGCATCAGCATCGTGCTGCTACTCGGGCTGGAAGGCATAGCGGCTCAAGCACTCATTATCGCATCAGGCATGCCTACCGGGGTCAACTCTTCCATTCTTGCCGAGGAATATGACAACGAGCCTGATTTTGCTGCCCAGACGGTGCTGATCTCCACTCTACTTAACATTATTACGATTACGGCACTGATTTCGTATGCCAAAACGTTCTAATAATTAACTAAGCTCACATCCCTAATTAGGGGTTGTGGGCTTTTCTCATTTAGCTTCATTCGTCCCGGTTATAGACATAAAGTCTTAAGGGTATCTCTTCTCTAATCCAACCTTAGAACCTTTTCGCGCGTCAAAAGGGTATTATCCGTTGCGAAACTACGTTTCGGCCTTTAAAATTATTGGGTAATAAATTCTGGAAGTTATTAAGTTCATGGTCTACATTTTATCTACATATCTTCATTATCATTTCTACGAGGTGAATGTTGTGACGAGAATTGTTGTACCCCCTGAGAAACTTCAGGAGATTTCCAACCAGTTTGCCCAAGCTTCGGAACAAAGCCGAAACATGATCAGTAATTTAAGCAGACAGATTAGTTCGTTACAGAGTCAGTGGTCCGGAATCACGCAAGAGCGTTTCTTTCAGAACTTTCAAGTGGCACACCGACAAATGGCGAACTTCTCCACTTCGGTATCTTCCATTGGCACAGAGCTGAATACGATTGCCACTCGTTTTGCACAGACAGATCAGTCTCAAGGTCAAGGCGTGCAGGCAAATGGAGGCCATCCCAGCTCAGGCAAAAATGTGAAAACAACGCTATCAGATCTGTATGATCAAGGGAGCAAGTCTTGGGATGTTATTAATACAATACAAGGAAACTTTGCCAAGGCGGGCACCATGCTTCATGCAATCGCAGCAACCTCAATGGTTATGACACGAACTGTGCAGTTCAACACAAGTGCATCAAAACCGATGGGAACTGCTGTACATACAGCTCCATGGGTCAAAGGAAAAGGCAACACACTCCTAAGTCGTATGGCTAGAAACATAGACAAGCAATTTCGAAATCCTGGGTTAGTTATGAAAGGGCTAAAAGGGTTTGACCATTTGACGACAAAGTTAAAATTGGACGGTTTGGGTCTAGGATTTAATAAAGCAAAGAGCTTCACACAGTGGACTAGAAACGTCATTGCAGGTGTTCATACAGGCAGTATCGGAATGAAAACTTCTTCAATACCAAAAATGATTAGCAGAAAATTATTTCCTATCAATGTGGGCTTGAACGTTATTGATGAAAGCATCAAAACAATAACAAGGATCAAAGATGGAAGTTTAACCAAAACTGATCTTGCTGTATCCACATCCAATGTTATTATTAAATCGGCCGCCGCAGGAGTAGGTTCAGTATTCGTTGGAACTTTAGCATCAGTAGTTGGACCAGCGGGAACAGCTATCGGAGCTTATGCAGGCGGAGCTATTGGGGCTTTTGTGGGAGATCACATAGCTAAAGTAGCTGAAAAAGGCATACGTTGGGTGAGTAGCTTATTTAAGTAGAAACACTTATTTTCTTTCATCGGGGAGGAACTATGGAGTCCATAACCTATACTAGAAAAACAGCATTTTACAAATCTTTTGTCTGTTTTATTTTAATTTTGATTGCTTTCATCCTTTTATATGAAATCTTGACCGCTGACCTAAGCTTCTTTCAATATGCTTATTACGGTTCGGCTTCATTTCTATGTTTTTGGTTCTTTGGGCCGGCTTGGTTATCGTTAACCTGGATTGCAATGGCTAAAGAACCTGTACTCGTTCGTTGGGACAAATCTCGAATTCTACTAAACAATGGTACATCCATCCCTTGGAAAACCATTACTAGAATTGAACTCAAACAGCCATTCTTGCGTAAATGGGTACAACATTCACCTCCTTTTTATCGGCTTCATTTACACCATAATAAATTTGAAGATATAAATACATTTCATATGCTCACAGAGAAAGAACTAACCTCTTGTTTGGGGAGGCTGCGTCAGTGCTGGCATCAATATAAAGATAACTAATGTACTTCACCTGTAATGATCATCTAAGCGAAAGAAGGAGATTCCACTCATGACTAAACCTCTAGTTACCTTGTCCATCGAAGAATTCGGGTTTGCACTTGCTACCCTTGGTGCAGAACACATTGCTGCCGGGCTTCTAAAGCCAATGTATGGCGAGTTATCTGAACAGCACTGGGAGCTTGTTCTGAGAGCAGCCTCCCATAGTTTATTATCCAAAGGGCTCATCGTACGCATGGAAGAAACGGAGATTGAACTCGAACCGGAGTTTCTGAGGATGCTGACGCATTTTTCCCAGAGCCGCAGTATGATTCGTGCCTATTCGGACAGCCTCGGACAAGAAAAGGTACTGACTATTCACCAAGGTACAGATAACAACGATACATACTTATATCACTTGGCAGTGGATCAACGTGTGCACCTGTTCACTTGGACAGAACCGAAGGAATGGATGGAAGAGCTGTTCCAGTTCTACACAGGTCAGCAGAAGCCATTCATTGAACAGCCTACTCGATTTAAGATCACGGAAGAACAATGGAATGTGCTTACAGACGAGGATAACCACGCATCCTTGGATAATTTAACGAGTAATTGGGAGTTCTCCTCAGAATCGCATGAGTTACTATCACGTTGGCATGAATCCTTTGAAACGTCTGGACGGCAACTGGATAACCTGAGCATTATTCGTTATACCAGTGACCAATCAGAAATACCGTTACCAGATCAAGCACTGCTCATGCTTCATACCGAGCAAGGCTTCTGGAGCATTTCCAAAGATAACTCTGACAGCGAAAACGATGCCAGCATCGAGATTACTCAGCATTCCGCAGCATCCTTGCGTAAACAATTACAGGCCTGGATCGGAAACTTCACTACTCCTGTCTCTACTCCTTAAATGCGTATCTAATACAAAGAAGTCCAAAGGCAACGACTCACCGCTGCGCTTGGACTTCTTCTATGTTACGCCTGTTCAATTGTTTGTTGCCGGATGTTACCCGATGATCTGATAAGCCTTATTCGTAGAAGGCCTACGATGGACTATGATTCAACCGTGGTTCGCTCTGGGAACTTGCCGCCTTCTCTGAACAAACATCGTACCAGCCACTGAGCTGCCTTATTGAAAAAAAAGCTGGGACTGACTCCATCCACTTGAACAGGCTCCAATTCTTTCACACTTTCCTTGATCTTATTCATCTCAATGAGTCCCATCTTCCGCTCATTCGGTCCGAATCGATAAATAACCTTTTCATCGTCCTCCGTCTGTTTCACCAGCAAAATCAATGACGCCATACAGGTTACCCCCTCGTTACGTAGTGAGATTCCAATGCTATTCACTCCTCTTATAATTATTACCTAGAATAGAAAGATTAGATATAGGGCTTTGGTTTATTCGGCTGATTCAAACATCCCATCTTTCCTACAAAAAAAAGAGGCCCTTAGGCCTCCATTTTCATCATACCAAGCTACTAATTTGATTCCAGACTACTAAAAAACCGTTCAACAAAAACATCACCATATATTTTCTTCATATATGTCGTGTTAAAAATATATTGTTCCATACCCTCAAGCTTGCGCAGACTGCGTACCAGTACTTTCCGATCATCATCAGATAAATCAAGGTTATCATCAATCTTTGTCAAAGCATTTTTCACACGTGCGGACACCTGTTCAACATACCGATGGTTATTGGATTTTGGCGGAATGCATTGCGTCAGGTCACAGCCCACAAAACGAACACCGTCAAGGATGCAGTTTTCTAAATTGACGATTAGCTTCTGTTTGCCATTCCCCTCAAACGTAATATCCACTAACTTGCCACTAAAGGAACAATTGACGATATTGGCAGCTTGTAAAATCCGATCATTGAATCTACATTTAACAAAGGTACAGTCAATAAACGTAGCATTCTCCAATGTCATGCCTCTCATATCGCAGGAGGAGAATTCGCAATTGGTGAAAACTGCTTCACCTTTGGCAATGCCAACAGATCGCAAGTCCGAGCGAATAAACGTACACTGATCAATGGTACTACCAGCAAAAAATCTCGTATTCGTAAGATCACAGGTATCAAATACAAGCTGATGCAGAGTGCAGTCTCAGAATATAGGTGAACCAACATTTGAGTTTGTTACGGTTGTTCCGCTTATCGTTTCGTTTTCATACCTGAAAATATCAGAAAAACATTCGTTGTCCACTGACATACCAGACTCAAGTTTTCTCATCCCGATCACCCTATCATTTCTTCCAGTTTAGACCAAAAAATTTCCTACTCTTAACTCGTTATTATATCATAAAGCTATATAGATATTGAGATAAGTACGGCAATGAGAACATTCCTTGTCTGATACCAAAAAAGCCGCTGAAATCGCGACTTCAATGGACTCTTACGATAAAAACAAATATTATGTCGAAATTTCGTTGTTATATGAAGTTATTTGTATTTTTTTATCACATTATGTCTTGGATCAATGAGCCATGTAAACCGTTCCTTATTCATATATACTTCCCGAGCATTCACAATAGATGGGATCACATCCTCCCCCTTATAGAATACTCTTCCCCCGACTTTCTGAATCGGCACATGATATGAAATGCGC
This sequence comes from Paenibacillus sp. G34, assembly GCF_056856875.1. Taxonomy (NCBI): domain Bacteria; kingdom Bacillati; phylum Bacillota; class Bacilli; order Caryophanales; family Paenibacillaceae; genus Paenibacillus; species Paenibacillus sp. G34. Next base: position 1,334,150 of record NZ_CM166469.1, on the reverse strand, counting down.
AAGGCTCTCATCAACACCGGCTCCAGTAACATGGCATAATAAGTGATCTGGTTCTTCTCCGCATAATGTACAATCGCAGATAATAAATCGGTGACATATCGTCCCCGGAAGGTCGACAATATGGCCAGTTTATCAATCTCGGCAATGTTCCCCATTTCAGCCTGGATCAAGGGATGTTTCAGAAATGGCCCGATTTGGTTCATCAGGCTTTCTTCAGCATATGGTTTGATTTCAATTGAACCTACATAGTGACCTTCCTCCGTAATCACGACATATCTTTCTAGAAATTCCTCTGAGAACTCGAACTCAAACCCCTTTTCGTTCCAGACCGTTGTCCATATCCCGTTAAACATCGCAAACTCCAATTCATTTTCTACACGTTTAAACATTTTCTTCTCTTCCTCTCTGAGTCTTTATTTGGAAAACTCACCATTACTATCGGTTTAAACCGTTAAAATTGAACAACAAAAAAGGAATGTAACCAGGATGAAAAATCATCCCATTACATTCCTTTTTAAGTTCGTTCCATAGAACTATAAACGCGGATCAACGCGCTCCGATTCGAGAGATAAAGCGGCGAGTACGCATTCATGAATCCGCTCTATGGATTCTCCTCGCAAAAAGCGTTCAATACCTTCCATGCCCAAAGCACTTTCAAGCAGCGCATGTCTCTCCTTTTTCGACGTTTTACGTTTGCGAAGACGGGACACGTGCTCAGGAGCCAGATAATCCATGCCGTAGATGATATGCAAATATGCACGTCCTCTCACTTTGAGCGCAGGCTGAATCATGTTGTTACCGTTCCAGCTGCGGAACGTCTCGGGTTTGATGACAATGCCCTCATGCCCCTCAGCCGTCAGATCTTCCCACCAGCGAATAATCTCTTCCTCATTAGCCTCATCCGCAATAATACGGTATTCTGTTTCCATCATTAACTCCGAAATTCGAGCCAACTCACGATTTTGTTCCATGTGCCACTCATGTGTCTGCTCCCAGAACGTTCCCGTGCTGTGAGCCAGCGTGTGAAACGGTGCAATGCCAATGTCGCCAATATCCTGCACATCCCAGCAATAATACTGGAACACATCCCGGAATGTCTGGGCATTCGCCAGTTTATTCTCGCTTTCCTGTAACCAGTCCGCAACATCACGACCGATATTCATAGCCTTACGGATGTTTCCAGCCACAATGCTGCGATCCATCAGTGCCGCTTCCGCGACATGGGCATATTGAGAAGCGATAAGCTCTCGTGCTTTCAGGTTCCAAGGCACGATTTCTGCGTCCAGCAAGACAAATTCGGTGGAATACCGTTCGAAATATCCGCCCGCAGTCAAGTCCGCATGTAACTTGGCAAGCACCCTTTGTTCTGTCTCAGGATCAAAAAAGGATCGGCCTGTACGAGTTACAATACTGCCCAGCATCGGTCTACCCACTCGCTGAGATGCAGCCTGTTCGTCCCGGTAGAGAAGCAGAATTGCTCGGCTGCCCATATGCTTTTTCTCTGCTACCATACGGGTGACACCTTGTGAACGATAGTAGCGGAATGCATCCCTGGGATGCTCCATAAAACCTTCCACAGAGCATTCACCTGGCGGCGGACTCATCGTTGGCGGGATATAAACCAACTCCTCCAGCGGCACGGTATAATGAGACACGGTATCCAGTGCCGTCTGCACCACTTCTCCCTGTACAGCGACATTCAACCGCGACCCCGTCTGAACGGTAAAACCGTCCTTGAACTTGCGAATATTCGGCGGTGCAAACCGCCGCTTTTCCCAGCGCTTCAGCGGACTGTCTGGATCTTGGGCATAGTCCTGCTTCGCTGGAACACTAAGCATTTCCCGTTCCGGCATTCTCCACGCCGTAAGCATACCACCAAATACAACACCCTGATCAATATTCACCGTATCATTCACAATGGTAGGATACGGCCTTGGGTCATGCCCCCAGACAATGCATTCACCGGACGTATGATCCACGTACCAGTCTTTACGCACAGGCCGACCCTTCTCATCCGTTCCTTCCACATCGCCATAGCGGCAGTAATCCTGAATGCGTTTCGATTGCTTGCCGATAAAATGATCCCGTATCCCGGCATGGGCGACAACAACTTGCCTTACCCCATTCCGTGTAAACACCAGATGGGCAGGTGCATCCAGCAGAAAATGCTTCAATGATTCCCGTACCCTTTGGGCCTCGTCACTGCCTCGTTCCTGTTCGAGCTGAAGTAATTCAGCCTCTACAAGCTCATCCCCATGATTTAAGGTGACATCGCGTCCGTCCAAATAACGTGCAATTTTCCAACCATGGTTACTGTCAACCATATAAGCAAGACCAGCGGCACACTGTTGTTGCCAGAAAAGCAAACATTTCAACGATTCCGGCCCCCGGCTGCTCACATCTCCGACAGAAACAAGCCTCCGACCCTCAGGATGGCGCATCAAGCCATCTCCTTGCTCATCCACGTATCCGAGACGATGGATGACTTCCATCATTTCATCATAACACCCGTGGATATCACCAATGATGTCAATACCTGTGCCCATGTCTATCATCAGCGGATTAACTGTACGCACAAAGGTCACTGGGTAAGGATGCTTCAGCACATAACTGGCATCAAATCCTTCATCGCGGATCGCACGCAAGGTACGTTTGAATTGCTGTAGCTGCTGTTTTACCCTCTGACGTCCGCGCGGATGCTTACGCTGATCATCACGTTCGAGCAGCACGGCCTCCGGCACATCCAGTACCATAGCGATGATAGGCACATGGGCTTTACGTGCCAGTTCGATTAACCGTCCGCGATCCTCGGGATACAGATGAGTCGCATCCACCAGGGTCAGCTTGTTCAGACGACAACGAGTGGCGAGCATCGCTTCCATCGCTTCGAATGCCTTGGCAGATACTTGCTGATACTCCGCATACAGCACATCCGCTTCACTGCGAGGACGATGCTTCCATTCCACATACTCATCGTCACCGACCAGCATGCGAAACTGATCTGACGAGACTACTTCGGTAGCACGAATGACCTCCTCTGCCACAAGCTTTGCGAGCAAGGTGCTTTTACCGCTGTTCGATGGGCCAATCAGCACAACAATTCCGGCATAAGGCAATCGAACCTCTCGCTGTCCATCCTGCTGTCTGCTTTCTTTTCTCATACATGCCCCTCCTTTCCCCGTGTGAATACTACCAGCTGTGTCGGCTGTCCATAACCTTCCTTGTCCTCACCGATGCCCCTGATCTCGTAAGCATAATTGCCTTTATCTGCCCACCCCGCACATCGGACATTGAACTCCTGACGTGTCCATTCAAAACGGTGATCATGGTGACGTAATTGCTCTTGCTCCATTGCATATACTTCGTTATATTCCTTATTCGGTGTAGTAACTAACAGCACTTCAGGCTGATACTCTTTCAGAATCGTATCCATAATGCCATCCAGACGATATTCCTCAATATGTTCAATCACTTCACACAAGATCATGACATCCTGATGCTGCAACTGTTCGTCAAAATAAAACAGGGAACCGAGCATCGGCTCCGGCATAGCCTGAACTCCTGCCCGATCCTGCATTTTGGCGAAACGTTCCATTGCCCGCAGACGTGATTGCCCGGAGGGCTCAACGGCAAGGATCGATTCTACTCCCGGGATATAGGCAAGATGGGCAGACAGCTTCCCCTCACCTGCACCCATGTCCACAATATGTCGTTTGTCAGGCAAGGAAGCCACGATGTCCGTGATCGCTCGATAACGCAAATCATTTAATCGCACAGGCTTTTTGGATGAGTCTTCAACTTCATCTGCACTTGTACCCTCATGCGCAGATAATACCGACTCCGATTTCAATGTTTCCTCTTCGTCAGCGCCTGTCCCCTCACCCTGCACAGCTCCTAGTAATTCAGAAGCTAATGCTCCATGCTGTCGCTCATACGTCCGAATGAGTTCGGCAAAATGAAGCGTACGCCTAACGATAAGTCCCTTAAGCGGGTGGTAATTTAACCAACCCTCGCCATACCGGTTGATTTTATCAATCTCATCCTCACTGATGAAATAATGTTTGTAGTTATCCAGCACTGGAATGAGCAGAAATAACTGACGTAAGGCCTGTTGTATCGTTTGCTCACCACGCAGGGTGATGTGACGAACCGTGCTTCTATTTTTCAGGTCAAACGAATACGCCGATTCTCCCCGTTCCACAACAACGTCATACCCAAGATTAGAGAACAGTTCCTCCACTACTCGGTCGGGCAAGTCGGAGGCTACCGGGCCGAACTTCATCTCCAAATCAAAGGCGTGATTCACCCATTTCACATAGTCTTCCTTCGGTTTTCCATTCAGAGCCGTGCCCAGCGCATTCCGTATGTAAGAGCAGAATAGGCTGCTGGTCACAAACTCTCGGTCGTTAATATACTGTGTGATATCATATCCGTCCGGTGTACCTCTGACGAGATCTACCGGATCGGGCTCAGCATGAATCAACACCTCGATCTCCTGCTCCTCAGCCTTGGTGTATACCATGCGTACACGTACTCCCTTGTCTGTCCGGTCATACACGTTATTCGGATTTTTAGCGAACAGATGGGATATAACCCCTGCACCAACTCCGCTTGCTTTTATAATCAGATGCATCCTTTCTCCTCCTCTCATTGATCGATATCCTTTGATAAAGGTTATCCCGTGCTTCGTTCATTGCCAGACTTCCTGCACAGCTGCTTGAAAAATCCGGTTTAACGCCTCAATTTCCACATTTACATGTCCTTCGATCCCAACAGCAACCTGCTCCACATGGGCAATCTGGTCCGTAATGTAGGCTTGTATAGCCGGAAGCTGCGGCTCCATATCCAGTTCGTCTCCGGCTTTTTTTCGGCGTAGCAGCTCATGAATCTCGGTATACAGGGGCGTGCCCGCTGGTACCAAGGTCTCAACGAGTTCGTCAAAAGCCATCGGCGGCATGGTTTCATAACGTTCGATCCAGCCACAGGCCAGCAACGGGCGCAACACATAAAAGTATTTTTTGATTTTCACTTGTTCGCCCTGCAAGTAATCACGGAAATTGCCTTTGGCCATGTTCAGGTAGTGATACATACATGATTTCGGTGAAAACGTCAGCGGTGACAGGCTCCGAATCTGTTCAGCTACGCTATATTGCTCATCATATTGAATCGGGGACTGTAACCACTCGAGTAGCGGCGGATTGGACTTGCGAAACAGCTTCAATGCTTTGCGTATATCCCATCCGTTAATATCCAGTTGGTCGCTGATCGGACGTTCAATCACATCCCGCTGATCTTCAATCGACAGATACCACGCCAAGGGTCTGACATAAATAAAACGCACATCGTAGTCACTGTCCTGCGAAGGAAATCCCCACGCCCGGCTGCCTGACTCACAGGCATAGATAATGCGAACTTGTTCCTCCTGCTCAATCTGTGCAAGCTGCTTGGCGATAGTATCTCTCATCGCCTGGTCTACATTGCTCATCCCTGTTCCCCTCCTTCGCTGCTTTCACTTAAAATTGAAATTTCCTTACACGCCCCGCAATCGTCTCATACCCTGTTGCTGTCTCTGCAATATATGTCAGTACGGCTTCACTCCAGCCATAGATGTAAAAGGTTTGACCATCCCGCGGCGGAACCATTGCCTGCCGATAAGGGGTAATATCTACAATGAATGCCTGTAGCCCCGAATTCATAAGACGTCGGTACCGTTCTAACTCGGCATAAAACGAGCTCCCCTCATTCTGCTGTTCATCTGTAATCATAATGATGCGATCTACCATCTCTTTGGACTCTCGTAGCTCTCGTACAGGTCTTCCTGTATCGGTTCCACCTTGTGCACGAATTCGATCTGCCTGAGCAAGAATACCCTCATCCAGCTTGGGGCGGGCATCTTCGACTTGTTGATCGAATAACCAGAACAGTGAATTGCCCTCGGTTTGTTTGTACAGCGCCAGTGCGAGCACGGAACCGATACGTAAGTAGTCTCCCTGCATGGAGCCTGAGCGATCGAGGAAAATAGCCGTTCTTCCCGGCAACCGTGGCAGATTGTACACGGATAGCTCCACGGCCTGCTGCAACGCTTCCCTCAGTTCTGCCCGCTCAACCATCTCATAAGCTTTGACGAAGCGAAAAGGCAATATCCGCGATTGACGCAGTGCCTCTGCATCCGTCAGACGACGTGTGACGTAAGCGATATTTTTCTTTTTGGCAAAAACACCGGCACGATCCATCGCATTTAAATGACGCAGGAGCGCAAACATCGGCATCTGGAGCATTAAGGCTTCCCAAATCGGACGCGTCGGCTGAAGGATCGAGGTCACGACCGAATAAGGTAGTTTCCCTTTTTCAATCTGATGAAGCTGACTGGCTGGGTTACGTGTCGTTTTCAGTTTCTCCAGTGCCTGTAGTTGCGGAAGGTCCACCAGACTGGTCTCATGCCCCCGCAAATAACGGAATAAGGCTTGTTGCTTCTCATCCTTCGGCTTGGGATGTGCAGTGGCAATCATATCACCTAGACTGTACCCACGCCCACGTCCATTATATTTGATCGCCCAGTATTCGCTGATTTCGTTCAGGAACTGATTGACTTGACGCTTCACTGCACGTCCTCCCTCTCCCCGCCCGCTTCCTCTGAGGATCGTCAGAAAATCGGCCAGATCCGCTGGTGTCTTCACCACATGAGAGAAAACCTGTGTGAACTGCTCTGGATTAATTTTAGACAATATCGCGAGTCCGTATAAGGGCTGTAACCGCATGAACCCTTCATTCCGAGCATATACCAAAGCCTTCGCCATGAAACCTGCGTCCAGTTCAGCCATCTCCTGATGGCTGCTCCCCGCTTCTTGCATCAGCTGTTGTTCATCTGCATAAAACGTATTGTTCATCGTATTGGTCGTCAGCATCTGAATATATTGTTCCTCGACCAATCGCTCATAAGCTGCATAGCCATCATGATTATGTACTATAGATTGAGGTGTATTAAATAATGATTTGGCTCTACTCATCACACATTACCTCCCTACGAGTAAAATGCTCTGCTTCATCTATGTGGAACATCTAACGTTGTTGGTCAACGTTTCTTCGTTTCTTATAGAAGGTTTCCGAGGAAAAAGGGGGAAGGTTTTACCTGCTCTACCGCTGAGCTACACCGCCATAACCGGCGGCGATTGGATTCGAACCAACGACCTGGTCGATTAACAGTCGAAGTAACCCTCCCAGGCGCCTCGGAAATCAGATCAGCCGAGCTAATTCACTGCCCCGCTTCACATCCTTATTATGCAATGAAACCTTCAACCACGAACATGGTGAAAGTATGGCGACTTGGCGTGAATTAGAGTGAGTTGCAGTAACTTGAAGCCAATTGATTGCAGTACCTAGGTCTGAATCGACGTGACTTTGAACGGATCCGAGCAACTTTGTTATGAAAGAAGGCGTTTATCTTGATACAATGAGAAATATATAGTCCAATCGGGAGTGAGTCAGATGGCTAAAGAAAGCTTTGACAAAGAAATTCAGTTCCTGCGTATGCTGTCTCTGACCAGCGGCGCATATAATCGTCAGCAGTATGCCAAACGGCTTGGCATCTCTGTACATACCTTTGATAAAACACAGCGCAAGCTGCGAGATATTCGTCAGAGTCTGGCTGACCAGCGAACAGACAGCGAGGCCGGTTCAGAGATCAACGACCTTGTTCGTTTCCAGTACGGCGAGTCGGCCGAGCCGCTCCTGCTCTTCCTTTTTCGCGCCAAATCCATGAAAGAAACCGAAGTGGAGCGCTTGTCCGTCATTTTACATACCCTACAAGACGCCTCGCTGACCGCGATGGAATTGCTCGATGCCTGCTGCGCCGACCTGCCGGAGGAACTCGCGCTACCAGATGAGAAAACGATCCGTTCGGACTTGAAGTATCTGGAGGAAGTCGGTGTCATTCGCAAAGAACCCGGAGGACGCCCCTATCGATACGCCTTGCAGCAGGATGTGCTGACGCAGCTTACACCAGAAGAGCAACTGGAGTTATACGACTTCGTTGATATGATGGCGAACACACAGGTTCCATCGGTGCAGGGATATTTATTGAGGGATAGTTTAAAAAAGGTGATTACAGCAAGTTATCCGCAAGAAGAAGCAACCGAGCCATATATCTATAAATATCATTATTATTCACGTATTCTGGATGAAGCCCATCTGTATACCTTGCTTGGAGCAATTCGGCAACGCAGACGAGTGCAATTTCAGTATTTTTCACCGAAGAAACCATCCAGCTATAGCTCGCAAAATACGAATCCAAAGTTTGAACGCGAAGCTGGCGGAAGCTCCAATCGGATCATCCCGATTGAAGTCGTTTATGATCATCAGTACGGCCGCTGGTATGTCATTGGTTATCAGAGCCGTCGAAGATTCGTGAAGTTTCGGATGGAGGGCATCACCCAGCTGGAGGAGCTTCAGCCTATTGAAGAAGAGCATATGCTTGCATTGAAAAAAGAATGGGCTGACATCAGCCAGTACAGCTGGCTTGTCGATACAGGCCGCACCGTGACGGTGCAAGCACGCTTTTTCCACCCGGGAGACGGTCAGCGCAACTTTATTCTGGATCGCGTCCGGCTGCAAGGACAATGGGGGACCATTACACCCGAAACGGATCATAGCTTTCTGTATGAAATCAAGGTAAACGGTACAACGGAAATTAAACCTTGGCTACGCAGTTTTGGCTCAAGCTGCGAGATTCTGGCTCCGCGCAAGTTGCGTGAGGAAATGATTGAGGAATGGAAGGAGATTGCGGCGTATTATGAACCTGTTCGAGAAGATGTTCAACTACCAGATCATGACGAGACTGAATGAAACCGGACTGTTCACCTGGACTTCGCAGGAACGAGCCTGGCTCCGTATGATGATGGAACATCCGGCTGCACAAGAAGCGCTAAGCCCGCCAACGTTGACCAAACTAAACCATATGCTGGATGGGGAAAAGCACTTGAATCTGCAAGATTACCTGACGGAAAAAGCCAAAAGTGAGGAGAACCGTGTCTCTCATCCCCTACTGAGGCCGTTACGGCAGATGATTCTGAACGGTGAGGGGTTTCAAATGACAGGTCGTATCCGTAGCGGACGCACAAGCCAGGAGCAGTTCGGGTTCCCGTATAAGCTGGAATATTCCATGGTCAAAAAGGAATGGTATGTGCTCTGGTATGCCCCGCACTTTGCCAGATTAATGTCCACCAAGCTGCATAGCATCACCAAGCTGGAGGCCAGATCCATTCAACCGGAGGCCGCATCGCGATACAAAGCAAGCATCGCCCTGATCACAGAGAAACGTAAAACGACGATCACCATCGAGGTGCTGCCTGAGTTCAATGCGGAATTATCCCGTATACTGTATGCCTTCTCCTGCTTTGAAAGAGAGGTTGAATATAACGAAGCTAACCATGTGTATCGGATTCTGCTGACGGTTCCACGAAACGAGATCGATTATGTGTTGTCCAAAATGCGTTTTCTCGGCAAACGTGTTCGCATCATCCATCATTCGGCCCTACAGGAGCGAATGTCCGAGACTGCCGCCAAGGTGCTGGCGCGTTACGCGCAGTCTGAATCTAAACAACCGGACCATAAACCGGCTGCGCAAGGCGATTAGCATAGAAAGTCGCTTCAGAACTATCGCTACTGCTCGATCGCATCTTATCTGATGGAGTACCCTATACACAGACAAAAGGACGAAATGCTGCCAGGATGCGTCTGGCCTGTTCCGTTACTCCTATGGACTGGAACAGATCAACGGTCCTCATTTTCGTCCTTGCAAATGAATGTAATGTTGTAAATTAAACGCCCACACATCCCGCTCTACGTAGCACTGCTGCTGCTGGCTGCTCTCCGTCTTTTGTTAATGGCGTGTACGCCCATGACCACAGCAACCAACTCATAGGTGTCTAGATGCTCTGACTGATTATCCAGCACAAACGCCCCCGAACTAAACCAACCGCTTGTTCGGCGGAAGCTTACTACAACGCGGCCCGATCCATCGGTCACATCATATTCTTGCGAAAATGCCGGAGCAGATACATCGTAGATGCCACGTGAGCCCGCATCGTACTCATACTTTTTGCTAAAAAAGCTGAATCTTGCTCTTAGCACCCCCAGATGTGTGCCATCTGCTGCGGTCACGTCCCAGCGATTGGTCAACATGCGGAATTTGCCGCTGCAGACCAGACCTTTTCCATCCGATACATCGAGTGATGATCCAAATACACTTTTCAAATCCAGGTGTCCTGCTTGTTCCTGATCGGCATTCATAATTTCGGTATATCCGGCGTTGAAAAAGTTATCTCTGAAGTACAATTGCATCTCTCTCTCCCCTTCCCGTTTTACCCTTTCTAAGGATGCTCCTCATGTGAATTCATTTTTAATTACCCTATTAGCAATCATTATACATAAATTTACGTATTCAAACGGGGATAGGGTGCATATATCCGGACATTTCTACCAAAAAGAAAAACGAGCAGCTCTGCCACCCGTTATATCCAGCCTGTATTCATTTGCTAACGTAGGGGTCAGACTTCCACTTTTCTCGTGTTCATATAAATGATTCCCCATACGAGTAGCGCAGCGAGTGCCATTTCAAACAACGTAGTTCCCCAACGTCCATCCGCCCATATGACACCATTGGCTGAAAATGAGATGCCTGTACTCTCTTCAGTGAACTGAAACAGATCATTCGGACTGAACTTTCCTGAGAAAATAACATTTTCCAACCAGCTAAGCAGGTTGATCAGAACAATGAACGTGACAATTCCGATCCATGGGCCTGTTTTCCAGCGAAACGTTCCTGCTACACTGATGGAGAAAAAAATCAGGATCGTCATAAACAAAATAATCCAGCCTGTAAATAACAATGTGCTTATGACTTCAGCAATACTTATATTCGGTACATCAAAAAACACGAACAAACTCAGCTTTAGTTTCAGTGCGGCATACAGACACACGTGGACAAAACCAATCAGCAGCAAGCCCAATCCGCAAAGCGCACCAAAAATGATAGGCGATAACACATGCGACAGACCTGTAACCGGGATCAGACGACGATTGTAGGAGCGAATGTTAGCCGCATAGGTTTTAATCATTTTTATAAAAATGGCCACCCCTGCTCCTACATATGCCATCATGCCAAGTACATTTGCAGTGACACCAGAGGACATAAATATCATCAGTCCCAGTTGAACAATAATCAGGATGACCAGCCCTGCCAGTAGAGTGTTCCAGCTTCTTCTAAAATCATACTTCAACAATGTCATCATTCTGCATAGACCTCCTTAAACATCTCATCCACACTTTTTCCATGTTTCAGCCTGATTGTCTCGACTTCCTCATGCATAAACACCTTGCCTTCACGAATAAAGACCACTTCATCAAAAATGCGTTCAATATCATTCACCAGATGTGTGGAAATGATCAAGCTGCTGTCTTCATCGTAAAATTTAACAATGGCGTCCAAAATTTTGCCTCTGGCTACCGGGTCAACGCCACCGATCGGCTCATCGAGCAAATACAGCCGCGCCTTGCGAGACAATGCCAGTGTTAACTGCAGGCGTTCATTCATACCTTTGGACAAATGACTGACACGCTCTTCCTCGGCAAGATTCATAAACTCCAGCATCTCCCGTGCCTTTTCTTCATCAAAATCAGCATAAAAATCGCGGTAGTACGCGATCGCATCCCGCACTTTCATCCACTTCTCGGTTAACGGACGATCCGGCATGAATGAAACCAGTGATTTTGTCTCCAGACCGATTGGCTTACCAGTAACCTGAATGCTACCACTAGCAGGATGCAGCAAACCCGCGACCAGTTTCATCAGTGTGCTCTTTCCGCTTCCATTGCTACCTAGGAGACCTACAATTCGTCCAGGAGCAATATTCAGCGAGACATTATTTAGTGCCTGCTTCCTGCCATATACCTTATTGACCTGATTGATTTCAAGAATGTTACTCATGTGTCTGTTCCCCTTTCCCATGACTACCTTCTGCCAAAGCGTCCGTCACGATGGACACAATATCCTGCTCTTCAATTCCAAGCTCTTGCATTCCGGTTAGGAAACGATCCAGCAGTTCGCCAGCCATTTCTTTTTTGATCATCATGATTTTCCTCTCCTCACTTGTCACATATCTGCCCAAGCCCCGCTTCGTTTCAACGACTTCTTCACGCTCCAGCTCTTGGAACGTACGCTGTACTGTATTCGGATTAATCTGCAATTCGGCAGCCAGTTCACGAACCGAAGGAATTTTATCCCCTGCCTTGAGGGTTCCGGTTACAATCTGTCGTTTGATGTATTGCATGATCTGCAGATAGATCGGTAAATTGTTATCAAATTCGATAGGCACGATGTTCTCGCTCCTCTCTGTGTTGGTGTGTTAGTTACATAGTACACTAGTGATTTGGTGTTGTAAAGCCTATTTTCAAATGTCATTTGAACGCAATAAAAAAAACAGGTCTCGAAGACCTGCCCCTCTGGACTTTATATGCTATTCAACAAAGACTGATTCTGGCTCAGGCAACAGCTTTCTTCTATACCTCACCGTTTCAATTCTTCTCTCCTTCACGACTTCCTGAGGTTCAGAACATGTATTCTGCTGTCCTTACCATGCTGCCAATGATTTATCATCATAAAATACAGTTGGTCGATCGGCAAAGTAATACTGCTCTGAGCTATACTGATCGTCGCATCAACCATATTGCTGTTTGCCGTCATCAGCTTGCGTTTCATCCCGTTATGGCGCTCCAGAAACGCCTTCTCATCCTGAAGTTTAACCCCGATCATTTTTTGTCCCATCAATTCATACATAAAAATATGTTCAATATCCTTCCAGCCTACTGCACCACCTGAGGCATAAGAAGAAGAATCGATAAACCCATGCTCATTGATGACAAAGGAGGGTTCCTTTCGGATCATCTTCACGAGAATATAGCACAAGCATATCCCAAAAAAGAGGACAGATAAGATACCCAGGACACTGGATATGATGGAACTACCTGCGCCTGATGATCGGTCAAAGATCAGGAAGAATCCGGCACTCACAAAAAGTGCTGCCCCTGCCGTAAGCCAAGCCATTCGTTTCCTGCTCGGATATTCCACATGCTGTTCATAAGATGTATTCAAACGTTACCTCCTCCTTCTTGTGACTGGATCATGCGCAGTTCAAAACAGAAATGGCATTGTACATTAAACCATTCGGGCTATTTCTAAACATTTCCTACCGCTCATTTCTGCCCCTATGAAAAAAACTTAATGTAAGTGCACTCGGCAGGTTATTGTCCTGCACTTGTCTTTCCGTTAATATAAATGGAAAGCTTAGGAAATTACTGAATCTAAATGATAGCAGGAGGATAAGTGATGAACGGACAACGCGGCATGACATCGGAAGATTTGCTTCAGATTACATGGGTTAATGACCCCGTTCCGTCTCCCCAAGGCGGACATCTGGTATACGTTAGTCGGCAAACCAACGAAAAACACGACGGTTATCGCTCACACCTGAGACTACTGCATCTGGACAGTCGGAAGGACAGGCCCTTCACTTCTGGAGAGAATGATCATTCCCCGGCTTGGTCGCCGGATGGGGCACAGCTTGCTTTTATACGCGAATTTGATGGGAAATCTCAGGTATGGCTGATCGCTTCGGATGGCGGAGAAGCTCAGCAGATCAGTCATCTAAAGCATGGCGTGAGTTCCTTCTTATGGGCACCCGATGGTGGGACATTGCTTGTGAAGTCTTCTGTGGACATCGACGAAAAACCAGATACCGCTTCTGTACAATCTATCCAAGAAAGCAACAAGGAAAGCTCTCTTCCCCAGGAAGTAATCGTAGACCGGATTCGCATGAAATCGGATAGTGGCGGATTATGGAATGGCAGACGCTCTCATCTCTTTGTTATCGCGCCGATCAGCGCAGAGGCTATACCTGTAACAACAGGACACTATGATATTGGGGATTATGCTTGGTCACCCGATGGAAAACGCATCGCCTGGATTACCGAAATGCCCGAAAAAGGTGTAGATCATAGCGACTTTTCGTTAACTAATCATGTGTATACTTCCAGTCCTGACGGTTCAGATATACAACAAGTAACCCCGGAAGGGTATACCTTTTATCGGCTCAGTTATGCACCTGACGCGCAATCACTGGCCTTTCTCGCCAGTGACCACTCTTATGGCAATGCAACCCTTGCAAAGTTGTATACGCTTCCGATATCGGGTGGATCACTTGAATGCCTGAGTGCAGATTTAGATGTACAGATGAGCCACAGCCTTGTTGGTGATATGCGGTCCCATCTGGTGCCAACAGGCCCCATATATTCACAGGACGGCTCTGCCATTCTGTGTCTTGCAACGATACATGGCAGCGTGCGTATAGCCAGATTTACATTAGACGGAAATCACGCCGATTATATTTTGCCTGATGAGTGTGAGATCTATCAGTTTGTGGAGCTGGAAGAGGGCCAGATCGTGGCGGCTGTTGCCAATACACAAAATCCTGGAGACTTGTATCTGTTTGAGCAACCGGGGAACCCCGAAATCGAATCTGTGCGGCTTACCCGCAGTAACCCGCAACTGGATCAGGACATTTGGCTGAGCACGCCGGAAACCTTCTGGTTTGATTCCTCAGATGGGCTGAAGCTGCAAGGGTGGATCATGAAACCTCATGGCGTCGTTGAAGGTGTCAAAGTTCCGACCATTCTTGAGATTCATGGTGGCCCACATATGATGTATGGCTTCACTTTTATGCATGAGTTCCAGCTCCTTGTCGCTCAGGGCTATGCTGTGATGTATATCAATCCACGCGGAGGGCTGGGATATGGGCAGCAATTCGTCAATGCCTGTCGTGAAGATTACGGCGGAGGGGATTACCGAGATCTTATGGAGTCTGTGGATTATGCTTTGTCCAAGTATGCCTTCATCGATCCATCCAGACTGGGCGTAACCGGCGGCAGTTATGGTGGTTTCATGACCAATTGGATCGTCGGACATACAAACCGCTTCAAAGCTGCTGTCACTCAGCGCTCCATCTGCAACTGGCTGTCATTCTACGGGGTAAGTGATATTGGTTATTTCTTTACGGAAGATCAGATCGGCGGTAATGCTTGGGATGATACAGAAAAACTGTGGAAGCATTCCCCACTCGCTTATGTCGGTAATGTGCAGACCCCACTGCTTATTCTTCATGGCGAACAGGATCTTCGCTGTCCCATTGAGCAAGCCGAGCAATTATATGTTGCACTGAAACGCCGCAAGCAAACAACTCGGCTCGTGCGTTTCCCGGGGGCCAATCATGAATTATCCCGCGGCGGTCATCCTCACCTGAGGGTGCGACGTTTAGAGCATATCGTCGGGTGGTTTAATGAATATCTGTAACACACAAAAAGCCGTTATGCCTGTAATCACGAAACATTACAGGCATAACGGCTTGCTTTATTTTTTAAAATCAAACAACATGCGAACTCGCTTATTCTTCTCCCCAGATGACCGTAACTTCATTTAAATCATTATTGCTTGAAGAGGGGTTACCTGTAATCGTTACAGCATACTTGCCTTCCTCGCGACCTAAAATGCTGAATTCGTCAGCTTGAATATCCTCACTATTTTGAGTCAGGTTTTTATTCTGATAATAGTTTTTATAAGATGAAGCGAGGGTGCTCAGACTATCCTTGGTTGTATAGATAAGAACCACTTTTTTATTTCCATCAACAACGTTCTCGATCAGACTTGTCGCTTTGGCATCCTTAGGCAATGGAAAATCCGCTGGCAGGTACTTGGATTTCACTCCTGATGCTGTTGTGTTCGTACCTGTCGATGGGGGAGTTGAACTACCGCCACCAGTAGATGCAGATCCACCTGAGGAGCTGGAAGCACCAATGCTTACCTTATTATTTTTAGCATCATATTTCACTTCTGTATTCAACGCTTCTGCAATGGAACGAGCCGGAAGATATGTACTGCCTTGATACGTAATTGGCGCAAGCTTTTTGCCTTGGTCACCTGTTGGTGTAAATTTTTGTCCATTTACTTCGATGGCAAGTCCGTGGTTCAGATAGGCTTTGATCGTCTCCAGCTGTGTACCTGCATAGACACCTGCCGATCCCGTTAGTACCATACCAAATACACCTGCAGCAATCAGCCACTTTTTGTTTTTCATTTTCTTTTGCCTCCCATTTTCAGTTAAATATAAATTGACGTTATATCTTTAATTGAATAAAACGGATAATCATAGATATGATTCGGATACTTATAGTTCGTATAACAATGAGCTGTACTAGATAATTAAGGAGTCTCATCTTATATTAGCCATATCATAAGCACTTGATCGTATGTTGTAAACGATATCTCAACAAATCAGGACTTGGGTCATATAAAAATGGTTTGGAAGTTGCGAAAAATGAAGATGTATTAGATAATGATTTCTTGTTTGTAGGACGTAACAACGAATGAATGTAACCAAGGAGGACTTCATTGTTATGATAAATCACAATTTGTTTGATACACCGATTGCCCGGTTATCCACTGCTTCCGAGAAATGGGACGGGCTGGAGCAAACCTTTGGTGTGGCAGATGCACTCCCCATGTGGGTGGCCGACATGGATTTTGCTGCACCCCCGTCTGTTGTTGAAGCTTTGCAGACCCGAATAAAACACGGCATCTTGGGTTACACGCTACGTACCGAGGCCTACCACGCCGCAGTTACGGACTGGATGCTACGACGTCACAACTGGCAAATCCATGCGGACTGGATCGTATTCACACCCGGGATCGTACCGGCGCTCAGCATAGCGGTACAACAATTCACTTCACCTGGTGATGCCGTAGTCATCCAGACTCCGGTATACCCTCCCTTTTATAATGTGGTACAGGACCAGGGCAG
This sequence comes from Paenibacillus sp. G34, assembly GCF_056856875.1. Taxonomy (NCBI): domain Bacteria; kingdom Bacillati; phylum Bacillota; class Bacilli; order Caryophanales; family Paenibacillaceae; genus Paenibacillus; species Paenibacillus sp. G34. The sequence continues at coordinate 1,317,246 of NZ_CM166469.1, read as the reverse complement.
AGAACTTATCACAAATCCACTAATCGAGAACCAAGGGCAATATACGATGGATCTGGAACAACTCGAAACCAGTCTGCAGACGGGTAAGGTCAAAATGCTGATCCTGTGCAGCCCGCACAATCCAGTTGGACGTGTATGGAGCCGCGAGGAGTTGGAAGGACTTGCATCGCTGTGTCTAAAATACAATGTACTCATCGTATCGGATGAGATTCATGCCGATCTGGTATATGAGCGGGGAACTCATACGCCGCTTAGTCTGATCTCCGAAGCGATCGCAGAACACAGCATCATCTGCACAGCACCAAGCAAAACGTTCAATATTCCCGGATTATGTACATCCAATATCATCATTCCCAACGCCGAATTGCGGGCACAATTTGCCCATGGTGTGACCACCATGGGATTATCCAGCATCAGTACACTCGGAGCTGTGGCAACCGAAGCGGCTTATAATAGTGGTGAAAGCTGGCTCGATCAGTGTCTTGCTTACATTCGAGGTAATATGGAATACGTGAAGCAATTTATTGCCGAGCATATACCTGGCGTCCGGGTACATCTACCTGAAGCAACCTATCTGTTATGGGTCGATTTCCGTGGATTAGGGTTGACTCATGCGCAATTAAGCAAGAAACTGCTTCATGAGGCAGGGCTCGCTTTCAATGACGGGATTGTATTTGGTAAGGAAAGTTCCGGATACATGCGCATAAACGTAGCCTGTCCACGTGCGACAGTTGAAGAAGCTATGCGCAGATTGCTAGTGCTGGTCAAGAAGTAAACAGCAGGGTGTCTCAGCAGTCATATCATGTTTTTTCATGATTACTGCTGTGACACCTTATTTTTATGCCAACAGTCCATTTCACTTTGCATTTATTTATCTTCTGTTTTCTTACGCCATCCTCGCTCCCCATCCTCATTCATTTTAATTTTTCTTGTTCCTGTTCCTTTACCTTTACCTTTACCTTTACCTTACCTAACCTTACTATCTGAACCTTTCGGTTACTTATTTCTATGATTCTGAATAAATTGCACGGATGCCTGTAGCGCCTGCTGTGCAGCTTCACTACTCAGATCAAACTGATAATCATGCCCCAATTTTGCGGAGGATGATTGAAAAAATAACGTTTCTGTTGTAACCCCCTGATGCTTCAACACTTCCGCTAATTCCATCGATTGTACGGTCAAAGGATCATCATTACCAGAAGTGATAAATGATGGTGGAAATGCGCCTGTAGCCTGAAGTACCGTTGACATTTGATCCAGATTTGGATCATCTTCGTATACCTTGCTTCCCGTGTATGACCAGAGGAACGTGCGCATAAATGGAAAACCTGTACTCTGAGCGGTACGCAAGTTATACGGGCCACAGAACAAAAGCGTTCCTCTTAACCGACCAGGCTCAACCGATGGCGTTATATTCATTTGTTTTGCCAGATTGGGATTCGTGAGCAACGCTGCAGTCTGACTTGCAATCTGGGCACCCGCTGAATTACCGGCAAGAAATAGGTTATTCGGATCGCCTTGATATTGACTGACATGATCTCTGATATAAGTTAAAGCCTGATTTGTTTGTTGAACAGGCACAGGATATGTCGTACCTGGTGCAAGTGCATAGTTTATACTCACCACCACATGACCACGTTTGCTCAGCTGCACCGCATAATCGGCAATGTCTCCTTTATCGCCCATAACCCAACCGCCGCCATGAACCCACACTACGACCGGCAACGGTTCAGTTGCTGCGGAAGGATAATAAATGTCCAACGTACTGTTGCGCCGGCCTTCATCCGCATAGACCACATCGGTAACCTGAGTTACCCCTTCCAATTCATTCGTGTGTTTGCTATTTGTGTTCGAAGTAGCGAGCTCAAGTCCTGATTTCAGCAAGAAAACCGTTATTTTAGGTGTAAACTGTGCGCTGATTCCTACAAAACCGATAATCAGGATCATTAAACAGATGGGAACCCAGTAACGCTTTCGTTTCAATCCAAATCTGCCTTTACGCTTAGATTTTGTTCTGTTCACACGCTTTGACTCAGTTCTGCCTGGACGTTCCATCCTATGCCCTGGTTGCACCAGCTTACACCTCGTTCCATGTCCAATGGACTTAATCTTTCTATAGAGGTGTACGCGCCAGCAAAAATCAAGTTTCTCTTATGCATTTCCACAGGATAGATCATAAGCCGCCGACTTGCAGAATTAGGCTTCTTAATTCGGTCTGTTACGGATCTCCTGACTAACCTTGACGTAGATCGCGGACACCTTCTGCTCTAACGTTTGAATGTCCCGGGTTGCAGCCGACCACCTTTCGGCCGAAGAAACCAAAGAATTCAAAGCACTTAATGCACGTGAAGGCTCACCTTTTTTCAGTATTTGTTTGAAGTTCCGCAAGGCATTCATATATCGTTCTCTGGACAAGCTGACCTGCTTCTTGGCTGTTTTGATCTGTTTTTTTATTGTATTCGTACCATTTAACATGGTTCGCAGCCGCTTCACCTCGTTATTTTTCCGCTTCCGTGCTTCAGCAAGGTTCATTTTCTTCGTACGAATATCCTCCCGTGCCAACTGCACCAGCGGTTTCAACGTTTCGACCTGAGTACGAATGGCAGAACTCCACTCTTTGCTCTGAAGACCCTTGGCTGCAGACAGTTGTTTGTTCAACGAGCTATAGAGTTGGAACAACGGTTCATACCTTGCACGCGTATGCTCGAGGCTCTCCTGAAGCGCAGCCAGCTTTGCTGCGTCAGTGCCACTGATTTCTTTGCGCAGCTTCATCAATTCAGTCGCATTGGTCGTATGGAGTTGCTTGATCTTTTGTTCCCACATTTCTTTCTGTGACTTCCATTGCCCGGCAGTCTCATACGATTGCTGCAAGTTTCGCTTGGTCTGTGCATCCGCCTTGTTTAATACCATGTTCCAGGCTTTCTGCGCGTTTACATTCAGTTCGATCCCCTCGCCGTGAACTGTTGCTGTATTGCACATCATTCCAATCCCGAATGTTACAGCTAACATCACACTCAATCTTCGTAAAATAGAATGTCTAATAAACAAGTTTAATGAAGACTGAATAAACAGATCCCACTTTGAATGTACGATCCCTCCATTCTTTGATTGCTGTTCCAATGTTGAATGCTCTGCCAACTGAGATTTCTGTAAGCTAAAATGCATATCCTTTTGCCCCCTTGTCAAGTTTGTCTTACACCCCAACTGCTACTCCCTCCGTACTCGTCGTTGGGAGACCATTCAATACTCTCGATCGAACACATCTCCTTTGCAGTTCAAGATTCCAGGTCAGCGATCGATTCCGTATACGACAAAAAAAGCACCCGCAAGTCAGGCATATGCCTGCTCTTACGGGTGCTTCCCTCCTGAGCCGTTCCATATAAGATTCGATGAATTAAATCGTTGCTTGAATCTCCACTTTTCCTAATATATTCCATAACAATCGTTTGGTCAAGATGCATGTTGGAATATTATGCACATTCTGTAACAAGCAAATATGGTGAATGATACAACCTGCAGCTACAGACAGTGCAGAAGAATAAACAAGTTATAGATCGCCTAGAATGGCTTTCATATTCTCGGTGAGATCTTCCTCTTTTAACATCATATATATGCCCTGGCCTTTGAGCATATTTAGTTTAATCTGGTAGAAAGTGTCCCGATTTGTATTAACTCCGGATCTTTGGCGCTGGATCAGTTCGCTAATAATTTGTTTGTTTTTCGTCGCGACTTTCCTGTTTCCGTTCAGGTTTTCATTGATAAATTGCGAATCAGCATAGACCCATTTCACTTTACCGGGGCTATCGATCTCCTGTTTAATAAACTGGGCGGAGGCAATTTCATCTACAGAAACCTGAAGCTGATCATACAACTTGTGATCCTTGAGCCATGCCATCAAACGGGTATAGGTTGGTTTAATCTCATACGTTGATCTAGCGTTAGTTCGATCCAGTATCTGCTTGCCCGATGATTCATCCACATTCGGATAGATGTCGGCTGACGCAAATGATTCCCAAGGAGATTTCTGATCTTGATACGTTTGATCTAGAATTTCTGATTTCAGCAATGCATTGAATTCACGGACTAACTGAGGGTCACTGATGTACACAGTACGATCATTAAGAATGCTTGACCGAATACCGATACTGCGAACATCGCTATCCAGTCCATAAGTTTCATATCTGGTTATTTTGTAATCTTTCCAGTTTTTCATATTCTCTAATTCTGATTGAAAAGCGGGCTCTAAAACGTTGTATTCCCTTGATAAGGTTTTCCCATTCTTTAACTTGTAATCAATGATGACGCTCTCTTCCCCTTGTATATATTGATTCTGTCCTCTGTCCTGAAAAGACCGATCGGCATCCACAATTTTCTGATGAAGGTCAAGAACAGCCTCTATATACCCCTCCGTGTTAGAGTATAATTTTTCGTCATCCACCCTCACATAGTCATTATTAATGTAGATAGAGCGATCGCCTCCAATACGCACCTTCTCTACATTGTCTCTGGAAGGTACGTTGGCTGCATATCCGTTCCAATCTGCAACAGGCACGTATAGGATCAGCGCAGCTGCAATCCCGTATACTGCAAACCTTGGTAATAAGCTACGGTTCCAGATCAACCAGGTTTTGCGAATAATCATCTCAGCTCCAATGTATCCGGCAACGCCTCCGATGACATACCCGACAATACCCCACATATCCGAATTTCTGAGTGAAATTGTCGCCAGGTACGCACCAAACGTCAGCACAACCGTCAACATGAAGCCAAAACGGAAAATCGGCTTTACAATTCGGAATGTAATGGCCTGCGATGCCGATTCCACATGCCGTTTGCGATATAAAAGATAGGAGAGGACGATAAGTAGCACCGTCATAGCAGCATAGATCCCAATTTCACTCCAGCCCGGGGCATATTCCATCAACCCAACCCGGGCGACTGGAGATAGGATTACCCCACTGGATATGAGCGCGTCATCCGGGAAACCTAACAAATAACGCTTCAAATGCATTCCAAAAGTTCCCCAAAAAATTAATGGAATCAGGCTGATGCCATACACAGTAAGTCCTTGTAAGATGGACTGTCCAATACACATGCCCACCGCAACGGTCAGCATAAACATGAACAACGAAATGACACTCATCGTCAAGCCCCACATCCAGATCACACTACCGTCAAAAATAAAAGCAGGTTCATCCAGAGCCGCGGACACCCATGCCGTAACTCCAGCTGTAATCCAGATAGGAACCAGGATCATCACATATCCCGTCATCAGGTTCATCGTCAGCAGATGTTTCCGTTGCAGCGGCAGGCTGTGGTATACATCGGCAGGTCCACCAGCTTGGATATACCGGAACAGGAATAATGCAATCACTACCGGAACCGTTATCGCGAAGAACCAGTGAAATTCTCCACGCGCTCTAAACAAAGTGCTGATTTCTTCTGCATAATCCCGGTACTGTGTACCGATAAATAACGGAAGTGAATATAATAACAGAAGCAGATAAACAATCCCGAGCCATCCATGCTGCCTAAAATTTTGGTACAGGATGCCGCGGTTAAAGTATAATCGGTTGAATGTCATAACCCGCACCCTCCATTTCATAGATGAAAATTTCCTCCAGCGTTAGCGGCAACACATCCAGCAGATACGGATCATGCAAACGAAATTGCGAAGTAACATCTTCACGATGACCTTTAACAATGTACAAAGTGACACTTCCTCTTTTTTCTTCATGCAAAATGTGAACTTGTTCTTTCAACGAATCAGCATGATTCGGATGACGGAAAGCAACCTGGATCTTGTGCGTGTCGGCCTTAAGGTCATCCAGATCTTTCTGAACGATAATTTGGCCTTTGTGCATGATGGCTACATGGTCACAGAGATCTTCAATCTCACGCAGATTGTGAGACGAGATGATGATCGTCACCTGACGCTCTGCCGCTTCCTGGAACAGCAGGTTTTTGATCTGCTGGCGCATGACAGGATCGAGTCCATCAATCGGTTCATCCATCAGCAACACCTCAGGCATACAACTGAGTCCCAGCCATACCGCGGCCTGACGGCGCATGCCTTTGGACATGCGATGAAGCTTGCGTTTTACATCTAATTTGAAGACAGAAGCCAGTTGGTTAAATCGCTCATCACTCCATTGTGGATACACGGAACGGTAAAATTGAGCCATGTGAGTTATCGAAGATTGTGGGAAAAAGTACGGTGCATCGGCCATAAAAATCGTACGGCCTTTAAGATCCAGATTCTCGTAGATTTCTGCCCCTTTGATGCGTACAGTTCCACTGTCTTGTCGATAGATCCCTGCAATGATTTTGAGTAGCGATGTTTTGCCTGCCCCGTTAGAACCGAGCAGACCGTAAATCGATCCCTTATGTATGTGCATGCTTATGCCATTAACGGCTTTTTCCTGTTCAAAAGCTTTAATGACTTGGTTCAGCTCAATCATGAGGTACCTCCTTTTCTATGCGAGCCATCGCTTCTTCAAATAACAGAGTCATCTCCGCCTTGGTTAAACCGGAAAATGAAGCTTCGGCAATCAGTTTTACCAAGGAATCTCTGATCTCATCTTTCATAGCCTCCTTCGGATGTTCCACAGATGATGATACGAAACTTCCTTTACCCTGCAAGGAATAAATATAACCTTCACGCTCAAGCTCACGGTATGCCTTTTGAATCGTATTCGGGTTCACGGTGAGCTGTGTTGATAATGACCGAACGGAAGGAAGCTGCTCATCGGGTTTCAGAATACCGTATACGATCATTTCTTTGACTTTATCCACCAGCTGCTCATAGATCGCCTTACGGCTACGTACATCCAATTCGAACATCCCGCACCTCCTCTCTTAAATGGGTTAACTGTCATCCATTCTTTTCTTTACGACCGATGTTCATGTTGCATTTATGTTTTTCGGTTAAAAGATGGATGGATGATACTTCTGGGTTACACTGTGTCATCTGTACTACTATTAATAATACAGTTAATACAGTTTGTCAATCTTAAATTTGACTCCTTAACGTAAAACCGAGGGAAGAGCAACAATTTATAAATAATCAGCTAATATGGTATAATTGACATATGTAAATAGCATTAGAGAAACACTTCGCTTTATTTTCCTGTACTCTTTGAAAACTTAAGAGGATATTTCGTTTTTTGAAAACAATTTTAGAGGGTGCTTTACGAAAGCCCTGTTAAAGATCATGTTTTTCTATTTCAGGTTATCGAGCTCTGCTTATGATTCAGACTTGTTATAGAATATGTGTGTTGATGTTTGACGTTTGACGTCTGGCGTTTTGTGTTTGACGTTTGGCGTTTGCACATTTGATCATTGGATCGTTTTTATCACATACAGCATTGAGAGAAAATAATTGGGAATAGTTTGAATATGACATGCTCGCTATCGGGTGAAAATATATTCGAAAGCTTGTTCTGCACTTGTGCCTTCGTTATGATGAGTTAGGACAAGTTCGGGTGTGCGCGAGCGTGTAGGAATGTGTTCGGGTGTGTTCGGGTCTGTTTGTGTGTATTCGTGTGTATTCGTGTGTGTTCGTGTGTGTTCGGGGATATTTGGGGATATTCGGGGGTATCCGGCAGAAGAAGCTCTGTTATTTATTTAGTACAGAACATTTTTGTGCAAATCAAGTGTGTCTGGACACCTACTGAAGTACATCTTGGGCTGACTTTTCGCCCCTGCTTCATCACTTTCCCTTGACGTGCCCCGGTACGCTTGCAGTACACTTCCTGGCATGGAACGAAAATTCAGCTAAACAGGCTTCCTTCAGCGTTTTCAGACACACCTTAGAGCTGTAATCACATGGTGGGAATATTGTTCTTTTTGCCGATCTGACATTCTGATGTTCTGATGTTCTGATGTTCTGATGTTCTGATGTTTAGGTGTTTAGGTGTTTAGGTGTTTAGGTGTTTAGGTGTTTCGTTATTCTAGTATTCTAATGTTCTAATATTCAAATATTCTGATGTTCTGTTATTTCAGCTTTTAAGTAGTAGTTTAATTTATCGGATTAAAACATGTCCACATGTCGTGTACATTTAGTGATTTTGTTTAACAAAAGGTGGACACTTTTTTGAGAATGATACCCTTCACATACCAATCTACATATAGATTAAAATTTACATTTTGTCATTTTTTTATCTATATACAGTATTTCGAACATTAGCAGAGGGACATACTCTATTTGAGAGGGGTGTCCACTCTTTAAAAGACAAAAAAGGTTCATTTGTTCTCATACAGTGGACATACTTGGGTTGGGGTTTGGTATCTATTAATACTACAAATAAAATCGAGGTAAATGCTCAATGAATACATTTAAAAGTACATTTTCAGATAAGGATGCTACAACAACCAGGTTCTGTCCAACTTCTCGCGTACTGATTGTAACGGCAGTAGATGCGGAAAAGGATGCAATCCTTCGCGGTTTGGGTGAGGATGCCGCTGCCCAATTTGATGTAATTGCGGCGGGCGTTGGCCCTGCCTCGGCCGCTGCCGGAACTGCCGCTGCCATAGCCTTTGCTTCTGCAGCGGCAAGTTCACTTGAACTGGCGCAAGGCACTGCCGCGCCAGAAGAACGTGATGCGGCACAGGCATCCGCCGCATCTTCAGGGCCGGGGCCCGCTGCCGGAACCGGCGCCAGATCACCAGCCTATGGGCTGGTAATCAGTGCCGGCATCGGCGGCGGGTTCCCCGGCCGGGCGGACGTCGGCTCCCTCGTGGTAGCCGACGCTATGGTTGCAGCCGATCTGGGCTCGCAGACGCCAGACGGCTTTCTCTCTGTGGACGAGCTCGGATTCGGCTCGTCCCGTGTGGCGGCGGACGCGGTGCTTGCCGCGCGCCTGCGCCATGAGCTGCAGCGTGCAGGGCTCGCTGTCAGCGGGGGCACTGCGGTCACCGTGTCCACGGCGACCGGAACCGCGCAGACGGCCGCGGAGCTGCTGCGCCGCGTGCCGGATGCCGCCGCCGAAGGTATGGAAGGCTTCGGCGTGGCAACAGCTGCGCAGCAGTTCGGCCTGCCGGCGCTCGAACTGCGAGGTATATCTAACGCGGTCGGTCCACGCGACCGCGACGCTTGGCGCATCAAGGATGCCCTGGATGCGCTTCAAGCAGCAAGTTCAATTTTACGGGAGGTTATTACATCATGAATATTGCTTTTTCCCCTTGTCCTAACGATACATTTATCTTTCACGCCTGGGTGCACGGGCTGATTCCTGGTGCGCCTGAACTTGAGGTTCGATACGCGGACATCGATATAACGAACGGCCTTGCTGCGAGTCCTATCGGACCCGAAATTCCCGAAGTGATGAAAATCTCTTATGCAGCGCTACCCTATGTACTGAAAAACTATGCTTTGTTACCTGCTGGCGGTGCGCTTGGTAGAGGTTGCGGTCCTTTAGTTTTGACTGCTGATGGCACAACGGACCCAGCATACCTGTCTGGGAGACGGGTTGCCGTGCCGAGCGAGCGCTCTACAGCCTATCTCTTATTCCGTCTATGGGCCGCACAAAATGTCCCTGGCGGTGTCGGTGAAATTGTGGTCATGCCTTTTGATAAGATCATGCCTGCCGTTCGCGATGGTCAGATTGATGCCGGACTGGTCATCCATGAAGCGCGTTTTACGTACCAAAACTATAATTTGCAACTGATGACAGACCTCGGCAACTGGTGGGAAAGTGATACAGGCTTGCCGATCCCGCTTGGTGCCATTATTGCACGACGTGATCTGGATGCTCATGCTCTCGCTGGCTGGGCTCGTGCCTCTGTGGAATATGCCTGGGCACATCCTGAAGAATCCCAAGCATACGTGATGCAACACGCACAGGAAATGGATCCCCATGTCGCCGCTCAACATATCGATCTGTACGTCAACGAATTCAGTGCAAATTTGGGCGAAGATGGATACGCAGCCATCACGGCACTGCTTGGTCGAGCAATGCAAGAAAAACTGGTTCCCGAGTTCGACCTGAACCTGTTACGAATCTGACCTCCCATTACAGTGCTAGGTGCTCCCTATTGACTGGTAATGATTGGTTCGCGCTTATTGGTTAGCACTGAAATGTTGTTAGTTTATTTAACTACGAGCATAGCCAAAGCTATTGCTAACCGGTTAGAGCCTGACTTTTGACAGCTGCGTATCTCTAACGATCCTGACAGAGCTTATTTGGCCCATTTTTGCACTCTGTAAATTCTAACGATCACCAGGGAGCTTATTTCGCCGAAAATGACTCTTTTCCACCTCAATCTTGTCTATTTTCGTAAAATAGCGTTCCTACGGATCGTTAGAATTTTAAAACCACCAAATTGGCGTGAATAGCGTCTGTGGAGATCGTTAGATTTTTCACCAGACAATTGTGCAAGCTCATCGGGTCGGGTCTAACGCGCAGTTTCATTGAATCTATTCAAAGTTCACCCTTTTTATTGGGCACTAGCTCGCAAAACCAACCTCAGATCGGCGATATATTTAAACATTAACTTCACTGAACATATGAAAAGGGCAACTCCGCGCGCCACCTTTGTGACGTACTGGAGCTGCCCTTTGTTGGTTGGTTCTTTGAATTCTTTGGTTCTTGTTTCTTGGTTCCTTGCTTCCTTGGTACGTTAGTTCGTTGATCCGTTAGTTCGTTGGTACGTTCGCCTTTCATTGGCTGGTTCTCTCTTTGGTTTTTCGTTGATTCGTTAGATCGCTGGATCGTTAGTTCGTTGATTCTTTCGTTGATCCGTTGGTACGTTGGCTTGTTGGTACGTTGGCTTGTTGGTACGTTGGCTTGTTGGTTCGTACTTCTTTGGTTCTTGGTTCCTTGCTTCCTTGGTACGTTAGTTCGTTAGTTCTTTGGTTCTTTGGTTCTTGGCTCCTTGCTTCCTTGGTATGTTAGTTCGTTGATCCGTTGGTACGTTGGCTTGTTGGTTCTTTCGTTGGTACGTTCGCCTTTCATTGGTTGGTTCTCTCTTTGGTTTTTCGTTGGTTCGTTGATCCGTTGGTTCTTTCGTTGGATCATTTTATTTGCAGTTTATTTTTTTATTTCGTCCTCTATATTTATGTTGGCCTCTGACAGGACCGTGCGGATCATGGATCGCAGTGCATCCAGCATTACGGGCAGTGGCAAAGATGGAACAGATGGCTCCAGTACAGCCATTTCAGTGGATGCCGGAAAATGTATAAACCCCGCCTTCACGGACAATTGTTGTATCCGAATGTAATCCAGTACCCGGTACATCGTGTTATTGCATATATACGTTCCCGCTGTGTTGGAGACGTTTGCCGGTATGCCTGCTGACAACATATCATTGACCATCGCCCGGATGGGCAAGGTGGAAAATAAACCGTCTGGACTTCCCATTGCAATTGGCTCGTCCACTGGGCGCTGGCCTTGATTGTCCGCATAAGATCGGGGCGGAGTATCCTTCACATTGATCGCGATGCGCTCTGGCGTGACCGCGGTTCTACCTTTTGCCAACCCGCAAGCAATAACGACATCCGGCTGAAAAGCCTCCATCTCTTCAATTAGCAAGTCTGCACATTCATCAAAATGCACAGGCAGCAGCACGGTTTTTAATACAGCCCCTTCAATTACCTCATGCGCTAATGCATCCATTAACGCTCCCGTCGGGTTCACGGCATCCCCGCCAAAAGGCTCAAACCCCGAAATCAGTAACTTCATCAACTTCTGCACTCCCTCCTGATGTAATAATATAAATGCTAAAACCTGCTTCGCCTATTAGCAGCTATTTATTAACCCTGTTCTTCCTCTATACAACTGCAAGGCTTGGCAACTCCGGCGCCCCTTGTTAACCAAACCTTTGTTTATTTCTCCACGGATACAACACAGATCCCATCACGACAACTTGACTGCGCTACATCACTCACAGGGAACAGTCGCCCTATGCATGGAACATATCACCAATCCACGTCTCTAAACTTACCATCTTTCACTCGCCCGGCATTTCCAACGTTCCATCCCGCTTTCGTGCATCTTGGGCATTATGAATATGAATACGTGCCTTCCCATCACTAGCCAGCGTTCTTACTCCGATCTGTAGCGCAGACCCCATTGCCGCCGAACCGTGTCCATCAACTTCATGATTTCGAGAGATTCGTCCAGTTTCATGGTGTTACTCTCCGTGCGGCCTTGCAGGATGCAACGTCCCGCCTCTTCCGCTTCGAACGCATACCCGATACACGTCCGATCATCCACAAACTTCTCGGGATCGTCCTGTCCATTCACATGTAAGTAGGCTTCTTTGCCTGCAAGGAAAAAAGGCAGACGAATTCGCCCTTCTGTTCCATATATGACAGCCTCATTGTTCAGATTCAAACGAATGGCACCGTTCAGTGACGCCGAACGTCCCTCCGAATACGACAACAGTACGGAGAATTGCTCGTCCACACCGGTTTCCCCAATATGCGCTGTGCTCCATACATGCTGTGGTTGTTCACCAAAAATCATCGATGCGAAAGAGATCGGATATACTCCGGCATCCAGCAATGCACCACCACCTAGATCGGGATTAAGTAGCCTTCCTTCCGGCTCCCAGCCAATGCGGAATCCAAAATCCGCCTGCACCATCCGCACTTCACCAATGCGCCCTTCCGCAATCCACGCCCGTGCCTGGGCAATCGGCGGCAGAAATCTTGTCCACATGCCTTCCATTAGAAAAAGCTTCCGCTCTCGCGCCGTTTCCACCAATGGTTCCAGTTGACGCGAATTCATCACAAAAGGTTTCTCGCAAAGTACCGCTTTACCTGCTTCGAGGCAGGCCATCACATTTTCCTTATGTACCGGATGAGGGGTTGCCACATAGATGATATCCACCTCAGGGTCTCGCAGCAATTCATCATATGAAGCGTAAGCGCGTTCAAAACCATATTCGGCTGCGAACTTCTCTGCACTGCCTGCGGTTCGTGAACCAACCGCTGCTTTCTCCGCATTCCCGGCATGCACCAGGTCCTTCGCAAACTGGGATGCAATCCATCCCGTGCCCATAATGCCCCACCGTACCTTATCCCGTCCCGCTGTCTGTGTCATCCGTACATCCTCCTACTACAAATTTGAGTGTTACAAGGTTCATGATTCAGACCAGCCAACGTGGTATCTCTCTTATTTTACCAAAAAGAAACGTTTTCGTCAGAAAACCTGCTTCTCTTCATCACATTTCATTTCTGCATCAGATTTGCTAAGATGATTTGGAGACAAACCCTGAGCACATATACCCTTTAGAAGAACTTATGGACTCCAATGAAAGGAAGGTACGCCATGATCACTGAGCCAAACCAAGGCCATAACCGCATACCTTCAGACGACAAGCTGACTGTGCGCCCTCGTGGCGATATAAATAATATAAATACACAACAACCAACGACGGAGACTGTTCTGCAAAAAATAAACACCGATACGTTGGCCGATATTTCTCGGGCTGTATCCAAGCAAACGAATGGTCTCGCTTCTAATCATGGCCTTACACGTAGTCTCGCTTCTAATCATGGCCCTACACGCTCGACTAATGGCCCTACTAGCTTGGCTAATAACCCTACTCGCTCGACACATGCAACGGGTCGCGATGAACTTCACCAGTTCTTAAACCAAGCCATGGTTGAACTTCGTCGGGCAGAACATATCAACACACAGCAGCGCTTACAGTGGCAGGTAGATGAGCTCCCGCATCATACCTTCATCTACCTGCACCGCTTCACGGGAACTCAGATTGTGGATGCCGATCCGTCCCGCGTTGTTCGCAAAGCGGCTTGCTTGTACCCACCCGGAACCCGTCTGGAACTTGTGTCGGATGCCGATCACGATGCTGAGTTGTACATGCTTGAATTTGACCTGTTCCGAGTGACAGAGAAGACAGAAGCAAAGCGCATATATGAACGTGAACTTCATTTACCAGTTATCGGCTGGATTCAAGGTCCCTTTTACGGCATTCAACGAATGGCTGCCCAGTTGACCGAACTCGCACAGCCCGATAACGAAACAGCATCCCGTGAAATCAAAGCACAATTACTATTGACTGAACTGCTCTATATGCTCTGGCCTGAAAACAATCCAACCCCTGTAGAAGAACAGGAGCAGGAAGATCCGGAGTCCTGGCTCAAATCAACACTTCAATACATGCAGCAGCATTATATGTACGAGATCAAACTGGATACACTCGCTGAGCTCGCGGGTATGCATCCGTCGTATTACTCCCAGCTCTTCAAAAGCCGGATGCAAAAAAATCCGACTGAATATATTACGCATCTGCGCATGAATCGGGCCAAGGAAATGCTGCTGACCTCGGATTTACGCATTCGTGATATTGCGCGTGAGGTCGGTTACCGTGACGAGTTTTACTTCAGCAGACGTTTTCGCAACTATGCGGGTTATGCCCCGACCTCTTATGCCAAGCAGGTTCATCGCAACATTGTGTCACTGTCTTATCCGTATACTGATCATCTGATGACGCTTGGCATTACCCCATGTGCTGCCCAGATACAAGGTCATCTGCCACATCTGCCTCAGTCGCTTAAGCTGCCTTTTCATGCGTATGAACCTTGGGAACAGGGACGGCAAGCTTTTCTGGATGTAAATCCCGACCTGATATTGACCAAAGATAATGCTACGGCCAGAGCGATGGAGCATATTGGTGATGTTGCACCCATTATTACCATTCCGTGGAACCAGACTGATATGTTCGGCCATTTGGAACGAATCGCTTCCATTGTAGATCGGACTCAGGCGGCAAAAGAATGGATGGACCGACACGAACGCAAAGCAGAGCGTGCCCGTAAGAAGATCAGAGAACAGGCTGGCGACCTGACTATAGCTGTAGGTACGTTAACAGCCAAAGGCCCCCGAATGTACAGTCACCGTAATTTCGGTCATGTGTTCTACCGCACGTTGCAACTCGCTGCACCTGAACGGATTCAGGCCGAACTGCAAGGCAAAGCTCCCGGGGTTGGCTTTAACTGGATGCCTTTTACCCCCGGTGAATGGGACGGTCTGGAAGCGGATGTGCTTGTGCTTGCGACAGACAACCTGCATCACCCAGCGGCATTGTTGCAAAAATTAAAGAATGATCCCTTATGGAACAGTCATCCCGCCGTTCGCAGCGGCCGAGTTCATCTTGTGGATTGGAATGCTTGGGTTGTCTACGCTCCACATTCCATCAACATCCAGCTCGAGGAAGCGCTCTCGATGTTGACGAACAAGCCTGTACTTTTGTAATCTAAAAAATGTCCATTTCCTAAATCTTAATTTATGCCATGTACGGGCCTGGATTAAGATTTTATAATAATCACTAATTGATAATGATAATCAATAACAACGAAAGATGTTATTTGTTATAAAGGAGTGACCCGTATCCAACATCCGGGACTACCTCAGCGTCCGTCTCATGTTAAACGATCCGCAGTCACGGTTGGCCTGATGTTTCTATCCGCGATCGCGATCCTGCTGATCAGTATGTTTGTTGCCATCTCATTGGGAGCCAAAGGGTTAACACTGGAAACGGTCTGGGCTGCCGTGTTCCAATATAGCCCTTCCCTGACGTCTCATCAGATCATTCATGAATTGAGACTGCCCCGAGTGCTGGCCGCCGCTGTCATTGGAGCTGCTTTTGCTGTTGCCGGGGCCTTGATGCAAGGTATTACCCGCAATCCGCTGGCAGACACCGGTATCCTCGGCATCAACGCCGGGGCAACCTTTGTTGTGGCGTTAAGCTTTGCCTTCTGGCCGGGATTACCGTACGGCTGGATTATGCTTTTATCGTTTATAGGAGCAGTGCTTGGCACCGTGCTCATCTTCCTGCTTGGCATGGCTGCACCAGGGGGCCTGAGCTCCATTAGGCTCACGGTGGCTGGTGCAGTGATTGCCGCTATGCTCGGTTCACTGAGCACCGGGGTCGCCATTTATTTTGACCTAAGTCAGGATCTGGCCTTCTGGTACGCGGGTGGTTTTGGAGGTATTGAGTGGCGGCACCTGAAACTGATCCTGCCGGTACTGCTGCTTACACTGTTGTTAACCATGCCGCTCGCCCGGCGTGTCTCGCTCATGTCCCTGGGGGAAGAAGTGGCTATTAATCTCGGGATGAACCTGCGCTGGACTCGCTTTCTTGCCCTTACTGCTGTCGTTGTACTCGCGGGGGTGTCTGTCTCCGCTGTAGGTTCCATTGGATTTGTAGGGCTGGTTATCCCTCACATGTCTCGCAAACTGGTGGGCGTAGATTATCGGCTGATCATTCCCATGTCATCCCTGCTCGGGGCAATTTTACTTGTGCTCGCCGATCTGGGTGCGCGAATTGTAAATCCGCCTCAGGAACTGGCCGTAGGCATCATGGTTGCTTTTGTCGGCGTACCGTTCTTCCTCTATCTGGCCCGCAAGGAAAGGAGGGCTCTGTAGTGATGAAACGGGGAAAGAAATCGGTCATCAGATTCCCTTTGGAGAAGTTCAATCCAACCTCTCGTCGCCAAAGGGCGATCATTGTCAGCATCGTTCTGCTCTGTCTCGCAGCTCTGGTGATCCTCATCAGTCTGAATACAGGTACGGTTCGCGTATCCCCTCTGGCTGTTGTGCGGACCTTTCTTGGACAAGGAAGCGAACAGGATCAGATTATCCTGTTTGATTACCGCCTCC
The DNA here is from genome assembly GCF_056856875.1 of Paenibacillus sp. G34. NCBI lineage: Bacteria > Bacillati > Bacillota > Bacilli > Caryophanales > Paenibacillaceae > Paenibacillus > Paenibacillus sp. G34. The sequence goes on along the minus strand of NZ_CM166469.1, from coordinate 1,300,615 downwards.
CCCGCATACTGGTTACCGTGCTTGCCGGGGCAGGGCTCGGAATTGCAGGCGCAACTCTGCAAGGCATTACACGCAACGCACTTGCAGACCCAGGGATTCTGGGCTTGCATGCCGGCGCTGCCTTTGGGCTGATCGTTTATGTCAGTCTGTCATTCAGCATGGACACCTCGGCAGCCCTGCTGATTCCACTCTTTGCTTTTGCAGGCAGTGTGGCTGCTGCGCTAATTATTATGCTGCTGTCATATGACAAAAATAGCGGGGTATCACCAATTAAACTTATTTTGGTTGGCATCGCTGTTGCCGCCGGGTTCCATGCACTCACCCTCTATCTGTCGCTGCGTCTGGACGAGGATACGTATTCCTTCGCTGCACGCTGGCTTGCAGGCAGTGTGTGGGGTCGTGACTGGATTCATGTGCAGGCTTTGCTTCCTTGGGTTGTGATCTGCACTGCCTACATCTGGAGCCGTTCCAAAACCTTGGACGCCTTCCATCTAGGCGACGCCGCTGCCACCAGCATCGGAACACCTGTGCGATCCCGGCGTATCCTGCTGTTGCTCTGCTCCGTGGCCTTGTCTGCGGTCAGTGTATCTATGGCTGGAGGCATCGGCTTCATCGGGCTGGCTGCCCCTCATCTGGCCCGCAGACTGGTCGGACCGATGCATCGGCACTTGATTCCGGCCGCCGGGCTGATCGGCATGGTCATTCTGGCAGCCGCCGATACGGTGGGCCGGACGATATTTGCACCAAACGCCATTCCAGCGGGCGTTGTTGTTGCCGCGATTGGCGCACCTTATTTTTTATACCTGCTGGTACGAACCAAATAATTACAAAAATATCTATCCCAAGAATTTTGATCCATTCATTTAAGTTGAACTATTGATTTACACATTAACGGAGAGGACAGAAAAAACCTGGAAAAGCGGAGCTAAAAGCTTTCTGAAAGAAAGCTAGCATCGGAAGTATGCACTTCGCCTTTATCACCGGATTTTATCCTTGAGACAAAGGAATCAAAAAATCTGGGGATAACAGCGATTGTAAGGTTATTCTGTTATCGAAGTGTCCGTGTAAATGATCTTTAGTTCAACTTATATAGTTACATCAAAAAATCTATCCCATCCATGAGATGTTCAAGGAGAATGACAACGATGTTGAAAAAAAATCTAATGCTTTTGTTAACCATCAGTTTGGTGCTAGTACTCGCAGCCTGCGGTACAGCCAAAACGTCTACATCTGGCGCGGGCGATTCAAAAACCAATGCTGGCACAAGTACCTCGGCAGACCATTCGAACAGCAACGCAGCTTCGGGTGCACCCCGTATTGCTTCCATGTCCATTCACCTGACCAATGATTTGCTTTCCCTCGGGATCACGCCTGTCGGTTCTGTCATCGGCGGGGAAGCGAAAGGTTTCCTGTCCCATGTGGCTGATCGCCTGAAAGATACGACACCACTCGGCCCGGTCAAAGACCCGGATATGGAAGCACTGCTTGCCCTTAAACCGGATGTCATCTATCTGGATGAGGAGTTTTCCGGTAACGATGTGGCCAAATTCGAAAAAATTGCCCCTGTACATGTGTTCAATCTGGACGATGGCACATGGCGGGATCACTTGAAAGAGATTGGCAAGCTGGTAAACCGCGAGAAGGAAGCGGAGCAATATATTAAGGACTACGAGTCCGAAACGAAGGAAGTCCAATCCCTGATTCATGATCAGATCAGTGACGGTACCGTCATGGCGATTCGCGTGACCGCCAAGGAATTACGTGTATTCAGCACACGCCGTCCCATGGGTCCTATTTTGTACGATGATCTTGGTCTGACTCCAGCCAAAGGTATCAAAGAAATGGACACTTCCAAACCGTATCAGGTTGTATCGCGTGAAGTACTGCCTGATTATGATGCCGATGCGATCTTTGTCGTGGTTAACTCAGACGATGAAGCACAAACCATGTTCAAGGAACTGCAAAGCAATCCGATCTGGCAGGGGTTGAAAGCCGTCAAAGCAGGTCATGTCTACCCAATCGGAGCACAGCCTTGGCTTGATTATTCTTCCATTGGTAACAAGATGGCTATGGATGAAGCGAAAGAAATGTTTTCTAAAAAATAATCCCCGCTTCGCTTACGAGTAAAAACAACAAATATCAAAAAGGCCAACCAGTAATTACTGGCTAACCTGATAATACGAAAAACCTCGCTTCGGGAACGCAAGCGCGTTTGCAAGAGCACAGAGCGTATATCAATTATGCTCCAGCTCAATGAAATACAGGGATCAGACTTCGTAATCATCTTACCTCTGTATCTCGCGCGCTTCTTTACCCAGCCGAGGTTTTTTTATTTTATATTCATTATAGTGAGCATAATTGCTCATACTGTACATACCACAATCTCGATATCCATCTCCGCAAAGGTGTTCTGAATAATCACACTAACTTTCTCCCACTTCAACCTGTCCAGCCCACAACCGATTCGAGGCATAGCCAGTCGAGTGATCCCCTGCTCTTTACAGACATCACGCATTGATTCTACCGCCTGGGTTAATGATGCATACGTAGGTTTATTCGAAAATTTGGCTTTGGTTACCAAGTTCAACGTTCTTCCAACCGGATAACATCGACCGATTTCCAGCGGCTCCAGCTTTGCTTGCTCCTGAAGAGTCTGTAAATCAAATCGCTCTCTGAATTGCACCGCAATTCCTTTACCCATTCTCGCATCGGCGGATATGCAGTGTGCCAGTGCATAGTGATCTTCTAGTTCAAATAAATCCTGTTGTCGTTCATGAAACTGCATGTTAGTTCCACCTTTCTCTTCGTTGCCCGATCGCATCTCACTATTAAGATTACAAACTTCTTATTTTTTTGCGCTCTGCATATCAGGCCTACAATAACGTCCGTTCTATTAAATGATGTCTACATAACATCTTGCTCTCTACTTCCCCTGCTCAATTTATCCGAGTAAGCGCTTGAAAGTTTCCAACGTTCGCTGTCCTGCACTCCGGTCATAAATGGCAAATACGATGTGATCAAAGTAGTTCTTGTATCCTTCATCAACCAGTACATCATTAAAATATGCTGCCACCTGTGCCGGTTCATTCCGAAACACACCGCAGCCAAAGGCGCCCAGTACGATGGTTCGATGACCCTGGTTAGCTGCAACCTCCAGCACATATCGAATGCGCTGCTTCATGACCAACTTGATCTCTTCATCCGTCGCTTCGTTCCGCTCTCTGACCACACCTGCATTTACTGCCGGAGCAGTGATAAATGAGGTGGTGTAATATTGATCCAGCAATCGGTCAACATCGTCCCTTATTACGGGAACCTCAGGAGAATAGATCATATGATCCGAATACAGGCAAGAACGCTGCTTACGATTGTACTCATACATTTCTTGCATCTGGGCAATACATGGATACAGTCCGGTTGCCCGCGCCAAGCTTTCCTCCTGAGCCTGACTTCCGCCGAGGAAACCACCGCCGGGATTTTTTGCGGATGCAAAATTCAGACAGACCACATCCGTTCGTCCTTCCTCCAGGGTCAGACGAGTTGCTGCTGCAAGTGTCGTTTCACCGGTTACTTCGATCCGTGTTGTTTTTTCATGAGCTGCAATAGATCCGGTATCCTGCTGGAGTTGTCTTGATGTAGCTAGCTCTCCTGTACGCCCTTCTTGACGCAGCTTTTCCCGAAGTTTAGAAAGCTCCGAAGGCCGATAGAGAACCGATTTCTGAATGGCTTGCTCCATGTGTTCCTTGATATGAACCGCACGGTCATATCCGTTTACGTACAAGCCTTCTTCCAGAATCTCCAGCGTTTGATGCGCAATACGCGAACGTCCAGAACGCGAGTTAACGCCAGTACGATCTGCTGATGCGTTAGACTTACGAGACCCCTTCGTCTTACTATTTAAATTGTTGTTTTTGTTGTGGTTATCTACATTACTCATTGTAATCACTTCCTATCTCTTCTCTCAGACGAGTCAAAATCTCGCCAAGCCAGTTCGTTCCTCGCCATGTTTGTCGATTGCGAATACGCGGGTCTTCCTCCGCCAAGCCGACACCCCAGATGCGATCATCCGGGCTCGCTTCCACGAGTGTTGTGCCACGGGTGGCGAGTAGAGCAGCCAGCAGATCTTCGTTCTGTGTAAACTTGGCCCGATTGCCTTCATAGACAATGCGCTGGCACTCGCCTTCCCATATCGTCTGGTTAAAACCTGTGACCTGTCGGCCCAGCTTTTTTTGCACCGAAGCCGAACGAGTCTTCATAATTTTGTCTGCAATGTTTTGGTCGTTAAAGAGCAACGCTTTCTGATGCATCATATATTGTTCTGCACTCGTGTATTGAACCCCGTTCACCGTAAAATCAGCCAAAAACCACTGGGAAAATGGCGAAGCTGTCCGCCAGAAAAATGTAAACTTTTCCATCTCTATCACCTCTTATTCCTTCCCTAATAAAACTAGCGCTTACTTACTTACTTACTTACTTACTTACTTACTTACTTACTTACTTACTTACTTACTTACTTACTTCTTGTAAAAATAATTCCCGACTTCTCCTGATCCCAACTACAGGGTTTCCCTATCCGGATTTAGGCGGTACAACCGGGACGGACGATGGCCTGCACTACTTGCATACTCTCCCGTCTCGATCACCCAATCTGCCATTTTGCGCCGGAAAGCAGCTGCCAGCAGTTTTTTGCCACTAATAATCTCATAGACCTTCTGCAATGCCGTCAACGTAAATTTTTCAGGCATCAGATTAAACGCAATATCCGTATATTCAATTTTGGAGCGCAGTCGCTCTAGGGCATAATGAATAATTTTGGCGTGGTCAAATGCGATCCCTTGAACGTCCAGCAGTTCTACACTGCCACTTCGCACACGTCCCTCTACCATCTCCTTAGTCTCCACAATGGCTGATAATTGCTCCGTTTCATCTTCATTGGTCAAAATAAGCTGTAGTCTGCGCTCCGTCACCCGTCCGCGTTCATGAATATGACGTTTCTCTTCAAGCAGTTTCTGCTCCACTCGAAACCAATTCGCCTCGCTGGCATCATCGCCCGCTTGAAGCTCCAGCTCACTGCTATCAACCAGTGCCATATAAGAGCAACTGATGACCCGTGTACGCGGATCACGGCCTACATCTCCCCACGTATAGAGCTGTTCCAGATAGATGTCATCCAGCCCTGTCTCCGTCTGTAGCTCACGCCGAGCAGCATTCTCCAGCGATTCCTCCATTGACACAAATCCCCCTGGTAGTGCCCATTGTCCCAGATAAGGGTGTCCACCCCGCCGAATGAGCAGAAGTCCAAGCTCAGGTTCCGCCAGCTTGCGGTAATTTTTCTGTGCTTCGCTACGGATCGTAAATACGAGCATATCCACAGTAACCGAAGGACGTTCGTAATCTCCGGCATCATAGGTTTGTAGGAACTCTTCTTCGCTAATGTTAACTGGATCATGCGCTTTGTCTCCATGAGACATTTTTCATGCACCTCATTCTGTTATTAACATTTTGTTATTAACAAATCGTTAATAACAATGTAGCACAACTGTAACGAGCAGGTCAAATCTTCCATAAAGACAAAAAAGCCGCCTTCTTGGCTCTATACCTTCAGAGCAAGGACGACGGCGGAAACACTCAATTTCGTATTACATAGATGGATATCACAGTTTAGTTCTCAGAGGCCAACCCAATCTTTCTTAAAATACGCTATCTGGAACATAGTATATTTTCTGCCCATTCTGTTTGTTTCCAGGATCGGCCACAATCAGAAAATAAACGTTCCCGTTCTTGTTTTGTACACCCTCGATCTCATGTTTTCCGACATTCGTTATTTTCACAAGAGTCTGATATGTGCCTGAACTTGAGATTTTAGCAATCTGAGGCGTATCTCCTTCCGCCCCGCCGGATGTAAATATTTGAGTCTTACCGAGCAAGTCTACTCCTTGGAATGACCCATTTGGCCGAATAATTCCGCTGCCCGACTGCGTGAAACTGGAAACAGCCGCCTTAATTGCCGCAGGGCTGTCCATGCGGACCTGTTTGTTCTGATCAAGCAATCTGTTTAATGCAGCCGTATCGTAGACAGACCAGACTACCTTATCCGTGTTTGACTTTCCGTTTTCCCTCGTTTGAATTCGGAACACGGTGTAGTTGCTGTTGCCACCGCCATCCACTCGGTATGTCGTTCCCTGTTTTGTACCCTTTTTATTCGCATAGTTCATATAAGTAAACCGATGAAGATCGGTATAATCTACAGTTTTGCCAGCAGCATATTGAAGTCTAGCTACTTGAAGTGACCAGACGTTATCAGATGATGAATCCGCTTTGGAGCTAAAATAAAAATAGTTCGCTCCGTTGTACGTATACATATCCAGCGTCTGGCAATGCCCACTGTTCGTAATCGTCATATGATCTACGTATTCAGCATTATTGCCTTTAATCAACAGTCTGGATAGTTGACACGTCGTGCCTACACGTTGCGTTGCGTATACGTACTTGTCTGCTATATAAGCTTTCTGCACAACTCGGTTAAATTTGAGTCCTTTGAGGTTATAAGCCAGTTTGGCTGAAGCATTTACGGTTTTTCCTGGAGAAGCTGCAAGGACCGGGACAACGGACACCATAAATAGCATTACTGCCAGAAAAATAGCTACGATCGTTTTCCACTTCATCGTTGTAAGGTTGAGAGATTGTTTTTTAAACACAAAGGTGCCTCCTTTTTGGACTTAAATCTGAAATACATACGATAACTAGCTTGCCTCTGAGACTATATCGCATCCAATAGATAATACCATATTTTCCAAATTACGAATCATAAAATACTAATCACAAAATAACCACTTCCCCATGAACCTGATGTTTCTTAAAATTTAATAGTTCTTTTTAGCACAACTGTGTTATATTATTTTTAATTCATATGTACCAAAAAAAGGAGGAACTCATGAAACGGATTGCACTACTAGACATCCTCCGAGGTTTTGCCATTATCGGAACCTTGGGAACCAACATCTGGATTTTTGCTTATCTTGGTGATCTGAACCTTGTATTCGGCAACGCTCTTGAACCGTGGTGGAATTCGGGAGATCGCTTGCTACAGACAATTATGCTTATTCTGGTCAATGGAAAATTTCTAGGTATGCTCACTTTGCTCTTTGGAGCCGGTATGGAATTAAAACGTCAAAAAGCAGTTCGTGAAGGTTATGCATGGCCTGGTGTGTATATCTGGTCATGCGCACTATTGTTGCTGGACGGACTGTTACACTATATTCTCGTGATGGAATATGATGTGCTGATGAGTTATGCCATCACAGGTATGATTGTGTCCCTCATCATTCATCGCTCCAAACGTTTTATGCTGACAATGATGGGGATTGCCGGAAGCATACATGTGATCGGCGTTACAGGAATAACCGCCCTGCTTGCTTTCGAATCCGGTTCATCCTTCAACGGGATGGATACCATTACACAGCTGTATGCTTCAGGAACGTGGTGGGAACAAGTCATGTTCCGGCTGAATAACTTTGGTTTTTTCCGTGCAGAATCGATTGCTATCATCCCGCTGAATGTCTTTCTCTTTCTGCTGGGGGCACTGCTTATGCGGACAGGAGTGTTCTCCAACGATAATTCCGGACGTCATAAACGCCGTAAACTGATGATTGTCGGACTCGCGGCAGGTATTCCCCTGAATCTTCTGTTGCTTGTCCCCGGCGGGATTATGGATATTTGGGTACGTTATATCAGTGCGCCAGTGCTTACGCTTGGTTATATCGGCATCATTGCTTATGGGTTGGAAAAAGAGGTACTTCCTACGCTGTTCAAGCGTTTCGGTGAGATTGGCAAGATGGCGCTAAGCTGTTACATTATGCAAAATATCATCGCCTCAGTACTTTTCTACGGATGGGGACTTGGCCTGGGCGGACGCCCGTCTTCCTTTTTTATTTTGCTAATGTGGTTTGGCATCTGTCTGTTATTAATGCTTTTCTCGCACCTCTGGCTACGCAAATATCCGCTCGGTCCAGTCGAATGGTTATGGCGCAAGTTATCGATCTCCCCTTCTCCCAGATTAAGAAACACGTCACAAGATACGTCCGTATAAATATTCTGAACGCCAATAAGGGCTGCCCGGCTATCCATCGATGATTGATCATAACTAATGACCGATGGATAGCCGCAGGACAGCCCTTCTTTATTCCATATTGCTAACATCCCCAGCAAGCCTTATCCCCCCTTTTTGTGCTGGTCTGACTTATAACACTTCCATTTTATCCGTCTCCACAGGCAAGCATAACGTGAAAGTGGAACCTTCCCCCATTGCACTCTGAACGGTAATTCTACCGTTATGATCCTGAACAATTTTTTGACAAAGCGCAAGACCAAGACCCGTGCCTTCCTCTTTTGTCGTAAAAAATGGGTTGAAAATCGCGGTTAGCGAACTCTCGGGAATACCGCTGCCCGTATCCGCTATCGAGATCAATGCCTTATCCCCTTCTTGCATCATATGGATATGTACCTCGCCGGGGTCTGACATCGCTTCAAAAGCATTACGAATCAGATTGATTAGAACTTGTACAATTTTATCCCGATCCATGTTCACAAAAACCGACTCATCCTTCACATGGAGTGTAATCCGATGCCCTCTTGAGGCAGCGTCCGATTCAGTCAAAGACATGACGCGCTCCAGGCAATGTGCCAGCTTTTCCGGTTTCATATGATGGACTTGTGGTTTGGAAAATTGCAGAAATTCCCCCGTTAAATCGGTGACTCTGGTAACCTCGCTCATAATCACTTCATACCACGGTGCAATATTGAAAGATTGCCCACGTGACAGCTGTAAAAACCCCCGGATCGCGGTGAGTGGATTACGTATCTCATGTGCCATCCCCGCGGCAAGCTCACCTACAGCACGCAGTCTCTCGGAACGAAATACTTCCTCTTCATTTTTAATCCACTGGCTACGCTGTTGCTGGATCAACTGATCTTCCGCAATGGTCATGAATTGCTGCAAGGTTTGTGTTAATCTCGGATAACGCGATATGCTATAACTTACTTGCAACCCCTGCAACTGATTCGACAGCAAGGAGGATATCCGCTCTTCAATATAGGGTATTTGCGGCAACACGATAGCAAATCGGTCACCTGCATATCGTGATACACCATAAGCTTCGGGAAACTGATTGGTGATCTTAGTCCCGATCCCTTTAATGACCGCACACCAGGGATCATCTGATTCTTTCTTGTATCCGCTGAGATTATTAACATTCAAAAGAACTAAGATGAAAGATCGCTCTTCCTCCAGCGTCCGATGAAGCACCTTCATGTATCCTTCATAATTTAGCAATCCTGTAAGCGGATCATGAAGGGTAAGAAATTGATTTTTTTTCCGAAGTTTCTGTTTCTCGGACTCACTGTTCATGAGGGTATGGTACAGAACGATAACCACTACCGAGGTCAGCAGGTCAAATAATGACACCAGTAAAGTGTATGCATCTGTCGGCACATAAGACAGTCGAATGATCGTATACTGGAGCATGAGTAGCAGTGAAACCGGCAAGCTCTGTATCATTTGCTGTTTGTGCTGAATCATTGAAATAATAAGCATATAATAGAGCAAATTACACCAGTTCAATTGACTGAAATAATGAAATGCGCCAAGGATTAACCATTGTATCATTCTTAAAAATGGATAACGTTGCTCTCCCCATATGCTCATAATCAGCAAAACACCTGTAAGCATCATCAAGACCGGATGCGCTGTTTGTCCCAGTATAATTGAGGATACAATGACAAGCAGGCAACCTAGTGGGAATATCACCATCTTCATTGTGTAACTTAGCAAACAGCCTCGCCCCCTTAGACAAAAGTCACACTAACAAATATATTCACAAATATTATATCGATTATGATTAGCCGATGTTGTCGATTATTGGAAGTTGTTAAAATTCGCAAGGATGTATAATTTTCAAAAGCAATAGGACATATGAAGTGATTGAAATGAAAAAATGAACATATCGGTATCCTCACTCATATGCCGTTATGGGATAATTCAAGGTGAAATAATCAAAGCCAGCTCTCTGGGTATGAGGGCTGGCTTCTGTGCTGCTTTTCTATATAGGTCATATCGTTCTGGTAGAAAATATATGATGAACTGTATTATTTCTTCGCCATATATTTGCGAATATCAAACGCTACGGCTGCAACAATAATTAATCCTTTGATAATCAGCTGCCAGTAAGGACTTACCCCGATAAAGGTGAGGCCGTAGTTGATAACGCCGAAGATCAGCACCCCCGCCATGACGCCAGGTACGGTTCCAATTCCGCCAGCCGTGGATACACCTCCTACAACACATGCAGCAATGGCATCCAGTTCGTACATGTTCCCGTAATTGTTTGTTGCTCCGCCGGTACGAGCTGCTTCCAGTACGCCGCCCAGCCCGTAGAGTCCCCCGGCAATGGCATACAGCGCAATCAGGTTCCGAGCGACATGAATGCCCGATACGTGAGCGGCCTGAATGTTTCCGCCAATGGCATACATATTTTTACCCAGACGAGTTTTGTTGAAAACAACCCAGCAGATCAGCGCAACTCCGATGGCAATGAGCACAATGTATGGAATAGAGTAGCCTCCCCCAAGGTCAATATAACCCGAGCCTATGGTGGTGAAATCCGGCCGTAATCCCCCGATGGGCTGCGACTGGTTCGGTTCTGTATCGAAATAGATCGAGTTCAGTCCGTACACAGCCACCATCGTGCCGAGCGTCGCGATAAAAGGCGGTACATGCAGTTTGGCAACGATAATACCGTTCACCAAACCAACGAGCACCCCCGCTATAATACCAATCAGGATCGGCAATCCGACCCATAATTGTGGCAGATCGGGGAAAAAGCGATTGGCATACGTATCGATCTGTAACATGGATGCCGATACAACCGCTGTCAGACCCACGACACGACCGGCAGACAGATCAACGCCTCCCGTTATCAGAATGAAGGCCGCCCCCAGTGCGATAATGGCACGAGTAGAGGATTGCTGCAGAATGTCCCGCAAGGTGGAAAAAGCGAGAAAGTTCGGATCGGCAATCGCAATACCGATGACAAGCAGAATCAGCACGATAAAAATCGCACGTTGCGTTACATATTGCTTCACTTGATTAACAAGGGTTGTATTCATTTGTGTTCCTCCTGACCAGCCATCCGCTGCTGCGCGGCCAGCCTCATAATATGCTGCTCTGTAGCCTCTGCTCCGTCTACAATACCGGTGAGACGCCCTTCGCTCATGACCATAATCCGATCTGACATCCCCAGCAATTCAGGCATCTCGGAGCTGATCATGATAATGCTTTTACCTTGCCGAGCCAGTTCAGTAATGATCGTATAGATTTCGAACTTGGCTCCGACGTCAATTCCGCGTGTTGGTTCATCGAGCAACAGAATTTCGGGGTTGGTCAAGAGCCAGCGGGCGAGCAACACTTTCTGCTGATTCCCTCCAGATAAGTTTCGAATAAGGGTGTTAACCGAAGGAGTTTTGGTTCTGAACTTCTGTGTCTGCTCCCGTGCCTCTTCCCGCCCCTTCTTCTCATCCAGCAAACCCAAACGATTTTGGTAACGACCCAGGCTTGCAATAATTGTATTCTCATAGACCGACAGCACGGGGAAAATTCCGGTCACTCGTCGTTCTTCGGTCAACAACGCTATGTTATGACGTTTGGCTGCTGAGGGCGAATTAATTTTCACCTTGCGTCCATGAATGGAGATTGTACCTGAAGCAAGTCCCCGCAAGCCGAACAAGGATTCCATCAATTCCGTCCGCTGCGCACCCACCAGACCGCCAATGCCGAGCACTTCGCCTTTGCGTAAATGAAATGAAACATCCTGGAACGAATTCGGCTGATTGGATGTCAGCCCTTCTGCCTGAAGAATGACTTCGCCAGGCACATTATGCCGTTCCGGGAATCGTTCGCTCAGATCACGACCAACCATGCGGGTAATAATCAAGTCTGTCGTCAGATCTGCTGCGTCCCAGGTACCTACTACAAACCCATCTCGCATAATGGTCACTTCATCGGAAATCGTCAAAATTTCCTCCATCTTGTGTGAAATATAAATGATAGACACGCCGCGACTTCGCAGTTTGTTGATGATCGTAAACAGTTGCTCCACTTCTTTCCCTGTCAGGGATGAGGTCGGTTCATCCATCACAATGACTTTGGAGTGAAAGGATACCGCTTTGGCAATCTCCATGGATTGAATCTTGGACACCGACAATGTTCCGGCGAGCGCCTTCGGATCAATATCCAGATTTAAATCCTGAAAAAGTGCGAGTGTATCGGCATACATTCGTTTCTCATCTACCAACAGCCCCTTCATCGGGAATCGTCCCAGCCATATGTTTTCCATCACCGGACGGTGCGGAACCGGATTCAACTCCTGATGAATCATCGATATGCCATGCTGTAAAGCTGCCTTCGAACTTGGAATCTCTACATCCTTTCCATCGATGCGAACCGAGCCAGCATCCGGACGATACATTCCAAACAAACATTTCATTAAAGTTGACTTTCCCGCTCCATTCTCGCCCATCAACGCATGAACGGTTCCCGGCTTCACTTTCAGTGTAACTTCGCTGAGTGCCTGCACGCCGGGGAATGCTTTGGAAATTCCGTTCATCTCCAACAGATAAGGTGACTGCATCTCGTATCTTCCCCTTTCATCTGACCGGCAAAAAAAGGGACGCTGCCCTGATGACATACGTCCCTCTCTGCTGATCTTATTGGGCGTCGGCAATGTTGTCTTTCGTAATTTTTTTGTAGGCAATCCAGACATATTTTCCGTCCGTAATATCAAATTTCGTATTTTCTTTGGTTGGTGTCTCACCTTTGGCAAGGACAGTAGCCAGTGCGACCGTTGCTGCTCCCTGGTTCTTGGCATCGTTCAGCACCGTGCCGAGCATGGTCCCATCTTGCAAAGCCTGAATCGCTGGAGCTGTAGCATCAACGCCTACGACAGGCATTGTTTTGCCGTCCTTGAAGTAACCTGCTGCTTTTAACGCTTCAATTGCACCAAGTGCCATGTCATCATTGTTCGCCAATACCGCTTCGATCTTATCGCCATGAGAAGCAAGGAATGCCTGCATTTTCTCTTGTCCTTTGACCCGATCCCACATCGCCGTATCTTCAGCCAGCGCTTCGACTTCAATACCAGCGTCCTGAATGGCCTGAACGGAATATTTCGTACGCAGCTCGGCATCCTGATGTCCTGGTTCGCCTTTCAGCATGACATATTGGAGTTTACCATCGCCGTTTTTGTCGGCTTCCGGATGTGCTTTCCAATAATCCACGATTAACTGACCGGAAATCGTACCTGACTCTTCCGCTTTGGCACCAACATAATACACTTTATCCCACTTGTTCATGTCTTCAGCTACAGGCTCACGATTCAGGAATACCACCGGAATATTGGCTGCTTTAGCCTTATCAATAATGACACCTGCTGCTGTCCGATCTACCGGATTCACCGCCATGGCATTGTATTTCTTGGATACAAACAGGTCCACCTTCTCGTTCTGGGTCGGCTGTGCATTCTGACTGTCTACAATATCAAGGGTAGCGATTCCCTCTGCTGCCGCAGTCATCGCATTCTGCACTCCCGTCATAAATGTATCGTCAAACTTATAGATGGCAACCCCGATTTTCGGATTTTCAGTTTGCGCTCCAGCTTCCGTCTTCGTGCCGCTGTCCGTCCCTGTGCTTTCACTTCCAGCTGCGCTGTTTCCGCCGTTGCTGCACCCTGCCGCCACAGCCATGCATACCGTAAGCAACAATGTCATCCACGTTTTCTTCTTCATTCTTCATGACCTCCCCCAAGTTCATTCGGCTTTACCGATGTCTTTATTATGAAAGGGTTTACATTATTTTCGAATACAATATCTTCATCTGTTCTATCGAAATCCTCATCAGTTCATTGCACAAATGGAAATAAGAGCTTTTGATTATCCATCCAGAACATATTGTCTGTGCTAACGACCTTGGTTTCCAAGATGACCCGGGTCTGGACATGCTCCCGATCCAGTTTGGCAAGTGCCTGATTAAGCCCTAGGTAGCCCGCACTGTAACCGTTCTGTACAATCAATCGTTGAAAAACACCTTCCTGTAGTTGCTCTAACTGCTGTTGCTCGCTGCCGAACCCAACAATGCTGATCTGCCTTCCATCCTTGCGACGATGCAGTTCATCTGCCGCGCCGAGCGATGCCGGCTCTTGCAGAGCAATCACCCCGGTCAGCTCATGCTGATCCAGTAGCTGCTTCACTGCTTGCCAGCACGCATCCCTGTTGTTGCACACCGTTCTCGGGATTACATCCATGCCGGGATACTGCGATAATACATCTTTGATCCCCTGCTCCCGGAGAACCAGGCCTGCATTCAGCGCATCCGGGCCCACTAAAGCAATCTGACCGTGCCCCTGCAATAATTCTGCCATCGCTTCACCCGCCTGTCGTCCCGCTTCGAGATTGTCCATCGAGATGACACTGGTAATGCCTTTAACAGGGAACTCATCGTTCAACACAATAACGGGAACGACACCCTCATCCGTTCTTGCTGTCTCTGCTTCCCTAATGATATCGTCAAGAGCATCCTCGCTTAGCGGATCAATGAGCAGCGCTGTTGCCCCTTGTTTCAGTGCGAGTGCTGCTGCCTGGACTTGGGCCTGCTCACGCTCACTGCGAGTGAAATCCCGATTCGCTGCGGCTGGTGTGCCCACAGATGGCGGACTTATCACATAGTCCGCATTAGATGAGGTGTGGGAAGCGGAATCCATCGGATACGCCTCAACGGTGATCAGCTGTGCGCCGCGCTCTTTGGCGGCAGCCTCGGCTCCCAGGCGGATCGCTTCGGCGAGCTCCCCCGTGCCCGCAGGCGTAATCAGCGCTATGCGCTGTGGCGACGCCGATTGATCCGCCCTTGCCATGCCGCAGGCGGCACAAAATAACAGGCAGCAGGCTGATGCTGCCTGAAACAAGGCCCGGAACGGCCGAAATTCCGGGGGTACCGGAAAAGTTGCCTGGCTTTTTTTTGCCAATACACGGCGTGTGCTCTTGATCTGGTTACCGGTTCCGCTGTTGCTTTCGTTACTTTCGCTACTGATGTTGTTGCTAATTTCGCTACCTTCCCTCATTCATCCCGTCCTCCTTCATCTCTTCTTGAACAGGAATCCAAATCCATACGGTTGTGCCCTCCTCCAGCTCACTGGCGAATTCAAGCCCATACCCCTCACCATAATAGTGCCTGATGCGATCATGTACATTGCGTACAGCGACACCGGAACCTGCTCCGCTTTTCACCACTGGACGACCACTGAGCAATCCTGCCAGCTGTTCCTCCGACATACCTACACCGTTATCCGTGATGCGGAATAAAATGGCATACTCTTCACGCTGCACATGCACCTCAATACTTCCCTCATCCATGTGGTACTCAATGCCGTGCACAATGGCATTCTCGATGAGCGGCTGTAGAATCAGCTTCAGTGTTAGGCAGTCCAGTACCTGCTCATCTGCATGGATAGTGAAAGTAAACTTGTGTTTGAATCGCATCTGCTGAATGGTCAGGTAGTGACGGGCATGCTCCAGCTCTTCCCTTAAGGTAATAATGGTTTTGCCTTGACTGAGACTGATGCGAAATAACCGGGAAAGCGACGTAATCATCGTGATGACTTCATCATTACGGCTCATACCCACCATGCGCACAACCGAATTCAGCGTGTTATACAGAAAATGCGGATTAATTTGAGCCTGTAGCGCCTCCAGCTCCAGACGGCGTTTCTGTTCCTGTTCATGAATGATCTCATCCATGAGGTTACGGATTTTGTTCACCATGAGGTTAAACCTGCGTGCCAGACGCTCGACCTCAAGTGGTCCCGTTGTCGGTAATTCCACGTTGAAATCCCCTCGCTCCACCGCCTTCATCTTCCGCTCCATCCGCCGGATGGGACGTGTCAGACTCGAAGAGAGAAACAGGGATACCACGATGACAAGCACCAGCACAACGACCAGCACACGGATCAGGTATCCGTTCACTTCCTGGCGTGTCGTCATAATTTCGTCCAGATACGCCACACCGACAATTTTCCAACCGATATTGGCCACCGACTTGACGGTATTCAGCCTTTTTTGCCCATTCGCCTCATCTTCGTAACTCCCCGTAGCTACCAGAGCTTGCTCGATATTTTCTTTTTTCAATCCCATATACATGAGTTGTTGTTGCGGATGGTACACAATGTTGCCTGCACTCTCATCAATAATGTAGACGTAACCCCGTTGCCCCAGGCTGACCCGGCTGCTCAACTCGTCCATTTGTTTGAAATTAATATCAACCAGCAGGATAACTCGCTGCTCCTGACCTTGCTGTTTAATGGTTATACCTTTGCTCATTGAAACGACCCACTTATAAGGGCCAGCATACATATTCTGAATATGAGGCAAGGAAAAACTCAGATGATTAGGTACACGCAATGCAGATTGAAACCACCCTTGCTGGGTGACATGAGCACTGCGTTTCAACGCGGCGGCAGGTCTGTTCTTGAGCAGCTGTCCGTCCGCATCGAGTAGCGTAATGGAAATGATATCTTCCCGGCTGCTGAGCAATGTATCCAGCTGTTTATCGACCTGTTCCCCCTCCCATGTTCCATCCCGAAGCATATGTTCCTCGATGGCACGATACAGATGGGACATGCTGCGCACGTAATCCTCCAGGTTATAACTGACCTGATCCACAATCTGTCTGGTCGACAATTCTGCACTGCGCTCCGCAGCCTGGGTGAATTTGTCATGTAGTAATATCGCCATAATGGTGAGTACCAGAACAATGAAGATGGAGAACGACCACGTAATAATAGAACGAATACTGCTGACTTTGGATGAACGTACAACCAAGCGGAGCTTCATCACCATAGACTTGATTCGTGCGGTTAACGTGCTCCAGCTCATTGAGGGGAACCTTCAGGGGCCGCCGCGGCTTGTTTGCGATACTCTTTGGGCGAGACCCCGATATGCTTTTTAAAACAAAAACTGAAATAATTCGGCTCGGCAAAGCCTACCTTCTCGGCTATCTGAAACGACTTCAGCTCCGTGGAGCGAAGCAGTTCCCTTGCCTCATCCATGCGAATCTGCATCAGATATTGCAGGAAGGTAAGCTGTACTTCTTTTTTGAAAATACTGCAAAAATAACCGGAGCTGATATGTAAATGTGCGCATACCTTCTGAATGGACAGATCCGGATCGGCATAATGCTTTTTCGTAAATGTGAGCGCCTGCTCCACAATATCTTTGTACACATACTGACGTCCACTGGCGATTCGCTGCTGCACAAGCAGACACACTTCACTCACCTTATGTTGTGCCTCGGACAGACCCGGAAGTCGAAACAGATCCGTATACAGCTGGAATCCGGCACCGAATATATCCTCCATCTCTTCACCCGAAGCCTGCGCGGCCTTCCAAACCGTAGTTAATACCTCGATCAAATACAACTGAATATCATTGCGCCCATGGTCGACCGTAATTTCCCGGAAAATGATCTGCAGCCCTTGCCCCAGCTCTGCCTGCGTTCCTGCCTTCAAACAGCGGGTTAACGTCTGTTGTTTCAATTCATCAAAACGCAGTTTGCCTGCGGTCTGACGCTCCACATCGGCAATGTAAATCAGTGAATCCGTTCCAGGTACCAGCCGGTAATCCAGTGCCAGCAGAGCATCCTCATATGCATGTTTCACATCGGGAAGTGTATCTACAAGACGACTCGACCCAATCGTTACGGGTACACGTAAATAGTGACGGATGCTTCGCAACACATTTTCCAGTGCCTGCTGTTGCAGATTTTCTGCTTTTCCTTCGGATACGTTCAGAGGCTCAACATAGAGCAAGACCACTGTCTCCTGATGCATAAAAGCATATCCTGCTGTGTGGTCCGTCCAGACTTCTGCTGCAATATTAAGTGCAGCAAATAGCTTTAATTCAGGATCTTCGGACGGATGCAATGTCAGAACAGAAACAGCATAACGTTTCCCGGTCAGTTGCAGTCCGCACTGACTTGCCCTGCTTAATATATAGGAAGAAGACTTCTGACGATGCAGTAGCGTTGCAATCAGATCCGCCTGTAATAAAGGCAAGCTGGAGCGATAGTGCTCTCTCAACTGCTGTACATCCTCACGCTCTGCAATTTCCGCCTCCATCTGGGCACGCAATCTGGTGAGCAGTTCGGTAAGATGACCTGCCGAGAAGGGCTTCAGCAAGTATTCATCTACACTAAGAGACACCGCCTGACGAGCGTAATCAAATTCATCATATCCCGTTAAAATAACGACCTTCACCAGCGGATTCCTCTCTCTCAATCTTCGCGCCAGTTCCAGACCGTCCATAAATGGCATGCTGATGTCGGTAATTACAATGTCCGGCTCCACCCGCTCTGCCATCTCCAATGCCTCACGCCCGTTCTCGGCCAGACCTGCAATACGCAGATCGAGTGCTTCCCAATCCACTTCGATAACCAATCCTTCACGTACATCTTCCTCATCATCCACGAGCAGGACCCGGTACATATGTTGATTCCTCCCTTTTTATCTAACGGCTAGTACTCCCTGGCCAGTAACCGATATCCTCCAACGCAAGGTTTCCAACATAATATACAATAAAAACAAGTTTATGTAATCGCTTTCTTTTCAAACGAAAAAATGGACGATGTTTCTTAACTTTGATTGAGTTATGACAAGGAATTGCGCTTTCAAACTAAATATTTCCTTTAGAAAATACATTCAAAAATTGACTTATATTGGCACGCGTGTTATGATGATATAGGTCGATACATTAGTGGACATTAAGTCTACGGTTTAACTACCGAGTGAGCATTAATCAGGATTGGATACAGCTCATACCAATGGTCGTACAAAACTTATTATTTTTGGAGGAATCACATGCAAACAGGTACAGTAAAATGGTTCAACGCGGACAAAGGATTTGGCTTCATCGAAACTGAAGAAGGAACAGACGTATTCGTTCACTTCAGCGCCATTCAAGGTGATGGTTACAAAACGTTGGACGAAGGTCAGCGTGTAGAGTTTGAAGTAACTCAAGGTAACCGTGGACCACAAGCGGAGAACGTTACTAAACTGTAATTGATACGGGGGCTGCCTTCGGCAGCCCTTTATTTATGCCCACTGACGCTTACTTCGTTGTTATTTTATCTACATCCATCACGATATAAGTTCGGAACTTCTGTTTATACAATAACGGAGAGAACAGAAAAAACCTGGATAAGCGAAGCGTTCGCCTTTATCACCGGATTTTCCCTTTTGGAAAAGGGAATCAAAAAATCTGGGGATAACAGCGATAGAAAGGTTATTCTGTCATCGGAGTTTCCGTATAAACACCTTCCTTACACTTATATCCATCACAGAAAAGAGGTTTTTATTCCAACAGATCATTATAAAGCAAGTGAACACGTTGTATTTTCCACGGTTGACGACATCATTAACTTCTACTCACCTCAGCAAACGAGCACAGAAAGCTCCGAAGCTCACTCGCGTCCTACACATCCGGTAGATCCGTCCAAACCTAAGGATCGCAAGACCGAACGTTAACCACGAAATGACAGCAACCTATCCGACATAAGCAGAAGGCCCTGAACCGCTTGAACGGTACAGGGCCTATTTCTATTTTATTTGTAGTCCTACATCTGTATGCTTATTTTACATAACCGTTTCGAATTGCAAAAACCACTGCCTGCGTGCGATCCTCCACCTGAATCTTCTGCAAAATACGGTGCACATGTGTCTTCACGGTGCTCTCGCCAATGAACAACTTTCGGGCAATCTCTTCATTCCGTAGCCCATAAGCCATCTGCTGCAGCACTTCAAGCTCACGTCCAGTAAACGCATCTGTAAGTGGCGAAGGCTGCTCACCGTTATCCTCGTTAAATGGAGAATTCACAGCTTCTTTGGCTTTTTTTTCATCCTGGGCTGATGTTCCGTGCGACCGTACTGCTATGCCGATCATCTTCGCGGCAACAGCGGTTCTGTATATCGCTTCACCCCGATAAGCCGCCCTGACCGCATCAATCAGTTCTTCCGGTGCGGCGTCCTTCAGCAGATAACCTACGGCCCCGGAACGTATTCCCTGATATACATAATCTTCTTGATCAAACGTCGTTAATATGACGACCTTGCATTCAGGCTGTAAATCCAGTAAAGCCTGTGTGGCTTCCAGTCCGTCCCCGTCCTCCATCTGCACATCCATAAACACGACGTGGGGGTTTAGCTCTGCCGCAAGCCTCACCGCCTCATGTCCGCTCCCTGCCTCACCAATCACTTCCATATCTTGCTGGGCATTAATAATAAAACGCAACCCATGCCTGACCAGATGCTGGTCATCCACTAGAAGCACACGAATCGTTGGTTGCTCTGTCATGGCTCACCTCCTCCTGCTACTGCTTTTATACCTCCATGTGGAATGCAAACAGTCAGCTTCATTCCGTGCGGATGGATCGCTTGGATGGTCATTGATCCTCCAACTCTTTCACACCTTGCTCTCATACTGGATAAGCCAAAACCCGGTACAAGCGGTTGTTGCTGGATGAATACGCCGTTATCCTCTACCTGCATGAACAGATCCTCTTCCTGTTCCTTGATATGTACGCTTACTTGGGTAGCTTGGGCATGACGAATAATGTTCGATAAGGCCTCCTGTAGAATCCGGTACAGAAGTTCGGACGTTTCCTGCGTCCATGCTTCCTTTTGACCAGCATAGCGCAGTTCAATGGAACAACCGGTTAACTTCTGTACTTCACTGACCAGACTGTTCAGCGCAACCAGCCCAAGCCCAGCTTCGCCACTCCCCATCTGATGAGCCACCGTCCGCACTTCCTGCAAGCTTTGCCGCACCACATCCAGCACGGTGCCAATGGCTTTATCCGCTTCAGTCGCGTCCACCTTCATCATATAAGGAATAGCTTGAAGTTGCACAATAGCCGATGTCAGGCGATTCCCGATACTATCGTGCAAATCCATCGATATTCGTCCCCGCTCTTCAAGCACCGCATAGTGCATTAAACGCACGGTTGCCCGTTCCAATTCTTCATGCGTATGCTGAAGCTCATCATGTGCCTGGCTCAATTCGGCATGTACAGCCTGTAATTCTGCATAATGACGCTCGCTCGCTCGCCTGCTCTCCCGCTTGATCCTTGCTCCCCAGCAAAAAATGTACGTGACAATATAAGCCATCGTATATAACCAAATCTGATGTAACTCCACTCCGGCAGCATACAATAATAGCCCGTTACCCACGAGAATGATTAAACCCAGACACCAGGAACGGAATACGGGCAGATTCAACGCAGCATATCCGATGAGATAAAAGGTAAGCTCAAAAATGCGATATTCTGCATGGAACAATGCTGCATAGAGAAGCGTAGCCGCCCAGGTTAAACCAATCATGATCGTACGAATCCGATCTTTTTTCAGCCAGTTCGGTGTCCAGACCAAAATAAAATAAGGCAGACGAATAACCAGCCCTGCACATAGACTGAGCCAAGTGAATGCTTCCATTGGGTTGACCAGATTATACAGTAGCAACAGACTGAGAATCATATCCCCTGTGTGATTAGCTATAAATTTCCGTATGTTATCCAACGTGACCATTTGATTCTGCATAAGTTTCCCTTTCGCATCACCTTGAATCCAGCGTGCCTGATCAGATGACTCCTCGTAAGGATTTCAGTGTAATTTCGACTATACGCTTGAAAACTATACCTTGGTAGCTTGCATGTGACGAACCCGATAATAAATGATAAACCGACGAGCAGCGATACTTCCGAGCGGCATAAACAGTAATGCGCTGCTCAGGGCAACCACGCTATGATGTACATCCAGGGTACCGATATAATGCTTGAGCAGCATAATGACGATAAGCACAATAGCCGCACCCATCGAACCTTTGGACATTACTTTACCAGTCGCCGAATCAACCCGTAAGCGTTCCATCCAGGCACGCCACAAGCCTATCCCGCAACCAATGACCAGAAACATAATATAAAAGAGCAACGTCAACCCTGTAAGAGGTACTTGGGATACACTGAAAAAGATCGCTACAGCAACAATGACAGGCATCACCCACATGCGATCAAGCTTAACCTCTTTTTCCCGCATCGATAACAATACAATAATGAAAGCTGTAATCACCATGTTTAACATCTAACATTCCCCACTTTCTCTGATTTAGCGTATCTGACTTCTCTTCTCACCGCTCTATGTAGAACAGTATAACCAGCTAGAAGTCAACGAAAGTCCACCCGTAGGTGGACTTCATGTGATTTTGCTTCAATCTGCAGAACGATATGGGAGAAAGCTTAGTGCGGTAGATACCTTGAATACGTTATATTTTAAAAGGTTTCAGGGATACCTGCAGTTCAGCCGAAACGTCAGACAGCATCGCAGCGGATTCCTTGATCTGCTCCACAGACTTGAGTTGCTCTTGTGCAGACCCGGCTGCATGTTGAGAGTTGGCACTAGCCGTCTGTGCATGACGTGCAATCTCGTTCACCGATGCCACAATCTGCTCTACACCTGCCGACATCTCTTCACTGGTCGCCGCCATATCCTCAATCTCTGTGGCAATGCGCAGGTTCGTATCCCGGATCTGGGTAAAGCTCTGTTCGGTTTCTTTTGTAAGTCGCAAACCTTCACTTACTTCTTGCTTCACTTTGGCCATCGCTGCCAAGGAATGCAACATGTCCTGTTCCATCGCTCCGACAAGTGCTTCAATCTGGCTCGACGATTGCCCAGCCTGTTCAGCCAGCTTCCGCACTTCGGTGGAGACAACGGCAAAACCTCTCCCGTGTTCTCCTGCTCTTGCAGCCTCGATGGAAGCATTAAGCGCGAGCAGATTCGTCTGGCCTGCAATGTCATGTATAGCAGATACCATCTGACCGATCTGAGCAGACTTCTCCTCCAGCATACGAATCACTTCATCCGTTGCACTGACAGAAGCTTCAATGGCTACCATCTGTTCCACCGTTAGCTGTACCGCTTGTCCCCCGGTATCCGCTTGCTCCCGTGAGTACACTGCGGCATCTGCAATGCTGGAAGCTCTATCTGCTATACGCTGTACGCCGATAGCGACCTCTTCCATCGCTTGCAGATTCTCTTCCGTACTTACAGTCTGACTTTCGGCCCCTCGCGCGACCTGTTCGACAGAGACAGCAATCTGTTCTGACACACTTGCGGTCTGTTCCGCAATCTGTAGTAGCAATCCCGTGGAATGACCTGCTTTATCCGCTGCGTCCAGCCCGTTTTGAATAATGCCCTGCAAGCTACTTCTCATTTCATTGTAACCGGCGCTTAGCATGCCAATCTCGTCTCTAACATGATCGACCACTGGCTGTGTGAAGTCCCCCGTTCCAGCACGTTTAATGGCAAGAGATACCCGATTAATTCTCGCTCTTACCCTGCGGATATACCAAACGATCAACACAATGGCAATCAGCATCGCAATACCAACGACGATCAGAAAAGTTAGAAGAAACGAAGAGATAATCACATCAATTAATGATTGTGAAGCACCCACATAGAAAATACCGATAATCTCTCCTGATGCATTTTTAATGGGTTCATAAGCAGTTTGAGTCTTCTGGCCGACAACAACCGCTTCCCCAAAATACTTTTCACCCTTCTGTAAAACGGTCTGTGCCACCTGTTCGGACACCTTCGTGCCTATGGCGCGTTTCCCGTCAACCATTACATTCGTAGCGATTCGTTCATCTCCGCGAAAAATGGTCACGGTATCCCCTGACGCATTGCCGATTTCGTCCACCAGATCAAAATTTTCTTCCAACAATGCAGTTCCTTTATATAACTGCCCATCTTTAATAGCCCAGTCGCCCGGATATTTGTATGACAAGATGTGATTCGCCATCTCGAGGTCACGTTTTGCCTTTTCGGTAGCGAATGTCTTAATTCCATTTCGCATCTCCATCACAACGCTGACCGCTACGGCCGAGGAGAACAAAATGAAAATACCGATCACGATCAAACTGATTTTAGTACCAATACTCATGCTACGCATGTGTGTGAGCCACCCTTTTCACGATTAAATTGTCTTGATCTCTGACAGATTGGGTTCTGCTTAGAGATTTCACATATAGACTTATCGGTGCGGGTATACACATTTTTTATAATCTGACTGTGATCTTTATCACATTTTTTTCTAAAATATTAACTAGCCGTTTACGCATTCTCCGTAATTGTGTCAAAAGATGTATGGGGCTGGGAGATTCGGAATATGGATGATGTGCCATATGTCCTAAAAGTGCAGATAACTATTTGTTTAGGAAAGTAAACCAAATAAAGTCGTACCCCTCCGCTTATTGGAAAGAAGGTACGACTTTGTCGGGGAATTTTACTATCGCTCGCTCACTTGTTTGCTCTCGTTGATCCGGTTCACCCACCCGGATTTTCTATTCCGATGTCAGACTCACCAATGCATCGGTTGCATTCCAATCCACCTTCAATCCCACCCCTTCCGAGAGGAATCGCAATGGAACCAGCGTACGATTGTTTTGAATAATGCTTGATGTATCCATCTGGATTGCCTTACCATTCACTGTTACTGTGTTGCTGCCGATCTGGAGTACAAACGTCTGGTCATTCAGAACGGCTGTTACGGTTTTGGCTGCTGGATTCCACTTCACTTCCGCACCAAGCGCTTCAAGGAGAGCATTGACGGGAACCATCACACGACCATCTTGCACCAAGGGATTCTGATCGGGGAAAGTTATGTTCTTACCGTCCAGTGAAACAGTAATGGTTTGATTGGTAGTCCCGGCAGAGCTGTTTGAGATTGTCTCATCGTCAGATGTGTCAGGCAAAGGTGTTACTTCACGGCCCAGTTGCTCCTGCAGATTGGCAAGGCGGTTAAGGGCAAAGGTTGTTAACGAACCCGCTGTCATGAGTCCCATATTCATCCCGAAGCCGCCGAGGTTACCTCCCGGACGAGTTGGCATATTATCGTTGCTGGCATCTGCACCAGATGTATTGTTTTCCTTAGTTGTCCCCGATTGAGCAGGAAGAGTCATACCATTCGGCGGAGTGAAGCCTTCGAAGCCCTCTGGAGGCATCATGCCTTCCATACCTTCCGGTGGAGTCATGCCCTCGAATCCTTCAGGGGGTGTTCCCATACTACCTGCTGCATCTGTAGTTGCGGAATAAACAATGTTGGATTCGAATTGCTCCGTTGTGTAAAACTTGGTCGGGTCTGCTTCAATATACGGACGAATCTTATCTGCCAGACTTGTAATGCGATCCTGGATCCCTTCCAGATAGTCGGTCAATTCGTTGACGTAGGCAAGATACTTCGCTTTGTATTCCGGCACGGCAAGCAAATTATTAATCATCGGCACCTGATCCATGCTAATGCCCAGTACAGGCTCGTCTACCGATACATTGGTTGCGTTCGTATTCACTGCTGTAGTAGACGCTCCGCCCTTATTTCGGCCACCGCCTCCGAAACCTAAACCGTTAAAGGACATGTTGAAATCCCATGGTACAACGGTAAATTTGCCGTTGGCATCGCTGTACAGCATGTAGTTGTGCCCTTTCTCTCCGTTGTAACTGTCGTAATTGCCCAGTACAACGTTACCGGCAATATATTGAAGAGCGGAATCAACATCCAGCACGCTTTCGATGTCTCCTTTTTCACCTGCGGGCATGTCATTTAAGATCTTGATAAAGTTTTTGAGCTTGGCCTTATCCTTGTCCGTTCCCAAATCCTTGGTGAGAGTGCTGTAATCGCTACCATCTTTGTATTGAAGATAACTTTTTTCATCTGTGTCATAGAGGACGCCATCTTTATAGCTCTCACCGTAATTGCGCTCCAGATAACTGTCGTCTACTGCTTCCACACCTGTGTAGAAACCGACCAGTTCCCCGTTGACATACAGGTTGACGTAATTCGTCATAGGCACATCCATGCCAATGCTGCGCAACGCTTCATAATGGAGCACCTCACGCATGTAAGAAGGATCACTAAAGTTGTTGTTCAGTACCATCTTGTCCAGACCAAGCAGTGTTTGTGTTTTATCGTACTTGTCGAATTTCAGCCTGAAGCTGTAGCGGTCTGAGTCCTTCATCGAAGCAACCGACCAGAGTGTCGAGTTTCCTTTAGTGGAGAAACCAACATTGTCGAGTTTCTTACCATCTACTTCAACACTAACATTTTTGTAATCCTTATCCAACGGGCTCTCTAGCATGCTTTTCCAATCGACTTCGTCAATCGTAATTTTCACGTCAATCACGTTATCTGTCTGAAAAAGCGACTCATAAGCCTTAGTGACACCTGTACTTTTCGCTGCTGTAGATGCCTCTGCGGCCCACACCGCATTCGGGACAATGAGTCCATAAGAAGAGCCTACCAACGATACAGACAGTGCCGTAATTGCAACTTTTCGTAATAAATGGTTCAAAGATGAATCCTCCTTTTGGTTTTCTAGGACGTGTCTGAAAACTCTGAAGGAATCCTTTTTTGCTGAATTTCCGTTCCAAGCCATGAAGTTTTCCGCAGGCGTGCCGGAGCACGCCAAGGGAAAGTGACGCAGTTGGGGGCCAAAATGCGGTAAAAGAGGCTCTTCAGTAGGTTTCAAGACACGCCATAGTAAGCAACTGAGGCTTGTAAAACCATGATAGAGGACAAACCTTTAGTGAATCTTAAATCAAAATAGTATGCGTCGATACTGGTTCTCCGCTTTTTCAACGAATATCCATTTATATATAATTTTTTACGCAAAAATTAAGATGTGATTCAAAGGTTCCGGTTCATAAGTCCTATTTTATTGGATAAACCTAACATTTATATGTCGAAATAACGATATAAGTGAAGAGTAGAACTTACCTGGATTTCATATACGTGAATATTAAAATGAGTATTGTATAGTATTTGTATTTGTTTTTTCCGTAGCACCTAAAAAAATCTTCAAACCATTGAGAAAGTCCACTTATTGTGATGGCAACAACCTATGCAACGTATACGACGTCCAGGTGAAGTCCTTTTTTAATTTTATAGGAGGAGTGAACGACCTTGTTTAAAAAGCTTCGCTGGAGTACCATGCCATTTTTCGCCAAGAATCTGGTGATTTCATTCGGGAGCATCGCTCTGATTGGAATTATTCTGATCACTGCAGCTTATCAGTTGCAAAAAAGTATATTAATCAATCAACTGCAAGATCAAGCCGAGATTACAACCTCGAAATGGTCCCAAGATTTAGACACAAGTCAGGTCGAACAGGCCACATCCGAGAAGAGTTATTCCGATACATATCAGAGTAAACTACGGGATTATCTGGATTCCATTCATACCTTTAATCCGAATATCGCGCAAGCTTACATTTTCGGTTCACAGCTAGATCAGGAGAAAAGCGCTCCGATTTATGCGATTCCAACCAGTCTGGTTGAAGCGTTTGAGAAAGATAAGTATCTGCCTGGGACAAACTATCCGTTATCTCCTCAGATTGAGCACGGCCTTGATGATATGAATGCGACCGGCAAACCAGCGTTTAGTGATTTCTATACCGATGATTTCGGTACGTGGACAACACTGATGTATCCCGTTAAAAAGGCAGATGGCTCCATTTACGCAGCGCTGTACTTTGATGTTGATGCAAGTGCCGTTCCCAAAGGACTTAATAAATTACTGATGTACGGCCTGATGTACCTGATCGGCTTCCTGGTTCTATTCATGGTATTGCAATTTATTCTGTTGAAAAAAACCATGCGCCCGATCCGTGACCTCATGAAAGGTATTGAGGAAGTAAGCACAGGCAACCTGAATGTTACGATTCAGACAGGACGCGATGATCTCGGGGTCATTAACGAGAAGTTTAATGCGATGATTGATCGCTTCAACACTACGCTTTTCAAGGTAAAGAATACGTCTCGTCATCTCTCGAATTCGTCGAAAGAACTGCTGGATATCTCGGCTAAAAACAACGATAACATTCAATCCATCAGCACTAACATTCGGGAAATCTCTACGGGTCTCGTATCTCAGGACAAAGCAACCGTGGAAAGTGCTCGCGCCATGACCGAGATGTCCACTGTCGTACAGAACATTGCCGGAAGCTCGGCTGAAGTAGCCGATGAAGCACTCAGCATGGAGCAACGTTCGAACAATGGACACGAAATTATGCAGCAGGTTATCGATCAGATGGGGCTGATCTCAAGCGCGGTACAGAACACCTATGCTTCGATTCAATCCTTGGAGAACCGCTCCAATGAAATTAGCAGCATTGTGGGTATCATTACGGATATTGCTGGTCAGACCAACCTGCTCGCCCTGAACGCTTCGATTGAAGCGGCACGTGTTGGAGAAGAAGGACGCGGCTTCGCAGTCGTGGCTGGAGAAGTACGTAAGCTGGCAGAGCAGTCTCAAGAATCCGCAACCCAGATTCGCGCGCTAATCGATGAGATTCAGCGGGATATTGGACAGTCTGCAGACGCGATGGAACGCGGTTCGGAAGAAGTGCAAAAAGGCCTTAATGTTACGCGCGAAACCGGAACTTTCTTTGAAGACATTATGATCGCTACCAACAAAGTAGCGAACCAAATCCAGGATATCTCCAGTTCCACCGAGGAAATCTCGGCGAGCACACAAGAAATGTCCGCAACCGCAGACGAGCTGTCCGCAAGTGTCAGCAAAGCAGCAAGCAGCACCCAACACATCGAGCACTCGATCGCCGAACAGGAAACATCCATGGCTTCCATCGTCAGCGCATCCGACGAGTTAGCCGAAGTATCCGAGCAACTGCAAGAACTCATCTCGTTCTTTAAGGTAAAAGAAGCATAGGCCGAGAAGTATATGATACTGCGGCAAGGCGTGGAAGTGAGAAGTACGGAAGTACGGAAGTACGGAAGTACGGAAGTACGGAAGTACGGAAGTACGGAAGTACGGAAGTACGGAAGTACGGAAGTACGGAAGTACTCGATAAGTATAGAAGGCTATGGGTGAGACATCCAGTAGCTGTGAAGACACAGAATGCGTGGAATTTGCGTGGAAGTGAGCATGGCGTGAATTGCATATGAACCAGCAGTAGCAGCACTGCAGGTACGACACGATGTACTTTTCATCAACGATCTGCGCCACAGCCGTAACATCAACCAAGACTTGAGTGTTTATACACTCAGGCCTTGGTTTTTTAGTTCGCTCTGATTGACATTACATTCTAACGATCTCAGGAGACGCTATTTGCCTGTTTTTCTGCTCTACAGAATTCTAACGATCACCAGAAACCTTATTTGCTTCATATCCCCCTTTTTCCATTGTGTTCAGCTGTATTTCTCCTAAATAACGTCTGTGGTGATCGTTAGAATTAGAAAAGGTCATAAAATGACCAAATAAGCTCTCCTGTGATCGTTAGAGCTCGTCTGAGACTAATTCATCGCATCAGCTATACGGCGCAAACTGCTCCTAATGTCCTCCACACTACGATAAGCTCCAGCAATCTTAACCAGCTTCCAATTATTTTGCTGCTTCAAATAATGCAACGTCACCGCACTAGGCAGTAAGCATACTTGCTCATCTCCTATTTCGAACCATTCCAGCTGCATTCCCACATTTGCCGCAAAGCGTTGAATACGTTCTATTGTTTTCAGTGTATCTATCTTAGACAGCTTTGCGCCTGCGCCTTTACTTATACCTGTTCCTGTTCCTGTACCTCCCCCATTCCCATTCTCGGTCTCAGTCTCGGTCTCACTTTCTTTCTCTATCTCTGTTCCCGCATCCGCCCAAATATCCACACTATCAAACAAGTATGTCCCGTCCTTCTGGAATGTCATATTCACCGTGTACCCATCATAATTCAAGCTGACCACTTCCAGTTTCTCCTTATCCACACTCCACACTTCATCCGCCTGTGCTTTGGCCTGCTCCAGAGTGATCTGAGCATCTGCTGGTAAACACTGCGGCAACTTCCCCCTTTGCACGTACTCTTCCAAAGAGATCATATCGATAAGTGACTTGGTTTGCTCGTTATTCATCGTTTGTTCTTCAGCACCTTTCTGAGTCTGTTGGTGAAGAATATGGAAAAAAGTTACATTCACAGAGTAGTGAGGCCCCCCGTTTTCATATCTATCCATATTGGACTATTGCGCTTCGTTGTTAAAGTTAGGATTAAAATATGTATACATGGGTTGTATGTCGCATGAATGTTTAATAAAGTGAAAGTAAGGAAAAATAAGAGTAGCCAGGCCAATGGCTACTCCTGTACAGCATTTGCGATGGATAATCCTACAAGTGTGTTTCGTAAAGTGAAGAAATAACCCGCTAGGCTCCAACCTATGGCGGGTTATTTCTCTTCTCGATCAATGTATGTCAGGAGCGCAATAATTAACGTTGCGAACATGATCACATCTGAAAAGGAGAAATTCATAGACACCACCTCCTTACCGGAGGACTGCCTATACCCACCACAAATTGGCTGTACATTTTAAATTAAACCAGTATGTAGGTGCTCAGACGAGCACTTTTTTTTATTTTTTAACAACTTACTTAAGCTCACATATCTCAATCGACGGACTCCATACAGAGTGTGACCGGCAAATGCCTGGAAATGGTGTGTTGCCGAAGAAAATTGTCTCACTTACATTCAATTATACCGTTTATTTCAGGTATCCTTTGGATTTCCAATATCGCTTCGCAAAGGATTCAACAGCATAGGGCAGTTCCCCATCCAGCAAATCCTGATTCGCTTGCATCAGCTCTTTGCGTCCACGTTCCAGCAATTGAACGGCATGTAGTAATTGGGGACCACCTACATAATGAAGTTCAAGCAACAACGGCTCTTCCACATCCTCTTCCTCCTGAGCCGAGTATTCAATTAACACAATCTCCGAGCCGTCCGCATGTTGGTGTAGCGTATAGAAGTATTTCTCGACCTTCGTCTCCCCTTGTGTATCCGTATACTCTCTACCAATACGCAGCATAGCTGGCTGGGGAACATCATTATACATTTGACCTGCTTGTCGAAATGCAAAGTAAAAGTCTCCAATCCATAACCCATGCCGGTCATCATCATAATAATCGTCATACGGCTCCGCGATAGGCAACGCTAATAAATCACGAATACGTTGCGGCGAAATCAAGGTGCGGACATACTGGTAATTCGATACGGACTGCAGCAAGGTATCCCATCCACGGTTGCTCAACTGTTGAATATCCGCAGGTGAGTCTTCCGTAAATACGCTCCATTCGGAGTTCTCACTGTTCACATAACGATATGCGCCTGAGATCATCCAGACAGGAGTGCCCGCTTGCTCAGCAAGTTCATTAAGAGAGCCTGAAGCTTGGTCTGCTGGCTCTATTTTGAGCAACAATGCACAGCCTTGGTCGTCTTGAAAATACAGACTCCGGAAGTAGCCCTCCGTATACTCATCCCCGTAGACAGAACCTCGGCAAAACTGTCCATCCACCCAAAACTCATAGCTGTTCAGCAACTCACCCTCCTCTCTTACAGGCAATAATGAAGGATGCGTAAGACGCTGAATGTTTTCAGCGCTAACTCGATGATCTTCGAACCAATCCGGTACATTCGGCTCTATCCCAGCGGCCTGAATATACTCTCGTTTAATGATAGGCTGTCCCTGCTGTAACCTCTTTATCATCTCTTCTCGCCATGGAAACGGCTCTTCTGTATCTTCGTCAATTACACACTCAGGAACAAATAATTCCAGCATGTCAAAGCCTTGCCATGGTCCGAGATCCTCCCACTCTTCAAGCTGACGCTTCACTTTCCGCTGTCCTTGAATCTGAATTCCATATTGCTCTGTACTTACTAGTAGCCCACCTTCTACGTTGCCTCTCACCGTCAATTCTCCATGGTTGTAATCTCCCCAGAACATATCCTCCACATAAAGATTACCTGTAATATATATTTCCTGCCCCCCCACGAGCATATAAGGCGTTGTAAGATCACCAAGCACAACCAAGTTTGAAGAGGCCGCGTCGGATTCTGTGTTTCCAATATAACGATCAACGATCAGATTTCCCTCCACCATAATTAAAAAAGGCCCCTCATCCAGCAACAGCTCATTGATATGGAGATCACCTGACTGAAGCCATACTTCCTCGGCATCAAATTCACCGTCATGTGCTTCATTCTGTGTAAACATCCAGCTTTCGTGAGGCAACCTCGTTTTGATATCGGCAAAAGTAACCTTTTGACCTATGTGATGTATGGACATGTCCTGACACTCCTCATCGGTTGATATATGGTTAACATCTTCAAAACTTCTAATCTTCGAAACTCCGAATCTATTTGCAGCGTGACTACCCAGTTTAATTAGACTAGAGGAAATTGAGTTGAGCTTTCTGCTGACTGCATTGCAGCGATAAGCAGCGCAAAGTTAATCACATAAGTCCACATTCCAATCCGCACACTCCATACAGAGTGCAACAGCAAAAAACAAATATAGTACGTTCCTACACGTCACAAAACTACGTTTTTTCACTACTATTCTATGTGTTCACGCCAACGAATTCAATCTTTTTCCAGCTCATTGTTGCCAAAAGGCATCGAAACATCCTTTTTTCACTACTTTCGAGGTGCGAATCCCCCGGGGTTTTCATGTGAGCTTCACATTCGCACCCGCATAAATCACCTTCTGCCCTCTACTTAATCTTCCAACATTTCAATAGCCTCCTCTCTTCTAGTATCCTTTTAAAGCCCCCCTTTCCCTACTCCTCCAGCTTCTCCCAGCCACAACATCACAACATTCACTTTTCAAACTATGACATAGATCACATCCAACCTCATACACAAGTGCTACATTAATTAACGACCAACTGACCAAAACGGTAAAACGGTCAACCATCAGATAAGGTTATCTATTTTCGAAGCCTGTCACCGTTGCTTCAAGCTTTTCATTATTTACAATCGTTTCTAGTGCTTCACATTGCTTTTCTTGTTTTTCTTGCTTTTCTTGTTTTACCCGCTTCACCTATTTCACATTTCAGATGCCAAGGAGGTGCATAGCCGTGAAAACGATAGATCGAAGGCAACAGGTGATGGACTCTGCCGAGAAATCCTTTGCCCTGTTTGGCTATAAGGCCACAACGATGGAGCAAGTGGCGAGACTGGCCAATGTGGGCAAAGGAACGATCTATACCTTTTTCGAGAACAAAGAAGAATTGTTTGATGAGATCCTGCGCTCGATTATTGCTGATATGAAACGGATTACGGAGCAGACCGTGAAGGAGGAAAACTCTTTTCTGGATAACGTGCATCAGAGTATGGACTCATTGCTGGAGTACCGGGAGGAGCATGAGCTGCTGATCAAGCTTTTCCAAGAGGTCAACGATTTCGGAACCCCCCAAGCCAGAGAGGGTCTGCAAAAAGTAGAGAAAGCCATTCTCGAATACCTCGAGCGTCAAGTGAGTCGTGCTATGGAATTACAGCAGATTCGTACCGACGATCCTAAGCTGATTTCGTTTGTGCTACTGAAGTTATACGTCAGCCTAACATCCGATTGGAATAAAGCGCATCCTACCTTGCACAAGGATCAGATCAAAGCGTTTATGGGCCTCTTTCTCAAAAATGGATTATCCCCCACCTAGAGGAACGCTCGCAGACGCACACATACCATACTAAATAGAGATACAAGGGATAAGCGTAAGATAGGGAGAGAACATCATGAAATCATTGCGTGTATTTGGGCAGGATCTGAAATCTGCCTTCAAGAAACCAAAAGTATTTATTCCAATTCTCGTTGTGCTGTTCATTCCCGTGTTATATAGCGGACTGTTCCTGAACGCCTTCTGGGACCCATATGGCAAAATGAATGAATTACCTGTAGCCGTGGTGAACACGGATCGGGGTGCAGTTTACAATGACAAATCGCTTGAAGTCGGTCAGAATCTGGTCGATGAGCTGAAAAAAAGCGATGATTTCAACTGGCAGTTCGTCACCCGCGATCAGGCAGAACAAGGCATGAAGGACAACAAATATTACATGACCATTGTCATTCCGGAGAACTTTTCCGCCAAAGCAACTACCCTGATGGATGAGCATCCGGCTCCGGCAGAGCTGATCTACGAACCCAACGAAGGGTACAACTTCCTTGCGGGTCAGATCGGCGGTACGGCGGTGAAGCAGATTCGCTCCAAAGTCTCTGCCAAAGTCACAGAATCATATACCGAAACCCTGCTGGATAAGGTCGAGAAAATCTCGGACGGATTGGCGGATGCCGGAGATGGCGCAGGTAAAATCCATGATGGAGCAAGCAAACTGGACGAAGGGGCGGCTACGTTAAAAGAAAACCTGGCGAAACTGGCTGACGGTGCAGGCAAGCTGCAAACCGGCGCCGTTTCGTTAAAAGAAGGCACAGCCACCCTCGCCAAAGGCACTGGTGATCTTCACACTGGCGCGAGCACATTATCGAATGGTCTCGCACAACTATCTGCCGCCGGCACCAAGCTGGGTGACGGCGCAACGCAGGCTGCAGCTGGCAGTAAACAGCTGCATGCCGGTATCCAAGCTGCGCAAGAAGGCGCGTCCAAACTGGACGCCGGGCTCGCAGCTACCGAACAAGGCAGTGCCAAGCTGACCGCCGGACTGCAAACTTCCGTGGAAGGTAGCAGCAAAGTCAGCGAAGGCGCCAAAGCGGTTGCCCAAGGTCTGGCTCAATTAGCAAAGTCCAGTCCCGAACTGGCAGCCAGCCCCGCTGTTCAACAGCTACTCGCGGCTAGTCAGGCCGTTGCCGCTGGCAGTGAGCAGGTATATCAAGGCGGACAGCAACTCGTTGCCGGAAGTCAGCAACTTCAAGCTGCACAGCAACAATTGCATCAAGGCAGCAGCCAGTTGGTTCAAGGTGAAGAACAGCTGGTACAAGGCGCTGCACGGTTATCCGGCGGACAAGAAAAGCTGAGTGCCGGACTCAACCAATTCAATGCCAAATTAAACGAAGCCGCCGCTGGCGGTGCCAAACTGGCAACAGGATCAGAGCAACTGAATACTGGCGCAAGTAAGCTGTTGTCTGGCGTAAGCCAGCTGGAGGGCGGAGTTTCCACCCTTACGGACGGTTCTCATAAACTGGCTGATGGTGCAGGTAAGCTACAAGAAGGCACGATCAAGTTAACCGACGGATCCGGTGAACTCGCCAACAAACTAAACGACGCTGCGCAACAAACGAGCAGTGTCAAAAAGACGGATGAACTGGTTACGATGTATGCCGAACCTGTTCATGTCGATGAACACAAATTAAACGAAGTGCCCAACTACGGCACAGGTTTTTCGCCCTATTTTCTATCACTCGGATTATTTGTCGGTGCGTTGATTGCAACGCTGGTTGTGCCAACACGTGGTAGTAGTGTAAGTGACGCAAGTGGCTGGAATCGATTTGTCAGCAAAACCCTTGCCTTCACTATTATGAGTGGTGTTCAAGCGTTACTCGCTTCCGGGCTGGTGTTATACGGACTTGGCCTGAAGGTACAGAGTGTGCCGTTATTCCTTTTGTTCAGCTTTGTGACGAGTCTGAGCTTCATGTACATCATTCAGGCATTGGTAACTTGGCTGGAAAATCCGGGACGATTCATTGCCATCCTGCTGCTCATCTTCCAACTCACCACCAGCGCGGGAACGTTCCCACTGGAACTCATTCCGAACTGGCTGAAAGTGTTCAATCCATGGTTACCAATGACGTACTCCGTAACGGGATACAAAGCGGTCATCTCCAGCGGACAATTCGGCGTTGCCTGGGATCAGATCGGCATTCTGTGCGTCTTCGCAGTTCTCGGTCTGGTCGGTACGTTAACCTATTTCCTGAAACATCGCACGGCCCGAAACGAAAGTCTCAGCAGTGAAGCTGTGTTTCAGGCTTAAGCGACTGTTAGGTTATCTATAAACGTTTTACGTATAGTCCTGCTATACAATCAAAAGGCATATCCCTGGTCTGGCTCGCTGTAATAAAAGCGCGTCTGACGTTAAGGGATCAATGTCATTAAGTTAAGGTTCAGAACCAAATATCCATGTAAAAGAGTAGGCTATCTAAAAGATAACCTGCTCTTTTTTTGCGTAAAAACCCTGAAAAGGATTTTACTCGAAAGAAAAGTTGCCCTTTGAAACGGTGATGCAGCTCCTGATCTCTATGGGCGGTAACAGCCTATTCAAGGAATTCTTGGAATCGCAAGGTTATCATGATAATATAGCAACCGCTTCTGCTTTTGTGCAACAGAGGAATAAGATTCTGCCCTCTGTTGTGGAGTTCTTATTTCACAAATTTACACAATCGCATACGGACCTTAAGCGCTACCGCGGGATCAGTTACTCGCCATTGACGGTCAGATTTGCATTTCACCACTGGCCCTACGGATGTTGTAGACATTTACTGCGCTCAAGAGACGATGAACCCCAGTCCGATGTTGAAGCACTCATTCGTAAGAACGTGTTGCCGGGATTCGTTGCCGCGCCTAATGGTTTTTGTTCCTTCGCGCCGAACATACCTTTCGCTTCCACCGCATCAACCCAAGCAAGCTTTGCTTCGATTTAGCTAACGTCACAACCCGACAATATGGCGACAAGGCAGATAGCTGCAATAAATGGTATGCGTATAGCGCCGCCGCTTTGCGCAGCGCGTCGAATAATTCGATTGCATCGTTCATACTGGCGACCACCGGCGAATAGCTTGAAGAAGGTTTGACGCTTCATGTGTTCGAATAGGCGTGTCAGCTTCACCAACGGGTGACTGCGACCTTATTCGCATATTGAACGCCCGCAGCGTTTTTTATAACCGCCGCCTTGATCGATCTTCGCCAAGGCCGAAACGTTGTTCTTCAAATTTCTTTACTGGCGCAATTTCCATTAACGTTACCCCTTATTTATCGCAGAGCTTAATGTGGGGACACTGTATCGGTTTGTGGGACAGAAATGTAAAAAAGTCGGGAACGAAGCCCCGACTTTCTTCTAAATTACTTTTGATCTCCAATATCTGATACAGGTTCGCTATCGCCTTCTGACAAATAATATTTTGTTAGTATCGGCAACATTCCCATACTAGATATTCTTTTAAGTAATTGTAGAATAAGTTTGTCATCTACTTCTATATCTAAATCAGGTTGTAGAAGTAGTATTTTTTCAATCTCTGTTCTATATTCTTCAAATTTCGGCACATTATCTGATTCCTTAATTCTCTCGTTAAATTCTTTCGATTTACCAATTATTTTCCTTACTTGTTCGTTATTGAGCCGTTTACTCATTGCCCAGTCCCATAATACAAATGTTTCTGGATCAGTAGCGTAGTCCCTTAATAGATCAATGTAGTATTCTAGCCTACTAACTTTCTCTTCCAGTTTAATTATTCGATCATCATTGTTCATTTTTCTCTCCTAGGCAGTATAAAGTTGGGTAAAACTCTTCTGCAAACGATTTACATTATAACTTAAATCAGATCAAAAGGCTAGAAAGGTGAAAACATTCGCAACTGTTCTTGCTGTAGAAAGAGGGACGCCTAAATCGTATAAAACTCCAGAAATCGTATCAATAATAACTTGCTCAGCAACGGCTGCTTTAGAAGACAAGTTATCGAGAACATCTGCAATATCATCAGTATGTTTAGTAAAAGCTTTCAATGCTTTACCTTGCAGTCCCAAATAGTCCATCAGTTCCTCAAGGGCTTTTCCACCGCCCCGCAAAACACCTGCTACTGCTTTCATTGCTTTTTTCCCAACCCAATATTTCCATCCCTGAGTAGTAACCTCATCTCCCGACATAATTGCTCTTTTATGCTCTTTTATAGCAGAATCCGAAAGGTTCGGTGGTGGAATCTCAATAGTAGATGCCCCCACAGATGAAACCATAGCTGATAAACCAATCACTATTGACATCCCCAAAGCCACAACACTTTTTTTGTTAAACATAACTCATCCTCCAATATGTAATTTTTTTCCTTATAAAACATATAATATCATTATCTTACAAGTATTGTAAATGGGCGGTTAGTCCTATTAAAGCAAAAAAATATTTATTTCAACCACAATTTAGTAGATTAAATCAACAAAAAAAAAAAAGAAGCGCCGGGATTGAATCCCCGACGCTATTATTTTAATATTCAATTATAGACGCGTTTTACTGTTACAACATGATTAGTCCAGAATCCCGCGATTGCTTTAACGTGTACACCCCCGCCGCAAGGGTTCGTATGAAGCATTGTCCCGTTGCTTGTACGCAAAGGAGACTTCCGTTTCTACGTTGCTTTGTTGGCGGGAATCACTCGTAAGATTAACGCCTTGCGTATCGAAAATGAATTGCATGAACGAAGAACAATTGAAGTTAGCAGTTTGACCGGACTTCGCGCTGAACTTATACGGTACGCCCAGGTGTTTCATTCCAGTCGAAATGATCGTGTCGGCCTTCGTTGCCGTCGGCACTACTGACACCGGCGTCGGAGTTGGTGTTGCTGCTGCCGTAACGGATACGCTAATTTCAGGCTTAAGCGACTGTTTGGTTATTTATAACGTTTTACGCATAGTCCTGCTATACAATCAAAAGGCATATCCCTGGTCTGGCTCGCTGTAATAATAGCGCGTCTGACGTTAAGGGATATGCCTTTTGGAGTTGTCCATCATCTAACCATATTTAGCTCTACAATCTTACTTAGCGAAAATTTCTTCCATGAAGCGAAGGTATGTACTCTGCCACGAACATCATTTCAGCTAATATATCAGACTCTTTGTATGCTACAGCTATTCAGTCTACTCTTTTTCAAAAAAAGCATTGATCTACTAGTATGTAGAATACGACGATGTGTTTGCATAAAGAAGCAAAGCAATGATTAAGAAAGCAATAATAATTGCATAAAGGACCGTGCCGATGATGCCGCACACTAGTCCTGCGATCGCCATGCCTTTACCTTGTTCCCCGAGCATCCGAATCTCTTTGAAAGACAGTGACGCAAAAATAATTGCTATGATACCGATCAAGAATCCCACATAAGGAATGACCAAGGACAGAATCCCCATAACCAATGACACGATTGACTTGCCGTTGGTCTTTGGTGGTGCTGCATAAGGTTGTGGTGGCAGTGTGTCGTTGTAATAACGATCTGCATTGTTGTAATTTGTTGGCTGATTCAATGTAAATCCTCCCTCTTATTAAGTACTATCACATTATAAACGATAAAAGAGGAAAACAATTTCCAATTATTAGAAAAAAATATATTAACGATTATCAAAGGGTTAGCAGCGTGTCCCTCTCACAGATCCAACAAAATTTGAGAATGACCGCCCATGTTATCTAACATTAGTTTTATATT
The DNA here is from genome assembly GCF_056856875.1 of Paenibacillus sp. G34. NCBI lineage: Bacteria > Bacillati > Bacillota > Bacilli > Caryophanales > Paenibacillaceae > Paenibacillus > Paenibacillus sp. G34. The sequence continues at coordinate 1,261,295 of NZ_CM166469.1, read as the reverse complement.
GAGCATCAGTATCGGCCACTTAAGACTCCATTCATTCTAACGATCACCAGCGACGCTATTTCACCCTTTTTAGTCATTTCAAAAATCTAACGATCACCAGAAACCTTATTTACTTGAAATACAGTGATTTTCGCTACATTTTGAGGGTTTCAGCCCAAATAGCGCTTGTGGTGATCGTTAGAATTCCAAAGGTCGCTGAAATGACAAAATAAGCTTCTCTGTGATCGTTAGCGTCTTAGGTGCAAGTCGAGCTGGGAAATCTCTGAGACATCAATCCACACACTCCATACGGAGTGCGACTGACAACCATGATACAGAGGGATTTATATGTATAAATTTCAATCCACGCACTCCATACGGAGTGCGACGCAGGTATAGCGCTCACCGTCAATACATACATGATTTCAATCCACGCACTCCATACGGAGTGCGACCTATTAACCGACCTCTAAACGCCCCAGAATCGTCGAATTTCAATCCACGCACTCCATACGGAGTGCGACCACAGGAACTGGGTGCATTGTTTGCAGACATACCTATTTCAATCCACGCACTCCATACGGAGTGCGACAGCGAAAAAACACGTAATAGAAACATAATCTATACACTTTCTTACGTGCTTTCGCGTATCTAACTAAGAGTTATACTCATCTTAATATAAATCGCCTAAAATATTCAAGATATTTTACCAAAAGGCAACAAATATAGGGGTTTTCAGGTGCGAATCCCCCAGGGGATTTCATGGGAGCTTGGCATTCGCACCTGTCTACCTGGTTTAAATCGCCCTCCACCGTTACCCTTCCAAATTGACTCGCTGCAGGAACGTCTGGGTACGCGCGAGCTTTGGCGCGCCAAAGATTTGTTCCGGCGGGCCTTGCTCGGCAATTTCGCCATTGTCCATGAAGAAGACACGATCCGCCACATCACGGGCGAAGCTCATCTCGTGCGTGACAATCATCATCGTCATATTTTCCTGTGCCAGTTGCTTGATGACGCGAAGCACTTCTCCCGTCAGCTCCGGATCGAGGGCTGAGGTTGGCTCATCGAAGAGCAGGATATCCGGCTGCATCATCAGGGCGCGGGCAATCGCTACGCGCTGCTTCTGTCCACCGGATAAGTTGGCTGGATAAGCATCGGCCTTGTCCGACAGTCCGACTTTCGCGAGCAATTCCATGCTACGGCTGCGAATCGCCTTGGTGCTCTCTTTTTTCAACGTCTTCGGCGCGAGCTCCAGATTGGCCTGTACTGTTAAATGCGGGAACAAGTTGAAATGCTGAAACACCATGCCCATACGATCCGTAATCTTCCGAATCTCGGCAGCCCCTGCGTAACGTCCATCGTCCACCAGCATCTGATTCTGAACACGAATCGTTCCGCCCGTAATATCCTCCAGATGGATCAGGCTACGCAGCATTGTGCTTTTTCCCGAACCCGAAGGTCCAATCACCGCAATCACTTCACCCGGAGCCACGTTAAAAGAGACTTGTTTCAGCACATCAAGTGTACCAAATGATTTTTTCAACTGATTTACTTCTATACTATAGGTCATATGCAGACAGTCCTTTGATTAAACAGATTTGATTTACTCATACGAGAAACGTTTCTCTAGAGCCTTGAACAGTAAGGTAAGCACCAGAGTCATCAGCAAATACATAATCGCCGCTACGAAAAATGGAACAAGCTGCAAGTCCCGATTCACCGCGGCTTGCGCAAAGTAGAGCAATTCAGGTACAGCCACGGCATAGAGCAACGCCGTATCTTTAATTAAGGTAATTGCCTCATTCGCTGTAGCCGGTAGTACCACCCGAACCATCTGTGGAATGATGACTTTCGTCATCGCTTGCCACTTCGTCAGGCCTAGCACTTTTGCTGCTTCATGCTGACCTTTATCAATGGACAACAATCCGCCCCGGAAGATTTCTGCGAAATACGCTGCGTAGTTGAGCACAAAAGCTATTCCCGCAGCTACGATTCGTTCAAACACCAGATACTCGCCAATGACCGGCAGCAACGGCAATCCAAAGCAGAAAAACAAAATTTGCAAAAGCAATGGTGTCCCGCGCATCACATAAACGTACGTATGGGCAATCCATGCCAAAGGTTTAAACCTACTTTTCATCGCAAGTGTGATCACAAATCCAAGCGGTACCGATAGGATGATCGCAACCAAAAACATAATAATCGTTGTCTGTGCACCCTCAAGCATCGGTTTTAAAATGGTCAAAATATAGTCCCAACTCATATTATGTCTCCTCTAATCTGTTAACCCCGCACTCCTCGGAAGCATATCGCTCCAGCGTGGAATACGGGGTTACTGTTTTCGTGAGTACACTCTCCTGATTCAAGAACAGCTCACATCATTATTGGTCAGATGAATTTCACCTGGCTAATTTCAAATTCACAAATTCATTTCACAATGATCAAAGATCATTTTTTCGTCATGTTTCATTACCTATTCTTACTTCTTACTTATTAACTTCTTACTTCTTACTTCAAAACCTTGTCTTCACCCAGCCACTGTGTTGAAATTTTTGCCGCTGTGCCATCGGCATTCAGCTCGTCCAGCGCTTTTTGCAGCTGATTCAGGAGCTCTTCATTGCCTTTTTTGATCCCGATGCCATATTGTTCTGGCGCCAGTGATTCATCCAGCAGTTTGAAGGTTCCTTCTTCCTTCGACATGTAATATCTTGCAACGACTTCATCAATGATGACAGCATCGAGACGCTTGGTTTTCAAGTCTGTCAGAGCAAGTACATTATCTTTGAATTCGGAAGCTTTGACTTTATCCTTCAGAGGACTTGCCGCAAGCGCATCCGCTGCTGAGGACAGTGCTTGCAATCCTACATTTTTGCCATCCAGTTCTTCCAGCTTGGTAATCGGGGAGTCTGCCAAAGTAATAGCAACCTGACTGTTCTCCAAGTATGGCTTGGTGAAAAGCACTTTCTCTTTACGCTCATCTGTAATCGTATATCCGTTCCAGATCATATCGATCCGGCCGCTATTGAGCTCCGACTCTTTGGAAGACCAGTCGATTGGCTGGAATGTCACCTTTTTACCCATTTTCTCCCCAGCTGCACGGGCATAATCAATGTCAAACCCGACAATTTCATTCTTCTCATCCCGGAATCCCATTGGAGCAAACTTATCGTCGATCCCTACAATGATGGTGTTCTCATCTTTATTTGCGGAGCTGGAACAGCCCGCCATAATGATCATACATATGCTGATAAATAATAGTAGGATTGCTTTCTTTCTCATCTCTCGTACCCCTCCATGTCTATGACCAAGCTCAAACGCTTTAGTTCGTTACCACGTTATCAGAGCCTTATAATAACATAGCATGAGAGAAGAGTCGAGCACCTTGCCCATTTCCAGCGAATTCAATCCTAAGAATTGTCGACAATTTGTGAAAATAACGCCTGCACCCCTGCCGGTTCCACCAGCTTCTCGCGTACGATAGAGTCCCATCGCTCCGGCTTTTGCAGTGCTTTAAGCTCTGTTCCAGCCCATTCCTGCGCGAGCTTACGTTCAAATACAACCCGTGTGTCCTTCAATTGGTAGACAACCTGCTCCAGATTATCGATCATTACAAAATTCGCAAGCGCATTATACGCGAGTATTCGATCCAACTGCACCGCATCCATCTCTTTTGTGTTCAAACTGTAATTAATCTGAGCCGTCAATGTTTCGGGAAACAGCTGATAACCATCCAATTGCTCATGTAACGGCAGGTTCTGATTCAGATGGCTAAGATTCGAGAAATTCCCCATATATGCATTCTGATATTTGGCCAAGGCGTTAAAATCATGCGTCAGTGGGTTATTCTGCTCAGCTTCATAACGTTCCTGATCTGCTGCTATTTTGGGATTAATGAAACCTTCCACTACGACAAGACCCACCAAGCCGATCACAAACAGGGAAACAATCCACATATTTTTCGCGTTCATACACTATCACTCACTTCATATTTGCTAACGATCCGGTATGCCCGGTGAACGACCAAAGGAACGAGGATACTTAGCAGCGGTAACGCAAAAGCAATCAAAATGACAGCGAGTTGATAGGGTCCATCCACCTGAATGGGCCTTTTAAACCAGATATTGCTTCCAAATCGCAATGCTGCCTGCGTACCCCAAAGCACAAGCACAACGGCTGCCCACAGCCACCATGCTCTGCGTTGCCACTGCTTCAACACTAACACACGAATCCGTATGGTCTTTTCTGTATCGGAAGATCCATGCTCCCTGTTGCTCATCAAATAAACGACATAAGCGGCGCCCACAATCAGGCTAATGATCAGAAGCAGATTGTTCAGCGCAGCTCCGCCCAACATCACTCGTGTAGGAATCGTAATAATCCAGGCAACCAAGCTGTAGATCAGGGTCGATTGCCACAGTGCTGTCCAGTAAGGAACACGTTTCACATGCCGGTAATCACTCATGAATTGTTCCATACCATCCATATGCTGTATCGCTGTTTGGAAAGCCTGCTCCTCACTCATGCCTTCGGCCAGATAATCATCTATTCGTGCGGCGAGGTTGCTACGAACTTCTTCTTTCAACTCCCGATGCTCCATTGTATCCTGTGCACCTGCAAATAAATCGTCCAAATGCCGATTAATCCGTGTTTCGAGCGTCATCCTTACTCATCTCCTTCTTCACCGGTGGCAATCATGCAATCGATTAATGCTTTGGCTGCATGCCAGGCTTGAACCTGTAGTTGATAAACTTCACGTCCCTGGCTGGAAATCCGGTAATATTTCCGCCTTCCCCCCTGTGTCTCTTCTCCCCAATATGACTCCACGAACCCACTCTTCTCCAGCCGTTTCAGACTGGAATACAGCGTAGGTTCCTTGAGCTCAAACTGCTCTCCACTTTTGCGGTATATTTCCTTAATAATGCCGTATCCATAGTTATCTGACGGGATAAGCACACTCAAAATAATGGGATCAATATTGCCCCGAATCAGATCACTGTTAATCACTTGAACATCCATTTGTGCGTTTCACCGACTCTCCTTCTTACTTTTCACATCTTACTTTTCACTTTTCACTTCTTACTTTCCACTTCTTCCTCTACTTCTTCAACCTTCAACCTTCAATCTTTAATCTTTAATCTTTAATCTTTAATCTTAATTCATCGTTCTTCCCTTTGATCCTGAGTATACTATAAGACATATTACTATGTCTGTAAAGGTAATATGTTGTACATTGTAATTGATTTTACATGCCCACAACGAAAAGACGAAGCAGCCTTAATGCTGCTCCGTCTTCATTTACGCCTTTTTTATGCTCTTCTACTGCTGTACCTTCTCGCGATCCTTGCCTTTATCCGACTCGCCCGCATTTTTGTTGGCGGCTTCCCGGTCTTGCTGCATCTCTTCTACCGTCTTGACCTTCAGACGCGCAGCGCCTTCGTATGCTTTGGTTGGAATCAGGTCTCCCGTAGCAAGTCTCGCTTCTGCCGCAGCAATCGCATCACCGTACTGTGGTAGCCACTTCGCCTGTGCAACCAGCATCTCATCGACCATCTGCCAGATTTCCTTCGGATTGCAGACCGCACCCACCAGCGGGTCCATCATAAAAGCCTGCCGCAGCAACTTATCGTCTCCATGGACTGCCGCCTCCACCGCAAGGCGCTGCACGGAAATACTCACATTACACACAGCTGCGGGACCGAGTGGCAGTTCGCCAATGTGCGGCATGGAGATACCGTTACGATCCACATAACCCGGTGCTTCAATAATGGCATCATTCGGCAGGTTCGAGATCACTCCGTTGTTCACGGTGTTGAAATGACCACGATACACACGTCCCGTCTCCAGGCTCTCTATGATATAGGAACCATGCTCTTCGCCGCGTTTCTCTGATATATACTGCATTGGTTCATCCTTCATCCAGTTTGGAAAATCTGTCTCAAACCAGTTACGTCCCTCGGTACACACGCGTAGATATCCACCTGTTTCCCCATTAATCCAGCTTCCCATGTCGATCCAGTCGTTAATTTCTTCAGGACGTTTGCGATACCATGGCACATACTCACTCAAATGACCGTTCGATTCGGTACTGTAATATCCAAAACGCCGCAGCATATCGATCCGTACCTTCTCGGTACGGCTGTACTCTGGATGCTCCTCAAAGGCTTCCAGCAAACCTTCGGTAAGATCCTTGCCTTTGTGGGACGCCTGAATATACCATGTCTGATGATTGATGCCGGCACAGACAATATCCACTTCACTCTTTTGCAGTCCATACACTTCCGCAATTTGTTGATGCCCATGCTGAACCCCGTGACACAGCCCGATTGTCCGCACACCACCGTATTTATTGCAGGCCCATGTCAGCATCGCCATTGGATTGGAGTAATTCAGGAGCAGCACATCCGGTGCACTCTGTTCGCGAATATCTTTGCAGATTTCAAGCATCTCGGCGATCCCGCGCTGTCCATACATAATACCGCCTGCACACAACGTATCCCCCACACATTGATCCACCCCGTACTTCAGCGGAATATCGACATCGGTTGCAAAAGCTTCCAGTCCCCCTACACGAATCGTACAGAGAACATACTTGGCGTCTTTCAACGCTTCTCTCCGATCAGTTGTCGGTTGAATCTGAATATTTAATCCATTCTCGCGGATATCCCGCTGGCACAGCTCGGTAACCATGTCCAGATTATGCTGATTAATATCGCAGAATGCGATCTCGATGTTGTTAAACTCGGGTACGGTGAGCAGATCACGCAACAACCCTCTTGTGAATCCAATACTTCCTGCCCCAATAAACGCCACTTTGAACGACATGTACATGTCCTCCCGTAATCCGAACCTTCCGGTTTCGGTTAATGACTTGCTTCATGGGTTCATTGTAGCAATGGAGAGAAGGAGAGCGTTATCAAAATCATGACCTCTTCAGGAATGAGGTGTCAAAAATCCTAACTTATATCTTTTTGTTTGCTATAACTGGCTGTAGCTAATGAGTTCAATCCCTTGTTCCTTCACATAGTTCATCAACGCTGGATTGATCAATACCGCTAGATCATGCTCACGCTCATCTACCAGAGATGAGATACTCCGCAGTTCCTCATCCGCATAACCCGGATGTCCAGCAATCTCAACGATATTTTCCGTATCCTTATACTGATCCAGCACACCACGCAACCAAGATTCCTGCAGAGAAGGCATAGCTGGATCACCACACAATACATCCGTAGACCGAATCCCCGCATCCACAAGCTTGCCGCTCATCTCTGGAGATAAGATGTCATCTCTTCTCATAGGAACGTTATACTCCCTCGCCAGTTCCATAACCAAGTCAAGCATTTGTGCATCTTTCACACTCACCCCATGATGGGTATCCAGATGATTCAACGTTAGCCCGGAAGCGAGAAACCTCTCGATTTGTGCCTTCAACTCCGCGCGCACTTCCCCAGGATTATAGGATGAAGGGATAAGCCCAGGTTTTCGATAGAAGCGACCCGATTCGTCCACGATACTCTGAACAGCTGATGCTTCCAGCACCGGAGCCATGAACGTCAGGTTCAAATGAACTCCCATAGCTGTAATTCCCGCCTCAAGGGCCATCACACTACTCTTCTCAAAATGCACCGAATTCACCAACGCCGAAGTATCTGTAATCAGACCTTGTTTCATTCCATGAAGGATGCCTTCGCTTACTCTCATGGTGATGCCATAATCGTCTGCATTAACAATCAGCTTCATATTGCTCCGCTCCTTCTCTGTTTCCATTTATGATCGAACAGATAACAGTTCCTCTTCTACAGCAACCGTCCCTTCTGTCAGTAACGGCGTAATGACACGGAATTGATCGGAATTCGTCACCACAATTGGCGTGGTCAGCTTAAAACCTTCGTTCCGGATCTGATCCATATCAAACTCAATCAGTACCTCTCCCTTACGGATTCGGTTACCTTGCTGAACTTTCTGAGTAAAATACTTCCCTTTCAATCTCACCGTGTCTATGCCGATATGCATGAGAATTTCGACGCCTTCATCCGAGGTGACTGCGATGGCATGTGCACTTTTCATCGTAACCGACACGATGCCGTCAACCGGGGATACCAGCTGACCTTTGGACGGAATAATGGCTACGCCCTTACCCATTGACTCCGAGGAAAATACGACATCCTCCACGTCATGAAGCGGGATCACTTTACCTTCAAGCGGACTTGCAATCACGCTTTCCATCGCTGCGTTCGTGTCAATTCCGGTAGCGTTTTGTTCTATTTTCCCCGTAGATGATGCAGATGCTGAGTGCTGGTTACTTTCACTTTTACTTTCGATTGGGTTATTTTCGTCTTTTTGTACCTCGGGCCCTTCAGCAACCTGATCATTTTTCTTGCTCTCGTAGCCAAACAGCACCACACACAAGGCTCCGCCCACAATTGCAGTCAACACGCCAATAATGTAATACAACATCGGACTCTGGGCCGGCAGGGTGAACACATTAAGGAAGAAATTGAACACAATCAGCTTCACGCCGAGATATCCCATCAGACCACCGGCAATGGCTCCAGCGGCTACCAAATAAATGAGTGTTTTGCGATAACGCAGAATGATACCATACAGAATAGGTTCAGTAACCCCGGACAGGATGGCAGACAGGAAAGATGAACCGCTCAACGCCTTAAGATCTTTATCCTTTGTTTTCAGGAATACCCCGAGACCAATCCCCATCGAAGCCGCTACAGATGTTGCCGCAAGAGGTGCAATGAGATCGCCGCCAGCGCTCAGATTACCCATAATAATAGGCACCGTTGCCCAGTGTAATCCAAGCAATACAAGGAAGGACCACGTTCCCCCCAGAATAATTCCGGCGATGACCGAGTTGCTGTTAATCAGAAAATTAACGATATCCCCAATCCACTGACCTACATACTGCCCGAATGGACCAATCAACATGGCTGTGAGCGGTACCATAATGACAAGCGAGAAGAACGGGACTGCGAACAACTGTACATTTTTGTGCATGATTTTCTTCAAAAACTTCTCCAGAACCGCGTAGATGCTAACGGCGATAAACATCGGAAAGACCGACGAAGCGTAGTTCATTAGCGATACAGGAATGCCTAGAAAATGAGTGGTAGTTCCTGCTGCTGTCAAAGCCGTAAAATTCGGCTCCATTAATGCAGCGCCGATCGCTGCTGCCACATAAGAATTCACATTTAGAACTTTGGCAATCGTAATCCCAAGTAGGATCGGCAAGAAATAAAAGATAGAGTTCCCTGCCGCAGCCAATATGGCATACGTTCCACTATCCACAGCAATCCATCCGGCTCTCTCAAGAACGATTAACAGCGCCTTGACCAGACCTGCTCCGGCAAATACCGGGATTAATGGCGTTAGACTGCCCGATATCAAGCCAAAGATAGCTGAACGGATGCTCTTTTTTTCTTTCTCCGAGCTTCCACCGGACCCAGCCCCGTCGAACTCCCCTTCCGCGACGATATGTTTGTACACCTCGGACACGTCATTGCCTACAACAACCTGAAATTGGCCGCCGCTTTCAACCACCTTCAGGATGCCCGCTGTGTTTTCAAGCGTGTCTGCATCGGCCTTCCGATTGTCGTTCAAGACAAATCTTAAACGTGTAGCGCAGTGCGTCAGCGACTGAATATTTTCCTTTCCTCCAACGCGATCTACAATGTTTTGAGCTAATTTGAGATGATCCATGTTGCTCCCCCCATACTTTTGTATAATCATTACAATTCACATTTTCACTTCGTCACTTCGGACGACACATACGATGACAAAATAAAAACCTGAACTGAAGCTCGTCTACTGACCTTAGTCAATACACAAGCCTCAGTTCAGGTTTCGCCTGCCGAACAGTCACAATCCCTTAATATATAATTGTATTAGCAGTTCTTCATTCTTCCGCCAGATCATGCTCACGGTTCGTGACCCGGTGAATGTGGATCATGAAATAAACCATTTCCTCATTCGTTGTTTTCTTCTCGTAGTTAATCTCCAGGTAGTTTCTAATCTTTCTCGCGCACGCGTACGACTCGGGGTACTTGTCCTTTACATGATCGTATAAAGAATCTCTATCCTCCGGAATCAACTCATCATGAAGAATTCGGTACGCAAAATAACGCAGATGTGTGAGGAAACGGCTGTAATTAATCGAGCTTTCGTCCAGTTTAATTCCAAAATGATATTTCACAATATTCGCCAAATCATTAACGATCTTTGTCATCTGATACGTTTGTTTCATATCCTGCCCACGCTGCTGTGCATTAACGAAATGTAGGGCAATGGAACCGGCCTCATCCTCCGGCAGTTTCACACCTGTTTTCTGTTCAATAATGTTCAGCGCATTCAGGGCAACTCTATATTCGGCTGCATAGAACTTTTTGATCTCCCACAGCAGAGCATTCTTGACAATAATGCCTTCCGGAAACCTTCTTATCGCGAAGCTGATATGATCCGTCAGGGTGATGTAGATGTTATCACTGAATTTGAGGGCAAGTTGTTGTTCGGCGTATTCAATAATTTCATTCGATAATTCCAAATGTTCGGTTGGGATCTCACCAATCAGACCCATCAGTTTGTCAGACGTTGCTTTTTCAACCACAAACTTTTTCTCCACCTGCGAAAAATCAATTACATCACTATTATGTTTGTTATAACCGATCCCTTTTCCCATCACAATCATTTCGTCCCCGTTATCATCTGTAAGTAAAATCACATTGTTATTGAAAATTTTCCTAATCTTCATCTGCATCACCTCCAACTCATCACAAACTCTTCCCGTTAATATTCCATAAAATTCTTCGAACAATCAAAATCTCCTATAAAAAAAACCTAAATTGAAGCAGCAACATGCATAACTCATGTCTACTACGAACAATTTAGGTATCGCCTGCCGAACAGTCACAATCCTGTTTATATGATGTTAAACGCTAACTTGTACACGAATCCGTTACTCTGAACAAAGAATATCATGAATACCCTTTCAGTTCAACATTTAGTTTCTACCAACCCTTGTCAGCCGCTTACAGCGTCTACTCCGATTCCTCCGGGTAGCTCCACTGTATTCGCTCCATGGAACCCCGGTATTGAACAGGTGTCTTACCCGTATACTTTTTGAAAAGCAAATGAAAATACTGTCGACTCCCCACACCCACATAGTCTGAAATTTCGGAGATGGGGATGTTGGTCTGCTGTAACAACATCTTGGCCTTCTCCATCCGTAGCCTCGTCAGATAGTCAGTCGGTGTCCACTGCATATAATTACGGAAAATGCGGTGTAAATACCCTGGATGTAAATTGACTGCAGCCGCGATATCCTTCATCTGAATATTGCGATCCATATTATGATGCATGAATTCAATCGTACGTTTCACATACAGCTCTGTCTGATCTAGTGCACTTCGTTCCATCTCGCCTCGCAGTCTTGCAATTCGGACGAGCAATTGGATAAAAAGAGTTCGTACCAGCATCCCCTGCTCCGGAGAGCTCAGGTTTCGGGCTTCACGATGAAGCATTCGCTCTTCGGCAGGAATCACCCGCATGTGTACAGGAGGAAGCCCAGATTTCGTCTGATCTTGTGATTGTTCCAGTTCCTGTTTCTGTTTCTGTTTCTGTTCCTGCTCCTGTGCCTGTAGCTGTGTCTGTACTTGCCTTTGCTCCAGCAAACCACGCTGATCCAGTTCAAGCACCAGGCTTTTCATCGTATGATACACTTCTTCCGGGTCAGGCAAAACGAGATAAGGAGTGGATCGAGTTAGAAAAGTGTGGACTGTTTCCTCTTCCAGCGCAAGTTGCCGTATGGAAAGTTGTCCAGAAGCATGACAGACAAAGCCAAATTCCACATTGAGCATCCGGCAAGGAACACCGTCCTGTACTAACAGTCGATGAGGAACCCCTGCATCCAGCAGGATGAACTGCCCTTTTTTCAACACCGCCTGTTCTGAGCTTCCATCTGCCATCATTACATCCACTCGGCACATGCCCGTAATGATGTACATAATTTCCGTGGAATCATGGCTGTGATAGGCCATCTGATAATCATCCCACTGTTTGTAATAATAAGCGAAAAAACGCGGTCCCCAGTCTTCTGTCCGAAGGCGTTCCTGAAAAAGACTGCCTGAAAAGGATTGTGTCTGATCCATCCTCATTACCTCCCTTCAAGCGTTATACAGAGTGCGGCCGATTGGCTTTATTTTGAAATAAACACCATTTAATAGCGCATTAGATTTCAACGATCCGGTACTGCTCTCCATCCATAACAATGACTTGGGAGTTCGTTATAGGCACAAGAGGTAATGCGGACTGATACTTATCCATAACTTGTGCTGCCGACTCTACAAATGGGGGACATCCCACATGTGGTACGGGATAGAAATCAACAGAATGTAGTCCTTCGTAGCTAGACAAGTCTGGTGCTACCGCGCAATCATCCATGGCTTTCACATAGGCAATATCAGGGGCGAGGATGATGGAACCTGCTGATTCCCCGATATATATTTTCCCTGCTTGAATGTGGGCTTGTATGTACTTCTCTGCTCCACTTCTGCGAAGCTCCTGTAATAGAAAAAAGGTGTTGCCACCCGACACGTAGATCAGGTCACTTTGTTGTAACTTGCTAGCTATCTCCTCAGAAGTTGCCGTGGATACTTCTAATTCTTCTACAATAAGTCCGTATTTCTCAAGCGCCTGTCTGCCCGCATGTACATAAGCATCATATGGTTCAGGTACAGCAGCAGTCGGAATAAAGGTGACGGTTCTCCCTGCTAACGTCTCTCCCAGTGTGTTCAACAAGCCTGATGTCTCTTCAAAAGAAGCGGACAAAAACAATTTTTTCATTTTCATGACCTCCGAGTCTTATTTAGGTAATCGTTGATAGATCAGATAGCACTTGAACGTATTGCATTGGTGCAAAAGTACATATACATTATTTATGTTCTCGTAATAATAAGGCAGTACAGTCCGTTCCCTATAGGCTATTATTATATAATCATCATCCTTTCAGCTCCAAATCCATCGTTAAAGGAGATTTCATATCATGAATACAACCTTTTATCTGGTCAGACATGGTGTCAAAAAAAGCGATATTGGCGACGTGCCACTTACATCCGAAGGTAGCCGTCAGGCTCAATTGACCGCCAGGCACTTCGCAAACGCTCCATATCCTATCCACCGGATCGTCGCGAGTCCACTTCGCCGAGCTCAAGAAACCGCCCAAGCGATTGCTTCCCTTACCGGGTCTGACGTTGCAGAAGATGCACGCTTGCGCGAACGCGCGAATTGGGGCGATGATCCCGAGCAGACTTTTGAACAATTCGTCGCCTTATGGGATCAGTGTACAGCAGATCCAGAGTTCATTCCACATGTTGGTGATTCCGCCAAACAGGCGGGTACACGACTAGCCTCTTTGCTTGACGAACTAGCTACGCAAGCGCCACCCGGCAGCCATATTGTTTTGGCTACACATGGCGGTCTGATTACCGATTTCCTGGTGCAGACCTTTTCCGAGCAAGAGCTGAACAGATGGCATTCGAACTTCCTGGTCGATCAGAAACGTCTGATTCCCGAGTGCTCCATTACCAAGTTGTTGGTTCAGGATGGTCAATATACGCTGGAATCATTCGCTTCCGCAACTCACTTGAGCGAAGACGTGGAGAAGTAGTCCAACGTACTCATTAACGTAACATGTAACTTGGTATGTAACGTACTCTTTATCATACTCTGTAACGTGATATGTAATATATTATTTTAAAATGTATCTAACTATACGCATCAAAAAAAAGCTCTGGAATGTCTCTGCGTTATCATTACACAGGAGCGAATTCCAGAGCACAAGTTAAAAGTCTATGCTTATTTATCTCCCTTGCCTTTTCCCGGGGTATAGAAGTTCGGCAGCGTTACCTTCGACCAATCGATGTCAGATGCCATGTAGAAGGATGGATAGGAAGGTTGGTTATACCCGCTGTTCTGTCCGGCAATACCTACACGGTACATCGCATCGTGCATCAGCGTATACAGCTTGCGGTCTGTCTTCTCGGTGCTCAAGTAGATACGAATCGCTGAACTATCCGCCGTACGCACCAACATCTCTTCCCGCCAGTCTCCGAATACATCGGCAACTAGCGAAGGTGTACCTTTCGTATGGTTATTGGTTAAGGTTCCCGTCGCGGTCAGCACCGTGCCGCGTTTCCAATCCTTGATCGTAGGGGTGACATCGATGGCCCCGTCTACGATTTGGGTAGTCATGTCGGCAGCCCAGCGAATGCTCATATTGGTTCCGGGCGCCTGATCACTTATTTTTTCACCCTGTGCCGTCCATAATCCGACAGCCCATGTCTCCAGCCCGCGCCGGGTTGGATCCACATCTCCGACCATGCCACGTCCGGTATCTTTGCCGGTATATCCGCCATAGATCACTTCCCCAGTCTTGGCATCACGCAGGGAATATCCGTATGGCGCCCAAGGTCCACCTTCATGCACCATAAAGATCTCCAGTCCCGGGCGATCCGGGTCAATATCTGCGACATGCAGCGCATCCCCGTGTCCCAAACGTGCAATCGTTCCCGGTGCAGCACTCTCAGGCGGCATCACATCTGTGGAACTGTATAGCACACTGCCATCGTGGTCAATTGTCGCGGAGCCATAAATAATCTCATGTTTGCCGTCACCATCCACATCAGCCACACTGAAATAGTGTGCGCCCTGCGTGGTAATTGAACCGTACTGCGGATCTGTGCCATCTACACCGTGTGGCCCGTCGTTAAACGGATTTTTCATCGGTGTCCAGCCGCTATCCACGTACCATTCCTTTTTCAGCTTTTTGCCATCCCAGTTGTAAGCTGCCATCGTGGAGCGAGTATAATATCCGCGTGCAAAAATTGCAGACGGTTTTTTGCCGTCCAGATACGCAACTCCCGCGAGGAAACGGTCTACCCGGTTTGCCGGTTCAATGCGCGCCATCGCATAATCGCCCCACATCAGGCCATCATCATGACGTTCCGGTTCATAACGGACGGTCTGCAATTCTTTTCCCGACTTGCCTTCAAATACGGTAATATACTCCGGTCCATCCACAATAAAGCCTTCAAACTTGCGCAGTTCATTGCGAGCGCTCCGCTGCGGTGCATATACATCTATAAAGTAGTCAGCCAAGCTTTCCGCATCCTGCCGGGATAACGGATAGCTGTACTTTTTCTCGATCCCAAACGCTTCTTCCAGCGTTGCAGGCCAGTTTCCTTTCACAACCTCTTCGTGTTTATGCCAGTTCCGGAACATATCGACTACATGGTCGTAGTACCCCTCTGCACTGAGGCGATAGTCGTCATCGTGTGTCACCCCTGCCTTGCGGTCTTCTTTCGGCAATGTGATGTACTTCTGCGAGGTTGGTTTCCCCTTTTTGTTGTATTTGATGATTTGCGTGCCCGGAGCGGTCTTGAACATCAATTCAGCCTTGCCATCTCCGTCAAAATCATAGACAAGCATCTGTGTATAATGTGCTCCCGCACGAATGTTAACCCCGAGATCGATCCGGTATAACAATTGTCCATCCAGCGTGTAACAATCGACGTAAGTGTTGCCCGTATATCCTTTTTGCGATACGTCCTTGGCGTTAGATGGGTCCCATTTTACGAAAAACTCGTACTGACCGTCTCCGTCCACATCACCGACACTCATGTCATTGGCACTGTAGATGTATGCTTCACCCGCAGGCGTGATACCGTCAGCCGGCTTTTGCAAAGGAATATCAACATAACCGTTCGCCCAAGGACTGACGGATGAGCTACGTTTGCTTTCTTTGCCTTTGCTGTTCACGGCGGCAACTTCGTAACGAGAAGATGTCGTGCCTGTGCTGTCCACATAATTGGTACTGTCTGTGACCGTTGCAATCCTTTTGCCATCCCGATACACATTGAAATCCGTCCCGGTCAGCCCTTGGTCGCTGTACCCTGTTGCCTCATCCCCAAGTAATCTCCAGCTTAGAAAAACACCTTCGGACGTCGAAGCCGCTACCAACCCGCGATCCAGCTTCTCCAATTGAATACCTTTACTGTGGCTGCCACCTTTGTCTTTAGCATGCATCTCCACTTCCATAGCACCATTCCCCTGAGTTTGGGACTCGGTTTGCGAGGCCTCAGCTCCGCTGATTCCGGCAGAGCCACTAAGAATCAAAGCCAGACTGAGTGCAGAGGAAAGCACTTTGGCCCCAAGAGGCATGCGCGGCCGTTTTGATCGTTTGCTGCGACTTATTCGACTGTGGGGACTGTTGGAACTGTTGGGACTGCTGGAAGGGTTTTTGCTGTGACTGCCCGGACTAATGCTACTGCTAGTATGGAAGCCTGAACCGGCCTGACCGGCATCTTTTACTGATCTTAAGTTCATCAACCTTCACTCTCCCTGGTTAGAATGGGTAATGATCCTTCTACCTGACCATACATAAGAAAACAAATGGATGCGCTTACAAAATTAATTTTATAAAGAGAATCCCGTTAACCTCGCGTACTTCTTCTCCCTTTCTCCAGCCCCCTTCCACTCTCTTTGTTTAGTTCGCAGCAAGAGTTATCATCCATCGGGTACTATTATAGACATCCTTACTACCTAACCATAGGCAAATATCCGTCCAAAACGATCAATATTCAGTGTATCTCGATTAGAGTATGCCACGGTAAAAAATGAACAGGCACCACACTTATGATTATAGCCCCTTCTTCCAAAACATCAGAACAATCCCTTCTTCCAAACCATCAGAATAATCCCTTCTTCCAAACCATCGGAAAGCGCTCCAGGCTCATTCATCTGATTATGCTTTTTCAACAAGCTCGCTCCTTCTAAGAAGGCTAACGATCTCCACGGAGCTTATTTAGTTGTTTTAAGCCACATTTGAATTCTAATGATCACCAGTAACCTTATTTCCCTCCAAACGAGGTAAATCGCATCAAAAATACCGAGTTTCATCGAAATAGCGTCGCTACGGATCGTTAGAATTGATTCATGTCTCTTTTTCGCCATATAAGCTCTCCTGAGATCGTTAGACAAAAACAGAGCTGCCCCCGGTCAATGAATGACCAAGAAACAACCCTGTTTTGATAAGTTGTACGTAGACTCACACGTGCCTTAGCACCAAATCACCAACTGTATAACCTTACGGCTCGATTCCCCATACAAGACTACCGTCTTGATAGAGCGTGACTTTATCCCAATCTTGATAGGACGTTTTGGTTGGATCATAGGAATAGTCATCGCTCTCGTCAAAGTTGGACCAGTCCGTTTTGAACATGCGAAGCTGGATGTCTCCGGATTGCCCGCCAGCAGCAATGCTTCCTGCGCCAGACTTGAAGCTCAGCTCGACATATCCATCTCCAAAGGTACGGTCGATGTTAGCTGCGCCAACCATGGCCCAGTCAATGGCAGAATCCATTGCCGCCGAACCTTCCTTGGTGAAATAATAACGAAGTGTCAGATCGCTCAGATCCACTGTGGTGCTGCCCAGGTTTTTGATGTTGAACAACGGTCTGATCTGGTTATCCGTTGCATTGGTATCCCCTGCACGATATTGCACCACCAGATCACTTGTTGGTACAACCACACCCGCTGGTGTTGCAGAGGCTACAGTAGAATTAGCACTTTGCCCAGCTGCATTCACCGCACTCACTACATAATAGTAGGTTGTGCCATTCGTCAGCGAAGTATTGATATACGACGTTGCAGTGACATTGGATGCAACCGTCGTGAATGGACCCGCTGCCGTCAGCGCGCGTTTCACATTATAGCTGGTTGCACCTGCCGATGCTGTCCAAGCCAGACTCACCTGTGCATTGCCAGCTGTTGCTGTCAACGCTGTTGGTGCCGCAGGAGCCGTTGCAACTGCTGCCGGTGTTGCCATCGCAGATGCAGAGTTCACACTCTCGCCTGCAGCATTACTTGCTGTCACGACATAATAGTACGTTGTACCATTCGTCAAGCCCGTGTTCGTGTAGGTTGTTCCGCTGACATTGGCAGCAACCGTTACAAATGGACCGGATGCCGTCAGCGCACGTTTTACCGTATAACTGGTCGCACCTGTCGAAGCCGCCCATGTCAACGTCACTTGAGCATTGCCAGCAGCAGCTGTTACTGTAGCTGGGGCTGCCGGTGCTGTATTTCCACCTGGAGGATTGCCCCCGCTATTCTCAGAAAGTACAGGGAAGGAGTTCTGTACGAGCTGTACAAACTGATCATGGAACCAGTGACCTGATACCGGTGCGTTAGCGAGTGCACCAGTCAGCACCCCATCTTTTGTTGTATACGTTGGATCACACATCCGGTCAAATCCTTTACCCTCATTATTCGGAATTTCAGAACTGGAGCCATCGGATTCACCTGGAGGTTTTACCCATACATAGGCATCCAGATGCGCAGGTCCTGGAGCTGCCTTTGGCGCTTCTCCGATCCCTGCTCCGCTTGCATTACACCAGTTACCCCGGTGCTCCCGGCGATCCACACGGCCGGAATTCACATAATCATTGATGTTGCTGCCTGTAGCAGTGGCTGGACGATTCACCCCGCCCCATCCGTTACGGCTGGTATCAATGAGGAAACCTGTGCTCGCTGGCCATCCGGCTTGTACGAAATCGGCATATAACTTCGCTGTGAAATCGGTTTCGTCAAAGTACGGATTCCATTCGTAGAACTTCGCTGAACGAATCGGTTGTCCACCGATATTCAGATCCGGGTTGGTCAGGTTTGGTTCAGCCAGCGGTGTTGTATTGGCAGTATTCGTAATGAATCCATCTGCACTGCTCAGTCCGCCGAGCGTGTCCCCTACCACATCCGTATAGAGCGCGACCGCTCCAGAACGGTTGTTATCCCATCCGAGCCAGCCGGAGTGACCGATATCCAGGTAGTTATATACGTTTGGAATAGCGTGCAGCTTGTCCAGCGTATATTTAATACCAGCTTCATAAATTCCGCTTGCAGCCGCTTGACCACAAGCTGGTGTGCTCAGATTGGTTACCAGGTTAGGCAAACTATCTGGCTCAATAACAGCGATAATGCGAATGTCCTGATATTTAGGATCAGCAAAAATATCTGCAATTACGTCAATGTAATCCGTTTTATACGTCTGCAATGCTGCCTGGGTTAAAGGAAGCTCCCCGTTAGATGCAAGGGCATGGCAGTCCCGGCCCGGCAAATTGTAGATAACGAAAGACGCGGTAATAGGTACGCCTGGCTTCTTCTGAGCGAGCACCGCATCGAGATGCTCTTCTACGCTCTTGCGGCCAGCGTTCTCGGCCCCGCCGTAGATGGCTGCAATACGGTCAATCCACACCGCTGTAGGATAGGATTTCACCGTTTCCATCTTCGCTTTCAGCGAAGCATCACTGGTAATGGCAATAGAGGTATCCACCAGTGCAGAGTAGTCCTCATTGAGATAAGCTGTGGCGCCAACAAACGGATTGTTCACATGGGCCTCCGCTGCCTGCGTCACACCTGGAGACATGCCGGGGAAAATCCCTGCTGCAAGCAGCGCAGCTGCCATCATTTGTTTTACACCTTTACGCAGCAGCTTCCGTCCTCTTGATTCAGTTTTCAATGTTTTCTTCATAGTTCCACCTTTCCCTTAGATAAGATTGGACTCGACTCATGTCTGTTCCTCTGTGTAGAAGCAGGATGCATGGCACAAAGTGCATGGAAAAAATGTGTGGTGTTTCGTTCACCTCCATAGAAAAATAGGTTGAGTAAAGAGCAAATATACGTCGGGTGTGTTGGTAGAATTGCTGTGTGAGCGTGTGTGGGGGTCAAATCATGAGAGTATACGTGGTGGAATAACTGATTCTTGTACATGGAATTGAAGAGTGCAGAAAATGTTGAGTCCATAACGAACCTTGCCGTAAGCGCTTACCAACTAAAATTAAAAAAAGCTTCAGCCTGCGATGACTACCTGTTCACCTCCTTATAGTGTGATTATACGACATGTAAATATTACTGTAAATTGAATTATATAAATTAAATTATATTTTTTTCCACATAAAAAGAAGGATTTTTGTCCCCTCCCGCCACAACAGAGAAAAGGCCCATTACGGTATAAACCGCAATGAACCTTATGTAAAAGCGACTCTATTGAATAACAACAACATCCCCTGGCTTCAAGCCACTAACAACCTCGGTTTTATCCCCAGACTCCATGCCCGTTTTAATCGCATGCTGCTCCGTCTGTCCGTTTCCTTTATCCAGTAACACGTAAGGTTCGGGCTGATCACGCATAATGGCAAGGCTGGATACGACCGTCACTTTGTCCTTGCGCATGGTTTCAATGTCTCCTTCCAGACTGACACCGCCATACATGCGAGCGTCCGGCTTCAGATCGATGACCACGTCAAACTGGGAGGCCTGCTTCAGATCGGTATCCGAACTTTTCCGGGCAAATTTGGATACCTTGCTGACGGTTCCGGTAAATTTCAGATCCTTCTGCGCACTCATTCGCACCTGTACCGGCATGCCTGCCTTCAGTTTGAACATCTCTTCCTCACCCACAATAGTCATGAATTTCATCTTGCCGGTATTGGTGATGGAGCCGATGAGCTGTCCTTCCGTAACTGCCCGTGTTTTGCTATCCTGGTCGTTCAACTGAAAAACACCCGTGGTCCCGGCATATACCACTGCTTTGCTCATCACGTCCTGTTTCTTGCGTATTTCCTGCTCTTTAAGAACCAGTGCTTTCTGACTCAGTTCGTTTGCAAGACGTTTGCTCTCCCGATCTGCAAAAGCCTTTTTGCGCTCCTCCTCCGTCACACCAAGTGTTTCGGTCATGCCGGCCGAATTGATGCTGATCTGATTCATCTCCACGTCTAACCGGGCTTTGTCCAGATCACTCTGCATCTGATTGACCTCTGTCTGTAGCGCCGACGTATCCAGCGTGAACAGAATACTTCCCTTTTTCACTTGTTCCCCGTTCTTGACATGCCACTGTTTAATGTTGGAAGTATACGGGGCAAATACGTCCGTCTGCTCGGTATATACCGATTTCCCTTTTACTTGAATCGTTTGTGTCATCGTCTCCTGTGTCACATCAAAGGTGATGGGCGGTGGAGCTTCAACCGGTGCTTCGGGCTGGGGTTTGTATTTCTCGTATACCCAATACCCTGCACCTGCCATAAGTACAACGGTAACGATTATGCTGATCCATTTCTTCATGCGTTATATTCCCTTTCACTGATAAGTTTGAGTCTGAAAATAGTTCCGAAGTTCCGCTCACTCGTCTCTCGCGATCACATCGATTTAATGACGCTCAGTGCATTCGTACGGGACGCACTGATTGCTGGATAGATACCCGATACCACACCGACAAGCACGGCAAAAATAATGCCCATCGGCAGGGCCGATTGTTGAATAATGACCGTCATCGGCCCGCCTGCCTGATCTGCCATCTGATTCGCGAGTAGCTGGTTCACCCCTCCAAGCGCGGCAAACGCAATACCTACACCCGCCACACCACCAATGAATCCCAGCATGGCCGCCTCCGCGATAAACATCTGACGAATCTGCCACAGGTTGGCGCCAAGCACCTTCATAACCCCGATCTGCTTGCGCCGCTGATGTGTGGACATGATCATCGCAACAATAATAGACAGTGACGCTAGCACCATAATAAAACCGCCAATGCCAATGGCTGCTTTCTGATACATCGCAAGCTGCCCAGCCATGGCCTCTTCCTGAAAAAGATTACTTTGCGTGTTTAATGTCAGCCTTTTGATCTGCTCTTCGACCTGAGCTACATGCCGCTTGTTATCCACCTTCACCAAAGCGGAGTTAAGACGTTTAAGCGCCGGACTGTCTGCTTGCTGCAATCCAAGCTCATCCTGCAAGGCACGCGCCGTATCCAGCGGAACATATACTTTTTTGTCACCCTGTGCACTCATATCATCCATATTGGATGGTTTGGCCAGTTCACCCGATACACGAATAGTTCCACTCATCTTGGTCTTTCTGCCATTCGTAAAATCTTCATACCGAAATTGAATACGCTGCTGCATCAGTTGATCCTGTTTCATCATCATCTCGTTGTACTGTTGCAACAGGTCATTGTTATACGGATCAGAATTTAGCTGTTCAAACAACTTTTGCGTCACTTTCTGATCGATAAATCCATAGGTAGCACCGTAATTCACAACAGCAATTCGGCCGTTGCCAGCACCGCTGCCTTGTGAATAGTTGTATCCGAAACCGTTCAGTGTTCCCATTTCTGTACCAATCACTTCCACATAGGAGCTGCGTCCATCGGGAAGCACCATGTCCAGTGCATCCAGCCTTAACATCGGAGCTACAGCAACGACATGTGGAAGCCGCTGTATAATCCGAATTTTCTCCATCGTCAGCGCGCCCCGTTCAAACTTGCTTTTCGTGCCTCCGCTGCCATTCCCCGTTTTGATCCCCTCGTTCGGGCTGATCGTAATTTCGTCCATCTTGTAGTTATCATTCAACGTTTTCTCGCTGTATGTCTGTACCGACTGCCCCACACTCAGTGCAATAATCATCGCTGCCGAACCGATTGACAGACCGATCATACAGAGTAATGTGACCACTTTGCGCCGAATGATCTGTCCCCAGGCCATGCGCACTACGTCCCGTATTCTCACTGTTCCTCTCCTTTTACATGAACTCTCATACATGCTGCAACTGGGCAACCTGTTGCTGTTCGACCAATCTCCCCTGCTGTAGCGTCAGTACAACCTGCATCTGTTCGGCCACCTCGGCTTCGTGTGTCACAATGACAAAGGTTGTTTTCATCTCTCTGTTCAGTTGCTGCAAAATGGAAAGAATCTCTTCCTCGGTCTCTGTATCCAGATTACCCGTTGGTTCATCTGCGAAGATGACCGAAGGCTCCGTGATGAGCGAGCGGGCGATACTGACCCGTTGCTGCTGACCACCTGATAACTGCGACGGAAAGAGATTCGTCTTATCTCCTAGCCCCACTTGTTCTAGTAGGCGGAGCGCCTTTTCTTTACGTTTGGATGGTCTTATTCCCATAAATACCAAAGGCAGTTCTACATTTTCGCGGATTGTCAGATTGGACAACAGCTCGTAGGATTGAAATATAAATCCAATGTGACTACGCCGAAACTCCGCCAGACGATTCTCACTGAAACGCACAATATCCTGTCCCGCGATCCAAATCTTGCCTTGCGTTGGCTTCATTAACCCAGCCATCAGATTCAGCAATGTGGACTTGCCTGAACCTGAACTACCCAGCAGCGCAACCATCTGCCCCTCTTGAATCGTCAGATTAATATCTTGCAGCACGGGAACATCGCCCTGTGCATTACGGAAGGCATGGGATACCTGTTCAACTTGAAGCATTTGCGGCTTGTCTTCCTTTCCATTTCCTGATTATGTATTTCTGTCTATCTCACTTTATTATAGAGCGCAGATGTATCGGGGCAGGACGCAGTTGTATCCAACTTGTAACATGTCAACACAAAAAGCCCTGCGGCAGAGCGTACAACGCTTTCCGCAGGGATATATGTTCTTTCTAATGTCTGAATAATACTAATGCTGTGGCAGCAAATTCTCTACATGAATCGACCTCTCGCTGGGTAGTGCTCCTGTCATAAACCTACCATGCCTTAAAGCTAAAACGATACAACTCACTCTTGCTGGCGGTGCTGCTTGCCATGAACAGTTCTTCCTCAAACCATTTCAGCTTGATAAAATTGTTGATATTCCGGTAGATCACCGTATCGGAGGACAAGCTCTGATCATTCAGGAAGGCAATATGAAGCTCGTTTTTCTGATTCTCCAGTGTATTCAGATAAGCAATTCGGGATTCGTCCGCGCTCAGATCAAAATTCCAGAATGTGCCCTTGGCCAGCAAGTTCAACTTCTTCTTTTCCGCCTGATATCGATATAGTCCCTGCACCTGATTCACTTCACCCTGAAAGATCATATCCCCGTTTTTCAACAGATGGTATTGCTGGATATCCTTCGATCTCAGGTATAAGGACACGTTCGGATTTTTCTCAAGCGACACACGATAGACGGCAAAATCATCCTTGTGCATGACCAGAACATAAGCCTGCTTCATATCCTGACTAAGCTCAAAACTGTCAATAACGATGTAATTCTTACCCGATTTATCCTCATATGTCTCTACTCCGACTTTCTTCATCATGACCTCATCGGAAAACAGGATCTCTTCTTTGCCCGTTCTCAGATCGGTCTGAATGAAACCACGCTCATCATGACTGATGGATGTGTCGTTACTGAGAAACTCCCTGAAATAGGAATGTTCCTTGCCCAGTTTGGTTCGTTCGCCACTTTTCATATCGTATATAAAAGCCGTGCGCTGGGCTTGTCCCGAACGATACTGAGCATACATCAGCTTGGTTCGATCCGGGCTTAGTACAACGCCGAAATCCGTGTTGCCACTGATCTCTTTCACCTGGTTATCATCCAGATGCAGCTTGAGCAACCGCAGTCCTGTATACGAACGTTCGGTACTGTTAACAACAATCGTATTCCGATCCCCCATATCAAAATCATAAATAACAAAATCATTCGGAATTTTAGTCGCTGACTCAATCTGGATTGTACTGCTCGATGGGGGCGCGAGACGACTGTTGAATTGTTCACCAGGCAATATCACAGTACGTGGTTTAAGGTGACTCATGCTGAACAGACTGCCAATCCCGAATATCCCCCCGACAAAGGCAATGAGTAGCCCGGACAGCATCAGCTTATCGCGATGTTTACGCCAAAAGCCGGTATATTTCATGTGTTTCGATCCCCCGGCAGGCGGATATAGACTTGTGTCCCTTCCCGCATGATGCTTTTCATCTCCACTGTTCCTCCATGACGCTCCACAATGTTTTTCACAATCGACAGCCCCAGGCCAGCGCTGCCTTTTTCAACGCGGTTCATGCCCTTATCCTGGTAAAAGGGTTCAAACACATGATTCAGGGCTTCTGCACCGATGCCTTCACCCTGATCTCGAATCATAATGGCAATAGACTGTTCTTCCCGCGAGGACTGTACTTCAATGATCGAATTCACATCACTATACTTGACGGAGTTATCCAGTACGTTCAGGAATACCTCTTTCAGCTTGTCCCGATCCCCCTGCACATACAGCTCTTCTTCAAGTTCATAATGAATGCCGATATTGTATTTGCCTGCCTTGATCGACATGTCCTCACATGCTTCCCGGATAACTTCCGAGACGTCAACCCGTGCAAAACGGTAGTTCTCAATCACTGCCGAAGACACGGACACTTCCAAAATATCCGCAACCATTGTATTCAGACGACGGCTTTCCTTGATGATATAATTCATGCCCTTGTCGAAGAAATCCGGGTCGGTGAATCCATTATCCCGCAAAATCTGAGCATAGCCCAGAATAGTCGTCAGCGGTGTTTTTAATTCATGTGTCACATTGTCAAAAAAAACTTTGCTTCGTGCCTGTACTTGTTTCACTTCGTCACGTTCTCGCTCAATCACATCAATCTGCTCTCTTACCCGGTCAATCATGACCGTGAAGCTCGCCGCCAGTTCCCCAATCTCATCCTTCGTGGCAATCTGAATATCCGCATTCAGGCTACCTTGGGCCACTTCGGCAGAACGTTTCGTCAACACACGAATGGGCTGTGTAATTTTCCGGGAAATAAAAATGGAAGCAATGAAAACAAACACAAATATCGTCGCTGCAAACAGTTTAATTGTATCCTGAAAGCGCATATTGCGCCGATACAGGTCGGTATAATCCTTTTCGAGCTGCACAATGCCAACGAGTTGCTGGTCACTCTGAATCGGGAAAGAGAGGCTTGCTACAACCCGTCCTTGATCGACTTTTGTCGTATAGGCAATTCGGGATTGCATCGCTTCTCTCAAATCTTCTATGTCGGTGTGTTTAACCAGTTTTCCTGCAGTAGTACTGGAGCCATACGTGGAGGCATCGGGGCGATAGAGCGTAATTTCCCCGCCCACAGCAGAGCCAATCTGCTCTTCCAACTCCCGGCTGCCCGCCTCCAGCGAATCTTTACTGATTCGTTTGTTATGGATGAGAAAATACTGATTCAAGGCGATATCCAGATTTTTTTTGGATTGCACCATATCCTCTCGCACTTCACGATACATATTCTCTTGAGCGACCTTGTTGGACAGGATCAGCAGTGCCGAGAAACCGATAAAAACGATCACCGAGAACAGCACAACCATTTTAAACTGAATGGTCCATTTCATGTCTGCACCTGAATATTCAGCTTGTACCCTACGCCAAATACCGTTTCAATCATCGATATGCCTTGGTCACCGCTGTCCAGCTTTTTGCGAATGCGCTGCACATGGATGTCCACGGTACGCGTATCTCCTGCAAAATCAAATCCCCACACCTTGTCCAGCAGCTCTGAACGTGTATGTACTTTGCGGTGGTGGTTCACGAGGAAGAGTAGCAGATCATACTCCTTGTTGGTGAGCCCTGCTCGTTCCCCGTCCTTCCACACCTCGCGCTCATCCTTACGAATCTCGATATGTTTGCCTAGTCTAACGACTTCGTAAGACTGGTTCTCCAGTGTTTCGCTGATGAGATCGATCCGGCGGAAAATCGCCCGGATGCGAACAACCACTTCGCGGATATCAAAAGGCTTTGTAATATAATCGTCAGCCCCCAGCTCCATGCCAAGCACCTTGTCCAGCATATCGGACTTTGCCGTAATCATGATTACCGGGATTTTGGAATTCACAGACAACTGTCTGCACACATCGAAGCCGCTCATATCGGGCAACATCAGGTCAAGTAGAATCAGATCGGGCCTAGATTCCCGAAGTAGATTCAATCCTTCCCTGCCCGAAGCCGCCTCCTTGATTTCGAACCCTTCCTTGCGAAGCGAATAGGACAATATATCGCGAATGGACTCTTCATCTTCGATGATTAATATCTCTTTTGGTCTCATAATACATTCGTAATCTCCCTGCTCTATGAATTTCATCTGTCTATATTCTGTATCCCAAGCCGACTGCTTGAACAGAGGAAATCAAGAAATGTTACAACTCCGATACAACTCTGAACCTTTTGGAAACAACCTCCCGCTATACTGGCATTAACAGAACGCCAAACGGACCGGAACCAAGGTTTGATCCATATCCAAGGGGGATTCACATCTTATGAACCACACACAGATTAATGATGCTTACATTAACTATAAATCAGAAATCACCAGGTATCTATCCCAAATCGTCAAACAGCCGCAGGATGCGGAAGACTTGGCGCAAGATTGTTTTATCCGTCTCATGAACGTCACAGTCCATATCCCGGAAGACAGAATTCTCTACTATCTCAAACGCATCGCACGTAACCTGGCTATGGACAGCTTTCGCAGACGTACCCGGACCCTACGCCGTGACAGCCGGCTGGAAACCCCTGCGCACCATGTTGATACTCCTCAGATGGAGATTAATGAAGGAGTTAACGAAATTGTCTCCCATATCCATAATACCGAACATCGCAAGATTTTGGAGCTGCGTCTGATCCATGGGTATTCCATTAAAGAAACAGCCCAGATGGTGAACCGCAGTGAAGGCATGATCAAATCATCCGTTTTCCACGCCGTCAATCGTATTCGTGCCAAAGTCATCTCGTAGAGATGGCTTTTTTTATTTTGGTGTTGTACCCGTTGTTGTGACTGTACTTCTTGATTTGTGCCTGATATTTGTCCCTTCTGTTTACGACTCGTAAGTCTCTACTCCACATGTTCTTTCCGCTCTATCTCTCCATTCTTGTTACCCACCACATTATCATTTCCATTCTTGTAACAACCAATAATCCAAATGACCTATTCATATGCCAAAATGCCTAATTTTACAAAGTTCGATCTAATTTTTACAATTTGTTATGACTATGTGAGATTTTCATGTGGTAGAATATGGACGAACTTATGAATCAACTAATATTTGGGAGGGATTTGGTTGGGTACATTGAAACGTTTGCGGGGAGTTTGGTTAAAATCACTTCTGGCATTATCCGTGGCTTTGCCACTTCAGGTCGGATTATGGAACAGCGATGCTTCGGTTCATGCGGAAGGACCGACAGACCCGGCTCCATTCATTCAAGCCAAGGTCGTTAACGAGAATGCTGGCAAAAAAGTACTGTTCGACAATTCGCATGGTCAGACTGCCGGAGCAGCTGACTGGGTTATTGATGGTGGCTTCTCTGATTTCGGTAATGCTCTGGCGAACGACGGTTATGATGTGAAAGAACTGCGCAAAACGACACCTTTTACCTATGATGATCTGAAAGAATACAACGTATTTGTCATTGCTGAACCTCAAATTCCTTTCAAAACATCTGAACAGGCGGCATTAAAACAATATGTTGAAACGGGCGGCAGCATCTTCTTCATTGGAGATCACTACAACGCCGACCGTAACAAAAACCGCTGGGATGGCTCGGAAGTCATTAACGGCTATCGCCGCGGTGCATATGAAGACCCAACCAAAGGCATGAGCGCAGATGAGCGCAATTCAGCAGCCATGCAAGATGTAACCAGCACGGACTGGTTGTCGAATAACTTCGGCGTACGTTTCCGGTACAACGCACTTGGCGACATTAACGCCAATATCATCGTGCCAGCGGATCAGGCATTCGGCATTACCGAAGGCGTCTCTGCGGTAGCGATGCATGCAGGTTCTACGCTGGCGATCACTGACCCGGAGAAAGCCAAAGGTATTGTGTACTTGCCAAAAACGAATGCCAAATGGAATAACGCCGTAGACCAAGGCGTATATAACGGTGGCGGGATCGAAGAAGGTCCATATGTAGCTGTATCCAAGCTGGGTGCAGGTAAAGCGGCCTTCATCGGTGACTCTTCCCCAGTGGAAGATGCATCTCCGAAATATTTGCGCGAAGAAACAGGCACACGCAAAACAACATATGACGGCTTCAAAGAAGTCGATGATGCCGTGTTGCTCGTCAATACGGTAAACTGGCTGGCTACGCAAGAAAATTATAATAAGCTGTCCGAAGTAAACGGCCTCACATTGGATACAGCTACAGCGCTGCTACCCTTCGAAGAGCCAGCGGCTTCTACTGAACCGCAAGCTGAACCTTGGGCTGCACCTGCTGCCGGATACAAATGGTATGATCGTTCCACGTTCAAGCCAGGCTCGTACGGCGGCCCTGCATCCAGCGCTAACGCAGCGTACAGCTTCGTGAAGCAAGATACATTGCCTAATGCCGAAGACTTCCAGATTCGTGTGGTTGTAGAAAATATGGCTCCAAACACTACCGTTTCCGGTTACAGTGCCGGTATTTATCTGACAGGCGGCACACAGGTAGCTATGATCCAGAATGATAGTGGAACATGGCCAACTTCGTACGGATACAGCTCGGCGTTTAGCGTAACGTCGGATAGCAACGGACGCGGGATCAAAGATCTGAATGTACGCATCAAGCCAGGTACGAATGGTAACGCCAGCTTACGTCTGCGTCTGAACGGCAGCAACCTGATTACCAGTGCGGTAAGCATTGCTAATGTACCGGCACAGCCACTACCGGAAGAACAAGGTCCAATTCCAGCAGCAATTAGCGTAGCCGAGGCACGCACCAAAGCGGTAGGTACTACAGTTACCGTTGAAGGCGTTGTAACTACCAAACCGGGTTCTTTTGGCGGACAAGCCTTCTATCTTCAGGATGATACGGCGGGAATCTACGTGTTCCAGCACACGAGCGGATTCGATATAGGTGATAAAGTGAAAGTGACTGCACCAACAACGATCTACAACAGTGAGTTCGAATTAACCGATGTGGTTGCGATTGAGAAAACAGGAACCGCTTCTGTTCCAGCTCCGGCGCTGGTTACAGCCATCAATGATGCGAATCAAGGTCAACTTGTTCAATTGAAAAATGTAACGGTCCAGAATATCATCAGCGCTACGCCTGTGGGTTCATTTGAATTTGATGCGGTAGCTGCGGACGGAACAAGCACACATGTGCGTGTGGATACACGTACTGGTGTGAGTGAAACGACTTTCCCTTATGTTGCTGGTGACAAGATTGATATCACAGGCATTTCAGCTATTTTCAAAGACGTATTTCAATTGAAACCAAGAAGCTTGGATGACATTGTAGCTTCGGAAGAACAAGGTGGAGGCGAAAATCCTTCTACTCCAGCCGAAGGAGCGCCGGGTAAACCGGTGCTTTCCTCCGATAACGGACATACCACCGGGCTGTCTGATGGTTCATACAACGTCAGCATGAATCTGTGGTGGGGCGAAAATGCCACCGAGTACAAGCTATACGAGAACGGTACCCTTGTGGATACGCAAAAGTTAACGGCAGCTTCCCCTTCTTCACAGTTTGCTAAAACGGCGATTAAAGACAAAGCGAACGGAACCTATACGTATGTTGCCGAGCTCATCAACGACAAAGGCGCTACTCGCAGTGACGAGTTGACGGTTCAAATTGCGAACGCGGCTCCAGGTAAAGCCGTTTTGTCTCAAAACAACTGGGATGGTGATGGCAACTACACCGTAACGATGAACCTTTGGTGGGGTACGAATGCAACCGAGTATCGTCTATATGAAAATGATGTATTGATCGATATGCAAGCACTGAATGCCGCAACACCATCTGCTCAAACGGCGAAAACCGACCTGAGCGGTCGTGCGAACGGAACATACACGTATCGCGCGGAACTGATCAACGCCGCAGGCGTGACCAGTACGGAAACCATTACGGTACAGGTGAGCAAAGCAGCTTTACCTTTGGCGAGCTAGTCTCGAAGTAAGAGTAAGAGCAAAAGAAAGTAAGCTTAGGAATACAATTAGAGTAGTCCAAGCGCGGAAACGAAAGTAGGAATAGAAGCAGAGTAAGCGCAGGCGCGGAAACTGAAAAACTACGAAAACGGAAATTTATGCAATAACTTAGATCTAACGAAACGAAGAATGTTAATAGGAACGAAGAAAGTAGTTTAAGCTAAGTAGAACGCGAGCAGTAACGAAAAACCGAAACCAGTCCGGGGGTCAGAAAACAGGCTCCGGTGGTTTCGGTTTTTTTGTGTTTTTTGTGTTTTTTGTGTTTTTTGTGTTTTTTGTGTTTTTGTAGTCTTTTTTTAGGTCTTTGTATTTTTGAATGTTCTATTTTGTGTTTCTATTACGGTTTTATTCCGGTTTTATTGTGTTTGTATAATAGTTTTATCGTGGTTGTATTATGGTATTATTCCTGGCGTACCAATAAACTCTTGAACTCTCTACCCCCTCAGCGCTAACGATCATGAGAGAGCTTATTTGGTCATTTTTGCAGGTTTATACATTCTAACGATCACCAGCAACGCTATTTAGCTATTTTTCAGTGTTTTGAGGCAAACATCGGGTTAAATGAAACAAATAGCGTCCGTACGGATCGTTAGAATTTCAATGAGGCCTTTTTAGGCTAAATAAGGCTCCTGGTGATCGTTAGCGCATCTGCTCCGAGAATCATCTTAGACGCGGATTCTCATAACCTTTTCTTACAAAAAGAATACTATTCCACACTGCACTGTAAGCTGCTAAGGCCAAGATACCAATGACCAATATGAAATTCATCTGCGTGAGAGAATAGCTGCTCCCCGTAAAAATAATGAGAATCGCACTGAGCCCGATATTTTCCCGGTTATGTTTTTTAAACTTCTGAAAGATCATTCGATACAGCAAGATTAGCACCATAAACACGGTCCATATCACATAAAATGTTTCCATAGAATCGTTACCTCCTCACAAAAGGCTTATTTCTTTAAGAATCAATTAACGTTTCAAATCTCATGACCAACATCATTATGTACGTTCCAACTTGTCCAGCGGCCATCTTCACCTACAAATGACTTTTCACTCCTCTTTCCCCCCTTCGATTTACTTTATTCCCCTTCGATTCCCTTCAATATGGCCGTGCTCTCTATTTTCAATTTCGACCCGTACAAAGCTTATCCAGTATAATGTAACATAAATTTTCGAATCTTCTCTTTTACTTCGCTTTTAAAATCATATCCTCTTGATGCTTTTTACCATTTGTGTCTTTCCATTCAATCACAACCGTTTGGTCGTCTTCAGTGCTAACCATGGAGCCTTCTGAGATTATGATAGGAAAATGTATCGATTTTGAAGTTAATCCGTCTTCCTGTCTGATCATTTTTCCATCATTGATGTTTATTTTCGACCATTTCACATCTTCCAGATTATCTCTTTTATAAGAGATGATATATTCACCGTTTTCCCCTGCTCTCTTTGTGACTGTGGTATCTAATTCTCCACTCCAATGCTCACTCTCTCCGCTGAGGTTCATTTTTGTTTGCATGTCTGAGCAACCAACAAGAGATATGGCAACGATAAACATAAATATAGATGTCCATAACATGTTATTATGTTTCTTCATAAAATCCCTCCATTACATTATCCAATGTATAACTATACACTATCATATTAAGAATACATTTTTAACATTTATTCCAAATAAGTTAATATTCTAATAAATTTCGTATAGATCAGATTAGGATTTTAATAAGATTCAGTAATAACTCATCATATTCATATTCATTTGAAAACAACGGCCTAAAAGCATCTCATGCGAATGCACAAGATGCTCCTAATGATTGTTATGAATTAAAGCATTTCATTCTCTATGCCTTCTCCATACAGACAAGAAAGTATAATTCCCTCTACACCAGCTTCTTCCGAATATATCCCGAGATCAGATCAATGATCGTGATCATCACGATAATGCCGAGCAGAATAATACCGACACGCGGCCAGTTACGTGTGCTGAGTGCAAAGATCAGCGGTGTACCGATACCACCTGCGCCGATTACACCGAGGATCGTCGCAGAACGGACATTAATTTCAAACCGATACAATGTATAGTTTAGGAATCCTGGAATAACCTGCGGCAAGATGGCAAACCAGAGTTGTTGCAGTCGGGTCGCTCCGGAAGCCAGTAACGCTTCGGACGGGCCGTAGTCAATATTTTCAACCTCATCCGCGTACAGTTTACCCAGCATCCCGATCGAGTGAAGTCCAAGGGCTAACACCCCAGCGAATGATCCTGGACCTACAGCCTTGATGAACAAGAGAGCCATAATAATCTCGGGAAACGTACGGATGAAACTAAGCATCATTTTACCCGCACCCGAGATCGCCCGATGCCCACTCATGTTCCGGGCAGACCAGAAAGCAAACGGGATACAGAGCACAGCAGAGATCACAGTACCTAACACAGAAATCGCCAGAGTATCCAGCAGTCCGCGCAGCAAATCCTCGCCTTCAGGCAAATAAACGAAATTCCAGTCGGGCGAGAAAATACCCGCAATAATAGCTTTCATGATCTGTCCGGCGGTTTCCTTGAATCCGGTAAAAGGTACACCCGCAAGCGCCCACGCATAGACCAGAATTAACAATAGAATGATAAGCCAGCGGAGCGGATTTTTCCGTGGTTTGGGTCTTGGCCGAATACGGCTCGCTTCATTTTTCATCATAACAATTTCTCCCGCAGCTTAGTGCTCACATAGTCGATAATCAGAACGATGGCAAGTGTGAAAATAATAATGGTATTCGTCTTGTCATACTCCAGGAATCCAAGTGTCGCTTCATAATAAAGTCCGATACCACCCGCTCCAACCAGTCCAAGGATCGCGGCGGCACGTACGTTAATTTCGAAGGCATACAGTACATAAGACGTGAACTGGGCTGCCAGTTGCGGCACGACACCATACACAATAAGCTGAATTCGATTCATGCCCACAGCGGTCATCGCTTCAAGCGGCCCTTTGTCAATCGTCTCCAGCGTTTCATACGTGAGCTTGGCGATTAGTCCAACCGAGAATACAGCCAGCGCGAGAATACCCGGAACCGGCCCCAGTCCAAATACAGCAACGAACAACGCTGCCAGTAGCAAGTCAGGAACCGTACGAATCAGATTTAATAGAAAACGTGCCGGATAATAGATCCAGCGGCTCGGCGCCAAATTACCTGCACAGATGATGGAAATAGGAATAGCAATGATTGCACCGATGGTTGTCCCGAGCAAAGCCATACGGATCGTCTCCAGCATGCCCTGTACGATATTGTCAAAATAACTCCAGCGCGGCGGAAACATCTCTTTCAGCAGCTTCCACATCTCCGGGCCACCCGTGAACAGTTCTGCAAAGCTCGCATCCGTCTGCTTGGCGCTCGCCCACAAGAGTAGCACAATGATGACTAGCGTCAGTAGATGTTTGGTCTTCCCCGGTGGTTTGGGGCGATTCACGATCTGCTTCGGGCTTGAGCCAGGTTCCTTGCCTGCACCTGGGCGCCCTTCCTGTTCAAGTGAAACGTTGGATTGTCCTTTCATACCAGCACTTCTCCCTGCTCATGCACAGCCTGCTTGTCCAACAACTCATCCGCCAAAATCGGTCTACCGTAAATTTCAGCAAAACGCTCATCCGTTGCTTCTTCCACCGGACCGTCAAATACAACCTCGCCTGCCCGCAAACCAACAATACGTGTCGCATACTCTCTCGCCAGATCAATAAAGTGCAAATTAACAATCGTTGTAATGCCGAGATCCTGATTAATCCGTTTAAGGTCATCCATGACCTGTTTCGTTGTCAGCGGATCGAGTGAAGCCACCGGTTCATCGGCCAAAATAATTTTTGCTTCCTGAGCGAGTACACGGGCAATCGCCACACGCTGCTGTTGTCCACCAGACAACTGATCTGCACGAGAGTAAGCCTTCTCCGAGATATTCACCCGATCCAATGCATCAAAGGCCAATTCTACATCCTCTTTCGGAAAACGACCCAAAATGGTACGAAGTGTGGAATGGTACCCCACCCGACCAGCCAGTACATTGCGCAACACGCTGGATCGTTTCACCAGATTGAAGCTCTGGAAGATCATGCCGATATCGCGGCGGATCAGACGCAGGCGTTTGCCTTGCGCCTTGGTGATGGAGCTGCCGTTAATCAAAATTTCACCTTCACTAATATCATGCAGCCGGTTGATCGACCGCAGCAATGTGGATTTGCCTGCACCAGACAAACCGACCACCGCGATGAATTCTCCCTGCTTAAATTTCAAATTTATGTTATTGAGGCCTTTCGTGCCGTTTGCATACGTTTTGGTCACGTTGTGAAGCTCAATCATCGCGTTAATCCTTCTTTCATCCATAATATTTATCGATATAAGTTGAACTAAAGGATGATTTACACAGGCACTTCGATGACAGAATAATGTGTAAATCAAAAAGTTCAACTTATATCGTTTCCGCTGTTCCCTAGCAGAAACTTATAATAACGGCACAAGCCAGAACAGCGTCAATTACGCTGAACTGGCCTGTTCACTGTGCAAAGTCACGAATGGCTTGTTGGAACGAAAAACTACTCGGTTTTCACTTTCTCGTTATACTGGCGAACGATATCGAACTTGCTGTCATCGGACTCCACATAACCTTCGTGCGTGTAGATTTCTTTGATGATCTGGTGGCCTTCTGTATCTTTACCGATATCGATGAAGGCTTGTTTGATCTTCGCTGTCCAATCTGCGTTCATGTCGGTACGAACGGCGATCGTATCGTTAGGAATAGGCTCAGTGAAAGCAAGGACACGTGTGTCTTTGAACACATTCGGATAGTCTTTGGAAACCGTGTTACGGGCATCCTGGAAAATAGCAGCTGCGTCTACGTCACCGTTCAATACGGCAAGAACAGCTTGGTCATGGCCTTTAACGGTTACAGGCTGTACATCTTTGAGCGGATCAATGCCGCGATCCAGCAACAAGGCTGCAGGCCATACATAACCAGCGGAAGACGTTACGTTCTGGTAAGCCATTTTCTTCCCTTTCAGATCCTCAACCGATTGGATCGGGGAGTCTTTTTTTACAATAATCATCGATTTATACGAATCTGCCAGTTGCTCTGTCGGAGCGCCAGTCTCATCATTCACACCGAAACGTTGAGCTTGCAAAATGACTTGTGCTGCTCCTTTTTCTTTCGCAAGTACATAAGCCGTCGGAGGCAGGAATCCTACATCTACTTTTTTGGAAGCCATCGCTTCAATAATCGTGTTGTAGTCTGTAGATACGCTGACTTTTACCGGAATACCCAGCTTGTCTCCAAGCAATTTTTCCAGCGGTTTTGCTTTTGCTTCAAGGGTGTCTGCATTCTGGGAAGGAACGAATTGCACCGTCAGTTCCGTAGGTACATAACCTTCAGCGGTTTTGTCTTTCTCTGCTGTTTCGGTTGATGTGCCGGACGCGCTTGAATTGGCTTCAGCGCCGTTTGACGAATTGGACGTAGCATTAGACCCACATGCACTCAGGAACAGTACCAAAATCAACAATGGTAAAAATAAAGCAGACTTCTTCAATCGAACACCCTCCAAAAGTTTTTCTGATTTTCAATACTTGTCTACTATAATTGGCAAATATTTGCGTGATGTGAAACGAAATTTGGAGTTTTGTAAAGTTTCCTGGCAGGCTGTCAACGTGACATTCTTCTGTTAAAATAGGCTCATTATGGTCGATGAATTAAGAGGAAATACGCCAGGATTAAGGGTTAACGTCCGTTATTCAGGCTTGTTCTTCTGCTTCTTTCTACGGTTTATGCCATATATCTAAACTTATATATTAGAGGAGATTGTAAAATGACACGCATTCCCCCTACGACAAACTTCGATATCTTGTTCACAAGTGACCTTCACGGAGCAATTCGCCCTATCCATTACAATACCAACGCATATCGTCATGCCGGTCTTGCTTTGCTGGCTTCCCTGATTCGGCAGGAACGTGAACGGTCGCCTGAATTACTGTTAATCGATAACGGAGACTTGCTGCAAGGCTCTCCTCTGGCTTCTTATGCAGCTTCTCATGGCTCCAAAGCGCACACTCATCCTTTTATTCACGTCTTAAATGAGCTGGGATATGATGCGGCGGTCATGGGTAATCATGAGTTTAACTATGGTCAGGAATTGCTGCGCGGTGCGGTGGAAGGTTCCTGCTTTCCTTGGCTGTCTGCCAATATTGCAGAACTTCCGCTTGCCCCTGAAAGAGCAGGTATTCCGGCTTTTGGCGAACCGTATCTGATCAAGACGCTCTCGACTGGTGTAAAAATCGCCTTGCTCGGTGCAACCACCCATTACATCCCTAACTGGGAGCATCCGAAACATATTGAAGGACTTCATTTCATGGATGCACTGGATACGATTCGTACGTGGGTGAAGTATATACGGGAATATGAGCAACCCGATGTGCTGGTGGTCAGTTATCATGGGGGATTTGAATGTGATCTGGACACGGGAGAACCTGCAGAGCGCTTGACCGGAGAGAATCAGGCGTACGAAATCTGCCGAGAGATTGATGGCATTGACGTGCTACTGACGGGTCATCAGCATCGCCAATTGACTGGCGAAATCAATGGGGTAACCGTGATTCAGCCAGGGTTTAATGGCAGTGGACTAGGTCAAGTGTCTGTGCAACTTCAGCAATCGCCAGACACGGGTAAGTGGGTGGTAACGGATAAACAAGCGAAGTTGTTGTTACTAGAGGAATACCCTGATCTAAAGCCTGATCCTGTAGTAATGAAGCTCACTAATGAGCTGGAAGCTTCGGCACAAACGTGGCTGGATCAGCCGATAGGCGAAGTAGCGGGGGACGGGGATTTATCGATATCCAGTGCCACACAGCTACGGCTGCGTGCGCATCCTTTTATTGATTTTGTACATCAGGTGCAGATGGAAGCAACAGGAGCCCAGCTTTCCAATACGGCGATGCTTAGCGAAGAAGCTCGTGGTTTCGGCCACCAGATTACGGTGCGTGATGTGTTGTCCAACTTCATTTACCCCAATACCCTGACTGTGCTCGAACTGAGCGGCAAGGATATTCGGGAGGCTTTGGAGCAGACGGCACGTTATTTCGAACTGGACACTTCCGGCAAAGTAGTCGTTAACCCGGCGTATATGCAGCCCAAGCCTCAACACTACAACTACGACATGTGGGCAGGCATCGATTATGAACTTAACATTTCCCAGCCTGTAGGCAGTCGTGTCGTGAAGCTGGAACGGGATGGAAAACCGCTGGAGATGGATGGTACATACTCCGTCGTAATGAACAGTTACCGCGCGGCAGGTGGTGGAGATTATGCCATGTATCCGGGCAAAAAGGTACTCCACGAAGGAGCCACGGACATGGCTGCACTCGTGGAAGATTTCATTCGCAGGCACCAGCCGTTACAAGTTCGGGAAGTGCATAACTGGAAGGTGACCAACTGAAGTTTCGACTGAGCGAAAATGCCAAAGGAAAGAGTACATGAAAAAAGGACGGAGCCGGGTTATCCGGTTTCGTCCTTTTACCTTTTGAGGAACTTTCTTTTAACGATGTATACATTTTAGGATTGTGTACTTTTGTTGTGAAACTATGGATTCACGGTTAGGATAACTTAACTCTATTAAAACAAGGAATCCGAGAGAAGCAGTACAATGAGAAAAGCGATCACCCAGACCAGAAACAAATTCGCAGTTGCGACAGCCCACTTGCTTTTGCCCGAATGATAGAACGCCCAGCATACGAAGGAAAATAATACACCCATGGGATACGTAGCCATAAGGATTGCTGCTGTCGTATCTAACAGTGGATGGTCACCAGACTCCCGATAGGCATAAAAAAACAAACTCATCATCAGTACATACGGATAGGCTACAAGAGTTAATCCATAAATAACATTGAAGAATATAAGCCAATTTGCAAGTTTCGGATTTTTCAAAACAGACGAACAACCTCCTTGTAAACATTAAACTCATTTCAGTATATCCACCTGTTCCTACTACGTCATGGTATACTTTTCCATTAATTAATTAGTATTTATCCATGTATATCTCCTTTCAAACAGCAATCTGTTTGTGCATTCTATTTATGCGTCTGTAGTGGTAAGCGAACAGGATAAGTCCCAGCGCACTTGTAATGATCTCTGTTACTGTCATAGACCAGATGATGCCTGTAAGGCCAAAAGATTGATGAAAAATAATGATGACTGGAATAAACAGTGTACCCTGGCATATTGCCATAACATTGGTCGGGATGCCTTCTCCTGCCGCTTTGAAAATGCCTGTAAACAATCCTGTTAATCCAGTGAACAGCGCAGAGATCAACATCGCCACCAGAATTGAACTTCCCGCCTCCAGTACGGATGCATCCGAAGAGAAAAAGCGAATTACAGGTTCTTTGAACATATATACAATGCCTATAAAAAGAACACCAATACCGATGATATACAGCGAGGCCTGTTTATACGTAGCTTTTAAACGACCAAACTTCTGACTCGCGAAACTGTGCGCCACCAGTGGGATAATCCCCATAAAGATCCCCATTGCAAGAAACTCGGGAAGCTGTACAACCCGTAAAGCAATACCGAATCCCGCGACTACGCTTTCTCCATAGATCATGGCGTAATGGTTCAGTAACAGCGTAGATACGATTAGAAAAGAGGTTTGTAGCAACTCGGAAACTCCGATTTTGAATACTTCCATCTGGTCTTTGACCTGGAGCTTCCAATGTCCCAGAAACCCTCTCAAATTCTCGCTGCGACGGGACAAAAACCAAACATAATAGGCCGCAGAACACCCATTGGCTAATACAATGGATAATGCAGCTCCAATCACATGCCAATTCAATACTAGAATCAATAGCACATCCAGAATAATGCTGGCTGCGATGCTAATAAACATGCCGATCATGGATTCTTTCGAAGCACCCTCCGACCGAACGAGCTGTTCCAGCGCAAAATTAAGTATAACGATAGCTCCTCCGCCCAGAAGTGTAATCGCATACTGGCTTGTGTACTCATATACAGCTTGATCGGCTCCCAGTCCCCGAACAATAGGTGAGATGAACAACCAGGAGATCAGGGCAATCAGCAAACCAATGCCCAAGCTCGAGTAAAAGGAATATCCTGCGACTCGTTTCGCCTTTTCCCGCTCTCCCGTTGCCGCTAAGCGTGTAATGAATGTTCCACCGCCCACCCCGAACATATTGCCAAAAGCCATTAATACCGTAAAGATCGGCAGTCCCAGCGTAATAGCGCTAAACATGCCCGTATCATGAACCAGACCGATAAAAAACGCGTTAATAAGGTTGTATAACGTTCCCGCTGACATACCAAGCATCATCGGAATGGACAGATGCATAATCGACTTGAGGACAGGCGCTTTGTCCAGATAATAGGAATTTGAATGTTTTTCTTTCATGTTAACTTCCACCTTCTTAACTATTAAACAATTAGATTTCTAAGTATTCGCTTAAAAAAACACGAATCTAAGTTCATAATATTCTGCAAGGAAAATTAAGGCTTGATATATTCACACGATTATTAGAACACTAATAGTTCGAAATCTAAGTTTTAATCCAAGAGCAGTTCATCTGCTCTATACATCCCCAGTTACCGTAATCAAACTTATAAATTCTGATTAACCTTGGTCAGCAAACGCATCAATGTTGCCTGCTCTTCATCCGTCAAACTTTTCACAATCTCGTTCTCCACGGCGGCAAACATCCGCTCTATATCCTGAATCACTTGCTCGCCCTTCGGCAGCACGTACAGATTCTTTTGCCGTTCATTGTCAGCGGGAATTTTTCGTACGATATAACCGTTCTTCTCCAATCCTTTTAACATGCTTGTAATCGTTGCATCCCTGCGGTTGAAGACATCCGCCAGATTTTTCTGTATTAATCCTCCTTCCTGATGCTCATAGATATATCCAATAACTCTTCCTTGTTGAGCGTTCAACCCCAGTTCATTGACCTGATCATCCGCTTTGCGTTTGATCTTAATACCGATTGTCTGGAACAGATCCGAATAAGGCGTATTTTTGCGCATGAATTCTCTCCCTCCTGTTCTTGTTCTTCTCTAATCTGTTTCATCACTGTTCTCTTACTTTCTGACTCACTTACTAAATTACTTACTCGAAAAGAATAAATCTCTAAATGTTAGATATCTAACTATTCATGAACTAAATATACAATTGTGACTTCCTCTCTGTCAAGAATCGATATTTCTTCACTTGCATATCCAACATATCAAAAAAGGACTGAAGCTCCTTGTGGGCTCCAATCCTTCTGCTGTTACATCGCTAGCCTGAGTCAGGATTACCGTGTGTATACCGGAAGGAAGTGTTTCTCTCACTTTCCAAGACTCTCCTGCTTGTTTCAAGCTTGCTTCATGCCACCTACACTCTATTGCGCCTTTTTCCGCAGCTGGCTGTTATATAAATCACTATAAAATCCACCCTGTTTCAGCAATTCATCATGCGAACCCTGCTCCAGTAGTTTCCCATCCTTAAGTACCAAAATCCGGTCGGCCTGACGAATCGTGTTCAGCCTGTGTGCAATGACAAAGCTGGTGCGGCCATGCATCAGACGTTCCAGCCCCTCCTGAATTTTGATCTCGGTTACCGTATCAATACTGCTGGTTGCCTCGTCCAAGACCAGAATGGACGGATCAGCCAGGATTGCCCGGGCAATAGCAAGCAATTGCTTTTGTCCTTGGCTAATGCCGCTCCCATCCGCTTGAAGCACCCGGTCATACCCGTTCTTCATTCGCATAATAAAGGAATGTGCATTCGCCAGCTTGGAGGCAATCTCCACTTCTTCATCGGTTGCATCTAGACGTCCGAACCGGATATTTTCACGAATCGTTCCCTGGAACAAAAATGAATCCTGCAATACAAACGCCATGTGCGACCGCAGGTTTTCCCGCCGAATGGTTGTCATCTTGTGCCCATCCACCGTAATCGTTCCACTTGTCGGGTCATAAAAGCGGGATAAGAGCTGAATCAGCGTTGTTTTGCCTGCTCCTGTTGGACCGACCAGCGCAATCATCTCGCCCGGCTTCGCTTCAAAACTGATATCGCGTAGAATATTACGACCCTCATCATATCCAAAGGACACCTTATCGAACCGAACGTTGCCCTGAATGTTATCCAAGGCAATTGCAGCCCCTTCATCCTTGGATTCCTCATCCTCATCCAGCACCTCGAACACCCGCTCTGCCCCAGCGATCGCAGACAACAGCGTGTTCCACTGATTCGCCAGATCGTTCAACGGACGTGTGAATTGGCGCGCATACTCTACAAAAATAATGATGACCCCTACCGTAACGGAGCCCTGTATCGCCAAAATACCGCCAATCCCCGCTACGATTGCAAAGCTCAGGTTGTTGAGTCCGTTCATCAGTTTTGGAATAAAACCTGAAATCGTCTGAGCCCAGAATGCGGAAATGCGGATTCGCATATTACGCTCCTCAAAGCCGCGAATAACCCGTTCTTCCTGAGAAAATGCCTTAATGATCCGCTGCCCGGATAACGTTTCCTCAATATAACCATTGAGTTCCCCCAGATTGCGCTGCCGCTCTTTGAAAAGCGGTCCCGTTCTGCGCGTTATCCAGCGCATCCCCACAGCCATTAGAGGTACAACAATAAAGGTGAGCAACGTGAGCAACGGGCTGAGCCACAACATCACACCTAATGTGCCAATTAACGTTAACACACTCGAAAAAATCTGAATCGCCGAGCTGTTCAGCGTACTGCTTACGTTCTCGATATCGTTGGTGACCCGGCTCATAATCTCACCTTGCTGGCGCTTGCCAAAGAACGGAATCGGCAGCTTATGCAGATG
The DNA here is from genome assembly GCF_056856875.1 of Paenibacillus sp. G34. Classification (NCBI taxonomy): domain Bacteria; kingdom Bacillati; phylum Bacillota; class Bacilli; order Caryophanales; family Paenibacillaceae; genus Paenibacillus; species Paenibacillus sp. G34. The sequence continues at coordinate 1,218,677 of NZ_CM166469.1, read as the reverse complement.
AGCAAACAGATCATAACGCATACGGAATACTGTCTCCTGAGCAATCTCAATCATCCAAATATTCTGCAGCCAGGATGTGAGCGAAAAGAGCACATACACCGCCACCAGTCCGAGCAGAAACCAAGTCCAGCTTGAACTGGTCGCTTCTTCGGCAATGAATTGGTCAACGGCCACGCCCACCATATAAGGCCCAAGTAGAGCCAGCCCAGAGCTGGCAAATACCATCAGTAACACAAGTGAAAGCTTGATTTTACGGCGTGAGAGGTAACTCCAGATCCGACCAAGTGTGCCTGACCAGTTTTTGGCTCTTACTTTCGGCTTCCGTTGGCTCCCTGAACGGAGTGACTCCGAATCGAGAACAGGCCGTGGCTGACGGAAAGGCTCAATGAATGCTTTGAACATACTGTGCGCCCTCCCCATATTGTGATTCATGAATTCGGCGGTATAACTCCGACGACTCCATCAAGTCTTCGTGTTTTCCCTGTCCAATCAGTCGTCCATCATCCAGGAGCAGAATCAGGTCGGCGGAAGTGGTTGAACTGATCTTCTGTGTAATCAGAAACGTTGTGCAGGAGAGATCTTCAAGTGCATCTAGAAGCCTGCCTTCAGTAGCTACATCGAGCGCACTTGTGCTGTCATCCAGAATAAGTATGCTTGGACGACGTACCAAAGCTCTCGCAATGGAGAGGCGCTGCTTTTGTCCGCCCGAAAGGTTAACCCCCCTCTGACCGAGCAACGTATCATATCCGTTCGGCAACTGCTCAATGGTCTCATGGATCTGAGCCCGCTTGGCCGCTTCCACAATCTCTTCCATCGTGGCATCTTCTCGTCCCCAAGCAATGTTTTCACGCACAGAACCCGTGAACAGTACGACTTCCTGAGGAACATAACCAATGGCTTTACGAAGGGTCGGCAGATCCAGTTCGGATGCATCTGTAGCATCAATACGCACCTCGCCATGTTCTTCCGTATACAGGCGTGGAATGAGTTGCACCAGAGAGGATTTTCCTGATCCGGTAGCTCCCATAATCGCAATCCGCTCACCTGCTTTTGCCGAGAACGTAATATTTTCCAGCACTTTAATCTCGCTGTTGGGATAACTGAATCCTACACTGCGGAACTCGACTGTACCTTGTACGGTGCGTTGCTCCTGCTTATGCTGTATGGAACCAGAACTATGCAAAGGATTCAATGTATTTTGGGTATCCGTGTGTCCGGCCTGTTCCCGCTGACCCGTACGCTCCGTCTCTGACGTATCCTCGGTTTCAAACACTTCATTCAGACGCTGTGCTGAAGCGCTAGCCCGTGAAAAGGTGACTAGAATCCACGATAACATCGATAATGCTCCAATGGTACGTAGCAGATAATTAATGACTGCAACAACTTCACCTACGGTTGCCGAACCTGATACGATATCCTTCCGTCCAAACCAAAGCACGGCGATAATACAACCGTTCATCATCAGTAACATGAATGGCATCGTTGTCTCCGTCAGGCGCAGCGCAGAGATCGTGCCTTTCATCAGCTTGCCGCTGAAGCTGGCAAAGCGTTCAATCTCGTGGCCCATCCGTACAAAAACACGGATCAGCCGGATGCCTGTCAGATTCTCCTGGATGACACCGTTCACGGCATCCAGTCTGCGCTGCACATTGCGGAATAGCAGCGCCGCTTTTTTTAGCATCCAAATTACAACGACAAGCAGCACCGGCATCATGACAACAAGTAGCCATCCCAATCGCGGACTCACTACGATCGCCATGATCATGCTCCCGATCACCACCAGCGGAACACGGGTCATGAAGCGAAGACTCATGAAGATGGTATCCTGCACCTGGGTCACATCCCCGGTTAACCGGGTGATGAGCGATGATGTCGCAAAACGGTTGAACACAGCATAGGAAAACGTTTGCATCTTGTCATACAACTTCTCTCTCAGATCGTACCCAAACCCAAGACTCGCATGGGAAGCAAAAAATGAACTTGCAATCCCGGCCGCGAACGCGATAACTGCACTACCAACCAGTACACCACCCCACATCCAAACGACACCCAGATCTCCCTGCTGAATACCATTATCAATGATTTTGGAGATCAGATAAGGCTGAGCCAGCTCCACCGTTAATTCAATCAGCATCATAACCAATGCTGCAATGGCGGCGACCCGGTACTTTTTCAAGTGAACAAACAGCTTGAGCATTCCCATTCCTCCGGCCCCGAAGCACATTACTGGCGATCCTGCATCCAATTCACACCATCAGCTCCGTTATTCTCTTTTCTTAAAGCTATGTAAAATTTCACGTAACCAATACGACTATTATATCGCATTTTCCATCTGCACATCGTTATGTTCTTCTCATTCTTAGTATTAACCTCAAATTTTAACCTGAAATCGACTGCCCAAAAACATGCTATATAAGTTGAACTAAAAATTTTACACAGTCCACTCCGATGACAGAATAACCTTTCGTTAACGTGTAAAAAAGAATAGTTCAACTAATATAACTTATCAAAATAAAATACCCGAGGCAGCGTCGCCCGTTGCCTGGGCATCCTTTTACAGCTGTTTCAACGCGATACCCACGTACTCACGGCGCTCTCTCACATACGTGCGAATCTTCTCCGGTTCATTCAGAAAGACATTCATGGGCCACTTCATATAAGGGTCGTTCCCTACATCTTCCCGAATTTCATCGTGTAATCGATATACTAGCGGCATGATTCTTTTCTCCGTAAAGGTACCCTCCAAATGTTGTTTCATCAGCTTCTTATACTGCTCACGACACGTGCGGAATGCGAGCAAACGCCCTGTAAGTTTATTGTACCCCTGAATGCGAACCAGATTCGGATTGACCTTGGCACCGTAACAATTTCTCCCCCAAGTCCCTTCGTAATCCCAAGGAAGAATGCTGTACTTTCGGCTTTTGGCTTTTTCATACCATGTATAGTTCTGGTGAAATCCATCGAAGTTCCCTGTCAGCACCGCCCCGCTCAGCCACCGCAGATAGTTGTTGATATCCACCCTGGATTGCAAAAAACGAAACAGATCCATTTTGGATTTTCCATTCAAATGTTGAATAAACTTGCGCAGCCTCTGGCGATCCTCCATATTGCCCCGGATCAGACTGTATCCAGACAATAGATCGCTTCCTGAATCGGCTGTTCGGGACGGTAGGGCAAAACTGGCGCTATCGTTTACGGCATAAAAAATACTCCGGACAGGCATTTTTCTTTGGCGAAAAAAAGAAGATTTCACACCTTGAATTCGTAAATATACACCTGCAAGTTGACCATTAAGATACAGTACACAGTGGCGTGTAGAAGGTGCGGGTACACGAATCATCTCAAAGAATTGAAATGAAAGTGCGTTCCGTAACAGTGAAGGGTCATCATATTCCGCATTGAAGTGGAATGTACGGCTTGCCGTGCGAATCTCGAATGATTTTTTCACATAAGCGCGTGTATGCCCACCCCGGTACCGAATTCGAATGGGAAGCTGCTTGCCGTCCTCCATCTGCATCGTGCCGTTCACAAACGTTTCTGACCATATGTTCGATGTTAATCGCTGGTATTCATTCGTCGACACATGGATGTGGTAGACAGGTAGAGTCATTTCCATCCGCCTTTCGGTCACCTGTGAGTTAAGCCCGTAGGCTATTACATCATCCTATGCACTAACACAGCAGGCCGTAAGGGCGAATGCACAGCCCATTTATGGAACCATCCGCGAAGTCATATGGTACATTTGCTGAAAACCTATCACACCAATCTATAAATTACCGTTTTTCTCATAGATTACTGCCAATTTGCTATACAAATGGTTGTCTGCTGGTTCCTCAGATGCTAGGTACACATATGATTAAACTACAGACAGACTCCAATGACGAGTGGCAGGGATTCAACAAACATCAACGAACAACCGTCAGCGGCCTATCTGAACTTATATCTGGGAAGGGGCAAAATACAATGTCTATGAATGGTCAGGGAATGAGAGGTTTGGTTGGAAGAGAAGTCAAGATTAATCGCGGTGGACCCGATTCAATCCAAGGCACATTAATGGATGTACGCTGGGACTACATGGCTGTGAGCTGCAAAGAAGGCATGGTGTATGTAAATGATGCTCATGTCAAAAGTATTACTGACACAGGTCGTTCCGGCGGAGCCAGAGGACCTATGGGGAATCCGATTCCGGCGAACACATTCCTCGGAGTCATGCAGGCACTTCGCTTCCGTCCTGTACAGATTAACCGCGGAGGCCCGGAAAAAGTGGAAGGCATCCTGGCCGATGCCAACCAGAGTCAATTAATTCTGACGATGAAAAATCAGGAGATCATCCGTATTCCTTTACAGCATGTGAAATCCGTCTCCCTGGTTCGCGGAAGCAGCAGCAACAACAACAACAACAATAACAACGGTAAAAACACAAGCCAAGGGAATAAAACACAAAATACGCAGTCTGGCGGCAATCGTTCCCAAGGGAATCGCAGTGCAGGCAACCAAGCGTGCGGAAATAAATCACAAGGAAATAAATCAGGCAACAACAAATCGCGTGGTAATCAGTCTCAAGGGAATAAATCGGGTGGAAACAAGTCTGGCGGCAACAAATCACGGGGGAATCAAAATCGCGGAAATAAGTCCGGAGGCAGACGGTAATTTGTAAACAACAATAAACGAAGCTACTACCAGTTTAAAGGGGGGAATGATCATGCTGATCTTTATCGCAATCGTCTTGACAGGTGTGCCTTTGTATTGGATCGTTATGCCGGGAAGGCCCACCTCGACTCATGAACATCTGAAACAGTCTTCACAAGGACTTCTCCCCCTGGGAGGTGAATCACAGTAAATGCCTGATTACCAGTTGTGGTTAACCTTCGGGGTATTTATCATCACAGTTATTTTCCTGATGTGGCGGCCTGGCGGATTAAATGAATCGATTCCCACTTCGCTTGGGGCGCTACTTCTTATTCTTACTGGTGTAAGCAGTTTGGGGCATATCCTGGGCATTTTCGAAATTGTATCCGGCGCAGCGATTACGATTCTCTCCACCATTGTCATGTCCATTATTCTGGATAGCATCGGCTTCTTTCGCTGGATCGCTGTGAACATGATTGAAAAGGCACGAGGTTCCGGCTTCCGATTGTTCTGGCTGATTCTATTACTTTGTTTTCTCATGACCATCTTCTTCAACAACGACGGCAGCATTCTGATCACTACCCCCATCATCATTCGAATCTGTGCCATGTTACGTCTCAAAATTCATCAGCAGTTGCCTTACCTCATCTCCGGTGCACTTATCGCTACAGCTTCCAGCGCTCCGATCGGACTCAGTAATCTCGCTAACCTGATTGCCTTGAAGATGGTAGGGTTAAACCTGAACACCTACACTCAGATGATGTTTGTACCATCCATGCTCGGAATTATGGCCATGACTCTGCTACTACTCTATTATTTTCGCAGAAGTATACCCAAAGTTATTCATCAGTTCCCCGTATCCATGCAAAGTTCATCAGGATCAGGTTATCATCCATTGCAGTCAACAGAATCTGAATCTGATCACTCCAAAAATAATGTAGACTGGTGGTTGTTCCGTGTCTGTATCGGGATTGTTGTATTGATCCGGGCAGGATATTTTCTAGCTGAACAATTCGGTGTACACATGGAGATCGTCGCCATCACCGGTGTGGTCCTGATGCTCGCTGTACGGTGGTATCGTACACGATCCGGACTGAAAGATGTCGTCACACAAACGCCTTGGCATATTCTTCTCTTTGCCTTCAGCATTTATATTATTGTGGACAGTCTTCACCGAGCTGGGATGACAACATGGATTACCGAATTTACGGGTCCGATTGCCGAAAGAGGCAATGCCAGTCTGATTGCTGTATCTGGGTTACTATTAACCGTGCTGTCTAATTTGTTCAACAACTTGCCCTCGGTCATGATTGGAACATTCGCCGTTACTGACCTTCATTTGAGTGATACTCAACTCCATCTAGCATATCTTGCTAATATATTAGGGAGTGACATCGGAGCATTATTAACACCCATAGGCACACTTGCCACCTTAATCTGGATGTATATATTACGGACCCATCATATTCGAGTCTCATGGAAACAGTATATGAAAGTAACCTTCATTGTGATACCCATCAGTTTAATTATCAGTCTATTTTCCTTGTATATCTGGGTGGCCATGCTGTATTGAGAGGAGGTATACTGTGAAATCTGCAACGACGTGGTTAGGTAAAACGATTGAATTTGAATTATCCGGCTGTAAACTGCCTATCCAAGGTGAGGTCATTGATGCAGGCGAGGACATTATTGTTGTCTATGGTAATCAGCGCTACATTTATGTGCCGCTTCATCATATTCAAACGATGCATTTTACGAAATCAGAAGAAACTTCTAATAATGTGGACGTGCCTGCACCTGATCCCGAAATGGACCATGACAACATCTCTTATCGAAAAGTACTAATGAATGCTCGCGGAAGATTTAGTGAAATTTCCATTGGTAGTCGTACGTTACACGGTTATATTACCAGCATCATGAACGATTATTTTATCTTCTATTCTCCATTGCATCATTCGGTCTACGTTTCCATCCATCATCTCAAATATATTATTCCTTCCCCCACCAATAGCAGGCCATTTGCGATGGAACATCAACATTTCCCCATACAGCCATCATCCATCTCACTCTCTCGCACACTCGATCAACAGCTGCAAAAAATGGCCGGAGAACTCGTCATCTTGAATCTCGGTTACAAGCCCGAACAGACAGGACTACTCAAAAGTATCAACGACAAGCTGCTTGAAGTCATTGATGCAGAAGGTTCCACGCGGTTCATGCACACCAGCCATGTTCAAACGCTTCATTTACCTTAATGGTTAAAATAGAACGCAAACAGGGATATTCCGGAGAATGGCACCTTAGCCTGGAATATCCCTGTTTTTGTATTTATGCTGACCTTAACTTTATTTTTACCAATACTGACTGTAACTATAATTTTATTTCTGATTGTTACTTTGATTCTGATTGTAACTTTGATTTTGACACTAGCTCTGAATCACCGTGACGCGATCACTCTGACATGGAAAATGACGAAGACTCAAAAGCTTAACAGCTCAATCAATTCATTCGGCGACGCGCATCTTTACTTGTCTATCTGTATACTCGCGGTTAATAGTCTGTAAAATTGGCTATTTAATTCCTTTAGCCTTCGCCATATGCTCGATCCGAATCTGATGGTCCGTTGAATTCGCTGTGTTTAACATGTTCCAAATCTCCTGAGTATCTTGCTCTTTATACAAGGTCTCAGGCAGCTCTGTCTCAAGTCGTTCTGTCTTGCGCTGAATGGTCTCGACTAATTCATGATCGTAGATGACCAATTCATCCGAGTTGACATACCTTACAGCTGGGTCAACACTGATCCGGCAGCGGTTCGTGAACGTAACCATGGAGACCAGCCGAACACGCTTGTAATCTCCAAGATGTGCCTGAATCGCTTCAACATGGGCGCGGTGCTGCATGAGCGGATTGTACATTTTGACCCTGCTGCTGCTCACAGACCAATTCGCTTCACGGCGACCACCCCGGATCTCTCCAGTTGTCAGGTTTCGGGTTTCTATAACAAAAATCGCCCGCGGGCCAATCACGACATGGTCAATCTGGGAATACCCTGAACGAGACTTCGGATTAGGAACCAACAGGTCGTTTAATACTTTATATTCACTGGACAAACCAAACAGTAACTCGGAGGTTGTTGGTTCTTGCGGTACGCTGATCCAATCAGGTTCGGACTTTTTCTTTTTGCGCCGACCACGTGCCAGACGTGGCGGAATTGCTGTAACTGGCGGCAAAGCCGAAGCTGAAACAGAATCGGTAAGCGGGCTCACAAGCTCTGGCTGAGTCTTGAACAGAGACAGAATTTTCTTGAACATGGGCAAGCTCCGTTCTACTTGGAATGGGTTCATGAAATATGAATTATGAAATATAAATTATGTAGATCTAATACCGGATATCATGTAAACTTCTATACCTTATGTCGGATAAAGTCGAACAAAAGTAAAGAGACTTTTGCCAAATTCATTATTTCGTTAAATGTGCACGACAGTATATACCCAAACCTGCGACTTTAGACGCACATCAAATCCACAATAAGTCCATGTCCACTCCATATCAAATCCATATCAAGTTACTTCAAGTTACTTCAAGTTACTTCAAGTTACTTCAAGTTCACTTCAAACCCATTATATAAAGAAAAAGCAGCATCCCCTTTTCCCTAAGCAAAAGAGTCCGCTGCTGTCTTCCCGTGTTCATCTTCTAAGCCTGGAGATAGTACGTATACAGCACTTGTGTACCTTTCTCGTCCAAGCCATTCTTCGATATTTCCTGATAGAGCGATTCCGCCAGAGCCAGTCCCGGTGTGTTCATACCCATGGCTTGAGCAGACTCAAGTGCAATGCCCATGTCTTTGATAAAATGTTTCACGTAGAATCCAGGCTCATAATCGCCTGCGATCATGCGCGGACCCAGGTTGCTGAGGGACCAGCTTCCGGCTGCACCGGTCGCAATACTCTTCAGCACATTCTCCGCGTCCAGTCCCGACGTCTTGGCATAGGCGAGTGCTTCGCATACGCCAAGCATGCCAGAGGCGATGGCAATCTGGTTGCACATTTTGGTATGCTGTCCGGCGCCCGGCTTGCCTTGCAGCACAATATTGGTGCCCATCTGCTCAAAAATCGGACGCACTGCTTCAAAAGCTTGCGCGTCACCACCCACCATAATGGACAGCCTGCCGTCCCGTGCGCCGATATCGCCGCCGGATACAGGCGCGTCCAGGGCATGCAAACCTTTAGCCTCCGCAGCTTCGGCAATGCGCGCAGCCAGCAGCGGGCTTGAAGTGGTCATGTCAATCAGTGTTGAACCTGATTTGGCATGAGCAACAAGTCCGCCTTCTCCGAGATAAATCTCCTCGACATCCTTGGGATACCCTACCATGGTGATGATCACATCACAAGCAGCAGCCAGTTTCGCAGGCGTTTCATGCCAGACAGCTCCTTCCTTCACGAGCGCTTCTGCCTTAGCGGCAGTGCGCGTGTATACATGAAGCGGATACCCTGCACGCTGGATGTGACCAGCCATGCTTTTTCCCATAACGCCTGTTCCAATAAAGCCTACTTTAATCTCTTCAGGTGATTTAGTTGATTGTGTCATCGCAAGTTTCCTCCCGGTTCTTGAGTGATATAGTGTGACATTGAGTGCAGCCTAGTGAGATTGGATGCTACATAGTGAGATTCGGTGATGCATAGTGAGGTCGGGTGCTACATAGGGAGATCGGGCGCTGCCTAGTAAGATTGGGTGCTGCATAGGGAGATCGGGTGCTACATAGTGAGATCGGGCGCTACATAGTGAGATCGGGCGCTACATAGTGAGATCGGGCGCTACATAGTGAGATCGGGCGCTGCCTAGTGAAATTAAGTGCTACATAGTGAGATTGAGTGCTGCATAGTGAGATTGGGTGCTACATAGTGAGATTGAGTGCTGCCTAGTGAGATTGGGTGCTAAAGTGCTTGTCCATACTCTGTTGAAGCGAATACGGATACTCAGTCGAGTACGAATCAGGAAAAGGCGAGGCCTTTGCTACTTTATAGCCCCGGGACCGAGTGCATATTTCTCTAACGATCACCAGGAACGCTATTTGAGCAATATCACACCTTTTAAATTCTAACGATCTCAGGAAACCTTATTTCGGTGAATTACTTCAAAAATGGACGTTAAACTTGTCTTTTCAGCAAAATAAGGCTCCTGGTGATCGTTAGAATTCCAGAACTCCTCATTTCGCTTAAATAAGCTCATCTGAGATCGTTAGAATATTTAAGTGGTGAGCGAGTGCACTCTAAACCTACAATCGATTCAAAATTACTCCTAAACTCTGAATCCTCCCCGATAATCCTCATCCTGCATAACCTGATGGGTAGCTCATTCCTTATACTCGATACCTACCTTATGCCTTACACTCCATACCTCGTGCCTTACTCCTTACACACGGTACCTTATGGCTTACTCCTTACACACGATAACTTATACCTTACTCCTTATGCCGTACACACGATACCTTATGGCTCACTCCCTATTTCTTACACACGGCCTTATGCCTTACTCCTTATTTCTTACACACGATACCTACCTTATGCCTCACAATTCACTTCTCATCCCTTATACTTCATACCTTCTGCTTCATCCCTTATACTTCAACCTTCTGCTTCATACCTTGACCTGTACCTTATACCTTATATGTTATAGCTTTCTTCCCCCTCCGTCCATCTCGGGCTGCTTATTCTGTGAAAAAATCTGAAAAACGAATCATTTTCTCATAGACTGTACAATCTAACGAAAACAGATCGAAATGGGAGGGATGGACATGAGTCAGGAAAAAGGACAGATCACCATCTGGTTATCCATCTCCATTATTTTGCTCAGTGCCGGGCTGGTCTGTCACGTCTTGTCTGTCCCCGCCATTCTGGATGTGGCCGGAAGAGATGGCTGGCTCTCTGTTCTCGCTGCAGCACCATTGTTCATGCTGTTCCTGGGTATGATGTACATCATTATCCGCCGTATTCGCGGACAGCGCTTGACCGATTGGATCACGCGTGAGTTTGGCGTCGTTCCCTCCTGGATCTTTCGCATTACTGCGGTCTTGTTGCTCTTCTCGCTAGGGACACACACCTTATATGAAACCACCAACTGGACGGTATCCACCTATCTCCCGTTTACACCGACCTATGTGCTGGCTGGTGGAGGTGCTCTGGTTGCTGCCTGGTCAGCAGCCAAAGGCATTCGTTCGATTGCAATGACATCCAGTATTCTATTACCTCTGGTCATTCTCCTTGGCTACTTTGTCATGTCAGCCAATATGAAATACAAAGATTATAGTCAGCTCTTTCCCATCATGGAACATGGCTGGACTCCCGTCATCCGAGGAATGATCTACTCTCTAGCGGGACTCATGGAGATCTGGTTGCTGATGCTCTTTCAACACGACATTAAAGGCAAGCTACGCTGGTGGCATGTGTTGTTGCTTGGCCTCTTCATGATCAGCATGGCGCTGGGTCCTACGCTCGGTGCCATTGTCGAATTCGGGCCAGAAGAAGCGGCGAAACAGCGGAATAGTCCATACGAACAATGGAAACTCGTCAATATCGGCAAGCTGTTCCAACACGTTGATTTTCTCTCCATCTACCAGTGGCTCAGTGGTTCCTTTGCACGTGTCGCCATCTCTATGTATCTGATTGTCGATCTGCTGGATATCCGCAGACCTAAGAAACGCTATATTGCCATCCTCTGTCTCACGCTGATCATGTGCGCTTTGGCTATTCAGTGGTGGCGCATTGATTACGTTGATTATTATGTCGATCACATTCAATTTCCAGCCATGCTCTCTTACGTGGCAATCATCACCACTCTTTTGGCACTGGCCGCTCTTATTCATAAAAAGGACAAGGAGGCTCCTGCTCATGGCTCAAACGCCGCGAACGAAACCAACCCGTCCAGGGACTAAACCGTTCCGTATTGATCAGCATCATCTGGAAACTTATTTTGCAGGCTCCGATGATGTTATTATCGACAGCCACCGGCTCGGTGAAGGACAGATGAAGCTGATTGTCGCTTATTGCAGTGGCATGGTCGATACACAGATTATCCATGACATCATCTTGCCGGAAATGAAGCGAACCTACGAGATCACACATTTCATTCACAAGTCTGACATTGAAAAAAATATTAACCTGCAATGGAACAGCGTCGACCTTGATGATGCGCAATATGGAACGGAACTGATCTCTCTTCGTGTTTTTGAAGGGCATCTGCTTCTATGCCTCCCCTCTCTGCAGACCATGTGGAGCATCGATATCTCCAATATGGCTACACGAACACCAGAAGAGTCAACGACGGAAGTCTCGATCCGCGGAGCAAGGGATGGTTTTATTGAACCACTTGCAGTCAATGTATCCTTGATCCGTAGCCGGTTGCGTACTGCTGAGCTTGCCTGCAGTATCGAACTCATCGGATCACGTTCAGCAACCAAAGTGGCTCTGATGTATATGAAAAACATTGCCAATCTAGAGTTGATCAAGGATATAAAACATCGTCTCCATGCCATTCAAACCGAACGTCTTATGACGGCGAATGATCTGGAAGAGTTGCTGTCACCTGCCAAGATCACCCTGTTTCCCTTGACGCATTATACGGGCAGACCTGATTTTGCATCGGAATGCTTGCTGAATGGTCGCTTCGTTCTAATCGTAGACGGTAATCCCAGTGTGATTATCGGGCCTGTAAACCTGTTTCTGTTGCTCAAATCACCAGAGGATGCCAGCTTCCCCTTCCTTCCGGTGAATATGGGTCGCTTGCTTCGATTCATTGGCCTATTTGTCACTATATTTTTGCCCGGTTTCTATATCGCTCTGACTTCTTTCCACATGGATCAAATTCCGTTTCCGCTCGTCGCAACGATATCTGTCGGCCGCATGGGGCTTCCCATGGAGTCCGGCATTGAGATGTTTCTCATTATGCTGCTTATGGAGCTGTTCCGGGAAGCAGGCGTCCGTTTGCCCAGCGCCATTGGACAGACGTTAACGGTTGTCGGCGGTCTGATTATCGGAGATGCAGCCATCCGAGCTGGTATGGTCTCTCCGCTTATGATCGTCGTCATCGCCGTTACCGTTGTAGCTGGAGCAACCATTGTCAATCAAGTCATGACCAGTTCTATACTCATTTTGCGCTTTCTTTGCTTTATCTTGGGAGCAACACTGGGGATTTACGGGTTCATTCTGTCCATGATCCTGTTTCTGATCTATCTGACGGACTTAAAATCGTTTGGCATCCCCTATCTTACACCCTTAACACCGCTGAATTTCAAACAAGCCATTGCCTCTCTGTTCAAAGTCCCGACGGGTTTGGGAAAACGTAGACCAGTCTACCTGGAGACACAAAAACCGCGTAAGGATGGCAAAGGTCGATGAGCCGCGTATTACCCCGCTGGTTGCTTGGCATGTTAAGTCTATCTCTTTGCCTCATGACTACGGGATGCTGGAGTGCATATGAGATTCAGCAGGTGGATTATGCCAAGGCCATTGGCATTGAATATAAGGACGGCATGTATCATATTTACGTGCAAACTCTTGATTTTTCAAGTATAGCCAAAACGGATAATTCAGGTAAAACAGCCGAATCCCCTCCGATCTGGGTTGGACATGCTCAAGGGAAAACGATGAGCCTTGCCATGAACGAGTTATGGCGTGCATCTCAGCTTCACATTGCCTGGGGGCATGTGACAGCTATCGTCATGGCAGAGAGTGTGCTGAACAATCAGCACATCAAGGATGTTTTTGACATGCTCGGACGATTCCCGGAAGCACGATATACCACATGGGTATACGGTACGCGAGAGCCTTTGCTGGACATTCTGAGCACCGCTTCAATCTACAACTTGTCTCCACTGGACAGCATCCTGCATAATCCGTTGCCCAGCTACATGGAAAATTCGCTGTTTGCGCCTGTACTCAGCTTCGAACTGATTGCCAAGCACAATGATCCCGCAACCACGACGTATCTGCCTGTTATTGCCTTAAACAAAGACTTATGGTTGCAAAATAAGAAAGAACATGACTTGTTCCTGATTGAAGGAGCTTATTTTGAAAAAATGGGAGAGAAGTTTAAATTTTTGTCGCGAGACGAATTGTCTGGCTATCATTGGTTGATTAAAGGTATGCGCCGGGCTCCTCTACTGGTTCAAAAGAACGGTGTAATCTATGGGGCACTCAGTGTCGGTCTGCCCACAATAAAAATAGAACCGATTATCCGAGGAGAGAAAGTTACCTTTCGAATTGATGCCAAATATCTGACCGCACTGTATGAATATCTCGTTCCCATGACATATGACGAAATGACCCAAGTAAGCGAGGATACACTTAAAGAGCAGATCATGGAAACCTATCGAAATGGATTAAAACGGGGAGTCGATGTATACGGTCTACAAGAAAAACTGTATCGCAAAAACCCGAAACTGTGGCACAAGTTATCCGGGGATGGGGAAAACCTCATTCTCACGGAGGATTCCATTGAAACTTTAAATATTCACCTGACCATTCCGTATACTGGGAAATATAAGAGGAAAGTGTAAAGGAAGAAACCCTTCTGCTGATAACAAAACATGTTCAGCAGGAGGGTTTATAAATTTCGTTTTTTAGCGTAGGTGTGAGTATAATCGTAGGGAAATAACAATCAAGTTCTGCACCCGTACAAGTAACAAACGTTGTCATCAAGATCTAGAGCGTAACCGCTGCACTTGCTCCAACACCCAACCGATGATAACTGCGAAAGATACGCCAAACAGTAAAATCGGGAAGTTGTAGTATAGCGTATTCGTATATTGGTTCAGCCATCCAAAACGATATACTGCTGATTCCGGGTCATGTGTATAACCGTTAAGCTGTACGCGCAGGTCTTCAAAGATATAAATCTCCCAGAAGACAGACAATACACACAAAGCAGCAGCAACAATACTGACCGCCGCATTGCCCCATTTGCCCCAGTACTCGCGTTGGTCATAGAACCACCATTTCGTGACATATGCCGTCCAGAAACATAAGATCAGAAAAGTAAGCACGGATGGAAATAAAGCAAGAATGCCCAAATTGCCATTCCCAGATACACCTTTACCCATTTCATGCTTGATCGTCATTCCATCTACGGCAAAAACCATGAGCACATTCCATATCAGGAAGATCAGATATGGCTTGTTAATGCGTTTGATTACCTTCATTTTACCCTCTCCTCTCCTATCCCGGCTCACTTCCAATAATAGTCCATCACTCGTAATCGAGTAACGAGAATCAAAATTCTGCCTTGTTACGTCCTAATCATTCCGAATAGGGACGTACCCTTAAAAATCAGGCATGTTTTTGGAAAAAATAGCTCATACTACCTTCAGGAAATTATTGAAGGAGTGACAACATGAGTTTAAAACGCATCGTTGCTATTGGAGCGATCCTGGCATGTACATCTCTAGTTTGGGGATGCGGTAACGGCAACAACAGCAATAACATGCCTACTGCCGAGCAAACGAACCCGAACGAACAACAAACCCGAAGCTGGGGAGATCCCAAACGGTTAGAAGCTTCTCACCTGGAAGCTCTGGAAAGAATGGAGAAGGATCATATCCATCGCATGGTTTCTCTGAGCGTCAACACGGATGGCGATCACGATCAGGTCATGACAACGCTGGAGCGTTCAAGTCAAAAACTTGAAGAGATGAGACCACTCGCCGAGATGCTCCAATATGAAGGCCACCCTGCTTTGTTACAACGAATTCAGGAGATGTCAGGAGATATTGAGGGCTCCAAAAATGCAGTCACCGAAATGAAAAACAATCCTCCGGCCGGAAAAATTAAAATCCAGTCTGCGAAAACAGATGCCCTGCAACACATCAACAGTTTTCGTGACTACCATGAATATGTTCAAGGTCAGGTCAAGGTGATGAATAAGTAACAGCCCGCCTCGTTCTCTCAAGCCTGCCACATATATATTATAAATATAAATAGTTAGACTCGGGGCTTCTCGCTTCCCGATTCTAACTATTTTCTCGTTATTCGCCGTATTCAAAATTAGTGAGACATGCGTCTTGCTTTGCGATCCTCCCGATCTGCTTCCTCCATTTTCCGAATATATCGTTTAAGTTCCTCTTTATGGGCTTCAAGTTCGGCAAGTTTAGTGGAGGCTCCTTCTACGAAGGATTGCATTTTGTAGGTCAGCTCTGTTGCCGAAGTACCAACCCAATCCTGCTGTAATCTTCCATGGATCGTTCGCATTTTCTGCTCCTGCTGCATAAGGCGTTGTTGTAACTGCTCACATTGCTGAACTGCTCTTCTTAAGTCTGATAAGGATACGGAAATTCTGCCCATGTCCTTCCTCCTGTTAGTCTGAATAAGATGCCTTGTTCTTTACTGCTGGTCTGCAATGACAAAATCTTCTCGCTTACGCTCAATGTAATCTGCAATCTCACTAATGGATTCCTGATACCAACGATTGATCCGTTGTAGAGTCGCTGTCGCGTTATACGCAATTGGGGTGAAAGACTGACTTTCGCTTGTGGAAATATGCGTCTGAAACATCTGAATCGAAGCTTGCGCATCACTGGAAAAACCAGTTAGACTCATTCTCATCTCACGAGCAGACTGTGCTAACTCTTCCGGTGTTAATTGTATCTTCCCTCCACCTAGTCCCCCTTGATTCCCAACCATAGCTGTTATCAGTGTGCCTACTGCTCCTGAGGTGATTTTAGAGAAGGCAGCAAGAGCCTCTTGGCGTGCAGTCCATCTTGGAGAGATATCCAGGGTAGCACCTGTTTTCCGATCAATTAATGGACCGATCAAATTCCCTTGTTCATCAAAACGATATTGTTTCATGGAGTGATACCCCTTCCCCTCATCTTTGGAAAAGGAATCCATGAGTCTGACAATGTTGCCCATTTGCAGTTTATCCAGATCAAAACCGAGTTTTAAATCATGCACCAGCATTGGAGAACCAGCCCCCAGAGGTTGAAACGGGATCTTCAGCTGTAATTGGAGTTTCCAATCTTGGTACATCGCATTGGCCGTCTCGAAATCTTGCCCTTTATATACGGTAACACCGACATGTCTGTCATACTCACTTAATCCGCCCGCACCTACAGAGTCATTGGGATGAACAACATTAAGTATTTTGTTATCGAAGTATCCTTCGTTAACCTTGGCAATACTTGCATCATCCAGCAGATTCATCACACTTGGTGCACTATAGGTCATCCCCGATACATCATTCCGAGCGGCAACATATTGTGCTAAGCCACCACCAAGAGAATGACCTGTAACCGTAATATCGGAGTCCGGATATGTCTTCTGTACTACCTCATATAGTTCCTCAGCTTGGTGAAACTGATTGTTCTCCCATCGTTCATTATCCACTATAGCTTTAAATGGACTATTCTTAAAAATGTTATAACGTTCCGGGTCGGTCACTGCATCTTCAAGTCTTCTTGTTCTACCACCTAGAACATCGAAGACATCTGTTTCCCAATCCGCTGCCTTATCTGTTAGCTTGCCTGTCGGTTCTGTTCCACGATAACCTATAACAATCTGGTCTGTATGATCATTCTTCAAAACGACAGCATCAAATCCAGATCTTCGATGGAGTTTGGCTCCATCCGGTTCAATCACTTGCCAGTTCCCCGAGTCAACTGTATCCGGGTAATCTCCTGCCTTCATATTAAGATAAGCAAGCTCCGAAATCTCCTTATACGTTTTATCACTGATATATGTATCCATAAGCTTCTCCTTCCTGTGTTTACTGATTCCAAAAGTTCAAGTATATTATTAAGTGTCAAGTTCACATATATAGGGGGCTGAACAATATTTTTAAAAAAATTCAATATATATCAACTTTATTAATCATCTTGGCCTTTATAGTCGGTGGATGTAATACAGTTCCCAATCAAGAGCAAGTTATTGAAAAAGCCACACAAGTGGGACATCAATATTTCATTGACCATTACAATACAGAAGTACATTTCACAGATCATAAATTTATGCCTAAGGATCTTAGTCACAATCTGAATTTGAGTGGATATGTTACAGCTAATAAAGAAGTATCGATCAGTATACTTATTGATTACGATACGTTTGAGGTACAAACAGCTGTTGTACCCAAAGAACTTTTAGATAAGAAAATCAAGTAAACATTCTATTCAAACTTTAAGAGGTTCTGAAATTTATAACAGGAAGCTGATGCTAGAGATGTACTCTTATCGTTCTCGTCCTTACTTCTGGCTACTCCTCTCTATCATGAGTCTCACCCTAATTTGTGGTTGCACGCCCACCGAAAAAAAGGAGATTATCCAAAAGGCTGAGGAAGTAAGCTTGGTTTATTTCAAGGAAACCTACGGCATTGACGTTGTGTTTACAGATCATAAGTTCATCCCCGCGGATCTGTCTCATACTGTTTCACTGACAGGGTATGTACAAGGCCACGAAGATCAGGAAATCTTTGCGATGGTTGATTATGATACGTATACGGTAAAAACCGGTTCAGTACCTGAGGAGATCAAACCCTCTAAATAGAATAATGTCTACCAGCTTCCCCTTACGTAAGAGCCGGATATTTGATCAGGCTCTTTTTGGTATAAACGTATGGGATTGCATCTATCCTGCATTTTCCAAAGAAGTAGAATCATTATAGATCATCTAATACATATCGTGTATAACAACGCCCGTAAATGAGTAAATGGTCATTATGAACATCCTAATCTAAACCTACTTTATTTGATTTATTCATAGGACGTTGTTACCAAAATACTAATATCCATTGCATCTTTACACGTGCTCTATCGATACTTCTTCATCGACCACGTCTTGCGCTTCACTCCACCCAAAGGGATGCCCAGATAAATAAGCAGAAAAATACAACAGGAACCATTGCTCCAGCGGCAATCCAGATCCATAACTTAACTGGCCTAGCTTCCCTCCAATACTCCTTGAGGCCATTCAAACGTCCATTGCGCCAGTTGGCGGACTTTAACTGCCGAATCATTCGCTGCATCACTTGCTCCCGTTCTTTCCCTTGCGGCACGTCTCCCAATGCAAAGCGAAGTTCCTCGTATAAACGAGCCTCTTCCTGACTTGTCTTTCCGTTCGATGTATTCACCAATTCCCCTCCTCAATACAATGCTTTCCACTACATTAAATAACACTGTAAAAGACGGCCAAGTTTGCTGTTTTACTAAATATTCTATCAACATGATATGCAATCGGTTTACAAATTCAGGATTGAAATCCAGTTTACATTATCATACATTTATATTATTCCAATTCAACATTCAACTACGAAACGGAGGAACGAATGAAAATCGAATCAAAATCTACGAAACATAACTACTCCAAGCTGTTCGGTGCCTTCTCCCTTACTTTTCTAGGGGACGGATTAACTCTTGCTGCTGTACCTTGGCTTGTCTCCACCCTGACAACGGATACATTATATGCATCCATTACGATGACAGCCTTGCGTCTGCCCTGGCTTATTTTCAGCTTGCCAGTTGGCGTGCTCATTGACCGATATTCACGCAAACATATGCTGGTCGGAGCCAGCTTTACACGTATGATGTTTCTATTCATGCTAACGATCTGTATCTGGGGAGGGTGGATCAGTATACCGCTGCTTGCCTTGTTTATGTTTGGGATTGGTCTAAGCCGCGTTGTCTTTGACAGCACCGTACAGACGATTATTCCTCAGATTGTGGATGAGAAAAGGCTGGAAAAAGCCAACGGCCAATTTACAGCTGGTCAGCTGATCACCAGTGATATTCTGGGCGTAGCCCTCGGCGGATTTATTATTACGATGCATATCGTCTACCCTTTTGCCATCGACACCCTAACGGCTCTCATCTCACTGCTACTCATTATGGGTTTACGTGGTAGCTTCAAACCTGCGACGAAATCCCAAGAATCGCAAGCTGAAGATGCATCGGCGGGAGCTGCAAAACAAACGACTCCGGATGAATCGGAGCCGAAAACCCGTCCGATGAAAAATTGGAAACGTGAGATGTGGTCCGGCATACAGTATGTGTTTCAAGATCGGTTTCTTCGCGGCCTAGCCATCTTGTCAGTGACCATCACGTTAATGTTCTCCATGATTCTGGTGACCCAAATTTTCTTTGTACGTGAAGTATTACAGTTGGAAGCGTATGCATTTGGCATACTGATCTCCATTGCAACCATCGGTAGTATCCTGGGTAGTCAAGCTGTAGCTTATATGCGAAAACGCTGGAGTTCCAAGCAATTAATCCTTTTGTCCATCTTGTCCATGGGCCTGCTCTATGGAGGTGTTGGTCTGACGTCCAATGCCTATGTGGTTGGTGGTTTGTACTTTTGCGCAGCCTTCTTCATCGTTGTCTACAACGTAGTTCGTTCGTCGATTCTACAGCGCTCCGTCCCGAATGAACTACTCGGGCGTGTAGGCAGTGTATTCCGTTTCCTGTCGTTTGGTATTAGCGCTATCGGCACTTTGCTTGGCGGATTACTCGTTCGCGTAAGCGAAACCTTTTTCGACCGCCTGTTCTCGCTACAATTGCCTTATCTATTACTAAGTGGGGTTTACATCGTAGCCTGCTTCCTGTTTGCCTCCAAAATGCGAAATGTACCAGAGAATTAAGTACAGCATTCATCAATATAAATATAAACATATTGTCGATTCGATTCCTGCAAGAGCAGAGTCAATCTTAACCATCGTTTCAACATGAGGCTATGGGTGGATCTCAATCTAAAATAAAAGCGGACTCGGAAGGAATATCAATACCCTACCCAAGTCCGCTTTTATTTTATTCTATCTTTATATAACTCTAACCAACCTGATTATTTCAATTCCGAATTCAAGCAGATCGATCCGTGCTGACGCACGTTAACGACAATGACTGGTGTATCCAGCATACCTCGCATCCAGTTCATATACTCTTCAGCCTTCTCGTTTGGCACAATCGCCAGAATAACACCTGCGAATCCACCACCATGCACACGACATGCGCCATCGCCAAGGTTGCTCAGGTAGTTCTCGGTTAAGGCAAGCGCCACGGAGATCTCTTGTTCACGGGAAGCCCCGCCCTGATACACGTTTTGCAGCCATTTCCATGAAGAGTTACCTGATGCAGTGATCAATGACAAGAAATCAGCAAAACGTCCTTCGCGCAGAGCGGATACCTGTCCATCCACACGTTTGTTCTCAGCCAGGAAGTGCAATGCACGCAATACCGCACGGTCTCCTGCTGCTTCACGAATCGCTGGCAATTTTGCATAAATATCTTCTTCTGAGATTTCACGCACGTATTCAGCGCCAAGCGCTTTCGCAACAGCTTTCATCTCGTTAGGTACAGAAGCATAATCTTCTGTCAGGTCGGCATGGTTGCCACCTGTATTCACGATGACCAGGGAATATCCGTTTTCTTGGAAATTCCACTCCACAGGCTCAATCGCAGGTTCAGCCGGATTTGCAAAATCAATCGAGATCAAACCGCCATATGCACAAGCCATCTGATCCAGCAGGCCGGACGGTTTGTTCCAGTAGTGATTTTCGGCATACTGTCCGATTTTAGCCAACGTCACGACATCCAGCTTGCCATCGTTATAGAAATGGTTCAGAATCGTACAGATCAACATTTCGAAAGATGCAGAAGAACTTACGCCCGAAGCCGCAAATACGTTACTGGAGATATCCGCTTTGAATCCGCCGATGTTGAAACCAAGCTCTACAAAGCCTGCAGCCATACCACGAATCAATCCGGTAGTACCGTCATCTTCCGTATTAGGTTTCAAGTCCGCAAGGTTGATCACATACTTTTTGTCGTATCCCTCAGAATAGAATGTAATTACGTTATCGCCTGTTGGCACAGCCACGGCAATCGTGTCCAGCGTAATGCTTCCCGCCAGCACTTTACCATGGTTATGATCCGTATGATTACCGCCGATCTCACTGCGGCCCGGGGAACTGAATAGATGCATTTTCTCCTGCTCACCAAAATGCTCACGGAACGAAGCGTCCAGCTTCTCGTAACGGGCACCCTGCTCCTCTACATGCTGTGGTCCGTACATTTGTGCAAGCAAAGCCTGTCCCTGTTTTGATTGAATGAGTTCTGTTACCTGTGTGGTCATCTCTATTCCTCCCATTTCATATGCAAGCGGCATGTAACCGCTATCCCTTATGTCGTCTAAAATCCTTCATCGGATTAGCCATCCCCATTATCTCAGCTTCTGGGCCGAAAAGGTAGGGCAGAATTGAAATTTTGGAAGCGTTTTTTGAAACATGTGTCCATTTGTAAAAATGCGTTATCCCTAACTTGAACGAGATATGGAATATGAATCTTGATGGTGTATTTTCTTCCATATTTTCGTTGAAAAGCTGTAGTTATATACATACGGATTACAGTAATTAACGTGAGTAATCTACGGGCCGAAATGATTTAGGCTGTTTCGTTTCGTTGTGTTATATCGTGTGGTGGACTCTGCCCGCATACATCAACCCGCACCGTAGCTAATCACATCGATTGTCATTCACTTCATCTTATTGAATGCTCGACATTTGCGCCGAGATGGACACGTTCCCCTCTTTTACAATCACCTCGTTGAAAAAAGGTTCAAAGAATGACGCAGGCACATACGTTACGCCTTTCCTGGATTGAACGGGTACAGCCAACTCTACATCCTGAGTCAGATTGATGACTTTCAACTTGCCCGTAAACTTGGCTTGTGTGCTTCCATCCTTTACGACAACGGACTGGATGCTATCTTCCACACGAATAGCCTTATCCGCTACCATCCAGCTGACCTTGTATCCCAGAGATTCTGCCGTCGCACGCAAAGGCACCAAGACGGTTCCTTTATGCTCGAAAGGCATCAGTTCGGGCTTACTTGTCTGAATCGCTTTGCCGTTCACGGTTAAAGTGTAGGCTGGTTCGGACGCCGCTGCACTGACTTGTGTGGCTGAAGCATACATTGCACCAGCTATGGTCACAACACATATTGCTGTAGCGAACAGTATCCATTTTTTCATACCATGTCCTCCCTTCTGTTTCGATTGTCAACCTCTCTATTGTGGTAAACGTGATCACAACGGGTTTAGTTTCATAGAAACACATTATTATTTTGCTGATTTATGTATTCACTCTATAAACGAATAATTATAGTAGAAGTATTGCTATGGGGATTTCCCAGATTAAATTATATTGTTCCCCACCAAAGGCTTTTAAGCAATTATTTCGAATTCCAGATGTAATACTAAAATTACTAAATAACTCTTATGAAAGTGATCTTTGATACAAGGCTCCAGATGATCCGGATCGAGTGATGTTCGAAGGTCAGATTCATGATGCAGTTAAACAGCTATCCGATTGATCGAATAAATGGGAGTACGATAGAGTCCAAAGGCATACCGCTATAACAGGGAGTAGTCCCATGTGATATGCCTTTCCTGCTATACCGATATCGAACCTCAGGAGCAGTCCAGAATCCTTTTAAGAAGATATGCTCATACACTTTCACCCGTTACCCAGCAGCTGTCTGCAGAACTCTGAATATGTAGGCATATCCTTCAACTTATAATTCAAAATTTTGATCATTAGTCCTTCAACAATACTCTGTGACAAATCATCGCGTTCTTGGGGGCTAACCTGGTATCTCATCCGCTGGATGATTGGTTGAAAAGCGTCAATAATATGAAGCAAACTTTCCTTGTCCCCACTTTGTGCTCTTTGAACTGCATCATAGAAATTAAGTTTATCTTGATTCATCTTTAATCACCGCTTTAATAACTTCTATTAGTGTACCGATGTTTGCTGAGAGCTGGTCCAGTTTTTTCTCGAAACGGGTAAACAAATACAATGTTATCATAATAGGAAATCCAACCTGACCAATGCCAGCTATGAAAGTTGTAATTAAACTACTCTCCATTTATGATCCCTCCCCCAACATCGTCGTTTTCATTTTTTTTAAAGCGGTATTTCTTGTCTTCGCTACAGCCTGCTGACTGACCTGAAGTTTAGTAGCAATTTCGTGATCACGGTAACCAAAACCATAATATAACGTTGTTACATGCTTTTGTTTATCCGTTAATTTCCGGTATGCAGACTCCACATGTTCATCTGTAAAATTTCCCTTTAGAAACATCGAATGCTCATCTGGTTGGGCAGTATCAAAAGAACTCTGGTAGGTACTCTTTATCTCACCGATACACACAATTGAATCATCGGAGGAAGGTTTATCATAGATCAGTACGTTTCGAGCAGCATAGCGCTGATTACGTCGCATCTGATCAATACTCATAAACTGCAACGAAGAAGTGATATAGGCGATAAACCGAATTTGAAAAAAGTACCTGCGGAAAGACTCATTCAGCGCCTCTTTTTTGTCATTCTCTCCCCTCATAGAACCCAACAATAAATTCTGGTTATTCTCCTGCTTAAAAAAATTCACGATAACCTGATTACAGAATAATTCAGGATTTTGATTTCTGTACTCCTCAAATTTCGAATAGACTTTATCTACTTTGTAATCATACGCCGCTTTCCCTAAAATACTCATTTTGTTTGCCTCCTATATTCTTGATATATAAGAAGGAGTGTTTAATGACAAAAAAAACAACCGCAAAGGGAACATTTGTTCCTATTTATTATACTATATTTTTTTCCAATGCGTACATTTCTTTAAATTAAATACTATGTTCTGTGATTAAGTTAAACAAAAAGAAGACATCAACCACATGGTCGATGTCTTACTCTATTAAAAACAGTTACCCTCATATGAATGATAACTATTCATGTTATTCCTCAAACATTGGTTACTCTACGCCAGGATATCCATTGAATTTCTTAGAAGTATCCAGTTTGATCGTTACCTCTTTAGTTGTTCGATCATCAGATGAAAACCATTTTTCTAAAATATCGTACTCATTTGTTTCTAATGCTGCCGTTTCAATTGTAAAGTGATTGGCATCCTTCCAATCATAAGAAATGACAGGCCAAGTTGGCATTAACATGAACTGCTCTTCAAGTTTAGGTGATGAATACCCAATCAATGTGAATGAATGAAGATCGATCGCAACAACAATTTGTTTCCTTACCAATCCTCCCTCATCATAGGCATAACGCATCAATACCTTCGTATTGTCGGGGGAAAGCTTATAGTCTTGAAATATCCCAGTAGGTAGGTTTAAACTCTGATTCTTCTCACTACTTGATTTCACCAAAATGGTAGAGCACTCTTTGTTTCCACAACTATATTGGAGCAAATTAATCTTTTCCGGAATGGGTACATCCAACGCAGTGAATCGTGTACGAGCAATCTCGTCCTGCAGATCTTCTTCTTGCAATAAATAATTTTTGTACTGAGGAATATCAGCAAGGGGTAATTTTAGGGACTTTCCCTCTTTTTTGATTTCAATCTCATCCGGCAGGGAATACGCAGCAGTCCCAACGTCTCCCGCTTCATGGCTTGTTACTTCGCTAACCGGCTTAGCAGAAACATGATTTATATAGAGCCATACTAGACTTCCAGATCCAATCATGAGCAAGAGTAAAAAAAAGGTTACATATTTTCTCATAATTTATTTCCTCATTTCAGGTTGTTTTATAGCCTACTTCATTCGCTTTATGAGTATTCCCAAACATAAGGAGATGAAGCAATATGGCACTTACAGACAGTTTAAAAGACAAATTGTTGAGAAACACAGGATTTTTCGAAGGAAACAAGGATTATTCAAATGTTACAGGTAATTTTGATGGACAGGGGTTATCCTTTGGGATCATTCAGTACAATTTTGGACAGGGGACACTTCAACCTCTTTTGAAGGAGTACATTCAGAACAACGAAACTGAGTTCAAAGCAGTCTTTGGTGCTTCCAAAGCAGCTACACTAAAAGATGTTGTGAATAACAAAACAAAATCTCAACAAATCGCTTGGGGTGATAGCATATCAACAAGTGGTGGTAATGTCGTATCCGAGTGGAAAACCCTTTTTGAAGCTATGGGAGCCAAATCCGCTAATCAGTCACTTCAACGCAAATATGCCCAAAGCTATTTAGATCGTGCAGTTAGCTTCGCTGGAAAATTTGGAATTATAAGCACGCAAGGACTGGCTTTTCTGTTCGACCATGCCGTTCAGTCATGGAGCTTTTCTGGAGAAAGTTCGATTATTGCCGAGATCACCTCTCTCGAAAAAGCATGGAGAAACAGTGGCGAAACGACGCGATATCCGGATAAAGATCGTCTCTTCTCCGTATTGAAAGGCGTTAACGGCTCTGATCCCATCGCCCGCAGAACAGCTATCCGCAATGGTTCAGGAACAGTACATGGAAAAAGCTATAACATCTCAACCTTCGGTTTATCGTATTCAACCAACTTTTGATATCGTAAAACGGGCACCCCATTAGTGGGGTGTTTTTCCAGTTATATGCATTATATCTTGATTAGCTGTTATATGTTGTTTCAGTTTGGTATCAAAATTGGATGTAAGAGAAGCAGTATTGTAACAAAAAAGATCATTCCTTAACTTTTCCTTATCGCACCTGTCACATTTCGCCCTCCTCGTTCCGTCATACTATATGTGAGGGGGGAATCACTTGGAAGAACCAATTCATCAGATTATCACAGATGTGTTGCAAGGAAATAAAGAGAAGTACGCCCAGATCGTCATCCGCTGTGAGAAATTTATTTTCAATTACTGTTACCACATGCTGGGGGACTATGGAGAGGCGGAGGACTGCAGCCAAGAGGTATTCCTGAAAGCGTATCGCGGACTGCACACCTATCAGCCTGACCGGCCTTTTGAAGCCTGGCTGTATCGTATTGCCTACAATCATTCTATTGATATGCTTCGCAAGCGCAAGGTCACGAGATTACTGCCTTTTCTGTACAAAAATGACCGGGAGAACAATCATGTCGATCAAGCGATTGATCACAAATATTATAATCCGGCTGTCTTACACGCCCTTGCCGCGCTGTCCGCAGAAGAACGAAGCCTGCTGATTCTGCGCTGTGTCGAGGATAAAAGCTACCATGATATCAGTCTTATTCTCAATCAGAATGCGGCCTACCTTCGCAAAAAATTTCAACGAGCTGCTGCTAAATTCAGAAAGAACTACGTCAGTCAAGAGGAGGAAAAGCCAAATGAGTCCCAACGATCCCGGACAAGACCTGAAAGCACTGTTTCAAAAGGTTGAACCGCTTGACCAGACCCTGCAAAAGCGAGTCATGCATGAGATTAACCAGGAATTCGTCCCAAAAGAACGCTTCTTCGTTAAACATCGTGTCGGTGTGCTTCTCCTCGTTGGGCTGCTGCTGACCGTATCCACCGGCTTTGCGGCAATAAAGTATCAGTCGTTATTCAACGACAATGGGGATGTGCTTTTCGAAGAAAAACCACTGTCTGCTGATTATACATATAAGCTTGATGCGGAAGAGCAGGAACGAATTCATCGCATGAATGAAATCTGGGTGAATGAGATTGAACCGGGAAAAGCTGCACTGATCTATGTCGTGCCGAATAATCCACATCATCAGTTTGATATCAAGTCAAACCCGTTCATGATCGATAGCTTTGGGGAATTAAACCAGATGGTTCATGTCCCGGGCATACCGCTGCATCAAGAGCTCTCGGGAGCTTCACGTACCTATGCTTTCCAGAAAGCCAGCGTGTATATGGAATATGAGCAGGACCTATATGAGCTTTCGGATGAAAAAAAGGATGTCTTGGTCCGCAAGCTGCGCCTTCAAGCTCAATCTGCCGGGAAAGATTATGCGCTCATGCCGGTTGCATTCACCGATGAATTCCAGCTATCTTCCATCACTTATACCAGCGGTATAAATGAAATTTCACTAAGCGTGATGAACAGCAAGGATACCGGACCACTGATTGCTTCTTATGACGAGAATCTGAATACCACCAGCCGTAAACTCAAGATACACGGACAGGACGTGATTGCGCGCACATACGGGGGGGATGTTACAGAATTAATGTGGGTGTATCAGGAGCCTGAAACCAAGTATGCATACCACTACACACTTGGTGTTCGTGAAGGGGTCGTTCCTCCAGAAGAATTAATCCATATTGCCGAGACACTTATTCCGGCATCCAAGAATTAATCTTATCCATCCATGTTATATGAAAAAAAAGGCTTATCCACTTCAATCCTTTGAAGCATGATAAGCCTTTCTTCTATTTTTTTGAATTAAAAAAATAAAACCATAAATTACAATATTTAATAATTAAATTGTCACATCTTCAGTACACCGTTCCGTTATACCAAGTGTAAGAAGGGGGAAGGACAAAATGTTATCTGATCCTGAGTCAGGAGGGAAAGGCCATTGGAGCACTTGGAACTCGGGCACGACCTGAAATCCCGATTTCAAAGAGTCGAACCCGTAGATACTGCACTGCATCACCGAATCATGAGCCAGATTTATCTCGAAGTAGAGCCAAAACCAAAGGAGAGATTTTTTGTGAAATACAAAGTTAGTTTACTGCTTACTCTAGGTTTATTGTTAACCGCGTCGACCGGATTTGCTGCCGTGAAGTATCATTCTCTGACCAACGGTAACGGAGATGTGCTTTTTCAAGAAAAACCAATGACCCACACAGTCTCTGAACGTACCGAAGATGATGACAAAAGAATTCGTCTCATGAATAACATCTGGGTGGATCAGATTAAACCAGGTGAAGCAGCGATTATCTACATCGCGCCTAACAATCCGAATCAGGAACTCTACCTCAAGGCCAATTCTCATATTATTAAAAGTTTCACCACGCTACAAAAAATGGTTAAAGTTCCAGGTCAACCTCTAGCTAAAAAGATTGCTGGCAAGGGAAAGGAAAACTATACGTTCCAAAAAGCAAGCGTGCATATGGAGCATGGAATGGACCTCAACAAGCTCTCGGAGACAGAGAAACAAGACATCGCCGCCAAACTTCTCCTGGAAGCGCAGGCTTCAGGAAAAGACTACGCCTTGATGCCCGTTCCTTTTACGGACGAGTTCTGGCTCACCACCCTGATTTACACCAGCGGTAAAAAGGAAGTTGCTCTGACCATTCTGAACAGTCAGGACACCGGTACAGTCACTGCCTCGTATCAAGATAGCCTGAAAGTCACCAGTCATAAGATTAAAATTAACGGGCAGGATGTCATCCAGCGGAAGTATGGCGGCGGATCATCAGAGCTCATATGGGTATATGAAGATCCAAAAACCAAGTATGCTTATCATTACGTGCTGAGATCAGCGAAAGGCAATATTCCCGATGAAGAGCTGCTTCGCATGGCTAAAACGATGGTTCCAGCTGGGAAGAAGTAGAGTGTGGTCGCCACTCCAATCCTCATTTCAGTTATCTATACTTTCTATGATTGTATCACTTACTATTCAATCACAATCCCTTTGCATTTAAAATTCATAGTTATGTAAAGGTCTAATAGATTCGATTCTTTTTTCCTAGCCCTTTCGTATTAATATACACCTATTTCACTTATTAGGTATCATATGGGAATTGTATATGTTAGGGTTATACCTGTAGTCCAACACAAGTAATTCTGCTTGAAACTCTCATACTTATACTATGAACGCGTATCCTTCGTGCTACACCCTTAAAAACAGAAATTTCAGTTATACACAAGTAGAGAGGTGATCTTATATGCAAACCAAAAGTAATAAACTTCCCTCACTCTTTTTACTTATGTACACGTTTCTATTGCTTATCAGTTACAGCATGTATGTGATTTTAGAGAATACCCGGTTAAGCCATGCTCAACAGTGGCTTTCTGAGACTAACATTACACAAAATGATGTTGACTCCATTAGCCAGCTCGGAAGATGGACAACCCTCTCAGAATCGGTGTTCCTCATTATAGTTGTGCTTGCAATGAGTGTTGTCATGGTGCGGTATCAGAAGAAACCTGTCAACCAATTTTTCATTGGGAATCTAGCACTGTTTGTTGGCTTTGCAGTACTTAGTTACGTCATTTCGCTTATGAGTTCCATGCCTATTGGCAACTTAATTCAACCCGTAATCATACCTACGTTTATACTCATTGCCGTTTATTTTTATCGGTTATGGAGAACAAGATATGAAAAATAGAAACCAGACTACATACTCTAAAGGGTGCGTGGTCTGGTTTTTATTTGAATGTTCTATTCTATATAAGTTGAACTAAAGATTAGAAAACTAGAGACTTCTATCAGCATTACAAGGGGGACACAGCCCTTGACATTTCCAATTCAAAATTACACTTGCTTGACAGTTTACTACTTCTGTTTAGAAACTTTTTTTGAGTGCCTGCTCAAATAGTTCATAAAATTTCAATTGCTCTTCTACATAACTGGTTGTCTTTTTCTGATATTGTGCTTTCGATTGATATTCTACCTGCTCAACAAAGTTAATTACGATCAACTTGTTTTTATATCTAAGAAAGTACTCGTCAATCATGGGTCTTTCCAGATCGTGATACTCTTCAATGACATTCTCATTTCTGGCTTGTGAGATCGTATTGATGGTAATAAATTCAGATTCTTCTTTGAACTCAACACCATCCAGATAGATGAAGTTGACTTTAATAATCATGTTAGATTTTTGGGATTTGTAAAAAAGGTCGTATTTGGTAGGAACTTCAGAGGTTAATGCATCTGTTTTCTCTTTATCTATGGTTACACTGTCTGGGAAAGATACCGTTCCTGCAGCGATATAGTCATCTGGAGAAATGAGTTTGAACTGTGGTGATGGATCAAAATTTTCTTTGAAGGTATAAAATTGATCTCTATACTCTGTGTACTTATCTTCATTATTGGTTGTTGTCATATCAATGTTAGTTGATGGTGTACTTTCCTCTTTGTTCGCTTGAATATCGCTACTACATCCTCCCAATATACAAGCCGTTAATATCCATGCGGTAAAGATCACTTTGGCATTTTTCATTAATTATCACTCCTGCTCCTTTTATGAAGAAAGGGGATCTTACGATCCCCTTTGAATACGTAATTGGATTATTTGAGACCAAGACTTCGAATGAATGTCCAAATCATCTGATGGATAAACTTTTGCATTGATAGTAATAGTATTGTACGCTTTTTTATTCGGGTTGGCAGTACTATAGGTATAGTAGGTTAATCCGCCTCCATTTTGAGTTCCCGCATAAAACATATCAATATAGCCCCATTTTTTAGCTGGTACTGTTGCTTTAGTGGAAGCACCTACAGCTTCATTTGTAGCTCGTGTTTCTTTATAACCTATGGAATATTCGTTTTTGAGACCACCAAAAATCCAACCTCTTTCTTTTTGTTATTGAACTAACAACACAAAGCATTACAAAGTTACACTATTTATGAAAAAATATTCAATAAAATATATTATTATGGTTTTTAAATCCATATACAAGCGATTGTTTTTTTTGAAAAAAAGGACCACCTTCTGTAACGAAAGTGGTCCATTGATCATTAGATATAAAATTTAATATGCACCCTGTTACTGTCCTTGCTCAAAATTCACATGTAACCGATACAGACATATTTACCTTGTCCAGCGATATAATACTTCCTTTTCTTCGGCATCCTCCACTTCTACATTCAGCGAGAACACGTCTAACCGAGTTACACTTCCCTTTCTTCCGCTCCACTTGGACATGGGCATATCGATAATCGGATTTTTGATTTCACTTTTCGTCTTCTCATTCACTGACCCATATTCAGATAATCCTGATTGCGAGCTTCTTGCGGCTTAAGAGTTAGTTGGACTTATTCAAAAATTCTGGTTATCTATAAGGAATCCGGATTCATATAACACCAATCAGATAAATTTGAAGTTTTCAAAGCATCCTCCAGATCAGACAATGTATAGACCCGGTCTTCCTCCATCCAAACCACCATCTGTGGATGTTTTACGAGGAAATGATACAGAAAGATTAGGGTGATCTCTTCATTTTGATAAACCTCATCGATCATAAGCGTGTTAAAATATACCCGCCCGTCCTCTCTCCATTCCAATTCTATGTATTGATATGGAACAGGCTCATCATATACATCGACTCTAATCGTATTATTTACCGTATCAAGGTCTGATACTTGTTGCTCTGAAAATGAAATACCAAAGGCACCATGTTTCAAGTTCTGTTCTGAATCTACATCTTGTATTCCAGAAACGATATGTAATCTCGCTTCCCTACAGGCTTGTTGTATATCTCTCACCAAACGAGCTATCGGTATATTACTGTTCTCTTCTACTAACACAAAAGCGGATGCCATTCCTTCATTACCTCCAAACGAAAACAGCCCATCACTTCTCTACTAGAAGTTGAGGCGGGCCTTTGATTTAAACTTATTTATTTGTTGAAGACGATATTCTGCTGTTCACTCTCAACAATCTTATTCTCATATATCTGCCAGCACCAATGATAATCTCCATCATGATCATCGATCAAAAAATATCCTGTTACATCTTGAATGTTAGCCATCTCCGAAAGCTGTTTCCTCATAAAATCAAGATGATACTCTCTGACATCTGCCCCATAAAATACATAAGCTGTCCAGTTAATTTGCTTCTCCGGGAATGTCCAGCCCGACTGGTAAATTGCCAATTTATCCTCATCTAGTAAACCTTCATTAGAACTCGCTGTGAAGTCATCCCTTATCTTTTTCACTTCGCTAACTGTATTCTCATCACACTCCAACCAACCTCTAACCGATACATACTTTCCCATGTCCAAAACTCCTTTGGTCAGTAAAAATGCAGTGAAAATCATTACGTCCAGAATGACTCTAGTTAAGTTTACAGGGCCTGGACTGAAATTCCGTGTTGTTAGATCAATCTCTCAATATTTCCATCCATTTAAATATTTCATCTCTTAGGGATTCATCACATTGTTCAAGAGCTCCATCTAACAATAGGTTAAACATCTCTTTACGACTTCCCGTTGTCAGCCACTTATCTAATTCAATATCCTTTAATCCTGGTGGCAACTCTTCAAAATCACTCCACCACTCCGCTATTGCATGCAATAACCACCCGATTTCGTCAGAAAATTTCGTGGCATTTTGATCTACAACGATAAAAATACACTGAATCACTGCACCTAATTGAGCATCTTGTATATAACGTGTTCGCTGATTATAACGAATTGCACTTTGTGACAAACGAATCTCCCCCTACTCACTAATTCGGTATGGTGGGAGGATAGAGTTGTTTATGCTCCAGCTCGAACCATTGCTCAATATGGTTGCATAATAGAGGAATATCTTGAATCGCCAGTTCACAGACGTCATTATATGACGCTTGAAGCACATCCCGCAGTTCCATATTTACCTGATATGTCTCGGCTTGTTTCGCATAGTATACAACAGCAGGTTCAACAACATAATTTTGATGTCTGGTTACAGGACTTACATGAATTATCCATTTCAAGTTACCTTTGAACTCCTCAATACATGGCTTTAATTGTTCGTAAACCTGATCGGCATTGTGAAATCTGAAATAAAAACCAGCAGGACGCTCATACATCCGATTCGGTTTGTACATCTCTGTCCTACTCCATGCGTAAGATCCTAATTTGGCCAATGTATAAGCCATAAGTTCCTCTGGTAATAACTCATCTTTGTTTTTTTGATAAATACTCTTTGACACACTCTCCACCAACCTCTAGTTGATTCACACTTCCCTACATCCACTTGCCATTTTTTTTACGAAGCAAAGTAACTACTCACAATTTGGGTTAGTTTATCATTTCCAAGCTCAATATTGGTTAAGTAGTCTATAAAAAATGTGTGGATATGTTCTTCTTTGAATAAACTCAAATACTCGAATGCAGCTATCAACAAATCATCCTCTGAATAGATCTGCTCTACCAGCCTTGTTTTGGCGAACTGAATTACTTCGTATACGAACGTGTCACACTTCGCGTGTATTAGCATATTAAAAACAAAGTCAATCTCATCTTCGTTGTTACTCTCCAGAATATTTTTTATTTCGGAAACTTCTAATTCTGCGAGATAAAATCTGGCCTTAACTTGTCTGAAAGCGCGTAGAGCCCTTGGATCATCATTATAAAACTCTTCCCAAAATGCGATATAAGCGAGCTCCCCGGGAACTCTGGCAGATGATTGATTAGATTTGTTTAAGACCGTCCATTCACCATATAACTTATCTGAAACTACATCAAAAAACATCGAATCATACGGAACAACCTGCTTCGCATCATTTTCAATTCTATAGTACGTATTTCCCGAAGCCGTAGATTCTATTTCATATACGATATAGCTTTGATCCAATGATAAATTGGTTTGTAATGTTACTGTATCTTTAAGCTGAACTCTCATCGTCTCACTCCAATCCGTTATTCTTCTATGGATTGAATCGCGTATTCGATATCTTGCTCCATATCCAGGTCGGGATATTTCTTTTGCAGCTCTAGAAGACAATGTATAAATGCTCGACTCTGAAATTCGGCAGACAAATCCTCAAATATCTCACATAACCAATACAATTCCGTTTCCTTACTCTGCTCTAAAAATGCTATCGCACTTTCCTCATTGCTCTTTAGCAAATTCACCAAGTCATGCCATATGAACTGAATTGCCGGATCATCAGGATGTAAGTTCCCTCTCTTCTGTACTAACGCATTTACTTCTCTAAGGAAATCTGCCAAGTTGCACTCTCCTTAATGGTTGCCTGGAGTTATTGGAGCAATTGTTCAGATATTGTCTCAGATCAGTGCTCAATCAAGTCTTCATTATAAAAACATAAGCAGCAACGAAGCCCATTTTGTCCCCGCTTCACTGCCACTTATATCTCATCAATATATCTAATTAGAGTTTATCCCCGCTCAAAATACGCATGCAACCGATACAGACATATTTCCCGTGTCCAGCGATATAACACTGCTCGTTCTTCAGAGTTATGCACTTCTACATTTAGCGAGAACACACCATTTTCAAACCGCGTCATACTTCCCTTTGCCCCGCTCCACTTAGACATGGGCATGTCAATGATTAGCTTCACGATCTCATTTTCAGTCTTCTCATTCCATTCCGTGAGTGCGACCTTACCTTTATCTGAAAAGTCCTTTCGTTTCCGATACTCTTTCTCTGTCAGGTACGTATAGAAAAATTCAGCCATTTCACCCGGTGTGATTGGTTCCATCCAGTGCACTTCGCCTCGCTCCAGCATATAGAGCAGCACGACCATTTTATAGCTTTTGTTCATCAGCGTCTTCTCTACATCCCGCAGCCATGCCTCGTGCCGAACATAGATTTCTCCCTCAGCCGGGGATAATAATTCCGCCCAGTAAAGGAAACCGACATATGAGCCAAATTCGCTCCGGTATCCGATGCTTTTAGACTGCCCCATAAGATGAAGCTCCAGATAAGTCGGGATGCGACCAAGCTCACGTTTGACAGCCAGAAAATCCTGATGCAATTTCTCGCGGCGTGGCATCCGCTTGCGGCTTAGCTCCTGAAGCAGATTTACTACCCGGGTCTCCAAATGAATGCCGCAGTTATCCGGAACCTCCGGTATACCTACGTCCAGCGCTTTCCCACCGCGTTCCTCTTCTCCCCGTACATCAAACAGGCTAAGCTTCACATCTGCATTGCGATAATTCCCCATCAGGTCGATGATAACACAGTGTGACTTTCCTTCGGCTAACCTCAACCCGCGACCTACCTGCTGGGTGAATACGGTAAGTGACTCGGTTGGACGCACGAAGAGTAGCGTATCTACGCTTGGAATATCCGTTCCCTCATTAAATAGATCTACGGTCAGCACAATTTCCAATTCACCCGCACCCAGCCGCCGGATGGCTTCCTCACGCGACATTTCCGATGTACGGGAATGCAGACTAAGCACCTCTACCCCCTGACTGCGGAAATACGTAGCCAAGTAGTCTGCTTGTCGAATAGATGAGCAAAAACCGATGGTTCTCGTCTGCTTGTGCCGCATCCAGGCCGCATAGATCGTTTCCACATGCTCCTCTTGTAGCTGAACGGACATAAGCTGTTCTTCATCATACTTGGTGCCGATTAAGCGAATTTTGGAATAGTCGGTATCATCGAATACACCGTAATACTGGAACGGCGCCAGCCACCCACACCTGATCGCTTCGATAAAATGCATCTGGTAAGCGACATTCCCGTCACACAGTGCATATACATCCTTACCATCCAGTCGATCCGGGGTTGCCGTAATGCCAAGCAAAAACTGCGGACTGAAATACTCAATGACCTTCATATACGTCTTTGCCGCCGCATGGTGGAACTCATCCACCACGATCAGATCAAAGGCATCAGCAGCAAACACATCCCGATGTCGTTGCAAACTTAGTGTATAGATCGAAGCATACACACAGTCCGCCTCTCCGTCCTTATGCTTGCCGTTAAATATCCCATGACTACGTTCGGGCATGATCTGTTGGAACGATTTTTTCGCCTGATTCAAGATCTCTTCCCGGTGCGCTATGAACAAAATCCGCTCAAACCTTTGGGCGAAAAAGCCCGCCAAATAGGTTTTACCAAGTCCCGTTGCCATTACCACCATGGCTCTTTCATACTGTTCTTCCATCGTGGCGTTCAATGCTTCGAGTGCATCTAACTGGGCAAATCGCGGCTGAATAGGCAAAAGAGAAAAGACAGCAGACTCTTGTTCGGTCTCCTCATCTGGTGGCCTTGTGCCAAACTCTGCTTCCTCCATCTCCATGATCCGCTGGATCATCTCCGGGTTCTTCTGGTGATACTGCCGGTACTCTTCTTCATATTGTGCGATGGAATCCGGGTTCACTGGCAAGGTGGTCTCGTGATAAAAACTCTGCATAAACTTCTCCAAAGCCGACTGAAACGTATACGGTTCTGCCTCCGCATTCATGGCCAAATTCCATTCATAACCCGTCTTGAGTGCCGTGAACGAAAAATTCGATGAGCCGACGATCAGCATGCCTTCCCCATGTTCATGATCAAACAGATACGCTTTCGGATGAAAAGAAGTACCCATGCTTCGCCAAAGTCTTGCTTCGATTCGTGAATCAACCTCACAGAGCGCCCGTAACCCCTCTGGCTGTGTGATGTATAAATAATCTCCCGCGAGCATCCGCACTTCTGCTCCGCGTTCTGCTGCCCGTTTCAAATGCGGAGCAAGCAGCTTCACACCAGACTGCATAATAAAGGACGTCATAATATAAATCCCGGATGCATGCTGCATCCGGGCAATCAGTTCGTCTGCCAAGTTATCTGTAATGAGTTTAACGTTAAGCTTCGTCGACATCGATCAGATACACTCTCTCCTGAAATCCTCCACGTGCCTCGGCTTTGTCTGCACGCAGCTTGTCCAACTGCGCTGCATTAGCTCCATGAACCTCCGCCAGCGCCCGGATTACTTCGAGCATATCTGCCAGTTCCTCCAGCGCTTCCTGATCGCTTCCTGCACTCATGTATTCTTCCGACTCTTCACTCAGCTTTGTTCTCAATTCTTGCTTATATTCCTCCGGGTCCAGAATGCGCGTCCGGCATTCCTTACCGCTGGATGTGATAATATGCGGAATCTTGTCCCGCACCAATTTGTTGTATGTAGGCATGTGGTATATCATCCTCTCTGCTGTGAGAACATTCTGGCTATGCGCCAGAATCTCCCTTTTTGCCATTATACCATTTGCCATGGATGGTGAACGCTTGATTTTGTAAAGTGGCGGGGGAGTATCATTTGTAGTTAATTAAAAAACCATTCCAACTCATATACGAGTTGAAATGGGCGATTATGAGTTAGAGTATTTTCAATTTTCGAATCCTCTCTAGATCAGAAGGATTCTCGTCTATATCTACTCATCATTTCTGTTATGAAGCAAAGTAATTACTAACGCACCTTGTACCGCATTGCTTTAAAAAAATTACCACAAGGAGACGAGTAACTCTAGCGTAATTCATCATCCAACGGCACAATAACTTCATCTAAGGCAATCTTCCATTTACGCTTCATTTCTGGTGCATATTTTAATGGCTTAGCATCTGGATGTATAGCTTTATACTTATCAAACTGCTTACTATCAATGATTCCTCCGATATTTGGGATTGGATCCATGCCTATGACGTATTGAACCGCAGATAAATAAAGTTCATTTTCCTCCACAAACCAAGTTTGTGCAAATTCCTGAATTGCCGTATTCCGTGCGCTTTTGAAGAAACGCCTTTTTACTAGAAGAATATCTTCCTCCGTGTCTACCTCTTTGGTGTCAATCGCGTTTAAAATTGCTCGGTATACCTCTTTAACCTTTTCTGATTTCTTCAGTTTTTGAAGAGCCTTTTCGATCTCGTGACGGATATTTTGATTATTGGCCAAGTATGATTCCAGTAATCTGTCAATATAGGTTGAGTCAATATCATAGATCTTAATGGTATTATCACCATAAAATTCAATGTCTGAAAAGTTCGGACCGGGGCCTTCGTTGTCATCGCTCTCAACAATTAATGATCCCTTAACCGTGTTGTAGATACCAATGTATTCTTCTAGAGTCTTCGCCTGTTCTTGAAGTATCGTTGATTTCTCCATTTCATCGTTGTAATCATCGTAGGTGACCAACGCTTCAAAGGCGTTGTTCAACTCCTGAAATGCCTTCACAAATTCAATCCGGGTTTCTAGAGCTGAGTGTTCGTTGATGTCACTTGGATCTGGAACTAGTTTTGTTAGCTTTTTATGAGCTTTCTGGAAGCGTTCCTTGGATTCACCATAAGTTGGATATACAAGAGTAGATTCCTCTCGTGCATGCGAATACAACCTCGTGGCATCCTTCACATTTTGCTCCATTGACGCAGGCTTTCGGAAAGTGACAATCAACCCTTTTTTCTTATCTGGATAAGTACGATTCGTCCGAGAAAAGGCTTGGATCAAATTCGCGTAACTCAAATTCCGATCCACAAATAACGTTTGAATCGTTGGGGCGTCAAATCCAGTCAACAGGCGATCTACAACAATGACCAAGTCAATTTGTTTTCCAAATTGTTTGAATTCCGCTTTCTTACGGGCTAACCGATTATTGATATCCCCATTATAACGTTCGATATCCTCTATAGACCAAGCAGTATGATAATAATTGTTGTAAACGTTTATTATTACCTTCACCTCATCTTGAATTTGTTTGGAATTCTCTTCATTTTCCTGCATCGAATAGGTGATGGCTATCCGAGGGAAGTCTGGATCCTCAATGGTACGGCCTGTTCGAATTGGGTGTCCTGCAAATTCTTTCGTTAACCATTCAGGATCCTGAGTCATCTCTTTAATCGCCTGGTAATACCGTTTGGCCATGTCAATCGAGCTTGTGGTTAAGATCGCAGACTTTTGCGGGCGGCCATTTTGAAAATCAAATTTGATGTAGGCATTATCGGGCCGGAAGATCTTATGGATTACCTTCTCGATATGTTCATCGCTTTCATATGTAGAAGGATCAATATAAGATTCCTTTTCTATTCCTTCCATTTGATCGATTCGTTCATTAATATCATCATCACTGTCATCAGGGAACTTTATACAAAGTTGATTAAAAATATAATTATTTAACGAAGTAGGCTCAATCGTATCCTCATGCTCTACCTGAAATCCCAATACAGCCCCATCATCCAAAGCATTCTTAATCGTATAAGTATGTAAGACTTCTCCATACTGATCATGCGTGGTACGAGCCAGTTGGCCTTTTGCCTGTTTTTTATTTTCATTAAATATCGGAGTGCCTGTAAAACCAAACCATGTTGAATTGGGGAAGAATCCCTTGATCGCATCCATTCCTTCTGCACTTAACGCCCGGTGGCATTCATCGACCACAAACACAATGTGCTGCCCCAGAAGCTTCTTGAAACGCTGGGTGCCTTTTTGTTCTTCTTGCTTCTCAGCATAGCGTAAGGCTGCCTCTAATTTTTGGCGAGTCGTGATGATTACAATATTGGAATTGGCATCCGATAGTAATGTTTGGCTCAATTCTTTCGCACTTCCGGTGCCAACAATTAAGCTGTTAAACCTGGCATTACCCGAGGAAATGCCTGTATTAAATTCGGAAGCAAATTTGGTAAACTCTGTTGTAGTTTGGTTATCTAAATCTTTTCGGTCAATGAGCATAATGGTGCGATCTACACCGGGTTTACGAGCCAATAACTTCGTCGAAACAAAACTGGTCAAGGTTTTCCCTGAACCGGTTGCATGCCATATATGACCAGATTGATGCTTCATGGCAGCAGTAAATAATGCTTCTATCGCATGGATTTGATACGGCTGCAACACCATTAATGCTTTGTTATCTTGATCCTCACTCACAATGGTATAATTGGCGATCAAACGATGCGCATCCGGAATATTTAAGACTTGTTTTACAAATTCGTAGAGGTTTTCTACTTTCCGATTGTCCGTTGTCCGCCAACCGAAGATAAACTTCTTGTGCATATATTTAGGTAATGCATTGGCAAAA
Organism: Paenibacillus sp. G34; assembly: GCF_056856875.1. Taxonomy (NCBI): domain Bacteria; kingdom Bacillati; phylum Bacillota; class Bacilli; order Caryophanales; family Paenibacillaceae; genus Paenibacillus; species Paenibacillus sp. G34. The sequence continues at coordinate 1,178,645 of NZ_CM166469.1, read as the reverse complement.
TAGCGAGTTGTTTGTTCGTTAGAAATGACGAAAATTTGCAGAGTAGAGAAGATATTATTTCGAAACATCCCTTCCTCTGCGTATTTCTTAATTTGATTATAGGCTTGAAACACCCCGTCTTTAGCACTGGCTTGCTTGAGTTCAATTTGAACAATGGGCAGGCCATTAATTAATAGGGTCACATCAAACCTGCGATCACGATCATCAATACTAGCTTTCTTTTTCGCAATCTGATGAACAACTTCATATGTAGAGATTCCACCGCCAATGTCTTGATTGGAATAGAGCACTAAAGACATTGACCCCAGAGTTACATCTTCTCGTTCAATCGTGATCCGAGCAATTCCGTTCTCCCCTTTGAGCCATTTAGCAGCATCAAAGGGAGTTTGGGTTTTGAGTAGTAATTCGGTTCTAATTGTGTCAAATTCCTTATCAGAAATAGGGCATTCACCAATTTCTGATAAGTTGTTTTGCGTAATTTTTTGACGCAAGTTCTTCCATAGATCTTCTTCTGATTTTAGGTCTGGACGATAATTCCACTGATTACGCCCTTCGCCAAGTACTTCAATAAGACGACGTTCTATTTCGGATTCATTATTGTGAGGTATCTTCGACATCTGTATCCCTCTCTTCTGGTGGATTAGACAAACATTTTTTGCAGGAATGCTTTCTTTGTTTCTTCCAGGCCATATAACTCACGCTGATGAAGGGTGATGAGGTCGTCAAGTTGTTTGAAAAAGGTGCCAATTTGTTGTTGTTCTTCTAAATTTTTAGGATAAGCAATATTCATAGTTCTCTGTGCAAGTATAGGAACTTGATTTCTTGTTGTTTGTTTCATGATTTTTTTTAACTGGTTTTGAATCTTACTTGATCGAATTGCATTTAAGAAAAAATGATTATCCATTTGATTTTTATTGACTCTATATAGTGTTAACGTAGTGCTTAAAATTACAAAGGGATACTCGGTTTTCAGCAATACTGAAGGACCTACAGTAGCATTATGCGCTAGTAAAATATCTCCATCTTGAGCAACACCTTTTTTAAATTTTTCTGCTCTCTCCAATGATAAATACTTAATATCTTGGTAATCAATATCACCGTTCTTTATGTTACTGGCAGATAAATACGGTATTCCTTTTTCTGTGAATTCAGAATTTTTCGGGTATAATTCCCCATGATTTCCATCACTCTGTTCAAAAATAATATTATCTTCTAACAATTCCCCTAACTTATGCTGATCCCAAGCATCAGTAAATCCAGGGAAACGAATTTCAGGAAAAGCTTCACCATTTTGCGGAAACATTTTTTGAAGCAACCCAGCCCTCAAATTTTTAATGTTATTAGACTTACACTGATGAAGGGTGATAAGGTGATCCAATTGTGAAAAGAAGGTCCCGATTTTGGTCTGTTCCTCATACCTTGGATATGAAACAACAACATCAGAAACGATTTGCTTATTCAATCCCCCACGTGTTTCATCACCTGAAGAAATCATTCGAAGCTCGTCATAACGTTTAATTAGGTTCTGATAGATAAACTCGTAATGCAATGTTTCATTAGGAACAATTGCAGCAATTGATTGATTAGTTGTTAGTGGAATATTGTTAATAGCTACTGTTCCACGCGTTTTCCCTTGTCCTGCTAACGCAATCAATACAGAATGTTCCTTCACCCAACGAGCACTTGAATTATTAAATCCTTCCTCTGAAATCATATTGTCTGTTTCATCAAGTCGCCTTTTATTAACTTCACCTGATGACATCCACGGAATTTCTTTTGGCTTCCAATATTCTGGTTTAGAAGTCTTTGGTGTTCCACCAGTTAATATTTCAGCGAGTTCCCCAAGCCTACGCTGTTCCCAAGTGTCAGTGAATCCTGCAAATCTAATTTCTGGTGTATGCTTATTCGCCACGATTAAACACCTCTAATGCTCCCTTAATCCATTCTGCATTTTCCTCATCATGTTGCAGTGAAGAGATCATGTCATACAGGCTAGATTTGAGTTTTTCTTGTTCTCTTCGGATGTCTTGAAAAGTTGAACCGATTTTGGCCATATCAATAGGTTCTTCTTCTTCAAAGGTTTCAACGTAACGTGGAATGTTTAGATTAAAGTCGTTTTCTTTGATCTTTTCAAATGTAGCGACATGGGCATATTTCTCAACATTTTCTCGTTTTTTATATGTCTCGACAATCTTATCAATATGTTCTTTAGAAAGAATGTTTTGATTCTTTCTTTTTGTGAATTCATGACTTGCATCAATAAATAATACGTCACGAGTCGTGCGGTTTTTCTTCAGGATTATGACAGTTGTTGGAATCGAAGTGCCGTAGAACAAGTTTGCCGGCATACCAATCACTGCATCAATACTTCCATCCTCCAATAATTTCTTCCGAATCACACCTTCTGCCGCTCCACGAAACAATACGCCATGCGGTAAGACAATGGCCATAGTTCCGGAATCCTTCAGATGGTAGAACCCATGTAAAAGAAAAGCAAAGTCTGCCTTTGATTTAGGGGCTAATTTTCCGTACCGGTTAAAACGTGAATCATCTAGGAAAGTATCATCTGAAGACCAGTTGGCAGAATAAGGTGGATTCATGAGGACAGAATCAAAGGTATAAGGCTCATCGGTTGGCCAGTCTTTGTTCAGGGTATCCCCATTGCGTAAACGCATATCCTCTTTATCTACACCATGCAAGATTAAATTCATCTTCGCTAGGTTGTAAGTCGTTGTATTGAGCTCTTGACCATGATACTTCACATTATCCGGATGGTTAATATAGTTTCGGACATTCAGCATCAAGGAACCGGACCCCATCGTTGGGTCAAATACGCTAAACAGTTTTTTGTCTTCTTGGCCGATTGTAGCAATACGGGCCATCATGTCAGAAACCTCATGCGGGGTATAGAACTCACCGGCCTTTTTACCGGCCTCGGAGGCAAATTGGCTAATTAAGAATTCATAAGCATCTCCGATGATATCACCGTTATGACCGATCACATCAATATCATTTAGTTTCTTCAAAACTTCGGTAATGGTAATGTTTCGTTGTTGGTCATCGGATCCTAGTTTTTTGGATGTCAGATCCACATCATCAAACAATCCATTAAACTGGTCATACTTCGTCGACAGATCGATGAAAGCTTTATTCAAGTCATTTAACTGAAATACGTTTTGTTTAGCCTGATTGGTCAGTACATTGAATAAATAATCTGGTCCAATATCATAGCCCAATGTATCTACTAAAGTGTCAATGAGATCCTTCTCCACTTCTTTATCTGCTAATAAGTTTCTGTACAGTTGGGTTTGTTTTTCTTGTGTCTTGTATTCTTCTTGTGATTCATCAGCGATTTCAACCACTTTTTCTAATAACTTATCGGATAAGAACTTGTAAAAAATTAGTCCTAGCAAATAGTTTTTGTATTCTGATGCATCCATTTTGCTGCGCAGGTTGTCTGCAGCACTAAATAATTTAGAGTTTAATTCAGCCATGTTAAAGTCCTCACTTGTCTATTGTTGTTGGTCTAATTGATTCAATATTTCTAATTAGAGTTTCTCTTAAATTTGCACTTGCTTCTTAGCTAAACCGTGCTGCTTTTTTATAAGTAAAATAAGCTTTACCGATAGCCTTTTTTTCAGCAAATGGCCCCTCCCAAACTCATCTATGTTACGTTGTTCTAACAAGTTACACTTAGAACAACAGTCTAAACAAATCCACTGCTAAGACACACTCACTTTACCCCTCCAAGCCACCAAGATTGCTTCTCTCACGGAATCATTGTTGTACATATCAATTCACTTAGCACCTTCACTCACTGACTGTGAAATTACGCAACTAGATAGTTGCCCTTTGAATGGATGAGCAGCAACTTTCTACTATTATACCATTTTGCAAAGCGGTGAATTGCTTCGAAAGATTAAAAAAAACAGCCCACAACCACTCGAATAGGAGTAGACATGGACTTTCACTTGGAAATTTCATGTTACTGAGTTAGCCTTGCAAAACCTCAAAAATTTATATATCCCTTCTTTTGATAACAATCCTCAGCTAACAATCTTTTGAATAGTTTTTCGACTTAGACCTATAAGACTTCCGTCTAAATCATCACCTTTTAATCCTATCGGTATATCTTTAAAATCACTCCACTATCTCTCTATTACATGAAATAACAATTCATTTTCGATAAAAAGTTTAGTTGTATTCCTATACAAAAATTTCCTTGTACTACCCTAGTCGGACATATTGTATATACGCTGAGCATAACGAAAAGCAAACTGTGCCAAAAGAGTCGCTCCTACTCCAGAAAATAACATTCGGTTTACGTCCAACTGCTGTCTATCATATGTGAATCTGTAATACTTTATTTAAGTACATCTACTCACCTAGTACCTATTTTGTCTGAAAGAATCGCTTCAACATCTTACACCAACATTAGATATCAGACTATGCTAAGTTTAATCGACTCTCTATCTCCTTTAATATTTCTTCTGTTCGTTGAAGTAGCTTCTCGATATTGTTTGGCTTTTGTGTCTGATCCCGGTCAAACTCCTCTACGGAGGACATATGTTGAATTGTACCAATGAACAAAGCAATGTCCAATCCAGATTCAGTATCAGTGTGTACTACAGGTAAAATATCATTCATAGTAAGCTCCTTCGGTGGATGTGTTGAATGATACTTATAACTATATAACGCCTTGATCATGGAGGATAGGGCCCAATCACATAGAATCAGGCAGGCTTTAAACTGATTATGATTACGCATGATGGCGGCAAGTCTGAGATGATACTTAGCATGTTGGTGATAGGCCATTATTGTGGTACGTAGCATGTGGTAAGCAGGAATATGTTTGGACCTAGGTTGTGTGGAGATATCATGGTATTGCAAACGTGGGGTAGAATCTACTTGGTGATTACAATGCGCTTCGGTTTTGGACCAATTTCTTGCCATTGTCATCCCTCCAAAGAGTTAATACCAGTATTATACAATAAAATGATACATATAGTAATCAAATAAATTATTTGTATTCTTTGTTTGGTGTTTACCTTGAGGAAACTTGTCTACACTTTTGAACATAGAGAGGTGAATACCATGAACGAGGACAGAGAAGTTCTGAAGCTGGTCGGAGCCAGAATTCGCGCACTACGCAAAGAAAGAGGGTATTCACAGGAATCCCTCGGAGAAAAAGGCGGATTTCATTTTTCATACATAGGACAGATCGAACGTGGAGAAAAGAATGTTTCTTTGGTGAACTTGGCGAAGATCGCTGAGTCACTTGAAGTAAACTTAATACAGCTTTTCGCTTATGTAGACGAGGACTTTCATTTCACAGAGTCAGAAGTAGTTATACAGGAGATTGTAGACATGTTAAGAGACGCCTCTCCTGACAGTATTCAACTAACCAAAAATGTGATACGTGAAATATTAAAGTGACCTTGAACATAAAAAAAACAAATGCAAGGAAGCTTACAAGCTGCTTTGCATTTGTTTTTCCGTCATTTTATTGAGGTCACTCAGATAGCTTTCGTTTTTCTACAAGTAGGGTAGCTGCTACATCCCCAAAATTCCGCCCCAGCTTTATTCTTACGTTTAACCATTGTAGCACCACAACTGCACTTGATATTAGATACGGTTTTAGATAAAGATGGCTCTTTCTTGGTCGTAGTAGTTTTTACTTTTCTATTGGAAGGCGTCCATTTCCCCCAACTGCGTAGCTTGCTGTCTACTAAACCACCGTGCCAATAATCCACTTTGAATTGATCAGCTTCTTTTCTTGCTGGACCCGTAAGATCAGATGTCGTCACGATCAGAGACAAAATACAGTCATGATTCCTTTTCGCACCTACCAGCTCACGAACAGTCATCACCTGAACCTTGTTATGATCTGCATAACATTTTGCCTGTACCGCTGTTTTTTCGCCACGCTTATCGGTGATAACCAAATCTACTCCACCATCTCTACCTCCAACACCAACTTCTTTTACCGTATACCCATTGTCTCTAAAATATAGTGTCAGTAGTCGCTCGAACTCTGCTCCCGTCATTTTATCTAGTGGCAAGGTTAGAATTACTTCGTCAGTTCTGCACGTAGAGGATGAGCGATTAAATCCAGTATTCGCAGATTTCTTGATAGCTGGATTCTTAGTTCTTTTAGATCTTCTAGTTTTTTTCTTTTTAGAAGGTTGTAATAACCAAGCAATAACTGCTAGACAGAATATTCCTACAATAAAAAATATTATTGAATTCATGTATGTTGTTTCTACTCCTTCTGAAGTAACTGTAGTGAATCACCTATCACAAATTCTATTCCATAATCTAACCATAGAGCTGTGCACGTTTTTTCGTTTTGCTGTATCCTTTGATACATCAAATTGTCTTTAATTTCATTTCTAAATCTCTCATGTCCAAGTTTTTTTAAACGCTCCAGCCTGACTGGTAAATTTTTTAATTCCTTGAAATTCTCAAATAATATTATAGGTATGAAATCATTATAATTAGTAATGCTTATGTTTGTGATATTACCACTGTTATTCTCTAAAATAATTATATTTGCATCATGAAATACATAACTATAATAAGTATCATATTTAAAGATTTCAAACTCAGGGTTATATAAGCTTAAAATATTTCTCTTTAGATCATTCATAAAAATATCAACATAAGAGCTGACTGCACTATTTTCAACTGTATTTAATGATTCGGAGTAACCCCTATTAAACATAAGCTCCTCCCTCGCAATCTTAGATATCTAAAATTTCCTCTCTTACTAGATCCGTTGATAAAACATTAATTTCAGCCTGTTCTCTTTTTAATATTTTATTAAAACTTTTGTTTATATCATCAACCGTTAACTGACAACCATCAGATGTAAACAGTTTAAACAGATTCTTTTTAAAAACATTAGGTGAATCACGTATTACTTCAAAATTTTCTAAATACAGATTATACATGTGCACAAGCGTTTCTGAATCTAAAAAGATAGGTCTTGTGTCATAATCATTACCTAGCATTTTATAAAAATGCTCTTGCATAGTGCTAAAATTATTTTCGTCAAATCTATTAGAAATAAAAATATGAGCTGATAGCTGATTTCTTCTACTAAAACGATTGACAAAACTATTTCTATTTAAATCTACAACATAATCTAGCGCTTTTCTTTGCTCATCCTTCCCCAAATCGTAGCCCTTCTCTTTTTTAGTTAGTTTACAATCGTAGGAGAAAACATAACTTTCAACATCAGTATTATTACCATTGGTTCTCGTCCAGGACATTGCAAAAATCCCTTCCGGAACCGCCTTTCCACTCATCTCTTTTCCCCATTTTTCACAGTTTGAGAACATATCTTTAAGGATAGCAAATACATCATCTTCAAACTCTTTATCCTTATACTTTTTGTCGATATCAACTGTTCCTGCTGTCTTCATAATAGATTCAAGGGCTTTATTTGCAGCATTAGATAGAAAAGTCTTTGTTCTACGAACTAATGAATCATGAATTTCATCAACTAAAAAAGAGAACTCACGTTCTTGTTTTATATATATATTACCAAATGTTACTGGATAAATGCAATTAGTATTATAATTTTCGATATTTTTTTCTTGTTCCCCTATAAAAATAATCATAGTAGGAGTAAGCATTTTTTCGATTCTACGAATGACCCGACTAGGTAAACTATTTTCTGCAACAATCACTTGGAGCTTCTTATCACTCGTTTGATTAGAAAGGTTTATAAACTTATATTTTTCGTCATAGAGACTGAGTTCACTATCTTGAAGTACACTCCAATCAGTTAAAGATTTCAAAGTCTTCTTTATATAACTGTAGACCTCTTTCTTATTGACAGAATAGTTCTCTAACATTTTTTCTCTCAAGGCAGTGCCACAATCATCAGGACATTCTGTTGGGATACTGCTCGATTGTTCAAAAACCTCTTTATACCCACAAGTCCCACATGAAATCTCTCTTCTATTGACTGAATTTAAAATGTTTTCTTCTATGAGTAGCCTGTATAACTGTTTTGTTTCATCCGTATAAAAATCATCTGTACTAATCTTACTCATGATTAAATCAACTTTATCTACTTTTCCATCGTCAAACTTCTCATTAGAGATTATCGTATTAAGGGGAAAGCCAAATCTATTCTTAAATTCTGAATCAATGGACAATTTTGTACGCTTAGCAATTCCGCTATCGTCCATTAAAAAAATGATATTTCCATCATCTTTCATTACGGTTCTAATCGTTCTATTAACATCACCATACGTTAGATGCAGAGAAGAAATGTCTTTTAAGCTCTCCATCTCAATTATTCCTTTTTCATAAGCATGCTGTACAGAAGGCCATATTTCGATATTTTTTAAACCTAACGTCAAATTTGGAGAATTCTTCAATTGACTCCCTCGAAAACTTATTCTATGAATCTTTAGGATAGAATCCGCAATAGAAACAGGGGTACCATGAATTATCGCTGCCTTAATCTTCTCAGGGCTATATTCAGTAAATATTTCACTGGAAACTAATGTAAGTTCACAATTAAATGCATCTGACACAAACTCTTTTATTGCTTCCTTTTCCAACTTAGTACTTGATTTAACCTGAATAGTCCCATCCGAAATATTAATTGTAAATAGAACTGGTGCCACTTCTTTGTTCCGAATAGCTTCCTCAAAATCTGGTCTTGGTGCATCATTTATTTGCCTATACAGAACTACTAATAAATTTTCATTTCGTAGCGTTGCGTAAGAATGCACCTTGTAATTATTTTTCCGACCAGTTTTTTTATACAAAGAATCAACTAATTTATCATTCCCCTCTCTAGGTACCGTGAGAGCTTGCTCCATTGTTATCTTTTTACTCATTGTAAATTGTTCATCTGATCCTTTGTTGTCCCATAAATGCCATGCTAAAACTTCAATAAGATTAGTCTGATTCTCATTATACAAATGAACAACTTGAGAAATTGTATGAATGAATTTAGTTTCCGACTTATGAAACCTATCATCATAAAAGTTTCTTAATGTTTTCTTTTTTCTCAACTGAAAATCTCGGCATAATAATATTTGCAACTTCTGTTCTTTAGTAAGAGATTTAAAAGAATCTTGAATTTCACCCTTTCCATTTAATTCTTTATCTATTTTGAAAAGAGTACCAAGCTCAATTAAAGCCTCTAGACTCAACGAGCTCAGAATCACTAACAATTCGTTATCTAATCTATCATCAGTCAACTCATTAAAAGCATCAAATTTGACTCCAATCTCACGCCAAAATTTTGAATCTGTCTTATCTATGTATTCGCTATTTAATGTCATAAAGGTCACTCCTTCTAAAATCAGTAGTTCAAATTGATTAATTCATATTATAAAAATAGGCTTATAGAATCATTATCCAATAAAAAACCACTTAATTCCACAATTAAATACATAATTAAACAAATAAACCTGCTTTACATAGCAGGTCCAATGATTTCATCATCAAACAATACACTTATTCGCCACCGCCATCATCTTGGCAGGCATCTCTTCCAGCAGTCGCCATACAAAGCTCATGGGTTTGTTCCCTTCATGACTCACGTAATCCGCCTCGCCCAGGAAGACAAATGGAGACGTATAGCCATGCTCCTCCTTATACTCCCGCACGAACAGCGCGATACGATGCCCCGTCTCCCGATGATGAATATAACGCTGCGCGGTAGCCGTATGCTCCGACACCCGGCTCTGTGTCTGCCAGTGGAATAACCGCTCGTTGATCGCATAATCCTCATACAGCGTAGATGGTGAGAAATCTTTGTCCGATTTGTTCAGTGTAATGAAGAAGATATCGGTCTGTTCGTCTGCAAAATACTTCACCCCTTCACGGAAGGCGGGTGATTGCTGGGCATTCCAGTAGCCGAAGGCGGCGAGCACTTGGTCGATCGAGTACATACAGTGGATATCCAGTGGACAAATGTACGGGAACGAATTACTTTTATCCACAAATCGTAGATGAGCCAGATTATATTTAAAAATATCCACAAGCTCTGCTCGGAATGCCTCACAAGACAGCACACGCTGTACACCCTCTTCGATGCTGCTCAATCCTAATTTCTCAGGTGCGGCCCGATGGAACGTGTAATAGAACATGATGAGCATGCGCTGTTCATCAGCGTTGGTCGGTTCTTTCCCTTTTTCAATAAAGTCGATTAGGAACGTCAGCCAGTTTCGGGAGTTGATCGTCAGCACAGATGGCAGTCTGCGGATATACTCATCCTGCTCACTCTCGATTGGCTCTGTCAGTCCGGCTTCGGCCAACATACCCCGGAAATACCTTTTGCCCGTACGTCCACCATACAATTCATATAGTGTCATCCCGTGATGCTCTACAAAATGAGCCAGCGTCAGTGGCAGTCCAGTGTCCTGCTGGAACGTTTGCAGCTTCTGGATCAACGCTCTGCGATTACGGCTCATCTGCTTCAGATTACGCATAACGTAATCCTTGGCCTGTTTTTCCAACTGAATAAAAGTGCCACGAGGCAGGTTCGAAAAGCCGTTCTCGACATAATACGAGATGGAATGTTTGGTCGCACCGATCAGGGCGCGGAATTTATCCTGGTATCTGTACTCCTGATGCGCTTGCCCGATGAAGTCGAGTACGGTCAAGCACTCTTTGCCTTCTGCCATCCGTAGTCCACGGCCGAGCTGTTGCAGGAATACGGTTAAACTTTCGGTCGGACGCAGGAACAAAATCGTATTCACCTCAGGGATATCCACACCCTCATTGTACAGATCGACAACAAAAATCAGGCGCAGTTCCCCGTTCACCAGTTTTCCCTTAGCAGAATGACGCTCCTGTTCACTTGATCCGCCATGCAAAGCTATAGATGGAATGCCGGCTTCGTTGAAAACTTTAGCCATATACAGCGCATGATCTACCCCTACGCAGAAACCAAGTCCTTTCACATCATCCAGATCGGTGACGTAACGGTTCAGACTTTGCATGATCTGGTTGGCACGAATTTTGTTATGGGTGTAGAGCTTCTCCAGTTCGTTCAGGTCATAGCCTTTACGTGACCACTTCACCTGAGACAGATCAACGGTATCGGTGACACCGAAATATTGAAATGGGCTAAGCAGCTTCCGGTCGATAGCATCCGTCAGACGGATCTCGGCGGCAATCGTATGATCGAAGTACGCGGTTATGTCTTTACCATCCATCCGTTCAGGCGTTGCTGTGAGTCCAAGTAAAATCTGTGGCTCGTAGTGAGACAGCAGTTTCTGGTAGGAAGGTGCAGCAGCATGGTGGAATTCATCCACAATGATATAGTCGTAATAGTCTGAGCTGGTGATTTCCGTTAACTTCATAGAGTTCAAGCTCTGTATGCTGACAAACAAATGCTCCAGCGCCTCCGCCCGGTGACTCCCGACATGTAGCTCGCCAAAGTTCATATCCTTCAGGATATACCGGAATGTGTCCCGGCTTTGCTTCAGAATCTCTTCCCGATGGGCGACAAAAAGAAGCTTCGCTCCCGCGTGGCTTGCGCGGAATCGCTTGTAATCGAAGGCAGAGATGACCGTTTTGCCAACGCCTGTGGCGGCCACGATCAGGTTACGGTTTCGTCCATACAGCGTGCGCTCGGCGCTCAGCTGTTCCAGCACTTCCTTTTGATAATCGTAAGGCTGGATGTCGAGGTGGAATTGTCCGGTTTGGTCTTTTTTGCGGTTCAGAGCTGCTCTCAGTTGTGCCTCATGCTCCTGATCCTCAGGAATGTACCTCGTAAATTCGCGGTCATTCCAGTAACTCTCGAAGGTCGCTTCGATCTTGCGCAGCACATCTTGGGAATCCTTCTCCGTGACCTTGAGATTCCACTCCATGCCACTGGTCAGGGCGGGGTTGGAAAGGTTCGAAGAGCCGACATAAGCGGTGGTGAATCCCGTATCGCGGTGGAAGATATATGTTTTGGCGTGCAGCCGCGTGACTTTGGTATCGTACGAAATCTGGATCTCGGTGTTCGGTAATTTGCTAAGTTCGGTAATCGCCTTGAGGTCGGTAGCTTCCATATAGGTGGTCGTGATGATCCGCAACTTTCCCCCACCTGATGTGAATTGCTGGAGTTGTTCCAACAGCAGGCGAAGCCCGCTGAATTTGATAAAAGACACCAGCCAATTGATCCGGTCGGCGGTCACGATCTCTTTTTGCAACTCCAGCAACATACTGGGTTCAGACTTGGCCCCTGTGAATAACGAGCTTTGGGCAATCGGCGTATCCGGGCGAATGATCTTGCTATCCCGAATGGCACGAATGCTGTTCAGCTTGGAATATACATGGGTCAGCACTTCCCCCTGCTCATCCAGTTGCAAGTCGTTATACTCCTCTTCCCCCAACGTGCCCTTCAGGGTCGCAATAATCTCATTGCAGGTTCGAATCTGCTCTAACACGGCCATCTTGTCTTCCGTCTGTTCCCGTACAATCTTAAGCGCTCGCCGTGTAACCGCCGCCAAATACGTGGACAGCAATTTACGCGCTTCCTCTGCGTCTAGTTTCTCGGTCCCAATATGATACATATCCGGGTCAAGTGCTGAAATCTCCTGTCTGGTGATTGTGTTGATAAGCTGTTCATATATGCCTTGTTTCATGAATGTACCTCGCAAGGGTTAGAATGGTTGCGGATATGTAGTTGTGTTCCATATGTAATATCTTTAGAGTCTTCTATACTATTATCGACAAATGAAGAGAACTTTTCATTATAGTTTACGATTTAAATAATATCTATCAACTTAAGGGGGGACATGGAAGCAAGTTTAAGATAGGGTGTGGATACAGTACAACGATTAAGATGCACAGGATGATATGTCAAAATACGCCTATACTTCACATTTTACATATCCTTAATTTGTATATACAATGAACGATTGTTATATCAAATTTATGAATCCACAAGTTATACCTAAGCATAGTTAGAAATAAAGAGTGCACAGACTCTATATGTCCTTTATTACGAAAGGAGCACGACTCTTTATGGATAAAAAGACCATAGTCATTGCCATCGTCCTTGGTATGCTCATAGTAGTTCTTCCCGCTGGATTTTACTTTTTTACTGAATCATCAGAAGAATCAGCACTGCCTAAACCTAATATCCCCACTCAAACCAAAACCGTAAATGGCATCACGGTCACGTTACTCAATGCGACGTATAATAATAGCGAGTTGCAGATTGGATATGAGATAAAGGGGGGCGGACAGTCCGAGAACGATTTGGGATATACCTTCTATAATGAAGGTGAACCTTTCGCTGGATCTGTAAGTGGAACGCTTCTACAACTCGGAGATAAACATTATTACATTACAGCAAAAACGGATCAAATCCGTGATCTGCCAGAATCATTGAATCTTACTTTTGAGATTAAAGCACGTCCAAACTTGGCTGAACAACGTAGCATTATTATCCCGTTCGAACTTGTATTAGAGAAAGAGAAGAGTTAATTCATGGTCTGCATGAGTTAACTCTTTAGAATGACCTATTTGGGTGCACATTTTTACAGGTTACTCTATGATCAGGATTCATTTCTCAATATTTTATACATCTGTGGGATTCTTATAGCACCATTCATTATCAAACGGTTTTTCTATTATTTTTTCTAAATCATTTAACTCATAAAACCAATCAAATTCTGTCCAGAGCTTGATATTTTTGTATATCTTGATAAACTCATAACTGAATTTAAGGAGAATTTCTTCGTTCAGGTTGTAATCTTCCACCATAATAAGTCTGAAAAGATTCTCACTTGAATGATAAAAATCAAGATTTATATAGTTATCATGCTCGTACTTCTCATCAAATGCCCAGAATGGAATTTTTCTCTCTGAATATTTTTCAAGCTTCGGAATTTAAAGTAACAGAACTGATGCTCATAACGTTTGTAATATATATCATTGAGGAGGTAAAAGATGAAAAAACTGATTCTGTATACTATGTTAATTATACTTTCATTGGGTTTCTTAACTGCTTGTGGTAACAAAAAGGATTCTGAGTCGCATTCGGGAAATAATGCACCTAAAACCGAGCATACTGAAACTCAAGCCGAGAGTGCTCCAAGTATACAAACAGGGGTTTTTGTCGATTTAAATTCTATAGACAACCCTTTGTTTAACAAAGACATAAAAGTTTTATTGGAGAGAACATTAGATTCATTAGCCAATAAAAAAGAGAAAGAATTCAGAAGCGTTTTTGCAGATGAAGAAACAGCCGATGCTTATATGTATTTGTTTGGAAAAGATTATGCATTTGAAAAAATCGGAACAGTTGAAGAAGATCAAGAAGATAGAATTGTTGTAGAAATTAGAGGTAAAGTTGTGTCTGATAACGAGGTAACAACACCCAATTCTTACTACTATTTTGTAAAGAATAAACAAGATAAGTGGAGTTTAGGATCTATTGATTAAATGAAAAATAAGATCCACTTGAGCTCGCCTAATTAAGTTAAGATTTCATCTATATCGTTGTCGGGTCCATGTAACACCAACTACTATGGTATGAATCGTTTATCCTCTTAAGATCATCCAAAGTGTAGAACCAGTTTTTCTCAATCCATACTTTCGCATCAGTGTACTCATTTAGGAAAGCAAATAAGAGTTGAAACTCTTTTTACATTCAAATACGATAAAAGATGAGATACTCATTCATTCTCCACTCCATCCTCTTAACTCAAATAACCCTTTCACTACACCACTTGGGATTATACGGCTTTTGACTCAGTCTCAAGATGTCATCCGCTGTGTAATACCACTCGGCATCATCGAACCATAAGTAATCTTCTGGATTATCTTTAAAATACTCTATTACAAACTTGTAAATGAATTCATAATCTTCATATTGTATATTTTCAATGTCTAATGCCCAAAGATAATTCTCGTCATGAGTAAGCCATGTAAAACTGTCAAATGAATCCTCTTCAATTGGATGGACGTTGAAAATGAAATACTTCAAATTCTCTTTATTCTGTAAACTTTTGAACTTGGATTCATCTACTTCTGAAAGTGTCCCTTCCCCCGATATAAAGAGCTGCCCATCATATTTAATTTTTATTAAAATGCAATACATATTTGCTTTAGCAGCTGATCTCTCAATAGCTTCTATAGCCTTCTCAGGGACATAACGTTCTATCTTCTTCAAAATAATTAACGAACTCACTCTCGTATGACCTCCTCTAATTCAG
The DNA here is from genome assembly GCF_056856875.1 of Paenibacillus sp. G34. Taxonomy (NCBI): domain Bacteria; kingdom Bacillati; phylum Bacillota; class Bacilli; order Caryophanales; family Paenibacillaceae; genus Paenibacillus; species Paenibacillus sp. G34. The sequence continues at coordinate 1,163,454 of NZ_CM166469.1, read as the reverse complement.
CAGGTGAAAACTTCATATTCAATCTGCTCCAGAAGCTCTCCATAATTCGTTTGAAGTAATTCGAGGTAAGTTACGTTGAACCTATATGTTCCTTTTTCATAAAAAAATATTTCCTCTCCGGATATGTGATAGAATAATCCATCTACATGGAGTGATTTTAGAATTGCAAAAGAGATTTCGTACATCATTTTATAACAGATTTCATATTGTTGATTGTTTTTCAACTCGTAAGATATAGTCTGTTCATATATAAAATCCTCTTCTTGGGACATCGTTTCATAAGAAGCGGCTGGATGATTAGGCGGGAATAGATTATCATATATCCTTATTTTCAAACCGCTGCCCAGATCAAATTCATCATTCTTTTCATTTTTTGTATAACTTACACTAAGTTTTTTAGTCATCAGTAGATTCTTAATCCATAAGGTATCCTGTCTTCCGTTTAGTTTAAGTGAATATTCCATAAAGCTTGTCTCCCTACTTTGATATGTATTCGGACTTATTCAAACTGTTTAAAATGGAATAACTAACTTGATAGCTCCTTTTCAATATAAGGATAATTAAGTATACTCAGCAGGCTCGAAGTAAAATATTTAATTTGATACTGATCTAACCGATTATTGGCAGTCAAAAAACCTTTTTCCATTCTAAGTAACTGAGTAGAACCATCTTCTAAGAATAATAGATTCCCTTTCGTATCTTTCATAATAAGTTTACTAATCACTTTGAACAGATGACCGATACCATCATTAAAAGTACGGCCAAACAATTGAATTGTAATGCATACATTCAAAGCTAGGTTATAATGTTTTTGAACAAACGTGATATCAGAAATATCCTCAATCTCAATGAACAGTGTGAAAAATCTACAGCCAACTACAACCTCATCTTCGTTAATTTGGAGTAAACTGTTCTCCTTAACCGTTTCAGTAACATATTGATTAATCATTTCACCTAAAGATTTACGGTTAAGTTTGGTTTCTAAAAATAACTCGTAGTCCATTGATTAATCCTCCCCAAAAAAACCTTGTTAAATGTTATTTTAGTTTTCTTTGAATGTATTAGAAAAATGGGTAAGGTTCATCAGCTATTCCAAAACAAATCTGTCTCTCGTAACAATCTCTTAATGGAATATCACTAAGGCAAAACTCACTATATTTTAACTTCTGCATAATCGTGATTATGAAACCAACTTTCTCTGTCAGAAATTTGATTAAAGTGAGCTTATATCTTTCATAATTTCACAGAAAAATCCTCCTCTATAAATGGATAATGAAGATGGTTTAAATTCTTTTTATTAATATACGTTGCACGGTATTCATCTACATTACTATTTACATACAAAATATCATTTTTTCTTTTTATCACTGGAAAAGAAGTGTCGTCCAGCAAAAGAAAATCTCCAGCAATAGATCGTAAAAGCTTTCCCATCAATTCTAGAAATTTCACCCATCCAATATTAAACGTCTTTGAAATCAGCTCAACACTAATACGTACATCTGTATTAACCCCATGATATCTAATATTCATTTCCCGATATTCTTGCATATCATGATCCTCATCATCTAAATCGATATCTATTGTAAAATATTCGCAACCGATGCATACATATTGAAAACCAAGTTGATGTCGTATTTTATCAAACTTAACTTCCTTACCTATTACATCCCTTGCCACCTCATATAACCGTTCTGCTGCGTTTAATCTTCCCAACTTACTTCCTATAAATAAGTCATACTCCATCTTTCTCCACCTCCTAAAGACCCTATAAATATATTTGTCTCAGAGTTACCATCAATAGTTAAGTAAAGATTCCATTACAACAGTATTCTTCTTTTGGCTCTGTAGTGTTTACTCGACAAAACCACGATCCATTGCATTCAAGACTTCATCACGAATATCTAGTGGGTTCTGTTCACTCCAAGTAACATCTGCAATCAAAAACGAACTACCATTTATATATACATATCCTTCCCTTCTATAAAAAAAACCACCTCTTTCATATAACTTAATTGCCGGCTCAAACAAATCTTTGTTATCCATAGCAATTGGATTTTTATCATCAATAAGAGCACGTAGTTCAAGATAACTCGTAACGAGGATCTTATGGTAAGAATGACTTATGTTGTTCAGTACCTCAATCGTCTCAACCTTTTCTTTGGGTTCCGTAATTGAATTTGAAATCATAATAAAAGGAGGTACACAAGTACCGGGATAATCTTTTAGAAATTTGGCTGCTCTCCTTAAATACTCTCGACACAAATAACTTTGTGACATAGTTTCCTCTTCTCCAAGCCTGCTCCAATCTATTACGGAAATCCTTTCAATCGCTTGGCTGTAATATCCCACATTCACCCTCCTTTTCGTTTTTCTAGCTTCTTCTGTTTCATTCTGAATAGAGACCAATTGTGTTTTATTTTCAAACCATCATAATTCGCTGATTTAGAACTCTGTTATTAAAAATCTATCATACCAGCCATTTAATCATATATACTCCATTTTTTGTATCTCTAGTTCTTGTGGTCTAAGAACAAAAAATCCGCCTCTTTCCAATATTCTGATTAATGGCTCATATACATTTAAATAGGCACTATGTTCTTGTTTCTTCTCAACAAACATTGATAATTGTATAGTAAACTCAATGATTTTCTTTAAATACTGGTAATCATCAATAAATTCCAGAACCTCTGGATTACAGTACATGGCAATCGGAAATTCATTCTCAGTATCACCAAGTAATTTGGCTATATTAGTAAACATCGGTGGTTGGGGTCTAAGACCCTCATTTTTATAAAATAAAGCCAGTCTTCTTAGAAATTCATACCCTAAATCTGCATCTTCATTAGACACAATAGTACCAACTTTTCTCCAATTAATTTCGTTTATTCTGCACACTGTATCATCTAGATACATTTCTCTCACCTCTAAATTCATGTTAGTTCGGTTTCATAATGATCGATACCAAGTGTACTACTATCTTCAAATTCACTATTCAGCAATCTTCTCCGGAAATTTTTTCTTAAGTCTTTGCTACATTTAATCCATCTTCGTCAATCTGTTCAAAGTAAGGAATAGAACTAATTAGAGTATGAGATTCAAGTATTCTAGTACGTACAACAAATTCAATCAGATGGGTCATACGTATTATTGGTTGAATGACGTTTTTATTCGGCACTAGGTGGGCTGTTTTTGAAAAGCCGCTACTTAATTTTAGAATGGAGCAGATAAAAAAAGAAACCACAACAAGGCAAAAGCTCCCATTGTGGGTTTGTTAAAAAACTCACTTATTCTATATACCTTTGTCTATCTCATCTAGATAACTATCACTAATATCCTCTGGTTCAAACAAACTAGAATCTGAGGATACAAATCGCAAACAAGTTAGTCCCCCAATAATAAACAGTCCTTTATCATATTGTATTCTTCCACCTCTTTCAAATAGCTTTATTATGGGTGAGTATAGCTCCTGAAACTGAACAGCAATTGGCACACCCTCCCCTATTAAGTAGGCCCATTCCAAGTAATATTTACACACTTCTCTAACAAAAATACCTTTTACATTTTGGAGAGCTTCTGTACATTCATCTAATATATTTATGGGTAATTTCATACCAACTAACTCCATTGCACTAAATACTGTTATTCGCATCGAATCTTTTTGACAATAATCATAGAATAATGAGCTTCTTCTCAGGTGTTCAGACAATAACACAGCATATGACGGTCTCTTAAACTCAATGTGGCTCCAATCAATATCTCGAATAATACATTTAGCTTCTTCAAAAACCTTATTCATCTTTTCCCTCCATATTATCTAAATAACTCCTCAGTTTTTTACTAATATCCCCCAAATCGTTACCCTCGATCTCTGGAAAGTCACCTGGTTGAGGAGGTGCTAAATCATGTGCACCGGGGGGGTATCCATCTGATGGTTTACCATCCTTAAATGACTCAATTTTACGGATAGGCATTCCTTCCTGCATGAGTTTACTTTCTGCTAATTCGTGATCTGCTAGCTCTCTAAACCATGCCTTTTCAGCAGGGGGGAGTTCAGTACTTAATGCTTTTCCCCATCCATACGCTAAGTTAATATCTGGAGTAAGATAACCTTCATAATAATACTTACCATTTTCATCTACTAAATTAGTATGTTTAGTTAAAAACAAATGCTTTTTCATTGCAGTAACTTCATTTAAACTTAATCCAGTATTTTTTGAAATAGTTTCTATTTCTCTCTTGTCTAAACCTGTTAATCTCAATCTATCATAAATATTTATAGTTATTTCTTCGCCCTTAAATACAGGTATAAATACATTCGGTTCCCCTCTTGGTTCAATTGGTTTTACAGGAGGAACTTTACCCTCCCCCTCATTGCCATTCCCCTTATCAGTCTCTTTCTTACCTTCTCCTGATCTACTTGATCCACCTGATCCACCTGATCCACCTGATCCACCTGATCCATGATGATCCTTCGAATGCAAAGCTTTGCCAAAGAGAAAATAAGAAAGTGCTTGGCCTATCACCGCTCCTTTATAGTAGCCCGACTCGTCCTCACTAAGCTGTTTTTTCTGCTCGTTCACAAACTGCTCGATGTCGGATCTTGCTGTTCCTGTGCCCCATGCGGTATCCCAGGCAAATCCTATTCCGCGTCCAACGTCCACGATTTTACCAACCGACAGATCATAGGCCAGACTACCCAATGTACTGAATGGATTATAAAAGAGTGCTTCTATAGTCTCGCTCACACCTGTAACTGTATCGCCGATAGCTTTATCAATCAATCCCGTGGCAAAATTGGGTTCCAGCTTATCCGGGATTTGCAGCATTTCTCCGTCTGAATTGTCTGCTTTTTTGAATGCACTTAACGTCATACTTATCTTATTCTGAAATTTATCCAGCAACCCAAGTGTAGAGGGGAATACACTCTCCTTGATATTCATGAAATCCCAAAAAAACTTCTCGCTTGTCACACCCGACCATTCCGATTGCAAAAAATACATCGTCTTGTCCAATTCATACACAATTTTGCCAAGCTGTTGTTTACTCTGCTGAAGCAGACGTACGTTTTTTTCCAATTCATCCGGGTGCACCTGAATCCGTGTCATGGTATCTCACCGCCAACCTGATCATAGTCGTTATACCTAAATTTTAACAAACCTAAAATTACATTGGAATTGAACAGAAGAAGCATTTTTCGCTTCATCTATTCGGTATTTAGGTAACTACTTTAGGCAGCGAAGTTTACATATTTGCGCACACTATAGCTGCTTTTTTTAGAATAAATTCATCATCAAAAAGTAAAGCCTTACTATCGTTATCCCATTATATATTCCCACGAAGCACTCAATGGTAGAACAACCTCTTAATTGCAAGTTGAATTAGTACAGTATAAAAAAACGGCTTCTATCAAAGATAGAAGCCGCATAACGCTTTGTTAAATCACTTCAAGCAATCCTTATGACACTACAAATTGTACGACAATTGGAGTGCCATCATTCAATACATCTCCACCGGGGATGGTAATTGTAGTGGCGGTAACCGAGGATGTGTCTGCTGTTTGCATAAGGCCATTAATGTAGAGATTGTAGTAATTGAATGAGCCTGGAAAAGCTGTTGCGGCTGTACCTGCATCGTCCGTAAAAGCTGTCGCAGCAATTGCAAACGTTGCTCCGGTTCCTGTGCCATCCCCTATAGTCGCAGCGAATCTTAAACTGTTCTGAAATGGTGTAACAAGTGGCATGTTTCTCACCTCCTACCTGACATAGTATATGTAGTAGATTTGAGAGTAGTGAAGGCAGAGAGATGAGATGATATAACCATTTTCAATTATTTAAGATTACCGCTGTTAATTGAACGATCTCAATGATAACTGGTGTTTCAGCAAACAGGACACCGCTTTGAGATGGAATAAATAAACCATCTGTAGTTAACACATACGAATTGCCAGGTTGTATGATCCCATTAATATAAAGATTGTAGTAACTCGTCAGGCCGATCCCTACAAATTGAGATATACTTCCCCCCTCATCATTAACAAATTCACCAGCAGAAACCGTAACCGAGTTCGATAAATCCAAATCAGTATCAGGGAAATAAAAGTAGCGATCTGATGTAGGAATGATCTGAATTCCAGGGATACTGCCCGGCGGTCCTTGCTCACCTTGGGGACCCGTTGGCCCCTGCACTCCGGAAGGTCCCTGCTCACCAGTTACACCCTGGGGACCAACCGGACCTTCGGCTCCCGGACTTCCCGGCTCGCCTTGTTCACCACGAGGGCCAGCAGGTCCCTGCACTCCGGGAGGTCCTTGTTCACCAGCTACACCCTGAGGGCCAACCGACCCTTGAATTCCCGGACTGCCCTGTTCCCCTTGTTCACCGCGTTCGCCGCGAGAACCAGCGACACCTTGTACTCCTGAACTGCCTGCTTCACCCTGCTCACCCCGAGGGCCTGCCAAGCCTTGGGAACCTTGTTGTGCGATCAGTCCCTGTGCTGTAGGCAGATCGACTGTTTTTATTTCCTCCATTTTAGCCGGGACAGTATCCAAAGTGGGCTCAGGACAGGCCAGAGGAACGTTGCCTCTTCCAAGGAATGCACTATTTCTGTGTCTGCGGGATACTTTCTTTTGTCTCACGCGTTGCTTGCAAGCACATCTTTTTCTCCCCACAGCTTTACGTATCACATACCGTTTCTTACGTTTTCTCGGAATATTGTTACAGCGTTTCGTTGAAGAATGTCTCTTTCTTACTGAGTGAAGAGTCGTTTTCACCTTGTTCGTATGCTTCAAAGTCGCCACACTCCTTAGGCCAGTAAACACAGTATATATGCCCTATACTATGTCTTCTGCACATGCGGAGAGTGTGCGAATAACTATGACCACCGCCCAATAAAAAAGAACTACAGCTTCTGCTATAGTCCTCTCTCTTACCTGTTTCACTTCAGCAGTCTGGATATCTCCCACCAGCAATCTCTCTCCAGTTCACATCTATACACTTATTTAGTTTAAGTGAATATTCCATAGGCTTATCCCGCTACTTTTTATGTAGTAGAAGTTATTCACTGATATTATAAGGCTCAGTTGTTGAAAACGTATCATACCAGTTGTTTAATGGTATATACTTCACATTTTGTATTTCTAATTCTTGTGGCCTAAGGACGAAAAATCCTCCTTTTTCCAATATTCTGATTAATGGCTCATATACATGTAAATAAACAATGTATTCCGGTTTTTTTTCAACAAATATTGATAATTGTATATAGAATTCAAATATTTTTTTTAAATACTGATAATCATCGACAAATTCCAGAACTTCTGGATTGCAGTACATAGCAATCGGAAATTCATTCTCAGTATCACCTAGTAATTTGGCTATATTAGTAAACATCGGTGGTTGGGGTCTAAGACCCTCATTTTTATAAAATAAAGCCAGCCTTCTTAGAAATTCATACCCTAAATCTGCATCTTCATTTGACACAATAGTACCAACTTTTCTCCAGTTAATTTCGTTTATTCTACATACCGTATCATCTAGGTACATGTTTCTCACCTCTAAGATTGCCCAATCTATTCACATCCCACCATGCCTCAAATAACATTTCAACAGAGAATTACTTTCTCTTAATGCATTAATAAATCATTCAAGTAAGTTCTCTTACAAATCTATGGGATTCTTATAGCACCATTCATTGTCCAATGGCTTATTTTTTATTTTTTCTAAATCCTTTATTGTATAAAACCAATTATCTTCAATCCATACTTTTGCAGAAGGATATATTTTTAGAATTCCATAAAGTATCTTAAATAATAAATCTTCATTCTCATAGAAATCTTCAGATACTAATGCCTTAAAATATTGGCTTTTGGAATCATCCCAATCAAAGTCTACGGTTTGAAATTTATAAGGCTCATCATACAAATTCCAAGGTATTTGCCTTGAATAACTGTCTTCAAACGGAATGTCACTAATATATATTGAGCAAAACTTTAATTTCCCAGTTTCATCATACTTGTCATAATTGTTAGCAAAGTAGAGCCTGTAATTAATAGATATTTCTCTAATAATTTTTAATATATCGCTTGCCGAGATACTTTCTCCTTGCCTAAATAATACAAAAGTTGAAATTCCCATTATTTCAGCCCTCTTAACTCAAATAACTTTTTCACTACACCACTTAGGATTATAAGGTCCCTGACTTAGTCTTAAGATATCATCAGCCGTGTAGTACCACTCAGCATCATCAAACCACAAGTAATCTTCTGGATTATCTTTAAAATACTCCACTACAAACTTGTAAATAAATTCATACTCATGATTGATATTCACAATATCCATCGCCCAAAAATAATCCGTTGATTGGGTGAGCCACGTGAAACTATCATATGAATTTTCAACAACTTTGTTTACGTTAAACGTAAAGTACCTAATTGTATCTTCATTTTCAGAACTTAATAGAGTCTCTTCATCTACTTCAGATAAGGTGCCTTCTGCAGATTGAAAGTTCTGATCTGTATCAAGTTCAACTGTAATGTGAAAATAGTACATATTCGCTCTCCGCGCTGCCTTCTTGAAGTTCTCAAGGGTCTGCTCTGGAGAATAATTTGATATTTTTTTTAGAACTATTACTGAACTCATTTACTTATAACCTCCTTCAGTTCATCTATTGAGCTAATTAATTTTATATTCTGCTCTTTTAATTTCTCAACTAAGTCAGACTGGGTTTTGTTTTTCACAGTTACATCTTCGATGTAATAAATAACTTCTCGATTATTATAATTAAAATAATTTTTATTAGATGGATTGATCAACTTATCAAGTTGTTTTTCGTCTAAAGCACTCAAAGACTTTTTGACCTCAATAATATGTGAATCTGTCAAAATATCAATATCGCCTGCTTTCATCTTATTTTGCAGTTTTAATTCTATACCTGTACCTTGTAATCTACCTGTCTCTTTTATCGCTTTTGCGACTTGCCCTTCTAAAACATCGCCAGTTTTCGAGCTTTTTAAATTCTTCTCAATAATCGCATCTAAATCTTTTGGGCCTTGATTCGTCCAGGATATTTCATTCCCATATGAATTTGTATATATGGTTTTAGTACCTTCCATTCTTATTTTCCCGTTATGACTCGGGCCACTCCCCTTCTCCTGCTCCTTCTTACCTCCCCCACCTCCACCCGATTCATGACGTTCCTTCGGGTGTAAGGCTCTGCCGAAGATCAAATAAGAGAGGGCTTGGCCGACCATCGCACCTTTAACATAACCCGATTCGTCCTCGTCGAGTTGCTTTTTCTTTTCATCCACAAACTGCTCGATGTCAGACCTTGCTGTTCCGCTACCCCAAGCCGCATCCCATGCAAAGGCGAGTCCACGTCCAGCGTCAACTACCTTACCTAGAGTCATTGCATAAGCCAAACTGCCTAATGTGCTTAACGGATTATAGATGAGTGCTTCGGCTGTCTCGCCCAGACCTGTAACGGTGTCACCAATGGCTTTGTCCACTGCTCCAGTGAAAAAACTTGGTTTCAACTCATTGGGGATGTACAGAGCTACCTCACCTGTGCCGTCTGTTGTCCTGAAATTATTTGCAATGAAGGTAAACTCCTTCTGAATATTATCCAGCATGCCGAGTGTTGACGGGAAAACATGCTTGACCTCCATGAAATCCCAGAAGAATCGTTCTTGTGTAACCCCCGACCATTCGGATTGTAACATATTAAGAGATTTATCCAGTTCACGAACCATTCGGTCCAAATCCAATTTACATTGCTGAACATAACGTGCCTTGGCATCCAATTCATCGGGGTGTACCTGAATCCGCAACATGCCGTTTTCACCACCAAACCTGTTCATAGTCTTTACACCTAAATTTTAACAAATGTAAATTGTCTTTGGAATTGAACAGAAGAATCATTTTCTTCCTCAAAGATTCAGTAATTAGGTAACTACTCTACACAGCCAAGCTTGCACATATACGTATATCCTATCTAATTTGATGTATTATTCCGTCTCCTCCACGTGAAGATCAGGCCCCAAGCAGAGGGATCAATCCATGATAATTAATCTCCACCCCCGCCGGAATCCCCGCTGTCTGATCCGTGATGATGACCACTCCCGCTATAGCTATCCGTATCGACCGAAGTGTGACCGCTGCTTCCACCCGAATCAGGAAATATGGTGGCGAAGACATAATTGGTGCGATCAAAAGGAAACTCTGCCGCAAACATCGGCCTGAATATGCCTCGCAGATGCAAAGCTAGCACCAATAGAGGTGTATGTTTTAATGTTGTTGATCCAGGTACACTGTTATCTGATGCAGGTTCACGATCCGCAAGGCGTCTGAGCTCTGGATCATGGTGTTGCTGTAACACAGACCAATCTGTTTTGCGTGCACATCGTGATCCAATGCCTAGCACCAGAGCGGTCTGAATGATCTGTTCCAACACTTCTGGCGACTCACTCAAGCGCTCGACTGGAATGCCTTTTCTGTATCGTTTACGCCAGTGACGCACAGAGGCCTCCCAATCTCTCGCAGACGGAGCAACTACTCTAGCAGGTAAGAACAGACGAACCAAAATGGACAGAACAATCATACTGTATAACCATGATGTAAACGCTGAATTGCCGTCGATCGCCAAGGTGAGGCTGATTATTAATCCTACGCAAGCCGCTTGATAGAGCAAACGCACATGAATTTTCCGAATAACCAAGGCCCAGATCACCACTTTAACTGCAAGACCTATAACACCTGGCACAGACACACGCTCTACAAAGCATACGATACTTGTCAGAAGCAGCAGCATAGGAAACATGACATAGACAAGCAATCGCAAAAGCATCGGCGTTCGAATCAACTGTCCCCAGTCTCTTGTCTCTACGACTTGTTCCTTCCACGTTTGAACGCCTTCGCTGAGCGCCTTTTCTTTAAGCTGGTAGTACTTCATGGCTTCTCTCCGCTTAGTTTCCCCTTCGCTTGGTCCAGCCAAAGCATCGAGCCTCAGCCGTTGTTTACCGAAACCATAAGTAGAGAACAACCATTGCAGCAGCCCCTCTTCATCCGGCAAAGCGTTAGCAACCGAGGAATCCACACTGTATTCCAGTGTTGTTTTGGATCTAAGTTGAGGATTGCTTTCCCCCGGATCATTCCGATATCGCCCTTTGGTTTTCACAATTCGCATCGACAATATGCCTTTACGAGTTAACTGGAACATGGTCGCCTGCGTGTCCTTCAACTTCAGCCTGCCCTTGCTCCGCAAATAGGCGAGAAACAATAGATCTGCTTGCTCCACCTCTTCGTCTGTGAACGGCCCCTTGCTCATGCGAGCCTTCACCCAGAGCAGCAACTGAACGATAACGATGCCCAGAAGCACCCACATGATCCCTTCCATAAGCTGCTTTAACCATGCCTCCTGCAAGATCGGGGCCAGCTGTCTCTGGACAAGAACCGAATGATAGAACTGAGATGAAGCTTGCCCGTCTGTTAGTACATATCTCATGTGATGACCCCTTTCATAGGAAAAAATAAAACTTCGATAATCTACCCTACTCTATATAAACCTGTTCATATCCCAAAAGAATCCCGCCAGAGCACCCTTTTTTCATCGCTGCGCCTTTCAGTGCTCATCCTTAAACATTCATCATTCATGCTTCATGTTTCATGTTTCATGTTTCATCATTCTTCTCTTCCTTCTCCATGCTAGGAAGGTAGAAATTATTTTGCTTCTCACAATCGGTAAGAACGTACACTGATTCTCCTCGCTCCATTTTGGTCAGTTCCAATCCCTTGCACGTATTCGTCATGACCTCTTCTCTGGAGCCATACTTATCTCTTGTGGCATCATAGGTGGATTGAAACAGCGTACCGTCATAGATAAGCTCATGGATGATGGGATCGCCTTCAATCGTATACATGGTGACCCGGACCTGATCCGGTTGATTCTTTTTCACATTTTGCATAAAAGATTCCCACTTATCTCGGTTCCGCATCTCTCCGTGCAGGAAGACAACATCTCCACTTTCTTCTGCTTGCTCCGCCTTATGCGGCTCAACTATGGCAGGAAAAAAGGTCCTTTCCTCTACTAGATCAACAGTCTGTTGTGGATCGGTAGAATTACAGCCTGTTGCGAGTACAGCTGCTAAACATAACATAAGTAAGTATTTCCCCATGGTAATCACCTCATATGTACAACGTGACCAGGACTGGATTAGTTACATTTTTCAGAAGACTTATGGAAGGTATTCCTCCTTCGGATCTCTTTTTCCAGCTCATCTATGCACAAAAAATCCCCCTCAAATCAACGGCTGTCTAGAACGACATCCGCGATTTGAAGAGGATTATACCTCTGCTCATCCTGTATTACTCTTGGTACGAGTACATCAACACGTCACTTCTCAAACCGGAACCAGCCAAAATCAAACTGACTACCGGGCAGAAAAATAAAAGTTACCTTTTGCTCGCCGTATACCGGCTCCAATTCAAATGTTCGTTCCTCGTACCCTTCAGACTGGGTGAACTCCACTAATTGGTTACTTTGTCCGTCCGCACCCGAAAAGCGAATATGAATCGTGTTTTTATCTATTGCTGAAGCGCCATAGATCACTAGTTTGGATGCACCATCACTCGTGAAGTCCATCTGCTCAAACTCCAGTGAAACGTTATTCCCAATGCCTTCCACGCGCCGATCTTGAACTGTGAACGTATCTCCGTACAGATGATCACAGGATGCTGCCGCATTCTGTTCAAAAGCCCTGCTTTGGCGCTCAAACGTGAAACCCTTAATATGAATCTTCTGTTTCAGCACAAAACAGATCGACGTAATTCCACTCAAGCGTTTGGATAAACGGTACGTCTCCTCCTGATATACATTCCATATCGATTCCTTGTCATATACAACATCGGCAACCATCACACTGCCCTCTTCATCCGGCATGCCTTCCCAGATCTGAATAAAGTACGTTTCACTCGACAGCGCAAAAATGGGAATGGTGATCGTATCCGAGCCATATGGGCCGAAGTCGATATTGCGGAAGCCCACATGAGTTTCGCTATCTCTGCTGGTAGCTACACCACGTTCATTACCGTTGCCCACATCACCTTTGGCATAGTCATACAGACCACCTGAGATAAATCCATACGGATCTTTGTAAGCTGTGCCCAAACCTTCTGCTTTGAACTCCAGTTGGGAGATGAGTTTGGTTTTGTCCGTACCATTCTTGCTGGTTGCACGCAGGCGGAAAGCGCCGTCGCCCATAGCTGATACTCTAACCACATGTGTTTTTCCGTCTACATTTATCCCCTGTGAACCTGGCACGTCACCCGTTCCAGAAGAGATTACTTCCACCTTGGCAATATTGGAGACGATGCCAGCATCATTAACGACAGACCATTGCAAATCCCGATATGAAGTATTCTCCGGATACTGTTTGGCTATAACGATCAGATCCGGGTTGGAGGGATTAAGCAGTTGTCCCGCTTCACTGATGATCTCAATTTTCCGCAAAGGAATCTCCTTAGCGTTGCCCGTCAGTACCGGAAGATCTTCATTTGTCATAAAGACAGGTTGATTTGGATTCGGGGCGTAAGCGGTATCAGTATGAATCTGCCCCCCTCGTTCTCTTTCTTTCCCTTTCCCATTCGCATCCATTGTTACGGACTCTCGCCCCTCATCCGCTACTGTAGATTCAAATGTCGCTGTCACTCCTTCTAACCACTCCGAAGACACCTCGATCTGGATCGTTCCTGCCTCATTCGTCGATCCAATAATCGCCATCAGCTTACCGCTGAACAACCTTCTACTTAGTCCTTTATACGGGTCATAATCTGTGCTGTCACCGTTATCCAGCCCAAGCAAGCGACCGGGTCCGGTCACCTTCACCTGCACACGGTTATTGGCATTGTGCACCGGATGACCTGCCTCATCTTCTACTGTAATTTCCACAAAAACAAGGTCTTTCCCGCCCGTCTGCAACTCCTGCCGATCCGCCTGGAGAAGAAGCTTCTTCGCATCGCTGAAAGAGCGCTGTACATCGGTAGCAATTACCGCACCATGCTCATCATAAGCAATGGCCTTCAGCTCACCCTCTTCAAATGGCACTTTCCACCAGCCGGACAACTGGGTTCCATGAGCATGGTCAATATCATACGTGCCGACTGTTTCGCCATTGAGCTGCAACTCAATTTTGGGCGCGTTGCTGCACACGCGAACATCAATGATCTGACCAGGGCTAAAATCCCAGTAAGGGAATATATGCACCATTGGACTTTTTTTATAATCCGTCCAAGCGGCTTGATAGATATAATAAGGATCTTTCGGGAACGTGGCTGTGTCCAGCTGTCCAAAATACGAATTCTTCGTATGATATGGCGTCGGTTCACCAATATAGTCAAATCCTGTCCAAAGGAATTGCCCCAAGGAATACGGATGATCTCGTTCAGCTATAATGCAATACTCCGGCGATTTTGCTCCCCAGCTAGTCGTACTGTTCCCAAGTGCTGAGCATTGCTCATCATCGTCATCCAGAACGGGCTGTTCATACGGAAAGTGATAGATGCCCCGGCTCTGCACAACCGAAGAGGTCTCGCTTCCATAGATGATCCAGTCCGGGTGTTCGGCATGATGCTGGTCATAATATTTTTCCGCGTAGTTGTATCCGGCCAGCTTCACGATATCTGCACATTTCTGAGCATTCTCCCAAGGCATGTAGTTCGAACCAATCGTCACACGTGCGTTTCCTTTCGGATCGAATTCCTGCACATACGCCATCAGCATACGTGTCACTTCCTGGCCGCGCTCATCCGCATGGGTATCATAGATTTCGTTCCCGATACTCCACATGATCAGACTAACGTGATTCCGATCCCGTCTCACCCAACTGCGTACATCTCTATACGACCACTCTGGGAAAAATCGTGCATAGTCATACGGCGTCTTCGCCCGTTCCCACATATCAAACGCTTCCGACACCACCAGCATGCCCATCTCATCGGCAAGTTCCATGAACTCTTTCGCCGGCATGTTATGCGCGGTTCGAATCGCGTTAACTCCCATCTTTTTCAGCAAAACAAACCTTCTTCTCAGCGCCGTCACGTTAAACGCAGATCCTAATGCACCGAGATCATGGTGTTCGCAGACACCGTTCATCTTCATTTTGACCCCGTTCAGATAAAAACCTTCGCTAGCATCCAGTCTGACCTGTTTGAACCCGATTCGCTGTTGAACAGACTCAATGACCTGCTCATGTTGATCATCCGAAATCAGGCGCAGCTCTGTTACGAGATCATATAAATGGGGTGTTTCCGGGCTCCAAAGATGAGGATGCAGAACGTTAAGCCGCTGGCTGTTTGAGTAACTATTTGCAGTTACTTTTGCGTGTGGATGTACGTGTGGATGTACATGTTTATGTGCAGTTAACTCCGGCAGCTCATCTGCATCTGTATCTGCATTGGCATTAGTACTTGTACTTGTACAAGTATCCGTGCCTGTATTGGTACTTAAATTGGTGCTTGTATTTATACCTGCATTGGTCTTGGTATTCAGGCTTGTATTATTCATATTTTGATAATCCATACCCATAGTGCCGTTCGCCACAATCTCCGCCTGAGAGGATGCAATGACCTCACCATTGTACAAAATCGTATGCACCAACTGTGTACGCTGATTCAGCTCCAGACACAGCTCCGTATCTACCTCAACTTGCCAACCATCCGGCTGTTGCTGCATCGAGACATAGATTCCATCGGTTTCGATGTGGTTGCGGCTCCTTGTTTTCAGCCACACATTCCGATAAATCCCCGCCCCAGAATACCATCTGCTGTTCGGACTCTGATGCACAACTTTGACCAAAATCTCATTGTCCCCATCCACCAGCGCATTTGTAATTTCGTGCTCAAAAGCAGAGTATCCATACTTCCACTCCCCAACGAAATGCCCATTCACATATACGGTCGAATCCATATACACTCCGTCAAAACACAAAAGCACCTGTTGCTCATCCCTTGTATATTCAAACGTCTTGCGATACCATCCAATACTGTTCTCATATAAATCCAATGTATTGTAGATCAGCCAATCATGAGGAAGCTCCACCGCCTCAAAGGAAAGCTCAGTAAAATCAATAAGTTCAGTAGCATTCGTAAGATCAGTAGTAGCGGTAAGGCCAGCAAAATTGGGTAGTTCGATAGGTTCGATAGGATTGGGCGTATCAGTAAAGTCAGTAGCACCACTAGTTTCAGTAAATTCGGTAGTGTCGGTAGTGTCGGTAGTGTCAGTAGCATCAGTAGCGTCTGTAGAATCAGCAGAACCAATAGAGCCAATAACATCAGTAGCATTAGGGTCAATACGACCCGTTCGCTCAGTAACATCCGCATTCTCAGTAAGTTCAGTACCTATATTAGGTTCCATCAGCTTTGTAACGCTTAAGTCACTTTTGGCAAATTGCCATCCATCATTAAAAAGTCTCTTCACATTCATGCCATTTCTCACTCTCTCCTATTTAAATAGTTATTACGTTTTAGTCAATTTCGTTCATCTTACGAAAACCTTTTCGTTACAATTTAGAAAGTATATCACATAATAGAATTATGCACTTATTATACTAATTCACTCGCATATTTCAACGTAAAATCCATTTAATCATTCAGACATTAAGTGAACGTTTTCATTAATGCAATAATTACTTTCCACATTAACCTACGGTCACTCCCATAACGAAACCAACATCAAAAAAGGCAACCCTTCAATCGGGTCACCTCTTACGAATACGCGTATAATACCAGTTGGCATGTTTTCTTTAGAGCAACATTCTTTCAAGCTTCCCCTACTCTAACTGCACTCTTTTCTAACGATCACCAGAGACGCTATTTAGGCAAAATCACACCGTTTTATTTTCTAACGATCACAGGGAAGCTTATTTTAATAGAACGAAGCGAAAACAAGTGATAACCCTCTGTTTTTGGCGAAATAAGGTTCCTGGTGATCGTTAGAATTTCAGAGAACCCCATTTCGCTCAAATAAGCTCATCTGAGATCGTTAGCGTGTTCAAGATATCGGAGGAACGCTTTACGCCCCACTTTTTCACCTAAATTCCAGTCTCTATTTTCAACCGACTTCCTAATCTCCAACCCTATTCAACGTTACACAAACTAAAAATCGACGTTTCGGTGCAATGAAGTAAATTGATACTGAGCTAGCTAGTGTCACATAAGGAGGCAGTTAAATCCAGTGAAGCTTTAATCTGCTCAATTCAATTTACAAAGGCCAATATATTTTCTTGAGTGGCATTAGAGACTGGGCTTCCGAATCAAATTTGTCATAATGCTGATTGATTAGCTCAACTAGCAAGTCCGCATCTACCAATGAAACTGGTATATTTGAACGTTCCGCTTCATATTTAGCCTCACGAGTAAAGCCGCCTATTGAGACATAAATTCCTTGATCACCAGGTCTCAGTCCTCCTATAAAGCTTCGAATTTCATTCGATCCCATTGCATTTTTACGATGTTTTACTTCAACCATGATTCTTGGCTGCTGTAGCCCCAGTCCATCCGGCGATGCGATGATATCCCGTCCACGGTCAGGCCCTTTTACCGATATTCGAGTTTTATATCCCATGCCCCTCAATACTCCCGCGACCAAACTTTGCATTTCCTCCCAATCCAAATGATTAAATTTATCTTTAATGAACTCATGTGCTCTCTCAATGACATCTGCCTTAATGGTATTCAACTCTGCCTGTTCTTCTTCAATCTCTTCTGGCAGCTGGTCAAGAGGCTCGTTATTTTTATGTTTTAAAAAATGTACAAGCTCCTTCACCGTTTCCGGTTGTAATGCAAATAATGTCATGATTGATCCTAAGGAGTTACGTGTATTCGCTGTCAGAACATCTCGACCAACCGAACCCGACCAGGTTACTTTTCTACAATGTGTCTTGTCTGAGATACGTCCTTCGTTATATTGATACTCTGAAATGATTTCACCAATTAAATACTCTCTCGTCTGCGGGTTATATGTAACAACTAAGTCTCCTACTTTCATTTCATGAGCAAATCGAAACAGTTGACCTGCTGTGATATTTACTTTACCGTCCTTATAATCGGGATACTCACTACGCAGCTTTCTTTTCACATCATCGATTTGTTTGACTTGTTCCAATGAACCTACTTCATTCCATCCAATCGCAATCGCTTGTTCCAATTTAAATTCATCAAAAAGATACGCATTCTCGCCTGCTCGAATAAACCAATTATTTTTGCTCATAGTTTCCCCCATCATTGTTTTCCATACTAGATTACAAATTTCGGCAAACGAATGCTGTTCCCCTGCTTCCTCATCTCAAAAAGCAACTCTATTATAAAATGTCCCTTTCACAGAGCACATCTTACATCTAGAGCTGCCTCTTAGTGGTTCCTTACTTCTATAGCACTCTTACTCCCCACCCCATCCTATGCCTTGTAAAAAGGGTTCCACCCTTGGCCTTTGCCCGATGGCATCGCGCCTGGCACACCGTCCGCCTCAAGTAGCGGACGCACAACTAACTTCACAGGCCACGCCTCGCTCTCGAAGATAACGCGCTCCAGCGTGGCCCGATCCGCCGGCGGAAGCTGCACTTGGTGCAGCGTTTCCCGCCAGGTCTGCTCCGTGATCTCCCAGAACTTCGTTTCCGGGATGGCGTACACTTCGCTCATCGCCTCCATGATCGCAGCCAGATTCACCTGCGTCCCAAGAGACTGCACATAAAATATCAACTTTTCGATCGTTTCATTGTACAAACTATTCGAATACCCAGGGCGAATATGATAACCCGGATCGGCAATTCCATGCTTGTCCAGATATGGCTGATGCAAACGCACAGAGTCATGATCCCGGAATAATAGTCCCTTCACCTGATTATGTTCTAATACCAGACAGCAGTTCTGACCATGGATCTCCGGTACAACCCCCACCTTGAACAGACGCATCACGACATCATAGAACGTAACTGCAATTCGATTATAGAACGCCAAAACATCTTCTGTACTTATATCCTTGCTCATTATTTCGCTCAACAAATGATGCCCGTCCAGATTTACGCCGAGTGCAGCCATCGGCACAATTTTGTAGGCATCATCCAGCAACTCGGCGGGATAGACACGAATCTGTGCTGCCAGATGCCGCGGGTGATCATCGAACAGTCCCATCGACTCCGGCATATATCCCCACCAGTTCTGCTCCTCACACATGTATACCTTGTCTTTCAATGTATGGTCACAAGACACCGCCTGCCTCAACATCTTCTCTCCCACGAGTCCATTGAGCAGCTTAACAACCGGAAGATAGCGAGCGGCACCGAGCGACAGCACACTAACAGGCAACTTGAGCATGAGTGCAGACTCAGCAGTTTGAGCCATCGACCGCAGGGATGACGTAGCGAATACATCTCCAATCTGCAGATCCAGCACCACAATGCTGCCTTCTACGATTTCTTTCGTAAACCGCGGCAAAATGATGTGCTCTAGCTGCCAAGGATGCACCGGCATAGGCAAAAATTGATCCATAGACAGGCCTCTGCGCTGGAACTCTGCCTGCACTTCCTCACGCTGTGCATCATATAACATATCGAGAATAGACAAGCCATTCTCACACCCCTGTTGCACTGCATCCCGCTTGATCGCCACCCAGCGCAACCGAATCGTTTTCCCGAACTCGGCTGCATATTCCGTGACATTTTCAGTACTGAATCCGATCTTTGCTTTGGAGGAAGGATGGAACGGACGATCCCGGAGTGCAGCAATGCGCTCACTTTTCACAAACCATTCATATGCAGACTTCGGCTCATAAGCAGACAACGTCTGAACCTGATTCCAGCCAAGTTCATACTGCTCTACAGCCAAGTCCAAACTTTCCAGAAAATCTGCTACACCCGGCTGCTTAATTTCATCTTCGGATAATGCCCGCTGTAATACCGCACGCCCCACGGCCGCCGGAGTATCCAGCATTGTCCAGCTCCCGTCCGAATGTTGCTGATAGATCGGTGATCCCTGAACCCACTGAATGCCTTGCCTTACCCCGTTTTCAACCAAACAAAGTATACCGTCGGTGTGCAACCCCAGCCTGAAAGGCAGCGCAACTGCGGACGTATCCCGAGCAGAGTAAACCTTACCAAAGTTGTTGTTATTGAAGTTGTTGTTATTGAAGTTGTTGTTATTGAAATTGTTGTTATTGAAATTATTGTTGCTGAAGTTATTGTTATTGTAATTATTGCCACTGACATTGCTCGAAATAAAGCTATTCTCACCGGAATGTTCATCAGTAGAGTTACTCTCACTGATATTATCCTGTGCAGAGTTATATACATTGGAATTATCCTTACTCTGGTTCCGACCATCGACAATATGACCGTGTATATGTTTCTTCGCACTCCCCTTTCCCCGCCCGGCCTCATACCCCTGATATAACTGTCGAAGCTGCGCAGGTGCAGTAGCAAAATCAACAAACGAATGACCTTGCAGTGGAAGTAACTGCTCAGCGAGCAGACTATTCATCAGATCGGACATCACCTGCTGTTCAGCAGTTTGCCGACTGGAACGTTGCATTAGCGTTGACATGTTCATCGCCCTCCGTCAAATAGTGGAATGCCGGGTGCGGATGCCCCAGGAAATCATGATGCGAGATCGTCCAGGCGTACGCCCCTGATTTTTCAAACACAATCAAATCGCCCACGCTTAACCGCGCAATCTCTGCACCGGAATGCATGCGATCCTTCGGCGTACATAATTCACCTACGATATGAACTCGTTCTTCTCGTACCTCTGGTCTTGCGAACCCTTGCTTCCAACGATCCGTATATACAATCTGAAAAGGATGATTATGCCCCCATGACGCAGGTAATCGATGATGATGTGTGCCTCCCCGCAAAATGGCAAACATTTCTCCGTGGGAACGTTTAATATCCGTTACCTCGGCTACATAATAACCGTGATCTGCCACTAACAAGCGGCCTGATTCAAAAAACAACGCTGCACCGCGCGAAGCAATACGCTTTCCGGCTTCACTTTGATGCAAAAGCGAAGTAAACAAAGACCAGTCAAAGCCCGGACTCCCGTCATACGTCACCCCAAAGCCACCGCCTGCATTGACTACGTCCACCTGCAAGTTATATTGCTGTTGCCAGCCCTCCACCTTTTGCAAATAAAGTTCGATCATCTCGGCATGCAGTCTCGCGTCCATATTGTTCGACAGAGAGTGGAAATGAAAACCGCATAACCGAACCGAATCCGCGCCTTCCACACGAATCAGCTCAATCGCTTCCTCCACCGTCTCCTCATCGATCCCAAACGGACTAGGGCCACCGCCCATCACAATTTTGGTTTGTGGCAAAGTGTTACTCCGCAAGTTGATACGGAGCAACACACGCACCTCAGAATTCTGTCGCTCTCTTGACTGCCCTTGCCCGTGCCCGGCTTGTATTTGTGCTAGTGCCTGTTCCTCTCGCTCATATCCTGTCTCTCGCCCTTGTCCTCTTACTATGTCTTGCTCTCTTCCTTGTCCTCGTTCTCTTCCTCGTACTCTTCCATCTTCACTTTCTTGCTCTCGCTCTTTGGCAATCGCAATGATACGGCGCAACTCCAGCAGACTCTCCACATGGATGTAACTCACGTTATGCTCTATTGCCAGCCTCAGCTCACTTTCCTTCTTGCCCGGTCCGCCGAACAGAATCGGAACTTCATGACTCACCGCACGCACTTTCATCAGCTCACCGATGGACGCCACCTCAAACCCCTTCACCAATGGAAGCAACGCTTCAATAATGCGAGGATCGGGGTTGGCTTTGATCGCATAAAACAACTGTGTATGTGCTGGCATCGTTTGCAGCATTGCCCGGACTTGCTCCTGAATGCCTGCGAGATCGTAGATGTATGCGCAGATCGGATCATGCGTGTCGCGTTGAATCCCTTCTAACATAAGCTGTACACTGGTTTTCACAATAATCCTCCTGCATTCCTGTAGTCATTCCGCTTTTGCGCGTAGGCTCGGAATGCCGTATTACGGTCATCTCCAAGCACATAGATGTGTACATTACGCTCACGCCAGACGGTCATGTCTTCAATTCCTCTTGTGACCGTCGCATAGGGTATGCCGGACTGCTGAGCGGTCGCATGCAATACGTTTAATGCCTCCCTCACATCCGGGTGATCCGTCTGCCAAGGCACACCCAGCGATTGCGATAAGTCCGCCGCACCTTCAAGTACAAAGCTCACCTGAGGATGAGATAAAATCTCTGGGCTTTGCCTTACCCCCTTCATGCTTTCGATCATCGGCACGATCATTACTTGTGCATTGGCTTCCGAGATGTATTCAGTCAGAGGGAATTTACCGAATACACCTGGTCGTCCGCTGTTCAAACTACGCATGCCTAACGGATGATAATATGCATGATGTGCGGCTTCCTTCACTTGCGAGAGCGTCTCCACATGGGGAATGACGATCCCCTGTGCTCCGCAGTCCAGCACCTTCAGAATCTCGGTTCGTTCGATCTTCGATATCCGTACGAGTGGTGTGAGGCCAGCCCCTTCGGCTGCTCGTATCAACTCTTCTACGGACCCCATTGATGTTGATGTATGCTCCAGATCAATGATGACAAAATCATAGTCTGCATGACCAATCATCTCGATGATGATCGGATGCGGAATGGAGACAAATAGGCCAAATACCTGCTGTTTGCGGGCAATTTTTTCCTTGAGTGTGTTCATCCTCATCGGTTTGCTGCCTTCTGTTCGACTTCATCTTTCTGCCCGTGTTCATCGCTCTGCTCAATTTCTTCCCGCTGCTCGTATTCAACCTTCTGTTCAAGTGCATCCTTCGCCAGCTTGAGCGGATTGCTTGCCTTGCGGAAATACAATTCCCCATCCCCATGCAGCCGCCGCTTCGTCATCTCTTCGATCAAAGCATCCTCTGCCAGTAGATCAAACATCTTAAACCGCTCTGCATACTCGGGATGTTGTCGTTGATAATCCAGAATTACACCAGCGCACAGCTGCCAGAAGGCTTCTTCGGACAGGCCTAACGGCTCCAGCGACAGCGCAATATCCGTCATGCAGATAAAAAAGAACGCATCATACGTATAGTCCCGCACCTCTGATACATCCCCGGCATAGATGAACGAATAACGATTGAATTTGCGATGAGTTTCCGGTTCAGGATGCAGCTTCGGTGCCCGTTCTGGGTGCAGTAGCTGGTCCGGCACGTAACGGACGCCATCATGCAAATCTTTGATGATAATGCGCTTGGGCAACTCATTTTCCAGCACCAAAATGATATTCTGGGCATGCGATTCAAGTGCGATTCCGTGCGCATACAAGAGATGAATAATGGGCAGCGTCAGTGTACGCACCAGCGCCTCTGCCCATGGCTGAACACCATGCCGCTCGGTGGACTTTTGTATAAAAGGAACCCCGTTCCGCTGCACTAACATGAGTGCGTTCAGCGGCCATGCCGTTTCACCAGCCTTCAGGTGAACGGATACATTTTCACGCCAGATTGCACCCAGGGTGCCGTAAGCGCGGCCGTACTGCGTAACAGGCAATTGTTCGTAACGGAACGATAGACCCATGATTTCTTTTAAAATGACAAACTGCTCCCGCTGCAACAGATTATCCTCCCGCACCAGTTGATCCAGCCAATCACTGATCAGAGGTGCATTTTGCGTCGTATGCTGGGCTAGAATGCGTGTGCTTGACGTGTTCGTTATGCTCAGAGCCAGCTTGATGTATGGAGCCACAGGATTATTTCGATTCGAGAGAGAACGAATGGACTGCTGCGCACGGTAGGCTGAGGACGAAGTACCCAAATAAATGATGTCTCTATCCATTAGTTGCTTGGCAAATACGGATTCCACCGCGTGCTCCCACTGCCATGGATGAATCGGGATCAATACATAGGAATCCATGTCCAATGAAACTGTTTTGTCCCTAATAACCTGTCGGAACTGCTGTAAATCTGCCACGGTCAGATGCTCTTCCAGCAATGCTGTGGAGTCATAACCATGGGATACAGCGGTTTGAGCCAGTTCTTTTCTCACCGCAACCCAGATAAGTGGAACGTCTGCATTAAACTCGGGTCCGAAGGCAAGATTATCTTGCAACGAGAACCCCAACCTGGACTTGTAACTCGGATGATAGAGATGACCGTCCGTCATGTGACTTTCCAGCGCATCGTAGTGCCGATCCTGAACCGGAATGCTTAGAGGCAGCATGGCCCGGCACTGACTGTCCTTTGCCATCGTTTCTTGCAGTTCCTGAACAAACGCCGTCCGTTTCGCTCCCTTCAGACGATTCATTACCATCTCCTCCAAAAACACATCCAGATCCGTGCAGACCATGCCTTCACGCTTGATCGACCCAACCTTTACCTTCACCCGGCCAAACGAAAACTTCTGCTCCGCTTCACACGTATACACCACCGGTTCACCTGATGCTGTAACGCCGCTGGTCGACCATTCACTCCCGCTCACCTGACGATCCAGTATGCCCTCAAACCACATCGCTTCCAGTGCCTGCCGTATGATCCGCTCCTGAACTTCCACGTATACAGGGGCCGCCCCGTCATTGGAGACTTTGCTGACTTTCCCCACTATGTTGAGGTCATTTTGGTCGTTTGGGTCATTTTGGTCGCTTGTGTTGTTAATCTTACGTGTTCCACTTAGTTCTCCTGTTCCTATGTCACTTACTTCTGTTATCACTGTTGCCGTCATGTCTGATGTTTGGGTTACCTTCTTCTCGTCTGCCTCAGTTCCGATTCCCTCGAATTTCACACGCTTCACTCCCTAAACGTTTCATGACGTTACCTACCGGCACATAAGCCGGGGTCTGACTAATGCCCGTGAGACAACTTAGCAGATTTTGTTTGGCTAGAAAGGCGTCTGCGTTCAGCAAATGTTCCACATAAGCGTTGCCTGTTCGAACCCATTCTTCTTCAAGCACCTCTCGCACCTGCGCCCAGAAGTACTCCTCCGGCACGTTCACATCCCGGGCCAGTACATGAATTAACGAACCCAGATGATTCACGATAAAATAATACGAGGTTCGCGCCCATGCCTTCTCACGCGGATAAAATAACAACCCGGACAGTCCATCGACCAGTTGCTCGTCTACACTGACCCCTTCCAGATCACGTACGATAAAAGCAACCGGCACGCCCTGCTCCATGGTCACCAGTGTGTTCTGCAGATGGGCTTCAAAATGAATGCCTTTTTCTCCCGCTGCTCGCACGAGCGGTAACAACGAACAGGTAAGATATCGTGACAGCCATTGCTTGACCTTGTCACGATCCACCATATTATTTTCGGCAATGGCAACAGGATGTGCTGCCTTCCACTGACCATTCGCTGCACCCTTGCTATGTTCATGATTAGCGTTTTCCAGTCCGCTAGGGGCATGTCGGGTAACCTTTGCTGGTTCCGGTTTTCTACTTACCGTATGCACAGTTTTCTCTGTTGCATCTTCGGCCCCATCATGTCTGCCACATAGCATTGTCACTAACCGGGACGGTGCCCCAGGCCATGGCGACTCGACCAGACTGGACAATACATATGTATTCGCAGGGTCGAATTCAATGGGCCGATAGGCGATCGTGAACAGGCTTGTCAACTCTTCGTCCTCAAACCTGCATGTCGCTACACCTGTCTCATATGCGATATGAGTCTGTTGCTCCGCATCAAAACATCTCTGCTGCCACACATACGTGGATGCATCCATTGTCCGCTTCATCTGCTCGCCACTGTTGGTACGAATCATGTTGGTAATCTGCATATTGAGCGACAGCTTGATATTGCAGTTCCAGGTTGGAACGTACACCGTGCGTACCGAAGAGGTCGGATAGGCAAGCGGCCCTGCGCTGCCCAGCAGCAACAGCTTCTCTTCACGGATATACGACTGCACCTCATCCAGACGGGAGATGTGCGCATACTGCCATGGATGAACGGGCAGGAGCCCATACATGCTGAACTTCTCTTTTGACACAGGCCAGTCCTGGCTTGCCAGAAGGTGATGCAGGTCGATTTTATCCGAGTGCGCTACCCACTCCTCCGCATATACATCTTGTCTTACGGCGATATAACAGAGCTGGAACGAGGTTCGAAGTTCTGGACTATATCGCTGCACATCCTGGGCAGTAAAACCTCTGGTATTTTTCGGAAAAGGGTGAAACGGATGACCATACAATAAGGACTGCTCGGAGGTGATATAGTCATGCACTCCTAGACCAGACGCTTGCTCCAAGTACAATGTGAGGTTAGCAACGCTGTTCTCCACCTTTTGAATAAAATCACGAACGCGTTCGCCTCCCCGATCTGGATCTCCGTCAATTTCAGACGAAATCCAGCGCACCAGATCACGGTAATGCACAGTTTGCCCATTACAATTCATACTGAGATATTCATGCTCACCCATAGCTGAGTAGTAAGACAGCAGCCCCATTACGCTTACACCGCTGGTTGGAAAAGTGATCGTATAGGTCAGCGTATCCGGGTTGAGCTGAATCTGTTCTGCTCTCTCCGGCCCAAGCTCACGGACATAACCGTTCAGCAGCAGCTTGCAGGAATGTTCATCGGCCTGTTGCTCCGCCTTGGACCGGAGTTTGTTTTCCATTTTGAACAATGAAGCCAACCTTCTTTCGAGTTATAAGTAAGACCAGAGGTAACGTCAGCAGAATAGCGCAGCCAAGACCTACGCAGATTTCTTTAATGGCTCCCCATTTTGCCAGTTCAACCGCGCTGCCATGCCCGGCCAGCCATTGCCAGCGCATATCGTAATACAGCGTCATGCCCATCACTGCAAATGATGAAGCCAGGCGTTCAATTGTTGTGGACAGTACCGATCCTTCATGCATGTCTTCATCAGGCAACGCCTGCAGACCTATGGCAGAAATACTCATGCCAGACAGGCCCACACCAACTCCCCGGCACGCCATCAGCACCCCGATGATCCATACAGACGCCCCCATAGGAAGAAATGCAAAGGACAGAATGGATACGGACACTAGCAGTGTGCCCCAAGCGATAAAATGAAGTGAGCGCCCCCGATCTAACAGGTTGCCTCCAATCCACATGAACAGACTCGTAGAGATCGAGAGCGGAATGAACAGGGCGCCGGAAAGTGCCGGAGACCATTGAAAGACTTCCTGGAATAGCAGTGGCAACGCAAAAATCACGCCAAACATCACACAATCCTGAATCGTGGAGATCAGAACGGTAAGGGGAAAAACACCTTTTCTCCGCAGTAACGAATAACGGATGAGCGGCTCATCACGTGCATTTTCAACCCGGATAAAACGAATAAGCAACACCACGCCAAGAGCAATCAGGGTCCAGGGTATCCATGGAGCCACTGTGGGACTGGCATACAACTGTACGCCCAGACTGAGTGCACCAATTGCACCAACAAGCCGTATTACACTGGATGGATGCCACGTTTTCCTGCGAGCCGGGATATAGGCTTGAATCACACGTCCACAACCTATTAGCGAAAAAAGAGCCAGCGGTACGTTCAGCCAGAACAGCATCTCCAGCCGTCCATACTGAATGATAAACCCGCCAAGGGTCGGCCCAGCCGCAGGAGCAAGCATTAGCAGCAAACCCCAGGCGCCCGTAATGCGTCCCCGAACCTCCGGACCGTAAACATCAAACAGCAACACAAGAGATAAAGGAATCATCAGGCCTGCGGCTACTCCATGCATGAACCTTACAAGCAGCAGCACTTCAATAAAAGAATGGAGCAAGGCACCGAGCACAGAAAATCCCCCGTAAATGCAGATGCCCAGCATGTACGTTCGCTTGCGTCCCAACCGGTCTACGATCAGGGAAGCCAGCGGCATCGTTAATGTCATGGCGAGCATGTACAGGGCAATGATCCAGCCGCCTGCTGTAGTGGAAATGTCATAATATTCGATGAAATACGGAAGCAGCAGGTTGAACGCACTGTTGGTAAGCACAAGGGTGAAGGCTCCCAGTAGAATAGCAAGTAAAACCGCATGCCGCCGAAGCAGCGATGCACTCAGCATACCGCTTCCGTTAATGCAATAGCTTCCGATACCGACTGCTCAAAAATCGCCAGTACCTCGCCCGCTTCCTTCTCCGTAATATTCAGTGGCGGCAGGAAACGCACAACCGCAGAGTGACGTCCACCGACTTCTACAATGAGCCCGTTACGGAAACATTGCTGCTGAATGACGGAAGCCAGTTCACCGTGCTGTAGATAATGTCCCAGACGATCTTTGCCGCCTTGCGGGTTAACCACTTCAACACCGATCATCAGTCCCCGGCCACGAACGTCACCGATTTCGGCAAAACGTTCTTTCATTGCATTGAGCCGTGCCATGAATTGTTCACTGCGCAGATGCACGTTATGCATCACATGATGCTCCTTGATATAACGGAGCGTGGCGAGACCCGCAGCCATCGCTAGCTGATTGCCACGAAATGTGCCTGTATGTGCACCCGGCTTCCACTGATCCAGCTCTTCCTTATAGATCACAACAGACATGGGAAGACTGCCGCCTACGGCTTTGGAGCAAATGATAACATCGGGCACAATACCTGCGTGTTCAAACGAAAACATACATCCCGTCCGGCCAATACCCGTCTGCACTTCATCAATAATGAGTGGAATGTTTCGCTCCGCTGTGATTCGGCGTAACTCCTTCAACCACTCCATATCCGCTGGAATCGCACCACCCTCGCCTTGTACCGTTTCCACAATCACACCGCATGGCGCAGCTATTCCGCTCTCACAATCATCCAGCAAGTTTTCAATGTACTGTGAACTTAAACGGGCAGTCATGCCTGCACCAACCCCAAATGGACAGCGGTATTCATACGGAAACGGCAGGAAATGCACATCCGGCAGCAGGCTTTGCAGCTGTTCCTTTTTACTTAGATTGCCGCTCATGGACATCGTCGCTTGGGTTGAACCGTGGTATCCACCTTGGAAAGCCAAAATGGATTTGCCGCCTGTTGCATGTTTTACCAGCTTGATCGCTGCTTCGACCGCATCGGCTCCGGTTGGGCCACAGAACTGAATTTTGGATCTATTCCGCATCTCTTCGGGCAGTAAGGTGAGTAACTCCTGCATAAACGAAAGCTTAAGCGGTGTAGCCAAATCCAGGGTATGTAACGGAATTTGCTGATCCAGCACCTCGCGAATGGCGCTAACGACCGTCTCATGGTTATGTCCAAGCGCAAGTGTTCCCGCACCTGCGAGACAATCGTAAAATTCACGGCCTTCCGTATCCGTAATCTTGATACCCTGAGCTTTGCTGATAACGAGCGGGAAATGCCTTGGGTATGATCGTGCGTTGGACTCCTTTTCGTTCTGTAGCTTCAGGTATTCCGTCTGTACCTCTACTGACATAACTCTCTAACGCCCCTTATCCTCGATTCAGGCCAATCAATGCCTGTGCATTCGTTATTAACTCTATTCCGTATCGAAACAAGTGCCTTATGACGCGCTTGTTGTTAATTCTGAAATAGATACTCCAGATATTGACGCACAACATCCTTTCTCGTCCCGCCATGCGGATATACGTGGTGAGTCAGATCCGGCAATGCGTTAACTTCCAGAATACCTCCCTGTGCAGTTGTAATAGGTACTCGAATGTCCTTACAACGGACATCTATACCTGCGACGTCAATCTGGAGCGATTGGGCTGCCTGTATCATCATGCGGGCATTCTCCGGGTGTATGTCATCCGTACAATCCCGGTAAAATTCACTAATCTTCCCGGCTGCCGAATTACGGAGGTCATACAGCTCAATCTCTTGACCCACAAGAGGTATGTCATTCCAACCAACACCTTGCTTACGCAATGTATCCAGCAAACGTGTGTTATCAACATTTTTGAGATCAATCGCAGGAAAAGATTCATACATACCGATCTCCGTGTCTTCCATTCGGCTCTCGTTCAGCCTCTCAATAAGTTCACATATAGACGAACTACCATCGCCAATCACATATACAGGACGGTATCGGTTAACCGCCGCTACCTGATCGTTGATAATCAGCACCCGGTAGTCGGTTCCAATGACATATTGCTGCAGCAGTATGCTACTTCCATATTGGGCTGCGAGGTCCATCGCTTTTCCCAATTCAGCAATGTTGCGTACATCCAGCGTAACCCCCTGACTGCTGCTGGAATCCAGCGGTTTAACTACGATGGAGCCATGCTGTTGTAGAAAAGTTTCTGCCTCTTCTCCCATGGCTGCCACAACGATATGCGACGGAACTGGCATCCCTTGCTCATGCAGGATCAGATTACACGCCTGTTTATTCTTGGCAAGTAGTCCAGCGATCAGCGGTAACCGATGGGTTCTCGTTTTGTTAATGATGATCTGCTTGTGCTCCATGGACAGTTTTAGAAAATCTTCACAACCCTCCACTAGCAACTCGCAACCGATGCCCATCTCTTTCGCTTTGTTTAGAATCAGCCGATTCTGTAAATTCTCAAAACCTTCTGGAAATACGGAACATTTGGAACGAAGTAAATTCATATCCGACCTTCCTATCGGTTGATTTTATTGATAATGATTATCAGTATCACACAAAATCTATTTTATGGTAATTGTTTGATTGTTGTCAATATAAAACTTTTAAGGGAAAAATAGTTTTATTTTCCGAAGCGCGTATTTTAGTTATCGACTTAGAGGTCACTAAAAGGCATAACAAATCGGGCAAGCTGTAGAATCTTTAAAATCTCCTTCCGCTTGCCTGTTTTGTTATCCCCATGAAGATGGACATGTAACTGGGGGGTGAATTAGAGGATTGATCACTGACTATCTTTGACGAACAGGAGTCTAAAGCTACCATTCATCAAGCATTAATTAAGCACTCATTAAGCTAGTTGTGTATAACGTTGCTGTTCTCCGTTCAGCTTCCTGCCTCTTCCGTGCGGAATACAAGTTGGCGTACCGAATAACGGATCTACAGCAATATCACACTCCATCTGAAAGACATTGCGTACGAGATCACGAGTAATGATATCCTCCGGTTTACCCTCTGCATAGATGGACTTGTTGTGCACTGCCACAATATGGTGTGCGTATCGACACGCCAGATTCAGGTCGTGAAGCACCATTACGATGGTACGCCCTTCTCGTTCGTTTAATTCAAACAACAGATCCAGAATATCAATCTGATGTGTCATATCCAGATACGTCGTAGGCTCGTCCAGCAGCAATGTCTCCGTACCTTGTGCCAAGGTCATGGCGATCCATGCGCGCTGACGCTGACCACCGGATAACGCATCAACAGGACGATCTGCAAGTTCTGTCAGATGTGTGGATGCAAGTGCCAGTTCGACCATACGCTCATCCTCACGTGACCACTGTTTAAGCCATGTCTGATGAGGATAACGCCCCTGACGAACCAGCTGATTTATGGTCAAACCCTCGGGTGCCGTTGGGCCTTGGGGCAAAATGGACATGCGTCTGGAGATTTCTTTAGTGGGCAACTTTGCAATCTCTTCCCCATCTAGTAATACGGTGCCTGAACTGGACTTCAGCAGTCTCGCCATCGTACGCAACAATGTCGATTTACCGCAGCCATTACTGCCGATCAAGACAGTAATCTCTCCTTTGGGAATCGTCAGGTTCAGGTTTTCAATGATCGGATCTGCTCCATAGGAGACGGTAAGCTGCTTGGCTTCCAGAATACTCACGGCGCTCTCCTCCTCAATAGTGGTTTCGATTCTTAAATAGTAGATACAAGAAGAACGGTGCACCAATGCCTGCGGTGAATACACCTGCCGGTACGTCCAGCGGCAGGAAAGCCGTTCGGGCAATGAGATCAGCCACACAGACCAGTAGCGCACCAACGAATCCGGATACCAGCAGCATGCTGCCGAACATTCGCCCTACCAGCTTTCGCGCAATATGGGGGGCGATGAGACCTACAAAGCCAATTGTGCCAGCTACAGAAACAGCAATCCCTGCAAGCAGCACACTGCATAAAAGCAGGGCAGATCGATGCCACTGCACTGTAACACCAAGCCCTGTGGCAAGATCATCTCCGAACTCCTGTGCATTTAGACTGCGGGCAAAACCCATGGCGAGGGGCACAACAATGACAATGACGGGGAGTATAGTTCGAATATCCGTCCATGTTGCCCCGTAGATGCTGCCTGTTAGCCAGATGTAGGCCTGACTCGCCGTATAGAAGGGGCTTAGAATCAACATAAAGGTGGTGCCAGCACCCGTTATAGCCGAGACGCCGATTCCAATCAGCACAAGCCGGATTGGACTGACTCCTTTTTTCCAAGCAAGAATATAAATGATGATTGCCGTTACCATCGCACCGATAACAGCAAAGAGTGGTAGCAGTTTGATGCTAACCGTTCCGCCCAACAACGTTACGAATCCTACAGCAGCTACCGCAGCACCACCCGTTATGCCGATGACATCGGGTGAAGCAAGTGGATTACGGATAATACCCTGTAACAGTGCACCCGACATCCCAAGTGCGGCTCCGACAAGCAGAGATAACAATACACGTGGAAGCCTAAGTGTCAGCACAACGAAATCATGCTCTCCTGCATTCAGTCCAAAGATCGTTCGAAGGACATCCAGTGGAGAAATAAAGTCACTGCCTAAACTTGTTCCGACTACCCCTGCTACCAGAAACAGAAGAACACATACGGCGATAATCATTATGGATTTACGCTCGACTTGCATGGAGACGGTGCCTTTTTTATTCCGATAGGTCAGCATCTTCTTCATAACTTCGTCACCCCCTTGCGGGCGATATAGATAAAGAATGGACCGCCGATCAGGGCCGTCATGACACCGAGCGGAAGTTCCTGCGGCATAATCACCAGCCTTGCTACGACATCGGCCGACACCAGCAGAATCGCCCCACCCACGTAGCAATATGGGATAAGCCAGCGATAGTCATTGCCCACTAAGGCGCGCATGATATGGGGTACAACGAGGCCAACCAAACCAATGGAACCAGCTACTGCGACGGAGCCACCCGCCAGTAGTACCGTAACGACTCCCATCATTCCTTTGACCAGGAGCACGTTCTGACCCATACCTTTAGCAATGTCATCCCCTGTTAATAACAAATTGATGGCTCTCCCCATGAATAGCGATACCAATGCAGCCGCTGCCATATAAGGTAGAACCGGATACAGCATCTCCAGCGTTCGTCCACTTACCGAACCGGCAAGCCAGAACAATACATCCTGCAGCCCTGTTCCATCCAAGACGAGAATCGCTTGGGTAAAGGAGGCAAACAAGGCCGAAATAGCGGTACCTGCTAGTATAATTTTGATCGGAGTCAGACCGTCACGCCCAAGCGAACCCAGACCATATACAATCGCTGCCGAGATCGCCGCCCCGGCAAATCCAAACCACATCATCGTGGTCAAGGAAGATACGGATAGTACCACAACAGCAATAACAATAAAGAAAATGGCACCCGCATTAATCCCGAACACACTCGGCGATGCCAGCGGATTACGTGTCAGTGCCTGCATCAGTCCACCTGCAACAGCCAGACTCGCACCTACAACTGCCGCAATAATCGTGCGTGGCAATCGTTCTGTCAGAAGCACCACGTGTCCTACCGACGTTTCATCATAGGAATGGTATGCATCCCACAACATATGGAACGTAATAGGTGTGCGTCCCAGAATCATGCTGGCGGTTGCAGCGATTACCATAAGAATGAACAAACCAACTAACCCGTATATTTTCGCACTTGCCTTGGTAAAAAGGGGAAACATACGCTCACTCTCTCATCTGTAAATTGAAATAGGATCTGCCTGCCCATATACTTCGCTCACGAAAGTTCTGGTACACGGCAGATCCTGCTCTTATTATTTAGTTAAGTTGAACTGCTTGTATAGATCGTCCAGCATCATGTTGGCTGAAGTATATCCGCCTGCCATGTTCCAGGCCACTTCATCTACCTGAACCAACTGGTTGTTTTTTACAGCGTCCAGGTTTTTCCAAAGTGGACTGCTTGTCCAATCTTTGTAGTTTTTCTCAATTGCAGCTGTATCCGTGCCCGAGTTAAAATTAAAGATCATGTCTGCATTCATATCTGGAATCGCTTCTTTGGATGTCAGTTCGACACCCCATTTATCCGCATCATGCCCTGCCGGTCTTGTAAAACCAAGTTCCTTCAGAATTTTACCGGCATATCCCATGTAGAAAATACGAACCTGATCCGCTCTAAAGTTTGTGATGGTTGCTTCAATCGGCAGACGGTTACCCATCTTCTGTTTGAAATCTGCCACACGAGTCTCCCAATCAGCGAGCAGTTTACTCGCTTCATCTGTTTTGTTCATGGCTTCCCCTGCAAGCTTCAACGTTTCTTTCCAATCGAACAGTGTTTCGGTCACGATCGTTGGTGCGATCTGGGACAACTGATCATAGATCTCTTCGTGCCTGATCTTGGTTGCAATAATGAGATCAGGCTTCAGCTTGTTGATCTCTTCCAGATTGGGCTGAGGTTCTTGACCCACTTGTGGTACACCGTCCAAGTCTTTACGCAGATATTCATAAACAGGCTGCTGAACCCATGATTCAACGACACCCGCTGGTTTCACACCAAGTGCTACCACAACATCATTCGCACCTTGGAACAGGGTCACGATTCGTTGCGGGGTTCCCGTAATTTTGGTTTCCCCCATGGCATGTTTGATCACCCGTGTCTCGTCTGTAGCTTTGACAGCTTTATCTCCCTCCGTGCTACCTTCAGCACTTTTACCACTTGTTGCCGAGCTTGTTGTATTGGTTGTACCCGCACTTCCCCCTGAAGCACAGCCAGCCAGCAGCGAAATCATAAGAATAAGCGCTGCATAAATATAGAAATTTTTACTGAATCGAAACATGGAACCCGTCTCCCCTTTTCATTCTAAATGATATTGAATCTCATTATCATTTGTATTGTAATGGAGTTGGATGATTTAGACAAGCACTTCTTTGGAAAAAATTTTTACGATCCATATCCATCTTCATTCATCCTAGAAATGCTGCTGTATAAGCACATTTGAAGTGAATGCATATAATATAAATCGATATCATTAAACGGATGCGCAACCACTTATGTCCATTGTCCCTGCTTCTTCTGGGCAAAATATCACTTGAACTATCCTTCTATTTCTTGATCTGACCATATTTTAATAGATACATATTTATTCAAAATAGATATATATTTATGAATATCGATCATACTCTGTACTTGCATACTCACTGTCGACTCATTTAACTCATATTTTATTCCTAATTTATTCCTGTAAAAGAAACTCTTCTTATGTTAGATTATCCCTTGGAATAAAATCACATATATAAAGACAGGGGACGGATATTATGAAAAAACATTGGATTCTTTCGATCCTGATGAGTATGGTGTTGATCGGCGGCGTAGTTCTCCCAACGGGGCATTATGTTGCGGCAGCAGACAACTCCACTGTGATTTCGGATGAGGAAAACACGGAAGAGACAATCAACCAGGAGGAACAGGAGCTTACAGCAGATGATCAAGACTTCCTCGATTATTTGGAGGCTCTGGAAGCACCTGGTGTCTATGAACAGAAGGCTTTGAAAGTCCTAGGCGATACAACATATATTACGCCTTCCAATCGCAAATCTTTCTTTTTACAATTGAACAATGTTGCTGTTCCAAACTACACGAAGTATGTTTCTATGTTGAAACAGATTAAGCCAGAAAATCCGGAGCTAAAAAAAATCCATAACAAGTTAATCAAAGGCAGCTATACCCAACTGGAAGCAAGTATATTATTCAAAAAAGCCGTTTCCAAAACTCAGATCAATAAAACTTTACTCAAACAGGGCAACGAAAAAGTTGCAGCGGGCTTGAAGCTTATACTAGAGTACCAGGCTGAAATAAATACTTACGGTGAAACACTTGGATTTGAGATGTAATCCTCCCTATACGAACATCAATATTGATAATTAAGGAAAAAAAGTGTTTTCTTTTGCAAAAATAATTCGTATAATAGCCGTATAATCAAAAGGCTATGCTGCCGAAAGGTACAACCTCGTGAACTTTGGAGGTTGTGCCTTTTTTGCGTTTTCAGCGATATTTCTATGGCAGTCCCTAGCCTTATCTTGCATTTAACCATGTGCCAAGGAGTGATTCACATGATTTTAGAAGCGATTTATCACCGTCCGAAACTGAACTGGTCTTACGCGTATAATCGCACAACCATGCATCTCCGTCTGCGTTCCAAACGAGGGGATTTGGATGCCGTCATTGCAATCACAGGGGATAAATATGCCTGGGATCGGACGATCACGCATATTCCTATGCGGATTTTCGCCCGGGACGAAATGTTTGATTATTGGGAGGCCGAGACATCTCCGCCCTACCGCAGACTCCGTTATGCCTTCCAGCTTATCCAAGGGGAAGATTCCGTGTGGATGACAGAGCGAGGATTTGAGCAGGCGCTACCGGAGCATCCACTTGAAATGTTTGATTTTCCGTTCATGAATCCGGTTGATATTTTTGAACCGCCTGCATGGGTTAAGGATGCTGTATTTTATCAAATTTTCCCCGAACGTTTTGCGAATGGTGATCCCTCTCTGACGCCAGCCGATGCTGAACCTTGGGGTGGTACGCCTACACCTACCAACTTCTTTGGCGGAGACCTGCAAGGCGTGATGGATCATCTGGATCATTTTAGTGAACTCGGGATCACAGCCATCTATTTCTGTCCATTGTTCGAGGCCACGACCAACCATAAATACAATACCGCGGATTACTTGAAGGTTGATCCTCAGTTTGGTACGAATGAACAATTAAAAATGCTAGTGGACGCCTGTCATGATCGTGGTATACGAGTCGTTCTAGATGCCGTATTTAACCATTCAGGAAGAGAGTTTCCTCCTTTTGTCGACGTAATGAAAAATGGTGTTAGTTCCCCTTATGCAGACTGGTTCTACATTAAGGATTGGCCGCCGCGCGTAGAGGATGACATACCGACGTATGAAACCTTTGCTTTCGAGCCGCTTATGCCGAAGCTCAACACGGAGCACCCAGATGTCAAAGCCTATCTGCTTGAGGTTGCACGCTACTGGATCGAAGAGATGGATATTGACGGTTGGCGACTGGATGTAGCCAATGAGGTGGATCACCAGTTTTGGCGTGAGTTCCGGCAAACGGTCAAAGCGATCAAACCCGATGCTTACCTGCTCGGTGAAATCTGGCATGATTCATTGATGTGGCTGCAAGGCGACCAGTTTGATGCAGTCATGAACTACCCTTTTACCAACTCCGTACTGGATTATACGGTGCATGGCAAGCTGGATGGGCTGGGATTCGCCAACGAAATTGGCAAACTGCTTGCTTCGTACTCCCAACCGATTACCGAAGCAGCGTTTAACCTGTTAGGCAGCCACGATACTCCAAGGTTACTGACGTTATGTGATGGGGATATACGCAAAATGAAATTGGCTGTCACGTTGCTTTTCTCCTATCCGGGTGCACCTTGCGTCTATTATGGAGATGAGATTGGACTAGACGGTGGATATGACCCGGGTTGCCGTAAATGTATGGAATGGGATGTGAGCAAACAAAACCGGGAGTTGCTTGAATTTTTCACCCGTACTATTGAGTTACGGAAGGGACATCCCGCTTTGCGTAGTACGGAGTTAAAGATTATGTATGCCCAAGCAGGCGATCCTTGCCTTGCTATGGAACGTATGGATTCGGAGACGGGAGAACGCATGTTACTGGTGATCAATGCCAGTGATGAGCCACGTAAACTGGAGCTTGGGTGGGGAGATCATAACGTCTGGCGCGACTTGTTTACCTCTACTCCAGTGGAAGCAAGACAGAACAAGTTGACCTTGGATCTTGCTGCATATGGTTTCTCTTTGTTGCAATGTGAGGCGAAGCAGGAAGCGGAATCGAGCGGGATACTTTTGTAAATATAAAAATAGAAATAAAATGCATATAAAAAATTTATTGACATATAACCCAATTTTTCTTAAGATAGCGATGTAATCATAACTCGAGGGCTATGCTTTTAAACCCCAGCGGTTTAGGACAACCCCGGTAACTCCCCAAGGAGATACCGGGGTTGCCTGCGTTTACGCCTGGAAGGAGGAATGCAAAAAACTCAGTGAATCAACCTGTACTATTGTAAGCGCTACAATTCAAAATCCATTGGTTATTTATCCAAAACTACTATATTCACGAAGGGTGGATTACCATGTTTCAAATGGCCAAACGTGCATTCCTCAGCACTACACTGACCCTCGGCTTGCTTGCCGGCAGCGCCCTGCCGTTTTTGCCAGCTTCTGCTGTATACGCCGATCCGGACACCGCTGTAACCAACAAGCAGAGTTTCAGTACAGATGTGATCTACCAAGTGTTTACGGATCGCTTTTTGGATGGCAATCCCTCCAACAACCCTACCGGAGCCGCTTATGATGCCACATGCAGCAATTTGAAGCTGTACTGCGGCGGAGACTGGCAAGGGTTAATCAACAAAATCAACGATAACTATTTCAGTGATCTGGGTGTCACAGCGTTGTGGATCTCCCAGCCTGTCGAAAATATTTTTGCAACGATCAACTATAGCGGTGTAACCAACACAGCCTACCACGGCTACTGGGCTCGGGACTTCAAAAAGACCAATCCATACTTCGGCACGATGGCGGATTTTCAGAACCTGGTTACGACGGCCCATGCCAAAGGCATCAAGATTGTCATTGACTTTGCACCGAACCACACCTCTCCAGCGATGGAAACGGACACGTCTTTTGCCGAAAATGGCAGATTGTACGATAACGGTACATTGGTAGGCGGTTATACCAACGATACCAACGGGTATTTCCATCACAATGGCGGCTCCGACTTCTCTTCCCTGGAGAACGGCATCTACAAAAATCTGTATGACCTGGCCGACTTCAACCACAATAATGCGACCATCGACAAATACTTCAAAGATGCAATCAAACTGTGGCTCGATCTGGGCGTTGACGGCATTCGGGTGGATGCGGTGAAGCATATGCCTCTCGGCTGGCAAAAGAGCTGGATGTCCTCCATCTACGCACACAAACCGGTATTCACTTTTGGTGAATGGTTCCTGGGATCGGCTGCTTCCGATGCGGATAACACAGAATTTGCCAACAAATCTGGAATGAGTCTGCTTGATTTCCGCTTTAACTCCGCTGTACGTAATGTGTTCCGCGATAATACATCCAATATGTACGCACTCGATTCCATGATTAACAGTACCGCTACCGATTACAATCAAGTGGGTGATCAGGTGACGTTCATCGACAACCATGATATGGATCGTTTCAAAACAAATGCAGTTAACAATCGCCGCCTGGAACAGGCTTTGGCCTTCACGTTGACTTCACGTGGTGTGCCTGCCATCTACTACGGTACAGAACAGTACCTGACGGGGAATGGAGATCCGGATAACCGGGCCAAAATGCCTTTGTTCACCAAAACTACAACAGCGTTTAACGTCATCAGCAAACTTGCGCCTCTGCGCAAATCCAATCCGGCCATCGCCTACGGTTCCACACAGCAGCGCTGGATTAACAATGATGTATATGTTTATGAGCGCAAATTCGGCAAGAGTGTAGCCGTTGTCGCTATAAACCGCAATCTATCCACATCAGCAAGCATTGCAGGATTGAGCACTTCGCTGCCTACAGGTTCATACACGGATGTACTTGGCGGTGTGTTGAATGGAAACAATATCACATCCACGAACGGCAGCATTAACAACTTTACCCTTGCTGCGGGCGCAACGGCAGTATGGCAATATATCACAGCCGAAACGACACCAACCATCGGTCATGTTGGTCCGGTTATGGGGAAACCCGGTAATGTAGTGACCATTGATGGCCGTGGATTCGGTTCGACGAAAGGCACGGTCTACTTCGGCACCACAGCGGTTACCGGGGCAGCGATTACGTCTTGGGAAGATACACAGATTAAAGTAACCCTCCCTTCCGTTGCCGCTGGCAACTATGCAGTCAAAATCGCTGCAAATGGGGTAAACAGCAATGCTTATGACAACTTCACCATCCTGACTGGCGATCAGGTTACCGTTCGCTTTGTTGTGAACAATGCATCTACAACGCTTGGACAGAACCTCTATCTAACAGGCAACGTAGCCGAGCTTGGCAACTGGAGCACCGGTTCAAGTGCCATTGGACCCGCATTCAATCAGGTCATTCATCAATACCCAACCTGGTACTATGATGTCAGCGTACCGGCAGGCAAACCACTGGAGTTCAAGTTTTTCAAGAAAAATGGATCAATAATTACATGGGAGAGCGGCTCCAACCACACATTTACAACACCAGGGAGCGGAACAGCTACCGTTACGGTAAACTGGCAGTAAAAGCTTCATAACATGAATACACAAACTAACCCGGAGTACGCAATCCAGCGTATTTCCGGGTTTTGCTATGTGCTACAGCCTGAGGCTCACTGGAAGGGTTCATCCCCTTACAATACTTTCCTTCTTTTTTCATTAGAGGTTCTAACCCTGTATGCTACGAATCTTTTGTATGCTATGAAGTGAAGTTGATCTCTGGAGGTCATAGAGAGCGTTAACCTTTGGACGCCCCTGTTGTCAGACCCTGAACGAGGAAACGCTGCAAGAACACAAACAACAGGGTAATTGGAATAGCAATCAATACGGCTCCTGCAGCAAACATCGTGAAATTACTGTCCTGATATCGATTCACGAGATCCCACATGCCCACGGCCAGAGTCCAGTTCTCCTTGGTACGCAGCACCAGTCGGGCAAAAATAAAATCCATCCATGCCCCTGTGAAGCTGGTTAAGGCGACGTATGTCAGCATCGGCTTGGATAACGGAAGGATGATGCTGGTGAACACACGCAGATGACTTGCACCATCGATACGAGCTGCTTCATCCAGACTGCGCGGGATGGTGTCAAAGAAACCTTTGACGATGAATCCGCCCAGTACCGCCCCCGAGGAATAGACCAGAATAAGTGCAGCATGCGTGTCGAGCAGTTTGATTTGCAGCAAAATAATATAGATGGCAATCATGCTCATGAAACTTGGAAACATGCCCAGAATGAGCATGGTGGACAGAATCGTTTTACGCCCCCGAAAACGGAACCGTGATAACGCGTACATCCCTAGCGTCACCATTAATGTAGAGAAAATCATCGTGAAGAAGGCGATTTTCAGCGTATTCATATACCATCTGCCGTACATAAAGGAAGGGTTGTTAAACAGCTCGCCATAGTGAGAAAGAGTGAAACTTTCCGGCCATAAGCGTTCACTAAATAACGCGGCACCAGGACGCAGGGACGACAGAAAAATCCACAGCACAGGATAAACGGATACGATGGCAATAATCACTAAAAGCACGTAACTGAGCGTCAAACGAATTGGATTGTTGCGTTTCTTCATTGGATCATGTCCTCCTCCTTGAATGATTTGGAGCGGCGGAAATTCCAGATGGAGAAGGTAGCAATAATCAGGAAGATGATGATACCTACCGCAGAAGCCATATTGAATTTATTATTGTCGAGTGTGAGTTTGTAGAGCCAGGTCACCAGCAAATCCGTTGCCCCAGCATACTGATAGTCTCCGCGAAGCGGGTTACCGTTCGTTAACAGGAAAATGACGTTGAAGTTGTTGAAGTTTCCGGCAAACTGCATAATCAGCACCGGTGTCGTGGCAAATAAAATGAACGGCATCGTAATAATCTTGAACTTCTGGAACGCAGAAGCGCCGTCTACTTCGGCTGCCTCATACAGATCACGCGGAATAGCGGTAAGCACACCCAAAATGAGCACCATGCTGACCGGAATACCGATCCACATGTTGACGACAATGACAGTAACTTTGGCCCAGAACGGGTCCGTCAGCCAAGGCAAGCCTTCCAGTCCGAATGCTCGCATATACGTATTGATCGGCCCAAACTGACCGTTGAACAGATTGCGCATCAATAGCAACGATATAATCTGTGGAATGGCATAAGGCAAAATAAAAATGGTACGCCACAACTTTTTGAAGCGGATGCCTTTCTGTTCAATTAACAATGCTACAAGTACTCCGCCGAAGTACGTCGTTACTGTCGCCAAGACAGCCCAGATGACTGTCCAGGTGAGCACCCCGTAGAACGTCTGGCTCCAGGATTTGAGCTGGATCAAATCCGTAAATGTTTTGAACCCTACCCAGTCCACCAGTTTCGCTGGTGGAATATGATCCGGTGCGGCATAGTTCGTAAACGCAATCGTAACGGTGAACAGAATCGGCATGATTGTAAAAAACAGAATACCGAGTGCCGGGATGGACAGGAACAGATACGGAAAATTTTTGTCCATTACATTACGCATCGTTGCCGCGGCTCCCAACGTCGGTTTCCCTTGCTCTCTTGCAAGTCCGGTCATATACGCATCCCGGATGTTCAGGATGTAAACAAGCACAAACACAAAAAAGACCAGCAGCACAATAATTCCGTCAAGCAACAAAAAGATGGAATGGTCGCCCTTTTGAAGCACCGTTGAACCATTCACTTTCACAAAACGCTGTGTATTCTCCCCCAGTGTCCATATTCCCCATACCGCTTGGGACAGCCGAGGAAGCAGGTATGCAAGCCCTGCTCCCTCCAGCAGCAATAGAATAATGCCTTTAATCCACTGCCGATTATATAACTGTCCGAGACCTTGCAGTATGATGGAGCATATGGCTGCTGTCATCCGGTGCTGCTTTTCCCGATTGGGCTGGGCAGACACCGGGACATGCTGTTGCCGCATATGCTCCCTCCTCTCCGTTTGGTATCATTCATCGTTCACCGTTCATTCGTGTCATCGCTGTTACGTCATTATTGTGTGGTTGCCAGGCTCTCCTTAATCTGTTTCACAGCATTGTCGAGTGAGGCTTTGACATCCTTGCCGCTATCCCAAATATCTGTAATGGCTGACGAAATCGGTCCCCATACACTGTCCATGGCTGGAAGGGAAGGCATCGGTGTCGAGTTGTTGAATTGTTCAAGGAAGGCTTTGTTGATCGGATCTTCCTGCACTTTGGCGTCTGCCGCCACATTTTTGTTCGCTGGAAGTGTACCGTTCATATCAAAGTTCTCCATCTGGGCTTCTTCGTTCGAGAGGAACGCGGCCAGCAACTTGGAAGCATTAGGATACTGGGTAAACGCATTGACGTAATAGGCTTTGACACCCGAGAAGGAGGTCATCGGCTTGCCGTCAATAGCAGGAAGTGGAGCGACCCCAAAATCAATTCCCGCGTTGCGATAGTCGGCAATGGTCCAAGGTCCGTTAATATCCATAGCCAGCTTGCCGCTGGAGAACAGCCCTTTTTTGATATCGTAGTTCACATCGCCCATCTTAAGCGGCAATACTTCAGCCTTCAGCTTTTGGAGGAATTCTCCCCCCTTCTGCGCTCCTTCGTTGTTCAAACCGAGGTCACTGCTATCCATCCCGTTGTCCCCAAAGATATATCCACCCTGAGACGCTAGGAAGGCGTAGTTATAATAAAATTGCTGTAATTCCCACATCAGCGCATACTGATTGGATTTGGTATTGTTAAACGTTTTGGCAAAATCGATAATTTCATCAAAGTTTTTCGGTGCTTCGGGGTACAAGGCTTTGTTGTAAAAGAGGGCGTACGTTTCAACGCTGTACGGATATCCGTATAAAATGTCTTTGAACGTCACCGCTTTCAGCGCATTCTCGCTGGTATTGGTTGTAGTCTCGGCTTCGAAGATATCATTAGGCAAAATAAGTCCTGCTTCCGAGGCGCTGCCAATCTTGTCATGCGGGAATACAACGACATCGGCGGCAAGCCCGGCAGGGCCATCCGTCGTTAACTTGGTTACCTGATCCGTTGGCGGCAGTTCCTCCATTTTGACCGTGACACCATATTTTTCTTCGAATTTTTTGACTCGCTGCTCAATAAAGCCGCTCTGGTTTTTATCCTCCCAGATGACCAGTGTTGCACCCTCCTCCGGTTGGAGATTCTCTGCGGTCAGCTGAACGGTATCCTCTGGATTATCACTTGGAGCTGCTGGAGAAGAACTGCCACCGCCCCCAGTAGAGCATGCAGCTAGTGTAAAAGCCATTCCGATGGACAGAACTGTGCCTTGCCATTTTTTCATGTGAAGTGTCCCCTTTCCCTCTGTGTAGTTCAAGAAAATTTTGCGCTTTTCACCCTTTAGACGCCGTAGATTGTCAGGATTTGAGTTCCATATGAACCGTTGTACAAACGTTTGCTCAAAATGAAAAACATTGTTACTGATTTATCCGATATGTAGGGAGAAACAAGTTAAAAGTATGTAAATCCAATGATGTAAGCGCTATAATATATACCACATCATACAATATCAAACTTTCTTTGTACAAACGTTTGCACAAGCTGTATTTCTTCAAATTTAACCATATCCTGAATTTTGTTCACAGTAATTTCCTGTTTCCTTGATCTAACTCTTCCTTCCTTTATTTTGCTCCACTTGCATTCCGGGTTAACGAGTTAACAATTGATTTCTGGTACCCTTTGCATTACCATAGGAGAATGTTGAAATGATTGAATCAGAAGGGGTTTTTTACATGATTACGATCAAAGATATTGCCAAATTGGCGGGTGTTTCCCCTTCTACAGTGTCACGGGTGATTTCAGGCCATCCCAGAATCAGTACGGAAACATCTCTTAAAGTTAAACAAATTATGAAAGAGCTTAATTATCATCCCAATATGATGG
Source organism: Paenibacillus sp. G34 (assembly GCF_056856875.1). NCBI lineage: Bacteria > Bacillati > Bacillota > Bacilli > Caryophanales > Paenibacillaceae > Paenibacillus > Paenibacillus sp. G34. The sequence goes on along the minus strand of NZ_CM166469.1, from coordinate 1,118,737 downwards.
CTAAGAGCCTTGTATCTAAAACAACGCAGACGCTTGGAATTATGCTACCTCGTCCTGCGGAGGAACTTTTTCAAAATTATTTCTTTGGAGAGTTATTACGCGGCATTATTACCCACGCGACTCGTAACAACTATGAATTACTGCTGTCCACCGAGACGTCCTCCGATGATGAATTACAGGCTATTTCCCGTCTCGTGCATGGCCGCCGGGTCGACGGCATTCTGTTGCTCGGTTCCAAACGGGATGATCCTATCATCTCTTTTCTCGAAGAGGAAAAATTCCCGTTTGTTCTCATTGGCCGAAGTGAGACACATCCGAATGCACCTATGGTCGACAACGATAATGTGCAGACCGCGTATGATGCAACGCAGCATCTTATTGCGCAGGGACACACACGCATCGGCTTTGTGAGCGGCCCGCCTGATATTACGTTATCGCATGATCGCATGCGTGGATATCGGAAGGCTCTTGAAGAATCCGGGTTAATGCCGACTAACGACTGGATTGTGGAGGGTGAATTTTTGCAAGAGAGCGGCTTCCGGGCGATGTCCCTTTTTATGTCGCTGCCCGACAGGCCTACCGCCATTGTAGTTATCGATGACAATGTCGCTTTTGGTGTGTTAAGAGCACTCGCGGAGCTAGGGTATCGGGTACCCGAGGATATCAGTGTGGTCAGTTTTAACAATATCGCGTTGTCCGAACTTGCTTCGCCTCCACTCAGTTCCATTGATATTGGAACCTATCAGCTCGGGTATACCGCAGTTCAGGTTCTACTCAAAATTCTTGGCAACGAGCCTCTCGCTCAGAATCCGGTTATTATCCCGCACCGCCTGATCGTACGTGAGTCCTCCCTATATATGAAGGCAAAACCCTTCCTGGGTTAAGCGCTCTACCTCATTTTTTGTGGAGTGCAAACGTTTGCCTTCATAAACTTAGACAAGTCATATGAGAAGCACAGTTGTCAAAAAAGCCGCATTTCTGCGGCTTTTCTTTTGCTTTCTACGACTTCATTTTTTTTGCTTTACTTTTTTTGCTTTATTTTTTCTACTCTATTTTCTTCACTTTATTTCCCTGTCCTTGCTAAGCGTCAGTACTATCCTGTACTTCAAGGCCCGATCTGCCATCAAATTAATACGAACTCCAGCCTGCATCAGCCGTAATGACGGTACCATTTACAAAGCTGGACTCGTCCGATCCGAGGAACAGAGCCACTTTGGCAATTTCTTCACTCGTTCCTACTCGCGGGTTGATCGCCATCCCCTGCTGCTGTCGTCCCGCACCGAACGGGTTAATGCCCGTCATGGATGCCCCGATGTTTGTCGCAACCGCTCCTGGTGCAATGGCATTACAACGAATACCTTGCTCGGCATACATGTATCCTGTATTTTTGGTAAAGCCCACCACAGCATGTTTGGAAGCCGTATATGCGGCTCCGGCCCGTCCACCGTGCAAGCCCCCTGCTGAAGCAATATTGACAATAATACCTTGCTGTTTCTCCAGGAAGATTGGCAGTACTTTACGTGTGGTACGCATCACACTTGTTGTGTTCACAGCAAAAACCTTTTCCCACCGCTCATCGCTAATATCTGCAGCCGGCTCCATCCCATCCATGATACCCGCATTGTTGACCAGAATGTCTACTGTACCGTATTTACTCACCGTTTGATCAATAAGTTGCTGCACATCTTCTTCTTTCGCTACATTGGCCAGTAGAACGAATGCTTCTCCACCCTTTGCCTCGATCTCTTGAACAACAGCCTGAGCAGCTTCTTCGTTGATATCGGAAACAACGACCTTGGCTCCTTCTTGCGCATACAATGCGGCGATGGCTTTCCCCATTCCTGATCCTGCACCTGTGACAATGGCCACTTTATTTTGAAGTTTCATTTGTTTATGCCTCCTTTAAAATGTATTCGTTTACATAAAAATAACAAACAAATGTTCATTATCTCTTATCCTTAGTATAATAAGTCATAGCTTTTCGATACAATCAGTAAAAGTCTGTCCAAATGTACGTTAAACAACAGGCTTTCACCTGTTTGTATATTATCTTTTAATAAATACACCCGGGAGGAATTCCAATGCCTGAAACATCAGACGCGATGGATCGACGAATCCGCAAATCCAAAGCTGCCCTGAAGGAGGCACTCCTTCATTTGATGCAGAAGCGAAATTTCAAGGCAATCTCCATTTCGGATATTGTGCAGCAAGCTGATCTGAATCGGGGAACCTTTTACAGACATTATCAATACAAGGAAGACCTGTTCAACGAAATCCTGCATGATGTGACTCACGATCTGGTGACCTCCTTCCGCAAGCCTTACGAGGGGATGGAGGATTTTCAAGTTGGGCAAATGCCCTCTTCCGCCATTGCCATCTTCGAACATGTGCATCAGCACGCCCAATTCTACACTCTCGTTGTGCAATCGGAAGCTTCATCCAGCTTTCAGCGTATGATCTGTGATGTGCTGCGGGATCTGTCTTTGCAGGATCTGACTCATACTTTCCCGCCCCATATTAACCCGGAACTTCTCGCAAGTTATCAGTCTCACGCCATATTCGGCATGATCATGGAGTGGATTAGGCAGGATTTCAAACACAGTCCCACCTACATGGCGGAAGAGTTATTTAAAATTATTCATTACACGCCAGCACAACGATTAAAAAGATGAATATTTTCTCAAAATATGGGTATAATATTATAGTTATATTCAATTATTTACACATTGTCTAGTGAATTCAAATTTGAAGCAGGAGGAATGATGATGAAATCTTTCAAGTATCGTCTTGAGCAAAAAGAACCCCGTACCGGGCCCGGCGGTATTACTCGCGGAGCCTCGGTTCACGACTTCCCCGCATCCATCGGCATTGCGGGAGTATCCATGCGCCTGGAACCAGGCGGCATGCGTGAACTGCACTGGCATGCAAACGCAGCCGAGTGGGCATATGTGATCAGCGGTTCCTGCCGCACCACCGTTATCCATCCGGACGGACATGCGTATACCGATACCTTCGAACCCGGTGATGTATGGTATTTCCCACGCGGATACGGTCATTCCATTCAGGGTCTCGGACCGGACGAGTGCCACTTCATTTTGATTTTTGACAATGGGGACTTTTCGGAGGATCACACGTTCAGCATTACTGATTTTCTGACTCAGACGCCAGACGCCATTGTTGCCCAGAACCTTGGTATCTCCCTCGAACAAGCAGGCAAGCTCAATCAGGGGGAAGCTTATTTTGCCAAAGGTCCGGTACCGGATGACAGTTCCTCCTCTGCGACTTATCGACGTAACTCGGAACTGACCACTCCTCATCGGTATCCCTTGCATGCCAAACAGCCACGCCGAGCACCAGGCGGCGGTACGCAGCGTACGGTAACGGTCGAAGACTTTCCGATCTCCACCACGATGGCGGGTTCTCTGATTGAACTTCAACCGGGCGCCCTGCGGGAACTACACTGGCACCCCAATGCGGATGAGTGGCAGTACTATATCAGCGGCACTGCCGAAATGACCGTGTTTCTCGCTGAAGGACAAGCCGTCACTGAACAGTTCGAAGCTGGAGATGTTGGATACGCCCCGATGGGTGCGGGGCATTACATCAAAAATACGGGCGATGACGTCTGCCGTGTACTTATTGGATTCAACAGTGGACACTATGAAGCCATTGATCTGAGTGAGTGGATCTCAGGCAATCCGGTAGATGTACTCTCCACCAATCTGGGCATGTCCCGTGAGGAGGCAGAACAGCTTCCTGACGATACCCTGTTTATTGCACCGGATAAGCATAAGGAAAGCTCGTCGTAAAAGAGACAACTCTGGTGATATACGCCATGACATCGCTTTCCAATCGAGATCAAGAAAGCTGAAGACCCATTGGAACGATTGGGGGAGACGTCTATGACTTCCATGCAAGATTTACCGTCCTCACATAATCACGAGCCAAGGATCGGACATACCCTAGAACGTCTGGAGCCGGGACTTTCCCGGCTTTTGTTATCGTCTATGCTGGTGCTGCTTGCCGGTTTTATCGATTCAATCGGGTATCTGGGAATGGGTAAAATTTATTTGTCCTTTATGAGCGGCAACAGCACCAAGCTGGGTATCGCGCTTTTTGAGGCTAATTACGGGGTGTGGGCTACAACTGGCATAGTCATTTTGTTATTCATTGCAGGAGCCTTTGTCGGCACGTTCATTACTGAATGTTGGAGCAAGAAACACATGACGCTGATCTTAAGTGTCGAATGTATATTGTTTCTCTTGGCCGTTATACTGCTCTTGCAGTCCCACAAGCCATATATTATGTTCCCGATCGCTATGGCGATGGGCATGCAAAATACAATGCATCAGATGGTTGCCCATGCAGATGTAGGCAAAGGCTTTGTATCGGGTACGCTTTTTGGTATCGGTCAGGCCTTGGCCAAAGCTGTACGCGGCAAAGCTCCGGCGTCCGAGTGGGCCGTGCTGGCACTGTCTTGGTTTATTTTTGTCATCGGTGCGGCCCTGGGTGCCTTGATGCTTACCTATGGCGGTCTGTTTCTGTCCCTTCTTGCAGCTCTGTTGTTTCTTGTCCTGGTTATCCCGTATGTCGTTTATATGCAGCGTACAAAAAACGGTTGACCCCGAATCTGCGGATCAACCGTTTTTTGAGTTCTCTAATATAAATAATGATATCTACAAACCAAGCTATGGATCACAAACCAAGCTTCTGCCCTTTTTCCAATCGCTGAATCTGCTGTTCTCCTGTCTCCGCCAGTTCACGGAACTGACCGATCGTCTCACGCATTCTAGGCAGAGCTTCCTGTTTGTAGACCGAGATCGAGTCCAGTGCGGACAGCACATCCGTAAAAGCTTGCTTCATCGTATCTACCGAGATACTTGCCTCGTAAGCCTGCTTCTGGATGGCCGTCCCCTGATCTTTCAACATTTTGGATGTACCGGCGATCAGATCGTTGGTGGTGCGGTTAAGCAGTTCAATCTTCTGCAAGACGATCTTCTGATTGTATAGTGCACTGGCAACGGTGACCGCAATCTTCAGCGCAGAGATCGTCACATTTTTCGCCCGATCCACACCACGGATGAGTTCCTTGTTGTTGCGAATGACCACTTCAATCGCCATGATTCCCTGCTGATTTACGACCAGCATCTGCTGCAAATCCATGACTCGCTGACGGAGCGGAAACAATACTTCTTCGGTAATAAAACGAACCTTCTCCGGGTCTTCATCCCGAACTTTGGCTGCCTCAATCTGTGTATCAATCGATTCATCCATCAGCATGCCGAGCTGAATTTCCTTCTGCAGCCGCTTGGTCAGTTCGCGCAGGCTCTGCTGCTCGATCTCAAGCGTGGTGTTGTCATTACGCAGCGTGGCGCGGCCCTTGTCGAGTGAAACGACAATATCGGCGATGACGGCGTCGGCTTTCTGGTACTTGAGGAAATACGCGCGCAGCGGGTTGAACAGCTTGCCCAGAAAGCCGGTTTTGGCGAAATCGACCACGCTTGGGTCGAGATCCTTCAGTTGCATATGCAGCTCGGTCAAACCTTTGGCGACCTGACCGCCCTCGTCTCCCGTCTTGGACAAATGTCCAACGGAGACTTGAAGCAACGCGTTTTTCTCAGAAGAGGATCGCATGGTGTTCATGCCAAAGCCGTCAATGGATTGCAAAATTTCTTTGCGCTTCTCCAGGGATTCCAGGTCCAGGTTCATAATCATATCCACATTCGAAGTTGCTACCTGCTGCAGTTCCGCCACCTCGGCCGGCACCGGTTTGATCTCTTCTTCAATGACTTTTTGAATTTCCTTCTGGCTCGGTATTTCCATTGTAAACGACATTCGCAGTTCCCCCTTTTGGTTACATCCGTATCTGCTTACATATGAACGTTAATAACATCTGTACGTTAATCTAGACTTACATCTGTACGTTAAACAAGTTTCCGATTTTGTAGACGACATCGTCGGTGTCCGCATTAATACTCGCTGCCTCGTTTATGCTCGAGATGCTCTCCAGGGCTTTGATGTCGGCGTTATATCCAATCGTGTAGATCGGCACTTTATACGTTTCCACCAGCTCTCGAATATCTTTGAGCGAATGTCCTTCGTTCGTCTCGCCATCACTGAGGACAAAGATCAGCGGTTTCACGTTAGGGTTTGCCGCTTTGTAATCCTCCAGCATTTTCATTGCAACCACGATGCCGTCAAATGTTGCTGTCCCCCCACTTGCTTGCAAACTATCCACCGTTCCGACAAACATGGATTGCTGGTTTGTATCATATTTCGCAATCGGCAGATTCACGGTCACGTCACTGGAGTAAGAAACCAAACCAATGCTGTTGTCGGTACCAAGGTACTTCTGGCCTTTGCGCAAAGATTCTTTAAGACGGTTGAGCGGTTCCCCCGCCATACTTCCGGATACGTCTGTCACAAACACCGCGGCGATTGGATTACTGCCATTCTTCTTCTCTTTCCATACTTTCTGCGCGGACAGCAATGTTTCACCATCCACCGTAGCCAGCTCCGATTTGTAATCTTGCAGACCGTTGAATCCGAACTCTACTGCCTTTTTCTGATACTGCTCTTGCGTGACAAAATCAGCGAACTTCTGGATGATCTCCTGCTTGTTCTGCGGCAATTGACCCAGTGCATACAGCGGGCTGTCATGCCTTACACCGAATGGAGTAAACACATATCCGCTCTTCAGATCGGCCGTATTCACATAGGTCTGATATTCCAGTACAAAAGCATCCAGCCTGCCCGACTTGGCCGCTTCCCGCATCTGAATCGTAGTGGACGCTGTGAATGGTACATTCGCCTGGAATTTCTCAAATCCTTGGATCGCTTTCTCGCCCAGCGGATTCGCGCTGTCATACGTATTTAATGCGGTAACCAAAAAGTTCAGTCCTGTAGAACTCGCAAACGGATCGGTATATCCCATCGTCAGCTCATTATTGGCAATGGCCTCGGTTATCGTTTTCACATTCACAGAACCGTAAGTGTTCACCAGTGCATCATATTTCGCTTTGGAGATGACGATGCCCGGCACGTTGCCAACAAGCCGCTTCGAGATGAGCTTGGTCTTCACTCCACTGGCTTCCACCATCTCGCCCCACAATTCATTGGAAGGTGTGAAAGCATCTGGAACATATTTGCCGGACTTGATGTAATCCGTGGCTGTACCCGAAGCAATGTTGCGGATTTTGACCGATACCTGTTTGCCGCCGGCCGTGATGTTAGCTTGGTTAAATGCCTCTGCGACCTCGGTTAACCATCCATCCACGCCGCTGCCCGACTTCTCGGTGGAGGAGAAAATTTCGACGAAATCATTGGTGGTGTTCTCTACTGTAACCGGGAATTTTGAAATGTCCGGGAGGGATTCTGCAACATCCACGGGATCGAGGTCAATCTGTCCTTTCACCGGTTCCGCCGTAGCTGGCGCAATGTCCGCGTACAATTTGCCGAGTTCCTTACCTGCATTTTCGGTCGTGACCTGTGTAGTAGACTTGCCAAAGTTCGATGTCAGTGTGATTCCTCCATAAACGAGACCAAACACAAGTACCAGCATGATGATCGATATGAGAAAAAACTTTCCTTTCTTTGCCATTGGTGCAACCCCTCACTGTCTATATAATTTGGTGTGCTTGATTAACTGATCAATCTCCTGCATACAAGGCATCTGCTCAATATCTCCAGCTTCAACACTGTCCAGGCGCGAAATCTCCAGCAACAGTTGATCCAGCTTCAATAAAATCTCTTCATTCGTGTGAAGTGAATCCTTCACGTAGGTCAGGTAATCGTTGTACACTTTCGTTTTCTCCTGAAAAATCTTCTGCGGGATCGTGGAGGATTTGGCTTTCATCATGCTGGCATAATCGGCTTCATCGAAGACGTTCAGTCGATTCAGTATGCTGCGAATGTTCAGATATAACAGCTTCTCTACCTCTTCCGTAACCGAAGCGAATTTCTTAAAGCTCAGTTCGCCGGGATCAAACCGTTGATGAAGCACGTTCATCAGGGTTTCCTTTTTCTTTTTCATCCGGTTCAATTGGGACAACCCGAGCGTAATATCTTCTTCAAGGATTTTGATGCGTCTGTAAAAAGATAAAGCCTCCACGTAATCTTCATGGGTTTCGATCTGTCTCACGGGTAGAACCACCGGCTGTTTGAACAATAAATTGTAACTGCCATAGAAGAGTGCAAGCACGCTACCAAAGAGTAGCGTCACGGAAAGTGCGGTCTGGAACGCATTCTCTCCGAATCCAAGTCCAGCAAAACCCGGGGAGAAGGCCAGAACATTCACGGCCACGATGCCGATAATGAGCCCAAACAATTGTATGTACCTGGTCATGGTCGATCCTAAGGCCTCCTTTCATGTTAGATATTAGGACTAAATGTCGTATATTCCCTGTCTCTCATCTTCTTATTGTACATGATGTGAACGCTCTCAGGTGGATAGGATTGGAAAATAAATAGGATAATTACGTTAATATTAGAGCGCTATAAAGTAGATGTTAGACTTGAAGTTTGAGTGATTGTCCAGTGAATTCATATGATTTTCGAATGATTCTTGCCTGATATTTAAAAGAGAACTCGCGCTGGTATGGGTACTGTACTCCATAAGCTATGATGCCGGAGCAGTATTCTTCATAGTAATATACGTGGATAGAGCTTATCCCATTATCCTTTTTACGGACAAAACAGAACGAGCTTCACAACTTGCAGATAAGAAGAACTGCTGGACAACCAGGACCTACGGAGGCGCGTTAGTGGTGAAAGAAATGTTATCCGGTAATACGTGGAAAATCAGGTTACGTGTCATTTTTTATATAGACTTGTCTTGGCAGGTTGAGGTAGAGGGGAGCATGGGGTGCGAGAAAGAGATTTGTGAGGGAATTGCATGTTAAAAAGACGAAACGGCGATTCCCTCCCATTTCGTCTTTGCGTCTTGTGTACGTTATTGTGAATTTGGCTCTACCGTTATAAGACTCTTCTGTCTTCACGGATGGATGCATGATTTTACTTACTGTAAACCTTACCACACACCTTACCGCACACGGTATCCGTGTTAATATCGCTAACATGTATTGCATCCAAATCTATTGTACGCTGCTCCTCCGACGTCTCCTTCACTACTCAAAAAGCTAACGATCACAGATAACGCTATTTGGTGTTTTTTAGCGCAACTCAGAATCTAACGATCATGAGGAACGCTATTTCCACATTTGAGATGTGATTTCATTGATTTTAGTCCGTTTTGGCTGAAATAACGTCGCTGGTGATCGTTAGATTTTTCAACATGCCTAAATCGACCAAATAAGCTCCGTACGGATCGTTAGAATTTCGAGCATTGTGCCGATCCGTCTATTATGACCAAATGACTTATCCAAGTTTGAAGAGTACATCCAGCGAAATGCTCAGGTCGAGATACAATACGGATTGTATCGTTTCTTTTTGAGAGAACAAATGGCGCGTCTGATATCTCCCATCCTCAAGTGTATACACGTGAACCGTCTGATTACCTGGATCAACGATCCAATATTCATTCACGCCATACTTCTGGTATAGATTAAATTTTTCATTAAAATCCTTAAGAGCCGTTGAAGGCGATAACACCTCTATGATAAGTGAAGGTGCTCCTTGGCAACCCCTTTTGGAAATCTGATCGTTGGAACATACTACAGAAAGATCGGGTTGTACGACATGATCAGGTATGTCATATTGCTCATTCTCGCTCAAAAAAACGTCAAAGGGGCAACAAAAACATAGCATCGCCGATTTTGAAAAAACGTTCGTAAAGCATAATGCAGCTCGCCCACAATAAACTGATGTAAGGAGGTAGGTGTGGGCGACATATTATGTGCCTTTCCATTGATCCACTCCCACGCTCCATCCCAGGTTAACCAGTCCTCAAAGCGGTAAACGCCAGTATTATCAGGTTTTGACACGACGCCACCTTCTTTTTTGTTTGCTTTGTGTACCTTATGATTGCTGTACCTGCGATTGGTGTAACTCATAGTATGCATTTGCACTGCATCCATTATATCACTGGAATAACTGCATTTCATATCAATCATCGAATAGATGATTTGTTGTTACTGGACGCTCACACGAAAAAATCCGGTCTGCTGCGTGTTGTGCGAACCTCCGTTACTTTCCCGGCACACCCCTTGTCCCCGACTGCCTGGAATGTTACGGTAACACTCTCCTGGCCTCTAGTGACCTCTTCCGGGATCTCATAGCTGACTCGGAATACCTCTCCAATCTTGTTCATATGAATGCGTTGCTCCCCTACAACAATATCGTTCACCAAAATATGAAACTGCCGCTCATATCGAACTCCCTCTCGGTCAAAATGCAGATAGTCCCCGCCCCAATAGGCTACGCACAAATAGTTCATAGCATCCGAGTCTACAGCCAAGCGGTAGCTGAATGCCGCTTCGTTCACTCCGTATGCCTCACGCCACATGTACAGCCTGTTGCGCCCGTCTGTACCGGAGCCGTTATACTGCTTCCCGCGACAATTGCTCTCCAGTTGGTGTCCGATCTCATCCTGCTGGCCGTCTGGCTGCACGCTGTCAATCGTTATATCATTCAGTGCTTTCTCCAGCGCATCCCCTTCATCATTCAACGCCCAATACACCGTGTAAAATTCATGATGCACATCATAGAACGGGATCATCTTCACAGCTTCTCCGGTGGACGTCACTTCCTCGCTAAGTTCAAACGTAAGCGTCCTTTTATCGACAACTCTGATCCACTTGCTCATATCCTCCTCTTCCGTTTGGATAACGGGCACGGGAGCTGTTTTTGGATTCAGTGCAGTTTCGTCGATAATGGTATCCTCGGGAAGCCCTTCACTGCCAAGCGCACCAGCAAGTACAATCGGGCCATACTGGAATGCCACCTTGTGAGCATCATCCCGGGCTGTATATTTACGTAGTGCCATCGGCAACGTAATGGTGATCGTATCGCCCGCCGACCAGGTGCGGTCGATGGACAAGTAGCCGGGTTCCAGACGTGTATACGACTGGGTCGAATCCTCGTTTACGGTTGCCGTCATCGGCTCCTGAAGCCAGGACGGCACGCGTAGTCTTAGACAAGCCGAGGCGCTGCCTTCGGTGATTGTCAGGGTTGCTTTTTCCGAATAGGGGAAGTCGGTTTCCAGCTTTAAGTTCAGTCCCTGTGATGCCCACTCCAGCTCGGAAGCGATGTACAGGTTCACATACAAATCATGTTCATCCTCATAATAGATCGCCTCAGCATACTTGCCCGGGTTCTCCATGCCTGATCCGGTACAGCACCACCAGGCCGTATCGCGTGTGCCGTAGATTTTGTAATGTCCTTGAAGGGTGGAGGCAAAGTACGTTTTGTTGCCCGTATCAGGATCTTGTGTGCCAAGGATATGGTTATAGACTGCGTTCTCATAATAGTCCATGTAGGCACTGTCCGGGTTCCAGGCAAACAGCTGCTTCGTCAGATGCATCATGTTGTGGGTACAGCAGCTCTCCCCGGTTTTGATGCCAAGGCTCTCCATGCCCTTTGCTTCATAATGCTCGGATATGCTCGTCGCGCCAAAGACATAAGAACGATGCTTCACGGTTGTATCCCAGAAAAATTGTGCCGCTGTCCGGTACGATGTCCGTGCAGGGTCTTGATTGTATATTTCGGCTGCGCCAATAACTTTCGGAATCTGGGTGTTGGCATGCCTTCCTTGCAACTCATCCCGCTCCTGCTCCAGCGGCTCAAGAATGAGTTGATGTGTAAATTGACGGGCAGCCCTAAGATAGGCTGAGTTTCCTGTAATCCCGTACAATTGGGCAAACACTTCGTTCATCCCGCCATGCTCAGACATCAGCATCGTCTGGATCTGCTCCTCGGTCATGGCACTCAGTCCCGTCACTGCCCAATCCGCAAAACGTGCAACCACCTCAAGCGCCTGCTCATTGCCCGTCATTTGATAGGCGTCAATCAGACCGCGATAGATTTTATGCACGCTGTACCACGGAACCCAATATTCGCCGATGTTAAATCCGCCAATGTTCTCCGCACGAAAAGCCATACGGAAAGCCTCCTCGGACAAACCTCCGATATATCCGCTGCCCGTCGTCTGTTGAATTGTCGCCAGTTCATTCACAGCATAATCAAGTGTTTGCTTTAAGGAGGCATTCCCCGTCGCCTGATACGTCACCGCGAGAGCCGACATGTAGTGTCCGAGGGAATGTCCGCTAATCGAGCGTGCCTCCCAGCCTGCATATCGTTCCTTGCGTGGTGTTAACCCGTGGGCTTCATAACATGGAGCCAGAAAGCGGTCGATCTCCAGCGATAACAAGTAGCGCTCTCCGATATGCTGTGACGTTTGAAACGGGCCTTTCAGCAAGTTAACCTGTGCGGGGCCCAGAAATCCTTTTCTCGTATCGATCATGCGGCTCGCTCCTTTGGCATATGTAATAACTTCAAATGGTTTCTTTGTCAGATAGGGGACTGAATTCAGCAATAAAGGATAAAATCCGTGTTGTACTTAGGCCAGAACTTATCTCTGCCATCTAGATTCCACCCTTGAATGTCCTCATATTATCAAATAAACTACAGTTACAGCAGACTCAGAATCCAAGAAAAGGTGGATAAATCCGTCCTATGTCAAAACCAGTGGAGCACTATTTATGCGGAAAATTTATATCAGAGGGCAACTGGAGTCATATGCGGCGAAGCATGCCGGTTCATGAGATCATTTTGATGCTGGAAGGTGAGATGTATATTGCGGAGGATGACAAGCGATACGTTGCTCGTGCGGATGATCTTTTATTTTTAAAGGCGGGCCGGACTCATTATGGTTACCAAATTAGTGATGCACCTGTTAGCTTCTATTGGATGCATTACGAGACAGCGCCAGGGTTATTTGTTGATTTTCCAAGCCATTCAACCATTCAGGTTCCTTCTATGGCAAATCAACTGTTTAAGCAGTTATTGCATGTATCTTCCTTCTCGTCCGAAGAGGCGGATGCTGCTGCGCTATTGCTTCTCAAAGAAATAGAACGTAATCTGCGTACAGACTATCGCCCGCATAACGCCGTGGTGGATCACATCTGTAAATGGGTCGATATCCATCTGCACCTGAATATTACGGTGAGTGAGATTGCGGAGCACTTTAATTTCAACAAGGACTATATTTCCAAAATGGTGAAGCGGGAAAAAGGGATCGGACTCAAAACGTATATCCTCACCGAACGCATGCATCGTGCCAAACGACTGTTGCTCAATACCAATGCCAGTGTGAAGGAGATTGCGGCTCAATGCGGCTTCGCAGATTACAAGCTGTTTCTGCGTACCTTCAAGCAACACGAGGCAAGTACACCAACCGAATATCGCAATCATCTATACAGTACACGGCTGAATCGTTTGTAGACGCTACATAGGTGCATCGCTATTAGCCGCATTGGTGCATTGGTGCTAGCTTAGTAATGGTTACATAGGGATGCTTATTACTATAGATGATGCTTAATGGGGATTTCCACCATACATGGATAATGAACAATCAATCATGTTGGACCAACTTCTAACGATCACGAGGAAGCTTATTTAGCCCAAAATAGATGGATTGAAAATCTAACGATCACCAGGAACGTTATTTGGTCTGAAAACAGCCTTTGCGGCTAGAAAAAGGGCTATTTTTCCAAAATAAGCTCTCTGGGGATCGTTAAAATTGCAAACCGCGTAAAAAGTGGCAAATAGCGTCTCTGGAGATCGTTAGATTTTTTTCACAGCTTTTTTCCAGCTTGTTGAGCAACTAAACCTTGGTTACTGGACCTACCCCTTCATAGAAATGTTGAAATCGCTTATAGAAGATTCTAATATAGAGGATTGAAATCACTGTGCTATAATGCATAGAAATATCATTTCCCACTTTACTCATAAGAAAAGGAGAATTTAAACATGACGACGGCTGCCATAACGATTCATCCCGCTTCCCCAGCTGACCATGCTGAGATTGTTGACATTCTGGTTGCCAGTTACGCGGAATACCAGAGCTCGTTTGAGCAATCGGATCGTTGGGAAGCCTACCTGAAAGATATTCGCGAATCTGTGGACAATCCATACTTGACTGAATTATGGGTGGCCAAGATCGAAGATCGGATCGTCGGTACCGTTCAGTTGTTTGAAACGGCACATAAAGCCTATCCCAATTTTGATCTGCCGATTGATTATCCATTTATTCGTCTGCTGGGTGTTGATCCCGAGTGGAGAGGACATGGCATTGCCCGTGAACTGCTTCAGCGGTGTGTAGAATCCACGAAGGAGCTGGGCAAAAATGCAGTTTATCTCTATACAGGTAGTCAGATGGTTAATGCCATCCGGTTATATGAACGTTTTGGCTTTATTGAAGATCCGGAGTTCAGTCCCGTGGAGGGCGGAGGGCAGGCAATCTGCTATTGTTACGAGATAAAATAAGATAAGATAGGGCCTTAACGGACAACAAGTAGTACTACTGATTTACCACGCTATCCAAAGTAATCGTGCATTCTGTAGAATGTTATGTCTCTTTATACCATTAAACAAAGGGCTGTTCTCCTGCCATCTGTAGATGACAAGAGGAACAGCCCTCTGGTTTAAACCTGATATCTTAGCGTTACATGATTAGGATGTTGAGCCTGAGCTTAACCGCCAATTTCAATCAGAATCTTCGCATGACTCTTGTCGCTCATTAACAACTCAAGCCCGTCCTGTACAACATCATCCAGCTTAATTTTCTTGGTGATTACCTGCTTCACATCGAGTGCGCCTTCTGCTATGAGTGAGATGACCTCAGGGAAGATGTGTCGGTACGCCAGTGTAGCTGTCAGATTTGCTTCTTTTACCAGCATGTCGAAGAAATTTATGTGAAGAGGGTTCGGAATCGCGGCGATGACCACAACTTCCCCACCTTTTTTAATCACGGACACAGCACTGTCCATCGTCGGTTGCACGCCAGCCGCTTCGTACGCAACATCAATTCCACCCGATTGCTGCGTAATGACCTGTGTTGCATCCACCTTACTGCTATTCACCGGAATTGCGCCAAGTTTAGCTGCCAGTTCCAGACGATCCTCGAAGACATCGACAGCGTACACTTCAGATGCCCCAGCGGCTTTGGCTGACAAGATCGTCAGCAAACCAATCGGCCCTGCTCCGTATACAGCTACTTTATTTCCCACTTTCAGCTTGCTGTGACGCACAGCATGAAAAGCTACCGCTGTCGGTTCTACAAGTGCCCCTTCTTCAAAGGAAACTTGATCTGGAATCGGGTGCACCATATATGCTTCGACGACTACATATTCGGCAAAACCGCCATCTCCGTTCAATCCGACAAAACCAAATTGAGTACACTGATTGTATCTACCTTGGATACAGTACTCACACGTTCCGCAATGATATAGAGGCTCAACCACTACGCGATCACCAATATTGATACCGCTTACATCACTACCTAAAGCACTTACTGTCCCTGCAAACTCATGCCCTAGTGTCAGCGGCGCTTTTTGTCCTGAAAGTGGATGATTCTCCCCTTCTTGAATACCTACCCCATGATGATACGCGTGTAAGTCACTACCGCAAATTCCGGCATACTCCACTTTGATCTGCACCTGTCCTGACTTTGCAACAGGAACCTCACGATCTTCCACACGCACGTCTTTATGACCATACCATACTGCTGCCTTCATCCTGTACATCCCCTTTTATCTAAACTGTTAATACAAGAATGTCCTACTTGTCTATATATTATATCGCTATTCTCCCATTATTCATATTTATAGATACTTATGTTAACATTACTTATACTAATATCAAAAGGGATGATCCACATGAATCTGGAACAGCTTGAATACGTCGTTGAAATCGCCAAAACACAATCATTCTCTGCCGCATCGGAGCATCTTCATGTCACGCAATCAGCGATCAGCCAATCGGTTCATCGCCTGGAAAAAGAGATGGGGCTGGTTCTATTCGAGCGTTCCAGACAAGGCACTCATCCCACGCCGGAGGGTAAACAATTTATCGCGAAAGCGCTGGACATTCTACAGCGAATTGATGAATTAAAATCGCTAAATGCAATCACCTCTACGCTGACCGGTGATCTTCACGTGGCTACTTTCCCGAGTGTTATGCCTTACTTGGTGCAATCGGCGGCAGATATGAAACGAGATCATTCACAACTGAGATTATCGATTGAAGAGAAAGGTTCCATGGAGATCATTGAGGACATCCGCAATAATAAAACCCATCTGGGCTTTATCGCCATTTACGCGAAACAACTGCGCGAATTGGATGGGCTGCATTTCACACCGATGTATTCGAGCAAGCTTGTTGTATGCACCCATCAACTGTCCGAACTAGCAAAACATACACGTGTCACCCCTGATCAACTAAAAGAACATAATCTTGCGTTATATCGGGACGGTTTTATTGAAGATTTCCTACAGGAGTTCACCTATGAATATGGGCCTTTGTCCATCTTATTCAAGACCAATAATTCGGAAGCCATTAGCACGGTGCTGAAAAATAATATTGCTGCAACGATCGGGCACGACTTCTCCTTTCACCAGAACCCACTTTGGAAAGAAGGATTGATTAAGATGGTCGAAATTACCGAGATTCAGCAGCCCAAAATGCAGATCGGCTTCGTTCAGACAGAATTCAGAGAGGCTGCGTCTGCAGCAGAACAATTTGCCCGGCGTTTCAAACAAGCGATTGAACTAGGTCATCTGTGATCTGCTGTTAGTGCATATATGCTCTAAGCCTTAACAAAAAAGTGCTCCGCCTAAGAGGCGAAGCACTTTTTTGTTAAATGAAATTTGTCTTTTAATTTAGTTACCTCTTACATCCTGGATTCTTTTCCATTTTCTCCGGCTTAATTCCTGCTTTATTCATTTGACTCTCGTTTCTTATGGTTTTACTTACACCTTTACCTTTTTCACCGCTTCACTCATCTCATTCGTTTGCTGTTCCAGCATCGTAGACGTTTCAGCCACCTTACGGAACAACACCGATTGATCCTGCATCAAACGATAAATCTCATCCGAGTGATCCGACACACCTGCGGAAATCTGTGAAATGGTATTGACCGAAGCTGCCGCCTCTTCCGATCCGGCCGTAATTTCTTCAGCCGCAGCAGAAACCTCCTGAATGCGCTGGGTAACCAATTGGAACGCGCCCACAACTTGTGAGAATGCCTGCTCCGCTTCTGTTGTAAATATGACACCCTGACCAATCTCCTGTGCAGTAACCCCCATTCGGGAACCAATCTGCTGCGACTCCTGTTCAATACGAAGTAATAAGTCGGAAATTCGTTCCATAGACGAACTGGAGGCTTCAGCAAGCTTTCTCACTTCTTCTGCCACAACTGCAAAACCCTTCCCATGCTCACCCGCATGTGCAGCCTCAATGGAGGCATTAAGCGCGAGCAGTTTGGTTTGACTTGCGAAGTCACGTACCGTATGCAGTGCACCACCAATTTCAGTAGAATAGTTGTTCAGCACCTGCACCATCGTGGTAACCTCTCCAGATACTGCAGAGATGTTTTCCATCTGTTTCTTCATCACCGTCATGCGTTGCTGCCCAGATTCCGCCGTAGCTAGCGCCGCTGTTGCTGCATCTGACACTACATTGGAGGATTCAGATATATCGTTAATGCCTTTTGCAATCTCTTCCATAGCATGTGCACTGTCACTTGCGCTTTGCTTCTGTGTGTGTGCACCTTGTTGGATCTCCTCGACAGCACGATCCACTGTTTTGCTCATGGCAAGCATCTCTTCAGTACTCCGATTAAACTCTTTCGTGGATTCGGATAACAATTCTGTCGTTGAAGCCACTCCTCCAACCATATCACTTACGATTTTGTTCAAATTGCCTGACATATGTATCATCGCTTGATACGTTGTTCCGATCTCATCTTTGCTCTTTAGACGATATGCTGTCAAAATACGATTAGCTTCGGCCAGCTCGCCCTGTGCCATCTTTTCCACACTTGATTTCAGCGGATGTAGCGGGCGCAGTCCCCTAACGATAAACCACATCACTATAGCAATGCCCACCAGTGTAGCGACCAGCAGGATCACATACAACGGAAGACTTGATTTTAAAATATCTGTTTCAATACCTTCGATAACAGATATCCCTGTATCGATACCAATTACACCTGCAAGAGCACCGTTGCTATCCAGTATAGGAGCATAGGAAGAAATATAATTACCATACTCCGGGTTATTAATAATCGGCGAACTTGCTGTTTCCCCTTGCAGCAACTTCTGTACCGCATCTGCCGGAATGTCTGTTACTTCGTTGATTGCCGAAGCTTTATCCGCATCCTTCATACCATCCACCATAATAAGCGGAGTTCCTTTATCGTCTATTTTGACGAAATACACATACATGGCACCAATACGCTCTCGGAAATCGTCCAATTCATCCCGAATGCTTAGATACTCCCCATTTTCCTTAGGGTCCTTGGCAAACTCCGCATATGCTGCTGTATCCAGCTGTTTCACATAACTCTCGGCAATCTGAATATTGTAACTCTTGATAGCCCCCTGCGCAGCAAGTTTCACATTAGCGATCTGCGTCAGCATACTTCCCGCTGCTATAATCGTGATGACCAGTGTAACAATAGCCGCAATGCGCACAACCAGACGTTTCCTGAAAAAACCGATCATTTGCTCCCTCTTCCTCCCCACGAACCCTAGCCTTTTTGACTAGGCCGTACCCAAAAAACATAAGTTTGAAGCACTAAGTATGGGAAAATAGTATATGAATATGTCGAAATACGCAAGAAAATATTGGATTTATATAAAAACGCTATCATTGATGTGCTAGTTTTGGTAGTGGCAACTTTAAAAGGCTTATGAAGCGCGGTGTTTCAGAGGATTTTTGGTAAAGAAAAACTCCAACATGGTAGTTGGAGTTCTGTTGTTATTTGGAACTATTAAATAACATATACTGTTGAACCTATTGGTATATCTGCAGGATTTATCGAGTTACCTAAGCATATGCCCACCATTTTTTTATCATTTGGCGAGTTGGATATTTGAACCGAAACAACTCTCAGATTCAGCATTTCATGCTCAAAAATTTGCAACAAAATAACGTCACCAATCTTGTCTATAGATGTAAGGACAGGTTCATTTCCAACAATAACGGTTCCGTTTCCATTGGATTCAAAAACATCGCCAACCTCCATTAACTTTTCCATATCAATCAATTCTATCCCGTAACTTCATTCACAAAATCCCCCTCTGGTTCTTTAATAATGGTTATACTAAACCCATTTTCAGAAACGCTAAGCCCCCCGCTAATGTCCTGATAAAATTCCCTATCGAATTTTAATTTTTGTTTAATTTTTTGTAAATCAGATGATTCATATATGTATAAACATAGCTTATTAATAATTAAACTTTGATCATCCATGTGCATTTCAATTTCATTTAAATCACCTGCTAGTCGTTCAATATTTCTAACTTTCCATATTTTCACCCCGGCCTGTTGACCTTCTTCAATCTTTACCATCCCAAACAACCCAGCCAGTTCCTGAAAGTTCGGATTACCTCCTCGAAAAATATCAATGATCTCTGTTACTAATTCATCCAAAGAATCTTCCCTAAATTTCTTTCTCATTACTTCTGGCGAATCATCAAAAAGCCAAGAGGCGATCTCGTTAAATTCATCATTATCTGAATCCAATACCCCAATAATACTAGGTTTACTATACAGAAAATTCTTATTCAAAATTTATCACCATCCTAATGTCGTTTATAGTCTCCTCCGATTCTCCCTGCGATCTGATCATAAAATATCTCCCATGCTTCATCCATTCTTCCCTCTGTCTCTATGGATTTACTTTTTTGAAATTTGGAATGTGCGAAGTTAGTTCTGAAGGCGATCCAAATGGTATCATTTTGGCTAATTCAGGGATATCAATTCTTGAAATGTGCAACCCTTCCAAGCAGTTGTTGCACCAAATCAAAAAATAGCCTTCTCTCTTCTGACTATCTCCAATATATTCGTAGGCAATATTAGTACTGTTACAGTTTGGACAATTTAACAGAGGACAGTTAGGAATTGTCTCTTTAACAGTTTTTGCAAGTTGAAGCCACTTTTTAAAATAAGGATTGACCATTGTTATTTATCCTTTCATTTGATCCCTTGTGCAACTCTCACTACAATCTCTTGATCCCACTCATCCAGATAAGACATTAATTCCTCATATTTACTTCGTGGTTCTGGAGTATCAAGAACTAGAAGTGCCGCAATGCTGTAGTGTCCAATGGTATCTTTTCCAAATAGTTTATTCACATTTGAATCTCTAAATTTACTAATGTAAGCAAGTTTTGAGATGATTTCTTCATTACATAATTTTCTGCTAACAATTTGACTAATAGCACTTAGTAAAACCTGATTATGATGTATGTCTAAACACTTAATAATCTCTGAATCGCTTGATTTACCTTCTCTTATTTCCTTTTATAGACTTAAAGGCTTCACTGTAATACCACTCCTTTATTCATTCACAGGGCCAAAACTATTTAAAAAATATCGCATTGTTACCTACTTCATCAATCGTTTCTTCGATAATCTCTCTAACTTGCCCATTTAACTCCAAATCTAAGACTGATTTCATTAATTCATAACTCTCTTTTAAATTTAGATTCACAACAACATAAGCATAACTATCAACCATGTCTACAGAAGAAATATCCAAGAGGGTTTGGACAATTTGATCTGTTTTTAATTTTAGATTGGCATCTAACAATTCATGAGTATAGACTTTTCTATCAGCAAATTCTGATAGTGATTCTAAAACTTCTAGTTTGTTTAACTTCTCTGTATTTTCAACAAAGCTTAAATAATCACTTAAATATTTCTCTAAAGTTTCTTTTGATAATACATCAGGTAACTGCTCAATCTCTAATGGCTTCATATTTCCCCTCCAATATATACAGAGCATACATCCATTACAAGAATTAATGGTAGGAATTCATTTCTTCCAATTTAATTTTAAGTTCATCCGAAATGAACTTGCCTAACTCACCTTTTCGTAGGTATGTGCTTTCCAAGCTTATACAATATTGTACTTTTGCTTGATTTCTATTAGTCGAACTTCAACCTCATCCTTATCGTCTGGATTGCTCTTTAAATAGTTAACACTCGCTTCCCTAAGATAATGATAAAAAGCGGAGTAGTCCAATACAACTGTCTGATCTTTCTCTACTGCAGGATAGTCAAAAAAATAACAAACCCCCGTATCTCCAAAATAAGCTTCTTCCCACTCATCTAACTCACCAGCAAAAACACACCATACACTCTCACTACTGCCAAAACCTTCTCCAAGACTGTATTTTTTTAGTGCATCTGAAAAATATCTCCCCTCAAGATGTCGATAATACATATCTATTAACTCTTTTTCTGTTAATTTGGCATACATCAAATTATCCTCCTATAGATTATTCTGATATCGTCAGAAAGAAGTTAGTACTTTTCTATTTTCATCAAGATCTCCTGTGAATTTTAGACCGTTCGATACTGTTCCACGATCTTCATCATCACATACTTTTTCGCTATCGATCGTTGAGAATGTTAACATATCAAAACAGATCAATTTTGGAAACCAACCCAAATTGATCTGTTTATTCTGATAGAATTAAGTTATTTATTTACTTCCTCCAAAACCTTATCTATTCTTCTTAATAACTCCCTCTCTTCTTCTTCGGTTAATTCATACTGGGAATTATCAAAATTTCTATTTTTGAGTTCACTAATAATGTAGGGTGGAATTGTATCGTTAAGTCGTATTAAATTTTCTGCTATTGTAGTGTAAACAATTTTCTTAGCGCACGTTCTGTACCTAAATTCCCTTTCAAATCTTTTTAAGATGTTTTCAATCGTATTATTATCATTTTCTCTCTCAGAAAAGGAATGATCAACTATATCTACAATATCATCGTAAAACCATCTTGCTTTTGGACAAAGATCTACTGGCATTTTTTCAAGTTCTTGCAATACTCTGTTTCTTCTCAAATAAAGTTCTTCATACTCTTTTTCATTTAATTGACCTCTTTGAATAAAGTCCTTTAGCCTTTCAAAATCTATTAGTTCAAGGTCTCTCATATAATTTTCTTTTGTAATCTTGTACATCCGTGGCTGTTTTACTTTTAATTCCGCTGAAATTACCATTAAAACGGCCTTTTCCATATCATCCGAATTCTCACTGTAGTGCTCGTCAAAAGCTCGAGCTATCGCTTCATTTGGACTCTGATACTCTAACTTGTATTCTTCATATTCTTCAACAAATGATTCTATTAGTTCATTATAATTCCAAGTCATTTTTTTCTCCTTTATTATGATTTTTTAGGTATCTAATATCCCCTTGTTTATTTGGTGCATCTTTTGCAGAGTACCATCCTTACTACTTTAATGATTAAGAAATATTCTAATAAGGATGATCCAAAAAACTCAATATTTTTCCACCACTGCTCCCAACGTTACCCCTCTGAGATATGGCTGACCACTCAGGGACTGCAATTGTTTTGCTGTTCCTGTCACCACGACACCCAGAATGCGAATATCGCTCTCTTGTGGCTCTTTTTTATCTTTTTTTAAATAATGGTAGATTCGGTTGAACTCATAATGATATACCCCTTTAAGCTGCCTTCCCTGTTCCAAAGCATCCAAAAATCGCTTGCCATTCACTTCCGTCGGTTCGGATGGATTCACTCCAAGACCCTTTACCCAATTCTCCGGCTCTGGGGTCGCATAGCTTTCTTTCCCGTTTCCATCCTGTCTAGGCTCGTAAAAAGCTCTGTTATCATACGTATCTACCCAGTACCATGTTTGATTTAACTCCGCCGGAAGCAACTGTTTCGCTTCATCCAACGAATAATCCTTATCGAAAGAAATAGCCATCTCCACCCTTTTGTCCGAGTCCATTTCACTCAGCAACGGAAGGTCATTTAGAATTTTCCCATTATAATTCACACCCGGAATGTAAAACATCATCTCTCTCTGTCCGCTTAATCCATTGTAACTGCGAGTATACTCATAACCTAGTTTTTGCATATTCTCATCCGGTAATGAAACTGATTGTTGCCCAGTACTACCACCCATACTTGAAAAGATAGGTAAAGGCAGCACGGTATAATTAACCTTTTGATCCACCCAAGGTACAAGAATACCCTCAATGACTTTAGCTTTGTAAGTCTGCAAAGTTCCGTTCAAAAAACCACTGAAGTTCACTTGCCCCGTCTGCACTTGATCCGGTCCGCTAATCTGGCTCATCAACTGCTCGCTGTACATCGCACGCTCATAACTGGAACTTGTTAAATACTGATTGCCGACAATAACTCCGAATAATGCCACGACCGATACAACGAGCGATAGAGATAATGTACGAATCGTTGTTTTTCGTTTGGCCTTTTTAATCATTTTGCTCACATCCACTGCATCTTCCTGTTCAAACGGTCGGTTCATTCTCACTCACTCCCATACTTTTTCTTAAATTGTTGTCTGGCTTGATATAACGATGCTTTAACTTGCTCCATCCGCATGTCAAGCAACTCCGCAATCTCCTGGTACGAGAGCTCCATCTCATATTTCATAATCAGCAGTTGTCTGTGCAGCGGAGCAAGTTCACCGAGCACAGCTTCCACTGTTTCTTTCTTCTCCTGCTGTAGAATGGCATCCTCAGGAAGCGTTGAATCCGGTATTTCCACACTTTCGATGGGAACCATCGCCCATTTCTTCCGGCGGCAGAGATCATAATAACGGTTGATCGCAACTTTATAGAGCCACGCGCTGAACTTCCCTTTTTCAATCGAGTCGATATATAAAAAAGCTTTGTACACCGTTTCCTGCAAAATATCCTCTGCATCCGATGGGGAAGCACCTAATCTGATTAGATAGTGCCGGATTTCTCTAAGTTTAGGCTGTAGTTGTTCATTTATCTGTCCGGCGTCCATGCTTCACCACCTTTCATAGGTATAACGGGCGGATGAACTGAATGTTAATCGTTCAGTTAAAAAAGTTTTGCGGCCTAGTGTATGTACATAAAAAAATCCCGGCGCACGAGCACCGAGATTCTCTGTAAAGATGGACGTTTATAGATCTTTGTTAATCCTAAATATAACATATATCACTTTTCATTCATCGAAGTTATTAACGCCCCGAAACCCGGCCTTCCATCTTGCGGAATCGAATCAAAGACCAGATCGTCAGCAATGCAAGTACACCGAGACAGATGCTAATACTGAACCGGTTGCCTTCATCAAACACAAACATCAGAGCAATGACGCTCAGGATCAAGACAACGGCTCCGGTGATGTAAGGAAATCCCCACACCTTGAATGTAGGCTGCACCGGATACTTTTTACGCAATTTAAGCTGAGAAGCAGCGATGCAGATCCAGACCAGAATCACAACAAAGCCCGGAACCGCAAGCAACACTCTAAACAGCTGATCTTGGGCAAACAATCCTAACAAGGAACCTGCCAGCAGAACAACGGTACACACCAGCAATGTATTAATCGGGCTACCGTTGCGGTTGGTTTTGGCGAGTGCTTTGGGTGCCTCCCCGCCGACAGCCATAGAGTGCATCATGCGGGATGCCCCATAAATGCCCGAGTTCGCCGCGGACAACACCGCCGTCACCAAGATAAAGTTCATAATATGTGCAGCACCCGGCAGACCAGTTGACGCCAGTACCTGTACAAATGGGCTGCTTTCCGGCCCAATCTCGTTCCAAGGAATCAGACCACAGATGATCAGAATCGGCAAAGTGAAGAATAAAATGATTCTGAACATGAAATTGCCCACGATCTTGGGCATCACTTTCTCCGCATTTTCCGTTTCCGTCAAGGTCAGGCCGATCAGCTCCGATCCTCCATACGAGAACATAACTACAAGCAGGGCCGAGAAGATCGACGTCAATCCGTTCGGAAAGAACCCGCCAGCTTGTGTATAGTTTTGCAGATATGGTGTGTTGTCACTTGGAATAATACCAAAGATCAGCCCTGCCCCGAGCACGATAAAAATAATAATCATCGCAATTTTGATCCCGGCCAGCCAAAACTCGAATTCCCCGAATACACCCACACTGAGTAGATTCACCAATATAATGAAAGCCGCACATGCCAGACTGAGCATCCACAGCGGTACGTCCGCGAACCAATATTGCAGGAAACTGCCCGCTGCGATGACTTCGATAACACATACGGATAACCACAGGAAGCAATACATCCATCCCATAATAAACGAAACTCTGCTTCCGAACGCTTCCTGTACAAAATCTTTCATATTTCTGTTCTTGTACACCGTAGCCATCTCTGCCATGGCAGCCATAACCACAAGCAGCAGTAATCCGGCAAAAATGTACGTTACAATGACACCTGGGCCTGCAAGTCCAATCGTGCCTGCGCTCCCTTTAAAAATGCCTGTCCCAATGACACCCCCCATCGCCATAAAGGTAATGTGTCTGGGTTTTAATTTTTTCTGTAATGATTCTTCCGTCTGAGTCTGAGCCAATTGAAATCCTCCTGAGGTACAAAAACGTCTGTAATCCTTGTCTATTTTTTTGAGCAATATAAAGTCCAGTATACCCTATCCATGATGAAACAGCCCACCCATTCTGTATGGCCAATTCATCCCAAACATATGACATGCCTATGATTTATACCCTTTAAGTGTACAAAGTAATCGGTATGTTGCCCATGTTACCAAACAATATCCCACCCCATACATCAGCCATACATCCAGGTTGGCGGTGAACGTCGCCCAATCACTGGTGATAAACAACAAAGGCAGCAAGAAAGATACACCCAAAGCAATTGTCCTACTGCACCGTTTCGAAGCCTTCAAAACATACCAGCAAGCCCCCATAATTACAGCCAACATAGGACACAACACAAATACCGGAAACAAGGGGTTCATTCCTTCAAACCACCAGTAGAGCATGTTCCATGCCCCCTCCATTCTCTGATGCGTCACAGCGTTCAAATCCCGAATTTTAGTTTACCACTTTTTGCGCTGTATGAACTGTATCAAATGTTTCATTTTTTCCTCAAAACTATAAACACTTCAACGCATAAATTAACGTCAAAAACCAGCCCCCCTATACTAGAGAGACTGGCTGTTTTCGTTAAGATTCGTCATCTATAATGTTATTTAATAACTTTGGTCATAAATGAACTGTTCGGGTCTAGAATATAATCCGCAAACGGCTCGCAATATTCAAAACCAAAGTCTTCATACAGCTTGCGTGCCGGGATAAAAGAATCCATCGAACCCGTTTCCAGACTGATACGCTGATATCCGCGAGTTGTCGCCTCTGCAATGATATGCGTCAAAATATGGCGGGCTACCCCTTTGCGTAAATGAGCGGAAGCCGTACGCATCGATTTCAGTTCAGCATGCTCCGCGTTCAGTTCCTTGATCGCCCCGCAGCCGAGCAGTTCCTCTCCGTCCCATGCACACCAGAACGTAATCTCGGGTTTCTTCAGTCCATCCAGATTCAGTGCATGTATACTTTCTGGCGGCGAATCCGCTGCCATGCCCATCAAATGTTCCGCGATTAACGCTTTTACCTGATTTCCATTCAAATCATCCACTCTTATTTCCATCGTTCCCACTCCTGCCGACATTTTGTAATTTATCTCTCTCCACGAAGCTGATCAATGATTATATATTACAACGATGTCAGGTTTTATGACAACAGTCACTTCATGCTGGAAAACGATAAGAAAGTGGGTGGATTATATTATGATTGCTGATACGATACTGCTGTCATCTGGCATGGCTCACACGCAAACATGTAATACACACCTTCACCATTTTCCTGAATCATCTCACCGTCCAACTGTCCGATGGCTTTCATCGTAGCAGAGCAGGCTGGACATACTGGATAATCTGCATCTTGCACCCAGCCGGGGTGACCCCCAACCTGTGATATAGAAGGTTCCATTGCCCACTCACTACCATGGAAAGGCTGACGTGGTTCAGACGCAATATGGAACAAACGCCGCTGTTCCTGTTCCCGTGCTCCTTCTGCCCTTTCTCCCTCGCCAACAAGGCTGCCTACCTCTAAGGTGTTTGAGCCTATTCCCGAAACATCTACGCTCATCTCTTCCACATCAATATCATCAAAACCATCCGGCTTCAAATTATGTCTACTCCAGATCGGATTCCCTGTTGCATCCATCTCCATGTACACCACGCTGAAACCGCTACAGACCAGACAGGTCTGCACATCAAGGTGTGGAGCGTTCCAGTGAACAGAATGAAGCGCCGGATGTTTCACCTGTAAATTCATTAAGCTAATGAATGGATTGCTGCACCACGGGCAATGAGTGGAGCTTGGTACAAGTAAAGAAACCGGAGCACCCTCAAGGTTTTCCCTCTCTCTTCCCGCTACGTTGCTCTCTCCTGTTTCATATAGTGAATAACTTGGGGTGATAAACAATTCCCTGCGTTGACCATCTTCGGTTAACTCCCAGCCTGCTTGTAAGGTATAACGCTCAGGTGCCACATACAGCCTGCTAGCCCAGTCAGGCGGAGACTGCTTCCACTGCCAGAACTGTTGTACAACCACTTCGTCACCGATATAAGCCAGCATGATCAGGATATGGTTTCGATTCTCTTCATCCGTATTCACCCGTTGTAACAGATGATCTCGCATTTCCCCAGAGGCGCTCTTGAACAAAACCGCTGGATAAACGATCTCCCGCTCCAACAGCTCCGGAATCTCCGCAATCAGGGGCAGATCATGGTAACACACAAGGTACAGCAAAATGTCCTTGCCCGTGTCCTCATCATCTGAGCGAATCAGTTCCATCGCGTATTGTTTCATCTCATGCTGCTGCTCTGTTGATAGGGACAGATACACCTGTTCCATGGAGTTTTTATACGGTACGTACCGAATAAGTTCATCGTATGTGCGGGGTTCATGCATGATTTTCAAAATCTGCACTGCGTCCGTAATGCCCTCATACAGATCGACATCACGCCGATTCGCTTCAATATAACGCTGATGTGCCTCCCGTTCCATCTCCTGCTTGCAAGGCATACAATACCCACCTGTTTTAGCTGCTGTTGCTGGTAAAATCATATGGTCGCATCCTTCGCGTACACACGGAATACGTTCTGTCATGCTCCCGCCTCCTTCAACCTTTAGGAATGATATCCAAGTTGCTCCTTGGTGAATTCGTAAAACGCAAGTGCATCCTCACTGCTCGCAAATCCTGCTTGAGCTATTTTCTCACTGCCGCCGCCTTTGCCTTGGTATGCCCCGAGATTTCCTTTGAAAAACGGCCCGCACGCCCATTCCGGCGGCTGTCCATTCTGTGCCAGCACAACTTTCGCTTCCGAGATGCTGGCAAACAGCACCAAACCCTCATGCTCTTCTGTAAGTTTGGTAGCAAGGCTTTGCATGTCCTTGAGTGATTTGTCTTCGAAAATCCGGGCAATAACCAGCCCTTCCCGTGCCGCAAGCAGTTCCTGTGCGTAGTAAGCATCGTTGGTAGATTTTATAGCATTCAGCTCGCTTTGCAGCTGTTTCTGCTCCTGCTCCATTTTCTCAATACGCTCCAGCAGTTCGTCACGGCTTGTCTTTAATTTGGTCGTAATACCATTCAGTACTTCCTGTGCTTCCTTGAATTCGTTCAAGGCTCTTGTGCCGCATTTAAAATAAATCCGGGTACTGCCCTTAACCTTTTCGGTTTTCAGAAGCTTGATGATACCAATCTCGCCCGTTGCCGCTACATGTGTGCCACCGCAGGCATTGTGCTCCACACCTTCAATCTCCACGATGCGAAGGTCCTCCGTCACCGTAGGCTGCTTCACCAAAGGCAAACGCGCCGCTTCTTCCGCGGTAACCCATGAAGTACGAATCGCTGCATTGCGAACAATCTGCCGATTCACCTCTTGTTCAATCCTAGCGAGCTGTTCCGCGCTGAGAGTCTCCGCAGCTACGTCAATCGTTGCGTAGTCCGTGCCCAAGTGAAAACTGAGCGTCATCGCATCCGTCAGCTTCAACGTGACTGCCGACAACAAATGCTGGCCCGTATGATGCTGCATGTGGTCGAACCTCCGCTCCCAATCCAGCTCACATTGCACTTCATCCTGCTCCGGGGAACGTTCTAACTTATGCCACACTTCTCCATCTTCCAGATTCACATCCAGAACCGCAATGCCGCCAATCTGTCCCAGATCACACGGTTGTCCGCCTCCATGCGGATAAAATGCCGTCTCGGCGAGCGTAACGTATACGCCATCTTCTTTCGTCACTCGATTGGTAATATGTGTATGCCACTCGCGCGTGTACGCAGCGTCATAGTAGAGTTTTTGAGTCATTGAATGGATTCGTTCCCTTCTCGTTCAAGTAAGTTACATCTACTCTCAGATTACACTATTTCCCATAGCTAAAGCCAATATTGCTACTTCGCTCTCCACTTTCATGT
Source organism: Paenibacillus sp. G34 (assembly GCF_056856875.1). NCBI lineage: Bacteria > Bacillati > Bacillota > Bacilli > Caryophanales > Paenibacillaceae > Paenibacillus > Paenibacillus sp. G34. The sequence continues at coordinate 1,089,272 of NZ_CM166469.1, read as the reverse complement.
AATTGAGATCTTTCTGTAGACTATAAACTATCTATTAAATTCTATGGTTCCGGGTCTACTCAATATAAAAAAGACCGCTCTGTAAGCCATAGCCTACAGAGCGGTCTATATTCTATCCAACGTTTCATCTGAAAATGTTGGATATGTAGCCCTTTGATTACACCGGAACGGAGATGACAGACTAATGCTGGAGAAGCGGAGCGCTCGCCTTTATCCCCCGATTTTCCCCTAAGGAAAAAGTTCAATAAAAATCGGGGGATAACAGCGATCGAAAGCATAGTCAGTCATCGGAGTGGTCAAGTGTAATCTAAGGCCACGCCATATCTTTTTTCACATTAAACCAAGTTCCAGAAGAGAACGGTATTCGCCACCGTCACCATCGTAAACAGCAACGTATTCACAAATGCCGCGAGCCATACATTATTCGTTTTCTCAAACAATTTGCGTGCGTATACGGCAGCGATGATCAGACATGGCACCAGCGCGAACAACAGAATGCCGTTCAGTGCTTGAGTTGGATACAGTGCCACACCTGTCATAAAGTCTTTGCCATACTGTGCCAGCATCCACAATACCAATCCGCCAACATTCAGTACAATCGCAAGGAACATACCACCGCGTTTGCCGCGCGTATTGGCGTTCAGTGCAACGGCACTCACAAAGTAATAGATCAGGAACAGTGGTGCATAACGCAGTGCAGTCACGAAATGTGCCTGTTCAAACGTACGTACCGCAAATGTCCAGATCCGGAAGTCCGTTCCGAAGATCGCCTGTACCGCGAACAATAGTGCATAGCCGATAACAATAGCGAGTACAGCTGTTACAAGGCTGGCAATAATGGTTCCGATATTCAAGCTAATGCCGTAATCACTGAAACGAGTGCCTGCCTCCTTTTTGGAGAAATAGTGGAATGCAAAGGTCACTAGAATCATAATCAACGCCGATACCAAGGCCCAGTATACGATCTGGTTCGTCGTTGGTTCATTGAAGTATGTGCCTGTAACGACAATTTTGCTCGCATAGTTAAACACAACCCACATGACCAGAGATACAATAGCCAGCAGCACGCTGCCTACGCCGATATTTTTCATCCGGCGGCTTGCCGCATAATCATTCTTTTTGCTTCCAGCCAAGATAAATCCAATGACTGCACCAAGCACACTTGCGATCAACAAGATCAGAGCAATGATACGCAATACATTCAATCCGTCTGCCGATTTATCCATTAGCGTTGGGAAAAGAATAGCCGGGATCAGCGTGCTGAACGCAATCGCGAGCCAGTAGATCGTTTTTTGCTTGCCACTTACGGCAGCGGAAACTGTTGCGATCTCGTTGCTAACCGCCTTACGCAGCAATGGCAGTCTAAGTAGCAACGTAATCAACGGTACAATCATCAGGAAGAAACCGATCAATGCTACAAAGTTAAAGGCTTCCTTCGCCCACCAGATCTGATTTCCCGATCCCAGATTCACATTCGTCTGGTTCGGTGACGTTACCCCATTGAAAGCATGTGCGTAAAAGTCGATCAGATGTCCCGTTGTCGTTGGTGAAAAATGGTTCCACGGGTGAGTCTGATTCGGTGTAAACATGATGTGCTCGCCTATTTGCGAAGGACGTACCACTTTGCCGTCAACCATCAGGTCACCAGACTGAACTTCAGTAAACTTGTCTGTTTCCGCTCTTGGCGCATCTGCAGCCAGTCCGAGGAATGCTTTACCCGAGATCGTTGCGGCAAAATCTTTGCGCATCACGGTGCCTTTGATTTCTTTTTCAGCGGCTGTTTTCTCTTCGTCGGATTTATTGAAGAAAAACTCGTCATACTTACCCGCAATCATCCCTACCGTACGGCTACCAAAAGCAGCTTGCAGCTGATCCTGTGGTGCCACGGCAGCGGCATATGAATAATCTGCCCCTACAGAGATTCCTGTATAGATCATACGATGTCCTGTTTGCAACGATGTCATCTCATCCATGTACATGGAGAGCAGCGTTGAGAATCCGCCCATGGAGTGCCCGCTCACAGCAACATATGCGTTACCTTTATCATCTTTTTTGGTGAAATCCTGATCATAGATATATTTAGCCGCATCGAATTGAGAATAAATCCAGAATGTGCCGAACATATCTTTCACCGGAATAGGTGCACTCCAGCGAGAGTCCCCGTGATCATACATATCAAGTGCGAGTACGATGTAACCACGTCTGGACATCTCAATGGCAGGTGCATCCTGCATTTCTTTCGTGTTTAAATAACCATGCGTTGTAATAATAACCGGTCTTTTGTCATCAGCACCCGCGCCTTTTGGCATGTACAGCAGACCCGATAACGTTCCGTGGTCGGCCTGGAATTTGATCTCTTTAACCTTGACGGAATAGAAGGATGTGTTGAACATGCCGGCAAACAAGCTGCCGAAAATAACTAGAACGAGTGATAAAACCAGCAACCCCTGCGGTTTTTTCAAGAATGATGTGACTGTTCTCATAGTTGGCTCCTTTAGTAATATAAAATGCGATATAACTTGAAATCCATATATTTACACATGCACTTCGATGACAGAATAACCTTCCGATCGCTGTTATCCCCAGATTTTTTGATTCCCTTTTATAAAGGGAAAATCCGGTGATAAAGGCGAACGCTTCGCTTCTTCAGGTTTTTTCTGTCCTCTCCGTTATTGTGTAATTTAATAGTTCAAATTATATAGATAAATAGATATCACTATGCATACGCTTCCCTCAAGGAAATGAGCGAGACAGCATGTCATAATGTAGTTAACAATACAAGCCAACAATAAATCTAAATTTAATTATTCAAATTCGATGTAAATGAGTACATGTAAATATTGACTCAATATAGCCTAAAAAAGGCACACATAACGACGCCGGACTCCGGCGCCGTCACCTGTGTCAATGCATATCTGTATCGTTCTGATATCTATATCGTCATGCAAACAAATTTAATGAACCTCTTCTTACTTCAAAGACTCGGACAGTTCGGTGAAAATAACACCCAGCGCATACGCGCCAGCATCCGGATATCCCAGACTTCGGTCACCGACCGTACCTGCGCGTCCCATACGTGCTACGATATCTTCGGTTTTCTTCGCACCTTCAACCGCTGCCGCCGCAGCTTTGGCAAATACAGCTTTGAAGTCATCGCCAGACTCTGCACTTTGCGTCCACGCATCTGCGCATGGTACGAGTGCATCGATCAACGTTTTATCGCCTACAACCGCACCGCGTCCGAAGGAACGCTCACCCGTTGCTTGAATGCCTTGAACGGCTGCCTGAATCATTTCAGCAAACTCAGCAACGTTCAAATGCTGCTTCTCACCTACCGCTTTGCCCGCTGCACGGAATGCCGAACCCCAGATTGGACCGGATGCTCCGCCGCAATACTCCATGATCACCAGAGAGCACGCATCGAGGAATGAGCCGATATCTTTTTTCTCTTCGTTAACGATGTGGTTCCACTCACGCTTCAATTGACGGAAACCTTTGGCTACACTCATCCCGAAGTCGCCGTCACCGGCATGGGAATCCAGTTCACAGAACGGCACTTCGTTCTTAATGATGATTTCGCCCATTTTATCGATCAGGTAAACCATGTTATCCAGTGAGAACTGATTATTTTCAACAACAGCTGCTGACGCATCCGTCTGCACCTCATAGGATACCGGAGCATCCTCAGTCACAACCGCTTCCAGCGCTTCGGAGTAAGCAACTTGTGCCACTGGAGGGCCAGACACTTTAAATGCAGGTGTGTCGCTTTCCTTAAACAACAAGGTTTTTAATTCCTCATCCAGCTTCAGAATCGTTACCGATGCACCCGCCATGTCAATACTGGTCATGTAGTTGCCCACGAATGTCGTCGCTACATTAAGACCCGCCTGTCCTGCAAGCTCACGTTGAACTGAATTGTTGAGCAGGTACAGTTCTTGCAGAGGTGTCGCACCAAAACCGTTCACAAGCACAGCGATCTCGGCAGACGCATCCTGATCCAGCTTCATATCTTTGAGCAATGCGGACACCATACGTCCTGCAAGCTCATCTGCAGAAACAATTTTTTCACGACGAATACCCGGCTCACCATGGATACCTACCCCGAACTCCATCTCGTCTTCCGCGATTTCGAAGGTTGGTGTTCCCTTGGCAGGCACCGTACAAGACGTGAATCCAAAACCGATACTGCGCACGTTCTGCGCCGCTTTCTCGGCAACAGCCTTCACTTCTTCCAGGCTACGTCCTTCTTCCGCTGCTGCGCCGGCAATTTTATGAACCAGAACGGTTCCGGCCACGCCGCGGCGTCCTACCGTATACAAGCTGTCTTGCACAGCGATGTCATCTTCCACACGTACATATTGCACGTTGATGCCATCTTCTTCAGCCAGATGTGCTGCGTTCTTGAAGTTCATCATGTCGCCGCTGTAGTTTTTGATGATGAGCAGTGTACCTTTGTTGCTTGCCGTTGCTTTGATCGCTTGATATACCTGGATTTGCGAAGGGGATGCAAATACATCGCCGCATACCGCTGCATCCAGCATACCTTTACCGACATAACCAGCATGTGCTGGCTCGTGACCGCTACCGCCGCCGCTGATCAGGCTGACTTTGTCCGCTTGAATCTCTCTGCGTTTGATCACTTTATATTTTTTCAGGAACTCCAGCTCCGGGTGCGCAAGCGCGATCCCGTTGCACATTTCCATGACAACATGTTCAGCCTGATTAATGATTTTTTTCATTTATTTTGCCTCCTGGCGTGCTTTGTACTCCCGTCCGATTCGGTCAGCTGCTGCGATCGCCGCGGCTACTTCAGGAACAGTAATCGGGAATGGCATCGCGTGGATGGATTCCTCTGGAATGCACGCAATCTCTGCTACTTTCAACAACTCTTCTTGTGTTATGGTTTCTACGCCGATATCTGCAAGACTTACAGGCAATCCTACGGAAAGACAGAAGTCCATCACTTGGTGCAATTCTTCGGTTGGCGCATTTTCAAGGACGAGCTGTGCAATCGTACCGAAGGACACTTTTTCACCGTGGAAATAGTGGTGTGTGCCTTCCAGAACTGTCAGACCATTGTGGATCGCATGAGCTGCAGCCAAACCTCCGCTTTCGAATCCAAGACCGGACAACAGGATGTTCGTTTCTACGATGTTTTCCAGGGCTTGAGTTACTACGTTGCTGTCGCTCGCTACTTTTGCTTTAGCGCCGTCCGTCAGCAGCATTTCGTAACACAATTTAGCAAGTGCCAGTGCTGCATTTGTCCCTACAGCAGAAGGTGTGTACCCTTCACGGGAACCCATTGGCAGACTTGCATTCACACGGGAGTACGATTTTGCTGTTGCTCTTGCCTCGAAGTAAGTAGACAGCGCATCTCCCATACCGGATACGAGGAAACGTGTTGGTGCATTCGCAATAACCGTTGTGTCTACGAGCACCACGCTTGGGCTTTGTTTGAAGTATGCATAATCGTCAAAAGAACCTTCTGGTGTGTACAATACTGCCGAGTGGCTTGTCGGCGCGTCTGTTGCTGCAATCGTTGGACAGATGATTAATGCATCACCTTCAGCAACACATTTTGCAGCATCAATGGCTTTACCGCCACCGAGACCGATCGTGCATGTGCAGCCTTTTTCTTTCGCAATTTCTTGCAAACGAGCAACTTCCTCACGTGAACATTCGCCTCTAAAACCGCTTTCAACAAACGTGATATTGAATTTTTCTGCTGTTGCATCCAGCTTGGCTTTAACACGCTGTACATCGTCCGGGTGTGCAATCAACAACGCAGAATCTCCGAAGGATTTTACGAAATAACCCAGGTTCAACAATTCGTCTTCGCCTTGCACGTACTTGGTTGGGCTGATAAATGCTTTTCTCATAATATGATATGCCTCCTAAAAGTAGATTCGATAGAATGTTTTGCGCAGCAACGCTTGTCCTTCTTGACTTGAATTCGGAGGTTAAGGTGGCTCGCTCCGTGTTACATCAAATTTTAATTGTTGCAATTGACCTAAATATAACGCAGAAACAAGAGGTTTACAGTGGACTTTGATAACAAATTATTATAATTTGCAATCGTAATTTTTTGCTTTTTCGCATAATCGTGGTATGTTATTGTCATGAGATGGTTGAATTATGACCTCCCATGTTCCATTACCCGTCCTGTTCACGTCTTAATATGTACAACTTTCAACTTTTTAACGACTCTCCGATCGATGAATTCGGTCTGCCACGGAGGTTTTTCATATGATTAAAGAATATCTGCACATCAATAAAATACTGGATCTGGACAAGTGGAAGCGCCTTCAAGATTCCCTTGCCACCGTCACCAAACTTGCCATTCTTACCGTCGATTATAAAGGCATACCCGTCACCAGCCACAGTAGCTGTCAAGCATTCTGCCAGAACGTTCGCAAAGATCCCGAGCTTCTTCCCTACTGCCAAAAATGTGATTCTCGCGGCGGTTTGGAAGCTGTCCGCCTTAACGAACCTTACGTTTATCTCTGTCATTTCAATATCATTGATATTGCGATTCCAATTACGATTGATGGAAAATACATTGGTGCTGTGATGGCTGGACAAGTCAAGCTGGCTGACCCCGAGAAGGGGAATGACCTAGAGCAGATTGTGACGTCCAAAAACGTACCGATGCATGATGCGAAAATGAAGGAGTTACAGGCAGAATATGATCAATTGCCCGTCATGACCTATGAGGAGATTGTAAAAATTTCGAATATGTTGTCGCTACTGTGCAACTATATTGTAGAAGAAGCTTTGAATAAAAATCTGCTAGTCGAGATGTTCGAGAAAGCTTCAGGCAATCAGGAGTCCGTCAACTTGTCCACCATCCTGCCAGGGTATTCGATCCGCAACATCGAGTCGATCAAAAAGGAAATGACCAATGCCATTGCGGACGCTTATCTCAAAAATAGTCCAAGTGACACGGAGAGCCTCAATCCGGTGCTCCAGCCTGCTTTTGAATATATCCATAGCCATAAGAGCGAACAAGTGTCTCTTAAACAAGCAGCCGATCTGTGCCACCTGAGTCCAAGCTACTTCAGCAGGTTATTCGCCAAGGAGACCGGAGAAAACTTCACCACCTATCTCGCCAAGCTCAAAGTCAAGTGGGCCAAACAGCTGCTGGAGGTCACGGACATGCCCGTTTCACAGATCAGCGATGAACTGGGATTTAATGAATCGGGGTATTTTATTAAAATATTTAAAAAGTTCGAGGAAATCACACCTGCCCTCTATCGTAAATATATTCAGGAGAGCTGATTAACCTGTGATATGTTTTTCATATCAATCATGCGCTTAATAGATATTTCACCTAATTATCTGCACTTGCTACAATGGAGTCCAGATGAGTAAGGAGGCATGACAAATGGAATATCGCAAATTGGGAAACAGCGGTTTAACCGTCAGTGAGATTTCGCTGGGCAACTGGATTACACATGGATCACAAGTTGATGATCCAACAGCACAAGCTTGTGTCCAAGCTGCATTGGAGGCAGGTATTACGACATTTGATACGGCAGACGTATATTCGGATACCAAGGCGGAAACCGTGCTGGGACAGGCTCTCAAGGGAGTACCAAGAGAGAGTATTGAACTATGCACCAAAGTCTGTCATCCAACTGGCCCAGGTCACAATAACAGAGGACTTTCCCGCAAACATATTATGGAAGCCTGCAGTGCTTCATTACAACGATTGCAAACGGATTATATCGATGTCTATTACGCTCACCGCTATGATCCACACACTCCACTGGAAGAGACATTCCTTGCGTTTGCTGATCTTGTTCGTCAAGGCAAGGTTCATTATATTGGGGTTAGTGAATGGACAGCTGCTCAGATTGAGCAAGGCTCCGCACTAGCTAAAGAGTTGCGTGTACCTTTCATCGCAAGTCAGCCGCAGTATTCGATGTTATGGCGTGTAATTGAGCAAGAAGTTGTGCCCGCAAGTGTACAGGCAGGTCTGGGACAGATTACATGGTCTCCACTCGCTCAAGGCATACTATCGGGTAAATACCTTCCGTATGAAGCAGTGCCACCCGGATCACGGGCAGCAGCTAAAGCAGGGAAACCCTTCTTCAACAAGCTCGCCGGTCGTTGGCTGCACGATGATGTGCTGACTGCTGTACAACAGCTTCTTCCTCTAGCGAAGGAACTAGATCTGACTCTTCCTCAACTCGCTGTTGCCTGGGTTCTTCAACATCCCTACGTCAGCTCAGTGATTATTGGGGCATCCGGGCCAGAACAGGTACTGGAAAATGTAAAAGCTTCCGGTGTAAAACTGGATCAGGATATCCTCACTCGAATGGATGAAATATTAGGAAAATGGATTGAGAGAAATCCTGTCCTGACAGGTTAGTGGTGATCAGTCGATCTTGTCCATGTGTATAAAACGGGTGACCACACCCTGATTCATGTCCGTCCGCCATGCCATGTATAAGGGCACGGAGGGCGGTTTTTCTATTAAAGGTAAAAATACCACACCTCTGCGCTGAAACACCTCCACCGAAGAAGGAACAATGGAAACTCCCATGCCTGCAGCAACGAGGTTCACAATCGTATACATTTGGATTGCTTCCTGCGTAATTCGCGGTTCTACCCCATGCTCCCTGCAATACTCCCGAACGAGACGATGAAACGGTGAGCCCAAATGGCTAGGGAACAAAATAAAATCCTCTTCCGCCAAGTCAGTAATCGACACTTGAATTTGCTCTGCCAAAGGGTGATCGTTTGGAACCACCACCATTAACGTTTCTTCCTGGAAGATCCGGAAAGACACATTTGGCGTATGCTCCTGATATCGTAAAAATCCAATATGGATCTGTCCATCTTGCAGTGCCTGCAGCTGTTCAGAAGATGTCATCTCACGCAGTGTAATTTCGATCTGTGGGTACGCTGCTCGAAATCGCCTTAGCATATCGACCATCATACTGCCTGAAGCCGAATCCACAAAAGCTACCGTTATATGACCAACGACGCCTTGGTCAACCTTCTGTGTGAGATGGATCGATCGTTCAAGCTGAGTCAAAATTAATCTTGCCTGATCTAGAAATACGGCTCCCGCAGGCGTTAGCCTAACCATCTTTTTCGTACGTTCCAACAGCTTAACACCTAGTTCTTCTTCCAGATTTCGGATCTGTTGACTCAGTGGCGGCTGAGTCATATTTAATCTTTCGGCCGCACGATGGAAATGAAGTTCCTCCGCCACGGCGATAAAGTAGCGTAACTTTCGAATATCCATTAAACCTGATCCACCTCCCACTGCCCTCTCCCGTTACTTCATCTGCTCATCCACCCAGATGGCAGACTCGGCATGCATCGTCATGAGTGCACAGAAATCAGACTTGATCTCGACCAAAGGGGCATCCTCACCGCTGTCATGTATGAGCATTAACACTTTTCCAGAGGATTCATCCAGAACGGCTATGCTACCCTCACCGAATCCGCCGATTGGAAAAAGCTTCAGCCCGCCAGGCAGGTCGTATTCCTTCTCGTACTCTCGATATGCATCCAGAAACTCGGGATACGCCCAATCCAGCTCTTTGACTGAATACAAGGCGGGATCACCAAAGTTACAGGCCCCGAATTCTAGTAGCAGCGCACGGTAAGCCGCAGGCAGCTTCACTTGGTACTTTTGCTCAAAATTGTTGATGTCCTGCTCGGTTTCAGGTTTACTGCCACTCCCCATCGATGTACCGTATGCCTGCACCAACAACTCTCGAATCGGGTCTAGTTCCACGGATCTCATCTGTTTTGCAACTCCCCGTCCAGCCAAGTCAGTGCATCTCGCAGCTTGTCCTGCGGCACCGTATCGTATCGGTCCCCTGTCGACATTTCAAATGAGCAGCTATTACCTCCGGTTTTGTTCAGATAAGATGTAATCGCGATATCAAACTGCTGCGCCATCTGCACAAGCAAGGGCTCTACCTCGGAAGCTGCGAGTGCAAAGTGAACGTGAAACATATTGGACACAGGCTGATCAGGAACCGTTCTGATTCCGTGGCATGCATTAAACAGTGAGGCCAGTTCCTTGGCCTGCTCGTAATAATGTCCCATTTTGCCAACACGTTCGTTGAAATAATACCGGGAGCTTAGAATATACGGATACAGTCCAATCAGATCGCCGCCATGCCGCCGTTTCCACACCTTGGATTCCTGCATGATCTCCGTATCCCCAGCAAGAATAGCTCCTGCAATGCCGCCAATGCCTTTGTAAAAAGAGATGTACACACTATCAAACAAACTGCAAATCTCCGCAGGTGTTTTCCCATAATAAGGTGTGATCTCGAACAGGCGTGCTCCGTCCAGATGCAGCTTGATCCCGTGCTCACGGCAGTACGTCGAGATCGCCTCCAATTCCTCATAAGCCGGCAGTTGCCCGCCAATCTCACGTTGTGGCAATTCAAGTAACAAACAGGCGTATTTCTCCTCAATCCCTTTCACATCGCCCAGTGTAATCAAACGATCCGCCTCGCCCAGCAAAATGCTTTCGATCTGATGCAACTCCTTTAGCCCATCTTCTTCATGAATCTCCAGATGAGACAGCGGATGATACGCCACGCGCTTGATACCTGCCCGGTCACACCAGATGCGAAGCGCAATCTGCTGCGCCATCGTGCCGCTTGGGAAAAATACCGCCGATTCCTTCCCTAGCACATCTGCCATCTCCTGTTGAAACTCATCAATGATTGAGCCATTCCCGTAGTGGTCACTGAACGTTTCTCCATCCACCTGTTCCAGCGCTTCCTGCAGCACTTTCACTTTGCGGCTACCGTGTCCGCCTATAATGTACTTTGCCTGATTAAACGCGTCAGGAAGTGTTACTTTGTTATTTTGTTCTACATCATTATCGTTTTGAGTGCCTGTACGTTTAACCAAAATCAATCACTCCTTTAATTATTCCGGTACCGTCATAATTTCCACTAGAGCCTGAAGTGCGTTAGAACTATGTTCACCATGAGCATACACAAATCCTACTTCCAAACGAGAATACGGATCAGGCAGTGATACAATGTCTACCTCACCTCTGGCTGCTGCTTGAGCCACCGAAGAACGAGGAAGCAAGGACACGCCTAAACCGGCAGTAACACCATTAATAATGGTATCGAGTGTCCCATATTCCATGACTTTTAGTGAATGAACCCCTTGAGTTTTCAAAAAATCCTCCGCTTGAGCTCGGTGGCTGCATCCAACCTCAAAAAATAACATCGGCCTGCTGAGTAGCACAGACATATCATGTTCACCTGGTTTAACGATCAGCACCAGCTCATCGTCGTACATTTTCATATAATTCAGCTTCTCATGTTTGACCGGACCATACACCAGAGCACCATGTAATTCATGCTCGATAACCTTTTGGTTCAGATCGTGTGTCCCCCCTGTCACAAGGGAATAATGTACATTGGGATAACTTGCACAATACTCCGCCAGTAGTGGCGTCAGGAAACGGGAGGCTGCGGTCTCGATTGAGCCTATACGAAGATTGCCAGCTGGTGGACTTCCATCCTGCGCGGCCTGCTCTGCTTCAGATAATAATTCCAATATTCGATCTGCATACCCTAGCAGATTCTCTCCTGCCGGAGTGAGTAACATCCCCCGATTGGAACGATGAAACAACGGCACTTGAAGCTGCGCTTCCAATTGTTTGATCCGTGTAGTTACGTTGGATTGCACATAATTAAGTGCGGTGGCGGCTTTAGTGATACTGCCTTCGCGGGCAACCGCCTGGAATATTTTCAAATCCCCTGCATCCATTTTCTTCTCACCTGCTTGTCTTTATATCAGAGCATTCCGCCCTATTGAGATGTCGTACATCAGGCTAAACACTCTTCATTTCTTCACGTATTCTTATCTATCATTATTCCTGATACTGACCTTCATTTCTGTTTATTTTACGTGTTTCCATCTCGCCTGTACAATGACACCGTAGACACCGTAATGAGTCTTCTATCTACTTTACAAGAACACTACAAACTGATGACAGAGTAACCATATTATACAGGGAGGTAACATCCATGAACGTATCCAAAACAATGAACGCCATCATACATTCAGGTCATCGCGGCCTTGAAGGTCTTCAATATTCAACCTTTCCAACACCTGAAGCAGGTCTCGGACAAGTCGTTGTAGAGCTTCGCGCAGCTGGACTTAATCATCGCGATCTCTTCATTATGTCAGATCGTACGCCTCAAGACACTCCGCTTATTCCCGGATCGGACGGGGCAGGCATTGTGGTAGAGGTTGGGGAAGATGTGAATCATCTTTCCGTAGGTGACGAGGTAATTATTCATCCGACGCTCGGCTGGGAGCATACCGCAGAAGTGCCTGTCGTTCCAGGTATAGTCGGCGGCCCTTCGCATGGAACACTAGCGCAATATATTACACTGCCTGCCAGCAATGTGCTGCCCAAACCTGAACATCTCTCCTGGATTGAAGCTGGTGTATTGTCTCTTTCTGCACTGACGGCGTATCGTGCGCTGTTCACTCGCGGGGGGCTGAAAGCAGGCGAACATCTTCTGATTCCCGGAATCGGAGGTGGTGTCGCAACGTATGCTCTTCTTATGGCTTTAGCTGCAGGAGCGAAGGTCACCGTAACATCTAGAAGTGAGGTTAAACGAGCTGAGGCATTACGTCTCGGGGCTCATCAAGCTTTAGACAGTCATGCCGATTGGAAGAGTACGATGAATATTCAAGAGCCTGTTGATATCATTCTGGACAGTATTGGACAAGCGATGTTCCCCAAATACGAAAGTGTCATCCGACCTGGCGGACGAATTGTGATGTTTGGTGCAAGCTCCGGCGATGACCTGCATGTGCCAATTCGTTCGATCTTTTTCCCGCAAATCAGCTTGATCGGTACCTCCATGGGTAGCCGTGAAGAGTTTGTGCAGATGTTGGAGTGGGTAGAAAAACATAAGATTCGTCCTGTCGTAGACAGCACTTATCCACTGCAAAATACGGCACAGGCGTTTGAACGCATGGAAAATGGCGAGCAGTTCGGCAATATCGCGATTACGATGCGCTAAACAACGACCTTTTTACCATGAACTTTCCCCTTATCAATGATAGACTAATGCTTAGACATGGTCATCAGATAGGGGGATTTGTCTTTGACTCGTTTTCTTAAACGTCACATGAAACGCACTATCATTTTGCTGGTTGTATTTTTGCTTGCTGCTCAGATCCCTCTGGTGAAGGAATTGCTGGCTAGAGGAGCTACAACTTTATACGTAGCTGTCAAATATCCAGATCAAACGATCACATTTGAACACTTTGAATATGAGCCGCACTTTGGCGACTATATCATTTCTTATAGGGCGTCAAAAGGTGCTGGCCCAGATCTAACATTAGCACCAAAAATGCTACCCATTTTCGTGAAATATGATCCATGGGATCAGCCTATGTCAGACTAACCGGGACTGCAATCACCTAAATCGTTCAATACATTTTATTATTCAGGAGGTTCGGTACAGTAATGTCCAATCATGAACATCTCGTCTTATTCGTTCGCAAAATTATGAACGCGGAAGGAACGGAGCAAGAGCTCGATGATATGTTGACTGAAGTGCAGAAAGCTCTTCCTTATGCGGAGGTCAGTAATCTGATTTTCTGGGATGAACGCGAATTAACTGCGGAGCAGATCGTAGAAGAAGCACTTCAAGCTCGCTCAATACAGCTCCCGCCCCAATCATGAACTTATGCAGGAGGTCATAATATACATGTCTAATGAAGAAAAAGATGTTGCAATCGGGGCTCTGGATTTAAACTTAGCCACTTCAGAGGAAAAACAGGAAGCACTCCGTCAGATCATCGAATTACATGATCCTGAACTCACTGCGCAGGTTCTTGCTCTTAGTATGAATACGCACGAGGAAGATTTAGTACGCATCGAAGCTTGGCGTGCACTAGGTATGGCAGAAAATTCTCCCCTCTTGCCTAATATCCGTGAAGCAGCAGGTCAGCTAGTACGTAATCCAGAAGAAGACGAGGATGTACAGATTTATGCTCTACTAGCGTTAGCCCTTCTCCCTGTTACCGAAGTTGAAATCCAGCTAGCTCAGGAGGTCATTGAATCGGAAGCCTACATACTGCTTCAAAGTGCTGCTTTTGATATTGTAAAAGCAAACAAACATCTACCGCATGCTGTGCTGGCGCTGGAATCACTCCAAACTCATTCCGAGTTCGGTACTTCGGCAGTACGGGAACTTCAATCTGTATCGGGACGTGATCAGTCATGAGTTCAAGTGATGAACAGCGATCGCCAGAGCAAGCTGGTCAACATTTAACAGAGGAAACGACTAAGGCAGTATATCTAACTCAAGGCGAGATTCATGCCATTCAGAAGGCACTTCTTTTTCTCAAATTCGAATGTGAAGAGACCGCCTCTTTGTTGTACTCAGGCAGTCCCTTATTAAATAGTTCTCTTAGCAAGCTGAGAGAAGCAGACATTCACGGCGAATTTTCCAATCAGTTCCACTCTCGCCCTAATCCTCATGCGGAAGCGTTTATGCGTGATAAGCTAGAGCGTTCCTATGCCGAAGAGCATGTTCCTCATGAACGGACAGAAGCACAACTGAATGACATTTGGCAGAGTTGCATGTTCCCTTTTCCCGTGGAGCTATACAAGCGGGGACTTGGTCCCAAATAGCTTAAAGTCCTTCCCCTGTGGAAGGGCAACCTACGTGAGTTGTTTATACATTAAGTGTTTCTGCGTTATATGCTTCTGCGTTAAGTGTTTTGTGTTTAGCTTCCCATCTTGATGTTTTCTGTAGAAACGTACATAAAGCCAGCCCAGGCATTCTCGGACGATCTAATAATGTATAGTTTAAATTCTTTCATTTCGGTCCACTATTGAAGCGAATTACAGGTATAATGTAGAAAAGTTGGATGATTCATTACATACAGGAGGCGAATTATGGAAACGGAAGGTTTACGGGGCGTCGAGCAGCTTGCTCTAAAGAAACATAAGATTTACAAACAGAGCCTGATTCGATATCTGGCGCGTTCCATGCTGGCCAGCATGTTCATTGGCTTCGGCGTAATTGTGGCATTTAAGACAGGTAATTTCTTCTACATGGAAGAATCCCCATTTACATACCCTATGGCAGCCATTACGTTCGGTGCGGCAATTATTCTGATTGCCTATGGCGGCGGTGACCTATTTACAGGTAATACGTTCTATTACACCTATGCGGCATTACGCAAAAAACTGCGCTGGTTTGAAGTGGTTAAGCTGTGGATTGCGAGCTACAGTGGAAACTTGATGGGCGCGGCGGTATTTGCCCTGTTGATTTATCTTACGGGACTATTCGATTCGGCACAGGTGAACGGTTTCTTACTCAGTGTAGTCGAGCACAAAATGGAAGCTCCAGCGATGCAGCTCTTTTTCCGCGGAATCCTCTGTAACTGGCTTGTGTGTCTGGCGTTCTTTGTACCGATGTTTATGAAAGAGAATGGCGCCAAGATGTTTGCCATGATGCTCTTTGTATTCTGCTTTTTTATCTCGGGATACGAGCACAGCATTGCGAATATGTGTACGTTTGCGATTGCGCTTGTGTTAAACCACCCGGGCACAATCTCGTTCGGTGGTGTGATTCACAACCTGGTACCTGTGACGCTCGGTAATCTCGTAGGGGGCGTGTTGCTGATGGGCTTCATGTACTATGCAGTGAACAAACCGTTCCTGGACGATGAAGAGACACATTAATTTTCGAAAAAAGGTCCTCCTTCCTGCCCAGTCTAACGACAGCGGCCCATGGTAAGAGGGAAACCCAAAACCCCCGGTGGTATCTCTCCTGCTCTGGAGATACCACCGGGGGTTTTACTTTACCTGCTGTCCATCCGGAGATAAAGGCGGATGGACAGGTTGTTCAATCATCCAAGTTTCCTGTACAGATTGCTTTATGATCTACTGATATAACAGATGCTTCACCCTGAATTAGGCCCCTGCTCGCTTCATCTCCAGATGCAGCAACGGAAACGGATTACCCGAGCTGTCCAGTTCGGATCGTCCTGTCTGCACAAATCCCAGCTTTTCATAAAACCTCGCTGCATCCTCATTCTGCTCATTCACATCTACTCTAAGTTCTGTACCTTTGATTTTCATCGTTTGATGAATCAGAAATCGCCCGACGCCTTGTCCCTGAAAATATTCGTCTACAAATAACATTTCAATAAAGCTATTGTCCAGACCGATAAAAGCGATCGGTTCCTGCTCGTTATCCAGTGCTTCCCAAACCTCTACTTGCTTCTGTTCCAGAGCTTCACTCACCATCTTTTTATAAAATAAAATGTGATGCTCCTCCAGAAAGGTATGTGTTGCTCGAACAGCACGCTCCCAGATCTTAACCAACTTGGCATGATCCTGCTCCCGATAAGGTACCATTAACATGTTCAATTCACTCTCCTTTGTCAGTAAACATGATGTAATGATGTAGGCATATAACCCGAACAGCTTTATTTTCCGGTAGGCTTACACCCAATTCCTGCGTATATCTTAGCATATTCGATCCCCCTCGACACCTGCGAACAGCATCACAACAAACCAACACGCAGATCATGTCACTTTTGTATATCCAAACGAAACGGTATAAACAACAGACCGCCTCCAATTGAGGCGGTCTGTAATCATTCATCTGTTGTCATTCATCTGTACATGTGTGGTTAGTGCTGCAACTGTGCCAGAATCTGCGGATCTTTGATTTTCTTGTCCTCAGCCAGCAGCGCGATCTTGGACAAAATCTCAGCGGTTCTTGGATCTTCATCCAGGAATGGCAGGAAGATTCTTCCGCGATGCTGGCTATGCACAGGCACGATATACATTGCACCAGTGGCCTGCTTGAAGACATTACCGCTTCCCAAATGAACGGCATATTCACCCAGTTCACCTTCGATTCGTGCATAATTGCCGTCCAAACGCACATTATCCAGCTTGAGCAAACGCAAAGACTCACTCACAATGACATGTCGCATCTCTATGGTCGTCAGACTTGCCTCCGGGTCCACACCGCCCACATGTGTGATGCTAACCACGAGATCAATATCACGCATGACCTCTGAGAAGAACACCTGTGGTACATCCTTCAATTCTACAGGTTTATACGTGCGACGATCATAGAATTGAACGGTCTCCAGCGTAGGTGCTTCGGTATCCGCCGGTGAGAACCAGTCAGCCATCGCATAAAGATTGGCGATTAAGTTGTGCTCGTAACTTACCTTCTGCAGTCCCTCTTCATAACTTACGGTCCACTGACGCCCTTTCAGCAAGCTTACCGTTTTATTTGGCTGAATCTGATAGCCTGCGTAGCGGCGAGATACTATGCCTTGAGCAAGCTCATCCTCATTAGGCAGATACAGTTCGCGGAAAACCTGCTTAAACGGCTGACGCTCCTGACGATTGAACAGATCCCGCTGGAATTCGCTCCACTTGCCGCTCCGATACAGATGTAGCGGATGTGCAATCAGCAGCTGATCCTCTTCATTCAAAACGTGAATAACTTCCTCGGCTCCCGGAGCAAGCAATCCACCGGCTGCAGCATCGAATCTTCCCAGCTGTTCACCCGATTTGAAAATCAACGTTTTCAACAACGGACGAATAACCGGATTGTTCATCAGACTAGCAATCTCCTGGCGCCTAAAGGAAGTGCCTGCGATCATGGAACGTTCCAGTTCCTGCCTAGCCCGTCGATACTGATCCACAAGATCGGATTTCAACTCTTTCAACTCTGCAATATATCCGTCCTTTTTGAAACGAGCTGGGACTGATTTCAGCACTTTGCCCTTGCTGACAATTACCAGATCCGACTGACCCTCCTCATCAATCACAAGGTGAGCCGCCGTATCTTCATCCAGTGCATGTGGTTCGAAGTAGGATTTCACCTCATCCAGCTTACGCGCCTCCATGTCCCACATCAGACGTGTTACATCGGCATACCCTGCGTTCCGTGCAAGATTCCCCAGTGCAATCTGGGATGCCAGTCCTTCACTAGCACGTCGCTGCGCTCCAAACTGCTTGCTCTGGAGCTGGAACTTCTGGATAAAGTCGTAGCGTTCTCTTACATCCTGATCCCGTTCTTCTGCCAGTGGTATGAGACTGTAGGTCAGTAAGTGATCCTTGTTGCGCTTGTCTGCAACCGAATCATACATTTCCTTCAGACTGAGTTTGCCAAGTGCCGCATCAGCAAACAATTGTGATCTGCGATGGTTGGCTCCGCCAGAGATATATTTGGCACAATCGTACAGCAGGTTGAACCGTTCTTCTCCAACCTCAGCATAAGCCTCTTCAAACCAAGCGATATCGAAGGCACCATCATTAAAGTCCTGCGGCGTAATTGGAGAATAATGCGCAACAATTGTCTCCTTCTCCGCACTGAATTGTTCATTAATGTGAGCATGGAAGTACCAAGCCGCACTACGGAGCCCTTTCCAGCCTAGATGTTTCGCCACAAGTTCCATCCATTGCGGTGCATACATGGCGGCCTCCAGCAGCTTTTTCTCCTTAACCGGATACTTCTGTAGGAGTTCCGCCAGCAACTGCTCATCTTCCCCAGCCCTTGGATGACAGTGCTTAATGAGATAACTGAACATTTCTTTACGCGTTGTATTACCTTCACCGTAACTATAAATATACCCACGAACAAACGTATCCTGATCCATGGCCGCAACCAGATGCACCCAATGTTCCATGCCTTCAATACGTTCCAGTTTCATAGCCAGATTACTCACTTCAGTAGATAGTTCCCCCCGGGTCAGTTCAATCTCCAGAATACGATTGACCACCGTATCGCGCAGATAAACCAGCTTCGGATCATCTTTGATCCGCTCTGTACGCGCGGAGGTCATGTCACGAACGAACAAATAACGGGACTGTCCCACCAACAGCTGACGGTAGATCTCCTGATCATTAATCAGCTCTAATTGATAGGCTCGCAGGAAATCATCAAGTGACAGGAGGGACAATGGATGGTAAGGCTCTACCAGATGAGAGAATTGATAAGCGGTTTGGAAGTATCGCTTGAAGCTCGCGTCGTCATACACGGCATTCCGGACGATATATTTCCACGGGTCTGTCAGAATCTGAAGCATTCCCATTTCCTTCTCCATTTGCTCTGCAGGCATACTTAAAATAATGGAACCCCATGCCTTTTCTGCAATCTCGAAGATTTCAGCTGGATCACTATCCTGAAATGCAGCCGAGATCAATGCATGAACCTGATCCTTATATGGCAGTGTGCCCATTAACTCGTGCAGCTTCACCATCTCATTCAATGAATAGGTCTGTTCGGCAAATGTTTTGCGCCAACCCTCTAGTAACGGCATCTTTCTTAATTGGTCATAATCATACTGCTCTCGATAAAAAGAATAATGTTCATCCAATGTGCCGTTCAGCTTGCCTAACTGCAGTTCGACATATAACTGTAGCAGCTCAATGCTGCTTAGACCGTTTTGCTCGAAATATTGCTTCCACACTTCATCCAATGGAAATTGATCCAGCTGTTTCATGTTTGACCGCTCTCCATAAGGAACTTTAGAGCGAAGACTTGTCCCCACAAGCAGTGTATCTTTGTAACCTGCATAATACTCCACGACATATTCATGATCCCTGTGCTCATGAACCAGTTCATTCAATCCTTTCAGGAAGGCACTGATCTTATCCAGAGAAGCACTAAATATATCCTTCGGCTTGTAGCCAGAAAGGTCACGTTCTTCATCGAGCAGCGGTTGCCGTTGATTCGGATCAAATAAACCATACCCATTGGAGGCTGTGTAACGACTTCCTTCTTCAAGCAGTTTGTCCAGCAGTTTCTGTTCCTTGGCCGTAGGCTTCTCCAGTTCTTCTGCGAATGGCTTGAGCTGTTCCAGTTGCTCTGCACGTGCCGTATCCGTTTTAATCTCCGTTAACAGTTCAAGTGCACCCAGACGTTGCAGCTCATTCTTCGTTTTTAGTAATCGTTGAACTGAATCTTTCAACTTCTCAACAGGTTGCAACAACAGGGCTTGAATCACCTTTTGCCGGAGTGACCCCGTCTTGAGTTTTAACAGTACTTCCATCTGCTGCAGCTCATTTTCGGTTAATACCAACTTTTTCACTTTTTGCAATGCACTTTCACGGTTACTCATGCTTTTGTCAGACAAACTTTCAAACACAAACTGGCGCTGCACCTCGTGATCAGGCTCTTGCACAAACTGCGACAGAAGCTCTCCGCGCATTTCGGGGCTTAATCGATCCTTGAGAGCAATGATCTCAGCAATCCATTCCGCATCCATATCATAAGCAGCCAAATACAACATTTTTTTGATGACGTCATCACTAGCGATCTGATAGTGCACAAAATCCAGCACACCTGAAGGCCCGCCTACACCGCCCTTAGGAATGAAGTCCAGCATCTGTTTGAATTGATCAAAGTCATGACGGCGTGCCTGTTTATCTTCAAGCACATCCCAGCGAGGCACATAGACACTACGTTGGTGCTCTCCCTCTTCAAAGCTCCAATTATGCGAATACGCCGCCGTATAATTTTGCACAACCCAGTGCATTAGTTCTGGATGTTGCACACCCAGATGATTACGCGCCATAGCAAGACGAAGCCCGAGGTACTGGCTATTGGCCAGAACGTACTGAGCTACAATCTTCTGGTACATCTCACCCTGATCCATGATCTCTGTAACCTTAGGTTGCAAATCATTCTCTTCAATGACCGCTGTGGCCCACAGGCTGATGAACAGTCTATTAGCGTTTTTCTCCTGTCTCCACGCCTCACGAACATCCTCATTCACCAGGGCCTCATAGGCCTGTTCAATTAATTGTGTCGCCACACGCTGGTTGGCCGCTTCAATCCCGATCCCTGTCCATACCCCCAAGGCTCTTACAACCGAGCTAAACCGAATGAGATTGTTGTCCAGGATAATTTTCAATATGTAAATATACGCTTCAAGCGTACCCTCATCCATTCGTTCCACAATGCTCTGGCGAAGCCCTTCCTGCAATCTTGCTGCAATTAGAAGCTCACCAACCATATGATACGCATCCACCTGTTCACTCATAAAAATGCCTTTGATCATCTCATTTGTCAGTAACGCAGCCTGATTATCCCCATAGATAATATCGTGCAGTGCCTGCTTGACTTCAACGTTCGAATGATCCAGTTCATAGGCAATACAGTCCGGCAGTACCGAGCGGAATTCATGCTGGTTAAGCATGTTTGGCTCACGAACGGTCAGATACTCTATCAAACTGAATCCTCTAGCCTCCATCCGGAATAATCCGAGCAGCTTGCGCATCACATGAACGACGTGTTGTCTTGGATCGGATGTCCGGAAAGGTCTGCGTTCATAGCTTGTACTATATGGGTAGAGCGTCGCACCTTCGGCAATATAACGGAATTTGGCAACAAACCCGTCAGAGGTCAGATGCTCAAGCACCTCAAGGATTGGCTGGAATAATGGCTGCTGCGTCTCCAACGCAAGGCTGATAAGCTGTCTTTCTATACTAAAATAGTCCCCTTCATCCCCACGCAAGTAAGTTGACTCTGCCAATGTTACCATGTATTTCGCTATTTCCAGCTCGGTGCCTGTAAGCGCACCTGCTCTCTCCTGTAATCCCTTTATATAAGCTTGTACCTGATCTTCCTGATTCATCCTGTTCTCCTCCTTATCATCCTGCTTCTCCCTACCACAGACGTCCGGCTAACATTGTGAAGCGGATAAATGTCACATGAGCTCCGTCCTCAATGCTTATCACATCATCCAGCTCTGCCAACTCTTCATCATTCAGAAACACTTTGTATAACCCATCTTCATAGGCAAGGATCGCGGCTTCCTTCGCTTCCCCGAGATTGGGAATACCCTCGCCATGCACCCTACCAAAACCCACTTTTCCCGTAGCTCCCTGCGCATCGATATCTTCAGGCATAAGATAGACAAGCATCGAAGCCGCATCTTTCCTCTCTTGAAAAGCTTGCACCTGCTGTTCGACCATACTCTCGATAAGCAGCCGAAGTGTGCGGGTTGTTTCCGGAAGTTCCGCCGCTTGTTTGGCGAGAGCCGGTTTACGTTTGCCCAAACTTTTCACTGTAATCCATACCTTCAAAGCATCGCTCCTCCTTTTTCATTGACTTCATTCATAACTTGCTTCACAGCTTCTTCCATAGCTTTGCCTATAAAAAAAAACAATTTATTACAAATGTCTACATCCCATTCAATCAAGAGTTAATACCCGAAAGCAATAGATTGCAAAACACACCAAATACGTACATATGTACCCCTAATGAACATCATAACTAAATTGTTCTTCTCTTTCATGGGCCAATATTCATGTTTCCATCGAACCAACGAACTAGGGCGTGTCTCGCCCCCCCCTAAAGCCCATTTGCACTTATAACGCAAAAAGCCGCTCCACCCCATGAAACATCATGAGATGTGCAGCTATTCAATCTTTTAACGATACGTAAATAAATGTATTAGACCAGTCGTAAGGGCTGAATTGTTACCGCTGCTGTTTTGAATCCAGGCATTCGGCAGAAGGGGTCCAGATCAGGTCTTGTTGCCCGGTTCACATTCTGGATCCCCCCCCAGTGCATAGGTACAAATAGCGTATCCTCACGGATGGATGCCCTGATTCGTGAACGAACAGTAAAGCTGCCATAGGCTGACTGAACCTCTACCCACTCCCCGTCACGAATGCGATGACGAGCAGCCGTCGACGGGTGAAGCTCAACGAAGTTTTCTAATTCCCGCGCCGCCAGTGCCGGACTTCTACGCGTTTGCACACCGGTTAGATAATGAGGAAGAATGCGCCCATTGGTTAGAATCAGGGGAAAATCGTCCGAGACATCATCCCAGCCCCGGCTTGATCCCAAAGTAAACGTAGCCCTACTGTCAGCATGTGCAAATCGATCATGAAACAGCAGACCCTCGCCCCGATCATCCTCGGAAGGACAAGGCCAGTATACTCCTTGCTCCTTACGCAGACGTTCATACGTAATCCCGTAATAATCTGCTACCCCGCCGCGACTTGCAATCCGCAGTTCGTTGAATATATCCTCAGCCTTCATATATTGGAACAACGAACCTTTACCCAGTTTCTCAGCAATGCGGCACAAAATGTCCCAATCATCTAATGTTTCTCCTGGTGCAATCCTTCCTTTTCCCCGCAGAAGAACCCGTCCCTCCAGATTGGTGAGTGTGCCTTCATTCTCCATATATGCTGTCACTGGCAGAACAAGATCCGCCATTCTGGCTGTTTCGGACAGAAACATATCGGCTACAACCAGAAAATCAAGCTTGCGAAGTCCCTCTTCCACCAAACGTACATTTGGATTCGAAACGACCGGATTAGAGCCCATCACGAGCAATGCACGAATCTCCTGCTCATGGATTCGTTCCATCATCTCATAAGCCGATACACCTTTGCCTGGCAAAAGAGCTGGGTCTATTCCCCAGATCGATGCTATATATGCACGATCCTCCTCATTTTCAATGGAACGATAACCTGGAAGCTGATCTGCCTTTTGCCCGTGTTCTCGTCCACCTTGTCCGTTTCCCTGCCCGGTTATGGCACCATATCCACAGCCTGTTCTTCCGATTTTGCCAGTCGCGAGCACCAGATTCAGAAAATGCCGAACAGCCATATGTCCATCCGTCTGTTGCTCCACCCCGCGTGCCGTCATGACCATGCCCGTTTGCGCTTTACCATAAGCCAAAGCTGCCTGACGAATCAAGTCCAGTTCAACTCCGCATGCTTCCGCGGCCTGTTCAAGCTCTAAAATTTCCATCTCTCGCACAAGTTCCTCGTATCCGGTTGTCCGTTCCTGAATAAAGCTAGAATCGGCCAACCCAGCATCCATAATGATCTTCAGCATCGCATCAGCCAGAATTGAATCCATACCTGGCTTTACCTGAAGGTGAAGATCAGCAATGGCTGCTGTTGCCGTCTTGCGAGGATCAATCACAATCATAAACGTTCCATTTTCCTTGGCTTCATTGAAGTACGGTAACAGCGTTGGCTGACACTCCGCTATGTTCGTCCCTGCCAGAATAATACACCTGGCTTTGGGAATATCCGAGAGCGGAAACGTTAAACCGCGATCCATTCCGAAAACTTTACTGCCCGCAGAAGCTGCTGCTGACATGCAGAAGCGACCGTTATAATCGATGTATTTGCTACGGAGTGCCACCCGCGTAAATTTCCCAAGCAGATACGCGGTTTCATTGGTCAACGAACCGCCGCCGTATACTCCTACGGTATCTAAGCCATAAGTCGCTTGGAGCCGTTGCATACGATCAGCAATCGTCTTTATCGCTTCATCCCATGAGCAAGGCTGCAGTTCTCCCTCGCGGCGAATGAGCGGATACATTAGACGCTCGGAACTAAACACTTGCTGGTGAGCATTCATGCCCTTTACGCAGAGTCGACCCTGCGAAGCTTTATTAGGCAAGCCCTGAACCGTATACTCCGCTACACTCTGACCTGCAACGGGAGCAGTAAGTTCTTCTACGGACATCTTGCATTGCACGCTGCAATAAGGACATTGAGTCTCTTTTACATATAGCTTAGACGTAGCTTGTTCCGTATCTATCGCTTCCATCATCACCCACTCCTTCCTATTCGAAATATTCATTAAGATCACGCTCTCGCCTGGGCAATGGGCACTTCAGAAAGTGTCCCAGCTCCTCCTTCAGCATCAGTTCCGCACTCTTGTATACGATTAAATGTAAGTTCCTGCTGTAACTGTGTATCCAAAAGCGTTTTCCGAATCGACATGATTCCAAGTCGTTCCGTCCACACCCATACTGGTTCATCAAACCAAGCCGTTTGCCGATACCATTGCAGACAGGCCGATGCGAGAATGAACGCTTGCTGCTCCGATTCGACTGTCCCGAGTAGAGAGCCTTCCTTCACCGGATGCCCAGCATGACCTCCGACATAAATTTCCCATCCAGCCGGAGAAGCCTGTAGTCCTAAATCCGCAACCAGCACATTCACCGGGGATCGAGAATCCCAGGCAATAGCGATGTTCACTTCGGAAGGCATCGTTGCAGTTTTCCAATAAGTACGTAGTCTCGTCTCCAGCTCACTTGCAGAAATACTGGAAGCCAATGATGACACATGTCGTTCCGAATAGATGTGAACCATCCGATCATGTTCCTGCGCAAGTTCCCCTTGTAAATCTTCCGAGTCCAGTCCGTATGGGTCTGTTTTCAGTTCTGTTTTCACATCATCTTCTGTAGAAGACAGTATGAACCCTGAAACATAAACATAATAGCGAATTGCAGGAAGGCATACCGGACACCCGTGTTCCGAATGCCAGTTCAGCCGCTTCAACAGTGAACTGATCTGTGCTCTTTCCAATGGAAGGACTGGAGATCCAAAGTTCGCGATGCCAACTTCTTTGGAAGATGTCCTCAGGATTACGCTCACCTGATCCTTCAGCTCTTCATGACTCATTTCCGTACAGTGACATACAGGCAGGATAACAGCCTTCTTCTCCGCACCGCCTGATTCAGCACTTGTGCTGAAACCTCCATCAAGCTCTACACGTTTCGCGTGTTTCAGCAGCGCAGCCACCATGGGTTTACAGCCGCCGCATGAACCTGAAGCTTTCGTTTGCTCTTTCACTTGTTCCTCGGTCTCCAGACCTTGCTCCTGAATAGCTTTCATAATTACTGCTTTCGTTACATTGTTGCAAGCGCAGACCGTTTCCTGACTTGGAAGAGCAGCAGCAGCCGTCTCTGCTGGATCTGTTGCGCCTTCTTTCGGAGCTGGAGCCAGTTCAGCTACATCCGCTCCACGCTGCACCAAGCTCAGCAGGGCTGTACCCTCGACCGTGTTGCCAAACAAAATGGCACCTCTGACCTTGCCAGCTTGCATCAGCACTTTTTTGTACGTGCCCTGAATGCCATCCAAGTGCTGAATCGCCGTTTGCATTCGGTCACCGCTGATTTCGCCTGCCGAGAAAACATCTACCCCCGATACTTTCAACTGAGAATAAGGGACAGAACCCGCATACCCCGGCACCTCCTGTCCGCACAATGTGCGCGCCAGTACCTTCCCCTGCTCATACAGCGGTGCTACCAGACCATAACTGATCCCCCGATGCTCTGCACATTCTCCCACGGCATATATATCAGGTACGCTGGTACGCATATGATCGTCAACCACAACAGCACGTTGTGTGGCAATGCCGCTTCTCCTGGCCAGATCCACATTCGGCCGAATTCCGACAGCGACAATGACAACCTGTGCCTCAAGCTTCGATCCATCTGTGAACAGCAGCCCCTGAGCTTGTGAACGTCCGGTAATCTTCTGCGTATTTTTATTCAAAAGAAAGGACATGCCCTGAGCTTCAAGCTCACGCTGAAGCATCAACGCAGCCTCGTAATCGAGTTGTCGATTCATAATATAAGGCGCATTATGAACCACCACGGCTTCCATCCCCAGATGCAGCAGCCCCCGTGCTGCCTCCAGCCCAAGCAAACCTCCACCGATAACAGCCGCTTTGCGGTACGTCTTGGAGTAATCTGCCATACGGGTACAATCGTCAATCGTGCGAAAGGACATGACACGTTCCTTATCGATCCCCGGAATGGGTGGAATGAACGGAGAAGAACCCGTCGCGAGGATCAATATGTCGTATGTTTCCTTTTTGCCAGATTCCGTCTCGATCAACTTGGTACGAGGATCGATCCGTTGCACAGTCTCACCTGTACACAACCGGATATTACGCTCTGCATACCAGGTCCAGTCATTGATGATGATGTCCTGTATGGAATGTTCACCCTGAAGAACTTTGGATAACATAATGCGATTGTAGTTAGGCCGGGGTTCCGTCCCGTAGATGACAATCTCATACGTATCCGGTGCCAGGTTAACAATTTCTTCTACACATTTCACTCCAGCCATGCCATTGCCGATAACCACCAGTTTCTTTCTACTCATGGGCCGCCCCCTATCCCTTTCACATCTGCAAACTAACAGAATAACCCCTTTTCCATTAAGGGAAAAGGGGCACCATTGCCTCCGAGCTCTACACGCCATTGTGCAGATTCTTATTAAATTCAGATTAATTGAATTTAAAATATATGTCAACTAAATTGACATAGAATATTGAAAATTAGGTTATGAACTAATTATTTCAAAATTTAATGTTATTTTTGTTGACATTACCTTTTTCTCTTTTTATAATTTGAATCAAAATCACAGCGATGTGATCATCTCAGAAGCGGGAACACAAAGACGTGTACCGCCTGTCGGCAACGGGGCCGCAAATCGTTCTGTATCAGGACGGCTTGCGGCCTTTTTCTGCCCAAACGAAAACATAGAGACATAACAAAGAACCTACTTGGATGAGGAGCGATGAGGAATGGTAGAGAGCAAAAGTTTTTGGAAAAGTGGGCATAAGCCCACGCTGTTCGGAGCATTTATGTATTTTGACATCAGTTTTATGATCTGGGGTATGCTCGGTCCGCTCGCCGTTATTATTGCCATGGATTATCCGATGACCCCATTGGAAAAAGCAAATTTGGTTGCCCTGCCCATTCTCGGGGGTTCCATCCTGCGGCTGGTGCTTGGCTTCATGTCCGATTATATTGGTCCCAAATTAACCGCTCAGATCGGTATGTTATTCACCCTCGTTCCATTGTTGCTAGGCTGGCTATGGGTGGATTCACTCAGCCAACTGTATGTCGTAGCACTTTTACTCGGCGTAGCAGGCGCTTCATTCGCTGCCGCACTGCCGCTTGCAGGTCAGTGGTATCCTAAAGAACATCAAGGACTTGCCATGGGTATAGCCGGAGCAGGTAATAGCGGAACGGTACTTGCTACATTGTTCGCCAACCGTCTTGCCACTCATTTTGGCAGCTGGGAAGTTGTTTTTGGACTCGCGATCATCCCGATTGTTATCGTCTTTATCCTCTTTTCGATCTTCGCCAAAAACAGTCCGAATCGTCCGGAACCCAAAAAGCTGTCTCAATACGGAACATTGCTTAAGCAAAAAGATGCATGGGTATTCTGTGCTTTCTATTGTGTTACCTTTGGCGGTTTCGTTGGACTTTGTAATTATCTGACCATTTTCTTTAATACCCAATATGGTCTTTCAGCGGTTCATGCCGCCGACATTACAACATTCTGTGTGATTGCAGGTAGCTTCTTCCGTCCTGTTGGCGGTTTCCTGGCAGATAAAATTGGCGGAACCCGAATGTTGACCTTTCTCTACTCCGGTGCCTGTATTATGCTACTCGGTGTATCTTTCCTGCCCCCTCTTCCGGTCGTCATTGTAATGTTGTTCCTCGGCATGATGTGCCTTGGAGCCGGGAATGGTTCTGTATTCCAACTCGTTCCACAACGTTTTGGCAACGAGATCGGCCTGATGACAGGCATCGTAGGTGCTGCCGGGGGTTTGGGTGGTTACGCGCTGCCACTCATTCTGGGACAACTGTATAGCACGTATCAGTCTTACACACCAGGCTTCGTTATTCTTAGTCTGATCGCCGCTGTATCCCTGTGTCTTGTTCTATTCATGCAATCCCGCTGGCGGGTAAGCTGGCTGAACAGAAGCGGCAAGGGAATTGCAGATTCAACGACACTGACGTCTTGATCCCATACCTGGGGCTGTCCAAGACAGGATTTCAAGCAATAGAAAAGCCTTCAAACCCACTTTAGCGGTGGTTTTGAAGGCTTTTTCGTTCAACGTTTGGGACTGGCTTATCCGTCGGTAGCCTTTTGGGACAGTCCCTCCAACCTTAACTATTCAAGCCGTGATGCTCAGGCCAGATATTTTTGAAGAATAATGACGGCATTATGTCCGCCGAACCCGAAAGAATTGGACATGCCGATCTGCAAGTTGGCCTCTCTTGCTACATTGGGGACGTAATCCAGATCACATTCAAGATCGCGCTGCTCCTGATTGATCGTTGGCGGAATAATACCATGCCGCAGTGTTTGAATAAGAGATATCGCTTCTGCTCCCCCCGCAGCACCCAACATATGACCTGTCATGGATTTGTTCGCAGTAATCGGAACACGATAGGCCGCTTCGCCAAAAAGCTGTTTGATCGCTCTCGTTTCAGAAAGATCACCTGCCTCTGTGCTGGTGGCATGAGCGTTGATCACATCGATATTTTCTGGCTCCAGTTGCGCATCTCGCAGCGCTGCCTTCATCGCCAGATAAGCACCTCGACCTTCGGGATGAGTGGCTACCATATGATATGCATCGGAAGTAGCCCCATATCCGATAACCTCGGCGAGAATATTCGCACCTCTTGCCTGTGCATGAGATAAGGCTTCCACAATCAGGATACCTGCTCCCTCAGCCATGACAAACCCGTCTCTGCCTGCATCAAATGGTCGGCTTGCCGCTGTATAAGCTTCATTCCTGGTCGATAACGCTGTTGCATTGCCGAAACTGGCTAGTGATATCTCGGTGACCGCCGCTTCGGTTCCTCCAGCAAAAATAACATCTGCTCCTCCGTGACGAATCAGACGGAACGCTTCACCAATGGCTGTGTTGCCTATAGAGCAAGCTGTTACCGGAGAGAGCGTTGGCCCCCAGCATCCAAATCTCATACTAACGGTGGCTGCCGCCATATTGGATATCATCATGGGTACAAGGGTTGGACTTACTCGCGATGCTCCACGTTCCGATAGAACGCTACCCTGATCCATTAAGGTTTGAATACCTCCAATGCCCGAGCCAATATATACACCGATCCGCTCTCGGTCTAGCGACTCCAGCACAAGCCCGGAATCCGCTAACGCCTGATCTGCTGCCGCAACAGCAAATTGTACAAACCGATCCATACGCCTAGCTTCTTTACGTCCAAATCTTGCTTCTCCATCAAAATCACGAATCAATCCGCCCATTCTCGTTTTATACAATGCGCTGTCCAGATGTTCGATTGGGGAAACGCCCGACCTGCCTTCTTTCAAAGCGTTCCAGAATGTATCTACATTATTGCCGAGTGGAGAGATCACACCCATTCCTGTAATTACAACACGTTCCATACTCATACCGGTGTGTCCTCCCTGTAACGTTCTTCATTTGGCTTCCTATTGCTTATGCATTCATAGTGCCATTTTTATATATCCTATTACAAGTTGGCGTTTATCATAGTATAATGACTACCATGATAAACAGATTGAAGGTGAAGTATTGAGTGAAACAATTCGATTACAAGCCCTGTCTGCTTTTTTGAAAACACAGCGTTCCAGGCTCTCCCCCGAAATGGTTGGTTTACCTGCCGGTGGGCGGCGAAGAACACCTGGTCTGAGAAGAGAAGAAGTGGCACAATTGGCCGGTGTGAGCACAACCTGGTACACCTGGCTGGAACAAGGGCGCAGTATCCAGGTATCACACTCGGTCTTAGATAATGTCGCTTCGGCACTCCGACTCACTGCAGATGAACGTAAATACTTGTTTTCACTAGCGATGGAGCATTATTCAGATCTTCCCGTACCGGAACCAGACACGCTTCAGCTTCACCCTTCATTACAGAAGATTTTGCAGGAGCTGCGATACTGTCCTACTATCATTTCCGATCGGCGTTGCTACATTGTGGGTTGGAATGAGGCTGCCGCACAGGTCTTTATGGACTTTGAACAGATTCCCTTAGAACAGCGTAATATGATCAGTCTGGTTTTTGATCGAAAAGAGTTGCGCAGGCTTGCGGTGAACTGGGAGGACTTCGTCAGCGGATTTTTATCCATTTTTCGTGGCTATTATGGTCGTTATGTCGACGATGAATGGTATAATTTATTTTTGGATGACATGATCAATCGCCACCCTGATTTTCAAACATTGTGGAAGCAAAGCAGTGTAAGCAGCGCTCCTGATGTATGGATCGAGTTCAGACATTCCAAAGCAGGCAAAATGTTGTTTGACCTTACTTCATTACAGGTTCAAGGCAATTCCGATTTGCGATGCAGCATTTATACACCCGCACCAGAAACGGCAACGGAGCGCAAACTCATGCAACTGCTTGAACGAAGTAATGAATCCTGAACTGCTAGCCGAGGAAAGCGACATCCATAACCTAACATATCTATATAACGTGGATTCAGAAAGGGACACCATGACCAAAGTGCTTATTATCGAGGACGACAACATGCTGGGTGACACTTTATCCTTGTATTTACAAGGTGAAGGATACGAAGTATCTCGTGTAGATACCATCGGGAGTGCACTTTTGCAGCTTGAGACCAGACCAGATATCATTTTAATAGACCTGATGTTACCTGATTCGGGAGGGAAAAATCCATGTGCAATCATGCGCGAACATACCTCCCTGCCGATGATTGTCATTTCTTCGTTAACCAAGGTGTCCGAACGTATTCGTTCATTAACCGACGGAGCAGATGATTTTGTCTGCAAACCTTTTAGCATGCAGGAATTAAAAGCACGTATGGAGGCTGTACTGCGACGTTATGCTTTATTAGAAAACTCCTTAGTGAGAGAAACGGAAACAGGGTTAACCCTTGATCTGGCACGCCGGACCATCCTGCTGAATAATCGCAGAGTCGAAACGACGTTTTCCGAATTTGAAATCATGAAACTGTTCGTTCTAAATCCTGGAAAAGTGTTCAGCCGTTACGCCCTGATCGAAGCCATCCGCGGAATAGATGCCTATATCAATGACCGCACCATCGATGTGCACATCACAAAACTCCGCAAGAAAATCGAAGATAACCCCAAAACCCCCCAATATATTCAAACCATCTGGGGGGTCGGATATAAATTTACACCTTAAGCATCACAAGATCGCTCTTCTGATCGCGTTTACCACGGGAGTGATTCCGTAATGTGATTAATTTCTTGCTGCACCTTCTGCAGGCTGGAGATCAGTTCATCTTCGGGAAATGGAACCGACAGAATGGATTCCAAATGTAGAACGGTTTGCAGCAGACTCACGGCATGCAGATGGGCCGCAACGCCTTTGAGAGAATGAGTACTTCTTACCATATCCTCCATCTGTTGATGATCTAGATAGGTCAGTATTTTTTGCTCAAACCCACCGTATTCCAGAGAAAACTTATTCAGTGCATACTGTAAAATGTGGAGTTTATCATCCATCTGTTTCAGCGCCTTGCCTGTATCAATCCCTCTGATTTGATGCATGCCTCTTAGATCAATCCAGGTTGTCAGTACGTCCTTGAGCTGCTGTTCATCCATCGGTTTGGTCAGAATGGCATTCATCCCTGACTCTAAATAGAGTTTATGATCTCTCTTCGCATTGTTCGCCGTAAGTGCAATAACGGGCAAGTGATCGTACTGCCTCATCTGGCGAATATGTTTAACCGCCTCCAGTCCGTCCATTTCCGGCATGTACAAATCCATCAATATTAACTTCCACTGCTTTACGTGCAGCTTCTCCAGCACTTCTATTCCATCATTTACCACTGTAACTTCAAAGCCAAGCTGCTGAAGCAGCACCCGAATCGCAATCTGATTAATCTCATGATCCTCTGCCACCAAAATGGCTCCCTGATACAATTGGCCAGAAGACGGATGCTTATTTATATTCTGGTTCAAATTCTGTGCTTCTCCATCCTGCAGTGCCAGCAATGCTTCAAATAGCCCGACACGGGTGATCGGCTTAAACAGGATTGCCCTCGGATCCCGATGGTATCGCTCGCTCGCACGAGTATCCCCGCTGACTGCACGCGTATATCCTAACACTTGAATCCGGACATCCTTCAATCTGTCCATTAAACGACCCCAATCCGGATCATCGTATACATGTTCCTTATCCATATCAAACATGATCAATATAGAAGACGATTCGTCACCGTCATGATCAAATTTGTGGTTAATCAGCACCTCTTCTAAAGAATCATAAAGTTCAGGCCTGAGTCCGAATGAACGCAGCATCTGTTCCAGATTCTCTGCAACTCTTCTGTCCCTTTCTACAATCATCACATTATTTACAGCATATAACAAAGGATAAGTTGGAAGGAATGAACGTTCCTCCGTTTCTGTCAATTCATATACCAGTTCAAATGTAAACATGCTGTATTCACCAAGTACACTTTCCACTTGCAAACTGCCGCCCAAAGAGGTGATTAGAAGGTAACAAATGACTAACCCCAAGCCAGATCCTCCGTACTTCCGATAGGTTGAGGGTTCTGCCTGACTGAACGGCACAAATAAACGCTCCATCTGTTCAGGAGAGATGCCAATCCCGGTATCCTCCACCTCAAAACGAACTTCAACACGTTGATCCTCAAGTGTAAGTACTTCCGCGTGAAATATGACATAGCCTTCATCCGTAAATTTGATAGCGTTGTTAAGCAGATTAATCAGAATTTGCTCCAATCGAAACGGATCACCGATTACCGTTAGAGGAAGCTCGGAATCGGTATGAAAAATGATCATAATGTCCTTGTTCCCGATGGTAGTACTGATCTGATCGGCCACTCGCTTGAATACATCCTCTAGAGAAAAGGGAACATTCTCGACATTAAACATGCCTGCTTCTATTTTTGAAAAATCTAAAATATCATTAACCAGCGTTAATAAGGATTGTGAGGATACGGTGATCTTGCTTATATAATCCTGCTGCTGAGGAGTTAGAGGTGTTCGTTGGAGCAAAGAGCTAAAACTGGTAATGCTGTTCAGTGGCGTCCGCAACTCATGGCTCATCAAGGCCAGGAACTCACTCTTTGCCTGACTGGCTTTATCTGCCTTCACACGTCTGTACCGGTCTGTGACATCCTGAAAGACCGCTTTAATCTGCTCACTGGATCTGGAGGATTTGAGCGGATAAAAATAAACTCGAACATGCAATTCATCACTTTCTCCGATCCGGAAGATCAACTCTGTGTCATGAGTGGTTCTGGTTGACACCACTTCTTGTAAAACCGTACCCCAACACTCTGACTTTTCCATCACGAGCAAGTCCGCGAGTGCACGACCAATAATCTGTTGCCTGTCTGCCTGAAGAACATCCAGAAACTTCTGGTTAATTGAAACGATGTTGCCCTTGATGTCCAACCCTGCCACCCAATTGGTGGATACTCGCTCCAGAACCCGGTAGCGCTCCTCACTTTCCTGAACCCTTCGTCTAACAGCACGGTGTTCCGTAATATCAAGTCCATACCCAATGATATACTTCACCACTCCGTCGTCTAAGATAGGCTCCAACTTGACGAGCGCATAATTCCCCTTATGCTCTATCTCAAAAAAAAAGTATTCACCTTTCAGGGCTCTGTTGAATTGTGTCTTCAAAAACTGTATTTTATCTGAAGGCAAAACACTAATATGCCCTACCTGGAAGCTCTCCTCCAGACTTCGCATATCCATACCCAGATGAGACAGCATCTCTCCTTCGAGCAAGAGAAATTCAAATTTCCCGTTCAGCTTGCGTAGTTTAAACGTAAATCCTGGCTGTCTGCGCAGCATCTCCAGCATCTCCTGCTCTTTTTGAATCACCAGATGTCTGTACTGATGATTCTGATTCAGGAAATAGATGAACAACACAACCAGCAACATACATAGAATTTGAGACAGCAAGGTAATCCAGTGACTATAAGGTGTCGATGGATACGTCATTACCATCGTGAACTGGTAAACCGAAATGAATAAGAGCGATCCGGAAAACCATCGGAGATTAAATTGGTGTATATACCTGAAATTCAAGGATACGGCCAGAACAAAAATAAGTTCATACAGTGCATAATCCAGGTTTTCAACAGACGGCAAAAAACCTGCATTGATTCTAAATATCCACAAACCTGCAAAGGTAATAAATGCGGTTCCGCCCCCACCATAATAGGCAGCAAGAAGATATACGATGGATCTAAAATTTAACATCGTGCCGTCATCCAAAATAATGGAGTAGTAGTACAACGCTGTGCCTAACATGCTCATCGCGATCCCAATGATCAATCTAGAGGTAATTGATGGCTTCTGCCGATTACTCGATTGATTCAGGTAGTGATGAACAAGGAAGACAATTATTAAAATTAATGTAAAATTCAAAACGAGATCGCGTAGCAAAGTTCACCATCCAATTTACGACTTAAAGCTTGTTTAACATACGAAAAGACAGGCCGGATGGGCCGATTGTACTTCCGCAATAATCAAATCATATTACGCGTCCTCCCCTTATTCAATCGCGGATATTGCCTTATTTCTCCCCAATTCCTCCTCCTTTCTTCTAACATTTACCCTTCGATACACAATCCAAAAACTTCCTCAAGATAACTACACTAAATATAAAAAAGGAGCCTCTCGGCTCCCTAATACTTGAACTGCTGGATCAGACGTTGCAGATGTTCTGCCATATTTGACAAGCTTCTTGCAGAAGCTGATATTTCCTCCATCGAAGCAAGCTGTTCTTCCGATGAAGCTGCAACCTCCTCAGATGTTGACGCATTAGCTGAAGCAATGTGAGCCAGTTCACTAGATACAGCGCCAACCTCCTGCACTCCAGCCGTAATCTGCTGTGAAGTGGCTGCAATCTCTTCAATCTGAGGTGTTGTCTCCCGCATGCTCTCCAAAATACGTTCGAACTTCTGAATAGCTTCAGTGGAAATCTCCATCCCCTGTTCGACCTCTAATGCCACTTTCTTCATCATATCAACGGATTCCAATGTATCTTTCTGTACAGCAGACGTCAGCATGGTAATATCTTGAGCAGACTGCTGCGATTGCTCTGCGAGCTTGCGAACTTCTCCCGCCACTACGGCAAATCCGTTCCCGTGCGCACCTGCACGTGCCGCTTCAATCGATGCATTCAGGGCCAGTAAATTCGTTTGTTTCGCCATATTTCCCATCAATTCGGTAATTGCCGAGATTTGCTCCGATCGTTCATCTAACGTCTGAATGATAAGACTCATCTGCATCACTGTCTCTTGAATCGATTTCATCTGATCTACCGTCTGCTTAACCGTATTGCCGCCTTCCTCAGCCTGTAACGTGGTCTGTTTGGCTAACTCGGACACATGTACGGATCTATCCGCAATATTGGAAACACCTGACGTAATTTCGCGCATAGCCTCATGATTATGTTCAATTCCATGCATTTGCTTCTCAGCACCCAGCGTAATTTCCTGAATCGCTCTGGCAACCTGTTCACTCGCGGCACTGGTCATCTCTGCACTCTGCGTCATCTCTTCTGATGAAGAAACGACCTGTCCCGCGCTATGCTCTACATTCTGGATCAGCAAGCGCAGATTGATCTGCATTTTGCCAAAAGCGTCACTAAGTTCGCCAAGTTCATCCGAACTTTTACTTACAATGGTCTGTGTCAGATCTCCTTCACTCACTTGTATCGCTTGATTTTTCAATTCTCTGATCGGTCTAATAATAGAGCGCATGACAAGCCAAATGATTACAGCACCGATACCCAGACAAGATAACAGCACAATCATCATACGATGCAGAATCGAAGCTGTTGCTTCATCTACTTCGGTGAAAAACATCGTACCTGCGATTTTCCAATTGGTTGAACCATTCGTTAAATAATACATAACCTTGGGTTCATCATTATAGACATAATCGAATGTGCCTGATTCGTTATCAAACACCTCTGCCCAAAATGACTCTTTCGCCTCTGATCCAGCCGGGCTGCTCGGGTGATAGATATACTTTTTGCTACGATCCAGCAAGACCATATATCCCTGCTCCCCCACCTTGATCTTGCCTATTGCACTGCTGATGTCGTTCAAATCCAGATCAAGACTGACCACACCGGAGCGGTCGTCCAATACCTTTGCAATCGAAACCGTGACTGAATTGGTAGCTGTGGAGATATACGGGTCTGTGACGATAACCTGATCAGGTTGACTCATCGCTTCCGTATACCAGGGTCTGGTGCGTGGGTCGTAATCTTGTGGAGTGGCTGTATCCGAAGAAGATAAATATTTGCCGTTTTGATCACCTACACTGACGAGAACCACATCCGGGTTCTGCCCGATGAATCCTTTTATTTCTTCCAGCATGTTTGCTTCTGAATTTTTAATTGTGTCTGCATTAAAAACCTTTGCGTAATATTCAGCCTGTTGTCGTTTCACATTAATGATTAAATCAATCGTACTATTAGCTAAATTCACATTTTCCTCTGCACTATGTAGAATTTGTTTCTTCACTTCTTCTTTGGCATTGTTATATGACAATACACCTATAGTGATGGAAGGGGCCGCCAAAAAGATAATGAAGGACATAATCAGTTTGACTTTAAAATCGGTTAATATCTTTCCTAACCACCCTGATTCTTTG
Organism: Paenibacillus sp. G34; assembly: GCF_056856875.1. NCBI lineage: Bacteria > Bacillati > Bacillota > Bacilli > Caryophanales > Paenibacillaceae > Paenibacillus > Paenibacillus sp. G34. Next base: position 1,052,046 of record NZ_CM166469.1, on the reverse strand, counting down.
TTGTTTAACGACAATTCACTCTACCTCTTCCATATTAAATTGATATTTTCACTAACATACAAAAAAGTTATTAAGCAAATTAAATCAATTTAGCACCATGTTTATTAAGTTTCTAAACAGTTGTTAACAGAAGTCAGATCCAAAGCAAAAAGACCCGGGCATATTCGCTCGGATCTCAATTCTCAAACTACTATTCTGATCTGTATCTTAGAATGCCGGGATAGCAATATCTGCATAGTTTTTTTCGAAAAAGGCTTTCACTTCAGGGCCGGCCATACGTTTAGCCAGCTTTTGAATGGCATCCGAGTCTTTGTTGTCCTCACGAGCTACCATGGTGATCGCAAAATGAGAATCGTCCTTCTCAGTCAACAAAGCATCCTTCTTTGGTGTCAGACCGAGCGGACTAGCATAGGCTGGAGTCATTGCTACCATATCCGCATCATCCATCATACGGGCAAGCATCAGAAGGTCCACTTCTTTGAACTTGAAGTTCTTTTTATTCTCTGTGATGTCTGCTTGTGTTGCATTAAAGCCTACACCCTCTTTGAGTTTAATCAGACCATTTTGCTCCATCATCACAAGGGAGCGCCCGATATTGGAAGGATCATTGGCAATCGCAATCGTTGCACCTTCCGGCAATTCATTGATGGACTTGTAGGTTTTGGAGTATCCACCATAGATCGCGTTGTAGATGGGCTGCACAGGAACCAGGTTGGCATTGTTCGCCTCGTTATACTGTTTCATATAGGGTACATGTTGAAAGAAGTTGGCGTCCACTTCTTTGTTCGCCAGTGCAGTATTCGGCTGTACGTTATCCGACAGCACCACAATCTCCAGATTTACGCCATCTTCTTTAAGAAGCGGCTTAACGATATCCAGTACATCCGTCATTGGCGGAATCAATGTGGCTACTTTAAGTGTGACTTCCTGTCCGGCTTGTGATTCTTGCTTCGCACCTTCAGTGGTTGGTGTTTCTTCTTTTTTCCCGCAGGCGGATACAACCATCATAACCGCGAGCAGCATGAGCATCAATTTTACTTTCATTGAATATTTACCCCTTCTCTGTACAATCTGTAGTCATTTTTTTAAAAAGTTCATTACTGCAGTTGTCTTTCTTGTCCCTCTGATTACGGTGTTGCTTCCACTTCTCTGTAAGCTGCTAACGTCTTCAGGATCTGCGATCCAACCAGCGTGATAATCGGCTACCTGTGAACTGAATGATCTGCACAAGCACAATCATGATAATAATCGTAAATATCATGATTTCCGTTTCGAAGCGTTGATAACCATAACGAATGGCAAAATCGCCAACACCGCCACCGCCCACAATACCCATTACCGTAGAATAGGAAACAAAACTGATCGTTGCTGTAGTAAGTCCCAGCACAAGACCAGACCTTGCCTCCACGTACAGGAATTTAAGGACAAGTTGCACGGTTGAGGCTCCCATAGAGGAGGCCGCTTCGATGACACCTTTAGGCACATCGAGTAGCGCCTGTTCGACAAGGCGGGCATAATAAGCGATAGCAATGACCGACAGAGGCACCGTGGCAGCGAGCGTACCGATCGATGTACCTACTACCAACCGAGTGAATGGGATCATGAATACGACCAGCAAAAGGAATGGAAAGGAGCGAATGATATTCACAAGACTGCCCAGTACCGTAAACAAAGCTCGATTCTGGTATCGTTGCCCTCTGCGGAACAGGTACAATAGTGTACCGAGAGGCAATCCGACCAGAACAGCCGCTGCAATGGAAATCCCGACCATCACAAACGTCTCTCCGATAGCTTGCCAGATTTCGTGCTGGTATTTAAGCACGGACTCAGGTAACATCATCGCTTATCCTCCCGTTCCACCAGATGCCGGGCTGCCGTTCCCATTCCCGTTTCCGTTCCACCGAAGGTGTCGTCTGCAAGCAGTGAAGTAAGGATATCCGGCTGTGGCGCCGGGATACTGCGAACTTCCGATTCAGATAAGGTACGCACAATCTGTCCCTCTTTCATCACCGTAATACGGTGACATAATCGACGAGCCACTTCCATCTCATGGGTCACAACAACAATGGTTACACCCATTGTCTCGTTTACGTGGCGCAACATATCCAATATTCCACCTGTTGTCTGCGGATCAAGTGAAGATGTGGGTTCATCACAGAGCAATACAGCTGGATGACTGGCAAGCGCTCTGGCAATGGCAACTCGCTGCTTCTGTCCTCCGCTCAGCTGTGCCGGATACTGGTTCGCTTTGTCCTCCAGTCCTACGAATCGTAGCACTTCTAACCCTCGCTCTCGCCGCTGTGAACGTGATTTACCCGCGAGTTCCAGCGGCATACTCACATTGCTCAGCACCGTACGATTGCTGACCAGATTAAAATGCTGGAAGATCATGCCGATAGACCTGCGTGCCTGACGTAAGTCTCGCTCATTCATTCCGGTTAGATGCTGACCATTGACGGTAACCTCCCCGTCATCAGGATGTTCCAAACCGTTGATCATCCGTAGCAAGGTCGACTTTCCTGCCCCGCTGGAACCAATAATGCCATGAATCTCACCTTCACCTATTTCAAGCGAGATGGATCGCAAGGCCTCGAACCCCTGATCCGCACGGGAACCGCGCTCATTGAACCGCTTGCTCACACCATATAATGAAATCATGGAGATTCCTCCCGTGAATGATCATGTATGGTTCCCTCAAGTATCTTTCAAGAATCTTTCAAGAACACATGAAGAAAGCCCGCACAGCCGATAACCGGAGCGCGAGCAATCCTGTTCATTTATAATAAAACAACATGGCGGCTCAGACAAGCTTTTAAAAAGAGATCTCTTCTTCCAGCAGATCAGCTGGATAGACACGGAAACGCCCGTTAGCCGATCCAACGTAAACCATATCGTCCATTCGGTTGATCATGCCATTCTTCGCATCCCGATCTCGATGCTCCGGAGTCCCCATGACTACATCATGCACACGCCCTAGCAGAGTCCCATCCTTCTTATCCATTACAAGCAAATCCTCATTTCGCGGGAGCAACAAGCGATCTCCGATAATGAGGTAACTGCCCTGATTGGTCGAATATTGGTTTGCTCCAACAGATTCTTGTGCATCCCACCGTGTCTCCCCGGTACGGTAATCCACGGCGGCAGGATATCCGTTTTTAATGACATACAGATGATCTGCATCTTGTAGCCCGCGTTCAATCTTCGCATCAACCGTCCAGCGAATCTTTCCTGAACCTGGATCGAATAAGGAGGTTGTATATTCGTTGTAATCACCGTACATATTTCCTTTTTGATTCTGACGAATCAGCACCATACCATCATTCAGTACTTCTATCTGCTGACCTATACGTGCAGGAATTAGAGCTTGTTTCTTACCAGAAGACAGATCAAGTAGCACCCACTGATCATCCAGCAACATCCAGCGCCTAAGGGGCGCTGGGGCAAAAGGATCATAACGATGGATGCCGTCAAAATAGGAATCATTCTCGATATGATCTATCGCGGATGGTTCAGATTCAACCTGCCAAACCGTGCGTCCCGTTAGAGGCTCTGCGGCAACAAGCTGATTTTTCTCCTGATATAGAACATAAGGCTCATCGGCGTTTCGATTAACTAATTGATATCCTTTCGTTAACTTCTTGCTCCATAATCGTTTACCGTTTGAGCTATTCAGCACATGAATCCACCCATTCCTGGAGCCTTCAACAACAGGGGTGTTTATAATGACTACATTTTGGGCAGCCTTAATGCCGTTTAACCGTACCTTATTATCCATATTTTTCTTGTTTTTACTGTCATTCCGCTGATCTTGTCCCTCAGGTCTGTATTCCCATAAAAGCTTTCCGTCTTTCAGGTTGATATGGCGCACATGATCCACATATTGTTTGCGATCCGTGTCATAACTTGTGAACAGCGTAACGGCATCCCGGTTCGTATTTAATATTGCTTGAGCAGGGCCAAATCCTGTATGCACTCTCCAGAGCATTTTCCCTGTATGTCGATCCAGTGCGTAGAAGGAATTATCATAATGCATACCGCTAAAACCGCCATCATCCCCCTTCATCAGGAGTACATCCTCTGTGCCAGCTTGCAAAAAGGTGTAGTTCAAGTCCCCCTGATTCACCCATTCAGGTTTCATTGGTAGCGTTTGCGGAATAAACTTGCCCGCAGCAATTTGCGTAGTATAAACAAACCGATCCAAACGACTATAGCTTCCACTAGCAGCTTCATTCTGTCGATCCGCTAGCAGATTCCAGCGAATCTCGGTCAGCTTCATATTTTTATCAAACGTTAACAACAACTGTGCATCATTCCGCTCATATCTCCACGTCTGTCCAATCCGCATCGGATCTCCGGTTTCATTCATATTTCTGGATTGTTCTTTCCAGTCCGGTTCCCCTAACCAATTGACGGCCTGTCTGGCGGTCGTTGTCTGATCCAGCTTCGTATCTACCAAATGGCGGAGCAACGAGGCTTGCAACGATGATTCACTTGTAAACCATCCATCGGGAACAGGAGTTTGACTCGCGATATCTTTTTTCTTGATCCAGAGTATTACATGGTGATAACCTGTCGACTCCCTACTCCAGATGCGCGGTGCAATAGAAACACCATACCAATCCTTCCACTCTGACACGATGAGTGCCTGTTCCGATAGAGCCTCATTGGTAGGCCATGTAACAGCACTATCTGGAGTAAGATACAGCTTGCCACCGGTTTTGATCGTGAACGTGCGGGGGTTCGTCTCCGTCATGATGTTACTCTGTTTAAGTGCATACCAGCCAGGAAGCCAGTAGCTATAACGATCCTTGGTCTTGACCTGTATCCACTCCCCCTGAACCGCGGCCAGAGTATACTTATCCGATGGTGTTGTAAGATATGTAATCTTCATTTGATCTGCAGCGATGCGGTTGTCTTTGCGTCCACCGAAAAGTGGCAGGCCCTTTCTTAAAGTTATACTTTCTCCCTTCTTATAGGGGACCTTGAGCGATGCCTGTTGCGATGAGAGCGGGGTCAATGGCTGAGATAACGTGGATGTGTTTAAATCCGTACTTGGAATTTGAATCTGAAGTTCCTGATCCAGCATCTGTTGCTTTGAAGCCTGAGCCTGTCCGCCAGATGCATCCGCCTGTGTCTCTGTCATCATACAGCCTGTTAGCAACAGTGCAGTGATTCCTGTCAAAGTAACGCATTGAGTATAACCCCATATGTTTCGTTCAGGCCCCTTCTTCACACGCATTCATCCCCCAATAGAAGTTATTTCCATATAAGACGCTCTTCCTTTCAAAAAGTTACCTGTTTCCCAAACGAATTTTGGAAAAAACTATATTCTTTTCATTCCATTATATGCCATGACTTAGTAGTTTAATATACAGGAATTAGGTTAATATCTTATGAATGTTCCATTAATATGCAACTTTTGGGATAACTGATCCGTCTAGTGACTTGAAAGGAGAATGATCATGAAAAACAACACACAATCACACAATGCTCGATGGAAGCAAAAAAAATGGAAGATGCTGCTGGCCGCCTCCATTCTGACCGCAGGAACAGCTCCTGCACTGTTCACGCCTATGGTGGCTGAAGCAGCCGCTACAACAAAACCTACGGCTTACATTAACAATACACCTGCAGAATACGATGTGATCATCCGCCAAGGGGTCACGTACATTGCCCTGACTGAACTGCAATTTCTCGGAGATTATACCTTCGGTTATGATAATAAGAGCAAACAAATCAGCATCAAAACAGGTAGTGACCAATACGTGCTGACACCCAATAGTAAAACGATGAAAAAGAATGGCCAGGATGCCACCCTGTCCTCGGCTCCAATTCTGGTAAAAGGAAAAGCGATGCTGCCACTTCGTGCCATTGGTGAAACGTTTGGCGCACAAGTGCGCTGGAACCAGGCTGCCAAGGAAGCTTATATTTACACCACCAATGCTTCCGTAGTGAAGGATTACAACGGTTCCGATTTGACGGCAGCCCGTGAAGCAGCGTTGCAGCTGCCGCGGCTTTCAAGTTTCGGCCAACCACGCCTACAGGTGAAAAATCCGCTCGGGCCAGTAGATTCATCAACAGCTTATATTTTTGAACAAGGACAAAAAAACAGCTTCTTCATGATTGAGGATAACGATCTGGTCAGTTACTATACAATCACGAACGGAAATGCCATGCTGAAATGGCAGGCTAATCTGGGTAAACAAGCCGGAACGATTGGTGATTTGTTCTTTATTAAAACCAAGCCCGCTGCCGAAGCAGGAACCCGTCCTTCTGTCGGTGGTAAAACACTCGTATCCTTCAAATACTCCCTCATGCTGGAAGAAACCGCCTATGAGATGATGAACAAGAAGGGCTCACTTGCAAGCGGCTCTGTTGCTCCAGCCAAAGGCAAGATTATGGTTGAAGTGCCTGAGGAAAAATAGTTCGTTTGGAAGTAAAGATAGGTTGAATAAAGAGAATGCTTGCACTAAGAATATCGCAATAGAAACAAAAAAAACGGGATGAGATAGCACAAGCTACTCTCATCCCGTTTTCGTTGTTGTTCAGTTACTACCTCGGCAGATGCCCATTTACTCTACAGTAATAAACAGTAATAATTTGTCACTATTTTGCACCTGCTTGCAACAAAATAGCTTCGATCTCCTTAAAGCCTTTTGCTCTGGCATGACGGAGAGGAGACACACCATCGCCATCAGCCAGATTAACATCAGCCCCATGAAGAATGAGCAATTCAATGGTCTCCTGTTGTCGTTCATTGCCATCGTTTAGAATGATTGCTTCTAGCAATGCTGTCCATCCTAATCGATTCACATGGTTCACATCTACCGTGGTATTGGTCAATAGCTCTCGCACCACGTCAACGTATCCATGCTCCGAAGCGGGGATGAGCGCCGTTCCTCCGTACCGGTTTGTGATAGCAGGGTCTGCTCCTGCCTGAATAGTTAACTTCAAAATATCCAAATACCCTTCAGCACCCGCATATAAAAACGGACTATTCAACATGTCATCCTGCTGGTTAACATCCGCACCTGCTTCAATCAGCTTTTGCACAGATGCGGTATCCTGATTGTACGTTGCAATCATCAGGGCCGTTCTTCCGCTCTGATCTTGAGCCTGAACTTCTGCCCCCTGCTGAAGGAGCTTTTCGATACTCTTCGTATCTTTTGCTTCAGCTGCACTGAATAACTGCTGATTTAGTGAAGCCATGTGGCTTCCCTCCTTTAGGTTACTTTTTTCGTTAAGCATACAGCCTTGAACGAACAGCACACTGCTGATCAGAATAATCAGCATCAGGAATTTGTTCATGGGTCCTCCTTACTGCTGTACCACCGTTACCGATGATGCAACACTCCAATCGCCAACCGGGTTCAGCGTATAGATCGTGCCGGAGATCAGCTTTTCTCCATTCGCGAGTTCAAATACACCTGTTGCACCTCTCCGGCTTGAATATTTATACGCCGCTGTCAGGACTTGCCCATCTGGTGCGGTCAGGGTAACACTCCGTCCAGAGAATAGTTCATCTTCCGGATCTTGGGCAAGTGTCACTTCAATGGCACTATCACTCGCAGCTTTAGCGCTCTCAACGACTAATGATTCGAATGATTTCGCCGTGAACGAAGCATGTTCGATATTAGCCCATTCGGAAGTCACGGTGTAAGATACCCCTGGTTTCAGAATCTGGCCTTCTGGCAATCGGAATTTGGGTTCTTGTCTGCCATCTGTGGATTGAGTAAACGGAACATATCTGGCAATGATCGGTTCGCCATTTTCCGGCGTAATGGTCACTTGTCTTGCCTGCATGGACGAAATAATTTGATATGTCTTGCCGTCTGCCTGCTCCTGATCGTTCAGAATGAAGGCATTAGTGCCACGGCCCGCGCTGTATGCCGAAATAATATAACCGTAATCCACCACACCTTTTTCCTTCAAAGCTTCAATCTCAAACGTATCATTCGTGACCTGACGCACTTGAGTCATATTAACTTTAACGTCACTGCCTTTAAATGAACCAGCATCTTGTCCTTTATATGTAAGGCTGTATGTTTCTCCAGCTTGTTGAACGGATGTCGGCACGATGTATGTAGCAACAGAACCTGTTTTCAAACGTGGCATATTGGTTAAGGTTAGCCCCCCGCTGAATGCAAAGTCTGTCCGGGATTTGGCAAACACTTCATCTTCTGCTGTGAGCGGCCTGTCCAAAGTAATTACGAGCGTCATGTTATTCAGCGGTTTGATACTTTCAATGCGGACTTGATCCGAAGGAATGGCTTGATACGCCTTCTGCAACAACACTGCCGTTTCGCCCCGTGTCACAGAGCCCGTTTCTTCGTAGAAAGCACTCATCCAATGGTGTACGGACTTCACATCCCGTTTTAATGCTTTAGATATAACCTCTTCCAGCTCCGCATCCGTTACCAGACTTTGAGGATGGAACTCGCCATCCACGGACTGCATGATGCCCATCTCCACTGTTTTCAGCGCATACGGTGCATACCAAGCATTCGCCTGGATATCCGTTAACGTTGCTGTACTGTCTCCTGTCTTGTTCTGCAAATCAAATGTTCTATAAATCAATGAAGCTAACTCTGCACGTGTGATCGCCCGAAGCTCACCCATCGATTGATCGCTATATCCGTTCATGATCCCAAGACGGTTCAGTTCTTTGATAGCCGCCTGTACCTGTTGATTCGTAAGCTGTGTCGCTGTAGCGGAAATAGAAGTTGTGAATCCGTCTGCCTGAGCTTGAGGTGTTGTGAATGGAAGTGTCGCTGTTCCCAATGCGGTTATGGTTAATAGTACTACTAGTTTACGAGCTGTAAGATTCATGAAATGTTCTTCCCCTCTGTAGGTAGTTGTTGCATCTATCTATAGCGTAGGGGATAAAAAGAAACTCCACAGGACAAATATATTAAAAAAATATAAACTGCAACGAATCTTTCTCTAAACTTATATGGTGAAACGATACCCCGCACCCCAGACCGTTTTGATGTATTCGGGATGCTTCGGATCACTCTCCAGTTTCCCGCGCAGCTTGCGAACATGCACTGTTACCGTTGCAATATCACCATTCGATTCCATGCCCCAGATCCGTTCGAACAGATCGGATTTGCTGAATACGCGGTTCGGATGACTCGCCAAAAATACAAGCAGATCAAATTCTTTGGTGGTGATGCCCACCTCTTCTCCGTTCAAAAATACACGGCGTGATCCCTTGTCGATGTGAAGTCCGCGAATGTGAATCTCATCCTGTTCAGCAGGTTTGCTCTTACCGAGCAATCTCTCGTACCGGGTCAGGTGAGCTTTGGCTCTTGCGACCAGTTCGCTTGGGCTGAACGGCTTCGTAATGAAATCGTCGACACCGAGATTAAACGTGCGGATTTTATCGATCTCCTCTTTTTTCGCGGATACGACAAGGATCGGCACTTCCTTCTCCTCACGAATGAGCCTGCATAATTCGAAGCCGTCCATACCTGGAAGCATCAAATCTACGATGACAAGTCGGTAATTCTCGTCCAGAACACGGCGTAAACCTTCATCCCCGTTATGACACAGCTCTACCGTAAATCCGTGGAGTTCGAAATAGTCCCGCTCCAGTTCGGCGATGGTCGTTTCATCCTCAATGATCAGAATATCAGTCATGCTTTTTCCCCCTTTCATCTATGAGCCGTTTCAATTGGATATGGATGCTTGTGCCTTCACCCAGCTTGCTTTTTGCCCAGATTAAACCACCATGTCCAGCTACAATCTGGTGGGCAATAGCCAGCCCAAGACCACTTCCGCCCGTAGACGAGTTGCGTGACTGCTCGGCTCGGTAGAAACGCTCAAATATATGAGGCAGATCTTCCTCGGATATGCCTTTTCCATTATCCTGGAATATAATGGTATTCCACTCCTGATCGGCTTCAAGAATAATGTAGAGTCGTTTGTCGTCATCATTCATATATTTCAGTGCATTCTCTACGATGTTAACTACTGTGCGCTGTAATTTATCGAGATCAACAGCAGACACCACGGAGCCTGATGCTCGGTTATGCCATTCAAGTGCTACACCCTTATCCTCCAGATCATATCGCAATTCCTCGATGCTATCCTCTATAAAATCAACCAGATCGATCGGATTAAACACAAAGGGTTCCTGGTTCAAATCCAGTTTGGAGTATAGAAACAATTCATCCACCAGTTTATCCATGCTAACCGCTTTGGAATGAATAATGTTCACGTAAGTGTCCATCTTCTCCGGTGTGTTCGCTACCCCATCCCGAATTCCCTCAATATACCCTTTAATATTAGTAATCGGCGTGCGAAGATCATGCGAGATGTTGGAGATCAGCTCTCTGCGGTTAATCTCATCTTGCTGCCTTAGCTCATTGGATCGTTGCAACTGTTTGCGCATACTCTCAAATGCCTCACTCAGCTGTCCAACTTCGTCATTGGAGTCCAGTTCAAGCTTGAAAGACAAATTACCGTTTTTGATCTGTTCGGCCGAACTTCGGAGCTGATGCAACGGTTGAATGAAACTACGTGTGATCCAGCGGAACAAAAGCAGGTTCGCGATGATTAGGACACTAATCAACAGGAGAGACATCACAGGTAACAGCTTGCGAGTCAGTTCTGCAAAGGGGCTTCTTTCCCGAATAACAAAGATGCTGCCCCGTTCTCCATCGGAATAATTAAAATCAAACTTGGCATACGCATAGAAACGCTCACCGATATTAAATGTGCTTCGAATCTGGTTGTTATTCAGATCATAGGCGGGCAATGCCTGTCCCAATCCGGGTTGGTGGAATGTCCGCGATTCAAAGATCGGACTGTTCTCACGCCTCACATAGAGCCCGGATTTCTCGGCTCGAAGCTTCATATCGTATTCACGGAGCAATACCTTGTCCTGCAGCTCGTCCGGATTACTTTTCGCCGTAAACTTCATCTCTTGAAAGATCGTCTCTCCCTGCTCCGTGAGAGGATTGATCTGATAATGGACTTTGTATATATCTCGGAAACTTTGCAAATCTCCTGTTGCCGCAATCGTATAGAGACTTGCTGTAAGCAAAATAAACAGGAGACTGATAACAAGCATGCCTGTAAACGAAAGTAGCATTTTGATGCGAATTGACATATGTATCCCCTCTTAATCATGCGATTGGTACAGTTATTTAGTGCACATGTTATCACAAGATGCTTCCTGTTGCCCATATGCAAATCCAATTGGCTACATGTCGTGGTATGGCTATGAGCATAAAAAACAGGGTGAAGCAGCATTTCCTCCGCTTCACCCTGTATGGTGCATATGGCTTAATGATATAAGCCACATGGTTTGGAGCATTTCGCTCAGTGCAGTTTAATACTGCGTATTACCGGACTGGCTCGTTTTACCCGAAGCAAATCCTTTGAACAGCGTTGGCACTTTGGAATAACGGGTATTTGTAATTCGGCCTTGGGAGCTACTGCTGTCGGTGCGCATAATGGCATCTTTTACGTTCGAGATGTTGGAATTATCAAGAGTCATGTTGACAGTGAATGTTGTGCCTCCATTTTGCCGCACCAGCTTGCCGATATCATCGGCACGGAAGTTCTTAATGTTAATTGTGCCTGCCGCATTGATCTGGAACACTTTATCGTACGCTTTGTATGCCGCACCGCCTGTAATATTCACCGTTCCTGACGATTTTAGCGTCAACGCGTCCTCGCCCACATCCTGCCATACCACATTGGAGATATTACAGTTACCATAACAATGTACACCGTCTGCCGCTGGCGCACCAATGATGACATTTTTCAGTGTAGCGCCTGCTTCCAGCCGGAAGACCGGCTTCTGATTCTCTGCTTGAGAACCGTCACCCAAAGTAGACGGATTGGCAACAAAGGTTTTCCCCTGTCCATCGTACGTCGTACCCTTAGGTACAACAATCGTTGAGTTTACAACTGTCGGCGCAGCCGCTGCGGGTAGTACACCAAATATGGAAGCGACCAGACCGGCGGACAACAACAGCGTTAACATTTTTTTCATCATCAACATCCTCCCTTAATATGAGTAAATTCGTCTCCAAGCACGCTGGCTTGTCTCACAGAACCGCAGAAGAGAACACCGCTCGGAACCTGTCTTCATCCTACAAAAAAAGGGAGATTACAGGAATAATCTTGAGATCAGATTTACATTTTTCAGCATAAATTCAGATGGTAATGCCTTGTTATTTGAATATCGTATTTTTGATATGCACCGATATTAACTCGTAATATGCTGTTTTTACCTTTAAATTCCATTAAAAAAAGCCCTATCGTCTGATGCCAGGCAATAGGACCTTAAAACGTTTTATCTATACTTCTCAGACAAGCCTGACTTCGCTAGAAATTATCCTACGATGTGCCACACCTTCTCAAGCTCCTGCTCCGAACCGCTGACGGTATCCGCACTTGCGGCAAAGTTCTTCTACGGCTTCCCGTTTGGAAAAACCGTACACCAGATTGTTTGCACGCTCTCCGTCCACAATGTCGGAAAAAGACTTCTCATGGATGTTCCCAAGGTTGATGACCCCTTCTCCATCCAGACAACATGGAACCACGGTTCCATCAACAAGCACAGCTGCCTGACTACGAAGTGCATGGCAAAAACCTTTACCATCATCTTCAGGGGCATCGAGACTTGGCCACTGGAATTCATGATCCTGATTCAGGTATACGTTAGGTGCAATTTTTACGCCGCTACCTGGAAGAACCTTTTCTTCAATCCGGAAGTCCAGATTAAATTCCCGTTCGAGCACCTCAAGCGTCTCCCGATTTCGATTCATCTGAGCATTGGTGAAGTTATCCTGTGTCAGATTCCATAATCGGAACGACACAATGACATTATGTTTCACCGCTTCACGCACAAAAGACAAAATGTTACGTAAGTATCCGTCACGATCCGTAGAACCTTCATGACCATCAAAGCTGTGCAGTGAGAAATTCATCTGTCTCAGTGCAGGTTTACCCAATAATTTATGCTGTGTCTTCGGCAGCAGTGTACCGTTGGTCGTAATGTTAACTTTAAATCCCTTGGCATGAGCCATATCCAGCAGCAAGTCAATTTTGGGATGAAGGAGCGGTTCCCCTTTGACGTGCAGGTAGATATGTTTCGTGTGTGGTTTGATCTGATCCAATATATTATTAAAGACTTCAGGGTCGATAAATCCTTTGGCTCGCTTCGTTTGCGGACAAAAACTGCATGCCAAATTACAGATGCTTGTAATTTCAATATATACTTTCTTGAACGTTTTCAACTCAGGGTCCCCATTCTGCCGGGAGGAACAACAGTCCTGCCCTCATTCGTAGTACGGCCATATGAGCCAATCCCCATTATATCGGGTTAACGAGCCTAGGTAAATCGTAATCAGAGGATCCCAACAAAAGTCCAGTATATTTTCATCATAATTTCAAAACACACATACCCTCCCTATTTACATTAAGCCAAGTTGGATATATGCTGAGGACATAACTGCATATCTTGTACATTTACACTGGGGGAGCCTTGCGGCTGAGACGAATACGACGATTCGGACCCTTTGAACCTGATCTGGATTATACCAGCGGAGGGAAGTGGAGCAGCTTTTATTGGCAGTGGATGATCTCTATCCTTAATGGGGTCAACTTCAGTTCAAACGTATAGCTCCGCTCATTTCTCCGGAAATGGGCGGGGCTTTTTTGAATTTTGGCGATGTGGTTACTAGTGTGCTGGTTGCTTGATGACCGAGAAACTAGCCGTTCAAAATAAAAATTTCGAAACAAGGAAAATTCCTTTCCCGAGTATGGATTCAAATGTTCCGAATATAAAATCTCTGTCATCCCGTGAGAAGAAAGCAGTTATTGGGAGCATGATGCAAAATGCTCTTCTTGTCGATATCTGAGTGTGATTCACTCTCATCACCATCAAGATCATTCGAAATCAAGGAGGAAATGGCGATGTCTTATCTGGAACGTGTACGATCACTCAATCCTTTGGTTCATAATATTACCAATCTTGTGGTTGCCCCTTTTACGGCAAATGGTCTGCTTGCCCTCGGAGCCTCTCCGTTTATGGCCTATGCTCAGGAAGAAGTCGCTGACGTCGCTCGAATGGCTGGCGCGGTGGTTCTGAACATCGGCACATTGGATGAAAGGGTCATTCAAGCGATACGTCTAGCCGGACAATCAGCTAATGCACATCATGTACCTGTTGTACTTGATCCTGTCGGTGCAGGAGCCACAACATATCGCACGGATACAGTACAGATGCTGGTTCGTGAGCTTCGCCTTACGGTATTGCGAGGCAATGTCGCCGAAGTCGCTCATGTCATTGGTGTACCATGGAATATCAAAGGTGTGGATGCCGGGGCTGGCGAGGGAGACCGAATAGACATTGCCGAGCGGGCAGCGCAACAGCTTGACTGTATTGTTGTCATTACAGGCCAGTACGACATTATTACTGACGGATATCATACTTTCCTCACAAGCAACGGACATGCATTGCTCACCCAAGTTACCGGGGCAGGCTGTCTGCTCAGCTCAGTTATTGGTGCTTTTGCTGCGATTGCCAAGCCGAGGCGCGACTTGCTGAACAGTGTGGTGGAGGCTGTCTCAACCTATGGTATAGCCGCTGAACAGGCTGCAGTGCGAACGGCTCATCAGGGGCCGGGCAGCTTTCAGATTGAATTGTTAAATCAACTGGCGCAGGTCACACCTTCACTGTTCTCCGAGCATGCACAAATCCGTCAGATTCGTGGAGGTGTGTAATGAATATTGCTCAAGCGTTAACGATTGCCGGGTCTGATAATGGTGGCGGTGCAGGAATTCAGGCGGACCTCAAAACCTTTCAGGAACTTGGTGTATACGGCATGACGGTCATTACTGCAATCGCCGCGCAGAACACAACAGGGGTTCAAGGCGTGTTTCCAATTGATTATGATGGCATTGCACAGCAACTTGATTCAACGGGAACCGACTTTCAGCCGCGTGCCATCAAGACAGGTATGCTGTATAGTGCAGAGATTATTCGTCTTGTTGCGGCAAAATGGCAGCAATTCGGCTGGTCTAATCTGGTCATCGATCCGGTGATGGTTGCCAAAGGAGGTGCGCCTCTGCTGCAACAGGAGGCTGTGCAAGCACTCATTCATGATCTGCTCCCCCATGCCTTGCTTATTACACCTAACATCCCGGAAGCCGAACTACTTATCGGGAAATCGATTCGGAACCTGAGCGAGCGTGAGGAAGCCGCCAAGCAATTGGTGCGGATGGGTTCAACGTATGCCTTGATCAAAGGAGGACATGATACCGGCAGCGGTATGGTTATTGATGTCTTGTATGACGGGCATTCCTTTCATTATTTGGAGAACCTTCGTGTCATGACACGTCATACCCACGGAACCGGCTGCACATTCTCTGCTGCCATTACCGCGGAACTGGCGAAGGGTTCCCCTATTCTGGCTGCCGTTACGACCGCTCGAGCATTCATTCAGGCAGCCATTGAAGATGAGCTGGGATTCGGGACCGGGCACGGGCCAACGAATCACTTTGCGTACCAGCGCAGACAGCGAGGTGAACGCTGATGCGTAGATGGGATACGGAAGCGGTGCGCCGCGCGCTGCCGTTGTATTTGGTAATGGGCAGCGTCAATACGACGCGTGACCCGGTGGAGGTGCTCCGCCAGGCGATTACTGGCGGCATCACGCTGTTCCAGTTCCGCGAGAAGGGAACTGGTGCCCTGACAGGCGAAGCCCGCATGACGCTTGCGCTGCGGCTTCGCGAGGTGTGCAGCCAGCACGGGATACCGTTCATCGTGAACGATGATGTGGAGCTGGCTGTGGCCGTAGAGGCCGACGGTGTGCACGTCGGCCAGGACGATGCGGACGCGGCGCTGGTACGCGCCCGCATCGGCGAAGGGCGGATGCTTGGCGTATCCGCCCACTCCGCCCTTGAAGCCCGCCATGCCGTGCAGGCGGGCGCAGACTATCTTGGCGTCGGGCCGATGTACCCGACGCGCTCCAAAGCGGATGCCCACGCTGTGCTGGGCCCCGCCGGGGTTGCGGAACTGCGCGCCGCAGGCATCGCAGTTCCGGTGGTCGGTATCGGCGGCATTACGCCCGATACCGCGGCCGCCGTGATGGCGGCTGGAGCCGACGGCATAGCCGTCATCTCCGCCATCGCGGGCGCGGCCGATGTGCACGCAGCGACTGCACAGCTCGCTGCGATCACCCGCAGGGAGCAGGCATAGCCATGCTCCCCGCCCGATAATGCAAAGGATGCAGCCACTCGCTCTGCATCCTTTGCATTCTTATTTTATTCTTCGCATCCTTTGTCTCCTTTGTCTCCTTCACATCCTTTGTCTCCTTTTTTCTCCTTTACCTCCTTCTGCAACCTATACATCCTCCTACATCCTTTTTCAACCTTATCCTTCCGCAATTTTTACATCTTTTATCTTCCTTATCTTTCCACAACCTGTGCATCCTGTTGCACCTGTTACATCCTTCTGCATCCTATAAAAACCTTTCACCTTTCTCACCTTCTTCCCACCTTGCATCACGCATCCATTTCATCCCAAGCTTATTTAATATATAAATCATTTTTGTTATAAAGCTTCACATTTACAAATGATTATCTTTTAATTACTATGAATATAAAAGCATCTCCCAAAAATCACCTATAGAATAAAAGGAAGTGAGTTTATGGATCAGATCGATAGAAACATCCTGTTTCATATGGAAAATCAAGCCAGATTGTCCATGACCGAATTAGGAAAATTGGTGGGACTTTCACAGCCAGCCGTCACGGAACGTGTAAAACGACTGGAGGAAAGTGGTGTTATTGAAGGGTACCGCACCATCATTAATCCGCAAAAATTAGGAAAACAGAGTACATCCTATCTACTATTTCAGACTAGAGAATGCACTGCTTTCCTTGATTTCTGCCGTATGTCGCCCGAAGTTGTAGAATGTTATCGCGTCAGTGGAGAACACAATTATTTATTGAAAGTCATGACAGATTCTATTGCGGACTTAGAGGCATTCGGAAATCAATGTGACAAATACGGAACCTATACTACACTTATCGCAATGTCCTCGCCTATTGCATCCAAAAACCTAATTGATGAACCCCAGTTCCTGATCTCAAAGGAATCCTAACCATTCATCTTTTCTATTTTAGATATCACCATTTCAAGGTGAACTAGGAAATCCGTGTTTTTTAGAGCACAACGTGATGAGAAGAGCGATAAACAACAATATCACCAAGGAACCCGGCAGGAATCTAGCTCCGCTCCAATGAAGCAGGATAGCACCAACCATACCTCCCGCACCGATCCCTAGATTCCATGCCGTTACCAACATCGATTGGGCGATATCGGCACTGCGGCCTCCTGCATGTGCAATAGCTGTTTGGAGTAACGTTGCCGCTCCGCCAAAGGTCAATCCCCATGCAATCACTCCTATAATGATAACAGCCGGCTGATTGCTCCAGATTGCCATCGCCGCTGAGGCAAAAGCAAATATCGCAACACTTAATAGCACCAGTATCCTTAAGTAGCGATCAATCAGCAGTCCAATAATCCAAATACCCATCACTGAAGTTACGCCAAATAGGAGTAAAATCAGATCAACTCTATGGGCCAGTGCTGTATTTTCCAGAAAAGGAGAAATGTAAGTATACAAAATATTATGAGCTAACACCCAGGCAAGCACCACAAATAAAATAGGCCGTATTCCAGGAAGAAACAGGATTTTATGCAGTGAGAGTTGATTCTGCTTGACCTCACCTTCATAATCTGGAACTTTCCAGAACACCCATACAATAAGCGCGAGCGTCAATATAGATATCGTTCCAAAGATTAAACGCCAGCTTACATACGTTCCAAAAAAAGTACCGATCGGAACACCAAGCGCTAATGCCAAAGGTGTACCTGCCATAGCAACGGCTATAGCTTTTCCTTTTAATGACTCTGGCACCATCCGACGTGCATATCCAGCGGTCATTCCCCATAGCACCCCCGCTGCTACTCCTGCACAAAAACGTGCAATCAACGTTATAACATATACCGAAGATAAGGCATTCACCGTGTTAAATAGGAGAAAACCTATAATACATAGCAGCAAAAGAGGTCTACGTCTCCACCCGCGAGTTGCCACAGTCAGTGGAATTGCCGCTGCCAGAGAGCCTGCAGCATACAACGTAACAAGTTGTCCGGCTTTTGCCTGCGTTATGCCAAGACCCATGGCAATCTGAGGGAGTAGCCCAGCAGGCAGGCTTTCAGTAAGTATGCAGATAAATCCTGCCATAGCTAACGCCAGTAGAGCCGCCCATGGAAGACTTTGTTTTTGGGCATATGTATCGTCTTTAATGGAATACATCTCGTTTGAAATCACAATGAAAGCCCCTTTATTCTGTATTTTGGATAGCTCGAATACTCACTTGCTATCTTTATTAAGCTTACAGAAATAAGCAGAGGTTTTGCATAAAGCATTAAAGGTACTTAAGCTTGTTAACGAAGAAAAACCTTGTTTTTCACAAGCTTTGCTTTGAATTCCTATGATGCTCCTTTTTCACATCATTAACGTATTGACTCTCACGTAACGTGACATTGTACAATTCATGGTGTAAGGAGGTTTCACCCATGGCCATGAAAGTAAAAGAAGTCTCCGAACTTGCTTCAATCAGTGTGCGCACACTGCATCACTATGACGAGATCGGGCTACTTGTTCCAGATCAGGTCACTGATGCCGGATATCGAATGTATTCGGATGCCAATCTGGAACGACTTCAGCAGATTTTATTTTTCAAAGAACTCGGCTTCTCGCTGAAAGAAATCAAAAACATTTTAGATGACCCCGCCTTTGATGCGGAGGAAGCATTGCATATGCACAAACTCATTTTGCTGGAAAAACGCCAGCGTCTGGATCAAATGATTACCACCATCGATAAAACCGTACTACATCTAAGAGGAGAGATTGAAATTACCCCTAAAGAACAATTTCAGGGTTTTGATTTTAGTCAAAATCCGTACGAACAGGAAGCCCGTGAGCGCTGGGGTGACAACGCCGTCAATGAGGCAAACCAGAAATTAAATGACCAGCCGGCTGACAAACAAAAAGAACGATCTAATCAGATGAATGATATCTTTAGACGGTTAGCTACCATTCGCCACACTACACCCGAATCTGCCGTAGCACAGGCCGAGATTAAACAATGGTACATTTACCTGAATGAGATCGGGAACTATTCCCCAGAAGCCTTCAAAGGACTTGGTCAGATGTATGTGGATGATGAACGTTTCACGCAGAATATTGATCAGTTTGGCGAGGGGCTGGCACAATTCATGTGTCATGCCATGGCTGTATTTGCCGACACCAGAAAATAAGGTAACATCTGTACTTGCTGATCTGAGTTATTTTCCTTCCACTAGCAAAAGGACGTAACGCCTGAGGCGTTACGTCCTTTATTAGATCTTCGCTTATCCTCAGCCGCAATGTGATCATCCTAATGCCGATGTCCACTCCGAGAAATCCGTACTTTGATCTTTTTTAATCTTTACTTTACTCTTTACTCTGATTTTTACTCTAGCCCTTATGCTCTTTTCTATTTATCCTGGCTCTACTCTACTTTGCTTTGTTATTACTGCTCACTTACTAAGCATGTAATCTGCATCCGTTTAGCTGTTCTTACGCTCTTGGTGCTTGATCCGAGGTAGATGCTTCGGATGCCATGCTTGTTTTCGCCATCCGGCCTGGAATTTGCCAAGCAGATACGATCGCCAAAACAATGAACAACCAGTCTGTAGGCTCACTGAAATATTCCTTAATCGTTTCCGTAAATGCACTTATCATTTCCCCATCAAACACCAAAGTCAGTACGCTCACGTCTGTAAACAATTCCGATGTAAAGTAAACCACCGTCAAATACTTGCCAAGCAAAATGCCCACCAGTGCGAAAACAACAGCGATAATTTTGTGCACCGTTGCAATTTGTTTGTTCGAGAACAACACGACAGCGTACCCGCATAGTACACCAACCAGTATCGCAATAAGTCCAACCTCATACTCCGTCATAGCTGCAACCGCAGCCCATACCACACCTCCCAGTATGGCAGCAATCAATCCACCGATAATCGGCATCCCAATCTTAATTCCTTGCTTCTCTTCCACGATGTCTTTCCCTCCTGAGTCATGCTTATACTATATTTCCAGATTTCACCTTTCCTATAAAACCACAAAAAGCTTCAAATTTCAACATATTTCTGTGATTTGTTACATATATTCATACATATTTAGAGATAGCTTCTCATCTAAATCCGTCATTACTATATAGCTCCATCGATCTAATTCCTTTATTTTGAATCACTCTATGTAAAAAACACCCCTTCCACAGCCTCAATCGCTGTAAAAGAGATGTCTATTTCACCTAGCCTAGCCTTATAGAGAATCCATATAATGATTATACCTGAGCTTCTTTGGAAGGCTGTATAACAGCTGCAATCTGTTTAAGAATGGCATCGACCGAAGCAGGATCATGTACATCATATTCGTCTATATTCAAACGCAGTACAGGACATGCTGTAAACTGATTGATCCATACGGAATAACGCTCATGCATGTGTTCCCAATACGAGCGGTCTGTCTGGATCTCCATCTCACGTCCACGTTCCGTAATTCGGTTCAGAATCGATGGCAGACTGCCTTCGAGATAGATCAGAACATCAGGGTGTGGAAAATAAGGCGTCATAACCATCGCTTCAAACAAGCTGCTATAGGTCTCAAAATCGGTAGCAGACATCGTCCCCTGATCCGCATGCATCTGTGCAAAGATACCCGTATCCTCATAGATCGAGCGGTCCTGTACAAAACCCCCGCCCATTTCAAAAATCTTTTTTTGCTCTTTAAAACGCTCAGCGAGGAAATAGATTTGCAGATGAAAACTCCAACGCTCAAAGTCATGATAAAACTTTTCCAAATACGGATTATGATCAACCTGCTCAAGAGACGTTTTGAAATTCAAACGATCTGCGAGTGCTGCCGTTAGTGTGGATTTTCCCACTCCTACCGTTCCTGCTACTGTAATTAATGCATTCGAAGGAATGCCATAGTTATTCATATCATAAGCTCCTTTACTTGATTAACAATCTGCCTGAAATGCTCGGGATGTTCCACGAAGTCAAGTTGCTCCGCATCGATTTTGAGAATGACCGGCGGATTCGTGCCATTGGCCAAATAATCCATACCTGTTTTATAGTCGGCAATCAACTGTTCCATATAAGCAGGGTCCATATCTTGCTCAAAGGAACGCCCACGCTTGTTGATCCGGTACATCAAGGTATCCAGCTCAGCTTCAATGTAAAGCACCAGATTCGGTTTGGGCAGGTCATCCGTTAACAAATGATAGATTTGGCGGTATTTATCCCGCTTTGTTCCTTTTAAGGTACGCTCAGCGAAAATCATATTTTTATAGATATGATAATCTGAAACGACCGGGCTGTTCTGCTGAATAAAGTGTACACCAGTGTCTTCTAGTTGCTTAAACCGGTTGCATAGAAAAAACATTTCGAGTTGGAAACTCCACTCGTCAATATCCTGATAAAAGGAGGCTAAAAACGGGTTCTCCTCAACAATTTCTTTAACCAGCGGAAGGTTTAATTCGTGGGAAAGCATCGTAGCTAACGTTGTTTTCCCCGCTCCGATTGGACCTTCAACAGCTATAAACGGGGCTGATTTCATGGTGTTACTGTTCCTCCTCGTAATTATGCGTGTTCCGTTTCAATATAGACCCCACCTATTGTATCACAGCTTAGCGCATTGGAAAGGCAGTATTTTATGTATAAAACAAGTCAAATCGACATGATTAGCCATACTTGCTTCGTATCATAACTCGAACCATTTTTTATTTAGTCTATACTGGCTTATACTTATGCAACTAAATAAAAAGACACACCTGATTTTCATCAAGTGTGTCTTTGATTTGCTTGGCGGCGTCCTACTCTCCCAGGACCCTGCGGTCCAAGTACCATCGGCGCTAGAGGGCTTAACGGTCGTGTTCGGGATGGGTACGTGTGGAACCCCTCCGCCATCGCCACCAAACGCGATTGGTCGAAGCAATGCTTCTTCCATCATTCAGAACTGAAAATCATACACACACTCGGTGATGTACCCATTTTCACTTCATTCAGAGTGTTGTTCTCTGAAAACTAGATTCGAAACGAAACGTACGCGACTAAAACTTGCTATTGGATAAGCCCTCGACCGATTAGTACTGGTCAGCTCCATGCATTGCTGCACTTCCACCCCCAGCCTATCTACCTCGTCGTCTTCAAGGGGTCTTACATACTGGGAAATCTCATCTTGAGGGGGGCTTCACGCTTAGATGCTTTCAGCGCTTATCCCGTCCGTACATAGCTACCCAGCGGTGCTCCTGGCGGAACAACTGGTACACCAGCGGTACGTCCATCCCGGTCCTCTCGTACTAAGGACAGCTCCTCTCAAATTTCCTACGCCCACGACAGATAGGGACCGAACTGTCTCACGACGTTCTGAACCCAGCTCGCGTACCGCTTTAATGGGCGAACAGCCCAACCCTTGGGACCTACTTCAGCCCCAGGATGCGATGAGCCGACATCGAGGTGCCAAACCTCCCCGTCGATGTGGACTCTTGGGGGAGATAAGCCTGTTATCCCCAGGGTAGCTTTTATCCGTTGAGCGATGGCCCTTCCATGCGGTACCACCGGATCACTAAGCCCGACTTTCGTCCCTGCTCGACTTGTAGGTCTCGCAGTCAAGCTCCCTTATGCCTTTGCACTCTTCGAATGATTTCCAACCATTCTGAGGGAACCTTTGGGCGCCTCCGTTACTCTTTAGGAGGCGACCGCCCCAGTCAAACTGCCCACCTGACACTGTCCCCGTACCCGCTAAGGGCACCAGGTTAGAACCTAGATACGATCAGGGTGGTATCCCAACGGTGCCTCCACGCAAGCTGGCGCTCACGCTTCAAAGGCTCCCACCTATCCTGTACAGATCGTACCCAAATTCAATATCAAGCTGCAGTAAAGCTCCATGGGGTCTTTCCGTCTTGTCGCGGGTAACCTGCATCTTCACAGGTATTAAAATTTCACCGGATCTCTCGTTGAGACAGCGCCCAAGTCGTTACGCCATTCGTGCGGGTCAGAATTTACCTGACAAGGAATTTCGCTACCTTAGGACCGTTATAGTTACGGCCGCCGTTTACTGGGGCTTCGGTTCACAGCTTCGGATTGCTCCTAACCACTCCCCTTAACCTTCCAGCACCGGGCAGGCGTCAGCCCGTATACTTCGCCTTACGGCTTCGCACAGACCTGTGTTTTTGCTAAACAGTCGCTTGGGCCTTTTCACTGCGGCCCCCTCGTGCTATTCACACTACCGGGGCACCCCTTCTCCCGAAGTTACGGGGTCATTTTGCCGAGTTCCTTAACGAGAGTTCTTCCGCGCGCCTTAGAATTCTCTTCTCGCCTACCTGTGTCGGTTTGCGGTACGGGCACCTTCATCTGGCTAGAGGCTTTTCTTGGCAGTGTGAGATCATGACCTTCGCTACTGTAATTTTCACTCCCCATCACAGCTCAGCCTTACGATGTGCGGATTTGCCTACACATCAGCCTCACTGCTTGGACAGGCATCCATCAGCCTGCGTCACTACCCTACTGCGTCCCCCCATCGCTCGTAACGATTTACGGTGGTACAGGAATTTCGACCTGTTGTCCTTCGACTACGCCTTTCGGCCTCGCCTTAGGTCCCGACTTACCCTGAGCGGACGAGCCTTCCTCAGGAACCCTTAGGCTTTCGGCGGATCAGATTCTCACTGATCTTTTCGTTACTCATACCGGCATTCTCACTTGTATAATGTCCAGCGCTCCTTACGGTACACCTTCAACCCTTATACAACGCTCCCCTACCCCTGATGCAAGCATCAAGCCATAGCTTCGGTGGTGTGTTTAGCCCCGTTACATTTTCGGCGCAGAGTCACTCGACCAGTGAGCTATTACGCACTCTTTCAATGGTGGCTGCTTCTAAGCCAACATCCTGGTTGTCTGTGCAACTCCACATCCTTTCCCACTTAACACACACTTGGGGACCTTAGCTGATGGTCTGGGCTGTTTCCCTTTTGACAATGGATCTTAGCACTCACTGTCTGACTCCCGGAAGTAAGTCTATGGCATTCGGAGTTTGACTGAGCTTGGTAACCCTTGCGGGCCCCGCACCCAATCAGTGCTCTACCTCCACGACTCTGTTTTCCGAGGCTAGCCCTAAAGCTATTTCGGGGAGAACCAGCTATCTCCGAGTTCGATTGGAATTTCTCCGCTACCCCCACCTCATCCCCGCATTTTTCAACATGCGTGGGTTCGGGCCTCCAGTGCGTGTTACCGCACCTTCACCCTGGACAGGGGTAGATCACCCGGTTTCGGGTCTACGTCCACGTACTCATTCGCCCTATTCAGACTCGCTTTCGCTGCGGCTCCGGCTCTTCACCTTAACCTTGCACGGGAACGTAACTCGCCGGTTCATTCTACAAAAGGCACGCCATCACCCCTAAAACGGGCTCTGACTTTTTGTAAGCACACGGTTTCAGGTTCTATTTCACTCCCCTTCCGGGGTGCTTTTCACCTTTCCCTCACGGTACTGCTTCACTATCGGTCGCTAGGAAGTATTTAGCCTTGGCAGATGGTCCTGCCGGATTCATACGGGGTTTCACGTGCCCCGCACTACTCGGGATCCGTCTCGGAGGGAACAGACTTTCAATTACAGGGCTTTTACCTTCTTTGGCGGGCCTTTCCAGACCTCTTCGCTTAACCGGTTCCTTTGTAACTCCATGTGAGACGTCCCACAACCCCAAAGAGCAAGCCCCTTGGTTTGGGCTTCTCCGCGTTCGCTCGCCGCTACTGACGGAATCACTATTGTTTTCTCTTCCTCAGGGTACTTAGATGTTTCAGTTCCCCTGGTATGCCTCACACTAACCTATGTATTCAGTTAGGTGTAACTGGAAATTACCCCAGCTGGGTTTCCCCATTCGGACATCCCCGGATCAAAGCTTGCTTACAGCTCCCCGAGGCAGTTTCGTTGTTCGCCACGTCCTTCATCGGCTCCTAGCGCCTAGGCATCCTCCGTGTGCTCTTAGTAGCTTAACCTCGTTCTCCGGTTTCGGCTGCTCGCTTCCCTTGTTTTGCTTCGCAAAGCCAAAAGTCGCTCCCATCCGATACCATCGTACGTGCAATCTACCGTTTTTATTGAAACTTGTTGAACACAAGTTCAGCTAAAAAGGAATGTTCTAATTCGCGTTTGTTTCGTTTCGATATCTAGTTTTCAAAGAACAAATCGTTTGGTTCGGGCCGTTCACGGATGTGTCGGTCGAATAAACGAGAAGTTTTGAGAGTTTGAGCTCTCAAAACTGAGCAACGAGTGAGTAACTAGCCGACCTGGCTAGATTTTAGTTTTGAATGTCTTCGTTGCAGAAGACGATTCTCCATAGAAAGGAGGTGATCCAGCCGCACCTTCCGATACGGCTACCTTGTTACGACTTCACCCCAATCATCTATCCCACCTTCGGCGGCTGGCTCCTTGCGGTTACCCCACCGACTTCGGGTGTTATAAACTCTCGTGGTGTGACGGGCGGTGTGTACAAGACCCGGGAACGTATTCACCGCGGCATGCTGATCCGCGATTACTAGCAATTCCGACTTCATGCAGGCGAGTTGCAGCCTGCAATCCGAACTGAGACCGGCTTTGGTGGGATTAGCTCCATCTCGCGATTTCGCAGCCCGTTGTACCGGCCATTGTAGTACGTGTGTAGCCCAGGTCATAAGGGGCATGATGATTTGACGTCATCCCCACCTTCCTCCGGTTTGTCACCGGCAGTCTATCTAGAGTGCCCACCCGAAGTGCTGGCAACTAAATATAAGGGTTGCGCTCGTTGCGGGACTTAACCCAACATCTCACGACACGAGCTGACGACAACCATGCACCACCTGTCTCAACTTTCCCCGAAGGGCACCTGATGCATCTCTGCTTCGTTAGTTGGATGTCAAGACCTGGTAAGGTTCTTCGCGTTGCTTCGAATTAAACCACATACTCCACTGCTTGTGCGGGTCCCCGTCAATTCCTTTGAGTTTCAGTCTTGCGACCGTACTCCCCAGGCGGAGTGCTTAATGTGTTAACTTCGGCACCAAGGGTATCGAAACCCCTAACACCTAGCACTCATCGTTTACGGCGTGGACTACCAGGGTATCTAATCCTGTTTGCTCCCCACGCTTTCGCGCCTCAGCGTCAGTTACAGCCCAGAGAGTCGCCTTCGCCACTGGTGTTCCTCCACATCTCTACGCATTTCACCGCTACACGTGGAATTCCACTCTCCTCTTCTGCACTCAAGTCACGCAGTTTCCAGTGCGATCCGGGGTTGAGCCCCGGGATTAAACACCAGACTTACATGACCGCCTGCGCGCGCTTTACGCCCAATAATTCCGGACAACGCTTGCCCCCTACGTATTACCGCGGCTGCTGGCACGTAGTTAGCCGGGGCTTTCTTCTCAGGTACCGTCACCTTGAGAGCAGTTACTCTCTCAAGCGTTCTTCCCTGGCAACAGAGCTTTACGATCCGAAAACCTTCATCACTCACGCGGCATTGCTCCGTCAGGCTTTCGCCCATTGCGGAAGATTCCCTACTGCTGCCTCCCGTAGGAGTCTGGGCCGTGTCTCAGTCCCAGTGTGGCCGATCACCCTCTCAGGTCGGCTACGCATCGTCGCCTTGGTGAGCCGTTACCTCACCAACTAGCTAATGCGCCGCAGGCCCATCCCCAAGTGACAGATTGCTCCGTCTTTCCAGTTCCCTTCAGGCGAAGAAAACAAGTATTCGGTATTAGCTACCGTTTCCGGTAGTTGTCCCAAGCTTGAGGGCAGGTTGCCTACGTGTTACTCACCCGTCCGCCGCTAAGTATCAGGAAAGCAAGCTTTCCATCAACTCCGCTCGACTTGCATGTATTAGGCATGCCGCCAGCGTTCGTCCTGAGCCAGGATCAAACTCTCCAATAAAGATGAATTTCGCAGCGTCGTTAAACGCTGTGCAACTCATCGGGGTATTGAAAAGAGCGATAAGCTCATTTTGAATCTGACGAGATTAAAAATCTCATTTGTGTTCCAGTTTTCATACAGCCGGATGGCATGTACCAAAACCTTCACGTTCATTCTGCAAGCAGAATGTTTTACTCACTCGTTGTTCAGTTTTCAAAGATCAAACTTGTTTCCGTTACCGAAAGTAGTTCGTTTCAGCAACTCTTATATAATATCATGTCCGAACCAACTTTGCAAGCTCTTTTTTTAAGTTTCTTTCGAAGCTTATTTCATTCGCTTGCCGCACCGTGTAAGCAGTGTTTTCTTGGCCGGAATAAGAATATACCATGGTTCACTTCTACTTGTAAAGCATTATTTATTAAATGTAATATTCCATATTGTGGGCTATACTCTCAGTTTACCGCACTCCAATTTAGGGACACTTTGTGTTTAAGTCACATTATCTTATGATACCTGTCGTCTATTATATAAACTTAAAAACGACATGAAGCATTCCAGTTTAATATTAACACCTATATATAGAAGGAACCTTATTAAATGTCCGTTCCCCATCTCTGCATTAAAAAAAGCAGCAGTTTTTCAGATACGCTTACCGCATCTGAAAAACTGCTGATCTTTAACAAATGATTTTCTGGATCAATGTTGCCTCTATCATTGCCCCTTTACTAGGACTTGTCTGTTGCTGATTCGGAATTTTCTTTATTCTTGGTGCCTTTACTTTTATAAGGCTTCGGGGTACTTTTCGCCCGGTTAGCAGCGGCTTGCCAGCGATTCCATCCCTTTTTACCCGTTCCACGACCTGTGCCACCCTTGCCTTTTGCTTTGCTCATCTTATCACTCCAATAATCCTGTCTATGCCTAAAATGATCTTCTTTGGTAACAATCCATTGTAACCTAGCCTAGGTGATTCACTTCCAGCAATTCTTATTATACCAAAATTGAAGTGTTCACGTTTAAATGTAGCAAAATTACACTTGAACCTTAGGCTCTTGTACAGATTTAACACTTCTTAGCACACGTAAGGATAATAAGAAACAAATGCCAAGCACGGCCGCAGCCGATACATAAGGGTAGTTGATATTCACATCAAACAACGCTCCAGCTACGATGGGTCCAGCGATGTTGCCCAGACTGGTGTACGCGGAGTTCAATCCAGCGATGAACCCCTGCTGCTCCTCAGCCAACTTGGACATCTGTGTGCTGATCGCCGGGCGCAAAATATCCATACCCAAGAAGACGGTAAATGTGACAACAAGGATCAGCCAGTACGTGTGAACAAACAAGGTTAATAACACAAATACAGATACAAACAGCAGACATACACTGATCACTTTCTTCTCACCAAATGTGTTCAGTAGCCAGCCAATCAGGGATACCTGCACAACTGCTCCGGCAATGGAACCAAACGTTATGATAAAGGCGATATCTGTGGTGGTGAAACCAAACTTTTTATACACAAAGAGCGAGAACACACTCTCGTAGTTAGCCAAACCAAAAGCCATAACAAAGACGATAATCAAACTAAAAAAGTACGGTTCTCGATAAGAGTTTACAAGTTGAGTGAACATACCCGGTGCTTTTACTTTTGCCACACTTTTTACAGGTGCAGCTTGCTCACTCGTGCTCCGCTCGGATTCGGGCAAAATAACAAGCGTAATAATTGCAGCCAGTAAGCCGGCTACGCCTGCAGCGTAAAAGGGAACTCGTATGCCAAACTCTGCAATATATCCGCCAATTCCTGGTCCAATAATAAAACCTGTCGAAATCGCTGCGTTTATGAGTCCCATGCCTTTACCACGCTCTTCTTCCGTTGTGATATCAGCCGTATAGGCCATAACCGCAGGAAAGATCATCGCCGCGCCAATACCACCCAGCATCCGGGCTGCGAAGAGTAGGTAAGGTGCATTTACCGCACCAAACATAAATTCTGAAACCGCAAAGATCAGCATCCCGAATACGATAATCTTTTTGCGACCCCACTGGTCTGACCATCTTCCTGCAGCTGGAGAGAACAGGAACTGTGTGAATGAGAACGCCGCGAACAGAAGTCCCATCGTGAAGCCCGTTATATGAAGTAAATTCATATAAGCAGGCATAATCGGCACAACCAAACCTATTCCCATAAATACGAGAAAAATATTAAACATCAACAGCAGCAGTGCACCCCTGTTACGTGTCAGTAAAGCCATGATTCCATCCTCCATCGTTGTCTAATTATGCTGTTTATCCTTGGCAATCCCGTGCAGAAATACACCGGCTGCTTGGCGGTACAATGCGAGAGCCTCGTCGGGTTCCAGCTTACGCGACATTTGACTAAGCCCTATAATGGTACTTTCCAAAATCAACGCAAGATGCTCTACATTCTGATCATTGAACTCCCCGCTGTCTATTCCTTCTTGAATCAGCTGTTTATTGAATTGGATGTGCCGCTCAAACAATACTGCGATTCGTTCTTCAATATCATTCTCTTTTTGCGTTCCAGTGAAGAACTCGTCGGCTGCTTTCGTTAAAGGATGATTGATATCATCCATAATGAGCTGTTCCGCCAGGCCATAGATTTTCTCGGTGGAAGTGTGATACAGATGCACTTTTGACTTCCAGCTTGCTTCCCACTCCCGATCCCATTCATCAATAAGATAGAGAAAAAGCCCTTCTTTACTTTTAAAATGATAATATATATTCCCCTTGCTGCTTCCTGTCGCCGCGACGATATCCTCTATAGATGTTGCTTTAAATCCTTTTTGTACAAAAAGGGCTTTGGATGCATCCGCTAGTTTTTTCTTAGTCTGCTCGGACTGGAGCTGCTTTTTATTCAAACTCACAACCTTCACTCCATTCTTATATACTGAACATTCGTTCTGTATTCTATCAAATATATACCTAACCCGCAATATAAAAAGGAGAACCCGCTATTCTGCGAATCCTCCCTGATGATGTAACATCAATTACATAAGGTTACTTCTATTGCTTTAATCTGTTTAAATCAGACACCTTATTATATGCTATTGACCTTCAACGGATCATGCTATTTGATCTTCTTACCTTGCCCATGCAATATTTTCAATTGACCATTTTCGTATCCGACTTGGTAGGTCACATTATACCGGGTCGTTACATATTCTCCGTCCTTACGTTCTTCAGCAGCAATCACACCGCTTACTTCCATCTCTTCCTTACTCGTGCTCGTAGACGAAACTTTTTCCAGACTTACGTAACTGGTATTCGTATAACCTTCACGGAACTTGGCAT
The DNA here is from genome assembly GCF_056856875.1 of Paenibacillus sp. G34. Classification (NCBI taxonomy): domain Bacteria; kingdom Bacillati; phylum Bacillota; class Bacilli; order Caryophanales; family Paenibacillaceae; genus Paenibacillus; species Paenibacillus sp. G34. Next base: position 1,021,723 of record NZ_CM166469.1, on the reverse strand, counting down.
AACTCGTGCCGCTCTGCCAGTCACTTCCGAGCAGGGCATAAGCAGACACATAATCACTCATACTCAGGTAGTCGTAAAATCCAGCCACTAACCCTTCAGCTTCAGATAATGCGGCCGACGAGGTCTGCGAGGATGAATCCCTGACCGTTTGCACCGCTTTGGCATCCGGGGAACGTTCCGACCATTGCTGTACCTGCTTTAACACACTCGTGATGGGTATGCTGAACCCGATTCCGCCCTCCTGTTTCACAACAGTTGAATTAATACCAAGCACCTCTCCCGTCTCGGCATTAATCAGCGGGCCCCCGCTGTTCCCGTTGGTAATCGGTGCGGAGATTTGATACAAGTTCGTGTATATATAAGGCGGTATTTCAAAACTACGGTCAAGTCCACTGATAATACCGGTAGTCACCGTATTTTCAAAACCGAGCGGACTGCCGAGTGCAAGAATCTCATCGCCAACCTCCGCTTTAGCAGATGCGATGGGCAGAGGTTCCATTTTCACAAGATCCGGGACTCTGACAACAGCCACATCCGTTTCTTCGCCAAAACCAATCACCGTACCCTGATATTCCTGATGATCCAAGGTGCGAATCGTCACCTCTTTGGAACCCTCCACGACATGCGCATTGGTAATGACATCGCCTTTGTTATTATATAAGAAGCCGGAGCCCAGACCATCGCTACTTTCAATCGTAACGACTTTTTTCTGACTATCTTCAATAATCTGTTTACGCGTTTTCTTCTCCGTTGTGTTTGAAGTTGCCTTTGCAATGGGCTTATCATCCTGTTTAGAGGAAGCAACAGCCAGTTTGGGAGCTAACGTCATTTCATCTGCTGTATGCTGTTGAATCCAAAACACGCCTCCTGCTCCAGCTCCAAGGATAATAATACTGGAAATGATCGTTCCCCACATCCGTTTGCTCATTTTATCGTCCCCCTACTCCACATACCATGATGCATTCGTAACTGTCACATTCGCTGCTTCATATACCCCATAATAGGAGGTTTCAAAATATCCCTCTGCACCTACATCCAATATAGACGGGTACACATAAACATCTGTCTCGCCGATGTAATCGCCATTGGAGGCATTTATGCTAACGATAAGAGCCACGGATGAGATCGGACGTGTTCCCTGATTAAACACCGCCCCGCTAATATGCAAGTCCCCATACTCGTCAAGCTCGGCAGACAGATCCGTTACATATACGGCCCCCGTACGATTGCGAAGCTCCTCCTCTGCTGCCTGCTGCTCTGCAAGTCGAATACGTTCTTCCTCTGCTTTCTCAAACGCCTTCTTCTCACGCAATACCTCATCCCGGTATTTGGCCAGCTTTTGGTCATCTGGTGCATAAGATAATCCGTTGTCCACGGTTTGCAGTGCTGCTGTAAAATCACGTTTTTTCACTTGCTGCTCTGCCTGCTTGTAACTAATACCTGCCAGCTTCTCGGTGATCTGCTTCTGCACAGCTTCGGCTTCCTTACCGCTGAGCTTGGATATCGTTTTGAGTTTATCTGCGAGTGCCTCCACAGTTGTTAACTGATCAATTTCCTTCTTCACTTTTAAAACAGCCAAGGTTACCTTTCGATTATTCAAGGCTGCTCTTGTTTTATCAAACACCGGCTCTTGCCGTTCGTTTAATGTTTTTGCTGCCGTTTGAATGACTTTATCCGCTTCGGACAGCTTGCCTGTTTTGAGTAAGTTAGCAGCTTCGTCCATCTGTTTCCATAGATCGCTTGCTTTCGCTGTAATCTGCCTGTCTTGAACAAGCGCTTTTACATCCGGTCTTTGGGCAAGAGCTTTGTCCAGCAAATCCAAAGCTTCTTCATATTTCCCGCCCAATGCAGCTTGCTCCGCCTCGAGATGCAGTGTCTTCACCTGAGCGTTAATCAGATTCTCCTGATTATAATAATACGTTAACAACGCACCCATAATTGCTGCAAGCAGCAGTGGGATTACCCATAGAAATGGACTGTTCTTGCGCTTAACCCCCGTTCCGGTTGCAGTTGCATTGCGTGGTTCCAGCCCTGCTGGCTCCGACCAGATTTGCTCCTCTGTGGAGCTGAATTGTTTCAACGGGGTTCCACACTTCTGACAGTGGTCTTCTCCGGATTTATTTTTCGTCCCACATATGTGACAGTACACCACGATCCCTCCAAACTAAACGTATGTAAATTCAGATTTGTCATCTGTTGTTTTGTTCTGTTGCCTAATCTCGGGGTGAATCGACATTTATCATATAGCAAAAAGGTAAAATGCACCATATACTCCTGACGAAAAAAATAAAAATAGCCCTCCTGTCTCCAGGAAGGCCTTGGCGTATATTCCGCGAGTCGTATCGATACGAGTCGTTTGATACGAATATAGTTGATTGATTTTATCCAGTCTGATGATCTATTCTGTCTGATTGGAGGGAAAAGCACTCAAATTGATATAGGAAACCTCCCACAGATGGTTGTCCAAGTCTTGAAAGCTCCGTCCATACATGAATCCGTGATCCTGAGGCTCATTATATGGTTTCGCTCCTGCATCAAGTGCAGCTTGTGCAATCGCATCTACTTGTTCCCGGGATTCAACAGATAAGGCTACGATCACTTCAGCTGTATCAGCCGCATTTGCAATTTTTTTCGTGATGAAGGATTGGAAGCGTTCTTCCACCAGCAGCATGGCATAGATATTGTCTCCAACAATCATACAGGTAGCCTTATCGTCCGTAAACTGGGCATTGAACTCAAATCCCACTTTCGTAAAGAAATCAACCGATTTCTTCAAATCCTGGACTGGCAAGTTAACAAAAATCTGATTTGCGCGAACAGCCACCATCGATCACCTCGGATTCCTAGAATAGATTCCACCCCAAAAATATCATCTCGCATATGCGCTGTCAATTCGGTATAATAAGGTTATTCCAACATGTGAGGTGAAAAGGATGTTGTTCCCAATCGTTCGAAGTAATTAATTGTCGGGCTGGATCAAAACGCGTACCAGCTACCAAGGGGTAGGTCTGTCCATTTGAGCCTGTTCGATGTGTAAAAGAACGATTGTACATGACAACAAGTCCTGATCATAACATCATATATTGGAGGATCAATTTAATATGACAAAACAATGGGATTACAACACATTTTATGAACGTGTCGGTCAGCAAAATGGATGGGATTTTAGCACGATGAAGGTTGTTTCTGAACCCGCAGACTGGGACTTCTACCGGGAAGTTACTCGCCACACGCAACTATCCGATCTGTTGCTGGATATTGGCACAGGTGGGGGCGAAGCGGTGCTTTCCATTGCAGAACACGCTCATCTGCTTGTTGGCATCGATTTGGCTCAGGGCATGATCGAGACCGCGCAGCGAAATCTGGCAAAGGCTGTGAACTGCTCCAATGTCCGATTCATGCAAATGGACGCGGACCACTTACAGTTTCCGAATCATTTCTTCAATATCGTATCCTGCAGACATTCCGCATTCTCGGCAGCAGAAGTGTACAACGTTCTCACAGAGGATGGGGTATTCCTGACCCAGCAAGTCAGCGAGCACGATAAAGTAAATATAGCGCAAGCTTTTGGACGCGGACAACATTTCGGCATTGAACCTGGAACGCTGCTGGATAAGTACAAACAGGAGCTGAAACATGCAGGTTTCCAGCACATCGAAGTTCGCGAATATAATGTATGCGAGCATTATGCTACACCGGAAGATCTCTTGTTTCTGCTGACGCATACGCCTATTGTTCCTCATTTTGGAGAGTTCGCATCGGATCTGAACATCTTCGAGCAGTTTGTGCAGGATAACCGAGACGAGAAAGGTATCCGTACCAACTCGGCACGGTTCATGATTACGGCCAAAAAATGATAGTTAATAAATAATCTGATATAAACTATATGAAATGAAATAAAATTAAATAGATAGAATAAAAAACGCGCCTTGGTGAACCAGTTTGGTTCCAGCCAAGAGCGCGTTTTTGGGTTTGGTCTTTTCATTCAATCTGATCCGAAAGGCACCACTGGATTACGATTATTGCTCAAGCTCTAACTTCTCCAAAAACGGCTTCAGACGATCCACCACATAGTGGCTACCACCGCGGCCGTTCACCTCTTCGATCACGGCTGCCAACAAGAACGACGGTGACTCGGTGTCAAACGTAACGAAAAATCCGTTCTCCTGGCCTTGCTCGCCTTTCTTCGCTTTCAATTCCGCGGTTCCCGTTTTGCCTGCAAGACCGCCAGCAATAGAGCTGAGTGTATGTGCCGTCCCGCCTTGGCGAGATACGACCTGTTTGAGCGCGTATTTAACGGTATTTGCTACATCCGGTGTGATAATCACCTCAGGATTGGAGGTCTCTTTTCCAACAATCAATACAGGGTTCACTAGCTTGCCTTCATTCACAAACGGCGTAAAGGCAGCAGCCAGATGAATGGGTGACATCAACATCTCCCCCTGACCATATGACGTGTCGGCCAGCAGCACCTCGGAAGTCAGGTCCCTGTGTGCTTCGTTCGCATACTGGCTTGGCTTCAAATACAGTTCATCCAGTCCGAAATTGTTCCCGAACCCGAACTTCTGAATTCCCTCGATAAACTTGGCACTGCCCATCTCCGTTGCTTCCATCGCAAAATAAATATTGTCCGAGTACACCAGGGCATCAACCATATTTACAGGGCTCAAGCTCTTCACCCGTTTAACGTAGTATCCACCCCAACTCTCGTTCTTCCTCCATTGCAAACCAGAAATATCATGTGTTTTGTCTGCTGTTGTGATGTTCTCCATGAGACCTGCCGCTGCAGTAACCGCTTTGAAGGTAGATCCTGGAGCATATCGTGTCGTTACTCGATTGATAAAAGGGAGCTTTTCGTTTGCCGAATAAGCATCCCACTCGGCCTGCGTCAGACCTGTAACCATTTTATTCGGATTGTAGGAAGGCGAACTCGCCAGAGCAAGCAGGTTCCCATCCTTCGGATTCATCAGCACCATTGCCCCGGCGTCACCACCGCCAGCGAGCGTCTGATATAACCTTTGCTGCTGTGCGGAACTGATGGTTAGTTGCACATCCTTGCCATCCACTGCATCCTTACGAATCAATTCGGAGCGAGTGTTGCCGGCTTCATCTGTAATCTCAATCAGACCACCACGCTCACCGCGCAGTTGCTTCTCCATGGACTGCTCCAATCCCGCTTTGCCGATCCAATCTTCCGCACGGTAATACCCTTCGGTATCTTTATCCAAGTCTTCCTTGGTAGCCTTGCGTACATATCCGATCAGATGTGCTGCTGCCTCACCAAGCGGATAATATCGAATTTCCTTGCTTTGCAGGGCAACTCCGCGCAGAGAATCCGGTACATCGAACTCCTCCGTGGAACCGATCGGCACAAAAAATTCCGGTTTTACCCATGTCTGACCAAGTGTCTTCTGAATGGCTTCTACGGACACCTTGTAATGATCTGCGATGCGAGTAATCATCTGATCCGGGTTCTCTCCGAGCTTCTCGGGCACGATGCCCCACTCGTTCATTGTGCCTTGGGTTGCCAGTGGCAACCCGTCACGATCTACAATATCGCCTCGATTCGGGAACAGCGTTTTGACACGAACTTTGCTCCCTTTCACCATATCATTAAGAATCAGGGATGGCTGCCAGTTAATCTGCCAGATTTTGCTTCCGTCCTCAAGCTCCTGTCGAACCAGCTTTAACGTATGTGTCTCGCTGACTTCACCCAGAAACGTTGCCAGATTCAAGTTATAATCGACCTCGTACAGGTCTGGATTACTTACAGCCTGTTTTGACTTATCTTGCGTCTCGCCATCATCTGTCGTTGTTTTTGATTCAACCTGCGTCTCGCTTCCACTTGCGGTCCCTGAGGTTTGAGCGTCAGCACCAGTGTCAGAGCCAGCAGCCTTTTCTGGCTTCAGTTCAGCCTTAATGGTAGAAATCTGCATTCCTGAGTAAATGGCGTTGTATTTCTCGACAAACTGTTCCTTGGTCATGCCTGCCTCGGCCAACGAAGCAGGTGACATCAACGAATACATCTGGTCGAACTCTTTCTTTTGCAGATGCTCTATGTACTGATTTACCGTCGTCTGGGGTTTCGGTTCCTCTGGTTTGCTATTCTGCATATAAAGATACATTCCGATGCCACCTGCAAATAGAATCGGCAAAAGTCCATATAATAATTTACGTTTCGATTTCATGTCACATCACCTCTACTCTATACTATAAATTTCCTGTGCAGATTAAACAATGTAACAAATCTGATGAATTTGTCATTAAAAATAGCCTTAAGCTCACATAATATGTTTAAATAAGAATAGTGAATTACATACTAGAGCTTTTTTGCGATGCAAAAGGCTGAAAAGGAGCCCGATGATGGAAATCAGCTATTTTTTACTCCCAAAAGCCGAAGTGGCCTATATCGAGTCTACCGCTTCCATGAAAGATGCTATTGAGCAGTTGGAATCGCACCACTACACCGCCATTCCCGTAATTGATCCGGATGGAAAATATGTTGCTACTCTGTCCGAAGGTGATCTGTTATGGAAAATGCGCAATACGCCCGGATTGACATTTGATAATATGGATCAAGTGCAGGTCAATGAGATTAGTAATCGCATCTATAACGAATGTGTTTACATCGAAGCAGAGATGGAGGATATGCTGACACTTGCGGCAGACCAAAACTTTGTACCTGTAGTGGATATAGATCGTGTCTTTCTCGGAATTATTCGTCGTAAAGATATCATTGAATACTACACCCGCAACATATCGGATTAGAATTAAACTGAAGAAACCGATCAGTCTCATGCTGAAGCTGTTGTCTGCATGAGATACTACGAAGAAGACGAGCCCATGGGTTCGTCTTTTTTGGCATCGTGTCCTGAATATCATGTTCAGAATTCGTTCAGAACGCTATTGTAGTATGGACATATCTTTAAGCTAAAACCCTGTTAATTCTTTAAACATGAATAAAGAGAGGTATGTTCCTTGAATCGTTTAAGCACACGCAAGAAAATACTGGTTACTGCAACGGTGATTATGTCTTGTATATACGTTATATGGCGTACATTTTTTACGATCCCTTTCGGCCATGGCCCACTCGCTGTAACCGCTGGCCTTGCCCTCCTGATTGTTGAACTTATCGGCATGTTCGAACTGGCTGTGCATTTTTATAATATGACCCGGCTTGAATATCCCGAACTGCCCGTCGTTGATGAGTCACTGTATCCTGATGTCGATGTCTTTATTGCTACGTATAATGAACCTGCATCCTTGCTTTTCAAAACGATTAACGGCTGCCTCAACATGGATTATCCGGATCGCTCCAAAGTACATATCTACCTGTGTGACGACTCCAATCGTCCCGAGATGAGAGAGCTGGCTAATCATATGGGGATTAACTATCTGACCCGGACAGAGCATATTCACGCCAAAGCTGGAAACTTGAACAACGCCATGAAACATACTGCCTCCCCTCTAATCGCCACCTTTGATGCCGATATGATTCCGAAGCATGATTTTCTGACGTCCTGTGTGCCTTATTTTCTGACAGGAGAAAAAATTGGCTTCGTTCAAACTCCACAAAGCTTCTATAATCCCGATCAGTTTCAATATAATCTGTATTCCGAAGCTCGAATTCCGAATGAACAGGACTACTTCTATCGCGATGTGCAGGTCGGACGGAACAAATCCAACTCCGTCATCTACGGCGGAACCAATACAGTTCTGTCGAGGCAGGCACTCGAAGATGTGGGCGGTTTCTATACCGGCTCCATTACTGAGGATTTTGCCACTGGCATTGAAATGCAGAGCAAAGGGTATCGCTGTTTTGCCACCAATAAAGTACTTGCCTCGGGACTTGCTCCCGGTGATCTGAAAAGCCTGATCAAGCAACGCCAGCGCTGGGCACGTGGTTGTATCCAGACCGGCAGAAAAATGAATATTCTGTTCAAACGAGGACTTACGTTTGCCCAAAGACTGAATTATATCTCTTCTATAACCTATTGGTATTCCGGTCTTAAACGAGTGCTGTATATCATGTCACCGATTCTGTTTGCCGTCTTCGGTGTGCTCGTAGTGAAATGTACCATTCTAGAGATTCTGGTCTTCTGGCTGCCGATGTATCTGTTAACCAATACGTGTCTGCGCATGTTGTCAGGTAATATTCGAACTACGAAATGGACGAATGTATACGAAACCATTCTTTTTCCATCACTGCTACCTGCGGTCATTCTGGAAACACTTGGAATCACCATGAATAAATTTGCGGTGACTCGTAAAGACGGTGCTCATAACGACCGTAGCTACCAGCTCAAACAGATCATTCCGCATCTGATTCTTGCTGTGTTGTCGGTCATAGGTATTGTGAATTGTATTCACTGGACATTTAGTCAGGGTACCATTGGATTTCTCGTTGTTCTATACTGGCTGTTGATTAATTTCTACAACATTATGATGTCGATCTTTTTCCTCAGCGGACGTAAAGTGTTCCGTAACTATGAGCGTATTCTGGCTACAGTCGATTGTACGCTAGCTACAGAAGGCGAAACCCTATCATGTGTTACTCACGATATTTCAGAAGGCGGGATCGCTATTGTGTTCGATACCCCTAGATACATTCCGAGCGAAGCCGAATTTGCTGTACGGTTGGTGACCGACCATTACTCAAGTGAGTTTACAGCTAAAGTAACACATGTGACTTCATTCGGTAATCAGTGGAAATATGCGTTTAAAGTGCACGAGATTACAGAACAGGATCAGCGGCAGTTGTTACATATTGTGTATGACCGCGAACCTACGCTTCCACAGAAGCTGGATAAAGATATTAGTACATTCGAGGACATCCGTCTGAATTTTGTAAAACGCGGACAAGTGGGCCTCATGTCCAACCGCAAGCTGGCACGCATTCCGCTGAACCATGAACTGGACACACCTGAATATGGAACCGTTACGCTGATGGACTTTAACTATGAATTTTTGCTTGTAAACATATCACGGCAGGAAATGGTCTATGAGCTTCGTTTGCCGCTTGCCGAGGGACTCGTTCTTGACTGTATATGGGTGAAGTCGATGCGAAGCAAACATGGCATTCTGTACCGGATCAGAAATATTCAGGACATTGCCCGAAATGGACAGATGCCTGAACTGGAAGCTCTTTTGAAACAATGGAATGTGGCGTATACCGAGGCAGACAAACCAAAACGCCCAGTACAGAATAAAAGCTTCATCTCGAGTGATGAACTCGACGAGATGGCCTATTTATAACATGGAGGCAAAGAACGCATGAGTACGAAATGGCAGCAATGGCTGCTTGTCGCAATCCTCACAGTTTTATCAAGCTTATACCTCACTGCTGCTGCTTCGGCTCAGCCGGATCAGATGCAGTGGAGCGAGAGTTCTACAAAGGTATGGAATAATGGAGCCAAAGTGCAGTCCAAGCTGAATCGTAACGGTAGCTTACAGATCAACACTTCGACACAGGGGCTACAAAAAGGCTATTACTCCGCCTATGTATATGAGCTGCAAAACAGGGATTGGTCGGACTATAGCGAGTTAAGATTCTCGATTCGCAGTGATTCAGATCAGACGCTCCCGCTAAACGTTGTCATTACACGAACGGATCAATCGGCACTGACGGTGGCGGATCAACGCAATGTCATCCTCGTTCCCAAAGCAACCAAAGAGCCGAAGCTGGTTCATCCGGTAGATGGGTTAATAAGGCTGGGGCCCGGGTTTGAGGGGGAGATTCGTGTTCCCTTTTCCAGCCTTATGGTACGAAATCATGCAACTACGGTCGGCCGTGTCACACCGGGGAAAATGCTGAGCTGGGGCATCACGATGACCACGACGGAAAACGCAAAGCTGAATTACCGCGTTGGAAATATCAAACTGGTTCCTAGGAAAGAAGCTGTTGCAGAAAACCAATTATCTTCTGTAACGATCAAAGGTGATGAGCGAGTCGTGAAACCGGTGGCCGGTGAATCGGTTGCAACGTATACCGTTAGTGGCCTGCAGGCGACAGCATCGAAAGCTTTGGAAAAGCCAGAAGTAGAAGTGAACTTCCAGCTTGCTCATCCTGTACAGGGCGTAAGCATCACATCGGATGGCCTACTGACCGTTGGAACGGACGCCGCAAAAGCCGAGGTGGTGACTATTCGTGCGCTGGTGGACCAGCAGTGGAATCTCGATTATACCGTCAAGCTTGATCGTTCCACGGCGATGCAGATGAAGGAAGCGGATGGAACACCGCGTTTCATCCCCTCCCCAGGCCAGGTTTCCAAAGTGCTGGAACCTTCCACCGTATGGTTACGACCATGGATGGAATGGATGATCCGTATCGGTCTTCTTCTGATTGGACTCGCGGTGGTTATTCCATATTGGCTGTGGCGCAAACTTCAGCACGGCGCACAAGCGGGGAAGCAACGATCGATGAATCATCGCAGGTCCAAGCGGATATTTAAAATGTAGCTTTTATTTCATCATTAACATCATCTAGGAGGAAAGGCAGTGCTCTTTTCCAGTGTAGTCTTTTTATTTTATTTCTTGCCTCTTGTACTGGGGCTGTATTATATATTGCGGTTTTCTGTGACGCTGAAAAATATGTTGTTGCTTGTGGCAAGCCTGTTCTTCTACGCATGGGGTGAACCCCGTTTTGTGCTGGTTATGCTGGTCTCCATCGCACTGAATTACGTTTTCGCACTGCTCGTGGACAAGTACCGGGATCGGCGCAGTGCCGCTTATACCGTTATCACCATGATGCTCGTTGCCAATCTGGGTATGCTGTTTGTTTATAAATACCTGGCGTTTGCCCTGCGCATTGTCAATGAAAGCACTGGCTTTGGCCTCAGCATTCCGCATATTGCGTTGCCGCTCGGCATTTCCTTTTTCACCTTCCATGCGATCTCCTACGTCATTGATGTGTACCGCGGACATGGCAGTGTGCAGAAAAATCCATTTTATGTAGCCCTCTATATTTCCTTCTTCCCGCAGCTTGTTGCCGGGCCCATTCTGCGTTACAACATGATTGCAGATCAGATGATACATCGGAAAGAAAGCTGGGACAAGTTCGCAGTCGGCTGCTGCCGTTTCATCGTGGGATTGAGTAAAAAAGTACTGTTATCCAACAGCATGGCGATCGTGGCCGATCATGCATTCAGCATGGGTGGAACGGGTGATATGGCTTCAAGCCTGGCTTGGCTGGGAGCGATCGCTTATACATTGCAGATTTATTTCGACTTCTCGGGTTATTCCGATATGGCGATTGGACTCGCGCTTATGTTTGGATTCAAGTTTGAAGAAAACTTCCGGTATCCGTATATCTCACGCTCCATCACCGAATTTTGGCGCCGCTGGCACATCTCGCTGGGCACCTGGTTCAAGGAATATGTCTACTTCCCGCTGGGAGGATCACGCGTTAGCAATAAAGATAAAATGATCCGCAATCTGCTGGTTGTCTGGGGACTGACGGGCATCTGGCACGGGGCGGAATGGACATTTGTCATCTGGGGTCTAATCAACTTCGCGTTCATTGCACTGGAGAAAATTTTCAACCTTGATAAGAGCACACGGTATGCTCCGCTCCGACATGTCTATGCCATGTTTGTTGTGGTCATTGGATGGGTGATTTTCCGTTCACCGGACTTGTTACAGGCTGGCAACTACCTTGGCAATATGTTCGGACTGTATGGCAACGGGTTCTGGAGTGATACGACCTGGATGTTCATGAAAGAATATGCCCTTTTCTTCATTCTCGGCATTCTGTTCTCTACACCACTTGCCTTACGGATGAACAAATGGATGGTGGATGGTGTACGCTTCGGTAAACCGCTTGAACTGCTTTACCCAGTGACCATTATTGCTCTGTTCCTTGTGTGTGTATCCTACTTGGTCAAAGGAACATACAACCCGTTCATATATTTTAATTTCTGAGAGAAGGATTTCATATGCATAATTTTTTTGCCAAAAAGAGAATGACCGCCTTTCTCTTCATCCTTGTGCTCGCCACGTTATCGATCTTGAATATGATTCATTCTTTCGGGCCCTTGAAAAAAACACTGGCGTCAGCAGACTACCGTTTCTCCAATGCCAAAGGCATCATCAACGAACTGGATGCCGACATCAATGAGCATGTTTTTGAGAAGTTCGGGTTCGTCGAAGCCTATGGATACTTGCAGTCACTCATGTGGAAGAACGAAGAGAACAACTTCGAGGTGGTCAAAGATACGGAGGGTAAGCTTCACTATACGTATTTCGCCACGGGGCCAACGGATACGACAGAGCTTTCTGACCGGGTTGCAGAGCTAGGGGCACAATTGGGGGCAAAAACCAAACTTACCTATGTCATGACACCTGACAAATATGTACGTGGCTATACAACATTTCCGGAAGGCATACCTTATAACTACAATAACGAAACGGCCGATGGTTTTCTGGATCATCTGAAGCAGAGCGGAATCGATACGCTGGATCTGCGCGAAGGATTATTGGAGAGTGGCATACCGGCGAAGGATTTGTTTTTCACAACCGATCATCACTGGAAAATCAAAACGGCCTTCTGGGCCTTCGGCCAGCTGGTTCATCATTTGGACGGGCTGTACAATAAGCCGCTTGATCCCGAGCATTATTTTACAGACGTAAGCAACTATAATGTAATCCCTTATAAGGATTTCTTTATCGGCTCACAGGGCCGCAAAACCGGGAAATATTATGCGGGAGATGATGATTTTGATCTCATATATCCCAAATTCAAAACCAACTATTCTTTTTATTTTAAGACAGGTGAGACGGAAGCTACCTTGAATGGTCGCTTTGAGGATGCGTTGCTAACAACATATCCCCTGAATGTAAAGGGTGCTGCGTATGACCTGACAGCAGACAAATACTTTACGTATCTGTACGGCAATCAGGGAATCATACATGTGACGAATAAAGACAATCCCAACGGACTCAAGGTTATGTTTATCAAAGATTCGCTGGCCGTGCCTATGATTTCTTTTCTCTCGACGGTTGTCTCCGATGTGTATCTGATTGACCCACGGTATTATACGGGAGACATTATAAATTTTGCGAAAAAGACCGATTTGGATCATGTCTTTGTATCGATCTCTCCTCAAGACCTCGTCGATGAGTTTTTCCCTTACGGAAAGAACGACGTGAACGGTCAATACACCAGATCTAAGTAAAATATCGTTCATTGAGTTATAACATATAAAAGGGTACTACCTCGGCATTCATAGCCCGGGAGCACCCTTTTACTGTTACAGCGTCGTCACTTCTGCCAATTCAAAATACCACTCCAGGAAGGCATTGAAATCCGCCCATTGCGGCTTGCTCTCTCCGTTCAGGAAACGTTCAATCGACTCGCCGAGTTCAACCAGAACAACTTCACCAGTCTGGCGATTATAGAAAAAACCACCTTCCCCTTCAAAGCTGTCCAGCGGAATGTAAGCCTCAGGCAATCCAAGTGTAAGTTGAGAAATGTGCATATCCTGTAGATATACTGTATTCTCGATCACCCAACAGATCTGATATAGCTCCTGATGCCTGCTATAAAATGTCGGTCCATCCTCGGCATACAAGTAGAATTGTGCAAAATCCGAGCTCAAATCGATATCCAGCTTACGCAGTGCTTCCTCGTATTCAGGCGGTACATCTTCATGCCACCAGCCTTTCACGCGGCAATGTTCAATGACTTTGGTGGATAACATCACAAACCCCCTCATCCATGGTATACGTCGTTTAATATTTCATTCTAATTCCAACGTTTCTCTATTTAGAGATTAGCATGATTCTAGAGGGCTGCACAAATAAAGCGAATAACACTTATGCCCGGGGGACATCAGAGTTTTTAAGAGAATACTTCACGCCGGCGGAAGCTGCGATAGGTAAATACAACAACGCCAATCGTAAGTATGCTTATCACCGCCATGTATAACGTAAAATAAGACAGATTCATTCCTAAAATCGAATAATGAATATCGTATTGAAAAAGTCTTGTCACCCTGATCATCGTGCTTAATTGGAAATTTTCCAGCCATCTCATCCATCCTGAATTTAGATGTAACACATCATACGCCAGGTAAGGCAGGCCTACAATTGCAGCACTCACCGATACAGCAATAAACGGCGTGGAACTGAGAACAGATACCAGTAATACAATGCATCCAAAAACAAGACTGCCTGCCGTATGAGTCAAAAACTGAACTACATAGTATTGAAGTGCTGTAAATCGATACGGTGAGAACTCGTAATTAAACGTGTCAAAATACATCGCTACACTCTGAATTGGCGTATCCGCGCCAGCCAGATTGCCAAACCGTAACCAATACACTTGCAAATTCACACCGGTAAACACTACGACACACACTACAACGTAGATCATAGAAGCTAATAATTTTGCAGTTACAAGTTTGCTTTTGCCCCGTTTGCTGCTGCGTAACAAGGAAGCTGTCCCCAGTGCATATTCGTTCGCAAATACTGGAGCCAGACCGAGCAGAATAAAGATAATCATAAATACAGTACCGAACTGATCGATATATTCCAGTGCATAGGCCCAAGGTTTATTGTAGTGAACTTCGGTTACGTCTACGGTTCGTGTTCGAACCTGACCATTCTCATCATAACGTGTATAGTTATTTTTCGTTTCGTGCGAGAAATTAGTAATGTCATAAAAAACACCATTCGGGTAAACATATTCATTGTTTAATCCTACAATCTGCATATGGTCTCTGGCCATGTTTGCTTTTTCTTCTGTTATAGGGCCCTCATATGGCCTGTAATCCTTGGAACCATCCGATAAACCAGCATGTTGGAGAAACGAATAAGCGACGAGAAAAACAAGGAAGACGGCAAAGGTTATAGCGATGCTCTTACGCATCATGATTTTAATTAGTTCAAAACGGATTAACCGAATCATGATTCAGCCTCCTCTCCAAAAAAGTGCATGTATACATCTTCGAGTCTGGGTGATTCAGGCACAGCTTCCGGGATCGGCTTTTCTTTGGACAAAATCCGGGCGGTTATACCTTCTGGTGAATAGGAGAGACTGCTTACTTTGAATCTGGCATTCAGTTCTGTAAGTTGTGATTCCAATATGCGTGCTTTCCATACCCTATCTTGCATACTCGTCATAATTGCTTTTGGTGTATCATGCAGGATCAGCTTGCCTTCATTCATTAAAAGCAACCTTTTACATGAAAACTCCAAATCCGAAATGATGTGCGTAGACAACAAGACAAGACGCTCCCTTCCGAGCTCGCCGATCATATTCCGGAATCGAATCCGCTCTTTCGGATCAAGACCGACTGTAGGTTCATCCAAAATGAGAATCTGTGGATCGTTCAGCAAGGCTTGAGCAATGCCCAATCGCTGTTTCATGCCTCCAGAGAATGTACCGATTTTATCATTTGCCTTGTTCTCCAAGCCAACCAGAGCTAACACTTCTCGCACACGAACTTTGGCCTGACTCCCGCTCAATCCTTTCAAGGAGCACATATACATTAGAAATTTAGACGCACTAAACCGGTTGTAAAATCCCAAACGTTGCGGCATATATCCAATCATATTTCGATAATGCTCCCCCATATGTTGAATAGACTTTCCATCCAGTCTAATCTGTCCCGATGTAGGCTTGGAGATATCTACGAGCATTCGCAGCAAGGTTGTTTTTCCGGCTCCATTCGGTCCAAGCAAACCGTAGACTCCTTCATTGGACAACTCGAGCGAAAACGACTCCACTACCCATTTGTCTTTATATTTTTTGGACACGTTATCCATGGTCAGTATCAAAGGAATACCCTCTTTCTGTCTGTGATGTATATTTTCTCACCAGCTGATAGGTTTGACGGACCAACACTCCTCCCCCAATGAGAGAGATAACGGCTAGCAATGAGGGTTGAACGGTCTCAATGAATATATGGACTTCCTTAAGACCAAGCACAAACTGTACTAAAGCAAACCAGAAAATCAAGAAAATGCTGACTGCTGTTCCACTTCTGACACGCATCGCAAGCCACAAACTTGCCCCTGCGGAGATAAGCAATTGTGTATACAGAAGCCCGGCAGACTTCCATGTCAACAATTCTCCTGTTCCGTCAGATACCAATAACATTAATAAAAATACAAATACGATATTGCCGGAGAGTACAACGATCAATCGTGCGAGCATTAGTTGTTGTGCGGTGATTTTACAAGTCAGTTCTATCTCCATCAGTCCCAAATCCCGGCCTTTGAACACCTCGAGCAATCCGAGGACAAAAGGGATGGGTACCAAGAAAAGCACACTCAAGGTTGGATCCATCGAATGTTGACGCCCTAACCAGAACCCAAGCAGCAGAAGTACTGCACATGCTATCCAGTAGAATTTATGAAAGATGCTTATTTCACCTCTGATCACCTGCAGCAATTCCTTGGTTAAGCTGCCAGAACCCCATCTCTGTTGAGAACTTTCGGGTTCAGGCATATATGCACTCAGCTCAAGAATGGTTCTGTTGATCTCTGCTTCCGAGGGAAATTCGACTGGATACTGATTCAAATGAGAGGCCATTTCACTATACTCATCTATCTCGAACTCCGTTTTGGAGTGAGTCTTATTTTTATCGTTCGTGTGTTTCATGCCAATCACCCCCTGTGATAATCTGCTTCAGTTTCGAAATTCCTAAACGTATTCGTGACTTCGCCGTTGATTCACTGGTTCCCGTCACTTCTGCAACCTCTCGAATTTTCAATCCATTGTAATAGTTTAAAATAACGGCATCCCGTTGCTGCTCTGGCAAACTTAGCACGGCTTGTCTGACTTGATCGTTCTGGTTTCGCTTCTGAAAAATGTCCCAGACGTTCTGATGTTCACTGGAAGGGAACGTCTCTTCCGTTAGTTCCGTCTCTCTCTGCTGCCGCTTATATTCCCGTCCGCGGAAATAGTCCAGACAATGGTTCACTGCAATTTTTAACAGCCAATGCTCGAACTTTCCTGTGCTCTGATACATTTTCAGAGACTTCATCATTTTGATAAAAACCTCTTGGGTCAGATCATATGCCGTGTGGTATTCTCCTATTTTTCGATAGATATATGCGAATACCGATTTATAGTGGCGTTTAACCAACACCTCCATTGCTGCCCGACTGCCTTTATGAATCTCATAGATCAGCTCTTCATCTGTCAACGTTCCCTCACCCCCTCAATCTAAATAACGATACCCGGACAAGAAAAGATCAAAAATATATTATGTATCAACTGATGGTGAAACTTTCCTTCTGCACCACCGTCTAAATAAAGGAATACCCCTCAAAGGAGATGACTATGCGAATAAGCTGCAGCCCCGGTTTTCCCGGAAGTATGATCGGTTCTATTGATCTGAGACCAACGGAGGTCAACCCGAGAAGTCAAATTACAGCGCATGTTGATCCGGAACTTATTGCGATCCCTTATATAACTGATCCCGACTTCGGATCACACTTTGATGTAATGAAGATGATGAATGGTACATATAAGGAAGAGTTTCACAAGAGTTATGACGTGGAGTTTACCATCGATGTAGATAAAAAAGGTTATATCACACAGTTCGAGCATACCTTTCAGTTAGAGCGTTACTTGGACTTAATCCGCACGCAGTCGTACCGGGTCATTCAGACGAATTGGCGCGGGCAGGCCTTCCATGTGATGACTTACAGTTATATGGAAGAGGTTATTAACCCGAACAATGTTATTTTCCGCTGTACGAATGCAGAGGATGTCTTCGTTGTCGCTGAGCTGGCTCCTTTTCGTACAGGTGGGATTGTAGAGCAACCGGGCAGTCTGTATCTTCACTTTCGTGCGCTAATCTCGGCTCGGGATGACCTGTACCCCATTGATTATATGCTCCAACCGGATTTCGATCTGAATCTGGACTGAGCCAATTGGATATGAAAGTTATAAAAGAAGAACATACGTTATCCTGTGTCTAAGGGTAGCCTATGTTCTTTTTTTCGCGCCTTTCTAAATTTCACCTTAAGCAAAATCACCAAAACAGACGATACATATATATAAAGTTACATTTGCATTTGTTTCTGGTGCGCGAAGATGAGAGGAGTTTTACAAAAATCATGACGGGTATAAAAATGAAAATCAGCTCGCTGCTTGCTCTGCCACTCGCTGGCCTGTTATTGCTTCTGGGCGGAACGCAAACCGCTCATGCAGAACAGATCGATAGCTTGCTTCCCGAGCGTAGTCAACAAGAAATCGACCAGAAGTGGAATGAGTGGATGAGGGTTGATCAAACGCTCCCTATGTTTACCGAAACACCTTCCACCGTTTTCCCTTATTCCGCTGGCTCACTTAATGAGAGATATCTGGAGCAAGGCTTGAATGCTGCCAATTTCTATCGGTATATTGCCGGTATGTCCGGCGATCTTGTACTCGACCCGGCATTGAATATGCAAGCTCAGCATGGGGCTGTTGTTGTCTCCACCGGTGGGCAGCTTAGCCATTCCCCTGAACAACCGGCAGATATGCCAAAGGATTTTTATGATAAAGGCTACATCTCTGCTTCCTCATCTAACCTGCATGTCACCAGCAATGACAAATTCAATGTACTGGTTGGAAGCATCAAGGGCTACATGAATGACTCGCATGCATCCAATATTGATCGGCTAGGGCATCGCCGCTGGATATTAAGCCCGAAGCTGCAGCGAATTGGATTCGGACTGGCTTCCCACCAAGAGGAAGAGCAAACTCGTTATTACAGCAGCATGCAAGTTTTTGACCAAAGCAGAACTCAGGTTATACCTTATAACTACAGCCTGTTTCCCAATCAAGGTGCCTTCCCGATCGAAGCCTTCGGTGCCCTGCAGGCCTGGTCCGTTCAATTAAATAATGACGTGTTCGCAAAACCTGAATTGGAAAAGGTTCACGTCGAAATGATCCGAACCTCTGATCAGCGGAAATGGACGTTTAACCAGCAAGAGAACACGGAATTCCCTTTCCCTTTCGAATACTACAATGTAGACCCCTCAAACAAACGCTGGTTTGAGCAGGCCTATTTTAATGTCGAGACATCCAATTTCGGCGATAATAGCGCTATTATTTTTCGTCCTGACGATGTGCAGTTGTTGAAAAACGGTGATACCTTCCAAGTACATATTACAGGTCTGCAAAAGAAAGACGGTTCTCCCGCTGAAATCTCCTATACGACACGTTTCTTCCATGTAGACGGCGGGCAGGATCCGACTTTAACCAAGATTACACCTGTAAAATCAAATCTAACTTTGCGAGTAGGAGACACTGTAGACACCCCCTCCGTAACAGCGATTCTCGGGGATGGAACGTTATACTCTCCATTTTCCAACCTGACCTACACAACATCTTCGGATAAGATCGTGATCCGGAATGGCAAAATTGTCGGAACAAAGGTCGGTAAAACCGATTTGCGAATCCGTTTTGCCGGGAAAGAAGCGGTTGTCACGGTCATAGTTAAAAAAATGCTCCATTACACAGATATTCAGACTCACTGGGCTAAAGATGATATTCTGTGGGCTATTCAGCAAAATATGGTTACCGGGTATGAAAACGACACCTTCAGGCCCAATGCTCAGGTGAGCGAAGCCGAGTTTCTTTCCATGCTGTTTAATATGTATGCCAACTCCAAATACCTGCGGTATATGGATAAGACCGATGCTCCGGGTGCGAACTGGAGTGATCGTTACTATACCTATGCATCTAGACTCAATCTTCCTCTAGAGGCCAGCATTCGAAACCCTAAGCTACGCAATCATGCGCTGAATAGAACAGAGGTTGCTATTATTGTCGCCAGTCTTGGCGGCCGAAACTATGTTAAAGATGAAGATGCCATTCAATATTTGCTGAATATGGGCTACTCCTCCGGCAAAACATCAGCTACAGTCGAAGGTTATGCTGGCAAGGAATTATTCACCCGGGCAGAAGCCGTTGTGTTTCTGAGGAATTTAGAGGGCAAAGGATTCGAACCTTGGGGCAGACCCGAACAAGTCACTGAAGTAGAGCATAGTGAGAAGAAGGGTAACCTCCCGGATGGTACTGTTCAGGCCGAGTATACTGTTGATCACACCTTGACTTTGCGAGGTACGTTTAAAGCCTATGCCGGTCACACCATTCCGATTGATATCAACGGTCCTTCACCAGAAATACTGCTTATTCAGTCCGAAAACGTAACTCTGGATGCAGACGGAAGCTTCAAACTGACGATCAAGGTAAACGAACAAAATACCAAACACCTCAATCTTTACTTGAATGTAAAAAAAGATTACTCCTACTTTATTCGTGTAGAGGAAGGAAAAATGGCCATTAACGAATACACAGAGAGTTAAATGCGTCAGGAACAAGAAATGTTAGACTCTGGTGACAACTAAAACAGCACCTCACGAAACTAGCCAAGGCATAGTAATCAATTGCCCTGCTTGTACTTCGGGAGGTGCTTTTCATAGAACCAGCAACCACATCTACTTTTAAACAGAACTTTACCATCTGGTACGAAGGATTCATTTTATTAAAACCAACTAACTAATACATCCTCCCTTGGTTGCTCCAATCGACAGCTTATTGCCTGAGCACATCCGTACTGAAACTGTTTCTGTGGATACAAACGGCCGTTTTAGCCTGACAGTTCGCAATCTCGGCGTGTCTGATCTGAACATCTACCTGCAGGTGAGTCCATACTATATGTATCTGATTCCTGCGGCCAATAACTCTAATATCACCTACTTTTTTGAATAGAAGCTCTCTTGCAAGAGGTAAGGACAGTAAAATATCCGGATGATCATTCATCCGGATTTTGTTGTAAATCCTATTTTTCAATACCTTGGGTATAGATATCCCTGAACTCATCTGTATATAGAACCTCTATACATCCTGACCAATTGAGAATTGAACCAATAAAATCAGGTATATCCAGCCCCTTCATTTCGTACGTTTCTTCTGTATTCACCGTTCCTGCTGCATCTTCAATCAGCGTCACTTGGAATCCCTCGTGTTCAGCAGTAATTGCAGTAAACAGACAACAATATTCCATGTTAAAGCCAACGATGAATACATGCTCTACCTGCTGATCGCATAACCAATTTTTCAATTCACTATTACTGAAGGCACTTGGTTTGTTCTTTTCCAGGACAAGATGCTGTTTGGTATCCACAACAATCTCCAGATTATCTACTTTCCTACAATAGAGTGAGGATTCTTCATTCTGTTCATCAATATGTTTGGTAAAAACAATGGGCCAATTCATCTGCTCAAACACGGCCATGACCGATTCAATCTTCTCCACGGTTGTCGACACATCTCTTAGATTGATTAGCCCCTGCTGAACATCAAGTACAATTAGACATTTATTCATCCGTATATTCCTTTCACCCATTACGAATTCCCAATCTATTCTTTTTTATTGCGTTTCTTCTCCAGAGCATTTCCCACGTTTTCTTGTACCCTAAATTCAACAATCTGGCGAATCAGTTCCTCTGGCAACGGCTCATCGAGTGGAAACTGCACGGAGCCCTTTGCTCCCTTAAACCTGGAGAGCTGTTCCTTGAATACAAGAATACCGCTGGGTGCAGGATAGAACCCGATATGTTTTGTGTACGCGGCAAAATGAACCAGATTCCCATGCTGCGCATATGTAGGCATTTTGTAACTAATCTTTTCTTCAGCGAGCGGAGCAGCTTCCCGAATGATCTGCCGTAACCTCTGTAATTTCAATTGCACATCCACGGGAAATGCAGCAATATATTCATTCACTAGCTCCGAATGCTGTATGTTTTGATCCATCTTGCCCTCCTTCCGCCACGCAGGTTAACGTCGTTCGCGGCGAGTAGTATCGGTTTTATTGTACTACATCAGATCATATTCTTCTGCTGAAGTTGAAAAGATTCTAACAAAAAAGACACTCGTCTGAGTGTCTGTATGCTGGTATAATTTAAATTGTACAGCCAATTTGTGGTGGGTATTGATCATCTCCTGAGAAAACAGCAACCTCAGCCTGTTTTGTTTCAAATTAATTGGACTCTACAACGTCATGGCCCTTCCATTACGCATCAGATAATCTTCTTTTTCCTTGTAATCTGGCATAATGCTACCTAACCGCCTCCAGAACGAGCGGTCATGATTCATATGATGAATATGGCACAGCTCATGGATAATGACGTAATCAATGACCTCTAGTGGTGCCATGGCAAGGCGGTAATTAAACGTCAGTTTTTTGTCCCAGCTACAGCTCCCCCATTTTGTAGGCGAGTCCACGATGTCGATCGACTTTGGCTTCACCTTCAGTTCCTGCTGATAACGTGTAATTCGCTGACCTATTATGCGTTTGCATTCGGCAAAATAAAACTTTTTCAGATTCGCACGCAGCTCCTCTTCCGTAAATCCCTCTACCGAAATTAAATCATGTAAGGCATAGGCTTTACCAAACAGCAGGAATGCTCCCTTGCCCTCCTTCTCGTATTCCTTGGCCTGGGGACCGTCCAGCACCTGCTTCATTCGGGCAGATTTTTGTATAATCTCAGTTCCATACTGCATAATCAGTTGCCGAATTACTTCCTCACTTGTGCCATTTGGTGCCTTAACCGTGACCATGTAGGGCAAATCCATAGTGACGGACGCCTTTTTTCGTTTGCCTAATTCGATATGACATGTAATCATTTGTCCCTGAATCTCGATGTTAATCATGTTTGGTGTACTCCGTTCCCGTAAATTAAGCTCTTTGTTGATTATACCATTCAGATGAATAACATCCGAAAAATCCATATTGAATATTTATACATCTTTATGTAATATTATTTAATCAAATCATTATATCGTCTATATCCTATGTTAGGAGGATAAGCCACATGTATGCAACAGAAAATAAATTTCGTCTAATTGAAGAATTAACGCTCAACCACTGGCAACCTTTATCAACCTCACTGTATGACGGCTGGGTGCTACGTTTTGCCAAAGGATACTCGAAACGTGCCAACTCTGTTCAACCGATTTACGCTTCTACTCTGGATGTGCATGAAAAGATTGAGGTTTGTGAAAATATCTACACGTCTAACCAGTTACATACCATTTTTAAAATTACACCGTTCATTCAGCCAAGCGAATTGGATCAGCTTCTGCAGGATAAAGGTTATATCGTTGTGGATCGAACCCTTATACAACTTCGAGATCTTAAGGATCTGAAAGTTCCTGAACATCTGGAAGTGCACATTGAAGAACAGTTAACGGACAGATGGTTAAGTCATTTTTGCCGTTTGAATGGGGCCAACGAAGAATCCAGAGCAACCATGACACAGATGTTATTCAATGTCCGTGCAATAACGGGATTCATCACACTGTCTATTGACGGTTGTATAGTGGCTTGTGGGCTTGGTGTGGTTGAACGTGGATTCATTGGACTCCATGACATCATTACAGATCCGACCTATCGCAATCGCGGACTGGCGGAACAGATGATTCTGCACCTGCTGCATTGGGGAAAAAGCCATGGTGCTGTTTCAAGTTATCTGCAAGTCGTCGAGGGCAACGCACCCGCAAGACGACTTTATGCAAAATTGGGTTACACCGATGCCTATTCGTATTGGTACAGGGTTAAAAATTATACATAGTAAAGCTTCATCACGCGGTTAATTGCTGCTATAACAATCAGGCCTCCCTTATCATACTAAGGAAAGCCTGTTTTTACGTATTCCTTTTTACGTATTCCTTTTTACTTATCGCTTTTGATTTATTGCTTTTTAGTTATTGGTTATTGGTTATAACACTCAGCTAGGTTCCTATTGTTGCCAACACACATATACTTTATTGCCTTAAGCAATCATGTAAGGTGAGTCCTCCAAGGTTATTCTCTATTCTTGATTATATCCACTACGATTGAACCATTCTATCATCGTTTTTATATAAAAATGACGTGCCACTATACCTATGAATAGGTCTACAAACTCTCTATTTACGCCTTGACAATAGTCCAATATGACCATAAACTAGCAAAGTATTAGGGAAATAATAGGAGGTTTACGCGGTAAGAGGATTGAAAATGAGTTTTACCCAGAAAAAGTAGAAAGCGGTGTACCATGAAACGACTATTTTTGATAATGTTTGCACTTACTTTGCTACTGGCTGGATGCCAGAGTAATGATCAGGAAAGCAGCACACCCGATAACAAGTCAAATGAACCCAAACAAGGCTCCAGCATTTTAAGCTTGAAAGAAAAGTATGGCACAGCCTCGGAAAAAGCAATTATGCCTATGTATAATGTAGCGCAGGATGAAGAATTTACGTTTAAGTTCAAAGGTGATATGAGTAAAATAGATTATTATTCCAATGATATCATTTCAGTACATACCGATATTAAAGGCCTTAAAGCCAGTAGAGTACGTTGGTTGGTAGATTACAAGGATAATAGTGTTTCCGTAAGGCCAATGGGCTGGGGTGTTCTGAGTTCCGATTCCATGCGAACCAAGGGCCAAAGTAGCTGGGGTGGTGCTCCAATCTACTACATTCGTCTGAACTATGATCCGGATGCAGAGAATCCCACTTTGCTTGATGAACCCATCATTATACCTTTCACGGTAAAGTCCGAACTCCCGGTACCTAAACTGAGATATGAGATTGACAAAGACAGACGATTCAAGCTGGTCTGGGATCAGGTTGATGGTGCAACCGGGTACAAAATATATAAGCGATTAGATTTTAAAGGTAACATTTTTGATAATACGAATCTACCTCTCGCAGGGGCAGAGAGTGCTTATGATGACGCTATTCCTTTGTTTGTCACGACAACAACCGAAACAACCTTTAATGACTTTATGAAAGATGGGCGTGGCGGACTCGGAACTCATCGTGAAATTACATCACATCAAAATCTTGGACTTAAAGGTGAATACTACGTCACCGCAATCGGGAACGGCAAAGAATCTAACTTTAGTAACGGAGTAGCTACGGCCCCGCTTGCAATGCAATTACCCTCTACCATGAAAGAGCAGCTCTATCTTAACAAATTGAAAAACGTCAACGAACTGCCTCAGAAAATAACAGTAGAGTATAATGACGGCTCCTTGGCACGTGAAACGATTGTCTATGATGCGGCTAATGTAGAGATTTCAGAGTTTAATGAAACTAATATCCCTTTCCACGTCAAGGGATCGGCACTTAAAAGCTACGTCCGCGTAGAGAACGTTACTCAGGAAGATCTGGATCAATTGACACAGCAACGTGTGGCCGATTCCAGTAACGGATTCGTAGAGCCTAAAAATAATACACCTTATGTACCTGCACCGGATGTACCAACCATTATTAACAACAATGACACACCACCAGTGGTAGAAGAAAAATCGGACTCAGCCTCTGCAGCAGAGAACAATGATACTACCAGCGGCGAAGCTACCGATCAAACGGCGAGTGAATCTGCGGGCGATCCTTCGGAAGAGACATCTGCTCCTGAAACAGATACAGATACAAATACAAATACAAATACAAATACAAATACAAGTGCAGGTGCAGGTGCAGAAGCAGATCCAGAATCTGAGCAAAACCTTATAGATGAGCAGAAATCTAATACCGAGCAAAATGTGGAACAAGGCAATGAGGAGATCGTGCCCGAGCCGGCTACAGGTGATGAATTCATTAACGCAGATTCTGCGCTGGAAGAAGTTCTGGCTAAAAATATAATTGCCGCTCAGGACAGCATCTCACTGAAAGCTTTCCCTGAAGCACAAAATTTCACAACACTCTCGGATGTTGTCTTGAAAGTCATGTACCAGAATCCGCTGATTCTTGGGGTAGAAGGCTTCGAATATAACTACGGGACACTAACCCTTTCGATCTATTACAAAGAGTCGGCTGCAGACATTCAGAGAAAACAAAACGAAATTATCGCCAAAGCCAAAGAGGTTGTTTCCACTATTATTAAACAAGGCATGAGCGATGACGAGAAACGCAAAGCCATCTACGATTATTTGAACGACAATGCAAAATATGATGATGCTGCACTCGAAAATGCAGAGCAAAACAACTTTAAACACGTTGATGCACAATATAACGACTCATTTACCACCTATGGTATTCTCGTTAAAGGTGTGGGCGTATGCGCAAGTTATGCTTCTGTATACAAGCTGCTTTCGGATCTGTCCGGTTTGGAGAGTATCGTGGTTACGGGAGCCTCTAGCGGCGTACCTCATGCATGGAACAAGGTGAAAATCGGAGACGAGTGGTTAAACGTTGATGCAACCAATAATTTGACCAACTCCGGAATTCCTTATTTCTTGTACAACGCCAATGATGAGACAGCTGCAAGTCAGAAAACGATCGCGGATAAAGACTACTGGCTGGATTCTGAACTCGGGTTGTTTAAGGGCGAAAGTGACGCCAATGATTATTATGTACAGAACAAACTTGAAGTCGATTCAATTAACGATTATAAGAGCAAGGCCGAGGCACATCTGAAAAAAGGAGAGACATCGGTCATTCTTCGTTTTGCCAAACCGGTTGACTCGGACGAACTGATGACAGCAGCAGGCGAAGCATTGACTGCTGTAAATGAAGCCCTCCTGGATAATGCTCAGCTTGCCACACTAGGTAGCTATGTCATACTGGAAACCAAGCCAGAACAGAACTAATACGCTTCATTGCTTCATAAATATCATAATGTCTGGAGCATACCTCGCTCAGGACATGCATAAGGGACAAAGCAGCGGAATGACTGCTTTGTCCCTTTTTCTTGACAATAACAAGATAACGTAACCAGTTAAAAAGTTGATGAGGCTGCCAACAGCCTAGTCCCTATCCATAATCCCGTGAATGAATCGCTTATGGACTAACTGTACCACCATTGGCATTCAAGGTCTCTCCGCTCACATAGCTCGACTCCTGACTGGCCAGAAATACGTACGCCGGAGCCATCTCGACAGGCTGTCCTGCCCGGCCGAGCGGTGTATTGTTGCCGAATTCAGCCAGTTTCTCTACAGGCTGCCCACCAACAATCTGTAATGGTGTCCACACCGGCCCTGGCGCGACAACATTCACACGAATACCTTTGCTGCCGACTTGCTGGGCGAGCGCTTTACTAAAGGTATTAATGGATGCTTTTGTTGTTGCATAATCCAATAGAATCGGTGATGGCTTGTACGCCTGAATGGATGACGTGTTGATGATTGAGCCGCCTGCCTTCATATGTTTGACCGCTGCTTTGTTAAGCCAGAACATGGAATACACATTTGTTTTGAACGTAGCATCGAATTGTTCTGTCGTTAGATCTTCGATCTGCTCAACAAACTGCTGTTTTCCCGCCACATTAGCCAGAATATCGATGCCACCGAGTTCTTTGACTGCCGTTTCAATCAGTTGTTCACAGTATTTCTCATCCTTCAGATCGCCCGGAATGGCAATAGCTCTTCGGCCAGCTTCCTCGATCAATTGCACGACTTCCTTGGCGTCCGCTTCTTCCTCCGGCAGATAGGAGAGTACAACGTCCGCTCCTTCACGTGCGTAAGCAATGGCTGCCGCCCGGCCAATCCCGCTATCCGCACCGGTAACAACCGCTTTACGCCCGGTTAGACGGCCGCTACCTTTATACGTTTTTTCACCGCAATCCGGAACAGGAGTCATCTCACGCTGCAATCCCGGCTCATCCTGCTGTTGTTTCCACTCCGGAGTTGCCTTCGGATATTGTGTCGTTGGATCTTGAATCGAATGCTGATCTTGCGTAGCCATGTTTGGTTCCTCCTCGGTTCAAATGTATGTGTTGTGAATTTCATCTGTGTAAAGGTTCACTCTTTCCTTTGTAACCGAGTTGCCCGGTATTTAAACTGAAAAAAGCACTCCTTCAACATACGGACTCTTTGCGAGTCACTGGGTATGTTCAAGAAGTGCATCATCATTGTTGCCTTTTATTTGGGATCGTTAGCTTTGGTCTGACGGCCGCCGATGCCAAATACATAATAACCAACCACTACAATCGCCATAAACGTTGCGCCCACAATCAGCGGCAGACGTGTATCCGGGTTAAAGGCCATACCGATAATGACCAGAATCAGATACACAATAATAATGTAATTGCTGATGGGGAACCATTTGGACTTGAAGTTATGCTCCGCAAGGTCCTTCCCCCAGCGCTTTCTGAATCTGAACTGACTGAACGCCAGTGCAAACCAAGGCACCATGCCTGGCAATACACTTGCACTGTAGATGTACAGGAACAGCTTCGAATCCGGCATCAGATAGTTAAGTACAACCCCGATCAGAAGAAGAGAGATGGTCACTACGATACTGTTGCGGGGAACCCCGCCTTTGGACAACTTTTTGAAAAAGGCAGGCGCTTGTCCGTTCTCTGCCAGTGTGTACAACATCCGTCCTGCGCTGTAGATCCCGCTGTTACATCCCGACATCGCTGCTGTCAGCACCACGAAGTTAATAATGCCCGCCGCTGCAACAATGCCGACTTTGGCAAAGGTAAGTACGAATGGACTCCCGGTCTCCCCTACCTCGTTCCACGGATACAACGTAACGATCACAAATATCGCACCTACGTAGAAAATGAGAATACGCCACACAATATTTTTGATCGCTTTGCGCAGTGTATGTTTCGGATTTTCTGCTTCTCCGGCCGTAATTCCGACCATTTCAACGCCCTGATAAGCAGCTGTTACGATACACAGTGCAAACAGGAATCCTTTGATTCCTCCGGGGAAGAAGCCTCCATGACTAATTAGATTAGACAAACCGATCGGTTGTCCTCCATTACCCCATCCGAAGAAAATAAGACCTGTTCCGATAACAATCATCGCCACAATGGCGGTTACCTTAATCATCGCAAACCAGAACTCGAATTCGCCATAGAACTTAACTGCTGCCAGATTGGCAGCCGCAATAATGAATACCCCGATGAGCGCAGGAATCCATTGTGGGATATCCGGGAACCAGTAACCCACATAAATCCCGATTGCCGTAACTTCGGCCATGCCCACCGTAACCCATAGGAACCAATAGCTCCAGGCTGTTAAGAACCCGGCAAGCGGGCTGATATATTTGTGAGCAAATGTTGCAAACGAACCGGTCACCGGCTCCTGAATCAACATCTCCCCCATAATACGCATAACAAAGAAGATAATGATCCCGGCCAGCAAATAGGCCAGTAACACGGACGGACCTGCCCATTTGATCGTGCTTGCCGATCCCATGAACAACCCCACGCCAATCGTACCGCCGAGCGCAATCAGCTCAACATGGCGGGGTTTTAGCCCTCTCGATAGTTCCTTTGATTCCAAGTGATTCTCCCCTTTTCTTAAATACAGCTTCCAATTGTCATTTCACTTCAATTCGCTCACATTAACGCAATGCAGAATTACTTCATCAAATTGTACGAGATGTGAAGCAGAAATACAATATGGATTATGAGGAAGTAAGCACTCACAGGTACATATGTCAAAATTTGCTCAAATATTCAATCATTTCTTTGTGATACGAGTAGCACTTTTATTAATGTTATCGGAACTTTTACAGTGGAAGTCACGTATGATTTTTATGCCCTTTACCAACCGATCCATGAAAATTAAATGAGGAGGATAAAGATGCCAAGCTTGTTATTGATCTTATTTCTGTTTAACCTTTCCCTGTTTCTACTGCATGAGATGGATGCCATCCGACGATCCGAATGGAAATTGTTTATCGTATTAAAAGATATGGAAGCAGAAAAAGCATATACATATTTCACCTGGATTCATCTTCCACTGTACACGATCATCTTCTCGCTTCTTTTCAGTTCCTATCAGACCATAACATTCTGGGTACTAGATGTATTTTTTATCATACATACCGTGTTACACTTCTTTTTCGAAAAGCATCCTCAGAACGAATTTAAAAATAGTTTCTCCAGATCGTTGATCTATCCCATGGGATGCATTGCACTGATTCATTTAATATTCCTTATGTTGAAATAACCATTACTAATCATTAGGAGGGTTGCACATGCAACCACAACTGCTGGAAAAAGCCGAATTATTCGTTTCTAACACCCTGATGCTCAAGAAACCATTCAAATGGCAGAATCCCATCATGCGCCGTTTGGCGGCGTTGCTATATGTAGTGGAGAATAAAAGTATAGATCCAGAAGCCATTCAGCAAAGCAACGACTTAATGAAGCAGCACACCAAACGTTTCTCTGCATTTAGGGGCCCTTCTTCCTTTCATTTTGCAGCTATGCTTTCTCTGACAACGGACCAACTTACAAGACTGCAACATACGATTCAAGTCCACGACTTGATGAAAGAAATCAAGTTCCGCAACTCTGACTACCTGGTGATGGCTGCCTATCAGATCGCTGCTCAAGTGCCGCCTGATCAATTTCAGCATACCGTGGAACGTGCCAAAGCATTCTATGATCGTATGAAAAAAGAGCATCCCTTCCTCACAGGACATGATGACTATATTTTCACAGCGATGTTATCCCTCTCGGATCTTGAAGTGGACACTGCTATCGCGCATATGGAGCAGCTTTATCGGGAGTTAAAACCTCATTTTTCCGCGAAAAACAGCGTGCAGACCTTAACACACATTCTCGTTATCGGGGATGGCGAATCTCAGGCCAGTGATCGTTTGCTGGCTTTAAGCGAGGCTTTCCGTTCAAGGAATCTTCGGATGGATAAGACGTACACATTGCCTTCACTCGCACTCTTTGCACTATTGCCAGCAGAGATCGACTTGCTGGTAGATCAGGTTATTGAAACATATGACTGGTTAAGAACTCAACAGGGTTTTGGGGCGTGGTCTATAAACAAACAGGAGTTGCTGCTGTTCTCATCTGCATTGACTGCACTTCAACACGTGGAGAGTCTACAGAATGAGATCCTTACATCTTCCATGTCTACAACGATTACCAACATTATCGTCGCTCAGCAAGCCGCCATGTCGGCAGCAGCCGCTGCAGCAGCTGCAACAGCTGCCTCTTCCGCTCAATCATAGTTGATTTTGGTAGTGCAAAATTGAATATTGCTATAATAATTGATCATATTTAGCACCAACAAGTAAATAAAAAACGATTATGCGAGTAAACCTGCATAATCGTTTTTTTAAGGACAGTTACTTTTTATTACATATGGATTAGTTCACTATACAATACCTGTATCACGAAACTCCTCAATAAAGTCATTCAACCAATCCTCGCCATAATCCAGCGCACCCATATCACTATCAATAAAGGCCACATCCAGACCCATCACCCAGAACCTGCGAGCGATAATAAACAGGTCGACCGCCTGTTCATCTGCATCTGTAAAGCTCCGAACGGATCGATATCCTTTCATCAACGCATCCCATAGCTTTTGTTTCTGCTCCGAATCACCCGACTGCCGTTTCCGAATCTTCACTTGGGCCAAATCATACGCACGCCATCCCGGAGCAGCCCATTCGAAATCATAATGGATGAAGCGTTCCTGCTGCTCAAACACATTGTTGTTTCCATGCATATCGCCATGACACAAACCATAATCCAGCCCGGTACTGGAGATGGTAAAAATCTTTTCTTTTAATACGTTAGCAAACGTTTGCAGAAATGTTGCTTCCTCACAACCCTCTCCGATGTAACGCAGAATTCGTTCAAGCGGCTCATCGATGAGAAATTTCGTATCTAGTTTAAACCTTGCATGTACTGACTCCAACTCCGTTACTGATGCCGAAGCAAGTTCTCTCTCCTGTTCCAACTTAATCCCATCCATAGCTTGGTGCAGTTCAGCAGCAGACCGGCCAAAAGCGTAGCAGGAATCCTCATCCTCCAGATTATTTTCTGTTCCATCAATATAGTGAAAGAGCACAGCTGCCCGCTTTCCTTCAGCCGCATCCAGCATCGTATACCCGGTCTGATCTTTCGTTGGGATAAAGCCTCCAACCTCTGTATGCACACTCGAACCGAGACCTTCTTTTAGTGCAGTCAACATACCCAATTCATAACGAACATCCGCTTCCGCCACCTCGGTACGATATATACGCAATATATAAGTTCCTGTGCTTGTGCTTACGCGGTAAGTATCATTCAAACCTCGCAGCCAAAACCTGCATTCCTGCCACGTTCCGATATCATAATGTGCTTGCAATGCCCACTCCAGATATGCCGGATTTAGCACCGAACGTAAAGCCGTTGCATGATTAAACATAGTCAAGTTCCTTCCTGTCTGATATATCATTAATATACTTAATATATATCATAAAGGAATTTATTGGAACGTTTATTAAGGAGCCGCTTTAGCGGTTACGACTTTCCACTTTTGCTGCTGCTCAAGCTTAGTTTCCAACCCAGAACCAGACAAAGCTGCACACTCCCGAAACGCAAAATGTTTACATCCCTTACACTTCTCTTCGTTCAGATGCCTTAATGCATAAGTAATAGCTTCTCCCGTATGTTCAAACCGATGTGCCGGATCTAACCGTTCCAGCAACCCCGTTCGTTTCAGCATTTCGAGTGGCTGCTCCTGAAGGCCCGACAACAGTATGATCCCGCCCGAACGTTCAAAATGCTTGATTAAACTCGCCAAATTAGCCTCTCCCGTTGTATCGATAAAAGGAACTTTCCCCATGCGCAACAAGAGCATGCCTGGACGCTCCGGAAGTGAATCCATAACCGATTTTTCAAACATATCCGCTGCACCAAAAAATAACGGCCCTTCAATCGTGTATAGGCTGATCTGTGGACAATCATGTCCCTCCCGTACCATGTGAGCCATGACCTTCTCATGTTTATGATCCGGATCAGGCAGTACCTTGGCCACTTTCAGCATCTCGCTCATTCGTTTCACAAATAGAATGACCGCCAGGATCAATCCCACCTCCACCGCAGTCGTAAGGCTTGTGAATACAGTAAGGAGAAAAGTCAAAAGCAGCACAAGCGAATCCCCTGTTCTGGTTCGCAATACATGGGCAAAAGATTTCCGCTCACTCATATTCCAGGCTACTAACATCAGAACAGGTGCCATGCTGGCAAGCGGAATATGGGATGCATACGGTGCAAACAAAAGCAGGACAAGCAGCACAACAACACCGTGAATTACACCCGACAATGGAGATACCGCACCGGATTTGATATTCGTTGCCGTACGAGCAATCGCTCCTGTGGCAGGAATACCACCGAAAAGTGGTGTGACAAGGTTGGCAACACCCTGCCCGATTAATTCCCGGTTGCTGTTATGGCGACTGCCCGTCATACCATCGGCGACAACGGCAGACAACAAGGATTCAATACCACCGAGCATAGCAATGACAAAAGCAGGCTGTAGTAAATTTACGATACGTTCCCAGGTGATCTCCGGCAGATGAAACCCAGGTAAATTCCCCGGAATCTCTCCGAAGGAGGAGCCAATCGTAGCCACCTGATCTTTAAAGAAGACGGCTGCAACAACGGTGGAACATATCAGACCCAGCAGGGAAGCAGGCACTTTAGGTGCAAACTTCGGCACAAGCAGAAGAACAGCCAGGCACACCCCCGCTGTCAGCAAACTGTATATATTAATCGTCCCGATGTGCATCCCGATCTCTTTCATATTGGAGTAGAAATCCTCATGTTTCGTGACACCCGTAAGTCCCAGCACATTCACGATCTGTCCACTAAAAATCAAAACAGCGATGCCTGCTGTAAAGCCAATCGTCACGGGTCTTGGAATGAATTTAATTAATGCTCCGAGTTTGAATACCCCCATAACAATGAGCATCAGTCCAGCCATCATGCCAGCAATCAGCAAATTTTCATAACCATACTGCATGACTATAGCAAAAAGAATCGGAATAAATGCCCCGGTCGGACCACCGATCTGAAATTTGGAGCCGCCCAGCAGTGAAATCAGAATACCTGCAATAATGGTGGTATACAATCCATATTCCGGCTTGACTCCAGAGGCAATGGCAAAGGCCATCCCTAAAGGAATCGCAATAATACCTACAATCAGTCCCGATATCAGATCCTTGCGAAAATCAGCTATTCGATACCCCGCATATCTCCCGATGCCTCTCATGCCCCATAACCTTCTTTTCTTCATATATTTGAATATTTGAATATAATTAGAACACTACTCCCTGATATATGCCCTGTCAAATGCAAATATCACAATTTCCGAGGATTATACTCCCGCACCCTAATGACAACCCAAAAAAACAAGAGTCTCCGTGCAAACTTACGGTCGCTCCTGTTTCCTGTGTCAATTGTCTTTACGTATATCCTCCAGCATCGAAATCGCATCGACCAGATGATTATCGAAGATCTGCTTGGCAACGGCCAGCAGTTCCTTAATCAGCGGATCACGAAGGGAGTAGGTGACTGTAGTACCTTCTTTCATGCCCTGTACTACATTTTTGCTGCGCAGTACAGCCAGCTGCTGGGATACCGCAGAACCTTCCGTTCCAAGAATGCTTTGCAGTTCATTGACGCTTTTATCTCCTTCGCTCAGCAACTCCAAAATGCGAATGCGCATCGGATGTGCCAGTGCTTTGAAGAAATCGGCTTTGAACTGTTGTACGCTCTGATTCATACCCTTTGCTCCTTCAATCGAACTCATCAACATGTTCCTATCATACCATAGAACGAAGTCCGGACTTCCATTCACACGATATGATATGATGAAAAAGCAAGTCCACTTTCCTGTACAAAGGAGCGGTAAGCATGTCCAACTCATCCGAATATTCTCCCTCTGGCGTCCCTATTCTTCGGCATAAAGATATGGATCGTGAGTGGCAATCCACTTCTTACGCAGAAGACGAATGGCTGGAACGTATTGAGAAACACGCGGACAAATATCTCGGCGAAGCCGAATCCGTGTTCCATGAGCTGGTGTCAGACCAAGTTCATATTGATGTTCATTTCATTCGTCCAACACCAGAACGCAATTATTACACATTGTATACCACAGGCATGAGTGCCTTGCCTATGAACACGCCTGGAGATGCAGAGGATTATAAGTATGCAGAACTGATGATATGTTTACCTCCGGATTGGCCTCTATTAGAGGAAGAACTAGAGGAACCCGATAATTACTGGCCGATCCGATGGTTGAAAACGATGGCCCGACTGCCACATGACTATGACACCTGGCTGAGTTGGGGGCATACGGTGCCCAATGGCGACCCGCCAACGCCATTTTCCAACAATACAGATATGTGTGCCTTTATCGTATTGCCTCCGCTGGAGACTGACGAGGATTTCCTCACACTGGACATGGGAGATGGGCATACTGTGCACTTCTATGCGATCCTCCCCATTTATCTGGAAGAGCTTGAACACAAGCTAGAGCATGGCTTGGACGCTCTGCTTGACCAATTTGAAGCACATGATGTGAACGAAATTTTGGATGTAAACCGGGTCAATACCTGCGGGAATGCGTAGCATCAATCATTGGACATACCTCTGCAATCCCTACTGAGCACGACTTGAATACAAATTCATGAAAAAGCTTCAGAAGACATGAAGGAATGCATGGTTTATGCAGTTACGAACGCTTGCAGAAAGCATTAAACGGCCTTACTCCCCATTCATTAAAGGATTAAGGCCGCTTAAACATTTTATCTTCTTAATTAATCCTGGACCTATTTGTCCAGCTTCATAAATTGTTGAAATTCTTTTCGAGTCATTTTTTTGATCGGTTTAACCTTTTTGGCTGCTGTATTATATATAAAAAGACTCATTTGATCGGAAGGGTACTCACTAATGTAATCGAACGATTTCCCGTTTTTGTGCCAAAGGATAACCCCTGTACTGATATAGTTTATTGTACGCGGTATATACTCAAAAGAGCCTTTCTTCGCATCGTATATGGCTAGTGAACTCTTCTCCGTATTCCCGTATGAAATCGCGAGCTTATCCTCCACAGGTGACCAGTTAAATGAAGTGATACTCTCTACGCCTTTCTTACCTTCCTCTGCAAGGCGATCATTTAAAATCGTGGATTCACCTGTCTTCAGGTTCACAAGAATGACAGCATTACCGGCACTTTTTGCTGCCTGCACA
Source organism: Paenibacillus sp. G34 (assembly GCF_056856875.1). Classification (NCBI taxonomy): domain Bacteria; kingdom Bacillati; phylum Bacillota; class Bacilli; order Caryophanales; family Paenibacillaceae; genus Paenibacillus; species Paenibacillus sp. G34. The sequence goes on along the minus strand of NZ_CM166469.1, from coordinate 985,778 downwards.
GCCACCCAATTACCTGAATTTGAATCAACAACACGTATTATTTCATGCCATTTTTCTCCCAAATCATCAGCTTTTATTTTCTGTTTCATCTTTCCTTTAGAAATGACAATAGAACGAATTACTTTGGATTCTGATGCAGGGACGTTTTCTTCCTCTACGATGTTTACGATTAATTCAATATTTTTCCCTTTCCAGATCACTTTGTTCTTACTTAACGTTTTTTGGAATTTGGGAACTTCTTGATACAAATCGGGTTCTACCGATGCAGATTTTATAGAAGTTAATGATGTCATCTTACTACCCTGATCAGCTGATACTTGAGAGACCCCGGACAAAGTTGTCATGACTCCTATCGCTAATACACTCGACAGGATGGTTTTTGCAGCTTTCATTATACAATCTCTCCTTCAATGAGAGTTTAATTGTACGAACCGTATTCGAACCAGTCAAAGTCGGCAACCTGATCAGAAGACTTACCATTACTGCTGCTGAACATGCCGATGCAGCACCCAACAAAACCGCCAGCCACTTCCGTGCTCAAGCTGGTCGTATCCACTTGTCCTGCAACCAGATGGTACTCACTTCCATCTGTACTGTAATAGAAGCTGAGCTGTTGTCCAAGCGCCGCCATCTTGAGGTATACACGTGGAGCATCCCCGTCCAGGACAACTTGATCAACCTGTGTTTCCTCACCACCAAGCCATGTCATCACCCGCAGTACTTGCTTGTCTCCTTCACGTGCCCGTTCGATCCGCACATGATACTGGTCATTCTGGATAACCACCAGACCTGCTGTCTCATATTCATGCTGCGGCACAAATTCCATCGCAGTCGCTGCGACATAATCCATATGCCGCTGCCGTACGCAGACAAAGCTGGGATTCTCAAGTTCCTTCAATGTTTGCGGTTTCAGCTTCAGGCGCAGGTAACCTTTGCGTTCGGTCAACGAGTACAAGTTCTCCTGAGGATTGCGCAGGAACATCCATTGCAAGCCCAGATGATCGGTATCAAAGTGTTCACAGCGCAAATCCGGTGCTACTGGCGCTGCTGGCAGATTCAGCACACCTTGCTCCTCCAGCTTACCCAGCCCCCGATTGACGACTGGCCAGCCATCCTCCCATTCCACCGAAGCAATGAATGTCTCCCGGCCAAGATTACTGAACCCACCGCCGTATGGTCTGGAAGCCAGCATCACCATGAACCATTCTCCATTAGGAGCTTGTACCAAATCCGCATGGCCTACATTGATTACTGGATAATGCTTGCCCATATGACGATGGGTAATAATCGGATTATTCGGATTACCGGCATAACCGCCGGTCAAACTGCTGCTGCGTGCAATGGTAACCGCATGGTTCAGACCTGTGCCGCCTTCGGCAATCATCAGGTAATAATACTCGCCGATTTTATACAAATGCGGTCCTTCTGGCCAAATCACATCTACCATCGCCCCACGCCACAGAACATAGCTGTCTCCTACCAGCCTCATACTACCGAGATCCAGCTCACGTAGCCACACTTCCCAGTTGCCATTGTAACGGACACCTTCCGAACAAGGCCGTGTACCTAAATAGTATGCTTTGCCGTCTTCATCGAAAAAAATCGTTGGATCAATGCCTTCCGCACCTTCAATAAAATAAGGATCAGACCATGGCCCAGCCGGATCGGTAGCGGTTACAACAAAGTTCCCACCATGCGTCGCATTCGTTGTAATCATATAAAAGAGCCCCTCATGATGCCGAAGCGTCGGTGCAAAAATCCCCTGCGAATGCCCTGCGCCCTCCAGATTAAGCTGAGACTCACGATCCAGCACATTGCCGATCTGCTTCCAATGAACCAGATCACGGCTGTGAAAGATCGGAACGCCAGGAAAATAGGCAAACGTGGATGTGACCAGATAAAAGTCTTCCCCTACCCCGCAGACAGACGGGTCTGGATAAAACCCAGGCATAATCGGATTATTAAACGTGCATTGCTCGCCTTGATTAACATTGTTCATTCTTTTACCCCTCCAATGGTGAGTCCAGTGACAAAGTATTTTTGCAAGAATGGATAAAGCACAACAATGGGCATGGCCGTCACGATGGTAATGGCTGCCCGAATGGACACGGGGGTGACCATATTGGTCACATTTTTGTATTGATCCACATTGACCGTTCCCCCTTGTGACGTTGCCGAAGATAACAGCTTCATCAGTTCGTATTGCAGGGTGGTCAAATTGCGGTTGCCTGCCGTATAGAGCATGGAGTCAAACCAGGAGTTCCACTGACCTACGGCAATAAAGAGTGCAACCGTAGCCAGCACTGGCTTAGAGAGCGGAAGCACAATACGCATAAAGATGCGGAAATCTCCTGCACCATCCATCTTCGCTGATTCAATCAGTCCTTCGGATAACCCCTGAATATAGGTACGGATGACGATCATGTTGAATACCCCGATCAGTCCGGGAATAATGTAAACCCAGAAACTGTTCAGCAGTCCCACTTGTTTGATCAACATGTAGCCAGGAATCAAGCCGCCGCTGAAATACATCGTGATCACAAAGAGTGTCGTGACAAACTTATTGAACATGTATTCCTTACGGCTCAGTACATAAGCCAGCATGGCTGTACAGAAGAGCTGTACCACGGTTCCAATGACCGTTCTGGCAACTGAAATAAATGCCGCTTGGGTCAGATGTGGATTTTGGAACACGGAAACATAGTTTTGCAGCGTCCACTCTCTCGGCCATAGATAGATCCCCCCGCGAATCGTATCCAGACCGTTATTGAAAGATACGGCAATGGTGTTTAAAAAAGGATATAACGTAACAACCATAACAAGCAACATAAATATGCCATTGGTGATAGAGAAAATAGAGTCACCCAAGCTTCGTTTTCCGCTAATTCGATTCACAGCGCTGCCCCCTTATCATATCAACCGCTCTTCCCCAAGAGATTTGGCAATCCCGTTGGCGATAAAGATGAGCACCAGACTGACCACACTTTTGAAGATCCCTGCCGCGGTGGCAAGTGAGTAGTTTCCAAGATTAATCCCATATTTCAGCACAAAAATATCAATCGTCTCGGATACATCCTGCACCAGTCCGTTCCCCAGCAAATATTGAATCTCAAAGCCTGCATTCAGTACGTTACCCACGTTGATAATCAGCAGGATAATGATGGTTGGTTTGATGCTCGGAAGCGTGACGTTCCACATTTTGCGAAAACGACCTGCTCCATCGATGGACGCTGCCTCATACAAACTTGGATTAATCGAAGCCATAGATGCCAGATAAATAATTGTGCCCCAGCCGATCTCTTTCCACATGCTCGACAGACCAACGATTCCCCAGAAGTACTTCGGTTCGGCAAAAAAATTAATTGGTGTATCGATCAGCCCCAGCTTGGTCATCAGCACATTCACAATCCCGTTTTCCGTTGACAATACATTTGCAACGATACCTGTCACGATGATCCACGACAGAAAGTGTGGTAGGTAAGAAACGGTCTGCACGACACGTTTAAACAAAACCAGCCGCAGTTCATTGAGCAAGAGCGCCAGACCAATCGAACCGACAAATCCCAGAAACAGACTGATCAGACTCATCGCCAGTGTATTACGAATGACTCGTAAGAAGGTCGGGTCTGTAAATAACGTTCGAAAGTGATCCAGTCCTGCCCAATCCTGCTCCATAAAACCAATGCCCGGTCTGTAATTCTGAAAAGCCATGAGCCAGCCCCATAGAGGCCCATATGCAAAAATAGCAATAAACGCAATGAAGGGGAATGACATCCACATCAATTGGCGCTGACTTTTCATTCTGGACAAGTTATACCCGAGCCAGCTTTTCCCCGAAGGGATATGCCTGGTATTTACCGAAGTCTGCAACTCCTTTTTAGCCATGCTTTTCTCTCTCCTTGATTACGAGTTTTATCTATATCATCCGAAGCGGATGAATTCGAATCCATTCCTGTCCAATGGGTACACGTTTATGTGTGGATTAAGAAAGGCTACAGGATGTCCCATAGCCTCTCTGCCTTGACCTTAGCTATTACCTACTGGTATTGCTTATCTTGCTTCTTATCGTATAACCTGTCTTACTACTTGCATCTGTTTTACCTGTTTAACCCCACAGCTCTACACGTCTGCGCACCTCTTCGGTCAGTGCGTCCTCATAGGCTTTAATATCTGCACTTTCTTTCAGTGTGGATTGATATTCTTCCCACGCCTGATCAAACTCTGCTGGTGACGTCATGATCACTTTAGGCAACCATTTGCGCTTCACATCGTCCATCTTCTGTCTGGCGATGGTCTCTGGTTTATTCGGTTCAAAATTGAACGTATAGATCGGGAACCATGGTTCATTCTCTTCAGCAGGCTCCAGGAAATCCGTGAATTTGGTATATCCGTAAGCCTTGAGCACTTTTTTATCAATGTCATTCAGTGTAGCAAGGTACTCTTCAGGCTGTTCTTTCGGGTCCATCGCATTTTTACCGTCGGCTGTCATGCCTTCATGGTGAGGGAAATAGACCAGCGGGCTTCCTGTGTTGGCGAGTACCCAGTCCGGATCTTTCGAATTGGCGCGTTGCTCCTCGTTACGAGAGAATACCCCTTTGTCATCCACCTGATAATCCACATCTTTTTGTCCCCACGTTCTTAGAACTTCCGTCTCCGGATCAAGCAGATCGTTAATGTATTGAAGCGCTCCTTCAACATCTTTACAGCTCTTCGTGATCGCAAGTCCGCCGTTGACGTTCAGAATCGGCTTATGCTGATAACGCCCTTTTACATCTTCGGACAACGTAATGGACAGTGGTACATAGGTTCTTTCATACAGCTTTTGTTTAACGAGAGAAGCCTCTGCGTCAAGGAACTGCCATCCCTGATCGACCATTCCAAGTACGCGTCCCGTTGAAATTTTGGAAATGTACTGATCGTAGTTGGCTGTGAACGTCTCGTTGTCAACAAGCCCTTTGTTGTAGACTTCATTGATCTTTTTAAAATAAGCCTTGGCTTCGGGAATCGTATTGTAGTTTTTTGCTGTTAATGTAGCCTTGTCGATAATAGCGGCACCTTCGTTCGGGTAACCTGCCAGGAACAACGGCGGATTCTCCAGTGCGAAGTAACGCCAGTCGTAAGAAATGATCTCGAATCCGATCGTCGGCTGACCGTTAATCGTTGGATTCGCTGCTTTATATTTTTCGATCAAGTCGAAGTACTGATCCAGTGTTTTGATCGTTGGGTAGTTGGCCCATTCCAACACTGCTTTTTGAATCCAGAACGCTTCTCCATCATGGGATACTTTCATGGACTCGCCCTGTAAATTTCCGAATTGCGGAATGAAGTAGATATGACCATCCGTTGAATTCTTCATTTTCTTCCAGTTGTCACCGAGATAATTTTTGATATTCGGGTATTTGTCGATATAGTCTTCAAGTGGCACAAGCGCACCGGCAGATACTAACTGCTGTGTACCATCACTTCCATCAATAAAGTCTGGATATTCACCACCTGCAATCATGACTCCGATCCGTTCTTTGGCGGTCTGACCGGTAAGCCAGTCCATCGTGACCCGTACGCCTGTTTTTTCCTCAATAGCCTTCATCACCCGGTTATCATCAGGTGCGAGCTTGCCTGGTACAGCAAAAAATGCGGAAAACTGCTTCAGATCTTTTCCATCTGCCGTCTTCTCTTCCGTTTTGGATGCCCCTGGTGTACAACCAGCAAGCACAACCGTAAACATCAACGTCAGCAGAATGAGCTGCCTTAATCTTTTTCTGACATCCTTTTTCATCATGACCCCTCCAGCAAAGTATGTTGAGAGACACTCTTTAGAAAGCGCTTTCCAAAGGCTGATTTAAAATTATCATTGTTGCCTGCTCTCCTCAACGGGACAAACTATAGGCCCCATCCGAATAATTCCAGATAAGCAAAAAATCCTGCTCCCCTTTCAAGGAGTGCAGGATGACGAATCCGAGGCAGGCATCGCTTGAGCCCTTTTTCGATATTGGGCAGGTGTCTCTCCCTTGATTTTTTCGAAGCGGTTAATAAAATAATCCGAATCCCGATATCCCACCATCGCTGCGATCTCATACACTCTGTAATCCGTTCTGCGCAATAACCGAGTGGCCTCTTCAATGCGAATCTGATTCAGGTAATCACTGAAACTCACGCTATAATGCTTTTTGAATATCTGGCCCAGATACGCACTGTTCATGAAAAAATGCTCTCCGAGCAGCTTTAGGCTAATATTTTCCATATAATGCTCATGAATATAAACCTCGACTCGGCCCAGCACGCCCATCGCATTCCACTTCTGCCGTTCTTTCAGTTTCTCTGCACATGTATATGAAAACTCGCACAGATTCTCGATATTCTCTTCCATAGACAACATGGCATAGTTCTCCTGCAGAAACGTCGACTGCATCCATTGCTCATCTGAATTCAGATCCGAATTGTCCCTGTTCACCAGCCCAAGTAACGTGTAAGCCAAATAATGAAGATGAATGCCTACGATGCCCGGCTCGATGCGCTGCTCCAGAAAAAAATGAAAAATGGCCTGCGCACGAACACGTATTTCTTCGATCCGTTGCTCCTCGATTGCCTGAATTAGTCCGTCGAAGAGCTGTTTTTCCCGCCCGGCAGGTTGATTGGTGAATACACTTGTGTCCATATGTTCAAAATAATAAATCGGCCCGTACGCACTAAAGAAACGCAAACTTTTGATCTTACCGCAAGAATAATAGGACTCATGGAGTTCCTCCAGCCCGTCAACTTCTTTGCCCACATAGATGGCTATGGATGCACCCTGTATCTGACTTAGCTCTGTATACAGCCTTGTGACGTATTGTTCCAGTGATAATGCCTCACGTTTCAGCAACAGGTCGGTCACAATATGCAGCACCCTGTTTCTCTCTCCCGTGAAGGATTTCAGAACATGTCCTGCGTAATTCTGGTTTATATGGCCTTCCACGTGCAGACTTCCATCGGTTTGCTGCTGTTCTCGCTCCGATTCCGTTTCAATCATCAAGCATCTAAACTTGGATACATCCCCATAAGAGGCTTGGATAGTGGCGAAAGTATCCTCATCTGCTGTTCCAAGCAAAATCGATTGCACCTGTTGAGCCATAACGATCTGTTCCTGTTTTTTCTGATGCCGCTTCTCTTCTGTTCTCGCCAAAAAGGAGACTTTGAACGCCTCCAGCACTTGCAGTAGCTCGTCCTTCACAATCGGTTTAAGTATATAATCGTTCACCTGATACTTGATAGCTTGTTTGGCGTACTCGAACTCATAGAACCCGCTGAGCAGCACCATTTTCAACTCGTCACCGTACTCTTCATATACAATCTTGGCCAGCTGCATCCCATCCATTTCCGGCATTTTAATGTCGGATATGACGAGATCAGGCTTCATTTTACGGATACAATCGAGCGCCTGCAGCCCGTTCGAAGCCTGTCCACAAATCTGAAACCCAAGCGCGTTCCAATCGATCAGCAAAATAAGTCCTTGGCGAATAAATGGCTCATCGTCCACAATCAGCACGTTGATCATATCCCCGCTCCTTATTCCTGAGATGCTTGTACAAGCGGAATGTGTATTCGAATAATTGTCCCCTTGTACCTTTCACTATCGATATCCACCTGCACCGTTTCATCAAAATACATTCGGAGCCGAATATAAGCATTCATCACCCCAATACTGCTCAGCTCGCTAAGCCGCTCCAGACTTGGATCAAGCAGCATACGATGAAGCATAGACAGCTTATCTTGCTCCATACCAACCCCGGTATCTTGGATGAGGATGTGCAATTGATCGTTTTTCTTCTGGAATTCCACTTCCACGACACCATCATTCAAACTGCCCTCAATACCATGAATACACGCATTTTCTACAAACGTTAATACGGTCAACTTCGGAATCTTCATCTCCAAAATGTCTGCATCCGTAACGTTAATAACGAACTTTAACTTCTCGCCAAAGCGGTATTGCTGGATCACCAGATAACTCTCGACAAAACGAATTTCATCCTGAATGGTGACCAGATCGTTGCCCCAATTAATCGTTTGCCTTAACAGCAGCGCCAGCTTCTGAATAATGTCAGAGGTTTCATGTTCATCCTTGATCAGACTGCGCATGCGGATCGTCTCAAGGGTGTTAAACATAAAATGTGGATTGACCTGGCTCTGGAGCGCCTTTAATTCAGCCTGTTTCTTCGAAAGCTCTAACGCCTGCCGTTCGACCTGTCCTTTGAACACAATCTCGATCAGATTTTTGATCTTAATGACCATCATGTTGTAGCTATGGGTTAGGCTGCCGATCTCATCCTTGCCAGCGGGTTCTGCAATGACCTCGAATTGCTCCTGTTTAACTTGATCCAGATGTTTGGCAATCCGGCCCACCCTATGAACGAGGGATCTGGAGATCAGCCAGATGAGCAGTGTCGGCACCAGCAGATTAAGAATGATCAGCAGCATCAGATTAAACCTGGAATCTACGATCTCCGTCAGAAAATCCAGTTTTTCTCCACGCACGATAATTTGCCAGTTTTCCGATACAACCGGGATTAATTCCGCAGACTGCCCAGCATCCTTCACCATACTCGACATCAGGTGAAACGGCTTCCGTGGCTGATTCATCTGTGCATCATTGGAAAAAATAATCCGGTCATTCGAAACGATATATATTTTCCCGCCTGCTCCCTCATTCTTGAATGACTTGTTAATAAAGGCGTAGTCAAGATCTACCTTTAACACTTTCTCTACTTGCTGTTTCCCGAAATAATTAAGCTTGCGAATAATGCTAACCTTACGACCGCCTTGACTCTGCGACATCTCTGCCTGCTGCTTGTCAAAATAGGAATAGATCATCATCTGGTCATCCGTATTCATCAGTGCTTGATACCATTCACTCTTGCGGATATCGTCGTTCAGCTTGATGAAGTTGCCGCCATTCACGAACGTATCGTTGTCCACATAAAACGTCACCTGATTCACTTGCTGGTAACTGTAATAATAACGAACCAGATTGTTGCCGCTCAGCATATCATAATATGCAAAATAATAATCTTCCTGATTGTTGTATTTGGATTCCATAAACCGATTGAGTGTGGCATCCGTGTATAAAAAATTGGATACGTACAAGCTATTGTCCAAGCTGTTCCGCAGATTAAAGCGAATCCGCTGCTGCATTTCATTGATCCGGCTCTGTTCCTTGGCTTCAATCTGTCCCTTGATGCTTTGATAAAATACGGCATTCGTTGCCAGTACGGGAACCAGTACACAAAAAATAAACATTATGTATAACTTCGTTCTAAGACTCCAATCATCCAGTAACTGAATACGCTTACAGTTCAACTTGCGTTTCATGTCCGTTGTTGTCTCCCCCACCCGTGTCATCCATTAACACCATTATAACGAGCCATGGTGATAATGGAATACACGTTTCGGACTAACATCTTACATATTTGCGTTTGAAACCTAGTTGATTGCGGTCCAGTGCCTTTTGAATATTGTCGGAAGCACTGATCTGCTTGCTTTTCGGCTTGTCCAGACCCACTTCAAGTGGACCAACCCTTTTGGCCGTTTCCACCGCTAGCTCATGCAACGGAACATATGACATAGCGACAGTGTAGATAAATAGATTCATAGCTATTTTTGCACGTTCAGGCGCACTGTGTATCGTTTGTTCTACCTGCTCAAGCATCTGTCTAAGTTTACTTTCCTCAAACTCGGTATCCTTGCGGTTGCCCAAAAGCCAGCAGTAACAACTCCATCCGCTGGACATTCGCAACTCTTCTCCGCTCGCAATCCAGGTGTCTGCAACCTCCTGGGCAATATCCGTCTCCGCTAAAGTTACAGCAACGATATAATCGGACACCATATAGAAATACGCCGCATCCATCCAGCGATCAAAATCGGCGTGGGTCATCGCTTTCGGGTCAGCTATAACACCTGCAAAGTACATGGCATCATAGTTGCCTGTCGCATACAATTGCTCAGCAAGCGGCTGATTTTTCTTGATTTGCTTCGCCATCGGTTTCATCGCCCCTGTCGCAACTCCAAACAAGGGTTCATGCGCACCGTTGGATATATAGATCTTTTTTGTACGTTCTTTGCCCAGAGCCTCAAGCTCTTGCATAACCTCGTTTACATTCATTTGAGCAGCTCCTTTGGAAGGATTAAGTTTACACGGACACTCCGATGACAGAAAATCCTTCTAATCGCTGTTATCCCCAGATTTTTTTCGATTCCCTCTTTCAAGGGAAAAATCCGGTGATAAGCGTATGCTTTCGATGCAGCTTTCTTTCAGAAAGCTTTTAGGCGACCGCTTCGCTTTTTCAGTTTTTTTCTGTCCTCTCCGTTAAAGTGTAAACTGAATCCGTTTAGTCTCATAGTAATTAAAATCAACTCGCGCTATACATAGCTTCAAGTTTTGACATAACTTTTCATTAGTCTAGCACATCAGGCGGTATGCCCATACATGTAACGTATGGCATTCAGCGATAAAATGCTGCATCGGTCATAGTAAAAAGCCCAAAGCTTTGCAGTGTATATACTGCGTGCCTTGAACTTTCTTGTGTCACACGAATCATTTGCCACTACGATGAAAGAACAACGGTAGCTGATGTTACACCGATGCCTGTGCCCCAATTCGAGTGATGACCGTATCAAATGGAGCGAGATGCAGGGTCTTCATCCCATATTCCGTGTCAATTGTTGCCGTCTGTGCTTGATCACTGTTGTTGATCACAACCAACTTGCCACTCTCGGGATAATACGCACACTCGGTAAGCACATTATCCGTAATGTACTTCGTATTATGCTGCTCGTTGCCCGCAAAGCGGATCAGATTAAGCAGTAGCCTTGCATTTGCCCAACTGAACTCAAAAGAGGACAGATAAATGCCGTTCCCTCTGCCAAAAGCATGCACAGACAACGTAATTTCGCCTTCTATTTCCTGTACTACCTCAGCCGTTCCATCGGTTAGATTGAGTTGCGGCTTACCTCTCACTGTTGCACCTTCCGGCATAAGATCATGCCGATCCTGCACATCATAGGCCCATTTTCCATGCACTACACGTGCACCTGTATCCTCATCAATCCCAAGCACATGGGCCATTCGGAAAAAGGTATCATACCCTTCCACCGCTGACGGCTGGTTGATGCCAATGAATGCGCCTCCATCGTGCACCCAACGGGTGAGCTGATCTACACATGCCGTGTCATGCCAGTGCTCGCCACCGCTCCATGCAAAACCGGCTCTTCCGGCATTAATGACGACATCCACCTCGTTCAGTACACCCTGGCGAATATCTTCAAAATCGATAAACCGTACGTCTACTGGCAGTCCAGATAACGCCTCATTCACATGAATCAAATCATGCATATACGTCTCATGGAAATGCCCCGACAACGTCCACGATCTCAACCTGCCCCAGCTATGGAGCACCGCCACCCGGGTCTGAAGCTGCACCGGTTGACCGGCCTGATGCAGCTCTTTGATCTCCCTGAACTCATCCGTGACCTTCTCGATATATTCCACAAAATCAGGATAAGGCTCCACCAAATGCAGGTATCCGCCCAGACCAATCCGGTCGATTTTCTCGCGCAGCAACGCGCGCCGGATGTTGATCCAGTAATTTTTTGCATCGAGTGTTGGGTTACCACCTTCCTTAAACGTTGGCAGTCCGCCGAGACCAACAGGAAACAGATACGGGTGAAGACGAATTTCATGTGTATCCACTTTGATGCCTGAGCACATTCTAGCCTCATACCCGGAGAAGACACATTTGATCATGCCATCGAAGCCAAACTCTACAAAGCGATCATTATACGGCTCCATACCCACCCAGCTATCGTCATAAAATACATAGGCCAGTTTGCCATGCTGATGCACGATATTAATCAGTTTTTGACCAAACTCAATGACAAAATCATTGATAAACGCCATCCAATCCAGCTTATGCTGCCCCGCAGGCATATGGCTGACCTGGTATTTCCCGCCATTCACAAAATCTTCTGCGGTGAGTGCATAGCCATATTTTTCAGCAAATAAATCGAGCGCTCTTGAACTCACCGTGAAATCATACGAGCCCCAGTCCGAGAACAGATGGCGGTTCCGTTCATCACTGCCCCAGATCCAGGCAAAATTATAGAAAAGCGACGTAAATCGAACAACCGTTGTTTCCGGGTGGGCAACGCACCACTTTTCCATCCAATCCAGCAGATAAGTCTGCGTGTCCTCATAGATGGGATCGATCTGCATCAGGTGCTCCTTGTCCCAGTGGTTGGTTGTATGGTTATACATGGAAATCTCTTCCCAGATGCGATAAACCATGAAACTTGCCGTGTATTTATGCCAAGGCGTAATGCCGGTAATGACCACGTTTCCCGATTCCCTTTCGTAGTTCCACTGGCTTCTCGGCACTTCCTGCCCCGTCGTCCGGTCATATACCTGCCAGTATTTCAATGCTTCCTTCGAATCGTTCACCCTGAACTGTTCGGCAAAAAAGTCCTCCATCAGATAGATGGAGATATAATCCTGCACCGCCACCTTGGGCTGGGTAACCAGAAAACATTGCTGTAGCTTATCGGAATTCCTCGATGCCCACGCATTATGATCCCGGATGATGCAGATGGTCGAATAAATGCCGTAACCTGCCTGTATGATCTCATCCGACAACTTGGTCCCGTCACTGTCACGGATGACATCTGCTCCCCAGCGTTCGGCCAGTTCCAGCGTTAATGCTTCGTAGCCCGATTCTCCCGGTAAAGTGAACGAGCCTTTGGTTGTTTTCGGCAATTCGGTCCCCCCCTTATCTCAACATGTCTGACAGAAAAGCGAGTGCCAATCCTTGCCCCCAACCCTGGCTCCAATCCTTCGGAATGTTGCGGTACCCATCGCGATCCTTCATCACAGCCGTCCCACCGGATACTCCTAACACACGCCCGTCTTCACTGATATTGCTCAACACGCCTTGCAGAGCCTTTTGCACATATTTCGTATGCAGCGGGTTGTCGTTATTGATCATAGCTGCGGCAATGCCACACGATGCAGAAACTTCCTCATATGATTCCGGATCATCCAGCACGGTACGCCACAATCCGTTTTCCGTCTGTAGCAACTTGAGGGCCGCAAGTTGATCACGCAATGAACACTCTACGTCCATACATTGTGGGTACAAGTACCACTCTTTAAGCTGCGGTTTCACTTGGGACATCGTGTAAGCTCCCCACGCATTCGCTCGTCCCCAGTAAAATCCGGACATGTGATCCTTGTTTACGTTGTTATAACCGTGGTACCACAAGCCAGTGCTAGGATCTTGGAGGTATTTGATATGCCAGTAATACTGATTCAGGGCATCCTGAATCATCGCTTCGTCTTTCAGCTTACTGCCCACTCGTAGCAGAAAAAAAGCCGCCATAAATAGCGTATCCGCCCAGGCCTGTTCGGGAAAATCATTCGATGTCGATACGGTATGTTGCAGCACGCGGTCGCCAAAGCGGAGCGCATGGTTTTGCAGATAATCCACTTTGCTCATTACGATATCCCAGTACTTCTGATCCCCGGTCTCTTCGTATAACGTGATCAGCACATGCCCCATCGCACATGTATTCACCGTCCAGCTAGGCAAACCCAGCTCTATATATTCATCCGCCCATTTCACCAGTCTATCCAGAATCTCCTGATCCCCTGTCGTTTGATAGGCTCTCGATACCCCGTAATAGGCTACGCCGCATGGCCAATCCCAAGTCAGATCCATATCCAGTGTTTTGCTCGTTACGTTCTGAATTACGTTTAAAATTTGTTCACGGTCGTATTTCACTTGCAGCATTGATATTCCCCTCTCATGCGCACACTTCTCAACATTTGAGTAAAAGAAGTGACCGTCCTGTGATGTAAACGCTTTACTTATTTCATTGTACGCAGTAAAATAGTCAGCATCTAAGCATATTCGCAACAAAACTGCGCAATTTCGATCATTTATAATCCGACGAATGGGAGCAGCTGAACATGCCCAAACCGAAGAAACCTATCATTGAATACCGCCACTATAGCTTGCCCATCGATTTTCCGGTTCTGTTGCTCAGCGGGGAGCGCTGGAAAATCTCAGATATCAAGAGTAAGCATCTGCATTTCCATAATCATATGGAGATCGGCATCTGTTATTCGGATGGCGGGGTGATGGAGATTAAGGGAGAACGTGTTCCATTCCGAGCTGGAGACGTCACATTTCTCCCACGTTATTTACCCCATACCACCTACAGTTCACCTAATACCGCAAGCAGGTGGGCTTATCTCTTTTTTTCACCGGAAGAACTGTTCCAACATTCATTAAAAATACAGCAGAGCACCCTGGAACCTAATCTCCACGTAATTCAAGCAAGCCGTTGTGTGTTACATAAAGATCAATATCCGAAGGTGTATACGCTGGCGACATCCATTGTAGAGGAGATCCAGCGCCAGTCCCCTTTTTACCGGGAAAGTGCATATGGACTTCTAATGTCGCTGTATATTGAATTGCTGCGTATCCAATCAAACGATGAGAACAATCACAACCGAAATCTACACCAGGAACCGGAACAGACACAAGAATCGGAGCTTCATAAGCGTCACCATGATCTCGTTATATCTCCTGCCCTGGAGTTCATTACGCGAAGTTATATGATGCCGGTGACGATTGACGAGCTTGCAGAGTTATGTCATCTGAGTACTACCCATTTTCGCCGTAAATTTCAAGAGATTATGGGTACGACACCGCTTGATTTCCTGAACAGCACACGTGTAGAAGAGGCCTGCAAACGATTAAAAAGTACCGATGCCTCCGTACTCTCGATTTCCGAGCAGGTCGGTTTCAGGTCTATCTCCAGCTTCAACCGCTGTTTCGCCAGATTAATCGGCGAGTCACCAAAGGCATGGCGTACAGGGGCTCATATGGAAGCCCAATCTGCCAAAGCATCCATTCTGGCATTTACAGGCTGGTTGTAATCTACATAATAAAAAAGGGGCTGTCCCATAAGTCATAAAAAAAACTTGGGATAGCCCTATTCTCCAAAATTATACAACAAAAAGAAACCGTTCTTTGGTAAAATGGAAGTGCGACCCACCATTTACAAAAGGAGACGGTTTCTTTGTACATTCAATATACCATGAATCAACTTTTCTTGCCAATGGATTTGGAGACAGATATCCCCGAAAATCACCTCGTCCGTGTTGTGAATGAGGCCGTCCATGGCCTGAGCGACTCCATTTTCAACGCCGCATACCCTGGTGGTGGTCGCCACAGCTATCATCCCAAAATGCTCACTAAAATCATCATTTACGCCTACACCCAGCGCATCTATTCTTCCCGGCAAATCGCCAAGGCGGTTCGCGAAAATATCATGTTCATGTGGCTCGCCGGGCGACAGCAGCCAGACTTCCGTACCATTAATCGCTTTCGTTCCGAGCGGATGAAAACGGTACTGGAAACTGTGTTTACCCATGTACTGGAGCTGCTGGTTCAGGAGCAATATGTATCCTTGGATCACTATTTTCTGGACGGAACCAAGCTTGAAGCGAGTGCGAATCGCTACACCTTTGTATGGAAAAAAGCCGTCGTTAAGCATCAGGCCAAGCTGCAAGAAAAAGTACATACCCTGTTTCAAGCCATCGAAGAAGCAGAAAACGAAGAAGATGCCCTCCACACGGGGGCGGATCTGCCTGAACTTGGTGAAACCTCGGCGCTCACAGCGGAAAAGCTGGAGCAAGCCGTCCAGCAATTGGAGGAAAAACTCAGCGAAAAAACCAAGGACAAAACACTCAAGAAAGCGGTGCGCCAGTTGCGAAAGGACTTGCTGCCCCGGCTGCACAAATACGAGCATCAAATCCAAACGGCTGGTGAGCGAAACAGCTACAGTAAAACCGATCCGGACGCCACCTTCATGCGAATGAAAGAGGACCACATGCGAAATGGTCAATTGAAACCGGGATACAATGTGCAGATCGGAACAGAAAATCAGTTTGTTTTGGGTTACAGTGTGCATCAGCGGCCCACGGACACCAAATGTCTGAAGCCCCATCTGGATCATCTGGAAGAAATGCTTGGCCAAAGACCCAAGATCGTCATTGCCGATGCTGGGTATGGTAGTGAGGAAAATTACAGCTATATGGAAGAAAAAAATATCCAAGGGATCGTCAAATACGGGACGTATCACAAAGAAAAAACAAAGGCTTTTAGGCAAGCCATTGGTAAAGTCGACAACTGGGATTACAATGAAACGTCAGATACATGGACTTGTGCGGCAGGACAGACGTTGCATTTCCGGGTTGAAAACCGATCGGAAACGGAGAGCGGCTACACGATTCGAACCCGTCATTACCGGAGTGAGGATTGTAGCCAGTGCCCCTTGAAATCGACATGCACCAAGGCTCAAGGTAACCGAGAGATTGCGGTCAGCATGACCTACATGCGGCAAAAAAACGAGATGCGAGAGCGGTTGCGTAGTGAGGAAGGATATACGCTTTCCGTTCGGCGCATGATCGAGCCAGAAAGTGTGTTTGGACAGCTCAAAAACAATCGGGGATTCCGAAGATTCCTGCTTCGCGGCTTGCAAAAAGTAAGCCTGGAGGTCGGGTGGCTTTGCCTTGCTCACAATCTGCTTAAAAAAGCTACACTGACGGAAAAACGAAAAAAGGACAAAGCAGGATGAGCTTCTGCTTTGTCCTTTTTGGACGTATCGGTGTTATATCTCTTCACCGATGTGTGATTTTAGGGGCTTTTGAGACAGCCCCTTTTTGTCGTACAATAAACAAAAAATAAACAAGATAATTGTCGAAATTCATTTGCACCCCCTGGGGATATCCGCTACAATTCCGATAGAATACTAGAGATGATTGGTAATCTCCCAAAGGAGCAGCAAAACGTGTTATTACGAATTTCAGGTGTTGTTCTCACCGTGATACTTGCTGTTACGTTGCTGGTTCTATCCACCGCAAGAGAACCGCAAGCTGCCGCGCTTCATGCCCGTCAAGGCATTCTGGATCTATCAACCTGGAACCCAAAGCTAGACGATCGCATCAGGCTAGACGGAGAATGGGAATTTTATTGGAAAAGGCTACTGCCAGCTCCAGCTCATACCGCGGATCCAAAACAACAAGGAACACCAGCATCCCCTGATGCTTATGCCAAGGTTCCCGGTACTTGGGGCCCCGTTCGGGTAGGGGATGAACGATTACCGTCCTACGGTTTTGCTACATACCGGCTTGTCCTGCGCAATACCCCCGTTGAAGGCACTCTTGCCATCAAGAAGAGCAACATCCGTTTCGCCAGCGAAATTTACGTGAATGGCACCAAACTGTTGGAAGACGGTCAAGCCGTGGAAAAAACAGCGGGGTACACTGCAGGCAATTCACCACAAATCGGTTTTTTCCCGTATCATGGCGGCGACATAGAGATACTGGTTCGAGTCGCTAACTATGACTATCCCAATGCAGGCATCTCAGGCCCCCTTTTTTTGGGGGAACAGGCTGCCATGTTAAAAAGCCATCAGAACCGCACAGCCATTGAACTGGCAACTTTGGCTGTACTGGCTACCATATCCATCATTTTTCTCATCAGTTATTTGGGATCTGCCCTATATCGAAACCGGGACGACTCCTTGCTACTACTAGGCCTTATATGCCTGTTATATGCCCTCTACAATGGTATGATCAGTGAACGGGTATTGGCAGCAACAAGCACAGATCTTTCATTTAGTACGTTATATAAATTAAAAGATTTTTGCTCCGTTGCCTGTCTCGGCTTGCTGATCTTTTATTTCTACCGTTTCAGGAAAGGCATGTTCTCGGGGGCGATTACCTCTGTAACCCTATTTATTTTTGGCGCATATATCAGTTTGCTCGTACTCTTTCCTATCTCCGTCTATGTGTTAGCTGCACCTTATGTTATCGGACTGTACACGTTGATTCTGCTATGGCTTTTGGTGCAATGTGCTTTGAGGTTTGTGCTTAGCGAGAAAGGAGAACGGTTATCAAGCTTTCTATGGTACGCAGCCATGCTCTGTATCACGCTTTACTGTCTGGACATCAACCTGTTCTCGATCTCACTCAAAGAAAACGTTAATATCGGGCAGGTATGTATCGTACTGTTCAGCATCCTGATGTTATTTCTAGCCGTCCTGCGGCTCTTCGAGGCCTACCTTACGGTTCGATCTCTGAAGGATCAGCTTCTCCTGCTCGATCAGGTTAAGGATGATTTTCTATCCAACACATCGCATGAGCTCAAAACACCGCTCAACGCCATCGTTAATATTAGTGAAAGTCTGCTCAAAGGTTCGGAAGGCCCGCTCACCGATGAACAAGCACATAATCTGGCGATTGTGACGGGCAGTGGCCGACGTTTGACGTACCTGGTGGATGAGCTGCTGGACTATTCCAAAATGAAGCATGGAGACATCTCGCTGCACCGCTCAGCCACAGACCTGTCCTCCTATGTCGAATCAGTGTTGCGCATGCACTCCTTCCTGCTAGGTACCAAAAAGGTGGAACTGATCAACGATATCCCTGCCTATTTCCCGGCAATTTATGCTGACGGGAATCGTCTTGTTCAGATTCTGCACAATCTGATCGGCAATGCTGTCAAATTCACGGAACAGGGTTCTGTCCGGATAAGTGCTACACTCGTCCAGGGAAAAGCAGCACTGCGCATTACCGATACGGGACGTGGCATCAGCCCCGATAAGTTGGAACATATCTTCCTGCCATTTGAACAGGAAGCAGATGACGGGCCTATGGTTGCCGGAGGCACAGGTCTGGGTCTAAGCATCACGCGCAAGCTTGTTGAGATGCACGGCGGAACCATTCACGCCGAATCAACGCTGGGTCAAGGCGCCACATTTATTTTGACGTTCCCACTGGCTGAAGGTAAAAAAGAGAAACGTGCCAACGTGACGCCTTTCAGCATGGCGCCTACGGTTTCGGGAAATCGAGAACTGAGGTATGAAGAACCTGTCATTATGCAAGGGGTACGGAATGAGTGGATTCTCGTGGTTGACGATGATGCAGCCAATCTGCAAACCATCGTGGGTCTACTGAAGCTGGAAGGGTACAGTTATGCCGTTACATCCCGTTCTCAATCGGTAATGATGTTGCTAGACAAGCTTCCTGCCGTGCATCTGGTGATTGCCGATATCATGATGCCAGGTATGTCGGGGTATGAACTGCTCGACCGGATTCGGGAGCGCTTCTCCCCTTCCGAACTGCCCGTGCTCATGCTAACAGCAGGCAATAAAGCTCATCAATTAAAGCTTGCACTGGAGAAAGGTGCCAATGATTTTGTATCCAAGCCTTTTGAATCGGAGGAATTGCTTGCACGAATCGGAGGTCTAACCCGGATGAAAACATCCGTTCAGGCTGCACGAAATGCCGAAATTTCCTTTTTGCGCTCCCAGATTAACCCGCACTTTCTATATAACGCATTGAACGCCATTGCCGAATTATGTGTGGATGCGCCAGATGAGGCAGAACGATTGATTTTACAATTATCCAGTTATTTGCGGGGCAGTGTTCACTTCAAACATCTGGATTCCAAGACAAGCCTGGAGAACGAACTGGGTATGATCGAGGCCTATGTAGCCATTGAACAGGCACGCTTCGGATCAAGGCTCGAAGTCATTATCGATGTGGATGCTGATGTGGATCGAACTATGCCGATTCCGCCGCTCATCCTGCAGCCCTTGATCGAAAATGCTATTCGGCATGGTCTGATGTCCCGTGTTGGCGGCGGCCGTGTGATGCTGTCTATTCGTAATCTCAGCGAAACGGAAACTAGGTTTACCATTGAAGACAACGGCATAGGTATGACGAAACAGAAAATGAAAGAGATCCGCCAAGTCGCCGACGGTAGCACAGGTGTCGGTTTATGGAATATATCCAGCAGACTCAAACTGCTGTACAACAGGGATTTTCGGATGGAAAGCCATGATGGAGAAGGAACACGTATTACGCTCGATCTTCCCATTCAACACCAGAGCATGAAGGGTAACGGGAGGGACTTTACATGATAAAAGTAATTATCGTAGACGATGAGGATCTATCGCTCAAACGCCTAAAACGGATCTTGACTGAAAGTGGAGTTATTGAGGTATGTGAAGTATTCCATGACCCGGAGAAAGCTTGCGAATATGCTGCAAGTCACAGTTTTGATGCTGCTTTTCTGGATATTACCATGCCACGAATCTCAGGGATGCAACTGATCGGCGAATTGCGCAAGCATCACGCCTCCCTTCCGATTGTGCTGGTCACAGGATATGAGGAATATGCGATACAGGCTTTTGAAAAAGAAGTCATTGACTATATCATCAAACCTGTGACAGCCGAGCGTGTGAGCCGTACGATTCAGCGCTTGCAGCAGCTTCTCCGCAACACAGCTATCTCATCGGAGCCGGTTTCCCCACCTCCTCGTCTTACTGTGCGTATGTTTGGCGATTTTACTGTGCTCGATGGAGCGAATGTAGACACTCCTGTGAAACTACGAACGCCTAAAACAGAGGAATTGCTGGCATTCCTTCTATGTGCGAAGTCGACGAGCCGTGATGTACTGGCTGATACGTTATGGAAAGACCTCAGTCCACAGAAAGCCTGGACTAATATCAACTCAACGCTGTACTACGTCAGGCGTGCGGTTGGGGATAATAGCGATGTTCCTCTTATCCAGAAAGACCGAAACGGGATTCGTATTGACCGTGATTCCATCGATTGTGATCTGTATGAGTTTGAAGCGTTATTTCGCCAGATCCGTCAAACTTCAACCTATTCACCTGAGATGTTCGAAAGAATAGACACCTTGTATCGGGGTGAGCTTTTGAAAGGGCGGCATTATGAATGGGCACTCGCATGGTCAAGACAGCTCGAGATGGACTTCATCACAATAATGGAAACAGCTGCTCAATATCATATCGGGCAAAAACAGCCCCTGCGGACACTGCATTATTTGGATCGCATCCTTCAAATGGATTCTATTCGGGAGGATATTCACCGTGAGAAGATTGTGATATATCTTTCACTGGGGCGGCGGACTGAAGCCCAGTGGCAATACCAGCTTCTTGAGGAATTGCTTCAAGAAGAATTGGGCTCCCGCCCAGCAGCTGATATCCAGCAGTTGTTGAATTAATCCTAACTGAGCCAGACATAGAGACAGACCTAAGACAATTAAAGCCCAAGCATAACGGAATGACCGCATGCTTGGGCTTTTTGATGTTTAAGTTGAATTAAGTTTTGTTTTGTCTAGTAGAACTTAATTTACGTTTGAAGTTAAGTTACAGATTCTCTGTAGCCAGCGTAAACCCTTCAATCACTGCATCTTCATCCACTTCAATCATGATACAACGTCTTCCCTGGTAGTTGACTTGTCTCACATATTTGAGATCCTGCGGACTAATCGAAATGGTCGCCACCTTGGTATCGATTTTGATGGACTTGGAAGTGTACTTCGGCATCACGCTGTTTGCCTTAAGCTCATAGTTTTTATTGTCTACGATCGTCTCAAAAGCACGCTCCACCTTCTCGGTGGTCAGTTCTTCCACGCCGCTCGCCGTAAGCAGACGTTCCACATCTTTGTAATCTAGCTTCGGTGGCTCTTCCTCATGTGATTCCTCGTTCACTTCAATGACCCGGTTAATCTCTTCATACACATGGGCCAGCGTGGTGGCATCCATCTGCTCACCCGTGATCTCTTTGACGATATCTTCGAATATCGCCCGCTCCTCCAGTGCCGTTACAGAGCGCTCACCATTCAGCACATTTTCTACAAAATGAGGGTCTGGGAAATTGGATTTTCCTGTGCAATACAGCACACGGTTTACATCCGAATAGTTGTCCGTCACGCTTGGATACAGGAATCCCTGCTCCGGCGTACTCAATTTGATGATCGGATCAACGATGATGTTGTACTTGAATTCCCTTTCCACATAATCAAACAGCATCGTCTTCCGCTGTTTCTCCGTGGAATTCATGCTGCACAGGATGAAGGGATGAGCAAACACCTCATTTTTCTCGCTTTCCTCCGTTGCTTCATTTCTCGCTTGGGTTGGCAGATAATACTGCCCTTTGATAAACGTAACGACCATATCCCGTTCATATTTGGCATCGGCCATCATACGCTCCACGAGTGTGAGCATCAGATCCTGCCACTCATCCGGGTCACCTGTAACGAGGGCCTGGTGAAGCATAACCTGTGCTGGCTCCTCCGCCTCTTCCTGGAATTTCAGTTCGAACAGTTTCTGATCCAGTTCGCCTGTCAGCAATTTTTTGAAATTACCCATGTATAACTCTTGCTTCTCCCGATCCACCAGTTCAAAAGGGTGGCGTTCCCAGTGATAGATTTCATTGGTTTCTTTCGTAATATAGACATTCAGGATGTCGTAAATGTTCAGCAGGTCATGATCCAGCTTGAATTGTTTGCGAATGTGCGCGACTTCTTTTTTATTCATGATTCGTTAGACAACTCCTCAAGTAAATTGGCTTTACAAGTATAAACGATAAAAAAAAGCTTCGCCAGAAGGAGGTTTAATGTTAGAGGTTTTGTACAGGACATAGCCCTGTAAAATAGCAAAAACACACCTTTATAGGCGCGTATTCTAGACGATCTATACTAGACTGTACTTGCTTGGTAACAGTTCAAATACCAGGAAATATGTGGTACAATCACATAGCAATGGAAAGGCTATATGGGCGGTCGGCTAATCTCCCGGAAGGGAGGTGATGCCTTGTGACAGTATTTGAATCCTTGATGCTGATGCTAACCTTTGGTTTGCTGATTACAGCACTACTGTCCAATAAAGACAAGTAGACCGCCCCCCTGCTAAGGATGCGGTCTACCAATTGATTCGTACCTCTGCTTGAAAGCCTACCGCCCTTAAAAGCGGCTATTGCATGGAGAGTCGTGTTAGCGCACGGCTCTTTCTGCATTATAAGCTCTTTCTGCCCTTATTATAACATGGTGATTTGATATTTCAATTGGTACAGCTCCATTAATTCCTAGCTCATTTCCTTTCAATTGATTAACCTAAACAACATCTGTCCATGTCCAAGCAACGTGAAGCTATGGTTGAAACGCACTTAATCCGTTAAGTTCATGATAGTTATTTATGATAATTATTCACGCCTATTTGTAGGATGGAAAAGATGGCATTACGTTATTTTCAAAAAACAGGACAAGGAAGGAAGCGAGTCAGATCATGAGTATTAACACCAATGCAATGATGGGATTTGCCCCTGCGCTGGGCTGGAATTCATGGAATACGTTTACGTGGGACATCAATGAGCAATTGATTCGGGATGTTGCCGATGTGTTTGTAACGGAAGGTTACCAGGACGCCGGGTACGAGTACATTGTCATTGACGATTGCTGGAGCTTGAAGGAGCGAGATGCGGACGGCAATCTGGTCGTAGACCTTGCCAAATTCCCGAGTGGAATGAAGGCGCTTGCAGATTATATCCACGACAAAGGCCTGAAGTTTGGCATGTACTCCTGTGTCGGAACACATACTTGTGCTGGATATCCAGGCAGCTTCGAGCATGAATTTCAGGATGCAGCATTATTCGCCGAGTGGGGCGTGGATTATTTAAAATATGACTACTGCTTCAAGCCGCGCCACGTCTCGGGTGAATTGTTATACAAACGCATGAGTCTTGCGCTCAAAAACTGCGGCCGCGATATTCTTTTCTCCGCCTGCAACTGGGGTGAGGACAACGTCTACGAATGGATTCGCGAATCAGGTGCGCATATGTACCGCTCCACCGGAGATATTCGCGACAATTGGGATTCGGTCAAAGAACTGGCTCTTTCACAGCTCGGAAAACAAAGCTATACCGGCTCCTTCTGCCACAATGATATGGATATGCTCATCGTTGGCATGTACGGCGGAAGTAACAATGACTTTATCGGTAGCATTGGTGGCTGCAACGATATTGAATACAAAACCCATTTCTCCCTCTGGTCGATGATGGGTTCACCGCTTATGATTGGGTGTGATGTGCGCAAAGCCAATCAGGTTACCAAGGACATTTTGCTGAATCCCGATCTGCTTGCCATTAATCAGGACGCAGAGGCACGCGGGGCTTACCGCATCAAACCTGAGCCGCAATGGTTCCATACCGATGATGTATTCATGCTCGTAAAGGTACTTACGGACGGTGATCTGGCGATTGGTTTCTTCAATCTGAGCGACAGCCAGCGCGAACTGTCCCTGCAATTTTGGGATATGGGATTGCCTTACGCATCAGGTTACTCCCTGTCCCTCTATGACTGCTGGGAGCACAAGGAACTCGGTGTATTCCGCGAGCGTTACGCTCCCGTCGTAGCGGCCCATGATTGTCTCGTCGTGCGAGCCAAACTGGTGAAATAAATGGCACAAAGCCGGCTGTGCACAACCTGTCAGGTTCCGCTCACTTCCGACGATGTCGGCATCTATCTAAAATTAGTCTCGCTAACAGCCCGGCAATTTGTCTGCATCGATTGTCTCGGGGTGAAGCTGAATTGCGGACGGGAGCCGATTGAGAAACTGATTCGGTACTTCCGCGAGTCTGGAAATTGTGCTCTTTTTCGCTAAACCCGATCTTTAATCTATCTTACTATATAAGCTGAACTGAAGATTTTACACAGTCCACTCGGATGACAGAATAAACCCTTCAAGCGCTGTTAGCGGCGTACCGACTCACTCGCGTACTGAACCGAAGCTATCTTAGCCTAACGTTTTGCTTGTTTCTGGTGCAACATCATGTAGGCTGATGGCGTATGTGATGTTGCCTTTTTGAATACTCTGGAAAAATAAAGCGGATCATTATATCCTACCGAATATGCTATGGATTGAATGGACAATTGAGATGACTCAAGGAGCTCGCAGGCACGCCGGATACGACATGCCGTGATGTACGTTGACACCGATTGACCTGTAGCTTCTTTGAACCTGCGAAATAAATAGCTTCGCTCCAGATTTACGGCCTGTACAATCTCTGCCACCGTCAGGGACAATTGCCAGTAGTTTTGCTCGATATAGGTTTTTGCCATCCATACCTCATCTCTGGTTTCTGTCTGCTTCTCACTCGGGAAAAATTCCATGTAATAGGACAGTAACAGCTGCAAACGTGCATCCGCTCTTAATACTTCACTTGGTGATGCACCTGCATTCCAGGCCAAATGAAACCATGGCTCCATCGTTTCCGGTGCAACTGGCAGTACAGGGTGCTTAACCGATAGTTGTGTCATATCTACGATTCGCCCCGCGTCTCGTCCGTTGAACTCGATCCATACGTACTCCCACGGGTCCGCCGGATCGGGGTAGTAATAGATTTCTTTTTGCGGAAAAAGGATAAAGCTCTCCCCGGCACCCAGCCGAAAATGCCGTCCGTCGGTTTCCAGTGTGCCCTGCCCTCGAATGATAAAATGTAGTGCATAGACGTCACGCACGCCGGGTCCCCACTTGTGAAGATTGACCGGTTTATGTCCGCCGCTGATAAAATAAACCTGGCTCACCCTGCTCCTGTCTCGCCATAATGAGTCCACTCCCAGCACCTCCATTTGTGATAACAGTCATTATATATCATTATGAGGGGGTATTGGTTTAATTTCGATGCTGGAAACAACGCTTCAAGTTGCTTATGATAGAGACAGAGGGCATACCGCCCAGCAGATTTGTAAGCGCAACCAAACATCTTGGATCGACATACATGAACGATGTTCAATTCAGAGAGGAGAATGTTGTGTGCTTAGAACTGTTACGGTCGAAAATGGTCAAGTTCAGGGATTGCCTGCCGCAGATCCACGTATTACAAGCTTTAAAGGTATTCCGTTCGCCGCGCCCCCTGTAGGCCGGAATCGCTGGCGTGCGCCACAGCCTGCTTCCGATTGGGATGGTGTACTACAAGCCTTTGATTTTGCACCGACCTCCATGCAGGCACCAACTGTCATTGATGATAATAACATTTACACAAGGGAATGGGCTGTTGATCCCGATCTGCCGATGAATGAAGATTGTCTGTATCTAAATGTATGGACACCTGCCAAACGAACAGATGAGAAGCTGCCTGTCTTTGTCTGGTATTTCGGTGGTGGACTCCAAGTGGGACACACGGCCGAGATGGAATTCGACGGTGAACGCATTGCACGCAGAGGCATTGTGGTTGTGACCATCAATTACCGCTTGAATGCATTTGGCTTCTTGTGTCACCCCGAGATTAGTGCCGAGTCACCGCATGCACCGGCAAACTTTGGACATCTGGATCAGCAGGCAGGAACAGCCTGGGTAAAACGTAACATTGCTGCGTTCGGTGGTGACCCGGATCAAATTACAATCGGGGGACAGTCTGCTGGCGGTGGCAGCGTTCTTAGTCAGATGACGTCTCCGCAAAACAAAGACCTATTTCAGCGCGCTGTCATCATGAGCGGTATAGCAACAGAGCTGTATCCGAACGTTCCTGTGCCTGCCGTTCGCAGTACGCTACGGGATGCCGAGCAGAAAGGCGTTGAATTCTTCGGTTTTCTGGGGGTAGCTTCACTGGAGGAAGCCAGACAGATGGATGCCCTTACTTTACGGGATAAAATCCTCGAATTTCGAAGCTTCTGGGGAACGGTCATTGATGATCAATTCTGTATAGGCGATCCGTTCACACGCTTCATGCAACATAAGCGTGAACTTGTTCCCGTCATGCTTGGGCATACATCCTCCGAGTTCTGGACCAAGCCTGCGGTAAGCAGTGTGGAGGAACTGAAACAGATGGCTACAGAGCTATTTGGCGAGGATGCTCCTGCCTTCTTAGAGCGATGTGAAGCCGGTACTGGCGATCTGGATCATGCCTTACAACTGGCTTCTGTGCGCATGATTGAACATGCCATTCAGCTGGTAATCCGCTCTAATAGCGGTCATCCGTCGGAAACACCACTCTATTATTATAATTTCGACGCAGAGATTCCGGGCTGGGATCAGCCAGGCACGTTCCATTCGGTTGATCTATGGTTCTTTTTTGAGACACTCGCCAAATGCTGGCGCCCTTTCACGGGTAAACATTATGATCTGGCACGCCAGATGTGCAATTATCTATCGAATTTCATTGCGACAGGTGATCCTAATGGCTTGGATTCCACCGGTAAACCTCTACCCTACTGGATTCCGAGCAGTACCGAGCAGCCATATCGTATGGAATTTGGTGATCTGGCCCAGCTGCAGCGTGCCGTACCGGAACCTGTGCTTGAATTAGTGATTGAATCCTTTTTCAAAAAGCAAAATGAACCTGTGGTTTAATACGTGTAGCATTTTCTCCTCTGAAGGCTGTGCGGTCACGCATGGCCCTCTTCTTTCCGAGCTGATTATCTTAGTGGAGATCACTTTTGTTAGCCAATTTGCACACTATATTTACAAAAAAAATCACATATCAATAGACTATCCTTATTCTACCATGGTAAAATTGATCATATTACTCCACTTTAGATAGAGGTATAACATATGATTATTTCGCATAACTTAGCGGCTACTAGTGCACATAGGAGAATTCAAGAAAACGCCCGCAATAACTCTATCCATTTAAAGAAACTATCTTCCGGGCAAAGAATTGATAGTGCGTCTGATGATGCAGCAGGACTAGCAATATCCGAGAAAATGAGGGCACAGATTCGGGGACTTGACCAAGCAAATCGAAATATACAGGATGGGATTTCTCTTGTTCAAACAGCAGAAGGTGGACTGCAAGAAATTTCAGCTATTTTACAAAGACAGAGAGAACTGATTGTTCAGGGTCTAAATGATACATACAACACTAACGATCGTCAGATGATTGAAAGCGAGATCAAAGAGCTTACGAATGAAATAAACCACATTTCCCAAGGCACAAGCTATAACACGATAAACTTGTTGGCAAGAGATGATTATGAAATACTGGCGGATCGTTCGAGTTCTAGTACAAACACTTCCCTTACTGAGCCGCCTACAATTTCAACCATACAGAAAACTGTAGTTTATGCACCCTCTGGGACACCCCCAGAAGCAAGACACTTGACCAGCCATTCTAATACGTCATCTACAACTCAGACACATACAAACACAAATGTAATTACTCCGATAACCTCGCAGGATTTGATACAAAGTTACAACGAATATAATGTGGATACTTATACAACAACTAAAACAGATACAGAGCGTTCAGTATATGAAACATTAGCACCTACAACCGATCCGCAATATTCAGCACCAGACTATTGGCATGCTTCGGGAACGAATACAACTTGGTTTGGGCCCAAAACATTAGGTCGTGTTTATGGCACGATGAGTGAGAATGTAGAAGTCGATGGCATTATGCGACCAGTGGAGTATACATCTAGAAGCAATACCGGTACAGTTCCGGCTTGGGATCATATGTGGTTTCCAAATAGCGAGGTATCGATAAAAAGAATCCGGACTATACTTCCAGATAATTCGATGCAAATCGAATATATCATA
Organism: Paenibacillus sp. G34; assembly: GCF_056856875.1. NCBI lineage: Bacteria > Bacillati > Bacillota > Bacilli > Caryophanales > Paenibacillaceae > Paenibacillus > Paenibacillus sp. G34. Next base: position 957,326 of record NZ_CM166469.1, on the reverse strand, counting down.
AATAACGGAAATCCAACGGATACGAATTTAAAGCTAAGTAACCTAGTTAACCCGCCTGATAATTCAGTGATGACAGATGCAAATGGGCTACTTCTCCCCAACGGTGTAACATCCATTAATTCGCCATCTGGAAATACAACATATACGATGACAGGAACGGAAGCAAATGCTAGTATTACATTCGATAATTCACTCGGATCTCTATCACCAACCCAACTTGCAATTCATAATCCCGCAGGGGCACAACCCACAATTAATTTTGATTGGGATGTTAACATCCCTTCTCAATCAAGTATAACGTTTGCTTTCAATTACGGTCCTTTCTCATTAAATTTGGATGTATTGGAACGTACATACGAAACAGAAGTGTCTACACGCATAGAAACAACTACAAATGTCGAGATCAAGGACATAGACTATATCACACCGAAACTCACGGTCCAAGCCGGAGCAAATCAAGGGCAACATATGGATATCCCTTTATTCAACGTGCAGGCTGATGAGTTAGGCATTACAACGATGGGCTTGTTACCACCATCTATTCAGGACCAAGCATTATCTCGTGTAGACAAAGCCATTTCCAAAATTTCCAGTATTCGTGGAATATACGGTTCAATCCAAAATCGAATGGAACATACATTAAACAATACAAGTAATGCTACAGAGAATTTGAGTAATGCAGAATCCCGAATTAGAGATGCAGACATGGCCAAAGAAATGTTAGAGTATACAAAATCAAATATTTTATTGCAGGCTGCACAAGCCATGCTCACACAATCGAATCAAAGCCCTCAATCCGTTCTACAACTACTCCACCAGTGAACAAAATTTAAGGGTGTCCCAAAAGCCATTTATAAGGCTTTTGGGACACCCCCTTTTTGATCTTGGCTGCTTTCTATTACGCTCTTTGATGCTTAAATACTACTACGTTAAACGTTACTCCCACTCAAAAGCTCCAGTATACAATTGATAATACGTACCTTTCGCCGCTAGCAGCTGTTTGTGGTCACCACGTTCCTTGATATGGCCATGTTCCATGACCATTATGGCATCGGAATTCCGCACGGTAGACAAACGGTGTGCAATGACGAATACCGTTCGGCCCTGCATCAGATTATCCATGCCCTTCTGAACCAGCGCTTCGGTACGTGTATCAATGGATGAAGTGGCTTCATCCAGAATCATGACAGGCGGATCGGCAATAGCCGCTCTGGCAATCGCCAGCAGTTGACTCTGCCCCTGTGACAGTCCGTTGCCGTTGCCATCTAGCCGGGTCTCATACCCGTCAGGCAAACGTTCAATAAAACTCGCCGCATACGACAACTTCGCCGCCTGGATCACCTCTTCGTCACTGGCGTCCAGTCTTCCATAGCGAATATTCTCAGCGACCGTACCCGAGAACAGATGGGTATCCTGCAGAACTATTCCCAACGAACGCCGCAAATCCGCTTTTCGAATACGCTGAATGTTAATGCCATCATAGATAATCTCGCCTTCTGTAATATCGTAGAAACGATTGAGCAGGTTGGATACAGTAGTTTTGCCCGCACCCGTTGCACCTACGAATGCGAGTTTCTGTCCAGTCATGGCATACAACGTAATATTCTGGAGCACTTGTTTCTTTCCGTCATACGTGAAGCAGACGTCCTTAAACTCCACTTTGCCTTTCAGAACAACGCTTGTTCCGTCTTCCAGTTTCCAGACCCATCCGGGCTGTTCCTGATTTATCTCCAAGGTCACACGGCCTTCATCTGCTTCAGGCTGTTCATCCATCATGTTAAATATCCGCTGAGCCCCTGCAACAGCTACGACAAACATGCTGACCTGCGAGGAGATTTCGGCAATCGGCATTGTGAAATTACGGGATAAACTCAAAAAAGCTGCAATAATCCCCAGACTTAGACCGGCGTTCCAGCCCGATATGGACATAGCTCCGCCCGCAATAGCCACAAGCACGTAGATTAATGTGGACAGATTCTCATTGATTGGCATGAGGATATTCGAATATTTGTTAGCTGTCGCCGAATCGTCAAACAATTTATCATTCAGATGTGCGAATTGTTCCATCGCTTTTTGCTCGCGACCAAACACCTGCACTACCTTTTGCCCATGAATGATCTCCTCGATATATCCATCCACAATCCCGATGGACTCCTGTTGCTGAAAAAAGTGCTCGGTTGCCTTGGTACCGACGGTTTTGGTAACCCAAAGCATGGCGAGTGCACCTATCACAACCACGATCGTTAACGGCACATCAAGAAACAACATCGTACCGAGAACGACCACCACTGTCACGGCAGTGGACAACAGCTGGGGCAATCCATCCGTCAGCATCATGTTCAGTGTATCCACATCGTTCGTGTAATGACTCATAATATCCCCGTGCGCTTTACGGTCAAAATATTTAATCGGCAACTTCTGCATGTGATCGAATAAGCGGTCACGAATCCTCTTCATAATCTGTTGTGAGACGGTAATCATCAGCCGTTTCGAGACAAATGTACTGATGACTCCAGCAGCATAGATCACAGCCAGAATGATTAAAGCCTGTAACAAGGCATCAAAAACCGGATTTTGATTTCCAAGTAGCGGCGTAATAAAGTCGTCGATCAGCAATCGCAGAAAGGCCGCTGAAGCAACAGAGACGGCAGAACTCACCAGCACCAGGATCAGCGCTAGTGTCGTTCTGAATTTGTAATATTTAAAGTAGGTTAGCAGACGTTTTATCGTCCGGCCATATTGAATGTTATCCATCCAGTGCTTCACCGCCTTTCGTCTGTGTATAATAAGCCTCTTGATAAATTGTATTTCGACCCAGCAGTTCCTCATGGGTTCCGTTATCTACCATCTTGCCTTCGTCCAGCACGAGAATCTGATCCGCATCTTCAACAGATGCAATACGCTGGGCGATAATAATTTTGGTTGTATCCGGTATGCTTTCTTTGAAAACGTTGCGGATTAACGCGTCGGTCCGTGTATCTACGGCGCTGGTGGAATCATCCAGAATCAGAATCTTCGGTTTTTTGAGCAAAGCTCTGGCAATACACAGTCTCTGCTTCTGACCTCCCGAAACATTCGTACCGCCTTGTGCCAAATGAGTGTCATATCCATCCGGAAACGTGGAAATAAACTCATGTGCCTGTGCCGCTTTGCACGCCTCAATCAACTCTTCATCAGTAGCATGTTCATTGCCCCAACGCAGATTCTCCTTAATCGTGCCTTCAAACAGGACGTTTTTTTGCAATACCATCGCGACCTGGCTGCGAAGCAAACTTAGATCGTATTCCTTCACATTGACACCACTGACAAGCACTTCACCCTCACTCGCATCATACAGACGTGGAATCAACTGTACCAAGGTGGATTTTGCACTGCCCGCAGCTCCAATAATACCGATCGTCTGTCCCGAAGCTATCCGCAGATTTATATCAGACAGGGCATAATTCTCGGCTTTATTAGAGTAACGGAAGGATACATTACGGAATTCAATCTCTCCATTGTGCAGCTCTGTAACTGGCGATTCAGGGCTGGTAATGTCCGGCTGTTCACTTAACAGGTCATTAATCCGTCCCGCCGAAGCACGAGCAATGGCAACCATAATGACAACAATCCCCAGAGTCATCAAACTCATCAGAATTTGCATGGAATACGCGAATACACTCGTAAGCTCCCCGGTAGTCATGTTTCCGCCCACAACCAGTTTGGCCCCGATCCATGAGATGATCAGCATCACGGCATACATCACAATTTGCATCAGTGGAAGTTCAAACGACAGAATGCGTTCTGCCTTGGCCATCTGTGCAAATATTCGCTGAGATACGGCCTGAAACTTGGATACCTCACGCTCTTCTCGCACATAGGACTTCACAACCCGGATGCCGCGTACGTTTTCCTGAACAACTTTATTGAGATCATCGTAACTGTCAAAGGCACGCTCAAATATTGGAAAAGAATACTTCATGATGATCATCATGCCAATTGCCAGCACGGGTATAACAATCACGAACCATGTAGCGATGGACGGGCTGATACGATACGTCATAATCGTTGCAAAAATCATCATAACCGGGCTGCGGAAGGCAATCCGGATAATCATCAGAAATGCATTTTGCACATGCGTAATATCCGTAGTCAGCCTGGTGACGATGCCTGAAGTCGAGAATTTATCCATATTGGAGTACGACAGCTGCTGCACATGACGGAACAGATCATAACGCAGATTTTTGCCAAACCCCGACATTGCAATTGCAGAATGTTTACCTGCCAGCGCACCAAAGACCAGAGACACCAGGGCAAACAACACCAGTATCAAGCCGTACTTGGTCACCTGATCCATCTGGCCCCCGGTAATCCCCTTATCAATTAATTCAGCCATAAACAATGGAATAATGACTTCCATAGCTACTTCGCCAAGTAAAAACAACGGCGTCAGCCACGTGTCTTTTTTATATTCCCCTACACTTTGCAGTAATTTCCTGACCATAAGCATTCTCCTCATCTAAAATAAACACCCTGATCTGCGATCTAAAGGTAGATCGGCGGTCAGAACAGCTGTATTATAAACTGTATAGTAACTATACAGTCAATCCATTATTTTCGACCTGGAGGTACTTATGCATTCCAATGAAATGTTGTCCATTAGCGCTTTTTCCAAGCTGTCCGAGGTTTCGCGCAAAACCCTCATTTACTACGACCGCATTGGTCTGTTCAAGCCTGCCTATGTGGCGGATAACGGTTATCGCTATTACAGCCACAGCCAGTTTGAAACAATCGGCGTTATTCATATTTTCAAAGAGCTGGGCATGTCCCTGGAGGAAATTCAGCAACATCTCGGTGAGCGTTCTCCCGAAACGACTCTTCAACTTCTACGTAAACAGGAGGAAAATCTGCAGTTGCAGATTGCCAAACTAACTCAGGCTAAACAAATGATTATTCAGCGTGCGGAAAATATAGAGCAATCCATGCACCTGGACACCAGCCAAATGCATGTCATCTGGCAACCTGAAACCCCCTTGCTGCTGAGCCGCCGCATCTACTCATCCAAAAAGGAGTTTCCTGAGGAACTATGGGAGGATTTTCGGGTGCGTTTGAACAAGGAACATGCACCGCTCGGTTATCCCGGCGGTGTCATCATTCCTAAAGTGGATCTACTCCGGAAAAACGGAGATATGATCTCCCATATGTACAGCTATATGACCACAGAGCATCATGAGCAGGCGTATATGCCGGAGGGATTCTATCTGGTGTCTTACGCCAGAGCCGACTATGGAGATACCGAGAAGTTTTTTCCGCAAATCTTTGATCATATAGAGAAGAAACAATATGTCATTAAGGGGGACGCATACGAAGATTACATGCAGGATGAGATTGTGTTGCAGCATGCGGAGGATTACCTGGTTCGGGTTATGGTGCACATTGAGGAGCCGAGTGATAAAGGAGATCTATATAAGTTGAACTAAAGATTTTACACAGCCCACTCCAATGACAGAATAACCTTCCAATCGCTGTTATCTCCAGATTTTTTGAATTCCCTTCTCCAAAGGGGAAAATCCGGTGATAAAGGCGAACGTTCCGCTTTTTCAGGTTTTTTCTGTCCTCTCCGTTATTGTGTAAAAGAATGGTTCAACTTATATAGCAACTTAACTTAACTTAACTTAGCTTAACTAGGCTTAATTCAAATCAAAAAAGGAACCATTCGCAGCCTGCCGAATCGTTCCTTTATATTACTGTGAGGACTGCCCTATTTCATCTAACCTACTGCAATCTAGATTTCATTTACACCCTTAACAAACCACGAAAACCTCTTGCAGCGTAATAAGACTCCGCACCATTATGGTACATAAACACGGTATCGTAACGGCGGTCACAAAAGATAGCTCCACCCCGCTGTCTAATATGTTCAGGTGTCGCCACCCAGCTGGATGTTTTCAGATCAAAGTTGCCTAGTTGCTGCAACTCCCGATACTGAGTCTCACTTAGAAGCTCAATGCCCATCTCGATGCACATCTGACCCGCGCTGTGTTTGGGTTTGTTCTCTTTGCGAGCGTCCAGTGCGGCCTGATCATAACATACACTGCGGCGACCCTTGGGACTCTCTGCTGAACAGTCTATAAAGATATATTCACCTGTCTCACTATCCAACTCCACAACATCCGGTTCGCCGCCCGTCTTCTCCATCTCGTGCAGTGACCATAGTTTGTCCGGGTGTGCTTCCAGTTTAGCCTCTACGTTAGCCCAATCCAGATCGGAATGACGACTCATATTCTTTTCAAAACGGGTCTTTAATGCCTTGAACAATTCATCACGTTGTTCCGGTGACAGTTCTTTTTCATTTTCAATGGAGTTCGTTGTCATCCTCATTCTCCCCCGGTTCATCATCGGAATTTGTATTACACTGATCCTACTGATTGTATTGAAAATAAAAACGAAAAACAACCTGTCCCGTTCACAGGTTGTTTACCTCGGCATCCAGCTGCTGAGCAAGCCGGGTTATGCCAAACACCGCTGTCTTGCTTGTGCCTCCAAGAGACTCAGATTGAAACCCGGTTGGCAGCTGCTCCCCCACAATAGGAAGATTCTCGAGCTGTACACCTGCTGTATCCAGCAGATACACTCGTTTGGCAATCCGCAGCATCTCATCCAGAAACACGGTTAACAGTGTAAGCGGAATGACCTTCCAGATATCTGTAACGATTGCCGTCTGGTACGTGCCTTCCTCACAGAAATTGACAAACCCTGCTTTGTAGGTGGTATGGACGTCTGGTCTCTGAGTGCGCATAATCTCGGTATTCTTCTGATTACATGCGAATACATCGGTGATATTTAACCTGTCTGCAAACGCCGGAGTGACATACCCGACTGCCAAATGTCTGCCTTCTTCCTGCAAACCGAGTTGGGCCGGGTCAAGATCTTCGTAATCTTGCGGCAGATGTTGATCCGCAACATTAAACTGTGCAAGCAACATTTCATAAATAAAGTTTTGATTCACATAGGACAGCTCCACGGGAAGCTCCTGATGCAGCTTCACAAAATGCAGATGATTCTTCCGACTTGTCATCTCTACCGGATTAAATTGCTTATGTGGCAAATGTAACGCACGTAGTGAAGGGTCTGCCCGAAAATGAAATCCTGATTTCCACAGGCGGTAACCTAGCTCCAGATCCTCGTGCCCCCAGCCGTGGAACGACTCATCGAATCCGCCCACCTGTCTCAGCAGACGGGTCTCCACCGAAACCATGCTTGTCCAAAACATCGTCCATGGAGCAGAACTTCGATCCAGATCATTTTCATAAAAATCAAACTGCAATTGTCTGGAGTCAGGATAAGCCTTCAGCATCGGATTCCGCAAACAGGCCTCAGGATGCTCCGAGGAAGCAATAGATTGCAAGTATTTGGCGAGCGGTTGCTCGTGATCCTTTTGATTCATGCCATGAACTGTGCCGAGTCCAACCGTATGTTCGTGACATTGATGAAATTGAATGACATTAAGAATCATATCCGCACCGATCAGTACACCGGTGTCCAGATATACACATATTTCATGTTTAGCCAAGTGCAACCCCATGTTCCGCGCTGTCCCTGCCCGAAACCCCAAATCCTTCTGGTAACAGTATCTCAGATCCAGATCGTCTTCGAAGGAACAGGCGACCTCCTTCGTATCATCACTTGACCCGTCATCACATACAATGACCTCAAATAAGGAGGTGTCCGCCTCCTGATGTTTCAGGCATACGAGCGTGCGCTCCAGCAAATCGGAGTGATTATATGTAGGAATGATGACGGTGACTCCTTTGGTCATCTAACATGCCTCCTTCCTGAACTTGAACCATTCCACGGTCTGTGCACGTAACCAGTTTCATATTTCGATCCACGACATCCACAATGTTGTAATCGATGTCTCTGCCCCGTTTTTTCAAAGAAGCAAGGGCCGCTAGCAGAGGAAGAATTTCCGTTCTTGGACTTAAGCAATAACATACAGACGAGGTTCTCAACGCTTCCATGAGGAGATGGGGAATCATCTCCGGTCTGTACATCGTCCACACTGGAGTGATGATACAGCCATCGAAAGATAATGCATCAAACGGCATACAGCTCCCGGTTAGCCTGTAGACCTTTTTTCCAGAGACATTCATCAGCCCTTCGCTCATCTCTCTGGGGTCAATCAGTGTACTCACCTGCGATAGAGCAAACAGCTCGGCATCATAACCTACCAGTAAAAAGTGAGTACCATAGCTTGAAGTGACCGTCTGTATAACCTTCTGCATCACATGGGTCAAGGTATCTTCCTCCACGAGGGTGTCGGTTATGGCTATTGCTGCGCTTGCCGAGGCGGTACTATCTGTCACTGAATCCTTCTTCCAGTCATGCAGCTTGAGCAGGAATAATTCAATCTCCATCGCAGGATATTTTCGCAAAAACATTCTGGCATTCACCGCCTGATCCCGCATTCGCTTCGCCTCATCCACCTCATGTGGCACATGTACAGCCCAAGCCGACCGGCTTAAATGGAGTGAATAGCCTGATTGCACAAGTCTGTATCCGACCTCGATATCCTCAATGCCCCAGCCTTTGAACCTGTGCTCAAATCCACCTGCGCGCTGTAACGCTGTTCGGGAAACAGAGATATTTCCTGACCAGAATACGGCCCAAGGCCACTGTAATTGCATCAACTGATCCTGCACCGGTTCATAATATTTCTCACGCTCGTCTGGCATACGCCCGGATTCATGTTCGAACCATCTCATAAAAGCTTCTAGCTCCAGTTTTCCCTCATAATTCAGCTCTTCCCGGTGCATGCCCTTCTTCCCATAGATATAACCAATCACCACATCATGCCCGGCACGCTGCATGGCCATATGTTCACCAACAAAGTCAGCGCACACAATCGTATCTGCATCCAAAAAGATAACAACATCCTCCGCAGATTCACGGATCGCCCGGTTTCGTTTGTCGGATACCGTTGTATGTGCCGGAGTGTCCATGTAATGAATACGCAGCTTGTCTCCAAAGGCATTCCTGAGCGGTTCAAAAGAAATCGTTCCGCCCTGATCCACCAGCCAGACGGAAAAGTCCGAGTAATGCTGACCAGCGAGTGCTTGCAAAGTCAGGTGTAACACATCCGGTTTGCCATACACCGGGATAATGACCGCCACGTTCATAACCGTTTCTCCACAAGCTGAGGTGAAAAGCTTTCCAGAACGCAAGAGGTCAGATGATCCAATGCTGTACCGTCGTAAGCATAGGTTTGAAGCTGTGTTTCTCCACGTAAAATCTCACTCGCATACGTAGCAATCCGGCCTTGATCCAGCTCGGACTCCTCTAGCCACCGGACATAACCTCTCTCTGCCATTTGCCTCGCATACACAATGTTGTAGGGATTCACTTCTTCCCGCCGGGGAACCGCGATAGCGGGTACACCCAGCGAAGCCAATTCCCACAACGTGGTATGACCACCTCTGCACACCACCAGGGAGCTATCTCTCACTTCGTCCATAAAAGAGCCCGGGTCAGCAATAAAATGTGTCGTTTCATCCCCGAGCCGCTGCAATGATCTGGTCAATGTGCCGCTGTACACCAGCTTGATATAATCCGTTTCCCCCTTCAGATCCGCTATTGCTTTTTTGAAAAAGGGAACGTCCGCAATCGTCGCTGAGCCTGACGTAATGATGATTTTTTTCTCCCTGGCCTCTGTCCGTTCAGGCACCTCGACCACTGGGCCCACAAAATGCAGCTTCTCCCGAATCGAGTCCGATGCAGGGAACATCCAGTGTTCCTGCTGATCCACAATCGCGATTCGATCCGCCATTTGCAGATAACCAAGCGTCTCCTGTTCATCCTCCATCCAATTGGTGATGAAGCAGGTTGGGATGCCCAAACTTCGGGCGAGTGGTAATACGAGTAGCTCTTCATCCACCACGATGCCGCCGGGTTGTGTGCTGCGTATCAAGTCCAGCAACTTCAGAATTCGCTCGGCACTACTGCCAGCAGACGGCAGTTCGAGATCAATCAGATGACCTGAATACGCCCTCTGTACATATTGAAATCCGGAGGAATAAGACGCAAAAATGACCTCATGATTTAACTGAATAAGCCGCTGGGCAACAAGCAGATCACGCTTCGCATGTCCAAATCCGTTTCCACGTGAGACAATGAGTATCTTCATTGATATTTCCCCTTTCCTTGGCTTTCCCATGTCATCCGGCGGACGCGGCCATTCCCTGCTTCCTCAGCAAAGCCACCTGCGCACCGTACATATCCCGAAATACGCCATCTTCCTCCAGCAGTCTGAGGGGTGCACCTTCCTGCACAATCTGTCCGTCCGCCATCACATAGACCCTGTCACAATGCATAACGGTGCTGACTCGATGCGCAATCAGCAGAGCTGCTTTACCCTGGGCTGCAAATTGTTTGACACTCCGAACGACACTTTCCTCCATCACCGGGTCCATTGCAGCCGTAGGTTCATCCAGGATGAGCATGGTCCGGGTATTAGCCATCGCCCGTGCAACTGCCACACGTTGCCATTGCCCGCCCGACAGCTCCGTTCCGTCTGTATATCCTGCACCCAGTCGTTTGCCTCCACTTCGCTCGGTGATATCCTGTACAAGCTGCTGCGCGGCCTCACTCCACTCCCGATGAAGCCCGACATTTTGCTGAATACTCAGCGGGAATCGCGCAAAGTCGGCATAAGCAACAGAGATTGTACGCAGTCTGTCCGCATGCAAGCTCGGTTTTCCATCCACCCAAATCTGACCCTCGGAAGGCTCGAGCAAGCCACAGATCAGATTGCACAGCGTTGTTTTACCAGCCCCATTCTCCCCCACCAGCCCGACGAGCTCTCCAGTGCGAAAATGCATCGTCACATCCGTCAGCACAGGCTTGCTGCTATTGGGATAGGAGAATCCAACTCCATTCAGTTCGATTTCTTGGTCCGCTTCCTTGGCCGTGGTCTCGACTTGATCTGCCGTATCTTTGGCTAGAAAACGAGAGAGATTGGATGCGGTGAGTAATTCACTGGTAAACATACGCAGCTCCAGTACAAATGCATTGGCTTTGCCAAGCAATTCATCAATCAATTGAAAGGCGATGATTAAACCGCCGATAGAAGAACTGGCTGTCAGAATGGATACCATATAGGCCGCAGAGATGAGAAGAAGCTGACCGATCTGCATCACCCCTGATGTCTTTTGGGAGGTAAGGAGAAAGGATTGATGGGTCTTGCTGATGTCAGCAAATGTATTTTTCCAAAGACTCACAATATGTGGGGAGTATCCAAAAAGCTTGCGTTCCTTACCCAGTTGAAAATCCATGACGGTGCTGCGGTAATAATTTTCACGGATACGCTGTCCTGACAGCTGATTCTCCACGTTAAACATCTGACGACCCAGCTTGTATTGTTTGAATACAACAAAAGCAAAGGTCACCATCATTACCAGACACCCGATTTTCGTAACGAACCATAGCGCTGTACCCAAGCTGATCAGAGTAACTGCGGCACTAAGAACATCCAGCGCAAGTGTGAGAACGCGATGGCCACGATCCAGACCGTTCGCTGCCTTCTCCGCAGATTCGGAGAACGAGGCATCGAGAAGTTTCTGGTAGGGCACTTTATTGTATTGATCGATATACAGCTCTTTGGCGGCTCGCCCCAAGTGAACACGTAGTCCCTCCAGTGCAATGCCGTATAACGAATCCATCAATTTCTCTCCGATGGTTGCCGCTGCAAACCAGGCCATCAGCATAATCATGCGATCGAGATCCACCCCGGTAATCACCTGCTGAACGGCATATCCGAATAGAAAAATGCGAACGGCGGGCAATATCCCTTTGAACAGGGTCACAGAGAGAGCAAATGCAATCCACGGTAACAGCTTTCGTTTGTTCTTTACCTTGGTCAACCACATTAGGCCACGTCCCCTCCTTCCTCTTCCTTCATCGTCTCCATAAAAGAAGAAGAAGCTTTCCACATCGCTTGATAAGGTTGGCTTCTTTCAAGCAGTCCCTCATGCGTTCCATAGTCCCGAATTTCCCCCTGATCCATCAGGAGAACCGTATCGGCAAAAGCACAACCTACCAGACGGTGAACAACGAATAACACGGTATACCCCTCTAATCGGTTAATAATAGACTCCAGAATGCTTAGTTCGTTACTCGGGTCAAGTTTGGACGTCGGTTCATCCATAATGATGACTGAGCCTGCCCGATAAATAGCCCGGAACATACTTCTAGCTAAAGCCAGCCGCTGCCACTGCCCTTCTGAAAGATCCGATCCTCCGACTTCCGGCCACAGTTCGGTTTGCAACCCTTCTGGCAGCGTGTTTACAAATTGGGCATTGGTCAGCTTCAACGCTTCCATCATGCCATCGGTATGCTCCTTACGAGTGATGTCACCCAGATACACATTCTCGGCAGCGGATAGTTTATAACGTCCGTAGTCTTGCAGGCAGAAGCCACCCACATCCTCCGACGCTACGGAACCCTGATCCGGCTTCAATAGCCCTGCAAGCATCAGCATCAAGGTGCTTTTGCCTGAACCGTTGGCGCCAACGATCGCCACCTTGGCTCCGCGTTCCACATCAAAGTTGATATTTTTCAGTACATCATGTTCTCCGTCATAACTGAACGTTAATTGGCGAACAGATATTGCATAGGTAGAATGGATATCATTATTTGTGCAGTCAACTGCGCCTGTGACTGTGACTGTATCCATCCCCGCATCTGGAGTTGTGTCTGCACTTTTGGCAACAGCTGTGTTTGCAAAAGTCCCCGTAACCGGGTCTGCCGTCTTGTTCGACTGTTCCTCTGCAGGCTGCTCAATCAACTCCGCCAAAAATATTTTCCGCCCCAGCCAGTGCTTGCCTTGAGTGAGGACCAGACCCAGCAACTGTTCCAGATGCAGGCCTCCGATAAGCAATGCCGCAACTTCGCCCGGATGCAAGGTACCTTGCCAAAGTTTCCATAGCCCCACCAGCAATACAATGGTTGTCACAACCCCACTGCCGAGTTGACCTGCCAGCCTGTAAAATCCGGTCTTGACCATTTGTCTGATCGTTAACCGCGCGATTCGAATCTGCTCTGCCTGCCATTTACCTTTCACCCAACTGGATATACCAAAAATACGCATTTCTTTGGCCGATTTAAACGTGGTCAGCAAGTCCAGAAACGTTCCTTCAAGCCTCGTTGTTTCCGAGATGCTCTGCAGAAAATCCGATTCAGTAGCTGCTGCCTTTTTCATGAGCCACACATTAAGCACCGTTCCAGCGAGAATTAGCAGCGGCGCCCACCATGCTACTACTAGCAAGATCCATGTCAGGGAGAATCCCGTTATAATGACCTGGAGTAAAGCCGTCAACCCGTCCAGTCCACCATGATAGATCGAGTTGACGGATTCGGAAGTGCTTGATATTCGGTTTCGCGTTGTCGCCTGGAGCAACTCGTTCTCTGTTCTGCGATTCACGTTATCGAATAAACGGATAGAGAGATTGTGATAGACGTGATCTTTTACTTTTCTAAGAAAATAGGGCTGTATCACGTTGAGCAAAATCGCAATCGTGCCAGCCCCGGCAATAATACCTATGTATGCTAAAGAGGCGTTGCGGTCGCCGTTAGCCAGTTGATTGACTGAATGCTTGATCGCCCATACCATGAAGCCAGGCCACACGCCGAGTGCAAAAATAAGTGCTAACAATGCCCATATGGCCCGATCTCCTGCCCGGACGATCATCCACATCTGGACAAACCCGGCATGTACACGGCTCATAATATTCTCCTTCCCGAGGCAGAATCCACGAAAGCAATCGGTGTATGAATCTGCGACAATACGGAAGTCTCGATATAATACCCTGGTTCAGTACGAACCGAAGGGCACAATAAAACAAATTTCCAGGAGGCATCAGCATCTTGATCAATGAGCAGACAGAGGGTTTCTGTCGTACCAAATTGCTTCTGACCTGTCGCATGGTCATACGTTACAGCTGCTTCTTGATGACTATGCTGGATATGATGCCTGGAGCAGATCTCTGCAGCACCTTCCGCATTCCATGGTAAGACCAGAAACGGATACGTCCTCCCCGATCCACCTTCCTCCTCTGACTCTGCAATATCATAATAATCCGCAATCCATCTGGTATTTGCCAAAAGATTGTACTGATCCTTTATGGAGACTCGAACCTTTTTCTGGATCGTATGTACGACCGTCATAGGGATGTCATGACGCACCTCTTCCAGATGCGGAGGCGGCCAGTGGGCATTCAGACTGCGAACATATTGAACCAGATGATCCCCAAACCCCAGCTTGCCGTCATATTGCGAGAGTGCCCACTGGTAGACTAATTTGTCTTCTTCATGAAAAATCAAATCGATATTCGTGCTGAAAAAGTGGTCCACCTCAATCAAAATGATCGCCGAAACCAAATTAATCAAATATGGCTTCAAGCCTTCCTTTACTTCTCCATATTCCTCTTCGTGAGCAAGCAGCCATTCTTTAACGAGATAATGAATACCACCTCGCGCGAAGAAAGAGACGGTCAGGTTAAAGTCATCCCACAAATGAAGCGGTGGCGCGCCAAAGGCCAAATGTACGGAGGTGGACGTTGCTTTGCTCAGACTGGCTCCAAATCTCCCAATCTGCGGAGGAGGCATGGTGGATAACGGGTACAGCTTTAATTCAACCACCTCGGCAATGTCGAAATTCTGTATTAACGGTGCAATATATTCCCGAATGGCTCCACATTGTGAAGCCATATGATTTTCATACTCAGCCATAACTTCATCTGCTTTGTTATCGGCAGATGCTGCTAATATACGTTTGACCAGCTTCACTTCAGGCCCAGTCTGCACGGCTAACATATCTTTCAAAAGCAAACTGCCCCAATATCGATACACATTAGAACGGAGACCCCGATTACGGATAAGATTCAAAAGCGCAGGCGGATAGTTTCGTTCCTGAGGAACCGTCCATAACTTATCTTGTCTTAATTCATTAATAGCTCTACACATCTCCAACAACAGCGGATATTGCCCAACTCGTACACGAAATGTCGGCATCTCGTTCCGGCTTCCCTTCTTCCCTGGTACTACATGTCAACGCAAGGCTCTTCCTCCTTGCGCTGACACATGCAGGTTATGACGGCGTGACTACGTGAGAAAAAACGAACGATTTTCTTCAATGCTGCTTCTCCATTGCTTGGGCACTGCGTTTTCTGGAAAAATAGCTGCCACAGGGCAGGCCAGATCACACAAGCCACAATCGGTACATACCGATGGATTAATATAATATTGCTTGGCACCCGGAGATGTCTGAATGGCTTCTTCCGGGCAAGCCACGATACATTTCGCCAACACTTCTCCTTCGCATGTGGCGGTAATTACCCATGACATACGGTTGTCCCCCTCATATGAAAACCTATAATCGCTGCAATGCTTAGTTCCGCATGCAGGGTATTCCAGTACTGGGTGGCTGTTCGGGCCACGAAATCGACATCACTCATGCCAATAATACCGGCAGATTCATCCGTTTCTCTCGCCACCTCATAACCTGCAAAGATCACGACCCTGCTAGCAGCATGCGGCAGCCGAGATAGATGCTGCCTTGCACCTTCATGAATGACAACGGCTGTCCATCCCTTCTCCCGCATACTTATTAGCTGGCTGAACGGATTTTCCGCAAGGACAATATCTACACCAAAGGCACGGGATAACACTTCGCAGGTTGAAGTACCCATGGCATCAGGATGAACCACAACCTTCATTTCAGTTGGTGACCCATGTGAATCAGCTAAGGTCGAGTGACCTTGATCGGGATTGTGATCCGGGTTCTGATGGAGCATTGGATCTTCCGGTATGTCCAGCCGTCCCAAAATATCATCTCGCTTTACAGGAGGATCAGACAAGTGATTGCGGTCACCTGCAGTAACAACGAAGTCATGTCCAAGGCTGATAATACGATGAGCCAGAAAGCCGTTCATCTGGTCACGAACCAGCACAACATCGCCTTCTTTGATCTCCTCCAGCAAAGGATGAACAGCAACGCGTTGCCCCTGAACAAGAAGAGGATACATGCAGTTGCCATCGATCACGATTGGGATAGACTTTCCTTGTTGCAATGCGTGTATCAGGAAATCCTGTCTGCGGGTACTAAGCATTCGTTCAGAACTCCCATTTTGGATAATGCCGTTACAAAATCCCGGATATCGTCCTCGACATGATCTTCCTCGCTAATATTAAATTTCAGTTTAATCTGTTTGCCCATCTCCTCAAGAGATTGTGCAGAATCGGCAAGCATGTTCCATACCGCTTTACTGACATCATCCTCCAAGACAAACACCTCGCCAGAATCCGAAAGAATGAATATTCCCTCTACATTCTCATCAAAAAAAACATCATCGGCTATTTGAAACCACTGGCTCATTGGTTTTACCTCCTGCCATTTTGAAATAAGCGACCATTTTTCTACGAATACCACGTCTGATGCCTGAACAATCCTGCGAATCGGTTCCATCGACATCACCTGTGGCTCCCCAATGGAATGCACGGCAACCTCCGCCGCAAGATTCCCTGAACGTACACTTCATGCACTCTGGCAGCGTGTGTACCGTCCTGTTCCGCGAGCGTTCAAACACCTCCGACGTCTCCCATATTTCCCGAAGTGATTTCTCCCGAATCGATCCAGCGTGAAACATCGGAGAATGCATCAGCTTACAAGGGAAAACGTTACCCTTCGCATCAATTGAAAACTCACTCGTGCCGTGACCGCAATGGCGTCTACGCTCATACTGCCTTACGTTCAAGGCATGGCAGTCTTCATGGGCATCGCCCATCTCAATATCCAGCATCCGATCCGCGATGCGGCGGCGTTCACCAAAGTTCAGTCCTTGCATGCGGTCATCTCCGCGGCCAAGCGTTGCTAGCGGTACAATATTCAAGCGTACCGAGCGCTCCGTTGCGAACTTTAGCATGGGATCAACCGAATCACGGTTATGCTTGGTCACCGTTTGGTTAATTTTTAATTTGATTCCGGCTTCCAGAATCAGATCAATGGCTTTACGCGCTCGTTCCCACGTATTTATACCACGGTTGGCTTCATGCTCCTCTTTATCGAGCGAGTCAAAGCTGATCGTAAACAAATCCACCAGTTTGGCAATTTCGTTGACCTTTTCACGGCTATTAATCAACGTGCCGTTACTGATTACATTGACTCGTAATCCAATTTCCTTACTGTAGGCCATCAGTTCCATAATATCTTTACGTATAAATGCCTCACCGCCCGTAAATACGATGGTACTGGTGCCCAGTTCCTTGATCTGTCTGATCATGTCTTTGGCTTCTTCGGTATTCATATCCCCATTCATCGAGCGCTCCGGACTGCTGTCCGCGTAACAATAAATACAGCTCAGATTACATTTGTAGGTGGTTACAAAATAAACAGCGGTAGGGGGCACCTTGCCTATTCCCTGCTTCTGCATCACATCCAGCAAGTGATACTCGGCAGGTCTTTCTCCTTGATAGGCCACACGGTACATCAGCATTTTTCGAGCAACCTGTTTCACCTGCTGAGGGTTCAGACCGGATTCAATCAATTCTGCTGCCGACTTCCCGTCATATATCAATTCCGACGCAATCTCATACTCGCTTGGTGAGTACACAACCCAACAGTTGAGTTGAACGTTATGTACGACATAATGACCATCCTCGTAGTACACTGCGACATCCGGAATATGCAATCGTTCCTCTATTTGCATGAACAAGCCTCCAGTAATCAAGATAAGAGGCCGATAAACAGGCCTCTTTGTGTGTTCATGAAGAATAAATGATTAACATCCGTAACCGCCGCCCACTGAAAATGCACAGCCACAGCCGCAGCCTGCTGCTACAGCAATCGCTGCAGATTCCAATTTGCGGAAAGTTGGTTTTTTGTAATTCGTCATATTTTCTCACCTCCTCTCATATAACAACGAAAAGTAAGCGCTTGCAAAGTTTAGACGAAAAAGGTTTATTCCAAGAGGAAGCTGTCAGAGAAAACATAGAAGCTGAATGAATTAATCGTAAAAAGTATGGAGTGAAGGCTTGTCTAGCACAAAGGTTGTACATTCAAGTCTAGTTTACAACGAAAGGAGGGAATCAAGAGGTTAGTCTAGGAAGTGTACGTGAACATCAAGTTCATTGAAATTGAGATTGGGTTTTATCATGGGATATGTCGTAGAGTCCTGTGTATGACTTATTGTAGAATTAATTCTTCAATGCCATGATACTTGCGATGTATTTAATTCCATTAAATTGAATTTTTTTTCTAGAATACTTCCATTTTTTTGCTGTGTCAACTGTTTTTTTGAATATTCTGTGAACGATCCATTCCTGTTGTAACGGTTCGATCCGTTGCAATGTCCTGAAGTGCCTGTTCAAACCGTTCAGCAATGTTTTGAACTGCATACCTTCTCACCGAATCTCTGCATACTTCAGGTTCAGGAAGCCGTAGATGACCCTGAATAATGCCGTCCAAAATAGACGTCAATTGTTCCAGATTTTCAGGCTCATATAGCCAGCCATTGCTGTCATTCACAATCTCTCCTGGCCCATACTTGCAGTTACTTGAGATCACTGGAATTCCTCTGGAAAGGGCTTCGATCAGAACCAGCCCAAACGGTTCCGTATCGGATGCCAGAACTAATGAAGTGGCACTATGCACCGTATCCCACGGCCTTTGCTGCCATCCATGCCAAACGATATGATCTTGCAGCCCCAATTGTCGGGACAGTTCTACTAACGGTTCATATTGACCCCCGTCACCAATGATGTGTAATTCAAAGCATTCCTTTTGCAAAGGGGAAAACGCCTTCAAAATCTGATCCACATTTTTTACCTTGGCCAGTCTTCCAACAACTAGAAATACGGGATGAGGTGCTCTGTTCACATATGGAATGTTATCAAATTTCACGGGATTATAGACCAGCTTATTGTGTTTTTCGGGAAAAACACAGTTTAAATCTTTTAAATTCCCTTCACTGATCGCCAAATGGCCATCCGCAGCCCGTAAATCTTCGAAGAATTGATAGTAAAAATCCAGATTAAAATGAAGCCAGCTAACCACCGGCACTTGCCTATCTAACCGCTTCACTGCCATTGTTGCAGCTTTCACGCCGATAGCGCCTGTTGAGACAATGATATCTGCTCTGGGGATATCTTTCATGACGTCCGCCAAGGCAGCAGAATACATATTGAACAAAATATTCTTTGGGATATAATCGTTGATCTTGGCAGACAGAGTAATCGTGTTTATCCCCTCTTCCCAGGTACGATCTTCCGATTCTCTTCTTAAAATTACGGTCACATCATGCCTCTGTTTGAGTTCATGATAGATTAACGAAAGGACTGTTTCCATTCCACCTCGGCCACTGAGCGCAATATCCACGACAAATATCATGTTCAATACGGGATACCTCCTTAAGTGCAGATCATTAGTAAGCAAAATTCATGCCAATTTTCTAGCATTTCCCACCAAATACTAACACTTCTCTGCTTTAAAGTAAATTGATCTTTTTTGATATCTATTACTTAATTAATATGATCAATTAAACATGAATTACATGACATTCATTCGAACCTCTGATAAACTACGCTATATAGATATCCAATGGAGGAAAAAAAATGAAAGAGTTTATATTTATGTTGTCATTCCTGATGTACACTTTTAACACCTTGATGATCTACACCGGGGGCGGTGGTGACGTGTCTCCTGCTGTTTCTATCCAGGATGAGGCCCCTTCTTTTGCATGGGAAGAACAGATTGCTCACATCGCCAACAACCAGCAATCCCCGAAGGAAAAGGCTGCTGCAGTGGAGAAACTGGCCAAGGAATACGTCCCGACTACCGAAGAGCTTGAGGAATTCAAAGTATATGTTCTAAATGAGTTTCTTAATTTGAGATATCTTGACGATAGTTCAAACGACAAATATATGTTAAGTGGTATATTTCAGGCTATTGCCCTGGAGCATCATGACCTTGACCTTCTCAGGGATTTTGCCAAGGCCTTCTATCACAATACCAAAAACGTATATACCGGAGTAACCAAGCCCGGAAGCGACAGTGTACTGAAATATGAAGAGCAAATGTTTGAATCCATTAATGCGGGCCGCTAAACCGTCACCGAGCCATTTTTTATGAAAATTGAATCATCCAAAAAAAGCGGTACAGAATGATCTCTGTACCGCTTTTCCTGTGACGTTATTCAAGTATGGTCCAGCTGTCGAGCGCCTGTAACCGGACGGCTTCATGCGCATGCTGCCGGTAAGCCCTTAAGCGATTGCGGCAATCCTGATTCCATGCTAGTTCCTCACCAGCAATCTTCAGTAACGACAACCCTACCCAGGAAGACGCCATATCCGTCCGCACATTCAACATATCTATGATGTGAAGCAATTGCTCCGGTTTCCAATATCCTTTCCCATCAAGCACCGTACGTACAATCTGCCGATCAACCGATTCAAGTACATACGGATGCGCATTAACGATATCAATAACAGGGTGTAACCCTTGAACCGTCTGATCTGGCTTGCTCCAGTCCAGTGCAGCCAGATATAGACGTATCATGGTGAGCTTCAGCGATTCCTGATGCTGAAGTGCCTTGATTATGGCTACATATAATGGAGCAAGTTTCCTTTTCACGGATAGAGATACCGAGACGAGTTGATCGATCAGCTCCAGCAAACGTTGACGATGCGGTAAATCTCGCTCTCTGCCTGCGTTCCAGTCATCTTTGGCCTCCACTTCTGCCAACTTCCGGATGATTTGTACGACCCGATCATTCACTTTCCCGTCCCTGCTAACCGTGACCAAAGCATGAATCGCCGATTTCCAGCGCGTACCATCCTGCAGATCAATTAGTGCTTTGCCAGCACATTCCGCAATGATCTCTGCACTCACCTGTGCCCAGTATGACATCGCATAAAAGGCTTCCATCGATACAAGCGGGTCATCATGGGCCGCTATTTCGGTAATCCATTGTAAATATCGCAGTCGCGATTCCACCGGAAGGGCATCCGGCCTTTGATTCAGCAAACTGCGTGCAATGTCCCGATCCGAAGAGGAAGCCATAACACTCATCATCGCCCAGCTTCGCTCGTCATCCAGACATTGTCTGGCCGCATGACCAATGGCAATGATGACATCCTTGTGCCTGTTCGGCTTCTCGAATTCACGGACGAGTAAGCTCACGCTCTGACTGCTTTTATAAGCTCCCAGCAGTCGCACCGCTTCTTTCCGCACCGTAATCTTGAGTTTCTCACGGTCTAAAAGGTCCGAAAGCATGGACGTGAGCAGCACCGGATTCACCCTGCGTGCACACCTCGGAATGGAATACATCGCCACTCGTGCACGATCTCCATCCAGATGGTTTAACAGCACCGCAAGAGCCTCTTCTGGTTCCTCCGTTAACGAAAAAGCATGCAGTGCAGCCTCCACGATATGTACTTCCGGATCAGTTAGTAGCTTCTCTAGTAAGGGATTCGAACGATAATCCGGCATGCCTGCCAAACTGCGCATCGCATTTGCACGCTCATAGAAGCTTCGCTTGTTGTCTTGTGCCACCCGGTCAAGTAGCGAAGCAAGCGCTTGTTGCTGACGAGGCAACCAGCGGTAAAAGCCATTATACGCTGGAACGAGATAGATGGTTTTCCCCGTTAAATGCTTGCCTTTGAGGACTTTGCCAGAAATAAACGGATCAAGCCACTCCTGACGCTTCCGGTGCAAGTGCTCGAACACTTCATAGAATGAGATGAATGTCGGATCAAGATCCAGCAGTTCCCTAACCCGTTTATCCCTGGTCTTGTAGGGAGCGAGCCAGTACCTGACGGCTTGAGCCGCTGACTTTTTACTCTTCACCAATTCCTCGAGCAGGTCGTGCAGTTTGGGCAGTCGATCAATCGCTTTGCCAAATGCACTAGCCATCTGCAAAACGACGTAGTCACTCTCCCGTTTATTCGCTTCTATACCTATGGCATAGATTTCGTCAAATAAGGTTTCGAGCGCGGCCTGCGGGAGTGTGTCCCACTCTCTGGAAAATAACATAAACTGCCCATCACGCATCGCCATTCGTTTGAGTGCTCTCAGCGCAAATTGGAACAAGGGACGCTCGGGTTCACTTGCATGCTCCAGCAACATGTCAAAAGCCAATTGCTCGACTCCTGTTCTCGTTCCATACGAAGTATCTCTGGCCTCAATAACACTGTCGACCAAGATCGTCAGATGTGGCACATGCTCTTCCTTAAACATCGTGACTGGACATCTCGATAGTTCGGCCATAACCATGAATCGCACCGGGTCCTGATCGTTTTTCACTCTTGTCAGGAACCGTAACGTTTCCTCCATCCCACTACGGGACAGAGCTGTGCTTTGTATCAGCCGGGAATACGCCATAGCACGCTCATCCGCATTCGACACCTGAACAGACTGTTCCAGCGTTTCTCTAACTTGTGCAATCAGACGACGTGCTGTCATTTCGAACGTTTTTCCCCGGTCTTCCCGGACTTCTCGCAAGTTAAGCATGCGAACCGCTTCCTTGTCGCGCAACTGATGCGGTAGGACATCGAGCAAAGTCATAGGGAATACTCGGTTCGTTCGCTCCTGCTCCGGATATGCGGCATTAAATAACGCTTCACGACTGGATGGCGCGAGCGTATCCAGCACCTTTGCCACTTGAAAAGGTGCTTCGGCAAGCATGGTCACCAGTGCAGTCCAATGTGCAGTGGTGAAGTATCTTCTCTTTTTCAATACACCCGCCGGTACCCCGTTGTTCAGCAGATATGCTCTTGTCTCCTGCCTCGTGAGCAGTTCAAATACTTGCTCAGGGTTAGTCTTAATCAAAGTACCGAGTTGATGTTTGATGACAGGATGAATCAACTCTTTGGGTCCATAAGATAGTGCATATTCCAGGACAACCGCAGGTCTGAACATACTCAGCTTCTCTACAGCCGTGCTCATCTTAGCCCATACGCTGGACCTGTCGCTCTCCGATACTTGATTCAAGTTATTTTCTAAGAAAGCAGCGACCAGATCCGGGTACCGGGATGTTATGGTTCGCCAATTATTAATTGCATATCCAAGCTGTGGCAACCGTGTGCGAACCGTTGCTTCACCACACATGGATAGCAGAAAAATAGCGTCATCTGCGCCCCAACGTTCCAATACAACCGGCAACAGCCGTTCCGCCCAGTCCTGCCTTGTATACTTCACAATACTTCTCAGCAGCTGCTGACGGCAATGGTGCGACATCGAAACAATCTCGGATTCAATGTCATACCCCGGATCAGTGACCACCTCTGCCAACATCCCTGCTGCTCGTCCCCTAACCCCGGCCTTAGAATGATTCAATGCGTGTATAACAGCTTGTGCATCCTTGACCGCACCAGCTCCGGTTAATGCCAGATGTGCCTCGTACGCTGTCCCGCTGTCCAGCAGCTCAAGCAGCAACGCCGCGTAATCTTTCGGGGCCACCGCCAGATGACTTCGTCCCAGCCGCGCAATCTCTTTCATTCGGTTCGAATAACCCAGCGAGCCCAGTTCTTCTAAAATACGTTTTTTATTCAGTGGAGTATGATTGTTCTTCACAAGACCCTCTCCCCTCATGTTGTCACTTGCACTTTCATTTCCACATACTCTTTTTTCTTTTTGTCACTCTTTATGTGACTTTTTCTATAACTCTCTTATATAACCCTTCCCAGCACCTGGAAGTTACATCGAATAAGCGAAAATGTTTTATTTATGTCCAAACTGCCCTACTCCCCATGGCCTGTATTAACTGTTACTTCGGATCTTCTTTACTGAGAATAACAGGCAATTCAATCTGTAAAATAAAGGTGTCCGCTTGCTGAGATATCTTCAGTGTCCCGTTATGCTGTTCGATTATTTTCTGACAACTGACCAGTCCAATCTCATTGCTGTCCTTCGTTTTATCAACAGATCTAACCCGGTTTCGAGCGGTTATGATCAACGTCTGCAGCTTAAGGGATAACTCGATATCGACTGGATGAGAACGATCCGCATACTTCTTTATATTGGAGAACATATTATCGAACACACGGCGAATGGCTACGAGATTCATCTCTAGTAAAAAGGGCCGTTCCGCATGCTTCTGCTGCAAGTGAATATCGAAACCTTCCATTACGGCCAGTTGCTCATCCAGGAGCTGATCAATCAACTCCCGCCCATCATAGATTTCGAATTCCACTTCCTCTTCCTCTGATGCAGAGGATACTGTGAAGTACTCGAACAACTTGTCTGATAAAATTTTGATCTGGAACGCCTTTTCCCGGCTGTTGTGAATATACTTGTGCAGATCCTCTTGTGTCTTGTATTTGCCCAGCTCAATAATGTCCATGTATCCAAGTAGAATCGTGAGCGGTGTGCGCAAATCATGAGAAATTGCCGTTATTAACTCTCGATTCGCCGTTCTCACCCGTTCCTCACTGCCAAGCCGTTCCACAAACGATTTGCGCATCTCGTCGATACTCCATGCCAGCGATGACAACTCGTCTTTACCTGATACAGTAATCTTATAATCCAGATTGCCGCCTTCCAGTATTTTAATCTCACGCTCCAGCTTGCCAATATACGATATTTTCTGATTAATGATGAGCAGGAAGGCAAGAATGAACGCAATCAATGCGATGAATACCGTCAAGATCAGAAGCAGGTTATAGTATTGATATTCATAGAAGCCAACCAGATAAATCTGTGCCGTCTGATCGGCAAACTGCACGGTTGTAATCGGTGTTCTGGACGGTAAAAACTGAGTTAACAGCTCTTTGTTAATCGCAGGATCAGCTTCCGTGTTGGATGCATAAATCAATTTATCCTGTTCAAATATGAATAGCTCCAAATACCGCTCCCCACGAATCCATTCCGAGAGCCTTTCATGATTCTGCGAGGACAAGTGCTCACTGCTAACCATGGTCTGGAACCGTTCCAGCGCATCCCTTTGCCTGTTTTCGATAAACGTCGATTTGCTTAGATAACTGTCCAGCGCTGTTTCGCCAACCACCTGCAAGACGATGAATGTACCTACGGAAACGAAGAGAGAGAGAATAAGTGCAAGTACCAGCTTGAGCTTCAGTTTTTTCCCGATAAGCAGTTTATTCAACTTTGTACCCCTTCCCCCAAACCGTCTTCACATATTTAGGTTGCTGCGGGTCATCTTCCAGCTTGTTTCTCAGATTACGAATGTGAACCATCACGGTGTTATTACATGTATAAAAATAAGGCTGTTGCCACACGCTCTCATAGATATTTTCGGCTGAGAACACCTTTCTTCGTTTCGATGCCAGCAGTAACAAAATTTGATACTCAATGTCGGTCAGCGAGATTTCTCGTTCGCCGATAAATACGGTTTTGGCATCCTGATGAATCGTCAGATCCTTCACCACAATGTGCTCGGATTCCTCAACCTTCTCCTTGCCCCGGTATACATAATATCTACGAAGCAGCGCTTTGACCCTGGCCACCAGCTCGGTATATGAGAATGGCTTGGACAAAAAGTCATCGCTCCCCGACGAAAATGCCAATTGTTTATCTGAATCCTGTGTTTTCGCTGTAAGGAACAGGATCGGCGCACTGGTTTTTTCACGAATCTCCAGACACGCCTTCAGTCCTGACTTATTGGGCATCATCATATCCAGAATAATAAGATCGGTCTCTTCTGTTACTTTATCAATCGCATCTTGGCCGTCTACGGCTTCAATGACTTCGTAATTTTCACTTTCTAGTAAAATCTTTACGATTTCACGAATCTCACTGTTGTCGTCTGCAATCAGAATCTGCTTGTTGTTATTCATTCGAAATCCCTCCGTTCATTTCAGTATAGTTTGCCAGTCTCATCAGAGCCAGCTCACCGGGACCTCCTTAAGAATTCTTCAGAAGTTAGGTAGGTATCTCTTCATGATTTCGTTTTATACTATGAATAGTGAATGTCATTACAAAAAGGGGTCTTAAGTTATGCCGAAAATCTCAAAACGTATCGTGATGAAAGTATTGCTTGGTCTGATCGCTGTCGTGTCCGCGGTTCTACTGATCTATTATGCACCAGCGATCATCAAAATCATGTCGTCGATGGAAAACTTCAGAGCTTATATTCATTCAACGGGACATTGGGGCCCGATCATGTTTATTTTATTTCAAATTCTACAGATCGTCGTTGCACCTATTCCCGGAGAGATCGTACAGATAGCCGGGGGATATATCTACGGTACCGCACTCGGTTCCTTCTATACAACGGTCGGTCTGATTTTAGGGTCAGCCATCGCCTTCTATTTTACTCGTTTTATCGGTCGTGATTTTGTATCGCGCCTGCTGCAGAAGCAAAATGGGAAATGGATTTCTTTCATGCATGATGAGCGCAAGTTTGCTATCTTTTTATTTATCTTTTTTGTAATTCCGGGCTTACCAAAGGATATGCTGGTATTCGTTGCCGCGCTGACCTCCATTAGCTCCTTGCGTTTCTTCATCATTCTGCTGGTAGCACGAGTGCCATGGATTGTCGGATCGGCTATGGTAGGTTCAACGATTCAAACACAGCAGTATACGATCGCTATCATCATATCCGTTATTGCTGTTGTCGGTTTTGTACTCGGATATATTTACAAAGACAAGTTAATGAACATTTTCTCCAAAGCGGATAAAACGGATAAGACCAATGAGGTTATAGAGATCAATGAAATTAGCGAGACAAAAGAAGTCAGCACAACGATCAAACCCAAAACTGTACCCGCTATAGTTAAGTCGAGAGACTTGGCACCCAAAAAGGGATAAACTGTATTTAATTTTTCATGATCTAACATCTTATTGCACCATTCAAAAAACGAAATAAGGAGCAGATGCCATTCATCTGTCTCCATCATCATTGGAGGAATCATCTATGCAAACGATTGAAACTGATCGATTAATTTTACGCAATTTTGCCGCATCGGACGCTGCCGGGTTACTCGAATATACTGCAAATCCGCGGGTCAACTGCTTTATGGATCAACAGCTGACAACGCTAGAAGACGCCGTTGCAGAGGTCGAAAAAAGAAGCAAGGACGACTCCCATATTGCTGTGTGTTTGAAAGACAGTAACGAAATCATTGGAGAGCTGTTTGGTATGACAGAAGGTCATGATCCAAATTCAGAATCAGGTTCGGATTCAGGTTCGGAATCCAATTCAAAATCGGATCCCGATACGTATAGTATCGGCTGGAATTTCAATGGAAGGTTTGAAGGAAAGGGATATGCCAGTGAGGGTGCTCGTGCTTTCATGCAACATCTGTTTATGGAACAGGACATTCGGAGAATTTACGCTTATGTCGAAGACGATAATTTCCGTTCCCAGAAGCTGTGTGAGAAGCTGGGCATGCGCAGGGAAGGGCTGTTCCTGGAGTTTATTTCTTTTGTGAAAAATGAAGATGGCACGCCGAAATACGAGAACACGTATCAATATGCGATATTAAAAAAAGAATGGCTGGAACACCAGGCTGCAGCCGAATAGTAGATCTATTGATTCATCACGTGAGTTGATTTATGGAGTGAATTATTCAAGCACAGGCAATAGCACCACCTAACTATAAAAAAAGCGGTAGCCTCTTTCCGACTGAATTTCGGGACAGGCTGCCGCTTCTTATGTTTATCTAGTGTCCAACAATGTGCCAAGTACTTTCTCCGCCATAGCCTTACCTTGAGAGATACAGTCCGGTACGCCAATTCCTCGGTATCCCCCGCCGCCAACGTAAACCCCTGGCATAACGTCTTCAAGCATCTGCTCCACCTCAGCGATTCGTTTCAGATGCCCGACTTGATATTGGGGCATGGACAGCGGTAATCGGTTAATCTCTGTAAAAACAGGCTCTGCAGAGATACCCATCGTCTCCTGTAATTCTCGGCGTACTTCGGCAATGATATCGTCATCCGCCAGCTGATGACTTACGGGGTCACGACCGTATTTCCCCACATAAGCTCGCAAAAGAATGTGGCCTTCCGGCGCTGTGTGTGCCCACTTGGACGAAGTCCAGGTACAGGCCGTAATTTTGCGTTCTTCCTTACGTGGCACAACAAAGCCCGCTGCATTCAGATCAACACCCACATCCTGCTTGCGATAAGCCAGCACAACGTTCATCACCGAAGCATACGGGATGGAACGCAGCCGTTCTGCAATCGGCTCTTGCTCATGTGCGAGTATGTCCGCTGCTGCATACGCTGGAGTTGCGATCACTACCGCATCTGCTGCAAGCATCGTTCCATTGCTAAAATGAATCTTATAACGCCCACGATCTTTTTCTTGCCCTGAGCCCTTATTCTTATCTTTGGTTTGCTCTTGTTCCTGATCTGCCTTCGTCACACGAGAGATTTCCGTATTTCGAATCAAATGCGCTCTCGTTGATAAAGCTTGCTCTAGTTGTGTCACCACCCCCTCCAAACCGCCACTTGCACTCATAAACATACTTCTTGCAGCCGTGCCCGGTGGTTGTGAAGCAGGTTGGGAAACTGAACGGGTTACCGAATGGGTTATCGGTTGAGCTGTCGGCTGGGTAGCTTGCTTTGGAGCTCGGCTTTTTCTCATACCCAACATGCCCACGATCAGGCTGCGATGTTTCTGTTCCGTCTCTTGCAGCATCGGGAAGGTCGCCTGTACACTTAGTCCGTCTGCATTGCCAGCATATATACCGGCCAAGAGCGGCTCAGCGATCTGTTCCAGCACTTCATCACCGAGTCGTCTGCGCAACAGATGCCCTAGCGACTCATCCTCCCCGCCAGGCCGCCGCGGCAACACAAGATCCGCCGCCGCTCGCATCTTGCCCCGCAGTGACAATAAACGAGTTGTTACGAAGGGTTTCCACTTCGTCGGCACACCGAGCATAAAACCATCCGGAATCGGATGCAGTTTATTCCGATAGGCGATGTAGCTATGCGACACCCCTGGACGCGTACCAACGAGTTCTTCACCCATACCGAGCTCCTGCATAAGCTCAATGATGGATGTTTTCCGTGCGAGAAAAGAATCGGGCCCCCGTTCGATCACAAATCCTTCCCTTTTACCGGTGTGCACATGTCCACCGAATCGATCATTTTTTTCAACAATAATAAGTTCTACTGTAATCTCATTCGCTCTGCAAAACTGTTCAATATAATAAGCTGCGCTCAATCCGGTAATCCCACCGCCAGCAATAACAACTTGTTTCGTCCGTTGATTGTCCATGCTACACTTCCCGCCATATAAACTTTAACGCACCGCCACCGGGGTATAGGCACAGGAAGGATCACTGGCCATATAATCTCCCGTCATTGCGTACGCTCTTGCTCTGGAGCCGCCGCACATCGTTTTGTACTCGCAGACTCCACATTTCCCGTTCAATTTCGACTTATCCCGCAAGGTCTGCATCACAGGTGACTTTCGGTACACCTCAATCAGCGACTCATCCTTCACATTACCGCACACCACAGGCAAGAAACCGCTAGGATAGACGTCCCCCGTATGACTGATGAACACAAAACCATCTCCATCATTGACTCCTTGCGGTGCACGTCCCAGCATATCTTTGCGTTTGGCGAAAACCGAGGCCAGCCCCGAGGTCTGCTCTAAATTCTGCCGTGAGTTCTGCTCTACATTTTGTCCCCAGTTTGATTTTGAGATTTGCTTCAAGTTCTGCTCTGAACCCTGTTTCGCTCCTGTTGCTGTCCGTTGCTGCATCATGACCCGTCTGTAGTGTGGCGCCTCCGTTGATTTCACGCCGTAAGGCATCTCATGAGCAAGTTGCACCATCCACTTCATGATTTGCTCATGCTCTTCCGCTGTGATCATATCTTTCTCCTGAGCCCTGCCTGTCGGAATGAGGAAAAACAGACTCCACAGCACAACGCCCATCTCTTTCACCTTACGGCTGATCGCCTCCAGATCGTGAAGATTATAACGGGAAACGGTGGTGTTAATTTGAATCGGAATGTCTGCTTCCTGCAAAAATGTGATGCCTCTCATTGTCATGTCATACGAACCTCTAGTTCCGCGAAAATGATCATGAATTTCGGCCGTTGACCCGTCCAGACTGAATGCCCAGCGGGATAAACCAACCTCTTTGGCTCGCGTAATCGCCGCTTGTGTGACTTTAGGGGTGGCGCTGGGTGTCATGGATACGGGTAGCCCCTTCTCCCGGATCGCATAGTCCGCCAGTTCAAACAGATCTGGTCGCATTAAAGGATCACCACCCGTGAAAACAAATAACGGCTGCTCCTCCAAAGCGGCGATATCATCAATCAGCCTTTTCCCCTGTTCGGTGGTCAGTTGACGCGGATCGGCCCGATGCTGAGCCTCTGCCCGACAATGTACACATTTCAGTGCACATGCCCGGGTCACTTCCCAGATCACGATGAACGGATATTGGGTATAGTCGCGTGGCTTTAACTGCGACCTTAACTGCTGCATTTGCGCCTTGATCTGTGGCATCGCCATCCATTTTCCCCCTATCTACATGCCATTAAGTGTAGATCAGATGTAAGGTCAGGAAAGTGAGAAGAATCACAATGAGGACATAACCGTCACAAGTCAACGAATTCGCCAATATAAAAAACGACCTCTCCCGAATTGTGTTCGGAAAAGATCGCCGTATAAAGGCATCACGTATGGTTGAATCTCGCTCCCCATTTACGAGGCATCCTCTATGTCTATGTCACGCCCATGAAAATATCTATCTTATGATGTGGATTAGCTTCCCCAGTATTGCTTCGCAATCTGCTGCCCCTGGTGAATCTTCGCCCACTGCTGGGCTTCGCTCAATTCGTTCCCGCCATCACAGGAGGCAAAACCGCATTGGTGAGACAGTAGCAGCCTGTCCTTATCAATGATCTTGGAGGCTTCGTCCAGTAGACGAACCACGCGCTCCTCATCATCAAGTGTACTTGTTTTGGAGGACAACAATCCTAGTACAATTTCCGTATCCGGTCTGTCTTTGAACACTTCCAGCGCTTCAATGGAACCGGCGCGGTCATCATCCCACTCCAGGAAGAAACGGTCATACTTCAATTGCTTCAAGAACAGATTCGCAATCTTCACATACGATCCGCCGCCCATATTACGGGAATCATAGTTCCCGCGGCAGTTATGTGTCCACATTTTCAGACCCAGGCTATGACCGAAGTCAATGACCGTATTGTTGATATCAATAAACTCCGTGGCGAGGCCCTGTACTTCCTCTTGATTAATATGCTCTCCGGTAAACGGCGAGTTCGGATTGTCGTCTGCAAACAACTCCCACAGGCAGTCATCCATCTGCAAAATCGTACCGCCCGCATCTGCAAACTCCTGCACAAATTCCGTATAAGCACTCACCAGACCCGCTTTCAGTTCCTGTGTATTCTGGTATACTGCGTCCTTACCCCCAATGTTGTCCGACCAGGACAATTCACCGAAAATATGGGATGGTGACGGAATGCAAAGTTTAGTCTGTTGATCACCCGCTTGTTCTTGCAACTGCTTGAACAGTTGAATGAAATGATGATTCTTGCCGCTTAGTTCACCTGTGATACGTAGTCCAATATCTTTGCGTGTTTCATATTTGGAAGTGCCGTCCACATCCCGGAAAAAGTACCCATGATCCGCAATATAACGCTCCACTCCGCCAAATCCCCACACAAAGTCGAGATGCCACATCGATTTGGAAAATTCGCCGTCCGTGATAACAGACAAGTCGTTCTCGATCTCTTTTTGGATCACTTGTTCAATCGCTTTCGTCTCACATTGCTGGTATCCTTGAAAGTTTTCATAGAATGGATACTGGATATCATCCCGGTGTTCAATCTGTGTTTTATATGTCAGCAGCTCTTCCGGCCGCAATAAACTGCCTACGATCTGGAACTTGTCAGTCATGTAAATAACCCCCTCGTTGTATATGATTATCATATCACGCGGAGAGGGGTTAGAAGAGATACCAAAAAAGTATGACTGGTTATAGTTTCAAGCTATAACAACTGGGGAACAAACACATGTATGCTCTGCAATTTTGATGTTTAGTTTTTAGTCTTTTCCCTCTATTGAAATCATCTCACAGTCATTGAATATTGCAAACCGCTCGAAACATTCCTTCACCACGGCTACAAGTTCTTCGGTTGGCTGCATGCCTTTTTCGTACCAGACATGTTTAACAACAAGCCTTCCAGATTTCCGTTCCACGATAATCTCGGCTCTCCCAATGAACCGGTCTCCATACAGTAAGGGCAACACATAATAACCAAATTTCCGTTTGAGAGCTGGCGTATAGATCTCCCATTTATAGTCGAACTCAAACAATGCATAAATAAGCTTTCTATCCCACATTAAATTATCCAGTGGAGCAATTAATTCGCAACGCTCTTGTAACTCCGGATTTTGCAGTATGTGTTCAATCATAGGTAAGTCTTCTGTCCGGCAGTATAAACGTTCCTTGATTTGTTCTACCTCAACAGCAATAATGCGATCCTCCAGCAATAGCTCATGAAAAGCCCTGTTCCGCTGCTCTGTCTTTAACCCCCATATATTAAGCCAGGCATCGGATGCACGATTCCACAGTAAACCAACCGCACCGATTCGGCGCAATACTCTCCACTTGTGATGATCTAATTCGTTCAATAACGGTTCCGGAGCGTGCAATAAATCAGATTGTATGTGCTTCTCAGCCAGATCATAATATTTACGTGTTCCTTTTTTATGATGGATAACCAGTTCACCTGTCGAATACATCTGCTCCAACACCGAGCGCGAAACATTGTTCCCACTACTCCAGTGAATGGCTGAACGCCAAGTGAAATCTCCTTCTAGTTGCAATGCATTTAATTCATTCGAACTTACCGGACCAACTTGCTGTATATAATCCCGTACTTGCCTTGT
Organism: Paenibacillus sp. G34; assembly: GCF_056856875.1. Lineage (NCBI taxonomy): Bacteria > Bacillati > Bacillota > Bacilli > Caryophanales > Paenibacillaceae > Paenibacillus > Paenibacillus sp. G34. The sequence goes on along the minus strand of NZ_CM166469.1, from coordinate 924,456 downwards.
GAGCGTCTCCATCTGGGGATAGCTTTCGGCATGCTGTCTGGCCGCTTGTCTGTACCGTTCGAAATAAGGCCAGTCCTCAATAGAGATTATAGCTAGATTCTTATCGGGATAATCCATCAGTAATCGATCTTCATACAATAACTCTTCGAGCATGTTCTTGCTAAATCCACGAATGCGTGACTGCAATACTAACTCGGCATTTTTTCCACAGATATCGATAGGATCATATTGAAGGCAACCAACCTGTCTTGTAAATTCCATGACCCCTGACTTTCCGACATATTGATGCTCCCCCAATAACCCATGCTTTAACAATAAAAACCGCCTGGCTTGCCGTCTGGTTAATTGTATCATTGGACGTATTCACCCCTTAACAAGTTCAACCTCCGAACAAAACGTATGTTCTTATTTTATTCTAACTTTTTTTGAAGTATGAAAACAATATGTAGTACATAATTACAATAAAAAATCCAAATTTTGTTGGATTCCTGGCTAATAGGAATACAAAAAGGAATCATTAGTCTTTACCTTTATTGCCATTATCGTGCACCTATGAAAATATGTATTATGGTATAATTACGTAGCAATGGAAAGGCTGATATGGGCGGTCGGCTAATCTCCCGGAAGGGAGGTGATGCCTTGTGACAGTGTTTGAAGCGATTATGCTAATGCTAACCTTCGGTTTGCTAGTTGTAGCGCTACTGTCCGATAAACACAAGTAGACCGCCCCCCTTGCAAAGGTCGCGGTCTACTTGGTCGTGTATCCTCTTGTTTGAAGCCCACCGCCCTTAAAAGCGGCTATTGTGCAAAGAGTCGTGTTACAGCACGGCTCTCTTTGCATTATAAGCTGTTTATAAGCTTAGTATAACATGTAATATTCAAATTTCACACCGTCCTACGGCGCAGTTCGTAAAAATACTGCACGGCAGAATGCTTCATTTTAATCGAATCCGACATGTTCAGAATCCGCTTTTTGCCCACCCGTCTGTCGATCAGCGCCAAAATATTGAGCAGAATGTCATTGCTCTCCAGATTGTCCTCGATTGAAGTGGCCAGAAACGTAGTGGCTACCGCAGTGAAATTCGATTTGCTCAACGCGGTCTGAGCCGCCAACAGCTCTTTCGCATGAGATGTGCTTTTTCTACCTCGCACCATGATCTCAAGTCGTTCTTCCGGCACAGCCCCTTTCGTTTCTTTACGAATGGCTTCGATCTCTTCAAGACTTACAGGAATGACAATATTCGGATCATTTTTGATCTCCTGATCGTTTTTATACCACTGAATGGGCGTCGTTGTATCTACCATATTGAGGATGTTTTTCTGATCCACAGTCAGGTAACAGCTCCCCGATCTATCCGGCAAAAAGCGATAGCTGGTCGCCCGATATGCTACTGTTCCAGCCAGTGCGGGGCTAAGAAAACTGTCTAATTGTTGTTTTAATTTACTCCAGGACATAGTTCCTCCTATGATTGAACCCGTTCTATCCGCCGGGAAGCCTACCCGAGCGAAAATTATCTCGATTATAACACAGCCTGACGAACTAATAACCCCGAGAGCTTATACATGTCTATTCTCCTTGACCCCACCTGAAAAGCTTCTACCTTCATTCAAGTATTCTTCAATAATCCAGTCCTCCTGCTCTCCAAAACGTATATTAGAAAAATTTAACTTCACTGAAAGGAGGTTTTTATCTCCATGACTCACACATTTTCTTTTGTTGATGCTATCATGAAGATATTCAAATATTTATAGCGAATTTTGTAGATTGGGGTCAACTTCATGTTCAGGGATATTCTGCGAGTCAGTTCTCGTACGATCTTGCTTCACATCATTTTTGTCGTTGTTATCGGTTTGGTCATAAGCTACGCCATCATGTCTGCACCAGAATCCCCTCCCATTCGAAGCGAAAAAGGCCTACTCGATTTAACTCAGGATCACATTCGTACGAATCCTGTAAAGTTAGAGGGGGAATGGACATTTTACTGGCATGAGTTGCTTTCGCCTGAGGATATACGGAACCGGATCGAAAAGGGTGTGCTGTCTGACCGATATATCAATATCCCTGGATCATGGTTAGGCTACCGATTGGATGGTCAAGAACTTACAGGAGAAGGCTTTGCCACTTTTCGTCTGCTCATTAAGCTTAGCGAGCAGGACAGCAATGAGCGACTTGCGCTGCGGCTACCTACCATTTTCCATGCTTATAAACTATGGGTAGATGGAGAACTGCTTACAGCAGCCGGTACGGTTGGTCAGGACAAAAGTGACATGACACCGCAACTGGCAACAAGACTGGTGTTCTTTGAGCCCAAGAGCGACACGGTAGAACTGGTCATGCAAGTATCCAACTTCTATCATAATCGGGGCGGTATCACCAAGGAAATAGAACTAGGTGGCAGTAACGTATTAACGGTCCAGACTAAGCTGAAGGTTGCCGCAGATATGTTTATAACGGCAAGTCTGCTCGTCATTGGCATATATAATCTAATGTTGTTCTTGCTCCGTCGTCAGGACAGAGCGCCGTTATACTTTGGTTTGTTTACCTTGTTGTTTGGCATCCGATCCTTGCTGAACGGCGAGCTGATGTTTACACAATTTTTTCCTGATTTCCCGTGGGAATTGCAGTTTAAAATGGAATATCTGACTCTTTGTCTTGGTGGGTATGTCATTACCAAGTATTATGAATGTATTTTCCCGAATTATGTCTCGCCCTGGTTCCGTCTTGGCAGCCGAATCGCGACGGGATTGCTATGCCTAGTTGTTATCGTAACGCCTGCACTGATCTATACCAAATTGTTAATGCTGATTGGTGTGGTCGTTGTTCTGCATATGGCATATCTAATGGTTGGGCTGGCCAAGGCGGCCAAGCGGCGGTTGGAGGGAGCCCTGGTTTTCCTACTCGTATCGGTGGTTGCTTTAATAACGGTGATTAACGACTTTTTATATTTCAATGAGTGGTCGCCAATTGGAAATACTTCACCAGCAGGTCTGTTGATATTTACGATTGCACAGCTGATTCTACTCTCTTCCAGATTCACAAGGGCTGCAACAAACGAGGTACGGATTGCCCGTGAGCTTCAGGAAGCGAATGACAGGCTTACCGGTATGAACACCAATCTGGAGCAACTCGTGAAGGAACGCACATCTGCGCTATCGGCAGCTCACGAAGACCTGCGTACATCGTATGAGCAGTTACTTCGCTCAGAGCATGGAAGGAAGAAGCTCCTCGCCTATATTACGCATGATTTGCGACTGCCGCTGTCCAGCATGCTCGGTTATGTCGAAGCTGTAAAAGACAGGGTGAAACCGGAGCGCGATGAACAGTACCTGAAGTATATCCGTGATAGCACGATACGGATTAATCATATGATCGGTGAGTTGTCCTTCTTGTCACATCTGGAGACAGGACAAGTAGAATATCACATGGAGCCGGTTCATGCAGCCGACTTCTTACATCGTTTTTTTGAACAATATGAGCTGGTTGTGCTTGATGCAGGATTGGATTTCACACTGGACATCAGAACAGGGGAAGAACACCACTCTGACTTTCCGATCATTAAAATGGATGAGCAAAGATTAGAGCAGGCATTGTTTAATCTCGTATCCAACGCAATGAAGTTCACCTCTACTGGCGGAAGGATATGTCTTGCTCTAGCCGTGGACGAGACAGAAGATGACCCTTGTGTGATCATTAGTGTACAAGACTCTGGTATGGGTATTCCGCCGGATCAACTTGAGCAAATCTTTGATCGTAATTACCGATATGATCGGCCAAGCACGGACATGAAAGTAGAGGGCAGCGGACTCGGACTCGCGATTTGCAGAGAAATTGTGCAAGCACACGGAGGAAGCGTTCATGCAGACAGCGACGGCGAGACGGGATCAATATTTTATATATCGATGCCACTGTATTCAAAAAGCAGGAAGGTGACCGCATGAAGGACACGTACAAAATTATGATCGTCGATGACGATCCCCATATTTGCGAGATTGTTCAGGCGTATTGTGAACGAGAAGGTTTTAATTCTTTTTATAGCCATACCGGGACAGAAGCCATGCAGCAGCTTACAACATTTAACCCGGACTTGATTGTGCTGGATGTCATGCTGGCGAACGAAAACGGCATTGACTGGTGCAGGAACGCAAGAGGTTATACCGATGCGCCGATCTTGTTTCTGAGCAGCCATGAGGAAGATGAGGTAAAGATCAGCGCATTAACGGATGGCGGCGATGATTATGTGACCAAGCCGTTTAGTCCAGGCGTACTCATGGCCAAAATTAAGGCACATCTTCGCAGAGTCTCGTCAAGTAGACGTGAACAACTGTTGGAGTTATCAGGAATGACACTGGATTTCTATGCACAGTCCGTCAACATAGGCAATAAACCGATCTTTTTATCCAAAAAAGAATTTAGTCTCCTCTCGTATATGGCACAACATGTGAATCGGGTTATCTCTGTCGATACGTTGTTCAATCTCGTCTGGGGTATGGAAAGTCTAGAGGATACGAGAACAGTCGCTGTACATATCAGTAATCTGCGTAAAAAAATAGAGGATGATCCTCTCCATCCGGAGAGAATTATTACGATTCGGGGAGCCGGGTACATGCTGGCCTCGTCATAACTATTTTCATATTTCAACTCGGCTTTAGTATTTTCAACTCAGCGATTTGCTGGCTAGACACACCTTTAGCCGCATGTTGCCAGAATAAGCGCAAGACGTGGACTGGAATCCGTGGTCAATGTGCTTGACCCTTCCGGTAACGTCTTTTTGTTTAGCAGAAAATAAAAAAGAATTGTCCTTTATGCCGTTATTTCTGCATATTAAAAAAAGCCCAAGCGGTCATCCCGCTTGAGCGATTTGGAAATGGATAACTCTTCATTCCGAGTATGCTCCTGTTATGAGACACCGGAGGTGCCACCTTCAATTACAACTTCCAGCAACAAGGGTATACTATGGGCGATTTCAAGTACTTTTTTCTTCCGCCTCCGCCTTCTCTATCTGTTCCTTCCTTACAAACTCATCGAGCAACTCACGTACTTTAGCGGTTGTTTTAGCATTCATCAAGTTACCTCTCAGCTCACTTGCACCGCGGAATCCACGAACGTAAATCTTAAAAAAACGCGCCAAAGGACTGAACGAACGAGGTTCCAGCTCCGAGTATTGATCATGCAGATCCAGATGCAGCCGCAGCAGATGAAGGAACTCCTCCGTCGTGTGCTCCCTCGGCTCCTTCTCAAAGGCAAACGGATTCTGGAATATGCCCCGTCCAATCATTATGCCGTCCACGCCGTATTGCTCTGCCAATTTCAGGCCAGCTTCCCGGTCGAGGATATCCCCATTAATGGTTAGCAGTGTATTCGGTGCGATCTCATCCCTCAGTTTTTTGATCTCGGGAATCAGTTCCCAGTGGGCATCCACCTTGCTCATTTCCTCTCTTGTGCGCAGGTGAATGGACAGATTCACGATGTCTTGCTGCAAAATATGAGTTAACCAGTCGCGCCACTCATCGACCTCGGTGAAACCCAACCTTGTTTTCACGCTGACCGGTAAGCCTCCAGCTTTCGCCGCTTGAATAATCTCCGCAGCAAGGGCAGGTCGGCAGATCAGGCCACTTCCTTTGCCATTCTCCGCTACATTGGCTACAGGACAGCCCATATTAATATCGATACCCTTGAACCCTTCCTTTGCCATGCCAATGCTCATCTCGCGGAAGAACTCGGGCTTGTCTCCCCAAATATGCGCCACAATCGGCTGTTCGTCTTCGGTAAAAGTCAACCGTCCGCGCACACTTTTGTTGCCCTCCGGGTGACAATAACTTTCCGTATTCGCAAACTCTGTAAAAAATACATCCGGTCTGCCCGCCTCACTGACGACATGCCGAAACACCACATCGGTCACATCTTCCATCGGCGCAAGTATAAAAAATGGTCGTGGCAATTCACGCCAAAAATTGTCTTTCGTCATATCCAAAACCTCTCTATACATACTAGGAAAATTCTTTATCCTGAAAATATTCAAACATCTGTAGCTCAATTATATCACACCCCTTAAAGAAGCATACTTCTCCTGTAAAAATGAAAACATTTGACATTAATATATATTGGAGATATTATAGACATATTTAGTCTTTAATTAAAAAGCGAATTGTTATTCGCTTATAAAGGAGATTAATGAAATGGATATACTACTGAGTCAGTATGAAATGATTAAACGAACAAGAGAATCCCTCTTCCGAATGTGTGAGACGATGTCCCCTGAATCATACTTGCAAACCGCCGACAAATTAGGTGGGGAATCCATCCGCAACCTGCATGTTCATGTCTCAGATTGTTATCGCATATGGCTAGGTGTTCGCGGTCTTGGACGAACCATTCCCAAGCTAAAGCCAGAATCCATTAGAAATGTACTGGAAATGCGTGCATTATTTACAGAGACAGATTTGCTAGTAGATGAATTTCTTCATCATTTCAAAGACAATTGGGACGCAGACATTCAAGCCAGTTGGATGAGTGAAACCGCTGAATTAAGCGAATTATGGCTTTTCACCCATTGCACAACCCATGAATTCCATCATCGAGGGCAAATTACGAAAATCGCAAGACTTCTCGGAACCATTCCTCCCAAAATGAATTTATCTAAAATAAAATAATCACATTCATCTTCACTGGTTTTCACTTGCTGATCCACAGAGGCTCAACTACAATGAAACTCGGGTAGCTCATTATTAACATTCATATAAAGTGGAGGTCTATATCACATATGGAAATTTCATTAGATATCATGAAGGACAAGGTTGAATGCCTTCAAGCTTATGACTTTCAAGAATTGGAACGAGCGATCGATGAACGGATGGGCGTGAACAAAGCCCTTCTTCTACGTGTAAAGCTAGTTCAGCATCAAGTTACGTTTGATCCTGTTCGCAACAAAATGTTGTACAGTGCAGTGGTACATTTTGCTGTAGATTAATGGGTTCATGTGGAGTTACCGCATAATCTTAATTGAGGTACAACCAGCAGGTCTTCCAAGAGGGATCACCTGCTGGTGCTGTATAACGGATTAGAATCCGGTCAAATTACAAGTTAAAGAACTATTACACTACCCTCTTCGTCACGAGCAGCATACTACTAATTACTTTTTGCGAATTCCGTTAGTAATGGAGAGTACATCATAAGGGCATTATTAGCAGTGATGAATTCATCATCAATCCATTCTCCCTCTGGATTAAAAATACGCCGATGTAACACATTACTTCTGACATATCCTCCCCAATGCTGTTGTTCAATGCGGTGCTGTTTCTCGTAGATTTCATAAGAATATAAGGCTTTCTCTTCTGCACGCCATTCTCCTCTTAGCACATGATCTTTCAACTCCAGATGAAGCTGGTATGATATTGACGTAGGATTGGAGATCATCAGATCCAGGTAGTTATACGCACACGTTGCCCCGCTGCCAAACGGTTGTGTGCGGTTTGAGTCCGGGAAAACATCATAACTATGTCGATGTCGCTCAACAACAGCAAGCGGTGTATGAAGTGTCATCCAATAAATAAGGTTTGAGAGCTGACAGAGCCCTCCGCCAACCCCCGGTTTGAAGCCACCATAAAATAATATCATGCCAGGAACATAACCTTTGCGAGCTGTCGTTTTGCCGATCAGCTTCCAATAGGACATCGTTTCACCCGGTCGAAGGATAAGTCCATTAAGTCGCCCGATCGCGATCGACAGATTGATTTCTTTGTTATGCTGGAGCCACATATCAACGTCCTTCAGCTTTCGAAGGGTGGGTGTTTCATGATGAAATACAACATGTGGGAGAATTTCAGCTGAGAAGGTTTTTGCAAATGTAGTACCGTCAACCAGCCATCTCGCATACCTTCGCCAAGTATAATATGTTTTCCCCAACATTAGTCGCAGGCTGGACCTCGGAATAGGTTTCCGCATGACTTCAATTCCCCCTTTGTAGACAATCTACTCCTAGGCGTTTATTCCTCTATAATAGGACGTCTTCATTTTCCATAGAGTTACGGCCTAAATGCTTTTCCGATGAAAAAATAAAGCAAAAAGACCCCAATTCAAAAATTGAGGTCTGATTAAAGCGAACTACAATCTGCCATAGTTCCGCAGCACCGATAACGTAAAAATCGTATGATACGCTTGCCAATGCTTCAAGTCATGCTCATCACTCCAGCCACCGTCTTCCCGTTGCGAGGTTTCTAGATCATTCAACAACTTATTCAGCAAATCCTTTGGCACTGCTTGGGCAACTCTGGTGTTGGGTGTGTTCGCAAATTGAAAAAGAGAAAACTGATTTTTCTCCGTTGCGTTTTGAGCACATTTCAGAATATTGTCGATTGTTGCTTCTATAAGAGGTCTATTCTCAGGCGTATCTTCCAGATTGAGATAGTAGTCATGGGCGTGGTACGCCATAAACAGCCAATCATTGGCCTGAATGTGCTCTAGCGAGAGGCTAGATTTCGCCCACTTCGATGTCGATGCAGCTAGGGAAGCGGAGCAAATCCCCTGTTTCATCAAATTCCCTGTAATTGAATCGGGTGCGGACTGCCCGCCACTACTCCACCATGAAGCATGGGGGTACTTATGTAAGGAATCAGGATTCTTCAAAGAGCCATCTTCATTTCGATTGCATTCAACCCAATCCACCGTACCAATCAACACATCGGTCAGTGACAGATTCATATCCCTGCCCATGGTCAGCAGAAACTCCAGCGCAAGCGGATGCGAATCCGGGCATTTGATATCATGTTCCAAACCATGCCCCCACCCGCCGTCCGCATTTTTGTAACAGAGCAGGCACTGATACAGTCGTTCAACCGAGCCGCCTTCAAAAAGATAACTAAATAACGCTTGCTCCCAAAGCACACCGTTAGCATATACAAAATCCCTTGCCTTCTCTATGGATACTGGCATACCGTGACCTCCATTCGAACTCAACATAGTTGAACGTAATGTAATAATCCCATGAAATCCTGTGAATTCCTGCTTTGCCTGATCAATTGATTGAGGCATAAAATATATGCTGATCAAACGGTTCACAATCTTTACTATAGCTTATTTAAGGCAGCGTCCAGTATCTCTTCCCTCACTTGCTTGGGTAATTCATATCGATCATTTCTCAATGCGTATGGATTAATTTCCACACGTTTTCCTGCATCCGTCTCCCTTTTAGCAAACATTGCTAACATGTCCAGCGGATTTGAGGCTTCTCTAAGCAGAATACTCCTTAATTCCTCCAACAACCGCTGACAATGGACTTCTGGAAAAGTGAACAGCCCGTCACAACTCTGATCGTGTGATTCGTAATTGTCAGCATGATTAACAACGGTCCAATCAGACCACCGGGACTTAACCTTATGGGACAGGTTTGGAATGTCATTCGCATGCCAATATTCTAATTTCTTTGACGTGAGATCGATATGAAATCCCCCGACAGGGAACTGCTCCGTCCACTCTCCTAAACGAAGGTTTCTGTAACCATTGGATTGATCAATTGTATTGATCAGTTCAGGACCGTAAAATAAATATCCCTCAATTCCTCCACATAAGGGGAAGAAAAGCATTTCATTCTCAGTAAACTTTACACTCGCTACCGTATCTACCCAACTCTTCTCTTCTGGAGGTCCCAGACTTCCATTATTAACCTCCTCTTCATAACCTGTTAACACATTCTCCTTCGGATAACCTACATATGCTGCTAAATCAGTTATCCCTTCATATGCCCATTGAATGCTCCATCCATGCCAAATGATCCTCATGAGTCGTAAATACAGATTTCTTAACGGAATGTTATATAGGATGTCCTCACCACCATATAACAAAAGTTTCTTTTGATCGAAATCAAGAATGGTCCCGCCTTCTGCCCAAACGTCATTCAACCATCCTGACTCATCTACTTCCAATTGCATCTCAACAAAAGCAAGGGCATATTGTTCTCCCCAGAATATATCTCCTGGCAGAGTATTCGCACACCAATGACTGTAATACAACGTATAAGATTTGTTCCTAACGACGACTAAATTTGCCCGTTGTCCCAATACTCTCCCCCATTTCATCGTTCATTGTACATTCGTTTGAAAAGAGAATCTCCTCACCTGCAATTATACGATGAACTGTAGCGATGAGCATGTCTTACTTCTTTATTTTGACAAATGAATATAGTTACAGTAAACTGTAAACAATACAGTCAAGTGTAACAAAAACAGTTTAATGTCATAGGAGGTGTGTCATGAATAGTTATACAGCTAAACAAGTCGCTGAAATTCTCCAGCAAGATGACCCGCGTATAAATCTGCGAACCGTGAGGTACTACACCCAAATCGGAATGGTAACTCCGCTTAAATTAATGGGCAACAAGAGGGTTTACACGGATAACCATCTTCATCATTTTCGCGCAATCATCACCCTATCCAGAACAGGTGAGACTCTGGCCTCCATTCAGGAAACCTTAAAGCAACTTTCTATGGAAGATATCGAGAAAATTAGCCAGCAAATCACGTTGGTTGAATCCGGTCGCATTATTGAAAACGAAACCCTCCGGATCACAGACGATGTTATCATCACGATCAGCCCTCGCATATCTGCGGAGGTCAAACAGAGAGTCATCGATTCTGTATCACAAGCACTAAGGGGTGAAAATTTGTAATGGCGGATATTCAGTTAGCAAAGTCCAAGATGGAAAACGAAGAAGGCATGAATCATCTGTGGATACAGCTCCATCCAGAGGATCTAACCCAGACGCTTGAAATCAAGATCCAATTGCCAGAAGGCATATATCGTTCCAAGAATCTGAATGGGCTGGTCGAGAACGTTCAAGGACATATTGTGGTGGATGCGATAGATACTCCTTACCACGATGTGATTATAGAAATCTTTACGCAAGATGCGGTTTTATGCGGTGAAGTGACCATCGTAGTAAGCTTAATGACCTCAAAGACAACCGTACATCAACACATTTCGATTCAAGTCGTCCCTGAAGAAGAAATGGATACCGCCGAGATTAATGAGCAAGTTATTGAACGAATCAAAGCTTTAAGCAACGCTTCTCCTACCCATGAGGATGACGATAATGTCAGCAATATCATTTACATTCAGCCAAAGATCATGGAACAAAGGATGTCTCATCTCGAAAAAAATTATCGCATTGACTATGAATACTAATTTGAATACTAAAGGGGTGATCACTATGAATCTGATACCTTATGTTGTCGAACAATCCTCTCGCGGGGAACGCACCTACGACATTTACTCCAGGCTGTGCAAGACCGAATCTTGTTTGTGTCCGGGGAGATTACAGACTCGGTAGCCAACACCGTTATTGCACAGCTTCTCTATTTGGATGCCATGGACTCAGAAAAAGACATTCATATGTACATTAATTCACCTGGTGGTTCCATTACAGCAGGTATGGGCATTTATGATGCCATGCATTTAGTTAAAGCCGATGTATCTACACTATGTGTTGGCATGGCTGCATCAATGGGTGCATTTTTACTATCCACGGGTGCAAAAGGGAAACGATTTGCCCTTCCAAACAGCGAAATTATGATTCACCAACCTCTCGGCGGAGCACAAGGCCAAGCGACGGATATTGCCATTAGTGCTAAACGCATTCTTCGATTGCGGGATAACATCAACAACATCCTATCTGAACAGACCGACCAACCCTTGGAGAAGATTGAACGAGATACAGACAGAGACAACTTTATGAATGCAACGGAAGCCAAAGATTATGGTTTAATTGACAGGGTGCTCCATGAAGCACAATAAAGAAAGAATGGATGGTGATTCTCCACCGCTTTAATTACAGCCATTACCGTTCTTACTGACGATCAAGAAATTACATAAATGTATGTACAAATGAAAGAGCTGCGCAGTATTAGCGGTTCTTTCATTTGTTATTGCATATTAATCCTTTGATGTTAAATGAAGGATTTTAGAACTTTACGTTGAATAATTAATCGAATTAATATTTGGTAGAAATGTAAGTATAATTACCAACCGTTAATAGACTCATCAACAAGAAAAAGGAGAACAGAATATGCAGGATTTACAATTTGTTAAGAATTATAAAAACAATGATACACTTCGAAACAGTTTTTTTGAGCTCGCTGCTAGTACATTCGATATCCATTTTGAAAATTGGTACCAACAAGGTTGCTGGGGCGAAGGATACATTCCTTTTTCATATGTAGATGGAGATCAGGTTGTTGCCAACGCTTCGGTCAATATCCTTGAACTGATCATCCACGGAGAGAAGAAAAAAGCAATCCAAATTGGCACGGTGATGACACATCCCGACTACCGCAAGAAAGGACTATCCAAGCGTTTAATGAACAAAATTCTGGAGGAATACGAGAACAAGTACGATGTCATGTATCTTTTTGCCAATGAATCCGTTCTTGATTTCTACCCTAAGTTTGGGTTCAAACCCTTAGAAGAGCACCTGTTTTCGATGGATTTCCACAGTACAGCTAACCCATTAGAATCTGCGAGTCTGCGGAAACTAGATGTAACTGATGCAGAGGATGTTCGCCTTATTCACCAATTCGCATCGCAAAGACTGCCTGTTTCCAAGCGGTTTGCAACTGACCACACTCCCGGCATATTCATGTTTTATTGCTTGAATGTGTTTAATAATGATATTTATTATTTGGAAAACGAAAAGGTCATCGTCATTTATCAAAAAGAAAACAGTAATATCGACCTTTTTGATGTTGTCAGCTTAAACGAAATCAATATGAAAGATATTTTGAATACGATTGCAGATGCAGACACAGAGAAAGTAACGTTTCATTTCACCCCGGATGAGAACAAAGATATCGATTTAGAAAGCACAATGACCAATGAAGGCCTTTTTGTAAAAACCCATGGTGATCAAATATACCCTGTTCACGTTAAGCATCCGGTTACCTCCATTGCGTAAAGGTATATAGGCTGAGCACATCGCCTAATCCTAGTGGTATTCAAGACACAGCAACAAGGAGCTGGAATTGTACAGTAATGTACTGTCCCCGCTCCTGCTTGCTTACTCCATGCCTTATCACAAGTGCCAGCAGCCCTTCATCATTTCTGCCCTGATAATATATGCAACACACTTCATGTTGGAGTTCAGGTCTTTCTTAATGTCACAGGATTCGCTTCTGTTCTTTCTTGACTCGGACCGATCTGAGCCACAAGCCGATTCCAACGAGTAAAACCGATGTAATAACACCTGTCGTTGGACTGAGCCAAAAATCCCCCGCCTTGTTTAGTGTGATGATTCCGGCTACTGATATTAGCGTGGTAGGCACCCCATCTTCCACAGCGTGCATGAGTACACACGGCCAGACTGATTTCGTAAGACGATATATTTCAACGTACATGATGGACCACGCGACCATCAACACACAGCCTATGAGGAGAAAGCTTATTCTCGTGGTTGTCTCAAAGTAAACGTTCGGCAGGAAGACCATATAATAAGCCGCATGCCATAGGGCCCATACAAGGCCAGACACGAGATAAAGCGTCCAGTCATTAAACTTAAGCTCAATCAGTTTGGGAGTTAAATATCCACGCCAAGCAAACTCTTCAAATATGTTTTTTATAAAGCTGCCTGCAATGGATACACCGACGAGGGATAGAAGTGTGCTTACTTCAATATCAGAAGCAGAGGCGCTATTGATAAGAAATGCAAGACCAACAACGATAACTGCTACGCCCGGATAGATCGCAATAGATGCAGCATACCATTTCATATTCCCTTTAAAATTGAACCTCACACCAATATCCTTCCAATCCCGATTCACTATTCGCAGCACGAGCATCGTGAGCATCGGCAATACCAGCCACAATCCCATGCCTATCGAATTTTGTTCCGGTTGTTCGCGCATCTTCGTATCCACCCATACACCAATCCAACCGCTTGCTAACACCACCACGATGAATACAAGCAGACTGAGCTTTCTTCTTCCTGTTGAGATGTTAACTACAATCCCCTCCCATTTATGATTGTTCGAATTCAAAACGTCAAATAAATTCAGTTGATATATATTATGCAACCTATCCTTCAACTAGTTTCGAGAAAAGCACTTAATAAAAATAGGGTTCAAGAATCTATGGAAGATTCTTGAACCCTGCTGATTTCGGGTATCTAACGAATAAAGATAGATAAAATTTCATATTTTCTGTAATACTTCTATTTATGTACTTTAATACTAGCGAACATTACGATGTGAAAAGACATAAGTAGAGATTACCAGTAATAATACTACCCAAACAAATTGCATGCCCAACCCTGACCATTTTTCTAGAAAAGCAGTAGACTCAGGTAACGAAAAAAGGTTCATTACTGCAAGAGTGGGTAAAAATTTTGCTGATTGAGAAATTGAAAGAAACATGTGGCTCAGTCCCAACATCAGGGGGAGCATTATAGCCAGTGGTACGATAAGCGATTTTGTAATTACAGATAGAGAAGCGGTTATCAAGGCCATTTGGACCCAACTAAGTATACTTAGAGGTAAACTTTTAGCCATCATCATTGCATAAGCTGACGACCATTCCATATCTAATTGAATGAACAGCACAAGAGAACAAATAATACTCGCGGCGATCCCGGCAATTACGGTAATTAGTGCATTATTGATAAATTTCACACCTATTAATTTTAGTCTTGATGGTTGCGTGAGAAGTGTAGTTCTTAATGCAGAGTTAGAGTATTCTTGTCCAAAATAGGCTGCACTGGCGACAATAACACCTGGATGACCTAAATAGAGTGCTTGTAAACAAAGCGAAAAAATTTCTTTTTGCTCCCTCGATGTTGATGTATCTAAGGTTAATAGGTATAGAAGCGGAACAACAACGGCCCCAAGTATACCCAAAATACACCAGCCAAACGAAAGAAATTTAGTCTTTTCACTTAGCAGCGCAGCATACATCAATATCTCCCCCCTACATCTTTACGAATAAAGGTGTAACAAGAAGTGGATAAAGCTAAAATCGCCCATAACAGAAGAACAACAATGCCTTTTAAAGGATCATGCTCAAAAGGATCTGTTGGTGTTGCAAAGAGAAGATTACCAGCAGCCACCGGAAGGTACAATCCCCAATCCCACTTTTGAGCTAGATATAAGCCTAAATTATAAATTTGGGGAACCAAAAAAGCTAAAGGCACTATTGCATTTTTAAAGACCATGCCTAATCCAAAAGAAAGGATCGTGAGTAAAATCCAATCCAGGACCGAATAACCAATATACTGCCATGCTGTAGAACTTAAAGAAATTGGGGGTAATCCCTGCTCCCCTAATGTGAAATGTGTAACTGAGATGGTTAAATATATAGCTGTACTTGAAATAATTACACCGCAGATTATAATTGCGAGTACTTTTGCACAAAATATCTGAATCCGACTACTCTGACAAAGTAAGGTTGTGCGTAGTTGATGATGTAAATATTCATTCCCTCCAATCATCCCTCCAAATATAACCATTGGTAGTAGACCAAAAGGAACTAATTCAAACCCAAAATAGTCTAATGCAGGCAAAGCATTTAATAGACCAGCTTGAGTCTCTGGCGTGGCGTCTAAACCGATTTTAAGATAACCTCTTGCTGTTATTAATGCAAGTAAGGGTTGAACAACGATAGCAACAGCACAAATAACCCACCACATTTTCATCGAAACAATCTTGTTCAGTTCGAATCTTACGCATCTAAAAATGGATTTCATCATCATGCCCCGCCCTCAGTAAGAGAAAAAAATACATCTTCCAGTGATTCCAGGTCCTTCATAACATCTTTAATCTCACCAGCAGTTATGATTTGCCCCTGGTTAATAATAACTACATCGTCTGCCACAGCTTCCACTTCAGAAAGAATATGTGAAGACAACAACACCGTCTTCCCCATATCTGATTGCTGACGAATAAACTTTCTAAACCAGCGTATTCCCGTGGGATCGAGCCCGTTGGTTGGTTCATCCAGCACAAGAAATTGTGGATCACCCAAAAGTGCGGCCGCAAGTCCAAGTCGTTGTCCTTCACCTAACGATAAAGTTCCTATTTTCGCTTTATGTTTATCTGATAAACCTACGATATCCAGCACCTCTGACACACGATCAATCGAAATGTTATTGCTTTGTGCTATAATTTTCAGATGAGTTTTCACCTTTCTAGAAGGCGCTCCCCCTACCCCATCAAAAGCAGCCCCTACCACTTTCAATGGAGTGTCATACGCTGTATACTTTTGCCCACCAAAAGTTGCTGTTCCTGTTGAATGATCCAGTCCTAATAAAATACGAAGTGTTGAACTTTTCCCCGCACCATTTGGTCCAAGAAAAGCTGTAATTCTTCCTTCTTTTGCTTCAAAGGACACATCGTTCAATATTTGTTTTTGTCCATGTTTTTTATGCAATTTTGATATTAGAATGCTTTTTTGTTCACTCACCAAATCCACTACCTCCTTAGGTTAGATACTTTTTGCAAAGTTCAACACGCACCAATAATAGAGACCGAACCACTGATAAATCATGGCCCGCTCCTCTGATAAAGTTGTACTAGATTCCACAATGAAGATATATAACTTTTAAGGGCATTTATCTATTATACAACTAATTTTTTCCTCCCATAAAACATTATAACATTTTGCCAATTACGGTAACACTACCTGACTGAAGGTCATAGGAGTTTGATAGTTTCACGTCACTCTATGATCCTGAGCTGTTTATCATGAAAGAAGGTGAATCCAGACTGCATGATATGCGTATAAAGATAATAATTCTATTTCCTCTTTTATGATAAAATTGCAGTTGATACTTGGGGATACAGAAGGTTGGATAGACTAGACAAGTTATAATGAAAGCAGATAACAGATCTGATTTTACAATCATCATGATGAAGGGGGAGGCATCCGTGGCATTTATTCCGTTAAACTGTCCCAATTGCAACGGAAGAATTGAATACAAGGAGGGGCAAGTTTTAAAGTGCCCATATTGTGAAACAGAGCTTTTGTTGAAGCAAAATAATGTGTACTATGTAGACCAAACCATTAATCATTACCACGGGACGCCCCCTAAAGCAGCACCGAAGCCGAACGTCTCCGTAAGGCTATTACTGATACTGATGTTAGTCCTATCGGGTGCCATCAGTGCTTATTTTTACTCCAGTACGAGTTCTACTCTTCAAAAAACAGAAGCCAATCTGCCTGTACGCAAGATGCCGGAAAGTGAGGTTCTGCTCTCCTTTTTGCGAGATATCTTTGATAAAGGATCTGCCTTGCCGACAGAAGAGGAGCTTGCTCGTGTGCGCTATCTGACCGTAGATTATCTGGATAGTGACCAGTGGCAGTTTACCTATAGCTTCTCCGATCCCTTCAGTGATGAAAAGGCCGAGAAGATCACTTATGTTACTCAGGACAAGAAACTGAACACACAGGAGATTGATCAGCGAGATTTTGAAGCCTTTACGGGACTTACCGCACTCGACCTGACGGGAACCTATGAAATTGCCCAGACAGATCAAACCACATTTGCTCATATGTCCGGCTTAAAAAGTTATGGTGGTGCTTTTAACGAATCCTTTAATTCTTTTTCCGGCTACTTTGGTGACAAATCTAAAATTACGCACCTGACTACCCAGCTCCGCAGCAATCAGGAATTAGCCTTACTGCTGGAATTTCCTAACCTGAACTCTTTATCGATTACTTATGTCGATGAGTCCGTAACGGATTTCCACCTGTTAAACAAACTGCCGCTCAAGTCCTTGTCGCTCACTTTTGTCAATGAACTGGGATGGTTGTCATCCATGACCGGGCTGACATCCTTATCCATCAACTACAGTGAAACTACAGACTTGCAGCCGTTATATGCGTTAACCCAGCTTCAAGAACTTCAGCTTTCCTATTTAAAAAACGTGAAGTCCATCGACTTTGTGCAAAATATGCCTGCTCTACAGAAGCTGGACATCGAGAATTTGAACTTTTCCAGTTTGGAACCGTTAGCCGGTAAAACCTCGATTACCAAACTGCGCCTGGCTTCCTTAAGCAAGCTTAGTTCAACAAAGGCCATAAATAGTTTATCCTCATTGCGGGAATTGACGTTATCTGGATACTACGAGAATGCAGAAGCTCTGAATTTGCCTAATGCAGGCAAGGTAGAAATCCCTGGCTCTTTCCTCACCGGGTTGAAAGCACCGTCTGCAACCAGCCTGACCCTTCGAGGCAGAAGTGGAGAGTTAAATCTGGCCACACTAGCAAAATTTCCGAAGCTGGAACAGCTCTCCCTCTGGGAAATCAGTGACATCACTCGTCTAATCGCTCTGAATCGTTTGTCACAGCTGCAGACGCTGAACATTTACGACTCTGGACTTTACACAGAGAGTGATGCCTTATTTCGTTTGAAGCAGGTGAAATCGCTGGTGTGCTCGGAGTGCAGGCTAAATTTCGAACAAAAGGCAGGAGCGGAGAACAAAGTACTTGAACACCTAACCTTAGAGGAGCCCTATTTTAACATTAATAATACCTCCGTCAGTGAAATTGACCAGATGATGCCTTACTTTTCCAAACTGTCTGCCCTGCGTTCTTTCACCCTGCAAGACAGTAATTTGGCTTCACTTGAATTTATGAGCAACTGGCGAGCTATGGAAGAACTCCATCTCGAGAACAATGCCATTTCCAATATCGAGGTCTTAAGCAAGCTACCCAATTTGAAAAAAGTATATCTGTCCGGCAATTCGGTGCAGAACAAGTCCGTGCTTGGAACGGACGTGAAGGTATACTAACCAAGTGTACAGATATAAATGGAAATTTTTAAAACTCCTGTGATTATCATTACATGATACAAAAAGCCGACTGCACTGTTTCAGAGCAATCGGCTTTTGATTTAACTTTTCATGTTTCCGTAAAACTATTGATTATAGTTCCGTCCACTTTGCGTATATGGTACGTGTAAAGTTTCCGTTTATGACAAATTGCTCAAAATCATAGGGAACGGTTAAACCTTCATTTCTATACCATCCCTCAAATACAAATCCTGGCTTTGTCGGAGGTTCAGGTACTTTGACATAATTTTTGCTGCCGAGAATCTGAGTCTCTACTGCTGAGCCTCCATTAGTCTCGAAATTCACCGTATAAATATCACTCCACATTGCAATCAAGGTGAAGTTCCCTGTCACCGGTGTTTCGAAATCGTAAGGAATTTTAGTCGAGAAATTCTTGGTCCATCCGTAAATGATTTTTCCGGGATTGGATGGAAGTTCAGAGGGGTCAGGTGCATGAGCCACATCGCCCTCAACCACGATCTTGCGAAGCGCTGGAGTCATGTCAATGCCTGCGTCGAACTTGACCGTAAACAGAGCCTTCCATTTTACATACAGCATCATATTCGCCGTCACCGGAGTTGCAAAGTCAAACACGGTGGTCAACCCTTCATCGCTGTACCAACCCCCAAACACATAACCTTCCCGCACCGGTTCGGCAGGGGTCGTAACTAAACTTCCTTCGACCACGGTTTTTGGATCGACTACTGGTGCCCCACCCTTAAGGTCGAAGTTTACTGTGAATAAAGGTGTCCATTTCGCATACAACGTAACGTTTGTCGTCACTGGCGATGCAAAATTGTAGGCATCCGTTAAACCTTCATCGCTATACCAACCACCGAATACATAGCCTGCCTGCGTTGGGGATGCAGGTGTCGTAGCCTTGGCATTGTACTCCATCTGTTGACTATTAACTGTCGAACCGCCTTTACTGTCAAAGCTTACCGTGAATACAGGCACCCACTTCGCATACAGCGTAATAGGACCTACGACTGGACTACGAAAGTTGTATGCGTTCGTCAAGTCAGTGTCACTATACCAACCTTTGAACGCGTACCCCTCTCTTGTTGGCGTTGATGGTGTATCAGCCAATTCTTTATAATACACGGACTGGCTGCTCACCTTGGTACCATTACTCATAAAGCTTACCTCATAACTGTTCGTTTGCCATGTCGTGTATAATTCATAATTCCGTTTGATCGGTGTTGTGAAATCAAATGGTTGGCTCCGTGCCTCTTTATCTCTCCAATACAGGAAGGTGTAGCCCTCTCTTGGTTTTGGTTCGAATGACTCTGCCACGCCACCTTCTTTCACCATCTGCTGTTGTAACAGCGCAGCACTCGTCTCGTAGAATCGCACTTGATACTCTTTTTTCTGAGCAATGGTCCATTTCGCATACAGTGTGATATTGCCTTTTACAGTTTCAGTTGTGAAATTATAACCTTTAGTCAAGCCTGCGTCGCTAAACCAACCTGCGAACACATATCCTGTTCTTGTTGGCGACTTGGGTGCTACGGCTTTATCCCCCCCGTAAACCGTCTGGTCAGGGACTACTGATCCTTCATTACTGTCGAAGCTCATCGTGTAACTGCTCATCCATTTCGCGTACAGTGTAGTCGGGCTCACCACTGGCATCGCAAAATTGTAAGGCTTCGTCAACGCACTGTCGCTGTACCATCCTCCGAATGTATAATCTTTCCGTGTTGGAGGCTCTGGTTCGCTTGCCGCTCCGCCATAATCCAACATTTGATCAGGCACTTCTTCCTCTCCGCCATTACTATTGAAGCTGACGGTGTATTGTTCGATGTCCCACTTCGCCGTATACTCGACATCCTGCGCAGGCATCGTTGCTTGAGGAACAGGCGCCCATCCTTTGAATTGATGGCCTTGCCAGATCGGATCACCAATATGGATTGAAGTCGTTGCTCCATAGGGTACGTTGTCGACGACCTTTTTAGGTGTGCTTTGATCTTTATAATCCATTGTCAGCTTATACATATTACGCTTGTAGTACACTCTTAGAATCGTTGTACCGTTGCCCGCAATGTTGGCTTCCAGCACAGTACCAGGAAACGCTGTGTCTACAGTGAATCCTTCGTAAGACTTGATGGATTCGACAGGCAGTGTTGCCTTTGTATCGGTTGTACCGTAACGCGTTTCCGTATCTGCAACTGTGTACGTCGGTTGTCCAATATCTTGCTTCAGGTATACGACTTTGTAAGGCATATCATCCTTGGCTGTCCACTTTGCCGTAAAAGTCGTAGATTCTGTCGGCATCGTAGTTGGCATATAAGGTGACCAGCCTGCAAACTTATATCCCTGTCTTGATGGGACCGGAATTCGACTCACGATATTCGTATAGATCAAGTCGGTGATTTGCTTTTCTGAAGCACCCTCATAACCTAAGTTGAAAGTTGCAGTCTTACTGATCGGCTTATAGTAAACGTTCAGTATAGTTGAACCGTCTCCTTTAATAACACCTTTTGTCGTACCTTCCATGTAACCTCGATCTTTGTATCGATCAGAGGTAATAAGAACAAGCTCATTGGTTGTGCCCGTCTTGATTTCCCAATCCGCAAGCGTAGACGATTTACCAGAGTTTGGATCCATCAAATGATGATTAACTCTGTATGGAGTATCTGTGTTTACAGTCCAATGCGCATACAGATAGGATAAGCCTGCAGGCATCCGATTCGGAATGTCTACTTTGGTACCCCCATCTCTAGCCGTATACCAGCCATCGAACGTGTATCCTGGATTTTTAGGGATTTTGTTTTTCACCGTAAGTGCTGCATTAAAGGCGGCACTTACGATCTCGGATGGCTCTCCATTCAATGGGTTGAATTCGATCGAAAGGTCACCATCTTTATTCTTAATCCAGTTTAATGGAATGGTACGCTTGATCGGAGTGGACTTGAATGATAGAGGTGCTGCCTTCCAAGTAATTACCAGCATCCCTGTACTCGATTTGCTCCTCCAGTCCTTCACACTAATCTGCTTTCTCTCCGGGTTATAGATGAAATCGCCGCTAACTTGAATATCGAAATGCGAAATATCAAATACTTCCTGGATGTCCATACCTGTTTTCAGATCAAAGCCTTTCATCTTGAGCCATGACTGCGGCAAATCTATAATGCTGGCCCCGCCAGGCCCTCCCCTAAAGATCAAACCAAGCTCATCATCCTGCGGGTAGGCAAAGTCCTCGATGCTTTCTTGCATGCCCGCTGTATATAGCGGCCATGTATTCTCATAGAGTGGAAGGCTATCTTCTAACATCCCATCACCCAATTGAGCCCCTATTTCAACTTCCAAATAAATTCCAATTTCTATAAACAAGGCACCTAACGTTTTGCTGGTCTGTACCCCGCTCACATTCTTCAACTGATAGAAGAAGAACCCCCATAGATTCACGTACACCCCAGGTTCAACGGCGAGCCCGATGCTGTTCAAATCAACACTACCAATCCCTGCTTTGAGCTCCATATGAATACCGGCTCGCAAACCTATTGTGCCCATGACATAGAAGGTAAACTGGTAGTCTCCATCTCCCGGTAAGCTTACCGTATTGCTTGATCCGCTGAAACTTAATACGCGTAAAGTCACCGAGTAACGCTTGGCGCTTTTATAATAGAAATCCGCTCCAATGGACAGATTTACTTGAGCGCTGACGACAAACTCCGCTTCGAATTTGACTTCGATGATTCCGTAAGCCACTCGCTTGCTTTTTTCAATGAGCGTCTTCTTGATTAGCGATACCCATTCCGTTTCATCCTCCAGCATCTCTTGATACTGTTCCTTCAGCTTCTCTTCATCTAAAGAAGAATCGTCACCTTCACCATCCATGATAGCTTTGATCTCGGTTGCGATATTGCGTACTTGACCTAACTTGCCAGATGTTTTGGCATCCAACCAGTTGTCAAACTTGTCAACTTCAACAAAACCCGTCTCTGCGGTAATGTTGATACCGGTATAACTGTAGGCATCGAGATTCGCGGTAATCACATAATCATCAATGCTATACCAATACGGAATCCCCCACGCTGTCAGCCAGTGCCCTTGCATATCACCATTAATACCTAGATCCAGCGCGATCTCTTGAACAAAAGCACCTGTCATATGAATGACGAAATCATGATCTTTAGTAGCATCTACGACAATATCAGCACTCACTTGCAAGGTTGCGCTCACCCCGGAGCTTCGGCCATTAATATGTTTCAAATGTGTGCCTAGCGATGCATTAACTTGCAGATTCTCTACCCTTACCCGACTATTTTTCCCTGAAGAGGACTGCGCTTTAATCTGCTGGATTCCCTTCAGTTCTTCCGTTTCCATTGCCAAATTGGAAAGATAGTCTGCAGCTTTATTGACGAATCCACTAGCGGTCGCTTGCTGCTCGATCTGATTTTCAAGTTGCTTAATTTGTTTGTCCGATAACAGATCATCGCCGTCTATGGCCTGCTTCTGATAGATATTGAAAGCATTCTGGATGTCTTCTAGCGTGACGTTCTCATACTTGATGATATCCATCTCAGCAGCAGGTGTTATCGATGTAATACGCCCATAATGAGTAACACGCCCGGAATCTTCTGCGGCGAATGTCCCTTCATAAAATCCGATAAAATCGCCCACATCCACGGTGGTTAGCTCATTTAATCCAAAAGGTTTATACAGGCTGTCGCTATAATTCATAGCCGTGTGCTCAATCGTGATAGAGTTGTTGTCTGGATCACCATCTGTATCCGCCTCTATGCTAACCGGTAATACATCTGGTCTAAACAACACTTGATCGGTACTGGCTCGTCCATAAGTATAGGTGTTGCCATTCACCGCTGTAATTTGAATATAGGCGACATCCCCGTTATCTGCGTCAGTCGTATTGACTGTACGCTTATCCGGACGAAGTCCTTGATAGATTGCAACGGTATCACCAACCTGGATCGAGGTACTGCCGTCATACTTAAACGTGCCTCCACTTGCATTCGCTTTTCCAAGTGAATTCTTGCTACCACCTACTGTTGTAGTGATCACTGGAATTGCGGGCGAACCTACCTCTGCACCGTTCAACATCATATCCGTGACTTCTTGGAAATCCAGATAGATCATATTCGCATTAAGCGGAACGTTCATGGCTTCTCGCTTGGCAACACTAAACACATAAATGCTTGTGGTTGCATCTTGGCCCTGGAAGGACAAATTCTCATCCGTTAACGTCAACTGATACGTATTACCTTCAACAAACTTGCCGTCTTCAGCAGCCGAAGCGACGGTGAAAAGACCGTTCCCTCCCGTGACTGTAACTCCTGCAAAATCCGGATTCGCCGTGTCAATGAACGTTAGTCCAGCTTTGACTTCCGTTGCTGACAAACTGCCCGAAGCATCTTGCAGCGTGATAGTGAAGTCCGGCTTCACATTTAAGACAGAGTAACTCGGCATGCGCTGTACAGCATTTTCCACGCTATCTGTATATTTGGCATACAGTTTGGTATCGGCAGTTACCGTGCTTCCTTCCGCAAAGATGGACGAGAGATCACTTTCGGTAAACCAGCCTTGAAAGATGTAACCTTCCTTGATCGGCACAGGCAGGTTCGTCAGCTTTTCGTTGCCGCGCACCTTCTGCGCTTTGACTGCCGTACCTCCGTTGCTATCGAAAGTAAGTGTATACGTCTTATTATCCGTGCCGCCGTTCCCTCCTGGAGCTTCACCACCGTTGTTGCCTCCCGGTGTTCCACTGCCACCATTGTTGTCACTAGGGGTTCCTCCACCCCCTCCGCCGCCACTGCCACCATTGTTTCCTCCAGGGCTTGGCGTTGAATTCGGATTTGGCGTCACCGTTGGTGTTGGTTCTGGAGTCGGTGTTGGTGTCGGGGTGACCGTCGATGGATTCTGACTTCTCCACGCCTCCACAACCGCATTGTTCCGCATAAACAGAACGGCTGCTTCCGCGCGGGACGCTTGCACGCGTGGATTAAAATTTCCTTTTTCATCACCCGTGAACACGCCCGCTTGCCACAGCTTCACAACCGCTTCCGCTGCCCAAGACGAAACTTTAGCGAGATCGGCAGGTTTTGTCGTGATTGGATTGCCTGTCTGATAAGGAATCTGTTCGCTTTCCAAATATCGCAGCGTCATTGTTGCCATCTGTTCTCGGGATACGGTGGCATCTGGCGAGTATTTACCTGCGCCTGTACCGTCGGTAATGCCTTTCTGCACTGCCCATTCAATATATGGCGTATACCAACTACCTACCTGAACATCGGCAAAACTCGAAGTCGTATATGCCCCTGTATCTACCCCGGCCATCCTTCCGAGTGCTGTAACATACATGGCACGTGTCATTGTACCTTTAGGCGAGAAGGTGCTGGCGGTCGTACCGCTAAATATGCCCTTCTCCTGTACCTGGGTGACTGCATCATAGAACCAGTCTGTTGGACTCACATCTTGGAATTCACTAGATTTGGTTACTATTGTCTGCTTCATGGGCAGGTCAGCTGCTGCTGCCGACTCCTCTGGCAATACAGGAATAGCATTCATAACCAAGCTGATGACCAGCAACCACACCAGTATCCGCGAACTTACCTTCCACCCCTGTCTTATTGCTTGTTTCACTCTCATTCATCCCTTCTATGTATAGATCAGACTTAAAAAAAAAACACTGAGCCGAAGAAAGAACACTTCGTAAGCATCTACTTTTTCGGCTGAATTCCCTGTTCGAAGCCAAGATGTAGTCAGTGATCCTTTATAATCAAAAGCGTTTTTTTAAATATCCACCTGAGGCTCCTTAATTAGGGGAAGATTTCTTTAACAACCTGTTGATTGACTAAGCAGACTGGCAGTGAAAACCAGTAACCTCGGTCGGGATCACCGGTTTCCTGCAAATCAAGTTTCTCAGATCTAGGGATCAAACGGGGAAGAAACATTGGCATAACGAATGACGTTGTCCAAGCTACGGTGTTCTTCGCGTTCGGGATATACACATTAACTCGAGTACCTGGGCTGAGGGGCTTCCGGCTACTTTCGAATGTGTCACCCCTCCAGCTTCACTTGAGCCGCAGGAACGGGGGAATCCTTGAATATTGCACGATCGAGTGCTTCAAGAGAGACAGCATAACCTCCAAGAAATGGCTAACTCAACAAATTGAAGTCTTCCAGCCACCTTTCTTATCAGAAGGCCGGCGACACTGACACTAGCGAATCATGTCGTTTTTTCATCCGTATTTTAGCATGCTAGATGGTATGAATTGTGGATTATAAAGAAAACTTTAAGTTCGACAGAATTTAACGAAGCGTATGAAATAACCGGGATTATGAATATTTATAAAGCGGAGGGGACCTGAGTCAGGAGGATAAACTACTTGTAAAAGGGGGAGATAAAAGATAATAAAAAAATAGCGATGTAAGGGAGGTAAGTCCCTACGCCGCTATTTTTTAATGGTTTCTGTATTCTTGTTTCTTGAATCAAGTTTACTTCCTCTTAGCAGGTATCTTATGTTTTATTACATTGCTCTATTCCTTTTGTAGTTACTATCATCCACCCTTTACAGAGGGATTTTTCCTCGAAATTAGTACCTAAACCCAACCGCAATTATTAAAGAAACGTATACATTATTGTTATAACAAGAGCAACCACCATGAATAAAAAAGGTAGAATCGTTAAAGTTATTCCTGCAATCGCCATTCCTCTTCCTTTAGATGACTTTATTGCACTTAATCCTAATGGAAAACCCAGCAATGAGGAAATACCTGCGATAATAAAAAATGTTAAACCTGCTCCACTTGCAGATGTAACCACCTCTGCTACAATTGCTAAGACGACGAAAATGGCAGTTATAATACCCAAAATCATTGAGACAATAGCAGCCCCTAGCCTATTCTTTAGTGGCTTTGGCTTTACTTTATTTACTGTTTTACTTAAAGCTTGAGTAGACATAAAGTAGTGCTCCTTTTTACCTATGTATTTTGTCCTATTAGCAAATAATACCTTTATCCTTTAACTCTTTCAACATCTTTTATAAAGTTGTGGAAGTGAGTTCAAAAACCACACGATGGACGAGCTTCTAGATACGTTTAGTATTGGAAGATCCCTGATTCCACATGACTAATGTATTGTAACCAAAGCAAAACAAAAAAAACGGCATCTCTGCCGTTTGTGTTTAACGTGTTGATGCAGACAGCGGTGGTCCATTCTCTGTTCGGGGCGGTTTTCATACGATGAAAAGACACATGCACAGTATTCATGTTGCTGCTTCTCATTTCTAGCAATATTAGATGTGATTTATCTGAAAGCCGTTAACATTAAAAACAATTGATTATGAAAACGCACTTCATTCGTATAGATTTTTTTAAATAAACCAATACATTTGTCTATGATTTCTCCACTGAACTTTTGGGACATAATGGCTTTATTTGAATAGATCCTTACCGTCTTCCAGTCATGAATAATTTGGTCCAATAACGGGTCAAGCGTATGTTTTGCGTTGATATGATCCATGTTGTACTTATAGAGCGTATTTAACCTGTATTTCTCAGAACATTTTCTATAAATCGTACTGCTCAGTGTTTCTATAATCGTTTCATTTTTTATAATGAGCTCATAATTTTCTGCGAGCAACAGTATATTATTCAAACTTTCCGTTATTTCATTTTGATACCTGCACATATTTTCTACGAATGTATTGATGGTTGTGTCTGCTGACTTCTTATTGTCCAAGATCTCATGATTACCGGGGGGCACTAGCGCATATTCCCAAAAGTAGTCTGGCATCTTTACGTGTTCCGAAGTCATGCATGACGATTTAAATTCTGAAAATGGCAGAGAATATTGTCTGTATTCTGTAATATCATCAACCGTATATATTTCCTCGTTCGTAACATTGAGGCCATAGACAAAAACAGGGTGCAGTCCATGTTTTTTGTTATAATAAAAGTCTCTCCCGCGTTGATAAAATAAATCAATGAATATGGAAATCGGATGACCACTAGAAATAGAGCTTATGATCTCATCTTGTAACGTATCTAGTGCAGGGGATTTTTTACGAATAGAGATTCCCATGTCCTCAAGGATCTGATCTCCCTCCTCAAGATCCAACACCTCTAACTTGAAATATCCTCTTGTTTGTATTTTTTGTTCATTAAATCTATAAATACTAATGACATTATTCAAAATCGGCAATTCATTTTTTCTGAAATATCTAACAAGTGTTAACATCAAATTGTAGCCGCAATTAAAATAAGGAAAATTATGATGAGGAAACATTTTTGTCATGCCGTCGAAGGGCTGAAAGGTGTCCAGGGAAATCAATTCTTCCATACCATATTTCTCCTATACTAGGACGTGTCTTGAAACCTACTGAAGTGCATCTTTTACCGCCTTTTCGCCCCCTGCTACGTCACTTTCCCTTGACGTGCCCCGGCACGCCTGCGGAAAACTTCCTGGCTTGGAACGAAAATTCAGCAAAATCTACCGCCTTCAGAGTTTTCAGACACGCCCAAAATTATTGTTGATATTACGGCTATATTACCTCTTAACAAGGTTCATCATACGGTATTGCCGCGTTCCATCTTTCATCTCTTCATATTTCTTCGAGCCGGGCAATGCGATGAAATCATGAATATCTCCAATATTCGTGCTCGCTTTGGCGTTGCTCGCAATCCCTTGTGTGCCAGTACGCTGCTTCGCACTCTCATCACAGGATAGAAGAACATTCGAAGTCACATCCTGATTACGGATTACAGACAGGCCTGCTTCCTCTAACAGTCTGATGTTCTGCGCTACCTGATCTCCCAGCATCAACTCCGTATACAGAAATACGCCGCCAACTCTCATGATCCGGTACACCTCTTCATAGAATTGTGATCGGTTCGGATAGGCATGTGCGGATTCTATATTTAACACCACATCGAAGCTTTCGTCCGCAAACGGTATATTCTCCGCATCGCCGACGAGATAGAAAGATTCCCCCCCTCGGGATTTGGCATTGCAATAGGCTATATTCGCCGGGCAGATGTCGAGACCGACAATAGACAGCGGCTTGAAATATTTAGACAGAGCTGCTATGTTCCCTCCCCTGCCGCATCCAATGTCGATCACCTGCCGCTCCCGAATCTCCGTCCTGCCCACTGTCTCAAGCAGCAGCTTGACTGAGTTTCTATTCCATATATCGCTCGGCTCGATCACCGCATGTTGCTCATTATCGTACGGGACATAACCATAATTTAAAAAGGTGGCGAATCGGCCTATACCGGACAGCGCAAGAGAGTGCGAAATCTCGCTATAATCCCGAATTTCAGCCTCTTTCCGGTTCCATTCGGAAGGGTGGGCAACCTGCTCCCGCCGGTCGAGCATCGATACATAACGATCATCGATCTTATATACCGCATCGCAGTTGCAGCATTGCAGCAACGCCTCCGACTGGGCAAGCATACCCTTACAACTGGAGCATACCAACTTTGCATGCAGATGCTGTATCATGACGATCACCCTGCCGATATATGCATCTGATTCAACGCGTACACATTGAAGTAATTGGGGATATTCAAGTCTTCGTAGTAATCGATCACGACATTGAAGCTGTTGGTTCGGAAAATGTTCTCTAGCCTGCTGATCTGTTCTCCGTCCAGTCCATGTACCTCCATTACAATTTGCCTGATTTTGCCCCAATCCTCCGGCTCTATGCCTTCCAGCGCCTCAAACTCACTTTTTTCCACATCGATTTTGAGCAGATCAATGACGTTCATATCATAATAACGGATCATTTCAGAGATCGTAGTTAACTTGCATCGGTGGATTTGTTCATTCAGAAACTTCGGCGACATCAGTTGATCCACAAACCGGTTTAGCATCCGCGGGTCGTCGAAATGATCCCGGTAATGGTTGATTAAACCGTATCGGAGATCCTGATCGTGGTTCTCCCGGTATCTGATCTGGACAGAATCCGTGGACATCGTGGGGAAATAGGCAAACTCCGCTTCCTTGATCTCATTGGAAAGTCCGACGTTAACTGTTGTTACGCGAGGCAACGAGCTCGTATTCATCTCCAAGAGCTTAAACGTCGGAGGCAGTGGCTCAAAAGCATATACCTTGCAGTTGCTCTTGCTGCTGACATATAGGGTGAACATGCCGATATTTGCCCCGACGTCCATGACCGTGCCATGATCCGGGAGCGTAATCCCGTGTTTGAAATACATCTCCTTTTGGAAAATCTCGTTGTAGAGGAACTCGGTCTCGCCTTCGTTGTTTTGATAGATTTCGATCCCGTTGTGCAGCCGCTTCTTGACAGTAGTCTCTGTCTGCGGCGAAAAGCTCTTGTACTCCATCTTGCTCATGCACTTCACCCTCTCAACCATTTGTTATTGGCATTTCTCTAACTGCTGGCGCTCTCATAGTGTCTGACGGCCAGCTTCCAGAACAGCCTGACGACCAGAAGCGATATCACAGGAGCTACAAAAATCCATATTCCAAGGAAGAAGTCCAAGCGGTCGATCAAATAAACCGATGGCATGTTGGTAATAAACAAGATAGGCACGACATACAGTCCTATTCTCTGTAGCCATTTGGGGTATATGTACATTGGCATATTGTTAAAATCCCAACATTTGTCAATTATATCGAAGATCGAACCGGACTTCACCGTCCAGAAAGCAAGAATTTGCGGAAGCAGAAGCACCGAGTAGGTCACGATCGTGCTGCTCAAGATCACGCCGATATATCCGGCCACGTGGATAAAGCTTGGCTCGATACCAAGCCGCCGCCAAGCCACTACGATCATCGTGATCCCGGCGATCAGGTTCGGAATAGGAAATGCGTAGTTAACGTTTCGGAATGAAATCATGAACTGCAGCGATAGCGGCTTCGTCATATACAAGTCCAGCGTTCCGTTACGGATATGGCCGGAAAATCTATAAAAGTTATCCATAAACAATCCGGTATAGATTGCGATCATAATCGTATAGGTCCCGGTGAAGATCATCATCTGGTCCGGAGAAATTCCATTAATTTCGATCCCCAGCTGGAAAACGAAGATGACATAGATCAGCTTGGAAAACAGAAATACGGTCTCCATGATCAAACCGGAGTAGAAATTCGCTTTGTATTCCATATAACCGACCAAACTGTTCTTTGCGAAAATAAAAAACATACGTACGTGCTTCCGAATCTCACTCAAGCGGATACTCACAGACCTAACCTCCAACGGCTACATATTTCTTCATCCCGGAATCCCAAGCCAACTTGGAAATGACCAAAAGCACCGTTACCCAAACGGCCTGTAAGAGGAGCCCGCTCACGATCTCATGAACCGCCAAGCTCCCGAGGATGATCTTAACCGGGAAGAATACGACATACTGGAACGGTAAATAGCTGGAGATTGTGGCGAACGTATCTCCGAAAATATTAAGCGGAAAGATGGCGCCGCTGAGCAGATAGACGCCTTGATTGAACGCGATATACACGCCCCAAACCTCAGTAATGATGAACGCGAGCGCACTAATCGAATAAAAAAGCAGGAAGTTGATGAGCATTCCGAACAAAATACTGACCAGGAACATAACGATCTGCCCCACTCTAAGCGGAAACCCCCAAATCTGAATAAACACGGTCATCAGTATGACGAATAAGACAAGTACGACCCCGGTCTGAACCGTTTTCTCACCGAAAAAATTACATATCCGATAGCTGAAATAATGAATGGGCTGAGCGATAAATTTGCTTAGTCCGCCCGTCTTGATGTCATTCGCGATCTCCCCTTCGAAGCCGGCAGAAACCAGCTTGGAGACGACGCCGGACAACACGGAATAAATGATGATCTGTGAATACGTATAGCCGTTAATAATCTCTTGCGGCGAACTGCGGAACACAGCTGTCCAGAGGAAGCATTGCACGAGTATGATAAAGCCGCCGCTGATAATGCCCATCAGGAAATCGGTCCGGTACTCCATCGCGTTCTGAAGCGCAAGGATGTACGTCCTTTTATACTTCTTCAAGGCTTTCATGTCTGACCCCATCTTTCTGATATAAGCTTTCGATGCCTCGCTCGACAGGTATATCTTCAACTGTGAAATCGAGGATCGGGAACCGGTCCAGTATCATTTTGGAAAGCCGCTGGAGGTCATGCTTATCAATTTCCATGACGGCATTCATGCCGTCATGTTGAGTAATCGTGCCATAGTCGCTTAGTGCTTGCCTCGGCACTTCATCCGTAAATTGCAGCTTGATAATCTTTTTGGCATGCAACAGCTCGTTCACACGCCGAAGATCGCCGTCGTATACAATCTTCCCCTGATTGATGATGATCGCTCGTTTGCATAGATCCTCAATATCCGCCATGTAGTGGCTTGTCAGAATGACCGTTGCCTTCGTCTGCTCGTTATAATACTTCAGAAACTCCCGAATGCGTTTCTGGGAAATCAGATCAAGTCCGATTGTAGGCTCATCCAGGAAAATCACCTTCGGCCGGTGGATTAGCGACGCAATAAGTTCCATCTTCATCCGTTCCCCCAGCGAGAGTCTCCGCACCTGAATATTGAGCAGATCTTTAACGTCAAGCATCTCTGTAAGCTCATCCAGCACAAGATTGTAGGGCTTATCCTCGACCTCATAAATGCATTTGTTCAGGTACAACGATTCGTTCGCCGGTAAATCCCACCACAACTGTGATTTCTGCCCCATCACGATGGAGAACTGCATTTTGAATTCTTTTTTTCGTTCCCAAGGGACATAGCCTAATACCGTCGCTTGCCCGCTTGTCGGATACAAGATGCCGGACAGCATCTTAAGCGTAGTTGTTTTGCCGGAACCGTTCGGGCCTAAAAATCCGACCATCTCACCCTGCTCGATTACAAGGGATATGTCGCTAACCGCGTCTTTGATCAGTGATTTCCGCCTCACTAAATTTTTGAGCGATTTTTTGAGCCCCAGTTCTTTCTCGTAATACTTGAAGCTTTTCGATAACCCCTCCATCTGGATAATACTCACTTGTGCACCTCATTTATGTGAATTTAGAATCGTTATACACCGTGCAAATGCAAGACACTGCACTTGGAACAAGCCGGTGTCAGTCGTTCATCCATCATTTCCCTTATCCTTTTGTAAGTCATGCTATGCCATAATTCCTGTACTGACGTATCATGTAATTTGCCGATCTCGAACTCCTTGAAAAATTTGCATGCGATAATTGTTCCATCGGGCGTAATGTCCATCCGGTTCGAGAGAGCCAGGCACTTCTTGTTCATCGTGCCTTTACCCCTCACCTCTTTGCCGAGCACGAAATCTTCAATCTGGTCATGATCCAGATTCGGCTGGTAGCGTAGACGCATTTTCCAGACCCGATGATTCACCCGGTCCAACTCGCTCATCAAAGCAGGGATACGCTCCGGATTGAGCTTGTAGTTAAAAGCGTGCCAGCTTCGTTCGCCCCTGTGCTCGCTCGCCGGAAGGAAGTCGAACTTCTCGTCAAAGTAATTGTCCATTCCCTGCGTGCATTCGTCCGAGATGTACCACGGGAAGCAGACCATGACCATATCTACACCGACGCCCTCCAGAAAGTCCAGTAGATCGTAAAGCTTGTCAGTCATACCATCGTTAACGACGGTATGGATCGTAATTTTGCCCTTGAACCGGTTTTCCTTGCGCAGCTCGACCAGCTTCCGGATCGCATCTATCGCCTTGCTGAATACCCCTTTGCCACGAAGTGCATCATTCTCTTCTTCGAATCCATCAAGCGCAATGAGCAGCTCCAGGTTGTCGGAGATTCTCAGCAAGGCGTCCAGCTTTCGCTCGATCAGCACCGCGTTCGTACAGATCGTCGTCTCACGGGGATGGGCTTCAAGCAAATCGGCTAAACGGTCGAAATGGCTGTATACAAGCGGCTCGCCGCCCCAGATATAGAGTCTCGACTTGGCTGGTTCCGTCTCAAGGATCAGCTTCTCCAGCAGCCCGTAGTCGAGCTGTTCGCGTTGCTGCTCCGGTGTCATGAAGTGATGGTAGCCGGTGTCATTCCATTGATAGCAATGTTTGCAGCGCAAGTTGCATTGGTTCGTCAGTTTAATCCCGACCGACTCTGGCAACGGTGTCGCGTAACCCGCTATTTTCTCCATGTTCCGCTTGGTTTCCACCGTATTCTTGATCGTACGTTTCAATATTTGCAGATCCTTAGCGGAATGCTTAATCTCGGATTTCGGATTCATATCAACACACCCTTCTTAAACGTAATAGGTTATTCACATGAATCAGTAGATATAATACCTTGAACAAGCCGTACAAATCGGAAGCATATTTTTTTTCATATACGCGCGATACTCTTTGTAATTGTCACTGCGCCAGATATCCAGCAAATTCTCTTCGTTCACGTTGCCGAAGGTCAAATCATAGAAGGCATGGCAGGGCGAAACATCACCTCTTGCCGTAATCTCCGCATAGGTCCATGGAAGAGAGCAACGGTTTCGTTTATCCGCCATCTGATGGAATTGTCCCGAGAAATAGTTATGCAAATTCGGTTCATCTATCGTCTTCGGATAGGTAATCACATCGATACTGTTTTTCAAGCAATACTCTTTAACATTATTGAGCTGTCTCGTCAATTCGGGAATATCGATCTGGCTGAACGAACTATTGTCTTTCCAGACCATCCCCTTGGCATACGGAGCTTCATGCACGCCGAATTCCTCACGAAGAACCTCCACATATTGGGCATACTGCTCTTCCGTGGCATAGAGCTGCACTTCCATGCTGATATGGTCCAACATTGATAAGTCGATATGCTTAAAGAAAAATTCCTCGACGTACATATAGGTCAAGGGTGTAATGATAAAGGATACACCCATCTTCGGAAATTGCTTGCCTTTGCTTTGCCGGAGCTCATAGAGCTTCTCGATTCCTTTGATTACTTTCTTGAACACGCCTTTGCCCCTCTGCCTGTCGTTGATTTCCTCAGGGCCGTCAAGCGACACCCAGATCTTATTAGGCGGAGTCTCGACTAACATCTCGGCATGCTTCTCAAGCAGTGTGCCGTTCGTAGGGAAGTCCGCTATGCTTCCATAATGATTGATCATGGCGAGAATGTCGCTCAGCCAAGGGTACATCAGCGGTTCGCCGCCGAAGAAATCGTAATACGGCTTGCCGGGACTGCACTCGACGATGATCTTTTTGATCAGCTCCGGGTCCAGCTGCGCTAATGTTTTTTTGCTTTTGTAGGGTCCTTCGAGTCCCCACTCGTAACACATCTTACATCGTAAATTGCACTCCTCCAGCAGCTGCAAGACGATCCATCTCGGATAGCTTACCGTTTCCTTGGCCACACTCAATTTACTTAAGCTCATCGCATTACCCCTTCTGCCATTGATATCTTAGCTCTTCGTTAACGCAACCCTTGAACAATAGTGATCCACATAATTCGTCCGTTCACCGGGTCTGTTCTTGATCGCTTGATGCATCTTCTTAAGGATATCTACAGAAAAATCCATCTCTCGCCACTTCTCGTAGCGTATTCCAAATCCAAGCGACTCCCACAATTCCAGATTGCTAAGCTCATGACTGCCGAACGGCTCCAAAAGAATAAGAGGGGTTTCGGAGGCAAGCGAGTCGATCAATGTGCCCGCTCCCGGCTTGGCCACGATAGCCATTGCCTCAGAAGCGACGTCAAATAACCAATGATGATCAGCTTCAGCGGTGTATGAATTCGTATCTTCTCCTGCTATTTCAATATATGGCGGAAATTCATGCAGGCCGTTCGAGCTCTTCACCCAAGAACACCATTCCGGATCGTTCATCCAATATCGGTGATTGGGATCGGGCTTCGCTTCCTTCCAGTCGTAAGCTACAATATCAAGCCCGTAGTTATGGCTGACAAGCTCTGGAATTGTATTTTGATAAGTGCCCATCCCCCAGCCGCCGCCATGAACAACAAGCCGCCGCTTCCTTGATTCAAAGGGCAGTGGCGTACCAGAAAGAACCGGAATTTCGTATCGAATTGCCATCTTATCGGTGTCATAGAGACAAGCATTGTAATAATGCTCGTCATACCGGGGATGAAACTTCTTCAGGCTCTTCCAGGACGGAGCCAGATCTGAATCGACGTAGAGCAGGTCTACATGAATTGGATTCGGTAACATCTTCTCCCTATACAAATCCAGAATATAGACCCAGTGTCCGGATAGCGATATGAATTCGTAGCGTTCTTCCGCTTCCCACGTCTCCAGCAATAGCTCGACCTGGGCGTAATCTATACTCCCCCGGATATCCATCGGCATTTTGGCCGAAAAATTGGCAAGTGCGAAATTATTGTGGTAAGCCGTTCTGCTATCTGCAATATGCTCCCTCTTGTCATGCTCCAAATAGCTTTCGAACACGAGCACTTCCGCCTTGATATCTCTTTTCCCGAACTCGCTTGCAGCTAACAGACCGGGAATATAGAACCCCAGACCGAAACCCGAGCATAGAATCGTTACTTTCCGCTTCCCCATAAACTCTCTTCCTCCATCCATGGTTTCAAGCACTTCGGAATGCATCAGGGGGCGATCTTGAAGGATAACGACGACAGAACCTCCTTAAGTTTCGCGGACAATCGTTCGTTATCCCCTGCCCTCTCAACCAGCGAATAATACAATCTGCCCTTCACCTGCTTATTCCGGATCCCCTTGCACTCGCTGACGACCTTGTTAATAAAGAGTGTATTCGCGCTTAACGGTAGCATGCCAAACCCTTGATCAGGCTTATATAGAACACCCTCGCGGTCCAGCGATTCCAGCAATTGATCGAATGATACATCCCCTGCAAACTGTAAAGTCGCATGTGTCATACTCCCGGCCGCACCGTGCTTCTCGAGATACCGGTCGACGTAATGCTTGATCAGACTCATCGATCTCCTTGCATTGACCTCAACAATTGGAACGATACGGCCGTCTCTTAGCAACATCGAATCGACGCATACGTGCCCGTGATAACCCGACTGGTAAAGCTCACGGGCGACCAGCTTCATTACATCAAAGTACTCCGCTTCGTGCAGCATATGAAGCAGCCTCTCATCGGCTGTATAGGAGCCTTGGTAAGCGAAATTGTGATTGACCAATTGCTGCACAGAGACATGCCGATACGTACCGTCCGGATCGATGTGGAATTGGCAAGAGAAATCCAGCTCCTTGAGGAGGAACGGCTCAATAATAAATCGAAGCGTTTTTCCTTTTTTGCACTGATTGGCGAGATAGGATGTGACCCGCTGCAAGATCGCTTCCGACTCGATTAGCAAATTCCCCTTCCCAGATACCCCAAACTCATCTTTGATCAGGAAGGGGCCTTGTTTCAGCAGAGCCAAGCCGGTTGACAGCAACTCTTCGTGAGAATAGACCGTCTGGCTGTCACACTGAAGCCCAAGGCGACGGTTCAATTCGGTCGAATACAGCTTAGAGTTGACCTTCTGAACCGTCTCGACAGCTGGGGAATCCTGTTCCAGACCGAAACGAGCAGCAGCACGGTCCGCCCCCGGAATGACCGCAAAGGGTGACAATCGGGCGCCGTTCAGCCAATCGGGATCCATGTCACCCACTTGATCCGTTGAGGTGAGCAGGTCGAATATATTGGCGGTTCTGCCTGCGCTTCCTCCATCAGGACGCTCAAGATCGGTTGAATTAGACAGAAATTTGAATCCGATCTCATTCAAATACGCTTTATGAGAAGCGTTCATTCGATAACGGGTAATGAGCCTATCCTGTGCCCCGCAAAAAGGGAAGAGCAGCTCATCCATGGCCATCACGACATTCTCCATTTCAGGATCGTGAACCGATGGCAGTTTGGCTTGATTAGGGTCACGCCAGAAGCGTTCCGCGTCAAACATCCCGATCATGAGCTCGGACTTGCGTCTATCGTTCATGCAGATGCCGTCTTCTGCAGCTCCGAGATATAATTGCAGAAGACTGTAACCGATTCCATGCAATCGAATTCGAATTGTTCGAAATCAATTTCAATACCGAAGTTCTCCTCCACCTTCAATAAGAAAGTAATTAGTTGTAAAGAGTCCAATCCCCCGTCTTCCATGATGCTGGAATGCCCGTTCAAGCTGTTTTCCAGCTGGGCTTCGTCCTTGACTTCGCTTATCATCGCTATGATCTGTTCCTGCATAGGTACCTCCCGTTTAATGGATATATTGAACCTGGTAATACTGGATCGTTCTAGCGAGTGCATTATGCAAACTGATCACCGGTTCCAAGTCCATGATGGTGGCTTCCGGCAGATTCTTCAAATTAACTGGCTGTTCATACGTAAGGTTCGTGAGCGTTGCGTTGCTCCCAAACGAAATAGGAATGGTTCTATGCATGATTCACAAGATGTCGGGTCAAATACTAGGAGAGATTCTTGAGGTGATTGGATTCGCTGTGGTGTGGTTGTGCCGAAAAAAGCGCTTGAAGCAATGCGGATCGTTGAAAGCTGAGACGGCAATAGCCTGCCAGCAAACGGAATCTTTAAGACAAGAGCAAAGGTTTGGCTTACGCAAAACGCTGCATCGCAACGATTATAATCCCGGCATCACTCCCTCCAAAAAATGCCCTGATCACTACTGGCTTCGGGCTGAGGATTCTATTCCGGTGCAAGAAGAGATATCCACAACTGCCATCATCTGCTCCCGCAACATTACTGAATACCCACCGTCCTCAGCCATCGTTCAAGGAATATGGATTCTTCATTTTCTATATTCGTAATCAGCGTTTGTAAGCTTTCGGAAATACTCGTATCCCTTGTCAAATTATATTTAATCGCTAGATTCACAAGGATCTTTGCTTTAAGTTCAATGGCTGTGAATTCATCTATATGCTCTTGATTTAATTCAATCAAATGCCGATTATCGTACAAGTACTTGAATCTTAGCGTCATGATCTTCTTATGATCATAGAGTAAATGAAAGGGCCTTATATCAAGCATAGCCTTATGTTCGGATATCTCTTTCGCATAATTAAATAGTGTTGTGTATATTTGCATGCCGAAGTCAAGATTATGCCTGTCGCCCCCATAGTTGAACATCTCCCAATACTCCGGCGTTTTGTTAGTGAAATAATTTCTTATCGAATTTACCAGGGTATCTGCACTGAATTTATCCTGATATTGATCATTGAATGTATACAGATAAACCATTTCTCTTAGATAATCATGATTCGTTGTTAGATGATTCATGTCGAACGCTAGATTGAAATCATTAAATGATATCTCAGCCTGACTATACACCCCGTTCTTAAAAAAATCGGAAACATACAATATCTCTCTATCCAAATCATAGCCGTATACAAATATGTCATG
This sequence comes from Paenibacillus sp. G34, assembly GCF_056856875.1. NCBI lineage: Bacteria > Bacillati > Bacillota > Bacilli > Caryophanales > Paenibacillaceae > Paenibacillus > Paenibacillus sp. G34. The sequence goes on along the minus strand of NZ_CM166469.1, from coordinate 885,380 downwards.
ATGTAATTGAAGTTTATTGTAACGATCGCTTAGGGGCACGTAGAAATAATTGATCATGGTATGGACATAGTTATTCGCATTAATATTTTCTATAATAAAATGAACAACAGAGTCCCATTTTGTTGTAACAGTATCTCTATGTATCTTTTGAGAAGTAATCCATTTGCACGCATCCGATGGCCGCAGCTCATAAGTCACAGGGAAATAAAAATCTCCCCACTGATGTTTATAATCTTTGTTAATGAATAATTGGATGTAATTGTTAAATATCCATGTGTGAGCACACTCGTAATGGGTAAGTATGGACAAGAGATGAGCATGTTGCGTATAGGTTGTAATCATTGGATAACTGACCGGCAATAATTTTCTGCCTAACGTTTGAGTTGAATTGTTCAACCTTTCGTTCACCCCTGTTTTTTTGGTTAGCTGGCTTAAGGATTCCGAATCAGTATATCTCATTTAGCAATAAGCGCTTCGTGCTTGCCCTGTCCAGTTTTCCTGTTTTTGTTTTTGGAATGTGATCGATAATCCTCCATTGTCTAGGCACTTTATACGATGACAAATGCAAGTTGCAATGTCGTGTCAGTGCATCTATGTCAATCAGGCATTCATTGAAAACTTTCAGAAACGCGATAGGAACCTCACCTAAAAGATCATCGTGTACACCAACAACCATGACCTCCTCCACTTCTTTCAAGCCGTACAAAAACTCCTCGATTTCTTCCGGATAGATATTGATACCGCCAGATATAATGATATTCTTCTTTCGGCCTGTCAGTATAAGACACCCTGATTCATTCCAATATCCCAAATCTCCCGTCTTTAACCAACCCTCAACAATGGTAGCGTTCGTTAACTCCGGGTTTTTGTAATAACCGAGCATCACATTCGGGCCCTTGACCCAAATTTCTCCGATCGCTGTTCCTTCAACCTCATTCTCTTTTTCGTCAACAAGACGAATGGAAACATCATTGATGGGTGATCCACAGGATAAGTAACGCTCTCCCCGTTCCATCATGCTCACCCGCGGAGAAGCTTCGGTCAATCCATAGGTTTGAATAATGTCCGCGTGAGGAAATACAGTCTGAAGATGGTCTACTAATTTCGCGGGAGTCGCCGCACCGCTAATTACAATACATTGAATAGAATCGAAGGCACTCCAGTTCTTTGTCTGATGGAAATCGGAAACAAAGTGCATCAATTGCGTAGGCACCGCCGAGAATGCCGTGACTGCTTTATTCTGAAACAGTTTAAACGCTGTACGCGGTAGCAAGGGCAAGCTGATAAGTTTAATTCGGGTTCCATATAACATGCAAGAAATCAATTGCGTGACAATCGTAGAACTAAAATGAACGGGCATCGTTACCAGAAACGAATCTTGATTCGTATACCCCACCTTTTTGCCATGTGCCAGCGCATTCGTTAATACATTCCAATGGGATAACATAACGATTTTAGATTTTCCGGTTGTGCCCGATGTAGGAAGGAGAATTGCACATTGATTGGGATCGGACTGATTGGTTAACGAGATCGATTCGAACGAAGGCATGGGTTCTTGCGATAAATCCTGAGCGGTAACCCAAGGAATGTCGCAATTGATATGCGCGGACTGTGCAGATTTGCTGATAACCAATTGGGCGTCACTGGCATTTAAAATATTTTCAATCTCAGTATTGGATGCCGAATAAGGAACCGGTACTAACACATAACCGCAGAATTGAATGCCCAGCGCCGCAAAAATGAACAAGGGTTCATTATTTGTGTATAATGCAACATGACTTCCGGGCTCAAGCTTAAAATTCTTGCGGAGATATAAAGCAGTCAAGTAAGCTTCTGTCATCACCTCGGCGTAAGTCCATTGCTGCTTTAGATCTTCAAGGATAATATGATCTTGGCGATTAGAGGCCTCCAGAAATAAACGCTGAATGATCGTCATCATAGCGTTTTCTCAGTCAAATAATTAAGGATTAACCCAGCCGTGGAGAAATTCTCAAATAACAGATCTTCATCAGGGATCGAGATGTTAAACTTTGATTCCACTAAAACAATAAGCTTGACGAAGCCTACGGAATCGATCCCTTGGTCCAACAAACGGGTATCATGATCTTTCGGATACTCGATGTCCAGTTCAGCAAAAATTTCGTCTTTCAAGATCAATTCTATTGATTTAGACATCATGTTTCCCCCGTTAGATAATCTTTAGAAAAAGGCTGATTAAAGAGGATAATATACGTGAAGAGCAAGTGAGAGTGATTGTGAAGAAGAATAAGTTCATAAATATAGAAAAGGTGAATTTGTACTGAAAGAGTTGTTTATAGAGTTGTATGCAGAGATGCTGCAATTCATGTTGGAGGCGGAGTATGACAAGATGCAGGACACAAAAAGCTTGACGCGAAGAGTACAACGACGGAAATAATTGAGGGTTACCATCGTCAACATCGCAAAGACCAAAAAAAGCATTTCCCCAAGCCATGAAGCGTTGCTGAAAATGCTTTACAAAACGAAGAGGAATATCACGCGTAAATGGATAGGGCATGTACAAAACTGGGACTAAGTAACCCCTTCCCTCTTCATTTTCTCCCTCGACGGGATTGAACTATATTGCGTAAAATGTTGCTTGGAGAGCGTTTACACTAGTGCTTTACAGCACCAAGCAATTGATATATTAAATATAATTACATATATGCCAATTGTCAACAGTTTTGAAAAAGCCCGTTGATGCCAAGGAGATGGCACAAAAATGACACGGAAGAACAACTCCGTGCCTAACTGTAAGGAAGTTGGAACAACAAGAAGTGTAGGAATTAATTCTGCCCCTTCCATTTAAGCACCGCCACCGATTCCACGTGTGTCGTATGCGAGTAACGATGATTCATTGGCGCCCAGGATTGACCGATCCAAAAATATGATATGGCGTTATCCCCTTTGTAAATAGGCTATCAATCAGTCCGACCAATTCTTCTGATGATAGATCTTTGCCGCTTCGTATCCAAAGACGAAACATAGATATTAATGTTGATATGTAAAACTCAATAATATATGGTGCTAAAGCATCGTTTGTTGGAAAGTCCACAATCAATCGCTCAAAGGGAATTTCTCTTTTCAAACGTTCAATAAAATGAACAGAACCATAGTCGCCCAAGAGGGCTTTAAGAACTGAAATGTCTTCTGCATTTTCCAAGCATTGAAGTGCATCTTGGAAAGTATGTGTAGAAAACTCTCTGCCTGCCATTTCCTCGTTAATGGACTTCAAAATACGCTCTTCAACGTAGTCCAACAACTCATAGATATCCGTAAAGTATTGATAAAATGTACTGCGATTATATCCTGATTGTTTAGCAATCTCTTGAATGGATATTTTTTCGATGGGTTTTCGGCTATATAAATCGCAGAATACATTTACAAAAGTCTGCCTTGTTTTGTCCGTCATTTCAGGTTGCTTATGCATGATTTCCCTCCATTTTCCGTTCAATCCGTCCAACCCATCATACGACAGATATTAAAAATCTGATGGTTGATGAGTGTATAGTGAATCCATACAATAACATTGTACAACACGTTGTTGGATAATCAATAAGGACGAAAATATATTTCAGGAGGAAATATGAGAATTCTATTCTTTGGTAGAGGTTTAATATCGACCCAATATGCTTGGGCTTTTGAAAAGGCAGGCCATACCGTTGAGTTTTACGTTAGGAAAGGGAGAAAAGCAACCTTCGGAAGCCATGTAGAGCTTGAAATGTGGGACGCACGAAGAGGGAAACAGCTCATAAAGGAAAGCTGGAACGTCCAACTACATGAGGAGATACGCCCCAATTATGATCTCATTATTGTAAGTGTCCACACCGAACATCTTCCTGAGGCAGCACAACTACTGTCGACTGTTGCAGGAACCACTCCTGTCCTCATATTCAATAACATTTGGCAAGATTTGAAATCAGCGATCTCACCCTTGGTTATGAACAATGTTGTCTTTGGCTTCCCGGGAGCAGGAGGCGGCATCACGGACAATAGGCTCAGAGGCGGCTTTTTTAAAAGGATATTTCTTGAAAAACCACGGGAAGGCACGGCACAAATAAACAACAAGGTCAAAGATCTGTTTGAAAGTACCCATTTTAAAATTAGTTGGATCAAGGATATGCAAAACTGGCTATGGAATCACTTTGCCATGAATGCGGCTATGGAATCCGAAGTTTTGAGACGAGGAAGCTTTCCAGCACTCTTGAATCATCGTGACTCATTCGCCAATCTTGGGAAGAATATGAGGGAAATTGCACCTGTACTTCAAGCAAGAGGTGCAAAACTTGATATCATTTCTCTACTGCTGACTAAAATTCCACCGCCACTTCTCAGTATGCTTTTTAACAAGGTTATTTTTGCAAAGGGCAGCCTAGCACGACTTTCCATTGAATATAACAATACTAAAGCAGGTTTTTCGGTACTTGAAGTTGTGAAAGATGCAAAAAATTAGGTATACCTTTACCACGTCTTACTGCAGCTTGGGAAAATAATGAGCCACACAATGTTATTGAAAACTGATTCACCCGCCGAACAGAAGCCACAATCACTGCTTTGCGCTAAATATATTATTTTGATAAAAACAACAATAGCAATAGCCCGAACTTTAGAAGCTTCGGGCTAAATAGCTATTTTAACAAAAACATAGGGCCCCAGAATACTACTCCCTCACCAACATCGCCACCGACTCCACATGCACCGTAAGGGGGAACATATCCACCGGAGTTACCTCCACTGTGCGATAACCGCCATCTTCCAGCACGCGCAGATCACGTGCCAGCGTACTCGGATTACAGCTCACGTACACCACGCGCTCCGGCTTCATCTCCAGGATGGTATCGAGCAGACGCGGGTCGCAGCCTTTGCGCGGGGGATCGACAACGATGACATCGGCTTCGATGCCTTGTTCTTTCCAGCGCGGGATGACGTCCTCGGAGGCACCAACTTCGAACTTCACGTTCTTCATCTCGTTCAGCATCGCATTGCTGCGTGCATCCTCAATCGCTTCGGGCACAATCTCTACCCCGTACACCTGATCTGCATGCTGTGCCAGGAAAAGAGAGATCGTTCCGATGCCGCAATACGCATCGATTACAGTTTCTTTGCCGCTCAGTCCAGCGTATTCTACTGTTTTTCCATATAGCACTTCGGTCTGTACCGGATTGACCTGGTAGAACGAACGCGGAGAGATTGCAAATTGCACATCCCCGATAAAATCATAGATTACATCGCGGCCCCACAGGACACGGGTCTCATCACCGAAAATAACGTTCGTCTGCTTTTTGTTCACGTTCTGACAGATGCTCGCCACTTGAGGAATGGCTTCACGGATACTGCCGATCCACTCATCTTTGTGTTGAATATCCCGGCCATTCGTCACCAGAACGAGCATCATCTCGCCTGTACGGAACGCTTTTTTTACTACGACATGACGCAGCAGGCCGCGGCCAGTTTCTTCGTTGTATGCACTGATGCCGAGGTGGCTGCCGATCTCCTTCACCTTCGCCACGACTTCATCATTATGCTCGTGCTGAATAAGACAGGTCTCCATGTCGATGATTCGGTGACTTCCTTTCGCATAGAAACCACCCACCAAACCACCTTCGGTTACACCAATCGGCACCTGTGCCTTGTTCCGGTAACGCCACGGCTCGTCCATGCCCATTGTTGGCAGGACACGAATCGCGTGTTCTGTATCTTCTTCGCTCGTGTCACTGTCCACCAACACGTTCAGCTTCCCGATCCGCTGTAAATTATCGATCACAAGCTGACGTTTCCACGCCAGTTGACCAGCGTAGCTCATATGCTGAATCTGACATCCGCCGCATTGATCGTAGATCGGACATGGCGCGGATACACGGTCCGGACTGGCTTTGACAATCTCAAGCAACTTGGCGTAGCCATACTGCTTCTTGGTTTTCATGACGCGCACGCGCACGGTTTCCCCAGGAAGGGCACCCTGCACGAATAGTGTGTATCCATCTGCACGGCCTACACCCTCGCCGTCATGATTCATGCCAATGATCTCAATGACGGTTTCTTCATTTTTGCTAACGGGCAATCCTTCAATTGGTGCGGATTCACGTGCTCTGCCTTTGGAACGCGAACCAGACAGGGATGCACCGTTTGGCCGTACCTCTTTACCAGACTGACTTGTAGATAGACGAGTTGATTGAGTTGATTGACTTGGCTGACGGGAAGCTGAAGCTTTCCCTTTCCCCTGAGGAGCAGCCGAATTCCGGCGGTTTTTTCCACGACCGCTGCGGTTCGTATTAGACAACGTACATTCACTTCTTTCTTATATAGTACACCGCCTGACATGACGGTGAGTTAATCTAAGCTTTTTCGAACTGTTTCGAACTTTTCCGTAATTTCCGTCATCTTAATAAAAGAATTGCCTTCTTCACGCCAAAAATAACGTTCCAAAATTCTAACGAATCTCAGAAACGTTATTTCATTGTAACATTTATTTACCGATGGAACAGCTGCAGATGATGCTTTAGATTCGTAAACGTCGCAGGCAACGTGCCGCCTAGCTCACCGTCCAGATTCAGTTGTACATAGCCTGGGGAATTGACTTCCATGTGATCCGTCTGGAAATGAACAACCTTTTTGTCGTTCAGATGCTCTCCGCGCAGCGCCAAAGTAACAAGACGAATCATATCCGCCAGATTACACTTGCGTACACCAATGACATCGAACAACCCATCATCAATGGTTGCCCCCGGAGCCAGCTTCTCGAAGCCGCCTACGGAGTTCGTATTGGCAATGAGGAACAGCATGAATTCATCATGAATTTCTTCCTGGCCATTCGCACGAATGATTAATTCCTGCGGGGACAGGCTTGCCATTTTCTCAATCCCCTTCATATAATAGGCCAGTTGCCCGATCATCGTTTTCAAACGACTCGGCACTTCATAAGTCAGTTCGGTTAACGATCCGCCGCCGGCGATGTTGATAAAATATCTGTCATTCGCCTTGCCCAGATCGAGTGGGCGGGTCTGCTGCTGAATAACCAGATCCACATAATCTTCCCATTGTCTCGGAATCCCGAGCGCACGCGCAAAGTCATTGGTCGTCCCCAGAGGAAACACACCCAGTGGAGGGCGATTGTCCCGCTCAGCCATACCATTAATGACCTCATATAACGTACCGTCTCCGCCAGCAGCAATAATCATGTCGTATCCGCGTTCAATCGCCAGTTCCGCTTCCCGGGTCGCATCGCCTTCCCCCGTTGTAGCATGACACGAAGCCTCAATACCGCCTTGATCCAAACGTTGCAAAATATCAGCTAGACGTTTCTTCATTTCTTCCCGGCCTGAAGTCGGATTATATATTAATCGAGCTCTTTTCATCTGATACGCCACCTATTCCACATTATCCATGAGTCCGAATGACCTCATCTTCTTACGCTGCATCAGTCCACCAAGGGGCATCATTATAATTAACACAACCATGAACTTTCGTTAATCCTGCCCAAACACTATATATAACTATGCCAGAGGAATGACGTCCCATTCCAAAAGCTATTGCTTCTATCATATCATCAAATGTAAAGATGTCCTAGCCTATTCCAGCCGTGATTTTTGCATAAATCAAACGCCCGAAGTCCCTTACCCTAATAAACATACCAAAGTCATCTTGAAACCGATCTTTCCATCTTCTTTTGTAAAAAAACCACTGATCTTCCATTCTGCCCGCTTGCACCGGAATTAATCTCCATACTATCTGCTGTCCGCAACTAATTATAGTATGACAAAAATATACAGCAAATTTACAAATCTCAATATAAAAATATAATTCAAATCAATATTTTTCCAGTACCCTATAGTAACAGACTGCTCAATACATAATTTGCTTCACTCTACTACGTTTGTAAAGGAGAATTGCACAATGCAAAAAACAAAGAAACTTGTACTTATGATTATGGTCATCCTTCTCGCCTACTTGCCTATGGGTACCGTTGCGGAAGCTGCTGTCATTAATCATGACCAGGTCGTCGGTTTTCAAGAAGTCACACCCGTAACAGTCACGCAAATCACAGCCAAACGTTTCCAGCCTTTTCTGAAGGTCTATCATGGATGCGTGCCTTTCCCAGCCGTTGATGCGCAAGGCAACACCAGCGCAGGTTTGGCAACGTCCGGATCACACAATGGCGGATGCGGTTCCAACCTGGGTCAGGTCTATTCACGTTCTGCTTGGCATAATGGCGTGTGGGCCATCATGTACGCATGGTACTTCCCTAAAGACAACCCATCTCCGGGATTTGGACATCGGCATGACTGGGAAGGCATTGTGGTATGGGTAGATAATCCGGCCGTAGCCAATCCGAAAGTACTCTCGATCGCCTATTCAGGTCATGGTCAGTTCACCAAAGTGGCCCCAAACAACAGCAACATGCAGGGCGATCATCCGAAAATTTCTTATAATAGCACCTGGCCGCTCAACCACGAGCTAGGTGTAACCAATGTCGTCGGGGGAACTCAGCCGCTGATCGGTTGGGATGATCTGACTCCAGCCGCGCGTAGTGCCCTCAACACAACAGACTTTGGCAGTGCGAATGTTCCTTTTAACGATAACAACTTTGCGAACAATCTGAATAAGGCCTGGTTTAGATAATAAAACAAATAGATCAGTTGTTAACAATATTAATTTTTGGTGCTTTTGCTCGTTTCTAATGGTATAAAAGAACCCCCTTCAAGTGAGTAGCCAGGGAGCAGCTCACTTGAAGGGGGTTCTTCATGAAGTTATTGTATTCCAAGATTTGTTCGTTTCGTTCCGTAAGCCAACCTCATAATCCGATTTTTCTACCTGCACGGAGTTGTTTATACCAGAAATACACGGTGCAGCCCACGCAATAACCCAGCAGAGCCGCACTTGCAGCCGCGAGAAGCATGACCGAAAATACATACCCTGCGGCTACCCAGCCGATTGAGAACGAGATGAACGCCAGAGACAGGAAAAGAACAGCCAGAATATTGTTGAATCGTTGCAACTCCACCGCCTGCGTCTCTGTTCCTTTACCATTCAACACAGCTTTACCGATCTGTACAAACAGATTTAACTTGCCACCCGAAGCGAGCCCAAGCACCTGAATGATCCACAGCAATCCCAGAACGGCTAACGGATTGAACATAAACGAGAGTATAACAAACAATACGATCCCAACTTGATTCGCTTTTACGTAGCGCATAGGCACTTCTCGCATCTCCATATCTCCTTATCCCCATTTTATTAGTTGGTTTTATTGTAGTCGGTATTTGTCTAAGGAGCAACAGAAAAGAGAAGATCCTATCTCATAACACATTGGTCTAGACAGGTGTAAAAGTGTAAAATAACTTCAACATACTCCGTCTATAATGACTTCCAAGGGAGCCAAAATGCTTCCTGTTTGATCAGATCAGCGACCGTAGCGTTACCCATCATAAAAGGTTGGAGAATACTGGTCTTATTATCATCAAAAAACCACGTCCAAGGACGTGGTTTTTTTTATACTATTCACCTGCTGAGTCCTAGGGCTTGTCTTGAAACCTAGAGACGCCATTTCATGAGAAAATCTAACCATCAACCTTATCACACTTCTCCAGCAAAAACTGGATCTGGCGCTCCAGCCACTGCCCAAGCAGCGGATGAGGCAACAACGTTTCCCCACTGTATGCATATTCCAACTCTTTAAGCCGACTTGGAATAACATGCTGGGTAAAATAACCGGCACTCAAAAACAGCGGTGCCACGATTACACGGCATGCACGCTCTTCGCTCCAGTATTTCGCCTTGTCATATACACTTTCCGGATTAAGCAAGGCATAGTCCGTATGTGCGACTCCACTGATTTGCTGTACTCGTTCCGCAAGCGAGGAGATGCCAGCTTCCCAGCGCTGACGGAATCCATCGTGGATACTACCATGGCCGACAAGCAAAATCATTTCCTGCTCAGGCTGCTTCGATAGTGACCGAACCTTGTCCCATACCATCACCGCAATATCAGGATCATTATCCACCGGATAGCCGAAATGAACCCGAGCTTTTACCTCAAATGGTTCGAGATCCGTTTCACGTTCAGGTGCATCTTTGGCCCCAATGGCATATTCTATCTCATCCACATGCGTACTGCCAGACGATACAAACAGAGGCACGACCAACAGATCGGTTACGCCTTGCGCTTCCAGTCGGTTAATCCCGTCCTGGATCATACGCCCATCGACCAATTCCAGAAATCCAGCTTCAACAGGCAAAGAGTCAGGCAGATTCAACCGGGAAATCGCGTCATCGACGGACTCTACCCAGGTCTTCTCCTGAGAACCGTGACTAATGATGAGTACACCCGGCTTCTTCATGACTTAGCGCCCCAGGCGTTCCAGTGTCATTTTATAACCGTCATTACCGTAATTCAGACAACGCTTAACCCGAGAAATCGTAGCCGTGCTCGCGCCCGTCTCCGCTTCAATCTGGTTATACGTGTTGCCTTTGCCTAGCATACGTGCCACTTCCAGCCGCTGGGACATGGATTGGATCTCGTTCACGGTGCAGAGGTCATCAAAAAAGACATAACACTCTTCAATATCCTTAAGTGTAAGGATGGCCTCAAATAGTTGTTCAATGCTTTTATCATTTAGCTTTTTCAGCTGCATTTTATCATCATCCCCTAGCGGTTACTGTGTACATACATTGTACCTAGCCTGAGTTGGTATTTCAAGCGTTAACGATTTCACGCACTACAGAACAAAAACACATGTTACCGCTTACAAACAGTACTCTTGTCCTCCCCAGACGGACAACCAGCATAAAAACTGTGTTAATTCCCCCTTTATGGGTGGACATTTCCGATTATTCATCTAGGTTTTTAAACCTTATAATTGTTACAATTTTGTGTCTAAACTTCATTTTTATTCCTTAAAACAGCTTCTCATCTCTTTTGCTGGCCTGCGCCCAAATCCGCAAATATCCCGTTTTCCGTGATACTCGCCTACGCCGCCTCTCCGCGGATGACATACAGTATATCAAAAGGGAGTTCCACCCTGCTTGTTACGGCCGTATCCCACACAATTAATTTCACGATGCAACGGAATTCCGAAATCGATGGTGGAACGCAATTCCGAAAATCTAATATAGAAGGAACGTGATCGTTCATGCCACAGCATTACTATCATCGCCAGCCAGGAACAAGGCAACGCCCAGCTCCCAATCCCAATGGCCATCGGCAAGCTCGTACTTCGGCTTATGTACCTTATGAGACCGTCCCACGCTCTTTGAATGAAACCCAGGTCCAGCCGATGTATCCCGGGGTTAATCCGACTTATCCAGGCTTCGCCGAGGTTGAAGCATCCGGTCTGGTGCCCTATGGGCAGAGTGTTAGCGGAGGAGTCTATGGCAGCGACATCGTGCCTGCTACGCCAGTCGTTCCGACTCAAGCCCCTGCCTCTTCAGGCAGCTCCGGTTTTTCCCTTGCCAACTTAGGTGAGTTAAAAGGCATGATTGACCGCTTCGGCGGCATTGACGGCATTATGAGCGGCGTGGCCAAAATGCAAAAGGTCGTTGGCGGTATTCAGCAGATGGCCCCGATGATGAAACTGGTGATGGGCATTCTGCCTTTTGGAAAAAATAAAAACAGTAGCAGCGAAGCCGACGCTGATTATGAAGAATACTCGAAACCTCGCCCGCGCAAACGCCGCAAAAAAACGACAGGTGCACAGCGGAAACGCACCTCTTCCCCAGCGCGCCGGAAAAACGCAACATCCAAACCGCGTCCCAAAAGACGCAAAAGTTAACTCTATTCAGGCACTCCCCTTACAAAGGCGGGTGCCTTAACCTTTTTGAACAACTAAAAAGCAAGAACTTATGTTCTTATCCTGGAAAATGGGGTATACTAGAGACTACATATAAGGAGGCAGACCATGGAACTGTTCAAAGATAAATATACACCCACTCTCATTGATCGAACCGCCAATCAGTTGCATCAATTTTATCCAGAGTTACAAACACAGCGATTCCGCGAACTGGTTTTCGCTGAAGGCTGGGAAGCGCTGGAGTTCAAGGCAAGGATACGTCGGATTACGGAATCTTTGACCCATGTTCTGCCCGCCGATTACGAACAAGCCTTACATATCCTTGAACAGGCAGCTCCACAGTTGCGCGGGGTTGAGTACCTTTTTGTGCCTGATTTCATTGAAGTGAATGGACTTGCCCCCGAAAACTACGAGTTATCGATGAAATATCTTACCGTATTTACACCGTATTCAAGTTCCGAGTTTGCGGTGCGGCCGTTCATTCAGCGTTATCCACTACAGACGATGAAACAGTTGATGGAATGGACGGAAAGCAATGATCAGCATATTCGCAGGCTGGCCAGCGAAGGCAGTCGCCCTCGTTTACCTTGGGGAGCCAAGCTTGGGGAATTCATTGTTGACCCTACCCCAGTTCTTCCCATTTTGCATGCACTGCGACAGGACGAGTCCCTCTATGTACGAAAAAGTGTAGCGAATCACCTCAATGACATTTCCAAGGATCATCCGAATCTTGTTCTAGATCTTGCTAAGGCTTGGTACGGTCAGAACACACATACCGACTGGATTATTCGGCACGCAAGCCGTTCATTGCTTAAGAAGGGACACCCTTCTGCACTGATTCTGTTCGGCTATCACAAGCAAGAGGCTATTCATATTGAAAACCTGAAGCTGGAGCGGGAGGAAATTTCCACAGGTGAGGATTTGCATTTTTCATTCGATGTGGTCAATACAAGCGGTGAACCGCAAATGCTGAGGCTTGAATATGAGATTGGTTATATGAAGGCGAATGGTAAACAAGCACCTAAGCGATTTAAATGCTCCGACAAAATGTATGCAAATGGTCGCAGCACCGTCACTACCAAACAATCGTTCAAACTCATTACGACACGTAAATATTACGCGGGGCTGCATACGCTTACGATCATTGTAAATGGACAGGAAACGGAAACCGTCTCTTTTGTGCTGGAGGTCGACTAAGCTCCAACGGCGAACCCCATTTTAGTTGTGCACAAGTCGCTGTAAGCGAAACACTTATACACATGTGGATAGCAGCATGGAAACGGAGAAAAGGTCTGTTCTAATCATCAGAACCAAGCCGTCCGGCAACACTCCTTTGAACAAAGAATATCTTCTGCTTAGGAGGTTCGCTTGACGGCCCTTTTTTCAATCCATTCGATAACCTTGATTACTTAAACCAGCCGCGTTTCACAAACCAGGCCACCATACAGCCTCCCAGGACAAACATCAGTAATAACACAGCACCGTATCCATACCTCCACTGAAGCTCGGGCATATGGGCGAAGTTCATGCCGTAGATACCTGCAATTAGAGTGAGTGGCATAAATACCGTCGTAATGACCGTCAGTGTTTTCATAATCTGATTCATCCGATTCGAATTCAACGAAATATAACTATCGCGCAAGTCTGCCGTCATCTCCCGATCGGCTTCAATCATATCCGTCAGTTTGAGTAGATGGTCATAAATATCGGTGAAATATGCCGTATGTTCCCCTGTTCGCTGTACATGTTGCGAATTAATGACCCGGTAGAGCAGATCCCGCATAGGGACAACAGTGCGTCTAAGCTTCAGGAGTCGACTGCGCAGGTCAAACACCTGATTCATCAATTCTTCTACAGACTCCTGACCGCCCCGATTTTCCAGTTCAGCCAGCTCATCCTCAATGGCAAATAGCGACGGAAAATAGTGATCGACCAGTTTGTCCATCACTGTATATGCTGCCGCCACCGGCCCTCTTGCCCAGATGGTACGCTCATGCGCGTGTTTCAGCAGTCTGTCCCAGGCCTCATCCACTTCTTCCAGTTTCCCATGATGAAAGGACACCAGAAAGTTCTGTCCCAGAAAAAGATCTACCTCTTCTGCCTCCAGCGTGGCCGGATTCAGCGCATGTAACACTAGAAACTGCAGATTCTCATAGTAATCCAGCTTGGGACGCTGTAATACGTGCAGACAGTCTTCAATCGCAAGTGGGTGAAAATGAAAATATGTATCCAGTAGCCGACTTTCTTCTTCGGTAGGCTGGTTGAAATCTGCCCATACCCAGGCAAAATCGTTTAAATCAAGCTGCTCCAGCGGCATGTTCACCGTGACTTGATGATCCCGCGTAATCGCAAGTGTACGAATCATGGATTGGACCACGTCCTTGTCTTATCGAAGTTCTGATTTCATTGTATACTCTGGACAACAAAAAAAGCCAACCCTGTTGGCTTCTCTCATTTCCCCTATCCACAGTTCCCTGTATCCACAGGAAGGTTTCTTTTGGTTTATCATTCCACGGATGGCTATCCACATATCCAGCCTGTCCACACGTTCGTGCACAGGCATTTCTTCAACTCATTGTATATTTATCCACATATCCCGATATTCACATCGTTATGAACAGGTTCGTCCTTCACTTACTGTATCCGATCGATGGATACCCGGTCCTTCTGTTGACAACTATTTAGAAAATAATCCAGTACAACAGACCTGCAAGTGCTCCGGTAATTGGAATCGTAATGAACCACGTAATGATGATACGTCCAGCCAGTCCCCATTTTACAGCCGAGAAACGTTTCGCCGAACCTACACCCAGAATCGCGGATGTGATTGCGTGTGTCGTACTTACCGGAAGGTGCAACAATGTTGCTGTGAAAATAACGGATGCAGCAGATAAATCGGCAGCAAAGCCGTTAATCGGTTCGATTTTAAAAATCTTGGTCCCCATCGTTTTGATGATTTTCCAACCACCTACCGATGTCCCCAGGGCCATAGCTGTTGCTGCTGAAATTTTAACCCACAGTGGTACTTCAAGATGATCCTGTACCTTGGCTGCGACGAGTGCAAATGTAATAATCCCCATCGCTTTCTGCGCATCGTTGGTACCATGCGTGAATGCCTGCAGGGCGGCCGTGAAGATCTGTACCGTACGGAAGCCTTTATTCACATTGTGCGGACTGCGTTTGGCAAACACATATTTAAGAATCGTCATGACGATATAACCAATGGCAAAAGCAATCAGAGGTGACAACAGCAAACCTCCGACGATATCAATGAATCCACTCCATTTCACTTTGTCCGAGCCTGCTCCAACGAGCACTGCACCTGCGAGCGCTCCGATTAACGCATGTGAAGAAGATGAAGGAATTCCAAACCACCAGGTAACCAAATTCCAGATGATCGCGGCAATCAAGGTGACGATGACAACCTCGATCCCGTTATCAAGCTTGGTGGGGTCCGTCACGCTCCCCCCAATCGTCTTCGCAACACCCGTAAACATCATCGCACCAACAAAATTCATCACGGCCGCCAAAATAATGGCGCGGCGCGGCGTCAGTGCACGTGTGGATACCGATGTTGCAATGGCATTAGCCGTGTCGTGGAAACCGTTGATGAAGTCAAACGCCAGTGCAAGGAAGACGACTATACCTAATACCCAAATCGTTGTTTCCATTATTTTCTGGCTCCTTAAGAATTACGCATGATGATGGATTCAAGAACGTTCGCAACATGCTCGCAAGCATCCGTTGTTGTTTCAAGGCGTTCGTAGATCTCTTTACGCTTGATCAATTCAATCGGATCGGATACCGTAGCGAATAGATTCTTGATACAGTTACGCAATACTTCGTCGCCTTGGTTTTCCAAATCATTCAAGCGAATGGTATATTCACGAATCGCCAGCAATTTTTTCTGGGACAGCAAATGAATCGCCTTCTGAATTTCGTAAGCCGATTGGCGCAAAATCTCTGCAAATTGAACGATATATTCGTCCGGTTCCACCAAATTGTACATATAAAAACGTGAAGCTGTAGCTTCAATGCCGTCCAATACGTCATCAAGAGTTGTTGTCAGTTCCATAATATCATCGCGTTCGATCGGCGTGATAAATGTTTTGTTGAGTTCTGTAATGATCGTGTGCACGTAGTCATCACATTGTGACTCGTACTTTTTCATTTCATTAGCAAAAAGAGTTACATCCTGAAGGTTGGAAACATGCTGGGAGAAATAATCTGCCGCTTGAACAACCGTATCTGCCATATTCTCCAGTGTTTCAAAAAATATGTCCTTCTTCTTCTTAATCTTCATAGCTCTATCCCCTCTTCGAGAAATTGCGCCGATAACCGATGAAACATGAAATGACAACCTTTGATATCTTATCATATTTGTTTCATGGTTTGTACAAAAGCTGCGATCCTTTTTTATATTCTTCTCATATTAACCTGAAATGAATCTTAATTATTTGGAATTATGGCAAAATCAGACTCCGATTTTACACTGCGTTTACAAAACTCCACAAAAGTCGACGCGTGACCCAAAACAAATTTTCATAAAAAGTGCGATGATACGACAACACCTCGTTACAAATCTTAACCTTTTTCATCGCTTTCTTTCATTTCAGCGTGGAGATGATTGATTCATTACGATGCTCTACATTTGTCTAAGGCCCATTATTGTTCCGCCAGCTTCACATGATCTGCAAACTGTGGATGGTTCGGCACAATGCTAATGAAGGTTTTGCCGGGCACCAGATTCATTTCACGCCCATCCTTCACAAAACGGATAATATCTCCCTCTTTTCTAACCCATTGTCCACGAATCATCTTGCCCTTCTGAAACAGCATCGCCTCACCGCCATGATCCACGTTCACGGATAACCTGCCTACATCGTCGAGCACCTTATGGTCTGCCCCCGCAACAATGATATTGGACGCACCTAACTGACTGCCGTTATCTTTATCCTGATCTGGCTTCCCGTTCACCATTCTCATATATCGTCCGCTAACTTCATCATAATCATACGTTACTTTATAACTATTCAATAAATAATGGAGCTCAAACTGCTTCACACTCTCTCCAGTAGAGGTAGCCCCTGCCTCGTCATACTTGTACACAGGAGATTGGAATTCATGGCTGTACCCTTTCTTGTCCGTACCTTCTCTAAGCTTGTCCACAGATGTATATAGATTGTGAGGCGCTTTGCGTTCTTTGGAACGCCAGAAGTAAGGCCCACCATTCGAAATTTCATCCATGTGTTGTTTATGCTGTTTTTGCAAAATGGAATAGGCCTCCGGACTGCCTCCGGCATGAATAAGCACCCCGTCATAACTTTCACCAAGCTCAATCAGGTATGGACGAATGCTACGTATGGGGCCGACGGTTTCTGCTCCACCTTCACTCTGAAAAATAGCAATAAATCGAGTGATGCCGCCTTCGGCAAGCACCTCAATAATAATGTCCGCTGCACTCAACCCTGATTGGGGACGTGCTGCCGGTGCATTGTTGATCATCACTGCCAGCGGTCTCTGTGTAGCGGATTCGTCTACGGCTAATCCCGTAAGAGGTGCTATAAAGGCAGGAGTAGCGGGTACCTCAACCTGGTTCTCTTCCTGAATCGGTGCAGGTGTGGGCTCCGGCTGGGGAATTTGGGCGACCTCTTTGTTCTGGCAAGCAGCAAGACTCATGGCAAGAAAGCAGATCGATGCTGCCGATACGGCTTTGCTCCAAGAAAAAGACTTCAATATAGGACCTCCTGAACGATTTGGCTGATTTTCTTCTGCTTATCATGTGATATATCTCTCATGCAGACAACCATCTCACGTATTTCTTTCCATTTAATCACAACACTTCCGTTTTGTCTGCGCCTAGTAAACCTTGTCTCATCTCAGATATTGCCTTTGAATCATAAAATGAGCAAATAAATATGTCCTAAATGTGAACTTCTTAAACCTTACTTAAAATTTGAACTAGATTGTGATTTTAATCACAAACAAAACACCTTTCCGAATATACAATAAAGACATCAAAGGTGATCACTTAGAAAAACAAAAACAACACACACTAGATTCCATAAAAGGAGTGGTTTATATGTTCAGCTTCAACCAATGGCTTAGAGAAAACAAAGTGGCAATGTGGATTTTAACAGTACTTCGGGTGTACATCGGATATGACTGGATGACTCACGGATGGAGCAAATTGACCGGCGGATTCCAAGCTGGCGGATTCCTCACAGGAGCACTTGAAAAAGCAACAGGCGATCATCCAGCGGTTCAAGCTTGGTGGGCAACGTTCCTTGAAAAGTTCGCTATTCCAAATGCCGGATTATTCGACTTCGTCATCCCGCTCGGTGAATTCCTGGTAGGTTTGGGACTCATCCTTGGATGCTTCACTACACTGGCTGCTCTGATGGCGATGGTCATGAACTTTGCGTTCCTCTTCTCGGGTACAGTAAGCACAAACGCTCAACTGGTATTGCTCCAAATCTTCATCGTCGTAGCTGGTGCAAATGCAGGTAAAATCGGTCTGGATCACTGGGTACTGCCTTACCTTCGCGGATTGTTCAAAAAGGACAGAAGCATTCAGCCAACAGACACGCCAACCATCACACCCACTAAGAAAACAGCTTAAACGCTATAATAAATAAGAAATTCGGCCCTGCTCCCTCCCCTTGGAGCAGGGCTTTTTATTGCACTTGCCCAACAGTAGAATCCCATATTATGATAGTTATAAAGTCTATCAGAGCAAAGGAGTATCCCTATGCCCACTCAACGCCGTCTCGAAACGGACGCCGACTTTCAGGAAGCTATGACCTTAAAACATAAAATCAGGGTATTTAAAGATAATCACCAGATTGACTCTGGTGGCATTATCATTCGTTTTGACGAAAAAACCATTGTTGTTCAGTCCAGTGTCAGTGAGTTGGCCTATCACTCACGTACAGAATGTGAGTTATTCGAACTTCGCAAGTAGTGTTATATATCCGGCTTTGGGCAAAAGCTCAAATATAACAACAACACTATAAAATTCCTTAATACCAAAAAAGGTTCCACGCAGTCAATAACAGACGCGTGGAACCTTTTTACATATTAAAATTTTACATTATCGTCCTGATCAAATTCCCGAAACATAACCGAACATTTAGATCTTTAACGTGCTCATCTGCTCTAAGTTATATGCCGTCACCAAACTGCCAGCAATTCAAACTTAATGTGCCGCAGGCATACGACTGAAACAGACGCTTCGCTGTGCGAGACATATCCGCTGTGCCCATGGCGTAGAACAATGGTGCCATATGTTCCATGCCATAGGACGGAACTGCCGTCCGAGCATGAGGGGCTTTTTTTTCATACAGAAACAATTCTCTCGTATTCCACTGCTGCAAACGTTCCGCGAGCCAGTCATCGAACTCTACGGCCCAATCCTGCGGCTCATCATCCTGTGCCAGCATTCTCAGATTATGCACCGTTCCACCACTACCAATCATGAGCACATTATCATGCCTGAGTTGCTCCAACATACGCCCAATATCATACTGCTCTTGCGGGGAACGAAGTGAATCCACCGATACGGCAATAACGGGAATGTTCGCCTCTGGGTACATATGCAGCAGTGGCACCCATACACCATGATCCAGCCCCCGCCCTCGAACAGGTCGATGTGGCAAGTTGCTTCGCGAGAATAACGCACAGATCTCATCCGCAATCTCGGTCTGCCCCGCCGCAGGGTACTGTATGTTATACATTGCTGAAGGGTATCCGTAAAAATCATGCAGGGTCTGATGGGATTCATCCATCGTCACCGAAGGCTCGGGACAATCCCAGTGTGCGGTGAATACAACGATGGCCTTTGGAGCTGGCAGCCTGTCTCCAAGTTCGTTCAAAAATTGAGTGTAGTCACTGCTCTCCAACGCCAGAGTGGGAGAACCATGCGCAATGAATAGTGCGGGTAATGTCATTGCTGCCAACCTCCAGACACGGATAGGATGCTTACCTCTCTATTTTACCCCGAAGAAGGCGCTTTTCCAAGTTAATACCCGTGACTTTTGATTGATGACGTTTGGCTTATGGCTTAGATCATCCAGTGTTGCCAGTTCTCTTCAATCTTCTGACGCTCCCCGAGCCATTCTCTCGTACGTGTAATCAGTTGTTCACGCTCTTTACCAGATGAGAAGGTATGATTGCCCTGGAAAATGATTTCCTTGTCGCAGCGCCCTTCTTGGCGCATCCAGAAGACTTTTTGATACAGAAACGCATAGTCTACAGGGATGACCTCGTCCGAAGTACCGTGCACAACCAGCACATCGCCGCTGAACTTCACCGCTTCCTGGAATGGCTGATGCTCTGCCAGAGAGTTGAAGAATTTGGGAGTGAACCTGTAGCCGAGATAATCGGCAGCTCCTGCTTTTACACCGTCATCATACACATCTCTACCCGTAATCTTCACGATATCGTTGAACGGGTAACCGACAGCCGACCACATGACGAGATTTTTGACCCGTTTGTCACGTACAGCCGTTAACAGCGCAACAGCTCCGCCCAAGCTATGTCCGATCAAAGTCACACGTGTAGGGTCGACATCGGTGCAGTTCACAGCATAATCAAGCACAGAACGGGTTTGCAGTACCATGGACTCCAGCCCTTCCGCTCCATATTCACCGCTACTCTCTCCGCAGCCGATGTAATCAAAACGCAGCACCAGATATCCGTCTTCCGCGAGTTCACGAGCTGTTTTCACAAACAATCGATCCACTCCGATTCGGCTTCCTACAAAGCCGTGACAGATGACAGCCAGAGGCACACGTTGCTGAAGTGTCTCCTCTTTGATATCTTTTACAACCGGATAGTGAATGGTCGCGGTTAACTCCTCTTCTCCGTGACGGATACTGATCTGACGTTCCATACCGATTTTCCCCTTTCATGGTGACCTTGCTATATAAGTTGAACTAAAGTTTTTACACAGCCACTCCGATGACAGAATAACCTTACAATCGCTGTTATCCCCAGATTTTTTGTTTCCCTTTTCCAAAGGGGAAAATCCGGTGATCAGCGTATGCTTCCGATGTAGCTTTCTTGCAGAAAGCTTTTAGGCGAACGCTTCGCTTTTTCAGGTTTTTTCTGTCCTCTCCGTTAGAGTGTAAAAGAAGAGTTCAAATTATATAGCAGTTCCTTGTTATATATTGAACGTATTTTGATTAATTATGTTTAATCCGATAAGTTTAGTAAGTATTAAGAAGATACTAGTATATTATCATCCCCACACCTGCAAGTCAACGCGAGAAATGATACAACTATTACAAGCACAACTGTTCTCTTTTGCACCCATTATCCCGCAAAAAAAAAGAGACCGAGCTATATTCAGCCAGGCCTCGCATTATTTCTGTTCAGTTCCAATACTCATACCATGTGTTTCTTTGATCCGTGTATTCATGTATTGTATCTAACCTATCGAAGGATCACCCGATCTGCCTTTCCTTATGATCGCCAATGGCTATGATGTTTCTTACGATCTTACTCATAGCTCCTGCGGAACATCGCATGAGTCTCGATTCGTCCATTCCACTCATGCTGCTGACCTGCACCCTCATTGTCCCAGAAGCTTCTACCTTGCCAATTTTCATCGTTCAGCTCTTCGCCAAACTCCGTATCCTCCACAGCCTCATCCATCGGCACCACCTCATCCGCCACACCGCGGGAATTGCTGTTGAGTAGCATCTTGCGTGTCAGATCTGATTGTTTATCCATGCTAACCACACTCCTATCCATCATTTCGGTTTGGAAATGCTACTATTGTGATGGATTAGACAGCTCTTTATTCATGGTTCACAGAATCGTTGCTTCTTCCAACCAAGCTATGTATATTCACATCTCCGCAGGGGAAAATAAAACCAAAACAACAGGCTCGCCAGTCCCGGAAGCCTGTACCCGAAAGGAATGAACTCATGGCACATCTACTCGGATGGATTCAGCATCATGGAAAACTCGTGCTCTTATGCACCTGTATTGTGCTAGCCTGTATCGGGCTATGGGTGAATCATAAGCAGTTATTTTATAAGGAATGACTTTGCGAAACGAGAGCCCTTCCCGTATACTAAAATATCGTCAGGGTCTTCATGGAATGGGAGATCAGAACGTGTGAGACAGGGGGAGCAATCAGTGGGAATTTCCTATAAAAAGCTGAAAGAAATACAAAATCGGCAAATCACAGAGATGAGCCGCATGACACCAGATAACGTACAACTCTATAACCAGATCAGCAGCATCGCAAGGCAAGCTCCGGCAGACCAGAGAACCCAGGAAGAATGGATTCTCGCTGCGGGAAGGGCCATCGTACAAGCACAGAAGGATAACAAATCAGCCCGTGATCTGTACGGCTCTGATCTGGAACAGGATATTTACGCTCAACTCGGAAAAGGTTCTACAGAAACAGATGGAGACAACACCAGTACAACACAGGCTGCTGACTCCACTGAAACAACGCCTGTGAAACGAACACCTAAATGGTACGTAATGATTGCCTGGGCGGCAATATCGGTTGTACTATTCATCCAAGGTTGCACAGGACTATTCTTCGGCTTCACAGACGGCGATACCGAAGCTTTCGAACATATCAGCCTATTCTCTCTCATCATTGCTGCTGTTGGCGGGATCGCACTCGTAGAGATGCTGCGCCGATTAGCAGAACGCCCGGACGACCAGGGAACAGACAAACATGTCATGCCCAAAGTTAACATTCGTGGCATCATCATTTACATCGTCATCGTCGTGCTTGTTCTCTTTGTTGGTTACCCACTTCGGGATAAACTTCCTGTCTTCTACATGGCTCCATGGGTTAGCGCCGTGATCGGTATAGCTGGACTTGCTTTAATCCGACCTCTCTTTGGGCAGAAAAAGCAGGCATAGCTGAAGCGGACATTTTCGAAAGTATTTGTTGCCTTCTATTTGGGAGTAGAACAACACATCCAGAAAGTAGTGCAATAGAAGCAGTTACTCATTAAATTTAAATTTTAAGGAATTCTACTTAAGAGACCGTAAGGTCTCTTTTTTATTGAGGCGTTCCAATTTCCTTGTTATACAGGTGGAGGTTCTGCTCCAGTTTGGGCTGATTGCGTAGTTTAAGACCTTTACCAGGTGTTTCTCCAAATTCACGCTTAAACATGCGAATGAAATAATTCACTTCCATGCCTACATTCTCTGCCGCTTCCTTCACACTGGCTTGAGGATGTTCGTTCATCCACTCCAGTCCCTTTTGCAAACGCCAAGACTGCATATACTGATGCCCGGTCACACCATAATGCTGATGAAATAATCGATTCAGATGCTGTACAGAGTAACCTACAGCTTCGGCCACATGTTTCAATAAGAGGTCATCTTGATAGTGAACCTGTATTAAGGTTATCGCCCGGTTGAGCCCTGCCGATCCAGCATATGAATTTCCTTGTAGCTGTGAACCTGTGACATCGCTCTCTTGCTTAGCACTTTTCGCCCTTATAGACGGTTGCCCCGTGTTCCACTCCCCTTCAGAAGAAAGAGGATCGACTGGTGCTAATGCCTGAGCCATGTCCAGAATAAGCTGGTAGAGCAAGGCAGACGTTTTCCACATCGACATCTCTCCCTGATCCAACGCCTTCCACAGTTCTATCATCTGTGACCAGATCAGATCAAACCTGGCTAATGTGCAAGGTTCTCCGCGGGCGATGCCAGTTGTGCGGAGCACTGATGCCGCTAGTTCACCACCGATGCCAATGAACCCTAGCTCTCCGTCCGTTTTTGAATGGGGAATGTACTCATGAGCAACACCGGGTTCCAATGCAAATAATTGCTCTGCACCCATAACAAATGTTCCCTTGCCAGAAATGTTGAACCGCCCTCCGCTACCTCGTGCCAAAAATAACTGATATACCGGAAAGCCCTCCGGGCGATGTAGCCCTTTTTCTTCCTGTGTACCTAAACCGTACAAATATAGTGGCATGCGGGCATCCGGTTGCCCCGTCAAACGAAACGCTAACATTCCATCCTTCCTTTCGGCTGATCTGCTCCCACGTTCTTTGACTTCTATTATCCATCCTTTGATCCAAACCCGGCAATGACCTTAGGAACCCTTTTGAGAATTTCATTTATTGGAAAAATAAGGTCATTGGTCGTAGCCCCAGCAGAATGCTGCCAATGTGCCGTTTACGGTGGGACAGAAAAACTCCCTTTCCGAAGGTGGAAAGGGAGTTGGACATAAAGTTCATGCGGTTTGGGACAGTGAACTTCATACAAAGAAATACCTATTAGACTTATGAACTTTGTGTACCAGAAGATGATGACTCACTGCCAGTAGAAGCCGGATTGTTACTTCGACCGGAAGCAGGTGCTCCGGTATCCCCACCAGACGTCCCACCACCTGAACTACCCGCTGCTGGTGCAGGAGTGGCTGCTGGAATCATCAGATCAACTGTAGCAGAAGAAACAGAATTATACTTCTTGGAATCATTTGACACGGAAAGCACAACAACTTGGTACTCTCCATCTCCAAAAACCAACCCATCTGAATCCTTGGTATCATTTCCAATCATTACTTTTTTACCTGTTTCGCCAAGACTTAAACTTGTTACGGGGCTTCCGCTAATACCTGATTTACTCGATTTTTTAACAATATAAACATCGTAATTTTTAATGCCTGCTTCACTAGTTGGCTTGGTAAAATCGATACTAATTTCACTAGATGTTGCCGTCGATTTAAGATCGGTTACCTTCCCAGCATCTATTGGTGTTGGTGCTTGTTTTTTTGCATTAATCGTAAAATTAGTAGATGTCGCTATATTTGATTCTCTTTTGCTATCAGACTCGGACAAGATGACTATTTTATATGAGACTCCATCTTTAATTTGGTTGCCATTGCTGTCTTTCAAAGTGGAGGGCAGCTCTGTAGGGCTTGAATCTACCTCAACGGCATTATTTTCTCTAACCGTCGCTTTAGCTGCATTAAGATCAAATGAAGTTGCAGCCGGTACAACCATTAACATGTAACGCTTGATACCTTGCGCCGGATTTGGTTTGCTAAAGTTTACAGTTATATCTGTTACATTACCTGCCGCTTGATCTGCATTTTTGACATCAATATTGCCAAACTTAACTGCTGACACAGCAGACGTTACAGATAAACTGATATCTGCGAAGGCTGAAGACAGTACATTCGGAGTGCTGTTACCGTTACTGAAGGCAAGAACAAATATACGATAACTCTGATCATTTGTAATATCTGCGCCATCTGTAGTTTTAACATTTTCCAGGTTAAATGTATAATCTCCACTGCCACCAGCTTTATTCACAACCTTGTAGTAAGGATTCCGATTGGCTTCCTCCAGGTTGAACCTTCCTGTATTGGCGGCTTTAACCGCAAAGACACGATAATGATTTATATTAGCCTCATTCGAAGGTCTATTAAATGTCACTTGCAGATCTCTACCATTGCCATTATCGGCAACATCGGAAGCAGTCACTCTGGTTGGTGCTGTAATCGCAAAATTCTGAGTCAGTGTAATTTGAGCCGAAGACGAGGACAATGCGTTTTGGCTCCAGTTCCCGTTGTTATTTACGGACAATACGAACACCCGGTAAGCAAGACCATTTACAATGAAATTCCCGTTGGTATCCCGGGTATCACGCTGTAGTGTCACTGTCAGGTTACCACCCGTTTTATTCACCTGTGTATAATAGTTCGAAGAATTTGCAGCATTCAGATTAAAGCTTCCTACGTTATTGGCAGGTACAACGAACACACGGTAGTGGGAAACATTGGATTCATTCGTTGCTTTGTTAAACGACACGCGCAGATCTGATCCATTCCCGTTGTCCGCAACATCTGTAACAGACAGATTCGTTGCCACACCTGCAATACTATTCGATGTCAGTCTCAAAACGCTTGAAGAAGAAGACAGAGCATGAGTGTAGTTGTTCTGCTGATTGCCTGCTGCCATGACATAGATGCGATAATCCTGCAGGTTCGTGATGTTATATCCACTGGTATCCCGCATATTGGATGGCAGTGTAACCGTAAGGTTGTTACCTGTTTTATTGACAGTATAGTACAAGCTGGAAGACAAATTGCTTGCTGTAGTTAGGTTAAAGCTGCTGGATACCGTGTTGCGAACAACAAACACACGATAGTTCGCTACCTTTGACTCATCCGATACACGGTTAAAGCTCACCTGAATATCCCGTCCATCTCCATAATCCGCAATGTCTCTCACTTGTGTAATAACCGGAGCTGGAGTTGTGTTCGCGGACAATGTCAGGGAAGATGAAGCCGCAGACAGCTTGCTATCTGTTGCTGTATTGGCACTTACAGACATGATGTAAACAACATACGCAGTCCCGTTTTTGATCAACTCGCCTGACGTATCTCGCGATGATGAGGACAATTGGCTTTTGATTGTACTCGAATTCCCTTTATTAATGAACGTGGAATTCGTGCTGGATACCTTGTTCGCAGCAGCCAGGTTAAATGTCGATGCATCCTTCGCCTTTACAACAAATGCACGGTAATTCGTAATATTCGAATTCGTGCTTGGCTGTGTGAAGTTGATCTCCATGTCTCTTCCATCGCCATAATCACTAATATCGGCAATCCGCAGCCCTGTCACAGCCTGAACAGAAGGTTTCACTTGGTTCAGCTTCAGAACTTGTGAGGACCAGCCTAAATAGTTTTTGTTGTTATTGTTGCTGTTACCTACAGTGAGTACATAAAGACGGTATGTTTCATTGCTATTCAGCAGATCACCGTTCACGTCACGTGTCTGCGCATTAAGTGTCAGCTTCGGATTGGTGCCGTTTGGTGTAATCAAAGTATAGTTTCCCGGAGATACAGCCGAAGCAACCGATTCTTTAAAGCTGTTGGTATCCCTGCTTTTCACCAACATCACCCGGTATGCCGATACGGTTCTTTCTGAAATAGCACGGGTGAAGCTTACAGTGAGGTCACGGCCATCTCCGTTACTGCCAGATACCGATCCGTAGATATTCCAAGCAGAAAATTGTGTATCATCAATTGGCGTTTCAGGTGTAGACGTTGTTGTTTTAATATCCACGCGTTGATTACGTGAGTTCCAGAATACTTTTTCCCCAAAAGCTTCACTCACAAAACGAATTGGCACCATGGTGCTGCCCTTAATCGTACTCGCAGGAACATCCATCACATTCAGTTGACCATTGATATATGCAGCCTTGGAACCAAGTGTCAATGAAACCTCCCGATCGTCACGGGTCGCTGTAATGGTTTTCGTTCTATTGTTGTACTTCACCTCCGCATCAATCCCTTCAAAGATCGACCGAAGCGGAACAAGGACACGTCCTGCCTTCATTACAGGGGCTTGAACTGATTGCACCTCTGTACCGTTAATATATATGCTGATCCTTGCTGCAGCGTCCATCACAGATGTTGGTAATGCAGATACAAGCATGGCTGATACAGCCAGTGCTGACATCACCTTTTTCACTTGATTGCCTCCCGCTTTCCTCATATACCTATCCCCATTCTCCCATGATTAGTTCACTCTTATAAATTAGCTATGCAATTCAATAATTCCTGTATTTTCCTATGCACAACTAAGACGTTCCAATTTGTAAAAAAGTTTCCGGTTTCCCAAAATTATTTTCGCAGAAACGTTGGTCTTGCATCTACCTTGTAAAGGTTAAAATTAACAGAATAATTTGTCACTATTCCGCAACCACTTTCTGTGCCAATTGCTTTAATCTATGGGTAAACGCTCACATAATGTATAATTAATGTTTCATAGGATGTAAATTCATTTTGAACAGGCCAACTTTAATTCGGCTTCAATTACTAAACCATAATTACAGGAGGTTTATATCCATGACATTATTTTCTTTTCAAAATAAAGGCGTGCGCACGCTGCTTACCGCAACGGCTATAGCGATGTTGCTACAAACAGCGGTTTCACCAGCTGCAGGCATTGCTTCCGCTGCCCCTGCTGCGAATACCAAAGTAACATCAGCCAATTCGACCGCAATCTACAAATCCTTTCAGAACATGCTCTACAAAAAAAATGGCCTGCCCGCGGCAGACCGTTATCTGGAGTCTAAGATCAGCCAAATCACTCCTTATCATGCAACCCTGATGGTGCTTCAACTCGAGAATGCCCGCTTCAAGGCACTCGACGCCATAACGGATCGCATGCTTGTGCCTAATGTTCAGGATCAGATGCAGAAAATATATAAGTGGAATGACAGCTTTACCCAGCTGATGTCCCGCACCAAGGACAAGAATCTTCGCTCGCTGCTGCAACAGGCCAGAGACAGTGGTTATCGTCTTACGATGATCGAAGGTTATCTCTATCCAATCATGAATTATGCCGCATTCGATAAATACACTTCTTATGTAAATCAAGATATCAAACAGTACATCCGAATCATGGCAGTGGAAACGAGTAATATCTCCTCTGAAGATGGGGGCCTCATGATCGGATATCAGGATATGCTGAACCGTGTGCTGAATCAGGAGCGGTTCCTGAATGATTTCCCTAAGTCTAACCGGAAAAACCAGGTACAGATGTTGATGAATCAATACACCTTGTACACCTTTTACGGGCTCGATAATACCCCTCTGTTCGATTACGATACCAACGTAATGGTGCCAAATGCTCAAAAAGGGTACAAAGCTGTCATACAGCGGAATACTTCCGAGGATAGTGATTTTGTAAAAAAACTGGATGCATTCATGAAAGTCGTCGCTGAATCCAAGTTTGAAAGAACAGAGGCTGTCGACAAATGGCTGGAGCAGAACGTACCTAGGGATGAATATCTGCCGGAGTATGGTATATAAAAGCTTTAGATCAATGAAGGAACATGTGGGTAAGTGGATAAGTATAGCTATTACTAGCAAACTAATTACCTAGATAAGCTTAATAGTGAGTAATGTAAGTTGGTTGCGATAGATATAGTAGCTTAACCAAGCGATCAGGCGTATGCATGTCGTGGAAAGTTGTTGATTAGGCAACATTTTTCCTACACAGCGCTTTGCGCTGGTCGCTTATAAGGTTGCACGGTTGCACGGTTGCACGGTTGCACGGTTGCAAAAATATTCTAACGATCTCCACGAACCTTATTTGGCCGATTTAGAGCTGTTCAGTAATCTAACGATCACCAGAGACGCTATTTCGTCTAAAATGAGCAAAAACCAATGATTTTTCGCCCTAAATGGCGAAATAACGCTTCTCCTGATCGTTAGAATTTATAAAGGACTGAAATCGACCAAATAGCGTTATCTGAGATCGTTAGCCGATCCGTGACTAGAAACATCAGTGTGATCGAGGTTACTTCAGGGCTCGGGGCGACACTTTGCTACATGACCGAGATTACTTCGAGGCTCGGGGTGGCGCTTTCTGCTGCATGAGTGAGGTTACTTGAGGTTCGGGACGACACTTTCTGCTACATGACCGAAGTTACTTCGGGGCTCAGGGCGACACTTTCTGCTGCGTGATCGAGGTTACTTCGGGACTCGGGGTGACACTTTCTGCCGTATGACCGAAGTTACTTCAGGGCTCGGGGCGACACTTTCTGCTGCGTGATCGAGGTTACTTCGGGGCTCGGGGCGACACTTCTGCTACATGACCGAGATTACTTCGAGGCTCGGGGTGGCGATTTCTGCTGCATGAGTGAGGTTACTTGAGGTTCGGGACGACACTTTCTGCTACATGACCGAAGTTACTTCGAGGCTCGGGGTGACACTTTCTGCCGTATGACCGAAGTTACTTCGGGGCTCGGGGCGACACTTTCTGCCGTATGACCGAAGTTACTCCGAGGCTCGGGGCGACACTTTGCTACATGACCGAGATTACTTCGAGGCTCGGGGTGACACTTTCTGCTGCATGATCAAGGTTACTCCGAGACTCGGGGTGACACTTTCTGCCGTATGACCGAAGTTACTTCAGGGCTCGGGGCGACACTTTGCTACATGACCGAGATTACTTCGAGGCTCGGGGTGACACTTTCTGCTGCATGATCAAGGTTACTCCGAGGCTCAGGGCGACACTTTCTGCTGCATGATCGAGATTACTTCGGGGCTCAGGGCGACACTTTCTGCTGCTGATCGAGGTTACTTTGGGGCTCCGAGCGACACTTTCCGCTGCATGATTGAGGTTACTTCAAGGCTCGGAGTGACACTTTCTGCTGCGTGATCGAGGTTACTTCAGGGCTCGGGGTGACACTTTCTGCTGCATGAGTAAGGTTACTTGAGGTTCGTTGTAAAACTTGATGCGGTGACTCGTTGCTCCTTATAACACCACAGGATGCTTGATTACGTTTAGTATGTACTTCATATAGATTCTTTTAATATATGAGCGGGGGCAGCCCAGAGGATATTGAGCTCCCTATAGGAATTTGCTGTTTCCTAGCACGGTGATCCACGACATAACACCAAAAAGACGAAGTCAGCTGCCCTCTTGGGCATTTACTTGGTCTTTTTCATGCTTCTGACACAGTATCCGTGGCTAACTACGCCCCTGCCCCTTCGAATCTCCACTACGATTCAATTCGTTTGACCATATGGTAATACTTATGTCCACCGATAAGAATCACTTCATCTTGAACATAGCCTTGCCGTTCATAGAGCTGCATGGCGCGGCCATTGTCCTGCTCTACGATCAGGGCAACCTGCGTGTGCCCGAGTTCTCTTCCCTGCTGCTCAAAAGCAGCCATCAGTGCACGGCCGATGCCCTGCCCCTGAAATTGCTCACTTACCGAAAGAGTATCGAGATAATACTCTCCTGGACGGGTTTCTTTTACCAGAGCATATTTCTCATCCCCATCACGTCCGGGACGATTCAGCAGCGGCTGATCCAAACGATCCACATCATCACCGGCATACGCTACCAACATGCCCGCAATCTGACCATCCTGCTCCATCACAGTGATATTCTGATAACTGATCCGGTTATTCTCCTGCGTAACAAACTCACGTAAGATTCCCATTGCCTGCTCGTGGTCTGCCTCTCCCGCAAGGGCATAGGCAATATCTCCAATCGCCTGCACCAGCAGCGGAATGATCTGATCCACATCTTCCTTCCGTGCAGGCCGGATCTGAGGCACTGACTTATGTTGCTCTGACCCTACAGTAGGTTTCACTTGTAAAAAGACACCTCTCTCTACATCTCTATCTTCGTTTCTATCTCTGTGTCATACCTGTACCTGTATATCTTTGGGACTCTTGATTTACTTTACTCGAATTAAATCCTTCACCCGATTTAGATTAGCATGTTGAACAGATTCAGGTTTTTGTTCAGCTCCGTATAGGTGATACCTTTGCGGTTCATGCGTTCGATGAGCGGCTGGTAGTCTTCTTTGTACATAAGCTCAATGCCAACCAGGGCGGGGCCGTTTTCCTTGTCATGTTTTTTCGTATATTCGAATCTGGCGATATCGTCATTCGGGCCGAGTACTTCCTCCAGGAATTCACGCAAAGCCCCAGCACGTTGCGGAAAATTCACCATGAAATAATATTTCAGACCTTCATAGATCAAGGAACGCTCTTTGATCTCCTGCATTCGGTCAATATCATTGTTACCACCGCTGATGACACAGACCACCGTCTTGCCCGCGATCTGTTCCCGGTATTGCTCCAGTGCAGCTACAGCCAGCGAGCCCGCAGGCTCAACAACAATGGCATTTTCGTTGTATAACTCCAAGATCGTTGTGCAGGCTTTGCCTTCCGGTACTTTCACGATATCATCCAGAATGTTGCTACAGATGTCATAAGTCAGATCACCAACCCGTTTTACGGCTGCGCCATCTACAAATTTATCGATATCATCTAACGTGACCACTTGTTTACGGAACATCGCTTCACTCATGGAAGCTGCCCCAAGCGGCTCAACACCAACAATGCGCGTCTCCGGGCTTACCGTTTTCATATACGTTCCTACCCCGGCTGCTAAACCGCCACCGCCAATGGTGACAAATACATAATCTGCATTCTCATCAAGGCTTTCCATGATCTCCATCGCAACTGTACCGTTGCCCGCAATAATCTTCGGCGAATCAAATGGATGGATGAAGGTCATACCCTGCTCGTCGCACGCCCGCATGGCTTCAGCATACGCATCATCATACGTATCGCCGATTAGTACAACTTCTACATTATCACCGCCAAAACGACGCACTTGCTTCACCTTTTGGTTCGGTGTTGTGCTTGGCATAAAGATTTTGCCGTGAATGCCAAGAGCATTACAGCTAAAAGCTACACCCTGGGCGTGGTTGCCTGCGCTGGCACAGACGATGCCTTTCTCCATTTCGGCAGGAGTCAGATTGCGTATCATGTTGTAGGCCCCGCGAATTTTAAATGAACGCACCACTTGAAGGTCTTCCCGTTTCAGATACACGTTACAGTTATATTTGGCCGACAATACAGCATCACGCTGTAACGGCGTTCTCACAATCACTTCACGCAGTACATGATGCGCGCGCACGATGTCTTCCATGCCCACACTGGCATGTCTGGAAACTTCATTTCCGGCTCCCGTTCCTGCTACTTCTTGATTCTCTGGTTTCATCTGTCTCCACACTCCGCTTATAAGGTCTAACAATGTCGTACATTGCTTTTCTTTTTATTGTATCACTTTTGCTCTATCCTTGCGCCTTGATGAAGGGTATGGTTCATCTCTTAGCATTCGCAAAATCTCACCTGTGATCACTTCAGGGTCTGTAAACATCACCATATGCCCCGAATGTGCTGCCTCCACCCACCTTGCATTGGACAGCTGGTTTACCGTCTGACGATGAGCCGCAACAACTGCAGGTCTGATCTTACGTTCTCCCTTACCCGGCAATGTGCCCGAAATAATGCTCACTTCCAGATCCTCCAGCTCGGGGGGCTGTTCTTGTAACAGCTTCATATCTTGCAAAAAATTCTTCCCCTCTGCAGCCACCGTACGAGCGGCTTGTACCGTAAAGTCCTCATGGCGGTGATCTGCTACAACGTCAGCAGGCTGACTAAGAAAATCCTTTATGCCAAGGAAACGATACAGCCCCACGCGAGCCAGTGCCGGAATAAGTGTGCCATTCAACGCAAAACCAACCTTTGCCATGCGAGAAAAATATAACTCACAATGCTCATCCGATGGATCAACGAGAATGATCCCCCGCAGACGTAACAGATTAGTAGCAGCTGTGGCCCGCACAATGGGCCCTCCCCAGCTATGCCCCACCAGAATAAACGGCCCTTCCCCGAGCGCCACCAGCAGCTCATTCAGGTCTTCCGCAATTCGGTTCAGGGTACGTGGAGCAGAATCGACATCACTTCGCCCTGCTCCTGCCCTGTCGTACACAACGGTACGCGTATGCTCTGCAATCGCCGGTACAACCAGCCCCCATGTAGATCTGGAGACACCCATGCCCGACTCAAAAACGACAGTCACTTCCCCCATGCCCTTTGACATGTAATGCAGCTTGCGGCCATCCCGGGTCTGAATATATGCACTTGAACCTAATGTATGTAATCCAGCGTCCTGACTCATGCTTCACCTTTCCTCTCCACCGATCCCGCTATCCGTCTGTCATCACTGATCCTAAATGAAAATGATTATCAATTACTAATTATACCTTTTTTCTTATAAAAAAAGAACACCCGATCCATCATCAGATCGGGTATCCTTCCCAGCCTTGCAGCGGCTGAACGTACAATAACAAACACTCTCGGCCTCGCCCCAAACTGGGGCATAGCCTAATCACTTCTTCACAGATCGCAGGTCACAGATCATGGAGCAGAATCGGGATGAAATTCCCTTACTCTTTAGGACAATTATGTCTTTCCAGCGCCGACTTCCGCCCTCTTATCCACGAATGCCGTGATCCTTATTATTCATCTGATCCAGCAACTGATTCATCGCTTCCTCGGTCATCGCACCACCGCTAAAGGCCACAAGAGCACGCAGCGGCATATATTTCATCATCGCGGTCATCATATCCGCATGATCATTGTCACCAGAATCATCTCCGCCGCCGAAACCGCTCGCTTCCTGGAATTGCTGCAAAGCCTGCTCAATCAGTTTTTTATTCTCCGGGTCGCGCTGAATATCGCCAAGCGTACTGTTACGTGTGTACGTAGGAATAAACGTGGCAGTAGACTCTACGCTTACCCGAGTCTGCAAACGAATATCACGCGAAGAACTGCCCACCTGAATCTCGAAGTCGCCAGTCTCAACGTGCCAGTCTTTCATATCCACGTTGTAATACGCGAACGAGCGCTTATTCAAGGTGAAATGGATCGTTTTTGACTCACCAGCTTCAAGTGCCACTTTCGCAAAACCTTTCAGCTCCCGATCCGGACGAATCACCGCACTCTCCACATCACTAACATACAGCTGCACGATCTCTTTCCCTGCACGCTCCCCGGTATTGGTGACACGTACTTGTACCTGCACCTCGTCTAGATCCGTTAGCGCCGTGCGATCTACTTGTAGATCGCTATACTCAAACGTGGTATAACTGAGGCCGTATCCAAACGGGAACAGCGGCTCCAGCTCTTTTTTATCATAATAGCGGTAACCGACGAAGATCCCCTCGCAGTAATCCACTCGATCCGCTTCTCCAGGGAAGTTCAGATAGGATGGATTATGACTAAGCTTAGCCGGGAAGGTCTCTGCCAGTTTACCGGACGGGTTCACCTCACCGTAGAGCAGATCGGCGATTGCGCCTCCCACAGCCTGTCCGCCAAGATAGGCTTCAAGCACAGCTTGAACCTGCGGTAACCAAGGCATCTCCACTGGAGAACCGTTGCTTAGCACAACCACGACACGAGACTGCACCTTGGCAACCTCTTCAATCAGACGAATGTGGTTGTCCGGCAGACGCAGATGGGCACGGTCATACCCTTCGGATTCATAACGATCCGGCAACCCCACAAATACGACCGCGGTATCTGCCGCTTTTGCAGCCTGAACAGCCTCCTGCAACAGTGTCTCATCCACATCGTCCTCTTCAATCCGGTACCCTGGTGCATAAGAGATCGTTACTCCATCGCCTGCCACCTGAGTCATCTCGTCCACAATATCATCGACCTTGGTCGGATTAATGTGGGAGCT
This sequence comes from Paenibacillus sp. G34, assembly GCF_056856875.1. Taxonomy (NCBI): domain Bacteria; kingdom Bacillati; phylum Bacillota; class Bacilli; order Caryophanales; family Paenibacillaceae; genus Paenibacillus; species Paenibacillus sp. G34. The sequence continues at coordinate 850,504 of NZ_CM166469.1, read as the reverse complement.
TCCCCCTCCCTGAAAGCGAGGTTTACGCGCAAAAGCACCTATGATGGCTACGCTACCTTCGCGCTTTAGCGGAAGAAGCCCGGCTTCATTTTTCAACAAAACCATACTCTCGGATGCCACTTTACGTGCAAGCTGATGATGTTCGTCTTTATCGTACGAAGCGCCTTCTTTCTTATGATCCACCGCTTTGAAAATTAAGGTTAGCAAACGCTCCACCGCAAGATCCAGCTTGTCCATGGACAGCTTTCCGCTCTTTACCGCATCGATCACCTTGCGTTCTCCAATACCGCCGCTTGCCGGCATCTCCAGCTCCAGTCCAGCTGCTAGCGCATCTGCCCGCTCATTTACAGCGCCCCAGTCCGAGACAACCAGACCTTCATGGCCCCATTCATCCTTCAAAATGTCCGTTAATAGCCACTCATTTTCACCTGCATACGTGCCGTTCACTTTATTGTAAGAACACATCACCGTCCACGGCTGTGCATCCTTCACCGCACCTTCGAAGCTGGCCAGATAAATCTCGCGTAACGTCCGTTCGTCCACCACTGCATCAATCGACATACGGCGCTCTTCCTGATTATTCACCGCAAAGTGTTTGAGAGATGTTCCCACGCCCTGGCTCTGCACGCCCTTAATATGAGCGGTAGCCATCTGAGTCGATAACAGCGGATCTTCGGAAAAATATTCAAAGTTCCGTCCACCCAATGGGGAACGTTTAATATTCACCCCCGGCCCAAGCAGTACCGCCACATCTTCGGCCTGACATTCTTCACCCAAAGCCACGCCCACCTGACGCGCCAACTCCGTATCCCACGAACTCGCCAGCCCTGCCGCAGACGGAAAACAGGTTGCAGGCACACTTGCGGTTAGACCCAAGTGATCTGCACTGCTGTCCTGTTTGCGTAATCCGTGAGGACCATCTGTTACCATAATAGATGGAATGCCGAGACGCTCCACCCCTTTCAGATGCCAAAAGTCGAGCCCTGAGCACATTCCTGCTTTTTCTTCCAGTGTCATCTGCTGTACCAAATCTTTGATGTTACGTTCCACATTAACCCCTCCAGTTCATGATCTCAGTGTAGTGTCGAAGCAATATAACAAGCATACCGCGTGAACTCTCACTATTTCAAATCCTTACCCGGTTCGTCACGTTTACATAACAGATGCATTCTATTTTTCCTGCAATATAGTAAGTTGAATTTAAGATTTTACATGGTGTACTCCGATGACAGAATATTCTGGAGAGTAGCTGTTATCCTATATGGATATAAAAAACATAAAAAATAGCCCGATCTCAACGATCAGGCTGCCTGCGAACTTCTTATATGTGTCGATATGTGCTAGATCTTGTAATGTAATACATCCACAAGTACTGTACCTGTATTACACCTGTGATTTATACCACGCTGCCGCGGCTTCTGCCTCGGTACGTGTCAGTTGATGTCCCTGGCGTTCCCAATGCATATGCACATCGGCACCCGCCCCGCTCAGTAGCGAAGCCAGTTCCTCTGTTTCACGTCTTGGCACAATTGGATCATTCTCTCCAGCACCGATAAAGACGGGCAGTCCTTTCAGATCAGGCAATGTCAGTCCGCGTAGCGGCACCATCGGATGGTGCAGGATTGCTCCCTTGAATACATCTGCCTGATGGAACATCAGACTTGCGGCAATGTTGGCACCATTGGAATAGCCCAGCGCATACACGTTCGATCGATCGAATCCATATTCCACCGCAGCAGCATCGATAAAGTCTCCCAGCTCCGCCGTCCGTGCAATCAGATCCTCTTCGTCAAATACCCCTTCCGCAAGGCGGCGGAAGAAACGGGGCATCCCATTCTCGGACACGTTCCCCCGTACCCCAAGGATCGCTGAACCCGGTGCAATCATCTCTGCCAGTCCAATCAGATCATTCTCCGTGCCCCCAGTACCGTGGAGCAACAATAATGTCGGCGCATCTGGCTGCGCACCTGCTTTATAGATATGTTTCATTGTGGCTGTACTCATGATTTAGACTCCCCTTTCCATTCACGTACTTGAATTGGTGGCAGCAATTGTTCGATCTGCTCACGCTGTGGTTCATACCATTCAGGCAACATTAATTTCTCACCCATTGTCTCTTGTGGCTCATCCCGTGCAAAGCCCGGAGGATCTGTCGCAATCTCGAACAAAATACCGCCTGGTTCACGGAAATATACCGCGTTGAAGTATTGACGGTCGATGACCGGAGTTGGATGGTACCCCGTTTGATCCAGATCCTGTTGAATCTGTTCATGCTCGGTGTAATCTTTGGCACGCCATGCGATGTGGTGTACCGTTCCCGCACCACCGATACCGCGCTGAATTCCAGTCGATTGAATATCGATGATCTGTCCCAGATCACCGCTCGCACGCAGACGGATCAGGCCATTCTCTTCGCGAACCTGTTCCAGACCAAGTTTGCTGACAAGCACATCCATCGTTTTCTCAGGCACATGACTGTAGAGCACCGCACCGCCAAAACCTTTGATGGCATGCTCCGGTGTTACCCCGTTAAATGCCCACTGGCTTGGCTGACCGCCTTCGCGCTCAACCAGTTCAAGGAGCAGTCCCCCTTTGTCGAAGAAACGAATATAGTGTTCACCGAATCTGGTTTTATTTTCATATGGAATATCGAAGGATGCAAGACGTTCTTTCCAGAACGACAGGCTGCCCACCGGTACCGCATAGACGGTAACTCCAGTCTGACCTGAGCCGATCACACCTCTTCTTGAATTTTGCTGCGGGAAAAACGTAATGATTGTACCTGGCGCGCCTTGCTCATTGCCGTAGTACAAGTGATACACATCCGGTGCATCAAAGTTGATCGTTTTTTTCACCAGTCTAAGTCCTAGCACCCCTGCGTAGAAGTCTACATTTTTCTGTGCATCGTCAACAAAAGCGGTAATATGATGAATTCCTGAAGTTCTGAACATAATCTCCACTCCCTTAGTTTTCGTTTATTATTCATTATCTTGGTTGTTGTACGGTTCTTTTATTAATTGTACTTGAAGTCTAACTTGCCTTCGTGTTTTGTTATTTATCTTTAATTTAAGATTCTTTAAATTCATATTAATCCATCCGAAGGCATTATGCAAGCATTTATTTTAAAATTAAGATATTATTTCGGTGAACTTTACATACCTATTTGATGTTCAAGTTTAGAACTGCCCCGCTGAACGACTTGTCACATAAAAAACAGGTCTCCGCACCAAAGCACGGAAACCTGTCTTAATTTAAATACTAATGAACGATCATTTGAGCTAGACACATTAATCTATAGCCATTTTCAAGACCATAACGATACCAGAGCACTCGTGCGTCTATCTCACCTAAATGAGGTCTATGCTCTCATTATTACACTAATTTTAGTTTCTTTGGTGGATTGACCAGATCTTTATGCTCGTATTCATCCTTGATATCCCCGACAATCTCTTCGAGAATATCCTCCATGGTCACCATTCCGATCGTTGCGCCTGCTTCGTCTTTGACAGAAGCGATATGCACACGACTATGCTGCATCTGAACGAGTACATCCTTGATCGGTGAACGCTCCGAGAAGCTCGGCATGGGATGCACAAAGGTGTTCATGCTAAACGTTTTGCCCGCAGCCACACTCGTTAACGTTTGTTTGGTATTAATAAACCCGACAAAATGGTTCGTATCCCCGTTTGCAATGACAGGGTATCTCGTATACTCATGCTGGTTCAACACTTCAATAATCTGATCCAATGGCATTTCTTTATTCAGCGTAACGATTTTATTTCGGGGAATCATGATCTCCTGAAGCAAACGCTCATCAAAGGCAAAAATGTTTTTGAGATAGTCCAGCTCCGTCTGATTAATCTCGCCACTCTCATAACTTTGCGCCATGATCAGCTTTAATTCCTCTTCGGAGTGAACCGTATCATGCCCGGCCGGTTTGATACCGAAAATGCTAAGCAATAAACGTGCTGCACCATTCAGCGCATAAATGAACGGGTTCATGATTTTACCGAACCAGTAGAGCGGTGGTGCAAGCAACAACGTCATCTTTTCAGCAAACTGAATGGCAAGTGTCTTCGGTGCAAGCTCGCCGATTACGACATGAAGGAAGGTGATAAATGCCAATGCAATCGCGTATGAGAGTACGGTGGACAATGCAGCAGGCACTTCCAGACTCTGAAATAACGGATGCAACATCTTCTCGACGGTCGGTTCACCCAAAGCACCCAGTACGAGCGCTGTAATCGTAATACCCAGTTGACAGGCAGACAGATAATAATCCAGATTATGTGCCACTTTTTTGGCGACCACTGCTTTTTTGTTGCCTTCCGAGATCAATTGATCAATACGGGACATCCGCACTTTCAGAATAGCGAACTCGGCTCCTACGAAAAACGCGGTCAAACCGATAAATACAGCTACTAAAAATAAGTTTAAGGCTATTATTCCGTCCAATGATTTCCCTCAAAATGAGGGATTCACCTCCATTAAGTTTTGAAATGTTTAAGCCAGATCGCTTGCGGCTTCTTGGGCCTCAATACCGTTTACACGCTCAAGCAGCACCTGCTTGATGTGATAGTTCTCGGCATCCACAACCGTCCAGACATAGTCGCCGTGTTCAACCGTATCCCCTTTTTCCACGCCTACACCCTTCTGGTACTGAATCCATCCGGCAACGGTATCCATCTCTTCATTACCCTCGAATACAATCCCGAATTGACGCTCCAGTTCATCCAGAAGTACACGGCCGCTAATCAGATACTGGTTTTCCCCGGTTTCCTGAATGTCCGCTACTTCATCAGCATCGAACTCATCCCTGATCTCGCCGACCAGCTCTTCGAGGATGTCCTCCATCGTAATGATTCCCGAAGTACCGCCATACTCATCCACGACGACAGCCATATGCACACGTTCCTGCTGCATTTTGATCATCGCATCCTGAATGGAAGTCACTTCCGACACGAATGGGATCTCACGCACAAATTCACTTAATTGATGTGCACGGGTCGCAACCATGTCCGGCAAAATCTTCTTCACATTCACGACACCGATAATGCGGTCTTTGTCTCCATCCTCGATGACGGGATATCTGGAGTAGTTATGCTCATCCAATATAGGAATAATATCGTCATAGGTCATATCCTGATTTAGTGTAACCAGTTCTGTACGCGGAACCATGATATCTTTGGCATCACGTTCATCGAACACAAAAACATTTTCCAGATACGAAAGTTTGGTCTTGTTGCTCTCATCGCCTTCATAGCTCTGGTTCATGATAATCTTAATCTCATCCTCGGAATAAGCCTGATCATGTCCGGCAGGTTTCACACCGAATCCACGCAGGATTACACGCGATGCACCATTGAGTGCCCAGATGAATGGATACATAACTTTACCAAACCAGTACAGCGGCGGAGAGAGTAACAAAGTCAACTTTTCGGAAAATTGAATCGCCAACGTTTTGGGTGCCATCTCACCAACAACGACATGCAAAAACGTAACGAGTATAAAAGCTATCGCATAAGAAGCAATCGCCGAGGCCGAGGCAGGTACGTCAAAATAACTAAACACCGGATATAATAATCTCTCCACAGTCGGTTTTCCCAAGGCCCCGAGTCCGAGGGCTGTAACGGTGATACCTAGCTGACAGGCGGACAAATAATAATCCAGGTCCGAGACGACCTTTTTGGCAAGCACTGCCTGTTTATTGCCTTCGGCAACCAGTTGATCCACCCTTGATGTACGAATTTTCACAACAGCAAACTCCGACGCAACGAAAAATGCAGTCAGTACAATCAAGATGATAAGTAATGCGATATTTAATATGGTAATTATGTCCAAAGACTTCCCCGATAGTCAGGGATTCACCTCCAAGATCGTTACAGCGTGATACATTAACGTTCATGCCGTTAACTGTTCATACGCTGTTGAATGTGTGATGCCAAGAGCCCGTGACGAATAAAAAATATATAAAAATCAGTTCATGATCACTTCTGTATAAGTCGCATAATGACCTTGTAAATCTAAAACAGGAATCCAAGATGAAGTCAATAACGCCCATGACGTGTAGAAACGACTTCAATCAAAACGGGTTACCCCTCATGCTGTCCATTGTTCCTTGATCAACTTCACCTAGATTCGCCATTTGGACAATTTACAATATCGCCTACCCAATAGATATCCACCTCCCAACGTATCGATTCCTGTTTCCGAAAAGTATATCATGTTTTGATCCAAACCATCCAGTTGCACGTTATGGTTTGGCACAAGCTTACAGTCTATTGTTCACAGAATAGTCTATATGTATGTTATCCTCTGGCATTTTAGCCAGCGTGACCCTGCACTTACGAGATAGATTTCTTATCTTCTATGTTTCTTTTATGTTTCTTCAGTTTTCTATATTTCTCCGTTTTCACGTGAACGGTTCTTCCGACTTTCTACAGTCCTCTTGTTATAGAATAGTACAATTTATTGAAATACTACCCGTTCCCTTCAGGCATTAAACAGATTCAGAGGCTCACTGGCATAGTGGATAAGTGTTGTACTCAAAGCAGGTATGTAAAGGATTGTAACTGTCCTTTTTACACATGATATATATAATACGCGTTAAAAGCCCGCAGGATGCAAATACCTTTGGGTACCCCTCCTACGGGCTGGCTTAATTGTTACACCAAAGCTTTGGCTGCAATGTCGGTGCGCTGATGTTTGCCTTCAAATCGAATGAGCTCTGCTTGTGCATAGGCTTTGGTTCTTGCTTCTGCAATGTCAGCGCCCAGGCCTACAACACCGAGAATACGTCCGCCATTTGTCACCCAGTCTCCCGCTTCATTACGCGCGGTTCCTGCGTGGAACACAACAGCCTCTCGGGCTTGATCCAGTCCTTCAATGACAACCCCTTTGGCATAAGGGCCAGGATATCCGCCTGAAGCAAGCACGACACATACCGCGGCCTCATCGCTCCACTCAATCTCCAGATCAGCCAGCTTTCCGTGAACGGTTGCCCAGAAAATGTCGAGCAGGTCCGTTTTCAGGCGTGGCAGCACCACTTGAGTCTCCGGGTCTCCAAAGCGTGCATTAAACTCAATCGTTTTGGGCTTGCCATCCGGGGAGATCATTAAACCAGCGAACAATACCCCACGGAATGGACGGCCCTCCGATACCATTGCTTTCGCTGTTGGTTTGATGATGGTTTCAATCGCTTCTTCAATGATAGAAGTTGGAATATGTGGCAGCGGCGAGTATGTACCCATGCCGCCCGTATTAGGTCCCTGATCATTGTCGAACACAGGTTTATGATCCTGCGCAGCAGCCATTGGACGAACCGTCTCACCGTCAACAAAGGCCAGAATCGACATTTCCTGTCCAGCGAGGAATTCCTCAATGATCACTTTAGCTCCAGCTTCACCAAATACTTTATCAACCATAATGCTGCGAAGGGCCTGATTCGCCTCCTCACGGGAGTATGCCACCGTAACCCCTTTACCTGCAGCAAGTCCGTCCGCTTTAATGACAACAGGGATCGCTTGCTCGTCCAGATAGCTCTGAGCCTGCTCATAGTTGTCGAATTTCTCATATGCAGCGGTAGGGATGTTGTATTTGTGTAGCAGGTCTTTCATGAACGTTTTACTACCTTCGATCTCAGCTGCATTACGGCGTGGACCGAAGACCGGAAGACCTGTCGAGTCAAACGCATCTACAATACCGTCTGCCAGTGGATCATCCGGTCCAATAACGACGAGGTCTACTTTTAGCTCAACAGCCAGTGCTTTGAGTTTATCGAATTCATGCACCGCAATCGGGTGACACTCTGCCAGCTGTGCAATGCCCGCATTCCCGGGTGCACAATGGATCTTGCCTGCCTTTGGACTCTTCGCCAGTGCCCAGATAATTGCATGTTCGCGGCCGCCGCCGCCGACTACCAAAATATCCATTCTTCTGTCCCCTCCACACTTTACTAGATTGTAATGTTCCCACACTTCAAAAATATTAAGTGACCTATTTCCTGAAAAAAAGGAGTGCCCCATACGTCATCAGCATGACAGGTGACACTCCTTTATAACACTTGCCACTTTTTGATGAGAGCATATTTTAATGCTCTCGTTCAGACCTTAACTCTTCAACCTGCTTATTACTTGTCCTAGTGTTTAAAATGACGTACGCCTGTGAATACCATTGCGATGCCGTATTCATTGGCGACCTTGATGGATTCTTCGTCTTTGATCGAGCCGCCTGGCTGAATAACTGCTGTAATTCCAGCTTTTGCTGCCAGCTCAAGAGTATCGCCCATCGGGAAGAATGCATCCGAAGCGAGTACAGCACCTTTCGCCTGTTCGCCAGCTTGCTCAATTGCAATTTTGGCAGCACCGACACGGTTCATTTGCCCTGCACCTACACCTACCGTCATGTCGTTCGCAGCAAGTACAATCGCGTTGGACTTCACGTGCTTCACGACTTTCCAACCAAACAACAGCTGCTTCATCTCTTCTTCGGAAGGTGCACGATCTGTAACCACGTTAAGCTCGCTCGCTTCAATGGAATGTACGTCCGATTGTTGAACGATCATGCCGCCGTCAATCGATGTCACCACGAACTGGCTTTCACGGTTGCGAGCTGCGTTCAGCTCACCCGTTTTCAGCAAACGAATGTTTTTCTTTTTCGTCAGGATATCCAGTGCTTCTTGGGTAAAATCAGGAGCGAGTACAATTTCCAGGAAAATCTCGCTCAGCTTGTTCGCCGTATCGCTGTCGATAATGCGGTTTGCCGCCACGATACCACCGAAAATCGATGTTGGGTCAGCTGCATAGGCTTTGCTGTAGGCTTCATAGATGCTTTCGCCAATACCCACACCGCAAGGATTCATATGTTTCACGGCAACCACTGCTGGCTCTTCAAATTCTTTGACGATCTGCAGAGCTGCGTTGGCGTCATTGATGTTGTTGTAGGACAACTCTTTACCGTGCAGTTGCTCGGCAGTAGTCAATGTATCCTGCGCAGCCAGCGGTTTGCGGTAGAATGCCGCTTGTTGGTGCGGATTTTCGCCATATCGTAGATCTTGGAGCTTTTCGTAAGTAACGGTCAGACGCTCTGGTAGTGGATCGCCATTAACGTTGGACAGGTAATCGGAGATGAGTGCATCGTAAGCCGCCGTATGGCGGAACACTTTTGCCGCAAGCCGTTTGCGTGTTTCCAGCGTGGTATCCCCACCGCTGCGAACTTCCTCCAGCACTTGGCTGTAGTCGGCAGCATCCACAACAACGCTAACAAAAGCATGGTTTTTAGCCGCAGAACGAAGCATTGTTGGGCCACCGATATCGATGTTCTCAATCGCATCTTCATAGGCTACATCCGGTTTAGCGATGGTTTCCTGAAAAGGATACAGGTTTACAACGACCAGATCGATATAACCCAAACCAAGCTCTTGCATTTGGCGTGTATGCTCTTCGTTATCACGAACAGCGAGCAAACCGCTGTGAACTGCCGGATGCAATGTTTTGACACGTCCGTCCATAATTTCCGGGAATCCGGTTACGTCCGAAATTCCGATGACAGGTACGCCTTCCTTCGACAGCAGGCTGCTTGTACCTCCTGTCGAAATAATCTCCACACCCATTTGCGACAGCTCGCGGCAAAAGTCCACGATGCCTGTTTTATCCGATACGCTGACCAGCGCTCTTTTGATACTCACAATATGCTCCTCCTTTATTATCCCATAAGCTTCGCGTTTCCTGACGAAACACAGCTGATTTATTTCCCGAGAAATATCACAAAATGCGTACCAATTTTCGACTTCTGTTATATAAGTTGATAAACGATTCCCACACTGAGCCACTGCGAGAACAGAATAATCTTTTGATCGCTGTTATTCCTGGATTTTTTGAACAATTTTATAATGGTAAAAATCAAGTAATAAAGGCGAACGCTCCGCTTCTCCAGCTTATTTCTGTTCTCTCCGTTCATGTGCGGAAAAAATTTCAACTTATATCAAACCGGTTTGGTAACGGTGACGTGACGTCCGTTTAGTTGAACCAAACCTTGCGCGAACCAGGATACCACTTCAGGGTATAACTGCTGTTCGGCTGCATGAATGGCTTTGCTGATCGTTTCCGCCGTATCCCCTGGTTGGACAGGCACAGGATGCTGGGCTATAATCGGCCCCGTATCCATGCCGCCGTCCACAAAATGAACGGTTACCCCTGTCACTTTCACACCATAATCAAGTGCTTGTCCAATGGCGTCTTTACCAGCAAAAGCCGGCAGGAGCGATGGGTGAATGTTAATCAGTCGACCCGCGTAACGCTCCACCATAACGGAGGTCAGCAGTCTCATATAACCCGCCAGCACAACCAGATCAATCTGTTTCGCTTCCAGCACCTCAATAATCTCTGCCTCGTATGCTTCACGCGAATCATACGCTTTGGGCGTAAACAGATGGCAGTCTACCCCTGCATCCTGTGCTCGCTGCACAACACGTGCGGCAGGTTTATCACAGACGAGCAGTTCCACCGAGGCACCCAACGCGCCATTCCGTGCTGCATCCACCAGAGACTGAAAGTTGCTTCCTGTCCCTGAGGCAAATACAGCAATGCGGTAGTTCGTCATTAAACATCCGCTCCCGTGAAGGTCACTCGCGCATCTCCTTCAGTTACACGGCCAATGATGTACGCTTCTTCACCAGATGCTTTTAATTGCTCCAGTGCTTTTGCTGCATCCGCTTCGTTCACAACCAAGACAAGTCCGATACCCATGTTAAACGTCGTGAACATATCACGGTTGGATACATCGCCTTTTTGCTGTAAAAGATTAAAGATTGGCAGGATCGGCCATGAACCATAATTGATATCTACGTTCACGTTGCTTGGTAGCATACGTGGGATATTTTCAATAAATCCACCGCCCGTGATGTGCGCCATGCCTTTAACATTTACGTTTTCCAGCAGAGACAACAGCGGTTTTACATAGATTTTCGTCGGCTCCAGCAGGGAATCGCCCAGTTTGCCACCAAGCTCCGCCACCTCAGAGTGCAGATCCAAACCGGCTTCTTCAAGCAACAGTCTGCGAACTAGAGAGAATCCGTTACTATGCACACCGCTGGAAGCGAGGCCGATGACCGTATCTCCAGATGCGATGGTTGTGCCATTAATGATTTTTGCTTTGTCCACGATACCCACGGTGAAACCTGCGATATCATACTCACCTTCACTGTACATGCCTGGCATCTCAGCCGTTTCACCGCCGATGAGCGCACAGCCGGACTGATGACAGCCTTCCGCGATACCCGCAACGATCGCTTCAATCTTCTCCGGGATGACCTTGTCGCAAGCGAGGTAGTCCAAGAAAAAGAGTGGCTCTGCTCCTTGTACAACGATATCATTGACACACATCGCTACTGCATCGATGCCAATCGTGTCGTGACGATCCATGGCAAATGCTATTTTCAACTTGGTTCCAACACCATCTGTACCGGAAACCAGAACCGGCTCATCGTATTTGTCCTTGTTCAATCCGAATAAGGCACCGAATCCACCCAGGTCTGTCATCACTTCCGGACGGAAGGTACGCTTTACGTGTTTTTTCATCCGTTCAACCGCTTCGTTTCCTGCCGCGATATCGACGCCGGCCTTTTTATATGCTTCGGACACAACCCTCACACCCTTCGTATCTTGTATAAATCGAGCTCAACATATTTACACCGTACACTCCGATGACGGAATAACCTATGAAAAGTCTAACTCATTTATTGTTACTCATCTCCAAAAGATGAATCTGTACCAATTCAAATCCCGCTACACCCATTGTAATGTACTGACCGTACTCTTCTGGTGGAACCATTCGAATGTATTCGTCACCGTTGTATACCGCACCGGCGCACTGGAATACTTGCAGCTCTTTTTTCGCCGGAGTCAGCGGGATGTTACCAACAATGCTCCATGTGCCATTTTTCAGTAACTTGGGTGACGTGAAGATCACGCTGCTCTTACGTTTACCATAAGAATAGTCAAGGAATTCGCGGTCTTCCAAACTTACAGTTTCGTCACGCTGAATGCTCATCACGCCGAATGAAAATGCCTTTTTGAAGCGGTCTCTCAGTGCGCATATCACCTGACAAACGGCGAACCGCTCATCATGCATTGGAATCAGAAAAACATCGCCCTCATTATAGCTTTTTCTTCCCATAAGCCTCGCCTCCTAACAACTACAGCCAAATTTCTCCTCGCCGTCAAAGTCGAGGCGGGTCGGATAGTCATTATCGAAGCAAGCCAGACATAGTCCGCCCTTATAGTCTTCCTGATTATCTCCCTGAATGGATGCAATCAGTCCATCCGGGCTGAGGAACGCCAGAGAATCTGCATTGATCTCACGGCAAATCTCTTCAACAGACAGAGAGGATGCAATCAATTCACGGCTATCCGGTGTATCAATACCATAGAAGCACGGGTTCTTAAATGGCGGTGAAGTAATCCGCACATGCACTTCCGTTGCCCCTGCGTCACGCAGCATATTCACAATCCGGCGGGATGTTGTCCCACGTACGATCGAGTCATCGATCATCACTACACGTTTACCTTCCACGACACGGCGCACGGCGCTAAGCTTCATCTTCACGCCCTGCTCACGCAATTCTTGACTTGGCTGGATAAATGTACGTCCGGTGTATTTATTTTTGATCATGCCCATCTCATATGGAATACCTGTCTGTTCAGCGTATCCAATCGCCGCCGAGATGCTGGAATCTGGTACCCCCGTAACCAAGTCCGCATCCACAAACGCCTCAATGGCCATCCGACTACCCATGCGTTTACGAGCAGCATGCTGATTAGCACCGTTCATATCACTATCAGGTCGGGCAAAATAAATATATTCCATCGCACAGAGTGCCTTGCGGTGTTTATGATCATCGAAACGATCTTCATGTAATCCGTCTGCATCCAGCACGAGCAGTTCCCCTGGCTCTATGTCACGGATCAACTCTGCGCCGATCGTTTCAAGTGCACAAGTTTCAGACGCAAACAGATAAGCATCCCCAAGCTTACCCATCGTCAGTGGACGAAGTCCATGCGGGTCAGAAGCAACCAGTAACTTATCATTCGTCATGATCAGAAACGCATATCCGCCGACGATACGCTGGAATGCATCTTTTGCCGCCTCTACAAGACCTTTCGAAGAACGTGCGATCAAGTGAGCAATAACTTCAGTGTCGCTCGTCGTCTGAAAAATAGAACCGCTCTGCTCCAGCTCACGCCGGATCGTTGGTGCATTCACGATGTTGCCGTTCGTTGCAACGGCTAGGTCGCCATCGCGATACTTAAATACGAGCGGCTGTGCATTGGTCAGTTTGCTATCTCCACTTGTCGAATAACGTACATGACCAATCGAAATATCACCGGTGAGTGTCTGCATCAGATCTTTGGTGAACACTTCTTTCACGAGTCCCATACCGCGGTGATAGTTAAACTGTGTGCCGTCACTTACACACATACCTGCACTTTCTTCCCCGCGATGCTGCAACGCATGCAGACCGTAATAGGAAAGGGAAGCCGCATCAGGGTGCCGATACACCCCGAATACGCCGCATTCTTCCTTTAATTTGTCGAGGCCTTCCTTGCCGGACCCTTCGTTATAATAATCACCTGTCCACAACGGTTCCGTCATCAGTTCATGAGACATGGAATCGCATCCTCCCAGACCTTAGCCAAACCTCCTACAGGTTCGTTCACGGCTGATGTTCCGTTCAATTCAATCGTCAGGTTACTTCCTTCAACACGTCCGATCACAGCTGCTGGCACTCCGCGTTCACGTACGAAAGCTTCCAGCTTACTCGCTTGCTCCGGTGAAGCCGACAACAGAATACGGGATTGGCTCTCACTGAACAGCGCATGATCTGCACGGAGTGCAGTCTCTACATTCACTTGCGCGCCTACGTTACCGCTGATGCAGGACTCTGCAAGTGCAACGGCCAGACCCCCTTCGGACAAGTCATGCGCGGAGCGAACAAGTCCGGATTGGATGGCTTCCAGCACGGTGCTGAGCAACGCCTTCTCCGTGTTCAGGTCAAGCTCCGGCGGACGGCCTTCGGTCACGCCGTGTACGGCGTATTGCAACTCGCTGCCGCCGAGTTCTGCTTTGGTTTCACCGAGGAGGATGATGACATCTCCTTCGGATTTGAAAGCTTGTGTCGTGATATGATCCGTATCATGAACGAGACCTACCATACCGACCACTGGCGTTGGATAGATGGAGCCTTTGGCGTTTTCATTGTACAAACTCACGTTACCGCCGATAACCGGTGTATCCAGCACACGGCAAGCTTCCGCCATACCGTCCACGGCTTTTTCCATTTGCCAGAAAATATCCGGTTTCTCCGGGTTACCGAAGTTCAGGTTATCCGTAATTGCCAGCGGCTCCGCACCGGAACATACGATATTACGCGCTGCTTCACTCACGGCAATACGTCCACCTACCTCAGGATCAAGGTAAACGTAGCGACCGTTACAGTCCGTCGTCATCGCAAGACCTTTGCGCGTGCCACGAATCGTCACCACTGCTGCATCCGAACCTGGACGAACGGCTGTACTTGTACGCACCATGTAATCGTATTGATCATAAACCCATTTTTTACTCGCCACCGTTGGGGAAGCCAGCACTTGTTTCAATGCACCGCCGAGATCCGACACTTCGTCATAACGAAGCGTGTCGATGGAAGCACTCGCTTCATAATACGCAGGTACGGAAGATGGCTTGTCATATACCGGGCACTCGTCAACCAAAGCCGTTACAGGCATATCGCCAACCACTTCGCCGTGGTGGATCAGTTTCAGACGACCATCGTCTGTAACTTTACCAACTTTGGCACAGATGACACCCCAACGTTCAAAAATTTCCATCGCCTGCGCCTCATCCTTCGGCTCAACGACAAACAGCATCCGCTCCTGAGACTCCGAAAGCATCATCTCGTAAGGTGTCATACCTTCTTCACGCTGTGGCACCTGATCCAGATACAGCTCCAGACCATTACCTGCTTTACTTGCCATCTCCGCACTGGAGCATGTCAGACCTGCTGCACCCATATCTTGAATACCGAGCACGATACCCGTATCGATCAATTCCAGACAGGATTCCATAACCAGCTTCTCCATGAACGGGTCACCGACTTGAACAGCAGTACGCTGGGACTCGGATTCTTCGGTCAGCTCAACAGAAGCAAACGTTGCACCGTGGATACCGTCACGACCTGTTGGTGGGCCAACGTAATACACCGGGTTACCTACACCTTTGGCTACACCTCGCTGGATTTTGTCATGATCAATCAGACCCACACACATCGCATTCACGAGCGGATTGCCTTCATAACTCTCATCGAACATCACTTCACCTGCAACGGTCGGAATCCCAATACAGTTACCGTATCCCGCAATACCCGCTACCACATGCTCGAACAGATATTTTACGCGATCGCTCTCCAGCTTACCGAAACGAAGAGAGTTCAAAAGCGCTACCGGTCTTGCACCCATGGAGAAAATATCACGGATAATGCCGCCCACACCTGTTGCTGCCCCTTGATAAGGTTCTACCGCGGAAGGGTGGTTATGGCTTTCAATTTTGAAAACAACGGCCTGATTGTCACCGATATCTACGATCCCGGCACCTTCACCCGGTCCCATCAGGACACGTGGACCACTTGTCGGGAAACGACGCAAGAGTGGCTTGGAGTTTTTGTATGCGCAGTGCTCAGACCACATTACGCTGAATACACCAATTTCCGTGTAGTTTGGCTTGCGGCCCATGAACTCACAGATCAGCTCATACTCGCTGTCAGACACGCCCATCTGTGCGTATAGTTTATGTTCTGCGACCTGTTCTGCTGTTGGCTCCTTAGCGGATAGCTGCTGCGTCATGCCGATCCCTCCATGCTTTCAAAATTGATGTAAACATCCGTTTGCCGTCTTCCGAGCCAAACAGTGAATCCACTGCACGCTCTGGATGCGGCATCATGCCCACTACGTTGCCCGCCTCGTTGCAAACCCCTGCGATATCACCCAGGGAACCATTCGGGTTGCTGCCATATGTGAATACAATCTGATTGTTTGCTTGCAAACTTGCGAGTGTTTCTTCGTCACAGTAATAGTTGCCCTCACCGTGTGCAATCGGAATGACAATCTCTTCGCCTGGTGCGTAGTCGCGTGTGAAAGGTGTGTCTGCGTTAGCCACTTTCAGCACCGTGTCATGACAACGGAATTTCAGGGACGTGTTGCGGATCAATGCTCCCGGGAGCAGACCTGCTTCCGTCAGGATCTGGAATCCGTTACAGATGCCCAGTACATATTTGCCTTGCTCGGCAGCTTTAGCCACTTCGTTCATTACGGGTGCGAAACGGGAAATTGCTCCGCAACGCAGGTAGTCCCCGTATGAGAAACCACCAGGAACCAGGATACAATCATACGCGGACAGATCTGTCGCTGTATGCCATACATAATCAACTTCTTGTCCAATCGCATCTTCGACCGCTTTGTAACAGTCGATGTCGCAGTTGGAGCCAGGGAACACAAGAACTGCAAATTTCATGAGATTAACCCTCCAATTCGTAGCGGTAATCTTCAACAACGGTGTTGGCGAGCAACTTCTCACACATCACTTTCAATCGTTTTTCCGCTTCCACACGATCTGTTGTATCCAGATTCAGTTCCATGACTTTACCGATCCGTACACTTTCCACTTCGTTGAATCCCATGGAATGCAGGGCTCCTTGAACAGCTACACCTTGCGGGTCGAGTACGCTTTGTTTAATAGTGACATATACGGTTGCTTTGATCATGATCTGTATGTTCCTCCTCAGTAATGAACGGGATAAATGCTTTATGCTGTTAAAAAAGTTGCTGTAGCCTTGGGACGGGCGCTTCGGTGTGGATGGTTCCTCCGGCCGCTTGTTGTTCCCCGGTTTTTCTGAATCGTTTTGGCCCGCACTGCGGTCAAAACCCGGGAACAAAGGCGGACGCTTCGCTCCTTCGTGAACCATTCCACCCCTACGCTCGATCCTGCGGCGCTAATTTTTAAAGGCCTAAACCCTTTGCGTTGCTCGGCGGGTAGTAAAAACGGTGGCCTTGGGACGCTCGCTCCGGTGTGGATGGTTCCTCCGGCCGCTGGTTGTTCCCAGGTTTTTCTGATTCGTTTTGGCCCGCGCTGCGGTCAAAACCCGGTAACAAAGGCGGACGCTTCGCTCTTCGTGAACCATTCCACCCCTACGTCCCATCCTGCGGCGCTAATTTTTAAAGGCCTAAACCCTTTGCGTTGCTCAGTGGCAACTGTAAGAGCGGTAAACCTAAACCAATCCATAGCTTTCCGCATGCGTGGGACAGGTTTTCAAGTCTTTGAGTAACATTGATTTTAATTCTTGTAATCTTTCCAGGCTTCATACTTGGTGAAGCCTTCGCTTTAATTACCTCATCCACCAGTTTGAACACTGGCGGAGGGAAAGATTTGAGCTGGAGAAGCGGAGCGTTCGCCTTTGCAACCGGAATGTGTCCTTTTGAAAAAAGGATTAAAATCCAAACATTCCGGGGGCAACAGCGATGGAAAGCCAAACTTTCCCGCAGCCACACGCTCAAACGTCTCTTACTCAAACTTTCCCGGAGCACACGCTCAAACGTTACCTTTTATTATTTCGTTAAACGTTTATAAATATCGACGTATCTTGCCGTTGTCGCTTCTACAACCTCTTGTGGAAGTGGATCGGGCTTGCTGTTCTTGTCCCAATCGGTGCCTGCAAGATAGGTACGGACAGGTTCTTTATCCATGCTGTCGATCTCAATGTCGAGAGCATAGTTTTCTTTTGCCCAGAAGCGGGAAGCATCCGGGGTGAAGATTTCATCGATCAGGATCACCTTACCGTCCACGATGCCAAACTCGAATTTGCAGTCTGCGAGAATGATACCGCGCTGATCGCAGTAATCACGAGCAAACTCATAGAGTCGCAAGCTTTTCTCTTGAAGCTCGATAGCAAGTGCGTCTCCGACAAGCTCTTTCATACGCTCCATCGAGATGTCCTCGTCATGACCAACGTCATTTTTGGCAGCCGGTGTGAAGATAGGCACTTCAAGCTTGGCATTTTTGCGCAGGCCTTCCGGCAGTTTGATTCCATTCACTTCTCCGGTTGTCTCATACTGTCTCCAGCCACCACCAGTGATGTATCCGCGCACCACACATTCGATATCGATGCGCTCTGCTTTACGTGTAACCATGATGCGGTTTTTGAGCAATTCAGGTTCGGTGACCAGATCATCCAGCTGATTCACATCGGTATGAACCACATGGTTTTCCATCATGTTGCCCGTCAGTTCAAACCAGAAGCTACTGAGTTGATTCAGCACATTACCTTTCTCTGGAACCGCCGGGTCGAGCACGTAATCAAATGCCGAGATGCGATCCGTCACCACAATAAGAAAGTGCTCACCCAGATCGTATAGCTCGCGTACTTTTCCTTTGTATAACAGAGGTGCTTTAACAAGATCTGCCGCCGTGGACAGTGCCATGGGGTCACCTTCTTTCAGGAGATGTAAAATATACGTCCAATTCCCCTCATCACGCGGGGCCACTCCAAATGCAGAAGAACCTTCCGATCGCTGTTATCCCCGAATTTTTCTGATCCAATTGTATAAGGGGAAAATTCGGTGATAAAGGCGAACGCTTCGCTTCTACAGGTTTTTTCTGCATTCTTCGTTCCAGCGTGAACACATAATCAACCTATACTTTTAGTGGGGTATTTCTGTCTTCTGCGTTCCCTTGTAGCCCATCATTCGTTTCTCTAGCCTTATTAAGGGCATATATTAATCGATTAGTCGTTCAAGCCGAGTTTTTTGAAGATTGTGTCCACGTGTTTCAGGTGCCAGGACGGGTTAAATGCATCTGCAATTTCCTCATCGTTCAGCACGGCTGTAATTTCAGGTGTGGACTTCACGATGTCCTGGAATTGACGTTGTTCTTCCCACGCTTGCATGGCACGCGGCTGCACGGTATCGTACGCCTGCTCACGGCTGAAGCCTTTGTCGATCAGCTTCGTCATAACGCGGCCGGAGAATGGTACGCCAAAGGTACGTTCCATGTTGCGTTTCATGTTTTCCGGGAACACAGTCAGGTTCTTCACAATGTTACCGAAACGGTTCAACATGTAGTTCAGCAACATCGTTGCATCTGGCAGAATGACACGTTCTACGGAAGAGTGCGAGATGTCGCGCTCATGCCACAGCGTTACGTTCTCGTATGCAGATACCATGTGTCCGCGGATAACACGGGACAGACCAGAGATGTTTTCACTGCCGATCGGATTGCGCTTGTGCGGCATTGCGGAAGATCCTTTTTGACCTTTGGCAAACGCTTCTTCCACTTCACGGAACTCGCTCTTCTGCAGTGCACGTACTTCTGTAGCGAACTTGTCCAGTGAAGTTGCGATCAGTGCCAGCGTAGCCATGTACTCCGCATGACGGTCACGTTGCAACGTTTGCGTGGAGATTGGTGCAGGCTTGGTACCCAGCTTCTCACAGACAAACTCTTCAACAAATGGATCGATGTTCGCATATGTTCCTACCGCACCGGAGATTTTACCAAACTGTACGCCATCCGCTGCATGGCGAAAACGATCCAGGTTACGCTTCATCTCTTCATGCCACAATGCCATTTTCAACCCGAATGTCGTTGGCTCTGCATGTACACCATGTGTACGTCCCATCATTGGCGTGTGCTGGTAAGTCAGTGCTTTTTCGCGCAAAATTTCGATGAAATTAATGATGTCTTTTTCCAAAATTTCGTTCGCTTGACGCAGTACATAACCAAGTGCCGTATCCACCACGTCCGTGGAAGTCAGGCCGTAGTGTACCCACTTCCGCTCTGCACCCAGGCTCTCGGATACCGTACGTGTGAACGCGATAACGTCATGGCGTGTTTCCTTTTCAATCTCATAGATACGATCAATGTCAAAAGAAGCGTTCTGACGAAGCAAAGCTGCTTCTTCCTTCGGGATAACTCCAAGCTCAGCCCATGCCTCGCATGCGCAAATTTCAACTTCCAGCCACGATTGGAATTTGTTTTCTTCCGTCCAGATGGCTCTCATTTCGGGTCTGCTATAACGTTCAATCATGAATTTGTATGCCTCCATAGATTAGTTTGTTCGATCCATTGCAATCCTTCTTGGACATCCTGACAGAGCAGGTTCACATGCCCCATTTTCCGTCCTGTCTTCGCTTCGCTCTTGCCATATATATGAAGCTTAGGGATGACACCCAGTTCCATCGCCTCTTCATCAGGTTGCCCTGTTCTTGCGATGATTCCTTCCAGATGCTCACCAAGCACATTGACCATAACGACGGGACTTAACAGTGTTGTATCCCCCAGCGGTAATCCGCAGATGGCACGAATATGCTGCTCAAACTGTGATGTGGCGCAAGCCTCCATCGTGTAGTGTCCGGAATTATGCGGCCTTGGAGCCAGCTCGTTCACATACAGTCTACCGTCAGCGGCTACAAACAGTTCCACCGCCAGCAGTCCTACAGCTTCCATCGATTCAGCAACCGCCGCTGCCAGTTTCTGTGCTTCAAGCTGAATGTTCGTAGCCACTCGCGCAGGTACGATCGACGCATGCAAAATGTTGTTCACATGAATGTTCTCCGCAGGCGGGAACGTTTTGATCTCTCCATTCGTGCTACGGGCAACAATAACCGAAATCTCGCATTCAAACTTGATAAATTGCTCCAGCACCAGCTCTGCTCCTGTCGATGCAAGCTCTTGGTACGCCTCTTCTGCTTCCGCTGCGACCCGGATCACCCGCTGACCTTTGCCGTCATATCCACCAGTCACTGTTTTCAACACACATGGAACTCCTAATTCACTCACCGCAGCATTCATCGTATCCAAACTGGTAATTTCGCGGTATGGAGCAACCCTTACACCAGCGGCCTCAATCGCACGTTTCTCACGCAGGCGATGCTGTGTTGTATATAAAAGAGTGCTGCCTTGCGGTACAAAGGACTCGCGCTCAAGTAATGCGGCCACCTCTGCATCCACATTTTCGAACTCATACGTAATGACATCGCATTGCCGTGCGAGTTCTCTTGCTGCCTGTACATCATCGTATCCTGCCTGAATCTGCTTTGCAATTTGACCACAAGGTGAGTCTGGCGTTGGATCAAGGGTAACAAACCGATATCCCATTGCTGCTCCAGCGAGTGTCATCATCCGTCCAAGCTGGCCACCGCCGAGAATACCGATTGTAGTCCGTCCGGGCAACAGCGCAGACTGCCCTTCGCTTGCTCCACTAACCTGTTTCATTGCTTCGCTACTCATAGCTCATCACTGCTTTCCAGTACTTCTTGTTTAATCCGTTCTCTGCGAGCTTCGGAGCGGCGCTGCACTTCCGGGTCAAATGCGCCAATGATCTGTGCAGCGAGCAAGCCTGCATTGGTCGCACCCGCTTTGCCAATCGCAACCGTCGCTACCGGGATGCCGCCAGGCATCTGCACAATGGACAGCAAGGAATCGAGACCGTTCAATGCTTTGGATTGAACCGGAACACCGATGACTGGAAGCATCGTCTTGGATGCCACCATACCTGGAAGATGAGCCGCTCCGCCTGCACCAGCGATAATGACCTTAAATCCTCGGTCAATCGCCTGTTCTGCATATTCAAACATCAAATCCGGTGTACGATGTGCGGAGACGACTTTTTTTTCATAACCAATCTCAAGCTCGTCCAGCACCTCGCACGCATGTTTCATCGTTTCCCAATCGGACTTACTGCCCATAATTACAGCAACTCGCACTGACATGAATACATCCCACTCCCATCTGAGCATTTTAGAACCCATTTGTCGTATAAGCTGAACTAAAGGTAATTTACACGGTCACTTCAATGCCCTTTTGCAAATGAAAACAAAAAGTCCGCTACCCGCGAAAATATACATTTTCTCCGGACACCGGACTCCAAGAAATACGTATCCCTCATTTGGGCATGCCAAAAGGGGCTTGCTGTCCGCAATCAACCATGCGACTCTCAGCCGTATCTCCTCGTAGTCCGGAAATTTACGGTTTCCGGGTAGATACTTCCGGGCCCTATTCCCGGCGTTATACGAGCAAATATCTATTCGTTACATCTTTGTTTACCATGTTCCATAATCATACAACTTTCGTTCCTACTCGACCTTATTTTAACCTGATCGACACATCTAACATTCTAACAATCCCCTACAGCGTATGTCAACTTAAAGACGAACATTTAACATATTGACAAATCTAATGTTCGGGAATTAGTGCAGTGTTATACAATTAACTCCAAATTAGCTTGAAATACCCCATCCTGTTGCAGCAAAATAAAATAAAAAAAGAAAGCCGGCCCCTCTTCAATTTCTCGAAGACAGCCGGCTTGTTCACAAGGGACTGGAGTATAATTACACCCTCCCTCTTATTTCAAAATCATTTCACGATCAATACAGGAATTTGAGCATGCTGTACTACATTGTGGCTGACACTGCCGAGCACGAATTCACGGATTCCGCCTAATCCGCGGGAACCAATGATAATGATATCCGAACCGTTTTCTTTGGCATAGTCCAGCAGCACTTCAGCAGCAGCCCCTTGAATCAGATCCACGTTGGCTGTAACACCAGCAGCTTGAATCCGTTCTTTGGCTTCATCGGTCGTTTGCACGGCCAGATTGTAGTAATCATTGTTGAGTGAAGGCGGCAGCGGTGCCAGACCTTCCCCAATAAATACACGAGGGAAATCAAATGCATGAATGACATCGAGCACAGCCCCTTGCGATGCCTTGGCAAGCTCAATTGCACGATCTAGCGCTTTATTTGAAGCTTTTGACCCGTCATAAGCTACTAATATTTTGGAAAATAACATGTTAATCCCGTCCCTTCCTTATATATGTAGAACCCGAAGCAAGCCTCGGTCTGACATCTAAATCCCTTACAGAGCCTGGAACCATGTAACTTCTTAAACCTTCACAGGTTAAGATGAACCACTTGATAAGAAACATTTTACATAACGAATTCATTCATCCCTATACAATTACTGAAAAAAGTAACCATACATTACTGCATTCAGAAATACGAGCAATGGAATGCCAATCGTAAAGCTGGGATGTTTCGTTTTATGCCTTTTCCGATACATCGCAATCCAGACGCCTAGTGCACCACCGATAAAAGCTAGTAAAAATAACGTTCTCTCAGGCGTGCGGTCTCGCCGCTGCTGTGCACGTCTCTTGTCATCTGACATGACCAGATATGCGACAACATTAATAAAGATAAACCATACGATAAGTCCTGTCTGCATATGCGTTTAGCGGTCCCCCTGTCCCGGGACATCTCCCTGCCTCCATTATAATCCCAAGGCGGGCAGATGATCAACGCGGACAGAGAACCGCTCTATTTTTACATAAAGGCTGAATCTACGATTCCTGTTTTGGAATACCGTTTAGGCTTGGTACCCGTTTGGCTGCTTTCTCTGGGCTCACTGCAATATTCTCTTCCCGAATACTGTCCTTGTTCTGCTGATTATTGCGTTTCTCCGGTTTATTATGTGGCATCTCAGGCTCACCTCCTCCGCTTACGTTGCCTGAAAACGAAGCATCTTATACGAAGGAGTCACCTATACTTTAGGCTTTAGGGGCACGTCTAGTTGTTCCGGTGGCTGTTTAGAAAATGATATAACGCTCCGTACAGGTTGGCATCATTTCCAAACGTACAGGCTGTAATCTGTGGGCTCGCCTTATGCAATGGGTTAATTCGCTTCAGTTCATCTATTGCCCATTGGATTCGCTCCAGCACAACAGGCTGTGCACTGATGCCTCCTCCAATGGCAAACACTTCAGGGTCGAGAATGTATTGCAGATTCATGATCTGAACTGCAATCTGTGTGCAAAAGGTATCAAATACACCACACGCCTCCGCATCTCGCTGATTAATAAATTCAAACACGGCCTCACCATCGGCAGGGTCATCCAGCCCTTTTAACTCACCAATCTGTCTAACCATCTCTACAGCCGAGCTCTCCAGTCCAAAATAGGCCGCTTCCTTCGTTACCGGGTTAATCCGGCTCATCACATAACTAACCTCTCCGGCTGACAAGTTTTTGCCACGTTGCAGTTTACCGTCCATGATGATTCCTCCCGCGATGCCGCTGCCCAGCACCATCACGACGGAATCCTTGGTATCTTTGACACTGCCGAGCCACAGTTCAGCAAGCGCTGCACACTTCCCATCATTTTCAATGGATACATGGATCGCATATCTGTCTTCAAGAAGCTTGGCTAAATTGACCTCATGCAAAAATGGAAAAGAACCGCCGTGGTACACTATTCCTGTTTCTACATCGATTGTTCCTGGACAGCTTAGAGCAATGCCCTGAATTTGTGACATGTCTTGTGCGTCCACGATGGCAAAGAGTCCATCCTGCAGTTCCTGAAGGCCGCTTCGCCCAATACCGCGTTTCCCTTTGGATAAAAGTTCCCCACTTTCGCTCATTACACCGTACTTGATAAACGTTCCACCAATATCAATAACCAGATACATTCTGTCTGCCTCCTGCTCTATACATCAGTGATCAAATCAAACCTCTTTATTGAAATATAAAGCGTTCCCAATTATATTTATGGTACTTATTTGTGATTATTGGTATTTAATTATGATCATTAAGGAGATGGAATCCGCAATGTCAACGATAACTGGGGACAAGCTTCAATGGATCATACAAACGTTATATGATGCTACTCGTATTCCTGTGTTCTACCTTATTCGAGGTTCCAGCAGTCATAGTTCTTTAAGCCAAGAGCTGTTGAGTCAGCTTCTATCCATCCCTGTACAGCGGAAAGTTCAAATTGTCTATTACCATCACCATGAACAGAACCTTAAGCAAGCCGATAAAATGATCCTACTCCCCGTTTCCACTGGTGAGGAAACAGGTTTGCTCGTTCTCTGGCCCAACGCACATCAGTATCTGGAGAGCAGTCCGTTTGCTGTTTGGGATCAATCTCCCGACCAATCAACCTTCTCTGAACCAGATGATCTGCATCCGTTGCTAAGTGCGGCGATTATGGCTCATTATCTTTTACATCATGAAGTTCTGAATCGGGATGAAGTGCTGGAGGACAACCAAACAACAGCAAAAAGCTATACGGAAGGTATACTCGAACTGTCTCTTCTGGAACAGAGGGAACGAAGCTTGTTTCACAAATCCTATCTTTCAGAGAAACAGGTGTTTGATCAGGTCCGTCTAGGGAACAAACCTAAAATGCTGCTGTACCTGAAACAGCATATGGATCTGAAAGGTGTCTACGGTACCTTATCCGAACATGACAGTTTACGGAGCAAAAAAAATCTGATCATCGCAGCCATCACACTGGGAACTCGTGCTGCCATTGATGGTGGATTGTATTCGGAGTCGGCCCTTACGCTTAGCGACACTTATATCCAACAAATTGAAAAGCTGTCCAGAATTGATTCGATTCACCCGATTCTGCAGAATATACTTGGTGATTTTACCGAACGTGTAGTCAAAGTCCAGAGAGCTCATTTCTCCAAGGATATTCTGTTATGTCAGGAATATATATTCAATCACCTGTACGATGATTTAAGTCTATTGGTACTATCCTCACATCTGCAAATAAACCCCTCCTATCTTTCCCGCAAATTCAAGGAAGAGACTGGAGAGGCGCTTCGCATTTTTATCCAAAGGCAACGGATTGAAGAGGCCAAAAATCTTATCGTTTTCTCAGACTATCGACTGAGTGAGATTTATACACTGCTAAACTTTCACGATCAAAGCTATTTCATTAAGGTATTTCGAAAGCATACAGGCTTCACACCTAGGGAGTATCGTAATCGCTTTGTCGTCAAGCCGTCTTGAAAAACAAGCACGAGCACAGATTGCTAGAAAAAACAGCAATTTATACGTGACTGTAACTTTTCGCGCCCACTAACAGCTGACGCATGTATATACGAAAAAATTTGAAATTTCACAGTCTACGATATACATGCTGTAATCTTATTTCCCCTGCTTCTCCATGGCTGCCTTCAGCAAGTCTCCCAAGTTGGAACCGATGGATTCCTGCTTCGCATATTGCTTCACCAGCTTTTGTTGCTCGCGTTTGTTTACATGCTGCTTGTCCTTGTCCAGTGTTTCGGTAATTCCGCATGGCAGACACTGAACATACAGTCCAGCTTTGCCTTCCTTAATCTCCATCTTTTTATGGCACTGCGCGCAGCGGCGGTTCGACAAGCGCTTCTCATTGGAGCGGCGATAACCACAGTCCTCTGTAGGACATACAAGGAACTTGCCGCGTTTCCCCTTTTTCTCTAGCAACTTGGCATTACAGTCCGGACAGTGGCTGTTGGTTACATTATGCGGCTTGTACTCCGCTTTACTGCTTTTCACCGTGGATACAAGTTCCTTCGCCATAGAACGAATGCCATCCAGAAACGGACCAGGCTTCCCCTGTCCACGTGCAATCCGCTCCAGTTCAGCCTCCCAGCGAGCTGTCAGTTCCGGTGTACGCAGCTGCGGTGCAGCAAGCTCGATCAATTGTTTGCCTTTGCCGGTTGGATGCAGACTGTTGCCTTGTCGATCGATCGTATCCGAACTGACCAGTTTCTCAATAATATCCGCGCGTGTCGCGGGTGTGCCGAGTCCATGCTTTTCCATCTGGGAGAGTAGTGCAGCTTCCGTATACCGCTTCGGCGGCATTGTACGCCCACTCTTGATATGGCAGCGCTGGAGAGTTAAGGATTGCCCTTGCTGTATATCCGGCAGAAGTACACGATCTTGACCGCTTCCGTCATCCTCACGCTCATCTTCATCATCCGTGTAATCACCGCCGTAGACTTCACGCCAGCCACTATCTTTCACCGTCGTGCCCTTCACGTGGAAGGAATCCTTCCCTACCTGTACCGTAATAGCAACAGAATCGTACCTCGCCGCCGGATAGAACAGACTGATAAAACGGCGAACAATGAGATCGTATAACTTACGTTCCTCAGGGCTGAGTTGATTTAAGAGCACCGTCTGCTCGGTTGGAATGATGGCATGGTGATCCGTAACTTTGCTGTCATCCACGATTCGTTTGGTAATGTTCAGATTTTTACGGAGCAAAGGGCGTGCAAGAGACGCATAAGGGCCGACAGCTACACTCTCTAACCGCTCCTTCAATGTCCCTGTCATGTCGGAAGTCAGATAACGGCTATCTGTCCGCGGATAGGTAACAAGCTTATGCTGCTCGTATAGGCGCTGTAATACGTTAGAGGTCTGTTTGGCGGAAAAACCGTGTTTACGGTTCGCATCCCGTTGAAGTTCCGTAAGGTCATAGGCCAGTGGATGCGGCTCGACTTTTTCACTTTTTTTCACTTGGGCAATCGAGCCTTTACGTCCTTCCACCCGTGCTTTCAGTTGTTGCATATCCTGTTTATCGAACACTCTTGAATCCCCGCCACCTGCACGCCATACCGCCTGAAAATCTCCAAAGTCCGCGGTTAACGTCTCGTATTCCTGCGAACGGAAGCCGTTAATTTCATTTTCCCGATCCATGATCATGCCTAGAGTTGGGGTCTGTACACGCCCTGCGGATAATTGAGCATTAAACCGCACGGTTAGCGCACGTGTCACATTAAGGCCAATCATCCAGTCTGCTTCTGCACGGCAGCGTGCAGATTCATAGAGGCGATCAAACTGACTGCCCGGCTTCAGCGAAGCAAATCCATCCTTGATCGCTTTATCGGTCTGAGATGAAATCCACAATCGTTTGAACGGCTTTTTCCACTGTGCCATCTGCATAATCCATCTTGCCAGCAGTTCTCCTTCACGTGCTGCATCGGTTGCAACAATAAGCTCGCCTACATCTTGACGTTTCATTAGTTGCTGCACCGCTTTGTACTGGTGGTTAGTCTCCCGGAGCACTTTCAGCTTGGTCCGCTCTGGCAAAATCGGCAGATCCTCCAGATTCCAAGTAGCATATTTTTTGTCATAATCCTCTGGTTCAGCGAGCCCCACCAAATGCCCAAGGGCCCACGTTACAATATACTTCGGACCTTCCATGTAACTTTTATGTTTATCACGTGCTCCCATCACCCGGGCAATCTCCCGAGCTACAGAGGGCTTCTCTGCGAGTACTAATGTCTTCACTTCGTATCTCTTCCTTTCTTTCGAAACGCTAATAATCTGAGACAACGATTTGTCTGCCTATCTTTCCATCTTTCCATTATATCATCTCAACCGGGATCATGTTTTTCGCAAGTTTATATTCGAAGAGGGTTTCAACGGTCCCTTTTTTTTGCAAATACATTCAACTTATTCCCCAATTATATTGCGTTAGATTCATGTTAGGTAATATCGATATTTTAAAATCTACAATAAAAAATTTGCTCTACACTTCCATGACTCATAGAGGAAACATGAGATATGTTCACATAAAACCAATATGTATGCGTTTTTTTGAATAAATACTAAGTTTGTAAGATTACCTGACATAAATATAAGATGTGCAAAAGCATATACAACAGAATGCTAACAAACACATCATTTTAGACATCGGAAGGGAGCGTGGATGCATGACTTATCATGGATCTGTATTAAAAAAAGGCGGAGCCTTATTACTCGCGGGAACCGTAGTTGCCGCAACGTGGGGAGGAACTGCTGTACCTTCGGCTTTCGCCGCCGCAGCAACTCCTTCAAGCCAAACCTCGACCGCCGCCGCCCTTGCAGGGAAAGCGCCGGTCAGTGCCGCAACCTTCGTTCAGGCCATGGAAGAAGCCGCTACACTTGCAGGTGTACCCTTTACCATGGACAAGCTCTCCGGTGCGACAATGTCACGCAAAGATGCTGCACTTGCCTTGCAGCAATGGCTCAAGCTGGACGCCGCTCCGGCATCCTTCAAGGATGTGCCGGAGCAGTCCGAGTATGCTAGTGCCGTCGGTGCTTTGAATACCGCCGGACTGATGAAAGGCTATACAGACTCTCTTTTCCTGCCGAACGCTGTACTGACAGCAAGCGACGTCTCTATTTTGAAAGATCGCATTTATACCTACATAAAACCGTTTGTGCTCGAAGAAGCCACCATCATGGATATGCAAACCGCTATGGAGCAAGGTAAACTGACATCCAAAGAGCTGGTGCAGCAATATCTCGCTCGTATTGCCAAATACGATGACCAAGGTGTTAGCATCAATGCTGTCCTCAATTTGAACCCGGATGCGCTTAAAATTGCTGAACAACTCGATGAAGAGCGCGCAGCTCAGGGACCTCGTGGCCCACTTCATGGTATTCCGATTCTGGTGAAGGATAACTTTGATACCAAAGACATGCCCACCACGGCTGGCTGTATCTGCCTGAAGGACTCCATTCCGGCTCATGATGCAGAGCAAGTAAAGAAACTGAAAGCAGCGGGGGCCATTATTTTGGGAAAAACAAACCTGCATGAGTTTGCTTTTGGCATCACAACTTCCAGCTCACTGGGAGGACAAACGTTGAATCCGTATGCCCTTGATCATTATCCAGGTGGCTCTAGTGGCGGAACAGGTGCAGCCATCGCTGCAAACTTTGCAGCTGCAGGCATGGGCACCGATACAGGTGGTTCCATCCGTATACCGTCCAGCTTTAACAGCCTTGTAGGCATTCGCCCGACCATCGGACTGTCCAGTCGTGAAGGCATCATTCCTCTCGCACTTACGCAAGATGTTGGTGGACCGATGGCACGTACCGTAAGTGACGCGGCGATTATGCTGGATGCTACCGTTGGCTATGACAAAAAAGATGTTGCTACTGCTTACGCGGTAGGGAAAATCCCTTCCAGTTACACAGACTTCCTGGATGTAAATGGACTAAAGGGTGCTCGAATCGGTGTAGCTCCTGAACTCATCCCAAGCACCAAAGCAGAGGAACAAGCAGTTGCTGACGTCATCAACGCCGCCGTTGAAGAACTGAAATCCCTCGGCGCTACTGCGGTACCGATCTCCATTCCAAACTTTGCCGAGATCAATAAATATCCTAGCCTCAGCGGCTATGAATTCAAGTTTCAATTGAATAACTATCTGGATTTCCTGGGTGAAAAAGCACCCTATCATAGCTTATCCGAGATCATCGCATCAGGTCAGTTTGATAAAACCCAAGAACAAGCCATGAAAACACGGGATGCACGGGACACGTTGGAAACATCTGAGTACAAAGATATCGTTCTGAAGCGTACTCAAATTACTCGTGATTCCTTACTGAAAGTAATGGCGGATAACCATTTGGATGCAATCATCTATCCAACATCAACACAAGCTGCTGGCGTGATCGGCAAAGGGCAAACCTCTGGCGCCAACAATCGTCTAAGCCCATTCTCCGGTTTCCCATCTATTACCGTACCGGCCGGTTTCACAACAGATGGCTTGCCTGTCGGCATGGAATTCCTGGGCCGCGCCTTTGACGAAGGCACGCTGATCAAGCTGGCTTACAGCTACGAACAAGGTACACACCATCGCCAAGCACCAGAATTAACCCCTTAACGTTTTGAGTATATCGGCACAAGCACTCATGCTTCTGAACGTCATTGTAAATGTTGAAAGTATAGTCTACCCTTATGAAGGTTTAAAAGTACTCTATTTTCATTAGGATAATAGATTTTGCAATTGCAAATTATGCAGGGGATATACCGATTCTACGTAGGACAGTAGATCAGAGGGACGTTACAGGATCTGATTTTTTGAAAACTAGATTAAAATCCTATGTGTCAGGTACTGGGATTAATTTTATTATTGAAGATTAATAAAGGAGGTAGAGCTCAGATGACTTGACTCTACCTCCTTTATTAGTTATGTGCCTGAAGTGTATTTCACCCTAACAAATTTGAACATTTACTCCTTATCCGGTACACCCCATCGAACAATTAGACCTGAATAAGTTAGTCCACCTCCAAAACCAAATAGCGCAACGTTCTGCCCGTGTTTTAGCTTTCCTTCATCCACCGCAATCTGCAAAGCGAGAGGAATAGAGGCCGCAGAGGTATTCCCCCGATATTCCACACTTGTTAGCGTACGTTCCTGCGGAATAGGGCCTCGCTCACACATTGCTTCAATCATGCGCATGTTGGCACTATGCGGAACAAACCAATCGATCTGCTCAGGTGACATCTCAGCTTTTGTAATAAGCTCCGTTAATTGCTCCGGAACCATGCGGACAGCCCACTTGTAGACCTCTCTACCGTTCTGTACCAGATGTCCATCGGCGTTCAATGGCTGGCCATTCATTTCTGTAGAAAGTCCACTTTTGTATAAATGCATGCCACCTTCTCCTTGTGTCCCGGAAACGATAGACATAAAATCCCCCTGACCGGAAGCACCTTCTACTAAAAAAGCACCCGCTCCATCTCCAAACAACACACATGTTGTACGGTCCGTATAATCCGTTATTTTAGATAACGTCTCAGCTCCGATGACAAGCACCTTTCGATACATCCCACTGGTTACGAGACTATCTGCCAGTTGCATACCGTATGTGAATCCAGCACAAGCCGCGTTCAGATCAAGTACTCCAGTATGCGGAATACCCAAGTTTGACTGTACACGTGAAGCGGAACTTGGGAAAGTATACTCAGGCGTACTTGTTGCAAAAAGAATCATATCCACATCGGTGATATTCACCTCATAACGACGTATCATATCCTCCACTGCTTTTGTGGCCAGATCAGATACAAATTCATGCTCCGCAGCAATCCGGCGTTCTCTCATCCCTGTTCGTTGTACAATCCACTCATCGCTTGTGTCGACCAATTTTTCCAAATCTGCATTGCTTAGTATTCGATCCGGTACATACGTACCCATGGCTGTTATTGTTGATTTAGATTGATGATTCATAGCTGAGATCACCTCGTTTGATTTTTTACCTATTATAGCACTAAGTCTTAGTACTTGGTACTAATTTATTTGATAAGTTCGTACTATTTTTTAACAAGAGGAACTCTTCACGAAAAAACAGCCCAATTTCTTGGGCTGCTACATGATTTATATACGTTAAACTCGTAAATATAAAAAAATAAAAACCACCACCGAATTACATCGGCAGTGGTTCTTTGCTTGGCGGCGTCCTACTCTCCCAGGACCCTGCGGTCCAAGTACCATCGGCGCTAGAGGGCTTAACGGTCGTGTTCGGGATGGGTACGTGTGGAACCCCTCCGCCATCGCCACCAAACGCGATTGGATCGAAGCAATGCTTCTTCCATTCATTCAGAACTGAAAATCATACACACACTCGGTGATGTACCCATTTTCACTTCATTCAGAGTTGTTGTTCTCTGAAAACTAGATTCGAAACGAAACATACGCGATTTAAAACTTGCTATTGGATAAGCCCTCGACCGATTAGTACTGGTCAGCTCCATGCATTGCTGCACTTCCACCCCCAGCCTATCTACCTCGTCGTCTTCAAGGGGTCTTACATACTGGGAAATCTCATCTTGAGGGGGGCTTCACGCTTAGATGCTTTCAGCGCTTATCCCGTCCGTACATAGCTACCCAGCGGTGCTCCTGGCGGAACAACTGGTACACCAGCGGTACGTCCATCCCGGTCCTCTCGTACTAAGGACAGCTCCTCTCAAATTTCCTACGCCCACGACAGATAGGGACCGAACTGTCTCACGACGTTCTGAACCCAGCTCGCGTACCGCTTTAATGGGCGAACAGCCCAACCCTTGGGACCTACTTCAGCCCCAGGATGCGATGAGCCGACATCGAGGTGCCAAACCTCCCCGTCGATGTGGACTCTTGGGGGAGATAAGCCTGTTATCCCCAGGGTAGCTTTTATCCGTTGAGCGATGGCCCTTCCATGCGGTACCACCGGATCACTAAGCCCGACTTTCGTCCCTGCTCGACTTGTAGGTCTCGCAGTCAAGCTCCCTTATGCCTTTGCACTCTTCGAATGATTTCCAACCATTCTGAGGGAACCTTTGGGCGCCTCCGTTACTCTTTAGGAGGCGACCGCCCCAGTCAAACTGCCCACCTGACACTGTCCCCGCACCGGTTTACGGTACCAGGTTAGAACCTAGATACGATCAGGGTGGTATCCCAACGGTGCCTCCACGCAAGCTGGCGCTCACGCTTCAAAGGCTCCCACCTATCCTGTACAGATCGTACCCAAATTCAATATCAAGCTGCAGTAAAGCTCCATGGGGTCTTTCCGTCTTGTCGCGGGTAACCTGCATCTTCACAGGTATTAAAATTTCACCGGATCTCTCGTTGAGACAGCGCCCAAGTCGTTACGCCATTCGTGCGGGTCAGAATTTACCTGACAAGGAATTTCGCTACCTTAGGACCGTTATAGTTACGGCCGCCGTTTACTGGGGCTTCGGTTCACAGCTTCGGATTGCTCCTAACCACTCCCCTTAACCTTCCAGCACCGGGCAGGCGTCAGCCCGTATACTTCGCCTTACGGCTTCGCACAGACCTGTGTTTTTGCTAAACAGTCGCTTGGGCCTTTTCACTGCGGCCCCCTCGTGCTATTCACACTACCGGGGCACCCCTTCTCCCGAAGTTACGGGGTCATTTTGCCGAGTTCCTTAACGAGAGTTCTTCCGCGCGCCTTAGAATTCTCTTCTCGCCTACCTGTGTCGGTTTGCGGTACGGGCACCTTCATCTGGCTAGAGGCTTTTCTTGGCAGTGTGAGATCATGACCTTCGCTACTGTAATTTTCACTCCCCATCACAGCTCAGCCTTACGATGTGCGGATTTGCCTACACATCAGCCTTACTGCTTGGACAGGCATCCATCAGCCTGCGTCACTACCCTACTGCGTCCCCCCATCGCTCGTAACGATTTACGGTGGTACAGGAATTTCGACCTGTTGTCCTTCGACTACGCCTTTCGGCCTCGCCTTAGGTCCCGACTTACCCTGAGCGGACGAGCCTTCCTCAGGAACCCTTAGGCTTTCGGCGGATCAGATTCTCACTGATCTTTTCGTTACTCATACCGGCATTCTCACTTGTATGCTCTCCAGCGCTCCTTACGGTACACCTTCAACGTACATACAACGCTCCCCTACCCCTGGATCGACTTCACTCCAGCTTCGAAGCCCTGTGTTTATCCCCTGAGAAACATTTGGTCTTCCAAGATTTCACACCTTGTCAGACAAAAATGTCCTTGTGGTAAACACCGCCTCAAAGAAGCAGTGAAGTCGATCCAAGCCATAGCTTCGGTGGTGTGTTTAGCCCCGTTACATTTTCGGCGCAGAGTCACTCGACCAGTGAGCTATTACGCACTCTTTCAATGGTGGCTGCTTCTAAGCCAACATCCTGGTTGTCTGTGCAACTCCACATCCTTTCCCACTTAACACACACTTGGGGACCTTAGCTGATGGTCTGGGCTGTTTCCCTTTTGACAATGGATCTTAGCACTCACTGTCTGACTCCCGGAAGTAAGTCTATGGCATTCGGAGTTTGACTGAGCTTGGTAACCCTTGCGGGCCCCGCACCCAATCAGTGCTCTACCTCCACGACTCTGTTTTCCGAGGCTAGCCCTAAAGCTATTTCGGGGAGAACCAGCTATCTCCGAGTTCGATTGGAATTTCTCCGCTACCCCCACCTCATCCCCGCATTTTTCAACATGCGTGGGTTCGGGCCTCCAGTGCGTGTTACCGCACCTTCACCCTGGACAGGGGTAGATCACCCGGTTTCGGGTCTACGTCCACGTACTCACTCGCCCTATTCAGACTCGCTTTCGCTGCGGCTCCGGCTCTTCACCTTAACCTTGCACGGGAACGTAACTCGCCGGTTCATTCTACAAAAGGCACGCCATCACCCCTAAAACGGGCTCTGACTTTTTGTAAGCACACGGTTTCAGGTTCTATTTCACTCCCCTTCCGGGGTGCTTTTCACCTTTCCCTCACGGTACTGCTTCACTATCGGTCGCTAGGAAGTATTTAGCCTTGGCAGATGGTCCTGCCGGATTCATACGGGGTTTCACGTGCCCCGCACTACTCGGGATCCGTCTCGGAGGGAACAGACTTTCAATTACAGGGCTTTTACCTTCTTTGGCGGGCCTTTCCAGACCTCTTCGCTTAATCGGTTCCTTTGTAACTCCATGTGAGACGTCCCACAACCCCAAAGAGCAAGCTCTCTGGTTTGGGCTTCTCCGCGTTCGCTCGCCGCTACTGACGGAATCACTATTGTTTTCTCTTCCTCAGGGTACTTAGATGTTTCAGTTCCCCTGGTATGCCTCACACTAACCTATGTATTCAGTTAGGTGTAACTGGAAATTACCCCAGCTGGGTTTCCCCATTCGGACATCCCCGGATCAAAGCTTGCTTACAGCTCCCCGAGGCAGTTTCGTTGTTCGCCACGTCCTTCATCGGCTCCTAGCGCCTAGGCATCCTCCGTGTGCTCTTAGTAGCTTAACCAGGTCGCTCGTGTTCGAGCTGTCACTTCCCTTGTTTTGGACTACGTCCAAAGCCAAAAGTCGCTCCATTTCGATCACTCGCTCCAGCAATCTACCTTATAAAACACTTCACTTGTTTACACAAGATCAGCTTAAAGGAATGTTCTAATTCGCGTTTGTTTCGTTTCGATATCTAGTTTTCAAAGAACAAATCGTTTCATTCGGGCCGTTCACGGATGTGTCGGTCGAATAAACGAGAAGTTTTGAGAGTTTGAGCTCTCAAAACTGAGCAACGAGTGAGTCGTTTGCAGCTGAGCTGCATATTTGAATGTTTCCACTCGGGAAACGATTCTCCATAGAAAGGAGGTGATCCAGCCGCACCTTCCGATACGGCTACCTTGTTACGACTTCACCCCAATCATCTATCCCACCTTCGGCGGCTGGCTCCTTGCGGTTACCCCACCGACTTCGGGTGTTATAAACTCTCGTGGTGTGACGGGCGGTGTGTACAAGACCCGGGAACGTATTCACCGCGGCATGCTGATCCGCGATTACTAGCAATTCCGACTTCATGCAGGCGAGTTGCAGCCTGCAATCCGAACTGAGACCGGCTTTGCTGGGATTGGCTCCATCTCGCGATTTCGCTGCCCGTTGTACCGGCCATTGTAGTACGTGTGTAGCCCAGGTCATAAGGGGCATGATGATTTGACGTCATCCCCACCTTCCTCCGGTTTGTCACCGGCAGTCTATCTAGAGTGCCCACCCGAAGTGCTGGCAACTAAATATAAGGGTTGCGCTCGTTGCGGGACTTAACCCAACATCTCACGACACGAGCTGACGACAACCATGCACCACCTGTCTCAACTTTCCCCGAAGGGCACCTGATGCATCTCTGCTTCGTTAGTTGGATGTCAAGACCTGGTAAGGTTCTTCGCGTTGCTTCGAATTAAACCACATACTCCACTGCTTGTGCGGGTCCCCGTCAATTCCTTTGAGTTTCAGTCTTGCGACCGTACTCCCCAGGCGGAGTGCTTAATGTGTTAACTTCGGCACCAAGGGTATCGAAACCCCTAACACCTAGCACTCATCGTTTACGGCGTGGACTACCAGGGTATCTAATCCTGTTTGCTCCCCACGCTTTCGCGCCTCAGCGTCAGTTACAGCCCAGAGAGTCGCCTTCGCCACTGGTGTTCCTCCACATCTCTACGCATTTCACCGCTACACGTGGAATTCCACTCTCCTCTTCTGCACTCAAGTCACGCAGTTTCCAGTGCGATCCGGGGTTGAGCCCCGGGATTAAACACCAGACTTACATGACCGCCTGCGCGCGCTTTACGCCCAATAATTCCGGACAACGCTTGCCCCCTACGTATTACCGCGGCTGCTGGCACGTAGTTAGCCGGGGCTTTCTTCTCAGGTACCGTCACCTTGAGAGCAGTTACTCTCTCAAGCGTTCTTCCCTGGCAACAGAGCTTTACGATCCGAAAACCTTCATCACTCACGCGGCATTGCTCCGTCAGGCTTTCGCCCATTGCGGAAGATTCCCTACTGCTGCCTCCCGTAGGAGTCTGGGCCGTGTCTCAGTCCCAGTGTGGCCGATCACCCTCTCAGGTCGGCTACGCATCGTCGCCTTGGTGAGCCGTTACCTCACCAACTAGCTAATGCGCCGCAGGCCCATCCCCAAGTGACAGATTGCTCCGTCTTTCCAGTTCTCTTCAGGCGAAGAAAACAAGTATTCGGTATTAGCTACCGTTTCCGGTAGTTGTCCCAAGCTTGAGGGCAGGTTGCCTACGTGTTACTCACCCGTCCGCCGCTAAGTATCAGGAAAGCAAGCTTTCCATCAACTCCGCTCGACTTGCATGTATTAGGCATGCCGCCAGCGTTCGTCCTGAGCCAGGATCAAACTCTCCAATAAAGTTGAATTTCGCAGCGTCGTTAAACGCTGTGTAACTCATCGGGGTATTGAAAAGAGCGATAAGCTCATTTTGAATCTGACGAGATTAAAAATCTCATTGTTGTTCCAGTTTTCATACAGCCGAATGGCATGTATCAAAACCTTCACGTTCATTCTGCAAGCAGAATGTTTTACTCACTCGTTGTTCAGTTTTCAAAGATCAAACTTGTTCCCGTTACCGAAACCAGTTCGTTTCAGCAACTCTTATATAATACCATGTCCGAACCAATTTTGCAAGCTTTTTTTAAGTTTCTTTCGAAGCTTATTTCATTTACTTGCCGCACCGTGTAACCCGTGTTTTCTTGGCCGGAATTAGAATATACCATGTACAATTTCAGATTGCAAGCATTTTTTTATAACCTATTGTAACCTTATAACCTGCCTGTCCGCTACAAGAAAACAATGTACATTAAATGCATGGCCTCCATATTCTACGCACTATTCAGAAGTTATATACAATTAGCATTAAAAGCACGTATCCAAAACCCAGGCCCTTTTATCTTCATCTAATTTATTCACTTGAAATAAGTTGTTCATTTTATTTCTCTGTTCCTGACTGCTGATCATCCATATGAAGTATTAAGGCCAGATCACTTCTCCATCCGGATCACTCACATCAAAAAAGCCAACCTTGTGTCTCTTAGCCAACATACGCATTACGTTAAACGCCTCTTCAGCAACAGACCATGCAAAAGACGCATAGATTACTTCTTTTCCAATAGAATATTCGGTTATCCGGTTTTCTGTATCTGCTCCTTCAATAGCTTCGAAAATTGCATCTTCCAGGTCTATAGAAGGGAAAGTCAGCGCCAACTCTTTATAAAAACGTTGAATCGGCTCCGAACTCACTTGGATATCCGAATAGGAATAATCCTCAGTCCATTTGATTTGCTCACCATACCATTTCATAAACGACTCGTTATCTCTTGGAGCATGAAGCGGCTCAAACACCATTAAATCATAACTCATATCGCTTCCTCCATTATATGTTGGATGATAATCCATTTGCATAATCCATCTATACAAAGAAGCTTACACCTAAGAAGTTTTTGATACAGGTTCCCGAAGAATGAAATCTTCAAATCAGAATCAATAATTATTACCTTAATTTTAACCTCTATATATAGAAGAAACAAAAAAAGCGAAGCTCGATGTGATATCGTAGCTCCGCTTTCTTCATATACAAACCAGACTTATTCTCCGCCGATAAATACGTATCGACACACAACGATAATCGCGAGTACCCACATCAGCCAGTGTATTTTCACTTTACGCTCAGTAACCAAATTACTGAACACAGCTAAAATAACGTAGGATACGATACCTGCAGAAATCCCGTTTGCGATACCACCTGTAAATGGCATCAGCACAATCGTCAGGAATGCAGGGAAAGCTTGCAGGAAATCATCCCACTCAATGCTGCGAACTTGGCTCATCATAAGTACCCCTACGATAATCAAAGCTGGAGCCGTTGCAGCAGAAGGAACAACTAAAGCAAGTGGAGCGATAAACAAAGCAAGAATGAACAGCAAACCTGTCGTAACCGAGGTTAAGCCTGTACGTCCACCAGCTTCAACACCTGAAGCACTCTCAACGTATGCCGTGATCGTACTTGTACCCAGTGCCGCACCTGCGCTGACACCGACTGCATCGACGAGCATCGCTTTGCCAATCGTTTTCTCACCTTTAGCTTTATCCTTCATAATCCCCATACGTGTTGCCGTTCCAACCATCGTACCGAAGGTATCAAACAGCTCAACAAATGTGAAAATAAAGATGATTTCAAACAATCCAAGGCTAATGGCACCTTTCAGATCAAGCTGTCCGACAGCTAGGTCACTGAAGTTAGGAAGCCAGCTCGCGCTGGACAGACCACTCAAATTGGTTACCCCCATCGGAATACCAATCAGCGTTGTCACTACGATACCAATCAACAAAGCACCTTTAACACGCATTACCATAAGGATCGCAATCAACAGTAAACCAATTAACGCGAGCAGCGCATCATGGTGAGTTACAAAGTTCCCCAGAGACAAGTTAAAACTGCTGCCTGGAATCGGCTGGCTCAAATCTGCATCCGGTGCAACATTCACGGTCACTGCTACCAGATTGGCTAGTTTGAAACCGATGATTGTAATGAATAAACCGATACCTACGGTAATTGCCATTTTAATGGATTGCGGAACCGCAACGAGCAACATTTGCCGAACCCGAGTCACAGTCAGAATAATAAATACGATACCCGAGAGGAATACAGCACCGAGTGCCGCCTGCCAGCTAATCCCACCATTCGAACTCAGAACTACGGTCATAAAGTATGCATTCAATCCCATACCCGGAGCGAGTGCGATCGGAACGTTTACGAACAACCCCATAATAATTGTCATTAATCCAGCACCAACGGCTGTCGCAAAAAATACTGCATTATCGGACATTCCTGCCCCATTTTGACCCAAGAACAATGTGTTTACAAAAAGGATGTACGCCATTGTCATAAAGGTGGTGAGACCCGCAACAATCTCCGTTCTAACATTTGTTCCGTTTTCTTTGAGTTTAAAGAAACGATCCATAATTCACTAACTCCTCCTTAGAGATGTTGAAGCTATATTGAAAAACGACAAATTACCCTGAGAAGTAAATTCCCCAGAGTTCAGCTTGACCAGAAGCAGGCACACGGCCCGTTGACCAAGAACAAAAAAATTCTAATGTGCGCGGGTGATGTCCCACCGCAGTCATGTAGAATTCATGTGCTTAGCCTGCTCCTCTTCGTAGCCAGATCATTAGGGTGATCTCGTAGAGACTCCCGGGCCAATCCCCAGGATTATACGAATTAGTATGCGCTTTTTGTTTGTTTCCCATCACCCATTTTAGGAGGGGGCATCTATTTTGTCAACGATAAAAACGAATGTTATATCTATATCACCTAATTAACGTTCGTATTATTTAACAAATCAAACCAGTTCAGCGATTTACAACCCAGTTCCAAGCATATTTAATAGCAAAATACAACGAGAATATGTCCATATTTTCATCATTTTTATTGAACAAGTGGTTATGCAGCAAAAGTAATTGCTACACTGATTTAACACTAATTTAATACTAATTCATTACATTAAGCTTTCATGAATTCTGAATTCTGACAATATGAAAAATAAAATATAGATAGTTAATGCTTTAGAAAATTTAATTATTAAATTTATGTTGATTCCCAATGTTGATTTTCTGCCAAAAATATAACCGCCCTCTAGGGGCGGTTAATTAAGCTATCGTTTCCCATTAGTTGTAGGGTTTTAACGGTCGTTAAAAAACAATGCAACAGTCGGCTTCATCCAAAGACTCTTTTGAAATCAGTTGCATATAGATTCGCAGGATACCGTGAATTTCATACCGCAAGTCTGCAATACATTTCCTCCAATTTCAACGAAACCATCTTCTACGGAGACCGGAATTTCGAATGTTGATATCAGCTTTGTCCAGAACTTAACAGCTTTTAAATTCGATTTGAACATCCCCACCTCGTACCGACCCGAATACAGTTTGAAGATTTGCATGACAGCATCTTTGGCTATACTTGTGCCTCTATATTTGGGCAATACAAATAGCTCCTGCACCGAATAGTCCACTGCCTCTGCAACATAAGGAGGGGATGTAACCAGAATAAATCCAACGATTTTTTCATTAATCGTGATGAAGTAAGGATACAACCGTTCATCCCTATAATAGGGCGAGATATCTTCCATTTCGAATGTACCTTCTGTTCCAATATCCTCCTGTGAGTACGCAGAAAGCTCATAGAGATAATAATTAAATAAGTTTTCAAATTGTTCTTTGTTTGTATGTGTTATTTGTTGAATTGTTGCCTTCATATCATAATCCCCCATATATTAAACGCTTTTCAGTGCTCTCTTTTTGCCGCCTTTAAGATAAAACACAGGTTTTCTCTCTGGTAAAACTAAACTTCTACGAACGCGATAGACTCATTTCATAAAAGTTTTTGCTATTGCTGAAGGTATCGGATAGAATGTTTCACTCCAAGAT
The DNA here is from genome assembly GCF_056856875.1 of Paenibacillus sp. G34. Classification (NCBI taxonomy): domain Bacteria; kingdom Bacillati; phylum Bacillota; class Bacilli; order Caryophanales; family Paenibacillaceae; genus Paenibacillus; species Paenibacillus sp. G34. The sequence goes on along the minus strand of NZ_CM166469.1, from coordinate 809,134 downwards.
GAAGGACTACTGATCCATGTAGTGGGTATATAATTGCTCGAAGGTTGAAAACCGTTTGACTTCTCTGTCGACCTTATCGTACTCATCTAAATATCCATCCATCACTTTAAGGAAATTATCATGCACAACTTGTAAATCACTTGCATCAAAGTACTGCATAAGATCAAATTTCTTGGTTCCCTTCTCCACAGCCATATAATCAAGGTACTCTTGTGCCCCAAAGGCCGAAAGAAAGGCGTAAGGTGCATCATTATTCGTAACACTGTTCAAGACTTTATTGCGATAGTTGCTCCACAACTCTTCATATGTGCCCTTCAGATTCTCAAAGGTCGGTGTAGGCTTAACAATGAAATGATCACACATTGTGCTATGTAACCTCGCAACACTTTTCAACATATTAAAAGATGCTATTCGGATCTCTTCAATGCTACGAGCTTCGATGATTGACATATATAAGGAATCGAGATCATCCGGTACATAGCGAAACGAACGTAACTCTTGCAAATATCGCTTGATCCCTCTTTTGATGCATGTATTATTCATACTGGCTAAAGCATTAACCAGATTGCAGAGAACGTCGGCAGATGCCTGTCGTACTGCACCAATATCCTCACCCAGCATCGCATCGCTATATGCTTGCTTAGCCAGATCGATCCATTTAATCGCCCTGTTAAGACACGCTTCTCCTATCGGATTCGCAAGTGCATCCAAAGCTTTTCGCCGGAAGTCATTGAATTTTTCCAAATCCTCAGGGGTTGCATAGTAGAGTATTTTGAGCTCGGTTAGACTGGATACGTGTGGACTCTCCAAAGAGGACTGCTCATGAATTTTTGTATTCCATGGCGTGCAATAGATATCATAACCAACGTCGTCCAGGATAAAGCAATCGGATATTCCCCAGCCCTTTTCAGTATTATTAATGATGACTAGATCAAGATCGCTCTTCTCGTGAAAGTCACCGGTATTAAATGAACCTGTAAGCCCGATAATTGCGATATCGTCAAGAAAGTCTCTTTTTACGCGTTCGATTACCATATTAATGAGCAGTTCATTTTTGTCCATTAACTTCCTCTTAATGATTTCGTTCATTCGTTACACCCCTTCCTTAAAACCGGACCGTCATTCATCATAACTGCCTTAACTTGAGTCTATCGATTTCGAACTGCAGTTACTATGTATAAGTTGATTTAACTCATCTTTGCACAAAATCCGCTGAACCGTCGAAACGACGATTTAGCGGATTTTCATTAGGCGTGTCTGAAAACGCTGAAGAAAGCAGATTTTGCTGAATTTCCGTTCCAAGCAAGGAAGTCTTCTGCAGGCGTTCCAGGGCAGTCAAGGGAAACTGACACAGCAAGGGACGAAAAGACGGTAAAGGGTACACTTCAGTAGATTTCAAGACACAGCCTAGTTCTTTTTATAGACGATTTTCTTTATGCTTTCGCAGGACAAGTAATATCGTTCCGCCAACTCATCTAAACTGACTCCATTGAGGAACAATGATTTAATCTCCGCGTTTCGAGCAGAAACTCTGCTCTTACTGTGTGTTTTCTCGCCCCATTTGAGATGTGCCTCTTTGGGTTTAGGGATATAAACCAATTCACCTTGAACGTATTCTTGAATGATACGTAGCAACTCTTCAGGAAAAATGGACTCGGCTTTTGAATATTTCATAGGCTCACTCCTTATTTAATCATTCAATAAGGGGCAAAGCCAGTAAGCAGAATATTACGATTCGTCGTTGGCAATGTGATTGTTTCTAAACTCTATGCAAAGCATTGCCATATCCTTCACTGGCTTTGCATAGAGCCATGCATGTAAGAAACCTACCCCGATTTTTTTCATAGTCTCACCTCCACAGAAAACAGGATAGCTAATTTATTCCATTATACCAGAGCTTATTATCCAAGTGTTTAGCATTGTTATTTAAGGATACAAAGCTAAAATTTGTAAACCACTTCCCCTCCTAACACCTATACAGTCAAAACAAGCACGAAATATTGTCGAGCTGAAGCCGAATCCGCAAACTTCGATGTATACGATCACCTTATGTCTTTACTCTCACAAAAATCTCTTGATCCATTTTAAAGCCCTCAATTAATTCTTCATTCTATACATAAGAGAAACTCCCTTCGCTTTGCGATAACGCAAAGAAAAGGGAGTTTCTTTTACATGTTATTGTTGCAGATGTGTCCGCACTGCCAACGCAGTTATTTCCACAAACCTTATTGTATCAAGGCTATAGATCGATTAACGATGTGAATAGTTAACGACCTATTCCCACTCGATCGTTGCAGGCGGTTTGGAAGTTACGTCATAGACAATACGGTTTACGTTGTCCACTTCGTTCACGATCCGTACGGAGATTTTCTCCAGCACATCCCAAGGGATACGTGCCCAGTCTGCTGTCATACCGTCAATGGATGTTACGGCACGGATACCTACCGTGTAGGAATACGTACGTGCGTCACCCATAACGCCAACACTCTTCATGTTAGGCAGGGCGGTGAAGTATTGCCAGATTTCACGGTCAAGACCGGCTTTGGCGATTTCTTCACGCAGGATGTAGTCGGAATCACGAACAATTTTCAGTTTCTCTTCCGTCACTTCACCAAGCACACGGATCGCAAGACCCGGACCAGGGAAAGGCTGACGATGTACGATTTCGTCTGGCAAGCCACACTCCGTACCTACTTTACGTACTTCATCCTTAAACAGGGTGTTCAGTGGTTCGATCAGTTTGAAGTTCATGTCTTCTGGCAGACCGCCCACGTTGTGGTGGGATTTGATGGTTTGAGCTGTAGCTGTACCACTTTCCACGATGTCCGTGTACAGTGTACCTTGTGCCAGGAATTCGAAGTCATCGAACTGCTTGGACTCTTCATCAAATACGTAAATAAACTCGTTACCGATAATTTTACGTTTTTGCTCCGGATCATCCACGCCAGCCAGCTTGGACATGAAGCGTTCTTGTGCATCGATTTTGACAACTTTCATATCGAACTTGCCAACAAACGTCTCCATAACACTCTCTGCTTCACCTTTACGCAGAAGACCGTGGTCGATAAACATACATGTCAGCTGATCTCCAATCGCTTTGTGCAGCAAGGCTGCAACAACGGAAGAATCCACCCCGCCGCTGAGTGCACACAACACTTTGCCGTCTCCCACTTTTTCACGAATATCTCTAATCGTATCATCGATGAATGTTTCCATCGTCCAGTTGCCATCACAACCACAGATTTCGAACAGGAAGTTACGAATCATGTCATTACCACGAACGGAGTGGCGTACTTCCGGGTGGAACTGAACTGCATACAATTTACGCTCGTCGTTGCTCATCGCAGCGATTGGCGCACTTTCCGTGCCTGCATCCAGTTTGAAGCCCGGAGGCAATGTAACAACATGGTCACCATGACTCATCCATACGGTATGTTCTCCCTCAATGCCTTGAGCCAGCGCTGAACCTGCAGCAAACTCAAGGTCTGCTTTACCGTACTCACGCTTCTCGGAACGTTCTACTTTACCGTCAAGCTGCTGAGCCATCAGCTGCATTCCATAACAAATACCGAAGATTGGCAAGCCTAGGTCATAGACACCCGGATCAACGTGTGGTGCATTTTCAGCATAAACGCTGGATGGGCCACCGGAGAATACAATTCCTTTTGGCGCAAGTTCCGCAATTTTCTCCGCTGGTGTGTTATACGGCAAAAGCTCGCTGTATACGCCAAGATCCCGGATTCTTCTGGCGATTAACTGGTTGTATTGGCCCCCGAAGTCAAGGACAACCACAATTTCATTCTGCTTATTCATTACCGTGCCTCCCTCAATTCAATGAAACTAATTATACGCAACGACAAAACCTACCGTCAAGGAAAGACGGAACTCCATTTTTCAGGCAAGTAACGGGAAGATGCGACATAAAGCGACAGTCGATGCCATTCCCTACAGGCGAGTCTACAGGATGAAATTTTGTTCAATATTGCATGCACATATGCTCCACCTCACGTGTACTCTTATAATTGGATAAAAGAACCGATCTCATCCGCCAGATGCGCAGAATAAAAGCTATCGCAAAATTATCCTTATCAATGGAAGTGTTGATTGGGTATCAAAGTTGCAAAGCAAATGTGCCAAGAGGCAGCGCTAAAAACATCTCTACACGCTAACGATCACAGCGGACCTTATTTCACATGTTAAGCGGTGTTTGAAAATCTAACGATCCTCAGGAGCGCTATTTGAACTAAAACTCCCAAAATCCAGCGAAAACCACGTCATTTCAAGCAAATAAGGTTTCTGGTGATCGTTAGAATTTTAAAATGGCAAAAAAGGAGTAAATAACGTCACTGGTGATCGTTAGAGATCGTGAGTTTAATCCGGGCCCCTCGAAGTTGGAAATTGAAATATCGTTTGCTCGTGAGAAAAATATAAGAAGCAGGAGTAGACCATCCTCATATGCTGACTGCAAACGAATTTAGCTGGAGGGTAATAGGCGAATTACTACTATAGAGTGAGTAGGGAGTGAGTAGGATCTGTTGTAGTTAATACACATTTCAAGCTACATACACCTTACAGAGGAGTTAGCTTAGATTGACAAACATCCTCTCCCTGAAAGTCGCTCCGTTGCATCTCGATAGAGCGTGGTGGTGTAAATTAAAAAGTCTCGTTCACCCTTGGGTAAACGAGACGAGTCAGGAACTTAGCGCTGGCGTCTTGGGGTACGCCTTGCAAGGCGAAGCGCCCGGCGCAAGAAATCGAGACTGTCCGCACGCAGCGGACGGTCTGGCCCGTACAGCAGCCGCTCCCAGTCGGCTGCAAAACGCGCGATGTCCGCGCCGTCCGTGCCCGCGGCCACGGCGAGTGACGCTGCGTATTCCCGCAGCGTCATGCCCGGCGGCCGCGGGCCGTACCGGCGCGCAAGCGCGTGCCAGACCGGATCGGCAGCCTGCAGCAGCCGCTCACGGTCCGGGAAGCTGCTGCGCGGCCACGCCAGCAGCAGCCCAAGCCGCAGCGCGGGGCGAAGCCGCCGCGCGCAGGCCCATGCGGCGGCGCACAGCAGCGCCGCTGCCGCAAGTGCTGTCGCGGCCGGCAACGGCGCCGCGACAAGGGCACGGGCGTGCGCGGTCAGCCACGCGCCCGCACGATCCAGCCCGCTGCCCGCATCCGGCAGCGGAGCTCCGTCGCCTGGCTGCGCCGCGGCGATCCCGGCGGCGCTGGCATCAACGGCCTGCGCCGAATCAAACCCCGGCGTAGCTTCAAATGGTATCCAGCCCACGCCGGGAAAATAGACCTCCACCCAGGAATGAGCATCGCCCTGGGTGACAACAACACGCCCTGGGACTTGCGAGTCCACCTGTCCCGGGGCGTAACCTTTCACCCAGCGTGCCGGTATACCCTCGGCACGCAGCAGCACAACCATGGCGGTAGAAAAATGATTACAGTACCCCGCCCGGGTCACAAATAGAAAATCATCCACAAAATCTGTACTGCGCGGTGGCATACGGGTATCCAGCGAGTACCGGGCATTGGCTTTCAGATAACTGCTTACAGCCTGTACAGCATCGTACCGCGTTGCACTGGGGCCGATGATCTCGTCAGCAAGATCTCTTACCCGCTGCGGGAGTGTATCTGGAAGCTGCAAATCCTTTCTACGAATAGAGGCCGGATCGGCTGGATTGTTTCCGCCAGCATGCTTCTGATCACCCACGCCAAAGTTCTTCCCGCTCCCCTCACTACTAACGTTCTTCCGATCCATACCCACACTCTGCCGAAGCTGCTCTGGTGTCACATCCGGCACCATCACATCGACAGTATAATGCTGGACAAAATCATTCTTGTCCCTTCCCCCCGCAAGCCATAATGTGCCTGTTTCTTCACTGGATAACAGTCGCTTCTCATGTTTTTGATTGAATGAGTTTCCGTCCTGAAAAGACAGGCTTACCGGCAAACCTCCGGTAAACAGTGGATTGGGCCCTCGCCACTCCCGTTCCATCGTAATGATCTGACGGACACGCTGCCAGTACGGATTCTCTCCCCATCCATCGGAACGCAGCAAATCGGATGGATTCGCATAACGGAAGCGCTGCTCCATATCACTCCAGGTACTGCCGTTGTAATAAGAACGGGTTTCCCCGCGCCAATACGTGGAGACAGGAGTATTTGCCACGAATACAGGTTCATTCCCCTGAACCAGAGGCGCTCCCATAGGCGCATCTACCGTACTGTATCCCGTCACACTCAGGGAAGCTGGCACACTGCCTGAAGGCGTATATCCTGCCCATTTAGCCAAACGTTCGACCGTATCCATGACAGAGAATTGTCCGGCAGGTGACACAGAACTTAACCGGGCAGGAAGTGTTGAAATTAACACCAAACCTACTGCTGTGCCTATGGATGCGACCATCCAAAGCCAATAAACCTTACTCCGTATCCGATGAAAACCACTCTTTTCGCGTCGTGTCGCCTTTTGGTTTCCCCCTGAACCTACTCCTTGGTTTGTTCCTTGATTTATACTTGGATTTGCACCTTCGTCTATGCCATGAATCTTACTTTGATCTACATTTTGGTTCTTCCCCTGAATTATACTTCGGTCTGGACCTTCGTAATGTGTCCTCCCTCGATCCTGCTCGTTGCTCTCATGACCTGTTCCTTCAGAAAGGCGAAGAAGGTGCAGCATGCCCTGAATGCACAGAAGCCAGCATACCGAACGCACCACCGAGCCATAGGCATCATATCCCACCAGACTCTCTAGCAAAATCAGATATACTAATGTTCCCGTACCAAACAGAGAGATACTGCGGCGAAGCAACACTAAATATTGCACCGAAGCCAGCAGCATGCTCCAGCCGCATAGCATGAACAAACCTCTCGTTTCCCTGCTCATCACGCGAAAGTGTCCTTTGTCGATCCATTCTCCCAGATCTACATTAAGCATGCCTGGGTAGGATATGCCCCATTCAACAGGATGACTGGCTCCGTACATCACACATAACGCAGCATAGATCATAGGGATACGTAGCATGATGCCTGTAACCAAGCTGGTACGCAATAAACCAGTGAACAGAAGCACGGCTGAATACCCCGTCATAACAGCAGCAAATCGCTCACTGCCAACTTGGCCATCCGAAGTCACTGGATAGATCCATTCCATGCACAATACCAGTAGCCCCGCCGTGATAAGCCATAGATACAGCGCAGGAGCAGGTAGATGACTGGACATAGACAATGACAGCTTCACTTCTGATCCGAATCCATGTGTTTCCGCCACCTGTCCAGCGGGGACTGCAGATTCGGGCTGCTGTTTCATTTTATGCCCCCACATCAACAACCCCCGCCTTTCCGCCAGGCATCTCTCCAACGCTTGCAATATAGTCCTGACGGACAACCTGTACACCCTTGGATACGAGACGCTCAGTCCACTCTTGCGAACGCTTGGCCTGCACCGCTGAAGAATGCGATCCAGCCGATGTTCCAGCACTTCCTTTTCTGCTCGTTGCACCCTTCAGCTGAACGTTCCTTTTGTCTGCCAGATGATCATCTTTCTTCCCACGAACCTGATCATCCTTCCACGATTGGGAGGACAAGTATCCTCCATTTCCGGCCTTTCCATTCGATGTTACAATAGTCTCCGTTAGATGTACGATGGCCTGGAAACCAAGTCCGGACGCGTATTCGAGCCATATAACTAAACGCTCATCCAGCTGCCCGGTGAAGACCAATATACTTGATCCATAAGGGAGATGCTCCAGTCTGCCAACATCCAGCGATTCTTCATCTGATATCCGCTCTTGATTTAACTGGGTATAGGCCAGCCGTTTTAATGCATAGGCCAAACCTTCATCAGGGTTACCCTGTATTCTCTGACTTTCACCAGCACCATCCCTGCGTTTCGTCCGCACTTCATTGCATAACACTCCATCGAAAGGCTTATCTGTTTTACTTGCCAGCCCATCTCCGCTCAACCAAAGCTGACAAGGCATTTGTGCGCCTGCTGCCTCACGAACCCAGTTAGCCGCACCATGCACTGCGCGTTCAAACGATCCCTGAGTCTGATTTTTAGTACCATTACTCGTATATCCTGAATGTTCTTCGTATACCATAATTGCCAGTGAGGAATGCTGTTGCATTTCAGGAATCAGGGTGTGTAGCTTCCCGGTTCGAGCTGTACTTTTCCAATGAATCCGGTTAATCGAATCCCCCTGCTGGTATTCACGGACTTCTATACCGGGCATTCCCTGCAACTGATACTGTGCCCCATGGCCTTCGCCATGGTTTGTCCAAGCTTCTGGCCGGATTGATATGTCCGCGTCGTCGGCAGCAGGCACCACTACAACGGGCTCCTCACCTTTGATCTGTGTGTAGGCTTTATTCCAGCCAAAAACATCTCCCCAGTATACTCGGCCATCCTCCCATGCATGTACTCCTCGCGCAAGACCTGTTATCTCATACTGATAAGACCATCGTCTTTTTAAGCCTGGAAAAAGCAATTTGCGATGTACACCGCCCGGAGTGTTGTCACATACCACAAGCCACAATAGCGGAAGCGGGCACCTGATCTGTAGTTCAATCCGAACACGCAACCTTTCTCCGGCCTCAATCTGACCTTGCCGTATATGCCTGTGTATATGAATTTGAGATGGACCAAGCACGCGCAGAAGTATTCCGTGTATTACGATTAGCACGGATACCACTGCCAGAAACAAAGCTGATTTTCCGCCATGCAAGACATAGAAGCAACCCAGAAGAACAGCCATCAACACTTGAGCTATGCTCCGGCCAAACCCTCTCATGCGCGTCGTCCCCTTCCCTGCCCACTCATCTGCACGGGTACAGGCACAGACGACAACACTTCACGGATGACTTGCTCTTGCACTGCGCTTCCGTCCGCTCTGTTCATTGATTTCAACTGAATTCGGTGAGAGAGCACGGGTACAGCTAGTGATTGCACATCATCCGGCACAACATAGCTACGCCCTTGTAAATAGGCATACGCTTGCACGGCTGTCATCCAAGCCAACGTTCCTCGGGGACTGATACCCAGTCTTACGGCTTCATGGGTTCTCGTTGCCACAGCGACAGCCACAAGATATTGCTTGATCACGGCATCCACATGCACCTGTCTTACTTCTCGCTGCATGGCGACAACTTCCTCAGCCAGAATGATAGGACGCATATCCTCCAGCATATCCTTGCTACGTTCCCGGGAAAGCAATTCTACTTCCTGTTCCGGCTCAGGATACCCGAGCGTAATACGCATCATAAAGCGATCCAACTGTGCTTCCGGCAAACGATAGGTTCCTTCAAATTGCAAAGGGTTCTGCGTTGCAAGCAGCAGAAACGGTTTGGGCAACTTGTGGGTTGTTCCATCCACAGTCACACTGCGTTCCTCCATCGCTTCTAATAACGAGGACTGTGTCCGGGGAGAAGCCCGGTTAATTTCGTCCGCAAGCACGATATGGTTCATCAGCGGCCCCGGTCTGAATCTGAACTCCCCTGTATCCGTGTGATAAATCGATACACCAGTCACATCGGCCGGCATCACATCCGGTGTACATTGAATGCGTCCCATCGTACAACTTAACGAGCAAGCTACCGTGCGGATCAGCATCGTCTTCCCCGTACCCGGTACATCCTCCAGCAGAATATGTCCTTCACTGAGCATTGCAGCAATAATATATTGAATTTCCTGTTTTTTGCCGATGATCACATCGGCAATTCGATGGCTAAGTCTTTTGAGCAGTTCGGTAGCATGATCATGCTCTATTCTCACGCTGGTCATTGGACTACACTCTCCTTCCTTACCTATGAATCCTGATTATCGTAATCTATGATTCATTGTTGCCCGGAAGTAGAGAGAATAGTCAGATGATCCGCCGTTTCTTTCAAATCATGCTATAAAAATGTCTATGCTCCATAGACGTCCAAGGCGGTTCTACGGTAAGTACCCACTCACTTTCTTTGGATTGAACCGTATATTTTTTCGCTCCGAGTTGCTGCATCAAATCGCCCACAGACACCCAAATTGTTCCCTCTCGGCTCTCTACAGTCGCTTGCACCGTTCTCCCCTCCTGATCATGTAATCGTTTGGACGTTAATGCACCTGTGGCCGGGTTGATCTGAACAATCCGATCCTTCCACCAGGTGGTTGCCGTTCCCGAGGATTGATCCCAGCTTATGCTGCCTCCTAACTTGTTCATATAACTACGTAGTGGAACGAGCAATGTCTGGTCTTTGAACCGATATTCGTCCGGGTTGAGCTCAAGTGTCATATATCCTAGCTCAATTTTGAGCGGTTTGGCCGCAACCCATTGCTCCGCGTTTTGGTTCACATGTTTAGCAACCCAGCTCGAGGCCGGGGACTGACGATTTTTATATTTCAACGCAGGTTTGACCTGGAATTGCACCGGTTTGTCTGTTGCCTGCATCACTTCAAACCGGTACCCTTCTTGTTTATAGTACCGAATGATATCAGGCAGTGCTTTGACTGTCTCCGCATGTGCACCTCCATCATGCATCAGCACGATGGCAGAAGACTTTCCGGCAGGCACATCAGTTGCATGGGCGACAATTTCGCTCGCGGGCACATTTCTTCGTTTGGAGTCACCGCTATCTACGTTCCAGTCCATGACGACGTATCCTGCCTTTTTTAACAAGTCAAAATAAGTATGGTCAAAATGTCCGTACGTTCCACCAGGCGCTCTGACAAGCGCAGGACGAATGCCTACAATGTTATGAATGATCTCTTCCGTGCGTTTAATCTGCTGCCAGAATGTTTCAAAATCCCGGTATAACTCTTTATAATCATGGTTATATGTATGATTGCCGATGGCATGTCCTTCACTAGCAATTCGTTTGATCAAGCCTGGCATACGTTCCGCATGTTCTCCCAGCACAAAAAAAGTAGCCGGAACCTTCGCATCACGTAAAATATCCAATACTTCGGGCGTATGTTTGCCTGGCCCATCGTCAAAGCTCAAGTAGACAACTTTGTCTGTTTTTTTGCTTTGCACTGCTGCTTCAGCAGACGGAGCACCTGCTCCAAGCACACCTGTAAGCAGTAGCACAGTAAGCAAAAACCATATCGACAGACGTTGCCAAAACCGTATTCTCCCACAGGAATGAGATAAAGTTTGCTGCGCCGCAAGCTGCCCATTTCGTTGCATCATTTCGTGTGATCCCTGCGTCATTTGTAAATCGACCTCCAGCACTCTATTGAATTTGCTGATAGACTTCAGCAGATTTGTTAGAATTATATGGAGGCAGATCACAAAAAAGACGTCATTTCACCTATTATTTTGCAACATTTATGGTTGGCTATAATATGGAGTCATTGATTCTTGAGCAGCAATTCGGTAGCATTAGAAAAATAATGAATATGAACGGGCATACCGCTGCCTTAAAGCCTGATTCATATGAAATCACCAGGAGTGTGAACCTATTGGAATTACTTCAGAAGGTCCAGGAGTTATTCGGGTCTTACGGATATAGTGTATTGTTCTTTGGCTTGCTGCTGGAGTTTATTGCACTTCCCTTCCCAGGCGAAACGACGATGGCTTATGCGGGTTACTTGTCCTACAGAGGACAGCTTGATTTCGGTACGCTCATCATTCTGGCGTTTCTTGGAACAACGATTGGCATGACCATTACTTATTTTATTGGGGCCAAAGCCGGGCTACCTTTTATTACGAAATACGGAAAGTGGTTTTTACTCAAACCGGACAAGCTGGATAAGACGCAAAAATGGTTTGCCAAATATGGCAATGGCCTTATATTTATCGGATACTTCATTCCAGGAGTTCGCCATTTCACAGGGTATTTCTCCGGTATTGCTGCGATTCCGTTTCGCAAGTTTGCTCTATATGCTTATTCTGGTGCTTTGTTCTGGGTAGTATTGTTCCTTGGGATCGGTAAGGTGTTCGGTCCTGGATGGAGCGCAGTATTTAAACTTGCCCATCAATATACGGCATACATTCTTGCACTAGTTGCATTGCTTGTGATCGCTGGCATCGTCTATCGCTACCGTAAAGCCTTGTTCACTCGTTCCCGTCGCAAGCGCACACCTGTGCGTCAGCGTCAAAAACAAAATGCGGACTAATGATGAGTCCATATAACCTTTAAAAATACAGAAGCCGTCATATGCGGCTTCTTTTTGTTTGCTTTTCCTGGGATATGAAGACCGAATATCCTTTCATTCATATTTTTTTCATAATCTAAAACACTCCCGGTCATACTACTTGCAAATAAAGGATGTGTGAGGGAGGGAAACGGGATGGCTACAGATACGCAGACACAGATCACACATGAAACGCATCCTATTCATCCAAATCTGGCTGAAAATATTGCCTATTGCAAAAAGATCATGGGAAATAGTAACGACTTGATGATTCGTCCATTGCAAAGTTTGCACAAATGGCCTTCCATGCTGCTATACATTGATGGACTCGTCGATAATCAAGTGGTAAACCAGGCCGTCCTTCACCCCTTGATGCAAGTGCGAAACTTGCCCGATTTCTCAGCGGATGATGAGCACCTAAGCTATCTTCAGAATGATGTGCTCACCGCTAGTGAAGTACTGTTCATCGATGATATGGATGCTGCGTTGAAATCGATGCTGGCTGGCGAAGCCATTCTGCTGCTGGATGGATCTACTCGGGGACTCAAAATCGGCGCTGCCGGTTGGGAAGACCGTCCTGTAGGTGAACCCGTCTCCCAGACCGTTGTGCGAGGTCCAATGGAAGGTTTTACGGAAAACTTGCGTACGAATACCGCACTGATTCGCAAGCGAATTCGTGATCCGCAGCTTTGGATTGAGGAGAGGGAGATTGGACGTGTCACCAAAACCCGAGTGGCTATCGTATATCTGGAGCAAACCGTAAACGAAGATGTCGTTAATGAGCTTCGCAGACGGCTGGGTGAGATTGATATCGATAGTATTCTGGAGAGCGGGTACATCGAAGAACTGATTCAGGACAAGACCACGACAATCTTTCCGACAGTTTACAATAGCGAACGTCCAGATACGGTTTCTGCAGCACTGCTCGAAGGACGTGTTGCCATCATTATAGACGGTACACCGTTTGTACTGCTTGTGCCCGCATTATTCATGCACTTTTTCCAATCACCTGAAGATTATTACCAACGTTCTGATATCAGTTCCCTTGTTCGCTTGTTGCGATATTTATCGTTTTTGATCGCCATGCTGGCTCCATCCTTTTATATCGCTATTTCGACATTTCATCAGGAGATGCTACCAACCACCTTGTTGATCAGCTTGGCTGCACAGCGTGAAGGTGTGCCTTTTCCAGCCTTCATTGAAGCCGTTCTGATGGAATTGACTTATGAAATATTACGAGAAGCGGGGATTCGAATTCCGAGAACGGTCGGACAGGCCGTATCCATCGTAGGCACACTTGTTATCGGGCAGGCTGCGGTTGAAGCAGGGGTTGTCTCAGCAGCGATGGTTATCATCGTCTCCATCACGGCCATTTCCAGCTATGTCATTCCGGAGAACGGATTATCTATTTCGGTTCGTATTTTGCGTTTTATTCTGATGATGGCAGCGGCAGCGTTTGGTTTCTATGGCATTCTGATTCTGCTGCTCATTACGCTGACTCACCTTTGCAGCTTGCGCTCTTTTGGGATCTCTTACATGTCTCCTTTTGCGCCCTTCATTCAGAATGATCTGAAAGATACGCTGTTCCGTGTTCCCTGGTCGCATATGAGAACTCGCCCATTATCCAACGGCACTTCAAACGTAACGAGGCAGAAACGTAAAAAAAACAAGCGTTAGTGAAGGTAGGAGAAAAGGTTATGATGAAATGTTTACGTATCATGCTATCCCTCATCGTTATACTGCCGTTACTAAGCGGGTGTTGGGATCGCCAGGAGCTGAATCAGCTCGGGATTATGCTGGGTCTGGGTGTAGATCGAGACGGTGACCAGATCAGGGTTAGTGCACAGGTTGTTGTGCCTCGTGAAGTCGCCAAAGGTCAAGGCGGCAATGGAACACCCGTTACCCAATATCAAGCCAGCGCTCGTACACTGCTGGAGGCTATTCAGAAGCTTACCCATACAAGCCCTCGTGCCATTTTTATGGCTCATATCCGGGTATTGGTTTTCGGAGAAGAATTTGCACGTAAAAACGGTATATATGATGTGATCGAAGCTCTTTTGAGAGAGCCTGACGTGCGTCCGGATTATTATGTAATGATAGCTCGTAAAACAACGGCCTCTAACATTTTGAACGTACTCACACCACTAGAAAATCTTCCGTCAGAAAAGCTGTTCAATGCACTCGATATTTCTGCTAAAAGCTGGGCTCCAACCACAACCGTGACCAGTGACAAGCTGATGCAGTATATTCTCACACCCAGTATGTCCCCTGTTATTACTGGTATTGAGCTTGTTGGAGATCAAGATAAAAGTGGTGAGACCAAAAATGTCCAGAGTATCGAACCCCCGGCTACTCTTCAATTTGCTGGTCTCAGCGTGTTTCAAAAAGACAAACTGATCGGTTGGCTGAATCAGGATGACTCCAAAGGCTACAACTATATTCGTGACAACGTGAAATCAACGATTGGTCCTACCCAATGTCCAAGAGGGGGTTATGTCACGCTAAAAACGTTGCGTACCTCCACGGATCACAAAGTCAAAATGGTGCGGGGTGAACCCCAAATCAGTCTGAAAGTCAACACCGTCTCCGTTATTGGTTCCGTAGATTGTGATATGGAGATCGGTTCCATGGAAGCCATCAAACAATTGGAAGAACTGGCGCAAGATCGGATCGTTGAACTGATGAAAGGTACGGTAAGTCTCGTGCGCAGCAAATATAAAGTGGATATCTTCGGTTTTGGACAAGACATCTATCATAAGTACCCGAAAATCTATAAAAGGGAAGAAAAGGACTGGGACAAGTACTTTCAAAACTTAGACGTCACCTATGAAGCTAATGTTCAGATCCGTCGTATCGGCACATTGGACAATTCATTTAATAAAAAAGCCAAGGAGTGAGCACGCTTGCTGCTATCGATTGCAGTTGTCGTTGTCGGGTGCCTGATGGGAGTAATCAATCTACCCAAATTATGGAAGAAGAAGGAATGGAGAGAGCTCACCGTCTATTCCTGTTTACTGCTAACAGGTATTGTTTTTGGTGTCATCGCGGTGAATTTGTGGGAGTTTCCAAGCCCGCTCTACATTATCATCTGGATTTATAAACCCGTGAATCAATTACTGGCTTATATTACGGGGAGCTAGCCTAAGAGGAGTTGACAACATGCTGGAGCAAGGTCGGCTTGGCATCAGACAATTATGTATCTTGACCATTTTGATTATTGCCGGTGACATGATGATGATCTACCCTTCTGTTATCGCAACCTTTTCGGGGCAAAATGCTTGGCTTTATGCCTTAATCGGTGTTCCTCTTGGCATGGGGCTGATGTATCTTTTCGTCAAACTGGCAGACACGTATCCCAATGAAAATTTAATTGGAGTTTTTCGCAAAATCCTTGGATTTTGGCCAGGTACGGTGTTAGCCCTGTTCTACCTGATGTATTTTATTTTTAGCTCTGCAGCACAATCACGGGTCGTTGGTGATTTCATGACCAGTCAGATTTTTTTGTATACCCCCATTCGGGCTGTACTTCTGATTTTTCTCATTCCCATAGGTTGGGCACTGTATAACGGACTAGAAAGCATTGGGCGAAGCAGTGAAATTCTTGTGCCCATCATTACTATTTTTATGTTTGTTTTAGTGGTCTTTTTGTTGCCCGAGGTACAATTAAACCAGCTTGTACCCTTTACGGACACCACCTTCAGTCAGTTTACGCATGGGATTGTGATCGGTTTTATCTATCCGGTTGGTGAGGCCCTTCCCATTCTGATGATCCTCCCCTATGCAAATCAACAAGCCCATCGTACTCGTGATCTTATGATATCTGCCGGATTTGGCAATCTGCTCATGGCTATTCTGGTGACAATCTCCATGCTGGTTATGGGACTTTTTCTTACACAGCACACGATCTTTGGTTCATTTGTATTATCCCAAAAAATCAATATAGCCAACTTCTTTCAACGAATTGAAGTGCTCATGGCTTCGTCCTGGCTGATATCCACCTATTTTAAATCCACCGTTTATCTGTATGCCTTTGTTCTTGGTATCGCTGAACTTTTTCGCCTCAAGAGCTACCATTTTCTCATTCTGCCGTGCGTACTGATTGTATATGCGCTATCTAACCTTGTGACACCCAATATCGTTTTTTTTAACACAACGGTCATTCCCTATTGGCTGGAGTGGGATTTAACGGTGAGTCTGATATTACCTGTCCTGCTGTTAATCATTCATCAAATCAAGTCCAAATTATCATTTAATAAAGGCAGAACTTAAAGATAATCAAAGGAGGGTACAGATCATGCTCATCAAAGAGAGACTTACCGTGCGGCAATTTGCAGTCCTTGCCTTTATGGGCATGATTGGAGATATGATGCTAATCTACCCGACATTACTTACTTACTCTGGAAGACAGGATGCCTGGATTTGCTCGATCGTCTCCCAAGGTATCGGCATGTCGATCTTATGGCTTTCCTATAAGCTGCATCAAGCTTACCCCGGACTTACACTCATCGAGATCTGTTCCAAAGCACTTGGTAAATGGATAGGTGCAATTTTGGCTGCCGCATATCTGTTTTATTTTCTGATGGGTTCAGCTATATGTATCCGTGAAGTTGGAGACTTTATGACAACTCAGGTTTATCTCCATACCCCCATTCGGGCTATCATTCTTCTTTTTGTTATAGCCCTAGGTTGGTCCGCACTGAAAGGATTGGGCACGTTCGGTAAAATGGCAGAGATTCTGGCCCCCTTCGTTATGATCAGCTTGATGATCCTAATGCTTTGTTTGCTTCCCAAAATGGAAGTTTCGAACATCCAGCCTTTCTTGGATACTCCCCTGTTTTCATTTATAAGCGGGAGCGTTCGAGGGGCTACAGCTTCATATGGAGAACTCATTATCATCACCATGATTTATCCCTATATTACTCACGGCGTGCATAAGCGGCGAGACCTGTTATTAGCCGCATTACTTGCAGGAATCATGCTAACCCTCATTCTCCTTACCTCGCTACTTGTACTTGGAGCTGAACTGACAGAGCATAATATTTATGTATCGTATATTCTTGCGCAAAAGATTAACATTGGCGGCTTCGTACAACGAATTGAAGCCATCTCTTCAACAGCTTGGCTCGTGTCTACCTACTTTAAAACTTCGCTATACACGTTTGGATTCATTCTTGGACTTGCACAACTGTGTCGTCTCAAATCTTACCAGCCGTTAATTTTGCCAACGATGCTCTTATTATTCGGTATGGCTATTGTCATTTCGCCTGATGTCCTCTTCTACACCCTCGGCATCATGTACGCCTGGTTCGATTGGGATTTTACGGTCAGTATTGTCATTCCAGCTTTCCTACTACTGATTCACCTTATTAAAGGCCGATTCAAACAACGCAATAACGCAAATGCTGTTTCGCAAAAATAAACAGGCTACATCTCAATGGAAAGGTGTCCATGGATGCAGCCTGTTTATTTTTAACCATGCAAGCCGTATGCATGGCTCGTTTTATTTTCATAGGATCGGAACCGATGAATTACAGCCCTTTTACCGTCTCCAATGCCTCTTCGATATGTCCCTTCACACGTACCTTCGTCCATTGTTTGATCAGCTTGCCCTCTTCATCCAGCAGGAAAGTGGAGCGCACAATACCCATGTACTCCTTGCCGTACATCTTCTTCAGCTGCCATGCGCCAAACTGCTCGGCAACCGTGTGCTCCTCATCCGATAACAGGATGAAAGGCAATCCGTATTTGGCAATAAACTTGTCATGTTGCTTCATCGGATCAGTGCTGATGCCCAGAATGACCGTATTCAGCCCCTGAAACTCCTCATGTCGATCCCGAAAATCACAGGCTTGCTGGGTGCAAGACGAGGTCATATCTTTCGGATAGAAATAAATCAGAACTCGCTTGCCACGAAAATCAGACAGCTTCACAGACTCACCCGTGCTCGATGGCAGTTCAAAATCGGGAACTTGTACACCTTCTGTTAAAGTCATTTTCATGTCCTCCTTGGAATTCAAGTTATATGATCCTTCAGATTTGCGTGAAGTAATCCTTCAGCTCACTCTCTGAGAACTCTGGAATTTACGTTACGTGATGAAATAATCTCTTAGCAGGTCATGACCCCGCTCCCCGATAGCGCTTCACGCCGAAGTTCCACAGGGTAAGGCCAATCGTTGCAAAGACCAGCCCCATGACCGGAGTGAGCAAAGCCATACGATGCATCTCTGCTCGCTCAAGGAACAGTGCTGCCGGATAGATGCCAACAAAGGCAAACGGGATAATCCAGGTGAGCAGCACCTGAATGGCTCTGTTGTAGATCGTTACCGGGTAACGTCCATATCCTTGAATATTGTACATCAGCGGCAAAATTCCTGTCGGTGCATCGGAGTAAAAGGATAGTGACGTCAAAGTGGTATAGATACCCGCGTAGATTAGCACCGAACTTAGTGCCAGTATAATCAATGCAGGGATGTGCCACCATTCCAGTACGAGCCCCATCTCTGCTCCACTGATGGTCATAATGATTAACCCGATGAACGAACCTACGAGAGAGGGCGGGTCTACATTTTCCAGCAGAATCTGAAACAGGTTGTGTGCCGGTCTTGTCAGAATGCGATCCATCTCACCTTTGACAATGTAACGCTCGCTGAACCCCCACAGGTTGATGAAACAGCTAAAGATGCCGTATGGCACCATAAAGTATCCGTAAACAAATAATACTTCCGCCTCACTCCAACCGCCAAGGTTATCGGTATGCCGGAAAACGACAAAGATAAAGATCAGATTGGTCGCCTGAAACAGCAGATCCGAGATAATCTCTACCCAGAAGTCGGCGCGGTACGTCAGACGTGTCTTCATGTAATTTTTCAGATATTCCCAGATTAGACCCATATAGTACATTCGCTTATCCCCCTTGCACGAACAGACGCTTGCGCGCCTGCCGCCAGATCAGCACCATAGGTATGAGCAGCAGGACAAACCAGAGCACCTGAATCCCGAGTACATTCCAGATGCCTGTGCCTTCCACTCTGCCAGTGAAGACCGAGCCGGGCAGATACGTGATTGCCTGAAACGGCAATACCTTCATGATCGTGGACAACCAGTCCGGGTACAAACTGATTGGAATGATCAGGCCCGAAAAAAGATCGACGACCACACGTTTCATGCGCATCATACCTTCGTTATTTTCCACAAAAAATGCGGCCAGTCCCGTAATGACATTTATCTGGGAATTAATGATGAAACTGAAGAACAACATAACGAGAAAACCGATCCATGCCGAGGGCGCCGTTGGAAGTTCCACCGGGAACAGCAGGATGGCAATGATCATGCCCGGAATCATGAGCAGCAAGAAACGGAAGATACCTTCGCCAAGCCCCTGCATCATTTTGACCATCACATAGTTAATTGGCCGGATAAACTGAATCGCAATGGAGCCATCCCGAATATCAGCAGCGATCTCCCGATCCAGATTGTTAAAATAAAAAGCACGCGCCATCCAAGAGACGGCAACATAGGTTGTCATCTGTGCTGCCGTAAATCCGCCAATCTCTCCGCTGCTTCCATAAATAGCTTGCCACGTAAAGTAATACACGCCAATATTCAGCGTATATATCAAAATGCCGGAATAATAATTCACTCGATACGCGAGCATCGTCAGAAAACGAATACGCATGAAATCGATAAATGCACTGTTCATCTTAGGTAGCACCTACCGCTTCTTTATCTGCCGACACAATCTCCGGGCGCTCAGCCGAACCGGACTGGTAGATACTACGCACAATCTCATCCGTGTTGGTCTCAATGATCTGAATATCCGTAATATCTGCCTGACCTACCACACGTGCCAGTACATCCGAAACGTTCAGTTCCAGCGGAATCCACACGGAGGCCGACAATTCGTTC
Source organism: Paenibacillus sp. G34 (assembly GCF_056856875.1). Classification (NCBI taxonomy): domain Bacteria; kingdom Bacillati; phylum Bacillota; class Bacilli; order Caryophanales; family Paenibacillaceae; genus Paenibacillus; species Paenibacillus sp. G34. The sequence goes on along the minus strand of NZ_CM166469.1, from coordinate 789,117 downwards.
TCCACGGTCCACCGCACAGGCATCGCCGCCGTCCATTCATTCATCTGTGCCAGATTATGTCCTGTGCCAAATTTAAAGCGCACCTCCCGCTCCGTGCCCCACTGAGACTTGAGGTGATCCAAGCCACCATCGTAGATGATGCTTCCTGCATCCAGCATGATGACACGTGAACATAAAGCTTCGATGTCTTGTAAGTCATGAGTTGTAAGCAATATGGTTGTGCCATGCTGCTGGTTCATGTCTTTTAGAAATTCGCGGATCTCTGACTTCACCACAATATCCAAACCAATGGTCGGCTCATCCAGAAACACAATGCCTGGATTGTGCAGTAAGGCCGCCACCAGTTCACAACGCATCCGCTGACCAAGACTAAGCTTGCGCACCGGACGACTTAACAGTTCCTGTAATTGCAGACGTTCAACCAGCTCGTCCAGCCGTTTACGGAAGTCCTGCTCCCCTACTCGGTATACTTTGCGTAGCAGATGAAAGGATTCAATCACACCGATGTCCCACCATAGCTGACTACGTTGTCCAAACACCACACCAATATTTTTGACAAACTTCTCCCGTTCCTGATACGGAACATACCCACCTACCGATATATGCCCGGATGTAGGCACCAAAATGCCGGTCAACATCTTGATCGTTGTTGATTTGCCGGCACCGTTCTCTCCAATATATCCGCATATTTCGCCTTGCGGTATCTGAAATGAAATATCATTCACAGCCAATACTTCCTGGTATTGACGTTTGAACAGATCTTGAAACGCGCCCTTCAGCCCACCGCGGCTTTTCTGGACGTTAAACGACTTTCGCAAATCTTTGACATCAATCGCCAGCATGTTTATACCTCACTTGGATTTTGTTGAAATTGCTTGTAGCCCAAAAAGAAATTATAATAGTAACAGTCAAAATTCAGCAAGCTTTAAAAATAGTCCGAAGTGGCCTCCTCTGCCTTGAGGTTCGGAGGGGAAGCGAACGGAAAGCTTCGACTTATACGCAAATTTAACGCAACTTTACATGTACTGAAATCGTTTATTTTTTATCTCAAATACAAAGGAGCGCTAGCATGACCAGAAAGACGAAGAGGACCCTATGGATCTCTCTTGCCGCCTTCGTGTTAATTGTTGGAGGGGCAACGGCCTACTATTTTGGTTCTATTCTTAATCAGTTGGATGGATTGCAGAAGAAAGGCGAGGATTCGCCATTTGCCAATATTGAGAACGTAGAGAAAGTAAACACACCTGACCCTCCCAAATGGGAAGGTACCGAAACCGTGAACATATTGGTTATGGGTGTTGATGCCCGTGGTCTGAAGAAAGGTGAAGTCCCCCGTTCCGACAGCATGATGGTGGTATCCCTTGACCCGCTGACCAAAAAAATCAATCTCTTCTCCATTCTGCGTGACACTTACATTAATATCGACGGATATGGTAAAGATCGCATTAACACAGCGATTACCCACGGTCCGAACGTAGCCATGGAAGCCGCAAGTGACTTGCTCGGTATCCCTGTTCAATATTATGTGTATACCGATTTCCAAGGATTCATCAAACTGGTCGATGCGGTTGGCGGTGTGGACTTTGATGTAGAGAAGGACATGCATTATACAAGTAAAGCCGACAACAATGAGTATGATATTGATCTGAAAAAAGGCTACCAGCATCTCGACGGCAAAACAGCCTTGATGTATGTTCGTTTCCGTCATGACGCCATGTCTGACTTCGCCCGTTCGGAACGTCAGCGGGAGTTGCTCAAAGCCGTGACCGCAAAAATGCAATCCACGACAACCATTGCCAAACTGCCTTCCATCCTGGAAGAAGTCAGCCCATTTGTGGATACCAATCTTACCCTTTCCGACATGTGGAAACTGGGGGGACTTGGTTACCAAAGCAGTATGAATGGCAGTGAGCAGGTTCCACCAATGAACCTGTTGAAAGAGGAACGCACACCAGGTGGTGCACAAGTTTTGTCCGTAACCAGTGAAGAAAAACTGAAACAACATGTTCAGGACATCATTCATCCACCGGCTCAGACAGAAGACCAAAAAGCCAAGGAAGACAAAACGGCTAGCGGTGATAGTAAAAACACACAGCAACCGGCAGAGTAATTGAGCCGATCTACAGCCGTATTTGTGCTTTTAGACCGAGATCTAGGTTTGAGCTAACTTGGTAAATCGCTGGATGGCTAAAACATCAATTCGCGCAACAGTAAAAGTCACCCTACACGGTTACTCAATAGTAGTACTCACAGCCTGTGACTATGAAATATACCGTGTATACCATAGCTATGATGCGATTCATTCTCAGAAGGGCAGCCGACATGCTGCCCTTTCGCTATGCCTGTACGTCAAAGTATGCGAAAATAATCATAGCATGTCATTGTTTTGCCGGTTTAAACTAATGGAATGACGAAAGGAAGTTATCTCATGAATACACGTACGAACTCGGAGTTGTTATATACAGAAGCCCTGGAGCATATTGTAGGCGGCGTAAACAGCCCTTCTCGCTCATTCAAAGCGGTGGGCGGCGGGGCACCCGTTTTTATGAAAAAAGCGCAAGGTGCTCACTTCTGGGATGTTGACGACAATAAGTATATCGATTATCTCGCGGCATACGGTCCAATTGTAACTGGACATGCCCACCCTCATATTACGAAAGCCATTACGGAAGCTGCTGCGAATGGTGTTCTGTACGGTACGCCGACGGAGCTTGAGATCAAGCTTGCGAAAATGCTCAAAGAAGCGATCCCGTCCATGGACAAGGTTCGCTTTGTAAACTCCGGTACGGAAGCCGTGATGACAACGATTCGGGTCGCACGCGCGTATACGAAACGGAATAAAATCGTAAAATTTGCCGGATGTTATCACGGACACTCCGACCTCGTGCTGGTTGCTGCGGGCTCAGGCCCGTCTACGCTTGGCATTCCCGACAGTGCAGGTATCCCGACCAGCATTGCTCATGAAGTCATTACCGTTCCATATAACGACCTGAAAGGTCTGAAGGAAGCGCTCGAACGTTGGGGCGACGATGTAGCGGCGGTTATGGTGGAGCCGATTGTTGGTAACTTCGGTATGGTTATGCCAGAGCCAGGATTCCTGGAAGGCCTCTGTGCGATGACACGCGCGAACGGTTCACTCGTCATTTATGACGAGGTTATTACCGCCTTCCGCTTCCATTACGGTTCCACACAGACGTACACCGGATTAAGCAATCACGCAGAGATCGAGCCAGACCTCACCGCACTTGGAAAAATCATTGGTGGCGGCTTGCCGATCGGTGCCTACGGCGGACGTAAACATGTCATGGAGCAGGTTGCTCCACTCGGACCTGCGTATCAGGCCGGAACAATGGCGGGCAATCCAGCTTCCATCTCGGCGGGCATCGCTTGTCTTGAAGTCCTGCAAAGTGCTGGTGTATATGAAGAAATGGAACGTCTAGCTATCGATCTGACCGCTGGCTTGCAGGCTTCCGCGGACCGTCATGGCATTGATCTGACGATCAACCGGATTCGTGGTGCATTCTCTACGCATTTCTGCAATCATCCGGTGACGAACTACGACCACGCACAAGACACGGACGGCGAACGCTTCGCGTCCTTCTTCCGCCACATGCTGAATCGCGGCATTAATCTCGCTCCATCCAAATATGAAGCCTGGTTCCTGACCACCGCTCATACGGATGAAGACATTGCTGCTACGCTGGAAGCAGCAGAAGCTTCCTTTAAAACGATGGCACTGGAGTAAGAGCTGGAGCCATCAGGCAGCCTACAGAGTAAGCGTTGAACTCTGGAAATAGTACATTGGGTAAAGCGCAGAGTGATGGAGTAGTACATTGGGAAGCGTAAAAGTACATGGTGTAGTACTGTAGGTTTGAGTACAGCGTATGCGTATAATACTGGGTAGTTCATGGCATTAATGCTGAGCCTTCGATTAGCGGATAGAGTATCGGTAGGACTAAGAAATGGCGAAAAGAATAGCGACAAAGAAACGAAGCCTAGCCCTTTGGGCTGGGCTTTTTTATGCTGGCAACTGGAAAAGGTGTCAATCTGGATACACATCTCGCCACTGATCAACCAAACATAACCGCTTTAACTCGCACTTGGGGTCGCAGTCGGCTAACACTCTCACTTTGACTCGCACGTTGAATTGCTAATTGGTCAACACTCTCGCTATTCAACCTGATGAGCATACTTTTCATCATATCATGCCCCCCAATACTGCCGAGATTCTAACGATCACAGGAGGGCTTATTTCCCACTTTTTGATCAGTTTTGAAATCTAACGATCACAGGAGACGTTATTTTGCAAAATGGAGCCCAATTTCCCCCTCAAAGGGCCATTTTGGACGAAATAGCGTCGCTGGTGATCGTTAGAATATGGATTGGATCAAAACAGACCAAATAAGGCTTCTCAGGATCGTTAGAATTTTCCTGCCTTTAATACGAGATAATGCAAGGCCGCAATCCCATTCAATCAGGCAAAACTTCGCCTTGCTATATCATCCTAATTATGTTTTGGAGATAACTTTATCTCAGGTGCGATGATAACTCTCACCTAAATACTCACCTCTCGCAACATAATTTAAAATTCAAGATAGACCAGCCCATTAAAGGATGGTCTATCTTCACGTTGTCGATCTGAGCTGCAACTTCAATATCTCCTCCCGAACGATCTGCATCCCCTCTGCAATGCGCTGTTTCGGAACATTAGAGATGTTCAGTCGCAACATCATATCGATATCGGTACGGTACGTCCCTTCGGGATAATATCGTTCTGTTGTATCCGCTATAATTCCGCGATTTTGTAAACCAGATAGTAAGGCTCGGATAGACAAATCCCCTGGCAAAGGAAGAGCCGTATGTTCCCCACCGGTTCGTGGTGCAGCGCGAAATGGTTCAAAATCAGAATAAGCCTCCAACTGTTCATGCACAACTTCCATTCGCGCGGCATAGCGGCTACGAATGATTTTGCGATGGTGGGCAAACATTCCGCTATGAATATACACTTCCAGCGCAGCTTGAGACAGCAGTGAGGTGTCGATATCCAGCATTCTTTTCATTGAACCGAAAGAGGTAATTAAAGCCACAGGCAATATGGCCACACCCATACGAAGCCCGGGGAACAGAATCTTGGAATAACTTTTCAGATAAATAACCCGGTCATGCGTATCATAAGCCCACAAAGGATCTTGTCTGGCACTGTCCTCCAAATCGGCCAAATAGTCATCTTCGACCAGATAAACATCATATCGCTCGGCAAGCCGAAGAAGTCTCTTCTTTTCCGCCGCCTTCATGGAGGTCCCGATGGGATTGTGGAAGCGTGGAATAACATAGCAAAATTTGATATCTCCCTCCGCGAACTGACGTTCAAGAGAGTCCCAGTCCAATCCTTCCCCCAGCGTTCTTCGTACACCTGCAATGGGTACATTCAGGCTCTCCAGTAGAGTAGGCATATTGTGGTATGTAGGTAGCTCAACCATGACTTTGGTTTTTCCACCGGGAAAAGGCATTAAGGCAAGTGCCGCTAGCGCCTGTTGTACACCCGATGTGATGAAAAACTGTTCTGCTCGCGCAAATACCTGATAATCCGCAAACTGTTTCTGTAAAAGCTCAATCAGTGAGGGTAATCCTTGCTGTGTGCCATACAAAAAAAGCTCATCCTGCTTCTGTTTCATCGCCAGCTCCACACAATGCCGAAAATCTGCATAGGGAAACACTCTTGGATCAGGAGCAGCCGACGCAAAATCCAGCGGATCCTGCCAGTCCATATCCTGTACACCTAAACCGTTCTGAACAGCATAATAACCGGATTGAGGCACTGCGTACACCAAATGGCGCTGTTCCAACCATTCATACGCACGAATCGCTGTACTCACACTGCATTGATACTGCTCCGCCACACGCCGAACCGCTGGCAGTCTGATTCCTTTATCATCCCAGTGGCGGCTTCCCTGCTGTACTACCTGCTCCTGTATCCACTCTTGCAAAGCATGGGCAATCACCTCATATTTTTTCATCCTATCTGCTCCCTTTTATTTTTGTACCGGTACAATTGTCCTTTTTCTCTATTGTAGCACGCGGCACGCAGAAGTATATTTAATAAGGCTCATATGTTCCATCGTTTGACAGGTAATCAGTTATATAGTTCATCGGAATTTACGTTGAGTTACTTAACTCAACTTTGTTTTGACCTGAGTAGGCAGCGTCGCATACGTTCCAAAACTAAATCGCATTACTGGAGGGAAAAGGAATGAATACTACTCGCAACCGAACCTATGCTTATATCGCCGCTGTTGTTTACGCCGCGATTATCGGGTTATCTTTTTTATTTGTGAAAATGACCGTCACCATTGCCCATCCCCTGGATGTGCTTGCACACCGATTTGCCCTGTCCCTGATTGTGGTCAGCATTCCCGTGATGTTCGGCTGGATCAAGATCAATCTTCGTCTGGCTGACCTGTGGCGAATCATACCGCTCGGATTGCTCTCGCCGGTCCTGTTCTTTGCCTTTCAGGCCTTTGGATTGGTGACATCCAATTCTTCGGAGGCAGGAATCATTCAAGCGATGGTGCCTGTGTTTACCCTTGTCTTAGCTTCGGTCTTTCTGAAGGAACGTACATCTATTATGCAAAAAATGTCTCTGCTCCTTTCTGTCGCTGGCGTCATCTTTATTTTTGCCATGAAAGGCAGTGGCATGTCGATGAGTAATATGCAAGGCATTGTACTACTGGTTCTTTCGGCCATCAGTTTTGCAGGTTACGGGGTACTCGCAAGACCTCTTACTCGGCAATATAAACCGCTAGAGTTGACCTGGGTGACCTTAATGGTAGGATGTGTTGTGTTTAATGCGATTGCACTAATACGTCATGCATTCACAGGCTCGATAGCTGATTATGTTCAGCCGCTTGGAGATCTATCCTACTTGGGCGCACTCGCTTATCTGGCTATCTTATCTACCATGGTATCCACCCTGCTGTCCAGCTACGCCCTGACTCATCTGGAGGCTTCACGCGTCAGTGTGTTCAGTAATCTGTCTACACTCATCTCCATCGCGGGTGGTGCACTGATTCTACATGAGCCTGTCCGGAGTTATCACTACATCGGTGCGGTCCTGATCATTATCGGTGTACTTGGCACCAACATAAGCGTTCGCAAACATGGGCTGGTCAGTCATTCAAAAGCATGATACAATGTGAAAAATTGTAAACGGACGTTATCAACGATGATGAAGAGAAGTACGCATGTCACGATTCTCCAGAGAGCCGGCGGATGGTGCGAGCCGGTGTGTCGGACATGCGGAAATGGGCTTCGGAGTTCCGAGTTGAACCAAGTTCTGACCCGTTTTGGGCGGGGAAAACTTGCAGTAGGCAAGGCGGCATGTCCTGCCGTTACCCATGGACAGGATATCGATCTAGATCATGGACGATCTGAGTCAGGTTAGCCTGATTTTTTATGCACATGACTGCAATGACTCCATTGCTGCATCCGTATCCCGTAAGTGAGCCGCATACCAGCGGCTAATGAAGGTGGCACCGCGAGCATTGCCTCGTCCTTCTGTTCTATTTCCTTAGGAAATTGGAACGGAGGACGAGGCTTTTTTATTTTCAGATCATGATATTGGCAGAAATCGCAGGCTGAAAGGAGGTGATGGTCGTGGAAGAAGGCTGGTGGCGACAGCTCGACATCAACAACATAAACAACCAAAAACCAATTCAAAGGAGAATGAACCATGAATACAAACCAAGAACTGATTTTGACCGGAGATCGAACTACTGGACAGCTTCATCTCGGCCATTACGTCGGCAGCCTGCGCAGCCGGGTGGAATTACAGGAGACCTACAAGACGTATATTTTACTCGCAGATGTTCAGGCCCTGACAACTCACTTTGACCAGCCTAAATTGATTGCAAACAGTGTGCATCAAGTAACTTTGGACTATTTAGCCGTTGGCATCGACCCAAACAAAACTACTCTTTTTATCCAATCTATGATTCCCGAAATTGCGGAACTGACGGTTATTTTCTCCATGTTTGTCACGGTAAACACGCTTCGGCACAATCCAACGATAAAAACGGAAGCACGAGATCGGGGATACACCGATTTGTATTATGGTTTTTTGGGATATCCCGTCAGCCAGGCTGCGGATATTGCCTTTTGTAAAGCGACGCTCATCCCGGCAGGTGAAGATCAGATCCCTCATGTGGAGACTGCACGAAAGCTGGTTCGACGGTTTAACGAGCTGTATGCACCTGTTTTTCCGGAGCCTCGAATATTGACGGGAGAACGTTTAGGAGGTTTGGACGGCGTTGGAAAAATGAGCAAAAGCATGGGTAATGCCATCTCCTTAAATGCAACACCGAATGATGTCCAAATAAAACTGACTAAGGCCAAAACCGATCCGGCACGCATTCATCGTTCCGACCCAGGCCACCCAGATATCTGTCCTGTGTATGCGTATCACGAGTTGTTTCGGCAAAACGATGCAAATGACATCCATGCTGCCTGCAGTCAGGGAAAGATAGGCTGTACGGATTGCAAGCAGTTGGCTGCCGGGGCCATTAACGAGTTGCTTGCTCCTTTTCGAGAACGGCGTAATTACTATGAACAACAGGAAAGTCAAGTCAAGGAAATTCTAATAGAAGGCACACGTCAGGCAAGAAAAACGGCAAAAGAAACGATGCTTGAAGTACGTGAAGCGATGGGCATCCGATATTTCGATCTTTGATCACATGCAGGGCTCAGAAATAGTCTTATACATTTAAGAGAACACAACTTAAGAAGAGCATATGAAGTAAGCTACGCATCACTCTTTCCTGTATGAAGCTTCCCAAACAGGTTAACACTGCTGAGGACAGTCTATCCGAAAAAGGAGTTCCTCAGCATGAAACGTACACAGCCTTCTTTTTTGCAAGCCCTGATGTTAATTATGTTGTCTGTTGGTCTGATCAGCCATGTATTAATCATGCCCGCTCTTCTAAGTGCGGCCAAAAGGGATGCTTGGATTTCCGTTTTGTTATCTGCTGGGCCGCTCGTTATTTTTGTGCTGATGCTGGCCTACGTTTCGCGTTACTTGCATCATCAGACTCTACATGATTGGCTGTCTTCCTATCTCGGCAAGCCTATAGGCTTGATCCTGCGGGTGGGAAACAGTCTCTTTTTTCTATGCGTCATCTACTTTACGCTACGTGACACCACGACCTGGGCCAAAACCAACTATCTAACCGAGACGCCTGTGATCGCCACAACAATTGCTCTTATGGCCTTATGTGGATATGCCGCATATAAAGGGATGCGGTCGCTTGCCTTCACAGCCGGACTGATCCTTCCACTTGTTGTGCTACTCGGTTTCTACGTAGCCATTGTCAATTCGCAGTATAAAGATTACAGTCGTCTTCTGCCTGTGCTCGAGCATGGATGGTCACCTGTCTTTCATGGCATGGTTTACAGTCTCGCAGGCATGTTTGAACTACTCTTTCTCTGGTACATTCAACCTCACCTCTCCAAACGTATAAAACTTTGGCAGTATCTAATGCTTGCCTTCATCATGATTGGTTTAACAGCAGGTCCTCTCATTGGTGCTATTGTCGAATTCGATCCTTACGAAGCCGCAAAAATGAGATACCCTGCTTTTGAGGAATGGCGCATTGCCTCTTTGGGCAAATATATTGCGCAAACCGATTTCTTTTCCATCTACCAGTGGCTCGCAGGTTCCTTCACCCGGATTAGTCTGGCCATGTATATTGTGGTAGAGATTTGGAATATTAAAAGCAACTCCAGAAGGATGATCACTTGTGCGTCTTTGGCTGTTTTTTTTGTTCTATCCATGCTGTATCCTCTGGATGACATCACCTTCTCGCAGATTTTGGTTCATTACATATTCCCATTTAATCTCGTGTATCTGAGCGGATTTGCGGTTCTGGCGACGATTGTTGCCTTCATCCATTCACGCCAGCAGAGGAGGAAACAACAACATGGAGAAACAACAGATTGACACGACATCCTATGAGACCCTGCTTGCCTCCCTGAGAAACAGCTTCGAATCCTGTGCGGATGTGGTCATCCAGACGTTTTCTGCTCAAGACGAGACCGGACGTTCTGTCATTCTGCTCTATTGCGACGGGCTGGTGGACAGTAAACAAATCAATCAGTTCATCATTCCACGGTTAGAAAAACATACATTAATTATGGAAGAGGCTGTACCCAAAGAGCTTGGACTAACCCTGAAACCCATAGAGAATATTTCTGATCTGCAAAACTTAAACATGCTCCTGTTCAGTGGACAACTCCTGCTTATTTTTGAAAATGGTGTGCAAGCTTGTAGTCTGGATATTGCCAGTATTCCGGGACGCACACCAGAAGAGTCCGCCATCGAAACGTCCGTAAAAGGACCACGTGATGGATTCACCGAAGAGCTATCCACAAACATCGCTTTAGTTCGCAAACGTTTAAAAACGTCATCCATGTGTTATGAGAAAATAGTAAAAGGGGACCGCACACAGACAACCATTGGCCTCTTATATGTCAAAGATATTATTAATCCCAAAATTCTAGAGACTGCTCGTGACAATCTGAATCAGATTAACGTCGACGGAATCATGGGCACGTCTATCATGGAACGCGCGGTCATGGGAGGCGTGCGAAGCATCTTTCCGCTCACGGATAATTCCGAACGTCCGGACTATGTCGCGGACTCCTTAATCAACGGGCGTTTCGCTGTCCTCACGGATGGATCACCTGTAGCCGTCATTGCACCGACTACCCTATTCAACCAGTTGAAATCACCTGAAGACGAGAGCACTCCCTTTTTCATCGTGACCTTTGAACGGATACTACGAATTGCCGGACTGCTCATTGCCTGTTTTTTTCCGGCCTTCTACATCGGTCTGACCAGCTTTAATCTGGAACAGATTCCACTGCCCCTGCTCGCAACAATTGCAGGAACGCGGATGGGGTTGCCCATGCCGGTTACACTCGAAGCGTTTCTGATGATCTTTATGTTTGAATTGTTCAATGAAGCTGGGCGTAGGCTACCACGTGCATTGGGACAAACCGTCAGCGTAGTCGGTGGCTTAATCATAGGGGATGCAGCCATTCGTGCCGGAATTACATCTCCCACCATTATTGTGACCGTAGCCATCTCCGTCATCTCCAGCTACATTCTCGTGAATACAGTTCTTGGGGGAGCCACATCCCAAGTCCGTATCGGGATGTTAATTGCTTCTTCGATCTTGGGGTTATTCGGATTTATGGTTGCCCTGTTTGCCTTGTTAGTTCATCTCGTATCTCTGGAGTGTTATGGTGTATCCTACCTCTCCCCTGTATCACCGTACATTCCAGGAGATTTCACACAGGCCGTATCCATGCCACCTTCCATGACACGCACCAACCGTCCCGCTGTATTGCGTACGCAGGACTCTACGCGTCATAAGGACAAACCTTAATGAGATGGGCTTGCGTAAGTAGCATCGTTGCGGTTTGTGTCATGCTGCTAACAGGATGCTGGGATTCCAAGGAAGTGCAGAGCATTAACTTTATTACAGCCATTGGCATCGATTATGCGGATAATCAATATACGACGTACGCCCAGTTAATCGATTTTTCCAGTATAGCTAAACAAGAAGGACCAACGCCCAGAGAGGGCAGTCAAATATGGATCGGAAAAGGCACTGGTACAACATTAAGTATGGCAATCAACAATCTGTACGAGACGTCACAGCAGCAAACGTTGTGGACTCATGTGAAAGCAATCGTATTGTCCCAAAATGCATTGGAAGGGCGACTCGAGGATATTTTTAACACGTTACTTCACTCCGGGCAACTGAGATACACGCCATGGATCTATGCGACGGATCAGGACATGTCCACCCTGCTCTCTCCCTCCGCGATTCTGAACCAGTCGGCTCAAACGATTGAGTTATTTGAACCCATGAGACTGTATAGGCAATATTCTGGGTATGAGCCTATTCGTCTGCATCAATTGTTGGATTCTCTGAGAGAACCTGCATCGGTAGTGCTGCTACCTTCCGTTTCCACTAAAAATCAAACCTGGCATAACGGTGAAGAGACCCCTCCGCTGATTCGAATGGATGGATTTTACGTCGTGAGCAATGGCAAAAGTCAGGGGAAAGTGTCTGGAGCAGAAGCAGACGGCACGCGTTATGTGAACTACGACCATGTATACCAATATCCATTGTATGTCTATGGGAAGGGGAGCAGCTCTCCTGAGCTTACATTGACTCTTCACAAACCCAAAACGCGTATAATCGCGAAAAAGAGTGCTAGCGGTATCACCTTCGATCTGTTCACGTCAGTGAAAGGTACGATTACTGAGGATCATGCCTCTCCCCGCTCTCCCCGTGTTATGGAGAAAGAAGCAAGCAAGCAGATTGAGGCCCATATCCGTAACACGTTTGCCACAACCAAAACACGTAAAGTGGATTCATTTGGTCTTGTGGAACATCTGTATCGTCACCATCTGGATTGGTGGAAAGAAGAAGTTGCGCAACGAGCCAACCCACTCTCACGTTTCCAACTCGGCAAAGTTGAAGTGCAAGTACACATTTTGAATGCCAGTACGTATAAATACGGTGAGTGAATAAGCGAGCAAAGACCTGTAATCCAGCATCAGATCAGATGCAGATTACAGGTCTTTCTTTGGTTGGTCAGTGCTTGTTAGCGTGGCAAGATGATTAAGGCCCGTACAATATCTATTTATTTTTTGTTGGCTCACTTCGTTTATTTTATGCCAGAGGGTACGCCATTACACTCATTAAGGCCAGTTCCGGCTGGGTTGTATCCAGGCGGCTGTACTGAATGATAACTGGTACGTTACTTGATACTGTGATGGCATACGGTACGCCAGAAGGAATAGCTTCCCCTCCAGAACGCAGCGATGCAGTACGGATGTGCTTGGTTCTTCTGGCCGGGACCTCAGCTTGAATATGCTCCAGCGGATCGCGGTCTTCAAAATAAATCGTGATGTCCAGCGTTGCATCTTCACCTCCCGTGTTTAACACACAGATGCTCTCGTGACTCTCCAGCGAGCCTGAGCTATCCGGTGGGATGTACCCATCTGGAATAACCCAATATGTATGACCGTGACGAGTGGATTTAGGGATGCTTGTGTGCTCTTGCATGGGACACTCTCCTTTATCTTATGCTTGGCGATACGCCCTGAAAATTAAAACCTTCGGTGGTTCGCGGGCGGACGCTCGGTGGGCGGATCGGACTTCGGGCCGCTCATTGGTCCGGGATTTCTTCTATTCCCCTCTAAGGGGGAAATCCCGTGCCAAACGCGGGCGCTTCGCTCCCTTTTCCCGATTCCGCCCCCCTCGCTGCCTCGCTCACCCTCTACTGCTTTTAAAAAGCATGGCCTTCGCTTCCGCTGGGCCACTTTTTGCGCTCGTTGCTTCGCTCAACTCGCGTTCCATATTTTAGAAATTGCTGCTTCAAGTTAACTCTCAGACGCACAGGACTTAAAATCCTACGGTATCTGATCTCAGCAACTTAAAAATCAGATCCTAACCCTAAACAAATACCGCTACATTTGCTCTTATCTAAGATACATCTGTAGCGGCTGTAAACGCATCTCGCGGATGGCTTCGGCCACCTGCTCTGCCAAGCGGCGTGCGCCCCGCTCCTGAAAATGTGTATTATCTTCCATCCCGGTTGGGAAGTTGATATATTCGCCGGGAAGCACCCACATAAAATCATCTTTGGTGCCTTCTTCACCCGCCTGCTCAAAGATTAGGCGGCTGCGTTCAGCCAGATCGATTAGCGGCACCTCTTCATCTGCCGCAAGTTCACGTACGGCAGTGATATAATCGCCATGTGTATCGGTCAATGTGCCATCATCCGCAAAGTATCTGCGATGCACAGGCGTGATCAGCACCGGGCGGGCTTTGGCCTCGCGTGCGGCATCGATGTACTTTTTCAAATACTGCTTATAGGTGGTGAAAGGCTCTGTCCCCCGTTCGGGGTCAGGCTTCTCATCGTTATGTCCAAACTGAATAAACAGAAAGTCATCGGGCTTTATTCGCTGCTTGATTGCATCTAGGCGCCCTTCGTGAATAAAGCTGCGGGAGCTGCGGCCCGACTGCGCATGGTTATCCACCGCCACGTCATGTTTGAACTGTGCAGGCAGCAGTTGTCCCCAGCCGCAATACGGGTATCCGCTCTCTGGCTGATCTGTTACTGTTGAATCGCCGGCGAGAAAAACGGTCATCGTTTGATTGGCCAGCGTAATCTCCAGTACATTGATACGAGGGGCTGGCCCCGAAAAGCTCAGGCGCAGCCGGCCTCCTCGCACAACAACGGCAAACCGCATTTCTGCGAATTGCCCAGCCACTGTGCGAATCGTGGGCAACATCAGCCGGCCTTCCCCTGCTTTGACACGTGTGGTTGTATCCGCCAGCGGATCTCCGGCAATCAGTAGCACCTGATATGTCCCGTCAGGTACATCCACGATAAACGATGCCTTGAGCGGGATGCAAAAGCTCGAACGCAAGCGGGCAGACATTGTTGCCTGCCCCTGCAAAGAATAACCTCTTTTTGAAGAATCCGATTCCTGCTCCTCATATCGCTGCTTCTCATATACCAACGAACTTGGCTCGAATCCGTATCCTCTGTGCTTATCATATATCGTGGCGGAGGAAACCACCTTATAACCTTCTGCTTTCTCCAGACTCGCATAACTTCCGCCTTTGCCCGTTTCCTTCTCTACTTTACCCGTTCCTGAGGTCGAATTGGGTTCTGTATTTGAACTTGGGCCAAAGTTAAACTTCCAGGAGGTCACACTCTGTTCATCCGTTTCTTCGTCCGCAAAGTCCACCGCATGATTTCTCCTGCGTAATCCTTCGTTACCCTGTACTTCGTGCAATTGGTGTCCCCCTTGCGATGTATGTGTTGCAGAACAGGCAACCTTACAAATTCAAGCGAGCCTTCACCCACCCAATGCCTGCTTGCTTCGTTACCCCTTCAAACCACTCGTGCTCATGCCTTGCACAATCTGCTTCTGGAAGATGAAGAACACGGCCACAACCGGGACCAGACTGACAATCGACATCGCGAACATCGCACCCCAGTTGGAGGCAGATTCACTATCGAGGAACATTTTGAGCGCCATGGATACGGTGTACTTGTCAGGCGAATTCAGATACAGCACCGGCCCGAGCAAGTCTTCCCATCTCCAGTAAAAGGAGAAGATTGCCGCTGTCGCCAGCGAAGATTTGATCAGGGGCATGATGATCTGAATATACAGCCTGAATTTGTTACAGCCATCAATCGTTGCGGCCTCATCCAGCTCTTTCGGAATCGTGCGAATAAACTGAACCATCAGGAAGATGAAAAACGGCATTCCGAAGAATGTAGGTACAACAATCGGCAGAATCGTGTTCAGCCAGCCCAGCTTGGTAAAAATGATATACTGCGGAACCAGTACGACGTCATGCGGCAACATCAGCGTGAGCATCATCAGAGAGAACCAGAAGGTACGACCTTTGAAATTCAATCTCGCAAAACCAAACGCGATCAGTGACGATGACAGTACTGCCCCAATGGTTGAGATCACCACAATGATCAGTGAATTGGTGATGTAGTCCATAAACGGCCGTCCAGCTGTTCCTTTCCAGCCGTCCACATAGTTCGACCAGATCCATTCGGTCGGAAACAGGCTCTCTGCCGTTACAAAAATCGTGCGGCTCTCCTTGAAAGAACTGAATAACATCCACAGCACCGGGTAGAGCATCAGAAGGGCAAGTGCGGCAACGAATAGATGATAGATTGGCCATTTTACATTTCTCCACACCATGATTACTTCCCTCCTTCAGATTCGTAAAACACCCAGAACTTAGATGTCAGGAACACAGCCGCTGTAAGCACACCAATCATAATCAACATGATCCAAGCCATTGCGGAAGCATAACCCATGTTGTTAAACATAAATGCCTGACGGAACAGATATAACGAGTACAGCATCGTTCCATCCATCGGTCCACCCTCTCCTTTGGAGATGATATAGGCAGGCACAAAGGTCATAAATGCACCGATCGTCTGCATGATCAGATTGAACAGCACGATTGGACTGAGCAATGGCAGCGTAATGCTAAAAAACTTTCGTACCGGATTCGCGCCATCCACCCCTGCGGCTTCATACATCTCGGGAGAGATGTTTTTGAGCCCTGCCAGAAAGATTAGCATTGAGGAACCAAATTGCCATACAGATAGGGAAATCAGCATAACAAGCGCCGCATCCGGATCACCAAACCAACTGACCGGACCAATGCCGATGGCAGTCATCGCACTGTTAATGACACCTTCGTTACTGAACAGGTTACGCCACATAATGGATACGGCCACGCTACCGCCGATGATGGAAGGTAGATAGTACAATGTACGATACGTTCCCACCATACGAGAGCCCGTATTCAGAATCATTGCGACAAAGAGGGCAAAGATCAGCCTTAACGGCACCCCGATGAATACATATAAAAACGTAACCTTAACCGAATTCCAGTATTTCGGGTCATCAAAAAACATCTTGGTATAGTTGTCCATCCCGATCCATTTGGGAGAGGTGAACAAGTTATAACTCGTAAACGACATGTAGAGCGAAACGAACATCGGGATGAGCGTAAATCCAAGAAAACCAATAATAAATGGGCTGATAAAAGCATATCCCGTCAAGTTTCTGCGCAATGAAGAATACTGCCTCAAGTGGAACGTACCTCCTTCATGGATCAGCTTGCCACCGTCTTCATGTTGCAGACAGGACGGGGAAAGGCCCTCGCCGTCAGCGAGCAGCCCGGTTCCCGTCCATCCCTGCAAGCGGGACGAGCAAGCCATCATTCAATTGTTATTTATTGTTGGCAAGCACGGATTCTGCATTTTTGCGGAAGGTCTGTGCTGCCTGTTCGGCTGTAATTTTGCCAAAGTTCAGCTCTTCCACTACATCCGCCAAGGAGGAGATTACCTCAGGTGATCCAACCGGTGGTGGTGGGCTCATTGGAGAAGCTTTTGGCTCCATCGATGCCACGAATTCAAATACCTGTTTCGTTGCATCGCTCAGTTCAGGAGCAATAGCCTCTTTGATTTTTCCGGAGATCGGCACACCGCGCTCCCCTTTGATCAGTTTGTTCGCTTCTTCGTCATTCACCCAGAAGTCAATGAACTTCGCTGCTTCTTCCTTCACCTTGGAGTTGGACGTTACACCCCAGTACATACTTGGTTGCATATAAAGTCCTTTTTCCATATCCGGTCCCGGCATTGGTGCAAAGGCAAGCGGACGGTTAGCTACCTGTTGCAGAGCGACAAACTGGTTCGACCATTGCCATACACCGATGCCTTTTTCTTTCACCAGATCCGACTCTTCAATGATGCCTTTCGTCTGGTTAGCCACATCCGGTGATGGCGCTGCCTTCTGCTCGATCATGCGTTGCATTAATCCGAAGAACTCTACGAACAGAGCATCGTCATCATATCCAAGCCCGGTTCCTTCCGGGTTGTAGAGCGATTTGCCTTTGGTACGCAGGAAATAGTGGAAGAAGATATCCGGAGCTACGCCGCCATCCAGATACAGTCCCTTCTCTGCTGCTTGTTTACCAAGCGCTTCGTAAGATTCCCATGTCAGATTTTCAGGCATGGCACCTACGCCAGCTTTCTTGAGCAACGCAGGATCATATTGGAACCCTAGTACGTTAACCCCGGCAGGTACACCATATTGCTTGCCGTTAATTACACCTGTGCTGATGACATTCTCAGCCACATCATCCACCTTGATCTGATTGCCCAGATACGGTGCGAGATCTTCAAGCTGACCGTTCTGTGCATATTGGCTGATATAGGAAATATCCATCTGAATAATGTCTGGCAGCTGGTTGGCTGCGGCTTGCGGGGCGAGCTTTTTCCAGTAGTCGTCAAAAGAAGCATATTCCACATCAATTTTGACGTTTGGATTTTTCGTTTTATACAGGTCGATGACCTTCTGTGTATATTCATGCCGTGTATCCGAGCCCCACCATGCGATACGCAGATTTACCGAATCACCCTTGCTCCCGGACCCCTGTTCGCTGCCTCCACCTGAGCTACACGCTGCTGTAAACACAAGTAACGCAGCCATCATCAGGAATATTGCCTTTTTCACCATGCCAATCTCCCCTTTTTATGCTGATATGGTATTGTGAACGGGTTATCTCCATCTTGTTAACGATATACTGATAACGCTTTCACAAACTTGATATTGTCATTTTCGCAAAAGTACGATCCAAGTTGAATACACAAAACCGTCTTGTTGGTTCAAAAAACAGAGGAGGACATCCCTGACGCTCCAAGCGCCGGTTATCCTCCTCTTTAGATATGGAATTACATCGCATTTATACAGATTTGTTATGGACAATTCATTGTTAGATGCCACTTCTGCGAAATTCGGTAGGTGTCATCCCGGTCCATTTTTTGAACACCTGACTGAAATATTGCGAGTTACCTCCAAAACCGAATAATTCAGCCAACTCAAACACCTTTACATCCCCACCTCTGCGAATATGTTCACACGC
This sequence comes from Paenibacillus sp. G34, assembly GCF_056856875.1. Lineage (NCBI taxonomy): Bacteria > Bacillati > Bacillota > Bacilli > Caryophanales > Paenibacillaceae > Paenibacillus > Paenibacillus sp. G34. The sequence continues at coordinate 770,569 of NZ_CM166469.1, read as the reverse complement.
CCGTTCAATGCGCAGACGATTGACGTAATTAGAGAAGTTTTCGCCGGTGACTCTTTTGAAAATTTTGCCGAGGTAGTCCGGATTCATATACAACATCTGGTGTGCCACTCCACTCAAGGAAAGGTCAGCCTCACCATAGTGACGGTCCACGATGTCCATCATTTTCTCCACCGCCGATGATTGGCGGCTGATGTAATTCTTATAATAACCGGCGGTTAACCTTGCAGCACTATCTGCCACAAATGTATTCAAATCAGGCAACGTATCAATATCTGTCAGTTCCGCCATCCGCTGCGTGAAATCGGTTGCCTCCTCTGGCGGACAGACTTGAATCATGGCAGAGTATAACTGCACCACATAAGCGCGTGTCACCTCGATATCCAGCTTCTGGTCTGCCAGTTGCTCAAACAGACGATGTACGTCTGCGGCAACTTCCTCCGTATTGCCCGATTTAATTAACTGGCACAGCTGCTCGGCATCCTGCTCCACATTCACACCGTCACACTCCCCTGCCAGCATCACATCATTCTTGGTAATGAGTTTGCCCTCCCCAATGAAAAAACGATGATTCAAATACTGCATCACTTCACGGAACAATCGCCGGGACTCAGTCATATGATCCGCTTCGCTGAGGGCAGCTGTGAGTTGTAATTTGTACAGACGGGTAAACGTCTCGCGAACCGCATCAATCCGTTCCTCCAGCACATCTACATCCACGGTATCTGCCAGCACAATTAAGAGCTTGCCTTCAATCGTTGTGCTCAACAAAACATCGGGAAGAAGGTCGGCAGCTATATTTTTAATCGCAAATAAATGGCTATAATCATGTTCATCCACAATACGAAGCAACAGCAACCGGACGCTGTTCTGTTGGAGCTCCAGATTGAATAAATCCTGATAATACGCCAAATCCACGGGTCCATACGTACGATTGGTCATGAACTCGAGCAAAAATTGTTCCTTCACATGGGGAAGCACTCGTTGCAGACGCTGCTTGATCTCTCCTGCCACATGTTCTTTCACCTGTGCATCCTGGCGCTCCTGTAACAACTCAACCAGGGCATCATGAATCTGACTCTCATTACAGGGTTTCAGCAGATAATGTTTCACCCCGTATTGCATCGCCTTGCGAGCATACTCAAACTCCTTGTAGCCGGATAACATGATAAAACGTACTGCCGGATAAGCCTCCGAAGCCTTCTCGATCAGACCCAAACCATCCAGACCCGGCATGGAAATATCGGTAATAATGATATCCGGTCTAGCGATTTCGATTTTCCCCAGAGCTTCCACTCCATTTCTGGCTGTACCCACAAGCTCTGTTCCTGCAGCCGCCCAGTCAACTACCTGAGAAATTCCCTCCAGGATGACACGTTCATCATCTACGAGCATCACTTTGTACATCGTCATCGTCCTCTCTGATCCAAGGTATGCTGATCGATACTACAGTTCCTGATCCAGGCTTGCTACTTATGCTCATGGTGCCTTCATCACCAAAGGTCAGCCTGAGACGTTCCTGAATATTGGTTAACCCTATGCCCTGCCCTCTGGTCTGAATCTGCCCCTCCTGCAAACGTTCCATAAATTCGGAGGTCATACCCGGCCCGTTATCCTCGACTTCGATTCGAATATGCTCCCCTTCTGCTCTGGCACGGATTCGAATCTGACAAGGTTCAATGCTTGGTTCCAGCGCATAATGAATGGCATTTTCCACAAGCGGCTGTAATGTTAACTTGGGAATTCGTGCAGTTCCAACCTCAGGGGCTATATGCATGTCAAAATCAAGTCTTTCCTCAAACCGGGTACGCTGAATGGTCACGTAGCTGCGCACGATGTCCAGCTCCCGTTCCAGCGTAATCCATTTCTCGGACATATTGACCGAACTGCGCAGAAGGAAGCCAAGTGCTTCAACCATCTCGGAGATTTGATGCTGTTTCTGCATTTTGGCCATCCAGTTAATGGATTCAAGCGTGTTATATAAAAAGTGTGGATTGATCTGCGCTTGAAGCGCTTTCAATTCTGTCTCGCGAATGACGAGCTGTTTCGCATAGTTCTCATCAATCAGCTCTCGAATACGCTGTAACATCATCTTGAACGTTCGATGCAACAGTCCGACTTCATTTTGTGGAGATACGGAAATGTTGCCAAGGGCTGCTTCCTCCAGTTTATCCAGATCCCCTTTTTCAATATTACGCATTTTCTTGATTAATTGCGCAATCGGATGGGTGATGCTGCGAGAGAATTTGGCTCCAATCACAAGGGCTACCAGGAAGATCATAATAAAAATGACCATGACCAGCTGTTTGATAAATTGAATCTGCTTGAACATCTGATCAAATGGGGTCGTGTACAAATAGTTCCAGTCGGTATAGGACGAGTGTGTACGGGCAACAAAATACTTGCCCTGCTCCAATGTCGCAATTCCGTAAGGTTGAGTCCGCTTCAGCTCACCTGCGATTTCGGACTTGCTAACAGTGGATTCGGTCGGATAGATGACTTCCGTCCCATCAACGATGAGCAGCTGGGAGTCCTCCGCTGGTTCCTGCATCTGATCCTGTACGATCCGATCCAGCCGAACACGGATAATCAGGGTGCCCAATTTTTCCAGCGTAAATGCTCCGCCCGTAAAGGACTTCACCTGTCTGACCGACAGCAGCCTCGCCTGTTGATCTCCACTTGCCAGCCATACGTTGGAACCAGCATACTGCTCACCGAGCGAAATCAGTTCCTGTTGCTTCGCCTCTGAGATACCTTCCCGATTACCTGCCGCCATGACATTGTTATCGTTGTCGATAAAGATCATGGAGTACACATATTTCTCGGAGCCAGCGTAGGCAACGAGTCGGTTTGTAATCTTTTTACGAAGACTATTCCGCTCATATCCGGTCTCCGCCTTCTCCAGTTGCAATAGATACTGTTGCAGCGGCTCATCCGACATCACTTTGAAGGACAGATTGGATAACTCGCGTAGCTTGTTCTCGATGCCAACCGAAGACATATTCAGCACCTGTGAAGACTTCTCATAGATCTGGCGGTCATAAATATTCAACACGTACTGCATGACAGATACGTAGAAAGCAAAGCTGATCAGCATTAAAAATCCAATCAGCAACATCGTTTTGTGGTGAATGGGTAGTGTGATGAAAGCGTTTTTAAATTTACTCACTCGGGAGCGCTCCTTTGCTTGGCGAAGGGTTGCTATTTTGGGGATGCTGGACTAATTAAAGGGCTGAACAAGAGCTTCATTGGTTCGAAAATGCAGCAAGTTTTGAATTTGTCCGTTATTCTTCTGAACGCAAAATTCAGCTTACTTGTAAGTTATTTTCATATTTACACATCCATGGTCGGATGACAAGTCATATTTATACAACATTTTGGGTCATCTGAGCAGGTATACAATCATCATGGCAGGTGAGTATGTTACTCAAAAAACGAAGAGATTTAGGAGGAAATTGATATATTCATCACTTTACTTTGTTGCGATACACGATTTCAGAGAAATGCTATGGATGTATTGCTTTTGCTGTTGTTATCTTGAACGCCCTTGCTGTGATCTTGAATCGCTCTTGCAGTGCTCCTATTGCTCTTTTGCATCGCTAACGATCACCACAGAGCTTATTTGGCCATTTTGACGTGGTTTCAAAATCTAACGATCACCAGTGACGCTATTGGGTTTATTTTCATGCAAAACTGGGTTAAATCATACAGATTTTCCTAAATAGCGTCTCTACGGATCGTTAGAATTTCAAAAGGCTTATTTCAAGTCAAATAAGGCTTCTCCTGATCGTTAGAATAACACTGTCCCCTGAGTTACTGAAGACAAACACTCTTTCTTGATCGCAAAAAAAATGACGAGTCAGGAACAAGTCCTGCCCCGCCACGAATGATATCTTTGGGTTAAGGTCATTTATTGCACATTCAATAATCTTACATGTTCAATCTTGCACATTCATTCTTACATGTTCAATCTCTACATGTGCGGTCATAGGTGCGCACTCTGATAAAAACCTTACGGATTAACAAATACCGTTTTGAGCTTGGCGATATATTGCACATCAAAACCAAGACCTTCGGCTACCATAGCTACCGGTACATAGGTTTTAGCTTCTTTACCTACTTTATTCAGGAAGGCAGGCGTATCCACTGCAACGGATGCACCGTTCACTTTCACGGCATTCGCTCCGATTTTCACAGCTACTGTGCGGTCACCGTAGGTAATGGTTGCCGTGGACGTTTTGTTATCCCAAACGGTTTTGGCACCCACTGCATTCACGATATCCTGGATCGCAACGAAGTTTTTGCCGTTACGAATAACTGGCTTATACGGTGTGTTCAGCGTCTTGCCACTTACGATGATGTTCATCGGTTGGCCCACATCGGGTGCAGTCAGTTTCGTGTAGTCACCCCAAATGGTTTTTGCAAATTCTTCAGCAATAGCCGCATATCCAAGCTGATTCGGGTGGAAATCCCGATTTTTGATCATATGTGTCATCGTGCCTTCACCGCCAACAAAATCTTTGGCTACATGAGCGACTTTTACATCTGCACCCTGAGCTGTGAACTGTGCAGCAATGCCATCAATCGTTTGTGTGAATCCTTGGGAAGCCTGCATCAGCTTGGCATATAGCTCTTTGCCCGCTACTTCTGGCATCGGCTGATACTGGTCAGCAATAACAATTCGAGCAGATGGATTAATCTCATGAATATCATTAATGATAGCAGTAACATTGGTTGTATACGTTGATAGCAGTTCTTTCACTTTCTCTTGCAACTCTTGGTCGCTCATCGTAGTCGCTGTACCAAGGAGCTCCGAAACATCATTGCCGCCAATCGTCATCGCAACGAGATTAGCCTGTGCAATGCTTTCACGGATCGCAGCCGTATTAGCTCCGATCTGTCCTGCTCTTGGATCAGGCAAACTCGGCTGAATGGCTTCGGAAGTCAGCGTCTTACCTTCTTTGATCGCATCGGTAAAGTTCTTCAAACCACTTGTTTTAAGTCCAGCGATGCCGAAGTTATCCACCTGCGTACGTCCATGGAGCAAGCCCTGTTCCTGTAAACGCTCAACGTAACCGTAAGGCAACGTAGTCATTTTTGGCTCATATCCTACGGTAATAGAATCACCTAATGTGACGATTCGGAACTCTTTGGTTACCGCAGTAGCATCTTTCTTGGTTGCCGTAAACGATGAATCGTTTGAGGCGACAGGTAATACGCCCGTTTTGGCATCGGCAGCATGTGCCGGCAATGCGGACGATGTGAATAGCAACATACCTGCCAGCATGCTGGCACTCAGGCCTGCGGCGGTGTTTTTCCAAATACGTTTACGCTTCATTCTTGTGAACACTCCTTTAGTTAAATCCAGCTTTTACACGATTATATAGTACACCAATCATTCCGATGACATATGCTTGTGTACCCCTATTCTATCACTTCAGTCACAGCTTTGTCCTCTTGCCTAAATGTGCGCGCAAAATAATAGACTTCCCTATGCCGGGAAGTCTATTATTCATAAAACCTGTCTCTATTCATGAGAGTAATTCTGTGGATGATAGGTAGTCTACGAATGGTGGCTCGTCTCTTGATGATCGTAAGTTCCGTACATGTTACGTTTCGCTGTCTGTACCTTGATTCGTCACTCGATCTTGATCTGCATGATGAGTTGCACGCTGACCTGGCTTCGGTTCGCCATCTGCCTTCGATTTCTGTCCGGCAGCACGATCCAGATACCGGTCATATCGATCATCCAGTTCACGAGCCATCGTACGAAACTTTAACGTTTCCTCCACGATCGGATCTCGTTCTGTCTGAATACGCACCTCGTACTTCGGAGGAATGAGCTGACGTTTCCGCTCTTCAGCATCACCGGACGCTTCCATGTCTCCTTCCGTCAGCATGTCGCTAAGCCGTTGTTCCAGTTCTTTGGATTCATCCATGTTATTCACTCCTATAATAAAGTGGTATGTGTTTACTCCAGTCCGGTAGCCTTAGCTTCTTTAAGTACATCCGTCAACGCCTCATGAATCTTGCCATTGCTGGCAACGATGTGGTTCACGGCTAGCGTATATGGTGTTCCAATCGTATCGGTCACCTTACCACCGGATTCCGCAACGAGTAGCGCACCTGCGGCAATGTCCCACGGCTTGAGGCCCACTTCCGTGTAAGCACTCAGGCGACCAGCTGCAACATAAGCCAGATGAATGGCAGCTGACCCACCTGCACGCAGATTACGTACCTGTGGAGCAAGAGCTTGGACAGCGGCCATGTTCAGTGGCAACGCAAACGTTGTATCCGCCGGGAAGCCTACTGCCACGAGGCTCTGCGTTAGTGTTTCCTCACCCGATACTGTCATCCGGTTTCCGTGCACATAGGCTCCTTTTCCTTTTTCCGCAACAAATAATTCGTCACGGGAAGGATCGTAGATGACACCCACAATCACTTCGCCCTTATGTGCAAGCGCAATGGACACCGAATAGAATGGGAATCCGTGCACAAAGTTCGTCGTTCCATCCACCGGATCAACAATCCAAAGGTACTCTTCCTCTGCTGCTTCTTTCAGCGCTCTTGCTGAAGCTTCCGGCCCCGGTTCAACTCCCTCTTCCCCCAGAATGGCGTGGTGTGGAAAATGGGTCAGAATCAGGCGGCGAATCATCTGCTCTGCACCTTTATCCACTTCGGTCACCAGATCTTGAGGAGAATACTTCGTTCCGAGTTCACTTACCGTACCCAGACGGCTCTTGATCCACTCGCCCGCCTTGGACGCAGCATTAATGGCAACGGCAGTATAGCTTTTGCTTGTCACGACATAAGGTACCTTTTCCTTTTCACTCAAAGCGTTCACTCTACTTTCTATATCAATCTACGAAAAAGTTAAAAATACTTGTTAGAAGTATACGTCTGAGCATTCGTAAAGTTTCTTGCTGCCCAAGCCTCTTTTGGCTTCACGGATGAATTCGTACTGTGGACTCATCCACCCATTCAACACCCTCATCCTGATAAAAGGCCAGTTTCTGCATCAGCTGCACCAGGGCTTCATCCTTGCGCTTGGCCTCAATCATGACATCAAGGGCCAGTGTATCTGCTGCAACATGACGCAGAAAATCAAGTATGGGCTCGACCTCCACTCCATCCGCATGACCACGAAGGTCCTTTTCACTTTTAGGGCTGGATACATGAATTTTGGGGACTAAAGGTCGATCCGGCGATGCATCGGCCTGTGCGAGTGGTGATTGCCAGGTCTTTAAAATATCCGGCCATAGCTCCCATGGCTGCTCGCCTTCGTTGTTCACCCACTGGTGATGGATATCCAGTACCATCGGTAACCCAAGATTCTGACATACCGCGAGTGTCTCAGGTGAATTGAACGTTTTATCATCATTTTCAAGCGTCAGTCGCTCCTGAATATCCCGGTCCAGCTTCAAAAAATTTTCCTCAAAACGCCGTGCAGCCGAAGGCTTGTCTCCGTATGCACCACCGATATGAATATTGTTCTTGGCTGTCGCATTCAGACCCATCGCATCCAGCATTCGAACATGATGACGCAGATCCTTCATCGAGTTACGCAGCACCTCTTCGCGAGGGGTACTTAGGACCGTAAAATGATCCGGATGAAAGGATACACGCATCTGATTTTCCTTCACAAAGTCGCCAATCGCTTCAAATTCCGGCTTCAGCGCCGGAAACGGATCCCAGTCACTCAGATCCTGATGGGTTGCCAGTGGAATTAATTTCGAAGAAAAGCGATATACATGAATATGGCTACCTTTATTATGCCGAAGTAAACGTAAGGTATTGTGCAGGTTCTCGGCTGCAATGCGTTCCAGCTTGCGAATGGCCGCTTCCCTGTCACCAATTTTATTAAAACTGGCCATCGTCATCGTCTTGGAGGGCGAAGCATTCTCCACCAGCACCGACATTGCCACGTAACCGAAACGTACAAGCATGAATTTCTTCCTCTCTGTTTAGGACGGACAGATTGCACGGCTGTGAGCAGCCGCGGAGATCAGCCGACATGATATATAACCAAGTTTTACCCTAAACAAGGGAGCATAATCGCATGTTTGCAAATCCTCCAGTCACTCTGTGAAAGAAGTTATCCCTTGAAGCTAAACTCCAGTGATAGCCCTATCCCTAGGTTCTATTCCTGTGCCTGCTCCCCAAAGAACATCTCATCGGCAAGTGCCGTCTGGATGCGTGATTCTTCCTCGGTCAGCTTGCGAATAAGCTGCATCTCTACTTCCGTTACTTCTTGATTCTGAAAATTGATTTCCGCAATGGAAGCCACAATCTTCACGATCGCCACCGCGACATTGTCCGGCGTGTAAGCAATGACCTTTTGCCCGGTTGGAAACACCCGGAAGCCTTGTTTAACCATTTTGCCGCGACCGTATTCTAGCAGTTCGAAGAGCTCCTGCTCGCTTTTGAATTTACATACGGAATTAAACTCTGTCTGAAATCCCATGCACATTCCTCCCAATCTCCTGATAGTGGAAATCTAGCTTGGATAACGGATCGTCCAGGCTATGCCTGAACGCCGTTTTCGTAATTCAGTGCCTGCTTGCGGTTATACCGTTCCAGTCCCAGTTCGATCATGCGATCCAGCAATTCGGCATACGACACACCTGTCTCGCGCCACAAAAGCGGGTACATGCTGTACGGGGTGAAGCCAGGCATCGTGTTCACTTCGTTAATCAGCAGCGCTCCATCCGACTTGCGTATGAAGAAATCTGCGCGAGAGATGCCGTTACCCTCAATGGCACGGAACGCCTGCAAAGCCGCTTCACGAATGCGATCTGCTGCCTCAGGGTCGAGCGGTGCAGGAATCAGCATCTGGGACTGACCGTCGATGTATTTGGCTGCATAATCGTAATACTCACCAGAGGATACAATCTCGCCCGGAACCGATGCCATCGGTTCATCATTGCCGAGAACACTAACCTCGACCTCGCGTGCTTCCACAAATTCCTCAATGACGACTTTGGTATCATACCGGAGTGCAAACTCAATCGCTGTCTTCAGTTCATCGCGGTTACGCGCTTTGGAAATGCCTACGCTGGAGCCAAGGTTAGCCGGTTTGATGAAACATGGATAACCAAGCTGGTCTTCTACCTGTACGATCATTTCGTGTTCGGTCTGTTTCCATTGTGTCGCGTTAAAATACGTAAAGGCACACTGCTCAATCCCAGCTTGGGCGAACAGCTTTTTCATCACGACTTTGTCCATACCGCCTGCCGATGCCAGCACGCCTGCACCCACATACGGCATATCGGCCATCTCGAACATGCCCTGGATCGTGCCATCTTCACCGAACGTACCGTGCAGTAACGGAAACATGATGTCGAGCGCTTCCGCCCCGCCGTACAAACGCGCAAACAATGCGTTTAGCGCTTCCTGTGTGCCGCCCGCCGAGCTTTCCAGCTTCAAATCTTCAATGCGTGCAAAAGGTGCATGCATCACGGCTCCTTTTTTCCACGTCCCCTGTTTGGAGATATAAAAAGGAACCAGTTCATATTTCTCGTAATCAAATGCATTTGTTACAGCAAACGCCGTTTGCAGCGATACCTCGTGCTCGCCCGATTTTCCGCCGTATACGACGCCTACTTTTAATTTATCCATACTCATGCGTAACCTCCGATTATATCTGTACGTGATGCTATCTGCGCAGCCGTTACAGGCGATTGCCCTGCTGCTTCCGGTCTCTGTTCTTATTTTACACGGAACGGGCTGTCTGCGTCACCGAATCTCGCAAATCTTTCCCTGTTAAAATTCGTCCGCGATATGAAAAAGTCGGTATATCGTCCGCTCCGTCCAGGCATACGAATCCCGGTAATCCCAGTAACGATGTCGACTGCTCACCGTATGTGCGTTCACCAGCGGCATGCCCCCCGCGTCAAAAGCGGTGACAACCGTGCTGTGCTGGAACCTTCCGTCGCCGTCCCAATCATAGAAAATGACATCTCCGAGCATAAGCTGCTCAGGACGATCTACCTCGGTGGCCGTCAGCCCCCAGCTACTTCCCGACAGATATCTTGCCAAACTGTTGGATACAGCCCAGCTGTAACTCCACATTTCCGCGCCGTTCACATACCCTTTATACCACCAGCCCGCTTCTCTTCTACCAGTATAGTGGATGGGTGCTTCCCCTGCAAAGAGACACTGGGACACATAATTCGTGCAGTCCACATCGAATTCTTCGAATGCTGGATTACCTGCATTCCACCATCGGTCTGCGTAGGCCACGGCCAGATCCCGACGATAAATATGCCTTTTGGCACTTCTGCCTTGACCCAATACTTCCCGATTCAGAAGCGGCCGATTCACCGCCTGTACAAAATCAGCTTGTTGATACGGCCGTCCTTCCCCCGCTGGACGGCGCTCCGGCACTTCTCTTTCCACACGCGCTATACTCCAGTGCCCATTTTCGCGCAAAAAGGTTAATCGCTCCCGTTCGATCCGATCTTCCCGGTGAGTGATGCCACTCTTCTCATAGAACAACCTGCTGTATAGTTGCACTTCCACTACCGCTTCATCAGATCCATCAATGAGTGTACGCACAAGCTTGGCGCTAGTCTCGCTGCGAAGAGGTACGGCACGCCGTTTGCGGTACCATTCATCCAGCCTTGCCATGCGTTCTCCCCGTTCCACCACAAATTCGGGATCGGTTACGATCCGTTCACTCGTCTGTGGACGGTAATCGATCTCACAGCGATTGTACTGGTTGACGTACGTATATAAGGCACTCTTCCATTCGCGTTCCAAGCTTGTGTCCCCCTTTGGCATGAGTTCAGTCTGGATCACCTGTGGATGCACTTCATTTATATAAATTGAACTGAAGCATGTTTACACGGAGCACTCCGATGACAGAATAACCTTACACTCGCTGTTATCCCCGGATGTTTTTAGATTCCCTTTTTCAAGGTGAAAATCCGATGATAAAGGCGACCGCTTCGCTTTTCCAGGTTTTTTCTGTCCTCTCCGTTACTGTGTAATTGAAGCCAACTCAATCGATACAGTAAACTCCTATTATTCATATGAAGGGAATATCGGTTGTATGTGCACAGCTCAGATGACGTACCTAAATCTATGACCTGAAAAGATCAAAATCATCCACGTTCATACCATAATGTAGAAAACGCCTTCATCCTTTCAAACGCTTGCTTGCACAGGCAAAAAGCCCTTTACGTACGGATGTGAAAACGGTATACTTAGAACTAAAGTTATGATTATGAAATTATGTTTCATCTGATGAAACCACTGAACAAGAACACGGAACGGTGAAGGCCTGTTCTTCATTTAGAAATGAACGTTTTCTTCATCTCACCGACACATTTTAAGGAGGTACATGTATGTCAGCCAAGAACCATTTCTCCGCCGCTCGTTCGCTTGAGGTTGGAGGCAAGTCTTACCGCTACTACAGTCTCGATGCTCTTCAGGAAGGCGGCCACGGCGACCTTTCCAAGCTTCCCTTCTCGATTAAAGTTCTGCTTGAAGCAGCGATTCGTCAATACGACGGACGTGCTATCACCGAAGAACACGTTAAACAACTGACTGGCTGGGCTGAAGGCCGTGATAATAATAAGGAAATTCCGTTTATCCCTGCGCGGATCGTATTGCAGGATTTCACGGGTGTACCGGTTGTTGTTGACCTTGCAGCAATGCGTGACACTGTGAAAAAAGCAGGCGGAGATCCGAAGCAGATCAACCCGCTCGTTCCCGTTGATCTCGTTATTGACCACTCCGTTATGGTTGATGCTTTCGGAACCAGTGATGCACTGGATTACAACATCAAAGTGGAGTTCGAACGTAACGAAGAACGTTACCGTTTCTTGCGCTGGGCACAAACAGCGTTCAACAATTTCCGTGCTGTTCCACCATCCACAGGGATCGTTCACCAGGTTAACCTGGAGTACCTTGCTTCCGTGGCTGCAACCAAAACAGTTGATGGCGAAACCGTTGTATTCCCGGATTCCCTCGTAGGTACAGACTCCCACACCACGATGATCAACGGTCTCGGCGTTGTTGGCTGGGGTGTAGGTGGTATTGAGGCCGAAGCAGGTATGCTGGGCCAACCGCTTTATTTTGTAACACCGGACGTTATCGGTTTCAAATTGACAGGTAGCCTGAGCGAAGGCGCAACAGCAACTGACCTCGCGCTCACCGTTACTCAAATGCTTCGTAAAAAAGGCGTTGTAGGTAAATTCGTTGAGTTCTACGGACCAGGCCTTGCCAACATCGGCCTTGCTGACCGTGCAACAGTTGCCAACATGGCACCGGAATACGGCGCAACGATCGGTTTCTTCCCGGTAGACAGCGAAACGCTGAACTACCTGCGCAGCACTGGACGTTCCGATGAGCAAGTAGAACTGGTTGAAGCTTATTACAAAGCTCAAGGCATGTTCCGTACTTCCAGCACCGTTGATCCGGAATTCACGGATGTAATCGAACTGGATCTCGGCTCCGTTGTACCGAGTCTTGCAGGACCTAAACGTCCACAAGACCGCATTGAGCTGACACAAATGAAAGAAAGCTTCAACAGCATCATCCGTACCCCTGTCGACAAAGGTGGATATGGACTGAGTGATGAGAAGATTGAACAAAAAGTGCCTGTGAAGCACCCTGACGGTTCCACTACGGAGATGAAAGCTGGAGCTGTAGTCATCGCGGCAATCACAAGCTGTACGAATACATCCAACCCTAGCGTTATGGTCGGTGCAGGTTTGCTGGCGAAAAAAGCAGTTGAACTGGGTCTGACTAAACCAGGATATGTGAAAAGCAGCTTGACTCCAGGTTCCCTCGTCGTTACCGAGTATCTGGAAAAAGCAGGTCTGATCCCGTATCTCGACCAACTCGGATTCAACGTAGCCGGTTATGGCTGTGCAACTTGTATCGGTAACTCCGGCCCACTTCCGGATGAAGTGAGCGAAGCGATCTCTGCCAACGATATGACTGTTGCGGCTGTGTTGTCCGGTAACCGTAACTTCGAAGGCCGTGTACACGCACAAGTAAAAGCGAACTACTTGGCTTCTCCACCACTCGTTGTTGCATACGCACTCGCAGGTACAGTTGATATCGACTTCGAAACCGATCCAATCGGTCACGACCAAAATAATCAGCCTGTATTCCTGAAAGACATCTGGCCTAGCTCCGAAGAGATCAAGGATGCGATTGCAAGCTCCCTGAATGCGCAGATGTTCCGCAACAAATACGAGAACGTATTTACTGCCAATGAGCGTTGGAACCAAATTGCTGTACCGGAAGGTGAACTGTATGAGTGGGATCCGAACTCCACATACATCCAGAACCCGCCATTCTTCCAGGAGCTTGGCGATAAGCTGAACGATATTGCTGACATCCGCTCTGCACGCGTAATGGCATTGCTGGGTGATTCCGTAACAACGGATCACATCTCACCAGCAGGTAACATTGCTCCGTCCAGTCCAGCCGGATTGTACCTGAAAGAGCATGGCGTAGAGCGTAAAGACTTCAACTCCTACGGTTCACGCCGTGGTAACCATGAAGTCATGATGCGTGGTACATTCGCCAACATCCGTATTCGTAACCAGGTAGCTCCAGGCACAGAGGGTGGTATTACGAAATACTTGCCTACGGACGAAGAGATGTCCATCTACGATGCTTCCATGAAGTATCAGGATGAAGGACAGAACCTGATCGTTATCGCAGGTAAAGAATATGGTACAGGAAGCTCCCGTGACTGGGCAGCCAAAGGTACGTTCTTGCTCGGCGTCAAAGCCGTTATCGCAGAAAGCTTCGAGCGTATCCACCGCAGTAACTTGGTAGGTATGGGCGTTATGCCATTGCAATTCCAGGAAGGTCATGGTTGGTCCAGCCTTGGTCTGAACGGACGTGAGACGTTTGACATCACAGGTCTGAGCAACGATGTGAAACCAGGCCAAGAATTGAAAGTAACCGTAACTCGTGAAGACGGTACACAGTTCGACTTCCCTGTTATTGCTCGTCTGGACAGTATGGTTGATGTGGATTACTACCACAACGGCGGTATCCTGCAAACGGTATTGCGTCAAATGATGAAAAAAGCTTAAACCACTTTATCTTTTATGGGATAAAATGAAATAGCGAAGCCCCGCTTCATGTGCATACTGCACGATGAAGCGGGGCTTTTGATTTTTGAGTATTGAGGCGAGACTCGGGTTTAATGTTGCTTTGCGTTAGTCATTTTTGCTTTGTTTTAGTCATTTTTACTTTGTTGTTGATACTTTTCTGTTGCAATCTGATTAAAAATCAATCCTGATTCCCACCTCTGAATCATCCGGCGGTTCAGGTATGCGATAGATTCCCCTGCATTTTAACTTTTCCACGTTGATCCAATCCATAAAGTCATCCCCGCCGTAACTGCGAATAAACACCCCATATTCCAGTTCATCATCGAAATTAACCGATTCCATATATTGAGTGAACGGATGTTTACCTTCAATGCTTTGCAGAAAATCAGTAAATTCATTTCTCCACACTTCGATCTGCTCTGCATGCTGGTCAGGGACATAATAATAGAACCCGTCAGGGGTGTAATAAGAAATTTTCATAATCATCCGATCTACCTCCTAAAGCCTGATCGTGAATTAGTTGCAAACTCATTCTTCAAAAGAATCTAAGAGCATCTCCGAGAGTGAATAAGAGATTAGAGTTTTAGAATAGCCATACCTTCTTTCAGTTGTTCAGAAACAGCCGTATAATACTCGATTCTATCTGCAAGCTCATGTTCTGTTTTATGTACCAGATAATATGAATACTTCTGCATCAACTCATGCGCGTTCAACTCAATGGGCAGGTGAATGATCTCATAATAATCTGTGTTCTCTGAGTTGGCATAATAACGATAACCTCTTTCGCATCGGCCAATATTCATAACCGTTTTGATGACCAATAATTCATCACGTGTGAAGCTACGAATCTGTGTAGATCTCTCCTTTTCCAACGCTAGTATGGACTGTTCCTCTTCTTGTCTATGTGTTGCGTCTGCGATCTCACTTTCGATAGCGATCAGCGCTCTCATTCTTTCGGCAAGCTGTTTTGCTAACAAAATCAATTCAAGCCCTTCCTCCTAGTGTAGTGAACATATAGGTATTGGCGAACATCGTCTTTTCTTTAAGATACGGAATTAGCATCTCAACGTTGTCTCTTAATTAAACTATTAAACAGTATCGCAAAAGTGTCCGCTTAAAACAACTCAAGCAAACGCTCTAAAGTATAACCCATATAAGATTTCCGTTGGCAAACGAGGTAAATTTGTATCCGTAGCAAGGGAAAAACTTAAATCCGAGAATCGATGAAAAAGGCGCCCTAGTGACTAGCCAAAATTCTAACGATCATGAGAAGCCTTATTTCGCCCCAAAGTAGCCTTTTTAAATTCTAACGATCCGTAGGGACGCTATTGAAGTAAATCCTCCCCGATTTATCCCGATTTCAGCTAAATTTGAGAAAATAGCGTTTCTGGTGATCGTTAGAATTTATAACCCGGCTAAATCAGCCAAATAAGCTCTGTCATGATCGTTAGCGCTACGAGCGGGACCCAAACCAAGGTGACTAATGGTTTGGGGTTGGGGTTGGGGTTGGGGTTGGGGTTGGGTTGGGTTGGGTTGGGTTGGGTTGGGTTGGGTTGGGTTAGGTTTTCGATTATCCGATTTTTCGAGTTTCCAGGGTTTTCAAAAATCCCCGCCACCGTCGTGTCTTTATAAAAAAAACTCCCTCTCACGCATCGCTACAAGCTGTGCGTTCATAGGGAGGTTCGCTTAATGCCCAATATAATGTGAGGATTGATCGAGCAACTGCACTGTGCCCATGGCCAAAAAGAAACATGACATGACGATCAAAGTTGCTCCGATCCACCTTGCTGCAAATCGACGATCCTTGATTTGCTGGTCTGTAGCACCTGTTGTACTCTGCGGATATACCAGAAACATAAACCCTGTACTAATCAATAGTACAGCCATAAACATCAATGTAACTCCTCCTTAGGCAGGGCACGACACATGGGCCTCTTCCCCACAGTTATCCCCTTCACTATTTCATCTAGTTACTTTCCTAGGGATTCTTATACTCTCCCCGTCTTTATTCCGAGTGCTTCTCGCCTAATTATTCGCCGCCACTCGTAATTTCCCTCCTGTAAACAGCCTGTTCATCACCAGTAACACCATATACAACAGATATCCGATCATTCCACCAAGTGTATTCAACATAAGATCATCCACATCGAAGATACCTATCCCCGTGAGCAGCTGTGTCCCTTCGTATCCCAGACTAAGCAGGAACGATAGAACAAACACATGAATCCCGGTAAAAAGAGTATGGCGTAACAGCCCTGTAATCAATACACCGAGCGGCACAAATGCAAGGATATTACCCACCAAATGAATGGCTGGTCCGGATCGGTGATGAACGGAGAGACTATACCAGTCTCGCTTAATCTCCTGAAATGGCGTCAGATTTATGGTTCGTGTATGAATCAGATCGGGTTGACGTAGCAGCTCCAGTAATCTGTCCCATACCAGTCCTACATCCACGGGACCTCCTTTGAATAGAATCAGTTTGGTGAGTAAATAAAGATAAATCAGGAATATAGAAATCCATACAACTCGAAGCGGATTAGACTTCTTCTCACGATTCTTCTCATGATGGTTGGTCAAATGGCTGGTCTGCTTTTTGTTCTGCATATGGCGTTCACTCCGATCACGGTGCTCATGCCCACGTTGCTTAAGCTGCTCGCTCGGCTTATTCTGTCTCATGCTGTCTTTACCTCCCCGATCAGGCCGTGAAGCCGTATACCAGCCGTATTTTGACCTATTTTGTTAATCCCAGCCGATGGCGTCCTGTTTTAAACCGATTCGTATGATATATCAAGCCTTCGGCTGTTAGATCTACAAATCATTCTAGCAACAGTTGGTCACTAGCTTTTCTTAACCGTAACAATAACTCCTTGCATATTATCACCGGAGATATCATAGGCATCATTCTCTGGCAGATAAATCTTCGTATCCTTCGAAACCTGATAATGATGGATGTCATATGTAGCACCATCGAGATCAACCGTCACGTCTTTCTTTTCTTTTAACATCTCCAGATATTCTTCCAAAACCATATGGTTCTTGTACATCACTGCACTATGCGGCATGCCAACATATCTGAAATGCCAGGGTTCATATTGAATGCCTGTCACGTTCACTTTATCTTTGGGATATCGCAAAATAAAGCCATATTTCCATGCGTTTTTTTCCAGCCACGCTCCCTCAGGAGCCTCACTCATTGCGGCCAGACTTGAACCTATATCCAGGGATAACCCCAGATTGTGCTCGCTGTAACCCGCAGGCAACGCGTAGTCCGAACCCTTTTGCAGATACAGCTCGTCCTGCTTCTCAAAATCTCTGTACCCGCTGCTCATCAGGAAATAGCGCACTCCCTCTTTACCAGCAGCCTCAACCATCTTCTGAAATTTTGCTGTGACCTCACGGGACAACATCAACGTCTGATCCATGATGCCATAACCCTGAAGCAAATCTTCTTCATCCGCTACATATACAATATCGGAACGAATACCCTCCGGGTGAATTGGATGTTCTGAATTGACCAATACGAGATTGCCTTTATGTATTTGCTGTTTCATATCTTGAGTTGCAGCTTCTCGGTACCCGGTGTATTTTTCATCGGTGTCCAAAATGACAATCGGCATCTCTTCTTTCTGCTGCAAAGCAGCCGTCGATTGCGTCACAATGTACCCGAGCAAAATGATGCATAGTAGAAAGCCCCACTTTTTCATGATTGTTCCTCCTTCCTCTCATGATTCAAGGATAGACAGAACAATTTAAAGAAAACGCAGGGCAATGTTTAAATTTTTCTTAAGTTTCATGAGAAACCTGCTGTAAAACAGGCAGACGAACCTCAAACATCGTGTGTACCACATCACTTACAGCCGATATTACACCTTCATGCTGCTCCACGATATTACGTGCGATAAACAGCCCCAGACCCGTGCCTCCCTCTTGCACGGTCCGTGCTCGATCTCCGGTGTAATACATATCGAAGATGTGCGGCAGATCATCGGGATGAATATGTCCTCCGTAATTCGTCACCTGAATGACAACGTGACCTCCATCGTGAAATCCTTTGATGTCTACGTACATCCCATCCTTGCCATGCCGCGCAGCGTTAATTAGCAGATTCTCGAACACACGGGCGAGTAGCTCCCCATCTCCGGATACGGTAAGATCGTTATCGATATGTAAACGGGTGACCAGATTATTTTTTTCAAAAACAGGATAAAGTTCCTCATTCATCTGCTTCAACAGCTCGCTTAGGTCCAGCCGCGTTTTGCGTACAGGTAACATGCCGTAGTTCATTCGTGTTATCTCAAACAGATCATCAATTAACTTCTCAAGCCGCTGGGACTTGGTGAACGCAATCGCGATGAAATGCCTTGCCTGTTCCTCAGTCAACTGCTCATCCTTCATGAGCAAATCCAGATAACCCAGTACAGAGGTCAGCGGTGTGCGCAGATCATGCGCGAGATTTACGATGAGCTGGTCTTTGCTGTTTTCGGCAAAGTCCCCTCGTTTCACCGCTTCTCGCAGCTTCTGGCTCGCCATATTAACACTTTCCGCGATCGTACCCAATTCGTCTTTGGCTACAATCTGTACCTGATGGTGAAAATCCCCATTAGCCAAGTGATTAATGCCTGCGGAAATCTCTTTGAAATACGTGACATAGCGCCTGGTAAACAAGTAAAAAAATAGAATCGCAAGCGGGATAAAGAGCAGCATAAAGACATATAAATCGCCAATACTTCTCATCATATTACGAAATTCCGCAAGCGAATCTTCCCGTCTCACCCCTGCGTAGTACATCTGTAACAGCTTATACACGATAAATGTTACGACGCCAGAAGAAAGCATACTTAGACCCAGCATCATAATCATCGTTGTGCGAAAACTTCTCCGTTTAGTCATTGAACGTGTACCCCACACCCCAGATGGTTTTGATTAACTTGTTCTTGTTCACATCTTCTCCGAGCTTCTTGCGCAACGTCCGAATATGTACCATTACGGTATTTCCGCTCTCAAAATACGCCTCGCCCCAAACTTTTTCAAAAATGCTTTCTGCACTGAAGACCTGTTTAGGGTTACTGGCAAGCAACACTAAAATGTCAAATTCCTTCGGTGTTAAATCCAGCGGTTTACCGTACAGTGTTACGCTGTGCTGATCGGGGACAATAACAAGTCCGCCTTTTTCCAAAACCGAGCGCTGCGCCGTAGCTGTGGACTGGCTAAATTGCAAAGAACGCCGTAGTTGAGAGTTGACGCGAGCCACAAGCTCCATTGGATTAAACGGTTTGGTCATATAGTCATCGGCACCCATCACGAGTCCTGTAATTTTATCCATATCCGACGTTTTCGCACTCAGGAATATGATCGGAAAATGATGCTGCTCCCGGATTTTGCGGGTCACCTCATACCCGTCCATACCCGGCATCATAATGTCCAGTACAGCCAGATCGATGGCTTGTGTCTGAACGGCCTGTAGTGCCGACTGTCCGTCAGATGCCTTGACGGTATGATAGCCTTCTTTTTGTAAATGCAGAGCAACCAGATCCGCGATCTCTATTTCATCGTCCGCAATCAGAATCGTAATTCGCTTCATTGCTTATTTCACTCCTATATGGGATGCTGGGCATATAATACCTATGAATCTAACAGATAACTCCCAGATAAACAATTGAAAGCAATGTTATATAAGCAGAACAAGTTTTACACAATCCACTCCGATGACAGAATAACCCTCCGATCGCTGTTATCCCCAGATTTTTTTGATTCCCTTCTCTATAGGGAAAATCCGGTGATAAAGGCGACCGCTTTGCTTCTCCAGGTTTTTTCTGTCCTCTCCGTTCAAGTGTAAAAAAAATATTCCATTTATATAGACACTAATAAAGAGAAGGAAGATATAGCTATGAAACTGGAGCGTTTGTTAGCCATTGTGGTACTGCTCATTAATCGCAGGCGATTACAGGCCAAAGACTTGGCCGAGATGTTTGAAGTATCCATCCGTACGATTTATCGGGACATCGACACATTAGGCCAAGCTGGAATTCCGGTGGTGACCTATCAGGGCGCAAGTGGTGGAATCGGGCTGGCAGAAGGTTACCGGCTGGATCGCAACCTCTTAACTGACAAGGATCTTGCTTCCATCGTTACCGCACTGCGCAGCATATCAACCACTCATACGAATACTGCGCGCGAGTTATTGGTAGAGAAGCTGAGCAGTATCGTGCCGGAAGCCAAAAATGAAGATTTTCAGGCCAGTACGCATCGATTCATCGTGGATCATTCAACGTGGACACACCCTGAAGCACTGCAACAGAAATTAAAAGTCATCGACCAGGGAATCGATCAACTTCAATGCATCCATTTTGCCTATTGCAGCGCCGAAGGTGAACAGACGCATCGTACGGTTGATCCACACACCCTTGTGCTGAAAAGACACGCGTGGTATCTGTACGCCTTCTGCCATGAACGGAATGAATTCCGCATGTTCAAGCTGGTGCGCATGAAAGAGGTTGTGCTTGCCGAACAACATTTTGAACGCCAATCCATCAACCTTCAGGACAGACCGTGGCAGCAGGAATGGAGCCATCCGAACAAGCACATTGGACTCACGCTGAAATTCCATGCCCGCGCCCGTCATCTCGCGGAAGAATGGTTCGGTATTGAAAATGTATTGCCTGACGGCAATGGGTATTATATCAGCCAGATCGCTTTCCCTGAGGATAACTGGTTATATGGATTTATTCTAGGTTTTGGCGCGGACGTAGAGGTACTGGAGCCTTTGCATATTCGTGACAATGTGTGCCGTATGGCAGAGCAGATTGTAGAAAATTATAAAACCTCAGCTCAAACCTGACAGACAGCTGTCCAGTTCCTCCCCGTATACTTCAACTATGTTCAGGTTGAAGTTATACATATAACCGAGGAGGAATGAATCATGAACGTTACCGTATGTCAAAGCTGTGGAATGCCACTCACAAGTACCGATCAATTCGGTACAGAAATGGATGGCAGCACTACCCGTGAATACTGCATTTATTGTTACAAGGATGGCAAGTTCGAACAACCAGGGATGACGCTGGAAGGCATGATCGAGATGTGCACCACTATTCTCAAAGAAGAAGGCATGGACGAGGAATCAGCCCGCTCGATGCTACGCAACCAACTACCTTTTCTGAAACGCTGGCGTGATGAAGGAAATGTACAGAGCAGTGAGGACGGGACTACTGTGTTAGAGAAAACTTTGCTTGGGAAAACAAGTCCAGATGAGCAACTCTCTCCACCAGTTGGGGCTGATCCAGCAAAGAATGCTCCGTTTTCCGGGGAGCCTGTTCGCTATGTCACCCTTCCAGGCAAACGACTGGCAGGATTGTCCGCACGTACAACCAACGCGATTGAGATGAGCGGTCAAGGCAGCATCGGTGCGTTGTGGGGTCGTTATTTTGCCTCCGAACACATTCCGGCTACTGAAGCTGCACGCTACGGCTGTTACACGGATTACGCAGATGGCATTGCCGGTGAATATACTATTTTGATCGGACATGAAGTCGGCGAGGAAGAACGACTGCCTGAAGGTTTCGATGAAGTACATTTACCTCCTGCTACCTATGCAGTGTTTACTTCGAGAACCGGACCGATGGTTGAAGTAGTCAGCGAAGTGTGGGGAGCGGTGTGGGCTTGGAACCATCAGAGTGACCGTACATTTACCGGCGATTTTGAGTACTACGATGAGCGGAGTTTAGACCCGGAACATACACAGGTGGATGTATATATTGCGGTAAAAGAACGCAGGTAATCGAAGGATATAACGGATAAGCCCTCTTCAAAAGGAATTTAAAGAGAGATTCAAATCATTCAATCTAAAGCTGCCAAGAGGTCTTGGTAGCTTTTTTGACATTTTTCGATTAATATACCCCGACCATAGAACCAAGTTAGTTAGCTTATACCATACCTAGTCACTTGGACATATGCCTTAGAGGCAAGCACCATTGACTTCCCTAAAATTAGGACCATTCGCATAACAACCGATACCACGCTCCCATACCTCGCCTTTCATATCAGGTTCTTTATTCCTGAATTTTCCTAAAACCGTTTACATCTTCTGAATACCGGGTAAAATCACTACATCCGAGTCGGAATAACGATTGAATTACCGCTTCTTCATGTAACAAGTCATATGTACCTATATGTGTACAGGGTGAATTCATTTTATTATCACCAACAGAATACAGTTGAAAATACATACAAACAAACGATGCATGTCCATCATGCATGTAAGGAGGAACCAAGATGATCCGCATGCCTATTCAGCAAATGATCCCGTATCACCACCAATATCCGCGCAACACGGCGACCGCTGCTCCGAAAAAGGAAAATGAGAACACTCAAGGCCTATCCTTCCATGAAATTTTACAGCAAAAAATGACGAAAAAGAACGTATCCATGAACATGAGATAACTCTTTACATCTCTGTGGATGCTCCCTATACTACGTGTAAAAGGTGACATTTCAGACGCGAAGTTTCTTACCGATGGTTCACACACATTATGTGATCCAGGCGCGTCTTTATATAGTCACTCTACATAAAGGGGATTGCCTATGAGCACCATTGCCTGTTTCCACGCGCACCACTCCAATATCAGGTTGATCGAACAAGCACTGACTTCCTATAATATCGAACTGGTTCACTATGTAGACCCCGGTCTGGATCGGCTCAAGCATGATGAGGAGTTCAATAGTGACCTTGTTCGGGAAAAAGTAAATCAGACACTGCAATGGATGAGCCGCTGTCACGCTGACGCCATTCTTGTGACATGCACCTTGTTCGCTGCCGTGCTGGAACAAATACAACCGTTACCGATTATGGTAACGGGTATTGACGATTCACTGCTCGCGATGATGGTAAAACATCCGAAGCGGTATTTGCTTGCGTTTACCAACCCTGCCACCGTAGGGCCGACGATGGCTCGATATCGTGACTATATGGATCGACACTTGGCAGGAAAGGACAAGCCTGAGCTTGAATCCGTGTTGCTCCCTGGTCTGTTCGACATGGTCATGCGTGGCGACCAGGAAGGCTACGTCGCGGCATTAAAAGAAGCATTGCAGCAGCTTGCTCTTGAATGCAAGGATGCTTGTCTTGTTGCTGCTCAGCTCTCTATGGCTCCTGCCGCTGAGCAGGCATCTGCCAATGCAGGTGTGACCATTTATACGCCGCTTTCATTATTAGGCGCGAATCTGGAGCGGGATATCGGTATTATGCCGAGAGTATAAAAGTGCAGGAGCTGCAGCCGTTTACGTAGCTTATTCAAGTGCACCATACAAGACCAAAAGTAACTTACGTAACTCAATACGGTTCACCATGTGTCCGAAGGTAACTTATATTGCATTCGATGTACCATGAACCTAGATCACCGTAGCTAAACGCATATACACTTCTATTTGGAGGGAACGAAAGCATGAAATATTTCACTGTAGAACCAGGTCAATCTATTGGGGATATCCGGTTAGGCATGACACAAAATGAAGTTGAACAAACGGAAGCTTTCAGCTTTGATCCCAACGTGGAATATGATGCTCAAGGCAAAGCACATTTTATTGAATTTCATGAAAGTGATGAGTATAAGTGTATGCTGGGAGAACTTGATCTGCTTGGCACCGAGGCTGACGTTTTGATACCGCAGTTGGACGCTATTGCGCCATATGACCGTGAAGATCCTGAACTTGGTTGCAGCTTCCAGTTCGATCAGATAGGCTTGATTCTATGGCGCCCTGTGCCCATGACCCGAGAGGATATGCAGGAGCCGTGGTTCCTGGAGATGCCACCCGAAAATCAGCAGGATGAAATGAAACACCTCTGCTTCTCGACGGCAGCCGTGTATGCAAAAGGATATTACGAGTAACCAAGGTACAGTTCATTTTTATGGGTACGTGATATGGATACGTAATATGGTTACATGAGATGGTTACGGGATATGATTACGTGAGATGGTTACGGGATATGATTACGGGATATGATTACGAGATATAGTTATGAGATATAGTTATGAGATATAGTTATGAGATATGGTTATGAGATATGGTTATGAGATATGGTTATGAGATGGTTATGAGATGGTTACGTGATACGGTTATGAGAGATGGTTACGTGGAGATCGTTACGTGGAGATGGTTACGGGGATATGGATACGTAATATGGTTATGAGATGGTTACATGAGATGGTTACGTGAAATCGTAAAATTCTATGAAGTTCGAGGATGCATAGATCAAGGATTCATACAATCGTAGAGGATATATACAATCGAACAATGATCGCAGGAAGATCAGATAGTCCCTTCTTACCGCTAACGATCTGAGAGAACGCTATTTACTTCATTTCAGTACCATTGAAATTCTAACGATCCTGAGAAACCTTATTTTAGGTTTTTAGCAGCGAATTGCCTCTTTTTTGGCTGATTTCGGCGAAATAACGTCGCTGGAGATCGTTAGAATTTTTTTCGCGCCAAAAACGTTAAAATAAGGTTCGTGGAGATCGTTAGATTTCAGATCATTCTCTCTGCAGATGCGGGAACCGCCTGACCCCGTAATATAAAATATGCGGTGATCAGTACGTGAAATTTCTATATGTTCTTATCTTGTTCATAATAGGTATGGGATGTTCAGCCTTCCTGCATGCAGGTAAGCTAAGACTGTCCGATGGTTTATTGTTTGTAATCGCTGGTATCTTGTATCGTATATGGAACAAAATTGATAAGGAATAAACTTTGATTAAATTCAAATCCCACCACCCGCGGAAAACGTGTATAGATATCCCCTTTCAGAAGAAGAAATCCGGTGATAACGGCGAAGCTTATGTTTCCGATGCAGCTTTCTTTCAGAAGCTTTTAGCTCCGCTTCTTCAGGCTTTTTCAGCTTCTTCAGGCTTTTTCCACTTTACGACCGTGCCCGATACTCCTCTGCCTTCGCCTGCATCCCGGCGGCTACCGCTTCCTCGTCGTTCAGACCGCGATCTGCGGCAAAGGCACGAATGTCCTGCGTGATGCGCATACTGCAGAACTTCGGTCCGCACATGGAGCAGAAATGTGCTTCCTTCGCCCCTTCTGCGGGTAGCGTCTCATCATGGTAGGATAGCGCTCGTTCCGGGTCAAGCGACAAGTTAAACTGATCTCTCCAACGGAACTCGAAGCGTGCCTTCGACAGTGCATCATCGCGGCGCTGGGCGCGTGGGTGGCCTTTGGCTAGATCAGCGGCATGGGCGGCTATTTTATAAGCGATAACCCCTTCACGCACATCATCCTTGTTCGGAAGTCCCAGATGCTCCTTCGGCGTGACATAACAGAGCATGGACGTACCAAACCAGCCAATCATCGCTGCCCCAATCGCAGACGTAATATGATCATATCCTGGTGCAATGTCCGTGGTCAGTGGCCCGAGAGTATAAAACGGCGCTTCCTGGCAGATTTCCATCTGCAAATCCACATTTTCTTTGATCTTGTGCATCGGCACATGCCCCGGCCCTTCTATCATGACCTGCACATCATGCTTCCACGCTATCTGTGTTAACTCTCCGAGCGTTGCCAGCTCCGCCATCTGTGCCTCGTCATTGGCATCGTAGATGCTGCCTGGACGCAGCCCATCCCCGAGGGAGAACGCCACATCATACCTTTTCATAATCTCGCAGATTTCTTCAAAATGGGTGTACAAAAAGTTCTCCTGATGATGTGCCAGGCACCACGCTGCCATAATCGATCCGCCTCTAGATACTATTCCTGTCATCCGTTTCGCTGTCATCGGAATATATCGGAGTAACACACCCGCATGAATTGTAAAATAGTCCACGCCCTGCTCAGCCTGTTCAATCAGCGTATCCCGGTACAACTCCCAAGTGAGTGCCTCAGCCTCGCCATTCACCTTCTCCAGCGCCTGATACAGCGGCACCGTACCAATCGGCACCGGGGAGTTACGGATGATCCACTCCCGTGTCGTATGAATGTTTTTGCCTGTCGAGAGATCCATCACTGTATCCGATCCCCAGCGCACAGCCCAGGTCATCTTCTCCACCTCCTCCTCGATGGAGGAAGATACAGCGGAATTACCTATGTTGGCGTTGATCTTCACGTGAAAATGACGCCCAATCAACATGGGCTCGCTCTCCGGGTGATTGATGTTGGAGGGAAGAATTGCCCGCCCGATTGCCAACTCCTGACGCACAAATTCAGGCTCTACCCCTTCACGGATAGCGGCATACTCCATCTCAGGTGTAATGACTCCCTGCCGCGCATAATGCATCTGCGTGACACAACGTCCGGCCTGAGCACGTAATGGTTGCCCGCGGAATCCCGGGTACTCCTCTGCCCCGGCTATCCGTCCTCCAGGCTTTAATCCGTTATCCTCCGGTTTCACGGCGCGCCCCTCATATGCTTCGACATCACCTCGCTCCATAATCCAGTGATTTCGGAGCGCAGGTAGTCCCTTCCGAATATCCATCTGGAATTCGGGATCGGTCATCGGGCCGCTCGTATCGTAGACACGCAGCGGCTCATTATGCTCCACCCCTTGGGGAGTATTCGTGTCATGAAGGGCAATTTCACGCTCCGGTACAGCAATGTCCGGTCGTGAGCCCTGAATGTAGACTTTGCGGCTGCCCGGGAAGGGTTGAACCCCTCCAGCCGCACCGGTTTCCTTTTCCACCGGATGACCATCGCGTCCCATTTCCTCTATTCCCATCTGCTGCCCCGTTTGGTTATGTGTACTCATGTCTCCTGTTTCCTCCTCTGTGATCTTCTTTTGCGCTATGTCTTCACCAATGCGTCAGTTGCAACTACCACACCTGCCCGGGAATCTCCAGAGCACAGAAGCACAGCAGGAATGATCCCGCCCAAGCAGCCAAATAAGATCCAAGAGACAGATTTTTATGCACAGTCAGCACAAGCATGAAACATGAGACACTTCACCTAGACATTCAGGCATGGATGTTGGCATTGGTTATGCTCTCTGATCATCCCGTCGCACTAATCTGCGAATCTCATGCTTTCTTCAAGAGATTTAACGATCGTGAAGCACAACGAATGAGTCTCTGCTTACCGCTGTATATAAAAAAGCCGGTTCCGAAGGAACCGACTGATGTCCATCACCGTACACGCAACAAGAGAAATTTGCTGCAAAACAGCATCGATCCCAGGTTAACGCCCGTAGTGTTTGTGGTCATATGGCCGATTACTTCCCTACGCTGGTATGATCCAGATCAGGTGCAAAGGGTCCGGAATCTCATGCGATCCCGTCTCAGTCCGGACAATTCGGACTCCCCCAGTAACGTAAACGTATTGCGACAATCATGCCGCTGCTCAGCTTAAAATATCAACCGACCCCGCGGAGTCGTCCATTACAGACTAGCGTAATCCGGACATAAATACAACCTTAATATTCCAGAGAGAACATTCCTTTCGGGCAAAACTTCAAGCAAGAGCCCACCCTACGACAACATAAGTCCCATTTGCACAGCGGCTTCTTTCAACACAGGTGCGTACTCATGTAATGTATCCTGCGAGAGCCTGCTAACAGGTCCAGACACGGAAAGTGCTGCTGCAATGTTACCTCTACGATCCATAATTGGCACGGATACGGCGGCAGCTCCCGGCTCACGTTCCTCATAACTGGTAGCATAGCCGTTCACACGAATGTCTTCCATCTGAGCCAGATATACGTCCGGGTCGATAAATACAGGCCATTCCGGGCCGTTCATCAGTTCCTCGCGATCCTCATCAGCGGCAAATGCCATTAACACTTTGCTGGAAGCGCCTACGGAAAGCGGCAGTCTGACACCTACAGGCGCGACCCGCCGAATAGCCTGATCACTCTGTACTGCCTGAATACGTATCCGTTCGCTGCCATCACGAAGGTAGAGACTTACAGTCTCACCCAACCGATCCCGTAGCCGTTCCATTGCAGGCAACAGCAAAATCGCAGGATCATCGCTACGTGACATATGTGCAGACAGTTCCCAGATTCGGATGCCTAACCGGTATTTCTCAGTCGCTGCATCGCGTATCACGAACCCCCGATCCTCCAGCGTAGCCATCAATCGATGCACCGTACTCTTGTGTAAACCGATCTGGCTGGCAATTTCGGTGAGTCCAAGATCACTGCGTGTGGTAAAACATAATAATATATCCAGCGCCCGTTCTACAGCCCGGACGGTTAGCTTGCGGTCTTCCATGGCATGATGCCCTCCTCATGTTTCATCACATGAAACTTGGTTACATAAATTATATGAGAAACGGTCTCATCTGTAAACTAAAAAGAACTGTTTTGAAGGTGCTGTGCAAGCCGAAAAATGAACAAAATATCCATTTTACACATCGTAATCTCCTGTAATTTACACACTATGGAATTGTTACCTCTATATCTTAAGAACTATATAACAATTGCGTAACAAATGCCTTCAATTGATTGACTTTGACTATATCGAGACATACGATAAAGACAGGAAGCCTTTCAGTTGTAAGAATAAAAGTATGACTTTAGCATCAGGATGTGTCATCGTCATAAATACGAATTTAGAAGAATCAAAATGCTATTTTTTTCACGTCGTTATGATCCTGCCAAATTGTTCTTCAACCGAAATTTAAAGGAGGGGCATGCATGTATCCGACATCACAGAGCGAAGCCCCGCTGCATACCAAAGTGTCCGATCTGCCCTCTTCATTGTCACCAAGGCTGATTCGGTTCAAGCATATTATCGTAGCGTTGCTGCTCTCCGTTGTATTTTTCCTATTGTTTTGTTTTATTGCCTTGCACGGTTATATTGCATGGGTGCTATCCAACCCAACGGTTGCTCCCGTGTTCTCCAACCCGATGCAGGCCAAAAATATGAAATACGAAGACATTACCTACCCTGCGGCCGACGGAAGCCGAACGATGCAGGGTTGGTATATTCCCGCTAACACGGATACCGGCAAAACCATTATTTTCAGTCACGGTTATGGAGCGAACCGGGAGGAAACCTGGGTGCCTATGTATGATCTGGCTCATTACGCACACCAACTAGGTTTTAATGTAGTGATGTTCGATTACGGCTTTGCCTCTCAGGTGAACCGAGCTGTAGCTACCGGTGGTAAAGCGGAGTCACAGCAACTGCTGGGAGCCATTCAGTATGCGAAGCAACGTGGAGCACAGGAACTCGTTGTCTGGGGGTTCTCCATGGGAGCTGGAACGGCTCTACAGACCGGACTGCTGACCAATCAAGTGGATGCTATGATTCTCGATAGCACCTTCCTGCTAGAGCCGGATACGCTGTACCACAACATTCATAATCAGATTAATCTGCCGCGCCAGCCTACGCTGGAGATTATGAAGTTGCTCTTCCCGATCTTGAATGGCACGGGTCTACAACAAATTCCGTATCAGGAAGTGAAGAAAAAGGATTATCCGTTCCCCATCTTCTTCATTCATGGTACAGAGGATGAGAAGGCTCCTTACCCGATTGCTGAGCAGCTAGCCGCCAATCAGACGAATCCTTATTCAGAAGAATGGATTGTGCAAGGCGCGCATCATGAGCTGATCTTCCGGGAGCATCCGAAGGAATATCTGCGCCGCGTCTCGACCTTCCTGAGTCACGTGACGAAGACAAGCAGTGAGGATGTACAGCAAAACGAGCAGTAATGATCTAACACTGAGTCCGTACCCCTGTTCTGTTGTCTTGTTAGCTTTCAGATCAGCAGGTAACGAGCGGTTAAGGAATATTCGTTTTACCGATCAAAAGGATATACAGCATTTTGATGTGTTAGAGCCCTCCGGGGCTCTTTTTTTATACACATAGGACAATACGCCTCAAGAATACACTGTTGAGACAGAGCAAAGATAATTGAACGAAGAGCGGATTCGTACTTTTACACATGCCTTGAAAGAAGTATCTGATTCGTAAAATAATCTGAAAGATTGGAGGTATAACGGATATGAACTGCGATGGATACGGCCATCTGCTGCCTTTGCGGATGCTGGAAGAAATCCGTTTCTGGAAAGAGCAAGAGAAAGAACATACGCTTGTTATTCGCGCACTGGTTCCTGATCTGGAAGCTCCCTACGTTAAAATGCTGGAGGAATGGGAAGCAGCCTTTGCGAACAGCGAGCGAGTGGCGAATCAGTTGATAAAACAGCTGTTGCCAGCAACCCAGCCGCCTGCCCCCTATATCATGCGAAGTATCGATCAACTCGTCCAGACAGCAAAGCATCAGTCCAAAGAGTTTATCAAGCAGCTTTATATCATGCTGGAGCAAAGTGCAGCAGTGCGTGCGGTCCCACTTGCTCAAACCTTCATCCTGCATATCATCCGTGAATCGGAGTATTTCCTGGGGGTATTGGAAACGCTGAGTCAACCCGGCATTTTGCGGGAAGCAGAACCAGCATCATCTGTACTACTGGAAAATGCACTGCACAGTATTAATGCCAAAGTAGCCCAAGATCTACGCCTTGAAGCCAAGGAAACATCCGCCTCTTCTGCAGGGCAAACCAATGCATTTCCTGATACTTTCGCACAGGTGCAATCATCGTCAATCCAACCTTTAACGGGTGGAACGGCTCCTGCCGAACCCCTGCCTGCTTCTGCCCCTGTAAGAGAAAAGCCGGTTCCAATTGGCGGACATACGTTGCCTCCCCTCCCTTACGCGTATAATGCCTTGGAGCCGCATATTGACGAACTGACGATGCGCATTCATCATGACAAGCACCATCAGTCCTATGTGGACGGTTTGAACGTTGCGGAGAAGAAACTCGCTGAATCCCGGAAAAAGAATAATTTTGAACTCATCAAGCACTGGGAGCGCGAACTTGCCTTTAACGGGGCAGGGCATTATCTGCACACGATCTTCTGGACAATTATGAACCCGGCGGGCGGCGGCAAGCCAACCGGCATGCTTGCAGAACAGATCAAACGTGATTTTGGCAGCTATGAAGCATTCAAAAATCAATTCACTGAAGCGGCGAATAAAGTAGAAGGTAGCGGCTGGGCGATGCTGGTCTGGAGTCCGAGAGCGCATAGGTTGGAAATTTTGCAGGCCGAAAAACATCAGAACTTGTCCCAATCCGATATCGTTCCACTCTTGCCGCTGGATGTATGGGAGCATGCCTACTATCTCAAACATCAAAACGAACGCAAAAAGTACATTGAAGACTGGTGGAATGTCGTCTACTGGCCTGCTGTCGCAGAACGGTATGAAACGGCACGAAAGCTGCTGTGGCCGCCTTATTAGAGCAGCGAATGTAAAAAAAGAGATATCTCCAGTCAAAGACTGAAGATATCTCTTTAGAACATGTCTCCTTTATCACCCCATGCAGGCCAATAATTTGCCCAACTAACCTTACTTATTTTCACAAGTTCAATAAAACTCGACCGTTATTCCTTAATGGATGCGGCCTGAATTGCTTGGTAAGCCCAGTGGGTATCAGGCACATCCGACCAGGTTTTTAGCGTTGTTGCTGCAGGCTGAAGACCAATCAATTTGTTGATTATGGTCACAGCTTCAGCACGCGATACCAATTTTTCAGGACGGAAGGTACCATCTGTATATCCCGTAAGAACTCCTGCTGCATCTAGACGAGCAATCGCTTCCTGGGCCCAGTGCTGCTTCACATCCGTGAATGCAGTTGTTGCTTCGGAGGTCGTCGCCTGTTCACCTTTCAGCAAATGTTGTAATACACCAGCCATCTCTGCTCGTGTTATCCCTTGTTCCGGTTTGAAGCTGCCGTCTGTGTACCCTGTGAAGTACCCGGCTTGGACAGCAGCAGAGATACTGTGATAAGCCCAGTGCCCGGCTTTAACATCAGTAAACGCGTTTTCCATTGAAGCTGACGTTGTATCCATTACACGTGTAATCAGTGTGGCCATTTCGGCACGTGTTACGAACCACTCCGGTTGGAAACGACCATCTGCATACCCGCGAATATAAGGTTTGGCTATAGCCGTGTCATCAGCCCAGTCTTTGACCCGTACCACGGAAAAGGTACTGAACTGATCCACACTGATCTCGATGCCTTGCTGGTTATTATCTTTATTCAATGTCACTACTTTACCGTGTACCAGCTCTTTTGTTCCGTTGCTGTGCTCGATGTACACGCCAAGATCCGCTGGTTTCACACCTGCAAGCTGTTTGCTGTCTACTGGCAGGACAAGTGTTACTGGACGACTTTGCAGATTCGTTTCAATGGTCATCGGACGTCCCAGTACCTGAATATCTTTGGTGCCGGCGATTTGAGTAATCGTCTCGTTAGCCAGCAACCTTTGTTCAATGGCCTGACGTGTCTCCTGTTTCTTTACAGGCACCAGGCGGAAATATACATCATCTGTTCTGTCTTTCATAGAGGAGGCTGGAATGGTTACTTTTACGTTTGGATTAGAAATAACCAGCTCAATTCCTTGCTCCGTGAATAGTGTAGTTGATTCCCGCGCCAGTTTCACATCCCACTGAGAGACTTCATCTTTCGCGTCTGGAATCAGAACAACAGCGGTACGTGAGCCCGTTTTCTTCAACTGATCAATAACCGACTGCGCTTTACTTGGATTTAATCCAAGCTCGTCTTTTATCGTACCATCTGTTCCACGAGTCCGGCTGATTTCCAATGAATCAATGGTGGAAGCCATCTCGCCATTTGCCACATCCACTTTAATAATTTCCTTCTGTGGAGCCGAAGAGACCGGTGATGAAGATGTAGGCGAAGATGTAGATGGTGTTGGAGAAGGCGACACAACCACTTCTCCACCGCTATTGCCTTGAGATTGTGGTGTTACCGAGGTGGACACTTTAAACTCCGACATCCCCGCACTGCTCGAAGACCGAACAGCAAATACATAAGGCAGACCACTTGTTAGATTTGAAACGGTATACTGCAATGCATTCATTGGCCCCGCTACTTTAGTCCAGCTCTTAGGATCTTGTGGCGCATCACTGCCCTGATACATATATACGACATACCCGTCTGCCCCAGGTACACTACTCCAATTCAACTGAACCTGTCCATTAATAACCTGCGGAGTAAGAGCCGCTGGTGCAGCAGGCAAACCAGGTGTTATTACATTAGATACGACATAATCGGATACAGAATGTACCTGGCTATCTTGATACGTAGAAGTTACAGCAAAAATATACGTTTTTCCATCTACCAAGTCTGGAACTTCATTTTCTACTGATAGGGTATTCGTTATATCAATCCAATCGACTGGATTAGCAGGAGCGGCAGTACCTTCATACTTATAAACGGTGTATGTGCGCTCAGGCTCCTCCGTCCAGGTCAGATGCACCTTATCATTAACTAACGTTGCCTTTACATTATCTGGAGTCACCAAAGTTTGAAAACCTTCCGCTACAAGGATTTGGACAGGATTACCTGCTCCTTGTTCTTCCATGATAACAACTGAATAATTGGTTTCCGGGGTTAAATTAGTAAGAACAATCGTCTTATCAACCCCCTGCTGAATCTCAAAAGACGTATGATTCGAGATTGCATTGGCTTTGTATCCCTCTAAGCTAGAATCAGTGACATCTGGCCACTGGGTGCCTGTTTGCAGATCATAATATATTGTAGCTGTATGATCTAATCTTATAGTGATTTTAGCCGACCTAGGTGAGAGCAAGTGAGGAGAAACTACCTCAAATCCTGAATCTGCTCTCACTACCTTTGCCCCCCATGTCGAAAACGGTAAAGCCAGCATCAAGATCATGACGATACAAATCTTTGTTAAACGATGAACCCTTGTATTTCCCTGTTTATTAGCCTGCATATCTTTGATCTCCCTTCTCAAAGAAATTTTCGTCTATATTTATGGAGAGATCATATCAAAATATTCTGAACATTTTCTGAACAAAATACGACATATTTCACGTTTTATCGATGTTATCTGACCCAAAAGATGAAATCCACGCAAAAAAAAGCGAACCTCTCATTAGAGATCCGCCTGAATATCAACTTCATATTAAACTTCATACATAACATGA
This sequence comes from Paenibacillus sp. G34, assembly GCF_056856875.1. Lineage (NCBI taxonomy): Bacteria > Bacillati > Bacillota > Bacilli > Caryophanales > Paenibacillaceae > Paenibacillus > Paenibacillus sp. G34. The sequence continues at coordinate 736,517 of NZ_CM166469.1, read as the reverse complement.
CTATGTTAAGAAGCACAACCCTCGCACGCTACATAGTTGTCGCCAACCTGTTTGCTAATGGCGATCAGATCACCGAGTTTGATATCGGACTCTTCTGTGAACTCCAGATCAGCAATACGTCCCACAATCAAAGCAGCAGCCTCTTCTTTACTGGTTGCCATCTGGCTGAATTCAGATTTTTCACCTGTCGAAACGACTTCATACAGGTATGTATATCTCAATGTTTCCACTCTAATCCTCTCCTTCCGAAATCACATCATACCATCTATGTTACCCAATTCCAAGCCTGCCGAAAAAGAACCTAGTCGTACCGCAGTTTCATCTGCTCTGCTGTCAGCAAAACTTCATCCGCACCAACAGAAAGCACCCGTTCTGTCGCTGCATGAGGATACCTGTTGCGCAATGTGCGTACCAGCGAAGCCGTATACGCAGCCGTGGATGGCACCCCTGCCAGCTCCTGCAGACTTGCCATAGTTCCATGCTTTACCTCAGGATATCCTTCGGCTATCCCTCCCGAGGCCTCTTCATAGAATTTACGCACCTCCGCAGCAAGCCGATCCCCCTGACCTTCCACAATGATAAATGCCGTGATGATGTACGCTTTGGCCTGACGCCGCTGAGCAATACCGCAAAATTTCAATCCACCAACGCTGACATCATAATCCCCAGGACAGAACGCCCCCTGCACTTCTCCTGTCTGTGCCTGAGTTGACCAAGGAGTTAACGACTCGGCAATGATCGAAGCCATCTCGCGAAAATCATCATGAATATTAATTGCGTGCCCTGGATTGGGCAAGATCAGCGACACGTTCACAACACCCGGATTCAACGGAACTGCGGCCCCACCAGAAGGCCGTACACATACGGCTGTCCCCTGACCTTTGATCACATCCATCGCTTCGACTGCCCGAGGCAGCCTTCGGTCGCGTAAGCCGGCCACAAAGGCATCTGGGTGTCGCCATATATGAGCAACAGGCAGATGGCCTGCTCCAACACGTCTGCACATCACTTCTTCCCATGCAAAAGCATCAAGTACACTGCTGCCAAGGCGCATAAGCGGTGTCTCCCAAATTTGCAAACGCAGCGATGAATGCTGCTCAGTGGATATTCTTTGTACAGTCAACTCGCTCTTCTCTGACTCAGGCAGTTGGTTGGATTGGGAAGGTATATTCATCGTCCATAACCTCCGACTATCGAATTCATATGTAGTTTCAGTCCCTCCGACAAATACGAAAAAAAAGCCCTATATAAATAAGCCGGTTCCCCAAAGGAACTCGGCTTATTTATAATTACTCTTTGACCAGAGACAGAAACTCCGCACGCTGTGCAGGGTTATCACGGAAAGATCCACGTACAGCAGACGTTACCGTTTTACTGCCCGGTTTCTTCACGCCGCGGGAGCACATGCACAAGTGCTCACCTTCTACGACAACCATCACACCATGCGGTGCAACTGCTTCGGTCAAGATGTCCGCAATCTGCGATGTAATACGTTCCTGTACTTGAAGACGGCGTGTTACCGCTTCAACCAGGCGTGCCATTTTGCTTAGACCCACAATTTTCCCGCTTGGTATATAGCCAATATGGACTTTACCAAAGAACGGTGCCATATGGTGCTCGCACTGGCTGTAGTAAACGATATCTTTCACGATGACCAGCTCTTCGTGATTCTCGTCAAAGGTGACACCCAGCACGTCACGGGGATCCACTTCATATCCACCAAAAATCTCTTCGTACATCCGGGTTACACGCGCAGGCGTTTCCAGAAGCCCTTCACGTGTGCTATCTTCTCCGATCAATTTGAGAATTTGTTCGACATGATACTCGATCTTCTCCCGATTGTCGGATACTTTGGAATTCAAATAATCTTTCACGCCAGCCACTGCCAAGCGCCTCCTTTCGAACCACATCCTGCAAGCGATTTAATCACCCACAGCTATTATTTTCGGCGGCCCGAGTTTTTACGCGCAGGATGTTGAGTCGGCTGAGGCATCTTTGCGCCTGGTTGCTGGTTCTTCATCATCTGCTGGGCACGCTGCATTTGCTTGCCATTCAGGTTATAACCCATTTGCTTCGCCATTTTCTGTAACATGTCAGGGTCGCTTTGCATTTTCTCAAGCTGTTTACGCAGGTAGAACACCCCGATGAAAAATCCACCGACCAGACCCACAATCAATGTAATAATCGGTATTACAATATCCATCTCTTAGACACCTCTGTATGCAATATGCAATCTTAAAAAACGGATGATCCGTGCTTGTACACATCATGAATGATGAAGATTTATACCATGATGCAAACATAACACCGACCGGATTTCCTGAGAATTATCATAGCATTTCCACACGTCCTGAGCAAACGCATTTTCCAGTTATATCACTTACGTCAGTACTCCTTCAATAAAGATCGTGTTCTGTTTGGCCAAATCAATCTCAACAACATCCAGCGAATAACGCGTGTTGCCGTGAGCCACCCGAATAACCGGTCTTCCTGGCAGCCCGCGGTGCTGGCGGACAATGACGCCGGTCTCTTTCGTAGACAGCCGAACAGCAGTCCCGTTAGGATATACGGATACACTTTTATTAAACTCAATCAGAATATCGCGATCCAGCTTCGTTCCGGACATCGCCATCATTGCCTCACACGCTTCATGGGGAAGCATGTTGCTGCCTGACAGACCGTTAATGAGATTATCATAGATGTTAGCTGCACTTACAATTTTGGCAAAAAGATGGATGTCCTTCCCTCTGATTCCCCTTGGTGTACCACTGCCGTCCTCATGTTCATGATGTTGAAGTGCAGTGTGCGCAACGAGCAGACTGAACTCACGCTTGTTCTTGATCACTTCAAAGCCACGCCATGTGTGATGCAGCTTTGAAGTAGGAACAGTACCCGGAGGCTCGCCTACTTTCCCAATATCATGTAAAAGGGCACCTACAGCCAGATCCTTGAGCTGATTGTAGTTAAGTCCCATATTTAACCCGATAACGGAAGACAACAAACAAACATTCATCGCATGAACATATTGTGCATTGTCTTGGGTTCGGATATCGGTTAACTGCACCAGCAGTTCTCGCCCGTTTAGCACATCATTCAATAATTTGTCTATACTGAGCGCGACTTTCTTCGGACTCCAGTCTTTGCCGGATCGTACCGCTTCAAGCGTAACGCTCATCTCATTGATAATGGCCCGTTTCGTGGCTTCATCCAGAATATCTTCTGTATCCACATCTTTAAACGCTTCATCCTGGATGTACAGCGTGGTTACCCCGATACGCTTCAGCGTATTGACCATAAACACGGTGAGCTGGACTCCGGCAGACAACAACACTGTCCCATTACTGGAATACACCGTCTTGCCCAAAATCTCCCCCGCCTCCACGCTTTCCACGTTTACATACTTCATGAACGTCCCCCGCTCTTACGATTACTGCTCCAATGTGAGCAATTGCTCCTTGGTTTGCAGACCGCCTACGTAACCTACCAGAGTGCCATCTTTACCGCTCAATCGATGACAAGGAATAATAATCGGGATTGGGTTCTTGCTAATAGCATCCAAAACTGCACGTATAGCCTTGGGCCTGCCGATCTTTTCCGCAACTTCTTGGTGGGTTAAGGCTTCTCCATAAGATATATCGGACAGAACCTCCCAAACTTGTAGCTGGAATGCAGTACCATACTGCTTAAGCTGCAAGTCAAATGTCGTTCTTTCCCCAGCAAAATACTGCACTAGCTGCCCCGCAGCTTCGCTGAGCTTCTCTTCGTTTTTCTCATATCGGTATTCACCGACCCACGTACGGGCCCATTGTTGCAGATGAGCTTCCCGAACATGAAAAGCGCCAAAATCGATATGACACAGTCCCTCGTCGGTAGCGCATAAGGTAAGTGTGCCAATCGGTGTCAGCACCTCATCATAATATACAGGTTTGCCGTGAAGCCCAGTTACCGCAGATGGTTTCCATGCGGCTGCTTCGGGTTTGGTAGAGGATACAGCGCCCTCAGGTTCACCATCGCTTTCACTCGTACTACCATTAGCAGTCCACGACATGTCCTTTCCAAACTCTGTATCTCTTATCTGAGATAAAGATGCAGCTTGTGTGTGTTGCACAGCATCCACTGTATCTGGTTGTTGTTGTTTCTCCACTTGATCTTGCTTTTTCTCTTGCACTTGCTGCGTCACATTCACTTGCTCAGCCTGCGGCTGATCGGGTAAGGTCTCAGAAGATAATAATCTCTCCTTGGCTTTCTGCAGCATACTTAGCACGTTCCCATCTTGTTCGATCGCGGCAGCTTCCCCAATAGCTCTCATGGCGTCTTCTCCTCCAATTCTGCTCAGCGCCCAGGCAGCGGTCCCCCGCAGCTCCGGACGCGGATCACGCTTCAGTACCTGCGTTAGCTTCGGTACAGCGCTTTTGTCTTTGAAATTGCCCAGTGCAATGACCGCATTGCGCTGGATCGGCTTTTTTCCCCGCCAAGCGGCAGAACTTTGACCGAAACGTTCCTTGAATTCACGGTTGCCGATATCCAGTAGCGGCAATAACAATGGCTTTACAACCTCCGGATCGGGATGAAACTCAGGATGATGATCCCAGTTTTTGCCCCGATTCTTCGGACATACAATCTGACACGTATCACAACCGTACAGTCGGTTGCCTATTTTCAGCATAAACTCTTCATCCAGAAACCCTTTAGTCTGGGTTAAAAAAGAAATACAGCGCTGCGCATTCAATTGGCCGGGGCCAACCAGCGCACCTGTAGGACAGGCATCGATGCATTTCGTGCACTCACCGCAATCCTCGGTTACCGGAGTATCCGGCGGGAATGGAATGTTCGTGACAAGTTCCCCAAGGAATATCCATGAACCGAATTTGGGCGATATAATCGAGCAGTTTTTGGCACTGAACCCGATCCCCGCCCGTTGCGAGACAGCGCGATCCACAAGCGCACCTGTGTCCACCATACTTTCAATGATCGCTTCCGGTACGCGTTCACGGATAAAATTCACCAGCTTGTCCATCGCTGTGCGAAGCACCTGGTGATAATCCTGTCCCCAAGCCGAACGGGCGAAAATGCCGCGGTACGCGCCAGGCTCCGACTTCGGCGGGTTCACCATTTTGGACGGATAGGCCACAGCTATAGCAATCAGGGAAGCAGGTGCGCTATCTTGAAGGGCGGGATGTACTCTTTTTTCAATATCCGGCTCTTCAAATCCTGACGCATACCCCTTATCCCGAGACTGCTCCAGCAGCGATTTAAGCGACACAAAGGGGTCCGCGGAAGCAAACCCAATATCATCTATGCCCAGTTCCGGGCCAGCTGCCTTGATCTCCTGCTTTAACGCTTCCCATACGGAGGCGGCCTGTGCTGCCCCGGTCCGTACGCTCGTCATTGTTCTTCCCTCTTTTCTATAAGGCACGTAATCTCGTTATCTTTAAACAATGAACGCCCGCCTCACTTAAGAGACCAGGCGCTTAACTATAACGATATAGGTCTAGCATAAAATAGAATGTACAGTCTACGTGCCTGTATGGTTAAACGCAAATTTCGCTTCGAAGTTGTTGTAGTCCAACATTTTACAGCTTTTTCATCTCGGAGAATGGCCAGAAAATAAACTCGGCTTTGCCGACAATCTCGCTGGAAGCAATGCTCCCAAACAAACGGCTGTCCTTGCTTTTGCCCTCGTGACGATTATCTCCCATGACGAAGAAACGATCCGACTCCAACGTGATCGGCCCAAAATCAGGATCTTGCACTTCAATGTCCGTATAACTCTCTGTCTGCTGAACGCCATTAACATATAGATGATGGTCCTTGACCTCAATTGTATCACCGGGAAGTCCAACGATTCGTTTCACCAGGTAATCCTTCTTCCCCGTACCTTCACTCGGGTCACGAAGCACAATCACATCCGACCGGGACGGTTCACCGAAATGATATACCATTTTGTTGACAAACAGACGATCACGCTCCACCAGCGTCGGTTGCATGGACTGTCCTTTGACCATCGACAGGTTAAATACAAACAGGTTCAGCAACATCATGATCACAAAAGCAACCACAATGGTCTTCACCCAATCCCACAGCTCGGCTGTCCAGGACTTCCCAGACTGCTCAGGCACAGAATTCTGATTCTGCTCCTCGAAAGTCGAATGCTCCACAGAAGGCATGTTAGAATTCAAAGAGACACCTCATTTATCAGTTTGTAGATTAAACATTTGTTGACAGGTAATACTCCCTTTCAGTCTACTCTATTTGGCAGAGCGAAACAATTGGAGATGCCCACCAGCATACGAACGGACAGACTCTTCCCAACCACACTTTGGAAAAAGGAAAACAGGTCGCATATCAAACGCTGCATCCTCATACAAATAGAAAGGCATATCCGTCACGTCATAGTGCGTGAACAGATATGCCTAATATAAAATGAAAATCTCTTTATTTCTTTGTCTAACCTACACCGAATTCACCTGCACCGATTAAGCCTTGGACAAAATACTAAGTTTCTGAAAAGCACTCAGAATCTTACTGGCACCATACCCCATTGCTTCGTACAAAGGCATGGCTGCTTTGTTGTGCTCATCACCAGCCACCCAAATCTGGCTGACTTTGCGCTGCTGGAACCGCTGTTCCATAGCCTCGACAAGTGTTTTGCCGACACCGCGGCGACGATAGTCTGGATGAACCGCAATACGATAGATGCATCCCTGGTTTTGATCAATCGTACCAATCAAAGCGCCGACGAGGTCTCCCTCTTCTTCCGCAACCATGATCAGGTCAGAATCCCATGACAATTGACGGGCAAACGGGCCCATCGTGTTCTCATAACACTCTTCCGATAGTGCAACCTGGAGAAGCTCCGTCATCTGGCTTGCATCACTCAACTGAAAGGAACGAACGTGCATGTTTTAAATCTCCCTTTTCGTTAGCTTAAGATGAGGTTTTACAAAAAAGGGGGTCCCCTTTTACCAAAAACCCGATGTTCATATAATGACAAAAAACGAGAAAATACCGCTTCTTCGTCAATTAAACCATACTTTTCTCCATAAAACACGCATTTTCTTCTGAAAGCGCTTTATTGTAAACGTTTACATTGATTCCGTTTGAATTTTAACGATTTTCTCCGCCGAAATCTCATAATTTTATTCATAATGGGTAAAATATGTTTGTTATCTCTGGCCTGGCTTTTGATTAACGGTTCGGGGGACTTAATAAACAAAAATGTTGATTAATTATCCCGAATGCGGTTTAATAATAATGGCAAGGGTATTATTACATATGTACCTTAACAACAAATCACAAAATCTCAGGAGGTATTTCACTATGGCTTTTCAATTACCAGCACTTCCTTACGCTAACGATGCACTGGAACCACATATCGATGCACAAACGATGGAAATCCACCACGATCGCCATCACAACACTTATGTAACTAACTTGAACGCAGCTCTGGAAAGCGCTCCTGAACTGCAAAACAAAAGCTTGGAAGATCTGATCGCTAACCTGGACAGCGTACCAGAAAGCATCCGCACAGCGGTTCGTAATAACGGCGGCGGACATGCTAACCACAGCTTGTTCTGGGAAATCATTGGACCAAACGGCGGCGGCGCACCAACAGGTGATATCGCAGTAGCAATCGACAGCGAACTGGGTGGCTTTGACAAGTTCAAAGAAGACTTCGCTAAAGCAGCTACAACTCGTTTCGGCTCCGGCTGGGCATGGCTCGTTGTAGGCAAAGATGGCAAATTGTCCATCACTAGCACGCCTAACCAAGACAGCCCGCTCTTCGAAGGTCTGACTCCAGTTCTGGGTCTGGACGTATGGGAGCACGCTTACTACCTGAAATATCAAAACAAACGCCCTGATTACATCGGTGCATTCTGGAACGTAATCAACTGGGATGAAGTTAACAAACGTTACGCTGCAGCGAAATAAGACTGCGGTTAGAATAAAAGAGCCTGAATCGATCCTTGTGATCGACTCGGGCTCTTTTTTGTTGAGTGTTGAGTGGAGCGTATTGGATATACGGGGCACGTATCAGATAGAGCGGGATGTTCTGATGGAAGGCCATAACGCATGCGGGCAGACTGTGCCGCAGGGGCCGAAGACTGATGTCATGCTCACTAAGGCTTCCCAAGGGGCTCCGACGCATATTTGACACTTGTGTGTCCCTGATCGAGGGGTCGGTGATGAGCTCGATGCTGGCAGGCCATGTCACGCGCTCACCATGAATTACCTCCAGGCTGGCAGGCCATGCCACGCGCTCACCGTGAATTACCTCCATACTGGCAGCCATGTCACGCGCTTATCGTGAATTACCTCCATGCTGGTAGCCATGCCACGCCACGCGCTTACTGTGAATTACCTCCATGCTGGAAGCCATGTCACGCGCTCATCGGTGAATTACCTCCATGCTGGCAGCCATGCCACGCGCTCATCGGTGAATTACCTCCATACTGGAAGCCATACCACGCGCTTACCTAAGACTGCCAACCTGCGCTAACGATCACCAGAAACGCTATTTGCGCTTTTTTCAGCCAATCTAAATTCTAACGATCTCCAGAGACGCTATTTATCTATTTCCGGTGGAATATTGCGCCAAATGCACGTTTTCGAGGAAAATAGCGTCTCTCATGATCGTTAGAATTTTGCAGGCCTCATTTTTCGCAAAATAAGGTTTCTGGAGATCGTTAGAAGAAATCTCTCAATACAATAACGGTACCTCTTCCCTTTCTTCTCCACATCCCTTAGAGATGGTTCATCTAATCCTATGCTTAGCCAATTGGCCATCGTTATTATTCAGTAACTTCATCATAGGCTCCAGCAAAATAGTTGCGTAGCAACTTCAGAAAGACATTAGGGAACGCGAGTTTCTCCATATCTTCCGGGCCGATCCATTGATACTTAAGACCATCGCCTTTACCTGTCAGGGCTTCCTGCGCCGCACGAGCGGCGGTAGATGCAAATGACTCTGTAGCTGGAGCTGCTTCCATCTGTGATGCCACCTGTGCATCGTAGGCTTCTCTGGCTTCCGCAGCGATCAGCGGAAGCTCGCTGCTCTGGTCCTGCTCGGTGCACTTGTACACCTGCAGGCTCCAGACAATATGGCTGAACACATGCTCCGCATGGGTAGCCAGCCCTTCCGGGCGGGCAGCGAAGCCTTCCGCCCACAGACTTCCGGCCAGCAATGCCATGGCCGGCTCATCCGCCAGCGGCGCTGCCGCCTTGCCCGCTACGGCAGGCGCCGCCAGCACATGCGGCAGCTCCCACATCCGGGCGAGCAGGCCTGTCTCCGGGCGCTGGCGCACAAGCACACGGCCGCGATGAGCACCGCGGCCTTCCACCAGGGCAACCAGCCGCTGCTCAGGGCGCGGCGGCTTCGCTTTGGTCTTGACCGGCAACGTAAGCTCCCTTCCGGCAATCCTGCCGGAACATTGCTCCATCACCGGGCAAGTCAAACAGTGCGGCGCTTTGGGTGTACACACCAGCGCGCCAAGTTCCATCAGCGCCTGGTTGAAATCACGCGCCCGCCCTTCCGGAATGAGCTCTCCCGCGAGCTCTTCCATCAAAACCCGGGTGCTGCCCTTCATTATATCCTCATCAATGAGGAAATATCGGGACAGTACCCGCATCACATTGCCGTCCACCGCTGGCTGCGGCTGGTTGAAGGCAATGCTGAGAATGGCTCCGGCTGTATACGGGCCGACCCCTTTTAACGCAAAGACGCTCTGCTTGTCCTGCGGCATCTCTCCGCCATGCAGCTCCATAACCTGCCTTGCTGCTGCCTGAAGATTACGCGCCCTTGAATAATATCCGAGCCCCTCCCAGTTTTTCAGCACCTCTTCCTCCGGTGCCTCGGCAAGAGCTTGTACGGTCGGAAAATTCCCGATGAATCGGTTAAAATACGGAATCACCGTATCTACACGTGTCTGTTGCAGCATAATTTCCGAAACCCACGTAAAATACGGATTGTTGTGGCGACGCCACGGTAAATCGCGACGATTAATCATGTACCAATCCAGCAAATTCACACTGAAATGTCGTTTCTGTTCTTGTAAACCCATATGTCCTTCCTTTCCTGTATCCACGATTCTCAGTTATATGACTCCCAGTCTGACTCTCACTCGCTTGTTCTTGTTCTTTTCGTTCGCCAACCCATCTTATATATCTAGCCCATTCGCTTCATGTACTTGCTCCACAATCGCAAATGCTGCTGCCAACTCCGTCTGATGGGTAATGCTTAGATGAATCTCATATTGTATATCATACGGCAGCTGCAGACGCTCCCAAGCCTGACTGGACAACGAAGCAACTGGGCGACCCGATGGATCGGGCAGCACTTCAATATCTGTAAAACCCATGACAGCACCGATTCCGCAGCCAAATGCTTTGGAAACGGCCTCCTTGGCCGCAAAACGTCCCGATACAAATTCAGTCATCCTTTTCCCGCGACTAGCGGCGATCTTACGTTCAGCTGGAGTTAATATACGCTTCATAAACGCCTCTGCATGGCGACCAGACAACAGCCTGCGCATACGGTCAATCTCTAATACATCATTGCCAATGCCATATATCATAACGATTCACCCGCTTAATCTTTTAGGCTGTTAAAGATAATCCATACTTCAAACGATCCGCAACTTTCCGAACACGTATTCTATTGTAGCAGGAGGCGTACACGGATGCGAGCATCCACTATCGGCATTTCCAATTTTGCTAAAATTTTAACAAAACCCTTCCCCATCATCTTGGATATCCGCTCCAGCTCAACCCTATACCCAAAACACATGACGAATGAAAATAACAAAAAAGAGCCACCGCTCTAAGCAAGCAGTGACCCCTCTTCAAATCAGAGTCCCTTTCGAGACTCTTTCATGCAAATTCATAATAATCCTACTCAATTCAATTTGAATATTTTCTCCAAAACTTAAATGCCACACGGTGCATTCACACGTTCGATACGTTCATCACCCGAATTAAATACCAGGAATCGCATTACGTTTGTGATGTGTGCGTGTGTAAAATGACTCCAGACGCTCTTGTGCAGCCGGGTCGATCTGTTTGCCTTCAAGGTAATCGCTGTTCGCTTCGTATGAAATGCCCAGCTCGTCCTCATCGGTTTGACCTTCCCATAGCCCTGCCGAAGGAGCTTTATCCAGAATGGATTGCGGCACCTTAAGATAAGCAGCGAGCTGACGTACTTGACGTTTGTTGAGAGTGCTCAGTGGTGTGATATCCACGGCTCCGTCGCCCCATTTGGTGTAAAAGCCGGTGATCGCTTCGGATGCATGATCCGTACCTACGACCAGCAGGTTTTCTTCAAAAGAAAGCGCATATTGCATCACCATACGTGTTCTTGCTTTCACATTGCCCTTGCCTTGGTGAGTCATATGGCGCGGACTACCCAGGGATTTGAAGCCCTGCTCCACTTCCAGTGCGATTTCATTCACGGCATCCTCGATGTTTGTTTCCACAACATGCTTCAGATCGTATGCTTTGGCTACAGCATAACTATCCTGGATGTCCGCTTGCTCTCCATAAGGCTGGAACACACCCAGCGTTTTGTACTCTTGATTGTTTTCTGCGGTAAGCTCGTCCGTTGCTTGTTTGCAAAGGGCCGTAGCTACAGCACTGTCAATACCGCCACTGATGGCAATCAGCAGTCCTTTGGTGCCGGAATTTTTTACATACGTTTTAAGAAAATCCACACGCTTGCGTACTTCCTCGGCTTCATTAATGCTTGGTTTAACCTTCAATTCAGCGATGATCTGTTGTTGCAAACTCATCGTTCATACACCCCGTTTCGACTAAGATAGGATTTTGATGCCCCATTTGAAAGGTATTTGATACTTAGCTTGAAAGGTATTCTGATGTCCAGCTAGAAAAGCTCGAATGGTTCAATAACCTGATCTGTCCAAAATGAAACGCCCCGGCATCGGGCATCCGAAGTGCGGGGCGTCCTATGGAGCAGATTAACGGCAATAACGTTCAAATGCACTTGTCAGGTCAGCCGCGATTTCCTCTGCAGAACGATCTTCCACTTGGTGACGCTCGATAAAGTGAACGAGTTCTCCGTCTTTCAACAAAGCGATAGACGGTGAGGATGGTGGGTATGGTGCAAAGAATTCACGAGCCTTTGCCGTTGCTTCCTTGTCTTGACCAGCAAATACAGTGTAGAGGTGATCTGGTGTTAAATCGTTCTGAAGTGCCTGAGCAACCCCTGGACGACATTGACCTGCTGCACATCCACATACAGAGTTAATTACGACCAGTGCTGTTCCTTTAGCATCCGGCAAGCTTGCTTCAACCTCTTCTGGTGTACGCAGTTCCTGGATTCCCAGACGAGTCAGCTCATCCCGCATTGGCTGAACCATATCTCTCATGTATTGATCAAATGACATCGACATTCAGTTTCACTCCTTATAATGGTTGTTCTATGATCTCGTTTGAAAAGTTAGAGTACAATAGCGATGCACCAACGAATGCGTCCATATCGAAAAAAATGGATACACGCTGTGCTATTCCTATTATACATCCCCATGCAATGAAAGCAAGGTTCAGACAACACCTGCGGAACAGCTTTCTCTCAATTATTATGGCTAATGGTCTGGCAAAATATGCTGACGCTCTAACGTTGAAAGGCAACCTTAAACGTCGTCCCCTGCCCTTCTTCGGATTCAACGGAGATTGTGCCATTATGCCGCTCGACAATGCTTAGACACATGGATAACCCCAGTCCGGTTCCTTTTGCTTTGGTTGTATAGAAAGGTTCAAACAGTTTTTCCTGCTTCACTGGCGGTATCCCCGGCCCCGTATCGTGCACACACAGCTCCACCCTGTCATCGACCATACGGGTTTCCAAGGTAAGCACACCTTTTTCGGTCATCGCTTCCATTCCGTTACGAGCCAAATTCAGTACGACTTGTTTAATTTCTTTCGCATTCAGATGCAGCTTCGGCACGTTATGGGCCAGCATCAGTTCGATGCTCTGACCTCGCAGATTGGCGTCGGCCCATAGCAAAGGACTGAGTTCATGAATGATATCGTGTAATTGTGATTCTTCTTTTTCCGCAATACGGTTCTGAGCCAAGGACAGAAAATCATTGATGATACTATTGGCTCTGTCGAGCTCTTCCATAACAATTCGATAATAATGATTCAGGGAATCCGGACTTTTTTCCTGCATTAATTGAAGAAACCCTCGCACCACAGCCATCGGGTTGCGCACCTCGTGTGTGATGCTTGCCGCCATCTGTCCCACCAAGCTTAGACGATCCACATTATCAAGTTCGCTACGCAACATCTCAAGCTCGGTAACATCCTGAATAATAAGCATAGCTCCCGAGACTTCCTTCGAGCCTTTTGTAACATACTCATAAATCGGGACCGTTCGGGAAAGAAATACATGAGATCCGTATCGCACCGTAAGCACACTTACTTCACCATGTACAACGGCTTGCTGGATGCTGTGTTCCATCTTATCTGCCTGTTCTCGCTCGACAAATTGACTGGCATGTTGCCCAATTAAGTTATGTGCCGATGTGCACGGAAGCTGTTCTTTGGCCGTTTGCTTCATCAGTTCGTTTACAAACACAACTTTGCCTTCGACATCTACCGTGGCTATAGAAAGAGGTACTGCATTCAGAATCTGGTGCAGTTTCTCCGTTTCACTCATGTAATGGTGATGCACTTCAGATAGTTGCTGTTCCATTCCGCGGTAACGTCCCATCCGATCCAGCCACAGTTGACTCATGCTCCCAGCAGCCAGTGCACCTGCCATGTATCCGAGTGCCGACAAAATCAGATAAAGCTTGGAATATGTCGTGTCAGGATAGACATAAACCATCCACAACAGACTTGCAACAGCCAGTTCAGCGGTAATCAGCGCAATGACCGTATTCATTTTGCGAGAACATGTATTATGCTTGAATCGTTTGGCGGACAACCATACAATAGGATAGAGAAGTATTCCCGTATGAAGAAGAAATCCGTACAGATCATAGGGATGTGCTAACAGAAAATAGAAGAGAATATGTAGAATAGACAAGGCAGCGCCTATGTGGGCTTTACAATATAGAATCGCAAGAGTAACCGGGATAATACTTAGGGATATAGGAACGGTCTCGGAACCTACGGATAATGCAAAAAGTAGACAGAGCAGCATACTAATGATACTTGTTGCCGCAAAGCTGAAATTGACTTTATCTGCATGATCCATTCGCATGACCTGTTGTTTGGAGAGACCCAAATAAAATAAGGGAATCAGGAATACTGCCGATCCGGCTAGCAGTACTTGTAAAAGAATGTCCTTTAACGCAACCACAACGTCATCTCCTCCTCTGCCTGTACATTCCCTCATTTAATTCTGATTAAAACATAGGCGACAGCATATTACAATATATCGCTTAAGGCTGCATAATAGAACACCGAATCACCCTGTCTGATTTCAGAAAAAGGCAGTAACAGACATTGTCTATAAAAAACAGACAAAATCAATCAAAAAGAAGGTAATTATGTATGTATGACGTTATCGTAATAGGTGGCGGTTCTGCTGGTCTGATGGCTTGTGTGGCAGCTGCCGAGCACGGAGCATCTGTGCTGTTGCTGGATAAAGGAGATCAATTAGGCCGCAAACTGGGCATCTCCGGCGGAGGACGCTGCAATGTAACCAATGCCAAAGAAACGGATGAGCTTATTCGACATATTCCGGGTAATGGCCGTTTTTTATACAGCTCGTTTCAAAATCTGGACAATCAGGGCATCATGCGTTTTTTTGAAAATCTCGGCATTGCCTTGAAAGAAGAAGACAACGGCAGAATGTTTCCTGTCACGGACAAAGCCAAGACGGTTGTTGATGCACTGGTTGGGAAAATTGTTTCTCTTGGTGTCGAGATCCGTACGAAAGAACCTGTTAAAGAGCTTATTCATAACGGTCAGCAAGTGCAGGGCGTTAAGCTCGCTTCAGGCAAAATCATTCACGGCCGCTCCGTCATTATCGCAACGGGGGGCAAATCCGTACCGCAAACCGGTTCCACCGGTGACGGGTATCCCTGGGCTGAAGCAGCGGGCCATACCATAACAGAGCTATATCCAACCGAAGTACCGATTGTATCCGGTGAGAGCTGGATTCAGTCCAAAGAGCTGCAGGGCTTGTCTCTGCGCGATATTGCTCTGTCCGTACTCGATGCCAAAGGCAAGACAGTCATCTCCCATCGTGGAGACATGCTCTTCACCCATTTTGGCGTATCCGGACCGGTTGCCCTGCGTTGCAGTCAGTTTATTCGCAAGGTTCAGATGAAGTCCGGGAGTACGCAGGTCACCATGAGCATCGACCTTTTTCCTGACCTTACTCCAGCTGCGCTGGAAGCACAAGTGAAACAAGGCCTAGAGCAAGAGTCGCGCAAGGCTGTCAAAAATATTTTAAAAGCATGGGTGCCCGAGCGTCTGATTCCTCTACTGATGAAACGTGCCGAAATTGGAGATGACCTCACATTTCACCATTTTCCGAAAGGCATGTTAAGTCACCTGTGCGAGCTAATGAAGTCCTTCACTTTCCGCGCAGACGGCACAAGATCACTTAAAGAAGCCTTTGTTACCGGAGGTGGAGTTCACTTAAAGGAAATATACCCCAAAACCATGGAATCCAAGCTGCTGCCCGGACTATTCTTTTGCGGGGAAGTGCTCGACATTCACGGTTACACTGGCGGTTATAATATTACTGCTGCGTTCTCCACTGGATACACTGCTGGCATGAATGCTGCTGAGTACAGACATGGTAACGCGTAGGTAATTTGGTTCTTGCTTCTTGATGCTCGGTGCTGGGTGTTTGGTGTTTGGTGCTTGGCTCTTGATGCTTGGTGCTTGACGCTTGGTGTTTCGTGCTCGGTGCTTGGTGCTTGGCTCTTGATGCTTGGTGCTTGGTGCTTGGTGCTTGGTGCTCGGTGCTGGGTGCTTGGTGCTCGGTGCTGGGTGCTTGATGTTTGGTTCTTGATGCTTGGTTCTTGATGCTTGGTGCTTGGTGCTTGGCTCTTGATGCTTGATGCTTGGTGCTGGGTGCTTGATGTTTGGTTCTTGATGCTTGGTTCTTGATGCTTGGTGCTTGGTGCCTGATGTTTGGTGCTTGGTATTCGGTGGTTGGTGCTTGATGTTTGGTTCTTGGTGCTTGGTGCTCGGTGCTGGGTGCTCTGCTTTTTGCTTTCGGCCTCCCTGATCGGGGCAAGTGTCTACTACAACGCGATATGGACGTACGGGATCAAGGCCAGTGCATGGAGTAAGCGCAGTATGTCTATTCGCAGACTATTGTTGTGGTGAAATGTTGCTTGCCATTTCTCAGGTATCGGTGTTGTATCCACGTTGCAGACGTGGCTTTAATCTGCACATCAATATGTTGCCTAGTGTCGGTTATTGTGGTCCGTTTCGCTATGATGCTGGTAGTTGGCGGGTCGCTCTACACATGGTTCAAGCGCTAACGATCACCACGAACCTTATTCCGTGGAAATGATTCATTTTTAAATTCTAACGATCACCAGGAACGCTATTTGGCACCAAACAGGCCTTTACAGCTTGAAATGAGCCATTTCTACTAAAATAACGTCTCTGGAGATCGTTAGATTTTCAAACACCTCTAAATAGAGCAAATAGCGTTCTCTGTGATCGTTAGAAAATGTTCAGGTACAGCGATAGCCCATGGGACACTCATTCAACCTGCATCATTGGCGGCGTGTACTAAAAAAGGCACCCTACATGTCATTATCCATGACCGAAGGGGTGCCTTTTGCTTTGCTTAATACTTTTTACAGCTCCAAGGTAAGTTTCAGATGAACCCTGCAGTTTGCTGCGACAGGTACGGGGGAAATGTATTCGTGTGTGCAGTTTTTTCCTTAAGCTTTAACACTGCCGGAAAATCCATCCGCAGAATCATCATAAACAGGGTCATCACTGTAGTTATGTTTGCCCTGATGAACACCCTGATCGATACTCTGACCCACGTTCATCGTCTGGTTTCCACCACGTGCATAACTCTCGTTCCAGTCCTCATTTACCAGATGTGCCGGAATGGATACGTTTTGGAACTGATCCAGTTCATCCACTGAGGAAGCAAACACAGCACTCCCTCCATGGGATTGCACAATCTCTACAGCCGACTGCGGATCTTGGCGATCCGTCGGAATATATAATTCAAGTGGTGCAGACTGGTAAGGCTTATAGCCAAGTTCCTCCAAGGTTGCTTTTGCCGCAAGCAGTGCCGAAGGATCGGAAAAATGCACTTGAAGCTCACCGTTATCCATCATGCTCAACTTCTCCTCACTATAGATATTTCTAACCTCAGTCCGTGAAACCCATTGAACGTCAAGACATCTACGGATCAAGACCTGCATACACAGGACCCTATGACAGTCATGTCTTCCACGATACCTATGACTCATGTGACACTTATGACGCTCATGGCACTTATGGCACTTATAGCACTCATGACAGTCGTGACACTCATGACACTCATGACACTCATGTGATTCACAAAACTTTTCTTCTATAGCATGGGCAGGAAACATATGTGATATGCGTCCTCGGCAGCAAATCCTTTCAAGCACATTTTTGTAAAATCAAGCACGGGTCTGTCTAATCGAGCCCGCAACGGACACTACGACATAACCAAAAACGGCCGTGCATGCAGCAGTCAGAAAAGCAACAAGCCAGCCTAGCCAGAACACTCCCATGACATACCCCATCACTGCAACAAGTGGGAGCAATAACATACGCACCATAATGGAGCCTGCTTCATGCAGCGCAGCAGAATCATACGTGACAAGCTGTACATACTCCGACGTAGCCAATCCATCCCAGGCACGGTACAACATCACGGTTAGCATAATGACCAGTAACCCACATACGATGACATTGACCGGAAAAGGTGGCAAGGCTACCGCTGCAATAGACAACCCACCTAGTTGCAAATACAATTTCAACGTCTCGGAATTCCGAAAAAAAGCTTTAAACGCGATCTCTGCTGTCCGATTCGAAATGGAGCGTTTACGAAATAGTTTGCGAGGTTTACGAAAAACAATTGTTCGTGTCTGTGGAGACTTCGGCTTGCTCACGGCCTGACTTAACATCAGTGCAGTCAACCTGAGCCTGCTTCTCAAATCCTCGCGCACATCGCCTTCAAACGTACCTTTCATGCGTAATCTCATCTGGATCATCGTAATGAGCAGTAGCAGAACGGCGGCAATACTGAGCATGATTTTCCACGTATACATGTCCCCTAACATCCAAGCTGATGTGCGAACAGTCATCCATCCCATGGCGATCACAAGTGAGGCCAATGAGAGCCAGCGCCGCCATCCCGTATATCGAACTTTGATAATATGTATAGCAATGACTTGAAGTGACGCTACGGTTCCCAACCAGAAACATGTCAGCACAATCTGTAAAAGAGACATTTCATACACACGAACGAGCAGCGGTGCAACCACTGCAGTAATAAGTATCATTTTTCCAAGTTGTAACACCGTCACCCGCACAAGTCCTCGCATCATCAGTGTTCGCATCCATACCCTTCTCGATTTCAGGAACAATACATCCGCTTCTTCGATAAAAAGTAGAACTCCACCCGTCAGGATGATCAGTTCGATAATCCCCGTTAATATAGGGAATGATATGCCCCCGCTTGCCCATGCTGGCAATGCTTTTGTCCACAGACTGGCGTAGTAGCCGATAAAATATAACATTCCTGGAACTAGCAGATACAGCCAGACTGTCCAGTCCACCACAAGTTTGAAGTTGCGCCACTGTTCCCGAAGATACTCTTTCTGTCTTCTCTGATATAGAAGATGGGGGGTATAACGTTTGCGCTCGACCATCAGGTTTCTCCTTTCTTCAATCCGATGTTAACGTGTCAAAACAATCAAACAACGACGCTTCTGGCATTCCCGCCGTAGTCAGAATCTCATCCAATGTTCCTTCCGCAGCCGACCTGCCGGCAGCAATCAAAATAAAACGGTCACATATCCGTTCAGCCGTATCCAGCACGTGTGTAGACATTAACACACCTGCTCCGCGGCGACGCTCATCATCAAGTAATTTCAGAAAATCCTTTGTCGCACGTGGATCTAAACCGATAAATGGCTCGTCCACAATATAGATATCCGGTGAGGAGAGAAAACCGATCATGAGCATCATTTTCTGACGCATGCCCTTCGAGAAACTCGCTGGCAGATCATTGCGAACATGATCCATACCAAAACGGACTAACAGTTCCTCCGCTCTCGCCACGAATACATCTTCTTCTATTTCATACGCTGCAGCAGCCAGATCAAGATGTTCCCACAAGGTCATATACTCGTAAAAAACAGGCTGTTCGGGAATGTAGGCATAACGCCCTTCCCCACCAATGGTTACATCATAATCGGCATGCTCCAGCAGGCCAAGCAATGTCTTGATGGTTGTACTTTTACCTGCACCATTGGGTCCGATAATCCCGACCAACTCTCCCGGCGCCACGTGCATCCGAATATTCCGGATCGTAGACTGCCCTGGCGCGTAACCTGCTTCGCGAATATGTACGTTCAGGATGGAATTAGGTAAATCTATTTCTTCCTGCGATGCGTGCTGCATGGCTTAACACTCCTGTTCTTATCCTTTTTTACATAATGAACTATTTATATTGTAAATGAGTTTTGAGTATCATGTTTGATCAAATTGAGCAAAAGTGGGCAAACAAAAACAATAAACCATTAAAACTCCATGATTTATTGCTCATACATTCTTTGATCCCTATTATATTTTCTCCTCAGACCAACAGTGAGTTTGAATCATCGAAGTAAGGTCTTCAAATGAATATTTGTGGTTGACCATATCAACCGTAAAATCCTCAGCTAAGGCCTGCTCCATTTTAAAGTAAATATGATTGTAACGTAAAAATATGACTAATGCAGTAAAAGCTGTTCGTTTATTCGCATTATGAAAAGGATGATTTTGACCTAACGACTGAAAAATTGAAGCCGCCTTCTCATAGACTATCGGATACGCTTCGTCACCAAAAGCAGATGATTGCGGTCCAAGAACAGCAGATTCAAGCAGATTAGAATCTTTTACACCAATCTGCTCTCCCGGGCTATACCGTTTTATCATCGCAACATTGATCGCAATTACTTCCTGAATAATTAAATAACGAATGAGACTCATCTGTCTTTAAGACCTTTCAGAGTTTGATCATACTCATCCATAACAGAAGCTAACGTATCCATAAAATCATTACTTATTCCATTAGGCAAATTTACCTTGACCGACTTTTTAATAATAATTTCTCCGCTCGTTTGGTCGATCCCTACCTGAACCATGTCTCCTTGCTCAAGTCCAATTTGCTTGAATGCTTCTGTCATCGTTATTCCAAGGCTGTTACCAAACTTCGTTACTTTCGTTCCATCTCTCTCACCCTACTCATTTAGATTCCTCCTAGAATTATACCATTCAACTGTTATAACAATTTACCATGATTCACCCAGGATAGTTGGACAAATATAAAAAAAGAAGCAAGGGTCCGGAGCCCCTGCTTCTTCATGTTACAGTGAAAAACTCATATTATTGATTGCTCTCCACCATGGTCATCGTTTCGCTTTCTGCATCCGCATTAGCGTTCAGACCGAGATCGAGCATGCCGCGGCTTTCGCTGGCATAGCTGCTGCTTGCAGTACGCTCACGATCGTTCACGTTACTGCTGCGTTCGGATTGAGCCATCGTTGCACTCTCCCCTTCCGCTTTCGCGTTCAGACCGAGATCCAGCATGCCACGGCTCTCGCTTGCATAGCTGCTGCTTGCAGTACGCTCACGATCGTTCACGTTACTGCTGCGTTCGGATTGAGCCATCGTTGCACTCTCCCCTTCCGCTTTCGCGTTCAGACCCAGATCCAGCATGCCACGGCTCTCGCTGGCATAGCTGCTGCTTGCAGTACGCTCACGATCGTTCACGTTACTGCTGCGTTCGGATTGAGCCATTGTTGCACTCTCCCCTTCCGCTTTCGCGTTCAGACCCAGATCAAGCTTGCCACGGCTTTCGCTGGCATAGCTGCTGCTTGCGGTACGCTCACGGTCGTTTACGTTACTGCCACGTTCGGATTGAGCCATTGTTGCACTCTCCCCTTCCGCTTTCGCGTTCAGACCCAGATCAAGCTTGCCACGGCTTTCGCTGGCATAGCTGCTGCTTGCATTACGCTCACGATCGTTTACGTTACTATTGCGTTCAGATTGAGCCATTGTTGCACTCTCCCCTTCCGCTTTCGCGTTCAGACCCAGATCCAGCATGCTGCGGCTTTCGCTGGCATAGCTGCTGCTTGCGGTACGCTCACGGTCGTTCACGTTACTGCTGCGTTCGGATTGAGCCATTGTTGCACTCTCTCCTTCGGCTTTCGCGTTCAGACCCAGATCCAGCATGCTGCGGCTTTCGCTGGCATAGCTGCTGCTTGCGGTACGCTCACGGTCGTTCACGTTACTGCTGCGTTCGGATTGAGCCATTGTTGCACTCTCTCCTTCGGCTTTCGCGTTCAGACCCAGATCCAGCATGCTGCGGCTTTCGCTGGCATAGCTGCTGCTTGCGGTACGCTCACGGTCGTTCACGTTACTGCTGCGTTCGGATTGAGCCATTGTTGCACTCTCCCCTTCCGCTTTCGCGTTCAGACCCAGATCGAGCTTACCCCGGCCTTCGCTAGCGTAATTGCTACTTGCGTTGCGTGCCTGACCGTCTCGTGAATACTCGTTCATCGTTGCTGCTTCTCCCGACACATTGGCATTCAAACCGAGGCCAAGTTTGCCAGAGCTACGACGCTCACTTGTAACGTCCGAAGATTGGTTATTGTAACGGTTCATGTTCTCGGCGGATACACCAGCATTGAGCCCTAGATCTAGATTTAA
The DNA here is from genome assembly GCF_056856875.1 of Paenibacillus sp. G34. Taxonomy (NCBI): domain Bacteria; kingdom Bacillati; phylum Bacillota; class Bacilli; order Caryophanales; family Paenibacillaceae; genus Paenibacillus; species Paenibacillus sp. G34. Next base: position 714,614 of record NZ_CM166469.1, on the reverse strand, counting down.
TGCACCGCTTGCGTTAGAGGAACCCCCATAGCTGCCAGTATTCCCGTAACCAGCGTCACGTTGTCCTGACAACAACGATCCCAGTTCCAGACGCAGACCTGCATTCAGATCCAAATTACCACTGCTGTTGCTGTTATAACTATCTGCATAGGTTGCCTGTGAAGCCCCCAGCAATCCAGCTACCAGCGTACCCGACAATACCGACAATTTTACCCAACGATTCACTTTTTTCATGATAATATACACTCCTTCTCATTTTTGGTTGAATTAACGCCATTGTTGTTTATGAGAAAGAGGTATATTTCGGCGGTTGACCCGGTGGTGCTTGTGACCACTGGCTGAAACCATCCAAACGTTCCATGTCAAAAGCAAAACCATAACCCGGCATCATCGGACTTGTTAAAGCTAAAGGCAGTGCTGCAGCTGGAACGGATGCTCCGCCCCCTGTCACACCGGACGAACCGGAGCTTGTACCTGTAGAGGTACTCGTTGCAGCAGGAGCTATTGCCATAACAGACCAGTTGGCCGGTCGTTCAGTCCTTGGTTGCCAAGGTGCAGAGGCTTCATCCTGCTTTTCAGGTACTACCTGATCTATATTCAGATTCCTCTGATCCTGGTCCTCGGCTGTTGATCTGCCAAAGGATGTGTCCATTTGCAACCACTCATTATCCAGTACAGATACGTTTGCATTTGTCTTCTCAGCACGTTGGTTCAGACGATCCTGTTCCACAGGCACAGCCTGAGAAACAGGAGGTTCGTTGATTGAGTCCGGATTAATCTCACGATCAATCACCTGACCTGTAACCTGTATTTCATCTTGTGCCGTGTTCTGTCCACTCACCTTGCCCTGAGACGAAGGTGAATCCGTTGCTGTACTAGAAAATCGCTTCTCATCTCTAGGTGCTTGCACAGCAACAGGCTGCTCTGAAGTATTCTCGGGCTGCTCCGGTTTCACCACCGGAAGTTCAACCTTGCCTTCGCTCAGGTTTACACCTGATGCCCTGACATCGAGCGATGTAACTTCAGGAACGTCAACTTTCACGGAAGGCAGTTCAACCTTGCCTTGTTGCAAGTCCGTTTGTACAGCAGACGTCTCTGCTTTGATAACCTCAGGAACCTCAGCTTTAATTCCCGGCAAGGAAGCTGTTCCCTCCTGAAGATTCACCTGACCGCTGGACACATCTGCTCGAATGACAGGCGTATCTGCTTGTACAGATGGAAGATCCACCGTCCCTTGCTTCGCATCGATGCCAATCTGCGATGTTCCTGCCGATCCAAGCGGTGTATCGACCTTCAACTCAGATACACTTAGCTTGCCGGTAGATGCATTCGTTTGGATCGAAGGAACTTCTACATCGAGTAATGGTGTGGATAGAGATATCGATGGAGTCAGATCAAGACTGCCATCTGCATCGCGTGAAAAAAGGTTCAGTGACAATCCGCTGGACGATTTGCTTGAACCTGCCTGATTCTGAGCATCATCGGCATATGCATGCGATGAACCGATGCCCATAACCAACGTTCCAGCCAAAATGGCTAACGGAATGCTTGCCAGACGAGTGATCGATCTGGGTAATTTCCCTTTTAAGTTCAAGTTGCTTCACCCCCTTTCCGCACTAGCGTTGGTGGGACAAGGCATATGAGTTTTCCCCTAGGATTAATTAGAATACAGGGATTTCTGCCTGTTCCTCATTAAACATGAAGGCGTTTCCTCAAACGATTTTTCAGTAAAAATATTTTAAATTTAAAATAATTTCCTCCATCTGTTGGGGCGATTACCTCTCAAAAACCACCTTACGGCACCTCTCCGGTTGCCACGGATTTCGCCGGAAGAACTGCCTCCAGATCATCTCCACGCTTCGCTTTTGGCTTCAATAAATACAGTAAACCCAGCAGTGTCAACAGAATGCCTGAACTTACAAACGCAGGCACAACACCAAACGAAGTCACTAATAACCCGCCAGCCACAGGGCCGAGAATGTTGCTCGTTGTCATCACACTGCCTACGGTACCAAACACCCTGCCTGTCATTGGCTCAGGGGTCTGTTCTTGCAGCAGAATCTGAAAAGGCACGACTGCAAACCCGATACCCACACCCGCCAAGGCAAACAGCGAAATAAGAAGCAGCTGTGCGCCTATTCCTGCTGAAGGCCATACAACCACGACTAATCCGGCCGTTCCGATAACAAGACCTGTTACGGCGGTGCCTAGCCCCATTTTCAACCCGTGGCTCGCTGTTTTCCATTTCCGGACACTCATCGCCGCGATTAACGTTCCAACACCACTTGCGGCAACGCACCATCCAAGCAGATCACCCGAAATTCCAGGTAGTTGCCTGAACAAAACAACCGTTTGTGAATCGGCAAATTGCAGAAACAAAATCGCAGCTGCCAGCAAAAGAAGTGATGTTCCTACGCGAGGAAGTGAAGCTAGCATAAGGATACCCTCAAGTGTTTCTTTCCAAAAGGATTTTTTGACTTGAGTCGATCCTGCTGTCTTTTCCTCTACTCCTGTTACGTCAGAATTCGTTCGTTGGATCACCCGATGTCCAGGAATCCACAATAAAATGAGGCCAGAAATCAGAAATGACGATGCATCCAGCACAAAACACCACGTAATCCCAAACCCGGCTACAAGTAATCCGCCCAGTGCCGGGCCGATAATTTTGGACATCTGTTCAATCACCGAGCTAATGGAAACCGCTTGAGCAAGCTGGTGATGCGGCACAATTTCTTTTAATTTGCCGTTCTTGGCGGGTGAGAACATGACATCAAATAGGGATTTAAGAATAAGCAAAACATAAATATGCCAAATCTGATCCGCAAAAATAAATGCACCTACGATGATAATTCGGGCAGCATCCGCTGTAATCATCATCCACTTTCGGTTCAGGCGATCTGCCAGAGCACCGGCAAACGGCCCTGTGAGTAGCATCGGCAGTGCCGCAGATAACATTACAAACGTGATCTCCCAAGGTGTTGCATTCCAGCGAAGCCCTACCAGTGTGAAAATAGCCAACAGATGCAGCCAGTCCCCCAAGTTAGATATCGCCTGAGATACCATCAATGTCATGAATGCACGGTTTTGTTTCAGTGCCCCTTGCCCTGCTAAATTGTGGTTTGTCGTCATTCCACTTCTCCTCCATCATTTTCCGAATATCTAATATGAAAATGATTATATAAAAGAGACTCGGGCAAAACCTCCTGCCCGAGTCGGAGATGATAGAACATCTACGGGATGATTTTTCATTCCCCTGGTATTCTGCACTCTAATCCATTTGGTTGCTCCAATCTAAAATATGTATTATAAATCGTGACAAATGATCAAATTTTAAATGCTAAAAATGCAAATCTTGTGACATATCGCATGTTTTTCGGCCAAATTGAGGTCTACAATGAATATATGACGATCCTCTGATTCGTCAATCGATATAATGATCCAACTCATATAAGTTGATCTGATCTTTTACTAAACGCATTGTATAAGTTTAACTATTATTTACGAGTAAATTAACCTTAGTTCAAACTTATACAGCAAAGAGAACCTTCATATATCACGTCAACTTATATAAATACACTGAAAGGCGGGATCAGCATGCTGGAATTACAAGAGATCGGGACAGAACGTTCACTTCATCTGTACCGCACCCTGGCTCATACGTTCAAAAGTGTGAATGAACACGCTGTATCTGGAAGTAAAGTACATGGTTTTAACCCGACTGCCTACGGGGTGCTCGAAGTGTTATACATGAAAGGAGCACAACCAATCCAGCAGGTAGGGGCTCAATTACTGTTGCAGAGCGGCAATGTCACCTATGTCATTGATAAATTGGAGCAAAAGGGGCTGCTGCGCCGCAAACATTGTCCTCAAGACCGACGCATTATTTTTGTTGAACTGACCGAAGAAGGTCAGCGTACGATGGATGACATCTATCCAGGATATGCGGTCAAGATTGATCGTGCGGTCAGCGGACTTAGCGAAGAGGATAAGGAACTGCTATCCGAACTGCTGGACAGACTGGCTCACGGTGCAGAAAGTCTGTCAGCGAGCAGCTAGAATTGGGTTAGCCGTATAATGAAAAGACCGGATAAGCCTTCACTTAAGGCTTATCCGGTCTTTATTCTTTTATTGATTTTCAGCCAATGAGACCCAGCCCTCAAAATATATTGCCAGCCCAGAAAGATCGGGATGAAGATAAACATCTGGCGGATTGCCCCCATGTAAAGAAACGTATCTTCCCGAAACACAAAAACAGAGAACAGAACACCGCTTGATCCTGCTAACAGAACATAACCAATCATGATGGAAACAACTTGCATCGCAACTCCCTTGAATCGTCGCGCTAAGGACAGAGTCACCGCATCTGTCAAAAGCGACAGCGGAAGAACAAGAAAAATGGCGATTGCTAGAGTAATCAGTATAGCTATAACTAATGAATACCATAGCGGATAATAGTACGTATCCTCCATTCGGTCGGCAACCGGTACATAGTTAATAAAAACCATAATGACAGAGGTTGAAATACAAGTCAGCAATGCTGAGAAGATACGGGCAGGAAAAGAAACGGAATGCAGGGCTAGCCACTTCGGGTTGCTCAATTCACACCATCCTCCTTTTTCCAATTCATCATACCAAACCCATTGAAATATAAAAAGCAGCTAATGTTCAGCTGCTTTTTTAGGAGATCGCGATGATATGCTTCGATCCTTGAATCCCATTGTTTTGCGGTGCATTTATTCCTTCCCCCAGCATGTCCGTTACTTCTGCATGGCTTCCACTTGTGGCGGCGCATCAGCATCCTCGGGAACGATCAGCCGTTTGCGCAAAGCTAATGTAGTAACCCACGAAACTATCGCAATCACAAACATGATGACAAACAAGGAGTGCAGACTGCCTTCCAGCACATTGCGCAGCAGCGCCCACTTCTCGTCCGATAACGCAACATCCGTATGCGGTGCAAGCAGCTCATTCAGATCCTTTTCCGAAATACCTGACGCCGCCAAATTTTGTTCACTCGACAGTGCCGAGATGCGGAAGTTCAGCCACGTTCCGAATGCTGCTGCCCCAATCGTCTGGCCGAGTGTACGCATGAACGTATGTAGTGCTGTTGAGGAACCACGCTCTTTATACCCCACAGAAGACTGTGCAATGATGGTGAAGATCGTAAAGGCGAAACCAAACCCGAGCCCATAAATAAAGGTCAAAATGAACAGCACGACCTGCGGAGAAGTCCCGCCAACCAAGAACAACCCGCCCGAGCCAACGGCGATTCCGGTAAGTCCAATTAATGTGGTCAACCGTGATCCGATCTTGAGCAGCAGCCTTCCTGCCAGCACGCTGCCAATCAGCCAACCCACGGACATGGGTGCGAGCAACAACCCGGACTCCGTTGCATTACCTCCGCGAACCCCTTGCACCCAGAGAGGCAAATAACTGGTTAAGCCGATCATCAAGGTGCTGGTCAGCAGGCCGGCGATATTCGCCACCCGGATGTCCCGGATACGGAACAGATGGAGTGGAACCATCGGGGCCTGGGCTCTTTTTTCCACCACAAAAAACAAGATGATAAACAGCACGGCAACGATGCTCAGTGCCACAATCAATGGAGAACTCCATGCGTAATACTGCCCACCCGCCGATAAAACAAAGAGCAAGGCTGTAATACCAACGGTGAAGGTCAGCGCTCCCATATAATCAATTTTGGCCGTGCGTGGTGAGATGTCCTCCTTCAAATAACGGAATACAAACCACATGGCAAGCAAGCCAAACGGTACATTAAATCCGAAGATCCACTGCCAGCCGAGGTTGTCCACGAAATAACCGCCGAGCAATGGGCCAACGAGAGATGAAATGCCCCATACCGAGCTGATCCAGCCCTGGATTTTGCCACGTTCCTCAATGCGGTAAATATCCCCGATAATCGTAAAGGTAACCGGCACGACAGCACCTGCGCCAATCCCCTGAATGGCACGGTAGATGATCAGTTGCTCCATATTCTGCGAAAGACAGCATAAAAGTGATCCCAGCAAAAATAAGGCACAGCCGATAAGAAAAACGGGTTTACGTCCATATATGTCACTGATTTTGCCAAAAATCGGGGTACTGACTGCCATGGTGAGCAGGTATGCGGTAAAAATCCAGCTGAGCAGCTGCACGCTCCCCAATTCGCTGACAATCGTTGGACCCGCCGGACCGATCACCGTGCCTTCAATCGCGGACAGAAATGTTGCCAGCAACAAACCCGCCAGAATGAAACTGCGCTTCAAACCTCCTGTTGTATTCACACAAACCCTTCTCTCTTTTTTCTCTTTAACCATTAGAAGATATTATTTACATGCCCACTGCGAGCCAGAACAATCTTTCGATGGTTGTTACCCCCAGATTTTTTTGATCTTATTTTGTTTAAAAGGGGTAATCCGGTGGTAAGCCTATGCTTCCGATGTAGCTTTCGTGCCGAAAGCTTTTAGACGAACGCTTCGCTTCTCCAGCTTTGTTCTGTTTCTTCGTTAATGTGTAATCTCAAAATAAATTAAGTATCTTTTCCTACCTTCCTTGCCACTACCTCCTCTTGTTGCGAAGGAACTCATCATATAATAGCGAGTACATCACCATGTCCTTGTATCCCGTAGACGTATGCTGTACTTGGCGAAGCAGGCCCTCGCGTGTAAATCCCTGGCTTGTCAGGAACGTTCCCGAAGCTGCGTTACGCGGGTCCACAAGTGCTTCAATCCGGTTCAATCCCATGGTCTCATAACCAAAGGGTAGCAGTGCCGTGAATGCCTCGGACATATACCCGTAACGCCAGTACTCACGGCCAAGCTCATATCCGATCTCACCACGAAATGCACCTTCCAGCTGCCATGTGTTAAATCCGCAGCTGCCGATAAGTTTGCCAGTAGCCTTTAATTCGATGCCCCACCGAATGGCATCCTCTTCCCCTGCCATATGATTCAGCAGCCCGATCATATCGGCCGCCTCGCTTGTCCCAATCATGGGCGCGAGATTCATATACCGCGTTACTTCCCGGTCTGACCAGTGTACGAACATCTGGGCCGCATCCTTGCGGCGCATTTTGCGCAAACGAAGCCGCGCAGTCTCAAGCTCCGGGATTCTTCCTTTACATTTATACATTACCTGACACTCCGATCCGATCTTTCTTGCAGACCATAAGATTCATTAGCCATCTAACCATAACCTGCACCAATTGGCAACTGTTCACTCCTCAGATCATATCAAAAAACCGGGCGCATCTGCTCCCGGTCTTGACGTACCTATGAATCCACCAGCACAGGTTGTCCTGTTTACGCCGAGGGTCAATCATTTTTACCCAATCTCTCGCAAAGTCGCACTTACTAAATCCTTAAGCCGGAGAAGCTTTCTTGCCACCAGCAAGTAATTCCTCGCTCACCCGTCCAAGCACAGCGACAATTTCCTTATACTCCTCGATCCCTGTCCCGGTCAGGCTCCACTGATCTCCGTGGGCAGTCAGGAAGTTCTCTTGCGTCAGGTGTTCAAGCTCCTGCTTGATCTCACGCTCACCCACGCGATATCCTCGTTCTTCTAACAAAGGCAGCGCGTCGCTTACGGTTAAATCCTCATTTTGGGCAAAATATAGAAGATGAATTCGTACAAATAGGTTCTGTACTTCTGCATGCATAAGCTAAGCTCCTTCCAGGGTTGTAGCCCTTCTTGGTTGCTAAGTAATTACCCCGCGAAAGTACCCGAGAAACAGGCGCATGATTCAGGAAATTCCACCTCTTTCCAAAATCATTCCGCTTGACTAACCGCATCCTCTGCACTAATCTTGAAAATAAGTACCATTTTTGCTCGGGAGGGTGATTCACCATGTTTCAAGCTGTTTCCTATGAAGGAACACGAAGCGAGCAGCACACCGCCGTCCTGGGACAGTTAAGTGCTCTGATCCGCGATGAACCTAGTGCGATTGCCAATCTGGCTAACGCTGCTGCGCTGCTCAATGTATTTCTAACCGACACCAACTGGGTCGGATTCTATCTGTATGATGGAAAAGAACTGGTCCTCGGGCCTTTCCAGGGATTGCCTGCTTGCATCCGTATTCCACTTGGACGCGGAGTATGCGGTACATCTGCTGCGGAGAGACGTACACTCGTAGTTGATGATGTTCATGCTTTCCCAGGCCATATCGCCTGTGATGCTGCTTCCAATAGTGAGATCGTTGTTCCGATTATCAAAGACGGACAATTATACGGGGTGCTGGATATCGACAGCCCGATCAAAAATCGTTTTGACGATGAAGATCGTATCTTCCTGGAAAAAGCCGTCAGCTTGCTCGTTGAGCAGCTGTAAGCCGTTTTGAATCATTTACAATTCAGACGAACAAGAGGATTTATGTCCTCACGCCATATGATGGTGCTATCGATATGTGTTAACAAAAAGCGCAGCCTCTCAGAGGTCTGCGCTTTTTGTTGCTATGTTCACACCGATGTTCTTGCCCGCCCATGTTACTTTATGCATCTAGGATAGATCCTGTGCCGCTTTGATAATCATTCCCTCACGCAGAAACTCTGCCAATCGCGGATGGTAGCCATCATACATGTTCCGAAAATCCCGGTGCTCCACATAGAGATTGGCCAAATCCCGATAGATCTCCGCCGTAGGTGTATAATACCCTTTGATCCATTCAAGGTGTCTTCCAATAATCTTCTGCACATCCGGACTGCTCGGCTCAAGGCCAAGCTCAAGTGCCTGTTTCAGATCGAGATGAATCCGATCAATCCGGGCCTGTGAGTCCAAGAAATCCTCCTTGGATTTCAGTTCCATCTTTTCGTTTTTCAGATCGCTTTCCCGCAGTGTATTATGCGAGAACTGTGTTTGATCTGCTTCTGGAAGCCGGGTATGACCTGTGTCATGCGCAAAACCATGGTACAGGTCATGCTCCTCCATTGTCTGCTCTCCTTGCAGATAGGAGACCGTTCGATCCAACGTCTGAATCAAACCGTGCAGGCGAAGGGCCTCCTCGAGAAGGCGGATACGATGTTGTTGCATTACACGTACCATTTCTAGAGGCTCCTCTTTAAGCATAGAACTGATCTCTTTCTCTGGCACACCAACTTCCTTGCAGAACAGAATTTGCTGAAGTTTCAGCAGTTCCTTTTTTTCAAAATACATATCCTCATCCAGTCCGCGAAAAGCAGGAGACAGTAACCCCAGCTCCGCATAATGGCTTAACTCACTTAAGCTCACACCTGACATACCGGATACATCCGTCATAGAATACGCCATATGAGTTCACCTCCTACCTGATCTGCGTGTTCATTGTCTTCACCCGCCGCATTGTTACTGCGCTATATTTAAAAAACACAAAAGAATTGACATGCAAAACCCTATCCTGCTCGGTAACGGAAGAACTCTTTTACACTGGGTGTTTTGGAAAAACTCCACTAGTCCTTCAGATATACGCACCCAACATTATCATCATCCATAAAGATTGAACCCGTAGTTAAAATATACGTGCACCCATGCTCTATGAAACAACGATTCAGACATTCGTTTGCAGGATGTTACCTAATTAATACCCTCCTCACTTCATGTGAACCTGTAGTCATTGAAGAAAAATATTGTATTTTTGTAGACATCGTTCCCCTTTTGGCAATCGTTTTTCGTAATCGTTTATACCCAAAAAATCCTGTATCTATGAGATAGGCACAGGATTTTCAGGAAATTTATAGCTATCGCTTTATGACAATTGCCGGACTCGCTTAATTTTTATTAAACATGACAAACTTCAATTCCGTCATTTCTTCCGTGGCATATTTCACACCTTCACGCCCGATGCCACTTTGCTTCACCCCGCCATACGGCATATGATCCACCCGGAATGTCGGAATATCATTGATCATTACACCGCCCGCTTCAATTTCATCCACAGCTCGAAGCGCTGTTTGAATATCATTCGTGAACACTCCAGCCTGAAGTCCATACATGGAGTCGTTGACATGCTGGATACCCTCGTCTACGGAATCCACCGAGTTAATCACAACAATTGGCGCAAATACTTCCTGACAGGATACCTTGGCATCACGCGGCACATTCACAAGCACTGTTGGACGCAGCACGCCGCCTTCAGCCTCGCCACCAGTTGCAACCGTTGCTCCCGCCAGTTTCGCCTCATTGATCCAGTCCAGAGTGCGCTGCACATCCTTAGAAGTAATAAGTGCGGACACAACCGTATCCTCATTCAGCGGATCACCGATCACAACCTGTGCAGCTGCTTCGGCAAAGCGCTGAATAAACTGCTCAGCAATCGCCTGATGCACATAGATACGCTGTAATGAAATGCATACCTGCCCCTGATAGGTGAATGCGCCTGTAACACAACGCGGGATTACCTTGTCCAAATCGGCATCCTTGTCTACAATGACAGCCGCATTGGAACCCAGCTCCAGCGTAACTCGTTTCAGTCCAGCATTGCTGCGGATACTTGTCCCAACAGCTGGGCTGCCAGTGAATGTGATGTAAGCCACATCAGGATGCCCTACGAGCACATCACCAATCGTTTTACCTTCACCGCTCACAACGTTGAGCGCTCCATCTGGCAGTCCCGCTTCTTGGAGCAAATTCGCGATGTAATAGGCAGACAGCGGTGTCTGTTCCGCAGGTTTAAGCACGATGGTATTCCCGGCAGCCAGCGCGGGTCCAACCTTGTGTGCAACCAAATTCATAGGAAAATTAAACGGCGTAATTGCACCAATAACCCCGAGTGGCTGCCGCATTGTATAACCAACTCGACCTTCGCCACCTTTGGCAGCATCCATCGGAACCGTCTCTCCGGTTAAACGTTTTGCTTCTTCGGCAGCAAACCGATAGGTCTCGATCGTTCGATCAATCTCGGCTCTTGCCGCAGTGATCGGCTTCGCTGCCTCTAGTGCGACGACGCGTGCGGCCTCTTCTTTGCGTTCCTCCAGCATGACGGATAACTTGTACAGTAAGTCCGCTCGCTGATGTGCAGGCATCTGTCGCATCGTTTTACGCGCCTTCACAGCCGCCGCAATGGCCGCCTCGGTCTCCTCTGCCGAGGCGGAAGCCACTTCTGCCAACGTTTCCCCGGAATACGGCGCCTGGAGTGTTGTATATTGTCCCGATTCGGTATGCTTGCCGCCGATAAGCAGATGTTGTTTTTTCATAAACGCATCCTCCGTTCCTTCGATTCCTCATATTCTCACGATTCATCATCAATCGCATTCATTGATACTCATCACTTGTAAGGAAGTAACTATCTTAGATAACCCTACTCTAGTTATACACTATTTCGCGTTCATCCACCCAGTTGACAGAATGATAGAAGCTACTCGGTATTCATCGTTGGTCGGGATGTACATGAGCAGCGCTACTGGGCACTGTTGCTGGCTACCGTACTGTGGCGCCGTTACTGAGTACTGTTGACGGGTGCCATTACTGTGCTGCCTCTCCACAGAGTACTCCACACTGTTGCTAGTCCCTATCGTCATATCATCATTACTACCTATAAACCTGTAACGTTCACGTATATCGCACATCTTGCTTCATGAGCTATAACTCTCAAATATGAAGGTAGCTAGTTGAACCACAGGACTGGCTTGAGATGGTACTCCCGAGCTCTAACGATCACCAGGAACCTTATTTAGCCTCATTTGAGGCGCATAGAATTCTAACGATCACCACAAACCTTATTTCACTCCAAAACACGATAATTACTCGTTTTTCACACCAAAAGAACCAAATAGCGTCTCTACGGATCGTTAGAATTTTAAAATGGCATTTTTCCGCAAAATAAGCTCTCCTGAGATCGTTAGAATTGTTGCAGCTTTATTTCACCGTCAAAACCGGACAGTCGGCATGCTTCAGCACTCCGTGACTAACACTGCCGACTACAATCTCTGCCAGCAACCGTTTACCGCCAGTACCCATCGCAATCAGGTCAACTCGCTGTTCGCGTGCAATGCGACAGATCTCTGTCACTGGATCACCAGCGACCAGCATCGTCTCATAGGACACCCCGCGACTAGCCAATTGCTCAATAATTGGCTCAATCAGGCGCTTCCCTTCTTCAGCAATGCGTTCCTCCAAGTCAATCCCAAGCACGGGTTCGTTAATTGAGATCGATGGATTCACGTGCACGATGGTTAAACTGACAGGATCTTTCATCTGTTCGGCCAGCATCAAGGCCTGCTCCAAGGCTTTACTCGCATGATCGGATTCATCTACAGCGACCAATATTCGTTTTAGCATATCCATTCCTCCAGTCTGTTGATCAGCACGAAATATTGTTGATTGGTTTGTTAAGGTCTATCCACAATGTTTATACACGAGTGCTGAAATCGCAAAATATCCATGAACCATTAGTGAGCATTTGTTGATCATTAGTTAGCATTAGTTAGCATTTGTTGATCATTAGTTAGCATTATTGAACATAAATAAGCTGTGATTGATAATCATTAATGAGCTGTAATCGAAGCATCGATATCCCGCAGGTGACGACGGCGCATCAGCAATACAACCACACCAATCAGCACCATTAGCGCACCGAAGTAAAACGGCGTTTCTGGCAAAAACCATTCCGATAATTTACCCGCAAGCCAAGGTGCGAGCGCACCACCCATAAACCGCACAAAACTATATGCCGCGGATGCTACGGAACGCTCCACTGGCGCTGCTTCCATCACAGCTGTCGTAATCAACGTATTGTTTATTCCAAGGAAGATACCTGCCACGATAACCGCGACAATCACCGTTGTCGATGATCCCATCACCGTACCAACAGCCATCACCAGCAAGTCCAGCGCAAACAACGTGAGCATGACACTCATCGATGGCACGGAGCCAAATCGGCGCTGTAGCTTCGGTGCCACAAAGACGGACGTAATCGCCAGCATCAACCCCCATCCGAAGAAGACATAACCGAGGCCGTGTTCGTCCAGTTTCATGACATAAGGTGAATAAGCCATCAAGGTAAAGAATCCAAAGTTATATAAAAAGGCTGTAATCGCCAACGTTTTCAGTGAAGGGTACCCGAGCGCTTTGAACGGATCGGACAAGGTGCTACGCGTTTTGGGTTTAGCCATTTTGGGCAACATAAACATGATGCTGATAAAAGCAATCGCCATCAGGGCAGCTACCCCGTAGAACGGGCCGCGCCAAGAGATGGAACCCAGTTCCCCGCCAAGCAGCGGACCAACGGCAATCCCGAGACCTAATGCTGCTTCGTATAAAATAATAGCCTTGGCTGTCCCAGAAGTAGACAAGCCAACAATAGCCGACAACGCGGTGGCGATGAACAAGGCATTCCCGAGTCCCCAGCCCCCGCGATAACCAACCAGCGCTCCGACTGTGTCAGATGTACCGCCAAGGAACGAAAAGACAATAATCAGCAATATACCGCTGAGCAGTGTCCATTTAACACCGATACGGCTGGATACCACACCCGTAATCAGCATGGCGATCCCCGTTACCGCGTTATAGCTGGTAAACAGCAAGGACACTTGGCTTTTGGACGCGTGCAGTTGATCCGCAATAGCTGGCAAGATCGGGTCAACCAGACCAAGTCCCATAAACGAGATGATACATGCGAAGGCTACAGCCCAGACCGCTCGTGGCTGGGATAATAAACCTCCGCGGGATGACGGCAATTCGTCAGGTAGTGATGGTTCTCTTTTCATAGGTCATTCCTCCGATGTTGAATGTTATGTTGGATTTTTGTTTTTTTTCAAAACGTTGAAATTTTTCAGAATACTTCGTTCGTATTTTCAATACATAGGACGCCAAGACAGCACAAGCACACCGGAGTTTCCAGTGTATGTACTAAAGCTCACGGTCGTAGTTGATCCATCTCATGCCACATTAACTTGGGACATTCTCACAGGCTTCCAGTTCAGTTAATTCCGTTTGTTTGTGAAGCTTTTCTTCACTTCTTCTCATTTCTTTTCACTTCTTTTCTTCTCACTCGGTTCATGTTGTTAATCCATTAGTCGTTTTCATTTCCGTTGTTCAGTTCAGTGCGACTTTTCAATGTTGCTATACCTGTCTTAACACGCCCTCGCAGCTCCTCCAGCTCCTGTTGTACAGCGTGAATACTCTGAAGCTTCTGCTCCAGCAACTGTAATTGACCATCCAATGTGACTTCCATTCGGGTGAGCTTTTCAATCCGTTCCCTCACCTCGGTTGTCTGCTGGTAGTCAAATCGCTGCTCGTTCAGCGCATCTGTCGTAGCGACATAGGCATGAAGTTCTTGTAACGAAAAGCCAAGTACCTCTTTCGCTCGAACCACTTTTTTCAAATAGTTGATATCATCTTGTGAATATAGCCGCGTTCCGCCATCTGTTCGCTGAGGTGAAGGCATCACACCAATCTCTTCGTAATATCGAATGGTACGCTTCGTCAGTCCGCAGGCTTTGGCGACATCATCAATTTTGAACAAACTCATTTGCTCCACCTCTTTTATATGTCATTAATATTATGTACATAATTATATATAAAACTAACATTAACGTCAACGTTAGATTTTAGTTGTACCGTATCTCTTAGAAGGATTAATGAAATGATTCATCATATGAACCATTACCACTAGAAATAGAAGCTCAATGAAGACAAAAAAAGACCCGCATACGCGGATCTCAATGATTATACAGGTCATGAAGCATGTTGTCCTGCACGTACTGTTCTGTAAGTACTCATTAACATTACTTGTTTTGACCTTGTTTTGACCTTGTTTTGACCTTGTTTTGACCTTGTCTTGACCTTCTCTTATTCTCTTCTCTGATCGTCTCTAACCTAACCTTATCTTATCTTTTCTTATCTTTTCTTACCTTGCCTTGCCTTACTTCCCCTGCTTGTCCTGTTCCAGCTGTGCCCGCTGCATCTGTTTCAGACGTCCTTCCACCCGAGTAAACAGCCTGATGGTATAAAAGCCAATAGCAACTAGACTTAACACCAATGCTCTCACATCTGTAAGCCAGAAACCGATGACACCAAAGGCGGTGATAATAAAACCAAACTGCATCATCAATGCCGAACTGTACCGCTGTGCTTCTTCCCATAATGTCGGGTCACTCATGGCCCGTGGTGTCCGATACCCATATATTCCGTTAATTTGTTTTGGCGGCTTCTTATACACCATCAATCCCAAAATGAAATAACATACTCCGCAGATAATCCCCAATAATGCTCCTGCCAAAATGCTCGCTCCTTCTCTTCTCTTTAGCTTTCATAGCCTTCATACCGACTACTCATCAGCCATAAAAATAGTAAAACGGCTCTACGTATATACGCAGAGCCGTGCTGTACGTTTCAACAATTTAAACGTCCTTAATTCGTAGAACCCGCATCGCGTTCAGTACCGCGAGCACCGTCACTCCCACATCGGAGAACACCGCTTCCCACATGGTGGCGATCCCGAATACACCGAGCAGCAGGAAAATGGCTTTGACGCCCAATGCAAATCCGATGTTCTGCCAGACGATGCGGCGTGTTCGCTTGGCAATGCGGATGGCACTAGCGATTCTGGATGGCTCATCCGTCATGATGACCACATCCGCTGCTTCAATCGCCGCGTCCGATCCCAGTCCGCCCATCGCTACACCAACATCGGCACGTGCCAGAACAGGAGTATCATTGATGCCATCACCGACAAAAATCATCTTTTCCTTCGGCAATTTGGCTGCTTCCAGTTGCTCCAGCCGTTCGACTTTGTCCTGTGGCAGCAGCTCGGCATGAACCTCATCCACCCCGAGCTGGTGTGCAACCGCTTCGCCCACCGCTTTGGCATCACCGGTCAGCATTACTGTTTTGCGAATGCCTAGCTTTTGAAGTGCCTGTATCGCTGACGCTGCATCATCCTTTACTTCGTCCGCAATGATCAGATGTCCGACATACTTGCCAGCTTCGGCAATATGCACGACCGTTCCCACCGTCTGCGGCTTCGTATACATAATCCCTGCCTGTTCCATTAACTTCGCGTTGCCTGCGAGCACTTCCTGACCGTTCACATTTACTTTGATTCCGTGTCCAGCGACCTCGTCATATCCATCTACACCTTGCGAGGGAATAGCTTTTCCCCAAGCAGCACGAATGGATTCTGCAATCGGATGATTGGAGTTTGCTTCGGCAATCGCCGCCAGTTTCATTACTTCTTCTTCTGTACGCGCGCCATCGGGGTGAACAGATGTGACTTTGAAAACACCTTTGGTTAGTGTACCCGTTTTATCGAAAACCACCACTTTAACATCATTCAGAGCCTCCAGATAATTACTGCCTTTGACCAGAATGCCGTTTCGCGAAGCCGCACCAATACCACCGAAGAAACCAAGCGGAATCGATACAACCAGCGCACAAGGGCATGAAATAACGAGAAACACCAGTGCACGGTAGATCCAGTCCGCAAACGTTGCACCGCTAAGCAACAGAGGTGGCAAAAAGGCAATAAGTGCAGCGAGAATGACCACAACCGGTGTATAATACCGGGCAAATTTGCTGATAAAATGTTCCGTTTTCGCCTTGCGGCTGCTAGCATTCTGCACCATATCGAGAATTTTGGATACCGTGGATTCTCCAAAGGTTTTGGTGACCTCGATGGTTAACATGCCGTTTTTGTTCACAAAACCGCTAAGCACGTCACTTCCCGTCTCCAACTCCCGTGGAACGGATTCCCCTGTCAAAGCTGATGTGTCAACCATAGAGCGGCCTGCCTTCACAATACCGTCCAGAGGTACACGTTCTCCAGCCCTAACTACGATACGGTCGCCAATGCGAACCTCTTCCGGAGAGACACGCCGGGTCTCTTCCCCTGCACCCGTGAGTACATTCGCATAGTCCGGGCGAATATCCATCAGAGACTGAATCGACTTACGTGAGCGGTTGACCGCCATGCCCTGGAACAGCTCTCCGAGCTGATAGAACAGCATAACCGCAACACCTTCCGGATACTCTCCGATGGCAAATGCACCAAGTGTTGCAACCGTCATTAAGAAGTATTCATCAAACACCTGGCCGCGAATGATGTTTTTGAATGCCTGTAACACGATATCGCCGCCAGCGATGATGTAAGCCACCACGTATAGCGTAAGCTGTGCCCAGCCATCCAGTGGTGACCAGATTGCTGCAGCAAGCAACACAGAACCAGCAGCAAGGCGAGCTAGTAATGTTTTGGTCTGTCCGGCGCCATGTTCATGCGAATGGCCTGCATGAGCGTCACTGCTGTCGGCATGGTTATGCGTATGGCTGTGGTCATGATTGTGATCATGTGCATGACTGTGTCCGTGATCATGAGCGTGGTCATGTGAATGTGCATGACTCTGATGTTGGTGCTGATGCGTGCCCGCCGATTGGCTTACGTTCGTGTGGGCATGACTACCCGATGAATGGAAGTGTCCATCGGAAGGAGCATGATCATGATGTTCATTCGATTGGCTCTGAGATTGACGCCCCGGCCCTTTTTCCGAAATACGAATATGTGGCTCCAGCCGAAGTACCTTACGCTTTGCTTCCTCCACTACCTGCTCATCCATATCCGATGTGGTATACATCGATAACGTTTTGGTCACAAAATTAACAGAGCATTCGTTAATGCCTTTAATTTTACTCACACCATTTTCAATCTTAAGTGCACAGTTCGCACAATCCAGTCCGTCAAGCAGCAGTTCCCTTTTCACCTGTTCCTGTCCGGTTCCCATGTGAATTCTCCCCTTTGCAGTCCGAAAAAAGTAGTTCTTTCATTTCTGTTAATCGTATTCATTACAATATATGAGCAATCATTCATATGTTTAATTAACCCTATTATATGCATGCCCAAACCGGAGTGTCAACACGAGTTGTTGATTTTGGATACAGAATATGCAGGGCGTGTCTGAAAACGCTGAAGGAAGCAGATTTTGCCGAATTTTCGTTCCAAGCCAGGAAGTTTACCGCAGGCGTGCCGGGGCACGTCAAGGGAAAGTGACGCAGAAGGGGGCGAAAAGGCGGTAAAAGATGCACTTCAGTCGGTTTCAAGACACGCCCTATTAGTAATCATTTCGCTTTAGGCGTTTTTTGGATATAATAGAGCTATCAGTTGTTAAACATAGGCGGTGATAGGAATGGAACAACCGGTCAAAGCTCCACATGATTGCGATGAAGCCTGCTCAGGTACGGAAGCCGATGTGCAATCCATTCGCACCTCACTTATAGATCGGGACACCTCTTCCGAGATGGCGGATTGGTTCAAAGCATTTAGTGATCCAACACGTCTACGTATTATTGATGCGCTGTTACAGAAAGAATTATGTGTGCACGATCTAACGGTGCTGCTCGACATGGGTCAGTCAGCCATCTCTCATCAGCTGCGCTCACTCCGCAACATGCGAATTGTGAAGCGGCGCAAGGAAGGCAAGACGGTGTATTACTCTTTGGATGATGCTCACATTGAGCAGATTTTCCTGCAAACGCTCCAGCATATTAAACACGGATAGGCTGCTGCCTACCGGTTTAAACCAACAGAACCCCCACCTCTCGGCTTCTAGCCGATGGGCGGGGGTTCTGTTGTGTAAGGGGACCGTTTTAACTGAATATTTATAATGTTCCTTACCCTGATTAACTACAACAAATTGTTTTTGTTTGGATCGTACAGACCCGATTTGTCCTTGAACATATTGAAGATATGGGACACCACCACTTTGAGTACCGCGTACCCCGGAACCGCAAGCAGAATGCCGACTACACCGAACAAGTTCCCTGAAGTCAGAATGACAAAGATGATGGTGATTGGATGAATTTTGAGTGTTTTACCCATAATCTGTGGCGAAATAAGTTTACCTTCAATCAACTGTACAATTGTCCACACGGCAATCATTTTTAGCAACATCACTGGCGAAGTCACCAGAGCTACAATCAAAGCTGGAGTAATGGCAATCGCAGGACCCAGATAAGGAACTACACTCGTGAAGGAAGCAATGATTGCAAGAATCAGGGCATAATCCAAACCGATGACCATGTACCCGATGTAAAGCAACACACCGATACAGAAGCTGACAATAATCTGTCCACGGATAAATGAACTGATCTGATGGTTGATATCATGTAACACATGCATTGCACCCGTACGGCTTTTGATGGGCAAAAAGGATAAAATCTTGTCCGGCAGTTTCTTGCCGTCTTTAAGCAGATAGAACAAGATGAACGGCACGGTTACGATGGATAACACCGTCTCGGTAAATGCACCAAGGAACCCGCCAAGCTTCGTCCAGGTCGAGTTGAGGATCTCGGTGGCTTTCGTGGAAATCGTGCCCCACCAGTCCTGCCAGTTCATGTTGATCGTATCTTGCACCTGGCTGAACAGCTGATTGCCTGTCAACTCCTCGAATTGTTCCCTTACGTTTTCACTGTAAGTAGGGAAATTGGCGATCAGCCCCATAATCTGATTACGAAGCACAGGAATAACGGCCAGCACCACAATGGTCAAAATGCCGCCAATCGCAAGATAGAGAATCAGAATGCCCCAGCCTCGCTTGATTTTCCATCGTTCCATCACATCCACAAGTGGATTGAGCAGGTAATAAAGGATACCCGACAGAATAATAGGCAGAAGAATTGTTTTGAGTAACACCGCTAGCGGATGGAACACAAAGGATACCTTGGTCAGTACCATAATGTTTAGTCCTACCAATAGCAGAACTAACAGAAACAGCACAAATTTGTTGTTCAGAAAAAAACGTTTGAATCGCTCAGGCCAAACGCGGGGTTGCTCAGGTTGCTCCATAGGCTTGTCGTCCTCTCTTATGTATCTTTCTTGCATTTTAATTGCGTTTCTTGCCTGACGGGTACAATCGACTTGTACAAGCCAACATATGTATAATACTCCCGATTTATACGTATGAGCGGTTTGACCGTTTCAAATTCGCCAAGTAAAGTCATTTTACCCCAAAACGAACAACCTGCCCCACAACAATAGATTGAAAATTTTCCCATGTAAAAAACGGCCCATCTCCTTTGGAGACGAACCGTCATTTTGCTAGCCGATGCTATTCGCATTCTGCTGCCAAGTAAGATCTTATATGTTTCCCGCAAGCTGTGCGATCAACTCGTACGAGTGCAGGCGTGCTTGATGATCATAGATCATCGACGTAATAATGAGTTCATCCGCCTGAGTCTGGCGAATAAAGGATTCGAGCTGTCCGCGCACCTTTTCCGGCGAACCATTTACCGCTGCCTTCAACGTTTGAGCCACGGTGGCTTGCTCGCGGTCCGTCCACTTGCCATCCATCACAGACGGCGGCTGTACAAGTCCTGTTGTCCCGCGGATGATGTTCAGGAACTGCTGCTGCATCGTTGTTCCGAGCCACGCAGCCTCTTCATCGGTATCTGCCACCACGGCGTTCACGCCAACGATGACGTGAGGCTCCTTCAGGCTCTCCGAGGGCTGGAAGCTACTCCGGTAGGTGTCCAGGGCAATTCGGGTATAATCTGGTGAGAAGTGGCTGGCAAAAGCAAACGGAAGTCCCAGCTGGCCTGCCAGACGTGCACTGAAATCGCTGGAGCCCAGCAGATAAATCGGGATGTTCAGCCCTTCGCCGGGTACAGCACGAACAGGTGCATGATAGGAAGTTGCCGATGCATCAAAGTATGCACGCAATTCTGCCAGCAGCTCTGGGAAATCTTCTCCGCTGTTCAGATCCTTGCGCAGCGCAACGGATGTACGGCGATCACTGCCGGGCGCACGGCCCAGACCCAGATCAATGCGTCCAGGATACAGAGATTCAAGCGTACCGAACTGCTCAGCAATCACAAGCGGTGCGTGGTTCGGTAGCATAATGCCACCTGAGCCTACACGAATAGACTTCGTTCCACCCGCAAGGTGCCCAATCACAACCGAGGTTGCAGATGAAGCGATGCCTTGCATATTGTGATGTTCAGCTACCCAGTAGCGATGATATCCCCAGCGCTCGGCATGTTGTGCCAGCTCCAGACTGTTGCGAAGGGCATCCGCAGGGGTTGATCCCACCACGACGGGTGCAAGGTCAAGCACCGAAAGTTTGACGTCTTGGATATGTTCTTTATGTTGATTTTCAGTATTCATTAAAGTTCATACTCCTCTGTGATTATATTTTTGTATATCCAGATATATAGATATAAATAAACAAAATTGAGCTTAAAAAATGAAACATAACTCTTATGTTTCGAAGGCAGATTCTTTTCATACATGTAGCGAAGAAAGCCGGGAGTCCATGTCATACACAGCACATGTTTTTACAACATCTAGCCGTTCACATCCGGACGGAATCTCCTGCTTGCTGCGTATTGCATCCTTAGCTTCCGTTCCGGCATCCGGCTTATAACTCATGTTGTACGTACTCGGCAAAAGCCTGTATCGTTTCTTCATTGCGGCGATAGTACGTCCATTGTCCTCTACGCTCCGATAGCAACAACCCTGCCTTGAGCATCGTCAACAAATAGCTGGAGATTACAGACTGCGCCAGTCCAGCCTTTAATTGAATCGTGCCTACACAGATCCCACTCTTACCGCCATCCGGATGCTGGGATAGCTCGAGGGGGGAGAAGTGTTGCTCCGGGTTTTTCAGCCACAACAGGATCTGTCTGCGTGTCTCATTAGATAATGCTTTGAAAATGAGTATAGGTTCCATGGGTCGATTATACCCCCTTTTTGACCTTTTGCCAAACCCCATAAACTAACAAACCGACTCATCAAGAGTCGGCTTGGCACTTCACATCTGATCAATCATATGTTAGAAACGTGTTGTTACCGTCTGTTTCACTTCATCGAGCATCGCTTGATATGCAGCATCATCCAGATATCCAATACCACCGAAGAGCAGATGGCCTACTGGCTCGATTCCTGATCTTAGTTAATCCAGTGTGTAATTTGTTCAATAGACTGACGTGATTTCTCCCGATGAGGCTCTTCTGCACGGTAACCAAAGGCTGCCATCACCGACACATCCCATGCACCGTCCTCAAGCAGTCCCGCTTCTTCCAGAATACGATGCACCTCTGCATAGTTGAACCCCTCAATCGGACAAGAATCAATACCAATCTGAGCCGCTGCAGTCATCATATTGCCAAGGGCAATATATGTCTGTTTGGATGCCCAGTCAAGCAACGTTTTTGCATTCTGAAGGAAGCCCTGGTTGTTCTGAAAATTACCGTAAGCTGCACTTGTCAGCTCATAAACATCATCAGGCATATTCTGAACCTCTTTCAGCATGTACTCTGCATAAGGAGAGTTGTAGCTTGCATCCGTCCGAGCCAATATCACGATAAAATGACTGGCTGTAGCCAGTTGGCGTTTTGCACCGGACGACACCTCCGACAAACGCTGGCGGAATTCCGGATTTTGCACAATTAAAAACTTCCATGGCTCAAACCCGATGGAGCTTGGAGACAGGCGGCCTGTTTCCAGTATGAAAGCAAAGTCCTCATCTGTAATTTTACGTGATGCATCAAATAACTTCGTGGCATGACGGAACTGAAATGCCTGCAAAATCTCTTCTTTTTTCTTTGTCTTTACAGTACTGTCCAATCTCTCCACGTCCTTTGTTTTATATATTATATGCCGAACCCGCATAGCTATGGAGTCCGTTTTCTGTTTATGGCTCAGGTATCAGTTTAGACGTTATGCTCCAAATTGAAAAGTACGTACCTTATTGTGCCTTGGTTCCTAAAAGTAAGTTGTATTTAATATAATTAAATACAAGGTTGTATCCCTCTACAATTTCCCCCTGCTAATCATGGTGATACGTCCATCTTCTTTATATTCGACCTCAAATATATCATTGGCAGACTCTAATTCAAAAGTTACCATGCCTAATGCATCGGCTTTTCGATGCAGCTTGTAAGCATCCAAATCAATGTTAAATATGTTCTTAATGATTGGCCCTGCTTTTTCTCTTATTATCGTTTCGTCCATATTATATAGTTTTTCATGGTAAGCCTCCATTTCTTTGCTATCTCCGATGAATGAACCATAATTATTAACATCTCGAACTCTATAACCCACTCCTTCTTTTCCTTCAGTCATTTCAACAAAGTAATTTTGATCAAATCGAAAAAAGAAAATCTCTCCACCCAGCTTATTATCCTTCGTTCGATGTATGCTTTCCAAATTTAAATTCGTTTTCCCCGACAAAGCGGCCACCGATTCCTTAGCATCTGCCAAAGCCGACCGAGATACCTCATCTGAATTAATTTCCCCTGAGACCGATGTGACCTTATCCTGCTCCCATTCAATATACCCAAAACTTGTTTCATTCTGTAATGCGAGTGTAGTACGTATTACAGGTAATATCTCCCCTTGGTTCATGTTTACAAAACGCCGAACAAGTATGGGTTTTAGCGTAGGAGCACTACCGATGCTCTCCAAAAGCGAAGGCACCTGACGCATATATCGATGTTCCAGCTTACTTGGCTGCATCTCGGCTCTCATCTGCACTTCACGAAGATTACCCGTCTTGGCGTCCAGCCAGATTTGGGCGTAATCTGTTCCTTTTTCCTGGCCTGCTTCGACGTATATTCTGCCAGACACAGGCAGATCTTGTACTTTGGTAATGCGTAGCTGTTTGCCCAGATCATCTCTCATCGTCATCGCAACATTCTTTTTCATCTGATCCGTAAGAACATCGACATTCAGGTGATCTGTAAACAACAGAGCTGAAGCTGGATTAATCTGTTCCATCAGCGGTTTCGCGAGTTGCCCGTCGTCCCAGTTCCACATAAAGATTCCACCTGCGATAACCAATGCACTCAACCCTGCAACGAGAATGCCTCTACGACTTTTTCTATGACGTTGATGACCTGGACCAACTTTGGATGCATCTTTATCTTTATCATTAACTGCATTTGTGACTGCGACTGTATCTTTGAATCCTCTTAATGAATTGGAACGTAAACCGGAGCGCTTCACTGAAGTCTCTGAGGGGCTCATTTCTTTCATTTCCTCCCCCTTGCTTCTTATCGTCCTTATCCACTCCAACTGTTGCAGCACCTTACGTTTGTGATCTTCAGTAAAAGGAGACGCTGCAAACGGCCCTTTACGGATTTCCTTTTCCCATTGATCATCCTCATGTTTCATTTACTTCTCTCCTCCCACTGCTTTCGAACCTTATCCTTAGCCCTGGATAGCCGTGATTTCACGGTTCCTTGACTAATTCGTAACATATCTGCGATCTCCACCGTTGTGAGCTCATACCTCAGATGCAGTAAAAGAATTTCCCGAAACTTCTCCGGCAGCGCCAGAACAATATCCCAGATTTCATGTACATGTGCTTTACGCATCACTTCCATCTCGGCGGATGGATGAGCAGTTCGCTCTCGCGTCATTGGTCCTGATCCCGATCGGTCTTGATCTGGCTCTCCTAAAGGCAACGTTGCTCCCCATAAGCTGCTTCGGAAAAACCTCGATTTTCGGTATGTAAACGTCGTGTTTCTTGTGATCGTCAAGAGCCATGTTTTAATCGAGCAATCTCCCCGATAGTTTGCGATTCCTGTGTATGCCCGGACAAACACTTCCTGTGACAAATCATCTGCCTGCTCCGCATTTTTAGTTAAAAAGTAAGCATAATTCCACACATCATTGCCATAATCGTGCATCAGACTGGCAAGTGTGTCATTGTTGATGGTCTGGGCCTCTGCCAGAAACGAATAGTCCAACTGATGTTCACCTCACTTAATAGGACTAAACCAGATGCCAGTTGGTTCCCTGAATTTGCACATTATTTCTTATACTTTAAGAAAAATAAAAAAACAGCATGTTCAACACACTGAACACGCCGATCTTCCAAGACTTATCTCCCATACATAGAAGCCTGTAATTATTCTTTCGTTGCAGCGATCATCAGAAACATCGGTCTTCGAATCTCGTCTGACATACCGGGAATCTGCTCCATCATCTCCAAAGAGGGTTTGGATTCTGCCACCTGCTCAATCACGAAGCCTGCACGAATCAACTCATTCAGATGTGTTGCCATTGTCCGATGATACTTCACCACATCATGATCCAAAAAGTTTGCGATCCGCTGTCCTTGTTCATGATAATGATCCACAGGCCAATGCAGTTTCTCCCCTTGAGCATCATAATACCAGTCCTGCTCTGCACGAGCGGTGAATATCGGATGTTCAACAGACAAGATAAACATCCCGCCAGATACTAGACAATGATTGATTTTACGATACACTTCATGCAAATGTTCGATGTAATGCAGAGCAAGTGAGCTCATAACCACATCGAAATGATTCTGTTCAAAATGAATATCTTCGATGGGCAATTGCCGATATTCAATCTGTGGATCATCCGTCAGCTCACGTGCACGCTGCAGCATATTTTCGGATAAGTCTACACCGATGACAGAAGCCGCCTTTTGTTCACGCGCATATCGGCAATGCCAGCCGAAACCGCATCCCAAATCAAGTACTCGTTTATCCTTCAGATCAGGTAATAATGTTTGTAGTTCATGCCATTCTCCAGCTGCATCCAGCCCTCCAACGGAGCGATCCATCTTGCTATAATTCTGAAAGAATGTATCTTCATCATACTTGTTTTGCTTCATTGATCTTACCTCCCTGCGTAAATCCTCTCTCATACTCTATCAAATAATATCAAATAAACGTTGTGAATTTCAGAAAAGTTGCCAATTGAATTGTACTCATGTTATTATACAGAACGAACGTTCAGTATAATATATTGCAGTGATTTTTTAAACTTACTATCGGAGGTCATTATGAGTACGAATTGGACGCATCCACTTGAGAGGCAAACCGTAGGCAAAGCTTTTATCAGCTATCTGGTGCCTTCAGTCCTGGGGATGCTGGTCATCGCATTTAACTTTATTATCGACGGCATTATGGTAGGGCACAAACTTGGGTCAACCGCCATGGCTGGAATCGGCATCGCTTCTCCTGTATACACCTTGTTTGTGGCGATGTCTCTGTGGATCGGCATGGGCGGAGCTACGTTATACTCTAACCATATGGGCAGGAAAGAAAATCAAAAGGCCAAAGAAGTGTTCACCAAATCCATTATTCTCATTTCGCTGGCTACAGTGGTTATTGGTTACACGGCCTTTACATTCAAAGATAAACTCGTATATGCACTGGGTGCAAATGCGGATACCTTTCCCTTCGCAGCCGACTACATGAATATCATGTTACTTTTTGGGTTTGTTTTTACGATCGAAAATGCATTATCCGTGTTTGTTCGCAACGATGGAGGTCCAAACACTTCAATGTATGCCCAGATTACCTTTGCTGTGGCCAACATTGTAATCAACTTTATCACGTTATATGTGCTGGAGTGGGGAGTACGAGGGGTTGCAATGGGCACCATTGTATCAGCAGCTTTGGCATTGCTCGTGCTGTTCAGTCACTTTTTCAAAAAATCAAACAATCTTACATTTACAAGGTTCACATGGAGCACCAAATTGCTAGGCATGATTGCTCTCATTGGCTTTCCCAGCTTCCTGGCTGAACTCGGTATGTCTGTCTTTTCGGTCTCACATAACATCTCTATGGAGCGGATTGGAGGAACGGATGGTGTTGCCTCGTTTACGGTTTTAAATTATATCCACGGGGTTGTCTTAATGGCATTCCTTGGTTTAGCTTCTGCTGCACAGCCTCTAATCAGTTATTATCATGGTGCACAGCGAGCAGAACGAGTTCAGGAAACGATTCGTATTGCGGTAAAAACAGCTTTATCCTGCGGTGTAGTTCTGCTTCTCGTTGTTCAAGTCGGAGCTCCCTATTTTGTACAAATCTTTGGTAACTTCAGCAGTAGTGTAACGGATCGTGCCGTATACGGGCTACGGATCTTCACTATCGCCTATATATTCATGGGAGTTAACTTTGTCATGAGTACGTATTTCCAATCCATTGGTAATGCCAAAATGGCGATCTGGATTACAGCCGCACGTGAGATGATTATTATGATTGCTCTGATTGCCATTCTTCCTTCATTCCTGGGTGTTACAGGTGTATGGCTGGCTGTACCTTTATCTGAAATGCTCGTGCTCATCACGATAGCACTTTATTATCGCAAACGCTCCCTCACTGAGCGGGTCGGCTTGTTACAAGCAGATTAAACATCATCGAGATTCGAAGAAGCAAAATAGATGTAATATGGATTGCCAGTATGTTGAACTAATAGATCGAATCTAACCCCAGCCAAATCTTCAGAGATTAGGCTGGGGTTAGCCTGTTTACAGATGTATTAACAATCATATCCTTAATAGTATGAACAAGAGTATCGACAATACAAAAAGACACACCTGATTTTCATCAAGTGTGTCTTTGATTTGCTTGGCGGCGTCCTACTCTCCCAGGACCCTGCGGTCCAAGTACCATCGGCGCTAGAGGGCTTAACGGTCGTGTTCGGGATGGGTACGTGTGGAACCCCTCCGCCATCGCCACCAAACGCGATTGGATCGAAGCAATGCTTCTTCCATTCATTCAGAACTGAAAATCATACACACACTCGGTGATGTACCCATTTTCACTTCATTCAGAGTGTTGTTCTCTGAAAACTAGATTCGAAACGAAACTCATGCGAATTAAAACTTGCTATTGGATAAGCCCTCGACCGATTAGTACTGGTCAGCTCCATGCATTGCTGCACTTCCACCCCCAGCCTATCTACCTCGTCGTCTTCAAGGGGTCTTACATACTGGGAAATCTCATCTTGAGGGGGGCTTCACGCTTAGATGCTTTCAGCGCTTATCCCGTCCGTACATAGCTACCCAGCGGTGCTCCTGGCGGAACAACTGGTACACCAGCGGTACGTCCATCCCGGTCCTCTCGTACTAAGGACAGCTCCTCTCAAATTTCCTACGCCCACGACAGATAGGGACCGAACTGTCTCACGACGTTCTGAACCCAGCTCGCGTACCGCTTTAATGGGCGAACAGCCCAACCCTTGGGACCTACTTCAGCCCCAGGATGCGATGAGCCGACATCGAGGTGCCAAACCTCCCCGTCGATGTGGACTCTTGGGGGAGATAAGCCTGTTATCCCCAGGGTAGCTTTTATCCGTTGAGCGATGGCCCTTCCATGCGGTACCACCGGATCACTAAGCCCGACTTTCGTCCCTGCTCGACTTGTAGGTCTCGCAGTCAAGCTCCCTTATGCCTTTGCACTCTTCGAATGATTTCCAACCATTCTGAGGGAACCTTTGGGCGCCTCCGTTACTCTTTAGGAGGCGACCGCCCCAGTCAAACTGCCCACCTGACACTGTCCCCGCACCGGTTTACGGTACCAGGTTAGAACCTAGATACGATCAGGGTGGTATCCCAACGGTGCCTCCACGCAAGCTGGCGCTCACGCTTCAAAGGCTCCCACCTATCCTGTACAGATCGTACCCAAATTCAATATCAAGCTGCAGTAAAGCTCCATGGGGTCTTTCCGTCTTGTCGCGGGTAACCTGCATCTTCACAGGTATTAAAATTTCACCGGATCTCTCGTTGAGACAGCGCC
The DNA here is from genome assembly GCF_056856875.1 of Paenibacillus sp. G34. Taxonomy (NCBI): domain Bacteria; kingdom Bacillati; phylum Bacillota; class Bacilli; order Caryophanales; family Paenibacillaceae; genus Paenibacillus; species Paenibacillus sp. G34. The sequence continues at coordinate 686,159 of NZ_CM166469.1, read as the reverse complement.
CAAGTCGTTACGCCATTCGTGCGGGTCAGAATTTACCTGACAAGGAATTTCGCTACCTTAGGACCGTTATAGTTACGGCCGCCGTTTACTGGGGCTTCGGTTCACAGCTTCGGATTGCTCCTAACCACTCCCCTTAACCTTCCAGCACCGGGCAGGCGTCAGCCCGTATACTTCGCCTTACGGCTTCGCACAGACCTGTGTTTTTGCTAAACAGTCGCTTGGGCCTTTTCACTGCGGCCCCCTCGTGCTATTCACACTACCGGGGCACCCCTTCTCCCGAAGTTACGGGGTCATTTTGCCGAGTTCCTTAACGAGAGTTCTTCCGCGCGCCTTAGAATTCTCTTCTCGCCTACCTGTGTCGGTTTGCGGTACGGGCACCTTCATCTGGCTAGAGGCTTTTCTTGGCAGTGTGAGATCATGACCTTCGCTACTGTAATTTTCACTCCCCATCACAGCTCAGCCTTACGGTTAGCGGATTTGCCTACTAACCAGCCTTACTGCTTGGACAGGCATCCATCAGCCTGCGTCACTACCCTACTGCGTCCCCCCATCGCTCGTAACGATTTACGGTGGTACAGGAATTTCGACCTGTTGTCCTTCGACTACGCCTTTCGGCCTCGCCTTAGGTCCCGACTTACCCTGAGCGGACGAGCCTTCCTCAGGAACCCTTAGGCTTTCGGCGGATCAGATTCTCACTGATCTTTTCGTTACTCATACCGGCATTCTCACTTGTATAATGTCCAGCGCTCCTTACGGTACACCTTCAACCCTTATACAACGCTCCCCTACCCCTGATGCAAAGCATCAAGCCATAGCTTCGGTGGTGTGTTTAGCCCCGTTACATTTTCGGCGCAGAGTCACTCGACCAGTGAGCTATTACGCACTCTTTCAATGGTGGCTGCTTCTAAGCCAACATCCTGGTTGTCTGTGCAACTCCACATCCTTTCCCACTTAACACACACTTGGGGACCTTAGCTGATGGTCTGGGCTGTTTCCCTTTTGACAATGGATCTTAGCACTCACTGTCTGACTCCCGGAAGTAAGTCTATGGCATTCGGAGTTTGACTGAGCTTGGTAACCCTTGCGGGCCCCGCACCCAATCAGTGCTCTACCTCCACGACTCTGTTTTCCGAGGCTAGCCCTAAAGCTATTTCGGGGAGAACCAGCTATCTCCGAGTTCGATTGGAATTTCTCCGCTACCCCCACCTCATCCCCGCATTTTTCAACATGCGTGGGTTCGGGCCTCCAGTGCGTGTTACCGCACCTTCACCCTGGACAGGGGTAGATCACCCGGTTTCGGGTCTACGTCCACGTACTATGTCGCCCTATTCAGACTCGCTTTCGCTGCGGCTCCGGCTCTTCACCTTAACCTTGCACGGGAACGTAACTCGCCGGTTCATTCTACAAAAGGCACGCCATCACCCCTAAAACGGGCTCTGACTTTTTGTAAGCACACGGTTTCAGGTTCTATTTCACTCCCCTTCCGGGGTGCTTTTCACCTTTCCCTCACGGTACTGCTTCACTATCGGTCGCTAGGAAGTATTTAGCCTTGGCAGATGGTCCTGCCGGATTCATACGGGGTTTCACGTGCCCCGCACTACTCGGGATCCGTCTCGGAGGGAACAGACTTTCAATTACAGGGCTTTTACCTTCTTTGGCGGGCCTTTCCAGACCTCTTCGCTTAACCGGTTCCTTTGTAACTCCATGTGAGACGTCCCACAACCCCAAAGAGCAAGCTCTCTGGTTTGGGCTTCTCCGCGTTCGCTCGCCGCTACTGACGGAATCACTATTGTTTTCTCTTCCTCAGGGTACTTAGATGTTTCAGTTCCCCTGGTATGCCTCTACATAACCTATGTATTCAGTTATGAGTAACTGGATATTACCCCAGCTGGGTTTCCCCATTCGGACATCCCCGGATCAAAGCTTGCTTACAGCTCCCCGAGGCAGTTTCGTTGTTCGCCACGTCCTTCATCGGCTCCTAGCGCCTAGGCATCCTCCGTGTGCTCTTAGTAGCTTAACCAGGTCGCTCGTGTTCGAGCTGTCGCTTCCCTTGTTTTGGACTACGTCCAAAGCCAAAAGTCGCTCCATTTCGATCACTCGCTCCAGCAATCTACCGTTTTTATTGAAACTTGCTATACACAAGTTCAGCTAAAAAGGAATGTTCTAATTCGCGTTTGTTTCGTTTCGATATCTAGTTTTCAAAGAACAAGCTCCATAATAAGCAAGCTGTTTGAGAGTTTGAGCTCTCAAAACTGAGCAACGAGTGAGTAGTTTGCAGCTGAGCTGCTTATTTGAATGTCTTCGTTGCAGAAGACGATTCTCCATAGAAAGGAGGTGATCCAGCCGCACCTTCCGATACGGCTACCTTGTTACGACTTCACCCCAATCATCTATCCCACCTTCGGCGGCTGGCTCCTTGCGGTTACCCCACCGACTTCGGGTGTTATAAACTCTCGTGGTGTGACGGGCGGTGTGTACAAGACCCGGGAACGTATTCACCGCGGCATGCTGATCCGCGATTACTAGCAATTCCGACTTCATGCAGGCGAGTTGCAGCCTGCAATCCGAACTGAGACCGGCTTTGGTGGGATTGGCTCCATCTCGCGATTTCGCTGCCCGTTGTACCGGCCATTGTAGTACGTGTGTAGCCCAGGTCATAAGGGGCATGATGATTTGACGTCATCCCCACCTTCCTCCGGTTTGTCACCGGCAGTCTATCTAGAGTGCCCACCCGAAGTGCTGGCAACTAAATATAAGGGTTGCGCTCGTTGCGGGACTTAACCCAACATCTCACGACACGAGCTGACGACAACCATGCACCACCTGTCTCAACTTTCCCCGAAGGGCACCTGATGCATCTCTGCTTCGTTAGTTGGATGTCAAGACCTGGTAAGGTTCTTCGCGTTGCTTCGAATTAAACCACATACTCCACTGCTTGTGCGGGTCCCCGTCAATTCCTTTGAGTTTCAGTCTTGCGACCGTACTCCCCAGGCGGAGTGCTTAATGTGTTAACTTCGGCACCAAGGGTATCGAAACCCCTAACACCTAGCACTCATCGTTTACGGCGTGGACTACCAGGGTATCTAATCCTGTTTGCTCCCCACGCTTTCGCGCCTCAGCGTCAGTTACAGCCCAGAGAGTCGCCTTCGCCACTGGTGTTCCTCCACATCTCTACGCATTTCACCGCTACACGTGGAATTCCACTCTCCTCTTCTGCACTCAAGTCACGCAGTTTCCAGTGCGATCCGGGGTTGAGCCCCGGGATTAAACACCAGACTTACATGACCGCCTGCGCGCGCTTTACGCCCAATAATTCCGGACAACGCTTGCCCCCTACGTATTACCGCGGCTGCTGGCACGTAGTTAGCCGGGGCTTTCTTCTCAGGTACCGTCACCTTGAGAGCAGTTACTCTCCCAAGCGTTCTTCCCTGGCAACAGAGCTTTACGATCCGAAAACCTTCATCACTCACGCGGCATTGCTCCGTCAGGCTTTCGCCCATTGCGGAAGATTCCCTACTGCTGCCTCCCGTAGGAGTCTGGGCCGTGTCTCAGTCCCAGTGTGGCCGATCACCCTCTCAGGTCGGCTACGCATCGTCGCCTTGGTGAGCCGTTACCTCACCAACTAGCTAATGCGCCGCAGGCCCATCCCCAAGTGACAGATTGCTCCGTCTTTCCAGTTCTCTTCAGGCGAAGAAAACAAGTATTCGGTATTAGCTACCGTTTCCGGTAGTTGTCCCAAGCTTGAGGGCAGGTTGCCTACGTGTTACTCACCCGTCCGCCGCTAAGTATCAGGAAAGCAAGCTTTCCATCCACTCCGCTCGACTTGCATGTATTAGGCATGCCGCCAGCGTTCGTCCTGAGCCAGGATCAAACTCTCCAATAAAGTATTGAAAAGAGCGATAAGCTCATTTTGAATCTGACGAGATTAAAAATCTCAATTGTGTTCCAGTTTTCATACAGCCGGATGGCATGTACCAAAACCTTCACGTTCATTCTGCAAGCAGAATGTTTTACTCACTCGTTGTTCAGTTTTCAAAGATCAAACTTGTTTCCGTTACCGAAACCAGTTCGTTTCAGCAACTCTTATATAATATCATGTCCGAACCAACTTTGCAAGCTCTTTTTTTAAGTTTCTTTCGAAGCTTATTTCATTCGCTTGCCGCACCGTGTAAGCTGTGCTTTCTTGGCCGGAATAAGAATATACCATGGTTCCCTTCTACTTGTAAAGCATTATTTATTAAATTTTTATTTTTCTATATTCACCCAATTAATTAAGTACCCAAAGAATATTACAATCTATCCATGTCCTCACTATCCACCAACTATAATTGTTCTATTATCATTTAGATAATAAAGACGCTTATTATAGAAGGAAGCCCTCTCAGACTAAACATCTGAAAGAGCTTCTATTTCCAATCTATTTTTAGAGAATGCTACGGTTTATCATAAAGAGTAAATCATTAGATAAGATACCACACCTAATACTCACCTTACTTGCGCTCTACCTTATATCCTTTATCCTCTAGCAACTTCACAACCCCGTGGTCCCCTAAATAGTGTGCTGCTCCAACTACGATAAAGTACTCTTCGCCTTTGCCGTTTTTCAGGTAACCATCAATCTTGTCGGCCATACCAATATTTCGGTCTACCAACATCGCTTTGTTGTACTCTTCATCATCGGAGAAGGTGTTGGTCAACTCCAGCAGTTGCTCGTCATTACCTGTTTTCCACATCTCAGCCATCTGATTCGCGGACTTGTCCAGTACATCGAAGTTGTCGATTGTGGAACGCAGTGTTTTTTCCTGTAATTCTTTGGAGAAATTATCGAACATCCCTAATTGTGACTCGTAGGATTCAAGTTCAATCACAGGTATTTTACGCTCAATCGCTTTTTGAATAAAATACAAATCTACACCCGACGCTGCTTCCAGTCCAGCTGATGACATTTTCAAACTTCCCAGTGTAGTTTCCACCACCCAAGGCTTGAACGCATCCAAGGCGTTAGGCTCTAATCCCTTTTTCTTCAAAATATCACCAAGCTTGCTGTATGTCTCACTGGAAATATGATCCTTCAACGTTGTACCATCCTGATATGAACCCATACTTAAAACCAGCTTCTGTTGTTCTTCGTCTGCCGCTTTACTCAGATCTATTTCTACGCCAAGATAGTCCGCTTCAGCAAACGCCTCTTCAAATTCAGGACGCAACGGGTAAAAACTTTTGTCTGCTACATGCATCGACCCTACCAGATATACGGTATTGCCATTGCTCTGCACTTCCCACATGAAGCCGCGTCCACCGTTTTGGGCGATTTCAACCGTGCCGTCGCCTTTGGATACCAGCAACACGGTTCTTTTAGCCTTATCCCAACGAACCTCATATCCTGCTGCATCGCCAACGATACGAATTGGCGCATAAGTAACACCATTGATGCGAACAAGCTTGCTTTTCAGTGTAATCGTCTTGCCATTGACGATTGCTGTGATACTGTCATCGGTTGTACCCGCCAGTTTGGCATCCAGTGCATCCAGCGTTGTACGGAGTGGAACGAGAGTCGTTCCTTTTTCAACAATTGGTGCGCCTGCAGTGTATGTAACGGCCTTATTGTCGACCTTAACAGCTGTGTCTGGCGGAGCAGCCATTGCCGGAACTGCTGATGCGAGCAATCCTGCTGAGACGGTAAGAGATAAGAGTACGTGTTTCCATTGCTTCATATATTGTGTATTCCCCTTCTTCTTCTAATTTCCACATTTTTGATGTAGACAAAGATTAACTAGGTAACTTTCACTTTTTATATTACGTTCTAATGTGAATCTCGTTTCAGAAAATTTTCCAGATATTCATAGATTACTATGGATTATAAAAAAGAACCCTGGCTTTAGCCAAGGTTTCGAATGGTTTTGTTATGTACGTACCTTCTCACGACGGATTCGTTTTTTGATAAGCATGCATTGCCGTTTGAAATTGATCTAGCGCCTCCTGATATTTAAGACGATCTTTGTCATTCGCTGCAAGTTGTTTTCTCATAATCAAATCGTCCTGTAATCGTTGTACCAGATCTTTGATCTGATCATTTGGATTCGATTGAGCTGGTTTGGGCAAAGCCTCCGTTCCAGTCTGCACAGTCAGTTCTCCTTTACTATCCACCTGACCGATTGAAACTTGGCTTAAGTTCAGACCAAGCTTACGCAGTTCTTTTTTAACCCAATCCTCACTCACTGCAGCAGAATTTAAAGTTTCAGGTAGAATGCGACCATCCATTATAATCGTTCGCGGTTCCTTTTCCGAAGAAAGACGATACCCTAGCATGTCTGCCGTAAGCGGTTGATATTCCTTTTTTAATAGTACACTGATATCTCCGCTCTGTTCCATTACCGCAAATTCCACATCGGCCACCCGAAAAACATCTTTCTTACGAAGCTGTTCCAGAAACTCATCAATCGTCAGTCGTTCCTTTTTCAGATTTTTCTGAATGACAGCTCCATTTTCAACAAGGATCGTTGATTTCCCATCCACAATATCTCGAAACTTTTTACTTTTCATCGTTAGATACTCCGCACCTGCCGAGAAAGAAACCCAAACCAGCACAGCAAGGAAGCCCAAATACCAGCTTGTATCGGTATCCAAAGAGATGTAACCTACCAGGTTCCCGAGCGTGATCCCCGTTATATATTCAAACAAGGATAGTTCAGAGATCTGCCGCTTACCTAAAATTTTCGTAATGAGAAACAGCATAGTTACCGCAGAAATCGTTCGTATAATAACCTCTAACCAATCAGGCACGTCGCATGCTCCTTTCCGAATGAAGTCATATTCCTCAGATGACATAACTTCATTATTAAAGGTTATAATTAACTTGCGCGCCAGATTGTATGCATGCAACATTACGTTCTAATTGATATAAGTTTTTGGGGAAACGTTCCGTTCTTCGCAATCTAATAGACGATTTTTTTATCTCACTTGTCCAAGATGATATGAAATTTCTTTGGATGTCTCTAAAATTTTATCAATCATAACACCCTTCTCTTCCTCTTTATACAAACTCAACGGGATTGCGAAAATAATGCTTCCGACTACATTGTGCGCGGCATCAAAGATAGGAGCACCAAAACCGATCGACTCATTTTTACGTTCACTGAACGTGTAGGAGTATCCTTCAGTCCTGATCCTCTCGATCTCCACTATAATTTGCTTTGCTTCATCTAATAGCACACCTTCCTGATTCAACACTTCCTTAATTTGTTCATCTGTTAAAAATGCTAAAATGGCTTTCCCGCTGGCTCCAATATGAATGGGTTGAAGCACTCCGAGCTCCAGGCGATACTGAAGAATGTTGGAACTATGAATACCTAAAATGAATGATAGCTTCTGGTACTGCTCTTGATATTGTGCCAAATACACGGACTGTCCCACTTCATGCGACAATGTCTTAAGGTAAGGTTCAGCTACGGATTTCAATCCAAAATTAGCACTAATAAATGATGAAAGTCGTACCCACTCATTCCCTATCGTATACTTGTTCGTTTCCGGAATAATCTGCAAAATGTTCTCTTCTTTTAATGTCTTCAAAATACGGTGTATGGAACTTGGCGGGCTTTCTAGATATCGGGCAAGATCATTGACTCCCCATACCGCTTGTCCATCAATGAAAGCCTTCATAATAGTTAATGTTTTCAAAGTTACGTTAGATTTATTGGTCATTAATAAGGCACCTTTCATCGTTAATCTTTATCTTGATTATAATGTAAGCGTATGCTACTATTCCAATCATACAACACACCCATTCCATATTCAAGAACACCATTCCATTATACGGAATGATAATTCAATTCTACTCATTAGGTTGAATACCATTCCATATAGTGGAATGATAGGGGTGTGCACACATCAGGGGGGACAATATGAAAATTCACTATGCTTGGGTCATTTTTTTGGGATGCTGTATTATATCCTTCGTTGGTTTCGGATTAACGATCAATACAGCTGGTTTATTCTGGGGAGGAATGAGCACAGATTTAAATTTGACGCGTGCTGAAATCGCTCTCAATGCAACCTTTGGCGGGATCGCCGGTGCAGTTTCTTTGTTGTTTGCTGGTACAGTGTTTAAAAAGGTCAATACCAAACTGCTGCTCAGTCTGTCTTTCGGAATAACAGGCCTTTGTTTTATAGCATGTTCATTCATTCAAAGTGTCACTCCTTTCTACGGGATCAAAGTAGTCTTGGGAGTCGTTCAGAGTATCTCCATTGTTATTTCCATCCCTATTTTGCTCGGTAACTGGTTCGAGAAAAAGCTGGGGATTTTGTTTGGAATTACAGGTGCGCTGACCGCTGTCGGAGGCTCGTTCTTTAATCCGATAATCAGTCATCTTATTCTTGAACATGGATGGAGAACAACTTATATTATCGTAGGCGTTATATGTCTTGTCGTGCTTTTACCGACTGCCCTTCTGATGAAATTCAAACCTGAAAATGGTTTGCTTCCTTATGGTGCAGAAACGAACCATACAGCAGCAGAATCAAATCAAGCAGTCAACAATGTGGAAGCGAACGGTCTGTCGATAAAAGAGGCATCCCGCACACCTATCTTTTACAGTTTTATCATAGCTATTATCTGTTTTCAGGCAGCTGGCTCTCTGGCACAACATGTACCGGCACTTATTCAAAGCTTAAACTTCAGTTTACAAGTAGGTGCAAGTGTGATGTCCGCCCTGCTTATTGGAGCCGCCGTTGGTAAACTGCTTATGGGCTTTATGTTGGATCATGTTAAACCCGTCATCGTACTACTTATTTTCACGCTCCTTGGAGCTTCTGGATGGTATAGTACAGGCGTATTCAACAATGTTGTCTTTTTGAATGGTTCCGGATTTCTGAGCGGGATGGGACAAGCCATTGTACTTACTGCAATCCCTTTATTGATTCGTGGATCTTTCGGAACGAAAGACTATAGCCAAATCCTTTCTATTATTCTCATGTTCGGTGCATTTGCCAATGCTGTTTCTGTATATATACATGGATCGATGTTTGATCACACCAATTCCTACTCAGCTTCATTGATTTTAAACGTGGTAGCGTATACAATTGGTTTCCTTTGCCTTGCATTTGCTATTCAATTCAGAAAAAGAATAACCACATCATAAATTCGTTAGAAGGTGTAAAAAATGAGATCATTCCAAGTAAATCCCCAATGGGAAGGTTTAACTAAAACGATCGAACAGGAAAACCCACCTTGCAAATATGAAATCCACGGTATGAGTGAAGCCATGGTTTCGATGCGAGATGGCGTTCAGCTTCATACTCGGATTTACCGGCCCCATCAAGGTGATTCATGGCCATGCATTTTGGTCCGTAATCCCTATCCCAATAACCAAGACTTGCTTGAAGCAACCTATACACAATTCGTCAGGCATGGTTATGTTCTAGTTATTCAATCCTGTAGAGGAACAGGACTTTCAGAAGGGGAGTGGTCTCCCTTTGTGAATGAACGTGAAGATGGCATTGATACATTGGAATGGCTAGTCCAGCAATCTTTCCAAAATGGAAACATCGCACTCTTTGGCCAATCGTATTGTTCATTTACAACCTGGATTATCGCTGATTCTTTGCCCAAAGAAGTCAAAACCGTATTTCTGGATCTTTTTGGAGTAGATCGCTATGGACAGATGTATATGAACGGCATGTTTCGGCATGACATATATACGTCTTGGGCGTTTGCGAATTCTGGAGTAGAAACGACGACTGATGCAGGTGAGCTCTATCAGGATTCTCTTCGCATGGTGCCTCATAACCAAGCAGACGAGAAACTTTTGGGCCGTACACTTCCCTTCTACCAAAGTTATATTTCAGAGACGAGCCGTGAATCAAAATACTGGCAGGAAGGAATATGGGCAGAGCTGTTAAACATTCCTGCGAAGATCAATATTCCAGTGTTTATGGTGGAGGGATGGTTTGACCATCATCTGGAGGGAGCCTTCAAAGGCTACAACCTGCTTCAAGATCATGTAAAACGTAAAAGCAGATTTGTAGTCGGCCCTTGGGATCATGTCGGGAATTCACCGGGTGAACGGACGTATCCGGATGCTAACCTACTGGGAGCTTTTCGAATAAAAGCAGCATTGGAATGGTTTGATATACATTTAAAAGGGAACCCCGGCACATTCAGCCCAATTTCCTTTTATCGTATCGGAGCTTCTCAGTGGGAAGAACGTCAGTCTATAACCGATCAGGACGCAACCTGGCGTTTGTACTTTTCAAATAACCCAGGAAAGCAACTAACCGACAAGCCATCGCAACCGTCAACAGTGAAGTATGTATACGATCCTTCCTCACCCGTACCTACGCACGGAGGAAGTGCCTTGCTTGCTTGGATCATGCCTTCGTTTAAGGGTGCACCACATGGTAGTTTGGCCCAACCTGACTTTTCTAATCGCCACGATGTCGTGAGGTTTGACTCTGGTGTACTGGATGAGAACAAACAAATAACAGGTGGTATTAAAGTGTGCTTAGAGGTTAGTACAGATGCGGAGGATACGGCTTTTAGTGTGAAGATCTGCGAGGTATTTCCGGATGGTCAAAGTTTCAATATCGTCGATGGCATAACTTCTCTGAGATATCGGAATAACAGTGATCAACCCGTGGATTATACGCCCGACCAACCTGTTCAGGTCATCATTGAGATGTGGCCAACAGCGTGGGAGCTACAGAAAGGTTCTTTTATTCGAGCAGAAGTATCTTCTTCTAATTTTCCTGCTTACCATGTTCATTCCAATGTGAACGAACCTTGGGCTTCCACATCCGAATACAAGATTGCAACTCAGACCCTGTACACAGGCTCTAGTCATTGTAGTTATATCGAATTCCCTGAATAGATTGTATTTCTAAAGGATTGCAGGCTATTTAGCAAATTGTGCTTGCTTTAATTCATCGGATCAATTCATTGGATCAAAGATAAATAGGTGCCACTCCATTGCCGAGTGGCACCTATTTCAGTTACATGTCCCTTCCATTTTGAAAATACATTCACTAATTACGACTCCCAGAATCCAATCATTTGATTTCATCTTATAAAAGGTTATAGTTTATCGTAGGAGACCATCGTTGTCAGTGATACTAATTCACGAACTACTATGTAAGATGGTGCTTCTATGCACTGTCTCACTTTATCTTATTACTCAAATGGGGTGACTAACCATGAACAAGCAAGAACAGGTTATGCTTAATTTCAGGGATTTATTTAATAAGTTAGTCTGGATTAATAAAGCGAAAATGGAAAGCAGTCTTCAAGGGTATAAGCCTTCTGAAGTCCATTGCATTGAATTTATAGAGAAAAATGTAGATTCCAATGTAACCAAGCTGGCGGAGTCCATGTATATGACCAAGGGCGCTATAAGTAAATTAACGAAGAAACTCATTGAAAAAGGCCTGATCGAAGACTATCAGAAAGCGAATAACAAGAAAGAAGTCTTTTTTAAACTCACCCAGCAAGGCAGAGTCGTTTTTGACATTCATGAGAAACTGCATAAAGAGTTTCAGAAAAGAGATGAATCGGTATTCAACCATGTAACGGAAGAACAATTCGATCACATGCTGAACTTCATTGACTTGTACAGTAAACATTTGGACACTGAAATAAAGAAACAAGGTTTAGATATAACGAAGTGAAACACCTATAAATGAAGAATAAAACCAAGAGCAACCTTCTCTAAAGAGAAACGGATGCTTTTTTTACGTTCTTTTTATTGTTGACAAGGAAACAAAATTTAGATAGAATTTTGGTTGACGAGGAAACAATATGATTAAAGGAGTGTAATATGCGTACAAACAAAGTAAAAGAAACCGGAATACCTAAACATATCCTGATTACCGCTTGGGCCATTGCTCTTGGAGCAATTGCTCCTATGTTGGATTCTACCATGGTGAATATCGCGGTAAGTCAACTCACAAAAGATTTTCATACCACATTAAGCACCATTCAATGGGCCATTACAGGATATATTTTAGCCCTTGCGATTGCAGTTCCGGTATCTGGTTGGCTTATGAATCAATTTAATGGTAAAAAGGTCTTCATTGGAGCGGTCATTGCTTTTGGTGTAATTTCTATTCTAATAGGTGTTAGCTGGGATATCTCCAGTTTTATCTTCTTCCGTTTGCTTCAGGGATTTAGTGCCGGAGTCATTACCACCCTCATGTTCACCCTCTTGGTTAAGACAACCGGACAAGAGTATTTAGGCAGAGTCATGGCGATCGTAAGCACTCCTATGATCTTTGGTCCTATTTTGGGACCCATCATCGGAGGCTTCATCGTTCAAGTCGCATCTTGGCCGTGGATCTTTTTCATTAACGTGTTCATTGTATTGATATCTGCACCACTCATGATCAAAAAGATTCCAGACTACGAGCCTTTTAACAAAGAGAGCAAGCTGGATCTTTTTGGAATTATCGTTTTATCCATGATGAGTGCAGCTTTAATATACGGAATTACCAAAGCAGCGGATTATGCCACTTTCAATAATCAGGAAACCATTTTGTGGATGGGGATTGGCCTTGCTTCGGCTCTCATTTATCTCGTTTATAATCGTATTAAAATGAATCAAACGGTTCTGCCCATGAATTTGTTTAAGCATAAGAACTTTGCAGCCTCAAGTGCCGGGCTATTCTTCGCTAATATCGCCATCATGGGTCCGATGTTAATACTCCCTTTGTTTTTTCAAACCTTTCGACACTTCACAGCCATTGAAACAGCAGTTGCACTCATCCCTCAAGGCGTTGGTATGCTGATCACCCGACCTTTCATTGGAAAAATGATCGACCGCATTGGTGCAAAATATGTGCTGATCGTCAGTCTTTTCCTTTCCCTTATTGGGTCCATTCCTTTTATCTTCATCACAGATCATACAAGCATGATCTGGATTTCAGTAATCTTATTTATTCGAGGTGCCAGCGTTGGAGGCATTAGTCTTCCGTTAATGAGCGAAGCATACAATGGACTGGACAGCAAGCAGCTTCCGGAGGCGGGTGTTGGGATAAATATCATTGAAAACCTCGGTTCAAGCTTCGGCTCAGCCATTATTGCGACGGCTGTTGCAACAGTCATACAAGGCTTGCATCCAACCATTGCAAATCAATTGCAGGCGTATCATATCGGTTTTCTTTTAGCCGCGATCATTCTGGCACTGATCTTGATCCCTGGCCTGTTTCTTACGAATAAACAGAAGCAAAAGACAACTTAAACTAGATTCACGAACTGAAATCGTAAATAACAAAAAGGCGCCACTCCATTGCCGAGGGGCACCTTTTCTCTCATCCAACGTTAAAACGAATCCAGGCCAACACAACACATACAATCCCTGATACCACCAAGACAGACGGGATCCGGATATCACTTCGAAATTTAATGCCAGAGTAAGCACAGTCAATAGATATCGAGCAAAGGAGGGTTACCATTCTGAAATGATATCCTATGCCTTTCCTTACTTCTTCATTCACTTTTTACTCCCAGCCATCCATAGACCTACAGCTGCGAAAACAGCTCCAGCTCCCATCATCACCCCTTGAACGGCATCCTTCACTACAGAGCCTTCTCCACTGATGACTGATGCTAACAATAGAACAACTACTCCTGCACTCATTAACTTATAGGACTTTGTATTTAATTGATTAATCATATTAACTACCTCCATAGTGTGTATTTGAATTATTTTTAATTTTATGCCCACTACAACATTATTCTAGCCAAGAGGTTATATTACGTTGTTTTAGGTAAATAAATATGCATAAATATACATTTCTCATAAATTTTGAAAATACTTTCACTAATTTTGACAACACACTGCAGCTGCGTAGTTTGAAATATTAAATCTTGTACGCCTTCATCGCTTTAAACAACTCTTTGAAGGTTGGACGTTTGCCGTACATCAGTACGCCCGTACGATAGATTTTAGCTGCAAGCCAGCCAAAGACCAGAATGGATACAGCCAGAATGGCAAGAGACGTCAGAATCTCCCAGGTCGGTGCAACGCCTGCCCCGATCCGTACCAGAATTGCTGTTGGTGATGTGAACGGAATGAAGCTTGCAACTTTGAGCAATAAAATATTCGGTGCAGAGATGCTGAAGAGTGCAATGTAGAAGGATACCAGGGACAGCATCGTGATTGGCAGAACTGCCTGCCCCAGCTCTTCCGTACGGCTGACCATGGAACCAACGGCTGCGAATAGCACTGCGTACAGGAAGTAACCCAGGATATAGAAGATCAATCCATACACAATCACAGCAACATTAATGTCGCTAACACTCAAATTGAAATCATCCAGTACTGCGCGGTTGTGCGGTAATAGAATATTTCCCGCAATAACGGCTCCGAAGATGCCGATCTGTAACATACCTACCATGAAGATACCGATAATTTTACCAAACATCTGACTGAGCGGAGATACACTCGTGATCAGAATCTCCATGATCCGTGAGCTTTTCTCTGCTGTGATCTCGGAAGCAATCATATTACCTGTCATCATCGTAGATGTGAACAGCAAGATGATTAACAAGTACACGACGATATAGTTGATTGGGCTCATTGATTTTTCCGCACCAGCTCCAGCCTCACCATCATCGGCGCTTAGACTCTCTGCAGTCAGCTTCACAGGTGTTGTAATCAATGCCTTCTGTTCAGGTGTCAGTACATCCTTGACTACGACATCCAGCTTCACAGTTTGCAGAGCAGATTCAATAGCCGTAGTAATCTGAGGTGAAATGTCATCTGTGGAATATAAAACAGGCTTCGGAAACTCCTGTCCTGCTACCATTTCAAGTTTCAAATAACCATCAATCAGGCCTGCTTTCGCATCTTGTTTCAATGCGGCTTCATCCTTATCACCACTCACGATGAAACGATACGCCTGATTTCCCTGAGCAGCCGAGAAGTCTTCCAGTTTCTGTGCTACATCCTGCTGCTCCGTGGTTAGGAGACCGATGTTGACAGGATTACTACTTGAAGCTCCTCCACCAATGGAGCCGCCATTAAATAAGGTAATGAAATATGGAACATTGAGTCCAATCGATATTAAAAGTGCAAGTACAATGGTGGTAACCATAAACGACTTCGTTTTTACTTTGTTTTTGAATGTGAAACCTGTAATTGTGCCCATTTTATTCATTCGACTCACCTACCTCACGAATAAAGATTTGGTTAAGCGTTGGTTCCTTAATCTCAAAATGCTCCACAGTCGTCTGTGCCATTGCCGTTTTCAAAATTTCCTGAGCCGCAGCGACCTCACTGACCTGAATCTGATATCCACGTTCGTTTTGCTCCACTCGTTTCACACCTGCCAGCTGCTCAAGTCCTTCTACCTGTCCAAGAGTACTGAGGTACACTTGTTCACGCGGATAACGGCTCTTAATCTCCTTAATCTCACCTTGCACTACCGTGTTAGAACGATGAAGTATCGTGATCTGACGACACAATTCCTCAACATGTTCCATCCGGTGTGTAGAGAACAAAATGGCTGTACCTTCATCACGCAATTCTTTAACCGTTGATTTAAGCAACTCTACGTTAACTGGATCAAGTCCACTAAAGGCTTCATCCAGAATGAGAATCTGCGGTCTATGTACCACCGCGGCTATAAAGCCCATTTTCTGCTGGTTTCCTTTGGATAATTCCTCGATTTTTTTATCATAATACTCAGGCACTTCGAAACGCTTCAGCCAATACTTCAGACTCTCATCGGCATCCTTGGCTTTCATTCCGCGGAGGCGTGCCAGGTAATTAATCTGTTCGCTAACTTTTACCTTGGGATACAATCCGCGTTCTTCGGGCAAATATCCCATAATCTGTTGCAGCTCCGTATTATATGGCTTCCCGTTGTACAGAATGTTACCTCCATCCGGGTGGATTAGACCGAGCACCATGCGCATCGTTGTTGTTTTACCGGCGCCGTTCGCTCCAAGCAATCCGTAAATCTCGCCCTCTTTTACATTAAGCGTAACTCCATTGACAGCTGTTTTGTCTGCGTACTGTTTGACGACTTGCTTTAATTCCAATCGGTTCATTCAGAATCGTCTCCCTTCGGTTATCTCCACTGTACGGGTGCATACCCGGCAATCCAATATTCCAGCACTTCTCCCAGTTCCAAATTACGGATTTTGAGCACCTGATGATTGGACAACTCCAACCTCTCCTGCGCTTCACTCACCCGGGTTGTAATCACACGGATCAGGCCATTCTCTTCCTGAAAAGATTCAACTACACCAGGAATATTCTCGGGCCGCAAATCCCCTTCATACCAGATCTCCTTCCACTGCTCAAGCACAAGGTCTTTCTCCGCCATACCCAGAACCTGCCCGCGGTGCATCAGTACGATGTAATCTGCCAGCCGCTTCACTTCATCTGCAATATGCGTGGCAATCAAAATGGTTGTGTCTCCACCTTCCATATAATCGCGGAACTGCTCCACCATTACCTTCCAAGCAAAAGGATCAAGACCGGACGAAGGTTCATCCAGAAGAAGGAGTTTAGGACGAGCAGCAAGTGCTGCGGCAATTTCAAACTTCCTTCGTTCTCCCTTGGACATCTTGGTCAGCTTCACATCACTTGGCACGTCCATGTCTGTTATAAGCTGTTTGAACAGCTTCATGTCCCACCTTGGGTACCAATGTGATCTAAAATCTGCTGCCTCCTGCGGCGTCATGCGATTCTCTTCAATACCGCTGTTATCCGCCACAAAGCCAATCTGTTGTCTAAGCTCAATCGGAAGTATCCCCGAATGCTTCTCCTGTCCGAACCATATGATCTCACCACTATCCGGTAGTACAACTTGTTGCAACATGTTAAGCAATGTGCTTTTGCCAGAGCCGTTATGCCCTAGAATGGCAACAACATATCCTTCTGGAATCGTGAGATCAATCGGCCCAATAACCCTGCGTTTACGCATCTTGGATACACCATTTAATTGAACAGCTATCGGTTCCACCATACCTCCCCCTCCTTACTTCGAATAATTTGCTCTTAGGGCTTGCCGGAACAAAACTTCCATTTCCTCTTCAGTACACCCCACAGCTTTGCCTGACTGCACTGCAGCTTGCATCGCTTCCTCCGCAGCCTTCAGCCTGTAGTTCTCTCGCTCTCCTGCCTCAACCTGGGCCACAAATGTTCCTGTCCCCTGCTTCGTGCGAAGCAGACCTTCATTCTCCAGATCCTGATAGACACGTCTAACCGTAATCACACTACAATTCAGTGCGCCGGCAAACTCACGAATGGACGGCAAATGTGTCCCCTCCCCAAGTTGACCCGTTATAATTAACGACCTCAATTGATTCTCAATCTGGTGATACAAAGGTTCAGCGCTATTTTCATTTATTTGAATGGGTATCTTCACATCTTGCACCTCGCCCTCCGGTACACTTCATTCACTTACCTGAACGTGCCGGTTTCATCCTATATTCTTTTTATCAATAATTCTGCTGCCTTCTAACTCAAATCTCTCAAGGCAAGCTTCTTCAGCGTCAATCGACTGAACCCCCATAATGCCGCCAAACCTGCAACCACCGAAATCCACATGATCGGGGATAACAAACCCCACAGTTTACTGTATTGAATAACGTACCAGAATCCATAAGTGCCCGAGAGACGGATCAGCACAGATATCACAACGGCGACCGGTAAGAACATAAAGCTGAGCAACAAATATTTTTTACCACTGAACAGAAACTCTCCGTAAATATATAATCCCGTAATTAGAAGTCCATATCCTGTGCAGCTCAGCGCAAAGGCTAAATACTGATCCCATGTGAAACTCATAGTGTGCAGTCTGACCGCATATAATGCTCCGTAGAAAAAGAGTCCATTATATGCAAACGCAATCAGTGATTGCTGCAATCTCGACCACATCACCGCCTCATTCGAAATCGGAAGCCTTCGGTAATAGGCCAGCATCTGTGTATATGAATCTTCCTGTATGTAGCGAAAGGAACGTCTGGAAAAAAGAAATCCCTGAAACGGCAGCATAATTAAAAAGAACGCATCCACTACCGGGTTAATAAAATTACTCTGTTGCTGTCCTATCAGCATCACGCCGCTCATACTGCCTGTGTAGATCATAAATATGGCAGACCATAACCACTGCAGCTTATCCTTTCTATACTCGTTACGGGTTAACCACCACGCTTGCTTCCATGCATCCATATCTATGCCTGCCTTTCAACTGTCTTCCTTCTTCTGGTTTACTGTGCTTTTGTTTTGATCACTGTGATTACTGTATATATCAATATACACAGTATACAGACCTATCCATTGTCCCGTCAACCCCTTTTTTTCCTGAATCAGGAAAGTAGGATAGGAAAAGAATCCATTCTGCGATAAAATAAACACAGCGATTTTAGTTGAGAGGAATGATCATACGATGGGATGGCTTATTGAGCCCGTACTTGTTTTCATATTCATCCTTGCGATGATCTGGCTCATCATTCGCAGCGAGCCAGGTCGGGTTCAGAGCAAAAGTGAGGTCAAAAGGCATTCTAGACAGTCTGGACATCATCATCATTCGTCTGGATCTGCTACGTCTTCTTCGATGATAAGTTCTGACTTTCCAACAGATTCTCATCACAGGCATAATCATGACCACCGACCTCACCTCGATCACAAACATCACGATACGGATTCTTCTTCCGGGTCCCATCATCATTCTGGCAGTGATCACGGAAGCAGTGACAGTGGCGGGGATAGTGGTGGAGGTGGAGATAGCGGAGGCGGCGGAGATTAGCGGCCTATCGCGATCAAAAAAAGAGCTGTACCCGGCACTGTGAACAAATCACAGAAGGGTACAGCTCTTTCACTCTCTTTCTTTTCCGGTCACCTGATAGCAGAAGAGGCTCATGTTTTACACGAGGTTGTAGCCTGTTGGCAAGCTGCGGTTTCTACGAATGGCGCGAATCTCAGCCAGAGTGAGACGCTGATTGGTGGAGATCAACGACTCTACATCTTCGCCGCGGATCAAGTCATCCAAATCTCTCAGATTGGTGTTCCCGCGATAGACACGGAAGCCGCCCTGGAAGTTTGGCCGTGTAAACAGCACAAGTGTTGCATTCGAACTCGTTGAAAAGAAGCGCAGGCTCTCAACCCCGTCCAAAATATTGTCCAGGTTGCGAAGTCCTGTGTTACCACGATAAATGCGGCTTCTTCCTCTGTAGTTCTCTTCGGAATACACGGTAAGACGAGGATACGTTTGACTGATGCTGACTGTTTTTTTCATTTGGTTCCCCCCTCTCAAACTCATTCTATGAATGAATAAGAGAGATGGCATGGACGAATCATCTGCGAGATTCATCCATTTAAGCGCCGAGGATAACTTCCCATACCGGACTGGTATGTCCTCCCGGATAGAGCAGATATAACAACACATATACCACCGTACCTGTCAGTGCGGAGCCAAACCAGATGATGGAGGTGAATTTCCCCCAGCGGCGATGTTTTCCAAAATTCTTTTTGAAACCAAGTACCAGAGTCGAGATACCGAATACAGCGGCAACGGTAGCCAGAATGATATGAAAAATCAGAAAGATGCGGTAAAAGATCTCCATATCCGGGTCTCCGCCCCAAGCCGTATTACCAACAAATACAGTGCGGGACATGTAAATTACAAAAAAGATTAGAGCTGCGATCGCTCCCGCTACCATGGCAGACTGGTGTGCTTCTCGTTTGCCACGAATAATTAAAGCCCAGCCAATCGCCACAAGTATCGCACTAAGCACAATGAAAGAAGTACTGATTGTAGGTAGCCAAAAATACATATCCATCGTGTGTTCCCCCTTTTGTCGTCACATTAAACTCACGATTTGGCGGCCGGATTGAGCGGCCCCTGCTCATTACCACCACCAGCAGGCGAGAGATCATCATCCTCTTCCTGTCTCTCTTTCCGATACCACTGAGAAAACACATAAGCCAGCATGGACACAAAGATGCCCTCCTGAATAAATTTCATGAGAATCCCGCCCACCTGCTGATCCTCCTTCGTGGAAGACAGAACATTAAAGAACCCCGGCCCCCCGAATGAACGAAGAATCGCCGAAGAGTCACCCGATACGCAATACCTCATCGCTTCAGCCCATACAGCTGGATTGCTATACGTCTGATACAGCGGTTCGGAGGCAAAAATAATCAATCCACATGCAGGCGTTAATAACACCATGTTCAAAAAGATAAATCCAACCTTCGACAAACCTGACGCTTGTCTACCCTCTGGCAGAGGGTTAAGTAACGTCCACCACATCAGCATGGATGTGATAAAAAGTACGATATAATACAACCGGTGAACGGTAAAATTCAACATGACATAATCATGCACAACGGGCAGATGATACAAGGAAAACAGTCCGTTGAACAACACTGCCGCTACAATGGGATGCGCCAGGAAGGCTAGCTTGCGAGTAGGCAGCCAGCGCACAATACCGCGCCATACCCAAGTCGGCAAACCTTTCATCATCAATGGCGGAGCAACAAGGTAGGATAATGCCATGCTCACCATATGGAAACTGAACATCACATGACCTAGTAGATTGAAGGGACCCGCTTGTGCCAGATATAAAACGAATAGACCTGCCAGAAATAATACTTTCTGTCCGGCTGTTGCTGGCTCTGCGTCATGAACTCTCTCGCTGAACGGACCCACTAATACGAGATAGGCTGCAGCGATAATCAAAAATAAAGCAAGAATAAGCGGACTCCATAAGTCGTCAAAACTAAAATATTGCAACCCGAGCATACGGGAAACCTCCCCGTGACCTGTTTTGGTGAACATTTATTTCACTTACCACGATGTCTATACTCTCTTGATGACGGTATCTTGGAACGATCCAGAGATGTACACTCCATCACTCATCATTCACTCGTATAAAAGGGGAAAAGACGGCGGCAATACGCCGCCGCCATCTCTCTTACCACCAGACCCAGAAGAGGGCCATAATAATACATGTAAAGGCTACGAAGAATCCAAAGGCCATAAATAGAATTGGCATCAAGTGGCCTTTGTCCTTCAAGTGCATCCAGTAACCAAGCTGCACAAATACCTGCAGAATGGCCATAACAACCATGATAATAATGGTGAAGGTGGTGTTAACCCCTCCAGCTGAAGCTGCCGCAAATGCGATCAATGTAAGAATGATCGAGAACACAAACACAACAACATGCTTCGAAGGACCTTCTGCACGGTGACGGTGCTTCACCGGCTGTTGATCACTTTGATCCTGAGCGGACATGTGTTACCCCACCTTTCCGAGCAGGTACACGACCGTAAAGATGAACACCCACACAACGTCGATGAAGTGCCAGTACATGGCGGAAACATAGACTTTCGGTGCGGTTACGACCGTTAATCCTTTTCTGAACAACTGCCCGATAATGATTCCGATCCACACAATACCGAAGGCAACGTGGGCTCCATGGAACCCGACCAACGTGTAGAATGCCGAACTGAAGGCACTCGTAGTCATACCAAACTCTTTATGTTTCACATACTCGTAGAACTCGTAAATCTCCAGACCAAGGAATCCCAGCCCCAGAACAACCGTAATCCCCAGCCACAAGGCAAGTGAATTTCGATTCCCTTTGTGCATCGCCTGAATGGCGAATACACTCGTCAAGCTGCTGACCAAGAGAATAAACGTTGCTGCTGCCACAAGCGGCAGATGGAACAGTTCATTCGCCGTAGGTCCATCATTGGTCTGCCCGCGGAGTGCGAGGAAGGTAGCGAAAAGTGTACCAAACAGTACCGTCTCGCCGCCAAGGAACAGCCAGAAGCCAATCAGCTTGTTGCGTCCTTCCAGCGTTGCCTTCTCCGGTTCATGCGGCAACTTGCCATTTACCGGCTCGGCATGTGAGGTTGTCATGTTCTCGCCCCCTTCTCGTCCTGATCCTCGGGTTCAATGTGCCAGCCGTGATCGTCATATAATGAGCGTAGTGCCATCGCACCAAATGTAATGAGAAGACCGATAATAAGCACGATATAATTATTGAAGATGATATTCATGAATTCCAATTCGAATGTGTCTTTGCTGAACATCAGTCCAAGTCCGGCGATAAAAATACCTACCGACATCACAAACGGCAACGGTGTAGCAGATGGCATATGAATGGAACCTACCGGCTCCGCCGGAGTCATCTCCTTGTTGCCTGCCATCTTCTCTTTCCAATATGCATCGATACCACGTACCAGCGGTGTTTGTTTGAAGTTATACTCTGGCGGCGGCGATGGAATCGTCCACTCCAGTGTACGACCGTCTTCCCACGGATCGTTTGGTGCATCGATTGGTTTCTTTGTCGTGATGACGATGTTCACCAGGAAGATAATGACCCCTACGCCCATGAGGAACGCCCCGATGGAGCTGACCAGGTTAAGCAGGTCAAAATCCTGATTCGGCAAGTATGTAACAATCCGGCGTTGCATCCCCATCAGACCGAGGAAATGCTGTACGAAGAAGGTCAACTGGAACCCGATCATGAATGTCCAGAATGTCCACTTCCCGAGTGACTCACTTAGAATACGACCAAACATCTTCGGCCACCAATAATGGAGTCCGGCGAACAATCCGAGTACCAGTCCGCCCACGATAACATAATGGAAGTGAGCTACGACAAAGTATGTGTCATGGAATTGGAAATCTGCCGGGGCAGAAGCAAGCATGACACCGGTAACTCCCCCCATGACGAAGGTAGGTACAAATCCGACAGCAAAGAGGTTTGCCGCCGTAAAGCGAATCTGTCCGCCCCACATCGTGAAGAGCCAGTTGAAAATTTTGATCCCCGTCGGTACAGCAATGAGCATCGTTGAGATCGAGAATAACGCGTTGGCCACGTTACCAAGACCTGTCGTAAACATGTGATGCGCCCATACCATGAAGCCCAGGAAGGCAATCAGGATGGTTGCAAATACCATGGAGCTATATCCAAACAACCGTTTACGCGAGAAGGTTGGAATAACCTCCGAGATAATGCCGAAAGCCGGCAAGATCAGAATGTATACTTCCGGGTGTCCGAAAATCCAGAAGATGTGCTGCCAGAGCACGGGGTTACCGCCGCCTGCAACATCGAAGAAATTCGCACCGAGAATCCGATCAAACGTTAATAATACAAGGCCTACCGTAATGGCAGGAAAAGCAAACAGGATAATGGCGGATGTAATAAACGTAGTCCAAGTAAACATCGGCATCCGCATATAGGACATGCCTGGCGCACGCATGGTGATAATGGTAGCCAGGAAGTTAATCCCCCCGATGAGTGTACCCAAACCGGCGATCTGAAGACCGATCGTATAGAAGTCCACACCGTGTGTTCCGCTATACTCCGAACCGGAGAGAGGTGTATATGCTGTCCAGCCTGCATCCGGCGCGCCTCCCATAACCCAGCTCAGATTGAGCAGTAAACCACCGAACAAAAATGTCCAGAAGCCTAGAGCGTTAACAAAAGGGAAAGCTACGTCACGTGCCCCGATCTGCAATGGTACTACCGCATTCATAATGGCAAAAATAATCGGCATGACGCCAAGGAAAATCATCGTGGTTCCATGCATCGTAATCAATTCGTTAAACACCTGCGCCGATACAAAAGTGTTCATCGGCTTCATCAGTTGAATCCGGATCAATATGGCTTCAATTCCGCCAATGCCGAAGAAAAATCCGCCCGCAATCAAATAAAGAACGGCGATTTTTTTGTGATCGACGGTGGTGATCCAGTCCATCAAGCCCCTGTACCGCTTGACGCTATGCGCATGAGCCAAGGTTGTGTACCCCCTTCTTCATCCTTGCTGTTCTATTCGTAGTCCAATTTGTAATTGGCCAAATACTCGGCAATTCCGTCGATCTCTTCATCCGTCAGTCCCAAACTTTTCGGACTTGGCATCGTATTGCCCGGCTTCACTGCTTGTGGATCATGAAGCCACTCTTTCATGTTATCGAGCACCGGTTTGCCTTCTTCCTGACCTTCACGCTGATTCAGCAAAATGCCTGCAACGGATTCCTTACCACCAATACCTGTAAGGTTCGGTGCAGCAGGTCCGCCTTGGTCACCTACAGCGTGGCAAGAAAGACAGTTTGTTTTGAATTTCTCAGCGAGTTGCGCATCCTCAGGAAGGACAGCAGGTGCCTTCATGGTGTTAACCCAGCGGTCGAAAGATTCCTGACTCACAGCCTTCACTTTGAATTCCATGAATGCATGCGATCTGCCGCATAACTCGGCACATTTACCGCGGTAAACGCCTTCATTCGGAGCTGAGAAGCTGAATTTGTTCAATGTTCCATCCGGGTTTGTGTCCATTTTGCCCGCAAGTGACGGCACCCAGAAGGAATGAAGCACGTCAGCGGTTTTCAATTCGAATGCAATTTTCTTTCCGGTCGGGATGATGAGGTCTTGAGCGGTGGTTATGTCATACTGAGGATAAGTGAATTCCCACCAATACTGATGTGAGGTTACCTGGACCTTAACTGCGTTTTTGTCATTCGTCAGATCTTCACCATGGGCAAAAATCGTCTGCACGGTTGGTACAGCCAAAATAATGACCAGCAGAAGTGGAATGGCTGTCCATATTACTTCCAGTTTGAAGTTTCCTTCAACCTGTTCGGGCACTTCGGTCTGCCCTGCTCGCCTGCGAAACTTGATCAGGACATAGGCAGCAATCGCAAATACAATGATGAGCACCACGATCATAATCGCAATAGACAGCTTCATCAGATCTAATTGGTCTTGCGCCACAGGACCCTGAGGTTTCATTGCCGACAAGTCTTCCCGCCCGCATGCGGATAGCAGCAAAGAGAACACTGCCAGCAAGGGAAGGATTCGCTTTGCAACCTGCCACTGTTTCATCATTGATCTACCCCACTTTTTTACGTTTTCGTAGATTACGGTTGTCGTTCGGTACAAAGCCAACACATGTACGTTTTGCACGATAAACATAATCCTCTTCTTCATATAGAATACTTACAAAAATAACGCTTCCAGTACTCCCGTCATTTCCTGCCCAGGGCATGTCTGCGCATTCTTCCAATTCATTCTATATGCTTCAATCACTTATTAAATATAAGTTGAGGGTATGATTTTGTCAATCTTTGGACACATGTTCACAAATTGTTCACTTTATGTAAAAAACCGCTCTACAACTTGATTTGCAAACGATTTCAGTTTAGATTATTACAATTCGATCCTGAAAAATTTTGCCATATTTCGGTGATAAAATCAGATTTCTTAGCGACTTTTATCACAATAAAAACATGTGATATTATGCAAAAAGATTCTTCCCTCTTTACAGGAAACCATTACCACATCAACTGGAAATGGGTAATTCTGCCCCATGCACCTTCGAGTCGAATTGGCATGGAGCATTCACGACAGTTCTGCATTCTTTCAATCATTCCATTATAGAGTTTTCGTTTCTTCTTTTCTGCATCTGATTGAGTACTTCAAATTCTCAAGATCCATCCGTCAGAATCAATGGTCCGTCCTTGGTAATCGCTACGGTATGTTCATACTGCACGCCCCAGCTTCCATCCAGTGTTCGGACTGTCCAGCCATCATCATCCCATACTACGGCCCCGGAACTCCCCTTCGTGAAGATCGGCTCGATGGTAATGACCATACCTTCGGTGAGCATCATTCCTGTTTTCCGTTTCCCATAAGGCAGCACATTCGGGGGCTCGTGAATGTATTGCCCGATGCCATGACCAATGAGCGGTTTCACAATCCCGTATCTATACAACCTTGCGGTTCGTTCAATCGCGCTTCCGATGTCTCCTAGTGTTTTACCGGGAACAGCCTGCGCAATGGCTTTGTAAAGCGCTTTTTCCGTACGCTTCATGAGCCTGCGGATGGATCTGCTTGGTTCATCTATGGCATATGTCCAGGCCGAGTCAGCAAGCCAGCCGTCTTTGTTCACCACCATATCAATGGTCACAACATCTCCACTTGCAAGCGCCTGGCTTCCAGGAAACCCGTGACAGACCACTTCGTTAACGGAGGCACATGTCGCGTAGGGATATTCTTTATATCCCTTTTGCTCGGGTGTAGCCCCATGATCTGCGAGAAATGTCTCCACATGTTCGTTAATCTCCGCTGTTGTTGTGCCTGGAACCATATACTTCTCGATATGCTGATGGCAGCTTCGTAATATCCGTCCCGCTTCCCGCATGTAACCAATCTCTTCTTTGGTTTTCAATATAGGGTCCACATGCCTTCATCCTTCCTGCTATAGGTGTACTCCATATATATGCAAGAGACACGGAACAAAGCCCCTAAAGTGATACCAGAGTCCAAGATCATATAGATACATGCTAATTCCGTCCGCAAACGCAAAAAAAACCGTCTGCCGGAGCTTAAGCCCGAGAGACGGTTCTATTCATATCGGAACAGTATAATCAGAGTTGGTGTTGTTTCAGGACACGGAAGAATCCATCTTGACAAGCTCATGCTCAACTACAGAAGTCAATTCTTCCTCGTATCCACCCGTAATCCGGTATTTTCTCACATACTCCTTCACGAATTTTTTTGGAT
Organism: Paenibacillus sp. G34; assembly: GCF_056856875.1. Classification (NCBI taxonomy): domain Bacteria; kingdom Bacillati; phylum Bacillota; class Bacilli; order Caryophanales; family Paenibacillaceae; genus Paenibacillus; species Paenibacillus sp. G34. Next base: position 659,640 of record NZ_CM166469.1, on the reverse strand, counting down.
CTTTAGGACGGAAAATCCGAGTCATTTCCCTCAAACTTTCTTTGACCTCATTGTGACCTTTCGTTGCCATTGTAATTCCCTCCCAAAACGTTGAAAGTGAATGCTCCGTTTAGAGAACGCCGAATAAGTCTTAAATGCCATTCATGAAGTTGTGTGCGCGGCTTAAAGCAAGCTTTAGGTCGGGAACCTCGCCGAATAGCAAGTACCTGACACTATAAATACCCGATATGATTCAGGTTGAATCATAATCTTATTGTATCATATTCGGAACCTCGTTACGACTTGACGATTTTTCCTAATATATATAACGGTTTTACTGCCCAAAAAGTTTAATTCCGAATCATATTTTATAAAATGTTTTTTCTATACGGATTAATTTAACCAGCATAACCCCTAACTATTCGGGGGATATTATCTTGGATCACTAAATCAGTTAACTATATGGAACTAAAAGGAGGACCTGTTATGGAGCGCAAAGAACAGGATATGCTGCCCCTTTCGCATGAAAAAGTAGAGGTCGACGGCGTTTATATCAATGAAGCTGGACAGGAAGAGCACCTGCACCGAGGTCAAGATTTCCCCGCCGATCCCGTACTCGGCAAGACCGAATGGAAGTTGACAGAGTATGCCTTTGATAATCATCACGATGGGAAAACCGATGAACGTCTGGTGCCTAAGAAAGATGATGAGGATAAAAAGGGCAAAATCACCAGTCCTCGCAGACAAATTCAAACTTAGTCCACTCATCGGTTCAGTTCTGTCCAGCTCCTACATAGCCTATATAAAAAGGACAAAGGAGGCTGGGCCGAATGTCTCCCATGAAGTCGTCCAGCGGTCTGGATGAAAATATAGCCGGCATGTTGTGTTACTTATTCACGTTTGTAGGTGGAATCATTTTTCTTGCTGTAGAGAAACGCAGTCGATTTGTGTTATTCCATGCCCTTCAATCCGTGACAGTTTTTGGTCTCATCATGGTCGGGCATGTGTTGTCGACCTTTCTCCCGCTGTTCGGCCCTCTTGTAGCTTCACTGTTATCCCTGCTTGGTGTAATCGTATGGCTACTAACGGTAGTTACCAGTCTGCAGGGAAAATGGCTCAAACTGCCTTGGGTCGGTGATTTTGCCGAGAAGCAAATGAGACACCTTTAATGTCACAAAGAACAAAAAAACACCGTAACAAGGGGCTCTGCCGACCCCGTTGTTGCGGTGTTTCCTGTGTGTATATTATGTTAACTGTTTAACATTAAGGTTAACTTGTACTTCATCTCATTGATATTTTATGAGGTAAATAATATAAGTAATGAATCATTCATATCCTGACTCAACATGCGTTATGCCATGAATAATTCATCATGTACGCTTTACATAACAACCCTTCTGACCAAGTATCAGAGTGAAGGTACTTTTATGCAGACTTGCTGTTTTCCTGGGCCATCTCATCTGTATGCTGTGCACCCAATTGGGCAGCAGTTTCTTTGCTTCCGAGGCCATTAAACAACAGATTCATGAAGATTGCCGTAAAGCTACCTGCAATAATGCCATTACCCAGCATAATTTGAGCCCAGGCTGGTGCACCTGCGAACAACTGTGGTACCACCGTTACCCCCAGCCCCATGCCAATAGAACATGCAATGATGAACAGGTTCTCATGACGGTTCAGGTCCACCTGAGTGCCAATGATGCGGATACCCGACGAAATCACCATACCGAACAATGCCACCATAGCACCGCCAAGCACTGAGCCAGTGCAGCAATTTTCGGTACAAAGCCAATAACGATCAGCAAACCGCCTGCGACAACGATGACATCACGTGTCTTCACACGTGTCATCTGTACAAGCCCTACATTTTGCGAATACGTTGTATAAGGGAATGAGTTAAAAATCCCCCCAAGCACAATAGCCAGCCCCTCTGCACGATATCCACGCGCCAAATCCTTGGAGGTCAGATCCTTGTCCAACATTTTGCCCAGAGCCATAAATACGCCCGTAGATTCGGCCACACTGACAATCGCGACCAGAATCATCGTCAGAATAGGAACAATCTCAAAGGTTGGTCTTCCGAAATAAAATGGCTGAACCATATGGAACCAGCTTGCATCAAGAACGGGAGCAAACTTCACCTCACCCATGAAGCCAGCAGCCACTGTGCCAACGAAAAGTCCTATCAGTACAGAGATCGAGCGTACAAAACCTGTTGTGAAACGTGTCATTAATATGATGAAAATGAATACTCCGAAACCTAGCAGCAAATGCACACTGCTACCAAAATCCGCCGCATTCTGACCCCCACCCAAATCGGTGAATGCAACGGGAATCAGTGTCAGACCAATAATGGTGACCACAGAACCTGTAACAACTGGCGGAAAGAGCCGAATGAGTTTGCCAAATAAACCGGAGAAAATCAGAACGAACAGACCGGAAGCAATAATGGCACCGTAGATAGCAGATACGCCACTGCTCTTCCCGATCATAATCATCGGAGATACGGCCTGGAAGGCACATCCCAACATAACTGGCAGTCCAACGCCGAAATATTTATTGCCCCAGACCTGAAGCAGTGTAGCTACACCGCAGGCAAGCAGGTCGATCGCAATCAAATAGGTTAGTTGCTCTTGGGTAAATCCGAGCGCGCTACTGACAATAAGCGGTACAATGACAGCTCCGGCATACATTGCAAGTACGTGCTGCAAGCCGAGTGAAAAGGTTTTGGCCGGATGCCGGTGACGTTGAAAAATACGTTCGCGTGCCATACTAGTTTGTGCCCTCCTCATCTGCAAAGGTTACTTGTCCATTGGACAATGCTCCGATGCGAACCAGGGATTCCACGCGGTAACCCGCTTCTTTCAACAGACGGCCTCCGGGCTGGAATGCTTTTTCAATCACGATCCCGATGCCAACGACTTCCGCGCCAACCTGTTCTACAATGCGAGCCAAGCCAAATGCAGCTTCGCCGTTCGCCAGAAAATCATCAATGATCAGCACGCGGTCGCCAGGGTTCATAAACTTCTTCGCTACTGTGATTTCATTCGTCTCCTGTTTGGTAAAGGAATACACTTTCTCCACCAAAATATCTTCGGTTAGGGTAAGTGACTTCTGCTTACGGGCGAAGATCAGCGGAACATTGAGTTCCAGTGCTGTCATAATACCCGGCGCAATCCCGGATGATTCAATCGTCAGCACACGTGTAATGTTCTCCCCTTGAAACCGGCGAATGAACTCTTTGCCCACTTCCTTCATCAACACCGGGTCCATCTGGTGGTTCAGGAATGAGTCTACTTTGAGTACCTGCTCGGACAGGACAATGCCTTCCTGTCTTACTTTGTCTTTTAACAATTGCATCGTTTTCTTCCTCCCAAATGCCCTCTACCGCCATGTACAGTCTGCTCCACAATCTCTCTCCCATGTAAAAAACAAAAAGCCCGCCTGTTCACACCTGCGGGATGAACCGGAGACGGGAAAGACGGACTTGTTCCTGTATGGACAAGCCGTGCGAACACTGTATACGCCACGAGGTGACGCCCAAGGCATACGTAGGTGTATGCCTGACCTCAAACCCGCGCAAAGCGCAGCAGCATCCTTCCCGTAGTCCAATCATTCCGGTGATCGGGTAGAGACATGCAGGCCTATTCCTGCACATATACGAGTAACGGCATATTCAATTCATTTTTCATTTTGGCTTCACGATTCGTATCCATGTATAATTGCGAACCTGAATTAAAAGTGTAATCTCACTGATAATGTTAGAAGTATACCGAATTGGCGGCTTGAAATAAAGAGGTATTTTCATGGAATTTGCGGAAACTATGTTTCTTTTGCATAATGGGGATGATTGATTTTCAATTTTTATGTACAATATGAGAACAAAAGCGTGTCCTGACGGGAATGAACTTGGGGGATGTGCTCAGAATCTAGTCGTTAAAGGAGATTGTTACATGAAAGGCATACTGAAAGAATTTAAGGAGTTTGCTGTTCGCGGCAACGTCATTGATCTGGCGGTCGGTGTAATTATCGGAGCTGCTTTCGGAAAAATCGTTACGTCCCTTGTGAATGATATCATCATGCCACCGGTTGGGAAATTGCTTGGCGGGATTGATTTCAGCCAAAAAATCATTAACCTTGATCCGGATATAAAAACAGCTGGCGGTCAAGATATCACTACACTGGCCCAAGCCAACGAAGCAGGCGCTACCGTCATTGCTTACGGTCAATTTATCAATGTGATGATTGATTTCATTATCGTGGCGTTCTGTATCTTCATGTTGGTTAAAGGCATTAACTATCTGAAGCGTAAAGAACATGCCAAGCCTGAGCCGAAAAAAACAACGAAAGCCTGCAAGTACTGTCTGTCTGAAATTCCGGCTGCAGCTACTCGTTGTTCCCAGTGCACTTCCCAGCTCGAGGCTGAAGGAAGCAACGCTCCGGCATAAGGGTTGGATTTATTGATATGTACAAGAAAATAAAACAATGATGCAGGTTTGATTTTTCATACCGCTATGTATGTTGGAAGCAAAATTAACGGTTATGTAGTCATTGTGGTATGCATATTAAGATATGTTCAAATGTTCAACGCTAGTGGGTTGAAACTTATTATAACTGTGTACATTGCATACACGTATCAAGTACATCAAACCTGCATATGTCCAGGTTCCACCTTAGAGGTGGGACCTTTTTTATTTATTATTTATCTTGCTTCTCAGCCTTGTTTGTCGGTCATGTGCTCTGAACTTAGAAACGTTTGGGCAGCAAGTGTTCCAGAATCGATTTGAGGTCTTTGTCTTCCTTGTAAACCTCTTGTCCGGTATCCAGTTCAGTGACCCGAATGTACTCAAAATTGGCGCTGGCATCCGTCGGTTTAAACAGCAACTGTGCCTCGTCCTCCAGACGAACATGAAAGCCCATGTCTTTAAACATCGTCGTAAGCTGGCTCGTGGCCGGTTCCTGACCTTGCCCTACAAAGATAAGTCCCCTAAGGGCTTTACGCTCCTGAGGTTGCGGATAAATCACCTGAAAGTGTACAATGCATTCCATACAATCGTTCCCCTTTCGTTAAAAAGATACTTTGTGAAATTTTGAACTTTAAATTCTGCTATATAAGGAGATACGTTTCATGACCCCAGAACGTTTCGACATTTATGACGATCAGCAAAAATGGATCGGTACAGCCCCCCGAAACGAGGTTCATGCCAATGGATATTGGCATCGTTCCTTTCACTGCTGGATCGTGCGTGATGCAGGCGACAAGCGCATGGTTCTGTTTCAGCGGCGGCGGGATATTAAAGATACTTTTCCCGGGTACTACGACATCACGGCAGCAGGTCATCTCACAGCCGGTGAACAACTGCAAGACGCACATCGAGAGCTGGAAGAAGAGCTTGGTGTGCATACGTCATTTGATGCGCTGACTTATTTGTTTACAGCTACGCAGCAGCTACAAGGTGAGGTGCGTGGTGTTCCATTTCTGGATCGGGAATTCAGTGCTGTCTATGGTCTGTGCCTGAACCAACCACTGGAGTCCTATGTTCTCCAGGCTAACGAAGTGGATAGTCTCTATGAGGCATCACTGGATGACTTGCTCGCCCTGTTCCGCCAAGAGAAAGATGCCGTGCAGGCATCTGGTGTGCGTGCGCAACAACAGGCATTCATGCAAGAAGGTGAAGCGTTATCTACACCATCAGAGGATGACACATCTTTATCGACATTCCTACGAAATAGTGAATCACTGTCCGAGTTCATCCATGAAATCACAATGACAGCAGCTGACCTTTCGTCCAATCACAGCAATTACAAGCATTCAGCAAGCACTGCACGCCTCATTTGCGAAGTACGCGCGGCGGATTTTGTACCGCATGGCTTCACGTATTATATCGACGTACTCGAAGCGCTGAAACGAGTACACGGGGTCTAGGGCGTGTCTTGAAACCTCTTGAAGTGCATCTTTTCCCCCTTTTTCGCCCGCTGCTACGTCACTTCCCCTTGACGTGCCCTGGCACGCCTTCGGGAAACTTCCTTGCATGGAACAAAAATTCGGCGAAATCTGCTTTCTTCAGTGTTTTCAGACACGCCCTAACTTCATTTTCTCAAAATTAGCATCACTTCATACGTATAACTAATCCCTAGACGAATACCTTCATTATTCAAGTAGCATTACTCCTTAGGTATTCCAGTAGCATTACGCTTTAGGTGTTCCAGAACCATTCCTCTACTATCAACCGGATAGCAGACCAATGCTGTAACAAGCATCACTGCATTCGAGTTCTGAATTGTATCATTGTACCTCTGAACCACCTAGACGTTACGTGATACGTTGAAGATGTTGCTACGGCATATCAGGGAAATATCCCAATATGCACACTCTAACAAGCAAAAGCAAAGTACGAAACAACAAAGTTAGCCTAATCTACGTAAGTCTCATGATGGAACAGAGTAACCTAAAGTGAATGTGCGCTAGCTTAGGCTCAACAAATTCTAACGATCACAGGGAACGTTATTTGCCCCTTTTCGGGGTCTCGTGAAATCTAACGATCACCAGAGACGTTATTTAGACGAAACTGGCTTCATTTGCGCTAAGAAGATGGCTTGGGGACGAAATAGCGTTCCTGAGGATCGTTAGAATCTCAGAAAGGTCGATTTCGCCAAAATAAGGCTTGTGGTGATCGTTAGCGCTCAAACTATCCCGTTTCACCCGCTTCAAAATCTTGCCTTTATAGAAATTGAAGAATAGCTATGAAGAATAGCCCTCTTAAGATGGTCAATGCCTTTATTAACCACAAAAGGACGAGCTGTGAATTCATCATTCGCATCTCGTCCTTTATCGTTTCCATTTTACAGCCACTACTTTAGCTTGTGTCTTGAAAACCACTGAAGTACATCTTTCAGTGCCTCTTCGCCCCCCTGCTGCATCACATTCCCTTGATGTACTCCGGCACGTCTGCGATAAACTTCCTGGTTCGGAACGAAAATGCAGCAAAATGGGATTCCTTCAACTTTTTCAAACAACCCTAGTTTAATGACTAATTTTTATTTTCTTATTCCAACGGTTACTATTCATTCTCTGGTGCAGGGGATGACCAATATCGTGCAGCAATGTCTGCATACCGTCGTCCGTAACGACCTTCCAGTTCCTCACCGATATCCTGCTCCAGTTCATACAGCACCAGTTCTTGTGCAAAATGATTCAGCAGCAATCCGGTCATCACCGGATGCGCTGTGACTACAGCCTGGGTAGGACATGAATCCCCTCGCATACCTAACATGCACCAGCGTCGATCCACAACCAGCGAGAACTTACGCCCGGTGCCCGTGCCATATGATGGTAACCCGGGCAAAGGAAGCGGCTGATCTACCATGCCTTCCCCGCCTTCACAGGACCACAGCAGACGTACTCCGCGAGCCTCAGCTTGCTGTAATTCCTCTCGAAGCAGTTCAGCTTCCTCCCGCCAGACATCCACAACGATCTCATGCCTTGCTGCGGCAAGTTCACGACTGAGGTTTTCAAAAACATTTTTGTCGCCTTCCACATTGTAAAATACAGGCTTCTCCGGCTCGCTCTTCGGCATACTTCGCTCAACGTAATCCAGAGAGGTGTGCATCTGATCCGAGATCATGCGTGTCATCTCTTCAGGTTTCAGCATGCTGTACTTCACAGGCTCTCCCGGACTGCACCGGAGAAATCCCCGTGATTCCAGCCGTTGCAAGGTGGCATATACATTGGAACGGGAGACGCCCAGCCGTTTGGCTACCTCATATCCCGAGGCTGACCCCTGACGGGCTAATTCCACCATAATTTTAGATTCCATCTCGGTGAACCCGAGATGACGTAAATGATGCAGCAGTTGGTCCATATTTCTGTCCCCCCATGCTGTAAGCAACCAGCACTGCCTGACGGCAGCACGTCTACTACATCAGATCAGATCTGCTCGGCTCCGCAACGTGGGCACCACTTCGAGCCTTTTGGCAATTCGGATGCACAAATCTGACACTTCACCATTTCACGAGGTACTTCCGTCTGTACATCCACGGTGTTTACAATCGGATTATTTTCTTTCCAATAGCGAATGCGCTCATCCAGCTCTTGCTGGCGCTCACGTTCCCGCTGCATCTCTTCTTCGCGCCGGCGTTCCCACTCTGCATCGAACGCTTCCTTCTCTTCTTGTGTAAATTCGGTGCCGTTATATCCCGGTTCCGTCTCCAGATCCGCGATCGATGGGATGACCGTATGATACGGCTCGGTTTCTTCGTGTTCTTCCACAGCTGGTGCATCAAAAATCGACTGCTCCGCAACCGGGTTTTGTGCAGCGGCTGCCTCTTGGTTTGCCGTTTTGACGGCTCCTGTAGCCCCTGCAACTCCCGATGCAGATGCAGATGCAGTTGGTTTGGATTCGCCCAGCTTGCGTCCACATTTCGGACAGAAATTGGCATCCAGTGAAGCGACATGTCCGCACTCGCACAGACGTTCATTTTTCAACTCGGCAATCTTGCCGCGCAATGCGTCGATCTCATCCTGTAGTTCGTCACATAGATTAGACAGATCCACCATCTCTTTTTCAGCGAGCGTCATATCCTGTGCACGATAACCTTCATAGAAGATCCGGCCCATATCGGTAAAATGGACTTCCTGTTCCTGTTGCAAGCCCACAATCTGATTGTTCAATTTGCCAATCTCAACAGCGTGCTGTGCTCGCTCTGTTGCTTTGTTTGCTCCGTTTTTGATGCGCTGAAGCAGTTTCATAACCATTCCTCCTCTGTCCCGTCAAAACAATATCATGATCATTCTTCATTAGTTAATAGGTCAGCCATTCGCAATATGCGAAATACCCTAGATATATAACTTATACGATATGAAGCCAAAAAGTTGCGAAAAATCGCGCTGACACCCCATTTTATGCGGATATTGGATCAAAACAGGGGCTTTCATCAAGACCATACGTTCGGTATAATGGAACTTTGGCTCCATATCCATGGAGTACTCCATCTATACCAATGAAACCATAATCCTATATCTCATAGAACTATGACATATGAAATACGTATGATTAACAATTAACTCTATCTTACCAATTTACAATGCGATTGTGAAAAGGGCAAATTCTTTACTTTTGAAAGGATCGTTCGATCCCTGAATGCATACAGAGGTGGATGAAACATGTTAAGTCCGAACTCAACGTTCTACCCCCGTCCGCTGGGGGTGAACCCCGCGTCCTCCCTGCCTCAATCTCCCTCGGCTCCGCTGGAAACCAGCCGGCAGCTTGTGGGAGATGATCAGCAGGACGCCTATTATTTCCGCTCGCTTGAAGAAGCCGGCATCAAACTCAATGGCCCGCAAATCTTGGCCGTTCGCCATGGCAGAGGCCCCATACTTACGCTTGCAGGAGCGGGCTGCGGCAAAACAACTGTACTAGCTGCAAGAGCAGGCTATCTGATGGAGGTCAGCGGTGTACACGCAGGCAGCATTCTGCTCGTGACGTTTACCAACAAAGCTGCCGCAGAGATGAAAGACCGGATTGCTGCCTTACCGGGCATAAGACCTGCTGCGGCAAGAGCCGTACAGGCTCGCACCTTTCACTCGTTTGCGCTGACTTTGCTGCGCCATTACGGTGTGCAGGAAGATATTTTTGGTGAGTCGCGTGCCCAGCATACGGTGCTTAAAATGTTACTGCGCCAGAATGGCATGAGCGAAGCGTTTCAACCAGAGAGTCTGCTAGCGATGTTATCCGCCTGGAAGATGCAAGGTTCAGACACCGCAGATTTGCCGGAGAAAACGCAGGATGAGCGCGATGCCAAGCGGGTATTGCTCGGATACGAAAGCTGGAAGCAGGATCGCGGCAAAATGGACTTTGATGACATCCTGCTGCGCGCGGCTGCGCTGCTTCGTGACCCGGCCGTGTTAAAGCCGCTACAGCGGCGTTTTCAATACATTATGGTGGACGAATTTCAGGATACGAACCGGCTGCAATACGAGATTGTACAGATGCTCGCTGCGGGTCACCGCAATCTGATGGTTGTCGGAGACGATGACCAGACGATCTATACGTTTAACGGCGCACGGCAGGAATCGATTTTGGAATTCGATAAAGTATACCCGGGCGCACGCATCGTGACGCTGGATATCAATTACCGTAGTGATGCACGTATTCTGGGACTCGGCAGTGAGCTGGTCGCCCGCAACAAACGTAGACGGGATAAACGGCTGCGTGCAGCAGGACAGCGCGGGGATGCGCCTCGGTTTGCTACCCCGTCTAACGCCGAGGAGGAAGCCGCCTGGGTTGTGAATCAGATCTGTCAGCAGGTAGAGGAAGGACAATATCCGTATCGGGACATTGCCATCCTGCACCGGACAGCCAGCAGCAGCCGGGCAGTGTTTGAGCAACTGGTACTGAAGGATGTGCCCTTTGTACAACACGGGGCCGCTCCGGTGTTCTATGATCAGTCCCTGATCAAACCGTTGATGGATCATATGCGACTATCCCTGAACCCACGAGCGATGGATGCTCTGCCAAGCGCACTCGGTCCGCTGTATGTGTCCCGAGATGCCGGTCTAGAGTATATCCAGCGCCGTGAGCAGGAGCAAGCCAAGAAATATCCGCTGATCCATCTGAGCAAATGGGACAAGCTGAAACCTTTTCAACAGGAGCAGGTCAAGGAACGCATCAAGCTGATCAAATCTCTGCACAAGCTGAAGCCGATCATCGCGATTCAGGAGATGCGCCGCCAGTTCTACGATAAGTATATGGAAAGCGGCGACCCGACTATTTTTACCCACTATAAGGAAACGATGCTGGAAACACTGGATGAATTCGAAGCGGCTGTCAAAAAGTTCGAAACCGTGGAAGAATTCGTGCAATTCGCAGACGAGCTGTCCCGCAGACATCGCGAGATGGAATCACTGCGCCGGGCGCAGGATAGTGATGCGGTACAGCTCATGACCATTCACCGGGCCAAAGGACTGGAGTTCCCATGTGTGTACTGGATCGGAGCCAGTGAAGGCATTGTTCCGCATAGCACTGCCCTGCGTCAAGATATTCCGGAAGATCAGAAAGCTGCACTTACCGTACAGCAAACCGATGCCGAATTGGATATGGCACTTGAAGAAGAACGCAGACTCGCTTATGTAGCCATTACTCGTGCCAAACAGCATCTATATGTGACATCACCTGCGAGCCATCACGGCAAACCTGCGGACGTGTCACGCTTTCTGCTTGAAGCCTTTGGCATGGAGGTTCCGGGCAAACGTAAACCACGGGAAGAGGCACGCAGCGGCAGCACGTCGTCATCTAGCAATCATGGACACGCAAGCTATAACAGGAACAACAACGGAAATAGCAACAACCGAAGCAGCAACGGAAACTGGAAAAGCATCGGTAACGCTAAAGATGAAGGCAAACGTGAAAATGGTAAGGGTGGTACTGCACAACAAACTTCATCTTATGTGCAGCACGATCGGCAGCGTAGTGCAATCAACCATAAGGATCATCGGGAAATGGAGATGCTGGATGAACGGGATGAAGATCGTCTCAGCGAGAAACGCGGCAGCGGAATTATTCGAGATCATAAAGCATTTAGTACACCCGGACTTCATCCGAAGGCTGCCAGTACAACCATGACTTCGAGCACTTCCCGAAATGCTGATTCTTCTCGAGCAGCTGCGAGCAAAGCTGAGCGTACAGAGACGGTAGCTGTCTGGAAATGTAGCTCGGCTACATGCAAAGCATGGTTGAGACAGAAACCGGCTGTGCCTTCCGGCAAAGCCAAGAAAAAGCCCTCATCAGGGCCTCCGGTCTGTCCACTATGTTCAGGAACGATGATCGCTGGCACTCGGCAGGTTCCGTCGACAAATACTTTTGGGAAATAGGCATACGGAATCTTTCGTTTCAGGGCGCTTACTGCTGTTTATTAACAGTAGAAGCGTCTTTTTTCCAATTGAACAGTGCAAGCGTCTCTTTTTTCAATATCGAAATGGGGGTTGGATTATGGCGGACGGTAAACAACATCTGTATGTATCGGTAACTCATAACCTGATTGAAAAAACGAAGAACGAATCTACACCGTTTGAAGTACTCGTTGATGACGGGCAATTGGCAACTTTGCAGGATCTGATGAAAGTACTTAAGGATGGGGATGATTACTCCTTGCAGCGGGCACCCGTACCTTACAAGTCGGCAGACCATGATGATGGAAATGAACGACTTACAGATGGCGTAACGATGCTGTACACTTTCCTTTACGATCACGGCACACCCGAGACCAGACAAGCCATCGATGGCATGAATGTGCTCCCCAAGCTGCAAGATACCGACTACGATGACCCGGGATACGAGAAGTCACCGATGAATAAATAAAACCAACAAAGACTTCCTCTTCAACAATGCCGAACCAAAAATCGGCTTTTGAAGCAAGGAAGTCTTTGAATATCACCATCATACGATGGCCCTATCTGTTGTTGCATGCCCCCTAAAAACCTCCTCATACCTTCCTCTCTGAATGATTTCTCCGCGATCCATAACGATAATCTCATCAAATTCCTTTAAACTTTCGTCATACTCATGAGTAATCATTAAACATAATACCTCTTCCATCTGACCAAGCATCTCTTTTAAGCGGCTACTTGTATCAGGGTCCAAGGCAGAATCCGGTTCATCTAACAGCAATACATCTGGCCTTCTATGCAATGCTCTAGCTATGCATATCTTCTGGCGTTCTCCACCTGACAAATTCTCTCCGTGATCACCTACTACAAAATCCAATTGTTCTGAATGTTTATTAATGCATTCATGAAGCTGTAGCTTGTCAAGGATGAGCTGCAATTCCTCCGGACCCGTAGATTGAACATCTTGTCCAATGATTATATTTTCCCGAATTGTTGTATTAAATAAATAAGCTTGTTGATCAATATAGCCTAATTTCTCATAATTTGCTTGTCGGATATCGGTATTATCCAACAAAATCTTCCCTGAATAATCTGTAATTAAACCTGCAATAATCTTGATTAAGGTAGACTTGCCACTTCCGTTTCCTCCAATAATTGCATACTTCTTTCCAGCCTCCAGCGTAATCGATATCTTTCTTATTGCAGTCTCATTCTGATACGGATATATATAACTTACATTCTCCAGCCGAATGGTTTTGAATTGCTCCACACAGAGCTTATTAGCCTGCTCGTTTTCTTCAGACCATTTCACTATAGCATCGATCTGATCCCGAATCGGTCTGGTCGAACGAACCGTATTCAGATCCTGAGTAATATGAATGGCCGGCTCAAAAATATACATTACCAATTGTGTACATGCAATAAGGGAACCAACCGTCAGCGTACCTATACTTACCGCGTAACCGCCAATCAAAAAAATCAAAAGCAGTAAAATCATCGAAGAACTTCCGAATGTAACATTGGCTAGAATGAGAATGTCTCCGAACTGTTTACTCTTTCGTTCCATTTTATTTATTTTCAATCGATGAACGTTCAGTATATAGTCTATAAGTTTATAAACCTTAATGGTTTCATAGCCATACAAAACTTCGGTTGTTGATTTTGTATATTCCTCTGTTTTATGGATCAATTCCTTTTTTAACAAGAGTATACGTTTAGTAAACAGAAGTGGAAATATGCCAAGCGCAGCAATGACTATAATCAAACTTACAGTCAGCAATGGATTCAATATAAGAAGAGTAACTAGTGATACCACCAACAACAAAGATTTTGAGATCAGATTAATTGTGGTTTTGAAGTAGTCTTCTTCTAATACCGGGATATTGGTCAGTAGAAGCGATGTGTATTCATCATTTTTCTTGGATTTGAACTGCCCGTAATTGGATCTTAATAAAGCCTTCATTACCCCATTTCTAATCTCGATTGTTCTATTCATAACATAAGTATTATTCATTCTTCCTGTTATATAGGTCATGGCCATTTGAGCGACAATAACGACAAGCGCCACGAATAAGTAAAACCTGAATGAACTTGTATCACTGACAATCAGGAAATCTGTAACTTTCATTAGTGTCAACGGAAATAAAATTGAAACGATCGACAACAAAAGATTAGCGCCAATCAAAACAAAGAATGGTAAGTCTCTCTGGATATATTTCATAGCCTGCCCTCCGGTTTCTTTGAAGAACCGCTCAGAACATGTAACTAATGGAGTTTGATTTTACGTTTGAGTACGGAACTCGAAATAACGTAATGCAATACAAGAGTCAGCACGATGATAATGAAATAGGCAAACCACGGTGAACTGCTCGTTGAGATGTTGACATAGTCAGATTTATATTTTTGACTAGCATCAAAGATCGTACCTATATTTTTGCTAATAATGTAAGAGGCCACTGAGGTATATATCAAGCTTGGGATGCTAAATATAATGCCGACATTTCCTGCTTTTTCCGTTTTCTCTTTGATCCAAAACATCTGTGCAGTGAGTCCAATACCTAAACTTGCTACAATGGGCAGAAAAACCAAAGCAAAGATTTGAAGCACATCGATCCGACTCTGAAATGTTACAAGAACATATAACATAACGATATGAATAACACATGATAGGATGAATAGCAGCTTTGTTTTCATATGCATCCTCCCTAAATATTCATAAGATTATATGTGAAATGAAAGAGTATCGTATAACGCAAGTTGTTGGTCTTCACATAAATGATCCCCATCAAAATGGAACCTGGTAATCGATACAAAACATTATCCATAAATGGTTCGTTCATATGTGTGACAAATGCAAAGCATGTACTGCTTAACAGCACAACAAACCATGTTTTGTTATATAGTTTTCGGATGACCAAGCACATGGCTCCCCGTGCCCAAAACTCTTCTGTCACAGCGACAATAAACATCTGTACACTACTTAAAATTAGCACTTGTGAACTAATGCCTTTACCGTATAAATAAAGATACAGAGCAGCTAATGTGATACCTATGATAAAAATTTCTAATGGACGGAACACTACAATCCCCAGTTCCTCACGCTGCACTTGATATAATTTTCTAAGGTACAGGTAAGGTACCCCTATAAAGCCTACACTCATACTGACTCCGATAATTAACAACAGTGAAGCCCATTCATTGTTCCCTGGTACGACAAAACTCATTATAATCCCGCATATAGACACAATAAGTGTTGGCAAAATTAATAGAATAATGAAATGCCCCATGACTTCCGCTTTGGTTTGTTTCTTCATGTTGTTACTAAAAGCTCTCCATCAGAGATCCCTACTTTCAAACTTCCGTATCCCTATTACACTGAAAATGAAGCTGTACAAAGCCACTAATGAGGCATTGGCTATAAATAGTTTTACTGCCTCAGAGGTTCGGGTTAAATCCAGTTCTGCAAACTTTGAGATGTAATATGTGATGGACAGATACTGAATAACTGGAAATTTCGATATGAACATTGACCCAATTAGGACAATACTAAAGATAATGACGGCTGTATTCGTTTTAAAAAATACACTTAACATTACACTGAATGTAATCGTGAAAATATAAATAAGTACGATACACAAAAAAAACAGGAACAAACCTGCAAGTTCTTCCACTTTAAATAATTGCTTTGTCACTAAATCCTCACGTTGGATCGCAAAAGTATAATACATCACCAGGGTTACGACTAAAAATGCAATACATATGATGAAAAAAGCTGTAATCAGTGAGTATATCTTGGCAAAGTACATTTTGGGACGATTATTGATGCGCTGTGTATATAATAAAATGCTCTTGTTTTCGATTTCTCCTCCCAAAGAACGAACAGATACCAACGATAATATAAAATAATAAATATATACTGCATTCACAAAGTTGAACATATTCACAATAAAACTCATACCATACTCTTTCTCCGCCCCAGTGAACACGATAACGGAGGAGTTGAAAAAAATGCCAACACTATAGAGAGCAGGAATGGCAAGCATAGTGAGCATGATCCACATATCCTTGCGATAAACCAGCTTTCGTAATTCAATATTACTTAGGTTCCTGAAGCTCAGCATGTTCGACATCTCCTTCAAACAGTCTTATAAGTGAGCCTTCAATCACATTCACATCCTGTAATTTCACCTTGTGACTTATGATTTCTTCCATAACCTGATTGAATATGTGCATATCTGTAACACGAATCGTTTTCTCCAGCACATCAACATGGTCTATTTTCTGCAATCTCTCTATTAAAGCAGGCAAATCGGGAGAGGCATCTTCCAATATAATTTCATATTTACGCCCATCATCAAATACACCGTCGTATTTCTTGACACCATCTTCAATGTAAATAATTCGATCACATACGTCCTTTACTTCGTTGAGATTATGATCAGAGAAAATAACAGCCTTGTTTTCCTGTTTTGCTTTTTTGACTATGATGTCTTTGACCAGTTCTCTACCCATAACGTCCAACCCTACTAGAGGTTCATCCAATATCAAAAAAGGTTTGTCATTCAGTAAAGCCTGAGCGAGACCCAGCCTTTGTTTCATACCGAATGAGAATTTTTTGACATATTCCTTCTTTCGTTTAGACAGACCTACGAGTTCAAGTACCTCATTTAATTGATGCTCCACTTCTTTCATATTCGAAACACCGTCAGCAAGCATAAGCAGTTTCAGATTATCGTATGCGTTCATGTAATCTAAAAAGCTGCTTTCGATCAATACTCCAAAGCGGGAGATGAGAGACGGGTTTTCGTGAACATCCTGCGAATCAATAACGACATGACCTGAAGTGAGTTGAATATGTCTGACAATGCAGTTCATAAGTGTTGTTTTGCCAGAGCCATTCTTGCCAATCAAACCTACGATCTCACCAGAACAGATGCTTGTTGAAAAATGATCAAGAGCTAAATGTTTTCCGTAAAATTTCGTCACATCTTTCAGTTCAAGGATCATTGTTCTACTCCTATACTTTTTAATAGAATGGGAGACCCAGAAAGTCCATCCCTGATCCGAGTCTCCTAAAATTATAAATCAGAAGAATTTACCACTTATTTCCGAAACTTACACAGACATATACCCCAACACTGACACAGTTTGATTTGGATAATGCTTTACGAGTCGAAAACAACATGAAGATCATCTCCTTTTATAATTATGACAGCTCTGAATCAGGTATTCACCATTTATTACCAAAACTTACACAGACATATACGCCTACACTTACACAGTTAGGTTTAGATACAGACTTTCGCGTAGAAAATAACATGTCTCGTCCTCCTTTCTTTTAAAAGATAATTTATTATCAAAAATTTCAACTCAGGATTCAACGAAGCCAATAGACTCCTTTAATCTTTCAATCGAATCCTTATAGAAATTTTTAATAAACGGACAAAAGGCATCTCGGTTGTTCAAGGTGCGGTGATATAACCAGCTTCTCCCTCTGCATCCACCACCACATAGATATCGATACTTACATTCCTTGCATTCTTCGATATGATCAACATTCATTTCTAAGAAGGGATTGCCTGGATGCATTAATAATTCATCTAGCTTATTATCCAAAACGTTACCTAAACTAAGGGAGGCATCATGCAGCATATGACACGGATAAACGGTACCATCTGCTCCTATGCTGACCATCTCTTTGCCAACTTCACAGTTTCCCCTGCAGGTTAATTCAATCTCCCCTGCCGGCATATCATAAATAGGAATATTTTGATCCAGTCTCGATATTTTCTTGGAAAACTTCACTAGGGAGTGGTTATCAAATATGTAAGGACGAAAATATTCGTCTTCTGGATCTACTGTGAAAATACTAAACGATAGCTTAACACCGAGTTGTTTAGCGAAGTTTAGGTAATCATCAATGTGATCAATATTTTGCGCATGAATGGTTGCAATCAGAGTCACCGAAGCCTTTTGTCTTAAAAAGGCTATGTTTTCAATAATCTTGGGCATGATCCCCTGATCTCGAATAAACCTTGTCTCTTCATTGAATCCATCAACGGAGATACTGAGTGCATCGATATAGTTGAAGGCCTCTTCATGACGTTTATAATTCATCGTACCATTACTGATTACATGCAGATTATGAATACCCAGATTCTCTTTTGCAAACTTGCAAATTTCCACGATATCATTACGAATGAACGGTTCTCCTCCTGAGAAGACAATCTGCTCAGCGCCGCTTTCCTTCAACTCGGTTAACACATGACATATCTTCTCAAAAGGTAATGCATCCTTAAGATTCCGTTCTTCCACATAAGAATAACAGCCTACACAATGCAAATTGCATCGATCCGTAAGATGAACATAAGCAGCTTTGAGCCTTGTCTTCTCTTCTTTGAAAAAGTGATTCTCGATCATACATTCCATTAACAACTCTTCGTCTTCATCCAGCTCTACGATCACTGCTCCTTCGGTCATTCGTTGGACCAACCTCACACCTTTGGCATCCAGCCCGATGATAGAGCCATTTCTGGTATTACCAATCATACGTATTCCGTCAATTTCAAACTGCCGGATATCTTTGTGTAATTGGTACCGATCATCTGAAACAGAACTCACGATATCACCTCATACTTTGATTTATTAAGTTGGAATAAATGAATCAAAGATATACGTTATCATTCGTTGCTCTGAGCAGCATGTGTTTCTCTATAAACGATCATAAACCATATATTATGTAAATAAGAATGATATTTGTCACTAAATGTAATCATAATTAAAAAAATCTATATTATTCCATAAAAATGGCTCAGGATCGATATTCATCAGATCCCAAGCCTTAATATAAAAAATCACCATTTCGAAACTGTTTGTATGGAGAAGCCTAATCCAGCCTGATCTCCTGCCCTTTTTCGGCAGACTCATAGATGGCGCACAACATACGCGTGGAGGTCACCCCATCCGCGATCGGACTGATAGGCGGCGTACCGTTCAGGCAGCATTCTACAAAGTGATCGATCTGATTCTGGAATGCACCGTGAATATCCAGACCGGAATGATCTGTCTGAGGTTCGATGTTCATGATGGTGTCATGTTTCTCGGAGACAATGAGCGTTTTGGGCTCCAGTTCAAATCCGCCGCGTTCACCATACAGTTTCACAAAGGACTCATCCTCACGGGCATGGAGGGTAAAGCTTACATCTACCGCCAAGGAAGCACCATTTTCAAAACGAATCAGGGCATTCGCCATATCTTCGACGTTATTGATCGCAGCGCTGTAGTCTGCCGCTTTGTAAAATGAGAGATGTTCCACATTCGCACGATTGCCGAGTTTACGATACGTATTCCCGCTGACGGATACAGGCTTCGGTCTGCCCATCAGATACCAGCACTGGTCGATGATATGTACACCCAGGTCAATTAATGGGCCGCCGCCGGAGCGAGCCTTGTCCGCAAACCAGCCACCTGGGTTACCCAGACGCCGCAGAATCGATGCTTTGGCATAATACAGCTCGCCAAACTCGCCTGCATCAATGAATCTGCGCAGCATCTGCATGTTGTTATCATACCGGCGTACAAAGCCGACAACAAAGGTACGCCCGCTTTTTTTTACCGCCTCCTCAATCCGTAGTGCATCTTCCACGTTCGTAGCCACCGGCTTTTCCAATAACACATGTTTACCTGCGTCCAATGCCGCAATAGCAAATTCCGCATGCGTATTATTCCATGTACAGATACTGACCGCATCGACATGCGGATCTTCCAGCATCTCACGATAGTTGGTATATACGGACTGAGCGTCATACTTCTGTGCAGCCGCCTTGGCTCGTTCCTCGTTCAGATCACAAATGGCGTAGATGACAGCATCTTCATTTTTGGCGTAACACCTCATATGAAGATCCGAGATGGACCCTGTGCCGATCATGCCGATATGCAGCATTTGCTTTGTGCTCATCTTCGTGCTCCCTCCCTTTTCCAAAACTTCGTTAACGTCTAGTCTGCCCGCAGCATGCCTTCGTAAATACCCGGTGTTGAATTTTCGATCTCCACCGCGCCCAGCGTTCGTTTGTAGAAGTCCATTGGCCCAGCCGATCCGATAATTGCATATCCATAGCCATCTGCTCTCATTGCGTGCATACAAGCCAGCAACAAGGCAGTCCCCACACCCTTTCCACGGGCATCCGGGCTTACTCCAGTAGGGCCAAAAAAATTACGGCAGGTCGCTTCATAACAGGCAAAACCAATCATTCTCCCCTGCTCCAGTGCAATATAACAGGTCACAGGCTGACGTGCAAAAGCAACATCACATTCATCTACCCAAGCCTGGTTAAAATGGGTTCTCACCCAGTTCAGCACCTGCTGCTTCTCCGGGGCAATCGCTCTGCGAATGACAATGGATGCTGCCTTCAGTTGATCCAACCCGCTGTGCTGTTCCGGCAAACGATAAAGCGCGACCAACATATCACTCATCGGTTCGTTTCCTCCTTATATGGCATGGAATGATCCGCATACTTTGAATTTAACCTAATCCTACTGCTGATAACCTGCCTCTTACGCAATAATCCCAATTGAAACGAACGAAAGGCGCTTACAGTGTTTATAATCCACTGCAACACTCAGACAGGTTATCCCGTCAGTAAAGGTGAGATGCGGTGATCTGTATAAAAGTTTACCGCGACACAACGTAGATGAGAAGGGATGATTACGAATGAAAAACAACATGAAAAAGGTAAGTACAGTCATGGCTCTTGCTATGGCACTGAGCGGTGGAGCCGCTTATGCTGCGTCACTAGATAACACCGTACAGCCTATACAGGAAACGGTCACTTCTGCCCCAAGCACTGCTACAGGAGTTGTACATGTATCCGTCAATGGTGCAGCGGTTGCTAACGGGTACTGGACTCAAGACGATAAGACAGCCATGATCCCGCTTCGAGCGTTGACGGAAGCACTCGGAATTGAGCTGAAGTGGAACAAGGAAGACAAATCCGCAGAGCTGACTCGCGGCGCCTTGTGGACTCAGGTTTTTGCGGATAAAGATCGTTACTCCGTCAATAAAATGCTGCTGACCCTCGGCACAGCTCCTGTAATTAAGGATGGAACACTTTATGTGCCGGCTGTTTTTGCCGAAAAGGTACTGCATACAGGGCTGAGCACAACTGGCAATCAGGTGACGATTACAAGTGAGGAGGACGTTAAGACGGTTACAGAACGCGGTGTGATTACTCGGATTTCAAATCAGGATAAATATCAATCCATTCAGATTGGTGGCGCAGGGCAGGATGGTATCGTGCTGAATCTGAGCGAGAATACGCAGCTCATTTCGGCGGAGGGAAAAGAAATTAAACTGGCTGACCTGTCCATCGGTATGGTTGTGGAAGCTGAGCATTTATTAATGATGACTAAAAGTTTACCTCCACAAACACCAACGTATAAAGTAACCGTGCTGGACACAGCGGCTGAAACAGCAGCGCAGCCCAAAGAACTTTTTGGAACATCAGGCACGATTGAACATGTATACATGAAAGAAGGCACGGTATCCCAGATTGAAATTAAAGGCACACGTCTGGCTGAGACTGCACCAGATCATGTCATTTTGAATATCAACAAAGAAACTTCGCTAGTGAACCAAAGGGGCGAAATTGTAAAAGCCGAGCAACTGACTGAAGGTGCCAAAGTGATGGGTTTCTATAGCCCAATGCTGACACGCAGCCTGCCTCCAATCGGCACAGCTTGGAAGGTTGTTGTTGAGATTCCGGCAGTGCAACCCGAAGCCAAATAAAGGCGGTAGGTTGTGCCGATAGGAAGTTAGAATTAGCCTATAGGCAAGTAGAGTAGAGTACATGTGGAATTACGCGAAATTGCGAAATTACGTGGAAATACTATAAACGCTAAAAACCTTTCCCTCCTGTCTTCTGCCAGGCGTGGAAAGGTTTTTTTACGAATGAGTCCGTATTAAAACTTCTAATTGATGCTCTTAGACGAAAAAATGAAGAAGCAACTTTGTTTTGTAAGGGTCAGCCACTAGGTTGACCTTTTTTGTCCTTTATAAATATTATTCCAGGGGCACATCTCTGAATATTGTCCTATTGTATTGGCGCCCTTTTATTAACTATTAATCGGTAATTTTTTGAGCTCGAAAATTGTTGCCTCAGATAACAAGATAAGCCTCTCGTTATTAACAACAAAAAAACTTAAACTTACAGGTATACTCATTTTTGTAGAAGGGTTACTTACATCTATTGCTTTTACTACATCTTTTTTATTTAAGTCTGGAATATCTATTTTATATGATCTATAAAAAGAATCTTTATTATTACATGTCGCTGTAATTTCATATAACGGGTTTCTTAGTTCAGTTTGATATTGACTGTAGTTTTTAAGCCCTTTTGAGGAAAAAAAGTCTTTTTTAGTTATAATTTTATCCCCAATAAATTTTTGCCCTGTTGGATATTCGGAAGCATCATTATACGAATTAGCAAATCCAAGAAGCTTCTCAACTTTCCAAGTTCCATAGAAATAATTTTCAGTTTCACTATCCAAACTTGTACGCTCTACTGAACAGTAATCACTATTCTGCTGTGTTGTTACTTGTTTACTAGGAGACTCACCCGAACCTTGCGTATCGGTTGCAGACTTACCTAATCCACCACACCCTGAGAGCAAGATGAAACTCAACACCATCAATACACCGAGTGCTTTTTTCAACCCTAAAATCTCCTTTCGTCTACCCCTAAGAGATTATATTAGAGCGAATGAACCTAAGAATGACACAAAATTAACATTATTCACTATTAAAAAATGGAATCCAAGGCCGGATATAAAATGTTTGATTATGCCTCATCCGAAGAATCTATGATTGCTTCAGCCTCAATCTCCACCATTAGCAAGGGATCAATGAATGCACTTACTTCGACCATCGTAGCTACAGGCTGAATCTGTCCGAAAAATTCACCATGTGCTTTACCAACCTCTTCCCACTGCGAAATATCTGTGACAAACATCCGTGTTCGAACAACATCGGTCAAGTCAGCGCCAAGCTCTTTCAGTGCTTTTTCAATCGTCTGCAAAATGAATTTGGTTTGCACATACGGGTCACCCGCACCCACAACGACACCATCCTGCATCGCTGTTGTTCCAGCAACCTCTACTCGATTCCCTACACGAATTGCGCGGCAATAGCCAACCAACGGTTCCCAAGGGGAGCCGGTAAACACCTGCTGTCTGCTCATTCTCTTGTCCCTCGCTCTATGTAATTTATAATTTGATTAAAGATGAATTATATCAGTCTGTCTTCATCTCAATCAATGGTATAAAACTTGATTTCAACTTTATTTTCTCAAACGGAAAAATCCCCTGAACAAATCACATTCACCTTGAGTAAGGTTTGAGTGTTCAGGGGACGTGTATAACGAACAAAGTGAATTACAGTTTAATATTAGCTTCGTCAAAGTAATCTTCCAGCGTTAATCCACTCTTCACAACATCGGGTGCAATATCTGCACCAACATAACGAATGTGCCAAGGCTCATATACATACCCCGTCTTGCTCTCTTCACCTTTCGGATAACGAATGATAAAGCCATATTCGGCAGCATGTTCATCCAGCCATTTGCCTTCTTTGGATGAGCCGAATACCTCCTCCAGCACATTGCCCACGCTTGGACTCGATACATCTATGGCAAGTCCTGTCTGATGTTCGCTTCGGCCGGGAACGGCACTTACACGGGAAGCATACTCTTCCCCTTTGGTTTTCACATTATTGTTGTAAATGGATACCTGACGCTTGTAAGACCTATATCCCGATACGGCACGAAGTTCAATCCCGTCAGCTTTGGCACCGGCAAACAGTTTCTCCAGCGCTTCCGCAGCTTCTTTGCGCATATGCCGCTTCTCATGCGGCCCCTCGAAGGAGAACGGCACGTCAGGCTCGACCAGATCACTCGGTTCATAGCCTTCTGGTAGACTACGCTGTTTGTTGACAATAACCGTCATCGCCTGCGCATTGGTCACCACGGACTGAGAATCTACAGTTGTCTGAAGGGCACTGATGCTCCGTTTCTCCATTAGCGGGTCTTCTGATGTTGCCGCACCGCTTCCATTGTCTGATGAACCCTGTTCTTCTCCTGCGGATGCGCTGTCTGAGCCTTTGTCTGTCCCTTGTTCGCTATCTGAATTTGCGGCCTGATCTCCTTCCACACTTCCCTTGCCATCGGAGCTGGATTCATCGGTTAAATGTACGGTTGTGCCATCGGCCCCCTGCTCCGTATTCGGTGTTCCGTTCGCGTTCTGATTGCCGTTCGCATCGGAACCGTTCTGGCACGCTGCTAGCAAGGCTCCACATATCATAAGTGAGGACAGCAGAACCACGATTCGGCGCTGTCTTCCTGTTCCTGATTTCATCATAAAACTCCTATCACCTTAGTAGAATGAATATCTTTTTTACGTTTTCTCATGGTTACTATGATGTTCCCTGCGACAGTATACCTTAAATATGCGATAAGCTCCACCTGTAAAGAGTTCCTTCTCCCCGTCTCTATGCAAAGATATACCCTTTATACAGCTTGTAGCCTTGATTTCTGTTTATTTTATGCAACATCCCAAACTTAGGGAGTGTCTGAAAAGTCCGAAGGAAGCAGATTTTGTCGGGTTTTCGTTCCAAGCAAGGAAATTTTCCGCAGGCGTGCCGAGGCACGTCAAGGGAAAGTGACGCAGCAGGGGGCGAAAAGAAGGTAAAAGATGCACTTCAGCGAGTTTAAAGACACGACCTAGATAACTTCAGATGGAAACTGGAAATGAAGGCTAGGCTCCACAACAAACAAGCAGGGGCGATCTGGTGATCTCCCCCGCTGTACATGTGTGATGCATTATTTGGTAGCCGGGCTGTCCTTGTGCTTCTGGACAGCCTGCCACATCCGCGCAGCCACGCGCTCGCGGATAAGATCCAGACCTGCTGCTGCGGGCACTCCCGTAAGCAGCGCGGTCAGCTCGGGCAGCGCGGGCGGTTTGTCCGGCTGCGCGAGCCGCACCTCCACGGCGCCGAAGCCCGGCCCCGGCTGGTGCATGGCGCCGTCTGCGGCGGCCTCGGCGATCCACTCGCCGACGGCTGCGCCGCCTTCGCCAGCCCGCGCCTGCGGGCGGCCCGCCGTCTCCGCTGCGCGGCCCGGGCCGCTGGGATCATGGGCAAGTTCCTCTGCCCATGATCCCAGCACGCCGGCGAGCAGCGCTTCGCGCGGCAGGCCGGCGTGCGCCAGCAGCTGCAGCGGCTCGGCCGCGAGGTGCGCAGCAACGGCGCGCTCCGCCGCCGCGGCATGCGCACAGCCTGCGCGGCCGCAGGTGCACGACGCTGCTGCTGGCGCGGCACCGAGCACGGCTGCGCCTGGCGCGTCAGCGAGCTCGGCCGCGGCCAGCAGCCCGGCGAGCTCCTCTGGCGCCGGGCCACCGCGCAGCAGGGCGTACAGCGCCAGCGGGCGTTGCCGAAGCTGCGCCAGCACGGCCTCGCGTTGCGACCCGCTTAGCTGCGGCAGCGTGCCTGTGACCGTGAACACGCCGGATGCGGCTGTTCCGGGCTGATCTGCATTAGCGAACTCGGGCAACGTCTCTCCCGAATTCGCCACTGTATTCACCTCTGCTGTCCACACCCCGGGGGACATATGCAGCTCGATGTTCCATTTTTCGCTCATCATCATCCCCCTCTCTTCATTAATCATCCAAGATCATCCAGACTAGGTTTACCAACATCAAGCTGATTTGGCCCTTCATGCCCAAGCATTCCAATGTAGTCAGAATCACCTTTCACTACATATTTCAGTGTTAACCTTACAGCCAGGTTTCCCCTTGAAGCGAGATCAAGCTGCGCAACTCATCATCCGACATCTCGGTTAACCAGTTCTCGCCTGAACCAACAACCTGCTCAGAAAGAGCTTTTTTACTCTCAATCAGTTCATCGATCCGTTCCTCTAATGTCCCCTGACAAATTAACTTGTGGACCTGAACGTTGCGATTTTGTCCGATACGGAATACCCGGTCTGTCGCCTGATTCTCCACCGCCGGATTCCACCAGCGATCATAGTGAATGACATGGCTTGCCCGTGTCAGATTCAGACCTACGCCGCCGGCACGAAGAGATAGAACAAACATGGACGGGCCTTCTCCCTTTTGGAACGTCTCCACCATTTCATCCCGCTGTGCCTTGGAAACACCGCCATGCAAGAAGTAAGGTTCTTCCTCATAACGCCGATTCAATCTGGAAACTAACAAGTCACCCATTGCAACGTACTGGGTAAAGATCAGAGCCGATTCTCCATTATCCCGAATAGCATCCAGCAGTTCCATTAGCCGTTCCATTTTGCCGGATGCTTCGGTCTTACCATGATCCTTCCGGCTACTGTCTGCCAGCACAGGATGATCACAGATCTGCTTCAGCTTGGTCAGAGACGACAATACAATGCCTTTGCGCGCAATGCCGTTACGTCCATCCAGCCCACCCATCAGGTCATCCACTACGCGTTGATACAGAATCGCCTGCTCGGGTGTCAGTGAACAATACGATTTCAGTTCCAGCTTCTCCGGCAGATCTTTGCGAATATCCGGATCACTTTTCAGCCTGCGTAGCATAAACGGTGACACCAAGCGATGCAACTCTCGCAGTGAGGCCGCATTCTCTTCCGAAGGTGCTAACCCTGTATATCGCTGGCGGAACGATGATGATGTACCGAGATATCCCGGATTGAGAAATTGGAAAATAGACCACAGCTCGCTTAGCCGGTTCTCCACCGGTGTTCCTGTCATGGCGATCCGGTGAGAAGTGGACAAACGCATGACACTCTGCGCCTGCTTCGTCCGATAGTTCTTAATATATTGTGCCTCATCCAGCACAACGGTAGACCAGTGCAGTGAAGCCAGATCCAGGCCATCTCTTCCAGCCAGATGATACGTTGTGAGCACAATATCATGCTTTTGCGCTTCCTGTTGAAAAGCCTCCCCATGCAGCCGCTGTCCGCCATGATGAATATAAAGGGACAGGTTTGGAGCAAAACGCTTCAACTCACGTTGCCAGTTGCCCAGCAGAGACGTTGGGCAGACAATAAGCGTAGGCCATTGATTTTCCGGCATATCTGCAGTTGGATCAACACCGGAATCCTGCGCTTCTTGCAGTGAAGCCTGCCGCTCCTCCTCTTTACGATCCAGCAGACAGGTGATAACCTGGACCGTTTTTCCAAGTCCCATATCATCCGCTAGACATACCCCAAAACCCAGCTCACCCATGGCAGATAACCATTGGAATCCTCGTTCCTGATACGGCCTTAGTTCCCCGTGCAGCTCCGATGGTACTGGACGAGGCTCAATGTTGCGAAGCACCTGCCCTTCAAGCAGGAAAGCGAGCATGCCTTCGGATTCAGCGCCGAAGACAGACATCCCTTTCCAAATGGAATCCTCCCCTTCATCTGCAGCGAGATGTAACCATTCGGAAAGCGGCATGTATTGCTCTTCTTCTTTTTTCATATAACGCAGCACTTGGCGAATCTCTTTGGTATCCACTTCGATCCATTCCCCGCGAAACATAACATAGGGAACGGTGGATTCCGCCAGTTCAGCAAGTTCCTCCGCTGTTATCGGCTTACCATCCAGCATCGGCTCTGCTGTAAAGGAAACCAGTTGCTCCATTCCCAGCGAAGATACAGCACCAGGCTGACGCTCCGGGGCTCCGTTCATCATTTGCAAGCGAAGGCCGGCGCGTCGTTTGCCCGCACGACTCCATCTCGAAGGCATCAACACCGTTACGCCTGCCTTCTGCAGCTTCGGAACGGCATGAGTAAGAAATTCAAAAAAACTCTGTTGCTCCAGTTGAACCCCCTCAGGACGTGCATGCAGCAAAGCAGTTTCCAGTTCCGGTGCAAGTTCAGACGCCTGACCGATGGCCATCAGTAACTGTTCTGACACGGATGTGTAGTAAACCTTTCCCCGATCCAGATCACGCTCAGGATGTGCCCAAATGCTTCGTGCAGGCAGCCTGAGGCCTGCTTCCTGGTCACTGTCTACCCAGAAACTGATGCCCCAAGTGGTGTCCTGTTCTCCCAGCGGCGGCTCCAAACGTAACACCAGCTTGAATTGACCCGCGGCAGGCGGCATTTCTTCGACACCAAATGCAGGCATCGTTGTACCACTAGCTTCGTCAATTGTCTCCACAAAAGCTGCCATATCATCTGTTGGCCCTTGTACGGTAACAGGTCGGAACATAGAGATCAGGCTATTCCACCAAAGCTCCGACACTGGTGAAGATCCGCGTCTAAACGCAGTCCGGTAACGGGACAGCTCACCATCCATACCTTCCAGTTCACTCGTTACAACAGCATGAATGATGCCGCTCATAAATGAAAATAACACCGTCCCTGCTGCTTCCTCACGCGTCTCTGGCTCCCTGGAGGCATATGCTCCAGGCGCTGACAGTGCAATCGGTGGCATCGACTCGGCAAGGCTTCTGAAACGCTCCTGATCTTCTTCCAGTTGTAGTCGCGGCCGCCACTCTCCTGTCAATGTTTCCTGTCCGGTTCGCCGCCTCGCGCCGGTCTTGGCCGCAAATGCAGCAGCCGGAGCAATCGCCCCGCGGAGCAACAGTTCCTGTGTGAACTGTGCCACCTTGACCCAGTAACGCATCTCTTCTCCAGCCTGAATTCCAGCTGCATGCAACATCTGGTCGTCCCACTGCAGCAATAGTCTGAAAGCGTCCTTCGGTGAAACTGCCAACCCTTCCAGCGTGCGACCAAGCAACTGCCGCCGTTTCACATTTTTGGCTTCTGCCGCATTACGAAGCGGATTCGGCCAGCGCAGTTCCGCTAGCCGCAGCGCGGCAGGCTGAAACAGACGACCCCCGTCGCCGAATTGCAGCCTTCTCACCACGTGGCTCCATGCATCCACACGCGGTTCCGATGTTTCACCGGAAAAACAAAAAAATACGTCTCCAAGCCATACTCCATACAGCGATTGCATCATTACAGTCTCCCGTCATCCCTTCGCATTGTTACTCTCCATCATATACGAAAATGAACGGATTTAAAAACCTTTACACATAAAAAGTGCTGATTATAATGTTTTCTTGCACAAAAAAATGTCCCTTCTCCAGAAAACGGATGAGGAACATTTTATTAGATCGTGCGACTGACCGAGATGATGTAAATCAGTCAGGCTATCACCTATTTGATCTGATCAAGACCTGACCAGACTGCCAAGCAGTACATCCAGATTCAAAATACCTGCGCGGTGATCTGCACAAAATCCGATTTTATCGAAAACACCAAGCATGAAACGACGGTGTTCTTCTGCCGGCTCTTCAAAACGATCATATGTCACAACAGAATCGACCATATCTACAATCAGAGGTACGAATCCGTTCTTATAAGGGACAACGATAATTCGTGTAGATGAGCTATCTTCCTGCTCCGGCATGCCGAGCAACACACGAAGACTTACGACCGAAACCACCTTACCGTACAATGAAGCGAATCCTCTAATCTCGGGACTTCCAAAAGGAACCGTTGTAACCTCTACCATTCTGATAATTTCATGAACCTGATCAATACGAAGCGCAAAAATCTGATCTCCGACCGAGAAATTAATATATTGCATTACTTCATCCATAATTGTCCCCATACCCTCTCATTCCGTAAAATCAGATCTTCAACACACTTTTGGCTGTAGAACTTTAGACGATGAGTCGTTACATGTTGTATCGGCAATTTTAACGTAAATGTTTAGGCTTTCAACAGAAGAATCACAGTCCACATCCCTTTACTTATCCTCTTTCCAAAAAAGATGCGTCCGCCCCCCATTTCTGTGGACAACTCATTAAAACGATCTTTATTTTTGCTTTTTGTGGTTGAAAATATAAAGTTATACCTCTTTTGTGGATAAGTTGTGCACATATTGCTCACAGTCTGTGGATATATACCTTTATCTATGTGGATATTTATGATTTTAATGTGGACATGTTGTGTATTTGTTTGTAAATCTAACGTAAACTTTGTCGTTTTATGGCTAGTCATTCTTTAATGTGGACACATTGTGGAAAGCCTTTCAATGACAGTATTGGATTTCATGCTTCCATCCTATCGTTATTCACATGGCTGTTTTCAGCCCAGGCCATGAGAATTTTCGCTGTCTGTTCAAACTGGAATACTGGAAAATAGTGACCATAAGGCAGGGTGATTTTGCGGTAACCAACATATAATCCAACAGGATAATGATATTCCTGATCCTTTTCAGCCCAGATAACCAACGGATCTTCAGCATTCTTTGTCTGTTCAAGGTTCCCGTATTGTTCCCAAAAGCTCAACTCCGGCTTGTGACCCAAATGAATCCACCGCAGCAGATCGACATGTGCACCTGCAATGCGAGGAGAACGGAAAGAGGCATATACTCTCTGAGCCAATGTATCCAAGCTGCTATCTTTAACCTCAAGGCCACTGCCTGTACTAAACATCCGTGCCCAACTCCGCTGAGACTTGTTTCGGAGCAGCGTTCTCACAACACGGCGAGGCAGCCGAAGCATCTGTTTCAAACGTCGATTATTCCCCTCATTCACATTGTCCGCAGCAGGCTGGAGCAAGGCCAAACGTATATCTTTACGTCCGCTTTGCTTCAATGCTGCCGCCGCAATGGAAGCACCTATTGAATGACCAATAAGTTTGAGTGGAAACTTCATTTCGGTCAATGCATCTACAAGGGCGTTAACCTGACCTTTGAATGCATCTCGTTCCTGGTGAACAGGTGAGCGGCCAAACCCTGCCAGATCAACGATCCAGACCGGATTCCCGGTAAGTCTCCATAGCTCTAGTCCCAGTGGGAGCAAGTCATCGGCACTTTGTAACAAACCATGCACGATCACCCAGGGCTCTCCCTTACCTTCCCAACCTAACATCACCAGATTTCCTCGCCGTACTCGAATACAATCGGTCGAAACATGTTCCGTTTTGGGCTTTGGCAGAAGGCGGTAGTCCAAATCAGCCGTAATGAAAGGAAGTTGCTCCCGAATATCCGGCCAGGTTTCGCCCATTCGTTTCAACAGCCCTTCGGTCTCCTCTACCTGAAATGTCCGGTCTGTAATAAAAGCAAGGGATTGAGCAGGTATACCGCTGATGCGGGTTCCTCCTATGTTCAAGAGCTTTTGAATCCAGGATAGCGGTAGTGCTCCTGCTGGCTTAGGTACATCCAGTTGCTTCGTAAGTATGTGCAACAATTCCTTCATATTCGGACTATTTTCCTTGCGTGCGAGCAGTGGATACGTCCCTCCGAGCGGAGTAGCGTCTTTTGTCAAAAACACAAGTGTCTCTGCGACCACATCATTCTCGACCAGTGGTAGCCAGTAAGACGAACCACCGGGCACCACAGGCATAAAGCCTTTCTGAACCGCACTAATAAGCAATCCAATGCCACCCGTCTGCTCCGTCTCACCCGTTGGACGAGGCCCGACGACTGTACTGGGATTTACGACAGATAGCGGATATCCGTACCGCTTCGCATGCTCACGAATATAACCATCCGCCTGGAATTTCATCTCTTCATACGCACTCTCTTGGCTGTCCGAATGGTTGATCTTGATCTGTTCCTCTTGCTCGCTCCCCTGTCCATAAGGACTCATAAAACCAACTACATGGATAAAATGACGTAGTCCTCCGTTACGTTGAATATCCTCTGCCAACTGCGCTATTTCTCTCGCCCCGCGCCTGAAGATTTTTTCTGCTATCTCTCGTTCCAGCGTAATGTCCATCGTGCCGCCTGCATGAAGAATGACGTTAGCTTCCCTGATCAGTTCGCGGTCTCCTGGTGTGAGTCCCAAACCTTGCAGAGATAAATCTCCTACAATAAACGTTATCCTTTCAAACCCCTTCACACCGTAACTCTCCAGTACTGTTCTGGCACGCTGCTCGGAGCGAACCAACAGAAGCATATGTATATCTGTTTTCTCCACCAGATGTTTGATCGTTTCCTTTCCTATGAAACCGGTACTACCTGTCATGAAAAGAATGGTTTTCCCAGCGTTTTTCTGATTCATCGAGATGCCTCCACACAATTTTTAGTTTAAGTTTTGTTTTAGTTATTTCCGTTTAATTTATCTTTTTGCCGTTCAGTATCACACCAGTTACTAGTACTATTTAGTACTAATTATTTTCAAAAAAAGAGCTTCGCTTAACGAAGCATCTGACAAAATGTTTGTGCTGACTGTTTAATAATACCCAGATCACGAGAAGTTCCGGCTAGGATCAGCGAACCTTCGAGTGCCGCAACAAATAAGGCAGCAGCTGCTCCTGGCTCAATCGTTTTGCGGAATTCTCCACGTTCTGCCCCTTGCTGGAGCAGCTTTTCCACCATAGGTACAAGCTCCCGGAAAAAGATCGAAATGCTTTCTTTCGCTTGGGAAGCACTTTCCGGTGCCTGCATATAAAGGGTCACAAATGGGCAAGTCCCTTCAAAGTTCCGACTCTCTATGCCTGTCGAGAGCAGGTCCATGAACGAGTTGATTCGTTCCTCCACGCTCCGTTCACGCTGGCTGAGCAGCAGGTACAGTTCTGACTCGTATTGAGCAATCCAGTACTGGACAACAGCCTGAAGCAATTCCTCCTTGTTCTTAAAATGATAATAGATGTTGGATTTGGATACGCCACTAACACGCACCACCTCATCCATGCTGACATAAGCATAACCTTGCCGTAGAAAAAGCTGGGCAGCCACTTCAACCGCTTTGGTACGGTTAACTGGACTAGAACTTCTGGGACTGGAGCTTCTAGGATTGGATCGTTTAGAAGATTCAGCAGTCCCTTGATGTAATGTATGGTTATCGTTATTCATAACTAGAACTATATAGTACTATTTTAACAAAAGCAAGCATGGCTGTTTATAAAAGTAGATCAGAAGATCATTTTTCTGAAAAGTTGTCCACATTTAGATCATATACACACAGGATATCCACATCTAGTATTAAGCCGATGTAAAAGTTGTACTTTAACATTTATAAACGAGCAAAGTTATCCACACTTCAAGGTAAATACTGTACTATAACAGGTAATGCAAAGAAGCCAGTTGCACAAGCTGCAACTGACTTCAAGTAAGCATACTTTACTTATTTTTTCAGACTATCCCAGTTCTGCTGCAATGCATCAAGCAATGCTTTTTTGTCCGATTTACCGGCTACATACGCCTGAATGGTGCTGCCAAACTCTTGTGGAACACCCTCAGGGAAACGGTTGAAGTTCCAGCTTAACGTTTTATTTTCCTGACTATATTTCATGATATCTGTTGCGAGGTCACCGAGTTCCTCCTCGGATGCCTGAATCGAACTGAAGGCCGGAATGAACTTGAACTCTTTAGTTAAATAGTTTTTGCCAATGTCGGAGGTGACGAGCCAATCCAGAAACTCTTTTGCTTCCGCCTTCACTTGAGAGTTTTTATTCACAACCCAGTAGTTAGGCACGCCTACAAACAGCTTATCATTCGGTTCATTCGTAATCGGCATAGGCAGAATACCCAGATTCAGATCCGGATTAATGCCGTCAATCTGTACTTGTGTCCAGTTCCCTTGTTGCATCATAGCCGCTTCGCCACTAGCAAACAGAGTTACCTGTGTGTTGTAGTCTGTAGTGAGCGGATTTTTGTTGCTGTATTTGAGCGTCAGATCAAGCAGGTTGATCCATTCCTCGAAGACTGGGTTACCCGGAATTTTCTCCGTACCCTCGTTCAGACCTTGAATGAATTTTACCGGATCGGCCTGATTCGCAAATGCTACATTGACATTATGATTGCCGAGCACCCACCACTCCTGATACCCGTTGGAGAACGGTGTAATACCTGCGTCCTGAAGTTTCTTTGCCGCTTGATCCAGTTGTTCCAATGTTGTTGGGATTTCAGTGATGCCTGCTTTGGCAAACAAATCTTTATTATAGATGAAACCGTACCCTTCCAGCGCGAGTGGCTGTCCATAAAGCTTGTCGTCCTTAGTCATCGGCTCTTTGGCCACTTCCAGTACATCCTTAGCCCACGGTTCACTAGATAGGTCTTCAAGATATTCGAGCCAGGTATCGAGCTCACGGTATCCACCGACGTTAAAAATGTCCGGTTGTTCACCTGCGGCAAACTTCGCTTTTAACGCAGCCCCGTAATCACTGCCACCGCCGACCGTCTGAATGTCCAGCTTCACGCCTGGATGGGAAGACTCATACTCCGCTTTAAGACGATTAAGTGCTTCGGCAATCTCAACTTTGTATTGGAAAATTTTAATCGTTTTGGTGCCTGCAGCTGCTTCACCACCACCCGTTTGAGCATCTGTATTCACGGGACTACCGCTTTTGTCCCCGTTTCCGCAACCTGCCAGCATGACTGAAAAAGCAATGAGCATCAGCAACGTTAACTTTGTCATTCTTTTCATAGATACACTCTCCCTGTAAGTAGTTTCACTTTTACCGCCTGCATCTCTTGCTTACCCTTTCCCTCTTACCCCGGCTGTACTTCGTTTGTTTAGAATGACCCTGTCCTTGCTTTTAATTCTTTCGCTTACTATATAGATGAACTAACGCAATTCCCACAAATGGTATGCGTAGTTGATCACGGATTAATGGTCAAGCAAGCTCTTGTCGCTATGCCTTTCCCTATCATTATCAGCCTTTTCTGCCTCTGATTCCTTCACGCTGTTTTTCCTAGTCTTTCCCCTATGTTTCCTTTATGTTTCGTTGTCTTTCCCCGCTCTGCTCTGGCGCATCTGCTCAAGCCCTGCGGGCAGATGGGCCTTTTGCCCACCTCTGTGCGAGGCAGGAGCGGAGGCATCATGATGCGCTGGAGGAGCGGAGCGCTCGCCTTTGATACTCGGGGGCTTCCTTAGCCATCATACATTCAGGCCCCCGAGGAGCAACAGCGACCGAAAGCGCACATGATGACGGAGCGGCCAGCCTTGTACTCGACTCTGTCTTTCCCTGTTCTGCTCTGGTCCCTCTGCCCAAGCCCTACGGCAGATGGGCCTTTTGCCCACCTCTGTGCGAGACAGGAGCGGAGGCATCATGATGCGCTGGAGGAGCGGAGCGTTCGCCTTTGATACTCGGGGGCTTCCTTAGCCATCATACATTCAGGCCCCCGAGGAGCAACAGCGACCGAAAGCGCACATGATGCCGGAGCGACCTACCGCGCACCTACCCCTTAACGGACCCGGTAGTAATCCCCTGAATGATATACTTCTGCATCAGCAGAAAGAAAATAATGATCGGCATGATCCCAAGTACCAGAGCAGGCAGCGCCAGATCCCACTGCTTCGTATATTGACCAAACAGCGCGAAGGTTGCAATCGGAATGGTACGCAGATTGGAGCTTTGCAGGATCAAGGATGGCAACAGGTAGTCATTCCAGATCCAGAGCGTATTCAGAATGATGACGGTGACATACATCGGTTTCATCAACGGGAAGACGATGCGGAAGAACACGCCGTAGGCTGAACTGCCGTCCACTCGAGCCGCTTCTTCAATCTCCAACGGAACCGATTTAACGAATCCGTGGAACAAGAAGATGGACATCGGTGCACCGAACCCGAGATAACAGATAATGAGTCCACCCAGACTATCGATCAGCCCCAGATTGCTGGTTACTGTAACAAGCGGGATCATGATAGACTGAAACGGAATCACCATTGCGGCAATAAACAGGCCGAACAATATGCGGTTGAACCGTGTATTGCTACGAACCATGCGGTACGCGGCCATGGAACTGATCAGCACAAGCAACAGATTACTGACAATAGTCACGATCAGCGAGTTCATGAGCGCGGATGGAAAACTAATTTTCTCCCAGGCATTGGCGTAGTTGCCCCACTGGAACACTTCCGGCCAGGCAGCCGAATTGGTAAGCAGGTCACCAAAGGTTTTAACCGAGTTCACAAACAGGAAGTAAAACGGAATCAGGAACAACAATCCGATTAGCACCATCACAATCTCGGTAATTACGGTACCGAAGCGATAATTTTTCGTTGTTTCCATCAGGCTTCAACCTCCTTGCTCTTCGTCAAGCGAACCTGAACCATGGTGATAATGGCAACGATCACGAAGAATATGAATGCTTTGGCGGTTCCAATCCCGTACCGGTTGTTCACGAAGGCCTCATTGTAGATATTGAGTGCAACCGACTCGGTTGAGCCAAACGGACCGCCCTTCGTGAGTGACAAGTTGAGATCAAACATTTTGAACGACCAGGAGATCGCCAGAAACAGACAGATGGTTACACCGGGCATAATGAGTGGTAAAATAATGCTCCGTAGCACTTGTCCGCGGCTGGCTCCGTCAATCTCGGCAGCTTCCAGCAGATCTGGCGATACATTTGTTAAGGAAGAGATATAGATGACCATCAGATATCCGGCGGTCTGCCATACAAACACGATGACGATTCCCCAGAAGGCCGTCGGCTCATCTCCCAGCCACGGGAGGTTGAAGAAGGACCAGCCCGTCACGTCACCTACTGCTGAAAACCCTTTCACAAATATGAATTGCCAGATAAACCCGAGCAGCAATCCACCGATTACGTTAGGCATAAAAAAGATCGTACGCAGAATATTTCTCGTCTTGAGCGGTTTGGTCAGGAAGTAGGCCAAGAAAAAACCGATGACATTGGTGAGGATCACCCCTACAACGGTGAAGCGTACTGTGAACCAGAATGCATTCTGGAACTTGGGATCGTTTGCAAAAATATGCACGAAGTTATCAAGCCCTACCCAGTTAATGCTGGCAGATACTCCGTTCCAATCCGTAAAAGAATACATCATGCCAAGCAGGAAAGGGACCACGATGATGAGAATAAAAAATACAACGGAGGGACCCACGAACACGAGCTGCTGTAACAGCTGTGAAGATTTGCGATGCTTCATATCGTTCTCCCCTTCTATAGATGGATGATATTGGTCTCTTTTTCTATTAAACTCCAAAATCGTGAAGGGAAACACCGACACTCGTGAACAGTTGGGTGTAAAATATTGTCCTCTCTTGACGAGTCACCAGAAGGGGTGTACTGATGTCCAAATACTATAGTATCCGCACCAAGCTCATCGCCTTTATGCTAATCGCAACGACGATTCCGCTACTGGCATCGATCAGCATGACCTTTATTCAGACCAAAACAGCCCTGCGCGAACAGGCGCTGGAAGAGAACAAACGCCTTATTTATCAGGCTTCAACCAATCTCAACAATTACGTCGACAACGTAGCAAGGGCCTCACTCGCCGTATACAATGATCCCAATTTCTTACGGAATCTGGCTAAATTGCCGGGGGATTATCGGGCTGTTGCTGAGGTGTATACAACGTTACAAACGATCAGAGCCGCTGTACCGGATGTATTTCAGCTCTATCTGCATTCTTTTGTATCCAACCAATCCACCTTGATTACGAACCCTTTCCCAAAACGGGAGGAACGCAAGCAAGCTTATTCCGATTCATTGCATGGTAAAACGGGAGACGTAGGATCAGATATCTGGGTTGAATCTGCACATATGAGTCATACCTATGGTTTTAAGGCGGCTTCACCTGACGATTCACCAAGAACCGTGATTACCTTGCATCGGATCATTCGGGATATTCCCTCCCCTGAACGGTTGGGCGTTCTAGCCATCGATCTCAACATGAACAGTATTGCTGCGATCTGTAGCAGGCTGTATGATCCAGCTAAAGAACAAATCTATGTGGTCGATGGACAAAACCGAATCGTTTACCAAGGACGTACCGAGGTACAAGCGGCTCATGAAACCGATCATCTGCAGCCAGTAGCAGGAAATGCAATACAAGACGGACGAAGCCTTGCCGGTACTGCACTTAACGCGGCTGGACATTTTGAACAAGATCACTCGATGTATGTGTATCAGCAGCTTGGGAGCAACTACGCGGACTGGACTATAGTAAAACAAATTCCGAATGAAACGTTATATGCAAGAGCTACTGAACTCACTTGGAATAATGCAATCATTGCCATCTCAGCGTTAATCCTCGTTATCTTAGCAACCTTGTTCATCTCTATACGCATTACAGGTCCGCTTAAGCAACTCATGCGATATATGAACCAAATTCAGGCAGGCCGCCTGCATGTGGATATCCGTCTGTCGAGCCGGGATGAATTCGGGGTGCTTGCGAGGCACTTCAGGGATATGATGGACACCGTGAATAACTTAATCCTTCGGGAGTATCAACTGGAGATTGCCAACAAGACAAATCAACTCAAAGCATTACAAGCTCAGATTCACCCGCATTTTCTATATAACACCCTGCAATCCATCGGTACGCTGGCACTACAACAGCAAGGAAAGCGAGCGTATACTTTACTTTCTTCCCTGTCCAAAATGCTGAGGTACAGCATGCGAGACCAGACTTGTGTAACCCTCCGTGAAGAAGCAGAACATGCTCGGTTATATCTGGAGTTGCAGCAGGAACGGTTTGGTGAACGCCTGGAGGTACATTTGAATTTTGCAGAAGATACACTCTCTATCCAGATGCCTCGCATGACATTGCAGCCTCTGATTGAGAATTATTTCAAACACGGAGCCGATGTACAGCCAGGAAAAGGATATATCTCTGTTACCAGTCGCCGGCTGGACGAACACTGGGTTGTGATTGAATTAATCAATAACGGACCTGTCATCCCTGAAGATAAACTGGTCGAGATTCGGGAATGGCTCCAGCCCCAAACCATAAATTCAGAGATGATATCTCAGGAGTCAGTCCTGTCCGAATCTATCGGCCTTCGCAATGTGGCTAGCAGACTTGCACTTAACTCTCATCCCGGCAAACCTGCCAGGATCGAAATAGACAATATAGAAGCAGGCGGTGTGAAGCTTCAAGTCAAACTATACGCGGGAGAGTGAACAACATGAAAGCACTGCTTGTTGATGATGAACAGCACGTCCGCCATGCCATCCAGCTTCTTGGTCTTTGGGATGATCTGGGGATTGATGTCTTGCTGGAAGCAGCTGACGGAAACGAAGCAATCGAAGCAATTACAGTGCATCAACCCGAGATCATACTGAGTGATATGCGCATGCCTGGCAAGGACGGGATGGCCCTGCTTGAGTGGATCTCGGCTCATGCTCCTCACAGTAAAGTCATTGTCATTAGTGGATATGACGACTTTGAATTGGTAAGGCACGCCATTCGGCATGGTGGCATGGACTACTTGCTAAAACCCGTCGAGGCAGACGAATTAAATACCTCCCTGGTCAAGGCAGTGAAGGCCTGGGAAGATGAGCATACCTTACGCACAGAGTCCACCAAACAATCCATCGTAGTGAATCTCATGCGCCCGCATTATCAGGATCGCCTGCTCACCGAGCTGGCCATTGGCAGAGGCAACACTTCCGCAAATATTCAGCGATTACAGGAAGAATTGGATCTACCCAGCCTCATTCCAATGTGCTGTGTTGCTGTCACCAGTCTGTCCCATCTGGATGCAGATTGTTTGGCTAAATATCGCAGTCAGCCGGATTTGCTTGTATTCTCGGTGCTTAACATATGTGCGGAGATGTTAAGCACGCCAGCCGAAGGTGTCACCTTCCGTCAGCTTAACCAACCGGATGAAATTGTACTGCTTCACTGGGGGTCACCGTCCTCACTGACACGCATCCTGGAAAGCATTAACGATGGGTTGGAGCAGACGATTCAGCGCAGACTTCATTTCGGGATATCTACCTGTGAAAACTATCCTGCTGGTATTTCGGCAGCCTATCTGGATGCCAGCTCCAAATTGTGGAGACGCAACACGATTTATACGCAGCAGCATATCCACTCCACTCTTGAATCTTCGATCCGGAGTAAGGGTAATCGGCTGACTGCTTTTGAAGAGCCTATGCGTATAGCAGCCATGAGTTGCCGTGCTTCGAGTGTATCGGGCACCGTCTCCGAGTGGCTTGAACCACTCACCAAGCTGGAGGTGATTGGCGCAGAGCAGTTGCAACAATGGATGCAAGAACTGGAATGGATGCTAAGCCGCTGGTTAGACGATGCCGAAGGCCCCCTTTCCCCGGAGGAGGACAATATAGAGGATCAGTTTCCCCCTTTTGCAGAGTTACCCTTTGACCACCAAGGTCTACTTTCGTTCCCGATCCTTCGTTCTCTGCTGGAGCAACGATTACTTGCGGCCGGAAAGGCACTCACAGCGCAGCATCACACCGATCCTGATCCAATGCGTGAAATCGCTCGCTACATGGAAGCCCATTATCAAGAGGACTTGTCATTACAACAGATGGCGGCACGCTTTTATCTGAGCAGGGAATACATCTCGCGTAAATTCAAACAGCAGTTCGGGCTGAACTGGTCAGAATATCTAGGCAAGCTACGGATTAACAATGCCAAGCTCCTGCTACAGAATCCATCCCTGCGTATTGCCAAAGTCTCGGAGATGGTCGGT
Source organism: Paenibacillus sp. G34 (assembly GCF_056856875.1). Taxonomy (NCBI): domain Bacteria; kingdom Bacillati; phylum Bacillota; class Bacilli; order Caryophanales; family Paenibacillaceae; genus Paenibacillus; species Paenibacillus sp. G34. The sequence goes on along the minus strand of NZ_CM166469.1, from coordinate 619,365 downwards.
TTCCAGGATGAGAAGTATTTCAGCAAAGTATTTAAAAAGATAGAAGGGTTAACCCCTGCCGAATATCGTAAAACCATCCCACAAACAGGTTCATAACAAATCTGTTTCGATTCCAGAAAAAGAGGACTTCACGACATTGAACTGTCGGAAGTCCTCTCTATGCCTTACGTATACATCAATACAAGTTTAGTCAGATGGCTTACTCGCTCTCTTTTTTCTAAAGTAATATATCATTCGAAAGACTGCTCCTATTACAAAAACGGCCATAAACACATAAGGGAGGTTATCCCCTGTTTTTTGAGCTATGATGGGGAAATAGATAATACTAAACAGCAATATGGCAATATCCAGATAGAACAGCACTTTCCAATACCTATTGATCGTCATACCTCCTTCGATTTACCAAATATGGTTGTATTGAAATTATTATATCATATCAATCCATATTGGACGGGAGCGATGGTTACCGATCTCTCATGATCACACCAGGCACAAGTCGGATATAGATCAACTCTCCTGCAAGCTCCACTATCGTCTGTGTGACGATAACTGCCGCAGCAATGGTTGCCCACTCTGGCGAGAGGGATAATGCCAAAGGTAGAACAACCAGTGAATTACGGGTTGCCGCACTAAAAATCAGCGCCCGGCCAGCACCTGTATCGAGTTGGAAAAGCTTTGCAATAAACCTGGATATGAAGGGCATAATGAGGAGGAATGCAGCATAGATCGGAATGACCTTCACAATACTGTTCAGATCATTGTAGACCTTACCCATCTGGGAAGCTACAACGACAACTAGGGCAAGTGCCATCATCGGAACCGGGAGCCATGCCGTCGCATGAAGCAACCGCTGCGCACCCACACCTTTTTTACACAATACTTGTGTCATCACTGCGAGCAATAGCGGAATAACAATCAGCAGCAAGAAAGCCTCGACAAACGGCCCTGCCTTCATTACTGCAGTTACGTCACTGCCCATGAACAACCACAGATACACGGGAAGTAACAACATTTGAACTACGAACAGCAGCGGAGTTGCTGCCAGCATCAACTTCTCGTTCCCCTTTCCCAGCTGTGTAAACACAATGACGTAATCAATACAAGGAGTTAACAAAACGAGATAGACTCCCATCAACACCCCCGGAGATTGTGGAAAAAGAAGCGCAAGCAGCCAAACCACAATAGGAACAGCGATAAAATTCGCCAAGAGCAGCGCAGCCATAAAACGCAGATTTGTCCAGGATGCCCGAAGCTCCATAAACGGAATTTGCACAAACATACTATAGAGCAGCACAGCGAGAACTGGAGACACTACATAGTGCAGTGCATTGCCCCAAGCCGGAGCAGCTAGCCCGATCCATCCACCTGCAATTAGAGCCATCACATAGAACCAAGTCTGCTGTCTCTCCATTATTTCTCTTGTTAACATCTCTCCCCCTATGTGCCAAACAAACCGATATGGACATATTCCTGTCTACTGCAGCGTACATTGGGACAGAGTACAATTCCATTCCGGTATAGCCAGGTTTTACGTGCAATTTCGGAAGACCAGTGTCTGTCTAATTTACGTATGGATTATTAAAACGAGTCGTTAGTGGGTATATTCATTGTAGACTGACCCGTGGTTCATTACATTGATTAAAAAACAAGGAGGAAACACCATGTCCCGTAACAATCCATATAAGTGGTTAAACGCCATCGGTTTTATTGCTGTGATTATTGTAAACTATCTCTCTAACGCGCTGCCGATTGGCGGCAAGACCAACAAGGAAGTTTCGGATATGTACCCGGTATTACTGACACCTTCGGGTTATGCCTTTGCGATATGGGGTCTGATCTACCTGCTTCTCGCAGGTTTTATCATCTATCAGTTCACCCCTGCCTCCTGGAAAAATAATTCGATTACCCGTCTAGGATACTGGTTTCTCGCCAGCTGCGCCTTCAATGTCGCATGGATTTTTGCTTTCCAAAATCTGAAAACAGGACTCGCCCTGCTGATTATTGTATTACTGCTGCTCACTCTGATTATGCTGTACGTCAAAACACGTGCGATCACCATGCCAACAACGGCTGAAATCTGGCTGGTCAAATTGCCATTTAGCATCTATCTCGGATGGGTCAGTGTTGCAACCATCGTTAACACAGCCGTTTATCTATACAAAATCGGATGGAATGGATTCGGCATCAGTGAAACGGCATGGACCATCATTATGCTGATCGTAGGTATGGTTCTGGCGGTGCTCGTCAGCTTCCGTTATCGCGACAGTGTGTATCCACTCGTATTCACTTGGGCTTATATCGCTATTGCACTCAAACAAAAGGATGTTACTTCTGTCTATTATACGGGAATCATCATTGCCATCGTTCTGGCGGTTTACGCCGTGTGGCTGTTCCTTGCACGCAATCAAGACCGCGATTGATTACCCTTTTCTATCAGTATAACTAAAGATGGTTTACACAGACACTTCGATGCCAGAATAACCTTCCAATCGCTGTTATCCCCAGATTTTTTTGATTCCCTTTTTTAAAGGGAAAATCCGGTGATAAAGGCGAACGCTTCGCTTTTCCAGGTTTTTTCTGTCCTCTCCGTTATCGTGTAAATGAATTGTTCAACTGAAATAGTAAAATATAAACCGAACGCAAAAAGCCGATTTCGGTCAAACTGATATGCTCCCATCATAGTAGACAGTAGAAAAAAACAAAACTTTCTACGTCTACTATGATGGGAGTTTTTTTAATGTCTAAACGAAGCCAGGTGTCCCTTGAAGCGAAACTACGTGCAGTGAAGCAGTGCCTTGGGTTGGGGTCTAGTCCAAACCAGGAAGCCAAGCAATTAGGATGTAGTGCGTATACGATCAGGCAATGGATATGGAAATATAAAGAAGAGGGCTTGTCCGGATTAGTGGAATCAAGAACAAAGCATGCGTACTCCAACGAGCTTAAACAAGCTGCCGTGCAGGATGTATTATCTGGACGTTCCTCCATAGAAAAGGCAATCCAAACCTATCATATTTCAAGCCGAAGCGTTTTATCGAGATGGATTTCCAAGTATACTGGGGAGATCGTATGGAAAAACACCCTTCAAGGTAAAGGACGATCTCACATGAAAAAAGGACGTAAAACCACATTCGAGGAACGAATTGAAATTGTAAAATATATCCTCTCACATGAACTGGACTATCAGAAAGCGGCTGAGAAGTATGACGTGTCTTATTCGCAAGTATATGCATGGGTTCGGAAATATCAAGCAGGTCAAGAAGAGGCTCTCCAAGATCGTCGGGGGCGTAAAAAGCCTGTAGAAGAACTGAGCGAGCAGGAACAACTTAAACTGCGGATCAAGGAACTGGAAGCCCGAAATGAATACCCGGAGATGGAGAATGCCTTCGCAAAAAAGTTGGCAGAGATCGGGCGACGAAAACCACGTTAACCCTGGTCAGGCATGTAGAACGGTATCAAGCGATACAAGAACTACACCGTGAAAAGGGATACGCTATTGCGGCATTATGTGTGTTAGCTGATGTAGCACGATCTTCCTATTACAAATGGTTAAAATGGATACCTTCTGCCAGAGAACGTGAAGTGCGTATGCTGGCTAAAGAAGTGAAGCGTCGTTATGACAAGCGAGATGGAATTTTGGGCTATCGTCAAATGCACACCCAATTAAATCGGAAGCTGAACCAGAAGTACAATAAAAAGCGCTATTACCGAATTATGCGTGCGCTGGAGCTAAAAGCAGTCATTCGTAAAAAACGGCCACATTACGTGAGTGCCACAGCGATCCATGTAGTTGAAAATAAAATGAATCGCAACTTTGATGCCCCTGCTCCAAATGTCAAATGGTCTACCGATGTGACAGAACTGAAGTATGGAAATGGGCGTAAAGCTTATTTAAGTGCCATTATTGATCTATACGATAACTCCATTGTTTCATGGGTACTGGGTTATTCCAACAACAATAAACTCGTGATGGATACGCTGGAAAAAGCATACGTCAAGCATCCAGGTGTGTCCCCTATGATCCAAAGCGACAGAGGCTTTCAGTACACGTCTCATGAGTATAAAAGGCTCCAGTTGAAGTACGGATTTACAAAGAGCATGTCTCGTGTAAGTCGCTGTTTGGATAACCAGCCCATTGAACGATTTTGGGGCACTTACAAGTCAGAAAGTTATTATCTTACGAAGGCTGACACCTATGAAGCTTTGTACTGCGCAGTTCGTCGTTATATGCGTTACTACAACAACTACCGTTACACAGAGTGTCTGGATGGTCTATCTCCGAACGAATACCGAAGAGCAGCATAACAAAGATACCTCAGCACGTCATCCGAGCTAAGGTATCCAAACGAATCATTTTTGTTTTTTTAAGTGTCTACTTGACGGGGAGCAGTTCAAAACGACCTTAATCGGCTTTTTGCTGTAATTGTATACAACACAGGATTCAATCGCTCATCCTGTGACAAGGCTGAAATATGATCCTATTTCAGCGCAATCACTTCAATCTCTACAAGTGCATCCTTTGGCAAACGCGCTACTTCCACAGCACTGCGTGCCGGATAAGGCTGCGTAAAGAAGCTGCTATATACTTCGTTTACAGGAACGAAGTCATTCATATCCTTCAGGAACACCGTTGTTTTCACGACTTTATCCATGCTTGTGCCTGCTGCTTCCAGAATCGCTTTGACATTGCTCAAAGACAGACGAGTCTGTTCCTGTACATCCGCACCAAATTCACCGGTTTGCGGATTAAGGCCGAGCTGACCAGACGTGTAGATGAAATCACCGGCATCTACGGCCTGACTGTATGGACCAATGGCGCCTGGCGCCTGTTCGGTCGAGATTGCTTTTTTCATTCGACAGGTACTCCTTTGTATTCGCTACCCTGCCACGACATGGAGACAAGGATGCTTTTATTTTTAACACCTATTATACCATGCACCTGTTCTGACAAGAAACGCTTATCCTCTATACATCCCGCCGCAAGTTTTAAGCATTCTGCACCCCAAGCGCATGAATCACTTCATTGGCATAAATATGATTGCCCTTTGTCTGAACCATGGCGACATTTATCATCGCTTGAGCAATCGTTGACGCATGAATAGCACGGTACTTGTCTAAACGGCCTTTCATCCAGCGATCCAGAAAAGTCATGACATGCGCAGCGAATTGCTCTCCCGCACGTTTCTCCCCGCGATCGCCCAGAATGAGTGATGGACGGAAAATATGCAAGGCACGGAACCCGATGTTCGAAAGTGCATCCTCCATCTCACCCTTGGTCCGACTATAAAACACACGCGAATCCGCATTCGCTCCCATCGAGGAAATCACTAGCATCTGCTCCACACCATGCTGCTTTGCCAGCGTCGCTGCGCGAACCGGATAGTCATAATCCACTTCACGGAAGCTCTCCTGACTGCCTGCTTTCTTGATCGTCGTACCCAGACAGCAGTACAGGTCATCGATTCCTTCAAACAAGTGTCCTTGATCTTCAAGCTGTTCCCAGTCTACAACGTATTGCTTCAGTTCAGGATGTTCCAGATCAAGTCTGCGTCTGACCAGAATGCGAACTTCGCTGTAAGCCGAGCGCTCCAGCAGGCTGCGAACGAGAAGTCCGCCCACCAGTCCGGTCGCCCCAATCACCATCGCTTTGCGTTCAGGATGATGCATTTCTCCAACCACCCCAATCTATTCATATATAGCTGAGTATCATGTTGTTGGCATCGTGATCAGCTTTTTTTGTTTCTATTTTAAAAGAACCCGACGTCCCAAAGTAAATGTAAGTATCAACATCACTGCACCAACCATCACTTGGAATCCATAGGTGGATATCCAAACCATCGCTTCCGAGAGAGTTTCCATCTTCTCGTACAGCCAGCCGCCAATCAGCGGGCCAATAAACGACGTTACACCCGTCAGAGCCGAATACACCGCTATAAACATCGGCCTTTCACTTTTCGGTGTATCGCCAATCGTGAAATTAAACGCGAGTTGGTTAAAGCCGCCAACGCCGATCCCGAGAAAAATGTGAGACAGGAACAACGCAACTAATACCGGGGCAAAGGACATCAACCCCCACGACAGGCAGGACAAGGCGATGATGGGTAGCGTCCAGAACAACAGCGTTTTGTTGCTGTATCTGGCATTCAGGTTGCCCCAAATATAGAAGCCTCCCATCATTACCAGCGTTTGCACAACTGTGATCAGAGAGACCATCTGGTAGCTGACGTTCAGCAGATCGAGCATCACGTAGGAATAAAGAGGAACAATCAATGTCTGAATCAGTAACCATACTGCCAGAAAAAGGGTCGCCTTCAGGAAAATTCGATCCTGAAACGGTTTGATGAACATCCGTGAGAACGCCTTTTCGGTGGAACGCTCAAACGGCAGATCCGGATAAAAGAAATAAATCACGGTATTGGCAATGGCACAGATCCATACGGGAATGAACAAAATCAGAAAACCGGTCTCTCCCGGATAACGATCCAGCAAAATACCGCCGCCAAATAAACAAACGCTTCCAAGTGCATTCAAAATCGTATTTCGTATCCCGAAATAACGCCCTCTTACCTTGGCAGGTACGATGTCCCCAATCAGGGATGTCCAGATCATACCGCCGATGGTATTACATATGAAAGCGATTGTATATAAGCCAATAAAAACACTGACCCACCATTCCTTAGGGAAAATGAACGGAATTAATCCCGTTGCACTCCACAAAATACGGTGCCCTCCGACGAACAGCAAAAGCGCGCGCTTACGGCTCCGAATGCGTTGCATCCAGTATGCCGCGCCGATCTGCGCGATATTTACAAACGTGGTAATCGCGAGCACAAAGCCGATATGCCTCGACCCGGCCCCAAGGTACAGCAAAAACCCGGTTAGAAATGGGCCACCCAGTAACGTTTGCAAAATAATTGCGGGTACGCCCTCCCATGTTGCAATTGATAAATTCGTGCGTTGTGTCGAACCCTTGCGCCGTGGCTTGCTTATGAACGAAGAGGGGTTCATCTTGACCATCTTCTGTATGGGGATACACTCCTTAGACCGGGTAAAGCTTTGCCGGCCGATGCTAGTTGTCACCCCAAATTCTACTCACGGCACAGAGGTTGTCAACTCATTTTTTCACGTTGAGCGGAAGCCACAGATGGAAGGTACTCCCCTCCCCCGCAGCACTCTCGAGTTTAATTGATCCACCCAGCAATCTTGCCAGATCTCTGCTGATCGAAAGACCAAGTCCGGTTCCTCCAAATTTCCGGCTGATCGAACCATCAGCCTGCTGAAATGCTTCAAATATGGAATGATGCTTGTCCTCCGGAATGCCGATCCCTGTATCCTGAACCGAAAAAACGAGCCAATGGCTTACATTGCCTGCCTGTTTGGTCTGTTTAGTGCTCACATTCAGGGTAACCTTCCCTTTTGAGGTGAATTTGATGGCATTGGACATCAAATTCCGCAAAATTTGTTGCACACGCTGCGGATCAGACCAGAGTGTATCTGGCAATCCATTTTGCTTTTGAAGAACAAGCTCAATTCCTTTCTTGTCTGCAACAAGCCCAAAATGATTCATGGCATCTTCGATCAGTTGGCTCAAGCTGATATCCTCAAGTACAATATCTAACCGGCCAGCTTCGACTTTAGACAAATCCAGAATGTCGTTAATCAGTCTCAGAAGCTCTTGTCCGGATTGATCAATCATGCCTGCAAAACGCACGATCTCCTCCTGATCCATGGTATCCGCATTCTCGCCAATCATCTGAGCAAAGTTAATTACACTGTTGAGCGGTGTACGCAACTCATGAGACATATTCGCCAAGAACTCGGACTTGTACTGTGAGGCAATCGTCAATTGTTTGGCTCGTTCCTCCAGTACAATCTGAGCTTTCTGCAACTCTTCCTTCTGCACGGATAGAAGTCGATTCGTGCTCTGTATTAAGAGAATCCGATTTTGTTCATTCTGAAAATCCCGTAAGATGAATGCAAATATAAGACTAAGTACGATTCCGGTAGGAAGCGTATAAGGCATAATGTGAGAGAAGAAATATGCGGTAGGAATGACGCCCACCAAGGCGATGTTTACACTGTTGGCAACATTAACAATCACTGTAACGATGATGCCTTTGACAATCAGCCTGTAGTTGCTGCGCCGCATCCAGATATTCAAACCCGCGCAGAGCAATCCAAGAAGAGACATATTAATAACCGCGGCGACGGTTGCATCGGTAATACCGAACGTCAGCCTGGACAAGCCAATTCCCACACCTATAATGATGACGCTATAGGGCTGCCTGTACGACAAAACCGCAACAATTAGAGGTACATAACGAAGATCAAACACAACTTCATCATTCAACTGAAATCCAAACACCGTACTGATCCAGCCTGCAAATATAAGCACTAGCACGGAACAGACCTGTTTCACTCGGGAAGAGGTGCGTATAACGATATATTTATAGAAGACACTGGCAAGATAAGCAATCGTAATAAGCATCCCCATATTAAGTACGAACATCTTCGAAAATTGCATGTATTCACTCCTGTTGTTCGACGTTATAACCCAAGTGCTTATATCGGTCGTATTTTTACATCATATCATGCTAGACCCACCTCCGTATGGAAACATCGTCAAAAAGAAACAAAAAAATACACAAAATCAAGATTCAATTTGTGTGTAAGACATAGTAAAATATATTGTTGTTTCATTTTTTATATTTATCGCTAAAATCATGTTTCCTTGAGACATGATGAAAGGAGATTTACAGCTGTGCACTTGTTAAAAGATAAATCCTACTGGCTGTCGCTTAGTCTGATGTTATCCTTGGCTGTCATGGGACTTTTCTATGATATTCTGAACAGTCCGGATCGGGGATATGTTATCCTAAACTCTCCAATTGACCGGATGCTTCCTTTTATACCCGCGATGTCGATTCCCTATCTGGGATGGTACCCGTTTGTATTCGGCGTGCTAGCCTACCTGTGTGCCAAGGATCGACTTATGTATTATCGGGTCTTGTTATCCATGAACATCTGTGTCTGGGTCTGTTACCTGATCTACTTCAACTTCCAAACCATGGTTCCACGGCCGGAATTAACTGGCTCTGGCTTGGGTACAGTCGTCATCGGGTGGCTTTACAGCCAAGATCGTCCTTATAACTGTTTTCCCAGTATTCACGCCCTGCATTCTTATCTGGTGATGCGTGCTGTTCTATCCGTCTCAACCATTCGTAAATCTATCAAGGTGGCGGTAATTACCGGCGCATCCCTGATTATTATATCTACACTGCTCATCAAGCAACATGTCATTTACGACGCACTGAGTGCAATTATTCTTGGTGAGTGTATCTTCACGATCATTACTGGACTATCCCTTTATCGACGTCGCAGAAAAGAGTCCAAATGGACGGAGGGGATCAACTAACCCCCTCTTCAGGCTTTTTACCCAACTGCTTCTGCCGTCGCCATTCATCAATGAACAAACCTGCATAATAGGGGTCCCACTGGGTCCCCTTTCCTTCTTCCAGAATCATAAGCGCTTTCTCATCGCTCATTCCATTCCGGTACGGCCTGTCTGACGTCATGGCATCAAAGGCATCCGCTACCGCAATAATACGTCCGAACAGCGGGATCTCTTCGCCTGCCATGCCATCCGGATAACCTTTGCCATCATACCTCTCATGATGCGATCGCACCCCCGGTAGAAAGTCAGCCATGGCATCCACAGGTTCAATTTGAAGTAAAATACTCTCTCCCAACACGGGATGCGTACGGATGATTGCAAATTCCTCATCACTTAGCTTGCCATCTTTGAGTAATACTTCGTCAGGTATGCCGATTTTCCCAATATCATGGAGCAAAGCTGATTTGTACAACAAGTCGGCCTGTTCGTCATTCATGCCGCTAAGCCTGCCGATCAGAATGGAATATTCCGCGACACGCATAGAATGTCCCGCCGTATATTTATCCCGGGCATCCAGTGCAGCGGCAAGCAGAGAGAAGTAACTTTGCAGCAGTTGCCGATTGCGCTCCTGTCTCATTTCCATCCGACTAATCATCATATTGAATCCCGAGATCAATTGCGAAAATTCATCTGAATACAAATCCGGCGTTCTTCTGCCGAACTCGCCGCCCTGAATCCGGTTCATCTCTTGTGTCAACTCAGACACCGGATCACGGACATCCCGAATTAACAGCCAACTGCCCACCATGGAGAATCCTGCACCCAAGATGACGATGAGTACACCCCATAACGTGTATTCTTTTGCAAACACCGGGTCTATATACTGGAGCCGAATATAGGTAGCCAGAAAAAATAAACATAACGGAAATAAACCGATAAGGGCAGTGCTGGTCTGGAACTTCCGCTGTATCGAGATCAGAATACGTCCGCCAAGCGAAGGTTCCATGCTGTACAGCATCTTGCCTCTACGGCGAACTTCGAGTAGCAGCGGCCTCACCGCCCTCACCGTAAGGTAATATTCAACCAGGGCATGCATAATGGCAATCAGAAATGCACACACCGCCGCAATGATGACATATCCATACGGGATTTCAAGCCAGCCTGTGGAGATCATCCATAATGTAAGTCCAGCCGCGGGTAGAGAGAACCCTAGCATATGTGGTCCAATAATGCGATATATGGTCTGGCCTGGAAAGCGGTGAATTCGTTCATACATCCGATTTAGTTCAGCCATTTCGTGATGCTCGGCAGCGAAAAACTGCCCTATTGGACCCAATTGAGCCCACAATGTGATCAACTCCGCAACCAGCATAAACAGAATCGATATGAGTACAATGATAATCAATCGAACATACTGAATATTGGGTATCTGCAAGGTGGATATCATGACCACGGAACCCACAACGAAGACAGCCGATAATGAACCAATTAGATAATTGCGTAGCAGACGGAAGATAAAGGCACGATATACTTCCAATCCAATCCCTCGCTCTCTATGTCTAACCCGTTCCGCCCTGATAAAAAGGGAGAATAAGGATGTTTTCTCCTATATATTTATCGGTTATTGCCCCTAAAAAAATTAATAAAACCCTGTGAAAAATGCTGTGCCTTCTTCCAGTGCTCACCCTATCTAAACCTGATTCCTTCGGGTTCACATGATAAAAGGCTGCTCCCTTGGGGAACAGCCTTTTATCATTGTTTAGATTTCGGTTATTTCATCGGAACGTTACCCGGCCATTTGGCGTTTAACCCGTTTTGATTTTTGCTGCCAGAATCATCGTGCCGCGAGGTTGATCCCCCAGAGCATCCGGTTCAAGCGTAATCGCAACGGTGTCATAATCGTTCGCGGAATCCAGCGTATAATAGACTGCTCCTGTACCGTCCCTGCTTAGGAACGTCCCCGCGTTCTTAGGGGTGTCTCCCTTAATCAACCATACCTGAAATGCCTGATTGCCTTCCAGCGCAGGCAATTTCTCTGCCTGTACCACGAGATGTGTACCTTTGCTGTCGATCACGATGGTTGCAAGACCCTGTGCGACAATATTCTGCGTGGCCGGGCTCAGCTTGACGGCCTCGCCTGTTTTCATGCCCTGCGCCGGTGCCATAGCTGAGGCGAGCTGCTCTTGCAGCTGTGCATTCTGCGCTTGCGCCAGAGCCAGCTGCTCCTGCGCAGCCGACGTACCATCGACTTGCTGTGTCAGCGAGTCGATGCGGCTCTGCAGCTGCGCCGTGTACACGCCGAGCACCAGCGCAGCTGCCGCGAGGCCCGCACTGGCTGCGCGCCAAGCGCGGCCACCGCGCGCACGCGCGCGCTCTTGTGGCTGCCCCAGCGTTGCCTGGGCAGCCTCTTTGGCCCGGGCCGCAGGCACCGCCGCTGGCGGCAGGCCAGGCCCGGGCTGCGCCGCACGCTCATGCTGCGGCGCAAGGTCTTCCTGAAGCACCGCGGATGCGGGTGCTTCAGGCTGCTGCGCAGGAGCAGCGGCCGGCGCCGCGCCGGTGCTCTCCTGCGCCTGGCCGAGCACGTTGCCCAGCACACGTGCTCGCATGCCTGGCGGCGGTGCCACAGGGTCCGCCGCAAGTGGCAGGAAGCCAGTCACTTCCTGCAATTCCCTTACCTCCTGACGACACGCTTCGCAATTTGACATATGTGCTTCGAATGCCGCCACTTCCTCTGCTTCCAGTCCGCCCAGCACATACATCGGTGCCAGATCAGACCACTCCTCATGTCGTTCTATCATGGATGTATGCCCCCCCTTCCCGCGTCCGGATGCAATTCAGCATCAGCGAGCAGCTTCTGGAGCTGCCGCATGGCAAGCCTGACACGGCTCTTCACCGTACCCAGCGGAATCCCGAATCGGCTGGATACCTCTTGTTGCGTTAAACCTGCATAATATATCGATTCAATCACTTGCTTCTGGTCCTCATTCAATTGGGTCAACGCCTCCTTAATGCGTGTGCCTTCCCATTTGCGCTGGACCTCTTCTTCAGTATTTGTATATTCGTCAGCGTACGCCGCCAGTGTCTCATGCTCAACTGATGTCGTCGCTGCTCCTTTCGATCTCCGCCTCAGCATGTCCACCCCGATGTTGCGCGTAATTGCAAACATCCACGTGGTCAGCTTCCCCTGTGAGGTATCAAATCGTTCCGCATTGTTCCAAATGCGCAGAAAAAGTTCCTGCACGGTCTCCTCTGCCGTCATCGGATCACCGACAATTCGGTAGGCAAAAGAATAAACGGCCCGTTCGTAACGGTCATATAGCAGTTCAAGTGCAGAAGCATCACGTTCTGCAATCCGCTGCATTAACCTGCTGTCCTCTATCGATTCAGTCATCCGAGGGCCCCTTTCTGTATCTTCCCTCATATTATAACCTACGCAGAAACGTTTGAAGAGGATTACCCTTAATAACATTTTTTTTGAGATATTTCTTCTACATAAGATTTCGAGATAACTATTCCAAACATTTCTTCATGTATTTCTTCTGAGCATTTTTTTATGTTATTTCTTCAGAATATACTTTTCCAGTGGTTCCTTCTGATTTTTCTGAAAACATTTCATTTTTCTCTCATAATATAACATGCATCAAAATATCTTAGCCTTACTCGCAATCATCTGCTGAGCAGGAAATCAGGAATCAAATGAAGGCTTAAACCTGCGCTTCAAGGGTTATCCTTCCTTTTTATTGCAATAAATTACAGAGTGTGGTATGCTATAAAAGTTGTATTAACAACCTCATATGATTTTCCGTCTTCTATTTAACCCCGGAATATTTTCTTCATGCTGCGACCGCAGCGAATAAGCTAAACGAACCTATGGAGATTGACGAACCTGAATCAGAATAACCCGGTAGACAGGGTTTACAAGATGTTCCCATTCACACTGGCGCGGTCATCGGAGCCGCAAGGACAAAAGAGAGGTAGGGCTTTTGTTGTTTTGGATATCACTTATTCTTGAGAAGATTGAAAACATACATCAAGCACCCGGAATTGGGTTCCGGGTGCTTTTCTATATCCAATTTTTCTTATCCCTTTCCCTGATCCGTTTCGTTTCTTTGTCTCTTTTCTACTCAACTCCCTTTGTCTCCGGGATTCATCCTTTGTACTCACGACATCCCTTGTCCCTCTCTCCTTCCAAACGAGCAATTCCACATCATACTCGCCAAGCAATCTTTCTCAAAACTTCTCCAAAAATCTAACGATCTCCAGAGAGCTTATTTCGCCGATTATTGCACTTTACAAATTCTAACGATCACCAGAAACCTTATTTATCGATTTCACACCATAATCATCTGTTTTTTCAGAGAAAAATGAGTAATAACGTCCGTACAGATCGTTAGAATTATCAAACCTTTAAAAACCATTAAATAAGGCTTCTCAGGATCGTTACACATGCGTGTGTGTTGCGTGTGAGCTGGCCGTGAATTTTCTATTCTAAATATCGCAGACCATGATTCAGCTATGGTGACCTCCAGTGATTAATGTCTTTTCGGGTATTATTTTGCAAGCCATTGGTGGGTTGAGAGTGTCCTCCTTTTCTAAACTAAACGCTAACCATCGCCCTTTTTATGTAAATCTACAGTGATAAGTTTCATTTGATTTGCTATGTTGCACACCTTTGTTACCGTTAGTTACCCTAACCCCTTGGCGGTTATTGTTCATTGGCTTATGTATGTTGTTTCGCAGAAGGTACCCGTTATATCCGGATTCGGTTTTATACACCAGCTTAATCAATTAGCGAAGTTTAACCAAGTCAAGGTCGGCTCTTGACGTTACTTTCTTTTTTATATTGATACATCATCTCTCAGCCTTCAGCTCGCTTGTATACGAGATAGTGTTCCTATAATCCTATAACATGTGTTCGTTTAGTTGCAGTCCTCATGTGTTCGTTTGTTGCAGTCCTCTAGTTCTTTCAATCCATGTGCCCCGCTCCGCAATAAAACATACCTAAAAAAAGATAACCCCGGCTCTTGGCCGGAGTTAACCTATATAAACAATTTCCTGTTTTCTTCTTTCCAGAGAACAACTCTCATCTGAGAAACGGATCTGTAATCACATGAATCCAGTCAGGCTTTCCGATTGGCCCGATGTTGCAGTCCACGTTTGGACCGCGGCCTCTCAACAGAGGAATTAAATGAACATGGTTTTGGAGATGATCACCAGCAAAATGAATAAAACAAGAATAGTTCCCATGGAGCTCCAGACGCCTCCACCACAGGCAGGTGCACAACCATGTTGGTATCCCTGCACCATCGGTGCTTGATTCGGTTGGTAGCCATAAGGCATTGTTCCGTAATTGTACATGTCTTGACCTGGATATTGGTATCCGTACATATGTTCATGCCCTCCTTGTTGTCCGTAAACTTGACCCTGTCCGTTCGGTGAGTTCGGTTTAACTTCGCTCATCGTCATGCCTCCTTAACATTTGCCTACACCTTAAGCTATGTATTTGCCCTATACGGTGACCGGGCTATGGCCCTCCTGATCTCAAAATAGGCGTTTTAGCCTGACCATTATCTTTATGTACATTTTTCATCATTCCTGATTCCACATCTTCTTGATCTTCTCTATCCCTCATTTTCCTTTTCAGTTCATCACCCTATTTCGACTTTGTTGCTTTCTCACAACTCCCCCCCACTTCATTTCAAATACTATTCTTCTCACCTCTCCTTCTACCGAGCCCCAAAAATAAACTACTCCCTTGCTCCGTTACAACGATTAGGTACTGCACTCTCTTCCATTCCTCAGCGTAGCTTGTCCACTATCATAAAACCCTGCCGGTTACCCGGCAGAGCACGACACATTATACCCAGAAAGACTTCGTGATGATTACGAGCAGAATGAACAACACCAGGATTGCTCCAGTGGAAGTCCAGCCGCCGTATCCCATTCCTCCTACTTCACCCATCTTAAACCCTCCCCTACGTGTGAATTTTTCTAAAACCTTTTATTAGATCAGGAATGCTTTAGAGATGATCACCAGCAAGATAAAGAGAACCAGAATCGCGCCAGTCGATGTCCATGCACCGCCGTATCCACCAACTACTCCACTCATGTAAAACCCTCCTTTGATTTGAGGTACAGTTCACTATATGCATCAGATGCACAACCGACAGGGCGCAGATATAAAATGGGCTAATTTCCAGTTTAGACTAGTTCCTTCACCAAGAAGAATTGTATGGCTAAAACGTATAAATACATCCTATTTTGTCTTTCGCTTACCTTAATTACTACTTAGTGCTATAATTTATTAGATTTGCAGCCTTTATGTTCCTAATATTGGGGTATTTTCTATCCCTTTATTCAGAAGGTTCGCTATTCAAATATCGATTCAGAAGGTTCGCTATTCAAATTCGATATGGAAAGGAGTTATGAAAGGGAGTATTACTACTTGTCTTAAGCAATGTATTCATGTATCACGAAGGTGCATTAGTTTTAGATTGAACCATTCAATATCAATCATTACATGTCTGATTAGATTGAGTAAGTAACCTACAAATGACCAACCTTTATCTTAAAGAATAAAAAAGTGCAAATTTTAGAGTTTGGCATTTCACCTGATGACCGGAGTAAAAAAACCCAACCGATGGGAAGCATACTAGGGGATTAGAAAAATGAAAAAACGGGCTATGATTCTTGCTTTAACTGTATTGCTCAGCGCTTGTGGTAATTCGGAGACAACTAAAACAGCTGACAACAAGCCCTCGGAAACAACGAATGCTACTGAAACGGTCAAAGCTGAGGCTAAAGAAACAAAATATACTACATATAATGGTGAAGGGTTTTCGTTCTCATATCCGGAGTCTTGGAAAAGTGTAGATACAAGTCAAATGCACGCAGCAGTGAAGGGCGCGTTCTCAGACCAATCAGGAACAAAGAAGTTTGCAGATAACATTAATCTAACGATCGAAGCCAACACATCAGGTTCAATCAACCCTGAGGAATTTGCTAATAACACAGCTGATTATTATGTAAAGAATGGCGCATCTATTGGTATATCCGATTATAAGAAGACCAACTTCAGTATTAAGCCTTATAAAGACATAAATGCTGGTGTACTTGAAGGAAGTTACACTAATTCCACAGGTACTGATGTAGTTCTAGTTCAGTATATGATTCCAACAAATACAGACCTGTATACCTTGACGCTAACTTATGGAAAAGATTCGTATCATTCAGATGAAGTCAGTGACATTCTTAATTCCTTGGACATTACTTCTCCTGTGGCGCAAACAGCTGTACCTACATCTGCTGGAGATTCATCGTCCGCAGCAACTGCAGCTGATTTCTTTAACGATCTTACATCATCCGTCTCATCTGAGACAGCCGTAATGGAGCAAGTATCTTATAATTATCTCGCAAAACATACCGACCTGTTCCCGGCAGATACTGCTGAGCTTCGCAAAAAGGTAAAGGGACTTGTTAAAACCGATGTGACCACCCGACATCTCAATAAAAATGTAGCCAACTACTATGAGAATTTTGTACAAATAAGCGGACAGGTTATTCAGGTGGAAGAAGACAATTCACTCGGATCACCCATTTCGATCTTGCTGCTAGAGGACGATTACGCAAATTATATTACAGCCATTTATCCTGCCTCGACCGGAGACTTGCTTGATGGGGACTATGCCACTGTTATTGGTGTGCCTATTGCTTACTACTCCTTCGACAATGTTAGTGGCGGATACACCAATTCGACTATAGTAGGTGCATCTTTAATCGTTGCTGAATAACTAAGACCAGAATAGATACAAACAGGCCGGCTTAATTAAGTTTAAGCTGGCCTTTTGTATTACAATTTTGAGCATGCTACGTTTTCAAAATAACTTGAGCATGCTCTCTCCTATTTTTGATCCCCCGAACGGTCCCGGTAAATGGAGAGACGGTAATGGATGGAAAGAAATTTGAGTTCCGGCAGGCACACCCGTAATGCTCACAGGCTCACTCCAAAGTAGCCCGTCGGGTGACTGACACATAAACACATCCGTATACCCTTTCCGTGCCTCATTTTTTTGTAGTGTTCTTTGGTCATCAGTCTGATCTAGAGCAAATACCACGTACTTTGAGTCATTTGTCAAAAATGCAAAAACGGCAGGCCCCTATTGGGACTTGCCGCGTAAAATGGTTTTTATGCCGTATTTTCAGAAAACCTCGGCCTGTGAGTAGAATGGATCTGCCATAAGTTGCCCACAGTCTATCTTCTTTCCACTTCATCGCCGTTTCTTAATTTGGCCTGTTGTGCAGCGAGATCAACTTATCCTGCACCGACTGCAGCTTCTGCACGCTGGAAGCATCCGGTTTGTCACGCCGATCATCGATTTTCACGGATGTGGAGACACGCTGGGCTCCTGACAGAAACGGAGCTTCATGCAAAGCCGCAATGGCGGTGAAAACTTCGTTCAGCGGACCTTCAATAATGGTGCTCATCGAAGTCAGCTGATATGTAATGCCACGCTGCCTCTCCAATATCTTTTGCATGTCCGCAACATAACTGCTCAGACTGGTGGTTCCTGTTCCAATCGGAATGACGGTCACTTCTGCAATTGCCACTTCGCTCTGCCTCCTCTGGGCACCGTTCGAACCGTTGCCGCTCAAGTTTTAGTCGAGTTTTGACTGATTTTATTTTACCAGTTTAAAGTGCTCCAATTCAAACTGACGTGATGACGTCATTCTAAATCTTTCAAAATTTTTTTCGCAGAATCTTCAAATCTTCCAGTCCTTTTCCTTTGCGGATTCCTAGCTTAGATGGTATACTCGGAATTACGTTTTATGGTTTCCACCCTGTTTACAAACACTATATGTTGGGGTACATTAGTATGACAGCAACAAAATATAGTGAAACGGGCTACCCCACTTCTTATATCCAGCATCTGGAATCTATCGAAAAACAAGATGAAATCACCTCCAAAGTCACGTCCCTGTAGGTGTAAATCGCTTTCTCGAAGACAGGGCTGACATAGAGGTTAACGGGGCTGTTTGGACTGCGTCCGTTACCTTCATTCACAGGTATGAAATGATCAGACAATAGCTTACATACAGCAACTTGTTCTGTCGAAGACATGCATAGATAAGACAGTCAAAAGCCAGAACATGAATGGGCATTTTCAGCCGCAAGGCAAGGGGAATGCTTTTTGTATGAGCAGGTTCTGTCCACTCCTTGTCGCATGATTTCATCCCAAACGTATCTGGTTACCGCCACTGTAGTCCGCACAATCCGTATTTACTCACCGTTGTAGACCTCCAATTCTTATTTTCAAAGAATTGTTTATTTTATTTTTTTAATTTTTTTATCATGTGAAAGCGAGGAATATTCATGCCACAAGTTGTGACCAAGCCGAACAATCGCCAGCTTGCCTTTGACGAGATGCGCATCTCGGTATATGCCGACCGTATCCTGGAAGGACTGGACATGCTCGACAAGGAACGTCTGGTTCGCGGAGTAACGAGCAAACTTCGTCGTGACGAAGTTACCGGAGATGAGATCAGCAATGCTTTTATGATGAGCGCTCTGGAACTGGTAACGAAAGAAGAGCCGAACTGGAAATTTGCAGCAGCGAGATCCCTGCTTACTTCCCTTTACAAAAAAGCAGCAACGAACCGTAGATACAAGTCATACCCAGACGAGCCTTACGGCGCATTCCACCCACTGATTGTTGACCTTGTCAAAAAAGGCATCTATCGCGAAGAACTGCTGGAGTGTTACACCAAGGAACAGATTGACGAGCTTGCGGAGTGCATTGACTATCGCAACGATCTGCTCTTCGATTACATCGGTTTGCTCACACTGGCTGAGCGTTACCTCGCCAACGATTTTGATGGCAAAGTCATGGAATTGCCGCAGGAGCGTTACATGGTTATCGCCATGTACCTGATGCACCAAGAACCTGCCGAGAAGCGTATGGATCTGGTGAAAGAAGCATACTGGGCGATGAGCAACATGTATATGACGGCAGCTACACCGACGATGTCCAATGCAGGTAAAAAGGTAGCCGGACAGCTCTCCAGCTGTTTCATCGACACAGTAGATGACTCGCTCGAAGGGATCTTTGACTCCAATACAGACGTAGCTCGTTTGAGCAAAATGGGCGGCGGCATCGGCGTATACCTCGGCAAAGTCAGAGCACGCGGTTCAGACATCCGCGGTCACAAAAATACGAGTTCAGGCGTTATTCCTTGGATTCGCCAGTTGAACAACACAGCAGTAAGCGTAGACCAGCTTGGCACACGTAAAGGTGCGATTGCGGTTTACCTGGATGTTTTCCATAAAGATATCCTGGCATTCCTCGACCTGAAGCTGAACAACGGCGACGAGCGGATGCGTGCGCATGACGTTTTCCACGGTATCTGTCTGCCTGACCTGTTCATGGAGCGTGTCGAAAGCCGTGGCGAATGGAGCTTGTTCTGCCCGCACGAGACGAAAAAAGTGATGGGCTGGAAAGATGAGAACGGCCGTGCACTGGGTCTGGAAGACTTTTACGATGAAACTAAGGGTCAAGGTGCATTCCGCGAGAAGTATGAAGAAGCCGTGAATCATCCGCTGTTGTCCCGTATTACGGTACAAGCGATCGACATCATGAAACGTGTGATGAAATCACAGCTTGAAACAGGTACACCGTACATGTTCTACCGTGACACGGTGAACCGTTCGAACCCGAACCGGGCACATGGCATGGTATACTCGTCCAACCTGTGTACCGAAATTATGCAGAACCAATCCGCTACCGTAGTGGAAAAAGAAGAACTGGTGACGAAGGATGGTCAGACACGCATCGTGATCTCCAAAGTACCTGGTGACTTCGTGGTCTGCAACCTGAACTCGATCCACTTGGCTCGCGCCGTACCTCATAACGTACTGGAGCGCCTGATTCCGATTCAGGTCCGTATGTTGGACAACGTCATTGACATCAACAATATTGAGGTGCTTCAAGCCCAATACACGAACAGTCAGTATCGCGCTGTTGGTCTGGGAACATTCGGACTGCATCACCTGCTTGCCCTTGAAGGCATTCGTTGGGAATCCGAAGAAGCTGTCACCTATAACGATAATCTGTATGAAAAAATTAACTACTTGCTCGTTCAAGCCAGCATGGAACTGTCCAAAGAAAAAGGACATTATCCGAAGTTCAAAGGCTCCGACTGGGAAAGTGGCCATTACTTCGACCAACGCGAGTATACAACGGGTGAGCGCGTAGGCGAATTCGTAACTACAGATCAATGGAAAGAACTGCAGGCGCAAGTGAAACAAAACGGCGTACGTAACGCTTGGATGTTTGCTATCGCACCAAACGGTTCCACCTCCATCATCGCGGGTTCAACAGCAAGTATTGATCCACTGTATGAGCTGTTGTCCTATGAAGAGAAAACAACATACAAAATTGCCAACCCGGCTCCGGATCTGTCCGAAAAAACGATCTGGTACTACAAAACGGCATTTATGGTGGATCAACATGCTTCCATCAATATGGCCGCTGCCCGTCAGCGTCACGTTGACCAAGGTCAAAGCTTCAACCTGTATGTTCGTCCGGATATCAAGGCGACAGAGTTCCTGGAATTGCATCTTCACGCTTGGAGAGCCGGCATGAAATCGACCTATTATGTTCGTAGCCGTGCATTAACAATCGAAGAATGTGATTCCTGCGCAAGCTGATTCGAATGTTCGAATAGGAGGCAAGGATATGTTCAAAAACTTAATCTATTATAATTCTAAAAAAATAGAAGAATTCACTGCAGTTTTACAGGGCCAAAGGGCTATCAATGTAAAAAGTGTAAAGGTTGCTTCCAACAAGTCGTTAGAAGGTAGCTTCAGTGGAATAAAAGGTTCATATGGAAATAACAATGAATTCACTGGTGAATTAAAAGTAAATGACATTTTAAATTGCAATCTATTCGAATCATTACTGGAAAAAGAGCATAGTGAGTTTTTCTTTGATCTATCCAATAATGATTTTGACCCAGAAACTGTCCCTATCCAGTCAATTATAAAATTATCAGGTAAGCTCAGTATCCCAGAAGAGTTTGATATGATGGAAATAATCAACGATTTCAAACCTATGATGAGTGAGGCTTTAAATATCTCATCTGAAGACAAGGAATTATTCAACAGTATATTCGGCAAAGAGAGCACAAAAATTCCGTGCTATATCTATTCAGATGAGATCACACCCAGAATAGGATTTACAAAGTTGAATACCAAGAATCTTACCATTGAAATGGAAGATTTCGAGGACTATCAAGAAGAGAGTATAACTATACTAGCAAAAATCACTTCTCGTAAAAATTCTTATCCTGGAAAACCATTAATATTATTTGATATTATGAAAGACCTATTCTCAATGAGACGTGGTATGCGAAGAAACATTGGGGATACTAACACAGAAGAAATAAAGA
Organism: Paenibacillus sp. G34; assembly: GCF_056856875.1. Taxonomy (NCBI): domain Bacteria; kingdom Bacillati; phylum Bacillota; class Bacilli; order Caryophanales; family Paenibacillaceae; genus Paenibacillus; species Paenibacillus sp. G34. The sequence goes on along the minus strand of NZ_CM166469.1, from coordinate 597,530 downwards.
ATATTGTTTCAGAAGATAATGTTTTAGTTCTTGAAGTGCTGGCTATTTATCAGTAGAAATACAGAGATTATGTATTATTATATTAGTAGAATTTTAATTTACTAAACTATGCTAAGGAGCTCGTTCTCTTTGTACTAATGCAAAGAAGCACGAGCCCCATTTTATTTATTCTTTTACATCCTAGAAAAATATTTTGGCATTTAAATATGCGCAAAATATTTTTAGTTCAATCTATATAAATTGCAAGGAGTGAACGGATTATGCAAGTACAGAAAATTTTCAATACCGAAGCGCCTAACCAATCGACACGTATTATTGAAGGTGAGTGCTCGGGTATCCTGAACTGGAACGACATTCGTATGCCTCATATGTACAAATTGTACAAAGTATTGTTGCTTAACCACTGGATCGCTGACGAGATTCCAATGTCCAAGGATGCTTCCCAGTTTGCACAATTGGATGAAGAAGAGAAACGTACGTTCAAAATTAACATCTCCCTGCTGGCTGTACTGGATTCCATGCAAACGATGTTTGTTGGTGACGTGAAACGTTATTTTACCGACTCTTCCCTTGAAGCAATCTCGGCCATTATTGGACAGCAGGAAGTCGTGCATAACCAATCCTACTCCTACGTTCTGTCTTCCATCGTTTCCGATCAGGAGCAGAAAGAAATTTTCGAATATTGGAAACATGATCCAGTGTTACTGGACCGCAACCGTTTCATCGCCGATATCTATCAAAGCTTCCGGGACAACCCGTCTCCACAGACGTTCTTCCAAGCGATGGTTGCTGACTTGATTCTCGAAGGTATTTTCTTCTATAGTACGTTTGCGTTCTTCTACAACCTGGCTCGTGACCAGAAAATGATGGCAACCAGCCAAATGATCTCGTACATCCAGCGGGACGAAAACCAGCACTGCTACTTCTTCGCGGAAGTATTCAAACAGTTGCTCGTGGACTTCCCTGAACTGAACACACCAGAAAACATGGACTACGTGTACAAAACGATTGACCGCGCAGTGGAGCTGGAAACGAACTGGGCACATTATACACTCAGCAACGTTCGCGGCATCGACCTGAACGAGCTGGAAGACTACATTAAATACACAGCAAACAAACGCTTGCGTCTAATGGGTATGGAAAAAGCTTATGAAGGCGTTGATGTGAACTGCATGCCTTGGATCAAACCTTTCTCCGACGAAGCGCTGAACGCAACAAAAACGGACTTCTTCGAAGCCAAATCCCGTAACTACGGCAAAGTCGGCGACGACAACGGCTTTGACGATTTGTAAGAACATCGATTCAGACACAGCTCTATATCGGATAGGAAACGACTAATCCAACACCCTATTGGACGCCTCGACGTGTCCTGAAAATCTCGATGATAACGTCTAACACTGTACACTCTCTCATGCCGGGAAGCTTTACGACTACCCGCATGAGAGAGTGTTTTTTTGTCTCTAAACCTTGTAAAATAGTGGGTAGAGTTTCCTATTCTTTCACGATGAAATGAGGTCTAATCATGGATAGAGAGTTGCTGGAACAGATTAATGTTTGGCACGAACAGGAAGACTATGCGCTCATCGTAAAACGTATTGAGGCATTACCCGAATCCGAGCAGGATGCCGAAACAATCGGACAGCTTGCAAGAGCATATAACAATTTGGAAGAGTATCGCACAGCCATTAAACTATTACAAGGCGTTAAGGAACAGGGCCAACTAGACCCGTTATGGCACTTCCGGTTAGGTTATGCCTACTGTTACGTCGCTGAATATAAGCTGGCACAGGCAGCTTTTGAAGAAGCTAATCGACTTGAGCCCAATGATGAGTCTACCCTGGAATATCTGGACTGGATTCGCCCCAAAGCAGCTAAAATGGATCGGGATCGCATCCGCTGGGAGACGGAACAGGCAGAGTGGGAGCAAAGCGGAATACTAAACCAGCTTCAGGTTGCCTCAGGCGCATACGATCCTGCAACGTTCTGGCGGTATAGCGATTATGCGCAAGATAACCATGTGTCAGCTCCTTTTGACGAGGAACTAATCCAATCCATTGAACAGGAACTCGGCTACAAGCTGCCTGCTTCCTATATTCAGCTAATGCAAACGCAAAATGGCGGTTTTCCTGCGCGCACAACGTTCCCGACCCAAGAGGGTACAAGTTGGGCAGAGAATCATATCGCTATTACAAGCATCTTGGGTATTGGACGGGTTAAGATGTATTCCCTTGGTGGAGAGTTCGGCAGTCGCTTTATGATCGAAGACTGGGGATACCCTGACCTCGGGGTTGTCATCTGTGATTGCCCGTCTGCCGGTCATGATGTCGTCATGCTGGACTATCGCTTCTGCGGCCCTCAAGGCGAACCTTGTGTCGTTCATGTGGATCAGGAGAGCGATTATGAAATCACCTATCTGGCACCGAATTTCGAAGTTTTCATTCGGGGTTTGCTGGACGAAGAGGAGTTTAATTTGCTTGACGAGGATGGCTCTGACTCTCTTGATGAAGAACAAGCAATGACTGCCGTGTTCACTGAGAACAAAAGCGTGTCAACATTCACTAAAGAAGCTATCGCCCCTTTTAGGTTCATTGATGCAGGAACCAATTCCTATTCCGTGATTCTGAATGCAGGTACATATCTTCAAGACGTCTTTGACTCACGTGCAGATGAAGGTTTCGAAGGTGGCGGGTACGATTGGGCCTCCCTTGCTTCTGTCTTTCTTGAAGAAAAGATGCCTCATCTGACTTCGGTTATTCGCTTCGATCCGGAAGCAGATATGTTCTGTGCTTATACCGATGACAAAGAAGCTCTCATATCCTTTATTCTGGGATTCAAGCAGGCATGTGAGCAACGTGATCTTATTCTCGACCTGTTTTCAAGAGCGGAGCTGGACTAAACAGAAGATAAGGAGCCCTTTTATGACGACTCGCATTTACTTTGCTTCCAATAGTCTCGGTCATGTCACGGAACACAGTCTGCAGAAGGCACTGGATCACTTCAATCTCGGAGTGTTAGTCCAGTTCCAACGGACAGCTGAAGGCGTGATGGGGCAAACCTTGTATATTCAAACTACGCAAGGTGAGTTTATTCTGAAGGGCAATCCGTTGTACAACGGACAGTTTCAAGAAGAGCAATTTTTCGTGGATCAACTGGCGGAGCGCACTACTATCCCCGTTCCTGTTCCCTATCAGATTCAGGAGGACACGCAGCTACTGGGCTGGAGTTACGTAATCATGCCCAAGTTGCCTGGAAACCATCTATATGATCCTGTTTTTCAAACGACTCTAACTTCACAAGATCATAAAGACATTACAGATGTACTGGCTGAAACGTTAGCCGAGTTGCATCACTGGAAAGTTCCGGATGCCGGAGAATACGATCCTGTGGCAGACAAAATCATGCCTTTTGCCGGCTCGTATCTGGACTGGCTGTACGGAAGCATCCGCCACTGGTTACATGATGCGGAGAAGTACTCTGTGATTACTGACGATGATGTATGCTGGGTGGATGAGCAATTGAGACAGTCCGAGTCTGCTTTTTTAGTCTCGACGGTTCATGAATTTGTCATGGGAGATTTCAAAGTTGAGAACTTTCTTATCCAAAAAACAGATCCGCCTGCATCCTCTTGGAAAATCAGTGGATTATTTGATTTTACGACTGCTTATTTCGGCGATGGCACAGCCGATCTGACGAAAATGACTGCAAGATACCTCCGGGAAGACCGGCCTGATCTGGCTGCGAGATTTCTTCATTCTTATCGGGAAAAGGTCTGTGCAGACGATGTGGAAAAATGTAAACATTTTCGTTCGCGCCTTCTGATTCACCTATTGTATCAACGTATTCTATGGTGGGGTGAGGCGAAGGCGACCGGACAAGTGACCTGGGAAGCTGATCTACCTTTTGCTCCTTGGGCAGAGAAGTATATCGAGAAGGTACTCTCTTTGCTGGACTGAAGCTCTGATCGTAAGACAAGCTTGCGGCTTGCAGGCGCTAAAGTAATCCGTGACTACCAGAAGATTTTATAAATATCGGTTATCACTTCATGTAATTGACTTAAAACGAAAATAACCAATGATCCTTGTGATCACTGGTTATTTTTTGTTGCCCTATAGTAGTCTCCATATCTGTATAAGCTACCTCTGGTCACCCTCATACGAATGATCCACTGAGTGATATAGAAATCCCATTATTCGAATTAAACCTGTGCAACAGGGGTCTCCTGATGTTTTTGCAAAAACTCTACCATTTTGCGATAAACCAAAATTTCATTCGTTTTTCTGGAGAAACCATGGCCCTCATCATCCAATACGATGTACTCGACATCTACGCCTCTCTCCTGAAGTGCAGCTACAATCTGATCCGATTCAGCCTTGACCACCCTTGGATCGTTGGCCCCTTGGATGACCAGCATCGGATTCACCATCTGATCCAGATACGTAATGGGCGAATCTTTGGTCAAGCGTTCACGGTCACGCACCGGATCACCCAGCCATTTATCCATCATCGGCTTCCAGTCCTCCGGTACGGAGTCCAGGAAGGTGAACAGATTACTTGGGCCAAAGATGTCGACTGCTGCACGGAACAGCTCGGGATGACGACCAGCAAGCAATAGAGTCATATAACCTCCGTAACTGCCGCCTACCACAAATAAGCGTTCCGGTGAGCTGATACCTTGATCGAACAACCACTGGATACCTTCAACACAGTCCAGTCTCGGGCCTTCGCCCCAGTCCCGCTCAACCATCTTCACGAATTCAGCACCATATCCCGTGCTCCCCCGGAAATTCGGAGCAAAGATATTATACCCTTGCGCAAGCAACAGCTGGAACATCGGACGGAAAAACTTAGCTTCCGATGCCTGCGGCCCGCCATGTGGCCAAAATACGCTGTATCCGTTCGCCTGCTCTGGCTTGGCTCTGAACAAAAGCGCTTCGATCTCCAGTCCGTCAAAGGAATTGTACCTTACCACATCAGGATATACGAGATCATCCGGGCTTAGACCTGTGACACGGTTGGCTGTTAACGGCTCCCATGACTCAGCGCCTGCGACAAGACGATAAATATTATGCGGTTGCACAGCACCGCGTCCAAGAATGTACACGTTACCGGATTTAGTCACGTTTATCTGTTCAATCGTATCGAGCGGCATGTCCATGCGGCGAGGTTTTTCAGCATCTTTTTCCAGGACATACATGTGATACTCCGGCCCGGTCAGTGTCCATATATATAACGTTTCAGATGCCTCATGCCAGCGAATTTCATCTACATCTTCACCCTCAATGTGGCACAACGCACGGAACTCCCCCGTATCCATTATATATTCAGCTACATAGGCATATGCCGAATTATCGTTGGTAATCAGCAACAAACGGTCATTACCTGCAAACAGAACATACGGAATCTGACTCTGACGCTCGGTAACCGGTACAATAGAATGAGTCTCTCCGTTCCGGTGCAGATGGGCAGTCTGATACGTATTGGAGTACATTTTCAAAATAACGTAGGCTTCTTCATTCGGGCTCACGGCAATCAGGCTGCTGGTTACCTCTTCCCCCTGATACAAAAGCTTATCTTCTCCGGTCTCCAGGTCACGAAGGCGTGCATTCATATAATTCGGATTGCCTGAACTGGTGTTATAATACAACCGTTTCCCATCCTCCGATAAGTGAGCATAATAACAGCGGTCATTCGGCTCTGCTGGTACAACAGGAAGCGGAACCCCACCTTCCGGCGGAAGCGCATAGAGGTGATAGTTCTCATTACCATCGTGATCAAAAGCGGTTAGCAGATGACGCCCCTGCGGATCGGCTTTGATAAATTGACTGCTTTGATTCAAATACGTCAGTGGGTACGGATAACCACCAGGCAAGTCCATCGCCCAAATATTCGGCTGACCATTCAGATTGCTGTCCATATACAGCTTCTTCTCGTCCGCTGATACGGTAAAATGTGAAATACGATAGGTCTGGAAATACTGCTCTACATCCGGTTTCGGAAACTGAATCATCACAAACCTCCTTAAGATTAAACCATGAATTTAACATTGGTAAATTAAGGTGCTATTTGTCCAGTTTATCGTTTATTCCATTGTTTTCACAATAGATATGTGAGATTTAATTCCATTTTTTTTAACGACGACTGTTATACAACGAAAAAGGCGGCATCTTGGTCGATGCCGCCCTTAAGTTCAAGTTTACTATACATGGTAAGTAGCTCATCTTGCAGAGCCTGAATACATCATACTCAGGTAGCTAAAATAAATCACCTTGTGCATTCATGATCTCATGACAATTACCCTTAGTTGCTGATCCATTGCTCAGCTCCGCTGGATAATACATTGTAGCGATGAGAACGTGAGGCCTCCTCAACATCAGCAAAAGCCCAGTGAGTTGAAGAAACATCCTTCCATGTCGGAGTTGTCACACCCGTTAACGGCCCTCTCTTAAGCAGACGGTTCATCATCGTCACGAGTTCTGCTCGGGTAACGCCATCATTGGGACGGAATGTTCCATCCGTGTACCCTTTAACAATCCCTTTTTGCACCAAAACGGCTATGCTCGGCGCTGCCCAATGATTCGTGATATCTGTGAACGAAGTTTCTCCCGAACCATCTGTCGTCAGTTGCTGCCAGCGTACAGCCAGCACAGCGAACTCTGCACGGGTTAGTGCACGATTGGGTGCAAACTGATCTGTCGTGATCCCCAGCAAGATCTGCTTGGAATGTAACTGACGAATGGCCTCGTACGCCCAGTGCGTATGAGGAACATCCGCATAACTTGCCGATACAGATGTATCTGGCTGAACGCCGTTTGCAAGCATAATACCCCACAACATCGATGCAATCTCGGCACGGGTCGTCGTTTGTGAAGGGCGGAATGTACCGTCCGGATAACCTTGAATATAGGCCTCATGCTCACCTGAAACTCCTGACTGCGCTGAATCAGGCTTTTCTCCCGGTGTTGAAGGTTTAGTCTCTGGTGTTGGGGAAGGCGCCGGGGAAGTACCTCCTCCTCCTCCGGTATTTCCAGTCCCACCCGTTCCATTTCCACCAGAAGATGAGTTTGCTGGTTGAACATGCAGAATCGTAAATGTACTGAACTTGTTGATCGTTGTAGCAATCCCTTCGATTTGCCCATTTGCATCATATTGAACGGTTCCACGTTGTAACGCAATCTGTCCGTCACTGTGCTGGATATAAACGTACAACGCAGCAGCATAAGCAGCTTGCTGCGATACACTGCCTGCTGGTAAATTCAGTTTGGATGCCGGGAACAGCACGGTAGTATTGTAGGACTTGTAGTTGGTTTCAATCGTCATCGGTGTACCAATCTGGGATACTGTACCCGTACCTGCAGCCTGTTTTACAAGCGGATCAGCAAGTGCCTTCTCCTTCACTTGTGTCACTTGGCCTGTTTGTCGGATCGGTACAAATCGGAAATTGAGACTTTGACCTGCGTTATTCAATTGTGACAATGTAGACTTGTCCAGCATGATGTGAGCATAATCGGTCTCTAACGTCAGATCAACCACACCAGCCAGCGGATCGTAGGAAGCGGCCGGTACATCGATGGTCATTTCATTAGCCGGATCGGTTGGTATATCCGTAGCTACGACTCGTACATTGCTTTCATTATTCGTAACTGCTGATTGCAATGCGTTAGATAACTGAGATGTTGTAGCGATAACTTTATCAATCTTGCTGCCATCCGACAGCACCTTACGTGTAATCGGTGTCTGCTCGACATCGGTGCTGCTGTCGCCAATCCGAATAGGTACGTTTCGTGTGAACCCTGAGCTGGCGACACTTAACCCCACTGGCTTAACCACAATCAGGAAAGTTCGGCTCATTGATACACCTGCATGTTGAATGCTAGCCGTTAGAATAACAACTGACTCTCTAGTAAGCGGACGCTCCACTTTACCATTACTTTCTACAATATCGGATTTGTTGCTGCTCCATACAACGGGTAACCCCTCTTGAGTCGCCGCTAGCAATAAGTCCCTTGTGACAAACTCCCAAGTATCATCACCTGTGTAACCGATAGTCAGGTTGTTCAGGGCACTCCTTACTTCTTCTTGTACAGAAGCACGAATGACCTCGATGATATAGTTTGCTTCTGTTATGCCATCCTGGGCAGTAACGTTCAGTTGAATTGTATTCGTTCCAACCTGAAGGTTAGTCACATAAGCGTTGGTATTACTATCGTAAACTGCGCCTGTGACCGTCAAGTTCGATAGTTCATTTTCTAATTCTGCCTGTACTTCATACTGTTCCACATGGTTTGCTACATGAACAGTGTACTTGGTAACAGCTGAATCAAATGCAGGCGTCAATGCTTTTGGTAAACCAGATAAAGTCTTCAGACGTGCATCTTTGTTTGGTTCGCGGGTAACAACAACAGTATATGTTTGATGCGTCTTACCATCTGCTGCAAGCACTTCAATCATAATTGTATTATTTCCTGTCACCAGATCAATTGGAGCGGAAGCTAGCCCGCTTTGAACCGCAGTTCCATTGATTCGAATGGTTGCATTGCTATCTGCGGCAGTCGGTGTGAATGCAATTTGGTGTACCTCATCTGGAACAGTAGCAAAATAACTCATATGCAATTGTGAAAACTTAGGAATAAGTTCACCTGCCGATATATCCAACGCACTTAGATAAGCATTGGCAGACAAGAAATTGACGTTCGCAGTCTGACTGAGTGTTACATTCCCATTAACTACATTTGCGGTATACACTACATTTTCAGTCTTCATATTAGTTACAGTGAAGCTGGCTACCCCATCTACATTCGTTGTAGCTTGAGCAGGAGTGATGAGCGAGCCGCCACTTCCTTGTTGTAATGTCACGTTATGGCCAGAGAGCACATTGCCATACATATCTTTCACTGTAACGCTAATGCTGGCAGAATCCGAACCATTTGCTGAAACACTCGCTTTAGATGAAGTGATCTGAGAAATGGTTGCACTCGCAGCACCTGGCGTAAAAGTAACCGGTACGGGATGCAGCGTTAAGGTCAAATTACCAGCAATAGCGGTATATGTTATACTTTCTGCCTTCGTGCTCTTCACAGTGAATGTAGCTACACCGCTTGCATCACTTGTTCCCTGTGTAGCTGTGATCGTAGAGCTGCCACTTCCCTGTGACAGGGTTACTATTTTACCGCTAATTGCGTTGTTTTGATTATCACGTAGGGTAACGGTAATCGTGGCACTGTCGGTATTGTTCGCGGCAACCGTCGTTTTGGATATCGTTACGTTCGATAGCGCCCCGTCTACTGCACCCGGTTCGAACATTACCGTTTTTATTGTAGTGAGTGTTATGTTATCCGCTACCACTTCTGCAGCATAGGTAACCGTCTCGGATTTCATATTGGTTACCGTAAATGAAGACTGACCATTCGCATTGGTCACTACACCGGTAGATGGCGATATGACCGAACTGCCGCTTCCTTGCGACAAGGTTACACTTTTACCACTGATCGGATTATTGTTAGCATCCATCAGCGTCACAGTTACCGTGCTGCTATCCGCTCCGTCTGCCGATACATTGGCTTTGGATACTTGAACCGTGGAGGTAAAATCACTAACGACTCCAGGCTCGAACGTTACACTGGCTGTGTTGGCGATCGTCACACCGCCTGCTGTCGCCGTATAGGTGACCGTCTCTGCTTTAGAGCTTTTCGTCGTAAAGGTGGCGATACCACTTGCATTGGTTGAGCTTGGATTCGTTGTAATCGTCGAGCTTCCTGATTGACTGATCGTCACAGGTCTACTACTAATCGCATTGCCGTTGGCATCTTTCAATGTTACCGTGATGGTGGCGCTATCGGAATTGTCTGCATTTGCAGTTACTTTGGATACACTAATTGATGAGGCTGCTGCATGTACAGCGCCCGCAGTGAAAGTAACTGCGCCCGTTTGTGTAATAGTAATACTGTCATCTGTATCGGTGGCTGTATAGGTTACTGTCTCTGTCTTGGTATTCGTTACTGTAAAGACAGCTTGCCCGCTTCCATTTGTAGTCACTCCGGTGGATGGCGTGATTGTCGAAATTCCACTTCCTTGCGATAGAGTTACATTTTTACCACTAATCGGATTATTGTTATTATCTTTCAGCGTGACGGTCAAGGTACTACTATCCGTTCCATCTGCAAATACGCTATTTTTAGATACACTAACCGTAGATTGAGAAGCGCTGACAGCTCCCGGCTGGAACGTCACGCTTGCCGTTTGAGCGAGAGTCACACTGTCTGATGTTACGGATGCAGTGTAGGTTACACTTTCCGCCTTTGTGCTTTTCACAGTAAATGTAGCTATACCGCTCGCATTCGTTGTACTTGGAGTCGTTGTAATCGTCGAGCTTCCACTTCCCTGCGACAAGGTCACACTTTTATTGCTAGCCGCATTATTGTTGATATCTTTCAAGGTAACCGTGATCATGGCACTGTCGGTATTGTTCGCTATCACATTTGCTTTGGATGCTGTGATCGTTGATAGTCCTGCATTGGTCGTTCCAGCCTGAAAGGTTACGACCGGTTGCTGTGTGATCGTAACGCCACTTGCCGTCGCTGTATAGGTTACGGCTTCTGCCTTGGTACTACTGACCGTAAAAGTAGCTACACCGCTCGCATCGGTCGTTCCCTGCGTGGCCGTGATGGTCGAGCTTCCACTTCCTTGACTTAACGTTACCGCTTGATTGCTAATGACATTATTCTGTGCATCCTTGAGTGTAACTGTAATGGTGGAACTCGCGGCACCATTAGCAGCTAACGTTGTTGGCGTTGCTGTCACTGTAGATTGTCCGGCATTAATCGCGCCTGCTTGGAAAGTTACATTTGCCGTTTGGCTGATCGTTACACTATCCGCTGCGATAGATGCGGTATAGGTTGCAGTCTCCGCTTTGGTGTTGGTGACTGTAAACGTAGCCACACCGCTTGCATTGGTAGCTTGTAAAGCTGGGGAAATGACCGAGTTACTTGATCCTTTGGAGAGCGTCACGGTCTTGCCGCTAAGTAGATTGTTACTTGCGTCTCTGACGGTAACCGTTACTGTAGAGCTGGATGTCCCATTAGCCGTAACCGTTGTTGGAGAAGCAGATACCGTTGATGTGCTCGCGCTAGCTGGAGCGCTTCCGACGATTTCAACTAATTGAGGAGCTTCTGTTACCTCTATTCGATTATCAGTAGAAGGCGTGCTTGAGCTGGCTGGACCTGTAAGCAAAAATTGGACGTTACTTCCTGCTTTTGCTTTCACAGCAGCATCTACGTCAAACTGCAATGTAGCCCCTACTTGTATACTACTTGAATTTATAGTATCCAATAATACATAATTCGGATTACTGGATAATGAAGACATGCTCGAAGGCCAATCATTGCCATAAGGATTAAATGGTGTAGAGCCTACATATTGCCACACTTTTAAAATCGGCGGATAGGTCGCATCATTTGTATTTGTCATACTACTCACTGTCAAGGATAAAACTGCCTTGTTGCCGCTAGCAGGGAATCCACTGGCCGGTATATTATATTTCGCAAAAACATGCATGATCCCAACACCAGTTGAGCTACTTCCACCTATATAAAGCGGTAGTTCTGAAGCAAATGGATAATACGTACCTGATGATGGTCCAAAAAAATCATGCGAACCCAATTCTGTGGCACTAATTGACCCCGCAGCATACGAAGTGTTCACCCCGATGGGGAATGAACTTATGATAAGCAGCGCACACAGTGCTCGTATTATATAACCCTTTAGCCTTTTGTTCATGTCATTACTCCTTTAAATGGATGGTTGCTGTTCATTCCTTGAATCAACAGTAGGTATGGCTAAGAGCGTTTTCAATATATATCTTTGATAACCTATCTATATAGGCTAATCTTTACAGGTCAATCCCTCCTACGGTTTAATCCTTTACTAAGTTAAATTATCGGTTTTTTCGGCATAGTTGTATAGAACTTTAAAGAATTCTTTAGAATTAAAAATAGAAGTTCAAAAGTTTTACTCCAGCCACATCGATCCTACTCTTTTGCGCAACACAAATAGACGGCCATCTTATAGACAACCGCCTCTCCAAAGCCTTGATGTATAGTTAAGTTATTCCGAATAAAAAGTCATATGCGGTTTAGCCTCACGATAATAGTCCAACCTCTGCTTCAAGCTACCTGTGTGTAGTTCAAATAAATGTCCGTCCGGGTCAGTAAAATAAACCGATTTTCCATCCCGCTCATCTCTCGCTCTTCCAGGAATAATATCGGCTCCTGAAGCTCGCAGTTGCTCCACGGATGCGTCAAACTCTTCTTCTTTTACCGTAAACGCGATATGGGTATAGGTTCGTTCCGTATAATTCCGAAGCACATCCTCCTGGTTCAAAGCAATCCAAAGACCAGCTAGTTCGAAGTAGGCCAGCTTGCGTCCTTTCACCTGAATTCGGGCACCAAGAGCCTGTTCAAAGAACGTAATGGATCGCTCCAGACTCGATACGGAAAAGCACAAATGATTAATCCCCTGAATGTTCATAGGGCTCCTGACACCTCCATCAAATTTAAAGAGCTACATCCTTATTATGGTATATATGCCGTGTGAAAAACAAGCATTCTGCTTCGTCTCACTGCACCTTCTTCTGGGCGAACGCATAGGGTAGATTTATCAAGAAACGTTCGAGGAGGATGACAAAACCATGAATCCTGTCTATCCATTTTACGGTGAAAAGACGGTATGCAAACCACAGAAGTTAGCTTTTCCGCCCCAGCATCAGGATCAGCAGCCCGGTCTGGAATCGCTGATGGTGCCCGAACCGATCAGTGAAGATCCTGCTTATATTGGCAGTTGCAAACTTCAAGGTAAAGTTGCGATTATCACAGGCGGCGATAGTGGTATCGGTCGGGCGGCGGCGATTGCTTTTGCCAAAGAAGGTGCAGACGTTGTGATCGCTTATTTATATGAACGAACCGATGCGGAATGGACACGAGATCGGATCAAGGAACTGGGTCAGCGCTGTCTGCTCATCGAGACGGATCTACGGCTAAAACCAAACTGTGAAGCTGTCATTCGCAAAACAATGGAAATGTTCGGGAAGATCGATGTACTGGTCAACAACCACGCCGTGCAGTATGTACAACAGAGCATTGTCGACATCACCGAGGAGCAGCTCTATCATACGTTTCAAACGAATGTGTTCTCGTATTTCTTCCTGATCCAGTCTGCCCTTCCCCATCTGTGCCAAGGGGCATCTATCATCAACACCGCCTCGATTACAGCTTACAAAGGTGATGTGAGACTCATTGATTATTCATCGACCAAAGGGGCTGTCGTCTCCCTCACCCGTGTACTCTCCCAATCGCTGGCTGACAAAGGCATTCGTGTAAACGCCGTGGCTCCGGGGCCCATCTGGACTCCGCTTATTCCAGCCAGTTTCTCGGCTGAAGATGTGCAGGTATTTGGTACCGATACACCTATGGGCCGAGCAGGTCAACCTTATGAGCTAGCTGCAGCCTATGTCTATCTGGCGTCACGCGATTCCTCCTATGTCACGGGCGAATGTATCCATGTCAATGGCGGCGATATGGTGACAACGTAAGGGATACTGGCCTGAGTATGTGTACATTATATTTTATGATCTTGCTCCTTGATGTCAGATTGGATTTGGATGGTTTGGCAGGAGATTGGTTGTCCGGTTGCGAAGAGGGTTAGAAGCTATACTCCAGTTAAAACGAAATCTGACATCTCGCGACAAGGAGCTGACTGACAAATGAACTTCGATCCTCTCTACCAACCTTATCCCTCGTACCGTGTGCCGGTATACGCCAAGCAAGGCATGGTTGCTACGTCGCAGCCACTTGCTGCGCAGGCTGGTCTGGATGTGTTGAAACAAGGCGGCAATGCGATTGATGCCGCCATCGCCACGGCAGCAGCACTCACCGTGCTGGAGCCGACCTCCAATGGCATTGGTGGCGATGCCTTTGCCCTCGTCTGGACGGAGGGCAAGCTGCATGGCCTGAATGCCAGTGGCCCCGCGCCTCAGAGCATTTCGATTGAGGCGCTACAGGCGGCAGGCTATACGGAGATGCCGAAGCTGGGGGTTGTGCCGGTGACGGTGCCTGGCGCACCGGCGGGTTGGGCAGAGCTGAGCCGTCGATTCGGACGGCTCACGCTGGCGCAAGTGCTGGAACCGGCCATCCGCTATGCGGAGGAAGGGTATCCGATTGCGCCGGGGCTGGCCCGCCACTGGGCACGGGCAGCCGAGGTCTATGCACGCCAGGGAGATGCGGAAGCAGGGCGTGCATGGTTTGAGACGTTTGCCCCTGGCGGGCGTGCACCCGCGGCGGGGGAACTATGGCGCTCGCCGGGCCATGCGGCCACGTTGCGCCGGATTGGCGAGAGCGAAGCACGAGACTTTTACGAAGGAGAACTGGCGGAACGCATTCATGCTTTTATGGCCGAGCACGGCGGTTACCTGACACGAGATGACCTGAAGGCTTTTCAGCCGGAATGGGTTGATCCGATCTCTGTTTCCTACCGGGGTTATGATGTATGGGAGATTCCGCCGAACGGGCAAGGACTCATCGCCCTCTCCGCGCTCAATCTGCTGAAGGGCTTCGACTTCGCCGAGAAGGAATCCGTTCTGGGTTATCACCGGCAGCTGGAAACGATGAAGCTGGCTTTTGCCGATGGAGAAAAATACATTACGGAAGAACGAAAAATGGGCGTATCCGTGGAAGAATTACTGTCTGAAGCCTACGCCGCAGAACGGCGCAAGCTGATTGGGGATACCGCACGTGCACCCGAGGCAGGTGATCCACGCGGAAGCGGAACCGTTTATCTGGCTGCGGCAGACGGTGAAGGCAATATGATTTCTTTTATTCAGAGTAACTATATGGGCTTTGGTTCAGGGCTGGTTGTGCCAGGTACAGGCATCGCACTTCAGAACCGCGGACATAACTTCTCGCTTGACCCGCAACATGCCAACGCACTGGAGCCGGGCAAACGCACCTATCATACGATTATCCCCGGATTCCTTACACAAGGTGATGAAGCAGTTGGACCATTCGGGGTTATGGGCGGTTTCATGCAACCTCAGGGTCACGTACAGGTCATTATGAATACGATTGATCATCATCTGAATCCGCAGGCTGCACTCGATTCACCGCGCTGGCAGTGGATTAAAGACAAAACGATACTGGTCGAGCAAGGCTTTCCTCCCCACATTGCACAAGCCCTGGCTCGCAAAGGTCATGACATCCAAACCGAGCTTGATTCGTCCCAATTCGGACGTGGGCAGATCATTTGGCGTAACGCCGATACAGGTGTGTTATGCGGAGGGACGGAAAGCCGAACGGACGGCTCAATTGCGGCGTGGTAGATGAAAAGACTTAAAAAAAAGAAACCTAAACACTATTAGTAGTTCTAAAGTGTTTAGGTTTCTTTTTAAGGGATGAGGTATTACTGTATAGAATTCATGTATTATCTGTCTCATTTGTTCTTTATTTTTTTCACAATCTTCAAGATTAGCACTAATCCCCAGTCGATAATATGATAAAAAACCGCTATGGAAAGTGCAGACCAGTAATCAGATATATATATACCATTAAAACTAGAAGCTAAACTGTAAATAATTATGCTATCTATGACAAGTGTAATCGCATTACGAGTATATATAGAAACCTGTGTCTTGAATCCATAATTTAAGATAGTCATAATTACTGGATGAACCAAAGTCTCGAAAAGAAGAAATCCAATCATAATAAGCACTGAAAAAACAATAATATCTCCAACTTGATCAAAATGAATAAAATGACTAACCTTTTCGAAGCTATAAAAAAATATGCTGTACAATGTTATAAAAATTATCATAGGCAAGATGATCAAAGAAGCTAGTACAGGAATAAGCCAGATCTTAACCTTAAGAGAAGGCAGGGGTTCCTTCTCTTTAACACTCATGTAATTGATTATCCAGTTTAGAGCAAGTAACAGAATTAAAAGTATTATGATGATGATGAGCCAGTGTGTTAAATTCATAATTTCTCCAATTATAAATCCATTTTTTGAATTAAATACCTTATTCAAATAAAAACTACTTTCTCGGCTATTCGCGAGAGTGTGGAGCGCATCAGTTCAGGAATTCAGCAGCTTGCTGAAGACATGACAAAATCGAGCAAACTTAGCTCACAGGTGCAGTAGGCGATTGAGAATATCAGCGCGATTTCCGAGCAGTCGGCCGCTAGCAGTGAAGAGATCACCGCTTCCACCGCGGAACAACAACGCTCTTTCTCCCAGGCGAGTATTAAGGTCAAGTCACTTCGTGATATTAGTGCCGAGATGCATCAGGAACTCCAGCGTTTCCGTCTGTAAGAGCAGCACACGAGATATGCGACCAATACAGTAGAGCGGATATGTGATAGTTAGGCTAAATTAAGGGGCTCTCTCCCCCTGCTCTCCTTCTGTAATTGCCAAGTGTGGTGGATTAACGTCTAACTCAGCGTTACGATCAGCTAGACAGGCTTTTCGAGGGGACTAGCAGATATTCATTCATGGCCATGGCGGAGTGTGCGCGTGAATTTTAGCGTAATATAATCGTAATTGAACGTAAATTTGATCGTAACGATCTCAGATGACCCTATTTGAATGATTTTGAGTCGTTTGAAATTCTAACGATCCCCATGGACCTATGTCAAGAAAGTAGACACTCACGCGACGGATTTGTCCGTAAATTTCTTCGCAAAACGAGCAGGGGAAAGATAACCTAGCGCACCATGCATTCGCTTGCGGTTGTAATAGAACTCAATGTACTGGTAAATGGCGTTATAAGCCTCTTCTGGATTCTTAAAACGAGGGTTACAGTAAATGAGTTCCTTCTTCAAAATACTGTGCCAAGACTCGATACATGCGTTATCGTAACAGTTTCCTCGGCGGCTCATACTGAGTTCCATACCATACGATTTCAGTTGCTCTACGTATTCTTTTGACGTGTACTGCGAGCCACGGTCCGAGTGATGGAGCAGTCCTGGAGCGGGGCGTTTGGCCCGGTAAGCATCATTCAATGCATCTAACACCAGACTCGTTTCCATATGGTTGTACAGACGCCAGCCTACAATTTCACGCGTACACAAGTCCAAAACACTGGCGAGATATAACCGGCCTCCTCGGCAGGGAATGTAGGTGATATCGGTGACCCATGCGGTGTTCGGTTTGGACGTTTGAAATTGCTGGTTCAGCGTATTTGCTGCAATGGGATGATGATGGTTAGAATTCGTTGTTTGGACACGATACCGTGGACTGTGCACGGAACGAAGATTCATTTGACGCATGTATATACTGACGGTACGGGAAGAGATTTTGTATCCTTCCAGATGGAGCGCATACGTAATTTTCGGACTTCCACACCGCTTCTGGTGGTCGTAGAAATGAAACCGAATACGTTTCATGATCTCAGCTCTCCGGTGCTGCTGCTTACTTGTTCGATCCATCCGCCATTTGTAATATCCGCTCCGTGACACATGTAACAGGGTGCACATCTTCTCCAAAGAAAACAGGGAGCGATGGTTTTCCACAAACTGAAACCTTAGCTCTTTGGTTTGCTGAAGATGTGCACTGCTTTTTTTACAATAGCCAGTTCCTCTTGCGTGTCCGCAAGCGTATGCTCTTTCTCTTGAAGCAAAAGGCGCATTTCTTTAAGCTCTGCTTCCAGTTCTTTCACTCGATCTACACTAGCTACGGGCTCATGTTTAAGTTCGCGATACTTGCCCATCCACTGGTGTAATGTACTTTTTGGAATGTTGAGTTCTTCTGCCAAGTCTCCAAGTGTCTTGGTCTGTTCTTGAATAAATTTTACCGTTTGCTTCTTGAATTCTTCATTGTATCGTTGCCGTTGTTCTCCCATATAGACACACCTCCGTTAGCCTTATTATCCTTCTGTCCGTTAACGGGTGTCCACTTTTTATTCTAGTTCCACCAGAGAGCTTATTTGGGTCAAAATCGAGGAAAATGGCCGCTTTTCATAGTAAATGATTGAAATAAGGTTCCCTGAGATCGTTAGAAAATAAAATGGGTGAATAAGTGCCAAATAAGGTTTCTCATGATCGTTAGAAATTTTCCACTCTGAACAACTGGGGATTAACGCTGAATAACGCTGCTTCGTCAAAACCGGAGTAGATCGTCGATTGGTTTGGTGGAATTGTGCAATGGTTGCGGGGATGAGATCGACTGATGGCTTGTACGACGGTTGTGTTGATGAGTTCGGTTGATCACTTGTGCGATGTTCGCGGCGATGAGTTGAGTTGGTCGAATTGTTCAACAGTGGCGGGGATGAGTTAGACTGATGACTTGTGCGATGGACGCATCGATGAGTCAAGCTGGTGGAATTGTTCAACGGTGGTGGGATGAGTTAGACTGATGGCTTGTACGACGGTTGTGTTGATGAGTTCGGTTGATCGCTTGTGAGATGGTCGCGGCGATAAGTTGAGTTGACTGAATTGTGCAATGGTTACGGGGATGAGATCGTCTGATGGCTTGTGCGACGGTTGTGTTGATGACTATGGTTAATACTGCTGTGACGTTTCCAGGTTGGTGCTGTGTACCAAAGATGTAACGATGTTTCTAGTAATATTAAGTTAGCTTCATATCAAAAAAAGGAGCCTACCATGATCTGGATAGGGCTCCTTTTTGATATGTTTATACTTGAACATGATACGTATTAAAACGTTAATGCCTTCGTATGATCATATACGCTGGTTAACGTGTTTACATCTATCTCACAGTGCATCGATGATATCTCCAGCGAGCAGAGAAGATGGATTGCCTCGCCGCAATGCTGCCCGTTCGGCGGCCTGCCCATGCAGGTATACACCGAACGCGGCAGCTTGCTCCGCGCTGAGGCCTTGGGCGAGCAGACCGGCGATGATACCGGTCAACACGTCCCCAGCGCCGCCCGTTGCCATGCCGGCGTGGCCGGTGGTGTTGATGTACGCCTCGCCGGAAGGCGTTGCGATGACCGTTCGTGCCCCTTTGAGCACAAGGGTCACGCCCTGCTCGCGGGCGTAACGTGCAGCGTGTCCAATTCGGTCACGCTGCACTTCGGGGGTGGACATGCGCAGCAGTCGGCCCATCTCGCCAGGGTGCGGCGTCAGTATGGTCGCCGCACTGCGCTGGCCCCAGGTGCGTGGCCCATCTGGGCCTGCATCTGCCAGCATGTTGAGGGCGTCCGCGTCGATGACGAGCGGACGATCCGCCTGTTGCCACAGACGGCGCAGCCAGTCGGTGTCGCCCTTGAAGCGACCGAGGCCCGGGCCGGTCGCAAGCACGTCGCGGCTCTCCGCAAGGCGCAGCACCGCTGCGGCGGAAGCCGCGTTCCATTCGCCGCTGTCGCCATCGGCTGCAGCAGCAAGCATGAGCTCGGGCACGGTGCCGATGACATGCGGCAGCAGTGCAGCGGGCAACGCCCATGTGGCGAGCCCGCAACCTGCGCGCAGCGCGGCTTTGGCCGAGAGCAAGCCTGCGCCGCTCATCGGCATGCTTCCTGCGGCCAGCAATACATGGCCGTAGGTGCCCTTGTGGCCGTCCGGTGCCCGGCGACGGCCTGTGTCCACGCGCAGCGCACCCCGCAGCACCTCGTCCGTCAGCAGACGGACCGAGGGGCCATGCTCGGGCGCAAACCGCGCGGGAATGCCGATGGCGCGCACCACGATGCGCCCAGCGGCAGATGCGCCCGGGTACTGCACCAGCCCGCGCTTAAGCAGCGCAAGGCATACGGTTACCCGGGCTTCAATGCACGGCTCGTGCACCTCCCCGGTGTCGGCGTTCAGCCCGCTGGGCACATCGGCGGACACGATCGGCTTGCCGCTGCCGTTCGCCTCCCGAATCAGCGCCGCGTACGCTCCGCGCGGCGCACCCCGCGAGCCGGTGCCCAACAGCGCATCTACGATGCCTGAGCACCGGCTAAAGTCCACGGCTTCGCGCCCGTGGACAACGGCCGGGATGCCGAGCTTCGCAGCGGCATCCCGTTGCACCGCGGCTTCCCCCCGCAGTGCCTCCGGGGCATCGGCGTAGACTAACGTCACGCCCAGCCCCGCTTCAAGCAAATGGCGCGCCGCAACCAGCCCGTCGCCGCCATTATTGCCCTTGCCGATCAGCATGTACCAATGCTGATCACCGGGATGCGCCATCACCAGCGCCGGATCGGCGATGATGTCGCCCCCGTAACCTAAGCGATCGCCGGGCCCGGTATGTGCCCGCCACGCTTCTAGCGGCTGGCCGCGGTCAGGCCAGCCATAAGCCCCATCACCGCCCTCAACCTGACCATTTCTACGCTGAGCTTTATCAACTTCTCCGCAATTGCCTCCACCACGATCATGATCAAGCATTCCTTCCCGGCACAGCTTGATGACTTCCTCGGCAATGGCTCTGCCTGCATTCTCCATCAGACTGACCGCAGGAATACCAAGCTGCTGAATCGTATACTCGTCCACAGCTCGCATCTGATCAGCGGTTACGATAAACAACACTCATCCCTCCCCGGTTGCATTATGCATAGCACTGCTTACAGCATCACACTCATGGGTCTTCCATTCTGATAAGTTTTCCATTGCCACTAATTTCCCAATCTATCTTGTGTTACACGTTTTCCAACCATTCGTGCCTTGTGAGTTTTCAACCCATTCATGTCTCATTGGTTCTCCGCTCGCTCATGGTTTGTCCATTCCAGTGTCCTGCCTTTAGCAAGGCACCATCATACTCACTTTGCGCCAAGAGCTTATCTGTTACATCTATAATTGTCCCATTTACCTATCTATCCTCAGTTAGTACCCTACCGTAAACCGCGCTTGAATAAACTGCGGATCATCCAATTCATCCACCAATGCTGCGGCAAAATCACCTACAGAAATGCTGCTTTCGCCCAGATCATCTGTAATGACACGAGTCATGCCAATCCGAAATTGACCTGTTCTCCGCCCTGTCGTAATCGTTGCTGCAGGACTCATATACGTCCAGTGAATGTTCGATTCTTCAAGAAGCCCATAAGCATCCGCATGAGCCTGTGCAAGAGGTTTGATTTCCTCAGGGAAACCAGGTGTATTCATCAGCATCTCGCCTGAATCGGTCATCAGACTGCCTGCTCCGCCAACAACAACCAGACGTCCGGCATTCGCACGGCGTACTCCCTCAATCAGTGAACGTGTTACTTCAAGCAATTCTTCTTCCTCGCCAAACTTCGGCCCGTAAGCACTTACGACCGCTTCTTGTCCCGCTGCAAAATCAGCAACCTGATCCGGGTTAAGCACATCTCCCTGCTCCACACGCAAGCGCTCGTGCACCATCTCCACCTTGGACGGTTCACGTACGACCGCTGTCACTTCATGCCCACGATCCATCAATTCCCACAAAATCGTCTTGCCAATCGCTCCGGTCGCTCCAAAAATCGCTACTTTCATATCTGAATCCCTCTTTTCTATCGATGTCATCTAATCAGCTATACCGTTATTTTAATACTTAATCCTGTTGTTATATACCTTAAACGGCTCACGCCATCTTAAACCGGATAGACATACTTGTAAACTCGAATCTCCATTAAAGCTACCAACACCTAGCCGAGAACGCTACCAACACCTCAGCCGAGCATTCCTATTTCGTCCACACATGGTTAATTTATAATTTTTTTCTTCCACCTCCCTAACCCTCTCTATCTCAGATCTCTTCCTGACCCCTTCTCCACCTGCTCTCCATCATCCCTCTACGCCCCTCTTCTCTCATTTAAATAATTCCATGTACGCAAAAAAAGCCGCACGAGCGGCTTCCACAATTCAAATTGTTTATCTGATCGACGCTTCTTCATCTGGGCTTAGTTGCTTATCTTATCCTGTCGCTTGTCCTATCCTGCTTGTTTACTCATATTCATCTTAACTTCGTTGCTTCCCCTGGCTCGATTGTTATCCTGGCTGAGTTACACCGTTGCGGGTTAAAAAACGAACCGCCTTCTCCGCCCAGATTCGCTCCGCATACACCTCATGCTGAAGATCATCTATGATATGCATCTCAAGTTGCCTATCGGCCGCCTCTACAGGCTCTTTCCGCTTCAATATCTCCCGATATAAGCACTCCGTCTGCTCTACCGGGCAGAGCTGATCATTCCGGCCGTGCACAAGCTGTAGATCTACTTCACACAACCTAGACGCATAGGTTAAAGGACTTCTATCCCTCAGTATGGATTCATTCTGTAACAATGCTCCAATTTCCGTTTGCAAAAATGATCTTAGCTTCGCACCACCACCCGCATATAAGCTGCTTAAGTCCGTGAACGGTGCACAAGCCACAACGGCGCTCCACAGCTCTGGGTTTCTGCCTGCAGCTAACAGCGCTAGGTAAGCCCCATAACTGACGCCGTACAGCGAGACTGCCGAATAGGAGCCTAGAACCTGCTCCCGAATCAACCGAATAACATCCGCATCCACACCGCCCCAATCATCCTGAATACGATGCTTGTAATCAGAACCAAATCCTGAACTACCGGGATAATTCAGCCCAATGACCCTTACTCCAACCTCACATAAACGCGCAATAACCGGGCTGTAACTGTCCAAAAGACAATTATGTGGCCCGCCGTGCAGGTAGATGACGGCCTGATCTCCACCTTCTGAATGGATATCCATATAAGGAATGAACTCATCCCCGTAACGCAAGTGTTTGTACTGAATCTCTGGCCGCTTTACAAAATTACTCACTGACACATCTCCATGCCTTACCGCAAGTAGAGTGATATCCCCAAACGACTCAAATATCCTACACCTGGCGGGCACCGGGGCAGTCGTAATGGACTCGAATTTCCCAATGAGGCTACGCTTGTCCCTGCTGTGAACCGCTTGTGTTAACGTTCCCGGATAATCACACAATTCAAATGTTTTTTCTCCATCCAGCGTGTACTGGACATATTGCCACTTCCCACGCAATATTCCCTCGCATAAGATATGCTGTTGATCGACATCCAGCTGGATACGAATCAGCTCAGAGAACGGCTCACAGTGCTCCAGACTGCCATGAACCACACGATCATGAACACTCATCCAACCAGGACAAAAGCCATCTTCCACCGGGAGGCAGACAGCAATCCGATCACCCTGCTTGTCCATCACCGGATAAGCATACTCCTGATAAGGAATTTTCCGAGATGATCCAGTATCTTTCCCGTAAAAATAAATTCTGCCGACTCCGCCCACATTAACACCGATCTCTCGCTCGGACTTGGCCCAGAACACAAATTGCGGGTTATCCAGCTCGGGAGTAACCCACTCGGCTTTTTCTTTTACCGGATCATACAGCCCGATCTGCACAGCCCCTGAACGATGCCTAACCGCAAAAAGCAGCTGGAGTTGTCCATCTTGCCAAGCAACCTGTATCACCGGAAACGGTAACTTTAGAGAGAGCGTTTGAATCAGTCTTATGTGCTCCCGCTCTTTTTGGAATACAACAATCCATCTCTCCGTCTTCTCCTGGGTGATTACTGCCGCTCGGCCTATTCCCATGAATTGAACATGTTGCACAATCTGGCCCCGGTCAGTCCAATGGTCGGAAAGACGATGCATAGCTCGGACATGGCCGGCATCGTCAAGCTCATACCATTCACATGTTTGGTCGTCATCACACAAGATCATGCTTGTGCGCTCGCGGTTCACACTCATTCGGTTCAGGAATGGATTGCCCAACCAGATTCCCTCCCCTCATGCCAATGCTTGAATTGCTCCCAGGAATCGAGCTGTAGTTCCAGCTTGAGCGTAACCTGCTTCTGTGTCGCCGCTGTTGCAGGACTCTCTGTTCCCAAACCACTTAACGCTTGCCGGATCATACGAATTTGCTGCAGATTAGATGCTGGCAATCCCGCGATCAGAAGACGATACACCTCTGCTGCACGTTCCTCTTCTCCTTGCTGGATCAGCACTCCAGCCAGTTCAATTGAACGTTGCAGCAATTTGGAAGGAATTGAACCCGTCTTCATCCTCAGCACCTGAATTAACATCTTGTATTCTAACTTCTGCTCGCCGAGCTGCTGATATACCGACATTTTTAATTGAAGTATATGCCCCAGCCAACCCGAGTACACACCTGTACATAGCTTCTCTGCAGCTATTAATGTCGTTTCCGCATCCATGAGAAGCCCTGCCCGAATCTGTAACCCTGCAATGTTTAGAGCCGTTTGAATCTGAAACACATGCCGATCCGGCCCTGGAGGAAGCTCCCGAATACGCATCCCGGCTCGCTTCTCCAGTTCAATTGCACGTGAGATATGGCCTTCCTGCATCTCAATTAATGCTTCACCGTTGTCTAGCGCAGCTTCTTTTCCAATGCGATAGACTTCATTTAATTCCTCATGCTCCAGAACGGCGCGAGCGTGGGCATAACATTCTCTTGCCGCGGCATAATCATCCCCGGTTTTGGTTAATAGCTGACCCAGTTCAAACCATAGAATAGCCTGCTGCGCTGCCGATAACTGTTGGAATATGGAGTTTTGACTAAAAAACCGAAAACAAGCTCTGTACCGCAAGCGATTATCTGACTTGCACAACAAAACCCAGGCCAGCCTGTTATAGAGAGCCAGTGCTTTACGCTGAACTTTACGTTGAAATTTGGCTTCGCTTTTATTGTGGAGTGTAGCCTCCGTCTGCGCTTTCCCCTGGCTGTTCTCTTCTTCCGCCTCATCGTGTCTACCAGCGATTCGCAACTGTTCATTTAACAAACGCCGGGTCTGTTCCGGAGTATCTCTCACCAGAGAAATAGCCAGCCTCGGAGCATGTCGGGGAAGGTTAACTCTCACGGGATATTGATGAAAAAATAATAAAACACTTACGTCCTTTAGTTTCTGACGATAGAGCAGATAATGAATGGCTCCAAGATCTGCCGGGTGCAGACCGGAGACCACCTCAACCAAGATCCATTTCCGTGGCCCCGGTGCCCAGCCAGCTCGATGGAATCGGAGCAATACATTTTTGCACGCCACCAAATCATCTATCGGGTGAACCGGGTTCAACTGAAATATGAGTGGCAATGTATGATACGCATCATCAAGCACAAGGCGAATCGCCTGATCCTGCCAATGCATACTTAACTTTTGCAACTCATGTTGTACGATATCCGAACGCCCTTCAACCACAAATAAACCTGGCTCGTGGCTTGCACGAAACCATGTACTTCTCAGGTCATGATAGTCCGTACTTTCCAGCAAAACAGGTTTCATGATTACTCCCTCTCTTTCCTGATCCGGCATACGTGTATAAGTTCAGGCACCTGCTGTAATGGCAGTGTACTCATCAAACGATAGCTCCCTTGATTGTTTGCATCGAGAGAAGCTTTGATCTGCTGTTCCGGGTCGGAACCGCACTGATGGAGAGCATAGGCAACCAGCCACCTGGCCCAGCCCTTGCGTTTTGCAGCGGGTACCGTGAAAATATGTGAGAGGAGTATACTGCCAAACTCATCGCTTAACAGACAGCCTCCGATCTTCGTTCTTTCTAGCGCCACAATTCCCGATCCTTCCAGTAAACGTCCATACACCCCCTCATAGATATCTTCCACTGCCTTGCGAGCAGCTTGGATTCCAGGGCACGTCGGATCACTGCTATCAAGCAAATGAGCCATAGCTTCGGCTTGACCTTCAGCGGGTTGCCACATCCCAGCCTGATCCGGCATTACCGGAACAGAAATATGCTTCCGTTTACCGTAAAACCGGTATCGTTGAGCCAGCACATCAGCCTTATACCCCAGCCTTTCCCATGGAAACGAGGCAGGCGCAGAACCATATATTGAGGTGTAGGATAAATTGTCCAATAAGGATGTGATCTGTCCTTCCCAATATGCATGAGATGAAGCTTCACTCCACAGATCCATCATATATTGACCTTCCCCTTGATCTATCAACAGCATGGAAGAGATCGTTTCTCTTTTCCCAGGCTCACTTGCATAGTATCGTCCCCCGACCTTTCCGGGTTCATACTGACATTGCGGCAGGATATCAGATATGGATGTTTGCATCATATACCTGTACCTCCCTGATCTGTTCGAAGCCTGAATATACCATGGGTTCATAAGAGACCTCAGGATAAAATCGACGAAGCAGAAAAGAGTAAATTCCCATGTATCCTGTCATATAATCCGGGGAGAATGATTCCATATCTTCCAGTGGCCACATCCACAGGTCTTCCTGTTCATCTTTACGAAGCACGTATAGATTCTGTGTATACTCTTTTAATTTGGCTTCATATCTGGCAGGAAAAATCCGATTCGCCATGATCAAAAAGTCCCCGTTACCCGCGATGCCATGACACTGGCCGAAAGAAGCAAAAATGGTTGATCGGGCTACCGCATCTGCGGCCTGCTGACCAAGTCTGTAACATACCGGATCTTGCAGAACCTCGGCCGCAGTGAGTAAAAATCGTCCTATACCCGCTGAACCATTACACCAATGAACCCAGAGAGCGTCCGGCTTTTCGGGAGAAGCGGGCCATAACCTCACCCCATTCTTTCCTTCGTAACTCACACGTTCCAGCGTATCCACAATGCGCTTCACCGCCGAATAATACTCGCCCTTCCCCGTCTGCTTCGCTAAGGCAAGCAAGAAATAACCGATCCCTGCAATGCCATGCGAAAACCCATACGAGTGATGGCTTTTTTTATCCGACTTGTCCTTCACTTCCCACATGCTCAGTCCGTTTTCTGTCCGCTTTTCCTGCTGTAAGATCATTTCACCGAGTTCGTCAGCTCTTGTTACAAGCTCGGCACACCCTCCAAGATGGTGTACCTCCATTAGCATTAATCCTAAACCTGCCGCTCCATGACTGATATTGGTTTGTACCGGGTCATGTCTCGTCATCTCCAAGGCCAGATTTTCAGCAACGCGAAGTAACGGTTTATCATCCAGCGCATCCGCTGTCTGTGCCAGTGCCCAAGGAACAGCCCCATAACCGAAATACAGGCTTTCTGGCGTTTCTCCGGGAACATAAGGCGTATGATTCACTATCCACTCCAATACTTCACGTGCATACTGATGATACTTTCTGTTCTGCGTAATCTTCCCAAGCTGATGAAAACCATAGGCCATGCCCGTCCATCCAAAGTTGAAATTAGCCGGGTGAAACATCTTGCTCATCCTATTTTCGGGATACAACTGATGAGGATGATTAAAATCAAGAGATTGAACCAACTTCGCAGCCATAAGCTCGGCTTGATGGAGCACTTCTTCTGCCTTCATGCCAGCTTCATTGGTGCCCAAAAATCGCTCGTTCCCCGTTAAATCAGCCTTCTCTTGTTCATGCATACGCATTAGCTGTTCACGTATTGCGGTTAAATCGTTATATCGTCCAGACATAATCTCGATCCCCAGACTTCCCAGCCCCAGAAGCTGGCTATCATTGAGATTGTCCAAATAGGCTTGTCCAGCAGACAGATGAGACTGTCTGTATTTCAGATAAGGGTCCATGGAGGTTGCCATGTAATAATAAACGGCTCCCAGCGCGTAGAGATCATCGGAGTATTCCGAGCGCTGACTATGCTCTCTTCCTCGAAGCACATAACCAGGCGTGTGCCCTGTTAACGGTTTTACCTGATTATTGCTATGTTTCACATAGGCTAACTCCAGATCGATTAATCGTACACTTCCGTCAAGCAATACCACAATATTGTTGGGCGTGAGATCATTGATGACAATTCCTCTATCGTGAAACTCTTTCACGATATCCAGAATATCTAAGCCGATACGGTAAAATTCTATCTGATGAATGCCATCGGCAGCTACATGTCTGCGGTGGACATGCTCGCGCAAGCTGATGCTCTCGAAGTATTCCAGAATCAGATATCGATTCCGTTCAGCACTGAATAGATCGAATGGTCGCGGAGTATACCCCGTATCCTTCATCAGATCAAGCACATGATACTCGTTATCCAGATAATCATGGGCAGAACGTCCGGCGCCATCCACGCGCATGAGATGAACCGCTTCTTTCATCACTGCTTGCTCATTCCGGGACGTGGAGACAAGAAATACGCCTCCTTTACCTGACTTTTTGAGCGCCCGTCTCACACGAATTTCCCGTGTCCCAAACTCATTGTTACTGGAATCAGATGCATTACTCATTGCTAAATTTTCATTCTTCCATCCGGTCTGTATGTGCACCAGTTCTTCCGGCTCATCTACCCAGTCAGGTTTGTATCTGCCAGGTGTCCTTCGATCTTCCTCCAGTTTACCTTCCGGGTTCTGGATGGCATACACTTTTGCACCAGAGAAACGGTCATAATAGAATCTGTCTACAAAGGCTCCATAGCGATAAAATACACATGAACTTCCCCTGTAAGCCCGATCTGTAGGGATCGCGGGTCCTTTCAGATCCCCCGTACATGTATACATCTCCTCAAGCAATTGTATAAATTGTTCATCACTGCGTGCATAGATCGTCACACACTTCCCTGTCTGGGGCAGCGGTGTAGAACCATTGGATGTTTCAATTAACTTCATCCCACTATTTACGACTTTCCACATCACACCATACGTTGTCAGAATCGGTGTAATCCTTCGTAGCAGCTCCGCTCCCTCTACAGGCACAATCGATAAATGAATCTTCCATCCCTGCCGGGGAAGTGTTAATCGGTCCGGCTTAAAACAAATCCAATGGCCGTCATTCGACCATTGGATGGATTCGGGTAGATCCCGGATTATATGTTGCAAAGCGTTCTCATAGGAGTCCTTCTTTTCAGTCAGGCTTGCTGATTTCAATGAGAATCACTCCTTTTTAGAAGTAGAGTAAGAGGGGGAGGTACAATTATTTTAGTTTAGTAATACGAAATCAAAGACTTATCTTACGAATCATTCAGTGGTTCGAGACGATGAAGAGTTCTAAGACTCTACAACGATCGTTTGTGAGCTTGTCCAGCTGCACACTGTACACAAGCTAGTTTCCTCGAACATGTTGTTATCCTCTTCAACCTCCAGAGCCATCAAATCCTGTACAGATAAAATTTCCTTGTTTTCCATGATAAATTACCTCCCATTTGTCTCCCCCTCTTATAAACCAAATTCTACATAAAATTTTAAATTCCTTCTTTTTAATTGAATTTTTTTACATAAATTATTTATTAAATCCATATATAGTTGTAATACCTGTCATAACCTTTGCTTTTTCCTCAAAAAAAGGAGTAATCTAACATCAAACACCAGCCGAAACGGACGATTTCCTGTGTGAGGTGTGTCCTGCTCGATCTTCTCGAAAAGGTCTGACAAACAGGCTCGCCGTGCCCATAAAAATAACAAATATGCCGATTCCCATGTACACCCAGGATGGACTGTAGGCTTCAATTAACCATCCTCCGAGTAACAAACCGAGCGGATTGCTCACCCCGCTCATAAGCACTCCCATACTATTCATAACACGTCCTCTTTTTTCTTCCGGTGTGGATAGCAGAATGGAAGTGACTAACGGTACATTTACAAGAGCAAGCCCTAGCATTAACAAGAAAGAACAGGCAATGGCAAAGTACAAGTTAGGATACATCGGCATCAACAGCAAGCTTGCGCCCGAGATCAGATAACTGATTAGGAACCAATGGGCCAGCGACAGACGTTTGGCATATTTTCCACTGAGCAAAGAACCAACGATACTGCCAGCGGCAAAAGCAGATTGAAGCAACCCGTATCCTTGTGGTCCGGCTTCAAGCACCATATTGGCAAAAATCGGGGTGAAGATATGTAGCGGGGCTCCTGCAAAATTGATAATGGCACCAAAGATAATACAGCAAGCCAAAACTTTGTTTGAAAATAAAAAGGTGATGCCTTGCATGCTATCTCTGACAAAACCTGAAAATCCTTTTTGTTTGACCACTTTGGTCACAGGGATACGAATAAAGGCAATCGCAAGTGCGGATAACAGAAAAGTGATCGCATAGATGAACAGGATGGACTGTACGGAGATGAAGGCAATTAAAATTCCCCCTAAGGCATAACCGAGCAGTTCTATCGTTTTGGAGGAAGAGTTTAATAGGGCATTGGCAGGAGCGAGTTGCTCTGCCGGTTTGGGCAGAATTGCCGGAATGACCGTCTGAGTGGCAGGGTTGAACATGAAACCGAGAATCGCAATGAGCAGATTGGCCGCATAGATATGCCACGGAAGCATGCTATCCGTCAAAAATAACATCGCCAGGATACAAGCAATAACTGCTCTCCATATATCGGTCCAGATCAGTAACTTTTTCTTCGGCAGGCGGTCACTAATCGTGGCAAGTGGAATACCCAGGAAAGCATAGATCAAATAGGGAAGCATCGGAATTAATGCCGCAGCAAGTGCGGATTCAGTTAGCTGCAAGATATACCACATCGTGGCCATGGAAAATAAAATCTGACCTGCACCTGAGACAAGCCTGCCTACCAGTAACACTGTAAAGGAAGGTATTCGTAACACGGCAAGGTAGCCGGCTTCGCCAGTCTTATTCGTTGTTTTCTGGTTCATTCCCATCGCCTCCAATCGGAATTTCTTCATGCTCATCCGCTTGTTTTAATTGAGCAACCAGACCCGAATCTTGTATTCTGCGCTGCATTTTGGCTTTGACTTGTTCCAGTTCTGCGGTGTATTCCTGCAACTCGTGAAACAGCGTCTGGTGCGTGCGAATTCCTTCCCGAATCAGCATTGCAGTCGCATCCGAGCGATTTTTGGCGAGTTCCAGAAATACCATTTGGTCGATTACATCAATCTCATCCTGACTTAATCGAACGGAAACTACCCCCTTGGTACCGGAAAGATTTTTAGCAGCCTGTTCCATCGATCGCTCAACCATTTGATTGAACTGTATTTTTTGATTTTTGTTCAACATTTTCCCTCCATATTTTATAATCTGTAATTTGTAAATCGTAAATTGTATTTATTTTACATTATCATGTAAAAATATGGTTGTAAAGCAAAAAACCTTTGGTTTCCCAAAGGTTTGCGGTAACTATTTTTGTTGAACCTGCTGTATTGGCGGTTTCCGGTTTATACTTTATTCCCCCTGCCTCCACCACATGCCTTCCGATTTCGGGCTTGTATATTCAAAGCCAAATTGAGCATACAGGCGATCCGCAGGAACATCAGCCAGTAGACTGACCAACCCCCGCGCAGGCACAGCTTCACGCAAATAGTTCATAATTTCGATCATGATCAGTTTTCCATACCCCTTCCCCTGAAGATCAGGATGCACTGCAATATCGACCACTTGAAAAAAACAACCACCATCCCCAATGACACGTCCCATCCCGATGAGAACATCGGCTTCTCGCAAACACACCGCAAATAAACTGCGAGGCAGCCCTATCTCAGCCCCCTCCCGGCTCATCGGACTCAGCCCCGCAATCTGCCGCAGTGCCAAATATTCAACTGCAGCCGGCGGTGCATGTTCAATGTTCACCTCGTTCATCTGTTACTCCCCTCTCCTGTTAGAAACTCTATAACCAGAATAAACTCTACATCTTAGCTTTTAATTCCTCCATAACCTATGACATTTTTTCTGATGACTTGGCCTCATGCCAGGATTCCAATAACAAGACTGGTGGAATATACATTGGCATCATCCATTGATAAGACAAATCTTTCAGCAACTCACCCAGCCAAAATTGCCCTTGATCATCCAACTTCATTTTCCATCGCCCGCTAATCATCGTTTTCCCCTGATCTACAAGTTCACGGGCATCCTCATAGGCAAACTCTTTTCCTTTGTTTTGTTCGATCGATTCGAGTGTTTGCTCATACAATCGTTGTTGCTCCGCTTCCATTTCCTCTGTAAAGTCAGAGTCATACACTTGAGAAAAGTTAAGCCCTTTGAATTTATGTTCCTCAACCCATTGTTTAAACTTTTCAGTAACAAAAACCTGTACACCTGGAGTTTCTTTAATCTTAAACATACACGTTCCATGGGGTATTTTTGAAGGATCAAATACAAGCTTGTTAAAACGGGCCCATGATCCGTCTTTAAATCTCCCAATCTCAGAACGGTTATAATCAACACAATCCAAAACATTAACGACATTGAGCATAAACAATTCTTCATTATCATTTGTTAAAGGTAGAAACTCCACTTCACCTTCTAATAATCGATCTTTGTCCATCGCCTCTTTCACTCTTTTTGAGATTACAGGCTTACCAATAACATAATCAGGAAAATCAATATACGTTCTTTTGTAGAGAGTTTCTAAATTTATACTGGTCCATTCCGTTAACTTAGATTCACCATGAAAATCACTATTAATTGGGTGATCATCATTATCCACTGCTGCTAATAATTTCGATTTTGGATTATTTTTAAATGCATAAACTTTTATATTGTCCACCTCGCTAATAAATTACCTAAGCCCCAATTCTAATCTTCCTTCTAGTAACCCTTACGCACACACTCAATTCTATAGGGCAGGAGCATAGAAGTAGGTTAATTTCACATGTTCATTGTTCCAGAAGATCAGACTCATGCCAGGATTCCAATAACAAGACTGGTGGAATATACATTGGCATCATCCATTGATAGGACAAATCTTTCAGCAACTCACCCAGCCATAACCTCCCCTGATCATCCAACTTCATTTTCCATCGCCCGCTGATCATCGTTTTCCCCTGATCCACAAGTTCACGGGCATCTTCATAGGTATACTCTTTTCCTTTGTTTTGTTCGATCGATTCAAGTGTTTGCTCATACAATCGTTGTTGCTCCGCTTCCTTCTCTTGAGTAAATTCGGAGTCAAACACCAGCGTAAAATCAAGCCCTTTAAACTTGTGCTGCTCCACTACCTCTTTAAATTCTTCTGTTACATAGATTTGGTGAGATGCTGTCTCCTTCACCTTAAAAATCACCGTCCCAGGTGGTATTTTAGATACGTCGAAGAATATTGTATTGAATCTGGAGAAACGCCCCTTAAAACTATACATCACATCTGAACGTTTCCAATCCACACAATCAAGGATAGTGACCACATTAACAGCGTATAGATCCAAGCTGTCATGTAGCAATTCAAGAAACTCTACATGTGACTGTAACAAAGAAACCAATGCATCTCTTACTTCACCTGTCACAATGAGTTTTCCTAGCGTAAAATCCGGGAAGTCATGATAAACTCTTTTTTTTAACGTGACTACCTTAACTGGCTCCCAAAGCTCTTTTAACGGGCTACCATTAAAATCAGAATTAAGCAGGTGCTCTGAATTTTCTAAATTTATATCCATACTATTCTGATGGCCACTCAGTTTGTAGACTTTCAGTATCCTCATCTTCTTTCTAACATTTCTATAGGGTAGGGGCATAGTAATAGGTTAATTTCACGTGCTTATTGTTCCAGAAGATTGGCCTCATGCCAGGATTCCAATAACAAGACTGGTGGAATATACATTGGCATTATCCACTGATAAGACAAATCTTTCAGCAACTCACCCAGCCATAATTGCCTTTGATCATCCAGCTTCATTTTCCATCGCCCGCTGATCATCGTTTTTCCCTGATCCACAAGTTCACGGGCATCCTCATAGGCATACTCTTTTCCTTTGTTTTGTTCGATCAATTCAAGTGCAGCATCATACAATCGCTGCTGCTCCGCTTCCTTCTCTTGGGTAAATTTGGAGTCATATACTACGTTGAAATTCAAACCTTTGAATTTATGTTCTTCCACCACTTGTTTGAATAGATCGGTAACGAACACTTCTACGGTGGCGGTCTCTTTTATTTTAAACATATATGTATCCACCGGAATTTTAGAAAAATCAAACACCAGTTTGTTAAAGTCAGCCCAAGAACCATCACTATATGTCCTGATATCTGAGCGATTCCAATCTACACAATCCAGTACATTAATAACATTTACTACGTATAGCTTTAGTTCTTCATGCATTAAAGGGAGAAATTCTGCCTGACGGAAAATACGAGGTTCGAGTACCGTTCTAACGTTTTCTTTCATAATGGGTACCCCTGGTAACAATCTAGGAAAGTCACTATATCTTTTTTTACACGATGTTTTCACTACAGTTGGAGTCCAGATCCCACCTTTTATAACCCCTTTAAAATCTGAACCCAGTTCATGTTGCCGATCAATATAATTTATTTCCATACAACTATCTTTATGTCTTAGTGCGTATACCCTCAAAAAATCCCCTCCTTATTTCTTCTTGATCTAATGATTCAACTGCTTGAATTCATCTACTTCCTGTGTAATAGTGAGAGAAGGCTTGCGTAAAAGCGTGTTTAGATACGTCAAGTTGGCTGTAAAGGAGGAACTATTGTGTTTCAACGTTGGTTGGATAACCTGTCATCACATCCCGATGCTGCGTTCATACTACTGGGTGTGATTGCCTTGCTTCTGGCCGTTTATCTGTGGTCCGCCACAGAAATTCGTCGCAGCCATGAAAGGCGTATGCAAAAGATACGAGATACACTATACATAAGTACGAGACTTTTGGGACAACTCAGCACCGAGGAACAACGAAAATATGCAACAAATGAACACGAACATCACGAACTGTTAAAAGCAATGCACACCTGCAAAGCGGCCTCATGTCTCTCCCCGCAGCTTCAGGATCAGATTCGTGACTGTGTTAAAAATGAGGATTCAGCCAGACTCGCCCTGATGCATAAAGCACTCGAAAGGGAATGCACCGCACTATCGGACGAACTCAGTCATAATACGCATTCCGTACACTGGGGCCGTGCCATCTGGACAATTATTCGACCCGCTGCTGAACCTGTTGCACTCGCAGCCACCGCCATTTTGATCGGAAATCTGTTCTACACTCAGCGGATCGCAGGTACATCTATAAATACCTGGAACAGCCTGTTGCCTTGGATTCAGGCCATTTCCCTTATGCTTACGATACTTTATGGTTATTTGCTATGGGCCAGTCCAAAGCGTGGCACTTCAGGAACGTTGGTCAAATGGCTTGCACTCCTGATTGCACTGTGCTCTCTGCTTCACCTGATCGGGCTGGCAGCAGCTCCATATGCGCTTGCCTTGCAACTCATCCTGTTTGCTTCAGGCTTCAGAATCACCGGATCACGTTCCCGAAGCGAACGTCCCTACGCCGGGCACACTGAAGTGGATAAGGACGCCAGCAATATGGCTATGCCGGTAAATGAGCCTAGTGAAGAGGATATCCCTTCCCCTGTTACACCCCGCAGATCGGGTTCGGCATCTGATAAATAACAAGTTTAAAGGCAATTGCCAAAATTTCCACACTTCAGAGTTACAACATTTTTTCTGCTAATACCCGGACGCATACAAAAACGGCTGTCCCTAAGTCATCATGACGAAAGGGACAGCCTGTTTATTTTTAGAAGTAGCCATATAAGACAGAGATAAAACTGAACTATCCCTTGGCACTCGCGTTTGATCCACGAACGGAACGGGCAGAGCTGCTTCTAGCGGTATTGCCGGATTTGGAGGCACTGCCTGAGGGGGTATTTTCAAAACGTTTGCGCTCGGTTCGCTCCATCTGTACAATCTGTCCCTCATGCACCACGATATGCAATGAACCAAACTCCATGTCATCCAGCTGCCCGGCAATTCGGTTTAACCATACCTCATCCACTTTTAACGGCTTAGCCACTTGAGCCGCCTCCTCTTCTCGGGTTACCACCCGTTATAATCCTGTGCGAAGCTGTATTTCATCCTTTTAATTATAATTCATTCTTATCCAACCTATATACTTGGTTTATACAATATCAGGGCTTCCAGCAGCTGTCAATTGATATTTTAGTCCCCAACAGCGGGTTTCTTCTGGAGTTTGTTTTCTTATGCTTTCGATTCACGCTATGCCTTTTCCAAAACAGCTTTATGCCCAAGCCAGCTCTTGATTAGCAACGTAGCCAAGGCCAGAATCAGTAGTAGTGAAGCCACCGCAAAAGAAGCCGAAAACTGATATTCGTTATACAAAATCTCGACGTGCAGTGGCAGGGTATTCGTTTCTCCGCGAATGTGCCCTGACACCACAGACACTGCTCCGAACTCACCCATAGCACGTGCATTACAGAGAATGATACCGTACAAGAGGCCCCATTTAATATTAGGCAATGTTACACTCCAGAAGATACGCCAACCGGAGGCCCCAAGCGTTACAGCCGCTTCTTCTTCCCGGGTGCCTTGATCTTCCATCAGCGGAATCAGTTCTCTCGCCACAAAAGGAAAGGTAATAAATAACGTCGCTATCACAATTCCCGGCAGTGCAAAAATGATTTTGATATCATGCTCGGCCAGCCACGGGCCAAACCATCCGTTTGAGCCAAACACCAAAACAAAGATCAAACCGCCAACGACAGGCGAGATGGAAAAGGGAAGATCAATCAGTGTGATGAGCAGTCCTTTACCTTTGAATTGGAACTTAGTGATGACCCAAGCCGCCGCCACGCCAAAGATCGTATTTAGCGGAACGGTTATTGCGGCAACCAGCAGTGTCAGCTTCAGTGCAGACCAGGCATCCGGTTCCGTCAGCGCAGCGATGTAGACCCCCCAGCCTTGCTTCAACGCTTCCATCAGCACGATGGCCAGCGGCAGGATCAGCAGCCAGATCAGGACGAGACTCGCAAGTCCGATCAGTAGCCATTTTACCCAAGGGGCTTCTGTTGTGGCACGATTCGTACTGCGGCCGGTTTTTACAGGTGGAACAGAACTAAGGGGGACAGAACCCGCCATAGATACACCTCCTTCGGTTTGGGTGAGTGTGCCACAGAGTGGCTGTGTATTCCGCCCGGGCCACCACGAATGGGCAAGCCGCACAGACAGAATGTGAAGTTAAAATGAGTAGTTAGCGACTGATCTTGTGGCATTACATGCCGCTGAATCACACCCTTCCTGCCTTACGACTCCAGCGTTGCAGGGAATTAATGATCAGCAGCAGGACAAACGAGATCAATAAGAGCAGCAAGGCTACGGCTGTAGCTCCTGCATAATCAAACTGTTCCAGCTTCGCCATTATGAGCAGCGGCGCGATTTCTGTTTTCATCGGCATATTGCCCGAAATAAATACAACCGAACCATACTCACCAATACCTCTCGCAAAAGCTAACGCGAAACCCGTCAGCAGCGGTGGAATTAGATCCGGCAGCAAAATGGTACGGAATATCCGCCATCGCCCTGCACCCAGCGTCGCTGCTGCTTCTTCCACCTCAGCCTCCAGCTCCTCCAGCACCGGCTGTACGGTACGTACGACAAAAGGGATGCCGATAAACATAAGTGCAAGTGTAATCCCGACCTGAGAATATGCCAGCTTGATGCCGAGCGGCTCTACAAATTGTCCGATCCATCCATTCCCGGCATAGATCGCTGTCAGAGCCACCCCGGCTACGGCTGTGGGCAGCGCAAAAGGAAGATCAATGACGGCGTCGAACAATCGTTTGCCGGGAAATTCATACCGGACCAGCACCCAGGCCAAAAGCAGGCCCAGGAACAGATCGATCAAAGCCGCTGCACCTGCTGTAAGGAAACTGACCCGGAACGAAGCCAGCACCCTTGGATTGGTAGCCACCTCGACCATCGTTGCCCAGGTCAATCCCGTGGAGTTGAATAACAGTGCCGTCAGCGGAATCAGCACTACCAGACTCAGATATAACACGCTGTAACCCATCGTTAACCCGAATCCCGGCAATGTTCGCCTTGCCCGGATCGCGATTCCCTTACTCATGCCTATTCATCCTCTCCGCCGTCAGCCGGTCAGGCTGGTTGGCCGCGTACAGCCCGATATGTTTACTTTGGTTTTTTGCTTTGATTGATTGGTTTGCCTTGATTGGTTTCTTTTGCTCGCTTTTGATGCTATCATCCTTTTATTCTCAGTTGCCCGGCACGTAGATCTGGTCGAAAATGCCGCCATCTTTGAAATGTTTGGCCTGGGTATCCCGCCAAGTACCAAAGACATCTTTTAACGTGAACAGCTCAAGCTTCGGAAACTGATCCTTGAATTTCTCCTTTACGCTATCCAGCGTAGGTCGGTAGTAGTTTTCGGCAGCAATCGTCTGGCCTTCTTCGCTATAAAGATATTTGAGATACGCATCTGCCACGTCGCGAGTGCCTTTTTTATCCGCATTTTTATCCACGATCGCTACAGGAGGTTCAGCCAAAATGCTGATAGAAGGCACGACGATGTCAAATTTGTCTGGCCCTAACTCTTTGACGGAAAGGAATGCCTCATTCTCCCAAGCCAGCAATACATCGCCAATGCCGCGTTCCACAAATGTCGTTGTCGCTCCACGAGCACCCGAGTCAAGTACAGGGGCATGTTTGAACAACTCTGCTACGAACTGCTTTGCCTTCTCTTCGTCGTTGTTGTTATGCTTCAGCGCGTAACCCCAGGCCGCTAAATAGTTCCACCGTGCTCCCCCTGAAGTTTTCGGATTCGGAGTAATAACCTGTGTATCTCCCTTGATCAGATCATCCCAGTCCTTGATGCCTTTCGGATTGCCTTTGCGCACCAGAAATACAATCGTGGACGTGTACGGAGAACTGTTGTGCTCGTATTTTTCCTGCCAGCCTGCGTTAATCAGACCTTTATCTTCAATCGCATCGATATCATAGCCCAGTGCCAACGTCACCACATCTGCATCCAGTCCGTCAATGACAGAACGGCTCTGTTTACCCGAACCTCCATGAGATTGTTTGATAGTCACTTCCTGGCCTTTCTCTTTCAGCCAATGGGCGGCGAA
Organism: Paenibacillus sp. G34; assembly: GCF_056856875.1. Taxonomy (NCBI): domain Bacteria; kingdom Bacillati; phylum Bacillota; class Bacilli; order Caryophanales; family Paenibacillaceae; genus Paenibacillus; species Paenibacillus sp. G34. The sequence goes on along the minus strand of NZ_CM166469.1, from coordinate 558,872 downwards.
TGCTTTGTTATATTCCTCATAAAGTTCCCTTGTCGGGTCATAGGAGACATTGAGCAGTTCAACTGATTTGCTGCTTTCCTTATTCCCGTCTGTCCCCGTTCCTGTTGCTGCGCCCGCTGCACTTGACCCGTCGTTATTTGATCCGCAAGCTGCCAGCACCCCCGTTAACACCAATGCCAGCCCAATCAGAATTCCTTTGTGAACTCTCTTTTTCATCATCTTACACTCCCCCCGATATAAACTTGCATGATCAACTCCAGGTCGGCAGAACAGCGATACGCATCCGAAAAGAACAAAAAGACGGAGGAACCCCCTGTGCACTCTTCCCTTCATCAAGTCATACCGACCCCTAAAGTCGTGTATGCTTCATCGGTAAAATGCACTGCGGTGTTCCTCCGTCTATACGGTGAGAACGTTATGCTGTTCACGTGATTGCATTCATGTGTCTGTCATGACCAATTCCGCAAAACAATCAGTCATTTTTATTATTCCTACCTGTTTAGTGAGTTATATACGTATAATAAAGGCAGTCTATAGGACTGTCAAACGTTTTTTCCGTTTTTTACCGAAAATCTGCAACTTTTACTCCTCTTGCTGCTCTCACCATAATTATGAACGATGAGACCCATACACAGAGCACCCCAGTTACGTAATCAGATAGATTCCGGCAGCAAAATTAATCATGTTACCTGAATCTCTGCTACTGGAAGCCTCGGCTTCTCCGGTTACATGGAGATTAATGATATGTTGAAGCAACCTTTTGGACAAAAGGGTCGTCTATAGGGGCAAATCACTTTAAAACAAAGGGATATGAACTCCCCGGAAAAGCGAGGCGACACCGAAATGAAGAAAAATATGATTGCTGCTCTCACCGCAGGAGCTCTGCTTACACTCTCATTAAGTGCAGGCCCACTCCATGCTGCACCGTCTAAATTTATGGATATTCAAGGCGTTCCAGGCGCGGACAAAATTGAATCTCTGCATCAAGAGGGATTGATCAAGGGGGTTAGTGACAACTTGTTCAAACCAGAAGAACAGCTGAATACAGCACAGGGTGTTCAACTGATTGTGGACGGACTGGATTTAAACCTGAACGCCATTCGTTTTATCAAAATGCCTGTGCCGAGTGATTATTTCTCTGCTGTAAAAGATGGCGTCTGGTACAGCGATGCTTTCATCCGTGCGCAGTACAACAGCATCAAGTTGCCACAAAATATCGATCCGTCCAAACCGCTTACCCGTGAACAGTACACCCTGTTCCTGATGCAAGCTATCGAGGCAAAAGGTGGTCTGCCTATGATCAAAATCCAGCCGGTAGACATCGCGGACGAGAATGAACTTACACCAGAGTACCAAGGTGCGGTACAGCGTTCCTTGGTGCTGAAAATCAGCACATTGGATGCGAATGGACAGTTTAATCCGAAACAAGCAGTAACTCGCGCTGAGGCTGCTGTGATGATGTACAATGCCCTGGAGCACATGGAATCCTTCTTTACACCGCAAATCCCGGAGACACCGGAGAAGTAGAGCTGTTCTTTGGGCAAAAGTGTAACATCGCGAAAACCCGCACCTTTCTTCCCTAGGGAGGGTGCGGGTTTTTAATATTCAGTCTTGATGTGGCTTGGGTCAGTTGGCAATGGGGTATTGTAAACCTTTTATCGGCCCATGATAACGCAGCCTGAATTATTAAATAGCAAAAAAGCGAGCAAGACCCCTCCATAAAAGGGTCGTACTCGCTTAGAATATCACTGCTTATAATCCATGTTTTGATGGCTTAGAAAGAACCTTTTACAACCACTTCGGACAATGGGAAGCGACCTGATGGACGAGCTGGCTCAGCAGCTTTACCTACAGTGATCAGCAATGTTGGTACAAAGCGTGCAGGAATGTTAAACGCTTCGATCAATTGTTGCGGGTTGTATCCGCCCATTGGGCAAGTGTCGTAACCCAGGGAACGTGCTGCCAGCATAATGTTTTGGGAAGCAAAGGAAGCATTGCGGATCGCTTCATCACGAGCGATTTGCGGGCTTTGGTAAGCACCGTTAATCTGACCCACCAACGCGTCACGAACTTCAGCAGGCAGTGCGCCAGCTTCAACCGCTTGATCGTAGATGAATGTATTGCGGTTCGCTTCCAGATCACCAAGAACGGCAATTGTAACGGAGCTGTCCACTACTTGTGTTTGTCCGTAGGCGATAGGCAACAATTTTGCTTTGTCTGCTTCGGATTCAATCACGAGGAATCTCCAGTGTTGAAGGTTCCAGGAAGACGGCGCTTCGGAAGCTGCAGTCAAGATTGCGTTCAGGTCTGCCTCTGGCAATACAAAACCTTTTTCATACTTTTTAACCGCGTGGCGTTCGCTGATGACGCTCAGTGTTTCATTTTTTTCAGTAACGGACATGTGTTCCACTCCTTAGTTCTGTTTGGAATATTATATTTTTACGTTCGCAAAGCACGCCTTGAAAGCCATTCCGCCCCAAGCACAGGCCTTCCGAAAATAACATCAGCGCAGACGAACGCTCCCCATCTGTGTTCACGTTATGCCCGGAATTACCTCAACTTTCAAACCACTTCACACCGGAGCATACGCCTGTTTACACTTCTCCCCCACGCCTGGCTAAGCCAGATCATGTTGCACTTCGTGCATAACATTCACAATACCAATCAGGACTTCTCTTTGGCAGATAAACCTTCTATCGGAAACGGGCCTTCTCCACGCTCAATGCTTTGCTGCACATCATGAATGGATATGCGATCGAAATAAGCACTTAGCGCCTCTTCTCCTCCATCGTATATAGCTCCCATCACACCCTGCATATTAGAGGAAACTTTACACGGTGAACCCGATTCACCTGAACACCAGCTTGGCCCCAGTGAACCTCCAGCGACAAGCCTGTATACTTCTCCCAGCTTAATCTCTTCACTCGGACGGCTAAGCAAGTAACCGCCATGAGCACCTTCCTTCGTCGTCAGGTAACCATGTTTACGCAGAACACTCAGAACCTTGCGGACTCTGGCCGGGTGTGTACCCACACTTTGGGACAGGTCTTCACTGTTGGCCATACACTCGTTTCTCATGGATAGAAAAACAAGACAATGCACCGCAATGGTAAATTCGCTGTTCATAACTTACTCCCTTCCCGGCATATAGCACCGATGAACTTCAATCCAAGGTAAGTATAACTGTCATTATATGAATAACAGTTATGTTTGTCAACTTTTGCTTTGATCGTAATCAAAGAGCCGATTTCCTTGTTATATCAATACTTACACTCTCTCGATGTTCCGCTGAAAGCTGAATCAAAATCTGATATTTGAATATGTTCTATGCATAAAAAAGTGAGCCTTTCGCTTCGCGAAGGGCTCCAATAAGATAGACATATGAAAGGGCTTACGTGATTATTATAATCGGTAATCCCCATTTTGAAAACGCTTTTTTTGTAAAGTTTTATTTTATTCCGAATAGGGAGTCATCAGGTTATTTTTACAAAGACTATTGCTAAAACTAATCTCATTAGTTATATTACTAACATCATTAGTTTTTGGAGGTTTTCCGATGCGTATTGTCCGTGAATTCGATGTTCACCAAGTCTCATTTCTTCCCCGTCTCTTTCCTGTAAATGTCTATCTTGTTGAAGAGGAACAAGGCTTGACTCTGATTGATGCAGGCATGCCATTTAGTCTCAAAGGTATTCTGGAGACAGCCGCTTCCTTGGGGAAACCCATCACCACCATCATCCTGACCCATGCCCATGCGGATCACGTTGGGGCGCTTGATGGTCTCAAGGATGCGCTCCCCGATGCCGAGGTATGCATCTCTAGCCGAGATGCCAAGCTGTTAACCGGGGACACAACGCTGTTGCCGCACGAGCCGCAGACCCCGGTACGCGGCAGTGTGCCCAAAGGCGTCCGTACGCAGCCGGATCGCCTGCTCGAAGATGGCGACCAGATCGGTTCGCTGGTCGCCATTGCTTCTCCAGGCCATACGCCTGGGCATATGGCCTTCATGGATAAACGCAGCCGAGTATTGATCGTCGGCGATGCGTATCAGGTGCGCGGAGGCCTCGCCGTGTCCGGCCGCGTTCGCCCGCTCTTCCCGTTCCCTGCGCTGGCCACGTGGAGTCGCGAAGCGGCACTAGCCAGCGCGAAGCGCCTGGCGGAGCTGGAACCGTCCGTGCTGGCCGTTGGCCACGGACGGATGCTTCGCCAGCCCGCGGCGGCCATGCGCGCGGCAGTCGCTGATGCTCAGCAGCGACTGCAACCAGCCGGGGTGCAGCAATGAGCCCCCGGCAAGGTCTGGATCGTGGCGCGCTGCTAGGCGCCGCGGCCCAGATCGTGGACAGCGACGGCTTTGAGGCGCTGACCCTTGCCGCTCTAGCGAAGCGGCTGGATGTGCGCTCGCCGTCGCTCTATAACCACATCAGCGGGCTTCCCGGGCTTCGCCAGGAATTAGCGCTGATGTCAGTGCAACAGCTTGCCCTCGCCGTAAACGCGGCTACGGCGGACCGCACAGGCGACGAGGCCATTCAGGCCATCGCCGCTGCTTATATAGGCTTCGTTCGCCAGCATCCCGGGCTCTACGAAGCCTCATACCATGCACCCGACCTGAATGAACCACAGCTCGTGGCATGCAAAACAGATCTGCTGAACATGCTGCTGCATACCTTCCAGCCATATCCCCTCACCGAAGCACAAGCATTGCATGCTGTTCGGGGGTTGCGCAGCCTCTGCCATGGTTTTGCCTCCATTGAGGCACAAGGCGGCTTCGGCATCGATTTCAGTCCGGACGATAGCCTGCGTCTGACCGTGTCCGCCTTTCTCCACGGGCTGCGCCACCTGTCCGAAGACGTATAAACAAGGGCAAAGCTCACTCTGTCGGGGCATACTCCCGCATGTTTAGATTATCGTTCCTATGCACAGGAGGTAAACGTTTCTGGAGAACACTAACGCTAGGTAATCAAACAAGAGAAAACAACCGCTACACTCGAAAGCAACCGAAAAAAGGCAGATACTCTCGGGAACTGAGCTATACCAAGTAACCAAACGAAGGAAAACACTCTCAGGAACTGAGCTATACCAAGTAACCGAAGTCTGTGTACCAAACGAACGAAGTTTCCGCACCGCTTGTAGCTCCTAGCACAAGCGGTGCCACACTTTATGGCAAGAGTGAACTCAGCGTGATCAGTCTTATGTACATGCGGTGAGGGAACACGCCGAGACCAGCCTAAGTATCCAAGCAAAAAAGAACAGTTGGGACACGAGCAAGTAACCAAACAAGGACAGAGGATCCGAAACCTGCTACACCCAATAACCGAAGCCCGTCCAATCAAACGAACAAGCTTTTCGTAACGTTAAAATTTCCCGCACCGCTTGTAGCTCCTAGCACAAGCGGTGCCACACTTCATGGCAACCATGCCTACAACTAAGCTAACCTCTGCCGCCTGATCCGTTGAATCTGACCATTCTACTATAATCCCCCTCGACAAAGTTGAGGCTTCATACGTTCAATTATAATTCTAACGATCACCACAGACCTTATATGCTCGATAAACAGCCTTTTAAAATTCTAACGATCACCAGAGACGCTATTCTCTCAAAATCGGGCTAGAAATCGTGATAAAGACCGAAAATTCACAAAATAAGGTTTCTCCTGATCGTTAGATTTAAAATGAGCCGAAAATGCGGCAAATAAGCTTCCTGGTGATCGTTAGCCTATAGAGCTTGTGCGCAGGAACACGAGCAGGAGGTTAATGAGTTTAGATACACCACCCCACGCCTGTACATCTGTTCCAGTAATGCCTTCTTAATGCGGCCGTTAGTACATCTACATCTGTTAGTACAGCCGGTCCATTTCCTCTTATTCGAATAAACGATAACTCAGCGGGAACAATACTAGAGCGTGTCTTGAAACCTACTGAAGTGCACATTCCCCTTTTCGCCCCCTGCTAAGTCACTTTCCCTTGACGTGACCCGGCACGCCTGCGGGAAACTCCCTTGCACGAAACGAAAATTCGGCAAAATCTGCTTTCTTCAGATTTTCCAGACACTCCCTACATATTTTCCAAATGTAAACGATCATCATCGACTTCGGTTTTAAAATATATGCCTTCTATCGAACCGCTGCGTTTGTGCTATAATAGGAACTGAAAAATCAGGTCAATTTGTATCTTATCCGATTTAGCGGATTACATATCATTGTAGAAAGAGGGCGTTTACGTGGCTCAAATCTCTCCGTACTATCTTCAAATCGGGGCGACTGTTGGCATGCTTGTCATGGCCTTACTTGCCATCTTCATTCGTATGAAAGCCAGCCACCGGCCGGTCACCATCCGTAAAATTATTATTCCGCCGCTCGGCATGAGTACAGGCTTTTTTATGTTTGTTGTTCCGGAGACCCATGTTCCATGGTTGTGGGCATTCATCGCTCTGCTGGTCGGCTGGTTTATTTTCTCGTATCCTCTCATTCGCAGCACCAAGTTTGAACGCGTAGGAGAAGAGATTTTTGCCACACGTTCCCGCAGCTTTGCCTTCATTTTACTAGGACTTCTGGCTGTACGCCTGATTCTGCATGAAGTTATCCAGCGATATGTCAGCATTCCGCAAACAGGCGGCCTGTTCTTCCTACTGGCGTTCGGTATGATTGTGCGTTGGCGTGTATATATGTACAAACACTACAAGGAAGTGCTCGCTGTTCAGAACTAAACGGTAGCTAAAATCCCCCGGCACTACCCTGATTTTTTTAGGTCTAAAGCAATTAGAATTTAACAATTTAACAATCAAGGCATTGAGCATCTATCAATCATCTCGATCACATCAACATCATTTTAAAAAGACACGTTCAACACACCATTAAAAGGTGCCAAGAACGTGTCTTTTGCTTTTGCTCTACTTTTTCTCTACAATTGTTCTGCTTTTGCTCTACTTTTGCTTTTGCTCTACTATTGTTATAGTTTGTTCCAGCCTTTGTTTAGCGCCTTTGGTTTCACTTTTGCTTTTGTTCCAGCCTTTGCTCTTATAACCCTATTCATGCTTTTGTCTTTCGACATCAGAATAGGAGAATCGCAGGCTGCAACGACTTGATCAGAACTGTCATGCGGAAATCGTTTTTGATCGTTGGAATGGAGGGATTAATTCATCCTTCAACTCAAATGATCTAACTCCACTCCATCTATTCAGGGTCGGCAACCTTCACCAGCTGTTTGCCCAGATTATCTCCCGAGAAAAGACCCATAAACGCTTCCGGCGTCCGTTCGAAACCTTCCACAATATTCTCTTCATATTGCAGCTTGCCTTCCTTGATCCATTTTGCCAACTTGGCACGGCCTTCCTTGAAAGACTTCGTGTAGTCGCCCAGCAGGAAACCCTTCATCAGCGCCGTGTTCGTTAACAACAACGTCTGTGGGCGCATACCGATGTCCGGCTTCTCCAGATTATAAGACGAGATCTGCCCGCACAGCGGAATACGTGCATTCCGGTTGATATGACGCAGCACCGCATCCGAAATGTCGCCGCCGACATTGTCGAAATATACGTCGACCCCGTTTGGACAAGCCTTTTCAATCGCTGCCGACATATCTTGCTCTGTCTTGTAGTTGAGTACGACGTCGAAGCCAAGCTTTTCTTTCAGATAAGCGCATTTATCTTCTGAACCTGCGATCCCTACCACACGAGCCCCTACAATTTTACCGATCTGGCCTGCAATCATACCTACAGCCCCTGCCGCTCCAGAGACCACAACGGTCTCTCCATCTTTGGGTTTGCCGATATCCTCCATGCCGAAATACGCGGTCAAACCTGTCAGGCCCAAAGCACCGAGATAAGCTGTAATTGGAGCCTCGTCCGAATCAATCAGCGAAAGATCTGTCGTATTGACCGCAGCATATTGCTGCCATCCCCACATCCCCGTAACCAGATCACCTTTGCGCAAATTCGGCTCGGATGATTCCACGACCTGCCCAATTGCGCCCCCCTTAATAACTTCGTTCAAGGCGTACGGCGCTGCATATGATTTCGTATCTTTCATTCGCCCCCGCATGTACGGGTCAACCGACAAATATAATGTACGAACCAGCACTTGCCCAGCCTCCGGTTCAGGTAACGGTGCCTCAACAAATTCAAAATTCTCTTTGGAAGGAGCCCCTTCAGGACGGGACGCCAGTACGATCTGTTTGTTTACACTCATCAAAATAACCTCCTGATTCCCAGTGGCTTCAAGGTCAGCCCTTGTCATCTGCAGTAACGCAGGTTACCACTGGCTCTATGTTGATCTTTCATAATAGTTTAAACCGAAACAGGCGGATCACAAACGTGGGCCGCCCGGAAATATATTAATATCTTCACATGATTGCTCTAAACCATGCGTAGTATCGTTTTTTCAAACATCCTTATTAGGAATCTCAGTCACCCAGCCTTATAGCTTTTCTGAACTAACTTTACCTAGCAACCACCTTATTGTTCAGTCAAAATGACCGGGCCATCGGCTGTAATCGCAATCGTATGTTCATACTGGGCGGACAGGCTTCCATCCAATGTACGTGCAGTCCAACCATCTGAATCCAGCTTACTGCGGAATGTTCCGATATTCAACATCGGTTCGATGGTGATCACCATGCCTTCCTTGAGACGTGGGCCACGATGCGGTGGGCCATAGTGAGGCACCTGAGGTTCTTCGTGCATCTTTTCCCCAATGCCGTGCCCAATAAATTCACGAACGACAGCAAGACCTTCTCCTTCAGCATACTGCTGAATCGCATTGGAGATGTCTCCGATCCGGTTGCCAACAACCGCGAGCTCAATGCCTTTGTACAGGGAATTTTTCGTCACGTCCAGCAGATGCTGCGCCTTCGGACTTACATTCCCCACTGCATAAGACCAGGCCGAGTCCGCCAGCCAGCCATCCAAATTCACGACCATGTCGATGGTAACGATATCGCCGTCTTTCAGCGCATATTTTCCCGGAAAGCCGTGACAGATCACGTCATTAACCGACGCGCATGTCGCATAAGGATACCCGTTGTATCCTTTTTGCTCCGGTACAGCGCCATTTTTCTTCATAAACGCCTCTGCAAACTGGTCAATTTCCTGTGTAGTGATTCCCGGACGAATCAGTTTTGCGATCTCTCTATGGCACGCCGCCAGGATTTCGCCCGCTTTTTTCATATATTCAATCTGTTCTTTGGTCTTTATCGTGATCATGCCAACTACTCCTTGTCCGTTATGATCTTATCCTGTCTTCTATTGTAACGCGAAACGCTCAAAATAAAAAACTCCCTTAACTTAACCAACATCCTATTATACGCCAAGCTATGAATGGAGGAGTACCTTTTTTCGCAAAAACACGAAACCCGTCTTGGATAAGCCACGTATTAGCATAAAATAACTGAAAACGAAAGGATGAACGACTCATGTTTAAGAAGCTCATAGGCAAACTTATCGACTCCAAGTCCTCATCTCACCACAAACGTTACAGTTCCTCCAATAGACGATCCTATAAAAAATACAGCAGTTCCTCCGGCAAACGCGGCTACAAGCGCTATTCCTCATCCGACATGAAGTACAGGGATCAGCGCCAGGGATCAGGTTATTACAAAAACAGAAAACACAGCTCCAGCTAAACGTAACAATGGATCTTGCCGGAACGGAACACCTTGGCTTGATTTTGACTTGACCTAGCTTGAGCCTGACTCTCAGACTCCAACTATAATAAAGGGATGTTCGCCGATACCGTACTCACGGTCAGCAGAACACCCCTGTTTTTTTATAAATACGCGCTAAGCCTCGTCCGCTTGCACACTTAGATCTTAAAGCAATAATAGCTTCAAAGATTGCATCTCTCGCTGAAGCTCTCCTGCCCCGCCCTCATAACCCGGACGAAGCCCGAGGAGCCGCTCCAGCATCTCATGCAGTTCAGGCGTAAGCTTAAGCTCTTCCTGCCAGCTGGCAGGCATGCTGCCTTTCTCCGGCTTGTAGGCGGAGTACAACATGAAAAGTAGAAAATGACCGATATCCTGCAGATCCTGATCCGGAATAGCCGGTTCATCTTCAGGCTCAGGCACATCTTTCATTCGGCGTTTTAACTCTGGCAACAACGGCTCCCCCAAGCGCCTTGCCAGGCCAAAATCAATCAAATGTACGCGTCCCTCTCGTACAATGACGTTAGGTATTCGCACGTCGCCATGAATGAATCCCTGCTGATGTACATGAGCTACCGGAGCCAGTAGCTGACAAGCGAGCTCCACGCATTCACGCTCTGTATATTGCTGACCTTCTTCGAAGATCAATTGTTCCAGCGTCTGTCCCCGGACATACTCTGTCACCATATAATTCCGTCTTCGCACGTTAAAGGTATCCAGAAGCTTAGGAATCGCCGGATGAAGCAAATGCTGTAACACATCCGCTTCCCTGCTCAGAAGCCTCGCAGCAAGCCTGCCCTTACTCGGCTTCGATTCCTTTAACGCGACTTCCCCTCCCGTCTGCTGATCCACGCACAGATAGGTCAATCCGTAACTCCCCATACCTAGAAGCTCCCGTATCACATAACGATCCCCTATGATCGTCCCTTGCCGCCCAGGGCGGTCTGTAAATAATCCGAGCAATCTTTGCCAGCTACGCTCCAGCTCCACGTTGCCTCCCACGCCAGCTTTCTGGTGTCTGATCAAGTTTCTCTACCCTGTCATGAGAAACGCCTGATCAGCGGCTGGACTTCATGTTGTATTGGAGCTAATTATAGCAGGCTGTATATGTGAAATCACAGTCATCCATAATGCAGAATCATTTAAGCCTCTTTATGTTTCTTCGGCATCAGGCCAAACAACATGCGAAGCGAAGTGATTTTGGACTTCCGTTTGCGGCCCTGATAACTGCGCAGATTAGTCACGAGTTCGCGATCTCGTTCTTCCTCCAGTTTTTCGTTCATCCACTGACGTTGCTTCTCCATCTGTTCCTGGAGCGCAAGATGAGTCTCCGCCAGGTGCTGGAGTGTCAGTTCCAGTTCATCCACCCGGTGCTGTAACACCTGCACGCGATCGTCCTCTTCCGGCTTAGGTTCAACCGCACCGTAAGTGACCTCACTTACAAGCTGGCCGAGTCCTTCATAGGACCTCAATTGCCCGTACTGATCCACTTCCAGCGGCGGTAATGGATTATTAGATCCAGATAAGACGGTACTGGCTGCAGCACACTCTTGCTCTGTTTGCTCACGAATGGCTTGGATAGACTGCTGCTCTGTTTTCCCTTCTGCTGGGGATAGCACCGTAACCACTGCATCAGCCAGCGGCAGGTTATGCTCTCTAAGCTCAGTCATTAGACGTTCAATGCACTCGATATCATCGGATTTGAACAATCTGGATTTATTCGCAGAACGTTCGAAACGATATCCCTGCTCCTCAAGTGCTGCCGCATATTTACGAAGAGTACTGGCACCTATCCCCAGGCTCTTGGCCGTTTCCGTCGTTGCTCCTACTTCTTCAATCATCATGAATTCCCTCCCGGTATGAAGTCTTTTGGGCTTGCAAAATAACGACTTTAGGCGCTCCTGCAACGAACTGTCATCGGATCGGGTGACCTATCTCTTGGCACAACATTGGACTGTGAACATGAAACTTAAACAACTCCCAAACAACCTTCCTCAAGGTAACCCATCCAGTTTCTCTTGCATGTCGGTAAGTATTCGTCAGTTTACTCGCAGAACCCTTTGACGGTTTAGTTCTGTTTCTGAGGATTCATAAGAAGTTTTGTCAGGTACATATTTCGTATAAAATCCTCGTCATCCGACAAGTTACAGGAATGCTGTCGTGTCGAAAACCGGTTATGCAAATGCCGTCTAAATTTCGTGGTGAAACGAATTGATGTCAATTTTGTTAACTCCATTACTCCAATACGCTCCCGCGACAGAGAGAATCATTGCTGTATAGCTTTTCCATGTGTTATCTTATGTAACGTAGAATTGAATGCCAGCATAAAATAAAGCACTATACTTAACATAACAATAATCAAGTAACGGATAAATCCAATGTAAACGGAGGCTGAAGGCAGTGTTAGGCAAATCAGGGAAAGTGGCGGTCATCGGGGCGGGTCTTGTAGGTTCAAGTTGTGCATATTCGATGATCAATCAATCGATATGCAGGGAGATTATGATGGTCGATCGGACGTATGACCGTGCGGTAGCACAGGCACTCGATTTTTCCCATTGCATGGATTTTACACACAACCGAACGAAAGTATACGCAGGAACGTATGCCGATTGCGGCAGTATGGATGTCATCATTTTGACCGCAGGAGCCAATCCGAAGCCTGGGCAGACCAGACTGGATGTTCTGGAAGAAGCAGAATCCATTGCCAAAGATATCGTGGTTCCGATCATGAACAGTGGTTTTAACGGCATCTTTGTTGTCGCTGCCAACCCCGTGGACATTGTTACGTATATGATATGGAAATTGTCCGGTTTGCCGCGTGAGCGTGTCATCGGGACGGGAACTTCGATCGACTCTTCACGGCTCAAAACACTGCTCTCCGAGGTATTCTCCATCGACCCGCGCAGCGTACACGGCTATGCACTCGGTGAGCACGGCGAGTCCCAATTTGTGGCTTGGTCCCATGTTACCATTGGCGGCAAGCCTATTCTGCACATTTTGGATCAACACAAGGAACGGTTCAAACATCTGGATCTGGACGATATCGCCAAAAAAACGAAGGATGCGGGCTGGGAAATTTTCACTCGCAAGGGGTCGACCCAGTTTGGCATCGGGAATGCACTTGCCCATATTACTCGCTCCATCCTGAATGACGAGCATAAAATCATTGCCGTATCCGCGATTCTTGATGGCGAATATGGACAGCAAAATGTTTGTGTAGGAGTCCCTGCAATCATTGGGGAGGGCGGTATTCAAGAGATTATCGAATTAAATCTCGATCAAGCGGAGGTTGAGAAATTCGAGCGTTCCTGTGAAATTTTGTCCGGTAATATTAACCGCCTGACCATCGCCTAAGCCTCTGTAAATTCTGAGTAGCAATAGGTCTACACTCCGAGCTTCTTGCAAAATAGAATACAAAAAACAACCTTCATCTCACCGTATCGTGGAAATGAAGGTTGTTCTGCTACACCTATCTTTTTTAATCCGTTGGACTCAATCCAATTATTTATACAAGCATCTGGTATTAGTTAGATCCAATTCGTGGCTCATCAGCAGGCCCCCATTGCTGGAGGACACGCTTCAGCTCGCTTAGCATAACGGGTTTGCTGATGAAATCCCTCATGCCGATCTCCAGACAAGCCTCTTTGTCTTCCCGCTTAGAATTGCCTGTTACGGCAATAATCGGAGGAATCCGATCCTCAGGAATCAGCCGGTGTAACAGATTTGTGGCTTTGAGCCCGTCCATCACAGGCATGTGAATATCCATAAGCACAATATCATAGGCATTCTGCGAGATGGCGTCAATTGCCTCGACACCGTTGGTACACACATCTGCCTGATAACCCAGTTTCTCCAAATATTCCTGCAAAATCTTCCGGTTAACCGGATGATCTTCCGCCACAAGAATCCGCATGGCCACCTTGTCACTTTGACGTGTACGGTCGTGCTGGAACTCACTTGCCGACTTTTCCCCTGATGCTTCAACACGGGTCGTCGGAATCGCAAACCGGAAAATGGAACCTTTCCCTTCAGTACTTTCCACACTGATACTGCCGCCCATAATCTCAACAAGTCTCTTGGAGATCACAAGCCCAAGTCCTGTTCCGCCATATTTGCGGTTGATTACCGGGTGCAGCTGGGAAAACGACTGGAACAGTTGATCCAGCTTGTCGGCAGGAATCCCTATCCCTGTATCCTCCACGGCAAAATCCAGCACACTGTCCTCAGGTCTGCTTCCCTTGATAATATCGACGGTAACATCAATGCTTCCCTGATCTGTGAACTTCAGCGCATTGCCAACAAGGTTGACCAGAATCTGACGGATTCGCATCGAATCCCCTGCCATATAGTCAGGGATACTTGGATTCAGACGGAAACGAATATCCAGATGTTTCTCGTCCGCTCGCGGCTTGAACAACTCCGCGACCTGCTCCAGCATTTTGCGGAGCGAGAAAGGCTCGTAGGCCAGGGCCATTTTACCAGACTCCAGCTTGCTGAAGTCCAGAATATCATTCAAGATGTTCAGCAGTGCATCGCCGCTTTCTTGAATGATCTGAGCATACTCTCGCTGCTCCTCTGACAAGTCTGTACCCACCAATAGCTCGGTCATTCCTACAATGCCGTTCATCGGTGTCCGGATTTCGTGACTGACGAGGGACAGGAACTCGGACTTGGCTTGTGCAGCCAGCTCGGCTGTCTCTTTGGCGCGAACAATTTCACGTTCACCGGTAACGTCATTAAAGACAACTACCGCACCACGAATCTGACCCTCATCAATAATCGGAGTTACTTGATACTGTACGAGGAAGCTACTGCCGTCTTTTCGCCAGAACACATCCTCCGTCACTGAACGCGCATGTCCATCGAGCACCGTCATATGAATCGGACATTCTTCTTTTGGAAAATAACTTCCGTCTGCACGGGTGTGATGGATAATTGGGTGTGAACTTTTACCAATGAATTCATGAGCGTCATAACCAAACATGGATGCCGCAGCCGGATTCATGAACATCGTAATGCCATCCGCATCGAGACCGTAGATTCCTTCGGTAACGGTATTGAGAATCAACTCATGCTGCTTGCTTAACTCCTGAATACGCTCCGTGTACTCCTTACGCTCCGTTATATCGGATACAATGCCGTAGGCACCCACCATTTCGTTATCTACAATAATGGGCACATTGGTTACTGAAACTTCGATCTTTCGGCCGCTAGAACTCACAACACGTGTCTCGTAGTACTGAGGCTGTCCCTGCTTCACAAGCTCGAAGGAAACTTCGCCTTTATGCACTTCTCTCTTGTCAAGATTAGACAAGAAGGACTGTCCAATCAGCTTGCTACGCGGGATATCGAGCATCTGCACCATATTGCTGTTCACCGCGCTATACTTGCCTTCCAGATCCAGGGAATAGGCCGCCGCCGGATTATATTCAAACAAGGATTTGTAACGCTCACGACTTTCCCGAAGACGTCTGTCCGCATCCATTTGCTGAGTAATATCCCTGCTTATACTGACAATTTGCACTATCTTACCATGTTCGCCAGCTACGGGCTTCGCCAATGTCTCCATCCAGATATAATGTCCATCCTTGTGTAACACTCTCATCTTACATCCATTACCAATATGCGAAATGAGCAAAGGCTCCGGATAATCCCCTGGATAACAGTAAGATTTAAACGATTTTCCCGTGACTTCCTCCGGCTCATAACCCAAAAGTGTACGGACAGATGGTGAAACATATAAAAGCTCGCCATCCATGGTACAGGTTGTAATCAGATCTTGTGCATGTTCTGCAAGCACCTGATACTTCTCCTGTGTCTCCTGTAGTTCTTGTTCGATGATCACCTTGTCTGTCACATCCTTGGCAATGCCGTAGATGCCAACGACTTCGTCACCTTCTGTAATCGGTATATAGGTCACCTGTGCATGCTTCACAGAACCATCTTTATGATAGAAAGCCATCGATTCACTGACTGAATGTCCAGCCACGACATCTTCGATGAATTGTATTCGTCTCTTCTCGCTTTCAGGCGGGCTGATGCGATCCCGACTCACCCCTGCAAGCTCTTCAATCTTGTAGCCGGATAACCGTTCAAAGGAAGGGTTCGCATCGATATGATTCCCTTCAATGTCCATGACATAGATGGCATCCGGGTGATTAAAAAACAATGATCGGTAAGAGCTACCCTCAGAAATAATTCGTTTCAGGGTTTCCGTTTTATTACGATCCAAAGGCCTACCCCTCTTTTCTCAGCCAAATCTTCTTTTCACAATGAGTTTGCGCCACTTTTGGCTGTAAACAGGCTTACCCTCGAATAACCATGTTCGCCTAACTAGAAACAGCTTTTTTTATTTTACCAGATTCTCGTCTAATTTTGCTTATATTAGAGGATAAAATTCACTTAAATCTGGATGAAAAAATTGGGATATTCATTCTAAGCGTAAACACAAAAAAACTGAGGCTGCGGGCACGCCAGTTCATTGGATGCCCAGCCTCAGGGGAGATTTATTGATTATTCTCATTGCACAACTACTTTATACTTCCTTCTTGGAAAAATAGATCAGACCGATCGCAATAAACAGCACGGCACTGCCACCAACTACGGTTAAAAGTGTACCCAGGGGAACATTGAACGCACCGAACCCTGTTCCCTCAATGGGAAGCATAAGAATCATCGGCTGTGCCCATGGATAATATGGGCCGTATGTTGCGGAGTTTGCAACCAGAATGTTAGGTATCGTGAGCGCGAAGTTCAAGGCAAGCGGCGCGGCGAAGCTGCTCCAGACCAGGGACACAAACATCTGTAATGCCGCCAGCGGGATACATGCCAGAAGTCCAAGCAGCATTTTGCTCACAAGGAATTCCCAAGGCACCGGTGATGCCATCCCATGAATCAACCCTGTCAATACGATGCTTCCCAATAAAAGCAACTGTGTAAATGCCAAGAGCAGTAACACAATTGTGAATTTACCTAAATACACACCTGTACGTGTAAGTGGCAGAACCAAGAGCTGTTTCCATCCACCTCCCGCATGTTCAAAGCGACATACAAATGAGGTGAACACACCTGTCAGCATTGGCAACAAAAGCATACCGTGAATCATCACCATCGCTGACATCAATGCAATCCAATCACCCGATGGGGAAGAGAGCAGACCGATGAGCAGTGCGATTAAAGGACTGATCAGGACCAAAAGCGAGATTGGCGATTTGGCCATTTTCAAACGTTCCGCTGATAAGATACGAAGATAGGTTGTCGCAAAATTCATATCAGGCCACATCCTTCCGGCTGAAGTGCATCATGCCTGTCAGCAGAATGATGATGCCTAAACCTGCACCCATTCCTGCGTACAGATACGCGTTAGGGGCACTCCACGCCATCTGTGCCCAAGCCAGTGGGAATTGGGGAGAGATGCTGAGAGAGAACATACCGGTGATGGCAAGAATAATACCAAATGTAACCGGTAGCGCCTGATTTTTGGATACCAGCGTAAACCATAACTCAATAGATAACACCGGCAGTGCACCAGCAAGCGGCATAAGCCCCAGCTTCAGTGCCTGTGTCCAAGGAATTTCTTTGGCATCGAAACCAAGCACAAGCCCAAGTCCAACAACACCCACGGTTAACAATAAACATGAGATCATTAGCAGCACACAAGCCAGCAGAAACTTTGCAAGATAGACAGCTGGTCTTTGAATCGGCATGGCCAGAAGTTGCTTCCACGACCCCTGTTCATGCTCTATTCCGGCGATCATCGAACTTAAAATGGTTGCGCCCAGCATTAAAGCGAGCGGCACAAAAACAACCACGTTACCCAGCAGACCTCCCCACAAATTGTCCGCATACTGCTCTTTCAGATAATCCAGTCGCAATCCGAAATTTAGTGCCTGCATTGCTGTTAATCCAATCGGGGCCAAAAACACCAGAAACCAGATGCCTTTGCCACGAATTTTAAGCCAGTCGGCCGATAATGCACGTCCTGTCATAGGGAAGCCCCCTCGCCAATGACACGCATGAAGAGATCCTCCAAAGACTGTCTCTGTTCTTCAACCCGGTATACATCATGATCCTGTTCAATCAAACGGCGTACCAGTAGCGCCACTGCGCTGTTATCCATATAGGGAAAGGTAAGCTCCGCACCCTGTCTCTGACCAAATTGTCCCTGCTCACGAGCAAGCTTCATGGCTGCCTCCGGTTCCGATACCGTGAGCCTGATCGAGCTGCCTG
This sequence comes from Paenibacillus sp. G34, assembly GCF_056856875.1. Taxonomy (NCBI): domain Bacteria; kingdom Bacillati; phylum Bacillota; class Bacilli; order Caryophanales; family Paenibacillaceae; genus Paenibacillus; species Paenibacillus sp. G34. The sequence goes on along the minus strand of NZ_CM166469.1, from coordinate 541,011 downwards.
TCTGACTGTGCAGACTCGCCATCGTATCCTGCATCACCATTTTGCCATCTCGTATGATGCCGACACGGCTCGCCATCTGCTCCACTTCACTCAGCAAGTGACTGGATACAAGAACGGTAATGCCATGCTCCAGCGGCATGCGTTTGATGAGCTCTCGAATCTCCTGAATACCTGCCGGGTCGAGTCCGTTTGTTGGCTCATCCAGAATAAGTAGCTCCGGGTCGCCTAATAGTGCACTGGCAATACCCAGACGCTGTTTCATCCCGAGAGAGTATCCTTTTACGGCGCGTTTAGCATCTTTCGTCAGATCAACAATGGATAGCACTTCGGCAATTCTTGATTTCGGCACATTGATAATACGACGCAACACTTCAAGATTCTCTACCGCATTCAGATGTCCATAATAGGAAGGGTACTCCACTAGAGAACCTACGCGACGTAAAATATCCATGCGTTCCTTCCGAATATCTTTGTCGAAAACCCGGATGACACCTTTGGTCGGTTTGATCAATCCAAGAAGCATACGGATCGTTGTTGTTTTGCCGGCCCCGTTGGGACCAAGGAAGCCGTAGATATCTCCCTTTTTAATATGAAGGTCAAGTTCACGAACCGCAGCACGGTCCTTGTATGTTTTCCATAAATTCGCTGTTTGAATAATATTTTCACTCACCATTAATCACCTCGGAACTATCGTAACCCTCCAAGGTTAAAGCAAGCGTACGTCCAAGTTTAAGTTTAGTTTAAAAAGAGAAATCTCTGCTGCCTGCGGCTTAAAGTTCCTTAAAGCTCCAGTTCGTCATCTTTTCCGCTGTACAGATAGGTTCGGACACCGCTATCCGAGCTATCCACTCGCTTCCGTAGCCCCATCTCCCGAATCAACAGATCTACAATAGACAAGCCAAGTCCTGTGCCTTTGGTACCTGAATCCGGCTGAATCCCTGGCCCGTGATCCTCGATCACTATGGCAGTTTGGCCTTGTATCTGCTCGGTGGATATGCGAATAAACTTGCCGCTCGCCGCATGACGAACTACATTTTGGAACAGATTATCCAGCACACGTCTTAAGCCTTGCTCATCTACATCCCAAATTAACGGGGTTTCCGGCAGATCGATATCGATATCGAACTCCTCTTTCTCCCACACCGGGTACCAGGAGGCTGCAGCTTCTCTAATCATCCGCAGCACATCTCTCCGCTCCAGCTTTAATGTATACCTTCCACTAGCCAGCAGATTAAAAGAGAGCATGTTATCAATCAATTCCCCGAGATCTTGCATTTTGCCTTCCATACGGCTCAGCGCATGAACACCTTGTTCGCTGAGGATTTCTTTGTTCAGTGCATGCATATGTCCTCGAATTACTGTGAGTGGTGTTCTCAGGTCATGAGACAATCCGGCAACCAACCGTTTACGTAGCTGCTCTTCTTCCCGCTCACGCCGGCGGCTGCCCGTTAACTGCTGAACCATCTGGTTAAAAGATTCCTCCAAATGTCCAATCTCATCCGACCTCCGAACATCTACAGGAAGCGGTATACCCTCCTTACTCGGAGTGACCATTGCTGACTGCAAATGAATCAGCCTTTTGCGGATTTTAGCGAAGAATAGAACGGACATAATGATAAAGATCATAAATACAATCAGCATAACCGCCCCAAAATAGACGAACTCGAGTAGCCCGTTACTGGAGGAATTCTGGAGCATGTTACGAGGGATTTCAATGACCATAAACCCTTGCCCCTTATTTACATTCCCTCCACCAATAAAAGCAACAACGGTTAGAGGATCGCGAAAATTTGCTTTTTTCATGAACTCCACCGTGTGATTGGCGGTCCATATTGCAGGAATCCGGGTCTCTTCCGTCTTGCCGGTTGGCAAAAGCCATTTCAACAAAACATCTGTACTTGGAGCCTCCGGCTCCCCCGATGTGGTGTCCAGAGGTTTGGATGACCTCGACTTCGACATTTCCGTCTCTTCTCCACCAAGCACCATTGTCGTTCGGCCTGTTGCATCTACACGATACATGGCAGATTTGGGGTACTTCTTCTGTAGCTCTTTCATTCGGGCTTTAATCATTGAATCAGATGCTCCATCCAGCTTTTTAGACTCAATGGCCCACAGGCTGGTGATTTGATCAGAGTTACCATACGGCGCATCTTCAACAGGATTTACATGATTGATAATTACAACGAAAACCGTAGCTACCACAGGAACCACAACAGGTACAAACAGTACAGCAGCCAATATCAGAAGCATATATCTGGACATCAGAGATCGTCCAAACTTTATTTTGGGCCGCATAGGCCGCCCCTTGTTGCTTTCTCTGTTTTGTTCAGACTTTCTGGCCTTCCGTTCTTTCACCCACTTGATCATGGCTTCTTCACGCGATAACCCACACCGCGCACGGTCTGAATAATAACCGGATTCGCTGGATCAAGCTCAAGCTTCTCGCGCAAATGCCGGATATGCACCATTAACGTTTTGTCTCCGTCCAGATATGGCTCGTTCCAGACCGCTTCATAAATCTGTTCTTTGGTACGGATCATGCCCATATGCCGGAGCAAATAAGCGAAGATGTGGAACTGTTTGCCTGATAGTATAATCTCTTCTCCCGTCTGCTCATTAACGATCCGGTTATCTTGCTCATAGATCGACAGATGATCAAGTGTAAGAACAGCTTCACTGGATACCACCGTGCCTGCCTTCCGCAGCTGAACCTCGATCCGCGCAGCAAGCTCGTCCGGATGGAACGGTTTGGTCACATAATCATCGGCAAAATCAAGCCCATGCAACTTGTCATCAATGGATGTTCTGGCCGAGAGCATGACGATGGGCACAGCAGGATGTTCTTTTTTCAAACGTTGCCCTACCGTAAAACCGTCAAGTCCCGGCAACATAACATCTAATATGACCAGAGAACAGTCTAACGCAGCCTCAGCGGCGCCTTCACCACTCCCAAGCCAGACGACCTCATAGCCACGCTCCTCCAGATCCTCCCTCACCCATGTTGCAATTTCCGTATCATCCTCAATGTATAACAGTTTAGTTTTCATCTATGTACTCGTTTCCTTTCCATCCTCTTGGGTTAATGATATATCTGGGCAAAGTTGCTTATCTGTATTGATTTTAATTTTGATATTGTGACTTTAATTTCGAAGTAGAGACGCTTCCTCGCCAGATTAAATGTAAGCCCAGCTGCACAAGCTACAATGTCTGAATGTCCGTTAACTTGGCTCGATAGACATCTCAAATTGACTCGTTTGGAGCCAGCCCTCTCTTTTTATACCATTATTATAACGCAATTTTTATACCTTCATTATAACGCAATCTGCAGTCACGTAGTATGAGGCCACATGTTTCAATAGTTACGATCTACATATTCTACGCACTTCCTGAATGTCTGATATTTTTAACTTTTCATACTTCACTTACATCTGATGGGAGGAATTTCACATGCTGCTCGAAGCTATATTTCATCAACCCAAACGGAACTGGGCTTACGCCTATGATCAGGATACCATCCGCCTGCGTCTGCGTGCCAAAAAGAATGATCTCACCGAGGTGTATGCTCTGACAGGAGACAAATATGCATGGGAAGAAACCCGAGATATGGTTCCTTTGTCCAAACTCACGTCAGACTCTATGTTTGACTACTACGAAGGGGAAGTGAAACCGCCGTATCATCGATTGAAGTATGCCTTTTTGCTCAAAAGTGGCAATGAACAGATCTGGATGACCGAGACGGACTTCCAGGAAGAAGAGCCGGGTGATCCGGGCCGCATGTTCCAGTTCCCTTATATTCATGCCGGAGCTGTTTTTACACCCCCAGCGTGGGTAAAAGATGCCGTGTTTTATCAGATTTTTCCCGAGCGATTCGCAAATGGCGACGCTTCAATTAATCCCAAGGAAATCGAACCTTGGGGCGGCGAACCTACGCCTTTCAACTTCTTTGGCGGTGATCTACAAGGTGTGATCAATCATCTCGATTACCTCAGTGAACTAGGTATCAACGCAATCTACTTTACTCCGATCTTCGAGGCTACAACCAATCATAAATATGATACCGAAGACTATCTTCGTGTAGACCGTCATTTCGGTGATGCAGATACAGTGAAACGTTTGGTGAAGCTTTGTCATGAGCGTGGCATTCGTGTACTGCTCGATGCGGTGTTCAATCATTCAGGCAAAACGTTCGCCCCATTCCTCGACGTGCAAAAATATGGTTCCGATTCCAAATACAAAGACTGGTTCCATGTGCATGAATTCCCGCTGGACGTGAAGGATGGCATTCCGACCTATGAGACATTCGGCTTTGAAGCCCATATGCCTAAGCTGAATACGGAGAATCCCGATGTGAAGGCATACTTGCTGGAGGTAGCCGAATATTGGATTAAAGAAGTAGGCACCGACGGCTGGCGCCTCGATGTAGCCGATGAAGTGGATGATGCCTTCTGGCGGGATTTCAGACGTGTCGTCAAGGCAGCCAACCCGGACGCCTACATTCTGGGCGAGATATGGAACGAATCTTCTGCCTGGTTGCAGGGTGATCAGTTCGATGCCGCGATGAACTACCCCTTTACCGCAGCCGTAAATTCTTTCTTTGTGGAAGACAAGATGCACGCCGAACAATTTGCCCATGCCATTGGTCGCCAGTTATCCCGCTATCCGCTCCAGGCAAGCGAGGTGGCGTTTAACCTACTGGATAGTCACGATACACCTCGCCTGCTTACGCTATGCGAAGGGGATCAACGCAAGATGAGACTTGCTGCCTTGTTCCAATTCACTTACATGGGGACACCCTGCATCTATTATGGTGACGAGATTGGCCTCGACGGTGAACATGATCCGGGATGCCGTAAATGCATGGAATGGGATGAAACGAAGCAAGATCGGGAGTTACTCGGCTTTTATCAGAAGTTGATTGCTCTACGTCATGCCCATCCTGCACTGCGTGCAGAAGGCACGGTTCGTTTCCTGCAAGCTCAGGCAGGTGGCAGTCAGATTGTGATGGAACGCCAAAGTGCAGATGAGCGCGTTCTGGTTCTGTTCAACCGTTCGGAGGAAACCGCCATCGTTGAACTGGATGCAGGAAGCCAGCCTTGGACTGAGCTGTTTGAAGGTAATCATCGCACAGCTCTAGACAATGGCGTGCTTGCAATCGAACTGCCTGCCTACGGCTATGCAGTTATGTGCACCGAAGTAGAGTAGAGCAAGGTGCATTGCAAAGGTCTGAAATAAAAACGTCTACCTCGCCTTTTGGACTGTTGATAGAAGATAAATAGCTTGGCTCATCTTTGATCCCAAACCAAACTAAATTAAAACAAGCGTTCTGCGAACCTGAGCTATTCAGGTTGAAGGACGCTTGTATATTGTAATTTATTCGTGTTATATGGTGTAACGACCCCATTATCTACTTTCACTAGTCGATAAACACCCCGAATCAATGCCTGATCCCATGATCCGGCAAGCTCTTATTACTTCTCATCCATTTCTGGTTGTACTCCTGATGCTGCTGAATGTGTTTCTGATGTCTCTTCCGGCTCCGCCCGCTTCGCCTTAGGTTTGGCCAGCTTCTCCATCATCTTGCGGCCTGTAGGTGTCTGGGCCAGCCCTCCTTGCGCTGTCTCGCGGTGGCGGCTTGGCATGGCACTGCCCACCTCTAGCATAACGTCGATAACTTCGTCCGACGGAATGGCACTGCGCACCCCAGCGAGCGCCATATCAGCCGCAGCCAGTGCAGTAACGGCTCCGAGTCCGTTGCGCACGATACAAGGAATCTCTACAAGGCCGGCAACTGGATCGCAGATAAGGCCTAATGTATTTTTCAAAGCCAATCCCACTGCATGCACGACCTGCTCCGGTGTTCCTCCACGAAGTTCGACCATCGCACCGGCAGCCATGCCAATCGCAGACCCGACTTCTGCCTGGCAACCACCCTCGGCACCAGAGATAAACGAATTGTTGGCAATCACGTATCCGATGGCTCCGGCGCAGAACAATCCATTCACCAAATGTTCATCCGTCCAACCGAAGCGTTCCTGTGAGCTAATAAACACCCCCGGAATGATGCCACAAGATCCTGCCGTCGGCGTAGCCACAATACGTCCCATGGAGGCATTCACTTCCGATACACACAGTGCATAGGCCATAGCAAGGGCAGAAGCATCACCAGAGCATGTCTCGCCTTGGCGAATGTATTCGGCCATCTTTTTCCCGTCTCCGCCTGTCAGTCCGCTACGTGAGGTTGTATCTTCTGTAAGTCCTTTATGAACGGCTTCCTTCATCACCTGATAGTACTCCGACATCTGCTTCACCACGTCAGCTTCCGGTGTATTCGTCTCCTGTACCTGCTCTTCAATCATCAGCTGTGCAATTGTTTTGGACTCCGCAGTACAGATGGTATTCAATTCATGCAAATGTTTAAATCGCATTCGGATCCCCCCCTCGCTTTAGATCAATCACACGAATGTTCAGCACATGATCCAGTGAACGCAATTTATTCAAAATCTCTTCACTTGGAGGAGCATCCATCTCCATTGCAGTAAGAGCTTCACCGTCACGAGCTTTCCTATCTACTTGCATATACCCGATGTTCACTCCAGAGGAGCTGATTGCCGAGGTTACGGATGCCAGAACACCTGCTTTATCCGCATGACGCAAAACAAGTGTTGGAAACTCCCCGCTGATCTGTACACGAAAATCATTCAGTGCATGGACAGACACGCTACCGCCACCGATAGACGCGCCTATTAATGAGCATTCCCGTTCGCCGTGCCACAATTCAATCTTAACTGTGTTTGGGTGAGGAGCTGGCAGACCACTGGTGTAAAATTCAACTTCCATACCTGCTTCAACTGCAAACTGTTCTGCATCTGGTATACGCGGATCATCCGTAACGTAGCCCAGCAAACCTCCGATTAGAGCCAGATCGGTGCCGTGTCCCTGATAGGTATCTGCAAATGAGCCGTATAATGTAAGCCGAGCTCGTTCCGGAGTGCATCCCAGCCACTGCCGCGCAATTCGGCCCAGTCTTGCAGCCCCTGCTGTATGTGAACTGGATGGCCCCGTCATAGAAGGACCAATAATTGAAAAAACATCTTTAAATCGCACCTTATAACCCTCCAATTGGTTTCGTCATCGTTCTCCAGACAAGAAGACCACCATTATGTTCCTGATTTACTGAATGATGACATGAAAAAAGGACAGAAGAAGGCCACTCGCCCTCTCTCTGTCCTTGATACCTGAGAGTTTCATGATCGCAGCACCGGGCAGAACAAGATCAAGTACATTCACATACGAGTCTGTTCAGCGTGCTAACCCATCATATTCCCCTTGGGTGGCGCTTCTTTCGCGCACTCTCCAGAGTTGCGTCCAACGACGGTACGTTTACCTGAGAGATTAACAGTTATGCCGGGTGCATAACCACTTGCTCCTTCGGTGCCTTAAGCGGACCTACTAAAGTACGTTTTCGCAGCATCTCTACAATGCAACATACTGATCTGTACCGTACTTATTCAGCCCACTTAGGTCTCTCCCGCTCGTTATCATTCGCTGTATTCTGTTCATTCATTATAAAAGTTAATCATTCTGGCATGTATTCAATCATATACAGCGTAATATGCCGCACTGTATATGTCAACAAAAGTGACGTAATCATACGGACCTGTATTGTAAGATCTCTGGATAGCGGAAAATAACGATTCAACAGGATTGCCAAGGCAGGTTATACCTGGGAAATAAAGATTTATATTTTCTACATCTATCTCTATAATTTCTATATTTATATGCATCCTCTGATCGTAATGTTCAGCGTTCCCGCACTCGCATATTAGTCACCTTACTTCGAAAACTGTAGAGATTCAGCCCACGACTGTAGTTTTTCTTCTGTCCATGTTTCATTCTCTCCCATGACCGAATAACGAAGACCATCCTCACTCCACGACAAGTTCCGAATTATAGACATGTATGAACCTTCTGTATCACGAATGTTAACTTTCTTTTCCTCTGGAAGCAGCTTTTCATCTACGTTTTCCTCTGGTGCTTTAAATATGGTCATGCTGAGTTCTGGTTTGTTATCCTTCACATAGTATAACGTTACCTCATCCCGGCTATGTTCACCCATGGAAGAAGTCATCTCGATTCTCGATAATTGCAGATCTTCCTCCGCGTATTGTAAGAATGGCTTTCCTAGGGCCTTCTCGGCTTCTTCCATTGTAATCACTTTGTTATTCATTACATCATTCATTTTTTTCACTTCAACGTCTGCGGGAATGTCCAATGTAAATGTCTGATCCGTGAACTCAGGATTATAATCAATTACGTCATACAGAATCTCGGATTTGGTATCGCCATACGTACTGGTCGCTTTAACGACCGTCCATTTCTTGGGATCTATCCAATACTGGGATGACATCAACAATGAATTTCCCTCCTTAGGAGTCAATTCGATATGCATTACTTCACGATTTTGAAGTTTTTCTTGCCCCAGCATCTTCACGTTGTGAGTATCACGCATTCGTTCCAGTTGATCTAGCAGCATTTGCTTCTGCGTTGGGTTAGGTTCTTGCTGGAGCGCTGATGAGTCCATCGAAAATGCAGTTTTTGCCTCTTTTTCATAGAGCAGAATCTCAGGCCCGCTGTGAACCGCATAGCTTACATTCCCACCGTCCTCTGTTTCAATCCGCTTTTGTCCTGTTTTTCCGTCCACCCATTCTTTCACTTGTATCGTGTTTGTAATCTGCTCATCTGTCCACATCTTCAATACACCTTCTGCGTAGTAGGATGCTTGCTCCGACTCGGCAGTAATAATTTTATCAATCATGTCGTCTCCTGACATGCCAAGCAGTTCCTTTTCGGAACAACCCGCAAACAGTGAACCTGCGATCAAGGCTACTCCTAGTACTTTCCATCCACTTTTAATCACAATCCTTCATCCTCCTTCGTTAATATCTCTGAAAAATCATCGTTTCCTAGTTCCGGCAATCGGCATACTGCTACAGTTCCATAATGTTCCGAGGACCACATTCGCATATCTCCCCCATGCTTCAAAGCAATCCTTCTCGCTATGCTCAGTCCTAATCCAGAGCCCCCTGCATAGCCTTGTCTCTCCTGATTGTGATATTGAACGTAAGGCTCAAAAATCCGTTCCAGCTGTTCTGGCGGAATTGCCGGACCTTCATTTTGCACCAAAATTATAGTTGCCCCGATTCTATACGTATTAAGCTCCGTTCTTTGTGACAGATTGATCCACTCAGGTAACTCCTTTGATGAATCAATGATTGCAAGCCCAATTCTGCCGCTCGGTGGAGTATAACGAAGTGCGTTATGCACTAGATTATCGGTCAGACGCATCAATGATTCAGGGTGAATTCGGTAGAAGCGATTGGTACGTACAGACATCTGTATGGTGTGGTTTTTACGTTCCGCAAGTTCACCATAACTGCCAAGCAGCATTTCGAAAAACTCTTCCCCTTCTACCTCCACCATAGCCAGCTCCGAATCATCGGAGCCTAACGCTGTGTACATCTCGAGCTCTCCAATCATCTGTTTCATACGGCCAACATTCCTGGCAATCACCTCTTTGTACTCCTGTCTTTCCAATTGTTCAGAACGTACATCCATACTAAGCGCTTCTGCATAGGCACTGATGGACATCAGCGGTGTCTTTAAGTCGTGAGACAGAGATGCCACAATCATCTCTTTTTCCTTTTGTTGCTTCTCCACTTCCATTTGCGTTTGTCTTATGGTTTGTTGCATTGCATCAAACTGCTTTAACAACATCCCCATCTCATCATGACGTGTGTGACCACTTGTACCTTCTGGTTCCTCTCCACGGGCAAAGGTATGCATTCGATTCATCAACATCTTCATGGGATAGAAAAGCTTGCGTGATAATAACCACAGCACCGTGCCGTACAACAAAACAAAGAATAATACTGCTCCGCTAACGACCCATGTTGTTCGAATCGAGATACCATCCAGCCAATCTTGCCGCAGCATCGTTATTTCATAAATACCAACCAGTTCACCTTGATGCCATACCGGCTTTTTCAGCGAAAACGTGCGGTGACGAATCTGCAGATTGTACAGGTTTCGGTATAGTTCGGAAGTTCTCACAGTGTATCCGCTCGTTGTCCACGCATCCCCTCCAGAAGTAAACACACGAATACCTGAAGGCAAATAAAGATTAAAACTTATTTGTTTATTCGCAAGCTTAGGGAGGTTATGATGACGCTCGGGATCCTGTAATTCGTAAAGGGTTGGATCATTCAACACCTGCTCGATGGGGGAGAGACGTTCGGATAATTCTACATATTCCTTTACAGATCGCTGGTTCTCGTAATAGTTATATAGGGAAAATAATGCCCAGCCTGCTGCAATGGGCAACAACATGACAATCAAAAACGCAAGCATCAGCCAGTATTTCAGCTTCATTTGACCTGTTCTCCGATAAAGCGATAACCGCTCCCCCACACAGTTTCTATCCAGCGCGGCTGATGCGGCTCGTCACTCAACTTGGCTCGTAAGCTTTTTATATGCACGGTAACTGTGCCAGAATTCTCCTCTGCTGGCTGACCCCAGACATGTTCATAAATCTCAGTTTTGGTGAACACCCTGCCTTGATTTGAAGCCAGCAGCATGAGCAGCGCCCTTTCTTTTCCTGTTAATTGCAGATCGGTATCATTCAACCTCACCTGCTGATTCACTGGATGTATGGACAACCCGTCATTGTACAGCTGAAGAACCGAAGGCAATGGGCTGCCTAGATACCTGCGGTATCTGCTCAGATGAGCTTCAACTCGCGCTGTGAGTTCTGCCAGACTGAAGGGTTTCGTGATATAATCATCCGCACCCAAACCAAGTCCTTTGAGTTTGCTTTCCTCCTGTGTACGTGCGCTCATGATTAACACCGGAACATCACTGATTAACCTGACATGTTTACAGACCGTAAATCCATCCATCTCCGGCAGCATCAGATCGAGCAGGACAAGCTGATATTCTCCATTTCTAAAATCTTCCCAGCTCTCCAGTCCGCTTGATGCCCAAGTCACTGCATACCCTTCACGACGCAGATGGTCTAATAGTATACGGGCAATTTCCGGATCATCCTCCACGAGCAGTATGTTATCCGTATCTGTCATTGCGCTTTCATCCTCCCATGACTAAAGTGTAGCGAAAAATACATATGATTCTGCAAAGTTTATACTTTCTTTATAATTATGGATACACTATGTGCACGCGTTCCCAAGTTCTTACTAAGAACAAAAAGAGCTTCCTGAACCTCAGGACGCCCGGCAGTCTATGTTTAATTCATGAACAAGTCCTACTCCGCCTCCAGACCAGCGACATTGGTAAGTCAGCACCATATCACTGATTTGATTTACCCACCTTGAGATATACTTCTTTATTAATCGATGAGTTTTCATTATCAAACATGCCCCTTACTATCTGGAAAATCCCCCCTTCCTTATACGTGGTCCCCAATCGATAAAGCACCAATTGGTTAATTAACACTCCGTTACGTCTCAGGTTAACGTTTAAAGCCAATGCTCCAGAGTGTCGATACAACCAAGCATTGATACTCCTCTCTTTTTATTTTTTTGAAATCACGGCTGCCATGCTTAGTGAGAACACAAACAAAAGTAGGTACAACCAGACATGTCTGATTTCCAGTACCTCTTTCCCTAAAAGTGTGAGAACGGCCAGAGCAATTACACCCAGAGAGCCAAAGACACTCGAAATACTTAAAGAAGTTTTAAAAAATCTTAGCTTAACTCGTTCATCCGCATAAGGTATTCCCGTCTTTACTTGCTTCCTACGCTTGATAATATAAGGCATAGCTGCTGCAATGACAAAAGCAATTACCATTAAGACGTACTCCATTTTCATAACTCATCATCCCCTCTAAAAAATATTTCCTCAATCGACTTCTCAAAATAATCAGCAATTCTGAATGATAATTCTAAACTTGGATTGAATTTGTTGTTTTCAATTGCGATGATGGTCTGCCTAGTTACATGAAGGATTTTGGCTAATTCTTCTTGAGTAAGGCCGCTTTCTTTTCTTAATTTTTGTACATTGTTCAAAATCACCGGTAACAATCATCCTTATAAAGTAAAGTTTTGTATACATTAACATTAATCTACATCATCCAAAATGTAAAGTTTTATATACTTTTTTTTATCGTATATGGTTTTTACCTCAAAAGCTAAGCTGTAAACACACGAAAAATAGTGAATAGTTGACGGTAATAAATATCCGTAGGCGTTCTAATAAAAATCCACGAAAAGAGTCAAAATCATAGATGCTGGAGTGGGAACTCCTCACCGAACTGGTGAAATTCGTACAACGAAAAAAAGCATGATCCCTGAACACTTTCGTGCCCAAAATCATGCTCTAATTGAATATATCGCTGTAGTTGTTCCACTTTAACCGAAACGACCCATAATATATTCCTGCGTCAGACGATTGTCCGGGTTGGTAAAAATGTGTTCCGTCTCACCGTGTTCAATCAGACTACCGAGATAAAAATAAGCCGTATAATCCGAGATGCGCGCTGCCTGCTGCATGTTATGGGTAACAATAACGATGCGTAGCTCCTGCTTCAACTCCGAAATCAATTCCTCGACCTTACCCGTAGATACCGGATCAAGGGCAGATGCCGGCTCATCGAGCAATAGAATCTGCGGGTCAACGGACAATGCTCGCGCGATACAAAGACGCTGCTGCTGACCACCTGATAGTGCCAGGGCCGATTCATGCAGTCTGTCCTTTACTTCATCCCAAAGTGCTGCGCGGCGTAAGCTTTTTTCCACAATCTCATCCAGTGCTTTCTTACTCTTCGTACCGCGGTAGCGGGGGCCAAATGCGATATTGTTGTAGATGGACTTATGAAAAGGGTTTGGCTTCTGCCACACCATGCCGATTTTCTGACGAAGTTTAATTACATCCGTACCCGGTTCGTTGAGGTCATTGCCATCCATCCAGATGTGTCCCTGTGTACGTGAGCCCGCAATCTCATCATTCATCCGGTTCAACGAACGGAGAAACGTGGATTTACCGCAACCGGACGGCCCAATCAGGGCCGTTACACTGGCTTCGGGGAAAGTCAGACTGATCTGTTTCACAGCCTGAAAATGTCCATAATATATGCTTAACTGTTCCGTACCAAAAGGTATGGCCATGTGGATTTCCTCCTTATTTCGAAGCTGTCATACGTCGGTACACAACCCGGCCGATCCAGCGTGCGCTCAGATTGAATGCCAGTACCAGAATAACTAGCACGGCAGAAGCACCTGCTGCAATTTCTTTGGAATCTGGTCCGATGCCTTCACTGTTGACTTTCCAGATGTGCACGGCCAGTGTTTCCGCAGGACGAAGCGGATTAATCGGTGATCTTGGACTTGTCGGATTCCAGTCCGTAAAGTCCAGCGGTGGACTACTCATACCCGCAGTGAACATCAGGGCCGCAGCTTCACCGAAAATCCGGCCGGAGGCCAGAATCGTACCTGTGATCAAGCTTGGCAGTGCCACAGGCAGCAAAATCGACGTGATGATCTTCCATTTGGACAAACCAAGAGCGAGTCCAGCTTCCTTCTGCTCTTTGGGAACAGCCCGGAAAGCTTGCTCCGTCGTCCGAACCATCAGCGGCAGGTTGAATATTGCCAGTGCCATCGCACCCGATAAGAGAGAGAATCCAAGGCCGAACGTATTGACGATCAGCAATAGTCCGAACAAACCGATAACGATGGAAGGGAATGATGACAACACTTCGACAACCAGACGGATAAAACTTGTAATTCGACCTGGCTTGGCGTATTCCGCCATATAGATACCTCCGCCCCAACCGAGCGGGATCGTAATGATCAACGTTAGTACAAGCAAAAAGATAGAGTTAAAGAGCTGCGGCCCTATACCGCCGCCGCCTTTGAGCAATTGCGGTGCACTTGTCAGGAAGTTCCAGTTAATCTGACCGATCCCCCGGAACAGAATAAATCCGAGTAGACCGAGCAAAAGCACAACAATGAATAAAGCCAGAATTACAATGACTACTGTTGCAATTTTATCTGCTGTTTTTGGCTTCATTCTCATACCCGGTTCCTCCTTTCAAGCAGGCGAACCAGAATGACGAAGACAAAGGTCATTACCAGCAGGACAAGCGCCATGCTCCACAATGCATTATTATGAACAGAACCCATCGTGGTATTACCCATACTCAGGGTGATTACACTTGTTAATGTTGAAGCTGATTCGAGCAGGGATGTCGGTACATGCGGTGCATTACCGATAACCATCTGCACAGCGAGTGCTTCACCAAATGCGCGAGCCATACCGAGAACAATACCTGTAAGCAATGCAGGCAGAACAGTCGGAATGATTACCCGATAGATCGTCTGCCAACGTGTCGCACCAAGCGCATAAGATGATTCACGCAAGCCTTTAGGCAAAGCAGATAGTGCATCTGCCATAATACTCGTTACAGTAGGCAATATCATGACGGACAAGACGAGACATCCGGCTGCAATCCCGATACCAGCCCCTCCGAAGATACTGCGCAACATGGGAACAATTACGCTTAGGCCGATAAATCCATAAACAACAGATGGAATACCGGAGAGCAATTCAATCGCAGGCTGTAAAATCTTTTTACCTTTACCCGGTACAATCTCGGTCATAAAGAGCGCTGCACACAGACTAAGCGGACTCGCAATCAATGCTGCAAGCAAGGTGGTTGTAAAGGAACCCGTAATAAACGGTAATGCACCATAAACGCCAGGCTCACCTGTAGGATTCCACGTTTTCCCGAAAATGAACTCTCGCAGGCTGACACCATCCTGGAAAAAGGTTGACAATCCTTTGGATGCGACAAAATATACGATGGAAAACATGACAACGATCAGGAAAACGACACATATCGACGTGTAAATCCGTCCCGTCCACTCTTCCCAGTAATGTTTCTCTCTCAAGGGCCGGCGTGGTTTCAGTTTATTGTTCATTACCGTTCCCCCTTCGGTCTGTTCCATAACAACCATCCTTCTATAGTAGAATTAGTGCAAAATATGGGATAATTCCTGAGCAAACCGCGCAAAGAGGCAGGACCTGGGTCCGCCTCTTTCGCTGTATGCGCAAGTTTCAAAGAATGTTACTGAGTCACATTACCTGCTGCATCGCGTTTTACTTTCATGCCGGATACCGGAATGTAGCCCAGTTCCTTAACGTCATTTTGTTGAACTTCCTCGCTCAGCATGTAGTCGAGGAATGCTTTAGTTGCTGCATCCGGCTCACCTTTTGTATACATGTGTTGGTAAGCCCATACTGGATATGTTCCTGCTTCCACGTTCTCAACCGTAGCTTCAACACCGCCATATTTCAGAACTTGCAATTTGTCATCCAGGTAAGACAGCGCCAGGTAACCAATTGCGCCTGGAGTTTCAGATACCAGTTTCTTAACTGTACCTGAGGAATCTTCTTGGATGGAACCTTGAATATCTTCTACTTTTGTTCCCAGAGCAAAGTTCTCGAAAGTTGCACGCGTACCGGAGCTACTTGGACGGTTAACGATAACGATGGCTTGATCTTTACCGCCAACATCTTTCCAGTTCGTGATTTTACCGGAGAAAATATCAACCAGTTGTTCCTTCGTCAAATCCGTTACACCTGCATCTTTGTTACTTACTGGAGCAATCGCTACGACTGCTACTTGGTGGTCAACCAGTTCTTTTGCTTTTGCTTCGTCTTTCAACTTCTCTTCAGCAAATACGTCAGAGTTACCGATGGTTGCTTGTCCTTCGGAAACTTGTGTCAGGCCCGTACCACTACCGCCACCTTGCACTTGTACCATTACGTTCTTATATTCATCAACTGCCATAAATTTTTGTCCAGCTTGCTCTACCAGAGGCTGCAGTGCTGTTGATCCAACAGCCAGAATGTTACCGCTGAGTTCAGCAGCAGTATTTTCTCCTGATCCATTACTTGCGGCACCATTTGTAGTACCTGCGTCATTTTTCGATCCGCATGCTGCAAGCACCAGTACGAACGTTAAGGTCATCAAAATAAACGGCAACTTTTTAAACATTTTTTGTTTTCCTCCCCCAATGTAGTGATGGCGTTTTGTAAATTTGTTTGATCACCATCAACTCTTTAATCATTGTAGTTTCGGTATGTCATCTGAAAATCAATGTTTTGTAAACGCAATGTTAAAAATATAGGCTAGGGATTAAATAGTTGGAACGTACTTAGGTGCGCTGGTAGCCGCTTCGGGAACGGACGTTGTTTCAATCGCTGTTACCCCCGGATATATTTGATTGTATTTGTAAGAGGAATATATCCGGGGATAAAGGTGAACGCTCCGCTTTTCCACAATCGTTCCGTTCCCTCCGCTGAATCAGCGCTCATCTGTTTCTAAAACATTTGATTCCCCATCCAAAAGGGAGGGGCAGGGGAAGGAGTACTCCGTGCTGGTCGTTCCGGTTACGGATCATTCTTCCGATCGCTGTTGTCTCCAAATCGTTATGGATTTTATTTTTCATATGTAAACATTCCGAGACAAAGGCGAGCGCTTCGCTTCTTCTGAATTGATTCCGTTCCCTTCACTTGATCACTTCGTAGACAAAAACAAAAAAGGCCGTCTCAACGGATGTGTTTAACACATCTGATGAGAACAGCCTTTTTAACTCATAACTATTATAAAAATGTTAAGCTCGATGCTTATAATTATCCTAAAATCCACAGCCATAATGCTAAACCGGCCAATGTAATCAACAACGTTGGAAGGGTTAGAATAATGCCTGCTTTGAAATAATATCCCCATGTAATCTTAACACCCTTACGGGACAGTACATGCAGCCATAACAAGGTTGCCAGTGATCCGATTGGCGTCATCTTCGGACCTAAATCAGAGCCAATGACATTGGCATAGATCATTGCCTCTCGTACAATCCCATCGGTGTGTGCTCCCTTAATGGCTAGCAAATTAATTAATACGGTTGGCAGATTGTTCATCACGGATGATAATACCGCAGCGATCAGCCCCATACCCAGCGATGCTGCGAACAGACCATAATTCGCTATAGCATCAAGCCAGCTGCTCAGATGATCCGTTAATCCAGCATTACGTAAACCATAAACAACAATGTACATCCCTACCGAAAAAACAACGATAGACCAAGGTGCCTCTTTGACCACCCGTTTCAAATCCACCGCTTCGCTCTTGCGTGCTAGTATACCGAAAAGCAGTGCCACTGCACCTACAATCACGGAGACAGGAATCGGAAGAAATTCACTGGAAGCGTACGCTACCAGCAGCAGTCCCAACATAAACCAGGCAATCTTGAACACCCGTGGATCACGGATTGCTTCCTTCGGGTCACGAGCAGCGGAGACATCATACGTCTGCGGAATGCTTTTGCGATAAAACAAAAACAGCATCGCCGTACTCGCTGCAATGGAGAACAGATTCGGTACGATCATACGCACCGCATATTCTACAAATGTAATACCGAAGAAATCAGCAGACACAATGTTCACCAGATTGCTGACCACGAGTGGCAACGAGGTTGTATCCGCAACGAATCCACTCGCCATGACAAAAGCCAGCACCATGCGTTCATCAAACTTTAAAGCACGCACCATTGCCAGAACAATGGGTGTTAAAATAAGTGCCGCACCATCATTTGCAAACAAGGCAGACACTGCCGCCCCTAGCAAAATTGAATAAAGAAATAGTCTTCGTCCGTTACCCCCAGCCAGACGCGCCATATGAAGGGCAGCCCACTCGAAGAACCCGGTCTCGTCCAAAATCAATGAAATCATAATAATGCCGACAAAGGCCAGCGTAGCATTCCATACAATAGCGGCTACATCGGAAGCATCATTCAGGCTGACTACCCCTGCTGCTAACGCAAGGATCGCCCCTCCTGAAGCACTCCAGCCAATGCCGATACCGCGAGGCTGCCAGATAACCATCGTGATCGTCAAAACAAATATTAATATTGCTACATATACCATAGTTCCTCCTGCTGTCCTGACTCAATATGCTTATTGATCATTACCTAATTAAAATACATCGCACACTTGCTCGTAAGAACCAGACGATATATTTATACAGGGCTACAGGAGGAATGTCTATATTTATTTTCTTCTATATTATGAAAAAGAAAGTTTCGCCTGAAATGATCAGGATTTGCTGCTGTCTTTGGAAGGGTCATCCATCATTTTGAACATACCCAGCAACCCTTGTAACTGTTCAGCCATACTATTCAAATGTGCGGAGGACGACGCAATTTCCTCAACTGAAGCCAGTTGTTCTTGCGATGAAGCCGATACAGATTCGGTACTCGCCGCAGATTCCTGAGTGACGTTCGAAATATCTGTCATCGTTTGAGCCACATGGGAGGCGCCATTCTCCAACTGTTTCGTCGTTTCGGACAGCTCATCCAGCGTATGAACAGCATCCTCCACCGCTTCACGGATTTGAGCGAAGGATTGTCCAGACGTGTTTACAGCGTGTATCCCCTCACCAACGCGGCTTTGGGCGGCGTTCATCGCTGTCAGGGCAGAGTCCATGTCCTGACGAATATTATGCACGAGTTCACCAATCTGAGCTGCGGAACTACCTGATTCTTCAGCCAGCTTACGCACCTCTCCAGCTACGACTGCAAATCCGCGTCCTGCATCCCCTGCTCTTGCTGCTTCAATCGAAGCATTCAATGCCAGCAGGTTGGTCTGTTTAGATATAGAAGCAATGACATCAACCATACTACCAATCTCTACCGAACGGGCGTTAAGGGACTGCACAACCTCTCCTAACTGTTCTACCGTTTCCTGGATGATATTCATCTGTTCAACAGCTTCTCCCGCTGCCTCATTCCCTAAAGATGCTGCCCCGGATGTACTTCTCATCGTTGTCGTGATGGATTGTACACGCTCTGACATCTGACGCACATCTTCTGCCATACGGCTCATCTGTTCAGAACCATCCTTCACACTATTCACTTGTTGCTCTGCACCCTCGGCTAGTTCTTGGATCGCCATAGTCGAGTGTTCAATCGCTTTAGTTGTTTGGTCTGCACTCGCAGACAACTCTTGTGAAGAAGCGGATACTTGTTCTGCCGTTTCCTGTACACCTAGAATCATCATCCGCAAGTTATCGACCATACGTTCAAAGTACTTCGCGAGTTCACCCACCTCATCCTTACGCTTACTATCCATCTTCACGGTGAGGTCGCCCTTACTTACAGCTCTTGCATTTTCTTGCAACCGTTTAATCGGACTCACTAACGAACGAGTGAACCAGATGATAAAGATAACGGCCAGGAACACAGAAGCCAGAAGCACGATGAGTGTAGCAAGCCTTATTTCCTTGCTTGCATCGGTAACTTCGCTCTTGAACATCGTACCTGCAATTTTCCAACCCGTTGCTTCGTTGGTAGAGAAAATCATGGTTTTGGAGCGGCCTTCGTAATCATAGTCAAATTGACCTTCCTTGCCATTATACATTTGATCTAACACACCGCTTTTTTCTTGTGTACCTACTTCTTGCACAGGAGAAACAACAACATGTTTATCTTTATCCAGAATAATAACGTATCCTTCTTTACCAACCTTAATCGCAGCCTGATCCCGTAGATTGGTCAAATCAAGTGACAAGCCAATTACAGCGGATTGATCCTTAAGCGTTTTGGAGATAAAAACAACCGCGACGCCTTCTGTATTTTTGGTGACAGGTGAAACAGCAACCGTACCTGGGTTAGCCATGGCCAGCTTATACCACTCGCGCTCTCTTGGATCAAAAGCTTCTCCTCGCTGGCTACTCGCTGTTGGCTTGCCGCGAACGATGACTCCTTCTGTCGATCCTACAAAAATATTCAAAGCATCCGGATGTAGTCCCAGATACTGAGCAAGCTTATTCTGAAGCTCCGTACTATCATTTTCTCCTTTGATCAGGGCTGGGTCGAGTGAATCCGAGAAGAAATTGATGTCAAAAATTTTGTTGTTGACCTGACTCTCCACAATCTTATTGGCTGTACTTACACTCTGCAGGGCACTGTCATTCAACTGCCCTTGTACCGTATCTTCCGCGATATACAAAGACACCAAGCCGATTGCCAAACTCGGTACCAAGAGAACGATCAGAAATGAAACGAGCAATTTATTTCTGATGTTCCAGACAAAGGCTTTCTTTTTATTTTTCTTTTTATTTTTATTCTCTTTTGTTTTGACAGGTTTGACGGACTTCTCCGTTTTTTCAGGCTTGTACTCCTTATTCTCGTTCATTCGCTTCTCCCCCTTGTATTTATGAAGCCATTCTCCCAGCTATGTATGAACTTCTATAGGTCTATACTATATATCGGCTAATGACGAGGTTTTATTGAATACATACGCAGTTCAAAACAAACAAGCCACTTCAAGGGGAAAGTGACTTGTGCTGTAATGTTCATGTAAAAGTAATAGGCAGCTATCTCGCAGCCCTGTATGACGGCCCTGAGTACGGACCATCCGGGGGATGTGCTACAGGTTTACCAAAATAATATCCTTGTGCAAGTTCGATGCCAACCGAGCGACAGAAGTCAAATTCCTCAACTCGTTCGATCCCCTCGGCTAGCACCTTGCCCCCGAATCTACTGGATACCTGAACAATATTTAGAATCTTCTCCTGTTTCATTCGATCCTGATCACAATGATCAATCAGGCTGCGATCAATTTTGATAAAATCCGGCTCTAACCGGTTCATTAACTCAATTGTTGAATACCCGGCACCTACATCATCCAAAGCTACCGACATACCATGAGAACGATAAACCTCAAAAATATGTTGTAATGTAGACAGTTGTTGAATCTGTTCAGTCTCCACAACCTCAAAAACGAAGTCCTTTGGATCCAGCGCGAGACGTTCAATCGCCTCAAATGTATGTGTCAGACAATATTCGGGGTTATAAATAGAGGAAGGCAGGAAATTCACAAAGCGCTTCACACCGCGAGGTAGGTATCTGGCGCTTGTTTCAATGGCCGTAATACGAGCGGTGCGATCCAAAAATGAATGCAGTCCCGTTTCGCGGGCTACTTCAAACAACTCGTAGGGGCTAAATCCTCTCCCATGTTCAGCCGGACGAAGCAAAAACTCAAATCCGATAATGCACTCAGAGGCATCTACAATCGGCTGCATATAACTGCTAAACTGGCCTTCCAAAATAGTGGAAACAATATCAGCATATTTGATTCTGGCGTGCTGCATAGACAGACTAATCCACTCACCCTTAAGATCATCCACCAGCTTATCCGCAGCAGATTTCAACTGAACGGTCAGGGAAATCGATAATATCTTCTCCATCTGTATAATTTCTTCAATCCGATCCTGTAACTCCTGTACATCTGAAAAATCGAACCAGAGCATCTCTTCTGAATATGCAAGATGCCTTCCCTTGGTTTGCAGCGCTTCCAGCAAAGCAGGGGAGACGGGACGCAGGTACAACGTACCTTTACCCTCTATCGGATAGATTGGACTGCAGCCACTGCAATTCATGTAGAACCCCCTTGCCAGTTTATCGAGCTACATCATTAATGTTACCACGTTTATACCCAAAGTTTGTAAATAGTATATCATGGGTCTAGAAATTAATCTCTATTGTTTTGATGACTTCCTATATGACGTATAAAGAAACAGTTGTATTCCATTTTGTCAAAAAAAAGACTGGCAGTCTGTTGACTGTCAGTCTTTTCACCTGCATCTTTATTAGACTTTATGAAGCAGGAATAATAATTTGTTGTCCGACTTTCAGATTATACACATTGGTGATTTGGTTTGTTTTTGCAAGCAAACGCCAGTCCACACCATATTTCAAGCCGATGCGGTACAGGTTGTCCCCTTTTTTCACCACATGTATGACTTTATGGTTCGGAGTTGGTTTCTCCGGCTGCGGTTTAGGTGCCGGTGTTGGCTTCGGCGCTGGCGCAGGTGATGGTTCTGGTTTAGGTGTCGGAGCTGGGCTTGGTTCTGGTTTAGGTACTGTTGTCGCCTCACCTGTCAGTTTCAATCCGTATTCTGCGAACCCATCTTTATTGGTACCAATAAAGGACATAGCCGGATTCGCTTCAACCAGATCTTTTGCGTCTGGAGACGAGGCAAATACCACCTCAAGGTCATTCAGCGCTGCCGCCGTTACGCCTGCAGAAGGTTTAATTGGTGCGAGTGACCAGTTGCCATCTGCTGTAGGGTTAATCGTTTTGTTCTCACGAATATAATCAATAATCACTTGACGGTTCTCATCCGGTGCAGCCAGAACGATACGTTTGCCGTCCGGGTTAGCCAATTTGGATGAAGACGCCCGATAGTTGTTCGTTGCTACGATGAATTTTTGTGCTGGATCTACTGGCTTTCCTTCAAAGCTCAAGTTTTTGATCCGGCTTGCCGATTCATTAACAACCGTGGCTTTGCTGTCATACTTGGCCGGTTGTGTAACGTCAATCTGATAGGTTACGCCATCGATAACATCAAAGTTATACGTCGGGAAATCCATATTAATCAATTGCTGCTGACCGCCTTTAGCCGGATCGATCTGGTTGAACTGACCTGCTGACCATTCCAGCCATTCTTTCAACTCAGCGCCATTGACCATTACAGCATGTACCGTGTTCGGATAAACGTACAGGTCAGCTACGTTTTTGATCGCGATCGTACCTTTAGGAATGTTGGTGTAATAGGAAGCACCGGAGCGTCCACCTGCTTTGAAAGGTGCACCCGCAGACAAGACTGGAACCTTCTCATAGTCCGTGCCTTGCAATTTCTTTTCCACGTACCATTTCTGTGCATTCGTCACGATCTGAATGGATGGGTCATCCTGCACCAGAGCAAAGAAACTGTTGATTGGTGCTGTTGTCTCGCCAACCGGACCACGTACATATTTCAGTGTGCCTTCGTGCTCGTCATGAACCGCATCTACAATCGCCTGATCTGCATCCACCAACGGTTTTTTGTTTGCAGTATCGTAGATTGGACGTGCTTCTGTTTTGGAATCTACAACTTTCCATTTGCCGTCCACTTGCTCCAGATCCAGATCAATGATTCCGAGATGGTCACCCCAGAAGCCTGGCTCTACAGCAGGAACTCCATTAATTGTGCCTTTCTCCAGATCTACTCCCTTTTTGCCTTGGAAATCTGCACTAGGGAATACTTTGTGGGCATGTCCAAACAAAATGGCATTAATGCCTTCTACTTGGCTCAGGTACAATACGGAGTTTTCCATCAGATCGGTTTGCGGAATATCCTCAAATCCGGAGTGAGGGATCGCTACGATAATGTCCGCACCTTCGGCTTTCATCTTCGGAATAAATTTTTTCGCAGTAGCGATGATATCCTTGGCAATAACCTTACCTTCAAGGTTAGCGCTGTCCCATTGCATGATTTGTGGCGGCACAAAGCCGATCACGCCCACTTTAATGGTATGCTCCTTACCATTCTCGTCTGTTACTTTTTTTTCCAAAATTTTGTATGGCGTAAAATAGTTTTTATCATTTGTTTCATCTTGATCACCATCGTCTACATAGACATTGGCATTGATGTAAGGGAAGTTTGCTCCCTCCAGCGTCATATCAAGGAAATCGAGACCATAGTTGAACTCATGGTTACCGATGTTGCCTGCATCATAATCAAGCAAATTCATCGCTTTATATACAGGGTGAGTTTCACCCTTTTTCAGAGGATCAATCTTTGCTACATAATCTCCCATTGGGTTACCCTGAATCAGGTCACCGTTGTCGAACAACAGGCTGTTCTTTGCTTCTTCACGGGCCTTTTTGATCAGCGTAGCTGTCTTAGCCAGTCCATATTGATCCGTCGCTTTGTCGGAGTAATAGTCATAGTTGATCAGGTTATCATGAATATCCGTTGTTTCCATGATCCGCAATTTGACTTTGGCTGCATCTGCTGCCGATACAGGTACTGGAAATACCGCAAGCACGTTAAATGCAACGAAAGCGGCAGTCAGGCTTGATAATACTTTCTTACTTCTCTTCAAAAATAACCCCTCCCGGTTTATGTACATTAAATCATGCCATACAGCAAACACAGGCACAGAAAATAATAGATTTCATGGGTTGTGCGTGCTGATGATTCAATGAGTATTCATTGATGTCTTCAGGTTAGTTAATCTCACATGAACATCTATTCATATCTGTGCGTGTATTTACATATCAAATCATAACGTAATGTTAAACCATTGAAAAGCATTAATTTTTACGTTATCCGCACATACTTGGTCATCTTTACATTTTCATGCGTGTTTTCGACATATTTCGCAGCGTTTCAGGAAGTAATTAGGGTATAAGTATTTAAAATTACGTATATCACATCACTATTACATCAGGGACTCGTCATGCTAATTGGAAATATCCTTTAAAAAAACCGTGAAGCCAAAAAACGGCGTTCACGGTTAATCTATGACTGTTTTTATCGTCGCCTGACAACGAGGCTTCGAAAAGGTGGTTTTACAATTAAGAGTTACTGGATATACAATACACGTCTGAATTTACTGCTCCCACACATGATGCTCATGGTCTTTGCCTGTATATTCAATTCGCGCAGGTGTAATATCCAAAATCACATAGTTGGGATCATTAGGTCCATCGAACCATGCCTTCAACTCATCATTCCACACTTGCTCACGCAAGGCTTCATTTTTGGTGACTTCACACGTACCTTCAATTTCCACGACTTCTTTGGTGCCTCCAGCCTCGTAACCAAGCAGTAGGCTAACATTAGGATTGCTCTCTAGTTCCTCGACCTTGTGTGTACGACGGTTGGTTGCCAGATGAATATTCAATCCATCATTGAAAAGTGCCATATAACGGGACTTCGGCTTGCCGTTTTCTACAGTGGAGAAACTGCAATATGGATTATTTTCCAAAGCCTTTACAATGTTTTGTTCCAATTCATTCTGGTTCATGGGAGTTGCTCCTTTCGGGATGGGGGAGTGTTTGAAAGCTTGGCTTTGATGCTAGCTACCAACATAGTTATGCAGTGTGACCGTTACAGTGCCGAATCGTTCTTTCGATCGCTGTTATCCCCGGATTTATTATTGAATATGGTTTAATGGTAAATAATCCGGTGATAAAGGCGAGCGCTTCGCTTCTTCAGAATCGACTTCGTCCCCTTTCACTACTTCTGCAGTTCTTTCATTGGTAGAAGCGGTTCAAAGCCCAAAAGCTTTGAACTATTCTTTTAAGATTAATTGTATACAATCTATGTCTCTAACAGTCGACACAGATTCCTAATGACACAATGTACAGATGTATATTTAAGCACGATTCCTTTAACATACGCCTGTACTTATAGTGTACCCGCCTCACCCATGATGAATCCCTGAACCAGAACGTACACGTGACAATTTTGGAAATGTTATTTAATTCAGATCCCCAAGGTAAATGCGTTGCGCTCCTTTATTCAACAGCAATTCACCAATAGTTTTGGGATACAGGCGGATGTTAGGCAGTTCATCGAGAGCAATCCATTCAACAGCAACCTGATGATCATCCGGATTAGAGCCTTCGAAGACCGATGCTTTTGGATCAACCAGACGGCATGTAAAATAAAACTCCACCTGATGGATATCCCCGTCCCACTCGGCGAACTCATGATTGGCACCGATATATTCACGAATATGTAAAAGTTCACCTACATCCACAGCCTGACCAATCTCCTCCAGACATTCCCTTGCAACCGCGTCTTTCAGTTCTTCCCCCTTCTCCTGTCCACCTCCAGGAAAAACATAAGCATCGCCATACTGATCTTGTAAACGAATCAGTAACAAACATCCATCCTGAACAATGACCGCTTTAGCCGAATTCCGTATAGGTTTCATCGTATACAATTCCTCCATTTTCGTTTCAAATACTGCCCTCTATATTTTATTTCGCTTGATAAGCGGTCAGCGTAACACCCTCACTTTCCAGCATTCGGCGAATCTCTTGAGCAAACGTCAGCGCATGTGAACCATCACCATGGATGCAGACCGTATCTGCGATGATGGGAACAGGAACTCCATCCGTAGATATGACTACACTATCCTTGATCATACGAATTACCTGAGCCAGTGCTTGTTCAGGCAGCTCGATAAGTGCATCTTCATGACTGCGAGGCGTTAGCCTGCCGTCCGAACCATAGGTCCGATCCGCAAACACTTCGTTGACACCGCGCACACCGATATGTTTTGCAGCTGTGATCAATTCACTGCCTGCCAAACCGTATAAATAAAGCTCCGGCTGCACCTTATAAACTGCTTCGGCAATAGCCTCGGCAAGATTCGCATTAGCCGCTGCCATATTGTACAATGCCCCGTGTGGTTTCACATGATGCAGATGCCCGCCACTGGCACGGACAAAAGCATTCAGTGCCCCTAACTGATATACGACCATGTCATAGGCTTCCCGAGGGGTAATTTCCATCATTCTCCGCCCAAATCCTTGCAAATCAGGCAACCCCGGGTGAGCACCAATTGCTACATGATGTGCCATTGCCCGCTCTACCGTCAACCGCATGACGGCAGGATCACCCGCGTGGAATCCACAGGCGATATTTGCCGACGTAATCAGAGGCAGGATGGCCTCATCGGAACTCATCATCATGTGGTAAGCTCCATAACTCTCACCGAGATCACAATTGATATCCAGCTTATAAGAGGTGTCCATTATATCGTCTCCATTTCGGCCATTTTCCTGCGAATCAGTTGATCCAGCAGTCGCAAGTCTCGCTCTCTTCGGATATAAAGGCTGCGGGCTTCTTCATTCGTAATGGGTGCAAAAGAAATGCGGCTTCCCGGCCTGGATTGAGCCAAAACTGGTAAATCGACTGTAGCAACCTGTGCAATCACAGGATATCCCCCAATCGTCTGGTGATCCGCCATTAATACGATGGGCTGCCCATCCGAAGGTACTTGGACCGTGCCAAAGGTGACTGCCTCGGATAAACGATTCAACGGCTGATCCAGCTCCAACCGCGAACCCTGCATCCGGTATCCCATGCGATCGGATTGGGAAGAAACCACATAATCTTCAGCGTAAAACTGCTTGAGACTCTCTGTGGTGAAATACGAATGTTCCTGACCTTGCATCACTCGAATGATAGGTTGACCGTAATAATCAGGCCTCTCCCTCTCTGATAAAAGCCATGCAGGAGCCGCTATAGATTTGTTTTCACCCCATCGTATGTGCATTACGCTTATCCATTGTTGGACTTCATCCGAGAGAATACCTGTTTCAAGCACATCTGCCACACGCAGAGGTCTCCCGTGAACACCACCGAGCGCAGTCTTGAGATCCGTGCTTCGGCTGCCCATCACTTCAGGCACATCAATCCCGCCAGCAAAAGCCAAATATGCACGCAAGCCGTGTCGACATGCACCAAATTTCAATATGCTCCCAGCCTGTAATAGCACAGGACGCCACATGGGCACAGGTTGCTGATCTACCGTGGCACTAAGATCTGCGCCACAGAGCGAAATCAGCTGATTTTGAAGCAGTCGCAACTCCGGCCCGGCCATCGTAATTTCAAGTACCGCTTCATGCCTGGAGTTACCGACAAGTATATTCGCCGCTCTGGCTGCAAACGTGTCCATGACACCGCCAACCGGCACACCATAGCGGCGATATCCGATTCTACCTTCATCTTGAACGGTCGTTAACAAACCAGGACGAATGATCTCCATACTCATCATTTCTCCTCCTTCCGTGCCAGTTCCAGGAATTCCTGCATGGTTACGGGCTGAAAACGAACATAGTCACCAGCTTCAAGTAGACTTGGAGGATTCATCTCCGGGCGGAACAGACGGACAGGTGTCCGTCCAATGCATTGCCACCCGCCTGGCGTCGCCACCGGATAAATGCCAGTCTGTGAACCTCCAATGCCTACCGTTCCGGCCTCTACTCGAAGTCTTGGCGTTGCCCGCCTTGGAGTAGAAATTTGCTCAGGCAGCCCTCCCAAATACGGAAAACCAGGAGCAAATCCAATCATATGTACAAGGTAATCCACAGAAGAATGGATCGTAATGAGATTCTCTATCGTCAAACCATGTTCATCAGCCACATACCCCAGATCAGGTCCAAACTCTCCACCATAACATACCGGAATGGACACAATCCTTCGGGAAGTTATCCCCTCACCGGATTGCAAACCTTTAGATTTTTCCCATGGATTTGAGGGATTCAATTCATTTCGTTCAACCAGTCCATCTGTTTCTTTGAGTTGTTTGGGTTGTTTGGGCTCTTTTAATTGTTTTGGTTCATTCAGTCGGTTCAGTTGGAGTAGCAAAAATTTGCTTATCTCCCCATAAGACGAAACCCATGGATCATAAAACAAAGTAACCGACAAATAGGAAGGTACCCACTCCACAGCAGCTGCCACCGACCCCTTCTCCAAAAAAGCACATACCGACATCACCCTCTGGTGTACCTCTTCAGATAGCGTATCGCCACAACGAATTACGATTGCACGCTCTCCCAGTGGAGATAACCTGTCCACCGTCCAGACATAGGGGAGTGTGTTCATGGCTTTCCCTCCTCTTGTCAGTGTCTAACCTCTGACGTCTAGTGCTCTCAACAACAGTGAACGAACCGTCGGAAACGGTTCAGACTCTTTGTCTCGTATAGCAAAATAAAGCGACTGCATGAACATTCGGATATTCAAGCTCATTTGACTGATTTCTTGCAAAGTTTTATCGTCCTTAGCCTCTCCGTTTCTTTCTGTCTGAAGCAACTCAGTCCAGGCCGCAAGCTCTGTCTGCTCTATCAGGTTACGACTCAAAATCGTCACCGCCGCTTGAGCCATACGCTGATCTTCATCATAGATGTACGCTTGGCTGGACTCTGTTACTTTTATCGAGAGTGCATGCAAGAGCTCCAGCAAATCTGCGCTTTCGAGATACGGTGACTGAGCCAAATCTTCAACCGCATCAGCGGCGTGAGCCGGCGCGTGAGCCCACCCTTTATCCTCTACGTAACCCCGAACATCCCGTTCACCTTTTAGATAAGTAATTAAACTCCCCTGAATCCGTGCCATGTCTTCCCGCTGTAAGAAAGAACGCTGACGGTCGATGCCCAGAATCGGCGGCAGGATCAAGACAGAAAACGTTCGCGTGAATACACTGTCTGTTCCCTGCTCCCCGATTCTATAGAAAAGATGCCCATCATCCAATGCTAAATCCAGCAAATTTTTAAGCTGTTGATTCGAAAAAACGTTCTGAACAATCCATGTCGCCAGCGTAACGTAAATAAGCTCATCTCGCAGCACTGGGTCTGGATTACCAATATGCTGCATCATATGCAGTGCCAATTCATACCGTTGCTCTATCTGATCTGCAGCAAAATCCACGGCACGAAGCTGCTGTAGCTTATGCTTTAATGTCATTGCGTCCATTTACAGTGTTCCTTTCCCTGGCTCCAGATGCAGGCTGCAATTGTACAATTCGCACTGCCATGTCTGATCCTGATGCACCATTCGTGTAATCGATGTGTTCCCCAGCTTTACGCTGATATCCAGTTCCGGTACCAGTGCCCGCAGCGTATTACGAAGCACAGCCCCGTGACTCACCACAATGACTCGTCCATTCGGATGTTGCCGAAGGATATCTTCTAACGCCGCTTTCCCTCGGGAAGCACCTGCGTCCGGGTGTTCTTTTCCTAGATCGAGCGACCCCCAATCTGCTCCCCATTTCGCAATACGTTCCTCTTCTGTTGTGCCCTCTACCTGACCTCCGCCCATTTCGCGTAATCTCGGATCGAGATGAATCTCCTGAATACCAAGCCGCTCTGCGATAACACGAGCCGTTTCACTCGCCCGCTCCAAGTCACTGGCATAGATGGCATCCCAGGATTCCTCCGCCAACCTCGCCGCCAGTAAAGCCGCCTGTTCTCTGCCCTCCTGATCAAGCGGATTGTCCGTCTGTCCCTGCGAACGTTTTTCTTTATTCCACGCCGTACTGCCATGACGTATCAATGCAATCTGTGTCATCGTTTGTAATCCCTCTTTTCTCTAAAGCTCATTCAAGCTCGTCCTCTGTAAAATGTTTTCTGGTCTTTGGCTTCAAAAACTTGCCTTCGTTATAGGTATTTGACCCGTTTCTGGGGATAGAGAGACTATCCCACGACGTCTCTTTTAACATTTTGGCCGTGTGCACAATCTGCCCCACATGATACGGATAATGCGCCAACTGCCGCATCATCGCTTCCATAATGGTATGGCCCTCATTCCGAATATATATGATCTGAGACAGGTGATCCGGAGTAAACGAACGCAGTGCTCCCAGCAGACAGTCCCAGCCTTCTTCCCATTTGGCAAGCAACTCTTCCCTCGTATGAAAATCCCCCACAAATTCGGCATCACGCTCACGCCATGGTTTCTCACCATCCGTTGTCAGCACATCCGTCCAGCGGGATCGCATATTGCCCCACAAATGCTTTACGATGACTGCAATGCTGTTGGTGTCTTCGTTCCATGTCTGGAACAACTGCTCCGTCTCCAATTGCTCCATTGCGCGTTCACCAAGCTGCTTGTAGTAGAGGAACTGTTTCTCCGCTGTTTCTAAAAAAGCCTGATTCATATCCATCCGTCTTACCCCCATTTCGTAAAGTTATGCCGGGAAAGAAAACGTGCCGTCTGCATTCGGTTCAAAGGTCAGGACCTTACTTACCGCATCCAGATTTAGTTCTCCGTAGATGTGTGGAAATAACTCGTTCAATTCATACAAATCTTCATAGACCAGCTCTGCCTTCAACGTTCTCTCTTCAATCCCGAGTAGCAACAGGTCGGTACGTCCTGCGTAATACTGACCAGCGACCCACGGAATCTGCTCTGCAGTGGAACAATGAATAAAGCCGTCCGTTTCTAAACTCTCTGGTGCATACGTGTCTCCTTTGGATACTTCTTCCCATACGGAACGGGAAATAATGCTGTAGATCATTGGTTTTCCTCCTCAGTCGCTGTAAGACAGCTCTATTAATCAACTATTATAGATCATCCCGAATACGGGCGTATATTTTCTGGTCGGTAAATACACCTTTAATTCTCAACTGCTTGCGCAGCACCCCTTCTTGCACCATGCCCAGCTTTTCCATCACACGCGCAGAACCGATATTACCTACATTACATCTTCCCTCTAGTCGGTTACAGTCCAGTTGCTCGAAGCAGTAATCAACGATAGGTTGCATCGCTTCCACGGCAAGCCCCTTGCCCCAATAGGCACTACCAATGGCATAGCCCAGTTCACCACTCTGCATGGATTCATCCAGATCAAAAATACCACCTCTTCCAATCAGTGTACCCGTTTCTTTCAGCACAAAAGCCCAGATATATACCGCTTTCTGCTCGTAGTTTCGTAGCACGCGCTCCAGATAACCGATGGAATCATCCTTGCTCTGGTGGCACTGCCACAAGCTTTGCTCACTCACTTTCGGGTCAGATGCAAATGCATAATATTCATCGAGGTCATCCATCGTAAGACGTCTGAGGTACAACCGTTCGGTTTCAAACTCAGGGGATGCTGCAAAAAGTTTATCGATATTCAATCAGCGTACCTCCTATTTATGAATTGACTCTATAAACGTATAAATCTAGTCAGGATAAAACGGTCTATAAAATAAACACATGAAATGCCGATTAGGTATCGGATTAAATCAATGACAAGAAATCCACGACCCAATATCAGAGCTCCCAACAACGTCGAACGCAGCTCGTTCAGCCAAGACAGTTGAATCAGCTGAGAAAATTCAATCATGCAACTGAACGTTACACTTAACCAGACTGCTCTTGCACGGCTTGAGTAGATGCATATCATACGTACGCCGAAATAGATCATACCTGCCCATAGCGCATCTCCAAAATGCTCATACACCCAGTGCGGCAAAACCGCTCCATAAGCTCTGGAAACTAGTCCCGCTGCCATCGTGATGATCACGGCGATGAAGTAGACCCATCTATTTTTAATGGACAGCCCGTTCTGATGCTTCACAGCCGTCCATCCAGAACCTTTAAGATGAATTCCGTTTTGGCTGTGGTATAGGATTCTCTGTCGTTTTTATTCTCATCTGCAAGTTTGATTTTCAGTTCGGCGTAGGCCTTCACCAAATCCGGCCGAGATCTCAGTACATCCCGAAACCGGATCTGCCGCTCCCAACGTTCCTCACCTGGACGCATGAGATGCAGATGCACAGCTCGTTTCCCATCTTTAACTTTGACCCAGAAACGTCTGTATTCCCGGCCATCCAGTTCAGGCGGAACGTAGTTCCAGCCTACAGGGTTCAACTGCTCGGCAATACGTTCCATGTCATCCCAAGACTGCACCTCCCCCATCAGATCGATAATTGGCTTGGCAGACAAACCAGGTATGGAGGTGCTCCCTATATGTTCGAATTTATGTAAATCCAGGTTCTTCAAAAGTTCCCTTAACTGCGCAATTTCTTCCTCAGCCTGCGTAATCCAAGCAGAGTTAGCTTCTACAACTTCTACAGGTTCCGTGGCCCATGCAGGCCAATTCTCAGGGTTCATATCATCCGTCATTTCTATGAACACTCTCCTTATAAATTGTATTCTATGTTCAAAAAGGAGGCGCATAAGTACGCCTCCCCCTTAGTATACATGGATTCAATTCGATCTGATATTGATATGTAACAGGCTTTGAACAGGAATCACCTTGCTTCAGTGCCCTCATATGGCAAGAAGACGTGTTGTTTTAATGATTATTTCACCGTTACGGGTATCGTCACTTTTTTATTGCCCCATTTGGCCGTAATACTCGTTTTACCTTTGGCAACAGCAATGATTCTGCCACCAGTTACAGTGGCGATATTCGGTTTGGAACTGCTCCACACCGCACTTCCCGTTACCAGCGTGGTTTTCCCTGTATCATACTGAGCTATCACACCCAGTGTTGTGCTAGACTGCGGAGATAAAACCAGACTCTTCTGACCCGCAATCAGCTTTTGGAGCGTAGGCACTACGGTGACTGCTGCAGTGATGGTCTGACCCTGATATGTGCCCGTCAAAGTGGCTTGTCCTTCGCTCAACCCTTTGACCACACCGTTCTTCACTGCGGCCACACCAGGGTTGGATGAAGTCCATATAATGGATTTGGATAAATTAACCGTCTTACCGTTAGAATACGTCCCCATCACTTTAAGTGGGGCAGACTTCTTGATAGTTAACTGAATCGTTGCCGGTGTAACAGCAATCTTGGTGATAATATCGGTGACGGTTACTGGTACTTTAACGATAGTTGATCCGTATTTCCCTTGCAGAATCACTTTACCAGGAGTAACACCTTTGACCTTTCCGTTCTCGATCACAGCGAGTTTACCCGATATGGTCCATACGATGTCGGATGTGACATCCTCCTGCTTACCATTGGCACGCGTGATATTTACTTTGGGGAGCGTGCCTTCGTTTCCTTTTACAAACGTGTACGCACTGGGTGAAGCCTTGATGCTTTTGATTTTATCCTGCACCTGAACGAGCACCTGTGTTTTAACCCCGTTCACTTGAGCAACAATCGTTGCTTCACCTGCTGCAATCGCTTTGACTTTTCCCTTTGTAATTGTGAGAACAGTGGGATTACTAGTGGACCAAGTCACTCCTCCGGTAACATCCTGTTTCTGTTCCAAACCTTCAACTGTAGCCATCACCTGATATGATGCGGTCTCCCCCACATTCATCTTCTGCGGACTGCTACCTGAAAACTCCATTGAGACGACATCACCTGTTGCTGCCCAAACTGACGTAGGCACGACAACTGTGAGTGCAATAATCAGAGCAAGCATGCCTCTCAATGTCCAGTTTAATCTACTCATATCCAGTCTCCATCTCCCATCATGCAATCGTTTAACTTCTCTTATCGCCTAATATTTTACTATCACTATACTTTATATCGGACTTAAGGTGGTTAAACTTAAATGACAAGTACAAGGATAGGTAGAAGCATTTTATGATTTTCATTGTATGATCCACAAAGGTACGCTCAGAAGAAGAGATAGTCTTACTGATGAAAACTGCCCGCAATCGTTTTGAAAAAGCACTCAAATCCGGAAAGATCGAAATTATTAACGAGCGTGAATGGAAGCTGCGTTAAGAATACAGGTGAACTATGGAGCGTATACAAACACAGAAATACAGAAAAAAATTCAATGGGTTATTGATCATATGATTGAATAAAGAGGAACCCAATAAGGGCTCCTCTTTATTGTTATTCTTTATTCCACTAGCTCGACATCACTTGTATTTCTTCTATTCATGCTTTTCAAGCTCAGGCAAAATCAAACGTTCGGCTCCACCCATGTAAGGACGTAGGGCAACCGGAATATAAATACTTCCATCTGCCTGCTGATGGTTTTCCAGCAATGGGATCAGAATACGCGGCGAAGCTACGGCTGTATTGTTGAGGGTATGGCAGTATACCAGCTTGCCGTCCTCATCAACGCAGCGAATGTTCGAGCGGCGAGCCTGAAAATCATGCAGATTCGATGACGAATGGGTCTCGCCATATGCTTCGCGGCTTGGCATCCAGGTTTCGATGTCATACTGTTTGTACGTTTTCTGCGACATATCACCCGTACATACGGCAACTACACGATAAGGCAATTCCAGCCGTTGCAGCAACTCCTCCGCATGTCCCGTAATCTCCTGTAGCATCCGTTCCGATTCGGCCGCATCTGGTGCACACAGGATGACCTGCTCTACTTTGGCAAATTGATGTACACGGTACAGACCTCGTACATCCCGTCCGCCCGAGCCTACCTCACTGCGGAAACACGTCGATACTGCGGCCAGCTTCACGGGCTCTTTCACATCAATCACTTCATCCGCATAATACGAAACGAGCGGTACTTCCGATGTGCCAACAAGCCACTTGTTCTCACCCTGCAACTCATACACCTGATCCCGCCCTGTCGGGAAAAATCCTGTGTTCACCAAGGCATCCTCCCGAACCATAAGCGGAACTTCCAGCGGAGTGAATCCATGCTCCATCAGCAGATCCAGTGCGAGCTGCTGTACCGCACGGTGTAGTAACAGACCTGCCCCCTTCAAGACATAACTTCGCGTTCCACCGATTTTCACGCCACGCGGAATATCGATCAGCCCATGCATCTCTCCAAGCTCGACATGATCTCTTGTTTCGTAGTCAAACACCGGAAGTGTACCCACACGTCGTAGCTCTACATTATCTTCATCCGACATGCCAACAGGTGTATCTGGCGATACGATATTAGGCACCAGCCATTGCAGTCTGGTCACTTCCTCCTGAATTACCGCCAGCTTGGCTTCCTCTTCCTCCAGCTGTTCATTCAATTCTTTTACCTGTGCCCGCATGGTCTCTGCTTGCTCACGCTCACCCGATTGCATTCGCTTTCCGATCTCAGCAGACAGCGTATTGCGCAGACGACGTGCCTCTTCCGTGTGCTGTAAAAGCGCTTTGCGCTCATCATCCCGCTGGATCAGAACAGCAATATCAATCTTAATTCTTTTCCCATCTGCTGCCGCCTGAACCTCTTCCGCATGTGCCCGAACCCACTTCATATCTAACATGGTCACCGTCTCCTTTGGCTAAAAAAATACAAAGAGCGCCCTCATCCCTTGGGACGAGGAGCGCTCTGCTCGCGGTGCCACCCAACTTGCCGAACCGGTTCAAACCTCCTGATTCAGCCTCTTGGTCCGCGATAACGGGCGGTTCCGGTTAACTTGGGAGAATTTCAATTCGCTCCCTGGCGAAAACGCCTCCGAGTTGGATTCTCTTCAACGGCATAGTCCGATCTGTAATTGTGTGTTTCAGTATATATGAAGACAGCACTACATTGCAACCCGTTGTTTTGGGAACCTGAATTTCTACACATCTGTTCACCAGAATCATAGCGAACATGAGTATTTCTACGGTTTTATGTATTATCTTTGTTGTTATAAGAATAACCTTTGATGATTCTCCCATCATCAATATCACGGATTGACTGGTTGTCCCGTCTGTTTCGATTCATACTCAATTTGGAAAAACAGCACATACCATTAATGCAATCGTTATAAAAAGATAATACATTAGGCTTCCCTCATTTCTCTATGTGATTCCAACTCAAATCTATAGACAACTTCAATTATTTGTAGAATCAGCTCTTGCTTCAAATCTTCACGATTCTGGACATTTGTTTGGCACAGAGATTTTCTAATCTTGGGTTCGAATCGGTAAATCACCTCCATTAATGCCTCTGGATTTTTTTGTTTTGCTTTTCTGATGAGGTCTCTCCATGTCTCGTTCATAATTGTCCCCCTTATGCATAATAGCTGTTCTTAGTTTTTCCAAAGCTTTTATTCTTGTCTTAGAGACACTTTGCTGTGAAATTCCAAGGATAAGGGCAATTTCCGTATCACGTAGAACCTTACAGATCGACAAGTTGATAATTTCTCTTTCTCGACCTGTTAGACGAAGGAATGCAGCATATAAGAATGGATCACTGATCTGTTCTTCTAATGTTCCAACTATGGATTCAAATGCAACATCAGTCTCGGTCATCAAGCCCTCATCTCTTATTTCCATATCCTCCAAAACCAAAGCATAACGTTCATTGAGCTTCCTTATTTTTTTATCAAAATGAATGGAATTATAATGAAGCATGCTAGAGATGTATCCAATAAAACGTCTCTCCGCATCTGAAATATCAGATGAAGCTACCGTATTTTCACCGATCATAGAATCTCCTCTCTTTTTGTGAAAATATAAATTAGCATGAATCGGAAGTTAAGGGAACATATGTTCTTGTTTCATTATAACGAACATCATTCATTATTACGTCTAAGATAAAGAGGTGTTTGGAAGAAAAAAGGACGAAAATATAGAGTGCTCACAATGAGGACAACAGGAGAAAAATGCTTGGGGAGTTGAAATAACAAAATAGACGTTATAAGCAATCATTACGTCTCTGGAGAATTTCCGGAATCCAAAGGTACCTTGCATTATCTACACATATCATGGTAAATATGCTAAAATATACCTACCGAAGGGAGCTGTGACTTTATGAATATGAAACCCAATAATCTAAATGGTTCCGAGGATGAAGCCACCAAACGAAGAGCAGAAGAAATGGCTCATCAAGCTCAGGGAAGTTCTTTAAAGAGCGGAATAATAACGACTTTGGTTTTAGCAGTCGTCATTGTTGGTATTTTTTATGGTATAGCTTACTTTAGAACTAATTAAAAAAGACAATAAACATAAAGTTTACATCAAATCATATCTGATTCTTTTCAGAACTAGATTCGTTTAACCTAGCACACTCCCCACATTCCAGATGTTATAGAAACTTGGAATGTATGGGGAGTTTGCTTATAAGATCGAAAAACCAAAAATCAATTGTTCTTTCTTGCTTACTTACTGGCAATATACTCATCCTTTCTGTAACTTGGATCATTATAGACAATCGGAGGCGTGCCAGGGCACGTCAAGGGGCGGTGACTTAACAGGGGCGAAAAAGGGGTAAAAGATGCACTTCAGTAGGTTTCAAGATATGCCCTAGACACAATCCAGTCACTGGCCTATAATTACACCTAGTAATGCCCGTAACTTCATAGTTTCCCAGGGGAGTCGGAATTGGCCGGCTGAGAGTGTATCCCATCAAGATACTAACCCTTAGACCTGATCTGGATCATGCCAGCGTAGGAATCGGAGTATATTGCAACGGCACAGCTATAAGCTGAACGCCACTCTCTCACGCCTGCACGCGTCCCGGATTACGGGGCGCTTTTTTTGTTTTCTTTTGACATGCAGAAACAGAAAAATGACGTTATTCGGATAACCCGCGAGTATAAATTCGTCGATTTATGCAAAGGGATTGGATATGAAGCCAAGGAGTACCCCCGTGCCATCAGGCCGGACATACCGAAGGAGAGAAACACGATGAAATGGCGTAAAACGATGGGAATGTTACTCATGTGTGTGCTACTCGTTACCCTAGCTGCATGTGGTGGCAAAGAAGCTGCTCCAGCAGAGCAGAAAAATGCGACTGGTTCGGACCAAACCAATGAGGGGAGCAGTACTGCACTGAAAGATGTAAAAGTCGTGCTCGACTGGACTCCAAATACGAATCATACCGGTCTGTATGCAGCGGTGGACCAAGGTTTTTATAAAGCAGCGGGTTTAAATGTGGAGATTGTACAGCCGGGAGCCGGCGGTGCGGATACGATGGTTGCCTCGGGTGAGGTACCGTTTGGCGTCAGTTATCAGGAAAGTGTAACTCAGGCGCGTACGCAGGACGTTCCGCTTGTATCGATTGCCGCAGTTATTCAGCATAATACATCCGGTTTTGCCGCTCCAGTGGATCGTAAGATCAAATCACCTAAAGACTTTGAAGGTAAAACTTACGGCGGCTGGGGTTCCCCGGTAGAAGAAGCGGTGATGCAATCCATTATGGAGGGCGAAGGTGCCGACGTATCCAAAGTCAAAAAGATTAACATGGGCGATGCCGACTTTTTCACAGCCGTGAAACGGGACATCGACTTTGCGTGGATATTCTACGCCTGGACGGGAATTGAGGCTGAATTACGCGGGGAACCAATTGACATGTTATATGTGAAGGATTATGCCAAAGCGCTGGACTACTACACACCTGTACTCGTGACCAATGAACAGACGATTCAGAAAGACCCTGAACTGGTGAAGGCTTTCCTGAAGGCCACTTCTGAAGGATATCAATATGCGATAGATCACCCTGAAGAAGCAGCGAACATTTTGATCAAAGCTGTTCCCGATCTGGACAAAGAATTAGTAATCGCAAGCCAAAAGTGGCTCAGCCCGAAATACAAAGATGATGCACCGCGCTGGGGTGAACAAAAGGAAGAGGTGTGGAAGAATTACACCGACTGGATGTTCAGCAAGAAACTGCTGGATAAAGAGATCGATGTAACGAAAGCATACACCAACGAATTTTTACCACAGCAATAATAAAATTAAGTGTAACCATGAAATTTGATATTTACACTTTTTGAACGAAGAGTACAGGGACAGCTTGAAGAAGCGAAGCGATCGCTTATAAAATCCGCCGAGTTTCCCCTTTCTACATCAGTTGAACTACTCGTTTACACATTAACGGAGAGGACAGAAAAAACCTGAAAAAGCGGAGCGGTCGCCTTTATCACCGGATTTTCCCCTTTGGAAAAGGAATCAAAAAATCTGGGGATAACAGCGATTGGAAGGTTATTCTGTCATCGGATTGTCTGTGTAAACTTTCTTTAGTTAAATTTATATAGAATGGTTCAAAAAGCTTGAAGATTACAGCAATCGGGAAGTTACTCTGGCATTGAAGTGGCACGTGTAACGATCAACTTTTCATTTTACTCACACTCGAAAGGAGAATTTTCTCTCATGGCAAGTACATTGCTCAGCATACAGGTGATTCCCAAAACGCCAAACGGCGAGAACTCCTATCCTTACGTAGACCGCGCCATCGAAGTTATTCAACAATCGGGCCTGAAATATCAGGTCAATGCACTCGACACCACGATGGAGGGTGAACTGGATGAGCTGCTGGAGGTTGTCCGCAAAATGCACGAGGTGCTTGTGGAAGCTGGAAGCCCCAGCATCATCTCCCAGATCAAAATCGCACACAGTCCGGACGGATTCAGCATGGATACACTGACGGAGAAATATCGCTAATGTTCACCTATTTCAAAAGTGTATGGCCGCCCCTTGTGGCGGTTATTCTCTTTATTGCCATATGGCAGGGGGCGGTCTCCCTGTTCCATATTGAGAAATGGATGCTGCCTGCACCGTCTGACATTGCTCATGAAGCAGCTTCTCAGGCTGATCGTCTCGGTATGCATGCTTCTGCGACAATTCAGTTAACACTTATCGGTTTCGCGGCAGGGACAGCCGTTGGCCTGCTGATTGCGATGGTGCTGCATCTGATTCCTTTTCTCAAATCAGCCTTGTACCCATTACTTATTCTTAGTCAAAATATTCCAACCATTGCACTCGCACCACTCCTGCTGATCTGGTTCGGCTTTGGCCTACTGCCCAAGCTGATTACGATCATTCTGGTCTGCTTCTTCCCAGTGGCGGTTGCGGCCATGGATGGACTAACACGCACCGATGCGGCGATGATGAACTATATGCGTATGGCAGGTGCGAAGCGCCATCATATCTTTTGGAAACTGGAGTTGCCCCATGCCCTGCCATCTGTATTTTCCGGCGTAAAAATCGCTGCTACCTACAGCGTAATGGGAGCCATCATTGCCGAGTGGATCGGAGCGGATAAAGGTATCGGTTATTATATGATGTTACAGAAGTCGGCTTACCGTACGGATCGCCTTTTTGTCGCCATTATGATTATTGTGGCGCTGAGTCTTCTGCTCTTCCTGCTCATTGCGCTATTAGAGAAGCTACTTGTGCGCTGGCGCCCACAGAAGCGGTAGTTCTGCATATCAAAGGTTAACCTAATATGGACATTAGGATGTGATTCCCTATGAAAAGATACCCGAATGAACCTGTGCAATCCGCACAAGTTAGAAGCACACGACCCGGGGATGACGGCGTAGCTGCCACAGCTACTCAGGGTTCCATAGCGGAATCTGTACCACCAGCAGTACCTTCTTCCGTTTCCACATGGACGGACAGTAAAGCGACTGATGGGGCTCTAAGCCTGGATCACGATAAAACGAACAGTTTGGGGTACGCCCCTGTTCCACCTGCGCTGGACATCATTGATGTGCATGTGTCCTTTAAAGAACGACGGCGTAAACTGCCTGTACTGAATGGTTTGTCCCTGACCGTGGAAAAAGGGGAGTTCGTCGCCATCGTAGGCCCTTCTGGCTGTGGCAAAAGCACCCTGTTTCATATCATCGGTGGTTTGCTGAAGCCGCAGGATGGAGAGGTATTCATGAACGGTAAGCAGGTTACCGGACAACGCGGACATATCAGCTACATGCCGCAGCAGCCTGCCCTTTTTCCATGGCGAACCATTGAGGAGAATGTGATGCTAGCTGGCGAAGTTGCTTCAGCAGCGGCTTTCGCTGCTCCAAGCGCTCAGCCTGCCCCACGCGCCGAAGCACTTGCTGAGGCAAGACAGTGGCTGGGCAGTGTTGGCCTTGCCGGATTCGAGCGTGCTTACCCTCATCAGCTGTCAGGCGGGATGCAGCAACGTGCCGCTTTCCTGCGTGCGCTACTCAGCCCGCAGGAGTTGATGCTGCTCGATGAGCCATTCAGCGCGCTCGATGCC
This sequence comes from Paenibacillus sp. G34, assembly GCF_056856875.1. Classification (NCBI taxonomy): domain Bacteria; kingdom Bacillati; phylum Bacillota; class Bacilli; order Caryophanales; family Paenibacillaceae; genus Paenibacillus; species Paenibacillus sp. G34. Next base: position 499,794 of record NZ_CM166469.1, on the reverse strand, counting down.
CTGACGCGGAGCGACATGCAGCGCTGGCTGCTGGATATCTGGGAACAGAATCGCCGCTCGGTGCTGTTCATCACCCATAATATCGAGGAAGCACTGCTGCTCGCGGATCGTGTCTATGTGTTATCGAACCGGCCTGCAGCCGTGTTGCACGAAGTTGCGGTTCCTTTTGCCCGCCCGAGACGAGATGACATCACGGAAGCACCAGCCTTTCTTGAACGCAAACGGCAGATTGCCCAGTGGATGAAAGAAGAACAGCAGAAAACCCGCCTATCTTAGATAGCGCGGGTTTTAGTTATATTTTTCCTGATTTGAGTGATCCAATACATTTAAATGGAACGTTACATATATAAATACCTTTGGTACAAGGAGGAACTCTCTCATGCATTCCCAAACGTTTGCACCGCTGATTGATGCCCATATCCATCTGGATCAATACACCCCCGAGGAACAGCAGGAGATACTGCTCAGCTTCAGGTCACAGGAGGCCTTGGCCATGATCGCAGTCTCCATGAATCTGGCTTCCGCTCAGTCCAATCTGGAACTTGCCAAACAGCATCCGCGTTATATCTACCCGGCATTTGGATATCATCCCGAACAACCGCTGCCATCCCTCACCGAGCAGGAGCAGTTTTTTCACTGGATCGAAGAACACATCAGGCATGCCATTGCTATTGGAGAAATAGGCTTGCCCTATTACAGCCGTGAAGAAGCACAGCGAACAGGCCTGAGCTTTGACCAGAGCGGATATGTTGATCTGCTGGAGCAATTCATCATACTCGCCAAGAAACACCATAAACCTGTCGTGCTGCATGCGGTGTATGAAGATGCTGATATAGCCTGCAACCTGCTGGAGAAACATCAGTTTACACGTGCCCACTTTCACTGGTTCAAAGGATCGAAACAAACGATTCGGCGTATGGCAAACAACGGATATTTCATCTCCTTCACACCCGATATTCTATACGAGACGGAGATTCGTGAGCTTGCCCGGCAATATCCAGCAGAACAGGTCATGGCTGAAACAGATGGTCCCTGGCCCTTCGAAGGGCCGTTTCAGGGACGAATGACACACCCCGTGATGACACGTCAGGTGATTCAGGCCTGGAGCGAGATTACCGGTATGGGAACCGAGCGGGCAACACGACTTTTTTACCGAAATACCAAACGTTTCTATCATCTGCCGGATTAACCGAAGGAGATTTAAAGCGACTTTGAACAAGGACATACGCATGCAAAAAGCCAGTCGGACTCAGGATGGAATAGCACTCTGTTAGTCAACCGTCGGTGATCCCAACTGACTCTGGAGTGGCTATTCAATCCCGTCCTACTGGCTTTTAAACTGACTTTTGAATTGGCTTCTGATCTAGATCATAATGTTAGTGAATTGTACAAATGGTGCAGCTTATATCTTGTACTATGGGACAATGGCACCGTTTCAGTGTCGTACTAGCGTTTCAGAAACCCTCTGCGTTCCAGAAATGCTCTCACTTGCAGACGTGCAGGCTCGGTAAGACGTTTCGCCATGAGTTCAGACCATGGCGTTGTACGCTCACCGTGGGTACGTTCTTTCAGGTATTCTGACGTGGTCACATCATACTCTTGAACACCTTCCAAAGTTTGCTCTGGTTGGTAGCGGTTATGATGTAATACAGCCTTTAGCGGCAGACGTGGACGAATTCCCGTTTCCTGATCTGTGACTCCGATGCACATGCCATATACCGGATAAACGCCATCCGGTAATTCAAGTAATTCTGCTACTTCTTCAATACGAGTGCGTATTCCGCCGATATACACAATCCCGAAACCGAGCGATTCGGCTGCAAGAGCGGCATTCTGAGAAGCAAGGGCAGCATCAATCGTAGCTACCATAAAGTTTTCGGTGGAGTCCGCATAAGACTCCTTCTCCGGAAGATGACGCGCCGCTGCATCTTTCAATCGGTACAGGTCAGCACACCATACGAGAAAGACCGGACATTCATTGACGTAAGCCTGCCCCCCGGCGAGTTCAGCCAGTTTGGCTTTCTGTTCCTGATCTGTCACAGCGATAATCGAATAGGCCTGTACGTTGCTTGAAGAGGATGCCATCTGCCCTGCCGCTACTATAGCGGCGAGTTGCTCCTCACTGACTGGGTCTGGCTTGAATTTGCGTACGGAGCGGTGTTTCATCATCAGTTCAATCGTTTCATTCATGGCTGTTCACTCCCAATCCTCGAAGTACGAACTCCACCGTCTGTTCGGCAAGTTCCTCTGTATTCATATCCTGATAATCAAAATCAAACCGTGAGTGCTTGGCCCGCTTATGTGCAAGGGCAACACCCATAACCTGAAGCATGGCATAAGATGCAGATTCGATCTGGAACAGTCCCTGGTCCTTACCTTGCTGCAAATACTCTCTCACTTTATTCCAGACCGGATCCAGATACTGAAACACTGTTGCAGTCCGATGAGTACGCAGCGTAATCTCCAACTGTACAATGTCGCTCATCTCGCGATCCGTCATCGTAAATTTCACGACTTCACCAACAATTCGGCGGATACCTTCAATCGGGGACATCGATTCCGCAGCCAGCATACTCAGGATATGTTCGGGGAAAAAATGCTCAAATAGCGCATCGAACACCTTCTCTTTACCGCCAAAATGATAAGACACCAGCGACACATTCGCTCCCGCCTCATCACAGATTTGACGAACACTCGTCCCGTCATACCCTTGTAATGCAAAAAGTTTTTTCGCTGCAAGCAATATCCGCGTTTTGATATCCAATTCCGGTTCCGTCATTTATTTCTCTCCTCTTATCCGTTCATGTGAGTTGCTACAGTCTTCTTCCCAGACTGTAGCAACTCACTTCATCCCATCTATTATATTACACCAAGCACCCCGATGAAAATCACCGGGGTGCTTGGTATAAACGTTACAGCTTCATGATGTTTGCTATATATTAGCTATTTGCCGGAGCCGGATTTGGCATACCAGCCGGTTTGCGTCCTTTTTTGAGTAGCGTCACAACAAGCGACAGCGCAACAGCAATCAACAGTACGACAACGATGGAACCTGCGGCAGATTTCACGCCAGGGCCACCCAGTTGCACGCTTAGAATACCCTGAACCGCATAGGTTGCAGGCAGGTAATGACCAATTCCGCCGTAGAAGCTGTTCAACAATTCACGCGGCACCATCGCACCGGACGACACCAGTTGCAAGGACAACGAGATGATGTTAAACACACTTCCTGCCGGCCCAAAGCAGATCAGGAAGAACTGGGAGAAGAACATAAACGTACACAGGAACAGTGCCTGGAACAACCAGAAGGCCACGAATCCTTGTGCAATCTGCCCACCCAGCGCCACGATCAGAGAAGATCCCAGCAAGGAAACAACCAGAGCGGAGCCTACATTAATGATGACCCGAGCGCCGAATAATGTCAGGCGGGAATACGTCGAAGACAACATGCCCATAGCCACCTGAAGATTCATGCCCATAATCATAGCACCTACATAAGACGCAAGCACCATCATCATCGGCACCATCTGATTGTTCATACCGTTCACCGGATTAATCGATGTCGTTTTGCCTTCGACACGATGGGTCAGGTTCGCAGCGGCCTGAGCTGCTTGATCCGCTGGAGCACCGGAAGCGGTCAGAACGGTCTGTACCCCTTGCGCGGAAGCTTGTTTATTTATGGTGTTGGTCACGCTCTGTGACACACCTTGCATCATGCTTTTGATCGTTACCGGATTGGCTTCATTAATCGTATATTTGATCTCGGCTGTAGCGCCAGCCGTTTGAAGGGATTGATTAAATCCTGCTGGAATGTCCAGCACCATATGCACTTGATGATGATTCAATTGATCCAGTGCTTCAGAGGCACTCAGGTTAGCCACGGTATGGAAAGGCAATGTTTCTGCCAATCGATCCGCAATCCCTTTGGAGAGTTCACCATCCTCATTCACAATTGCTACGGTTAATTCTTTGGTCCGATCGTTCACGCCGGAATATGCGGTCATCCAGATCACGCTAAAAATAACCTGGAACATCAGTGCAGTAACAATACCAATAATCACTGGTGGTTTTTTAAACAATGTACGTAGAGCCTGCAGCATATAATTTAGTTCCTCCATCTTCAAAATAGTTCTAATTTGATTTAAACATTCGTTTGAATCAAACAATCGTTTAAATTTTAAAGGTATATGTCTATATTGTCAATATACTTTCGTAACATTCAGAAAATTTAGCCAAGTTTTCATGAATGAAGCTGGTTTAATTTTCATAGAAGTATATTTTATCAATATAAATAAAAAATCCCCACAACATTACAGATTTGAAGTCAAAACAATACAACCTGACTCCTTTACCTACGTTGCCCCCCAATATCCAAAGTAAACAAACCATCCTCACAGTAAATAACAATCGTATTATCTATTTTTTCAAAATTAACTGGTCTTTGGTATCGTCCTAGCTCCTCGTTCGTTTCTGTATTCACCACAATGCAAACTAAATCTTGATTTGCATCTTGATTGAATTGCACTAGTACATGATCTACAAAAAAGTTTTCATCTTTTTTATTAAATGTTCGTCTATCATTAAATATTTTATTTTCACTTGAGTAATATAACTCACCTTTGACATTATATAACCCACTTGTAGTAAGTCCTCTCTTAACCACCTTTGCCTTCACATCTGTCCCTTTTTCATTTAAAGCAAAAGAATACGCTGTGTAACGATCATTTTTTTGATTGTAAGCCGTGTAATATATTGTAGATTCAATAATAACTCCTGAAGTTATCATTTCGTTTGTACTTAATAGGACTTCCATATTATTTTTATCATCAAATTTGAATATACTTCTATTTATTTCATTAGCATTTTTTTCATCTTCATATAACACGTAATAATAGTTTGACCCATCATCTGCTAATGGAAAAAAAGCATCCTGATTATTCTGCATTCCTAAAACTTTGTCTATCTTCTTCTGATCTTCACTAACGGTTAACAACACGAAACTATTTTCGATACTATGACCACTTACAATCCATTTACTCATGTTCCCAAATACATATTGAAATACGTTTTCTTTATCATATAGTGGTTTCCATTGAAATGTGGCTTTGTTGTATGTCCCTATCTGTTGTTTGGCTACATGATAAAGTAAAATCTCGCTTTCCCCGCTCATTTTATCTGGATATAAATCAGATTCTGCTTCACTGCTTTTATTACAAGCAGTAATTGTAATAATCAATAAAATTGCAGATAATATCATCACAATTTTTCTCATATTCCCCTCCAAATCTCCCATCTGTACATATGAATAAAATTTATGTCCTGTTATAAAAACAGAATGTAGATCGCATGGAAAGTACCTTTCCTGTTAATAAATTTATTATTTTACATTTTACATTAATAACAATACCACATTTGTTGAATACCATGATTTTAAAGTGCTACACATGGAGCTATCACAAATCGCAAAAATGCACGGTTCGCAGTAAGCAAACCGTGCATCTTCAAATTTTTAACCCTTGCTCGCTTACGATAACTCCTGTTTACACATCACACTATTGTAAGAATCCATTCAGGATGCCTTCTTTAGCTTCATTCGCTGCAAACGTAGTGCGTTCAGCACAACCGATACCGAGCTAAATGCCATTGCAGCACCTGCCAGCCATGGAGCCAGAAAACCTACTGCCGCAATCGGAATACCAATCACATTGTAGCCGAGTGCCCAGAACAGGTTCTGTTTGATATTGCCCATCGTGCGGCGGCTCATCTCGATAGCATCCGCAATGCTGTTCAAGTCACCGCGCATCAATGTAATATCTGCCGCTTCCATCGCTACGTCCGTTCCGGTACCAATCGCCATGCCGATATCCGCTGTAGCGAGTGCCGGCGCATCGTTGATACCATCTCCGACCATAGCTACCTTCAAACCGCTCTCCTGCAATTTTTTCACTTCTGCGGCTTTGCCTTCAGGGAGAACTTCTGCCAGGACACTGCGGATTCCCGCTTGCTCCGCTACCGCGCGAGCTGTCCGTTCATTATCTCCTGTAATCATAATAACATCGATCCCCATAGCCTGAAGCCGTCCGATGGCCTCGCGCGAGGTATCCTTGATCGTATCCGCCACCGCAATAATGCCTGCCCACTGACCCTGAACAGCAACCAGCATCGCGGTACGCCCCTGTTCCTCCAAAGCGTTCATCTGCTGTATGCTTTCCTCCGGTACATCTACGTTTCCATCCGCCAGCAAGCGGCGTGTTCCCACGAGAATCTCCTCACCAGATACCGTTGCACGGACGCCATAACCAGGAATATTCTCAAACGATGCTGCTGTTTCCAAAAGCAGACCTTTCTCCCGAATGCCATTCACAATCGCCTCGGCTAACGGGTGCTCAGAGCTCTGCTCTGCCGCTCCAACACGCTTCAGCAGTTCCGATTCTGTCCAGCCCGGTGCGGCAACAACGTCAGTTAATACAGGCTTACCTTGAGTAACCGTGCCTGTTTTGTCGAGCACCACCGTCTGAATCTGCTGAGCAGACTCCAGATGCTCACCACCCTTAAATAGAATGCCATATTCAGCCGCACGGCCCGATCCAGCCATAACAGAGGTTGGTGTGGCCAGCCCAAGCGCACACGGACAGGCAATAACAAGCACAGCTATCGCTTTTTCCAGTGATCCGGCGAAGTCTCCTGGGCTTGCAAACAGATACCAGATCAAAAAGGTCAGTACGGCGATTCCCACCACAATAGGGACAAAAATGCCCGAGATCACATCGGCAATCCGCTGAATAGGCGCTTTTGATCCCTGCGCTTGTTCGACGACTTTGATAATTTGCGATAGAGCAGTATCCGAACCCACACGAGTTGCCTGAATACGGAGAACACCGTTTTTGTTCAGCGTCGCACCCGTGACGGGGTCGCCAGGCTTTTTATCCACGGGCAAGCTTTCACCGCTCAGCATGGATTCATCGACAGAGGATTGGCCCTCTTCGACAATACCATCCACCGGAATGCTGTCTCCGGGCTTCACCAGAACCAGATCGCCAACAGCTACGTAGGAAGCCGGAATCAGAACTTCCTGTCCGTCACGAATGACACGTGCTTCACGCGGTGCTAGTTCAATCAAGCTTTTGATGGCCTGTGAAGAACGCCCTTTCGCCACAGCCTCGAACCATTTTCCAAGCAAAATCAATGTAATCAGAATCGCACTGGTCTCATAGTATAGTTCCACCATTGGCATAGCCGCAGCTCCTGCAGCAGTGCCTACATCCGTTCCCATTGCACCATGATTCATGCCCTGGCCCATACCGGCACTAGGTAAATACCCGCTCGTTACCGTCAGATACAGACTGTAGAAGAAGGCTGCGCTGGTTCCGAGTGCCACAAGTACGTCCATATTCGCACTACCGTTCCGAAGCGCCTTATATGCCCCTACATAAAACTGCCACCCAATAACAAATTGCACGGGCGTAGCGAGAAGTAGCTGGAACCATGGGTTTAAAAACAGTTCCGGTACATAAATGCCAGAGGTAAAGGAGAAGTGAGCTACCATTGCCCACAGTAGCGGGATAGACAAGAGTGCGGAGATCATCCACTTCCATTTCTTATGCTGCAGTTCTCGTTCACGAACAGAGGTGGATTCCTCTTGTGTCAATTGTAATTCGGCGCCATAGCCTAGCTGTTTAATCTTGGCTGTAATATCGGAAGATTTGAGTGCACCCGCAGCATATTCAATATGTCCGGTCTCCAGCGCCAGATTCACATTAGCTTGGATAACACCTGGCAACCGTGAAAGTCCCTTCTCAATACGTGCAGAGCAGGCCGCACAAGTCATGCCCGTAATGTCCAGATCAACGGATTCCGTCACCGTACCGTAGCCAAGTGCCGCGACTTTGTCCCGTAGCGCGTTCACACTGGTGGTTTTGGGATCATAGGAGATGGTTGCCTGTTCGATGGCAAGGTTCACATTAGCCTCATGTACCCCTTCCATGCGAGACAATCCCTTCTCCACACGCGTAGAGCAGGCCGCACAGGTCATGCCTGTGATGTGCAGGGTTGTCTTCAAACCTGAATTCCCCGTAGGTGCAAGCGTTGATGCAGGTTCTATATTTTCAGATGCATTTGTTGTCATCATGTCAGCTCCTTTCTAAAAGAATAAATACCCTATAGGGGTATGCAAAAGACAGAAAATCAGGCTTAAACCGTCCCTGTGTGATGAAGTCCGTTGAGGATTGTAATCCTTTTAAAAGGAAAACCGGAGCATCCCGAATTCCACTTCTTATCCTGGCTTGATCCAGGCTCCATAATCACATACGGCTTAAGCCTGCACTGCTATATTTCATTAGTGAACCATTCCCTCGAATCCATTAAACGACGTCGTATCCTTGATCTTCAATTGCCGCTTTGATCTGATCCACTGTAACCGCCTGCTCATTGTACTCTACAGCTACTGTTCCGGCAGCCAGATCAACCTCACCATTTGCTCCTGCACTTTTCACCGCTTCTTCAACGGACTTCACACAGTGGTTGCAAGACATTCCTTTGACATTCAACGTAACATTAGACATGTTCTATTCCTCCTTGGTTATGTTCGTATTGGTGTTTATTCGTTTATCATCTGCACATTACTTCATTAATTTTCTAACGGTAACCAGCAATTCATCCACGACTTCGTGTTCACCCGCCTGAATACGTTCCACAATGCAGCTCTTCATATGCCCTTCCAGCAAAAGTTTACCTACCGAATTCAGCGCGGACTGTGCTGCAGCGATCTGTGTTAACACATCATCACAATATGTGTCTTTTTCAATTAGACCTTTGATGCCACGAATCTGGCCTTCCACTCGGTTCAAACGAGAGATGAGATTGCCCTTCATCTCCTGAGAATGGTGGCTTTTACGAATAGGCTTGCCGTCTTTGTCGAGGTTCATGGCATGGCATGAATCCGCTTGTTGATCTGATTGCTGTTCTATACCTGTACCATCACTTGATACCGAAACTGTGCCTTCATGTACACTCGCCTGCGCTCGTGGCTCTGCGTTCAAAGCATCCGTTGAACCCTTCGCTGCAAATGCAGACTCTTCGGGATGGCTCTGATGATCCATCATAACACCCCTTTTCGTTCGTTCTTTTTCTAGACTAACATACCCCCACGGGGTATTCAAGCGATTTATATTTATTTATTATTGAACATTTTGTGTATGTAATCTTGATACTCAGACTTCTTTCACTGGTAGGCTTACAATTACAAGGGGTATTCCATCCTACTGCTACGTACCCTTAGCCCCATCTGTTCATAAAAAGCCTGTGCATGCGAGTTGAATGTAGAAACCGTTAATTCTAAGTGGTCTGCCTGAAGCTCTCTCCCCAGATCCAACACGGTCTGCATTAATCGTTTGCCTGTTCCATGTCCTTGATGAATAGAATCCACCACGAGTTCATGGATATATAACATCCTGCGATCTGTAAAAAGTGAATGATCCTGAATGATGCTCAGTTGTGCGCTGCTGAAGCCGACAATCTTTCCGTCCTCAACATACTCCGCCACGTAGAGATAACGCTGATCGGATGCGAGCCAATCAGCATATTCCTTTTCCCCTAGCCTGGGTTGCAAAGGTTTATAAATGTCCGGCCTTGCCTGCACATGTAACTCGTGCAATTGATCTAATAACGTGGAAACACCCGGATAATCAGTAGATTGTGCATCTCGAATCTCTATGCCATTCTTCATATTCGTTCCCCTCATCCTTCCTTATTATGTATTTACAACATTATACAAGGATGAAAAAGCAGATACCATACGGTACCTGCTCTGTCGATTAATCTATTCTTTGGAGGATGTATTGATATCTTCGTTATAAGCAACCGGAGATGGTTTAGCTGCCCAATCATCTGCCTGTGGCTCAATGTCCACGCCATTCAAGATCTTCTTCTTCTCCATCAAGGAGTCACCATCTTCATCCAGTTTATTGCGGAGTTTTGCTTCATCCTGAGGTTGATTGTTCTGTGTCATCGTGTAAGTCCTCCTTTTGCAATCTCATGTTGGATTCTGTTCCTGTATATAATTACCCGATAATTTCAAAATCATTCGAAGATAAGTGTCACAATAACACCACCTCAACCAGTTATATAAATAGATAGACAATTCATTTCGACTTGGAGGTATTTTATTGTGAGACCCATGTACAAAGTAATCAGCTCTATTGCTCTGGCAGGAATGATCGGCACAATATCTATTGCTCCGTTTACCACTCCAGCGAGCGCTGCAAAAGTAAAGGCTGAAGTAGCCACGACGGCTACCACCGCATCAACAAAATTAAATAAAAACACAAAGGCGTCAGCTGCGGTTGTTAAAAAAGCAGAACAAACACTCAAAAAACTGACCAAAAAAACGTACAAGCTCGTTCAAGGCAGTTATATTGAGGATTACGGCTGGGATTTTAACGTCCTTGGCACACCTTTCCCAAGCCAATTGCTCGTGGACTTAAAGGGTAATATTCAATCTGGACATATCCAAGAAGAAGAAATCGCCGTTTACATTGAAAATAACAAAATCAGCTACACTCAGCAGAACATAGACATGGATGACGTTGCCGAACAAGACATTCAAGCAGCCGAAGAAGTGTTCAGCAAACTTGACTTACCATCGGGAGAACTGGAGGGTGCTGTGTTACAGCACAAAGGAAAGAAACAAATTCTTGAATTCATGTACACCGATGAGGCGTACGGTACTTGGATCGGGGTGGACAGGGCTACGCATAAAGTTGTTGCTGTAAATGCAAGAGCTCTGGCAGATGATTATTTTAACAAAGGACAGGAAGCTGTTGATGAGTATCATAAAAAAATTAAAGCTATCACGGCAAGACAATTACAGGATAGCGGTGTGGCACAAGCTGAGTTACTGTTCGGAATAGATCTGAATGGTCATATGGTGGAAAAAAAAGCATTTCCTTCTGATCGTGCCTTGTTTACGAAAAAAGGAGCCCCTACCGTGGAGGGCCGCTTCAACTCCGATGGGATTTTCTACTCCATGCATATTGTCTATAAATAACTGTGAAGATCCTCGCTTTTTAAAACGACAACATAAAATGGCGTCTCCGTGGTCAAGTTATGACCTTTCGGGACGCCATTTTGTATAATCTATTCGATTATTGCCAATGCCTGATCCTCACGAGCAAGAGCAGCGAGCGCACGAAGCGCAGCTTCAATCTCGTGCTCTACGGCCTGAGCGACCGCATCGGTATGCGGATCGTACTCGGCAGCAAGATCACTGTCTGCGAAGCCGTCAATGGCCACGATGGCTCCTGCCCGTGCACCACGCAAGGTGCTTACGATATACAGTGCCGCAATCTCCATCTCGGCTGCAAGTGCTCCAGCCTGCTTGTACTTGCGGTGTGGAATCTCCTCCACCCCTGTGAAAAATGCATCCAGTGTTACCGTGATCCCCACGCCAACCTTGGTAGCGCCTGCTCCTACTTCTAATACTTCTCCAGCTTCTGTTCCTGCCTCAGCACTTGCTACATCGCCTGTACCACTGCCCACCTTACGAGCAGCAGCGACCAATGCGCTGGTCACATCGATATCCGCCACCGCCGGGAAACCCTCCGGTACGAGCTGACGTGTCAGTCCGTCGGAGCGCACAGCTGCTGTGCTGACAATAACGCTTCCCGCTGGGTAATCTGCTGTATATGATCCTGCCGTGCCTACACGAATCAGGGTTTTCACCCCTGCACGAATCAGTTCTTCGAAGCACACAGCTGCGCCAGGTGAACCAACACCATGACTGACTACAGCCATCTGTACGCCTTCATATACACCTACAAATGTGCGATATTCGCGGCTGAATGCCAGCTCTCGAACGTCACCCAGCTTGCGGGAAATCTTCTCCGCACGAGCCGGGTCCCCGCACACGATGGCATATGCTGGCATATCTTCCGAATGAATCTGTAAAATCGGCATCAACATCTTAATCAAACTCCTTCTTCGTCCACTCATCCTCAGGAATCGGCAGATCCTCACCGGAGAATCGCTGCTCCTTGAATGGATCGGCAAAATGGTGGAAACCGTTGCTTTCCCAGAAACCATTGCGATCCTCCGTCATGAACTCCAGCCCGCGCACCCACTTCGCACTTTTCCAGAAATACAGCTGTGGCACCACTAAGCGCAAAGGAAACCCATGCTTCGGCGTAAGAGGTTCACCGTTATATTTGAACGCAAGCAATACATCCTCATGCATCAACTCTTCAAGTGGCACATTCGTCTCGTAGTCATGATCCGCATGAATCATGACATACTTTGCTTCCGGTTTAACACCCAGAAGCTTCATAAACTCAGAGAAGCGGATACCCTCCCACGGTGTATCAAACTTTGACCAGCGGGTAACGCAGTGAATATCACTTACCATGTTCACCTGCGGCATCGCTTGAAGCTCAGCCAGAGAGAACACCTTCTCTTCTTCGACTTCACCAAAAACCTTCAAGTCCCAAGTGGAAAGGTCATACTCCGGCACTTCCCCTTCATGCAAAATCGGGAATTTCTCCGTCAGCACCTGACCTGGCGGCAACCGATCTCCGTAATCGGCGCCAGATTTCGGTGGTGGTGTTTTGGTTTTTTTCAAACGCTCAGCCTTGTTATGCACGTCCCTGATTCCTCCTTATTAACGCGAGCTTCCGCCCGCTTTCAATGCATCCTGCGCATACGTCCGGTCTTTGAAAAAGAACATCGCCACGAGTGTCACAATATACGGCAACATCATGGTGAAATGCGTTGGCAGAGAGAAGCCTTGCAGACGAATACTGAGTGCTTCCATGAATCCAAACAGCACACTGGAACCCATAACACCAAGCGGATTCGCTTGTCCAAGCATCGTAGCAACCAAAGCGATGAAACCGCGACCTGCGGTCATGCCTTCGGTGAACATCGTCACCTGACCAAGCGACAGCTGCGCTCCAGCCAGTGCACACAGTACGCCGCACATCAGTACAGCACCATACTGAATACCGCGTACTTTGATGCCGATGCTCTGTGCTGCAATCGGATTCTCACCCACGGAACGCAGACGGAAGCCGGACACACTTTTAAATAGATAGAACTGTAGAGCAATAACAATAATAATACCGAGATATACGAGTGGACTATGGCCTGAAAACACCGTGCCTACCCAAGGAATATCCTTGATCAATGGAATGTCCCATTTCGGAAGGCCCACCATGTTCTTGTCGTAGTATGCACCTTTTACGTCAAAGATCGCCCGCAGAGCAAAGGTCGTAAGTCCCGCCGCCAGAAAGTTCAACGATATACCGACGACGATGGCATTAGCCTTGAGATTAATACTTATAAACGCAAAGAGCGCCGAGAACAGCATCACGATAATAATCGAAAACAGTACCGCGAGCAGTACGTTACCAAAGAGATAGTTGCCCACAATCGCGGAGAACGCCCCGATCAGCACCAACCCTTCCAGACCTACGTTGAATAGACCGACGCGCGAGCATAAAGCCCCGCCAAGTGCTGCGAGCAGAATCGGCGTCATAATCCGCAAGGTTGAGCCAAACATGGCTGCATCAAACAGTTGTTGCATTGGACTTTTTCTCCTTTCTCCGCTTCAGGAAGGAATAACCGATCTGTGCTGAGACAAACAACGTCAAAACGGCCTGAATTACACTGCCAACTTCGAGTGGTACATCGGTATTCCGCTCCATACCCATCGCACCTGTCTGCAAAGCTGCGAGCAGAATAGCCGCTACAGCTGTACCCAGTGGGTGCGAGCGCGCCAGCAATGTCGCCATGATGCCGCTCCACGCATAACTTGCCGAGGATAACGAGCCATCCAGAAAGCGATACTGTGTACCGAGCACTTCGCCAGCACCCGCAAGCCCCGCAAGTCCACCACTGATGACCATGGATAACATCATCATGCGAATCCGGCGAACGCCGCCATAAGCTGCAAAGGATGGATTGCTACCGAGCATGCGAATTTCATAACCGGTTACCGTTTTATGCGTAAACCAGTAAATCAGTATCGCCGCCACAATCGCTATAATGAAGCCAGCATGCAGTCCCATGCCCTGAAACAGCTTCGGTAGCCAGACGCTCTGATCGATCATTGGTGTCTGTGCCATCGCTGCCGATCCTGTCGTATCTTTAAATGGATACGAAACCATATATCCACCGAAATACGTCGCAATATAGTTAAGCAGCAATGTTGTAATTAACAAGTTCATACCAAAGCGCGCATCCAGCCAGCCTGCAAAAAGAGACCAAAGACCGCCGGCGACAATCCCCGCCACAATCGCAGCAACACATACGAACCAGCCCGGCCCTGGCAGATAAAGCGCCGTAAGCGCCGCACTGAGTCCGCCCAGAATCATCTGGCCTTCCGCACCCATATTGAAAAATCCGGCACGGAATGCCAGTGCCACGCCAAGCCCCGCCAGAATAATCGGCGTTGCACGCGCTAGTGTATTAGTGAAGAAATAGAAGTTGCCAAAGGCCCCTTTCCACATCTCGGCATACGTATCGACGATATTACCGCCCACGACCAGAATGGCAATCGCACCGGCGAGCAAGCCGATCAGTACGGCAAGCAGCGGCTGTACAAGTCCGCGAAGTGTTTCTTTTACCCGATTCATACCCGCTCTTTCCCTCCTGCCATTAACAAACTGATCTGTTCTTCAGTCGCTTCCGCTGCCGGAAGTTCTCCGGCAATCTCACCTTCGTACATGACGATAATGCGATCCGATAATTGCAAAATTTCCGACAGTTCGGACGAGATCAGCAAGATACCCGCTCCCTCATTCCGTTTGCGCAACAATTCGGCATGGATGGTCTCCATTGCGCCAATATCAACTCCGCGCGTAGGCTCTGCCGCGATCAGAAACGGTGTATCCTGTGCAAACTCACGTGCAGCTATCAGCTTCTGCAGATTACCACCTGATAGAAATTGGGCTTTTGTTTCCGCCGAGCCTGTCTTGATGCTGAACTGTTTGATCCAGTTCTCCACCATCACCTTGGCGGCTTTGGCTTTGATCATGCCGCGTTTCTGCAACCGATGATGATGTCCCATCAGTCCGTTTTCCTTCACGCTGGCATCCTTCGCGGCCCCCCACATATAGCGGTCCTCCGGAATATGGGCGAGACCATGCTCCCGAATCCGGCGCACCGGCCAGGTGGTCGTGTCCTGCCCGGATAAAAGCACTCGGCCTCCATCCGGCTTCCGCAACCCGGCGATCACCTGAATCAATTCGGATTGACCATTGCCCGAGATGCCCGCAATCCCGACCACTTCACCTTTGCGAACTTGCATATGAATATCCTTAAGGGCAGACCGATCTTTGGCTCCCGATAGATGAACACCTTCAACCTGAAGCACATCCTCACCCGGAACAGATGCCGGCTTGTCCATCCGAACTAGTTCACGTCCTACCATCAGGCGCGATAGTTCTTCGACATTGGTATCCTTTGCTTCTAATATACCCGTAACTTGTCCATCTCGAAGTACGGTGATTCGATCCGCAACATCCATGACCTCTTGCAGCTTGTGTGTGATGATGACAAAAGTTTTGCCCAGCTTCGCGAGTGATTTCATGTTTGTCAGCAGTTCTTTCACTTCTAGCGGAGTGAGCACCGCTGAAGGCTCATCCAATATAATGATGTCTGCTCCCTGATGCAGTACTTTGAGGATCTCTACACGTTGCTGCATACCCAGGGGACATTCCCCGACTTTCTTCCACGGGTCTACTGGCATTCCATATCGTCGGCCCAATTCATTGACCTGTGCCGCTGCTTTTTTCCGGTCAAATACACCTGCTGCCGCCGGTTCACGCCCAATGACAATATTTTCTGCTACCGTAAAGGATGGAAACAGCATGAAATGCTGATGCACCATACCAATTCCGCTGGCCATGGCATGAGATGGTGTAGCAAAGCTAACCTCGCGTCCACGGACTTTGATCGTGCCTGATGTGGGCTGCTCCATCCCGTACAGCATACGCATCAGCGTTGTTTTACCCGCCCCATTCTCCCCCACGAGAGCATGAATCTCCCCCTCGCGCAGATTAAAATGGATATCCTTGTTCGCTGTGAAGCTGCCGTATTTCTTCGTAATGTGCTCCATCTCCAACAACATATCTTGCGCTCGCTCCTCTCGGTTAATATAAGTTCAACGTGAAATGGTTACACTGGGCACTCCGATGACAGAACAACCTTTCGATCACTGTTATCCCCGGATTTTTTGAACGACCTTCTATAAAGGAGAAAATCCGGGGATAAAGGCGAACGCTCCGCTTCTCCAGGTTTCTTCTGTCCTCTCCGTTATCGTGTAAACGTTACGTTCAACATATAAGGTCACTGTAAACAGTAGCAAAACCGGCTGCCTGGTTGGGCAGCCGGCTAACTAAATTGATTACATATCGGTTTATTGCTCATTCTTCATATGAAATATTTCAGATCATATATAAGAAGTGATTTATATCCTAACTATTGTTGCAATGGGTCTTTAACTACAATTTTACCGGATACGATGTCATCTTTGATTGCTTTTACTTTGTCGATAACTTCTTGACCCACAAATGCATTGAGCGGAGACTCGCTGTCACGCGTAACGTATGTCAGACCTACACCGTCTTCTTTCAAACCGTAGTTCACCGCACCTGCTTTGAATGTACCTTCTGCAAAATCTTTCACGGTCTCATAAGCAACGGTATCCGTTGATTTCAACTGGGACAGTACGATATGCTCCGGATCTTCTACTGTACGATCAGTATCTTGCCCAGAAGTATAGAAGCCTTTTTCTTTCGCTGCTTCGAACACACCAAGATCACCTACCGCAGATGCACCTGCGATGAAGTCAGCACCTTTACCGAATTGCACCAGTGCCAATTCTTTCGCTTTAGCCGGGTCATTGAAACCACCAACATAGTTCACCAGGAATTCTGCTTTTGGATTAACGGACTCCAGACCTGCTTTGAAACCTTCTGTATATTTCTTAATCAAAGGAATGTCCATTGCAGCGACCATACCCACTTTGTCTGTTTTAGTGGACAATCCGGCAGCCGCACCAAGCAAGTACGCTCCTTCATATTCACGGAAACCAACGCTACGAACGTTAGGCAGATCAATCGCTGTGTCTACAATCGCAAACGACTTGTTTGGATTCTCGGCAGCAACCTTTTTGAGTGCATCTTCTGCTTGGAACGTTGCTGTAATAATCAGATCATAATTCTCAGCTACAGCTGCACGAAGGTTTTGCTCGAATGCTGCAGGGTCTGTAGACTCGATCGTTTTCGTATCAACTTTGAACTCTTTACCTGCTTTTTTGAAGCCTTCATCCATTTGTACAAAGAAAGGGTTAACCCCTATTTTTTCAGGAAGTACCAGTGCCATCCGCAGGGATTTTTCAGAATTACCGCCTTGAGCGGATTGTTCGTCTTTAGAAGCTGAATTCCCACAAGCAGCCAGCAAAATAGCGACCATTACAATTGATAAGACGAACGATAAACCTCTTTTCATTTTGAAAATTCCCCTTTTCAATAATCTTTTTTATTATCCTAGCGGATAATGTCGATCCTTGTCAATAAAACTTTCAGCGTTTACACTCATATGGAAGATCATCGCAGGAACAGAGATTTCCAGCCTCTGGAAGCCTTGTTATGACTGGCTTTTTTTCGTTGACATTTGGCGCGACTCCGTGCTAAAGTCAATCCAATTATAATATTTCTGATAGGATTTGTCAGAATTATGCCGCATTCCCCTATCATTTTCACCCCATTTTAAGGAGGCATTTCATTTGAAAAAGATCACCCAGATTACGCTGGCGGCCCTGCTCGCCGCTCCGGTAACCCTCGGCAGTCTCAGTCTGCCCGCTTCTGCTTCTGCAGCATCCGCAACTCCGGTTGCGCCTAAAACACTACAAGTGAACACCCCTGCAACAAAAGCACCTACTGTCTACACGGAAAGCGCAGCAGACTTCGCTCAATTCCTGCAAGCCAAGTACGGTATTCAGTTGCCACAGCAATCATCCAAGGGTGATTTTATCAAAGCCATAGCAGCCATTACGGAAGCAAGTTCCGCTCCCACTACAAGTACGGATGCCACAAAGGTACCTGCCTTCAGTGACCTTAAGTCGGGTGACGATGTCTATGATGCAGCTGTTGCTCTGTTTAACAACGGTGTGTTAGCAACAACGGAGGTACGTGCGAAAGATCAACTGAGCATTTATACAGCGGTATTCCTCGCCGTCAAAGCAGCTGGTTTCAAAGAGCTGGCATACACTTATCCTGCTGACAAAACAGCCAAAACACTAGCTAAAGCGGGTATCAAGCCTAATCGTTTGCAAGGACAAGCGGGACAAGAACTGGCAGCAGCTATTAATACTGGACTGGTTCCAGAGAGTCTGTATCCTGCTCTAGTTAAGGGCGGAGCAGCAAGCAAGGATGCAGCGAATATTTTGCTCGGACGTGTGTTGATCAGCCAAGGTAAATATAAAAATGAAATCGGACGCTCCAATGATGCAGATATCTACTCCAAGCTCTATGCTGCATATCGCACAGCTGATTTGATTGAAGCTCCTGAACTCCGAAAAATTGTGGATCAGGCGCTGCGTGAAGATCTCGTTACAGGTTACAACCTGAAAGACAGCCGATTTGACTCCAACTTTATCGATGAACTGACGTTAACTTATGGTCATGACAGCATCAATCATGCGGTGCAACTGATCGGTCTGCTTCGCAGTGAAGGCATCGATGCCGATGTACAATTCCAACCGAAAACATCTGCCTTCATCTATCTGAAAGAGTGGGGCGAGCCGAAAGAAACACCAGATTACAAAGTTACGCAGATTGAAAATGGCAACTACATCGCTTATGCGAAGGAATATGACATTCAGTTTGAATTTAACAATAGTGCGGACAAAGCCCGTTTCAATGACATCGTACTGAAGTTTGCCAAAAAGAATAGCAACAGCAAATCTCCACTGATTATCAATTCTTGGTGGCAGCCACTGTATTACTCACCAACCGCGCTCTCTAACTTCCCGGTGATTACGAACAACAAAATTACGCTTGGTCATTATTATGCCCAATCATTCTCGTTGAAAGAGAATGCCAAGGCTATTCAGGAAGGTTTCCGCAAACTGGCTCCTGAAGCAGACATTACTTCGTACAACTTCTGGGTCGACCAGCCTTTCTTTAATTACTTAAATGGTGGTTCCGAGTAAATTATGGTTCACAACCATTGAATGAAACACTCGCTTTTTAGCAAAACATAAAGCCGTCTTTACCAAATTAGGTTCAGGTTTCGACCTTTATCTTTTGGTAAGACGGCTTTTATGTATACATATACAAATTTCTTCTAAAAAATCATTTTGACCATGCAGGAATTGCCAATATCAGGTCGAATTTCTTATGTACACAAACACGCAAGTATCGTTGCGCACATCCGCAAGAACAGGGGTTAATCATGGTATACGACGGTATTCTGATCGGCTTGATTGTTGGTCTGTTCAGAGGCGGGGTCCGTTACGGGCTCAACCAGTTTGCAACACTCAAGCTACGCGGCGGCTGGATCTTTCCGCTGCTGTTACTTTTCCAGTTTGGCATTTTCTATATGCAGGAGCGATGGAGCTGGGTGGCATCCATTAATGGTTATCTCTTTGCTGCCGTTTATATCACCGGCCTCATCTTTCTATGGCTCAACAGACATCATCAGGGTTTTACACTGATCTGGATCGGGGTGTTTCTCAACTTCATCGTCATGGCTGTTAATGGTGGCCGCATGCCTGTTTCCGTGGAAGCTTCTGCTGTGCTCGGGCCCTATTATGTCGATTTACTTCGAGAAGGTGGAGCCGTATCCAAACACTATATGATGGACGCGTCAACTCACCTTTCTTTTCTCGGTGACATTATCCCGTTATCGAGTCCTTATCCACGAACACAGGTCATCAGCATCGGTGATGTCGTAATGAATGTTGGCATATTCCTGTTTATCCAGTTCATGATGGTAAAGCGGGGCAAAGAAGATGTATCAGCTGCAGAAACATACCTGACCCAGTGAGCATCGGACCAGACTCCAAGGAAGGGAGGTCTTTTCCATGAAGAAATTCGAGGGCATCAAATATTCCCGCATTGTTATCAACGCCATCATCGTAGCGTCTGTCGTTGTAGCACTTACTTCGGGATACAAGCTTGGCGGTTAGGCTTTGCCGCCATAACAGACAAACAGGCTGCGAGCGGCCTGTTTTTTCTTGCTGGATTTTTGGAAGCGATCTTGTTATGTTAAAAAAATATATAGTATATACCTATACAAGAATAACCAATATAAATGCATCGAGCAGGAGTCTGATATCTTCAAAGAGGTCGAAACACTGCACCGTTCGTTTATATTTAACATCACGAGATGACTAAACCCAAGCAGGAGATTTTCTATGAACTTTATACGTAACCTTATCCAAAAAGCAGATCGAAGCATGATTTATGTACTTTTGCTTAGCTGCACCGGGATTGGCGTTTTTATCTATATGAACAAGTGGTCTTATGTACACTTGACTACAACTGACTGGGTCATGGTTTATACCATGCTGGGAGCCGCGCTTATCCTCGACTATTTTACATTCCAGATTCCCCCGAAGGGCAACCAGCAATCCATGGATTCCTCTGTGTATCTGGCCTGCATATTTATGTTTGGCGGGGCATTTAGCCTCTCGGTGTTACTACCAATTTCCATCATTTTATTAATCAAAGACCGCAAGCTGGCCTGGTGGAAACATATCGTCAATTTCAGTATCTACAGTCTCATGATCACCGGGGCTGCTACCGTATTTGAATGGACGGGTGGTCAGGTGGGAGCTATCGATAGTTACAATTTGCTTCCTTACGTTGCAGCTCTGGCTGCCTATTTTATTATTAACACGATCACGCTAGGCTTGTTCTTTCATTTCTCAACTAAGGATGCATTACAGCAGATGAAACGGGCATTCGTGACCGAATCGCTCCTGGTGTATCTGTGTACATTAATCCTGGCGCTCGTGCTCACCATTCTGGTTGTACATAACGGCGTGCTTGGTCTATTTTTATATCTGAGTCTCAGCATTCTGTTGTCCCATGCGTTCAAGCAGCTGTTCATCATGTACCAGTCCATTGAAGAGAAAGCGAATTCGGATCAACGCACAGGCCTGTTCAATCACAGTTATTTCGAGAGCATGCTGGAGACGGAGCTGAACAAGGCACGTACGCAAGGAACTCCGCTCTGTCTGGGCCTGCTGGATATTGATGATTTCAAAAAATATAACGATCAGTTTGGTCATCTTCAGGGTGACAGCCTGCTCGCACTGCTTGGGGATTTTCTTATTCGCAAGACCGAAGGCACGCCGGTTACCGCTTTTCGATATGGTGGGGAAGAATTCACGTTGCTGATGCCAGACATGGATCTCGATGAGTCCTACAGATTCATGAACAAGCTGCGCAAACAGCTGAATGATACCCCTTTTGAAGGCGTCGAGGTATTGCCGCATGGCTGTCTCTCCTTCTCTGCCGGAATTGCTGCATACCAAGTGGATATGTATAACAAGTCTCAACTGGTGGATCAAGCCGACAAAGCGCTCTACTATGCCAAAAAGCAGGGCAAAAACAACGTGCATCGCCACGGCAGCAACGACGGCATGGAGCACGAAATTGATCTGGTTCAGGATGTCCGCGACATCGAACAGCAGTTGAACCTGTTCCAGTACAAGGATATGGATACGTTCAAACATTCCAAACGGGTCTACAAATACGCGCTTGATATCAGCGAAGTGCTTCAATTGGACAATGCAGAGAAACGACGTTTTATACTCGGAGCACTGATCCATGATATTGGTAAACTGGAGATCCCCTGGTCTATCCTGAACAAAAAAGAAAAGTTAACATGTGAGGAATGGGATACGATTAAAGGCCATGTGACCTGGGGCAAAAAAATGGTGATGACGAATGATCGCTTCGCGGATCTGATCCCGTATATTGAACTGCATCATGAGCGATATGACGGTCAAGGATATCCCTATGGCCTGAAAGGTCATGAAATCCCTAAGCTGTGCCGGATGCTGACCGTGATCGATTCCTTTGATGCCATGACCACCGAGCGACCGTATCAGGAGACCAAAAACGTGGATGAAGCCATACAGGAGTTGCGGGCTTGTTCAGGCACACAGTTCGACCCAGAACTTGCCGAGTTGTTCATCCGTTATATTGAGAAACGGACAGCCCATCAATTATTGCAGTAAGGCAATAGTTGCTTCAACGCCAAAGCGCTATCCCCCTAGAGGGATAGCGCCATTTTCATTTTCAACGTGATGTGAAATTTGACCTGATGCATCAGACACATCCAACCTAATTCAGTTCTGTGAAGACTCTTCGTTGCTCATCGTATTCAGTTCATGCGAGGTCTGATGCAGCTCTTTAATCATCTGCTGCAAAAACATGTTGTCTTGGCGACTGATCCCGTGCTGATTGTCTTGAACAAGCATCTGGTGAATGTTCTTCTTGAGCAATTCACTGCGACGTTCCAATACTTCTTGACTCATGTTGTTGCGTCACTCCTTAACATGTTTTGTAATGATTTTGCGTTCTATATAAGTATAGAGGACCTTCCCTCATAGCGAAAACGGGCAGAGCCCTCCTGAGCAGAGAACAACAACCCTCACCTAGCATGACAGCATTTCACCCCTCCGTGTTCTTAGATATCCTTCTAAATACTCCGTGATGCTCCTCACTTTCCTCAGAACAGCTTGGACTAGGGTCTTGGACATGGTTGCGTTATAATGATCCCATTAACCTCATTGTGGAAAAGGTACAGCCTGTTACAGTATGATGTATCCAGCCCTTACAAAGGAGTAATGTATGCATGTCCTACAAACAGATTAAATGGATGATTCTGCTGATCCCTACCCTAACCGTGGGGCTATGGGAATATATTCGCCACCAGTTTCTGATGCCATATCTATCGATGGATGCCGGAAACTGGTTGACACCTGTAATTGTATATCTTGTCAGCGTGACACTGCTTAGCCGTTTGTTCCTGATGTTAGAAGGGGCCCGAGCTGCCCTCGAACAAGAGCGAGCATCCAAAACGGCGCTTGAAGCGCGTGACCAGCTTGCCCGGGAACTGCATGACGGCATTTCACAATCGCTATTCCTGCTCTCGGTAAAGACTGACAAAGCAGGACGCAGTCTTGCAGGCACCAGCCATGAGCAGGATCTGCGCGAGATTCAAAAAACAGTGCACGAAGTCAATACATATGTAAGGCAAGCTATTGCTCAGTTGCGTTATGTACCTTCACCTGTTGCTGATCCTGAAGCCGTTGCTTTGCAAGCCCAAGTTGAGTCCATCGTGAGTGACACCGTTCCTGAAGCAAACTTGGAATGGAAACTAACTGAAATTTCCTTCTCAGCCAAAGAGCAAGTGGAACTACTGGCCTGTATTCGGGAAGCACTGCTCAATGTACGCAAACATGCCCAGGCGACCAAGGTAGAAGTTCGTGCAGAAAAAAATGCCTCTGGGTGGTCTGTTCACATCTGTGATAATGGCATCGGAATTCAGGGAGACCCTATGATGCTCAAAGATCGTTACGGCTTGCGAATCACGAAGGAACGAGCGGAGCAAATGGGATGGGAATTCCTCCTGAATTCCACACCAGGCCATACGCAAATGACAATTAGAAAGGAGCGAATCTAATATGGAGCTGGTACGTGTATTGGTTGTGGACGACCACGCGCATGCGCGTGAGGCAATTTGCACCATTTTATCCGAGGATAGCCTGTTTGAAGTCATTGGCACCGCAAAAAATGGGCAGGAAGCACTGGAGCTAACGGAGCAGTGGATGCCTGACCTGATTCTGATGGATGTGCAGATGCCTGATATGGATGGACTGGAAGCTACACGGCAGATCAAACTTCGTTTTCCGTATGTCATTATTGTGATGGTTACTGTATCGGATGATGTTACCTACCTTTTTGAAGCTCTGAAACAAGGGGCACAAGGTTATCTGCGCAAAAATCTGTCTCCTTCCACTTGGCTGGAGTACCTTCGCGCCATTGTCAGTGACGATGCACCACTCAGCAAGGAGCTGGCATACCGGATTTTACAGGAGTTCCCCGCCCCTCGCAGTGAAGATGTGCAGGAAAATCCATTAACTGCGCGTGAACTGGAAATTCTGCAATGGGTATCCGCCGGATATACCAATCGCGAAATTGCCGAGCAACTGGGCATCTCGGATCAAACGGTTAAAAATCATCTGAAAAATATTTTGCAAAAACTGCAGCTGGATAACCGGGTTCAGCTTACCCGCTATGCACTGGAAAGCGGACTTGCTGGCCGTAAGCCTCGTAAATAAGATGTGTTCCGAAGAGAATAGCAAATAAAAATTTTATCAAAGTGCGCGGCACTTCTGATATGCGATATATAACAGCGCGGTATTTATTAGCGCATCATTTCAAGTATTTGTCACAAATATACGGTAATCCATAATTTTTTATAGCCCAATGTAGTCATACGCCTCCATTTTGGACAAAGTTATAATGGTATAGATTATGTGTAAACGATGAATTATGGATAAATGTAAATCTATAACCCAAGGGTGATGATTTTTTGAGAGTAAGAAGCTTAACCCTGCGTTGGAGCAAACGTCACTGGGCACTGCTCACCAGTCTGTTACTGGTGTTCTGTCTTGTGATGCCGCAATGGGCATCTGCCCATGCATATATTGTGAAGGCATCGCCGGAAGAAAATGAACTGCTCGTGACCGCACCGCAGCGGCTGACGCTGGAGTTTAATGAATCGCTGCAGACGGCCTTTTATGATATTAAAATTACCGGACCTGACGGTAATCAAGCGGGCGATGGTAACGTACAGATTGACTCAGAACGCCCGCACATTCTGGAAACGGGTCTGAAGTCTGGCCTTGCTGACGGGACATATCTCGTCAACTGGAAAGCCGTATCTGCCGATGGTCATCCGATCTCTGGAGCGTATGTGTTCCATATCGGTGAGCCTACCGGAGCACCTGCTGGATTGAAGGATCTGGCATCCGGTTCGGGTGCGACCGGTGGCCCATTGAAATGGATCGTGTCATTTACGGATTGGATTCAGTACCTGGGTCTGTCCGTCATTCTGGGAACACTAGCCTTCTTGCTGCTGCGAATTGCACCTGCTTCGCTACTGCGGGAACCGATGGACGCACCGGGCAGCTACAAGCTGCTTTGGATCAGCTATGCTGCTGCCTCTTTTGCCGCATTGATAAGCCTCCCGCTGAATACGCTCTATGAGTCTGGTGTAGCGCTAAACGAATTCAGTTGGGCCTTGATAGGCAGCGCGCTTAAGCTGACCTCTTTCGGACAGATTTGGATGCTGCAGATGCTGATTGCTATGCTGCTCGCTGTCACAATGCTATCCGGTTATGATCTGGATCGATCCATACGCGTACGCATCTGGTCATCTTACGGATCATTGGTGCTAGTTCTAGGCTGGCTGCTAACCCATGCTATGACGGGACATCCTGCTGCCGCAGAGCAACGTGTGCTTGCTGTAGCCATGGACTTTGTACATCTTGCCGCTGCTGCATTCTGGATCGGGGCTCTCACCGCTATGGCAGTGTGCCTGCCGCCGCTCACCGATCGATTGCCTGCAAAACTGCGAGGCGAAGTGTACTGGGCAGCGTTAAGGAGATTTACCGTTTGGGGTATCGCTGCTGTAGCCGTTCTGGTCGCTACGGGTATCTATGGAAGTCTGGTCATCCTGCCCGCACCGCTACTGAACTCTTTATTCACAACAGCATATGGCCTGGTTCTGATCGGTAAAATTCTGCTACTTATAGTGATGATCGGTTTCGCGCTGATTCATGCCAAACGAGCAAGAGTTGCTACAGGTAAGCAGTTGTCTCGCAGTTTAAAGGCTGAACTGGCTACAGGAGCCATCATTCTTGCGCTCGCGGCTGTACTGACACATCTATCTCCAGGTCAGCCAGCACCCGTCGGTCCTTATAAGGGCACACAAACGGCAGATGATGGCTCCGTGATAACACTTCAGGTAAGCCCAAACGTAGTGGGCGAAAATCAGTTCGAAGTCAGCATAAAGCGAGCGGATGGCAGTATCGTCAAAGATCTCGAACAGGTGACGTTGTCTCTGATCCATCTGGATATGGATATGGGCATCTATGAGATCACCATTCCGAAGAACGATACGGGCGTATACAAGGCAGAGGACTACATCTCTATGCCGGGCAAGTGGAGTATCCAAGTCCACGCGTTAACTCGGTCACTTGATGCCCTCGATGCCGAGTTCAAGATTGAGGCAGCCAAGCCGTAGTAAACAACGAAACCATTGTAAAAGAATGAAGTGTATCTAAAACATTTGCATAAGAATGAGAGGGGTTCTGATTTTGAAAAAGACATCATGGGTATCCAAATTAACATCTGCTATGGCAACAGGTGCAGCAGCATTCCTGCTGTTCTCTGGATTAGCCAGCGCTCACGTCACGGTAAATCCGTCCGTTGCACAAACGAGTGCATGGCAGACGTATACGATTAAAATACCGTCCGAGAAAGAGTTGCCGACAACTAAAATCACACTTAAAATTCCAGACGGTGTTGCATTTAAGCAATATCAGCCGCTTGCTGGATGGAAGATCACAACCGAGAAGAACGATTCCAACGAAGTGACTTCTATTACTTGGGAGATTGATGGAGATAACCAAGGGATTCTGGCTGGACAGTTCCAACAGTTCAACTTTGTCGCACAGAACCCGAAAACCGAAGCAGAAGTAGCATGGGATGCATTCCAATATTACAGCGATGGTAGCATCGTCGAATGGACAGGCCAGCCAGGAGCCAATACGCCTCATAGTATCACAACAATCAGCGAAGACCCTGCAGCTGCTGGTAATGCCGCAACTGGCGGTGATCACCATAGTGCAGGTGCAGCAAAAGATGGTCATGACAGCGCAGGTACAGCAGGTACCGCGACAGGTGACAAATCTTCTGACACCGCGACGGATGGCAAAAAAGGAAATGATGACACGACTCTCGGCGATGCTCTCTCCGATACGGTAACAGGCCAACCCAACAACACGGATTCCGATGCAGGAACGTTGAAGCTACAACAGGCAACGTTAATCGTATCCATCTTGGCCCTGATCATGTCTTTCCTGGGCATTGCACTGGCCACTCGCCGCAAAAAACGCTAATCAGCAGTTTACCTATCCGGGATGGTCCGTGGTAAAGTTTTTTAATAAGATACAAAAAGGAGTTTGCAGCAAACGGGACCACCCCGTTCATGCTGCAAACTCCTTTTTAGTTAATCTATGTCCAGAATCTAGACAACTTGCCGTGTACACTACATGTGCCATCCGCATATGGCACATAACTATATTCTAACGCTGCTCATCCGTTTGAATCATAAATTCAATATACTGGATCAGACTTTTCTTCTGCATCTCGATGGATTGGATACGCTTGGCAAGGCCTGCGAAAAACTCTTCAATCTGCTGCCTCGTATGATCCGCGGATTGTCCTTTCCAATCATTCAGACGGCTGTATAACGCCCTTGCCTCCTGCTCATCCGCTTGCATACGAACCAGCAGCTGTGACAGCTCCTTCTCCGCAATCCTTAGGTCATTCAGTTCCACCAGCAATTGTCCGCTCATCCGTTGTTCCCTCCCCCTCAGTGCACGTTCTCACCTTGAATTCAACGCTATCGCTCCAGCCTGCCTTTTAACATTAGTTAAAATTCACCGGACTCTCATCCGCCTGCCGGAAAGCCTCTGCCTTTTCTTCAATAAAGTTCAGGAACTGGCTCGTATGCTTCATGTGCCATGTGCTCAGCTCCTGGATGGATGCATCCAAGTGAGTCACAATAGGCTCCAGTCTGCGACTGCGGCTTGAATGCAAATATTGAGCCATACGTGTCCGTACCTGATTCAGCTCGGCATTGCATTGCTGGGCATTTTGTTTCCAGCGGGAAGCCACACTTTTCAGTTCTTCCGGGGTAACCTGAATCAGACCAGATCCCAGGGCTGCCGCCGCGCCTCTTCCTACACCGCCTCTCAGCCCCATCGGGCCTACCGCTTTGCTCAGCGGTCCCAGATTCTCCATGAGCCTTGGCGAATAACGAACCCGCTCACCCGTAATCGGATCATACAATTCGTTGGAGATATAACCATTCTTGAAGTCATACTGATCAAGGCTATGATAGTTTTCTCCGCCAAATGTATTTTTTATTTTATCAATCAGACTTACACCATTATTGGCGTCTGCGTAATTCGAATCGATATAATACGTAGAACCTACATGACGATCATATCCGCCTAACGTTCCGCTAGCGACCAGATCGCCCGGACTCGCATAGTTCGTCACTTGTCCATCCAACTCACCGGCCTCGACCCGTCGACGCATTTCCGGAGTCAAGTTGCCCATCACGGAAGGTGCACTGAAGGTAACCGCAGGAAGACCTGTATAAGCGGAAGCATATTGTGCATCGCCACCCCCAAGAGAGTGTCCTGTCAGAGAGAAATTCAGATCGCCATACTTTTCTTTCATATGGTTCGCATAATCTTCCGACTGATACATCTGGTTAGCCCAGCCCGTAGGCGAATAGGTCTTTTCCAGATCCTTTACGCGATCGCCCGTCCAGTTTTCTACATCTCTTACCCGGTCGCCAGCCCAGTTCTCCACTTTGGAAATACCTGTGGAATCTTTGATATTCTGAACCCCTCTGTCGAGCCAATCCGGTGTCAGGTTGTCTACGAATTGTGCCGCGTCTTGTTGCCCTTTGCGGATCAACTCTCCGCCTCCAATGCGTGCATCCATCACAAAGTCAGGTACAGAGCGGTCCAGAGAGGCACTACCTTCGGTTCCCCGATAGGCAATGACCGCCTCCTTGGTCTCCGGATTATAGAATGTCACGGCATCGAAGCCGGAAAATTTATTGCTCTCTGTGCCCTCCAGCACTTGCCAGCCGGGTAGTTCCGTCAGGCGGTCACCTGCCTTCTGATCCTGATAGGCTAACTCCGACAAGGTTTTGTACGTTTCATCATCAATGTTCCTGCCGTTACTCAATCACTGCACCTCCCCTTTTATTTAGCGTATGGATCATGTCCTTTAGCTTTAATGACTTCCTCGAGCTCGGGACTAATCACGAGATTTTTGGTGATTTTTTTCTTGTAATCGTACGATATGCCAAAGTTCTGATCCTCATGATCCTTCACATGCCCTTTCAGTCCGATCTGCGACATCGCCATCTCTGGCAGCAGTTCCTTGCTCGTAACGACCACATCCAGTTCAAACTTTTCTTTGAAGTGTTGCACCACAACCTTCTCAGCCTCCTGGTACAACGCCTGTTTCTCACTCTCGGTCATCTTCTGACACCCTCCCAGCAATATAGTGAACACCATCATCAGTGCGAATAAACTTCTCATCCATTTTGTGCGCGGAATAGCAATTCCCCCTTTTGACTCAAAGCTATGTAAGTAAAGAGCGCCCCCCTCACCTGTTACATGCATCATAGTACAAAATCAACATAAGGCGCATCCGCTCACAGGAGCGTTTTCCTGAAACTTTTCTCCTAGTTGATTCATACCTATATTTGGGTGTATATTACCCGCTTCTAAGACTGCTGTACCATTCAGGCCCTAACTTTTTCCATATGAAAAGCAAAAAACTTTCTTCCTAACACCTTCTGGTGTCAAAAAGAAAGCCTGCTTTGTTTACGATACTCCCCTAAAGTTCGAATTTTCTAAAAAAGAGCCTGCTCTTACAAGAGCGGCCCTTCTTGTTGGCCAGCCAGAAAGACCCGGCCTTCCCTTTTATTCAAGTACCATCCGTAACGCGGTCAGTAAGACCCCGATGATAAATCCGGTCACCGCGCCGTTGATCCGAATCCATTGCAGATCCTGACCCACTTTATCTTCAATCATTGAGATGAGTGAGGCATTGTCCATTTTATCTACATTTTCGCGTACGAGATTTCCGATTTTGGAGTGGTTTTTCTCCAGCAGTGTGGTAACACCTTCTACAATCTTGCCATTCATGCTTGTCATTAACGCATCATCTGCACGCAGATCTGCTAGAACCTTCTCTATCGCAGGCAGCGCATACGTATCTACGTAACGACCATCCTCCATCGCCACCAGTGCTTTATCTCGCATCTCAGTGAGCTTATTCAGCACGGTTTCTTCAGCATTCCAGCCATCCAGCAGATTATTCTTCCACCCGTTAAGGCCATTCTGCACAGCTTCGCTCACCGCAAGACGCATGGCCTGTGTACGAAGCATATCCAGCACTTTGTAACGCAGCGCACTGCCCTCCCGCTTCATATCCTCTACCCGGTCAAACAGATATCCTTGAATGATGCCGCCCAGACGTTCTTCATTCAAATAACCCATGAACGCATTCATCGCAAACTGCATGAGTCCATTCATCTGGATACCGCTAATGGCTTTCATGCCACTTTCACCCAGGAACAGAATCGTTTCCGGTTTGACCAGCCATTCCTCTGCCTGTTTCAGCGCATAATCCAAAGCCTGGGCATCATACCCTCGCTCCGTTACCTGTACAGCGGCCCGTTCGAGAATCGGTCCCAAGTCAAACGCTCCGGCCTGTGACTTGATCTCTTTGGCAACCATCGGAGCGATCTGCTCCAGCGGAAGCCCGGCCAAAATACGTTTGCACAACGTATCAATCATGGTTTTGATGCCGTCACTGTGCAGCTCCCGCCCCAATGTATCCAGCACAATCTCAGCTGCTTTGAAGCCAGCAATTTTCTCCGTAATGCTGTCCTTGTTGAGCAGATTATTCTCCACAGCGGAGACTAACCCTTCCGTCATTTTATCCCGGTTCTTCGGCAGTAACGCCGTATGAGGAATCGGGATGCCCAGCGGATGGCGGAACAACGCAGTTACCGCGAACCAGTCCGCAAGTCCACCCACGAGTCCCGCTTCAAACGAACCCACCAGCAGTTTACCCACTGGTACCCCTTGGAAAGGTAATGATGCTGCGAAGCCCGCTCCCATAATGACGAGAGACCACGCTGCTGCCGTTTTGGTTTTTTTAGGTTTAGCCATGATCATTTTTGCTCCTTTATCGTTAATCGCGCGGCTCGACTTGTCATACGAAATAACCACACTTTATGGTTTGATTATGTAAATGCATACGATCCATCATTTTCGTATACTCCATCTTATCACCCACAAGAGTCAAAACCAAACCTTCACTTTTATCTCAAATTAAAATCGAAGAACCCCTCTATAGATACAGAAGGGTCATGCAATACACGAAACGTATTATATTGTAGAGGTTCTTTGTTCAAACCATGCCAATGTCTCTGATATGGCATCGTCATGTGAAGTCACATTCTTCTTAAATCTTCTCTCATATTTTTCTGTGTCTACAACAAAAGGAGCTTCGTACAGATACAACATTTCTTTGAGTTCCCTCATATCAGAATTCAAAAGGGACATCACGTTCACAAAAAATTTAGGTGCTACACGAAACTTAGGCTCCTGATTTTTCAACCTATAGATACGCGTGATTATATCCCTGGTCGTCGTTGTCTCTGCACTCGGGATGTGCCATATCTGCCCATAAGACTCGTTGTCCTCTGCCAGCTCCACAAGCCCCTTTGCAAAGTCCTTAATGTAAATATAAGTATGAGGCAAATCTATATTTCCTAATACCTCTGATGGCTTACCATCAAGAACAGCTCCAAAGACACGTTCTCCCAGAGCAGAATCCAAAACTCCCGGACCGTAAAAGTCTGGCGCTCTACCGATTACAGCTTTCACTTCTCCTCTGTTATGCGCATCCAGTAGTGTCGATGCCATATTAGCACGAGTCACACCTTTACGTCCTGTAGCCCGATTGGGTAACCCCTCAGATAATTTTGATTGTGTTTGTCCATACATGTACAAGTTATCTGCATATACAACTCTCGCATTCACAGTTTGGGCTGCATATATCACTCCATCCATAATGGGCGGAAACTTCTCAGGCCATTCCTTATATGGAGCCTTGGCACAATGATAGATAACAGAAGCCCCCGAACAAGCCTTACTGAACTCTAGTTCATCGGTTGCATCTCCTCTAACTACTTCTACATTAGCCGGTGCTGGTGAATCGATCTTGCCACTCCGGTTAACCATTCGCACTTTTTTGTTCCTTAATAACAACTGCTCCATGACTGCCATTCCTAATGGTCCTGTACCTACCACAACGTGTAATTCGCCCATTTCCGTTATCAACGACTCCCTTTATCATAATTATGTATACTTCATTAAAAATGGACTAAATATGATCTACCTCTCTAAAAGGTAAACCTATGTGTGATCACTCCAATGCCTAATCCTAATAACGTATATGTATGAGTGATTGTAAATATATAGATTCCTATATAGGTTATATATACTAAATTTACTATATCATAGTGTTTTAGAATCATAAACCATTCTATTGTAAATAGTTACTATTGTTTAAATAAATAGCCCGTCCCTACTAAATATGTTTTAAATCAAAATTATACAAATTTAATTTTTTGCGAAGATTATATTCTAGAAAATTCGACCAATTACTAATATCGTAGTACTCTATATATAAGAAATTCACAGAAGAATTAGAGGAGGAATGACAGATCATGAAACACGTTCAGGACACAACTACGCTCAATAATGGAGTAAAGATGCCATGGCTTGGATTTGGCGTATTCAAAGTAAAAGACGGAGATGAGGTTGTAGATGCCGTCAAAACAGCGATAGAAGCTGGATACCGCAGCATCGATACTGCGAAAGTATATAACAACGAATCCGGTGTCGCTCAAGGCATTCGTGAATCTGGCATTGCTCGTGAAGATTTGTTTATTACAACCAAAGTATGGAACAGTGACCAGGGCTATGAGAGTACACTAGCCGCCTTCGAAGAAAGCATGAAACGGCTGGAACTTGAATATCTTGATCTCTATCTGATCCACTGGCCTGTCAAAGGCAAATATAAAGACACATGGAGAGCACTGGAAAAGCTCTATAAGGAAGGACGTATCCGCGCCATTGGCGTGAGCAACTTCCAGATTCATCATTTGGAAGACCTCATGATCGATGCGACCGTAAAACCAGCAGTCAATCAGGTGGAGCTTCATCCTCTCCTGACCCAGACGGAGCTGCGTGAATATTGCAGTAAACACGAAATTCAGATTGAAGCTTGGTCTCCACTTGGTCAAGGAAACCTGATGGATCATCCCTTACTTCAGGACATCGCTGCCAAATACGGCAAATCTCCGGCACAAGTCATTTTGCGCTGGGATCTGCAGAATGGCATCGTGACCATCCCGAAATCGGTAACCCCTGAACGTATTCATGCCAATACCAAGCTATATGATTTCGAGTTAACGACCGAGGAGATTGAACAGATTAACGGTCTGAACGAGAGTAAACGTTTCGGTTCCGATCCGGACAATTTTAACTTTTAAGAGCTTTACTACGTCCAGATCAGATCCGGCAGCTTCGAACAGTGCCTAGGACATCCCACCAGCATAATTAACAAAAAAGGGCGAAGCAGGATTAATCCCCCGCTTCGCCCTCTTTGTTATGCAATCCGAATTAACATTCTTATCCTTTGGACACCAGCTTAAAATCATCAAAGTGGAAACCCGGTGCAACGACACAAGTGACAAGCACCGGCTCATCGCCCAGTGGACGTGCCGTTTGCCATACACCGGCAGGAACAAGTACCTGCGGAGATTGTCCTGCCGCGATATCCATACCGAGAATCAGTACTTCCTCATTCTCCGGATTCTCGCCGTTGCCGCCCAATTTCAGTTCAATCGGACTGCCGCTATGCCATAACCACAGCTCATCCGATAGCACCGTGTGCCACTCGGATATCTCATGAGCATGAAGCAAGAAGTACGTTGAACTTGCCGAGAAGCGCGGACCCGAGTAAGCATCCGGTAATACGGATTGCGGGATTTGATAAGATGCTTTCCAAACTTCCTTATACCAACCACCTTCAACGTGTGGCTGCATATCCAGCGCAGCTACAAGCGGTGATAATTCATGTGTTGTCATAACTTGTTTCCTTCCTTCCAGCTCATATTCGGGGACGCTCCCAGACTGGAGCATAACCTCGCTCTCCCTACTCTAAAACAACATGTCCATTTTGTCACCTTTACAACGGTTAATCCTCAAACGGTTCACCTTTTTTATAAATTGTGTCGTGCCAAAAGAACCAGATTAACTTATTCAAAAATGAAGTTCACTCTTTATGATAGCGTTTACAAAAATATCACCTTTCCGTTATGATATGAGTATCAACCCCAAGCTGAAGTTGAGAGGAGTTGCCTAATGAGTCTCATTGAGGATCGAATCGGACCCAAGTATCGAATTGGTGATTATGCCTTTACCATAGAATATATGCGGAGACATGACGGAAACGCGATGCCGCAGCCTCATGCTCATCCTTTTTACGAACTATATTACCTGCTCGAAGGTGAACGGGTATACTCCATGAATGGACAGATTTTGCCTGCGCGAAAAGGCGACCTGGTTCTCATCAACCCGCATGATGTACACACCACTTCTAAAGGCAACAAACCTGGCTTCGAACGTATTCTCATTGGTTTTTCGCCTGCTTTTGCCACGGGTATGGAGCTAGGCATCTGCGGCCTGTTGCCATTCAAATGCTCCAGCCTCCTCCGTCTTCCCGAGTCAGATCAGCCTGAGGTTGAACGCATATTATGGCAGATGCTCCAGGAATGCAAAGAACGACGCCCTCACTATGAGATCGCCGTACGTAGCCTGCTGGCTCATCTTCTGATCCATATCCATCGGGCACAAGAGATGATCCGGGAATCCAATCCAGGCTCGCTACACCCGATGCAGGACAAGATCAGTGAGATTGTAACCTATGTAAATACACACTATACCGAACCTCTTACATTAGAAGGTGCAGCAGCCCGTTTCTATATCAGCCCTTCTTATCTTAGCCGAATGTTCAGCCGACTGACCGGATTCCGCTTCAGCGAATACTTGCGTATCGTTCGTGTTCGAGAGGCACAGCGAAGATTGCTTTCGACACAAGAGCGAGTGCAATTTATTGCAGAAAAGGTAGGGTTCGAGCATACTGCTCATTTTAACAAAACCTTTAAACAGATCACTGGCACAACGCCGCTGCGTTATCGCAAAGAACATCGATGAATGTAACTTCTTATCCAGACCTAGACTTCTCACACAAAACCAATTGGGCAGCCGTGCTCCAGCTCCAGTATATGCCCTTCTCTATCTCAAGAGAAGTTCGGGCGATGACTGGACTGTATACATGGCTGCCCTACTGCAATACTAACTTGATACCTACTTCTTGTGCTATCTTAAACGGCTGGCAAGATACTGCACCACAGAAATGTCACACCGTTTTATCTACGAATGATAACTCCACTTCGAACTTCCGGACTCACCGATATCTGCCGTCCTTCGGTATCTGCATCCGGTTCTCGACATACGATACCCGCAGATTCAAGGCCAGTGACCTTCAGCAGTTTTCCATCGGCCCCTACACCTCTAATGTCTTCTAGTGTTGCACCTTTGCAATTGTGAAGGTGAATCAGCGGACCTTCCGTGATGTGTGCCTGAAGCCCCGAAATCTGCAAGTGTTTCGCCTGAGCACACTGAATGCCTGTACGAGCTTCCACGCTGTAACGTTCAATACTTACGCTGTCCAGAGGCATCTCCGGCAAGCCGCTAACAAACAGTGCCGTATCAGCACCTGCGCAGACCACATCTGAGATGCGAATATCCCGGAACACCGGTGTCTCTTCGCTAACCTCTTCTGCAAGATCCCCACCGCGGGCAGACCCTTCCATATTGGCGTAGAAAAAGGAAAACGAAATAGCTTCCATGATGATATCCTTCATATAGATGCGCTCAATCTGAATATCCTCAACGATCCCCCCGCGTCCGCGTGCGCTCTTGAAACGCAGACCGATATCCGTGCCGATAAACGTACAATCCGTTACACGCACATGCCTTACACCGCCGGACATCTCGCTTCCGATCACAAAACCGCCATGACCATGATACACCGTGCAATCCCGAATCGTAACGTACTCCGATGGCAGCCCGAGTTCACGCCCCTCGGCATCTTTTCCTGATTTCATACAGATCGCATCGTCACCGACATCAAATATACTCTGCTCTACCAGAACATGACGACATGATTCAATATCCAGCCCGTCTCCATTTTGCGAGAACCAAGGGTTACGTACGTTTACTTTACGAATCGTCACATGTTCACATGCCCAAGGATGAAGGTTCCAGGCCGGCGAGTTCTGGAATGTAGGCCCCTCCAGCAGTACCCGTTTGCATTGGCGCAAGCTAACCATGTTCGGCCGCAAGAAATCCCGGATTTCTTCATGCGCAGCGAGATCACGTACTTTTTCCAGGTAGAGTTTCTCGGCAAGGGCACCGCCATCCATCGCAGATTGGGAAGGCCACCAGATCTGTTCATCCGTCGTTTCTGACGTTTCCACAACACCACCAGAGGCAAGCAGTCGCTTCCACTGGCCCGCTGTCATTTTGGAACGTTTCACCGGACGCCAGGCTTCACCACCACCATCCCAGATCCCTTCACCCGTAATCGCAATGTCTTCAAGTCCATCTGCATCAATTGGAGATTGACAGCGTACGACCTGCCAGCCCTCAAAACTTGATGCAATGAGCGGATACATGTCGAAATCCCGACTGAAGGTTACCAATGCTCCAGCTTGCACATGAAGTTCGATTCGGCTGCGAAGCACGATAGGGCCAGTAAGCCACACGCCGGAAGGAATAATGATCCTGCCTCCACCCGCGTCTGCACATGCCGCAATAACCAGCCGGAAGGCCTCTGTATTATCCGTAATACCGTCTCCAACAGCACCATAGTCGGTAATATGAAAATCATTTTTAGGAATAACAGGCATTTCCACTTCGTAAGCTTGAAGATCAGCTGCACTGCCTGACCCTGCAGACATTGGGGAACGGTATATGTTCATGGTACGAAATCATCCTTTCTACTGTGATTCTCTCGTTTCATCATATCAACGGCACGATAGGGACGGGTTGAGCTTTTTTGCCATGTACAGAGTGAACTTGATGTTATTTGTTATTTATATTCGTTATCCAATTTTATAAAAACAGGACACCAATTCCAGTTTACAATATACATCAATTCCAGTCATTGTAAATAAACTAGGAGTATAGATTCATTTTTCTGTCAGCATTCGTCACAAGAAAATCAATTATGTAACATATATATAACGTAAAATTGGGCCAAAGCCCTATAAAAACCATTACTTATGTCACGTTTTATTACAGACCAATTGCTATTAGCAGGATGTCTATGTATGATTAAATAACCACTTTGCAATAATACCTTTTTATTCCATTTTCACTCTCCATTGCAGAAAGGGTGTATGTTCTTGATTGAATTCAAACGTGTGCAAAAGCATTTCGGTCATTTCCATGTTCTCAAGGATATTCATCTTCGTATCGAAGAAGGAGAAGTCGTCGTTATTGTCGGACCTTCAGGCTCTGGCAAAAGTACACTGCTCCGCTGTATTAACCGCCTGGAGGCCATCAGTGAAGGCGAGCTCGTCGTCAGTGGCATTCCTCTGCATCAGAAAAAGGTGGACATCAACCTCTTCCGCCGCGACATCGGCATGGTTTTTCAACATTTCAATCTGTACCCCCACAAAAAAGTCATCGACAACATTACCCTCGCACCCGTCAAGGTGCGCAAACAACCCAAAGCCCAAGCAACAGCAACCGCTATGAAATATCTGGAGCGGGTCGGCATTGCCGATAAAGCAGACAGTTACCCTTCCCAATTGTCCGGTGGACAACAGCAGCGTGTAGCCATTGCGAGAGGACTCGCCATGGAACCGAAGATTATGCTTTTTGACGAACCGACATCCGCCCTTGATCCCGAGATGATTGGCGAAGTTCTGGATGTGATGCGCTCCCTTGCCCACAACGGCATGACCATGGTGGTCGTCACCCACGAGATGGGTTTTGCCCGTGAAGTGGCAGACCGGGTTATTTTCATGGACGAGGGACGGATCGTAGAAGAAGCGTCTGCAGCCGAGTTTTTTGACAACCCCCGAGAAGAAAGAGCACAACAGTTTCTTAGCCGCCTGATCCATCACTAACACCTCATCGTTCCCTCACCCAGACGTTAATTCACTCATTTATGCTCACTCCACATTTTGAAAGGGGTCTAAAGTTGATGAAAAATATAATAAAGTTACCGTCTTTAACGTTAATGTTGGTGCTTGTATTGTCTCTAGTATTATCTGGCTGTAACTCCACTGGTACAAACACACCCTCCACGAGCGGTGGGGGCGACGCAGAAGCGCAAGGCACGATTGAACGGATTAAGGAACGTGGCAAGCTGATTGCTGGCGTGAAATATGATACGAAGTTATTCGGACTCAAAGACCCGGCAAGCGGAGATGTGGAAGGCTTTGATATCGATATTGCCAAGGCACTCGCCAAGCAGATTCTGGGAGATGAAACGAAGGTCGAACTGAAAGAAGTAACGTCCAAAACACGGATACCCATGCTGCAAAACGGAGATATCGACATCATCATTGCCACGATGACCATTACAGATGAGCGGAAAGAGCAAGTGGACTTCAGTGATGTGTACTTCGAGGCAGGCCAATCCCTTCTAGTGAAAAATGACAGTGCCATCGCCGGTCTGGAGAGCCTGGATGGTGTGAAGGTACTTGCCGTGAAAGGCTCTACGTCCGCACAAAATATCCGCGAAAAGGCACCGAAGGCCGAAGTGCTGGAGTTCGATAATTATCAGGATGCGTTTACAGCGCTAAAAGCAGGCAAAGGCGAAGCACTGACGACCGATAACATCATCCTCATCGGTATGCAACAGACAGACAACAACTACAAGTTGGTTGGCGGCAATTTCACAAGCGAGCCTTATGGCATGGCGATTCGCAAGGGCGATACGGCTTTTGTAGAAGAAGTGAACAAGATGCTGAAAAACCTGAAGGATAGCGGCGAGTATGACACGTTGCATGAGAAATGGCTGGGTAGCAAGCCGGAGTAACGTTTAGCAGGCTACTTATGCTTAACTTAAACAGGTGCAGTGAATTCAGGCTTGTTGTGAGGTATTCCATGCGTCTGATGACGCCAAGTATAAAGACTGACGACATGACAGTTATGCAACTAAGGATGGGATAGTCCCTGTATCTGGGGATGGGCAAATCTACCATCAACTAAACATGCAATATGCACTGTTAGCATCTGCTGTATGCGAGAGATTCGCATGTAGCAGATGCGCTGCTGTTTTATTTTCACACCTGGAGAACGGGGGCTCTTGTTATGGGCACATTGGATTTTAGCGTACTGTTCCGACACTCCGACCGCTTTATGGAAGGATTTCTGAATACGATTCAAGTGAGCGTGATGGCTCTGATTGGCAGCTTTGTGCTGGGGGCCATTCTGGCGATCTTTCGAATCTCACCGGTCAAACCGTTGAACTGGTTTGGTACGGCCTTTGTTGAGTTTATCCGCAACATTCCGTTGCTGCTGGTGGTGTTTTTTTTCTATCTTGGGCTGCCTTCGCTGGGTATTTCTCTGGATGGATTTGTCGCAGGTACACTGGGACTAACCATATACACGGCCGTTTTCATCGCGGAAGCGATTCGGGCAGGCATTCAAACTGTACCTCGCGGTCAACTGGAGGCGGCACGTTCATCGGGACTGTCTTATGTACAGGCCATGAACTTGGTCATTCTGCCGCAGGCGATCAAAATTGTACTGCCTTCTATTGGCAATCAATTTATTAATCTGGTCAAAAACTCATCCATCCTGGCGGTTGTGGCCGGCATGGACTTGATGTATTTTGCTGACATTGTAAACTCCGATACGTTCCAGCCACTAAGTGTCTACACCATCGTTGCTCTGTTCTATCTGACGCTAACATTACCGCTCAGCTTTCTGGTGCATTATATGGAACGCAGATTCGGACAGAGTGATGCAGAAGCACGCAAACCCAAAGGGAAACCGAAGAAAAACAAACCTGCCGGGCAGGTTACGATGTAGGGATTTTCTAACACAGTCACATATGGTGATTCGCCAAGATCAGCATTAAATTAAGGCTCCACTGTCGCTTTAGAATGCTCTATTCGAGCTCAGTCTCCATGTCGCATATTAATTCGGCTTGATATTCAGCTTGAGCATAAGCATGCAAGGTAGCCTACGCAGATCACGCATTGAACATATATCGCTCACCGAAGGAGGCATCGAACGTATGGACTTTAGCGGGGCCTATGAATGGCCTAACCTTCGTTTCCTGCTGCAAGGTTTTTGGGTGACCCTTCAAGTTGCAGGCTTATCCATTGTGTTCAGCTTTGTGCTGGGCACACTGCTCGGTACGATACGATTTACACGAATTCCCGTCCTCTCCCAGATTGTGGCGGTCATCGTGGATACCATTCGTAACCTGCCTTTGCTGCTCATCATCTTTTTTATCCATATCGTGCTGCCACAGCTTGGTATTAAAATGCCACCCTTCTGGTCCACGGTTGTAGGACTGAGTCTGTTTGAAGGCGCGATGATCGCTGAAATCGTGCGAAGCGGTCTTAAGTCTGTAGAGCGCGGTCAGGTGGAAGCCGCCCGCTCCTCCGGCCTAAGCTACATGCAGACGCTAATCGGTATCATTATGCCACAAGCACTGCGCCGTATGTCTCCGCCCATGGTCAGCCAGTTCATCTCCCTATTGAAGGATACGTCACTGGCGATTATCATCTCCTTGCCGGAGCTGATGCGCAATGTACAGATCCTAGGTGGTCAAAGCTTCGATTACATCATCCCAGCGTTGTTGCTCGCCGCTGTACTGTATTTCATCATCAACTACTCCCTCTCCATCGTTGCCAGAAGGCTTGAGGCACGAATGAACTAGAGAAGTGGGCGTTGTTTTGGTTACGTTGTTTTGGTTCAGTTCTTTTGTTTGCTTCCATTGCTTGTTGCAACGGTTCGAAGCGAAGCTACTCTAGTGCTCCATGTTGAACGGTTTAAGACCACCGCTACGATTGCTCGCAATTCAGGCTCCTCCAGCTTCAATGCTCGAAGTGGAGTCGCTCGCAATATGAGCTAAACAAAGCAACGGTTCGAAGTTCAAAAGCTCCCATTCCACATTTTTCGTGGAATGGGAGCTTTTGAATTCTAACGATCTCAGATGAGCTTATTTAGCCATTTTTGAGGCATTTTCAATTCTAACGATCCGTAGGAAGCTTATTTTGCTAATTTCGATCATTTTCCATTCCATTTGGAGCAATCTCGGCAAAATAGCGTCGCTGGGGATCGTTAGAATTTTTATGTCACCTTTTTTGCCCGAATAAGGCTTCTGGTGATCGTTAGAATTTCGCCACTGTGCGGTTACGCTAACTTCGTTCCCTTTACCGAGTTATTCCGGCGTTGACTACTGTCTTAGGAGAGTAGATTAGCTTCAAAGGTTCGTAGTCCACACATTCTAACCCAAGTTACTCACGAAACCCCGTCTTCCCTCCCAACCAACTTAAGACGTTCTCACAACTTCTCCGCCCCGGCCCATTCTTATCCCAACCTTTCTACTCAAATTGCCGCACCATTTTGGCGCAACTCTGCTTGCAACAGTGATACAGGAAGATTCGCAGGCGCAAGTTTCAGCTTAACCGCCATAGCTGCAGCTGTTCCCGCAGCCTCTCCCGTTGCCATACAGCTCGGGGTCAGCCTCGTGGTGGCATGAGCCTCATGTGTCGTGGAGATACAGCGTCCGGCAGCCAGCAAGTTGCTGATATTTTGCGAGAGCAGCGAACGATAGGGAATATCATACGCACCATCTCCTTCAATAAAGGCTGCTGTCACGCCCTGCCCGGAGGGATCATGAATATCGATAGGATAACCGCTTCTAGAGACTACATCTTCGAACTTCCGCCCTGCAACGACATCTTCCTGAGTCAGCGCATAATGCCCAATGACACGTCTGGATTCACGAATACCGATCTGCGGGGCTACAGCCGAGATCGAAGCTCGTTCGAAACCCGGCACATCATTCTGCAGAAATTCGGCAATCATCAGCACCTGCTTCCGTCCTTCCTGTTCAGCTTGGGTTAAATCCATAGCATTGGTGGCATCAAGCCCCTGCACCCGGGTACAGTTAACCAACACTTCATCTGCCGCCGGTCCAGTAAAAAACAACACCTGATCGCGTTGAATCGGCACCGCCGCTTTCTTCCAGTGCGAATAGAAACCGCTCACGCCCGTTAACGGAATCGTATCCAGCTCGGCAAAGGGGGTTTTCTCATAAAAATCCTCCGGATGCTCCTGCATATACTGCTTCACACGCCCCAGATCCACGCCGCGCATACGAAACTTCATCGTCATGGGCTGAGACTGGCTGTCTTCCTCCCGTCCCTTCGCTATAGCAGCCCCAGCCAAAAAAGCCACATCCGCATCACCACTCGCATCGACAAATATGTTCGCCCGAATCTCCAGCTGACCGGATTTGTTCGTCACTCGCACTGCCTCTACTCGGTCATCCACTGCAGTAACACTATCTACGAAGCTGTGCAGCAACAGCCGAATACCCGCCTCTTTCAACATTTCTGCCGCAACTACCTGATACACAGCCGGATCGTACGGAGTGACGCTATGCACAAAACCAACCGTATCACGCAGATGCCCGGGAGAACCGCCGCGTGCCTGCAAACGATCCACAATCTCCTGTGCAATTCCCCGAATGACCTGCTCACCCTGCTCGGTATGAAACGTCATCCACGGATAGACCATAGCAGCCGT
This sequence comes from Paenibacillus sp. G34, assembly GCF_056856875.1. Taxonomy (NCBI): domain Bacteria; kingdom Bacillati; phylum Bacillota; class Bacilli; order Caryophanales; family Paenibacillaceae; genus Paenibacillus; species Paenibacillus sp. G34. Next base: position 456,962 of record NZ_CM166469.1, on the reverse strand, counting down.
TGACATCCCGCCAACGAATCCGTAGCGTTCCACTAGCACCACGCGAACACCCTGTCTCCCTGCTGCAATTGCCGCCGCTATGCCTGCAGGGCCGCCTCCAACGATGACAACATCCGCCGTTTCTCTTTTCACATTCGCCATTTCATTCAAATGTGCCCTCTCCCTTCCATACGATACGCTGCCCTTCCATGTGAATAATGGATCGAAACCCGCTACCTACTCTCACTGATCCTCTTGCGCTCATCCCGCTCTTACCGTACTAAATCCATCCTTCTGTTACCTTTCAGTTCTCTCTCACTTCCCCCTTCCCTCCCAGTAGCTGCACGATCTCCTCACTCCACCACAACCCTTTTCCCAAACCGTTACAAATGTTCACACCCCTCATATTCATTACCTACCCCGCTTCCCGATCCCCATTACTCCTTCAACCCCGTCATCGCCACACCCTCAATAAAACGCCGCTGCGCCAGGAAAAAGACGATCAATAGCGGCACCGTTGCCATCACGGTCGCACTCATCAAATACTGCCAGGCTGTGCCCACCTCATCCGTGAACAGGGACAACCCCAGCGGCAATGTCATCAGCTCTCTCGAATTGATAAAAATCAACGGATCAAAGAACTCATTCCAGCTCGTCACAAATGTAAAAATGGTCAGAGTCGCCATACCCGGCTTGGCAAGGGGAAGCATAATCTGCCAATAAATCCGAAATCGGCTACAGCCATCAATCATGGCCGCTTCCTCCAGCTCGGTGGGCACCGTAAGAAAGAACTGCCGCATCACAAAGATGCCAAACACACCGCCCGCGCCAAAGATCGGCAGTAAAATCAGCGGAAGATGCGTATCAATCCACCCCAGCTCCCGCATAAACAGAAACATCGGAATCGCCGTGACTTCATGTGGAATCATCATCGCGCTCAACAAAATGAGAAAGACCACATTCCGCCCCTTAAACGGAATCTTGGCAAAGGCATACCCCGCAAGCGAAGCGAAAAACACCGTGCCAAGCACCACCAACGCAGAGATATACACACTATTCCCGTAAAAACGGTGAAACGGAATCAATCGAAACACATCGATATAATTCTGAAATTGCAAGCTGTCCGGTATCCACTGCGGTGGATAGGTAAATATGCTCTGCGGTTCCTTGAGGGATGTCGAGACCATCCAGATCAGCGGAACAATCATGATCAGCGAAATTGCCGTCAGGATCAAATAGGTGCCAACAGCAGCCCCGAACCTCCGGCCTGTCAAACTAGGCATCGCCTTCACCAAACACCCACCTCTTTCGGAGCTGCCATTGCAGCAGCGTCAGAATCAGCACAATCAGGAACAGCACATACGCAAGGGACGAAGCATAGCCGAACTGAAACAGCTTGAACGCTTTTTCCCAGATGTAATAGACCAGAACTTTCGTGCTGTTGCTCGGCCCGCCCTGGGTCATGACATAGATCTGTCCAAAGACTTTGAGCGACCCAATGACGGTCATCACTACGGTCAGAAATACGGTCGGCGTGATCATAGGCAGGGTGACGTTGAAAAAAGAAGCCCTTCTGCCCGCGCCATCCAGTGTCGCCGCTTCGTATAGAGAACGCGGAACCTGCTGAAGTGCTGCAATGAACAGCACCATGTTCAGACCGACATTTTTCAGCACACTCGTCACAATGACCGCAGGCATGGCCAGGTTCGGATCGTACAGCCAAGCAGGGCCTTTAATCCCCATCATCAACAATAGCTGATTGATCAGCCCCGACTCTGTTGCATACATCAGCTTCCACACGATGGCCCAGACAATTAATGACGTCATTACCGGGACAAAAATGGCCGTTCTGAACAGGCCGATCCCTCGAATGCTTTTGGATAAGAGCAGGGCGAGCAACAAAGCGAGTACGATATTCAGCGGCACCAGACCTGCCGTAAAATAAACCGTATTGCCAAGCACTTCCCAGAACATAGCGTCCGTCATAATATCCCGGTAATTGTCCATTCCGATAAAATGATGATCCCCAAGCAACGGCCAATCCGTCAGGCTCATATAAAACGCAAGTCCCATCGGGAACAGAAGTAGCAAAGCAAAGCCCAGCACCATCGGTGAAATAAACAACCAGCCAGCAATCTGCGCTTCCCTGGCGAGCGGCCCTCCGCGTCTCCGCTTGTTGGATCGGCTCACGAGCCATCCCTCCTTGGACTCGAACCATCTAAAGGTTCCATAGGCTCGGAAGGGTCTAAATGTCCGGCAGCTAACGATTCAGAAGCAGACTGTTCCGAGCACAAAGGCTCCATTTGCCCCAGACGATCTATCGCATTGCGGAAGCTACTTACCGCTCTACGCAGCTCATCCTCCGTTTTGCCTGTAACCATGGCCCCAAGCATAATAGCCTTGATGCCACTATGGTGAAGCACGGGAACATCCTCCGGCACCAGCTTACGCTGGGAAGGGACAAGTACCGGTACCCCGGCCTGCAAAACCAGCTGCCGATAATGAAGCACGTCCGCAAAGCTGAGCGGGGTGCCGTATTCTTTGCCGGGTACAATCGAAGCCTCCAGTGCAGTAAAGCCGAAATGTGTAGCAGATGCGAGTAGAGAAACATCATACTCGTTGTTAATCGCAAACGTAGATTCCAGCCCAAGATTTTGCAACATAAAAGAAGGCAGATGATGCGCATAGATGGAGTAGAAGTCAAAGCCCATACCTGCCAGTCGCTCCACATCTTCTCTGCATGTCCCTTCAATACTGCCGGATGGCACAACGCCGAACGGACCACCGAACTCCGAGCGAATCGCACGAAATACCTCGGTGTATTCGTCCAGCCGGCCAAAATGGTTGCCGCTTGCGCGATGGCCCACATTAAAGTGCACCTTCAGAGCATCCGCCCCTTCTTCCCATGCCGCCCGAGCCAGTGCGAGATCATTCCCGGGCAGACTGACGATGAGCGACAGCGGTTTTTGCTCCAGCATAACTTGCAGTTGACCTGTCTTTTGCATATTTTGCTTAGCACAAAGTTGACCGACTTGATGTGAATGTTGCGGCTTCTGGGAGTTCTGCGGGTTCTGCCAACTCTGAGAAAGCTGCATCTGTTGTGACTCCTGTGTCTGTTCCGTCCTCTGCGACCGCTGCTGCATCTGCTCCGTCTGTTGACCCTTCTTCATGTCTTCCACCTAGTTCATCTCCTCACTTCTCGCACTCTTCATACGCCTCATTCGCTTTTTTTCGTTATTTTTCTTTTCGTCATTTTCCTGTCTTCCCTACGCTCTATTCACATTTACGCTTCATCTCCCGCACTCCTTCACTCTCTGACTCCTTCACTCTCTGCCTGTCGTCAGGGCTGCAATATGCGCTGCACTTCGGTCTGCATCTGTTTCAAATTATCCTCTGGCGAGGCTGTACGGGCGAATAAACGGTCAAAACCTTGCAGTACCGCATTATCAATATCCTGCCAGCGGATATGTCCCGGAATCAGACGAGCTTTCGGCATTTCATCAATGACCGCCTGCACGATATGCTCTTTGCTCGGGTTGTTCGGCTGCTGGATGAAAGCGTCGGAGTTCAGCACCGAAGTACGCGCAGGCACAAAATACGTCGCGGTGGCCTGAGTCCCCTGTTCGCTGGCAAAATACTTCAGCAGCTTCTTCGTTTCCTCCGGATGTTTGCTATCCTTAAACATGGCATAGCCCGCTTGCCCCAGCATTGGTACGCTGCCCTGTGAGCCAGACGGCATAGGTGCAATACTCCACTTAAAATCCTTGATCTCCCTTGCTTTGGACACATAGCTGTAGTTATCGAAGAACATGCCCACATGGCCTGCATCAAAGCTCACCTGCTCGCCCGCTTTCGGGTGAGATTCGTCGTTAAACATCATGCGCTCCAGCATGGCAAAGGTCTGTACACCGTACTCATCATTCCAGGTAAACGCTGTCATATCTTCGTTGAACGGCCCGCTTCCGTTAGACCAGGAGTATGAAGAAAGCACTGCCCAGGTCTTCCAGTCCCGAAAAAAGTTAGCCCCATAGATACGATTCGCCGCATCCTTGCTGGTTATCGCTTTGGCAGAAGCCTCGAAATGCTCCCACGTCCACTCGCCTTTGGCAGCCAGCGTACTCGGATCGGTCAGCCCAGCCTTGTCAAACAGCGTCTGATTATAAAACATCACCACAGGCGGTGTGGAGAACGGCAAGCCTAACAGTTGATCTCCCTCACGGAAGAGATCCAGCGTGCTGGGAATGTAATCGTCCAGCTTGAATTGTGTATCATCCTTGAACGCCGACACGTCGGCCAGGATGTGATTGGACTTGAACTGTGGTATCATGCGTTCCGATACCCAGGCCAGATCAGGGAGCGAGCCGCCAGCGGCAAGCACCGATATTTTCTGCTGATAATCGGCAAAGGGTACCGATTCCATCGTTACCTTAATGCCCGGGTTCTCTTTGGTAAAGCCATCAATGAGCTTGTTGTACACATCAATGTGGGCCTGATTCCCCCACATCATGAATTTCAGTTCTACCTTGTCGTTCTCTCCACCAGAGGCGTTAGAAGCCCCGCCCGTATTGGTGCTTGTGCACCCGATTAGAGCTGTGATCATAAGTACGAGAATCAGCATCAGTCCTGCCTTTTTCATGGAAATCCCCCTTATGGACGTTATGGTATCCTGTGCCACCTCAGTATATCGAAAGCATTGCTTACTCCTAAATCACGTCAGTTGCAGAAATGGTACGTTTTTTAAAGAGATTTACTCGTGGCTCTGTCCCTGGCCTCATACAGCACTCGCCTAAATGCTCTCTGTGCTACGCTCTTTCATACTCTCTAAACCAAGAGGCATTTTGCTAGTGCTACTCTCTTACCTGTACTCTCTGTTTCTTACTACTCCCCACGCTGCACATCATATCCATCACGATACTCCCCTGCCGTACATCCCATCTGCTGTTTAAAAACCAACATGAAATGTTTCGGACTCTGAAACCCGGATAACCGGGCAACGTCATAGATTTTAAGTCCGGTGTTGACCAGCAGCCATTTGGCCCGCTCCATTCGTGCCTCCGCGATATATTCGGAATAGTTGATGCCCGTCTCGGTTTTGAACAACTGGCTCAGATACGTCGGGTTCAGATTGACCAGTGAAGCAACCGTCTGGAGCCGCAGGTCACCATCGGGATGCTGATGGATGTGCTCTTTCACGCTGCGAATAATTTTGCGGGGTTCCCCGTGTTCCGGGTTGGCAGTGCCAGAGGTTTCGGGGATAGGAAGTGTGGAGCGGCCGGTTCTACGGTCCAGCAGCGATTGCATTTTTTGCAAACTTTTCACCAGTTCATGGCGTTCGATTGGCTTCAAAAGATAACTTAATACCCCGTGTTCCATCGCCCTGCGTGCATATTCGAACTCCCCGTACCCGCTGATGATAAGCATGAGCAGATCAGGGTACATCTCTCTCGCTAATGAAACCAGCGTTAATCCATCCATCTCGCGCATACGGATATCCGTGATTAATACATCCGGCACTTCACAGCGCAGTACCTCCAGTGCCTCGGCTCCGCTTGCCGCTTCCCCCACTACCTGAAACTGAGGGGATGCCTGTACAATCAACTCTCGTAATCCCTGGCGGATCACCGTCTCATCTTCGACAAGTAGCACTTTATACATGCGTATCAATCCCCTTTCCGTTGAAGGTGAATGGATAAGGTAACCACCAGCCCATGTCCAGGACTTCCATCAACCGTTAGTCCGCTGTCTTTTCCATACACCAGATGCAGCCTTTGAGCAATATTGTGTAGTCCCAGACTCTCCCCGGCATGACGGTGCAGAATGGGATTAGCGGGTGGGTACACGTTTTGTCCAGAAACGGTCTGCCCAGAAACAGAAGCATTTAACCGATCCAGTTCCTCCTGTTCCATCCCTTTGCCGTTGTCCCGAACACTGATGAGCAGTTCCTGATCGAATAAAACGGCAGATATCCAGATCATGCCGCCATTATTACCACCCGTGCTGCCGCCTGCTAGCCGTCCTTCGATCCCATGGCAGATTGCATTTTCCACCAGCGGTTGCAGGATCAGCTTGGGAACAAGACAGTCGTTAACTGCTTCCTCCATGTCATAGATGATCTCCAGTTCACCGTTGTAACGCACTTGCTGAATTCGTACATAAGAATCGACAAACGCCAGCTCTTCCCGCAGCGTCACCATGCGATCTGCCTTATCAATGGTGTATCGCAGCAGCTTGCCAAGCGCTGTCACCATTGCAGATACTTCGGCATGCCTCTGGCGGACAGCCATCATGTTGATCGACTCCAGTGTGTTGTATATAAAATGAGGGTTCATCTGGCTCTGTAGCGCCGACAGTTCTGCTTCCCGTTCCTGAATTTCCAGCATATACACCTCATGGAACAGACGATGGATCTCCTCCATCATGCGGTTAAATCCCCTGCTGATCTGCCCCAGTTCATCACTGCTGTATTGGGTAACCCGCTGGCTGAAATCACCCTGTTCCACCCGAATCATATGATGTTTCAGACGAATAAGCGGACGGGTGACCCTATACGATACGAGTACGGCGAGAATCGCTACAGCCGCCATACAGAGAAGGGCAAGTCCCATCGTGAAAGTCAGCATCTCCCCCGACTCCTTTTGAATGACCGTAATTGGCGTCAGGCTGATCACAGACAACCCTGAATATACTGAATGATGCCTTACATGGAGGTAGGAATGTCCATCCAGTGCTATCTTCTGATTGTCTGCATAATTCTGAAGCTTTCCATGGGATAACAAAGGAGTATAAGCAGATAACCCGTCCGTAGACGTTTTTTCAAAAATAAGACGTTGCTGGCTGTCTACGATCATCAGGCTTGCTTTTTGCTCAAAATTCAGGTTGGATAATAGCTGCCCAAAGGCCTCCAGCCGGATATCGATCAAAATGTACCCCAGCCGCTGTAGCGTTCCCGGATCACGCAGCTCTCTGCCCACGGTGATGTATACCGCTTCCTGACCACTTACGTAGTAGCCGGGAATATGCGGAGGAAGCAAGTGCCATATGCCTTCGGTGCCCCTTAATTCGGCAAACCATTTCTCTTGGCTGGCGTTCCAGACGGGTTTGACCGCAAGGGAGTCCAGATTAGAGAACAGGATGCCGCTATTGCTGATCAGATGAATGCCTCGAATCTCTGGCCGATCATAGGCCTGAGCTGACGTATACAGCTTCATTTTCTGATAATCATCCGACTTCGCCCAAGTCCCTGCACCCATCGCCCCATCGTACTTCCTCAGGATGCCAAGAACAGTCTGGTCATAGAGCGGCAAGAGCGACAACCGCTCAAAATCCTTCAGCATTCGGTTCAGATTGGTGTTGATCTGCCGCACCATATCAATGGTGAATTGCTCCGTTTTCCGATCCAGCGTCTGTGAAAAATGGGCGTAGCTCATTACCCCCTGCAAACTAAGCGGCAAGAGCGTCAATGCCAGAAAAAGCACTAGCAGCTTGGAGCGCAGGTTTATGCTTTTTCGGATCGAGCTGAAATCTATGAAATCTCGAATAGAACAAAAACTGCGCATCAATTGAAAAGCACGCCTAAAGCAACTAGAACAAAAAGCCTGTATAAGTTCCACACCCTTCCTGCCATTCACTTGTCCCCCTCCTTCGTTGAATCATTGTATGAAACCTTGCTGTTGTTCAATGAAATGATTCATCCGATGGAACAAACAGATGCATCAAACAGGATGAATTGAGGTCATCATATCCAGTTTAGAGATGCGGCGCCTATCCCGTAAGCTATGGATTTAGTAAGAAATTTTAAGAGGGAGGTGGATAGAGGTTGTTCTGGGAGCAGTTTGAAAGATGTGTGGCACTTCGTTCGGGACAGCATTAAAAAGCCGACTGCAACATTGCAGTCGACTCCTTTTTGGCATCTAATAGGTACAGCCTAGATTAAGCAGGTTTTATTGGGGTGGGTGCTTCTTATAGACTCCATGATTCTTCTAAATCCTCGAAGAAAAGAGATTGTCACATCAAAAAACCGACTGCATTAAGCAATCGGTTGTCTCTTCATCATATGTTTATATTGGAAACGATAATATTCATTGATTAGCTCATCCAAAACCATGGACTGTTCGAGGACTTTGTTATCCTGCATGCCATGATTCTCCGCCAACCGACGTAACTTTTGTCTATCCCGTTCAATTCGATCTTTAATCTGCAACGGTTCACTCACAGCATACACCCCCTCTTTGTATAACATAATAGGATAGATTGCCAAAAAATTCATATTTTGTTCCTTTGCAAAATGAAATGATTGTTTGCAGGGTATTAGTTTCATAAGCCATATTTTTGTGAATAATTCTTATAATCACTCAAACCACAAAATATAGATCTAAAAAACAATGCAACGTCTACATTTCGTATGTAAAATATCTTTTGAAAATACATGCAATAAATCCAATGATGCTTCACTATAACTAACTCAAAGCCTTTCCTGGAAATTGTATCCTCCTTTTCTTGGAAGAAACTCTTCAAAGTCACAAGATGCTATTGCCTTATAACCGGCATCCCATAACTTTATTAATAAATTTGTTACTTCTACAACAAAAGCATTATTCTCTACATTTTCAGCAGCTTTAATTTCTATACAATATCTGTAATATAGAAATTTATCATTTCCTAAATTCCTTCGATCTTGGTTGAAATCTCCATTGTTGAAAATATAAATATCTGCTTGTTCTGTAGAAAAGTATGAGCCACTAATCGTTCCGTATCCAATCTTAGATATTATCTCTATAACTTCTCCTTTTTCAGAGTCAGTATCTAAAAATATTTTTGTAAATAAATCAATGTTTTCATCCATTGAAATCACCTCGCATTATTTAAGTGACGTTGACTATAAATAACTTGCTTAATCTGCTAAATAACGTTATTACATGGTACTTCATTTTTTTCAAAAGATTCTTTGAACCATTCGTAGTTATCATGAATACATTCCTTTTCGACTTCACTTAAATCAAAATATCTTTCTATAATTGCATTTAGAAATCAGATGAGAGTGACTCTCCAAATGGTTGTAAGCTATCGGTTGATAAATTATCCATTATAGCCCCAATCAATGCTGCAGATGAATTTGTTAATTTCTGCTAAATAATCTCTTTTGCTTTTTCTTGGTCAACTTCATAAAGCAAATTAAATGCAACAGCTATTCAAAATCTAGTCGACCAACGCACTTTCTAAATCCTTATTGTCCATAAGTCAATCATGGTGGTATCTGACCATAATTAGCCTGTTTGGTTTGTTGTACCGGCATAGCGTTATTTATTTCAAGCATTTGATCTGTATACAAACGAAATTGAAGAAATCTTTATACGAGTATTACATGGGTTAGGTCCTTATGAAATCAGCCCCCGATTATTTCAGCGCAGGGGGCAATTTATAATACGTTAACATTAACTAAAAAGCCCTACTCTTTTAGCACCTCGAAAAATTCAGATATATTGAGGGCAACCTCTTGTGTCACAGGAGAAAATTCCTCTGACTCTTCATGAAACCAAATAACTACTGTAGGCTCTTGTGTTTCTCTGAAATCTAAACAAATAAAATCTCCTGAAAAAAGTGCCGCGATCGGAACTACATTCATTCCGATTAAATCCTCATTGTCAGTTAATCTATCCCCTATTTGTGTAATAGTAACCTCAATATCATACCAACCATTTATGGGATCAGACTCACTGTCATCTAGTACACACAAAAATTTCTCGATAAGACATTCATGCTGATTAAAACTAAAAAACATTAGTGATTGGTACAGCTCCATTATTCTCCTTAATAAAGATTCTATAAGCTTCGGGAAATGAAACTCTCAAGCTTCGTTCGACTACATCTAGTAATCCATCGCTCGGCAACGGTAGAACAACTGTATTAAAATCCATTTTCATTTTTGCCACTTCCTATATTTTATCTTTTAGCGTGTACTCAACCACCTGGAGCCCTTCTACCTTTATGTATACCAAAAGATACTAATTCTTTTCTACCGTTAATTTCAGAATGATGCCATGTTGTTCCATGTGGTCGTTTCCCACCTGGAAGTTGTGAATCAAGCCATTGGAACTGTTTTAGATCGGTCTCCTTCCAATAATTTTTAGGTAACTGTAAAATAACAGGTTTACCAGCAATCTTTATGATTAAACCAGCTTTTACGAAATCCGGATGTCTTGTGCCAGGATTCATAGGTACATCAGGTATCTTTTTCAATTCTTTCGCGCATTCTCTAATTAACTTGATCTGCTTTTGAGTCAAAGAATTTCCACCTGGTATATTTATCCATTTTCAAGGGGTATTTGAATTAACTTTGTCAGCATAAACTGTAGCATAGTCATCTAATACCTCATTAAACTTCTTATTACCTGACAAAAAATTGTTAATATTATTTAAATGAGGTGATTTTATATTTCCAAAAGCCTGGTAAAGCCGACTTTAAGCTGTATTATATGTCAAAATTATTGCATTCTTTAATAGAGGGCCCTTCTCGCATCTCAAAACGGAAAGGCTTTATGCTTAAGAAGCATGAACAATTCAGAGCGGAGAATTGCAACTACGTCCCATTTTTACTACCAAAACCTAGCACAACGCTAACTAAACAAACTGCCTTCAGTATAGTTCCGAAAGCAGTTCATAACTTAGCGACTTTTTTTAAATTATATTAAATGGCCTTGACCATACATCACCCCCATAGCTTTTATTATGAAGTAGGACACCGGCTGGGATTAAATAAAAAAACATGGCCAGACGGCTACTGTTAACTGAGAAAAGGAGTTCCACTTCTTAGCCCCGTCTAGAAGAAGACATAGATCTCTTGTCTACTTTGCTGATCCTTACTCATCCTGGCAGCAGGGCTCAAACGAGAATATCTATGATCTCTTGTGAGAGTTCTTTCCCAAAAGGTCTTACCATCTCATTAACCACAAATCATGAAAATGTTTGGGGCTGGAAGACCACTCACGAATTCTGACTATTATCAAGTGCATCTAAGGTTTCATCGCTTATATTAAGGGGTTCCCTTTCAACTCGCTTTGTAAGCGAAAGAAGATCAGTAGCACCGGCTACATTTAAATAACCTCCTCTTATAAAGAAATGTCCTCCTCTCTCATAAAGCTTTATTGCTGGCTCTAACAAATCTTTATTATCAATAGCGATTTGATTTCCTTCATCCCTGAGCGCATTTAATTCTAAATAACTTTTGGCGATTTCTCTAACATAACTGTTGTCGATCTCCTTTAATATTTGCAAATCATCAACATTCATCTGTGGTTTAATTATAGAATTTGAAATAACAATAAAAGGATACCTACAAGGTCCAGGGTAGTATTTGAGAAATAGTGATGCTCTTCTTAAGTATTCTTTACTCAGGTGAACATGTGACCTTGCTTGCTTGTTCCCAATAATACTCCAATCTATTGCAGAAATACGCTTAATTGCCTGATTGAGATTCTCCATAAATTATTTCGCCCTTTCTTCTCTATTTTTATTGCTCAAGAACCTTTTTCGCATAATATTCATATCCTCCAGGAAGTTCAAATGAAGGTTGGTTAGAAGCTAAATCATGTGCACCAGGAGGATCTGAACCAAAATCATCACTATCTTTCTGATACGAACCAGGATTTTTATATGGATAGCCTTGTTTCATTTTTTCACTTTCAGTTAATTCATGTTTAGCTAACTCTTGAAACCATTTTTTTTGTTTTGGATCCAGCTCACCTTTTTGTGCTTCTTTCCATATAAATCCAACTTCCAAATCAGGGGTAAAGTGACCAACTCGATAACTTTTATTATCTAAAGGAATTTTATGTTTATCAAAAAACATGTGTTGTTTCATGGCCTTAATTTCTTCCACTGTCATACCAGTATTTTTTGCAACCTGTTCAATATCACTCATACCAACACTTCTAATATCAACATAATCCTTCGATGCAGCTTTATATTCTTTTTCTTGAAATTTATCCATAAATGTGGGTTTATAATTATCTACGCGCTTGTATTCATTCCAATCAACCTTTTTAAGAGCAGGTTTTGATTCATTCCCCGTCTCCTTACCACTCTTGCCTGCCTGCTCCCGTTTCGCCTTCGCATCCCGAATCGTCTGCTTCATCTTGTCCAATATTGCATTGGTTCCGCGACCCTTATAGGGACCCTTGCCGTTTTTCATACTACCGGCGACCATTCCAATTCCGGCTACAATCTGACTCCACTTCAAGGAGGAGATCATCATCTTGGCATAATCGTCTGTGACAGGCTCTCCCGTAAACGGATTCACTCTGAGCTCAAATGCTTCAATCTGTAACTGAAACAAATCCTGTTCCGGGGCAGGATTTGCCCCAGGAGCTTGCCCCATCTTAGTCATATCGATCTTTCCATGATCTCGTTCATACGCTTGCAAGGCTGCCTGATCGGTTACCCCCTTCTCATTGACCGGTAGATAGATGTGGTATTGAGGATCATACTGCATCCGATACCCCTTATTATCATTGCTCTGAGTCGCTTTCAGCCCAATCGACATGGTGGCTACAGCGCCTGCTACGGCTGCTCCGCTGACCTCATCCGCCTGCTGAAACCGCCTGCCGATCTCTCGAAGCTCCTTCGCGATCTGAGCCAAATGCTCCAGCGTTTCTTTCATACGGGGTTGATTCTCTTCGAACCGTTCTAAAAATCGTTCTCGCACCATCCCGGACCACATCGATTCCATCCAGCGCATCAAGCGAACGAGTTCCTCACGAGTATCTTCCATTTGGTCACGAGTACCTTCGACCTCTCGTGCCGCTTCAAACAGTCGCTCCGGGGTCACTTGTATTCTACTCATCGCATTCTCCATCTGTCCAGATTCGGACTCTACGTCTTCTTTTCGTTAAAACTAACGCGTCATACACGCAATCTTTCCCTTACTTGGATCCCTGATAGCTAATTTAAAAATACTTTCTCTTGCTTGCTTAATGCGGCACCTGCGCACTGAAATCATCCCGGCTCGAACGATCCGCATGGTAAAAGACCACATCTCCATCTCGTAACGCAAATGAATTTTCGTAGCTATCCAGCACCTGACGCTGGAAACCTTCCAGCAGCCACTGGTTCATTAGCGGCGCGTGAATATATTGCAAATGCGGAGCGGCAAGATTACCTTCCCGAATAGACTCCAGGTTAAAGTTCACCACAATGTATCCATTTTTCAAGAAGATTGGTGATTTAGCATCCAGTCCACCATGCGTTCGCCCATACTCGGCCAGATTGGTTCCGGCCTGAACCACATAGGGCTCTGCTGGCAAGCTATACTCGCCATACCATTGCTGAATTGCCGCATTGGCTCGCAGTACATCTGCACTGGCTGTCGTTGGGATGTTCGTTTTTGGCCCGATGAATGTCCGTAATTGCTCTGGCATCAGCAGCAGACTGTATCCACCGACGGGTGTTTTCATCTTCGTAAACTTGTCCCGGTAGTATTCTTGATACGCTTGCTCGCTCATCATACCCGGGTGTATCTCACCATAGCGATTGTACTTGTACGTTGCGGTATCACGCAGCTGCACCCCCGGCACCTGACGCATCCGATCGTTCAGAATGACAAACCGCTTCACCTGATCCTCCGCCGAACCAATGCGGATAAAGTTCCGTTGATTGGTCGAATAGTACAAATCTACTGGAACACGCGTTTTTCCATCCTTTCTCACAAATAAGAGGTGCGGTGTCCATTATTCGGGGGTTAAACCGGTTTTTCTCTCTTATGTTCTAATTGAGTTCTAATTGAGTATGAATGTATACATTGATTGTAGAGAGCAATTAAGTGATCTAGCTACGTATATGCGTTTTGTTTATACATAAAAAAAGACTGCTTCGAACATTCGAAACAATCTTATCGATATACCTCAAATAATTTGCTTACCTTATCCAAGGCTACACTGGTTCAGCAGTCTGAATACATTTTAATTTCCTAAATTATGCTACCTTCTTGATATTTTATTTTTAGTTCATAGAATGGAAATCGTTCCGTGCCGCCCAACCCGCTATCATCAACTATTACTATATTATTTCTCTTTATCAATAAAGGAGTGTCTCCATTTGACTCCAATAAACACTCACCTTCTAAATTTGACATAATGATTCCGACAAACTTCATTAATTTATTTACACCGTTTGAATGATCACTATAAATATCAAACCACATACTATATTTAAAATTCACTTCATAATCCTCACTTCTGAATTCAACACTATCCCCGCCTTCAGTAATACTTACGTTAAATCCATTTGTTATTACTTCAAGCTCTGTATCAGAATCAGTTACTATCTCCTCATTACACAATATTTCAGTTACTACTTTCTTCAAATGATCAAAGCTATAATTTCCAGCCAAATAAAACAAATAAAACAATACAACCCCTCCAATTCTAAGGATAAAGCCTTCTTACTTTTCCATCTTTAATGATAAGTAACTCCTCTAGTGTATTTATCTTATATTCTTTAAATTGTTTAGCTACATCATCAACTGATCCTTTAAAATCGTTTAAATTAATGACAATTCGACTCGCTTGTTTTTCTGTTTTCACTCTTACAGTATCCCAAATATTTCTTACAGGTGTTTTTTCTTTAGGTGAATAACAATCGAATGCTTTTCCACCTATTAAGAAGTCTGGACATGAGGTTTTTTTTATTCCATAACCATTTCCCCCTTTTGTATCAGGCAGCATTTCTATATTATAGCCTTTACTAGCTAAGAAATTTGCTGCTTCATTTTGTAGTTCTTTCGGACGAGGATCTTTAGGATCTGGTTTCTCATATTTACCTTTAGGCTTCCCGCCTGGAGAAACTGTCGGCTCTGTAACACCAACATTCCCATTTCCTCTAGTTCTCTCATCAGCCTTTCCCCGTTTTGCCTTCGCATCCCGAATCGTCTGCTTCACCTTGTCCAATATTGCATTGGTTCCGCGACCCTTATAGGGGCCCTTGCCGTTTTTCATACTACCCGCGACCATCCCAATTCCGGCTACAATCTGACTCCACTTCAAGGAGGAGATCATCATCTTGGCATAATCGTCTGTGACAGGCTCTCCCGTAAACGGATTCACTCTGAGCTCAAATGCTTCAATCTGTAACTGAAACAAATCCTGTTCCGGGGCAGGATTTGCCCCAGGAGCTTGCCCCATCTTAGTCATATCGATCTTTCCATGATCTCGTTCATACGCTTGCAAGGCTGCCTGATCGGTTACCCCCTTCTCATTGACCGGTAGATAGATGTGGTATTGAGGATCATACTGCATCCGATACCCCTTATTATCATTGCTCTGAGTCGCTTTCAGCCCAATCGACATGGTGGCTACAGCGCCTGCTACGGCTGCTCCGCTGACTTCATCCGCCTGCTGAAACCGCCTGCCGATCTCTCGAAGCTCCTTCGCAATGTAGGCCAAGCTTTCTAACGTTTCGATCATCCTAGGCTGGTTCTCTTCAAATCGTTCTAGAAACCGCTCGCGTACCATTCCCGACCACATCGATTCCATCCAGCGCATCAAGCGAACGAGTTCCTCGCGAGTATCTTCCATGTGCCCGCGAGTCTCCTCCACCTCTCGTGCCGCTTCAAACAGTCGTTCGGGAGTCACTTGTATTCTACTCATCGTATTCTCCATCTGTCCAGATTCGGACTCTACGTCTTCTTTTCGTTAAAACTAACGCGTCACACACGCAATCTTTCCCTTACTTGGATTCCTTATAGCTAATTTAAAAATACTTTCTCTTGCTTGCTTAATGCGGCACCTGTGCACTGAAATCATCTCGGCTCGAGCGATCCGCATGGTAAAAGACCACATCTCCATCTCGTAACGTAAATGAATTTTCGTAGCTATCCAGCACCTGACGCTGGAAACCTTCCAGCAACCACTGGTTCATTAGCGGCGCGTGAATATATTGCAAATGCGGAGCGGCAAGATTACCTTCCCGAATAGACTCCAGGTTAAAGTTCACCACAATATATCCATTTTTCAAGAAGATTGGTGATTTAGCATCCAGTCCACCATGCGTTCGCCCATACTCGGCCAGATTGGTTCCGGCCTGAACCACATAGGGCTCTGCTGGTAAGCTATACTCGCCATACCATTGCTGAATTGCCGCATTGGCTCGCAGTACATCTGCACTGGCTGTCGTTGGGATGTTCGTTTTTGGCCCGATGAATGTCCGTAGCTGTTCTGGCATCAGCAGCAGACTGTATCCACCGACGGGTGTTTTCATCTTCGTAAACTTGTCCCGGTAGTATTCTTGATACGCTTGCTCGCTCATCATACCCGGGTGTATCTCACCATAGCGATTGTACTTGTACGTTGCGGTATCACGCAGTTGCACCCCAGGCACCTGACGCATCCGATCGTTCAGAATGACAAACCGCTTCACCTGATCCTCTGCCGAACCAATGCGGATAAAGTTCCGTTGATTGGTCGAATAGTACAAATCTACTGGAACACGCGTTTTTCCATCCTTGCTCACAAAATCAAAGGTCGGTGTAAGCCGAATGCCATCTCGCGGACCAAACATATTGCCTTTGGTTTTAAAATCGAATTTAAAGTGGTATCCCGTCTTCATGGCTACATTCTGATACCCCTGAAGCGGATGGCTTCCCGGACGGATGGGTACGGTGAACTGTGAAAAATTGCCCCGCTTGTCCCCGTCAATATTCTTTGTGCCTGTCCAGTAGCTAATCCACGTCGGGGCAATGCTTCCCTTGAATCGGCGGAAGACCAGTTCCCAGTTGTAATCAGCGATATCTGTGATTTCAAAATCGTATAACCTGCCAATCACTTCAACTGAAACTTCATCACTTGCCAAGTGATACGTTAGATCGGTATTCGCATCCGGCTGTGCATTACTGCGAGACATGCTTTCGAAATCGTCCGGAGCATTCTCGGCAATGTTGCGGAACTGTACCTGGTAGTCCCCTTCGTCGACCCAAACCGGGAGATAGAAGGTCGTATCCAGGACATACACCGGAACATCAATCCACGTGTTCCTTGGATAAAACTGCGTCCGGTCTTCGCTATATACATCAAAAGGGAATCGCACCTGTTTAATCCGATAATATTTGGCATAGTCCCGATCCCCATATCCCGGATACGAGCCAACATCCAGGTGCTGTCCACTGGTAGGCATGCGCACGGTGAATGGACGCTCCAAAATCAAGGCAGAGCGATTCATGTTGGGTACGGTTTTCTGGTTATGCGGCTGATCATCCGATACGAGAGAATAGTTGACGACCGGAGTGTGGACCGTGACGGTGTTGATTCCTGCAATGTCATATGCCAGTTCTTCCTCCTCAGCCTCAACACTGCCGTCCGCCAGCGTATAACGGATCTGTCCTGTGCTCGGTTGATCCTTCTTGTTCGTCTTCTCGGACGGAATATAGTTATACGGGCTGTAGAGCACATCTTGGTCAATTTCCTCTGGTTCAGGAATTTGTCCAGGTTGTGGTCCTTCTTTGGCCGTACGCTGCTTGTCCATGATCGTCTGGCCCTTGAACACCAACGAATCATTTTCAACCTGCACATCGGGAATGGCTGCTTCAGCTACATCCTGAAAATCTAATGGATCCGGGTCTGGCCTGCTGTCCTCACCGTCCTTGGATTGAGGCGGCCCTTCCACCTTCTCAGGCAGTGGCGCCGGGTAGAAATCTCCCGTCGTTTCCGCGGTAAAATCAGGTGGAGTATATCCGGAAGGATTGATCGTGATCTGCTCCCCTGAGAAGGCGTAGTTTTCTAAAGTAGCTTCCTCAATGTTGTAGACACTAAGTCCTGCAATCGTCCAATACGAATAAGGTCGAACTACGCTATACGAACTAGGCACCACTTCGGTATCCGTCATGGGTGTAGGAGGAGTCTCCTCATCCTCGCCCTCTTCGGTCCAGGTTAGCGTCCAGGTTGTTTCTACAACGACAGTATAGGTACACGTGCCTGTCATCTGAACAAATTGGTTTTTGAATAGATAGTCCAGGGCGAAGACGTTGCCGTACAGACTTTCTGATGTCGGAATGCCCTTTAGCACATCGAACGGTTCTCTTCCTCGCTGATCTGCCTTAACCATGGCCCTGACGGCCGGGTTCATGCTCTCTCCTTCCATCGTCTGTCCGGGCTCCGGCCGGGTACATACTATATCTGGATTGTTCGGTTCCTCTTGATTTTTAAGTTTGTAGTAGTAGTAAACGTAGTAGTTAGGAAAGGTGCCGTCATACTTGAATCCCGCCGGGTCTCCCCCCGTTCGAGAACCGCCTATGACTTTAGGTTTTTCGCGCGTGCTCTTCTTATGACCTTCATATGTATATTTGTCACCCGGGGCGGAATGTGGAAAGGTATAATTCCTGTCCTTCTCTAGCTTCGTTTCCTTGTCGGTAAAACCGTCTATACCATTCAAAGGATTCCCTTTTGTATCAAAATGCTGAATGATTGCTTTGCCTTCATCTGGTTCAAGTTCAATAGTAAATAAGGTTGGGAAATAATAACGATACCCTTCTACACCCGGAGCAAAAACCTGATCATTCTCCACTCCTCTTCAAGCTTTCGATCAATTCTACTTTTTGCTTTTAACACGCCATTCTGAACATGTACTGCTTTTTGTGCTTTATTTGTTCCTAGTCCAGAAACAGGAGTTTTCTCATAATTATTATAGTTTACTATTGAAGTCGCACCCTGATAATACTCTTGAGATTTATCTTTCAATTCTCCAGTTCTAGAAGTTTGGAAAGTTTCATTAGCATGTGTCCAATTAAAATCAAATTGCTTTACCTCAATGCTTTTGATTTTTCGGTTGGTTCCGAAAGTGAATTCATAGGTTCCACCATCCACTTTACGAACTACAGAATCTGGATGGTGACCAGCTCCAGTCCATGAACCACCGCTGTTTTTCCAGACTTCGTAGTAAACCATCCCTACAAAATAGAAGGTATTGGGCTTATTAAGACTAGGGTCCTTAAATAACCTATTAGAACTAATAGAAAATACGGCGGCTTCTGCCTTTCCTGAATTGAATGTGAATATAATTAGCACAGATGAGAGAATTATTATAAGACTCAGCGCACAACTAATAGTTTTTTTCATAATACTTCTTCCTTATTTGAACGGATTAACGAGAACAACAGCATAACTCTTTAAATTGCTATCCTCAAACAAAATATAATCAGCCTGGCTAATTTTAAAATTCATCCAGCTATTATCAGATTCAACATATTTCCCAGTGGCAAACTTATCCACCGTACTTAAAATTGGGTAATGATTCATACCCGTTTTGTCGCCATTGTTTATGAACGCTGCATCTAATACTTGACGCATCTTTGCATATCCATTTTTTATTAAGAATGCGGCTGGCTTACCTCTCGCATCACTACGAACTTCCACCATTTCCAATCTGGCCTTTTTAATCTTCACCAAATCCAAGCTGTAGATGACTTGACCATTTCCTAATTGAATTGGCAAATCAGTCTCTTTTATAATCTTTACCCCAGAGTACTTTTCACCCTCCCAATTTTCGAAAATATCCTTGGTCTTTGTATACGCCTTGAAATCACTCAGCTTCGTCAACTTAAACTGCTTATCATCTGTACTTCGAAAATTCTTATTTCCAATCCATACCCAACGACCAATCTTATCCCATTCTACTTTCTCACCAAGGCCTTCACTGACCAAGCGAAGAGGAACAAACGTCCGGTTTTGCTTTAATATAATTTGCGTTCCATAATCTTTCTTTTGTCCATCTACTAGTGCTGAGGTTTGCCCAATCGTCATATCTACTTTGTGATCTTTACTGTACACTCCGACTTTGGATACCTTGCCTTCTTTAAAATATGTAACTTTCGCGCCTAACGCTTCGGATACAAATCGGATGGGAACCATAACACTACCCTGAGCGTCTTGGAATGGCTTAGCGTCTGGAAATTTCATCTTAATGGTGTTTAACAACACTTCTACTTGCTTAGGCTTACCCGCAGCGGAAGCCGATTCCGCTCCTGATCCAATTAAACTCACACTGATTACACCCGCTAATACTGCTAACATTAGTTTTTTCATCTTTTGAACTCCTCTACTTCCTATGTAGTTTCTATGTATATCTTATCGATTCATACTCTATTTATCGGCTAAAGCATCCTAAATTTGAATCATAAATGGAAATATAGAGAAGAATATACCAATTTAAATGGTATGTCCTAGTGCTATTAAAGTTAGTAGTATACAAAAAAAACAACAGGGAGATTAATTTATCTCACTGTCCAGTAAAATAGCTAGGAATAATGATTTAACACTGGTGTAATACCTCTCCCTACTTCACCTGCTCCAAAAACGCCAAATCCGGATTCACTCCATCTCCCATTTCAACAAATGTCTCATATGATCCGCTAAAGGTGATTTTACCTTGATGAATAAAATGCAGAACACATTGAATATTTGCAATATCCTGCAAGTGATGGTTCGAGACCAGTACAGTGCACTCATTATGGAGTGCCAGCTTTTCGATCCTTTTTAAAATATGATAACGCATCTCAGGATCGATTCCCGCCAATGGTTCATCGAAGATGTACAATTTTCTCTTCATTAATGTGATTGCCAGAATACACAGATAACGCCTCTCCCCAACAGATAGTTGTCCAAATTCCATATTCCATACACGCTGTACCAATTCAACCTCAGCTGGACTCATAGCTTCATCTACATAAGGTTCGTTGTTCACTTCAATACGGTTGGAGTGATCGGAATACAGGAAAAAACGAAAGAGATCCTTAGCCTTCAAGGTTAGAGGAAATAACAAACCCTGCAGCTGGTAGATGATCTCCTTCTCATCAGGAATACCTTGTATTTCTGGCGGGCGTTTTATCACATTCGCGATCAGATCAAATAATGTCGTTTTGCCAGAACCATTTTTGCCAATGATCATATTAACGGTCTGTTCGGGAAACTCCACATGTAAATGATCCAGATTTTTGCGAGAGGCTTTGGGATAAGAAAAGCTCAAATCTTCAATTTTAATCATAGGTCCTCCTGCTATGTCCGATGTGTTCTGGATATGACTTTCACAAACTTGAGTGCGATAAGTCCGCAGGTAACATAACAAAGTGTGATAAAGCTCATGTTGATCAGACTCAAATGTGGGAACGGGCTATCCATAAACCATTCTGCTAATAAAAAAGTTAGATTTCTTACGTATTCCATAGGGTTGATGAACACCAGAAGTAGACCATACTCTGTTGAATACGCCAGTCCCTTTGCTGATAGAAAAAACATGACCAGTAAACTCATACTGACCACCGCATTCAGCGACTCTTGCCTTACTGGAAGAAGCATGAGGATAAGCGTTAATAAAATGACCATGACAGATCCCACTATACAGCTTGTTAAAGACACGGCGAGAAACAAAGCAACCTGTCCAAAGCTATCCAGGAATATCACTCCCGATACTAGCGAGAACAGAAGAATCGTCAAGAACAGAAAACCAATTTGGTTCAGAGCTTTTCCCCAGATAATAGGATATTTACTACCCGAGATAAATTTGAACATTTTGAAAAAACCGCTCTCCCTTAAAGAGATCAGGTTGGTCGTCACATCGATGGACATCACAAAGATAATATATGAAACAAATACACTGGTTTGGATGTAAAATTCATTGATCTCAGGCCCCTGAGTAAACCATTGAACATTAAAGATAAAAAAAGCAATGAGGGGAAATAACAAATACCATACGAATGCTACTTTGTTGCTTAACATCATTTTAGTAAACAGACGGAAGTATTCACGAGTTATTTTCAAAATACAACCTCCAATTTATCCAAACGGGAGCATTTTCCCTATATTGTGTAATCGATTCTTATAAGGCTTTAAGATTTCTACTTGAGTTGGATCTATTTTTGCAGCATACATGTGATGGAAGCCCTTATTTGTTATGATTTTAACAATTTTTGTATTCAACTCTCCATCAAGAGCTGGTATATAACAAAGATTAAAATCCATTGCTAATTTTAAAGAAATTTTCTTTACTGTATTATAAAATTCATTAGGATCGGCTTTGTCTCCATCTATTAGTTCACCACACACTTGATCCGATTTCTCTAGGTATTGAAACTCGCTTTTTAATTCATCTACACCAAGTCTCTCCATAAAATAATGAGAGTAAAGTAAAGGATCAACCGAGTTTTCCGTATTTTGATAATTCGATTTTTTTATAGGTTGCTCCACAGTTATATATTGGAATAGCTCTTTTAAACTGCCTGTTATTGCACCTCGGTAGTCCCAATCAGCACTTATCCCAACACCTTTAGTTTTTTCTCCAAAGGCGATTGTAATTACTACCTTGACCTCATCACACAACGATATATCGTACATAAAAACCTCATCTACATGTATCCGAGACATCTGGATAATGGATTGAAGATCTATAAATTTTATATCTTCAATATGAATCTTTTTAGCAGGAGATTTAGTGAACCAACTAAAGAGCAAGCTTTGTCTTTCAAAGAATTCTAAAAATGCAGAATTTATTGACTGATAGGAACTAACATGAGAGGCCATTCCGCAGGTATCGCTATATATATTATCTAGATTTAATTTGTTAAGTATAGGATCATTCCAGTTCAACAAAATACGATGTAGAGGAAATTGTTCTATTGTACCATTCAGCATGTTGACTCCCTCTACTAATTGATCCCTGAATCTATGATAATTGTTAAAAACAGATACCCTCTCTATATGCTCTCCTATTGCTGCTTTAATTGATTTTCTTTTATCAAAATCAATTGCGCTTGCAGGCGGGCCATTCTCAGAATACGTAATAACATCACTCTGAAAATAGTCAAGGAGAAATGAATTTTGTTTGATATGAAACCTTTCAATCATAAAAGGTGTGCCGTTAACTGGATTATTTATCAAAGCGTATTCTCTCCTCTCTATCACACTACAATACAGTTAGGTATTTTCAACATGCTTTGCTCGTTAAGATCTATCGTATTTACATTCATAGGGTTTCTTAGGTTAATGTACTCTTTTAAAGGAATATGATTAAAAAGATAAGGAGAGTAGATTTTTATACATTTAATTTTTGTAGTTACCGTTTGTTTTAGCGGAATCATATATACCTCATCCACCCAAGCAGGAAGTATATTCAACAAATTGGAGATTGTTAATTCTTTCATCGTTTTTTCATAATCACTAGTTGAGATACTTCCGTACCCTACAGATAAGTAATCAATAATCTCAGATTGATTTTCATATTTTTTCTTGAACACTTGGCGTGACATAGCAACGAGTTCATTACTTTCTTCTTTCCACTGTAATAAAACGGCTTCTTGTGTGGATTTAAGGATAGCCTCTTCAATGGAAAAAGAGCTACCCACCCCAGAAGAGCACACGAAATTTTTGTAAAGAATAAAACAAAATACTACCTTTAAGGGATAAAAATATTCATTGATAAAAAAAAGAACTTCTTTATTTTTTTGATACATTAATCCAGATAAAATCTTATGTTTGTTTATCAGAGATACATCTAGTTTAATTTTAGAACCTCGTTTACCATACCAAAATAGATACAAGGCATTTTTTTCAATAATTTCTCGGAGAGAACTAACAATTGCTTTTTGTGACGAAATATGACTAGAGGTTCCGGTAGTATCAATTGGGAATTCTCCTGATAATGAATACGTTGAGTATTTCTTATTAATAAGTACACTGCTTGAATTCACCATATTAATAGCGTAAACACTCTTCTCATCAAAAGGGATGCCCCCGGCAGATATTGCCCTTCTCTCGATCATTTCTGAAAAGGCTTTGATTAGAGACTGTTGCTTATTAAAATCTATTGCAGTGGAACTATCCGGCCCTATATAACCATTTTTAAGAAAGTTCCCAATCCTTGAGAAGGATGTGTATATGTCGTCAGTAATAAATTTTTGCTCCGGTATATTAAAGTGAAGAGGATTTGATAAATACAACATGATATCGACCTCATTTTCCTATTGAATCCGTGTATCCAAACCATTGAAGCATCACTATTGGACACAATCTCACATTAAGACCACATCGTTTAGTCAGTTCATTATCATTGAATCCAGACCAGCTTACCTCCCCGACACCTTTACTCATT
The DNA here is from genome assembly GCF_056856875.1 of Paenibacillus sp. G34. Taxonomy (NCBI): domain Bacteria; kingdom Bacillati; phylum Bacillota; class Bacilli; order Caryophanales; family Paenibacillaceae; genus Paenibacillus; species Paenibacillus sp. G34. The sequence goes on along the minus strand of NZ_CM166469.1, from coordinate 432,863 downwards.
TTATGGAGAGAATTTTTAAATACTTGGCTCATGGCCCCTACCTCTATTAGAGCATGTCTGTACCCTCTGATATGATATTTGATTATTGATCTGCGTAAGTCTGCTGCATATGCAATACAAATTTCCGGTAGATCTATTGCATCATGACAGACATACTTCTTGATATGGAGTGCTTCGTCCTTGACCCAAGACTTTATTTTTAACAATGTTTGTTCTATACCATCATATACGTAAACACCTCTTGTTAAAGTATCATGATCTTGGAACACGAGTACCAACGGAACTATGGGATAGAGAGCACCAGCAGAACCATATTTTTTAGACCCTTTTTGTTTATCTCTTATAAAAGCATCATTTAATAATTGGGATAACTCTTCAAAATTGAACTTTCTTTCTTTGTTAAATGATCTGTAACTTCCGATTACATTCACTTCTGTGCTTGTATTAAGATTAATTTTCTGTTCGTAATAATCAGGAGTGATATCTGTGTACTGCACATATTCAAGCCATGGGATAACGTTATCATCGATGGATTGGTGCTTGGAATCAGGCAACTTTAGCAAAGTACTGCTTTGATGAAATTTAAGAATATAGTTTTCAACTTTCTTTGGTATATGAGAAGAGTAAATGTAATCAGTGAATGACCTTTCCACGGTGTTATGTTCTAGACTTCCAACATATTTATTTTTCATAGCAATCACATAGCTCCCAATGTAATGAATAATCTGTATAGTAATTATTCGTTTGGAGATCAAATACAGAACATTCATGCAACTCTTCGTTATGGATTATTCTACCATTTTCCAAAGTGAAATATTTACTTATTTTATTACTTAATAACGAGAGTATATTCAATATATTATTTTTGTTAAGAGGAGTATGAACTTTGAATTTGGGTTCATCTTTATAAATCGAATCGATAATTTGCTGGTAAGAGATATTCCCAGTAGAATCTACACGTAATTGTGATTCAATGTGACCTATGTGGCAAAAATGACATGGATTAGATGCTTGAGGGCTATAAAGAGAATCAATATAAAAGTTGTTGTTATACGTGTAACTCATCAATAAAATTGAATTCTCACTCTTTCTTACAAGTGAAGTAATCTTATTGGCGATTTCTTTACTGTAAGGATTCATAAATACTACATATAAAGTATTACTATTCTTCTCTGAAAATAACGTGCTATTCGCTTCTTCATTAAGATTTACAATGGAATTTTTCATGTTTTGGTTCTCAAAAAGAAACTCTTGGGATACTTTAAGTATTTCATCATTGTTACTTAAGAAAATGCATTTTTCTATTGAGAAATTCACCTCTTCTTTAGTAATGAAGATGTAATTACTCTCTAAAAATGCTATAGCATTTGAATAATCTTCTTGAAAAACATCCATAAGTTCTTTTTCATGGACTGATTTAATATTATTGTTATCCCATTTCTTAATTTCTTCTATTAATCTTGCTTCTTTTATTTTCACTATCCCATAGTTATGCATTAAAACTAGTTCATTTAAGTTTATTTCATAGATAACAAAGTTATTCAATGTATACGTAGTGTACTCTTTTGTAATCAAAGTGATATGACACCTCCGCTTTAAACTTCAAGTGCGGCTAATATCCTAAATACGTATATTGCCGCACTCGAATCAATATAATTATTGGGGATCAAAAAAAGTCCTATAGTTCAATTTGTTTTTGTACATTATCCGCTCCACCACCTTTGCCACAACAACAGCAAAGTACACAACTAACATTAACGCCACAGCTACCGGTGTTCCCCGTTCCCCCGCCTGTATTTGGAGGATTTTGAAATCTGATTGCTCCAACACCGAAATCCCCGCTAGTCAGCTCGGGATATTTATTACTGCCTTTACCAGGTTTACTTGCTCCCATACACTCACCTCCTTATTTAATATAGATAAAAAATTCATTTAACCTTTTCAAAAATTGAACTAGTATGTTGATCCCTTTTTAAAATATAATATTTTGCAAAAGAATATTATATTTAAATTATTTGAATAATTATACAAATTAACATGTGTAATTATTTGGTAAAAGCTTAAATATCATATCATTCATTTCCTCATATTCATTCCTAAAGTAAATCGATTATACTCATTAATTAGCTCATCCAACGCCATAGACTGCTCAAGCACTTTCACATTCGGGATTCCATATTGATCCACCAAGCGACTCAACTCTTGCCGACCTTGCTCGATTTGGTCTTTTAAGATACTTCGTTCTCTCATGGCATGTACCCCTCTAGGACATTCTAAAAAACATTTAATATGAGTAAGCTATCTAGTTTTACTAATGACTACAGGTGCTTTTTAGAACATATTATTTTTTGCATAATATTGTAAAAATAATTCTTTAGAAAAGGCATTGCGCTCTATCTTTTCAAGGAAGTAAAAATAAAAAATAGCCTACTGATTTCAGTAAGCTAAACTATAAACTCGCTTCTATATAAATATTATCTACTAGTATTTTATATTTATCATGATCTTGATTAGTTAAATGCTCCGTAAACTGCCCATAGAGATTTACACATTTTGAGATCAGAACGTCATCTTTGACAAAAATACTTAACTCTAAACTTATTAACAGAGAAGTAGCTCCGAGTTCAAACCTCTTCTTGTTAAAGTAGTAAAAGGCCAATTCGTAGAATAGCACCACTCTTCGATAATACCAGCTCTGTACAGTATATCTTCCTTGTGAACGTGCGTCACTGAATTTAGCATCGATTTGAGCTTTAAATCTAATCAACACCTCATCTATATCATATTGATATCTATTTGCTGATTGAAGAATTTTGACCATTGCAGGGAGAATTTCCTCTTCACTATGTTCAATGTAAGTGATGTATTCAGGGATGACCTCTTTTCTTCCCATCATGACTTTATACAAACATTTGTTGAATTTCGCCCATTCTCTAAATTTATGAAGAACTTCATAATCTGCATAAACTTTCGCTTCATTCTCAATGATTTTCTCATATATATCAGTGTACTTTAAGGCTTCTTTGTAATTTTTAGCATAATCACAATAGTTAGAAAAAAGTAAGTTGGCATAGGCTTTGTATACGAAGAAAGGATATTGAGATTTAGATACACGCTTTTTAGTTTGTTTCATAGCCAGGTTAGCTCGTCTCTCAAGTTCTTGCGATAAATCCTTCATTTTATTCCACTCATGCAACCCCCAGTAAGCATTCGCCAAATCCTTAATTGCATCCAATTGATAGTCCTGATCTAATCGCTCTATAAAAGGTTCAAACTTTGAAATAATTCTTCTGTTTTCTTTTTGGTCAGAACCCATACTAATCAGAAATATACGATACTGACACATAGCCAACCGTTCAGAGTGCTGATATTTTTCGCATTCAGACACACATTCATACAGAATAAGTGCTGCTTGCTTCATTCCTTTGTTATACAAATCTTCGGCTACTTCAAACAACTCATCTATATATGAATGATCATCTGTCACATGAGTAATGACTTTTTGAATAATATCCAGCTTACCAAGCTCAGCACAACGGTATATAAACGGTTCTAAACGTCTCCAATGGGGTGCAGACTCAATAAAACATTCCACACCATACACATCATAAAAGTACCCCTGTTCCAAACCCATTGCAGAGGCAATCTGGTCTAGTTGGTTCATTGAAATAAGCCTAGTTCCTTTGATGATCGCACTTAATGTGCCCACATTAATGTCAGCGATTTCTGAAAATTGCTGTAGTTTATATCCCTTATTCCTCAAGTGATTTTCAATATAGGAACGTATATTGGACATTTTCTTCACCGTCCCTTCTTAGATATTTCATTATCAAAAAGTTGGTGTGCTTAACTTTTCTATTACATTTTTATACTTTTTCATTTGTGTTGCATTGGCTTCGCTCCAATACTCCCCGTACATATCCAAACATTTAATGCACATCAGATCATCTTTACTTAAAGATGAGAGCTCTAAACATACAAGTAAGGCATCCACTCCAAATGAATAATTACGTTTTTTCATTTGATACCTTGCCAATTCATAATAAAAATCTTGATGCATGCGGTTAAACATTTGATCGTTTTATCCACTTTTATTGTGCATATCCGTATTAATTAATTTAATCTGATTTTCGAATCGAATCAAAGCATAGTCAATGTTAAAGGAATACTGATTAGCCGATTGTAAAATATTAACCAATCCAGCTAAAATTTCTGAAGGGTTGTTTTCGATATAATCCAAATAAGCATCGATTACATTTTCTTGACCAAGCATTAATTGGTACAACAGTCGATTACCTTCCCCCCATTTTCTGAATAAATCTATTATTTCTTGATCCTCTTCTGTAGGATTCTCGATTTCAATTATCCTCATGTATTTGTGCATATACTTTATGGCTTTATGATATTCCCTGCCAGCGCTATATACAGTTGATATCATTAAGTTTGCATAGGCTGCATATGTAAAAAGAGGATAGGCTGTTAGTCTTCTTTTATTTTTTCGCCTGCGAAATTGCATTTTTAATTGAATCTCTGCTTTCCGTTCCAATTCCCGCGACCACGCATCGACCTTGTCCCACAAATGTATCGTATTATATACGTTTGCCAAGTCTTTAATTGCATCCAATTGCACTTCTTCATTTAATTTATCAATATATGGTTCGAACTTTGCTGCGGCATTAAGATTATCAAATTTACTCAGTGTTTTATGAAGCAGGAAGATACGGTACTGGCAAAGGGCCAACCGTTCCGAGTGTTGATACTTCTCACTGTCAGCCACACATTTATATAAAATGAGTGCCGCTTCATTTATGCGTTTATTAAAGAGACTCTCTGCCACATTAAATAACTCATCAATATAGGATTGATCATCTGTCACATGAGTAATGACTTGTTGTATAATATCTAGCTTACCAAGCTCAGCGCAACGATATAAAAACGGTTCTAATCGTCTCCAATGGGGCGCAGATTCAATAAAACATTCAACTCCATACATTTCATAAAAGTACCCCTGTTCCAAACCCATTGCTGATGTGATTTGGTCTAGTTGATTCATTGACATAAGTCTGGTTCCTTTGATGATCGCACTTAATGTACCAACATTAATGTCAGCCATTTCTGAAAATTGCTGTAGCTTATATCCCTCATTCTTCAAGTAATCTTCAATATAGGAACGTATATTGGACATTATCTTCATCGTCCTCCCCAGAAGTTTTTTTATCGAAAAGACGGTACACTTAACTTATCTATTAGTCTTGCATACTGCTCTTCCTGGGTCTTACTGGCGCGATCTCTATATTTTCCGTATAAATCAATGCATTTGATACACATCATGTCATCATTACTTGAGACGCACCGTTGAAGACTAGTGATTAGATCATCAATCCCTTGACCAATCAGGTTTTGATTTAATCTGTATTTTGCTAGTTCGTAGAATAGGCGTATATATCTAAAATTTGATGCCTGTTCGTTATATGCTCTTTTTACTTTTACATATTTCTTTGTTCTAATCTTGTTTATCTGATTTTTGAATCTATTCAGTGTATAGTCAATATTGTAGGAGTACTGATTGGCAGCTTGTATAATATATACGAATGCTGTTGAAATTTCCTCATGATTAACATCTAGGTAATCCAGATAATCATTCAATACCTCAAAATCACCCGATAGTATCTTGTATAAATATCGATTCCCCTCAGCCCAACCCTTGAACAGTTCTATTAGTTCTTGTTCTTCCCCAGTTGGATCGTTAACTTTGTTCACTATACCCTCATAAATACCTGTATACTCTAAAGCTTTTATATATTGCCTACGTTCTCCAGATACATGCGCCTTGTGTAGAATGGCATAGGCTTTATAAGTGAAAAGAGGATAACAGGCAACTCTAGTTTTCCTTTTCCGTCTCAAGGATTGAAGATGAATTTGTAAGTCAGTTCTTCGAATCGACTCCTCAGCCAACTCAAAAACCTTATCCCATAGATTCATTGTGCTATACAAGTTAGCTAAATCTTTAAGCGCATCCAATTGCATTTCCTCATTCAATTTATCAATATAGGATTCAAACTTGACTGCTGCATTCAGGTTAATGAGTTTATTCAATGTTTTCTGAAGCAGGAAAATACGGTACTGGCAAAGGGCCAACCGCTCCGAGTGTTGGTATTTCTCACAGTCTGCCACACATTCATACAGAATAAGAGCTGCTTCTTTTAATCCTCTAGCAAAAAAGCTCTCAGCTACATCAAATAACTCTTCTATATAGGATCGATCGTCCGTTACATGAGTGATCACTTGTTGTATACAATGCAATTTACCTAGTTCAGCACACTCGTATAGGTATGGTTCCAAACGTCTCCAGTGAGGCGATGATTCAATGAAGGATTCTACTCCGTAAGTTTCATAAAAATAACCCTTTTCTAATCCCATTGCAGAAGTGATCTGATTCAGTTGGTTCATAGACATCGGTCTGCTACCTTTAAGAATGGAACTTAATGTCCCAACATTAATTCCTGTAATATCAGAAAAATGCTGCAACTTGAGATTTTGTTCTCTCATATATTTCTCAATATGTAAGGTTATCGTAGGTGCTAAATTCATTACTCCACCCCCGCAAATAAATACCATTTATAATTGAATTGTGTATAATAAATGTTATTTTAATCCTGTATTTTACATTGGTCAATTTTTTATAAAATAAAAAAACGTCCCATTTCCAAAATGGAAATAGCACGCTTACTATTAATAAACTTAGAATCTTTTAGTATCCCCCAAAACCATGACTAGAAAGTAAAGTTATAATTGTCTCTACACCTTCTGTAGAGCACTGAAACATCAAAAAGGAACTAAACAGCATTAGTGCCAACACTGCTTTTTTTATCATATCGATCATAAACCTCCTTAATGATACTTTTATACTGTGATTCTGTTGTTTCAGAAGCCTGATTTCTATATTCTTCAAATAAACTGACACAATAAATTATGGTAGAGTCATCGTTAACCTTCTTAGCAACCACTAAACAATTAATAAGATGCCTAAATCCTTCTTGATACCTCTCTCTAGACAACTCGTATAAGGCTAATTCCCCCAAAAATTTGATATAATGGTCGTTTTTTATCATTATACTATAACTATTTTGATAGCTAAGTTTATTAAGTACCTTGTAAATAAAAAGATCGAATCTTCTAAGAACTTGATCAATATTGAAGTTATTCTGATTAGCTGCTTCTATAACTTTAACAAGTCCGAGAAGGGTTTCGTTTTCATTAATTTCTATAAAATCGAGATAAGAATTCAACGCATTTTTATCACCTATCATTAGTTTGTACAAATAAGTGTTTACCTCAGCCCAATCTTCGAATCGTTTTATAAAATGTTGATCCTCTGGAGTAGGGTCTTCAATAACTATATCGGAATATAAAGCGGTATACTCCAATGCCTTTTCATATTCTTTACGTTCTCCGCATACTGTTGCCATCATTAAATAAGCGTAGTATTTATAACTAAACATTGGGTGTTTAGAAAGTCGATTATAGTCCATTCCTTTTTTTTTATTTTTATATTGTTCCAAACATTTGACTCGTTGTAATAGTTCGCCAGCTAAATGAAGTACTTTATCCCAGTAACATAAGCTACCATACATATTAGCTAACTCCCTTATCGCATCCAGCTGCCTCTCCTCATCCAAGCGATTAATATAAGGCTCGAAGTGCACAGCGGCCCGGAGATTATCATGCTGATTCTGACCGAGAGAGAGGGTGAAGATGCGATACTGGCAGAGGGCCAGGCGCTCGGAATGCTGGTATTTCTCGCACTCGGCTACACACTCATATAACATGCGGGCAGCTTGCTGCTGACCGCGCTCCAGCATACCTTCGGCCATCTCGAATAGTTCAGAGATATAGGAGCGATCGTCCGTCACTTGTTGGATCACCCGCTGGATGCAGTCCAGCTTGTCCAATTCTGCACAGCGTTGCAGGAACGGCTCAAGCCTTCGCCAGTGTGGAGCCGACTCTACGAAGCACTCCGCACCGTACGTCTCGTAGAAGTAGCCTTCCTCCAGATTCATGCCCTGGGTAATCAGATCAAGCTGCGCCATGGCGATGGGGCGTGTTCCCTTAATAATGGCGCTAAGCGTTCCAGCGTTCACTCCCGATATATCTGCAAAATATTGAAGGGTATATCCCTGTTTCCTGATGTAATCTTCAATCGTTGAGCGTATCGTAGTTGCAGGTTCCATGTATCCCACCTCCACAATTAAAATCCAAAAATTTGAATTTATATGATTAGACCAATTTTAATCCTAAATTTTACAGTGGTCAATAACAATCGTGGCAATAAATTTACATTTTTATGCAAACTCCAAAATTTCTATATCTCCAGCTTGCCTTCGCCCCGAATTGCTTATAGAAAAAATCCATTAGAAGAATGGACGGGAACATGATACAGTTATTCCAACTTCAATATCCTACTATTTCCATAGGATTATACAACACGGACAGACACTTTATATGAGCAAGGGAGTACATTCAATGAAATTTGCCTTGTTTAGCCTCATGATGAATCTACCTAATGCCGTCACAGGGGAAGTTTTGACGACTCAGCAGAAATTCCATAACATCCTGCAACAGGCTCAGCTCGCTGAGCGACTGGGGTTCGACGCCTATGGCATCGGTGAGCGACACGGTGCACCCTTTCTGTCATCATCGCCGCCGGTTGTGTTAACAGCGATTGCTGCGGCCACCTCACGGATTCGTCTGCTGACCACGGTTACGGTTCTCAGCATTCTTGATCCGGTTCGGGTTGCCGAGGATTACGCTACGCTGGATCAGTTGTCGGGTGGACGGCTGGAGCTGATTATCGGCAAAGGCAATGACCCGCGTCATTATCCGCTGTTTGGCATTCGTGAAGAGCAGCAGTGGGACTCTCTGGATGAACGCTACCATCTGCTAAAGCGGCTATGGTCGGAAGAGAATGTCACCTGGGAAGGCATATACCGCCCTCCACTTGATGGAGTGACAACGTGGCCGAGACCCCTTCAAAAGTCCATGCCGATCTGGCATGGCAGTGCGTCGAGCACGTTATCTACAGAACTGGCCGCCAAATACGGTGAGCCGCTGTTCACCTCGAATTCCTTCCACCCTCAGGCCAAATACAAAGCTTTGATCGACCATTACCGCGAGCGCCTCACTTATTATGGTCATGATGCACAACAAGCTGTAATTGGTTCTGGTGCTGGCAGCCTCTATCTTGCGAGCACGGGCGAAGAAGCCATTCGCCGTTACAAGCCTTACTACGAAGCATTTCATGCTACCGCGGCGGCACAGCATAACCAGTCTCCTTTTACGGATCTGGAGGATAACATTGCCCGCGGCCCGGTTCTGATCGGCAGCCCGGAGCAGGTGATCTCGAAGATTCTGGATTATCATGCCGCTTACGGGCACCAGGTGCTCAGTATAAGCGTTGACGGACTCACGCATAGCGAGCAGCTGGAGCAAGTGGAACGTTTTGCCACAGAAGTGGCTCCTGTATTACGACGCGAACTGCCAAGTTCAGTGTGGAATGATCCCCCCGTTTTAAACGAGCACGAAACTTCATTCGCCCCTCAGGAGACGGACACATGGCCCACTGCCATCTCCCCGATCTTCCAAGTATAAGACTTCGTTTGGCTACGCAGTAACCGTATCTCCGGGTAATTCGGTCTATCTCCGAGTTGCCCTCTTCCTCTTTCTTCTCTACCTTCATTCATCCCATGTTGGCTATCACTTCTTGCTATGCCTCAGACCCGATGCCTTTAAATACGGTACTTAGCAGTAACTCCACAAACGTATCATCCATCGGCTCACCCGTGACCAGCATCCGGTAGAACACAGGCCCATAGATCATGTCGATAAACAGTCCAATGTCCAGTCCTTGCTTCAATTCGCCGCGTTCCACGCCTTTCTCCAGAATGCCCCATGCTTCGCGCCGGCGAGGCTGAATATATCTGCTACGGTATTCTTCCGCAAGAACGGGATCAGACTGCCCCTCTCCGATGATTTGTGTAATGACTTTCCCTTCGGCACTTGTCAAAAATTGAACCAGGTTCCCTGCATGAGCACGCACATCCTCATATACAGATCCCGTATCCGGCACAGGCAACCTGGCCGTTAACGCCGACATGTACCCGTCCAGCATAACGGCGCCTTTACTCGGCCACCATTTGTAGATGGTGGCTTTGCTGACCTGTGCACGTTCGGCAATCTTTTCAATCGTCACCGCCGCGAACCCATCCTCAAGCAGCAGTTCATAGGCCGCCGCAAGAATGGCATTCTGGGTTTCCATGTTGCGGGGACGTCCTCTTTTTGCAGTCATTGCTGACCCCTCCATTGTAATCATCTATGTAGTCTGAACTAAAGTATTTACACAACCACTTCAATGGCAGAATAACCTTTCAATCGCTGTTATCCCCAGATTTTTTTCATTCCCTTTATTAAAGGGGAAGATCCGGTGATAAAGGCGACCGCTTCGCTTTTCCAGGTTTTTTCTGTCCTCTCCGTTTTTGTGTAAAAATAGTTCAGCTAAAATAGCTACAAAAAATAAAATTAACAAAACGATACGTTCATTATACTAAAATGCAGCGTCAATATACATTTCTAAGCTCACAGCAATGTCATTATATTTCCGCCCTATCAATGTAAAATCACTTTGTTCTGTAACTGCCTATTTACAATACTAAACGTATCGTATATTATTTAGGTGTAATTAGTAAACGTAACGTTCATTAATTAAACCAACACATCATTCTTAGTGAAAATGGCATTTGAATGACCATCATACACTTTTATTGGAGGTTGATCTTATGGATACCAAATATCCTCATTCCAAACAGAAACAAAGTACCAACCAGACTCAGACTACCGTGCCTGCCTGGATTATTTTCCTACTCGCCGCTTCCTGCGGTCTGATCGTAGCTAACCTGTATTATGCTCAGACTGTTCTTGGGCCGATCAGCAGCACTACAGGTCTGTCGTCTGCCGCAGCCGGATTAATCGTGACACTGACACAGATCGGATATGTCATTGGTCTGCTGTTCATCGTTCCGCTCAGTGACATTATTGAAAACCGCCGTTTAATGGTTCTGTTTCTTATTGTACTTGTGGTAGCGCTGATCACCGCTACGTTCTCCACTAGTGCTTTCCTCTTCCTGACGGCGTCATTGCTCATCGGCATCGGTTCTGTCGTTGCACAAATTCTGGTGCCGTATGCGACTTATCTGACTTCGGAAGAGCAGCGCGGGCAGGTGGTCGGCAATGTGATGAGCGGTCTGCTGCTCGGCATAATGCTCGCACGCCCTGTCGCCAGCTTTATCACCAGCGTGTTCGGCTGGCAAGCGGTCTTTGCATTCTCGGCCGTGGTGATCGCATTGCTCATGCTGTTACTGTCACGGGCACTTCCAGCGCGTCGGCCTGATCCAAACCTGACTTATGGACAATTGATTATCTCTCTCGGTACACTGCTTCGCACTCTACCGATGTTGCGGCGGCGCGCGTTCTATCAGGCCAGCTTGTTCGGCGCATTCAGCCTATTCTGGACGACGGTGCCTCTCCGGCTGGCAAACGATTTTGGCCTGTCGCAGCAAGGCATCGCCTGGTTTGCTCTCGCTGGGGTAGGCGGCGCCATTGCCGCTCCGATTGCCGGAAGATGGGCAGACCGCGGTTTTACCCGAGTGCTCACCGGAGCCGCTATGGTCATTGCCGCGGCTTCCTTTGGTCTGGCCTATCTGTTCCAGAGTCATTCTACAGCGGCCTTGATCCTACTGGTCGTGGTCGCCATTACGCTGGATATGGCCGTTTCTGGTAATCTGGTGCTGGGTCAGCGCATCATTTACTCTCTTGGCAACGAGGCAAGAGGACGTGTGAACGGCTTGTTTATGTCGATCTTTTTCATCGGTGGTGCCATCGGTTCTTCACTTGGAAGCTGGTCATATGCCCATGGCGGCTGGAGTCTCACGACACTGATTGGTCTGATCATGCCACTGCTCGCGCTGCTATACTATTTCACAGAGAAAAAGATCACGGCTGTAAGCCGCACATAACCTGTACCTGACCTATAACTGTATCTGTATCTGTATTCTGTGCCTATACCTGTACCAGCATCTTTATCTTTTCTTTTCCTTTGTCCTTGCCTTTACCATTGCCATTGCCCGTGCCTTTACCTGAACCAGTCTATACTTTACCTATACATCTATCTTTACCTTTCCATGCGGTTGCTGCTCCTCTATCCCATCTGCATCACCAGATACAGAGCATTCATCTAAAAATTTCTCTTAGACAAAATAAGGGCAGAGGCCATCCATAGGATCGCTTCTGCCCTTCTTGTTATGTTCGTAACCCTTATGTTTCATACCCCGCATCGACAAGCTGTTCTGTCCTCCGCTAGTCTCCGGTACTCTGCTCCGTTCTGTTCCGTTCCAGCCAGGCGCAACAACTTGACTGCTGTAACTGCACCCCAGTTGTACTCAATCTAAAGCGTATCCCCAAACCTGCCTTATTTCATGGCACTATTCCATTACACTATTTCATCACACTGAACTTCTTGGTCGTTGCCCGAACGGACTCGCCTTCACCCCATACAATGACACCTACGACTTTGGTCGCCTCCAATGTCATCGATGCAATTTCGCTTGCATATTGTTCAAAAGCGTTATTCAGGGACTGTCCCGTCTGTGTAAAAACAAGATGTTGCAATCCGTCCTGATTATCGGCACAGGATTTGGCCAGATTGATCAGTTGATTCTCCCCGGCCTTCAGAATAACGGTGCTATAGCGGATGCCAGCATGCTGAATGCCGCTCTGATCCCGTACAGGCTGATCCGCATATAACTCCGGTTCGTTGAGAGCAGCTTGTCCCATAAGCAGGGCTGCCACGTTGGCTGCGGCTCCTTGCTCCAGATTTTTATCCAGTATAATTGCAATTCTCTTCATATGAGTGCATTCACCCTCTGTGGTTTTTTCGTAAAACATACCCATGGCATTTGAATGCCTTCACGCAACACTTTATACGTTACCAGTCCGTAATGATCCGCACAGAGCTGGTTCGTGAGCGCAATGGAGGTCTCTGTACTCAGCATAACCTGCCTACAGGGATCTTTTCTACAAAACTTGCAGACACGACCAGATCTGAATTCATAATGAAGCTGTCCAGCTTGGGATACTCTCCAGGCACCAGCATTTATTGTGCCTTTGCTTTACCTGCTACGTTTGTTTTGCCGTGTTATTTCCACTTAACACTTTGTCTTACCTATCGTCTTACACGTTGTCTTACATGAGTCCAGCTCTCGGTTGCTCGGCTGGCAACGTTTATTTACGCAGTCTGCGTGCACTTAATGCGTGATGACTGTTTTTTAAAAAGGTGCTACGCGTGTTCTTCATCATCTCGATCCGTTGCTCGGCAAGACGGTCTGCCGCGACATAGGTCGCGATGCCTTCGGTGCGGGAGCTTTCGAAAATTTTCTCCAGCGTGGTGTAAATCTCTCCGATCTTCGCCCAAGCTCGATCTTCATGATATCCGTTCAGCTCATCCGCAATGTTGATCACACCGCCTGCATTAATGACATAATCCGGTGCGTACACGATGCCTCGCTGATACAGCTCATCCCCATGGCATGGCTCCAGCAGCTGATTGTTCGCACAACCCGCGACAACTTTGGCTTTCAGTGTCTTGAGTGTATCGTCATTAATCGTGCCGCCGAGCGCACATGGCGCATAGATATCACATTCGACGCTTGTTATATCTGCCGGATCAACCGCCTTGGCACCAAAACGTTCCACCGCCAGCTTCACGGAATCCTTATGGATATCCGTTACGATAAGGTGTGCACCTTCCTCGTACAAATACTTGCACAGATGCATCGCTACGTTGCCTACGCCTTGGACGGCAATCGTTTTGCCTTCCAGCAGATCAGTGCCGAACGCTTCCTTCGCAGCGGCCTTGATGCCTCGGTATACCCCCCAAGCCGTTGCAGGGGAAGGGTTGCCAGATGAGCCATAGCTAGCCGAGATTCCCGTGACATAATCGGTCTCCTGATAGATCAGATTCATGTCTTCTTCCGTCGTGCCCACATCCTCGGCAGTGATGTAACGGCCGTTTAACCCTTGAATGTAGCGACCGAAGGCGCGGAACATCGCTTCATTTTTATCAAGACGCGGATCTCCGATAATTACCGTTTTGCCTCCGCCCAGATTGAGGCCGGATACTGCATTTTTATATGTCATGCCCCGAGCGAGACGCAGTGCATCTTCAATGGCAGCTTCCTCTGAAGCGTACGTCCACATCCGTGTACCGCCTAGTGCAGGCCCAAGTGTTGTATCGTGTATGGCAATAATGGCCTTCAAACCTGAATTTCGATCCTGGCACAGGACCAGTTCCTCGTAATCATGTTGCTCCATTGCTTCAAACCAACTCATGTGCTAACCGTCTCCTCTAAACCATTTTTGCGATATACCGCAGACTTCCTACGAACGCTCCACCCTCTATTGTACCCATATCCACCCAGTTTGTGCAAAAGGATCACCCCTAAGTTCGCTTTGAGCCAGCACCGTTCGTGTCTAAGCCACAGTTATGCCTACCTAATGAGATCTCTTTGATGGAATGAAACTCACCATAGCAAAAAGAGGCCTCCCCTGTCACCCTGTGACTGGTTGGTTAGCCCCTTCAATAACTCGATAACGGATATGCGGTCGGATTAGTTTACTCATGTGCTCGTGTGTTCGTGTGTTCGTGCTCGTCTGTTCTTGCTCATGTACTCGTTCTCACCCCGCTCTACGCTGCTCTACGTTCTAGGTCAGCGTCTCAACCACATTAATCGGATGCAACGCCCCGTCCACCGCAAAAGAAGCCTGTCCTGTCTCTTCCGAGACAACCAGCACAACCGCATCGGTTAGTTCGCTTAGTCCGAGCGCAGCCCGGTGGCGGGTGCCCAGCTTACCTTCGTGGGCTTCGGCTTGGGATAACGGAAGCACATTGCCAGCAGACACAATCTGGTTGCCACGAATAAGTACCGCCCCATCATGCAGAGGCGCACCGGGAATAAAGAGTGATTCGAGCAACGCATGGGTTACTTTGGCATCCACGGCTACACCGGAATGAATCAGCGGCTCCAGCGGAACCTCTCTTTCAATGACAATCAGCGCGCCATACCTGCGGTCGGACAGATGCTGCACGCTGGACGTCAGCTCTGCAAACTTCTCGGTGAATGGAGACAGATAACAGTCCAGATAAAAAGAAGAAGCGAGCACCTCAATGTGTTTGATCTCGGCACGAATCTCCGCAAACTGCCCCAGCAAACAGACACTGTCGTGGTCAAAACGCGATAATGTCAGATTCATTCGCTCGGCTACGCGGTGCAGGTCTGCCTTCAACTTTTGCCGCATCAGGGAACTGTCACAGTCCGCTTGTCCTAGGTGCTGATTCATCTTGTGCCGCCTCCCTCTTCTTAAATTCGTACACATCTGCTTTCAAACCTGACTGTTTTGTGAATCATCTGCTCTCCGGCTCCAACTCCATGATTAGTACCCCTACCTTCCCCCGAAGAGGCAAGATTTATGCAAAATTAATCCACGGCTATAACACTCCATTTCCCCGCTTGATCCGCTACGAAATATACGGTTACCGCCGCATGCTCTATCTTGTTCTCTCTTATCATTTCGCCTTCGACTGTAACGAGTATATGGTTTTTCGTTTCATCTTTCGAGATATGATTTATATCTGTAAATTTATAATCTCCATCATAGCTCCACATATAGGCATCAGCAGTTTCGGAATCTTTGAACGTACTGCGGAATGTTTTTTCATCTGAATGAGCCTGTGCAACCAGATATTTCCTCAAAACGTTCTTGATCTGGTCATTCAGCAAAGGGTCCCTTTCTTTCTCAAAATCAATGAACACTCCTCTTTCAAAGTCGGCAAGAGCCGGGGAATCAGGACTGTTTTGTTCTTGGTCTATTTTATTTTCTTCTTTGTCTTCTTTGTCTTCTTTCTGCTGCTGCTCGATTGCTTGCTCATCTACTGCCTCATTTAGATTTGTATTATTCTTGGCTTCATTTCCGCAGGCAACCAAAATTACAATAATGCCTGACAGAAAAAGCAACATTCTTAATTCCCTTTTCATCTTTAATCTCTCCTTTGCCGTTCACATGCGGTTAGATCACTTATATAAACAAACAACGTCAGATGTATGTAAAGGTTACGAAAACACACGAAGAAGCCGGGCGACCAACCCCAGCTTCTTTGCGAAAATTGTCTTATGCCATTTCTGACTCTGATAAATTTCTATTGAGCCTTGCCGTATGAACCGGCTTTAAATGTCGTTGGGTCATACCATTTATACCCTGCCGCAGGTGCAGCCCATGGCTCAACCTTTGGCTCGGTAGAGTTCGCTGGTGTCTCCATTGGCAACAGGCTTGTTGCTGTATCAAGGGTCAGACCTGGCACTTGGGACAGGCTGGTATAACTCTCTTTGACCGCCAGCCATTTCACCGTATTCACGAGGAATGTGGCATCGTCCACTTCTTTGAAACCATCATAGGTTTTCTTGGTGGCTCCGTTTTCTTCACGCAAATACTTTGGCGACGCATCTTCAACCGGAGAAGAATCACCGATAAATGCCGCTTTTCCTGCGCCTACTTTGGCAATTGCAGCGTAAGCCCCTTCTGCTCTTCCGCCACCGCTATATACGCCCTGATCGACGGCGTTATTCCATTTGGACACGCCCGCTGGAACATAAACCAACCCTTTGGCCTTGTTCGGGTCCATAATGGCAATCGTTGATCCGGCGTGCATCGCTACAGCTTGCACCCCTGTTGTGATGCCAAAAGCTTGTGATGGTGCAACGATATCCGTGGCATTCACATCACCCAGCGCGTTATAGCGGAAACGAACGCCGCAGTTCGTACCGAGCCAGTCGGAACTGGTCACACCCTGCATGGCTGGTGATTCCGCTTCGGCGGAGGACATGCCCTTGGCTGGATTCAGGAAAGCACCACGGCGGTAGCCGTTGAATACCTCCGAAGAATCCCAGCGGTTTTTGTTCCGGTCTGCATTATAGTGATCGGAGATGAAGAAGACACTACCGCCATTCTGAACGTATTGCAGGAGCGCAGCCTGCTCGGTGGCCTTGAATGGCACGTTGGCTTCGCCAATGACAAACACGTCATAGTCTTTTAATTTGTTATAGGTGTACGCTTGCTCACCAAATGTATACGGGATGCTGCGTTCCAGCTGATCCACGATAAAGCCTGCGTTTCGCAAACCATTCGCAAAGTCTGAAAAAGCTCCATCGATAATCCAGTCAGCCGCACCTGCGGTCTGGGCATGCGTGTTATCAAACAGCACTTTTTTGCCGTTGCCGCCCGGAAGAGGTGTGCCCGGATTCGGATTTGGCTCGGGGTCAGGGTTTGTTGTGCCTGTAGAGAGGGTGATCGACGTTGGATTTTTGACACCGGCATAGCTGTTATAGGCGCCAAGTGTTCCCGTTACGATAATTTTTTTACCTACCAGACTTGGGTTTGAAGCCAGTCCATATTGAGCACGGAAAGAAGAAGATACCTGCACATCCAGCAGTTTGGCGTTCGAGCGCTCGGATGCAGAATCTGCAATCAGCACATTGAAATCATTGGCATACGGTGAGGTAAACTTGGCCGTCAGTGATCCGGTCGCATGTCCCACAACATAACCTTCGACGGTTGCTGTGCCTCCACTGCTCTGGGCAGCAATGGCTTGTGATACGGTAAGTGGTGCTGCGGCTTGAACCGGAGCCTGAACCCCCGGAACGAGTAACGTTGTTGCCATCATAACAAAGACCAGGAATGCCCCGATCCAGTGCTGCCTTAACGCCTTTTTCATATACCCTTTCTCCTCCTCCATAACGTATGATGCTTGTCCCTATCTAATTTAAAGCTTCATATGATGAATTCCTCCAGATTTATGTAAAATTTTTGAAAAAAGTTTGAAGTCGCTTTCGGTAGCCGATACTGACCATTACTACAAGTTGATTACGAGTACAGTTGTGAGGTTTGGAATTATCTCTAATTCTGAAGGAGAATCTCATATGAAAATTGTCTTTTTGTTACTACTCATCATTGCACCTCTTGCAATGACCTTTATAGCTCTTCGCTTCCAATGGGCGACTCGGCTATTCCATGTGCTTGCCATCCTGTGCTTCTATAGCGCCGCAACCGTTATCGCCAGTGATGTCTACGCCACCAATGTTCATATGACAACATTCACCACGGAAATACATCACTTTTTGTTGAACGACTGGTTCCTGATCCCGGCTGCCTACTTGGGCGTTTATATCCCATATGTGCTCTGGAAGAGCCTTTTTCCTGAAAAAAGTTGAGTTATAACGCGGTTGGGCATTGCAATTTACCTACGTTCGATGCATAATGACATTATATATGTGATAATGATTATCATTATTGAGCTTGTTTATTTTCAATTCCGATGATGATGCCAACCATACTTACGACTTTATAGATAAAGGGGAACGAACATCGAATGAACACAACTCTGCAAAAGGCTGTCCTGCAGCTTGACGATTATTTGGATCTTCTGAACCTGGCGATTAATCTGGGTGACACAAGATGGCAAAAGGAGATCATCCGCAAGCTAGCCTACACTTACCCTGCAACGACTTGCAACCAGCCATAGTCACGCAATTACTGGTACTGTCATCTTTCAGATTGCTTCCGCAATGATCTGTAAAGGTAATCTGCAACGTTGTTACTCACGAACTGAAATAATATATCCTTTACAGTTGGACGATAACTGCCTGCGAGGAATTCAGATGTATGAATTCGGTCGTGGGCTTTTTTGTGTGCATATGGTGCGATACAATAGGATGCAATACGATGCGGAATCCATTCAGGTAAGGGGATGTGACGTACTCCAAGTCGGATGAAGAAATCTGAGATGGAACAAAGGAGTGTACGATATGCAGCTTGAAACGGAAAGATTACTTCTTCGTGAGATTGTAGAAAATGACTGGCCTCATATCCATACCTATACTTCGATGCCCGAAGTCACGGAACACACCGCATGGGGCCCGAACACGGAAGAGGATACCCGGGCTTATGTACAGGATGTCATTCGTATGCAGCTGGCCGAGCCGAGAGAAGGATATGAACTTGCCATTGTTTTGAAAAAGGAAGGGCTTCTTATCGGGGGCGCAGGGCTCCACCTTGTCGATCAGACCAATGCTGAGATCGGCTATGTGCTTCACCCTGCCTATCAGGGAAATGGATATGTGACCGAAGCCTGCCGCGCATTACTTCATTTTGGCTTCAAGGAACTTGGCGTCCACCGGATTTATGCCAAATGCCGTCCAGAAAACCCCGCATCTGAGCGCGTCATGCAACGGATCGGAATGCAGCGTGAAGGTGTAATACGAGAGCACTGGTTCTATAAAGGGGCATATCATGACTCGGCACTCTATTCCATGCTGGATCGGGAGTTGGAGTAAAATCTCAGGTGTGCTACTGCGTTGCGTGGGATGTGTGGCATCATGAGGCAGCAGCCAGTGAGAGTGCATGCCTTGCAAAATCCCCTGCGATGCTATGACGTGCTTTGTGATGTAATGTAATGCGGTGCTCTCGATTTCGCGATAATACACCTTGAAGTAGTGCGATGCGTTGGGATGTATGGAGATGATGCGCTGTATTCTATCAAGATGCGTTCGGGTGTATTTTAGTTCACTGAGGGCGGCGGGTGCATGGGGACGATGTGCTGGTGTATAGTACGATGTGCCGGTGTATAGCACGATTTGCTAGTGTATAGTACGATGTGCTGGTGTATAGCACGATTTGCTAGTGTATAGGTATGATGTGCTGGTGTATAGTACGATTTGCTAGTGTATAGTACGATGTGCTGGTGTCGCCAATGTCTGTGAGGCAGCAAGATCCAGCAAGGTACGGAAGTAGCTACCAAAATTCTAACGATCACCACGGACCTTATTTGGATGTTTTTCAGCTGTTTGGAATTCTAACGATCACCAGTGACGCTATTTCGCCAAATAACCGTAAAAAAACTCCATTTCCCAGCAATTTCTGAGAAATAACGTCTCTCCTGATCGTTAGATTTTTAAATGGGTTAAAACACATAAAATAAGCTCATCTGAGATCGTTAGCCGCGGGAGAGCGAGACCCGATAGTTTGAAAAGCTACATACCAAGAAGTACGAAAAAGTACGGAAAAAGGATGACACAGCCTACGCCACTCCATCCTTTTTCCGTTTTATTCTATTCTTTCGTTCCGTTAAGTTTCTTTCGTTCCATTTCGTTACTTTAGTTCCGTATTACTCTATTTTGTTCCGTTAGTTTTGTTCCGGTAGTTCTGTTTAGTCCAACTCGTTCAGTTCTGTATCCGTTCAGTTCTGTTTAATTCGTTCAGTTCACTATCCGTATCTGTATCTGTATCTGTATCTGTATCTGTATCGTATCCGTATCCGTTCCGTTATGCCCAATTCGTTCAGTTCCAATTCGTTCACTTTCGTATCCGTTCCGTTCAGTTCCGCTCTCGTGTCTCCCCACCCGTGCATTCTCTCTAAAGTTACCTGTTCTGCTGTTTAAAGCTAATCTATTGCAATATCTCCTACAGACGGCACAGCTCTTTCGGACAGCTTGGGAACGAAGGGCATCCACACATGCAGCGGAGCGCAGCCATATCCCGGATCATTAATTTGCCGTCCATCATATCAAGGGTGCCCTGCTCTTTCCACGCTCCAAGCATACGTGTAACACTCTCCCGAGTTGCCCCGATCATCTCAGCGAGTTCAGTATGGTTCAGCTTCATCTCCAGCACGATGCCATCTGGAACAATCTTGCCATACGTATTGCTGGCACGAATCAATGTCGAAGCAAGTGCACCCGCTTTGCCGTAGAGCAACAGGTCACGGAATCTCGACTGTGTAATGCGCTGTGCAAGTGCCATCCATTGCAAGAATTTCAGCGCAAGATCCCCATTTTTGCTAAGCACACTTTCAAGATCCGTCAGCGAGATGATGGCTAGCTCCCCTTTTTCCGCCATCTCTGCACTGTAACTGTGATTCAATCCGCCAATACCGCCGAATTCACCGATCAGATCGCCTCTTTGCTGAATCGACAGAATAATCTCTTTGCCATCCTCCGTCGATTTGGTCAACTTCACACGTCCCGAACGAATGTAGTACAGATATCCAGCTTCATCACCTTCCAAAAAGAGGCTGTATCCCGACTTTACTTTTTTAGGCTGCATTTTCTCTTCGATCAGATCCCACTGCTCCGGTGTAACAAAAGACAGAATCCCACCTGTTCTCTGAGTCATCTTGCCCGCCTCCGTCTGTGTACGCTCTACTTTTTGGGTGATTCTTTCCACAAATACTGTACCCATCATTTTCGTCCCCCTCGGTGATTCCTTATGATTACATCATATCGCGAAAGGGTCAGAAAGGTTATCGGGGGATTACCTGATCTTTGGCGGGAAACTCCCCCAATTCGCTGTGAGATAAGTCACATATCCCCAATAAAGGCCTCGTTTGCGAGCGATCCGATTCTGAATTGTCAATTTTTTGCGTTAATGCTAGCATACAGTTAAATACTTATGAGTATTTACTCTAGTGAATCTTCATTTATAAATCTTCAATCTTACGCATCTCCAGAACAGGAGGAAATCCTATGTTATCCCTTGATCATGATGTTTGGGAAAGGCTATCTGGTCCGTATGGCTCAGCAAAACATGTACCCGGCTTGTTGCAACAACTGGAGCAGGAGTTCAGCCAAGAGGTTTTTAATGATTTGTTTCAGGAGTATCTGTTTCATCAAAATTCAATCTATACGGCCACCTACGCCGTCATGCCATTTCTGGCACATCACGCTTGTACGACATCCGATGTAGCGGTGCGCAAAGAACTGTTTATCCACTGCGGTATTATTGAAGCAAGCCGTGATGAGCCGCACCAAGCACCCTATCCATCATCATGGACTGAGCTGGCCGATGTGGTGGGCAGTAGTGTCTGCACGCAGATGTATATTGAATATATAAAAGCCATTGACCAGCTCAGATCGCTGACGGAACAAGTGCTGACCGATGCTGCCGAACTATCCACAGATGATACGGAGAAACGTTACATCCTCATTGCCGATGCCGCATTCCGCAAATCCTATATCGTTGCGAATATGCTAATGACATTTTCGGAAGGGGATGAGTATGTAGCTGAGTGCCCCGCTTGCGAAAATGAACTGTACATATGGCCCGATGAAAATCATGCTGTGCCTCTGAAAGCTTATGAACAAGATCCTGTTTTCCAATCCAATCAGGAAGCTCAAGCCATCATTCCCGCTTCTTCATGGACAGATGAGGAGACACAAGTTTTAGCAGAGCGGACAGCCAGGATCGGAGAACAGACACTCGCTGCACACCTCCCTTATCTGGCAGGTGAAACCACATGTCCCGCTTGCCGTGAGAATATCGCTGTGTGGCCGGCGTTACTGAGCACATTTACAATGTAGAAAAATAATAATGTGTACATTTCCTTATCTGCAGGAGAATCTTCCTAAATCCAAACTCATTCAAGAATACACATTCAAACCAAGCAGTTGGCTCATGTTGCCGGCTGTTTTTTCATTTTTTGTGTTCCCCGAGTGATTCAGCAGCCATGTTCAGCAGTTTCCAGAAGTGAAA
This sequence comes from Paenibacillus sp. G34, assembly GCF_056856875.1. Taxonomy (NCBI): domain Bacteria; kingdom Bacillati; phylum Bacillota; class Bacilli; order Caryophanales; family Paenibacillaceae; genus Paenibacillus; species Paenibacillus sp. G34. The sequence goes on along the minus strand of NZ_CM166469.1, from coordinate 410,177 downwards.
TAGGGGTTTTCCCTGAATTACAAGGCCCACGAAACAGTCTACAATAGAACTAACATCGGAATAACCTGATTGTGAACTGTTTTCCCATCCAACAAGCCTTGAGTTCAAGGTTTCCCATATGTTGTGACAACGATGAATGACTACGATAACGATTGTAACGTAATGAGTGACGAGCTAATCGTCTATATGATTCGAGAAAAAGGAAGTGTCCCTCATGCATGATGAAGTCTCATCTGCCGTTCAGGAGATGATGAGCGGCCTGTGTCAGAGCACCGCCGGAGATTTTTGCGGAATGGCCTGTGTGTCTGGATCGATGCTGCGCTGGAAATATACCTCTGGGGCAACCAATGAACGTGTCAAACGCATGGCTATGCGCCCTGGACAAGATCTGGTAGGCACAGCACTCCGAACCGGACGTACAGTCATGCTGGATGAGCAGTCCAGTAGAGGATATACCCCGGATCGGTGCCCGCTTATGTTGGCTGAACGACTCGTGTGTGCGATAGCTGTGCCGATGTTTAGCGAGGGCAGTCTGCCAAGTGGTGTATTGCTTGTGGGAAGCAGGACCCCCTGCACGTTTTCCCCTGAGATGGTTGTCCAAACTGAGCAAGTCGCCAAACAATTGGAACAATACGCATAAGTAGAATAAGAATGCATAACCTGATTGCACCTCATGATACGCATTGCTTCATCTCTCTTTTTTCATTTATACATCCTGTGTGATCTGTACACGGAATAGGAGACTTTTCGGAGATTACCCTCTGAAAAGCCTCTTTTTTTGGTATGATAGATATAGATGAAGGAAGCGGACAGGGGGAAACGATTGTGATTCGATTATTAGTTGTTGACGACCATGTGGTCGTACGTTCAGGGCTCATTGCCCTTCTTGAAGGAAAGAACGATATACATATTGTTGGAGATGCAGCCGATGGTGACGAGGCCATTGCCAAAGCGCAGGAACTGAAACCCGATGTGGTCCTTATGGATTTCAGCATGCCCCCGGGCAAGGATGGATTGACCGCCACAGCAGAGTTAAAAAAATTGATGCCGGATGTATCGATTTTAATTCTTACGATGCATGATGATGAGGAATACCTGTTCCGTGCAATCCATGCTGGAGCTTCAGGGTACATCCTCAAGAGTGCGCCCCACGAGGAATTGCTCGCTGCCATTCGTTCTGTAGCCGATGGAAGTGCCTACCTCTATCCAAGCGCAACCAAACGATTGATGAGCGAGTATCTGGACAAAGCCAAACAGGAAAATGCCGGGCCGTATGATACCCTCTCGGATCGGGAAAAAGAAATTTTGTCCTGGATTGCCAAAGGTTATGCCAATAAGGAAATTGCCGAGCATCTGGTTATCAGTGTCAAAACGGTGGAATCTCACAAAAGTAATCTGATGGAAAAGCTCGGTCTTCGCACCAGACCGGAACTGGTGAAGTTTGCCATGAAGAAGGGGTTGTTAAACTTTGAGTAAGCCACGCAAAAACAGACTCAGCGGATTAGCTGACCAACCTGTTCAGCTCCTGCTCAGCGAGATTGACCAGCACATCTCCGACAACGATTTCCGAAGTAAACTGAAGGGTTCACTGCATCAACTAAGCGACCTGAAGTTTGCACTTGATGAATCCTCTATCGTAGCGCTCACAAATCGTTTAGGTAAAATCCAATACGTGAATGATAAATTCTGTGAAATTTCACAGTACAGCCGCGAGGAACTCATAGGTCAGGATCACCGGATTATTAACTCAGGATATCATGGCAAAGCCTTTATGAAGACGTTATGGGACACGATCTCTTCAGGCAAGGTGTGGAATGGCGAGATACGAAATCGTGCGAGAGATGGCAGTCATTACTGGGTGAATACCACGATTGTGCCTTTCCTTGATAACGATGGCGAGCCATATCAGTATTTAGCTGTGCGCAGTGAGGTGACCAAGCTGAAACAAGTGGAGGCTGAGCTGCAACAGATGATGTCGCAAGTCATGAATATTCAGGAAGAAGAGCGGCGGCGTATCTCTCGTGACCTTCATGACGGGATTGGACAAAGCCTGTTCTCTCTTGTGATTCAGATGGATCGCCTGCTGGCAGATCAAGCAAACCCGGGTGTAGAAGCATTACGGAAACAAGTTACCGGTATTATGGAGGATGTTCGAGGTATGGCTTGGGAACTCCGCCCGTCCGTACTGGATGATCTGGGCGTAGTCCCTGCCATTCGGACCTATATCGAGAACTATAACCGTCATTACGGTATCGAGGTTACTCTGGAGTGCAACTTGCGTAAACGGCTGGAGATGAACCGGGAAATCGCCATTTATCGAATTATTCAGGAAGCCTTGACCAATGTGGCCAAGTACGCTGACGTTGCCGAGGCACGAGTAACCGTAGAAGATACGGAGGAGCTCACGCTTGTGGTTATTGAAGACCAAGGAACCGGATTTAATAAAGGTAGCGCGGGGAATGGTGTTGGATTGTTCAGCATGGAGGAACGCGCACGCGGAGCAGGTGGTACGTTACGTGTATCCTCTGAACCTGGTGAGGGAACGACCGTTACGCTGTTGCTACCTAAGACAACGAATCTGTAATGAATGATGCGTCAACATCAACGAAACGTCACAACACCAACCGTCCTTAAGAATAGTTTCTTTTGAAGATGCAAATTCATGACATAACTTGTGAAAATGACGACTTGCCGACTGCCGCAGATAGCGCGCAGTCTTTTTCTTGCCTAATATCCAACAATATGAAGGCATTGCCGCGTATATTTTTAACAATTGTTCTAAAATCAGTTGACGTTAGTTACGTTTCGTCATTAAACTATGAATGCTGCATTTATTATGGGCACATTCAATTATTTCTTTAAATTCGGATACACATCGTGGAACATATGAAAATGAAAAGGGTGATTCGAACATGTCACAAAAACGTTCCTCCAAAGGCGGGGAAATTCCGCAAATGTACAATCTGGACGAGATGGATCGCAAAATCATCGCTGCCCTTCATCAGAACAGCCGGATTTCCTATACAGACCTAGGTTCGCAGATCGGATTATCACGCGTAGCCGTCCAGGCTCGCATCAACGCATTGTCGGAAAAGGGCATTATCGAACGTTTTACCGTTGTGATTAATCCAGGCAAAGTGGGGCTACAGGTCTCTGCCTTTTTTAATGTCGATGTGGAACCTCGCTATCTGGACGAAGTTGCGGAGATGTTAGACGAGGAGCCGGCCGTGACCAGCCTTTATCATATGACAGGCCCAAGCACCCTGCATATGCACGGTATTTTTGCAGATATGGAAGAGATGGAGCAGTTCCTGCTTGAGAAGCTCTACAAGATGCCAGGCATCGTCAAGGTGGAATCACAGCTGCTCTTAAAACGTTATAAAAGCCGTATGGGCATGAGACTCTAGGAGGATATCAGCATGAGTTGGAAAGATTACAACGGTCTCGTGATCGGTATGGTACGAACCGGAATTTTGGGATATGGCGGCGGCCCTTCGGTTATTCCGCTAATCCGTTATGAGGCTGTCACCCGTTACAATTGGGTCAGTGATGATGAATTCGGCGAGATTCTGGCGATAGCCAACGCTCTGCCGGGCCCCATTGCTACCAAGATGGCTGCTTATCTTGGGTATAAAACGAAAGGAGTACTGGGCGCTATTGTGTCCGTACTCGCTCATATTTTGCCGACAAGCATTGCTATTATTGCCCTACTCGGTTCGATGTACGCACTGCGCGAATCCAAGATTGTAGCAGGCATGGTAGCAGCCGTCCGGCCTGTCATTTTTGTGATGCTTGGCATGATGGCCTATGAATTCGCGATGAAAGCCTGGAAGGGCTTGGGGAAGTGGTTTGCTATCCTATTCGGTGTCATTGCCTTTGCCGCATTACAGCTGCTTAATATTCATCCGGGACTGGTGATTACGGTGTTCTTGGTCTATGGTTTCTTCCATTTCGGTCTGGTACAGCGTGTAAAATCCAAAGGTAACTCCGACAAGGGGGTATCATAGGATGCTTCAGACGTGGTGGGAATTATTTTGGGGATTTTTCGTAGCGAACATTCTGGGATATGGAGGCGGTCCCGCTTCTATTCCTTTAATGCAAGAAGAGATTGTGAATCACTACCACTGGATGACAACCGAACAGTTCGGTGATGTACTGGCAATTGGCAATGCTCTCCCGGGACCCATTGCCACAAAAATCGCCGCATTTGTCGGATATCACGTTGCAGGCTGGTTTGGTGCCTTGATCGCCAGTGTGGCTACCATTGTGCCGTCGGCTACCGCACTCATTCTGTTAATTCGTTTATTGAACAAACATCGGACTTCACCTAGAGTCAAAGGCATGACCTTGCTGGTGCAGCCGGTGATCGCTGTACTTATGATTCTGCTCACTTGGGAATTCGGTCAAGTATCCACGGGCTCGATCGGAATCTGGCAGACGCTCATCATTGCAGGCATCTCCCTCTGGGTCATGACCAAAACCAAGCTGCACCCGGCTATTCTGATCCTGATTGCTTTTGCCTACGGTGCATTGGTACTGTCACATACGATGTGACCAGATTAGATCGCTTACCAGACTTGCAAGCTTACTTGAATCTGAAAACGATATGCTTCTACATCAAAATATGGTTCAAAAAAAGGTGATATCAGCTTGGATGCTGACATCACCTTTTTGACATGTACTATATCTGATTCATCATTTTCCAAACGCACACTCGAGTGAATGAATTTGAAGAACCATCATCATAAACCTGAAGGACAGAATTACTTCGCTTCAACTACTACGCTAACTTTGGTTTTTACCCCTGCATACGAAACCGTAATTGTTGCCTTGCCCTTACCGTTTGCCTGAATTATGCCATCTTTAACGGAAACTGTCGCGATACGGGAGGATGTCCAGAGTGCCGGTTTGGACACATCTGCTTCGCTTCCATCCATATATGTTGCGGTAGCTGCTACGGTTGCTTTATCACCGACTTTCATAGTCAACGTGACTTTATCCGTCTGTAAATACTTTAATGTATCTACATCCAGTGCAACTGTAACTGATTTACTACCATACTTCGCAGTAATTTTGGCTTTGCCTGAGTTCAGAGCCTTCACTTTACCTTTAGTTACTTGAGCAACTTTGTAACTGCTCGTTTTCCATTCGGCTTTATCCGTAACATCCCGTTCACTGCCATCACTCAAGGTAGCTGTGACCTTCAGCTCAACGGAATCACCTGATTTCAGGGAAATTGCCGGTTCAGATGCTTCAATCCGTGAAATCACATCAACTTCAACCTGAATCGTAATTTTCTGCGAGCCATATTCGGCTGTGATATTGGCTTTACCACTGCTATTGCCTGTGATTACCCCTTTTTTCACATCCGCTACGCGGGAATTGCTCGTTTTCCAAGTCGCATCAGCTGTGACGTCCTTGGTATTGCCATCACCATCTGTACCAGTGAGGATAATGGACTGGGTTTCTTTTGCCGAAAGAACAACAAAGTTTACATCTGCCTCCAAACCGCTAGCCATACCCACTTCAACCGTGAGTGTCAACGTTTTGCCTTCGATTTTGGCAGTTATCGTTGCTTTACCTGTTGCTACCCCAGTGATAACCCCTTTACTGTCTACCTCAGCGATTTTATCGCTACTGCTGCTCCAGGTTGCATCCTCAGACACATCCTTGGACGTTTCACCGTATGATGCAAGAACTTTAGCCGAGGTCGTTCCGCCGACGGCAACGGTTGCTTTCTTTTTGTCCAGTTCATATTTGTCTGGAACATCAACGCTTACTGTGAATTTCACCGTTTTGCCGCCGTAAGCCGCAGTAATCGTAGCTGTACCCGATTTATATGCGATCAGTTCACCACTGGACACATACACAACATCCGCATTGCTGGATGTCCACGTTGCTTTAGACGTTACATCTTCCTTGCTTGCATCGATATATTCAGCATTCGCTGTGAGTTTTTTCGTTTTGTTGTCACCTGCAACGCTCATGGCGAGTTTGTCAGTAACATCTTTGATATCCAAATATCTCGCTGTATCTACATCGACAGCGATCTCTACTGTTTTGCCACTGTATGCCGCCTTAATGATTGTTGATCCTGCACTTACTGCTGTAATCTGTCCTTTGAACACCGTAGCAACCTTCTCATTGCTGGACGTCCATGTTGCCTGATCGGTTACATTCACATCACTACTGTTAGGATACGAAGCTGTAAGTGTGACATTAGAGGTTTTATCCGTGTCGCTCAAGCGGAAGAAAATGCTCTGTTTCCCCACGCTTAACTTGCTCGTCAGATCCACATCTACGTCTACAGAGACCGATTTGGTTCCGTATTTACCTGTAATTTTGGCAGAACCTGCTGAATAGCCTGTAATATCACCTTTCAGCACATCTGCAACCTTTTCATTGCTGGATGTCCACTCTGCAAGATCAGTTACATCCTTGGTGGTTCCGTCTGGATAGGTTGCTGTTAACTTCACGCTTTCCATTTGTTTAAGCAGAAGACTTACCTGATTTTTGTCCACATCCACACGTTTAACAACTTCCACGTTCACTTCTACCGTTACACTCTGAGTGCCCAGTTTCGCTGTGATTACTGCTGTTCCTGCTTTTTGGCCAGTCACTTTACCATTGACCACAGTTGCAACCTTCTCATCACTGGTTGTCCATGCTGCCGTGTTAGCCACGTTTGCATCGGTCATATTGTCGCTATACGTAGCCGTTAACACGATGTCTTTCGTTTCACCCATACGGAGATCCAGGCTTTGCACATTTTTCGAAAGAGCTTTGACTTTCTTCGTTACTTTAACCTGAACATCCTGACTCAGCCCTTTGTACGTTGCTGTTAGTGTAGCTGTACCTTCCTGTTTGGCTGTAATTGAACCATTATATGCAGTTGCTATCGAAGGATCGTTACTGCTCCAGGATGAGCTAACTGTCACGTTAGCCGAGGTATTATCCGTATATACCCCCGTTACCGTTACAGATCCCGATTCGCCTACTTCGAGCGACATTTCATTTTTGGAAACCACAATTTTAGATAGTTCCTTCTCTGCCGCAGCGGCCAAGCCTACGTTGGAAATACTCAGCATCAACACCAGCATCATCACCATGTACTTGGTCAATCTTGGCTTTAACATCATTTCCCTCCGATAATCGTCATTTTTTTCCTACTATAATTAATGTCGGCAGGTGCTTTCCAGATGTTTAGACTTTCAGGAAATTTTCAGGTAATTATATGGAAATTCAACCGACTATGTCATTACTATGGAGGCCATGTGGAAATATGTCGGGAAAAAGCGTTGATCTTTGAATCCTATTCATAACGATACCCGCGGTGCATAAATTGACTATAAGGATTATGATTCGGCCTGGAGGACAACATCATTTTTTCAGAATCGGAGGAAATCAACATGAAGCAGTCATTTGATTACATTCACTATTGGGAGCAAACCTATCGTTCAGGTGAAACATCAGGTAGAGGTTCTTATGGCGTGCTGGCCGAATTCAAAGCTGAGGTAGTCAATGCATTAATTCAGCGTGAAGGGATTCACCGAGTCATCGAATTTGGCTGCGGGGATGGGAATCAGTTGAAATATATGAACTATGGCGAATATCTGGGTATGGATGTAGCGGCCTCCTCGGTAAAACAATGCGCGTCTCTATATGCCAGCGATCCTTCCAAAAGCTTCATGGTGTATACACCGGGTCTGTGGTTCAATCGCGGCTTTCTACAAGCCGATCTGACCGTCTGTCTGGATGTGCTATATCATATTACGGATGAAGCAGACTTTCGGGCTACCCTTAGCGATGTTCTCCATACCTCGACCCAATGGGTGGTGCTCTACACAAGGCTGAAGGAGCAAGGTGATTCCGGCGTACAAACCATACAAGATCGGAATTTGTTCCATTATCTATTTGATTATCCCGAATTCAAAGTGCATGAGATTATTCGCCAGCGATACCCCGAGCAATCCTCTGCCGACTTTGTCATTCTGAAGCGTTCACCTGCGAAGTAAATCTCCTTCTGAAAAAACACCAAAAATAGAACCAGCCTGTAATAGGTGGTTCTATTTCTTGCTTCTGTTCAACTAGACAGATGTTCAACGATACTACTTTACATGTATTTAAATATGCCTTTGGAGTTTGACATGGAATTCTGTCGATGTCGCAGTACTATACTCCAGATAGTTTACAGAACCGTTGAAGTTTAAATACGCCTCATAGCGCATGCGAATGGCAGGTAAGGTGATCCAATCCAGAACATTTTCCTTGGGAACCCACCTGCACTCACTCGTTTCATCAGAAGTCGTTAACTCTCCACCCTCTGCTCTGCACACAAAATCAAACATGACTTTTGTAGGGACATCCGTTACACCGTCATACCACTTATGAATAGCTGTATTCGAAACGACACTTATTAAATGGCTAACCGTTGCAATGATCCCACTTTCCTCTTGGATTTCACGGATTACGCCGTCCATCAGGTTCTCTCCAACTTCGGTTATCCCGCCAGGATATACCCAGCCATCATCATGGGCTTTAACCAACAAAATATTTCCCTCTCCATCTTCTACAATTCCGCCTGCTGATACGATATGTGTCGGGAATGACATGTTAGAACCTCCTGCTTTTAGTTAAAATAAACCCTCACTTCCGCGCAGTTTCGCGAGCGCCTCCATATAGAAATAATCGCCGTAAATGATCGGCACATTGATACCCCGGCCTTCCGGGTAATGCACCGTTCCCTGCATGATGAGCCCTTCCTCCGCTGTGGATTCGCCGGAGCTGTAATGCTCATACAAGCCGCGGACGATGCGCTCTCCCGCGGCGGCGTAGATTGGCCTGCGCGGCGACAGCTTCGCGAGCTCGAACAGGCCGCTCGCGGCAATCGCCGCAGCGGACGAGTCCCACGCCGCCCGATGCTCCGCAGGCGCGCGAAAATCCCACACCGGCACGATGTCTTCGCCAAGCATGGCGAGGAAGAAATCGGCCGCCCGCTCCGCTGTCTCCAGATATCGGGCCTCGCCCGTATACCGGAAAGACAGCGCAAACCCGTGCAACGCCCAGGCGGTGCCCCGCGCCCAGGCGGACCCGGGAGCATGGCCTTGGCCGCCATGCTCCCGCAGCTTCTGCCCCGTGTGTGGATCAAACTCCACCACGTGGCAGATGGACCCGTCTGCGCGGACGAATTCGCGCGCCACGGTGTCCGCATGCGCTTCCGCCAGCCAGCGGAAGCGAGGATCGCCGCTCTGCTCGGATGCCCAGTAGAGCAGCGGCAGGTTCATCATGCTGTCGATGATGGCAACGCCGCGCGTGTCCATCACCGACGAGCGGAAGTTCCATGCGCGGATGAACTCTCCGCGCACGTGAAAGCGGGCAGCGAGCAGATTCGCGGCCAGCAGGCCGCGGCGGCGCCCATCCTCGCTGCCCATCTGGCGATAGCTGGCTACGCCACTAAGCAGCCAGATGAAACCCAGATCGTGATCCACAGCATCCGGATCACGCAGACAACCTTCGAGCTGCCGCTCACAGCTATCCGTGATGCGTAGCAGCTCTGCCGCCGCTTCGTGACCCGGAGCATCGCGGTACACTAGCCATAACAGCCCAGGCCAGAAGCCAGCTGTCCACCATTCCGGATCATTTTTATCATATATACCCTGCGGTGAAATATGAGGAAAGGTATCCTTGATTCGTTTCGCATTCCGAATCGTTTGGTTAACCCCTTGTTGCCATGCTTGCTCCAGCCATATTGCCGATGTTGAAGTACCCATGATCATCCCTCCAGTTTCTATGCGCGATCACATGACATCACATTGCATAAATAAATAGATAGATAGCCTGACAGCTATCCATATTTTTTAATTCCGTCCCAATCGAACAGTGAAGGTCAATCGCTGTGCACCATGAACTTCCATCCGTGCCTGTTTGAGCAGCCCGTTGCGTGACGCCACTTCCCGCTGATCCAGCTGAATCACAGCCCCGGCATCCTGTACCGCGGATTCAACGTATGCTCCCCGATATGCTGTACGCACACTTTGCTCCGTGTGAGTAATCACAGCCTGTTCCTGACCATCGCTGAACATCAGCGGAATCAAGGCCCCCACTGCCACAATCTCACCTTCGAATGCATACGTCACCGTCAGTTCATCGGCTCGTTGCACATAACGGGTAGTTATGGAGCGTATTCCTGATAAAGGCCCCGTCCAGGTGATCTCAAAATCATTCTCCGCCGTGTTTAACGGGGCACCCCCTGCATTTTTCACCGTTGCTTGCCCAGCAGTGTCCTCTATAACATTCACATTTCCATTTCCATCTTCTACCGGCAAGGTTCCATGCTGTTTGTTTTCTGTTGAAATCTCAGCCATCTTATCCGCCAGCTGGTACACTATCGAACCACCGCCGCTAGCCGGATTGATTCCCGCATCACGGTCGTATTCGCTACCAGAGGGGATGCCTTCGGCCAAACTATGCCAGACCCCATCGGTAGTCTTCCAGGCAGGGCAATAACTTAACGGCTGCACTACACCCTCTGCGAATTCCGTGAATCCTGCCTGTACATGACTGGCTGCCGATGGGCCAATTAACCCTGGTAGCCCTGTCTGCTGGATTCGTACCAGCCCGGGAATCGTATACGGGTCATTCAGTGCGGTATGCAGAACAATCTGCTGGCCTGGCACAGAGGCGAGTATCGTTTCGAACCAGCCATCCGCCCGTAACACCCGGTTTCCAATCTCGGAAGGAAGATAGGAGGGAGCGATATGCTCACCTCGATCACATAGACAAGCATGCGCAAGCGCGGCGGCTGTCCACAGATTGTAACAGGTGTGATTCGTGTATATTTCGTATCCGTGACGTTTCTCGGGCACATATTCGTTACGTACGATTTTCAGCCGTCCATCAGGCATCAGCCAGCGCTCTACAGCTTCAAAACAACGATTCGCTGCTCGTGCAAACGCCCCAGCCATCACAGAATCCCCCATTTGCAACGCCAGCTTGGCGTGCACCGAGCATACGTAAGCAGCGGCAGCTTCATTCCATTGGTGCTGGGAACTACGACCGCGAGGTGGTATTTCCCCCAGCGGAGACAACATCAGCAATGAGCTGAACGCACCGTGACGCATCTTCTCTCGCAATACATCTGCGACTTTGCCTTCATATCCGGCATCCAGCATCACTTCAAGGTGATAACGGGTAGCGATATCATAGGAAGACGGACAATTGGGCCGATCCAGCGGCCCATCTTGGTACAATCCAAGCCCGGTAAACCGGGGCAGATGGTACGCTTCCAGATAACGATCCATCCATGCCGTATCCTCACTCGCAAGCTGCTCATTCCACCGCAAATATTCGCCTGAGATCATGATCGCATTCCAATTAATCATCCGATTGGCATTGTTCATCTTGTTCATTGTAAACACGTAGTCACTCTCAGGATGAATGGTTTGGAGTGCCTCAGCCCAGACGGCTGCCTGTTCAGGTTGATGAGGTGCCAGTAACATATAAGCTCGCATCATGAGCACAGGAAAAAAATCCGGATGATTGTCCGGTGCACTGCCATTCACTACTGCATCAATGCTATGTGACAGGGCTGCCGATGCTGAATCCAGCAGTTCCATATGCCCTGCATCGACTAGTACAGCCGCAGCCATAGCATAAGCTGGCGTGGAATAATACCGTTCTATGCCTGAGTATGGATCAATAATAGCTCCATTCAATTCCTGATATTTGGTGTAAGCGCAAACAATTTTCCTGACGAGTGCCAGCTTGCGCTCCCTGCTCCAGCCATCTGCCGGTGCGGGGCCTGCCTCTGCTGCCAATGTCCGATACTGCTCAAGCTCCGTCTGCCATGGATATGTCGATGTGGCTGTATAACTACTCACGTGGACTCACCTCGGTTTTCCCTTCATGGGGTTCAATAATAAAATCAACCTGACATACAATCTCCGGCATTTCTAGATTAGCTATCCCGTGCGCCTGCTCCCCTGCAACACCCGGAGTATCTCCACCATCGGTACTTTCCAAGATCTCCAGAGTTCCCAAGAAACTTTGGGTTTCCGAAACTACCGCCTTCATTAACGTATCACCGAATCTTTCATCCTCGCCCTTGGTCGCTATTACTTCGTCCCCTTTCCATACAAGGGATGTACGATAAAATGTAACCGGCACTTGGTCATGATCCACGGTGTGCACTTCTTCCGTCTCGGCCTTCCACTGAACGGCATCATATATCATATACATGTTGGCGCGTGAAGCCTGCCACTGAAGTCGGCCTTCCTTTTCCATCACCGGATGTACCCTGCTTATCCATCGCTCAACAACACGTGATCCGACATGGGGTTCACCAAGCGAAAACTTTACAGAGTCGTGCTCTGCGCTAACCTTCCATTGAAACCGATCTATGACCCGTAAGGTTGCCAAGGCACCTCGTTTTCCGATCCTCCAGCACAAATGGCGTGTATACTGATGTAACGATTCTACCTCGGGATATGCACGAGTCAGATCCAGAGCGGCCAACATTCCCTTTCCATCCGGATCAAGCGTAAACTCCAGTAACCCGGCTTCCGCCTGTCTACCCGAACTCTGCTCACAGCCTTGGATCAAAGGAACGTTATGCCCGCCGGATGAGATATGAAATAACCGCTCACGTCCTAGAGCAAAATACGCCTGAGTGTACAACCCCGCCCCAGGGTCACACAGTATATTTTCGCCACCGCAATGGATAATCACTTGTCCCAGATCATTATGATTGTGAGGTTCATCATTATGCCCGCCTTTGAACGAACACGCTGCCTGAAACCACTCCTTGTCTGAAGGCAGACTTCCCGCTTCTTTACGTGGATTGGGTACATGAAGGACACCTTTGGCAACCATCCATTCGAGCTGTTGAAAAATAAACCCTCCATTCGCCTGCACTGCCGTTTTTTCATACACACGTTCATAGACCGCCGGATCGCTCCACATCACGTTCCGCAGCAGATGCGCCCAGCGACGACAAGGATCGTCTGTCAACTGAGGAATGTGTAACGGCAGATCCACGTACATCCCGAATCGTGCGGCTAATCGGGATAGCAGCCCCGATGGAATCTCTTCACGCTCCGAGCTATCCGAATAATTGATAAATGTGCCGCCCGATAGATGAATTCGCAGCGGAAATGCTGCTATAGCTGCTATTTTGGAACCTGTCAGAAGATTTAACTCCCCCCCACTGTAGTCCAGTAACATCTCGGCATAATAGACAAAATAACCGAATCCGTAGACCCAGTATCCAACCCCTTCGGCACAGCCGCCATCCTCGCCATATCCGTTCAGGAACGCCTGCATACAGCCAAGCGTCTGCCGGGCGGACTCCAAGAGCATCACTCTATCCTCTAGCAGTAACATGGCAGCCATACCGCAGCACCCTCCGCAGACAGCAGACCAGTTGTGATCTGCCGTTTGCCAGTGATACGCCCGCTTTTCCCTGTATAGCGGCGTAAAGATACGCCGCTCCGCCTCAATGCTGATCCGTTCAACAACCAGAGGATCGAGATGATGACGATGAATCGCCACAATTTCAGCAAGCATATGTACCGTTTCTGCGGCAAAGAGGTCAATATTACCTTCCACCTGCTCTGCTTCTCCCGTTCCCAGATGTGCCGGAAGACACCACGTATATTCATTACATACCGCCCATAACATCTCTTCAAGAGCATGGAGCATATCAGGAACGTTCGAATCGAGTGCAAGCATGGCAACTGCTGCTAATCTACCGCGCCGGTCGAAGTAAACCTGCTCATAAGCCTGACGATCTCCCGATGTGCCAAACTGTCGAAACAGTTGAAATGTCAGTGGAGGAAGCGGTTCTCTTGATGCCTGCTCTCCATATGTTCGCAAATCTTCGAGCAACTCAGCTATTTCCGGTTTATACAATCTCTCTCGGAGTTTGCCAGCCTTAAATCCCATAATCCCTTGACGGTAACCTCGCCTGTTAACGTCAATAAAAACCTGTTGAATACGTTGTTCATCCGGCCAGTCGATCTTTCCTGCCCCAGTTTCATCTTCAGTATCCCTTGTACGCATATGCATATGTTCATACCCACTATCGTGATTAGAGCGTTGCACAGCATTCACCACGTTTCGCTTATGGAATTTATGATAAAAGGCAAAAGTCAACAAAATGTAATACGATACATTAACGAAGTACCCTACAGATTCCATTATCCGTGAAAAATATCATACGAAAATCAATGTCTTTCCTGCTTCCCCTACACAATGGCGAGTGGCGATTGCTGTACAACGGACAACCACTGACGTGCAATTAATTCATGGCCAGCCGCAGTGGGATGTACACCATCCCACAACCAGTAGGAAGCATCCGCTTGCTTCAGAGCTTCATTAAACGTTTGCTGTAACGGAACCCATACCGCCCCGAACTGCTCAGCCATTTCCCGAACTTGCTGCTGGTATTCTGCCATAAGCTTCTCCCAGCCCTCCCATTTCTCGAGCGTTGCCCCCGTCTTTAGAATGAAAGGCTCCATCAGGACAAGTCCTGTATCCGGTATAACCTCCCGCGTTTCCTCGAGCAAGTGACGATACGCCCGGGCAAAACGATCCGTGTACCCTCTAGGTTCTTCATTCATGAAACGCCAGGCATCGTTAACCCCAATCAGAATACTGATCAGATCCGGTTTCAGACTATATGTGTCTTCATTCCAGCGTGCATACAGATCGGATGCCCGATTTCCGCTAATCCCTCGGTTATAGAACGTTTTTTGCTTACGTGCCAGCTCCAAGCCCAGTCGGCTTGAGATCAGATACGCATACCCGTGACCAAGAACATGATTCAGATCCTCATCACGTGATCTTCCTCCGTCTGTAATGGAATCCCCTTGAAACAAGATCGTGGATGGACTTGGTTTCATCTTAGACATCGTTCCTTTCGCTCAAAATAGTTGATAATATCCTACTACTTATCTACTGCTAGAATGGACTATTCCATGTCTCTTTCTCCATCTTATCCCTTTTATCTTCATTAGAAAATAGCGTTTTCACCACGATCCCATCTTCCTATCCCATGAGGTAACGTAATATCATCATCGATACAATACCCACCAGCACCGTGCCGAGCAGGCTGCGTGTCCAGATGGCAACAGCAACTGTGGGCAGTGCTGCCCACAAGGCCGCATTCTCTGTAATTGGCACAAGGCGGCTGTCTGACATGAACAGTTCCTGACCAATGAGTGAGGCCATAACAGCGACAGGCACGTATTCAAGCCAGCGCATCAGCCACATCGGAATTTGTATTTTACTGAAGAGCATCAGTGGCAATACTCGGGGAATAAATGTAAGCAATGCCGAGCCCATAATAATCCAGAACACATCCCATCTTACTTCCATCGTTCCATAAACACTCCCATCGTTGCTGCAACAACTGCTGCTATGATAATGCTCAGACTTCCTAGTGAAGCCATACTTGCTAAGATGACACACACAATTGCAATGATCGCTACATTAATATGTATTTTTTTGCTTTTGCGATGTACCAGTTGAAGCACAATCAGACCAATAAACATGGCTGGCAATGCATAATCAAGCCCTAACCGATCCGGGTTCGTGATCCAGCGTCCAAAATATGCTCCTGCCATATTCGCAGCAAACCAGTTCAAATATGCCGTAATATTCAGGCCATGCATCCAGCGTTCACTAAGCGTTTTCCTACCAATGGCTCGTGTCATCGCCACGCCGAATGATTCATCCGTAAGCAGTGAGCCGATCCACATATTTTTAAGCGGTGTCAGATGTCTGAAATACGGAGATACAGCTGCGCTGAGCAGCAAATGCCGCAGATTCACAAAAAATATAGTGAAGATGATCGCTAATGCCGATCCATTCGAAGCCAGCATGCCCGCCGCAATAAACTGGGCAGAACCTGCATACAGAATCAGACTTAACAATGCCGTTTCGGCGAAACTCAGCCCCGCGGTCATCTCAATGACCCCTGCCGCAAAACCAATACTTAAATATCCAAGCAGTGTAGGTACGCAATCACGAACCCCCTGCATAAATGTCGCCTCATCCCGAACTTCTACATCGTTCTTATATCCGGATGACCTTAGTGCATTTTGTTCCAAAATCAAGTACAACTCCTCTCTAATTTTAATCATGTGCAACCGATATATATCGATACATACCATTCTGGGTCAAAGAATTCCAATCATGAATTCAGAATCGGTTCGCACATTAACTTAGAAATATACCACATTTTATGTCATTTCGGGAGAGTTGACAGGGGGAGAATGTACTATGAAGAAAGTGAAGCAGCCAAAGGGGAAACGAACGTTGCAGATGAGAGAGAAACTGATCCTGTCATTTGCCATCGTGCTGCTGATCCCGACCATCAGTTTAGGCATCATTTCATTCCAGACAGCGGCTACCAAGGTCGAAGAAAAAATGTTTGAGAATGCCAATAGCAGTGTGAGCGTGCTTAATCAGACCATTGATCAGATCATTGGAGCTACACGCAAAAATGTGGATTTCCTGGCAAGCCAGCTGGATGCCGGTAATGTTGGGCCTGTCCAAGGGAACGAAACCGAAACTATTCGTACCTTACTTGACGCATACAAAGATACCCATAGTGATGTCGAGCTCGCTTCCGTCGGAACAGATAAGGGTGTCTATATCAATTCCCCAGTCACTGCCGTGAACAAGCCGGGATACGATCCCCGTGAACGTCCTTGGTTTAAAGCTGCTTCCGAGAACAAAGACGTGCCGACCGTAATTACACCTTACATTTCAAGCAATACAGGTAATGTCGTTGCTTCGGTCGCTCAGACGACTGGTGACGGTCATGGTGTCGTCTCGGTCAGTCTGTCCCTTGAAGCTCTTTCCCAGACGGTAAATTCCACGAAAATCGGGCAAAGAGGATATATCTATATTATTGATAATGCGAATAAAATCATCGTACATCCAACCGAGAAACCAGGTACCGAGGGTACGATGGAACCGTATAAACAGATTTTTGATCAAAAGAATGGCGACCTGCAATACACGCTTAATGGCAAAAACGAACACGCCTTCTTTACTACGAATGAAACGACAGGCTGGACGGTTGTTGGTGTTATAGACAATGACGAAGTTACGGAAACGGTTCGTCCAATCCTCTACACTACACTTATCGTTATCGCGATTGCTATTGTAGTCAGCTCTATCATTATTTATTGGATTGTGCAAGCCATTACGAGACCGCTCAATCGACTTGTCAAAGCCTCCAACGAGATCAGTGATGGCAATCTGACCATTGAGGTTGCTGTAAAAGGACAAGACGAATTCGGTAAACTCAGCAACAGCTTTAACAAAATGAGTCAATCTCTTCGTAACGTTATTCAGGATGTGCGTCATACGGCTGACGAGCTTACAGCCTCTTCCGCACAACTTGCCATTAATTCGTCGGAGACAACCAAAGCCACGGAGCAAGTAGCTCTCATTACAGAGCAGTCTGCAGCCGGCATTGAAAAGCAGGCGAACAGCCTGAAACATACCGCGCAGCAGATGAATGAGCTTGCCGGAGGGGTCGGACAAGTAACCAATAGTACACAGCAAGTATCCGAGGCTGCCATGCAAGCAAGTGAACTTGCGCATCAAGGGAACTCGACGATCAAAACGGCTGTATCGGAGATGAGCTCCATCCAGCATTTCGTACAAGGTATCGCTGAGACGGCTACAAGACTGGATCAGCATTCCAGTTCCATCGGTGAGATGGTCTCTGTCATTACGGATATCGCAGCTCAAACCAACCTGCTTGCGCTGAATGCTTCCATTGAAGCAGCTCGTGCAGGCGAGCATGGACGCGGATTCTCCGTTGTTGCGAGTGAAGTACGCAAACTGGCGGAGCAATCCAGCGTATCCGGTCAGAAGATCGTGGAGATGGTGGCTTCTATTCAGCAAGAAATCTCCAGGGCGAATGAGAATGTACGCCTGGGGCAAAAAGACGTAGACAGCGGCATTCGAGCTGTACAGTTTGCAGACGATGCATTTGTGCAGATTAGCGAGGCGGTTGGCGTAGTTAATCAACAGCTTGAAAATATCGCAGCGGCTTCAGAGGAGATGTCGGCCAGCACAGCAGAAGTGGTGCAGTCCATCGACCACATTCACACGATATCGGAATCCAATGCAGATGGCACAGAAAATATTTCTGCAGCGACAGAAGAGCAAGTAGCCTCCATGCAGGAGATCTCCTCCTCTGCTGATTCACTTGCGCACCTAGCACATAAACTGCAAAAGCTGGTAGAGCAATTTAAACTATAAGGAACAAGCAACAACGCAAATCTTTTACTATCTGGCAAATACATTAGAGCACATCACCACAAAAAATCCCTTTGCGACTCGACGACAAAGGGATTTTTTGCATTTGGGATAGTCATACATACTCACTGCTTACTCACTGCTTGCTTACTACTTACTCACTGCTTGCTTACTACATACTCACTGCTTGCTTACTACTTGCTTACTGCTTGCTTACCACTTGCTTACTGCTTGCTTACCACTTGCTTACTGCTTGCTTACCACTTGCTTACTGCTTGCTTACCACTTGCTTACTGCTTGCTTACTACTTACATAATCAATACTTACTTGCTTACTAAGTACTTGGTTACTTGATGACTTGCTAACTTGATGGCTTGTTTATTTGGTTATTTGGTTACTCGCTTATTTCTATGGCTAAATCACAATATTTAGCCAGAAGTGAATGCCCTGCATAGCTCTGATCTAGCCGGGTAATTTTCTAACGATCCCCAGGAACGCTATTTGGGTAATATCATACCGTTTTATTTTCTAACGATCTCAGGGAAGCTTATTTAGTAAAAATAAAGTGAAAATGGACGTATATCATGCGTTTTTAGTGAAATAAGGTTCCTGGTGATCGTTACAATGACAGCAAACCCGATATCGCCAAATTAAGCTCATCTGAGATCGTTAGAATCCTTGCATCTAACCGTTTAACCCTGAATCCAGTCCATTGTGACAATAGAAGACTTGCTTGGCTCTAAGAATGAAGCCCCGCCAAGCAATTTGTCACTGGACAACCATCCACCTTTTTGGTAAACCTGACAGAACGTAGACTTATAAACAGGATAAGCAGCAACTATACCCGTTTTTTGTCCCGGAATATTCATCGGAACCATTACGGATGTGGACACTCCTACAGATTCACCAAGGGTGCGACCAAATTCAGCGGCTACATATTCTTTGATTCCAATGCTTAGGGAAGATTGTACCTCAACCGAAACACTCTCGTTTAACGAAACTGTCAGTTCAACCCCGCTACATGTCTGTGCTTTTGCTTTGTTGCAAAAGTGCTTTGCTCTTGCTACCTCTGTCCAACCATTCACAAACTGAGGTGAACGGTTTACAGGTTTATAATCATCAAATAATCCGTTACGGCTAACAGGATCGCCATCCTGCTCCTTCAAAAAATCTATCGAACCTTTAGGGTCGGTGTTAACTACACGGATTGATTGCAAATTAGCGCCCTCGGACGGTTTCTCAATGCCATACTTGGCAATGATTTCATCACGATTATCTTCATTTACTTCAATAACTTCATTTTCCTTAACAGGTACTCCGTTTAGGTAGACGTATCCGCTCTCCATTTTACCTGAGTTGATAGGGACTACCTGCATTTCTGGAGAAGCAATTGCAAAAGAGTAAACGGATACAGATAAGGCCATGATACCCGCAAGCACTAGTGATATTTTTCTCTTCAAATAATTACTCCCCTTTGAATATATATATATACAAATTATATCCAAGTAAGCGAAGGGGGATCAACCTGAATTGGAAAAATAAGCTATATTTATGGATCGAAGCAATAAAATAAGCCAGCATCCGGTTTCAGGATACTGACTTAATGTGCTTCTATGCGCTTCTTATATAGCTATTGATTTGGTATTCAACTCACTCATTTATGTCTGCGCCTTTCCCAGTACCGACTATAGCGACAAAAGGCATTTGAGCATAAATCCTAGGGAGAATCTAGCTATTTCCCAATATTTAAATATTAAGTTCGTAGTCTTCAATACTGAAAGTGAACTCTATTCACCTACTAATTTGACAGTCTAGGCTCCGCGTGGTACCCACGATCTCCGTAAGGCTCCAGCTTCTCAAACCAGCTTTCCAGACATTTGGCCAGCGCATCCTTCGGATCGGCGTAGGGATTATCATCCTTTTTCATGACTTCTAATACCTCAATCGTAAATGCACTCTCACCGTATTCATTCCATTCTGCCTGCAAACGGCGGTTCAGATGGCTTCCCATTTTCAGCATAAATTGCTGTCCGTTAATTGTTTTCAGATTAGGCGTACTGTCGATATATACTTTTCCATTTTGTTCATTCCGGATCTGGTAAATGCCTGCTTCTATTTTGACTTCTTTGGCTTGCTCCTGTAACTCTTTGCGTCGGTTCATGCGTTTCTCCCCTTTAGCCATTTTTTCTTCTCGATCTCGCTGTTCCACAACTTGTGATGACGTTCCCGATAATGGCTCTGATGAACCAGACTTTTGATTCTTCTGCCGCCCTGTATCGCGACCTTGTTCCTCTGCTGCACTACCCAGCCAGTATTGACTGCCATCCTCCTCCCGCTCTAACAGACCGTAGTCCACCATATACCTCCGAATCTCCACATAGTCATCATGTACGTTTTTCAAGAGTGCGTTCACCTGTTTTTCGGTGTAATGACGCTGTGGTTCAAAACGTTTGGCGATCTCTGTGAGCACAATGAACTTATGCTTTTGCTGCATATGGAACGTAGTCATCGGGCCGCTTGTACCTTCGGGAAAGTAGTTGCGTAGCACTTGTTCCCGTTCCTCTTCGGATATATCAAAGGAATGCTGATGAATCGTATGCCCTTGTTTCATGATTGGCGACACCCATGTTGCCGGAGCATGCAGGTCTTTATTTTTCAACAGTTCCATTAATGCCAGGAAGATTTTGGCCTGTCTTTCCTTTTCCTTCAAAACAAACCGGTGGTTTCGAATGGTAGACGCACTGCCGATGCCGAGAGCCTGCTGCACTTCTGCATCCTTTTTCCCTTCATAGAACTGGGCCAGCAGACCTCGCTGCACATCGGATAATCCCGTCACGCTTTTATCCAGTTCCAGCAAATATTCAAATACCGACCCATGTACCTTCTCAATATGAACACGCATGTAACGAACCGCGTCATACAGCACTCCCTCTTCGGGATAAATAATCCCCGCCTCCGTTGTATAACCACAACAGAGACATGAATAGGCCAACCCTTCCTCCACATATCCACGTTTGATCTCTTCGAGAGAAGCTGTCTGCAATCTTGAATCCGAGGCTTTCATCGTTCGCCATCCTTTCTGAAATCATTCCGATGTTTTATAAATCGTTTATATTAAATTCCCTTCAGCTTTTCGTCTATATTTTCTTCTTTTATACGCTTCGGTTGTTTTTCAGCTTATTTTCTTTTTGTTTGTTTATTTATAGATATATTATTATCATGTTTGTTTATTGTCAAACACTAAAAGGTGAGATGGGCCATAAGCTGCAAAACTTCGGTCTTTTGCTGAAAAGAGAAAAGACTGCCGGTCATCACCCCGACAGTCTTCATACCCGTTTCCCTGTTTATTTCATTACAGTTTGAACCGTTCGATCATACTCTGCAGATCCTCTGCCATGCGAGACAAGGCCGCTGAAGATGCAGCAACCTCTTCCATTGTAGCAAGCTGCTCCTGAGCAGCCGCCGAACCATCCTCAGTACCGGCAGCAATCCGGTTAGAAAGAACCATCGTTTCGTTTACAGCTTTGTTCACATGCCCCATTCCTTGATCGATCTGACGGGAAGCTGCAGCAGCCTCTTCGGCCTGTGCCGCAACGGTCCGAACCGCATCACGAATCGTCTGGAATGCTTCTCCAGCCTCTACGATCATCTGTGAGCTGTTCACCATACCTTCACCTGTACGTGCAAAGGTAGACTGCACAGCATGAGTCTTCTCATGCATCTCGCGCATAAGCTCATTAATACGCTCTGCTGAAGCACCCGAACTGCTCGCAAGCATTTTCACTTCGTTTGCAACCACAGCAAATCCACGCCCGTGCTCACCTGCTCTCGAAGCCTCAATAGAAGCATTCAGCGCCAGAATGTTCGTCTGTTTAGCGATAGCCGTAATCTCCGCTACGATCTGCAGAATTTCATCATTCTTCGCTCGCAGATCATCGATGACAACTTCCATGGCTTTGCTCTCATCGTTTACCTGCTGGATATAGGATACGGCCTCCTGCATCGTGACCATACCCGCCTCCGATTTCGAGGATGCTTCGATCGCTATACGCTCCGCATCCCCTGCTCTTGCAGAGATCTCCTTCACTCCGAGTGACATTTCACCGACTAATTGCTCCGTTGCCGCAAGACTTGCATTCTGCATCGTCGTTCCTGCTGCTGCATCTTGCATCAACTCGGCCACCTGCTCGGTTGCTTTGGAGGTCTGTTCCGAGCTTGCCATCAACTCCTCAGATGACGCTGCCAACTGGCTAGAGGTGTCATGTACCTCACCGAGTACATTCCGCAGTGAAGTCGTCATGGTATCAAAGCTTTCTCCGAGCTGACCGAACTCATCCTTGCGCCGCAGGCCTACACGAACCGTCAGATCCCCCGCACTTACTTGAGATGCCGCTTTTGTTAACTGCTGCAATGGTCGATGAATGCTCCGAATAATAAAGATCATCAACACGATCCCCACAACGAAAGCTACCCCTATTAGCGTAATCGTACGGATCATGATCGGCTGCACAGACTCCGCCGCTTCGGAGTGAATCATCTCACCGACAATTTTCCAGCCCGTGGCCGTATTTGTGTAAAATACAGCTTCCATCGGTTGACCATCATATGTATACTTCACGGTTCCTCGATCTTTCGTATACATCTCATTGATGTAACTTTCATTAGACTGCGTGCCCGATTCAATCTTGTAATGGAACAAAAACTTCCCGCCATTATCCAGCATATACAGTTTCCCAGCTTTCCCGATATGGATCTGATCAACCGTCTCCTTCAAATGATTCAAGCTTACATTGGCACCAAAAACACCTTGTCCGTCTGCTAGCTTGGCCGCTGCTGTCACCACCCATTCCCCTGTCGTTGAAGACTGGTAAGTATCCGAGATGACTGGCTCCGATTGTGACATCGCCATTTTGTACCATGGACGTTCACGAGGATCATAAATCTGGTTTCCCGCATCAGGGGATTTCATCCAGCTTCCATCCTCCGCTCCAGCCGTAAGTACACCCAGCTCTTTATGGTTTTTTGACATCCGATCCATCTGAGCTTGAAGCGCGGAGGACTTGTTAATAATGTCTTCGGATGTAATACCCGATGCCATCTGTGCAGCATTGTCCTTCTCCATATTGAGCATCTGATCAATCTGCAGACTAAGCATTTCCGTCTTGGCCTGTGCAGAACGAGTAATCTCCATTTTAACCTGATCTGCTGCCTTAAGATAAGCAAGCCATCCTACACTGAAGCTGGGTACAATCAGGAACAAAAGAAATGCGGCAATCAGCCGTTTTTTTAGCGTCAATGTAAACCACGATTGAAACCTTGTCTTTACTTTGTGCCCTGTTTGCAGCTTTGTCTGAAGCCTTTTTTGAAGCCCTTTTCTCATTATCTATCTATCTCCCATCCTTAAGTTCAACTCTTTTTATCGGAAAGTTCACCACGAAACATTATGTATCAATACTGAATAATCACATTTTTAATGATCTGATCCTATTACTTAGGTAGTCTCTGTTTTTGACCCCCTTGTTGGTATCGTTTACAATATTTATATGCTGGTTTTTCATGAAACACTTGGAAGGAGAGGGTTCAAATCTTACGTAAGTCCTACACGCAACAACCTTTATTTAGCCGTGTCTGTGCATCTATGTCTCGTATTCTATTAGCACTCATTCTATGTGCAGGCCCGGTATTCGGGCAGGCTAACCCCGCTACTGTTTCTGCAGCCCAGACTACACAATCGGTCCACATTGAAGTGAATGGAGAGCAGCAATTGTGGCAGAATGCTCCCCTTATTCTAAAAGGTACGACATTTGTGCCGTTACGGGATGTAGTTCAATCTGTTAAAGGGGATTTGAAGTGGGATGTCCCTACCAAAACAGCTACAATTACCGTTGACAGGGACAGCCTGGTTCATCAAGCGGGCAGTAACTCCATCAAAGTAAATCAGGTATCTCTAGCCGCTCCAATGAATTCGCGTACCATTAACGGCACATTAATGATTCCTGTTCGTACCTTGGCGAATGCCCTCAAGGCTGATATTAAAGTCCAGCGAACGACTGCAGGCCAGATGAGTGTTGCTATTTTAACTGATCAGGTCAGCGTACTGAATCCTGAAGTAGCTAGCGTGGATACATATCTGCGTGAGATCAACTACCCGGGGATGGCTCTGATTGCACGAGACGGCGAAGTCTTGCTCAAACAGGGTTATGGTCTTGCTGATGAACAAACAATGAATCGCCCGGATCAGAAGACCCGCATTGCCTCCTTGAGCAAGTCATTCACTGCGGCTTCCATCTTGAGTCTGGCCGAAGCGGGTAAGTTGAATGTTCAAGATCCAATTTCCACCTACATTTCGGGTATCCCGAAGGGAGATCAGATCACCCTGCATATGCTGCTGTCCCAAACGTCGGGTCTGCCTTCGGCCTTCGGCCGCGGTGAAGGCGATACACTTGAAAAAACGGTAGAAGAGATTCGCCATAAAACGTTGAAGTTTGAACCTGGCAGTGCCTATCTGTACAGCAACAGCGGTTACGTTTTGCTTGCATACGTTGTGGAACAGGTATCCGGCATGAGTTATGCAGATTATGTACAACAAACCATTTTGGGACCGCTAGGTATGAAAGACTCGGGAGAGGCATCCCGCAAAGTGCATACAAATAGTGGCTTTGTTCAGGAAGGAAAAGCATGGGAGCCTGCACCTTACTATGTTTCACAATCCGGTTCAGGGACGATCTATTCTACCGTGGACGATCTACTGAAATGGGATCGCGCGTTATACACCGACCAGATTCTAAGTCAGGAAACGATTGCAACGATGTATGAGCCCTACTCCAACAAAAATTACGGCTATGCCTGGATCCTCAAGGAAAATGGAACGAAACGTACCGTCTTCCACAATGGAAGCGGCGGCGGATTTGCCACAGCATTTTCCCGTAATCTATCCGATGATATTACCATTATCCTGCTCGGTAATCATGCAGGCATGGATATGACCTCACTGCTAAGTGATGTAGAGGCACGAACGGCCAAAGCCTTACAGTTGTGATAGTCGTTTAAAGCCTCTTAACGGAGCCACCCACTCAGTCGGGGTTGAAAGTTTGCGTTTCGGGCTGAAGTTGGGTGAGGTTTTGAGGTTTTGAGGTTTTGAGGTTTTGGGGTTTTGGGGTTTTGGGGTTTTGGGGTTTTGGGGTTTTGGGGTTTTGGGGTTTTGGGGCTTCGAGGTTTTGGGGCTTCGAGGTTTTGGGGCTTCGAGGTTTTGGGGCTTCGAGGTTTTGGGGCTTCGAGGTTTAAAATTCGGTTGGGGTGTGATGCGTTAGTTGAGGTTTTAAAGTTTGGTGAGGTTTCGAAAGTGGAGACTGGATTAAAATCGTCCCATCCCCCCTTATTTATTCTAACGATCACAGATGAGCTTATTTAAGCGATAAAGAGCCTTCGAGAATTGTAACGATCACCAGTAACCTTATTTCGCTAAAAACACATGATCAACGCCCATGATCACGTCAATTTCTCAAAATAAGCTCTCCTGAGATCGTTAGAAAATAAAAACGTGTAAAATAGCCCAAATAGCGTCTCTGGAGATCGTTAGATTTTAGAATCCACCATCATTATCGGGGGGCGCTAAAATTAGATAAGGTTTTCATGATCAAGCCCTCTATACGTGCAATAATGTGAATAATAATCTAACACAAAGGGACGAAGCAATGAGCTTCGTCCCTTTGTTATTTTGTAGCCACCTACTCAAGTCCAAACTACCATACTCTCCGAATTCTCGTTATCGCGGGCATTCGGTCACTTCAACCTAACCGACTTCCAGCGAGACGGGAAGTTTGCCCTCGAATGGAATTAGGCCAAGCATTGCTTTCGCTACACTACTCATGGCGAGAGGTCGGCTCTCATACGCTGCAATATACGTCTGTACATCGGGAAGTTTCAGCAGATCGTATGGACTGCGGAGTGCGGCTACAGCCAAAGGTTTGCCAAGTTGTTGAAGCCAGCCGATTAATCGACATTGCGGGTCACCGGAAAGGCTGCCTGCGTTATATGTGCCAATCACAATTTGTTTAATATCCTCCGCTTCGGCAGCCTGAAGCAGACGAGCGGAGGATATAGCAACTTCATCCGCTGGCACGGTCCAATCCACGACTTCCAGACCTTGGGCAGACAAAGCCGCTCCGAGTGTTGCTGCACCGACCAGCTGTTCATCCGCGATACTTGTCACTTCTGCTGCAACAGTGATCACGAGTGTTCGCTCTCTTTTTAGCGGTAGCATATGTCGGGTATCCCTGACTCGTGTAATGCTCTTCTCACTAATCCGCTGAGCCACCTTCTGATGTATCGGATCATTACGCCGAAACGTTACAGTTGATGAGGCTACAGCACTTCTATGCTCTGTAACGGAGTCTGAGCTCAATGTATTCATCAGCTCCACATCGGCCACATCGTTTTCCATGTCAAGCACCCCACGCTTTGCTTTAAACATCAACAGACGTGTAACCGACTCGTTAATCCGGCGCTCGCTGATCCGTCCGCTATCTACTGCATGTATCAATGCGTCAAAAGCTTCCATCTGCAACTGTCCCGTGTGACTGATCAGCACAATATCCGCTCCCGCTTCCACCGCCATTACCGCTGCATCGACTGTGCCATAATGAACCGCGATGGCATTCATCTCCATGCAATCCGTCACAATCATGCCTTCATACCCAAGCTCCTTTCGCAGCAATCCGGTTAATACCGAATGGGATAACGTGACGGGAAGTCGCGCTGACTCCAATGCCGGAAAATAAATATGAGCAGACATCATGGCATCCACGCCTTCCGCTATTGATACACGAAACGGTGCAAGCTCCACCTGATTGACCCTTGCCCTGTCATGAGTGATTACAGGAAGGTCGAGGTGAGAATCGGTATCCGTATCGCCATGACCAGGGAAATGTTTGGCCGTCGCAGCGATATCCGCACTTTGTAATCCCGCAATGGTTGCTGCACCGAATTCGGCTACCTTTTCCGCCGATTCCCCAAATGACCGCACACCGATAACTGGATTGTTCGCATTGTTATTCACATCGAGAACAGGGGCAAAGTTCATATTAATACCCATCGATCGTAGTTCCATTCCACTAATGCGAGCTGCCTCATAAGCATCTTGCACCGATCCGGCCGCTGCAATGGCCATCTGTCCAGGCATCAGCGCGATCCCCTCTGTAATTCGGGCCACCATGCCGCCTTCCTGGTCAATGGCGATCCAGAGAGGGACATTACCACTCCCTAGCGCAATGTTCTGCAAACCACCGGATAGCCGCTCTACCTGCTCAGGCGAAACGACATTCCTTGCAAAATAAATGATGCCGCCAATCGGGTAACGTTGAAGCAATGTTTCTACCGCTCCCTCCGGCTCTGTTCCATGAAATCCACATAACAGCATCTGTCCTATTTTGTCACGCAAACTCATCTGCCCAAGTCTCTGCTTCACCCTGTCCTTCATGCTCTGCATACCATGCCCTCCTCCCATGAACATCCACCCTTCACCTCAAGCGGGGTCATACTTGTCTATGCTCTCATTTTACTTTTCCCGCGCTCTCCCTGTACTCTCCTGTGCTCTCTTATGCTAATCTCTGTACATGCTCATCTATAATTTCATACCTTTCATTATCCTTTCATCTCTGCTCTGTTCCTGTATCCCTGTTCAATTTCATACATCTCTACATGTCGAAATCCTATTCCTCTATTCGTATATCAAAAAAGGATTCTGTCGTTCCCGCCACATTTGCTCCTGCTCACGCCAAAGTGCCATTAGATCGGATAAGCGTTCACTGTCATCAATGACGTCACGAACCTCTGCACCCCCAGTAAGCAAATCAATAAAATATCTGGAGCCTTCACGCGGAGGTTCAAGCCACTCAAACTGCTCGGAATATCCCGCAGCGATCTCATGCAAAAGCAGCAAACCGGTTTCCACCGAACGAAATTCCGTTTCATCCGTAACAAAAATCCGCACACCCCCGCACAGCTCACCTGCGTGTTTCGAAAAGGCTGGTGTCATATACACCGGGTGAAAATGAACCCCACGCAATCTATGCTTCTGCATGGCATCTGCTAACTGTTCACCGTTGATCCACGGAGCACCAATCCATTCAAATGGCCTGGTTGTACCTCGACCCTCTGACACGTTGGTGCCTTCAAACAGGCAGGTTCCAGCATACGCACGCACAGTATCCACGGTTGGCATGTTGGGTGATGGCATCATCCAGGGTAGGCCAGTTTCTGCAAAACTCATCCTGCGCTGCCAACCTTTCATGGCAATCACTTCCAATGAACAGGGTTTGGAATGCTCGGCATTGACGAGCAAGGCCAGCTCACCAATCGTCATGCCCGTACGAATTGGTGTGGTCCAGGCACCCACGAAGGATTCGAATCCCTGCTGTAGCAAACCGCCCTCCACCTCCATACCGCCAAGCGGATTAGGCCGATCCAGTACCAGCAACTGTTTTCCTGCTTCGCCGCACGCCTCTATCATCTGGAATAACGTTGAAGCGTACGTATAATACCGCACACCCACATCCTGAATATCAAAAAGGATCGTATCCACCTCGGCCAGCATGGAGGGTAGCGGCTTTTTGTGTGTACCATACAAGCTATATACCGGTATGCCATAACGGGGATGCACTGAATCTGCAAAAGGAACACCTGCCTGCAGCTCTCCGTTCAGTCCATGCTCACACGCGAAGAGTGCCATAAGCCGGGTATCTGCGAGACCAGCACAAACATCCACCGTAGACACAAAGTCTGCCGTCATCCCTGTCGGATTCGTCACCAAGCCAATGCGTGCATCACCGGATAACCAGGGATGAGCGCTTCCCTCCGCTAGCACATCCGCTCCCGTTTTCACACTCATGATACATGACCTTCGCTCAGCCACCCTGTCTGCTGATGATCGTTCCCACTGGATGACGAGATCGATTCTTCCTCAGGCTCGATCAGATTAAGTGTAGCTTTATGCTGATAGATGGCAAACATACCTGCAAATAATGCCCCGAACCCTACAACCGTTAGCATAAGTAACGCTGTAAGCAATACAATCTGAAAACAGGCTGCTACCGTATAACCCGGATAACGAAAAAACAGCTTCACACTCTCACCCATTGCCTGAAGAGTGCCCATTCCCTTTTGCAGAATGAGCTGCCAGGTGTAGAACTGTGAAATGAGTGCCAGAATGACAAAGAACGTCTGAAACATCCCTACCGCTATGCCCGCCATACTGCCACGTCCGCCATAATACCACCAGGTTGACCAGAGGATGAAACCGAGTAGTGCAAACAGCAGCCCTGTCACCCCTCCTGGAAGCAGTCCCTTCAACGTACCTTCCCATAGATCAGTCAGTCCATTGCGGCGCTCTTTCCGCTCCAGTCGATGATGTACCGCATAGCAGACACCAAACAAGATTGGCATGTAGATGATAGCTAACAGCAGCACAGCTACCGGTATCGGTGCAAACATCAGGATCGGAACGAGCAGTAAGGAGCCCCCGGCACTGTACAATGCTACAGAAATAATATCCCGGTAGATCTCCACCCCTGACTTAACCAGCACTTCACTCAGTTTACGCATAGGTATTCTCCCCTCTGTGATTACTACAAGCTGTTATTCGTAAAGAGCGTGATTCTGATGCTTATCACAATCGATTCCTAGTGGTGACCAATCGCTATCTCCGTCTCCGGGTCAAAGAAGTGTGCTTTGCGCATATCCAGTACAAAAGTTTTGTCCATACCTACGTAAGCATGAGTCTCGGGATGAACCTTGGCCGTTACAGTTCGGTTCCCCAGATGGAAGTAGAGCAGATTTTCCGACCCGAGGTGCTCTACTACATCTACACGTGCCTGTAACGTGTGATCCTTCGGGACATTAAATGCGGCATCGTCACCAAAAATATGTTCTGGACGCAGTCCAAGAATGACTCGTTTGCCCTGATATTCGCTTAATCGTTGTAGGACATCAGCCGGCAGCGTGAAAGCTGCACCTTCCACCTTTATTTGTGTGCCTTCAATGTGAGCATCGATGAAGTTCATGGCAGGTGAGCCGATAAATCCGGCTACAAACATATTGCGCGGACTGGCATATAACTCCTTCGGTGAGGCAACCTGCTGAATGTCCCCATGATTCATCACGACGATCCGCTCCCCAAGTGTCATCGCCTCCACTTGGTCATGCGTAACATATACGATCGTTGCACCAAGCCTTTTATGCAGCTCACCCAGCTCTACGCGCATCTGCACACGCAGTTTCGCATCCAGATTCGAGAGCGGCTCATCGAATAGAAAGACTTGTGGATCACGCACAATCGCCCGCCCTACAGCGACACGCTGACGCTGTCCTCCAGACAACTCACGCGGCTTACGCTCCAGCATAGCTTCCAAACCCAAGATCGATGCAGCGTTCTGTACTTGCTCGTCAATATAGGACTTCGGTTTCTTGAGGTTTTTCAGTCCAAAGGACAGATTCTCCCGAATGGTCATGTGCGGATACAATGCATAATCCTGAAAGACCATGGCGATATCACGGTCCTTGGGATGCAGATCATTCACGATCCGATCCCCGATAACGATATCCCCGCTGGTTTGTTTTTCAAGCCCTGCGATCATGCGCAGTGAGGTTGTTTTACCGCAGCCGGAAGGACCGACAAACACGACAAATTCCTTATCCTCTATAACAAAGTCCGAACCGGCGACTGCCGTGAACGTTCCTTTATGGTCGTCTTTGAACTCTTTACGCACTTGGCGAAACTCCACGCGTGCCATAGGTGATCCCCCTTTACATTGTCACTTTCCCAGAACGGAATGCATTCAGACTTGCGATCCGCAAACCCAATCCCAAGGTCCACGTTCAATCATCATATTTACCCCTTCACCGCACCAATCGTAATCCCCTGCAGGAAATAACGCTGAAGTGAAAAGAACAGAATAATCATCGGCAATGCGCCTATTGTAGCTCCTGCCATCATGGCACCGAAGTCAGTAGATTCAGCAAAAACAAATGAAGCCAGTCCAACCTGAATCGTACGCATTTCATTGGAATTGGTGATCAGGAAGGGCCAGAAAAATTCGTTCCAAGACGCGACAAAGGTGAAAATTGCAAGCACCGCAATCCCCGGTTTAGCCATCGGCAGAATAACCTTCCAGAAGATACCGAACTCACTACAGGCATCGATTCGGGCCGCATGGATCAGCGATGTTGGCAAGGTGGACATAAACTGTTTCATCAGAAAGATATTGCCCACACTGACCGCTGCTGGCAGAATAATGGCCGTATACGTATCTCCGAGATCAAATACGTTGACCATCAGAATATAAAGCGGAATCAATGTTACCTGCGCAGGAATCATCATCGTTCCAAGCAATACCCAGAATACAGCCTGACTGCCCGGGAATTTCAGTTTAGCGAATGCATATCCCGCCAGCGAGGCAAAGAAAACATTGGTCACCGTCAAAATAACAGAGATCAGCAGCGAGTTATAGAGCCAGCGCCATGCATCCGTTTTGGCAAAAAAGCGTTCATACGGCGACATCGACAACTGCTCTGGAATCATCTGAGGTTTAAACGAAGCCGACATCGTTGTATCCTGCACGGATCCTACCAGCATCCAATACATTGGAATGATGGTAACCAGTGCCCAACCAGCCAATAGTACAGATGCAATCACAAGCAGCATCTTTTTTCGTGTTGAATTCATACGTTGCATTCACCCCCGGATGCCTAATGAAAGCCATATTTAACACGTAATCCTTTTTACTTCATCTTTAATACTCGATATCACTGGCGAAATATTTGAATTGCATAACGGAGATGACAATAATGATGAGTGCCAGCACAAAAGATTGTGCCGAAGCCAGTCCGAACTCGTAGAACTTGAAGGCTGTCTCATAGATTAAATATGCAATGGTTGTCGTCGCAAAGTTCGGCCCGCCTTGAGTCATCAGATACACGGAGATAAACACCTGAAATGACGTAATTACACCCGTGACGAGCAGATACAGTGTGGTTGGTTTCAAAAGAGGCCACGTAATTTTGCTAAACTGCGTCCATCCGCTTGCATGATCGATATCGGCAGCCTCATACAGCGATTTCGGGATGCCGCCCATAGCTGCAAGATACAGAATGATGCCTGCACCGTGAGATCCAAGCCAGTTCATCAGAATGAGGGAAAAGAGTGCGGTACCCGACTGCCCTAGCCAGATCACCGGGTCAAGACCAAATAAATGGAGGAATCGATTGAGCAGTCCCGAATCTGTCGGGTCAAAAATGGCGAGCCACACGATCGAGATCGTCACTCCCGATGCTACCGCAGGCAGATAAAGTGTGGCCTTGAAGAACGTTTGCCATTTGCTTTTCATCTGGAAGATAAAATACGAGAGCACAAATGTAATCAGGATGTTGACGGGTACTGTCCCAAGTGTGAAAATGACGGTGTTTTTAATCGACTTCCAGAAAGTTTCATCCTTCACCAGACGTTCGTAATTGTCCAGTCCCACCCACGTAGAATTCATGATGTTGTATTTCTGAAAGCTCATAACAAGTGCTGTTAGTACGGGGTACAGTGTAAAAACGAGAAATAGCAGGACAGGCGCCAAAATAAACAAATACGCCCACCCGTAATCTCGCCAGAACCGGACAACCCGGGAATGCCGGGGTGCAGGTTCCGGCGCAAGGGCGGTCTGCATGGCGAATCCTCCTCTCCGAATCAATCTGTTGTTGCTTGATGATGAGATGGTTTCAACTTATTGCCCGTTATTGCCCAAACATCTGTTGCCCTTTGCCTTTGAAATCTTCTGCAATCTGCTCAGGTGTTTTCTCACCGGAGAAGAGAGCTTGAATATTAGGTTTCACGACCTGTTCCTTGAACTGTTTCTGCTGTGAAGCCTTGTCGATATCCAGCTTGAGCACGACCGGCATTGCAATGTGTTTCGCCATTTCTTTGGCTGCATCCAAGTTGACCTGCTGCCCTAGCTCCTTGCCTTTGAACAGATCAGCTTGAGACTGTCTTACAAAAGGAAGCGCCAGCTCATTAGCTGAGTTACCTGCTTTGGCACCACTTAGTGCCTCCATTACGAGGAACGTATTTTGAGCATGTTGTTCGCCCTTATCCTTCTTCTGTTTAAAGGCCACATACCCTTCGCCACCCATCGTCGTTGCCGCAGGCTGATTGTCATTGTGCGGTACAGGCAGCAATACAAAATCAATCTTTTCTCCCTGCACCTTGCCTGCATCAATATCTTTGTTACGGTTCTGAATCATAACGTCGTAATAAGGAATCGCCTTCGAGATGATTGCCGTTTCACCCGCATAGAACATGTCTGTCCGCTTCGCCGGGGCAAGTGCTGCCGTTTCTTTCGGCATATATCCCTGATCCATCAGATTTTTAATAAAAGAGAGCGTGTCCAGAATGCGCCCATCGTTCCACTGGAATTTCCCGCTTTCGTCCAGCACATCAATCATGCCATTGTTGCGGGATAACATTTCGATAAAATCAAGAGAAGTACCATCTGTTACCAGTGAATATTGTTTACTTCCGTTCTCGAGTGTTTTCGTTAACTTGGCAGCCGCTTCGTTAAACTCTGACCAGGTCCAGCCGTTTTTTTGGATCGCCTGCCAGTCAATGCCGGCTTCTTCGAGAATGCGTTTGTTACCACCCCAAGCCCACTGGAATTGATAGAGAGGCAGTCCGTACTGTTTTCCTTGAATCTGACCAAGCTCCAGCGTACCAGGCAAATAGTCATCTTTGATCTCAGGTATCAGGTAACGATCCAGCTCCAGAGCGAGTCCGGTATTCACATATGTACCGTCCACACTATGGAAGTATAGATCTGGCGGATTCCCCGCATTTAATGCAACATCAAATTTCTTGGGGCCCTCAGCCCAGGAGAGCAATTCTGTTTTAACGGTGATATTCGGGTGTTCCTTATTGAAATCGGTAATCAAGTCCTTCAATTCATCCTCATACGTGCCATGTACCGGGTAAGTCCACACCGTTACAGTGTCATTTGCACCCGGATCATTCGATGCCGCTCCGCCGCTGTTGCCACAGGCAGTAATCCAGACCATCATTAACACCATTGCCAAAACAAGACCCTTCCTCTTCATATCCTTCATCCCCTTTTGCATATCGTCTTCTCGCGTCCCATGCCCCTTGTCATGATGCCTTGCCGATGAAGCTTTTTGATGGTGCGTCTTGATGATGTTTTCTAGCGATTCTTACTGAGTAATTCGTAACAATGCTCTTCTGGTGCCTTCTGGTGCTTCTTGCATCTTGCATTCCCTTACCGTTTCCTCACAGTTAGCGTGCAACCCGGAATCTGCACCTCCTTAGAGATCGACCTGTTGAAAAAGTCTGATCATACCGAATGTAACATATACGTTAGTTTTATTAACATGGATCGTATTGAATCTTCCTAAATTGCTGATTGAATTCATTATATGAGCTGTAAAATAAAAATTCAACAATAATTTTTATTATAAAATTTAATTTTACTTTTTTGAATTCAGCCTCTATACTATGAAAAAAAGAAAATAAACCCTACCGAGGTGAGCACGTTGCGAGTATACGCAGGAATTGATGGAGGCGGTACCAAAACTGATGCAGCAATCATTTCTGAATCCGGGGACATTCTGGCAACAGCCCGTGGCGGTGCAACAAACCCACATAGTGTATCGCCTCAAGAAGCCGTAATGGAGTTACTACGTATATTGGATCTTCTATTTTCATCTAATATAAATTTTTTATTAAATTGTGAAATTATCTGCCTAGGTATGTCAGGTATATCCGAAAGCCAAGAGCGGCAATGGATTACTTCCCACGTACAGGACTATATGAAAAACAAGAAAAATACGTTGGACTCTAATAGTAACTCATGTGCTGTTTGGGTTGTTTCAGAGGGAGAAATCGCACTGATGGCCTCTCTCGGGCAACCTCACGGTCTGCTCTCTATTTCAGGAACTGGCTCTATCGTCTATGGCATTACACCGGAAGGGGAAGTATGCCGGGCAGGGGGATGGGGACATCTGCTCGGTGATGAAGGGAGTGGTTACCGAATTGGCCAGCGAACCCTGCAAGCGGTGATGCAGAGCTACGATGGCGTTCTACCGCCAACCGCACTGACGTTACTTGTGCAGCAAGAACTCCATGTGAAGCATGCGCCGGACCTGAAGCAGCTTGTCTACCAGCCCGATTGGACCAAATCGAATACAGCTTCCATCGCTCGCCTGACGATAGAGGCTGCTTACGCAGGAGATGAGGCAGCACGTGTACTTCTAATAGATGAGGCTCGCCAACTGGCGGAAACAGCCAAAGCACTCATCAGGCAACGCGTATCCTTTCGCACTGCTCCTATGGCACTTTCCGGGTCCATATTCCGCAATTCTCCCCTATTTCGGGATACCTTTGTGCAACAGCTTGCCGAAATGTATGAATCACAGCAGATCGTCTGTCTGGAAGATGCTCCTGCTCCGGCAGTGGGTGCAGCCCTGCTGGCAAGACAGAAATGCCATTTGGCAGAATGATGTTAACAAAAAAGGAGGGCTTACGGATGAATCATACACTTAACTCTTTAGTGACAGAACAGCCTAACCCGCACACAGATCATATCGATCAGCTGCCTTCGGCAGAGATCATGGAATTAATCAATCGCGAGGATCGCCAGATCGGTGAGCTTATTCAGCCACTGATTCCAGTCATTGCCCAAGCAGCTGACCATATTGTCGTCAGTTTTCAATCTGGTGGAAGATTGTTTTATGTGGGCGCAGGCACAAGTGGCCGACTCGGTATTCTGGACGCATCGGAGTGCCCGCCTACTTATGGCACTCCTTCTTCCATGGTACAGGGTATTATCGCCGGCGGATTTCGAGCGGTTAAAGACCCGGTGGAAGGTGCGGAAGATAGTGAAGAGGCCGGAGCCATTGACCTGCAGCAGCACGGACTCCATCCGAACGACATTATCGTTGGCATTGCAGCCAGTGGGCGTACCCCATATGTTCTCGGGGCGATGAAATATGCTCGTCAGATCGGTGCTGTAGTGATAAGTTTGAGTAACAATGCGGATACACCTATGAGCACACTATCAGATGTAAGCATTGAAGCAGTTATGGGGCCGGAAGTGGTGATGGGATCAACCCGAATGAAAGCAGGTACCGCCCAGAAAATGATTTTGAACATGCTGACAACCACGGCAATGATCCGTCTGGGTAAGGTATATCGTAATTTCATGGTGGATCTCAATCCATCAAATGAAAAGCTTGTGCATCGTGCGAAACGAATGATCCAGCTTGCGACCGGGGCGAAGGAAAACGAAATCGAACATGCCTTTACCGCAGCCGATGGACATGTCAAAACAGCCATCGTCATGCTGATGGCTGATGTTGACGCAACGGAAGCCGCGCGCAGACTGGAGCTTTCGGACGGTTTTGTTCGCCATGCCATTAAAGGCTCAGATTAATCGCGACGGGTACCCCACATCAGGCCCCTGGCCACCTGCCTGCCTTCTGCCTAATGGAGCATCGATAAAGAGCAAGTGCTTATATTCGAGAAGCAGAAACAACAAGTCTTTTGAGGGTTATAAGCGTGCTTTCTGGGCGCTAATATAGGTTATAACATGGTGAGAGAAGCCCTGCCGACAGGCGGGCTTTCTCTTGTTTTATTTTTCCCGATGTACATCAGGACGTGTCTACTAACTCTGAAGAAAGCAGATTTTGCCGAATTTTCGTTCCAAGCAAGGAAGTTCCACGCAGGCTTGCCGGGGCAGTCTAGGGGAAGTGACCTAGCAGGGGGGCAAAGGGGGGTAAAAGATGCGATTCAGTGGGTTTCAAGATACACCCTAGTACTTTCTCATCAAAAAAACCCCTGATGCATGTGATTGCAAGGGATTTCCTTAGGAAATATGCTGCTGTTATCCATTCATTCTAGCCCAGGACTCACTTGTGTTCCAAAATAGCCTGTCTGCTCTTCTCCAGATACTGCACCGACTGATTATAATCCCGGCTGGCAATAGCCAAATAAAGAATATCAATGACGTTAAGCTGTGCAATGCGTGAAGAGGTAGCTCCACTGCGAATATCGCTCTCCATCGACGTAATCATAAGAGGAACATCCGCAAGACTGCTCAGCGTGTTACTGCCCCACTTGGTAATACTGATCGTTCCTGCACCACCTTCACGAGCATGCTTCAGGCAGGAAATGACATTGGAGGTCTCGCCTGAATAAGAGATACAGACCACAACATCGTCCTCACGCAACGTCGTCGCAGATGAAATCTGCATATGTGGATCGGCGAACGAAAAGCTGGTTCGGTTAATCCGCATGAACTTGTAATGTGCATCCAGTGCGATCAGATTAGACGCCCCCACGCCGTAGAAAAAAATGCGATTTGCTTCATTCAGCATGTTCACCGCCTGCTCTACAAGCCTTGGTTCCAAAATATGAACCGTGTCCTTGATCGATTGAATATTGTTTGTAGACACATGCTGAATAATACTCTCCATCGAGTCCTGAGGACGAATCTCCGTATATTGATACTGCTCATTGGTCTGTAAATCCCCGGCAATTTTGAGCTTAAGCTCCTGAAACCCTGTTACACCAAGTGATTTGCACAGACGGATAATGGCGGCCGGACTGCCTCCACTTCGTTCAGACAGTTGCGCAACGGACGACTGCACTGTCTCCTGGGGATGTTCCAGAATGTAAGCTCCAATCTTTCGTTCTGACGGAGTCAGATCATCCAGCAATGCGCGTAAACGTACAAGTCCACCTTTCATACCTTCCATCCGCTCCTCCTTTCCGTACTGTCATCTTGTACAAGCATTCTATCTTATATTTATTGCCACGTCTAATTGGAGAACAGCTTACCTTACAATTCAATGGCCACTATAGCGTTAGATGTCCTGAAATAACGGCATGTGCCGCACCTGTTACATGAGGAAGTGTATTTGTTCTGCCCATCAAGGTCTCATGTCCAAGCAGTGCAAATCCCATCGCTTCCCTGGCATCATCCGGAACACCATAATCTGCTGTACGCTCCAAGCGTATCGATTCAGGCAGTCTTTGGCGAATCATCTTCATTAGAGTGTCATTAGAAGTACCACCGCCGCAGGTAAGCATTGCCGAGATTGATGTCTTGGGCAACACAAAATCTTCAACAGCCCGCACAATTGTTTCTGCTGTAAGCCAAGTTGCGGAGGCTAACAGATCTTCCAGTGACAGATCCTGCAATGCCGCAAATTTCATAAGTCGCTTGGCATAATCTGCACCATAAACTTCACGTCCGGTACTCTTGGGGGGTTGGCGACGGAAGTACTCATCATTCAAGCAGTAGGCCACCAGCTCGGGGTGCATGGTTCCCTTCGCTGCTATACTCCCGTTCGGATCGTAATGCTGTTTCCCTTCGGTAGCATGACGAACCAGTGCATCTATCACCATATTCCCTGGGCCTGTGTCGAAAGCCGAAACCTCCGCCTCGGATGATCCTGCCGGAAGAACAGTCACATTGCCGATCCCGCCGATGTTCTGCACCAGACGTCCTTCCGTAGCACTACGGAACATTAATGCATCCGCATAGGGAGTGAGCGGAGCACCTTCCCCGCCTGCCGCCATATCCCGAGCACGCAGATTGCCGATAACCGGCAGTCCCGTTCGCTCACTCACTACAGCACATTCACCAATCTGCAGTGTGGAGATTACTTTCAGATTGCCGTTACCAGACGGGCTTGGAAACGCAGAAGGAACAGGTGCATGCCAGATTGTCTGCCCATGCATGCTGATTACATCGACTTGTCCGCTGGAGACTCCAGCGGATTGCAGTAGCTCCTGAACACTCTGTGCGTACCATTCGGATACACCAAAATGGGCTGTTGTCAGTTCATCTACTCGAGCTGTTTCGGGAGAACATAAGCGAATCAACCTCTCTCTGAGCTCATTCGTATATGGCGTACAGACAAAATCAATGAGATCAAGCCGTTGCATTGCTCCGCTCTCATCGGTTTGAATATGTACCAGTGCTGCATCCGTTCCATCCAGCGATGTGCCAGACATCAATCCAATCACCAGGTGCTCCCGTTTAGAACGGTACTTTGCCCACATCGGGTAACTGCTGATATCTCCTCGTGTGTCCATACGTATGCCAACCTCCCTAGACCGGATGCTCCACCTGCCCCGTCCTGTCCATATTTCAATCAGTATATGACATAAAATTTTACAAGTCAATTATATTATGAAATTTAATTACACTCTCATATACTTCTTTTATCTCGCACTCCATATTTCTTATATCTGTTCTTTCTACTACATAGACGAAACGCTACAAATAATCGAGTACGTTGAAAATAAGAATAAGTCCAGCTATGCACATAACCCACGAGAGCATAGAATGTTCAACCAACTTACGATGCAACTTCTCCACGTGGTATTGAATGAATGACCCGATCCAAATGTACAGCAGATAGATCAGCACAGACGGCATAATCATCAAAATATTGTAACTGATTAGTATCGGCAACCATTCCAACCATGAAAGCCCCTTACTTGTCATGAGACCTATTGCACCGAAATATGGTAAGGCTGTGCCTGCTTCCAGCAAAAACGTTGTAGACCCCATTAAGACTACTCCCACAGTACCAGTAGAGCGTAAAGAATGGATTCGATTATTTTTTCGAGAATTGGGTTTAATCCAGAAGCTCACCACAAACAACAACGCACCAATGATAAATATCGACCAACTTGCAATCTTGTTATGGAAAAAGGAACTCAAATAATCTTGTACAAACTCCATCGCCAGCATGAGTATACAGCCAAGGAGAAAGTATAATACCGCAACGGTCAGCAAATACACAGCCAATCGCGAACCGAATTGTCTTTGCCCCAACGCCATCAAATAGACGGTTATCCCCAGAATTGTTGGGCTTAACATATCCAGAAATGCGAGACCTCCAACATAGAGCAACATTTCAGCATTCATTCAGCTGTTCCACCTTCGTTGGTTATAAAAATGCCATAGGCCGCCTCCATATAATCTAAAAGTTCAGGCTCCAAGGGGTAGAAGCCAAGCTCTTCGGAAACTTCAGCCGATTTCCTCGCCTCCCATAGTTTGTTTAAAAAATCATCCTGCCCTGCAAAGTCCTCTCGTTGCTTCTCCATCATTCGCCTGATAATGTTCTGTACTTTCTCATGTGTAGGCGGTTCATGCATATAACTCTTAAGCTGCCCAAGCAGTGCAATCCACTCCAGCGAATGGGGATCGTTTGCACGCATCCGCGGTAACTTCCGCCACATCTTCATTTCATCATGACTAAATAATTCCTCTCTTAAAGAAGGCCGCTTGGCCACATTGGGTTTGGAGAGTTGAATCAGCTTTTCGATCGCTTCATGCTGATCTCCCTGCTCCAGCACTAAGCTGTGCAACATCTCCCTGATCGAGACCTCCATCGATTTCAGCCGTTGTTGCTCTTCTACAATGTAATCCAGCTGACTACGCAAAGAATGCTCCCAATTCCAAGACGCATCCGATAACATCTCCTGGATATCTTTGAGCGCATAACCCAAATCTTTGAGAAACTGAATCTGCTGAAGCTTCTTTAGATCGTTCTCTACATACAAACGGTGACCACCCTCTGTCTTAGAGGATGGCTTTAAAAGACCGATTGAATCATAATACCGCAGTGTTCTTACAGTAATATCCGTCTTACGTGCAAGTTCATTAATATGAATATACAGCGTTCATTCACCTCCCAGGCATCCTGTACAATTCGCTCAGGTATCTTTGTTTTTCTGTTCTCCAGACCACACATATTTCAGAAGATAACCAGCACCCAACCCGATTAATACACCTGGAAATACATAATCCATGGTTAGTCCGATGCCTGCCCCGATGATAACACAACTGTATATGAGGACATCTCCAGTTTTCATGTTCACACCTCCTTCTATTTGCAAAATAAGACCTTTTTGACTTGAAACTATTATATAAAATGACGTAACGTTAGCTTCAACTCCTAATCATTATGCAAAAATAACTTGATCCTTACGTAACGTCATCTCGTACGATGAATGAACACACCCTGTTCCTAATCCATTTCTTATTACGAGGTGATTTAATGAAAAAAGTTTGGCCTGTATGGCTTTGTATGCTTCTCATTCTGGTATCCTGCAATCCGCCTCATGCCCCTTTTAAAGACAATCAGACCATGCCGCTTGGTACAGCTAAAGTCATTTCTATTAATAACGGTAGTACTCCCGTAACCATAGAAACCGTATCCGGCCTTGATTCGTTGGAAGTGTCAAGCACTGCTCCCGATCGTAAACCTGCTTTCACAATAGAACGAAGCCAACAACACATTCGAATCGCAGCCAATAATCATCTGTTCCGCATCTTTAACTTGGCCAACAAGCCCGTCATGGTCGTCAAAATCCCTCTACATTATGAGGGGAGCGTGCAGATCAACAGTTCGTCCGGAACCGTAAACATTATTCGGCCTCAGAATAGTCTGATAGTGGATGGAACTAGCGGCTCCATTGAACTGACCGCTGACCGTATTGTTTCAGATATTCGCCTTGCCTCCACCAGTGGTAAGATATCGCTAAGGATCGCGGAGCCTGTACCTGATGTAAGTTGGACACTCGAGTCCCGTAGCGGAAGGCGTTCTTTTGCTCTTGAATGGCAGCAGATGAACGAAAATAAACATATATCACAAGGGGTTACAGGTCAGGGAACACATCAAGTACACGTGATAACTCGATCAGGTAATATTCAGGTTCAATAAATAGAGCAGGCTATACCCCTTAGAACAGACACATCCCCAGGAAATTGAAAAATGAATGGATTAGCCATATGACAAAAAAGGCACACAAGGTGCCTTTTTGGCTGTTCAAGCTATTCTTTGTCCGTATCCTTTTCGAAATCAAAACTGAGGTGATCGTTAAGCTCTCCTTCAAAAGATTAACTCATCCCCTGGAGATAACAGGTCAATATCCGTACCCGATCGAGATTGTCCAACGAGCAATCCCTGTCTTAGCCGCTCAGTCTCTGCAATATCGGTATGAACCAGCACGTTGTGCCGTGCAGAGACCCGGTTCAACATCCGCTCCACATCATTCCATCCTTGATGAACCTTGTATCGGACCTTTTCCACCCTGCATGTGCCGTATTGCTCCGGATTGTCGAGCAATTGATGTGAGAATGTACCGGCAGAAGTATGTCCCGTGAGCAAAATCAGATTTTGCATCTCGGGTGCCCACATTCCGTAATACCAGCGTGCGAGTGAAGACTGCATCATGCCATCCGGAATGAACCAGAGCGAAGCTTCAAATTTTTCAAGCAAATTTGTCCGTTCTTCAGACGTACTCACTCTTTCCCAGCCTTCTCCGCTCAGAAATGTTGCAATCCTATGAGCAGGCACCCTTTCCGTGACCTCACCTTCCCGCTCTCTAAGCCAAAAAGATGCACGGTGCAACTGCTTCATGCCCTCTACAAGCTTCTGCTCCACAATCAACGGTACACCTGCAAAACGTTGTTGTGCCCACAAGATCAGTTCCTGTCCTCGGCCAACCGCAGGCATAGGCAAGAGAACCTTTCCGCCTTGATGAAGAGCATTCTGAATAACACTTTCCAGCTGTTGCAACTTGTCTGCCTGTATATCACGATCTGTTCCATAGGCCGCATCGATAATAGCCAAATCCAGCCTGAGG
The DNA here is from genome assembly GCF_056856875.1 of Paenibacillus sp. G34. Classification (NCBI taxonomy): domain Bacteria; kingdom Bacillati; phylum Bacillota; class Bacilli; order Caryophanales; family Paenibacillaceae; genus Paenibacillus; species Paenibacillus sp. G34. Next base: position 367,186 of record NZ_CM166469.1, on the reverse strand, counting down.
ATAGGTAGCTTATGCTCGTCTGCTTTTCGGTCTATATGTTGATCTTTCTGTTGATCTTTTTGTTGATCGTTGTACTGGTCTTTGTGTGGGTATTTGTGTGCCGCCACCTGCATTTGCGCTTCCAAAGGAGCGTACTTCACGGCTTGCCTGCTACTCGTAACGGATGCTTTGCTGGACAAAGATAATCGTTGCGCTCCACCTACTACAGAAGCAACGGGCATGACCTCGTTCAGTCTTTGCCTCTTCAGATCAGCCTGCCTGAATCCGTCAGCTACATCATCTGCCTGTAGTAGCATAGACTCCAACGTGTAATCGCCAGAGTACAGTATTCGCTTGTCTTCCATCTCCAGCCCGAACCAGACTGATCCAGCCAAATGTCCACTGCGCCCCCACATGACTGATACACCAGGTAACAATTCAAACCAGTACTCACGCTCAGCCTCATCCTCTAAAAATCGATAGCGAATCCGGTTTTCATCTGCTTCATCATAGGGTAAGGATTGACCCGCACGTTCCATACTGTTACGCCAAGATCGAAAATAAGTTGTTAACTGCTCTTTTGTCTCGTGTGTTGTCCACACTTCCCCCGTATACCCCAGCTTGTAGAGCAGCGGGATGGCAACGGAGTGATCCTCATGGGCATGGGATAATAAAACGGCATCCAGTTGTGGCACAACCTCCGGTTCGATGAGCGGATATTCGCCTTTTCCTTCTTTTTTCACACCACAATCCAACAACAGTCGATAACGGCTTCCACTAAGCAAATAGGCGGAACGTCCGTGCTCGCCCGCACCGCCCCATACGTTCAGTTTGATCATGAAGCATTCCACTTTCTCTTTGAATTCAGCATCTCGATCCCCAGCAACATCAGCACCGTCATCCCAACGGTTACTACAGCCATTGCCATCCCGAGCGATACCTGACCCTGTTCAAACTGTGCAAAAATATACGTCGCCGACGTCTGCATCGACGGCGGAAGAATAAGCAGCGAGCCGACCAGTTCCCTCGTTGCGATCGTAAAGGTCATCATCCAGCCTGCCAGCATGCCGGGCAGGATCAGCGGAACAAGGATGCGCCGCAGAATGTACAGTGGCTTGCCTCCGAACACCTGCCCCGCCTGAAACAACGTGCCGTCAATCTGGGTAAAACTTGATTTTACATATTGCACGGTGTACGGCAGGAACAGCACAACATAGGTGAGCACCACCATACCGTATGTGTTGTATAACGTCACGGGCATCCACGGGGAGTTCCAGAACAGAATTAGACCGACCACCATAACAATGCCTGGCACGGTGTTTGGCAGTAGACTGAATAGGTCGATGACCCGTTGCATAAATGAAGACGACTTGCCAATCGCTAGCGCAAATCCCGTGCCAATGATCACTGCCACCGTAGAAGCTGCCAGCGATAATCCCAGACTGTTTCCGATCGCTTTCATGCTCACCGAGCCCCAGGATAATAGCTCCCGGTAGTGCTCCAGTGTCAGATTATCCAGAGCCAGACCTGCTCCGCGCAGCTTCATCGTGGACGCTGCAATAATCGAAAAGTACGGAATGCCGATCGACAGTATCAACAATATCGCCAGATATGCACCGCATAACCACCCCGCCCAGCCCCGCAAGGAGTAGCGCTTCGAGCGTTGTCCTTTACCACCCACGAGACGATATGTGAATTTTCGGCTGATCGCCGACTGCATGTACCACATCACCAGACAGACGGACAGCAGCACCGATGCCAGTGAAGTCGCCTTACCGAAGTCAATCGGCCAGCTGGAGATATATTTGTGAATCTCGGAAGTCATCACATAATAACCGATTTTGCGCCCGAAGGTCGCGGGTGTACCGAACTCCGCAATCGTTTTGACGAAAACCAGCATGATTCCCATCCCGTAAGACGACAGCAACAAGGGTAAAATAATACGTCTGAATCGGTATCCCGCACGTGCACCATGTACGGCTCCCGCTTCTTCCAAATTGCCGCCGATACGAATCAGTGCATCCCGCAGCAACAAATAGAGGAAGGGGAACAAGTGCAGACTCATGATCATCACCATGCCCCAGAAACTGAAGAACAGCTCTGTCCAGTTCGCAGAGGAGGGCACCCATTGCTGAAGGTATCCCCCTTTTTGCATAAACAGAATCCATCCCATCGAGCCGATATACGGCGGGGTCATGAACGGAATCATCAGGATGACATCCACCCAGCGATGCTCTCCCATCCGGGTCTTGGACATCATCCAAGCGAGTGGTAACGCCAGTAGCGTTGTCATCGCCACCACGCAGATGCCCAGCCACACGGAATTCAGCAACACACCGGATAGATGATGCCCGGTAATTGTACGAATCGGAGCCATCCAGTCCCACTGCCCGTTCGGGTACACACTTTGCCAGAAGATCAGCAAAAGCGGCATGCCAATGCTGATTGTCAGCAGAAAGAGGGCCAACACCACGCCCACTCTCCGAAAAATACGGTTGTTATCTGTTACAACAGGTTTCACTACGCTCACCTCACATGACTTTCCACGTTAAGACAGCAGCCTCTCCTGTTGTCTACCGTTTCTGTATTTGTTCTTCCATAAGCTGAATAAAGATAATTTTTACTCACACTCCGATGACAGAATAACCTTCCAATCGCTGTTATCCCCAGATTTTTTGATTCCCTTTATTAAAGGGAAAATCCGGTGATAAAGGCGAACGCTTCGCTTCTCCAGGTTTTTTCTGTCCTCTCCGTTCTTTAAAAAATCTCATTAGCCAGCTTATCCATAGCACTCATGCGTTCACTTATTTAAAAGTTTCGGAAAAACGTGCTGCGGTTTCATCACCATGCTCGCTCATCCAGTTCCAATCCACTTTCAGTTGCGGAATATCCTTCACATTGGCACGGTTGGTTGCTTCGATATCTTCACGTCCTGGAATCAGGTAAGCATCTGTAACCAGCTTCTGTGTTTCATCCGACAACAGATAGTCGATAAATGCTTTGGCATTCTCTACGTTAGGGCTGGATTTCAGAATGGCCGCCGGTCTTGGGCTAATCACGGTACCCTCTTCAGGGTAAACGATATCCAGTGGTTCTCCTTTGGCTTTGGCAGAATAGGCCATGTAGTCGACGCCTGCTGCCACAATGCTTTTCGCACCCGTAATTACCGGGTCAAGAGCTTCCTGGTTCGCTCCTGCCATCGCTACACCATTTGCTTTATAGGCGTTCAGCAGATCCCATCCTTTTTCCCCATTGGCACTCAAGTAACCCGTGATAAAATCAAGTGCAGAGCCGGACAAGGTTGGATCAGGAATGTTCACGGCATCCTTCCATGTCGGTGTTGCCAGGTCAGCCCAGCTCTTCGGCGGTGTAGTCACCAGTTTGCTGTTATACACGATCCCCAGTGCCGATGCACTGCTGCTAAAATAGTTACCTTCTGCATCCGACCAATCCTTGTTCAGCTTGTCCGCATTAGCCGCTTCCGGGTAAGGCAGGGTGAGTCCATCCGCCTTCAACGCTTGTGCCGAAGGCAACGATGCCAGAATAACCACGTCTGCAACCGGATTCGCTTTCTCTGCCTCCATACGAGCCAGAATTTTGCCTGTCGTGCCTTGGAACATCTCCACTTCAATGCCTGTCTTCGCTGTAAATCCACTCACGATATTGTCTGCCAGCTTCTGTGGCCCTGCACTGTACAATACCAGTTTGCCGCCTGCTGTTTTGTTCGGCGCTTCCGCTGCCGCTGCTGCATTTCCTTCCCCTGCGGGCTGTGTTGCGTTTCCAGTTGTTGTGTTCCCCGTGCTGCATCCAAATAAACTTAGACTCATCACTGCTGTTAATAAAAGCGTTGCACTCTTTTTACGTGTTTGCTTACCGAACATGTTTATGCCATCTCCCTTAGATTCGTATTAGAAAAGCCACTACTGTTTGTTCTATTTTCTATATCTTCTGTTCTATTTTCTTATCACTTATATCTGCACTTGAACGTATCACTTAGCACTTGGTTCACTTTGGCGATACCCTCTAGTTGGCGGCGGCAATGATTTCTCTCTGTTGTTTCCCACCCGGATTCGGATTCACATGGTGTGTATCCATCCCATAATGGCTATCCTGTTGCTGCTGATCCTGCATCCGGCAGATTCGTTCTGGTGATACATAGAGCTGCACTTTCTCTCCAACGCGTAATCTGTGATTCGCATATGCCGTCCACATGCCCAGTCCTTCCATCTGCACACGCACCTCGTAGCGTTCTCCCACATAGCTGACGCTGAGGATGATTCCGGGGTAACCCAGATCATCGTGGCTTGTTTTGTTCCAGGTGACATGTTCCGGACGAACCATAGATTCATTCGGCGTGAGCCAGTTGGACTTTCCGATAAACGAAGCGACATACGGGTCACTTGGCGCGGAGTAGATCGTTTCCGGGGTACCTTTTTGCAAAATCTCCCCCTTCTGCATCACCACGATTTCATCCGACATCGACATGGCCTCAATCTGATCATGCGTCACATACAGCGCAGTCAGTCCCATATCGCGTACTAGTGACATCATCTCAATGCGCATCTCTTCCCGAAGCACTGCATCTAGTGCACTGAGTGGCTCATCAAACAGAATGACACCCGGCTTCACAGCTACCGCTCTGGCAAAAGCAACCCGCTGCTGCTGTCCACCCGACAGCTGATGAGGATACCGCTCCTCCATGCCTTGCAGGCGAACCATGCCAAGTGCTTCATTCACTTTTTGCCGCAGATCAGACTTGTATTTGCCTGCTCTCAACCCAAAAGCTACATTTTCATATACCGTCATATGCGGCCATAATGCAAAATCCTGAAACACCATGCCCAGATTACGCTTGTGTGTCGGTGTATCGATCCGCTTTGTCGCCGAGTAGATGTACTCCCCATCCGCACGAATCTCGCCCGCATCCGGCTGTTCCAGCCCGGCGATCATACGAAGCAAAGTCGTTTTGCCACAGCCCGAAGGGCCAAGCAAGGTGGTGAATTTCCCGTGTTCAAGCGTCAGATCGGTGGGCAATAGTGCAGGCGTTTGATGAAATGATTTTTGAATTCCTGTTAACTCCAGTTTCATAAGCACCCCTGCCTGTCCTCTTTACTAAACTTTTTTTGCGCATCCCTTGGACTACTCTCTTGTTTTAATCTGTTATTGTGTTTCTCTGTTATTTCGATTTCTTCTGTTGCTTTTGGTTTTAGCTTATCTCGTTTATGTTGCTCTGTTTGAGCTTATCCCCTTTATACTGCTCTTGTACTGTTCTCAGTCTAACGCCCGCCTTCGAGAGTTGTTTGTTATGTTTGTAAAATGAGAATTAACTTTTTAGATGAATTCTGTTGATCTTCATAGATTAAATCTATAGATAGGCATGATATGATCCTTCATCCAAAGGATGAGGTCATCCGGATTGACCGGGTAGTTTTAGAAACGAAGGAGTGTGGAGAGCTTGAATCTGATCAAATTGCAAATTGTCGAGCTGATCGACAAGCATCATCATATGACAAGTGTGGCCGAAGTACTGGGCATCAAGCAGCCAACCGTTACCTTTCATATGAAATCGCTGGAGGAAGAGATGGGGGTGCGTTTATTCGAATCTCGCAGTGGAAAAACATTTCTAACCGAAGCTGGACAAGCATTGCTTCATTATAGTGTCAAAATCAATGCCTTGACCCATGAGGCTCGCCGTGTCGTCAAAGAATATGATAGCCTGTACCGGGGCACGCTCCATATTGGAGCAAGTTATGTCCCAGCTACCTATCTGCTACCCGCGATGCTTCATACGTTTTCTCAGGAGTTTCCTGGCATTCAAATTGTGTTGTCCGTCAAACCCGCTCCTGTCATCCGGGAGAAGGTAATCCGGCATCAACTTGATCTGGGCATTATCTCATCCGAGCCATTTGTAGGCCCGGTGTTACACGCCGAAACGCTGTGTAAAGACGACCTTGTGCTCATTTGCTCACCACAGCATGGACTGGCCCAGAAAGAATCGTTAAAGCCTGAAGATATCGCGCAGGTGCCTTTTGCTTTACACGGCGATGAGTCCAGTACGCGAAGGCTGACCAATCAATGGCTTGCACAGCATGATATCCGGTTACGGAGCACCGTAGAGATGGACTCTCTAGAAGCCATCAAACAGCTCGTTCTACTCGGCGGTCATATCTCGTTTATGTCGCGCATGGCTGTACAGTGGGAGGAGCGGCAAGGCATCATTCAGGTGCTTCCCATTCCGGGAGAGCAGGCACCACGTCATATCTACACCGTACACAATAGGGATCGTCACCCTTCAGTTCAGGTCAATCGGTTCATCGAAGTGCTGCGAGAGGTCATGATTACGCCACCTGTGATGCATCAGCCTATCGGGTGAACCGATATAAACTATCGCTTGCCATTCATGAATTCTATGCAGGGTTAACGTAACTTGAGCTTCCCGTTAATCGCGCTCACATTCTCGGACGTTAAAGTGGGGTCTGTACGTTAATCCAGATTAGGAGAGTGATTGGTTTTGAAAAAATGGAAAAAAGTAACCGCCTCGTTGATGCTGAGCATCGTCACCCTGGGAAGTGGACTGACATTTCTGGATACACCGCCGGCTTCAGCCGCTGCCAACGCCGTTCCCGCATATGAGGTGAAATTCCTCGCCAAGCCGGAGCTTGTGTTAAACACGAATGGAACACCACGCAGTGAGGTCATCCAGACGCTAGGGCTGAACGCTACACCACGCAATATCAATGTGGAGTACTTTGACACCAATGCTCTCGGATTGGATGCCCAAGGTTGGAACGTCCGTTTCCGCAAAAAGGATGATAAAAACAACTTCGAGTTAACCTACAAAAAGCGTTACCCTGTCATTAATGGGGACATCCATGCAGCACTGACACTTGCAAATCAGGAAGGCTTCGATTCATCTGATGATAACTACGAGGCTGAAATTGATTGGGGATATGGTAAACAAACACTGAGCTTCTCTAACACGAAAAAAGTAGACACCAAAACAACTGGCACGCAGTTGCCTTCCGAAAAAGATGCCTTGAACCTGCTACTGGACAAGCTCCCAGGTAAATTAAAAAACTGGTCTGCCTCCAACTGGGGCAAACAACAGCTCACACAGGCCCGTGCCTATGGCCCAATTACCTTCCAACGTTATACAGGCACATGGAACAGTCAGGAGCTTACCCTTGAAGTATGGCCAATCCGCGACGCAGCAGGAACAGGTACGGAGAATCTCGTCGAGGTTTCATTCAAAACAGACGACTCAGCAGCCGTTTCCGGTCTACGTAGCCAATTGCTGCAACTGCTTCAGAATAAGAACTGGTTAATCCCTGCGGATGGCTTGAAGACTCAGACCATCTTGGAAAGATACTAATACAGGAAGTTGTAATTTTAAATCATATTCAAATAGTCGATTATAGACAAAAAGCTCCTATCTGCCAAAACAGAAAAGGAGCCTTTTGTGTAACCAAACAGAGCTAACACTTAGGTCAATATAAAACAAAAAAAGCCCGCATCTGCAGGGCTTTTATTACTAATTCATTAAGCGGGTGATGGGAATCGAACCCACGCTATTAGCTTGGAAGGCTAAAGTTCTACCATTGAACTACACCCGCATAAACAAAAAAATCGGGATGACACGATTTGAACATGCGACCCCCTGGTCCCAAACCAGGTGCTCTACCAAGCTGAGCTACATCCCGATATATAAGGAAATAATGGCGCGCCCTGAGAGATTCGAACTCCCGGCCTTTTGATTCGTAGTCAAACGCTCTATCCAGCTGAGCTAAGGGCGCAAATATTGGAGCGGAAGACGGGAATCGAACCCGCGACCCTCGCCTTGGCAAGGCGATGCTCTACCGCTGAGCCACTTCCGCAAAATAATATGGTGCGGTCGAGAGGACTCGAACCTCCACGGGGGGTTAGCCCACACGGACCTGAACCGTGCGCGTCTGCCAATTCCGCCACGACCGCAAAATATGAAAGTGAGTCATGAAGGATTCGAACCTTCGACACCCTGATTAAAAGTCAGGTGCTCTACCAACTGAGCTAATGACTCATAGTAAATGGCTGGGGATATAGGATTTGAACCTATGCATGACGGAGTCAAAGTCCGTTGCCTTACCGCTTGGCTAATCCCCAATAAAGAAAACTATGGGGCGATCGAGGGGAATTGAACCCCCGAGTGCCGGATCCACAAACCGGTGCGTTAACCACTTCGCCACGATCGCCATAAAGGGTAAACAATATTGCATGAGTATTTAAGTATTACCATCAGAGCTTATATTATACACTTAATTAGCCTCTGATTGCAAAATACTAAAATGGTGCCGGCGAGAGGACTTGAACCCCCAACCTACTGATTACAAGTCAGTTGCTCTACCAGTTGAGCTACACCGGCACGGTGTAAAGTATTAAAATGGCGGAACCGACGGGATACTCTCACTTCGTTCGAGACTGCGAAGCAGATGCTCTCGAAGTAAATGCTCCGACGAACCCACAAACGGATTCTCATCCCTGAAGCTGGTAAAGATGGCGGAACCGACGGGATTCGAACCCGCGATCTCCTGCGTGACAGGCAGGCATGTTAGGCCAACTACACCACGGTTCCAGATCACTTTCGGTTAAGAAAGCTACAATTGCGGGGGCAGGATTTGAACCTGCGGCCTTCGGGTTATGAGCCCGACGAGCTACCGGGCTGCTCCACCCCGCGTCATTAGAAAAATATATGGTGGAGGCTGAGGGGATCGAACCCCCGACCCTCTGCTTGTAAGGCAGATGCTCTCCCAGCTGAGCTAAGCCTCCATAGGTATTGCTATGACCCGTAGGGGATACTCTCACTTCGTTCGAGACTGCGAAGCAGTTACTAACGATGTTGATCCTCCGACGAACCTTTGGGATTCTCATCCCTTGTTGAAGCAATAGATATTGCTATGACCCGTAGGGGATTCGAACCCCTGTTACCTCCGTGAAAGGGAGGTGTCTTAACCCCTTGACCAACGGGCCTTGCTAAAAAAGTATTATGGCGGAGAGAGAGGGATTCGAACCCTCGAGACGCTTGTGACGCCTACACGATTTCCAATCGTGCTCCTTCGGCCAGCTCGGACACCTCTCCATGGCTCCCCGAACAGGACTCGAACCTGTGACAACTCGATTAACAGTCGAGTGCTCTACCAACTGAGCTATCAGGGAATGGTGGAGCCAAGCGGGATCGAACCGCTGACCTCCTGCTTGCAAGGCAGGCGCTCTCCCAGCTGAGCTATGGCCCCATTCATGTATTTCTTATGAAGTTACTATGGGCCTTGGTGGACTCGAACCACCGGCCTCACCCTTATCAGAGGTGCGCTCTAACCAACTGAGCTAAAGGCCCACATATGTTCATCCTACTTCCTACCAAGGGGGCAAAAAAAATACCCCAAAGGGAATCGCTTGGCGGCGTCCTACTCTCCCAGGACCCTGCGGTCCAAGTACCATCGGCGCTAGAGGGCTTAACGGTCGTGTTCGGGATGGGTACGTGTGGAACCCCTCCGCCATCGCCACCAAACGCGATTGGTCGAAGCAATGCTTCTTCCATTCATTCAGAGTGTTGTTCTCTGAAAACTAGATTCGAAACGAAACGTACGCGATTTAAAACTTGCTATTGGATAAGCCCTCGACCGATTAGTACTGGTCAGCTCCATGCATTGCTGCACTTCCACCCCCAGCCTATCTACCTCGTCGTCTTCAAGGGGTCTTACATACTGGGAAATCTCATCTTGAGGGGGGCTTCACGCTTAGATGCTTTCAGCGCTTATCCCGTCCGTACATAGCTACCCAGCGGTGCTCCTGGCGGAACAACTGGTACACCAGCGGTACGTCCATCCCGGTCCTCTCGTACTAAGGACAGCTCCTCTCAAATTTCCTACGCCCACGACAGATAGGGACCGAACTGTCTCACGACGTTCTGAACCCAGCTCGCGTACCGCTTTAATGGGCGAACAGCCCAACCCTTGGGACCTACTTCAGCCCCAGGATGCGATGAGCCGACATCGAGGTGCCAAACCTCCCCGTCGATGTGGACTCTTGGGGGAGATAAGCCTGTTATCCCCAGGGTAGCTTTTATCCGTTGAGCGATGGCCCTTCCATGCGGTACCACCGGATCACTAAGCCCGACTTTCGTCCCTGCTCGACTTGTAGGTCTCGCAGTCAAGCTCCCTTATGCCTTTGCACTCTTCGAATGATTTCCAACCATTCTGAGGGAACCTTTGGGCGCCTCCGTTACTCTTTAGGAGGCGACCGCCCCAGTCAAACTGCCCACCTGACACTGTCCCCGTACCCGCTAAGGGCACCAGGTTAGAACCTAGATACGATCAGGGTGGTATCCCAACGGTGCCTCCACGCAAGCTGGCGCTCACGCTTCAAAGGCTCCCACCTATCCTGTACAGATCGTACCCAAATTCAATATCAAGCTGCAGTAAAGCTCCATGGGGTCTTTCCGTCTTGTCGCGGGTAACCTGCATCTTCACAGGTATTAAAATTTCACCGGATCTCTCGTTGAGACAGCGCCCAAGTCGTTACGCCATTCGTGCGGGTCAGAATTTACCTGACAAGGAATTTCGCTACCTTAGGACCGTTATAGTTACGGCCGCCGTTTACTGGGGCTTCGGTTCACAGCTTCGGATTGCTCCTAACCACTCCCCTTAACCTTCCAGCACCGGGCAGGCGTCAGCCCGTATACTTCGCCTTACGGCTTCGCACAGACCTGTGTTTTTGCTAAACAGTCGCTTGGGCCTTTTCACTGCGGCCCCCTCGTGCTATTCACACTACCGGGGCACCCCTTCTCCCGAAGTTACGGGGTCATTTTGCCGAGTTCCTTAACGAGAGTTCTTCCGCGCGCCTTAGAATTCTCTTCTCGCCTACCTGTGTCGGTTTGCGGTACGGGCACCTTCATCTGGCTAGAGGCTTTTCTTGGCAGTGTGAGATCATGACCTTCGCTACTGTAATTTTCACTCCCCATCACAGCTCAGCCTTACGATGTGCGGATTTGCCTACACATCAGCCTTACTGCTTGGACAGGCATCCATCAGCCTGCGTCACTACCCTACTGCGTCCCCCCATCGCTCGTAACGATTTACGGTGGTACAGGAATTTCGACCTGTTGTCCTTCGACTACGCCTTTCGGCCTCGCCTTAGGTCCCGACTTACCCTGAGCGGACGAGCCTTCCTCAGGAACCCTTAGGCTTTCGGCGGATCAGATTCTCACTGATCTTTTCGTTACTCATACCGGCATTCTCACTTGTATGCTCTCCAGCGCTCCTTACGGTACACCTTCAACGTACATACAACGCTCCCCTACCCCTGATGCAAAGCATCAAGCCATAGCTTCGGTGGTGTGTTTAGCCCCGTTACATTTTCGGCGCAGAGTCACTCGACCAGTGAGCTATTACGCACTCTTTCAATGGTGGCTGCTTCTAAGCCAACATCCTGGTTGTCTGTGCAACTCCACATCCTTTCCCACTTAACACACACTTGGGGACCTTAGCTGATGGTCTGGGCTGTTTCCCTTTTGACAATGGATCTTAGCACTCATTGTCTGACTCCCGGAAGTAAGTCTATGGCATTCGGAGTTTGACTGAGCTTGGTAACCCTTGCGGGCCCCGCACCCAATCAGTGCTCTACCTCCACGACTCTGTTTTCCGAGGCTAGCCCTAAAGCTATTTCGGGGAGAACCAGCTATCTCCGAGTTCGATTGGAATTTCTCCGCTACCCCCACCTCATCCCCGCATTTTTCAACATGCGTGGGTTCGGGCCTCCAGTGCGTGTTACCGCACCTTCACCCTGGACAGGGGTAGATCACCCGGTTTCGGGTCTACGTCCACGTACTCATTCGCCCTATTCAGACTCGCTTTCGCTGCGGCTCCGGCTCTTCACCTTAACCTTGCACGGGAACGTAACTCGCCGGTTCATTCTACAAAAGGCACGCCATCACCCCTAAAACGGGCTCTGACTTTTTGTAAGCACACGGTTTCAGGTTCTATTTCACTCCCCTTCCGGGGTGCTTTTCACCTTTCCCTCACGGTACTGCTTCACTATCGGTCGCTAGGAAGTATTTAGCCTTGGCAGATGGTCCTGCCGGATTCATACGGGGTTTCACGTGCCCCGCACTACTCGGGATCCGTCTCGGAGGGAACAGACTTTCAATTACAGGGCTTTTACCTTCTTTGGCGGGCCTTTCCAGACCTCTTCGCTTAATCGGTTCCTTTGTAACTCCATGTGAGACGTCCCACAACCCCAAAGAGCAAGCTCCTTGGTTTGGGCTTCTCCGCGTTCGCTCGCCGCTACTGACGGAATCACTATTGTTTTCTCTTCCTCAGGGTACTTAGATGTTTCAGTTCCCCTGGTATGCCTCTACATAACCTATGTATTCAGTTATGAGTAACTGGATATTACCCCAGCTGGGTTTCCCCATTCGGACATCCCCGGATCAAAGCTTGCTTACAGCTCCCCGAGGCAGTTTCGTTGTTCGCCACGTCCTTCATCGGCTCCTAGCGCCTAGGCATCCTCCGTGTGCTCTTAGTAGCTTAACCTCGTTCTCCGGTTTCGGTTGCTCGCTTCCCTTGTTTTGCTTCGCAAAGCCAAAAGTCGCTCCCATCCGATACCATCGTACGTGCAATCTACCGTTTTTATTGAAACTTGTTGAACACAAGTTCAGCTAAAAAGGAATGTTCTAATTCGCGTTTGTTTCGTTTCGATATCTAGTTTTCAAAGAACAAATTGTTTGGTTCGGGCCGTTCACAGATGTGTCGGTCGAATAAACGAGAAGTTTTGAGAGTTTGAGCTCTCAAAACTGAGCAACGAGTGAGTGGTTTGCAGCTGAGCTGCATATTTGAATGTCTTCGCTCTGGAAGACGATTCTCCATAGAAAGGAGGTGATCCAGCCGCACCTTCCGATACGGCTACCTTGTTACGACTTCACCCCAATCATCTATCCCACCTTCGGCGGCTGGCTCCTTGCGGTTACCCCACCGACTTCGGGTGTTATAAACTCTCGTGGTGTGACGGGCGGTGTGTACAAGACCCGGGAACGTATTCACCGCGGCATGCTGATCCGCGATTACTAGCAATTCCGACTTCATGCAGGCGAGTTGCAGCCTGCAATCCGAACTGAGACCGGCTTTGCTGGGATTAGCTCCATCTCGCGATTTCGCAGCCCGTTGTACCGGCCATTGTAGTACGTGTGTAGCCCAGGTCATAAGGGGCATGATGATTTGACGTCATCCCCACCTTCCTCCGGTTTGTCACCGGCAGTCTATCTAGAGTGCCCACCCGAAGTGCTGGCAACTAAATATAAGGGTTGCGCTCGTTGCGGGACTTAACCCAACATCTCACGACACGAGCTGACGACAACCATGCACCACCTGTCTCAACTTTCCCCGAAGGGCACCTGATGCATCTCTGCTTCGTTAGTTGGATGTCAAGACCTGGTAAGGTTCTTCGCGTTGCTTCGAATTAAACCACATACTCCACTGCTTGTGCGGGTCCCCGTCAATTCCTTTGAGTTTCAGTCTTGCGACCGTACTCCCCAGGCGGAGTGCTTAATGTGTTAACTTCGGCACCAAGGGTATCGAAACCCCTAACACCTAGCACTCATCGTTTACGGCGTGGACTACCAGGGTATCTAATCCTGTTTGCTCCCCACGCTTTCGCGCCTCAGCGTCAGTTACAGCCCAGAGAGTCGCCTTCGCCACTGGTGTTCCTCCACATCTCTACGCATTTCACCGCTACACGTGGAATTCCACTCTCCTCTTCTGCACTCAAGTCACACAGTTTCCAGTGCGATCCGGGGTTGAGCCCCGGGATTAAACACCAGACTTACATGACCGCCTGCGCGCGCTTTACGCCCAATAATTCCGGACAACGCTTGCCCCCTACGTATTACCGCGGCTGCTGGCACGTAGTTAGCCGGGGCTTTCTTCTCAGGTACCGTCACCTTGAGAGCAGTTACTCTCCCAAGCGTTCTTCCCTGGCAACAGAGCTTTACGATCCGAAAACCTTCATCACTCACGCGGCATTGCTCCGTCAGGCTTTCGCCCATTGCGGAAGATTCCCTACTGCTGCCTCCCGTAGGAGTCTGGGCCGTGTCTCAGTCCCAGTGTGGCCGATCACCCTCTCAGGTCGGCTACGCATCGTCGCCTTGGTGAGCCGTTACCTCACCAACTAGCTAATGCGCCGCAGGCCCATCCCCAAGTGACAGATTGCTCCGTCTTTCCAGTTCTCTTCAGGCGAAGAAAACAAGTATTCGGTATTAGCTACCGTTTCCGGTAGTTGTCCCAAGCTTGAGGGCAGGTTGCCTACGTGTTACTCACCCGTCCGCCGCTAAGTATCAGGAAAGCAAGCTTTCCATCAACTCCGCTCGACTTGCATGTATTAGGCATGCCGCCAGCGTTCGTCCTGAGCCAGGATCAAACTCTCCAATAAAGATGAATTTCGCAGCGTCGTTAAACGCTGTGCAACTCATCGGGGTATTGAAAAGAGCGATAAGCTCATTTTGAATCTGACGAGATTAAAAATCTCATTGTTGTTCCAGTTTCCATACAGCCGGATGGCGTGTACCAAAACCTTCACGTTCATTCTGCAAGCAGAATGTTTTACTCACTCGTTGTTCAGTTTTCAAAGATCAAACTTGTTCCCGTTACCGAAACCAGTTCGTTTCAGCAACTCTTATATAATACCATGTCCGAACCAACTTTGCAAGCTCTTTTTTTAAGTTTCTTTCGAAGCTTATTTCATTCGCTTGCCGCACCGTGTAACCCGTGTTTTCTTGGCCGGAACTAGAATATACCATGTATGAAATCACAATGCAAGACTTTATTTTAAATAAATATAACTTTCATTAAACCTGCAAACCTGCCCATACTCTTCTCATAGAATTTTGCACAACAGTTTCTAAGATACTACATTGGATGTATTGCATCCAACTCCTATCCAGCGGTGTACTTAGATCAAGAGGGCTGACATTATAAAAAATAGCAGAGTAACAATAGAACGGGTCACTGGCTGAACAAACAATCTCCCTAACCTATCAGAAACAGGGAAGTCACGTTACAACCTGCCACAACGTTCGACCGATCGATAACATAGCTCCCCTGCAATATATAAATTTATAATCTCAACAAATCGTACCTTTTTCCTCTGAACATTTTCTCTTTCTTCTATAGAATAGACTTACCCAACAAGGAAGCAATCAGTCCAACGCCAAGTCTTGCCGTATGCCTGTTCTGATCCAGCAGAGGGTTCACCTCAACCAGTTCCATGGAAACCACTTGATTACTTGAAGCTAGACACTCCATCGCAAAATGCGCCTCCCGATAGCTCAACCCACCCGGAACAGGCGTCCCTACTCCTGGTGCTTCACGCGGATCGAGGCAATCCATATCGAAGCTAACATGAATACCATCCGTTTCATCTCCCGCAATAACCATTGCCTGCTCAATAACCTGCTTCATGCCCATCCGATCAATATCATGCATCGTAAAAGCTCGAATACCCAAAGTCCTTATCTGTTCTTTCTCATAGGCATCCAGATCACGAAGCCCGATATATACCAGATTGGACGGATCTACAAAAGAGCCTGCACCTTTAATCTGCGATAAGTTAAAAGCCGATTGACCCAAGAAGGCTGCCACACTCATTCCATGCATATTGCCCGTCAAGCTATGTTCTTCTGTATTCAGGTCTGCATGAGCATCAAACCAGATCACACCTAAATTACTATAATGTGCAGTTAATCCAGCCACAGTCCCGATAGCTACACTATGGTCTCCTCCAAGGACGAGCGGAAAAGCCCCCTCTTCCAGAGCAGCTGATATTTCATGACATACGTGCTGACTCACCTGCTGAACCTCATTAAGATACTTTAACGTCTTGCGTCCAGCCGGAACAGCTGGCTGCGTAGGGCAATTCACACGTGCTTCCTTGGAGACGATGAGACCTAAACTTGCAATCTCACGCTTCAACCCGGCAGTGATTAGTTCATCTGGACCCAGTTCGGCTCCATTCCTCGCACCAGCTAATCCAAAAGGGACCTTAATAATCGCTACTTCATTATGTTTAGTAGGTGTATGGTAAGTGTGTTTACGAGAGAGCTGTTGCATATCCCGCTCCCCTGCATCCAAAGCATCCTCTTTATTCATGAGTTTCAGCTCCTTTATCATCGTTGCCGAACTATAGCTCGTTGGAGTTCTTACGATTTATTGGTCACGAAGCACGTCTCTTATGATATCGATCGCCCAATCAATCTCTGATTCCTGTATGGTTAACGGCGGTGCAAAACGAATCGTTGTGTCGTGTGTCTCCTTACAGAGCAAACCGGCAGACATCAGACGCTCGCAATAAGGTCTTGCAGAACTATAAAGTTCAACCCCGATGAATAACCCTTTGCCCCGAATTTCATGGATCGCAGAACTCTGAATACCTTGAAGTTGTTTCATAAAATAATTCCCCAAAAGCTCTGACCGCTCTGCTAGCTTCTCACCTTCAAGAACATCCAGAGCAGCAATCGCTACGGCACAAGCGAGCGGATTACCTCCAAACGTAGAACCATGTGAACCCGGTTCGAACAGATCCAGAATGTCTGCTTCGGCGGCAATTGCAGAAATCGGCATCACACCACCTCCGAGCGCTTTGCCCATAATCCAGATATCCGGTTCGACGTGCTCCCAATCGGAAGCAAATCGACGTCCCGTTCTTCCAAATCCGGTTTGAATCTCATCCGCCATGGTCAAGACTCGTTGCTGTTTGCATATCGCAAACGCTTCTGCCAGATATCCATCCGGAGGAATGATAATTCCCGCTTCACCCTGAATTGGCTCAACCAGAAAACCGGCCGTATTCGGTGTGATGGCTTGTTGTAACGCCTCCAGATCTCCATATGGAATAATTCGAAATCCCGGTGTAAAAGGTCCAAAGTCTTTTTTATATTCCTCAGATGAGGAGAAAGAGGTGACCGTCAGAGTTCTGCCGTGAAAGTTGCCAGAGCATACAATGATTTCAGCTTTGTTCTCAGGTACTCCTTTGCAACGATATGCCCATCTTCGCACAGCTTTTACCGCTGTCTCCACCGCTTCTGCCCCTGTATTCATGGCTAATATTTTGGATTTACCCGTAAATGCAGAAAGTCTTTGATAAAATATTGCTGCAGAATGGCTGTGAAACGCCCGTGATGTCAATGTGACCTTATCCGCTTGATCTTTCAACGCTTGAATAATGACAGGATGTCTGTGCCCATGATTCAGTGCAGAGTACGCACTTAACATATCCATATATCGGCGGCCTTCAGGGTCCTCCACCCATACCCCTTCTGCGCGTTCAATAACAATGGGAAGTGGATGATAGTTAGGCGCAGCGTACGTTTCCGACCATTGAATGAACATATCGGTATCCGGCATTCCTTCACAACCTTCCGCATAATATTGTATACAAAATACAGTAACAGTGTATGCGAGCTGATCTTTGTTTACGACTTGATTCCTCATTTTCCGCAGTTGCCCAGTTTGAATACCTATGAAAAACAGACACAACTAACATTCGTTTTGAAAAATGAATCAACACAAGGCGCATGAAATATAGCGATTTGTTTGAGCAATACATTTGTATACAGTATTCATAATATAATATATGAACTTTATACCAATGATTTTAACAAACCCATCCATACTTGACAACGCTTTTATAATCATTTTTATACTATAAATCCAAAAAATGTACGCTCGATTTTATACACTATACAGCACACAGAGCCCGAACTTTGCTTGCCCAACTCCTCCCTCGATGGTAAGATGATAAAAACTTGAAACACCCCGAACGGCGCGGCCTGTATAGCTTTATAACCATTCACTATTACATACATATAGAAGGGAGAACTTGGTATGGAAGTACCTAAATACCGTTCCTTGAAAGATCACGTCTATGATTACATCGCCCAGAAGATCCAAAACGGGACGCTTCTTCCCAACCAGAAGATTAACGAGGCCGAAATTTGCAAAAAACTGGACATTAGCCGCACTCCTACCCGGGAAGCTTTATTTCAGTTGACCTCTGACAATCTGTTGCAGTATATCCCACGCAGGGGATTTATTGTTGCTCCTTTTGACACAAGCAAAAAGCTTGAATTCTCGCAAGCGATTGGTGTGCTGGAGGCACTGGCTGCCACGCTCGCAGCGGATCATCTTAAACCCTCCGAACTTATAGAAATGGAAGCCCTGATCGCCCGCATGGACGAAGATATTAACCAACTTGATCTCGCCGCTTACAGCAAGAATCAGTATCTGTTCCACAATCTTTACATCCAGCGCTGTGGCAACACCACCGTTATTGAAATGTTAAACACGCTGAAGAACAGCTTTATTCGCCAGTCTTATGTCAGTGATAACAAGCCAAAATTATCCGAGGTGCTACACGAAGTCAACGAAGAGCACCGGCAGATTCTAAGCGCGTTTCGTGCCAAGGACAAACCTCAGCTTGAAGCGTTGCTCAAACATCACTGGCGTATCATTGATAACGACATGTTGTAACTTGTAAACTCGGTTGCGGCTGGTTCACTTGGTACGAGGCTGTCCGGTCACCATAACCATAATCGAAAGGGGCAACTCACATCATAAATAATGCGAGTTACCCCTTTTTCATTCGGGTCCGACCTCAGCAGGAACCTTCGCGGTAAATACGGCATATCCCAGCCTTTTTCCGTATTTTAGAAGCAACCGATCATTGGTGCGACTCATCCGCTGTACATTTTCATCCTCCAGCCAGTTCATATCCATCTCACGCAAAGGGTCATGATCGACACCCCACTTACCCATGGTCCGCGATTGCTCTTTGACTTCAACTTGAGAAAATCCGCATGCCCTTAGACGTTTCTTCCAGGCCGCCACTGTGGCCAGTGTCTTAATCCCATAAAATCGCTTCATCCTGCGGCTCATTAGATCCGTTTTCCTTCCCGACAAAACCATCTCGCGGTCTACAAGCAACCCTCCGGGCTTCAGCACTCTCATATACTCGGACAACGCCTTACGCCACGGAGTAAAGATGGTGACCGATTCGATAAACACCACGTCCACATGGTTATCTGGCAGAGGCAGTCCAGCTACATCAGCTTGAATAAAACGCACATCAACCCGCTCTTTGCGAGCTCGCCTTACCGCTTTATCCAACATGTGACGATGTAGATCAATTGCAGTTACACGATAGCCTTGCTTGGCGAGATGACATGCTGTTCTTCCTGTGCCACACCCAATCTCCAGAACATGAACCCCTGTCGGAATCGATAACGTATCAAGCAACTGCAGTGTTGCCGAGAATCCGCCAGGATGAGCACTTCCTTCCCCCAAACGAGCAAGCAAATCATGATAATCCATGATTTCCCCTCCTTTCCCCTATCTCCAGTCTATGGAACAAACCGAAAAACGGCTCCTGACTATGGAGATAACCGGGTACTCGTCCATACCAATTGGCTCTCTTTCTACTATGATATACAAACCGTTGATTTCAAGCGGCAAACCGCAATTACGAGGGGGATATGCATGCACAGAATTCATCCGGTATGTGAAGAAACCGTGTCACCGCATGTGGGACGCCCTGTCTGTGTTGTCATGAAAGACGGCACGCATATGTATGGTACACTTGGAGGTTGCCAGGATGGAAAGGTGTACTTGAATGAATGCTTTCAAGGTCCGCGCCTGTCTTCTGTCCAGTCCAAGCAACAACTGCGCAGAGTAGCTAAAAAGAAATTAACATCAGGAAGAAAAGCCAAATCTTCAGCCTATGGCGGCTACCCTTACGGCGGCGGATACGGTGGTGGATACGGCGGGTATGGCGGTTACGGGTATGGCGCCGGTTACGATGTTGCCCTGATCGCTACACTATTCCTTCTTCCGTTCTTATTCATTTAGATCTCCATAACAGCAAGCTGTTGCAATTATATTGGCAATCGGCAAAAACCTCTTCATGTTCGCTCGCGGAACACGAAGAGGTTCTTTTTTCTTGCAACAAAAAAGGCATCCGCCTTAAACGAATGCCAGGAAGTTCATATTTAATCCCATACCTCTGTATCGGATGTTCACTTTATCTAAAAAAAAACACCTCGCGAGAGGCGGGTAAGCTATATTAAATCCGATTTCCTTTAGACATCGTTTTCAGGTTACTATTCGAATTCTCAAGCAATGGCAGCATCCTAGTCGTGCTAACCATCTCAGAAGCACATATTGGACAAGTAGGCACGCTATCAAACGCAAAATTGTCCCGCATCCATCCTTTGCACGTATCACTCGTACATTCCCAGATTGCTGCATCTGCTTGTGGAATTTCTTCCAACGGTTTTTTGCGATTATACATGACTTCTACCCCCTTTGTTATGGAAACACATCTTACTGACGTTATTTCACAAAAGCCACTGCTTAGCGGAAGTGTAACATCCGCCGAACTTCTGCCTCGACAACGGTTGGGCCAACTTCATCTATAAATCAAAAAAAAGAAGCTGCCTTTATCATTATAACATGTTAAAGGCAGCTATGCTTTAATTACAGTTTTACAACTTCTTCTGCTTGAGGACCACGGTTTCCTTGTACAATTTTAAATTGCACGCGTTGACCTTCGTCCAGCGTTTTGAAGCCTTCGCCTGTAATAGCGCTGAAGTGTACGAATACATCTTCTCCGCCTTCAACTTCGATGAAACCGAAGCCTTTATCAGCGTTGAACCATTTTACTGTTCCGTTTTGCATGTGAATTACACCTCCAAATAAAGATTAACATGTTCCTTTGTTCTTTGCAGCAAGCAAATAAAAATTCACACATTGAAAAAGGTACCAGTCATAAAACTATAAGTGATCGCCCTTTACAATATGTGAATTAGGTTTTCCACTCTGCTCTGTACAACTTGATTCTTAGTATACCTCTAATCCGATCAAAAAGCAAATCATTGTATTTTCTTTTCAAACAGCTTTGGAAATACATGTTTATTAAATTCATATCTACAGCTAGTCTGTGGCGCCATTGAGCTATCGTCTGTGCACAGCCTTATGAAAGGATATGCAGTTACAATCCAACTTATACATGATTTGCGAAAATGTTCTGTCCTTGCATATCCAACATATTCAAGTAAGAGCTATGGCTAAACTCAGTTAAAAACTACAAAAACCAAGATATGAGCAACATTTCATCTAGGTCCAGGCCCACATAAATGCATCGCGATCCCAGGCAACCCGCCCGCCGTGTAGTTTGCGAAATGCCTTTTTCACTTCTTTGGATAAGGAAGCATTACCGTTTTCGTTAACAAAAACGAACTGCTCTCCAAAATGAGTTCTTACATATTCTATTGCTGCTTCCTGACGAAGTGTGCCCGTAAACTTAATCTCTCCGACCATCCATTCAGCCACGTCCTGCGCTGTCTTTTCCATTTTTTCACCTGCCGTTCTCCTGTTACACGGTGGTCAAACCTCTTTTGCATGACGTTCACCTGTCTGAAGTATACCACGACAACGGGACAGACGGAAAACAAAGCAGGCATGAATATGAGAACATGGGATGTAGATGAGCCTTTCAAAACCTTACAATGCAGGTGTACCCATTTCAGGGTATGCGTAATATAATACGTTGCATGACCATCATTTTCAGATGAATAAAGACATCAAAAGTAACAAAAAAGAGACTTATCAAATTGCATTTTATCCTAAAATCAGGTATGGCTTAACCCTTTGCCTGTCCATTATAGTAATACTTAAGTTTAAAAAGTTGCAGGGACACTTCATCTTTCTAACGTCAAATGACTATAAGACTCGGATGATTATCGTTTCTATAAGCATATTATATCAGGGAGGATTTTATGAAAGCATTCTTTCAGCGCTGGGGACATCTACTGGCCATTTTATGTATACCGCTTCAAGGCTCGATCTACATGCTTCTGGGCAGCCAAGCGGGAGATGATGTATTTTACAATTATGCCTGGATTGATACACAGATTCCTTTTATCAAAGAATTTATTATTCCTTATGTCAGCTGGATGCCCATTCTATATCTGAGCTTTCTCTACTTAGGTCTAACGAACAAGTCGCTGTTCTGGCGTACATTGATTATATATAACGTCGGGGTGATGGCTGCCAATGTTTGTTTTGTGGTATTCCCGTCGTATGTACCTCGTCCTGAAGTGAATGGAACGGATCTTAGCAGTGTACTTGTGCAATTCATTTATTCCAATGATGCGCCTGTGAACTGTTTCCCAAGCGTGCATTGCCTTACAAGCTACATGTTATTCATTATTCTCAACAGACATCTGAACGTCAAACCTGCTTTACGGATCTTCGGCTCCGTGTGGTTGTGGTTAATTATCGCTTCGACAGTGTTCGTTAAACAACATTCCCTGCTGGATGTCGTTGGCGGCATTGCATTTGCTGAAGCGGCCTACTGGGCAGTTCATGTTTTTGCCAAACGTCTGGGGCACGCTCGGAAGAGCAACAAGCAACCGATCAGAGCTACACAACCAAGCCGTAACGCATAACGTGGTTTATAGATGCGAAGCACGATTCAATATGAATACAATGTATTCATATATGGCACACATCATACATTCAATAACAATGAAAGAGGGCTCTGTTTGCAGTTGCCCTCTTTTTTTGTATACCTAAGCATCTGTTTAGGGCGTGTCTTCCAATCACTGACGTGCATCTTTTACCGCCTTTTCGCCCCATGCTGCGTCAGTTTCCTATGACGTGCCCTGGCACGCCTACGAAAAACTTCCTGATCGGAACAAAAATTCAGCAACTTTAGCTTCCTTCAGCGATTTCAGCCACCCCCTACTAATCATTTTTTTAAATGCTATGGCAGTAATCAGATGATCGGAGGACGCTCGTGCAGCAAGTCGGATGGGGGACTGCCCATGAGTCGCTTGAATATGCGGTAAAAATAAGACAAGTCCCGATAACCGAGAAATTCGGCAATTTCCTGAATGGAGAGCTGCGACTCGGTAAGCAGGTACAATGCTCTTTTCATCCGTTGATCATGAACGTACTCGCTAATCGTCTGATTGGTTACATTTTTGAACAGGGAGGCCGCATAGTTGGGAGACTTTCCGATTTCATCTCCAAGATCTTCCTTTGTTACTTTCTCCCGATAATGCTGCTCAATGTATCTCTTCATCCGTTCCACGTACCGATGCTTCTCAGGCGGGATGATACCCCGATCGAGTTCCCGGTTAATATATATTAGCACTTCCATCAATAAGGCTTGGCTCATCATGACATAATAAGAAGGGCGTTCTTCCCATTGTTGCTGGATTGCCTTCATTCGCTGGTGGATCAGTTCGTAACAGCCTGGTTTATTTCTCAATGGTTCACGTTGTTCGAGTGCGGGCAGTTCTACAGTCCCATTTTGCCTCAATAAAATAACAATCTGGGTATGCGTAACCGTAGGAATACTCTTTCCATAATAGGGTATCCCTCCAGGAATCAGCAGCAATTCGCCCTTTTCCATGATCTGTTTATCTCCGTTCACCCAATATACACATTTTCCATATGTAACCAAGCTGAGACGCCAAATTCCCTGTGGTTGTACAGCTTCTTCGTACCAACCCACGCCATTCACATGATGTACTTCAAGTGGAGTAACCATATAACACCTCATTATCGGACTATACTCCAATCATTGTACTATAGTTCATATCGTGATTCGACAGAAAACGCTACAATATACACATAAGAACCAAATATGAGGAGGATATTAGCATGTTGAAAACCAAAATTATCTGTACCATGGGACCTGCTTGTGACTCAATCGAAACACTGAAAGTAATGATTCAGGAAGGCATGACGGTTGCTCGTCTGAATATGGCTCATGGCGAGTTGGAAGATCACGTGGGACGGATTAATAATATCCGTACAGCTGCTGCTGAACTGAATAAATATGTACCCATCATGATGGACATCAAAGGACCGGAAGTGCGGATCGGTAAATTAAAAGAAGCTTCCGTTCACCTTCAGGCGGGTAAAGAACTTACGCTAACCACTGAGGATATTCTTGGCGACGTAGAGCGGATCTCCGTAAACTACCCTGAATTGAATCTGGTTGTTAAACCAGGAGATCGCATTCTGATTGACGACGGCTTGGTTGATCTGACTGTATTGTCTGTTGAAGGTTCAGAGATTCACTGCCAAATCATTAGCGGCGGTATCCTGAAACCACGTAAAGGCGTGAACTTGCCAGGAATCAAAACGACATTGCCAGGCGTAACTGAACGTGACGTTATGCACATTGGATTCGGGATCGAGAACAACATCGAAATTATCGCAGCTTCCTTTGTTCGTAAAGGGGATGACATCCGTGAAATCCGCAGCATTCTGAAAGAACGCGGTCAGGAACATGTACAAATCATCTCCAAAATCGAGAACCAAGAAGGTATGACCAACCTGGACGATATCATCGAAGCATCGGACGGCATTATGGTAGCTCGTGGAGATCTCGGGGTTGAAGTTCCAATCGAAGATGTACCTATGATGCAAAAAGAAATGATCGATAAATGTAACAAAGCTGGTAAGCCAGTTATCGTTGCTACTCACATGTTGGAGTCTATGCAAGTGAACCCTCGCCCAACACGTTCCGAAGTAAGTGACGTAGCAAACGCCGTGCTGCAAGGCGCAGACGTGGTGATGTTGTCCGGTGAATCTGCTGCTGGTAAATATCCAATTCCATCCGTACGTACGATGGCTGCTGTTGCACGCCGCGCGGAAACGATGATCGATTACAAAGAGCAGTTCAACCAAAAATCGGCGCAACAAGTAGCTGACATTACCGAAGTTATCAGTCAGGGAGCTGTTAGTTCTTCCCTTGTTTTGAATGCTAAAGCGATCATTACATCCACCGAAAGTGGATTCACAGCTCGCATGATCTCTAAATATCGTCCAAAAGCACCGATCATCGCAGTTACTCAGCACAAAGAAGTGCTGGCTAAAATCTGTCTGCTCTCTGGTGTCGTTCCGGTCATGGGCGACAAAGTGACAACAACAGATGAAATGTTCGAATCCGCTACCCGCAATGCCATCAAAACAGGTTATGTTGAAAAAGGGGACATCATCGTATTGTCCGCTGGTGTTCCAATCGGTCAATCCGGTAATACCAACCTGATCAAAGTGCTGCAAGTATAATTACGAATGGCGGCATAGTCTTCTATAAAAAGTAGGAAAATCAAAAATCCACCGGGATGTGAAATCCGGTGGATTTTTGATGTTTGCCCTTTTACTTACTACATAAAAGTTGAACAAGATTTAATTATTCTTTTACACAAAAACTACAAGTTGCGCGAATAGTTGACCAGATCCTGCGACATGTTGTTGATCTCATCCATTGAGGCATTGACCTGCTGCGTCAGGGCTGCCTGATTCTGAGTCAGTGTGGACATGTTGCCGATATGATGCAAAATATGATCAATCAATGTTTTCATTTTCTGCATGCTATCTTCAATGTTGACGGTTGCCTCCGAACTATGATCGGCCAGTTTCCGCACTTCTCCAGCTACAACGCCGAAGCCCAAGCCCAGTTCACCTGCCCGTGCCGCTTCGATGGCTGCATTCAAACCAAGCAGATTCGTCTGGCCGGCAATCTCCCGGATAAACGCTGTAATACTCTTCGTATCATCCACACTATCCCGCACCTGTGTTGCCGCATCAGCAGATAACTCCTGAGCGTTGACCAGTTCCTGTGCCTGATCCGTAATCGAGTTAATGCCGCGTACCATCTCTTCAATGGACTCGGACAACTGTTTTGTTTTCAAATTCATCGCTTTAACGATCTCTTCTTTATTCTTCTGGTGAGTCACATCCCGAATCGTTCCGGCAACACGAAGCGGTACGCCATTCTGGTCACGAATGGTTTCACCACCCGCATGATACCAGCGATACTCCCCGTCTTTTCGTTGCAAACGGTAGTCAAGATCATACGGCGTTCTACCGCTGTAATCATTCATATGTTCAGCAAATGCATTAATCGTACGGTCATGATCTTCAGGGTGAAGACGACTGCTCCAACTGCTGAATACGTTCGGGAAGTCTTCTTCATTCTTGAATCCCAGCTCTCTGCGGAATTGTGGTGACCACCAGAATTCATTGTTTGGATTGACCACATCCCCAGCAACCACCGTCATATCCCAAGGCGCTTCTACAAGTGCACGGTTGACGAGATCATAACGGGTAACAAGTGCTTCCAATTCATCTGACTTGATCTTCTCCTCATGAACGTCGAACATGACTCCAATTAACTTAACCGGAGCTCCTGCAGCATCTCTCACAAGTCGTCCAAGACATCTGAACCAACGAACATCTCCGTTTTTCAAAACCATACGGCTTGTAACATTATATCCCGCTTGATCATTCGGATCATTCACATGTCTCGTGATATCCTCCACAAGCTGTGGTCTATCCTCTGGGTGCACAGATTTAGCCCAACTGGCGAACTCATTGGGGAAGTCCTTCGAATTATTGTAACCCAGCATCCTCCGGAACTCTTCCGAGAATGAAACGATGTTATTGTGATCCAGCGGATTACCTGCAACGATCTTCGACTCCCATATTGCCGCTTGGAGCGCCTGATTCAACATGCTAAGACGCATTTGCGCAACCTCATGCTGTGATTGCATCAGTTGTACGGCTTTCCGAATATTCTCCAAAATTTCATCATTGCCCTGTGTATCAGCGTCTGTCCCATTCCAAAACTGGCCATTTTGAGCATGCTCTAACAAACGACGGCTGTAACTCAGCAGTTGCTCATGTGAATTTATACGATTTGATTTGCTTACTTCATTACGTTTCAGAAACATCGCGGTATCCCCTCTTATGTAAGGTGTATTTATATATACTTCGACATATATTGACAAGAAGTGTAGGTCTAAAGTCGCTAATATAAAAAAAAACGTAAATCTTCGCCAATGAGACGAGGATTTACGTTGTTAGGAGATTATATCTTATTTTTGATATATCGATTCAACGAAATATTATACTTTGCTACCAGCCGAAATTAAGCGTTTTTCCCGTCTCTGCCCACGTCTTAATGTTGCTTAAAATCATCCACCAGCTATTCTGCGCATTGGCGAAGGAAGGATGATTGTCTGTAAACTGATCATTGATCAGCGTAAGTTTGGTACACTCCCCCACAGTCTCTAATTGGAAAAGCACTCTCGACTGAAGCTCGGCATGATTGGAATGATACGAAGGCCCGGGATGCTCCCGATAGCTAAGACTAGAGAGCGGCTCAAATCCCAAAATCTCACCATATACATGGACTGTTTCCTGACCATCATTCCCTGGCCCAACATATGCGAAAGGTTGTCCAGGCTGAAAATTCGAGCGAAGCTCGCTGCCAAAGAAACTGCTTCGTGTACCGTCCGGGGAAATCAGCGCATTCCACACTTCCTCCCGCCCTGCATTGATATAAAATTCATATTTCAGATCCATAAGCTCACTCCCTTTATGTAATCAAAATGCGGCTGTACTCTCACATTTCTATCCTACCGTTATACCCCATACTTGTATTGTAAAAACGCGACAGCAAGGAAATATCAGTTATACTAAGGGAGATTAAATAGACGGAAGTCACTCTACCATTATATCGAAAGAGAAAGTGAGGACGCAGGGATGAAAAGGACAGTCAATCCAGTAACTCCCCCTATGGGATTGCTTCATATGGAAGAAGGAAAACAACGATATCAATTGACACGAGTGCGTCCCGCCGAGGTGCTGAGCCCTTTTGTCAAACATTATTGGATGGTGTCCTGGGATCTTGCAGAGCGTGAATCATATCCACAACATGTGATACCCAATCCCTGTGTTAATCTTGTCGTTGAGCGAAACAAAACCTTTTTCTTCGGGCCTTCCGATCAAAAGTTTACCTACTCTATTCATGGCAAAGGCCTTGTGTTCGGTGTGAAGTTCAAACCGGGAGGATTCCATCCCTTCCTTCGAGCGCCTGTTTCTACACTTTACGGAAAACCGCTGGAGGTGTCCGGCCTGCTCGGAACTCGCGCTGAGGATTTAGAAGATATTTTGTTAAGTGATCTCTCCACGGAAAAAAAGGTGAGCTATATAGATCAGGTGTTATCTGCATGCCTCCCTACAGAGGATATGGAAGCGAACTTGATCTACACCATCGTGCAGCACATCGAGCAGGATCGGGATCTGCTCAGGGTAGATCAGCTATCAGCCCGCTGGAATCTGCACACCCGAAAGTTACAGCGTTTGTTTAATCAATATGTAGGCATCAGCCCCAAAACGGTCATTCGATTATATCGTCTGCAAAATGCAGCGGAATGCATAGAACGCGGCTTAACCTGCGACTTAAGCAAGTTATCTCAAGACTTGGGATACCATGATCAATCCCATTTCACCAAAGATTTTAAATCTATTATCGGCAGCACACCTGAAGAATATCTGCTGTTGTCTGAACCTATTCCATTCGGTACAAGCAACAGCCACGCCGAATGACGCTCAACGCCAAATACGCCTGACGGGATTCTAAGGCAGGCGTATTACTTCAATGGTGTCTCCCGTATGAATAACACCCTCACGCTCAACTGAACAGACGATACCGCGTTTTTTGCGAGCAGCTGGCACAAACTTTTTGCGCAAACCCTCTTGTCCATAGACCTGTTCAATCACTTTACCTGGATGTACACAAGGCAGATTCTCCCCTTCACAGATCAAGCCTGTTCCATCAGGAAACAGAAGTCTTGTTCCCACGGACAATTCGGTCAAATGCTCTATGCCGCAAACCAGTATATTGGCACCCAGCCACTCAGGGCGGACTTCAGGGATGTTCATCTTCTGGGCAATCAAAGCGCACTCTTCCTCTGAAACGATACTGATCTGCCGACGATTGGCAATCGGTGTACCGCGCTTATAGATTTTCTGACGGGAATCTGCTGGTCTTAACAGACCGTAATGCCGATCCCCAGGAATTCCAGCAAGTTCAATATCAATGAACGGCACTACCCTTGTCACAAATGTAGATGGATCATCTGCAAGCAAAACAAACTGAGCTTTTCCCATTTAATCCCCTCCCTTTCTGGATCAATCCAAAATCCATTTTCCTTTTTGGCCTAAGCATTATTACCCTGTGTATGAATCTTTGACAAATGACAGATGCTGATAGATATATCTTATGATCTTTACTTCTCATATGAAGTGAGTAGAAAATAGAGAATAAAGCTTGTTTATAGTATGCACAATTAAATTGTAGAAAATTAATTTGAAAATTTCCGTTTTTATGCTAATCTATATATTAAGTATGTTAGGCGTTCATTACATATAGAAAGCAGGGTGTTTCTTTTGATCGGTACTATTTTTGTCGCTCTTGTAGCTGTTGAACACTTCTATATTATGATTATGGAGATGTTCATGTGGACACGTCCACGGACAATGAAAACGTTTGGTACTACCCCGGAGTTTGCCGGCTCTACCAAAGCTCTTGCAGCCAACCAAGGCCTCTATAACGGTTTTCTTGCAGCTGGTTTGATTTGGGGACTGTTATACCCGGATTCCAGTGTCGGATTGCATATTCAGATTTTCTTCTTAGCTTGTGTAATTATTGCAGCTCTTTACGGCGGTGCGACTTCTTCGCGATCCATTATCATCAAGCAAGGTTTGCCGGCAATCATAGCACTTTTGCTTGTGTTGTTCCTGTAAGTTTGGGAAAACGAGCACAACCTACGACTCATACCCTCTGATATGGTAAGGTAGGAAGTATAAAGTATATCTTACCAATCACCAGAATGGTTCTGGGAGCAGAAAGGGGAACATGTCATGGGACTGTTTGACAAACTGCGTCGGCGCAAAAAGGAGAAGGCACAATCCAGCGTTGCTGCTCCGCAGACGGATTATAGTCAAACCATTGTCGGATTTGTGCTATTAGAACGGGAAGACTGTGATTTTAATCTTTTTATCGACCGGATGAAGATGGAATGGAATATTGAGATTGATGAACAAGCCGAGGAAGGCAATCTCTTCTTTGAAGTTGACGGAATGCAGGTGGTGTGTGCTCACATCGCTGCACCTGTACCTGATCGAGAGGTTGAGAAGAATGCCAAGTTAAACATTCTTTGGCCGGAAGCTGAACAGGTGACTGCACGGCACCAGTCTCAGATCATTGTATCGGTTCTGAATGCAACGGATGCTATCCGGGGACATATCCTTTTTACTCAAACCGCATCCGCATTACTGCAATTGGATCATGCTCTCGCAATCTACATGTCTCCACTTGTCGTTGAAGCAGGTAAGTATGTGGAGGTAAGCCGTGGACTCAAAGAGGATGAATTACCGGTACCTCTGTGGGTGTTCATTGGTCTGTATCAAAACACCGAAGGGGCTTCAGCATATACGTACGGTCTGCGTAACTTCGGGAAAGAGGAGATGGAGATTACCGGATCGTCCAAGCCATTAAGTGATGTCTTTGAGATGATGTTTATGACCACCACATATGTGGTCGAAAATGATGTCACCTTGCATGATGGGGAGACTCTCGGCTTTACTGCAGAGCAGAAACTAAGTATTACCCGTTCCAAGGGAATTGCGACTGAAGGGGAAAGTCTGAAGATTGGATTGTAATCCTTTTGACGGTTCATAGTATCCAAGTATATGTACTCCTGATTCAGGCCGTTCGAAATCTAAATTTCGGGCGGCTTTTGTCTATTATAGTGCGGAATTTATCAGGTTCAACCCTCTCCATTTCCCTGAATTTTACTCCAATAGGATTATATAGTCCGTAAGAACTACAATCATGTGAAATCCATATTCATTTTTAGCAGAAAACAGTATAATTAATAGGCTAATAGACTTATAAACTACATAAAATATGAATGAGGAGTTGCTTTTATGTCTGTCAGACGTTTGGATTCAACAAAACCGATTATTGAAATCGTCTGGGAAGGGATTGTCTCACCAGAACAGGTCGACCAAGTCAACACGGAGATAGAAAAAATCGCTTCGCAACTGGGCAACACATTTGATGTACTGGTTGATATGACACATATGAAAGCTTTCCCGCAAGACACCAAGGAGAAGATTGTGGATCATCAAAAACGACTGAAGGACATGGGCATGAAGCGAGCTAGCGTAGCTGTTGGTGGAGCGATCGCCAAAATGCAGCTTAATCGGATCTCCAAGGAATCAGAACACCAGACCGAATTTCAATGGGAAACGTATGATGAGGCATTGGCATTTCTACTGAAATAAAAGTGCGGAGTTTTACAACAATGGATAGCCCTTAAATCATTATGCGGGATAGGAATTAGAATTAGAGCGGTTCTCGTAAGGAGCCGCTTTTTTTCCTTAACACATACCACGATCATATCTCTTCCTCAGTATAAAGTAATCTCTTAGTTCATGTACTCATCTACTGGTGCTTAGCAAATCCACAATGCTTTCTACCACAATTGCCAAATTAGCTTGTAATGGGACAATCCCCTATCCCATGCGCCACTTTCTATTTAAATACATATAACTTCTCTCTCATCGTGCTTCATACATATATCTGATTTGTTTATTATTTCATGACCTCCCCCTCTACCACTAAATAACAGGCTCACTTTAGTAAATGTTTCAATAGTATTTGTCGATATAATTTATAAGCTTCCACCATACTAAACACACACTATTTCTGGGGGTAAATATAAAATATGAGACTAAAATTGAAATTAATGTTAGCCTTCTCCATCACTGTTTTGGTCACTGCAGGTGCACTTGCACCACTTGGTTTAGTCCAAACCGAGAAACAGGCAACCCAAAGTGTGAACAATAAATTAAATGGACTAGTATCGAGTGCAACGTTTCAGTTAAATGGTTGGTTACATGGGAACGAGAAGTTAGTAGAAACGCTAGGATTAGTCATTCAAGAAGCTGTTCCTGCCTCTAATCTCAATGAAGATTATTTATCTATCATGTATAAGGGGACTAACTCCAATAACTTAGAAGACTTATATTACGGCAATGAAGACGGCCAGTTTATGAATGGTTCTGATTTTGAGCAGGCTGCAGACTATGACCCTAGAAAACGTTCCTGGTATAAAGAAGCCGTGCAAGCGGATAAACTGATTTTCACCGACCCCTACATTGATAACAAATCTAAACAATTTACGGTGTCTATTGCTATGCCCGTAAAAACAAGGAGCGGTACATTACAGGGCGTGGTGGCTTCTGACATCCTCCTTTCCAAACTAACCGATACAGTGAATCAGATTGATCTGGATGGATTAGGATATACCTTCATGCTCGACAAAAAGGGAGTTATTCTCGCTCATCCCGAGGCTGATCTCGCAAGTACTTCAGCAGCGGACAATGATCAATTAGGCCCTTTGCTCGCAGATATGCAGGCTAATGCATCAGGACAGAAGTCATTTCAATACAATGGTGAAAATCTGCTGCTCTATTTTAAACAAATCCCCACTACGGGTTGGATCGTCGGTTCAGTTATATCGGAGAAACTGGCCTACTCCGAGTATTATCAATTAAGGAATCAATATATCCTTATTATCGCAATTACATTGCTTACGGTACTAACGATAGCTTATTGGGTCGCAACGCGTTTTATCAAACCTCTTAAGCGACTGCAGTTCATGTCGGGTCAGATGTCCCACGGTGATTTTACGGGTCGGGTAGATGCTAAAGGTTCAGATGAATTTGCTGAACTTGGGGTTGCGTTTAATACGATGTCTGATCATCTCAGCGTACTACTGCAGAAGGTGAGAAGTTCTGCCGATCAGGTTCAAGATATCTCCATGGTTATGGAAAACCACACGGGTAACACCCAGCGTATTGCTGAACAGATTTTTATTGCTACAGATGAACTTGCCCAAGGATCAAGCAGTCAGGCAGAATCCGTCTATGAAGGATCGAACCGTCTAAGTGCCATGAGCCAGACGGTGAACGGTATCAATGACAATGTAGAGCAGTCTGTCATGATGATGCAGGAGGTTACAGAAGCGATGTCCGTGGGTTTACAATCTGTTGATGCTCAGGTAGCACTCGCCGAAGATAATCGCACTTCCATTGATAGAGTCGGCGGAGCTATTCATTTACTGGCAGAAAAATCTCAAAAAATTGAGAGTATCGCCAGCATGATTCGAGATATATCAGCACAGACCAACCTGCTTGCATTAAATGCTTCCATTGAAGCAGCCAGAGCGGGAACGCAGGGCAATGGATTTGCTGTTGTCGCTAACGAGGTTCGCAAATTGGCTGAGCAGTCCTCACAGTCTGTTGATAGTATTATTATTTTGCTTAATGAAATTCACACAGCAAGTGAACAAAGTGTAAATGAAGTAACTTCTGCCGAGCAAGCTATTCAACAGCAAGTAACTTCTGTTCACGAAATGCGAAATGTCTTCGCACGGATCAAACAATCCATAGATGGCATTGATCTTCAGGTAAGACATGTATCTGAAGCCACTACAGAACTCGATAATAATTCTGGAAAAATTTCAGAAGTTATCTCCAGTGTCGCTGCAATGTCGGAGCAGAGTGCTGCTTCCACAGAGGAAGTTGCATCTTCGACCCAAGAACAATTCAATTACATCACAACGATCTCGGAACGTTCTAAAGAGTTGTCCCACCATGCCAACACCCTGTTCGACGAAGTTAAGAAGTTTAAAATATAATCAACCTCTCTTTGAATGCAAATAAGCCGCGTCTCCTATAAAGGATCATGCGGCTTCTATTTGTATTCAAACTCATTTGATATGGAGGGCTAATCTCTGAACTCCATATCGCCGTCTTCTAAGAAAACCTTCACCTGAGTCCTGTCGTTTCCCTTACCACCAGTTCCGGCTTTAGAATTCGCTTCTGCGGTTCTTTGTTGTTATCCCTTAATTCTTCGATAAGGATATCGACGGCATAACGCCCAAGCTCCTCAATAGGCTGAGCAATCGTAGTCAATGGCGGACTCGTCACAGAAGCCAAAATCGTATTGTCGAATCCGATAATGGATACATCCTCAGGAACACGTAGTCCCCGTTCCTTGGCTGCTTGAATTGCACCAATCGCCTGTATGTCATTACAACAAAATATACCTGTAGCATGGTTTTGCTCACTGAGCAACCGCAATGCCTCATGTTTGGCAGAACTCAGATCAGCTGCAGATTCGCGAATCTGATCAGGCTCCAGTACATGTCCTGCTCGCTGTAGAGCTTCACGAAAGCCACGTACCCGCTCCTGACTGCTGCTGACTTTGGATGGCTCAGACAAGACCGCCAGACGCGTATGTCCAAGTTCAAGCAGATGCTCGGCGGCCAGAGTACCGCCAAGTATATCATCAATGGTGACCGTATGCACCGATAATGCGGGCATATGGCGGGCAATCAGCGCTACAGGCATCGACTGCTGCAAGAGCGGTGACAGAATTTCGGCATTCTCGATCCCGGTTCCGATCATCATGCCGTCGACTCTCTTTTGCTGCAACAAGTTCAGGTATCGCTCTACCCGCTCGTCCTTGTTATCCGTACTACAGATCACCACGCTATATCCCAACTGGCGGCTACGATCCTCTACTGCCCGGGCAAGTTCGGCAAAATACGGATTCGAAATATCCGGTACGAGCAGGCCTAGCGTATACGTCTGTTTACCTGTCAGTGCAGCAGCAATTGCACTCGGTTGATAGTGAAGCCGCTCCATGATCTCCATAATCTCGGCACGGCGCTTCTCGCTGATCTTGCCTTTGCCGTTAATCACCTGCGAGACGGTGGCAATCGATACCCCCGCCTCGCGTGCTATATCGTAAATGGTTGCTTTCATCGTTTTTCCCCATTTGTGCTATATATAAATTCATTATACATAGATGATTATTCTCTTCTTATTATGAAGGGGGAATACTGCTTACGCAATGCGAAGACAGAATTACTTATGACTTTTACTTTTTGAAAAGCCACTCATGATCCGGATCGTTATGGAATTTCCACGTTCGTGTCGGCCCTGCCATCACATTCAGATAATAGACTTCATATCCCGGAGGCGCACCTACCGGATGATATCCATTCGGCACAAGCACGACCTCGCCGTTTTTCACGGCAAGTGTCTCGTCCACAGAACGATCATCGGTGTACACGCGTTGAATGGCAAATCCCTGCTCCGGCTGCACACGGAAATAATACGTTTCCTCCAGCAGTGATTCATCCGGCAACGCATCCCGATCATGTTTATGCGGCGGATAGCTCGACCAGTGACCGTCCGGTGTGAACACTTCAACGACCAGCAGGCTGTCTGCTTCTTTTTGCTCCGGTAAAATGTTATGGATATGGCGCTCCAGATTGCCGTAACCGCGTCCTTCCACACCTACATCCTCAGGAGCGATCAAGCGTGAGGGATACGTACCTTTCCCTGGAGCAACGCAAATCGCGATCTCCAGCTCGGTAAGTGCCGTAACCTCAATCTGATCTGACGTGGACACATAGACGGAGTACGGAGGAATTTTTTCGAAAACGCTCATGCGTTTCCCGATATTCTCCCATGTATGCTCCCGAGTACTTACATTCGCAAGCCCGCTGAGAAGCACAACACAGAGCTCCTGATCTCCACTCTCACGGCTTAGCTTCTCCCCTGCTGCTAGTTTCGCAACCTGAAATCCGACGTATTCCCAGCCAGCAGATTCCGGAGTCACGGTCAATATTGTTCCGTCTGCCTCCGGGTTTGCGGCAGGTTTTACGATAAGTTCTGACATGTTGCCTTTCACTCCTTCCATACTCGTCTGCTATCACCTGATCTGATCCTTGTGTGACAGTATTGTTTATTTAATAAAAACTGCTTTGCAACTTCTACTAAATTCTAATTAGTTTGCCGGTTGCGTCTCACGCGATGCACCTGGAACTTCTGTCATCTTCACAGGTCTACCCTGCTCCATGGACATCTTGGCTGCCAAAGCGATCCGCTCCGCCTGTACTGCATCGTTACCGTCTACAATGACGGGTTTATCATGAATAATGGCATCAATAAATAGAGCAGTCTCCTGCACATACGCTTCATTGTAACGTTCCAGGAAGAAGTGCAGTGGTTTGTCGCGCATCAGTCCAGCTGCTGTGCTGATCTCCGCTGTATTCGGGTGGTCATTATCCGCCGAAGCGCTGCCCAGCGAACCGAATACTTCCACACGTTGATCATATCCGTACACTGCCTGACGGCTGTTGTCGATCACACCAATCGCTCCATTCGCAAACGTCAACGTAACGATGGCTGTATCTACATCACCATGCTCGGCGAATACCGGATTGATCAGCACCTTGCCTTTGGCGTAAACTTCCTCCACTTCACTGCCAGACAGAAAACGAGCCATATCGAAATCATGGATCATCATATCCATGAAAATTCCGCCGGATACCCGGATATATTCCGCAGGTGGTGGGCTCGGGTCACGAGAAGTAATCTTGAGAATATGTGGATCACCAATCGTGCCTTCCAGCACATGGGACCGTACTCTTCTGAAGTTATGGTCAAAACGGCGGTTAAACCCGATCTGAAGTTTCACGCCAGCCTTTGCTACAGCCGCTACAGCCGCTTCGGTCTGGGACAAGTCCATACTTACCGGCTTCTCACAGAAAATGTGTTTACCTGCTTGTGCCGCCTGCTCGATCAATGGTACATGTGTATCTGTTGAGGAACAGATCAATACTGCATCTATGTTTGGCATTGCAATCAGCTCACTGCTGTCCTTGGTGACAACAGAGATACCGCGCTCGGAGGCCCAAGCCTCCAGTTCAGGTCCTGCGAACAAATCACTGATCGCTACAATTTCGGCATGCGGGTTACGCAGCAAGTTGTCTGCATGGATTTTGCCGATACGTCCAGCACCGATAATGCCAATTCTTACTTTGTCCTTGCCCATTCCGTTATCCTCCCTATTTGCATCCCTATGGTGTCTGGGAACTGAGCCCTTGCTCAGCCCCTGTATTGCATGCTGTACGCTGTGCGTTGATTGATTACCAGCGTGTAGTTACCATTTTCTTGCGAGTGTAGAACTCCACACCATCCGTGCCGTTAGCATGCAGATCACCGTAGAAGGATTTCTTCCAACCGGAGAATGGGAAGAAGGCCATTGGTGCTGGTACACCCAGATTCACGCCCAGCATACCCGCTTCAATCGTTTCACGGAACTGGCGCATATTCGCACCGCTGCGAGTAAACAGACATGCCCCGTTAGCAAAGTCCGAACGGTTTGCCAGTTCTACCGCTTCTTCCAGTGTTTCTACTCTTGCCACCGAAAGAACAGGGGCAAAGATTTCATCTTTCCAGATTTTCATGGTGCTATCTACATGATCAAATACAGTTGGCCCTACAAAATAACCGGAGCCGTCTGTCGCCTGATCCTTGCGTCCATCCCGAATCAAGGTTGCGCCTTCCTGTTCACCTGACTCAATGTAACCCAGTGTACGCTCTTTGTGAGGTCCACGGATTACTGGTCCCAAGAATACACCTTCGTCCATGCCGTTACCGATGTTGATCCGGTCTGCCGCTTCCACCAGCTTTTGTACCAAGGCATCCGCCACATCGCCAACAGCGACAACTACGGAACAAGCCATGCAACGTTCGCCAGCTGATCCAAAGGCTGCACTTGTGATCTCTTTTACGGTCAGATCAAGGTCAGCATCCGGCATAACGATGGAGTGGTTCTTCGCACCAGCGAGTGCCTGAACACGTTTGCCGTGTGCAGAAGCTGTTTTGTAGATGTATTCAGCAACAGGTTGTGAACCGACAAAGGAAATAGCCGCAACTTCTTTATGCTCAAGCAATCCGTTTACAACGTCATGTGCACCGTGAACGATGTTGAGTACGCCGTCTGGAAGTCCCGCTTCTTTGAAAAGCTCTGCCAAACGTCCGGCCAGGAGCGGAGTACGCTCTGACGGCTTCAGAACAAATGTGTTACCGCAAGCAATCGCCAGCGGGAACATCCAGCAAGGTACCATCATCGGGAAGTTGAACGGAGTAATTCCGCCGATGACCCCGATTGGGTAACGGTACATGCCTGATTCTAGTCCTGTAGCGATGTCGGGCAGCTGTTTGCCCATCATGAGGTTCGGGGCACCTGCCGCGAACTCAACGCACTCAATCCCGCGCAATACTTCGCCATAAGCTTCGGCATAACTTTTACCGTTCTCCAGTGTCACCAGTTTGGCCAGCTCTTCCCAGTGCTCTACCAGCAGTTGCTGATAACGGAACAGAATGCGGGCACGGCGAGGAACCGGTGTGGTGCTCCATGATTTGAATGCTGTCCTTGCAGCCTGTACTGCCTGATCTACATCCGCTTGTTCAGACAATGGCACGTATGCAATAATCTCTTCTGTAGCCGGGTTAACAACTGCTTCGGTTCGTGTTGTCGTCGGGGTTACCCAAGTACCCCCGATCCAGTTCTGTACATTTGTCACTGTTGCAGACGCTTCTGAAGTCCCTTTTGCCATGTGTGTTGTCTCCCCTCGTTTATGTGCGTTTCTTCTATGCGTTTCTTTCCTATCCATTGCGTATTTTCGTATCACGAATTCCCATTGATCCAATATAGATCATCTAGAACAAAGCCATCTGTTTACGGCTGCATCAAGACGGAATAATCTCGCCCCGGTTGCAGCGTTCGATATACTCATTCACTTGTTCTACAGTCGGCATTGCATCCGAGCAGCTGTGACTGGAGATAACGATACTTGCTGCAGCACTTCCGTAGCCCATACTGCGCTCAATCGTCCAGCCTTGCATTAAGCCGTAGAGGAATCCCGCAGCGTAAGAGTCGCCTGCACCAAATGTTTTTACGACACGAGCAGGGTAACTGTTAGCCCGGTGTGAGAGCCCTTCACGCGTATACGCGATGGAACCTTCTTTTCCGTGCTTGATCACAACGATTTTCGCTGAAAAATCAAACCATTTCTGTGCCGTCACCTGATCATTATGATCGGGGTTGTTTTCAAATGTCTCCATCATGTCGAACTCTTCTCGTGTTCCCAGAATGATATCGCATTTTTCGGCAGCGAGATTATAATAGACTGCTGTCTCTTCATCTGATGTCCATGTATATGGACGGTAGTCCAGATCAAATACGATAACAGTGCCATGTTTTTTTGCATAAGTCAGAGCTTGAATAACAGCTTCTCGTGATGGACTCTGCGCGAGAGCGGTACCGGAAATCAACAGTACTTTGGAATCCGCAATTAGTTGCTCCTGTACCTCGCTGGCCTGCAATAACAGATCCGCTACATTGTCCCGGTACATCAGAATACTGCAATCTGTTGGGCTCTTGATTTCGGTAAAAGCTAGGCCCGTGACTGCCCCAGTGTTGTCCGTCACTACATTGGAGGTGTCGATCCCGTTCTTCTCCAGATAACTTTGGATAAACCTGCCCATCTGATCACCTGCAATTTTGCCGATGAAAGCTGTCTCCATACCAAGTCTGGACATGCCGATCGTAATATTGGCCGGAGAACCGCCAACGTATTTGGTGAACGTCATCGTCTCTTCCATCGGACGGTTGATCTCATTGGCATTCAAATCGATGCACAAGCGGCCAATGGCAGTGAAATCCTTTTTCCGGGATGCTGGAAAGGATACGTAAGTCATTGCGTTTGAGCCCCTTTCTATGGTGGAATCTCTTTTGATTAGGAGATAATTCTTACTCCATTTATATGAATTCATATTGGTTCTTTTTAATTTGCTACACATATAGATGCTAGGCTGGTTCACTGTCTTTAATTGCGGTGTCTTTACTGCCCTAGTACAGAGACTCCATGTAACTCAAAGAGCGTTTCGCATACTCATACGGATTATGAATGGCGGGATCTTGTTCTCCTTCGAGCATCGCCCAGCCGTTGTATCCGCGAGTGATCAGTTCCTGCAGAATCGGTGCAAAATCAATGCAACCATCTCCTGGTACCGTGAATACCCCCCTGCGAATACAGCCAACAAAGTCTGATTGCTCCGCTCGTGCCTGATCTAGCACATCCGGGCGAATATCCTTGAGATGGATGTAGGCAATCCGGTCGTAATGTTTACGCAGCACCTCAAGTGGATCAGCACCGCCATAATAGGCATGGCCTGTATCAAAGAGTAAGTAAACCAGTGATGGGTCTGTGAGCTCCATCAAACGGTCAATTTCCTCAGGTTGCTCAACTACCGTGCCTCCATGATGGTGATAGGTGAGCTTAAGGCCATGCTCCTGAGCAATGGCACCAGCTTGGTTCAAACCTTCAGCAAGAACATGCCATTCGGCATCGCTGAGTCTGAGCACTTCTTTTTCATGAGGTGTCCGTCTTGGATCAAAATGAAGTGACCCGCCAACCTCGGCTGTGCTAATGACCTTGCTGCCCATGGATTGCAGAAATTCAGCATGTCTGCGATAGTCGTCCAGTTCCGCTTGGCGATACGCCGGATCGGAGAATAGTACGGATTTCCACTGGGAGATCAGATTGATATTCCGCTTGCTCAGTTCCTCACGCAGTGCAGCGGGATCGGTCGGATACTTTCGTCCCATCTCAGTACCCGTCAATCCCAGACGCTGAATATCGTCCAAAATCTGGGCACACGTTGTATCATCACCATGTTCCTTCACATCTTCGCCGACCCAATTGATCGGATGAATCCCAAGCTGGAATGGCAGCTTGCTCATGGTTCCACGGCTCCTTTTGTTGTTCAGCTTTGTCAGACTTTATCTTTATGAGAAGAGATTTATTTATAAAATAAATGAGTAGATGAGATTAGTAGCGTGAATTACACCAGTTTTGCTTTACCACGATTTGATTTCATCGTCTCGTGGGCACGAACTACTTTTTCCTCAACAGATACTTCAGGCACCCCGACATTCCACCATGACTCATATCCGCCCGTGTTGGTCCCCGGTACAACCGGAATTTCAATCAATGTTGTTACCGTCTCGTTCTTGGCATCCCGAAGTGCCTGTTCCAGTTGCTCTGCGGTTTCTGCGCGATATGCTTTCGCTCCCATACTACGAGCGTGAGCCGCAAAATCCATAGGCATATACTCACCCGTCAAACGACCGCTCTCTGTTTCCCGATAACGGAACTCGTTCCCAAACCCGTCACTGCCGTGCTCACGTTGCAGATTATGAATGCACTGGAAGCCATTATTATTAAATAAAAGAACCGTCATTTTCTTCTGTTCCTGCAGACTTGTAACCAGTTCCGAATGCAACATCAGGTAACTGCCGTCACCTACCATGGCATATACTTCACGATCCGGCTCCGCGAGCGCCGCGCCGAATGCACCACTAACCTCATATCCCATGCAGGAGAACCCATACTCCATGTGATAAGTCTTCGGCTCAGCAGTGCGCCACAAACGATGCAAGTCCCCTGGGAGACTACCTGCTGCACAGACAATTACGGAGGATGGATCAATCGTGCGATTCACGATACCAATGGCTTTCGTCTGCGCTAAACCAGCTTCATGCTCTGCAGCGTAGAGTCGATCGACTTCTGTATTCCATTGATCACGGAGATCAGCCACTTCGGATGCACCGTATGCACTGTTATACTGTTGTGCCTTCAATTCTTGTTGCAACGCCTGCAAGCCTTCACGGGCATCAGCCAGAATAGCTTCCCCGCCTAACTTAGCAGCATCCATACTATTCAAGTTGATGTTGATAAAGGATACTTCTGGATTTTGAAACGCAGCATGTGACGCCGTGGTAAAATCAGAAAACCTTGTCCCCACGCCGATCACGACATCTGCTTCTTTAGCCAAGCGATTGGCAGCCAGAGAACCGGTAACCCCGATGGCCCCCACATTAAGCGGATGTTCCCAAGATACTGCGCTCTTGCCAGCCTGCGTCTCAGCGATCGGAATACCGAAAGCTTCTGCGAACTCGATCAGTTGTGCAGATGCCTCAGAGTACAGCACCCCACCGCCTGCAACGAGCAGGGGCTTTTTGCTACGGGCGATCTGCTTCGTTGCCCGTTCAATGGCTGCTGGAACCGGAGGCCGGCGATCCAGGTAATGTACTTTCCGGGCAAAGAACGATTCCGGATAGTCGTATGCTTCTGCCTGTACATCCTGTGGCAGTGCCAGTGTAACAGCTCCGGTCTCAGCTGGGTCAGTCAGTACACGCATTGCATGTGTAACAGCAACCATTAGCTGTTCAGGGCGCACGATGCGGTCCCAGTATTTGCTGACTGCTTTGAATGGATCTGTAGCAGATATCGTATAGTCACTGCTTACTTCGAGTTGTTGTAATACCGGATCTGGCTCTCGCGTAGCAAAGTTATCTCCTGGGAGAAGCAATACCGGAATGCGGTTCACCGTTGCTGTTGCTGCGGCAGTAATCATATTCAATGCACCAGGGCCAATAGACGTAGTGCATGCGTAGATCTGTTTGCGGTTCTTCTGTTTGGCATAAGCTGCAGCTGTGTGCACCATACCTTGTTCGTTTTTACCTTGCATATACGTCAAGCTTCCAGGGCTACGTTCTAATGCTTCCCCGATGCCTGTTACATTGCCGTGTCCAAATATTCCGATAATACCTTTTACAAACTTGGTTTCTACCCCATCTACCGAGATATACTGCTGATCCAGGTATCGAAGCAAGGCCTGAGCCATCGTTAATCGAATCGTTGTCATGAATTGATCGCCATCCTTTCCTTTACGGGTTAAGCGCTTAATCTAAGTTAAGTTTAAGCGCCTTCCCCCTAAAGGTTAAGCGCTTAATTCATATGGTATTACAGGCTGAGTAATTTCGCAAGCTATTTTTGTAAGCGTTTTATTAA
Organism: Paenibacillus sp. G34; assembly: GCF_056856875.1. NCBI lineage: Bacteria > Bacillati > Bacillota > Bacilli > Caryophanales > Paenibacillaceae > Paenibacillus > Paenibacillus sp. G34. Next base: position 324,471 of record NZ_CM166469.1, on the reverse strand, counting down.
AATTGGACTTGATTTGCGTGAAATAAGGGGTGAGAAAGTACGAATCAGGGGGATTATTATCCGTCCGATGCTAAGGTAATGGCTGGAGGAATATAAGGTATACATGATCAACAAATTTTATATAAGAAACTCGCATGTTATTAAAGCGCATGGTCGGTTTGAAGGGGATCAAGAGTAATCCAAAAATTCAACTTGGAGTGTAACAAGAGAGTTCGCTGAATGTGGATTGAATGTTAATTGAGAAAATAGCTGAAGAGTATGACGGAGACTTGGCCACATAATATAGCAAAAGGGGACTAACTTCTTGTTCATGCAAAAAAAGAAAGAGAACACAGATTGTGTCTCTTTCTTCTTCAATATATAAAGCGGGTGATGGGAATCGAACCCACGCTATTAGCTTGGAAGGCTAAAGTTCTACCATTGAACTACACCCGCATAAACCAAAATCGGGATGACACGATTTGAACATGCGACCCCCTGGTCCCAAACCAGGTGCTCTACCAAGCTGAGCTACATCCCGTTAAATATACCGGCGAGAGGACTCGAACCTCCACGGTTTCCCACTCGATTTTGAGTCGAGCGCGTCTGCCATTCCGCCACGCCGGCATAGTTTAAATTTAGTTATAATGGCGCGCCCTGAGAGATTCGAACTCCCGGCCTTTTGATTCGTAGTCAAACGCTCTATCCAGCTGAGCTAAGGGCGCAAATATTGGAGCGGAAGACGGGAATCGAACCCGCGACCCTCGCCTTGGCAAGGCGATGCTCTACCGCTGAGCCACTTCCGCAAAATAAGGGATGCGCGTGGAGGGACTTGAACCCCCACGTCAAAGACGCTAGATCCTAAGTCTAGTGCGTCTGCCAATTCCGCCACACGCGCATATAGTAAAAGTGAGTCATGAAGGATTCGAACCTTCGACACCCTGATTAAAAGTCAGGTGCTCTACCAACTGAGCTAATGACTCATAATAAAACTGGTGGAGGATGATGGATTCGAACCACCGAACCCGTACGGGAGCAGATTTACAGTCTGATGCGTTTGGCCACTTCGCTAATCCTCCATAAAGTGGTGCCGGCGAGAGGACTTGAACCCCCAACCTACTGATTACAAGTCAGTTGCTCTACCAGTTGAGCTACACCGGCGTATCAAATTGTTATGTTCATGGTGGCTCGGGACGGAATCGAACCGCCGACACGAGGATTTTCAGTCCTCTGCTCTACCGACTGAGCTACCGAGCCATATTAAAATTTGCTCCAAGATGGATTCCTATCCTTGATTCTAATAAAAATGGCGGAACCGACGGGATACTCTCACTTCGTTCGAGACTGCGAAGCAGATGCTCTCGAAGTAAATGCTCCGACGAACCCAAAAACGGATTCTCATCCCTGAAGCTGGTAAAGATGGCGGAACCGACGGGATTCGAACCCGCGATCTCCTGCGTGACAGGCAGGCATGTTAGGCCAACTACACCACGGTTCCAGATCACTTTCGGTTAGGAAAGCTACAATTGCGGGGGCAGGATTTGAACCTGCGGCCTTCGGGTTATGAGCCCGACGAGCTACCGGGCTGCTCCACCCCGCGTCATTAGAAAAATATATGGTGGAGGCTGAGGGGATCGAACCCCCGACCCTCTGCTTGTAAGGCAGATGCTCTCCCAGCTGAGCTAAGCCTCCATCTTTGGGATTCTCATCCCTAATTAAAACATTAGATAAAACTATGACCCGTAGGGGATTCGAACCCCTGTTACCTCCGTGAAAGGGAGGTGTCTTAACCCCTTGACCAACGGGCCTTAATGGCTCCCCGAACAGGACTCGAACCTGTGACAACTCGATTAACAGTCGAGTGCTCTACCAACTGAGCTATCAGGGAAAATGGTGGAGCCAAGCGGGATCGAACCGCTGACCTCCTGCTTGCAAGGCAGGCGCTCTCCCAGCTGAGCTATGGCCCCATACATGTATTTCTTATTTAATTACTATGGGCCTTGGTGGACTCGAACCACCGGCCTCACCCTTATCAGAGGTGCGCTCTAACCAACTGAGCTAAAGGCCCCTATCATTCGAAAAAAAATACCCCATTGGGGTTCCGCTTGGCGGCGTCCTACTCTCCCAGGACCCTGCGGTCCAAGTACCATCGGCGCTAGAGGGCTTAACGGTCGTGTTCGGGATGGGTACGTGTGGAACCCCTCCGCCATCGCCACCAAACGGGCATTTGTTTCACAAATGCGTTCGCGTTCCATTCGGTCCCTCACCGCAGTGTGGATGAATGGTTCAGCGCTTCCTCAGAGTGTTGTTCTCTGAAAACTAGATTCGAAACGAAACTCACGCGACTCAAAACTTGCTATTGGATAAGCCCTCGACCGATTAGTACTGGTCAGCTCCATGCATTGCTGCACTTCCACCCCCAGCCTATCTACCTCGTCGTCTTCAAGGGGTCTTACATACTGGGAAATCTCATCTTGAGGGGGGCTTCACGCTTAGATGCTTTCAGCGCTTATCCCGTCCGTACATAGCTACCCAGCGGTGCTCCTGGCGGAACAACTGGTACACCAGCGGTACGTCCATCCCGGTCCTCTCGTACTAAGGACAGCTCCTCTCAAATTTCCTACGCCCACGACAGATAGGGACCGAACTGTCTCACGACGTTCTGAACCCAGCTCGCGTACCGCTTTAATGGGCGAACAGCCCAACCCTTGGGACCTACTTCAGCCCCAGGATGCGATGAGCCGACATCGAGGTGCCAAACCTCCCCGTCGATGTGGACTCTTGGGGGAGATAAGCCTGTTATCCCCAGGGTAGCTTTTATCCGTTGAGCGATGGCCCTTCCATGCGGTACCACCGGATCACTAAGCCCGACTTTCGTCCCTGCTCGACTTGTAGGTCTCGCAGTCAAGCTCCCTTATGCCTTTGCACTCTTCGAATGATTTCCAACCATTCTGAGGGAACCTTTGGGCGCCTCCGTTACTCTTTAGGAGGCGACCGCCCCAGTCAAACTGCCCACCTGACACTGTCCCCGTACCCGATGAGGGCACCAGGTTAGAACCTAGATACGATCAGGGTGGTATCCCAACGGTGCCTCCACGCAAGCTGGCGCTCACGCTTCAAAGGCTCCCACCTATCCTGTACAGATCGTACCCAAATTCAATATCAAGCTGCAGTAAAGCTCCATGGGGTCTTTCCGTCTTGTCGCGGGTAACCTGCATCTTCACAGGTATTAAAATTTCACCGGATCTCTCGTTGAGACAGCGCCCAAGTCGTTACGCCATTCGTGCGGGTCAGAATTTACCTGACAAGGAATTTCGCTACCTTAGGACCGTTATAGTTACGGCCGCCGTTTACTGGGGCTTCGGTTCACAGCTTCGGATTACTCCTAACCACTCCCCTTAACCTTCCAGCACCGGGCAGGCGTCAGCCCGTATACTTCGCCTTACGGCTTCGCACAGACCTGTGTTTTTGCTAAACAGTCGCTTGGGCCTTTTCACTGCGGCCCCCTCGTGCTATTCACACTACCGGGGCACCCCTTCTCCCGAAGTTACGGGGTCATTTTGCCGAGTTCCTTAACGAGAGTTCTTCCGCGCGCCTTAGAATTCTCTTCTCGCCTACCTGTGTCGGTTTGCGGTACGGGCACCTTCATCTGGCTAGAGGCTTTTCTTGGCAGTGTGAGATCATGACCTTCGCTACTGTAATTTTCACTCCCCATCACAGCTCAGCCTTACGATGTGCGGATTTGCCTACACATCAGCCTCACTGCTTGGACAGGCATCCATCAGCCTGCGTCACTACCCTACTGCGTCCCCCCATCGCTCGTAACGATTTACGGTGGTACAGGAATTTCGACCTGTTGTCCTTCGACTACGCCTTTCGGCCTCGCCTTAGGTCCCGACTTACCCTGAGCGGACGAGCCTTCCTCAGGAACCCTTAGGCTTTCGGCGGATCAGATTCTCACTGATCTTTTCGTTACTCATACCGGCATTCTCACTTGTATAATGTCCAGCGCTCCTTACGGTACACCTTCAACCCTTATACAACGCTCCCCTACCCCTGATGCAAGCATCAAGCCATAGCTTCGGTGGTGTGTTTAGCCCCGTTACATTTTCGGCGCAGAGTCACTCGACCAGTGAGCTATTACGCACTCTTTCAATGGTGGCTGCTTCTAAGCCAACATCCTGGTTGTCTGTGCAACTCCACATCCTTTCCCACTTAACACACACTTGGGGACCTTAGCTGATGGTCTGGGCTGTTTCCCTTTTGACAATGGATCTTAGCACTCACTGTCTGACTCCCGGAAGTAAGTCTATGGCATTCGGAGTTTGACTGAGCTTGGTAACCCTTGCGGGCCCCGCACCCAATCAGTGCTCTACCTCCACGACTCTGTTTTCCGAGGCTAGCCCTAAAGCTATTTCGGGGAGAACCAGCTATCTCCGAGTTCGATTGGAATTTCTCCGCTACCCCCACCTCATCCCCGCATTTTTCAACATGCGTGGGTTCGGGCCTCCAGTGCGTGTTACCGCACCTTCACCCTGGACAGGGGTAGATCACCCGGTTTCGGGTCTACGTCCACGTACTCATTCGCCCTATTCAGACTCGCTTTCGCTGCGGCTCCGGCTCTTCACCTTAACCTTGCACGGGAACGTAACTCGCCGGTTCATTCTACAAAAGGCACGCCATCACCCCTAAAACGGGCTCTGACTTTTTGTAAGCACACGGTTTCAGGTTCTATTTCACTCCCCTTCCGGGGTGCTTTTCACCTTTCCCTCACGGTACTGCTTCACTATCGGTCGCTAGGAAGTATTTAGCCTTGGCAGATGGTCCTGCCGGATTCATACGGGGTTTCACGTGCCCCGCACTACTCGGGATCCGTCTCGGAGGGAACAGACTTTCAATTACAGGGCTTTTACCTTCTTTGGCGGGCCTTTCCAGACCTCTTCGCTTAACCGGTTCCTTTGTAACTCCATGTGAGACGTCCCACAACCCCAAAGAGCAAGCCCCTTGGTTTGGGCTTCTCCGCGTTCGCTCGCCGCTACTGACGGAATCACTATTGTTTTCTCTTCCTCAGGGTACTTAGATGTTTCAGTTCCCCTGGTATGCCTCACACTAACCTATGTATTCAGTTAGGTGTAACTGGAAATTACCCCAGCTGGGTTTCCCCATTCGGACATCCCCGGATCAAAGCTTGCTTACAGCTCCCCGAGGCAGTTTCGTTGTTCGCCACGTCCTTCATCGGCTCCTAGCGCCTAGGCATCCTCCGTGTGCTCTTAGTAGCTTAACCAGGTCGCTCGTGTTCGAGCTGTCTCTTCCCTTGTTTTGGACTACGTCCAAAGCCAAAAGTCGCTCCATTTCGATCACTCGCTCCAGCAATCTACCGTTTTTATTGAAACTTGTTGAACACAAGTTCAGCTAAAAAGGAATGTTCTAATTCGCGTTTGTTTCGTTTCGATATCTAGTTTTCAAAGAACAAATCGTTTGGTTCGGGCCGTTCACAGATGTGTCGGTCGAATAAACGAGTTGGTTTGAGAGTTTGAGCTCTCAAAACTGAGCAACGAGTGAGTGGTTTGCAGCTGAGCTGCATATTTGAATGTCTTCATTGCAGAAGACGATTCTCCATAGAAAGGAGGTGATCCAGCCGCACCTTCCGATACGGCTACCTTGTTACGACTTCACCCCAATCATCTATCCCACCTTCGGCGGCTGGCTCCTTGCGGTTACCCCACCGACTTCGGGTGTTATAAACTCTCGTGGTGTGACGGGCGGTGTGTACAAGACCCGGGAACGTATTCACCGCGGCATGCTGATCCGCGATTACTAGCAATTCCGACTTCATGCAGGCGAGTTGCAGCCTGCAATCCGAACTGAGACCGGCTTTGGTGGGATTGGCTCCATCTCGCGATTTCGCTGCCCGTTGTACCGGCCATTGTAGTACGTGTGTAGCCCAGGTCATAAGGGGCATGATGATTTGACGTCATCCCCACCTTCCTCCGGTTTGTCACCGGCAGTCTATCTAGAGTGCCCACCCGAAGTGCTGGCAACTAAATATAAGGGTTGCGCTCGTTGCGGGACTTAACCCAACATCTCACGACACGAGCTGACGACAACCATGCACCACCTGTCTCAACTTTCCCCGAAGGGCACCTGATGCATCTCTGCTTCGTTAGTTGGATGTCAAGACCTGGTAAGGTTCTTCGCGTTGCTTCGAATTAAACCACATACTCCACTGCTTGTGCGGGTCCCCGTCAATTCCTTTGAGTTTCAGTCTTGCGACCGTACTCCCCAGGCGGAGTGCTTAATGTGTTAACTTCGGCACCAAGGGTATCGAAACCCCTAACACCTAGCACTCATCGTTTACGGCGTGGACTACCAGGGTATCTAATCCTGTTTGCTCCCCACGCTTTCGCGCCTCAGCGTCAGTTACAGCCCAGAGAGTCGCCTTCGCCACTGGTGTTCCTCCACATCTCTACGCATTTCACCGCTACACGTGGAATTCCACTCTCCTCTTCTGCACTCAAGTCACACAGTTTCCAGTGCGATCCGGGGTTGAGCCCCGGGATTAAACACCAGACTTACATGACCGCCTGCGCGCGCTTTACGCCCAATAATTCCGGACAACGCTTGCCCCCTACGTATTACCGCGGCTGCTGGCACGTAGTTAGCCGGGGCTTTCTTCTCAGGTACCGTCACCTTGAGAGCAGTTACTCTCCCAAGCGTTCTTCCCTGGCAACAGAGCTTTACGATCCGAAAACCTTCATCACTCACGCGGCATTGCTCCGTCAGGCTTTCGCCCATTGCGGAAGATTCCCTACTGCTGCCTCCCGTAGGAGTCTGGGCCGTGTCTCAGTCCCAGTGTGGCCGATCACCCTCTCAGGTCGGCTACGCATCGTCGCCTTGGTGAGCCGTTACCTCACCAACTAGCTAATGCGCCGCAGGCCCATCCCCAAGTGACAGATTGCTCCGTCTTTCCAGTTCTCTTCAGGCGAAGAAAACAAGTATTCGGTATTAGCTACCGTTTCCGGTAGTTGTCCCAAGCTTGAGGGCAGGTTGCCTACGTGTTACTCACCCGTCCGCCGCTAAGTATCAGGAAAGCAAGCTTTCCTTCAACTCCGCTCGACTTGCATGTATTAGGCATGCCGCCAGCGTTCGTCCTGAGCCAGGATCAAACTCTCCAATAAAGTATTGAAAAGAGCGATAAGCTCATTTTGAATCTGACGAGATTAAAAATCTCAATTGTGTTCCAGTTTTCATACAGCCGGATGGCATGTACCAAAACCTTCACGTTCATTCTGCAAGCAGAATGTTTTACTCACTCGTTGTTCAGTTTTCAAAGATCAAACTTGTTTAGTCGCCGTCACTCTTTCGCTTCAGCAACTTTTATATCATAACATTTCCGAACCGACTTTGCAAGCTCTTTTTTCAAGTTTCTTTCGAAGCTTATTTTCATTTGCTTGCCGCACCGTATAAACCGTGTTTTCTTGGCCGGATTTAGAATATATCATAACATACAACTCTTTGACAACTTGTAAAATATCCCAAACAGTGTCCATCTATAAGAGCATTAATATTTCAACTCCAACAAGCTTGTATAACGACTATTGAAGCTACGCCTTATGCTGCATTCTTTTACACACCTTACATACTCCACTTACACTTCAATTACATACGAAAGACTTACTCTTTAAATCTATCCAAGTAATCCAAATAGAATAGACAAGCCCATGTATACTTAATGATTATCCTCTAGCCTATACTCATCACGCGACCCTCTCATCCATTATTATAGATAAAGCTATCCAAGGTAGCATGTACTTCGTTTATTCTAATTTTTTTAACAACCACACTTGCTCCCCCCTCCTATCTAACTCCATCGGCAAATCTGCCCATCACAACGGTATCGTAATAATGCCCGTCAGCATGTCTTCTATCCCTTTTTAGAATACCTTCTTTTTCAAAACCGTTCGCCTCATACAATCGTATTGCCTTATCATTCGTTGCAAGCACCTTTAAAGTTACCTTTTCGATCCCGTTTTCATCTGCCCATTGTAATGAAGATTTCAGCATCTCTCTGCCTATACCATATCCCCAGTATGACTGGGCCACACATACACCGAACTCTACCTGGTGTGAGAAACGCTTCAACTCTGATCCGGCACACCTGCAGTACCCGACAATGCTGCCTGATGTCACAGCAACGAGGAACAGCTTGTTACGCTTTTCTGAGTCCATGCGAATGAGCTCTTTGAAACCCGCAGCATCAATGTAAGCTTCTCCCGCTTCACGATCCATGTTTTCCGTTTCTCCATCCAGGCGCACACGAAGTGAGCTTAAGGTATCCGCATCCTTTTCCTCGGCTGAACGAATAATATACTGTATCCCTTTGATTTCATATTCCCGCACATTAAAAATCATCTCGATTTAATCATGCCCTTCACTCCATAGTAAAATTAATATGTGATCCGTTCCGCTTAGAACGTACTCCAAGCCCTCCTTGCTGACCTCTACTTAAATACATATCCCTCATATTATTAACTTGATTCGCTGTGACATAAAATTCAATCACCACCTTGCATATCCAAGCAAAACTTCTATATTAACCGACTTCGGACGGACTTTTCCCCGTCAACATTTTAAAGACCTGACTAAAATACGTCGCATTGCGGAATCCCGTCATCTCACTAACCTCATACACCATGTAATGTCCCGACTGCAAAAGCTCCAATGCTCGCTGTATGCGGTATCCATTCAGGTAACTCACAAAATTCTCACCGGTCACCCTTTTAAACAGCTGACTTAAATATTTAGGGTGCACAAAAAGACCTTTTGCGATGGCCTCGAAACTGACTTCCTCTGCATAATGCTCCTCTACGTATTGTTTTACTTGCGCAATGAGTTTGTTGCTCTTCTTCTCACCCATTTCCTTACGGATCTGCTCCAACCATGCTTTAATAACGCTATCCATCCAGTTTATCAGATCATGCAAAGCGTACTTCGACTGTATTTCGCGCAGGAAGTCGCTCATCGTGAGCGGCGGCGTTAGCAGAGGGTGTTGCTTTTTCCAGCTATGCATCATCGTATCAAACAAACTGACAGCAACCACCTGCGCATCCTGAATGCTTGCACAATTCCCTTCTTGCAGCGTTTGGAAAAGCTGAAGCCAGACTTCCTCCGCCAGATTAATCCGCAGGTCAGCCCACGCCTCATCCCACTGATGGAGCAGCAAAGAATAATCCGTCGCACTCCGCTCCGCCCTTTCCGGCGTCTCCACATGATAAATTCGGTTCCCGCCCTGAAACTCTGCTCGCTCTACCGCTTCTCTACTCTCCAGATAAGAATCGATGACCTCACAGGCATGATGCTTCACCCGGCCTATGCCAGCACTAACCTCAATTTTCAAATACGTAAAGATCTGATCCATGACCTGACTCACCAATGCTTGCAATTCTTCCAAGCAATCCTCTTCTCCGAGCATAACCAGCACAAATACTTGATCGGAGTAATCCACAACTTCAACTTGGCAACCCGCCATCCGAGCAGCCCGCTCCTTCACAGTCTCCTGAATGATATCTGCAGCCCCATATCGCAAAAGTTGCCAGTCCCGCTCTTTCATACGTGTCATAAAACCCGGACGATTCAGTTGCAAACTGACGACACGAACCTGAGCGTACATATGAAATCCGATATAATCCATCCGGGCTTCAGGTAATTCATCTGCCCGATAGCGTGTGGTCAGCAGCTCATGAAGAAACTGTTTACGCAGATAAGGGAGCACACGCCCTGCTTCTTGTTTGTACGTCCGCTCCAGCCGCTCATGCCGCTCTCGTACATCCTGTTCCAGCAGCACCTCACGCAGCACAGCCTCAATCTCCTCCACCTCCGCCGGTTTGAGCAAAAAATGATTCACGCCCCAGCGCATAGCTGCTCTGGCGTTCTCGAACTCGTCATATCCACTGAGGATGATAATCGGCAGATGAGGATAGTCACGCCGCAACTCCTGCGTCACTTCAAGTCCCGTCATGCCCGGCAAATATACGTCGGTCATGACAAGATCAGGATGCACGCGGCGGAAAAGCTCCAACGCATCCAGCCCGTTAGCAGCTGTACCTGCAATGCTCAAGCCCAAGGCGGGCCAGTTGATATGTTCGGTCAACGCTTTGATAATATGCGGATCATCATCGACAAGCATAATAGTCTTCATCATTTTTCACCGTCCAGCCACAGATTTAATTGCTCTTCGGTCTCAATGCGTGGCAGCGTAATCTTCACTTCCACACCGCCTGAACTTCCGTTGCTTACCTGCACGCCATACCTTTGTCCGCAATACAGTTGTATGCGCTGATGCACATTGCGAACACCGATACCTTTTGAATCCTCCATGTTCCAATCCACAGGTAAGCCTTGTCCATTATCCGTAATCCGTATGATGATATCAGGTTCAGAATCATCCGCCTCGTCAATACGTATTTGAATGCGTAGTGTTTCTTCCGATGGATGCCCATGCATAACTGCATTTTCAATAAAAGGTTGCAGAATGATTTTGGGAATGTGACATCCACGTATACGCGGATCAATGCGCTCCTGATATTGAATCGAGAACGGCAGGCGTTCAGATTGAATACTGACGTAACACCGGGCATGCTCTAATTCATCCCTTACACGGATAAACAACCTGCCTCCACTCAGCCCGATCCGCAGCAGCTTGCTCAATTGCACAATCATACGACTGATGTCCTTTGCCTCATAATCAAGAGCACGCCAGTGAATCATATCAAGCGTATTGTATAAGAAGTGAGGTTTGATCTGCGCTTCAAGCAAACTGGTCTGAGCTTCCCGCTTGGCACGGCTCTCATCCTTGACCTGCTCCATAAGCATCGTAAGCTGTGAAGCCATATGGTTGAACCCATACGCCAGATGAGCGTACTCCTCCGTGAAGGAGAGCTGTACACGAGTGTCGAAGTCTCCTTTTTCGAGCTGCCTCATTCGTTTGATCAACTGTCGCAAAGGGCGGATAATCTGCCGTACAAACAAATACGCGAGCACAGCCGAGCATAGAAGCCCAAGCACAGCGATGCCAAGGATCTGCCACCCTGCTTGGCGAACCGGCGATAACAAGGTGTATACAGGAATGGTCTGCACAAGACGCCACTGAAGCATAGCAGGTCTGGAGTACAGCACCAGTTGTGCCCCTCCCGGTTGACCTGATACTACTTCGAATCCGTCTTCTCCAGGGCGAGCATGCTCCTGAATCCAGGCACTATCTATAATAGAAGAAGATGAGTTAATACTGTCCATCGCCCCTTGAGCTGTACTTGCCTGTTCCCCAGAGAACGCTTGATCTTCTTGATGATCAGACCGGGTTACACTTCCCCCTGGCGGTTCAGCTTTTCCCATCTGCATCACTACATTGCCAGCGGTATCAACCAGCAGCACATTGCCATCCAGCACCATCGGTACATCGGCGAACCTTCGTACGATATCAGCTCTGCTTAGACGAATGAGCACATAAGCGACTGTCCCACCCCGACTGTCATAGATTCGCTGAGCATATCCAACCAAGGATTGTCCCGATTCATTCTCACGAAGCGGAACCCAGGCTGCATCTGCCTTTTCCAGTGAGGCAAACCATGAATCATTCGATATGGCATCTACAGGGAAAATACGATCAGCCATGGTAACTGTCACTTCATTAAAAGCATCCGTATACAGCTCAATCGAGGTAATTCCATCACTCACCACCATGGTATGATCCAGAATTCGTGAAACCTCTCTCCGCTGATGTATCTGTGCCAGTCTACCCGTTTTAGATGTATCCAGTAAGTTAGACAACTCCCTGTTGCTTGCGAGTCCGTAGGCCGTGCCCGTTACCCCTGTAATAAAATCAAAGCCCCGCCTAGTGCTCTCATTCAAGAGAGCAAGACGTGCTTTGCTAATTTCGGTAAATGTGACCGCAGAGAAGGATTGATAGGCAAGCCAAACAATGACTGAGACGAGCAACAGATTAAACGCAATAAAGCAAGTCACCATCAACGTGGAGAGCTTGCTTTGTTGCAGCTTTTGATGAATATAGGCAGACCATCTTGTTTTTCGCATACGGAATCAACTCGTTTCGTCTTGGAATTACCCTTTGAGCCCAGAGGTCGCGATTCCTTCCACGAAGTACTTCTGACACACGATAAATACGATAAAACATGGCACAAGGGATAACACAGACATGGCAAACATCGGACCCCAATCGGACTGTGAGCTTGAATCCAGGAACAGGCGCAGTCCCAGCGGAACGGTATACTTGCTCACATCGCTCAGGTAGATCAACTGACTGAAGAAATCATCCCATGTCCACAAGAACGTAAAGATCATCGTCGTTACAAGTGCCGGAAAAGCGAGCGGGATAATAATTTTGGTATAGATTCTTACCGGGCCACAACCATCGATCGTTGCTGCTTCATCCAGTTCCCGCGGTAATCCCCGGAAAAACTGTACCATCAGGAAGATGAAGAATGCATCCGTTGCCAGCCATTTGGGTACAACAAGCGGCAAGTACGTATTCACCCACTCCAACTGATTGAAGAGAATATACTGCGGGATTAGCGTAACGTGGTGTGGCAGCATAATCGTCATCAGCATTAGCCCGAAGCAGAGCGCTTTGAAGCGGAAGTTTAACCGGGCGAAGGCATAGGCCGCCATCGAACAGGAGATCACATTGCCCAGCACGGCTCCCAGCGACAGAACGATGGAGTTGGTGAGAAATTTGGAAAAGGCATTTCCCTGAGCGCCGGACCAGCCCGTCATGTAATTTTGCCAATTCCATTCCTTTGGCCAAAACCAAGTCTCTGTAAAAATCATATGCCCCGGCTTGAACGAGCTGCCCAGCATCCACAGAACAGGGTAGAGCATCACAAGGGCAATACCTGAAATCAGTACATGTTTGGTGACAATCCATGCTACGGAGTTACGTTGTCCAATCATGATTTTCCACCATCCTCATAGTGTACCCACAACTTACTGCTGCGGAATACGAGCAATGTAAATACGCCGATCAGGATTACCAGCACCCACGCCATAGCAGAAGCATAACCCATCTGGAAGAAGGAGAATCCTTTTTTGTACAGATAGAGAGAGTACATCAATGTGGAATTCACCGGTCCCCCGCTACCGTTACTGATAATGAAGGCCTGCGTGAATGATTGAAAGGACGTAATTAACTGCATCACTAAGTTAAAGAAAATGACAGGTGACAGGATCGGCAACGTGATATAGAAAAATCTACGCATAGGACCGGCACCATCTACCGCAGAAGCTTCATCATACTCGGGTGGAATCTGTTTGAGTCCTGCCAGGAATATGATCATGGATGAACCGAACTGCCACACAGACAAAAGGACAATGGAGTACAGCGCGTACTTCGGATTAGCCACCCAGTCCGGTGCTTTAATGCCTACCATCGCTAGTACGCTGTTGAGCAATCCGTCACCGCCCAGCATTTTGCGCCACAACATTGCGATAGCTACGCTGCCTCCCAGCAGTGTCGGGATGTAATACACGGTGCGGTATATGCCTAGTCCGCGAATGCCTTTGTTGAGCAACATCGCGACAAACAGGGCAAAAATCAGTTTGAGCGGGACGGACACCGCAACATAGGTAAATGTCACCTGAAGTGACTTGGTGAACAGCTTGTCAGACGTAAACATGGTGACATAGTTATTCAAACCGACCCAGTTCGGGGCGGCCAGGATACTATAGTCGGTAAAGGAAATGTATAACGAAGCAAGCATGGGACCCAGGGTCAGAAATACTAATCCGACAAGCCAAGGGGCGAGAAAGAGCAGAGCGGCTCCGTTATGGGCGTATCTACGTTTCATGCGCCGGGCGGCTACTTTCTCGAGTCTGGCTTGACTGACCTGTGATGTCGTCATTTTCGCAACCTCCCCGCGGTAATTTGAAGTTCATCGGAACGAGAGTGCCAGTTGTACTGTAGGTATATCTTGAAGATATACCTACAGATACAGATACAGATACAGATACAGGTAGTACTCGTCTGTAGCTACAAGTTCTATTCTTTTTTTACTGGCTTGATGCAAGCGTTGCCTTGGCCCCCTCAATAAACTGGGCAATGATGTCTGTCATGCTGCCTTGACCAAAAGCAATCTGCTCGCTCGTACTTTTGAAACTCGTATCCACTTCAGAAAATCCTTGCGGGTATGGCGGGCTGATCTCACTGGAATGTTTCGATACCGTATCAATGAATTGGAAAATAACTTTCTCTGCATCGGACAGTTTCGGTTGCATCTGCTCACGAATGCTTGCATTGACAGGCACACCGCGCTCCGATCCAAGAATCGCTGTCGCTTCAGGGTCATTCACCATGAAATCAATGAACATAGCCACTTCTTTTGGATGTTTAGACTTGGCATAACCGGACAGGAACTGGCCTGGTTTCAGATACTCACCAATTCGTTTTTCGTTCACACCATGTGGCAACACTTGAATACCAAGCTTATGATCCTGGTTTTTGTTCACTTGTTGGAACGTAAGCAGTTGGTTGGACCACGCAAAATCCATAGCTGCCGTACCCAATGAAATAGGTCTGGTTTCCAAAGCATTTGTTGTCGAAGCTGCGACTTCCGCAGACGTAGCTCCTCTGTTCTCGCGCAGCGCAGCCCACATCTCAAACCACTCTTTCAATTGGTCACTTGTCGCTGTCATCGTGCCATCCTCAAACAAACCTTTGCCGGACTGGCGTACAAATACCTCAAACATATTGGTAGCACCGGAAATGTCAGCCGAACCGTAGAATCCGTCTCCCTTCGCTGCAGCAATCTTGGCTGCAATCGCTGAGAAGTCGTCCCATGTCCAGCTTTCCTTCGGCTCTTCAATGCCCAGTTGCTGGAATAATGTTGCGTCATAAATGACACCTGGCGCATTCACCCCAAGGGTGATGGCATATAGTTTATCGTCGATCGATCCGGCCGTGATCATGCTCTTGTCGTGGTCCTTGATCCGCAGCTCTTTATCTGCATATGGCGTTAGATCAAGCAAAGCACCGCGCCGTGCAAAGTCCGTCAGAAACGCATAGTCCATCTGGATGATATCCGGAGCGTTCGAGCCGGCAACCTGAGTCGTAAGTTTATCAAAATATCCATCCCAGCCCGAATATTCAGCTTTAATCGTAATGCCTGGATGTTTCTCTTCAAACAGTTTGATCACTTTGGTTGTCAGATCATGTCTGGTCTGTGATCCCCACCAGGTCATGCGCAGTTCAATTTTGTCAGAAGCACCGCCTTGGCCTGAATCACCGGAAGATGCCGGTGTGCTTGAGGTTCCTCCAGAACAGGCTGTAGCGAATAATAACAGGGACAGGCAGAACAGGGTTACCCACTTTTTGTTGATGATCATGAATGAATTTCCTCCCCTTTTTGCTTATATGAAATCGCTTACAAAACTATTGTAATCGTCTGTCACTGCACATGACATAAACAAAAGTAAGCTATCCTGTCAAAAAAGTAAGGGGTTCATCGGAAAGAAAAACCACCGGAAACCACATTTCCGGTGGCGCTTATTTCTTCATTATGAACAAAACTACAGAATGAAGGGCAGGTAGGAAGCAGGTCCACCCTAGTTCAATCCAGAATGCACAGCAGACGCTGCAGACTTCGCCGTGCGCTCCGACAAATGCCTTTCCATCTTGGCTACCTCTGTTCCTGCCAGCATCATGATACCAATGCCATGGTTGTCATTGGTTACCGTACGCAAGTCCTGATCATAGTATTCAGCCGTGAATGCATATCTCGATCCACTGCAGACGCCATGCACATTGCCTTGACGATCAATGGCTTTGGTGACCAGTCCCTTCCATGCTCGCTGAGCCGCTGTAACATATGCAGCAGGGTCTTTGAACCAGCCAAACCGTACACCGCGAGCAAAACCATAGGCAAACATGGCTGTACAGGAAGCTTCCAGATACGTTTCCGAATGATTCAACACTTGGTGCCAGAGTCCGCTCTCACTTTGCAGTGCCGCATAGCCCTCACACAGCTCGTTGAAAAATGCGATTAAAGCAGGACGTTCCGCATGGTCTTCCGGCAATGCCTCCAGCACTTCCGTCAAGGAGAACAGCGTCCACCCATTACCACGCCCCCAAGGAATCTGCGTTGCCTGTTCATATTTGAAGTCATACACATGAGACATGATCTTGTACTCAGGCATAAACAAATATTTGCGATACAGCGAGAACTGTTTGGCCGCTTCATCAAGCGCTTCGTACTTCCCTGTCACACGGGCATAACGCACAAGGAACGGTGTGCTCATATATAGATCATCAGCCCACATCGTATTCTCGGCATATTCACCTGCACATGTGCGATAGAATGCCCCATCCGTTTGACGCTCCAAACGGTTAAGCATAAAGTCCGCGATTCGTTCAGCAATGGGAAGGAAGGTTGGTTCCTTGCATTCCGTATATGATTCCAGCATCGCTGAGCCGAAGGAACCACAGTTATCCAACATTTTCAGCATAATTAACTGCTGATTAATAGAAGGGAAACCGTACTGCTCACGATCCCATAGAGAATACTCATACATCTGAGTGCATGACTGTACATGTTCTGCGGCATAACGGGTAATATCTGTTCTTTGCATATATCGTCCTGCCTGGAGCAGGCCATAGACGGTAACACCCAGCGGGTAATCCCAACGTCCATAGTTGGTTACACTACCCACGGTCCATTTATTGCTCAGCATCGCATTTTCATAATAAGGTCGGATGAACGTATCCGGCCGATCCAGTCGCCAGTATGTCCGCTCCGCTCCCGCAGCATTGCCGCTCGCCTCTGTACCCTTCTGCCCGCCACTTGTCTGGTACACGCGATCCATACGCATCAGGTCTGCCAGCTCTGGCTCAGCGCCGGACTCGAAAGGCCCTGCATAGAACCAGCATTCATCCATTGCTCCCTGCACTCGCTGTGGAAGCTCCAAGGGAAGTGACTCCGTGCCAACAGATGCCTTCAGGTCGAACCCCCACGAACTAGCGTCAGCCTGACATTCACTTCGAACCAAAAGATCATTCCGGCCAAAGGAAGCCGCCACCTCTACTTCAAACGGCCCTGCTTGTTTCACTTCCGCAACCGATTTACCGCCAAGCCAGATGTCCAGTGGACCAGAAGATTGTCCAGACAAACGAACAGGACGTCCAGATGCATCACGGTTGTTCAGGTGAGTCCACGCATAAGCATATCTGCCCGGAAGCAACCCATAGATTCGTTCCAGAGCCGATTTATTCTGTTCAGAAGCAGACCACTGGGTCTCTGGCAACCAGTTTAGATCACTCTCTCCTTCACTCGCGAGCAGGTTTGGCTGGGCTTGTGCGGATGTAACAGGTTCAGAGAAGACCCACCCCGCTTGCCCCGAACGCTCTTGAAAAGGAGCAAGTACATTCAGAATACGTACTTTGCCTTCATCGGAACCGAACTGACATCCGAATCCGGCAGGGGTGTTTTTCATCTCCAACCATACCGTATTCCAGCCAGGTTGAATGTCGATTCCAAGCTTTACGGTGGCGTCCGGTGTAATCTCATCGATTACAGTAGAACGGTAGATCATCTCGTTGTTAAAATAAAAACGCACCGGGCCATAACAACGAACGAGCACATCCAGATTACGGTTCTCGTCCCCCCAGACCAGAGCTGCAGCATAGGAGATATGATCCTTCGGCGCATTTGGAAAGCGTTTACCAAGATTCAGATCATAAAGCCCTTTATCATTTTGTAAAATTCCGGATTGCTGAAACGCCCGGTACACAAAATCGGCCTGTGCATTGGCACCAATATATCTCTCAGCAAGCACCTTCAATACCTGCTCCTGATTTTCTCCGAATCGATAATACATGCTCTGCGGTTCACTGAAATACGTTGTCATCGAATGCCACATTCCTCTCATGTTGGAGTACTTCTCAATCTTATAAAAGCCCATGCCTGTTTACAGGACGTTATTCACCTATTTTTATGATAAAGATATAGCGCTTAACCTCAGTAAGGATACCCCTTTGCGAGGAGGACATCTGCACCCCTTTTACCATTCATACCGATTAATAATCCTAGTATAACTGACATAGACCATGGTGGCTACAGATTTTTGTTTACGCTTACACTATAGTCTGGATTTATCACTTAACCTCCCGGATAATAAGGCGAAATATAGAACTAAAGCAAGTCATGGTTTAAACAAATCCAAAAAATAACCGATATATACTTGGTAGTTTAATAATAACCCATACTATTTTGGAAAGGACAGATTTATATTGAATACCTTGGAATCACTGGTTAATGCAATGCCGTTTGTCCGTCAAATGTTCCGTGATGATATCTCTATATCCATTAATGATCATGAGAAAGTACTCTATTTCTCCGAAGCCCAGAGTCTGGAGATCGGTGTGAAGGCTGGGGATGAACTACATGAGGATTACAAACATTTCAAAATGCTGACGAATAAAGAATCCCGCACGATCGTACGTATGCCTGGCGATCTTCAGGGAAGACCGTTTGATTCCATTCTGATTCCCGTGAAGGAAAACGGACAAGTCGTCGGCATCCTTGGAGTCAACTATGCACTCAATAACCATCTAACCCTGGAAACGTTGATCAGCGAAAATGAAACAACCATTAATGCCCTTGTTGGCGGCATCCAACAAATCGCAGCCCATTCGGAGCAGCTGTCGGCAACCTCGGAAGAAATTTTGCGGAATTCCCAAAAGGCTTCCGAAAACTCGATTAACGTCACTAAAGTCACCAACGTGATCCGCGAAGTCTCGGAGCAAACAAATCTGCTCGGGTTGAACGCGATGATTGAGGCCGCTCGGGTTGGCGAGCAAGGAGCCGGATTCGGCATCGTAGCTAGTGAAGTCCGTAAACTCTCCGATCATACGAAACAAGCTGCATCGGATATCGAGACTTCTCTGGGCAGTGTACAGAATTCAATGAAACATATGGAGCAAGAGATTGGCCAGATTACGACAGCAACGGGGGATCAAGCCAAGCTTGTAACTGAATTTATGCAAAGTATTGAACAACTGAGTGAGACCAGTGCAAATCTGAAAAAGTTTGTACAGCAGATGCTGGCGCTTGAATAAACATGTATTGATCAACAATGAATCTTAGAAAAATTTAATTTAAGCAGCACGATTTACATAAGAAATGAGTTTTTCATAACACACCAAGAGCCTCCGCTTTCATTCCCTATTCGGGAAATGAGCGGAGGCTTTCATCTGCTTGATCAAATATAGCATTCAGGCGTACACGAGAAAGAGAATGTACGTGCATAAGTATAAACTCGAAAGATCCTTATATCTCTACCGCAACACCGAAATGATCGGATACGACAGGCCCATTTTTACCATTTAACACAACGCTCGAGGTTAGCGCCTGGACAGGACGATTCGAGAAAATATAATCAATTCTTAGCGGTTGTTCATTATTCGCCCAGCCGGCAATCGCTTTGACAACAGTAGCCCCGTCGTCTTTTTGCTTGGCTGTCGTGTACAGATCATTCCAGCCATGCTCCATCATGTAATCGTAGCCTTGTCCACGAATCTCCGCGACATTGTTGAAATCCCCCATTAGATACAACGGTTGATGCATATAAGGTGCAAGCACACGCTCGGTCAAATCCCATTGTCCCTTAAAAGGTTCCTGTGCATCATCCCACCAATTATAATGTCCATTCACAAACCATGTAGACGCGGACTCACCTTGCAGATTAGTCTCGATCCCAACGATTTTGCGTGTTCGATAGTTGTTATAATCCCGCATGTGGGACACATATTCGCTGAATGAACGAGTGATGGGTGTCCGACTTAGAATCGCCAGCCCTTCATCGTATGTACGAAACCCGATGTGTGTTGGAATCCAGGTCCAGTAATACGTGTCGGTCAACTGCTGTAGCAGGACATGAGCGTAGTTATCTTTTTTGATCGTCACATCCGCTTCGGTTGCTGTATACGTCTGTAAATCCTCTTGGGTCAGCGCTGTTTCTTGAATCGGCTGGTTCACTTCTTGCATTGATATGATATCAAATTGATGTGTATTGATAAAATCAGCCAGCTGACTGATCTTGGTCCGTTGATTTTCTTCTGCCCAGGCATGGACATTTAATGTAAGGATTTTCATCTCTATGCTCGCTCCTGTTGTTGAATATAGTCTTCATATGGCTGCCGCGCAGCCAGTACTGCTCCTGAAATGAATACATACGTTATAGGTTAAGCATACACAATATGGAGTATTCGTGCAGTAGATTCCGATGACGTCTGCACGAGCATCTCCAGAACTGATATGATAGAAGCATTGAAACTCTAGACCTGACGTCGAAGACGTCATCATTAGTTAACCATGTATACCCCAGGAGATGGAATGATGAACATACCTAAGGATCAGATCATGGATGACACGCAGTGGCAAGCACTGATTCGTGAAGTTGCAGATCTTTTTAACAACCTGACGATCATGCGTGGATTCCAATATTATAAACAGAAACGTGTTATATCTATAAATTTCAACGATGCTCAGACCATTATGGCCGAGGTGCAAGGATCAGAGGCTTACGAGGTTGTACTCCGTTTGCAGGACTTGTCTACCAGTTATTGTGCCTGCCCGGTTAACTCTCCATGCAAACATATGGCCGCTGTATTGATGAGTTATGCTGAACAGCAAGGACGCCCCGTTCCTGCACTGGTCAATGCACATGCAAGTACTGCCTTGAAACAAACCAGCAAACCGGCCGTTTCGACTTCTGGGAGAGCTTATAGCTTCAGCGATGTTACCGAACAAGAGGAGGCTGTCCAAGACACCATCTCCTCGGATGAACCCCAGTATAGCACAATGAAGGAGCGGGCAACCGAACTCGCTGGAATGGACATTGTTGAATGGCATGAACTATTTCGGGCGACCCTCAAGCGACTCGGGACAGGAACAGCAACGACGGGCTACATTCAGGAAGCTGCGGATGAACTATACGCGATCAAACCTAAGATGTCCGTGCCGATGGATCAGCTGTTTGAGCTGCATGTTCAGCTTTTTCTCATGCGATACTGCATACCACCCGCGCGCAACTCGATTACGCATACTCCTGTGTATTTAAGTTACCCTGCCCAGCTGGCGGTAGACTCTCTCCAAAAAGGAATAGAATCCCTCCTGCTTCAGACGCTGGACTTGTCCGGATTGAAGGGTACGGCACTTGAACAAGTCTGGGCAAGGCTGGACGAAACATCGTCTTATTTGCGGACAGAGATGTTGCCGGAGACCGCTAATATGATGTTCTTCACGCCCGTTTACTCCAAGCTGTGGCTGAACTGGATTGTGCCCTGGCTTCAAGGAAAACAGGCAATGTTGGAGTCAGAACTACATCTACTGAACGAAGCAGAAGCTAAGATCGTTTCGTCTGCAGGAGCTGTGCCCGGCACAGAGAAGAACGTCAGGAAAGCAACTTTACCCTTACCGCTTGTCCTGGCACAGAGCTGGATGTACTACCATCTGGAACAGGATTCATCAGCTTGGCAGAAACTTGTCCATGGCAGCTCAGCCTATGGCATTCCGCCGGAACATCTGTTGTACTTTCTCCATACACTGACCGATGCAGCTGAATGGACACGTCTGTCCGAATGGCTGGTACAGCTCGGTCCCCTGCTGGCGGGTCGCCGCAATGCTCCTTTGCAGGACTATATGCGATTGTGGGATGTCGCGATCCAACACGTCCCAGACGCAGAGCACCGGATGTGGGACACGCTGGTCAGCATGCTTCCCCACTCTCGGCCTGCTTATGAGGATGCCATGCATTCTCGGGGGCAGTGGCGCAGATGGATTGATTTTCAACTGAGTACAGGCACAGAACCTCTCGAATTCCGCGTGGCCGTGTTGCAACCCATCGAGAAGGATGCCCCTGAATTGCTGTTGCCGTTCTATCATCAGGCGGTGGAGCGTTATATCGGACATAAGAACAGAGATGGTTATAAAGCCGCTGTAAAGCTGCTGAAACGACTGTCCAAACTATATAAAAAAATGAAGCGAGAGGAGCCGTGGGAGCAGTTCATTACTGCACTGGCTGTTCGCAACAGCCGTTTGCGCGCCCTGCAGGAGGAGCTTCGGAAAGGTAAACTGATTCCATGAGTCTAATTCACCCCTACACAGAAACGATTGAAGTACACGTGGCTTTGACAGGCTATGGCGATGCTCTATTTTACGGTGCGCTGAATACACATCACTTTGTATCAGGACAGTCGTTGAAGCAGCGTCTATTCGCATGGCATGCCCCCTCCTTCTACGGTACCGATCTCGAAATCCGGCAGATTGAAGAGATTGAGCTTGTGGTGTTGCCTGCGGAAGAAGTCATTCCGTTCTTCGCGGATATGCATACCCTGATCCACATCGAGTGGAAGTGGAATGAGCAGGCAGATCACCTCATCCGAATTGCTCCGATACTTGCATCATCCATTGAAAATCGTAAGTATGTCCCTAGTTTTGAGGCTTATCGTGCCGGACAACTGCAATGGACGTGGGACTCGGATAGTCTGAAAAAGCAGGATCTGGCTTCCCTTAACCAAGCGATTCAGCAGACAGACGAGAGCTACGCCGAAGGGCTTGGCGCGGCCTATTCCGCCGCCGTGTTCCAGCAATGCTACAGCACAGAAGAAGCAGCCACCGACCTGCGACGGGAGTTCCCGCAGCTCTTCCCCGAGCGCGGAGTGCTTCCGCGAACAGGTGGTCTTGATGCTCGGTCATGGCTGGTGTCCATCGGCTGGAAAGCCGATGCTGCACCCTTCCGCCCGATGCTGCAATTGCAGGAACCAGATGAGGACGACTTCTCCTGGCGACTGCGTTTGGTATTGCAGAACAAGCTGGACGCTGCGGTTCTCGTGCCAGTCATGCTCGATTCCCGCGGACGACTGGAGGGCGAATGGCCCGAAGGCTGGACGCCATTTGTTCTGGATCGCTCGGCTGGCTGGCTGGATCAGCTGCGTGCGCAACTGCCGCGTCTTGGCAGCTCCATCAGCGGCAGACGAGATATTCTGAGCGATCCGCTCGATGACCAGCAAGCCTGGCAGTTCCTCACCCAGGAGAGCGGTCGCTTGCTAGCCGCGGGATGGCAAGTTCTATTGCCGGGCTGGTGGGAAGCCGCCCGGAAGAAAAAACCGAAGCTGCGAGCCAAGGTAAAACCGGAGGAAGGCAACGAGCGGGGCCAATCGTTCTTTGGATTGGACTCCATCATTCATTTTGACTGGCGCATCGCCATTGGGGATAGTGATCTTAGTGAAGAGGAATTTGCAGATCTCGTCGCCCGTAATGAACGACTCGTTCGCTTCCGCGGCGAATGGGTTCCGCTCGACCCCGATCTGCTGGAGCAAATTCGCAGAGCGATGGGTGGTGTAGATCGGGAGCAAGGACTCTCGTTTCAGGATATTCTGCACCTGCATCTGCTTCACAATGAACAGCGTGAATACGCCAAGCAGAAATGGAAGGAAGGTCAACAGGCCGAGGGCGAACAGGAACCAGAGCCATCTCAGACCAGCGAGAGTATCCGGCTTGAGGTGGAGTTAAATGATCATCTGAACCGGGTCATCGCTCAGCTCGGAGGCGGACAAGGTGGAGCCCCTTCCCTGCCCGTTCCGGAGGGACTTCACGCAGAGCTACGTTCCTACCAGAAGGAAGGTTTTGCTTGGCTTGGTTTTCTGCGCAGATTCGGCTTGGGCGCTTGTCTTGCCGATGATATGGGTCTTGGGAAAACGATTCAGTTCATTACGTATTTGTTGCACATCAAGGATCATGAGCCAAGGCTGTCGGGACAGGCTCCTGCTCTGCTGATCTGCCCTACATCGGTACTAGGTAACTGGCAGAAGGAAATCAGTCGTTTTGCGCCTTCCATCCGTGTGAGTCTGCATTACGGACCACGGAGGTTAAGCGGAGAAGAATTCCGGGAGCAAGCAGAACAGTCCGATATTATTATTACTTCCTACGCTACGGCGACATTGGATCAGGAACTGCTGGAAACCTATACATGGTCGGCCATCTGCCTCGATGAAGCACAGAATATCAAGAATGCCCAGACGAAACAGTCCGTGGCTGTACGCAGCTTCCCTGCGAAACATCGCATTGCGCTCACAGGTACCCCTATCGAGAATCGGTTGTCTGAGCTGTGGTCGATCTATGATTTCATTAATCCCGGTTATCTGGGCAGTGCTCGCGCATTCCAGACCCGCTTCATCAGTGCGATTGAAAAGGATAAGGATGAGCAGCGCATGCAGGATCTGCAACAACTGGTGAAACCTTTTATGCTTCGCCGTAAGAAAAAAGATCCGAATATCCAGCTCGATCTGCCGGACAAAAATGAGATGAAAACATATATTCACCTCACAGGCGAACAGAGTGCATTATATGACCAATCGGTGCAAGCCCTGATGGATAAAATGAAAGAGCTGGAGGGCATCAAGCGCAAAGGCGCGATTCTCTCCGCGTTAACCCAATTGAAACAATTGTGTGACCACCCGCTGTTGCTCACCAAGGAAACGTTGCCTGA
Organism: Paenibacillus sp. G34; assembly: GCF_056856875.1. NCBI lineage: Bacteria > Bacillati > Bacillota > Bacilli > Caryophanales > Paenibacillaceae > Paenibacillus > Paenibacillus sp. G34. The sequence continues at coordinate 299,940 of NZ_CM166469.1, read as the reverse complement.
AGAACTACCTGCAGATGATCCGGCAACATCAACCTATGATGTGTACAGCCCGCAGGACATGGCGATGCTGATCAGCCGCTCGGCCAAGCTGGAACGGCTGATGGAGCTTGTTCGCGAGTTGCGTGATGAGGGGGAGCGATGCCTTATTTTCACACAATATATCGGCATGGGGCAGATGTTACAGCAAGTGTTGCGTCAGGAGCTGCAAGAACCTGTACTCTACCTTCATGGTGGTACGTCGAAGACCGCACGGGATCGTATGATTGAGGAATTCCAGTCTCGAACACTGCCTGCGGACAAGCAACCTTCAGTCTTCATTCTGTCCATTAAGGCTGGCGGTGTTGGCCTGAATCTGACAGCGGCTAATCACGTCTTTCACTTTGACCGCTGGTGGAACCCCGCAGTTGAGAATCAGGCAACGGACCGGGCGTACAGGATGGGACAGACCAAAGACGTGCAGGTGCATAAATTCATCTCCCTCGGTACACTCGAGGAACGCATTGATGAGATGTTAGAGAGCAAACAGCAACTTAGCGACAACATCATCACCAGCTCCGAGAACTGGATTACCGAACTGTCGACCGATGAGCTGAAAGATTTGTTCACGCGGCGGCGTGACTGGTCTGGTTAAGCTGGGTGGGCAAAATAAAAAAGAGCGAAGCTTTGGAATGCGGATTCCGGCTTTGCTCTTTTTGCTTTTGTAACGTTATGCTTCTTGATGAAAGTACCATTCTAAACCTTGTTTTGGGATCCCAGTCCTAGCGCATGTTACCGATAATGGAGGATCTGGAGTCTTGCATTTTTTTAATGAAATTAGTCATGAGATCAAAAGCTTCATTCCGCTTGTTAGACATGGACTGCAAACGAAGCATATCCATTTGTTGCGAATTGCTGAGGGCATCAATCTGGCCTTTCAATGTTTGCACAGCGGCTTGATCTCCGTTTTGCTGAGCCACTTGCAATTTTGCATTGAGATCAGCAATCTGTTGATTGCGGTTCTGTACCTCTTGGATTTGTGCTTGCAACTGAGCATCCAGCAATCTGGTGCGCTCCTGCTGCACCATCATCAAGGCCGTTTCAATATCCATCGAGGAGATGTTTACTCCGGACAATGAAGAAACGGGCTTTGCCACAGTTGCACTTGCTGCCGATGCAGAAGTGACAACCGATACTGCTGCAATTGCAGCAATAGCCGTTGAAGAGAGAAGCTTTGTTGACTTTTTCATAGGGTAGACCTCCCAAAATATGTAGAAGATATCTGGTCATAATTGACATCTTTCGACATGATTATATCAGAAGACCTAGGTCTTTATATCTATTTATTTTAAATTTTAAATAAAATAGATACTTCCCGTTGTTATATCCAGGGCTGACCATCCAATAACCCTCTCCAATCCACTCTTTACATCGTCCGTGACAGCTGTTGAATCAGTTCGTTAATGGTTGCTTTTACCGGCTGATCATCCAGATTCTCAAGCCGTGACGGGCTGAGTAACTGATGTTTCTTTAGGATGTAAAAGTCAAACAAGCCCTGACGGATGGTCATATCATGCGTGATGGAAAACGACGGCTCAGCAATTCTACGGATCACCGCTTCATCTTGAATCATGTATAACACCGGGCTAATGCGATTAAAGGTGCCTTGTGCCATTCCCTTTTCAAAAAAGGAACACAACTGTTCACTATGATGTTGCAGAGCAGAAGCAATGCCTTCGTATAATTCCGGGTAAAGCTTCTTCACCTCGCTCCAAAAGAACTCGGGCAGATATAACACATGGGTCATCGCATGCTCATAGGCGATCTGAAATCTACGCTCGTACGAGATCGTATCATCCTCCATTGTTACACGGGAATCATGAATCTCCTCAATATACACGTTCAGTACGTTCTGGATAATTTCCTCTTTGGATGAGAAATATTTATATAGGGTTGCCTTGCTGATATCCATATGTTTCGCGATGTCCTCCATGCGTAGGGAACTGATGGACTTTGCACGCAGAACCGGAATGATTTTAGTCAGTAGTTTTTGTGAATTTTCCAAACGTTTCAAGGGGTTACCTCCTTCATGCTGCGTCAATTGCTCCAAAATGGACAATATAATGAGTATACCATGCCTAGACAATATATACAGAGTGTACAAACTATACGAATTTAATGAATTTAGTTTACTTTGAAAGATGGGTATGATATATTGTGTGAATTAAGTCGTTAACAATTATATTTTACACAATTTAAATAACAAGCATGTACAGGAGGGTTTTTACGATGAAAAAAATATTAGTTGTTTTGACCAATGTCGATAAATATGCAACCAAGGATGAACCTACAGGTCTGTGGCTGAGTGAAGCTACTCACTTCATCGAAGAGTTCGACCATAATGAGAATGTACAGGTTGATCTGGTCAGCCCGAACGGAGGCAACGTGCCACTTGATCCGAAAAGTCTGGGCGATTCTCTGGATGCCAGCACCAAAGCTTATTACGAGAACGAATCCTTCATGAACAAATTGAAAAACACATTGAAACCGAGCGAAGTAAGCGCAAGCGACTACGATGCAATCTACTTCACAGGTGGACACGGTACAATGTGGGATTTCCCGGACAATGCCGAACTTCAAGCGCTATCACGTGATATCTATGAAAAAGGTGGCGTGGTATCCGGCGTGTGCCACGGGGTTACTGCCCTGCTGAATGTGAAGCTGTCCAATGGCTTGCTTCTGATTAACGATAAAAAAGTGTCTGGCTTCACGAACGAGGAAGAGGAACTGGCACAACAAACAAAGTATGTTCCTTTCTTGCTGGAGGATGCCCTGCGCGAACGTGCTTCCGAGTATGTTAAATCTTCTCCATACACTTCCTATGTGACAACAGATGGACGTGTGGTTACGGGACAAAACCCGCAATCCAGCAAAGCCGTAGCCGAAAGCGTTAAAGAATTGCTTGGTCTGTAAGATACCTCAGCTCCCCCATGAGCTTTTATATATATGAACAATGAAATATCTGAATAATAAAAAGCACGTATCCGTCATCATTTGACAGGTACGTGCTTTTTATTGTTCCTTATGTTTCCCCAGAATTCACAGACACCGCTTCCTCTATCCTTCTACTAGCTTGCATGAAGGGCACCTGTTGCCTTTGAGCGTCTAACAGACTAGAACTTTTTTCATTCACAAAAATAAATGTGACCATCTGCCCCACCCGGCAGTCTAATCTATGTAAAACCGGCCAAGAGATGTATCTCTAACATGATATAAACCCGTTACGAAAGGAGCTGTTAACTATGGATTCACCCGATCTCATCACACAGGCTATCCAGGGAGATCGTGAAGCTTTCATCAGGCTGATCCGAGAGATCGAAAATTCCCTATACAATACCGCCATATCCATGCTGCGCAAAGAAGAGGATGCAGCGGACGCGATTCAGGACACGATCCTGAAAGCCTACAAATCCATGCATACCCTTCGAGAACCGCAGTATTTCAAAACCTGGATGTTCCGTATTCTCATCAATGAATGCAATACCTTGTTATCCCGCCGCGCTCTCTCCACTTCTTACGCAGAAGTGCCCGCAGAACATCAAACACAATCAAGTCCATACGATGAGGTGGATATGCGAGAAGCAGTCGATCAATTGGAAGAAGCCAAACGCATTGTGATTGTACTTCACTACTTTGAAGACATGAGTCTGCGTCAAATTGCGGATACACTCGGCCTGTCTGAAAGTGCTGTGAAAATGAGACTGAACCGAGCAAGGAAAGATCTATACCAGAAATTCAAAAACTTTCGGGAGGTAAAATTACATGTCGAAACCGTTTAATCTCGATCAAAAGTTAAAAGAGCAAGCCAAGGAGCGTCCTGCCATGTCAGAAATCGTACGCAACCGCATTGATGCCACACTGGATTCCCTTCCGGAATCAGCTAGCCAAATGAATATAGAGTCGTTTCAGGCTCATCCATCTAAACGTGTTCATAAGCGACTACGCCGTACCGCAGGAGTCGCTGTCGCAGCAGGTGTGCTGAGTTTGACCGTATTTGCATCCGGTTTTGTCTCTCCAGCCATGGCTGACTCGTTGCGCAACATTCCACTGGTTGGCAGTCTCTTCAGCTCGATTGAAGCTGATTTGGGTCTGAGAACAGCAGGCAACGAAGGTTTGACTACACCAGTGAACAGCTCTTTCACTTATCAGGATGTGAAATTCAAAGTATTAGAAACGGTCTATGACGGCACACGTGCAGCGTTTCTCGTTCATATTACTGCACCTAATCTCAATCAGGGCATGTACGACAATGGCAAAGATATCGTAAAGCTGAGCAGTGGCGTTGAAAATGTGTTTTTCGATGTGAACGGTTCTCATCCAGATAGTGGTCTGTTCTATAGTTCAGCCGGGGCGAACGAGCCTGATACGTTGCTTTTTGAACAGGTCATTCCTGCAGATCACACAGGCGCCATCCCGGATCAGTTCGAAGCTAAAGTGAAGTTGAGGTTGCAAGGTATGGATCATGAGTTCGAATTGACCGTTCCGTTCACTAAATCTACAACGGACACTCATAACGTTCAGCCGAATAGCACGATAGAAAATGATCTGTACACGGTCAAGGTGAACAAAGCCGAGGTCACGCCTATTACCACTCGTCTAACTGCCTCCATCGCGTTAAAAGGGAAAGAAACATTAAGTAATAAAGAAGAGAAACAGCTGCGTGAAATCAGATTCGCTGTCTATGATGATCAAGGCCGACAATTGACTGCACTGAGCGGTGAAGGTATGTTTGCAGCAAAGCAGTTGAACTGGGAAAGCATCTACGCCACCACAGCCAAGGATGTGAAATACCTGGTTGTAAAGCCTTTTAAGGTTAGAGATGATTTTGCCGAAGAGGTCAAGGACGATCAATTCATTAAGGGAATGGAAATGAAAATCCAGCTGCCATAGTGAAAATGAGCTTCCTTCTTAAAGGCAAAACATGGTCTGTTCCTTAAGATGAAAAAGCTAGCGAGCTGTGGTACAATGAAGGAATTGTGTATTCGCAGACAGACATGCAGATCGCGCTTAAAAATAAAACATTTTGGGCACTCTTTATCGATTGATCATGCTGCCACTTTAGGGAGGTTTATGGAACAACCATGCTCATTATTGGTATCGCCGGAGGAACCGGCTCCGGCAAAACAACGGTAGCCCGCTCCGTTATTGAACGTCTGGGATCAGCCAAAGTTACATTCATATCTCAAGACAATTATTACAAAGACCAGTCAGACCTCACACCTGAGCAACGCAGACTGACAAATTACGATCACCCGTTTGCTTTTGATAACGATCTGTTGATCGAACATCTCACCCTGTTGAAAAAGGGCCAACCAGCGTTTGCTCCCGTGTATGACTTCACCATAGATAACCGCGCTGCAGGCGAAACGATTGAGCTTGCACCGAATCACATCATCATTGTCGAAGGATTACATGTGCTGATTGATGAACACCTTCGCACACTGCTGGATATCAAGGTATTTGTAGATACCGATTCCGATGTGCGCATTCTACGCAGAGTACTGCGTGACATGGAGGAGCGCGGACGCTCGATTCAATCCGTGTACAAACAATATCTCGAAACGGTAAAACCGATGCATGATGCGTTCATCGAACCGTCCAAAAAGTATGCGGATATCATCATCCCTGAGGGCGGGCATAATGAAGTAGGGATTCAGATGCTGTCCATTCTTACCGAGAAATATCTGACGGGAGAAAACTGGAACAGATCATAATCAAAGTTGCATAACTCCTATTGGAAACTCCTTCACTAGTATCTATAGGGAGAATTCCTATAGAGAATCACGACAGAAATCCAGGTTACGATACAGCGTAATCTGGATTTTTAGTTTGTTATGACGCATTCTTCCTTTATACTGAATGTCACAGTTCGTTGAAGGGAGTTTACTTATGGCTACTTTTGAAGAGTTTATGCAACATGACATCCGAGTGGGTACCGTGGTGGATGCCGAACCTTTCCTGAAGGCTCGTGTTCCCGCGATTAAGATGAAAATTGACTTTGGCCCGCTCGGTGTAAAGAGTTCGAGTGCTCAGATCACCCACCGTTACACGCCCGAGATGATGATTGGCAAACAGGTCGTTGCTGTCGTGAATTTTCCACCTCGGCGGATTGCCGGTTTCGTGTCTGAGGTACTTGTACTGGGCGGTGTTCCCGGCGAAGGCGATGTCGTTTTAATCTCTCCGGATCAACCTTTACCGAACGGAACGCCAATTGCCTGATCGTCAGGCTCTACGATTTTTTCAAAGGTTACTCCACACGCTCCCGCATCTGTATATCACCCTTCAACTCTCTAAGCGACAGAGTGGAGGAGATCAGACTTCGGGTATATGAATGATTCGCCGCACTGGTCAGCTTGGAACTGTCCACTACCTCCACCACTTTCCCTTGATGCATGACTGCAATACGGTCACTGACTTGCTGTACCACCGCGAGATCATGTGATATGAATATGGAGGAAACACCTGTCTCCCTACGCAGTTCCATGAGCAGATCCAAAATCTGCTGCTGGATGGACACATCAAGGGCAGAGGTAGCTTCGTCAAATAGAATGATCTCAGGCCGTACGCCAATCGCACGAGCAATGACGGCTCGCTGCTGCTGACCGCCACTTAATTCATGCGGATATTTATCTGCATCCAAAGCAGTCAAACCAACTCGTTCCAGCAACCTGCGTGTTTCCTGGACAGCCTGCTGGCCCTGCATCATTTTATAATTCAACAGAGGCTCACCGATAAACATACCCACCTTCATGCGTGGGTTAAAAACCGCGGCAGGCTCCTGAAAGACCATCTGAATCTGCTTGCGCATCTGACGCAGCTTCTCGCCTTTCAGACGGGTGATCTGCTGCTGACGGTACCACACCTCTCCTGAAGTCACCTGTTCCAGATGAGTTACACACTTGGCCAGAGAGCTTTTGCCACTTCCGCTCTGCCCGACAATCCCCAAACACTCACCCGGATATAAATCCAGATCTACATTCTGCAGAGCTTGGACTGCCTGCCGCCCTTTCAACTCATAGGTTTTACATACGTCACTCAGTTTCAGAATGGGTGATCTGTCATTGATCATGCATGCTCCCCTCCAGTTCAGGTACAGCCTCCAAAAGTTTGCGGGTATACGCATGGTCAGGATTCGAGATGACACGCAGCGTATCTCCCAGTTCCACCAATCTGCTATCTAACATCACACCGATGCGGTCAGCCATATGAGCAGCAACAGCCATATTGTGCGTCACCAGGATCATACCTGTTCCCTTGTCGGCACAAAGCTTGCTGAATTGGCTCATTACTTCATTTTGGGTCGTAACATCCAGCGCACTTGTCGGCTCATCCGCCAGCAGCAGTTCCGGCTCCAGCGCAGCAGCCATCGCAATCGCTGTCCGCTGCTTCATCCCCCCGCTAAGCTGGGAAGCATACGAATGCAAGACTCGTTCAGGATCATCCAGCTCCATACGGGCAAGTGTGCGGACGGCCAATCCCCAGGCCTCTTTCCGGGACATGGGAAAATGGGTACGAATCGCCTCCACATACTGACTCCCGATAGTTCGAATCGGATTCAGATAGGAACCGCTGTCCTGAAATACCATCGCGATTCGTTTGCCGCGCATCCCCCGCCAATTCTGCTGTGAGTCCCGTAGCAATACCCGATCCCGGAAAGTAATCTCTCCACCGGTGTATTGTCCACCTACAGGCAGCAGTCCCAGTAAAGCCCGGATAAGGGTAGACTTCCCGCTGCCACTTTCACCTACAATGCCAATAATCTCTCCCTGTCTCATGGAAAAGGATATATCCTGCAAGGAAGGAATCCCTTCCTTGTAACTCACAGACAGGTCCTTCACCTCAAGCCAAGGTGTTGTTTCTTCACGCAGCTGCATCATCACTGCTCAACCTTGATATTGCGATCAAGAAGATAGAAATCAATCGGGTACATTGTGGCGCCCTTCACATTACTTTTGCTGACAATATTAATGGGTGTGTACGTCAAAAACATATAAGCCGCATCGTCCAGAATCATCTGCTGCGCTTCTGCTGCCAGAGCATACCTTTTCTCCACATCGAACTCCGAGTGAAGACGCTCGATCAGCTGATCTAACTTCGGATTGCTGTATCCGCCAACATTCCACTCCGCTCCCGTTTTGAAATAAAAGTCCAGAATATACTGCGGATCACCCGTGATCCCTGTGTTAATGCTCGTCAGAGCAAGGTCATAATTCCCGCTCTTCTGATGGTCGGTGAGGTCCTCATACGAAGTTAGCTCCAGACCAACACCAATCTCCTTAAGCTGGGACTGCATCGCAGCAGCCACAATGGAATCCGACTCGTATGCTGAGTTTAGAATGAGTTGCAACGATAGCTTTTTCCCGTCTTTGTCCCGAATGCCATCTCCATCTGAATCCTTGTATCCGGCCTCATCCAGCAATTGTTTTGCTTTCTCAGGTTCGTAATCGTATCCTTTGATTTTGTCATATCCAAAAGGCAAAGCAGAGGTAAATGGCCCTTTGGCTGCTTGTCCACCAACCAGTGTATTCGCGTACATTTCGCGGTCAATTCCGTAAGATATAGCACGGCGAACCTTTACATCGCTTAGCAGTGAATGGGTCGTGTTAAACCACACAAACTGCGTACGGAGGCTCGGAATTTCATCAATCGTATATTGTGTTTTATCCTGAAAAAGAGGCATCTGGCTGCGTCCCACATTACTCGCTACATCAATTTCCCCTGATTGCAGTGCCAGCGCCCGTGTATTATCATCCTTGATGTATTTCAGTGTCATTGTATCCAGATCAGCCGCGCCACCCCAGTATTTATCGTACTTTTTCACCTGAATCTCCTGGTCGGGCGTATATCCTGTAACCATGAACGGCCCGGTAGCGATGGGCTCACTCTTGAATTTTGATGTGTCTGCACTCGTATCCACGATAATAAACAGCGGCTCTGCAATATTGCCTAGCAGTGAGGCATCTAGCTGTGTTGTTTTGATCGTCAGATCCTGCCCCTTGGCAGTCATTGACGCAATTGGCAGTGTGGATTGACCTCTCTCATTCAGCGAGATGGAGCGTTCGATTGATTTTTTTACCGCATCCGCAGTCACGGGATTGCCATTATGGAACGTTACCCCGGCCCGAATATGAAAATGCCATGTTGTATCATCGATCCGATCCCACTTATCGGCAAGTTTGGGGACGATCTTCATCTGCTCATCAAACTGAATCAACGTCTCTCCAATAGCCGCGCGCGTCAGCGTCCAGCCGTTCCATTCCTCCGCAGGATCAAGGCTACTCCCCAGCCAGAACAAGGCCACATTCAGATGTGATTTCTTGCCCTCACCAGCCGCACCACTCGCATCCACCCCTGCCTTTTTCCCCGTAGCATCGGATGATGAAGGTGTTGAATTTTTGTCGTTACCACAGGCCGCGAGCAACAGAATAGTCATCATTGATATGATAGCCAGTAGCCATGTTTTTTGAAACTTACCCATACTTCCCATTCCCCTCAGTTACACTGTATTTTTCTTGGGATCAAGCACATCTCGCAGACTATCCCCCAGCAAATTAAAAATGATAACCGTGCTAAATATCGCAAGCCCCGGATAGATTAACAGCCAAGGCGCAGTCTGCAGATATCTTCTACCTTCATTTAACATCGCTCCCCACTCGGGATCAGGCGGCTGTGCACCAAGTCCGAGAAAGGACAGTCCCGAAATCGACAACATCATGCCGCCCACGTCCATCATCGCCATGACGATCAAGGGTGGCAACATATTCGGCAGAATCGTTCTACTAATGATCTGGATTTTACGCGCACCGCTGAACGCGGCGGCAGTGACGAACTCTTTTTGCTGAAGAGAAATGACCAGGCTTCGGGCCATCCGTGCATACTTTGCCCACCAGACAACTGACAGTGCGACCACCGTGTTAAATAACCCCGGCCCTAACATGCCTACTACGGCAATAGCAAAAATCAAACCCGGAAATGCCATCAACGTATCGCACAGCCGCATCAGCAGCGTATCCACCAGCCCTCGCAGAAAACCTGCGACGACACCAACCGCTACGCCTAAGCTGAAAACAATCCCGATCATCATAAATGTAAGCAGCAGAGAGGTGCGTGCTCCATATAAAAGTCGGGACAGGACACATCGCCCAAGCTGATCCGTACCGAGTGGATATTCGGGGCTGGATGGCTGCAACACTTTGGCAAAATTCGTAGCAAGTGGATCGTGAGGCGCCAGAAGCGGCGCAATCAGAGCCAGAACGATCCAGCCTGTGGTCAGGGATAGCAAGAGAATAAATAGACGACGTTGTGTCAGATATGCTCGAATCTTCATCACCATCTACACATCCACATCCAGTTGAATGCGCGGATCGCGAAGATGTGTCCAGAGATCCACGATCAGATTCAGGGTGACATAGATGACTGCCATCCAGATTACATAACCCTGTATCAGGGGGTAATCGCGGGTGAAAATGGCATCCACCGCCATCTGTCCTACTCCCGGCCATACGAATAAACTCTCCACAATTGCTGCTCCGCCAAGTAGTGCTCCTGTTGTCATGCCTAGCAAGGTCACAATTGGCAACAGTGAATTGGGCAAAATATGTCGCCAAATAATCATTGATTCCTTCACACCTCTTGCTCTTGCACCCACTACGTAATTCTGGCTTGTCTCCTCCAGCATGACCGCACGAATCTGCCGGCTGTATTGGGCGATCAATGGAATCGCGAGTGTCGCAGCAGGCAGGATCAGGCTGTTCCAGCCGGAACTACCCATGACCGGCAGCAGCTTCAGCTGCACACCAAATACCAGCATCAGCAACATCCCCAGCCAGAAGCTCGGCATGGATAGACCGGCAAACGAAAACAGGCGAATCACATAATCCAGCCATTGATTCCGGCGTACAGCCGAAAGAACTCCGAGCGGAAAGGAAATCAAAATCACCAGAAGCATTGCGCTCCCGGTTAACTTGAGCGTTGCTGGAAGGCGGGCCATTAACACATCCAGCACTGGACGGTCATATTTATACGACGTACCAAAGTCTCCAGTGACTACTTGTCCCAGCCATGTGCCATACCGAACCAGAAATGGCTTGTCCAGCCCAAGCTCTGACCTCACCTGTCTGACCAGTTCATCCGAAGGTGTGACTCCGGTAGACATCAGCATCAGTCTGGCGGGATCTCCAGGAGACAGATACGTTAATAGAAATGTCAGGAAGGTGATTCCAAACAGAACGGCGACCAGTTGTAATAACCGTTTAACGATATATCTGCCCAATAATAAAACGCCCTTCCCGGTTTAATGCGCGTGTACGCCTTCATTTTCATTCCATTCAATACAAGCCAATTCAATCCAAAAAAGCGCCCTTCTCCGTTTCACGGGATAAGGACGCCTTAAATAAACAGATTTTCAGAAAAAATCATGCTCTTTAAACACCTTCCTATCTCCCGTAGGGTACTGCTGTGTTTGTCCAACCTGGCAGGTCTCCTGGCTCCAGTATCATTGCCATAACAGCTCCTTCCCGGTCTTCGTAAGACCAGTGGATATGCTGCCTGACTCCTCTGTTACAGTGGCGGGACCGCGCCGGCATCACACCGGACTTCCCTTTTAAGCTTCTACCCCAGCGGGTAGAGCACCAAGTTCCACGTATTCAATTCACTAAAATTTGGTATCTGTTACACTTCTGTATCAGTATAGCGGCATACGGAATAATGTTCAAAACTTTTCTTTCAAAATTTAAAATCATGATTGCGGCTAATCTCACACTCGCGAGCCCTTGGGTGACACCCCCGTCACACGTTTGAACATTTTGGAAAAGAGCAGCGGGTCGGTGTATCCAACGGAGTGGGCTACTTCACTCACAGACAGCATCGGGTTACGAAGCAACTCCGCTGCACGATTCATGCGATACTCCAGGAAAAAGGCTTGCAGTGACTTGCCGTATCGCTCTTTGAACAACCCCGATAAATACGTTCGATCCAGTCCTACCGCCTGTGCGATATCCAGAATGGAAGTACGCTGGCTATACCGGTTCTCCATAAACTGCACAGCCTGCCGAATATAAGTCTCTTTCGTCGAAAGGAGCGGATTTTCTTCTTCTTTGATCGGTGAGGATGCGATTAATGCCGCCATAAGTCGGTATAACAGACTTTGATGTAGCACATCCCCTCCTGCAACAGAGCTCGTTCCGGCCTGAAGCATCTCGTCATACAGCGCTGCCATCATATTCTTATCATGAGCAGTAAATACCGGGTGCTCCTCGCTTAACTGTGCACGTTGCATAAAAGCCTTCGCCTGTACACCTCTGAAGCCAAACCATGAATATGTCCAAGGCTCCTCAGCATCGGCCTCATAATGAATGACCGTGTCGGGTAATATGAGAAATCCTTGGCCCTCGCCCAGAGGATATTCCCGATCTCCCATATATACCGTACCATGACCCTCATGTACGTAATGCACAATATAGGAATCACGCACCCCCGGCCCCCAATAGTGGGCAGGATCACATGCCTCCCATCCATAAAATAACAAGACCAGTTCCATCTGCGTCCAGCCGGCAGAGACCACATTCATTTCCACTTTTCGACTCATGTTTCCCCTCCTTTTGACGATGAGGTTAAAGATATCTTAATGTGAGCTCACATATTCCCTTACCAGTACACACAATAAATTATAACAGGTAGAAGAGAGGAAATCTTGCTAAAAACGAAAACAAAAATGGGATTATGCCATATTTGAGAGGGTTTGAGCCATAGTGATATGGGCCTGTTCGGCCTATAGTTGGGGTACAACATTTTTCGGGAAGGATGAAGTTGAAATGAACAAAATTACGTTTCTCGGTGCAGGCAGCACCGTTTTTGTCAAAAATGTATTGGGTGATGTGATGATGACGGAGGCCTTGCAGGACTTTGAACTGGCCTTGTTTGATATTGATGCTGAACGTCTAAGTGACTCGGAGCGTTTGTTAAAAAGTTTGGCTCAGTCGCTAGGAAGCCGCTGTTCCGTTAAAACATACCATGATCGCAAGGAAGCGCTCCGCGGAGCTAAATATGTCATCAATGCCATTCAGGTGGGCGGATATGACCCGTGTACGATTACCGATTTTGAGATTCCGAAGAAATACGGCCTGCGTCAAACGATTGCCGATACGCTCGGCATTGGCGGAATCTTCCGTAACTTGCGTACCATTCCGGTGATGCTGGACTTCGCCAAGGATATGCAGGAAGTATGCCCGGATGCCTGGTTCCTGAACTACACGAACCCGATGGCTGTACTCACTAATGTCATGAACGTACATGGCGGAATTAAAACGATCGGTCTGTGTCACAGTGTACAAGTCTGCGTACCTCATCTGTTCGATACGCTGGGGATTGACCAGACGGGTGTCGTTGCTAAAATTGCTGGTATTAACCACATGGCCTGGTTGCTTGAAGTGACAAAGGATGGCGTCGATCTGTATCCTGAAATCAAACGTCTTGCGAGACAGAAACAGCAAGAGACCCATGACGATATGGTACGTTATGAACTCATGCATCGCTTCGGTTATTATGTCACAGAGTCCTCCGAACATAGTGCAGAGTATCATCCGTATTTTATCAAACGCAACTATCCGGAATTGATCGAACGTTACAACATTCCACTCGATGAATATCCTCGCCGCTGTGTGGATCAGATTAACGATTGGAAGGAAATGCGGGAGAAGCTGTTTGCGAGTGAAAATATTCAACACACCCGCAGCCATGAATATGCTTCGCATATTATGGAAGCGATGGAGACGAATCGCCCGTACAAAATTGGCGGTAACGTTATCAACAACGGACTCATCACCAACTTGCCGCGCGAAGCTTGTGTCGAGGTGCCTTGTCTGGTCGATGGTTCCGGCATCAGCCCAACGTATATTGGTGACCTGCCACCACAACTGGCAGCACTGAACCGTACCAATATCAACACCCAATTGCTCACCATCGAAGCCGCTATGACAGGCAAAAAAGAGCATATCTATCACGCGGCTATGCTCGATCCGCATACCGCTGCTGAGCTGTCCATGGACGACATCGTCGCGATGTGCGATGATTTGATTGAAGCCCACGGCGACTGGCTGCCAAAATTCTCATAATATAAGCATCAGGACGTACAAATGAAGATATGCAAACAGAATGTATAACCAGATGCATAACTAAGATATACAAAAAGAGCACCGTGCCTTTCGAAATTGAAGGGGACGGTGCTTCTTTTTCACTCTTTTTACTTTTTTCACTTACATTCAGATTACTCCGCAGGCAGTAGAAAACGATATCCAATCCCTGGTTCCGTCTGGATATAGGATGGCCGGGTAGGGTCTTCTTTTAACTTTTTACGCAAATGACCCACATAAACTCGCAAATAGTGGCTATCCGACTCATGATGATGCGCACCCCATACTTGCTGCAAAAGCTGGCGCTGGGTAATGACTTTGCCTGCATTCGAGGCCAACATCTTCAGCATTCATTTCAAACTGATCATAAAGATAGCTACCACCAAAATACAACAAGACTAGAATACCAACAACAATCAGGATCATAGTGAGCGCTCTTCTATTCATAAAACCTCCTTGAATTTCATCAGAATGGATTTTCTCCTTTAACAAATGGAATAAAAACAACATAAAAGGAGCCCATTAGAAACGCCCAGGAAATGAATGATTTGAAACGTTTCTTATAACAATGAAGCCAATAACCAAAAATCCTATACACTCCAGATATATTATCAATTGCTTTTTCCAAAGGGACATTCCCTCATCTCCCTACCCAAAAGGATTCTGCGCCCACTGCGTCAGTCGTTTTTTGGTGATATGTCCATGTGAAGTGTGTTTGATCGCCTGTCCCTGGTCGAGTAGCAGCACCTGCGGCGATTCATGGCGAACCTCGGTTTCTTCCGCAATGTGACGGGATAACGGACGGTTCTCGATGACTTTCACTATACGATATTCCATCGTCTGTTTCGGATCGGATGCATTCGTGCCGACAAAAGCCATAAACTCTCTATATGCTCGTGCACTGACGGGACAAGTTGTGCTGTGCTTCAGCAGCAGCACCGGATGCTCCTGCGAATGTTGAAGCACCTCTTGCCAATCCTCCAGTTTATGCAATTCCAGCACATGCTCGCTTAACATGTCATGGGAGTCAGCGCCTGTACGTTTACCGACCACCGAACCGATTACAACACCAAGAGCGACGCCAAAAGCAATGCCCAGTCCGAACTGCCCGGTAGCTGTACCAAAGCTTGCACCAAGTGCCACACCCACGCCGAGCCAAAGTGCTTGATGGTTAACTTTTTTCTCCACTATAATCATCCTTTCTCCGAGTATGTATTGGTTCTATATAAGTTAAATTTTATCGACACAAAGAATGTGATAACAGAGTTCACATCTATATATTTGGTTCAAATTATAGCACAGCCTCGCACCTAAGCTTTCACAATCTGCATCTTTCGGGTACATAATTGTGATACACTGATGGTAATTTGGAAACGATGAACATAAGAGCAACTGAAAGGCGGAAATTCAATATGACATACGCTTTTACGATTGAACCACCGGATTATTATGCACTGGACAACGAAGACGAGTTAATTGCCAAGTGTCAGGAGTGGGGCCTCATTTCGGCCAAAGCGACCAAACTCAAAACGTTCTATTATAAAGGAAACGGACTGAACCTACCCTGCACGATTCTAGGGTTTGTAGATCACATGACGGCTGTAATTGAATTGGATAATGGAAAAAAACACTGCATTCATCCTTCCTATCTGAAAGAGATGCAGGCTTCTGGTTACAGTACTAGAGGATTAAGCGGAGCTGGATCAGAAGCAAGCATGGAACAGGATGCCGCAGGGCAAAGTACTGAGACAGCTGCTGTTGATGAATCGTTAGCATCTGCAAGCACTAGATCTACGGATGCACAAGCTCCTGATCTTGCTGATCCACCAGTTAAGGACGACTCTCCTGCCAAGCTGTATGATTCAGAGGATGACATGGATGAATCAGATTCATTCTCTGGTCTCAAAGGTGATCCTGACGGATTGGTGGAGGAATACACCGGCCCTCAGACAGGTGCCAGTACCGAAACGTCTTCGGGAGCCAAACCGAAAACCAAAGCTGCCCCAAAAACGAAAGCCGTTAAAATCGACTTGCCGGATGGCAAAGTGAAGATGAGCGCAGTGGTGAAGGAGTTTACGACTGTACCGAATCATTTCTCGGACAATGACGATGAGGTCATCATCTATGAAGCGTTAACGATCACCGAGCCCGAAGTGATTGAAGTTGGCGAAGCCTGGTCAAGTCACAGTGCAACGATGAAAAAGCATGAACTGGAGGTCGGTGATGTGCTTACTTTTGAAGCCAAGATCATCAAGAAAAAGCTGACCCGCAATCCGGTACCATACAAAATCAACAACCCATCCAAGATTCAGAAGGAAGATTAGTCTATTTAAAAAAAGAACCCTAAAAACCTCCACGCTGCAGTAAGCAGCAGCTGGAGGTTTTTGGCGAGAAAGCTTGTTATACGGGCAGCAAACCTGCCATTATTCAGAAGAACGGCGATCCGTTTTCCAATACCAGAACTTCGTTCCTTGAGAAATCACAAACCGTTCCAGCCAAATTTCAAAGTTACTGTAGAAGCGACCTGCAGCTTCGGCAGGATCAAAACTCTCACCAAGAAGCAGATACTCCATATTACCAGATTCCCATCGATCCAAATCAATGATAATTTGATCATCAAGGATATTAGCAACGACAATCTTACGGTCAGACGCCTCGTTATAATAAATAACATCCTGTGCCGAGTATAAGAAGTTTTCTCCTCCATACTCAGGATGTTCAAACAGGGATGCACCATTGCAGATTCGTAGAAATTTGATGTAGTCTGGAGGCAGTGGGATAGAGAAAAAATCGGAGAGGTCTCTGATCTTCTCCTCCGAAGCACCCGGTTTAAATTTATGTATAGCCGTCATTCTTCCAGACGGAGTAAGTATCACTGTACGACCTTCGTTTTGCTCAGACCATGCTTTAAAGTCCTCGAACACCTTCATCTACACCACTCCTCACACCAAAAAACTGACTTCACAAAAAGTCTGTAAAGTCAGTTTACCAGATAAACACCTTGCATTCACAATAGATTTATCGAATATAACTATACTTGTCCAGGAGTTGCACTGATTTGGAACTGCACGCCAAATTTATCAGTAACATTACCGTAAGCCGGGCTCCAGAAGGTTTCTTGAATCGGCATATTCACTTTACCGCCCACTTCAAGTTTACCGAAAATATCCTTCGCTTGCTCTGCCGTGTCCGTATTAACCGTTACCGTGATGTTATCTCCAATCGTGTGTGGCATACCAGGAAGCGTATCAGATAACATCAGTACCGAACTGCCAATTTGCAGAGAAGCATGCATAATCCAGTCCTTGGCCTCTGGTGGGATTGGATGATCCGGACTGGAGGGGCCTTCTCCAAAAGTCTGCATCGCGAGCACTTCCGCACCAAATGCCTCTTTGTAGAACTCGACAGCTTCACGCCCGTTACCATTGGTGACAAGGTACACATTCAAGTTAATTGCCATGGATTGTTCATCTCCCCTGAGTTCATGTAATTATAGGCCAGGTCACTTGCGACATGAGTATATAGGAACGGATTGGCTTTTGACAAGCATAAACTTCCACTCTAATCGGTGACCGTTACAGAGCTATATTTCCCAACATCTTCTTCTCTGATTCCCCTCTCTATTCAAGAAAAAAGCCACTCTCCCGAGTACTGCCCGGTAAAATGGCTATAAACGTTCTATTTAGTTATTACCCTTGTCGTGTACGACTGCGTGCCGCTTCCTATATCTATTGTGCTTGCAAAATGCGATCAATTTCACTTTTTAACAAAAGGTATCGATGCACACTTCTCATAATGGGTACCTTGGTGAGTTTGTTTTTATCCACGTATAACTTCATCTGGTCTTTACTCAGTCCCAACAGGCTTCCCGCCTCAGTTACCGTCAGTACCACTTCGGGATTCGTTGCGTTGAACGTCTTTTTCACCTTTTGATTCCAGTCCTCAAATACCTGCATAGATTCACGATCTCTCCTATCCATAGCCAGTTATTTTCAGGCTGCGTATATTCAGTATAGCATACTTGTGATTATCGTCACTTATTCCTCTTTATGGCACTACTAAATTATCTCCTAATTCATACACTTCATATGACAAAATGTAGGGAGGGGAGAAGCTGAACTCACTCATTATCATCTGACATGTATTCACAATTCGGATCATTTTTCGATCATTTTCACATGGAATTAAATGGATTTTTATGTTAGTGTTTGTTTATTCCATCTTAAGGAGAAGATCAAGCTTGAAGAAGATTCTGAAGGCAGCACTTACCTTTACTTTAATACTTAGTTTGAGCATCGCATCTGTAGCTACGGCATCATCCGAAACAACAGATCAGAATACATCGGAGAAATTTACAGAGGTACAAACATCCGGGACAGCAAAAGCTAGAGTAGGAAAATATCAAGGCGATGCAACCATCATTATGGACGAAGAAGGAAATCAATTTACGCTAGGCGAGCTAAAAGCCTTAACAAATGTAATATTGCCTGATGATACAAACAAATATGGTACTGTTGATAACAATAGCATTATTATTTCTCCGCATCATGATCTAGTCATTCCTCTTGCATCGGCGTACGGCCATCCGTTGCCTTATTATCAAAAGAACTGGACCAAAGTTAATTGCTATGGATATATAGTAAAAAACTAAACTACCCTATGTAACTAATCCCGGAAATGCCGGATCGTTTATCAAGTGTTATGGATGCTAAGTGAGTGTATTACTATGTAAAATTTATTTTCATAATTCAAACAAACGGCGCTTATCTATGAGATAAACGCCTTCTATTATTTAATCAATGTCGTTCATACCTAAGGGACCACATTCTTTTATGTTTCATCCCAGAAACGACGCAGATTGTCCATGGCGATTTTGGAAGCGGCTTTGCATTCCTCCATGCCTTCGAACTCCACCGTGATATTGCCATCGTAACCGGAATCTTTAATCAGCTTGACGATTTTACGGATGGGGATATCACCTTGACCCACGATCGCACCGCGCAGGAAGTTACCATAGGTTGTGGTAAACCACTCCCCTTCCCCCGGATGCTCGTCATACGGACGGAAGTAGAAGTCTTTGAAATGAATGAGCGAAGCGTACGGCAGATTTTTTATCACACCGATAATCGGGTTTTCGTCTACACACATGAAGTTGCCAATATCCAGCGTTGTTTTGAAATTCGGCCGATCTACGGCATGCAATACTCGCTGAACCCGATCACTAGCCTGCACACTGAACCCATGATTCTCAATCGTTGTGATCATCCCGTACTGTGCAGCATAATCGGCAATGATCTGGCTTCCCCTAACCATCAACGGCAGATGCTGTTCAAACCAGGCAATGGTCGTGCTTTCCTTGGGCAGCTTGAATGCAGTAACGTCGTGGCGCAGATGCCTGACACCCATCCGGTGTGCGACATCCACATGTTTTTTGACCCGAGCCATCTCTTCTTCAAAAGCCTCTTCCGTCTCCTGCACAAAGTTGGCTGGCATCGAATAGTTCGACAGTTCAATCCCAGCTGCTTCGGCGCGCTCCCGAATCGCATCCGCCAGTTCATGATTATCCTCCACCGTGTATCCGTAGGGAACCATCTCCATGTGCTCGCCGCCGTTCGCTGCAATCCAGTCGATTACATCCAGTACCGTCATGGCTCCCGAATTCAGATCATTCAACAAACTGTACGTGCTCAGACCTACCTTCATCCGCTCCACTCCTATCGATATTGTTTGATGAACTGCACGGCTTTGCGAATGTCCACTTCCGGTTGGTCTCCCACTTCGCGCTCAATGGTTAGATACCCTGTATAACCAATCTCCTGCAGCGCGGCAAAATAAGCATCAAAATCAACAGCTCCCTCGCCCAGTGGCACTTCGCGGAAAAAGGCGCCGGAAGCTACCATTTCGGCAATTTTCTCATGATCCATCGGAGCATAACCCACCGCACCGTACACGTCCCGTGGATCGACCTCTTTCAGACGCAAGCCATCCTTCACATGTGTATGCACGATATAATCCTTGAGTAGCTTAACACCCTGTACCGGATCATCTCCTGTCACCATCACCATGTTTGCCGGGTCAAAATTGACCGACACCCCGTTCGTGGAGAGGGTATCCAAGAAACTTTTCAGATCAGCAGCCGTTTCCGGCCCCGTCTCGATGGCAAAGTAAGCTCCGACACTTTTGGCGTACTGTCCCAGTTCTTCACATGCAGCGTGCAGTGTTTCGTATACTTCGGAAGAAGGATCATGTGGAACAATACCGATATGTGTGGTCACAATATTTGTGCCCAGATCAAGAGCAAGATCAACAATTCGTTTAGACTTTTCCACTTTCCATGCATTGTCTTCCTTCACTTGAAAGCCGTGACCGCCCAGATCACCAACCAAGGCTGAGATCTCCAGACCCAAACCATCTATGTAGCCGCGAAGCTCTTTACGAGCCGCCAGCGACAGATTTTCCGGGTCCATCTCTCCCTTCACCGCGTAGATCTGCACGCCTTCTGCACCTGCATCCTTGGCTTTCAACAGCCCTTCCCGTACACCTACGCCAAAACTGTCAACAATTACACCGATTTTATTGGTTAATTTCATGTCGTACCTCCCATGAGATTCAATGAGTTATGCTGCTCTTTGACGTTTCAATCCATCGTGCATCCGTGAATTCAAAAATCATGCTATATAAGTTGAACTAAAGGTTTTTTACACGGAACACTCCGATGACAGAATAACCTTCCAATCGCTGTTATCCCCAGATTTTTTTGATTCCCTTTTCCAAAGGGAAAAATCCGGTGATAAAGGCGAAGCCTATGCTTCCGATGCAGCTTTCTTACAGAAAGCTTGTAGCTTCGCTTTTTCAGGTTTTTTCTGTCCTCTCCGTTATAGTGTAAATGAATAGTTCAACTTAAATGGTATTAGCTCAAATAGACAAGCTTTACCGACTTGATTTCATATGGTTTAAACGTCAGTTTAAACGTTCCACCCTCGCAAATGATCGGCTCAAGCTCATCTTCCAACAAATTGATTATGGATGCACTCACATTTGGTTCATTCCACTGTATCTTTACAGTCTCCCGGCCTCCGCTCGATTCATAGAAACGCAGTACCGTTCCTGATCCGTCTTCCGACACCTTAATCGTATCCAAAATGACATGTTTGCTGTGGAACTGAACCCAGCTGTGTTCCGAAGGTTTTACACCCGTATGTGGTTTGGCTGCAGCCGCCTGTACCGGATGATTCAGTTCCATCGCACGTTGCACCACATTTGCCTGACGCCAGTCTCCTGCATGTGGCAGTACCGAATACGTGAATTCATGCTGCCCTTGATCGGCATGTACATCAGGCCATTTTGGTGCTCGCAAAAGTGAAAGACGAATCGTGCGATCCTTAATGTCGTAGCCATACTTGCAATCGTTCAACAAACTGATACCACTATTGCCCTCCGAGAGATCAGCCCAGCGATGCCCGCACACCTCAAACTGCGCCCGTTCCCAACTTGTATTGTTATGCGTTGCCCGTTCCAAGGCACCAAACGGAATCTCATAGGTTGCTTTAGCCGCCACCAAATCTGCTGGGAACGCCACCTTGAGCAGCTTGTGACTTTCATTCCAGTCTACCCGAGTTTTAAAATCAACGCGCCGCTGATGATGAAACAAAATTACATCCTGGCTAATCTCGGATTCATTCAGCTTCCAGCGGAAACGCAGTACATCCTGCACAGGGCCGCGCTGCACAATCTCTCTGGAGATCAGCTGTACAGCACCTGCCCGCTGAGATTCGAACCTTGGGTCTATATCCCATGCGTCCCAATACGTCGGTTTGTCATGGAAAAACTGCCACTCATTCGCTCGGTCACCCGGCCTCAACCATTCACGCTCTACAGTCTTGTCATACCATCTTGTGATCTCACCCAGGTCGTTGAATTCGAGCAAATAGAACTCGGTTTCCCAACATGCAGGTATCTGCTCAAGCCTAGTTGCCTTTTGGATCGCTGAACCCACTTCTAGATCTGCATTTGTTGTTCTTTTCCCTACTTGGATGTCGCCCTCACCTGTTGCTCCTAATGCGCTATCCGCTCCCTGTTCTACGGTTACCGCTATTTCTCCTTTTGTATGTCGTTCTACTTCTTCTGTCTCGCGCAACCATATGGTGGTATACCCGAAGGCAGGAACCGAAGGAACAAGAACATGCAGGCTAACTCTATTTTCTTGCTCTTCCCGCTCTACCTCGCTAATTAAACGATTTCCATACCGATCATATGCCGCCAAGCCATCCCAATCCGTATCCCCTGCGATACAGATTACTTCACTCCGCTCCCAGCCAAGACTGTTGAATACAACGTACGGCTTACCTGATACTTCATTCGTTGCAATGTTATCCGTGATCGCATCGAGTGACCCCTGTAGCACGTCATCACCAAGCGCAAACACCTTCGTATACTCCTCAGCAGAAGTTACATATACTTCGGGAATCGATGTACCTGGAATAATATCATGGAACTGATTCAACATGATCAGCTTCCAGCCTTCATCAAGCACTTCCTTGTGATCCAAGCTCCGGCCGCGATTCTGATCCCACTGGCTCCAGATTTCTGCTTCGCGATAGAGCACCTCGGCCTTACGGTTGCTGCGTTTATTTCGCGCATGGGTGGTATACGTACCGCGATGCAGCTCCAGATACAGATCACCATGCCACTTCGGCAGTGTTGGTTTACTTGCTGCAATGCCTTCAAAAAATGCTCCAGCCGTGCTGAATTGACTGATCGGCTGCCCTGCCATCAGGTGAGAACGCTTGGCAAACTCCACCATTTCATTCGTCACACCGCCACCACCATCGCCGTGCCCATAAAGCAGCATCTGCTCTGCATGAACGTCTTTTTGCTTATAGGACTGCCAGTGTTCATGCACATCTTTGGGACGCGTGTGTTCGTTTACACCATGATTCAGGTAAGACAGCACCGAGGTACCGTCTATCCCCACCCAGTCGAACAGATCATACGGAAACACATTCGTATCATTCCAGTTTAGTTTGGTCGTCATAAAATAAGGAATGTCCGCAAGCCTCA
This sequence comes from Paenibacillus sp. G34, assembly GCF_056856875.1. NCBI lineage: Bacteria > Bacillati > Bacillota > Bacilli > Caryophanales > Paenibacillaceae > Paenibacillus > Paenibacillus sp. G34. The sequence goes on along the minus strand of NZ_CM166469.1, from coordinate 276,715 downwards.
GAATCTGAGGCAGTGATGCACAGTATCCAAACGTATCCGGCAGCCATTCAATATTTGAACGTTTGCCAAATTCCGACTGATAGAACTGCTGTCCGTACAAAATCTGGCGCACCAAGGACTCGCCGCTCGGAATATTCAGATCCGGTTCCACCCACATGCCACCAACAAGTTCCCAACGTCCTTCGGCAATTCGTGTCTTCACCCGTTCATACAGCTCGGGATAACGCTCCTTTACAAAAGCATATAATTGAGGCTGGCTCTGGGAGTACACAAAATCCGGGTAAGTATCCATAAGCGTACACATCGTAGAGAACGTTCGGCTCGATTTGCGCACGGTTTCCCGCACAGGCCAGAGCCAAGCCACATCAATATGAGACTGTCCAACCAGATGCATAAACCCGCTTCGATGCTGCTCCGGGTCTTCCCTCTCCACGGTCTGGGCGATTCTCTGCTCCAGCTCGTGCAGCCACACACCATCCTGCCAGCGTCCCGGATCATGGTACATTTCATCCATCACCTGATGGACAGCCCGAACCAATGTTGTGCGTTTCAAATCCTTCTCCGGTAAAGCATGCAGCGATTCTGAAAGTACCATTATGCTGTACATCAGGCTCTGCAACGGTTGATTCACATGCACCAGCGCCGCTCGTATCCCCTGAATCGGGGGCTGAATTACCGCTTGCCGATTCAAGGGATCATGCGGTTCAGGGATGGGATCATACAGCTCGATCTCCAGCTGTGGCGAGATTCCCACACGTTCTCTTGGAAGAGGTACGAAGGTATGGTTACGGTCCAGCCCGTGATAAGGCACGCCGTTGACCTTCAACAATCCTTCCCCACCCGCTTCAAAAACAAATCCAATCGCTTGCCCCTGCCACGTCTCAGGAATCTGTACTCTTTTGCTCAGAAAATACGTCGTTCCGTGTGTACTGTTCAAGGGATTCAGGGACTGTTGTAACGCCCGGCCTGCTTCTTGATCCAATCGCCCAGTTCCAACTTCATGCTGGTGGTCAGGCTGCTGTTTATCTATATGCTCATGTCCCTGTTCAGATCTGTCCCACTGCTCATACTCGTATTCTCCTGGCCGAATATATAGAGCGCGCTGCAACTGCCAATCGGGAAGCTCAACGACTTCCAGCCACTGCTTCTGCTTCAAATCTTCGATAAACCGCTGAATTCGAATCATACCTTCACCTCCACCTGCTGTACATGCAGACTGCAAGCCGTCCAGTCCGCAGAGCTGCGTCCAACCATCAGCTTGAATTCACCCGGTTCCACCACAGACTGGAGACGGGAGTCGATCAGTGCGAGATGTTCCTTTTGTACAGGAAACGTTACGGTTCGGGTCTCTCCCGGCTCCAGATGGATTTTACTGAAACCTTTCAGGGCAATTTCGGCCCGGGTAACGGAAGCCGACACATCGCTAATGTACAGTTGCACGACCTCTTTGCCTGCCACGGCACCTACATTCGTCACTTCGACCTGCACCTGCGTCTCTTCGTCTGGTCCAATTACTTCCGGTGTCACTCGAACATTGTCATACTTGAAGTCTGTGTAGCTCAGCCCATGTCCGAAGGCATATTGCGGCGTAAGATCCATCTCCAAATACCGTTTGCCGCGCGTCCGTTTCGCATGATAGTACACGGGAAGCTGACCTTCATGCTTTGGAATGGAGACGGTCAATCGTCCCGATGGATTCACATCCCCGAACAGTACATCTGCGATGGCACTGCCCCCTTCCTGCCCCGGATACCATGCTTCAATAATGGCCGGAATGTGCTCATCGATCCAGGGTTCGGCAATGGGGCGCCCGTTAATATACACCACAACGACCGATTTCCCCAGTTTATGTATTTCCTGCACCAGTTCCAGTTGCACACCCATCAGGTTCAACGAAGAACGGTCAATGCCTTCCCCGCACTCCATATCATTCCACGGATCATTGGTTACCACGGATGCTCCTGTTCGCAGATCAATCGTACCTTCGCCGAAATCACGCGCACTCGATCCACCCATCACCATAACAATGACATCAGCCTGCTCTGCACATGCCAGCGCCTGCGCAAAACCTTCTCTCGAATCCCCCTTGATCCGGCATCCGGGTGCATACAGCACCTGATCAGTATCCGTCCCAACGAGTTTGCGTGTGATACCATCCAGCACCGTCACAATCTGCTCCCGTGGCTGCGGTGAAGTATAGTCTCCGAGCTGGTTATAGATATGGTTGGCGTTCGGCCCGATCACGGCCAGTTTGATTCCCTGAGTAGCGAGCGGAAGCACATGTCCTTCATTTTTCAACAGGACAATTCCCTCTTGTGCCACCTCCCGTGCGAGCCCGACATGCTCTTCACACCCGATAACCTTTTCTGCAAAATCAGGATCAACATACGGCTGCTCAAACAAACCAAGCCTGAATTTCATCTCCAACACCCGTCGCACCGCCAAATTTAGTTCTGCCTCTTCCAGTAAACCTTGTTCAAGCGCCTGTGCCAGATGTTTGCGGTACATGAATCCAGACATCTCCATATCTACACCTGCCCGAAGGGACTGTGCCACAGCCTGCTCTCCATTCTCTGCCGTATTGTGTCCGTTCACCAGCATCTGGATCGCCCCAAAATCAGTAATGACAAATCCGTCAAAACCCCACTCTTTCCGCAAAAGATCATGAAGCAGGTACGTACTGGACGTACACGGCATGCCATCGATCTCGTTATAGGCCGTCATGACCGAGCAGGCCCCGGCTTCCACCGCTTGTTTGAACGGCAGCAGGTCAATTTCATGCAACTCACGCATTCCCATATGCACTGGTGCCGCGTTGCGTCCTCCCTCTGAACTGCCGTACGCTGCAAAATGTTTAAGTGTCGCTACCACCGTCCGGTCGGAATCAAGACGATCTCCCTGCAATCCATAGATGGCTTCTACGGCAAACTGCCCGATGAGATAAGCGTCTTCGGCAAAACATTCCTCCGTTCGTCCCCATCTCGGGTCACGCACAACATCAAGCACCGGAGAATACGTAGCTGCACCGCCTTGACTCCGGGTTTCCACAGCGATCGCCTCGCACATCCTGCGATATAACTCTGTATTCCACGTACTTCCTACCGTGAGCGGTACGGGAAAGACCGTTGCACCAATGGCCATATGCCCGTGGGAGCATTCTTCTCCAAACAAAATCGGAATGCCTAACCGGGAATGTTCTATCGCATATTGCTGAATCACATTCGTAGCGACCGCGCCTTGCCGCGGTGTCAGACCTGTCTCCAACGTCACTTCCGTCCATGGATCTGCCCTGAGTACACCGTACAACGAGCCGACACCACCCAGCGCCATGTCCGCCTCGAACTCTTCGGTTACCCGTACCGTACCGTCTGCCGCTTTCGTGTACGTTTTCCATCCCATAGGCTGGATCAACTGTCCGATCTTCTCTGCCGTGGTCATTCGTTCGAGCAGATCCTGTACCCGCTCCTGAATGGGAAGCGATGCATCTTTGTAGCCTGTTTGCGTTTGCATGTGCACATTCTCCTCCTGCCTGTGAATTGGTCGTGCGAGGACCTTACATGGCCTTGCGATAGTCGCTTGGAGCCATTCCGACGACATTTTTAAAAGCGCGGTTGAAGGAATTGTAGTTGGTATAGCCCACTTCCTCACTGATCTCCTGAATGGCTTTGTCCGTCTGTTGCATGAGCTGTTTGGCTTTTTCGATCCGGTGACTGATGAGCAGATCCACGAATTTCTCCCCGATCTCATCTTTGAAAAGCTTGCTCAGATACTTCGGATTGATATCGAACAGATCACTAAGGTAATTCAGCGACAGATCGGGATTGTTGTAATGCTCTTCGATATATTTGCGAATCTCCAGAATATGTGACCGATGTTTACGAGAGCATTGCAGTGTCTCCATCTGCTGCGCCAGTTCCCGGAACCCTTCCAGACACAGCTCGCGCAGATCATCCAGCGTCTCCCAACCTTCCAGCCGTGGCAACAATGGCGTAAATATCGCCGCCCATGACTCCTGATATTCACGCGGAAGCTCGGCAAATTCACGATTATAATGCTGGAATAACAGCTGAACCGTGTTCATAATCTCCTGACGAGACAGAACAGACTCGCGAATCTGCTTAAACAGCCGTTCAAAATGCTGTTCCCAAATATCGTCTGACAGCCGCATCGCCTGCACGAGCAAGGAGATGGTTTTAAGAAACTCATACACATCATTCGTCGAACTCGGTACATCTCCGCACGGTATGATCTGATTGGTGCCCAGTACTGCCTTGTACTCCAGAGCGTGTACAGCCTCTTTAAGCGAAGCCCGAAGCCCGCGAATATCTACAGCAACCCGGCCCACACCAATCGTTACGGTAAAGTTCAAATACTGACCCACCTGATCCAGATAACTGCTGAGCAAACGTTGCTCTGTCTCTTCCGACTGTTCCGCCTCAGGTAGCCAGAGGATGGCATACAATCGCTGACTCGAGACCCACTCTGCCCATACCTCGGTTCCTTCTTGCCTTGCACTTTCCTGCAAAATGCTCGACAGCACAAATTTCAGGAGAGCTTGATCCTGCTGATGATACTCATCCACAAACACATCGTATCGATCCATCTCCACCACCATCACAGCCCAGCGATGCTCTAATTCAGGGAGTTTGAACTTGCTCATCTCCGCAGACAACTCATGACATGTGTAATCCCGCGTACCTTCCAGCAGTTCCTGAAAGAAGACCTTCTTCTGCAAAATCAGATTCTCTTCATGCTCCTCCTGATATTGCTTCGTCTGGTCGATCATGCGCTCCAGCGTGGTATGAATGAAACGGAATTCATTCTCTTTGCCATAGTTCAGTGCAGACGGTTTCTGTGAGGAGACAGTCTGAATCAGGGTAACAATCTGCTGGATCGGTTTATAGTTTCTGCGCGTCACATAGACGACCCACACAACCCCGATCAGCACAACAGCAACAGCGAAAATAAACCAGATATTATAAAATTGCAGCGTAAACTTGATAATTTTCCCGTTATTTAGCCCCGTCTGTACCTTCCAGCCACTATAGCTGGACGTGAATTCAGAGAAAACCTCTCCCGAAGCGGAAGCTGGCTTGGAAGCAAGCATCTCAGCATCAGGCGTACCACCATGCCAAAGACTTCCCCCGGATCGGTTATAGATGTTCACAAACGTAAATTCAGGGTCGTACATCTGCATAATGGATTTTTGCAGCGTATTCAACTCCACGTTGGTCACCACAAGGCCTCTACCGTTCCCGACATTCCGAACAACCGTAATGACCTGCTCCGCCGATTGGGAAGGAAACGCCTTGAATGATCGTGCACCGACCCACTTCTGCTCATCCTTCATCCGGCTGTCTGCAATAAAGGCTGCATCGGGGAATTCGTTAATCGGAACAGCCTTGCCATTGCTAAAAACGGTGTTATCGCTGTACCTGACCAGGTAGATCGAGTCGATCAGCGGGTATTCTATCTTCAATTCATCGATAACCTTAATGGCCTGAATGCCGGCATAGACATCCTCGCTGCCAGATACCGAGAAATAGTTTTTCAGATTCGAGTTGGTCAAAATCTCGCGCAGTACCTTGAAATCAATGGACCGCAAGGAATTATCCAGATACTGTGTCACCTGTGAAGCCAAAAATTCATTGGCCTTGAGCGCTTCCCTTCGGTTCTGCTCATTGAATACCTGAAAGAAAATAAAAAATAAAATCGTCGTCACAATAAAAAAAATAGGCAAATACGATAACAGCAAACGTCTGAACCAATTGTTGTTCATCTCCGCGCCCCCCACCAATCCATTTCATGTTGCATGACGACAAACCACTTGCACCTTGCCTCTGTTCACAAAGTTTTCATAATTATGCGTTCATTATATCGAATGACGTGGGGTTGTCATAGGAGAAGACTGCCCCGGTCACGGGTGACAGGCGGGACAGTCCTTTTGCATCACTTTTTCTCAATTGCACGCTGATAAATATCCAGATAATTGCTTAATCCAAGTCCATCAAATCCTTTGACGTATGAGTCCCAGTCCTTATCAATGCTCTTGCTACCAATGATGAACTGAGCCATGTTGGTCTGCACATAATCTTTGATCGCGGTGGTCAGTTGAGCTGCTGTCTCAGTATCTTCTGGACGAATAAATACGTTGGCAGGATATACTTCTTTGGGAGCGTATGGGGCATATACTTTCGTCGCTTGAGCAAGCCTTGTACCGTATCCTTCAGCAGACAGTGGATCTTGACCCTCTGCAAACAGATTACGGAACGTATTGGACAAATCATGCGCACCGATCTGTGACCAGCTCTCGTTCACAACCACGTTCGGATCACGTTCAGGCAGGTTGTAATAGCTGTATTTGGCAGGTTCGCCGTTGATGTTTTTCTCATCCGGGCCTGCTTTCTTCCAGCCCTTTCCTTCCGTTGGGCCGTACTCTGCGTAGAGTGCACCTTCTTCACTGAACATGTAATCTACAATTTTGATCGCTGCGATCTGTTGTGCTTCGGTCGCTTTGTTGGTGATAGCAAACTCAAACTCACCTACACTTTGCGTTGCTCCAGTCGTCTGCACACCATCCGGTCCTTTGAGTGGGGGCACGATCTCCCAGTGCTGGTGACGGGTAATTTTTTTGTCATATGTGTTCACCAGATAGCTCACCAGTGCCGTTGTAATGGAACCAACCACTTCATCTCCTTCTTTGTTCCCCAGTTGACCAATCGCTTGGTCATTCTGTGTGAAGGAAGCCGGGTCGATCAGGCCATCCGCATACAGCTTGTGCATATACTCCAGCCCTTTCTTCCATCCCTCCTGGTTTGCGGCAAAGCTGACCTTGCCATCGTTCACAATCAGGTATTTATCGTTATCGTTGTATATGAAGCTGTTCATCAGATAGGCATCGATGTTGCCGTTCCACACATATTTGTTTGGTGCACCTGTGAGCGGAATCTCATCGGCTTTGCCGTTGCCGTTCGGGTCTTGGGTTTTGAACGCCTTCAGAACGGTATACAGTTCATCCGTCGTCGTTGGCATTTTCAGCCCTACCTTATCCAGCCACTCTTGGTTGATCCAATACTTCTGCGCATACGTACAGTGGTAACATTCATTAAAAATAGGCAATGCATAGATATTACCGTCCGGTGCCGTTATGGCATCCTTGAAATAAGGCTTCTCTTCCATCACTTTGGTGAGGTTCGGGCCGTATTGCTTGATCAGGTCTTGAAGCGGGAGAAACACGCCTTGTTTACCATAGGTTTGAAGATCCGAGGTGGTGAATTTGCCATGCAGGAACACTTCAGGATAATCACCACTGGCTAGCAGCAATTGTCTGCGATCCTGCAAAGCGTCTGTCGGGGCCAGATCCCATTTCAAGGTCACGTTGAACTTTTTTTCGATAAACTTGGTGAATTCATTGTCTTCCATCGGCGCTTTACCTTGTGGAGCAAAAAAAGTCATCGTTACCGGGCCGCCGCTCTCGCCGCTCCCCTCGCTACCTGTACCCGCTTTTTCAGATGAACTGCATGCGGACAATATCGTCACCGAAGCGAAGATCAGACACAAAATTGAAATCCAGGATTTTCTCAAGCTGACTCCTCCTTTTTATTCATAACGGCAAACCTTTGGTTAAGCTATACGGGTTGATATAGCCGGCGTGTGCCCTCACCTCCTTTCATGAACCGGCTGCCATCGGATACGTGAAAAGTGATTTTTCTTCTTTCCTACGGATGAAATGTGCAAACTAGCCTTTAAGTGAACCGACCATAACCCCTTTGACGAAGTGTTTTTGCACAAAAGGATACATGATCAGAATCGGAATACTGGCGACGACAATCAGCGCATATTTCAGCACCTGCTCGAACCCTTGATCTCGCATCTGCTGGCTTGTATTCGCAAGCATGGCCGGGTCAGCCGCATTCAGAATTAACAAGTTACGAAGCACATATTGCAGCGGGAACAGTTTCTCGGAGCGTAGATAGATGAGTGCGTCAAAGTATGCATTCCAGTGGCCTACGGCGTACATCAGGGTCATCACCGCCAGAATCGGTTTGGAGAGCGGCAGCACCACGCTGATCAGGTAGCGAATATCCCGGCATCCGTCCATCTCGGCAGCTTCACCAAGTTCCCCGGGGATCGACGACTGGAAGAAGGTGCGCGCAACGATGACCTGGAACACAGCAAGCGCTCCGGGCAGCCACATCGCCCAGCGGGTATCCAGCAGGTGCAGGTCTTTCATCAACAGGTAGGTCGGAATCAGACCCCCGTCAAAAAACATCGTAATCATCATGAAGATGATGATCGCTCCCCGTCCGTAGAACGACTTGCGGGAGAGCGGGTAGGCTAGCATAACGGTCAGAGCCACGTTGATGAACGTACCAACCACGGTGTAGATGATCGTGTTGTAGAAACCAAGCATGAGCTGCTCACTTTTGAAAATGGAGATGTATGCCTTGATATTGAAATCCACCGGGAACAGCCACACCTGACCGGATGTCACGGCACGTGACGAGCTGAACGAGGAGCTGACAATGTACAAGAGCGGATAGAACACCGTTAACAGAATGGCAATCAGAAAGATATAGTTAATGGTCATGAAAATTCGGTCGCCAATGGGGTCTTTGATACGGTTCCGATTGATCAGATTAAACATAGACATGCTCCTCCTTTACCACAAGCTGTTCTCGGATACTTTGCGTGAAATGCTATTGACGATGACCAGTAAAATCAGATTGATGATGGAGTTAAAGAATCCGACAGCCGCGGAGAAGCTGAAATTCGCTCCGATCAGACCGACCTTGTACACGTACGTGGAGATGACCTCCGAAGCGCTTGTATTCAGCGGATTCTGCATCAGATATATTTTCTCGAAACCTACGCCCATAATGCTGCCCAGACTTAGAATCAACATGATTACGGTCACCGGAACAAGGGTGGGAAGGTCGATGTGCCAGATTTTCCGCAACCTTGAGGCTCCATCCATCTTGGCCGCTTCGTATAGAGAAGGATCGACTCCAGCCAAGGCCGCGATGTAGATAATTGAGGAGTACCCCATGCCCTGCCATACCCCGGACCAGACATAGATCGATTTGAAATATTCGGGAATGCCCATAAAGTTAGTCATCGGGAAACCCAACCAGGTAAATAACTTGTCTACGACGCCTACATGCGGCGAGAGCATCAGAATGATGATGGATACCATGACAACGGTGGAGATAAAATGCGGTGCATAGGTGACCATCTGTACGGTCTTTTTAAAGTAACCCGTTCGAATCTCGTTCAGCGCCAAGGCGAGCAAGATCGGTATAGGGAAACCGGCAATGAGGGAATAAAAGCTGATGCCAATGGTGTTCTTGATCAGTAGCCAGAAGTTTGGGGAATTAAAGAAGGCTTCAAAATGTTTGAGTCCCACCCATGGGCTACCCCAGATGCCTTTGACCACGCTGAAATCTTTGAAGGCAATCTGCACGCCCACCATCGGAATGTATTTGAAGATCAATAGATACAACACCGGAGGCAACACAAGCAGGTACAGCTCCCAGTGCTTTTTAAAGCTTTTGATAAACGGATGCTGCTTCTTGGGCGCTGTTTGACGTAATTGCTGCAGCTCCATGTTCGCAGGTATGCTATCTGTACCTCGACTCATTTGCGTCACTCCTTCTCAGCCTCAAGTGTAATAATACATTACATTCAGATTCCTTAAACGTTAGTTTTCGGCGTTCATTCGATGCCTTCAATCCAATCAATGTCAACAATCATATCAGGTAGCGCTTTCTTGATTTGATAGTACCTTGCTGGGGTCTTTTTGATCAATTTGCAATTTTCTCCGACCTCTCTTTATTCTAAAAACCCTTGTGCAGCAAGTGTTTAAAGCCATGTACTGTGGGGTTCTCTATGTTCTATGTATAAAAAATAAAATTCCGGAGGCACTGATATCTCCCCCGGAATTGACATCTGATTTTATGATTTGATGATCAATCTGAATGTATGAGTGATGGGTGCTTGGTTGCTTGCAGCGGATCGTGGCAACTCCACGAGCAGCCCTTCTTCGGTCTGCTGAAACGAAAGTACGTCATTCGTCCCGATGAGTTCAATACGCTCCACCTTTTCCACATATGGAATGATCAGTCGCTCTTCTAGGGTCTCGCTCTCGTTGCGATACATGCGGAAGGCATATACGGTGTTGATCTCTTCTTTCTGTGTAAACGCCCACTCCTTCGTGTAATACGGTGCGCAGATGCGGGTGCCATAAATGCCTTCACCGTGAGTGTTCAGCCATTCGCCCAGTCCCTTGATACCTCGAATTGCCCCTTTGGGTAGACGTCCGTCCGGCTGCGGCCCGACATTCAGTGCCAAGTTACCGCCTTTGGATACGACCTCGAGCAAAATATGTGCAAGCTGCCGGCCCGATTTATACTGATCATCGAAGCCAAAAGCAAACGAATGCCCGACGGTAATGCAGCTCTCCCACGGGATATTCATCGGATGCTCCGGGATCGTCTGCTCCGGGGTGACGATGTTCTCATACGGCCCGCCTACAGTGCGATCTGCGGATAAAAGCCAAGGCTGCGTGCTCTTTCTCGCCCGCTCGACCACTTCACCAAGCCGGATATCCTGACCGTGGCGCCCTTCGCGTACCCAGCCTGCATCGAGCCACAAACACTCGATCCGTCCGTAATTCGTCAGCAGTTCCATGATCTGCTCATGAGTGAACTCCACGAACTTTTCCCACATCCATGGATACTTGTGTGGTTCATAAGAAGGCCCGCGCCACATATGCCGTCTACGCTCCATGCCCGGTGCCCAGTAATAAGGGGTATGCCAGTCCGCTTTGGAGAAATATGCAGAGATACCGAGCCCCTTCGCTCGGAACGCATCAAACAATACACGGCAGATATCGGCATATTTGTGCGTGTGAAACGGCGTGTCCTTGCCCGTAATCCGGTAATCGGTCGTTTTGGTATCCCACATGCAGAAACCGTCATGATGCTTGGTTGTAAACAGGAAGTATTTAAAGCCGTTGTCGGCGGCCATCTGTGCCCATTCCTCGGGCTGGAACCGAATCGGATTGAAGGTTTTGTTCAGGTCAAAATATTCACGTTTGAAGTCCTCCATGTCCTCCGTCCAGTCCACATCATCCCGTGACCAGTCGCCATCCTCATCGCTCAGCGCCCATGATTCCACCAAGCCGAGCTGCGAGTATGGCCCCCAGTGCATCATCAAACCGAGCTTCTGATCTTTGAACCACTCCAGCCGCTCCAGCAGCAGTGGATCTTCCGGCTTTACCCATTCGTCTTCTTTGCTAAAGTTGTGTACGCCTGCTTCAACGATCTGCTCTTCCTGCTCTGGCAGGGGGGGATTGGTTTGAGTCAAAATAAAGCATCTCCTTTAGTTGAAATTTCTGACGTTGTAAAAGGGGGATTTACACTAAGGCACTCCGATTGCAGTACCATCTTTCGATCGCTGTTACCCCCGGATTTCTATGAATTATTTCCCTGATGGGGAAATCCGGTGGTAAAGGCGAGCGCTTCGCTTCTCCAGATTGGTTCTGCACTCTCCGTTTCACGTGTAAATGGATTTTCACAACGGGCCAAGACGGTTTCACCTCGTCGATCGGGTAACTTGGATACGTCGGGTTACTTATCCCTCCGTTTGGGTAGAACAAATGACTTAAGATTACTGGCCGATTTACACTGGGCTACTCCGATTGCAGTGCCATCTTTCGATCGCTGTTACCCCCGGATTTCTTCGAACTATTTCCCTGATGGGGAAATCCGGTGGTAGCGTATGCTTCCGATGTAGCTTTCTTGCAGAAAGCTTTCAGGCGAGCGCTCCGCTTCTCCAGATTGGTGCTGCACTCTCCGTTGCACGTGTAAATGATTTTTCACAACGTGATCTCTTTGCCCTCGCGCGCGGATTCGTAGATGGCGCATAGCATTTTCATGACTTCCACGCCGTCCCCGACGGGGCTAAGGGTTTCTTTTCGGCCTTGCGTGCTATCGATAAAGTGGTTGATTTCATTGCGGAACGAACCCATGAAGTCAAAGGATTTGAAATCGACCTGCGGTGTCATGTTCAGAATGGTATCGAACTTCTCGCCGATAATCGAAATCTCGGGCTCCAGCTCGGCTCCGCCTTTATCGCCGTACAGCTTAACTGCTGTTTCATCGGCTTTCGCATGCAGAGTGAAACTAACGTCGACCAGCAGGCTGGCTCCATTTTCAAAACGAATCAATGCATTGGCCATATCTTCCACGGTGTTCTGTTCTGCATCGTAATCGGCTGCCTTATAAAATGAAAGATTTCGAATATTTGCCCGGTTGCCGAGCCGATTGGAGACGTTAGCGGAAACGGACTTCACCTTTGGTCTACCCATCAGATACCAGCAAATGTCGATAACATGTACGCCGATATCAATTAACGGGCCACCGCCAGAGCGACTTTTATCCGCAAACCAGCCACCCGGGTTGCCCAGACGGCGCAGACTGGAAGCTTTGGCATAATAGATTTCGCCCAGTTCACCTTCGTCGATGAACTTTTTTAGAATCTGGGCATTGTCACTATAGCGGCGAACAAAACCTACTTGCAGCAGCTTTCCACTGCGATGAACGGCTTTCTCTACCTCTAATGCATCCTCTACGGTTTGGCATAACGGCTTCTCGCACAGCACGTTTTTGCCTGCATCCAGCGCCGCAATACTGATCTCGGCGTGCGAATCATTCCATGTGCAGATGCTAACCGAATCAATTTCCGGCAGAGCGAGTAAGTCTCTATAGTCCGTAAACACATGAGTTGCTCCATACTGCTTAGCCACATCAGCGGCACGAGTCTCGTTCAGATCACAGATCGCATAAATCTCTACTTCCGGATTACTGGCATATGCTTGCAGGTGACAATCGGATATCGAACCGGCGCCGATGACAGCGACTTTTAATTTGGACATTTCACTATCCCTCCCGTTTAAAAACGAAAATGAATACCGTTCAGCTTGGCAGAGCAAGCTTTTTATAAAAAGTAGCACGACCTTGAATCATTCATACTGATCCCATTTCGATGTATTTCATCTGAGAGAAAACGGATAATTGCGTCTTCTTTCATACGGTCTACTTTCTTGCTAAACCCTCCTATATAAAAGACTCGCTACACTACACTGCATCTCACAGCACTAAACCAATCGACACGGGATAGCATAGCGATGCCAGATCACAGCAAGGCATATACCGACACAGTGTCACGCCTCATCCCACAAACGGCGCACGTTATCCATCGCAATGCGCGAGGCGGTTCGGCAATCCTCCATGCCTTCGAATTCAACCGAGATATATCCGTCATACCCGGACTGCTTCAGCACACGGAACACCTCTGGCATGTCGATATCACCATGTCCCACGATGGCTCCGCGCAGATAATTGCCGTGGGAGGTCTGGAACCAACCTTCGCCGGGATTACGGGTGGAAGGACGCCAGTAGAAGTCTTTGGCGTGAACGATGGACGCGTAAGGAATGTTATTTTTCACCGCACTCACCGGATCTTCATCCACACAGAGGAAATTACCGATGTCTAGCGTAGTCTTAAAATTTTCCCGCCCCGTCTCATGTAAAAGCCGCTGAATTCGCTCGCTCGATTGCACATAATATCCGTGGTTCTCCACACTTGTCGTAATCCCAAAGCCTGCGGCATAGTCGGCAATTCGCTGACAGGCTTTGACGAGCACGGGCAGGTCGGCTTCAAACTGTGCTACAGTCCCTTCCGGTGCAGGCCGGAAAGCCACATCGTGGCGCATCAGTTTCACACCTAGGGCAGCGGCAACATCCACGTGGCGCATAACGCTCTGAATTTCTTCTTCCAAAGTCTCGGCATTCTCCTGAACTGCAAAGTTTGCACCAATAGCATAGTTTGAAATGTCGATACTAACGTCCTGAGCCGTGGTTTTGATCTCCTCCATTAACGCTGGATTGTCGATCAGACTGAAGCCCATCGGCACAATCTCCACATGCTGCCCGCCCTGTCCGGCAATCCAGCGAATGGCATCCGGCACCGTAAGTTCCTTACGATCCAGGGCTTGCTGCAAACTGTACGTGCTGAGTCCAACTTTCATCTTCCTCATCCTCTCCCTCTCCTGTGATGGGTGTCCATACCCAACGTATACCTTGTTCCAGCCCATAGGGCAATTGCCAATAATCGCATGGCTCACCGATTTTCCTTTTCTAGCCCAAATCCGGCTGATCCACGAACATGACAGCGGCATCTGCCGTCCCATGAAGCTCAAATATAATGATCTCATTCTCCCCTTGACGGAGAAGAGGTGCAGGGACATACAACGTCTGTTGCGGGCCTTTATTCCAGTAGCGCCCCAGATTGAATCCGTTTACAAATACAATTCCTTTTGTCCATCCGTCCAGACGAAGAAAGGTATCCTTTATATCCAACACATCCTCCATATGAAGACTTCCTCGATAAAAAAATGGCTCCGCTTTAACTGTTCTTGCGCTGTACTCCAGCTCAGACAGCACAGCAAAGGATAAACCCGAAAGATCGGTCATCGGCAAGCAATGAATCGTCCAATCATACAAAAACTGAAATCCATGCCGCACACCCTCCGTGATACCCTTCGGATCTCTCAGATACGGCCCATAATTGATTCGCCCCATATTCTCAACGAGAATGAGCAACTCTGCGCCCTCTGTTGGTACTTCAAAGGATATCGTCGTCTCAGCATTTCCACGTTCGAGCACACCCTGCAACAAGCCATCTACAAACACCAGTGCCCGATCACGCACCTCCTGAACAACGAATTCCTGTCGTTCTCTTGGCCCGGATATCCGTGTCTGGTAGCTGATGAACCCGTAATCCTGCCCCAGCTTCTCCATCGGCTCCGGATTTGTACGGTGCATTGGAACAGCCAGTGCATTCAGTTGCTGAAGCAAACTAGCATGTTGCCTCATCTCGACCCTGCCGTAAGCGGCCGTTCCTATAGGTTCTGGTAAAAACAAACCTCCCGTTTCAGAGCTACGATCCTCTTTTTGAGAACCACTATAGCGCGAGAGAACCTCTCTGACCGCATAAAATTTCGCTGTCGGTTCACCTGATTCGCTAAGCAGTGAGTCATAGTCATAACTTGTGATGGTTGGTTCATATTGATCCTTTTGCTGACAGTTCGCCCCATTATAAAATGCAAAATTCGTACCGCCATGGAACATGTAGAAGTTCACCGAAGCGCCTGCTTCTAACATTTCCTCCAGCACTTTAGCTATATCTTCTGCTTCCCGGGTATGATGTGACTCGCCCCAGTGGTCGAACCACCCATTCCAAAACTCCATACACATGAGCGGTTCCTCGGCTTGATATTCACGTAGCTTGGCAAACGCCCACTCGGTCCCCGACCCAAAATTAACTGTTGCCAAGTGTCCTGGCACGGAACCAGCTTGCAGCATATGATCGGTTGGCCCATCCGAGGTAAACAGGAGCACATCCATGTCCCGCCGCACCATGCCATCCCGCAAATATTGCAGATAACTCGCATCGTTTCCGAAGCTGCCGTATTCATTTTCAATCTGCAATGCAATAACGGGGCCGCCAGAGGTGCTCAGAAGGGGTTTTAATTTGGGCAAAAGCACATCGTAATACCGATCCACATGCGCCAGAAACGCTGAATCGGTACAACGAAGCCGCAGATGGTCATCCGCAAGCAGCCAGGAAGGCAATCCGCCAAATTCCCACTCCGCACAGATGTAAGGACTTGGACGAACGATCACATACAGCCCTAAAGTTCCTGCAAGTCGTACAAACTGCCCCACATCCGCCATGCCTTCAAAACAGTACTCTCCTGGCTGCGGCTCATGCATATTCCATGGCACGTAAGTCTCCACCGTGTTGAACCCGCAGGCCTTCAGCTTCAGCAACCGATCTTCCCAATACTCGGGCACCACTCGAAAATAATGAATCGCTCCCGAAAGAATTTGAAAAGGTTCTCCATCCAGCATGAATTGAGACCCCCGAGCCGTCAGTACCGCCATCTCACACGTCCTCCCGTTCACTGTAAAATAAACTGAATCTAGATAACGTCGGAACCCATCTGGACTCCTGAATGGTTAGCCGGACCCGGCGAGCAGTCACTTTTGGAAAACAGCAAATCCGCTTATATCCAACCACCGTTCCAGCATAGATGTCCTGCCACCGACCATCCTCACCGCATACTTCCAGCATGAATCGTTCGATCCGCTGTCCCGATTGGATGTGTTCCATCAGCATCACACGGTCGAAGGTCTTTTCTTCGGGCAAAAGCAATTCAATCCACGCCTGCTCTGTTCCTTCGCGTGGGCACCAATAAGCTTTTGGTTTGCGCTCTCCATCCGGATTTAGCACTTGTGAAGCATCATGTGCTTCGTCCATCGTCTCCGAAGCCTTCGCCTGTGCGCCTTGCGCCAAGTCCTCACTGAACGTGGTATGCAGCGCTGAACCTAACTCCCGCAGTCGCTGAACATCATTTTCATGAATCAAACCACGCTTGTCTGGGGGCAGGTTAAGCAAAAAACAAGCGTTGCCGCCCACGGCGCCGTAATATACGGAGAGCAGTTCCTCCAGCGTTTTGACCTGATCATCTTCACCCGCATGATAGAACCAGCCCGGACGAATCGAGGTATTCACCTCGGCAGGATACCACACCAGCTGATCAGCATAGTCACGAATGACGTCACGGCTCCCCAGATCACGGTCCTGTGTGTTGATTTTCCTCGCAAACGCTCCATCATCCACCTGTTGCGACTGCTCCTGAATCTTCTCATTATCCTGCATATGCGCCGGCACAACGCTCCATTCCGATTCGCGCGTATGTCCCGCCTCGTTGCCACACCAGCGCACGTCCGGGCCACAGACCGAAATGACCGCTTCCGGCTGGAGCTCACGAATGAGCGCATAATAGGCGTCCCAGTCATAGACCTGCCTTTTCCCATTGGGCCCTTCACCACATGCTCCATCAAACCAGACACAGAAGATATCACCGTAATTCGTCAGCAGTTCGCGCAGCTGAGCAAGAAAAAAAGCATTATACAGCTCCGAATCCCCGTAACATGCTTCATGACGATCCCAGGGAGAGAGATACACCCCAAATTTCAACCCGGCGTCACGACAGGCATCCGCAACTTCTCGCACCAGATCACCAGCACCATTTCGCCATGGACTTGCTGCAACCGTATGATTGGTATAACTGCTCGGCCAGAGACAGAACCCATCATGATGTTTGCATGTCAAAATCAGCCCTTTCATGCCTGCGTCCTTACATGTCTCCACCCATTGCTTTGCATGCAGTTCAGTAGGGTTAAAGATCGCCGGGTCTTCCTCACCCGTCCCCCACTCCCGATCTGTAAATGTGTTCACGGTAACATGGATAAAAGCATAAAACTCCATCTCCTGCCATCTCACTTGGCGCTCGGATGGGCTGACCTGTGCAGCCGTTTTGATCCAATCCGCTGGTGCTGATGAAAGCTTTGAATTCATGGCTTTCCGCTCCTTTATATGAAAAGTGCATTTTGTTTTCAGTGCTTTTATTGCTTTTGTTACTTTTGTTACTTTTTGTTCTATATAAGTTGAACTATTCTCTTTTACACCAACTAATATAGCTATCCATCCGCTTCTATAGCCACCGCTACGTTGGCTACTTCTAACACACCACCCACACAATGGACACTATTACCGCAACTCTTGTACTACACGAATCAATGCTGCTTTGGCCTGAGCGACAAGCTGCGTATCTACAGAATGATCAAAACTCCATCCATGTCGCACACCCGATCCCATATGAATCTCGGTAATCCCCGTTCGGCTCACGATGGTTGGAATCCCCTCAATCGTGACACCCGAACCGGCCATAATCGATATATTTAGTATCTGTCCCATCTCCTGCAGCTGCTGTAGTTCGAGCAAACCTTCAGGGGCAGTAGGCTTTCCTCCCGATGTAAGCACGCGCTCTACGACACTCTCCTCGCTCTTACTCACACATGCACTTTTGCTCTCGCCCTTGCTATTAATCCCACACTCACTCTTGTCCTTGCTGTTATTCTCGCTACTGCTCCTGTCCTTACTTTCACTCTCGCTCTTGGTTTTCATCTCCTTCTCATACTCAAACCTGCACTTACCCTCACTCCCTCCATTGATGCTACCAATGCTCTCCAGTGATCTCACCACATGTGCACTCGAATCGATGGCGCGATGAAACGTAACTCCCAGCCCCTGAGCGCTTAACAGACAAGTTTGTAAAAAGGAGCGATCTACTTCTCCCTCATCGGTGAGAGCTCCAATCACGATGCCTGCGGCACCAAGCTCCCGCGCCACACGTATATCTTGGATCATCACTTGAAGATCATCAGCGCTATAGCAGAACGAGCGGCTATGAGGCCGGATCATGACATACACCGGAATTGACACCCGCGATAGGACTTGTTCAATCTGCCCGTAGCTTGGCGTAAGACCACCTTCGGACATAGCCGATACCAGCTCGATGCGATCGGCTCCCCCCTGCTCAGCCGCTTGGGCATCTGCCGCGTCCACCGCTATGACTTCCAATATTGGCTTTATGTTGTTGACTCGCCTATTCATAGGAACACCTCCTCACAAGTAATCACGACAGAAAGGACCGAATAAACGCCTGATCAGCGCTTCTGCGGCCCTTGCTTTATTCCGATGTGTAAACATTCAGTTTCCAGAACGCAACCCGGTCTCTTTTCCACGTATACGAGATATACAGGCTCTGCCCCTGAGATACGATGGCAGGATAAGAATACTCTCCCGGCTCATCTTCAAGCACCCATTCATCTCCCCAGCTCGCACCGTTGTCATTCGAAAAAGCAACCACCAGTGGTGTCCGGGGACTCTCTGTCGCATATCCGCTCACGGGATTGTAAACAAGCGCAAGCAAGCCACTCTCCAGCCGTGTGACATCAATTCCGCTATTGTTGTTTGGCAGTTCTGTCGGGTACGCTTCACACCATGTCCTGCCGCCATCCACCGAGTCACTGCGGAAAATCCTCCCCTCCGTGCTGCGAAGCAGCATATGTACATCTTCTGCACTTGAAGTCCATAGAGCAGGCTGAATCAGCCCTTTCGCAATCCAATGATTTGCCCCCACATAAATAGACAAATTCATCGGCACAGGTTTACTTTTCGTCCATGTCATGCCTTCATCGGTTGAAATATCAACAAAAGCTTCCCACACCTGCTTGCCCGGATTCTCCGTGTCCATTCGCTCAATAGAAGCTGGAGCCAAAATGGTTCCATCCGTTAGCCGTAAAGGTTTATTGCGCACCGGACCACGGCCACCCACATCATCGGGAACCAACTCACGAGCCTCCGTCCATGTCTGCCCGCCATCCTCCGAGCGCATGATGCGCGTATGCCAGTCTGTAATTTCGTGTCCCACTTTGTAAAAGAGGACTAGTGAACTCCCATGTGCATACAGCACCGGGTTCCAATGGGCAATGTCTTCTTCATCCGCTACTTTGCGCGGCGTTGACCACAAGCCATCTTTCTCCTGAATAGCCATCCAGATCGCGGTGTCGCTGGATTTTTCATATGAACCCGCGAACCAAGCCGCAATAACTAAACCAGTTGGCAAAACAGCAAGCGTAGATGCATGACTGCTCTGGAAATGCTGCCCTTCCTGAAAAACATACTGTTTCTCAGCCATCATAGTCATGAGTGAACCTCCCGTAAATTGGAGTAAATAAGACGTTAGCTAGCATTGATTCAGTTAAACGAGTCTAGCTTTCCACGGCTTCCATGAACGTAATGCTATATTGGTTTTAATTGATTTCTACTTTTGCGATTTTCATCTCGTTTGTTATTTTTGTTATTGCATTTGTTATTAATTTATATATTCAGTCTAAAACGTTAGGAATTGAACGTCAATACTCTTATATGAGCTTCTTCGAAAATATCTCCCCATGTAGGCAAAAAGAGAAAAACTGTTCCCCCCATTTTTGCGTCTGTATATATGAGGTGATTTAATGAACAAAATTTTAGCATTTTCGATTTTGGGGATGGGTTTAACTGGTGCCGTTTTAATCTTCTCTGTTGCTCTATGGTTTAATCCACCGATAGGAAATGTTTTGAAGATGGTTACTGCTGCTTCAACATTATCTTTTATTATATTCGCTGTCTCGGCTTTGGTATTTCGTCGGCGGTTAGATCATGAGAAAAGAACTTAATATAATCACACTACTTTCTCCATCCAACACAAATGGTTTTCAAGAATAATGTCATAAGTTTAGTTCACACGCAGAACTAACATAAAAATGAAATCTGAATCGTGAAGCGGCATAGGAAATATCTTGAGCCGTTTCTTTTCTTGTGTATAAAGAGATTCTCACATATGACGCAAAAAAAGACGAGGCAAAAGAATCTCAGCATCGTCTTTGTATCATATCTACCGTATTGGTGACTTGTTCCAGTCCTCCATGTTCCTCACCCTTAAATAAAATAAAGGGCTTTCAAAATTACTTATTTTATATCTACTTAACTCATCGCATATCGTACCTATCTACTTGTTACGCCGGGCTTTTGTCATACGGTTGAACATAATCAAAGCCACAATAATCATGGCAAGCATCGCAATATTGCTGGACACCTCTTGCGACAATCCAAACAGCATACATACGTTTGTTACTAGTCCTCGTACGATTAATGCCACGACAATCAGCAGAATCGGACTTAAATAATTGTATCTCTTCATCGTTACCACACCCCTGACCCCATTATTCTGTTTGACCACGATCCCGTAATTCGATCATAACAGCCTGCTCCTCTGGTGACAACAAAAGGACACTGCACGCAGTGTCCTTCGTTATATTGCTACAATGATTTTATCACTGCATGGTTACACTTCTTCTTTCAAAGCTCCAGCCCAAACCACAGCCAATTCACATAAAATTACATCTCAATTGACCTTACAGAGCTATACCAATCTAATTAACCTAACCAACCTACACCTGCTTGAATTCGATCCAATCGATCTGTAGACCTGGTTTGGTAAAGTCCAGCTTGAGTTCATACAGCCCAGCCTCCAGTTGCACTTTCACCAGCTTTTGTCTGATCCATTTGCCCTCTGTACCGTTCGTTTGAATCGTCGTAGCCAGCTGATCATTGAGCAGCACATTACATGCACTTTGAGCCAGTTCAGGCTCAGGTGACATGATTTGCACAATAATCCGGTACTGGCCTGCTTCATCCACTTTCATATATACAGGCTCAGCTACGGGAGGTTTTACCTGCGCATTCTCAGCCAATGACTGAGCGTCTGCCGCTGACAGGGACGCGTTCGCCTGGAACGAGGCCACGTTCTCTACAATCTCATGTTTGCGTGAGGATACCGGCGCGTTCATAATGAATTTGCAGATATTGATCGCGGAGCGTTGTAGCTCGCCGCGGGTCAAGGTTCCATTTTCGAGCGATTCAATGGTATTGTCATCCCAGCCGTTGATCTCTGCACCATAGTTTGGCACAACCATGTAGAGGTCGTTCTGAGCGCGAACCATCCAGTTCGTGAACTTGCGATCGGCTTCTCCGCCTTCAACCACATCGTTCATAATGGCCCACCAGTCGGTCATCACAATACCGTCGAAGTTCCACTCTCCGCGCAGAATCGTCGTGTTCAGATCGTAGTTGGATGCGGCCCAGTGTCCGTTAATCGGATTGTAGGAGGTCATGATGGAGTTCGCTCCACCCTCTTTCACTGCAATCTCGAATCCTTTCAGATAAATTTCACGAAGAGCACGTTCGGATACAACGGCATCGACTTTGCTACGGTGTTTCTCCTGATTGTTGCAGGCAAAGTGTTTCAGCGTGGCGTTAGAGCCGCCCTTCATAATACCTTTCGTACATGCTGCGGCAAATACTCCCGAGATCAGCGGATCTTCCGAGAAGTACTCGAAGTTACGACCATTCAGCGGACTGCGGCGGATATTGAGTCCAGGTCCGAGCAAGGTGTCCACCTGATTGCGAAGCAGCTCTTGTCCTTCCATCACATACAGTTCTTCTACCAAATCTGCGTTCCACGTTGCCGCCAGAAGTGTACCAATGGATACTTGTGTTGCTTTCTCCCCACTATCCATACGGATACCGGACGGACCGTCTGCCGTACAGGCCACAGGAATGCCATAGTTAAACAGGCTGTCACTCACACCGCCAAACGCCGATGCCGTTCCCGAAGTAACCAGCGGACTGCTCATACCTTCACCGCGTACAATTGCTGCCAGATCCTGATCGCTTAGTTGAGCCACAAAAGCTTCCAGACCGACTTTGCCAGTCTTCACATCACTCAGTTTGTATCCCTGGTTGCCCGTTTGCTCCAACGTTTGCGGCAAGTTCTGCGTAATGCGATCCGCGATAGACACTTTGCGCTTTGGCACATCTACATAGGTCAGCTCATACGATCCATCCGCCTTGCGAATGCCCGGTTTCATGCGTGTGAATTCTTTCGTCGGTGCCATTGCTTCTTGCAATTGCTCCACCAGCTGAACCGTGTTTACAATGTAGCCGTCTCGGCCATCGATGCCAACATGCTCTACCTGCTTCACACTTGTACCCACATGCAGGCGGTACGTTCCCGCTTCAAGCACATAGGCGGAAGCATATCCTGTTACACCTGCGTCATCATACGAAGCCATGCGATTTACCGGGAAACGGATCGTTAACAGCTCGGAATCGCCGGGCTGCAGCAGTCCTGTTTTGCCAAAGGCTGCCAGCGCTTTCGCCGGTTGTCCCAACTCCCCCTGCGGTGCTTCATAATAAACCTGAACCACTTCTTTACCCGCATAGGTTGTACCGGAGTTAGTCACGTTGACACGAACCTCGATAGAGGTTTCCCCGTTGTCGGTAACCGTACGAGCTTCCTCGGTCTGAATCGCAAATGTCGTATAAGACAGACCATATCCGAACTCAAATTGTACCTTCTCAGGTCGAAACGTTTCGAAAAACCGATAACCTACATAAATATCTTCTTGATACAGGTTCTTAAACTCATTTCCGTAGTTGCTTGTAGAAGGGTAATCTTCAATCGAATAAGCAATTGTATCCGTTAATTTACCGCTTGGTGTCACGTCTCCAGCCAGTACGTCTGCGATCGCGTTACCGCCTTCCATGCCCCCGTGCCAAGAGTAAATCACCCCTTGAATCGGATGTAGAACCGTTTCGTTCAACCAGCTCATATCCATAATATTAGAGACGTTAAGTACCACAATCGTATGTTCAAAATGGTTCGTGACATGCTTCAGCATCGCCTTTTCATCGTCTGTGAGACGATAACTTCCGGGTGCATCTGCATTATCCTGATCTTCCCCTGCGGTACGCCCAATGACCACAATGGCTTTACTCGATTTACTTCTGGCCTGTGCAACCAGTTCGTCTGTAAGCGGCATTTCCTTCTGGTTCCATGGCTCGGCTGCCCAGACTTTCCCGCCATCGTCAAACGGATTTTCCTCGATCCATTTCTCATATACGGCTGCCAGTTCTTCGTTAACGTTGATGTTTTTTTTGCTACGCAATCCATCCAGCAGATTGGTCGTATACGCGACATGAACACTCCCGCCTGAACCAGTACCACTGCGATAATAATTCACTTGAATTCGGCCGAAAACTGAAACGTTTTCGGAATGACGAAGTGGAAGCACCTGTCCTTCATTTTTAAGTAAAACTGCTCCTTCGGCAGCCACTGTACGGCTAAATTCTGCAAACCCTTCCAATGGAACACCAATTAGATTTGTACTCAAGTGATTCCCCTCCTGAAATGTCATCTCCATATCTGTAAACCGGCTATTTATAAACAAGATTAGATCGTACCCAATTCACTACGATGGCAAAATACCTTAATATCGCTCTTTCCCTGACTAAGCTCATTTAAAAATAGAATTAACCTCTTGGATATGGCAGATTTACTTGTACCTAGTCCCATCTTAACAGATTGCGTACATGAAAATATATGAGAAATATTTATGTTCTTATAGCAAAAATGAAAGCCACGAACAAAGTCGTCCGTGGCTCTTGCTTCTTTTTTATATAAACGTAGATCATGTCGTCAACTTCGCATACACCAGAAAGAACAACATATCCTCACCCATGATGACATATCCGGGAACGCGGTAGATCAGATCCACCACTACAAAGGCCACTAACAATCCTACCATGACCACCATATGAACTGGACGAAGGCGGAGATGCTGGTGTCTGTAGCGATGAAACACAAGGGTTGTTGACAGGAAATACAGGAGCACCGAGCCAAATACAAACGCAAGCATAAACTCATAGTTTAGCAGGTTCTGGTACAGCAGTTGGATCGAAGCAGCGATCATACTTAGGGAAATGTAGATAAATAGATGCCCGTAGATGATGGCTTGCCCGACGGTCTGCATCTCTTTGCTTACTTTTTTCTCCACGTTATCGAAGTACTGCCACCACATGGCGATGACAAACAGGGACGTAAAGACAGCAAACAAGATCGATTTCCAATCCCAATGATCGGCTGATAGTACCGCGATGATGCTGACAACGGATTCACCGAGCAGGATGAGGGTAAAGAGAGCAAAACGTTCCAGCAAATGATGGGTCTGCACAGGCACTTTCACCAGATTTTTACGACCTAGTAGTGGCAAAATGATATCCACGGCGATTCCGGCATACAGAATCACATAACGCACCCACGAATCAAAGAACAGGGAACCCGATGAGATCACGATACCAATGATAAACGAGAGGCCCAAGAAACGGGCGGCCTGCTGCTGATGCTCGCTTTTTGACTTGTGGATCGTCAGGTACTGAATCGCGGTAAATGCTCTGGAACCAATGTATCCAACAAAGAAGGACAGATAGTGTTCGTCAAAATGAGTGGACAGACTTGCCGTCATAATGAGAACCGACAGCAGTTGAAGGATGAGGAAAATCCGGTGGCTCAGAATATCCTGACCATAACGGTTGATGAATAAGGTCTGGCCAACCCACGCCCACCAAACCGGGATGAAGATTAACACAAACTTTAATAAATATTCGAATGTAATGATGCCGTGCTCGGCATGTAACAAGACATGGCCCGCTTTGGAGACTGCCGCGACAAAAAGTAAATCATAGAACAGCTCCAGCCAGGTGACCTTTTTCTCCATCATCCCTCAGTGCTCCTTTTGGTTTAATTTCATATTCGTTGAAACAAAGGTGTTCACACGCAAACTTCGAGGACAGAATAACCTGACGATTAGCGGTCATCCCCCAATTTTTTGATTTCCTCTTCTGTCTATTTCACTCCATCACAGTTGCTACAGCAGTAAGTGTTCTTACCTGAATTGGCTGCAGATTATCCTCAATCTGAGTCCGGTACTGCTCAAACCACTCCGGCAGCATCAGTTTCTGTCCAAGCGCTTCGGCTGGTTCGTCTTTGGCAAAGCCTGGAGGATCAGTTGCAATCTCGAACAAAATGCCGCCCGCTTCTCTGAAGTAAATCGCGTTGAAATATTGGCGATCCCGGACTGGAGTCGGCTGATAACCGTATTCACGTACGGCTTCGCTCCACTGCACATGCTGTGCGTCATCTACTGCGCGCCATGCGATATGGTGCACGGTTCCTGCGCCGCCCATACCCAGCGGTACGCGGGTGACAGGCACATCCACGATGTTGCCAATGTCTCCGATGGAACGGAAACGGGCATATTCTTCATTTTCGCCCACTTTCACAAATCCGAGAATACGCTCAAGTGCATCCATCGTACGTTGTGGGTTCACACTGAAGAGTACGGCTCCACCAAAACCTTTAATTGCATGTTCAGTCGGGATTCCTTCTTGCACCCATGTATTCGCAGCGCCCTCTTCCCGCTCAACCAATTCCAGACGCAAACCCTCGCTGTCTTCGAATTGCAGCAACTCTTCATCAAAGCGGTTAGTTCGAGTCAATTCGATATTAAAACTTTCCAGACGATTTTGCCAGAAGTCCATTGAACCCGGTGGGATGACATATGAAGTAATGCCGACCTGACCGCCGCCAATCTGGCCACGTGGTGAGCCTGCCGCCGGGAAGAAGGTAATGATCGTCCCCGGACTGCCTTGTTCATCTCCAAAGTACAGATGGTACACATCCGGTGCGTCGAAGTTCACTGTTTTTTTCACCAGACGAAGTCCCAGAACTCCAGCGTAAAAATCAACGTTAGCCTGTGGATCTCCAGCAAAAGCAGTAATGTGGTGGATACCTGTCGTTTGAATGTTCATGATTATTTCCTCCTTGGATTGTAATCTCATTTATTTTTTATGTTTTATTTCCAATTATCTTTAAATTAAGATATATAATCTGTACCACTAATGCAGAATCGAAATTCAAACCTGCACTAACGGTACAATAGTCGTATTAGCCCTCTCATTCAGGGAACGTTTGATGTCCCCTCTGCTTCTGCAACATAATCTATGGATTCTGTCTGGAAGCCTGTTCTTGTTTCAATTTATCTGGAGTCACGTCATCGCCGTTTGGATCGTAGATGGTGGCATTCAGCAAAATGTCGTTGACCGAACCACGAAAGGTCTGCAAATATTCCTGGCGAAGGCGAGTCTGTTCTGCTTGCTCCATCTCCGTCAGTCCACCCGCTTTGGCTTTTCTCGCGAGTTCATTAATTCGTGTCAATGTTGGAATCATCATCTGGATCTCTCCTCCTGTCAATCAATTGAAGATATTTATTTGAGTATATTCTTGAGTACACCTTACTGTCACTTTCATTCAAATTAAATATCTTAATATAAAGATAATTGATTTTATTTCGCTTGTCAACACTTTGTTTCTGTAAAAACAGAGCTTACCTTTCGCTAAATCATGAGCTTCCATGTTGTTCAAATCAAAAAGGTCAGTCCCACAGGTGTTGTTATGCCTGTAGAACCAACCTTTCAATTACTCCTCTATTCCATCCTGACGTTGCTCGGTTCATAACAATCACACACTACAGATAAACTACACAGACGTACCGATAACAGATATTCTCCTAATCATCTGTATGCTCTATGCCAGCTTTTGTCCGCAGTTTGGACAGAAATTAGCTCCTTCGTTTTTGGCGCCACAGTTCGGGCAGAAGTTAGGCTTTTTGCCATCACCACCAGAAGACGGAGAGGCATCCCCATTACTATTCTGCTGTTGACCTTGGCTATTTGAACTTTGATGATTCGCGTTTTGGGTGTTCTGGTTCATGTTTTTCATCATCTCATTCGCCATATTCATGCCCATCATCATACCTGCCATATCTGAAGCTGCACCGCCGCCCTGTACTTTACCGGAGGAAATACCATCCGTCATACTCACCTGCTGGTACTTTTGCAGATTGCCGATCATCTCGTGAGAAGCCGTTTTGGTGATCATATCCTGAATCTCCTGCGGATAGTTGAAGCTCATCACCTGGAAGCCGGTAATGCCAATCCCGATATCCATCATCTGCATATCCAGATCCTCTTGAATACCGCGTGCAATATCCGAAGCATTCGCCTGCAGGTTAAACATATCCTTACCTTCACGGCTGATCCACTTCATGAGCAACTGATCCAGCACAGATGTAATACGGATTTTGACATCTTCCACCAGATAACTCTGTTTGATGCCTGCGATTTTATCAATCAGGGTCACATAGTCACTTACTTTAAAGTTAAACGTTCCATTCGCCCGAATCGGCATGCCGCCGGGAAGTTGCGGTGTCGGAATCAGTACCGGACTTTGCGTACCCCAGCGGACGGTGAACTCCTTTGTATTTACAAACAAAACCTCAACCCGCATACCGCTGTTGAATCCGAATTTGAATCCTTTTAGCGTGGACAGAAACGGAATAATCTCCGAGTCGATATTAAACGAACCTTCGTCCTCAAAAATACCTTCCACCTTGCCGTTATTCAGGAAAATGGCATCCTGTCCCGAGCGGATAATCAGCTTACTGCCTTTCTTGATCTCTCGATTACTCCATTTCCAGAAGATCATATCATCTCTGAATTCTTCCCATTCCACCACGTTAGAAAACTGATTTTTGAAAAATCCCATGTTTAATCCCGTCCCTTCTATAGTAAACCTGTCAGGCCTTATCTACGTTGTGACTTTTCTCAATACATGTTGACCATGTATCTGGTGATTACAGTTAGAACGACCGACTGCTACCGCTGTGTGAATGTCCACCTGCGGTCGTACCTCCACCGCCGCCTCCGCCATTATTGTTGTTATTCTTCTCAATTTTGGTCTTCGTGACCGTTGTACGAATATAACGATCCTGACGATCTATCACATGCGAGTTCTCCGAATCCTCATAGGTTGAACGGTTTACCGTCACCCGTCCACCCGAACGATACGTCATGACACCAACAACAATACCACCAATAGCCACGGATGCAGCGAGCTGAAACCATGTTTTGAATAAAATATTATCCGGGTTCACTCCAGGCTTCAGATCCAGATATTCGTAAGACAGATTCAGAAACTTCTCAAAAGCGACCCGATAATTGCCGTCTGACAAATCCGAGTAAATTTTGTCTGTAATTTTAGCTGCTCGACCGTTGTCGACGTATTCTTCACCCTTATAAAAGCCTGCTGCGTATACGTTACGATGATACATATCCATTGTCAGCATAACGGTGTTCCCGTGAGGTTTATCATACCCTGGTGCACGATTATCGTAGAATTCCTGAGTCAGGAGTTTATCTTCCTTCTGCTCCTCATTGTTAGTCGTGTAAATGATTAAGTCCGTCTGCCGCTCTGCTGAATACTGATTCGCCAGAGCGTTCAATTCATTTCGATCCTGCTCACTTAGCAGGTTGGCCTCATCGTAGATGAGGTTTTTGTTCTCCGCTGCGGATGCCGATGGTATGGGCAAGATCGGAGCGAGCAAGGTCACTAGAAGTACGATTAGCGCTGCTATCGCAACTAAGGGTCTCTTTTTGCTCACAGGAATCCGCCTCCCATCATCCACGACACCAGCTTCAGCGACAACAGTGAAACGGCAGCGACCCCCGTGAACCATCCGGCCACTTTAGCTTTACTGATCGGCGGCTTGCCGACCACTTTACCCGTCTGTCCATTCATGGCAAAGGTGTATTGTTTGCGGTTGTAATCATAGTTGACCATCCATACAGGTAACAGCACATAGTCTGCATTTTTGAGCTTGGTATCGATCTCTTTATTGGTGTAGCTCACACTCGTATATCCCGATACAGTAGAGGCAATGTAAGAATCGATGTAGGATCTCGTTTTATCCTTGGCCCGTGGGAAAAGCTCATTTTCGGTATAACTATATTTTTCCGCAATATATCCCGCCAGATACGGGGTTTTGAACAATTTCAGCTCATTGTAAGGAAAAGGCTCCAGCTTATCCATCAGCTCGTCATTCATTTTCTCAGATGCATCGATGGGCAGATTCACATATTCCAACCGAATTTTACGATAAATATCAAAATGTTGCGTCTCCGTATATCGGTAGTCACCCTGCGTATAGGATCGTACCTTGGTACCCTGAGCATGGACCTCAATTCGGTTATGTAGATCATACAGCCAGAACGGCACGTATATACCGGTAACACTCTGGATGCGGTCAGCGGTCATGAAGCCACCGGGCGTGAGCAGACCGTTTCTGCACCATTTTTTAAATGCCTGTTTCGCTTGCTCTTTGTTGATGGAAAAAGGAATCACCATCGCCGGGGCCAAATTGCCCGTCAGCCGGTCACTCAACACCACCGCCGCACCGCAGAAACTGCATGTTGTTGCACTTGTCTCCGGCTCAGTCACGATATCTGCTCCGCAGCTGTTGCAGTGATACTCCTTCACTTCCCCCTCCGTAAACACCTGCTTCTTCAAGGGATCGGGGAGCTGTTCAATGTTGTCCTGACGTCCGCAGCTCGGACAGGATAATGCACCGGACACACTATCAAAAATCATACCACTGCCGCAGTTCGGACATTTATACTCTAATACCGGCATCTGTTCACCTCCGTGTCTTAATCGGATGTCTTACTTCCGTAACTTCTCCTGGATCGCTGCCAGTTCCTCGTCTGCGCTTGGAGCCTGATTCTCTCTCTCCCTATTACCCGCATCTGCGTTCATATCCCGCTCTAACTGCGCAATCAATTCATCCAGATCATCTTCCTGTGCGCCTGCGCGAAGCTCTGCAAGTGCTTCCGCTTCATTTAGCGCCTGATTCGCTTGATCTTCCATCGCTTTAAACGCAGATTCCGCACGGCTTGCAGAAGAATTTTGTTCATTTAACTGCTGCTTTGCCTTCGCATCAGCCATTCGGCCTTTCAGTTCTGCGTGTCTCGCTTCCAATTTCCCCAAATCTGCAACAAGTTTGTCATTCATATGTTTCATCATCTGTGCTTTGGCGGAAGCCCGGTCATATGATGCTTGCAATTCATTGCGTTTGCCCGTCAGTTTCACTTTTTTCTCCAAAAAACTGCGTGCCTTATCCACATCACCTGATTCCGCCGATTTCTCCGCATAACGCTGCAGCTTGTTCACCTCAGCCTGGCATTCATCCAGTGCCCGCTTGGCCCGATTTTCATCTGCCAGCACCGCAGCTGTCTCGGCCTTTACCTGACCCAAGTCACTACTCAGGCTCCGCATATACTCGTTCACGGTTTTCTCCGGGTCGCCTGCCCGGTTCAACATATGATTGACATTGGCCTTCATCACGTCTCTAAACCTCGATAAGATTCCCACCATTTGTTCCTCCTTCGGGTATGTTCATATGAATATAATACATGAATAACACCACATGCGTTTCAGTTTTCATAATGAACTCTTTATAACTCTGCAATATACTTCGCACTTTCCTCCGCTATTTGCTCGGTATTCGTATTATGTAGATAATGTCCGCCGTCAATGATCAGGTATCTGCCATTATGCAGTTTCTCGCTATACTTTATAAGATCAGCCTGCCAATGTTCTACGGGCAATTCGTCACCACTCGATATAAAAAAGTACATTGGTACGTCCGGGATTCCTCGTTTATCGACTTTTTCGGCGTTCGCCTTAATCATCTTTATTTCCTCATTCATGTTAACCGTTTGGGTATTTTTATAAAATAATGCCCGGTACAGCTTCACATCATGGGTAGATAACCGATTCTCTTGAATGGCTGCAGAAGATTCTGCAATTCCCGGAAAAAAACGAGTAACTCCTGCTCTTGCAGCCAAAGTTGTTACATTCATCATCAGTTTCGAGGGAAGCGGGTACTTCTCATACACTTCTGGAACCGTAGAATCTAGTCCAATGATAGCTTTTACTTCATCAGGATACTTCTGTGCCCAATATAAAGCCTCAACACCCGACATGGAATGTGGAAATAATATATATGGCGGGTTCTGACCAGCTTTAGTTAGTGCTAAACGGGTCTCTTCTAATATCGTGTCGATATCCCTTGGAATGTCTGCTGTTTCGCTAAAACCATAACCCGCTTTCTCCACTACAGCAATTCGGTGTTGTATGGCTAATTTCGAATAAAGTGCTTTGAAATCCAGTACCGGTGCGGATGTGCCCCCACCCGAAAGAAAGACCAGTGTCTGTGGGCCAGAGCCCTCCGTGTAGACGTGCATTTTATGGTTATGTACATTAACTAAGACACCCGGTGAGGCTAATAATACCGATTCTTTCTTCAATTGGATAAGATGGTTAACAAAGCTGATGACTATAAATAGTAACAAGACTCCAACTATGGCCGATGCTGTATATCCTATTCTCTTTAACGCTGTTTTCATATCATCTCCTCTGGCAAGCTCTCCACCGCTGTAAAAAAGACATCCAGCAGTTCTACATCGTATGTTTTTCTCACGTATTCCGTTATCATCGCGACATCCTCTTCCTTCTGATACTCCAGGCAAGGACGACCCTCACTCCATAATACTCTGCAGGGGAATCTTTCTATCACACATTGGATAATGTGGTCTGGGTCGGCGGCTTTATGTATGTTGGGCATATGTCTGCACTTCCTTTCCTTCATTACTTGATCATGACTGACTTATTCTATCTTAATCGCTTAAACACTTTGCTTCCATAATGCATTAATTTTGAAATAGATGATCATTCGATTCAGTGCAGTTCGTCACATCGTTCCTTCACACCTCGCTTCACTCGCCTTCAAGGATGCCTTTCTTCTTCAAATTAGCTATAATAAAGGGATCAATGATTTTATAAAAGGCAGGAAAATTATGCGTACACGAGTTCATTTCATCGCTCCTTATGAATCGATGATTCCTATTATAGAAGAATGCATCCCGCGCTATCCTGAGCTATCCATCCAGACCGAAGTGGGTGACTTGGCAAAAGGTGCCGAGTTGGCAATTCAGGCCGAAAAAAACGGTGCAGAAATTATTATTAGCCGCGGCGGAACGGCGCAACTCATTAAACAAGCGGTGACCGTACCGGTCATTGATGTGCAGCTATCTGGCTACGATATGATTCGTTCCCTCACACTGGCAAGCCAGTTCAACGGACATACGGCCATCGTTGGTTTCTCCAACATCACGTCTGGCGCGCAGTCCATTATCGACCTGATGGATCTGCCGCTCAAAGTCTATACGATACATAGCTCAGAAGATGTCGCTAGGCTACTGCTGGAGTTGAAAGCGTCTGGCTACCAGCAAATTGTAGGTGACGTGATCACAGTGAGCACTGCAAAGGCCTACGGTCTGGACGGTTTGTTGATCCAATCAGGTACGGAGTCCATTCTCAGAGCTATGGAGGATGCACAGCTAGTCTATCGGTATTTGAGCAAAAATCAGACCGTGTCCGTCTTACTCCATGATCTCGTGACCCAAGAGCATCCGAATCTGCTGATTTTGGGTGACCAGGATGAGGTGGTGTTTGAAAACTGGGCCGACTTTAACCATAATCCACTCACCGAAAATCATCTATATCTAATGAACACAAGCCTGGAATTCCATCAATCCAAAATTCAGAACGTCTTCATGGTCGATGAATATCAATTGACAGTGCAAGCTTATGAAACCAAGCTGGATAATAAGAGCTACAAGGTGTATATACTTGAAAAAGGAGAGCCTTATGCCTTTGCACAATTCGGCATCACCACGTTTACCGATTCCTCGATGGAACCCATCGTTGCCGAATCACCTGCCATGCAGGCAGTATTAAAAAATATCCGAGCACTATATGCTCATCATGAACCCATATACTTGTTGGGCGAAGCCGATTCGGGGAAATCCTTCTTGGTCAAACATATGCATCAGATGCATGCTGGCGGCGGACTTCTGCTACAGATCGACCTCTCTCAGGTTCCTTCTGGTCATTTGCACAAAATTCCGCTAAACAAGGTAAAGACAGTGGAGCTCAATCAAATTGAATCACGTCTGCAAGACCCCGAGCTGCTGACTTTCATCGAGACTTGTCTCCAGAACAGCATCGGCCTGTTTATTCTAAGTGAACATGTGCCTGATCCGAATTGGACACTCAAGCTGAAACTGAACACACTCATCATGCCAAGCCTTGCCGACCGTACGGAGGATCTTGAACCGTTGATGCAGCACTTCCTGACGGGTTATTATCACAAATACGGCACGACAGCTGTACGAATTAAAGAGGATGCCCTACAGCTAATCCGGGATCAAGCTGCATATATGAACGTCAATCAGCTGAAACATCTCATCAAACAAGCTGCGCTGAACGAACCGGATTATGTCATTACGAGTGGAACTTTAACTCGCTTACTACATCAGCAATCTGCGGCAAATACAAGTGCAATGAAGCTAAACGGCACATTGAAGGAAATAGAGAAAGAAGTTATCCAATTGGTGCTTCAAGAGGAAAACAACAATCAATCCAAAGCCGCTGAGCGTCTGGGGATTAACCGAGCCACATTATGGCGTAAACTTAAAGATTAACTTTAAGTTTACGTCTTTTTTTGTGGTCTTTTTTATGCGTTTTTATGAGCTACTTTATCGAGTTTTTGAGCGTTTTTTTATTTGCTATGTATTCGTTTCTCAATGTTACTTCATTGAATTTCACCTGCTCATTTTCAACTCTTTTAGTTCATTATGAGCAAAACAGAGATTCCTTGTACTCGTTCATTAGATGATCTACTGGATCCGATAGACAATGTGTTGCATTTTTAAACATTTATATATTTATTTAAAATTAAAATAATTTTATGTTGCTAAATTAAACGATATGAGATAACATAATCCCTGCAAGCGCTTCAAGAAAACGATTACTTCATAAGGAGCTATGACTATGAACATTAAAGCTACTCTCGATCGCATCCCTGGCGGCATGATGGTTGTTCCTCTCTTGCTGGGTGCAACAATCAATACATTTTTCCCGAATGCCCTGCGCATCGGTGGATTTACAGAAGCTCTTTTTGTGAACAGTGCGAGCACACTCATTGCATTATTCCTGTTAATTGCAGGTACACAGATTACGTTCAAAACAGCCGGTTCCTCTGTCGGCAAAGGTTTGACCCTACTTACGTTCAAGTGGGTAATCGGTGCTGGTCTTGGTTTCATCGCTATTCTACTCGCTGACTCAAACGGCTTATTTCTAGGACTTGCTCCACTTGCCATCATTGCAGCCATGACCAACTCGAATGGTGGCCTGTACATCGCACTTGCGGGTCAATACGGTAAGGAAGACGACAAAGCAGCCTACCCGTTCCTCGCACTTAGTGACGGACCGTTTCTAACGATGGTAGCGCTCTCGATCTTTGGTGCGATGGGCTTTGCGAACGGCATGTTCTCCCCCATGTCCTTTGTCGCGGTATTGCTTCCACTGATTGTTGGTGTCATTATTGGTAATCTGGATCGTAATATGGCTGAATGGCTGCACAAAGGCAGTGACAAGCTCGTTCCGTTTTTTGCCTTTGCGCTCGGTATGGGCATCAACTTCTCTTCCATTATCCAAGGTGGACTTGGTGGAATTCTGCTCGGCGTGCTGACTGTGCTTCTTACAGGCGGGGTTGGATACTTGCTCTTCAAAGCCATCGGCTGGAATCCCATTGTCGGCGCATCCGAAGGTTCTACAGCGGGTAATGCGGTAGGTACACCCGCTGCCATCGTAGCTGCCAATGCGTCATTTGGCCCCATTGCGGAGATCGCTACAGTGCAGATTGCGGCAAGTGTTGTGACCACGGCAATTTTGTTGCCGATCTTTATCGGTTTCCTCTCCAAACGACTGGAGAAATCAGGCGGCATCGCCAAGTATAATGAACGACCGACCACATAAATGTAGAAAATTAAAACGGAATGATTTCATTTTTAAATTTTTTACCATACAAGTTGAACTATTTGTTTACACATTAACGGAGAAGACAGAAAAAACCTGGAAAAGCGGAGCGTTCGCCTTTATCACGGATTTCCCCCTTTGGAAAAGGAATTCAAGAAATCTGGGGATAACAGCGATTGGAAGGTTATTCTGTCATCGGAGTGATCCGTGTAAACACCTTTGGTTCAATTTATATGGTTAATGTAACAAACGAAAACTAAAGGAGGGATGACTGCATGAAACTGGCCATTATCGCAGATGACTTGACCGGAGCCAATGACAGCGGGGTGCAGCTAGCCCGGCATGGCTTGAAGACGAGCGTTCTATTTAATATGGATGAGGCATCACTGGCCTCTTATGATACCGTTGTTTTTGATACAGACAGCCGCTCTGTTGCGGCGGAGGAAGCTTATGATCGCGTGTATCGTGCAGCCAAGCTGCTGACGGAGAACGGGTTCGATACGCTTTTCAAAAAGATGGATTCCACCATGCGAGGCAATATCGGTATCGAGATCGATGCAGTATATGATGTTGTACAACCTGATTTCATGATGATCGCTCCGGGTTATCCGAAAAATAACCGTACCATTCGAGAGGGCATTCATTACCTAAACGGCGTGCCACTTGCGGAGACAGAAATTGCTCTTGATCCGAAGACACCCGTGACGATCTCTTACCTACCGGATCTGCTCAAACAACAGACGAAATACCGCGTGGGTGAGATTACCGTAGGTGATCTGGAAGCCGGACAACAACAAGTACACGCCAGATTGGAGCAGTTCAAACAAAACAACATCCCGTATGTGCTGGTGGACTCCACCGAGGAAGCGCATTTAGAGCAGATTTTACAAATGACACGGGACATGCCGTATACATTTGCTTGGGCGGGTGCAGCAGGAATTGCGAACTATCTCCCAGCTCACTATGAGTTGGAATCCAAATCCGCCGCACTCACGATCCCGGAGAACACGGGGCCCATCTTGACCGTTGTCGGCAGCGTGAACAAAAACTCTCGTGAGCAGTTGTATCGTTTGCTCCGTCAGTCTCGAATCGCGTCCGTATCGTTTCATTCATTCAAAGCCGTATCGGCAGAGGCAGATCGTACTGCGGAGATGGAACGTGTCTACGATGAGGTTAGAACCAAAGCGCTGGAGGGGGAAGATGTTGTGCTCTACTCCACTGCCGAATCCATCGATATTGAGCTGGCACGGGCAACAGGTGAGAATCGCGGATTGAATCACACCCAAGTCAGCAACGAAATCGTACGTGCGATAGGCGAAATATGCGCCAGACTGCTCGAAGAGGGCCTTTTCAAAGGAGTATCCATGACAGGCGGCGATACCGCCAAACAGATTTGTCTGAAATGGAATATCAGCGGCTTTGAACTGTTGGACGAGCTTGAAATCGGCGTGCCGATCTCCAGATTTATGGGTATGGAAGATTTATATGTGATTACCAAAGCAGGCGGATTCGGCAAACCGGACGTCTTTATCCGTGCAGTTCAAAAATTAAAAGGGGGCATTCTCGCATGAAACCCACAGTAGGTATTACGATGGGCGATGCCGCAGGCATCGGACCCGAGATTATTATGAAAGCACTGGCACATCAAGAGGTGTATGATCAGTGCAACCCGCTTGTGATCGGTGATGCCAAGATTTTGGAGCGTGTACTACCCGTGATCGGTTCCAACTTGAAAGTAAATGCTATTCAGGAGCCAATGGAAGCTAGATATGAATTCGGTACTGTCGATGTCATCGACTTAAACCTTGTTCCTGCTGATCTGGAGTATGGCAAAGTATCTGCTGTCGCGGGAGATGCGGCATTTCAGTTTCTTGCAAGAGCCATTGATTTGGCGAAAAAGAAGCAAATTCACTCGATCTGCACAGCACCGCTGAACAAAGAAGCACTACATTTGGGAGGTCATCTGTATCCAGGCCATACGGAGATTTTGGCAGACCTGACGGACACCGAGGACTTCTCCATGATGCTCACCACGCCTAACTTGCGCGTCATTCACCTGACCACTCATATGGGCCTGATTGAAGCCATTGCGAGCATTAACCCGGAAAGAACCTATACAGTCGTGAAGCTGGCTCATGATACGTTGAAAAAAGCAGGCTTTGACAATCCACGCGTCGCAGTGTGCGGGATTAACCCTCATGCCGGAGAGAACGGCTTGTTCGGCAACGGGGAAGAAGAAGAGAAGTTGCAGCCCGGCATTGAGCGCGCGCAGCAGGAAGGCATTAACGTCGTTGGCCCACTGCCAGCGGACACACTCTTCTTCCGCGCAGGCCGCGGCGACTTCGACATCGTTGTAGCCTGTTACCACGACCAAGGTCATGCCCCAATCAAGGTGATGGGCATTGAGGAAGGTGTTAATATCACGGTAGGCCTGAAGGGTGGCATCATCCGTACATCCGTGGACCACGGAACTGCCTTTGATATCGCTGGCAAAAACATCGCTGATGATAAAAGCATGCTGGCAGCTATTCGCTCCGCCATTGAGCTTGCACCGAAAGACTTGGTGTAAAACTCGCAGCCGATTAAGCTTTCAAGTTATAAACTCGTAATATAAACATAATTTTAATTTTAAATTAAAATTGAAAAAGGCAGGCCCACTTTCCTATAGTGAGCTTGCCTTTTTCTATATCATCCACTTCTCAAGTATATTTCAAGAAGACATTCGCTTTTTTGTCCACAACCACAGGATCTAACTTTAGCCACAATTTCGTGGTAATGAAGCTGAAGCTTCTTGTCACCGCCCTTCTCTATTTAATATTGAACGAGCATTTCACTGATAAGTTCATCTTCACTACTTTATACAATAGAAATATGAATAATTCATTTGTATTAAGGAAATAGTAGAATTATAATTTAAAAAGAGTACCCTTTTTAAATAATAGGAGATGGTTTTATGGGATATGAAAGATTATCTAAGATTTTTTATAAATTAGATCGTGATTCATTCGCCGAAGAGTTGAGAATAAGACAAAATAGTTATGGCAGTTATCGAACATCCTTGACTATCAAAGGTTTTAGAAAAGGGAATGTTACTGCAGAATCATTTGAACTTTTCTATGTAAACACACATGAATTAATGATTTTGAATAACCAAGTCTTAATAAACAGTTCTGAAATTTCTTCACTCATTAGCAAACTTCCTGATTTTATACTGGAGCCTTATTTTAATAAACTCATCGTTAACGAAGCTCAGAGTAATAATGAAATTGAAGGAGTTCGCAGTACAAAAAAAGAACTACAGGAAGCTCTCAGTGAAGTTAAAAAAAAAGAATCTAAGAATAAAAGATTTACAGGACTAATTAAGACGTATCTCTATATTGATCAAATTAAACCATTTGAGCAGCCTCTGGATTTCAGATCTTTGTATGATGATCTAGTTGCTGATGAAATTATAGCGGAAGATAAACCAGACGGTGAGCTGTTCAGACAAGGTAATGTGGAAATAAATGATGGGCAAATTACAACTCATGTTGGTGTGAGTTCGGAAAAGAAAATTATCGCATCGTTAGGCATGCTTATCAACTTTTTAAAAGATGAATCTCATCCTCCACTTTATCGGTATATGGTCGCTCATTATTATTATGAGTATATCCACCCATTTTATGATGGTAATGGGCGCACAGGGCGTCTTATAGTGGGCAGTTATTTATCACGCTATCTTGAAAAATATTCGGCGATCACATTTTCCTATGCGGTCAATAAAGATAAAGCTAAGTATTATAAAGCATTGGAAGAAATAGCATTCCCTTTAAATCATGGAGAGATGACCTTTTATTTAATCCATATGCTTGAATTACTTTCCAATGGACAAAGAAGTATTATTGAAGATCTTGAAATTAGTCTAATGAAATTGGAAAGAATCACACAGTATATGAAAAAAGATAAATGGAATGATAATGGGGATGCCAGAGAGATATTACTATTAATGCTTACTATTAATGTATTTATAACTGAGAATATAATTTTATCTGTACAAGAATTAATGAAGTACTCCAAAAAATCTAGACACAAGATCAACAATGTCATGGATTATCTCGTACAGGAAGGATATGTTGAATTAACAGGTAAGAAACCTAAGTCTTATCAAATATGTGATGGTTGCATTGAAAAAATATTATTAACGTAATGTAAGATGAAGAGTCTATCCCACATTACATGACTCTTCATCTTTTGCTGCTTCTTTCCAGCCCCTCCGCTTATCTCGTTCTACCCCTGCCTCTCCCCTACAAGTACCATCTCACGCTCATCCTGTGCTGGCTTGCTGCGTCGATAGGCGCTAGGCGACATTCCATTCTGCTTATTAAAAATGCGATTGAACTGCGAAAAGCTGGTGAAACCGCATTGGGCAGCAATATCCGTAATTTTCTCACTCGAATGTAGCAGCATTTGTTGGGCATTTCGAATTCGGGTCATCTGCACATATTCCGTAAACGTGAAGCCTGTGACTTTGTTGAACTGGCGCGATAGATGATGTGCGCTGACATAAAAGCGTCTGGACACCTCATCCAGCGACATCTCCTGCTGATAGTGACTATGAATATAGGATGCAATAGCATACATTCGCTGGGTCATGGATGATCCTTTTTCCTCACGGACATAACTATTCTCCGCCGCATAACGATGAAGACCACATAAAAATTCGACAAATTTATGATGAATAGCCACCGATTGAATAGGAGATAACTGCTGTGATATCGCAAAAATATCGTTGAGGGGCGCAAGAACTTCCTTACGCTGCTCTTCCGAGAAGCGGAAAATGGGAACCTGCGCATTAAATATCGTAAATAGCTCGCTGTAACCGTTCTCAAGTCCAGGTAAACTACGAGGCATAGCAAAATTAATCATTAACCGTTTGGGTGGCACACCCTTAGGATATTGGGTTTTATGAAGCAGAGCAGGCCGAAGCAACACAATATCATAGGGCTGCATCTCGTATAAACTGCCTTCAATAATGTGCGCAGCGGTCCGATCCAGCAAAATGCAAATTTCATAAAAATCGTGAAAATGCTGAAACTCCATATTGAGATCATGCGAACGCTCGTCGTAATCCAGGTAATAATAAAGCGAATCCCCCGGCTGGTTCACATGGATCGCATATCCCTTCTCATATGCCAGAACCGATGATGTCATGGACATGCTCCTTCCCTAGGGCGTGTCTGAAAATGCTGAAGAAAGCAGATTTTGCCGAATTTTCGTTCCAAGCAAGGAAGTTTCCCGCAGGCGTGCTGGGGCACGTCAAGGGGAAGTGACGTAGCAGGGGGCGAAAAGGGGGTAAAAGATGCACTTCAGTAGGTTTCAAGACACGCCCTAATCATACCTACCTTCATTTTAGCATGAAATGCAATAAAAAGACGGTGTTTTCAGCATACATTACGTAGTTTCTAGCATTTCTGATTTGATATGATAAAGTTAAAATGTCAGCGTTTCCATTGTTATAGTTTTTGTTTTTGTTGATGTTGAAGTAACCCTTACAGCTTGTACTTACTAAATACCAAGGTGGGAAACACATATGAAATTGAATTCCTTGTCTACTCGAATCCAAACGATTGTGAAACACTTGGAAAGTGCACGATTGACGTCAAAGACATATATACCCGAGCTTTATCATAAAGAGAGCGGATACCATACCTGGGATCTCGTACATGAAGACCCTTCTTCATGGAACGTGTTCCGCAAAGGTGATGGCTGGGGCGGCAAAGATGTACACAGCTGCTTCAAAACCCGCATTCGCATTCCTGACCACATGGAGGGGAAAAAGGTCGTATGTGCCATCGTTACCGGTGCCACAGATATTTGGAATTACGATAATCCGCAGTTTCTGGCCTTTCTGAACGGAGAGCTCGTCTGCGGTCTGGATGTGAATCATACTGAAATCGACCTGACGCCATCGGCTGTCAAAGGAGAAGAGTTTGAGCTGGCGCTGTATGCCTATTGCAGCACATCCGCAGCCGATGTTTTCCTGAACGTATATATTGCCGAGCATCATGAGCCTGTCTCGAATTTGTATTACGACCTAAAGGCTGCGCTGGATGCGGCAGATCTGCTGCGCGAGGACGATCTGGAGCATCTGAAGCTGATTGAACAGCTGAACGAAGCTGTAAATCTGCTCGATTTACGCCAAGAGAACAGTGCAGCTTTTCACGCATCCGTGCTGAAAGCACGTGAGTACCTGCAACACCATATCTATGGAGAAACTCGCCCGGACAGTGATCATATCCCGACCGTTCACTGCATTGGTCACACTCATATTGACGTGGCATGGCTGTGGACGCTGGATCAGACACGTGAGAAGGTTATCCGCAGCTTCGCGAGTGTGCTCTATCTGATGGATAAATTTCCGGAGTACACCTTCATGTCCTCCCAGCCTCAGCTCTATGCATATTTGAAAGCCGACTTCCCTTCTTTATATGAGAAAATCAAAGAAAAAGTAGCCGAAGGCCGCTGGGAAGCAGAAGGTTCGATGTGGCTGGAAGCCGATTGTAATCTGATCTCGGGCGAATCCATGATCCGTCAGATTATCTATGGCAAACGTTTCTTCAAGGAAGAATTCGGCGTAGAGAACCGTGTGCTCTGGCTGCCCGATGTATTTGGTTAC
Source organism: Paenibacillus sp. G34 (assembly GCF_056856875.1). NCBI lineage: Bacteria > Bacillati > Bacillota > Bacilli > Caryophanales > Paenibacillaceae > Paenibacillus > Paenibacillus sp. G34. The sequence continues at coordinate 234,863 of NZ_CM166469.1, read as the reverse complement.
AGCGCAGCGATGCCGCAGATTATGCGCAAGAGCGGGATCGATTATTTTATGACGACCAAAATTGCCTGGAATGATACGAACCAGATTCCAAACGATACGATGTACTGGAGAGGTATTGACGGTTCGGAGGTTCTGACGCATTTCATTACGGCCAAAGACTATATTCCACACCCGGAATTCGGAAAGCATCGTTTCGAAACCACTTACAACGGACGATTCAATGCATCCCAAGTAAAAGGTACGTGGCAGCGATATCAGAACAAAACCATCAACACCGATGTACTGCAATGCTTCGGATTCGGAGACGGCGGCGGTGGACCAACGGAGGAAATGCTTGAGCACGGCAGACGACTTGAAAAAGGACTCCCCGGCGTACCAACAGTGAAACGTACATTTGTGCGTGAATTTTTTGAAAAGTTAGAGCAGAATTTAGACGGCGTACGCTCGGTTCCGCGCTGGTCAGGCGAGCTGTATCTGGAATATCATCGCGGTACGTACACGTCTATGGCTCGTAATAAAAAGTATAACCGTCACAGCGAATTTGCGCTGTCCGATGCCGAGCTGTTTTCCATGATTCAACGCCAAGCGGATGCACAGGCTGTATATCCAACCGACGCATTGGAACACGCTTGGAAGCTGACGATGTTGAACCAGTTCCATGATATTCTGCCAGGCAGTTCGATTGAGCAGGTATACATCGATTCGCAGGAGCAATATGAAGAGGTGTTGCGTGTCACGGACGAACTGAAGAGCAGCGCCTTGAACGCAATTGTAAGCCAGATTACGTCGAACGGCGAAGCCATCGTTGTCTTTAATCCGACCGGCTTAGCACGGACAGATGTGGTGGAACTGCCTGCTTTTGCGAAAAAAGTAACCGTACACGATGGAGATCGTCCTGTACCAAGTCAGTACACGCCAGAAGGCGGACTTGTGTTCCTTGCCGAAAACGTGCCTGCAGCAGGATACAAAACGTTCCGCATCACACCGGATGCCGCCGCTGATCTTGGCAGTGCAGGTATATCGGTTGCCCAGTGGCAATCCGAGCAGCAGTCCATCGAGACCCCTTGGTATGATATTCGTCTGAATGAAAGTGCTGAATTTGTATCCGTGTGGGACAAGCTGGAGGGGCGTGAACTGCTTCAATCCGGCGAGCGTGGCAATGTGCTGCAAGTGTTCGAGGATCGTCCTGCGGAGTACGAGGCATGGAACATTGACGATTATTATGAACAGCATATGTGGGAGATCAATGACCTGCAATCGATGGAATGGGTAGAAAGCGGCCCGGTACGTTCCGTGCTTCAAGTGAAAAGACAATTCCTGGACTCTGTCGTTGAACAAACGATCATTTTCTACGCACATACACGGCGAATCGACTTCCGTACCTTCGTAGACTGGAGACAGGAGCATCTGTTGCTGAAAGCTGCTTTCCCGCTCGATATTTGGAGTGAAAAAGCCGTCTATGAGATCCAGTATGGTAACGTGGAACGCGCAACACACCGCAATACAAGCTGGGATCAGGCTCGTTTTGAGGTATGTGGTCAGAAATGGGCCGACCTTGCCGAGAGCGGTTACGGGGCAGCCCTGCTGAATGACTGCAAATACGGATACGACATTCACAATTCGGTGATGCGTCTATCCCTGATCAAGAGTGCAACCTATCCGAACGAAAATGCCGACAAAGAGCAGCATGTGTTCACTTACTCCCTGTATCCGCATCAGGGTGATTTCCGTGAGGGACGTGTTATTCAGGCAGCTTATGATCTTAACCGTCCATTGGTTGGTCTGGAGATAGGTTCACAAACCGGAACATTGCCGGATACATGGTCACTTGCTTCTGTAGATCAGGAGAATGTCGTGCTGGAGGTTATCAAAAAAGCCGAGGACAACGACGACATGATCATCCGTGTCTATGAAGCCCATGGCCGCCGCAGTCGTGCCTCCCTGCAATTGCCTGAGGGAACAGGTGCTACAGCTTATGCATGTGATTTGCTGGAGAACATCGAAGCAGAGTGCCGTGTGGAGAATGCTCGCATTGCTTTTGACATCAAGCCTTACGAGATTCTGACGTTCCGTATTCCGCGCGTATAAGGCATCTGGCTGAGCGGACTTGTCTTAAAGCAGTGAATGCCAGAAGATGTAAAAACATAGATGTTTCTGTTCGGGAATCTGGTTAGATGCTAGCCGATACATCGTTCTATATATCAAAAGAGTGCCGCTTGTCCTTATGGACGAGGGCACTCTTTTTTTCTCTATGCGAGCTTCTTCTATACATCTTTCTTCAATGATCCGTAATCTCTTAAAATTCCTCGTACTCACTCGGATCTTGGTTCCACAATCGCCCATCTGCACGATTAAACGAGGCAATGACCTGCATCTCCTCTTCGTTCAGCTCGAAATCAAATATATTAATATTCTCTTGCTGATGCTCTAAGGAACCTGCCTTCGGAATCGGAATAGAGCCAAGCTGAATATGCCAGCGCAATATCACTTGTGTAGGCGTTTTGCCGTGCGTTTCTGCAATGCGAACAATGTTCTTGTCCTTCAAAATATCCTGCAAAGCATCATTCCCACGTCCGATGGGACTCCAGGATTCATTCACAATGCCATGCTTTGCATCCTGCTCCCGCTGCTTCGCTTGATCGAAGAACGGATGTAGCTCGATCTGATTCAGACTTGGTGCGACACCCGTCTCCTGAATCAGCCGTTCATTGTGCTCAGGCAGGAAGTTGCTGACACCGATGGAGCGGATGTATCCGCGTTTTTTCGCTTCGATTAAAGCTTGCCACGCCTCAACATACTTATCCTGCTTGGGATTAGGCCAGTGGATCAGATACAGGTCATAATAGTCCAGATCTGCTCTGTACAGCGATTCCTGAATCGCGACCAGCGCTTTGTCATAGGCATGATATCTGCCCGGCAACTTGGAGGTAATGAGCAGATCCTCGCGCGCGATGGAGCTTTGTTTGATCGCTCTACCAACGGTAGCTTCATTTTCATAGTTGTATGCCGTATCAATCAAGCGATACCCTGCATCCAACGCAGACGCAACGGATTGAACCCCTGCCTCCCCTTTCAAACTGTACGTACCAAATCCAATCGCAGGCACTTTCAAGCCATCATTCAACGTGTATTCCGGGATATGATTCATTCGAGAACTCTCCTTTGTAAAAGGTAGTATGATCTTTCCTGAGCAAGGCTGGAAATATAAAGCATTCTCTCGTTATTCTACCCCTTCACGCTGACTTGAATCAATTCAGGCAGCTCATGTTCTATTTAGCATTTCCGATAATCAAATCTGTGATAATATCCAACTGTTTTTCTACCGCAATAGGGTCACTCGGAAGAAACTGATCAAAATCAATAGAGTACACATGGCCTGATTTCCCCGCTGGTGAGGCATCGACCAGCTTCTGTACATTCTTAAGCTTGTCCTCAGCACCCTTATTCACCGCGAGAAACAGACGGTCACCAATAAATTCGGGAATCACCTCGGTGGATACCTCCCATGTTTCGCCATGAATGACATCCGACTCTACCTTGGCTGCTGGCTTCAATCCAAGATATTTATAAATAATATTGCCACCCATATTGGTATCTCCGTATACAAAAAGGGCATCTGGACGTACGTTTAATATAGAGAACGTTTCATCCGCACGAACATAAGGGCTGATTTTCGCTTTGTACGCTGCGATTTTGGTTGTAAACTTCTCATTCCACTGCTTCGCTTCTTCCTGTTTACCGAGAATATCCCCAAACATCTCTATATCTTTGATGGGTTCATTATTCTGCTCGATCACAATAGTTGGAGCAATCTTGCTCAGTGCATCATACCCACCCTCCACAATCTCCGCTAATGCAGGTGTTGTTACAATCAAGTCTGGTTGCAGGGACAGAATTTTCTCCGCATCTGGCGGTATGCCGATATCGGTAATTCCTGTTTTGTCGCTAATATGCGGGTTATCCAGAACATATGTCGTTGTGCCCACCGGTTTCACGCCAAGTGCGATCAGCTCGCCAAGATGAAAGAAACTGACAACACGCTGTGGATGCACAGGGATGGCTGTTTCGCCTTTTAAGTGTTTATAAATTCTCGTTTCCGCGGCAGTGCTATCTGATGCGGTTGCCGTCGCTGTTTGGCTTGCAGGCTCTTGAGCTGCCGCAGCCCCTCCTATGGAATTGCTTGCCTGACATGCACTAAGAATCAACGATGTACACAGTACCATCATGGCTCCAAAGGCAGGTCTTGAAAATCGAAACATGGATGTATCCCCTTCCTTAACCCATTGATAATAAGACTCATTCTCATTATGAGAATCAAAAGGAAGGTAGGCAATGGACGATTCCAAACGGCGTAATGGATTATTCTGAACCTGAGCGGCTCGGGGCTTATGTTCCGCGCGAAATAGAAGCGGGGAGTGACCGGTGTGTTTTTTGAATAAACGACTGAAATAATATACATCTGCATAACCTACCTTGCTTGCAACATCCTGAATCCGTGCATCCGACTTCAGAAGCAGCTGTTTGGCACGGTGAACACGCTCATGAATCAGATATTCGATTGGCCCCAGTCCGATCTGATTGCGGAATAAACGCGATAAATAACTCGTGCTGCATTCATATCTGCCCGCCAGTTTCTCCGCTGTAATGGACTCCATATAGTTCGCTTTGATATACTTGATCGCCTCGGTCACGATGTTGGTTTTAGTATACTCTGGCTGCGCCAATGTCTGCAGTTTTTGGCTCAAAACCTCGTACACCAAGGGCAAAAAAAGGGATTGGGCTTGTAGCCGATCTAAAAGCTCATTGCTATCCCAGTGACGTTCCATTGCTTCACATTTTTCCTGAATTGGCAGCATCGCGTTTGGTGTAAACCCATAAGAATGGGTCAAGCTCTCCTGACCCTCTGATAATACAGGTAACAATGTATATATAACCAGATATCCGGCCCATTCCTGATCGTAACCCGGCACTTCAAAAATCGTGTTCTTGTTCTCTCCTCCATAGAAGATGTAAGGCGAGCGGCAATGAACAAATTCACCGGACACCCTCACTCTGATCTCTCCATGCGTAAGAATAAAGAAAAACCCCGTATGTGCTTCAAACTCGGACAGATCCGGAACTGCCCCATGTTGTGCACGATAAGACTGAATACATTGCAACCGCACAGCTGATCGACTCCACTGCTCAATATGAGCATTCCAATCTATTATCCTCTCCATCAACATTCCCCCTGCCTGTACGTGTACTGTATCCCGAACTCTATGAAGTGAGTTATCCCTTACCTGTATAGTGAAGCAATAGCGATTTTCAGCGAAACATCGCCATTCCTCATGATCTTCCCATGCTCGCCTCATTCTACGTCCTCAAAATATGCCCTATTATATCACAGACCAAAAGCCATCAACCGGAGAGGTCAATGGCTTATCTAAATATCTTCTGAGCTACGTAATGGAGTTATATCAGAACTACATACCTGGAGCTATATCATCGAACGATGCAAGACTTGGAGAGTCGCTCCAAAAATACTTGATGGATAGGTTACCTTATTAATATTCACGCACATATTCTTTATTTTCCTTAAGCTGTACAATGTCATGCCCTGTTGGATTCTGGAAGGCACGGAGCCCGAACGTTGACGCAACTGCAAAGATATGGTCAAAGATATCTGCCTGCACACTCTCATACACAGCCCAGTTGGTGTCATTGCTGAACGCATAAATTTCGAGAGGTAGTCCGCGATCCTCCGGAGCAAGCTGTCTCACAATCATCGTCATATCCTTATTGATCTTCGGATGATGTCGCAAATATTGACGAATATATTCACGGAACACACCGATGTTGGTGAGTTGTCTGCCATTCACATTACTTTCCCGATTTACCTGATGCTCTACGTTGTACGCTTCAATTTCTTTTAATTTCGACGTTACATAATCGGTTAAATAGTGGATTTTATCGAACTCAGCCACCATCTCTTCGTCACAAAATCGGATACTGCTGATATCGATAAAAATACTCCGCTTAATCCGTCTACCACCGGACACTTGCATGCCTCTCCAGTTGCGAAATGAGTCCGAAATCAGCGCATAACTCGGAATCATCGTAATCGTCTTATCAAAATTCATGACTTTCACTGTGTTCAGCGTAATGTCGATCACATCGCCATCCGCATTGTATTTCGGCATCTCAATCCAGTCGCCTACACGCACCATATCATTGGAGGACAGCTGCACACCCGCGACCAGACCCAGAATAGAATCTTTGAAGATGAGCATCAATACTGCTGATAAAGCCCCGAGTCCACTGAGGATAATCAACGGATTCTGTCCCACCAGACTGGAGATGACGATAATACCGCCAACGATAAACAGTACAATTTTGGCTACCTGAATGTAACTCTTGATCGGCCTTATTTTAGACACTTCATAGGTACGATAGATATCATCGAACACGTTCAGCAATGCATTCAGCACCGTAATCATGATGACAATCATGTAGGTCATTGCCGCTTTTTCAATCAAAGCCTGATAACCCGGGAAGATGTACGCTGTGTAATAGATAATAATAGCTGGCACAAGATGGGATAGTCGCTGGAACAGCTTTTTCTGAACAACGATATGCCCCCATTTGAACCGGTTATGGCTCACAATCCGATGCACGGCCTTAAGCACAAGTCGTTTGGCAATATAATTGGCAATCATCGAGATTAGCGCGATAAAAATAATCATGATTACACTGGAAAAGTATCCAAGGGAGGGCTCAGTCATGCCTAGTTCCGTTAACTGTTCTTTGATAAAATCCATAGTTTCCTCCTGACGCAGTCTAGTTTAGCCTACTATTATAGAGTAGATTGGGCAGTGAGGCAAAAGAGCCGAAAATGATTTAACCCAGCTCTTTTATGAAAAAGGTAGAAATAACTTAATTGGAATCCATAAGACTATTCAATGAATTTATGATTCTCTCTTCTTCTCCACTTTCATTTGTCTTAAACCTTTCGAGAGTATACCCGAATTTTTCGAAGATCGATTCTTTTATCTCGTCCCTTCTTCTCTGCTCTGGTTTATTCTCATGGAATTTAAATCCATCAACTTCAATGGCCATTGCAAATGATTTGTCCAGTTTGTGATAAATCACGAAATCAACGGAAGAACGATTTTTAATAAACTTTCGCTCCTCTTCGCTTAAACGATCAAGATCAGTGAAAAGATTCATTAGATATACCTCACTTGATAAGGAGAACCCTTTAAACTCGGGCCTCTCCATTATTTGAGAAAGCAGTGCTTCCATCAAGTTTTCACTTTTGTGTCTCGATCTGTTAAACCCGCTAGCATGATTTCTAAAATCTCTTAGCTTATCTGAATATTCCCGATATAATAGATCAAAAATGGATACTATTTCACTATCCACAACATTGTCATCCAGCGTACTATATTCCATATAACGCATAAGATCTCCCACTTCGTTACCGTATTTACGAAATGCGGAGTGATCAGTCACAAGAATAAATTGATGTTGAGCACGTGATACAGCAACATTAATCAAACTAGGATTATTAACAAAATTCATCCCCATGTTGCCCATCTTTGTCCGATCGAGAACCGTTGACATAATCATGATCTTCTTTTCTCTACCTTGATACTTGTGAATGGTGTCACTTTCAATATCCACTGTAAAATGCTCCATTGCCTTTTCCAACTGTTTGCGATAAGGTGTGGCAAAACCAATATCTGAATGAAAATCGCCATCTTCCAATTTACCCTGAAGGATTTTCCGCTCAATAACTTCAATTTCCCTTGAATTAAATCTTCCCTTTTTTCCATGTGTCAATTTCCTCATATGATTACCTGGCGCTGTTCGATAGATTAAAAGTGGGGAATCCGACATATTAGGGTCAGTATACGTAATCAATTCACCATCGTAGTATTTTCTATTACAAAATTCAATAATTGCAGGATGACAACGATAATGTTCTCGGAGCATGACATTCGGAATCCTATTTTCATATAAAGCCAGTAAAGATGATAATACATTATGATCAAAATAATCATATGCCTTATCCATATCAGGATATGGGTCTTTTTTGAGCTTCTCTTTAATTTTAAAATCAACGATATGTGGCAACTGCTTTGTATCTCCTACAATGATGGCATGCTTACAACAGGACAAAGCAAGCGCTCCGGATAACAAATCCACTTGAGATGACTCATCTATAATACAATAATCAAAGACATAGTTAGGTGGTACACAGTTTCTCAATGAATGTGTTGTACTGAGTACAACAGGATAGCTCTCAATAAACTTCCTAAACATATCCAAACGGGTATACGATTTCTCGTCACATTGGACATCAGCACGATTATGATATTTCTTATGTAACTTAAGTCTAAAGAGATTCTCGGAGCAATGCTGATATTCATCCAGCAGTTTCTGATAATGGTGTAATTCCAGTTCTTCCTCGAGCTTTTGAATTTGGCTTGAAAGCTCTGCTATTCTTAGAACATAGAATTGCCTTTGATAATTTAAAATGACCTCAATCCCTTGTTTTCTCAATCTCTTAAAATCTGTAAAACCATGCTTGAAAAATAACTTAAATGGATAAAACAACTTATAGCCTTTCTTAATCTCCGCTGCCAAAAAACTGTCCTTCATAAACTCCAAAATTTTATTGGGTGTTTGTTTGTAAAATGAAAGTTTCTCCATAAGAGAGACATCTTGTCGAGCAAAAAAAATTTCAAAATGCTCCTGTTCAAGTAGATACGCTGCAAGTTTCTGCTTACACTGTGCTTTTTCTCTATCGCGTTCCATCAATCGCTGTATCTGCTCATCAAGCTCTTTAATCCTATCTATACAAGCGACCTCCGAGATATCCGTCTCCCAATCGTTCATGTCCAACTTCGGCAAATTCGCAAAAAATTTCCTTTTATTCTCATGATTCCCCAGACTAGCTACAAAAAAATGATACCCTTTACGTTCCAGCTTCTCCTGCACATTTAGGACAGCTGCATTATTACCCGATACCACTGCCACTTTTTTGTCTTGCATTATTGCCAAATTGGCGATGATATTTAAAATCGTTTGTGTCTTTCCTGTACCCGGTGGACCCTCAATAATGCTAATGTTGCTTGTTAAAGCATGATCAAGAGCCGTCTTCTGACTTAGATTAAAGTTGAATGGAAAAATAGGATTATTCGTAAATCTGTTCTCCTGTTTGATCGGATTTTTTTGGAGAATCTGTCCTAATACACTATTCGGATCAACATAATTCATTTTTGTAAATTCTTTGGACAGGAATGATTCTTTATCCTTGTTCGTCTCCTGTCCCTCTTCTTCATCTTTATTTTTTACATGTGTCGATATTTCACGCCAGTAGTCTAAAATAACCTTGGCTTTAGGTTCACTTAAAACATTTTTCTCCAACCGAATTCGATCTTTGTCATAGGTACGCATACTTCCATTTTCAAATACCACTCGAATTTTAATACCAAAATCTAAGACTTGTTTAACATTATTGAATGGGATATTGTTGTGATAAATCACAGAATCATTTCCCATTTCCGCTATATATGGATCTTGTAAAATGAGTACGTCTTGAAGGTTATATGTATAAACTGTATCTGAACTTTTAAATGTAACTCTTACTACAGAAGAACCTACTTCGAAATCTGCAACCTGCTCTGTCTCTTCTTTACCTTTAATGATAATCATGATTTTTTCCAGATTCATAATATCCTCACTACATTCTAAATTGTTCTAAAGTTATATCTAAAATTTCTACAAATCAACCTCACATTCCTTTTTCAAACTACTATCTAACAAAAAGACCCTCTCATTCTATAGAATGATGGGTCTGCTCTATTTTATGACACTTCATTTTACAGCCTACATTATGTTACTCGGCCATTCTCAACAACTCACTTACTGTAACCATGCGATATCCCTCCGCCGTTAGTTCTTCCACCAGCACACGCACAGCCTCAACAGTCTGGGAACGATCGCCGTATCCGTCATGGAAGATCAATACACTGCCGGGTTTTACCACGGAACGAGTATGCTCCAAAATATGTTCAACCCCGGGATTGTCCCAATCCTGTGCACCGCCGTTCACCGCACCGATCGTCCGGTAACCACGCTCCGCAGCCAGAGCCAGAATGTCCTCGTTCACGCCAAAATAAGGCGGGCGGAAGCTGCGGGCAGCATTGCCCGTGACTTCTTGAACAAGGCGTTCTGCTTGCCGCAATTCTTCCCCGGCCTCTTCCAGCGTAAGTTCGGTCAGGTTCGGATGGGTGTATGTATGATTGGCAATCTCATGCCCTTCACGATGCACCTCTGCCGCAATATCCGGATACGCCTCCATCTCCTTGCCAATCATAAAAAATGTCGCATGCCCGCCTGCGCGGCGGAAGATTTCCAGCACTTGATGGGTGTATACCGGATGTGGGCCATCATCAAACGTAAAGGCCACAACCTTTTCCTGTACAGATACCTGCTCAACTAACTGCTTCATCATGTAACCACATTCCCCTCTCTGACTGCTCGGATGAACTCCCCCTTATTATTCCACGGCTGTAAGCTAGGGTCTAGTGTAGTCGTCACATTTTATGAAGTCGTTCTCTGAATACCATTGAGTCCTATGTCTCTTTCCCGCGAAGCAAACTCTCCACACGTGTCAGCCTTTAATCGCACCAGCAATCATACTCTTCTGCACCTGCTTGTTCAGGAGCAGATAGATCACAACCGTTGGTACGGTTGTAATCATCAGACCCGCGCCAATGATGCCCCACTGCGTAATGTACGTTCCAACCATGGACATCATGCCCACCGTCAGCGTTTGATACGCCGTATTGTTAATAAACGTGACCGCAAACATCAGCTCATTCCAGCACGACAAAAATGTAAATATCGCTACCGTAGAGATCGCCGGAGTTACGAGTGGCAAAATAATGGAGAAAAACGTGCGGTAAATCCCGCATCCGTCTATAACGGCGGACTCCTCCATCTCTCTCGGAATACCTTTGAAAAAGCTGCCCAGGATGAAGACCGCCATTGGAATGCCGAAGGCTACATAGGGAATGATCAAGGCCCAGTAGCTGTTGAGCAGACTCAGGTTTTTCAAAATAATAAATAACGGCAGCAGCGCCGCATGAATCGGCACCATCATGCCGAGCAGAATCAACGTCATCGTCAGCCCGCTGAGCTTCCAGTTCATTCTTGTAATCGCGTACCCCGTCATCGAGGACAGGATCAGCACCAGAATAATGGAAACCGCCGTGACCAGCACGCTATTCATAAAATAGTTCAGGACATGCCCATCAGAGAGTGCTTTGGTATAGTTGCTCCATAGAAAAGCCTTGGGCAGTCCTGCCACGTCACCGCTGAAAATTTCACTGTTGTCCTTCAGGGAAAACAGTGCCAGCCAAATCAGCGGATAGATCTGAATGACGGCGATCAGGATCAGAAACGCCTGCAATAACACTTTGCCGATAGCTCCGGTGAGGGAGCGCCGAGGCTGGGGCTTTTTTTGCAACATGATATTGTTAACCGTACTCATACGTCTTCCCTCCCTCTACTCTGTCTTAAACAACGAATTAATTAGGATGGTGCACACCAGACATTCTACGATGATAAAGACAGAAATGGCACTGCCGTATCCGTACCGGAACGTGTCAAAAATGGTAGCGTACATCAGCGTGCTCGGCACCTCTGTACTGTAAAAAGGTCCGCCGCCCGTCAGTACATAGATCAGGTCAAACACCTTGAATGCCCCGATGACCGAAAATACAAGACACACCTTCAGAATCGGTTTCATCAGCGGAATCATAATGGACCACGCCACACGCATCCGGGAAGCACCGTCGATTCGTGCCGCCTCCAGTACATCTTGGGAAACGGATTTTGCCCCGGCATACATTAGCAACATATGATATCCCATGTACTGCCAGAGCGTTGGAATGAAGGAAGCCGTCAGAGCCGTTTCCTTCTGACCCAGCCAATCCTGCGCCCAGCTGGATAGACCGATGTTCTGTAGCATCACGTTAAGCAGACCGTAATCGGCATTGTAAATTTTTGACCATAACTGGGCAATAACGACCGTGGAGATTAGTACGGGAATGAAATACACCGTTCGGTAAAAGCCCTCACCTTTTATGTTAGAGGCCAGAATCAGCGCCAGCACCAGTGAGATTGGCAACTGAATGAATACAGAGGCACCTGCAAATAACAGGGAGTTTTTGATCGAGTTAATCACTCGGGTATCCTTGAACATCTCCACATAGTTGTCCAGGCCGATAAACGCGCCTTTCCCAACACCATTCCAATCGAGCAGACTGTAATAGCTGGAGACAAAGATCGGAATCAGCACAATGCCGCAGAATAGAATCAGTGTAGGTAATACAAAAACGGCAATCGTACCTTTATTGGAAAATACAGAGTTCATGACTCTTCTCCTCTCAAAGGCGTGACCGGAAACTCCCGGATCACGCCTCGTTTGGGCATTATTTTGATGGTTATATAAGTTGAACCAATGATTTTACACAATCCACTACGATGACAGAATAACCTTACAATCGCTGTTATCCCCAGATTTTTCGAATCCCTTTTCTAAAGGGGAAAATCCGGTGATAAAGGCGAACGCTTCGCTTTTCCAGGTTTTTTCTGTCCTCTCCGTTCAAGTGTAAAGGAATATTTCAATTTATATAGAAGGTGGCAGAGAGAGCTAGTTTACAAGTGTATATGCTTTCAATCTTCGTAGAAACTTCGAAAGAGTGCGCATGCAGCATAAGCCTATACTTGCTTGCCTGTCTAGCCTACAGACTTAGCTCCGTTGGTTTCAGCTGCGCCATCTGTTTGCAGAACTCCTCTGGTGTCACGTCACCAGCCAGCAGCTGGGCGATCAGATTTTTGTGCGCTTCAGCAGACTCGGCAGGCAGGATGTTATCCCACCAAGCGATGAAGGAAGTTGCCGTTTTCATAATATCTGCCGCAGACAGATCGAGAGAAGACAAGCTGGACGTGTCAAGTGAATCGGTTTTCCAGCTTGGTAGTCCCGCTCCAGCCAGGAAACCTTGTGTGCCGAGTTGCTCGCTCAGATACATGAGGAATTCCGTAGCTTCCTTCGGATGCTTGGTCGTCTGGCTGATGTAGAAACCGTCGACGGCTCCGCCGAAGATTTCAGTGCTGGTGCCTTTGCCATCCTCAAATACCGGGAATGGAATTACCTTTACTTTGCCTTTAACTGCCGAGGCAGACGGGTCTTCAATACCTGCATTGACCCAGTTCGCTTGGAACATCATCGCACCTTTGCCCGCATTAAACGCCCCAAGCATCTCGTCATAACTCATACTGAACATACTGCTGTTGAATGCTCCGGCCTGTGCCAGTTGCTGCATCTTGGTCGCCGCCGCGACAAAGTCCGGTGAATCCCATTTGGACGGATCTTTGAATGCTTCGATCACCGCCGCATTGCCCGCTTGGCGCATCGCAATCATGTCATACCAGTACATGCCCGGCCAGCGGTCTTTCTCCCCAATGACAGCCGGAGTAATTCCTGCCGCTTTCAATTTGGCCACCGCATCCAGCAGCTCGTTATATGTAGTCGGAATTTTGGCACCCGCCTGCTCGAACAATTCGGTATTCACGTAAAGGTTGGCGATGTGTGTGTACACAGGTAGCGTATAGATTTTGCCATCCATATTGATCGCTTCTGCCATCCCGGGACCCATACGTTCCTTGATATCGTCAGTCAGGTAACTTGTGATCTCCAGCACGTTACCGGATTTGATATATGGCTGCATGAAGCTGCCTCCACCCATTCCGTAGAACAGGTCTGGTGATTCGCCAGCTGCGATGGATGTTTTTACTTTGGTTTTGTACTGCTCTCCTGTTGTTCCTGTACGTTCAACCTGGATGTCGGGATGTTCGCTGTTCCATTTCTCCACAATCTCAGGCAGCAATTTAGCTGACGGATCAGTAGTACCCACCGATTGATCCCATAGCGTAAGCTTGATCTTGCCGTTGCTCTCTCCCTTCGCTCCCCCGGATGAATCGGACGAACATGCCGCCAGACTACCCGCAAGACCCAGAGCCAGAAACAGACTTAAAGATTTCTTTAATAGCGCTTTCATCATATGACCTCCCTGATTTTTTTGTTTGTTATATCCATATTCTAGTAACGATGCGCGCTGTTCTCCATTTAGAAAACAAGCATCGACTTGTAATATTCGAACACATATGAAAGCGTGACCATTTTTGAGTTGAAGGGCTAATTCCTGACGTTCCGATATTCGTTCATGGATCGGCCAAACTGTTTTTTGAATAATACGCTGAAATAATGTGGGTCCGGGATGCCTACCTGTTCTCCGATCTCATACCCCTTCAAATCGGTCTGCTTCAGCAGTGATTCGGCCTTTTTCATGCGAAGCTGCGTTAAATATTCAACAAACGTCTGCCCGGTTTCTTTTTTCATTAAACGTCCCAAGTGGCCTGGACTAACATAAAAAGCCGCTGCTGTACTCGACAGCCCTACCTCCGCATTGCCCATCTGCTCTTCGAGGTACGCCTTGACCTGATCGATCAGATTCCCTTCCTTCGCTTGACGCTTTTGCTGAATGGCACCTGCTATGGTTCGGACATGCTGTTCCAGCATGATTTTCAGCTCTGGTAAATGCTCTGTCATCAGCATCATAGCGACGGTTTCCTTGTTAAACACCTGCTCACCCTCAAGCTGCTGTTCCATTGCAGCACGCTGGCATTCAGTGATGACATCCATAGCTGCCATGCGAAACTGTGACACGTTGGAGAAAGGAACGGACAGGATCTGTTCAAGCCGCGATGCAGCCTCTTCCCCCGCACCTACACTAACGCAGAATTGCAACTGCTGAAGTAGCTCTGTATCGGAACGATAAGGCTGACTGGTGTGCTGACCGTCAATCGCAAGATCCTCGAAGTAGATCACCTGATTTTTCCCCGTAAACGCCTGATACTCCAGAGCACGACAAGCTTCCCGATACGACGCACTGACTTCCCCCCACCCACAATGCATCTGTCCAATTCCGACAGTAATATACACTTCAACACCTTCGGTGGTAAGTAACTGCTGTAGTTTTTTCTGAATCTGCTCCGCTTGAGCAGCCAGATTGGCATCCTGAGCCGTAGCGAGAACAACAATTCGGTTACGCGTATCTATCACAATGATTTTGTGCAAATCCTCCTTATAAAAGTCCTGAACATGCTTCAACCCCTTCATCCGAAGTAGGATATGTGTTTCTTCTGTAAGATGTGGATACATCATTGGATGAGCAAGAAGGGAGAGATCACTTTGAAGCTCAGAGATTTGGAGTTCCGCTGCCTGTATATTGGATTGTTGTCCACGCTGCTGTGACTCTTGCGGTGCAAATGCTTCTATCTCCATCACGGCTACTTGAAAACTCAGACTGCCCGGTGGCATAGAAATCCCGAAGAAACCCACCTGCTCCCGCAGCTCCTCCTCATGCAACACACCCTGCAACCACTGATTCACAAAACGTTCCTTAAGATACGGTAAACTACGCTTCATCTCTTCCCGCAACTTAATTAGCTCATGCTCCCGCCCTCTCTCCTGCTCTATAGCTGCTCGTAACTTGCCAGTGACCTGTATTAACTCAGACGCTCGAATCGGTTTCAAAATAAAATCGGATATGCCCAGCTTCACGCTCTGACGTGCATATTCAAATTCATCATGTCCTGTCACCACTACGATTTTGATACTTGGATAACGTTCCAAAATCAGACTACTTAACTCAATGCCGTCCATTTTGGGCATATAAATATCCGTGAATACGATGTCCGGATGCAGCAAATCAACTTGCTCTAATGCCTCCTCAGCATCGGAGGCTTCACCAACAATCCGCATACCTTGTTCCTGCCAATCCATGCGCATACGAAGTAAATTTCGAATGAGATATTCGTCGTCCACGATTAATACTTTTAGCGGTTTCATGTTGCAGCTTCTCCCTTCGGGATTGAAATGGCTATGGTGGTTCCTTTTCCAAGCAGACTCTCCAGTTGCAGTACATCTTCTCGATCATAAAAAATACGCAGCCGCTCCATCGTCCCCCACAGGCCAAAGCTTGCATTCACACTGGATGCAGACTGCGACTGTCTTGGCGCAGGCCGGATGAATTTTTGCTTTTCTGTGTGCTTAATCTGCTGCAATTGTTCCTCGGACATCCCCACTCCATCATCCGTAAGTGTTAGTATGACTGCATCGGTCGTTTGTCTGGCTTGGATACCGATGATGCCTCGGCCATCTTTGGCGCGAATGCCATGATATAGTGAATTTTCCACGAGTGGCTGGAGTACAAGTTTTGGAATCATTACCTGCTCGCAGTCTGAATCGATATCATATTTCACCTCAAACACACCCGGATAACGCACCTGCTGGATAGTTAGATAGTGCTGCACAATCTCAACCTCTTCGCGAAGTGTGATGACCTCATTGCCTTTGCTCACACTCAGCCGATAGTAACTTCCAAGCGCCTCCAGCATCTCGCACACTTTGTCATTCATACCGGACATCGCCAGAGAATTGATCGAGTCGAGTGTGTTGTACAAAAAATGTGGTTTGATCTGTGCCTGAAGGGTATTCAGTTCAGCTCGGCGAATCATCTGCTGCTCCTGAATAATGCGCCTCAGCATCTGCTCGATCTGCTCAATCATCTGGTTGTACCCGCTGTAGAGCTGTTCGAATTCGTAACTATTCAGCTCCACTTTGACTTTTCGAAAATTGCCACTTGGTGCTTTCTGCATAGAACGGAGCAATTTATGAATCGGCTTGATCACGCTGCGAGAAATGATGAAAGAACTGATGAAAAAGACCGATCCATTTACCGCCAGCAGTATGAAAGCAAGCAGAACCAAGGATTTATTGCGGGTATCTGTTGCACGGTAAGGACTCATACTGATGTACTTCCATTGATCGTCACCAGCCGAGCTGTAGGTCACTGCATAATCCTGTCCACCCGAATGTAGCGTCAAAACGCCGGAGGGCTGATCCTGAAATGCTTTTCGTAATTGAGTCTGATTAGCCTCCAGAATTTCGTGCATACCTGCCTGCTTCTGAGCCGCGGGCGTAGATGCTTCAGATAAATCAGAACCTTCTGACTTTGGAGATACTAGAGTTGCTGTAAGTGCTGTAGATTTTGCAGATGCCGTAGAAGCCGTATGGGTTGGGATAGTAGTTGTAGCATTCGTTGCGGTATTTGTAGCAGCGTTGGTGGCGATGATTCGCTGATGCTCGTCCAGAATGGCCACTTGAAATGAATCGGATGCCGGTAGGTTGGCATAGGCCTGAGCAATGGACTTCTCTTTGATGTTCATAACAAGAAAACCCAGTGGAGAGGTATCATCCAGGTCTCGCATTAATCGAATAAAAGAGACCACTTTGTCCTTGTCCTTTTCGGAACTCTCTCCGGTGGTTCGGAGGTCACTACTTTGTTGACTATTATTTTCGCCGCCATTCAGCCTGAGCAGGTATCGTCCTTTGTAATTCAAAGCCTGCTCGTACCACGGTGCATCCTCCACATTCACTTCGAGAAAAGCAGGCCACTCCTGCGTTCCCACCGAGAAGCGATGCCCTGAGTTGTCGTAAATGTAAACCGAATCAATCACTGGAACCGCTTGCATAAGATTAGTCAAATACGAGCTAACCTTGGATTGCGTCTGTAAATTGGAATACACATTGCCCTGACGAAGCAGATTTTGCAGGTTGGGATCGGAAAATATCATTTTAGAATAATTGTTCACATTCTCAATCATGAGATTCACATTTGTCTGGATCGACGTAATCGTCTGCAGGGACGCTTCGTTGATCTTCTGCTGCGCGTCGTTTTCTGAAATACGGCTAAGCACGAGTACACTGAACGCCACCGTTAGCAGAATAATGACAAAGTACGCAAAAGGAATTTTAAAGGCGAGTGTCTTCGGCTTGCGCCTCATAAACTCTTTCAAATGAAACTTTAGGTAGAACTTCCTTTTCAACATCAGACCCTCCTGATTAACTGGATTTCCGGGGCGTTTACACTCTCGCGGATTTGATACAATTGTATGCCTGGATCCGGAAGGGGCTCAATACCTTTTATTGCTTGCTAGTCGCGCAAAAAAAACGACCTCCACGGTTAGCTGTGAAGATCGCTCATATAGAATAAGTAATTGAGATTATAGTGAGAACTCAGTGATACCCTTTTTGGAAGCAAACTTCAGCGTGTAGCTTCCTTCTGAACCGTAAGGCATGGTTGCAATTTGGATACGGGTATAATCTAACCGACCCTCTCGCAGTACTTTTTTGACCAATGCTATGCCCCGCTCTTCATCCGCCACTACACAGAAGATGTTCATCACATATTTCTTCGGATCGGTCACGCTGTTCCCTATGTCACATCCATCGACTTCACCCAGTTCATGCTGGGTTAGGGCGGACTCCAGGTATTCGGTCACCTTCTCCTTCAACCACTGATCGCGTTTGCTGCCCGTGGCACTCTTTAGCGGATATTGCACGACAAGCCAGTGTTTTTCACTCATTTGGATTCACCATCTTTATCTAATATTTTTGTTCTTCTTCACTTAAACTGATCTGGATACACCGCTAGCTTCAACTGCTCATCTAAAGGAACGATATCACTAATGGGTTTAAAGCTTAAACGAATAATCCGTTCATTTTCTTGAGCGGTATACGGATTAAATGCAATATTAATACACCCCGTCAATTCATTGTCTAATCGAAGACATAACGTTGGTTCCGTTTTTGAGAAATTCATTGAATTCAACTCGACTGTACGGATGTTCTTGTTGTTATTATCTATATAATGTATCTCTGCATGTTTTAAATCAATAGTCGGAAACGGATGAACTGGTTATCCCGGTGAACTTCCCATTCACTTCACTTTCGCCCCCACTCCATTGAAGTGTATAGTCTCCTCCACGTAGTCCCATTTCGTATCCTTGTTCAAAATTTCTCCAAGTCAAAGCTCCCTTTCCTGGTATTGCTCTAGAAAAATATACTTTTCCGGTATAGCTATGTGTCAGACTAATGGAGACGGCTTGGCTACTGTAGTTTTCCATAGTAAGTTCAATATGGCCGAACCCCTTATCTATAGTAAAGTGCTTCTGCACAACTGCTCCTCCAGTTACGTTCTCCCCATTAAGGCCTCGAGTATGATTAATCGATGGACTTGTCGCCTCATCTGCAACAACAGGACGAGTAGCAGGATAACTAGATACCCCAGTTTCAAGGTTTTCATCTTTCGTTTTTTGGATAACCATCCCTATAATTGCCACAGCAATACATAGAGCGGCGAAAAGAATGCTCCTCTTCTTCATAAAATATATTCCTCTCATTTTCTTTATTTATAACATGTAATCTTACCACACCTAATTTCAGAGTAATCTTCCCTTAACATCTGGCTCATGCATTCCAGCTTCCTTCCTATTTTCTGTTAATTTAGGACAGGCGTCAAATAGCCCCCACCTAGCAGTCAGATGGGAGCAAATATATGATGAGGAAAGATTAGCGTCTTTTATTTATTCAAGACAAAGGAACATCTCTTTTGTGGACACTCCTCATTACAAAAGCCGCAAAGACAAGTAGATAAATGAACAAAACGGTTATTGAAAACTGCACACTCATTCCATCGGCAAATGCACTGCCTTCGAAATACACATTCAAATCCGTATTGGCAAATAGTAAGTATTTGGCCGCACTGAATCTGGCAGCTAATAGCCGGGTTACCAACTCTCCCGAGTAATACAGGAACAGTGAGATGGCCGTGACAACAGCTACACTTCTTATTATACAGGCTAACGTAAATGCACCTGTGCAGAACACACCGATCCCTAAAGCTGTGAAAAAGTAATAGCGGAGAGTAGCGAAGGCTACGTTTTGAACAACCACCTCGTCTCCCAACACCACTAAGGTTTCCGCAGGTCCAGAATTTCCGAACAGGATAAGCCCGGTTATAAACGAAACGATAATTAAAAAGCCGACGGTTAACACCAGCAAGAAGCAAATAATCAACCATTTCGCTAACATAACAGACACACGCGACACTGGCTTTAAGAACAGAAATTTGATGGTGCCCTGCTGGTATTCAGAAGCTACTATATAAGCAGACATCGTAATCAGATACAATCCAGAAATCGTCAGCAACAGTTTGTTATTGGAGAGGAACTTCCATGCGTTTTGGCTGTTGTCCGGTGGAATTTGATGCTCAAGCTGATATTGATACAGTAAGATTTTGTCTCGATTGACTTCATACATTAATGTCCCCGGATTCAATTCAGGCTGCTTTTCCTGCAAGCGGGTCAACTCACTCTGCAAAGCTGGCTGCCACAACTCCGGTGTCGGATCAGCAGGTTGTTGAAATGCTTGAAATACCCCATGCGCAATCGTCAACACGAAAAGTCCTGCAAGCACCAGATATATAACTTTCTGTCGCCGAATCTTCAACCATTCACCCTGCAACAATGCCAACATCAGCTTCCACCCCATTCATCATCACGGGTCAATTCCAGATATGCCTCTTCTAAATCAAATGACTTTTCCTTTATAGACTGCACTCCCACCTGGCTAAGCAACATAAGCAGTGAAGAATAGTGGCTGCGATCCATCTTAAACATGATCTTATCTTGATGATACAACTTTGGCTCAAAGATGTAGCTCTGTTGTTGTAGCAAGGCATATGCTTTATCAAGCTCTTTAGCTTCAATAACAAAAACAACACTATCGCTATTGCTATCGGCAGAACGGGAATTTTTACTGCCAAGCAAAGTTAACTCACCATCTTGCAACAAGCCAAATTGGTCACAAATCGGTTCAATTTCTTTAAGATGATGACTCGAAATTAGAACCGAAATTTGGAAATTGGTCGTAATTCTCTGCACGATTTCCCGAAATTCAATCATCGCTCCCGGGTCCAGCCCATTGGTGGGTTCGTCCAAGATAAGTAACGATGGCCGATGCAGTAAGCACTGAGCTATCGCAAGTCGCTTTTTCATCCCCATCGAATAGTGTCCAACTTTTTTGTGAATGAAGTTCTTCATTTTCAATAAAGAAAGCACCTCATCCAGACGTTCGGTTGTAACCTTACCGTACAGACGACTTCCGTATAACAGATGTTCCATCCCGGTCAGGTACTTATAGAACTGAGGTTCTTCAATCAATGCACCAACATGTCTAAGCACCTGTTTCCGGCTTGAACCCACAGGGATTCCTTCGATATAAATGGAGCCGGAGGTCGGTTTAATCAATCCACAGATCATTCCGAGGGTTGTTGTTTTTCCTGCACCGTTTTCCCCGATTAAACCGAATACCGCGCCACGCTCAATGTTAAAGGAAACCGAGCGAATAATAGGATCGTTGCCCATTTTTTTGGTCATCTGATTAACAGCAAGAACTGGTTGCACACTCACCTCGTATCACCTACATCCTTTGATTTAGAATTATGGCCGTTAGTGTAAAGGCGAGATGTGCTGCAAGCAGATCGACCAGAATTGCCTCTGTAAAGTATTCGTTTACAACTTCAAAATTCAGTAATTTGGAAAAGATAAATGTTGCAAGCAGCATAGCCATCAGAACATAGTAAGCATACTTGAAAGAATGCATCATAATTAAGTTGTAGCGTTCATCTTTTTCCCGAGGAAAAACAAACAAAAAATATAAGCTGGACAAAAAGAAGATAAACAAAGCAGCTGGTAGCAAATAAGTCATAAACAAATCACTCATCCCCTTTCGGCTGTTGAGGGAGATATTGAAATACGTCCTCAATTCCCACCTCGAAAACCTCTGCAATACGAAATGCTAAAACTAAGGAAGGATTGTAGCGATTTGCTTCAAGTGAGAGGATAGTCTGTCTACTGACACCGACTAGATCGGCTAGATGCTTCTGTGACCATCTTCTTTCGGCACGCTGCATATAGATGTTGTTCGATAATAATTCTGTCAAGTCACTCCCTCCTTTACAACAATTGTAAATTATACCTCACCTAAAGTCAAGAATATATTACATTAGGTAAGAAATAATTTACTACCTGTTGCGCACTGCGTTAGCCGGCCAAGAGAAGTTTCCACTGGAAGTAACCACTCCTTTCGGCCCTTTTAGTTCTAAAGTCAGCAGGGAGGGAACGTGTTGAGGATCTGCTATTCTTAACAGTCCATATCCAATACTGGCCAAACCATTCATCACGCCTATAGCGTTAATGTCCGCATGAATGACATCAGAATAGCGGAACAATTCATCCAATATTAAACATTGCTTTGTTCGAATCAATGATTGTTGCTGCGGGTCTAAACTTTGTGCAGCCTGCAATAACACATCGAGATTGCCCAGGTTTCCATGACATAATGAAAAATTGCTTCCTAAAGATACATCAAGAGTCGTCGCCAAGGCAGCTTGACAGTCACGTTCCAGTAACCCATGATCAACCTGATTGCGGATCGCTTCTATTCTTGAAAGCAAAATACCGGGCGCACCATGACACCACGCAATGGAATGGTGATTCAAATGTTCGCTGAACCAATTTTTAACCGATTCATCATAAAAGCGGTTTTCATAATCAAGCGCATCCCGCACAATCTTATGGATCGCTGCTTGTTGTCCAGACCAAGGCATAAAACGACATAACGCAAAAATGATGCCCGCGTTTCCATGAGAAAAACCGATATACGGACTTTCTGGCGAGTTACCTGGCTTCCATGCTACCCCGGTTTCCATTGGAGCAGCATGTTGAATCAGATGCTTGACTAGCTGTTCTCCAATGTCAATTAACCAGGCATCTTCTTGATTCTGTTCAAGCATGCTTGCTATAACAGCCAAAGCCCCGGCACTTCCTCCAATCAAATCATACAATTGGTCTTGCGGAAGCAATCTGGGGATCTCCTTCAACAAACGGTTAGCACTTTGCTTCATTGCCGGATCATCTAACACACTGCTCAGTTGCGCAAAACCGTATGCCATACCGCCTAAACCCAAAAATGCCCCCAGATTGATCTGATCTGGATGGATTAATTCTTCTAAAATCATTTCAATCGGTCGAATGGTAGCAACACATGCATCTCGATAGACTTCTTCTCTCGTCAAGTTCCAAAGTTGAGCAAAGAACAAAGCAATACCCGGATTACCATCGTATATACCAGGTCCCGTCACGGAATATTGCCAAAAGTGCTTTCTTCCACCCTTGGTCACCATGCTGGTCCAGCAAAATTCTAAACCTTGCTCTCCTTCATATTGAATGGCCTCACGGATTAACATATCTCCAATAATCTTGGCCTTATCAAGCAAATTAATCGGTTCAGATTCAGGCACTTTCCAATCTTTCAACTGAACAATCTTAATATCTTCCTTAGCATAAACTGCTGATATTGTCGCTTTAATAATCTGTATCTGTTGGACTAAATCACTTTTAGAAAACTGGGATAACTTTTGCAAACTTCTCGTTAACCCATCCTCAACAAATACATCATGAATCATATGGCTGCGCGAATCCTGTATCCAATTGCCGCAAGGCGTTGCTGAAAAGTATGGAATGTCACCCTCTAACAAGTCTGCGATCTCAGCCCTAATTATTTGTTGATCCAAGTGATCCGCTGCGAGAGCAATTCGATTAAGCAAGAGCTCCCGATCCAACTGATTACGCATAAAATCAGGGTGATAGCTCAAATGAAGCAACTTGCCGTAAACCATTGTCGTTTTTAATATCTTTCGGATCTCATAATCCTTGAATGTTTCCAGTTGTCGTGCCGCTTCGTTCCTCTGAGCAAGAAATACGTTATAGCCTGATTGAAAACCGTCCGCCAGATCGTCCAGATAGTTCATAATCTCATTGTCTTCCCCGTTTGTATCATTTGCCGATAGAGGGGTATTATTCCCGGAAGTCAGCTTGCCGAATTGCTTAACCAAGCGGATCTCATCCGTATTCTGGCCTTCTATCGTTTGAATTTGGAAGGGGCTTTGTTGCTCTCCTATTCCGCCGATTCCACTTATATCGAATGTCTGCTCCCGATTGATGTTCGTTGGTACTATGCCAGTCGATAAAACCGAGTCCCGAATTAGGGTAAGCGCCCGATTAATAGCGCCACTCTCTGTATAATTATGATCTTGGCTGATCGTATGATGAAACAGCGATTCCAGATCAATTAATACAGGCTGATCCGAATTCGCAATAATATTTTCATAGTGAAAATCAGTAGCATTCATCGTATGTAGCACAGACAGCAGTTTACCTAGACGGTAATAAAACCGCTTGCGCTCCTCATTCGACACACAAGTTTGGTAAGGAATGAATTCCATCCAGCCGTACTTGTGTTTGTTCAACACGCCGACTGTCCGAAGTGGTCTCCCATCTTGCACCTGCTCATTCATCCATTGTAAAAACTGCTGAAATGTTTCATCAATTCCCATATGGCGAGGCTTATAAACTAACTTTGTACCACAACCAAATTCAAGGATAACTACCGTCTTTCCTTGTTTATGGGCATCACCACTACCCAACATAAATTGAACAATTTCATTTTCTTTCAGACCAAATTGTTGCTGTAATTCGTATCGATCCTGCTCCAGATGAGCGATGATTTCACGAACAAATTGTTTGAGATTCCGAGTTTTTTCTGCGATAAGTCTAAACATGACCGGATACTCTTCCACCAAGCCCTGGAGATAGTTGTTATCTTCGAGGAAATCGGTGACATAGGCTAAATATCGTTGCTCGGGGCTTTCCCCTTCCAGCTTGTCTTCCATCCGTAAGTAATTAATTTCTAACATAAGCGTCTTGTGTGTTACGGCATACAACAGATCCAGGTAATACTGAATAATATTATGCTTCGCTAGCCGGGATATCGTCGTCTTCGTAGTTACACTTAAGTCTCTAAACAAATCAAAATATAACTCGCGAACAAAAATATCATAAAAGCGATGAAATGGAAAAGCTGATAAGTTCGTTCCTTCCATATCCCGCTTATAATCTGCTTCATCATCTTGTTGTAATAACCGATTATCTAAAATGTTTGTCATGTATTCAAGCCAGCTTGATGCTGTAGATTCGAGGGAAGTCATGTTACTAAAACTGGATGAATCTGCAGAAAAGTGACGACGTAGAAAGGAAATATCGATTTGATAGTGGCGCTCGATATGCGATTGGAAAGACTGCTCGTTTTCAAAATCCAACAGTTGTTGCCAATATGGGATAACCAAAGACAGATCAGCATCAGACTCACTCGGTCCACATAATTTACGTTCATGAATATAAAGCGCATTGTATGCGATCGTTGAATTGAAGATGGACATGGAATCACCCCCAAAAATGATAATAGAGAGACGAGGTAAAAACCTTCGGTCTCTCTATTCTTTGCTAAATCAGTTACAAGACTTCTGACATTCAACTGTCAATGTACACACATGCCCTGGATTACCAATGAAATAACTCGCAGCGGCACATGCTAAGCTTGTAATAATGACTTCTACCCATTGCGGTTGTGCTGCACCGCCCGCTTTCAAGAGTTCATCCTCTTTCAATTCAACAAGCGGATTTTCAATGGGAAGTACGTTGTTATGAGTTCTGGAATACGGGTTTTTCAACGCTTGATATGACATTTTTCTCACCTCCTTTCATATCCATGAAGCGATAGGCTTCGACCAGATCTTGATAATAGGTGCTCGTCTGAATTAACTCATCATGCCTTCCCTTCTCTACGATGCTTCCATCTGACATCACAAAGATTTGATCAGCATCCATAATCGTTGATAGTCGATGAGCAATCACAATTCGTGTACATTGTAACTGCGACAGAAATTCATCAATCCTCTTCTCATTAATGCTATCTAACGCATTGGTCGCTTCATCAAATACAATAACTTTGGGTAAATGAACGAGTGCTCTCGCAATGGCCAATCGCTGTCTTTGCCCGCCAGACATATTTTGAGCATTCTCTGATAATAGGGTTTCGTATTTCATCGGCATGCTCATAATTTCTTCATGAATTTGCGCCACTTTGGCAGCCTGAACGATATCATCCATCGTGACTTGCTCATTATTGCCCTTAATATTGTCAACAATCGATTGATTGAACATAAATGGTTGCTGGTTGACGATTCCCATCTGTTGGCGAATATACGGTTTATCGAGCTCTTCCAACCGATGCGGACCGTAGTAGATTTCGCCCTCGCTCGGTCGATACAAACCTACTAGTAAATTCGCCAATGTACTTTTTCCAGATCCAGAAGCTCCGATAATTGCAATTTTCTGACCTGCTTGAATTTTAAAGTCTAAATCTTTTAATGTGGGTTCAGCATACGAAGTATAGGCAAAGGATACCCGTTCAAAAACGATTTCACCTGTTAGCTCTGTCTGAAGCAACTCAACGTCATCGGGAACCTCAGCCGGGGTATCCACCACATCTCGAATTCTTCGTAAATACACTTTTAGCTGATAAAATGTTTCCAGGGATAGAATTAGTGAGTTCGCAGTGCTTATGAAGTAGACCGCAATCGTTTGAAAAGCGATCAGTTCACCTAAGGACAAGCCCCCCGCCGCTACATGGCCCGCACCAATCCAGATGATGAATAAAGGCATGTACATGGTCAAGCCCCCGGAAAATGCGCTTAAAACACCATACAGTCGTTCACGAGTGACAAATGCTTTAACAAACTGGTCATAGTACGACTTCCATCGCTGCGATACCGTCTCTTCCGCGCCAGTAATTTTGATGTTCAAAATTCCGGATACCGATTCGTTCTGATAGGAGAACAGTTTGGTATCTTTAGATAGTTCATTACGACTTGCTTCATGTAGATGCGGTCTTAGCAGTTGAATCCCAAGATAGAGCAATCCTGCAAACAAGAATACATAGATCGATAATAGTGGCGATTTCACAAGCATGTAACTCACAATGACAATGAACAAAATCGCATCTAAAATACTTTTCATGACTTGGTTAGATAGGATTAACCGAATAGATCGCAAATTAGAGAAACGATACATCAGATCCCCTGTGCTGCGAATCTGAAAAAAGTTGTACGGAATAACAAGCAAGTGACGAAAATACTGCCAAGACATCGAACGATCTAAATATTTGAACACATGAATGGAAATTTCATTTTTAATTAGTGCAAAAGCAAAGTATAATCCCAAAGAAATGATCATCCCGAGCAAGTATACATTTATGTTCTTGCTATTATCCTGAATTGCGACATTATCAATCATCTGCTGCACAAAGATAGGAGAAATTAGCACAAACAATTGAAGCAGCAAATTAGTGAGCAGCATAAATGTGAGCAATTTCGGTTTTTTCCACAACATTTCCAAGTACGGCTTCCAGAGACTTTTCGGTTTTTGTTGTTGAAACATTGCACCCGGTTTACCATGCAAGACATAGTTGGAGAACGAAGCCGTAAATTGTTCCTTATTTAATTTCATTCGCCCTTGGGCAGGGTCTAGAATGTAGTAATATTTAGGGCTAATCCTCTCTAATACGACATAATGTTTTTGTTCCCAGAAACAGATTAATGGCTCTTCTAACTGGGTCAATAGATTTAAATCTTCGATTTTGTAGCATTTTGCCTCGAGCCCTAAATCTTCACCTAATCGTTTTAAATCATATAATGTATTTCCATCCCTACCGCTACCGATGCGATCGCGTAATTCAAATAAGGTTACATGTTTTCCGTAGTAGGCACAAAGCATTGCCATACATGCAATGCCGCATTCCGTTTGGCTCATCTGTTCAATGAACGGAATGTTCCGTTTCCGAATCAATGCGCCCCCTCCTCAGCAAGTACGGGATTCGAATGTTCTGCTATTGTGACGACTTTGGCTGGAAATTGTAGCTTTAACACGGATGGGAGTTCAGGATTAGCAAGCCGTAAGCACGCCCAGCCAATTCCCGAAACGCCTAGCATTAAACCCACTAAACCGCGATCCTTCATGCCATCCATTTGTGAGGAGATACTCGTCCGGTTTACCAAACGCCATATTGCATCATGTATCATCAATCTTGACGTTTGCCAACCAGGATTGTTAGTTAGGCTCAGCAGGATTTCCACAATTCCAAAAACACCGTGGCATAAAGATAATCTGGGATTGGTTGTTGCGTGTTCAAGTATAGCACCCAGCATCTTTACTCTCTCTGCCTCATCTATTGTCTCCTCTAACTCACTGCGACCTAGTAACACACCCGGTGCTCCATGGCACCAGTAATATGAGCCTAATGGATCCTCCACATGTCCCCTCAGATCCATCCAGTTGGCTTGCGCAGAGTCATAATTGCTTCGCTCGAATTGCAACAAGGTGTCCAGCACGTCTTCATCAGGAGAAAGCAAACCGTATGCCTCTATCTTTCGAAGAGCATATATCATCCCTGAGGAACCATGGGCGAAACCAACCAATTTTGCTTGATCCTGTTTTAAATGCTGACAGAGTCTCGCCGTATAAATACGCGCTGTCTCAAGAGCCTCGGGCTCTTCAAACCTTTCCCAAATATGCATACATAGCGTGATGATCCCCGCATATCCATCGAGAAAGTCTAGATTTGGTTGCAGTTCGTCCACCGATGGAGTCAACAGTGATGACTCAGGTTGTTGTTTTATCTTTGTTAACTGAAACTGGGCTGCATGGCGCGCTTCAGGAAAATCAAAGAGTGCATCCAAAAAAAATCCAGCATAGACGACAGAACCTCTACCATTAAAAACCGATGGTGACAATTCATCTTCTGCCACCCGTTCAAAAACAGAAATGACATATCGAAAACTCTCCATTGCGACACTTTTATAACTGGAATTTCCAGTTTGTGCATACATGAGGCCAAGAAACATAGAAATTCCCAATGTTCCACTGTAGAGAGAGAAATCCAATAGGGTCAAACGGAATCGATTATCGTGATTTCTGAGCCCCAACCAAGTCGATTTACCTTGCTCTGTCAATCGGTATTCAAGTAAATAATCCGCAATATCTATCGCCATGTCTGTCGGATTGAATTGGTTCGAAGTTAATTGAAGTCTATCCGTATAGTCCAAGGCTTCCATTTCAGGCAATTCCATATGTTCAACATGAGCGGAATGAATGGCATATTGCAATATACGCAATTGGTAAGCTACATCATCTTCACTAAACTGATCAAGCCTTTCTTCAATCCATGTTAAGCACGTTTTTTTGAATATATTTGGAATCTTCTTTTGATCACTCGTATATAAACATGTATCTGCTATCGGAAAGGTATAGTACGGTATATCATTATTGAGCAAATCATCGATTTCCGACGGTACAATCTGTTCGAACCGATGATCCACTTTCACGATATTCCATAGCATTTCAAGTAATTTCTCCCGATCTAACCCATTACGCAAATACTTCGGATGCTGTGATGCCGTTAAGAAGCGGCCGTATAGAAAGGTTGGACGTAACAAGGCCCTCCCTGTCAAATGACCAAATCTGTCCCGAATTTCCCTTTTCATTGTTTCTTT
Organism: Paenibacillus sp. G34; assembly: GCF_056856875.1. Taxonomy (NCBI): domain Bacteria; kingdom Bacillati; phylum Bacillota; class Bacilli; order Caryophanales; family Paenibacillaceae; genus Paenibacillus; species Paenibacillus sp. G34. The sequence continues at coordinate 205,389 of NZ_CM166469.1, read as the reverse complement.
TTCATTCGCAATAATCCAATATACTTCCCTAAAACCTTCGCTTATCTCTGCCAAATAGTGAACTGGTTCAATAATTTGGCCATCCAGTTGCACGAGGTGCTGGAGCTGAGCGGTTGTAAAAGGTACTTCTACAAATTGAACTTCATCCGTAGCGTCTTGCTTAAGCACCCAGCCTTTCATATTTGTCGAGGTTTGGTCTGGCTTGCCACCGATCCCGCTCAGATCAAAATCAATTTGGGAACGGAATACTTGTCCGACAGGAATTAATCCAGAAAGAAAGACACTTCGGTAAAGCCCGGACATCGGGAAATCCAATTTCTCTTCATCATATATATTATTCGCGAGTAGCGTCTCATAATCGATAATATAAGGCATGTCGCCGCAAGCAACGATGTTTTCATAGTGCATGTCCGTAGATTGAAACGTATACAAAATTCCACAAAGCATACCCATTCGATAATAATACTGTCTCACTTCAGCTTCATTCTGGCATGGACGATGTTCTACAAACTCTTGCCAACCGTACTGCTGTTTAGATAAAGTAAGCGGGCCTTTTAACTCATAACGGAGTCCTTTATTCGCCAAAAAACGTAGCCATCCGGCGAAAGCAATATCTGTATCCAGTGAACGTGGTTTGTAAACCAACTTTTCACTAGAATCGAATTCCATAATAGCGACTGTTCTTCCGTTTTGATGTGCATCACCTGCACCGGTCTGTACTGACTTCAAGCAGATCTGTCTGCCATCAAAATACATCGTAGCAATCTCGTCATAATCGTTCAGAAAACGCTCAAGCATTTCAATCGTATTATTCGCCGCCCGAAGTGATATCTCTGTCAAAATTCTAGCCATCACAGGAAACTGCTCTAGCAGTTTTTGGATCTCGGTCATTCCCGAAGCTAGCCGTTTCACATAAGTGTCGAGCGTCAAACCCGCTTCCTGTTCCTTCGCCAAATGATACATATAGACACTCGTCCGGTCGGATACCATTCGCAAATCACGCAAGAAGCCGGACTGCAGAGAGATCAAGACAGGTTCCTGCAGGATTTCCCCTGTGTTGGAGAGAGAGAGCCAACGCCGTACTTGTTCAGAATATTCGTATAGAAATGGAATGACGACGACACCGATTCCCATATGTAAATGCTCAGTCAACCATGAGTCTGGTGTTTGGTTTAAGATCCGATCAAGATCACCCATCCACCCCGTTTGTAAGGTGGCGGGGATATCTTTGTTAGCGAGCAAGTGGTTGAATTCGTCAAGGTTCAAGCCTTTCAACTGTAACCTGGTTGCGAATTCCTGCTCGGTTGCTTTGGATTGTCCCATCCATGATAAAAGCGTGTCTGAACGATCTTTCAGACGGAGATGAGTATCTCCAGCCGGAATTCGCTCCGATACATATGAGCCCTTCATATATGGATGACCCGAATGAAAAGTAACCATCTGATATCCCCACCTTCCTTTTTAAATCAATACCATTAGCATCTTGAAGAACATGATGTTGTCGGGCAAGAATTAGCAGAATCTGTGATCGTCCAAATGACTACTGGTGGTACAATGGCGCAAGGCCAAGAAGAAGCAACTTGTACTTCTGTGGCACCCGACAATTCCATCAATTCTTGTTCATTAATCTCACCTATCATTTCCAATGCCTTCATAGATTGTCACCTCCTTTCATCGATCTAACCATTGCTATCAGCAGCATCCTGTTACATTTATGTTATTCTAAAATGGTTTTATCGCCCATCCGTAAATACCACATTTTCCCATGTGGTTATCCTTGTAATTATCCATGTGGTTTTCCTTATGGTCGAATCTGCGAACAAAAAAAGCCGAAAACCAAGACAGTTCATGTCTCAGATTTCGGTTAATATTATGAATTAAAGTGAAGCAGTTTGAAAGTATTTGCAAACGGCTTCTGCTCGATTACGTACGTCAAGCTTTCGGTATATTTTGTTCAGATGTGTCTCTACCGTACGGACACTTAAATGTATGGTTTGTGCTATCTCTGTATTTGTCTGCCCCGCTGCCACTAGCTTCAGTACTCGTTGTTCGTTTTGAGTAAGTTTGGGCATTGATTTCTGCGATAACTGTCTTAATTCAATGTGCTCGGCAATATGAGCAGGCATAATAGAAAAACCACTCAATTGCCCTTCAAATGCAATCAGGAGTTGTTTGGCATCTGAATAAAGTGGTACGTAGCTAACAATCTGACATTTCCATAATTGATCCACCTTCAACTCACTATCTTTATCATATAAAACGATAATATGATCGACAATTCCATTGCTTTTCCACTTTGCCAGTTTGGAGGCATGCCGATAAGCAATCGAATCTTGCAATAGCAAAATATCAGGCTTTATCCGTTCAACGGCATCTGTTTCTAATCCATTGCTGATTACTACATCCTCAATAAATTCAAATTGTTCAATAATATGCTTAAGGCCAAATATAATGGAATCATAGTTCATGATAATTTTGACGACTTTTTTTTCCATCTGCAACGACATCTGTTGCACATCTATTGTCATAGGCCATGAAGCGAGGATGGGCAACAATTTAAATGGTTGCTTCCAATACTCACTTTGTTCCGCCCTATAGAATGATTCATACCATATACGTCATGAGATTCAGAAGATTTCGCAGTTACAAGGATAGAGGCGAGTAGTAGCAACAACTTATCCAGGCTGTTACCCCACACTAACGATAACTTTTTCAAGTTCATCTGTCATTCACTCCATTCAATTTTACTTCACTGCCTATCTATCAAATTGTACCGAGACACTTACCCCCTATCCCCCTTTTATATAGAAATCTTTATGTTTTTTTCTCACATTATACCATAAAAAGTTGTAATTTGTCATCTTTGTGAACGTTTTTTCTCACGCCAATGAGTTGTTTTATGACTTTTTGCTAGAGTTTTGATATCTGTTAGGCAAACTACTGTTATTATTCCTTTTGTCGAAATGGCAGCATAGACCGTCACTCCCCTATAGGCTTCTGCATAGAATGCAGAAAATGAACGAATTTAAATTGGAGGTCATGACCATGAACTTGCAACTGCAGGGGCAACAAGAACAAACATTGTTTCGAATGGATCCAACCACTATGAATAACTTAAAATCCATTCAAGACCATGTAACAAATATATGTAAAAACCATGTTAACGCACTTGTTCGGGTAGAGACAGCAGATGGCGATGTTTTTGAAGGGTTACTCATCTACTGCGAAAGGGGAATTTTATACTTAAAACTACCAAGCCCTATGACTAATCGAGGCTTTGTGCCCGGTTTTCAAAATGATGTCGTATTACCCCTAGTGCTATTCAATTTACTTGCCATTTCATTATTATAGGCCTGACCCAATCCCAATCCTATCATTAAGGAGTGAAATCTTATGGCATTCATGCCGCCGCAAGGACCACAAGGAACACAGCAGCCACCATCCTCTCCTCCTCCACAATTCACACCACCGCAACCCGCTGCTACAACATTCGCCATCGACCCCGGAGCTATTGCCGGTTGTTTGTTCCGCAACACATATGTATGGCTAAGAAATGGGAACGCGTTCTGGTTCTTCCCAACCTTTGTAGGGCGTACATCCGTTGCAGGTTTTAGATGGACCGGTCGAAGATGGGTGTTTACCGGAGTCGATCTAAGAAGCATCGTGTCATTTACATGTTTTTAGAGAAGAAGATAGTATCCCCTTTTAAAATCACCAGAAAAAAAAGCACCCTCTTGGGTGCTTTTTCTAATACTGCTAATGGAGGCGAGGGGAGTAGAACCCTGTCCGAAGATAACGACACATAAGCTTCTACGGGTGTAGTCACAGTTTTGATGTCACCCGAGTATCAGTAACCAATAAGAACAGGATTAGCCCAAGCAGGTACGGACTCAACACAATAGATCAAATTACTCTGTATGATTTCTGCAACAATTAAAGGCTCGTATGTATTATCAATGATGATAACCTGATCTGCGATGGCTAGAGCCGGTTTAAGGTTCTTCAATGATTGAACATATCGATAACGGATGTCTTCTTCTGCAATCCAATGTCCACCTTGTTCAACGCGAGAGGCAACACGATCTATATGCATTTGAACGTCCTCGAGGCCGATATAGTAAACAACAATTTCATAATTGTTTTCTTTTGCAATTTGCATGTGTTTTAAAACAAACGATCCAGACAATGTCGTTTCAATAGCGAAGTTTTTACCACTTTTAATGAGAGATCGGATTCTTTTTACAGCTTCCCTGCCAGCAGACAGGTCAGCACTACGCGGATTCTCTGGCTTCAACTCTCTTGCAATTTGATCCGGATCAACCAGTTCACCAAGCCACTCTCTCATTTGCATGCTGAGTGTACTTTTCCCTGCTCCATTGGTTCCAGCAAACACATTCATGACTGGTCTGGTCTCACTCATGATACTCAAACTCCTGGCGTTTCCCAGCAGCATCAAATATAATTTCGAATTTATTGCCTTCAGCATCCTCACGAACGCGTTTGTTGTTCTTTATATAATAAATAGAGGCACCTGATTCTTTAGCTTGTTTCCGTGCATGTTGATTGGCTTTTTTTAAGATTTCTTGGAGCTGTTCTCGAGTTTCAAACATCTGGAGTCCCCCAATCTAGATTTATGCTTATTATATCATAAACAGAAAAACCACCAACCAGAACACTGGTTGATGGTATTAAAGCTAAAATAGTTATCCATTTTTTCTTTCATCTAATTCATAAATCGTTGTATTCTCTTTTCGTGTAAATTTCGCTTGCATTTCCTCATTCTTTTTCCATTTTTTAATTAGTTCTTTTGAGTAATTCCAATAATTTTTCACTTCCTCTGCTTGAAAAACTCGATGGCCATTAATCCATATTTCAGGACGTATCTCTTTATTATCATTTATTAAAAGAAGTGCCCTCTCAGGTGAACTACTAAGTCGATAACTTATAGTGAATCCCCTAGATTTCTTCCTTAAATTATCAACTTCTCTCCATGCTTCAATGTTAAAATAGGTGAAATGACTTCGCTCCTCAGAATGAGTGTAACAATCGCCACACCCTTCACAAGTTAACTCAATTGCATTGTCATTTTTATAACTTAGTCCAGTGCAAATCCTAAATTTATATGTTTTATTGCACTTATTGCATAACAAGCATTCATCAGCTACTTCTTTTAATATATTCAAAAAGTCAACAATTCTCTGCTGTGTAAAGTCTGTTCCATTATCAGTAGTTAACTTTCGTATCAATTCAGTTTGAAATTTGAATAACGAGAATAATGATCCTCCCTTGACTATTTCTCTAACTAAATTCTTATAATCTGAAATGTGTATATGGTTTTCCTTCTTAATATTCATTAAGGTCAATGTCCTCACTCCAAATCTATTAATATAGTGATTAGTATTACCAGAATAATAGATTGATATACAAAAACGGCCACCAAATGGTGGCCGTCGCTGACACTGCTAATGGAGGCGAGGGGAGTCGAACCCCTGTCCGAAGATAACGACACATAAGCTTCTACGGGTGTAGTCACAGTTTTGATGTCACCCGAGTATCGCCCCGTAACCGGCTATACGTTGGGTCAGCCTGATTGTCTTCTTCAGCACACCCCAGGCGGAGATGTGACAGCGTATCCCACTACTTGTTAGCCCCTAGTCCTGTCACATGGGCGATGCAGGGTAGAAGCACGCACACAGTTTCTTAGGCTGCGAAAGCGTAGTTTGTTTGTTGTTTGCCGTTTAATAGGCTTTAGCGTTGATGAAGCGGACGCGTCCCCACTACCCGCTACCCATGCTCGAACTATCCCCGTCGAATCCATAAACGCCCCCTCATATAAGAAGGGCTCCAGGATTAATCCGTGAATACGGAGCAAAGGTGCTGCACATCTAATCCCTCCAAGGTGAAAAGATGTTTCTTACATACTCGGCATTCCTGTCTGCTACATGAATAATCATATCACAGCACGAATCACCGATATAGTGCAGATTGCTGGAAAGCAATCCAGTGTACTGAGCGCAGATGAAAGGTTATCCAAACTAGCCAACTAACCCTGCCATCAGGCTCAATCGTCTACATATTATACCGCGTGACTCATCGGAAGTAAAGTTTACCCAGCTACAACCGTCGGTTTTATTAATTTACCCATCCTCAAGCAAACTTACGCAACCTACATAATAAAAAAGCCTCACACTCACCCATACATAGGCAAACTGCAAGACTTTTTCAATATACTCCGCCATCGACGAGCTGGGCCGTAAGCAGCTTTCATCCCTACACCATTGCGAATGAACGCAAATGAACGTTAGCGAAACCTAATTCCCTCTTAACGCGCAACCTTTTGCTTCTCGCGCAGTGCACGTTGGATGTCACGTTGAGCATCCCGCTTCGCGGCAGTGTCACGTTTATCATACTGCTTCTTACCTTTACCCAAGCCAAGTAGCAGCTTCGCGTAGCCATTACGAATATAAATTTTCAGCGGCACAATGCTGTATCCATCCTGCTTGGACAACCCAAGTAGCTTATGAATTTGCACCTTATGCATTAACAATTTACGTGTACGTGTTGGATCGAGCGGATTATGCCGGTTGCCTTGTTCAAAAGGACTAATATGCATATTGTGAATATGAATCTCACCGTTACGAATCGTTGCAAATGAGTCTCCGATGTTCGCACGACCATTACGAATCGACTTGATCTCCGTGCCGGTCAGCACCATGCCCGCTTCATACGTATCTTCAATGAAGTAGTCATGGGAAGCCTTTTTGTTCTGTGCAAGCACTTTATTCTGCCCATCATTCTTGCCCATGTCCTCACTCCTTCTTCGTAAAATTATCCCGTACCATGCTGAATCAGCATAGCATTCATGTTGCACCACAACACCTGTGCCAGACTTTAATTGTAGCAAGGACAGCTGTTAAAATCAAGAAAGAGGCGGCCTCAGCCGCCCCTCTCATTACCCTTTTCAGCTGGCGCGAAACAGCATCTCACATCGATGGTTTAAAGACCAAGGTACACATTCGCCTCCATCAATTTCCGTCATGAGTATTATTTCGCGTGTTAGGGCGTTTCTGGCTTCTCACTCACTTCTTTTTCTTCCGAACAAAAGCCGCTGTCCCGCTCCCAGCTCCGCCTTTGTTTTTCTTGCGTTTGCGACGTGGTGCTCCACCTTCTTGGGCGCCACCCGGTGTAGCATTTTCCCCGATGAAAATACCGCTAGGCGATGTATTCTTACGCTTACCTCCGCCTTTGCCACCTTTACCGCTGCCGCCACCCTTGCCTGATTTGAAGCTTCCTTCTCCGCGGCTGCTACCGTTCAGGCTACTTCCTTGGCTACGTTCACCTGATCCACTATCCTGACCCGCTGGGGCTGAGCTATATCCGCCTTTACCCGAGCCGAAACCAAAGCTCACCGCACCTTTGCCACGGCTGCTCGAAGCACCCGATCCAGCTTCACTCGCACGACGCTCACCTTTCGGTCTGCTGCTGCCTTTACCAGCAAACCCACCCGCTGATGAGCCTGCATTTGCTCCGGCATTGGACGCTCCGCCACGCCCACCGCGAGCACCTTTGCCACTCTCTTCCGCCGATCGGCCACCGCGATCACGTTTACCGCCTGCACCAGCGCTACCGCCTTTGCCGCCACGGCCTCCACCGAAGCCGCCTTTAGCTCCGCCTCGTCCACCGCCGCTTGCCGGACGACCACCTTTACCACCGCGACCCCCACGGTCAAAGCCGCCATCACGTTCTCTGCGAGGTTTCATATCGACCATCTCAAAATCAATCGTATACTCTTCCATGCTCACACGTGCCACACGAATTTTCACTTCGTCACCGATACGGAATACTTTCGAGGTACGCTCCCCAATCAATGCCATATGTTGGTCATCAAAATGGTAATAGTCATCTGTCAGCGCGCTGAGGCGAATCAAACCTTCTACAGTGTTCTCCAGCTCAATAAACATACCGAAGCTGGTTACACTGCTGATCATGCCATCGAATTCTTCGCCAACCTTGTCGAGCATATACTCAGCTTTTTTCATTTTTTCGGTATCCCGCTCAGCCTCAACTGCCACACGCTCACGTTCCGAAGACTGTTGCGCGATATCTGACATCCGGCTTGCCAAATACTCCTGACGGTTCTCAGGTAAAGCTCCTTTGTTCTCAATCACTTCACGAATGACCCGGTGAATAACCAGATCGGGATAACGACGAATCGGTGATGTAAAGTGACTATAGAATTCAGCAGCCAGACCAAAGTGACCTGACATTTCCGAATCATATTTCGCCTGTTTCATGGAACGTAGCATCATCGTGCTAATGACCGTCTGTTCTTTCGTACCGTTAATATCCTCCAGCAGCGATTGAAGCGCTCTTGGATGAATGGCGTTGCCACGTCCTTTGACTTGGTGTCCAAAATTCGCCGCAAAGGCGAGGAAATTTTGCAGTTTTTCCTGATCTGGGTCTTCATGCACACGATAGATGAACGGCACTTTGAGCCAGTGGAAATGCTCTGCTACAGTCTCATTGGCTGCAAGCATGAACTCTTCAATGATTTGTTCTGCAATGGAACGCTCCCGTTTCACGATATCGACCGGTTTGCAGTTCTCATCTACAATGATTTTGGACTCTTCAAAATCAAAGTCAACCGCCCCGCGGCGCATACGCATCGCACGTAGCTTCAAGGCAATCTCTTGCATCAGGTGGAAATCATCCACCAAGTCTTTATAACGTTCAAGCAACTCCGGCTCTTCGCCTTCAAGGATTTTGCGTACGTTCGTATAAGTCATACGTTCCTTCGTCTTAATGACACTTGTGAAAATGTCATGTTTCACAACCTTCATCTGGTCGTTGAATTCCATCTCACAAGACAACGTCAGACGATCCACCTGTGGGTGCAAACTACAGATTCCGTTCGACAGACGTTGTGGCAGCATCGGAATAACCCGGTCAACGAGATACACACTGCATCCGCGATTATATGCTTCCTGATCCAGTTTGGAGTTCTCACGCACATAGTAACCTACATCGGCAATATGCACGCCCAGACGGTAGTTGCCGTTCGGTAGTTTTTCCACGTTAACCGCATCATCCAGATCTTTCGCATCCTCACCATCAATCGTTACGATGTTCAGACCACGCAAGTCGCGACGTCCTTGCTGGATAATCTCTTCATCTGTGATGGAATCCGGTGCTTTTTCCGCTTCTTGCATCACTTCATCCGGGAAAGCTTCAGGCAGCTGATGCTTGCGAATGACCGATAAAATATCAATACCCGGCTCATCCTTGTGACCCAGAATCTCAATAATTTCACCCTCAGCGGCTGCACGGCCTTCTGGGTAACTGACAATCTTGGCAACAACCTTCTGACCATCTACTGCACCAGCAAAATTCGTACGTGGAATGAAAATATCACGATTAATCCGTTTATCATCCGGAATTACAAATCCGTACACTTCGTGGCTCTGAAAAACACCCACTACCTGTGTAATCGCACGCGTCACAATCCGTACAATTTCACCCTCCAGCCGTCCACCGGACGGTCCTTGGGACGTCACTTTAACGAGTACGATGTCGCCATTCATTGCACTTTTCATATCATTCGCATGGATATATACATCCGGGTGCTCGCGATCCTCTGGAATCAAAAAGGCGAAACCTTTCGCATGTGCCTGTAGACGTCCTCGCACCAGATTCATACGCTCTGGCATCCCATAGCGATTGTTACTGGTCAGCAAAATTTGGCCGGATTCCTCCAGCGTATTTAACATAATCAAAAAGGCTCTGAAATCAGCAGCATCCTCAATCTGAAAGTGCTGTTCCAACTCCTGATAGGTCATCGGTTTATAAGCGGTCTCCCGCATGAAGTCAAGCAATTGTTGTTCGGTTATCATTAGTTTTCACCTCGGGAAACGTAAGAGTATAGTCTGATTTCATCTCTTTATGTATCGGAATTTGTGCCGTATTCATGCAGGTACGTTGTAGTCACCATGTAGTAAAATGCGATAATTACCGCGCCCTTACTATCTCATACCCTAGTATACACGAATTCAATCCAGCCCATCCGTAAGCTTCACAAAAAAGCATCTTAGTCTGTAATCGCTGGCAATCAGCCACATGAATGTTCTCTTTCAGACAGTTTATGCAGCAACTGATATACCCGATCTAATCTGGATCAGCTTTTTCTAAAGCAAACTACAATAAAAGTAAATGTAATTAAGATACACAAGACAGATCACTACAGATATGCCAGCTTTACTCGGGATACACACAGATATATAGAAGGGGGATTTAAACAGAAGTAAATACATACCAAGTACCATCAGGTACATGAAGGATTTTAGTAGCAGAACGGTTTTAAACACTGGTAAACTTTGGATGAATAAAATTCTATTAAAAAACCTCCGTTTCTGCACGAAACGAAGGTTTATCCGTTAAGCCATTGGCTTCAGCTATTCGGTTTCTTGCTGTAACTGTAAGTTACTTCGAAACGATCGTAACAATAACAGCCAAGATCATAAATCCTGCACCCAGTACCACCGTTGCACGTTGCAAGAAAAGATCCAATCCGCGCGCTTTCGTTTTACCGAAAAGATGTTCCGCACCACCGGAGATGGCACCCGCCAAACCAGCGCTTTTCCCGTGCTGCAGCAATACTACAGTGATTAGACCGATCGAGAAAACAACGAGCAGCAATTTCAAAGCAATATCCATTCTTTCCACCTCCTACCCATGTGGGCATAACATCTGACCATAAAAACAGTTACTTTAATTGTAGCATAGCTATAGGCGTGATACAAGTAGTACACCGCACCCTATTTCCCTTAAATTTCAAAATTGGACACCAAGTATTCATATATCTAATACATCCAAACTGTACAGCACCATATATGATCATAAAAAAAGACAAGCCGGTTACCCGGCTTGCCCGAAAAGCTGTATGCACAGCTTATTTTTTGAGGTTGTAGAATCCTTTAAGACCATTGTATTGAGCAAGCTCATCCAATTGATCTTCGATGCGAAGCAATTGGTTGTATTTTGCGATACGGTCTGTACGGGAAGGAGCACCCGTTTTGATTTGACCCGCGTTTGTTGCAACAGCGATGTCAGCGATTGTGCTGTCTTCGGACTCACCGGAACGGTGGGAGATAACAGCTGTGTATCCTGCACGTTTAGCCATTTCGATTGCATCGAATGTTTCAGTCAATGTACCGATTTGGTTTACTTTGATCAGGATGGAGTTACCGATACCTTGCTCGATACCTCTAGCAAGACGCTCTGTGTTCGTTACGAACAAGTCGTCACCAACGAGTTGTACTTTGTCACCCAATTTTTCAGTGAGCAATTTCCAACCATCCCAGTCATCTTCGGACATACCGTCTTCAATCGTGATGATTGGGTATTTCTCAACCCATGAAGCCAGAAGGTCAACATACTCAGCGGATGTGTAAGATTTACCTTCACCAGCCAAAGTGTATTTACCATCTTTGTAGAACTCAGTGGAAGCAACGTCCATACCCAAGAATACGTCAACACCTGGTTTGTAACCAGCTTTTTCGATTGCTTCGATGATTGTAGTGATTGCTTCTTCGTTAGAACCCAGGTTTGGTGCGAAACCACCTTCGTCACCTACAGCTGTGTTCAAACCTTTGGAGCTCAATACGGATTTCAGGTTGTGGAAGATCTCTGCGCCTACGCGAAGAGCTTCTTTGAAGCTTGGTGCGCCAACTGGCAATACCATGAACTCTTGTACGTCGATGTTGTTGTCCGCGTGCTCACCACCGTTGATGATGTTCATCATTGGTACTGGCAATGCTTTCGCGTTGAATCCGCCCAGGTAAACATACAGTGGCAATTCCAGAGCGTCAGCAGCAGCGCGAGCTACAGCCATGGATACTGCCAGGATTGCGTTTGCGCCCAATTTACCTTTGTTTGGCGTACCATCCAAAGCGATCATCAATTTGTCGATACCCAGTTGATCCAACGCATCCATGCCGATAACTTCTGGAGCGATGATTTCATTTACGTTTTTAACAGCTTGCAGAACGCCTTTACCGAGGTAACGGGATTTGTCACCATCGCGAAGCTCAACTGCTTCGTGGGCACCAGTGGATGCACCAGATGGAACGATTGCGCGTCCGATTGCGCCGGACTCCAGGTATACTTCAACTTCAACTGTAGGGTTACCGCGGGAGTCGAGGACTTCGCGAGCGTACACGTCAGAAATAATAGTCATGAGTGATAATCTCCTTTTAATTTGGAATTTATTTTAATACGTTCAGAATAGGTGAGTTTCACCAAGCCACTCCGCATGCAGTACCATCTTCCGATCGCTGTTATCCCCTGATTCCTTTGAACTTATTTTCATAAGTTGGAATCCTGTGATAAAGGCGAACGCTAACGCTTCTTCAGATCGGTTCTGCCCGCTTCGTTCCAGGTTCCACTCTGTCTTATTCGACAACCTATTAAAACGAATTACTTACGGGTAGCAATAACGGATGTTCCCGTCATTTCTTCCGGTTGTGGCAATTGCATCAGGTCAAGAATCGTTGGCGCGATATCGGCCAATATTCCACCTTCACGAAGCGTTACATTGGAATCAGTCACGATAAATGGAACCGGGTTCGTGGTATGAGCTGTGAACGGACGTCCTTGCTCATCAAACACCATATCCGCGTTACCATGATCCGCAGTGATCAGCACCACGCCGCCTTTGGCAAGTACCGCGTCTACAACGCGACCCATGCACTCATCCGTCACTTCAACCGCTTTGATCGTTGGCTCCAGCATGCCGGAGTGTCCAACCATGTCAGGGTTAGCAAAGTTCAGGATAATTGCGTCATGTTTATCCGCTTCAATCTCACGGACTGCTGCATCGGCTACTTCATAAGCGCTCATCTCTGGTTGCAGGTCATACGTTGCCACCTTAGGTGAGTTAATCAGCACGCGAGTTTCGCCCGGAAGCTCTACATCACGGCCGCCGCTGAAGAAGAAGGTTACGTGCGGGTATTTCTCCGTTTCTGCAATACGCAGTTGTTTTTTGTTGTTCTGTACCAGCACTTCACCCAGCGTATTGTCGAGGTTTTTAGGCGAGTAAGCCACATAACCTTCAACCGTTTCGCTGAACAACGTCAGGCACACAAAGTGCAAGCCTACAGGGAACTTCGGCCCACGATCGAAACCGCGGAAATCGGAGTTCGTGAATACTTGCGACAACTGGATTGCACGGTCAGGACGGAAGTTCAGGAAGATAACGGAATCGCCACTCTCTACCAGACCTACCGGCTCACCATCCGCTTGAACGATAACCGTTGGTTCAACGAACTCGTCAAATACGGATTTCTCATACGATTCTTCAACCGCTTTGAGTGGATCAGTGTATTTCGGTCCATCGCCGTAAACGATAGCGCGGTAGGATTTCTCCACACGCTCCCAGCGTTTGTCACGGTCCATAGCATAATAGCGGCCTTGAACCGTTGCGATTTTACCTACACCCACTTCATCAATCTTAGCGATCAGCTTCTGCATGAAGTCTTTACCGCTGTCCGGCATAACGTCACGGCCATCCAGGAAGGCATGAATATATACTTCATTCATTTCTTCTTTTTTGGCCAGATCCAGCATCGCGAACAAGTGGTCGATGTGACTATGTACGCCACCATCGGACAACAAGCCGTAGAGATGAAGCTTTTTACCGTTCTGTTTCGCTTCGCGCACCGCTTTGACAAGTGTTTCATTGTCGTAGAACTCGCCGTCACGAATCGATTTGGAGATACGGGTCAAATCCTGATATACGATCCGGCCGGCACCAATGTTCAAGTGACCTACCTCGGAGTTCCCCATTTGGCCTTCTGGCAAACCTACAGCCTCACCGCACGCAGTCAAAGTTGTATGTGGGAACTGGCTCATATAACGGTCATAGTTCGGTTTTTTGGCTTGCGCTACCGCATTGCCTTCCACCGTGTTACGCAGACCGAAGCCATCCATAATGATCAGTGCTACAGGTTTTGGAGCTGTCATCTTACTTCGCCCCCTCAACAAGCGCGATGAACGAAGCCGGCTGCAAGCTGGCACCGCCAACAAGTGCGCCGTCGATGTCGCTTTGTCCGAGGTATTCTGTTACGTTTTCCGGTTTCACGCTGCCGCCGTATTGAATACGAACTGCATCTGCAACCTGCTCGTTGTACAGATCCTTCACCAATGTACGGATGTAAGCAATAACTTCATTCGCATCTTGAGATGTGGAGGATTTGCCTGTACCAATCGCCCAGATTGGCTCATAAGCGATAACGACTTGTGCCGCTTGCTCTGCAGTCAGACCAGCGAAAGCCGCTTCGGTTTGCACTTTGCATACGTCTTTTGTTTGGTTTGCTTCGCGCTCTTCAAGCGTTTCACCAAGGCAGAAGATTGGAGTCAATCCATGACGGAATGCTGCATGCAACTTTTTATTGACAGTCTCATCGGTTTCCGCAAAATACTGACGGCGCTCCGAGTGACCGATAATCACGTAATCAACACCCAGTTCCTTCAGCATGATCCCGCTGATTTCACCAGTGAATGCGCCGTTGTCTTCAAAGTGAAGATTTTGTGCACCGATTTTGATGTTAGTGCCTTTCACAGCTTCTACCAGGGATGGCAGGTTTGTAAAAGGTGCGCAGATTACTGTTTCTACGCCTGCGACTTCCGCTTTTCCTTTAACTTCCTGAATGAAGTCATTGGATTCGGAAACCGTTTTGAACATTTTCCAGTTACCCGCGATAATTGGTGTTCTCATTGGTCTCAACTCCTTCATGCTATAGCTTAAAGCTTACTTGTCGTTCAATGCAACTACGCCTGGAAGCACTTTGCCTTCCATGAACTCGAGCGATGCACCGCCACCTGTAGAGATGTGGTCCATTTTGTCAGCCAATTTGAACTTCTCAGCTGCTGCTGCAGAGTCACCACCACCGATTACGGTGTATGCAGATGTTGTAGCGCAAGCTTCTGCCACTGCACGAGTACCGTGGGAGAATGGCTCGATTTCAAATACGCCCATAGGTCCGTTCCATACAACCAGTTTGGAGTTTTTAACTACGTCAGCGTAGATCTCACGTGTTTTAGGACCGATGTCGATACCTTCCCAATCTGCAGGAATGTCGCCAACTTCAACGATTTTTGTGTTTGCGTTCGCACTAAAGTCGTCAGAGATTACGATATCCACTGGCAGGTAGAAGTTTTTGCCCAGTTTTTTTGCTTTTTCGATAAAGCCCAGTGCTACATCCAATTTGGACTCATCCAGCAGGGATTGACCTACTTCGTGGCCTTGAGCCTTCATGAATGTGTAAGACAAACCACCACCGATGATTACGTTGTCTGCAATGTTCAGCAGGTTGTCGATCACATCGATTTTGTCTTTTACTTTGGAACCACCGATGATTGCTGTGAAAGGACGCTCAGGGTTGGAAATAGCTTTACCCAACACATCAAGCTCTTTTTCCATCAACAAACCGGACACTGCTGGAAGCAAGTGAGCGATTCCTTCTGTCGAAGCATGTGCTCTGTGAGCTGCGCCGAATGCATCGTTAACGAATACATCAGCCAGTTCAGCAAATTGTTTTGCCAGTTCCGGATCGTTTTTCTCTTCGCCTGCGTGGAAACGAACGTTTTCAAGCAACAATACGTCGCCATCGTTCAATGCTGCGACTTGAGCTTTAACCGCTTCGCCAACGGAATCATCCGCTTTAGTAACCGGTTTACCCAGCAATTCAGACAAACGCTCCGCTGCTGGCGTCAAACGCATGGATTCTACAACTTCACCTTTTGGACGTCCCATGTGGCTCGCCAAGATCACTTTTGCACCTTTTTCGATCAGGAAGTTGATCGTAGGCAGTGTTGCACGAATACGCTTGTCATCTGTAATTTTACCATCTTCGAGCGGCACATTGAAATCTACACGGACGAATACCCGTTTACCATTCAATTCGATATCACGTACACTTTTTTTGTTCATCTCTATTTCCTCCGCACCCATGTATTTGGTGAACCTTTCAAGAGCTGAATCCCTTGTCAGTCCTGGTGTTCATGAGAAATTTACTAAATATCCATATATAAAGAGCGGAAACAATAACAATCTGTTTCCGCTCTATGTTATTACAGATATTACTTGATCATTTTTGCAAAGTGCTCCAATGTGCGAACCAATTGAGCTGTGTAGGACATTTCGTTGTCATACCAAGCTACAGTTTTAACCAGTTGTTGGTCGCCAACAGTCAGAACTTTAGTTTGAGTTGCATCAAACAGGGAACCGAAAGTGATTCCTTGGATATCGGAAGATACGATTTCGTCTTCAGTGTATCCGAAAGTTTGTGGGTCGGAAGCTTCTTTCATTACTGCGTTAACTTCTTCAGCAGTAACTTTTTTGCCCAGAACAGTTACAAGCTCAGTCAGGGAACCAGTAGCTACTGGTACACGTTGAGCCGCACCATCCAATTTACCTTGCAGTTCAGGGATAACCAGACCGATTGCTTTAGCAGCACCAGTTGTGTTAGGGATGATGTTTTCAGCTGCTGCGCGAGCACGACGGAAGTCACCTTTAGGGTGTGGAGCATCCAACGTGTTTTGGTCGCCAGTGTAAGCGTGAATTGTAGTCATCAAACCTTGAACGATTCCGAATTTGTCTTGCAGTGTTTTTGCCATAGGTGCCAGGCAGTTTGTTGTGCAAGATGCGCCGGAGATTACAGTTTCAGTACCGTCGAGAATTTCATGGTTTACGTTGTAAACGATGGTTTTCATGTCGCCAGTAGCTGGTGCGGAGATAACAACTTTCTTAGCTCCACCTTTCAAGTGTTTCTCAGCTGCTTCTTTCGTTGTGAAGAAACCAGTACATTCCAGAACGATGTCTACACCCAGGTCTCCCCAAGGCAGTTCTTCAGGGTTACGGTTAGCAAGTACTTTAACTTCTTTGCCGTTTACTTTGAAGAAACCATCATGTACTTCAACATCGCCATCGAAGCGACCTTGAGTTGTATCATATTTGAGCAAATGAGCCAGCATTTTAGCGTCAGTCAAGTCGTTGATTGCTACAACTTCAATGCCCTCTACATTTTGAATACGGCGGAATGCCAAACGACCAATACGTCCAAAACCGTTAATACCTACTTTAATCATGAGTAAGTTCCTCCCAAGTTTTGATTAGTTTTTTATGAAACTATATATTCAAGACAGACGGTGAAGTCCGTCAAGACAACAAGAGTTAAGTTTAAAAATAAACCATTTCATCTCTGGTAACGATGTTATTCCATTTCCGCAACGATGACTTCAGCCGCAGCCTCATCAATAATCAGAATATCTTCCTGCCCGAACCGCAGCACGGAATGAATGGCAGCTGCCTTGCTTTTGCCGCCCGCAATACCAATGACAACATCGGTGCGTTCAATATCCTGAAGCCGCATACCCAGTGTAAGCATGGTATGTACCACCTCACCCTGACCATTGAAGTAATACCCGAAAGACTCCGATACGGCCCCTTGCTCCTGAAGTTCGTCGATGATCTCCGGTGCAAGCTTGCGTCTCTTCGCCATCTCCACAGCATCACCAATGCCATGGATAACGATGCGTGATTGCCTGATCAGCTGTAAAATCTCCTGAACACCCGGGTCCTGGATCAGCGATTCATAGGCATGGTCACTAAGCAAATCCGGTACATGCAGGAGTTTGTACTGAGCCCCTGCCCGTTTTGCCATGGTGGATGCAATCGTATTCGCCTGTATTTCCAGGCTTTCTCCCAATCCGCCTCGTGCTGGTACAAACCAGACACCCTTCAGCGAAGTAGGTGGTGTGAGTTGTTCTGCAACACCTGCCGTTGTTGATCCGCCTGTAACGGCAACAACGTCGTTATCATTCATAATACTGCCGAGAGCCTTCGCTCCGGCTCTTCCAAGTTCCCTCTTGGCAAAAGGAGATATATCCGAATCGCCAGGAACTACAACTACCTTTTGCAGACCGTAGGCTTGCTTGATTCGTTCTTCCAGCTCGGATAATCCAAACAGCTCTTTCGCGACAGGTTCTAACTGCTGCAGCAGATTGTAACCCGCCTCGCTGATCTTCATCCCCGCACTGTCAATTTCGATAAGTCCCTGAGCCTTTAACAGATCGGTCTCAGCTCTCAGAACCCGCTCGGTCATCTGCATGGAATTCGCTAACGTTCTCCGCCCAATCACATCCGATAACATAATTTGGTGCAGAATCGTATACCGCTTTTTCAAAACATCCATGAGATCGGGCAGAAGCTGCTTTTGCACTTCTAAGATCGTTCGCATGCTTTCCACTCCCGCAAGCTTCTTGTTCCATCCAAGCTTCTATCATGGCCTCAAAATGTCCCGGGTTAACTTTTTAAGTCCCACGTTTATTCTACCTAAAACTGACGCGAGATGCAAGTGTTTCGATTGCTTATTTCGACAAGGTAGCAGGCGTTTGTACGCGCCTATTTTCACAACCTCTGTACATCGAGATAAGGAAATGAGAGTCTCACACCATATATAGAAGAAACCCCTACATAACATCTATATCTTGCTGTGATTCATTTTCATAGGGCATGTCCAAAACCTCTTATAGCATGTACTGAAATACAAGCTTTATCCATTCTTCTTCATCATGATCATTTCCGCAACAATTCAAACCATCTGTAGAAGAGCACGGCCCATTCATGGAAGATAACGTAAATCCTTTCATCCTAAGGAAAACTAGCATCATTTCCACCCACAGCAACTGCTTGCAATTCACCAGTGCATAAGCTATAATCATTATTGCTGTCACATGATGTGCGCCCGTGGTCCAATGGATATGACGTAGGCCTCCGAAGCCTGAGATCCAAGTTCGATTCTTGGCGGGCGCGCCACTTCATTTTTAACAGCTCATAATGCATTTAACCAACGAAACCGAAAAGGTTTCTTTTTTTTCAAAGTTAGTTTGACTTTCTTTGACTTTTTGTTTGAGATTGTTTATGATGTGGTTAATACGGTAACAGTTTAAATATAAACACCATTTAACATTTACATTTCCGAGGAGGTTTTTCACGTGAGTTATATTCCAATGGTCGTTGAACAGAGCAACCGGGGTGAGCGCGCCTATGATATTTATTCCAGATTGCTGAAGGATCGTATCATTTTCCTTGGCAGCGACGTGAATGACGTTGTAGCGAATGCCATCATGGCACAGATGTTATTCCTGGCAGCGGAAGATCCGGAGAAAGACATTCACCTATACATCAACAGCCCAGGCGGATCCATCACAGCGGGTATGGCAATCTACGATACCATGCAATTCATCAAACCGGATGTATCTACGATCTGCGTAGGTATGGCGGCTTCCATGGGTGCATTCTTGCTGAATGCCGGTGCAAAAGGTAAACGTTTTGCGTTGCCGAACAGTGAAATCATGATTCACCAACCTCTTGGTGGTGCACAAGGTCAAGCGTCGGACATCGAAATCCGTGCACGCCGCATTCTGAAAATGCGTGATACCTTGAATCGCATCATCTCCGAGCGCACAGGTCAACCTCTGGAGCGTATCGAAAAAGATACAGATCGTGACTACTTCATGAGTGCTGCTGAAGCAGCCGATTACGGTATCATCGATAAAGTAATTCAAAACGTTGGCTCCCAAGGCATCTAAGCTTTAGCAGCCTGGAGACAACGAGATTAAGCGCAGCGCGGGCATCACCAGAATATAGGTGAGCATGCCCTGCGCTTTTTTCTTTCAAACAGGCAATATCACCACCCGTTAGCCGGGTGTGTTGCCTGAACAATAAGAAGCCCCCGTCATCAATCCTTTGACGGAGGCTTCTTGTTTATTATTTTTCACAAAGGACGATATAAGTGCTCTTGACTTTAATTTATTGATTTCACCTAGCCTGAGACGAACTCACTTGTCAGACATTACGTTGCTAAACGGCGCTGTGCCCTTAGGCAGAATTTCCTTATACGTGAATTTGATTTCAGGGAAACCTTCCGCATACGCTGTGTACTCATACAACTGGAAGAATACCACTGCACCTGTTGGCGTCACGTAGAAATCCTGGTCTTTGTTCAATCCCTTGTAGCCGCTCAGGTATCCTGTGTTTGCTTTTAGTTGCTCGCCAACCTTTTTGCTGATCGTTTCACGCATGGATTTGCTGTTTGCAATCACATCATCCAGTGTCAGCTCTTTACCTGTATCAAGCGCAAACGTGTGACCTGTTCGGTAAGTCATGCCATGTGCTCCTGCGTAGTCCTCATAACGTTGAGTGATCAGACCTAACACACCGTTCTCATTGTACGTCACCACATACGAAGCTTCGAATGCATATGGACGATTTGCCGTTGCTCCACCGAATTCAGACGTTTGTTTTTTGAACGCAGCAACAGCGGTGTCTACTTCATCTTTGAGCACTTTGTTAATCGCCGCTTCGGCCTCTTTGCTCGCCAGTCCACTCACTTGCGGATATTGCACACTCACCTCAGCATTTTTAACGGTTACCTTCGCTTTGGTCGATTTCACTTGTACGTTATTTTGTTTCACCTTGCTCAGGGTAAGTGTTTTGGTTTTCGCATCCCAGCTACCCTGTACACCCAAATAATCTCTCATTGCAGAGAACGGAATGTATAAACGGCCCTGGATCAACTTTGCTTCAACCTGAGGATAAAAACCGTTAATATACACGTTTGGCTGTCCATCCATCAAACTAACAGTCATCGCATTGCTCGCTGCTGTTACAGTATATGACTTCGTTTTGGCATCATATTTCAATGTTCCGCCTGCCACATCTTTGACCGCTGTCAGCGATACCCATGTAGATCCGCCTTGGAGCAGCCCTTTTTGCGTCAGTGTTTTGCCGCCCGATTTCAATGTTACCTCAGTTGGTGCAATTACTTTGGAAGATACCGATGCCGCTTGAACCGACTGGTCAACCCACGCTGTGCTGCCCCCCATAATTACACCTGCCGCCAATAGTGCACTCGTCCACTTTTTCCAAGTTCTCATCTATAAAACTCCTCTCTAATATCCCATCAGGTTTAATGCGTATGTAAATTGAATTAGATTGTATAGGCCATACGCTTGCCTCTTTATTATAATTAACCCATATTCGGAAAGGTTTACAGCTCCAGTTACAATGTTGATGAAAATCGTACGATATTAATCGCAGAAAATGAACGTTTTGTCACGAACAATGCTACAAAAACGACATGATTCGACTATTTCTTAGACAGGTAACACAAGTACTTTCTGACCCTCGCTTCCTCAAAGCCAGCATGTGCAACAAAAAAGCACGGCCCCGAAGGACAGTGCTTTTGTCATTATTTTAAATTCTTAATATTTAATATTTTATCCCGCGATGTGCAAAAATCCCCTACTTCATCTCATACGTGATATTAAGAACAGTGCTTACTTTCACCTGACCTGCTTCAATCTGTGTACCTGCATCTGATTCATTCTTCGCTTGGGACATGAGTGATTCTGTTGCATAGAACACAGGAACATTAGCATCCGGCTGGCTTACCGAAAGAACAGTACCCAGCTGACGTTTAACCGCTTTAGCAATTGCTCCTGCTTTCACATCGGCATTAGCTACTGCCTTAGCAATCACTTCGGATTCGTATTTCTCCGGATTCTCTACCGTGAAGCGTACATTTTCGATATTATTGGCACCTGCTTGGGAGGCTGCATCCAGAAGTTCACCAATCTTGTCCATATCCCGATATGTTACTGTCAACGTGTGATGTGCTGTGTAACCTTTAATTTTCTGTCCATCTTTTTCACTATACGTGTAGTTTGGTTGCACGTAGAATTGACTGGTTTGAATATCATCTGCACTAATCTTCCATGTGTTTTTCAGCAAATTAGTGACTTTTTGGATTTTAGCCGCATTTGCCTTTTGGGCCGACGCCGCAGTCTCCGCTGTGCTGTTCACACCGATCGACAGATAAGCGATATCCGGCTTCACCTGAATTTCACCTTTACCTACCACATTAATTACATTTTGCTGTACACCCTGAACTTCTGCGGCATATGCATAGTTCCCCGGTGCAACCCAAGCTGTACCCCCAACGAGCAAAGAACTTGCGATCAGCACTGCACCAAACGGTTTCATCCAATGTTTAGCCATTACGAATAACCTCCTCATATGTTAACTTCTCAAACTTGAAGCGATTTGATACCTTAACAGACGGGACAAATTCCATAATGTTGCACTTGACGGTGTCGATTATATACAATTTTATACGAAACGCAAAAAAGCCCCTTGCGGGACTTCTTCATTCGTTCACTGGTGTTAAATCTTATTGATTCTCCAGCTCTTCCTTGCTTACCAGACTAACTAAAGCGTTTACAGCCTGATCGGCATCCGCGCCCTCTGCACTGATCTGAATTTCTGTACCTGTGCTAATGGCAAGGCTCATAATTCCCATGATACTTTTAGCGTTTACTTTTTTATCGTCCTTTTCGACGAACACTTCAGATGAGTACTTATTCGCTTCCTGAACGAACAGTGCTGCAGGTCTGGCATGGAGACCCGTTTTCAAACGGACAACTACCGGGTGCTTTGTCATAGAAACTTACCCCCTATTATGAAATCTGGACATTAAATACACAATTATATTTATACAACATTATACCATTAACCCGTGCTGGACACTAGAAGAAAAAACACGGCTCGCTAACATAGACAGAAAACCGGGAGTTAATCATCTTGTTCATCCGCACGAGTAACCTAAACTGACCTAGAAAGGTCATAACAAAACTTAAACTTAAATAATTCATCTCAACCTTCAACTATAACGTTCGGCACGCACTTTCTCAGCCAGTTCATCAATTTTCCGAAGGCGATGATTCACACCTGATTTACTCACGGTGCCTTTCAGCAACTCTCCGACTTCTTTCAGATTGATATCTGGATGAGCAAGCCTTACCTCGGCCACTTCACGCAGCTTATCCGGAAGAGACTCCAAGCCCACTTCCTTTTGCAGTAAACGGATATTATCGATTTGTCTGACCGCCGCTCCAATCGTTTTGTTCAGATTAGCTGTCTCGCAATTGACGATCCGATTCACCGAGTTACGCATGTCCCGCATGATTCGCACATCTTCAAACTTGAACAAGGCCTGATGAGCACCAATGATGCTAAGCAATTCAATGATTTTCTCGCCTTCCTTAATGTATAGGATGAATCCTTTTTTCCTTTCTATACACCGGGCATTGAGATGAAATTCATTCGCCAGATCTACAAGTGCCTGACAATGCTCTTCATACATGGAGGCAATCTCCAGATGGTACGAAGAGCCCTCTGGATTATTCACTGATCCGCCCGCCAAAAACGCACCGCGAAGATATGCCCGCTTGCAACAGTTCTTCTCCAGAAGTTCGGCGTTAATGCCAGGAGTAAACAGGAATCCTTCAGAGACGATGTGCAGATCCTTTAAAATCTCCTGAACCATAGTCGGAACACGAACAATGTACACATTGTTCTTTTTCAGCCGCATTTTTTTGCGTACCAACAATTCCGTATGCACTTGAAAATGCTTTTTAAGCAGAGAGTATGCCCTTCTTGCAATCGCAGCATTCTCTGTCGAAATATCCAAAATGACTTTTTTATTCGATAACTGCACTGCACCAAGCATACGGATGAGGGCTGAAAGTTCCGCCTTTTCGCAGCACGCTTCGCTTTCAATCATTGTTAATTCTTTTTTGGTCTGTGCTGCAAATGACATGGGACTTCACCTCTTCCGTAACATCCAATTTTGAACCAGTTGATAAATATGATGACTAAGCTTATCAGCATCATGACGCAGATAGGTTTTGAACAGAACAAGGGTGTCGGCGACAACCTGATATCCTGAACTTTTCAGCACATTCATATCGAGAACAACCGGCTTTGCTCCTTTTTCCGCATACTTATTTTGCACTTGTAGCGGAATGTCACCATTATTAACAATCACATAGTCAAAGAGCTGATGACCAATATGCTCATGAACGGCTTTAAGATGATCGCTCACCGTGTAATTATCCGTTTCTCCTGGCTGTGTCATCACATTACAGATAAACATCTTTACTGCATCCGTTTCGACAACAGCCTCTGCCAGTTTGGGCACAAGCAGATTAGGAAGGATACTTGTATAAAGACTGCCTGGGCCGATCAGAATTGCATCCGCCTGGCGTATTGCTTCCACAGCTTCTGGCAACGGCTCCACGTGATCCGGTTCAAGGAAAACACGTTTAATGCGTCCGCCTGCCTCCGGAATTTTGGACTCGCCCGTAATAATCGATCCATCCTCCATCTCGGCATGTAACACAACAGCCTGACCTGCTGCTGGAAGCACCTGACCCCTAACGGCAAACACGCGGCTAAGCTCCCGCACAGCGGTCACAAAGTCGCCTGATATATCCGTCATTGCAGCCAATATCAAATTACCCAGGCTGTGGCCTGCAAGCCCCGCACCTGTGTTGAAACGATACTTTAACATGTCCGAAAGCAGTGGTTCAACATCGGCAAGCGCGGTAAGCACGTTACGAATGTCGCCAGGAGGCGGCATTTGCAGCTCACTACGCAGGATGCCTGAACTCCCACCGTCATCGGCAACCGTAACGATGGCCGTGATATCCATCGGCTTCTCTTTTAAACCGCGTAACATCACAGATAATCCGGTTCCGCCGCCCATAACAACGATTCTCGGACGTTCTCTCCGTGGTCCGGCCTCTTTCATCCCTTCACCCTCTTCAATGACGGTCCCGGTCAGCGTCGCGATGGCTTACGGTAACAGCTTCAGTCTCACTGCTTCCGAGCATTTTGCCCAAATATTCCGATATTGCTACCGAACGATGCTTGCCTCCGGTACAGCCGATTCCAATAATAACCTGGCTTTTGCCTTCCTTCCGGTATTGCGGAATCAGAAAATGCAGCATATCCAGTAGCTTGGTCAGAAACGCTTGCGTTTCCGGCCATTTCATAACATATTCGTACACTTCACTATTCTGTCCTGTATTCGGCCGCAAATGATCAATATAATGCGGATTCGGTAAAAAACGAACATCGAATACAAGATCCGCATCAATTGGAATACCGTATTTAAATCCGAAGGACGTTATATTCACGGATAACATCTGGCTCTCCAAGTGAGAGAACCGCGATATGATGCGCTCCTTCAATTGAGCAGGCTTCATCGTGCTGGTATTCAGCACCTGAGTTGCCGAATTTTTGAGTTCTTCCAGCATCTTGCGTTCCAGCTTGATGCCGTCCAGCGGCATCCCTTCCGGAGCAAGCGGATGTCTGCGTCTACTCTCTTTATAACGTTGGACCAGCACAGAATCTGTCGCATCCAAAAATAAAATTTCACAATGGATCGTAAAATGATCCTTGATATAATTCAAAGACTCGGATAATGCCGTAAAGAATTCACGTCCCCGCAGATCGATGACCAGCGCTACTTTACCGATCTTGCCATTGGACTGTTCGATCAGTTCTGCGAATTTGGGAATTAAAACAGGCGGTAAATTATCTACACAGAAAAACCCCAGATCCTCCAGGCTCTGCACAGCTATCGTTTTACCCGCTCCGGACATGCCGGTAATGATAATGAGCGTGGCGCCTGTGCCTGGTGAGCCTTCACCGTCAAGCATAAATGTCCCCTCCTTATCATATTGCTGTCGGATTATCGTGTTACGAGTTTACTACGAACGCAAGAGGAGACCTGCCGCACCTACAATACCTGCATCATTACCCAGCGTTGCTTCCAAAATCTGAACTCCCTGTTGTAGCGGTTCCGGTGTCAATTGAGCAAACACGGTGCGAATCTCATCAAACAGGAAGTCCCCCGCCTTGGATACACCACCGCCAACAATGAACAGTTCCGGATTCAACACAGCGGCTACGGTTGCCATGGATTTGCCCAAATAGTACGCTGCACGGTTTACGATCCGCAACGCCACTTCATCGCCCGCCTTGGCCGCATCAAATACTTCCTTGGCAGCAATTTTGTCTACCAGAGCAAGGGATGTATGGTCACCACGCTCTACAGCATCCTTAGCCATACGGATGATACCCGTTGCGGATGATACCGTCTCAACACATCCCATTTTACCACAGCCACACTTGATCGCTTCCAGATCAGGCACCACACTGATATGGCCCAGTTCCCCTGCCATACCCGAGAAACCTTGATAAATTTTACCGTTCAGGATAAGGCCGCCACCAACGCCTGTACCGAGTGTGAAGCATACACAATTGTCTACACCCTTACCCGCGCCAGCCCAAGCTTCACCGAGAGCAGCAACGTTTGCATCGTTATCTATTTTGACAGGCTTGCCCAGACGTTCTTCAAGAACCGAACGAATGGCTACATTCCGAAATCCGATGTTAGGAGCATGAACAATAATCCCCTCGCGTACATTCGTGAAACCGGCAACTCCTGCACCGACACCTTCAAGCTGTTCCCAGCTGTAGGGTGATTCGGCTACGATATGACGGACATACTTCTCGATGTTGGCGATAACCGTGTCAACGCCCTGGTCCACTTCAGTCGGTCCTTCATACGTATGCATAAGCTGACCTTGATCATCACATATACCGACCTTGATTGCTGTTCCGCCGAGATCGACCCCAACGTAGATTTTCTCAGACATGCTGCAAGCCACCTTTATCTATCTAAAATAGTTTAAGTCCTACGTACCAACTATAATTGAAGGATACGCCGGGGTCAAGACGAGAAGACCTCACGCGCAACATGCTTTGGCAAGGTTGTGAACAACATCACACACCATCTTTGAATACGCATACAACCTCCTTTTAATCTATTAAAACGCTCTGCTCCCTTCCTCCCTATTAGAAAGGGAAGCCTCAACTCATGATATTTCATCATCATACGTTCCATTCATAAAAGATGACAATTGTCATCTGATAATCATGACAATGATTACTAAACCCTTCACGTCCCCACAGTTAAGATGAATGTATAACATTCGATCAGAAGAAGGACGTGACTATACATGAACTCTCCCAATAACGTGATACAACTGGATAACGTGAGTAAACAGTTCGGAAAGAAACAGGCTGTCCGCAAGGTTTCACTCCAGATCGCACAAGGTTTGATTACAGCTATTCTTGGACCTAACGGCGCAGGCAAAACAACCACGATCAAAATGATGCTCGGTCTAACCCGCCCTACTTCAGGCGAGATTCAGATACTTGGAATGCCTCCGGGTCACAAGCAGATGCAGCAACGAATCGGTGTCATGATGCAAGATGTCAGTGTCATGGATTTCCTCACTGTACGTGAGATCATTCGCATGGTACATAGCTATTATCCGGCACCACTAGATACAGCAGTTCTTGAGAAATTAACGGGGCTCTCCCCGGCCGATTTGAATCGGAGAGCAGAAAAGCTATCTGGGGGACAGAAGCGTAGCTTGAATTTTGCCCTGGCTATGACGGGAAACCCCGATATTCTTTTTTTCGATGAACCTACGGTTGGCCTGGATTCTGAGACCCGCAGGCAATTCTGGTCACAGATCCGCACACTCGCGCAGCAGGGTAAAACGGTGGTCTTCACCACGCATTACCTCCATGAAGCCGATGAAGTGGCTGATCGTATTATTCTGTTTAATGAAGGGGCTATTGCCGCCGACGGAACGCCCGAGCAAATCAAAAACGGGATGACTAAGCGGACCCTATCCTTCACCTATATCCCTTTCCTTAAGGACAGCGGCGAATCGGCTCATACAGAAAACGATGAAACCGCCGCGGCTGCCAATCAGGCCTTGATTGAAAAACTGTCTGGCGTGGACCAGGTATTATATCAACAAAACCGCTGCATTCTCCAAAGCCAAGATACAGATGCACTGATTCGTCAAATTATAACGATGCAGCTTCCGGTTCGGGACATCCGCATTGAAACCGGACAACTGGACGATGCCTATGCATCTATGCTGAATAACGTGAAGGAGGAACAATAATATGTCGATGTTAATCGCTCAATCTCGTGCAGAGATGATTCGTATGATCCGTAACGTATATTTTGTGTTCTGGTCTTTGCTGATGCCCGTTCTGTTTTACATTCTATATACACGTATATTTACATCCGATGCTGTGGATGCCAAGCAATGGAATGCACACTATCTCATGTCGATGACCTGCTTTAGTGTGATGGGATCTTCCATTATGACACTCGGCATTCGCCTTGTGCAGGAAAGAGCCCATGGCTGGGTTACCTACCTGCGAGTCACACCGCTACCGAACTCTATTTATTTCGGCGGCAAGATGATCGGCCAGACCTTCATCCACTTATGCTCCATTATCGTTATCTTCACATCTGGTTACTTGATTAACGGCGTCTCTCTCACCTTCTCACAGTGGGTCAGCTCTGCTCTCTGGATTCTTGCCGGTTCCCTTCCTTTTCTCGCCCTCGGCACCTGTATAGGCACGTTACGGAGGGTAGATACAGCAAGTGGATTAAGCAATGCCTTATACCTTTCTCTTGCCCTGCTCGGAGGCATGTGGATGCCGCTGAATGTGATGCCGGACTGGCTCGCACAGATCGGTCGCTGGCTTCCATCCTACAGTTTTGGCAATGGTGCATGGGTCATCATCGGCGGTGGAATACCGCAATTGCGGGACATCCTTCTTTTAGGAGGTTATCTGGCGGTATTTATGTTACTATCCACATATATCCGCAGTAGACAGAAGGAGGCGTAACTCCGGCACATGTTTCAAGGACTTGAGCTTTTCCCTAAACGATTTGGAATCTATCCATACATATGGATGATCTATTTAGCCATGCCCCTATATTACTTGGCAAACGCCCATGGACATGAACAATACATCGGCATCACCGCTTTTATCGTTTTTGTCTTGACCTATCGACAGCTGTATATGTCAGCAGGAAAATTTATTTTTTCCTATTGGCTCATTCTGCAAATGTTATGTATTCTGATTCTGACTCTGGTCATTGATCCAAACATGTTTTTTCTTGGATTTTTCACAGCTAACTTCATCGGATGGTACACCGAAAAGCGACTCTTTCGAATGTTTTTATTGGTATTTGCCATTATTCAGACGATCCCGATCGCTATGGCTATCGCTTTTAACCAGCTCAGCGCTGAGCAGCTCTTGTTCTTTACTCCATTTTATATCATCATGCTGATTTCTCCCTACGGCATTCGAACCATGCTGGACCGTCAGCAGCTCGAAGCTAAACTTGATGAAGCGCAGCAACATATCCGGGAGTTAATCAAACGGGAGGAACGCATGCGAATAGCCAGAGATCTTCATGATACGATGGGGCATACCTTATCATTGATCACATTAAAGAGTGAGTTGGTGACCAAACTGATCGCCAAAAATCCGGAACGAGCAATCCAGGAAGCACGCGAGATTGAACGCACCTCCAGGGCAGCACTTCGTGAAGTGCGCCAGCTTGTATCCGATATGCGAGCTATTAGTATCGCAGAAGCAATAGCCGATGCCAGAGAGATGCTGCGGAGCGCAGATATCGAGTTACAACTGTCTGCCCAGCAAGAGACTTGCAGTGATGTACCCGATTTGACGCAGAATATGGTCAGCCTATGTCTGCTTGAGGCTGTAACTAATATTGTGAAGCATAGCAAGGCAACCTGGAGCCTGATTTTACTGAAGCGAGAAACGGATGGGATTTATATTACAATTCAAGATAACGGAACAGGCATATCAAGTGATCAGCATCCCGGTAATGGTCTAAAAGGCATGTCGGAACGGCTTCATCTGATTGATGGATCTCTCCAGATCGACTCCGATACTAAAGGCACCCGGCTTGCACTTTTCTTTCCCATCGTTGCAAACAAACCGCAAGGAGGTGCGTCCATATGATACGTATTTTGATCGCGGAGGATCAGCGTATGCTTCGAGGGGCTTTAGCCTCTCTGCTTGATCTTGAGGATGATTTTGAGGTCATTGGTGAGGCCGGAAACGGGGAGGAAGCCCTGCAGCGGATCATTTCACTTCAGCCCGACCTGTGTCTGATGGACATTGAGATGCCTGTCATGAGCGGATTAGATGTTGCTGAACGGATGCAGCAGCTTGGATTGAACTGCCGCATCATCATTCTCACAACTTTTGCGCGCCCCGGATTTCTGGAGCGGGCTGTACAGGCAGGCGTGCAGGGCTACTTACTCAAAGACGAACCCAGTGACCGCCTTGCCGACGCTATCCGCCGTGTCATGAATGGAGGCCGGGAAGTATCACCAGAGCTTGTGTTTGGTGCGGCCAAATCATTCAATCCGCTCACAGAACGAGAAAAGGAAGTATTGAAATTAGCCGCAACCGGTATGAATGCCAATCATATAGCCGCTTCACTGCACCTGTCTTATGGAACGGTACGTAATTATTTATCGGAGGCCTTTGCCAAACTGGATGCCAAGAACCGGATGGAAGCCGTTGCTATAGCGGAGGAAAAGGGCTGGCTGTAAGTATATGCTCTTCGCTCCAAGGAAGAAGAGCTTCTCTTCGTTCGGTAAAGAATGGTATACCTCTTTACATCATCGCGATACGTCTATATATCAATAATGTTTCGAATTTTACTTCATTATAATACCTCCCTCTCTCAGGTGCAGATATAACAAAAAACGCCTTCCAGCGAAATACTGGAGGCGTTTATTCTTTCTTACCAACCATTCAGTGAACTCTTGAAAATCAGTTAAAGCTTGGTCTCTACACGCACTGGTTCGTCGGTCTTCTCCATCTTGTTTACATCCAGAATATCCAGCATGAAGACAAAGATAGGAATACCAATAATCAAGCCCCAGATGCCGAGGAAATGCTGCGACAGAATCAACACGATAAAGGTGTAGAACATCGGCAGCTTGGTCTTGTGTGCCATCAGCTTCGGATTCAGGAAATAGGTTTCCAGCGCATGAATAATGATGATCATAACGATCACGATGATAGCCATCTGCAGTCCGCCCATTTGATAACCGATCAGACAGAGCGGCACGAGGGAGATCATAACCCCGGCTACAGGCACCAGACTGAGCAGGAAGACCATAATTGTTAACGCGAACAAGTAAGGGTAACCTAAGATCCACAATCCGAGCATCGTCAGTACTGTATTGAACACGGCGATGAGCAGCTGCGCTTCAATAACTTTACCGAAAGAAGAAACAAATTTGTCGCCCAGGTATGCCACTTCATTATAGAACCAGCCGATTTTGCTTGTTTTGAACTTGGACGTGAACTTATAAATTTCTTTTTTCTGCAACAGGAAGAACAGGCTCAAAATAATAACCAGCAGGATGAATTCCAGCCATTTACTAAAGGCAAAAATGTATTTCAGCGCTTCGTTCGTATAATTTTTAATGTCGAAGGACTGTAAATAACCAGCGATCTTGGAGGCAAAATTATCACCATCCGCCGTGTCGAGAAATTTCATAATCTCGTTGGTTAACTGCACAACCTGATCCACAATTCGTGGTGAATATCTGGAAATACCAAGAACAATTCCGGCGATCACAATCATATACAGCAGAATGACCACGACTTTATAGTCGATTGGAAAAAATCGATTCAAACCTCTCGTAATGAGATGCTGCAACCTGTTCATGACGTAAGTCACCAGGAATAACAGCAAAATCATATGAAGCATACTCCCCATACTGAACAAAATTAAACAGAACAACAGCAGGATCAAAAAACGTCTAACCGTTGCATTTTGAAGCCAATCTTTTATCATTTCCCCCAACATCTTCACCTCACAGCTAATATACCCCTTATGTATACGAAATCATGCCCACCATCGTTTCAAAAAAAGAGAAGCCCTCCGGCTTCTCTCAGTTCATGAGACTTCCCGTTGTCTCTTATAACTATTTATTCCTGGCCATGAGGCTGTCATGCATATTACTTATCCAGCGTTTCGCTCCAATCATGCACGACGCTTCCCTCCAGAAACTTTTCGCAATCCATCGCTGCCATACAACCTGATCCTGCAGCTGTAATAGCTTGACGATATTTCGTATCCTGAACATCACCACATGCAAATACTCCTGGAATATTGGTTTCTGTTGTTCCTGGCTTCACCACAACATACCCATGCTCATCCAGTGTAATGGCATTGCCAAGAAATCCAGTATTCGGCGTGTGCCCGATGGCAACGAATACACCATCTGCTTCGAGCAACTCTTCCTGACCGGTTTCATTGTTGCGCACCTTCAACCCTTTGACACCCATTGCTTCAGGTACAACCTCAAGAGGTGTACGGTTCAAAGCCCATTTCACCTTCTCGTTGCTGCGGGCCCGATCCTGCATAATCTTGGATGCGCGCAGTTCATCCCGGCGGTGAACCAACGTAACATCTGTAGCAAAACGAGTCAAAAAGCTCGCTTCTTCCATAGCAGAGTCACCACCGCCCACCACAACGATCTTTTTACCGCGGAAGAAAAACCCGTCACATGTTGCACATGTGCTGACTCCCCGCCCTACATTCTCCTGCTCTCCCGGAATACCGAGATAACGAGCCGAAGCACCTGTAGAGATGATGATAGAGTCTGCTTCCAACTCACCGATACCGCCAACATTCACTTTGAAAGG
Source organism: Paenibacillus sp. G34 (assembly GCF_056856875.1). Lineage (NCBI taxonomy): Bacteria > Bacillati > Bacillota > Bacilli > Caryophanales > Paenibacillaceae > Paenibacillus > Paenibacillus sp. G34. Next base: position 172,835 of record NZ_CM166469.1, on the reverse strand, counting down.
CTGCTTACTGAAATTAACCTCTTCCACCCAGCCATTCTTAAATTCAGCGCCAAAACGCTCCGCTTGCTTCCGCATGTTGTCCATTAGTTCAGGACCCATAATTCCTTGTGGAAAACCTGGGAAGTTCTCAACTTCTGTAGTCGTTGTCAATTGCCCGCCCGGCTGAAGACCTTCAATCACTAGCGGATTCAGATTCGCACGAGCCAGATATATCGCTGCTGTCAGACCCGCAGGTCCGGTTCCGATCACAATCGTTCTGTATTTAGACATATAGATACAGCCTCCTTCATCAGGTTGAGATGTGTAATGGTCGCGAATAATTTGCCAAGATAATATCCTACAGGCATTTTGAGACCTATTCGTTAAGTTTACCCGTTTTCCCGGTTAATGTATCCTTATCTTCAAGAGAACAATGCTTTCATGCTGAATTACAACGTGGACTAACCATTTGGCGGGGTTGTGCTACAGATCTGATTGAGCTGTCTCGCATATTTGCTGACAGTCGATGCAGATATGCCGTAACGTTCAGCAACGCTTTGATACGTTACTGGCCGGCTACGATTTTTGGAAGCCAGATACTCCAGTCCTGCAGCCCATCCTTCAATCTGTTTGGAACCGGACAGATCCGGGCGCATCCTGGAGACATAATCTGTCCAGATCCGCTCCATCTCTTGCTGCAGTTCAGCTCTCGCCTCAGACATCTGAAGCGCCCGATCAACAACAGCCTGCCAATGGGAAGATGCTCCTGTTTCGGTCTGTTTCTCCGTGATTCCCGTCTTACCCATCTTATGAATAGGTTTCAGAGCCTCTGGAGTGAAAGGTATGGACACTTTGGCATCCGTTTCATGAGACTCAACCCTTTGCAGATCATGCAAAATGCTCTGTGCCGCCTTGACCAAGGCAGGCTCTTCGCCCGGTTCATCAATGAACAGTTGCAGTGCCTGTTGCACCTCGTAATCACCAATCATGCCAAGCGCATGAATAACCTGCAGCTTGGTTGCCTGATCTCCATGTCGCAGCGCCCAAAAGAATGATGAGCGAATGAGCGGATCATTTTTCATCTCTTCCGGAATACCATTGCCATAGTCCTCCCATTGCTTGAACTGCTCATCAAAAGGAAGATGGTAATGGTAGCTTAACTTATTCGGCTCCTGTGAGCCTTGAAGCACCGCTTCAAGACCAGCCAAATAATAACGAGCCACCTCTGAACCTGGATCGAGTTTGTTCACATGATGCCACAGCCGTTTAGCAATGTCATAACGTTCCGTGTTGAACGCCGCTACTGCTGCGTAATGCGCCAATGCCGGATCAGCAGCGGTTTCCTCAACTTTGAGCAGTCGGCGGAAATGGATGTAAGCCGAGTCGTGCTGGCCCAGAATCCCCATTGTCGTAGCCAGCTTGTACACTTGTTCGTGCTGGTATGGCACGATTGTACGCAGTTTTTTGATCAACAGCAGCACTTGATCTGTCCGGTTCTCATTTTGATAGAAGATCGCCAGATTACAAAGTGCGTGCAGATTGCCTGGTTCCTGTTCCAGCACTTCAGCTATAGTCTCTTTCGCTTTAGAAAACAGTCCCATATAATAATAGGCGAGAGCCAGATTGTTACGGGCAGCGAGATAATCCGGATAATCGGGCGACATGCCTTCAAGCAGCTCTGCAGCTTGGGCAAACTTCCCCTCTTCCAGAAACTCGCGTGCCTGATCGTGCTCCACAACACCTTTGCGTGACTTGATTCGATTTAATTTGGCCGGACGATCCAGCTCATAATACAAAAGCTCCATCATTTCTTCGGCTTCCGTCATGAACTGTCCTTGCGTGTCTTCCTCCAGATAGGTTACCAGCGCACGTTCGGCTTCCTCGAATTGATCCATGTTGGCAAAATTGTTCGCCATATAGAAATAACATTCCGTCATCGACGGGTCAACCACATCCAGCACATTTGCCAGAATGGCGTTGGAGGCTTCATAATCTCCCTTTTCGGACAATATACCTGCCATATTACAATGATTCACCGGATTATCCGGCTCGTACTCAACAGCTTTACGAAAATATTTCAATGCCTTGTCGACATGATTACGGTCCAGCGAGCGGACAGCTCTTTCAAAAAAGAAAGAAGCATCCAAGTGAATCGGTATAATATTGGCAAGGTGACCCTCGGTCCGCACTAGCTTGCCCTTCATCTTCCAAGGCACCTCCTCTTTGCTTTCATTCATACTCTTCAGTATACCACATCTTTAGGCCCTCTTCGCTATATGTAGTTTCATGTCGTTTATGAAAAAAATACAAAAAATAGAGATGATATTTCATCCCGATTATGAATGAAACATCATCTCTATTGAAGGTTACTAGGTAATCCATTTAGCTACTTGAAGAGTGAAGATTAATCCTTTAGTCCGTCAGCGACGGTGAAAGCGTTATATCCAGCGTTTTATCAAACGGAGTCATGAAATTAACCAGTACAATCTTGCAATTCTCAGGCGTCTTAGCTTCACGAACATTTGCAGCCAGATGTCCCATCTCGCCTCCATCAATCTCTAGCCAATCTTCTCCGCAACTGTAACGTAGCTTGCCGCCTTTCCACAGAATGCTTCCATCACTGGTTTCTATGCCATCCTCACAGCTAAGCTCTCCTTCATTTCCAAATACAAAGGATAACTGCATCATGATTTCCTGTGGTTCCTCACCAGTCAGATGCATCGTCCAACCGCGATCTGTCTGCAGTACCTCAGCATCAACACGGAATGTCTGCTCATGTGTAAGTGTACGGGTCTGATGTGGAAGCAAATACCACGGGCTGATCGATGAAGAAGCTGTAGCTGGTAAATCGGCCGAAGGGATTGGTCCGTAATAGCCTTTCTTCTGTTCCCCGGTCAACTGATATCCCTGAGGCAACCGCGTCATCTTGTGCATCGGTACATATCCGGGGTTAAAGTACGACGCTAACTGAACCGCGAGCAGACGTACCTCACCGTGGCGAAGTGCAAAAAATGGAGCTACCTCGGTCATAACCGTTACACTGGTCTCTCCATCACGGATTCGGGCAACAGGAGCACCAAAATCCGTATGCATGCGACTGTGCGAGATTCGTCCATAATGGCCTACATTCTCCATTTGGTCCACATAACGTTCCCGTCCAAAATGCTCATTGAGCATCACTTCATATTGACTCGGGAGTGCATCCCTTGTTCCGGTAGTCTGTTGAAGATCAGGCTCTAGCAACAAACGTACGAGTGCATTCACCGAACACACGCCAGGGTCTGTCAAATCGCTGTCTGCCCAAGCAGCCATACCTGCAAAAATCGGATCTTGATCCAGTTTGGCCATAATCGCATAGGGCAAATAATACGAAGACAAGCCATGTTTACTGCCGAGATCCTGGCGGCCTGAATAATCGGTCACAATTTCACCAGTAGGGTGCACCAAATATACCATCATCCTGAGGTTCAAACGTACCGGCTCCAGCAGTTCAGGACGGTTCAACAAACGTGCAGCATGAATCAACATAATATCACTCACCGCATTGTAGATCCCGTTGCTGCGCTCGGTCCATTCCCCATCAGGGGTAATATCAATCCCTTCCGCCAGCCATTGTTCCGCGCGTTGTACCGCTTCCTCTATGCCGAAGATCTCATGCAGAAAACCAAGTGCGGCACACAACACCCAGCGATGGTTTGGTGTATGACAGCCTCCCGTTAACATGACAGGGATCGTCCGTTCCAGGAACAGTCGCATATTATCCAGCACAGGCTTCAGTGGTGCCCAGTCCTGTTGGTCCAAAAGTTGATACAACTGCGAATATCCTACGACAACAAAAGCAGTGTCTGGCGGGGAGTGATAGTTCGTCCAGCCGGGCGAAATCGATCCATCACTGTGCTGATGACGCAACACAAATTCACTAGCAAGTCGCAATCTTTCCAGCAAGTCCTCGTCTCGATAATACTTGGAGTCCTGATTAGAAATTGCCGCTCCCCAAAAACACATATCTGTAGGTGTTCCTGTCGTATGGTTAACCCAAGCCACACCTGAAAAAGGATCAATTGTTCCACCATAGTAACGGCTTTCCGAATCAAGTACCTGCCGCTCTATGCCTCGTTCCGTGGCTCTGTCATTGCTTTCTACCATTTGTCTATACATCTACATTCCCCCTCCATCCCATCCATTCAATAACGTCAACTCATACGAATACAGTCGTATTCAAAAGATAAGATCAGCAGGCTGTGCGCTCTAACAGCCCAAGCCAACCGATCTTATCCGTTTACCTATTTATGCTTCTAAACTCGCCAGTTTTTGCATTAGCAGATCATGACTTTCGTGAATCGCTTCCGGTTCACAGGCTGACTTCAATTCATATACCTTCACCTGTGCTTTACGGATCATGGGGAGATAAGCATCATAGAAGTGCATATCCTTACTGTGCACGTATGGACACCAATGATCGGAGAGCCCCAGCGTTTCATGAATATGAACACCAACGATATCATCCATCAGTCCCTGCATCTCACCTACACTGTCGTACAGTCCCAATCGATCCATCATGATTGCATGACCCGTATCGTACCAAATCCCGACCGGGGCACCCTTGAGTGCCTGGATGATCGTTTTCGCTTCGGCAAGCGTGGGAATCTGTTGCGGTCTTGAGCGTGTTTCGATCCCAAAACGGACATTCAGTCCTTTGGACACCGCCCGGTTACAAACCTCATCCAGACTGATGATAATTTTCTCAATATATCCTGCACTCAGAGCTTCGCGCCGTTCCATTAGCTCTGCCCATTTGCTGCGATATTGCGGCGAATCTGTTCCTTCCTCGCGGTACAGCTTCTCCAGATCCTTGCTGATATCATGTGGGAAAGGCACCTCACCTGGGTGCACAACGACAGCTTCCCCTCCATAACGATGCGCATATTCAGCCGATCCAACTAACAGATCAATGGCCCGCTTCCGCTTCACTTCATCTTCAAAACCGAGCAACACAGAGTCCGTTCCGTAGTCAGGATCGGGATCATGGGGGAACGTGTTGTGTACACTGGACACCCCAATCTCTCCGCGCTCAATCATCGGCTCAATTGTAGTGAGCATTTCCTTCGTTACATTATAGTTAAGCTCCACCCGGCGAAAGCCAAGTCCTGTAATTTCCCGAATCATGTCTTCTCCTACAGGATGTCTCCTGATATTCCAGCATGTCGAGAATGAGTATTCTCCCTTGTCAATTCCCTGCATAATTCATTCCTTCTCCTTCCCCGATTGTGATGTTTGCGTGTATGGGGACTACGAATTAACCTTTAATTGCTCCTTGCATTGCGCCACTAACAAAATACTTTTGCAACCATGGATATACGAGCAGGATCGGTACTGTTGCAAAGACAACCGCTGCTGCTTTAAGACTCTCAGGTGTTAATCTTGTACGACTAGCACCCTCCAGCAATGTGAGGTCAGTTATCATGTTGTTCTGTACCATTTGAAAGAGCTTCAGTTGCAAAGGATATAACTTCGGATCTGTGATGTACATCAGGGAATCCTGGAAGCCATTCCAGCGTCCGACCGCATAGAACAGACCAAGTGTAGCAAGTACAGGCATAGACAGCGGTAAAATGATTTTGAAGAGCGTGTGCACATGAGAGCTTCCATCAATCTCGGCGGACTCTTCCAGGCTATCCGGTATTCCGCGGAAGAAGGAGATCAGGATAATCAAGTTAAATGGACTAACCAACCCTGGTAAAATCAATGCCCAAACCGAGTTCATCAAATGCAGGTCACGAATCAACAGATACTCAGGAATAATCCCGCCGCTGAAGAACATCGTAATAATAATGATGTACATAAACAGCTTACGGCCCTTTAATTTTTTCTTCGTCAAAGGGTACGCTGCTGCAATGGTAAACAACAGACAAAGTAACGTTGTTGCAACCGTAAGAAGCGCTGTAAATCCTAGTGAATACAGCATGGAGTTATCCGAAAACACTTGACCATAGGCATCCCAAGAGAACTCTTTCGGGAAAATCGTTACTTCACCTGACGTTATGGCCCGGTTTGAACTAAGTGATATCGCAATCGTGTGTAAGAACGGAGCAAGACAGAATAGTACAAACAATGAAATAAAGGTGACATTGACAATGTCGAAAATCCGGTTCGAGGTGCGTTCACTCATCTGCGCACAACTCCTTTACTGATGATCTATACGTACAACAAAGTTGGTACACTTTACTATTGTTCTGAATTAGAGAATTCCTTCACCCGTTGTTTTCTTCGAGAGATAGTTGGAACCTAGGACAAAGACCAGTCCGACAACCGCCTGGAATAAGCCGACAACCGTTGCAAGTGTATATTGTCCAGACTGTAGACCAATTCTGTATACAAAGGTACTAAGTACATCGGAATATTCACGAACAGCCGTATTACCAATAACATAAGGCCGGTCAAAACCGATGCTGACCATATTTCCAAGGTTAAGAATAAGCAAGGTAATAATCGTTGGTTTAATACTTGGTATTGTAATATGCCAGATTCTCTTCAGCCGCGTTGCACCATCAATCTCAGCTGCCTCGAACAATTCCTTGTTCACACCTGTTAATGCAGCCAGATATAAAATGGTTCCCCACCCAGCACTTTGCCACACACCTGTGAACAGGTAGGTAACAAGCCATGAGTTTTTTTCTGTCAAAAACGGAATGGAATCAAATCCCATGCTCTGCAGTAGATTGTTTACCATACCGGATTGATTGCCAAACAATTGGTACACAATCCCCCCGATGATAACCCAGGAGATAAAGTGAGGAATATACAGAATGGTTTGTGAGATTTTCTTAAACCATTTGAATCTTACCTCATAGAGCATAATCGCCAGAATAATTGGAGCAGGGAATGAAACGATCAGATCAAGAAAATTCAGCATAAATGTATTTCGTAATGTAGTGTAGAAATCGGGCATTGCAAATACCTCGCGGAAAGCATCGAAACCGATCCATTCACTACCATTGATACCCTGAAACAGGTTGAAATCTTTAAAAGCGATCTGGACACCGTACATCGGTCCGTAACGGAAGATTAAAAAGTAGATTATAGGCAGAGAAATCAGTGCGTATAATTGCCAATATCTTTTCAAATATGTGAGGTTCAAGACGGTTTCCTCCTATCATAAGAAACGTTTGTGCCGCCGATCCGGCGGCACACGTTCCTTTCTAATTCGAAACAGTTGTATGGTTTCTTTTTTAATATGTTCTAGGTGTATTAAGGCTTACTTTCCGCCCATACCCTGCAAAGCTTCTTCCAGCTCTTTCTTCAGATCGTTACCGCCCAAGGACATGTAATCAGCCATTTCTTTATCAAACACAGCGTCGAAATCAGCTGGTTTTGCCATAGCGGATTTTACGATAATGACATCAAGCTTGTCATTAAGTGTAGTACCATACTTCATCTCGGCAGCAATCGGTTTATCAAAGATGATCGGTCCTACTGTATCTGTGTTTGCAATCTCAAGAGATTGCTTCAACAGCTCTTGGTTGTTTTTAGGGTAACCCAGAATCCATGCTTTTTCGTTTGTAGCTTGATCTCCGATGTTTTTACCGTTGGAGATAATTGCAAAGTCATTTGCGTTATAGAAACGATCTGCTGCATCTTGCGCTACATCTTCTTTTGCAACCGGAATACCGTCTACCAGATCATAGTTCTCGCCTTTCACACCGCTGATGATATCCATCAGGTTGTTGTCAGACGCCATCCAATCCAGGTATTTAACTGCTTCTACTGCACGCTCACTGCTTTTCGGAATCATAATGAACAAACCATTAGAACCGTAACGTGACTTGATGTGTTTGTTATCTGCATTCGGGTTAGTATAAGCATCTAATGGCAGAACTTTGCCGTCGCTTACATTTTTACGCATGAGATCCATGGTAGCCTCTTTACCGAACATAGCATCAGCATCTTCAGACCAGAAGCCTACATTACCATTTTGAATATCTTTATTCAGTTGCGTTTTGTCTTTATCCAAACTGAAATCTTTACTGATCAAACCTTCATTGTAAAGTTTGTTCAGGAATTGCATGGACTCTTTGAATCCTTCATGGAGCGGCAATTCATAACGTTGACCGTATGTTTTGTCGCCACTTACAGGTTTGATAAAGGAGTAGATCAATGTCTCATACTGAGCCGGTGCAAGCGCAAAGCCCATAGGGATGTTTTTGCTTCCCAGTTTCGCTGGATCTTTTTCCTTAAATGCTTTCAATGTTGTATACAACTCATCCGTTGTCTTAGGTGCTGGCATTCCCAGCTTATCTAACCAATCTTGACGAATATAAGAACTGTAACGGCCAGTGATGGCACGTTTACCCGGAATAGCAAATTGCTTTCCTTCCAACTGTCCAAACTTCAATGTATCTTCACCCAGGAACTTCTTCAGATTAGGTCCATACTGATTCACCAGATCACCTACATCTGTCAGACCTCCCTGTTGTGCATAACGGTAAAACACAGTGGAGTCGTAAACAAAGACAACATCCGGAACATCTGAGGCACTAGCCATCAGGACGTTCAGCTTCGTCACTTCCTCGGAACGTTGAACAGGAACAAATTGTACATCAATGTTATTGGGATCGCCGAACTTCTCTTGAATCATCTTTGTGAGATAGCTGTTTGTGATCGTGTAAGGCGATGGTGTGTTACCTCGATCGAAAAGCTCCACCTTTAATGTGACGCGTTTTCCATCACCAGCTGCTCCGCCTTCTGCTGATTTGTTGTCTGAAGATCCGCACCCCGCAAGTAGTGAGACACCCATTACTGCTGTAAGCGCCAAACCCATTAACTTCTTTAGACTCCCTTTTCTTGTCATTCTGTTCATCCCCTTTGGCTTTACGTGAATGTTTTAAAGCTTGCCCTGAGTATTCCACACTATTGTGCGCTCTGACAACATACTAAATTCGGGTGGGTCTACAAACGAGTTATGGTTTGCATGGTAGCTTATTTTCGCAGACTGCCAAAATTCCATAAAACCGCATGGGGGCAGGGTTTAGAGGCACTAACTCCCCCTATCCAAACACGATGGAAACAAACCATTTTCTCGCACTGACTAAATTCGTATGTTACATCAGAAAGCGTTGATGACACATCTTCTGACATTACCATGAAACATACATGTTTATTTCACCATTTTTCAAGCGCTTTCATTTTGTGATGTTAAAACTAAATAAAAAGGGCGAATCGCAATTGATGATATCTCCCTAATTTATGGAGATTCACATTATTGATTCACCCTGATTTAATTCAATATTCCGTTGAGCATGTATGGAAACATGACACAATTATACTCGTTTATTTTGGAACATGCGCAGATATCTCATTATTCATCTGTCGCTTTTTGATCCTTTTTCATCCGGCGGTAATCTCCAGGTGTAATGCCTGTGACTCGTTTGAATACGCGTCCAAGTGTAATACCATTTGCATATCCGACCTTTAAGGCTATGTCCTGTAAAGAATGATCGGTATTAAGCAGCAGCTTCTCCGTTTCTTTCATCCTAAGCTCAGTCACAAAGTCCACAAACTTCATGTTGAATTCCGTCTTAAACAGGTAGCTGGCATGTTTGCCCGAGATCTGGAAACGGTCACTCAGATGTTTCAGCGATAGGTCCGGATTGGTGAACTGCTCCTCGATATAATTTTTCATTTCATTAACCATAGCTTTATAACTCTTTGTTTCCGTTACAGCAACGTATGTCCGGAATAGATCGGTAAGACTATCAAACAAGAGCACCTTAACATCCTCTAACGACTCTGCTTCTTCCATCGCATGTAGCCAATTGTTAATGTTCTCTTCGGACAGCTCTTTCTGCAACCCTTCTGACATCATGGAGACTTCTCGGCTAAGCATCTGGAGCATCGCCTGAATCAGAGAACGGATCTCATCATCCGGGAGTTTATTACGCTCAAATTCTTTGAAAATATCCTCCAGTTGCTCTCTCCACTGCCCACTCGACATCCTGAACCGCTTAACAAAGTCTGCAATCATCTGCAGATACGTGTAAGTCTCGAGCAATGGATGCTGCATTTCACTTGTCTCTGCTTCACCCACATCGCCATTCATCAGTAGTTTACGCTGCATTACCGCTTCAGCGGCTGTGAACGATTGATGGATTGCTTCAATCCCTTCAGCAACAGGTCCGATTCCAAAGCTGAGGGAAATTCGAAGATTCTGCTCGACCCAGGATTTACATTCCTCGGCAACAACTCGGATCTGCTTTGATAAATCCTGACCCTGCTGCACGTCTTCTTTTGAGAAGAAAAGAATAGCGATCCGATCTGCACTAATCCATTCCGTCCAGCATTGCATTTCCGTATCCCGCGAGAGCTCTTGCAATACATTCATCAGGGCAAACTTCAGTGTATTTTGCTCTCCTCTGGTGAATTTCTCCTGAAATCCCTTCTCATATCGGTTAATATCCCCGACAACCACGATAAAACGGGAAGATTCATGGGCTCCATCAAATGGGGATACCTCATACAATTGTCCTGCCGCATGGTCCACATGTTCACCGTGAAGCAAAGCGCTAAACAGCTTGCTACGCTGCATCAACACATTTTCACGACTCTTTTTGTCATAATCCATCATATGATTGATCAGGTTTTCAAGCACACCATCGATCATCTTCATTTCGTCCATACGAGCACCGGATTTTTCGAACGCCCGAATCTGTTGGGATTCAATCCGGTTCATAATGATCTGAATTGGCTTATAGTTACGCCGGGTCACATACACGATGTAGATAATTGCGCAGATCACCGTCAAAATAGCAATGAACACCCAAACATAAGAAACAACCGATACCCAGCCAAACAAATTGCCAGCTTTAATGCCACTGGTAAGGGTCCACCCAAACCTTTCCAAGGATAATTCATTTAATTTCGTACCTTCGATAGCACTCTCACTATCGGAATGAGCATCATAGACGACCCTGCCCTCCTGATCACTTATCGTCAGGAAAGAGAGTTTTCCATTAATCATGCTATCGACACTCTGCTTGACACTGCTCATCTTGATATTGATGACCAATACACCTTCAGAACCAAAAGGTAAAGGCATTTCTTTATTTACGGTCAACACTTGTACAGGTGTTCTCTGATATTCTTCTGGTTCCATCTCCCGAACGGGCTGCCAGCCTTGACCCGTTGCACCGCTTAGAATTCGATCAATCCATGCCTTGTCTGAGAAATTCCCAACGTCCCTTGAACCACTTAGCGTTATAACGCGCTCATGTTGTTTGTCATATAAATATATGGATTGGATCCATGAAGATGAATTGATCATTTCACGTAAATTTTGCGCAATCGTATACACTGTATCCGAGTTATTAGGATTGTTACTGTTGAAATAAAGCCTGTACGCCGGTTCGTATTGTACTTTCTCTGTCACGGACAGTTCAATGTCCCGAATCGTATGGTCCAGCGTGGTGGCCAGATAACTGGTGGATATCCGGTCAGCCTTCCGGGTTTCCTCCCTGGAAATATCATTAATGAATACAAAAGCAATAAAGATGATTATCGTCATCGTAAAGAAAAATATGGGAAAATACGAAAAAAGCAACCGATAATACCACGTGCGCGACAATAGACCCCACTCCTCACTCCACGATGCCAATGTCCATCAGCCGTGGTTCTACTGTTTAGTATCCGTAACAAAACCATTCCAAATTCATCTATAATTAAAACGCTATCATTTCTTAATATTTATAGTTATTATAGCACAAGCGATCAAACAGCAAAGCACGGAATTCAGTTCGTGGGGTCAAAACAAAAATACCGTGCTGAGCAAATACACCCAGACACGGAACTTAAAACCAGATTAGGCTGTAAAAAACCCATTTATCATACTAAAAACTAAATACCGGAATCCTTGAACAGCGTAGCCATGGAACCGCCATCTACTATGATACGGATCGCTCGCGAGAGCATAGGGGCGACGGGTAACACTTTGAAGCATTCCGGGTGATCCTCCGGTAATGCAATGGAGTCTGTTACCACAACCTCGGTAATCGATGGATGATTTAATTTACTTACTGCCCCATCCGAGAACAAGCCGTGAGTTGCGCAAACATATGCGTTCTCCGCACCCCGTTCCTTTAACCCTTCAACCACATTCACAATCGTTGTACCTGTATCGATCAAATCCTCGATAATAATCGGCGTTCGTCCCTCAACGTCACCGATGACATGCGTGATGATCGATTCATTATGACTTGGACGTTTCTTGATCATAATGGCAAAAGGTGAATCCAGGCGATTCGCCAGCTTCTCCGCCATGGATGCCCGTCCTGCATCAGGAGAAACCACCACCGGGTTTTTGATCTCTTTGCTGAGCAGGTATTCGCTGATTAAGTCCAGTGATGTCATGTGATCCACCGGAATGTTAAAGAAACCCTGAATAGCTGCTGCGTGCAGATCAATTGTAACCACCCGGCTTGCTCCAGCTGTCGTTAATACATCGGCAACCATCTTGGCAGAGATGGGCTCACGCGGAGCAGACTTGCGCTCCTGACGAGCATAGCCGTAATACGGAACAATAATGTTCACTGTACGTGCCGATGCCCGTTTTGCTGCGTCAATCATGACGAGTAGTTCAACAAATAGCTCATTAATTGGATGAGACAAAGACTGTATCAAAAACACATCACAATTGCGGATCGTTTCTTCGTAATGAACGTATATTTCTCCGCTCTTGAACCGGGACAGCTTAATCTTGCCCAGTTGTACGCCCAGCTTGTCACATACCTGCTCTGCAAGCTTAGGGTTAGATGAACCGGAAAAAATACGTAACGAATGCTGCATAATGCCCTCCCGCGGGTTTATCCCCGATCATAATTCCTTGTATAGTTAAATTGGAGAATCCAACTTGTATAAAAGGTGGTTTTACCCTTATTATACTCCACTGCTGTCTACATTTAAAGGAATGAACGAGCGCTGGCGGCTTTCGAAAACAGCAACTTCCTTACAGCCAAGTTCATGCAAAAGCGCCTCCGCCTCGGGCAAATAATCGCCTAGCTTCATCGGATCATGTGCATCCGAACCCATCGTAAGAGGAATACCCAACCGAATCGCTTCAGTCAGCATCCTCCGGCTCGGAAACATCTCCGCACATGGCTTGGACAAGCCTGATGCATTCAGCTCCATGGCACAGCCACTTTTCGCAATAGCATGCAAGGCTGCATCCTCCAGTGCAATGCGTTCCTCATTTTGCTCTGGTCTAGGTACATATCCAAAACGTTTGATCACATCCGAGTGCCCTACGATATCATACAACCCTGTAGCGGCTGCCTTGCTTACAGCATCATAATACTGGCGATATACTTCAAGGACATCTTTGCCTTCCCAGTGGTGGGTCTGCCGAAAATCAGTAATATCCCATTCACCAAGGAAATGCACAGAACCAATGACGTAATCCCATGGATAACGCTCAATAATCGAGCGAATCTCCGTTTCCCAGCCTTCAATATAATCCCCTTCAAGGCCCACGCGGACCTCGATCTGTCCGTGGTACCGTTCCTTCAAAGTGAAACATTCCTCGACATATCGTGGCAATTCATCCATAGGCATAGCCATCTCTGGATAATAATGAGCCGGATCTACATGTAGTAGCGGCATATGATCGGATAGCCCAATTTGTGACAACCCGATTTCGATCCCACGCTGTACGTATTCTTCCAGCTTGCCGACAGCATGTCCACAGCGTTCATGGTGAGTGTGGTAATCTATACGCATTCAGCATTCGCCTCCTAATCGCGGCGTGGCCGTTCATGACGACGACTCAATTCGGACATGATATCATCCAGCGGTAGCTTGCGCTCTTGCAGCAACACGAGCAAGTGGTACATCAGGTCACTGACTTCGAGACGAAGCTCGTCATTGTCTTTATTTTTCGCAGCAATAATCGTTTCGGAAGCTTCCTCGCCGATCTTTTTCAGGATTTTATCGACACCTTTATCGAACAGATACGTGGTATACGCACCTTCTGGACGCTCGCGCTCACGCTCAGCAATGACGGATTCCAATTCTGCCAGAACCTCAAAGCGGCTTTCCGCATTAGATGAAGAGGTCGTGCTGGAGTTTGCAGTGCTTCCCGCTTCTTCTTTGTTGTCCTGTTCCGTTTCATTAGCTGACAACCCGATAATTTCATTATGGAAACAAGTCACTGCCCCTGTGTGGCAAGCCGGCCCTTTCGGTTGAACCTCAACCAGCAGTGTATCGCCGTCACAGTCATATTTTAAGGAAACGATCTTCTGCACATTGCCTGAAGTTGCTCCTTTATTCCATAGCTCCTGACGTGAGCGTGACCAGAACCAAGTTTCCCCGGATTCAAGTGACAACTTGAGGGATTCACGGTTCATATAAGCCATCATTAATACTTCACGGGTATCCACATCCTGCACAATGGCAGGGACCAACCCTTCATCCCAACGGATGTGCTCCACAACTTGCTCCAAGGAGAGTTGTTCCTTGATTTCATCGCTCACTTTAGTCACGGATTTCCACCCCTTGTTCTCTTAATTGTTGTTTTAATGCCGGTACACCAATTTCTTTATAGTGAAAAATAGTTGCAGCCAGACCTGCGTCCGCTTTACCCGTTGTGAATACATCATAGAAATGAGATTCCTTGCCTGCACCGCCTGATGCAATAACAGGAATGCTCACCGACTCCGAAACGGCTGCGGTCAGCTTCAGATCAAAACCGTCCTTTGTACCATCTGCATCCATACTCGTTAACAGAATTTCGCCTGCACCCAGTTCTTCGGCTTGTTTAACCCACTCCAGTGCTTTGATGCCAGATGGTTTCCGTCCACCGTGGGTGTAAACTTCCCACTCACCCCACGCCTCGTTATACTTGGCATCAATAGCAACCACGATACATTGTGAGCCAAAACGACGTGCACCATCCGCAATGATCTGCGGATTAAGTACTGCTGCTGTATTTACCGCAATTTTGTCCGCACCTGCACGCAAAATACGCTTCATGTCCTCTACTTTGGAGATCCCGCCACCTACCGTAAACGGAATAGCAATTTCGCCTGCTGTCTGTCTTACGACTTCCTCCATCGTTTCACGGCCCTCCACCGATGCGGAGATATCGAGAAATACGAGTTCGTCCGCGCCTTCGCGGTCGTACAGTGCCGCCAGCTCTACCGGATCACCCGCATCGCGGAGATTGACGAAGTTCACGCCTTTAACGACCCGGCCGTCCTTCACGTCCAGACAGGGAATGATTCTTTTTGCCAGCATACTGCCTCTTCCTCTCTACCCGATTATCCGTTACTTGTTGACCAAACGCACTGCTTCAGCCAGATCAATACTGCCCGTATACAAGGCTTTACCTACAATAGCTCCGCCAACACCGTCATCTGTATGACGACTTAAACGAAGCAAATCATCCATCACACTGACACCACCAGAAGCAATAACGGTCCGGCCGCTCGCTTTAGCAAGAGACACAATCGCCTCGACATTAGGCCCCTGCATCATACCGTCACGGGAAATGTCCGTAAAGATAAACGTTTCCGCTCCATAAGCAGCAAGTTCCTTCGCCAGCACCTCAGCCTGTACCTCAGAGGTTTCAAGCCATCCACGAGTGGCAACGTATCCGCCCCGCGCATCGATACCAATCGCTACTTTATCTCCGTAACGTCCCAGTACTTCTTCCGTAAACGCTCGATCCTCAATCGCGGCTGTCCCGATAATCAATCGGCTAACACCCAGTCCCAATAAACGCTCAACGTCAGTGACCGTTCGAAGTCCGCCGCCAACCTGCACAGGTACATTCACTGCGGATGCAATGCGTCCAATCAGCTCATCGTTAACCGGGTGTCCTGCTTTGGCACCATCCAGATCCACCAGATGAACGTATGTACCACCTTGCTTTTCCCAGTTAAGCGCAACCTGAACCGGGTCATCGTTGTACACGGTCTCTTGATTATAATCTCCCTGCACCAGTCTTACACATTTGCCGTCCCGGATATCGATTGCCGGGTATAAGATAAAAGATGACATACAAGGCCTCCTGAGTGTAGATTCGATTGAAATTGAAATGAAATTTCATGTGGCTTCACGTTGAATATATTTAGAACTGATTTTGTTTTAGAACTAAAGATATAATTGAATATAAAACCAATATACACAGCTTACTAGAATAGTAGTGAGTAAAGTTAGGCTTATATTGATGTTATACTGATGATCCCGTCAAAGAAAGGAAATTGCCCAGCAATCTCATGCCGAGCTCACCGCTTTTCTCTGGGTGGAATTGCATGCCAAAGTTTGATCCTCTGCCCACAATCGCTGTAACCGGATGTCCGTAATCCGTAACGGCCAGCAGATCGCCTTGATTCTCCGTAAGTGCATGATACGAGTGCACAAAATAGACATGCCCTGCATCCAGACCCGCGAAGAGCGGATTTTCAGGGTGTAAAAATTCGAGACGGTTCCATCCCATATGAGGAACCTTCAGCTCACTTGGTGCGAAGCGCACTACTTTGCCCGGTAAAATGTCCAATCCCTCATGCTCGCCATGCTCCTCACTGGAGCTGAACAACAGCTGCATACCCAGACAGATGCCCAGGAGCGGTTTCGTTCTTGCAGCCGCTTCTTTAACGACTACATCCAAACCCGTCTCCCGCAAATGCACCATTGCGTCCCCAAAAGCACCTACCCCCGGCAGAATAACGCCATCTGCGGCAAGAATGGCTTCCCGCTCACCCGTGACCAGCGCTTCATAGCCAAGACGTTCGACCGCTTTGCCGACGCTGTGCAGGTTCCCCATACCGTAATCGACAATTGCAATCGCCATCGTCTACAGCACTCCCTTCGTGGAAGGCACTCCGGTTACTCGTGGATCAATCATCGTTGCTTCATCCAGCGCACGTCCGAGAGCTTTGAAGACTGCTTCGATCATGTGGTGTGTGTTCTGACCGTAGTGCACAATGACATGTAGCGTAATCCGCGCTTCGAGCGCCAGTTTCCACAGAAATTCATGCACCAGCTCTGTAGAAAAGCTACCTACCTGTTGCGACGGGTACTCAGCCCGGTATTCAAAGTGCGGACGGTTACTTACATCAATGATAACTTGAGCGAGCGCTTCGTCCATCGGTACAAACACGCTGGCATAACGCTTAATACCACGTTTGTCGCCCAGTGCCTGGTACAACGTCTGTCCGAGACATATCCCAATGTCTTCAACTGTATGGTGATCATCGATATCAATATCCCCGCGTGCTTGTACGTTAAGATCAAACTGTCCATGTTTTGTGAACAGATCGAGCATATGGTTCAGAAACGGTACATCCGTTTCAATATTCGATTGTCCTGAGCCATCTACGTTGAACGACAGCTGGATATTCGTTTCGTTCGTTTTGCGGTCAACCTCTGCTTGGCGAACTGCACCTTTATTTTGAAGATCTACACCCTGTTCTGCACTCTTATTCTGATTATCCATTGTCCGATTCCGCCTTTCCTTCCTGTTCTAAGCGTACAGCGATTGCACGAGCGTGTCCTTCAAGTCCCTCATGACGGGCTAATTCGATAATAGCCGCTCCATTTTGCAAGAGTGCTTCTTTACTATAATAAATCAGACTCGATTTTTTGATAAAATCATCCACATCTACTGGTGAACTAAACCGGGCAGTTCCATTAGTCGGAATAATATGATTGGGTCCTGCGAAATAATCGCCCACCGGCTCGGAGCTATAAGGCCCGAGGAAGATTGCACCGGCATTCTCGATCCGGCCAGCATAAGCCATCGGCTCTTGCACCATGATCTCCAGATGCTCCGGTGCAAGCCGGTTCACGACATCGATTCCCTCATCGATGGAATCGACCACAATAATCGCGCCATGCTGCTCCACGGAAGCAGCAGCGATATCGCGCCGCGGCAGCACATCCAGCTGACGCTGCACCTCGGCCTGCACGGCTTCCGCCAGCGCGGCCGAATTCGTGACGAGAATGGCCGATGCCATCTCGTCATGCTCCGCCTGCGACAACAAGTCCGCGGCGACATAAACAGGGTTCGCCGTATCATCGGCGAGCACCACAATCTCACTTGGGCCCGCGATACTGTCGATATCGACCGCCCCATAAACCTCGCGCTTCGCGAGCGCCACGTAGATATTACCCGGTCCACAGATCTTGTCGACCGGGGCAATGCTCTCGGTGCCGTAAGCGAGGGCGGCGATGGCTTGCGCGCCGCCAACCCGGTACATCTCGTTCACGCCCGCTTCCGCGGCAGCCACGAGAATGTACGGGTCAATGCCTTCACCGCCGTTCGTCGCTGGCGGTGTGACAAGCACAATCTCCGGCACGCCTGCAACCTGTGCCGGAATGACATTCATCAGCACCGACGATGGATACGCTGCTTTCCCTCCAGGGACATACACGCCGACTCGTTTCAGCGGCCGAATAACCTGGCCGAGCAGACTGCCATCCGGCTGCCAGTCCATCCACGAATTGCGTTTCTGCTTCTCGTGAAACGCACGAATATTAGCGGCGGCTTGGCGAATCGCCGTCACAAAAGATGGCTCAACGGCTGCATACGCTGCCTGGAGCTCCTCCTGCGGCACGCGCAACTGCGCAGCCGTCAGCGTCGTGCGGTCTAGCTGCTCCGTGTAACGCAGCAGGGCCGCATCACCTTCCCGGCGAATATCTGCGACAATTCGCCGTACCGTTTCGTTTTGCTCAGGCGTACCGTACTCCACTTCCCGTTTCAAATCAAAGTCTCGTGCTGACACAATCTTCATCCGTACAACCTCCTTACATATCAATTGACTCACTTATCTATCCATTATCCCTGCTCACTTATCTATTCGCTATCGTTCTTTACTGATCTGTTCACTATCGTCCCGCACTTCCCGCAGAGATCTCATTCCCGCTTGGAATCACTGATTGAAGTGCATCACACAGCGCCTGAATACGTGCATTTTTCATCCGGTAGCTCACTCGATTCGCAATCAGACGACTGGTGATATCCAGAATTTCTGTCATTTCCACAAGTCCGTTCTCACGCAACGTCTGTCCGGTCTCCACCAGATCGACAATTCGATCAGCCAGTCCGATCAGAGGCGCAAGCTCAATTGATCCATTCAGCTTAATCACCTCAACTTGCTGCCCTTGCTCACGGAAGTACTGGGACGCGATTCGCGGATATTTGGTCGCCACTCGCTGCTGGATACCTGCCTTCCAGTCCGGTAGCCCAATCACCGACATACGGCACTGGGCAATGCCCAGATTCAGCAGTTCATACACATCCCGATCCTCTTCCAGCAATACGTCTTTCCCAACAATGCCGATATCGGCAACACCATACTCCACGTACGTTGGCACATCCACAGGTTTGGCCATAATGAACTCCATCCCGGCTTCTGGCACCTCGATGACCAGTTTGCGTGTATCATCCACGTCCTCTGGAATATTCAGACCTGCCTGGCGGAACAATTTGGAGGCCTTTTTATAGATGCGGCCTTTGGGCATGGCCACCTTCAGAATATCCGACATCTCAGTGTCCTCCTTTTTGTGATCCATAGATAATGACCTGCTCATCCTGCTCCGCAGTTGTTTCGCTCGTTACAGGTGTCGTCTCTACCGTTTTATCAGCAAGAAGAGATGTAACTACGTTTTGACCCAAACTGCGTAATCTCGCGGCTTCGGTCAATGCCTCAGCACGGCGATCTGGACTGTATTCAATACGTACCGGTTTCGTCTCTTCAATCGTAATACCATGGACACCGTCAATAATCCGGTTTGTTTTTAACGCAAATCCGGTAGCCGGAAGAGCTCGCCCAAACTGCTGCAACAGATTGTCATATCGTCCGCCGCTACACACAGGTGATCCCAGCTCTGCCGCGTAACCTTCAAATGTCATGCCTGTATAATAGGAGAAATCGCCGATCATCGTCAGATCAATCAACACATGCTCGGAGACACCGTAAGCCTCCAACACTTCAAATACCGCACACAGATGTGCAATGGATTGTGCAGCTTCAGCACTTGAGCTAAGTTCACTCGCATGAGTGCAGATTTCTTTCCCGCCACGCAGACGCAAAATCGCTTCAAGCTGTTGTTTCTGTTTAGGTTCCAGGCTTAATGCTTCAATCGATTGGCGGTAGCCCACGTAATCACGTCCAAGCAAACCTTCCTTCAATTGCTCCTGCTCAGCGGTCTGACCCGGGATTACTTCCTCCAGCAGTCCATTCAAAAAGCCCATATGACCCATCGCTATCTTAAAAGAAGACACACCCGCGGCCTGCAAAGAGGCAATCGCAAGTGCAACCACTTCAGCATCTGCTTCAGGCGAATCGTCCCCAACAAGCTCAACACCTGTTTGGAAAAATTCAGCCTCACGTCCGGCTTCCTCTTCAATGGAACGAAATACATTCGCATGATAGGACAGACGCAGTGGCAATGCCTCATCTTTGAGCATCGATGATACGACACGTGCAATTGGAGCTGTCAGATCAGAACGCAGAACCAATGTCGTACCACGACTGTTCAGCAATTTAAACAATTTGCGATCCGATGTAGAGCTAGCTACTCCCACCGTGTCGTAATATTCAATCGTTGGCGTTATGATCTGACGATAACCCCAGCGCTCCATGCACTCCAGAACGTTTCGTTCAATCTTACGCAGCTTGGACACCACATGTGGTGTATAGTCACGGAAACCGGTTGGTTTTTCAAAGCCTTTTGGTTTGGACATGGATATCATTCACCCCGAGTCATGAATTTGGATTGTTGTATAAGTAGATTAAAGATATTTACATACTCACTTCGATGACAGAAGTTATATCATCTTTACTTTTTAAACGCTCTATCTAAAAAGGATTTATGTACAGCAAATCCCCGTTCTATGTTAGTTACCCTAATTTACAGCAAAGCCATTTCCTCTAGCTCAATGAAGGCTTCGCCTTTTACATTAATAACTCGTTTTCTCTATAGAATGATTGTCATCTTCACCTTAAATTACTTTCGTATGGTAAAGTGCTAACAAACTAAAGGATATGGGATATGATAACATGGATGCTGCTGAATCGTCAACAAACTTAAGCTACGACTGCGCTTGGTGACCTATCCGAGCTAGACCCACTTGTCCTGTCCGTGTCCTATGGCCCCTCACCGTTTGATTCGATTCAAGTTTTGTATACGAAAAAAGCTGCCCTCAGCAGCTCTTCCCTCCATGCATTCGTTCATAAACGATTCATGTACGATCCTTTATCACCATATATCACTTCATAGATCGTCTGTTATTTCCTTTAAACTTGCAAACGTGACGATCCCTTCACTTAATGCAGCTTTCGCTGAGAAGGTTCATCCGTTTTGAAAATCATTTCCTCCGCCGCTTCTGCCGAACGCAGATCACGTAAAGGATTGCCCCCCACAAAAGCCCCTGGAGCAACATCCTTATGTACCACTGCCCCGGCAGCCACTACCGCTCCATCCCCGATCGTTATCCCCGGAAGGATTGTTGTATTCGCCCCGATCAGCACATTATCCCCGATTATGACTTCTCCGAGTCTGTACTCCTTAATGAGATACTCGTGAGCCAGGATTGTGGTATTGTAACCAATCACTGAGTTTTCACCAATCGTTATTTTTTCTGGAAAAAATACATCCACCATCACCATCAGGCCAAAAGCTGTATGCTCCCCCACCTTCATACCGAGCATACGTCGATAAATCCAATTCTTGAGGGACAGAACAGGGCAGTAACGCGACAACTGAATCCAGATAAAATTACGAATGCCCTTCCATGGGCTCACTGTCTTGTAGATATGCCAAAGCGCATTTTGACTTTCTACCGGATAGCGGGTTACTTTTCTCATGAACGGCCCGTTCCCGTAAGAACCATATTCAGCAAATCCTTCATATCATGCAAAATGTAATCCGGCTTATATCCGCTCAGCACTTGCTCTCCTTTGAGCGACCAAGCTACACCAGCGGAGAGGGCACCTGCATTTTGCGCAGATTGAATGTCAACAGGACTGTCACCCACCATCAATGTGTGAGCAGGATTAGACCCCAGTTCTGCCATTGCTTTCTGCACCGGTTCTGCATGAGGCTTAGGATGAATTACATCCGTTACGGTCACAATGGATTTCATATATTTTAGCAAATCAAAGCGCTCCAGCACTTTTAATGTAGAAGGGCGAATTTTGGTCGTCACCACAGCCATCGTAATCCCTGCCTGATCCAAAGCCTCAACCACCTCGATTACGTGTGGGAAAGGTCTAACCATTGCTTCATGGTGGATATCATTATAGGCACGATAACCTTTGACGTACTCCGATACCTCTTCCTGACCTGAAAAGGTTCGCATTTGTTGCTCCAATGTGCCTCCCATATGCGGAATAATTTGCTCTCTTGTCCACGGGGTAGCATGATCCCAACCTTCCATTACATGCAGGAATGAATTAATAATCAGCTCATTGGTATCAATAATCGTTCCATCCAGATCGAACAGTACCGTGTTAATCACGTTGCATTACTCCTTTTTATCTTCAACTTGCTTCGAATCATCTTGAGCAGAGCTTGATGTGGTTGTTACCTTTTCCTCTTCACCCGTTACGGTTTCCGTATGTCCAATGTCATCTACAACAACTTTTGACGAAACAATCGGATCACTGTATCGTGCATCTGCTTTCCCCGTCACTCTTCTTACTACTATGAACACAACAGCAGCAACAATAATGGCAATGGCAAGCAGCTGCGAAATTCTTACATTACCATACGCTGGATCTAAATATCCTTGTTCGAAACCCAGTGCAGTCATTGGTGACCATAATCCGTTCACGAATGAAGCGACCCATTCCGGAGCCTGAAATGCCAGACTATCCGTACGTACAGCTTCAATGAAGAATCGTCCAATGGAATACCAGATGAAATAAGACATGAACATTTCGCCTGCACGCATGAATTTCTGACGACGAAGCACCAGCAACAGGATTAATCCTACAAAGCTCCATACGGATTCATACAGAAAAGCCGGATGATGGAATACACCCTCCACGTTCATTTGATTGACAATAAAGTCCGGTAGGTGAAGCTTGTCTCTTAAAAATGATTCTTCTACAGGCCCACCATAAGCCTCTTGATTGACAAAGTTACCCCAGCGTCCAATCATCTGCCCAACGATCAGTCCAGGTGCACAGATGTCCGCCATACGCCAGAAGTTATAACCTTTACGACGGAAGAAAATGACTGCACATATAATAGCACCTATTAAAGCGCCGTAGATCGCAATACCACCATTCCATATTTTAAAGACATCCCAGAAGTTATCCTTATAATCTTCCCACTTAAATGCCACATAATAGATACGTGCTCCAATAATTGCAGAAGGTACACCTAATAAAACCATATCCATGAACACTTCTTGCGGAATATTAAATCTTTTGCCCTCCCGAATGACAAGCAGCAGGCCCAACAGTGCTGCAGTACCCAGGATAAGACCGTACCAGTGAACCTTTAAAGCGCCAATGGAGAACGCAATCGGGTTCAACAGTAATAATGTATCCATTCATTCACACTCCTATCAATCAATTCACATCGGTAAGCATGACCGTGTGGAGCCTGCTATACGCCTTCCTGTTTGAAGGTGTGCAGACCCCAGTTGCCATGCCTCATGAAAACTATAATCTTTATATTTATAGCCCTATGCCTAATATTGCCCCTACCCTGCTATTCAGCTGATTGGGGTAACTTTCCTTAGCCCACCTTAGTCCATATCTTCCATATCTTCAGAAATGGTTGCAGTCAGCTTGTTCGTGAACTGGAGTGCAGCATTAAGCCCCATCTGTTTCAAACGATAGTTCATGCCAGCCACTTCAATAATTACAGCTAAATTTCGTCCAGGACGAACCGGAATGGTAACCAGAGGTACATCGGTATCAATAATGCGTGTGGTCTCTTCATCCAATCCCAGACGGTCATACTGTTTATCCTGCTGCCATGCTTCAAGACGTACAACCAATGTAATCCGTTTATTATTACGTACAGCACCTGCACCAAACAAAGTCATGACGTTAATAATACCGACACCCCGAATTTCAAGCAGGTGACGGATCAATTCCGGTGCTGTGCCGTGAAGTTGAAAGTCGGAGGTTTGGCGGATTTCAACAGCATCATCGGCAATCAAGCGGTGACCACGCTTTACAAGTTCAAGAGCAGTTTCACTTTTACCAATACCGCTGCTGCCTGTGATCAACATACCTACACCATACACATCACACAATACACCGTGAATAGTGGCTGTTGGTGCAAGCTTGCCTTCCAGAAAACCAGTAATACGGCTGGAGAGAATGGTTGTTGCCATGTTGCTACGCAGTACAGCCAGATTCTGTTCTTCACTGATATCAATCAGTTCCTGCGGAACTTCAAGTCCGCGTGTCACTACAATACAAGGTGTCTCTTCTGTACAAAGACGCTGCATACGTTCCCGACGCTCTTGTTCTGGCAGCATTGCAAAAAAGGCCAGCTCTGTTCTTCCCAGCAGTTGTACCCGTTCTTTTGGATGATATTCAAAGTAACCGGCCATCTCCAGTCCAGGGCGGTTAAGATCATCTACTGTGATGAATCTTTTTAATCCCTGAGACCCCGATACCACTTCCATCTGAAACTGCTGTACCAATTCGGATACTTTCACTTTTTTCGCCATTTGTCTCTTCCTTTCAGCATTCGCTGTGCCTCTATGTACCCAATTCGTGTATCATTTCTTTCCATTATTAGCGCATTCACAACATGATCCATAACCAGGTCGTCTCTTTTGAGATGCCCGTCTTTTGTAACTCAACGTACAGCATTATGAGGACAGACCTTCAAATAATCTTAAATGAATTTTGGACCGAATGCAATCGCACACGCCCGCTCTATCTACTCTTTATCGAGAAAAAGGAGCGGGAGAATCTTCTGATTGGAAGACTTCCGCAGTTCATTGATTTTGCCGCCCGCATAAGAACTTATCCATTTTTTTGAAAAAAGCCCCTTCCAGCAAAAACGGAAGGGGCTCAATTTACATTATATAATTGCGTTACTGCCAGATTCCATCGTCACCGAGGATCTTCAGTAGAATTAGTCTTGAAGAAGTACGTTAACTTCTGATTCTTTGTCAAAGATATGAACTTTGTTCATGTCAATGGCCATTTTAACTGTAGAACCATCACGAGTGTTAGAACGTCCGTCTACACGTGCGATTGTAGTGTCGTTACCCACACCGCTCAAGTAGAGGAGCATTTCGTGACCCAGGTTCTCTGTTACGTCTACGTGAGTAGAGAATACAGAGTTCGGGGAAGCTTCCAGGAATACTGGCTCTTCGTGAATGTCTTCTGGACGAACACCCAGAATAACTTCTTTACCAACATATCCTCTGGATTTCAGTACTTGTGCTTTACCTTGCGGGATTTCAACATCCACGCCAGGAGCTACGAAGTGAAGACTTGCACCTTGCTCAGCCAGTTTACCCGAGATAAAGTTCATTGTCGGGGAACCAATGAATCCAGCTACGAACAGGTTTGCTGGGTGGTTATAAAGCTCTTCTGGAGAAGCAGCTTGTTGGATGATACCATCCTTCATAACTACGATCCGGTCACCCATCGTCATTGCTTCGATCTGGTCATGCGTTACGTAGATAACGGTTGTTTCCAAACGTTTAGCAAGCTTAGTGATTTCCGCACGCATCTGTCCACGAAGTTTCGCATCCAAGTTGGAGAGAGGCTCATCCATCAAGAAGACTTGTGGATCACGGACAATCGCACGTCCCAAAGCGACACGTTGACGTTGACCACCGGACAATGCTTTAGGCTTACGCTCAAGCAAGTGCTCGATGTCGAGGATTTTAGCTGCTTCACGTACACGTTTGTCGATCTCATCTTTTTTAACCTTACGCAATTTCAAACCAAATGCCATGTTTTGATATACGCTCATATGCGGATACAAGGCGTAGGATTGGAATACCATCGCGATATCGCGGTCTTTAGGTGCAACATCATTAACGACACGGTCACCGATATAGAGTTTACCTTCAGAAATTTCCTCAAGGCCTGCGATCATACGCAGTGTTGTTGATTTACCACAACCGGACGGACCTACCAGTACCAGAAACTCTTTATCTTTAATGTCCAGGTTAATGTCAACTACAGTTGCTTTATCAGAACCCGGGTATTTTTTGAAAATATGCTCTAAACGTACTCCTGCCATGATTGTTGCCTCCTCAGAGATCATTTTGTAATCGAATACAATTTGTATATTTATAATACCCTATGACCGGGTTATCTGACTATTCGCAAACTGCACAAAAATATCAAACCTTTTTCGTCACTTTGTACATCAGTAGTAAAAGCTGCACAATTATTGCACTTTTAAAGTGTCTAACATCGTAACCAATCTCCTGTTTGATTTTGTCCAGGCGATACACCAGCGTATTACGATGGATAAATAAACGTTTTGCTGTCTCGCTGACATTACAGTCCAAAGCAAAGAACGTCTCCAGTGTTGCCAATGTCTCGCTATCGTTAAAGAGCAGTGTATCCTTACCCGTTTCCCTGATAAAACGTAACCGTTGCTGCTCTGATATACTCGCCACCAACTGCTCCAGTTGCAGATTCCAAGGTAGGTGGATATGCTGTGCAACATGGAAGGATCGGCCGAGATGCATACTCTCCTGAAGTAGGACGGTCACCCGAACCAGTGCTTCCTTTGGAATACATGGCAGTGAAGCGGACAAATGGAACACCCCTGCGAACTCACTAGCTACTAGCTCATATAATCCCATACAAAAAGCATTGAGCGAATCTTTCCTCGCTTCTGCTGTGTCTTCATCTGCTTCTCCTGTAACAATTTCTTCATCACCCATGAAGATCCACTCCTGCTTACCAAGTGGAATTAAAGTAATCTCCTCGCCAAAATAACTCTCCAGTAGCTTGTTCAACACATTAGAGTCCACACGCTGTGAATCTGGGGTCTCGCCTTTTAAAAGAAAAAGAACTTTCTCCTCCTGCATTCCTGCAATAGAAGTGAACGAATCAGGCAATGGTTCCAAACTTCCAGTATCGTAGGCCTTAACCTGCTCCCTAAGCCATGTTCCCAGCAAAGATAATTGCTTGTCCGTATCGTTTACAAGCTGGGATTCATTCTCACTGGGAGGTGAACCTGCATTACTGAGAATCAATAACTCGATCAGACGACGATTCTCCATTGTCATCGATCTTGCCTCGCATCCCCAACACACAACTGTTTTTTCCTCTTCATTCATGCCGACTTTGAAAAAAATACGTTCGCCATTGTGCAAGCTAATAATATCTGAGGAAATGGTTGAACCTGCTACTGAGTCAAGTTCTCCTTCACCAACTTCGCTTTGGATGATCAAAGACTTATTTTCGTCTAAGCCAATCAGGTTCTCAATCGATAGCATCCACTCATGTATCGTAATTTCATATTCGTCCAATGTCGTGCTTATCACAACTTCAATTTGTTGCTTCAAATCAGGTATGAGCTTCATATAATGAACGTCACCACTCTGCTTTATTTTTATTTGTATTTTACCATATCTTAATGGGTGTCGCTTAGTAACCACTAATCTGACATATTGGGCTCATCTGCTAATATAAAAAAAGAGTGATCGATCAAATTAATGATCAATCACTCTTTTTTTAAGATGAGTCATGAAGGATTCGAACCTTCGACACCCTGATTAAAAGTCAGGTGCTCTACCAACTGAGCTAATGACTCATAAAACTGGTGGAGGATGATGGATTCGAACCACCGAACCCGTACGGGAGCAGATTTACAGTCTGATGCGTTTGGCCACTTCGCTAATCCTCCAAGGATTAAAGGTGGCTCGGGACGGAATCGAACCGCCGACACGAGGATTTTCAGTCCTCTGCTCTACCGACTGAGCTACCGAGCCATATTTGATTTTTAAGAATTAATGGCGGAACCGACGGGATTCGAACCCGCGATCTCCTGCGTGACAGGCAGGCATGTTAGGCCAACTACACCACGGTTCCAGGCATTAATGGTGCCGGCGAGAGGACTTGAACCCCCAACCTACTGATTACAAGTCAGTTGCTCTACCAGTTGAGCTACACCGGCGTATATGGTGGAGGCTGAGGGGATCGAACCCCCGACCCTCTGCTTGTAAGGCAGATGCTCTCCCAGCTGAGCTAAGCCTCCTGGGTAATATGGTAGCGGCGGAGGGGATCGAACCCCCGACCTTACGGGTATGAACCGTACGCTCTAGCCAGCTGAGCTACACCGCCATATTATAATTGTTTTGATTGCTTGTCCATCTTTAGGTAAAGATGGCGGAGAGAGAGGGATTCGAACCCTCGCACCGATTACTCAGCCTAACCCCTTAGCAGAGGGTCCCCTTATAGCCACTTGGGTATCTCTCCAAAGACAATCTAAACGTTGTTCAAGGATTGTTCCTTGAAAACTAGATTCGAAACGAAACATACGCGACTCAAAACTTGCTATTGGATAAGCCCTCGACCGATTAGTACTGGTCAGCTCCATGCATTGCTGCACTTCCACCCCCAGCCTATCTACCTCGTCGTCTTCAAGGGGTCTTACATACTGGGAAATCTCATCTTGAGGGGGGCTTCACGCTTAGATGCTTTCAGCGCTTATCCCGTCCGTACATAGCTACCCAGCGGTGCTCCTGGCGGAACAACTGGTACACCAGCGGTACGTCCATCCCGGTCCTCTCGTACTAAGGACAGCTCCTCTCAAATTTCCTACGCCCACGACAGATAGGGACCGAACTGTCTCACGACGTTCTGAACCCAGCTCGCGTACCGCTTTAATGGGCGAACAGCCCAACCCTTGGGACCTACTTCAGCCCCAGGATGCGATGAGCCGACATCGAGGTGCCAAACCTCCCCGTCGATGTGGACTCTTGGGGGAGATAAGCCTGTTATCCCCAGGGTAGCTTTTATCCGTTGAGCGATGGCCCTTCCATGCGGTACCACCGGATCACTAAGCCCGACTTTCGTCCCTGCTCGACTTGTAGGTCTCGCAGTCAAGCTCCCTTATGCCTTTGCACTCTTCGAATGATTTCCAACCATTCTGAGGGAACCTTTGGGCGCCTCCGTTACTCTTTAGGAGGCGACCGCCCCAGTCAAACTGCCCACCTGACACTGTCCCCGTACCCGATGAGGGCACCAGGTTAGAACCTAGATACGATCAGGGTGGTATCCCAACGGTGCCTCCACGCAAGCTGGCGCTCACGCTTCAAAGGCTCCCACCTATCCTGTACAGATCGTACCCAAATTCAATATCAAGCTGCAGTAAAGCTCCATGGGGTCTTTCCGTCTTGTCGCGGGTAACCTGCATCTTCACAGGTATTAAAATTTCACCGGATCTCTCGTTGAGACAGCGCCCAAGTCGTTACGCCATTCGTGCGGGTCAGAATTTACCTGACAAGGAATTTCGCTACCTTAGGACCGTTATAGTTACGGCCGCCGTTTACTGGGGCTTCGGTTCACAGCTTCGGATTGCTCCTAACCACTCCCCTTAACCTTCCAGCACCGGGCAGGCGTCAGCCCGTATACTTCGCCTTACGGCTTCGCACAGACCTGTGTTTTTGCTAAACAGTCGCTTGGGCCTTTTCACTGCGGCCCCCTCGTGCTATTCACACTACCGGGGCACCCCTTCTCCCGAAGTTACGGGGTCATTTTGCCGAGTTCCTTAACGAGAGTTCTTCCGCGCGCCTTAGAATTCTCTTCTCGCCTACCTGTGTCGGTTTGCGGTACGGGCACCTTCATCTGGCTAGAGGCTTTTCTTGGCAGTGTGAGATCATGACCTTCGCTACTGTAATTTTCACTCCCCATCACAGCTCAGCCTTAGTAATGTGCGGATTTGCCTACACATCAGCCTTACTGCTTGGACAGACATCCATCAGTCTGCGTCACTACCCTACTGCGTCCCCCCATCGCTCGTAACGATTTACGGTGGTACAGGAATTTCGACCTGTTGTCCTTCGACTACGCCTTTCGGCCTCGCCTTAGGTCCCGACTTACCCTGAGCGGACGAGCCTTCCTCAGGAACCCTTAGGCTTTCGGCGGATCAGATTCTCACTGATCTTTTCGTTACTCATACCGGCATTCTCACTTGTATAATGTCCAGCGCTCCTTACGGTACACCTTCAACCCTTATACAACGCTCCCCTACCCCTGATGCAAGCATCAAGCCATAGCTTCGGTGGTGTGTTTAGCCCCGTTACATTTTCGGCGCAGAGTCACTCGACCAGTGAGCTATTACGCACTCTTTCAATGGTGGCTGCTTCTAAGCCAACATCCTGGTTGTCTGTGCAACTCCACATCCTTTCCCACTTAACACACACTTGGGGACCTTAGCTGATGGTCTGGGCTGTTTCCCTTTTGACAATGGATCTTAGCACTCACTGTCTGACTCCCGGAAGTAAGTCTATGGCATTCGGAGTTTGACTGAGCTTGGTAACCCTTGCGGGCCCCGCACCCAATCAGTGCTCTACCTCCACGACTCTGTTTTCCGAGGCTAGCCCTAAAGCTATTTCGGGGAGAACCAGCTATCTCCGAGTTCGATTGGAATTTCTCCGCTACCCCCACCTCATCCCCGCATTTTTCAACATGCGTGGGTTCGGGCCTCCAGTGCGTGTTACCGCACCTTCACCCTGGACAGGGGTAGATCACCCGGTTTCGGGTCTACGTCCACGTACTATGTCGCCCTATTCAGACTCGCTTTCGCTGCGGCTCCGGCTCTTCACCTTAACCTTGCACGGGAACGTAACTCGCCGGTTCATTCTACAAAAGGCACGCCATCACCCCTAAAACGGGCTCTGACTTTTTGTAAGCACACGGTTTCAGGTTCTATTTCACTCCCCTTCCGGGGTGCTTTTCACCTTTCCCTCACGGTACTGCTTCACTATCGGTCGCTAGGAAGTATTTAGCCTTGGCAGATGGTCCTGCCGGATTCATACGGGGTTTCACGTGCCCCGCACTACTCGGGATCCGTCTCGGAGAGAATCAACTTTCAATTACAGGGCTTTTACCTTCTTTGGCGGGCCTTTCCAGACCTCTTCGTTTAACTGACTCCTTTGTAACTCCATGTGAGACGTCCCACAACCCCAAAGAGCAAGCTCTCTGGTTTGGGCTTCTCCGCGTTCGCTCGCCGCTACTGACGGAATCACTATTGTTTTCTCTTCCTCAGGGTACTTAGATGTTTCAGTTCCCCTGGTATGCCTCTACATAACCTATGTATTCAGTTATGAGTAACTGGATATTACCCCAGCTGGGTTTCCCCATTCGGACATCCCCGGATCAAAGCTTGCTTACAGCTCCCCGAGGCAGTTTCGTTGTTCGCCACGTCCTTCATCGGCTCCTAGCGCCTAGGCATCCTCCGTGTGCTCTTAGTAGCTTAACCAGGTCGCTCGTGTTCGAGCTGTCGCTTCCCTTGTTTTGGACTACGTCCAAAGCCAAAAATTGCTCCATTTCGATCACTCGCTCCAGCAATCTACCGTTTTTATTGAAACTTGTTGAACACAAGTTCAGCTAAAAAGGAATGTTCTAATTCGCGTTTGTTTCGTTTCGATATCTAGTTTTCAAAGAACAAGCTTAAAAATCTTTTTGGTGGAGCCAAGCGGGATCGAACCGCTGACCTCCTGCTTGCAAGGCAGGCGCTCTCCCAGCTGAGCTATGGCCCCATATTATATTTATATTAGATGAAGAAATGGTGGGCCCTGGTGGACTCGAACCACCGGCCTCACCCTTATCAGAGGTGCGCTCTAACCAACTGAGCTAAGGGCCCACATTATATTTTTTTGAACCCATAATGGGTTACGCTTGGCGGCGTTCTACTCTCCCAGGACCCTGCGGTCCAAGTACCATCGACGCTGAAGGGCTTAACGGTCGTGTTCGGGATGGGAACGTGTGGAACCCCTTCGCTATCGCCACCAAACGTTCGAGAGTTTGAGCTCTCAAAACTGAGCAACGAGTGAGTAACTAGCCGACCTGGCTAGATTTAAAATTTGAATGTCTTCGTTGCAGAAGACGATTCTCCATAGAAAGGAGGTGATCCAGCCGCACCTTCCGATACGGCTACCTTGTTACGACTTCACCCCAATCATCTATCCCACCTTCGGCGGCTGGCTCCTTGCGGTTACCCCACCGACTTCGGGTGTTATAAACTCTCGTGGTGTGACGGGCGGTGTGTACAAGACCCGGGAACGTATTCACCGCGGCATGCTGATCCGCGATTACTAGCAATTCCGACTTCATGCAGGCGAGTTGCAGCCTGCAATCCGAACTGAGACCGGCTTTGCTGGGATTGGCTCCATCTCGCGATTTCGCAGCCCGTTGTACCGGCCATTGTAGTACGTGTGTAGCCCAGGTCATAAGGGGCATGATGATTTGACGTCATCCCCACCTTCCTCCGGTTTGTCACCGGCAGTCTATCTAGAGTGCCCACCCGAAGTGCTGGCAACTAAATATAAGGGTTGCGCTCGTTGCGGGACTTAACCCAACATCTCACGACACGAGCTGACGACAACCATGCACCACCTGTCTCAACTTTCCCCGAAGGGCACCTGATGCATCTCTGCTTCGTTAGTTGGATGTCAAGACCTGGTAAGGTTCTTCGCGTTGCTTCGAATTAAACCACATACTCCACTGCTTGTGCGGGTCCCCGTCAATTCCTTTGAGTTTCAGTCTTGCGACCGTACTCCCCAGGCGGAGTGCTTAATGTGTTAACTTCGGCACCAAGGGTATCGAAACCCCTAACACCTAGCACTCATCGTTTACGGCGTGGACTACCAGGGTATCTAATCCTGTTTGCTCCCCACGCTTTCGCGCCTCAGCGTCAGTTACAGCCCAGAGAGTCGCCTTCGCCACTGGTGTTCCTCCACATCTCTACGCATTTCACCGCTACACGTGGAATTCCACTCTCCTCTTCTGCACTCAAGTCACACAGTTTCCAGTGCGATCCGGGGTTGAGCCCCGGGATTAAACACCAGACTTACATGACCGCCTGCGCGCGCTTTACGCCCAATAATTCCGGACAACGCTTGCCCCCTACGTATTACCGCGGCTGCTGGCACGTAGTTAGCCGGGGCTTTCTTCTCAGGTACCGTCACCTTGAGAGCAGTTACTCTCCCAAGCGTTCTTCCCTGGCAACAGAGCTTTACGATCCGAAAACCTTCATCACTCACGCGGCATTGCTCCGTCAGGCTTTCGCCCATTGCGGAAGATTCCCTACTGCTGCCTCCCGTAGGAGTCTGGGCCGTGTCTCAGTCCCAGTGTGGCCGATCACCCTCTCAGGTCGGCTACGCATCGTCGCCTTGGTGAGCCGTTACCTCACCAACTAGCTAATGCGCCGCAGGCCCATCCCCAAGTGACAGATTGCTCCGTCTTTCCAGTTCTCTTCAGGCGAAGAAAACAAGTATTCGGTATTAGCTACCGTTTCCGGTAG
This sequence comes from Paenibacillus sp. G34, assembly GCF_056856875.1. Taxonomy (NCBI): domain Bacteria; kingdom Bacillati; phylum Bacillota; class Bacilli; order Caryophanales; family Paenibacillaceae; genus Paenibacillus; species Paenibacillus sp. G34. The sequence continues at coordinate 139,385 of NZ_CM166469.1, read as the reverse complement.
TTGTCCCAAGCTTGAGGGCAGGTTGCCTACGTGTTACTCACCCGTCCGCCGCTAAGTATCTGGAAAGCAAGCTTTCCATCAACTCCGCTCGACTTGCATGTATTAGGCATGCCGCCAGCGTTCGTCCTGAGCCAGGATCAAACTCTCCAATAAAGTATTGAAAAGAGCGATAAGCTCATTTTGAATCTGACGAGATTAAAATCTCAATTTTTGATCTTGCAAGCAAGATCGATACTCACTCGTTGTTCAGTTTTCAAAGATCAAACTTGTTTTTTTGTCACCATTTTGTCTCAGCGGCGACTTTTATAATATATCACACTCTGTTTGTTTTAGTCAAGCTTTTTTTGAAATTATTTTTCGAAGTTCGTGATGAACTCCGTTCGTTTCAATTAAAGCGTGTAACCAAGCAAGCAAAGCAACGAGATATAATGTACCATATTTCTTTCTTAATAGTCAACTACCCAAACAAAGAAAATTTCAACCCCAACAACAGCCCGACACCTGGCAGACCCAAAACAGTAACCGTACCTATTGTAGCAGGGTTCAATGGGATATACATTCCTGTTATCCAACCGGAGTAATTCACGATATATATTCCAGTAGCAGCAAGTACAAGATGGACCCCGATCGATGTAAAGATCGATAAACCTAATCGCTTCCTAAACAGAACAACAATGAGCGCCAACAGAGATGCCACCAATATACTCCCCAGAATAATTGTCTTCATAGTTCATTCCTCCAGTTACATATTGAAACGTCCTTGACAAGCAACCCACTAAACGCTAACTTCCCGCTCGGTAATAGCCCTACCATCCCCAGTCAATCGTTTCGCCCTTTTCAAGTGAATTTGGTATTTCCTCTCTGCTGCTTCAAGCACATAGATTGCGTAATCAATCTCATCTTCTCCCAATGCATACTCAAACTGTCTCATCGCTCGTTCCCACTCTTGTTTGGCCTTCTGCACATCCGCATAAACCTGTTCTGCCTCCAGCTCAGCCAACTCTCTCTTCCGTTTCTCCCCTAACCACTGTGTTTTACGCCACATCAACATCATTCCCCCTCCTCTTCATCTACATAGCACATTCTCATACATATCAAGGAAGGGACAAACTTAGAACTTGGACATATGTTTTTAACGCAAAAAAAGAAGAGAGTCTCACGACTCTCTCCTGCAATTCAAATCAGATTACACATTTTAATTCGGTAAAGATAACATCCATATTGTACCGAGAAACAACAAGGAACCTTAGCGCATTTCCCTGCGTCCTTCTAGCGCCTTCGAGAGAGTAACTTCATCCGCGTACTCCAGGTCTCCGCCAACCGGCAGTCCATGAGCAATACGGGTCACACTAATCTCAAACGGACGCACCAGACGAGAAATATACATCGCAGTAGCTTCGCCCTCGATATTCGGATTCGTTGCCAAAATCAATTCTTTGACCCGCTCATCACTCAAACGTGTTAGCAGTTCTTTCAAACGTATATCATCCGGACCAATCCCCTCCATCGGAGAGATCGCACCCTGCAATACATGGTAGTATCCATCGAATTCCTTGGTGCGTTCCATAGCCACCAAATCTTTCGAGTCTTGAACTACACAGATAACAGACACATCTCTCGACTTATCCTGACAAATCCGGCAAGGGTCGGTATCCGTTATATTACAGCACACAGAACAGTAATGAAGGTTACGCTTCACACTCACGAGCGCTTTGGCAAAATCAATAACGTCATCTTCCTTCATGTTAAGCACATGAAAAGCTAAACGCGCCGCTGTCTTTGGCCCTACACCCGGAAGACGGGTGAAGGCATCGATCAGCTTGGCTATCGGTTCAGGATAATACAATCGGTTGTGTCTCCTTTGGACAGGATCAATTTAAATTAAAATAACCCCGGAATATTCATGCCGCCTGTAAATTTGCCCATATCCTTATTAGCAACCTCATCTGCTTTGGCCATAGCGTCATTAACAGCAGTCATGACAAGGTCTTGAAGCATTTCAACATCATCCGGATCTACGGCCTCAGGCTTGATCGTAATAGAAAGCAATTTTTTATGTCCATTAACTTCAGCGGTTACCACTCCGCCGCCAGAAGTCCCTTGAACCGTTTTGTCCGCAAGCTCCTCCTGTGCTTTCAGCATTTGCTCCTGCATTTTCTTCACTTGCTTCATCATTTGGTTCATGTTATTCATATCCGTCATCTCCTTTATTGTGGTTACTCAGAATTATACACACTACAATTATTTCATTACACTATTCTTTAATGACTACAAGATCCTCGCCAAATAGCTGAATAGCTTCATCAATCCAAGGCTGTTTATCGCCTGAACCGCCGTCTTCATGCTCTGGTTCAAGCTTAAAATCCTCCTTTGGCGTTTCAGAAGCTCCTTCCATCGCGCCAGTCCAATCTCTGAGCATCATCGTCACAAGTCGCGCCTGACGACCAAGCTGTTCAGAAAGCACACGCTCAATGACATCACGGTTCGCCTGCTTCTCCGTTGTTTCACGGTGAATGTTGTTTTTGAAAGCAACCAGTACATTATCTTCAAGCAATGAAACTGGCTCGCCATCCATGAACCAGGCGTGAACTGTAACCTTCTCCTCTTTGACACGTTGCAAAATCTGGCTCCATTTTTTGCTGATCTCCGTGAATTCCGGAGACCCTTTGCGCGCAATATATTGATCCAAATTCGCCGGAAGCTTCACCGGAGCGTTCGCTCTGGACATAGGCGCACGCGTTGCTGGCCGAGCAGGTGCGCTTGAGGCGCCTTCTCCACCCGATAAACCGCTTTTGAGCACCCGATCAAGCTTTTTCTCCAGTTCAGAAAGCTGCTGTTTCAACCGGTTGATCTCCCCTGCATCAGCTGGTGCTGACGGAGAAGTTGACCCAACCGCGGCAGCCGCTCCACCCGAAGCTGGAATACTACACAGTTTAAGCAAGGCTACCTCAAATAATGTCTGCGGCTGAACTGCATATTTCATCTCACTCTGGTACCGATTCAGCGTATCGATCATCTGGAACAATTGTTCCTTCGTGAACGATTCTGCCATTTCACTAAACGATTCCGGATTCAATACCCGATCTGTCAGCTTGTCCGCATCCGGCACCATCTTGATCATCAGCAAATCGCGGAAATAATAGAGCAGATTCTCCATACACTTGTCCGCACTCTTGCCCTCATGCATAAAACCTTCAATCATTTGCAAAATATGACCGACATCCCCTTTGAGTAAAGAAGCTGCGAGCTTGGCGAATTGCTCAGAAGCAATACCACCTGTCATATCCATAACTTGCTGATACGTTACTTTCCCATCGGTAAATGAAGAGATTTGATCCAGCACACTGAGCGCGTCCCTCATCCCACCATCTGATAAACGGGCAATGTACTGCAAAGCATCGTGATCCGCTTCCATACCTTCCTGTTCACAGATCAAAGCCAGTCTGGCTGTCTGTTCCTCCAGAGATACCCGGCGAAAATCAAATCGTTGACAGCGCGATATAATAGTAGCCGGCAAACGGTGCGGTTCTGTCGTTGCCAAAATAAACATCACATGCGGCGGTGGTTCCTCCAATGTTTTGAGCAAAGCATTGAACGCCTCTGTCGTCAACATGTGCACTTCATCAATAATATAAACCTTCTGCCGGACTTCGGTCGGGGCATATTTCACCTTTTCCCGAAGATCTCGGATCTCTTCGACGCCCCGATTGGATGCAGCATCAATCTCCTGTACATCCATCACAGCGCCGTTCGTAATTCGGCGGCAAGCCTCACATTCGTTACAAGGCTCAGTTGCAGGTCCGCGTTCACAGTTTACAGCTTTGGCCAATATTTTGGCCGCACTCGTCTTCCCCGTCCCTCGGGGCCCGCTAAACAAATAGGCATGGGAAGTCCGCTGCTCACGAATCGCGTTCTGCAAGGTCTGAATAATATGTTGTTGTCCCACCATATCCTGGAACGACTGAGGACGCCACGCCCGGTATAACGCGATATGCTCCATGATGCGTTACCTTCCTTCCACTTCGCATTCGAGTCCGTTGTCGTCACCCCATTATACTATATTCCAAGGTGAATCCAAACTTTATCTGACTCATTTCATGTGTGGTTTTTTTAACATATCAAAAAAGACCCCTGCATTCATACTGCTGCAAAGGTCTCTACATTTTAAAGAATTAAGCCGTGCACCTGTTATTGATATTTGCGATCCAAGCGGCACCCCTGAACAATAGCTCAGGCTAGGCAACCCTTCGGCACAAGAGTGATCTCACTTATGGCTGCTTCCTTCCGGACCTGACCAGGTTCGCGAGTACTCATTGCGAAGGACCCAACCGTCAACACCACGTTCAGGGACCAAACCTCACATCGACAAAACCTCTAACAGGAATTCAACCTCGCTATAGCGGATTGCGAGTTACAGGGCACCGCTACCTCCCCATCTAGCACGGTAAGAAATAGTATAACGTAAGGTAGTCCAAAATGCAACTGGCTGGAAAATAGAGACTAATAGAGACTACACACTTCTTTTGTATAAGCAACTAAAAAACCCCTGCCAAAATAGCAGGGGTGATTGGGATGCAATAAGTAGACAATTCCCAGGGAATTGTGCTATTAGATTCCGTATTTCTTTTTGAAACGATCCACACGGCCGCCAACATCGATAAACTTCTGTTTACCTGTGAAGAACGGGTGGCACGCGGAGCAAATCTCTACACGAAGTCCGTCTTTAACCGAACCAGTCTCAAAAGTATTACCGCATGCGCAGGATACTTGACCAATCGTGTATTTAGGATGAATTGCTTCTTTCATTACCTTTCACCTCTTTCCGCCCTGAGCCTCAAGCGGACCCAGAGTAAATGGCACAACACAGCAGATTATAACACGGCCTAAACCCGGTTGCAATCTAATTCATTCAAGAGGTAATCAGCTTTTTAGGACGAGCCATCCCTGCCGGCGGAACATGAGTATATGACCCAATAACAACATCCGGCAACTCTTCGGCAAAGATCTCGAGCATCTGCTTCATCCCCAAAATATCGCCCTGTGCTGGTGGAATTAACTCCAGATAACTCTCCGGATCAATATTCAGATTACGCATCTGAATCAAACGAAGGTTAGTCCGGCGAGCAAACTCAATCATCGCCTCGATCTCTTCCTCACGATCCGTTACACCCGGGAAGATCAGATAGTTAATGGATGTATATACTCCCTGCTCTGCAGCGTACTTCATGGACTTCTCTACATTAGCGAGTGTGTACCCACGTGGTTTGTAATATGCATTATAATGATCATCCAGTGCACTGATCGTACTTACACGCATCAGATCCAGCCCTGCGTCCACAATGCCGCGGATATGATCATTCAATCCCGCATTGGTATTAATGTTGATATAGCCCATATCCGTAATGGATCGCACTTCCCGAATCGCCTCAATAATTAACTTGGCCTGTGTGGAAGGTTCGCCTTCACATCCCTGTCCGAAGCTAATAATAGATTCAGGCGTTTTCAGATGTTCCAGCATCACCTCTACGATCTCATCCACACGTGGGCGGAAATTCATCCGAGTCTGTGGTGATACAAAACCACTGTCATCCGGCTGTTCAGAGATACAGCCGAAACAGCCAGCATTACATGAGTACGATACAGGCACACCACCCTCCCAGCGATTCAAGAACGTGTTGGAAGACGTGAGACACTCATAACCAAGTGCACAGTTGGACAAATGAGTGTAAAGACGGTTCTGTGGATACTTTTCAGTAAATCGTTTAACTCCCGAACGAACATCGTCACGATCACAATTTATCGGGTTCCATTTCTCCGGAATATCGGATTGGGAAGCTGTAACGTAAAAACCTCCATCTTTCCATACGACAGCCGAATAACCGAACAAAGGCAGCTTATACTCCTTGTCAGTCTTCACATAACCAGGCAAGCACAGACGTGTGAAACCTTGCGGCAACAGTGCACCTACGGCTTGTGTGTCACTTGGCAACGGCAGCATCTCGCCCGTATCCGGGTCCATACCAATTGGCCGGGTACTCGGAAGACCAACCAATGTTGCACCTTCCGGCAGAGGAATCAACTCATCCTCCATAATCTCCACAATCATATCTCCGCTGCGGGCAAGCCCGTACAGGGATGGATGATCAAAAACATTACCTTTTTCATCTGCGTATACTAAATACATGATGTTCTCCTCACATCTATTGGGTTAAACCTAACGACGAGTGTATAATAACGCAGCCATTCTAAAGACGCGCCATTTCATCCATTGGTTTTACCTAATCATGGCTTCGCTATATAGAATTAGGCTGCGATTCAAATGTTAATTCGATGATCCCGATGTAGCTGTCTGTCTTGGTGAGCGACGAGTAGTTGTTGTTCCTGCATTGCTGGACGGACTGTTACCAGCCGCATCAAAGGCAGCCAGGAACTCGGCATTCGTTTTACTATTACGTAGTTTCTTCAAGAAACCTTCAACGAAGTCATGGGAATCATTCATATTTTTACGAATGGCCCAGATCGTATCGAGCTCTTCCTTGCTAAGCAGTACCTCTTCACGGCGTGTACCGGAACGACGAATATCAATGGCAGGGAAAATACGGCGTTCAGCCAATTTGCGATCCAGATGAAGCTCCATATTACCCGTACCTTTAAATTCTTCATAAATGATGTCATCCATCCGTGATCCGGTATCAATCAACGCTGTAGCCAAAATGGTCAAGCTGCCGCCTTCTTCTACATTACGAGCAGAACCAAAGAAACGCTTCGGACGATGGAATGCCGCTGGATCAATACCGCCGCTTAATGTACGTCCAGATGGTGGAATCACCAGGTTATATGCACGGGCCAGACGTGTAATACTATCCAGCAAAATAACGACATCCTTTTTGGCTTCAACCAAACGCAAAGCACGTTCAAGCACCAGTTCTGCTACCTTAATATGATTCTCTGGCAGCTCATCAAACGTGGAAGCCACAACTTCCCCTTTTACCGAACGAGACATATCCGTTACTTCCTCTGGACGTTCATCAATCAACAGGACAAATAGTTCAATTTCTGGATTGTTAGTTGAGATGCTGTTGGCAATTTCTTTGAGGAGAAGGGTTTTACCGGCTTTGGGCGGCGCTACAATCAATCCACGCTGTCCCAACCCTACCGGGGCAAGCACATCCATGATACGTGTGGATAAATGGCTCGGGGATGTTTCAAGAACCAGTTTTTTCTGCGGGTACAATGGGGTTAATGCCGGGAAGTGAAGTCTCTCCGCAGCCGCCGATGGATTCTCACCATTCACAGCGTTGACTTGCAATAAACCGAAATATCTTTCATTTTCCTTTGGTGTTCGGCATTTACCCGATACAAGGTCACCTGTTCTGAGATCAAACTTGCGAATCTGTGAAGCCGAGATATAAATATCTTCTGTACTTGGCAAATAGTTAATTGGCCTCAAAAAGCCATAACCTTCAGGTAAAATCTCCAGTACACCTTGCATAAACATCAAACCGCTTTGTTCCGCTTGTGCACGGAGTATAGCAAAGATCAATTCTTTCTTTTTGAGGGTCCCGTAATAAGGAATCTGGTATTTTTTCGCCAGCTTATAGAGGTCCGTTAGTTTCATTTCTTCCAAATCGGAAATTTGCAGATCCATATAATAACCACCTATTCAATTAATGAGTCCGTGAAATGGATAGTTTCGTTAGCTATTCAAGCTATAGAGCGCAGTTCTTGCCCACAATCTCTTCTGTCCATTGTACGGAATGTAACCGTTAAAATGCAAATACTTGTCTTTGTGTGTAAGTGTCCGGGTGGAATGGCCATAACATGGCATGATCCGCTAATGAGTGAACTCCTAACATGGGGCGATCGATCCGGGAAGACCGGCTATGGAGCGCAGGTTCAAACAAATCCGGGGATTTGGGGAAAAGGAATGATGTTCATAAAGCCTTATGTTGTTTGTTTCAAAAAAAGACCCTCCGGCAAAGAACTTGTTATCGTTCATCATACCCGGAAGAGAATTCAAAATCTATTAGAATAGTATACCCCATTCTATTATAGGTTATGCAGCACCGCTATAAACACGCTCCTAGCGAAATCTACACGATGCTGCCCCCATAAACGTTTGTTTATTCGGTTTCTCGCCACACATCCGCACCAAGCAAACGTAGATTCGTTACCAAATGATCGTAACCACGATCAATAAATTCAACACCCGTCACCTCAGTTACACCTTCACTGACGGTAAGTCCTGCAATGACGAGTGCTGCACCGGCACGAAGATCAGAAGCTTTCACTTTAGCAGCATTCAGGGCACTGCCTTCAATAATCGCCGATCTGCCTTCCACACGGATTTTAGCGCCCATGCGAACCAGCTCAGGCACATGTTTGAACCGATTGCTGTATACAAAATCGCTGAGTACACTCACACCCGTTGCCTGTGTTAATACACTGGTCATTGGTGACTGAAGATCCGTTGGGAACCCTGGATAAACCAGCGCTTTTACATCAACATGACTGTAATGTGGTTGTCCAATGACCCGGATGCTCTCATCCAGTTCCTCGATCCCCACTCCCATCTCCAGCAACTTGGCCGTTAAAGCCTCCAAATGTTTAGGGATGACATTATCTATGAGTACATCTCCGCGCGTCGCAGCTGCGGCAATCATATACGTACCCGCCTGAATACGGTCCGGAATGATAGAGTGACGGCAGCCCTTAAGCTCCGAAACACCTTCAATTCGGATCGTTTCTGTACCTGCACCTTTGATGCTGGCACCCATGGAATTGAGAAGTGTTGCTACATCTATAATCTCAGGCTCTTTAGCCGCATTTTCAATAATTGTAGAGCCTTTGGCACGGGTGGCCGCCAGCATAATGTTGATGGTTGCACCAACACTGCTTACATCCAGATATATTTTAGCCCCTCGCAGCTCTTTGGCATGCAAATGGATGGAGCCATGTTCATTGGTTACTGTTGCGCCAAGCGCTTCAAACCCTTTGATATGTTGATCAATCGGACGAGGCTCAAAATTACAACCTCCAGGCAAACCTATTGTTGCTTCCTTAAAACGTCCAAGCAGTGCTCCCATCATATAATACGAAGCACGAAGCTTCTTAACGGGACCATTCGGCATCGGAATGGATTTAATATCGGAAGGATCAATTTTCATCTGACTGCCTTCCCAAGTTACGCGCGCTCCAAGTTCCTCCAAAATTTCTGCATACACGGCCACGTCACTGAGTAACGGCAAGTTATCCAACACGACCTCTGACTCGGCAAGCAATGCTGCAGGAATAAGTGCAATGGCGCTGTTTTTGGCGCCGCTTATAGTTACAGTTCCCTGTAACGGACGTCCGCCACTAATCATCAATTTTTCCATAAAGCTTAATGTCCCCCTACGTGTTTTGCAGCCGATGAACGGCAATACGTGCTGATGGCTAACGATGTAGAAATAAGGTGTGAAAATGGAAAGACACCGGCTAGGCGGTGTTCTTCCATTTCACAGTATGGAACTGGTAAAGATAAATTACGCTTTGTTGTTAGAACCAAACTCACGGATTTTACCTTTAACGGTTTCTTTGATTGCTTCGCGACCTGGTACGATGAACGTACGTGGATCGTAAGCATTTGGTTTTGCTGCAAGCACTTCACGAACTGCTTTAGTGAACGAGATTTGGTTCTCTGTGTTCACGTTGATTTTGGAAGTACCCAGGGAGATTGCTTTATCGATATCGTGCTTAGGAATACCTGTACCACCGTGCAATACGAGTGGAACTTTTACCGCGTCACGAACTTCTTCCATTTCTTTGAAGCCGAGGTTTGGCTCGCCTTGGTAAGGACCGTGAACGGAACCCAGAGCTGGTGCCAAAGTGTCAATACCAGTTTCTTTAACGATGCGGATACACTCGTTCAGGTCAGCATATTGAATACCACCGATAACGTCGTCTTCTTGTCCACCTACAGTACCTACTTCGGCTTCTACAGAAACGCCTTTAGCGTGTGCATATTCAACGACTTTTTTAGTCATTTCGATGTTCTCATCGATGGAGTGGTGAGAACCGTCGATCATAACGGATGTAAATCCAGCATCGATCGCTTCTTTACATTTGTCGAAGCTTGAACCGTGGTCCAGGTGGATCGCAACTGGTACGGAGATTTTCATGTCGTGAATAAGTCCTTCTACCATTTTAACTACAGTGTAGAAGCCACCAATGTGACGTGCTGCACCTTCGGATACGCCCAGAATTACCGGGGATTTCTCTTCTTCAGCGGCAGCAAGAATCGCTTGAGTCCACTCAAGGTTGTTGATGTTGTATTGACCAACTGCATATTTTCCTTCAAGTGCTTTGTTCAACATGTCTGTCATAGATACTAATGGCATGGTTTCAATCCTCCTAGGGGTTTGGGTTGTGTCTATGGTTTTTAGCCGAAATCACATACGGGCTTATTATACCACATCCCATGTCAAATACTAAACAAGCATTTGCAAAAATGCTGTGCTTTGCAGCACAGTTTTCAGAGACACAGCATGATGGCGTTACCATTTTCAATATTCCCTATGGAAACAGGTGAAATACCTCATTTTCTCATGATTAGACACAGATTGGTGAATGACGAAAAAAAATCCTGTATCTACAGGATTTAGCTGCACTTGTTTGCAGCGCCGTTACGAAGTTGCATATTAACAGCCACACGCATCTCATCGATGTCGAACGGTTTCGTGAAATGCATAAGCGCACCAAGATCGGTAGCTTCCTTGATCATGTCTAGTTCTCCATACGCCGTCATCATAATTACCTTGATATCGGGATCAATCGCCTTGATATGCTTCAGTATTTCCAGCCCATCCATGCCCGGAATTTTCATATCCAGCAAAACCAGGTCAGGCTTGTCCTTATTGACGATTTCGAGCGCAATCTTGCCGTTCGCCGCCTGAAATGTATTATACCCCTCACTGCTGAACACTTCCATTAGTAGAATTCGAATACCGTTTTGGTCATCAACAATCAGAACTTTTTTCTCTTCCACGCTGTAACCTCCTAGAATTTAGGAAAGCATATACACATTGTATCTGGATAACTATCCCATAGTCGTCATGATAAGTATTCTACCTCTTCCATTAAAATCCTTCTATTATCTCAAATTGACAAAGGCTAAATCAATCTACATCTTTACTAAAAAGAAAAGGATGCTTCCGCGCTATAGTAGTAGCGAGAAACATCCTTATAAAAACCAGCATATCAACGAATGAATTTATTATTTCTCCGCATTCTCCAGAGAAGCTTTCACGAACTCACGGAACAGTGGTTGCGGACGATTCGGACGGGAAGTGAATTCCGGGTGGAACTGCACAGCCAGGAACCAAGGGTGTCCAGGAAGTTCCACAATCTCAACCAGACGTCCATCCGGTGATGTACCGGAAATAACAAGACCTGCTTTTTCAATCGCTTCACGGTATTCATTGTTGAACTCATACCGGTGACGGTGTCTTTCATATACCAGTTCATCATCATAACAAGCCATCGCCAAAGAACCTTCTTGCAGCTTACAAGGGTACAGACCAAGACGCATCGTACCGCCCAGGTTTTCGATATCTTTTTGCTCAGGCAAAAGATCGATTACCGGGAACTCTGTAGCCGGGTTAATCTCAGAGCTGTTTGCTCCGTTCAATCCGACGATGGAACGTGCATACTCAATGACGGAAACCTGCATACCAAGGCAAATACCGAAGAATGGAATATTTTTCTCGCGAGCATAACGGATCGCAGAAACTTTACCTTCAATACCCCGGTCACCGAAACCACCAGGAACGAGAATTCCGCCAACACCGTGCAGCATGTCACCAACATTTTCATCTGTAATATCTTCAGAGTGAACCCAGCGGATCTTCACCTCTGCATTGGAAGCAAAACCTGCATGTGACAGGGACTCTACAACACTCAGGTATGCGTCATGCAATGCTACATATTTACCAACGATTGCAATCTCAACCGTGCGCTCCAACTTGCTAATCCGGTTTACCAGACCTTCCCACTCGCTCATATCCGGTGCAGGAGTAGTCAGCTTCAGGTGGTTAACCACGATCTCATCCAGTCCTTCTTCACGAAGGTTAAGCGGTACTTCATACAATGTGCTTGCATCACGGCACTCGACTACCGCATTCTCGTCAATATCACAGAAAAGTGCGATTTTGGCTTTCATGTCCTTGGACAGCTCATATTCCGTACGGCAAACGATAACGTTTGGCTGAATACCGATGCTGCGCAATTCCTTCACACTGTGTTGTGTCGGTTTTGTTTTAACTTCACCCGCAGCTTTGATGTATGGAATCAACGTAACGTGAATGTACATCACGTTGTCACGGCCTACATCACTCTTGATCTGACGAATCGCTTCCAGGAATGGCAAACTTTCAATATCGCCCACTGTGCCACCGATTTCGGTAATAACGACATCGGAACCCGCTTCACGTCCAGCGCGGAATACACGCTCTTTGATCTCGTTTGTGATATGTGGAATAACTTGAACCGTACCGCCCAGATACTCTCCGCGACGCTCTTTGCTGATTACAGAAGAGTACACTTTACCTGTCGTGACATTGCTGTTTTTGGAAAGATTGATGTCGATAAAACGTTCGTAGTGGCCAAGGTCCAGGTCCGTCTCTGCGCCATCATCTGTTACGAATACCTCACCATGTTGATAAGGACTCATGGTTCCCGGGTCAATGTTGATGTATGGATCGAATTTTTGAATCGTTACCTTGAGTCCTCTGTTCTTCAGCAATCTGCCCAGCGAGGCTGCCGTAATCCCTTTGCCCAGGGAGGACACAACTCCGCCCGTCACGAAAATATACTTTGTCACTGTTATTACCCTCCTAATATAAGTACAGAAATTCAGGCGATATATGGTGTTATCGTAACCCGTTTCCCAGGTAATCATCGTTAAAAAGAGCAATGGCAGAAATTAACTAAACCTGCGATCTGCTCTTCTCAGCGAAGACGGTTTTAACTACACATCGTTCCTGGCGAAAAATAATGCAAACTTTCCGGGAGCCTTCATCCACGCTTGTCCCCAAACCGAGCATCACCTATAGGCTGCATTTCTTGTTTGAACATACAAAAAAACAGGCCGAAAAGGTTTGGCCGGGAGCAGTCGGAAAAGTAATCGTTTGACATCATTCTGCCTCTAAAAATACAAAAAGAAAGTACTCCCGCAGGACGGGGCACTTTCTCTAAAAAAACATAAATATATTCTCGCTCATTCATAAGCCCATGCAATAGTTTACCCGTTACCCCGCCCGCTGTCAAGGCTGACTATAGGGGGAAAAACGGGTAAATATTAGACACCAAAAAGGACTAGCGATTATCAGAATCGTCGTCAAATTCATCCTCGTCTTCGGACTCTTCATCGTCCTCATCGAGGTCTTCATCTTCCAGATCGTCATCTTCAACTAGCACTTCTTCTTCGCTGTCGTCTTCGTCAAAGATGTCATCTTCTTCATCTTCATCGTCGTCATCTTCATCTTGATCATCATCTGTGCTGTCGAAGTCTTCATCGCTGTTGTAGCTGTCTTCTTCTTCACCGAAGTCTTCGTCTTCCAGATCATCATCTTCATCGTTGATGATACGCGGACGCTTCGCACCTGTCATGGAATCTTCTGATCCAGCAACCGGATACCAGCGCTTCAATCCCCACAGACTCGTACCGACGCAAGCAAAACGGCCATCGATATTAATTTCGGTATACAGCTGGGCAATATACTCGTTGATCTCTTCATCCGTCATTCCGCGCTGCTTCGCTACCTCGTTCATCAAATCCCGGTAGTAATACGGCGTATTGGCCGCTTTCAGCACCATAAAAGCTAGATCCACCAAAGGGATCTCTCTTACCTTTTCTTTATCAATTTTCAAATTGAGTGAGGTACTCACTAAAGACACTTCCTCTCACACATAATTCACTTTATATCCCCTGCAAACTGGAACGTTACGTATAACATATCCATTAACAAACCTAAGTAAAACCTATTTAGCGTTAAAAAGCAAGTTTTTATGTAAGCATGTTCCATATTTGCACAATCATCTTTTGATCCATTCACCGATCTGCTCAATACTACGTGGCCCATCTCCTGAAGGACCTAAATAGAAATCATATGTAAAAGACGGAGTCCCCTCCGCCTTCTGACTGTATACCCTCGTAGGATTGCTCCTCACCAGGTTCCCCGCAAGAGCCCTCTAGCCCTCCATCCATCATATGTTCCTGCGCCCGTTTTGACACGGAGAGAATATGTTTTTGTAAAAAAAGGGCAAGTTCCCCATGCGCCGGGATGAACGCATTCATAGAATACCTCAGCATGTTCATCCCGAAGGGGGCAGCCCATAATGGACTATACCGGTTTATTGCATCAGTTGATTGACGGAATGAGGTGCCCCGAGCCTGAACACGGAGGACGTTATCTGATTCGATTCGCCAAACCGCAGCAGTACGAGGCCTGTCTCGTTGAATTATCCCGAATGCGCAATGAATTCGCCGATCTGGGAGGCGTCGGGGCGTCCCGGCTGGCTAGAACCCTCATTGCCCCTGTTCAGTGCCCGGACGTTTTATATCGTTATGGAGATGACATCACGGTAGAGAAGGATACCCCTGTCGTATTGCATTCTACTGCATTACACAACAAACCAAGTACCCCTCAAGGTATCCCTTGGGGAGTCAAACAGATCCACGCTCCCAAGGTGTGGTCTGTTTCAACAGGGCACCGGATCAAAATTGGCGTTATTGATACAGGAGCGGATTACCACCATCCTGATCTGCGATATTCTCTTGCCCGTGGCATCAATCTTTTGAATCGAAGCCTGCTCCCCCATGATGACAACGGGCATGGCACCCATATTGCGGGAACAATCGCCGCTGCGAACAGCACGGAAGGCATGATCGGGGTTGCCCCGCGCGCTTTGATCTACCCGGTCAAAGCCTTCGATCATAACGGCTCGGCTTATGTCTCCGACATTGTCCTTGGCATCGACTGGTGTGTACGCAACAAGGTCGATATTATCAATATGAGTTTTGGCATGAAAACACGCAGTAAATCTTTGCTTGATGTGGTCAACCGTGCATATCATGCAGGAATCGTCATTGTGGCTTCGTCAGGAAATGACGGCAAACGCCGCAGTATCGATTATCCCGCTCGATATCCGCAGACCATCTCGGTTGGGGCTACCGACAAAAACAGACGTATTGCTTCATTCAGCAATCGCGGTGCTTATGTGGATGTCTATGCCCCCGGGGACAAAATTGTGTCCTCCTGGGTGCAAGGCAAACACCATGAGATGAGTGGAACATCCATGGCCACCTCCCATGTGAGCGGCGCAATCGCGTTGCTGCTCGCCAGACATCCCGGCTTGTCCCCAGCCGAGATCAAGACGCTTGTGAAGCGCGCGACGGTTCCGCTGCGCGCCCGCAAAAGCACCACCGCGAAGAGTAAAATCCGCGGTGGCGAGATTGACGCCCTCAAGCTGATGCAGGAGGGCGGAGGATAAGCCGGCGGGCGCTACAGGCCGCCGGCATGCCTATGCTGCGTAGCAATGGATGCCGGCAGATGCCGGGCACGCCTTGCGCAGCAGGCACAAAAAAGTCTCCATGCCCGCGCACAAGCAACTGCTCGCGCGGGGCATGGAGACTTTGCCTTCGGCCGAGCGGCATAATGCCGCCGCCGCGGGGCCGAAGGGGTTACATTTTGTCTGGTGCGGATACGCCCACCAGACGGAGCGCTGTCGCGATGACGGTGCGAACGGCACCGATCAACGCCAGACGCGCTTGGGTCTGCTGCGCGTCTTCGGTAATGACGCGCTCAGCCCGGTAGTAACTATGGAACAGGGATGCCAGTTCGTAGACATAACGAATGATGCGATGCGGCGCATAACCTGTTGCCGCTGCGGCAATCTCTTCAGGCAGTTCACCCATTTTGCGAAGAAGGTCAAATTCATGCTCGGTCGTCAGCTTGGACAGATCGATCTGTCCCAATGGCAACAACTCGATACCTTGCTCTTCGGCTTGACGATACACACTGCACACACGCGCATGTGCATATTGTACGTAGAATACCGGATTTTCATTGGATGTCGAAATCGCCAAATCCATGTCAAAGTCCAGATGGGAATCCATGCTACGCATCGTGAAGAAATAACGAATGGCATCAATGCCAACCTCATCCATCAGGTCTTCCATCGTTACCGCTTTACCCGTACGTTTGGACATTTTCACTTTCTCACCGTTCTGGAACAGGCTGACCATCTGTGCAATCAGTACAACCAGCTTGTCCGGATCATTGCCGAGCGCCTGCATCGCTGCTTTCATCCGCGGAATATATCCATGGTGATCGGCTCCCCAGATATTGATCATCGTGTCATAACCACGAGAGTATTTATCGCGGTGATATGCAATATCCGGTGTCAGGTAAGTATACGTACCGTCGTTTTTGATCAGTACGCGCTCCTTGTCATCACCATATTGCATCGTTTTCAGCCAGGTTGCGCCGTCTTTTTCATAAATTTCGTTGCGGTCACGCAGCTCATCCAGTACGCGAAGCACTTCACCGTTATCATACAGCGACGTTTCGCTGAACCAGATATCAAAATTCACGCGGAAGCGGTTCAGGTCACGTTTGATCTTGTCGAGTTCTTTCTCCAGACCATAATCACGGAAGTATGCTGCGCGATCTCCCGGGTGCATAGACAGCAAGCTGTCTCCCTTTTCAGCAACCAGTTCCTTCGCGAAACCTTTAATGTCTTCGCCATGGTAGCCATCTTCCGGCATTTCGGCATCTTGACCGAGTTCTTGCAAGTAACGCGCTTCAATGGAACGCGCCAAGTTAAATACCTGGTTGCCCGCATCATTAATGTAATACTCACGAGTTACATCGTAACCTGCGTAATCGAGGATGTTGCACAGCGCATCCCCTACAGCTGCTCCGCGGGCATGGCCCAGATGCAGACTGCCTGTCGGATTGGCGCTGACAAACTCCATCTCCACCTTTTTCCCCGCTCCAACATCAATTCTTCCGTAGTTCTCGCCCTGCTCATGCACCAAGTTAAGCACGGGATAGAGATAACTTTTGTTCAATTTGAAGTTAATGAATCCTGGTCCTGCAATCTCCGCTTTTTCAATTCCGGCTTCTGCAAGATTCAGGTTAGCGATGATTTCCTCGGCAATCTGACGAGGGTTCCGTTTAGCGATCTTGGTCAACTGCATCGCTGCATTGGTAGCCAGATCACCGTGGGACTTCTCGCGCGGCACTTCAAGCGTAATAGCTGGAAGCTCCTCCTGTGTTACGATGCCAGCAGCCACAATGGCGTTGCCGATGGCAGTACTTACCCGTTCGTTAATCGTATCTAGTGGATTACGTATCATGAATTTGGTTCCTCCTGTATATGCAAACTAATCGCAAAATGTCCGGCTTCTTCATCAAAGCGGTAAAAGTCGTAGCTCCACGCTGCGCGTGCGCTCAATCCCTGAATGGAAAGTTCCAGCTTTTGTGTATGCGTGGACAGGGCAAACGACATATATGGTGAACGGTAGAAACCAGGAAGTTTACGGTTCAATTCAAACGTCTGCTCCGACTCCACCTCACCATGACGTATAATCTTGATGGATTGTCCGCCCAGCTTCAATGTTGTACGGGTCATGCCCCCCTCGGGTCCAGCCTGTGGTTCTTCGTAACGAACATACAAGTATGCTCCCTTGACCACAGCTTCTCCCTGCATTTCCTGTAGTACATCTTCCCCTTCATAACGGCTGTGCAGCCGGATCTGAACCGGTCGCATCTTCGACATGAATGTTAACCTCCATTATATTCGAGGCGACGCAAAATCAGGACGGCTGGTGAGAACAGCCCTTCCTGAATGATTGTGTCGCTATACACGCTCATATTTCGAATAACTTACTCTCCTACACTCTACTGTATAACTATATCCAGTTCACCCGCTCAATTCAAATCCAAATTCAGAGTTTTTTTGTTATGGCATCAAAAAGAAGAGCCGCACACGTATCGTGCAACCCTCCCTTAATTCACATCTATCTCATTATCGTGCTTCATTTATCTGGTTATCTTACTTCAATCATCTGGCTATCTTGCTTCATTCGTTTTGCCGCTTTGCTGTATGAAGCTTGCCCTCTTGCTTCATTATAATGAAATGAAACGTGCTCCCCTCATTTTACACCGAAAAATGAGGTAATGGATCATACCCACTGGGATGTATACGGGTAAGGGCAGGTAGAATCCGCCAGTTTGGCACGCACTTGTACAAGGCAGCCGCAATGCCGACATGTTGTTCCGTACTGTAAATCCGGACAGGCCAGGCAGATGGCAAGCCGCCGTTCATACTCATTATCCTCTACTGTTTCGCGGGAGCGTGAAGCGATCTCCACCAGACGTGCCATTTTGGCATCACTGATATGAATATCATACTGGCTGTCACACCCTTTACAGGGCTCATTTCTTCTCCCACTGATCAGCCGCTGATGTTCGTAGCCGAATGACTTCATACCTTAACCCTGGACAACGACCAGACCAACAGAAGCCGGTGGCAACACAAAACGCAATGTATTATTCTCCAAAACAAGCCCTTCCCATGCTTCAGGTTTCACCTCATCCGGCTGTTCAAACGTATTGTAAGCCCCGAAGTCAGCGTTATGCAGAAGCTGCCCCGACACACTCGCTGCCTGACCTGCTTCAATCTCACACACCACTTCAAGCTCATCGGTATGACTCAGATTACATGCGGTTACATGAATAACACCGTCTTTGTTGCGTGATGCGGACAAGCTAAGCTGCGGAATTGTTTCTTCTCCAAACGTATAGCCCGGGCTATCATAGCTAAGATCCAGACGCTGCGCATCCATATGAACCTGATACATATCGAACACGTGGTACGTCGGCGTCAGAAGCATTTTATCCCCTTCCGTGAGCACAAGGGATTGCAGTACATTGACGATCTGCGCCAGATTGGCCATATGTACCCGTTTGTTATGCTGGTTGAAGATGTTCAGATTCACTGCTGCGAGCACGGCATCCCGCATTGTATTCTGCTGGTAGAGGAAACCCGGATTGGTTCCTGGCTCTACGTTGTACCACGTGCCCCACTCATCTACGATAATCCCTACTCGGCCTTCCGGATCATATTTGTCCATGATCTCGGAGTGTTTTGCGAGCAATTCATCCATAAACAGCGTTTTCTTCAACGTGGTAAACCATTCATCCTCTCCAAAACCGGTAGCATTCCCTTTGTCTTCCCATATGCCTGTCGGAATCGTGTAATAATGAAGGCTAATGCCATCCATGAAACGGGCCGCTTCGCGCATCAATACTTCCATCCACTCATAGTTGCTATCGTTCGGTCCACATGCAATTTTATAAATCTGATTCTCCGAATAATTACGTACATATGTAGCGTAACGACGGTATTCATCCGCATAATATTCTGGACGCATGTTGCCGCCGCAGCCCCAGTTCTCATTACCCACACCAAAATACTTCAGTTTCCACGGCTCTTCCCGGCCATTCTGTTTCCGCCAGTTCGCCATAGGAGACTCACCATCAAACGTAATGTATTCCACCCATTCCTGCATTTCCTGCACGGTTCCACTGCCGAGGTTACCGCTGATATACGGCTCTGTACCAAGAAGTTCACATAATCTCATGAATTCATGTGTACCGAAATGGTTGTTCTCTTCAACACCACCCCAATGCGTATTGATCATGCGTGCACGTTTACTTTTGGGACCGACACCATCTTTCCAGTGATATTCATCGGCAAAACATCCACCCGGCCAGCGAAGCACAGGAATGTTCAGCTTCTGAAGTGCCGCAAGTACATCGTTCCGAATACCTTCCGTATTTGGAATAGGTGAATCTTCACCCACCCAGAGGCCTTCATAAATACAACGTCCCAAATGCTCGGAAAAGTGACCGTATATATTGCGATTTATTAATCCTTGGTCTGAATCAGCTTTTAAAATAACATTAACCATTATTTCAACCTCCTTGAAATGTGTTGTCAACGCTTACAATAACCTGTTTCGAGACAGCTTTCAACCCTTTTATTTCCTGAACAAAAAACCCTTTTCCTTATGCAGTCTCAGGAAAAGGGATCATTATGTTATTACATCATTTTAATCCAATTAAAAATACACATAAATCGCTTTGGTTTTGAATTAGCTAATACATTAATTCATTTTATAATTTGTTAATTTTGTTCTGACTGGAAAAAAAATTTTGTTAACCATGTCATTCCACCATCTGTTGTTGCATAAACGGCAGGCGCATTCCCACTTGTCACAACAAGCCAGCCACTCTTGGCTGCCGGAAAGGAGATACGGGAGCTGTAGCCTTGAGCTTTCAGATCAATATTTTTCCACGTGGAACCCCCATCAAAGGAACGCCCAATTCCAACCTTGCCTGCCGCTGGCGATCCAGCAGAGAGATAAGCAGTCTGGTTACCAATCAGTGCCATGTTGCCCGGATGTCCACCGGGATTAGCCGGTCCGGTTCCTTTGCCATCTTGATTGGAACCAGGGGCTGGCCCTGCTCCTGCTGTCGATTGCGCGAAAACCTGTCTCCAGTGCGTTCCTTGATCACCGCTCGCATAGAGTGAATAAGATTGCTGGGACATGCCCGCATCGCCATACAGGATAGCATATACCTGATATCCATTCGCATACAGGTCCGCTGCGCTCCATGTACTGGATTTCACCTGAAGAGCTGTATTCCAGCTCTTGCCTCCATTACTTGTCTTCTCGATCTTATAGCCTGTCCCGGGTACAACTATAACAGCATACCCCAGCTTATCTGTAATAAATGTAGCGGCTCTGGTGTTGGCTGGTGTATTTATTTCGCTCCACGTCACACCGCCATCGACAGTTCGATATGCACCGTTATAGCTGTATCCGTAGCCGTTATTTTTATTGCTAAAATCAATCCGCTTGAACGGCGGAACACCTGATGTACTCAGTCTTTTCCAGTGTGAACCCCCATCGTCCGTACGTATGAGATACGTAAGTGAGGAGCCCTTCACGCCCGCCAGTGCATACCCTGTAACGTTATTTGGGAAGTTTAATTGTTCGAACTGCCACTGTCCCGTGTATATGGGTTGCCAAGTACAGCCTGCATTCGAAGTTCCAATCAAGAACCCTTTACCTGCCGCCCGTCCTGTAGTTTGATTCAGAAAATCGATATCCGTGAATTGCAACTGCTGTCCTTCCACGCCACTGCCCTTTTTCAAATCTGATGTCAGTCCATGATCTCCTGTGCCGCATGTTGCGGTTAAAGGTGCTGCGCTGGCATCAGGTGATGTATGCGCCTGCCCCATTCCCCATAATAGTGTAAGCACTAGAGTGATCACACTTGCTCGTTTCCATGTCTTGGTGTTCTTGGTTGTCTTGATTCTCATCGGTGACACCTCCTTCTATCGTTTTACCCCAAATCACGCTTCATATCGTAACAATTCGGGTGAACGAAGATGACAATTTTGCAAGAAAAAAACACCTTTACCCATGATGGAGTTCATCTGGTTAAAAGTGGTGTGCAATACGTTATGTAACCCGGTTTATTCATTAACCCGAGTTTTTTTTATTTTTGGATAAACGATCCCAACATACACATACGTCTATTATACGATAGAGTAACAGGAACGTATGTGCTATAATTAGAAGTATGGGCTCATGATTGAGTGTGGATGTTTTCTGATCACGGCGTTGCTGTCCGAGAGGGGGTGACGTCGATGGTCAAACTTGTGGCGTTGCTTGATGTAATCCGGTGGATTGCTGCGATCCTCAGCATTGTGCTGAGTGGACGAAAGCTGTATCGTTGGTTACGCAAAAAGCTTCAGAGCAAGCGAAAACCCACCTCATAAGGTTGAACGCCTGACGGTGGGTTTTGCTTGAATAGCATTATTTAATTCTTGCACGCCGTGGCAATCCACAGCCTTTCAGGTCCTAAGAGTCATTATCGCGCCAACGATAATGACTCTTTATTTAGTATATGGTCGAACCCGCACACCCTATACTTCACGACTGTAATATATTGATTAATATATTACTAAACTCTTATGTGTCCAGTATAACATAGCCCGAAACATAAGTTAAGTTAACTTAACTTAACTTTCAACCTAGCATAATTCATTTTTATCGGCCACTATCCTGCTATAAAAACAAAAACTCGCCTGCACAGATGTTCACATCTGCACAGACGAGGATTTCATACTCGCTTTATACGTTTAGGTGTATTCAGCATTGCAAAAATATTTACTTCACGAATCCAAGCAGCATTTCACGAATCAACTTGGCCGCTACGATCTGTGTCTGTTGTGTCGGATCATAGATTGGTGCTACTTCCACCAAGTCACAGCCAACAACGTTCACATCCGATCCAGCAATCATGTGTACCGCTTCAAGCAGTTCTTTGGATGTGATTCCGCCAGCTTCTGCTGTTCCAGTTCCTGGTGCAGCAGACGGATCAAGCACGTCGATGTCGATCGTTACATAAACTGGACGGTTGCCCATTTTCGGAAGAGCTTCCTTCATTGGAGCCGCTACTTCAAACGGGTAGAAGTTAATGTTCTCACGACCATACTGGAATTCCTCGCGGGAGCCGGAACGGATACCGAATTGATAAATATTTTGACCGCCCATCAGTTCAGCAGCTTTACGCACAGGTGTGGAGTGAGACAGAGGCTCGCCTTCATAGTGTTCACGAAGGTCTGCGTGTGCATCAATGTGGATCAGGATCAGATCCGGGTATTTCTTGTACATCTGTTGAATCACGGGCCATGTCACCAGATGCTCGCCGCCCAGGCCAATCGGGAACTTGTCATCTGCCAGCAGGTTGCCGATGTACTCATGGATAACCTCAAGGCTGCGTCCCGCGTTGCCGAACGGCAAAAGCAGGTCTCCCGCATCAAAATAGGTCATATCCACGATACTTTTATCCAGATACGGGCTGTACTCTTCAAGTCCAACCGATGCCTGACGGATATGAGCCGGGCCGAAACGCGAACCCGGACGGAAGCTGACGGTGTAGTCCATCGGCATACCGTAGATGACCGCTTTCGAATTTTCATAATCCTCAGAGCTGCAAATAAATACGTTTCCTGAATAAGCTTGATCCAGTTTCATCTTCATTTCCCCTTTATTTCGTTAAATCTTCCACGAATTTTGGAAGTACAAATGCCGCTTTGTGCAGACGCGGAGAGTAATACTTCGTATCCATCTCCGGAATTTGAGCCTCGTCTACCTCAAGTGGATCATGCTTTTTGCTGCCCATGGTAAATGTCCATAGACCACTTGGGTAGGTTGGAATATTACAGCCGTACACATGTACGATCGGGAAGATTTCTTTGACATCTTTGTTCACCTTCTGGATCAGATCCGCCTTAAACCAAGGGTTGTCCGTCTGGGCAACGAAGATCCCGTCTTCTTTGAGTGCTTCATAGATCCCCTGATAGAAACCACGCTCGAAGAGCGGAGCAGCCGGGCCTACAGGTTCTGTTGAGTCTACGATAATAACATCGTACTCATCTTTATGTTCAATGATATGCATGTAACCATCGTTAACAAGCACTTCAACGTTCGGCTCATCAAGCTTGCCGGCGATTTCAGGTAAATACATTTTGGAATATTCGATCACTTTACCGTCAATTTCGACGAGAACTGCTTTTTCTACAGCCGCATGTTTGATGACTTCACGGATTACACCGCCGTCACCGCCGCCAACCACCAGCACTTTTTTCGGATTTGGGTGAGTGTTCAAGGCCGGATGTGCCGCCATTTCATGATATACAAACTCGTCCTTAACCGTCGTCATCACCATGCCGTCCAGTACAAGCATATTGCCGAATTCTTCGGTTTCAACCATCGCGAGATCCTGAAAATCCGTTTGCTCCGTGACGTAAGTCTGCTTAATCTTAGCGGTAATGCCGAACACAGGGGTCTGCTTCTCTGTAAACCACAATTCCATGATCGCTACCTTCTTTCCGTAAAAGTAATGAGTGATCATTTTAAAATGCATAATCACTGGTCTGTTCGTCCACACATGCTTTAGTATGTTGTGCCGAACCCTACCTTTTCATTACCCTTTTGCATTATACGCGATAGACGATTCAACTGTAAAACGGTTTTCAGGCCAAAATTGGCTAGAATTTGTTCACTTCGCAGCCCAATTGAATATCCCGGTTATTCCCGTCCCATACTGGAAAGAAAAGAGAGGAGCCCGTTCCATGAACAAGCAAAGTGTCAAGACCCGCAAACGCGGGTTCCGTGTACTCCAATTCATCAAATATCTATCCATACTTATGGCGCTCGGCCTGATCGCTACAGCCGCTATTCTGGTATATCTATACGCTACCAGCCTTCCCCTGGCTGACTCGGATCGCAACTCCAGACTACTTGATAGCCAGGGCGAGGTAATTGCCACATTTTCCGCTGGCGGCAAGGATTCGATTCCCGTTCAACTTCAGGATATTACCCCTGATTTGGTGAACGCTACACTAGCCGTAGAAGATCGTAAATTCAGGCAGCACTTCGGATTCGACATTCAAGGCATGGGACGAGCGGTCCTTGTCAATATTCAGCACATGCGGATGTCTCAAGGAGCAAGTACACTGACCCAACAGCTGGCACGTAATCTCTACCTGTCCCACGAGAAAACGTGGACACGTAAAGCCAAAGAAGCTATGTATACTGCACAGCTTGAGATGAAATACAGCAAAGACGAAATTTTGCAGATGTATCTGAATGAAATTTATTACGGTCACGGTGCCTATGGTATCGAAGCGGCTGCGCAGATGTATTTTGGTAAATCCGCTAAAAAGCTGGATCTGGCCGAGAGCGCCATGCTTGCAGGTATTCCGAAGGGACCGACTTATTACTCACCCTACAACCATATGAAAAACGCCAAGGATCGGCAGAAAATCGTGCTAAAAGCCATGATCGAAACGGGTAAAATTACGCAAAAACAAGCAGACTCCGCCTATGAAGAGATGCTGAACTTCAAACCGGAGAGCGAGCGCAAGACGGTGGAGAACGCGCCTTATTTCCGGGATTACATTCGAAGTCTCGCAGTGAAGGAGCTCGGCATCAGCGAAGCGATGCTGGATCACGGCGGGCTGAACATCTACACGACACTGGATTTACGTGTGCAGAAAGCTGCGGAAACGGCTGTTGTCAAAGGCATGGATGCGAAAAGCGAGCTGGAAACAGCCCTCGTGTCCATCGACCCTCGTACTGGCTACATCAAAGCTATGGTTGGCGGCAAAAACTATCGTACTAATCAGATCAATCACGTGCTGGCAACAACACGTCAGCCGGGATCAGCCTTTAAGCCGATTATGTATCTGGCTGCTCTCGAATCGAAGCAGCTTACCAGTGCCTCCATCTTCAACAGTCAGCCTACGCTCTTTCATTATGACAACGATCGCAAAACCTACAAACCCGGAAACTTTGGTGATAAATACCTGGGTGAAATCGATCTCAGGCAAGCCATCGCTGCGTCCGATAATATCTATGCAGTGAACACCATTATGAAGGTTGGCCCAGAGCAGGTCGTGAATATGGCCCAGAATCTTGGCATCACAAGCAAACTAAGTCCTGTGCCTTCTCTTGCACTGGGCACTTCACCTGTCAGTCCGCTGGAGATGGCTTCTGCCTTTTCCGTTATCGCTGCCGGGGGACAACGGACACCACCAATAGCCATTTTACAAGTGACAGATGCTGCCGGACGGGTGCTGTATGAATCCCCACAGACCAAAGCGGAAACGGTGGTTGAACCGGCAGCAGCCTATGTATTGACACGTCTGATGGAGAGTGTGTTCGAGAACGGAGGCACGGGCAATCGGGTATCTGCTACTATTAAACGCCCGGTAGCTGGCAAAACGGGAACAACGAATACCGATGCCTGGTTGGTTGGGTTCACCCCTGAGCTGTCCACTGCCGTATGGGTTGGTTATGATCAGGGCAAAGCCATCTCCACATCGGATGGTCGCCGGGCTGCCCCGATCTTTGCCCAGTTTACGGAACAAGCCCTTGCAAGCGTACCACCCAAAATCTTCTCCGTACCTGATCAGGTCGTGAGTGTATACATTAATCCGGAGACCGGAAAACTCGCAGGCAACGGCTGTGAAGAGAAGCGGCTGGAAGTGTTTATTCAAGGAACCGAGCCCACTGAAGTCTGCCGTGGCGAGGAAGAGAAACGGGATGCTGCGCAGGATGAAAAAGAACGTGCGGCAGAGAATCAAAAGGGAATTCAAGAGCAGAAGCATTCCTGGTGGAGTGATTTCAAACGCTGGTGGGTAGAGTGACGCATATCCGTAATGACTTAATTGCGTCATAGAGCCTCATGTATAATGATTCCATTTACTGAAATGGACATCTCATAAATATGCAGATGTGTGTATAGACCCTCCTCACATCTGCACTGAATACAAAACAAGCCCTGAACCAGAATAACTGGGTTCGGGGCTTGTTTTGCTTTGTTCTTTTTTTACTCTAAGCAAGCGCCTCTTTCAATTCATCGGGAGATGCGTTCCACCACTCTTCATTATGGGAGATCAGCAGGGTCTTCAATGCCGCTCGGTCTTCTGGTCCCAGTTCATCCAGCATAAATCGGCGTTTCATCGCATAATCCATCCGGTTGACGTGATCCGCAAGTAGTTTCCAACCCCGTTTGGCTTCCGTATCAATCCACATCTCACATGCAGTTGCCCCGCCATACAGCTGTCCTTGCTCCGTGCGATCTACAGCGACCCATACCAGCCATACTTGGCGTCCATTTGGAACATCTTCACGATTGGTTGAAAATTTGATGCCTCGTTCCACTTTACTCTTCGCGTGCATTGCACCAACGTCGATTTTGGCTTCGCCCTGATCAATGATGACCGGTGAAAGGTTGTTCAGATCAATGGAACCTGCACCGAAACCTTTATGTTTGCTCTTCGCACTCACGATATTCAAGGCAATCTGTTTCTTGCCGTTTTGCTCATTTTGGTCCATGTTCATAGCCTCCAAGAGTTGATATAAATATTTTAACTAATAATCAGCCCATTGCAAACATATACATGCTGTAGATGCTTGTCAACGGGAGGTATTTAACGATGATTCCACGACGCGCCAAGAGCTGGCTCACCGCATCCCTGGCCTTGTGTTTGCTTGCCGGAGGGATATGGATCACACTCGGTTACAATCGCTCCATTTCATCTGAGTTACCCGTACTCGCTCCAGAATCGGGCAAGCCTCCAGCCAAAACCGGAGCGCCCGCCCCCCCGGAAAGTGTACAATCCCCTACAGCCGAGGTATACAGCAAACGTGTGGTTGAATACCACATGGATGTGAAGCTGAACGAGGGAAACAAACTGCAAGGCACACAGACCATAACCTGGACTCATCCGGGTAAAAAAACGGTGAACGAGCTTTATTTTCATATGTACCCGAATGCATTCTCCTCTGCGGATACTACATTTATGAAAGAATCCGGCGGTAAGCTTCGCGGCGATGTCATGCCTACAGATGGTTATGGCTCCATGAAGTTTATCGACATGCAGACGGAGGACGGGCTTTCCCTGCTGCACCGGATGCAGTATGTACAACCGGATGATGGGAACATCAAAGATAAAACGCTGATCAAGGTTCGTCTGCCCAAACCTGTCAAAGGTGGGGAAAGCATCACAATCCGCACAAAGTTCGAAGTGAATTTGCCAAAAATCTTCGCACGAATGGGCAAAACGGATGATTTTGTCATGGCAGGCCAGTGGTTCCCCAAACTCAGTGCTTACGAGCCTGCTGGAAGACGGGGCCGTACCATAGAAGGCTGGAATCTGCACCAGTATCACGGCAATTCCGAGTTCTATGCTGACTTCGGTATCTACAGTGTGCGTATTCGAGTACCCGAAACATACAAAGTGGCAGCAACCGGATTTCCAACGCAGCAGGCGGTCTTGAAGAATGGCGAGAAAGTATATCAATTTTATGCCGATGATGTGCATGACTTTGCTTGGGCGGCCTCCCCTGACTTTGTCTATACAGAAGAACCCTTCTCTGCCCCCAACGTACCCGGCGTACGTATTAAACTCTACTTGGACCCGGCACATCAGGATCTGAAAGAGCGTTACCTTTTTGCTGCCAAAGCTGCATTGACGAATTACAGCAAGTGGTTCGGCCCTTATCCTTATGCCACATTATCTATCGTTGTCCCGCCAAAAACCGCAAACGGTGCCGGAGGTATGGAGTACCCCACTCTCATTACAGCCTTTGGAGCCGATGACACAACACCGGGTTACGATCTGGAGCGCACAGTTGCACATGAAATTGGACACCAATACTTCTATGGTATGGTTGCCAGCAATGAATTTGAAGAGGCTTGGCTGGATGAAGGATTCACCTCCTACGCAGAAGATAAACTGATGGAACAGGAATACGGATTGATTCCGAATCTACCGGTACAATCAGGTCTGATCACATCTCCTGCTCCTCTAACCCAGCCCTCGTGGAAGTTTGATTCGCAGAATCAATATGCTTCCAACGTATATACCCGAGGCAAGCTCGTGCTTCTCGGCATCGAACAGCAAGTCGGAGCGAAGACCATGGAACGAATCCTTTCGACGTATGTCAAAAAATATCGTTTTAAACATCCCGCAACGGTCGATTTCCAGAAGGTGGTTGAGCAAGTCACCCGCACCTCTTGGGCGGATTATTTTGACCAGTACGTCTACCAAAGCGGCATGGCCGATTTTGCTGTGGAGAAGATCAACGTTTCTTCTATAGAAAAGGACGGCCAAAAAATGTACGAGTCCTCTGTCACTATTGTCAAAAAAGGCAGCGACTTCCCAAATGTTCCTGTCCGGATTGCTTTTGAGGACGGCCATACCGTAACTAAGGAATGGGATGGCCGCGAGGAGCGCATTACCTATAAGCTCACATATACATCTCCTGTCACCTGGGCCATGACCGACCCTTTGTATGACATTGTGCTCGAAAATCGCCATATGAACAATTTCCTGAGAACCGGACTGGATGAGCAAGCCAAATCCCGCTGGAACATGAGTGCTACGAAATTAATTGAAGCCATATTCGGAGGTCTGTCATGGTGAGGTGGAGACAGTGAAAGCAAAAATTCGTGAAGGCTGGTTTCTCGTCCGTCAGCATATGTTTATTGCCGCACTTTTATTTGTCTATCAATTAATCTGGGGATATTTTATCTATCGGCTTGTTCAATCGGCTGTCGTTCCTCTTCTG
This sequence comes from Paenibacillus sp. G34, assembly GCF_056856875.1. Lineage (NCBI taxonomy): Bacteria > Bacillati > Bacillota > Bacilli > Caryophanales > Paenibacillaceae > Paenibacillus > Paenibacillus sp. G34. The sequence continues at coordinate 110,116 of NZ_CM166469.1, read as the reverse complement.
CTACGTTACCCAACAGACGATGTCGGAGAGCTAAGCACACTTTTATTCAAAATGGAAAGCCAGCTGAGTCTGTCTGGCCCGGAAGTCCAGCGCTATCTATGGATTCTGGGTGCCATGTTGCTGCTTCGCCTGTTGATCAGTCCACTCATTCAAGCAGGATTGCTTTACTCCCTTCAACATTACAATTCTACAGAAGAACGCATTCCTTTTATTCAGGGCATTAAAAAGTTATGGAAACCGATGCTCCTGACGCACACCATACGTACAGTACTCATACTACTTCCTGGATACTGGCTCGTTCCCATTTTGTATTCAACAATAATGGATAGCTTTCATTCTCTTCATCTATTACTTCCTGGCATCCCATATGTAGCAAGCTGGATCATCTATGGCTGGATTGTACACCATGCCGTGCTCTATATGCAGTTTGGCATTTCTGACCCTGAAGGAGAAGGACGAACTCACGGTACATTTAAGGGACTGTGGATTGCTGTACGCCGCATCTTCCCTGTCATCGGCATTGCGCTGGCGCTCGGAGTTGTTCATTTGTTTGTCTTTGGTGCATTCACATCTGCCTCATGGTTCCTGACAGGACTCTCCGGGCTGATCTTGCAACAAACCTACCCCCTTGCCCGCAGCCTGCTCAGCATGTGGAAAATTTGTAGTCATTTTCGCTTATGGCAATCGACATCAACCAGAAATGAAGATCATATAGGTTAATCCCACAATTTCGCATGCAATCTGATATCGCTTTCAAAAATAAAAATTTGTTACCATCTCATGTTAAACATTTCATTCGTTATTGCGTATAAATACACAAACCTCGACCTTTCCCCGTCAAAGGTCGAGGTTTTTTTTGCTAATTTTGCTGCTAAACGTTGCCAAAGTACTAAGCCTCTGGTACAATAATCGCAGTGAGCTTTTAGTAACAACTTTGTAATCTTTAAATCCTTATTTGTAACAACTTAAAATTAAATCCTTAAAATTAAATTTTCTTTTCTTTTTCAGGTGCAATAACTAGCATAGCCAAATTCTTGGCACCTGGGAAGCGGGGGAACCAGTTATGGGTGAATTGATCTTGAAACAGAGGGATCATAGGGGACCTTCAACCGAATCCTTAAGCTAACCTCGCAGGCGTTGGAAGGGGTATATCACTTGTTTAAGAAGAAACTTACAGCAGCAGTACTTAGCCTCACATTTGCATTATCACTTGGAGCAGGCAGCGCGTTTGCAGATTCTAAGATGGATAAAGTCATTGATTCAGCAATGGGAACTACATACAAAAGCGGAGGAACAACACTTGATGGTTTTGACTGCTCCGGATTCACACGGTATGTATTCGACAAACTAGGTATTGATTTGGCTCGTCAATCTAGCTCTCAATACGACATGGGGGATTCCGTATCTCGCATGGAGATGAGACCTGGAGATCTGGTGTTCTTTAACACAACAGGTAAAGGCGTGTCTCACGTAGGTATTTTTGTAGGAAGTGGCAAGTTCGCACATTCTTCTTCTTCCAAAGGTGTAACGATCAGCTCATTGAGTGAAGATTACTGGGCTAACCGCTACATTGGCGCTAAACGGATTATGAGCACGGACGCGTATGAGTCTTTGGCCCTCGACTAGGGACAAGCCGGAATCAACATCATACTGTAACGAAGTATAAACAGAACCGCCCGGTACATTCTCCGCAGGAATGTATCCGGCGGTTTTTTTATGCTTTCTGATCCCATGTGGTTGCTGATGCTACAATTCATGTATATGTTCCTGAACCAACATGTTATCTTCCTTCGTTGATCCGTGCCCTTATGATGTTTTTACCCAACCCGTTATAATATAAACGGAGTGATCCGTACTTTTGTTTCATTTTTTTCTGAGAATTGAAGACTTGTCAAATGGACAGGTCTTTTGTAGAGTGAACAATGAACGGATAACGGAGAGAGGAGCATGCGCTTTTATATGAAGAATGAAGCCCCTTTGACGTTTCATGTGGTGCCTATGCAGGAAGGTCATGCAGAACTCATCTGTAGCTGGCAATATGATCCGCCTTACAATATCTATAGCTGGTTGCCGTGGGAACAGATGAAAGCACTGGAAGTCGAGTTTGGAGATGCACAACTGCGAGAAGAGCAATATGCCATTGTCCTGAATCAGGATAATCATGTGTATGGTTTTGCACAGTATTTTCCGCTCCAGAATGTTACACGTATTGGCCTCGGCATGCACCCGAATCAATGTGGTCAAGGTCATGGCAAAGCTTTCGTTGAAGCCATCGTACAAGAGGCCATCCGCCGCAATCCGTACAATGAGATCGATCTTGAAGTACTTACTTGGAACAACCGTGCTATTCAAGTATATCTAAAGAGCGGATTTATCATTCAGGATACATATGAACGCCAAACCCCAAGTGGTTTAAAGCCCTTCTATTGCATGGTCTATGAAGGCCCTAGAGCGTAAAATAATGATTAAAATGGTTTCAATTTGTCTCTCTTTGGTGATTAGTTCAAAAAATTACCACAAAATGCTATGATGTAATGACAGCTTCCGTTATAATGATAGGGATAGTTTGAGTTAGATGATCTTTCATTCTGGAGGGGACATAAGGGATGCACAAATGGATCATGAGCGGGGTATTTTTTGCAGCATGTGCTTTAGCTATTGTTTTAATGTTTACGCTTCCAGGTAAAGAGGAAGTAGAAAAGGAAGCCAAACCGTCCATGCCTGAAGTAGCTATGGATGCTGGACAGGCTGAAACACTGGTGAAAGCCAACTGTATTTCCTGTCACGGTGATCAGCTTCAAGGTGGCGTAGGCCCGGCTCTTGCAAACATTGGTAGCAAGGACGATGTGGAGAAAATTTATTCCACGATTGTCAAAGGTAAAGGCGGCATGCCTTCCTTCAAAGGCAGACTGCAGGATGAGGAAATCGCCCATATCGCTATGTGGTTGGCAGAGAAGAAATAAGTGTCACGACGCAAGGCATCAAAGAGAGGCTCTCGTTTTCCCGTTTGGGAAGCAAGAGCCTCTTTTTTTAGTGGTTAAGGGCAATATTCTGTAGGCAGATTTTAGAACTAGGATGCTACTGCAGATTATTCTGTTCTCATTTTCTCAAATGCTTCATTGTATTGCTCTGCTTCCTTAATGTCTACCGATGTAATGCCGCCCTCATCCCATGACGTAAGACGCAGCGTAACCGTTGTATAATCAATAGTAATAAAAGGATGATGATTGAATGCTTCCGAAATCGCGGCGACTTCGTCTACAAATGCAATCCCTTTCATATAGTTAGAAAACATAAATTTGCGGACAATCCACCGTCCCTCTTCCAGTTCCCAGCCTTCCAGCCTTCCCAGATGAGCTTCGACTTCCTCTTGCGTAAAAACCATGCGTTATCTTCCTCCCCATATGATGAGACATCGCGGACTTGAATCCACGTGACCATCGACACCTTCGCACGCTGCCCTACAGCTTTAAAGGCAGGCCACCGCCCTGCGGCACCTTTTTTCATGAGTATCATCTTACCACGTCAAAGCGCCAAAATCCATAGAACAGACGGCTCAGCGCCTTGATGCGCAAGGTCTTATCGTCGATACATTTTCTTAAATTAAAGGAACAAATGTTAATTCTTCTTCTCCAATTAAAATATGAATTCGATGCTGTTCCTTATCATGGATCACGACGCCGCTACCAACCGGTATGACCGCTTCCTCCCCGAGAGCATAAAACAGATCCTCTGCCAGGGCCTCATCTACTTCATGCTGTTCCGTTTCCCCCAGTCTCCCCCACTCTTCCGCATCCATTTCAAAGAAAACATAGCGATCCGGGATGCGCCCGATGGCCACAGTTAAATCTGTCAATATTCCTTCATAATCACGTCCATGCTTTACGCCCATTGACTTTTCACTCCTACTCACCCCGAAAGAGGCGGATTTGTTCTTATTATACCTGAAAATAACCCTTAAAAAAAAAGGCCCTCTGGTCGATAAATACTATACATGACCGTTTCAATCGTTTCGGCAGCCATGGAGGCAGCCAAACATGCAACGGATTGCGGCAGAACGTTCGTCCGGAAGCCCGAATTCAGCCGCTTGAAAGGATTCAATTTTATCTCATGGATGAGGTGTATGATGGAAATTTCAACGATTATCGGACTAGTTTTGGGTTTAGTCTCCCTTGTACTTGGTATGTTTCTGAAGGGTGCCCCGCTGATCAACCTCGTTAATAACCCGGCAGCTTACGTTATTATCTTCGTTGGTACGGCAGGAACCATCTTTATGGCGTTTCCTATGTCTGAAGTTAAGAAGATTCCGAAGTTATTCGGTATCCTTTTCAAAAAGCAACAATTGATTGACCGCGTCTCTCTGATCGGCACATTTATGGACTGGGCTTCCACTACCCGTCGTGAAGGTTTGCTAGCACTGGAGTCAAAAGTAGAAGAGATTGATGATCAATTCCTTCGTGGCGGTATGCGGATGATTATTGACGGCAACGATCAAGAATTTGTAAGTGACGTCCTGATGGAAGATATTCATGCGACCGAAGAGCGGCATCGCGGCGGTGCACTGATCTTCGCTCAAGCAGGGATGTATGCACCAACACTGGGGGTTCTCGGGGCTGTAGTAGGTCTCATCGCTGCACTTGCCGACCTCAGTGACATGGAGAAGCTCTCTCATGCGATTGCAGCCGCATTCATTGCAACACTCCTTGGTATCTTTAGTGGTTACGTGTTGTGGCATCCGATGTCCAACAAGTTGAAACGGATGTCCAAGAAAGAGATGGAAATCAAGTTGATGATGGTTGAAGGGCTCTTGTCTATTCAATCGGGTGTATCAACCATTGCCATCAACCAAAAGTTATCCGTATTCCTGACACCTTCCGAACGTAAACAACTGGAAGAGAAGGAGGGATCATCAGGTGAAAAAGGCTAAAAAGCACGAACCGCATGAAGAACATATCGATGAAAGTTGGTTGCTTCCCTATTCCGACTTGATGACCTTGCTGCTCGCCTTATTTATCACCCTGTTCTCCATGAGCTCACTTGATGCTGCCAAATTCGAGCAAATGGCTTCAGCACTAAGCAGTGCACTCAACGGAGGCTCAGGTGTCCTGGATCATACCTCCATGAATCCGACTGAATCCAGTACGGATCTTGGCAAGAACAAGGATATCCCTAAGGAAATTACGAAGAAGACACCTGCACAGATCACTGATGCTCAGATGGCTCAGAAGGAACAAGAAAATCTGGAGAAGCTGAAGAAACAACTCGACAAGTATATTGCTCAAAATGGGCTTTCAGACCAGTTGAACACGAAGCTCAACCAGTCTGAACTGAAGATCACCATCAGTGATAAGGCCCTGTTCTCCTCCGGACGGGCAGATGTAAAACCTGAATCACGCTCACTGGCCAAGGCGATCTCCAGCATGCTTCAAGAGTTCCCTGAGTACGAAATTGTCGTATCTGGTCATACCGATAATGTGCCCATTTCGAATAACCAATATAAGGATAATTGGGATTTGAGTGCAGATCGTGCCTTGAATTTTCTGAAAATCCTGTTATTAAATACTCAGTTGGACCCTTCGAAGTTCACGCCTAGTGGATATGGCGAGTATCACCCAGTCGCCAGCAACGATACAAATATCGGAAGAGCGCAGAATCGGCGTGTAGAAGTGTCGATTATCCGGAAGTATCAAAGTAAGAATACCAATGCAAAATCCGTGAGTGGCAGCAATTAGAAGCCCTCAGCAATACATGAGTTCAAGACCGTTCTCCATTAAGCTTAAGGGGAACGGTTTTTCTCTCTTTTAAACCATAGTATAGGTCGTCCCCCTGTATTTAAATCAAAAAAGCATTGCCTCCTCTTGTAAGGAAACAATGCTTCTCTTCACTCTTACTAATGCAGAACAAATCATTGACTGATTCTCGTTCTTCACTTCCTATTCCAGCGAATAGTCCAGCAAGCTGCCCAGCTCTGCCTTTTCAGCGGCTGTAAGCTCCCTCCATGATCCTGTCGCCTGTTCTCCAAGGTGAATGTTCATAATGCGAATCCGTTTCAGCTTGCGAACCTCGTATCCGAATGCACTAACCATGCGGCGAATCTGACGATTTTTTCCTTCCGTCAAAATAATTCGGAACACACGATCTGTCATTCTGGTTACTGTACAAGGCAAAGTCATTTCACCCAGAATTTTGACTCCTGTACTCATGCCTTTAAGGAAACTCGGCGTAATGGCTCGATCAACCGTAACGATATATTCCTTTTCATGACGGCCTTCCGCTCTCAGAATCCGATTCACGATGTCACCATCATTCGTCATCAGAATCAAGCCTTCCGAATCCTTGTCTAGACGTCCAATAGGGAAGATCCGTTCATGGTGACCAACAAAATCAACGATATTTCCCTGAATATGCTGCTCGGTCGTGCTGGTGATGCCCACGGGCTTGTTCAGCGCGATGTAAACATGCTTTTTCTTCTCACTAATGGGCTTGCCGTTAATTCGAACATCATCGCCCTCTTCTGCTTGACTGCCCAGCTCCGCCTTAACGCCATTAATGGTCACCTGACCACTCTCAATTAACTTATCAGCTGCTCGACGGGAGCAGTAACCTGTCTCACTAATAAACTTATTAATACGCAAAAGGTCATCTCACCTCATCTAGTTCTCTTCGTCTGGTTGTTGTTCTTCCGCTGTCTGTTCTGCCTCTTGTAACTGCGGGTGGAGTTCAGAGGCTGGCAGTTCAATAATGACCGTCGTTCCTCTCTTCATTACACTCTTAATATCCATCATGCCCTTATGTGATTGAATAATGCGTTGACTGACCATGAGGCCGAGTCCCGTGCCTGATTCTTTATTGGTGAAGAACGGCTCCCCAAGCTTTGACATCATCTCTTCAGGAATACCGATCCCTTCATCCTTGATTTCAATTCTTACCCGCTTGGCAAGCTCATCAGCCTTAAGTTTGATATGGATGCTTCCTCCATTCGGCATCGCTTCCATTCCGTTTTTCAGCACATTGATAAATACTTGCTTCAACTGATTCTCTTCACAGTGTACCATAGCCGAGTCTGATGAGGCATGCAATACAAACTCTACCCCGTGCAGATGAGCCTGACTATCCAGCAGCGAGATGACATCTCCAAGAATGAAACGAATATCCCGTTCCTGAAAATGAACGGCCTGCGGCTTGGCCAAAATAAGAAACTCACCTACAATCAGGTTGATTCGATCAAGCTCGGATAACATCAGATCCAGATGGCGATGGTTTAATTTGTTGCTTTCCTGTTGAAGTTGTAAAAAACCGCGCAGTGTCGTAAGGGGGTTACGAATCTCATGAGCTACACCAGCTGCGAGCTGTCCAACCGTTGTTAACTTCTCGGACCGTCTAAGCAGCTCTTCCATCCGATTACGGCTAGTAATATCCCTTGAGACACTGATGAGTGCTGTAATCTCACCAGCCTCGTCCCTCACAGGCGCTGTACTAACACTGACCTCGACCCTTGTCCCATCTTTCTTCATCCAGATTGTTTCGTTGGACGTAATTGACATGCCCTCAACCAGCTGTGCATGCTGCTTCTTCATTTCCTCTTCCGCCTCTGGCGGGATAATCTTCAGCAAACGCCCTTCTACCTCACGGCTACGGAAACCATATAGTTGTTCAAAAGCTCGGTTGACCCGCAGCACTTTTCCTTCGAGATCTGTTATATGAATTGCATCGGCGGTTTGATTGATGATAGACTCCAAATGCTCCTTAACTGCCCGGTTTTCTTCATACATCTGTTTCAAGCGGCTTGTGTAGTGACCAAGATTTCGAATCATGGCATTAATCCGGTTGGCAAGTTGTCCAAGCTCATCCTTGCGTTTAATTTTCAAACGGAAATCAAAGTGCCCATCCGCCACATCATTCACCTTGCCCAGGATCGATTGGATTGGCCGCGTGATGTAACCAGCCAGCAAGTAACTACCAAAGATCACAATCTCCAGCAACACCAAAGATATGGAAGCATGGCTGACCAATTGCTCAGAGACCATCGAGGATATTTGTTTATAATCCATGACAATACTGATCACATAGGAAGACTCATTCGGTGTGAAGATCGGAATAAAACTCTTCAAAACCTTCTGATCATGTGTCTCACTAACAAATGATACATTCTGCCCGGTGCGAACAGCCCTTACTACAGCGCGATGATCTTCATCTACCGAGCCATACTGATATGTACCAAAACGAATCGGTCTGTTGTTCAGTTTGCTAAAGTTCGTATCTCTTCCGTCACCACTCATCTCCGGACTGGCAAACGTCAACGGATTAATGCCTGTAATCTCCAGAATGGAAGGATTGACTTCACGAATTTTATTTAAAATTTCATCCGGGCTAGAGATTTTCACATAGTCATCTACTTCAGTATTATTATAGAAGGGATTGATTATGTAGTTTCTCTTTCCATCATGGTAATATCCCCAGATATCAATATCTGTAGGACTGGAAGTCGAATATTCGAACCCATCTGACCAGAAATGATCCAGTTTCTGCCCTTGGGGAATCGTTACCTGATGCTTCTCAAATAACTGCTTAAACGCCTGGTACCAGTATGTCATCGATTTTGTAGACAAACCAATCTCTCTTGGATCAGAAGAACGGTTAACCACGATGTCATCATCCGTCTGTTCCAGAAGGGAGATATGAGATACACCTACTCTTTTACTCAAACGAACCAGGTCTTCATTGGTAATATTTTTGATGTCTGGATCTAATTCATCTGCTGCCATTATAGAAGCAAGCCACAAGTTGTTGCCGATCTGCCTTTTTACATATTCAGCACTGTACTGATTCTGTTCGACAGAAATTGCAATCTGTTTGGCTGTGAGCACCATCTTGTTCTCACTATCCTGCCTCAGATTCTCTTCTGTAGTATAATAGCTCAGTGCGATATTTAATACCAAAATAACAAGCACAGAGCACGACATAATCATGGATAATTTCGTTTTAATAGACAAATTTTTTGTTCACCTCTCGGCTTATGCCCTCTGGCGATATATGGCAAAACCTATATCCATCATAACGCTTGTATGACTATTTGAAAAGGATAATTGCCCTTTGCCCAAAAGTTACCGCTCAGGCTGAACAGGTCGAATATTGTTGTTTATTCAATTTCCATGAAATGCAATGAAATTTATCACTTGATTTATTCACAAATCCACAGGGTTGTGGATAGTATGTTCATAACTATGTGATTAACTACTAGTTATCCACAATTCTATACACAACATGTTAACAAACCGAATACTTGTTCGCTGAATAAACGGGAACGGAAGGAGTTTTTCACTTATGAATGATGATTTTTCCCAGCCTGATCTCATAAAGATGACCGAGGAAGAGCTGCATGAGTATTGGATGAGACAAGCGATCGCAGAAGCCCAGAAAGCTGAAGCGCTTGGTGAGGTACCTATAGGAGCCGTCATCGTGCGTAACAACGAAATTATCGGACGTGGGTATAATCTGCGGGAAACTACACTGGATTCTACGGCACATGCGGAGATGGTAGCCATTCGTGAGGCCAGCAAAGTCATTGGAGCTTGGCGCTTACTGGACTGTTCACTGTATGTTACTCTAGAACCTTGTCCAATGTGTGCTGGTGCGATTGTACAATCCAGAGTTCCACGCGTCGTCTTCGGTACTGCTGATCCCAAAGCAGGCTGTGCAGGGACACTGATGAATTTGTTGCAAGAACCACGTTTTAACCATAGAACCGAGGTTATTGCGGATGTTCTGCAACTGGAGTGCTCTTCCATGCTGACCCAATTTTTCAGACGTTTACGTAAAAAATAAGTTTCAAGACACACCATAATTCCATCGCAAAAAACTGCATAAGAAAGGAAGTCTGCTGGAATGACACTAACACTTTATGATACAGCCCATGGAATAAGTCTTCGGTTACTCACCACCCAGAATGCACAAGCCTATCTTGAATTGATTAGTCTTACCCGAATCCCTTATCAAGCAGTTGAACCGGTTCGGGAGAATGATTTTTATACACTTGAAGCGCAGACTCGGCGGATCCAGGACCGTGTGCAAGCGGCTGACGAGGGTAACGGTTATCAGTTCGGAATTTTCAACATTAAGGATGACCTGCTCATCGGGCAGATCAGTCTGAACAATGTTGTACTCGGCGTTGCTAACTACGCAGATATAGGTTACTTTATCCATCCGGACTATCAAGGCGGCGGTCGTATGTCAGCAGCTGTGAAGCTAGCTGTAGCCTATGGCTTTCGCGCTCTAAAATTAAATCGTGTACAAGCTGCTGTACTGCCTTCAAACCACGGCTCAAAGCGGGTTCTTGAGAAAAACGGATTTCAGCCTGAGGGGATCGCTAGGAAATATTTGAAAATCAACGGGATCTATCAAGACCACCAAATATACGCTGTGCTTGCTGAGGATTTGGAGAAGGACTTTTAGCGCTGGTTGATGCGATATGTGGCATTGGGTCAACATAATAAAACCGTCTGACATTCAGGCTGGAGAAGTTCATCCTCCAGTTGAATATCAGACGGTTTCGTTTTAATTCTAGGTTTTAGTACCCGCCGTAAGAGGAATTCATCATTTTCTCGAACTCTTCCATCGTGATTACATCATCACCCGTTGGGATATTGATTTTGAATTCAGGTTTTTCGTTAATCTTAGTGTACGTATTCGATCCCGTAAACGCCAATTTCACTTCGTCTTTGGTATCTTCCGGTTTGATCAGCATATCAGCAACCATTTTTTGATATACTGGGAAGTCATTTTTATCCAAAGCAAAATCGATGTTAAATGTGTTGATTGTCAGAACATCTTTTAATTTATCCAGATCTTTCGTCATCTTAGCTTGATCTGCTTCGGAAATTTTCAAATCTTCTTTGGCTTTATCGATATCCGCTTGGCTCAGTTGCAGCATATCCCGGTACTCTTCTTTGGAGACAATGTCCATTACCTTAGGCAATGCTTTGGTTACTAGTACTGTAAGAGCTTCTTTCACATTGTCATTGTTCACCGAAAATTGTACAACTTGCTTTGCATCTACGCCTTCTGGCAGCTTAGCATCTTTGGTATCGAGATTTTTGAAAAATTTATTTTGATCATATTCACCCAATACCGCATCCATGATTTCATTGCTCAGCTTTTGTGTTTTGGCAGCATCCAGTGCATCAGGGTTAAATTCAGTACCCTCTTGCTCCGCCAACTTTTTCAAGTCAAATTCAATGAATTTGTTCACGATATTTTCCGGAATTGGCAGGAATGGAATGTTTGGCACCTTCACATACATTTTCTCTTTAGTCAACACCATAGGAATATTAAAGGTCATTCCCATATCACCTTTAAGCTCGATGCCAACGGTCATCTCTGTCTGCATTGGCTCGCTTTGGTATACACCTGTGACATTCAGTTGCGCATCTTTCAGCATGCTCATAAACTGGGTCATGCTTGGATCCGTCTGAGATGCATCACCAGGTTTATAACTCAATTCATTAATTGTAAAGTTAGAACTCATTTCATACGATGTTAATTTAGAAGCATTTGCTGCAGCCGTCTTCAATGCCTCTTTTGGCTCTTGCTTGCTACTACATGCTGTTAAAGCCAAAGATACCGTTAACAACAACGTAAGAAGAAGCGCCCCCATGCGTTTAGTCATTTGTTTCTCTCCTCTCGTGATAACCCCAAAAAAATAATTCAATATCAATGATATACCATCTCGGCTGATACTGAAACCTCATTTGGGAAAATTGTGTTTTTTCCTCTTGAAAATGGCTACAAAGACCTAGGTCAGGAACGGGATGATCTGACTGCTAGTCTTTCCATATGTATGAATACGCAAAAGCCCCCTGTTTGGTAACAAGGGACTTTTGAATTTTTATATTTTTATATGTGTGATACTTATCTTATGACCAAACACTTGATAGGGTTATCCCTCTGGATTCAGATGATCCACATGGTTCTGATTCTTCACTTTTTTAGAGCCAGACAATGGTTCCTGCATGGAAGAGCGCTTGGATGAATGACGTTGCTGATGGTTATCCTGAGCTTCAGGTACAGGAATTGCTTTGGGTTTACTCATACAAGTGCCTCCTCATCATAAGTCAAGAATGGGATGGGTCTCTGTCTTCCGTTTTATCATGATTTAAAGCATCCTGATGACGGCGATCATTGGAATCCTGCTGTATTTGATTGGCATGATGACTATTAACTCCAGTTTGGTCGAGATCTCCAACAACATTTTGTAGGTTTTTGTCCACACCTGACTTAGCTTTAGTCACACCATTCAACTCCTTTTGGTTCACGTTAAGATTTCGTTATCGACTGCAGAGACTGGGCACATTCGTGAATATGTCTGGTGTAATCATGCGCCAGTTCCTGAATGGGCTCTGTACGTTCATCCGTTGCTCGCCCATCCCGTTCCACATCCACCAGCTCTACACGAACTTCACGGGAATCAACATATTGGCATTTAAAATCAAAAGAATACATTTCATGACCTGCTGTTGCAATGTGTATCCGTATCGCCTGGTTATCAGCTTCATCAGCCATGATCTGTGCCTGATCACCCACATTCAGGACTTGGGGCAAACGATCCTGCCATGCACCTACAAGTTCGTTCTGTTCGATGTTTAGCTCGCGGTTCATCTTTACCACCTCCACTTCTATAACGTGTGGAAATGATGTTGTTTTTATGCATGCTAAGTTTGCACTCTTTTTTATATATAAAATACAAAAAAAGGACCTGAGCATTAACGCTCAAATCCTTGTTATAAGTGTGGTATGGCGGAGAGGGTGGGATTCGAACCCACGTGGGCTTGCACCCTAACGGTTTTCAAGACCGCCCCGTTATGACCGCTTCGGTACCTCTCCATACATTCATTTATAAACTTGCCACGAAAAGTATCATACCATAGATCGATATCAGAGTGCAAGTTTTTTATTATCTTTTTTTAATCAAAAACCAACTTCTATTCTCAACCTTCTAGCCAACGTTCTATTGCATCACCCATTCCGCCCGTCACCATGCAGATGACGGATGGAGTCAGATGATAAATATAGTGTCCGATCTCGTTTCCGGCTTTACGCGCGGCGAGCGATGACGTCAATCCCGCCCATATAAGGACGTAATGCTTCAGGAATAATTACCGTACCGTCTTCCTGCTGATAGTTCTCCAGGATCGCTGCTACCGTGCGTCCCACAGCCAGTCCAGAACCGTTTAATGTGTGTACAAATTCTGGCTTCGCCTTAGGCTCTCTGCGGAAGCGGATATTCGCACGACGTGCTTGGAAGTCTTCACAGTTGGAACAAGATGAAATCTCACGATATGTGTTGCTTTCTGGCAACCATACCTCGATATCATATGTTTTGGCTGAAGTGAAGCCCATATCAGCTGTACAGAGCGTCAAGACACGGTAAGGCAAGCCCAGAAGCTGCAGCACACGCTCTGCATTCTGTGTCATTTTCTCCAACTCGTCATAGGATGTCTCTGGTGAAGACAGCTTGAGCAGCTCTACTTTGTTGAACTGATGCTGACGAATCAAGCCACGAGTATCACGTCCAGCCGAACCGGCTTCAGAGCGGAAACACGAACTGTACGCCACAAAATGCTTCGGCAGATCATCTGCATTCAAAATCTCTTCTCGATGGTAGTTCGTTACCGGCACTTCTGCTGTTGGAATCAGATAATACTCTGTATCTCTAAGCTTAAACAGATCTTCCTCAAACTTCGGCAGTTGTCCTGTTCCAAACAAACTGTCCCGATTCACAATGTATGGAGGCAAAATTTCTTCGTATCCATGCTGATCACTGTGCAAGTCCATCATGAAGTTAATCAAAGCACGCTCTAACCGTGCTCCAAGCCCTTTGTAGAAGGTAAAACGGGAACCTGTTACTTTGGCTGCTGCTTCAAAATCAAGGATGTCCAGCTCCTGTGCAATCTCCCAGTGCGCTTTAGGCGTGAAAGAGAATGACTTTGGCTCTTCCCAGCGACGAATCTCAACGTTGTCCTCTTCCGATGTACCGATAGGCACACTCTCATTAGGGATGTTGGGAATCGCCATTGTCAGATCATTAATTTTAACCTCAAGTTCACGTACTTCTTCATCCATCGCTTTGATGCGATCAGATACCTCACGCATTTCGACAATTAAATCATCCGCGTTTTCACGGTTCTTTTTCAGTCTGGCTACCTCTGCAGATACCGTGTTGCGGCGGCTCTTCAGATTCTCACTCTCCTGAAGGAGCTCCCGGCGCTTTGCATCCAATTCGGTGAATCCAGCAATCAGGTCTAGTGATTTGCCACGGTTGTTTAATGCTTCCTCTACTCGTGCATATTCATTCCGCAATATTTTAACATCAAGCACTACGTACCCCTCCTAATAAACCTACAATATCTGGCCTCATGTTAGACCCATTCTCGAAACCTTCAATATAAAAGACAATATATTTATTATAACCTACTTCATAGCAATAACCGAAAAAACAACCTATGTCCTCAGGTCTGCCTACTGCTGCAATTCCCGCTATGCAGCAGTGACAAGCAACATGAGGCATCCGTTCAGATGCAGCTGCCACAGCAGCCTGAAACAGACGTCTGAGGAAGTGATCCGATGACCGGGAGATCATAGGTTGTACATCATACTTTATTATAGTTCTTCCGATTGTTGATATGCTCTGGCCATGTCTACAAAGTAAGCATGCAAACGATAATCATCCGTTAGCTCCGGATGGTAGGAGCAAGCCAGCAGATGCCCCTGGCGAGCTGTCACAATCTCATCTTTGTACGTTGAAAGAACCTCCACCTGGTCGCCAACACTTTCAATTAACGGCGCACGTATAAATACCGCTCGCACCGTCTGATCAATGCCTTTGACTGGCAGATCCGTCTCAAAGCTTTCTCTTTGTCGTCCAAAAGCATTACGGGATACCGTCATATCCATAAGCTCCAGATGAGCCTCATCCTGACCCTGAATGTGCTTCGCCATGACAATCAGACCTGCACAAGTGCCGAATACCGGCTTTCCTGCTGCCGCAAAGGATCGAATGGCTTCCATGAACCCATACTTGCGCATAAGCTTACCGATAGTCGTACTTTCTCCACCCGGCAGAATCAGGCCATCCAGTTCTTCTAGCTGCTGGACTTGCTTGATTGCTATGCCCTCGGCCCCAGCACGTTCAATACTACGTATATGCTCTGTAACAGCACCCTGAAGTGCCAAAACGCCGATCTTCATCTGTTAATTCCCCTTCTCTTACCAGCCGCGATCCTGCATACGCTCGGAAGGTGCAAGTTTGGAAATTTCGATGCCTTTCATTGGTGCTCCAAGATTTTTGGAAACCTCGGCAATCAATTTATAGTCTGTATAATGTGTTGTTGCTTCAACGATCGCACGAGCAAACTTCTCCGGGCTATCGGATTTGAAAATGCCGGAACCTACGAATACACCGTCTGCTCCAAGGTGCATCATAAGAGCTGCGTCTGCCGGAGTAGCTACGCCACCCGCTGCAAAGTTAACTACTGGCAATTTCCCGTTCTCATGTACATCAAGCAAAAGCTCGTATGCAACGCCAAGGTTCTTTGCTTCTGCATATAGCTCGTCCTTCGACATATTAGTTACTTTACGAATTTGGCTGTTGATGAAACGCATATGGCGTACCGCCTCAACAATGTTGCCTGTTCCCGGTTCACCTTTCGTACGAATCATGGATGCTCCTTCACCGATCCGGCGAAGTGCTTCACCCAAGTCTTTCGCTCCACATACAAAAGGTACAGTGAACTCGTGCTTATCAATATGGAATACTTCATCCGCAGGAGTCAGTACTTCACTCTCATCCAAGTAATCCACACCCAGTGATTCAAGTACTTTGGCTTCTACATAATGACCAATACGTGCCTTTGCCATAACAGGAATCGTTACGACCTTCATCACCTCTTCAACAATCGTTGGATCAGCCATGCGAGCTACTCCACCTGCTGCGCGAATATCGGAAGGAACACGCTCAAGTGCCATTACTGCTGTTGCACCTGCTGCTTCCGCAATTTTAGCTTGCTCAGCGTTCATGACATCCATGATTACGCCGCCTTTTTGCATTTCAGCCATACCTCTTTTAACGCGTGATGTTCCCGTTTCCATATTCCTAGCCCCCCGTAGTGTATGTGTTGTCTCCCATTTTTCAATAAGCATAATGACGCTTCTATTCAGATGAAAGAACCTTAGACTTTTATACTGTAATACGTAGAATTCTAACTTGATATTTTACCGGAAAAGTTGTAAATATACAATCCACTCATGCAGTATTAGTTTGTATTTTTCGGTTAAAACAAGTTTTTGATTCCATCGAACAGATCAACGAAGAAGTCTTTGATCGCACGGAAGAATAGACGGAACCAGCCACCTTTTTCTGCCTCTTCGGCTGTAATCAGGTTTACCGTTTTTTCCTGAGACTCCATTCCCTCTGCTTTGTATGTGTAAGTGACCGTACCAACCTTAGTACCTGCTTTGATTGGTGCAACCAGTTTATCCGCTTCGGTTACACTTGCTTTGAATGTTACGTTCAGGTCTTGAGTACCTTTAGGGATAACAAAACTTACCGCGTTATCAGTCACGACAGGAACTGTTGTTTCTTTCCCTTTTTTCAAAGGTACCGTTTCCCATCCCTTGACTTTGGTTTTACCTGCAACAGCCTGTTTTACTTCAAAGTTATCAAAGCCATAATCCAGCACCTTTTTTGTTTCTCTAAAACGTGCGGATTCGGAATCTGTACCCATCACCACGCTGATCAAACGCATGCCGTTACGCTCAGCCGTACCCGTAAAGTTATTCCCTGCATTGCTCGTATGGCCTGTTTTCATGCCATCCAGACCTTCATAGGCGTAGCTTTTGAAGTTGGTTATATTTTTATTCGCTTCCAGCATCCAGTTATAGTTGATAATCGGTGCTTTGTCGTTTGGGCGGAATTTGTAGGATTGAATCGTTGTAAAATCTTTGTAGTCCGGATGATCTCTAACGATATATCTACACAAAATAGCAGCGTCCAAGGCAGACATCACCGTTTCCTTGTCTTCCGCTGGACGGAATTCAGCCGGCATATCCGCACGATCCAGACCGGTAGAGTTAATGAAGTGGGTATCTTTCATGCCCATTCTCTTCGCTTCTTCATTCATCATTTTCACGAATTCAGCTTCCGAACCCGCAACATATTCAGCCAAAGCAACAGTTGCATCATTGGCCGATCCAACAGCCATGGCAATATACAGATCTTTCACAGTGTGTTTGTCACCTTCGGCCAGGAAAATACGTGATCCGATGCTTTTAGATGCATTCTTTCCGACCGTAACTACTGCATCCCAGCCGAATTTCCCTTGTTTAACCTGTTCTGCAACAATATACTCCGTCATCATCTTCGTCATACTCGCTGGCGGCATTGCCTTATCTGCATCAACTGACAGTAAAATCTGGCCTGTGGAAGCTTCCATCAGGACTGCCGATCTTACATCAAGTCCAAGCGAGTCTACTGAGGGAATGCTGACAGCCTTTGCTGGCGTTTTCGTTGTTGTCGCTGCCGCGGTCAGAACCTGGCCAGAGTCGCTTGCTGCGGCCATAACAGGCATCACTGCAGACATGCATAGCATGTTAAGGAGCATAACCGAGGCTACGCTCTTTTTGAGGATCTGACGTTTTTTCTTATTCATGTGTTTGGCTTTCAATGATGAATACTCCCTTCGATCTGAAGCTTCTGGAATGATGCCTCAGAGCAGCTCAAGCTGCTATTTTCATAGTCCCTGTCATTGTGTCAAATGGATATGTGATTCTCTGCTGAATGCGCTGTATCGAAATGAGCAAGTTCGTTGCTCTATTATTCAGATCAATTGTCACTTCGCTCGCATCTTGCTGAATGCTTATCTTATGTAAAACGTAATAAACATTCTTTCTAGTAGGATAAGCCGTAATTGGCTTACCTTAAGTCGTATAAAAAGTTCATGGCTCACGTCAAAAAATCGCCGCAACGCCCAATTCCATCCTAGGACGGTCACCGCTTGTTCTATTCTATCACAGGGGTATCCGCAAAAAAAGACAAGCCCAGCGAAAATCGCCGAGCTTGCCTTGGAAATCATTAACTCTCTTCGGATTACAACGAGTAGTTAGGTGCTTCTTTTGTAATCTGTACATCATGCGGGTGGCTCTCACGAAGACCAGCGCCTGTAATACGGATAAAGCTTGTATCATTCCGCAATTGATCCAGATTGCTTGTTCCGCAGTAACCCATACCGGAACGAAGACCACCGATTAACTGATGGATTGTATCAGACAGTGGACCTTTGTAAGCTACGCGGCCTTCAATACCCTCAGGTACCAATTTCTTGTCATCGTCTTGGAAGTAACGGTCTTTACTGCCTTGTTTCATTGCAGCCATCGAACCCATACCACGATATACTTTATAACTACGTCCTTGGAAAATTTCCGTTTCTCCTGGACTCTCTGCTGTTCCTGCAAACAGGCTTCCCAGCATTACCGCATGAGCACCG
Organism: Paenibacillus sp. G34; assembly: GCF_056856875.1. NCBI lineage: Bacteria > Bacillati > Bacillota > Bacilli > Caryophanales > Paenibacillaceae > Paenibacillus > Paenibacillus sp. G34. The sequence continues at coordinate 91,580 of NZ_CM166469.1, read as the reverse complement.
GCAGCAAGAGCTTTGGTGATCTCACCAGAGTATTTAATACCGCCGTCAGCAATGATAGGTACGCCGTATTCACGCGCCACACTTGCACAATCATATACAGCTGTAACTTGAGGAACACCAATACCCGCAATAACACGAGTTGTACAGATGGAGCCTGGGCCAATACCTACTTTGACAACCGAAGCCCCAGCTTCAATCAGATCACGTGTGGCTTCACCTGTAGCGACGTTGCCTGCAATGATGGTGAGCTCAGGGAAACGTTCGCGCAACTTGCGAACCGCTTCAATAATGTTAATATGATGGCCATGAGCTGAATCTACTGTAATCAGATCCACACCCGCTTTGACCAGAGCGTCTGCACGTTCAAAAGTATCTTTCGAGATACCAATTGCTGCACCAACCAAAAGGCGACCTTGCGCATCCTTCGCAGCTTGCGGGAACTGAATGGCCTTCTCGATATCTTTAATCGTGATAAGGCCCTTCAATGTGTTGGACTCGTCCACCAATGGAAGTTTTTCAATTTTATGCTTCTGCAAGATACCTTCTGCCTCTTGCAGTGTTGTACCGACAGGAGCTGTAACCAAATTTTCACGAGTCATAACTTCACTAATCTTGATGTTGAAATCATGGATAAATCTCAAGTCACGGTTTGTCAGAATCCCTACGAGCTTCTGATCTCCTTCAACGATAGGCACACCAGAAATCCGGTATTTTGCCATAACTGCCTCAGCATCAGATACCAGGTGTTCAGCCGTTAATGAAAAAGGATTGGTGATAACACCGCTCTCCGAGCGTTTAACCCGATCCACTTCTTCAGCTTGTTGCTCGACGGACATATTTTTATGAATAATACCGATACCGCCCTCACGCGCAATGGCAATCGCCAATGTCGCTTCAGTAACAGTATCCATCCCTGCACTAATCAAAGGAATATTCAATTTGACGTTATCGCTCAAACGAACGGATACGTCTACTTCTTTTGGCAGTGTCTCGGATTTCCGCGGCACTAGCAATACATCATCAAAGGTGAAGCCTTCCTTACCAAATTTATCTTCCCACACGCAAGTGTTCCTCCTTATGTTTGCTCAGCTTTACCGACCAAAACCCGAAGATTCCAGGCTGTATTGTATGCCGAAAATTCGTTTTCTGAAAATATATTATTGTCCATCTTAGCAAAGCGATATTTACAATGTCAAGGGAAACTCCTTGGAACAATTCGTTGTACTCCCCCATGTATACAACTGTATCCCTTAGGTGGACACACTTAAATAATATAGCAAAAAAGCGCCCTTTCATTCAGATCGGTACGCATGCTTTCATTGTCTTTTAAGTATTCCTTGAATGAAGACTTTTATGTTCTTCACGTACTAATTAAACAAAATAAAAACCACCACCGAATTGCATCGGCAGTGGTTCTTTGCTTGGCGGCGTCCTACTCTCCCAGGACCCTGCGGTCCAAGTACCATCGGCGCTAGAGGGCTTAACGGTCGTGTTCGGGATGGGTACGTGTGGAACCCCTCCGCCATCGCCACCAAACGCGATTGGTCGAAGAAATGCTTCTTCCATTCATTTTGGAATTGAAAATCAACCACACAGTCAGTGATGTACCGATTTTCATTTCACCATTCAGAGTGTTGTTCTCTGAAAACTAGATTCGAAACGAAACGTACGCGATTTAAAACTTGCTATTGGATAAGCCCTCGACCGATTAGTACTGGTCAGCTCCATGCATTGCTGCACTTCCACCCCCAGCCTATCTACCTCGTCGTCTTCAAGGGGTCTTACATACTGGGAAATCTCATCTTGAGGGGGGCTTCACGCTTAGATGCTTTCAGCGCTTATCCCGTCCGTACATAGCTACCCAGCGGTGCTCCTGGCGGAACAACTGGTACACCAGCGGTACGTCCATCCCGGTCCTCTCGTACTAAGGACAGCTCCTCTCAAATTTCCTACGCCCACGACAGATAGGGACCGAACTGTCTCACGACGTTCTGAACCCAGCTCGCGTACCGCTTTAATGGGCGAACAGCCCAACCCTTGGGACCTACTTCAGCCCCAGGATGCGATGAGCCGACATCGAGGTGCCAAACCTCCCCGTCGATGTGGACTCTTGGGGGAGATAAGCCTGTTATCCCCAGGGTAGCTTTTATCCGTTGAGCGATGGCCCTTCCATGCGGTACCACCGGATCACTAAGCCCGACTTTCGTCCCTGCTCGACTTGTAGGTCTCGCAGTCAAGCTCCCTTATGCCTTTGCACTCTTCGAATGATTTCCAACCATTCTGAGGGAACCTTTGGGCGCCTCCGTTACTCTTTAGGAGGCGACCGCCCCAGTCAAACTGCCCACCTGACACTGTCCCCGTACCCGCTAAGGGCACCAGGTTAGAACCTAGATACGATCAGGGTGGTATCCCAACGGTGCCTCCACGCAAGCTGGCGCTCACGCTTCAAAGGCTCCCACCTATCCTGTACAGATCGTACCCAAATTCAATATCAAGCTGCAGTAAAGCTCCATGGGGTCTTTCCGTCTTGTCGCGGGTAACCTGCATCTTCACAGGTATTAAAATTTCACCGGATCTCTCGTTGAGACAGCGCCCAAGTCGTTACGCCATTCGTGCGGGTCAGAATTTACCTGACAAGGAATTTCGCTACCTTAGGACCGTTATAGTTACGGCCGCCGTTTACTGGGGCTTCGGTTCACAGCTTCGGATTGCTCCTAACCACTCCCCTTAACCTTCCAGCACCGGGCAGGCGTCAGCCCGTATACTTCGCCTTACGGCTTCGCACAGACCTGTGTTTTTGCTAAACAGTCGCTTGGGCCTTTTCACTGCGGCCCCCTCGTGCTATTCACACTACCGGGGCACCCCTTCTCCCGAAGTTACGGGGTCATTTTGCCGAGTTCCTTAACGAGAGTTCTTCCGCGCGCCTTAGAATTCTCTTCTCGCCTACCTGTGTCGGTTTGCGGTACGGGCACCTTCATCTGGCTAGAGGCTTTTCTTGGCAGTGTGAGATCATGACCTTCGCTACTGTAATTTTCACTCCCCATCACAGCTCAGCCTTACGGTTAGCGGATTTGCCTACTAACCAGCCTTACTGCTTGGACAGGCATCCATCAGCCTGCGTCACTACCCTACTGCGTCCCCCCATCGCTCGTAACGATTTACGGTGGTACAGGAATTTCGACCTGTTGTCCTTCGACTACGCCTTTCGGCCTCGCCTTAGGTCCCGACTTACCCTGAGCGGACGAGCCTTCCTCAGGAACCCTTAGGCTTTCGGCGGATCAGATTCTCACTGATCTTTTCGTTACTCATACCGGCATTCTCACTTGTATGCTCTCCAGCGCTCCTTACGGTACACCTTCAACGTACATACAACGCTCCCCTACCCCTGATGCAAGCATCAAGCCATAGCTTCGGTGGTGTGTTTAGCCCCGTTACATTTTCGGCGCAGAGTCACTCGACCAGTGAGCTATTACGCACTCTTTCAATGGTGGCTGCTTCTAAGCCAACATCCTGGTTGTCTGTGCAACTCCACATCCTTTCCCACTTAACACACACTTGGGGACCTTAGCTGATGGTCTGGGCTGTTTCCCTTTTGACAATGGATCTTAGCACTCACTGTCTGACTCCCGGAAGTAAGTCTATGGCATTCGGAGTTTGACTGAGCTTGGTAACCCTTGCGGGCCCCGCACCCAATCAGTGCTCTACCTCCACGACTCTGTTTTCCGAGGCTAGCCCTAAAGCTATTTCGGGGAGAACCAGCTATCTCCGAGTTCGATTGGAATTTCTCCGCTACCCCCACCTCATCCCCGCATTTTTCAACATGCGTGGGTTCGGGCCTCCAGTGCGTGTTACCGCACCTTCACCCTGGACAGGGGTAGATCACCCGGTTTCGGGTCTACGTCCACGTACTATGTCGCCCTATTCAGACTCGCTTTCGCTACGGCTCCGGCTCTTCACCTTAACCTTGCACGGGAACGTAACTCGCCGGTTCATTCTACAAAAGGCACGCCATCACCCCTAAAACGGGCTCTGACTTTTTGTAAGCACACGGTTTCAGGTTCTATTTCACTCCCCTTCCGGGGTGCTTTTCACCTTTCCCTCACGGTACTGCTTCACTATCGGTCGCTAGGAAGTATTTAGCCTTGGCAGATGGTCCTGCCGGATTCATACGGGGTTTCACGTGCCCCGCACTACTCGGGATCCGTCTCGGAGGGAACAGACTTTCAATTACAGGGCTTTTACCTTCTTTGGCGGGCCTTTCCAGACCTCTTCGCTTAATCGGTTCCTTTGTAACTCCATGTGAGACGTCCCACAACCCCAAAGAGCAAGCTCTCTGGTTTGGGCTTCTCCGCGTTCGCTCGCCGCTACTGACGGAATCACTATTGTTTTCTCTTCCTCAGGGTACTTAGATGTTTCAGTTCCCCTGGTATGCCTCTACATAACCTATGTATTCAGTTATGAGTAACTGGAAATTACCCCAGCTGGGTTTCCCCATTCGGACATCCCCGGATCAAAGCTTGCTTACAGCTCCCCGAGGCAGTTTCGTTGTTCGCCACGTCCTTCATCGGCTCCTAGCGCCTAGGCATCCTCCGTGTGCTCTTAGTAGCTTAACCAGGTCGCTCGTGTTCGAGCTGTCGCTTCCCTTGTTTTGGACTACGTCCAAAGCCAAAAGTCACTCCATTTCGATCACTCGCTCCAGCAATCTACCGTTTTTATTGAAACTTGTTGAACACAAGTTCAGCTAAAAAGGAATGTTCTAATTCGCGTTTGTTTCGTTTCGATATCTAGTTTTCAAAGAACAAATCGTTTGGTTCGGGCCGTTCACGGATGTGTCGGTCGAATAAACGAGTTGGTTTGAGAGTTTGAGCTCTCAAAACTGAGCAACGAGTGAGTCGTTTGCAGCTGAGCTGCTTATTTGAATGTCTTCGTTGCAGAAGACGATTCTCCATAGAAAGGAGGTGATCCAGCCGCACCTTCCGATACGGCTACCTTGTTACGACTTCACCCCAATCATCTATCCCACCTTCGGCGGCTGGCTCCTTGCGGTTACCCCACCGACTTCGGGTGTTATAAACTCTCGTGGTGTGACGGGCGGTGTGTACAAGACCCGGGAACGTATTCACCGCGGCATGCTGATCCGCGATTACTAGCAATTCCGACTTCATGCAGGCGAGTTGCAGCCTGCAATCCGAACTGAGACCGGCTTTGGTGGGATTAGCTCCATCTCGCGATTTCGCAGCCCGTTGTACCGGCCATTGTAGTACGTGTGTAGCCCAGGTCATAAGGGGCATGATGATTTGACGTCATCCCCACCTTCCTCCGGTTTGTCACCGGCAGTCTATCTAGAGTGCCCACCCGAAGTGCTGGCAACTAAATATAAGGGTTGCGCTCGTTGCGGGACTTAACCCAACATCTCACGACACGAGCTGACGACAACCATGCACCACCTGTCTCAACTTTCCCCGAAGGGCACCTAATGCATCTCTGCTTCGTTAGTTGGATGTCAAGACCTGGTAAGGTTCTTCGCGTTGCTTCGAATTAAACCACATACTCCACTGCTTGTGCGGGTCCCCGTCAATTCCTTTGAGTTTCAGTCTTGCGACCGTACTCCCCAGGCGGAGTGCTTAATGTGTTAACTTCGGCACCAAGGGTATCGAAACCCCTAACACCTAGCACTCATCGTTTACGGCGTGGACTACCAGGGTATCTAATCCTGTTTGCTCCCCACGCTTTCGCGCCTCAGCGTCAGTTACAGCCCAGAGAGTCGCCTTCGCCACTGGTGTTCCTCCACATCTCTACGCATTTCACCGCTACACGTGGAATTCCACTCTCCTCTTCTGCACTCAAGTCACACAGTTTCCAGTGCGATCCGGGGTTGAGCCCCGGGATTAAACACCAGACTTACATGACCGCCTGCGCGCGCTTTACGCCCAATAATTCCGGACAACGCTTGCCCCCTACGTATTACCGCGGCTGCTGGCACGTAGTTAGCCGGGGCTTTCTTCTCAGGTACCGTCACCTTGAGAGCAGTTACTCTCTCAAGCGTTCTTCCCTGGCAACAGAGCTTTACGATCCGAAAACCTTCATCACTCACGCGGCATTGCTCCGTCAGGCTTTCGCCCATTGCGGAAGATTCCCTACTGCTGCCTCCCGTAGGAGTCTGGGCCGTGTCTCAGTCCCAGTGTGGCCGATCACCCTCTCAGGTCGGCTACGCATCGTCGCCTTGGTGAGCCGTTACCTCACCAACTAGCTAATGCGCCGCAGGCCCATCCCCAAGTGACAGATTGCTCCGTCTTTCCAGTTCTCTTCAGGCGAAGAAAACAAGTATTCGGTATTAGCTACCGTTTCCGGTAGTTGTCCCAAGCTTGAGGGCAGGTTGCCTACGTGTTACTCACCCGTCCGCCGCTAAGTATCAGGAAAGCAAGCTTTCCATCAACTCCGCTCGACTTGCATGTATTAGGCATGCCGCCAGCGTTCGTCCTGAGCCAGGATCAAACTCTCCAATAAAGATGAATTTCGCAGCGTCGTTAAACGCTGTGCAACTCATCGGGGTATTGAAAAGAGCGATAAGCTCATTTTGAATCTGACGAGATTAAAAATCTCAATTTTGATCTTGCAAGCAAGATCGATACTCACTCGTTGTTCAGTTTTCAAAGATCAAACTTGTTTAGTCACTGTCACTCATTCGCTTCAGTAACTTTTATATCATACCATTTCCGAACCAACTTTGCAAGCTCTTTTTTTCAAGTTTCTTTCGAAGCTTGTATCATTCGCTTGCCGCACCGTGTAAACCGTGTTTTCTTGGCCGGAATTAGAATATACCATGTATGATTTTTGAATGCAAGCTTTTTTTCACTTTTATTACTTTTATCTAGAATCTTGATCATTTCCTAAGAAAACCTCAACTACCTGAGCAAATAGGACATTAAATGAGTAATACATCTTATATATACCGGTTACCCTTATGGAACATTAACCTATATTTTTAGCAGGAGCTTTCCTCGGCCAAAAGCTATAACTAATACTTATCATGAGGTCGATCCCCAGCACCATTGCCCATACTCGGATTAGACCTGAAAATACCTCTGTTCGATCCGGATCACCAATCCACCATATCATAATATACAAAAGCGCACTTCCAATACTCCAAGCCAAAAGATGTCTGACCCACCCTATACGCTCGCTCCTCGCATGCTCTCTTCCATATAACTTATTCTGCCTAGGATTCTCTCCCCCTCTAAACCAGTATTGAAAGTAACGATCAGCCCAAGCGATCATCTGATGTCCAAAAGCAATGCTTACTCCAATATAGATAGCTGCTATACCATGAACCATACTTGCTGTTGCTCCGCGTTGAAGATCTACTACAGTAGCTACGAGCAACAAAACATCAACAATCGGTGTGGCCGCAAGCAGAGCCAATCCCAATCGCTTCTTACCCAGCATATACCGAACACTTAGCCCTGCCGCGACAAATATCCAAAATGCAATCTCACAGGCAATAATGAAATAAGCAATCATAATTACACCCCTTTTATATAATACGACTGTATTACAATTAATTTAACACATTTGTACCATAATATTCAACGGTGTTATAATCATGACATGCCTAAAATCGTTGATCATGACAAACAGCGCTTGCTCGTAGCCGAGGCCGCTTGGCGTATTATCCGGAAAAATGGTATGGAACAAGCTTCTGTTCGAAACATCGCTGAGGAAGCTGGAATCTCGGTCGGATCCATGCGCCACTATTTTTCCACTCAATCGGAACTTCTGTTATATGCAATGAATCTGGTTTCGGAACGGGTGACTGCCCGGATTCAAAGCATGTCTTTTGACGGGCCTCCGATGGAACATATGAAACAGTTACTGCTTGAATTCATACCTAATACGGATGAGAAAATGGCTGAAATGGAGGTGTGGTACGCTTTTACTGCCAAATCCAAAACGGATCCTGGACTCAAAAAACTGGCTGACACTGTATATAATGATATTAGACAAGCTGTCGAGATTGTTATTACTTCTCTGGTGAAGCTCGGCATCTTCAGACCAGATCTAAATCAGGAACTTGAGATCGAGAGACTATATGCTCTCATTGATGGCTTGGCTATCCATGCCGTACTTAGACCCGATCAGGTAAATGGTCAACTTATGGACGAGGCTATCACCCTACATCTGGCGTCTTTATGTCCTAGAACTTAGCCCACGTCGGGAATTTCTTTCTAAGGTTATTCAGGCGTGGACGTGTAGAGCAATAGAAAAAAACGCAGCGCATTCAATGTCGTCCCCTTTTTCCATATAAGGAGTCCGTACTGAATGCCTGCGTTTTTTGTTTTATCCAATAATAATCCGGCCTTCCGGGTGGCGATACAATTTCTTCTCTTTACGTGGACGAAGTGCATACGCAATCGTTAGCGGCCCAATTCGACCAACAAACATGGTAAAAGTAATTATGATTTTGCCCCAATTGGTCATCTCATGGGTTACACCCACCGACAGACCCACCGTACCAATAGCAGATGCTGCTTCGAACATGAGTGAAAGGAAAGGTGCATCCTCTGTCGTCAGCAGAAGCATCACCACAATCATGAATATAATCAAGGAGACCATAATGATGGTCAACGCCCTCATCAGCAACTCTTTTGGGACGCGCTGACGGAAAAAGACAATGTCTTTGTTCCCACGAATCATGGCATATACAGCTCCAATCATAATCAGAAACGTGGTTGTCTTGATTCCTCCACCTGTTGAACCTGGAGAAGCACCGATGAACATGAGCAAAATAAAGAAGAATTGAGTCGCTTGTCGCATCTGTGTAATATCAATAGTGCTCGTTCCAGAAGAACGTGTAGAGACGGACTGGAAGAACGATGCATATATTTTCTCGCTCCAATTCAATGAACCCAGGGTATGACTATTGGTGAATTCAAAAATAAACAGCACCACCGCACCTATGCCAATCAGCGCACCTGACACGGACAGCACCAGTTTGGATTGCAAAGATAAACGACGGCGTTTGCGATACTCAAACAGATCATTCAGAACAACAAAGCCAAGTCCACCCGATACCACGAGAATTGAAGCTGTGATGTTAAAAATCCAGTCTCCAGTATAATATTGAAAACTGTTACCAAACAGATCAAATCCGCCGTTGTTAAACAAGGATACGGAATGGAAAATACCATAGTATACGGCCTGCATAAATGGCATCTCGGTAACCCAGCGCAAAGCCAGAACGACCGCTGCTACCCCTTCAATAGTGAAAGAAAAGATCAGAACCTTGCGGATAATCCGCACAATCCCCTCCATGCTGTCTGCATTAATGGCCTCTTTCAGTAGTAGTCTATCCTTAAGAGAGATACGTTTACCCAGCACGAGTGCAAACAACGTAGCCATAGTCATAAAGCCAAGTCCGCCAAGCTGCATCAGGATCATGATGACAATCTGACCAAACAGATTGAAGGTTGTCCCTACGTCTACCACTACCAGCCCAGTTACACATGCAGCCGATGTAGCTGTAAATAGAGCATCGATAAAGGCAAGATGTTTGCCACTCTGATTGGAGAACGGCAACATCAACAAAACGGTACCAATAGAGATAATCAGCAAGAAACCGCCAACCAATATCAACGGAGGAGATATGAACCTGGCGATGTGAAGCCTGAACTTCATGAATGGCACCTCTTTTAGCTAAAATAAATAATGTGAGCAACGGTGTAAACCTTAAGCTATCTGCCTGAGTTGTCTATGTAAACCCAAAGAGGAACTTGCCCAGCTTCGAAGCAAGTGGCAGGTTCCTCTTTTATTATGAACGAAAGATACGTTCCTTATTTACTCTTGTGTACGTGGACGCATATGCGGGAAGAGCAGTACGTCACGGATGGACGGCGAATTGGTCAGCAACATGATCAGACGGTCGATACCGATCCCCAGACCCCCTGTTGGTGGCATACCATATTCAAGCGCACGGATGAAGTCATCATCCATCTCATGAGCTTCGTCATTGCCGTGCTCTTTCTCCAACATCTGTGCTTCAAAACGCTGACGCTGATCGATTGGATCATTCAGCTCAGTGAAGGCATTGGCATGCTCACGTCCAATGATAAACAACTCGAAGCGATCCGTGAAGCGTGGATCTGTATCGCTTTTCTTCGCTAGTGGCGAAATTTCAAGCGGATGCCCCATGATGAATGTTGGCTGAATCAATGTCTCTTCAACAAACTCTTCAAAAAAGGCGTTCAGGATGTGACCAAATGTCATATGTGGTTCAACTTTTACATTATGCTGTTTAGCCAAACTGTGCGCTTCCTCATTGGTCATATGAACGGAGAAGTCTACACCGACAACTTCCTTAACCGCATCCACCATGGTAACACGGCGCCATTGCGGCGTAAGATTCACTTCATGATCCCCGTATTGAATCACTTGTGTACCCATGACTTCCTGAGCAATGTGAGCAACCAGGTTTTCAGTTAAAGCCATGATATCCTTGTAATCCGCATATGCCTCATACAACTCAATCATCGTAAATTCCGGATTGTGGCGTGTAGACATACCTTCGTTCCGGTATACGCGGCCAATCTCATATACTTTTTCCAGACCGCCGACAATCAGACGTTTCAAGTGAAGTTCAATCGCAATCCTCATGTACAGTTCCATATCAAGCGCATTGTGATGGGTAATAAACGGACGAGCCGCCGCACCACCTGCGATCGTATGCAATGTTGGTGTCTCCACTTCCAGATATCCATGGGAGTCGAGGTAACGACGCATGGATTGAATGATTTTGGAACGCATAATGAAGGTCTGCTGCACATCAGGGTTCATGATCAGATCTACATAACGCTGACGATAACGCAGTTCAACGTCTGTCAGACCATGGTATTTATCCGGCAGTGGATAGAGGGATTTCGACAGTACTTCCAAATCCTTCACTTTAACGGAAGTCTCACCTGTTTTGGTTTTGAAGACAACGCCAGTTACCCCAACGATATCTCCAAGATCAAGCAGACTAAATGCTGCAAATTTGTCCTCAGGCACGCTATCCTGACGAACATAGATCTGGATTCGGCCGCTCAGGTCCTGAATATGTGCAAAGCTTGCTTTACCCATGCCCCGCTTCGCCATAATCCGTCCGGCAATACTGACTTCGATGTGCTTCTCTTCCAGCTCTTCCTTGGTCAGTTCTTCATACTTCTTCAGAATGGAGCCGGCTTCTTCGGTACGTACGTATTTTTGGCCAAAAGGGTCGATTCCTAGGTTGCGGAGCTCGTCCAATTTGTCGCGGCGAATCTGTAACAGCTCGCTAAGTTCGGTTTCCTGATTCAAGACTTCATCCGTCATGATCTGTATTCATCTCCTTATTTACATTGCAGCCTGTACGTGTAGGCTTGTCCGTAATGTTGAAAAAAGCTTCCCTAAGGAAGCTTTTGTCTACTACGCCTGACTGCTCCGTTACTACAGCTTTTTAATATCTACAATTTTATATTGAATTACGCCAGCAGGCACACTTACATCAACCACTGTACCTTTTTTCTTGCCCAAAATAGCTTTACCTACAGGACTTTCATTGGAAATCTTGTTCTGAAGCGGATTGGATTCCGCTGTACCTACAATCGTATATTCTGTGATATCACCGAATTCCAAATCTTCTACAGTTACGGTTGCACCCACACTTACGGAATCGGTATCGATTTCGTCGCTGTTGATAATTCGAGCGTTACGCAACAGCTTCTCGAGTGTAATGATACGCCCTTCAATAAAAGCCTGCTCATTTTTCGCATCTTCGTATTCGGAGTTCTCACTGATATCACCATAGCCAATAGCTACTTTGATCCGTTCAGCCACTTCGCGGCGCTTCACTGACTTCAGTGTTTCCAGTTCTTCTTCCAGCTTCTTGAGTCCTTCTGGTGTAAGGATAACTTCCTTGTCGCTCATCTCAACCGATTCTCCTGTCATGGGAATAATTTGATTGTACGGCAACGGAATCAGTGCTGATGACAGAACTCCGCCCGCATACATCTTCAAAACTATATGAAGTTCTCCAGAGAAATAGAATATTCCTCCTGATGCACTATACTTAGTAAACGCACATGGCGAATTTATACTGAGAAATTATAGGTGAACGATCTCGAAAAGTCAATGTTACATCCCCTGCGGCTGTAAACGTTTTACGACATGCCTCCTAATTAAGAGGCATTACCCGCAATTACCGGCTCAGACTCCAGATTCCCCTCCATTTTCAACTGCTCCACAAAGTTCTCCAGAATGCCCACCATCTCATCCCGCTTGGTTCCTTCCATAATAACATCCTTGATTCGGGCAGATCCTTTTAATCCCTTCAGATACCAGGCCAGATGTTTGCGCATTTCGCGTACAGCGACCGTTTCGTTCTTGAGTGCAATGAGTCGATCCATATGCAAAACAGCTACACGAATCTTTTCCTCTGCATTTGGATCAGGAGGCAGTTCGCCAGAGCTCAGGTACTGGATTGTACGATATAACATCCATGGATTACCCAAGGCGGCGCGCCCGATCATTACTCCGTCACAGCCTGTTTCATCCAGCATACGGCGGGCGTCCTCAGGTGAAGAGACGTCACCATTCCCGATGACTGGAATGGAGACAGCCTCTTTGACGTTTTTGATATGTGACCAATCCGCTGTGCCTGTGTAGAGTTGTTCTCTTGTCCGTCCATGCACGCTGACAGCACTTCCTCCAGCGCGTTCTACGGCAAGAGCGTTCTCCACCACATAGATGTGTTCGTTGTCCCAACCGATCCGCATTTTAACGGTGACCGGTTTCTCAACTGCTTCTACAACGGCAGATACCATCTCGTAGATTTTATTCGGATCCAAAAGCCAGCGCGCACCTGCATCACACTTCGTTACCTTCGGTACAGGACAACCCATATTAATGTCGATGATATCTGCATTGGTTTCCTTATCTACGATTCTGGCTGCCTCGACAAGCGATTCCCTGTCGCCTCCCCAAATCTGCAGACTGAGCGGTTTCTCACGTTCATCCACAAATAACATCTCGCGTGTCCGCTGGTTGCCATGCACAATGGCTTTACCACTCACCATCTCAGCACAGACAAGACCCGTACCAAACTCTTTGGCGATCAAGCGAAAGGCTGGATTACATACACCAGCCATCGGTGCGAGAACAACTTGATTTTTCATTTCGATATTACCAATTTTAAGCATCTTTGCTGTTTCACCTCTTTATCCATTCCGAGCCCGGACGTATTCGACATTCCAGAGCTATGGTAGTTTCATTTTGGTCGTACATTGGTGCACGTATTACTCATATATTGTTGCTCACTTAGAGTCGTTCTCTGTGTTGTTCGTTGTCCGTCATTCTCTATTTCCCTTGTAATTCCTCGATACTAATGGCCAGCACCCCTGCAATTTTGCTGAGTTCCCTTGGTGTCACCTTGCGATTTCCCCGTTCAATCGTTCCAAGAATGGCCAAGGATATGCCTGTCTCAGCTGCAAGCTCATGCTGGGTCAACCCTTTCAACTTCCGGAATGCCCGGATTCGATTGGCCAATTGCATGTTTTCCAACGCTGTATTCCATCCTTTCCATCCAGTACAGACAACGATGCGTGTACAAAGGTATGCAGACCTGATACCTCGTCCTGAGGTACGATATCCGATAGCGGAACCAGTACAAAAGCCCGCTCTCCCATACGGGGATGCGGCAGTTGAAGCAGTTCAGTATCTCTTGTCTCCCCTTGCATCCAGAGCAAGTCCAGATCCACCGTACGCGGACCCCAACGAATATCTCGAACCCGCCCAAGCTGGTTCTCTACACTCAGCAATTCGCCAAGAAGTTGCTCTGGTGTCAGACTAGTGCTGACCGCAGCGGCCATATTCAAAAACGCAGGCTGATCCACATATCCTACAGGCTCTGTCTCATATAGCGCAGAGCAGCGCAGCACAGATATATGAGGGTGTGCATCCAGAAGCGTTAACGCTTCAAGTAACGTCTGCTCCCGGTCACCCAAATTAGCCCCTAAAGCAATATAAGCCTCTGAGGATTCAGAGGTCGAATGTGCAATCATGATCGGTTCTCACTTTCTTGAGCGGCGAAGCTCTACCGTTACGCCTTCAAAATGAATATCAAATGGCGGATGTGGCTTCGTCACCTTGACTGTCAATGCATTGATAATAGTATAAGTGTCTAGTAAAGAAGATGCAATATGTTCACCCAACGCTTCAATTAACTGGAATGATTTATTTTCAACGATCTGTTTCACCAGTTCATGAATCTCTGCATAATTAATCGTTTTGGTCAGATCATCATTACGCCCGGCCTCACCGAGGTCCATATCGATCTCCAGATCGATGTAATAACGTTGCCCAAGTTTCCGTTCTTCTGCGAACACACCGTGATAACCGTAATACTCCATGCGGTGCAATACCATTCTGTCCATACATTTCGCCTGCCTTCTATTCAAAAATTGATGTAAGTAGAGGGATGACTGCCTAGATCTTTCCCTTAGTTTTCTATATCAAAACGCTTCGCTCCAACATGGACGGGCCGGTAGAGGCCCTCCATTATGATCTTCTCCGTAAGCCCGGAGAACGATATAACATCGCATCGCACATGTCCGCCGTCCGCCGGATCGGCTTCACATTATGGACCCGTACCAACTGGCAGCCTTGGGCAATGCCAAATGCCACTGTAGCCGCGGTGCCTTCCAATGTATCATCTGCACTTACGTTGAGTGTATGCTGGATGAACCGTTTGCGGGATGTGGCAAGCAGCACAGGATACCCCAATTCGTTCAGCAGACCAAGGGAAGACATCAGCTCCAGGTTCTCCGAGAGGTCCTTCACAAAACCAATCCCCGGATCCAAGATAATCTGATCCTCTTGTACACCCGTTGCAAGCGCAAGCTGAATGCTGGCTTGTACATCACGTACAACATCGGGCAGATAATCGGTATAGTCCCGCGCCTGCCGATTATGCATCAGAATAATCGGGCAACCCAGCTCAGCTGCAGTCCGCGCCATATCCGGGTCGGCCTTGGCCCCCCATACATCGTTGATGATATGTGCCCCCGCCAGAACTGCCTGACGAGCCACTGCCGCCTTGTAGGTATCCACCGAAATCGGGATATGCGGTGCCTCTGCGTGCAAAGCTTCAATGACCGGAATAATCCGGTGAAGCTCTTCGTCCGCACTGACAACATCTGAGCCTGGGCGAGTGGATTCTCCGCCGATATCAATCAAATCGGCGCCGTCTTCCATCATCTGTTTGGCATGAGCTACAGCCCGCTCCACGCTATTGTATCGCCCACCGTCCGAGAATGAATCTGGTGTCACGTTCAAAATGCCCATAATCTGTGTTCGGGTTCCCAGCGTAATTGAAGCTGGTCCCCATTCATATTTCCGTTCATAAATGACTGGTGTAAGTGTCATGAAGTATACCCCGCTTTCTCCCGGTACATACGCAGCAACGCTGAGGTAACCGGGCCGATATGTCCGCGACTGACCGAAGTCTCTGTGCCTTCCAGATCCCGTAGTGTCGTCACTGGAACGATCTCAGCAACCGAGCCTGTCAGAAATATTTCATCCGCTTGCAGTAAATCTCCCCACGGTGCCTTTACTTCTCTGCAAGCGAAGCCTTGCTCCGTAGCGATCTTCATCACCACCGATCTGGTAATCCCTGGCAGAATGCCAGTGGACAACGATGGGGTGTAGAGGATTTTTTCATGCACCCAAAACACATTGCTAACAATGCCCTCCGCCACATAGTCATCCCGGGTAAGCTGCAACCCTTCTGCTCCCCATATTCGCTGGTCGTGCTGACCATAGCGGTTTAATTCACGTTTTGCCAGTATACTGTTCATGTAATGAAGTGACTTGAACCTGACCTGCCCTTCCGGCGTATTACGCGGTGTAGAGAGACGCTGGAGCATTTTCCCCCTCTCATACAGGGTTGGAGATGGTTCAGGTAGTGCTTTTGCCAGTATGACATGGGTAGGGTTTGTATAGTCTCCTGAAGGTAGACCAAGCGGCGCTTCACCAGCAGATACCGTATAACGCACGTACGCCTCTTCAAGATGATTGGCATGCATCAGACGGGATATCCCGTCTTTTACTTCCTCTGCTGTTACGGAAAAAGGAATCCCTAACTCTTCACAGCCTGCAGCCATGCGCTCCAGATGCTGTTCCAGAAGGTAAGGTACGCCTTGGTATGTTCGAAAGGTCTCAAACAGCCCAAGCCCGTACAAAAAGCCGTGATCCGTTACAGGAACCACGGCTGCCGCCAGTTGAACCAGTTGTCCGTTAATCGCGGCATATTGCATTTATACGTTCGCCTTTTGTTGTGAAAGGAAATTGCGAAGCATCTGATGACCATGATCTGTAATAATAGATTCCGGGTGGAACTGTACACCTTCAATTGCATACTCTTTGTGACGCAGACCCATAATCTCTCCCTCAGCTGTTTCCGCTGTAATTTCCAAGCAATCTGGCAGACTGCTCCGCTCCACAATCAATGAATGATAACGGGTTGCTGTAAACGGGGAAGGTAACCCGGCAAATACCGATGTGCTCTGGTGGTGCATCTCGGATGTTTTGCCATGCATCATACGATCTGCGCGAATCACATTGCCACCGAATGCCTGTCCAATCGCCTGATGTCCGAGACAAACGCCAAAGATGGGAATGCTCCCTTTGAAATGTTCAATGACTGCCAGACTAATTCCCGCTTCATTCGGTGTACATGGGCCTGGAGAGATTAGAATATGATCCGGTGCCAGCGCTTCTATGCCTGCCAGATCAATCTCATCATTGCGCCTTACTTCCACCGTCTCCCCCAATTCACCCAGATATTGAACCAGGTTGTAGGTAAAGGAATCGTAATTGTCGATAACCAGAATCATAGGTCTGCTCCCCCTCATCTTCCACCGCAGGTTACGGCGGATGCCTTGTTTATTTTGCTTCATTTAATTTTAGTTTAATTGCTTTATTCCGTTCTGCCCGGTTGTTTCTTGCTTAGGTCTTGGTTACTCCTTCTGATGCCTGCGTTGTGTCAGCCTCCGCTCGTTCACTGTAATTCACAGCTCTCATCATTGCTCTGGCCTTATTGTGACACTCCCTGTACTCGCGATAAGGATCAGAATCAATAACGATACCAGCCCCAGCCTGAACATAACCCGTTCCATCCTTAATCGCAAGTGTACGAATGACGATATTTAGCTCCATATTGCCACTGTAGTCCATCCATCCAATGGACCCTGTATACGGTCCGCGTCTTACCGGCTCGAGCTCTTCAATGATTTCCATCGTGCGTACTTTCGGAGCACCCGTTATCGTCCCACCAGGAAACGTTGCGGCGATGACATCAAACACAGTTAATCCTTCGGCCAGCTTGCCTTCGACCTGTGAAACGAGGTGCATAACATGCGAATATCTCTCGATTGTCATTAATTCAGGCACATGAACCGATCCATATGCAGCGATCCGTCCAATATCATTGCGCTCCAGATCAACCAGCATAATATGCTCGGCCCGCTCCTTTTCACTGCCAAGTAACTCATGCTCCATCGCCTGATCCTCTGTCTCATCGCGCCCTCTTCTTCTTGTTCCAGCGATAGGACGTGCGCTGACTTTGCCGTTCTCTACTTTCACGAGTAATTCCGGTGATCCGCTGACCAGTTGAAATTCGGGACTGCGAAGCATCCCCATATAGGGTGAAGGGTTCACGATTCGCAACCATTCGTAGATGTGCTCACTACTGGATTGAAGTGACTTTTCATGTCTTAGTGACAGATTAACTTGGAACACATCGCCTTGCCGGATATATTCCTGTATCTTACGCACAGCTTGTTCAAAATCCTCTTGTGTGAAGGACGTCACCCATCCCTCTGTTTCCCGCTCAGATTCTTCTTTGCGCAGTGCAAGATGGACCTGCTGATGACGGAGCTCTAGCGCCTGTAGCTGCTCTTCTGCCTGGGCAAAACCCATAATATGAAGCCATCGCTTCTGCATCGCAACCGCGCGTGTCTCTGCTGCAGTATAGAGACTACGTAGATCCATTTGCTCCTTCTGCTTAGAATCTACTTCCACATGCACCATACAGAAAAGAGCCTGCTGCTCGTGATCATATGCCCATATTTCCTCAAATCGCATCCACCAGTAATCTGGTAAAGCAGGATTGTCTTCAGCCATTGTTGGTAGTTTCTCGAGAGATCTGGCCACATCATAACTAAGATATCCAGCACAACCGCCTGCAAAATCAGGCGCTCCATTAACCTTAGGTGCGTGGTATGGCTCCGTCCATCGCTTTAATACCTCCAGTGGTTTGCCCCGATCTGTCCTTGTTGTCCCTTGAAACACATCATGGATTGTAGCTTCCTGCCCTTTACCAGAAATAATGGACACCGGATGTAAGCCGAGGAAGGTATACCTTCCTCCTTTGCCATTCTCCAGTACGATTGCATTAGGAGATGCATGCTGCCATGCGGCTTCCCACGTCAACGGTAAACCGCCATGATACGGCCCCTCATCCGACTTCGTTATATAAGGTAGCATTGTCCAGCCTTGTCCAGCCCACGCTTCCCAGTCGGCATATGTTGTCATCAGGTGTGTCATTGCGGCCCGCCGCCCTTTCCTATGTCACTATAAAAGCTGTGCAAACGAGTGTTCAACTTATATAGTTCTTATTGTTTGATAGTATACTAAAGCGTCGTTGCTTTTAAAAGCATTACGCAAAAAATCCTCCCCACCCGTCAGGGCAGGAAGGATCCATATAAACTATTTCGGAATATCAAGCTGATTCGTGGCCGAATGAACTTGATCCTTGTAATTAATTACGCCTCGAAATTATAAAGCGGTGTGCTCAAATAACGTTCACCGTTACTTGGCACGATCACGACAACGCGTTTACCTGCACCCAGCTCTTTCGCTACTTGAAGTCCTGCGCGAATTGCAGCACCGGATGAAATACCGGACAGAATACCCTCTTCTTTCGCAACAGCACGAGCTGTTTCAAATGCATCATCATTCTCGATGTGAATGATTTCGTCATACACTTCCTGATCCAGAATCTCAGGAATAAAGTTTGCACCAATCCCCTGAATTTTGTGAGGACCCGGTTTGCCACCCGCCAGAATTGGCGATGCAGCAGGCTCTACTGCCACAATTTTGATCCCAGGGAATGCTTCCTTCAACACTTCTCCCGTACCTGTGATGGTACCACCGGTACCGATGCCCGCAACAAATGCATCAAGTGTGCCACCTACAGACTGAATCGCTTCAACGATTTCAGGACCTGTCGTTTCACGGTGAATCTTCACATTCGCTTTGTTTTTGAACTGCTCTGCCATGAAGTAAGATGGGTTTTCCTTCAGAAGCTCTTCCGCTTTTTTGACTGCACCGTTCATTCCCTCTGCTCCAGGTGTAAGCACAAGTTCCGCACCATAAGCACGAAGCAGGTTACGACGCTCCAAGCTCATGGTTTCAGGCATTACAATGACCGACTTGTAGCCTTTAGCAGCAGCAACCATCGCGAGGCCGATCCCCGTGTTACCACTTGTTGCTTCAATAATCGTACCGCCCGGTTTCAGCTTGCCTTCTTTTTCCGCTTCTTCAACAATGCTAATCGCGATACGATCTTTCACACTTGAGCCTGGATTTTGGTATTCCAGTTTCACCAGGATTTCAGCACTGCCTTCAGGTACGATATTGTTCAGACGAACAAGCGGAGTACCCCCGATGAGTTCAGTTACGTTATTAACTACTTTAGCCATATGAATGCCCTCCTTAGTGGTATAAATGACACTTATATAAGTTAAACTAAAGATTTACACCTTTCACTCCAATGACAGAATAACCTTCCAATTGCTGTTATCCCCAGATTTTTTGATCCCCTTTTAAAAGGGAAAATCCGGTGATAAAGGCGAACGCTTCGCTTCTCCAGGTTTTTTCTGTCCTCTCCGTTATTGTGTAAAAAAACGTTCAACTTATATAGTTCCTGTAAATTTATGCGATCTGTGCCAATAAGCCTCTGGATGTGTATGAAGAACTGCGGAAATCCGGTGATTATCCGTTCCATTCTGCAATGAAACACGCATACAGGTATAGGCAACGCCGAGTTTTCCGAAAGTTTCTTTAGTTCCATTGAATCTTATCAATTCATGTTTATCATATCTTGAATCATTTATATCCGAGTAAACGAGTAGGTATTTGATTATTTTCATCTTATCAACGTTACACGTCATTGTCAATATGAGTACTCAAAAAAATACTTTGCCTTGGGCCCTGAGGCCGTAGACAAAGTATTTTTATCAAGATGCAACTCCTATAAGACAGGACATTTTACATTCATCGTATCAGGAGGCAGGGATTTCGGAGAGAATCACAGCCTCATATTTATCTCGCAGCATCTGTTCAACCTGCGGAAGGGGATCCGCCTGACTTAGTGCCAGTTCCATACGAATCTCTTCATGCACTTCCTTTGCTGACTGCTCCTGGCGTTCGGCTCTGTCATTCATTTTAATGATTGCGTAGCCGTTCTCTACCTGTACCGGACCAGCAATTTCACCGACTTTCATATTGGCAGCAAGCTGCAGAATTGATTTGGGCTGGAACGGGTCGTGTTGCTCGATCCATCCCAGTCTACCTCCCGCATCTCGGGAGTAACTATCCTCGGATTCGGAGCGAGCCGTTTCTCCGAAATCTTTCCCGTTGCGGAGGGCCGTCAGCAAAGCCTCGGATTCGGATTTTCCTTTTACAACAATAATGGACAGGTCATATTTCTCAGGGGTGATATAGTCTTCACGATGTTCTACCCAATACTGCTCAATAGCATCATCCTTAACCTGAATACCTGCTGTAGCAATTTTTTCAAGCAGTAAACGGTAACCTGCCTCAAGTTCGAGATCCTGCTTCGACAGGCCGAGCTGTGATTTCATGGCATCATAATATGACTTCTCTGAATCATACCCATCCATCGCTTCAGACATTTCTCTTGCGATTTCTTTGGGCGTGACCACCAAGTTGCGTTGAACAGCCTCCGCATATACCGCTTTTCGGTTCAGCATCTGCAGCAAGATTTCACTGCCGTAACGTCGCTTTAATGCATCCGTCCAAGCTTTATCCGTAATCACTTCACCGTTAATCGTAGCAACCGTACTTCCTTCTTCCTGGTTGGCATCATGAGGTGTCTCTGCTTCGTCCTTACCCTGATTGATCATTTGCATCGCCATAACCGTACCCATCACGAGCACACCAATTGTCAAAATAACAACCGCCGTCCACAATCCTTTTTCCTGTCTGGTCATACCGCATCCCGTCCCCGCATTGATCAGTTCTTGGCTTGTTCTAGGATGGCTTCTAGTTGCTCTTTGTCAAAATCATACGCTTCATTGCAGAATTGGCAGACCACTTCAGCCTGGCCTTCTTCTTCAATTAACTGCTCCAGCTCGGACTGACCGAGACTGATTAAGGTTTGTTCCAGACGCTCACGAGAACAACTGCAGCTAAAAATAATATCCAATTCACCCATAACCTGTACATCCGGCAGAAGACGGCGCAACAATTCTTCCAGCTCCAGCCCCTCATTCAACAAGGTTGTCACCGGAGGCAAGGCACCAATAGCATTCTCGATTTCTGTAATTTCCGGGTCAGTGAGGCCTGGGAGCAACTGTATTATAAATCCACCCGAGACGATAACCGAGTTATCCGTATCGACCAGAACACCCACTCCAACAGCGGAAGGTGTCTGTTCTGACTGAGCGAAATAATACGTAAAGTCTTCGCCCAGTTCGCCCGAAATAATCGGAATGCTGCCACGATACGGGTCTTTTAGTCCCAGATCCTTTGTGATATTAATGAAACCTTCTGTGCCGACAGCGCCAGCTACATCCAATTTACCAAAACGATTGCTTGGCAGATGTACATGCGGATTGGATACATAACCACGCACCTCACCTCTCGCATTGGCGTCGGCTACGATCTGGCCTATTGGGCCATCTCCATTCACTTGTATGGTCAGTTTCTCATCACCTTTAAGCATCGCACCCATAATGGCTGCTGTCGTTACTGTACGCCCCATAGCTGCTGTAGCCGTGGGAAACGTATCATGTCTTCTGCGCAATTCTTCTACCAGTTCTGTGGTTTGAACGGCAAATGCTCTTACCTTTCCATTCATCGCTGTACCACGGATCAACCGGTCCTGTTTGTTGTTGTTTTCCAAGTCATTCAGCCTCCTTTGGCGTGTCATTTTAATATCCTAACAGAAAAAAACGGCTCAACATTTAAGCTGTAATCCCAGCCTGCTGTATGCCGCCCCTTGTATGTCTATCTTTCCCGGTTCCGCTCATAGATGACACGCAGCCCCTCAAGCGTAAGCAACGGATCGACTTTCTCAATGCTTCGAGTCTCTTCTGCAATCAGAGCAGCAAGGCCTCCCGTAGCGATGACCATAGGCTCGGCTTTCATCTCTTCGCGAATTCGTTTTACGATGCCGTCCACTTGCCCAGCGTATCCATAGATGATGCCCGATTGCATAGCATGCACGGTATTGCGCCCAATAACCTTCTTTGGCTTCTCCAGCTCAATTCGCGGTAGCTTCGCTGCCCGCTCGTAAAGCGCTTCGGTAGCAATGTGAATGCCAGGTACAATTGCGCCTCCCAGGTAATGGCCCTTCTCATCAATACAATCAAACGTTGTAGCTGTACCAAAATCAACAACCACCAGGGGTCCGCCGTATTTCTCTACGGCCGCTACAGCATTTACGATCCGATCCGCTCCAACTTCGCGCGGATTCTCATAGCGCAGATTTAGGCCGGTTTTAATTCCCGGCCCAACAAGCAGAGGTTTTTTGCCCACGTATTTGACACACATCGTCTCAATAACATTCACCAGCGGTGGAACCACGGATGAAATAATAACTCCCTCAATGTCGCGAGCCGAGATACCGGACATATGAAATAAATTATAAATCAATACGCCGTATTCATCCACTGTGGACTGACGAGATGTACTCAGACGAAAATGGTGCAACAGTTCACGGCCCTGGTATACCCCGAGCACAATGTTACTGTTACCCACGTCTACGACTAAAATCAAAGAGGTTCACCCCTCTTTCTTTTCATTTAAATCCAGGCTGATATCCAAGCTCTCAAAAGAATAGGTTAACCTGCCAACCGAAATTACATCCACACCCGTTTCTGCAATTCCACGAATGGTTTCGAGAGACACGTTGCCAGATGCTTCTACCTTCACATGGGGAGCTTGTTCACGAATCAGGACGATCGCTTCTCGCATCTGATCAGGCCGCATGTTATCCAGCATAATGATATCTGCACCAGCTTGCAAGGCTTCCTGCACCTGGGTTAGGTTTTCCGTCTCGACTTCGATTGTCATCGTATGCGGTATAATGGCTCTTGCACGCTGTACAGCCTCGGTAATGCTTCCTGCCCCTTTAATATGATTGTCTTTGATCATAACGGCATCATACAGGCCAAACCGGTGATTCGCACCACCACCAACACGTACAGCATACTTCTCCAGCAAGCGGTGACCTGGCGTTGTTTTGCGTGTATCAACAAGTCTGGTGTTCAATCCCTGAAGGGCCTCCACGTAGGAACGTGTACGTGTAGCGACACCCGACATGCGCTGTAACAGATTAAGTGCCAAGCGTTCCCCTGTAAGCAGAGAGTGAGTATTCCCTTCGACTTCTGCCAAAATAGTGCCAGGAGTGACTGTATCACCGTCTTTTACTTTTGCCATATAACGAAGCTCCGGATCTACGACTTGAAATACAAGCTCTGCAATTGTTATGCCCGCAATGACCCCCTGATCTTTAGCATGGATTACGGCTTTAGATTCACTTCCTGCCGGAATGGTCACATTGGTTGTGACATCTCCCGCACCTACATCCTCGCGCAGCCAGCCTTTGATCGTCTCAATTAGTTCCTCATTATATCCGTTCAGTATCATGACATCCATTCCTCCACAATCGCTTGTTCTCGCTGCTGCAGACTATGCTTCTGCCATATTACATCGTCCCGTGCAGGGAAGTCCTCACGGTAATGTGCTCCTCGGCTTTCCTCACGGTGCAGCGCTCCGCTGGTGACAAGCCACGCACATGTCAGAAGGTTCGCATACTCCAGTTCTTCTCTTTGGATAAGTCTCTGATCAAAAAAAGACAACTCCTGTTGCAATTTATCCATGGCCTGCTGCAGGTTCTTCCCGTTTCTTCGAAGTCCCACTTGACGAACCATCATCTTTTGCAGGCGTAAACGTCTTTCCGATACCGGCTTGGAATGTTGCTGTTCTTTTGCAAGGTTAATATTCTTATTCTCCTCACTCAGAGATTTCACATCTCTTCCAAGTGAATCTTCAAGTTCTGGCAACGAATGAATACGATCCACGATTCTGCGGCCAAATACAATCGCTTCAGATAAGGAATTGCTTGCTAGTCGATTCGCTCCATGTACACCGGTAGAGGATACCTCACCGCAAGCAAATAAACGGGCGATACTGCTCTCACCACTCAAATCCGTCTTTACTCCACCCATCATGTAATGAGCAGCAGGTGCAACCGGAATCCAATCTGTGGTCATGTCGAGGCCATAGCGCATACAGGTTTCATAAATAGTAGGAAAACGATGCTTCACCATCTCCGGTTGCTCATGGGTAATATCGAGATAAACAAAGGTACTGTTTGTCAGTTCCATCTCACTTACAATTGCTCTAGCTACAATATCACGCGGCGCCAGTTCGAGCTGGGCATGATATTTCTCCATGAAACTCTCACCCTTCACATTGCGAAGGTAAGCCCCTTCCCCGCGTACTGCTTCCGACACCAGGAAGCGTGGAGCCCCTGGGTAACATAAGGATGTCGGGTGAAACTGGATAAATTCCATATCCCGAACTATAGCCCCCGCACGGTATGCCATAGCTACCCCATCAGCTGTAGCCACATCAGGATTCGTTGTATAGCGATACAACTGCCCTGCACCACCAGAGCAAAGTACCGTTGCTTTCGCTTTGACAAATACTTTGGAGCCGTCATCTTTCAGAACCAGAGCACCGATACATTCTCCGCGATCCGTGATGAGATCAATGACAAAATGTTCATCCCAGACGTCGATGCCAGGATGTTCGTGCACCTCTACAGCGAGTGCTCTTACGATCTCATATCCTGTTGCATCTCCGTTGGCATGTAAAATACGGCGGTGGCTGTGCGCACCTTCCTGCGTCAACGCCAACTCGCCGTTCTCCAGGTCAAACAATGTCCCCAGCCGGATCAGCTCTCTGACACCGTCCGGCCCCTCGTTTACCAATACTTCAACGGCCTCGGATCGGCATAAGCCCGCTCCCGCAACAAGGGTGTCTTGCAAGTGGTATGCCGGCGAATCATCTTCAGCAATAACGGCCGCAATCCCCCCCTGCGCATATCTGGTATTACTCTCAAGCAAAGACTTCTTCGTAATCATCAGTACCCGATGCTGCTCACTGGCCTTAATGGCCGTGAACAGACCGGCAATGCCTGACCCAATTACCAGTACATCTGTCTCCACCATCGGCAGCGCAGAGAGATCAAAATCATCTATATATTGCGGTATCATCGTATTCACCTGTCTCGGAGCAAGAGTAACGCATGTTACTTCACCAGTAACATGCGCTCTAGTGATTCTCTGGCTTTATCAGCAACAGCCGGTGGGACATATATCTGCGGTTTCATCGTTTCCAGACATTTGACTAGCTTCTTCAGGTTGTTGACCTTCATGTTTGGACATACCAGGAACTTGGTTGCAAAATGGAACTGTTTATCCGGACTGTCGAGGCGAAGCTGATATCCTGTGCCATCTTCCGTGCCAACAATGAATTCCTTAGTGGACGATTTCTTGCAATACTCCAGAATGGCTGTCGTACTACCTACAAAGTCACCCATCTCTACAACCTCAGGACGACACTCCGGGTGTACAACAAACTCAGCATTCGGATATTTAGCCTTCATTTCAACGACATCTTTGACGGTCAGCATATCATGCGTGTTACAGTAACCTTCCCAGATAATCATTTTTTTGTCTGTATGCTGCTGCACATAATGCCCCAGGTTTTTATCCGGTACCCAGATGATCTCCTCGGAGTCTACAGACTGGATTACACGAACAGCGTTAGCAGATGTACAACAAATATCTGTTTCTGCTTTGATCTCAGCCGAGGAATTAATGTATGTTACGACTTTGGCATTTGGATGCTGTGCCTTGAGTTTACGTAATCCATCCACGTTCACCATATCGGCCATCGGGCATCCCGCACGTTCATCAGGAATCAGCACCGTTTTGTTCGGAGCAAGAATCTTAGCGCTTTCACCCATAAAATGAACACCACAGAATACGATCACATTTGCATCTGTCTGCGCTGCTTTCTGGGCCAGTAGGAAAGAGTCCCCACGGAAATCTGCGACTTCCTGTACCTCGTCACGTTGATAGTAATGAGCCAAAATAATAGCATTGCGTTCCTTCTTAAGTTCCATCAGCCGCTCACGCAACTCACGATTCATCTCAGCCTTGCGCTCTAAAGCCAGAGCTTCCACTTGTGATCCTCTCCTTATCGGGACAGCGCCTGGCGCTGTTTCATAGGGTTAATCTAAGTCGTTATGTTCGCTGGTGAAACGAATCACAAGCGGTTTAACAACTAATGTACACAACGTTCACGACTCTGTCAATAAATGAAAAAAGGCAGGATATCCGCCCTTATCCCCCTCATACTGTCCGGTTCGCCATCTAGCTCGTGATTATCTATTCCTCCACCAAATGAATAATTATTGCAAAAAAAGAGAGCCACAAGGGCTCTCTTTTCATTCCGGTAGTATTACCAGACATGTAACCTATTAAGATGTCGGCTTCGAGCCACCATCATTCGGATCATTGCTGCCCTTATCCAGGTCAGGAGCTTCATTCGGGATATCTCCAACCGGTGGCTCAGATGTTTCATCTTTACCCTGAATGCGTACGCGAACATCGCCGATGTTATCAACGATTGGCTCACCGCCTTCATTTGGCGTACCTTCTCCCGAATTGTCATCGCCATCTACTTTTGGTGTCAAGGAACCTGTTTCGATCAATTGCTTGATCTGATCCATTTCGAGCGTCTCCACCTCAAGCAGTGTTTCAGCAATCAGATGCATCTCTCTCGTATGTTTTGTAAGGAGAGCTTTACATTTTTCATAACAGTCGTTAATAAAACGCTGCATCTCTTGGTCAATCTCATATGCGATCGAATCCGAGTAGTTCTGTTCGTGACCGATATCCCGTCCAAGGAATACCTGTCCTTGCGAACTTCCGAACTGCATTGGACCCAGTTTTTCACTCATACCGTATTCCATAACCATGCTACGCACGATACCTGTCGCTTGCTGGAAGTCACTGTATGCACCGGTACCAATCTCACCGATGAACAATTCCTCCGCCACGCGACCACCAAGGAGTCCAGTTACTTTATCCAGCAGTTCCTGTTTGGTAACGAGCATACGATCTTCTTTTGGCAACATGATTACATATCCACCCGCACGTCCGCGCGGAATGATGGTCACTTTATGTACCATATCAGCATGTTCCAGGAAGTATCCTACAATGGTATGGCCTGCTTCGTGATAAGCGACTATACGTTTCTCGCGATCACTGATGACACGGCTTTTCTTCTCCGTACCCACGATAACACGGTCAATCGCCTCATCCACTTCACGCATGGAAATATCTTTTCTGTTACGACGCGCCGCAAGCAATGCCGCTTCGTTCAGTAAGTTCTCCAGGTCTGCACCAGAAAAACCTGTTGTACGCTTCGCAATAATGTCCAGTCTCACATCTTTCGTGAGTGGTTTATTACGAGAGTGTACTTTCAGAACAGCTTCACGGCCCTTAACGTCTGGACGATCCACTGTGATCTGACGGTCAAAACGACCTGGACGCAACAACGCAGGATCGAGAATATCTGCACGGTTTGTTGCAGCAACGATGATAATACCTTCGTTTGCACCGAATCCGTCCATCTCGACGAGCAACTGGTTGAGGGTTTGTTCACGTTCATCGTGACCGCCGCCCAGACCAGCACCACGCTGACGACCCACTGCATCAATCTCATCAATAAAGATGATACATGGTGCATTTTTCTTCGCATTTTCGAACAAATCACGGACACGTGACGCACCGACACCGACAAACATTTCGACGAAGTCAGAACCTGAAATGCTGAAGAATGGTACTCCCGCTTCACCGGCTACGGCACGAGCGAGCAATGTTTTACCTGTACCCGGAGGACCTACAAGCAATACGCCCTTCGGAATACGTGCACCAACCGCTGCGAATTTCCGAGGGTCCTTGAGGAAGTCTACGACTTCAACAAGCTCTTGTTTCTCCTCGTCTGCACCCGCAACATCTTCGAATGTAACCCGCTTCTTCTCTTCATTGTAGAGACGAGCGCGGCTTTTACCAAAGTTCATTACTTTACCACCGCCGCCTTGAGCCTGATTAAACAGGAAGAAGAACAGCAGGAACATAATGATCAAAGGAATAAAGGAGGTCAGCAGTGTCAACCAGATGCTGTCACCTTTCATTGGTTCCTGGTGATATTCAAATTTGTTAGCTTCACTTGCAGCTACAAGTTCGGTAATTGCCTCATCCGTAGGAGGAATATACGTTGAGAAATTTTCTGATTTGGCCCCATCAGGTGCCTGTTTGTATCGGCCGGTCACGAGATATGTCTGACCGTTGAATTGAACAGTCACTTCGGCAATATTATTGGCTTTAACCTCAGCACGAAACTGATCATATCTAGGGTTTTCTATAACATCGTTTCCATCTGTGATAAATCTAACTAAACCCACCACAACTAAAAAAAGAATCAAATAAAAACCAGAATTCCGGATGAACCGATTCATCCCCTACCTCCTCTCGAGACACTTTAATTATTTTAACATAGCCCGACATGGCTTCTCAATAGAAGCCAAGAACAGCTCAAGGCTTGGGCCTTGCAGGATATCAGTTCGTGTAGATTTCCGGTTTGAGAATCCCGATATAAGGCAGATTCCGGTATTGTTCCGCATAATCCAAACCGTATCCCACGATAAATGCGTCAGGGATGTCAAAGCCAGTGTAATGGGCTTCCAATTCCACTTTACGGCCAGATGGTTTATCGAACAGCGTAACCACACGTACCGTTTCAGCACCGCGGTTTTCCAAAAGTTCAATCAAATAGCTGAGGGTAAGTCCACTGTCGATAATATCTTCGACAATCAGAACTTCACGTCCTTCAACCGAAACATCCAGATCCTTGATGATTTTGACAACACCGGATGACTTGGTAGACGCACCATAACTGGATACGGCCATAAAATCCATCTCAACCGGTACCGTTATGTTTTTAACCAAATCAGCCATAAATATAAACGCACCTTTGAGCACGCAAATGACCAAAGGATTCCGGTTAGCATAATCGGCACTTAGTGTTGCGCCTAATTCCTTAACTTTACTCTGAATTTCTTCTTCACTGATCAATACTTCCTGAATGTCGTTCTGCAACTGTGCGAACCTCCTAAGTTATACTATGAAAGCCTTACCTGAACCATAACCACTACCCCTGAATCGCTGAATCGCCTACAGTCATGTACAGGATTGCGGAAGTACTCTCCCTGACAGGGGCTACATCGGACCGGCGAACACCCGGTAACCAGATGACATTACCTGCTCCATCACACACCACAGGAATACGTGGTCTGACAGAGGGGGGAATTTTCTCGTCGATGAAAATATTTTTCACCTTTTTGCTTCCGTTTAATCCCATTACTTTCATGGTATCTCCAGGTAACCGTGAACGTACAACCAGCGGCATCTGAAGCCCATCCGCATCGAACGCGGCTTGATCTGCCGATTCCGGTACATGATAGTTCTCGGGACTCATCGGCACTAACCGAATATATCGGTCAATTTCGGTGAGTGAAAGCTCATAAGTTCCGCTCCATTGTGCAAGACGATACTCGTAAGATTGACCCTGTGCACCTGTCTGTTTGCCGAAAGAGATCAGACCATACTCCCGGGTACATACGAGTGTCTGTCCAATATCCAGGCTCCAGGTCGTCACTTCGGTCTCCATGACCTTGCGACGAATAGATTCGATACGGGTAAAGTCGACAAAATCACTGTCCAAAGGCAGATAATTCAATATTAGTTTAATCAACCTTCGTTGTAAAGCGACATGTAACTTCAAGAAGGAAGGCACCTCAAAGGTTTGCCTTCCGCCGTTCACCTGCACTAGACACCTGTATGTGTCATGAGTACTCTGCTCCATGAAATCGTCTTCGTCACCCACAATTTCGGCAAGTCGATTCAGTGACGGCGTGAGTTGTCCATTATATTGCCCCAAAAAAGGAAGCACATCCAAACGAATCGCATTACGCCGATATTTGCGTTGGTCGTTGCTCTCATCATGAAAATAAGTAAAACCCTTTGTATTACAAGCTTCTACAAGGTCTGTCTTGTTTATACGAAGGCATGGACGGATAAGTTCCACATTTTTTTCACGACGTTTGAACTTCATACCTGCCAGCCCCGAAAGCCCGCTGCCTCGTAACAAATGGAGCATGACCGTCTCGGCCTGATCATCGGCATGATGTGCCAAAGCAATGCTGGCTGCCCCATATTTATCAGCAACTTCATGCAAAAAGGCATAACGCCGGTTACGCGCTGCCTCCTGTGGACCTTGGCCAGTCTGCTTCATATAGGAAGGTATATCAGCTTTTACCCATTCAAATGCAAGGTCAAGCTGACGTGCCAGATCCATCATCTGACGGGCTTCTTCATCCGACTCGGCCCGAAATCCATGATGCACATGGGCACAGATCAATTCAAGCGGTACATGCTGCTTGCTGATCTGATGCATGATATGCAAAAAAGCTACCGAATCCGGCCCGCCTGATACAGCGACGATAATCCGGTCTCCGGGAACCCATAACCGATGCTCTTCCGCTGCATCCAGTACGTTATTCACCAGTGTGTCCCAGCGTAAAGCTTCCATACCTGTTCCTCATTCCTTGCGTTATGTATATGCACCCTCAAGATCCAAGATCAAAAACGTAGTGCATAGATAAGTACACCGATAAGTAAAATGACCGATAAAGCAAATGCATTTTTTAGCCATCGCGGTGTGCTTCTTCTGGAACGGCGGCCCACCTTTGTAGGACGTGCCATCAATTCCTTCCACGATTTTGCAGCATGGTCCGCATTCTTGAATCGTCCCTGAAGCGCCTCAATGATCCATCCACGAAAAGGGGATAACCGTTCACTTTTTTCCACAAGTAACACGAGTTGATTCACATTTCGCAATTGCGGAAGTCCGTCTGCAGCCAAAGAATTCAGTGCGTCTGCTTCCAAAATATGAATCATCAGCAGCGCGTAAGCGAACACATCATATGTAGCATCTGCAGTTCGGCTGCCTGCATTCCAAAATCCCCGGTCATACCATTCCGTGAACTGTTTGACACTGCGCCCAATGGACGTAACTCCACCATAATCAATCAGTTCGACATGTCCATAATCAGACACGAGTACATTCTGAGGTTTGAGATCACCAAATACCCAGCCTGCCTGGTGTAATTGAGCGAGTCTCTGCAGCAGTCTTAATCCGACCAGCAGTGTCCAGTCCGTTCCCTGACGGCGAATGAAATGATGAAGAGCCTCACCCCGAACGTAGCGCATCACGTAAAAAGGGATATCCCGGCCCCGAACGGCATAATCGTCCACATCTTTAAGATAGGAAGGAATGCCGCTCTGCCGAAGGGCTTCATGATTACGCTGTAACTGAAACGATTTGAGAACATTGATCTCGGATTGCAAATCAATCGGATCAAATCCCATCTTAAGCGCATAATGTTTGCCATTCTCGCCGCGCTGGACAAGGAAAACAACCCCATTGGCGCCTCTGCCCAGCAATTTTCGAATCGTATACCGACTTCGATTCCATTTCCCCGTAATCACGGTTCCTGGCGGGAAAGAGGCATCAGACAACGTTGTCACCGAGCATCCCTTCTCTTTCAATGCGATAGTTCCCTTCTATTTCCTGCTGTTCCTCCAGTGTACCATAACGGTAAAAATCAATCACCTTCTGAATTGCAGGACCTGTCGGCGTTGCCCCCTTTGTCTGCAACCGTCCGAACAGGGAACGAACACGCCCTGGGTCATCGGTCCAGTCAATGTCCATTACCGCATCCTCTCCGCTGTGGCGCCCTGGAAAATGAAATACAGATAGCCTGCTCTTGCCGACTCTTGCCTGTAAGCTTAACATCAAATCTCGAATCCCTTCTTCTACTGCTGCCAGCTTCGGTTTCATACTTGCACTGACATCAATCAGAAGCGTGACTTGCAGCGCAGCATTCTCCGTCAAATTATCGATCACTTCCACGACCTGCGAGCGCTGGGATGGCTCCAAATCAGTTACCGTTTTGGTGCCCTTCTCTCCCAAAATTTGTGTTAACTCTCTATTAACCGCCTGTTGGATGGTCTGAACCACTGTCTTTCTCGTCATCATCTGCATCGTATGGGCAAGCTGTCTTGTGCCAACGATCTGGCTGATTCCTCCGCCCGCATTCGCAATATCCTCAATCTCCCGGCTACCTAGCTCACCAATCGTACCATAATCAATTACGCCTACAACATTGACTGTAATACCCTCTTCGCGTGCCTCAGCTGCTGCCAGTACCGGGCTTACCCCCACATTGGAACAACCGTCGGTGATTAACAATATTTGTTTCATCCGCTATCCCTCCGTTTTTTTCGCACTCTCCAACTCTATGACTAGCATTGCCAGATTGAAGAGAGTTCAAACAGATTCGAAAGGGTTAGGCTATGGAACGAGTTAGATGATCATGACAACGGAGCACTTAACTTACGGTGCGAGGACGCTCCATACGATTGATCCCAGGCACACGTAGGGTCGCCCATTCGGGGCGATAATGCTCCACTTTGCCAACTACCACAGTCATGTCATCCAAAATCTCTTGTTGCTGGTAGCGAATCACACTTTCGAGCAAGCAGTCTGCCAGTTCCTGCGGATCATCCGTATGGATCTCCTGAATAAGGCGTTTCATCCATAACTCCTTGTTCACCGCATATCCTGGAGCATCATATATACCATCTGTCATCATGATCAAAATATCACCCGGCTGTAATTGAAGTGTTACCAAATCCACCTCAATATCTTTAATAATGCCAATCGGCAGATTACTGGCCGAAACCTGGATAACCTCCTGTCCACGTTTAATAAAGCTTGGTGTTGAGCCGATTTTCATAAAGGTTGTCTCTGCTGTATATTCATCAATGAGTGCCATATCCACTGTAGCGTACATTTCCTCTGGAGAACGCAGCATCAGTACAGAGTTGACTGATTTGATCGCTAGTTTCTCATCCATTCCCGATTGAAGCAGTTGCTCCAAAATATTCAGTGCAGCGCTGCTCTCCATACGAGCCCTTTCTCCGTTTCCCATCCCATCACTAAGCGCAACAGCAAAGGTACCATTGCCTAATTCCACCGTGCTGAAACTGTCCCCTGACATCACATCTCCTCCCTTGGCAGCAGCAGCCACACCTGTTGTGACCTCAAATGTCTTTGCTGAACCGAAGGTCACGGTTGCCAGTCCCTGCCTAGGGTCGGTCATCGTCTCATGCAAAACAGCAATATGCTCGTCCAGTACGTTAGAGATGAGCGGAGCGATCATTTTACGGCATTCATCGAATCCTCTGGTATAGGCATGTACAATCTCAATTTCTACATTGCCCGCTTCCAAATTAATAATCTCAATGGAATGAATGGACAGTCCAAGTGACTCCAGCGCATCTCGAATTTGTTCCTCCTGCTGTACCATCTCCTCACTTTCACGTTGAATTTCTTTGGCCAGGTCCTCCATCACCTGTGATACTCCGGACAATTGCTCGGCAACCAGATGCCTGCTATCCATAATCTGACGTTTCCATTGCATGTTATGCTGATGCAGACCATATTGGGCACGCATCACTTCAAATACCTCCTCCGGCTTGGCGCACACTCTGTTCCATTCCACCGGTATTTGTTTGCCGGACATCTCCGGGTTTGACTCAATGGAACTCATCACATCCGTCATATAACTGTACGTTTGAATAAACTTTGCATCCCAGCATTGCGCACGTTTGAAGCAGCCTGCGCACGTTCCCTCCGCAACCGCGTTCATGAAATGATCCATCCCGCCCTCTTTATGTACCGGTTCCCCCGTACCGGACATCTGGTCAAAGCTTCGGGATAACTGACGGAAAACCTGTGAGAATCGGGTAACCCGTTCCGCGGTAATATCTCGAATACGTTTTGCATACTCATGCTGGGATTTAGTATGATCCTGTGTACCCGGTACGTATTTGGAGATCGCCGTAAGCATACTCTTTGGTGTTAACATAAACAGCACAATGGCTGCGCACGTTTCCCACAAGGAATTCATCACGTCACTCGGGCCACCCAAGTAAATCGATAGAATAGATGAACCTAGCAACATCCCTAGGGCAACCCCCATACGTTTCCCCTCACGAAGCATACCTGCTAACATTCCGGCAAAAGCAAGCAAACTCATCTGATATACCGCCGACATGTCGGCCAGACTTAGAATCAAACCTGTGATCACACCAACCGATGCCCCCAGAGGGGCTCCGCCCACTAGTGCAAAAATCAGAATAAGGTAACGAGAAAGCATGTGCTCCACAGAAAGGGACTGAATCGTCCAACCCACCGCCCCGGTCATCACAGACGCCAGCAGAATGATCAGGCAAAGGATCTCCTCGTTCTTTAGGCTGAACTTTTTTTTGCGATACGTAAAAATCGGAATGGCCTGAATGAACACCAGGGTTAATACGAAACTTAGTACGGAGTCCATGGTGAGCATCATCATGGCATACCAACTGAACGAAGGCCCAATCACAACAGCAAACAATTTCACCATAAAAGTTGTCGTAAATACCATCGTTGGTGCATAAGATAATTCAGCACGGTCATAAGACTCCAGTCCTCGGAACAACAGATAGAAGATAGCGATCTCGGAGGCCACGATCAGTGAAACCGGAAACGGAGCAAACAAGCTTCCCGCGATCAGCGCCGCACCCACCGGAATAATGTAATCCCTGCGCATAAAAGCAATAACGGCGAAGTATGCAATGGCAAAAGGAGATAACTCGTTCAGGATCATCGCCTTCCCCAGTAAAAATCCCATAAAAGTAAGAAGCAATACCCACTTGCGCGATGCCACAGCCTGGACAGCCTTGCGGGAACCAAGCCACTGTTTCAGACGTGCCGACAGCTCCTCCCGAGCTGCTGCACCTCCTTTGCCTGCTTTCATCCCCGGAAATTGAATGACATTCCACTTCTCCATCATGCTCAAGGCACCCCATTCGATTAATTTGATTTCGTGTTTCATTCTCGATGGTTCTGATTATAGATAGATTAGAAGACGTAGTTTGTCAGAATAGCTGGACGAGCTTCAAAAAGTTTACGACAAAAGAAACCGCTGCGGCGCGATGGTGTGAAACCCTCGGCCTTATTGTAGTTTTCAGGATTTTCGAGCAGACTGAACAAGGGCAGCATGTCTGATTTTGAACGAGAAGTTATAGGGTGTCGCCATGATCTGAGCAGAATAACTGGGGAATGCCACGGAAACCTGTCGGTAAAAAATGGAAGACGACAAATGTTCTTATCCTTCCGTTGGACGTTGCAAATCGGGAAAGGATCGTGTCGTGCCTTACCTAAAAATCAATTCCTCTCCGATGTTTCGTCGAACTACGAAATTCATTGAATTATAGTAGGAATGCACAAAAAAACCGTTAGCCGATTGGCTAACGGTTTTACTTATATATTCATATCAGGTTGAAACAGATTACACACGCTTGGCGCCACGGCCACCGCGTTTGCCCTCTGTATTCTTCTTGAGCGAAGAGATCCGTTCTTCGCTATCTTTCAGGAAGCGTGACATTTTATCCTCAAATGAAGGTTTGCCTGCTGCGGGCTTGAAAGAACGGCCTCCGCGGTCACGGTTAAATCCACCGCCGCCACCACCACGACCTTGGCCACCACTTGGGCCTCCGCCGCTGAATCGTTCGCGATCTCCTCCACTGCGTTCCGGTCTAGGAGCTCTTGGGGGTCTGGATTGGGTTTGTTGCTCTACCGGTTTGTCAACAGCCTGTTTGATGGAAAGTCCGATCTTGCCGTCTTTGTCAACGTTGATAACCTTTACTGTAACTTGGTCATTCAGCTTCAGGTGGTCGTTGACATCTTTGACGTAATTGTCGGCGATTTCCGAGATGTGAACGAGACCCGTGACACCTCCTGACAGATCCACAAATGCTCCAAAATGCGTGATTCCTGTCACCTTGCCCTCTAACTTGGTGCCCACTTCAATTGCCATAGAATAAAATGATCCTCCCTTAAAAATATACAACCCGATTTTTTGAATGCCAAAATCATGCTGCGCTACTTGTAATTATACCTTATGCCATAAACCAAGGTCAACTGAGCACTAACCTATTGTAGAGCCTATTTTTTCCGTTTTACGCGCATAAGACTCATGGAAAACTAACCTTGCTAAGCAAAGGGCTGGATTCCATTAGTTCCCTGGACCTTCGACCTGAATTGGTGTTTCTTCAGGAAGATAGTATCCTTTTTTTCGTGCCAGCTGTCCTATGTATTCAGGGTCTTTCAACCGACTGACCTCATACTTCAGCTGCTCGAGCTGTTTCTGCGTATCCTGCTGCGAAATTTGCTGTGTGGCCAAATAAGCACTCTTGTCCGAAATTTGCGCGTTCTGTACCAGAAAAGTATACCCTGCCCAGATCGCAAATACAGCTACAAATGTCAACCAAAGCATCAGACGCCTTCGTACACCAGCAGACTTTCCCTGATTAGCGGGGCTCTTCTTGCTACCCACAGGTGTTCTACTCATTCCCCGGACGACCTCCTTGAAACCAGCGTTTCCATATCGCTGCAATTCTTGTACCCGCTTGGATCATCCACCCAGGCGTTACCCAATATCTCAGGAGCGGCCTAAACATCCAGCGGAACAGCTTGCCGAAAGGGATTAAACATTGCAGCACCAGCTTGCCCAGGAATAGCAGGATCGCCATGACGAAACCGATTAACACGCGAACCAATCTGTATATTCCCTTCGCTGGCACAACAATCAGGATGTTAAGGATATGTCCACACCACTGGATGAGTGTTCTTGCGAGTTTAATTAACATTACCACAAAACGCTGGGTTGTAACACTTAAAAGCCAAAAATAGAAGCAAACCCCGATAATCAGCCCCAAAAAGACATAAAACCGCAACTGTCCGTGGTTTCCGGCATACAGCATCCGAAAAACGAAGAGTGCGGAGGAGATCCAATACAACAAATCCAGTGTATGGATGCTCCATCTCGGGAATCGCAATTGCCCAGACAGTACCCGGTAACTGTCGTAAGCCACACCCATCACGACTCCCGATAACACCATCCAGGCCAGTGTGAGCCACTGCGTATCCAGAATCATCGGAACATCTTGCCAAACAGGCCTTTACTATTTTTGGATTGGGAACCGGGATCGAGATACTGAAGCGAACTAACCGTACCCTCAATAGATAAGAGACCTTCCTCCAGGCTCAGGTTTTTGATATGTAAATTGTGCCCCCGGATCGTCAGATGCCCAAGTTCGGTCTGAAGCAGAAACTCCTCGCTGTCAAAACTCTCTACATTCGAGACCCCTGTCAGATCCAGCAGTTTCCGATTTTGCATGTTCAGATGGTGCTGTTTGGCCTTTCCGTGCTCAACCATGGCATGTACCCCTCCTTCTTTAGTACCTAGCATATGGATGAGAAACTCGGATTAGAACTGCTGACTCACCGATCCTTTCAATTCCCTTTGGCACGTAACATAAAAAACGCCCACCCGTTACTGGGAGGACGCTTCATTCATACGATATAAACAAAATTAAACATCTTTATGGAAGTCCTGTTACCAGTCCATTCCGTTATCCTTGGCGATCGGCTCTTCCTTAACCAAGGTATAGAGGCTACTCGCCTCATCCTTCTTGGTACTCTCAGCAAGACGCTCCACCTTCACGGTAACAAGCTTCTGACCGAACTGAACCGTAAGCTCATCGCCTACTTTAACAGCAGCGCTGGGCTTGGCTTCCCGTCCGTTGACCAAGACACGTCCCTGTTCGGAAACGTCCTTGGCTACCGTACGGCGTTTGATCAGCCGAGATACCTTCAGGAATTTATCAAGACGCATTATTTTACAGCTTCTTTAAGTTTGTTACCTGCTTTGAACGCAGGAACAGTGGACTCAGGAATCACGATCTCATTCCCTG
The DNA here is from genome assembly GCF_056856875.1 of Paenibacillus sp. G34. NCBI lineage: Bacteria > Bacillati > Bacillota > Bacilli > Caryophanales > Paenibacillaceae > Paenibacillus > Paenibacillus sp. G34. The sequence goes on along the minus strand of NZ_CM166469.1, from coordinate 53,196 downwards.
TTTGCGGGTTACGTCCCGTACGACCGGAACGTTTGCGGGTCTCAAAAGTGCCAAAGCCGATCAATTGTACTTTGTCTCCGCTAGCAAGTGCATCTGTAATTTCTCCTAAAAAGCCATTCAATACGGACTCGACATCTTTCTTTGTCAAACCGCTTTTGTTTGAAATGTTGTTGATCAGGTCTGTTTTGTTCATGTTAAAAGCCTCCCAAATTAAAGAAAAAGTATCTGCGAGCCTTGGTAGCCTTATCTTAACCAAGTCATATCTCGCACGGTTACTACACATGTATTCTGGCTTGCATGTTAAATTCCTGCCTTGACCTGCGACTTTTTTTAGCTTTTGTCGCTTTATCGCAGAGAATCGTCTAAGTCCAGTACCCGAAACGATGTCTCATTAAACACCAGACTTAAAATGAGGTTGAACACATGTTCGTATCATCATAACACACTGCCCACTCTGATGGAATAAGGTATTTGGATATTTTTACAATCAGAACAAATCAAAGCCCGGCTTTCTTCGCCTGTTGCCAGAATTGCTCCATCTCTTCTACCGTACTATCCGCAGGTGTCTTGCCCTGCTCACGTAACCGATCCTCGATATACTGAAATCTCGCGACAAACTTGCGGTTTGTCGCAGCAAGAGCTTCCTCCGGATCTGTATCAATAAAACGTGCTACATTCGCCGTGGCAAACAAAACATCACCCAGTTCCAGCTTGCGCGCTTCCGCATCATGTCCCTGCTGCACTGCTTCTCTTAATTCGGCCAGCTCTTCTTCAATCTTGCCGAAAACACCCTCCACATTATCCCAGTCAAAGCCGACTTTGGCTGCTTTCTTCTGGAGCTTGTACCCTTTCATCAATGCAGGCAAGTCACGCGGCACACCGTCCAATACTGAAGTCTTTTCCGCATTCTGACCTTTGCGTTTCTTCTCCTCTGCTTTCATCTGTTCCCAGTTTTGCAGGGCTTCATTCGCGTCTTCAGCCTGATTGTCGCCAAATACATGCGGATGACGGAAGATTAACTTGTCATTCAATCCCTCAATGACGTCATAAACGTTGAATGTGCCGATCTCTTCTTCCATCTGAGCGTGCAACATAATCTGCAGCAGCAGATCACCCAGTTCTTCTTTCATATGATCCGGGTCGTCCTCATCGATCGTTTCAATGACTTCGTACGTTTCTTCAATCAGATTTTTACGAATCGACTGATGTGTTTGCTCCTGATCCCATGGGCAACCGCCCGGACTGCGAAGAATATTCACGATCTCGTGCAAACGCGCGAAAGAGCGGCGGCGCAAAGCATCATCTGTATTTTTCGGCACATAGATCAGCGACAGATTGCCATAACCAGGAGTCCTATCCAGCTCATGCAGTGGTACCTTGTGGATGACTTCCTGACCTTGCACACCAAGTGCATGGCCCACAAACACCGGATAATCATCGGGATAAACTTCCATCAGGCACAGCTTCACATCCGAAGCCGTAAAACCATCGTAAACTTGCCCAATCAACGTATGTAACTGAGGCTGCACCAGTTCGGGATTCAGACTGCTGGCATCCAGTAGCTGGAAACCTTCAATGGGATCAAAACCGAGCCGGATAAAGGCTTCATCCAAGAAACTCTCTCCACCCATAACACGTAACGAGATGCCTTGCTGCGGACAGCGTTCCTTCAGTAATCTTACACTGGCTTCAGCTACCATTGGATGGCCCGGTACGGCATATACAATCTCGGTGCCTGCATCCCCGCTGCGAGCAGCCTCGATCAATTGGTTCGCGATCTCATCGTAAACCTCCGGGAAGGAGGATTTTGATTCATAGATGGCGTCAAACGACGTCATCTCTAGTCCCTCTTTCTGCAGATCATTCATTACCGGATGATCCAGTGTGCGTACATACAGAGTAGTCGCATGTTTCATTTTTTTAATAATACCTAATGTCAGTTGGTCTGCATCCCCAGATCCAAGACCTACCACTGTCAAAGCTGCACTCATATCGCTTAAACCTCCATCCGAACCATCCTGCTATTCCGGCTGCCCACTTAACATAACATATCTGTGTCCATAAGCATCTTACATCTCGCCTTAACAGGATGGCACTCAATAATTAAACGTATTATACCAGAATCTGTCGATATCCTATAATCGCATCTGTCTAGCTGTTTCATGCTGCTCATGTCTACTAGTCATTAAACAACCCATACGATCCTCAGGTTTATAGTGAGATGAGAAGATACCACAAGGCGCGCAACGGCACCTTAAGCAGGTGTAGCAGGTGTATACCATTAGCGCCGGATTTGGCTAGCGCAGTACACGCAGTCTGCGCAGCAGCTTGGCCAGACGCGGCCCCAGCTTCGGCAAGGCCGACAACTCTGCTGCGGTCAGAAGCCCTGTCCGGGCCGCGGCCAGCACAAACATGGCTGCACCTGCGGCTATGCCCAGCAGGCTCACGCCCATCGCAGCCAGCCGATGCGTGGCTGCGATGCCCAAGCCGCCGAGTATCACTTCGGCGGCCCAGGCCATGCCTAGCGCCGCCAGACTCATGGCGGCGACCACCAGCGCCGGCTTCGCCAGGACGGCGCCAGGGGTAGGGCGCATGGCGGTGAGCCGCGCCAGCAGCGCCACATTCAGGCCAGCCGCCAGCATATAGGCGGCTGCACCTGCAAGCGCCGCGCCGCTAATGCCCAGCGCCGGCACAAGCATGACGTTCAGCAGCACCTTGACGCCTGCAGCGGCCAGCATGCTGAACGCGGGAGCGCGCACGGCGCCGATGCCTTGCAGCAGCGCCGCCGCAATAATGCTGACGGTGCTGCCCGCTGCCGTCAGCGCCATGTACCGCAATGCTTCGGTGCCTGCGGCATCCCCGTACAGCATGCGGTTAATCGGATCTGCCAGCACCGCAAGACCTGCGGATGCTGCCAGACCGATGAGCCAGAACCAGCGCAGCGCCATCCCTGCTTGCTGCCTGACGGCTTCTGGCCCGCCCTTCAGGCGCGCTTCGGCCATCGCCGGGATAAACAGCACCGAGAGTGACGTGGCAAGCATCGTCACCAGCTGCACCAGCGGCAATCCACGGTTGTAAATGCCGAAGGATACCATGGTTTGCAACTCATCCAGCCCTTGGCCGCGCAGCAGCCGTGGAACCGTGAAGGTATCCACCAGATTCATCAGGGGTACGGCGAGTGACCCCAGACAAACCGGAATGGCATAGATTAGCAAAATGCGTATCCACGCTGTGTTCGAGCGTCTGGTCTCCCGAGCTTGTACCTTTCCTTCCACTGGAGCAACATCATGTGCTACTACTACTCCAGCATTCGCCCTTGGCTTGTTTTCCAAGTCTTGGGAAGCATCTGCGGACTGTCTAATCTGATTAATATTCCTTAGCCGCTCCACTTCTGCATCTAACGCCTCACCATATACCTGCTCGCCCTTGTTCTCTTGATCTTGTGCACCCAAAGCCTTATCATCCACCGGATGCTCTGTCCGCTCTTTCCGGCGATGTCGGTATACAAATCCCAGCATTACGGCAAGCCCCGCGCAACCTCCTGCCACCGAACCTAACATTGCCCCTGCGGCAACATTCTCAAGTGAAGCCTCCTGACGAATTAACCACAATAACACCACAATCATGACCGTGACCCGTACCATCTGCTCTACTACCTGAGAGAGAGCTGTGGGCACCATCTGCTGCATTCCCTGAAAATATCCGCGCAAACCTGTCATCACTGGTACACATAACAAGGCTAAAGAGGCAGCATGGATCGAAGGAATGACGTGCTGATTACCAATCAGATCTGCGATCCACGATGCGCTCACATACATTACCATAGCTGTGAGCAGTCCAAGGCCTCCGAGTAGAATCGATGATAATCGTATAATTCTACGGCTCTCGTCAGGTCTTCCGAGGGCATGCTGTTCTGCTACAAATTTGGAGACGGCTAGCGGAAGCCCCGCCGCAGCCAGCGTAATAATGAGCATATATAACGGATAGACCGTGTTGTAGATACCAAAAACACCGTCTCCCCCTAGATTCTGAAGTGGAATCTTTTGAAAAGCACCAATGATTTTAGAGATAATGGCGGCAAGACCAAGGATAAACGCCCCTTGTAATAGCCTTGTACCTGAAGATGGTTGTTTCATAAGTCTGTGGTTCCTCCTATGTGTACCTTGGCATTCAAATAAAGCAAAAGCTCCCTTTGCTATTATACCTGCCAGAAGGCACACAATACGAACATCCTTTGAGCCAGCCACAACCTGTGATCAGATCAAAACCTCTAGCCTCCCCCCATCTATGAAGGTGAAATATTTTTTGGGGATAACCGCTACTCTCCAGGTTATTCTGTCATCGGAGTACTTGTGTAAACACTTATAGTTCAACTTATATGTAAAAAGCAAAAACTCCCGTATGCCCGGTTCAGGCTCACAGGAGTCCATCTGCTGTCTATTGTTCCATTTGTTTGCCGAGGAATCCTGCAGCCGTCTCAGCCATTTTAGTTTCCATCTGAGACATCTTCACGGATTCATCTTTGTTAAACAGGATAACGGTTCCGATGGGATCACCACCAGAGATAATTGGCGCGATAACAAAAGAGGATAACGTCTCGTCATGATCTTTGCTAAGCTCATAAGTACCATTGGTTGCTTCCATAATGGTCTTACGGTTTTCCATGCAACTCTCCACTAGGCTTCCAACCTGTTTATCCAAATACTCTTTCTTGGAACCGCCTGCCACCGTGATAATGGTATCCCGGTCAGAGATCATTGTAACGTGCCCTGTACTCTCATACAGTGATTCCGCATATTCTTTGGCAAAGTCGCCAAGTTCACCAATAGGCGAATATTTTTTAAGAATAACTTCTCCATCACGATCCACAAAAATTTCAAGAGGATCTCCCTCACGAATACGTAACGTACGACGGATTTCTTTAGGAATGACCACACGACCCAGGTCATCTATACGGCGGACAATACCAGTAGCTTTCATTTACATGTTGCCCCACTTTCTCGAGAAGATTTTTCAACTACTGTTCCTTAATGGGTAGAGGAAAGTCCCAGAACGTTTAGTGTGATTTCTTGACCATAGTATTCATCTGTTCCCATATCCTTATACATGCTTTGCAGAATATCGTGAATTAACTTTTTTACAAAGTAATAAAAACTGTATCTCTAATCGTTTACGCTCCATGTAAACAAAAAAACGAAGCAACAGAAAGAACCGTAGTTCTCCCTGTACTTCGTTATAGGTTTTCCATATTAAGGTGAGTATAACCCGTTTCAGCAAGCTTCTTAGGCTTTTCTGAAACGCATGTTAAAATCACTGCGAATCAAACTATTTACTGCTTGTACCTTCTTCGGTTTTCGCGTCTTTGTCTGTTCCTGTAGTACCTGCATCTGTTTTTGCATCTGTACCTTTGGAATCTGTTTTGGATTCATCTGTTTTCGTACCTTCTGTACCTGTACCTGTCGTACCTCCTGTTGTGCCTTCCTCTTTCTTCTCCGTCTTAGGAAGTTTCACTTCTTTGATGATTTTATCCAGCTCTTTTTGCATAAACGTATCGATTTGAGCAGCAGCTAGCTGGCTTTTCAGCGTTTCTTTCTGCTCTGGTTTCAATTTGGAGTAATCTGCCTCCGTACGTGCTTCTACCTTCATAACGTGATAACCGTATTCTGTTTCAACCGGATCACTGATTTTGTTAAGCGGCAATGTTTTCGCAGCTTCTTTGAAAGCTTCTACCCAAGTCGCAACAGGTGTATCTTTATACAATCCACCCTCCGGTACAGAGCTAGCGTCATCTGAATATTTTTTCACCACTTCAGCAAAATCAGTTCCGCCTTCAAGTTTCGCTTTTACTTCTTTCGCTAACTTTAATGCATCTTCTTTCTTACGTTCTTTCTGCGTTTTTGAATCCGTGAATCCGATCAGCACGTGACGTACAGAAGCCGTTGTGAACTGATCTTTGTTTTTCTCAAACTCTGCCTTGATCGCATCTTCAGTTACGCCTGTTTCTTTATCTTTAATCACCGTCATAATGCGAGTCATGTAGTCTTTAATGTTTTGATCTGTCAGATTTTGAGCTTTCAACATCTCAGCCCACTGATCCTCTTTCACTTGAGCTTTCATTTTGTCGAATTGTTCGGATGCTGTTTTGGCACCAGCTGTTTTTGCTTCTGCACTTGCTTTGCCGCTCAAATATTCATAAGCAATCTCTTGCTTTACAAGGTACTCTTTAAAATCATCCATATCCATCATCTGTGCATATTCCGGATAGAGGAATTTCATGACACGTTGTTCCATGTCGAATTCATTCGCCGTGATCGTGCCACCATCATACGTAGCCACTACAGCGCTCTTATCTGTTGATTCCGGTGCTTTCGCTTCTTCCTTCTTGCCGCATGCAGCAAGCAAGGACAGGGACAGTACTGCAACCATACCTACGGACAGTACTTTTCCCACTTTTTTATACTTTGCTAACATCTTTTAGTTCCCCCTTTGATTTAAAAGCAGTCTTCATGGACTCCAGAAACTTCTCTACCAGTTCCATCAGTTGCTTATCCCCAAGACCCTTGCCTTTTACATGAATCAGCATATGGGGTCCTTGTTCAAATTGTACACGTCTTTCGAACTGATTTCCAATGTGTGAGATTTTTGAGAGCTCGAAGGCATGTTCACGCCCTTCATAAAACTTGACTGTAAGATCGTCACCACGCTGTGTGATGGACTCAATGCCATAGATTTTGCCATACACTTTAAGGCGGGCCACCGCCATCAAATTGATTACAGCCTCCGGCAGATCACCGAATCGGTCAACCAATTCGTCTTCAAGTTCCATCGCGTCGTCGAAGGAAGCAATAACTGCGACCTTTTTATAGATCTCAATCTTCTGAATACTGTCATAAATATAATCCGATGGCAAGTAAGCATCGATACTGAGATCCAGCGTTGTATTCCATTGATCGGAAGGAACAGGCTCCTCGCCGAGCATTGTAACTTTACGTTTGTTGATTTCTTCTGCCAGCATCTGTGAGTACAGGTCAAACCCGACAGAAGCAATAAAGCCATGCTGTTCCGCTCCAAGCAGGTTACCTGCACCACGAATGGATAGATCTCGCATCGCAATTTTGAAACCTGAACCAAGCTCGGTGAATTCCTTAATGGACTGCAGGCGCTTCTCCGCAACTTCGGTAAGCACTTTGTCCCGTTGGTACGTGAAATACGCATAGGCAATACGGTTAGACCGGCCTACCCGTCCACGTAGCTGGTACAACTGGGAAAGTCCCATTTTATCTGCATCATGCACAATCAGTGTATTTACATTCGGAATATCGACACCCGTCTCGATGATGCTCGTGCTTACCAGTACATCATACTCTCCGTCCAGGAAGTCGAGGATCGTCTTCTCCAGCTCGGTTTCACTCATCTGGCCATGCCCGACACCAACCTTGGCTTCGGGTACCAGATCTGAAATTTCGGCAGCCATCTCCTGAATGCCTTGCACCCGGTTATAGAGATAATACACCTGACCACCACGGGCCAATTCCCGTTCAATTGCTTCACGGACAAGCGCCTGGCTGTGCTCCACCACATAAGTCTGAACCGGAAAACGATTTTCCGGCGGTGTCTCAATAACCGACAGGTCACGTACACCCAACATGGACATGTGCAAAGTACGCGGAATTGGCGTTGCTGTAAGAGTCAGCACGTCCACGTTTGTTTTGAGCTTTTTCAGTTTCTCCTTGTGTGTTACGCCAAAACGCTGCTCCTCATCAACAATGAGCAGTCCCAGGTCTTTGAACACCAGATCCTGTGACAACAAGCGGTGTGTACCGATAACAATGTCGATTGTACCGGCTTTGATGCCTTTGGCTGTCTCATTCTGTTCCTTGCGGGAACGGAATCGGCTAAGGACATGAATGTTGAATGGATAACCGGAGAAGCGCTCACGGAATGTTTCATAGTGCTGTTGAGCCAAAATTGTGGTCGGAACCAGCACCGCCACCTGTTTACCTTCGATTGCCGCTTTGAACGCAGCACGAATGGCCACTTCTGTTTTGCCGTATCCAACGTCTCCACACAATAAACGATCCATGGGACGGTTTTGTTCCATATCTTTTTTGATTTCTTCAATCGCACGCATCTGATCCCGGGTTTCATCATAAGGGAACATATCTTCAAATTCCTGTTGTTCTGCAGAATCCTTGTCGAATCCATAACCTTTGGACGTCTGACGCTCTGCGTACAGCTTGATCAGATCATCGGCGATATCCTGAACGGATGAACGAACTTTATTTTTAACGCGTGTCCATTCATTGCCGCCCAGCTTGTATATTTTCGGTTCCTTTTCTTCAGAACCCACATATTTCTGGATCAGATCAATCTGTTCAATCGGAACAGACAACTTATCGCCACCAGCATACAGAATGTGCATGTAGTCTTTGTGAATACCGGCAACTTCAAGCGTGCCAATCCCGAGGTATTTACCAATCCCGTGGTTCTGGTGAACGACATAATCGCCCACTTTCAGCTCACTATAAGACTTGATACGCTCGGCATTGTCAATGTTTCGAATCGGTTTGCGCGCTTTACGTTGCTTCTGTGAGAACATCTCACCTTCTGTGATCACCGCCAAATGAATGGACGGCATCTCGAATCCCGTTTGCAAATTGCCATTCAGCATCTCCGGCTCAGGAATGTCGTAATCCTGCAATACCCGGCGCATCCGATCCATCCGTTCCTCACCATTCGCAAGCATCAGCACCTGAACACCGGCTTTCTGCCAGCGTTCCATCTCTGCCTTCAGCACGTTCATCTGTCCGTGGAAATCCTGCATGCCCCGGCTGATAAAGTTCAGAATGTTCTGTGGTTGCGTATGCGGCACCTGGCGCAGAAAGATCGACATAAAGATCGTCTGGAACGAACGCTCATAGAGCAACTCATCCCCATCTGCCGATAGCGGTAGATCTGGAAGTGTTTTCCCATTTTGCATCAGATGCAGATTCCACTCCGACTCGTCCCGATCCAGTTGCTTGGATGTCTCCGATAGTCTTGCCGGCTCATCCAATACCAGAATCGTATCTTCTGGCATGTAGTCATAGATCGTTTTATTCTCCGGATAGAGTGGGGAGATGTATTTGTACATTTCCGAAAAATAAACATGCTGACGCAACAACTCGATCTCGCGATGCATCTCTTCACGCAAACGAAGCTTAGCCTGACGATCTGTCATTTTTTCCAGTTGCTGTTCAAGCAGAATTGCTGCCGTATCGGCTGCTTTCTCCATACGCTGCCGATCTGCGATCAGTTCTTTACACGGCAGTACCGTGATTTCCTCTATCTTTTCAATAGAACGCTGATCTGCCGGATCAAATGTACGAATGGAATCGATTTCGTCGTCAAATAACTCCACCCGATACGCAATCGATGAAGTTACTGGATAGAAGTCGATAATACCACCACGTACACTCATCTCTCCGCGTGACTCAACGCGTTCCACACGCTCATATCCAAGCTTCACCATCTCCAGCAAGAACGAATCCAGTTGAAGCGTGCTGCCCTGTTTAATCTGAATATGTGCGCTTGCCATTACTTCAGGCAGAGGAACATAACGTCTTACCCCGGAAAAAGGAATGACAACAACGCCCCTGAACCCTTGGGCGCAACGAACCAAAACTTCTATACGCTGAGCGAGCGTTTCCGGACTGGATACTGCAGCCTCGGCCGCAACGAGCTCATTGGCAGGATAGATCAACACCTGATTTGGTGTAAGCGCTTCCTGTAAATCTTCTGCAATTTTTTGCGCAGCAAACATGTTATGTGTGACGACGAGCAATGGCCGGTCCATCTCTTGATGCAGCGCTGCCAGCATAATCTGGCGAGCCGAACCGGATAAACCCGAAACCAACTGCTCCTTCATGCCAGATTTAACTCCAGCCGTAATGGACGCAAAGTCCGGATCTTTGGAAAAAGCTTTTATGAGTGCTTGTAACAAAAGGGGCACCTCTCTTATAACTTTCTTGATTATTGATCATTGCACGCTGTTGTGCAGTATCTGCATAGTCATTGGGATTTTTAAAAATTGGATAGTTATTCCTTTTCGTCCTGTTTCATCATAAAGGATTCATCGCAACATTGCCACATCTGTTCATTCAGCAACCCTCTAATTTAGAATTCAGGTTTGAATATATCCTGTTTTTGTTCCAACTGAAAAGAAGCCTCAGCAGGCTGCCAAGGCTATAAAAGTCAGGTCGCTATAACTGCGGCCTTCCTCTCTTTCATTTTTTCAATGTTCATCCTTTCACTTCACTCTAATCCCACTGCAGGCGATAGCTACTGAAGCGGGTTCGCAAGCAAACTAAGCTCGGGGTTATGTTCTAACGCTTCCTTACAATAATCACATGTAATCCGAACGGTAACATCACCACCCGAATTATACGCTATTATATCCCTCCGCTCGTCGGGGGTCAAGAAATGAAAACCGAGCTGTGTTTCTGTAATTTTAGCCGAATCAATTCGTCCAATAAAGGTACGGCAATGCCGACATACATAATTCACTGACATAGTTATGCCTCCTGAACATGGTTTATACATCCAGTATGCCCAGGTTGTTCGATTAAAAGTCACGCATTTGATCTTTTTTCCAGTGTAACTACCTTAATACTGGATTGTATCAGCCGTTGAATTTGGCCATCGTTTGCTCAAACGTATTCGTCAGGCTATGCTCCAGTGCATCACATGTTTGCTCAATCGTCTGCTCCAGCGCTTCTTTCTCTTTCTTCATGAAGGTTGACAGTACATAGTCTACAATGGCATGTCCTGGATCAGGCCGGGATATACCCATACGGACCCGGTTAAACTGCTGTGTACCTGTGTGCTGAATAATGGACTTGATTCCATTATGTCCACCGGCACTCCCTTGATATCTCAAGCGTACCTTGCCAATCTCTGTATCCATATCGTCATATACAACGATCAGGTCTTCCAGACTGACTTTATAAAAATCCATGTAAGCTCGTACCGATTCACCCGAAAGGTTCATATAGGTCATTGGTTTAATCAATACCGTTTTGACGCCGCCAATGTTACCTTCTCCGATCAGTGCTTTACACTTGTTTTGTGTAATCGAAATGTTATGGCGATCTGCCAATCGATCTAGCGCCATAAAACCGATATTATGCCGCGTTTTGGCATAGTTCGAGCCTGGATTCCCAAGTCCTACAATCCACTTCATCTGATTCCCTCCTTCAATTATCACTTAGGTGAGGCATAGACTTCGAATGTTATATTTCATATAATATCAGGAAAGTACGTATCGAACATTTATCCACCCAGGAAGGTGAGCGGGTTTTGCGCGAAGATAATGGACAACTGACTCAACATAGTGACTTTATTTATCATCTGGAGCATCATGTGCCTGTACAAGTGTATGACCGTGACACTCATATCGAAATTGGTCTGATTACCCGTTTCGATAGTCAATTTGTCGAAATTGCTGACACGCTGTTTCACAGACGCCGCTTCCGCTTTATTTCCCGCCCGGGATATTAATGCGCCAGCATCCTTTTTAATCATCGTTAAAAACGGCACGCCGACAGGGGTTACATTTTCCGTTCAACCGGAAGACGTAACCCCTCTACTACGTTATGCAGACATCCTTATTCAATTTCAAACAGCTTGCTGATTGACAATTCCTCATGAACCCGGATGATCGCTTCCCCAAGCAATGGCGCTACAGAGAGCACTTTAAGCTTGCTTGTTGGATTCGGATGTGTAATTGGAATCGTATCCGTTACAATGACTTCCTTCAGCGGTGCATTTTCCAGACGTTCCATCGCAGGTCCGGACAATACCGGGTGAGTACAGCATGCATATACTTCCTTCACGCCGCCTTCCATCAGGGCATTGGCTCCCAGAACAATTGTCCCGGCAGTATCAATGATGTCATCAATCAAAATCGCTGTTTTGCCTTCGATGTTACCGATAATATTCATGACTTCGCTAACGTTTGGCTCAGGGCGACGTTTGTCGATGATCGCAAGCGGTGCATTCAGGAAATCGGCCAGTTTACGCGCACGAACCACACCACCGTGGTCAGGTGACACGACAACCGGATTTTCAATCTGTTTCGAGCGGAAATATTGCGCCAGGATCGGCACGCCCAGCAGATGATCGACTGGAATGTCGAAGAATCCCTGAATCTGCATGGCATGCAAATCCATTGCAATTACACGGGTTGCGCCTGCCTTTTCAATCAGGTTAGCTACCAGCTTGGCCGTAATCGGATCACGTGAACGTGCTTTGCGATCTTGACGTGCATAGCCGTAATACGGAATAACGACGTTAATTGTTTTGGCCGATGCACGTTTCAATGCATCAATCATCACGAGCATTTCCATCAGGTTGTCATTAACCGGCAAGCAAGTTGACTGCACGATATACACGTGACAGCCACGAACACTCTCGGAGAGTTTCACTTGAATCTCGCCATCACTAAAGCTGGTTGTATGCGATTCACCCATAGGAATCCCGATATAATCAGCAATTTGATGAGCAAGCTTGGGGTTAGAATTGCAAGTAAATATTTTTAATTTCGAGTCAAAATAAGTCATAAAATAAAAACCCTCCGTGCTGGTTCATTGGAATCTATAAGCGTCTGCGACATGTCGGCACCTCCCGATTAGCGGGAGGCAATTCGTTATCAAAACCCCTTATTCGGGTTTAGCGTTTTGTTTCTTGGCTTTCGCACGTCCGCGGATTTTTTCCGCGTAACCTGCTTTGTTCTCCTGACGTGGACGAGCAATCGCCAGATCATTCTCAGGAACGGAATGTGTCACGGTGGAACCTGCAACGACATAAGCGCCTTTTCCAACCGTAATCGGTGCAATCAAATTGACGTTGCTGCCTACAAAGGCATCATCCTCAATCGTGGTTACAGCCTTATTATATCCATCATAATTGACCGTTATTGCCCCGCATCCCACATTTACGTTCTTGCCTACCTGTGCATCCCCGATATAACTGAGATGTGACACTTTAGATCCTTCATCAATTGTAGCATTTTTCACTTCAACAAAGTCACCAATTTTTACGTTGCGACCTAACTTAGTGCCAGGGCGCAGATTGGCAAAAGGACCTACGGTTGCATCAGGGCCAACTTCTGCCTTCGAAAGCACTGAATGTTTAATTGCAGCACCATCTTGTATGATGCTGTCTTCAATGTCTGCATGAGGACCGATATGACATGCCTCACCAATCGAAGTAGTACCTTTAAGAACGGTTCCCGGATACAATACCGTATCTGATCCAATCGTAACATCTGCTCCGATATATGTCGATGACGGATCAATGATGGTTACACCGTTCAACATATGACGGACAGCCAGACGCTCGCGCATATAAGCTTCAGCTTGTGAAAGTGCAAGTCTGTCGTTTACTCCGATGGACTCGGCAATATCATCAGACATATAAGCCTCAACCACTTCACCTTCGCTTTTAAAAATGCCAACCACGTCTGTCAGATAATATTCGCCTTGTGCGTTCTGGTTAGTCACCTTCTCCAGTGCGGCAAACAACTTCGCATTATCAAAGCAGTATGTGCCTGTATTAATTTCCTTTACGGCATCTTCCTGCGGTGTGCAATCCTTTTGTTCCACGATCCGTTGAACGGAACCGTCTTCCCCACGGATCACCCGTCCATATCCCTTGGGATTATCGAGCTGAGCCGTAAGCACTGTCGCTGCTGCGCCGCTTTCCTCATGCAGCTTCATCAGACCTTCCAGCGTTTCACTTGTAACGAGCGGTGTGTCACCACATACCACAATCGTTGATCCATTCTCACTACCGAGCAGGGAGTTCACCTGTTTTACAGCATGCCCTGTTCCGAGTTGTTCCGCTTGAAGTGCGTACTCCGCTCTGGAACCTAAAAATGACTGCACTGCTTCGGCCCCATGTCCGACAACAACTACGCTACGTTCAACGCCTGCGCGAAGTGCTGCATCCAGCACATGTCCGACCATCGGTTTACCGCATACAGGATGCAGCACTTTGTACAATTTCGATTTCATTCGTTTGCCCTGCCCTGCGGCTAGAACAATTGCCATGCGTTTCAAAATTAACGACCTCCTGTTCTGAAAATCCCATTGAATACCTTACACATTTCATCTCCAATGAGTATCATCCAGCCGGCTTCAAGCCGGTCTTGTTCATCGCCTGCTGTCTCTGTAATCACGCGTAACAACAGATTCACGATCAATCCATGACCTCATATGTTACGCCGTGTACCCGCGAGCTTAACTGAATCCCAACGATTCCTAAGATGCCGCTCTGCAACCGAACGCAGGACGCGCTCCGGTTCTCTTTTGAATAAACTCAATACTGAATATATCTTATTCCGGTCAAAAAGAAAAGAGAGCCATAAGACATGGCTCTCTTTTCCTTCGAACCCCAATAATGTTCTCAGGCACCTTCTTCAATGACTTCTTCCTCAGTAGCTGCACGATCGTACTCAGTTAATACTGCTGCCTGAATCTTCTCACGCGTACCGGAAGAGATCGGGTGGGCGATATCACGGAACTCTCCGTCAGGAGTCCGCTTGCTCGGCATTGCAACAAACATTCCGTTGTTACCATCGATGACACGAATGTCATGAACGACGAATTCGTTATCGATGGTAATGGATGCGATAGCTTTCATTCTCCCTTCCGAGTTAACGCGGCGGAGTCTGACATCCGTAATTTGCATGTGTGTGTTCACCACCTTTTTCCATCAGAACTTGGTGTATAATTCCACACAGCCTATACGAACTCCTTCTTTTCACGACCATAAAAATATCCTAATTTCAGGAATTTTTTTATTTAATACACAATTCGACAACGTTAGTGCCAGGTCGATGGAAAAGAACCTTTCCCGACATGTTATTCGCCATTATTCTACAGGTTAAAATAGTTACCAGGTGAGACAGATATATGTCTGGTCTTGGCATCAACTGCTGTCAGCTTCGCGAGAGATACATAATCCGTCAGCAGACGTTCTTCTGAATCTACTGAGCCGGATTCTACCAAAACGCCTACTCCGGCCACTTTCGCATTAAACTCCGCAAGCAGGTCGATCATACCTTGAACAGTACCCCCGGCTTTCATGAAATCATCCACGATCAGTACTCGGGAATGTTCCTTCATCGCCCGGCGAGATAGGGACATGGTATGCAGACTTTTGTGGGACCCCGATACATAATTAATACTTACGGCCGATCCTTCCGTAGCCTGATGGTCCCTGCGAACGAGTACAACAGGAAGGTTAAGCTGGGCTCCAGTCGCATAAGCAAGCGGGATTCCTTTGGTTTCCACCGTCATGACTACATCAATATTCATATCGCCAAAGGCCGTTGCAAAGATTTTGCCCGCTTCATTCATTAGAGCTGGCTGTCCAAGAAGATCTGACATATACAGATATCCTCCTGGTAAAATCCGATCCGGCTGCGCAAGCTGTGTAGACAGCCGCTCAGCAAAAGCGAGAGCATGTTCCACAGGTACCTTTGGAATCCACTTCACTCCTCCAGCTGCCCCTGCCAGCGTATGCAGTTCTCCTGACCCACCTTCTTCGAACACTTCCTTGATAATAGCCAGATCCTCACTAATGGATGACTTGGCAGCACCATAACGTTCGGCAAATGTGGTGAGTGGAATCACCGTATGTGGTCTGGACAATAAGTATTGCGTCATTTCAACCAGCCTTGCACTTCGTTTTAACTTCTTCACAGAGATCCATCCTCACGATCACGGAAACATCTAAATCCGAATAATTATTTAAAAATATACCACCTTTATACGTGTTTGTACATTATAAAAAGTGACTTTACGTTAACAACCGTACAGCATAGACCTCTTTACAGAATCCACGAAGTCCGTTATAAATTCGCGCCACCTTGGCTTCTTTGGACACAAGTCCAAATACCGTTGGTCCACTGCCAGACATCAGTACACCGTCTGCTCCGAGACGAATCATGGCATCCTTAAGATGCTGCACTTCTGGATACAGTTTCAACGTCACATCCTCCAGCACATTGCCCATCTGGCTGCACACCTCTGTAAAGGATTGACTGCGAATGGCCTGCTCCATTCTGGCTGCGCTTGGATGCCGAACAATCTTGTCACTGCGGAAACGTCCATATACATCTGCGGTAGACACATTGATTGGAGGTTTGGCTAAAATAACCCAGCATTGCGGCGGATTAGGCATCGGGGTTAACTTCTCCCCCCGCCCTGTTGCCAGTGCAGTGCCACCGGTGATGCAGAATGGCACATCCGATCCCAGCTCTGCACCCAATTCCTGCAATTCCTGATCCGGTATATTAAGCCGCCATAGACGGTTTAATCCGCGCAGTGTTGCTGCTGCATCACTGCTACCACCAGCAAGACCGGCAGCAACCGGAATTTTTTTATCCAGATGAATATGAACTCCTGTACGAACGTTGTATCGTTCCTTAATCAGTCTTGCCGCTTGAAACGCCAGGTTTTTCTCATCAAGCGGAATATAGCCAGCCTGGCTGGAGATGACAATCGTATCTCGTGGCAATTCTGACATTTCCAGTCGATCAGCAAGATCAACCATCGTCATGATCATTTCAACTTCATGAAATCCATCACTTCTTTTATGTAGAACATCCAACATCAAATTAATTTTAGCAGGCGCTTTTTCGTAAATTTTCAAGACGTTCACCCGTCCTCACCTTTTCCCTAAGACAACTTAACATATTATATCAAAATGGGGCTGTCAAGTCATTTGTATTCCGCATCTTATCGGGAAAAAGCGGGGCGATTCCGGAGAATTGCCCCGCTCTTCAATCTGGTAGAACCTGATTAAGATTTACGCGCTGCTTGCTCTGCCATTTGGATTGCCCGTTTCACCATGTTACCGGCATCCTTGGCTTTGATTCCGCCCCAGCCTTCCTGCTGAACGGTATCATAGAAACCCAGATCCTTCGCCAGCTCATACTTCAGTTCCTCCGACATGACACTTCTTCTTCTCCGACTCATGAACCATCCTCCTCCAGATCTTATTCAAGACACAATGAGTCCCTTCAATTCGGGATTGTTCATCCCCAAGCCCCAAGTCCTGGTTTAACATCCCCGTCTTAACAGAGAGCTTCCCCTGACCTGTTCAGATAGTATGCCGCCTGCATTCCTCCGTCATTCCTGCATATGTATGGTTTCGTCCTTATTAAGAAACAGAAGCGCTACGAGGAAAATACAAAAAGCGATCCACCTAAGAGGTGAATCGCCCGTAAACCAATGCTTACGTCTCCATGTTGTAGGAATTAGTCTCACTGCCCGGGTCAAAGACCATGACTTCTACAGACTCCGTAAGTATATCCGCATAGCTGTATGATACTCGCTTGAAGGTTTCTTGCTCTTCATCAAGCTTTACAATAAAAACAGAAGGGTACGTTTCTTCCAATACACCCGTACGCTCAATCGTCTTACGGCGGCCACCATTAGCCCGCAGCGTAATTTTCTGACCAATATGTGCATCGAGATTGCGTTTGATATCCAACAGCGTATTTTTAGCCATTGTGGACGTCCACCTCTTTTCTTGTCCATTATACTGTATTTTACAGTCATTGTCAAATCAAAGCTAAATATTATATCAGCACTAAAAAGTCGTTGTCAATGAATTTTTTCGCAAATAAAAAAAGCCCTCAATCGGGCTTTTCTGATTCGGGATTAAACCTTTACATAACTTCATCATCATACTTCCGTATCACATGATCATTATACTTCCACATCACTTCATCATACTGCGGATGGATTCACTTTTAGTGTAGATAAATCATTAAGTCCCGGCAAACCAACTCGGTAGCTCCCCTTGGTTTCCACGCCGCCCACACCTTGGATGCCGCTAATCGTGTTATTCAATACATCAGTCATGTTTACGGTATCACGAACAGACGTGAAGGAAGCCTTGGCAGCCACGTAGACCGGATCAAGCGCATGGATGAGAATTCGGCCTGGCGAACTGGCAAAGTTTGCACCGGCACGCAGCAATGCCTCAAAGTGAGACTGACAGGCTCCGGCAATAATCGTCAGCGCATCCAGATGACGTTCGTATTGCCTTGCAACCTGAATGGCCGAGACAAAGTTTTGTGAGTTTTTGTAGCTTCCCAGACTGTAAAGATCATAAGGCTGTCGTGTTTTTAGCACACCGTCATGACCCGTGATCACGACGATATCCGGACGGACTTTGGGCAGCAGACGATACAACGTATCAGCCATAGCTGATTCATGTACATACTGTCCTTCCGCAGGAACACGAAGTTGCTCATACAGGTTCATACTTTTTTTCAAGTAATTTGGGTCACCATCCAGATGTAACACCTTGCCAGGCATTTCAAAATAAGCGGGTTCCTGCTGAGCAGTCCATTCTTGCATCAGACCTTCCCGGTTACGCTCTGCCTGCTCCATTCGATTCTGCTGCAAACGTGAGAGCGTCTGATGGGCTTTAATATGTGCCTGACGCGTTTTTGCGCTCTGTGGTTCGTAAGGAACCTGTATCAAATCGTCCACCGGGGAGTCTGCTATCAGCCGGAACTCGGTCCCTTTAATAACCGCAGCATCCGACTGAAGTCCTTCTACCCGGAAAGTCACATCGCCACCATATGACTTCCGAACGACCAAGTCTCCGATATTCATCACCATTATCACCTCTACCCCATCGTATGGGCAGAGACCCGGATTGGTTCATTGAAATTAAAGCTCGCCGCGAACCCCCGCTTCCCACATCACGGTGCTGAGGGTCGCGTATTCCTGCAAACTTAGGGTTTCGCCGCGCCGTGAAGGCTGGATGCCAGCTTGCTCCAACAATTGATCTGCCTGTTCTCTGTTCTCCTTCGTGAAGAAACGGGCTTTAAGATTGTTAGAGATTGTTTTTCTCCGCTGGGCAAAAGAAGCTTGTACAACCTCGAAATAGTGTGCTTCGTTCGGAACCTGTACCGGTGGTTGCTCACGCACCTTCAGTTTAATTACCGCCGACTCTACATTCGGCTGCGGAATAAATACGGTAGGCGGAACCACGCAGACCAGTTCCGGCATACTGTAATACTGCACGGCAATGCTTAGGCTGCCATAATCTTTGGAACCTGGTGCAGCGGCCATGCGTTCAGCAACTTCCTTCTGAATCATGACCACGATGCTGTCTACGGGCAGCTTCTCTTCCAGCAGCTTCATCATGATCGGCGTCGTTACATAATAGGGAAGGTTCGCTACAACGCTGACTTTATCGACTGAAGCGAAATCCGTAGCAAACAGCTCGGCCAGATCCAGCTTGAGTACATCCCCATGATGAACACGTACGTTGGGATAGGGCTCCATTACTTCTCCCAGAATCGGCAACAGGCGCTGATCAATCTCTACAGCCGTAACAGGGCCAGCCACACGCGCAAGACGCTCGGTAAGAGCTCCTATACCCGGACCAATCTCCAGTGCCCCCTTGGACTCGTCCAAATCAGCTGCGCCTACGATTTTGTTCAAAATATTTTGATCGATCAAGAAGTTCTGACCCAGACTTTTCTTGAAAGAGAATCCATGCTTTTGAATAATTTCTTTGGTACGTTTCGGTGTTGCTATTTCAATGGTTTGTTCCATGTCCTTCATATGCTCACAATCCTTCACGTTCAATTTGCGCTAATGCAGTGGAGAACTCTTCTCTTGTAATCTGGAATACACTCAACCGTTTGTGGAACTGTTTGCCGTTACAATACCCGATACCGAGCAAATTTCCCATCTCCATACGACGTGCAGCTGCTTGCGGGTGTATAATCAATCCTGCTTCGATCAGATCCTCCCAATCAATTAGACTAGGTGCACCCTCATAGGATGTGTGTACGCGAGCGAGCGCATGACGAATGGCTTCCGGTGAAGCATTCTCTACCCCGATATCCCCTTTACGCGTTGCGTCTGCCTCTGGAATAAAAGCATGCTTGCAACCAGGCACCTTATTGGCGATGATTTTGCGAATACGCTCCCCTGCATGATCCGGGTCTGTCAGAATAATGACACCACGCCTCTCCTGAGCAAGTGCAATTCTTTTCAGAATACGCTGATTAATGGCAGAGCCTCCGGTTTCAATCGTATCCGCTTCGACCGCCCGACGAATGGCTACCGTGTCGTCACGACCCTCCACAACAATCACTTCTTTTATCATGTTCCGTTTCTTCCTTTCTAACGCAAAAAGAAGAGGAATATCCTCTTCTCTGCCAAACGGCGGAGGAGACTGAATTCAGACCCCTCCGCCGCATATTCCGCATGAATCATTCATGCAACTATTTTATAGCATTCCCATTTCAAAGTAAAACGATTTTAGTTCGCTTCCGGCTTCACTGGACCAATCACATAGACCGTTTTGCCTTTTTTACGTCCGAAATTCAGGGCGTGCTTCACACTGTCGTAATAAACGTCGATTTTATTCCCTTTAATAGCGCCACCTGTATCTTCCGCACGACGGAAGCCGAGGCCTTCGATGTATACCCACCAGCCGATTGGAATGACCTTGGGATCAACCGCAATGGTGCGCCCTTCCGTTACACGAGTACCAGAAGCTGTTTTTGTACCAATACCCGGCTCTTCTGAAGAGTAGGCAGTCATCGATACATTTTTCAAAACTTTAGAATATTTAAAAGAATTCCCGGAGACCGTAATCACCTTGCTGCCCGAGGCAGATGTTTTCTTCGAGTTCGTTGTTACTGCTTTTTTGGTCGTTGAAGTTTTGGCCGATACCAATTGAACTTCAGGTTCTTTCACAACCGGCTTCGCCTTCGTACCTACAGCGATCACCTTATCTACACGATTGGTTGCGACCGTTTTACCCACCATCTTTTTGGAGACCAGTTCTCCGTCTTGAAATACCTTTTCGATATGCTGCACGATTGTGCCTTCCTTGCCTTTCACTACAACACGGTTATCCCCTTGGAATAAACTCGGGTCTGCCGTTTTCACAACCTTGTAAGCCATCGGTTGTTTCACATCCACTGTATGCTTTGTTACACGCACTACACGTATCTTCATATCCGCTTTAATTGCGGTTCCGAGCGCTGGATACACTTTATCATGATTTGCAACTTTAATACCTGATTGCTGAATTACACCCTGTACCGATGAATCGGTTGTATAAAGAGTCTTGGTGTCTCCGTCTGCCGTGATTTTAACTGGAACGGCCCGCTCAATAACGATTCGGTCTCCGTCGGTAATTGCCCCGTTCATGGGCATGGATACCTTGTCGTGAGGGCTGACTGTGATTGATTGCTCCTCTAACATTTCCTGAAGCATTCCTGTACGAGTCTCTACCACCTGAGCTTTGCCGTCAATAACCAGTGATACCTGCTTCCCGGCCTGACCGTAAACGACTAACAAGATCATGATTGCAAGCGCAATTGAGAATATCGCGATCAATGCCATTTGACGCAAGTTCTCATGCTTCCACCGCAACGCGAAAGACTTACTGGATGATCGTGACTCATGGGTCTCTTCTGGTTGGAATATGCCCACTTCTCCGTCCTCCTTCATAGCCTCGCCGTCTAAAGTAATGCATGATGTCTTTGACGCGACTATACCAAATTTTCTACAGAACACAGATCAGAGATAATGACCGGTTCTGCACCATGAACCCCTCTTCGCAACATGATGTCATCCTCCTGAATACCTACCGTATGATGACAATATTTCTTTTATTCAAAACAAAAAAAGCCAAAGAAAGAGTGTAAGAGACCCTTTCGTGGCTTCCGAATGATTTTGAATATCGGAAATTCATGCACGAGGTTGCCTCTCTTTTTCCGCTTGCGAGGTTAGCTGTCGGGTTCGGGCGAAAGAGAGCCGCCCTATCTTAGGTCACCCGCTCATGGCGGACGCCCTTGAATTCACCCCGAGACCCAAAGAAGAAATCAAATATGGCTTCGCAGAACATTCCGCTGCTTTTGGGTCAGCGAACGATGCGCACCGGCTAGAATCACCGATGTTTAAGCCCTATTGGTTCCCCCGCTCTCCGATAACGGAGACTCAGCGAGATTGATTCATGAAAGTAATGTTGTTTCATCGGAAAGTGTCCCTTTGTTCATCCCCCGAACATCTGTCCAATTTTCCGCACAACAATTCACTGAAAAGATGATATCCTGTTTTGATGCATGTTGTAAAGCATGGATCAAGTACGTTTTTCTAAATATTTGGTTAAAATATTGTAATATTCTTCAATTATTCGAGGCAAAGAGCAAATTACCTCTCTATAACTCCCTTTTTCACCTGATTTACTCGATTTCTTATCGAATCCCAAAACGTTCCATGGCATTTTTGGTGGTTATTGCAGCAATTTCCTCCACCGAAATGCCTTTAATTTCCGCAGCTGCTTCGGCAACCAGACGTACATGCGCTGTCTCATTCCGTTTTCCACGATAAGGGTGGGGTGTCAGATACGGGGAGTCTGTTTCCAGGAAAAATCGATCCATCGGCACTTTGGCTAGCACCTCTTTAGGCTGTTTGGCATTCTTAAATGTGACAGGTCCCCCAAAGGACAAATGGAATCCTAAATCCAGACACATTTTCGCTGTTTCCCAGCTGCCTGAGAAGGAATGCATCACACCGCCGACCTCCCCAGCCTTCTCTTCACGCAAAATACGCACAATATCCTCATGAGCATCCCGATTATGGATAACAATAGGCATATTTAATTCACGTGCCAATGCAATTTGTTGTCGTAATACGCGGTGCTGTACCTCCTTCGGTGAAGTGTCCCAGTGATAGTCAAGACCAATTTCACCGATTGCTACCACTTTTTCATGTTTGCACAATGATGCAATCCATTCCAGATCACCCTCTTGCATCGTGATCGCATCCACCGGATGCCACCCTACAGCTGCATGGATAAAATCATACGTTTCAGCCAATTTCATCGTTGTCGGAATGGTTTCCCGATTAAAACCGATGTTGATCATACGAGTAACGCCTGCATCAATGGCCCGCTGGATCATGTCCTCTCGGTCTTCGTCGAATTGTGGTGCATCGAGATGTGTATGTGTGTCGAATAACATTCTCTTTATTTCTCCCTTCATGTCGAAAGTTACATTCGGATTATTTCCTGCGTTTGAATTCAAAATTTATTTTTTTCATCATAAATTGATTGGGACAAACAACCATTTCAGTTATTTTCATTTTTAATACTCAAGCTACTATATATAGAAGAAAAACAAAAAGTCAAATCAACATCTTGCAAGAACAGGTGTGTGAAACTGTATATTTATTCACATGGATTACAAAATTATGTCGATCTACACATCCTCGCCATTAAAGCAGATTAATGTATCATGTAAAATAGCTCTCTTAGAAAGTCTTTTAGTATCAAAATGTTTCACCCTGCTGCATCACTCATGATTACAGAAAATAGGGGCGTATATGGGACGGTAATTCATGAAGGATAGCATCCACCTTATTTTGCGGATAGTACAGATGATGTTTGCCCAGATGAAGTCCGCTGATGGAACGCACAATATCAGAAACTTCTGATAACTCATGTAGCTTGTCCTGCCGATCCAGCAAAAGTATTTGCTTATCCGTGGATTGATCTGGACGAAACACATCATACGGATTATCCGTTGGGAAATCAATTTCAAGATCGTACTCGGGATTCAGGCCTACTTTTACAAACGCTTCCCGAATTTCTTCGATCATATCCAGATCCATCTGTTCGAGTTCCACATACTTATACAACCTGCGATTCATAAAACGTTCGCATAACTCACTCAGAACAGAATCGTCCTCCTTACGCCACTGCATAAAAGCTGTTTGAATTAACGATTCATCAAGCTGCAGATATTCATCAACTGAAATTTCTCCAAGAAACAGTTTTGGCAGTGGCTCCACCATGAAATGGAATGGAAAGCCTTGCTTCACAAGTTCTTTTGCCCGTTTGAAGATTTGCCGCAATATAATCTCGGAGCTGCGTGTCACAGGATGGAAGTAAATTTGCCAATACATCTGGTAGCGCGACATGAGGTAATCTTCTACAGCATGCATGCCGGACTCTTTGACTACAATTCGTCCATGAAACGGACGCAGCATACGCAGAATGCGATCCAAGTCAATTGTGCCATAATTGACGCCTGTAAAGTAGGCATCTCTGAGCAAGTAATCCATTCGGTCCGCATCAAGTGGACTGGTCACCAGATTTACGACAATCGGTTTATCATACGTCTTCTGGATAACGGAAGCCACTTTCTCATCAAAATCAGGAGCATACCGTCTTAGAATCGCCCCTACTTCGGTGTCACCCTTGATAATGCGGCATGTCCAATCTTCATGATTCATATCAAAAGCCTCTTCAATAGAATGAGAAAACGGTCCATGTCCAAGATCATGAAGTAAGGCTGCGCACAATGTCACCAGCTTTTCTTCCTTCGGCCAGTCGGAATAGTGACTTCGTTCGAACTGAGAGATAATTTTGCGAGTAATCTCGTATACGCCCAGGGAATGAGAGAAGCGACTATGCTCTGCCCCGTGAAAAGTAAGATAAGATGTCCCTAGTTGACGAATACGACGTAACCTCTGAAATTCAGGTGTATTAATCAGTTGCCAAATAATCGGTTCTTGCACATGAATGTAATTATGTACCGGATCTTTAAATACTTTTTCTTCCGTCAGACGATGTTCCATTTCGATTCACTCCTTTTATAATGTTCTCTTGTCCTAAAGAATAATGCTTCCCGCTTCATTTCCGACCAAAGATTCGACACACTATGACGAATTTTGTCGAATAAAGCACTTTTGTCGGTTTCCAAATCGACAAAGCTTACATGGATGTTCAAATACGAAAAATTGCTCCTAATCCCTTACCACCAGTAAACTTAAGAAAAACACCCTATATTTTAAGCTAATTTTAAGGTTGACTGTTTTGGGAATCGTTGGTATGATGAGTATCATAAAACATAAAATAATGTCGAATAATGACAATGATAGTTAGCTGAGAGGAGCACTGATTATAATGATGAAATCAACAGGTATTGTAAGAAAAGTGGATGAACTGGGACGGGTAGTTATTCCAATCGAATTGCGTCGTACACTCGGTATTGGCGAAAAGGATGCTTTGGAAATCTACGTTGATGGTGAGCGCATCATGCTCAAAAAATACGAGCCAGCTTGTATCTTCTGTGGTAACGCTGAGAACGTAACTTACTTCAAAGGTAAAATCGTTTGTAACGAATGTATTTCTGAAATCCCTGCACCTGTAGCAAAATAAGAAAACAGGTATAATGGAATTATCCAATCATTAATTCTAACCTTTTTATATTTCTCCATTACCTTCCCGGTGTGAACCCACCGATGGAAGGTTTTTCTTTTTCAACTTTAAGAGCAGTCACATATCTTTCACATTTAGGTGTACTGCTCTTTTTACATTTTAAGGTTATATTAAGCTTGAATTTAATGTCTCTTTAAGGTATTTAAAACCAAAATTGGAATTTTGAATAGAGCTAACTATTCAATCAATGCATTATAGACGTCTCGTTTCGTCAAACCCCGATCTGTTGCTGTTTTTTTCATCGCATCCTTACGACTGTTTCCTTCATTTTCGTAATGCTCCACATGTTCCTCCAGCGACAGCACCTGCCACCAAGCCTCTCGTTCAGCCTTACGCTCTTCTTCTCTGATTCCTTCAACCAATAAACAATATTCACCCAAAGGTGGATGCTCCTCAAGCCATTCCATGCATTCCTTCAGACTACCTCTGACAAATTCCTCATGCCGCTTGGTTAACTCACGAGCCAGTACAATCGAACGTTCACCCAGGATTTCCTCCAGATACATCAACGTTTTGCGAATCCGGTGAGGCGATTCATAAAATAGCAATGTACCATTGGACTCATCAAAAGATTCCAGTACCTTACGCATATCCTTTTTCTCCCGCGGCAAAAAACCACCAAAGGTAAAACGCTCCGTTGGTAATCCGGATACAATTAGAGCTGATAATGCCGCATTCGGCCCAGGGATCGGAACCACTGCAATACCTGCTTCAATTGCAAGCTTCACCAGATCAGAACCAGGGTCCGAAATAGCCGGTAGTCCGGCATCACTAACCAATGCCAAATTTTTTCCTTCTATTATATAGCGTATCAGTTCAGGGCCACTTGCACCCTTATTATGTTCATGATAGCTAAACAGCATGGAAGGTGTAATCTCAAAATGAGTGAGCAGCTTTCGGGTCTGACGTGTATCTTCAGCAGCAATAATCTCACAGCCCTGCAATGTCTTGATCGCCCGGAAGGTCATATCCTCCAAGTTTCCGATCGGTGTCCCAACCAAATATAACTTTCCTGTATGTTCGGACTGCTCACTAAAGCTTTTCTGAACTTGTAAAGACATCTAGCTTCCTCCTTCCTTCGTACGTTCAGCATGCTGCTGGCCATAGTATATCTCCATAATCTCATCACAATAACTTCCCTGTTCATTGTAAACAATAAGTGGCGGCAACATGCGTACCTCTGGCTTGCCATCCTTCATCGCTTCAATCAGCACCATGTTTGCTTCCAGATGAGCACGCGGGTGTACCATACGAATTCGCTTTGGCTCCAGCTTATATTCACGCATCAACGAGATGATCTCGCCGAGACGCTGCGGCCTGTGAACCATAGATACTTTACCCCCATTGCGCACGAGACGATTACATGCTTGAATCACTTCCTCCAGTGTACATCCGATCTCATGACGTGCCATAGCTTGATGGGTATTCATCTTGAGGTCACTTCCATTCAGCGGCATGTACGGGGGATTCACCGTAATGGCATCATACACTGCATGTCCTGTTTCTTTAACCAATTCTCGCAAATCTCCTTCTCGAATATGGATGGACTCCCCCAATTCATTCAGCTGCACACTCCGTCGTGCCATATCGGCCAATCTCGGCTGGATCTCAATGCCTTCTAGGCTTGCCTGTGTACGTGTTGTCATTAATATAGGGACGACCCCATTTCCCGTGCACAAATCGAGAACACGTCCTCGTTTCGGCACAGAAGCAAATCGGGCCAGCAATACAGCATCCATAGAAAAGCTGAACACTTCGTCACTTTGAATAATTCGCAAATTATGAGAAAGCAGATCATCGACCCGCTCCGATTCCTTTAAAATTACTTCTTGGTCTGTCATAGGGTACTCTCATCCTCCGGTACGTTAAACGTTTATAACCTTGAAAAAAAACCGTAGGGAATCCCTACGGTCACTTCATTTATTCAAAAAAGACAGGCAGAACAGACAATCGCCTTCCGTCCGCAAATGTCCGTAATAGACGTTGCAGATATGGAATCCTTCATGATACAGCCGAGCCAAGTTATCGTAACCTTCACCCACCACATCTTCACCTGCAGCTGGACCAGCCGGTCTTGCCACAGGAGCAAGAGCAGATGAGATCGGCAGATCTGCTGGCGCTTCACGCTTAAGCAGTTTGCGTAACTGCTCATTTTCGATGGTAAGCCGCTGATTATCTTCCAGCAACTCTTTGACAATCATTTTTAATTCTGCTAAATCACCGTGCAACTGACCCATTTGGGTTTCCATTTCATGAATGTGCGTAAACAGATTTTTCTTTTCCAAGTTTCCACCCCGAAGCAACCTTTATGGTTTACTTGATAACGACGTCATCCAGCGGAAGTTCTTTGACTTTACTGATGTCGAACAGTTGAACATGCACCGTGCGGTTACCAGCATTAATTCCGACAACTTTGCCCTCACCCATTGAGGTGACAACCAGTTTGCCTACAGCCGGCAGCTCTTCTCTCACGCTCTCATAATTATCATGCTCAAATTTCAGACAGCACATAAGTCTTCCGCACAACCCTGAAATTTTCGTCGGATTCAGTGACAGGCTTTGATCTTTAGCCATCTTGATTGATACCGGCTCAAAGTCCCCCAGCCAGGAGGAACAACATAATACACGTCCACAAGGTCCTATTCCGCCGAGCATTTTTGCTTCATCACGAACACCAATCTGTCTCAGTTCGATTCGTGTCCGGAAGATGCTTGCCAGATCCTTGACCAGCTCGCGAAAATCGACTCTTCCTTCTGCTGTAAAATAAAAAATAATTTTATTGCGATCAAACGTGAATTCTACATCGACCAGCTTCATTTTGAGGCCATGGTCTCTGATTTTATTTAAACAAGTCCCGAATGCCTCTTTGGCTGCGCGCTTGTTCTCATCCACCACACGGGCATCTGTATCGCCTGCAACACGGATAACCTTTTTGAGCGGCAAAACCACATCAGCCTCGCCAACTTCCTTCTTGCCCACGACAACCTTACCGTACTCAACCCCTCGTGCCGTTTCCACGATCACGCAGTTTTCTTTCTCGATAGGAAGGTCTAGGGGATCGAAGTAATAAATTTTGCCCGCCTTTTTGAAACGGACACCCACTACACTATACAAAAAATTAACCCCCTTGTAAGCCAACCCCACTTCGTCTGAAGCCCTGACTTCTTAGGGAACCCGCCGAAGTTATAACCGTTTGCATAGGATTGGAACTCACATGATCCTCCAGCCTTATGCCAAACCGATCAAAAATTGCTCCAGACAAAGCTGGCCATTGACATTAAAACGCAATTTTTTTCTGCATGCCGCGGCCAAATCCATATAGGAGACCCACTGCTCTGTGCTGCGGGTATTTGCCAACTGAGACAGCATGTCTAACTGATCTATAAAAACGATATGTTCATGCCTACCATACTGGACATACAGCATGTCCCTGAACCACAAATGGAACAAACTAAGCAGCATGTCCAGGTGTTCCGAGAGTCCTGTTTTGAAAAGCTTCTGCTGTGCCGAGATCAAAGATGTACTTCCTCTGCCCAGGGACTCCTTCCCTAATTGTAACATTACGTTTCTAATTTCTGCAAACCAATTCTGCTGGAGAATTTCTCTACTTGCTTCCAATCCTGACGCTAAATGGACAGCAGAGCGTGCAAGATTCACAGGATAACCTTCCTCAATCAACGATTGAAGCATTTCCTCCGGATTCAGAGCACTGAACGGCACCATCTGAGAACGTGAGCGAATAGTAGGCAGCATGGCTTGTCCATTATCTGTAATCAGAATGCCTACTGCGGGAACTTGAGGTTCCTCCAGAAATTTCAACAAGCTGTTTGCCGCCTGAACCGTCATTTTCTCAGCTTGCTCTATAATATATACTTTGGGATGCCCAGCTTCCGAACGATAGGAGAAAATACGCTGCAAATCCCGAATCTGATCTATTTTAATGTTATTGCCATCCGGAGCAAGCATCGTCAAGTCTGGATGGTTTCCGTGTTCTACTTTGCGGCATTCAAGACATTGCCCGCAAGCGTCATCCTCAAGCTCTGTGCAGAAGATTGCCTTGGCAAACGCCATTGCTGTCTGTAACTGCCCACTGCCAGATGGACCGCTAAACAAATACGCATGACTGATGGCCTGACGTCTCAAACTGCTCTGTAACAATTGCTTGGCTGCCTGCTGGCCCATAATCTGTTGAAAAGACATACTTCCTCCTCAGAAGCTTAAATTAATAAGCATTCCCCGAATTTCTCCTACTTGTTGTAAAAGAGAGATTTTTCCCTCTTCTGTATCCAGCAATTCATCTGCCATGGATAACAGAGCGGAGTCGATCTCATCAATCAGTTTATATCGTTTACCCCTACCCCGGCGATCCCAACCCCTTGTCTCTTTCATAGATACACCGCGGCGGACCGTCTCTTCCAGAAATCTTTTGACAAGCTGTTTGTATGCCTTCAGTTCACGAATCGTCATGGATCGAGCCAAACGATCACCCTGAAGCTGGATTTCGCTTAATCGGCGATTGAGCTCTGCCTGGGAAGCCCGTTCCCCCTGGTGGTTCATCATATCAGAGAAATTTTTGGATTGAACCGGCTTCGAGCCTGAATCATTCGTATTGATTCCAGTCTGTAGCGGTCTAAATCCAGGATTGATTTTCATGGACACGCCTGCTTTCTATCATCGTTAGGCCAATCGCACATCAGCACAGAGCGCATTGCGCCTGTGCGTAAGATGGACCTTATGGGTTGAGATACACTGTATATATAATGGTAGAAAGATAATCTTATCTACAATTGTATTCTAAGTCGCCTCTCCCAAAAGAAGCATATTCCTTCGGAATAAAGTTCCTTTGGGAGAGAGTGTGCCGGTTCTTGTCATCAAGAAGGGCGCTCCACAAGTGGCACGTATGCATACC
The DNA here is from genome assembly GCF_056856875.1 of Paenibacillus sp. G34. Lineage (NCBI taxonomy): Bacteria > Bacillati > Bacillota > Bacilli > Caryophanales > Paenibacillaceae > Paenibacillus > Paenibacillus sp. G34. The sequence continues at coordinate 22,967 of NZ_CM166469.1, read as the reverse complement.
GGATACGTCCTTTTACATCATTCGTTATCATCATGCAAGATGCAGTCATGCTATCGATAAATGAAAAACACTCATGGAGTTCATCTGTGCAAACGGATTAGAAATGCTCGAAACGATCAACTGGAAGAACAAATACGGTTGCTCCACCGACTTGGACTTCAACAGGTAGCGGCAGGTAAGAGTCGGTCGTTCCGCTCATCGGTGTAACCGGAGTTACGAGCTGTTCACGAACCTTACAGCTGCTGCGAATGACATTCATCACGGATTCGACTTGACTATCATCGACACCGATCATAAACGTCGTGTTGCCTGCCTTCAAAAATCCACCGGTACTGGCAAGCTTGGTTGCCCGAAAATTCGCTTTGACCAATGCGCTGGATAATCGGTTGCTGTCTTTATCCTGTATAATCGCAACAATCAGTTTCATCCTGCATAACCTCCTTTAGAATAAGCACTTCTAACAAAATGCCCTGTCTATATATTAGACAATTACTCGTCAAAATCCTTCAAAATCCCGGCTTCTAGCGACAAAATCATCGCTTTTTCCACTTCATCAGGAGGCAGTGAAGCATCGATAACTTTGATCCGCTCCGGAAACTGTTGCTGGAGCAGGAAGTAAGCTTCACGTACTTTGCGATGAAACTCCAGGTTCTCCAGATCAAGACGGTTAATTTCACGACCATCGTGGGCCTCAATACGACCAAGCCCCTGTTCTGGCTCAATATCCAGATAGAGCGTCATGTCGGGCATCAAATCCCCGATCGCAAAACGATTGATTGCCCATACATTCTCTATCCCGAGTCCGCGAGCATACCCTTGATAGGCCAGACTGCTGTCTACAAAACGATCACAGATCACGGTTATGCCAGCTTGCAGTGCTGGTTCTACCTTTTCCGCTAGATGCTGACTGCGTGCGGCTGCATAGAGCAGTGCTTCGGTTCGGGCATCCATCGCCGTATGAAGAGGGTCAAGGATGATGCTGCGTATTTTCTCTGCAATCTCAATCCCGCCAGGCTCTCTTGTGACTAGGTAAGGTATACCCCGTTCTTCAAAATAAGAACCGATTCTACCGATCATCGTCGTTTTCCCTGAACCCTCTCCTCCTTCCAGCGTAATGAATTTACCTCTGCCCTGCATATGCTTCCCTGCCTTCTATATTCATAGCTGCATCCATTCGTGGCCATTATGCATTTGCCCAGACCCTCTTGCTTTTAGGATATGAACTTCTTCGCCCAGAGGTGTATAGGAACAACTGCATTTAATAACACAAAAATAATACAAGCTTGTTTTCTTTCTATCATACTATAACGTGGCTTTTACTCCAACAGGCATCCTGTGTCCTTTTTCAACCATACGATTTACCCTTGTAAAGTGGCACAACAATGACCCTTTGATCCCGTAGTGGCTTGTATTCCTGCTTAAGGGAGATATAAGCTGGAATCCGTGGCTTCTAATACTCAATGAGGTTCTCTGGAGTAGTCTTTATTTCAAAATGATCCTAGAAAATTATCTATTCAAATAATGATATTCACCTTCACGATGAACCTGAGATGCCTTTTACTGGCTTCACAGACGAGTACATCTATACCTCAGGCTTCATGATCTTTAATTTCCGATTGTTATGGTCTGTAATCCCCTGAAACTTGGCCCCTGCATCGCGTAGAATTTGAATTCGCTCTGCAACCTTTGAATGTATTCGCTCACCGGGATACACTAATGGAATGCCTGGAGGATACGGAATAACCATCTCTGCTGATCGATAGCCCGCACAGTCTTCGATCGGCACCTCAATCGTATCTGTGTCCTTGATCGGTTGAAGAGAGAAAGCAACAGGCTCTGAGAAAGGTTCTCTTTCTGCTATATTGTTCCACGTGGAAACATAGAATGGTGGGCCATGCTGAGAATCTGGTTTTACAGGCTCTGTTGATGTCAGTAATTGTTTTGGTGCATAGGCAGTGCTGATATGCTTCAAAGCCCGTAGCACATGCTCGGCATCCTGCAATGTCGAGCCAAGACTGAAGAGTAAGACGACGTATCGTTCGTCGCTCATCTCTGGCACGCAGCCGCAGGCTTCCAGTTGCTGCTGCAGCCCGTAACCGCTCAGTACCCCTGTGTCGTCATAAATGACGACCTTGAATGGGTCCTGAGCGGTGTATCCTCTGCGGCCAGGCATCGTCGCCGGAACTTCCTCGCCGTAGGCCGGCTCTTGCTGCAGCGTGTCCGCAGGCTGCAGCCATTGAAAGCGCGGCAACTCCGCGAGGCCGCGCTTCAATGCATTCACGGCAGCAAGTCCTGCCGTGAATGCATCCGCGCCGTGCACATGCAACAGCCGGCGCGACAGATCAAGCGAAGCCATCACCGGGTAGGATGGGCTCGAGCTCTGCACCATGGCCAGACGTTGCCGAAGCAGGGACCGATTCAATCGCGGCCCCTGAATGTGCAACATGGCTCCCATGGTGAAAGCGGCCAGCATCTTATGCGTCGACTGCACTACACCGTCTGCTCCGCAGGACAGTGCAGAGACAGGCAGCTCCGAATGCTGCCCATAATGCGCGCCATGCGCTTCATCCACGAGTAAAGGCATGCCAGCCTCGTGGCAAATCCCGGCAATAGGCGTCAGATCCGCGCCCATGCCATAATAATTCGGCAACGTGACAAATACGCCCTTTGCCTCAGGATACTTCTGGACAGCAGCCTGAACCGCCTCAACCGGCGGCATGACAGCAAGTCCAGATCCAGGGTCAACCCATGGCTCCAGAAATACTGCTCTTGCGCCCGCTAACATCAATCCGTGAATAACAGATTTATGTACATTACGCTGTACCAGCACGATGCTCCCTGGTTCATCACAGATTGCGAGCAATAAAGACAGGTTACCTGCTGTACTGCCCCCAACCAGAAAGAAACTTTCTTCCGCACCAAAACAATCCGCAGCCAGTTCCTGTGCTTCCTTGATCGCTCCCTCCGGGTGATGAAGATCATCTGTGCCGGTAATCTCCGTAACGTCCATTTCCATCATATCCAGATAGGCATGCACCGGTACGACATGTTTGGAAGAATATGAATTCCTCAACGAACCAGCAGTAACTTTGTTTTGTTCCGTCTCTTTTCTCTCTTCTTCTTCATTTCCCTGCTCTTCTTGCCTCTTTTGTTTCGCTTTTAGAGTGTTTCCAACCTCTACAGTATTTCCTATTTCTCCTTGCTGGCCCTCTCCCACCACCTCGGATTGTTGCATCCATTGACGATAGACTTGTCCATTTTTGTGCCCTGGCACATGAAATGAACGCTGCTTCGAATCACGATATGCGAGCAACGCTTCATATAGAGGAGCCTTATTTTTTTCTATATCTGATGTGTTATGTTCATTCATAAGATATCCATCCTGTAACTGTTATTTTCGTAAATTATACCTCTTCGTTCTTTATTTCAGCATACGCTTTCTGCACATGTCAGACAAGGTAATCCCCTCTCAAACAAAAAAAGGCCCCGCGGGCCCATATATAATCAACAATATCACGATAATCATGTCTAGCCTCTACGTGGAGAATAAACCATCCTTAAGCGTTCTTTTGCACCCAAATCTGCTTCATCTGATGAATAAAAAAGTTATACTTCGCATCCTGCGCATCGGTATGAACCATTTCTGATTCACAAGCATCACATATGAATTCAGATACAATAAAAATGCCTTCTCTCTTCCGCTGCTCGCAAATAATACATGTGTGTTCGGCATGTTCTTCCATGAACCATCCCACCTTGTTTTACGTTTACTATCAGTATTGCACAGTTTCTATTATTTTAAACATTTTCATAGTGCTTTCTTTCTATAAAATATATATATTCGCTCCACCCTTAATAGGTGTCTGTACAGATAATATACAATGGACTGTTCCCAGTAAACGTTTATCCTTGAACCTCAGCCCCGTTCTCTTTTCATGAAATACACGGTATTTCCCTATATCGCTTTACGTTAATCCAATCTACGATATAATAACCTTAAAAAAACTTGGAATTTCTGCCGATATATAAGATATGATAACGATAACATAGTCTGACATGCCTCATAAATAATTTCGTCAACATCTTCATTTTCTCAATACATATGTATGCACTACTCTACTACTTACTCGTATATTTGAAGGAGGATTTAAAATCGTATGATCGCCGAACCGGAGAATAAGGCAACCTTTTATCAATACCGCCTTCTAAAAAAGAAACCCATCGCTCGTAGTGTAATATACAGCTACCTGTGTCTTCCTGTTATCATGCTCTTATTCAATCTGATAGCCTTCTCCTGGAACGGCCTCTTCTTCTTTTTACTGGCAGGGCCGATAACTGTCTGGATCCATTATGTCATTGCAAGAACCATATTGCTACTGGTTCGTACCTCGTATACCAAGCGTTGGCACTGGAACCTACGTATGCCCTGGTTTGGCTATATACCAGATCAGCACTTTAGTTACCGTATGTTTGTCCGGGTTCACCTGAACATGAGTTGGATTGGATTGTGTATCATTACCGTTTGCCTGCTATGGTCTCCAATATCGTTCACACTGTCCCTCATATTCTGGCATCTATGGTTACTCGGACCTCGTTTATACGTTATGCTGATTCTCGCTCGTGGACGTAAAGATGGTCTTATCAAATTAAATGATCAAGATGTATCTTATTACTTGCAGTAAATTAGTTCTATTCGTTTACTACCCTTCTTCCTTCTCCAGAAAAGGTTATCCACTGTGGATAACCTTTTCTCCTCTTTTCCTTTCTTTTTTATCCACAAATATGTATTCTCAGGCCATACCCGTTTTGAAGTGCCCCTCAGTTCGATTCACATATGCTAATCTTCTATGTAATGTTTAATGTAATCTTTAATGTAATCTTTAATGTAATCTTTAATTTCAAATTTCTGAAGCCTTCAACTTCTGATGACATAAAAAAAGCCCTCACCCCAGTCGATGAGAACTTAAACTTATTAGGAACATCACAATGTTAATCCGTACACGTTAACAAAATCAGATTCAATCATCTTCATCAAGTGATTTGATTGTTGTCTGCGTTGTTTCATTTCTAGGAACCATTATGGTAAAAGAACCATCATGAACAGCCAACTGCACAATGTGTCCATCTTTAGAGAAAACATGCAAGTTACTAGAGGCATTCGACGACCGTTTGGCCTGTCTTTCCGTCCATCCCCAACTTTTTATCTCATCAAGGTATACCTCAGGCAAACTAGTACTTTCACTGACTCCAGATAATGTATATCGAACATAATCCATATCCGAATTATTTTCGGACTGGTCAGATTTATTCGCTACTTTTGGTACAGGAAAACTCTTTTCATTAACTGCACCTTCATATGAGATCCACATAGAACCTGAAGCTTCACCACATCCTGCAAGGACGAATGCTAGACAAAGCAACAAAAACGAATGAAGTCCCCATCTCCGCCAACTTAACACACACACCCTCCTTTTCACAGCTGCACAATCCAGCTCTTCGGTCAGGTACTTTTAGCATATTTAACATAGTCCTATTATACTGGTTTTATCTCTGTCATCCGTAACAAAAATGTTACCTTCCCATAACGAAGATGTCAGAGCTTTATACCTGCATTAGAGCTATTTTTATATTTTTTTATGAACAACAAAATAAAAACCACCACCGAATTGCATCGGCAGTGGTTCTTTGCTTGGCGGCGTCCTACTCTCCCAGGACCCTGCGGTCCAAGTACCATCGGCGCTAGAGGGCTTAACGGTCGTGTTCGGGATGGGTACGTGTGGAACCCCTCCGCCATCGCCACCAAACGCGATTGGTCGAAGCAATGCTTCTTCCATTCATTCAGAACTGAAAATCATACACACACTCGGTGATGTACCCATTTTCACTTCATTCAGAGTTGTTGTTCTCTGAAAACTAGATTCGAAACGGAACGTACGCGACTAAAACTTGCTATTGGATAAGCCCTCGACCGATTAGTACTGGTCAGCTCCATGCATTACTGCACTTCCACCCCCAGCCTATCTACCTCGTCGTCTTCAAGGGGTCTTACATACTGGGAAATCTCATCTTGAGGGGGGCTTCACGCTTAGATGCTTTCAGCGCTTATCCCGTCCGTACATAGCTACCCAGCGGTGCTCCTGGCGGAACAACTGGTACACCAGCGGTACGTCCATCCCGGTCCTCTCGTACTAAGGACAGCTCCTCTCAAATTTCCTACGCCCACGACAGATAGGGACCGAACTGTCTCACGACGTTCTGAACCCAGCTCGCGTACCGCTTTAATGGGCGAACAGCCCAACCCTTGGGACCTACTTCAGCCCCAGGATGCGATGAGCCGACATCGAGGTGCCAAACCTCCCCGTCGATGTGGACTCTTGGGGGAGATAAGCCTGTTATCCCCAGGGTAGCTTTTATCCGTTGAGCGATGGCCCTTCCATGCGGTACCACCGGATCACTAAGCCCGACTTTCGTCCCTGCTCGACTTGTAGGTCTCGCAGTCAAGCTCCCTTATGCCTTTGCACTCTTCGAATGATTTCCAACCATTCTGAGGGAACCTTTGGGCGCCTCCGTTACTCTTTAGGAGGCGACCGCCCCAGTCAAACTGCCCACCTGACACTGTCCCCGTACCCGCTAAGGGCACCAGGTTAGAACCTAGATACGATCAGGGTGGTATCCCAACGGTGCCTCCACGCAAGCTGGCGCTCACGCTTCGAAGGCTCCCACCTATCCTGTACAGATCGTACCCAAATTCAATATCAAGCTGCAGTAAAGCTCCATGGGGTCTTTCCGTCTTGTCGCGGGTAACCTGCATCTTCACAGGTATTAAAATTTCACCGGATCTCTCGTTGAGACAGCGCCCAAGTCGTTACGCCATTCGTGCGGGTCAGAATTTACCTGACAAGGAATTTCGCTACCTTAGGACCGTTATAGTTACGGCCGCCGTTTACTGGGGCTTCGGTTCACAGCTTCGGATTACTCCTAACCACTCCCCTTAACCTTCCAGCACCGGGCAGGCGTCAGCCCGTATACTTCGCCTTACGGCTTCGCACAGACCTGTGTTTTTGCTAAACAGTCGCTTGGGCCTTTTCACTGCGGCCCCCTCGTGCTATTCACACTACCGAGGCACCCCTTCTCCCGAAGTTACGGGGTCATTTTGCCGAGTTCCTTAACGAGAGTTCTTCCGCGCGCCTTAGAATTCTCTTCTCGCCTACCTGTGTCGGTTTGCGGTACGGGCACCTTCATCTGGCTAGAGGCTTTTCTTGGCAGTGTGAGATCATGACCTTCGCTACTGTAATTTTCACTCCCCATCACAGCTCAGCCTTACGATGTGCGGATTTGCCTACACATCAGCCTCACTGCTTGGACAGGCATCCATCAGCCTGCGTCACTACCCTACTGCGTCCCCCCATCGCTCGTAACGATTTACGGTGGTACAGGAATTTCGACCTGTTGTCCTTCGACTACGCCTTTCGGCCTCGCCTTAGGTCCCGACTTACCCTGAGCGGACGAGCCTTCCTCAGGAACCCTTAGGCTTTCGGCGGATCAGATTCTCACTGATCTTTTCGTTACTCATACCGGCATTCTCACTTGTATAATGTCCAGCGCTCCTTACGGTACACCTTCAACCCTTATACAACGCTCCCCTACCCCTGATGCAAGCATCAAGCCATAGCTTCGGTGGTGTGTTTAGCCCCGTTACATTTTCGGCGCAGAGTCACTCGACCAGTGAGCTATTACGCACTCTTTCAATGGTGGCTGCTTCTAAGCCAACATCCTGGTTGTCTGTGCAACTCCACATCCTTTCCCACTTAACACACACTTGGGGACCTTAGCTGATGGTCTGGGCTGTTTCCCTTTTGACAATGGATCTTAGCACTCACTGTCTGACTCCCGGAAGTAAGTCTATGGCATTCGGAGTTTGACTGAGCTTGGTAACCCTTGCGGGCCCCGCACCCAATCAGTGCTCTACCTCCACGACTCTGTTTTCCGAGGCTAGCCCTAAAGCTATTTCGGGGAGAACCAGCTATCTCCGAGTTCGATTGGAATTTCTCCGCTACCCCCACCTCATCCCCGCATTTTTCAACATGCGTGGGTTCGGGCCTCCAGTGCGTGTTACCGCACCTTCACCCTGGACAGGGGTAGATCACCCGGTTTCGGGTCTACGTCCACGTACTATGTCGCCCTATTCAGACTCGCTTTCGCTGCGGCTCCGGCTCTTCACCTTAACCTTGCACGGGAACGTAACTCGCCGGTTCATTCTACAAAAGGCACGCCATCACCCCTAAAATGGGCTCTGACTTTTTGTAAGCACACGGTTTCAGGTTCTATTTCACTCCCCTTCCGGGGTGCTTTTCACCTTTCCCTCACGGTACTGCTTCACTATCGGTCGCTAGGAAGTATTTAGCCTTGGCAGATGGTCCTGCCGGATTCATACGGGGTTTCACGTGCCCCGCACTACTCGGGATCCGTCTCGGAGGGAACAGACTTTCAATTACAGGGCTTTTACCTTCTTTGGCGGGCCTTTCCAGACCTCTTCGCTTAATCGGTTCCTTTGTAACTCCATGTGAGACGTCCCACAACCCCAAAGAGCAAGCTCTCTGGTTTGGGCTTCTCCGCGTTCGCTCGCCGCTACTGACGGAATCACTATTGTTTTCTCTTCCTCAGGGTACTTAGATGTTTCAGTTCCCCTGGTATGCCTCTACATAACCTATGTATTCAGTTATGAGTAACTGGAAATTACCCCAGCTGGGTTTCCCCATTCGGACATCCCCGGATCAAAGCTTGCTTACAGCTCCCCGAGGCAGTTTCGTTGTTCGCCACGTCCTTCATCGGCTCCTAGCGCCTAGGCATCCTCCGTGTGCTCTTAGTAGCTTAACCAGGTCGCTCGTGTTCGAGCTGTCGCTTCCCTTGTTTTGGACTACGTCCAAAGCCAAAAGTCGCTCCATTTCGATCACTCGCTCCAGCAATCTACCGTTTTTATTGAAACTTGTTGAACACAAGTTCAGCTAAAAAGGAATGTTCTAATTCGCGTTTGTTTCGTTTCGATATCTAGTTTTCAAAGAACAAATCGTTTGGTTCGGGCCGTTCACGGATGTGTCGGTCGAATCAACGAGTTGGTTTGAGAGTTTGAGCTCTCAAAACTGAGCAACGAGTGAGTAACTAGCCGACCTGGCTAGATTTAAAATTTGAATGTCTTCGTTGCAGAAGACGATTCTCCATAGAAAGGAGGTGATCCAGCCGCACCTTCCGATACGGCTACCTTGTTACGACTTCACCCCAATCATCTATCCCACCTTCGGCGGCTGGCTCCTTGCGGTTACCCCACCGACTTCGGGTGTTATAAACTCTCGTGGTGTGACGGGCGGTGTGTACAAGACCCGGGAACGTATTCACCGCGGCATGCTGATCCGCGATTACTAGCAATTCCGACTTCATGCAGGCGAGTTGCAGCCTGCAATCCGAACTGAGACCGGCTTTGCTGGGATTAGCTCCATCTCGCGATTTCGCAGCCCGTTGTACCGGCCATTGTAGTACGTGTGTAGCCCAGGTCATAAGGGGCATGATGATTTGACGTCATCCCCACCTTCCTCCGGTTTGTCACCGGCAGTCTATCTAGAGTGCCCACCCGAAGTGCTGGCAACTAAATATAAGGGTTGCGCTCGTTGCGGGACTTAACCCAACATCTCACGACACGAGCTGACGACAACCATGCACCACCTGTCTCAACTTTCCCCGAAGGGCACCTAACGTATCTCTACCTCGTTAGTTGGATGTCAAGACCTGGTAAGGTTCTTCGCGTTGCTTCGAATTAAACCACATACTCCACTGCTTGTGCGGGTCCCCGTCAATTCCTTTGAGTTTCAGTCTTGCGACCGTACTCCCCAGGCGGAGTGCTTAATGTGTTAACTTCGGCACCAAGGGTATCGAAACCCCTAACACCTAGCACTCATCGTTTACGGCGTGGACTACCAGGGTATCTAATCCTGTTTGCTCCCCACGCTTTCGCGCCTCAGCGTCAGTTACAGCCCAGAGAGTCGCCTTCGCCACTGGTGTTCCTCCACATCTCTACGCATTTCACCGCTACACGTGGAATTCCACTCTCCTCTTCTGCACTCAAGTCACGCAGTTTCCAGTGCGATCCGGGGTTGAGCCCCGGGATTAAACACCAGACTTACATGACCGCCTGCGCGCGCTTTACGCCCAATAATTCCGGACAACGCTTGCCCCCTACGTATTACCGCGGCTGCTGGCACGTAGTTAGCCGGGGCTTTCTTCTCAGGTACCGTCACCTTGAGAGCAGTTACTCTCCCAAGCGTTCTTCCCTGGCAACAGAGCTTTACGATCCGAAAACCTTCATCACTCACGCGGCATTGCTCCGTCAGGCTTTCGCCCATTGCGGAAGATTCCCTACTGCTGCCTCCCGTAGGAGTCTGGGCCGTGTCTCAGTCCCAGTGTGGCCGATCACCCTCTCAGGTCGGCTACGCATCGTCGCCTTGGTGAGCCGTTACCTCACCAACTAGCTAATGCGCCGCAGGCCCATCCCCAAGTGACAGATTGCTCCGTCTTTCCAGTTCTCTTCAGGCGAAGAAAACAAGTATTCGGTATTAGCTACCGTTTCCGGTAGTTGTCCCAAGCTTGAGGGCAGGTTGCCTACGTGTTACTCACCCGTCCGCCGCTAAGTATCAGGAAAGCAAGCTTTCCATCAACTCCGCTCGACTTGCATGTATTAGGCATGCCGCCAGCGTTCGTCCTGAGCCAGGATCAAACTCTCCAATAAAGTATTGAAAAGAGCGATAAGCTCATTTTGAATCTGACGAGATTAAAAATCTCAATTTTGATCTTGCAAGCAAGATCAATACTCACTCGTTGTTCAGTTTTCAAAGATCAAACTTGTTTAGTCACTGTTACTCATTAGTTTCAGTAACTTTTATATCATACCATTTCCGAACCAACTTTGCAAGCTCTTTTTTTAAGTTTCTTTCGAAGCTTGTATTTCGCTTGCCGCACCGTGTAAACTGTGTTTTCTTGGCCGGAATTAGAATATACCATGTATGATTTTCGCATGCAAGCTTTTTTTTATAAAAGTTAATATACTTCAATACATCACAACTTCACTCACCAATGTATATCACTTATATCCTTGATGACTGCTTCTTAAACTAACAAAGACCCTCTCATCGCGAGAAGGTCTTTACTTAATACAATAAATTCGACTCTAACCCATTACTTCCTGAATGTATAGCTGTCTTTGCTGCATCAGGTTAATAATCGTCCCTTCTACAGATACCATCGGTCGTGTAGGATGATCTCGATCCGAGAAAATAATTTCTCCAATCTGGTTATTACTTAGTTTTACTCGAATTCCGTTATGAATCTGTGTGGAGCGCTGTATAAATATATTCACAATAGAAGGATCCAGTTTGCCAAACGCCTCACTTTGAATTTGCTCCAATACCAGATACGGAGACTGGGCTTTTCGATAAATCTTTTCCAATGTCATTGCGTGGAAAATATCTGCAATCGCTACGATTTTGGCATAGATGTGAATCTGTGTTCCAGTAAGCCGTAGCGGATATCCCGAACCATCCACTTTTTCATGATGCTGCAGTGCTGCGAGTCTGGCTCCCTCATTAATGGCCTTAGCCTGTTTAAGAATTTGGTACCCATACTTCGTATGATGCCGGATCTCCTCCTGCTCGGCAATGGTCAGAGAAGAGGGCTTATGAAGAATCTGCGGATCAACCTTATTATTGCCGATATCATGGAACAATCCTGCAAAAGCGACCTGCATCCAATCCTTGGAGGGGAGTTCCACCCATTGAGCCAATTGATACGAAGTAATTGCACTCAGCACAGCATGATGATACACATAGTCATGTTCTTTCATGTTGCGGGGGCTGAAGGTGAGTACATTATATTGTTTTAGATATACAAACAAAACCTCAAGCTGCGTCCGCAACTCATATACAGGCAATTCTGCTGCCAAAGACGAAAGGAAGGCATTTTTAGTTAACGCGACCATTTTCTCGTACTCTTCCTGAAGGGTACTAACCGTTGTTGAGACTATCGTGCTTGTCCGATCCACGCTTTTCTCTGCAACGGCTGTCCCTGTGGCTCCAGTCAATCCAGATGCCCCCTTGGAGGTTGTACTGCCCGTTCCTGTTCTTTCTTGTTCAATATCTACCTGATGAATCATAAAAGCCCTGAGGACTTCCATGTCTTTAGGTAAAATGATTTTCCCCTTTTGAAGCAACACATTGCCACGCAATGTATGCACATCACTTCCTAATTTCAGTCCTGGTTTGACTTCTGACAGGGTGATTAATCCCATATAGATTCCCCTCACTCATCGTTCTACTCTATTTAAGATGATGACAATACAAGACCATAGTCCCGGTTTCTCATGTTATTTCCCATTATATTACTCAGAAAACAGGCTGTACATCCTAGATTTTGAAGCCCCCATCATTTCATCTATACATATCAAAAAGGCCCCCTTAAAGGGAGCCTTCCGTATCCTGTTTCCATCGTATTAACGATTCGATAACAAGATGTTTATGTTATTGTTCTGAACCTGAATCTTCACCAGAAACATCATCTTCCGACTCCGATGTCATGCCTTCTTCCGGATTTAACTCTGTATCGGAGGTTGCCCCGGATTCTGTTGCTTCATCGTTATCTTCATCTGGTTCTTCTTCATTTTTATCAATTCGGCTAACCGTAGCCACGGCATCGTCCTCACGGATATGAATCAGCTTCACACCCTGTGTGTATCGACCCATGGTCGAGATGCCATCCATGCTCATCCGAATCAATGTACCACTGGACGTAATGATCATGAGATCCTCTTCTGTTTTAACCATTTTGAGGCTAACAACAGCACCGTTTTTCTCAGTAACATTAATGGTCTTGATCCCTTTACCACCCCGGGTTTGCATCCGATAGTCGCTAACTGGTGTACGTTTGCCGTAACCTTTGGCTGTAACGATCAAAACATCCAGTTCAGCATCCACAACATCCATACCGATAACTGCATCCTGGTCATCGAGTGTGATACCTTTAACCCCGGTAGCACTACGTCCCATAGAACGTACATTACCTTCGGAGAAACGAATGGACATCCCATGAGCTGTACCCATGATAATCTCTTGCTGCCCGTCCGTCAGCTTCACATCAATCAGGCTGTCATCATCACGCAAGGAAATCCCGATGAGACCCCCTTTGCGAATGTTCGTGTAATCTTCAAGTGGCGTTTTCTTTACTACACCCTGACGTGTCGCAAAGAAGAGATACTTGTCGCTCTCGAATTCCTGTACCGGAATAACCGCATTGACGGACTCACCCTGCTCAATCTGAATCAGATTGATAATCGGAGTTCCCCGTGCTGTACGCCCAAGCTCTGGAATCTCGTAAGCTTTCAACCGGTATACCTTACCTTTGTCCGTAAAGAACATCAGGTAATTGTGAGAGTTGGTTACGAAAAGATGCTCGACAAAGTCGGTATCCTTCGTGTCCATCCCTACAACACCACGTCCTCCGCGTTTTTGACTACGGTAGGTAGATACAGGCAGACGTTTAACGTAACCTGTATGGGTAATCGTGATGATGACTTCTTCGCGTGGAATCAGATCCTCATCCAGAATGCTCTCTTCCCCAACCGTGATCTCAGTACGACGATCGTCACCAAAACGCTCACGAATCTCTTGTAGCTCTGTGCTAATGATCTCTAGTACAAGATGCTCATTAGCCAAGATTTCACGATACTCGCGGATTTTGACCATCAATTCGTTGTACTCGTTCTCGATACGTTCACGTTCCAAACCTGTGAGACGTTGCAGACGCATATCCAGAATCGCCTGAGCCTGGTCATGGCTGAGTGAGAAACGCTCAATCAAACCTTCTCTAGCAGCATCTGTATTACTGGATGAACGGATCAACGTAATAATCTCGTCGATGTGATCGAGTGCAATACGCAAACCTTCCAGAATGTGAGCACGAGCTTCCGCTTTTCTCAGTTCGAATTGTGTACGACGACGAATAACCTCGATCTGGTGTTGCAAATAGTGATAGAGCACTTCACGCAGATTCAGAATCTTCGGTTCTTTATTCACGATCGCCAGCATGTTGATCCCGAACGTAGACTGCATCGAAGTATGCTTGTACAAATTGTTCAGTACAACGCCAGGGTTAACGTCCCTGCGAAGCTCTATCACAATCCGCATACCGTTACGGTCCGATTCATCACGCAGGTCGGTAATGCCATCGATCTTTTTGTCACGTACCAGCTCAGCAATTTTCTCTACGAGTCTTGCTTTGTTCACCTGGTACGGAAGCTCTGTCACGACGATACGAGCTTTGTTGTTGTTCTCTTCGATATTGGTTCTGGCACGCATCGTTACGGATCCGCGTCCAGTCTGGTAAGCTTGACGAATACCTGAACGTCCAAGAATATAACCGGATGTAGGGAAGTCAGGCCCTTGGATATACTCCATCAGTTCCATGGATGTAATATCCGGGTTTTTGATCATGGCCTGTACGCCGTCAATAACCTCTCCCAGATTATGAGGAGGAATATTGGTGGCCATACCTACGGCGATCCCGCCGACACCGTTAACTAGCAAGTTAGGAAAACGAGCAGGAAGGACAATTGGTTCATTTTCTTCGCCATCATAGTTTGGTTGGAAGTCAATGGTGTCCTTGTTGATATCTCTGAGCATCTCCATCGCAATCTTGGATAAACGTGCTTCCGTATAACGCATCGCTGCAGCCATGTCACCATCGACTGAACCAAAGTTACCGTGTCCATCTACATGCATGTAACGCAGGGAGAAGTCCTGTGCCATCCGTACCATCGTCTCATATACAGCAGAGTCACCATGTGGGTGATACTTACCGATAACTTCGCCAACGATTCTGGCTGATTTTTTATGTGGTTTATCAGGTGTCATGCCAAGCTCCGACATTGCATACAGAATGCGCCGGTGAACCGGCTTCAATCCGTCACGCACATCAGGCAGGGCACGGCTCACAATGATGCTCATCGCATAATCCATAAACGATTCGCGCATCTCGACGCCAATATCCCGATCTTTAATCTGCGAGTTCATTTCTTCCGCCATGCTGGACCTCCTTCTTGTCCTTCAACAAACGTTCCAAATCAATCACTTCAAAAAAATTAATATATGTGAAAAGCCTAACAAGGCTAAAACCGCACAAGAACGCTACTCTTTATTATATTACTTTCACAAAAGTTACACAATTAAACGTCCACTGGGCAATAGCCTTTCTTCCAGGAACTTGAGCGTGTCTGGGGATTCGCCCTGCCTTCCTCTGCAATTGCACATACAATGCTAGAAAAGCGGCATATGTACTGTCCAATCAAGGCTAGAGCCGTTCCCACTGGGCAACCAAACCACAATTATAGCGGCTGACAGCACAAATCGCCATATTCCTCTATTATACCACTGAAATCGTCTCTTGTCCTTTGATTTTCTGCATGCTGCCCCTCAGACCAACCGACCAAAACAAGAAAGGACCGATGCATATTGGGTATCCAGCGTGTCTCCAGCAAATGGACCAAAACAGCCATTTTGCAGCGCAGTCGTCATGTCAGTCAATATATACCTGTGACCCGAAAATATAGTCCGCAAACACTGGAACGAATGACCGAATTATTCCCGGCAAATTATATTAAACCGGACCGGGGAACCTACGGTAACGGGGTAATGCGTGTGAAAACAACCCGAACCATGCTGCCCTCCCCTCTGGCTGAAGATACATCAACCGATGCAATAAACGATGAGGGGACCGATGAAGCAACAGTAACAGAAACAGAGATAAAAGATTCAGAACCTGCTCTTTCAGCCATGATTGAGCTTACAACTTATCATCTCCAACACGGAACAGAAGAACGAGTCTTTCATTCTTTAAGTGAACTTGAGAACGCATTGAATGAACGCATTCAGAAGCGTGACTACATCATCCAACAAGGCATCCCACTCATGACACATGAAGGATTACCTTTTGACTTGCGTGTATTAACCCAGAAAAATCCGCGACATAGTTGGGAAACGACAGGTATTCTCGGACGGGTTGCAGCACCAGGAAAAATTATTACCAATATCCACGGAGGCGGGCGTCTGGCTACCTTTGAAGAACTTGTACTCCCGCAACTACAAAAGGACGGATACAAAAAGCTCGAGCATGAATTGTACCGACTTGGTATCCATACCGCGGTCCAGTTGCAAAGCTCTTTTCCTAGACTCAAAGAAATCGGGATCGATATTGCACTAGATGATTACGGTCGTCCTTGGATTCTAGAGGTCAACACACTACCTGGCATCTATGCCTTCGGTCTGCTTCCCGATAAGGAGGCTTACCGCAAAATCAAACGTTATGCCATTGCCTACGGACGCTTGCCCTCCAAAAAAGGTAAAACAAAAAAGACAATATCCAAAGCTTCTAAAGCGCATGCTTCCGCCATCAAACGCTGGCCTGCCAGATGAATAGGTCACACCAGTAGGACAGAGCACTCATAATATAAAAAAGGCGCCCTCACAGGCGCCTCTTCGCAACTCATTAAATATCGAGGTTTTTCACGTATTTTGCATTTTCCTGAATGAAGTCACGGCGAGGTTCGACGTTATCTCCCATCAAGGTGTCAAACATAGCATCTGCGAGCATCGCATCGCTGATCGATACTTGCAACATTGTCCGGCTTTCTGGGTCCATCGTGGTTTCCCACAGCTGTCCCGCATTCATCTCGCCCAGACCTTTATACCGCTGAATGTTGAACTTGGCGTTTTCACCAAGGGATGCAATAATCTCATCACGCTCTTTCTCGGAGCCTGCATAACGGATAACTTTGTTACGCTCAATCTTGAACAGTGGCGGCTGTGCAATATATACATAACCGGCCTCAATGATTTTGCGCATGTAACGATACAAGAATGTCAGCAATAGTGTCCGAATGTGGGCACCATCGACATCGGCATCAGTCATCAGAATGATTTTGTGATAACGGGCTTTGGCAATATCAAAATCATCGCCGATCCCTGTTCCCATCGCTGTGATGATCGCGCGTATCTCAGCATTGCCCAGAATACGGTCAAGGCGTGCCTTTTCCACGTTCAGAATCTTACCACGAAGCGGCAAAATTGCCTGGAAGTGACGGTCACGACCCTGTTTGGCCGAACCGCCAGCAGAGTCCCCTTCGACGATGTACAATTCACTGATGGACGCATCTTTGGATGAACAGTCCGCCAACTTACCCGGCAGAGAGCTGACTTCAAGCGCACCTTTACGGCGTGTCAGTTCACGAGCTTTACGAGCCGCTTCACGAGCACGAGCCGCCTGCAAACCTTTCTCCAAAATACGACGGGATACGGAAGGATTCTCCTCGAGGAACTCCTGAAGCTTCTCTGCAAACAAAGATTCCACAATACCACGTACTTCACTGTTCCCCAGCTTTGTCTTCGTCTGTCCTTCAAATTGCGGCTCAGGAATTTTGACCGAAATAATGGCCGTCAATCCTTCACGCACATCATCACCAGACAGATTACCAGTACTATCTTTGATTACACCCGCTTTACGGGCGTAGTCATTAATAATTCGTGTAAGTGCACTCTTAAAACCGGATTCGTGGGTTCCGCCTTCATGGGTGTTGATATTGTTGGCAAAGGAATAAATATTCTCGGTATAGTTGTCATTGTATTGCAGCGCAACCTCCACCTGAATGTTATCCCGCGAACCTTCAACATAGATCGGATTCTCATGCAGCACTTCACGCTTTTGATTCAAGAAGGATACATACTCAATGATCCCGCCTTCGTACATGAAGGAGTTGGTTACACCTGTACGCTCATCTGTCAGAGTCAGGCCGATTCCTTTGTTGAGGAAGGCAAGCTCCCGGACACGGGTAAGCAGCGTTTCATAATCGTATACGGTTGTTTCTGTAAAAATTTCCGGATCGGGATGGAACGTCACCGTTGTTCCCGTTTCGTCGGTTGTGCCAATGACTTTTAGATCATATTGCGGAGCACCACGGCGGTATTCCTGCTGATGGATATGACCATCCCTTTTTACAGTCACGACTACTTTTTCAGAAAGCGCGTTAACAACGGATACACCTACACCGTGCAAACCACCGGATACCTTATATCCGCCTCCGCCGAATTTACCCCCTGCATGGAGAACAGTCATAACGACTTCCAGAGCTGGCCGTTTCATTTTGGCATGTTCGCCAACCGGAATACCCCGTCCATTATCCACAACGGTTACGCTGTTGTCTTCATGGATACTGATCTCAATATGATCACAGTAACCCGCCAGCGCTTCATCGATACTGTTGTCCACTACTTCCCAGACCAGATGATGCAGACCTTTGGCACTGGTGGAACCGATGTACATCCCCGGACGTTTACGTACGGCTTCCAGTCCTTCAAGGACCTGAATTTCATTCGCATCATATGACGGTTGATTCATAGACATGCCTTTCACCTACTTCTATAGATTCAATATCTTGAATATGCGTTAACTTAAGAATATTAGCAGACACAGAAATTCTCTCTTGAATATCCGCTATAGATCAGGAAAATGGTGCGCACGCTTCTTGAGCGTGGCAGAGGAAATTGGTGAGTAATACACAATGTTTTTCGTCACCACGATGGACTTCGCTTCCTCTTCGCCGATATGTTCGACCGTTTTTTCCTGTTCGGCATGTGTAACATACTGCTTAGATATTTTTGAGGATTTCTCAATCGATATATCAAAAATAGCGACCAACTCAGAAGAACGGATGATTTTTTCACCGCCCAGATGAATGTACATAAGCCCTCACCCCTTAGCGTTCCACCTGTCCGGCATGAACGTGATAGATACTAGCATCTTTAAGCTTGTCAACGTTCAGGCTCTCAATTCCCGTAGCCGTAATAAAAGTCTGTACCTTGCTTTGGAATGTTTCGATCAGCTGGGTCTGACGAAAAGGATCAAGTTCGGATAATACGTCATCCAGCAACAGAACCGGATATTCACCGATCTCTTCATGAATCAGTTCGATTTCTGCAAGCTTAAGAGACAACGCCGTTGTGCGTTGCTGCCCCTGAGAGCCATACGTTTGTACTTCCCGTTCGTTAATGAAAAAGGACAGGTCATCCCGATGCGGCCCACTCAGCGTTGTGCCTCGGCGAATCTCCTGCTCTTTCATTTGTGATAATTTTATCATAAATTGCTCGATTAAGACAGCTTCATCTTCTTCAGCAGCTTCACTGAAGGAGGGAAGGTAGGCTAGACGCAGGACTTCTCCACCTCCGGTGATCCCCTGATGGATGGTTTCTGCCCACTTTTGCAGTTTCTTTATGAATTGTTTCCTTTTTTTGACGATTTTAACACCGTGCTCAGCCAGCTGTTCATTCCAGATCTCCAGCATTGCTTGGGCTGAATCTCCTTTTCCCCATAATTGCTTGAGCAGGTTATTCCGCTGCACCAGCACTTTTTGATACTGTTGCAGGTGATATAGATAGCCCGGGGCCACCTGACCGATTTCCATGTCAAGGAACCGGCGGCGAACCCCCGGTGTGCCTTTGACAATCTCCAGATCCTCGGGTGCAAACATCACCACATTGAGTGATCCGACAAAATCGCTTAACTTCCGCTGTTCCAGACCGTTAATCTTTGCTTTTTTGCCTTGTTGTGACAAGGACAGCTCCAGCTTGACCGCTCCGTATTTCTTGTCGACCTCTGCAGTTAACCTTGACCGGTCTTCGCCAAATCGAATCAGTTCCTTATCACGGGAGGTGCGGTGACTCTTGGTGAGTGCAAGCACAAAAATAGCCTCAGCCAGATTGGTCTTTCCTTGAGCATTTTGCCCAATCAACAGATTGACAGGACCAAACGACTCCAGCTTCAGATGTTCATAATTGCGGAATTGCTGCAGCTCTATGCTGTTTACAAACACGCGGTAACCTCCCTTTTATCCCGTCCGTCAGGAGGCAGCAGGATTGCACCTTGGTTTTCTACTCTGCAACCACTTCAAACGTGCCCTCTCCGTCCACCTCAACGATATCCCCAGGGTATAACTTCCGTCCACGACGTTCCTCAGACTCTTTATTCACACGTACAAGCCCTTCTTGCAGGATGGCTTTCGCCATGCCTCCGGTAGGGATGCAGTCGGCCAGTTTCAAAAATTGGTCAAGCTTAATATATTCCGTACGAATCGATACTTGCTTCATCGTGATCTTCCTTTCGTTAGTTGGTCGTCCGGTAAGGCAGGATGACGTATAAGCTTTGGCTGTCATCCAGCGGTTTCAGGATAATCGGACTCATGACACCGGTAAAGGCAATCATCAGTTGCTCACTTTCCACCACTTTCAGCACATCCAGCATGTATTTCGAGTTAAACGAGATTTTGAGTGGATCACCCGTAAATTCGGCTGGTTCAATCTCTTCTCTAACTTTACCAAGCTCGGAGGAGCTGGAGGATATTTCAATCGTGCCGGAGTCCATCGTCTGCATGCGCACAATGTTTGTTTTTTCCTCACGCGACAGCAAATAAGCCCGGTCAATCGATTCACTTAATTTTTTAGTGTCCAAAACTAGTTCTGTTTTGTATGCCGTTGGAATAATTCTAGAAGTATCCGGATATGTTCCGTCCAATATACGGGAATAGAACAATACGCGGTCAATTTTGAACAGTACCTGATTGTCTGCGACAACGATATCCACAAGTGTATTCTGATCCGGAACAATTTTGCTAAGTTCGTTTAGCGTTTTACCAGAGATCACGACGTTGTTGAAACGGATACCCTCTGCATTATCCAGCATTGCCGAACGTGTAGCAAGACGGTGGCGGTCGGTTGCCACAAATTTCAACTCGTTATCACCCAGGCTCCACAGTACGCCCGTCAGAATGGGTGTCGTTTCATGGGTTGAAATGGAGAATACAGTCTGTTTAATCATATTTTTCAGCAAATCGCCAGGAATGGATACCGTTTGATTCTCTTCGATGCTTGGCAGCACCGGGAACTCTTCCGGGTCCAGACCAACCAGCTGGATCTCTGTTGCACCTGCAGAAATAAAGGTATTGAAGTTCTCTTTGACCTCCATATGTACTTCCTGGGAAGGCAACTTCTTGATGATCTCTACGAAAAATTTGGCCGGCAGTACAACGCTACCCGGTTGCTCTATTTGCACAACACTTTTGTCTCCCTCTTCAAGCGGGATAAATGACTGAATAGAAATATCCGTGTCACTTGCTGTCAACGTCACACCTTGGTGATTCACGTCGAATTTGATACCGCTGAGAATCGGAATCGTTGTACGGCTGGAGATCGCTTTGGATACCTGTTGAATGGATTCGTTTAGATAGCTTTTCATTATGCTGATTTTCATGATTTCACTCCTAGTGGATTTTTGGGATGTTTTTTGGTTTTGACTTGGTTTGAAAAAGGTGTTTATCGAAAGGCCGAAGGCCGTGCTTTGCAACGGCTTTTTGGAGAAGATATCTTTAGATCTTTATAGTAATAATAGTAATAGGGGCACTGAATATGTGGATAAGTAGGGTTAAACCCATAAAATTAAGCCTATCCACATGTGTACACGTTGTGCATAGGCTTGGGACTTGTTCAGGTTGGATTCTTAATTTTTTCGGTTAAGTTGTTGATAACTTTATAGAGATCCTGATCATTTTTGATCGCTTGAGAGATCTTTTCATGGGCATGAATGACCGTGGTATGATCTCGTCCTCCAAAAGCCTCCCCAATTTTGGGCAGAGAAAAGTCCGTCAGTTCACGAGAGAGATACATGGCGATCTGTCTTGGAAAAGCAACCGCTTTTGTCCGTTTCCGTGCTTTGAAGTCTTCAAGCTTCAGGCTGTAGTACTCGCCGACCTTTTGTTGGATGTCTTGAATGGTGATCATTTTGGGACGGCTGGAAGGAATGATATCCTTCAGTGCTTCAGCGGCCAGATGAGAACTAACGTCCTGATTGGTCAGTGAAGAATAAGCAACGACACGAATCAGAGCTCCTTCAAGCTCACGAATGTTCGTATCAATCTGATTCGCGATGTACATCATCGCTTCATTCGGTATATCCAGATTCTCCGCACGCGCCTTTTTACGCAAAATCGCAATCCGCGTCTCCAGATCCGGAGGCTGAATATCCGTAATTAATCCCCACTCAAACCGGGAGCGCAGCCGCTCCTCCAGCGTTGGAATTTCCTTCGGTGGTCTATCGCTGGAGATGATGATCTGCTTCCGTTCCTCATGCAGCGCATTAAACGTATGGAAAAATTCCTCTTGTGTTGATTCTTTTCCGGCTAAGAACTGAATATCATCAATAAGCAGAATATCTACGCTCCGGTACTTGTTACGAAAGCTTTCCCCGCGATTATCACGGATGGAGTTGATGAACTCATTCGTGAATTTCTCAGATGACAAATAAACAACCTTGCTGCTCGGATTGTGCTCCAAAATGTAATGTCCGATGGCATGCATCAAGTGGGTTTTGCCAAGCCCTACGCCTCCATATAGAAAAAGAGGATTGTAGGCTTTGGCGGGCGCTTCAGCGACCGCCAGCGATGCGGCGTGGGCAAAACGGTTGCCCGGCCCAATGACAAAGGTATCGAATGTATATTTTGGATTCAGCATGCTGAGCACGGCTTCTTCCTGAACGACTGTCGGCGTCGGCGCCGGTAGCTGCGGGTCTGGTTCTACAGGTTTGTTCTCCTCGATGACAAATTTCACATCGACCTGTTTACCAAGCAGTTCATAGACCGTCGAACCGACCAATTTGGTGTAACGGCTCTCCAGCCATTCAACGGCAAACGTGGTTGGGGCGGAGATGACGATAGTCTGATCGTTCAGCTTAGTAGCCTTGGTTGCTTTGAACCAGGTGTCGAAGCTGGGTTTGCTGAGTTTGTTTTGTATGATTGATAAAATTTGCTGCCATAAATCAGAAGTATGGCTGTCCAC